>NZ_JBNJNE010000001.1:4822500-9645001 GCF_050936235.1 Spirillospora sp. CA-108201 | reverse complement strand
GTCGCGCGCACCCGAGGACGTCGTGGAACTGGCCGCCGCGTTCGAGACGGCCGCGCTGGAGGCCGCCACGCGTTCCTGAGGCCGCGGCGGGGGCGCGTCCCGCCCGCTCTCCCGGCCGCCGCGCCCCTACAATTCCGTGGGTGACCGCCTACAGCGACGCCGACCCGTTCGGGGACCTGGACGCCTCCGCGCTGCCCCCGCGCCAGCAGCGGATCCTGGCCATGATCCGCGACTGGGCGGTCAGGTACGGGTACGCGCCGAGCACGCGCCAGATCGGCGACGCCGTGGGCCTGCGGTCGCCGTCCTCGGTGTCGCGCCACCTGGCGAGCCTGGAGGACCAGGGCTTCCTGCGGCGCGGCGACGCGGTGGCCCGGCCGATCGACGTGCGCGCGTTCCTGCGGGAGGGCCCGCCGCGGGAGTCGGCGGGCGGCCCGGTGACCGTGCCCGTGGTCGGGGACATCGCCGCCGGCGTCCCGATCCCGGCCGAGGAGCACGCCGACGACACGCTGCTGCTGCCCCGCGAGCTCACCGGGCGCGGCACCGTCTTCGGCCTGCGCGTGCGCGGCGACTCGATGGTGGACGCCGCGATCTGCGACGGCGACATCGTCGTGGTCCGCCGCCAGCCCGAGGCCCACTCGGGCCAGATCGTCGCCGCCATGATCGACGGCGAGGCCACGGTGAAGGTGTACCGGCGCCGCGACGGCCACGTCCTGCTCGAACCCCGCAACCCCGCCTACGACGTCATCGACGGCGACGAGGCCGCCGTCCTCGGCGTCGTCGTCTCCGTCCTGCGCAACCTCTGACCCCGGGCCGGGCTCAGGTCAGCGCCGTCCGCCGAACTCCCACTGGTGGACCTCGACGGCGGCGTAGCGGTCCTGCGTCAGGACGGCGCGGGCCGCGCCGGCGTCCGGGGCGCGGAGCAGCGCGGCCGTGCCGAGCCAGGCCGCTCCGTCGTCGGAGAGCAGGGGGCCGTAGGCGATGAGGTCGTCGCCCGCCGCGACCTCCAGGTCGACGGGCTCCCCCTCCCCCAGGCCGATGACCAGGAAGCGGTCGCCGCCCGTCCGGCCGCCGGGGAAGTCCCACATCGTGCGGCCCAGCGCGTTGCGCCACCGGCGCACCATGACGTCCCGGTACGCGCCCGCCTGGTAGTTCGGCTCGTCGAAGGCGAACGCGCGGGCGGCGGCGGGATCGGGCAGGTCGACGATGTGGACGCTGCCGGTGGGGACCTCGCCGGCGAACGTCGGGCCCCGGGCGATCAGCTCCTTCTCGAACCGGTCCATGTAGGACCAGTGCTGCTCCCCCAGTTGCTCGCGGAGCCCGATCGAGCCGGCACGGTCACGGTGGTAGCAGAAGAACTCCATCCGGTCGTTCTACCACCCGCGCTCAGGCCGGCCGGCGCGGGGTGAGGGTCATGTGGATGTCCTCGGCGGCCCAGAGCACGAAGCGCTCGACGGGCGTGACCGTCCGGCCGGGCGCCGGGCGGAGGGAGAAGCGCTTGAGGAGGACGGCCAGGACGAGCTGCGCCTCGACCGTCGCGAGCGCGGCGCCCTCGCAGCTGCGCGGGCCGATCCCGAAGGGGATGTAGGCCAGGCGCGGGCGGCCCGCCGACGCCTCCGGGGCGAACCGGCCGGGGTCGAAGCGCTGCGGGTCGGGCCAGTGGTCGGGGTTCGTGTGCACGGCCCAGAACGGATAGAAGACGGTCGTGCCCGCCGGGACGGTGTACTCGCCGAGCACGACGTCCTCGGTGGCCTCCCGCGCGCCGTACGGTCCCGGCGGGTACAGCCGCATGGTCTCCCGCAGCACCATGTCCAGGTAGGTCAGCCGCTTGAGGTCGGCGTACTCGGGAACGGGCCGGTCGCCGAGCACGCGGTCCAGCTCCTCGGCGACGCGCTCGGCCGCGTCGGGGTGCCGGGCCAGCAGGTACAGCGTCCAGGAGATCGCGACGCCGGTGGTGTGGTGGGCGGCGAGCATCGTCATCAGGACCGTGTCGCGGATCCGCGCCGGGGACTCCCCCGCCTCGGCCAGCGCCGCGATCAGGTCGCTGCGCCCGGCGGGCGCCGAGTCGCCGCGCTCGCGGTGCGCCTCCAGCACCTGGTCGACGGTGGCGCGCAGGTAGGCCAGGGCCTCCTCGGCGCGGCTCCCCGCGCCGTCCCCGGCCTGGCCCATGTACTCGGTGAGGACGGTCTCGAACGCGGACACGACCCGCGCGGCCGATTCCGGCGACTCCAGGCCGCTGCCGAGCGCGTACTGGCAGATCATGCGCAGCGAAAGCTCGCTCAGATCCTGCTGCAGCGCCACCGGGCCGTCGTGCGCCTCCCACCGGTCGGCCAGCTCGGCGGCGAGCGCGGTGAAGCGGGCGAAGTGCGCCTCGTGGGAGGGGCGCCCGGCCAGCACCGACAGCATCACCCGGCGCCAGGGGCCGTGCTCGTCCGCCGGGATCGTCTGCAGGTTGCCCGACTCCTGGAGCGGCGCCAGGAACTCGAACAGCTTCTCCGGCCGCTTGTTGATCTTCGCGGTGGCCTCCAGCAGCACCGGGTCGGCCACGGACACCGCCAGGCCGGCCCCGGGCAGCGGGAACCGCACCACCGGTCCGTACTCGGCGTGCAGCCTCAGCTGGTACTCGTGGAGCCCGCCGGCCGCCGCGATGGCCGCCGTCCCGTCGTCCCCCGCGGGCGGACCGGGGATCCGCGATGGGGTGTCGGCGTCGCTTCGCATTCGAGCCCTCCGCGTCGGCGTCATCGTTTCGGTTGTTTCCGAGTTGATCTCAATGCTTACATGTCCCGGGTAACTTCGCGACATTTCCCAGGCCGGAGAGTCGCGGCGCCGAGAGTCGGGGAGAGGACGCTGGACACCGTCGATCCGCACACGCCGAACGTTCCGCGGATGTACGACTACCTTCTGGGCGGAAAGGACAACTACGCCGCCGACCGGGAGGCCGTGGACGAGGTCGTCAAACACGCCCCCGACACGCCCTTCATGGCGCGCCAGAACCGCGCGTTCCTGCGGCGCGCGGTGCGCTTCCTCGCCGAGTCCGGGATCCGGCAGTTCATCGACATCGGCTCGGGCCTGCCCACCCAGGGCAACGTGCACGAGATCGCCCACCAGGTCGCGCCGGACGCCCACGTCGTGTACGTCGACATCGAGCCGGTCGTGCTGGTCCACGGGCGGGCGCTGCTGGCCGGGACGCCGGAGGTGACCGTCATCCAGGGCGACGCCCGCCGCCCGGGCGAGGTCCTGGCGCACCCCGAGCTGAACAGGCTCATCGACTTCGACCGGCCGGTCGCCGTGCTGATGCTGGCCGTGCTGCACTTCATCGGCGACGGCGACGACCCGCCCGGGATCGTGGCGCGGCTCCGCGAGGCGATGGCGCCCGGCAGCTACCTCACGGTGTCGCACGTGACCGCCGACTTCGACGCCGACCTGAGGGTCCGGCACGCGGGCGCCGTGTACGAGCGGGCCACGTACCAGATCACCCTGCGCAGCCGCGCGGAGGTCACGCGGCTGTTCGACGGCTTCGACCTCGTGGACCCCGGCCTCACCACCCTGTCGATGTGGCGTCCCGATCCGGGCTCGACCGTGCCGCCCCGCGCGGACCGCCAATGGTGCTACGCGGGGGTCGGCCGAAAGCGCTGACCACCGATCAATGCCATTATTTACGGCATTTCGGACGAGCTTGGCTAAACGGGTTAAAGACCCTTCTTCATCCGCGTCGCCCCGGCCGCGTCACAGGCCGAGGCGGGCGGCGTGACGGCCGAGGAAGGCGACGACCTCGTCGGCGGACCGGTCCGGCAGCCCCCAGATGATCTCGGTGACGCCGGCCTCCTCCCAGGCGGCGACCTCCTCGGGCGAGGGGCGCGCCGCGGCCAGGACGCGGACCTCCGGCCGGCCGTCGCGCCCCGCGTCCGCCCACGCCGCGCGCAGGGCGGCGACCTTCGGCAGGATGTCGCGCTCGGTCGGGGTGGTCATCCAGCCGTCGGCGTGGGCGGCGATCCACGCGAGCGTCTTCGGGCCGCCGCCCGCGCCGATCAGCAGGGGGACGTGGGCCTGGACGGGCTTCGGCCACGCCCAGGACGGCCCGAACGAGACGAACTCCCCCGCGTAGGAGGCCTGCTCACGCGTCCAGAGGGCCCGCATCGCCTCCACGTACTCGCGCAGCACCGTCCGGCGCCGGTCGGCCGGCACGCCGTGGTCGGCGAGCTCGTCGGTGTTCCAGCCGAACCCCGCCCCGAGCGTGATCCGGCCGCCCGACAGGTGGTCGAGCGAGGCGACCGTCTTGGCGAGCGTGATCGGGTCCGACTCCACCGGCAGCGCGACGGCCGTCGCGAGCCGGATCCTCGAGGTGACGGTGACCGCGGACGCCAGCGCGACCCAGGGGTCGAGCGTGCGCGTGTAGCGGTCGTCGGGGAGCGTCTCGTCGCCCGTCCCGGGGTGCGCGGCGTCGCGCCGGACCGGGATGTGCGTGTGCTCGGGCACGTAGAAGGTGTGGAACCCGTTCTCCTCGGCGGCCTGCGCGGCGGCGGCGGGCGTGATGCCCCGGTCACTGGTGAAGAGCACGATGCCGTGTCGCATGCGGCCGATACTAGAACGCGTTCTATCCTCGCGCCGAGGGCGGGCTACCCCCGGCGTCCGCCGCGCAGGGCGCGCGGGAGGGCGGTGGCCGCGCGGCCGACCCGGAAGCTGACCGAGCCGCGGACGGCCTCCAACTCGCCGCGGGCGCGCGACAGCCTGTCCTCCGCGCGGGCGAGCCGCTTCTCGGCCCGCGCGAGCCGCTCCTTCAGCCGGCCCGTCTCGTTCGGCGGGCGCGTCGCCCCGCTGCCCTTGACGCGGACGAGCCGCCGCCCGGCGACCTGCTGGACCTCGTGCCAGGCGTCGTCCCGCGACGCCAGCCAGTCCAGGAGGTCGTCCTGGACCGCGTCGGCGTCGCCCCAGGTGCCGTAGAACTTCTGGGTGGTGACGCAGATCGGGCGCAGGCCGCCGGTGGCCACCGACTCCCAGACCGCGGCGGAGACCCCCGGGGTGTGCTCGGACCGGTAGTCGTCGCAGACGATGAGGCCGCCGCTGGGGAGCAGCACCTGGGCGGCCTGGATGTCGGCGTGGACGTGCTCGTACAGGTGGGACGCGTCCACGTGCACGAACCGGCAGGTCTCCGGCTGGACGTGGTCCAGGATCATCGAGGTCGGGCCCTGCACGATGTCCGGGAGGCGGTCGTGGAAGGCGCGGTAGTTCGACTCGAACGCCTGGCGGGTCAGGGTGGAGTAGGAGCCCTGCATCTCCGCGCGGTTGGAGTCGTCGGGGGCGTCGCCGTCGAACAGGTCGCAGACGGTGAAGGTCTCGCCCTCCTTCACGTGGCGGCCCATCAGGATGGCGCTCTTGCCGAGGTAGGAGCCGAGTTCCACCAGGTCGCCCCGCTCGCCGAGCCGCTCCTGGCGGTCCAGGAGCCAGGTGAAGAGGAGTTGGTCGATCTTGGGGAACCATCCCTTGACATCGTCGAGGGAGGCAGGCCGGCCGGTCTCTTGGCTGATCATGCAGGGGGCTCCAACGTCGTCGTTGTCGACAGCGGGGGGACGCGAGACGAAAATCGCCATGATAGGCGAGTCGCTCTTGATCGCAACAAAGCCGGATTTCAGGCTCTTACTTGCGGCTTATCCGGTTCCACGGGCGGGTCGGAGTCGGGGGCACGCTGTTGACAGTGCGTTCGCCGGGACCGTACGGTTCGGCTGATTCACGGTTGCCCGAGGGAAATCCGGTGAGATGCCGGTGCGGACGCGCCACTGTATCCGGGACGACGATCCCGGGAGCCAGGTCGCTCGGGTGATCGCGACCTCATTGTCCGGGACGCGCCAGATCCCCTACGGAGGCTCCGTGAGCACGCTGTCGGCTCGCCACATCCCCCTTTCCCACCTCGTTCCCTGGCTGCTCGCGGTTCCCGCGCTGCTGCTCCTCGGCTACCTCGTCCTGATGGACAACGGCGCCGTGTCGCAGACCGGCGGCTACCTCCACGAGCTGATGCACGACGGGCGGCACCTGCTCGGCGTGCCCTGCCACTAGGCCGCCGCATGGTGCGCACCCTGCTGGTCAGGGGCCTTCTTCTGGGCCTGCTGGCCGGTCTCGTCGCGGGCGTCTTCGCCTTCGCGGTCGGCGAACCCCGCGTCGACGACGCGATCGCCCTGGAGAACGCCGCCGCCGCGCACGAGCACGGCGCGGCGGCCGGCCCCGAGTCCGCAACACACGGGCACGGGTCCGGAACACACGAACAGGAATCCGGAACACACGAGCACGGCGAGGAGGTGAGCCGCGGCACGCAGAAGGCCGGGCTCTTCCTCGCCACCGGTCTCTACGGGCTCGCGGTGGGCGGCGTCTTCGCGCTCGCCTTCGCGGGGCTGCGGGGGCGCGTCGGGCCGCGCTCGGACGCCGCGCTCGCGCTCGCCGCCGCCGGGACGGCCTTCGCCGCCGTCATCGTCGTGCCGTTCCTGAAGTATCCGGCGAACCCGCCCGCGGTGGGCGACCCGGAGACGATCAACACCCGCACCCTGCTGTACCTGGCGATGATCGGGGTGGGGCTGCTGTCCACCGCCATCGCCGTGACCACGGCGCGCAGCGTGCGCGGCGGGCCGTGGGCGCGGTGGCCGGCGGCCGTGCTGGCGTTCGTCGTGCCGGTGGCGGTGGCGTCGCTGCTGCTGCCCACCGTGGACGAGGTGCCGGACGGGTTCCCCGCCACGCTGCTGTGGCAGTTCCGCATCACCTCGCTCGGGACGCAGCTGGTGTTCTGGGCGTCCTTCGGAACCCTGTTCGGGTGGTTCTGCGACCGGGCCGCCCGTGCCCCGGCCCCGGCCCCGGCCCCGGCGTGAGCGGGCCGCCCTGACCGGCGTGCTGTTCGTGCGGCACGCGACGTCGGCGGGGATGCGGGAGGCCCGCTTCCCCGCCGACCCCGCCGCCGACCCGTCCGGCCTGGCGAGGGCGAAGGCCCTGGCCGGGGCACTGCCGGACGGGGAGGCGTGGACGTCGCCCGCCCGCGCCGCCCGGGAGACCTGCGCCGCGCTCGGCCTGGACGCCCGCCCGGTCGCGGCGCTCGCCGAGGCCGACCACGGTTCCTGGGCGGGCCTCCGCCTCGCGGAGGCCGGCCGATCCGGACGCGCTGGCCGCCTGGCTGTCGGACCCGGACGCCGCGCCGCACGGCGGCGAGAGCCGGTCCGCGCTCGCGGCGCGGGTCGCGGCGTGGCTCGGCGGCCGCCCGTCCGGCGTCGCCGTCTGCGACGCGGGCGTGATCCGGGCGGCGCTCGCCCACGCGCTCGGCGCCGGCGTCCTCGCGGCCGACCGGATCGACCTCGCGCCGCTGTCCACCACGAGGCTCGCCGCCGCCGGGAGCGGCTGGCGGGTCGCCCATGTCAACCGGAAGGTCCAGGTGTGAACGTCGCCTACCCGTTCAGCGCCGTCGTCGGGCTGGACGACCTGAAGCTGGCGCTGCTGCTCAACGCCGTCTCGCCGCGGGTCGGGGGTGTGCTGGTGCGCGGCGAGAAGGGCACCGCCAAGTCGACGATCGTGCGGGCCCTGGCCGCGCAGCTCCCCGCCGTGGACACGGTGCCGGGCTGCCGGTTCGCGTGCGACCCGGCGGCGCCCGACCCGTCCTGCCCGGACGGCCCGCACGAGCCGGGCGGACCGGCGGTGCGGCGGCCGTCCGCGCTGGTGGAGCTGCCGGTGGGCGCCTCGGAGGACCGGCTCGCCGGGTCGCTGGACGTGGAGCGCGCCCTGACCGAGGGCGTCAAGGCGTTCGAGCCGGGGCTGCTCGCCGCGGCCCACCGCGGCGTCCTGTACGTGGACGAGGTGAACCTCCTGCACGACCATCTGGTCGACCTCCTGCTGGACGCCGCCGCGCTCGGCACCTGCTACGTGGAGCGCGAGTCGGTGTCGGTGCGGCACGCGGCCCGGTTCCTGCTGGTCGGGACCATGAACCCCGAGGAGGGCGAGCTGCGCCCCCAGCTCCTCGACCGCTTCGGGCTGACGGTCGAGGTGCGGGCGTCGCGGGACCCGAGGGAGCGCGCCGAGGTCGTCCGGCGGCGGCTGGCGTTCGAGGCCGGCCCCGCCGCCTTCGCCGCGCGCTGGGAGGACGCCGAGGCCGAGCTGGCGCGGCGCATCTCGGCCGCGCGGGAGAGGCTCGCCGGGGTCGCGCTGCCGGACGAGCGGCTGGAGCAGATCGCGGCGGTGTGCGCGGGCTTCGAGGTGGACGGGCTGCGCGCCGACCTGGTCACGGCGAACGCCGCCCTCGCGCACGCCGCGTGGCGGGGACGCGAGGAGGTGACCGACGAGGACGTGCGCGCGGCGGCCCGGCTGTCGCTGCCGCACCGGCGCAGGCGGGACCCGTTCGACGCCCCCGGCCTGGACGAGTCCCTGCTCGACGAACTGCTCGACCGCACGTCCCCCGACGGCCCTCCCCCGGACGGCGGCGGGGGCGGCGAGGAGCCCTCGTCCCCGGACCCGGACCCGGGCCCGGGGCAGGGCGCGGGCACGGGGCAGGGCGCGGGCACGGAGCAGAACGCGAACTCGCCCCAAGGCGCGGACATGGAGCGGGACGCGAGCTCGTCCCAGGACGCGGGCACGGAGCAGAACGCGGGCTCCGGGCAGGACGGGCGGCCCGGAGGCGGGGGCGGCGAGCGGGTCGCGGCGGCCGCCGCGCCGCACGCCGTGCCGCTGCTGGAGGTGCCGGGCGTCGGCGAGGGCGCCGCGGGACGGCGGTCGCGGTCGCGGGCGGCGCGTGGCCGGGTCACCGGGGCGCGCCGCCCGGCCGCGAAGGTCCGCGACCCCCACGTGGTGGCGACGCTGCTGGCCGCCGCGCCGCGGCAGCGGGCGCGCGGCCGGTCCGGCGCCGGCCTCGTGCTGCGCCCGGACGACCTGCGGGAGGCGGTCCGCGAGGGCCGCGAGGGGAACCTGGTGCTGTTCGTCGTGGACGCCAGCGGCTCGATGGCCGCGCGCCGCCGCATGACGACGGTGAAGACGGCCGTCCTCAGCCTGCTGCTGG
Organism: Spirillospora sp. CA-108201; assembly: GCF_050936235.1. NCBI lineage: Bacteria > Bacillati > Actinomycetota > Actinomycetes > Streptosporangiales > Thermomonosporaceae > Spirillospora > Spirillospora sp. CA-108201. Next base: position 9,635,988 of record NZ_JBNJNE010000001.1, on the reverse strand, counting down.
ACGCCTACCAGCGCCGCGACAAGATCGGCCTGATCACCTTCCGGGGGCGGACCGCCGAGCTGGTGCTGCCGCCGACGTCGTCGGTCGAGGCGGGCGCGGCGCGGCTGCGGGCCCTGCCGACCGGGGGCCGCACGCCGCTGGCCGCCGGGCTCGCGCGCGCCGCCGAGGTGCTGCGCGCCGAGCGGCTGCGCGACCCGGCGCGGCGCCCGCTGCTCGTGGTCGTCACCGACGGGCGGGCGACCGCGGCCGGCGACGTGGACCGGGCCGCCGGGCCGCTGGCCGGCACCGCCGGCATCGTCGTGGACTGCGAGGACGGCCCGGTCCGGCTCGGCCTCGCGGGACGCCTCGCGGCCCGGCTCGGGGCGCGGCTCGTCCCGCTCGCCGACCTCGACGGGATCGTCCGCGCCCACCGCGGGCGCGACGCTGGAAAGGCGGCCTGAGATGCCCCAGGGAAAGCCCGTGTCCGTCCCCGACGACGGCCTCACCACGCGGCAGCGCCGCACCCGGCCCCTGCTGATGGTCCACACCGGCCCCGGGAAGGGGAAGTCGACGGCGGCGTTCGGGATGGCGCTGCGGGCCTGGAACCAGGGCTGGCCGGTCGGGGTGTTCCAGTTCGTGAAGTCGGCGAAGTGGCGGATCGGCGAGGAGCGGGCGCTGCGCGTGCTCGGGGAGAGCGGCGAGGGCGGGCCCGTCGCCTGGCACAAGATGGGCGAGGGCTGGTCGTGGATCCAGCGGCCCGGCGCCGAGGAGGACCACGCGGCCGACGCCCGGGAGGGCTGGGCGCAGATCAAGCGGGACCTGGCCGCCGAGACGTACCGTTTCTACGTGCTCGACGAGTTCACCTATCCGATCAAGTGGGGCTGGCTCGACCTGGACGACGTGGTCGAGACCCTCGCCGCGCGTCCCGGGAACCAGCACGTCGTCGTCACCGGCCGGGACGCGCCCGGCCGGCTGGTCGAGGCCGCCGACCTGGTGACGGAGATGGGCAAGGTCCGGCATCCGATGGACGCCGGGCAGAAGGGGCAGCGGGGCATCGAGTGGTGATCCCCCGGCTGGTCGTCGCGGCGCCGGCGTCCGGCAGCGGCAAGACGACCGTGGCGACCGGGCTGATCGCGGCCCTGCGGGCGCGCGGTCTCGCCGTGTCCCCGCACAAGGTCGGCCCCGACTACATCGACCCCGGCTACCACGCGCTCGCGGCGGGACGGCCCGGCCGCAACCTCGACCCGTGGCTCGCGGGCGAGGAAAGGGTGGCGCCGCTGTTCCTGCACGGCGCCGCCGGCTGCGACGTGGCGGTGGTCGAGGGGGTCATGGGCCTGTTCGACGGGCGCGGCGACACCGGGTTCGCGTCCACGGCGCACGTCGCGCGGCTGCTCGCGGCGCCGGTGGTGCTGGTCGTGGACGCCGCGCGGCAGAGCCGGTCGGTGGCGGCGCTCGTGCACGGTTTCGCGACGTTCGAGCCGGGCGTGCGGATCGGCGGCGTCGTCCTCAACCGGGTGGGCTCGGAGCGGCACGAGGAGCTGTGCCGGAGCGCGCTGGAGGCGACGGGCGTGCCGGTGCTCGGCGCGATCCGGCGGGACGACGCGGTGGTCACGCCGTCCCGCCACCTCGGGCTGATCCCGGCGGCCGAGCGGGGCGCGGACGCCGTCCGGGCGGTGGAGCGGCTCGGCGCGCTGGTGGAGCGCTCCTGCGACGTGGACGCCCTGCTCCGTCTGGCGGCCGCCGCTCCCCCGCTGCCGGGGCCCGCGTGGGATCCGTCCGGCGAGGTGGTGCCGGTCGAGGGCGGCCCGGTGGTCGCGGTCGCGGGCGGGGCGGCGTTCACCTTCTCCTATGCCGAGCACGTGGAGCTGCTGCGCGCGGCGGGCGCCGACGTGGCGGTCTTCGATCCGCTGCGGGACGAGGCCCTGCCGGACGGGGCCGCCGCGCTCGTCGTCGGCGGCGGCTTCCCGGAGGTGCACGCCGCCGATCTGGCCGCCAACGCGCCGATGCTCGCCGAGGTCGCGGCGTTCCCCGGTCCGATCGCCGCCGAATGCGCCGGGCTCCTCTACCTGTGCGAGGAGCTCGACGGCCGGGCGATGTGCGGGCGGGTGCCGGGGCGCGCGCGGATGACGTCCCGGCTGACGCTCGGCTACCGGGAGGCGGTCGCGGTGGCGGAGTCGCCGCTGACCCGTCCCGGTGAGCGGTTCCGCGGCCACGAGTTCCACCGGACGGAGCTGGACGCGGCGCCGGGCACGCGGGCCGGGCCGCTGTTCCGGTGGCGGGACGGCCGCGACGGGTACGGCGACGACCGGATCACCGCCTCCTACCTCCACCTGCACTGGGCGGGGTTCCCGGAGGCGGCTCAGCGGCTGGTGTCGTCCTCCAGGTCGCCCTCCGTCTTGAGGTAGACCTCCTGGAGCCCCTGCAGGACCGCCGGGTCGGGGTGCTCCCACAGGCCGCGCTCGGCCGCCTCCAGCAGCCGTTCGGCGATGCCGTGCAGCGCCCACGGGTTCGACTCCGCCATGAACGCGCGGTTCTCCTCGTCCAGGACGTAGGCGGCGGTGATCCGGTCGTACATCCAGTCGGCCATGACGCCGGTGGTGGCGTCGTAGCCGAACAGGTAGTCCACGGTCGCGGCCAGCTCGAACGCGCCCTTGTAGCCGTGCCGGCGCATCGCGGCCAGCCACTGCGGGTTCACGACGCGGGCCCGGAAGATCCGCGCGGTCTCCTCCGCGAGGGTGCGGGTGCGCACGGCGTCCGGGCGGGTGCTGTCGCCGACGTAGGCCTCCGGGGCCCGGCCGGTCAGCGCGCGGACGGTGGCGATCATGCCGCCGTGGTACTGGAAGTAGTCGTCGGAGTCGGCGATGTCGTGCTCGCGGGTGTCGACGTTCTTGGCGGCGACGGCGATCCGCCGGTAGGCGCTCTCCATGTCGGCGCGGGCGGGCACCCCGTCGAGGTCGCGGCCGTAGGCGTGGCCGCCCCACACCGCGTAGACCTCGGCGAGATCGGCGTCGTCGCGCCAGTTGCGGCTGTCGATGAGCGGGAGCAGCCCGGCCCCGTAGGCGCCGGGCGCCGACCCGAACACGCGCAGGGTGGCGCGGCGCTCGTCGCCGTGCCGCTCCCGGTCGGCCCGCACGTGGGCGCGGACGTGGTTGTCGTCGTCCGGCTCGTCCAGCCCGGCGACGAGCCGGACGGCGTCGTCCAGCATGGCGACGACGTGCGGGAACGCGTCCCGGAAGAAGCCGCTGATGCGGACGGTCACGTCGATGCGCGGCCGGCCGAGCTCGGCGAGCGGCACCGGCTCCAGCGCCGTGACGCGGCGGGACGCCTCGTCCCAGGCCGGGCGGACGCCGAGCAGCGCGAGGACCTCGGCCACGTCGTCGCCCGCCGTGCGCATCGCGCTCGTCCCCCACACCGACAGCCCGACCGAGCGCGGCCACTCCCCGTGGTCGGCGCGGTAGCGCTCCAGGAGCGAGTCGGCCATCGCCTGCCCCGTCTCCCAGGCGAGGCGGCTCGGGACGGCGCGCGGGTCGACCGAGTAGAAGTTGCGGCCGGTCGGCAGGACGTTGACGAGGCCGCGCAGCGGCGACCCGCTCGGGCCCGCCGGGACGTAGCCGCCGTCCAGGGCGTGCAGGACGTGGTCGAGCTCGTCGGACGTCCGGGCCAGGCGCGGGACGATCTCGGCGGCGGCGAACTCCAGGACCCGCGCCACGGCGTCGCGGCGCTCCGCCGGAACGTCCCTCGCGGCCTCCCGGGCCGCGTCCACGGCCCAGCCCGCGTCCTCCATGGCCTGGACGAGGGCGCGGGCGGCGGCCTCGGCGGCGTCCACGTCGGCGAGCGCCTCGCCGCCGGCCTCGCTGAGCCCGAGCGCCTCCCGCAGGCCGGGCAGCGTCTCGCGGCCCGACCACATCTGGCGTGCGCGGAGCATGGCCAGCACCAGGTCGACGCGGGTCGCGCCGGTGGGCGCCTGGCCGAGGACGTGCAGGCCGTCGCGGATCTGCGCGTCCTTCACCTCGCACAGCCAGCCGTCGACGTGCAGGAGGAAGTCGTCGAACTCGGTGTCGTGGGGGCGGTCGTCCAGGCCGAGGTCGTGGTCGAGCCTGGCGGCCTGGATGAGCGTCCAGATCTGGGCGCGGATCGCGGGCAGCTTCGCCGGGTCCATCGCGGCGATCGTCGCGTGCTCGTCCAGGAGCTGTTCGAGGCGGGCGATGTCGCCGTAGGTCTCGGCGCGGGCCATCGGCGGGACCATGTGGTCGACGAGGACGGCGTGCGCGCGGCGCTTGGCCTGCGTGCCCTCGCCGGGGTCGTTGACGAGGAACGGGTAGACCAGCGGGACGTCGCCGAGCGCCGCGTCGGTGCCGCACGAGGCGGACATGCCCGCCGCCTTGCCGGGCAGCCACTCCAGGTTGCCGTGCTTGCCGACGTGGACGATCGCGTGCGCGCCGAACTCGTCCGAGAGCCACCGGTACGCGGCCAGGTAGTGGTGGCTGGGCGGCAGGTCGGGGTCGTGGTAGACGGCGATGGGGTTCTGCCCGAAGCCGCGCGGCGGCTGCACCATGACGACGAGGTTGCCGGCGCGCAGGGCGGCCAGGACGATGTCGCCGTCCTGGACGAACAGCTCCCCGGGCGGCGGGCCCCAGTGCCGCTCCATCCCCTCCCGCAGGTCGGCGGGCAGGGTGCGGTACCAGCGCGCGTAGGACGCGGCGGAGATGCGGACGGGGTTGCCCGCGAGCTGCTCCTCGGTGAGCCAGTCCTCGTCCTGGCCGCCCGCCGCGATGAGCGCGTGGACGAGGGCGTCGCCGTCCTGCTCGTCGACGCCGGGGAAGCCGTCCCCCAGGTCGTACCCCGCGTCGCGGAGCCGGGCCAGCAGGCGGACGGTGCTCGCCGGGGTGTCGAGGCCGACGGCGTTGCCGACGCGGGCGTGCTTGGTCGGGTACGCCGACAGCATCACGACGAGGCGGCGCCCGGGGGCCGGGGTGTGGCGGAGCCGGCCGTGCCGGACCGCGATCCCGGCGACCCGCGCGGCCCGCTCGGGGTCGGCGGCGTAGACGGTGAGACCGTCCTCGTCGACCTCCTTGAACGAGAACGGGACGGTGATGATCCGCCCGTCGAACTCGGGGATCGCGACCTGCGACGCCGCGTCCAGGGGGGACAGCCCGTCGTCGCCGCCCTCCCAGTCGGACCGGCTGGTCGTGAGGCAGAGGCCCTGGAGGATCGGGACGTCCAGCGCCGCGAGCGCGCCCACGTCCCACGCCTCGTCGTCGCCGCCCGCCCCGGCCGTGGCGGGCCGCGACCCGCCCGCCGCGAGCACGGTCGTCACCAGCGCGTCCGCCTGGCGCAGCGTGTCCAGCAGCTCGGGCTCGGCGGTGCGCAGCGACGAGCAGAACACCGGCATGGCGCGCCCGCCCGCGTCCTCCACGGCGGCGCAGAGCGCCTCGACGAACGCGGTGTTGCCCGCCATGTGGTGGGCGCGGTAGTAGAGCACGCCGACCACGGGCCCGCCGCCGTCGCGGGCGGCGCGGTCGAGCCGCCCCCAGGTCGGCGTCGGGGCCGGCGGAGCGAAGCCGCGCCCGGTCAGCAGCACGGTGTCGGACAGGAACGCGTGCAGTTCGGCGAGGTTGGCGGGGCCGCCGTGCGCGAGGTAGGCGTGCGCCTCGGCGCACACCCCGCCGCTGACCGTGGACAGCTCCATCAGCTCGGCGTCGGGGGCCTGCTCGCCGCCGAGGACGACGACGGGCCGGGGGCCCGCGAGCAGCGCGTCGAGGCCGTCCTCCCAGGCGCGCCGGCCGCCGAGCAGCCGCACCACGACGAGGTCGGCGCCCTCGGTCAGCTCGGGCAGGTCGGCGGCGGCGAGCCGCGCGGGATTGCCGAGCCGGTAGGCGGCGCCGGACGCGCGGGCGCTCAGCAGATCGGTGTCGGACGTCGACAGCAACAGGACCGTGCGGCTGTGCTCGGGCACGGCGCATCCTCCCCCTGGGGTCCTCGCCCCGGTCGCGGGTGTCGACGGCAGGAGTCTCCTGGCTCCCGGATCGACGCTCGCCCCGGCCTTCCCGTCCTTGCGGACAGTGGCCTACAGCGGGGTTCGCTCCCCGGTCACAGTGGCGGGACCGCGCCGGATTCGCACCGGCTTCCTCCCATTGCCATCGCCTGAGCAGAAGAGTACGGCAGCGCGGTCGCCCTGCAAACTGTGGTTAACATCCTCCCCGTGCCGAATGTCAGAGCCCGTGCCGACGCGTGCCCCGGGGCGCTGCGCACCCACGACGCCGCCGACGGGCCGCTGGCGCGCGTCCGCGTCCCGGGCGGCGCGGTGTCCGCCGCGCAGCTCGCGGTGCTCGGCGCCGCCGCCCGCGAGCTGGGGCGGGACGTGATCGAACTCACGTCCCGCGGCAACCTCCAGGTGCGCGGCGTCCGCGACCCGGCGGCGCTCGCGGCCCGGCTGGCGGCCGCCGGGCTGCTGCCGTCGGCGACCCACGAGCGGGTGCGCAACATCGTCGCGTCCCCGCTCGGCGGGCGCGGCCCGCGCGGCGTTCTCGCCACGGACCCGCTGGTCACGGCGCTGGACGAGGCGCTGCGCGCGCGTCCGGAACTGGCCCGGCTGCCGGGGCGGTTCCTGTTCGCGCTCGACGACGGCACCGGCGACATGGCGGCGCTGGGCGCCGACGCCGCCTGCACCCCCGAAGGGCTGCGGCTGGCCGGGACGCGGCTCGGGCCCGTCCCCGGCGAGCCCGTCGCCGCGCTGCTCGCGGCGGCGGAGGCGTTCCTGGAGATCCGGGGGACGCCTGGCGCCTCGCGGAGGTGCCGGACGGCGCGCGGCTCGTCGCGGAGCGGCTGGGCGCGGACGTGCGGGACGCGCCGCCGCGCCCGGACCCCGCGCCGCCGCACGCCGGGATCGTCGCGCAGCGGGACGGGCGCGCCGCGCTGGAGGCCGTGCCCCCGCTCGGCCGGCTGTCCGCCGCGCAGGCCGAGGCGCTCGCCGCGGTCGCGGACGAGGTGCGGGTGACGCCGTGGCGCAGCGTGGTGCTGCGGGACCGGGACGCGGGCGAGGCGCCACGCGCGGCGGCGGAGCTCGCGGCGGCGGGCTTCGCGACCGATCCGGCGTCGCCCTGGGGCGGCGTGACGGCCTGCACCGGCAGCCCCGGATGCGCGAAGTCGCGCGGCGACGTGCAGGGCGAGGCGCGGCGCTTCGTGGACGGCCTGGTCCGCGCGCCCGGGACCCCCGTCCACTGGACGGGGTGCGAGCGGCGCTGCGGGATGCCCCGCGGCCCGGTCGTGCTGAGGACGGCGGAGGGACAGCAGTGATCGATTACGTCCGGGACGGCGCCGAGATCTACCGGCGGTCGTTCGCGACGATCCGCGCGGAGGCCGACCTGTCGGGACTGCCGGACGACGTGGCGCGGGTCGCGGTCCGCATGATCCACGCCTGCGGCATGACCGACCTGGTCGGGGACCTGGCCTGGTCGCCGGGGGTCGTGGAGCGGGCGCGGGCGGCGCTGCTGGCCGGCGCGCCGGTGCTGTGCGACGCGCGGATGGTCGCCTCCGGGGTGACCCGCGCGCGGCTCCCCGCCGGCAACGAGGTCGTCTGCACCCTGGGCGACCCGGGCGTCCCCGAGCTGGCCGAGCGGCTCGGCACCACGCGCAGCGCGGCGGCGCTGGAGCTGTGGCGCGACCGGCTCGGCGGCGCGGTCGTCGCGATCGGCAACGCGCCGACGGCGCTGTTCCGGCTGCTGGAGCTGATGGAGGAGGGCGCGCCGCGCCCGGCGGCGGTCCTCGGGATCCCGGTCGGGTTCATCGGGGCGGCCGAGTCCAAGGAGGCGCTCGCCGCGAGCGGGCTGGACCATCTGGTGGTGCGCGGGCGGCGCGGCGGCAGCGCGATGACGGCGGCGGCGGTCAACGCCCTCGCCAGTGAGGCGGAGTGATGGCGGGACGGCTGTTCGGCGTGGGCGTCGGGCCCGGCGACCCGGAGCTGGTCACGGTGCGGGCGGCGCGGCTGATCGGCGAGGCGGACGTGGTGGCCTTCCACTGCGCGCGGCACGGCCGCAGCATCGCCCGGGCGATCGCCGAGCCGTACCTGCGGGACGGGCGGATCGAGGAGCAGCTCGTCTACCCGGTGACGACGGAGGCCACCGACCACCGCGGCGGGTACCACGGGGCGCTGGAGGAGTTCTACGCCGACTGCGCCGCCCGGCTCGCCGCGCACCTCGACGCGGGGCGGACGGTCGTGGTGCTGAGCGAGGGCGACCCCCTGTTCTACGGGTCGTACATGCACCTGCACAAGCGGCTCGCGCCGCACTACCCGGCCGAGGTCGTGCCGGGCGTGACGTCGCTGAGCGCGGCGTCGGCGGCGGCGGGGCGCCCGCTGGTGGAGCGCGAGGAGACGCTGACCATCCTGCCGGGGACGCTGCCCGGCGAGGAGCTGGCCGAGCGGCTGAGCACCGCGGACGCGGCGGCCGTCCTCAAGCTCGGGCGGACGTTCCCCAAGGTCAGGCAGGCGTTCGAGGACGCGGGGCGGCTCGGCGACGGCTGGTACGTCGAGCGGGCCGCCACCGGCCGGCAGCGCGTCCTCCCGCTCGCCGAGGTCGACCCGGCGGACGTGCCCTACATGTCGCTGGCGCTGCTGACGAGCCCGGCGGAGCGCTCGTTCGCGGCGCCTCCCCCGGCGCGGCCGGAGGGGGCCGGCGGGGTGTGGGTCGTCGGGCTCGGACCGGCGGGGCGGCCGTGGCTGACCCCGGAGGCGCAGGACGTCCTGGCGTCCGCGACCGACCTCGTCGGCTACGGCCCCTACCTGGACCGGGTGCCGCCGAACCCCCGGCAGCGGCGGCACGGCTCCGGGAACCGGGTGGAGGCCGACCGGGCCCGGCACGCGCTGGCGCTCGCGCGGGACGGGGCCCGGGTCGCCGTCGTCTCGTCCGGCGACCCCGGGGTGTTCGCGATGGCGACGGCCGTGCTGGAGGCGGCGGCCGGCGAGGAGTTCGCGGACGTGCCGGTGCAGGTCGTGCCCGGACTGACGGCGGCGCAGGCCGTGGCCGCCCGGGCGGGCGCGCCCCTCGGCCACGACTTCTGCGTCCTGTCGCTGTCGGACATCCTCAAGCCGTGGGACGTGGTGGAGCGGCGGCTCGCGCTCGCCGCCGAGGCCGACCTGGTGCTGGCCCTCTACAACCCCTCGTCGAGCCGGCGCCGGCACCGGCTCCCCGCGGCGCGCGACCTGCTGCTCAAGCACCGCTCCCCCGAGACCCCGGTGGTGGTCGGGCGGGACGTCGGCGGGCCGGAGGAGAGCGTGACGGTGACGACGCTCGGCGCGCTGGACCCCGAGCGGGTCGACATGCGCTGCCTGCTCATCGTCGGGTCGTCCGCGACCCGGGTGACCGGGCGGGGCGTGGTCTTCACCCCGCGCCGCTACCCCTGAACCCAGGCGGCGGCGACGGCCACGTCGCCGGTCGCCTCGACGCCCCCGGGGAGGGCCGGGCGGTCGACCATCACGACCGGCAGCCCGGCCTCGCGGGCGGCGGTGAGCTTCGCGCGGGTCATCGCGCCGCCGCTGTCCTTGGTGACCAGGACGTCCAGGCGGTGCTCGCGGATCAGGGCGCGCTCCCCGTCCACGGTGTAGGGGCCGCGCGCCAGCAGGACCCGCATGTTGGGCGGGACGGGCGGCTCCGGCGGGTCCACCGACCGGGCGAGGAACCACACGCCGGTCCGCGCGGCGAACACCGGGATGCTGCGGCGGCCCGTCGTGAGGAAGGCGCGGGCGCCGTCCGGCAGCGCGGCGGCGGCGTCCGGCAGGGACGGGACGCGCCGCCAGTCGTCGCCGCCCTCCGCGTCCCAGCCGGGGCGGCGCAGCGCGAGCAGCGGCACGCCCGTCAGGCGCGACGCGCGCGCGGCGGACGCGCTCATCCGCTCCGCGAACGGGTGCGTCGCGTCGACGAGGCGGCCGATCCGGTGTTCGCGCAGCCACGCGGCGAGCCCCTCGGCGCCGCCGAACCCGCCGATGCGGACCTCTCCGGCGGGCAGGAGCGGATCGGACACCCTGCCGGCGAGCGAGGACACGACGTGCACGCCGGTCAGCCGGGCCGCGAGCGCGCGTGCCTCCGCCGTCCCGCCGAGGATCAGGACGCGCCGCACGCCCGGTCCCGCGCGGCGCTGTAGAGGTGGCTGTCGGGGAACGCCGACGCGGTGAGGACCCGCCCGACGACGATCACCGCGGTGCGCCGCACCCCGGCCTCGCGCACCCGGGCGGCGATGTCGGCGAGGGTGCCGCGCAGGACCAGCTCGTCCGCGCGGCTGGCGCGGGCGACCACGGCGACCGGGCAGTCCGCGCCGTAGCGGGACAGCAGCTCGGCGGCGACCTCCTCGATGCGCTGGACGGCCAGGTGCAGCACCATCGTGGCGCCGCTCGCGCCGAGGGTGGCGAGGTCCTCGCCGTCCGGCATCGGGGTGGCGCGGACGGCCGTGCGGGTCAGGATCACGGTCTGGCCGACGCCGGGGACGGTCAGCTCCCGCCCGAGCGAGGCCGCCGCGGCCGCGAACGCCGGGACGCCGGGGACGACCTCGTACGGCACGCCCGCCGCGTCGAGGCGGCGCATCTGCTCGGCGACCGCGCTGAACACCGACGGGTCGCCGGAGTGCAGCCGCGCGACGTCCAGGCCGTCCCGGTGGGCGGCGGTCAGCTCGGCGACGATCCCGTCCAGCGTCATGTTCGCGGTGTCGACGAGCCGGGCGCCGGGCGGGCACGCCTCCAGCAGCTCGGCCGGCACCAGCGACCCCGCGTACAGGCAGACCGGCGCGGCCTCCAGGACCCGCAGGCCGCGCACGGTGATGAGGTCGGCGGCGCCGGGGCCCGCGCCGACGAAGTACACCGTCACGCCGGGCTCTTCCGGACCGTCCAGACGACGACGGGTATCGCCGGACGCCAGGCCGTGAACCCGCCCAGCGGCCCGGCGCGCTCGACGCTGACCCGGACCAGCTCGCCGCCGCGCGACCGGCGCGCCTCGGCCACGACGGCCTCGGATTCGAGGGTCACGGCGTTGGCGACCAGGCGTCCGCCCGGCTTCAGGGCGTCCCAGCAGCGCTCCAGCAGGCCGGGAGCGGTGAGGCCGCCGCCGACGAAGACCGCGTCCGGCGCCGGCAGGCCGTCCAGCACGCCCGGAGCCTCGCCCTTCACGACCTGCACGCGCGGCACGCCCAGCGCGGCCGCGTTGGCGCCGATCCGCTCGGCCCGCGCGGGGCTGCTCTCGATCGCGACGGCCTCGCAGGCCGGGTGCGCCCGCGCCCACTCGATCGCGACGCTGCCGGAGCCGGCGCCGACGTCCCAGAGCAGCTCGCCGGGCAGCGGCGCGAGGCGCGACAGCGTCACCGCGCGGACCTCGCTCTTGGTGATCTGCCCGTCGTGCTCGAAGGCGTCGTCGCGGAGCCCGGGGGCGCGGGGCAGCGGCGCCGCGTCCGGGCCGGGCACGCATTCGACGGCGATGAGGGCCAGCGCGGACGCGGCGGGCTCGGTCCACTCCTCCGCGACGCCGTGCCGGACCGTCTCCCCGGCCGAACCCAGGTCGCACAGGGCGGTCATGCGGCTCGCGCCGAAGCCGCGGCCGGACAGCACGGCGGCGACGATGATCGGGGCCTCCCGTCCGGCGCCGAGCACGATCAGCCGCCGCCCGGGGGCGATGATCGCGTTCAGCGCCGCGGCGGGACGGCCCACGATGCTGAGGACGTCCACCCGGTCCAGCGGCCAGCCGAGCCGGGCGCACGCGAGCGAGGCCGACGACGGATGGGGCAGCACGCGGAGCCGGTCGGCGCCGAGCATCCCGGCGAGGGTGGAGCCGATCCCGTGGAACATGGGGTCGCCGCTCGCCAGCACGGCGATCGCGCGTCCCTCGTGCCGCTCGATCAGCCCCGGCAGCGCGGGGAGCAGGGGCGACGGCCAGGCGATGCGCTCGTGGTCCTCGCCGGGGACGAGGTCGAGCTGCCGGCGGTTGCCGAACAGGACCTCCGCCGCCCGCAGCGCCTCGCGCGACTCCGCCGCGAGCCCGTCCCACCCGTCCGCGCCGATTCCCACGACGGTGATGACACGCGCGTCCACTGGTCTCCTCGGTCGAAAGGGAGATCAACCCTATAGGAGCGCTCTGGCACACTTGGCGCCGTGAAGCGGCTTTTGATCATCGGCATCGGCGCGGGCGACCCCGACCACCTGACGTTCCAGGCGGCCAAGGCCATCGCCGCGGCCGACGTCTTCCTCGTCGTGGACAAGGGCGAGGCCAAGCACGACCTGGCCGGGCTGCGGCACGACCTCATCGCGGCGCACGGCCGGCCCCCGTACCGGGTCGTGGAGGCCCGCGATCCCGACCGCGACCGGGACGCCGCCGCCTACGCCGCCGCCGTGCAGGACTGGCGGTCGCGGCGCGCGCGGATCTACGAGTCCTTCGTCACCGGCGAGCTGGCCGACGGGCAGACCGGCGCGATCCTCGTCTGGGGCGACCCCGGCGTCTACGACAGCACCCTCGCGGCGCTGGAGGAGGTCGGCGCCGAGTTCGAGTGCGAGGTGATCCCCGGCATCAGCAGCGTCTCCGCGCTCACCGCGCGGCACCGCGTCGGGCTCACGCGGGTGGGGCGCCCCGTCCACGTCACCACCGGACGCCGCCTCGCCGCCGAGGGCGCCACCGCCGACGACGTGCTCGTCATGCTGGACGCGCACTGCGCGTTCGCCGAGGCGGGCGAGGGCTACCACATCTACTGGGGCGCCTACCTCGGCACGCCCGACGAGATCCTCGTCTCCGGCCCGGTCGCGGAGGTGGCCGAGGAGATCCGCGCCGTGCGCGCCGAGGCCCGCGACCGCAAGGGGTGGATCATGGACACCTACCTCCTGCGGCGCGAGTCCCCGGCGCGGGACTGACCGGCGCGGCGCCGTCCGGCGTCAGGCCTTGGACGCCGCGCTCCGCTCCGCCGGGGCGTCCTGCCCGGCCGCGGCGGTGACCGAGCGCCCGCGCCCGGGAATGGCCAGCGCGATGAGCCCGGCGAGCAGCGCCACGCCGCAGCCGATCAGCAGCCCGGCGCGGAAGCCGTCCTCGGACGGGAGCACGTGCCCGCCGAGGTCGATGGTCAGCTGGGACAGCACGACCCCGACCACGGCCGCCGACACCGAGGTGCCGACCGAGCGCATCAGCGTGTTGAAGCTGTTGGCCGACGCGGTCTCCGACCGCGGCACCGCCCCCATGATGAGCGCGGGCATCGCGCCGTAGGCGAGTCCGACGCCCATGCCGCAGATCGCCGTGACGATCATCAGGCCCCACGCGGCGCCGATGAGCAGCGTGGACGACCCGTAGCCGAGCGCGATCACCAGGCTCCCGGCGACCAGGGTGACCTTGGGCCCGCGGGCGGCCGACAGCCGGGCGCCGAGCGGGGACACGGCCATCATCAGCAGGCCGGACGGCACCATCCACAGGCCCGCGGCGACCATCGACTGGCCGAGGCCGTACCCGGTCGCCTTCGGGAGCTGCAGCAGCTGCGGCACGATCAGCGACTGGGCGTACATCGAGAACCCGATCACGACCGAGGCGGCGTTGGTGAGCAGCACCTGGGTGCGCGCGGTGACGCGCAGGTCGACCAGCGGGTCGCGGGTCCGCAGCTCCCACCAGCCCCACGCCAGCAGGATGACGACCGTGGCGGCGAACAGCCCGATGGTCGTGCCGCTCGCCCAGCCCCAGTCGGCGCCCTTGGAGACGCCGAGCAGCAGGCACACGAGGGCGGTGCCGAGGCCGACCGCCCCCGGCGCGTCGAAGCGGCCCCTGGCCTGGACGGGCGTGGCCGGCACCAGCAGGTAGATCAGCGTGGCGACGAGCGCGCTCAGCGCGGCCGAGCCCCAGAACAGCACCCGCCAGCTCATGTTGTCCGCGATGACGGCCGCCAGCGGCAGGCCGAACGCCCCGCCGATGCCCATGGACGAGCTCAGCAGCGCGATCGAGGACCCGAGCCGCTCGGGCGGCAGCAGGTCGCGCAGCGCGCTGATGCCGAGCGGGATCATGCCCATGCCGACGCCCTGCATGCCCCGGCCGACGACCATCGGGATGAGCGAGCCGGACAGCGCGCAGACCACCGACCCGGTGATGAGCGGCACCATGCAGACCAGCAGCATCCGGCGCTTGCCGTACAGGTCGCCGAGCCGCCCGATCATCGGCATGGCGACCGCGGAGGCCAGCAGCGTCGCGGTGACCACCCAGGTCGCGTTGGAGGCCGAGGTGTGCAGCAGCCGCGGCAGCTCGGCGATGAGCGGCACCACGAGGGTCTGCATGAACGCGGCGACGATGCCGCCCACGGCGAGAACGCCGACGATCCCGCCGGGTCGGACGGCGGGCGCGGACTCGTCCACGTGACATCCCTTCTGTCGGGTCAAGGAACATGTGCACCATACATACGATATGGTCGATGCACAACTTATGTACGGCGCACATCCCTGTGGTAGGCATGGGGTGCGAGCATCGATGCGGGAACGACCCGGGCGGACCGCGCGCGGGAGAAGGACCGGAATGCACAAGCCCACGGATCTGATCGAGTACGAGACCATGCTGCTCGGGCGGCACAGCCTGGCCACCCGCCGCTCCAAACGCGAGGGCGGCCTGCTGGAGCGCAGCGCCTACATCCTGCTCAGCCGCATCCGCATCGAGGGCCCCATGTCGATCCGGCAGCTCAGCGAGGCGTTCGACCTGGACCCCTCGACGCTGAACCGGCAGACCTCGGCCATGCTGCGCGACGGCCTCGTCGAGCGCATCCCCGACCCGGCGGGCGGCATCGCCCGCAAGTTCCGCATCACGGGCGAGGGCGAGCGCCGCCTCGACAGCGAGCGCGGCCAGATCACCGCCGGCATCGACAAGATCATGGCGGACTGGACGGCGGAGGACGTCGAGGCCTTCGCCGTCTTCCTCCAGCGCTTCAACACCGACATCGAGCGCCTCGCCGGAAGCCCCTGGCCCCGCCCCTGACCTGGCACGCCCGCCAGGGGCCGCCGATAGCCTGGGGCGATGCGCCTCGGTGTGAACGTCCCCAACTTCGGGCCCGGCACCGACCCGGGCGTCCTGCGGCAGTGGGCGCGAACGGTCGAGGGCCTCGGCTTCGACCTGCTGATGGTCTCCGACCACGTCGCGATCACGGCCGACGTCGCCGCGCAGTACCCGGCCCCGTTCTACGAACCGTTCACCACGCTCTCCTGGCTGGCCGGCGTGACCGAGCGGGTGCGGCTCGGCACCACCGTGCTCATCGTCCCGTACCGGCATCCGCTGCTCGTCGCGCGCATGGCCGCCAACCTCAACGACCTGAGCGGCGGGCGCCTCGTCCTCGGCACCGGGGTCGGCTGGGCCCGCGAGGAGTTCGCGGCGCTCGGAGTCCCCTTCACCCGGCGCGGCGCCCTCACCGACGAGCACCTGGACGCGATCCGCGCGGCGTGGGAGGACGAGGGCGACTACCGCTCCGGACGGATCCCCCTCTGGATCGGCGGGAACAGCGACGCCGCACTCCGCCGGGCCGTGCGCGTCGGCGACGCCTGGCACCCCCTGCGCTTCACCCTCCCCTGGCTCCGCGGCGCGCTGGAGCGGCTGAGCGCCCTCGCGGACGAGCAGGAGCGCCCGGTTCCCGCACTGGAGCCCCGCATCGTCCTGCGGCTGACGTCCTCCCCCGTCACCGGCCCTGACCGCCTCGCCGGTGAGGGGACCCTCGACCAGGTCGCGGACGACCTGGAGCAGCTGCGGCTGCTCGGCGCGGGCACGGTCCTCCTCGATCCCTTCAACGGCGACCCGGACGAGACGCTGCGCCCGGCCGACGCCTGGCGCGCCCTCGCGGCGGTCGCCGCCGTGCACGGCCCGGGGGTCGCCGCCCCGGCCGGTTCCGGCCGGTAGCACCGGGGCGGGCCCAGAAGACCTGGGGCCGAGCATGTCCGGACGCCGTCCGGCCGGTTAACGATCAGTGAAGTTATCCTTCTCGTCACGGGATCCGGTCGCGTCTCGGCAGTAGGCTCGGCGCGAACCAGGCGCAGGTCGGAGAGGAACCGGGTCCTTGAGCGTGATCAATGTCGGGCAGGCGATCGTCCTCGGGATCGTGGAGGGCCTGACCGAGTTCCTCCCGGTCTCCTCGACGGGGCATCTGAAGATCACCGAGGGTCTGATGAACATCCCGGTGGACGACAAGTCCGTGGTCGGCTTCACCGCGGTGATCCAGGTCGGGGCCATCGCGGCGGTCCTGGTCTACTTCTTCTCCGACATCGTCCGGATCGTCAAGGCCTGGGGCGTCGGGCTCGCCCGGCCGTCCGAGCGCTACCACCACGACTACAAGTTCGCCTGGTGGGTCATCTACGCCACCATCCCGGTCGTGATCGTCGGGGTCGCGGCCCAACCCCTCATCGAGGGCCCGCTCGCCTCGCTGTGGGTGGTCGCCGGGTCCCTGATCGGCGGCAGCGCCGTGATGTTCGCCGCGGACCGGCTCGGCACGCACAAGCGCGGCGAGGACGACACGTCCCTCACCGACGCGATGCTGATCGGCTCGTCGCAGATCCTCGCCCTGCTGTTCCCCGGCTTCTCCCGGTCGGGCGCGACGATGTCGACCGGTCTCATGCTCGGCCTCGACCGTGTCGCCGCGACCCGGCTGTCGTTCTTCATGGGCATCCCCGCGCTGACCGGCGCCGGCATCTACGAGCTGCCGAGCGCCCTCGGCTCGGGCGCCGGCGTCCTGCCCCTCGCGGTGGGCACGGCGGTGTCGTTCGTCGTGGCCTACGCCTCCATCGCCTGGCTGCTGCGCTTCGTCGCCCGGCACAGCTTCACCTCGTTCGTGGTCTACCGGATCGTCGTCGGCCTCCTCCTGTTCGGCCTCCTCAGCGCCGGGACGTTGAACGCCTGATTTCACGGAGGCGCTGACTTCGACGTGCACGTGGCTCTACGGTTGACGAGTGGCGAAGAACTGTGCGGCTCACACGAGGGCCATGGCCACGAGCTTGGCCGTCGAGTGAAGAAGTTCCGGCCGCAGCCCGGTTTCGTGATGCAGGCGTATCGGTTCGCGTTGGATCCCAATGTCACCCAAGAGTCTGTGCTGCGCTCGCATTGCGGTGCGGCCCGCGCCGCCTACAACTGGGCCGTCGCGTGGGTCGAGGCGTCCTGGTGGCAGCGCCGTGCGGAAGATTCGTACGGCATCGTCGAGGAGGAGTTGACCGGGTGGCGGCCGTGGTCGCTGCCCGCGTTGCGCAAGGCGTTCAACGCCGCCAAGCACACCGATCCGAGATTTGCCGCGTGGTGGCAGGAGAACTCCAAGGAGGCGTACTCCACGGGCCTGGCCAACGCCGCCGCCGCGTTCGACAACTACGCGAGGTCGAAACGGGGCAAGCGGCGGGGCAAGCGGGTCGGGATGCCACGCTTGAAGTCGAAACGGAAAGCGCGTCTGGCCTGCCGGTTCACCACCGGCACCATTCGTCTCGAGTCCAGCGGCCGTCACGTGACGTTGCCCAGGCTCGGGACGATCCGCACACATGAGCCCACCTGCAAGCTCCTGGCACGCTTCCAGGCCGGGACGGCGCGGATCCTGTCGGCGACGGTCAGGTTCGAGCGCGGGCGCTGGTTCGTCTCCTTCCAGACCGAGGTCAAGCACGATCCGGTGAAGGTCGCCCGGCCGGACACGGCGGTCGGCGTCGACCTCGGTGTGAAGACCCTCGCGGTCATGGCCGACAGCACCGGCCAAGTATGCCGGGAGCCCAACCCCAGGCACCTGGACGCGGCGCTCACACGGCTGCGCCGCGCCTCCCGCATCGCCTCCCGCCGCCAGGGGCCCGACCGCAGGAGTGGACGCAAGCCGTCCAAGCGGTGGGAGAAGGCCGATGCGACCCGCAACCGAGTTCACCATCGCGTCGCCGACCTCCGCCAAGACGCACTGCACAAGCTCACTTCGAAGGTGGCGGCCGAGTACGGCACCGTGGTGGTCGAAGACCTCAACGTCGCCGGGATGCTCCGCAACCGGCGCCTCGCCCGCCACATCGCCGACGCCGGGTTCGCAGAGATCCGCCGCCAACTCATCTACAAGACCAAGCGCAACGGCAGCCGCATCGTGGTCGCCGACCGCTGGTTCCCCTCGTCCAAGACCTGCTCGGGATGCGGCGCGGTGAAAGCCAAACTGCCGCTGCACGTCCGGACCTTCGAATGCGACGCCTGCGGCCTGGTCATCGACCGGGATGCCAACGCCGCATTCAACCTCGCCGCACTCGCGGCTGGCGCTGTAACAGGTACCGGAGTGGCCGGAGACCTGGGCACCCGCATGGTGCCGAAACCTCGTGGAGCCGACCGGAAGACCCGCACCACCCGTCGTCGCCTCAAGACGAGGACGGGGCGGGCAGGTGGCGCAACCCTGCCGCACCAGCGGCAGACAGAAACGAGAGACCGTACTCAAACCAAAGCCCCAAGCTTTGGTGATGTGACGGACCTTCTAGGCCAAAAGGCCCGGGATGCTCAGTGCCGCTAAGGCTTCGAGCAACGGTATGCGAGAGACTGTCCGCATGTCGGTGAGAGCACGGCGTGCGCGCGGACCCCGCTGAGGAACGGAGCTTCGAGCATGAGCGACGCGATGTGGGCCGGCACGGTCTCCATCACCGGGCACGGCGAGGACGAGCTGGAGGCCTACCTGGCGCGGCCGCTGGGCGACGCCCCGCGCGGCGGCGTCGTGGTGATCCACCACATGCCCGGCTACGACCCCGGCACCAAGGAGTTCGTCCGGACGTTCGCGGCGCACGGGTACGCCGCGAACGCCCCGAACCTGTACTCGCGCGAGGGCGCGGGCGCGGGCGTCGGCCCGGACGACCATGCGGCCGCGGCCCGCGCCAAGGGCGGTGTCCCGGACGAGCAGCTCGTCGGCGACGTCACCGGGGCCGCCGCGCATCTGAACTCGCTCGACCACGCCAGCGGCAAGATCGGGGTGATCGGGCACTGCTCGGGAGGGCGGCACGCGTTCCTGGCGGCCTGCGAGCTGGACCTCGACGCGGCCGTCGACTGCTAGGGCGCCTTCGTCGTCAGCGATCCGCCCGAGGACTACCCGACCTCCGCCCGGTCGATCCTGTCCAAGGCGCCCGGCCTGTCGTGCCCGCTGCTCGGCCTGTTCGGCGAGGAGGACCGGTTCCCCGCTCCCGACGAGGTCGCCGCGCTGGACGCCGAGCTGACCAGGCTCGGCAAGGAGCACGAGTTCCACAGCTACCCCGGCGCGGGGCACGCGTTCTTCGCCGTCGAGCGGCCCGCGTTCCGTCCCGCCGCGGCCAAGGACGGCTGGGAGAAGATCTTCGCCTTCCTCGGCCGCCACCTCGGCGCCTGAGAGGAGACCCCATGTGCACCTACCAGACGGTGAAGATGGAGCTGGACGGCGCGGCCAAGGGCGCGAACGGCTGGTTCACGCTGACCGGCGGCGCGGTCTACGTCGACCACCCGTACCACGCCTGCCACGAGCACACCGTGAACATCGACTTCACCAACGCCGGGGAGGGGCCGTCCGCGCGCGTCGCGGTCGAGCTGACCGAGGAGTCGGCGCTGGCGCTCGTCGAGGCCATCCAGCGGGCCCTCGCCGCCGCCCCGCCCGGCCTCGCCTCGGCCGCCGGCTGAACCGGATCGGGCCCGGCTCCCACCCGTACGGCACCGTGCCGGAGGCGCCGCCCGGCAACGCGGCGGCGCCCGGGCACGGGTGAGGCGGCGGGACCCCCAGTACACCGAGACCCGAGCAGAGGATTTCCGTACGGCTGTTTAAGGAAAGGCCGAAACGAGCGGGACGCGTCCATTTCCAGGTGAATTGGCGGTAAGGCGCCACGACCCCTTACGTTGGCACCCGTCGCTCATCGCATGCATGTCGTTACGGACATGTTCCATATCCCGCTTGGAGAGGACCTCAATGGAGATCCCGCACGTCATCGACCCGGCCGGCAGCGACGTCCAGGGAGAGGCCGCGAAACTGCGGGCGCGGGGGCCGGTGACCCCCGTGGAGCTGCCCGGCGGCGTCGTCGCCTGGGCGGTGACGGGCCAGGAGCAGCTCAAGCGGCTGCTGGCCGACCCGCGGGTCTCCAAGGACCCGAACCTGCACTGGACGAAGTGGATCAGCGGCGAGGTCGGGGAGGACTGGCCGCTGAGCCTGTGGGTCTCGGTGCGGAACATGTTCACCGCCTACGGCGACGAGCACCGGCGGCTGCGCACCATCATCTCGCGGGCCTTCACCCCGCGCCGTACCGAGGCGCTGCGGCCGGACGTCGAGGAGATCACCCGGTCGCTCCTGGACGACCTGGCCGCCGCCCCCGGCGGCCGCGCCGACCTGCGGGAGGCGTTCGCCTACCCGCTGCCCATCGAGGTGATCTGCCGCCTGTTCGGGATCCCCGACGAGACCCGGCCCGCGTTGCGCCACTGCGTGGACGGCATCTTCAACACCGGGCAGACGCCCGAGGAGGCCCTCGCCAACCAGGTCGAGATGTACGGCATCCTCCAGGACTTCGTGGCGTTCCGGCGCCGCGAGCCCGCCGACGACCTGGCCGGCGTGCTCATCTCCTCCCGCGACGAGGAGGGCTCGCGGCTGAGCGAGCAGGAACTGGTCGACACCCTGATCCTGATGATCGCCGCCGGGCACGAGACGACGGTGAACCTGCTCGACCAGGCGATCGCGGCGCTGCTGACGCACCCGGAGCAGTACGCGCTCGTGCGGTCCGGCGAGGTGCCGTGGAGCGAGGTGATCGAGGAGGCGCTGCGCTGGCAGGCGCCGGTCATGAACCTGCCGCTGCGCTACGCCGTGGAGGACATCGAGGTCGACGGCGTGACGATCGGCAAGGGCGAGGCGATCCTCGCCGCCTACGGCGCCGCGGGACGCGACCTCGCCCTGCACGGCGACGACGCCGACCTGTTCGACATCAGGCGGGCGAACAAGGAGCACATCTCGTTCGGGCACGGCGTGCACTTCTGCGTCGGCTCGCACCTCGCGCGGATGGAGGCCGAGATCGCGCTGCCGGCGCTCTTCGGCCGCTTCCCCGACCTGGCGCTCGCCGTCGGCCCCGCCGAGCTGAAGCCGGTCGCGTCGTTCATCTCCAACGGCCACCGGGACCTGCCCGTCGTGCTCGGCTCCTGAGCGCCTCCGCTACCCGTCGCGGCGCGCCCGGGCCCGGCGCCTGCCCTCGTGCATGGCCTGGACCCGGGCGATCGGGATCGTGTGCCCCTGCTCGACGAGGTCGGCGGGGACCGGCTGCGGCTCCGGCATGAGGTCCGTCCAGACGTCGCGTCCGGCGAGCAGGGCGGCGGCCGTGCGGATCGTGAAGTCCGCGGGCGCGACGCGGTCGAGGTCGTCCCAGGCCACCGGGAACGAGACCGGCGCGCCCGGCCGGATGCGCGGGCTGTAGGCGGCGACGACGGTCGCGCCGCCCGCGCGGGTCGAGTCGAGGAACACCTTGCCGCCGCGGTCCTCGCGGATGAACGCCGTCGTGACCAGGCCGGGGTCGAGCCGCTCGGCGCGGACGGCCAGGGCCCGCGTCGCGGCGGCGACGTCCTCGGCGCGCGTGGCGCCGTCCAGGGGCGCGAACACGTGGACGCCCTTGGCGCCGCTGGTCTTGACGGCGCCACGCAGGCCCGAGTCGTCCATCGCGCGGCGCACGAGGTGGGCGGCGGCGACCGCGTCGCCGAACGCGTCCGCGCCGGGCGGGTCGATGTCGATGACCAGGTGGGTGGGCCGGTCCCACGTCTCGGCGCGCACGAGCGGCGGGTGGTACTCGACGGCGCGCTGGTTGGCGAACCACAGCAGCGTGCGGCGGTCGTCGCACAGCGCGTAGGACACCTCCCGCTGCGAGGTCTGCGCCCACACCGCCACAGTCCGCACCCAGGACGGGGTGTACTTCGGCGTGTTCTTCTGCATGAACGGCTTCTGGCCGCGCAGCACGCGCTTGACCGACAGCGGCCGGCCTTCGAGATGGGGTACCAGGCATCCGGCGACGGCGTCCAGGTAGTCGACCAGGTCGCGTTTCGTCGCGTCGGCCCCCTCGAACAGGGGCTGGTCGAGGTTCGTCAGCCGAACCCCGTCACGCTCTTCATCGGCGCTCACCCCTCCAGCTTCGCACGGGGTGCCGACAACGCCGTGGGGTAGCGTCGCTCCCATGTACGTACCCTCGCAGTTCTCGGTGGACGACGCCGAGGTCAGGGAGCTGCTGGCCGGGTGCGGGGCGGCCGATCTCGTCACCGCCTCCCCGCGCGGGCTGATCGCGACCTACCTGCCCGTCCTGTACGACCCGTCGGCGGGCGAGCACGGCGCGATGCTGGCGCATGTGGCGCGCAACAACGACCAGTGGCGCGAGCCCGCCGCCGGGGAGTCGCTGCTCATCGTGCACGGGCCGGACGCGTACGTGTCGCCGTCCTGGTACGCGTCCAAGGCCGAGCACGGGCGCGTGGTGCCGACGTGGAACTACCTCACCGCCCACGTCTACGGCGACCTCGTCGTGCACGACGACCCGGCGTGGGTGGAGTCGATGGTCCGCCGCCTGACCGAACGCCACGAGCAGGGCCGCGACCCGTCCTGGGCGGTCGACGACGCCCCGCCCTCGTTCGTCGCCGGCCAGCTGCGCGCGATCGTGGGCCTGGAACTGCGCGTCACCCGCGTCGAGGCCAAGGCGAAGATGAGTCAGAACCGCCCCGAGGCCGACATCGCGGGCGTCGTCGCGGGCTACCGGGCCCAGGGCGACACGACCATGGCGGACGCCGTCCGCACCGCGGCGCGGCGCGCGGCGAGCGAGGACTGAGACCGGGGGCGGCCGGGGCGCGGCGAGGCGCCGCGGGGGTCAGCCCGGGCGCCAGGGGGAGTTCGGGGATGTCGGGCGGGCCTCGGCCGCCACCCGGAGCGCGTAGGTGGGGGCGGGGGCGCCGTCCACGGGGCCCAGGTAGTCGTGGCCGGTCAGGTGGCACCAGGCGGGCAGGTCGATGGGGGCCGCCGGGTCGGCGGCGACGAGGTGGACGACGGTGCCGGGCGCCAGGTCCGCGATGCGGCCGCGCAGTTCGAGCAGGAGACGCACGCAGGAGCGGTCGCCGCCGTCGATGACGACGGGGTCCGAACTCATTCCCACCTCCGGCTCCGCGAGGCTTGCAGGCGTAGGGGGAAATATAGGGCTTTGGTGTGACAAGCGTGGTGGTCAGACCAGGACGGCCCGGGCGATGCCGCCGGGTTCGGGGCCCGCCTGGGCGACGACGCGCCCGGCGGGGTCGCGGACGCTGGAGCAACCCGCGGCCGGCGCGTAGCCGCCGCCCGTCATGCCCGCGAAGCTGGCGAACGCCACCCAGACGCCGTGCTCGGCGGCGATTCGGCGGGACCGTTCCGCGAGGACGGCCGCGTCGTCCTCGCACACGCCGCCGAGGTAGGCGTCGGCGCCGAGCGCGGCGGTGTCGGCCGCGTGCCGGCGGACGCCCGTGTCCTTGCAGACGGCGAGGCCGAGGCGGCGGCCGTCGACGGTGATGACGGCGGGCTTCTCGCCTGGTCCGAAGTGCTCCACCTCAAGGTGGCCCAGCCAGATCTTGCGATAGGCGACCGTTATGCCGGACGAGTCCACCCGGAGCATCGCGATGCGCCTTTCGACCGGGGCGCCCACGAGGGCGATGGTGTCCGAGGACGCGCACGCTTCGGCCAAAGGTTCCAGGCGCGGGTCATCCAGGAGGACGTCCTGAGCGTCAAGTTCGTATCCGGTCAGGGAGAGCTCAGGAAAGAGGACCACCCTGGAGTCGGCGGCATGAATCGCCAGCACGTGCTCCGCCACGTTCGCCGCCACGTCGTGGGACGTGCAGGGCGGCTGGACGGCGGCGAGGGAGAGCGGCTTCGGCACGCATCCTCCAATGCGACAAACCAGGATCAATCGCTAGTGAACGGGATCGTCGGCGATATGGATGAGGGAGGTCCTAGACTTGACTCTTTCTTTCAGGTTTCGTCCAGCTTTGGAGCTTACAGTCGCAGTGAAGTACCCCCCGTTGTCATCCAGGTGAGGAAATCGGCTTTGGGGCGAGTCATGGATCTCGGAGTGGGACGCGTGGAGCGCACGGAGACCTGCGGGACGCTGACGTTCCCGGACGAGGTCGACCTCAGCAACGGCGAGGCGGTCCTCGACCAGGCCGTCCGGCTCCTGGACTCCGGGACGCCCGCCCTGATCCTCGACCTGACCGGCTGCACGTTCTGCGACTCCAACGGGCTGAACGTGATCACGCGCTCGCAGATGCGGGCGACGGAGCTGGGCGTGCCCATGTGGGTCGTGCTGCCGCCGCGCGGGATCGTCCGCAGGGTGTCGGAGGTGGCGGGGCTGCAGCGCCGCGTCGCGATCGCGCCGGACGTGGCGACGGCCCGCGAGGCGCTGTCGGCGGCGCGCGGCGGGTAGCCCCTCAGCGCTCCAGGGCGCGGTCGATCCACTCGTCCGCGACGCCGAGGAGCAGGTGGCCCGCGCCGAGGATGCTGGCGTCGCGGCCCGCGCGGGAGGTGGCGATCTCCAGGTTGCGGGTGGCGAGCGGCAGGCAGCGCTCGTAGATGACGCCCCGGATGGTCGCGACGAGCGGCTCGGCGTTGGACAGGCTGCCGCCGATGACGAGCGCGTCGGGGTTGAAGAAGTTCACCAGCGCGGTCAGCACGTCGCCGATGAGGCGCCCGGCCGTCCGCACCGCGCTGGTCGCCTGCGGGACGCCGTCGGCGACGAGGTCGACGATCCGGGACGGGGTGCCGGCCTCGATGCCCTGGGCCGCCAGGGACGCGGCGAGGGCGGCGCCGCTGGCGTGGGCCTCCAGGCAGTCGGGGTGGCCGCAGGAGCAGTCGACGGTGGCCTCGGACAGGATCCGGACGTGGCTGATGTCGCCCGCCGCGCCGCGCCCCCGGTGCAGCCGCCCGTCGACGATCACGCCGCACCCGATGCCGCTGCCGAGCTTGATGACCATCACGTTGTCCAGGCCCGGCCATGACCCGCGGTGCTCGCCGACGGCCATGAGGTTGGCGTCGTTCTCGACCAGGGCCGGGACGCCGGCGCGGCCGGCCACGTAGTCGCGGACGGGGAAGTCGTTCCAGCCCGGCATGCGCGAGGGCGAGACGACCTGGCCCGTCGCCGGGTCGACCGGGCCGGGCAGCCCGATCCCGACCCCGCGGACGGGGACGTCCCGCAGGCCGTGCTCGCCGGCGAGGGCGTGCAGGCTGCGCAGGACCGCCGCCAGCGTCTCCTCGGGCCCGACGGCGATGTCGCACGCGAGGTCGGACAGCGCGAGGGGCGTCCCGGCGAGGTCGGCGACCGCGAGGCGGGCGTGGTGCGCGCCGAGGTCGGCGACCAGGTGCACGCCCGCCTCGCGGGCGAGCCGAAGGCGACGGGGCCGCCGGCCCCCGCGCGAGGCCCCGGCGCCTTCCTCTGCGAACAGGCCGGCCTCGATGAGCTGCTCGACCCGCAGCGAGACGCTGGAGGCCGCGAGGCCGGAGAGCCGGGCGAGCTCGGCCCGCGACTCCGCCTGGCCGGTCGCCACCAGCCGCACGAGTGCCGCCGGTCCGTCGTCTCTGCTGTTACGCACCCCAGATAGATAGCATGCGCGAACTTGGTACGGCAACGCGTTGACTTACGTCGATTTGACACTCTATCGTCCTCTTTGACTTCGATTTCAAAGGAAGTTGGAACGAAGGTGACCGAATGATCGAGGTTCGCGGCCTGTACAAGCGCTTCGGCGACCACACCGCCCTGCGCGACGTGGACCTGGACGTGGCCCGCGGCGAGGTCGTCGTGGTGATCGGCCCGTCCGGGTCGGGCAAGTCGACGCTGTGCCGGTGCCTGAACCGGCTGGAGACGCCCGACGGCGGCGTCATCCGCGTCGACGGCGAGGAGCTGCCCGCGGAGGGCCGCGCGCTCGCCCGCCTCCGCGCGGACGTCGGCATGGTGTTCCAGTCGTTCAACCTGTTCCAGCACAAGACCGTGCTGGAGAACCTGACGCTCGCGCCCACCCGGGTGCGCGGCGTCTCGCGCGCCGAGGCCGAGCGGACCGCCCGCGAACTGCTCGACCGGGTCGGCATCGGCGAGCAGGCCGGCAAGCTGCCCGCACAGCTGTCCGGCGGCCAGCAGCAGCGCGCCGCGATCGCCCGCGCGCTCGCGATGCGGCCGAAGGCGATGCTGTTCGACGAGCCGACCTCGGCGCTCGACCCCGAGATGGTCGGCGAGGTCCTCGACGTGATGACGGGCCTCGCCCGCGACGGCATGACCATGGTGGTCGTCACCCACGAGATGGGGTTCGCCCGCCGGGTCGCCGACCGCGTCGTGTTCATGGCGGACGGCGAGGTCGTCGAGACCGGCGCGCCGGCCGCCTTCTTCGACTCCCCCGCCAGCGACCGGGCCCGGGACTTCCTGGCCAAGGTCCTCAGCCACTAGTGCGACCCCGGCGCGCCGCCCATGGCGCGCCACCCGAGAAAGGTTGATGATCATGGTGCGTACCCCTGCGGGGATGCGGCGGGCGGCGGTGGCCGCGGTCGCGGCGCTGTCGCTGACGGGCCTGGCGGCCTGCTCCGGCGGCGACTCCGACTCCGCGGTCCCCGGTTCCGGCGGCGGGAAGGGCGACGACCTGGCGGCCTCGGCCCCGGTCGCCGCGAACCTGCCCTCCGGCTCCACCATGGAGAAGATCAAGCAGCGCGGCGAGCTCGTCGTGGGCGGCTCGCTGGACGCGCCGCTGCTCTCCCAGCAGAACCCGGCGACGAAGAAGGTCGAGGGGCTGGACGCCGACTTCGGCCGGCTGCTCGCCAAGTACATCATCGGCAAGCCCAACGTGAAGATCGTCAACTCGGCGTCGGAGACCCGCGAGGCGCTGCTGGCCAACGGCACCGTGGACGTGGTGTTCCAGACCTACAGCATCACTCCGGAACGCGCCAAGCAGGTCGCGTTCGCCGGGCCGTACTACAGCTCCGGCCTGGTCATCGCCACCAAGAAGGACGAGACCGGCATCAAGGCGCCGGCCGACCTGAAGGGCAAGACCGTCATCGCGGGCGCCAACACCCCGGCGATCCCGGCGATCAAGAAGGCCGCCCCGGGCGCGAAGATCGTCACCTTCGGCAGTGACCCCGAGTGCGTGCAGGCGCTCAAGCAGGGCCGCGGCGACGCCTACGTCCAGGACGAGGCCGTGCTGCTCGCGACCGCCAAGCAGGACCCCTCCATCCAGATCCAGGGCAAGCCGTTCACCAGCGACCCTTACGGCATCGGGCTCAAGCACGGCGACGCGCAGATGAAGCAGTTCGTCAACGACTGGCTCAAGCAGATCCAGCAGTCGGGCCTGTGGGCGAAGGTCTGGAAGAACTCGATCGGGACGGTCGTGCAGGGCGAGGCGCCGCAGCCGCCCGCGATCGGCTCGGCCCCGGGCTCGGAGTGAGCGGAGGCCCCGCCCTGTCATGAACGTCATCACCGACCACCTCGGGGAGTTCGGCGACGGCCTGCTGCTCACCGTCGAGCTGACGCTGCTGGCCCTCGCCGGGGCCCTCGCGACCGGCATCGCCGTCGCCGCGATGCGGGTCAGCCCGGTGCGCGTGCTGCGCGCCGCCGGAATGGCCTACGTCGAGGTGCTGCAGAACATCCCGCTGCTGGTGTGGCTCGTCATCGCCGTGTTCGGGCTGCCCGAGATCGGGGTGATCGCCGGGCTGTTCACCACCTCGGTCGTCGTGATCGCCCTCTACCAGGGGGCGTACACGGCCGAGGCGATCCGCTCCGGGATCAACGCGGTGCCGGCCGGGCAGGGCGAGGCCGCCCGCGCGCTCGGGCTGACGTTCGTCCAGTCGCTGCGGCTGGTCGTCCTCCCGCAGGCGCTGCGGACGGTCGTCCAGCCGCTCGGCAACATCGCGATCATGACGCTGATGAACACGGCGCTGGCCGCCGCCGTCGGCGTGGTCGAGCTGACCGCCGCCGCGAACCGGGTCAACCTCGCCGAGGCGCAGCCGATCTGGATCTTCGTGACGGCGGGCCTGGCGTACATGGCGCTGTCGGCGGTCTTCGGCCTGGTGACCGGCGGCCTGGAACGGAAGCTGGCGATCCTGCGATGAGCTCCTCGCGCCTGCTGTTCGACGAGCCGGGCCCCCGCGCCCGGCGCCGCATCCGGATCGCCACCGCGCTGACCCTGCTCGGCGGCGCCGTCCTGGTCGCGCTCGCGCTGCGCCAGTTCGGCGAGAACGGCCAGCTCGCCGCCGACCGGTGGCGCCCCTACGGGACGTGGCCGATGTGGCGGTACCTGCTGGAGGGGCTGCGCTCCACGCTCTACGCCGCGGCCGTGTCGATCGCCATCGCGATGGCGGCCGGCGTCGCGCTCGCGCTCGGGCGGCTGTCGCCGGCGCGGTGGCTGCGCGTCCCATCGGCGGCCTACGTCGAGATCGTCAGGACGGTCCCGGCGCTGCTGCTGGTCTACGTCGTGCTGTTCGCGCTGCCGAAGTACGGCCTCGACCTCCCGCTGTTCTGGAAGCTCGTCGTCCCGCTGTCGGTGTCCAACGCCGCCGCGTTCGCCGAGATCTTCCGGGCCGGGATCCGGTCGGTGGAGCGCGGGCAGCTGGAGGCGGGCCTCGCGCTCGGCCTGACCCGCGGGCGGGCGATGCGGCTGGTCGTGCTGCCGCAGGCGGCGCGGCGCGTCCTGCCGTCGCTGGTCAGCCAGTCCGCCGGGCTGCTGAAGGACACCTCGCTCGGCTACGTCGTCAGCTACGCCGAACTGCTCTACAGCGGGAAGGTGCTCGCGAACTACAACCACCTGCTCATCCAGACCTACCTGGTGATCGCGCTGATCTACCTGGTGATCAACGCGTCGCTGGCCAAGCTCGCGCGGACGCTGGAGGCGCGGCAGCGGACCCGTCCGTCCCGCGCCGTCCGCGAGGCCGCCCCGGCGGCGCGACCGTGAGGACCGACATGTACGAAGTACTGGCCGAGGTCGTGCGCAACGGCTTCGCCGAGAGCCGCCACTACGGCAGCGTCGCCGGGATCGCCCCGGACGGCTCCCTCGCCCACGCGCGCGGCGCCGTCGCGGACACCGTCCTGCCGCGCTCCACGACCAAGCCGTTCCAGGCGCTCGCCTGCCTGAAGGCGGGCGCGCCGCTGGAGGGCGAGCGGCTCGCCATCGCGGCGGGCAGCCACACCGGCGAGGACTTCCACGTCAGGACCGTCGAGGGGATCCTCGCGGACGCGGGCCTCGGCGCCGGCGCGCTGCGGTGCCCGCCGTCCTGGCCCGAGGACGAGGCGACCAGGAACGCGCTGGTCAAGGCGGGCGAGGGCGAGTCGCGGGTGCGGATGAACTGCTCCGGCAAGCACGCCGCCATGCTCGCCGCGTGCGCCGCCAACGGCTGGCCGCTCGACACCTACCTCGACCCGTCGCACCCGCTGCAGCGGCTGGTGCGGCAGGTGATGGCCGACTGCGCCGGGGAGGACCCCGCACCGGTCGCGGTCGACGGGTGCGGCGCGCCGCTGTTCGGCCTCACCCTGACCGGCCTGGCCCGGGCCGCGCGGTCCCTCGTCCTGGCCGAGGACGCCCGCCCGGTCGCGGACGCCATGCGCGCCCATCCCGAGTACGTGGGCGGGACGGGACACCCCAACACCGAGTTCATGCGGGCGCTGCCCGGCTCGGTCTGCAAGGGCGGCGCGGAGGGCGTGCTCGTCGCCGCCACCGCCGAGGGCCGCGCCGTCGCAGTGAAGGTCATCGACGGCAGCCCCCGCGCCACCACCGCCATCGCGCTGCGCGCGCTCGCCGCGCTCGGCGCCGACACCACCCCGGCCGACCCGCTCGGCGCCGTCCCCGTCCTCGGCGGGGGGCGCCCGGTGGGAGAGATCCGCACCATCCCGGAAGGACGTTCGTGAGCCTCACCTACGAGATCTGCATCGACAGCGTCGCGGGCGCCGTCGCCGCCGAGAAGGCGGGCGCCCAGCGCGTCGAGCTGTGCGCGGCGCTGTTCGACGGGGGGCTCACGCCGACCCTCGGCACGGTCCGCGCCGCGCTCGCCGCCGTGTCCTCGATCAGGGTGCACGTCATCATCCGCCCGCGCGGCGGCGACTTCATCTTCGACGAGCACGAGGTCGCGGCGATGGAGCACGACGTGGCGCTCGTCCGGGAGGCGGGCGCGCACGGCGTGGTGATCGGCGCGCTCACCCCGGAGGGGACGGTCGACCGCCCGGTGGCCGAGCGGCTCATGGCGGCGGCGGACGGGCTGCCCGTCACCTTCCACCGGGCGTTCGACATGGCCGCCGACCCGTTCGGCACGCTGGACGTCCTCGCCGGCCTCGGCGTGGCCCGCGTCCTGACGTCGGGGCAGGACGCGAGCGCGCTGGAGGGCGCGCCGCTGATCGCCGAGCTGGTGCGGCACGCCGGCGACCGCGTCATCGTGATGCCCGGCGGCGGCGTCACCGACCGGAACGTCGCGCGGGTCGTGGCGGCGACCGGCGCCCGCGAGGTCCACTTCGCCGCGCTCAGCGAGGAGCCGAGCCCGGCCGTGCACCGCAACCCGTACCCGTTCATGGGCGGGGAGCTGCGGAGGCCGGAGTACCAGCGCCTCGTCACCACCGCCGACGGCGTCGCCTCGGTCATCCGCGCCGCCGGCTAGGGGCCTGAGCGGATCGGGGTCCCGGCGGGCGCGTCCCGCCGGGACCCCGCCGTTCTCCGCCCGGGGCGGTTCTTTGCGTGATCTTGTGATTTCGCGGATGCCGGTGAGTTGCGGACGGGGCATGGATGTCTGCGACCGGTACCGGGACGGCCCGGCACGACGAGCGGGAGCGGGACGCATGCAGGTGAAGCTGGAGGCGGAGCTCGGCCGCATCCCCATCCTCGACGTGGCGCCGGTGGTGGGGTGCGGGCGGTGGCCCGCGAAGGCGGTGGTGGGCCAGACGGTCGAGGTGTCGGCGACGGTGTTCCGGGAGGGGCACGAGCGGCTGGGCGCGGCGGTGGTGCTGCGGACGCCGGAGGGCGAGGAGCTGGCGCCGCAGCGGATGAGCGAGGTCGGCGTCGGGCTGGACCGGTGGTCGGCGCGGGTGACCCCGACCGAGATGGGGTCGTGGTCGTTCCGGGTGGAGGCGTGGGGCGATCCGATCGCGCACTGGCGGCACGACGCCGAGATCAAGGTCCCCCGCGGGCAGGACGTCGCGCTCATGTTCGCCGAGGGCGTCGCGTTGTTCATGCGGGCGGCGCGCCAGGCCCCGTCGAAGGATCGCCGCGTCCTGGCCCGTGTCGCCCGTTTCCTGACGGACGAGGGCGAGGACGCCCTGGACCGGCTCTCCGCCACCGAGGACCCGACCGTGCTGGACGTCCTGGAGCGGTATCCGTTGCGGGATCTGCTGACGGTGAGTGACTGGTGTCCGCTGGTCGTGCACCGGCAGCGGGCCCTGTTCGGAGCCTGGTACGAGTTCTTCCCCCGCTCCGAAGGCGCCGCCTTCGACCCCCTGGGACGCCGCGGCCCGACCTCCGGCACCCTCCGCACCGCGATGAAACGCCTGCCCGCGATCGCCGACATGGGCTTCGACGTGGTCTACCTGCCGCCCGTCCACCCGATCGGCACCAGCCACCGCAAAGGCCCCAACAACACCCTGGACGCCGGCCCCTACGACCCCGGATCGCCCTGGGCCATCGGATCACCCGACGGCGGCCACGACACGATCCACCCCGACCTGGGCACCCTGGACGACTTCGACGCCTTCGTCGAACACGCCGGCAACTGCGGCCTGGAAATCGCCCTGGACCTGGCCCTGCAATGCTCCCCCGACCACCCCTGGGTCCACGACCACCCCGAATGGTTCACCACCCGCGCCGACGGCACCATCGCCCACGCCGAGAACCCACCCAAGAAATACCAGGACATCTACCCCCTCAACTTCGACAACGACCCCGACGGCCTCTACACCGCCGTCAAAGACCTCATCCACCACTGGATGAACCACGGCGTCCGGATCTTCCGCGTCGACAACCCCCACACCAAACCCGTCGCCTTCTGGGAACGGCTCCTGGCCGACATCCACACCACCGACCCCGACGTCCTGTTCCTCGCCGAAGCCTTCACCCGACCCGCCATGATGCACACCCTCGCCAAAATCGGGTTCCACCAGTCCTACACCTACTTCACCTGGCGCAACAACGCCGAAGAACTCACCGAATACATGCACGAACTCACCGGCCCCACCGCCGCCTACATGCGCCCCAACTTCTTCACCAACACCCCCGACATCCTCAACGAATACCTCCAGCACGGCGGCCGCCCCGCCTTCGAAATCCGCGCCATCCTCGCCGCCCTCCTCTCCCCCACCTGGGGCATCTACTCCGGCTACGAACTCTGCGAGAACACCCCCGTACGCCCCGGCAGCGAGGAATACCGCGACTCAGAGAAATACCAGTACCGCCCCCGCGACCACGAAACCGCCGACCGCACCGGCACCACCATCGCCCCCCTCATCACCACCCTCAACACCCTGCGCAACACCCACCCCGCCCTCCAGCAACTCACCAACCTCCACTTCCACCACATCGACCAACCCGAACTCCTCGCCTTCTCCAAACGCCACCTCCACGACACCGTCCTGACCATCATCAACCTCAACCCCCACCAACCCCGCGAAGCCACCGTCCACCTCGACCTCCCCGCCCTCGGACTCCCCGACCACCCCGACCAACCCCACACCCTCACCGACCAACTCGACGGCGCCACCTACACCTGGACCAGGTCCAACTACGTCCGGCTCGACCCGCACACCAAGCCCGCACACGTCTTCACGTTCGAGGAGAACGGGCGTGTGCGGGCCGGTGACGGTCAGGACGGCGGGGCTACCCGGCCCCGGCGCCGCTGAGGGCGCGGTCCTCGATGGACCGGCAGCCGGTGAACACCGAGCCGAGGCCCTCGCGGTCGATGATCTCGCGGAGCTTCGCGGGCAGCGCCGGCAGCGCCAGGCAGCCGCCCTCGGCGGCGACGCGCCACCGGATGCCGAGCAGGATCGGCAGCGGGTCGCAGCGCACGCCGAGCCGGTCGTGCATCCGCACCATCAGGTGCCGCAGGTCGCCCTCGACCAGCCTGGTCAGCGTCTCCCCCAGCCGCGGCACGGTCACCTCGTCCAGCACCCCGGACAGGTGCACGACGGTGTGGTCGCCGTCGCCGGCCGCCGCCGTGGTGATCATCAACTCGGACGGGGCGGGCGGCGTCGGGGTCAGGCCGGCGTCCCCCGGATGCAGCGCGCGGATCGCGTCGAGCACGTGCGTGGTGTCGACCTCCCCCGGCGCCGCCTCCGGGACCGGCGCGGCCGTCGCCGACCCGACGTCGGCGAACACCGGGACGAGGCGGTCCAGCCCGGTGAGGTGCAGCGCCCGCCGGACGTGCGCCGACAGGGCCGGCACCACGGCCCGCAGCGGGCAGCCGAGCAGTTGTGCCCGCGTCTCGGCCCGCGCCATCAGCACGAGCCCGGCCGCGTCCAGCAGGACCGCGTCGCCGAAGTCGACCACGACCCCGCCGCGCCGGCGCCCCCGCGTGTCCCGCGCGCCCGCGCAGGCGAGGGAGAGCGCCTTGCTCACCTCCTCCCGGATCCCCGCGTAGTTCTGCCAACTGATCTGCGCCGGCAGGCTGAGCACGATGAACCCTCGCCGGGTCTCGGTGCTCAGGCCCGGCACCGCCGTGTCCTTCATCTGTCACATCCCGATCGGAGTTCGGGCCGCCGCGCGGGCGGGCCGGGGCGGGGCGGTCAGGTGGCCGGGCGGTCTGGACCCCGGCCGCTCGTCCGGGTAGGGCGGGCGGCCGCCCCGCACGACGCCCGTGAGCCGGGACGCCGCGAGGCGCTCGATGGTCCGTTCCTCGGGCCGCACCCCCAGATGGGCGCAGCAGCACCACAGGTCGTCCACGCAGCGCCGCACGCGCTCCACCGGAATGTCGGCGAAGCGGACGCGCAGCCGTGCCACGAGGTCATCCCGCGTCGGTACGACCGATGGCGACTTCTCCCAGCGCTCCACTGTCCCTCCGATCGCTTCTGGACGGACGCGATTCCGTCCGAACTGAGCAGAACCCGCCGACCTGACGGGTTCTGAGGTTGGAAATGACCTACCCGAGGGTTGCGACAAAAAAAGCGACGAATCTAAAAACACGGACATGACACAACCGTCGCGCGGCAAGTATTCGCGGCGTCCGGCGCCACTCGACGGGCCGGGAATCGCCGTCCTTTTGCGCTGCTTTTCCGCGCGCTGCCCGGCCGCGACCGGGCGATGACCTTCCCGGCGGGCGGCCGCCCGCGGGGACGGCCCGCGGACCGGCGCGATCTACCCCGGTCATGGACGCCTCCGCGCGGCGGCGCGGCGCCGCCGGGTCCCGAAACCGGCCCCACGGTCACGGACCGTACGGAACCTTTTACGGATGGTTGCCTGTCGCGCATACACCTGGACGGGCCGGAGGGAATTGCTGATCTAGATGTCTCCAACACACCCGGGGTGACCCATGGACGGCCAGCCGAAGAACTTCACCCGCAGCACCCGACGGGACCGGGGCGGCGACGGGTTCACCGCGCCGGACGCCGGCGCCGTCCCCCCGGAGGACGCCCCCCGGCCGGCCGTGGGACCGGCCGCCGGCCCCATCCCGGACCCGTTCGACGAGGACACCCCGCGCACCCCGGACTGGTTCAAGACGGCGGTGTTCTACGAGGTGTCGGTCCGGGGGTTCGCCGATTCCAACGACGACGGGTACGGGGACCTGCGGGGGCTGATCTCCAAGCTGGACCACCTGCAATGGCTCGGCGTGGACTGCCTGTGGCTCCTGCCCATCTACCAGTCACCGCTGAAAGACGGCGGCTACGACATCGCGAACTACACCAGCATCCTCCCCGACTTCGGGGAACTCGGGGACTTCGTCGAGTTGATCGAGCAGGCGCACGCGCGGGGGATCCGGGTGGTCGCGGATCTGGTGATGAACCACACCTCCGACCAGCACCCCTGGTTCCAGGCCTCCCGCACCGACCCCGACGGGCCCTTCGGGGACTTCTACATGTGGGCCGACGACGACACCGGCTACCCCGACGCCCGCATCATCTTCGTCGACACCGAGTCCTCCAACTGGACCTACGACACCGTCCGCGGCCAGTACTACTGGCACCGCTTCTTCACCCACCAGCCCGACCTCAACTACGACAACCCCAACGTCCAGGACGCCATGCTGGAGAACCTGCGATTCTGGCTCGACCTGGGCATCGACGGATTCCGCCTGGACGCCGTCCCCTACCTGTACGCCCGCGAAGGCACCAACTGCGAGAACCTCCCCGAAACCCACGCCTACCTCAAACGCGTCCGCGCCGAAGTCGACCGCCTCTACCCCGACCGCGTCCTGCTCGCCGAAGCCAACCAATGGCCCGCCGACGTCGTGGAGTACTTCGGCGACCCCGCCGCCGGCGGCGACGAATGCCACATGGCCTTCCACTTCCCCGTCATGCCCCGCATCTTCATGGCCGTCCGCCGCGAGCAGCGCTACCCCATCTCCGAGATCATGGCCCAGACCCCCAAGATCCCCGACAACTGCCAATGGGGCATCTTCCTGCGCAACCACGACGAACTCACCCTGGAGATGGTCACCGACGAAGAACGCGACTACATGTACACCGAATACGCCAAAGACCCCCGCATGAAAGCCAACATCGGCATCCGCCGCCGCCTGGCCCCCCTCCTGGACAACGACCGCAACCAACTCGAACTGTTCACCGCACTCCTGCTCTCCCTCCCCGGCTCCCCCGTCCTGTACTACGGCGACGAGATCGGCATGGGCGACAACATCTGGCTCGGCGACCGCGACGCCGTCCGCACCCCCATGCAATGGACACCCGACCGCAACGCCGGATTCTCCACCTGCGACCCCGCCCGCCTGTACCTCCCGGTCATCATGGACCCCATCTACGGCTACCAGGCCGTCAACGTCGAAGCCCAGGCCAACAACCCCGGATCCCTGCTCCACTGGACCCGCAAGATGATCGAGATCCGCCAGCGCCACCCCGTCTTCGGCGTCGGCTCCTACGTCGAACTGTCCGCCTCCAACCCCTCCGTCCTGGCCTTCACCCGCGAGATCACCGAGGACGAGAGCCCGTGGGACGAGATGGACACGGTCCTGTGCGTCAGCAACCTGTCGCGGTTCCCGCAGCCGGTCGAGCTGGACCTGCGGCGCTTCGAGGGCTACTCCCCCGTCGAGTGCATGGGCGGCGTCCAGTTCCCCGCCATCGGCGAACTGCCCTACCTGCTGACCCTTCCCGGGCACGGCTTCTACTGGTTCCAGCTGGTCCCTCCTGAGGACGGCGTTCCCGGGACGGGCGCGGACGCGGGGCCGGGCACCCGCGCGGGAAGGACCGTCTGACCGTGCTTCCTCCAGAGCCGGACCTCGTCCGGGACCTCGCCGACTGGCTGCCCCGGCAACGGTGGTTCGGCGGCAAGGACGGCCCCATCCACGACCTCGCCATCGGCACCGCCACCGAACTCCACCCCGGCGACCCCGCCCTGCACCACCTCATCCTCGACGTCCACCAGGACGGCACCACCGACCACTACCAGCTCCTCCTCGGCGTCCGCCGCGACCTGCCCGACCGGCTCCGGCACGTCGAGATCGGCGGGCCCTGCGGCGACCGTTCCGCGAAGGCCCGCCTGTACGACGCCGCGCACGATCCGGAGCTGACCCGGGTACTGCTGGAGGACCTGGAGAGCGGGGCGTCCGTGGGCCCGCTGCGGTTCCACCACGCCGGCGGCTCCCGCATCCGGACGGACCTGGCGAGCCTGCCCATGACCGCGGAGCAGAGCAACACCTCGTTACTGTTCGGCGACGAGTACATCTGCAAGCTGTTCCGCCGCCTGTCCCCCGGCGTCAACCTCGACCTGGAGGTCAACCTCGCGCTGACCCGCGGCGGCTGCGCGCACGTCCCGGCGGTCCTCGGCTGGATCGAGCTGGAACCGGGGCGCGGGGCGGGGGCCGGCGGGGAGCCGGTGACGCTCGCGCTCCTGTCGGACTACCTGCACACCGGCGTGGACGGGTGGAGCCTCGCGATCGCCAGCGTCCGCGACTGGTTCGCGCACACGCCCCCGCCCGGCGGCGACGAGTGGGCGGAACTGGACGCGAGCGCCGCCGGCGGCGACTTCGCCGCCGAGGCCGAACGGCTCGGCACGGCCACCGCGCAGGTGCACCGGGCGCTCGCCGACGCGTTCGGGGTGACGGTCGTCCCGCCCGCGGAGGTCCGCGCGATGGCCGCGCGGATGAACGCCGAGCTGACCGGCACCTGCCGGGCGGTGCCCGGTCTCGCGCCGCACGCCAAGGCGCTCACCGAGGCGTTCCTGGACCTGGCGGCGCGAGCGGAGCCGCTGCCCGTCCAGCGCGTGCACGGCGACTACCACCTCGGCCAGG
Organism: Spirillospora sp. CA-108201; assembly: GCF_050936235.1. Taxonomy (NCBI): domain Bacteria; kingdom Bacillati; phylum Actinomycetota; class Actinomycetes; order Streptosporangiales; family Thermomonosporaceae; genus Spirillospora; species Spirillospora sp. CA-108201. The sequence goes on along the minus strand of NZ_JBNJNE010000001.1, from coordinate 9,598,683 downwards.
TCCTGCGCACCGAGTCCGGGTGGACGGTGCTGGACTTCGAGGGCGAGCCGGCGCGGACGCAGAGCGAGCGCCGGGCCCTCGCGCACCCGCTGCGCGACGTCGCCGGGATGCTCCGCTCGTTCGAGTACGCCGCGCGGTTCCTCATCACCAAGGCGGGCGCGGTGCCGCGCGAGTCGGGGCCGCGGCTGGAGACCCGGGCGCACGCCTGGGCGGCGCGGAACCGCGCCGCGTTCTGCCGCGGCTACGCGGCGGGAGGCGGGCCGGATCCGGCCGCCCACTCGGTGCTCATCCGCGCGTTCGAATTCGAGAAGGCCGTCTACGAGGTGCGCTACGAGGCGCGGAACAGGCCGGCCTGGCTCGCCGTTCCGCTGAAATCGCTCGCCCATCTGACCGCCTGATCAAAGACACTGAAGCCCGCATCCAATTCCGCACCATGATCACGTAAAATCGGGCCGCTCTCACAATTCCGTGCCGATCAACGGGTATCCGATCCTTCGGCGGGATGATGATCACCTGCCGATTCCCGAACGGAAACAGGAGAGCAGAGGAATGTCCACCGCACGCCACTCGCAGGAGACCGGAAGCGCAAGCGCAAGCGGAGCGATCCCCGGCCATAGCGGCCGCGGCCGGGGGGCCGACCGAAAACGGGGCATGCTCCGAACGGCCGTCACGGCGACGGTGACCGGGCTCGCGCTGACGGTCCCGCTGGGTTCCACGGCCTTCGCCGCGCTCAACCCGACGGTGCTGAAGAGCCTGCACCTCGACGCGGCCACCCTGGAGAGGGTCCAGGCGTACGACAAGTACCGGACGAAGGAGACCGTCCAGCGCAAGCGCGCCAAGAAGGCGCTGCGCTTCGCCCGCAAGCAGCTCGGCAAGCCGTACCGGTGGGGCGCGGACGGGCCCGGCGGCTACGACTGCTCCGGTCTCATGATGGCCGCGTGGCGCCGGGCGGGCGTCAAGATCCCCCGGGTCACCTACGCGCAGTACCGCCAGGTGAACCGGAAGGTGCAGATGGGCGATCTCAAACCCGGGGACCTCATCTTCTTCCACGGCCGCAGCCATGTCGGCATGTACGTGGGGCACGGCCGATTCCTGCACGCGCCCAATTCGGGCAGCAGGATCCGCATCGACAAGTTCGGGGCGGCGCGCAAGAGGCAGTTCGCGGGCGCGGTGCGGCCCGGCGCCCCCGCCTATCGGGAGTGGTCGCCGTCCGTGCGGGAGCTCGTGGACAAGATAGACCGGATGAGCGCGGAGAAGCGGTCCGCACAGCCCCCTGATAGCGAGCGGACCCCCCAGATTCCGCCACGAAGTAGCACACATTCGAAGAAATCCGACAATCCCCCGATCACCGCCCCCGGACACATCCCGGCGAAGAAGGCCGCGCCACCCGGCGGCCACCCCGCGAAGCCGGACGATTCCGCGGCACAGGCTCCGCGAAGCGACAGACCGTCGAACGAGTCAAAGCCTGAGCCCCGGCCGAGAGCCGTGGCGCACCCCAGACCCTCCTGGGACGACCCCGGCCTGGAGCCGTGGGCGAAGTACGTCTCTCCCTAGCCCCTTTCCGCCGCTCCGGCGTCGTGCGCGCGGCGCACGACGCCGGGGCGCGCGTCACGCTCGGCCCGCCGCCGCGGGCCGGGGTGGCGGCAAGCCCCCGCGCCGGGCCGCGGCGGGGTACCGTTCCCCCTGTGAACGATCAAGACAGGCCGTCCCTGGCGGACATCCCCCACGACGTCCCGACGTCCGCCCGCGCCTACGGCTGGCTGCTCGGCGGCAAGGACAACTACGAGGTCGACCGGCAGTTCATCCGGGGGCAGCTCGAACACCACCCCGCCGGGCTCGACATCACCCGGCAGAACCGCCTGTTCCTGTACCGCGCCGTGCGGTACCTGGCCGCCGAGGCCGGGATCCGCCAGTTCATCGACATGGGCTGCGGCCTGCCGACCGACGCGAACGTGCACCAGGTCGCCCGCGAGTTCACGCCGGACGCGCGCGTCGTCTACGTCGACATCGACCCGATCGTCCTCGCGCACGGGCGGGCGCTGCTGGCCGGCGACTCCTCGACCACGGTCATCCAGGGCGACATGCGCGACCAGGAGGCCATCCTGGCCGACGCGGAGGTCGAACGGCTGATCGACTTCGGCGAGCCGGTCGCGACGCTGTTCCTGTCGGTCGGCCACCACCTTCCCGACGCCGACGACCCCCGCCGCGTCCTGCACGCGATCATGGACCGGGCCGCGCCGGGCAGCCACCTCACCTTCTCCCAGGTCGCCTGCGACGACCCGGCGCGCAGCGCGCAGATGAACGAGCAGGTGCGCGGCGCCGGGATCCCGTGGCAGACGCGGACGCCCGCCGAGATCGACGCGCTGCTGTCGGACTTCGAGCCCGTCGAGCCGGGCCTGTGCAACCTGGTCGACTGGCGCCCGCTGGACGTGCAGCCGCCGCTCGCCCCCGTCCCGCCGGAGCTGGAGCAGTACGAGGGCGCCTCCAAGCTGGACCGCGGCATCTACGAGTACGGCGGAGTCCTCCGCAAGCGCTAGAGCGACCGCCTCGAAGGCCGCCGACCCGGGACCGGGACGGCGGCCTTTCGCGTGCGGGGGGTTGCCGAAGCGGCAAGCGGACCGGACCAAGGGGGACGATTCATGTTAAGTTGCCACTGAAAATCGTTTTCATTTTCAGGAGCTTCCATGATGTCTGCTCAGCGCACCCGCGTCCTCGGCGCCGGCGCCGCCCTCACCCTCGCGGCGCTCGGAGCCGCCGCCTGCGGGTCGTCCTCCGGCGCCGGGGCCGGAGAGGCGGTCTCGGTCGTGGCCTCGACCAACGTGTACGGGGACATCGCGCGGCAGATCGGCGGCGACAGGGTGAAGGTGACCTCGTTCATCAGCGACCCCGCGCAGGACCCGCACTCCTTCGAGGCGGGCACGCGCACGCGGCTCGCGCTGTCCAGGGCCGGGGTGGTCATCGAGAACGGCGGCGGCTACGACGACTTCATGGAGACGCTGCTCCGGGGCTCCGGGTCGAAGGCCCGGGTGCTCAACGCCGTCCAGATCTCCGGGAAGACCGCCCCGAAGGGCGAGGAGCTGAACGAGCACGTCTGGTACGACCTGCCCTCCGTCGCCCTGCTGGCCGACCGGATCTCCGCCGCGCTCGCCGGGGCCGACCCCGGGAACGCGCGGACGTACGCGTCGAACGCCGCCTCCTTCAAGACGCGGCTGAAGGCGCTGGAGGAGAAGGTCGCGGCGGTCAGGGCCGCGCACTCGGGGGACGGCGTGGCCGTCACCGAGCCCGTCCCCGTCTACCTGCTGGAGGCGGCCGGGCTGGTCGACCGGACCCCGGAGGAGTTCGCCGAGGCGGTCGAGGAAGGGGACGACGTCCCGCCGCGCGCGATGCGCGACACGCTGGCGCTGCTCGACGGCGGGAAGGTGCGGGCGCTGGTCGTGAACGTGCAGACGAGCGGACCGCAGACCGACAGGGTCAGGAAGGCGGCGGCCGAGGCGGGCGTGCCGGTGGTGCCGGTCACCGAGACCCTCCCCGCCGGGCGGGACTACGTCGCCTGGATGGACGGCTCCATCGCCGCGCTCCACAAGGCGCTGTCGTGATCGCCATGCGCGGCGCGGCCCTGTCCTACGGCGAGCGGACCCTGTGGCGCGGGCTGGACCTGGACGTGCGGCCCGGCGAGTTCCTCGCCGTCGTCGGCTCCAACGGGTCGGGGAAGACCAGCCTGCTCAGGGTGCTGCTCGGGCTCCAGCGGCTGTCGTCCGGAACGGTCGAGGTGGACGGGCGCCGCCCCCGGCGGGGCAGCGGCGCCGTCGGCTACGTCCCGCAGCACCGGGCCGTCCCGCCGCACACCCCGCTGCGCGCCCGCGACCTCGTGCGCCTCGGAATCGACGGGCACCGCTGGGGCCCCGGGCGGCCGCGCAGGGACGCGCGCCGCCGGGTCGACGCCCTCCTCGCCGACGTGGGCGCCGCCGCGTTCGCCGACGTCCCGGTCGCGCTCCTCTCGGGCGGCGAGCTGCAGCGCGTCCGGGTCGCGCAGGCCCTCGCCACCGGCCCGCGCGTCCTGCTGTGCGACGAGCCCCTGGCCTCCCTGGACGCCGAGCACCAGCGGGTCGTCGCCGGTCTGGTGGACCGGCACCGCCGCGACCACGGCACCGCCGTCGTGTTCGTCACGCACGACATCGACCCGGTCGTCCCCTTCGCCGACCGGATCCTGGACATGGGCGCCGGCCGCGGCGCGCAAACTTCCCGCCAGGAGACCGCATGAGCTGGCAGGAGGCATGGCACGAGATCTTCAACTTCCAGGACTACGGGGCGCTGCTCGGGCTGGTGCGCAACTCACTCGTCGCGGGGGCCGTGCTCGGGCTGGTCGGCGGGCTCGCCGGGACGTTCGTCGTCATGCGCGACCTCGCGTTCGCCGTGCACGGCATCAGCGAGCTGTCGTTCGCCGGAGCGGCGGCCGCCCTGCTGGCCGGGGCGAGCGTGGCGGGCGGCTCGATCGCGGGGGCGCTGGCGGCCGCCGCGCTGATCGGGGTGCTCGGCGCGAAGGCGCGCGACCGCGGGTCGGCGATCGGCGTGCTGATGCCGTTCGGGCTCGGGCTCGGCGTGCTGTTCCTGTCGCTCTACCAGGGGCGGTCGGCCAACAAGTTCGGCATCCTCACCGGGCAGATCGTCGCGATCGACACGCCGCGGCTGTCGTGGCTGCTCGCGACGTCGGCGGTGGTGCTGGCCTGCCTCGCCGTCATGTGGCGCCCGCTGGCGTTCGCCAGCCTGGACCCGGACGTGGCGGCGGCCCGGGGCGTTCCCGTGCGGGTGCTGTCCCCGGCGTTCATGCTGGTGCTCGGCCTGGCGGTGGCGGTGTCCGTGCAGGTCGTCGGCGCGCTGCTGGTGCTCGCGCTGATCTGCACCCCGGCCGCGGCCGCGGTGCGGGTCACCGCGTCGCCGGTGCTGGCGCCGCTGCTGAGCGCCGCGCTCGCGACGGTGTCGGTGCTGGGCGGGATCCTGCTGTCGATCGGGTCCAGCATCCCGATCAGCCCGTACGTCACCACGGTCTCGTTCCTGCTGTACGGGGCGTGCCGCGCGGCGGGCGCCGTCCGGGCCCGCCGCGGGTGGACGGCGCGGCGGGGCGCGCGGCCCGGGACCGTCCCCACATGATCTTTTGGCGCCCGCCCGGGATTGCGTCCCGGGCGGGCGCCGCACCGCGCTCCGCGTTCCCGACATTTCGGATCCTGGATCGCCAGGTCGTTGCGATTCGCTTACCCGGGCGTGGGCATCGCCGCAGGTAGCACGGGAATCATCTGGACTCTTGCGACGAACAGGGCGATTGGGAGGGCGCGATGTGGGACTTCGCGGGCCGGGACACCGCTATCGACCTGGGCAGCTCGACCGTGCGGATGCATGTGAAGGGCCGCGGCGTCGTGTGCCGCGAACCGTCGCTGCTCGCGCGCTCCCGGGACACCGGGCGCATCCTCGCCCTCGGCGCCCCCGCGCGGGAGATGGCCGGACGCAACCCCGAGGTCACCCTCGTGCGGCCCATCCGCGAGGGCGCGCCGACCGAGACCGACGAGGCCGAGTACCTGATGCGGCACCTGGTGCGTCGCCACCACCGGCGCCACTACACGGCGCGACCGCGCCTGGTCGTCACGGTGCCGAGCGGGCTGACCTCCGTCCACTACCGGGCGCTGCAGTTCTCCGCCTACCAGGCGGGCGCGCGGCGGCTCACGCTCGTGCCGACGCCGATCGCCGCCGCCATCGGGATGGGCATGACCTCCTGCGCGCGGCCCGACATCACGGTGATCGCCGACATCGGCGCGGACGTCACCGACGTGGGCGTCATCGCGTTCGGCGGCCTGGTCACCTCGCACACCGCGCACGTCGGCGGGTCGGCGCTGGACCGCGCCATCGCGGCGCTCGTCCGCCAGGAGCACGGCATCGCGGTGTCGCTGCCGGCGGCGGAGGCGGCCAAGCTGGAGGTCGGCGCGGTGCCGCCGCTCGGCCGCCGCCCGGTGCGGCAGACCGTCGTGCACGGGCGCGACATCGCGACGGGCATGCCGCGCGGCGTCGTCCTCACCACCGTGGACGTCGCCCGCGCGATCTCCGCTCCGGTGGCGCGGATCGTGGACGCGATCGGCGCCGGGCTCGCCGGCTGCTCGCCCGAGATCTCCGGCGACCTGCTCGGCGTCGGCATCACGCTCACCGGCGGCTGCGCCCGGCTGCCCGGCCTGGAGCGGCTGATCCAGGACCGGACGGGCCTGGGCGCGCGGGTCGGGGACGACACCGGCGACGCGGCCGTGCTCGGCGCCGGGGAGGTGCTGCGCTCCGCCGGGTCGCGGGAGCCGTCCGCCCGGGAGGTCTCGCCGCGCCCGCACCTGCTGACGAGCCTGGCGGAGTACTGACCGCGGCCGACCGCCGGGAGGGCCGCGGCCCTCCCGTCGCCGCGGTCGCGCTTCCGATGCCGGTTACACTTCCACACCCATGAGCGACGCACCCGAACGCGAGGGACCGGGCCGCCCGCGGCTGGAGGAGGTCTCCGACGGGATCTTCGCCTACGTCCAGCCCGACGGCACCTGGTGGATCAACAACACCGGCTTCCTCACGGGCGCGCGGGGGGTGACGAGCGTCGACTCCTGCTCGACCGAGCGCCGCACCCGCGCGTACCTGGAGTCGATCCGGTCGGTCACCGACCGTCCCGTCCGGACGCTGGTCAACACCCACCACCACGGCGACCACACCTTCGGCAACTACCTGTTCTCCGGCGCGACCGTGGTCGGCCACGAGGGCACGCGGGAGGGCGCGCTCAGCTGGGGCATGCCGTTCGACGAGCCGTTCTGGACGAAGGTCGAGTGGGGCGACGTCGAGATCGAGCCGCCGTTCCTCACCTACACCGACGGCGTGACGCTGTGGGTGGACGACCTGCGCTGCGAGGTCCGGCACGTCGGGACGCCCGCGCACACCACCAACGACTCCATCGTGTGGATCCCGGAGCGGCGCGTGCTGTTCTGCGGCGACCTGCTGTTCAACGGCGGCACCCCGTTCCTGATGCAGGGGTCGGTCGCGGGCGCGGTCCGGGTGCTGGAGGAGGTCGTCGCGCCGCTGGGCGCGGAGACCATCGTCCCCGGGCACGGACCCGTCGCCGGTCCCGAACTCGTCGACCGGGTGCTCGGCTACGCGCGCTTCGTCCAGGCGACGGCCGCCGAGGCCAAGCCGGCCGGGCTGTCGCCGCTGGAGGCCGCCCGCGAGGCCGACCTCGGCCCGTACGCGGAGCTGACCGACCCCGAGCGCCTGGCGGGCAACCTCCACCGCGCCTACGCCGAGCTGGACGGGCACGCGCCCGGCGCGCCGATCGACCTGGTCGCCGCCCTGAACGACATGGTCGCCCTCAACGGGGGCCGCCCGCTCACCTGCCGCGCGTAGCGGCGCGTCAGCGCAGTTCGGCCGCCGTGACCAGCCGGATGTGGGCGGTGGCCCAGGCGCGGGTCATGCCCTGCGGGTCGTCGGCCGCGAGCGCGGCGGTGAGGGCGGCGAGCGTCCCGGCGGACGTGCGGAGGCCGGCGCGCTCCAGCGCCTCGCCCGCGCGGGCGAGGCGCTCCCGCGTCCCGGACGGCGGACGCAGCAGGCCGCGGTGGGCCGCCTCGGCGCAGGCGGCGAGCGCCTCGTCCAGTGCCCGGGCCAGCGGATCGGGCGCGGCCGCGGGCGGCGCCCCGAGGGCGGCGGTGCCGTCGCCGGGGGCCAGGTCGGGGACGACGGGGCCGTCCTCGGTCAGCACGGCGAGCGGGTCGATGACGAGGCCGCCGCGGTCTCTGCGGACGGCGCCCGAGACGAACCGGGCCCCCGCCGTGAGCGCCCCGGACAGGGCGTCCAGCGCGGCGGGGCGGTGCGGGCTGTAGTCGGCGCGGACGACGGCGGCGGTGCCCGCCGCGTCGGCGACCACGGCCTCCAGCCGCTGCGCCCCGGGGTGGTAGCCGATCTCGCGGACCTCGGCGATCTCGACGACGCGGACCAGCTCGGCCTCCACGCGGGGCCGCACGAGGCGGGGCGGCAGCGCGTCCAGGGCCCGCCCCGCGGCGGCCAGGTCGCGCACGAGCAGCGCGGCGGGCAGGCCCTCCCAGGCGTCGCCGAGCGGGGTGACCGTCGTCCTGGCGATCCGCCCGGCGGCGACCCGGACGACCCGCCCGGCGCTGCGCGAGGCGCTCTCGGACACGACGTTCGCGGCGGCGAGGGACCGCAGCGGCGACCCGAGGACGCGGCGCCCGGCGAGATCGGCGCCGGTGAGCCCGTCGCCGTCCGGGACGTCCCAGCGCCGTTTCAGCACCAGGACGATGCCGGTGCCGGTGTGCGCGAGGTAGACGTCGGCGGTGCGGGCCGCGCCCGTGCCGCCGACGCGGCAGCCGAGGGCGGCGAGGCGGACGCGGCGCAGCGGCGTGTCCGCGGCCTCCTCCGTGCCGAGCACCTGGGAGCGGGCGGCGCCGCCGCGCGCGGCGCGGTGCCGGGCGTGGACCTCGGCGAGCAGCTCGGCGACGCGCGCCGGGTCGTGGTCGGCGCGGCGGTCGTGGTGGGCGGCCAGCTGCGCGGCCAGGTCGGCGAGCGCGGCGGCGGGCCAGTGCAGGCCGGCCGCCCCGAGGTCGGCGGCGGTGCGTCCGAGCGCGGTCGCGAGGACGGGCCCGGCGTGCGCCGCGCCCTCCAGGAGCACCTGGTCGGCGAGGTCGAGCGCGGCGTCGAGGCCGTCCCCGCCGGCCTTGGCCGAACCGCCGACGTCCAGCCGGACCTCCTCGCCCGCCAGGCCGCGCTCGTCGGCGGCGCGGAACGCCCAGACGGCGAGCACGGTGACCTCGCCGCGCACCGCCGCCACCGCGTCGGTGTGGACGTAGCCGAGTTCGCCCCGCACCAGGAACCGGACCGTGCAGGCCGGCAGCTCCACCTGCGCCACCGGGTCCTGCGCGGTGGGGCGGCGGATCTTCGCCGAGTACCCGGCGCGGAGGCTTCGGCGGGCGGCGGTGAGGGCCCGCCGCCCGAGGACGCGGGCGAGCGCGTCGTCGTCGAAGGCTCCCGGAGACCAGCCGGCCGCCGGCTCCGGGGCCCCGGTGGCCTCCGGCCCGGCGGCGGTCCGCTGATAGGCCAGGACGAGGCAGATCCGATGCCGGCACGTCCCGGTCGCCGCGCACGAGCAGCGCGCGGCCTCCAGGCCCGCCCCGGCGGGCAGGGACGTCATGGTGCCGTCGGGGAAGGCGCCGTCGATCCCGCCGTCCGGGGCGACGGTGATCTCGGGGCCGCCGCCGGCGTCCAGGTCCTTGGCGGCGCGCTTGACCAGGCCGCGGTTGGCGAGGGCGGCGAGCGCGTCCGGGGTCAGCGCGAGCAGGTCGGCGCGCGTCATCGGCCGATCCGTTCCGCGACGAACCCGGCGAGCTGCCCCGGCGTCATCGCGCCGACGTGGGCGCCCTCGTCGGCGAGGCGCTGCGCCGTCCTCCGGTCGTAGGAGGGGTTGGCCTCCTCGTCGAGCGCCGCCAGGCCGAGCACCTGCGTGCCCTGCTGGACGAGCCGCCGCACCTCCTCGACGAGCCGGTGCTCGTTCCCGCCCTCGTAGAAGTCGGTGATGACCGCGACGATCGACCGGCGCGGGTTCTCCACCAGGCCGGCCCCGTAGGCCACGGCCCGCGCGATGTCGGTGCCGCCGCCGAGCTGCACCTTCATCAGCAGCTCGGCCGGGTCGGTCACGTCGGAGGTCAGGTCGACGACGGAGGTGTCGAACGCGACGAGGTGCGTCTTCAGGCCGGGCAGCCCCCACAGGCACGCGGCGGTGACGGCGGCGTGCACGACCGACCCGAGCATGGAGCCGGACTGGTCGACGAGCAGGATCATCTGCCACTGCTCGACGTGCCGCCTCGTCCGCGACACGAACCGCGGGTTCTCGATGTAGAGGCGGCGCTCGTCCGGCCGGTAGTGGGCGAGGTTGGCGCGGACGGTGCCGTGGAAGTCGAAGTTGCGGGAGTTCTTCACCCGGCTCGGCCGCCGCGAGCGGGTGCCGTGGAACGCCTGCCGGACCTCGGTGACCAGCCGCTCCATCAGCTGCCGGACGACGGCCTCCACGATCCTGCGGGCCAGCGCGAGGACCTCGGGGTTCATCAGGTGCTTGGTCCGCAGGACGGCGCGCAGCAGCGCCTCGTCCGGCGCGACGCGCTCCAGCACGGCCGGGTCGGTGACGATCTCGTGGATCTCGTACCGCTCGACGGCGTCGCGTTCGAGCCGCTCGATCGTCTCCCTGGGGAAGAGCCGGTGCACGGCGTCGAGCCAGTCGACGGTGGTGAGCTGGGACGGCCCCGTCCCGCCGGTGCGGTCGTCGCCCTGCCGGTCGGCGTCGGCGCCGCCGCCCGCGCCGGAGCCGCGCCGCACGCCGCGCCTGGCGAGGTCGGGGTCGCGCCCGTACAGCCAGCCGAGGGCCGCGTCCCGTTCGGCGGCCTCGCCGTCGAGCGCGCCCGTGCACGACTCGGCGGGCGAGCCGAGGACGAGCCGCCATCGTTCCAGGTCGGGCGGGATCACGATGCCTCCTCGCTGGGCGGTGCGGTGGGCGGGTCCTCCGCGTCCGCGGCGAGGCCCGCCGCCGCGAGCGCCCGGTCCACGCGGGCGTCCAGGGCGAGGGCCTCGGCGGTGAGCACCGGCGAGGCCGGCGCGCGGAGCAGCGCGCGGGCGGAGCCGCGCAGGTCGCGGCGGTCCAGGAGCCCCTGGGCGATGGCCGCGCGCTCGCGGGGCGGGAAGAACTCGAACGCCTGCCGCAGCGCGGGCAGCGCGACGAGGAAGTCGTCCTCGCTCAGCCCGGCGACCAGCTCGTCCAGGACGCCGAGGAGGGCGGCGCCCGGGTCGAGCACCTCCTGCCTGGCCAGCGCGAACAGGCCGGCGAGCCAGTCGCCGAACGTCGCCGGGACGGCGGCGCCGCGCAGCGCCCGGGCCGCGTCGGAGGCGTCGCCGAGGACGCGGGCGAGCCCGAACGCGGCGCCGCGCAGGTCGGGCGGCGCGCCGGATCCGGCGGCGACGCGGCGCGCGACGCCGAGCGCCGCGTCCCGGTCGAGGCGCAGCGCGCCGGAGGCGTGCAGCAGCGCGTCGCGGACGGCGGCGAGCGCGCGGAGCCGGCGCAGGTCGGCGGGCGCGGGACCGCCGCGCACGCCCTCGGCCAGCCACAGGATCCGGTCGGCGCACTCCTCGATGACCGTGCCGAACAGGGGGCTGCCGGCCGTGCCGAGGACGCGGTCGTGGCGCCACAGCCCGAGGACGGATCCGAGCGCGGCGCCGAGCGCGGCCATGTCGGAGGAGCCCGCGATCCCGGCGGAGATGGACTCGGCGATCCGGCCGGACTGGTCCGCGCAGCCGCACAGCGCCGCGTCGAACAGCACGCCCGCGAGGCGCTCCATGTCGGCGCCCGCGGCGTTCATCCGCTCGTCCAGGGCGGCCGCCGCGGCACCGGCCAGCGTCGGCCCGTAGGCGCCCGCCTCGATGAGCGCGGCGTGGCGGCGCCCGTCGCGGTCGGAGGCGTCCACGGTCCAGCGCTCCTCCAGCACCGGGTCGGCGCCCGAGTCGGGGCCCGAGTCGCGGTCGGCGAACGGGATCCGCAGAACGCGCAGGCGGTGCAGCACCCGGCTGCGCTCCAGGCCGCGGGGGGTCGCCAGCTTCAGCGCGACCGGGCCGTCGCGGTCGATCCCGAGGCGCCTCAACTCGGCGGTCACGTGGCCGACGAGCGGCGGGGCGGGGGTGTCCGGGTGCAGGCGCCCGGTCCGGTCGCCGCTCAGCGCGTCGACCATCTCGGCGACGGCCGGGTGCGCCCCCGGCGCGAGCACGCCGCGGGAGGTCCACGGGAGCCGCTGGTCGAGGTCGTCGTTCACCAGCGCGGCCACCAGGCCGTCGAGCAGGTCGGTGCGGGCCGGCGCGGGGTGGCCGCGCAGGCGGGTGAGGCCGCCGGTGAGGGTGCGGGCGGCGATCAGGTCGGCGGTCGACACGACCTGCCCCCGCTTGCGCAGCCGGGCCACGACCGTCTCCACCAGCGCCCCGGCGGCCGCGTCGGGGCCGTCCTCCCAGAGCCGCTGGTAGTACTCGGGCGACGGCATGCCCGACTGGTAGCCGGTGAACGCGTCGAGGCGCCGGAACGAGTACGGGACGAGGAAGCTGCCGCCGGTGGCGTCGCCGGGCGGCTCCGGCACGCTCGGCCACGCCGTGCCGCCGGACGCGGCGAGGACTTCGAGGGCCGGCTTGTGGAAGCCGCCGGTCACCACGACGACGGGGCGGTCTCCGGCGTCGGCCTCGGCGGCCCGCACCCACTCCGCCATGTAGGACTCGCGGGCGGTGTCGTCCTCCCCGGCCTCCGCCTCGCCCCGCAGGAGGGCGAAGTACGCGCCGAGCCGCTCCCCCGCCCCCTCGGCGTCGATCTCGAACAGGTGGTCCCAGAGGATGTCGGTGTTGTCGACGGCGAACTCCCGGCACAGCCGCGCGGTCACCTCGGCGTAGCGGCGCTCGGCGTCGGCGTAGCGGTTGCTGCGGCCGGCGAACGCCGGGTGCCAGGCGGGCAGGTCGATGAACCGCAGCTCCGCCCCGGCGGCCCGGCCCTCCTCCAGCGCGACCCATTCCGGGGAGTAGGCGCAGAACGGCGACCAGGAGGCGTGCACGCGCTCGTCGTCCCGGTAGTGGCTGAAGACCGCGACGGGCGGCTCGTGCCCGAGGAGCAGCTCGCCGATCCGGTCCCCGAAGTCGGCGGGCCCCTCCACCAGCACGTACGCGGGCCGCAGCCGCCTGATCGTCTCCCGGACGAGCCGGGCGCAGGCGGGGCTGTGGTGCCGGACGCCGACGAACGTGGCGGCCATCAGCCGGGCAGCAGGTGCCGGGCGGCGTGCAGCGCCTTCCACTGCTCCCCGTCGCGGCGGGGAGCCTGCTGCTCCAGGTAGCGGCGCAGCCGGGCCAGGTCCTCGGGGTTGTCCTTGGCCGCGGTGCCGGCGAGGCTCTCGACGATGTCGGCGGCGCCGCCCGCCTCGCCGCGCAGGAACCAGCCGCGCACGCCGACCTGGTGGGCGACCGACACCGCCTCGGCGGTGCTCATCACCGCCGACAGGCGGTCCATCGACCGGCCCTCCTCGGTGGTGGCGTCGCGCAGCTCCCGGAACACGGTGACGAGCACCTCGAGGACGTCCCGGCGCGGCGCGACCTCGACGCCGCTGTGCTCCAGCAGCCGCCCGGCCTCCTGCTCGACCAGGTCAAGCTCGGTCGCGAAGTCGGCGATCGGGAACACCGTCTCGAAGTTGAACCGCCGCTTGAGCGCGGCGCTCATCTCGTTGACGCCGCGGTCGCGGGTGTTGGCGGTCGCGATGATGTTGAACCCGTCGCGGGCGAACACCATCGCGTCCGCGCTCTGCCCCCCGTGGGAGGGCGGCGCCGCGCCGCCGGAGGCCGCGCGGGACAGCTCCGGGATCGCCAGGACGCGGTCGGACAGCGGCGACAGCAGCGAGTCCTGCACCTCCAGCGGGCAGCGGGTGATCTCCTCGAACCGGACCACCCTGCCCTCAGCCATCCCGGTGAGCAGCGGCGCCGGGACGAGGGAGCGCCTGGACGGCCCCTCCGACACCAGCAGCGCGTAGTTCCACGAGTACTTGATCTGGTCCTCGGTGGTGGCCGCGCCGCCCTGGATCGTCAGCGTGGAGGTGCCGCCGACCGCGGCCGCGATCAGCTCCGACAGCAGCGACTTCGCCGTCCCGGGCTCGCCGACGAGCATCAGCCCCCGGCTGGTGGCGAGGGTGACCAGGGCCCGGTCGATGAGGGCGGTGTCGCCGACGAACTTGCGGCGGACGCCGAGCGCCTCGTCCCCGACGATGAACCGCCGCGCGGCCGTCAGGCCGAGCGCCCAGCCGGGCGGCCTCGGCCCGGTGTCGCTCTCGCGGAGCCTCTCCAGCTCGCCGGCGAACCGGACCTCCGCCGGGGGCCGCTGGTGGCCGGGCGGGGTCTCGCTCTTGGTCGTGTCCTTCACTTCTCGGCCGCCTCGGCGAGGGTGGTCAGGTCGGACAGGATCTCGGACGCCGTGACGGGGTGCAGCTCGCCGAACCTCAGCGGGGTGCCCACTCTGATCCGGAAGTCGGTGGGCTCCTGCGCGAACCACACGACGTCGAGGACCTGGTGGTCGCCGGTGGCGTCGACGGCGCCGACCGCGATGCCGGGATCGAGTTGGATGACGGCGTACCGGTCGTCGGCGACGCGCCGGTAGATCCACCGCTCGACGCCCGCGTCGAGCGGTACACCGCGGTCCCAGCCCAGTTTGACCAGGCCGAGGACCTTGCCGAAGGGCACCTTCAGGCCCTCGAACCGCTCCAGCCGGCCGCTGCCGCGCTCCTGCTCGGTCAGCGCGTGGACGGGTCGGGCGAGCTGCGGGAACGGCTGCACGATCTCGTAGTCGGCGAAGACCTCCGACCACGCCTTCACCGCCTCCCCGAGGTCCAGCGGGTGGGCGATGCCGACGCGGGCCGATTCGGGCAGGGCGAACGCGTCGTCGCCGGCGTCGGCGAGCGTCCGGTCCTCTGCGATGCGGAACGCGGCGGCGGTGCGGCCGTCCTCCGCCAGCCAGACCAGGCGGCGGGCGATGTGCCAGACGAGCGGGTGCCGGACGATGTACTCGCCGAACTCGGCGGGCGTCCAGCGGCGCCGCGCCACCATCGCCCGCTCCAGCGTGCGGAGCTGGTCGGCGGCGACGGCGCGGACGTCCTTCTTGAGCCCGGCGAACGCCTTGAAGGCGGCGGGCGCGAGCTCGGGGTCGTCCTGGGCGCCGGGCTTGGGGAGGGACTTGCGCCGCCTGCCGTCCTCGTCGGCGACGAACGGCTTGAGCTGCTCGTCGAACCGGACGAGGAAGCGGCGGGGCCCGTAGTCGAGGGTCATGCCCCCCTCGTCGTCGAGGCCGAAGTCGGGGACGAGCCGGTCGGCGAGCTGGTCGGTGGTGAGGTCGAGCCGCTCCGCGACCTGCCGGATCCGCTCCTGCGCCTCCGCCTGGAGTCCCTTGAACTTCACCTTCTGGGCGATGCCGTGCAGATGCGTCAGCGCCACGTCGGTGCCGATCTCGGCGAGCACGTCCAGGCCGTGTACGGCGTTCTTGTGCCCGCCCTCCCCCGGCCACGCCCGGATGACGGGGGTGAGGAGCCGGACGGTGTCGTCGTCGCCGGTGCGGCCGAGCTGCCGCAGGGCCCACGCGTCCTTGGAGGGCTTGCCGGCGTCGAGCCACTGCCGGAACAGCGCCCACCCGAACTCCGCGAGGGTGCCCGGCGCGACCGCCTCCGCCAGCTCCTCGACCCTGTACGAGGTCGGGAGGGCGAGCATCCCGACCAGGTGACCGACCGCCTCCCGGGGCAGGGCGCGGTCGCGTCCCCGCAGCAGCACCTGCGGGAGCGGGGTCGGATCCATCCATGCGCCGATGACGGGAGCCTTGTCGAGGCCCGTCTCGACCGGCGGGGTGGACAGCAGGGCCCGGAGCGCCTCGGCGGCCTCCTCGCCGTGCGCGTCGCGGGCCGCGGCCACCACGCCGTCGAGGCCGCGCAGGTCACGCACGTACCGCAGGGCGGTCTCGGCGCTCCGCCAGTCCTTGGGCTTGTCGCTGAGCGCCGCCGGGACCAGCAGGGGCACCGCGTCGAGCCCGTGGCGGCCGAACCACTGGCGGGCGGGGACGAGGAGCGCGCCGCGCTTGACGAGCCCTCCCGCCATGAACGTCGCCACGCCGCCGTCCAGGTACGGCATCAGCGGCTCGCAGCAGTAGTCGGGAAACGCCTTGGCCGTCCGGATCGCCGAAGGCAGGGCGTCCAGTTCGTAGCGGGCCGCGAGCGGCCGCATCCACACGTGGGCCCACCGGACGCCGTAGCCCTTCCAGCGCGGCATGAGGGGACGGATCAGCTCCTCCGGCCCGTACACCATCAGCTGCAC
Organism: Spirillospora sp. CA-108201; assembly: GCF_050936235.1. Taxonomy (NCBI): domain Bacteria; kingdom Bacillati; phylum Actinomycetota; class Actinomycetes; order Streptosporangiales; family Thermomonosporaceae; genus Spirillospora; species Spirillospora sp. CA-108201. The sequence continues at coordinate 9,582,765 of NZ_JBNJNE010000001.1, read as the reverse complement.
GTTGCCGGAGTCGTGGCCCGCGGACGTGTAGGCCTCGACCAGCGCCTCCCAGTCGGGGTCCTCCGGCCTCTCGGTCTTCGGGTCCCACTGGAGCCACTTCTGCCGCTCGCCGTCCCGCCACGCGAGTCGCGGCTCCGGGACGGCGAGGCCCTGCAGCACGGGGCGCCGCGGGGTCAGCCACGGCGGGTCGACGAGCACGGCGGGCAGCTCGCCCGGCGCCGCGTCCGGAACGCGGGCGGACGAGGCGGCGACGCGCCGGACGGCGGCGGCGACCTCCGCCGGCAGGTCGGGCAGCGCCGCGGCGACCAGTTCGGGGTTGGCCTCGATGTGGGAGGCGAGCAGGTCGCCGGCGTCCGCGCGGGCCAGCAGCCGCAGCGCCCGCATCGGGAACCGGCGCGCGGCCTCCCCGAGGGCGGCCCGGACGTGCTTGTGGTCGATCCGGTCGAGCAGCGCCTGGAATGCCTCGTCCGTCGGCAGGATCGCGACCGTCTCGTAGATGCGCTTGCGGTCGTCGGACTCCAGGGAGAGGCCGTCCGCCTGGGCGAGCAGGAAGGGCAGGACGCCGGGACCGATGCCGTCGGCCATGCTGGCGAGCAGGGCCCGGTTCGCGTGGCCGTAGAACAGGCCGCGCGCCGGGTACGCCGCCGCGAGCTGCTCCGGCTTGCCCAGCGCCGGCATGACCACCCCCAGGAGGTCGTGGCGGCGCACCTGCGGGGGCGGGGCGGCGCAGCACTCCTCGACCCAGTCCTCGCGGGTCGGGACGAGGTAGGACACCAGCCAGCCCGCGCACCATCCGGACCTGTACTCCGCGAGCCGCTCGACCGCGCCGGCGTAGTCGGCCTCGGACGCGACGGCCAGCAGCCCGCGGACGCGCCGCGCCTCCTGCTCCGGGATCCTGAACGCGTACTCGTCGGTGATGCGGTCGACGCCGACCCACGTTCCGAGCCAGTTGCCGCCGCCCTTCCGGGTGGCCTTCATGCGGCTCAGCTCGACCAGCGCGCACGCCGCGAACGCGAGCCCGTGCTCACCGACCCACGCGTCGACGTACGCCCGGTACACCTTGTCCTGCTGGTGGCCGCCCACGCCCATCGAGGCGGCGGCCGCGACCGCCGCCGCCCCGGCCGGATCGGCCTGCCCGTCCAGGTGCCGCCGCGCCGCCTCGGCCAGCTCGGGTTCGCCCGCGCCGCCCTCCAGCAGCGCCTCCACCACCCCGCGGCCGCCTTCCACGAAGTCCCGGACGGCGCGCGCCGCCGATCCGTTCACCTTGATCTTGGGACCGGGCGCGCCGCCGCGCCGCGCGTGCAGCGAACGCCGCCACGCGTCCGGGATCACCAGATCGTCCTCGCCGGGGAGCTGATCTTCCATGCCGCCCAACGGTAGAGGAGAGAGCCGACAAATCCGTAGGTTCCGATGAATGCAGCCGGTTCTCCGCACGCCCCGCGAGGGGCCCGGCCCGGGAGGGTTCCCGCAGGTGGGACGATGGGGGCGGACCTGCCGGGGAGGGCGCGCATGGAGATCGGGGACGGGACGCTGGCCGTGGGCGCCGGGCGGCCGGAGGCGCGGAACTTCGCGCCGGGGCTGCCCGGGCCCGTGTTCGCGGCGCACTACCACCTGGCCGGTGAGGCGAGCGGGCCCTACACCTACGGGCGCGACACCAACCCGACGTGGACCCTGCTGGAGGGGGCGATCGGCGAGCTGGAGGGCGGCGCGGAGGCCGTCGCGTTCTCCTCCGGGATGGCGGCGGTCTCGGCCGTCCTGCTGTCGCAGGTCCGGTCCGGCGACGTCGTGGTGCTGCCCGACGACTGCTACCACACGACCCGCGCGTTGAAGGAGCGCCTGGAGTCCTACGGCGCCGTGGTCCGGATGGGCCCGACCGCGGGCGACGCCCAGATCGGGCTGCTGGAGGGCGCGCGGCTGGTCTGGCTCGAAACACCGTCCAACCCGGAGCTGGACGTCTGCGACATCCGGCGGGTCTCCGAGGCCGCGCATCGGGCGGGCGCGCTCGTGGCGGTGGACAACACCCTCGCCACCCCGCTCGGGCAGCGGCCCCTGGACCTCGGGGCCGACTTCTCCGTCGCCAGCGACACCAAGGCGCTGACCGGGCACGGAGACCTGCTGCTCGGGCACGTCGCGACCCGCGACGCGGCCCTGGCGGAGGGGGTCCGGGTCTGGCGCAGGACCGTCGGCGCGATCCCCGGGCCGATGGAGGCGTGGCTCGCGCACCGGTCGCTCGCCACCCTCCAGCTGAGGCTGGACCGGCAGGCGGCCAACGCGATGGCCGTGGCGGAGGCGCTGCGGGGGCGTCCGCAGGTGTCCGGGCTCCGGTATCCGGGGCTGCCGGACGACCCGTCCCACGAGGCCGCGGCCCGGCAGATGCGCCGGTTCGGCTGCGTCGTGTCGTTCGCGCTGAAGGACGAGGCCACCGCCGAGAGGTTCCTCGCCTCACTGCGGCTCGTCATGCAGGCCACCAGTTTCGGCAGCGTGCACAGCTCCGCCGAGCGCCGCGCCCGGTGGGGCGGCGACGCCGTGGCGCCCGGCTTCGTGCGCTTCTCGGCCGGCGTCGAGGACACCGCCGACCTCGTCGCCGACGTCCTGCGAGCGCTCGCGGCGGCCGGGTAGCGCGAAATTCGCGCTGGGCGGCGGCGTCCTCGCCGCGATCTCGCCGTACGGGTTCGACGACGGCATGACGGGCCGCTACGCCTACACCTCCGACAGCTTCGCCATGTGCAGGCGGACCCTCGCCCGGCTGCGGCTGGTCCTGGACGCGGCGGGGCGGCGCCCCGCGTCGGTCGGCCTGCTCCCCGGCCGGTCGAGCCGGATCCTGGGGCTGGCCGCGGCGCGACTGCTCGGGCTGCCCGCCGAGCCGTTCGCCCCGGGCCGCCCCGGCGCGCTCGTGGTCGCCTACGACCTGAACGAGACGGACGTGGAGGGCCTGCGGGAGCGGGCCGAGGGGCAGGTGCTGTTCGAGCACGCGTCCTGCTGGACCGACCCGCCCGCGGTGAGCGCCGACGTCGCCGGGTTCCTGCACCAGGTGGCGGTGGCTCCCTGGGGCGAGCGGCTGAGGGTCGCGTCCGGCGGCGAGCCGGAGACCGCCCCGCCGGACGAGCGCCCCGAGGAGGAGCTCGCCGCCGAGATCGTCGCCGCCGAGCCCCTGGCCGACGACGACGGCGACGGGGCGCCGCCGGACCCCGACGAGCGTCTGGCGGGCTTCGTCCGGACGGTCGCCGGCCACTGGCTCACGGGGCCGAGGGACATGGTGCGCTCCCCCGGCCCCGTGCCGAGCAGCCGCTTCGCCTAGGAGGCGGTCAGGCCCGTCAGGTCGGCCAGCAGCTCCGAGACGAGGACCGGGTCGACGCCGGCGAGCCCGTTCTCGATCGCGCGGGACGGGTCGCCGGGCGCCGCGCCGATCCACACCCGCTCGATGGTCTGGACGGGGTTCAGGTCGACGTAGCCCACCGCGATGCCGGGGTTCAGGTCGACCACGGCGGTGACGCCGGGCGCGAGCGCGCAGGAGATCCAGCGCTCGATGCCGTTGTCCTGCGGCGCGCCGCGCCGCCACGCCGTGCGGGTGAGGCCGAGGAACCTGCCGGTGGGGACGGTCAGGCCCTCGAAGCGTTCCAGCCTGCCGCTCCTCCCCTCGCCGTCGGCGAGGGCGTGGACGGGGCGTCCGAGCTGCGGGAACGGCTGCAGGATCTCGTAGTCGGCGAACACCTGCGACCAGGCGGTCACGGAGTCGCCCAGCAGCACCGGGTGGGCGATCCGGACGTCCGCCGGATCGGCGAGCTCGACGGCCTCGTCGTCGAGGTCGGCGAACGTCCGGTCCTCGGCGAGCCGGAACGCCCGGTCGCCGCTCAGCCAGACCAGCCGGCGGGCGAGATGCCGCATGAGCGGGTGCGCGACGAGGAACGCGCCGAACTCGGCGCGCGTCCACGCGCGGCCCGTGACCATGGCCGACTCCAGCCGCGCCACCTCGGTGGCCGCGACCGCGCGGACGTCCTTCTTCAGTTCCGCGAACCGCCGGTGGGCGGCCGGGGCCAGGTCGGGGTCGTCCTTGGCGCCGGGTTTGGGCAGCGCCTTGCGCCGGGCCCCGCCCTCGTCCGACACCTGCGGCCTGAGCTGCTCGTCGAAGCCGACGACGAAGCGGCGCGGGCCGTAGTCGAGCGTCAGGGTCCCGTCGGCGTCCAGGCCGAAGTCGGGGACGAGCCGGTCGGCGAGCTGCACGGCCGTCAGGCCGCGCCGCTTCGCGATCTGCGCCAGCTTGCGCTGCGCCTCGCCCCGCAGCCCCTTGTACTGGGACTTCTGCGCGATGCCGTTGAGGTGCGTCAGGGCGAGGTCGGTGCCGATGTCGACCAGCGCCTCCAGCCCTTGGACGGCGCTGCTGTACCCGCCGCTGCGCCCCGGCCACTCCCTGGCCAGCGGGGCGAGCCTGCGGACGACCACGTCGTCGCCGAAGCGCCCGAGGGCCGACACCACGAACCCGCTGCCCTTGGGCATGCCCGCCGCCTGCCACGCCTCGAACTGCGCCCAGACGAGCGCGGTCAGCGACTCCGGCTCGCAGACCTGGGCGGCGCCGTCGACGACGCCGGTCACGTCGAGCCGGCCTCCCGGGCTCACCGTCAGGGCGAGGAGCAGGATGCGGACGGCGTCGCGCGGCAGTTCCCCGCCGTCCCGCAGGGCCGGGCGGGGAAGGGCGTCGGCGTCGAGCCACCTCGGCAGGGACGGCGCCCTGACCGGCGGTTCGACGGGCGCGGAGTCGCGAGGCGCGGCGGCCAGGAGCCGCGCGACCGCCTCGGCCGCCTCGTCCCCGTGGACGCGGGCGGCCTCCACGACGTCGCCCTCGATGATCCGCAGGGCCTTCACCGCGCCCCGGCGCGGCCCGACCCGCTTGCCCAGCGCGTCCGGCACCAGGTAGGGGACGGCGTCGAGACCGTGCCGTGCGAACCACGCGCGCGCGAGCTTCTGCGCCGACTTGAGCCGGTAGAGCCAGTCGGCGACCAGCCGGGCCACGTCGGCGGACAGGAACGGCAGCACGATCCGACCCGTCCCGTGGGGGTTCTGCTTGGCCAGCCGGACCGCCACGTCCCAGGCGGCGGTCTCGAAACGCGCCACGATCGGCTTGAGGGAGTGGTCGAAGTCCCACGTCACGTGCGGTTCCCACCCGGCCAGCAGGGGCAGCGCGAGATGTTCGGGCGCCTGCGCGAGGAAACCCGCCCGCGTGGGCTCGTAGCCCATCCACCCGTCGCGGAACCCCTCGGCGGCCTTCTCCCACTCGCCGTCCTGCCAGGAGCCGTAGGGGCTCACCTCGGCCCAGGTCTCGCGCTCGCCGGGCTCCCAGACGACCGCGCGGCCGTCCGGCGCGGCCAGGCCGGGGACGATGACCGGCTCGTCGCCGGCCGGCGGGGGCGTCGGCCGGCGCGCCCATGGCGGGTCCAGCAGCGCCTTCGGCAGATCCATGTGGGGGTTCTCTCTCTCAGGTGAGCGTCGCCAGGTCGGCGAGGATCTCGGAAACGGTGACCGGGTCGAGATCGGCGAAGGAGCCCGTGGGGCCGCCGCCGAGCCACCCCTGCTCGGGGCGACTCGCCAGGGCGACCGCGTCCAGCCGCTGTTCCGGCAGGGCGTCCACGGTGCCGACGGCGATGCCGGGATCGAGGTCGATGACGATGTACCGGCCTCCGGGCAGCCGCCGGGAGATGAAGGGTTCGACGCCCGCGTCCTGCGGGGCGCCGCGGTCCCAGCCGCGCGAGGTCAGGCCGAGCACCTTGCCGACCGGGACGGTCAGGCCCTCGAAGCGTTCCAGCCTGCCGCTCCTCCCCTCGCCGTCGGCGAGGGCGTGGACGGGACGTCCGAGCTGCGGGAACGGCTGCAGGATCTCGTAGTCGGCGAACACCTCCGACCAGGCGGCGAGCGAGCCGTCGAGGTCGACCGGATGCGCGACCCTGACCTCCGCCTGACCGGCGAGCTCGACGGCCTCGTCGTCGACATCGGCGAACGTGCCGTCCTCGGCGACGCGGAACGCGATCGTCCCCTCGTCCCCCTCCGGGCCGCCGGACGCGAGCCACACCAGGCGCCGGACGAGGTGCCGGACGAGCGGGTGCCCGGCCAGCAGCTCCCGGAACTCCCGCACGGGCCAGCGGCGCCGCGCGACCATGCTCGCCTCCAGGCGGCGGATCTGGTCGGCGGCGACGGTCCGCACGTCCTTCTTGAGCGCCGAGAACGCCTTGGAGGCGGCGGGGGCGAGCTCGGGGTCGTCCTTGGCGCCGGGCTTGGGCAGCGCCTTGCGGCGGGCGCCGCCCTCGTCCGACACCTGCGGCTTGAGCTGCTCGTCGAAGCCGACGACGAAGCGGCGCGGGCCGTAGTCGAGCGTCAGGGTCCCGTCGGCGTCGAGGCCGAAGTCGGGGACGAGCCGGTCGGCGAGCTGCTCGCCGGTCAGCTCCAGCCCGGCGGCGACCTCCTCGATCTTCTCCTGCGCCCTGGCCTTGAGCGCCTTGAACTTCACCCGCTGCGCGATGCCGTGCAGGTGCATGAGCGCCACGTCGGTGCCGATGCCGGCGAGGACGTCCAGGCCGGCGACGGCCTTGGCGTGCCCGCCGTCGCCCGGCCACGCCCGGATCACCGGGGTCAGCCGGCGGACGGTCCCGTCGTCGCCGGTCAGGCCGAGCTGCGCCAGCGCCCACCCGTCCTTGGACGGCGCGCCCTGCGCCTCCCACTGCCGGAACAGCCGCCAGCCGAACTCGGCGAGCGACTCCCCGTCGCACGCGTCGCGGACCGTCCGCACCCCCGCGTAGTCCTCGCCGGGCCGGGACATCGCGAGCATCGTCAGGACGTGCCGCACGGCGGCGTCCGGCAGCGCCCGCTCGCGGCCGCGCAGCAGGATCTGCGGGAGCAGCCGCACGTCGGCCCAGTCGCCGACGTGCGGCGTCTTCGCGGGCAGGACGTCCAGCGGGTCGGCCGTGAGCAGGGCCTGGACCGCGTCCGCCGCCGCGTCGCCGTGGACGCGGGCCGCCGCGACGACCGCCTCGGCGCCGTGCCGGGCGGCGACGAACCGCAGCGCGGCCTCGGCGGCGCGGCGCTGGGCGCCCGCCCTGCCGAGCGCGGGCGGCACCAGGGCCGGGACGGCGGCCGTGCCGTGCCGCCGGAACCAGGCCTGCGCGGTGCGGCCCGCCTGCTTGAGCCGGACGAGCCAGTCGGCCATCAGCCGCGCGACCTCGTCGCTCAGGAACGGCAGGAGGACGCCGCCCGCGCCCGCGGGGTCGCGCCGCGCCGCGTGGACGGCCGGGTCCAGCGCGTCGAGCTCGAACCGGGCGACGACGACCCGCATCCAGTCGTCCACGTACCACGGGTCGGGCGGCTCCCAGCCCGCCAGGAGCGGGCGGACGAGGTCCTCGGGCGCCTCGACGAACAGCACGGGCTGCTGGTGGGAGGACAGCGCACCGTGCTGGAACCTCTCCACCATGGCCGGCCATTTCATGCGCTCCACCCATCGCCACAGATGGTGGAGGTCCACCGTCCAGGCGTCCCGCTCGCCGGGCTCCCAGTCGATGAGGCGCGTGCCGGGCGAGGCCAGGTCCTTGATGACGACGGCCTTGGCCTTCGTCCGGGGGCGGGTCCACGGAGGGTCCACGAGCAGCGGCGGCAGGGCGTCGGCGGGCGCCTCCGGCACCCGGACGATGGTCTCGCGGAGTGCGTCGATCGCCGCGCGGGACTCCTCCGGAAGCTCCGGCAGCATCTCCTCCACCAGCTCGGGATGGGTGAGCAGGTGGGCTCGCAGCACCTCCCCGGCCTCCGGCGTCCCGGCGGCCGGGGCGAGCAGGCGCAGCGCCCGCCGCGGATGCGCCCGCGCGGCGGCGATCACCATGGGCAGGACGTACCTGTGGCCGGCCCGGTCCACGAGCGCTTGGAACGCCTCGTCCACGGGCAGCTCGACGAGCACGTCCAGCAGGCTCCGGAACGTGTCGGTCTGGGTGTACTGGCCCTCCAGGGCCTCGACCACCAGCGGCACCGCCCCGGACGGCCCGAGGCCGTCCACGAGGGTCGCGACGACGCTCGTCCTCCGGTCGTAGAAGCCGAGCGGCAGGGCGACCGGGTCGACCTGCTCCGGGTCGGCGAGCGCGCAGAAGAGCATCCACCGGTGCTGGGAGTGGGGCGGCAGGCCGATGACCGCCGGGTCGGCGCGGACCTCGTCCACCCAGTCCCGCCTGGTCGGCGCCAGGTAGGAGACGACCATCCGCTGGAGCGGCGTCCGGCGCCGTCCCGCCAGCTCATCGACGGCCCTCGCGTACACGTCGTCGTCCGCCGCGGCCAGCAGGGCGCGCAGGTGCCGCGCCGCGCTCTCCTCCGCCCACCAGCCGCCCTGGTAGTCCGACGGCCGCGCCCACCGGACCCCGGCCCAGGTGGCCTTGCTGCCCGCCTGAACGTAGTCGGACGTGACGTCGCTCAGTTCGGCGAAGGCGCACGCGGCGAACGGCAGGCCGTGCTCGGCGGCCCACGCGTCCCGGAACGGGTCCTTCCCGCGGGATCCGGGCAGGCCGCGCTTGGACACCGCGACGGTCGCGACCACCGCCGCGCCCAGCGCGTCGGCCTCGCCCTTCAGGTAGGCGCGGCCGTGCTCGGCCAGTTCGGGAGTGGTGCCGGGGAGTGCCAGGACGTCCTCGACATCGGCTCTGGCGGCCTCGACGAACGCCCTCGCCTTCTCGGCCGCGGCGGGGTCGATCCGCGCCCGCGGCCACGGCCCCGGCCGGTCCCGGCGGGGGTGGGCGACCCGCCGCCACGCGTCCGGCATCTCCCAGGTGCTCTCGTCGGCCGCCACCGGCCCCGCAGTCGCCATGAGGCATCACCGTAGGGGAGATCACCGACAAAGCGGATCAGGAACCGGAGCGCATGTCCCGCTCGACGGCGTCGGCGGCCTTGCGGGCGGCGACCAGCACGGGGTCCCAGACGGGCGCGAACGGCGGCGCGTACCCGAGGTCGAGGCCCGTCATCTCCTCGACCGTCATCCCGTTCCACAGCGCGATGGCCAGGCCGTCGACGCGCTTGGCGGCGTTCTCCTCGCCGACGATCTGCGCGCCGAGCAGCCGGCCGGAGCGGCGCTCGGCGATCAGCTTGGTCGTCATCGCGGCGGCGCCCGGGATGTAGCCGGCCCGGGTGGTGGACTCGACGGCGACGCTCAGCGTCTCGAACCCGGCCGCGGCCGCCTCGGCCTCGTTCAGCCCGGTCCGCGCGACCTCCACCCGGCAGATCTTGGAGACGGCCGTGCCGACCACGCCGGGGAAGGTGGCGTAGCCGCCGCCGATGTTGATCCCGGCGACGCGGCCCTGCTTGTTGGCGTGCGTGCCGAGCGCGATCGCGACCGGCGCGCCCGACACCCGGTGGCGGGTCTCGACGCAGTCGCCCGCCGCCCACACCCGCTCGGCGCGGGTGCGCATCCGCCGGTCGGTGACGATCCCGCCGGTCGGGCCGGTCGCGATCCCGGCGCTCTCGGCCAGCCCGGAGGCCGGTCGCACGCCGAGCCCGAGGACGACCAGGTCCGCGGGCAGCGTGCGGTCGCGCGTGCGGACCGCGGTGACGTGCCCGTCCGGGGAGGTGTCGAAGCCCTCGACCGGCTCCCCCAGGTACAGCCGCACGCCGATGCCGCGCATCGCGTCCGCGACGAGCGCGCCCATGTCCGGGTCGAGGGTGCGCATCGGCTGGTCGGCGAAGTCCACCAGCGAGACCTCCAGGCCGCGCATCACCATCGCCTCGGCCATCTCCAGGCCGATGTAGCCGCCGCCCACCACGACGGCGCGGCGGGGGCTCCCCTCCCCGACGGCGCGGCGGATCGCCACACCGTCGTCGAGGATCTGCACGCCGTGGACGCCCGTCGCGTCGGCGCCGGGCAGATCCGGGCGCGCGGGGACGGCGCCGGTCGCGACCACGAGCCGGTCGTAGGGCTCCCAGTGTTCGCCGCCGCCGTCGAGCGAGCGGATCCGCACCCGGCCGCCGCCGGTGTCGATCTCCACGGCCTCGGTGCGCAGCCGCAGGTCGATGCCGCGCGAGCGGAACTCGGCGGGCGTGCGGGCGACGAGCGCGTCGAGCTCGTCCACCACGCCGCCGACGTAGTAGGGAATGCCGCACGCCGAGTAGGACGCGTGGTGCCCGCGCTCCACGGCGACGATCTCCAGGTCGTCCGGGCCGCGCAGCCTGCGGGCCTGGGACGCGGCGCTCATCCCCGCGGCGTCGCCCCCGATGACGAGCAGGCGTTCACGTGCCGCCATGACGAGTCCTCCCGAATGCCGGTTCCGCCGCGAAGATCGGCTCACTCCAGACCGTAGACCCGGCGGGCGTTGCCGGACCCCACCAGCCCCGCGACCCGCTCGGCGTCGCGGGCCGTCCAGGCGCCGTCCTCCACTCCCCCGGCCAGGAATCCGGCGAGCCCGCGCCGGAACAGCAGCGCCCCGAGGTGGTAGAGCTCGGCCAGCCCGAACGCGTCCGAGGAGTACAGCACCTTCCCGAACGGCGCCAGCTCCAGCAGCTCGGCGATGAGCGCGGGCGAGCGGTGCCCGAGGTTGTGGGTCGCCAGGCCCGCGTCGACGTACACGTTCGGCAGCACCTGCGCCAGGTACCCGGCGTGCCGGTGGAACGGGTAGTTGTGCAGCAGCATCGCGGGGACGGGGTCCATGGCGCGCAGCAGCCCGACGAGCAGCAGCGGGTCGCCGCGCCTCAGGTCGGCGTCCGCGTCCCCGTAGCCGACGTGGAACTGGACGGGCAGCCCGGCGTCCACCGCGCACCAGACGAGGAACCGGTGCAGGGTCTCGTCGCACACGCGCGGCGGCGCGCCGCCGCCGGGCGCCGCGAGCATCAGCCGCCCGGCCGCCCCGGCGACCTCGGCCTCCGCCGGCCGCTCCCCCGACAGCTCCAGCCCGGCCCGGTAGGCGGCGATCGACTTGGCCCCGACGGCGCCCGCGGCGGACGCGGCGTGGAGCCGGGCCCGCACCTCGCCCGCGAACCGGGCCGCCTCGACGCCGTCCGCCGCCACCCGCTCCGCGACCGCCTCCAGCCGGACGATCTCGTGCGCCCGCGCGCCGGCCAGCCGGCCGAGGCCGGGCGGGTCGAGGATCGCCGCCGGCGTGTAGCCGGTGTCCACGCAGAGCGCGTCGAGTCCGGCGGCGCGCAGGAACCGCCGGTTGACCTCCGCCGCGCCGAGCTCGGCCCGGCGCGCCAGGTACTCGTCGGGCTCGGCGTGGGCGTCCAGGCCGAGGACCGGCGGGCACCAGCGCCGCAGCGCGAACCCGACCTGGGTGTCGAACATGCTCACGCCGGGCGGTCCCGCGTTCTCCGCCTCGGTGAGCATCTCCTCGAACGCCGTGCGGCCGAGGTCCTCGCCGAGGACGCCGTGGCAGTGGTGGTCGACCAGCCGCAGCGCCTCCAGATACTCCAGCACGGCTCCCGCTTCCTCCCTGAAACACGACTGCGTTCTCCCTACGATGCCCTTACGGACCGTGTTCACGTCCACCGCCACCCGACCGGGAGTCAGCAACCGTGGAACCGACCTCTCAGACCGCCCCGCGGGGACGCGACGCCGGAGAGCGGGCCCTGGACGGGCGCGAGCGCGCCAGGCTCGGCGCCCGCGCGGCCGAGGCGGCGCGCAGGCTGGCCGGCGAGGGCATCGCCGCCGTCGCGCTGACGTGGGTGGACGTCAGCGGGATCACCCGCACCAAGACCGTCCCGGTGGAACGGCTGGAGCACGCCGCGGCGTGGGGCGTGGGGATGTCCCCGGTGTTCGACGTGTTCCTGCTGGACGACTCGATCGTGTCCGGGCGCCACATCGGCGGCCCGACCGGCGACCTGCGGCTGCACCCCGACCTGGATCGGCTCGTCCCGCTGGCCGCGCTCCCGGGCTGGGCGCACGCGCCCGCGCTCCGGTACGCCCAGGACGGATCCGTCCACCCGCTGGACGCGCGGGCCCTGCTGCGCCGCGAGGTGGACCGGCTCGCCGGGCGCGGCTACACGGTGAAGGCCGCGTTCGAGATCGAGTGGGCGGTGTCGGACGGCGACGGCGAGGAGTTCTCACCCGCCTGCAAGGGCCCCGCGTACGGGATGACGCGGGTCACCGAACTGGCCGGCTACCTGCGGGACGTCCTGGAGTCGCTCAGGCGGACCGGCGTGACGGTCGTCCAGCTCCACCCGGAGTACGCGGCCGGGCAGTACGAGGTGTCGGTGGCCGCCGAGGACCCGGTCGGCGCGGCCGACACCGCGGTGCTCGTCCGGGAGACGATCCGGGCGGTGACGATCCGGCATGAGATGGCCGCCTCGTTCTCGCCCAAGGTCGAGGCCGACGCGGTCGGCAACGGCGCGCACGCCCATCTCAGCCTGTGGCGGGACGGCACGGCGGACGGCCCGGTGAACGCGGGCCCGGTGAACGCGATGGCGGGCGGCCCCGGCCCGTACGGGATGACGGCGGCCGGGGAGGCGTTCGCCGCGGGCATCCTGCGCCGGCTGCCCGCGCTGCTCGCGATCGGCGCGCCGTCGGTGGCGAGCTACCTGCGGCTGGTCCCGTCGCACTGGTCGGGCGCGTACGCGTGCTGGGGGCTGGAGAACCGGGAGGCCGCGCTGCGGTTCGTGACGGGGGCCGAGGGCGAGCGGGCGACCGCCGCGAACCTGGAGGTCAAGTGCCTGGACGCCGCCGCGAACCCGTATCTGCTGCTGGCGGCGCTGCTCGCGGCGGGGCGCGACGGCCTCGGCGACGGCCTGCGGCTGCCGGAGCCGGTCGACGTCGACCCGGCGGCCCTGGCGGAGGAGGAGCGCGCCGCGCGGGGCATCGCCCCGCTGCCGGCGTCGCTGGCCGAGTCGGTCGCGGCGTTCGAGGCCGACGCCGTCCTGCGCGCGGCGCTCGGCGAGGCCGTCGCCGACACGGTGGCGGCGGTGCGGCGCGGGGAGATCGCGCTACTGGACGGGGCCACGCCGCAGCAGGTGGCCGCCGCCACCCGCTGGCGGCACTAGCGGTGCTCCGGCGCGCCGTCGCGCCCGGCCGCCGCGACCGGGCCCGGCTCGAACCGCTGCACGCGCATCTGCGGCCTGCCGCAGGCGCAGCGGGTGTAGGTGACCACTCCCTCGGAGGTCAGGTGCCGTGACAGCACCTCGTAGACATCGGACTCAGACCAGCCACAGCGTGGGCATTCCACCGCGCATCCCAGGAACGTCTGTAAGGGTTGTAAACAAGATAACATTTACTGATCGGCTGCGGGACCGGAGGCCCGGGTAATGCGCATCACTGGATACAAGAGTCACGGGGTGGCGGCCGCCGCCGCGCTGGTCAACGCCGTGACGAGCGCCGACGGCGACGACTCCCCGGAGGCGCTGCGCCGCGTCCTGCGGGAGAACCAGTTCTTCTGGCAGGAGTTCGAGGACGCCGACGCCGCCGACTTCCGGCGCTGGGGACGGGTCCTGCGCCCCTTCTTCCAGGCGGACCGGCTGGAGGAGGCGATGGCGATGCTGAACCGGCTGATGCTGGAGATCCCCATGCACCCGCATCTGGCCGACCACGAGCCGCACGGCCTGCACATGCACTACGCGCCGCCGTCGTCCCGGCTGGTGGAGCGGTTCCGCGCGACCACGCTGATGAACCTGGCCGAGCTGATCGTCGAGCACGGGCTCGGCCGGACGGGCGTCTGCGCCGCGGAGGGCTGCGACCGCGTGTACGCCGACACCTCGCGGGCGGGGCGGCGCCGGTTCTGCTCGGAGGCCTGCGCGAACCGCACGAACGTCGCCGCGTTCCGCGCCCGCCGGCGGGAGTGACCAGCCCCATTGTGACCTTTGCCCGCCGGCGGGCATGACAGTGCGCATGTCGCTCGTGTTCTTCCGCCGCCGCTCCGGCGAGGGTGATCGCGTCGGCCGCTCGCCGCTGCGCGTGGCGACGGAGGTGCGGTCCACCGCGTATCGCATCGCCCGTCTGACGATCACCGCGACGCTGGCGTTCGTGCTGGCGCTGGCGGTGCTGCCGGCCGGCGGGCCGCAGCCGCTGCTGGCGCCGCTGACCGCGCTGCTCGTCGTGCAGTTCTCCGTCTACCAGACGATCAAGGCGAGCGTCCTGCGGGTCGCCGCCGTCACCTCGGGGGTGCTGATCGCGGTGATGGCCGCCGGCACCATCGGGTTCTCCTGGTGGACCCTCGGCCTGACGATCCTCGCGGCCCTGGTCATCGGGCACGCGCTGCGCCTCGGCGAGCACGTGCTGGAGGCGCCGATCTCCGCCATGCTGATCTTCGCACTGGGGTCGGCGAGCGAGGCGGGCGCGGCCGACCGCGTCCTGGAGACGCTGATCGGCGCCGCCACCGGGCTGGCGGCGACGCTGCTGGTCCCGACGGTGCGGGTGCGGCCCGCCGAGGAGGCCGTCCAGGACGTCGCCGAGAAGCTGCGGGAGCTGATCGCCGGCATCGCCGACGGGCTGCGCGGCGAGCGCACCGAGGACGAGGCGGCCCGCTGGCAGGCGGAGGCGGAGCGGCTCGCCCGCGAGCTCGGCCGCACCGACCGCGAGCTCGGCGCCGCCGAGGAGAGCGTCCGGCTCAACCCGCGGACGCGGGCGCGGCGGCTCATCGACGCCGGCGTCGCGCTGCGCAACGCCATGGAGACGATGGAGCACTTCACGCTGTCGCTGCGCGGGCTGACCCGGTCCCTGGCCGACGACGAGCGGCTCGGCGACCGGGGCCGGCTGCTCACCGACCCCGAGCTGCGCCGCGAGCTCGGCGACGCGCTGGCCGGGATCGCGGCCAGCGTCGCCTCCTACGGCCGGCTGGCCCGCTCGGACCTGACCCGCGACGCCCGGCCGTTCCTCGCCGAGCACGAACTGGAGGTGCGGGTGGACGTCGCCCGCGAGCGCCGCGCCCGGCTCACCCGGCGGCTGCACGAGCGGGCCGCGGCCGGCGACCTGTGGCCGCTGTACGGGGAGGTGTCCATGGACATCGACCGGCTCATCGAGAACCTGCGCGTCGAGCACCGCGCCCGCGCCCGCGAGCACTGGCGGCGGCACCGCGGCGCCTCGCGGCACCTGCCCGCGCGGCCCGTCCAGGTCGTCCAGCAGGCGGGGCAGCAGCTGCGCCGCGCGGCCGGGTCCGCGGTCGCGGCGGCCGAGCGCGGCGCAGGCGAGACCGAAACGCGCGTCAACCGGCCCGAGCAGGACGAAGGCCCGTCCTCGGGGGGATGAGGACGGGCCTTCGCGCGGGGTCGCGGACCCCGGTGGGACGGTCAGCGGAAGGTGGGCTCCAGGACGTCGACGCCGCGGGTGTTGTCGGCGACGTAGACGTACTTGCCGTGCCAGTACGGCTGCCAGGACGCGGCGTCCGCCGGGCGGTAGTAGGCGATCTGCCGCGGGTTCGTCGGGTCCCGGACGTCCAGGAACCGGGTGCCCTGCGAGTAGAACGACTGGGCGATCACGCCGTCGCGGACGTCGAAGTAGTGCGCCGAGCAGTCCGTGCTCGCGGGGTCGCTCCCCTCCTTGCCCGCCACGCCCCACGTCGCGACGGTGTTCAGGCGGAACTTGCGCTCCGGCGTGGACCGCCAGCCCTCACCGCCGTAGGAGCCCTTCAGCGACGCGATGACGAGCAGGCCGTCGTTGGCGCAGCCGTCGTTGAACGTCTCCTCGGTGACGTACAGCAGCTGCCCGTTACCCCACCTGCGGGGGTCGGCCGCCTGGTCGCGGGTCTGCCCGACCGCCCGGTAGCTGTTGTGCATGAAGGTGGAGTTCGTGGTGGCCTCGTCCAGCCCGCCGCCCGCGTACGGGACGGGGTCGACCGCGGTGGCCCTGCGCCACTTCTTCTTCACCGGGTCGTAGTGGCGGCCGGTGGTGTGGTAGCCGCGCACGCCGCCGCGCCCGGACGCCCAGGCGACCCCGTCGGAGTCGACCTGGATGTCGTGGGTGTAGTCGGTCTTGCCGTCGTTGCGGCCGGTGTCGATGGGGTCCCTGTGGACCTTCGGCTTGGCCGGGTCGCGGACGTCGGTGACCCACACGGGGCGCCCGCCCCAGTCCGCGGGCATCCAGCTCGCCTTCGCGGGGCCGCCCGTCCACAGGTACTTGCAGTCGTCCACGCAGGTCGTCGTGTGGCCCGCGGGCACCGTCACGTAGGTGATCTGGCGCAGGCTCTCCGGCTTGGAGGCGTCCACGACGTAGATGCCCGACTCGCCGGTGGCGGTGGTGCCGCCGAACGCGCGCGGGTCCCGGGACAGGTAGATGATCTTGCGCTTGGGGTCGAAGTCGGTGTCCTCGGTCTCCCACATGCCGGGCATGTTCAGCTGCCCGACCAGCTTGGGGACGCGGGGGTCGGCGCTGATGTCGTAGGCCTTCAGCCCGAACTCGCCGGTCGCGTACATGATCGTCCGCTTGTGCCGGCCCTGGCCGTAGTCGATGAACATCAGGGAGATGGCGCCCTTGGCGTCGGTGACGCCGCCGACGCGCCGCACGCCCTTCACCGCCTCGGACTTCGTGCTCGCGGGGGCCGCCCGGCGGTAGTGCCCCGCGTGGCCGCCGGCGCCCTCGCCCTCGGTGGCGGCGGCCTGCGTGGTCTGGGACTTCTCCGGCTCGGGCGGGCACGCCCAGGCGCTGCCGGCCGTCAGCGCGACGGACGCCGCGACCGCGACGCCGCCCTGCAGCAGGCGTCGGGTGGGAAAGGATGTGCGGGGGAGCATCGCGCCTCCACGGAATGGATCTTCGCAAGCGCCAGTGTGACCGGCGCCGCGGACTTGATCAACAGGTCGGCGGGTCACGAAATGGACTCAGCACCGTGAGGACTGGTGGGACCTGACAGCGTGGTCTACCCTCCCCTGGGGTCGCCCAGCTCCCAGGAGAGGCCAGTGAAGAGCTCTGCCCGCACCGCCGCCCTGGTCGCCGGCGCCGTGGCGGTGCTGGTGGCGCCGGTCGCGGCCCTGAAGGCGTGGAGCGAGCCCGCCGAACCGCGGATCTCGGTCGGCGCCGCGGCCCCCGCGACGCTGCTGCCCGGCGACGTCCGCGACGCCTCCGGCCGGATGATCGCGAACGCGGTGTGGACGGGCCTGGTCTCCTACGACCCGAAGACCGGCGCGCCCGCGAACGCCGCCGCCGCGTCGGTCACGAGCCCGGACCGGCGCGTCTGGACGGTCCGGCTCCGTCCCGGCGCGACGTTCCAGGACGGCTCGCCCGTCACGTCCCGCTCGTTCACCGGCGCCTGGACGGCCGTGCTGCGCGAACGCTGGGCCGGGGCGCGCCTGTTCACCGAGACCGCCCGCGTCAAGGGCGCCCGCGCGGGCGAGGACCGGGTGCCCGGCCTGAAGGTGAAGGACGACCTGACCTTCGAGGTGACGCTGGACCGCCCGCTGAACGGCTTCCCCGCCCTTCTCGGCGACCCGGCGTTCTTCCCGATGCCGGAGAGCGTCCTGGCCTCGCGCGACTGGGCGGCCTACGGCCGCGCCCCGGTCGGCAACGGGCCCTTCCGGGTGGGGTCGCGGAGCGCGCGCGAGATCGTCCTGCGCCGCCGCTCGGGCGAGGGCCGCTCCGTGGTCGTCAGGGCGATGCCGGACGCGAAGCGCCAGTACGCCGCGGCCGGCGCCGGCGACCTGGACGTCGCCACGCTGGTGCCGCCGGACCGGCACGAGTCGATGGAGGCCGACTTCGGCGACCGGCACCTCGCCGTCCCCGGCCGCGACGTCACCTTCCTGGCGTTCCCGGCCCGGGTGGAGCGGCTGTCGTCCCCGACCGTCCGGACGGCGCTGTCGATGGCGATCGACCGTTCCGCCGTCACGGAGGGGCCGCTCGGCCACCAGTACTCCCCCGCCGACTCTCTCGTCGCTCCGGGCGTCCGCCCTGGTCACCGCGAGGGGCAGTGCCGCTTGTGCGTCCACGACTCCAGGGCGGCGGTCGCCGCGCTGGCCGACGCGGGCGGGCTGAAGGGCCCGCTGAACCTCTGGTACGAGGCGGGCCGGGGCGACGACGCGTGGGTGAAGGCCGTCGCGGACCAGCTCGCCAGGGAGCTGAAGCTCGACGCCCGCCCGCGTCCCGTCGCCGACCTGCGCGAGGCCGCGGACTCCTGCCAGGTCGACGGGCCCTTCGTCGTCCGCACCACGGCCGACTACCCCGCGCCCGTCGCCGCGCTGGCGCCGCTGCTGGACGCCGGGACCGGCCCCGGCGACGCGTACGCGACCGGCCTGCTCACCGAGGCCGAGCGCGCGGCCACCCCGGACGAGGGCGTGATACCCGCGCGCCTCGCCGAGAGCGCCCTGCTGCGCGACATGCCCGCGATGCCGCTGTGGTCCCGCCACGACCACCTGGTCTGGTCCGAGCGCGCCCGCGGCGTCACCGCCGACGCCTTCACCGGCCTGCGCCTCGACCGCCTGGCCATCGGGGACTGACGCGTAGCCTGACGATCATGACGAAGGTGCTGATGCTCTGCGGGAGCCTGCGCAAGGGGTCCACGAACGAGGCGGCGCTGCTCACCGCTCGGGCGGCGGCGCCGCCCGGGGTGGACGCGACGCTCTACGCCGGCATGGGCGACCTGCCGCACTTCAATCCCGACGACGACCGCAAGCCGCTCCACCCTGCCGTCGCGGGCCTGCGCGCGGCCGTCGGCGCCGCCGATGCCCTCCTGATCTGCACCCCGGAGTACGCGGGCGCGCTGCCCGGCTCGTTCAAGAACCTGCTCGACTGGACGATCGGCGGCGGCGAGATCTACGAGAAGCCCGTCGCCTGGCTGAACGTGGCCTCCCCCGCCGCGCCCACGGGCGGCGGCGACGCACACGCCTCGCTGCGCAAGGTGCTCGGCTACGCGGGCACCGAGATCGTCGAGGCCGCGTGCGCGCGGATCCCGGTGACCCGGCCCGACGTGGGCGAGGACGGCCTGGTCCGCACCGCCGAGCCGCGCGCGCGGCTCGCCGGGTCGATGGAGGCGCTGCGGGCCGCGCTCCGCCATTGAATTATTAGACCAGTCTACATAGAATCGCCCCATGGCACCTCGGGGCGAGACGCGTGAGCGCGTGCTGGCGACGGCGGCGGAGCTGTTCCAGCGGCAGGGCTACCACGGCACCGGGCTCAACCAGGTCCTCGCCGAGAGCGGGGCGCCGAAGGGCTCGCTGTACTTCCACTTCCCGGACGGCAAGGAGCAGCTCGCGTCGGAGTCGGTCGCGCTGTCCGGCCGCGCGGTGGGCGAGGCGCTCGCGGAGTCCCTCGTCGCCGCGCCGGACGGCCGGGCCGGGCTGGCGGCCCTCGGCGACCACTTCGCGCGCGCCCTGCTGGAGTCCGACTTCGGCAAGGGGTGCCCGGTCGCGACCGTGGCGCTGGAGACGGCCGCCGAGAGCGAGACCATCCGCGCCGCCTGCGACGGCGCCTACGCCGAGTGGCAGGACGGCATCGCGATGGCCCTGCGCGGCTGGGGCGTGCCGGACGGGCGCGCCGACCCGCTGGCCGCGCTCGTCCTGTCGTCGGTCCAGGGCGCCGTCATGCTGGCCCGCGTCCGGCGGGACGTGTCCGTCATCCACGAGGTCACCCGCCAGCTCGGCGACCTGATCTGAAGGAGCATCGCATGCGCGTCCACCATCTCGACTGCGCTCCCCTGCGGGAGATCGAACCGGCCGACGGTCCGGAGAGCCCGCTGAGGCCCGCGCGCGCCGTGGGCCACGTGCTGCTGCTGGAGACCGACGCGGCCGGGCTCGTGCTCGTGGACGCCGGGATCGGGCTCGGCGACATCGAGCACCCGTCCGAGCGGCTGCTGGACGACTGGGTGGAGATGGCGGGGCCCACGCTCGACCCGTCCGCGACGGCCGTCCGGCAGATCGAGGCGCTCGGGTACGCGGCGGCCGACGTCCGGCATGTCGTCCCCACGCACCTGCACCGCGACCACGCGGGCGGGCTGAGCGACTTCCCGGACGCGGCGGTGCACCTGTTCGAGGCCGAGCTGGCCGACGGCGGCAGGACCCCGGCGCAGCTCGCCCACGGCCCGAAGTGGGTCCCCTACGCGGGCGCCGAGGGCGAGACCTGGCACGGCTTCGAGGGCGTCCGCTCGCTGGAGGGCGTGCCCGAGGACGTCCTGCTGGTGCCGATCGGCGGCCACACGCCGGGACACGCGGGCGTGGCGGTCCGCGACGGCGCCCGCTGGCTGCTCCACGCGGGCGACGCGTACATGTACCACGGCGAGGTCGACCGTCCCGAGCCGGTCACGCACCCGCTGATGGAGCTCGTCCAGGCGGGCGGCGAGGTCGACCGCGAGCTGCGGCTCGCGAACGTGGCGCGCCTGCGGGAGCTGGCGCGCGGCGGCGAGGTCGAGGTGTTCAGCGCCCACGACCCCTGGGAACTGGCCCGTTACCGCTGAGAGAGGCGGTGGGTCAGGGCGGTGTGGCGGCGGCCCGCGCCGGCGGTGCGGACGGCGGCGGCCAGGGCGCGGCGCGAGCCGACGAGGACCACGAGCTTCTTGGCCCGGGTGAGGCCGGTGTAGAGGAGGTTGCGGCGCAGCATCATCCACGCGCCGGTGGTCAGCGGGATGACGACGGCCGGGTACTCGCTGCCCTGCGAGCGGTGGATCGTGATCGCGTACGCGTGGGCGAGCTCGTCCAGCTCGTCGAAGGCGTAGTCGACGCTCTCGTCCTCGTCGGTCACGACGGTCAGCGACTGGTCCTCCACGGACACGGACGTGACGACGCCGACGGTGCCGTTGAAGACGCCGGCCTCGCCCTTGTCGTAGTTGTTGCGGAGCTGGGTCACCTTGTCGCCGACGCGGAACACGCGGCCGCCGTAGCGGCGCTCGGGGCGGGCGTCGTCGTGCGGGGTCAGCGCCTCCTGGAGCAGGGAGTTCAGCGTGCCGGCCCCGGCCGCGCCCCGGTGCATGGGGGCGAGGACCTGGACGTCGCGGCGCGGGTCGAGGCCGAACCTGCGCGGGATGCGGTTGGCGACGACGTCCACCGTCAGCTCGGCGGCCTCGTCCTGCTCGTCGCAGGGGAACAGGAAGAAGTCGGGGAAGCCGCGGGTCTGGGGGTGCTCGCCGGAGTTGACGCGGTGCGCGTTGACGACGATGCCCGACCGCTGCGCCTGCCGGAAGATCCGGGTGAGCCGGACGCGGGGGACGGCCTCGGCGGCGAGCAGGTCCGCCAGCACCTCGCCCGCGCCGACGGACGGCAGCTGGTCGACGTCCCCGACGAGCAGCAGGTGCGCGCCGCGCGGGATCGCCTTCACCAGCTTGTTGGCCAGGATCAGGTCGACCATGGAGCACTCGTCGACGACGACCAGGTCGGCGTCCAGGGGGTCGTCCTGGTCGAACTTGGGATCGCCGCCCGGCTGGAGCTGGAGCAGCCGGTGCACGGTCGCGGCCTCGTGCCCGGTCAGCTCGGCGAGCCGCTTGGCCGCCCGGCCGGTCGGCGCCACCAGGACGATCTTGGCGTGCTTGGCGGCGGCGAGCTCCACCACCGAGCGGACGGTGAAGCTCTTGCCGCAGCCGGGGCCGCCGGTCAGCACGGCCACCTTGGAGGTGAGCGCGAGCTTGACGGCGTCCTCCTGCTCGGGGGCGAGCGCCTGGCCGGTGCGCTGCCTGAGCCACGGCAGCGCCTTGTCCCAGTCGACGCCGGCGAACGCCTTGAGCCGGTCGGCGGGGGCGTCGAGCAGCTCCAGCAGGCCGCGGGCGAGGGAGCGCTCGGCCCGGTGGAACGGGACGAGGTACACGGCCGGGATCGTCGCGGCGTCCTCACCGTCCCCGGGGATCGGCTCCCGGACGACGCCCTCCTCGCCCGCCAGCTCGTCCAGCGCCGGGACGACCAGCTCCCGCCCGACGCCGAGGATCTTCTCCGCCGCCGTGACCAGGTTGGGCTCGGGCAGGAAGCAGTGCCCGTCGTCGGCGGCCTCCGACAGGGTGTACTGGAGGCCCGCCTTGATCCGCTCAGGGCTGTCGTGCGGGATGCCGACGGCCTGCGCGATGGTGTCGGCGGTCTTGAAACCGATGCCCCACACGTCCGAGGCGAGCTGGTAGGGGCGCTTGCGGACGGTGTCGATCGAGGCGTCCCCGTACTGCTTGTAGACGCGGACGGCGAGTGACGTGGAGACGCCGACGCCCTGCAGGAAGACCATGACCTCCTTGATGGCCTTCTGCTCCTGCCAGGCGTCCCCGATCCGCCGGGTGCGCTTGGGGCCGAGGCCCTGGACCTCGACGAGGCGCTCGGGCTCCTCCTCGATGACGCGCAGGATGTCGGTGCCGAAGTGCCCGACCATCCGGTCGGCCATCACCGGGCCGATGCCCTTGATCATGCCGGAGCCGAGGTAGCGGCGGATGCCCTGGATCGTCGCCGGCAGGACGGTCGTGTAGGAGTCGACCTCGAACTGCTTGCCGTACTTCGGGTGCGAGCGCCACCGCCCGACCAGGCGCAGGCTCTCCCCCACCTGCGCGCCGAGCAGGGCGCCCACGACGGTGAGCAGGTCGGGCCCGCTCTTGGCGGTCGCGACGCGCGCGACGGTGTAGCCGGTGTCCTCGTTGGCGTAGGTGATCCGTTCCAGCACCGCCTCCAACTCCGCCGGATGCGGCGCGGCGGGCGGGTTCGGGGAGCTCGGCACGACCACCATGGTGCCCGATCGGCCCGGTGGCATATGCCGGAAACCGGCCGCACCACCCCAAGATCATGTTATTTTCCCCGCTCAAGCCCATGTGGATCATGTGGGACAGGTGATCGGGAGGGGACGCGGTGACACGGCGGCTCAGTCGGCGGGACTTCGGCAGGCTCATGGGATCGGCGGGGATCGGCCTCGCGGCGCCCGCGCTCGTCGGCGGCTGCGGGACGGCGTCCCAGCAGGCGGCGACCCGGGCGGGCACGCGGACGTGGCAGGTCTCCGGGGCGGCGGGCGCCGGGCTCGGCGGCTTCGACACCGCGGTCAAGTCGCTGATGCAGGCCCGGAACATCCCGTGCGGATCGCTCGCCGTCATGCGCAAGGGCAAGCTCGTGCTCGCGCGCGGCTACACCTGGAGCGACGACACGTCGCTCAAGGTCCAGCCGACGTCGCTGTTCCGGCTCGCCAGCCTCAGCAAGGCCGTCACGGCCACGGCGGTCGCCCGGCTCGTCCAGGACGGCAGGCTCAGCCTGTCGGCGCGCGTGACGGACCTGCTGACGCTGACGCCGCCGCCCGGCCAGTCCGCCGACCCGCGCCTCGCCCAGGTGACGGTGCAGCGGCTGCTCCAGCACCTCGGCGGCTGGGACCGCGACATCTCCGGCGACGCCACCTACCGCGACCGCACCACCGCGAAACTGCTGGGCGTCCCGCTGCCGATCACCCGGGACCAGATGGTGCAGTACGGGACGGGCCTGAAGCTCAACCACGACCCCGGCTCCACCTTCGCCTACAGCAACTACGGATACCTCCTGCTCGGCCAGATCATCGCCAAGGCCGCGGGGACGAGCTACGAGCAGTACGTCCAGAAGAGCGTGCTGGGCCCCATGGGGATCACCCGGATGCGGCCCGGGAAGTCGCTGGCGGCAGGCCGCGCGCCCGGGGAGGTGCCCTACTTCTCGCAGCGGACCGGGCCGTCGGTGTTCGACGAGGCCGGGACGACCCTCCCGGCCCCCTACGGCACGTTCAACGTCGAGAACCGCACCCCGATGGGCGGCTGGCTCGCGTCCGCCGTCGACTACGTGCGCTTCACCCAGATCCACGACGGCGGGACGAGCGTCCTGAACTCCTCCTCGATCGCCTCGATCTTCGCCAAGCCGGAGACGGGCCTGAACTCGGGCGGGTCCTACTACGGCTTCGGCTGGTACGTGCGCGACGTGACGGGCGGCCGGAACACCTGGCACTCCGGCGCCCTCGACGGGACCAGCACGATCGTGACGCGCCGCTACGACGGCGTGACCTGGGCGCTGCTGTTCGACCAGCGCGACGACCCGTCCGGGCTCACCTACGAGTACGACGACTTCAGCGCCCCGCTGCACAAGGTCGCGAACGCGATGACGACCTGGCCGTCCACGAACCTGTTCGGCACCTACTTCTGACCGACCCGCAGAGCTAGTGCCTGTCTCGAGGTGGCTTCGGCCATGCTCGCGAACGCGTGACCCGGCCGGTGGAGCGAAGCCGGAGGCGAGCGGAGCCGGGCGGATCGCGAAGCGATGCTGCGTTCGCCCAGGCCCGGTCGCGTAGCGAGCCGCCAGGCGAGCGAAGTGGGCCGGGGCTTTGAAACACAGCCTAGATCCGGGGCGCGGCGGTGGACGGCGTCGCGCCCGCCGAGACCTCCAGCACGCCCGTCTCGGTGACCAGCGCGGTCACGAGGCGGGCGGGCGTGACGTCGAACGCGGGGTTGAACGCGCCCACCCGCTCCGGGGCGGTCCGCGCGCCGCCGAAGGCCAGGACCTCCCCGGCGTCGCGCTCCTCGATCGGCACGCCCGCGCCGTCGGGGAGCGCGAGGTCGACGGTGCTCCACGGCGCGGCGACCACCAGCGGGATCCCGGCCTCCCGGCAGGCCAGCGCCACGCCGACCGAGCCGATCTTGTTGGCGGTGTCGCCGTTGGCGGCGATCCGGTCGGCGCCGATGACCGCGACGTCCACCAGGCCGCGCAGGACGGTGCTCGGCGCGGCGCCGTCCGCCTGCACCACGCAGGGGATGCCGGCCTGGTCGAGCTCCCACGCGGTGAGCCGCGCGCCCTGCAGGAGGGGGCGGGTCTCGTCGGCGTAGACGAGTTCGACGCGTCCCCGGCCGTGGAGTTCCCGGACGACGCCGAGGGCCGTCCCCCAGCCGGCGGTGGCGAGCGAGCCGGCGTTGCAGTGCGTCAGGACGCGCAGGGGCCGGTCCCCCACCCGGTCGAGGATCCAGTCGGCGCCGAACGCCCCGATGGCGCGGTTGCCGCGCACGTCCTCGTCCAGCAGCGCCTGGGCCTCGGCCGCCACCGCGTCGGCGCCCTTCGCGACGAGCGGCAGGACCCGGTCCACCCCGGCGGCCAGGTTCACCGCCGTCGGGCGGGCCTCCCGGACGCGGGCGATCGCGGCGTCGCGGGCGGCGGCGTCCCAGCCCTCCCGCTCGGCCTGCCGCACGGCGACGGCGACGCCGAACGCGCCCGCCACGCCCAGCGCGGGGGCTCCCCGCACCACCAGCCGCCGGATCGCGTCCACGAGCGCGCCGGTGTCGCGGACCGTGAGGAACTCCACCCGGTGGGGCAGGACGGTCTGGTCCAGCAGGCGCAGGGCTTCGCCCGTCCATTCGATGGTCGGCACATCGGTCGTCATGTCTTCATGATGCACAAAATGCCGCGAAGCCCGACACTGCCGGGCTTTCGGGCCGTCCCGAGTCCGCCGCGTGACCTGCGACGACTTGACACGGGTCGAACTCATGTTCGAGATTTGTGCGGGAGGGCGTGAGAGGAGGGCGAGCGTGCCGGAGGCGGCCCTGCGGGAACTTGCGGCGGCGCTGGAGGACGCCGGGCCGGCGACGGCGCCGCACGCGGCGGTGCCGGTGCTGCCCGCGCTGCGAGGCGTGGTCCCCGGCGGCGGGCTGCGGCCCGGCTCGGTCGTCGGGCTGGACGGCCCCGGCGCCGCCTCCCTCGGCCTCGCCCTCGCCGCGGGCGTGTCCCGGCACGGCGGCGAGGACGGCGCCGGCGGCTGGTGCGGCGTCGTCGGCCTCCCCGGCTTCGGCGTGGCCGCCGCGGCGGGCATGGGCGCCGCGCCCGAGCGGCTGCTGCTCGTCGACGAGCCCGGCGACCGCTGGCCCGACGTGGTCGCCGCCCTGGCCGAGGCCGTCGAGCTGGTCCTGCTGTGCCCGCCCGAGCGCCCCGGCGCCGCCGCGGTCCGCCGGCTGTCGGCGCTGGCCCGCAAGCACGGCTGCGTCCTCACGCTGACCGGCGCGTTCGCCCGCGACTGGCCCGGCACGCGGCTCCGCCTCCGCGCGGAGGACCCGGTGTGGGAGGGCCTCGCCGAGGGGCACGGCCGGCTCACCGGCCGCCGCGTCCAGGTCGTCGCCGAGGGGCGCGACGCCCCCGGTTCCGGCCGCGGCGCCCTCCTCTGGCTCCCGGCGCCCGACGGCTCCGTCCGGCCGGTGGAGACGGCGCGGCCCCCGCTGGAGCTGGTGCCCGGCGCCGTGGCCGCGGGCGCGCCCGTCCACCCGCGCCCCTCCGCCCTCCCGCCGCTCGTGCGGGTGCCGGTCGAGGAGGGGATCGCGTGACCAGGGTCCTCGCGGCGTGGTGCCCCGACTGGCCGGTCACCGCGGTCGGGATCGACGCGGCCACCCCGGGCGCCGTGGTCGCGCGGGGGCAGGTGGCGGCGTGCTCGGCGGCGGCCCGCGCCGAGGGGTGCGGCGCGGTCAGCGCGTCCGCGACGCCCAGCGGCGGTGCCCCGAGCTGGCGGTCCGCGAGCGCGACACCGACGCGGAGGGGCGGCGCTTCGAGGCGGTCGCGCAGGCGGTCGCGGAGCTGACGCCGCGCGTGGAGGTGGTGCGGCCGGGGCTGTGCGCGATCCCGGCGCGCGGCCCCGCCCGGTTCTACGGAGGCGAGGAGGCGCTGCGCGTCCTCGTCCAGGACACGGTCGTCGAGGCCGGCCACGACTGCGGTTCGGGCGTCGCGGACGGGCTGTTCGCGGCCGAGCTGGCGGCGCGGGCGGGGCAGGGCGGCGTCGTCGTGCCGGAGGGCGGCGCGGCGGCGTTCCTCGCCCCGTACCCCCTGTCCGTGCTCGACCGGCCGGAACTGGCCGACCTGCTGCGGCGGCTCGGCGTCGCGAGCCTCGGCGCCTTCGCGGCCCTCCCGTCCGGGCACGTCGCGGGCCGCTTCGGGACGGACGGCGCGCTCGCGCACCGGCTGGCGCGGGGCGAGGAGCCGCGCCCGCTCGCGCCGGTCCGCGCCGCCGCCGACCTGTCGGTGCGCGCCGCCTTCGACCCGCCGGCCGAGCAGGCGGAGCGGGTCGTGTTCGCGGCGAAGCGCCTCGCGGGCGAGCTGCACGAGGGCCTCGCGGCGGGCGGGCTGGCGTGCGTCCGGCTGGAGGTCGCGGCCGGGTTCGCCGACGGGCACGTCCTGCGGCGGCTGTGGCGGCACGACGGGCTGTCGGCGCTGGCCGTCGCCGAGCGGGTGCGGTGGCAGCTGTCGGCCCACCGGCCCGCCGGGGACGGCGGCGGCGAGGACGGCTGGGGCGGTGTCACGTGGGTCGAACTGGCGCCCGACCAGCTCGTCCCCGACCTCGGACGGCAGGAGGGGCTCTGGGGGCGCACCACCGTCACCGACCGCGTCGCGCGGGCCGCCGACCGGATCCAGGCGCTCCTCGGCCACCAGGGGATCGCGCGGCCCGTGCTGGTGGGCGGGCGCGGGCCGGGCGAGCGGGTCGTCCGCGTCCCGGTCGGCGACCTGGCCCCCGCCGAACCGCGGGAGGGGCCGTGGCCCGGGAGCGTGTCCGGGCCCGCGCCGGCGGTGGTCCCGGCGGCGCCCGCGCCCGCCGAGCTGGCCGACGCGTCCGGCGCGGCGGTCGTGGTGTCGGCGCGGTGCGAGGTGTCGGCGCCGCCCGCGACGCTGCGCGTGCACGGCCGTCCCGCCGCCGTGACCGGCTGGACGGGCCCGTGGCCGGCGGACGAGCGCTGGTGGGACCCGTCCGCCGCGCGCCGCCGCGCCCGGTTCCAGGTCACCACCGACGACGGCGCCGCCTACCTGCTCGCCGTCGAGGGCGGGCGCTGGCACGTCGAGGCCGTCTATGACTGAGCGGCCCCCGACGAGCGGAAGGCGCCCCGGCTGATGGGATGGCACAACCCGCCGATCCCGTGGCGGGAGTTCGAGGAGCGGCTGTCGTGGCGGCCCGGCGAGCGGGCGCCCGAGCCGCCGCCGGAGCCGGCCGCCGTCCCCCGCCGCGCCGAGGCGGAGGTGCCGTGGGCGGAGCTCCACGTCCACTCCTCGTTCAGCTTCCTGGACGGGGCGAGCGACCCCGGCTCGCTCGTCGCCGAGGCGGCGCGGCTCGGCGTGCGGGCGATGGCGGTCACCGACCACGACGGCATGTACGGGGCCGTGCAGTTCGCGCGGGCGGCCGGCGAGGCCGGGATCGGCACGGTGTTCGGCGCGGAGCTGGGCCTCGGCCTGCCCGGGCCGCGGACCGGCGAGCCCGACCCGGCGGGCCGGCACCTGCTGGTGCTCGCGCGGGGCGCCCCCGGGTACGCGCGGCTCTGCTCGGCGATCACGTCCGCGCAGCTCGCCGGCGGGCGCAAGGGCCGCCCGGTGTACGACGCGGAGGCGCTGGCCGGCGCGCACGGCGGGCACTGGGCCGTCCTCACCGGCTGCCGCAAGGGCCCGGTCCCGGCGGCGCTGGAGGCGGGCGGCCCCGACGCGGCGGAGCGGGAGCTGCGCGCGCTGGTCGGCGCCTACGGCCGCGAGAACGTGTTCGTCGAGCTGGTCGACCACGACCAGCCCGACGACGACCTGCGCAACGACGCCCTCTTCGCGCTCGCGCGCCGGGCCCGGGTGGACGTGGTGGCGTCCAACAACGTCCACTTCGCCGCGCCCGGAGCCGACGCGCGGCTCGCGCAGGCCATGGCCGCCGTCCGGGCCCGGCGCGGCCTGGACGACATGGCCGGCTGGCTTCCGGCGGGCGGCACCGCGCACATCCGCAGCGGCGCGGAGATGGAGAGGCGGCTGGCGCGGTTCCCCGGAGTCCGGGAGCGGACGGTCGCGCTGGCGGAGGAGTGCCGGTTCGCCTTCGACGTCGTCGCGCCCCGGCTGCCCGACTGGCCCGTCCCGGACGGGCACGACGAGGCGAGCTGGCTGCGGCGCCTGGTGAAGGAGGGCGCGCTCCAGCGGTACGGGCCGCCCGAGCGGGAGCGGGTCTCCGGCGCCTACGAGCAGATCGCCCGGGAGCTGGACGTGATCGAGCAGCTCCGCTTCCCCGGCTACTTCCTGATCGTGCACGACATCGTGGAGTTCTGCCGGAGCAAGGGGATCCTGTGCCAGGGGCGGGGCTCGGCGGCGAACTCGGCGGTCTGCTACGCGCTCGGCATCACGGGGGTCGACGCCGTCCGGCACGGCCTGCTGTTCGAGCGCTTCCTTTCGCCCGGACGGGACGGCCCGCCCGACATCGACCTGGACATCGAGCACCGGCGCCGCGAGGAGGCCATCCAGTACGTCTACGAGAAGTACGGGCGGGAGCACACCGCGCAGGTCGCCAACGTCATCAGCTACCGCCCGCGCATGGCCGTCCGGGACGCGGCGCGCGCGCTCGGCTTCTCCCCCGGCCAGCAGGACGCCTGGTCGAAGAGCATCGACCCGCGCGACCCCGTCGGGGCGGAGACCGGCATCCCGGCCCCGGTGAGGGAGCTCGCGGACCGGATGCTGACGCTGCCGCGCCACCTCGGCATCCACTCCGGCGGCATGGTCATCGCGGACCGGCCCGTCGGGGAGATCTGCCCGATCGAGTGGGCGTCGATGCCGGGACGCAGCGTCCTGCAGTGGGACAAGGACGACTGCGCGGCGGCCGGGCTCGTCAAGTTCGACCTGCTCGGCCTCGGGATGCTCGCGGCGCTGCACGACTGCTTCGACCTGGTGGCCGAGCACCACGGCCGGCGGCACGACCTCCAGTCGATCCCCCCGGACGACCCGGAGGTCTACGACATGCTGTGCGACGCCGACACGGTCGGGGTGTTCCAGGTCGAGTCGCGGGCGCAGATGGCGACGCTGCCCCGCCTGAGGCCCCGCGAGTTCTACGACCTGGTGGTGGAGGTGGCGCTGATCAGGCCGGGGCCGATCCAGGGCGGGTCCGTGCACCCCTACCTGCGGCGGCGCAAGGGCCTGGAGCCCGCCGACTGCCCGCACCCGCTGATGGAGCCGGCCCTGTCCCGGACGCTCGGCGTCCCGCTGTTCCAGGAGCAGATGATGCAGCTCGCCGTCGACTGCGCGGGCTTCACCCCGGCGGAGGCCGACCGGCTCCGGCAGGCGATGGGCGCCAAGCGGGCCCCCGAGCGCGTCGAGCGGCTGAGGCGGCGGCTGCTCGACGGGATGGCCGGGCGCGGCATCCCGGCCCCGATCGCGGAGAGCGTGTACGAGAAGATCCTCGGCTTCACCGGCTTCGGGTTCCCCGAGTCGCACGCGCAGAGCTTCGCCCATCTGGTGTACGCCAGCGCCTGGCTGAAGCGCCACCACCCCGCCGCGTTCACCGCGGCCCTGGTGCGCAACCAGCCCATGGGCTTCTACAGCCCGCAGAGCCTCCTCGCCGACGCCCGGCGGCACGGTGTCGAGGTCCGGGCCGTGGACATCGACGCCAGCGACGTCCACCCCACCCTGGAGGGGCCCGTCGAGGTCGCCTCCGGCCATCCCCACGCGCCCGCGGCGCCGCAGCCGGCGATACGGCTGGGGCTGGCGGGCATCCGCAACCTGGGGGACGACACCGCGGAGGCCGTGGCGGCCGGACGCCCCTACACGAGCATGGAGGACCTCGCCCGCCGCGTGCCGCTGTCGGCCGGCGCCCTGGAGGCCCTCGCCACCGCGGGCGCCTTCGACCGGTTCGGCCTGTCGCGGCGCGAGGCGCTCTGGGCGGCGGGCGCGCTGGCGGGCTCCGGCCCGGGGCGGATCGAGGGCGTCACGCCGGGCGCGTCCGCCCCCGCCCTCCCGGCGATGACGCCGATCGAGGAGACCCTCGCCGACCTGTGGGCGACCGGCGTCTCCCACACCCATCCGGTCGCGCACGTCCGGGAGGCGCTGGACGAGCTGGGCGCGCTGCCGTCCGCGCGGCTCGCGGGGACGCCGGGCGAGACCAACGTCGTCGTCGCCGGGCTCGTCACCCACCGGCAGCGCCCGCCGACGGCCGGCGGCATCGTGTTCATGACCCTGGAGGACGAGACCGGCATCATCAACGTGGTGTGCCCGCCGCAGGTGTTCCAGCGGCACCGCGCCCTCGCCGTCGACTCGCAGGCGCTGCTGGTCAGCGGCCGCCTGGAGCGCGTGGACGGGGTCGTGAACGTGCGCGCGACCCGGCTGCGCCGGCTGCCGGTCCCCGGCCGCGTCCGGGCCCGCAACTTCCACTGAGCCGAGATCGGGCGGCTCTCGCTAGAACCTCGCGCCCTCCTCTGTCATCGTATGGAGGCGTTGGGGCCGCGTGCCGCCGTGGTGGCGGCCGCCAAGACGTGGCTCCGTGGGGGCGGAAGGTGAGACTCCATGGACGCGACCTCTCTGGGTGAGCTGCGTCCGGACGATCCGTCCCGGATCGGCCGGTACCGCATCGAGGCCAAGATCGGCGAGGGCGGGATGGGCGCCGTCTACCTCGGCCGCGACGCCGACGGGCGGGCCGTGGCCGTGAAGGTGGTCCGGGCCGAGCTGGCGGGCGACAGGACGTTCCTCGCGCGCTTCCACGACGAGGCCGCCAACGCCCAGCGCGTCGCGTCGTTCTGCACGGCGCAGGTCCTGGAGCACGGCGAGGACCTCGGGCTGGCCTACATGGTGACCGAGTACATCGACGGGCCGTCGCTGCTCCAGCACGTCAGCGCCAACG
Organism: Spirillospora sp. CA-108201; assembly: GCF_050936235.1. Lineage (NCBI taxonomy): Bacteria > Bacillati > Actinomycetota > Actinomycetes > Streptosporangiales > Thermomonosporaceae > Spirillospora > Spirillospora sp. CA-108201. Next base: position 9,551,381 of record NZ_JBNJNE010000001.1, on the reverse strand, counting down.
GGGCGCTGTCGCCGGGGATGCTGCACGGCGTCGCGGTCGGCGTCGCCGCCGCGCTCGTCGCCATCCACAGCGCGGGCCTGGTGCACCGCGACCTGAAGCCGAGCAACGTGCTGCTGTCCATCTCCGGCCCGCGCGTGATCGACTTCGGGATCGCCCGCGCGCTGGACATGGCCTCCTCCCACACCCGGACCGGGCAGGTCGTCGGCACGCCCGGCTGGATCGCCCCCGAGCAGATCACCACGCAGCAGGTCACCCCCGCCGTGGACGTGTTCGCCTGGGGCTGCCTGGTGGCGTTCGCCGCCAGCGGCCGCAACCCCTTCGGGCAGGGCTCGTTCCAGATCATGGCGGCCCGCGCCGTGCACGCCGACCCCGAGATCGGCGATCTGCCGCCGTCGCTGGCCGGGCTCGTCCAGGCGTCGCTGCGCAAGGACCCCGCGCAGCGGCCGAGCGCCCGCGACCTGCTCCTGGCGCTGGTCGGCGGCTCCGGCGAGGCCGCCGTGACGACCGAGCTGGGCGAGTCGTGGACCGCCCCGCCCGCGGGCGCCCCGGCGGTCACCCGCGCCGCCGACCCGTCGGCCACGTCCCAGGACGTCCCGCGGCCCCTCCCTCAACCTCAGCCGCAGCCGACGCCCCAGCCGGAGCCGCGGACCGAACCCGTGTACGAGCGCCGCACCGACCCGCCCACCGCGCGGGAGTTCCCGGCGCCTCCGGCCGGGGGCCGGGGCTCGTCGCGGCGCGGCGTGCTCGCCGCGTCGACCGCGGTGGGACTGCTGGTCGCCGGGATCGTGGCGGGCGCCGTCTACCTCAACGGCCGGGACTCCGGCGACGCGCGGAACGCGGCGGCGGGCTCGGCGGCGTTCCCCACCGCCCCGATGTTCGTCCGCATCGACACCGCGCCCGGGTGGCCGGCGTCGTGCAACGCCGACATCGGCGTCTACAGGCCCGGCGACGCGTCCGCGACGACGCTGGTGGGCGGGCCGACCTGCGACGTCCTCCCCGAGCGGTCACCGGACGGCAAGCGCGTCGCTTTCACCAGGATGGGCCCGCGGAGCGGCGAGGCCTGGGTGGTGAACGCCGACGGGTCCGGCGCCCGGAAGGTCGCCGGCATCGTGCGCGGCACCCGCGTGACGTGGTCGCCCGACGGCGCCCGGCTGGCCTACATGGCCGAGAAGGACGGCGTCCGGCAGATCTTCGCGGTCGCCGTGGACGGCGGCCCGGCCACCCAGCTGACCACCGACGGCTCCCTCAAGGACGATCCGATGTGGTCGTCCACGGGCAAGATCGTGTTCTGGAGCGAGCGGGACTCCGACGTGGAGCAGATCTACACCATGGACGCCGGCCGGCCCGGCGGCGCCTGGACGCGGCTGAGCGGGGACGGCGTGCGCGCGGTCGACCCGGAGTGGTCCCCCGACGGCTCCAGGGTCGCCTTCGTGCGGGGCCCCGCCGCCGGGAGCGACATCTGGATCATGAACGCGGACGGGTCCGGCGCGCACGCGCTGACGTCCGGGGCCGCGCGCGACATGGACCCGGCGTGGTCGGGCGACGGCCGCTGGCTCGCCTACGTGCGCGGCGCCGTCACCGACCCGCTGATCCGCGCCGTCCGCGCGGACGGCACCGGCGACCGCGCGGTCACGCCCGAGGGCCGGGTGTTCGGCCACCCGAACTGGTCGTGACGGCCGGACCGGGCCCCGCGCTCAGCCGGTGATCATGTCGAGGCGGCGGAGGATGACGCCCTCGCGCAGCGCCCACGGGCAGATCTCCAGCTCCGGCAGCTCGAACAGGTCCATCGCGGCGTCGGCGACGATCGCGCCGGCGAGCAGCTGCGGGGCCCGCCGCTCGGACACGCCGGGCAGCTCGGCGCGCTCGGCCGCGGGCATCGCGGCGAGCTTGTCGGTCCAGTCGGTGAGGGCCCCGCCGGCGAGGACGCGCCGCTGGTAGGGGCCGTCGGCCGTCGAGGCGGCGCCGCCGATCCGGGCGAGCTGCTTGAACGTCTTGGACGTGGCGACCGCGTGGTCGGCCGCCCCGTACCGGGCGACGTCCCCGACCCGCCGCGCGATCTCCGCGCGGACGTGCCGGCGCACGTTGCGGACCTCCTCGGCGGGCGGCGGGTCCGCGGTGAACCGGTCGCGGGTGAGCCGCCCGGCGCCGAGCGGCAGGGAGAACGCCACGTCCGGCTCCTCGTCGAGGCCGGAGGCGATCTCCAGCGAGCCGCCGCCGATGTCCACCACCAGCAGCCGCCCCGAGGACCAGCCGAACCAGCGCCGGACGGCGAGGAACGTCAGCCGCGCCTCCTCCTCGCCGGACAGCGCCCGGATGTCGATCCGCTTGTCCTCGCGGATGCGCGCCAGCACGTCCTCGCCGTTGGCGGCGTCGCGGACGGCGGAGGTGGCGAACGCGACCAGGTTCTCCACGCCCTTGTCCTCGGCGACCTGGAGGGCCTCGTCGACGAAGTCGCGCAGCAGCGCCTCTCCCTCGCCGGAGAGCCGCTCGCCGTCCTCCAGGTGATCGGTGAGTCTCAGGTCCGCCTTGTGGGAGTAGGCGGGGAGGGGCCGCGCGCCCTGGTGGGCGTCCACCACCAGGAGATGCACCGTGTTCGAACCCACGTCCAGCACACCGAGTCGCATGGCCCCGACGCTATCGGACCGATCCATGGCGCGGGCAGGCCCCGGCTGCGGCTATGGTCGGCGGCATGGAGCCGGGTCAGGAGCGGCGGTGGCGCGTACCGCCAGGTCATGTGGTGGTCAAGTGCGCCGCCGCGGCGGCCGTCACGGCGCTGCTCGTGCTGTACTCCCACGACCCCCAGTTCCGGTTCCTGGCGGGCGCGGCGGCGCTCGGGCTGAACGTGCTCGCGCTGCGCGACCTGATCGCCCCGGTCCGGCTCGCCGCCGACGGCGACGGCCTGACCGTCGTGACCGGCTACGCCAGGCGCCACCGCCTGCGCTGGGACGAGGTGGTCTCCATCCGGGTCGACGAGCGGCGCCGGCTCCTGCTGCACACGCGGATCCTGGAGATCGAGACCGCCGACGACCTGTTCCTGCTCAGCGCGTACGACCTGGGCTCGGACGTCCACGACGCCGCCGACGAGCTGTACCGGCTCCGCGCCCGCACCGACCGCTGACCCTGGCTGCGTCTCAAAGTCCCGGCCCACTTCGCTCGCCTTGGCGGCTGTGTTCATTCAGTCCCGGCCCACTTCGCTCGCCTTGGCGGCTCGCTACGTGACCGGGCCTGGGCGAACGCGGCATCGCTTCGCGATCTGCCCGGTTCCGCTCGCCTCCGGCTTCGCTCCACCGGGCAGTTCACGCGTTCGCGCGCATGGCCAAGACCATTTCGAGACAGGATCCCTAGTGGACGGGGAGGTCGCCGTGCGCGGGGAACGAGCTCTGCGCGCCGGGGCGGCGGACCGCGGCGGCGCCCACGCGGGTGGCGTAGCGGGCCGCGTCCCGCAGCGAGTCGCCGCGTGCGAGGCGCAGGCACAGCCCGGCGGTGAAGGCGTCCCCGGCGCCCGTGGTGTCGACCGCCTCCGACCGCGGGGACGGGACGGCGTCCGCGCCCCGGCCGTCGGCGACCACGACGCCGTCGGCGCCGACCGTGATCACGACGGAGCGCGGGCCCGCCCCGGCGAGCTCCGCCGCCATCTCGGCGGGGGCGCCGTCCCCGCCGAGGAGGAAGGCGGCCTCGTGCTCGTTGACGACGAGGGGGTCGCAGAGGGCGAGCAGCCCGTCCGGGACGGGCGCGGCCGGCGAGAGGTTCAGCACGACCCGGCGGCCCGCCCGGGCGGCGAGGCCCGCGGCGGCCTCCACCGCGGGCAGCGGCACCTCCAGCTGGAACGACGTCACCGGCGCGCTCTCGATCAGCGCGCGGGCCGCCTCGACGTCGGCGGGGCCGAGCCTGGCGTTGGCGCCGGGCGAGACGATGATGCTGTTGTCGCCGTCCGGCCCGACCGTGATCAGCGCGACGCCGGTCGGGACGCCCGGCGTGGTCGCCAGGTGCGCGAGGTCGACGCCGTCCGCGGCCAGGGCGCCGCGCAGCAGGGCGCCGTGCCCGTCGTCGCCGACCCGGCCGACGATCGCGGCCCGACCGCCGAGCCGCGCCGCCGCGACCGCCTGGTTGGCGCCCTTGCCGCCCGGGTGCGTGGCCAGGTCGGACCCGAACACGGTCTCCCCCGGCGCGGGCCTCCGTCCCACGCCCACCACCAGGTCGGCGTTGAGCGATCCCACCACGACGACGTCACATCCGCGCTGTTCCACCCGTTACGACTACACGCGCGGAGGCGTCGGCGCAACCACTACCCCGCGCGCAGTTCCGCCAGGTCGACGACCTCGGCCAGGTCCTCGACGGACGGGTAGTAGCCGCGGCCGACGGGCACGCCGTCCCGCGTCACCAGCAGCGCGCTCTCCCCCCGCACGCCGGCGAAGTCCGCCCACGCGCGGTGCGCGCCGGTCAGCCGCACCGCCGTCACCCGTAAACCGCCGGGCCCCGTCCAGGTTCCCCGCCTCTCCCCCATACACGGAACGTTACGCTCGGCAGCTCAACGTTACGATCTTGGGGTCTCCCGCGGCGCCGGCGTGCCGCGCTGGTCCCGGGGCCCGGTTAGTCCGTCTCGAACGTCGCCGGGTCGGGCCCGAAGCGGACGCCCTTGTCCATCTCGCCGAGCGTCTCCATGTCGTCCGGGGTCAGCTCGAAGCCGAAGACGTCGATGTTCTCGGCGATCCGGGACGGCGTCGCCGACTTCGGGATGACCACGTTCCCGATCTCCAGGTGCCAGCGGAGCGCGATCTGCGCGGCGGTGCGGCCGTGCAGCCGGGCGATGCGGTCGAGCGCGGGGTCGTCCAGCAGCCCGTGCCCCTGCCCGAGCGGCGCCCACGCCTCGGTGCGGATGCCGTGGTCCCGGTGGAAGGCGCGCATCCCGTCCTGCTGGAAGTACGGGTGCAGCTCGATCTGGTTGACGGCGGGGACGACGCCGGCCTCGTCGATGACGCGCCGCAGCGTCTCCACGGTGAAGTTGGAGACGCCGATCGACCGCACCCGCCCGTCGTGCTTCAGCCGCTCCAGCGCCCGCCAGGTCTCCAGGTACATGTCGCGGCCCGGCATCGGCCAGTGGATCAGGTAGAGGTCCAGGTACTCCAGGCCGAGGCGGCGCAGGCTCGCGTCGTAGGCGCGCATGGCGTCGTCGTAGCCCTGGTCGCTGTTCCAGAGCTTGCTGGTGACGAACAGCTCCTCGCGCGGCAGGCCCGACGCGCGCAGCGCGCGTCCGACGCCTTCCTCGTTGCCGTAGGCGCTGGCGGTGTCGATGCTGCGGTAGCCGTTCCGCAGGGCGACCGTCACCGCGTTCTCGGCCTCCTCGTCCCCCACCTGGAACACCCCGAAGCCGAGCTGCGGCATCGCGGTCCCGTCGATGAGGTCCACGTTCGGTACGGTCACGGCGTCCCTCCTTCCTCGACTGTGTGCCGTGCGCTCTCCTGCCCAGCGACGTGCCGTCAAACATGGCCGGGACGACCGCGGGCCGGGGCCGGGCGGCCCGGCCCGCGGGGTCATCCGGCCGTCACGGCGCGCTCCCCTCGAACGTCCAGTCGCCGGAGCCGACCTCGAAGACGGCGCGGCCGTTCTGGACGCCGATCCACCTGGCCTCCTCCGGGGCCTTCGGCTTGGCGGACCCGCCGAGGAGCGGGTACTCGACGCGGGCCCGCGTGCCCGGCGGGACGGTGACGTCCAGGCGGAGCCTCCTGCCGGCGCGGCGCCACGAGGACGCAGCGCGCCCGCGCGGCGTCTCGTAGGTCGCGGACGCGCGGGTGACGTCCCCGACGACCGCCGGCCGGACGAGGAGGGTCGCGAACCCGATCGAGTCGTCGGTCTGGCCGAGCCCCGCGAGGGCGGCGTGGAACCACTCGTCGATCGCGCCGAGCATGAAGTGGTTCTGGGAGGCGCCCGAGGTGGGGCCGTCCCAGTTCTCGGTCAGCGAGGTCGCGCCGTGGACGACCTGGTAGCCGTAGCTGGGGTTGCCGGTCTGCGTCGCGACCGCGTGGATGACGTCGTCGCGCCCGGCCGCGGACAGCACGTGGAACAGCGACGGCAGTGCGATCTCGCCGACCGTCAGGTGGTAGCCCTTCGCCTCGATGCTCTTCACCAGGTGGGTGAGGACGGCGTCCCTCCGGCCCGCCGGGACGGCCCCCATGTCGAGGGCGAGGGCGTCGCAGGCCTGGCTTCCGGACCCGTAGGTGTCGCCGGTGGCGTACTTCGCGTCGAACGCCGAGCCGATCTCGCCCGCGAGCGCCTCGTACCGGGCGGCGTCGGCGCCCTTCCCGAGGACCGCGGCGATCCGCGCGAGGGCGGTGACGGCGCGGTGGTAGCCGAAGGTCGCGGTCACCCCCTTCGGGGTGCTGTCGTCGAAGGTGATCCAGTCGCCGAGGCCGTAGTCGAGCAGGTGCCCCTTCGCCTTCCCGGACAGGTAGTCCACGTAGCGGACCATGTTCGGGTAGTAGGTGCGCAGCGTCGCCTCGTCGCCGTACGCGCGGTACATCTGCCAGGGCGCGAACACGATGACGTTGCCCCAGTTGGGGTCGTCCCTGAACCCGCCGGAGAACACCGTGAACTCGGGCGCGATGTCGGGGACGAGCCCGTCCTCGGTCTGGGCCTCGGCGATGTCGCGGACGAGCTCGCCGTAGTAGGCGGCGACGTCGTAGTTGCGGGCGACGGCGGGGAACACGAGGTTGGCCTGCTCCAGCCAGCCGAGCTTCTCGCGGTGCGGGCAGTCGGTGAGGACGGAGTACATGTTGCTCTGCACGGCCCGGTCGATGATCTTGTGGATGTCGTTGAGGAGGCCGTGCGAGCTGGTGAACGAGCCCGCCCTGGCGTTGCCCGCGCGCAGGACGATCCCGGTGACGGTGCCCTCGTCCGGCTCCCCGGGCAGCCCTTCGAGCTGCAGGTAGCGGAAGCCGTGGTAGCAGAACCGGGGGTGCCAGGTCTCGGTGCCGGCGCCGGAGAGGGTGTAGGTGTCCCAGATGGGCGAGCCGGTGGTGTGCTGGCTGACGGTCCCGTCGGCGGCGAGCAGCTCGCCGGGGCGCATCGTCACCTTCGTCCCGGCCGGGCCGCTGACGCGCAGCAGCGGCCAGCCCGCGAAGTTGACGCCGAGGTCCACGACGTGGACGCCGTCCTTCGGGCTCGTGATCTTCTTGGTGCGCAGGGTCTCGACGGGGACGATCGGCGGCGCCGCCCGGGCCGCGAGCCGGGCGGTGGGCGCGGCGACGCGCACCGCCGCCGTCCAGTCCCGCCGGGTGCGGCGCGCGTCGTGGTCCTCGCCGCCGTACCAGTTGGTGAACGTGGTGGCGCCGAGGGCCGTGCGCCAGGACGCGTCGGACCCGACGACCTCGCGCGACCCGTCGGTGTAGGTGATCTCCAGCTGGCCCAGGAACGCGGGCTTGCCGTCCGAGCGGGTCAGCTTCTCGTAGCGGCCGGGCGTCGGCGGCACGTGCGCCATGCCGGTGCCCAGCTCCACCTCGACGGTGTTGCCGCCCCGGTGGAGCAGCCTGGTCACGTCGTAGGTGGTGTAGACGATCCGCTCCTTGTACTTGCTGTAGGGCGGTTCGAGGACGGCGTCGCTGACGGGCCGCCCGTTCACGGTGACGTCCAGGACGCCGAGGGCGGTGGCGTAGAGGCGGGCCGAGCGCACGCGCCTGCCGATCGTGAACTCGCGCCTGAGGACGGGCAGGGCCTCGGGCTGGCGGCGCAGCGGCGGCGGCGCCTCCTGGCCCTCGACCGCGGCGGCCGTGTCGAAGGCCGCGCCGTCGGCGGAGGTCCGGACCGTGAAGTCCTCCGGGAAGTTGGGGGTCCTACCGTCGTCGGTCGTCTCGTCGGTGCGCGGGTAGAGCAGGATCCGGTCGAACCGCTGCTCCCGGCCGAGGTCGATCTGGACCCAGATCGGCGTGTCGAGGGCCTGGTCCCTGCGCTCCAGGCTCGTGTAGCCGAAGGGCGCGGCGTCGCTGGTGAGGTGGCCGTCGGTGACGGCCTTCGGCTCCCACTGGCCCCCGACGGTGTAGCTCTCCGACGCGGTGACCGGCGCCTTCGCCGCCAGGTTCGGACCGGACGCCCCGTCCAGCACCTGGATCTCGGCGAGCTGGAGCCGCGACACCTTGTAGGGCCAGCCCTCCTTGATGGGCAGCCCGAGCCGGGTCACGTCCAGCCGGACGTACCGGGCGGTGCGGGCGGCGAACGCGACCGTCGCGGGCGCGGGCTCCGGGTCGGACGACCACACCGCGTTCCCGATCCACGCGGCCGTCCAGTCGGCGGGGGCGAGCAGGCCCATCTCGAAGTGGGACGGGTCGCTCCACGCGGACGCGCGGCCCTGCCCGTCCCACACGCGGACCTGCCACGAGGCGCGCTGCCGGGACGTCAGCGCGCGTCCCGCGTACACGGCCGAGACGGCGCCCCCGGCGACCTTGCCGGAGTCCCACAGGTCGGCGCGGGCGAGGCGGGCGTCCGCGCTCGCCACCCGCACCTGGTAGGCGGTCTGGACGGCGTCGCGCGGCCCGGCGGCGAACCGCCAGGAGAGCGTCGGCGCCGTGTCGTCGATGCCGAGGGGCGACGGCAGGTGGTCGACCCGCAGGTCGGTGGGGTGCAGCGACCGGTGCGGCGCGGCCGCGGGCGCCGCGAGGGCCGGCGACGCGACCGCGCCGCTCGCCGTGACCGCCGCGGCGGCGACGCCGCCGGCCTGGACGAACCTTCTCCGTGACAACTCGTTCATGCTGGGCTCCTCAGGGGGGTGGGTGGAGCGGGGGGCCTCGTTCACGGCCTGCTCCTGATCACCGTGGTGCGGCCGGAGCCGACCGGGCCGACGAACAGGAGCCGGCCGGTGGCGTCCCCGCCCGTGGCGCGGGGCGCGCGGGCATGGGGTCCGGTGACGTGGAACGCGCGCGGGTCGTCGTCGCCGAGCTCGACGACCACGCGGGCGGACGCGCCGGGCGGCACGTCCACGTCCAGGCGGTACCGCTCGCCGCGGTCGAGCGCGACGGAGACCGGGCCGCGGATCGTCGGGACCCGTCCGGAGATCCGGGTCAGGTCGCCGGGGCGCGGCCGGATCTCGATCCCGGCGGCGCCCGGTGCGGTGATCCGCACGCCGAGGACGTGGCGCGGGATGACGTTCGCGGGCGCCGAACCCCAGGCGTGCGAGAACGTCATGTTGGGCTTGAGGGACGGGTCCCACGCCTCCGCGACGACGGTCGCGCCGAGGTCGTCCATCATGTGCAGCCAGGAACTCATGCCGGCGGCCGTCATCAGCCCGATCGCGGCCTTGGCCTGGCCGGTGGCGAACAGGGCGTCCAGGAGGAACTGCGCGCCGTAGACGCTGACCTTCATGCCGCCGTCCGCGAGCGTCTTCCCCAAGGCGCGGACGACCGCGTCGGGGACCGTGCCGGGCCCCGCCACTCCGAGCGCGACCGGGTACACGGTGGCGTGCTGCGCGCTGTGGGCGGTCCCCGCCCCGTCGAAGAAGCGACCGCCGGACGCGTCGAGGAGCTTCTCCCGCATCGCCTCGGCCAGCGTGTCGGCGCGCCCCCGCCAGCTCTTCGCGTCGGCGGTCCTGCCGAGGGCGTCCGCGATGTCGGCCATCGCGCTGAACGCGGCGTACTGGCAGGCGTTCACGACCGTGTTGACCTCGGTGAACACGTACCCGTCCCGATTGGACGCGGGCCAGTCGACCAGGTCCTGGGTGGGCTTGGCGGGGTCCTTGCGGACGAGCCCGTCGTCGCCGAGGTGCGCCGTCAGGTGCTTGCCCGCGAGGACGCCGTAGTCCGCGGCGAGCTGGTCCGGGTCGCCGGTGTGCAGGTAGTCCTGCCAGGCCGACATGACGTTCATCAGCCGGTACTCGGTCGGCCACGTGGGGTTGCGGGCGAGGTAGGCGTCGGATGCGCGGGCCAGCGCGAACGAGCGCTGCACCGCGTACTCGGACGCCTGGTTGACGAGCGCGTCGCCCTCGTAGGGGCCGCGTTCGCGCGTCGGCGTGTCGGTGTAGAGGTCGCCGCGCGTCGCCTCGATCGAGTACCGGCACAGCTCGTACACGCGGTCGAGGTCGGGGCTGGAACTGGAGAACGAGGCGTCGGAGTCGCGCCAGGCGGCCCGCCAGGCGCGTCCGGTGACGGCCCCCGACAGGTCGAGGGCGTCGTCGCAGATGAGCTGCGCGTAGCGGAACCCTCGGTAGCCCCAGTGCTCGATGGTCTGGAGTCCGTCGCGGAGCGTCCAGACCTCCCGGTAGGTGACGCCGGCGCGCAGCGCGTGCCTGACGGTCCCGTCGCCGTTCAGCTCCTCGCCGAGTCGGACCTCGACGGTCTGCCCGGCCTCGCCGCGCACGGACAGGCGCAGACCGCCCGCGATCTCCCGTCCGAGGTCGACGAGCCAGGTGCCGGACGACACCTTCCGCACCGACGCGGGCTCGGCGTCGTGCAGCCCGACCGGTTCGACGAGCGCGGGCTCCAGCCCGGCGACGGCCGCTTTCGCCACCGCCGGTTCCCAGCCGGAGTCGTCGAAGCCGGGGCGCGTCCAGCCGGCCGGCTCCTGCCGCATGTCCCAGTACTCCTGGGGGCCCGTGTAGAAGCCGGAGCCGATCGTCCCGCCGTCGCGCAGCAGCCCGGCCTGGCGGCGCGCCTTCCACGCCGGGCCGCTCCGGACGGTGGTGGACGTCCCGTCGGCGTAGGTGACGACGATCTCGGCGAGGAAGCGCTTGTCCTCGGTGGTGTACGCCAGGGCGGCGAGCGCGTTGCGCCGGCCCGGCTCCAGCGCGCCCGTCACGTCGAAGGAGTGGTACTTCGGCGCCCCCGCCCCGCCCCGCATGGAGGCGAAGCCCGCCACCTCGCCGTTCACCCAGATCTTGGCCGGGTACTGGCGGATGCCCGCGGGCGACTGGGCGGCGACATGGAGCACGGCGGCCGCGATCGGCTTGCGTTCCGGGACGAACTCGGTGCGCAGCAGCGCCCAGTCGTCGTCGGGCGATCCGGCCGAGGACAGGGTCGACTGCCACCTGGCGAGGGTCAGGGCGCCGCCCGCGACCGTGCCGGCGCCGAAGGTGCCGCGGCCCTCGGCGAAGTCCTCGTCGATGACCGCTTCGCCGTCCGGTCCGGTGAAGGTGACGCGGTCCCACACGTTGGCCTCGGTGGAGCCGTTGCGCATCCCGACCGTGCCCGTCCGGTACGTGGCGTCGGTCGCGGTGTCGACCTCGGCGCCGTCGATCGACGTCCGGAAGGTGGAGCCCGCCATCTCGACCGCCACGTCGTACCAGCGTCCCGTCTCGACGGGGATCGGCAGCCGCTTCTCCTCCAGCACCTGATAGGCGCCGTTCACGCAGACGTGCTTCTTCAGGACGCCCGGAGATCCGGCGCGCAGCTGCCACAGGTAGTTGGCGCTCGTCCCGGACGCCCGGAACCAGAGGCTCGCCGCGACCGAGGTGATCTGCACGCGGACCCGGAGGACGCCGTCGCCGGGCGCCCGCGCGGCCTTCGCCCAGATCGGCTCGGCGGACCACGCGCCGACGCCCGTGGCCACCAGGGCGGGCTCCGACCAGCGGGACGCCCGGGGCCGTCGAACGTCCGGACCCGCCACCAGTACGCCGTTCGCGGCGACAGCGCCGGGCCGCCGTACGGCACGGCGACCGACGCCGCGGACGCGGCCTTCCCGCTGTCCCACGTGCGCGGGCCGTGCTCCAGGCGGGCCGGGGTGGCGGCGAACTGCACCTGATAGTGCGTCTGCCTCGTCCCCGGGCCGAGGTCGGCGACCTGCCAGCTCAGCCTCGGCCGGGCCGTGACGCCGAGCCCGTCCGGCATCAGGGAGGTCAGCAGCCCGGACGGCGTCCGGGCCGCCGGGGCCACCGGGGCCGCCGACGCGGTGCCCCCGGCGGGGCCGAGCACGACCGTGCCCGCCACCCCCGCCGCCGACGCCCCGAGGAAGCCCCGCCGGCTCATCCCGCTCGATCTCTCGGTCATCGCCGTGCTCCTCAGGGGCGGTCGGAACGGAAGGTGAGGTGGCCGGAGCCGGCTTCGAAGACGGCGTAGCCGTCCCCCATGCCGGTGAAGCGGGCGCCGCCCGGTCCGGAGACGCGCACGTCGCCGGCCGAACGCGCGGGGACGTGGATCTCGGCGCGCACGTTGACGGGGACGTCGACGTCGAGCGAGAAGCCGTGGCCGGCCCGCTTCCACGCGACGCCGACGTCACCGCGCTGCAGCGGGACGGCGCCGGACGCGCGGTCCAGCCCGGTCAGCGGCGGCCTGATCCGGACGGCGGACGAGGCCGGGGCGGTCACGGAGACGCCGAGGAGGGTCCGCTGCACCTCGACCAGCGACGTCGCGCCCCACGGGTGGGAGAAGCTCTGGCCTGTCTCGGGGGCGTCCCAGGACTCCCAGGTGAACGTGCCGCCGCGCGCGAGGATGTCGCCCCAGCCCGGGCCCTTCGTGTCGGTGAGGCGGGTGACGACGTCCGCGGGGCGGCCGCCGAGCGCCTCCAGGAGCCGGTGCGCGGTCATCGGCCCCATCTGCATGCCGAGCCCGGCGACGTACGCCTCGACCTCGCCGCGGCCTTCGGCGGGGGCGACGCCGTAGGCGAGCGCGTAGGCGTTGGCGATCTGGGAAGCGTGCGCGCTCTGGGCGCCGTCGCTCTTCAGGCCGTCGACGTAGACGCCGTCCGGGCGGCGGAGCCTGGAGTTGATGTTGCCGGTGAGCGTCCCGGCGTCCTCGCGCAGGGCCGCCGCGTCACCGGTCTTGCCGAGCGCGTCGGCGGCGCGGGCGGTGGCGTTCAGGACGTCCACGCCGAGCACGTTGACGACCGTGCGGGCGGCGGTGTCCATGTCGTGGCCGTAGCGCATGGTCGCGGGCCAGTCGATGATGCCGTACCTGTACTGCCCGGAGCCCCCTTCGAGGTCGGTGACCAGGCCCGTCCCCTCCGCGATGTAGCGGCGGACGTATCCGGCGACCGCGCTCATCACGGGATACGCCTCCGCCAGGGTGGACGCGTCGCCGGACTGCTCGTAGTAGTCCCAGATCCAGCCGGGGAACATCTCGGTGTAGTCGGGGATGTCGCGCTTGCCGTCGCCGTTGGGGTAGACGGCATTGAGACGCCCGTCCGGCCAGTACCGCGCCTGCGACGCGATGAACTCGCGGATCGCCTGCCGGGTCAGCCGCCGCTCCCCGTAGGCGCCCATCATGGCGATCGAGGTGTCGACCGAGTCGCCGAGGAACTGCCCCTTCTCCCGGGTCGGCGTGTCGAGGAACTGGGACTGCGACCCGTACAGCGCCGACCGCGCCATGAGGTCGTAGGCCGCGTTCACCCCCGCGTCGGACGTGCGGAGGCCGCCGCGGCGGGTCACCTCGTCGTGCTGGAGGACGGCGGATACGCCGTCGGCGTCGGCCCCGGAGTCCGGCGCGATCTCCAGGTAGCGGAAGCCGACGTAGGTGAGGGGCCGGAAGGTCTGGTCGCCGTCGCGCTGGGTGTAGCCGTAGCTGAGATCGGTGTCCTGGTTGTCGTCCTTGGAGCGGGAGACCGTTCCGTCCTCGTTGAGGGCGTAGGAGGCGTGCATGCCGACGTGGCGGCCGGCGACGCCGTTCCGGAACCGCACCACCGGCACGGCCGGGACGACCTTCCCGAAGTCGGCGACCAGCGCGCCCGAGTCCAGCCGCGTGACCTTCACCGGCCGGACGGCCCCGTACGTGAGCGCGGTCTCCTGGCCGTGCAGGTGCTTGAACCCGGACGTCGGATGGACCCCGACGACCTGGGGGTCCTGCCAGGCGGACGCGTCGTGCCCCGGCGCGTCCCAGCCGAGCGGGTCGGCGGTGCCGTCGATGTCCTCGACGTAGTCGCCGGCGTCCCCGTTGCGCTTCGGCGCCTTCTTCCAGGGGGCGCGCGTCACCTTCCACGTCCCGTCGGTGACGACGACCTGCCGCGTCCCGTCGGCATGGTCGACGACCAGACGGACGAGCAGGCCCGGCTCGCCCTTCGGGCGTCCCTGCCCCGACCCGTACCAGTGGTAGAGCGCGCCGATCGTGGCGGCCTGCCCGGCCTTCACCTTCGAGGTGACGTCGACGGTCTTGTAGAAGCCGTCGTCGGCGTACTCGAAGGCGGGGCCGCGGTCGACGGTCTCGCCGTTCAGGTGCAGCGCGTACTGCTGACCGGCCGCGACGTGCACGCGGGCCCGCACGACCTTCGACCCCCCGACCGTGAAGTCCTTGCGGGCGAGCGTGTAGTCGTCGGCCTCCGCGGTGGTGCGCCGGATCCAGGTGGCCTGCCAGTCCCGGTCGGAGAGCCCGGTGTCGAACGCGGCGGGCCGCGCCCACGGAGAGCGCTTTCCGGAGCCGTCCCAGGTCCGGACCGTCCACGTGTAGGACGTCTCCGGCGCGAGCGACGGCCCGGCGTACCGCACGTACTCCTGGCTCCCCGACCGGACCCGCCCGCTGTCCCAGAGCGTCCTGCCGGACGGCTCCCGCACGACGATCTCGTAGGCGGTCTGCACCTCGCCCGGGTCGCGGTCGCGGGGCGTCCAGCCGAACAGCGGCGCCCCCTCCACGCTCAACGGGCGGGCCTGGTCTCCCACGGTCAGCCCGGCCGGGGACCGCGGGGCGTGCCCGGCCTCCAACGCGGCCTGCGCCGTCCCCGGCAGTCCGGCGACGACCGTCGCCGCCACGGTGGCCGCGGCGACGAGGACCGTACGGCGCTCGGAAGAACGGGTCATGTCACGGCGAATCATGTGAAGCGACCTCCAGTTCGTTACTGCGGCTTCCAGGACCCGCCGGAGGGGCCGGGGCGGGCAGCGCCCGCCCTGGGCGTCGTCCGCCCCGGCCCCTCCGGCCTATGGCCGTACGGAGAACCCGCTCATCTGGACGTTGGCGCCTACGCCGTCCCAGCTCCTGGTGATGTCGAGGCGCACGTAGCGGGCGCTGACCTTGGCGAAGGACGTCGTCCCGCCCTCCTTGGGCGTGTCCGCGGCGGTGGCCACGGTGCGCCAGGTCCGGCCGTCCGAGGAGACCTGGACGCCGTAGTCGCGCGGCCCGTAGTTGGAGCGCCCGCCCACGACGACCGAGCCGAACTCGACGGGAGCGCCGAAGTCGACCCCGTAGCGCACCGGGTCGGCGGGCGTCGGCCCCTGGCCGGCGGCGCGGCCCCACGACACCCAGAACGTGCTCGGCGAGCCGTCCACGGCCAGCTTGGCCGGGTACCGGTCCTGGCCGGCGTCGGCGACCACCCGCGGGAACGGCGTGCCGCCCGGGTTGAGGGCGAGGTCGCCGGAGTGCCGCAGGGTCACCTCCGCGGCGGCGGACGGCCCGGCGTCGCTGCGCGCGGTCACCTTCAGGGTGGTCGCGCCGGACGCGACGCCCTTGTCGCGGAGCCCGACGGGCACCGTCACCGATCCTCCGGCGGGCACCGTGACGCGGCCCCGCTCCGGCTCGGCGCCGATCCCGTCGGCGGCGGACGCCGCGACCGTCACGTTCGCCGCGCGGCCGGAGGCGTTGGTGACCAGCACCGTCGCGCGGTTGTAGCCGCCGTCCGCCAGCGGCAGCTCCCGTTCGAGGGCCTCGACGGTCAGCACCGGCCGGTCGCCGCCGGACGGGGTGAGGGTGAGCGGGCCGAACAGCCCGTAGTCCATCGGCGCCCGCGACGAGGCCCCGGTGCCTGGCGCGGCGCGGACCGCGTTGAGCAGCGTGGAGGCGACCCGCACGGTGATCGTGTTGTCGCCGGGCCGCAGGTACCGGCCCACCTGGACGCGCCGCAGGTCGGCCTGGTTCAGCGGGGGCAGGTCGTGCCCGTTGACGTTCACGCGGACGGTGTCCACCGGTGTCCCGAGGTCGAGTTCGGCCCCGTCGACGCCCTTCCAGCCGTCGTCCAGGGTGACGTGCGCGGTGTAGGTGCCCACGCCCGAGACGTCCGCGAGGTCCACGGGGTACCCGCCGGCCTTGGTGATCGCCGACCAGGCGGGCAGCGCGCCGCCCGCCCCGGCCTTCACCGTGACCGGGCCGAGCGCCCTGTGCGCGGTGTCGCCGGGCCTGCCGGAGGGCCCGGGGCCCCACGCGTCGACCGACAGCGACCACTCGTCGAGCCTCACCGGCTGCGGGACGGCCGCCGCGCGCTGCCCGCCCGCCGGGCGGGCGCCGTGCGGGCGGCCGGTGAAGGTGGAGTCGTGCCGCGGCGTGACCGCGATGACCGCGGCGTCGTTCGCGGCCAGCCGGACCGGGACGGTGACGGTCCCGTGGCCCGACGTGTAGTCGTCGATCGGAGTGATCTTCCCGGTCCAGGTGTCCAGCCGGTAGGGGACGCCGTCGCCGGTCAGGGTGACCTTCTGCGCGGTCGTCGTGTTCGTCTGGTTGTACAGGTAGTAGTAGTCGGTGGAGCCCGCCTGGCGGCGCACGTCGAGGATCGCGCCCGAGCCGTCGTGCGGCGCGGCGGCCGGCGTGACGCGCAGGCGCCGCAGCGCGTCCGGCGCGTCCGCCTCGTTCGCCACCCGCACCACGCCGCGCTGCCGGACGAGTTCGGAGACGACCGACTTCAGCCGCGCGTCCTGCCGCGCGGTGTCGCCGTTGCCGGGCACCGCGCTCGGCACGTCCCCGACGATGACGACCGGCAGCCCCTGCCGCGCCAGCCGCAGCAGCTTCTCCGCGGCGTCGACCGGCATCGTCTTCTGGTCGTTCAGCAGCACCGCGTGGTAGGCGGAGCGGTCGCCGAACAGGGCGCCGCCGGAGAAGGAGGCGTCCTTGCGGCGGAGCAGCGCCGGGCTGAGGTACTCGTAGGTGTAGCCGGCCGACGCCAGCGCCGAGGAGCTCTGGATCAGCTTGTTCGCCCCGCTCCCGGTGGTGCCGGTGCCGTTCATGCCGAAGTCCTGCCAGTACACGGCCAGGTCGAAGCGGGGCTTGCCCTGCCGCAGCACGAGCTGCATCCGGGCCAGGTTGTCGTTGACCGCACGGTAGTCGGCCCAGTTCGGGCCGCCCTTGTCGCCGAACGCCTCCGAGTAGGAGGTGTTGCCGCCGTAGGTCATGCCGGGCCAGGCCGACTGCGGTCCGGCGCCCGCGGGTCCCCTGCTCAGGTACGGGAAGCCGTGCCAGACGACCTGGTTCACGCCGCCGGCGAGACCCCGGTAGACCGCCTGGAGGTTCGAGGCGTCCGATCCGGCGCCGGCCGTCGAGCCCCACACCGAGGCGGAGAAGGCGCAGCACTCGTCGGACACCACCGCCCGGCCGGACACGTGCGCGCCCGTGGCGACGACCCGGTAGTCCTGCACGTTGCTGTAGGCCCCGACCGACTGCCCGAACGCCAGGGACTCTCCCTCGGGAACGTCGACGTGGGAGGCGGCCTCCGCGACGTCCACCGGGATGCCGTAGGGCTGGATGCGGGTGCTGATGTGGTGCTTGTGGGCCCACTCGCGCAGCACGTCGAGCCGGTTGCGGATGTAGAGGTCGCTGAGGGTCTGCCGGTAGTCGGTGCGCACCCGGGCGCCGACGCCGCCGCCGAAGTCGAAGAACGGCCGGTCGGTGATGCCCTGGTCGCCGGCGCCGGCCAGGGCGGGGAGCACCTCGACCGGGGAGTAGCCGCGCCGCTTCGTCCACTGGTCGACGAGTTCGGACGTCCACTTCTGGGTGGTGCCCAGTTCGAGCGAGTCCTCGAACAGGTCGGACTCGCCCATCTGGGCGAGCAGCTTGCGCACGTCGGGGGTGAGGATGTGCTCGTCGTAGAAGTCCGTGGTCGCCTTCGCCCCGGCCTCGCTGAACGGGTCGAGCGCGTAGTTGGTGCCGGTCGCGGTGTAGCCGGACAGGGACTGCCCGCTGGGCGTCTGGTAGAAGGCGATCAGCGCGTAGGTGCTCGCGTCGTCGCCGGGGAAGTCGACCGTGAGGCCGCCCCGCTCGTCCACCTTCGCGGTGACGTCGGTGACGTCGGAGCGTTCCAGCATCCGCGGCCCGCCGGAGGCGGCGCAGTCCGCGTCGGAGCACTTCGCGACGAGCGCGGCGATGAGCGTCTTCTCGGCGCCGGCGGGCGGCGCGACGTTGAAGTTGGCCGGAAGCGCGCCCGACCTGCTGGTGCCGCCCTTGTGGAACTCGTGGGAGAAGACGACCTGCTGCTGCGCGCTCGGATCGTTGACGTCGTTCACGGTGGGAACGGTCGCGGGCCAGCGCGGGCCGATGGTGAAGTCCAGGCCGAGCCCGTTGGCCTTGGCCGCGGCGAGCATCGTCCGGGTCTTCTGGGCCCACAGCGGGGTGCCCCAGCCGTAGGTCTTGAGGAACTCCGGGGAGTTGTTCCCGGTGCCCTCGACGCTGAACGGCGCGACCTCGGCTCCCCCGCCGCCCGCCTTCCTGATCTGTTCGAGCTCCGCCGCGAGTTCCTTGTCGTCGGTGTGGGCGAGCGGCTGCCACCAGCGGTACTTGGGCCGAACGGACGCCGGGGGGTCGGCGAAGGTTCCGGCGGTCAGGGCCGGGACGTCCGGCCCGGACGCCGGGGCGGCCTCCGCCGCCCCGGCGACCGCGAGCCCGGACAGGGCCAGGAGCGCGGCCGCCGGCGCCGCGAGGAGCCGGGCCTTGGAATGAGTCATGAGGAGTAGCCCTCCAGCTCGATGACGCGGCTGTAGTTGTGGTCGTTGGAGTCGTGGACGAGGAGTCGGAGCGCCGACGCCTGGACGGGCGCGAAGGTCTTCTCGACCGTCCCGGCGGTGCTGCCGGTGACGGTCGCGACCGTGGTCCACGTCCCGTCGACCCGGGCCTGGACGTCGTAGTCGCGGATGCCGGTCTTGGCGGCCGGGTGCGCCGGGTCGTCGAGCGTGAAGACCTTCACGCGGCCGACGCGGCGCGGCTCGTCCCAGGTGGCGGTGAGGGTGTCGGGGAAGTCCCCGGCGGTGTCGTCGTTCCAGCCGCCGACGCCGTTGAGCCAGACGCCGGAGTCGGTGCCCCCGTCGTTGGTCCACGCGGGCGACGAGCCGCTGTGGGTGCTGGAGGCCGACATCTCGGCGACGCGCACGAGATCGCCGGTCACGCGCACCGGCGCCCGCACGCTCTCGTCGTCGACGGTGAGGGTGACGGCGCCGTCCGTCGCGGCGCCGGTGCGCCCGATCGTGACCGGGACCTCGGTGGAGCCGCCCGCGGGGATCGTGACCCGTCCCGGGGCGGCGGCGGTGAAGCCGTCCGACGCGGCGGCCTTCACCGGGACGGTGACGGCGCGGCGCTCCAGGTTGGTGACGCGGAACCGGGTCTTCGCGGACTCTCCCTCGACGAGGGGGATGTCGGCGCCGAACGGCGGCTCGACGGCGAGCTGCGCCGGGTCCTGCCGCACGGAGCCGGGGGTGCGGACGGTGAACGTCCAGGCCCCGGATCCGACCTCGTACACGGCCCGCCCGTCCTGGACGCCGAGCGGCTCGGCGCCGGCCGGGGCCGTGGCGCCGGACGCGCCGAGCAGCGGCACCTCCACGCGCGCGGGGGCGCCCGGCGGGACGGTCACGTCGAGCCGCAGGTCGTTCCCGGATCGGCGCCACGCGCTGGAGACCGTGCCGCGCGGCGTGCGGTAGGAGGAGGACGCGCGGGTCAGATCACCGACGACGGCGGGCCGGATCACGAGCTTGCCGAAGGCGACCGAGTCGCCGGCCTGGCCGATCCCGGCGAGGCCCGCGCCGAACCACTCGTCGATCGCGCCGAGCATGAAGTGGTTCTGGGAGCCGTAGCCGGTCGGGCCGTCCCAGTACTCGGTGAGCGCGGTCGCGCCGTGCACGACCTGGTAGCCGTAGCTGGGGTCGGTGACCTGCTGCGCGACGGTGAGGATGACGTCGTCGCGCCCGGCCGCCGACAGCACCCGGAACAGCGCGGGCAGGGCGATCTCACCGACCGTGAGGTGGTACCCCTTGCTCTTGACCGAGGCGACGAGGTGGTCGAGGACGGCCTGCCGCTGCGCCGCGGGGACGATGCCGAGGTCGAGCGCGAACGCGTCCCCGGCCTGGCTTCCCGAGCCGTAGGTGTGCCCGGCCTCGTCCAGGTACTCGGCGTTGAAGGCGCCGGCGATGCCGGCGGCGAGCTCGCGGTAGCGGGCGGCGTCGTCGTCCTTGCCGAGCAGCCCGGCGATGGAGGCGAGCGCGGCGGCGCTGCGCTGGTAGCCGTAGGTGGCGGCGATCCCGCGCGGCGTGGTCTTGTCGACGGCGGCCCAGTCGCCGAGGCCGTAGTCGAGCAGGTTCCCCTTCGCCTTGGAGGTCAGGTAGTCCAGGTAGCGCTGCATGTTCGGGTAGAAGTCGCGCAGCGGGCGGGTGTCACCGTAGGTGCGGTAGTGCTGCCAGGCGGCCAGGATGATGGCGCTGCCCCAGTTGGGGTCGTCGCGGACGCCGCCGGAGAACTGGACGTACTCGGGCGCGATGTCGGGCACGAGCCCGTCGGAGGTCTGCGCCTCGGCCATGTTGCGCAGCAGCGCCGGGTAGTAGGCCGCGACGTCGTAGTTGCGGGTGACCGACCCCTGGACGAGCTGGGTCTCCTCCAGCCAGCCGAGCTTCTCCCGGTCGGGGCAGTCGGTCAGGATGCTGAACATGTTGCCCTGGATCGACCGGTCGATGATCGTGTGGATGCCGTTCAGCAGCAGGTCGGAGCTCTCGAACGATCCGGCGGAGGCGTTGCCCGCGCGCAGCACGACGGCCGACGCGGCGTCCGCGTCCGGCGCGGAGGGCAGGCCCGTCACCTGGAGGTAGCGGAAGCCGTGGTAGACGAAGCGGGGGTGCCAGGTCTCCGTGCCCTTCCCGGCGAGGGTGTAGTGGTCCTCGGTCGGGGGGCGCTGCGCGCCGCCGGCGATCATCGTGCCCTGCTCGACGAGGCCGTCCGCGCCGAGCCGCTCCCCCGGTTTGAGCGCCAGTTCCGTCCCGCGGGGGCCGCGGACCCGGATCTGCGGCCAGCCCGCGATGTTCTCGCCGAGGTCGAAGACGTAGGTGCCCTTCTTCGGCTGCGTGACCTTCACGGTCGCGCGGCGGCCGACGGGCACGATCGCGGGCGACATGCGCGCTGTGAGCGCGATGCCGGGGTCGGGTGCCTCGGCGGCCGGGCGCCAGGACGCCAGGTCCGCCGACGGCGTGTCCCAGCCCTCGCGCGCGAGGCGGGCGTCCTCGTCCTCACCGCCGTACCAGTGGGTGAACGTGGTCGGGCCGAGGTCGGTGCGCCAGGACGAGTCGGTGGCGACCCGGGCGGTGGTCCCGTCCGCGAGCGTGACCTCCAGCTGGGCGAGCAGCTTCGGCGCGCCCTGCGCCCCGACGTACTTGGTGTAGCGGTCGCTGGTGGAGGTGACGTTGTAGGCGCCGTTGCCGAGCCGGACGCCGATCGCGTTGCCGCCGCGCCTCAGCAGCCCGGTCACGTCGTAGGCGGCGTATTCGGCGCGCTTGCGGTAGTCGGTGTTCGGCGGTTCGAGGACGGCCTCACTGACCGGGCGGCCGTTGACGGTCGCGTCGTAGATGCCGAGCGCGGTGATGTAGAGCCGCGCCGACCGCACCTTGTCCTTCAGCGAGAACTGCCGGGCGAGCAGGGGAAGCCGGGGCAGGTCCGTCTGGTAGGCGGGCGGCGGCTCCTGGCCGGTGACGGTCTTGGCGGCGGCGAACGGGCCGTCCTCCGAGTCGGAGGTCTGCACCGTGTAGTCGACGGGGAAGTTGGGCGTCCTGCCGTCGCTCGTCATCAGGTCCGTGCGCGGGTACAGCTTGACCGACGCGAGGTCCTTGACCGCCCCGAGGTCGAGCTGGAGCCAGATGTGGTGGCCGGGGTCCTGCGAGCCGTAGGCCGGGCTCGTGTATCCGAACGGCGCCTGCTGCGTGCTGAGCGCTCCGTCGGTGACGAACTCGGGCATCCACTTGCCGGGGTACTCGCGGACCTCGGAGGCGGTGACCTTCGCTCCCTTCGCCACGTTCGCGCCGGACGGGTCAAGGGCCTCGATCTCGGCGAGCTGGAGCCTGGACAGCAGCGAACCGCCCTCCTTGACCGGCAGGCCCAGCTTCGTCACGTCCAGCCGCAGATAGCGGGCCCTGGTCCCGGCGGGCAGCGCGACGGCGGCGGGGGTCGGCGCCCGGTTCAGCCAGCGCTCGTCGCCGATCCACTTGGCGGACCAGTCGTCCTTGGCGAGCAGGCCCGTCTCGAACCGGGCCGGGTCGCTCCAGCCGGACGGGCGCCCGGAGCCGTCCCAGACCCGGACCCGCCACCACACCTGGCGGCGGGAGGCGAGCGCCGCGCCCCGGTAGACGGCGTTCGCGGCGGCCGAGGGCACCTTGCCGGAGTCCCAGAGGTCGGCGCTGCCGAGGTTGCCGCGGGACGTTGCCGCGACCACCTGGTACGCGGTCTGCGCGGAGTCGCGCCGGGCGGCCGACAGGCGCCAGCTCAGCGTGGGCGCGACGTCGTCGATGCCGATGGGGGCGTCGAGCGCGCCGGTCCGCAGCCCGGTGGCCCGCAGCCCGGAGGTGTCGGCGCGGGCGGGCGGTGCGGCGACGGCGGTGAACGCCAGGGACAGGGCCACGGCGCACGCGGCGCCGCGTCTTGGGGGGATTCTGCGCATGGACGGGAACGTCCTAGTCGTCGGGCGCGACACCGCGCATCGCACGGTTTCCACGCGTTTCAGGCCTTCCGTACGCTGGTCAGGAACTTCAGGTCGCGGCCGGGTTCGGGAGTGAACGTCGCTCCGCCGTCACGGCTGACGGCCGACGTCCCGCCCCGGTACGGGTCGTGGTCGGAGTAGGCGACGCCGTAGCAGCCCTGGCCGGTCGTGGAGCCGAGCCGGACCGTGTACCGGCCGCCCCGTTCGACCCGGATGTCCGGGTGGACGGTCAGGTTCCGCGCCGACCAGCCGATGCGGTCCGCCGGGATCGACTCCGACCACACGGTCCGGGTCTCGTCGGCGATCTCGATCGTGAGCGGTCCGGTGGGAGGCGTGCGCTCGACCCGTCCCTCTTCGGTGCCGTCCTTGAAGACGGTCACGGCGAGCGAGCCGAGGCGGCCGCGGCGGCCCACGGTGAACGACTGCTCCCGGTGGACGACGCCAGCGATGTCGCAGCCGGTGCGGAACCCGGTCACGCCGCTGCTCTGGTCGAGGCCGGGGACGGCCCGCTGGTGCCCCGGATGACCCGGGTCCAGCCGCACCCGCGCGTTGCCGCATTCGATCGGCGCGATCGCGCCGTCGTCGCCGAACTCCAGCGGCTGCCAGTAGTAGTTGGCGAGGGCCTCGTTGGTGTGGAAGTTCCACAGGTCGCTGAAGTACAGGTACGTCGGCTCGCCGTCCCGCTGCCGCAGCGTCGCGACATGTGCGGGCTGGCCGCCGCAGGAGTCGTCGGTGATCGGGGTCCCGGCGGTCGGCACGACCCACTTCGACAGGTCACCGGAGAAGTCGTCGCCGAGCAGTTCCTGCCCGGCGGGCGAGGTGACCCGCACGTTGTCGAACTTCGCGGTCTCCAGGTTGGCGCCGTTCCACTCGCGGAAGCCGACCTTGCCCGCCGGGTAGGTCGTGTCGGTGTAGGTGTCGACCTGCACGCCGTCGATCGAGGTCGTCAGCGTCGAGCCCGCCGCGGCGACCGACACGTGGTGCCACTCCCCCGCGACGATGGGCTTGTCGAGGGTGACGGTGTGGCTGGCCGTGGTCTTGCCCGCGCGTCGCAGGACGGTCAGCTTGCCGTTCGCCGTGCCCGTCCCGCTCAGCAGGAACAGGTAGCCGTAGTCGTCGCGGTTCATCCGGACCGAGAACCCGGCCTGGGTCAACGTCCCCGACGCCGCCGGCAGCGGGGCGACGTCGAACGAGTAGGTGTAGTCGGTCCAGTCCTCGCCCTGCTGCGACAGGCCGTAGAGGCCGCCCTTGGCGGTGAGGACGCCGTCGGCGGCCGACCAGGCGTCACGGCCCGTCCACGGGCCGAGCGGGCTCGTGGCGGTGAGGTAGGACGTGCCGGTCGCGGTGCAGTACCCGCAGTTGGGGTCGGACATCGTCAGGTAGTAGACGCCGTTCCGCTTGAAGATCGAGGGCGCCTCGACGCGCGTCACGCCGGTGACGTCGTAGGGCCCGGCGGCGCGCAGGTAGTCGGAGGTGAGCTTGATGACCGCCACGTGCCACCCCGCGTTGCTGCACGCCAGGTAGCCGCTGCCGTCGTCGTCGACGAACACGTCGAGGTCGGCGGTGCAGTGCGTCCCCCCGGGGAGGTCGGGAACCGGCTGCTCGGTGAACGGCCCGGTCGGACGGTCGGCGGTGTAGACCCGGAACCTGTCCGCCGCCTCCTGGTCGTTGACCCACAGGACGTACTTGCGCGTCGTCTCGTTGTAGACGGCGTGCGGGCGGAAGCAGAACTTGCAGTCCCGGGGCTGGACCACGTTTCCGCGGTCGGTCCAGTGCACGAGGTCCGGCGACGAGTAGACCTTGAAGCCGCAGAACGAGGTGTTGACCTGCCACTGGTAACCGCAGTCGTAGCTCGTCCCGTACAGGTAGTAGGTGTCGCCGAACCGCTGGATCGCGCCGTCGTGGGCGTCCACGGCGTTGCCGTCGGTGTCGAACCGGACCGTCTGCTCCCCTCCCGGGCCGAAGTTGACGAGGTCGCTGACGACCTCGGCCCGCGCGGGAAGGGCCGTCAGGAGGGCGAGCAGGAGGGAGGTGAGCGCCGCCAGGAGGACGGCGCGGCTCGGGGGGATTCTGCGCATGGACAGGAACGCCCTTTCGAAACTGCGCGGGGAGGGGTGGGATGAGGCGCGTCCCTTTCCGGGCATGGCGAGCAGAGCCGATGGCCGCGCGGGACGGCCATGGGCATTCGCCCGTCATCGCCTGGGAGCGGATCCCCCGATCACGCCAGAGAGAGTCGTACCGTCAGGGGTTCACTTCGACCAGTTCGATCTCCAGGAGGTCGGCGAGGGCCTTCAGGTCGGCGACGCGGTGGCCCGTGCCGAGGGCCCAGTGGTGGGAGATGCCGGTGGCCGACCACGCGTCGGTCCACTCGCCGGGGTCGCAGCCGAAGTCGACGCGGGAGGTGGTGTTGCCGATCCGCAGCAGCGGCCCGTCCACGGTCTCGCCCTCGGACGCGGCGAACGCGAACCGGCCGTCGCGGCGCTGGATGATCCCGAACGCGGTGACCGGGCCGTGCCTGACGTCGAACTCGACGGACACGCCGTAGCCGCGCTTGCCGTGGTAGACGCCGAGGCCGCGCAGCAGCGGGCGGCGGGCGCTGATCGCCAGGTGCGCGGGCCCGTCGTGGCCCATCTCGACGTGGCCGCGGTGGAAGTCGAGCGCCTGCAACTCGGTGAAGGAGCCGCCCGCGCCGAGCCGGTCGGCGATCAGCATGGCCAGGGAGGTGCGCAGCTCGTACTCCCCGGCCGCCGGGATCCCGCGCGCGGTGAGCAGCGACGCGCCGAGGATCATCCCGGCGCCGAGCCGCTCGTGCACCTCGCCGTCCAGTCCGCGGTGGTAGTAGGCGAGGCTGTCGAGCCCGAAGTCCTCGACGAGGCGGTCGAGGCCGACCGAGACGCGGGCCGCCCAGGTCAGGTCGTCGTCGTTGACGGACGCGTCCAGCTCGAAGGTCTTCTCCGCCTCGGCCTTCTTGGCGGCCGTCTCGGCGTCGGTGACCTTCTCGACCCGCACCCGCAGGTCGTCGAACTCCAGCACCTCCACGTGCCCGCCGAAGTTGGCGCTGACGAGCGTGAGGTCGGTGGAGACGTCGAGCATGCCCGGGTACAGGTGGCCCATCAGCCCGTGCCTGCCCCGCCGCAGGGCCGCGCGGACCCCGGCGGCGCGCACCCAGCGGCCGATCCGCTCCCAGGCGCGCTCGTCCTCCAGGTAGCCCGACACCGAGCGGAACGGCACGCCGCAGCGCGCGAACGCGTTCGCCATCTCCGGCAGCGGGCAGGCGCCGCAGTAGGCGAGCCACTGCCCGGTGTCGAAGGAGGCGTGGTCCATCGACTCGGTCGGCTGCAGGTTGATCAGCAGGACGGGCGCGTCGGCCCGCTGCGCGACCGGGACCAGCATCGTCGCGGTCATGTAGGTGGTGAGGAAGCCGACGATGATGTCGCAGCCCGCCGCCCGCAGCCGCTCGGCCGCCGCCGCGCCCTCCTGCGCGTCGGAGATGAACCCGACGTCGACGACCTCGGCGCCGAGCCCGCGCATCCGCTCCGAGACGCGCTCCGCGGACCGCCTGAGCTGCGGCAGCAGGTCGGGGAACTGCGGCCAGTAGGCGCCGAGCCCGCCGGCGACGAGGCCGACCTTCACCGGCGGCGGCGCTGTGGTGTCTGCCATTGCTTGTCCTCTCCTAACGGGCCGTGAGGGTGTGGCGCCCGGCGGGCGCCCCGTCCACGTAGACGTGGCCGCCGTCGCCGGACACGCCGGGCGCGGTCGCCTTCCCGCCGGCCCAGACCGTCCGGCCGTCGAGGGTGACCCGGCGGGTGGACGGTGTGATCGGGACGGCGAGGCGGCCGTGCGTGCCGCGCGGCGCGGTGACCTTCAACTCGAAGCCGCGGCCCGTCCTGCGCCAGGACGCGGCGATGTCTCCGTGGGGCGTCGGGACCGTGCCCTCGGCCCACGCCAGGTCCCCGGTGAAGGGGACCACGGACCAGGACTCGTACCCCGGGGCGGCGGGCCGCACGCCGAGGACCCTGGTGCTGAGCGTGACGGTCGGCTGCGCGGCCCAGCCGTGCGCCAGGCTGGAGAACTGCTTGAGGTTGGGCGTGCCGTCCGGCTGCAGGTGCTCCCAGAACGTGGAGCCCGGGTCCTGCCTGAGCTGGTGGCCCCAGAAGCGGCGGATCAGCTCCAGGCCGGACGCGTCGCCGGTCTCCAGCCGCGCGTCGGCCTCGAACCCGCTCGGCAGCGGAGCGTAGAAGGGCGGAAGGCTGGCATTGGGAGTGGACTGGGAGACGGTGAGCGAGCCGATGTCCGTCCAGTTGCGGGCGCGCAGGTAGGCGAGGGCCCGCTTGGCGCGGTCGCCGCCGGCGATGCCGGTGAGGACGGCGGTGACGTTGCCGTCCTGCGGGTAGGCGCCGGGGATCTCCCTGGACAGGCGGTACGCGCCTGCCTTCTCGTCCCACAGCTGCTCGTTGACGGCCCGCTTCACGGCGGCGGCCCGGTCCGCGTAGGCCGTGGCGGAGGCGTCGCCCCGCGCCTTCGCCATCGCGGCCATCTGGTCGAGGTTGCGGGCGTAGAGGGCGTTGACGTAGGTCTCGTGGCCGCAGTCGGAGTACCCGTAGTGGCCGCACGACCCGGAGTCCTTGAAGCCGATCAGGCCGCCGTCGTCGGCGGCGCGGACGGACTCCAGCCAGGCGGTCGCCCGGGTGAGCTGGGGCCACCACCGGTCCAGGTAGGCGCGGTCGCCGGTGTACCACCAGTGCTCGTACATGTTGGACACGAACCAGGTGACGTACTCGCCGTAGGTGCGCAGCTCGTTCTGGTTGTGCTGCCCGACGAGGCTCGCGGCGGGCATGTAGCCGTCCGGGAGCTGCTGGGCGGCGAGCGACGACAGCGAGTTGGCGACCGAGCCCAGGTCGTGGGTGCTGACGTAGGCGACGGGGGCCTGGACGGCGAGGTCGCCCTGCCAGACGATCCGGTCGCGCTTGCCGCCGTCGTAGATCACGGAGGTGCGCGGGTCGGCGTGCGGGACCTGCGCGTCGGCGTGGTCGCCCTCCCCCGGCTGGTAGGGCCACTTCTTCGCGGTGTTCGACGCGCCCGTGTTGATCTGGACGGTGTACGCGCCCGCGTACCAGATCTTGTTCAACCGGTCGTCGCTGGACAGGAAGTGGCCGCGGTAGCCGTCCAGGTCCCGCTGGTCGGGCGCGGCGGTGAAGTCGAGGGAGATCTCGTCGACGTCGACGTGCCCGGGGCCGTCCAGGAAGAGGGTCGCGTACCGGAATCCGCCGCGCAGCTCCTTGTCGCGGACGGTGCCCGGCAGGCTAACCCCGTCCAGCGGCAGGTCGTGGCTGTCGGTGTCCGCGGTGTAGGGCTGGCCTGGGAAGCCGTTCCAGATGTTGGCGGTGTCGCAGCCGGGCGCGATCTTCCCCTGGCCGTCGTTGGCGTCCGGGGCGAGGGCCATGTACTCGACCGACTCGGAGAAGCAGGCGCGCAGCTTCGGCCGGTCGGCGGAGGCGCCCTTCACCCGGACCCTGAGGTGCCCGGCGACCTCCTTGCCGAAGTCGACGATCAGCAGCGGGGAGCCCGTCCGGTCGGCGGCGCCGGTGAGGCGGACCGTGCCGCCTCCCCGCCGCAGCGCGCCGCGCGGGTCGCCGTCGATCGCGCCCTGGCGCGGGTCGGCCCTGAACACCCCGGCCGGACGGACCTCCCGGCCGGACGGGGCCAGGACGTACGGCCGCCACTGGCCGGGGCGCGGCGTGTAGGAGGAGTCCTGCCAGGGGTCCCCGGCGGGAGGTGAGGCGACGGCGGGGACGGCGAGCGCGAGGGTGCTCGTGACCGAGAGGGCGGCGGCCGCGGCGGCGCGGGCGAGGGAGCGCCGGGCAGTGGGGGGAACCATGATCACTCCAGTCAGCGGGACGCGGTCAGGACGGACGTGCCGGTGAGGCCGGGCACCTGGACGAGGCCGTCCCGGACGGTGACGCCGGGTCTCACGGCGGCGCCGTTCCGCCAGACGACCGTCCCGCCGACGCGGACCTCGGACGCGCCCTGCGAGGGGACGCCGGCCGTCGCGGTCGTTCCGCGCGGTGCGGCGACGCGCAGCGTGAACCTGCCGCCCTCCCGCTTCCAGGCGGCGGTGATGTCGCCGTGCGGCGTCGGCACGCGTCCCTGCGCCCAGCGGAGCCCGCTCGCCGGATGCGGCAGGACGGTGAACGTCCCGAAGCCGCCGGAGGCGGGGGCGACCCCGAGGACCTGGTTGGTGAGGAAGGAGGTCGGCGCGGCGGCCCATCCGTGCGCCAGGCTCGTGTACGAGCCGAGCTGCGGCGCGCCCGCCCGGCTGACGTTCTCCCAGAGCGTGCCGGGCTGGGCCTTGCCGAGCATCGGGTACCAGGTGCGGCGCAGCAGCGACATCGCGCCGGCCGCGTCGCCCTGGGAGGAGTGGGCGAGCAGCGACTGCGCGGACACGAACGGGCTGATGTACTGCGGGACGGCGCCGCCCGCCTTGTCCACGGTGAGGTCGCCGTGCGGGTCGGCCAGCCTGTCGCCGAAGAACCTCAGCACCGACGCGGCGCGGTCGCCCGTGGCGACGCCCGCGACGACCGCCATGGCGTTGCCGTCCTGGGGGTGGTTCCCGTCGGACGGGCTGACCTTGTAGGCGCCCGCGGCGGGGTCCCACAGACGGTCGTTCACCGCCTTGGCGGTGCGGGCCGCGCGCTCCCGGTAGGTCCCGGCGAGCCCGGTGTCGCCCTTGGCCTCGGCCGCCTGCGCCGCCTGGCCGAGCACCTTGACGTAGAGGGAGGAGACGTAGGCGCCGCCCGCGTCGTTGCCGTAGCCCCAGGTGCCGCCGGCGCCCTTCATGGTCAGGAGGCCGTCGTCACCCGCGTTCGACTCCAGCCACGCGACGTTCCTCTTCATGGCGTCGTACCACTTGTCGAAGAACGCCTGGTCGCCGGTGTACAGGTAGTGCGTCCAGTAGTTGTGGACCCACCAGGCCGCGTACTCGCCCCAGCCCATGTTGTAGCCGAGCTTGTCGGTCAGGTAGAGGCCGGGGATCTGGCCGCTGGCGGCCTGCCCCTTGGCCATGAACCCGACGGCGTTCGCCGCCGGACCCGCCTGCCCGGTGGACAGGTACGCGACCGGGTCGGCGACCGCGTTGTCCCCGCCCCAGATCATCCGGTCGCGCTTGGCGCCGTCGCTGACGACGCTGTCGCCCTCGCCGACGATGGCGTCGTTGCGCACCGGGCCCTCCTGGCCCGGGTAGGGGCGACCGGTCGCCGGGTCGATCGTCGCCATCTGGACGGTGTAGGCGCCGGAGTACCAGAGCCGGTTCAGGGTGTCGTCGCTGGACAGGAACGCGCCCTTGTAGCCGTCCAGGTCGGGGTTGGCGGGGTCGGCGGTGAACCGGAGCCGGAGGTCGGACAGCCGCACCTCGCCGGGGCCGTCCAGGAAGACCATGAGGTAGCGGAACCCGCCGCGGATGACGGGATCGGTGAGTGCGGAACGCCCGCTCCTCGTCTCCAGGTAGTGGGTCTCGGTGGCGAGGCCGACCGGGTCCTGGCTGTAGTCGGAGGCGGTCGTGAGGTACTGCGGGCTCTCGCTGAACGCCAGGCCGAGCCTGGGCGAGCCCTTGCGGGCGTCGGCGGTGACCTGGATCTGCCCGCCGACCTCCTTCCCGAAGTCGTAGACGACGTAGGGGCGGCCGTACTCGTTGGAGCTGAGCGTGGTCGTGCCGTTCCGGAAGGCGCCGGACGGGTTCCGCACCGTCCCGCCGTAGGGCGCCGCGGGGGCCTGGCCGTCCTTGTAGAGCGTCCACACGGCGTGGACGCGCGCGCCGGGCCCTGGCTTGCCGGTGTTGCGGAACGTGACCCGCATGTCCTTTGACGAACCGACGAGGTGCGCCGGGACGGTCACGTCGTAGTGGACGAGGCCCGCCTTGTCGCCGCTCCACACCCCGGCCTGGGCCGGGTCCGGTGCGCGCTCGTGGACGACCGCGCCGTTCACGAGCACCTCGTAGTGCGCGGTGGCGCTGCCGGCCTCCTCGACCCGGAGGGTGACCGCGTGTCCGGGCGTGACGCGCAGGCGGTAGCCGAAGGCCGCGCCCGCGTCCCCGCCGGTCTGGCGGGTCATGACGCCGTCGGCCTTGGCGGCGGTGGACGAGCCGGCGTCGAGGTCGTGCGCCTTCTCGGACGTCCCGGAGGCGGCGGTCACGTGGTCGCCGTTGACCCCGTACGACTCCGCGGCCCGGACGGGCGGGACGTTCCGGCCGGAGGGGGCGAGGACGTAGCGGTCGGCGCGGGCGAGGGGCGGAAGGCCGAGCGGGTCCCGCTCGGCAGCGGACGCGGGCGCGGGCTGGACGGCGGCCAGGGCGGCGGCGCCCAGGGCCAGAGAGGTGACGACGGACACGTAGGAGCGCGCGAACTTCTCGGTCGGCGGCATCGTTATCCCTTCGGGTTCACTTGGTCGAGCGGGCCCAACAGGGACGGCCGGCGGCCCGGGTGGGGACGGCGCGGACGCGGCGGGGTGAGCGCCGCGGCCGCGCGGTCCGGGCCGCCGGCCGGCCTTCTTCTTACGAGCGGGTCCTCCTCAGCGCAGGAACGCGGCGGCGACGCCGGCGTCGACGGGAACGTGCAGGCCGGTGGTGTGGGTCAGGTCCCCGCCGGTGAGGGCGAAGACGGCGGCGGCGACGTGCTCGGGCAGCACCTCGCGCTTGAGCAGCGTCCGCTGGGCGTAGAACTCGCCGAGCCTCTCCTCCTCGACGCCGTACACGGCGGCGCGCTTGGCGCCCCAGCCGCCGGCGAAGATCCCGGAGCCCCGCACGACCCCGTCCGGGTTGACCCCGTTGACGCGGACGCCGTGCTCGCCGAGCTCGGCGGCCAGCAGCCGCACCTGGTGCGCCTGGTCGGCCTTGGTCGCGCCGTAGGCGATGTTGTTCGGCCCGGCGAACACCCCGTTCTTGGACGAGATGTAGACGATGTCGCCGCCCATCCCCTGCTCGACCATGACGCGGGCGGTCTCGCGGGAGACCAGGAACGAGCCGCGCGCCATGACGTCGTGCTGGAGGTCCCAGTCGGCGGCGGTCGTCTCCAGCAGCGGCTTGGAGATGGACAGGCCGGCGTTGTTGACGACGAGGTCCACGCCGCCGAACGCCAGGACCGCCGCCCGGACGGCCGCGGCGATCTCGTCCTCGGAGGTCACGTCCGCGCCGGCGGCGACGGCGACGTCGGCGGCGCGGAGCGCGGCGGCGCCGATCTCGGCGGCGACCTTCTCGGCCGCCGCGAGGTCCCGGTCGGCGACGACGACGCAGG
The DNA here is from genome assembly GCF_050936235.1 of Spirillospora sp. CA-108201. Lineage (NCBI taxonomy): Bacteria > Bacillati > Actinomycetota > Actinomycetes > Streptosporangiales > Thermomonosporaceae > Spirillospora > Spirillospora sp. CA-108201. Next base: position 9,519,561 of record NZ_JBNJNE010000001.1, on the reverse strand, counting down.
CGCCCTCGGCGGCGAGGCGGCGGGCGGTGGCCGCGCCGATGCCGGAGCCGCCGCCGGTGACGAGCGCGACGCGGGCCGCGAGGGGCCTGCTCGCCGGCATCCGGCGCAGCTTGGCCTCCTCCAGCTCCCAGTACTCGATGCGGAACTTCTCCGCCTCGTCGATCGGCGCGTACGACGACAGCGCCTCCGCGCCGCGCATCACGTTGATCGCGTTGACGTAGAACTCGCCGGCGACCCGCGCGGTCTGCTTGTTCGCCCCGAAGGAGAACATTCCGACGCCCGGCACCAGCACGATCGCCGGGTCCGCGCCGCGCATCGGCGGCGAGTCCGGGCCGGCGTGCCGGTCGTAGTAGGCGGCGTACTCCTCGCGGTAGGCCGCGTGCAGTTCCCTCAGGCGCGCCTTGGCGTCGTCGAGAGGCGCGTCCGGCGGCAGGTCCAGCACCATCGGCGCGACCTTGGTGCGCAGGAAGTGGTCCGGGCAGGACGTGCCGAGAGCGGCGAGCCGGGGGTGCTCGGCGCGGGACACGAAGTCCAGGACCGCCTCGCCGTCGGTGTAGTGCCCGACCTGCGGCCGGTCCGTGGACGCCAGGCCCCGGACGAGCGGGAACAGCGCGGCGGCGCGTGCGTGCCGCTCGTCCTCGGGCAGCGCCGGGTGGACGACCTCGCCGAACGGGTCGGACCTGCCGTGCTCGGCGATGTAGGCCTCCGCGGTGCGGATGATGTCGAGGGAGTTGGCCTTGCACTCCTCGCTCGTCTCGCCCCACGCGGTGATGCCGTGCCCGCCGAGGACCACCCCGATGGCGCCGGGGTTGGCGCGCTTGATCTCGGCGATGTCCAGGCCGAGCTGGAAGCCGGGGCGCCGCCACGGCACCCACGCCACCCGGTCCCCGAAGATCTGCCGCGTGAGCTCCTCGCCCTCGGCGGCCGTCGCGATCGCGATGCCGGAGTCGGGGTGCAGGTGGTCGACGTGCGCGGCCTCCACGAGGCCGTGCATGGCGGTGTCGATGGACGGCGCGGCGCCGCCCTTGCCGTGCAGGCAGTAGTCGAACGCGGCGACCATCTCGTCCTCGCGCTCGACGCCCGGGTAGACGTCCACGAGGGCGCGCATCCGGTCCAGCCGCAGGACGGCCAGGCCCTGCTCGGTGAGGGTGCCGAGGTCGCCGCCCGAGCCCTTCACCCACATCAGCTCGATGTCGCGGGCCGTCACGGGGTCGGTGACCGTGCCCTTCGCGGACGCGTTCCCGCCCGCGTAGTTGGTGTTGCGCGGGTCCGAGCCAAGGGTGTTGGCGCGTTCCAGCAGGTGCTCCACCTCGGGTGGAGTGGCGGTCATCGGATATCTCCTCATGTGGGTGCGCGGGTTCGTGGACGTGCGTGGGGTCATGGGCGTGCGTGGCCTCATGGACGTGCGTGGAAGGTGTAGGCGCCGGACGCGGCCTCCACCCGGACGACGCTCCCGGCCGGGCCCTGCCCGGCGCCGAGGACGCGCACGCCGCGGGCGGCGGTCAGCGGCCGGCCGCTCTCGCTGACCCGGTCCGCGGCCGCGGCGGGCAGTTCGATCTCGGCGGTGGCGCCGACGGGGACGCTCACGCGCAGGTCGAATCCGGAGCCGGACCTCGTCCAGCGGACCGCGACCGGGCCGTGCGGGGTGGGCGTGGAGCCGGTCACCGAGGTCAGGTCGCCGACCGGCTGCGGCGCGACCCTCACCCGGTCGAATCCGGGCGCGGCGGGCGTGATCCCGGCGAGGTCCTCGGTGAACCACTCGCCGATGGCGCCGCCGAGGAAGACGTGGTCGCGGGACCGCGAGTCCAGGTCCCAGCGCTCCCACAGCGTGGTGGCGCCGTTCGCGGCCCAGTACCCCCAGCCCGGGTAGGTGCGCTGGTCGGCGACGCGGTAGGCCAGGTCGCCGTGGCCGCGCCTGGTCAGCTCGGTCAGCAGGTACTTGGAGCCGAGCGCCCCGGTGTTGAGGTGGCCGCCGCGCTCCTCCACGTCCCGGACGAGCCGGTCGGTGACGGCCTTCTGCGCCTCCTGCGGCGCGAGCCCGAGGGCCAGGGCGAGCAGCGCGCTGGTCTGCCGGTAGCCGGGGTCGGACCTGGTGACGTAGGCGTCGCCGCGCAGGAACGCCTTGTTGAAGGCGTCCTTGGCGCGGGCGGCGGCGGCCCGGTACCGGGCGGCGTCGTCACCGTGCCCGAGGACCTCCGCCGCGTCGGCGATGATCATCGCGTTGGAGTAGGTGTAGGCGGTGCCGTGCAGGCGCCCGTCCTCGGGGGTGTTGCCGTTGTAGCCGGGGGCGAGGTAGTCGTTGAGGCTGCTCGGGTAGAGCCCCTCGCCGTCGGCGCGCTTGAGCCACCCGTCCAGGTACGCCCGCATCGCCGGGTAGCTCGCGGCGAGGACGTCGCGGTCGCCGTACCGCTGGTACATCTGCCAGGGGATCTCGGTGAGGGAGGCGTGCCACGGCGGCGCCTGGCCGTAGGAGCCGAGGCCCCAGCCGTTGTCGGGCACGATCCCCGGGACGGTCCCGTCGGGGCCCTGGCTGTCGCGGTGGTCGGTCATCCACTTGGCGAACAGCCGGCGCAGGTCGAAGCGGCCCATCTCCATCTCGGCCATGAGCTGCGCGTCGCCGGTCCACCCGTTCTTCTCGTACATCGGAGTGTCGGTCGGGATGCCGTGCCAGTTGTTCACGACGGTCTGCCGGGTGATGGTCTCCAGCGTGTTGAACAGGTCGTTGGAACTGCGGAACGCGCCGTTCGAGCGCAGGTCGCTGTGCACCTCGCGGCCGTCGAGGTCGTCGGCGGTGGGCGGCTCCCCCGGCCAGCCGGTCACCTGGACGTACTGGAAGCCCTTGTAGCTGTAGCGGGCCTCCCACGTCTCGGTCGTCCCGCGCCCGGCCAGGACGTACTCGTCGGTCTGGAAGCGTCCGGTGACCAGGCCGTTGGCGGACAGGACGGTGCCGTCGGCGTTGAGCCGCTCGCCGTACTTGAGGCCGACGGTCGCGCCCTTCGGGCCGCGGGTCCGGATGCGGGCCCACCCGGCGGTGTTGTGCGGCATCGCGAAGACGTACACGCCGGGCTTGGGGTTGGTGACCGCGACGGGCCGCAGGGTGCGGGCGACCTTGATCGGTTCGTGCTCCTCGGGGACCACGGTGGCGGTCGGGGCGGAGACGGTCGCCGCCCGCCTCCAGGATGAGGCGTCGAAGCCGGGGCGGTCCCAGCCGGGCTCCTCCTCGCGGGCGTCGTAGGTCTCGCCGCCGTAGAGGGAGTCGTAGCGGACGGGGCCCTCGGCGTAGCGCCAGCCCCCGTCGGTCGCGATCGTCTGGGTGGCGCCGTCGTCGTAGGTGACGACGAGCTGGGCCATCAGCCGCGGCTCGCCGGTCCACGGGGCGGCGTTCCAGTTCCAGGCGTTCTTCTGGGTCATGCCGTAGAAGCCGCGGCCGAGCCGCGCCCCGATCACGTTGCCGCCGCGCCGCAGCATGCGGGTCACGTCGCGGGTGACGTACTCGACGCGCTTGTCGTAGCGGACGAACCCGGGCTGGAGGACCTCGTCGCCGACGCGCCGGCCGTTCAGGCTCAGCTCGGCGTAGCCGCCGGCCGCCGCGTACAGCCGCGCCTTGGCGATCTTCTTGCCGGCGACGGTGAAGTCGCGGCGCAGGAGCGGCTCGGGGAGGGTGGGCTTCTCGGGGTTCACCTCGCCCCAGGGAGCGCCGCCCCAGGCCGCGAGCACCTTCGCCTGGGGCCAGGCCGCGTCGTCGTAGTCCGCGGCCTTCCAGTCCCCGGACGGTTCCTCGTTCGCGGCCCGCCAGGCCGCGCCGGTGTCGAACTGCTTCGGGTCCTGGCCGGGCAGTTCGAGTCGTCCGAGGAGCCCGGCGGGGCTGGCCTTGCCGTTGGTCGCCTTGACGGCGACGACGTTGCGGCCGGCCCGCAGGTGGCCGGCGACGTCGACGACGATGGGGCGGCGCCAGTTCTCCGCCGTGGGTTCGGGGTCGCGTCCCCCGACCTCGGCGCCGTTCACCCAGGCGGTGAACCCGTCGTCGGCGGTCATGACCAGGCGGGCGCCGTCCGGGACGGCGGCCAGGTCGAACGCGCCGCGCAGGTAGCGCGAGCCGGCGGGCGCCCCGGTCGCGGGGTCGCCCTCGGGGTACCAGATCCAGCTGGTGCCGCGCAGGTCGGGGGTGGAGGCGGCGTTCTCGGGGGCGCCGATCCAGGAGCCGCGCCAGCCGCCCGCGCCGAGCGCCGTCTCGAACCAGGTCGCCGCGCTCCAGCGCGTCCAGCGCCCGCGGGCGTCGGCGACCTTGACCCGCCAGGTGTAGCGGGTGGCGGGACTGAGCGCCGGGCCGCCGTAGCGCACGTCGTAGCCGCGCGCCGAGGCGACCGCGCCCGAGTCCCAGACGGCGCGGCCCCCGTCGGCGGCGACGGACAGCCGGTAGGCCGTCTGCCGCTGGCCGCGCTCCCCCGCGCTCAGCACCCATCCGAAGCGCGGCTGCGCGGCCGAGACCGCGTTCGGGGTCGTGGCGTGCTCGGTCTCCAGGCCGCCGACGCGCAGGGCGGCGCTCTCCACCGCGTGCGCGGGGACGGCCGCGACCAGGACGAGCCCGGAGGCCGCCGCGAGGACGGCGGGCCGGCGCGGCGTGCTCATGCGCCCCAACCGGCCGCCTGGCCGCCCTTGCGCTCCTCGGCGATCCGCTCGTAGTAGCCGGACGCCTTGTAGGCGGAGACCGGGTCCGGGTGCAGGCCCATCTCCTCGCGCAGCTCGGTGAGCAGCGGCCGGACGTCGGTGTTGTAGGCGTCCATGAACACGGCGTTCGCCTCCAGGACGTCGCCGGAGGCCTGCGCCGACCGCAGGGCGGCGGCGTCCACCAGGAGCGCCTTGGCGGTGGCCTCCTGGACGTTCATCACCGAGCGGATCTGGCCCTGGATCTTCGGCTCGATGTTGTGGCACTGGTCGAGCATGAACGCCACGCCCGTCTCGGCGTCGTAGCCGCCGCCGCGCACCACCTCGTACATGATCCGGAACAGCTGGAACGGGTCGGCGGCGCCCACCATCAGGTCGTCGTCGGCGTAGAAGCGGGAGTTGAAGTCGAACCCGCCGAGCTTCCCCTCGCGCAGCAGGAAGGCGACGATGAACTCGATGTTGGTGCCGGGCGCGTGGTGGCCGGTGTCCACGACGACCTGCGCCTTCGGGCCGAGCTTCAGGCAGTGCGCGTAGGAGGTGCCCCAGTCGGGGAGGTCGGTCGTGTAGAACGCCGGCTCGAACAGCTTGTACTCCAGCAGGAACCGCTGGTCGTCGCCGAGCCGCTCGTAGACGGCGGCGAGAGCCTCGGCCATCCGGTCCTGCCGGTCGCGGATGTCGTCCTGCCCCGGGTAGTTCGTGCCGTCGGAGAACCACAGCTTCAGGTCGCGGGACCCGGTGGCGTCCATGATGTCGACCGCCTCGAGGAGGTGGTCGAGGGCCTTGCGGCGGACGGCGGGGTCGGGGTTGGTGACGCTGCCGAGCATGTAGTCGTCGTCCTGGAAGACGTTGGTGTTCACCGCCCCGATCCGCACGCCCCGATCCTCGGCGTGGGCGGCCAGCGCGGCGTAGTCGTCCACCCGGTCCCAAGGGATGTGGATCGCCACCCGGGGCGCGACGCCGGTGAACCGGTGCACCTGCGCGGCGTCGTCGATCTTCTCCCGCGGCGTGCGCGGCACGCCCCGCTGGGCGAAGACCTTGAACCGCGTCCCCGAGTTCCCGTACGCCCACGAGGGAGTCTCGATCTGCTGGCGGCGCAGGGCGTCCTTCACCGCGCTGGTGTCGTTCACGCTTGCCTCTCTTCTTTCCGGTCACCTGGTCAGTCCAGGTGGAAGACCTCGGGGAGCGTCCGCATCCCCTCGTCGGGGCGGCCGTCGAGGTCCTCGAAAAACGGCGCCATCTCCGCCTGCCACCGCGCGTTCACCTCGGTGCGGGCCATCGCCTCCTGCGCGGCCTCGAAGTCGTCGGTCTCCAGGTAGCCGACGAGGAGGCCGTCCTCGCGCAGGAACAGCGAGTAGTTGTGCCAGCCGGTGTCGCGCAGAGCGCTGAGCATGTCGGGCCAGACCGCCTGGTGGCGCAGCTTGTACTCCTCCAGGCGGTCCTGCCTGACCTTCAGCAGGAAGCAGACGCGCTTCGTGCTTCCGGACATCTCAGAATCAGAAGTGGTACTGGTCGATGTTCTTGGCGTCGAACACCGTCGGCGGGCCGAGGATCACCTCTCCGTTGGCGCCGATCGAGCGCTCGCCGAGCTTGCCGGCCTTGAACTTCTCGCCCTGCGCGCCGGTGATCTGGCCCGAGGACAGCGCCGCCGCCGCGAACGCGGCGAGGTAGCCGAGGTTCTTCGGGTCCCAGAGCTCGAATCCCTTGACCGTGCCGTCCTTGACGAACTTGCGCATCTGGTCGGGGGTGCCGAGGCCGGTCAGCGCGACCTTGCCCTTGTACTTGGAGCCGGAGATGTAGCGGGCGGCGGCGGCGATGCCGACCGTCGTGGGCGAGATGATGCCCTTCAGGTTCGGGTACGCCTGGAGCAGGCCCTGGGTCTGCTGGAACGACTTCTGGTCGTCGTCGTCGCCGTAGGCCACCTTGACGAGCTTCATCTTGGAGTACTCGGGCTTCTTCAGCTCGTCCTGCATGAACTTGATCCAGGTGTTCTGGTTCGTGGCGTTCGCGGTCGCCGACAGGATCGCGATCTCGCCCTCGCTCCCGATCTGCTCGGCGAGCAGCTTGACCTCGCTGCGGCCGATCTCCTCCGAGCTGGCCTGGTTGATGAACACGTCCCGGCAGGCGGGGTTGGTGTCGGAGTCGTAGGCGACGATCTTGATGTTCTTGGACCTCGCCTGCTTGAGGGGCCCGCACACCGCGTTCTCGTCGTTGGCGGCGATGAGGATCGCGTCGTGGCGCTGCTGGATCAGCGTGTTGATGTAGGAGACCTGCGAGGACGCCGAGGCGTCGGACGGGCCGACCTCCTTGGCCTCGCCGCCGAACTCCTTGGCGGCCGCGATGCCTGCGTTGTCGACGATCGTCTCGTAGGGGTTGTTGACCTGCTTGGGCAGGAACGCCAGCTTCAGGCCCTTCTTCAGCGGCGCGTTCGGGTCCGCGGACGCGTTCCCCCCGGCCTTGGCGTCCCCCGAGCCGGACGCGGAGTCCTTGGTGGTCCCGCCGCAGGCGGCCAGGCTGAGGGCCAGGGCGCTCGCCGTGGCGACGGCCGCAAGCCGGCGCGGGGCGCGCATACGAATGGTCATCAGGGTGCCTTTCACAGTTCTGGTCGTGCTACGGGGTGGGTGGACGTGCGGCGGGGGGTCTCAGGGGGCGTGCGGTGGGAGTCAGGGTGCGGCGGCGGGGACCGCGGGTCTCGCGCCCCGCCGCCGGCCTCGGGCCTCGCGCGCCACGGCGATCAGCCGCGGCGTGAGGACGCTGATGATGAGCAGCAGGCCCGTGACGATCGACTGGACCTCGGTGGAGACGTCGTTGAGCATCAGCAGGTTGCGGAGCAGGCCGATGAGCAGCACGGCCGCGATGACGCCGCCGAGGGTGCCCTTGCCGCCGTCGAAGTCGACGCCGCCGAGCAGCACCGCCGCGATGACGGCGAGCTCCAGGCCGAGGCCGTTGTCGGCGCGGGCGCTGCCGTAGCGGAGCGTGTAGACGATCCCGGCGAACCCGGCGACGAGTCCGGACACCGCGAACAGGATCAGCTTGAGCCGCTTGACCCGGATGCCGGCGAAGTAGGCGGCGTCCTCCTGCGCGCCGATCGCGAACAGCGACCGCCCGACGCCGGTGGCGTGCAGGACGACGCCGGTGACGGCGGCGAGCACGGCGAACAGCGCGACCGGGTACGGGATCGGGGTGCCGGGGATGGAGGAGGTCGCGAGGTCGGTGTAGGCGGTGGGGAACTCCGAGATCGCGCCGGTGCCGAGCGTCACGTACGCCAGGCCCCGGTAGAGGGTCAGCGTGCCGATCGTCACGGCGAGGGACGGCAGCCCGAGCCTGGTCACCAGCAGGCCGTTCACCAGCCCGCAGACGATCCCGACGACCAGCACCAGCGGGATGATCATCTCGATGGACATGCCGCCGTCCCACAGCTTGCCGGTGAGGGCGCTGCACAACCCGAGGATCGAGGCGACCGACAGGTCCACCTGCCCGCACACGACCAGCAGCGTCATCGGCAGCGCGATCAGCGCGATCTCGCTGAGGTCGTCCAAGGCGAACGAGAGGTTGTCGTTGTTGGCGAAGTCCGGCGAGAACCCCGCGCCGCCCGCGAAGACCAGGACCAGCAGCGCGGTGACGGCGGTCTCCCACCGCATCAGGCGGCTCATGACCGTCCCTCCTTGCTCTGCGGCGCGGCGGCGCGGTGCGCGGCCGACGCCAGGGACCGCTGTTTCAGCGCCCGGGTGACGCGCAGCGCCAGCAGCCGGTCGACGCTGATGGCCAGCAGCAGCAGGACACCGGTGATCGCGTCCTGCCAGAACGAGTTGACCTTGAGCACCACCAGCACGCTGCCGATGGTGGTGAGCAGCAGCGCGCCGAGCGCGGCCCCGTACACGGTGCCGACGCCGCCGGTGATGGCGACGCCGCCGACGACGACCGCGCTGACGACCTTCAGCTCCCAGCCGTGCGCGGCGTCGGCGACGACGGTGCCGAACCGGGCGAGCCACAGCACCCCGGCGAGCCCGGCGAGGGCGCCGCTGACCAGGTAGGCGGTGAGGACGCGGCGCCGGATCGGCACGCCGGCGAGCATCGCGGCCTCCGGGCTGGACCCGATCGCGTAGTACTCGCGCCCGGAGGAGTAGGAGCGCAGGTAGTAGCCGACCCCGAGCATCACGACCACCGTGATGATCGGCAGGTAGGGGACGCCGAGGATCCCGTCGTTGCCGAGGCTCAGCACGGAGGACGGCAGGTCCGCCGCGCCGATCTGGTCGCCGTGCGCGACGCGGTAGTCGAGCCCCTGGATCACGTACAGCGTGCCGAGGGTGACGACGAGGGCGGGCACGCGGCAGAAGCTGACCAGCAGCCCGTTCACGAGCCCGCAGACCAGGCCGATGCCGACGCCCACCAGCACGACCAGCACGACGTTGCGGTCGCCGCCGGAGGCGAACTTCCCGGCGCTGAACGCGACGAGCCCGACGACGGACCCGACCGACAGGTCGATGTTGCGGGTGACGACGACCATGCTCTGCCCGACGGCGAGCAGCACCAGGATCGAGGCGTTGAGGAAGATGTCCTTGACGCCCTGGCCGGACAGGAACCGCGGGTTGGCGATCGTCGTGCCGAGCACGAGCACGACCAGCGCGCCGAGGATGCTCATCTCGCGGGCGCGCAGCACCATCTCGACGAGGCGGCGCCCGCCGCCCGGCGGGCCGCCCGACTCCGGCCTGGCCGGGGACTGGGTGAGGACGGTCATCGGCTCAGGCCGCCTTTCCGTTGCCGGGGCGGCCGGTCGCGGCGGCCATCACGCTCTCCTCGGTCGCGTCCGCGCGGGCGATCTGCGCGGTCAGCCGCCCCTCGTGCATGACGAGGATCCGGTCGGCCATGCCGAGCACCTCCGGCAGGTCGGAGGAGATCATCAGCACCGCCAGGTCCTGCGCGGCCAGCTCCGACAGCAGCCGGTGCACCTCGGCCTTGGTGCCGACGTCGATGCCGCGGGTCGGCTCGTCCACGATCAGCACGGCCGGCTCGGTGGCCAGCCACTTGGCGAGCACGACCTTCTGCTGGTTGCCGCCCGACAGGACGCCGACGGCGTCGCCGAGCCGCGCGTACTTCAGCTGGAGGCGCAGGCCCCAGTCGGCGGCGCGGTCCCGCTCCACCCTCCGGGAGATCAGGCCCCCGCGCCCGCTCTCGCGGCGCAGCGTCCGCAGCTGGGTCAGGCCCATGTTCCGCTCGATGGACATGTCCATGACGAGGCCCTGCTGGCGGCGGTCCTCGGGGACGAGCGCCAGCCCGGCCGACATCGCGGCCGTGGGGCTGCCCGCCGGGAGCGCGCGCCCGCCGACCTCGACGGTCCCGGCGTCCCAGCGGTCCACGCCGAAGACGGCGCGGGCGACCTCGCTGCGGCCGGCCCCGACCAGCCCGGCCAGCGCGACGATCTCGCCGCGGCGGACCTCGAAGGAGACGTCGGTGAAGGCGCCCTCGCGGGTCAGCCGGCTCACCTTCAGCGCGACCTCGCCGGGCGTCACGTCCTGCTTGGGGTAGAGCGCGTCGAGGTCGCGGCCCACCATCCGGCGGACGAGGTCGTCGGGGGTGATGTCGGCGACCATGTCGGTGCCGACGTAGGCGCCGTCGCGCAGCGTCGTCACCCGCCGGCACAGCTCGAAGATCTCCTCCAGCCGGTGTGAGATGAACAGCACCGCGCAGCCGTGCTCCTGGAGGTTGCGGGTGACGGCGAACAGGCGGGCGACCTCCTGGCCGGTGAGGGCCGCGGTCGGCTCGTCCATGATCAGCACCCGGGCGTCCCGGGAGATGGCCTTGGCGATCTCGACGACCTGCTGGTCGGCGATCGACAGCCCGCGTGCGGGCTGCTGCGGGTCCAGCGCGACGCCGAGCCGCTCGAACAGCCGAGCCGTCTCGGCGTGCATGGCGCGGCGGTCGATGCGGCCGAGCGCGCCGCGCGGCTGGCGCCCCATGAAGATGTTCTCCGCGACCGACAGGTCGGGGAACAGCGTGGGCTCCTGGTAGATCACCGCGACGCCGGCGGCCTGCGCGTCGGCGGGGCCGTGGAAGGCCGCCGGCTCGCCGTCCACCCGCACCTCGCCCGCGTCGGGCCGGTGCACGCCTGCGAACGTTTTTACGACCGTGGACTTGCCGGCGCCGTTCTCCCCCGCAAGGGCGTGGACCTCGCCCGCGTGGAGCTCCAGGGTGACCCCCTGCAGCGCGCGGACCGCGCCGAACGACTTACTCACGTTGACCAGTGCCAATGTCGGCGGCGCCGACCGGCCCGGTGCACCCATCGCGGCCCTCCTCGCGGGGGACGTCCGTAACGAACAGATGAAAAACGTTTTAACTAGATGTTGCGGAGGACGCTAGATGTGACCCGGAGCACCCGTCAAGAGGTGACCTCGCCCACACCCCCGCCCAATGCTGCGGAAAGCCCTTCCCCACAAGGGCCGGGGACATTCAGAATCCGCTCGCGGCCGGGACCGGCCGTCCCGGTCTCGCCGCCGATGGCCCCCGCCTTCGGGTTGACACGTTTTAATCGGATGACCCAAAGTGAGCGGCGACACACCAGCGGACGACTCGGGGGCACACAGATTGGGCGCAGACGACACCGGCCGCTCCGCGCCGCCGGGCCGGACGGTCGGCATCAAGCAGGTCGCGGCGCACGCCCGCGTCTCGCCGGGCACCGTGTCCAACGTGCTCAACCGGCCCGAACGCGTCGCCGAGGCCACCCGCGCCCGCGTCGAGCAGGCGATCCGCGATCTCGGCTTCGTCCGCAACGGCTCCGCGTCCACCCTGCGCGCCGGGCACAGCAGCACGATCGGGCTGATGGTCCTCGACCTCGCCAACCCGTTCTTCACCGACGTGGCGCGCGGCGTGGAGGACATCGCCAGCGAGCGCGGCTACGCGGTGATCCTGTCCTCCTCGGGCGAGTCGGACGAGCGGGAGCAGCGCAACCTGCGGGTGTTCGCCGAGCAGCGCGTCCGGGGCGTCCTGCTGACCCCGGTCGGCGACGACGGCGAGGCCGCCGACCGGCTGCGCGAGCGGAACGTCCCCGTGGTGCTGCTCGACCACCCGACGCCGCGCGCCAACCAGTGCTCGGTCGCCGTGGACGACGTCGCGGGCGGCGAGCTCGCGGCCGCCGAGCTGCTGGACGCGGGCGCCCGGACGCTGGCGCTGGTCACCGGGCCGGCCGTGCTGCGCCAGTGCGTCGACCGCCGCAAGGGCGCGCTGCGGGCGGTGCGCGCCGCCGGGCTCCCCCGGGACGCGATGCGCGAGGTCGCCGTGGGGGCGATGAACGCCCGGTCCGGGCAGGAGGCGGCCCGGCGGCTGCTGGAGGCGGGCCCGCCGCTGCCCGACGCGATCTTCTGCGCGAACGACCTGCTCGCGCTCGGCGTGCTGCGCGTCCTGCTCCAGGCAGGGATCAAGGTGCCGGATGACGTCGCGCTGATCGGGTACGACGACATCGAGTTCTCGGCCGCGGCCGCCGTCCCGCTCAGCTCGGTGCGGCAGCCCACCTACCAGCTCGGCAGGATCGCGACCGAGCTGCTGCTGGAGGAGTGCGACGAGACGGGCGGGCACGCCCACCAGCAGGTGATGTTCCAGCCCGAGCTGGTCGTCCGCGAGTCCAGCCGCTCCGCCCTGGGCGGCCCCGCCCCCGGGAGGCAGGCACTGTGAGAGTCGCGCTGTTCCTCACCTGCGTCAACGACACGATGTATCCGGGGACGGGCCGGGCGGTGGTGCGGCTGCTGCGGCGCCTCGGCCACGACGTCGAGTTCCCCGAGTCGCAGACGTGCTGCGGGCAGATGCACCTCAACACCGGCTACCGGCGGCAGGCGCTGCCCCTGGTGAAGGGGTTCGCGGAGACGTTCGAGCCCTACGACGCGATCGTGACGCCGTCCGCGTCCTGCGGGGCGATGATCCGCGACTGGCACCCCCGGCTCGCCCCGCGCGCCGCCGGGGTCGCCTCCCGCGTCCACGAGCTGACGGAGTTCCTGGTGGACGTCCTCGGCGTCACCGACGTCGGCGCGTACTACCCGCACCGCGTCACCTACCACCCCACGTGCCACTCGCTGCGGATGCTGCACGTCGGCGACCGCCCGCTGCGGCTGCTGCGCGAGGTCCGCGGCATCGACCTGGTCGAACTCCCGGACGCGGCCGAGTGCTGCGGGTTCGGCGGGACGTTCGCGCTGAAGAACGCCGAGGTGTCGGCCGCGATGTGCGCCGACAAGGTCACCGCCGTCCGGGCGACCGGGGCCGAGGCGCTGTGCGCGGCGGACAACTCCTGCCTGATGCACATCGGCGGCGCCCTGACCCGCACCCGCGCCGGGGTCCGCACCGTCCACCTGGCCGAGATCCTCGCCTCGACGGAGGAGGAGCCCGCTTGACTGCTTTCCCTGCCTATAACCGGGGAACTCCAGCGGTCGCCCGCTGGGTTTCCTGCTTCACCGACGACCGCCTCGTCCGGGAGGTGTCCCGGTGAGGTCTTACACCGTCTCCACAGGCGGACACCGCCAGCCCGGCGGCCAGGATGTTGCGCGCCGCGTTCACGTCGCGGTCATGCATACTGCCGCAGCCGCACGTCCATACGCGGACGTGGAGCGGCAGCGTCCCGCGGACCGCGCCGCAGTCCCCGCACAGCTTGGAGGAGGGGAACCAACGGTCGATCACGACCAGGTCGCGGCCGTACCAGGCGCACTTGTACTCAAGCATGAAGCGCAGTTCCCGCCACGCCGCATCCGAAATGGCGCGGGCGAGCGTGCGGTTCTTGAGCAGGTTGCCGACAGCGAGGTCTTCGATCACGACCGTTTGGTTCTCACGGACGAGACGCGTCGACAGCTTGTGCAGCAGGTCGCGGCGCCGGTCGGCGATCCGCGCGTGCACGCGGGCCACCTTGCGGCGGGCCTTGTCCCGGTTCGCCGAGCCGGGGGCTTTGCGGGCCAGACTGCGCTGCGCTTTGGCCAGGCGGACGCGGTCACGGCGCTCGGGCCGGGGGTTGGCGATCTTCTCCCCGGTCGACAGGACCACCAGCGAAGTGATCCCGGCGTCCACCCCGACCGCCGCGTCCGTGGCGGGAGCGGTGGGGACGGTGTCCTTGCACAGCATCGAGACGAACCAGCGGCCCGTGCTGTCGCGCGACACCGTCACCGAACTCGGCTCGGCCCCCTCGGGCAGCGGACGCGACCAGCGGATGTCCAGCGGCGCGGCCATCTTCGCCAGGGTGAGGTGCCCGTCGCGCCAGGTGAAGGCGCTGCGGGTGTACTCGGCCGACGCACGCGACCTCTTGCGCGACTTGAACCGCGGGTAGGCGGCGCGCTTGGCGAAGAAGTTGGCGAACGCCGTCTGGAGATGCCGCAGCGCCTGCTGCAGCGGAACGCACGACACCTCCGACAAGAAGGCGAACTCCGCGGTTTTCTTCCATTGCGTCAGCGTGGCCGACGACTGCACATAGGAGATCCGGCGCCGCTCCCCACACCAGGCTCGCGTGCGCTCCTCCAGCGCCTTGTTGTACACCAGCCGGACGCAGCCGAACGTGCGCGACAGCTCGGCCGCCTGCTCGTCGGTCGGGTAGAAGCGATACTTGAACGCCCGCATGACCTGCCGCGCCACGTTTCAAACCCTAGCGGCCTCGGCGTGATCCAAGAGTGCATTCGGCTTTCCTTGTCCTGCGCCGCAGGGAGTTTCTTCCTCCCTGGCCGGAAGGCGGGGGAATCCATGAAGGGACACCGATGACCCCGCAGGCGATGCCGACCTATCTCGGGATGCCGTCGTTTCCGGAGGCGGCGCGCCGCGCGGTGGCGGACGCGCGGCTGCGCGGGAACCTCGCGCACGCCACCACCACGATCCGGGGACGCCGCGCCGCCGCCGTGGCGGAGCTGGACGACTGGCCCGCGCTCCGCGAGGCGGGCAAGCAGATCAAGGACCATGTCCTGGCGAACCTCGGCCACTACCTGCGGCTGCTGGAGGAGCGGGTCGCCGAGGCCGGCGGGACGGTGCACTGGGCCCGCGACGCGGCCGAGGCGAACCGGATCGTCGCGGACCTGGTGAAGGCGACCGGCGAGACCGAGGTCGTCAAGGTCAAGTCGATGGCGACGCAGGAGATCGGCCTCAACGAGTTCCTCGCCGAGGAGGGGATCACCGCCTACGAGACCGACCTGGCGGAGCTGATCGTCCAGCTCGGGGACGACCGGCCGTCGCACATCCTCGTCCCGGCCATCCACCGCAACCGCTCCGACATCCGCGACATCTTCCTGCGCGCGATGGAGGACGCGCCGGAGGGGCTCACCGACGCCCCCGCCGAGCTGGCCGAGGCGGCGCGGCGGCACCTGCGCGCCAAGTTCCTGTCGGCGAAGGTCGGGGTGTCGGGCGTGAACTTCGCCGTCGCCGACACCGGCACGCTCGTCGTGCTGGAGTCGGAGGGCAACGGCCGGATGTGCCTGACGCTCCCCGAGACGCTCATCTCGGTGATGGGCGTGGAGAAGCTCGTGCCGAGCTGGCGGGACCTGGAGGTGTTCCTGCAGCTGCTGCCCCGCTCGTCCACCGCCGAGCGGATGAACCCCTACACCTCGACCTGGACGGGCGTGTCCCCCGGCGACGGTCCCCGCGACTTCCACCTCGTCCTGCTGGACAACGGCCGCACCGCCACCCTGGCCGACGAGGTCGGCCGGCAGGCGCTGCGCTGCATCCGCTGCTCGGCGTGCCTGAACGTGTGCCCGGTCTACCAGCGCGCCGGCGGCCACGCCTACGGCTCGCCCTACCCCGGGCCGATCGGCGCGATCCTGTCCCCGCAGATCAGGGGCATCGGCTCGGAGGTGGACGCGTCGCTGCCGTACGCGTCGACGCTGTGCGGGGCCTGCTTCGAGGCGTGTCCCGTCGCCATCGACATCCCGGAGGTGCTCGTGCACCTGCGGGCCCGCGCCGTCGAGAAGGGTCCCCGCCACCCGCTGGAGCGGGTGGCGATGACGGCGGCCGGGTGGACGCTGCGCTCCCCCACCCGGCTCGCCCTCGCGCAGCGCGCCGCGTCCGCGAGCCGCCGCGCCGTGGCGCGCGGCGGCCGGATCCGCCGGCTGCCCGGGCCGCTCGGCGCCTGGACCGAGACGCGGGACGCGCCCGCGCCGCCGCCCGAGTCGTTCCGCGCCTGGTGGGCCCGGACCGGCGGCGGGCGCGAGGAGGGGGAACGGTGAACGCGCGCGAGGAGATCCTGCGCCGGATCGAGCGGGCGGCGCCCGCCCGCCCGGCCGCCGAGGTCGCGGCCGCCTACGGCCGGATCGACCGCGGCTACCGGCGCCGCCACCACGAGGACGCGATCCTCGACCTGTTCGCCGAGCGGGTCGCCGACTACCGCGCGACCGTCCTGCGCGTCGCCGCGTCCGAGGTCGCCGCGACCGTCGCCGAGCGGCTCGCGGCCCGCCCCGGCGCCTACGGCGTCCCCTCCGGCCTGCCGGAGGAGTGGACGTCCGCGGCGGGCGCGGAGCTCGTGCGCGACCCGTCGGCCGCCTCCCTCGACGGTCTGGCGGGGGCGGTCACCGGCTGCGCGGCCGCGATCGCGGAGACGGGCACGATCGTGCTCGACCACACCGCCGGGCAGGGGCCGCGCGCCCTGTCGCTCGTCCCCGACTACCACCTGATCGTCGTGCTCGCCGGCCAGGTGGCCGCCGACGTGCCCGAGGCGCTGGAACGGCTCGATCCGCGGCGCCCGCTGACGTTCGTGTCGGGCCCGTCCGCGACGAGCGACATCGAGCTGTCGCGGGTGGAGGGCGTGCACGGGCCACGGACTCTGGAGGTACTGGTCCTCACATGAGCGAAGCGAACCGGGGGGTGTGGGGGGTCGCCCCCTCACAGGGACACAGCATGAGCGAAGCGAACCGGGGGGCGTGGGGGGTCGCCCCCCACAAGGACACAGCATGAGCGAAGCGATGTTCGCGGCCGTCGATCTCGGGGCGTCCAGCGGGCGGGTGATGGCCGGGCGCGTCGGGCCCGGCACCCTCGCCCTAGAGGAGATCCGCCGCTTCCCCAACCGGCCCGTCCGGGTCAACGGCACCCTGCACTGGGACATCCTCGGCCTCTACGGCAACGTCCTCGACGGGCTGCGCTCCGCCCCCCGCGGCCTGGCCTCGGTCGGCATCGACTCCTGGGCCGTCGACTACGGGCTGCTGGACGAGCGCGGCGCCCTGCTCGGCAACCCCGTCCACTACCGCGACGCCCGCACCGACGGCGTGATGGAGCGGGTGCGCGCCGAACTGGGCGAGGACCTCCTCTACCAGTCCTCCGGCCTGCAGTTCCTCCCGTTCAACACGATCTACCAGCTCGCGGCCGACGACCTGTCCCGGGCCGCGACGCTGCTGCTCGTCCCCGACCTGCTGGCCTACTGGCTCACCGGGGAGATCGGCGCCGAGCGCACGAACGCCTCCACCACCGGGCTGCTGGACGTCCGCGGCGGCGGCTGGTCCGCGGACCTCATCGCCCGGCTGGGGCTCCCCGCGCGGATCTTCCCGCCGCTGCACGACCCCGGCGCGGACATCGGGACCCTCCGCGCGGACGCGGCGGCCGAGACCGGCCACGGCGCCCTGCGCGTCACGGCCGTCGGCTCGCACGACACGGCCTCCGCCGTAGCCGCCGTCCCCGCCGCCACCGACCGCTTCGCCTACATCTCGTGCGGCACCTGGTCGCTGGTCGGCGTGGAACTGGACGCCCCCGTGCTGACCGAGGAGAGCCGCAAGGCCAACTTCACCAACGAGGGCGGTCTCGACGGGACCGTCCGCTACCTGCGCAACGTGATGGGCCTGTGGCTGCTCCAGGAGTCCCTGCGGACCTGGGGCGAGGCGGACCTGCCGGCCCTGCTCGCCGCGGCCGGGGACGTGCCCGGCCTGCGCTGCCTCATCGACCCCGACGACCCCGAGTTCCTGCCGCCCGGCGACATGCCGGGCCGCATCGCCGCGCACTGCCGCCGCCGCGGCCTGCCCGAGCCGGCCACCCCCGCCGAGACCGTGCGCTGCATCCTCGACAGCCTCGCCCTCGCGCACCGCGTCACGCTCCGCCAGGCGGCGCGCCTGTCGGGGCGGGAGATCGACGTCGTCCACCTGGTGGGCGGCGGCAGCCGCAACGAGCTGCTGTGCCGGCTGACCGCCGACGCCAGCGGGCTGCCGGTGGTGGCCGGGCCCGTCGAGGCGACCGCTTTCGGCAACGTCCTCGCGCAGGCCCGCGCGCACGGCGCCGTCGCGGACCTGGCCGAGGCGCGCGGCCTGGTCGCCGCCACCCAGGACCTGCGGCGCTACACCCCGTCGGGCGACGAGGCCCGCTGGAGCGAGGCCGCCGCCCGCCTCGGTCTGGAGGGCTGACCCGGCGGCGGAATGTCACGGTCCCGGGACGCTTTACCCTCCCGATGTTGACATGGGACGCGCCAGGGCCGTTCATAGCTATGTACATACGGTCCGGAGGACGCCGTCGCGGGCGGGCAAGACGCAGGCAGGGCGTGTTGTCCTGCCTTATTGACGTTCCACCCGATAAGGTAAACCCCGCTCGTTCAGAGGTACCACAACAAGAAGCATGGTCACGGCGTATCGGCCGCCTGTCGCTGTTGGGGTGTGGACATGGAGGGTCGCGCGGCCCATGCCGCCGAGGGTCCCGGCAACGCTCCGCTGGTGGGGCGCAGGGACGCGCTGCGGAAGATCGACCGCGCCCTCGACGCGGTCGAGGGCGGCTACGGCCTCGTCGCGCTGGTCGGCGAACCCGGCGCCGGCAAGACGCGGCTGCTGAACGAGCTCGCCGACGGGGCGAACGCCCGCAAGCTGCCGTTCGCGGCGGGGCGCGCGGCCGAGTTCGAGCAGGAGATGCCGTTCGGCGCCGTGGTCGACGCGCTCGACGACCGCCTCGAAGAGCACGTCCTCGACCTGCCGCCGGCCGCGCTGCGCCTGCTCGGCACGGTGTTCCCCGCGCTCGCCGACCTGTCCGGCGACCCGCCCGCGGCCTCACCCGAGTCGCGGGTGGCGCGCTACCAGCTGCACCGCACCGTCCGGCACCTGCTGGAGGCGCTGGCCGAGCCGTCCGGGCTGGTGCTGATCCTGGACGACCTCCACTGGGCCGACGACGCGACGATCGAGCTGCTGGACCACCTGGTCCGGCATCCGCCGCGGGCCCGGGTGCTGCTGGCGGTCGCCTACCGCCCCGCGCAGGCGTCGCCGCGGCTCGCGGCGCTGGTGGACGCGGCGGGCCCGCAGGGCGCGCGGGTGGCGGTCGATCCGCTCTCCCAGAGCGAGGTCCGCGAGTTCCTCGGCCCGGACGTCGGCCGCGCCCGGTGCGAGGCCCTGTTCAAGGCCAGCGGCGGCAACCCGTTCTACCTTGAGGCGCTGGCCAAGATGGCGGGCGGGACCGCGCCCACGGCCGGTACCGGCCTGGACCGGCACTGGGAGAAGGGCGTCGCGAACCTGACCGAGGTGCCGCCGGCGGTGCGGGCGGCGCTGCAGGTCGAGCTGAGCGCGCTGCCGCCGCGGGCGCTGCTGATGGCCCAGGGCGCCGCGGTGGCCGCGGACGTGTTCGAGCCCGCGCTCGCCTCGGTCGCGGCGGAGATGGAGCAGAACGCCGCGCTCGCCGCCCTGGACGTGCTGACCGGCCACGACGTGGTGCGTCCCGCGCCCGGCGGCCGGTTCCGGTTCCGGCATCCCCTGGTGCGGCACGTCGCCTACGCCTCGACGGCGGCGGGCTGGCGGATCGCCGCGCACTCGCGGGTGTCGGAGCGGCTGGCCGAGCTGGGCGCCTCGGCGTCCGTGCGCGCCCACCACGTGGTGCGGTCGGCGCGTTTCGGCGACGCGGAGGCCATCCGGACGCTGCTGGAGGCCGCCCGCGCCGTCGCGCAGCAGGCGCCCGCGACCGCCGCGTACTGGCTGCAGGCGGCGCTGGACCTGATGCCCGGCACCGGCGACGCCGCCTACCCCGACCGCGTGGAGCTGCTGGTCGAGCTGGCCCAGGTGCAGGCCGTCAGCGGGCACGCCGAGGAGGGCCGCGAGACCGCCCGCGCGCTGCTGGGGCTGCTGCCCCAGGACGACACCGTCCGGCGCGCCCGCACCGTGCACATGTGCGCGATCATGGAGCGGCAGCTCGGCCGGATCCACGAGGCCCGCGCCCTGGTCCTGGACGAGCTGCGCCGCAGCACCGACCGGCAGACCCCCGAGGCGGTGCTGCTGCGGATCCGGCTCGTCGCCGACCGGATCCAGCGGATCGACACCCGCGGCTCGCACGCCATCCTGGAGACCATCCCCGACAGCGCCCCCGGGTGGGGCCCCGGCCTGACGGCGGCGGTCGCGGCGATGCGCCCGATGGTCGCCTACGGGCGCGGCGAGATCGCGGAGGCGATCGACCGCGCCCGGACCGCCGACCGGCTGTTCTCCGCGGCGTCCGACAACGACTTCGCCGACTGCCTGGACTGCTTCGCCTGGCTGGTGTTCGCCGAGTCGTTCCTCGGCATGTACGACGAGGCGCTGCGGCACGCCGAGCGGCTGGTGTCGATCACCCGCACGACCGGGCAGACGTTCGTGCTCGGCTACATGCTGTCCGGGCAGTCGCGCATCCTGGCCCAGATGGGGAGGCTGGAGGAGGCCGCCGCCGTCGCCGACGAGGCGACCGCGGTCGGCCGCGACCTGCGCTCGCAGGAGGTGCTGGCCTACGGGCTGATCCAGCAGTGCCTGACCGCGTCCTGGACGGGCGACCACGAGCGGGCGCTGCGGGCCGGCGACGAGGCCGTCGCCAACGACACCGGGTCGGGCGAGTGGTGGACGCACATGGCGCACGTCGCCCGCGCCATCGCCGTGATCAACGAGGGCCGGCTGGAGGAGGGCGCCACCGCCCTGATCGCCGCCTGCGGCGACGGCACCCTCGGCCTGGACTTCAGCACGCTGGTGATCTGCGCGGAGGCGCTGGCGTCGGTCCGCGCCGCGCAGGAGAACACCGCCGACGCCGCGAACTGGGCCGACATCGCCGAGGCGATCACCGACCCGCTGCTGACCGGCGACGCCGGCCTGGCCCGGCTGACCCGCGCGCACGCGCTCCGGCACGCCGACCCGGCCGGGTCGGCGGCGCTGGCGGCGGAGGCCGCCGACCTGCTCGCCAAGGCCGGTCGGCGACCCGAGGCGGGCCGCGCCGAACTGGCCGCCGGGCTCGCGCACGCCGCCGCCGGCGACCGCGCCCGGGCCCGGGACCGGCTGCGCGCCGCCGCGGAGGTCTTCGAGTCGTGCGGGATGAAGGGGCTGCTGGCGCAGGTCGTCCGCGAGCAGCGCCGGCTCGGCGTCCGGGTGCCCACCCCCGGGACGCCGGCGAGGAGCGCCAAGGGCAGGAAGGACCTGCCGTTCGGGCTCTCCCCGCGCGAGCACGAGATCGCGCTGCTGGTCGCCGAGGGCAACAGCAACCAGCAGATCGCCGAGCGGCTGTACCTCAGCGTCCGGACGGTCGAGACCCACCTCTCCCGCGTCTTCGGCAAGATCGGCGTGTCCTCCCGGGTCGGTGTCGCGACCGCGATGAACCGTTCCGAGTAGATCCGACTCTTACTTCACGTACGTCCCGTACGTCGAGCGGGTGCGCCCGCACCCGTAAGTACGGGTTCTCCACGATGCCGCGACGATATTCGCGTTTGGCAGGGTTGGAGCGTCAGGAAGCGGAGGAGATGGACATGGAGCAGCAGCGGATCGCGCGCTTCACGCACGCGGGCGTCGCCGACGCCGAGGTGTCCGCGCACCCCTTCGCGACCGATGACGGCCTCGGCCTGAACCTGACCCGGTTCCGGCGGAGCGACTGCGACGACGTCGTCCTCCTCGTGCACGGGCTGACCACGTCCAGCGACATGTACATCATGCCGGAGCACGCCAACCTGGTGAACCACCTGCACGACGCCGGATTCGGCGACGTCTGGGCGGTCGACCTGCGGATCAGCGGCCGCTTCCCCTACAACGCCGAGGCCACGCGCCACGATCTGGACGCCATCGCGCTCCACGACCATCCGGCGGTGCTCGCCGAGCTCCGGCGCCACGTCGGGGACCGGCGGGTCCACGTGATCTCCCACTGCGTGGGCGCGATCTCGTTCTCGATGGCGCTGTTCGCCGGCACCGTCACCGGCGTCACCAGCCTGGTCTGCAACAGCGTCTCCCTCACCCCGCGCGCCCCGCGCTGGTCGAGGATCAAGCTCGGATACGGGCCGGCCCTCATGGAGTACGTGCTCGGGCCCTGCCACCTGGACCCCCGGTACGCGAACGCTCCGGTGCTGACGCGCGGCTGGATGCTCGCCAAGGCCGTCGCCCCGTTCCACCGCGAGTGCGGCGAGCCCGCCTGCCACATGCTCAGCTTCATGTGGGGCGGCGGGAAACCGATCTTCACGCACGCCAAGATGTCGCCGGTCACGCACGGGCGGCTGCCCGACCTGTTCGGGGCCTGCAACGTCAACTACTACCGGCACCTCCACGCGATGGTGAAGGCCGGCCGCGCGGTGAAGCACCGCTCCCGCGATCCCCGTTCCGCCGCGCTGCCGGACGACTACCTGTCGCGCGCCGCCGCGGTCACGACGCCGATCCTGTTCCTCACCGGAGACCGCAACCACGTGTTCACCGATTCCAACATCGTCTGCCACCGCACGCTGGAGAAGATCACTCCCGGGCTGCACGAACTGGCGGTCCTGCCCGGCTACGGCCACCAGGACCCGTTCATGGGCGCCTCCTCCGCCACGGAGGTCTTCCCGCAGGTCGTGGACTTCCTCAAGCGCAAGGCGGGCTGAGCGATGACCGGAGGCAGCGGCGCGGCCGAGCACGTCGACGCGGTGGTGGTCGGATCCGGATTCGGCGGGTCCGTCACCGCGTACCGGCTGGCGGAGGCCGGGCAGCGGGTCGTGCTGCTGGAGCGCGGGCAGCCGTACCCGCCCGGCAGCTTCCCCCGCTCCCCCGCCGAGATGGGCCGGGCGTTCTGGGACCCGGCCGCCGGGCTGTACGGGATGTACGACGTGTGGGGGTTCAAGGGCTGCGACTCGGTCGTGTCCGCCGGCCTCGGCGGCGGGTCCCTGATCTACGCGAACGTGCTGCTGCGCAAGGACGAGCACTGGTTCGTGCACGACCGGCCGGCGGCCGCCGGGGGGCACGCGCCGTGGCCGGTCTCGCGCGCCGACCTGGACCCGCACTACGACGCCGTCGAGCGCATGATGGGCGCGACGCCGTACCCGCTGGACCAGGTCCCCTACGACGACACCCCGAAGACGCACGCGATGCAGGACGCGGCGGCCGAGCTCGGCCTGCACAGCACGCTGCCGCCGCTCGCGGTCAGCTTCGCCGCCGAGCCGGGCGGCGCGCCCGGGGTGAGCCTGCCGATCATCGACCCGGCGTACGGCAACCTGCACGGCGCCCGCCGCCGGACGTGCAAGCTGTGCGGCGAGTGCGACATCGGCTGCAACGAGGGCTCCAAGAACAGCCTCGACCACAACTACCTGTCGGCGGCGGCGCACCACGGCGCCGACATCCGCACCTCCCACGAGGTGAAGGCGATCCGTCCGCGGCCGGGCGGCGGGTACGAGGTCGACTACGTCCACCACACCGACCTGACCGCCAAGAAGCGCCGGCCGCCCGTCCGGACGATCACGTGCGACCGGCTGGTGCTGGGCGCCGGCACCTACGGCACCACGTACCTGCTGCTGAAGTCGCGCAAGGCGTTCCCCGGCCTCAGCTCCGCGCTCGGCACCCGGTTCTGCGGCAACGGCGACCTGCTGACGTTCCTGCTGCGCGCCAAGGACCGCAACCGGGTCCGGCCGCTGAACGCCAGCCGCGGACCGGTGATCACCACGGCGATCCGGCTGCCGGACGACCTGGACGGCGTGCCCGGCGCGGGCCGCGGCGCCTACATCCAGGACGGCGGCTACCCCGGGTTCACCGACTGGATCGTGAACGGCTTCGACGTCCGCGGCGAGTTCGAGCGCGCCGTCGAGTTCCTGTGGGGCCGCTTCCGGGAGTTCTTCAAGGACGCGCCGGACACCAACCTGTCCAAGGAGCTGTCGGACCTGATCGGCGACGGGGCGCTGACGGTCAGCTCGCTGCCGCTGCTCGGCATGGGCCGCGAGACCGCCGACGGGCGGCTGCACCTCAAGGACGGCCGGCTCACGGCCGACTGGAACGCCCGGACCAGCGAGGAGCTGTTCAACCGCGTCCGCAAGACGATGCAGGGGATCGCGGACGTGCTCGGCGCCGACTACGCCGACAACCCGATGTGGTTCCGCAAGCGCATCATCACCGTCCATCCGCTGGGCGGCGCCCCCATGGGCGACCACCCGGACGAGGGCGTCTGCGACGCCTTCGGCGAGGTGTTCGGGTTCCCGGGCCTCTACATCGCCGACGGGGCGGCGATGCCCGGCCCGGTGGGCCCGAACCCCTCGCTCACCATCGCCGCGCAGGCCGACCGGCTGGCCACCCGGCTGCTGGAGAAGACGTCCGCCCGCCGGGGGGCGGGGGGACCGACCGCCCCGCCTGCCACGGGGGCCGAGCCGGCCGGGGGATCCGGCTCGCCAGGCGGGGCGGGGAACGGCTCGGCGTACGGCCCGGTCTCGGGGAGCCACGGCGGGTCACGGGGACCGTCCACCGTGGCGGCGGGCCGTACGTCGCTGTCGTTCACCGAGGAGATGAAGGGGTTCGTCACCTACGGCGAGAGCGACACGCGGATCGGCGAGCTGGCCGAGGGGCGCCGGCCGCTGTCGTTCCGCCTGACGATCACCGCGGCGGACACCGACCGCTTCCTGGCCGAGCCCGACCACGAGGCGACGGCCGCCGGCTGGGTCGACGCGACCGGGCACGGGGGGCGCCGCCCGGTCGAGCGGGGCGCGTTCAACCTGTTCGTCGTGGACGGGCCCGAGGACCGGCGGCTGATGAAGTACCGGCTGTTCTACCGCGACGGCGAGGGGCGGCGGCGCACGCTGAGCGGGCACAAGAACGTCCTGCACGGGCCGCCGACGCGGATCTGGCCGGACACCTCCACCCTCTACGTGCGGCTGCTGGACGGGTACGTCGCCGAGGACGAGGAGGACGGCGCGCAGGTCGTCGCGGCCGGCGTGCTGCACATCCAGCTGACCGACTTCGCGCGGCAACTGACGACCTTCCGCACGACGGGGCCGGGCGGGGCGGGCAGACTGCTCGACTTCGGCAGGTTCTTCGCCGGGGAGCTGTGGGAGGTCTACGGTCCCGACCCCGCCTGAGGGGTCCATGGTCGTGCAGGCCGAGGGAACTGCGGGGTGCTCTCGGCCTGCACCTTTTACGCCGGAGGCCGTGCGGGGGGTCGCACGGCCTCCGGCTCGGCCCCGCGGGCCGGAGGTCCGGGTCAGACGCCCTCGGCCGTGCGGGCGGGGCAGTCCGGCGGGCAGCGCTCGACGTGGGCGGGCAGCCACCGGGCGAAGGCCTTCAGCATCTGCCGGAGCGCGAATCCGGCGATCGGGCCGGTGCCGGGGATCAGCGGCTCGAACGTCGCCTCCCAGCGCAGGAGGGTGCCGGCGACCCGGCGCTCCAGCCGGACGTCCGCGCGGTAACCGCGCAGGGGCAGGCCCGACACCGCGACGTAGCCGAAGTGCTCGTAGGGCTCGTAGGTGACGGTCCGCTCGCTGGCCGGCCAGATCTTCTTGACCGTTCCGACGCCGTAGGGGGAGGTGTCGCCCGCGCGCGTCCGGCGCGCCGGGGCGGGGAACCGGCCCCAGGCGCCCCACGCCTCGGGGACGGCCAGGTGCCGGAAGAGGTCCTCGGGTGAGGCGGTGGTGGTGGCGGTGGCCTGGATCATCGCCACACGCTACAGCGATGCCGGCGGCACCGGCAGGCCCAGCCGCGGGGGCCCGTCAGGACGACTGCGCGCGGGCGCGGAACGCGGCGGCCTTGACGCGGTTCTGGCACGCGGTGGAGCAGAAGCGGCGGGTGCCGTTGCGGGAGGTGTCGACGTAGACGCGGTCGCAGTGCGGTGCGGTGCAGACGCCGAGGCGGTCGTGCAGCTCGCTGCCGATGACGATGGCGAGGCCGGTGGCGCACGGGCCGGCCCAGTCGTTCTCGTCGGCGCCGTGGTAGTGGACGTGCCACGGGTGCCCGTCGTGGCGCTCCAGCCGGGGCCGGGCCTCGGTCTTCTCCAGGAGGCGGTTGACCTGCTCGGCGGCGCCGTCGACGTCGCCGGCGGCGGCGGCGTCGAACACGACGCGCAGCTCGCGCGCGACGGCGGTGAGCGCGGGCAGCTCGGCCTCGGCCGCGCTCGATCCGCGCCCGACCTGCCGGAGGACGTCGGTGACGGCGGCGGCGAGCGCGGGCGGCGGGGGCGGGGTGTAGGCGCGGCCGCGCCGCTCCCCCGGGGTCAGCTCGTTGACCAGACCGGCGGCCGCCTGCACCACCGCATCCGTATGACTGTTGAACTCCACTTGACCGGTTACGCCTTCCGGGTTCACAATGTGACTGCCCAAAGTTTATACGACAGTCACAGGAGGGGTCATGAGCATGCCCGGCCACGAGGTCGCGAGCACCTGGATCGCCCGCTGGGACGTCCAGCAGGAGGGCTACGTCCCCGACCGCGAGGAGCGGTTCACCGTCCTCATCGACGCGCTGGAGGCCGCGGTCGCGCGGCCCGACCCGCTCGTCCTCGACCTCGGCTGCGGGCCCGGCTCGCTCGCCGGCCGGATCCTCGACCGCATCCCCGGCGCGACCGTCGTCGCGGTCGACGCCGACCCGCTGCTGCTGTCGCTCGGCCGCGCCGCGCACGCCGGCCGGGCGGGCCTGACATTCGCCGAACTGGACCTGCGCGAGCCCGGCTGGGCGGCCCGGCTGCGGCTGGACCGGCAGGCCGACGCCGCGGTCAGCACCACCGCCCTGCACTGGCTGCCGGCCGAGCGGCTGCGCGTCGCCTACGGCGAGCTCGCGCGCGTGCTGCGGCCGCGGGGGCTGTTCCTCAACGGCGACAACCTGGGCGTGAACGACCGCACGCCGGGCCTCGCGGCCCTCGACGTCGCCCTGCGCGAGCGCGAGAGGGCGCGCCGGTTCGCCGGCGACCGTCCCGAGGGCTGGGACCAGTGGTGGGACGCGATCGCCGCCGACCCGGACCTGGCCGGGCTCGCGACGGCACGCGAGGAGACGGCCGGCCACCACGGGTCGGAGTCGGAGCTGCTGTCCACCCACGTCGAGGCGCTCCGCGAGGCGGGCTTCGCGGAGACCGGGACGCTCTGGCAGCGCGGAGACAACCGCCTCCTGGCCGCCCTGCTGGGGCCGTAGGCTGCGTATTCAGAGTCCCGGCCCACTTCGCTCGCCTGGCGGCTGTGTTTAAAAAGTCCCGGCCCACTTCGCTCGCCTGGCGGCTCGCTACGTGACCGGACCTGGGCGAACGCGGCATCGCTTCGCGATCTGCCCGGCTCCGCTCGCCTCCGGCTTCACTGCACCGGGCAGGTCACGCGTTCGCGCGCGTGGTGGAGGGCGCTTCGAGACCGGCCCTGGGCCCGCCGTCAGGTCGCCTGGCCGTAGAGGCGCTCGACGTGGAGGCGGACCACGACGCGGCCGTCCTCGACCATGACGCGGCGGTACTCGTCCCAGTCGGGGTGCTCGCCGCGGATGTCGCGGTAGACCGCGACGAGCTCCTCGACGGCGGCGTCACCCGGATCGGCGGCGACCGCCGAGAGCTCGGCGGTGCCCTCGGCCACCGCCCACGACCAGCCGTCCGGCGAGCTGACGTGCAGGCTCGCGCGCGGGTCCCGGGCCAGGTTGCGGGCCTTGGCCCGGTCCGCGGTGATCGAGATCCGGACGAGCCGGCGCCCCTCGTCGAAGTGATAGTTGATCGTGGACAGCTGGGGCCGGCCGTCGCGCTTGAGGGTGGCGAGCACCCCCATGTCGCGTCCGGACAGCAGTTTCACCAGCGCGGCTTCGTCCGCCATCGTCGACCTCCTTCGATCGTCGCCTCTACCGGCGTCAACCGCGGGGCGCGCCGATCGCTTCCCCTCAGCCGAGGGCGAGGGCCGGGAAGTCGAGGACGCGGGCGGACCGGGCGCCCGGCCCGCCGCGCGCTCCGCCCGCGTCCTCCCCGGAGTCCTCGCTGCCGGCGCGGCCGGTGAGGATGTGGCCGCGGAACACCGCGCCCTTCGCCGCGACCCTGACGGCGCGGAAGCCGCGCGGCGGCAGGGCGCAAAACCCGGTCCGCACGACGTCGTCGAACAGCGAGTCCGACACGACGTAGGCCAGGTCGCGGTCCGCGTCGTCGACCAGCAGGCGGCGCAGCGGGGCCGCGTCCAGCAGCCGCTGGACGACGATGGGCGCGTCGCCCGCGGGGCCGAACGGCCCGGCCGTCAGCGTGCCGTGGTGCAGCGACAGCCGCACGCGCAGCCGGAAGCGGCCGGCGTCGCGGTTGACCTCGCGCAGCGCCTCGTCGAGGAGGATGACGAAGTCGCCGGCCACCGTCGCCGGGTCGACGCCCTCCGGCAGCGTGGCGAGCTCGCCGTCCCCGCCGACCTGCTTGTCCCAGCCGGCGCGGTCGAGGCCGACGCCGCGGGCGGCGGCGTCGAGCGCCTCCGACAGCAGCCGCTGCGCGCGCAGCTGCTCGCGCGTGTCGCGCCTGCTGTACCCCTGGATGTCCACCGCCAGCAGCAGGCGGTAGCTGAGCTGTACTTCCCCGTTCTCCTTCACCATGCCGATCCCGCCCTCGGTCTCTGTGGGCAAATGGGCCCGATGCCCGCATTCGCTCCAAATCCTGGAGTGAGCGTTGCCCGGCGGAGTCCGTTGCGCGGTCCGGAGTCGCCGCCTCCCGTACGCCCCCTGAGACGCGCCTCGATGATCGCCCGCCCGGACGGTAAGCAAAAGGTGGCGAACAAGTAAGTGGCAATACGGAAAATCCTCCACGAAACGGCCTCGGTTGAACCGCGCGGCGCAGGGGTCCCGTACTGCCTCCCAACGTGACACCCACGGTCACCGCGTCGCCCCGCACCCCTCGCACCCCCGCCGGAGACCCCGATGGCCCACAGATCACCGGCCGCCGCGTCGGCCACCCGCGAACGCCCGCCCGGACCGTGGAGCTGGTTCCGCGGCCCGCGGCCCGCCGGCGGCGTGGACGACCAGGTGATCGTGACCGAGCTGTACCGCGTGTACGGCCGCCCGCTGCTGTCGTTCGTCCTGCGCCTCACCGGCGGCGACCGGCACTGGGCCGAGGACGTCGTCCAGGAGACGATGATCCGCGCCTGGCGCAGCGCGCACCAGCTCGACGAGAACGCGGCCTCGCTGCTGCCCTGGCTCGCGACCGTCGCCCGCCGGATCGTCATCGACGACCAGCGCCGCAAGAACGCACGGCCGCAGGAGGCGGGCGAGGGCCCGCTGGAGAACATGCGCGTGCCCGACGGGTTGGAGGATCTGCTGCGCTCCGTCGTCGTGTCCGAAGCCCTCCTCGCCCTGTCTCCGGCCCACCGCGAGATCCTCAACGAGACCTTCTTCCGTGACCGCTCGGTGAACGAGGCCGCCAAGCATCTCGGGATCCCCGTGGGCACCGTGAAGTCCCGGGTCTACTACGCGCTCCGGGCGCTGCGCGTCGCCCTGGAGGAGAGGGGCGTGACGCCGTGAGAGCGCCGGACATGCCGCACGTCGACGTCGGCGCCTACGCCCTCGGCCTGCTGGAGGAGCCCGACCGCCGCGCGTTCGAGGCGCACCTGGCGACGTGCTTCTCCTGCCACGAGGAGCTCGGCGCGCTGAGCGGGATCGCCCAGAGCCTGGACGGCATCGGCCCGATCGCCGACCCGGTGGAGGCGATGCCCGCGCCGCCCGAGCCGGCGGCGGTCACCGACCTGATCCGGCACCGGATCCGCCGGGAGCGGCGGCACCGGACGGCGCGGGCGCTGACCGCGGCCGCCGCCGGGATCGTGCTGCTCGGCGGGGCGCTCGGCGCCGGGTACACGCTGGGAGCCGACCGCGCCCCCGCCGCCTCCGCGCCGGACGGCGGGACCGCCCGGCTGCTGCGGGACGGCCGGGCGATGTCGGCGACCGACGCGGGCACCGGCGTCACCGGGACGGTCGCGATGCAGCAGAAGGCGTGGGGCAGCCGCGTCGCGCTGCGGCTCAGCAAGGTCGACGGGCCGCTCGCGTGCGAACTGGTCGCCGTGGACGAGCGCGGCAAGGCGCACACCGTCGTCGGCTGGTCCGTCCCCGAGAGGGGCTACGGCCTGCCGGGCTCGCCGCAGCCGCAGCTGGCGCTGCAGGGCGGCACGGCGCTGCGGCCCGGGGAGATCAGCCGTTTCGAGGTCCGGACGATCGGCGGGGGCCGCACGCTGCTGACCGTCCCGGCGTAGGCGCCGGGACGTAGGCGCCGCGGCCCGCGCGCGGCCGGGCCGCTCCTCCGTGTCTCATAGGCTGAGGAGGTGAGTGCGACCCGACCTCCCGCCGGTCCCGAGCTGATGCTGCCGGGGCTCGGCGAGGTGTACGCGGCCTACGTCCGGGAGGCGGACGCCCTGCCCGCGCAGCCCGGCCCGCTGCAGGCCGAGATGTGGACGTCCGCGCAGCTCGGCGGGCTGGAGGCGGCGGCCCCGCACGACGCCGCGCGGCGCGCCGCGCTCGGCGACCTGATCGGCTGCCTGCACGCGGCGGCCACCCCGGGCGCGCGGGCGTTCCTGCGGGCGCTCGCCGCGATCGGCCCGGCCGAGGGGCGCGCGGCCGCGGCCCGCGCCGCCGGCCGCCTCTCCGGCGTCCCGGCGGCGCCCTGGGAGGAGTCGCTCGGGCGGGTCGTCCCCGGCCAGGCGTGGCTGATCCAGGAGGGGCCGCTGGACGGCGACCGCCTGGTCTGCGAGTTCCGCTACGAGGGCGCCGGCACCGCCGGGATGCACGCCCTCGCCGTCCGGCTCACCTACGGCGGCGCCCCCGCCGAGATCGTGGTCGTCGGTGACGTCCCGGCGCTGATGGCGGCGGCGCGGCAGGCGATGCAGGCCGAGCTGTGCGTCGTCCAGCCCCACGACGCCGCGGCCGTGGGCGCGAGGCTCCGCACCGCGCTCGGCGGCGCGGAGCCCCTGCCCGAGGAGTGCTACCCGGCGCTGGCGCTGGCCCGGCACCGGGCGTCCCTCCTGCCCTAGCGGCCGAGGGCGCGGTAGCGGCGGACCGACAGCGGGAGGAACACCGCCGCGATCGCCAGCGGCCACACCACCGCCATCAGCACGCTGTGCTGCGCCGCCCACGACCCGCCGGCGACCGGCTCGCCGAACAGCTCCCGGCACGCCGTCACCGTCGCCGACATGGGGTTCCACTCGGCGACCGCGCCCAGCCAGCCCGGCATCGTGCTCGGCGCCACCAGGGCGCTGGACAGGAAGCCGATCGGCCACACCAGGATCTGGACGGCCGCCACCGACTCCGGCCCCTTGGCGACCAGGCCGAGGTAGACGCCGAGCCAGACCAGCGAGAAGCGCAGCAGCAACAGCAGCCCGAGCCCCGCGAGGGCCCGGGCCGCGCCGTCGTGGACGCGCCAGCCGATCAGCACGCCGCAGGCCGCCATCACGGCCAGCGCGACGAACGAGTGGAGCATGTCGGCCGTTGCCCGGCCCACGACGACGGCGGACGAGGCCATCGGCATCGACCGGAACCGGTCGGTCACGCCCTTGCTCGCGTCGCTCGCGACCGCGGCGAACGTCGTCTCGACCCCGAACGCCATCGTCAGCGCGAACATGCCGGGGACGATGAACGCCCGGTAGCCGCCCCCGCCGGGGACGTCCATCTGCCCGCCGAACAGGTAGCCCATCATCAGCACGACCATCACCGGGAACAGCAGGGCGACGGCGACCTCGCCCGGCCTGCGCGCCCAGTGGGCGAGGGCGCGCGAGGTCAGGACCCACCCGTCGGCCACGGCCCACCTCATGCTCCGCACGCTCACAGGGCGGCCTGCCTGTGGGGGGACGACCCCCCACACCCCCCGGTTCACTCCGCTCACAGGGCCGCCTCTCTCTTCTCCGTGAGGTGCAGGAACACCTCATCCAGGGTCGGGCGGCGAAGCCCGATGTCGGCGACGGCGACGCCCGCCTCGTCCAGGGCCCGGACGGCCTCGGTCAGCGCGGCCGCCCGTCCGGACACCGGCGCCCCGACCCGCAGGGCCTCGGCGTCGACGTCCACCTCGCCGGTCGCGACCCGGCCGACGATCTCGGCGGCGGCGGCGAGCGCCCCGGGGTCGTCCACGACGACCTCGACGCGGTCGCCGCCGAGCCGCGCCTTGAGCTCGTCGGGGGTGCCCTCGGCGATGACGCGGCCGTGGTCGATCACCGAGACGCCGGACGCGAGCCGGTCGGCCTCCTCCAGGTACTGGGTGGTGAGCAGGACGGTCGTGCCGCCCTCCACCAGGCCGCGGATCGCGTCCCACACCTCGCCCCGGCTGCGCGGGTCCAGGCCGGTGGTCGGCTCGTCCAGGAACAGCACGGGCGGCGCGAGGATCATCGACGCGGCCAGGTCGAGCCGCCGCCGCATGCCCCCGGAGTACTGCCCCGCCGGCTTGGCGGCGGCGTCGGTGAGCCGGAACCGCTCCAGCAGCTCGTCCGCGCGCCGCCGCGCCCGCCCGGCCCCGAGGTGGTGGAGGCGGCCGAACATGACGAGGTTCTGCCGCCCGCCGAGCACCTCGTCGACCGCGGCGTGCTGCCCGACGAGCCCGATGCGGCGCCGCACGGCGACCGCGTCGCGGACCACGTCGTGCCCGGCGACGCGGGCGACGCCGCCGTCCGGGCGGGTCAGCGTGGTCAGGATCCGGACGGCGGTGGTCTTCCCCATACCGGATTTGTGGGGGTTGTTTTGGGTATATTCGCAGGTAGAAGGCGGTTCGAGGGAAGGCGGGATAGTGGAGAAGATCGACGTTGATTACCTGCGGATCAGCTTGGACAAGACCGGTGCGGCGTTGGGGGTTGCGTCCCAGCACGAGGAGAACGCCGAGTTTGCCGAGGAACTGGGCTTGGATCTCGCGCGCAGCTTCACCGACAACGACACCAGTGCCTTCAGCGGGGTGGAGCGTCCGGGCTATCGGGACCTCATGGCGCTGGTCAGGGCCGGGCGGGTGCGGACGCTGGTCGTGTGGCACGCCAACCGGCTGCACCGCACGACCGAGGAGGTCACCGGGTTTATCAAGGTGGCCCGCGCCGCCGGGTTGAAGCTGTATTCGACCAGCAAGGGCGAGGCGTACAACCTGGAGAAGGCCGCCGGGCGCAAGGCGCTGCGCGACGACACCAGCGAGGCCGAGTACGAGAGCGAGCACCGGGGCGAACGCGTCGCACTGGCCCGCAAGCGCCAGGCCCGCAACGGCGACCACGGCGGAGGCCCGCGCCCTTACGGGTGGGGCGTGGACACCGGCCGGGTTCGGTCGGTGTGCATCAACCCCAAGGCCCCGACGATGGAGCGCATCTACCAGGATCGCCCCGTGCTCGACATGACCCAGCACAGCCCGAGCGAGGCGGCCGAAATCCGGCGTTGGGCTGAAGACGTGCTTACCGATGTGCCGATGGCTCAGATCCTCACTGATCTGGCCGTCCGCCGGGTGCCCACGGTGTCGGAGACCGACGGCCGCACGGTGATGCGCGGCGGCAAGGCTACCGACCACGGCGGTTGGGACGGCCGCACCATCATCGAGATCCTCACCCGCCCCCGCACGTCCGGCCACAGCGTCTACCGGGGCAAGATCATCAAGCGCAACGCGTTCCCCGCGATCCTGCCCGAGGACGTCAGGCAGGCACTGATCACCAAGCTTGCCGACCCGGCGCGCCGTACCTCCCCCGGCAACACCCCCAAATGGCTGGGCAGCCTGATCTACCGGTGCGGGGTGTGCGACGACGGCGCGGTCATGACCGTGCGCCGCAACAAGCAGGGAACCCCGTGCTACACGTGCCAGGACACCGGGCACTGCCAGTGGCCCGCTGAAGCGCTGGACAAGATCATCGCTGACATCATCGTGGCGCGGTTGTCGCGCAAGGACGCCGCCGCGCTGATCGCACCGGCCAGCACGGTGGACGTGGCCGCGCTGCGGGAGGAGATCGTCACGTTGGAGGCCCGCAAGACCAGCGCGGCCCGGATGTTCGCACGCGGCGCTCTGGACGAGGACGGGTTGGAGGAGGTCAACGCCACCGCCGACGCCGACCTTGCCGAGGTGCGCGCCACGCTGGACGCCGCCATCAGCACCAACCCGCTCGCGCCGTTCGCCGCCAGCCAGAACGCCCGCGCCACGTGGGAGAGCCTCACCCTCGGACGTCAGCGGGAGGTTCTGCGCTACATGCTGCGCGTCACGCTCAGCCCGCGCGGACGAGGAGCCCGCAGCATCGACCGGTCTTTGATCGACGTGCGCCGCGCCCCCAAGCCCCGCCGACAGCCCGCCGCCGCCTGACGCCCCGCCCCAGCCGCCAGCACGGTATCCCGCACGGCCAGGGCCCCGTACCCGACGCACCGGGTACGGGGCCCGCACTCTGCCACCGCCCGCTATGGCGTCCGCCGGTTCAGCAGCCGCCCCAACACCTCGCGGTCCCTATCGTCCAGGGGCCCGAGCGCGTCAACGACCCGCGCCACCCACGCCGCCCCGTCGTCCTCCCCGGCGCCCTCGCTGTCTTGGTCGCCGTCCCGTCCGGTCCCCGCGCCCCCGTCGCTTGCCGCCATCACCCCGCCCCAGCTAGATGATCATGGTCCAGGTCTGTTGCCGCGCACCGTCCCACAAGCCCCCACCCACCACCCTTGGGAATGAGCCGCTACGCGGCGCGCCTTGCCGGGTGCGACCCTGCCCGCGCCCCCGGCCCGCCGTCCCGCCAGACTCGACCAGGCCCACCGCCCACGCCCCGCCGCTCACCCACTCCGCGCCACCGAAGCGAGATCCGCGAACGCCGCACCGCCACCCCGCACCACCCCGCACCCACCCCGACGCCCCAACCCACTGCCGTCCCCGCATCACCAATCTGCTCAGAACCCTTGCGGAAATAACATCAACCAATTGCAATGCGCCCCTTGACAGCTGAGTTTGCGCAGTATATAGCGGACGAGCCTGGCCGCATCCGGCCAACAATATTGCGCACCATTCAGCAGATCCGATAACGCCAAAGGCCCCCGGCTCCGGGGACGGAACCGAGGGCCTACGGGAACGCGTTTCGCTACACGTTGAGACGTTGAGGCAAAGAAGCGGGGGCCCGCGCAGCGCCGCTACTTCCAGCCGCCCCCGCCCTGACGCCGCCGCCGCAGCTTCCCCGCCGAAGCGGGCTTGGCCGTCGCCCCCGTGATGTGGAACGCCCCGCACTGCGTGCACTCCTGAACCCTCGACGGCAGCCGCGCGAACCCGTCCGCGTTGTTCTTGCGCGCCAGCTTCCACCGCATCTCCGCCTCGGCGTCCTCCCGCGTCGCGAACGCCCTCTTACCGCACACCGCAGCCCGATCCACCCGCCGCCCGCTGGCGCTCCGGCCGTCCCAACTCTGCGCACGCCTACGCCGACCCATGACCCACTCGCCTTCTCCTCGATGAACCCGCTTGCCCCGCCGCACGGGACCGACCCGCCAGGTCGGATCAGATGTCGACCGTGAGCGAGATCCGCTTGTGGTCGGAGTCGGGCCGCTGGGGGTCGCGGAAGTCGTGGACGCGGTAGGAGCCCGCCACATAAGCGGCGGCCAGAGGCTCGTTCAGCAGGATCGCGTCGATCGGCAGGCACTGGCGTCCGTTGGGCCGCTCGACCTGCGTCGGGGTGTAGTCCCCCGCCAACTCCGCCGAATGGCTGAACCCCAGGCCGCCCTCCCGCTTCCGCGTCGAGGGGTTCCACCAGCCGCACAGCGCGTCCAGCGCCCGCGTGTCATACACGTGCGGCCCCGCAAGGGAAGGCCCGCCCTTCCACTGGACGCGGTAGTTGATCTGGCGCGGGTTGTGCACACCCGGCGTGTTCATGTCGGCCGGTTCGAAGAACGGGCCGCTGGGCACGGTGTTCCAATCGCCCAGCAGCGCGCACGGAATGCCCGGAGCCGAGAACCGGTCGAACCGGCGCGCGTCGGCCAGCCGGTCATCCCCGCTGTAGATGTCGCCGTGCCAGGCCACCAGCCGCACCGGGTCACGACGGCCCGGCAGGGTGAACACCATCAGGTTGCGGTTGCGGGAGGCGAAGTCCGGCAGCCGATGACCGAAGAACCGGCGCACCACCACCTTGCCCGGATCCACGTAGATCACCGGCGCGAACAACCCGCCCTCACGCGGAAGCGAACACGGATACGGCACGTAGGCCGGGCCGCCCGCCTCACGCAGCGCCGCCGCCGCCTCGTGCGCGCCCTCCATCCCGTTCAGCTCGTACCGGTCACCCTCACCCACCACCAGCACATCAGGCCAGTCCCCGTCATGCAGCATCCCGGTCACCCGGCCGAAGTCGAACAGGCCGCCGTCACCGGAGTACCCCGAATACCCCGCCGCCGCCCTGCCGCCGTGCTCGACATTCACATAGCTCATCCGAAGCTCCGTCATCGCGCAGCCCGTTCCTTCCCGGCCACCGCCCACAGCGACCCGTCACCCACACCGAAACCCCAACAAGACCCCGCGACCGTTCAGGCCCGAGCCGGGCAGCGGCCCCCGCACCGACACCAACCCAGGCGGAAGGTGCCCCGGGACGGGCCTGCGCCGGCCGAACTCCCTCACGGTCGCCCCTACGGGGTGGCCTCCGGCCATATCCGCCGGCCCACCCCCTCACGCCACTGAAAAGGGGGGGCCGCGGCCCTTCACCCTCGCGGCCCCCCGCACATGTGACGCCTACACCTCGCCGCGCGTGATCCGCCGAACCTCACCCCGGCCCATCCCCACCAGGTGACGCGCCACCATCAGCCCCTCATGGCCGTAGCTCAGATGCACCAACGCATCGTCCATCACCTCAAATGAGGACCCTTCCCGCCGCTCGTTCAGCTCCCGTTCCCGGATCACCTCGGCACGCGCCGTCAGCGCCCCCAGGACCGCCCAGATCAGATCCAGCACATCCACGGTCGCCTCCAGCGCATCGCCCGCCCCCTCCAGCGGCAGAGCGTCCGAATCGCGCTTCAACACCTCCCACGCCGCTTCGGCTTGCCGGAACAGCGCCTCCAGCGCCGTCTCCACCGTGTCCGGCCCGAGCGTCTCCGGCCCGCTCACCTCCGGCCCACTCACCGCCCGCCCCCGAACCGCAGCGGCACCGCAGGCCCGGCCTGCGCGGAGATCTGCGCCATCAACCGCGCGTCCACCGCCGCGACCGCCCCCGGCCGGTCCCAGCACCAGCCCACCCACCGCGCCTCCCGGTCACTGGCGTCCACATACGACCAGCCCGCACACGTCGCAGACACCGTCACCGGCAGACCCGCATCACCCGCACGGCTGTGCACCCACAGCAGCGGACACCGCACCGGCAGCGGACGCACCGGCAACCGGTACAGCGGTTCGCAGCCCCACCCCAACGGGCCCAGCGACACCGCCAAAAGGTCCAGGTACCGCACCCGCGTCCGAATCCCCGCCAGATCACGGCCCCGCAGCACACCCCGCTCCACCTGGTCCACCGCACCGCCCAGCAGCCCGCCGACACGGTCACACAGCCCATCGGCCAGCCTCACCGCTCCCACGCCTTTCCCGCCTCCCGCTCTCATCGCTCCTGCCCGTCCTGCCGTCCCTGGTCGGTCTGCGTCTGCGCCTCAGCGCTCTTGAGCCGGTTCCGGATCGTGCCCTCCGACACCCCCAACTCCGCCGCCAGGCCAACGGCCGACTCACCCGCCTCCCACCGCCGACGCAACGCCGCCAAGCTGATCCCCAACTCGATCCTTTTGGCCCCAGCGCCCACTGGCCGCATCACCGTCCCGGCCTCCAGCAACCGCACCTTCACCGTCAGGACCGCCACTCCCAGCGAGGCGGCCAGGCCCGACAGCGTCTCGCCCGCCTCGTACCGCTCCCGCAGCACCTGAGAGGGCACCGCCAACTCCATCCGCCCGCCCCGCTCACGCGACCGCAACACCGCACCCGACTCCGCCAGCCGCATCGTCACCGTGCCCTCCGACACCTCCAGCTCCCGCGCCAGCCCCGCAACCGACTCACCCGCCTCATACCAGGCCCGCAACTCCTCCAGACAGATCGGGAACTCATCCCACAGCGGCCCACCCGGAGGACGCCGGTCGATCCCCTCAACCCGCATCCACCGGTACACCCGACACGCCGGAAGCCCCATCCGCCGCGCGATCGAAGGAACCGACTCACCCGCCTCATACCGCTCCCGCAACACCTCCGCAGACACCACCAGACGCCCAGCCGCCCCGCTCACCGCCCGCTCACCGCCCGCACCCCGACCCGTCCCACCACCGGCCACCGCATCACTTCAACTTGGCGATCAAGCTCCTCAGGCCCCCCGGGCCCAGACGCAGCACGGCTCCCTGCGGGTCGGTGGAGTCGCGGATCGCATGTCCGGCGTCACCGACCGGGGCGACCTCGACACAGACATGCTTGTCATCGGCGTCCGATCCGGAGGAGTGACTGCTCTTCCGCCATCTCGCCCCGGGGAACTCCGGGTGCGGAGCCTGGTCGATGCTCAATGCTTCCTGCCCTTTCTGCTCTCTCGACTGTCAGAAGCGGTCTTGCCGCCGCCGGTCACCCGCCACCCGCCGCCGGGCCCGCCAGCGGATCGGGCACCACCCCGGCACCGCCCAGGATCGGAACCGGCGTCACCTCACCGCACACACCCGGCCAGTGCTGCACCGGAACCACCCCCGGCGCGGCCACCTCCAGCCGCCGACCGAACAGCGCCGCGATCTGTTCACCAGTGCGGAACACCCCCGGCTCGGTAGCGCCCCGGTAGACCTCCTCCACCTGCGCCACCGCCACCGGGTCCGCACCGTCGGAGCACACGTGCGACACCGCCACCACCGACCCCGGCACCATCCGACCCGTGAACGCCCGCACGATCCCGGCCGGGTCATGGTCATCGGTCACGAAGTGCAGGACCGCGATCAGCAGCACCGCCACCGGCCGGTCCCAGTCCACCCACGCGTCCAGATCACCGATCAGCGCGTCCACCTCACGCGCGTCCCCCGCACGATCGGCATCCCCTCCAGCAACGCCCGGTCATGCGCCAAAACCAGCGGATCGTTGTCGACCCCCACCACCAGCGCATCCGGCTGGAACCTCCGCGCGACCTCATGAGCGTTCGGCTCGGTCGGGATACCGGTCCCCACATCCACGAACTGATCGATCCCGCGCCGCGCCGCCCACTCCACCACCCGATGCATGAACGCCCGGTTGTCCCGCGCGGCCTGCGGAATCGACGGCGCAGCCGCCGCCACCCGCTCAGCAGCCCGCCGGTCAACCTCCACGTTGTCCTTGCCGCCCAGGAACACGTCGTACATCCGCGCCGGAGACGGCACCCCCGGATCCCACGCCCCGTCCGCACCGAAAACCGGCTCGTCCAGCCCCTCACCCGCCAAGATCCGCGCCAACGCCGAATCCACCGGACCACCACCCCAGCCGTCAGGCCCACCACCCGACGCCTCAGGCCGCCGCGCCGTCACCGACCCACCCCCGACCCGCCAGCGCCACCCGCATGACGCTTGACCACACGCACCAGCACCGCAGGAGCGTCCGCCACCTCGGCCACCGGCACGATGCCCTCACCGCAGCCCGCCCGCAGGAACCACCACACCCCGCCGACCGGCTCGCAGTCGACATCCATCCACCGCGACTCATCCACCGTGCTCACCACATGCAGCATCGGCACGCCGTCCCGGCTCACCAGACCGCACCGCAGCGGCCCGCCCCACTCCGACACCACCGCGTCCAACGCAGCCAAATGCAAGCCACGCTCACCCATCGCCGACGCCAGATCGGACCGAGGTTCGACCTCCTCACCAGAGCTTTCGGTGTCGTCCGCCGTCCCGCCCGAACACGCTTCGTGGATCATCGTGAAGCGCCTCCCTCATCAATCGCCCGGCCCTCCGGATGCCTCCGAAGGCTGATGCGTAGTGATCCTGAGGGAACAGACAGTCACAGGCGACGCGTTACCACTGACGCAACTCGGGGCAAGTCGCGTTACGACTACAAGCACCGCAGGAGCGCCGCGTAGCTTAGATTTGTGCAGCAGACAGGGCAGAGCATCCCGCCAGCTTTTTGGTCCAAGCCTGCCGTCGCGGCAGCTCTCGCGGACTGCGACTTTCCTACGCTCTTGGACGAGATCCGTCACGCGCGCGGCTGGTCTCAGGCGGACCTGGCTGCGGCGGTGGGCTACTCCCAAAGCTGGGTCTCAAAGGTGCATCGACGAGTACAGCCACTCACCGTCGATCAGGTTAGGGACATTTCAGGCCGTCTCGGGGTTCCTCTTCAGCTACTCCGGTTCGCCATTGGAGGAGGTGACGATCCCACGGACCGCAGAGAATTCAACAAGGTCGTCGCCCTAGCCCTGCTCCCCGTGCCAGCCTGCGCTGAACCCGACGAGGCCACAGCGCCGAACCTCACCGCCATCACGGGCAGTCAGAGACGCTTGGACGCGACGACGCCAGCCCGCGACCTTGCACGAGGGGTGATTGCACACGTCGAGATGGCCGACCGACGACGCGCCCAGACAGCGCGCACACCGTTCTCTGCTGAGATCTCCGCAGCAGTCAGCGAGGCAGCAGGATTTGCCGCATGGCTTCACGCAGACATGCACGACATCGGGACCGCACGCATGTACTACCGGATGGCTGTCGACCGCGCGCGGCGAGCCAAGCACGGTCTACTCACCGCGTACATGCTCGGCAGTCTGGCGGCCTTCGAGACCGACACAGACGACCCGGATCTTGGTCTCGCGCTGGTCGCGGAGGCACGCAAACAGGTGGGCACACGAGGTCATCCCACCCCGCGAGCTTGGCTTTCCGCCATTGAGGCTCTAGCCCATGCCACTGCTAGACACAGAGCGAGCGAAACGCGCAGCGCCGACGCGCTTCGCCGTGCGCAGCAGGCAATCGACGCGGACGATCACGCTCCGCCTCCCTGGCCCTGGGTATTTCCCTTCGACGAAGCCAAACTCGCGGGTTACCGGGCGCTGGTCGCTGTGCGCCTCAATCAGCCGAGCGCGGCTCTTGCAGCGTTCGCCGAGTCCCTCACCAACAACCAGCCCGCGCCCAAGCAGCGCGCCGCCATCATGCTTGAAGTCGCCACCG
The DNA here is from genome assembly GCF_050936235.1 of Spirillospora sp. CA-108201. Taxonomy (NCBI): domain Bacteria; kingdom Bacillati; phylum Actinomycetota; class Actinomycetes; order Streptosporangiales; family Thermomonosporaceae; genus Spirillospora; species Spirillospora sp. CA-108201. The sequence continues at coordinate 9,478,822 of NZ_JBNJNE010000001.1, read as the reverse complement.
CAGTGCGCCAGGGGGCCGAACTTGCCCACGACGCCGCCCAAGCGGACGAGGCATTCCGCCTGGGAAACGACGCACTCAGAGTGGGGGTCACCTACGCATCCGACCGAGTCATCCAGCGAGCAAGGGGTTTCCGCCGTCAGTACTCAGGACCGACCACAGCCAGAGTCCGGGAGTTCGACCGGCTTCTGCGAGCAACCCTCACCTAAGGAGCGCCCTTGCCACGCATCGCTATCTCCGGCCATCGGGGCATGCCCACTGATTCCGAACGCGTCGTAGACGCGGCCATACGGCAACTCCTCGCGTCACAGCAGGACGTGACGGGCCTGTCGTGCTTGGCCGACGGACCGGACCAGCTCTTCGCCCGCGCTGTCCTGGATCAAGGAGGCGCTATCGAAGCGGTCATCCCGGCACACGGCTACCGCGAAGGGCTACCCCAAGGAGCCCACTCGGAGTATGACCGCCTCCTCTCCCAAGCCGTCGAGGTTCACCGGCTCGACTTCACAGAGTCCAACTCGGAGGCTCACATGGCGGCCAGCGCCCTCATGATCGATCTTGCTGACGAGTTGTGGGCGGTATGGGACGGGCTGCCCGCGCGCGGGTACGGAGGAACAGCCGACGTCGTCGCTTACGCACGTGAACGCCGCATCCCCCTCCAGCTCATCTGGCCCGATGGAGCCCGACGCGACTAGCTTCACACCAGGCCGCCCGCACCTCGCCGGACGCGTGTGTGAGGATTTTCCCTACGTAGGTCAAGGCGCGCGGCGTATCGCCGCGCGCCTTCGCACGTGGTGAGCCGATGCACGCCGGTTCGGGATCGGCTCGGGTGACGCTGAGCGGACGGAGCAGTTCCCGGCGGATCGGGACCGTCACCGGACGTACGGACGGACCGAGACCAAGACGACCTTCGGCCGTCTTGGCTCGGCCGCCGACGCCGTTACGGCCCTCCCGCCGACCTGCCCGCCGCCACGCGCACCCAGCGCGCCCCGGCCCGCTCCCATCGGCGTACCGCGCGAAGTTCCGCGACCGGCAGCCGCGCTTGCATTCCGGTCAGGCTCAGCCCCGGCACGCGAGCACGGCCGCCGGCTGCTCACCACTGCGTACGGCCTTACCGCAGGTCAGCGCTCACGCGGAAGCGGTACCCGTTGCACCAGGCCCAGCCGCAGCAGAGCCGAGCGGACACCTCCCGGGGAGCGTCCGAAGTGCTTCACCAGCTCCGATTTCGGCGTGCCTGCCTCCCACATGCGCCGCAGCTCCGCGTCCTCCTCCGTGGTCCACGGCTTGCCGTGGTTGGGGAACAGTGCGCGCAGCCTCTCCGCCCGCGCGCCCGTGCCCCAGTCGACCGACCGAACCTCGGTCACCGCCACGTCCAGCGCCACCGCACCCGCGTTGACCAGCACCAGCCGGTCAGCTTCAACCCGCATCTCCGAGACCGTCACCGACCCGAACGTCTGCGGACGCTCGAACATCACCCGGACCTCTGGCATGAACACCCCGTTCCCCGTGAACCGTCCCCCCGACCACACCGGGAGATACCCACCCCAACCAGCAGGCAAGCGGCAGCCGACACACCAGGCCCGCTCTACGCCCCAGCAGGCGCACAAGGTGCGGCTACTTCGGTTCCCAACCAACCCCGACCCCCACCCCTTACAACGACCCGCCTCCGGCGTAGGGCTCTACCCATAAGAGCGCGTGCGCCCCGGTCAGCGCGCTAAGCCGCCGTCGCGCAGACTGAAACACCGTGGGCACCCATCCAGACCCCCACGGGGTCGGGGCAGGCGAAGGGACGCCGGGCGCGGGCTTGGGCGGGGACCCCTCCGGCGGGCCGCCCCCGGCCTGATGTGGGCAGCCGTACGGCAGCCCGGAGCCGCGCGAGGCTAGCAGCCCGCCGCCCCACCCAAGCCCGCACCCGGCTCCCCACAACAGCGCAGGCCGCCCCCACCAAGAACCATCACAGTTCCGTTACCGTCTTGCCCGCGCCGTTCGGGCCGAGCAGGCCGTGCACGGTCCCGGCGGGGACGCGCAGGTCCAGCCCGGCGAGGGCCTCGGTGCCGCCGTAGCGCTTGCGCAGCCCCTCGGCGACGACCGCGAACCGTGGTTCCGTCACCCGTCCTCCAAAACTATGTACGCAGTACGGATTTACCATCGCGGCCAATATAACGTACGCAGTACAGAGTTTCATCCCTGAGAGGATCGGCCGGTGACCGAGTACAGCGGGGCGGGCGACCCCAAGCGCACCCTGGAGCTGCTGTGGGGCGTGCGGGAGCGCCCCAGGCGCGGGCCCAAGCCCCGGCTGACCGCGGAGGAGATCGTGCGGGCGGCGGTCCGGCTGGCCGACGCCGAGGGCCTGGACGGGCTGTCGATCCGGCGCATCGCCGAGGAGCTCGGCGTCTCCCCCATGTCGATCTACACCTACGTGCCGGGCAAGGCGGAGCTGATCGACGTCATGGTCGACCGCGCCTTCGGCGAGCTGACGCCGCCCGGGCACGACACCTGGCGGGCCCGCCTGGAGCACATCGCCCGCGACAACTGGGCGCTGTTCCACCGGCATCCGTGGCTGCTGCAGATCACCACCGTCCGGCCGCCGCTCGGCCCGAACACGTGCGCCAAGTTCGAGTACGAGCTGCGCGCCGTGGACGGCCTCGGCCTCGGCGACGTGGAGATGGACTCCGTCGTCGCGCTCGTCACGGGCTTCGCCGAGAGCGCCTCCCGCGTGTCGGTCAACGCCGCCGAGGCCGAGCGCCGCAGCGGGATGACCGACGAGCAGTGGTGGGAGGCGAGCGCCCCCCTCCTGGAGAAGCTGGTGAACGAGGACGACTACCCGCTCGGGACCCGCGTCGGCGCCGCCGTCGGGTACGAGTACGCCTCCGCCGTCGCGCCCGGACGCGCCTTCGAGTTCGGCCTCGCCCGCGTCCTGGACGGCATCGAGGCGCTGATCAGCTCGCGCTAGCCCGCTTGGTCCGCTTCGTCGCCACGGCGCCCACCGGATCCTCCGGCCACGGGTGCCGGGGGTAGCGGCCCCGCAGCTCGGCCCGGACCGCCCGGTACCCCTCGCGCCAGAACGAGGCCAGGTCCGCGGTGACCGCCGCCGGGCGCCCCGCCGGCGACAGCAGGTGCACGACCAGGGGCGCCCGCCCCCCGGCGAGCCGCGGCGCCTCGTCCCACCCGAACAGCTCCTGGAGCTTCACGGCGAGGACGGGCCGCTCCCCCGAGTAGTCGACCCGGATCCGCGACCCGGACGGGACCTCGACCCGCTCGGGCGCGTACTCCTCCAGCCGCTTCGCCAGGTCCCACGGCAGCAGTCCCCGCAGCAGGCCCGCGACGTCGGCCTTCGCCAGGTCGGCCCGCCGCCGCGCGCCGGACAGCCACTCCGGCGCCCGCTCCAGCAGCGCCGCGTCGTCGACGGCGGGCCAGGGCTCCCCGAGGACCTCGCGCAGGAACGCCAGCCGCTCCCGCAGCGCGACCGCCCCCGGAGTCCAGCGCAGCAGCCCGAGCCCCTCCGCGCGCAGACCGTCCAGCAGGGCGGCGCGCACGAGCCCGGGATCGGGGTCCCGCAGCGGCCGCGCCCCCAGCTCGATCGCGCCGAGGCGCTCGACGCGGCGCGCCACCACGTCGCCGTCGCGCCACACCACCTCCTCGGCGGTCTCCACCAGCGGCGCCGCCGCGGTCCGCGCGATCTCCTCGTCGATCACCACGGCCTGCCGCACCCGCGCCGAGGCCGCCCCGGCGGGACGGTCGGCCGCCGCGACCGCGAGCCAGCCGGGCCGCGCCCCGGCCAGCGCCGACCCCTCCGCCGGCTCGGCCCCCGTCCCGGAGGCCATCAGGTAGCCGCCGCCACGCCGGGCCCGCGCCACCCGCTCCGGGAACGCCAGCGCCACCACGGTCCCCGCCGCGCGGTCGTCGCCGAGCCCGGACGGGGCCCCGCCCCCGCGGCGAGCGACCTCTGGAGGCGGGCCGCCTCGTCGCGCCAGCGCGCGGCGTGCGGGTCGGCGGGCCGGTTCCGGCCCCGCAGGGCGCGCCAGACGGCGGTGAGGTCGTCGCCCGCCGAGCGGGGCGGCGGCTCGGAGAGCAGCGCGACGATCTGCGCCGCGTCGCGGGCGCCGACCCGCGGCGCGCCGTCGAGGAGGGCGCGGGCGAGGCGGGGGTGCAGGCCGACGCGGGCCAGGCGGCGGCCGCGGTCGGTGGCCCGGCCGTCCCGCAGGGCGCCGAGGGCGTGCAGGGTGGAGCGGGCGGCGTCCATCGCGGCGGGCGGGGGCGGGTCGGGCAGGGCGAGGCCGGCCGCGCCGGGATCGCCCCAGCAGGCCGCCTGGAGGGCGAAGCCGGTGAGGTCGGCCAGCTCGATCTCGGGGCGGGGGCGGACCGGGAGCCGGTCGTGCTCGGCCTGGGTCCAGCACCGGTAGACGGCGCCGGGGGCCTCGCGCCCGGCGCGCCCGGCGCGCTGGTCGGCGGTGGCGCGGGACGCGCGGACGGTGGTGAGCGAGCCGAGGCCGCGGGCGTGGTCGGTGCGCGGCTCGCGGGCGAGGCCGGAGTCGACGACCGCGCGGACGCCGGGGACGGTGAGGCTCGACTCGGCCACCGAGGTGGCGAGGACGATCCGGCGGCGGGACGCCGGTGCGAGCACCTCGTCCTGCACGCGCCCCGGCGCCTGGCCGTGGATCTGCAGGATCTCGGCGGGCGCGCCGGCCAGCAGCCCGGCGACGCGGGCGATCTCGCCGACCCCCGGCAGGAAGCACAGGACGTCGCCGTCGCGCTCGGCCAGGGCCCGGCGGGCGGTCGCGGCGACGTGCGCGAGGAACGCCGGGTCGACGCGCATGCCGTGCGGAGGCGGGACGGGGCGCGGCGGCGGCGCCCAGACCGTCTCGACCGGGTGGAGCGCCGCCGCGGTCTCCACCACCGGGGCGCCGCCCAGCAGGCGCGACCACGGGCCGGTGTCGGCGGTGGCCGACGCGGCGACCAGCCGCAGGTCGGGGCGCAGCGCCTCACGCACGTCGAGCAGGAACGCCAGCGCGGTGTCGGCGTCCAGGTGCCGCTCGTGGCACTCGTCCAGGATCACCGTGCCGACGCCGTCGAGCTCGGGGTCGGACTGGAGGCGCTGGAGGACCACGCCCGTGGTGACGACCTCGACGCGCGCGCCGGGGCGGGTCTCGCCGCGGACGGTGACGCCGACCCGGCCGCCGACGCGCTCGCCGAGCAGCCAGGCCATGCGGCGGGCGGCGGCCCGGGCGGCGAGGCGGCGGGGCTCCAGGACCAGGACCTTGCCGGGCGCGGGCGGGGCGCCCTGACCCTGCGCGAGGGCGAGCCCGGCGAGGGCGAGGGGGACCAGGGTGGTCTTCCCGGTGCCGGGCGGCGCCGCCAGCACCGCCGCGCCGTGCTCGTCCAGGGCCGCGCGCAGCGCGGGGACGGCATGGCGGACGGGAAGGCCTTCGGCGGCGCTGAGGTGCATCGTCCCAGTGTGCCGCGCCGCCCGCGCCGCCCGGGCAATCAATTGCAGCGAAAAGGGCTTTGAATGTTGCGATGATACTTGCATCGCGCCTTTCAGCCAATCCGCGCGACTCTTCTCCGGTGTTCCCACGAATCGTCGCACCAATCACACCCGAACGGGCAGGTAGGCAATGGCCCAGGTCCAAGAAGTGGCGCGACAGTTTGATTTAAGTCACCTCGCAAAGTGTGGCGGAAATGCCGGAGCGTCCCCATACTGGTGGCGTCTAAGCAGGTGCTGGGAGGACGGACATGTTCGGCAGCTCCATCTACCTCAGGGACCGCCCCGCTTTCACCGGCGGCTCTCCGCAGGCGGTGTACGAGGAACTCTGGCAGCGTGGCCGAAAAGGACGATTGCGGACACGCGCCTTTCTCGCGGCGGCGACGCTCGTGCTGTGCGCACTCCTGGTCAACGCCGTTTTCGCAGTCGTGATGGCCGCCCTGGTCGCCGCCTCGGACACGCTCGTCCATTGGCGCATTTACAGTGCGTCGCGGGTTTGGCGCCTCGGGCTGCGCGGCGATCAGCGCATGAACCGGTTCCTGCGCTACACGCTGGAGCGGCGCGGCCACCGCGTGCTCCACGCGCGGACGGTCCCCGGGCACGGGATCGCCGACCAACTGGTCGTCGGGCCCGGCGGCGTGTGGCTCATGCACAACGAGGCGTGGTCGCCCGGAGCCGAGGTGTCCCAGCACGGCGGCCGGCTGTTCATCGACGGCCGGACGCAGTCCAAGCTCGTCGCCGGGCTGACCGCGCGGGCCGAGGCCGCCGCCGCGGCGATCTCCCGCGCGGCCGGGACGCAGGTGGCGGTGACGCCGGTGCTGGCCGTGCACGGCGGCAAGCTCGCCCGCACGCCCTTCACCGCCGACGGCATCGTGTTCGCGCCGCCGCTGAAGCTGATCCGCTGGATGCGCCGCACCCCGACCGCCGACCTGTCCTCCGAGGAGGTCGAGGCGATCGCCCGGGCCGCCGTGCACGCCCTGCCGGTCGGCTCACTCGGCTCGACCCGAGCCGCGGCGTGACCGGCCCCCCGCGCAGGAGGACGGCATGACCGACAGACACCTGTGGTCGGAGGGCTCACACGCCGCCGCTCACAGGGCGCCCACCGCCCGCGGGGGTTCCGCCACCTCTGCGGGCGGTGCGGCGCAGCCACAGCAGGCCCACCACCGGCAGCACCAGGGGCACGAACCCGTAACCGCGCCCGTACACGGACCAGACCGTCTCGTCGGGGAACGCGGCGCGGTCGGCGATGCTGAGCGTGCCCACGGCGAGCACCCCCACCAGCTCCGTCGCGCAGGCGGCGACTGCGACCCGGAACGAGGTCCGGCCGCCCCGGGCCAGCGCCACCGTCGCCACGACGTAGACGGCGGCGGCGAGCGCCGACAGCAGGTAGGCGACCGGGGCGTCGGAGAAGCGGGTGGCGATCTGCACGCCCGCCCGCGCGCCGGCCGCGAGCGCGAAGACCGCGTAGACGGCGACCAGCAGCCGCCCCGGCCCGCCGGCGGTGGCGCCGGGACGGGCACCGCCGCCCGTGCGGGCCTCGGCGCCGGCGCGGGCGCCGTCGTCCGCGCGGGCCGGCGGACTCCCGCCCCCGTTCCCGGGGGCGGACGGCTCCGCGCGGACGGGCTCGGTCTCGCGGACGGGCTCGTGTTCGGGGTCAGGCACCGGTGCCGCTCCACAGCTGGTTCATCCGCACGGTCATGACGGCGACGGCCACCCCGGCCACGACGAGCACGGTGGGGCCCCACCGGGTGCGCTCCAGCAGCCCCCACCCGGCGCCGGCGACCGGGATCAGTAGCGATCCCAGCAGGTAGCCGACGAAGGTGGCGGGGCCGTCCGGCCCCTCACCGCCGGAGAGCTTGACGAAGGCGACCACGGCCTGCGCGACCAGCAGCACCTCCAGGACGCCGAACGCGGCGAGGTCGCCGGCGCCCATCGCCCGGCCGCGCAGCGCCGTCACCACGGCGTAGCCGGCGGCCAGCAGCGCCACCGCGATGATCGCGGCGGACAGCACGTTCGTCACGGCACCAAAGAGTACTACCGGCTGTAGAGCAACCGCGCCGCCGGCGCCCGCCGCCGCCCGCCGGCGCGGGCCGCGGCGGTGCGGGCCGCGGCGGTGCGGGGCCGGGGACCGGCGGGACATGGCAGCATGGCGGGCGTGAACGCGCTGCGATGGCTGACCCTGACCCGGCACGGAGAGAGCACCGGCAACCTCGCCTACCAGGCCGTCCTCGGCACCGACGCCGAGGAGGTCGACATCCCCGAGCGGGACGCCGACGTCCCGCTGTCGGACGCCGGCCGGGCGCAGGCGGCGGCGCTCGGCCGCTGGCTGGAGGCGCTCCCCGAGGACGAACGCCCCACGACGGTGATCACCTCTCCGTACGTGCGCGCCCGCGACACCGCGGCGATCGCGCTCGCCGAGACGTCCTTCGCCGCCCCGCGGATCCAGGTGGACGAGCGGATCCGCGACCGCGAGCAGGGCGTCCTCCAGGGGCTCACCCCCCGCGGCGTCCGCGCCCGGTACCCGGGCGAGGCCGAGCGGCTGCGCCACCTCGGCAAGTTCTACCACCGGCCGCCCGGCGGCGAGTCGTGGGCCGACCTCGCGCTGCGGCTGCGCAGCTTCTACCGCGACCTCCAGGCGGGCGCCCCCGGCGGCCGGGCCCTGGTCGTCGCCCACGACGCGATCATCGTCATGACCCGCTACCTGGTGGAGGAGCTGACCGAGCAGGAGATCATGCGGATCGAGAAGGAGCCCGTCGCCAACGCGTCGGTCACCCGGTGGCGCCACGACGGGACGGGGCTCGCGGCCGTCTGCTACAACGACTGCGCCCACCTCACCACCACCGCGGTCCCGCCGCCTACGGCTCACCGCTGAGCAGCCGGGCGCTGCGCGAGGCCACCGCGGCCAGCCGCGGGTCGCCCGGCGGCAGGGCGCCCCGCAGCCGCTCCAGCGCCTCCAGGTCGGCGCGCCCCGGCTCGGTCTGCGCGTAGGCCCACAGCACGTCGGCGCAGGCCCGGTCGAACACCTGCCGCCGGATCCCCACCGCCAGCTCGTCGCGTTCCGCGCGGACGGCGGGCGCGTCCGAGCACGGCAGCAGCTCGCCCCCGTACAACCGCACCGCGCCGGCGACGTCCCCCTCGTCCAGCAGCCGCCGGACGACGAGGAAGTCGGCGTCGACCGCGCAGCCGAGCCGGTAGGGGCGCGCGCGCACGACGTCGCCGAACTGGTGGCGGAGCCGGTGGATCTCGGGGCGGACGGTCGCCGCGCTGCCCTCGTCGCCGTACAGGTACAGCGAGAGCCGGTCGCCGCTCAGCCCCCGCGGGTGCAGCGCCAGCAGCGCGAGGATCTCGGCGTGCCGCAGCGTCAGGTCGAACCGCCGGCCGTCCAGCAGCGCGTGCGGGCCGTCGCCGAGCAGCGCCAGCGTCAGCAGCGGCGCCGCGGCGGACGCGAGCCTGGCGGCCAGGCCGCGCCCGGGCGGGGCGCTCTCGTCGACCCGGCCGCGGGCCCCCGGGATCCGCAGCAGGAACGCCTCGCCCAGCGGCTCGGCGACGGCGGTGCGGCCGTCCGGCAGCACGACCGTCCCGCCGGGCTCGGGGACGGCGACGCGCCGGCCGACCAGCCCGTCCCCGGGCGCGGCGAGGATGCGGCCGGTGGCGGTGGCGAGGACCCCGGTGCCGCGCAGCCCCCGCAGATGCGGCAGGAGCCGCTCGCGCAGCCGCTGGTCGCGCACCAGCATCTCGTTCTCCAGCCGCGCCTCGGCCAGCCGCGCCGCGGCGGCGACGAGCGCGACGGTCGCGGGGTGCAGCGCCTGCACCGTCGCGCTGACGTCGATGCAGCCGACCACGCGCCCCGAGTCGGGATCGGTGATCGGCGCCCCGGCGCACGACCAGCGGTGCAGGACGTGCGCGACGTGCTCGGCGGCGTACACGTACTCGGGCCGCCCGGCGGCGAGCGCGGTGCCGATGCCGTTGGTCCCGACGGCGTCCTCCGACCAGAGGAACCCCTCGGTCAGGCCGATCGCGTCGGCGGCGCGGCGGGCGGAGGCCGGGCCCTGCGTCCACAGCACGTGCCCGGCGGCGTCGGTGATCACCATCAGGTGCTCGGCCTCGTCGGCGACCCGCCGCAGCAGCGCCTGGATCATCGGCAGGTGCGGCTGGAGGGGGTGGGCGCCGCGGGCGTCGGCGACGGCGTCCCGTCCGTAGACCAGGGGCGCCGCCTGCATGCCCGCGTCGACGTCGGCGTCCCTGGAGCGCCGCCACGACTCGGCGATCGGCGCCCGGACGGTCACCGGCTCGCGCACCAGCACCAGCCCTTTCTCCGGAGGGAAGTCCGGCTCCGTTCGAGCATCGGTCCATCGCCTGGGCGGCGCAACCGATTCTCCGGATCCCGCACGGCCGGATCGCGGCACGGTCTGTGATCGGACGACCGCAACGTGCATGCAACGTGGGAGCGCTTACCGTGAGCGGCGCCGGGGAGCCGATGGACCGTCCCGTGGGTCCGCCGTCCCGCACGCGTCCGGGGGGAATGCGTGTGGGACGGCCCCGCTCTCCCGGCGCTACGGGGAGGACGAACGACCCATGCTCTGCCTGACATGCCACCGTGTTCGCCCGGCCGCGAGCCGGGCGGACTACACCGCCGAACGCGCCTCGCTCATCGTGCGCCAGGGCCTGTGCACGTGCAGCGCGCCGCCCGGCCGGCCATGGGTTCCGGAGCCCGTCCGCGAGGGCGTGCCGGCCCCGAAATAAACCCCTGGGTTCACAAAACGTTCACGGTCGATTCGCCTACAGTTTAAGGAGATTCCACCCGCCGGCCCCGGAAGGGAGCGCCATGACCGTGATACCGGGTCTCGTCCGCCGCGCCGCCGCCCAGGTGGAGCGGCATCTGCGCGAGGGCGCCGGCGCCCTCGCCAGGGCCGGGCGGGATCTGGAACGGTCGGCGGAGCTCGTCCTGCTGCTGCCGTCCATCGCCCAGCGCCTGTCGATCCTAGAGCAGGCGGCCCGCGTCCAGGACGCCGAGCTGCGCACGATCCGCACCGAGCTCGACTCGCTGGTCGGGCAGCTCAACGACCGGCTGCTGCCGCGCCTCGACGAGCGCATGGACGACACCGAGCGCGACCTGGCCGCCATCGCCAGCAGCCTGATCCGGACCGGCCGCGAGACCGCCGGCAACGGCACCCGGATGGAGGCCGCCGAGCGGCGCGTCGCCGACCTGCGGGCCAAGGTCGCGGCACTGGAGCAGCGGACCGGGCTCTGGCGGGACCTGCAGTCCACCGTCACCAGGTTCGGCGACGACCTGGACGCGATGCGCGCCCGGATGGCCCTGCGCACCGCCGAGCCGCCGGCGGACGCCGCGCCCGCCCCGGTGCAGAACCTCACCGACCGCCCGGCATAAGGGGGCGCCTGCGGGCGTCCTGGACAATGGACGCATGACTCAGCCGTCCGACATCCGTCCGCCCGCCGCGCGCGGTTTCGCCAGCGACAACCAGGCGAGCGTCCATCCGGAGGTCCTCGCGGCCCTGGCCGAGGTCAACACCGGCCACCAGCCCGCCTACGGCGACGACGCGGTCACCGCCCGGCTCCGCGAGGTCGTCCGCCGCCACTTCGGCGAGCAGGCCGAGGTGTTCCCGGTGTTCAACGGGACGGGCGCGAACGTGGTGTCGCTGCAGGCGATGTCGGAGCGGTGGAGCGCGGTGGTGTGCCCGGAGTCGGCCCACGTCAACACCGACGAGTGCGGCGCGTCCGAGAAGATCGCCGGGCTGAAGCTCGTCACGGTGCCGGCCCCGGACGGCAAGCTCACCCCCGAACTGGTCGACCGGTACGCGACGGGCTTCGGCAACGTGCAGCGGCGGGAGCCGGCCGTCGTGTCGATCACCCAGAGCACGGAGCTCGGCACCGTCTACACCGCGCGGGAGACGGCGGCGGTCGCGGCGGCGGCGCACGAGCGCGGCCTGTCGGTCCACATGGACGGCGCCCGCATCGCCAACGCCGCCGCGTCGCTCGGCCTGCCGCTGCGCGCCCTCACCACCGACGCGGGCGTGGACGTGCTGTCGTTCGGGGGCACCAAGAACGGCCTGCTGCTCGGCGAGGCGATCGTGGTCCTCGACCCGGGCGCCGTGCGGGGGCTGGCGTACCTGCGCAAGTCGAGCATGCAGCTGGCGTCCAAGATGCGGTACGTGTCGGCGCAGCTCATCGCGCTGCTGGACGGCGACCTGTGGCTGCGCAACGCCGCGCACGCCAACGCCATGGCCCGCCGCCTGGAGGCCGCCGCCCGCGCCGTCCCCGGCGTCGAGATCACCCAGGACGTCCAGGCCAACGCGGTGTTCGCGCTCATGCCGAGGGACGCGGCCGGGCGGCTGCGCAAGCGGTTCCCCTTCTACACCTGGGACGAGGCGACCGGCGAGGTCCGCTGGGTCTGCTCCTTCGACACCACCGAGGGCGACGTGGACGCGTTCGCCGCCGCGCTCGCGGAGGAGACGGCCGCCTGACCGGCCCGGTCATCCCGATCATCGGGAGCGCCCCCGCCCGCCGGGCGGCCCGGGGGTTATGGTGTAACCGAACAGGATTCGGTTACAGGAGGCGACCCCGATGGCCAACCGCACCTTCGTCGTCGGCGTGGGCATGACCAAGTTCGAGAAGCCCGGCTCCCGCGACTGGGAGTACCCCGACATGGCCAAGGAGGCCGTCGGCAACGCCCTCGCGGACGCGGGCGTCGGCTACGACGCCGTCGAGATGGCCTACGCCGGCTCGATGTACGGATCGATGGGCCAGCGGGCCCTCTACGAGACCGGCATGACCGGCATCCCGGTCATGACCGTCATGAACGCGTGCGCGACCGGGTCCAGCGCGCTGTTCCTCGCCCGCCAGGCCGTCCGCGGCGGCCTCGCCGACTGCGCGCTCGCGCTCGGCATGGAGAAGATGAAGAAGGGCTCGCTCGGCGCCGGGATGGGCGAGTCCAAGGTCACCATCATCGACCACCACCTGCGCTCCATGACCGCGGGCCGCGAGTGGGAGCTGGACAAGGCCCCCATGCCGCAGATGTTCGGCAACGCCGGCCGCGAGCACATGGAGAAGTACGGCTCCACCCCCGACCACTACGCCTGGATCGGCTGGAAGAACCACAAGCACTCGGTGAACAACCCCTACGCGCAGTTCCAGACCGAGTACTCCCTCGACGACGTCAAGAACGCCACGATGATCTTCGACCCGCTGACCAAGCTGCAGTGCTCCCCCACCTCCGACGGCGCCGGCGCCGCGCTCGTCGTCAGCGAGCGGTTCCTGGACGAGCACGATCTGTGGGACCAGGCCGTCGAGATCGCCGGCCACCACATCGCGAGCGACACGCGGGAGAGCTTCGCCGACCACTCCTCCATCCAGGTCGTCGGCTTCGGCGTCTCCCAGCGCGCCGCCCGGAAGGCGATGGACGAGGCCCAGGTGTCCATCGACGACGTCGACGTCATCGAGCTGCACGACTGCTTCAGCGCCAACGAGCTCATCACCTACGAGGCGCTCGGCATGGCCGAGGTCGGCGAGGGCCACAAGCTCGTCGACGACGCGGCCACCACCTACGGCGGCAGGTGGGTCGTCAACCCCTCCGGCGGCCTCATCTCCAAGGGCCACCCGCTCGGCGCCACCGGCCTCGCCCAGTGCGCCGAGCTGACCTGGCAGCTGCGCGGCAAGGCCGAGGGCCGCCAGGTGGACGGCGCCCGCGTCGCCCTCCAGCACAACATCGGCCTCGGCAGCGCCTGCGCCGTCGCCGTGTACAAGCCCGCGACCGCCTGACCCGCGCGAAGGCCCCGGGCAGGGCAGGTCCGCACCGGTCGATCGAGATCGACGCCGGCCGCCGCCGGCGGAGCGCGCCTCGGGCGCGCCCCGCCGGCGGCGGCCCTTCGCCACCCCTGCCGTGCGACAACAATTGACTTTTGTCTCACAGCGGTTACGGTGAAAGCCCGCAACCACCGGCCAGGAGGCGCGATGCCCGCCCCGCCCCCGCCCCCGACGGTCGTCACCGCCGCCGCCCGCACGCCCTCCCCCAGGCCCGACCGGACGGCCGCCCGCGCCCCGCTCGGACCCGGGACGCTCCTCTGGCGGCACGCCGCCGACCTGCGCTCCCTGCTCCCCGGCGCCGCCGCCGGGCTGATGCAGCTCATGCACCCGGGCATCGGCGCCGGCGTCACCGAGCACTCCGCGTTCTTCGACGCCCCCTTCGACCGGATCCACCGGTCCGTCCCGCAGATCTGGGCGACGATCCTCGCCCCGGACGGCGCCCCCCGCGCCCGCGCCATCCGCGACCTGCACCGCGCCATCGGCGGCGTGGACGAGCGCGCCCGCCGCTACCACGCCCTCGAACCCGAGACGTTCTGGTGGGCGCACGCCACGTTCACCTGGGAGATCTTCAAGGCCGCCGAGACCTTCCACCCCGGCACCCTCACCGCCGAGGACCACGAGCAGATGTACGCCGAGACCGTCACCTGGTACTCCCGCTACGGCGTCAGCATGCGCCCCGTCCCCGCCGACTACGCCGCCTTCCAGTCCAGGTTCTGGCACATCTGCACCCGGACCCTCGAACTCACCCCCGCCGCCGCCCGCGCCCTGGAGATCGCCAAGCACGGCTCCGACACCGTCACCGTGCTGCCCGTCGGCGGCCCCCGGATCGACCGCGCCGGCCGCCTCGCCGTCGAGCGCCCGCTCCGCCTGATCACCTTCGGCTGCCTGCCCCAGATCGTCCGGAGCCGCTTCGACATCCCCTGGTCCCCGCTCGACCAGGCGCAGTTCGCGGCACTCGCCCTGGCCAACCGGCAGGGCTACCGCATGATGCCCACCGGCCTCAACCACTGGGCCCTGCGCAGCATGCTGCGCTACATCGGCGCCCAGACCCGCCAGAACCGCTACCGGCCGGCCGCCTGAGCCCCTCCGACACCCCCGGCCCCTCGTCCGGACGGCGGCCGAGCCGGGCCCTCGCGCCCGACTTGCGGAACGAACGCCCTCCTGCGCCACCTCGGCCGCGCCCCGGGCTGGACCGCCTGAACCTCCGTGACCTGCGGGCCCGCGGCCCGCAGGTCACCCAACGTTCTTGTCGAAGGGGCCGGGATGTCGCATGAGCTTCAGGCGAGTAGCCGAACACTGAGGTGTGGAGACGATCACCGCCGGCGCCGACTCCGCGGCGTCCGCCAGGATCCCCGCCGACCTCGGCGCCGACGCCGCGACGCCGTCCCTCGCCCGGCGGGCCCACCGGGCCCGCCGGGCGTTCGCCGGGCTCCTGCTCGCCGCCCTCGCCGCCGCCGTGCTCGCCGTCGCCGGGCCACTGCGGCCGGCCTTCGCGGCGCTCGGCCACATGCGCTGGGCGTTCCTGCCGGGCCTGGTCCTGCTGTCCCTGCTGCACTACGTCTGCTCCGCCGTCGCGCTGCGCGGCGCGGCGGGCCGCCCGCTGCCGCTCGTCCGGACGACGATGACGCAGTTCACCGCGTCGGCGGCCAACCGCGTCACGCCCGGCGGCCTCGGCGCCGCGGCCGTCAACACCCGCTACCTCGTCTGCCGCGGCCTGCCGCTGCCCCGCGCGGCCGTCGCCGTGGCGGTCCTGCAGGTGGCCGGCGTCCCCGCCGACCTGCTGCTGATGGGCGCCGTCCTCGGCGCCGGCGCCGTCCTGGCCCCGGGCGGCGGGAACGACCGGATGCTGGACGCCCTCGGCCACCACGCCTCCCGGGCCGCCGACCTCGTCCCGCCCCTCCCGCTGCTCATCGCCGGCGGCGTGCTGCTGCCGGCGGCCGCCCTGTGGGGCCGCCGCGCGGCCCGCTCCACCGCGGCCCGCAGCGCCGCGGGCGGGCTCGCCGACCTGTGCCGCCGCCCCCGCGACCTCGCGGTCGTCCTCGCCGCGTCCGCGGGGACCACGTTCGTCCTCGGCGTCGCGTTCGCCCTCAGCGTCCTCGCCGTCCCCGGGACGGCGGCGGGCCCGGCCGACGCGCTGGCGCTCCTCGCCGCCTACCTGGTGGGGGCCGCGGCGGGGTCGGCCGTCCCGACGCCCGGCGGCGTCGGCTCCACCGAGGCCGCCCTCGTCGCCGCGCTCGCCGCGCTCGGCATCGCCGCGGGGCCGGCCCTGCACGCCGTCCTGCTGTTCCGGGCGGTCACGTTCTGGGCGCCGGTGCCGCTGGGGGTCCTGGCCTGCCGGACGCTCCGGCGGTGACCTTTACATTGTAGATCAATTAGAGGCGGAAGACCTTCCGGGCGTTGCCCGCCAGGAACGCCTCCCGCGCGTCTTCCCCCAGGCCGAGGTCGTCCAGGCCCTTGAGCGCCCGCTCGGCGGTCAGCATCGGGTAGTTGGTGCCGAACATGACCTTGTGGTGCCGTTCCTGGGTCATGTAGCGGACGAGTTCCGGCGGGTACCTGCGGACCGTGTAGGCGGACGTGTCGATGTAGACGTTCGGGTGCTTGCGGCACACCGCGACCATCTCCTCCGTCCACGGGTAGCCGATGTGCCCTCCCACGATCACGAGCTCGGGGAAGTCGAGCGCCACCTGGTCGACGTACGGGATCGGCCGTCCCGTCTCGCTCGGGCGCAGCGGCCCCGTGTGGCCGACCTGCGTGCAGAACGGGACGCCCAGTTCCACGCACTCGGCGAACAGGGGGTAGAAGCGCCGGTCGGTGGGCGGGAGCTCCCACAGCCACGGCACCACGCGCAGCCCCTTGAAGCCCAGCTCCCCCACGCAACGCCTCAGCTCCCGCACGGCCTCCATGGGCCTGCGCAGGTCGACCGAGGCGATGCCGGCGAGCCGGCCCGGCGCCTGCCGGACGAACGACGCGACCTCGTCGTTGCTCACGAGGTCGCCCTCGGGCCCGTACCAGGCGCTGATCAGTCCGACGTCCACTCCCCCGGCGTCCATCGCCGCGACCGTGGCGCCGACGGGGACCTCCTCCGACGGCGGTTCCTGCCCGGTCCACCTCCAGAGCGAGTCGAGCATCTCGTGCCGCAGGAACCGCAGCGTTCCGTGCTGCATCCACGCGTCAACCACCATGAGGACCTCCCACCGACCGCCATGCGGCCTCGCTCAGCGATGCGACCTGCCCGCCGTCCGGTTCGGGGCACTGGCCGTTCAACCAGAGTCGGCACAGTTCCTGCGCGGGCCCGAGCCACAGGACGAAGGCGGTCACCGCGTCCACGTCGAGCAGCCCGCCGTGCCGCGCCTGCACGCGCCACCAGCTGCGCACCTCGCGGAAGAACGCGCCGTTGCGCTCGGCCAGCCCCTCGCTCCCGGCAGGGCGCTCGGTGAACATGAACCGGGCCCGGCCGGGATGCTCCCCGCACCACCGCACGTGGAAGGCCACGACCGAGGCCACCGCCTCCCGCGCTCCGCCATGGGACTTCAGCTCGGCGAGGAAGGCGTCCTGGTACATCCCGATGCTCTCGACGAACAGCGCCTCCGCCACCTGCTCCTTGCCGGAGAAGTGGTGGTAGAAGCTGCCCACGCTGACCCCGCTCGCCGTCCTGAGCCCGCTCAGCGTGGTCCCGGCGACCCCGTCGCGCCCGAACAGCTCCAGCGCCGCCCGCAGGATCCGCTCCCGTCCGGCCTCCTTCATAGAACATTATTCTGCCATGGCAGAATAATGTTCTGTACGGGCGCCGTCCGGAGCCCTGCTAGCCTCATGGCCATGTCCAGTCCCGAGTCCGACAGACGCTGACTCCCGGGCGGCTCCCCCTAGCGCGGGCCGCCTGAGGCGGGCTGCCTTCCTCGCCCTCGCATCCGAGGGATCCTTCTCTGCCATCGCCGTCCGTGCCGACGCCGGACGGCCGTCTCGGCGCAGCCCCCCACCGACAGCCGACCTGTTCGCCGTCTCGGGAGTCTCTCCTTGCCTTTCGCCGTCTACGTCCTCGGGCTCGCCGTGTTCGCCCAGGGCACCTCCGAATTCATGCTGTCCGGGCTCGTCCCGGGCATCGCCGCGGACCTGGGCGTGTCCATCCCCGCCGCCGGCCTGCTCACCTCCGCCTTCGCCATCGGCATGGTGGTCGGCGCCCCGTCCATGACCCTGCTGGCCCGCCGGTGGCCGCGCCGCCGCGCGCTGCTGGCGTTCCTGGTCGCCTTCGTCGCCGTCCACGTCGCCGGCGCCCTCACCACCAGCTACGCGGTGCTGCTGGCGACCCGCGTCGCCGCCGCCCTGGCCAACGCCGGGTTCTGGGCCGTCGCGCTCGCCACCGCGACCGCTCTCGTGCCCCCGCCGCCCGCGCCCGCGCCACGTCCGTCGTGGTCGGCGGCGTCACCGTCGCCTGCGTCGCCGGGGTCCCGGCGGGCGCGCTGCTCGGCGGGGCGTGGGGGTGGCGGGCCGCCTTCTGGGCGGTCGCGCTGGTCTCGCTGCCCGCCGTCGTCGCGATCGCCAAGGCGATCCCGGAGGAGCGCCCGTCCGCGGGCAGCGCCCGCAGCGAACTGCGCGCCCTGGCCAACGGCCGCCTGCTGCTCACCCTCTCCGTCAACGCGCTGTTCCAGGGCGCGACGTTCTGCACGTTCACCTACCTCGCGCCGCTCGCCACGAACGTCGCCGGTTTCGGCTCGGCCTGGGTGCCGGCGCTGCTGGCGCTCTTCGGCGCCGGGTCCTTCGCGGGCGTCACGATCGGCGGGCGGATCGCCGACGCGCATCCGGCCGCGCTCATCGCGGCGGGCATGACGTCCCTGACCGCCGGGTGGGCCGTCCTCGCGCTCACGGCCGGGAACCCGGCGGCGGTGGTCGCGCTGGTCTTCGTCCAGGGGATGCTGGCGTTCGGGACGGGCCCGGCGCTGATCTCACGCGTCCTGGAGCAGGGCTCCGCGGCGCCGACGCTGGCCGGCGGGTTCGCCACCGCGGCGTTCAACGTCGGCGGGACGCTCGGCCCGTGGCTCGGCGGCACCGCGATCGGCGCCGGCCTCGGCTACCGCTCGCCCGTGTGGGTGAGCGCGATGCTGATGGCCGGCGCGATCGCGGTGCTCGCCGGTCAGGTCTGCTTCTGGAGGGCCAGACTCGCCGAGCCCGTCAGCGCCGGCAGGTAGCCGGACCGGTGGCCCAGCGCGGTCGGGTGGTAGGACGAGCCGATCGGGATCGTGACCGCGTTGAGCCAGTCGTCGCCGGAGCACAGCTCGTGCCCGGAGAACTCGTCCCGGACGTCCGACCACGTGAACCCGGCGCGCCCCGCGGCGGCCGAGACCACGGTGTCGAGGGTGTCGGCGGCGTGGTTCAGGGCCGTGCGCTTGGTGTTGCCCAGCCCCGCGCACCAGTCGACGATGACGTAGAGGCGCGGGTACCCGAGCACCACCACCCGCGCCGACGGCGACTTCCCGCGGATCTTGCCGTACAGCGAGTCGAGCTGGCCGGGGAGCGTGTTCTTCATGTAGGTCTCGGCCTGCGTCACCCTGCTCTGGCACGACGCGTTCGACTGCAGGACGCAGGTCTGCATGACGTCGGCGAACCCGGCGTCGTTGCCGCCCGCGGTGACGCTCACGAGCGTCGTGGACGAGCTCAGCGCGCCGAGCTGGCCGCTGGCGACGGTCGTGGTCGTCGCGCCGGAGCAGGCGACGAACTTGTACGACGAGGTCGCGTGCGACGCCGCCCACAGGTTCGGGTAGGCGTTGGCGCTGCGCTGGCACGTTCCGCTGTTCGGATCGTAGTTCCCGGCACCCGTGCCGGAGGAGTAGGAGTCGCCCAGGGCGACGTAGTCGGGCCCGGCCGCGGAGGCGGATCCGGACCCGAGCAGTGAGGCGGCGGCGAAGGTCGCCGCGCCGAAGGCGACCAGGCAGGGGCGGGGCAGACGCATCGGCACACTCCGGGGCGACGTATCGAATTGTGACTTCCGTCATATACCCGGGCCGCCATTGCGCCAAGCTCAAGTCTGATCAACTTTGTTCGGCATGATCCGCCATTGCTATTCAAAACAGACAAATCTCAGGGTGCCCGACCCCAAGATCTCACAACCATTCCCGAATGCCTCCCCCTGACCCCAGGGGCCCGTCCCGCACCACGCCTCCCCGCGCGCCGCGCTGCGCCAGGAGTTCAGCCCTTGCGGCCGAGGCGGGAGGCTCCGCCGCGGATCCGGTGCCATGCGGCGCGCACGTGGCCGTTCACGCCGGCGCTGATGCGGCGGGCGGTCGGGAACTCGGTGCCGAGGAGTCCGAGTCCGGCGAGGATCGCGACGATGCCGGGACCGGGCAGCACGAGCATGGCCACGCCCGCGACGATCAGCGCGGCGCCCGCGATCCCGACGCCGATCTTGCGGAGCAGGCGGACGTGCGCGCCGCGCCGGCTCGCGGGCGCGGCGTCGGCGTCCGTCCCGGCACGGTCCAAGGCGGTCGTGGTCACATCGTCCCCCGATCTACGTACACGGCTTTCCTCTGGGACGAACCGGCAGGCCGCCGAAGCTCCCGCATCCGGCGCGGTGTGGCCAGAGTCACAACCCGTCGCCGGGGGCGGCGGCGCGGCCCGCGCGGCCCGCTAGCATCGCGCAGATGAGGATCCCGTTCCGCGCGCGGGCCCGTCTCGGGGTCCTGGCCGCGCCGGTGTGGAGGCGGCTGAGCGGGCGGGCGCAGTGGCGGCTCGCGCGGCTCCGGCACCACACGTTCCTGGTGTACGCCGGAGGGGTCGTCCAGGACGAGAAGGGGCGGATCCTGCTGCTCCGGCACCGGCTGTGGCCCGCCTACCGCGCCTGGGGGCTGCCGGGCGGATACGTCAACGCCGGCGAGCGGCCCGAAGACGGGGTCGCGCGCGAGGTCCGCGAGGAGACGGCCCTGGAGGTCGAGGTCACCGTGCCGCCGCTGCACGTCGCCGGCGGTTTCCGGCACCGGGTCGAGGCCTACTACGCGGCGCGGGTCGTCGGCGGCCGGCTCGACCTGGACGCGGCCGAGATCCTGGAGGCCCGCTGGTGGCCGCTCGACGCGCTCCCGGACGAGATGTCGCCCCGCCTCCGCGGCGTCATCGCCTCGCTTGACCTCAGCCGCGGTTGAGGTTGCAGGCTGGAGGGCATGAGCCTCACCGACCTCGAACGCGAATACCTCGCCACCCAGCGCCTCGGCCGCCTCGCCACCGTCGGCCCCAAGGGCGATCCGCAGAACAACCCGGTCGGATTCGACTACAACGCCGAGACCGGCACGATCGACATCGGCGGCTGGAACCTCGCCACGTCCCGCAAGTACCGGAACCTGCGCCACAACGACCAGGTCGCCTTCGTCGTGGACGACCTGGCCTCCGTCACGCCGTGGCGGGTGCGGGGCATCGAGATCCGCGGCCGCGCCGAAGCCGCCGTCGCCGAGGGCACCCGGTTCAGCGGCGACATCATCCGCGTTCACCCGCACACCGTCTTCAGTTGGGGAATCGACCCCGCCGCCGAAGGAATGACCAAGCGCACCATCGATTGACCACCCGCCGGCGGGAGCCGGAGCCGCGAAGGCCGACCGCGGTCAGGAAGTGCCGCGGGAGACGACGAGGACGCTCGGCGCGGCGGCGGTCTCGAAGGGGCCCCTCACCCGCATCGCGTCCAGCCCACCGGTCACGTGCACGGCGCGGACCACCGGGCCGATCCGCGCGCTCTCGCGTCTGGAGACGAGCCTCGTGGCCGTATGCGAGGCACCCGACTTCTGGACAGCGCCATTCCCCCGACCATTTGCGGCCAGTATCGACTGTGGAATCGGGGTGCGTGATAAACCGTTGAACGGCCGACGGGCCGCGTGAAGACGACCGTCAGGAAGCCTCATGAACGAGGAACGCGAAACGCTCCCGCCCTGGTCTCCCGCGGTCCGCACCGACTGCCCGGTCGGCGTCGCGCACCAGGCGTGGATCGAGGCGTCGATCGCCTGGTTCCTCCAGGAGTTCGGCCGCGACCCGGTGACGCGTCCCATCGTCCTGGCCAGGCCGGATCTGCGGTCCGCGAGCTACACCGGCACACCGGCGCAGATCGACGACGTGGTCGCGTGGACGTGCGAGCTGATGGGGATCGACAGGTCCGAACTCATCGTGGAGTTGTTCGACCGGGAGGGCGAGGACCCGGCGGCGGGCGGAGGCAGGCGCACGGTAGGGCACTACCACGTCGAGGACGGCCGGGCCGTCATCGGGCTGGACGTGACGGAGGCGTCCGACGCCGCCTATCTGATCGCCGTGATCGCGCACGAACTGTGCCACGTCCGCCTCCTCGGCGAGGAGCGGATCACCCACGAGCGCAGGGACCACGAACGGCTCACCGACCTGCTCACCGTCTATTTCGGGTTCGGCGTCTTCAGCACGAACGCCGCGCTGCGGTTCGGCGGGGCGACCCGCGGCTTCTCCGTCCAGCCCCTCGGAGACCTGGACGAGCGCACCCTGAACGCCGCCCGCAACGACGGCTACTCGCGGCTCGGCTATCTGACGGAGCCCGAGTTCGGCTACGCGATGGCCTGCTACGCCTGGCTGCGCGGCGAGACCGAGCCGCCGTGGGCGGGCCACCTGGACCCGGGCCCGCGCGCCTTCCTGCGCCAGGGCCTCGCCTACCTCTCCCGGTCCGCCCCGCCGGGCGCGTTCCCGACCCTCCGGACGAAGGGCGCACCGGTCACGATCCGCGTGATCCCGAAGACCGGCCCCACCTGGCTCAGCGGCCTCTTCCTTGAGCTCGACCGAACCGATTGGCCACCGGCGGCGCCCGGCCACCGGCCGTCATGACCGGTGCACGATCTCAGCGCGCCTCGCCGGGCAGGCCCCGCCGGCGCGCCAGCAGTTCCTGCGCCTCTCGCCAGTGCAGATGCGAATGCTCCTTGCCCAGCACGGCGTGTTCGTCGCAGAACCACAGCACCTCAGGAGGATGACCGACCCAGCCCTCTCGATACTGCTCCTGTCGAACCGCCTCCTCCTCCGGCGTGAGCGCGAAATAGACGGTCTCGAACGACGAGATCGGAACCCCGTCGCTGCGGGTCCGAAGACAGATGAAGCACCTCGGCGGCATCACGGCGACTCCTCGGGGAATGTGGGCTCCGTCGAACGGTAACGCGCAGTGGCCTTCTTCTGGCACGAGCCCTCGTCCGAACGGCCGATGCCCGCGGTCCCGGACGCGACCGTCCAGCCGATGCACCGGCCGCGCCGCATCAGCAAGATCGATGGGCATGAAGCGACCTTCTCTCCTGGCGGCCTTCACCCTCACCATTGCGCCCTTGACGGCTGTCCCCGGCAGCGCGGCGGCGAGCACGATCGTCTGGCGGGCCTGCGGGAACACCGGCGCCGAGTGCGGGACCGTCACGGTGCCCGTGGACTGGTCCCGCCCGGGCGGCCGGAAGCTCTCGCTGGCGGTGACCCGCCGGAAGGCGACCAAGGCACAGGCCGGCACGCTGCTGTACAACCCCGGCGGCCCCGGAACGGGTGCCGCCGACCTGGTCCGGGACTGGGCGCCGCGATTCTTCTCACCCCGGTTGCGTGAGCGGTTCGACATCGTCGGCATCGACCCGCGCGGTGTCGGCGGCAGCGAACAGATCGTCTGCGAGTTGCCCGTGCACGACCCCGACGTCACACAGTTCCCGAGCACCGAACGTGAATACGAGCGCATGGTGGCCCGCAACAGGGCGGTCGGGGAGAGTTGCGATCCGCTCATCCGGCACGTCGACACCGTGAGCGTGGCGCGTGACTTCGACGCCGTCCGCGCCGCCCTCGGCGAAGAGAAGGTCAGTTACCTGGGACGGTCGTACGGCAGCATGCTCGGCACCCAGTACGCGCGCCTGTTCCCCGACCGAATCCGCACCATGGCACTGGACGGTGTCGTCGACCACGGCATTCCGTCGCGCCGCATGGTGGGTCAGGCGGCGTCAGCCGTCGAGGACTCCTTCGACCGGTTCGCGGCCTGGTGCGCGCGAACAGCCGACTGCGCACTGCACGGGCGCCCGGTCGCGAAGGTATGGGACGCGCTCGTCCACAGGGCCGCCCACCGCCCCCTGCCCGTCCCCGGCGGTCGGCCGCTGACGGCCGAGGAACTGCGCTACGGCGTCTACGCGATGCTGACGTTGTTCCCCGAGTTCGGGCAGGGGCTCGCGCGCGGCATCGCCGAAGCCGACGGGAACGACGCCTCCCTGCTGGGGCAGATGCGCGACCAGGCACTGTACGATCCGGCGAGCACGGCCGCCTACCGGGCGATCCTGTGCCAGGACATCGACCCACAGGTGTCCGGCTTCGGAGAGCTGCGCAGGCGTGAGCACACGATCCGGCGGCGGACTCCGCACATGGGCGGGACGTCGGAGTTCTGGGACATGACGACCGGGTGCATCGGCTGGCCCGTCCGCCCGGCCGATCCCCAACGCCCGGTGCACATCCGCGACGCACCGCCCGTCCTGCTGGTCGGCAACACCCACGACCCGGCCACGCCCCTGGAATGGGCGAAGAGCCTGAGCCGCGGCATCCGGGGCTCGCGGGTCCTGGCCTACGACGGCGACGGCCACACCGCCTACCTCCGCAACCACTGCGCGACCACCCAGATCGACCGCTACCTGCTGACCGGCGCCCTCCCCAGCATCAACTCCTGCCCCGCCGACCCGCAAGAGCAGGCCCATGGTGCCGACAGCCCCGTCGCCTAAGCCTGCGCCTCGGCGCTGCCGCCGCGACGTCGCGGGCGGTGGAGGGCTCCGGGGGGAGAGACAGCGGCCTGTGTTCCTGGAACGCGTGTCGGGGTGACGAATCGCAGGGCGGCAGCGCGCAGATCCCGGGCCCCTAGAGGCCCGCTCGGTAGCGGGCGTATTCGCAGGCGAGGGTGTCGATGGGCAGGGACGGCCAGCGGGTCAGGGCGCCCGTGCGCCGGTCGATGACCAGTAGCGGGGCGGGCTCGTCGCCTGGGCCGTCGGCGGCGCGGGCGACGAACCCGTCCGGGAAGTCCTCGATGATCAGCGGGACGGGGCCGCCGCCGCGCCAGAAATGCGCGTCCGCGCGTCGCCATGCCTCGGCCCGGTCGACAGGGGCCGGGCGGACGCTGTAGGCGGCGAGGACGTGGGCGAGGCCGCGCAGTGTCCGGCACTCGGCCGTCCCGCAGCCACGGCAGATCGGTTCGCCCTGTGGGCCCTCGCCAGGGCGATGGGCCGCGAGGACGCAGGTCAGCGCGGCGGTGCAGGCGAGAACGAGGCGCCGTGACCGGGCGACGAACTCCCGGCTGGCGGAGTCGAGGCTCCCGGTCTGGACGAGCGCGGCGTCGATGGAGTGGGGGTCGGCGCGCATCGCGGCGGTCATCGCGGCGTGGACGCGCAGATGGACCTGGTCGTGCGTCCAGGAGGCGGGCTCGGTCACGCGGCCCACTCCCCCGCGAATACGGCGGTGACCGTCCGGCCCTCGCCGTTGCCGTGCCATCCCCAGCTCGCGGCGGTGAGCGAGATGGTGCGCAGGCCCCGGCCGGACTCGGCCAGCTCGGCGGCGTCCAGCGCGGCGGGCTCGCCGGGGCCGCCCTGGTCGGTGACCGAGACAGCGACCAGGCCGCCGTCCCGCACGACCTGGAGGGTGAAGGAGCCGCCCGCCTGGCCTGACTTGGTGTGCCGCAGCGCATTCACGACCATCTCGTCGGCGGCGAGCAGGACGTCGTCGAGGAAGGGGCAGCCGTCCAGAAGGCAACCTACGAACCGGCGGGCGTTGCGGGCCTGCTCGGGACCGCCGGGGAAGGAGCGCCGCCAGCACAGCGGCGCCGGCTGCGCTGCCGGGAGCATCGTCGGGGACATCAGAGCACCTCGGGTCGTCAATGACATGGTCGTTGCGGATCTACGGGGTCAACCCTTGTTCCACACGCACATCGTCACACTCAGCCGCCATCCGAACACGGAGGATCCAAGCGCTACCTGCTCCGGCAAGGGATTTAGCACAAGTGCCGGTCGCACGTCCGATCTCCGCATGTGCGGAGTTCGCGTGCCCTCGGCCCTCACCTGCGGGTGAAGCGGCGAGGAAAGGTCTGCCTCGTCGGTGGTCGCGCCACTCCGTGCCCGTCTTGCCCGGACGGCCGGATCGGCCCTCGGGAGAACGCGGCCGGGGGGCCGGGGCGACCGGCGCGGAAGCCGTCCGCCCTGAGCTCCGTCACCTTCGGGACGTGGCGGGCCCGGACGACTCCCAAACGTTCAAACGTCCTATATCGGCATGAAAGCCGCATTGACGGAACGATTGAATGGCCCGCCATGGAATGCCGCAGCGTCCCGGCCCGTCCAGGCAAGTAGACGAATCAACGGAAGCCCGGCATACAGTCGCGCGATACGCCCACCAGGAGGATGTATGCGGGATATCGGCACGTGCAAAGTTCGCACGTGCGCGATTACATAGGGGCCGGTGTGATCCGGCGTTGGCCCCGCACGCCACGGACGCACCCGGCGAACCGTCTGGCCGACCGGCTCGCCTTCCCCCGATGAAAGGGCTGCAAGCGTGGGCATGGACACCCCCTCCGGCGGGCCGGGCAAAGGTCCCGAGACCCCCGACAAGCCCACCCCGCCACGCACCGACGACAAGCCCCCGGCCGAAGCTCCCGGCACATCGGACACACCCCGTCTGGACAGCTACAAGGCGGCAGGCCAGCCGGTTCCGGGTCAGCCGGAAGCCGGCACCGAACGACGCGGTGACCGCGAGGCGCAACCCAACGGATCCTCCACGGACTCCTCCTCCACCGGCCCGGCCACGGAGAAGCCGCAGACTCCCGGTGACCCTCCGTCCGAGGCCGAGCCGAAGACCGAGAAGGAACCAGAGACCGGCAAGACCGAAGTCGGCTCTCCATCGGGCGAAGAGCGCGACCACGACGATCCCGCTCAGACCGGCGACGGCGGCCCGGAAGCGGAGAAGCCCGGCCGGCCCAAGCCCGAGAACCCTCGGCAAGACGAGGGCGAGCGCGGCACCGACGACCGCGGCTCCAAGACCGAGCAGCCCGAGCCAGGCAAAGCGGAAGAGCAGGACGGCGGCCGTGCCGCCGACGACCCCGCGTCCTCCGGGCAGCCGGGCACCCGCCCGGCCGAGGCTTCCCAGTTCCCGCCCGGCTCCCGCCGGGCAAGCCTCGCCGCCGCCCGAGAGGGCCAGTTGGAAACCGCGGAAGAGCGGCGAGCCGTATTCCAGGACGCCCAGACCACCAACGGCCCCGGAGAAGGAAGCCCCGGCGAAATCGGTGACCGCGGAGCCCCGCCGCAGAGCGAGCACGCAGGGTCGGACGAGCGCGGACCGGAAGCACAGCCCCAAGGAGCCGAGACTCCGCCTAGCACTATCGGCGACGGCGACACCTCCAGCGGCGCCGACGGGTCCGGCGACGGCGAGGGGTCAAGCGGTCGCGACCAGCCCGCGCCTGCGGTCCCCGAAGCAGAGGCGGAGCCCCCGTCGCACGAGGCACCGCGCCCGCAAGATCAGGAGCACGAACCGCTCATCCCGCAGGACTCCGCCGACTCGGGCGACAACAGCGGCGACCCGCCAGCAGACGCCTCACCGCCCGCCGACGGCCAGACTCAAGGCGGGAAGGACGGGACGCTGCCAGGCGCAGAGGTCGGCCAACCCACCGAGCCCGCCGCTGAGACCGACCCGCCCGGTCCCGAACCCGGCCGCGAAGCGTCCCCTGTCGGCCCCGAAACGACCGACCAGGGCACCGAACCCCCAGAGCCAAAGACCGACGACGGAACCGGTGAACAGAGCGACGCCCATGGTAGAAATGCCGAGGGCCCGGAGTCCATCGAGTCCACCGACGAAACTACCCCGCCCGATCGCGAGGCCGAACAGTCTGGCGAAAGAGAGGAATCCGACACCGAACTAGCGCCTCACGAAGAAGAATCGACAGACATAGAACCAAGTCGATTCGCCGGGCAAGTCACGATCACCCTCGACCGCGACGGAAGACCGGTCCCACCAGACCACCCGGACGCCGACACAGAGACCCCTGGCCGCGGCGAACTCCGTCGCCCCGAAGACGACCGAGCCTCTCGCGATTATCAAGAAAGAGACCCGGACAATCCGACTCCGGGCAAAGATATTCTGAGGAAGTTCCTACTTAAAGCAGAAAACGCCAAAGACTCGGGAAAGACATTCACCGAGCCGGCCCTCAAGAACTTTGACCGAGTAAAACCCACAGGCCAGTCATGTGCGGCACACCCTAACACTGATCACATAAAGGCACCTGATCAAAGTATTAAGTCGGGCGATGTCTTGCTAGGCGCCGTGGGGACGGCAATCGTTTTGGGTGAAGTTGTTCGCCTTGGCCTCAACCTTGCACGACGAACAAGAAGGAGAGAGCATGCCGATCACTGATGAGCAAGTAGCAGTTCTAAGGGCTCAACTTAAAGGAAACCGCGAGGAACACCTGAGGCTATTGGATCAACTCGACTCCAACGAAGCCAACGTTTTTTACACGGCACTTGTCGGTGCCGCCTTTATCAATGCAGCTCAGCATCATTTTATAAAGAACGGCGAAGTTGCGAGCACGTCCCAGATTATCGACTTCGTGGCTCAAGTCCGAGAAAGAAGTGACGATTCCTCTCATTTGATCAACCCCCAGCTAGGCGAGAGCATGCTACTCGATTTCCTTGGCAAGGGCACAATGATTGAAGCAGATCCAGATACCAAGTTTGGCCACCAGATAGTCATGCTGTCAGCAATGGTGGGCGCGAGGCAGTTTACTCCGGTCGAACTCGAGGCATTCCTGCAGAGTGCCCGCTCACTCGCAGAGGAGCTACTCAATTAATGGATTACTCTGCAGTTCATATCGGTGAGGAGAATATTCTCGCGTTGCGGTCTTTCCTGCTGGAGGGGCCTGAGGCGTGGGTGCCTCTGCAGGACGAGATACAGGTGGACGACGAGACGGCGGCCGGGTACATGTCGCTGCTTTTCTGCGCGTTCGAGGTTGCGGTACGTCGAAAGTTTGCGCCGACCTACTTCGCGGGTCAGCTCGTTCGGTTCGTCGCCGACGTGCGGATCGCGGCCGCCGAGGACGCGATCCCGATCGATCCACTCGTTGCCGAGGACATGGTCCGCCGTGCCGTCGACGCACCCCTGCTTAAGGACACTGTCCCGGAGGACGTGTCGGCCACTCTGCATGCCCAGGTCTTCATCCTGCTCTACCTTGTCGCTGAGATGGACCTCGATCGGGCCGGGCTGGAGCAGTTCATTGACGAGGTCACTGTCTATACCGAGGAGTGGCTTGCGGCGCGGCGTGACGAGGCCTCCGCTTCGGCCTCTTCACCATCCTAAGTAGGACAGCTGGTTGATCGGCCGCACGTGTCGGCAACGCTGATAACCCGTTCATCGCGGTTGCGATCGTTGCGGTACGGGCCGCAGGGGTCGTGACGCCTCTGTCGACCCTGTCTCGGTGTCGCGACGGCCGCTGTTAATACCAGGAAGAGGCGACTCGACTCCTCTGGCCTGCTCGCGCGTGCCCGGGACGCCCAGGAATGGGCGTTTACGAAGCGGTCGTTTTCGACCGAATCGGACTGACGAAGGCTGCAACTTCCAATTTTCGCACGTGCGAACTTCCGACCCCGCTTGGGTGTGGCGGAAATTTGTCGGGGCGCGACTTTACTATTGCCGGGCAACGTTCGATTGCACCGAGTCAGCGATCAGCACGAACCGCGTCCGACGCGATATCGGGAGGACGGCCATGCCGAGCCCCTACGTCCGCCGCCGACGGCTGGCAGCCGAGATCCGCAAACTTCGTGAGAGCCGCGGGCTCACCACCGACGGTCTCGCCCGCCTCGTCTTCCACTCCCGTACGAAGATCACTCGCCTGGAGAACGCCCAGATCCGCCCCGACCTGGCCGAGATCATGAACATGCTCGACGCCCTCGACATCAGCGGCAGCCAGTACGACCGGTTTCTCCAACTCGCGCGCGAGGCAGCGCAGAAGGGCTGGTGGGATCGCTACGGAGTCTCCATGGGGCCCCGCCAGAAGCTCTACGCCGACCTCGAGTACAACGCCGAAACCGTACGTGAGTACAACCAGACCGTAATGCCTGCCGTCTTGCAGGCTCCGGAATTTATCGCTGCGCTTGTCGACCTGGACAGATGCCAGGGCAAACTCGACTACGTTCCGGAGCGCATGACCGAAGCGCGTATGCGCCGGCAGAGTGAACTGCTTCGGCCGGACGGTCCCTCCTACGAGACCGTCCTCGACGAGTGCGTGATTCACCGGCTGGCCGTACCGCGTGAGGCGAAGATCGCTCAGTTACGGCACATGATCGGAGTGGTCTCGGAGGTGGAGCGGATCAGCGTTCGTGTGCTGCGGCACGACGCCGTCCTCCCGGGAGGCTTCCTCCCTAAGTCAGCCTTCTACCTCTACACCTTCGCAGAAGCGGGCGACTCACCAATAGCAGTGATCGACACGGTCACCACTGACCTGGTCTTAACTCAACGAGGGGAGGTGGCACGCTACACCGGAATCTACGATCGCTTGCAGGCGGCTGCCCTGTCCCGAGATAACAGCATGACCTTCCTCGATCAGGTAGCCAACAGGCTCGCCGACCAGACAGGATCGAGGGCATGACCAAGAACTTCCATGGCTGGCGCAAGTCACGCCACAGCGAACCGAACGGTGGATGCATCGAGGCCGGTCGCGCCGCTGATGGCACGGTCGGCGTCCGGGACACCAAGCTTGAAGGTGCCGGGCCAATCCTGGAGTTCAGCGAGGATGAGTGGCGCACTCTTCTTCGCCGGATCCGTTCAACGGCTCATTGACGCCTTAGGGAGAGCATCGGTCTTGAGGCGTTCCTGCCAGACTCAAGACCGAAGGCAGTTTCCAAGGCCAGGCTATCTTTCTTTCTCTTCGGACCACCTCACCATTCTTCGGAGCTTAATTGCTTGCGGTCTACTTTGGTCGACCTGACACGACTTCGGGGTCAAAAATGGTCCTTGCGGCCACGCGTGCAACTTGAGATTGCTTAGCCATTTCCTCTCGAAGCGAGTAGTACCGCACGCGTCAAAGGTCTCTCACGCACCTCCTGTCGAGCGATAGCGCGCTCATCACCGTTCGAGCTTGCGCTCGAGTAAAACGACGTTTATCTTCCCCCCGCGTCCACGGGTTCGAACTGCACTGGGGCGTCGCTGTGGGCAGGCACGACGCCAAGCCCTTCCTCAGTAGGCGGCTCCGCCAGCCCGTCAGGGGCCTGCTCTTCTGCGCCGTTATCGGCACGGACATCGGGATCGTTGGACTGGGCGAGCTGATCCTCCGGCGGGGTGCATGTGTGTCGCTCTCGGCTGCTGCTTATGCCTGGTCCGGGCGTGCTTTCCCGAGGTTTCCCTGGACTTTTGGGGTGCTGGGCAACCGGGGGTGGTGGCTGGGCGTCCCACGTGCCACGGACATTCTTTGGTTCCGGTTCGGGACCTCTACCGGAGGACGTGAATTGTCGAAGCTCTCCTGGGCACTGACCGTCCCTCAGCCGGCGGCGTGGGCTATCGCGCAAGGCCATCAGACCGTCTACAGCCGTCAGAGCGGCACGGAACAGCGCGGCTGGACGGCGATCTGCGCGGGCTCGTACATGGACGGTGATCTGAAGCGGTTGACCAATCGGCTGACCGGACGCTCCCCGGAGAACCTCGACGCCCTTGGCCGGGAGCGCAACGCCATCATCGCCGTGGCTCGGCTGGCGGACGTGTGCGAGGGGAGGGCATGCGACTGCGGGCCCTGGGCTGACAGGCGGCTCATCCACTGGAAACTGGCGGACGCCGTTCCGCTCGCCGAACCTGTGCCCGCCCCGCACATCGTCGGTCACTGGCCGATGCCCGCCGACTTGGCGGACGCGGTCGAGCAGCAATGGCAGCTCACCGAGCGGCCCGCCTCCGGCGACGAGATCGAGCGGAGCACGCAAAGGAACTTTCTCGCCGTTCGGGACGAACTGCTGCCGCTTCCAGGGGCGGCCGAGGGATATCGGCATGTGCTTCTGCTGGGCACGACCGGGGCGGGGAAGACGACGGTCGTCCGGCAGCTGCTCGGCACGGATCCGGAGACCGAGCGGTTCCCCTCCACCTCGACCGCGAAGACGACCGTGGCCGACACCGAGATCGTCCTCACGGGCGCGGGGCCGTTCCGGGCCGCCGTCACCTTCGCCGGGCGCGACGAGATCGCCGACCACCTTCGCGACAACGTCTGGGAGGCCGCGCGGGCGGCGTTCGAGAGCCGCCCCCAGGAGGTGATCCAGAACCGGCTGCTCGACCATGTCAGCCAGCGCTACCGGTTCAGCTACCTGCTCGGTCGCGCCGCCCTCCCTGACACGGGGCCGGACCTCGTCGACGACCTCGACGATGACGAGCTGGACGACGCCCAGGCGGCCACGCCGGCGGCCCGCGCGACGGATCCGGGCACGACGGCGCTCGTCCAGAACGCGGTGCGCGCCCTCAGGCACGTGGTGGAGGCCCAGCTGGCCGCCATCCGGAACGCGGCCGGTACCGGGGAGGACGACCGACCACTTGAGGAGTACATCGAGGACGAGCTCGAAACGCGCGTCCGGCGCTCCGACGTCTGCGAGCGGATCGTCGACGCGTTCCTCCACGCCGTCGAGAACCGGTACGCGCTGCTGGGGGAAGGCGACCTGCGGCGCGATGCGGACGGGTGGCCGGTGTCCTGGACGTGGGAGTGCGCGGACCGCGCCGAGTTCCTCAGCGTCATCACCAGGTTCTCCAGTAACCGGGCCGCGTTCTTCGGGCGGCTCCTGACCCCCTTGGTGAACGGCATCCGGGTCGCGGGGCCGTTCCGCCCGGTCTGGGCTGAGCATGAGGCGCGGCTCGTCCTGGTCGACGGGGAGGGGCTGGGGCACACGCCCGGTTCCATCGCCGAGGTCTCCACCCCTCTGCGCAAGCGCCTGGACGAGGTCGACGCCGTCGTGCTGGTCGACAACGCCCAGCAGCCGATGCAGGCGGCGCCGGTCGCGGTGATGCGGACGGCGGCCGCGACGGGAAACGGCGAGAAGCTGTTCTTCCTGTTCACCCACTTCGACCTTGTCAGGGGCGACAACCTCGGTTCGTTCTCCGACCGCGAACGGCACGTCCTCGGGTCGGCTGAGAACGTGCTCGGCGAGGTCCGTGAAGAGCTCGGACTGGCCGAGCGGGTGCTGCGCCGGCGCCTGGACGAGGCGCGCTTCTTCGTCGGGGGGATCGACCGGGTTCTCGATCCCGAAAGGGTCGATCCGGCCAGGCCGCGAGCGTCCCTGCGCACGATGCGGCAGCTCAACGGGCTTCTCGAAGCGCTCACCGAGGAGGCGGTCCAGTTCGAGACGGGGCCGGCGCGCCCCGTCTACAAAAGCGGGCAGCTGACGGGCGCGGTCGTCGAGGCGGTCGGGGTCTTCCACATCCGGTGGCGCGGCGCCCTGGGGCTCTCCCCCGGCTCCGAGGTGCCGAAGAAGCACTGGTCCAGCGTCAAGGCGCTGACCCGGCGCCTGTCCGAGGGGCACACCGACGAGTACAGGGATCTGCGTCCCGCGACGAGCCTGCGGACGGCGCTGGAGTACGCGCTCTACCGGATGCTCCAGAAACCCGTCCGATGGACCGGTCCCGAGCCGGAGGCCGACGAGCAGGAGGCCATTGTCGGAGACATCTCAAGCGCCCTCACGAGGCGGCTCACGAAACTGATCGACCGGCGGATCACGGAAGATCCTCGGCCGGACTGGACGCGCGCCTACGAGGAGCACGGCAAGGGCTCGACGTTCCGGCGCGCGCGAATTCTCATCGACGAGATCTACGAAGAGGCGATTCCGCGCGCCCGGCGCGACGAACCGTATGAGAACAGGTTCTCGCGGGCGGTGCTGGCGGCGTTCGAGGACGCCGCCGCGGAACTCGATT
This sequence comes from Spirillospora sp. CA-108201, assembly GCF_050936235.1. Lineage (NCBI taxonomy): Bacteria > Bacillati > Actinomycetota > Actinomycetes > Streptosporangiales > Thermomonosporaceae > Spirillospora > Spirillospora sp. CA-108201. Next base: position 9,445,647 of record NZ_JBNJNE010000001.1, on the reverse strand, counting down.
TCATTGTGGAATGGGCAGACGACGCAGGCAGGTAAGAATGCAGGAGCAGCGGGCTTCTCATTCCTCGGCGATGAGGAAGAGTGGCCTGTAAGGCGCGAATCCGGTCCTCAGCGGGCCGGAGGGCGAGACCGCCTTCCGGCGCTGAGTGCGGCCACCTCGGCGACGGGCCGTAGCGGCCGCCTGAACCCCGCACCTAGGGCGATCCCGTGGGGTGCCGGCCGCGAGGGGATCGCCACCGGGGCGGCCATGGAGATCTTCGAGCGGGTCTCCGGCGAATTCACCGAACGTCACATCCTCTGCGGCTCCCCTCCTCGGGGTGCGGGAGTCGTCGGCAAGCCGGAGGCCATGGCCCGCGAAGCCGGCTGGGGCGACGGCGCCGGCGAGGATCCCGACCCGCGCCCCGGCTCCCCTGCCCTCATGGTCGAGGAGGAGCGGGCGAAGGTGATGCGGCGTTCCCCTGCCGACGACGCGCTCGGGCAGATCCTGCGCGCGGCGCGGCAGGGCGACAAGACGACCGCGCCACCGTCCCGAAGACGTACGTGGTCGTCATCGGCCATGTGACCCCGGACGAGTTCCGTGCGAACCTGTCGGCGTCCGACGCCACGGGCGACGACCCCGCGCCGCGCGCGTACCGGAAGGACGAACTCCACGACAGCCCGACCGCGCCCTCACCGGGCTCGGAGCTCATCGGATCCTTCGCCGGACGCGCCGTCCCGTACACGAGGCGCATCGCCGCCGTGTACGCACTGGCCGATCCGAGCGCCACGATCTCTCCACGGCACCTGAAGAGCGCGTAGGAGTTCACGACCTGCGTGATCGTGGCCGTCGAGCATGTCCTGTCGACCGCCGCACGGCCCCCGTCAGGCGAGGTGGACGGACGTCTCGCCTGAAGAAGGCCGATCTCGACGGAGCCGTCGCGAGGGCTGGGAACCGGCCGAGTGAGGGGTCCGGGCGGCGCCTTCGCCCGTCCTGCCATCAGTGCGAATGGGCGACAGCCCTAATGCTGAGACGCAGTGTAAACGCCTGCCGCACCTCTGGGTCCACCACGTACAAAGTTCACACGTGCGTACTCACATGGCGCGCAGGCGCGTGCTTGGCGGGTTCTGATTTCCGGCGTCGGGTTGCGCTTCAGGGCCGGCCGACCGCCGACTGTTATTGGGGAAGCATGTGTGTCCCTGCCGGTAAAAGAACCAGCGGGGCGCACTCAAACGAAAGGGAGAACCACTATGGCACGCGTGCCTCTGCCGGACTCTCTCCGCCCGTTCATCGAGAAGAGGGAGCCGGTCAAGCCCACCGCCGGTGACGGCGACGGTGTCCTGGACGCCGGGTCGGTCAAGTCCTGGACGTCCAGTGGCGACGCCGACCGGTACCACGACTACCAGGCCGCGCGAGTGGCCCCGTACGTCGTCGGCCGCTCGCTGTTCGACGTCAGTGCACAGACGGGCGAGGTTTCCGAGCGGCTCGTGAAGCTGCTGGGTGACAAGCTCGAACGCCTGGTGCTGAGTGACCAGAAGCAAGAGTGGGTCGACCACCTGCGTGGCCGCTTCACCGAGGCCGAGGTCCTGCGCCTGCACCTCCCGAGCAGTCCCGCGATCGAGCCCGTCGACACGGTGCTCCTGATCAACGTTCTCGGGCATCTCTCGGACGAGGCCAAGACGATCGAGGCCCTGGCCAAGGTCGTCGTGCCGGGCGGCCGTTTCATCATCTGGGAGGCCGGCTACCCGGAGCTGTACAGCCCCTTCGACCGCTTCGAGGCCGGCCGCCGTGTGCGGTACACGCCGGACGACCTCGGCGCGCTACTCCGCGCCGGCGGGCTGAGGGTCAAGTTCAGCCGACCCGTCAACCTCCTGGGCGGGCTGTTCAACCGGTTCATGGTCGACCGCACGGTCGACTACGCCGACCCGCGGAAGGTGCGGCTGTACGACCGCCTGGTCGTTCCGCTGAGCCGGCCGTTCGACCGGCTGCCCCTGCGCTTCGGACAGAACGTGTTCGCAGTCGCTGAGGTGCCGGGCAAGTGATTTCCGGGTCCCCTCCGCACGGGGACCCGGCGTACGGTCGAGCGCGGGCGATCCACTGGATCCGCCCGCGCTCTTCTTTTCCCCGAGCCCATGGCCGGGCCCGGGCGGAACCGGGATGCCGTGAAACCGGATGGGGTGTTCGGGAGTCTCACCTCGGTTCCTTGATCCCCCGCGACGGAAGGTGATCGTGACCGAGCAGCTCGACCAGGTCTTCGGCCGGTTGGTCAACCGCAGCTGGCAGCGTTTCTCCGAGGAGCTCCACACCCGCGAGATCGACGATCTGCTCGTCGGCGCCGTGATCACCGCGGCGGTCGCCCAGGGCAACGCGCTCATCGACCTGAACTCCGACGGCAACCACCACTACCTGCGGTTCCAGCACCGGGAGCGCAAGCACCGCCTGATGTTCCAGCTCACGCACCGGGCCGGCACCGTCACGGCTGCCAGGACGCTCGGCCGGCACGCGGCCGTGACGATCGCCTACGGCGAGTACGTGCGGGACGCGCGGACGGTGTGGCAGGCGCTGAAGTCCGAGGTGAAGAGCGGTTTCCTGGACGTCGGGGAACCCGGCGTGTTCACCGTGGACGCGGATCTCGCCACCGGCTACGTCTACGTGCAGGTGCCCCTGCTGCTGGACCTGGACCCGTACTTCGCCGACCACTACACGGTGAAGTACCCCGTCCTCCAGGAGCACATCGCCGCCGTCACCCAGGCCTGCGCGAAGTACCTGCACGGCCGCCTCGCCGCCTGACCCGGAGGACCGACATGCTTTCGATGATCAACAAGTTCAAGAACAGCGCCGAGGAGCGGGAGAGCAAGGACGAGGCCCTCATCGGCGAGATGGTGTTCACGATGGCGCACCTGGGATGCCCCGTCATCGGGATCAAGTCCGGCGGGGGCCTGCAGTACGTGCGGTTCAAGCCGGTGGGCGACCCGGTCCTGCACAGCTTCACGATCGTGCTGGACCGCAAGACGGGGGACGGCGTGCTCCAGCAGGCCGTCCTCGGCAGCAAGGCGACGCTGACGTTCGTCGCCGAGGTCAAGAACCACATCGCCGACCCCGACGACCTGGTGGCGATGTTCCGGACCGACATGGCGAACATGCTGCGCAGCCCGTGGTTCGGCGACGTCAAGCTGGACCACCAGCTCAACTCGATCACCGCCACGAAGAAGCGGCTCATCGACATCGACGACTACGCCGACGCCGACGGCGCCGACCGCGACCGGCTCAAGCAGCTCCTCCAGGACACCATGCGGGAACTGCGCGAAAAGGTGGCCCCCTACAAGAAGTGACGGCCGCCGGCACGGGTTCTGAAGATCAGGGCCCGGCGGTGTGCGCCGGGCCCTGAGGGGTGCGTTGATCAGCCGGCTATCTCAGAAGAACGGGAAGCCGGCGACGCCGTCCGGAGCAACGGTGAATGCCGTTGCCGAACGCCGTTTGACGCACCACCGGGCACACGTCCGCATGCCCGGTGGGGTGAGGAGGGTCGGAGGCCCGCCCCGCCTATTCGATGGCGGTCCTCAGGCCCGCCCGAACCAGTCGGTGAGCATGCCAACGTGGTTGGCGGAGGTCACCCGGCCGCCGTGGGAGGCCATCAGATCGGTGGTCAGCTCCTGGAAGGTGTTGGCACGCACCCAGGCCGCCTGCTTGGCGTCGTCCCAAGGGACCGCCCTCGGGAAGTCGCTTCGGTTCAGGGTTCCGAGGTCCGTCGTGCACAGGACGGTGACGATCCACGCCTCGTCGGAGGCGCGCTTGCTGGGCACGTAGCGCGGCGGGGTCTCCCGCCACGTCGCGTACCGCAGGTCCACGCCGGTCTCTTCCCTCAGTTCGCGGATCGCCACCTGCACGAAGGACTTCTCCCCCAGGTTCTCGAAGCCGCCGGCCATGCCCCAGCCGCGTCCGCGGTTCCGCTCGACCAGGAGGGCCCAGCGGTCACCGTACTCGTCCAGGACCGAGGCGAGCGCGTCGGCGGTCCGGTTCTCGGCCCAGCGGCCCAGCAGGTTGCGGCCATGCTGGATGAGCGTCGTCTCGCACGGGTTGACCGGGCGACCGTTGATCACCTCGAAGGGGATCAGGGCCGCGTCCTGCCGAGCCTGCCAGGCGATGTCGGCCGGGTCGGTCTCGCGGTCTGCCCAGCCTTCGCGCACGCCTTCAGTCAGCACGATCGGGTCTGTGTACTCACGCATGATCTTCTGCTCCTTGTTTGTCCCGTTCTGACCGGTGGGGGCTCCGTTCGCTCCCCCGCTGTACAGTCCGGGACTCCAGAACAGCCGCAAGCTCTGCGCATCGGGTCATCCGGCCCCGCTCGGCTCAGGGGGTCAGGACGATCCGGCCGAACACCTCGCCCGCGTCCATCTTCCGGTGGGCCTGCGCCGCCTGGTCCAGGGGCAGAATCTCGTGGACGGCCGTGCGCAGGACGCCGTTCGCGGCCTCGGCGAACTGGGCCGACCGCACGGCCCGCCTTTCGGGCCGTGGCACGGTGTCGGAACTGAAGGCGGCGAAGGACGGCGAGCGGCGGAAGGCGTCCATCAGCCGCATGCCGAAGTCCTCCGGCGGCTGCCCGCCGACCACGCCGACGGCCACGAACCGCCCGTTGGGGTTCAGCCGGTCCAGGAACTGAGGAAGCCCGGGACCTCCCACGACGTCGATCACGGCGTCGAAGCCGGACGGCGCGCCTGGGCCGCCGCCCTCCCCGGAACGGTCGAGGACGTGGGTCGCGCCCAGGTCCCGAAGGCGGGCGCCGCGCTCCGCCGACGAGGTGGTGACGGCCACCGCGCCCGCGCCGGCCCTGGCCGCGAGCTGCACCGCCGTGATGCCGATGCTGCCCGCGGCGCCGCGCACGAGCAGCGCCTCGCCGGGTGCGAGGCGGGCACGGTCGAGGGCGAAATGGGCGACCACGCCGGAGCCGCCGAGCGTCACCGCGTCGGCGCAGGCCAGGGCGTCGGGGAGCGGCAGGACGTCTTCGACCGCGGCGACGGCCTGCTCGGCGTACCCGCCCGCCAGGCCGGTGAACGCCCACACCCGCCGCCCCGTCCACGAGGCGTCCACGCCCTCTCCCACGGCGGTGACGCGTCCCGCGACCTCGCTGCCGAGGAGATGCCCCTCCCGGAAGCCGTGGGCGGCGAGCGTCCCCCGGCGGATCACGGCGTCCACACCGCCCGCCCCGATGGCCTCCGTGGCGATCCGCACCTGCCCCGGGGCCGGGACGGGCACGGGCAGGTCGACGACCTCCAGCCCCTCGGGGGCGCCGAATCTCCTGATCACGACGGCTTTCATCCTGGCTCCTCGCGGGCGACGCGTGAACGGATCACGGGCGCCGGCGAACCCGCCCCCGGGCCGGAAACATCACCTGGCCGAGTGCCGGGGCGTGCCGGCGCCACCGCCTTCGGACCGTAACGGACGCCCCCGTCCGTTTGGCTAAAGTGAGAGGCGATGACCGGCCGTTTGCCTCACACCGGGCGCTCCGACGCCCGCGACAACCGGACCCGCGTCCTGGCCGCGGCCCGCGCGGTGTTCGGCGAGGAGGGCCTCGGTGCGCCCGTGCGGGAGGTCGCCCGGCACGCGGGCGTCGGCCCGGCGACGCTGTACCGGCACTTCCCGACCAAGCAGGCCCTGATCGTGGAGGCCTTCGCCGAGCAGCGGCGGGCCTGCCGCGCCATCGTCCGCGACGCCCTCGCGGACCCGGACCCGTGGAACGGATTCCGGAGCCTGGTCGAGCGGATCTGCGAACTGCACGCCCTCAGCAGGGGCTTCGCCGACGCGTTCATGGCGGCCTTCCCTGAGGCCATGGACTTCGCCGCCGATCGGGAGCGGATCCTGCGCGCGGTCGCCGACCTGGCCCGCCGCGCCCAGGAGACCGGCCGCCTGCGCCCCGGATTCGTCGTCGACGACCTGGTCCTCATGCTCATGGCCCACCGGGGCGTCCAGGACGCACCGCCCGACACCCGGCTCGCCGCGTCCCGCCGCTTCGCCGCCTACGTGATCGAGGCGTTCCACACCGCCCCGGAGACGGACGCCCCCGCACCACTGCCGCCACCCCCACGGCTACAACTCGCCCACCCCACCACGCCGTAGACCGGCGCGTGTCGCAGGACGCGCTTGAAGCTCAGAGGGATTCTCTGAGTGCTCTCTCGATGACTTCGGCGACCTGGAGGGCCTTCGTCCCCAGCTCGTCGTCCTTGCCGCTCAGGGGGGATTTGCTGAGGTAGACGCCTATCTCGGCGTTCCGCAGGGTGAAGATGACCATTTCGACGTGCCAGTCGGTCTTTCCGTCGCCGGGTGACGATTTCCGGACCGCCGCGTCTCCAAGACCCGGGGCCTTGGTCCAGGCCGGCAGGTCGGCCACCGTCGATCTCTGAGGGAGGGAGGCGCGGATCGCGAGCGTGCCGTCGACGGTCTTGGAGTTCGCGTCCTCGGAGACGACGTTGCTCCACGCGCAGGCGTCGACCTTCCCATGGTCTTGGTAGGGGCCCCAGTTCCACGTCTCGCTCACGGCGGGACGGGACAGGGTCTCCTTGAGGGCGGGGCCGTTGCGGACGACGGCACAGGCATCCGGAACGGCCTCGAACCCGTCCTTCGAGCCCTGGTCGGACGAGTCCCGGAAGGAGACCCCCACCCCTTTCACGACTCCGGCGAGGACGAGGACGAGAGGGATGAGGAGGACGAGAAGACCCGCGGTGATCAGGACGCCCTTCCCCCGCCTCCCCGTTGCGGGCGCCCTCACCAGCGGTCTCGTCGGCGTTCGCCTGTCTTCGACCGCCTTCAAGCCCTGCGCGGCCCGCCGCGAGTCCCAGCGCTTGTCCGGGTCTCTCTCCAGGAGCCCTCTCAGGACCGGTTTCAGCGGGCCGGATCGGACGAAGTCGGGGTCGTCTCCCATGAGGAGCCGGCCGATGAGGACCTCCAGTTCATCGGCCTGAAACGGCGGACGGCCCTCCACCGCCATGTAGAGGGTCGCGCCCAGCGACCACAGGTCCGATGCCGGGCCCGGCGTGCCGGTCCGGAATCGTTCGGGGGCCATGAAGACGGGCGTTCCGACGAACCCGCCCGTCCTGGTGTAGGCGGTGGCGTTGGACACCGCCGCGATGCCGAAGTCGGCGAGGAGGACACGGCCGTCGTCGGCGACCAGGACATTGGCGGGCTTGACGTCGCGGTGCAGGATGCCCGCCGCGTGGGCGCAGTCCAGCGCGTCCAGCAGGGCGAGCCCGATCCGAGCGGCCCGGCCGGCGGGGAGCGGCCCGTCGTCGCGGACGATCTGCTCCAGCGAGCGGCCCTGGACGTACTGCATGACGATCCACGGGCCGCCGGCGTCGTCGACGACGTCGTACACGTTGATGATCGACGGGTGCTCCAGCCCCGCGGCGGCGCGGGCCTCGCGCAGGAACCGGCCCCTGAGGGCGTCGCGGTCCTCCTCGGCCAGGTCGGCGGGGACCTGGAGCCGCTTCATCGCCACCTGGCGTTCCAGCGACTGGTCGAACGCCTTCCAGACGATCCCCATCCCGCCCCGGCCGATCTCCTCGCCGAGCCGGTACCGGCCGCTGACCACATCCCCTCGCACCACGACGTGACCCTATCTCGTACAGACGCGACCGTACTTTTGAGCGTCCGGACGGGCGGGCCCGACGATCCCCCGATGGCGTCCGACCGCGCCGGGTCCCCGTCAAATGCGGCCCATGCACCCGGGACCGGCCCCCGCGCCGGCTTCGTCCAGGCGTGCCCGCTCGTCGCCGCCTCGGGGTCGATGATGTAGTCCACGGCACAGGGTCAGCCGCGTCCAGAAGGAGAGCCACCGCGCGTGCGGCGCGGTCCGCCGGGCGGCCAGGACCGCCATCGCCGGAAGGACCGTGACGGCGATCTCCTTTGGACCAGACGGCCACCGCCAGCGCCAGGGTGCTGAGCCAGACCCGGTTGAGCCGCAGGGGTCTGGAGAGCAGCAGGAGGAACGCGGCCAGCATCCGGAAGGCCGCGATGTCGTCCAACAGCACGCGGCGGTGGAACTCGGTCCCGTAAGGGGACCGGCCGAAGACCGGGGCCGCGAGCAGGCCCGCCCACAGGCTGCCGGTGAGCCTGCGGCCGGCGGCGATGACGAGGAGCGTCGACCCCGCGTGCAGGGGGATCATGAAGATCCGGCCCGACGCGATCCCGCCGCCGAACAGGCCGTCCGCGCCGCCGGCGAGCACCTGCCATCCCGCGATCTGGATCCACCGGCCCAGGGGGTGGTCGATGAAGTAGGTGTAGGGGGCCAGGCGCCCTTGCGTGAACACGGCCCAACTCTGGGAGACGTAGGTGCCTTCGTCGTTCTCGAGGTACGGATAGTGCAGAGCGTTGTAGCCCAGCACCGCGATGTTGAGCACCACCACGGCGTTGACGGCGATTTACCCATGCTCGACCACCTGGCAGAGAAATCTGTCGGCGGGTTTGGAGCACCAAGATCAACTGATGCCCGGTTCGCTGCCTCCCGCACGCTCTGGTCTCCTCGGGCCGCTCGGCATACAAGCGCTCCCACGAACACCCAAAATGCATCGATCGCATATTTCCGATCCGACCCCAAAGGTGAGGGCCGGCTCAGGGTGCGGCGGCGGCCGGTGGACGAATGCCAAGCGACCCCGTCACATCGGACGAACTCCTCGACGCCGGGCAACCGTTTCGGGGGTCCAGCCGGTAACTGTCGGCGAGAGATCTACTGGGAGGTCGGATGCGGGAGCGACCGGACTTCGCGGCGTACGTGACGGAACGGTCGCCGCGGCTGCTCAGAACGGCCTTTCTGCTGTGCCGCGACTGGCCGCAGGCGGAGGACCTGCTGCAGACGGCGCTGGTCAAGGCGTGGCGGGCGTGGCGGCGGATCGAGGAGGACCCGATCCGTACGTCTACCGGATCCTCGTCAACACGCACGCGTCGTGGGCGAGGCGGCACTGGCGCGGCGAGCGGCCCACGGACCGGCCGCCGGACGTCCTCGACCCGGCTGACGGCATCGGCGCCGCCGAGGACAAGGCCGTCCTGTGGGCGGCGCTCGGCCGGCTGCCGCACCGCCAGCGCGCCACGCTCGTGCTGCGCTTCTTCGAGGACCTGTCGGAGCCGCAGGTCGCCGCGGTGCTCGGCTGCTCCGTCGGGACCGTGAAGAGCCAGACCAGCAAGGCCCTCGCCAAACTCCGGATCGATCCGGGCGTCCTGGCCGCCGCACCGCAGGGAGGGGAATGACCGATGGCACACGAGTTGAAGGACCTGACCGAGGTCATGGAGGCCGAGAGCGCGCGCGGCGTTCCGTCCCCGTACCTGCTGGACGGCGTCCGCCACCGGGTCCGGCGCGGCAACCGGCTGCGCGCCGCCGCGGCGGCCTTCGGCGTGTTGCTGATGGCGGTGACGGCGATCGGGGTCGTCCAGGGGAGGGAGGGGGACTCCCCCGGCCGGGACGCGCTGGCAGCGCCACCAGTGATGACGGGCACTGTCGACCCGGACTTCCCGAAGTCCGCGGGGCGGGACGGCATGCAGCCGCTGAAGGAGGTGCGGTTCTCGAAGCTCCGGGCCAAGGGGCGGTTCACCGTCACGCCGACCGGGCCGTCCCTCGGCACCGCCATCCGGTGCTCGGGCGACTTCATGGTCTACAAGAAGGGGGCGCGCGGCGCCTTCGACGGCGGCGGCTGCGACAAGGGCGGGCCTGACGACAACGCCACCTCGGTCTTCAATGTCACGCCGGGCGTGCCGATCACCTTCGAGGTCGTGGCCGTCCCGCTGAAGGACAGCGAACAGAACTCGAACACGTGGAGTTCGATGGCCGACATCGACCGGTATCTGGAAAGTCACGGGCCGGTGCCGGGTGACTGGAGCGTCCGGGTCTACAGCGGCCGGTGCACCTCCGAGTCCTGCAACGTGATGACGCGTCCGCCCGAGCAGTCGAAGCAGCTTCCGGTGGCCGGCCTGAAGCGGCTGACGAAGGTGACCGGGACTGCCGACGGCCGCTCCCGGACGGTGCCGCTCAAGCCGGGGAAGTCGACGCGGATGCGGATCACATGCGTGGACGGCGCGGCGACGGCGGTCGTCCGGCTCGGCGGGCGCGCCAAGGTCTTCGACTGTGAGCGCGCCGAGTCCACGGGCATCGTCCGGGACCTGGACGCCGGGCGCGGGACGCGCGGGATCGAGATCACCGTGCTACCGGCGCAGGCGGGCCAGGTGCACGGGACCGACGCCGCCGCGCTGACGAAGCAGATGAAGGGCGTGCAACCAGCCGGAAAGTGGACGCTGGAAGTCTTCGCCCGCTAACCCCCACGCAGCCGCAGGGCCCGGACGAACATCGTCCGGGCCCGGCGGCGCACCGACTTTCCCCCGATCGCAAGGCGGCGCCTCCGGCGACGCGCGCCACCACCACGCCGGCCGGGCGCGTCCGCGCAGAGCCCCGCCGAGGCGGCCGGTTCCGGGAGCGCCCCCGCCCCAGGACCGGCCCGCCCCGTCTCTGTCAGGCCCGGTCGAGTGCCCCTTCCTTGATCCGCCGAAGCAGGCCCCCGAACGCGTCACCGCTCACCGCCAGCCGTCCCCCATCGGGGTCCTTGGAGTCCCTGATTCCGATGCATCCGGGCAGCTCAGCCAGTTCGATGCACATCTCGTCGGTAGAAGTGCCGCTGTAGGAGCTCTTACGCCAGGCAATCGTCATGCCAGTCCTTCCATGAGCCTCGCGATCAGGGCGCGGGACGCGTCCTCCGGTAACGCTTTTGCCCCGATCACTTCGAAATCTACTGCCATCTCCCGCACTTCAGCAGGGTCCTGGACCAGTCTCCCGCCACGGAACGCACCGATGTACGCGACGTCCTTGTTCTCAAGACTCATGATTTGGAACGGACCAGTCAGACCGATGTGCCACCCTGCCCCTCTGGGAATGACACGAACGATCACGTTCGAACGCTCGGACAGGTCCAGCAGCCGCTGATGCTGCTCCTTCATGATGTGAGGCCCCCCGACCTGACGGTCGAGTGCGTCGTCATCGAGCAGTACCAAGATCAAGGGCGGCTCCGCCTGGTTAATGATCACCTCTTGCCGCGCAAGACGCGCTTCGAGAGCCTTTTCGATGTCAGCGGCGCGCCCCAACGAGAGGACGGCACGGGCGTAGCCCTCGGTCTGGAATGGGACCGGGATGCTCTGCCCGTGGTAGATGCGGAGAACATTAGCCTTCGCCTCGTACTCGACGCTTTGACGGAACCAGTCCGGATTGTGAAGCGACCGGGCGAACGAGAGCAGCCGCTGAAAGTGGCCCCCCGTCTGCCACTCCTCATCGAGGGTCTTCGCCTGGTCCAGGTCGATACATGCCCGCCCCGCTTCGATGTTCGCAACATGCGATCGAACACAGCTAATGATCTTTCCGACCTGGGTACCGGTCAGCCCATGCTTCTGACGGTAGAAGCGCAGGTCATAGGCGAGCCATGCATAGAGCGAGGACGCGGGATCGATCTCGTCGGCGGCGCTCATCGACATCTCCCAGGGTTGAGATGTTTGCTAATACAACCCACTCTAGTCACTGATCGTGATCCTGGAGACACGAACCGTGAATCTCCAGGAAGGATCAGGTGATAGGCGATGACCACGCCGGACTGCCTGTTGCTCTCCATGTTGGCGTCGAAGGCCGCGCCGGGGCTGGCGCGGACGCTGACGAGGGCGCGGCTCCAGAAATGGGAGTGTGCGCATATCTCGGACGACGCGTTCCTGATCGCCTCGGAATTGATCACCAGCGCCGTGGCGGCCACGCCTGGCGAGGAGATCCGCTACCAATGCAGCCGGGACGTCGCCGGCGTTCTCATCGCCGTCTGGGACGCCGGCGCGGCCGGCCCGCAGCCTCGTCCACCGGCGGAACTGACGCTCGACACCCTGGACGTCTCCGAAGAGCACTGGGACGACAACGGCGGCCGAGGCCTTCCGATCGTCACGGCCCTCGCCACCGAGTGCGGCTACTCCCCCGACCCGACGGGAGGGAAATGGGTCTGGGCCCGTCTGAAGCCCTGATCCACCGCGTCCAGCCGATGGTCGGCGGCCGGGTGCCGGCTAGCGGCCTTCGACGGTGCGGGGGCCTGGCTTCGCCAGGCCCCCAGGGTGTTGCGGTCAGTCGGCGAGGAGGGCGCCGACGATGATGCCGAAGACGGTGCCGACCGCGGCGATGACGGGAACTGCGGCGCTCACCGGGACGGTGCCGATGAGGCCGACGGCGATGCCGAGGGCCAGGACGACGACCACGGTGAAGGCGACGGTGACGACGACGGCGGCGACGGCCCTTCCGGGCCTGGACACGCCGATGAGACCGACGACGACGGCAAGGACGAAGCCGACGAAGCCGCCGATGAAGCCACCGAGGGCCGCGGGGTGCGGGGCCTCGGAGAGCGCTTCCGCTCCGGCGCCGCTCACGGCCTGCATCAGCACCCCGGCGACGGCGTCGAAGATCACGCCGACGACACCGCCGAGCGCGATCGCGATCAGTCCGCGTACGAGGTCGCGGCCGAGACCGCGTATAGCGAAAATCCTCATGGTGATTCCCGTTGTGTAGAGGCGCTCGCGTTTCACCGCGAGCACCGGCCTGCTTTGCGTGGAACCCGTCCTGCTTCAGCACGGGTGTTGGGCTCTACCGTGCCGGTCCCGGCACGCTCGGCAAGTAGGTCGCGAGGCTTGTGAGGGGCTGGGCCCGGGGATGCCGGACGGAACGGTTCTCGCGTCCGCCATTCAGATGGAACGGGGTTTCGGCCCCTGGCTCGGCGCACCACCGAATCCGGGTGACCGGCTCCCCGGTAGAACCCGGTCACCGGGCGAGGGTTCGGGCGGTGTCCTGCAGCATGAACGCCGCCCACCGCTTCGTCGCCCATGGTGAGGGGGTGTAGAGGGCTTGGCGTGCAGGCGAGCCGCCGTTCCGTGGATCGCCGGTCGGGCGGCTGCCGCACCCCTCCGTTGAACGGTCAACCGGCCTCGGGCGCTTCGCGTCCCACCTGCGTGCGCGGGGAGGCGACTCCGGCATCGCGTGCGGCGAATTGAACGAGTCGGCGCGGGGCGTGGTGAGCAGCGAGAGACAGCACCGGGAGCGGATCGGGCCCCTGTACGACTACCAGGGCGCGCTCGCCCAGGGAAGCCGCCGGCCGCGACCGGCTCAACACGGTCGCCGAGAAGGCGCGGGGCGCGGCGGCCGACCCCAATCGCCGACTTCGCGTCGCGCATTCCCTCGCGCGCTGCGGGGCGGGCGCGTTGGCGGGTGGTGGTCGACGCCGGTTTTCGTCGATCAGTGGCCGGTGGCCGGGCACGTTGGCGGGACGGTGCGGGGGCCTGGCTCTGGACAGGCCCCCGCGGGTGGTTCGGACGTCGGCTAGACGGCGCCGACGGCGGCGCCGACGGCGGCGCCGACGGCACAGCCGCCGATGGCGGCGGCGAAGGCGCCGGCGACGGTGATGAAACCGAGGTCCCCGGTCGTGACGATGACCGCGAAGGAGAGGACGACGGCGAAGACGATACCGCTGCCGACGGCGCGACCGCAGTTGTCCCTTGCGGCGGCATCACCGTAGGCGGCGGCGTAGACCCCGCGGAGGCGAAAGCCGACGAATCCGACGAAGCCACCGGCAGCGCCGGCCACGAAATGGTCGGAGGCACCGATGCCGACTATGTCGAAGTCGGTGAACCCGGCCAGGACGTCGACGTTGCGGTAGAACAGCTCGGCGAGGTCCATGGTGTGGCCCGGGTCCTCGATGCCCGATCCGCCGATCATGCCGGCGAGGCCGCCGATCCAGATCGCGAGCAGCCCGTAGATGATGAATCGCTTCATGAAGATTCCCGGTTTGTATGGGCGCTCGTGCTTCACGAGCGCCGGCCTGTTTGTGTGAGACCCCGTGCTCCAGCACGGGCGTTGGGCTCTACCGTGCCGGTCCCGGCACGCTCGGCAAGTAGGTCGCGGCTTGTGCGGGTCTGGTGCGGGGATGCCAGACGGAGCGGTTCCCGCGTCCGCCGCGGTGGAGCTGACGCTCGACACCCTGGGCATCTCTGAAGAACATTGGGGCGGCCACGGCGGCCACGGCGGCCGGGGCTTCCCGATCGTCACGGCGCTCGCCGCGGCGGTTCCCCCGACAGGGCGAAAGGGGCTGGGCCCGTCTCGCCGTGCCCCCACCGCGCTTTCGCATGTGAGCTGCGCTGGCGCGGGCTCGTCTGCGGGTTGTGAGGTGGCCAATCCTCCCGCGGGGCCGACACCGAACAGATGGGCCGGGCATGTCGGGTGGAACGGTGCGGGGGCCTGGCGTCGCCAGGCCCCCGGGGTGGTTCAGGCGTCGGCGACGATGGCGCCTACGCCGGTGCCGGCGACGAAGCCGCTGATGGCGGTGATGAGACCGACGCCGCCGACCGGGACGATGCCGGTGCAGACGACGACGGCGAGGACGATACCGCCGGCGATGACGGGCCCGCAGTTGTCCTTGGCGGCGTCGAAGGCGGCGCGGTAGGCGCCGCGGACGCTGGACACGGCGAAGCCGAGGAGGCCGCCGACGGCGCCGGTGATGAAGTGGTCGGGGAAACCGGCGCCGATGATGTCGGCCATCACGTCGGACCCGTTGGCCCCGGCAGGGACGCCGCCGTTGCGGAGGCTCGTCCCGGCGAGGTGCGCGGTGTGGTTCAGGCTCTCGACGAGCCCTCCGACGATCATGCCGGCGAGGGCGCCGATCGCGATCGCGAACAGCACGTACATGACAGGTTTCCTCACGGTGATTCCCAGTTTGTCTTGGGGCGTCCGTGCTGCACGGACGCCGACCGGTTTGTGTGAGACCCGTGCTTCACCACGGGTGCTTGGCTCTACCGTGCCGGAACCCGCCCCGCTCGGCAAAACGATCGGGGGGCGACCCGGTGGTGGTCAGCGCGGCCGGAGTCCGGACAGTTCTTCACGGAGGTCCAGCGACATACTCGTGTCCGGCGCCGCGTCGGACCTGTCAGCTGGCATACAAACAATGTTCGTTACCTTCCCCGTTTCGGGGTCCGCCGTTGCCAAGGTTCTCGGATCGCTGGCGGTCGTCCTGGCCGTCGCGGCCGGATGCGCCGTCGGTTCCTCGGACGACTCGAACGAAGCACGGCCGTCGTCCTCGACGTCCGCCAACACCCAGCCCTCGCCCTCCGTCACGGGCGCGAGCAGCACCACGACCACGGAGCCGTCCGCTTCGCCGTCCACCAGCCAGCCGGAGGCCTCGCCCTCCGAGTCCTCCGACGTCTCGACCCGTCCGGGCAAGGTCGTCGCCGCGTTCGAGGACGGCCCCAAGGGTCCGTTCCTCGTCCTCGTGCCGATCGACGAGTCCCAGAGCGACCTGGAGTACTCCGCCAGCATGAGGGACTCACTCCGGAACCTGGACGTCACGGCGCTGCCGGTCTCGACGGCCTGGAAGGTGGACGTCTCCGCCGACGTCTTCCAGTCCTGCGCGCCCGACGAGGCGCGCAAGGTCTTCCAGGACTACCCGTCCTGCGCGGGCTCCGCGGACACCGCGGACACCGCACCCACCTCGACCGACCGGTGACGAGCCGTCCGGTCTGACGCCGATCCCCGGGGCACGCCGCCCCGGGGATCACTTCTTTCGCGCGGTGGACAGCGCCGCGGTCAGCAGGCCCTTGGCGGAGGCGGCGAGGAAGGTGGTCCAGTCGAAGTAGTCGCGCCAGAGGGTGATCTTGTCGTCGTGGACCTCGAAGGTGCCGCAGACCCAGAACTCGGCGCGCCAGGAGCCCCTCTCCAGGACGTCGGTGCGCTCGGTGAGGACGACGGGGCCGGTGGCGGCGATGTTGTGGACGCGGGCCTCGAAGCCCGTGCCGTAGCGGGTCATGGCGCGCAGGGTCCTCTCCACGGCGGGCAGGCCGCGCGCGGGAGGAAGAGGGACGTTCTGGTAGACCATGCCGGGGGCGGCGTGGGCGAGGGCCCGGTCGACGTCCAGGGCCTCCAGGGCGGCGAGGAAGTCGGTGACGATCTGGATCTCGGTCATGGCGTCCCTCCAGAGGTCGGTGGAACCACCGTAGTGCGGGAGAATCGGGCCATGCTGTTCGGCATCTTGGGACCCGTCGAGGTCCGGGCGGACGGGGCGGTCGTCCCGGTGGGCGGGCCGCTGGTGCGGGCTCTGCTGGCGATGCTCCTGCTGGACGCGGGGCGGCTCGTCCCGGCCGAGCGGCTCATCGACGGGCTGTACGGGGAGGAGCCGCCGAGCGGGGCGGCCAACGCGCTGCAGTCGCAGGTGTCGCGGCTGCGGCGGGGGCTGGGCGATCCGGGGCTGGTCGAGGGGACGCCCGCCGGGTACCGGATCGCGGTGAAGCGGGAGGACGTCGACGTCCACCGGTTCCAGCGGCTCGTGGCGGACGCCGGGGCCGCAGGGCGCCACGAGGCGGCCGGGCTGCTCCGGGAGGCGCTCGGGCTGTGGCGGGGGCCCGCGCTGGCCGATGTGGGCGCGCCCTTCGCGGCGGGGCAGGCGGCGCGGCTGGAGGAGGAGCGGGCCTGCGCCGTCGAGGGATACGGCGAGGCGATGCTCGCGGAGGACCCCGGGGCCGCGGTCGCGGCGCTGCGGGACCTGGTGGAGGCGCAGCCGCTGCGGGAGCGCGCGCGGGCGCTGCTCATGCGTGCGCTGCACCGCGGCGGGCGGCAGGCCGAGGCGCTCGCGGTGTTCGAGGCCGGGCGCGAGATCCTGGCCGAGGAGCTCGGCGCAGACCCGTCGCGGGAGCTGGCCGACGTCCACCTGGCGATCCTGCGCGGGGAGGCGCCGGCGGCCGTCCGGGCGAACCTGCCGGCGCAGCTCACGAGCTTCATCGGGCGGGAGGAGGAGCTGCGCCGCGTCGGCCGGATGCTCGCCGGCGGGCGGCTCGTCACGCTGCTCGGGCCGGGCGGGGCGGGCAAGACGCGGCTGGCGATCGAGGCGGCGGGACGGGACGGCGGCGAGGTCTGCTTCGTCGACCTGGCGCCCGTCGTCCCCGCCGAGGTGGGCAAGGCGCTGCTCGGGGCGCTCGGGCTGCGCGAGGGCGGGATGCTGCCGGGCCACGGCGAGCAGCCGCCGGATCCGGTGGAGCGGCTGGTCACGGCGCTGGAGGGGCGGCGGGTGCTGCTCGTCCTGGACAACTGCGAGCACGTGGTCGCGGCCGTCGCGGAGCTGACGCACCGGCTGCTGAGCGCCTGCCCCGAGCTGCGGGTGCTGGCGACCAGCCGGGAGGCCCTCGCGATCACGGGTGAGGCGTTGCGGCCGTTGCCGCCGCTGGAGCTCCCGCCCCCGGACGCGGCGGTCGGCGAGCTGGACCGGTACCCGGCGGTGCGGCTGTTCCTGGATCGGGCGGCGGCGGTGCGCCCCGGGTTCGCGGTGGACGGGGGCAACGCCGGGGCGGTGCTGCGGATCTGCCGGGCGCTGGACGGGCTGCCGCTGGCGATCGAGCTGGCGGCGGCGCGCCTCAGGTCGCTGCCGGTGGCGGAGGTCGCGACGCGGCTGGACGACCGGTTCCGGCTGCTGTCGCGCGGCAACCGCACGGCGCCGCCGCGCCACCAGACGCTCCGGGCGGTCGTGGAGTGGAGCTGGGACCTGCTGGACGAGGCGGAGCAGACCCTCGCGCGGCGGCTGACGGTGTTCGCCGGGGGCCTCACGCTGGAGGCGGCGATGGGCGTGTGCGGGCTGGACGACGCCGACGAGCTGCTGGTGGAGCTGACCGACAAGTCGCTGGTGCAGACCGACGGGTCCCGGTACCGGATGCTCGACACCGTCCGCGCGTTCTGCGCCGAGCGGCTCGCCGGGGCCGGCGAGGTGGAACGGTTCGAACGGGCCCACGCGAGGTACTTCGCCGAGCTGGCGCGGCGCGCGGACCCCCATCTGCGGGGCGCCGAGCAGCTGGAGTGGCTCGAACTGCTCGCCGCCGACCACGGCAACCTGCACGCGGCGCTGCGGCGGAGCGTGCGGCCCGACCCGGCGCTGGCGCTGCGGATGATCGCGCCGCTGTCGTGGTACTGGTGGCTGCGGGGGCGTGTCGAGGGCGCCGCGCTGGCGTCGGACCTGCTGGACGCGGTCGGCGCCGACCCGCCGGAGGGGCTCGACGAGGAGTACGTCCTGTGCGTCACGAACGCGGTGTCGGGCGGGGCCACCGGCGAGCGCGCGGTGGCGTGCCTCGACCGGGCCGCCGAGCTGCTGCGCCGCATCGACCGTCCCGTCCGGTACCCGGCCGTGATCGTGCTGTGGGCGCTGACGGCGGGCCCCGAGCGCACCGACCTGGAGGTCTTCCAGCGGCAGGTCGGGGACAACCCGTGGACGCGCGCGCTGCTGCGGATGAGCGAGGGGTTCCTCGCCCAGTTCGGCGGCGACCTGGACGAGGCGGAGAAGGCGTGCGAGGAGGCGGTGCGCGGTTTCCGGGCGTGCGGGGACCGCTGGGGCACGGCCAACTCCCTCGATCCGCTCGCGCAGGTCGCCGACTGGCGCGGCGACCGGGAGCGGGCCCGCGCGCTGCTGGACGAGGCGCTGGAGCTGGTCGGCGAGCTCGGCGCGCTGGAGGACACCGCCGACCTGCTCTACCAGCGCGCGCTCGTCCACATCCGCGCCGGCGACCTGGACGCGGCGCGGGCGGACTACGAGCGCGGCGCCGAGCTGGCGCGCCGGGCCGGCACCCCCGACAAGATCGCAGGGGGCTGCCAGGGCCTCGGCACGGTCGCGCGGCTGCGCGGGGACGCCGCCGGGGCGCGGGCCCTGTACGAGGCGGCGCTGACCGGCTACACCTCCGAGCGGTTCATCGCCGCCGCCGTGCGGGGCGCGGCGCTGGTCGGGCTGGGGTGGCTCGCGGCGGACGAGGGCGACGCCGGCCGGGCCCGGGCGCTGCTGCGCGAGGCGCTGGACATGTCGTTCGACCACCCGATCTTCGGCTACCAGGCGGACGCGGCGACCGCGATGGCGGGCCTGGCCGCCCGGGAGGGCGACGGGGAGCGCGCGGCGCGGCTGCTCGGCGCGAGCCGGGCGCTGCGGGGCGTCACGGTGTCGGGCGACCCCGACACCGAGCGCGTCCTCGCCCGGGTGCGGGACCTGCTGGACGACGGCGCCCGCGAGGCCGCCTTCGCCCGGGCCGCGGCCCTCCCCCGCGACCGGGCGTTCGCCCTGCTCACCGGCGGCTGACCGTCCCCCGGCGGCGCCGTCAGCGGACGGTGCGCGGACGGTCAGCGCGCCGCGCGAACCTCCCGGGCATGAACTCCTCAGCCCGCAAGTGGAGCACCTTCGCGATCTGCCTGCTCGTCGCGCTCGTGCCGAACATCGACCTGACCGCGCTGAACCAGGCCGTCCCGCACCTGTCCGCCGACCTGCACCCGTCCGGCACGCAGATCCTGTGGATCGCCGACGCCTACGGTTTCGCGCTCGCCGGCCTGCTGATCACCATGGGCGGCGTCGGCGACCGCATCGGCCACAAGAAGCTGCTGCTGATCGGGACGGCGGTGTTCGCGGCGGCGTCCGCCGTGACGGCCTACGCGCCGAGTGCCGAACTGCTGATCGCGGCCCGCGCGCTGCTCGGGGTCGCGGGGGCGACGCTGATGCCGTCGTGCCTGTCGCTGCTGCGGCGCGCGTTCCCCGAGCCGAAGGAGCGCACGATGGCGGTCGGCGCGTTCAGCGGCATCGCCGGGCTCGCGGTCGGGCTCGGGCCCGTCGTCGGCGGCGCCCTGCTCGACCACTTCTGGTGGGGCTCCGTCTTCCTGATCAACGTGCCGCTGATGGCGGTCGCGTTCGTCGCCGGCGCGCTGGTGCTGCCCGAGTCCCGCAACCCCGTCCCGGGCCGCCTCGACCTGCTCAGCGTGCCGCTGTCGGTCGCCGGCGTCCTCGGCGTCGTGTACGCGATCAAGGAGGGCGCGGCACACGGCGCGGACGAGCCCGCGGTGCTCGTCTCGGCGCTGGTCGGCGTGCTCTCGCTGGTGGCGTTCCTCGTCCGGCAGGGGCGGGTGGCCGAGCCGCTCATCGACATCCGGCTGTTCCGCCGGGCCGCGTTCTCCGGCGCGGTCGGCACCAACATGTTCGCGATGTTCACCCTGGTCGCCCAGTCGCTGATCTTCTCGCTGTTCTTCCAGCTCGCGCTCGGCTGGTCGCCGCTGCGGGCGGGCCTGGCGGGCCTGCCCGGCGCCGCGGGCGCCATGATCGGCGGCGCCGCGCTCGCCCCGCCGCTGATCAACGCGCTCGGCCGCGCCCGCGTCGTCGCGGTGGGCATGGTGCTCGCGGCGGGCGGCTTCGCCCTCTTCATGACGATCGGCCTGCACACCTCCTACTGGGCGATGGTCCCGGCGATGCTGGTGTCCGGCATCGGGATGGGCCTGGCGATGACGGTCACCGCCGACACGGTCCTCGCGTCGGTCCCGAAGGACCGCTCGGGCGCCGCGTCCGCGATCTCCGAGACGGCCACCGAGCTCGGCGGCGCGCTCGGCATGGCCGTCCTCGGCAGCGTGCTGAACGCGGTGTACCGGGGCGTCCTGGACCTGCCCGCCGGCGTCCCGGCCCCGGCCGCGTCCGCCGCCCGCGACTCCCTCGGCGGCGCGCTCCAGGCCGCCGCGAACCTCCCCGGGACGCTCGGCGCCGAGGTCTCCGCCGCCGCCCGCGAGGCCTTCGTGGACGGCATGCACGCCGCCCTCACCTGCAGCGCCGGCCTCGCCGCCCTCGTCGCGGTCTTCGCCCTGGTCACCCTCCGCAACGTCCCCAAACTCATCCCCGACGCCGAGGAGCCGGACCTCGTCCCCGCCCGCTGACCACCGTGGTCCCGCCCGGACTCCCGGGCGGGACCACGGCGTTTCCGGGGAGATCGCGGTGGTCTGTCCAGAATAAATGTGATATCACTTTGCCATATCGGTGATAACACCGGAGAGGGAGGGCGGGATGGTGGACGCGGCGGCGAGGATGGACATGCCACGGCCGAAGATCACGGAGCGGGCGGCGGCGGACCGGGGCGGGTGGGGGATGCTCGGGATCGCGGTGGCGCTGGTCGTGGCCGGGGCCGCGGCCGCGCTCGGCGGGATCGCGGCGGGAGGGGTCGCGGCGATCGCGGTGGGCGTGGCCGCCGGGTCGCTGCTGGCGCTCGCCGGGCTGGTCGTCTCGGCGGGGCTGACGCCGGTCGCGCCCGGCGAGGCGCGGGTGCTCCAGCTTCTCGGGCGGTACAAGGGGACGGTCCGCGACGACGGGCTGCGGTGGGTGAACCCGCTGACGGAGCGGCGCAAGGTCTCGACGCGGATCCGCAACCACGAGACCGGGCTGGCGAAGGTCAACGACCTGGACGGGAACCCGATCGAGATCTCGGCCGTGGTGGTGTGGCAGGTGGCCGACACCGCGCGGGCCGTGTTCGAGGTGGACGACTTCGTGGAGTTCGTGGCGTTCCAGACCGAGGCGGCCGTCCGGCACATCGCGGGCAGCTTCCCCTACGACGCCCACGACCGGACGTCGCTGCGCGACAACGCCGACGAGATCACCGGGCAGCTGTCGGACGAGCTGGCGCAGCGGGTGGCGTCGGCCGGCGTGCGGATCGTCGAGTCGCGGATCACCGGGCTGGCGTACGCGCCGGAGATCGCGCAGGCGATGCTGCGCCGCCAGCAGGCGGGCGCGGTGGTGGCGGCGCGGCAGCGGATCGTGGAGGGCGCGGTCGGCATGGTGCAGCTCGCGCTCGACCGGCTGGACGAGGAGAACGTGGTCGACCTGGACGAGGAGCGCAAGGCGGCGATGGTCAGCAACCTGCTCGTGGTGCTGTGCGCCGACCGCGACGCCCAGCCGGTGCTCAACACCGGCTCGCTCTACCAGTGACCGCCGCGACCAGTGGCGGAACGCAAGAAGATCCTGCTGCGGCTGGACCCGGCCGTGCACGACGCGCTGGCGCGGTGGGCCGCGGACGAGCTGCGCAGCACCAACGCGCAGATCGAGTTCCTGCTGCGCAAGGCGCTCGCGGACGCGGGGCGGATGCCGGGCTCGGCGGGACGGATGCGGGGGCCCGGGCGGCCGCGCAGGGCCCGCGGCGGCGAGGACGAGGCGAGCCCGCCGGAGGGCGGGGGCGAGGACCAGCGATGATCGAGGTACCGGAGTCGCTGCCGGCACGGATGTACCTGCTGGCGTACGACCTGCGGAGGCGGCGGATGACCAGCGGCGGCGCGCGGCTCGGCTACGTGCTGCGCGCCGCGGCCCTGACCGAGCTGTACCTGGACGGGCGGCTCGGCGAGGAGCGGCGCGGGCCCGTCCCGGGGACGCCGGGCGACGACCCGTACGGGGTGCTGGGGCAGATCGCGGCGTCGCGGACGCGGTCGTGGCGGCACTGGGTGCGCAAGGACGCCCGGCCGATCGTGGCGGCGGTCCGCGACGAGCTGGTGAGCGGCGGATGGATCCGGGTCCGCTCGCGCCGGGCGCTCGGGCTGTTCCCCCGCCGGGAGGTGGACGTGAAGGACCCGCGGGTGGTGAAGGAGCTGTGGGGCGGGGCGTCCTCGGCGCTGCGGGGACGTCCCGCCGCCCATGTGAACAGCTACGACGCGGCTGCGGTGGCGCTGGCGGCGGCGGGCGAGCTGAAGAGCGTCCTGCCGGGGCGGGACCGGCGGCGGCACCGGCGGCGGATCGCGGAGCTGACGGCGCGGTCGGGTCCGGCGGCGCCGGCGGTCCGGAAGGTGATCCGGCAGAAGAGGGCGGCCGCGGCGGGCGCCTGAGAGGCAAGTGCGGACTCCTACAAGATCCCGGAGGTCGAACTTGTACCGGGCACCAGCGGCGGCGGAGGCCGCGCGCCCCATAACCTGCTCGGACATGGACCCCGAACGCCTGATCTATCCCCTCATGAAGCACGTGGTCATGGGACCCGTGATGCGCCTGGCCTTCCTGCCGCGCGTGAGCGGCCTGCGGCACGTCCCGCGGATCGGGCCGGTGATCCTCGCGGCGAACCACCTGGCGTTCCTCGACTCGTTCGTGCTGCCGCTGATGGTGCCGCGCCGGGTCCACTTCCTCGGCAAGCACGAGTACTTCACCGGGGCGGGGATGAGGGGGCGGGCCACGGCGACGTTCTTCCGCAGCGTCGGCGCGATCGCGGTCGACCGGTCCGGGGGGCGGGCGGCGCTGGACGCGATCGACACCTCGGCGGCGGTGCTGGAGAGGGGCGACGTGTTCGCGATCCACCCCGAGGGCACGCGGTCGCCGGACGGGCGCCTCTACCGCGGCCGGACGGGGGTGGCGCGCCTGGCGATGCGGACCGGGGCGCCCGTCGTCCCGGTGGCGATCGAGGGCACCGACAGGGTGCAGCCCCTGGGCCAGGCCGTCCCGAAGCCGGGACGGATCGGGCTGCGCATCGGCGCGCCGATGGACTTCCGGGACCGGGACAAGGGCGTCCCGCGCGGCCGGGCGGCCCGGCAGGTCACCGACGAGATCATGGAGGCCATCCAGGAGCTGTCGGGCCAGGAGTACGTGGACGACTACGCGCCGAGGCCCGCCGCGCCGCGCTGACCCCGCCCGGCCCCATGTTTCAGCGTGACCGATTGGGCACGATTCATGAGGACGGACGGAGATGATGTGGAAATCACCATGGACCTCGTGCTTCCGCGGGACGTGGCGAGCGTTCCGGCGACGCGCAAGCTCCTGGACGCGGCACTGGCCGCGCTCGGCGTGGAGGACCACATCCGCGACGACATCGAGATGATGCTGACCGAGGCCTGCACCAATGTGATCAAGCACGCCGAGCACGGGGCGGACTACACCGTGCGCGCGATGATCCAGGACCGGCGCTGCGTGATCAAAGTGGTCGACTCGGGCACGGGCTTCGACGCGGCGCGCGTCCCGCCCCCCGACCCGGCCGCGGAGCAGGGGCGCGGCCTGATGATCATGAGGGCGCTGGCCGACGACGTCCGGTTCGCCTCGTTCCCCGAGGACGGGGCGCTGGTCGCGCTGGAGAAGCGCCTGGCCTATGGGGAGGACAGCCTGGGCGGGCTCCTCACCGCCGACAGCGAGGTCCCGCTGGAGGACGGCCCCCGGCCCGGCTCGGACGAACTCGCGGCCCGGCTGTTCGAGATGGCCCGGGCCGGCGACACCCGTGGCATCCTCTCCCACGTCAACGACGGGGTGCCGGTGAACCTGTCCGACCACAGGGGCGAGACCCTGCTGATGCACGCGGCCTGCCACGGGCATCCGGAGACCGTCCGGGCGCTCACGCTGCGCGGCGCCGACCCGGACCGCGCGGACGACCGCGGCCACCGCCCTCTCACGGGCGCGGTGTTCAAGCGGGAGACCGAGGTCGTGCGGGTGCTGCTGGAGGCGGGGGCCGACCCGCGGGCGGGGACGCCGTCGGCCGCCGACACGGCGCGGCTGGTCGGCGACACCGAACTGCTCGCGTGGTTCGAGGAGGTCGCTCCCCCGCCCGCCTGAGCGCTCAGCGCCGGACGCGCAGCACCAGCAGCGCCACCAGCAGCGCGGCCGCGGCGAACGCCACGCCGGTCGCGAACGCCGCGTCCATGCCGTGGACGGTGTCCGCGAGCCCGCGGCCGGACGCGGCGGACCCGTAGGCCGTCACCATGACGGCCGAGCCGAGGGACCCGCCCGACCACAGCATGGTCTGCGCGATTCCGGCCGCCGCGCCGGACTGCTCCGGCTCGACGCTGCCGAGGATCGTCGCGTTCAGCGGCAGGATCGACAGGCCGCCGCCCGCGCCCATCAGGACGAACGGCGCCAGCAGCGCCTCGGCGTAGCCGTCCCCGGCGGAGAGCCGCGACAGCCACAGCAGCCCGGCGCCGAGCAGGACCGCCCCGGCGACGACCAGGGGGCGGGCGCCGACGCGCGCCATCAGCCGCGGCGCGGCCCGCACGACGGCGAACTGCATGCCCACCATGGGCAGGAACGCGGCGCCGGCGCGCAGCGGCCCGTAGCCGAGCACCTGCTGCAGGTACTGGGTCAGGAAGAAGAACGCGCCGAACAGGGCGGCCGCCAGGCACAGCTGCGTCAGGTAGGACGCGGCCCGGTCGCGTCCGGTCAGCAGCCACAGCGGCATGAGCGGGCGGCGGGCGCGGGCCTCGACGGCCACGAAGGCGGCGAGCAGCGCGGCCGCCGCCCCGAACGCCGCGACCGCGCGGCCGTCGTCCCAGCCGTCCGACCCGACCCTGATCAGCGCGTAGACGAGGGCCGTCATGCCGGCCGTGGAGACGGCGGCGCCGAGGACGTCGAACCGGCCGGGGCGGCGCTCGGTCTCGACGAGGACGCGCGGCGCGGCCAGCGCCAGGACCAGGCCGACCGGGACGTTGACGAAGAACACCCACCGCCACGACCCGGCCTCGGTCAGCACCCCGCCGACGATCATGCCGACGGCGGCGCCCGCGCCCGCCACGGCGGAGAAGACGCTCAGCGCGCGGATCCGGGCGGCGCCCTCGAAGTTCGTGGCGATCAGGGCCATCGCGCTCGGCGCGGCGACGGCGGCGGCGACGCCCTGGGCGGCACGGGCGGCCAGCAGCCACCAGCCCGCGTCGGCGAACCCGCCGGCCAGGGACGCCGCGGTGAACAGCACGATCCCGGCGGTGAAGGCGCGGCGGCGCCCGAACACGTCCCCGGCGCGCCCGCCGAGCAGGAGCAGGCCGCCGAATGCGAGCATGTAGGAGTTCTGGATCCAGGCGAGGTCTCCGGTGCTCAGGCCGAGGCCCGCCCGGACGTCCGGGAGCGCGATGGTGACGACGGAGGTGTCCAGGCCGACCATGAGCTGGCAGCCGACGATGACGGCGAGGACGGTTCCTGCACGATGATGGAGGGGCGGCGCGGCCGGTCCGGGAGGTGTCGACTCCCGGGGTGCGGCCGTCCGCCCGCTGGATGCGGTCAAGGCGAACCTTTCCACAAATAAGGAACGGCGAAGTACACTATGTGGGGAACGTACCACCGATGCGCACTTAAGAGAACGCTGGCGTTCACTATTTTCGGGATCGTGCCGTGACCCGTGCGAACTCCGGTGCCCCCGCCGGCGCGGGGGCCTCCGCCCACACCGCGCCCCCGGCGACCCGCCGCCGCGGCGGGGACCTGGAGGCCGCGATCTTCGACGCCGTGTTCGCCCAACTGGAGGCGGTCGGCTACCCCGGGCTGACGATGGAGGGCGTCGCCGCCGCGGCCCGCACCGGCAAGGCCGCCCTCTACCGGCGCTGGCGCTCCAAGAACGAGCTGATCAGCGACGCGCTCAAGCACGTCCTTCCCGAGCCGCCGACCGCGCCGGGGACCGGGTCGGTGCGCGAGGACATGCTGGGGATCCTGCGGCACCTGCGCGACACGCTGCTCGCCTGCCGCGACGCGGCGTTCCGGGTGCTGAGGGAGGAGGGCGAGGAGGGCGCCGGCCTCGTCCACGACGTGGTGCGCGCCCGGCTGTCCCAGCCCGTCCGCGACCTGCTCTACGAGGCGCTCCGCGAGGCCGCCGCGCGCGGGGAGATCCGGCCGGAGACCGCGACCCGGCAGATCGCGAACGTGGGCCCGGCCGTGATCGTGTACCGCAACCTCACCGAGGGCGGCCCGATCACCGACGACGGCCTGGCCTCGATCGTCGACGAGATCCTCATGCCGATCGTGCGCCCCTGACGAAGGTCGGGGTGCGCGGCGGCCGTTCGACCATGATCGGGAGGGGTCCGCGGCCGGAAGGCTGAGGGGATGCGATCACCTGTGTCCCTCCGCCTGCTCGCGGCCGCCGCCGTCCTGCCCCTCGCGCTGTCCGCGTGCGGCGCCACCGCCCGCGCGGCGAAGACCGGCGCCACCGCGCCCGCCGCGTTCGCCCTCCCCCGCCCCACGGGCCCGCACCAGGCCGTCGGGACGACCGAACTGCACCTTGAGGACGCCGGGCGCGCCGACCCGTGGGTGCCCGGCCGGACCCGCGAGCTGATGGTCAGCGTCTGGTATCCGGCCGCCCGGGACTTCGGGCCGAGGGCCCCGTATCTGCGTCCCGGGGTCGCGAAGGCGCTCTCTGAGGTCGACGCGCTCGGCGTGTTCAAGGCCGGGACGGTCGACTGGGCGGGGGCCCGGACCCACGCCGCCGAGGGCGCCCCCGCGGACGCGCGGCGCGCGCGGCCCGTCGTCCTCTACTCCCCCGGATTCGGCGTCCCGCGCGCGCTGGGCACCACGATCGCCGAGGAGCTGGCCAGCCGCGGGTACGTGGTGGTGACCGTGGACCACACCTACGAGACGGCCCCGGTCGAGTTCCCGGGCGGGCGGGTCGAGCTCCAGCGCCTCCCGCCGCAGGGGCCGCAGCGGCTGAAGATCGGGCTGGACGCGCGGGTGAAGGACGCCCGCCTCGTCCTCGACCGGCTCGCCGCCCTGCGGGCCGGCCGCAACCCCGACGCCGAGGGGCGGGCCCTGCCGGCCGGCCTCGGCCGGGCCCTGGATCTTTCCCGTGTGGGCATGGTCGGGCACTCCGCGGGCGGCATCGAGGCGGCCGAGGCCATGCGCACCGACCGGCGGGTGGGCGCGGGCATCGACATGGACGGCACCCTGCAGTACGCGGAGAACGACTACGTGCGGGTAGCCGAGACCGGCCTCGACCGCGCGTTCATGCTGATGGGAGCCGCTTCGGGCGGCTCGCCGCAGACGCACCTGACGAGCCCGTCCTGGGGATCGTTCTGGAACCGCTCGACCGGCTGGAAGCGCGACCTGAACGTGCCCGCCGCGAGCCACTACTCCTACACCGACGTCCAGGCCATGCTGCCGGCGCTGGACGGCGAGCTCGACATCCCCGCCGAGGACCGCGCCGCCCTCATCGGGACGGTCGACCCGGAACGGATGACGGCGTCGGTGCGGGCCTACGTCGCCGCGTTCTTCGACCGGGCGCTGCTCGGGCGGCACCGCCCGGTCCTCGACCGCCCCTCGCCCCGCCACCCCGACGTCCGGTTCATTCGCTGAGCAGGCCGTGCGCGCCCTCGCCGTCGGGCAGGATGAGCTGGCGGCGGGGGTAGGGCATCTCGATGTGCTCCTTGGCGAAGCGGCGGTGCAGCCGCTTGACGAACTCGTGCTTCAGGCGGAACTGGTCGCCGAACTCGTCGGTCCGCAGGATCACGGTGAAGCCGATCGAGGAGTCGCCGAAGGTGTGGAAGCGCACCAGCGTCTCGGTGTCCTTCACCCCGCCCTGGACCTCGTTCATGACCTCCTGGCCGACCTCCACGACCACGCTCTCGACGTGCTCCAGGTCGCTCTCGTAGGCCACGCGGGCCTGGATGAGCAGCGACATGTCCTCCGCGGGGCGGTGGTAGTTGGTGAGGATCGTGTCGGAGAACCGCTGGTTCGGGATGACCTCGATGTTGTCCGACAGCGTCCGTATGGAGGTGTTGCGCCAGTTGATGTCGACGACATACCCCTCCTGGCCGCTGCTCAGCTTGATGTAGTCGCCGGGCTCGATCGTCTTGGACGCCAGGACGTGCACGCCCGCGAAGAGGTTGGCCAGCGTGTCCTGGAGGGCGAGCGCCACCGCGAGACCGCCCACGCCCAGGGCGCCGAGCAGCGGCGAGATCGAGATCCCGAGGCTCTGCAGCATCACCAGGACGCCGACGCCGATCACCAGGACCCGGGTGATGTTGGCGAAGATCGTCACGTTGGCCGCGACGCCCTGCCGGACCATCGCGATCGAGGTGACCGAGCCCGCGATCAGGCGGGCCAGCGCCAGCGAGACGACGAGGATGGCGGCGGCCGTGAGCGCCTCCGCGGTCACGGCGAGCGTTCCCCGGGGCAGGTCCAGGGTCCGGGCCGCGCCCCACAGGCCGAGCAGCACCGAGACGGGCACCGCCAGGTCCTTGACCAGGCGGGCGGCCAGGTCGTCCCACGCCCACCGGGTGTCGCCCGCCCGCCGGAACAGCCGGCCGGTCAGCAGCCGCAGGATCACCGCGATCCCGACCGCGACCACCAGTACGGCGGCGGCGCCCACCACCCGATGCCAGCTCAGATCGCCCAGGTCAGCCATGACGGGGAAGACTCCTCCTCGGTCCGGGGGCGCACGACGCCGCCAGCGATATTTCCGTTTTGCGTGGTACGAGTCCCCGATCGTAGTGAAGTCCCGGGGCACTGCGAGGCACATCACGGCACATCTGGCTCCAAGGCCCGGCGACCTGCCGGTTACGATCGATCAAGTGGTGAGCGTGGGAATGATGCGCCGGCTCGGGGTCACGGCGCTGGGACTGCGGAACGGCCCCCACCGGGTGACGGTCGAGCGCGACCTGGAGGTGCCGGCCGCCGACGGCGTGACGCTGCTGGCCGACCGGTACTCGCCCGCCGGCGTCGAGAAGGCGCCGACGGTGCTGGTCCGCTCGCCCTACGGGCGGCGCGGGCCGTTCGGCCTCATGTGCGGGCAGGGGTTCGCCTCGCACGGCTTCCAGGCCGTCGTGCAGAGCGTGCGCGGCGGCTTCGGGTCCGGCGGCGTCTTCGAGGCGCTGGACGAGCGGGAGGACGGCCTGGCCACCATCGAGTGGCTGACGTCGCAGCCCTGGTTCGGCGGAACGTTCGCCATGCACGGCCCGAGCTACCTCGGCTACGTCCAGTGGGCCGTCGCCGCGGAGGCCGGACCCGAGCTGAAGGCGCTGTCGATGCAGGTCACGGCGTCCACCTTCCGGGACGCCGTCAACGTCGGCGGCACCTTCGCGCTGGAGTCGGCGCTCATCTGGGTCGACCTGACCGCGCGGATGAAGAGCTCCCTGTCGGGCATCACGACCGGCATCATGTCGCCGCGCCGCGCCCGCCGCGCCACCCTGTCGGGGCGCCCGCTGGCCGAACTGGACCGGCTCGCGACCGGCGAGCAGCAGCGCTTCTTCCAGGACCTGCTCGTCAACGGCCCCGACACCCCCTTCTGGGACAAGCGCGACTTCAGCACCACCGTGTCGCAGGTCACCGCCCCGGTGAACATGACCGGCGGCTGGTACGACATCTTCCTGCCCTGGCAGATGAAGGACTACGCGGCCCTGCGCGCCGCCGGGCGGCGCCCCTACCTGACGATCGGCCCCTGGTTCCACGCCGACCAGCGCATGATGCGCGGCTCGGTCGCGGACGCGATCGCGTGGTTCCGCGCCCACCTGCTGGACGACCCGTCCGGCCTGCGCGCGCAGCCCGTCCGGCTCTTCATCACCGGCGCCGACGAGTGGCGCGAGTTCCCCGACTGGCCCGTCCCCGGCATGCGCGAGGAGCGCTGGCACCTGCACCCGGCGGGCGCCCTGTCACCCGACGGGCCGCCGGAGTCCGATCCCGACGGCTACCGCTACGACCCGAACCACCCCACGCCGTTCCTCGGCGGGCCCACCCTGCTCGGCGAGACGCACCCGTCCACCGACCAGAAGCGCCTGGAGCGCCGCCGGGACGTGCTGACCTACACCTCGGGCGTCCTGGACGAGGACATGGAGCTCATCGGCCCGGTCACCGCCGACCTGCACGTCCGCTCGAACCGCGAGCACACCGACTTCGTGGTGCGGCTCTGCGACGTCACCCCCGAGGGCGAGTCGCTCAACCTGTGCGAGGGCATGCGCCGCCTCGTCCCCGGCACCCCGGAGCCCGGGGAGGACGGCGTCCGCCGCGTCGCCGTCGAGCTCTGGCCGCTCGGCCACCGCTTCCGCCGGGGGCACCGCGTCCGCGTGCAGGTCTCCAGCGGCGCCTACCCCCGCGTGGCCCGCAACTCCGGAACCGGCGACCCCATCGGCACCGCCACCGAGATGCTCACCGCCGACCAGGAGATCTTCCACGCCCCCGGCCACCCGTCCTCGATCACGCTGCCGATCGTCGGCCGACCGGGCGGCCGGGTCAGCCGCGGCGGGCCCTGAGGGCCTCCAGCGCCTTGTCCGCATGGGTGTTCATGCGGACCTCGCTCTTGACCACCGCCAGGACGCGGCGGTCGGTGTCGATGACGAAGGTTTGGCGCCTGGTCGGCATGAGGGCCACGGAGCGCTTGACCCCGAAACGCGCGCGGACCTCGCCGGACGGGTCGGACAGCAGCGGGTAGCCGAGCGAGTGCCTGTCGGCGAACTCCTTCTGCTTGCCGACCGGGTCGGCGCTGACCCCCACCGCGCGGGCGCCCGCCTCGGCGAGCTCGGCGACCACGTCGCGGAAGTGGCAGGCCTCGGCCGTGCAGCCGGGGGTCATGGCCGCCGGGTAGAAGAACAGGACCACCGGGCCCTCGGCCAGCAGGCCGGTCAGGGTGCGCGGTTCGCCCGTCTCGTCCGGGAGCTCGAAATCGTCGACGACATCACCGGGTTTCATGGGTCGAACCTAGCCGAGCGGTGCGGCGCGCCCCGGACCGAGGCGGTGCGCCTCCCGTCCGAAAATCATCGCCGCAGGTGAGCCGCCCCGCGGAGCGACCCCGGGGTGGGTATTCCGTTTCGCCAGGTTTGACGGAGAGGGGGGAGGGATAGGAAACTGACCGAGCAGGTGTCTACGACGCAGATACCTCCGAGCTTCCCCTGTGTAGTCCCGGAGGATCCGTCATGCATCGCCCGCTTCACATTGCTCTGGTGTCCGCCTCCGACCTTGACGGCGAGCACCTGCAGTCAGTCCACGTCCGGGATCTCGCTCGTTCCCTCACCCGTCCGCTGGTCGCCGACGGTGAGCCGAACCAGGTCACGGTCTACACGCGCCGCCAGGACAGGTCCGCCCGCGGTCGCGTCCGGCTCGCGCCGGGCGCCGCCCAGGTGAACCTGGACGCCGGGCCCCCGCGCCCGCTGTCGGACGACGAGCTGCTCCAGCACCTTCGCGACTTCGCCGACGGCCTGCGCCGCCGCTGGTCCGGCTCGGCGCGCCCCGACATCGTGCACGCGCACGGCTGGATCGGCGGCCTGGCCGCCTGCGCCGTCGCCCGCGAGCTCGGCATCCCCTTCGTGCAGAGCTACCACGGCGTGGCCGCCGTCGAGCGGCAGGCCGGACGCCAGGTCCACCCCCACCGCGACCGCCTGGAGAAGGCCATCGGGCGGGACGCCGACCTGGTGATCGCCGGGCATGCCGAGGAGGCCACCGCGGTCGTGCGGACGGGCGTCCCGCGCCCGTCGGTCTCGGTCGTCCCCTACAGCGTGGACTCCGAGCACTTCGCACAGGTCGGCCCGGCGATGCCGCACGGCGACCGCCCCCGCATGGTGCTGGTCAGCGAGGACCTCGGCGCCGACGCCGAGACCGCGCTGCGCGCCCTGGTGCACGTCCCCGACGCCGAGCTGGCCCTCGCCGGCGGCCCGGAGCGCGAGGAGCTGGAGAACGACTCGGCCGTCCACCGGCTGCGGCTGCTGGCCAAGGAGCTGCACGTCGCCGACCGGGTCGTCTTCCTCGGGCGGCTGCCCCGCAAGACCATGCCGAAGCTGCTGCGCACCGCGAGCCTCGCGCTCTGCCTGGCCCCGCACCAGCCGTCCCCGACGGCGCCGCTGGAGGCCATGGCCTGCGGCGTCCCCGTGGCGGCGACCCCGGTCGGCGGCAACGCCGACGAGGTTCTGGACCACATCACCGGCATCCACGTCCCGGCGGGCCGGCCGGTCGTGATCGGGCGGGCGATCCGGCAGCTGCTGTCGGAGGACACCACCCTGCACGGCTACTCGATCGCCGCCGGGGACCGCGCCCGCTCCCGCTACTCCCTGGAGCGGATCGCCGCCGAGACGCTGCGCGCGTACCTGAAGGTGCTGCCCGTCCCGGAGCCGGAGCCGGAGGAGGACGGGGCGGAGCACGAGCCCGGCAAGACCCCCGCCCTCGTCAGCTGACCACACCCGCCCGCGGGCCCCGGACCCTCCCGGTCCGGGGCCCGTCCACGTCCCCCCGGATGGAATACTCGATCGGGATGACCAGAAAGGGCAGTTCGTGCTGATCGGCAGGGCGGGGGAGCTCGCGGCGCTGACCGCCGCGCTGGACCGCGCCGCCGCGGGCGGCGCGGGCGTCGTGCTGGTCAGCGGGGACGCCGGGGTCGGCAAGACGCACCTGGTGTCCGCGCTCACCGCCGCCGCCCTCGACCGCGGCTGCGCAGTGCTCGTCGGGCAGTGCGCCGAGCTGGGCGAGAGCATGCCCTACCTGCCGCTCACCGACGCCCTGTGGGCCGCCGCGCACACCGACGCGCCGGAGGCCGGCGAGGTCCGCG
Source organism: Spirillospora sp. CA-108201 (assembly GCF_050936235.1). Lineage (NCBI taxonomy): Bacteria > Bacillati > Actinomycetota > Actinomycetes > Streptosporangiales > Thermomonosporaceae > Spirillospora > Spirillospora sp. CA-108201. The sequence continues at coordinate 9,412,650 of NZ_JBNJNE010000001.1, read as the reverse complement.
CCGCGCTCGACGCCCGGCCCGCGCTCGCGCGCCTGCTGCCCGACGGCGAGGGCGGCCCCGCCGCGGGATCCGAGCTCGGCCAGCAGCAGCTGTTCGGCGCGGTGCTCGGCCTTCTCGGGGAACTCGGCGACGCGCGGCCCGTGCTGCTCGTCCTGGAGGACCTGCACTGGGCCGACCGGTCGACGCGGCACCTGCTGACGTTCCTCAGCCGCGTCCTGCAGCGCGAGCGGGTCTGCCTCGTCGGGACGTACCGGTCCGACGACCTGCACCGGCGGCACCCGCTGCGGCCCGTGGTCGCGGAGCTGCTGCGGCTGCCGAACGTGACGGGCGTCGAGGTCCGCCCGTTCGGGCGGGGCGAGACGGCCCGGTACCTCGCCGAGCTGGCGCGCGGGTCCGCCCCGGTCACGGCGCGGACCGTCGAGCGGGTGCACCGCCGGTCGGAGGGCAACCCCTTCTACGCCGCCGAGCTGTACTCCTCGGGCCTGGACGCCCGCGACGACGGCGCGGCCGGGCTGCCGTCCGCGCTCGCCGACCTGCTGCTGTCGCGGATCGAGCGGCTGTCGGACCCGGGCCAGCGCGTGGTGCGGGTCGCGGCCGTGGCGGGGCGCCGCGTCGACGACGAGCTCGTCCGGGTCGTGGCGGGGCTCGACGAGGCGACGGTCGGCGAGGCGCTGCGCGAGGTGGTGTCGCACCAGCTGCTCGTCCCGTCCGGCGCCGGGTACACGTTCCGGCACGCGCTGCTGCGCGAGGCCGTCTACGCCGATCTGCTGCCCGGCGAGCGGACCCGGCTGCACGCCGACTTCGCCCGGCTCCTCGCCGGCCTCCCCGACGGCACGCGCGGGTCGGCGGCCGAGCTGGCGCACCACAGCCTCGCCGCGCACGACCTGCCCGCCGCGTTCGCCGCGTCGGTCCGGGCGGGCCGGGAGGCCGACCGCCTCGCCGCGCCCGCCGAGGCGTACGAGCACTACGACCGGGCGCTGGAGCTGTGGGACGCCGTCGCCGACCCGGAGGCCGCCGCCGGGACGGACCGGATCCGGCTGTCGCTGGCGGCGGCCCAGGCGTCCGCGCGGGCCGGCGAGCTGCGGCGGGCCGTGCACCGGCTGCGCCGGGTGCTGGCCGCGGCCGATCCCGCCGACGTGCGGCTCGGCTGCCTGCTGCGCGAGCACCTGGCCGGCTACCTCGGCGACATCGACGAGGACGCCGAGTCGCAGGCGGTGGCGCGGGAGGCGGTGGCGATGCTGCCGGCCGACCCGCCGACCGTGGAGCGCGCCGACGCGCTCGCCACCTACGCCCGGACGCTGATGTACCGGGACGCGGCCGGGGAGATGCCCGGGTACGCCGAGCGCGCCATCGAGACGGCGCGCGAGGCGGGCGCCACCGGCGCCGAGGCCAGCCTGCTGGTCACGCTCGGCCTGTACCGCGAGTCGCGGGAGGCCGACACCGGCGTCGCGGAGGTGTTCGCCCGCGCCCACGAGCTGGCCGCGGCGGCCGGCGACAGCTCCATGATCGCGATGCGCGCCGCCTTCCACCACGCCCGGACGAAGTTCGACCGCGGCGACCTCGCGGGCGCGGCCCGCGCCGCCGACGCGGGCGTGAAGTTCGCCGTCGACAACGGGATCGTGTGGAGCACGTTCGGCATCGTGCTGCGGTCGCTGCGCTACCTCGTCCACTACACGTCGGGGAACTGGGCGGAGGCGGGCCGGCTCGCCGACGAGTTCGCGGTGCAGGTCGGCCGCGCGCCCGAGGGCCAGGTGTCGGCGTACGCCCTGTTCCTGGAGGTCGCGCAGGGCGCCCCGACGGTCGAGGAGCGGCTGCGCTGGATCACTCCGCTGTGGGGGCAGGACGGCTTCGTCAACTATCTCGCCCGCGGACTCGCCGCCGAGCACGCGCTGTGGCACGGCGACCCGGACACGGCGGCCGAGCACATCCGCGACGTCGTCGACACCGTCTACATCCAGACGGTCGGGGCCATCCGCATCGCGGCGACCGGGCTGTGGGCGGAGGCCGACCGGGCGGCCCGCGCCCGCGCGGCCGGGGACGAGGAGGCGCTGCGGGCGGCGCGGGAGACCGGCGACGCGCTCCTGCGGATCGCGCGCAGCGTCGTCGCGGTCAACGTCGACGGGGAGCCGCGCGCCTGGCTCGGCTGGGAGGGGCAGGGCTGGCTGGCCCGCGCCGAGGCCGAGCGCCGCCGCCTGGACGGCGTCCACGACGTGGAGCTGTGGCGCCGGACGGCCGAGCTGTTCACCTACGGCGACGCCGACGGCGGGTTCGTCTACGAGGTGGCGCGGTCGCGGTGGCGGCTGGCGGAGGCGCTGGCCGAGAACGGCGACCGGGACGAGGCCGCCGAGCAGTGGCGGGCGGCCGTGCGGTCCGCCGAGCGGCTCGGCGCCCGGCCGCTGCTGGCCGCGCTGCGCGACCTCGGCGCCCGCGCCCGGCTCGGGACCGGCCGCGCGGGCGCGGCGCCGCGGAGCGGGCCGTCCGGTCCGCTCGCCTCCCTCACCGGGCGGGAGCGGGAGGTGCTGAAGCTCGTCGCCGAGGGCCGCAACAACCGGGAGATCGCGGCGGCGCTGTTCATCTCCCCCAAGACGGCGAGCGTGCACGTGTCGAACATCCTCGGCAAGCTGAACGTCTCCAGCCGCACCCAGGCCGCCGCCGTCGCCCACCGCGAGGGGATCTGATCTTGCGATGGCGCAATGAGCGCCGGTAATGTGCATTTCGTGACTGCCGGGTCGGCCATGGGCCACGAGCGAGTGAGGTTCCCGGCCTCCGAGTGAGGCCGGGGCGGGCGCGAGGCCCGCCTCCTCCACTTCCCTTTTCCGTTTCATCCTCCACGCGCGCAGCGCGCCATCGTCCGCGCGCAACGCGACGTCATCCGGCATGCCCGCGCCTTCGGCGTGCCCTTTCACCACCCTTTCCAAGCCACGGCCGCGCGTCCTATCCGCGGTCTATTCGTCATGCCCGAAAACAGGAGACAAATGGATTTCAACCAGCAGGTCATCGAGGAGTTCCGCGCGAACGGCGGGCGGGTCGGCGGCCCGTTCGAGGGCGGGCGGCTGCTCCTGCTGACCACGACCGGGGCGCGGACCGGCGCCCCGCACACGACGCCGCTCGGCTACCTGCCCGACGGCGTGGGGCGCGTCCTGGTCATCGGCTCGGCCGGGGGCGCGCCGAGGCACCCGGCCTGGTACCGCAACCTGGTCGCGAACCCGCGCGTCACGGTCGAGAGCGGCGCCTTCGCCTACGAGGCCGACGCGGTCGTCCTGGACGGCGAGGAGCGCGACCGCGCCTTCGCGCGGGCGGCCGAGGCCGACCCCGGCTGGGCCGGGTACGAGGAGAAGTCGGGGCGGACGCTGCCCGTCGTCGCCCTGGTCCAGGCCGCCGCCGGGCCGCCCTCCGGGCCGGGGACGCCCGGCGCCATGCTGGTCGCGGTGCACGACGCGTTCCGCGGGGAGCTGGAGCTGATCCGCAGGGAGGTCGCCGCGTCCGGGGCCGCCGTCGGCGCCCAGCTCCGGGTCACCTGCCTGACGATGTGCCAGGGGCTCGGCCACCACCACATGGGCGAGGACCAGCAGATGTTCCCCCTGCTGGAGCGGCGCCACCCCGAGCTCGCCCCGGCGCTGGCGGAACTGAGGGACGAGCACGCGACGATCAGCGCGCTGCTGGAGGAGTTGCGCCGCGTCCTCGCCGCCGGGGACTCCGCGTCGCTGCTCGCCGAGGTCGACCGGCTCGCGGCCGCGCTGGTGGCGCACCTCGACCGCGAGGAGGAGCGGCTCCTCCCGCTCCTGGACGCGCTGGAGTTCTGAGGGGCGCGGGCTAGAGGAGCCCGCGGCCCGGGATCAGCGGCAGGTCCAGGGCGGTGAGCAGGCCGGGCGGCGCCTCGACGACGGCGGGGACGGCGTTGACGAGGCGCATCGCGGTGGCCTTCAGGCCCGCGGTGTTGTGGTCGCCGTCGGTGCCGAGGAGCCGCAGGTCCACCGTGTAGTTCGGCTCGCCGCGGACCTCGACGCGGTAGCAGCCCGCGCCTGCGGGCTGCGGCCAGTCGGGGGCGAGGTCGTCGCGGAGCCGGGTGACGTGCTCCAGGACGACGACGGCCTCGCCGCCGCGCATCCCCCGCACCTCGAACCGCAGGGCGGCGGCCGTGCCCTTCTCGATGGTCCCGGCGGAGACGGCGAACGTCTCGGGCGCGGGCAGGCGGGTGTGCCATTCGGCGATCTCGTCCAGCTCGACGCCGAGGCCGGCGGCGATCTGCCGGACGACGCTCCCCCACGCCATGGTGAGGACGCCGGGTCGCAGCAGCATCGGCGCGCCGTCCAGGGGGCCGCCGAAGCCCATGATGTCGAACAGGACCGTGGCCTGGTCGTAGGTGGCGTAGTTGAGGATCTCCATGCAGCGGACCTGGTCGATGCGCTCGCTGATGCCGGTGACGGCGAGCGGGAGCACGTCGTTGGCGAAGCCGGGGTCGATGCCGTTGACGAAGAGGGACGCGCCGCCGGCCCGGGCCGCCTCCCGCACCGGGTCGGACATCTCGGGCGGGACGACGCCGTCCGGGAACTGCAGGAACACCGGGCTGCTGGAGACGACGTTCACCCCGGCGCGCAGGATGCGGCACAGGTCGTCGATCGCCTCCATCAGCCGGACGTCGGCCATGGAGGTGTAGACGACGCAGTCGGGCCGCAGCGCGAGGAGCGCCCCGGCGTCTCCGGTGGCGGTGACGCCGAGGTCGCGACCGAGGCCCGCCAGGTCGCCGGCGTCCCGGCCGGCCTTGGCCGGGTTGGAGACCCAGACCCCGGCGAGTTCGAGGTCGGGGCGTGCGTCGATGCCGGCGATCGCGTGGCGCCCGACGTTGCCGGTGCTCCACTGGACGACGCGGTAGGTCACAGGTCCTCCAGGCCGAGGTCGAGGTTCGGGGCCTCGATGCCGCCGTCCACGCGCAGCACGCTGCCGGTGACGTAGGCGGAGGCGGGCGAGGCGAGGTAGAGCACCGCGGCGGCCACGTCCTCCGGCTCGCCGACGCGGCGCAGCGGCGTCCTGCGCTCCATCTCGGTGCGCAGCTCGTCGCTGGTCATGACGACGTCGAGCGCGGAGGTCGCGACGGAGCCGACGGCGACGGCGTTGACGCGCACGCGCGGGGCCAGGTCGAACGCCGCGAGCCGGGTGTAGTGGGCGAGGGCCGCCTTGGCGCTGCCGTAGGCCAGGTAGCCGCGGCCCGCGAGCCGCCCCATGGCCGAGGAGATGTTGACGACGCTGCCGCCGTCCGCCTTCAGCAGGTGCGGGACGGCCGCGCGGGTCAGCGCGTGCGCGGTGCCGACGTTGAACCGGAACGCCTTCTCCATGTGCCGGGGCGAGGTGTCCAGGAAGGCGGCGGGCATGGCGCCGCCCATGTTGTTCACCACGATGTCGAGTCGGCCGAACTCGCCCGCGGCGAGGTCCGCCAGCTCGGCGGCGGTCTCGGGGTCGGCGAGGTCGGAGGGGACGACCAGGGCCCGCCGCCCGGCGGCCTCGATCCCGGCGGCGACCTCGTCGAGCTGCTCGCGCGTCCGGGAGGAGATCACCACGTCGGCGCCCGCCTGGGCGAGCGCGACCGCGGTGGCCGCCCCGATCCCCCGGCCCGCGCCGGTCACCACCGCCACCCTGCCGTCGATTCGGAACCGCTCCGAGATCACCGGCGTCACCTCCGGTCCGTCGCCTCGCCGCCCGCACAGCCTACGCAGGAACTAGAACCTGTTTCAATACCGGTGTGACGGGCGGCGCGTGACGCGCGCACGCCGGCGGACGGTACATCTTCACAGGCCATTCATAATGTCCGCCACTAGTCCATTTCCGACATGACCGCAATTCTTTCCCCTGTGCGTTCCGACAACCGGCGCACGAGGAAGGGGAAACCGGCCGTGGACAAGGGGTACGAGCTTTACTGCCTCGCAGACGAGCTCTTCTACGATGCTCCGCCGGTGACCCGCAGCACCGATTTCGACATCACGCGGCGAGAACTCCCGGAGGGTTGGGAAAAGGTCTTCGGAGACGAATGGGTCGTCTACGTTCCGCCGGTCCAGCGCGCCCCCGAACAGGGCTGGAAGGTGCACGTCTCCGGATGTCCGGAAAGCGCGGAGAAGGCGCTTGCCGGCACCTGGGAGTACTGCGCCGCCCGGGGAATCGAGTTCAAGCACCTGCGCGGCCCGGGAACGCTCCGCAGGCGCAACGCCAAGTACGCGCCGCGCGGGGTGAGCGGGAAGCTCGTCACGATCTACCCCGCGGACGAGGACGAACTGGCCGAGGTGCTCACCGGGCTCGGCGCCCGGCTGGGCGGGCTTCCCGGCCCGTACATCCTCAGCGACCTGCGCATCGGCGAGGGGCCGCTGCACGTCCGGTACGGCGGATTCGCGGAGCGCCGGTGCCTGGACGAGCAGGGCCGGCTCGTCCCCGCGCTGCGCGACGGCTCCGGGGAACTGGTTCCGGACCGGCGCGATCCCGTCTTCTCCGTCCCCGGCTGGGTGAGCCTTCCCGCCTGCCTGGAACCGCATCTCCGGGCACGCGGCGCCACGACGACGACCGATCTGCCCTGCCGGATCGACAAGGCCCTCCATTTCTCCAACGGGGGCGGAGTCTACGCGGCGACCGACACCCGGAGCGGCGCGAAGGTGGTCCTGAAAGGAGGGCGCCCCCCTCGAACCCGTGCCCGCCGAGCCCGTGCCGGGGGCGCCGGCGGTGGAGCTGCGCGGCGTGACCTTCGCCTACGGGACCGGCGCGCGGCCGGTGATCGAGAACCTGGACCTGGTGGGCCCGCGCGGCGACCACCTGGCCGTGGTGGGGCCGAGCGGGATCGGCAGGTCGACGCTCGCCGCGCTGGTCGCGGGGCTGGCCGCGCCCAGCGCGGGCGAGGTGCTGGTGGACGGGCGGCCGGCGGGCGACCCGGGCCGCCGGGTGCTCGTCCCGCAGGAGGCGTACGTGTTCGGCGGCACCCTGCTCGACAACCTCGTCTACCACGCCCCGGACGCCGGCCCGCAGGAGGCGGGACGGGCCGTGGACGCGCTCGGGCTGGCGCCGCTCGTCCGCGACCTCGGCGGGTTCGGGGCGCGGCTGGAGCCGGGCGCGCTCACCGAGGCGCAGCGGCAGTGCGTCGCGCTGTGCCGGGCCTACCTCGCGCCGCAGCCCCTCGTCGTCCTGGACGAGGCCGCGTACCGCCTCGACCCGGCCGCCGAGGCGCGGATGGAGGCGGCGTTCGCGCGGCGGCCCGGCACGCTGGTCGTCATCGCGCACCGGATCAGCTCGGCGATGCGCGCCCGCCGCGTCCTGGTGCTGGACGGGACCCGCGTCCACCTCGGCCGGCACGCGGACCTGCCCGCGGTCTGCCCGCTGTACCGGGACCTGATCGGCCGGTGGGAGGACGGCTCACAGTCATCCGGCGTCCTCGGCGATCCGGATGGCCTGGACCCGGTTCTCCGCGCCGATCTCGCGGTTGATGCGGGAGAGGTGGTTGCGGACGGTGCCGATCGTCAGCACGAGGTCCTCGGCGATCTGCGCCGCGGAGGCGCCCCGTGACGCCAGCGTGAGGACCTCGACCTCCCGTTCGGTGAGCGGGCTCTGAGCCGAGCCCAGTTCGATGAAGGCCATGTCGGGGTCGATGACGCGCGCTCCCCCGGCCGCCCGCCGGATCGCGTCCACCGGCTCGCCCGGCGAGGTGTCCTTCAGCACGGGCCCCGCCGCCCGCGCGGCCACCGCGCGCCGCAGGTCGCCGGTCCGGCAGCGGCCCGCCATGAGGACGGTGCGGCACTCCGGGACGGCCTCGCGTAACGCCCGCGCCGCCGTGAAGCCGTCCAGTCCCGGGAGCCCGACGTCGATCAGCGCGACGTCGGGCCGCCGTCTGCGCGCGGTGCGGAGCACCTGCTCGCCCGAGCCGACCGCCGCCACCACGTCGAGATCCTTCACCCGGTCGAACAGCGCGACCAGCCCGCTGCGCAGGAGAGGCGCCCCCTCGGCGAGCAGAATCCGAATCATTTTCGTCTCCAACACGGCCACCCGTCCGTAGCCCGAGAAAGGAACAATCATCGAACGCGCTTCCCCGCGACGTCAGGGCGGCGACCGAGAAGCGATACCGGGGATTCGGTCAGTGCGAAATCGAACTTTCATTTGGTCAACTTCGACAGGCCTCACGACTACTGATGACTTACCGGATGGAGCCAACACTATTCACTGCGTATTGTAAAGACACCGTGGAAACCAGGAATCCAGCGATGGGTATTCCGCCAATTAGCGGTCGTACACCTGATGGGCCCGAACCGGTTCAGCCGAGGAAATCGAACTCCGCGCCAGCGCCCGCGGCGCGGGCCCCGGTGTAGGCCGTCCAGCTCAGCGCGAGGTCCTGCCAGGGCAGCCCGACGGGCGCGTACACCGTGACCTCGCCGTCCTTCACCCGCCCCGGCACCTGACCGCGCATCAGGTCGCGCAGCGTCCCGGCGGCGTGCTCGACCTCCAGGCCCGCTCCCGCCAGCACGCCCATCTCGAGGGCCAGGGGGACGTCGTCGACGACGACGCGGGCGCCCTTCAGCAGGTCGGCCCCCAGTTCGGCCTTGCCGGGCTGGTCCGCGCCGAGGGAGGTGAGATGGGTTCCCGGGGCCACGTCGGCGGCGTGCAGGAGGGGGCGGCGCGCCCAGGTCGCCAGGACGACGATCCCGGCGTCCCGGACGGCGGCCCGCGGGTCCGGCGCCACCGTCGCGGGCGCGTCCAGCCGGGCGCCGTGCCGCGCCGCGAAGTCGGCGGCGCGGCCGGCGTCCAGATCGAAGACGGTGAGGCCGCGCACCTCCCGCAACTCGCCCAGGCCCCGCATCACCAGTTCGGCCTGCGCGCCCGCGCCGATCACCGCGACCGAGCCGGCCGCGGGACGCGCCAGGGCATGGGTGCCGAGCGCGGCGGCGAGGCCGGTGCGCCAGGCGGTCACGGTCGCCGAGTCCAGCAGGGCCAGCAGCTCCCCGGTCTCCCGGTCGTGCAGGCAGACGACGCCGCGCAGCGCCGGGCGGGCGCCGGGGAACTTGGCGTTCACCTTCACGGTGTAGGCGGGGATCCCCTCGACCAGGCCCGGCATCAGCGCCGTCGCGGCGCCCTGGCCCGGCAACTCGGCGATCACCCGGCGGGCGGCGGCCCCGCCGTCCCCGGCGGTGAAGCCGCGGCGCAGCGCGTCCAGGCAGGGGGCGGGGTCGAGCAGCGACTCAAGGATGGAACGGGCCAAGAGGAGCGTCACCCGGCCATCCTTCCGTGCTCCGAGGCGGGCGTCACCCTCGGGAGGGCACCTCCATTGGACCTGGTATCCGGCCCAAAACCGGCTAAACGGGCAGTCCTCCCCGAGGATCGACCACGGAACCCGCACCCATTGTGACAATCCGTAGATGGTCGATTGGTCACTTTCTCGCCTTACAAGGGCGTTCAGAAATCTTCCAGCATGACCCGTGACCTCCGGCGCGTCATTCGGGCGCGCCCAATCCCCCCTGGAGGCAAAGTGAGAATCCGTCCCTCCCGCGTCCGCGGAGCCGCCGTGACCATGGCGGCGTCCGGGCTCGTGGCGACCGCCCTGGCCGCCGCCCCCGCCGCGAACGCGACCCTCGACGCGCCCGACGGGAGCGCCGCGCCCCGGTCCGACACGGGCGCGGTGGCCGCGAAGCTGGCGCAGCGGCTCGGCGACCGCAGCGCCGGCGCCTACGTGGACCGGGCCACGAAGAACCTGGTCGTCACGGTCACCGACGCCGGATCCGCGCAGGCGGTCCGGGCTGCCGGGGCCGAACCGAAGACCGTCGCGCGCAGCGGCGCGGACCTGAAGAAGGTCATGGCCGCGCTCAAGCGCGACGCGACCGTCCCGGGCACCGCATGGGCCGTGGACCCTGCCTCCAACCAGGTCGTCCTCACCATGGACAGCACGGTCGAGGGCGCCGGGCTCGAGAAGGTGCGCAGCGCCGCGAGCAGGCAGGGCGCGGCCGTGCGCACCGCGCGGGTCGCGGGGAAGTTCCGCATGTTCACGGCCGGCGGCGACCCGATCTACACCGGCGGCGCCCGCTGCTCGCTGGGCTTCAACGTCAAGAAGGGAAGCGAGTACTACTTCCTGACGGCGGGGCACTGCACCGAGGCGGGCTCCACGTGGACCGACGAGTCGGGCGGCGCGCTCGGCGGCAACGCCGGCAGCAGCTTCCCCGGCAACGACTACGGCCTCGTCAAGTACGCCTCCGCCCCGGAGGACACGCAGGGCGGCGTCACGGTCGACGGCCAGTTCAAGGACATCACCGGCGCCGCCGAGGCCACGGTCGGCGAGACCGTGACCCGCAGCGGGAGCACCACCGGCGTCCACGACGGGCAGGTCACCGCTCTCAACCAGACGGTGAACTACCAGGAGGGCAGCGTCAGCGGCCTCATCCAGACGACCGTGTGCGCCGAACCGGGCGACAGCGGCGGCCCGCTGTTCGCCGGGTCGAGCGCGGTCGGGCTGACCTCGGGCGGCAGCGGCGACTGCACGTCCGGCGGCGTCACCTTCTTCCAGCCCGTGACCGAGCCGCTGTCGGAGTTCGGGGTCGAGATCTACTAGCGGCCCCTCGGCGGCCCGCCGGAGCTCCCAGGCGGCGGGACGCCGCGCGGGATTCGGCCCTGGTCTTTCTGCCTTTCCGGCTCAAGGACCGGGGCCGAACCTCGTTCTCACCCGAAGGGCGGCGGTCGCCTTTCCCGGACTGACCACGCACGCCGCTCCGAGAGTGCCAACGGGAACGTGCCGAATTGGTCACCTTATGCGTCTTACGTCCGCCTTGACCGTTCTTACACCATGTCGGTGACCTCCGGCGCACCACACGGGTGCGCCCCATCCCCCGTGGAGGCACAAGTGAAGATCCGTCACAGGCGCGTCCGCGCCGCGGCCGTCACCACGACCGCGGCCGGCCTGGTGGCCGCCACCCTGGCCACCGCTCCCACCGCGTCCGCCGCTCCGGCTGCTCCCGCCGCCCCCGCCGCTCCCGGCGACGTCGCCACGTCGCTGGCGCACCAGCTCGGAACCCGCAGCGCGGGCTCCTACCTGAAGGACGGCAAGCTGGTCGTCACGGTCACCGACGCGCAGGCCGCGCAGGCCGTCCGCGCCGCGGGCGCCGTGCCGAAGACCGTCGCGCGCAGCGGCGCGGACCTGAAGAAGGTCGAGGCCGCGCTCAAGCGCGACGCGACCGTCCCGGGCACCGCATGGGCCGTGGACCCTGCCTCCAACCAGGTCGTCCTCACCATGGACAGCACGGTCGAGGGCGCCGGGCTCGAGAAGGTCCGCGCCGCCGCGAGCAGGCAGGGCGCGGCGGTCCGCACCGAGAGCGTCGCCGGAAAGTTCCAGACGCTCACCCGAGGCGGCGAGGCCATCTACACCGGCGGCGCCCGCTGCTCGCTGGGCTTCAACGTCAGGAGGGGAAGCGGCTACGCCTTCATCACGGCCGGGCACTGCACCAACATCGGTTCGACCTGGACCGACAGCTCGGGCCGGACGCTGGGCCGCACCGCCGGCAGCAGCTTCCCCGGCAACGACTACGGCATCGTCACCTACTCCTCGACGCCCACCGACACGCAGGGCACGGTCAGCCTGTACAGCGGCACCCGCGACATCACCAGCGCCGGTAACGCCGCGGTCAACCAGACCGTGTACCGCAGCGGCAGCACCACCGGCCTGCACAACGGCCGGGTCACCGCCCTCAACCAGACGGTGAACTACGCGGAGGGCAGCGTCAGCGGCCTCATCCGCACCACGGTGTGCGCCGAGCCGGGCGACAGCGGCGGCTCCCTGTTCGCCGGGAACACCGCGCTCGGCCTGACCTCGGGCGGCAGCGGCAACTGCTCCTCGGGCGGGACGACGTTCTTCCAGCCCATCACCGAGCCGCTGTCGGTGTACGGGGCGTCCGTCTACTAAACGACCCTCGGAAAGCTCCCCCGCAGCGACGGGCCGCCCCCGCCACGGACTCCCGTGGGGGCGGCCCGTCCGCCCGTCACACGGCGGGGACCTCCAGCGTCCGCAGGATCTCGGCGAGCACGGCGGGCTGCTGGTCGGCCAGGTAGAAGTGCCCGCCGGGCAGCACCCGGAGCGCGAACCGCCCGCGGGTGGCGCGCGCCCAGCCGCGGGCCAGCTCCTCGTCCACGTGCGGGTCGGCGTCCCCGATGATCGCGGTGACCGGGACGGTCAGCGGCGGCTCGGGCCGGTGCGCGTACGCCTCGATCAGCGTGAAGTCGTTGCGGACGTACGGCAGGATGAGCTCGCGCAGCTCCGGCTCCGCCAGCAGCTCGGTGTCGGTCCCCCCGAGCCGCACCAGCTCGGCGACGAGGCCGTCGTCGTCCTTGTCGCGGATGCGCTCGTCGTCCCGGTCGTCGGGCGGGCGGGCCCCGGAGGCGAACACGTGCACCGGCGCGGTGCCCCGCTCCTCCAGCAGCCGCGCCACCTCGTAGGCGAGGACGGCGCCCATGCTGTGGCCGAACAGCGCGGCGGGGCGGTCCATCAGCGGCGCCATCGCCCCGGCGATGAGGCGCGCGAGCCGGCGCGCGTCGGAGACGAACGCGTCCGCCATCCGGTCGGCGCGCCCCGGGTACTGGACGGTCTGCACCTCGACGGCCGGGCCGGCCTCCTTGCCCCACGACCGGTAGAACACCGCCGACCCGCCCGCGTGCGGCAGGCAGAACAGCCGCATCGACGCCCAGGGGCGCGTCTCGGGGCAGCGGAACCAGGTCACGTGATCAACTCCTCCTCGTGCCGGCGGGACGCCGCGCGGGGGTCGCGCGGCAGCGGCCACGGCGCGACGCGCGGGTCCGGCACGAGCTTCGGCGCGGTGCTCTCCGCCGCCACCTTAAAGCCCCGCCGCCGGTAGTTGGCGATGGCGTTGGGATGGTCGAGGCTGCTGGTGCGCAGCCACACCCGCGTCGCGGGCCCGCCCGCGACGGCCCACAGCTCGCCGCGCTGCCAGGCGCGGCGCGTGCACTGCTCCACGAGGTAGCCGCCGTAGCCGCGCCCGACGAACGCGGGGGTGAGCCCGACCAGGTGGATCTCGGTGTCGCCGCCGGGCCGCGCCTCGATCTCGAAGAAGCCGGCGATGGTGCCCTCGGCCATGGCGATCCACGTGGACAGCTCGGGGCGTTCCACCCAGGCGCGCCACCGCTCCCACGTCCACGGGAAGCGGTCGGTCCAGCAGACGGGGGCGCCGACGGTCGCGTAGAGGGCGCGGCTGACGTCGGGGGACGGCACCCCCGCGAGGGTGAACGTCATCTCGACGCCCGGCAGCGGCGCGGGCCGCAGGTCGGCCGCGTCCAGCATCTCCATCTCCCACTCGGTGACCGAGGGGATCCGCAGACGCGCGGTCTCCGCGGGCGGCCCCGAGCCCGCCTCACTCACCCATGGCCTCGACGAGGCTCTTCGGCCGCATGTCCGTCCAGTTCTCGTTGACGAAGTCGAGGCACGCCTGGCGGGTGTCCTCGTCCTTGGCCACCGTCCAGCCGGCGGGGACCTCGGCGAAGGACGGCCACAGCGAGTGCTGGCCCTCGTCGTTGACGAGGACGAGGTAAGCGCCCTCCGGGTCCTCGAAGGGGTTGGTCATCGGTGCTCCCTTTCCCTGGCTTTCAGCGGCTGCTGCGCAGTTTGTCGAGTCTGGCGGCGAGCACGGCGCCCATCTCGGCGGCCGGGCCCGGCTCCATGAGCAGGTGGTGGTCGACGTCGAGGGGGTAGTCCTCGATCCCGCCGTCGACGAGCGGCCCCCAGTTGGCGGGGCCGGTGGGCGAGTCCTCGGTGCGGCCGCGGAGCGCGGTGAAGAAGACGACGTCCCCGCGGTAGCGACCGGGCCGGTACTCCTCCGCCTGGCGGAGCCCGTTCTCGTAGTTGCGGTAGACGTTGACGAGGTCGTCCTCGCCGAGGGTGGCGAGCGCGTCGTCGCGTTCGGCGAGCACCGCCATGATCTGGGCCATGTCGGGGGCGCCGTCCTCGGCCACCATGCGCGCGTCCACGCCGATCGCCTCCAGAAGCTCGGGGAGGATCTCGCGGCGCTCGGTCTCCAGGTCCTGGCCGTGGTAGGCGTCGATGAGGGCGAGCAGGGCGACCCGCTCCCCGGCGGCCTGGAGCCGCAGGGCCATCTCGTAGGCGACGAGCCCGCCGAGCGACCAGCCCGCGAGGTGGTAGGGGCCGGACGGCTGGACGGCCCGGACCTGCGCCAGGTAGTCGACCGCCATCTCCGCGACGGACTCCGGCAGCCGGGACCGGGTGAACGCGCGGGCCTGCAGCCCGTAGATCGGCTGGTCGGGGCCGAGGTGCCGCTGGAACTGCAGGTACCCCCAGGCCAGGCCGCCCGCGGGGTGGACGAAGAACAGCGGCGGCCGCGCCCCGGCCGTGCGGATGGGCAGCAGCACCTCGAAGCCCAGCCGGTCCTGGGGATCGCCGACCCTGGTCATCGCCTCGACGGTCTGGTGGGTGAACACGTCGCGGGGGGTGAGCTCGACGCCGGCCTGCCGGGCCCGGGTGGCGAGCTTCAGCGCGGCGATGCTGTCGCCGCCGAGGTCGAAGAAGCTGGCGTCGGCGCCGACGCGGTCGAGTCCGAGGACGTCCGCGACGATCCCGCAGAGGCGCTCCTCCTCGGGGGTGCGGGGGGCGCGTCCCGCGGCGGCCCCGCCGTAGTCGGGGGCGGGGAGGGCGCGCCGGTCGAGCTTGCCGTTGGGCCCGACGGGGAACGTGTCGAGCAGGACGAACGCGGCGGGCACCATGTACTCGGGCAGCCGCTCCCTGACGAAGTCGCGCAGGCCGTGCCCGGCGGCGGGCAGGTCCGGCGCGATGACGTAGGCGACGAGGGCCCTGGCGCCGGGGACGTCCTCGCGGGCGACGACGGCGACGTTGGCGACGGCGGGATGGGCGGCGACGGCGGCCTCGACCTCGCCGAGCTCGATCCGGAACCCGCGGACCTTGACCTGGAGGTCGGCGCGGTCGAGGTATTCGAGGGTGCCGTCCGGCCGCCACCGGACGAGATCGCCGGTGCGGTACATGCGGTCGCCTGGCGCGCCGAACGGGTCGGCGACGTAGCGCTCGGCGGTGAGGGAGGCCCGCCGCAGGTAGCCGCGGCCGAGCCCGGCGCCCGCGATGTAGGCCTCGCCGGCGGTGCCGGGCGGGACGGGGCGCAGCCCCGCGTCCAGCACGTACACGCGCATGTCGCCGATGGGGCGGCCCAGCACGGCGGACGTCTCGCCGGGGTCGCCGAGCGGCGCCCGCTGCCCGGCGATGGTGGTGTAGGTGGTGGCCTCCGTGGGCCCGTACACGTTGCCGACCTCGGTGTCCGGGCAGGCGGCGAGCACCTTGCGGATCGCGGCCGGGGAGCCCGCCTCCCCGCCGGTGAGGACCTCGCGGAGCCGCGCGAACGCCCGCGGCCGCTCGTCGGCGACGAGGTTGAACAGGGTGGTGGTGAGGAACAGGCCGGTCAGCTCCTCCGCGGCGATGATCTCTTCGAGGGCCGCGCCGTCCAGGTGGCCGGGCGGCGCGACGACGGCCGTCCCGCCGCGCAGCAGCGGCGTCCACAGCTCGTAGACCGACGCGTCGAACGCGTGGGGCGAGTGGACGAGGACGCGGTCGTGCGCCCCGTCCCCGAGCCGGCCGTCGGTGGCGAGGTCGACCGCGTCGCGGTGCCGCAGCATGACGCCCTTGGGCACGCCCGTGGAGCCGGAGGTGAACAGCACGCAGGCGAGCTGCTCCGGGTGGGGTTCGACGGCCGGGCCCGTCGCGGGCTGGGCGCCGAGCTCGGGGTCGTCGTCGACGACGAGGATCCGCGCGGCGGTGCCGAGTCCCGCGACGCGGTCGCGCATCGGCGTGTCGACGACGAGCACGGGCGCGGCGACCTCCGCGACCGCCCAGGCCATCCGCTCGGGCGGGTAGCCGTGGTGGATCGGGGCGTAGGCTCCGCCCGCCTTGAGGACCGCCAGCGAGACCACGGCGATGTCGGCGGATCTTTCGAGGAGCACCGCGACCGGGGTGTCGGGGCCGACTCCGAGGCCGGCGAGGCGGTGCGCCAGCCGGTTCGCGCGGGCGTCGAGCCCGGCGTAGGTCAGCGACTCCCCGGCGGCCCGGACGGCGACGGCGTCCGGGGTCCTCGCCCGCTGCTCGGCGAAGCGGGCCGTGAGGGTCCGCGGGCGGCGGCCGGTCGCCGGGCCCTGCCAGTCCGCGAGGACGCGGGCGCGCTCGTCGTCGTCCAGCACCTCGATGCGGCCGAGGGGCAGGTCGGGCCGGTAGGCGACGGCCTCCAGCACGCGGACGAGCCGGCGCATCAGGCGGGCCGCGTCGTCCGCGGTGAACAGGTCGGTGCGGTGGTCGATGCGCAGCGACAGGCCGCGGCCCGGGACGGCGGCGAAGGTGAGCGGGTAGTGGGAGGCGTCGTAGCCGTCGACGTCGTGGAGGGTGAGGCCGCCGAGGTCGGTGCCGGCGGCGTCCGGGTCGAACGGGTAGTTCTCCAGGACGGTCATGGTGTCGAACAGCGTCCCGGCGCCGGTGAGGCGCTGGATGTCGGACAGGCCGAGGTGGTGGTGCGGCATCAGCGCGGCCTGCTCGTCCTGGAGGCGCGTCAGCGCTCCGGCGACCGTGTCGGCGGGGCGGACGCGGACGCGGATCGGCAGCGTGTTGATGAACAGTCCGATCATCTGCTCGACGCCGGGCAGCTCCGGGGGGCGTCCCGAGACCGCGGCGCCGAACACCACGTCGGCCGAGCCGGTGAGGCGGCCGATCAGCGTGCCCCACGCCAGTTGCAGGACGGTGTTGAGGGTGACGCCCTGGGCGCGGGCCCGGGCGGCGAGCGCGGAGGTGAGGTCCTCGGTGAGGCGGGTGCGGACGCGTCCGGGGGCACCGGCGGCGTGTCCGACCGCGCCCGGGGCGTGTCCGACCGCGCCCGGGGCGACGAGGGTGGGCTCGTGGACGCCGTCGAGCGAGCTGCGCCAGGCGTCCTCGGCGGCGGCGCGGTCCTGCGCGGCGAGCCAGGCGAGGTAGTTCTTGTAGGGGGCGACGCGCGGCATCCCGGTGCCGTCGCCCTTGGCCAGGTACAGCGCGAACAGCTCGGTCTGCAGGACGGGCGTGGACCAGCCGTCCAGCAGGATGTGGTGGTTGGTGAACACCATGCGGTGCAGGCCGTCCGCCAGCTTGACGAGCAGGAAGCGCAGCAGCGGCGGCCTGGTCATGTCGAACGGCCGCGCGCGTTCGGCGTCGGCCAGCTCGCGTGCCTTCGCCTCGCGCTCCGGCCCGGGCAGGGCGGACAGGTCCTCGTCCCGCCACGGGAGCCGGACCGTGCGGTGGACGACCTGGACGGGCGAGCCCTCCTTGCGCTGCCGGAACCCGGCGCGCAGGTTGGCGTGGCGGCGCAGAAGGGCCGCGGCCGCGGCGCGGAGCGCGCCGGTGTCGAGGGGGCCGCGCAGGTCGAACACGATCTGCGCCGTGTAGACGTCGTGGCCCGAGTCGTAGAGGGCGTGGAAGAACAGGCCCTGCTGTAGCGGGGACAGCGGGAGGATGTCCTCAAGCTGCGACGTGCTCAATCCAGCTCCCATTCGCCGTCGAGCTCGGCGGCGAGCTCGTCGATCTCCTCCTGGCTGACGTCCACCAGGGACAGGTCGGACGGTGTGAACCCGCCGACGGGCCCGTCGGCGGCGCCGTCCACGACGTGCGCGACGAGGCCGCGCAGGGCCGCGTACCAGCGCTCGGCGAGGTCCTCGATCGCGGCGGCGTCGAACAGGCCGCCCGCCCACGTCCACGTCGCGGACAGCTCGGGTCCTCCGGGCAGGTCGCGGGTGTGGGCGTTGACCTCGACGGCGTGGACGAGGCCGAGCGCGGGGTCCTGCCCGGCGCCGAGCGCGTCGGCGTCGGCCTGGTCCGCCGGTCCCCAGTCGGTCGCCTCGGGCGCGGCGGACCGGCCGAGGTAGTTGAACGCGATCTGGGGGTGGCCGCCCGCGCGGACGACGGGTTCGCGGTAGCGGAGCAGCCCGTACCCGATGCCGTTGTCGGGGATCTCGCGCAGCTGCTCCTTGACCCGCTTGAGGGCGGTGCCGACGGCCTGCCCGCCCTCGCGGACGTCGGCGGGCGACAGCCGCCCGGGGTCGAGCCGCACCGGGTGGATCGTGGTGAACCATCCGGCGGTGCGGGACAGGTCGGCGCCGGGGACGATCTCCTCGCGGCCGTGCCCTTCGAGGTCGACCAGGACGGCGGTCTCGTCGCAGGCGCGGCGCTCGTGCCGCCATTCGGCGACGGCGAGGGCGAGGCCGGTGAGCAGCACGTCGTTGACCCGCCCGTGGAACGCGGCGGGCACGTCGGCGAGCAGCGGCCCGGTCACGTCGGCGGGCAGGTCGAGGGTGAGGTGCCCCGCGGTCCCGAACGTGTCCGTCTCCGGGTCCAGCGGGCGGGAGCCGAGCGGCGGGTCGGGGGTGGCGAGGACGTCGTCCCAGAGCGGCAGCTCCGCGGTCCGGGCGGGATCGGACGCCTCGGCGGCGAGGCGCTGCGCCCAGCGGCGGAACGAGGTCGGGACGGGGGCGAGGTCTCCCCCGGCCCAGGCCGTGACGAGGTCGGGCAGGAGGATCCGCCAGGAGACGCCGTCCACGGCCAGGTGGTGGAGGGTGAGCAGGAGGCGCCCGGACGCGGCGGGGCCCGCGTCGAACCAGACGAGCCGCGCCATGGTCCCGGCCGCCGGGTCGAGGGCCCGGCGGGCGGCCTCCGCCTCGGCGGCCAGCACGGCGCGCAGGTCCGCGGCGCCGAGGCCGGCGACGTCCACGCGGCGGACGAGGGGCGCGGCGTCGACGGTCCCGGGCTCGGCGACCTCGAACCCGGCGCCGTCCACGCGGAGGCGGAGCATGTCGTGGTGGTCCAGGACGGCCTGGAGCGCGGCGGTCAGCCGGTCGGCGCCGAGGTTCGGCGGGACCTGGAGCAGCATGCGCTGGCTGTAGCCGTCGACGGGGCCGCGCAGCTCCTGGAACCAGCGCATGATCGGCGTGGGCGGGACGCGGCCGATGCCCGCGCCCGGCGCCTCCGCCTCGGCCTGCTCGTCTTCGCCGGCCGGTCTGGCGGTGGCGGCGAGTTCTTCGACGGTCTGGTGCTGGAAGACCTCGCGGGGGGTGACGACGAGTCCGGACTGGCGGGCGCGGGAGACGAGCTGGATGGCGATGATGGAGTCGCCGCCCAGGTCGAAGAACCCGTCGTCGATCCCGACCCGTTCCAGGCCGAGGACTTCGGCGAACAGCCGCGCCAGCGTCTCCTCCTGCGGAGTGCGCGGCGCCCGTGAGGACACCCTCGCCGCGAGATCCGGAGCGGGCAGCGCCTTGCGGTCCAGCTTGCCGTTGGAGGTCAACGGCAGCGCGTCCAACTCCACCACCACCGCCGGAACCATGTGGTCGGGCAGGGTCTTCGCGACGAACCGGCGCAGCTCGGCCGTGTCGGCGCCGGACGCGACGACGTAGGCGACGAGACGGTCGTCGCGGACCACGACGGCGGCGTCGCGGACGTCTTCGTGCCTGGTCAGGGCGGCCTGGACCTCGCCCGGCTCGATCCGGAACCCGCGCAGCTGCACCTGCTGGTCACCGCGCCCGAGGTATTCGAGCCTGCCGCCTGCGAGCCAGCGGCCGAGGTCGCCCGTCCGGTACATGCGGGTGCCGGGCTCGCCGTGCGGGTCGGCGACGAACCGCTCGGCCGACAGGCCGGGCCGGTTCAGATACCCGCGCGCCAGACCCGCACCGGCGACGTACAACTCGCCGACGACGCCCGGCGGTACCGGCTGGAGGCGGCCGTCGAGGACGTAGACGCGCAGATCGGGAATGCCGGTGCCGATCAGGCTCCCCGTCGCCGTGGACGCGTGGACGCGGTCGAGGGCGAGGTACGAGACGTGCACGGTCGTCTCGGTGATCCCGTACATGTTGACGAGGAGCGGGGCACTCTCGTCGTGGCGGGAGTACCAGTCCTCCAGGCGGCCCAGGTCGAGCGCCTCACCACCGAAGACCACGTAGCGCAGCGCCAGATCCCTGCCCGGGTTCTGCCCGTCGGCGGCCATCAACTGGTAGAACGCCGACGGCGTCTGATTGAGGACGGTCACCCGCTCCCGCTCCAGAAGAACGAGGAAGTCCTCAGGCGAACGCGAGGTCAGATAGGGGACGACGACGAGCCTGCCCCCATAAAGCAGCGAACCCCACAGCTCCCAGACCGAGAAGTCGAAAGCGTAGGAGTGGAACAGCGTCCACACATCACCCGGACCGAAGTCGAACCACTCCTCACTCGAACGCAGCAAACGCACCACGTTCTGATGCGGAACCACCACCCCCTTCGGACGCCCCGTCGAACCCGACGTATAGATCACATACGCGGGGTGGTCGGGGTCGATGGCGACGCCGAGGTCAGTCGCGGGAAGGCCGGGATCGTCCAGCCCCTCCAGGTCTTCCGGGCGCAGGGTCAGGACCGGGCGGGCGTCCTCCACCATGAAGGCGATGCGCTCCTCCGGGTAGTCCGGATCGATCGGAACATACGCGGCACCCGCCTTCAGCACCCCAAGGATCGCCACCACCAAATCCGCCGAACGCGGCAAAGCCAAAGCCACGAACTGCTCAGGCCCCACACCCCGCTCCACCAACCCCCGAGCCAGACGATTCGCCCGAGCATTCACCTCCCCGAACGTCCACGACACACCCTCGAACGACACCGCCACAGCATCTGGACGAACCGCGGCCCGCGCCTCGAACAGCGCGGGAATCGTCGTACGCGGGACGTCGCCGCCCCTGCCGCCCGCCCAGCGGCGCAGCAGCGTGCGCCGTTCGCCCCGGTCGAGGATCTCGGCGGTGGTGATGGGCGCGTCGGGGTCGGCGACGAGTTCGCGGACGAGGCGTTCGAACCGGCCGGCGATCGCCTCGGCGGTGGCGGGGTCGAAGAGGTCCAGGGCGTATTCGAGCCCGGCCTCGATGCCGCCGGGCGCGCCGTCGCCGCCGTGCCGCTCCTCCAGGTAGAGGGACAGGTCGTACTTGGCGGCGCCCGCCGCCAGGGGCTCGGCGCCGCCGGTCAGGCCGTCCAGTTCGAGCCGCGCCCCGGGGTTGTTCTGGAACGACAGGACGACCTGGAACAGCGGATGCCGGGCCATCGACCGCGCCGGGCTCAGCACCTCGACGAGCCGCTCGAACGGCAGGTCCTGGTGCGCGTAGGCGGCGAGGTCGGTCTCCTTCACGCGCCCCACCAGCTCCCGGAACGACGGGTCGCCGGAGGTGTCGGTGCGCAGGACGAGCATGTTGACGAACATGCCGACCAGATCGTCCAGGGCCTCGTCGGTCCGGCCCGCGATGGGCGCGCCGATCGGCACGTCCGTCCCGGCGCCCAGCCGCGTGAGCAGCGCCGCGAACGCGGCCTGCACGACCATGAAGAGGCTCGCGCCGCTCTGCCGGGCGAGGGCCAGGAGTCCGGCGTGGATCTCGGCGTCCAGCTCGAACGCGTGCGTCCCGCCCCGGTAGGACGCCTGCGCCGGGCGCGGCCGGTCCGCCGGAAGCGCCAGCTCCTCCGGCGACCCCGCCAGCGCCTCCCGCCAGTACGCGATCTGCCGAGAGATCAAACTGCCGGGATCGTCCTCGGAACCGAACAGGTCCCGCTGCCAGAGCGTGTAGTCGGCGTACTGGACGGGCAGCGGCGCCCACCGCGGCTCGCGGCCCTCCGCGCGGGCGGCGTAGGCGAGGATCACGTCGCGGGCCAGCGGCGCCATCGACCAGCCGTCCGCCGCGATGTGGTGCAGGACGAGCATGAGGACGTGCGCGCCGTCGCCGAGCGTGAACAGCCGGGCCCGCAGCGGCGGTTCGACCGACAGGTCGAAGCCCTGCCCGGCCGCCGCGGCCAGCGCCGCCGGAAGCGCGCTCTCCTCCACCTCCGCGACGTCGAGGCGGGGGCGGGCGTCGGCCGGGTCGAGGACGAGCTGCCGCGCGGCCCCCGACCGGTCGGGGAAGATCGTGCGGAGCGGTTCGTGGCGCGCGACGACGTCGGCCAGCGCGGCGCGCAGCGCGGCGAGGTCGAGGGCGCCGTCCAAGCGCAGCGCGATCGGCATGTTGAACGTCGCGGGGGCGCCCTCGAACCGGTTGAGGAACCAGAGCCGCTGCTGCGCGTGCGACAGCGGGACGACGTCCGGGCGCCCGGCCCGCACCAGCGGCGGGCGGACGTCGCCCTCCGCCTCGGCGAGCCGTTCGGCGAGGCCCGCCGCGGTCGGCGCCTCGAACAGCGCGCGGACGGGCAGTTCGGCGCCGAGCGCGGACCGGATCCGGCTGACGAGGCGGGTCGCGGTGAGGGAGTCGCCGCCGAGGTCGAAGAAGCCGTCGTCCACGCCGACTTTCGGCACGCCGAGGATCTCGGCGAACAGCCCGCAGAGGATCTCCTCCCGCGGCGAGCGCGGCGCGCGTCCGGCCGGGGTCTCGGTGCCCGGGGCGGGCAGCGCGGCCCGGTCGAGCTTGCCGTTCACGGTGAGCGGCAGCGCGTCCAGGACGGTGAAGGACGGAACCATGTGGCCCGGCAGCCGCTCGGCGGCGTACCGCCGGACGGCCTCGGCGTCGGCGTCCGGCGCGACGAGGTAGGCGGCGAGGCGCCGCTCGCCCGGCCGGTCCTCGCGGACGACGACGGCGGCCCGCACGACGCCCGGGCATCCGGCGAGGACGTTCTCGATCTCGCCGGGCTCCACCCGGAAGCCGCGGATCTTGACCTGGTCGTCGGTGCGGCCGAGGATCTCGACCGTCCCGTCCGGCCGCCGCCGGCCGAGGTCGCCGGTGCGGTACATGCGCTCGCCGGGCGCGCCGAACGGGTCGGCGACGAACCGCTCGGCGGACGGGCCGGGACGGTCGTGGTAGCCGCGCGCCAGCTGCGCGCCCGCGAGGTAGAGCTCGCCGGGGACGCCGGCCGGGACGGGCTGGAGCGCGCGGTCGAGGACGTAGGCCCGGGTGTTGCGGTAGGGGGCGCCGACGGTGGGGCGCTCGCCGCGGGCGACCACCGCGTTCATGGTGTCGATGGTCGACTCGGTCGGCCCGTAGAAGTTGCGGGTGGTGAGGCCGGGCACCGCGCGCAGGTCCGCCCACAGGCTCTCGCCGACCGCCTCGCCGCCGAGGAGGAGCTGCGAGGGCAGGTGGCGGCCGTCGGCGTCCAGCAGTCCGGCCTCGCGCAGCGAGGTGAAGTGCGACGGGGTGGTGTTCACCAGGTCGATTCGCTCGCGCGACACGTACGCGGTGTAGGCCTCCACGTCGCGGCGGGTCTCGTCGTCGATCAGGTGCAGCTCGTGGCCGTACATCATCCACAGCAGGCCCATCCAGGACGTGTCGAACGAGAACGACGCCAGGTGGGCGAACCGCATGCGGCGGCCGCCGGCGGCCTCGATCGCCGGGTCGAAGAACGCGTCCCGGTGGGCCTCGAAGTAGTTGAGCACGCCCACGTGCGGGACGGTCACGCCCTTGGGGCGACCGGTGGATCCCGACGTGTAGATGACGTAGGCGGCGTTGCCGGCCCGGAGGCTCCGGACGCGGTCCCCGTCGGCGGGGTCGCGGGAGGGGCGTCCGGCGGCGTCCGGGAAGCCGCCGGCGGTGATGGTCAGGGCCGGGCGGCAGTCGTCCAGGGTGGAGGCGACGCGGTCGGCCGGGTACTCGGGGTCGACGGGCACGTACGCGGCGCCGGCCTTCAGGACGCCGAGGATCGCGACGACGATCTCGGGCGTGCGCGGCAGGACGAGCGCGACGCGGTCCTCGGGGCCGATGCCCCGCGCGATCAGCTCGTGGGCGAGCCGGTTGGCGCGCGCGTTCAGGTCGGCGTAGGTCAGCCGGGCGTCGCCGCACACGAGGGCGGTGTCGTCCGGGGTGCGCGCGGCCTGGGCTTCGAACAGGGCCGGGACGGTGCCGGACGGGACGCGGGCGGCGGTGTCGTTCCAGGCGGCCAGGGCCGCCCGCCCGGCGTCGCCCGCGAGGTCCACCGCGCCGATCGCCTGGTCCGCGTCCTCGGCGAACGCCTCCAGGAGGCGGCGGACGCGGCCGAGCAGCGCCTCGACGGCGGGCGCCTCGAAGACGTCGGGCCGGTAGTGCAGGCGGAGCGAGAGGCTCTCGCCGGGGACGGCGACGAACGACAGGGGGAAGTGGGTGGCGTCGTAGGAGTCGGCCGCGGCGATGCGGACGCCGTTGAGGGACCCGTCCGGCGAGGACGGGTCGAACGGGTAGTTCTCCAGCACCGTCATCGTGTCGAACAGCGCGCCGCCGTGGCCCGCCGCCCGCTGGATGTCGGTGAGGCCGAGGTGGTGGTGGGCGAGGAGTTCGGTCTGCTCCTCCTGGAGGCGTTCCATCAGCGCGCCGAGCGGCTCGTCCAGCCGGTAGCGGACGCGGACCGGCAGCGTGTTGATGAACAGGCCGATCATCTGCTCGATGCCGGGCAGCTCGGGGGGACGGCCCGACACGGTCGCGCCGAACACCACGTCGCCCGTGCCGAGGTACCGCCCGAGGACGAGGCCCCAGGCGCCCTGGAGGACGGTGCTCAGCGTGACGCCGCGGCGGCGGGCGGCGCGGGTGAGGCGGCGGGTGGTGCGCTCGTCCAGCGCAGTGATCGTGCGCTCGGGGGGTTCGGGGGCGCGGGCGGCGGCCTCGGGGGCGACGAGGCTGGGCTCCTCGACGCCGTCCAGCGCGCGGCGCCAGGCGTCCTCGGCGGCGGCGCGGTCCTGCGCGGCGAGCCAGGCGAGGTAGTTCTTGTAGGGGGTGACGCGCGGCATCCCCGCGTCGTGGCCGCCCTGCATGTACAGCAGGAACAGCTCGGTCGCCATGATCGGCGTGGACCAGCCGTCCAGCAGGATGTGGTGGTTGGTGAAGATCAGGCGGTGCCGCTCGGGGCCCGTGCGGACGAGGACGAACCGCAGCAGCGGCGGCGCCGCCATGTCGAATCCGCGCGCCCGCTCCCGGAGCACGACGGCGTCGGCCTCGGCGCCGGAGGCGGCGGTGACCTCCTCCCACGGCAGCTCGACGGTGCGCGGCACGACCTGCACCGGACGCGACAGGTCCTCGTGCCAGAAGGCGGCGCGCAGGTTGGGGTGGCGGCGCAGGAGCGTCGCGGCGGCGGTCCGCAGCGCGGCGGCGTCGAGGGGGCCCTCCAGGTCCAGGACGAACTGGGCCGTGTAGACGTCGCCGTCGCCCGCGTCGAAGAGGGCGTGGAAGAAGAAGCCCTGCTGCAGCGGCGACAGCGGCAGGATGTCCTCGAGGTCGCCCCGGTTCACTTCTTCTGCCTCCACGCGGTCTGCAGCTTGTCGATCTCGCCCTGGTCCAGCTCCACCAGCAGGTCGGACGGGGTGAACCCGCCGGCCGCGCCGCCGGCGACGTCCGCGACGAGGCCGCGCAGCGCCGCGAACCAGTCCTCGGCCAGCTCCCGGACGTCGGCGGGGTCCAGCAGGCCGCCGGGCCACGTCCAGGTCGCCGACAGCACCGGGCCCGCGGGCAGGTCCCGGGTGAGGGCGTCGACCTCCAGGACGTGCGCCATCGGCATGCGGGGGTCCTCCCCGGCGGGCAGCTCCTCCGGCGCGAGCGTCCAGTCGGCGCCGTCGCCGCCGTCCGCGACCCGGCCGAGGTAGTTGAAGGCGATCTGCGCGGGCGGGACCTCGGCCAGCTCCGCGTCGCCGTCCACGTGGCGCAGCAGCCCGTAGCCGAGGACGTCCGGGACGGCGCGCAGCTGCTCCTTCACCTTCTTGACGGCCGCGCCGCCCGCCGCGCCGCCCGCGTCCAGCCGGACGGGGTGGATCGAGGTGAACCAGCCGGCCGTGCGCGAGACGTCCACGCCGGGCACGGAGTCCTCGCGGCCGTGGCCTTCCAGGTCGACCAGCACGCCGGTACCGCGGCCGCCGCGGCGCCGGCGCCACTGGGCGACGGCGACGGCGAGGCCGGCGAGCAGCACGTCGTTGGCGCGCCCGTGGAACGCGGCGGGCACGTCGGCGAGCAGCGGCCCCGTGACGTTCGCTGGCAGGTCGAGGGTGAGCGAGCGGGCGCGGGCCGCGATGTCCACGCGCGGGTCGAGCGGGCGGTCCGCGAGCTTCTGCGGCGGGCCGTCGACGATGTCGAGCCAGTCCTCCAGGTCCTGCCCGCCCCGCTCGGCGGCGGTGAGCTTCTGCGCCCAGCGGCGGAACGACGTCCCGACCGGCTGGAGTTCTCCCCCGGACCAGGCGGTGACGAGGTCGGGCAGCAGGATGCGCCAGGTCACGCCGTCCACGACCAGGTGGTGCAGGACGACGAGGAGGCGCCCCTGCTCGCGGTCCGCGTCGAACCAGACGAGCTGCGCGACCGTCCCGGCGGCCGGGTCGAGGCGGTCGCGGGCGGCGGCGGCCTGCTCGGCGATGACGGCCTGGACCTTGTCGGCGTCCAGGCCCGCGACGTCGACGCGGGTGACGAGGGCGGCGGCGTCGGCCGAACCCCGCGGGCGGACGACCGGCTGCCACCGGTCGCCGTCCACGTCCAGGCGCAGGCGCAGGACGTCGTGGTGGTCGAGGAGGGTCCGCAGCGCGGCCGTCAGCCGCTCGGCGCCGAGGCCGGGCGGCGTGCGCAGCAGCATCGCCTGGTGGAAGCCGCCGATGAGCGACGCGTCGCCGTCCACCCGGTCGCGCAGCCACGCGACGACCGGTGTGAGGGGGACGGGCCCGACCCCGGCGCCCGGCGCCTCCGCCTCGATCTCCTCGTCTTCGCCGACCGGTCTGGCGGTGGCGGCGAGTTCTTCGACGGTCTGGTGCTGGAAGACCTCGCGGGGGGTGATGACGAGTCCGGACTGGCGGGCGCGGGAGACGAGCTGGATGGCGATGATGGAGTCGCCGCCCAGGTCGAAGAACCCGTCGTCGATCCCGACTCGTTCCAGGCCGAGGACTTCGGCGAACAGCCGCGCCAGGGTCTCCTCCCGCGGAGTGCGCGGCGTCCGGGAGGACACCCTCGCCGCGAGATCCGGAGCGGGCAGCGCCTTGCGGTCCAGCTTGCCGTTGGAGGTCAACGGCAGCGCGTCCAACTCCACCACCACCGCCGGAACCATGTGGTCGGGCAGGGTCTTCGCGACGAACCGGCGCAGCTCAGCAGTGTCGACTCCGTCGCCCACCACGTAGGCGACGAGACGGTCGTCGCGGACCACGACGGCCGCGTCGCGGACGTCTTCGTGCCTGGTCAGGGCGGCCTGGACCTCGCCCGGCTCGATCCGGAACCCGCGCAACTGCACCTGCTGGTCCCCGCGCCCAAGGTATTCGAGCCTGCCGCCGGCGAGCCAGCGGCCGAGGTCACCCGTCCGGTACATGCGGGTCCCGGGCTCGCCGTGCGGGTCGGCCACGAACCGCTCGGCCGACAGGCCGGGCCGATTCAGATACCCGCGCGCCAGACCCGCACCAGCGACGTACAGCTCACCGACCACGCCCGGCGCGACCGGCTGGAGGCGGGCGTCGAGGACGTAGACACGCAGGTCGGGAATGCCGGTGCCGATGACGCTGCCGGGCGCGGTCGCCGCGTAGACGCGGTCCAGCGCCACGTACGAGACGTGAACCGTGGTCTCGGTGATCCCGTACATGTTGACGAGGAGCGGGGCACCCTCGTCGTGCCGGGAGTACCAGTCCTCCAGGCGGCCCAGGTCGAGCGCCTCACCGCCGAAGACCACGTAGCGCAGCGCAAGATCCCTGCCTGGGTTCTGCCTGTCGGCGGCCATCAACTGGTAGAACGCCGACGGCGTCTGGTTGAGGACGGTCACCCGCTCCCGCTCCAGGAGAGCGAGGCAGTCGTCCGGCGAACGGGACGTCAGGTAGGGGACGACGACGAGCCTGCCGCCATAAAGCAGGGAACCCCACAGCTCCCAGACCGAGAAGTCGAAGGCATAGGAGTGGAACAGCGTCCACACATCACCCGGACCGAAGTCGAACCACTCCTCACACGAACGCAGCAACCGCACCACGTTCTGATGCGGAACAACCACACCCTTCGGACGCCCCGTCGAACCCGACGTGTAGATCACATACGCGGGATGCTCTGGGGAGATCGCGACGCCGAGGTCGGTGTCCTCGTACCCGGCCGCGTCCAGATCGGCGAGATCTTCCGGGCGCAGGGTCAGGACCGGGCGGGCGTCCTCCACCATGAAAGCGATGCGCTCTTCGGGGTAGTCCGGGTCGATCGGAACATACGCCGCACCCGCCTTCAGCACCCCCAGGATCGCCACCACCAGATCCGCCGAACGCGGCAAAGCCAAAGCCACGAACTGCTCAGGCCCCACACCCCCCTCGACCAACCGCCGAGCCAGACGATTCGCCCGAGCATTCACCTCCCCGAACGTCCACGACACACCCTCGAACGACACCGCCACAGCACCCGGACGAACCGCGGCCCGCGCCTCGAACAGCGCGGAAATCGTGGCCTGTCCGGCGGGCTGCGCGGAACCGCCCGCCCAGTCGCCGAGGACCAGCGAGCGCTCCTGCGGCGACAGGACGTCGGCGGCGCCGACGGGGGCGTCGGGGTCGGCGAGCAGCGACTCCAGGTACCGTTCGAACCGCTCGGCGAGGCCGCGCGCGGTGGCCGGGTCGTAGAGGTCGAGCGCGTACTCCAGTTCGCCGTCGAACCCGTCCTCCCGCTCGGTGAGGATCATCAGCAGGTCGAAGCGGGACACCCCGGCGGTGAGCGGTTCCAGCTCGGCGCTGAAGCCGGGCATCTCCAGCCGCGCCTCGGGGTTGTTCTGGAACGTCAGCCCTACCTGGAACAGCGGGTGGCGGGCCAGGTGGCGGGGCGGGTTGAGCACCTCGACGAGCCGCTCGAAGGGGACGTCCTGGTGCGCGTAGGCGGCGAGGTCGGTCTCCCGCACCCGCTCGACGAGCTCCCGGAACGACGGGTCGCCGGAGGTGTCGGTGCGGAAGACGAGCATGTTGACGAACATGCCGACCAGATCGTCCAGCGCCTCGTCGGTCCGGCCCGCGATCGGTGAGCCGATCGGCACGTCCGTCCCCGCGCCCAGCCGCGTGAGCAGCGCCGCGAACGCGGCCTGCACGACCATGAACGGGCTGGCGCCGGTCTCCTGCGCGATCTTCTGAATGCCCGCGCGGACCCCGGCGCCGAGCCGGAACCGCTCCGTCCCGCCCCGGTAGGACGCCTGGGCGGGACGCGGCCGGTCCGTCGGAAGCGGCAGCTCCTCCGGCGACCCCGCCAGCGCCTCCCGCCAGTACGCGATCTGCCGAGAGATCAAACTGCCGGGATCGTCCTCGGAACCGAACAGGTCCCGCTGCCAGAGCGTGTAGTCGGCGTACTGGACGGGCAGCGGCGCCCATTCCGGGGCCGTGCCGCCGGTGCGGGCCGCGTAGGCGGTGACGAAGTCGCGGGCCAGCGGCGCCATCGACCAGCCGTCGCCGCCGACGTGGTGCAGGAGCAGCAGCGCGACGTGCTCCTGGGGCCCGACCCGGAACAGGTGGGTGCGCAGCGGCGGCTCGGCGGAGATGTCGAAGGCGTACCCGGCGGCCATGGCGAGCCGCGCGGGCAGCTCCGCCTCGGTGGTGCCGGCGATCTCCAGTTCGGGGCGCGCCGCGGCCGCGTCCAGGATGAGCTGGCGCGGCACTCCCCCGCCGTCGGGCAGAACAGTGCGGAGCGACTCGTGCCGTTCGACGAGGTCGCCGACGGCGGCGCGGAGCGCGTCCACGTCCAGCGGGCCGCGGATGCGCAGCGCGGTCGGCATGTTGTAGGTGGCGGACGGTCCCTCGAACCGGCTGAGGAACCAGTGCCGCTGCTGGGCGTAGGACGGCGGGATCACGTCCGGGCGCTCGCGCGGCTCCAGCGCGGGGCGCACGGGCACGGCGCCGCGGCCGAGAAGGGCGGCGAGGCCCGCGACCGTCGGGGCCTCGAACAGCGCCCGGACGGGCAGTTCGACGTCGAGGGCGCGGCGGACCCGGCTGACGACCCGCATCGCGATGAGGGAGTTGCCGCCGAGCGCGAAGAAGTCGTCGTCGGCGCCGACCCGGTCCACGCCGAGCAGGTCGGCGAAGACGGCGGCGACGGCCTCCTGCGCCTCCCCCGCCGGGGCGCGGTACGCGGTCGCCGGGGCGGTCGCCGGCTCCGGTTTCGGCAGCGCCCTGGCGTCGACCTTGCCGTTCGGGGTGAGCGGCATCTCGTCCAGGACGACGACGGCGGCGGGCACCATCGACTCCGGCAGGCTCGCGCGGATGTGGGCGCGCAGCTCCTCGGGGTCGAGGGTCTGGCCCGGCGCGGCGACGACGTAGGCGACGAGGCGCTTCTCCCCCGGCCCCTCCGCGGCCCGCGGTTCCTCCGGGAGGTCCAGCGGGGCGCCGGGCAGGTCGAGGGCGCCGACGGTGACGGCGCCGCCGGAGGCGACGGCCGCCTCCAGGGTCCGCCGGTACCAGCCGGCGAGCCGCTCGGCGGTCCCGCGGTCGAACAGGTCGAGGGCGTATTCGAGGGTCCCCGCGTAGCCGCCCCCGCCGTCGCGGGCGTCCTCCAGGAGGAACTCCAGGTCGAACTTGGCGACCCCGGCGTCCACCGGCTCAACGGCGACGTTCAGGCCCGGCAGCTCGACCGACGCCTCGGGGTTGTTCTGCAGGGTCAGCATGACCTGGAACAGCGGGTGCCGCGCCAGCGACCGCGCCGGGTTCAGCACCTCGACGAGCCGCTCGAAGGGGACGTCCTGGTGGGCGTGGGCCGCGAGGTCGGTCTCGCGGACGCGGGCGAGCAGCGCGGCCAGCGACGGGTCGCCGGAGGTGTCGGTGCGCAGCACCAGCGTGTTGACGAAGACGCCGACGAGGTCGTCCAGGGCCTCGTCCGTGCGGCCCGCGACGGGCGAGCCGATCGGCACGTCCGTCCCGGCGCCGAGGCGCGTGAGCAGCGCGGCGAGCGCGGCCTGGAGCACCATGAACACGCTGACCTGGTGGTCGCGGGCGAGGACGCGCAGCCCGTCCGCCAGCTCCGCCGGGACCTCGAAGGCGACCTGGCCGCCCCGGTAGGACGCGCGGTCCGGGCGCGGGCGGTCGTGCGGCAGCCTGATCTGGTCGGGCAGCCCGGCGAGGGCGTCCTTCCAGTAGGCGATCTGGCGCGCGGCGAGGCTCTCCGGGTCGCGCTCGTCGCCGAGCAGGCCGCGCTGCCAGAGCGCGTAGTCGGCGTACTGGACGGGCAGCGGAGCCCAGCCGGGGGCGCCGCCGTCGCGGCGGGCCAGGTAGGCGGCGATGACGTCGCGGGCGAGCGGCGCCATCGACCAGCCGTCGCCGGCGATGTGGTGCAGGACGATGAGGAGCAGGTGCTCGTCCTCGCCGACCCGGTAGAGGTGGGCGCGCACGGGCGGCTCGGCGGACAGGTCGAAGCCGCGGGTGGCGTCCGCGAAGAGGGCGGCGCCGAGGTCGTCGGGCTCGCCGACCGTCAGGCGCGGGCCGGCCGCGTCCGGTGCGAGGACCACCTGGTGCGGTTCGCCGTCGGCGTCGGCGAACAGCGTCCGCAGCGGCTCGTGCCGGGCGACGACGTCGCGCAGCGCGTCCCGCATCGCCTCGGGGTCGACCGCGCCGGTCAGCCGCAGCGGGATCGGCATGTTGTAGGTGGCGCTGAGCCCTTCGAGCCGGTTCAGGAACCAGAGCCGCTCCTGCGCGTACGACACCGGCAGCGGGACGGGACGCTCCACCGCCCGCAGCGCGGGGCGCCCGGCGCCCTCCGCGGAGGCGACGTACTCGGCGAGGCCCGCGACGGTCGGGGCCTCGAACAGCGCCCGGACGGGCAGTTCCACGTCCAGCGCGGCGCGGGCGCGGGCGACGACGCGGGTCGCCTTGAGGGAGTCGCCGCCGAGGTCGAAGAACCCGTCGTCGACGCCGACCCGCTCCAGGCCGAGGACGCCGGCGAAGATCCCGCAGAGGATCTCCTCGCGGGCGTCGCGGGGACCGCGGGCGGTGAGGGACGCGGCGAAGTCCGGCTCGGGGAGCGCGGCGCGGTCCAGCTTGCCGTTCGGGGTGAGCGGCATCGCCTCCAGCACGACGATCGCGGAGGGGACCATGTGGTCGGGCAGCGTCCCGGCGACGAACGCGCGCAGCTCGGCCGGGCTCGCGGAGCCGACGACGTAGCCGGCGAGGACGGTGTCGCCGACCGCGTCCCGCCGCGCGAGCACGACGCTCTGCGTCACGGCCGGGTGGGCCGACAGCGCGGTCTCGATCTCGCCGGGCTCGATCCGGAAGCCGCGGACCTTCACCTGGTGGTCGAGGCGGCCGAGGTACTCGATGTGGCCGGCGCGGTTCCAGCGGACGAGGTCGCCCGTCCGGTACATCCGCTCCCCCGGCTCGCCGAAGGGGCAGGCGACGAACCTGTCGGCGGTCAGGCCGGGGCGGCGCAGGTAGCCGCGCGCGAGGCCGTCGCCCGCGAGGTACAGCTCGCCGGGCACTCCGACCGGGACGGGGCCGAGCCGGTCGTCCAGCACGTAGGCGCGGGTGTTGGCCATCGGACGGCCGATCGGCGCCAGGCCCTCGGTGTTGCCGTCGTCGTACCACCCGGTGACGAAGATCGTCGCCTCGGTGGGGCCGTAGATGTTGGAGACGCGGGCGTCCGGCAGCAGCGCCCGGACGTCCCGGACGAGCTGCGGCGGCAGCGCCTCCCCCGCCAGCACCACGTCGCCCGCCTCCAGCCGCAGGCCGCCGCGCGCCAGCAGCGCCGACACCGCGGACGGCACGCCGCTGACCAGCGTCCCGGACCAGCCGCCGCGCTCGGCGACCTCCAGCAGGTCGCGGACGACCTCGATCTCGCCGCCGACGGTGAGCGGCGTCAGCCACTCGAACACCGACACGTCGAAGTTCAGCGACGTGGAGAACAGCACCCGCGCCATCCGGTCGGGCCCGTAGCTCGCCGCCGACTCAGCGCAGAAGTCCACGACGCTGGCGTGGGAGACGACGACGCCCTTGGGGCGTCCCGTCGACCCCGACGTGTAGATGACGTAGGCGGGGTTCGCGGGACGCAGCGGCCGGACGCGTTCGGCGTCGGTGACGTCGTCGCCGCGCAGCCCCTCCAAGGGGAGCGCGTCGAGTTCGACGCGCGGGGTGGTGCCGGGCAGGTCGGCCCCGGACGTGGTGATGACGCAGGCCGGGGCCGCGTCGTCCAGCATGTAGGCGACCCGGTCGGCCGGATAGGCCAGGTCGATCGGCTGGTAGGCCGCACCCGCCTTCAACACCGCCAGCGCCGCCACGACCAGGTTCTCGTCACGCGGCAGAGCCAGCGCGACGAAGTCCTCCGCGCCGACGCCCCGCCCGATCAGGTGGCGGGCCAGGCGGTTGGCGCGGGCGTTCAGTTCGGCGTAGGCGAGCCGCGCCCGGCCCGCGACCACGGCGGAGGCGTCCGGCGTCCGGGCGGCCTGCGCCTCGACCAGTTCGGGGACGACGGCCGGGGCGACGGGCAGGTCCGTGGCGTTCCAGCCGCGCAGCAGCGTGTCGCGCTCGCCGTCGTCCAGCAGGTCGACGGCGCTGAGCGGCAGGGACGGGTCGGCGGCGACCTGCGCCAGCAGCCGCTCCAGCCGGACCGCCATCGACGCGGCCGTCTCGGGGTCGAACAGGTCGAGCGCGTACTCCAGCCGGCAGGCGATCCCGGCCGGGGCGCCGGAGCCGTCGCGCCTCTCGTCCACCAGGAGCGCGAGGTCGAAGCGGGACACGCCCGGGTCGACCGGCTCCAGCGCGACCGTCAGGCCGGGCAGCGCGACCCGGGCGGACGGATCGTTCTGGATCGAGATCATCGCCTGGAACAGCGGGTGCCGCGCCATCGACCGCCGCGGGTTCAGCACCTCGACCAGGCGCTCGAACGGGACGTCCTGGTGGGCGAACGCGGCGAGGTCGGCCTCGCGGACGCGGGCGAGCAGCTCGGCGAACGCCGGGTCCCCCGCGGTGTCGGTGCGCAGGACGAGCGTGTTGACGAACACGCCGACCAGGTCGTTCAGGGCCTCGTCGGAGCGGCCCGCCACCGGCGAGCCGATCGGCACGTCCGTCCCCGCGCCGAGCCGGGTGAACAGGCCGGCGAGCGCGGCCTGGAGCACCATGAACAGGCTGGCGCGGTGGTCGCGGCCGAGCGCGGACAGCGCCTCGTGCAGGGCGGGCGGGAGCGTGAAGGGATGCTGGGCGCCCCGGTAGGTGGCCTGCGGCGGGCGCGGCCGGTCGGCGGGGAGGGCCAGCTCCTCGGGCAGGCCCGCGAGGGCCTCGCGCCAGTGGGCCAGCTGCGCGGCGATGACGCTGTCCGGGTCGTCCTCGTCGCCGAGGACCTCCCGCTGCCAGAGGGCGTAGTCGGCGTACTGGACGGGCAGCGGCTCCCAGCGCGGCGCGTCCCCGGCGGCGCGGGCGGCGTAGGCGGTGATGAGGTCGGTCGCGAGCGGCTCCATCGACCAGCCGTCCCCGGCGATGTGGTGCATCACCAGCAGGAGCAGGTGGTCGTCCTCGGCGAGGCGGAACACGTGCGCGCGGACGGGCGGCTCGGCGGCCAGGTCGAACCCGCGCGTCGCGGCCTCCAGCACCGCCGCGCGCAGGCCCTCCGGCGCCTCCCCGAGAAGGGAGAGATCGGTGAACTCCGGCTCCGGCGCCGCCTCGGCCGGGGGGAGGATCCGCTGGTAAGGCTCGCCTTCGACCTGCACGAACACCGTGCGCAGCGCCTCGTGGCGCGCCGTCATGTCGCGCATCGCGGCGCGGACGGCGGCGACGTCCAGCTCGCCGGTCAGCCGCAGCGGGATCGGGATGTGGTAGGTCGCGTTCGGGCCTTCGAGGTCGTGGATGAACCACAGCCGCCGCTGCGCGTACGACACGGGCACGAGCTCCGGGCGCTCGCCGGGGACGAGCCTCGGCCGGGCGTCCCCGGCGGCCTCCCCGAGCACGGCGACGAGCGCGGCGACGGTCGGCGCCTCGAACAGCGCGCGGACGCCCAGGTCGGCGCCCAGCGCGGCGCGGGCCCGCGACACCACGCGGGTCGCCTTGAGCGAGTCGCCGCCGAGGTCGAAGAAGTTGTCGTCGATCCCCACCCGCTCCACGCCGAGGACCTCGGCGAACGCGGCGCACAGCGCCTCCTCGCGGGCGTCGCGCGGCTCGCGCCCGCCCGCGGGGCCGGCCAGGCCGGGCGCCGGGAGCGCGGCACGGTCGAGCTTGCCGTTCGGGTTCAGCGGCATCGCGTCCAGGGCGACGACCGCCGACGGGACCATGTACTCGGGCAGCACGGCGGCCACGGAACGCCTCAGGTCTGCGGCCTCCGCGCCGTCCGCCACGACGTAGGCGACGAGGACGGTGTCGCCCGCGCCGTCCCGCCGCGCGACGACCACGCTCTGCGCCACCGCCGGGTGGGCCGACAGCGCCGCCTCGATCTCGCCCGGCTCGATCCGGAAGCCGCGCACCTTCACCTGGTGGTCGAGGCGGCCGAGGTACTCGATCCGGCCCCGCTCGTCCCAGCGGACGAGGTCGCCCGTCCGGTACATCCGGCCGCCCGGCTCGCCGAAGGGGCACGCGACGAACCGGTCGGCGCTCAGCCCGGGGCGGCGCAGGTAGCCGCGCGCGAGCCCGTCGCCCGCGAGGTACAGCTCGCCTGGCACGCCCGCCGGGACGGGCCTCAGCGACGCGTCCAGCACGTAGGCGCGGGTGTTGGCGATCGGGCCGCCGATCGGGGCGCGGCCGGCGGCGTTGCCGTCGTCGTACCAGGCCGCCGCGTAGACGGTCGCCTCGGTCGGGCCGTAGATGTTGGAGATCCGCGCGCCCGGCAGGAGTGCGCGCAGGTCCTGGACGAGCCGCGCCGGGAGCGCCTCCCCCGCCAGCACCACGTCCCCCGCGTCCAGGGAGAGCGGCCCGGCGGCGAGCAGCGCCGACATCGCCGACGGGACGCCGCTGACCAGCGTCCCGGACCAGCCGCCGCGCTCGGCGACCTCCAGCAGGTCGCGGACGACCTCGACGCGTCCGCCCACCGTGAGCGGCGTCAGCCACTCGAACACCGACACGTCGAAGTTGAGGGACGTGGAGAACAGCACGCGGGCGAGCCGGTCCGGGCCGAAGTCCTTCTCCGCCCAGGCGCACAGGTCGACGGCGTTGGCGTGGGAGACGACGACGCCCTTGGGACGTCCCGTCGACCCCGACGTGTAGATGACATAGGCGGCGTTGCCCGGACGGAGGGGCCGGACGCGTTCGGCGTCTGAGGGGCTCACCGCCGGGTGCCCGGCCAGGTCGAGGGCGTCGAGTTCGACGCGCGGGGTGGTGCCGGGCAGGTCGGCCCCGGACGTGGTGATGACGCAGGCCGGGGCGGCGTCGTCCAGCATGTAGGCGACCCGGTCGGCCGGATAGGCCAGGTCGATCGGCTGGTAGGCCGCACCCGCCTTCAACACCGCCAGCGCCGCCACGACCAGGTTCTCGTCACGCGGCAGAGCCAGCGCGACGAAGTCCTCCGCGCCGACGCCCCGCCCGATCAGGTGGCGGGCCAGGCGGTTGGCGCGCTCGTCCAGCTCCCGGTAGGTGAGGGTCGTGCCGCCGTGGGCGACGGCGGGGGCGTCCGGCGTGCGGGCGGCCTGCGCCTCGAACAGGCCGGGGACGACGGCGGGCTCGACGGGCGCCGCCGTGTCGTTCCACTCCTCCAGGACGCGGGAGCGCTCCGCGCCGTCGAGCAGCTCGACCTCGCGGAGCGGCGTGGCCGGGTCGACGTCGGCGAGGGCGCCGAGGAACCGGATGTAGCGGTCCAGGTGCGCGCCGACCTGGTCCTCGGTGTACAGGTCCGGGTGGGCCTCGAAGTCGACGCGCATGCCCGCGCCGTCGAGGTTGTCGTAGATGTTGATCGACAGGTCGTCGATCGGCCCGGTGGTGATCGCGTGCATCCGCGCCGGCAGGCCCGCGAAGTCCAGCCGGTAGTCGAACGCCATGATGTTGATGACCGGCCCGTGGAGGCGGCGGCGCTCGCCGAGCAGCCGCAGGTCCCGCAGCAGGTCCTCGCGCCGGTACCGCTGGTGGCGCAGCGCCCGGGCGCTCGCCCGCGTCGCCGCGCGGACCAGCTCGTCCACCGTCATGTCCGGCCGGACGCGCACGCGCAGCGGCAGGACCGTCGCCAGCATCGCCGGGGTCTCCAGCGCGACCTGCGTCGCGCGGCCGGCGACGGCGAGGCCGAGGATCACGTCCTCGGTGCCCGTCATCCGCGCCACGTACGCGGCCGTCGCCGCGATCG
This sequence comes from Spirillospora sp. CA-108201, assembly GCF_050936235.1. Lineage (NCBI taxonomy): Bacteria > Bacillati > Actinomycetota > Actinomycetes > Streptosporangiales > Thermomonosporaceae > Spirillospora > Spirillospora sp. CA-108201. The sequence goes on along the minus strand of NZ_JBNJNE010000001.1, from coordinate 9,375,534 downwards.
CCAGGCCCTGCGTCGCGGTGCGCAGCCGGCGCGCCCCGGCCGCCAGCTCGGCGGTCCGGTCCGGCGGGACGACCGAGATGAGGCTCAGGTAGTCGGCGGTCGGCTCGGCCATCTCCTCCGACAGCGACACCGCGACGGGCCGGTCGGCGAACCGCTCGGTCCAGTAGGCGCGGTCCCGCTCGAACCGCTCCGACGTCCGGTAGGCCTCCTCCTCGGCGAGGACCCGGCGGTAGTCGCCGGCCTCCGCCGGGACGTACTCGCCGCCGCCCGCCAGCTCCGTGTAGATCTCGGCGGCGCGGCGGCTGACGATCGATCCGCTGTAGGCGTCCTGGATCGCGTGGTGCGACCGGATGAACCAGCGGTGCAGGCCGGGGGCCAGCCGCAGCAGGGCCGTGGAGTACAGGCGCTCGCCGTCCAGCGGCAGCGGCTCCGCCATCGCCGCCCGCATCCACGCCCGCGCGGCGGCGTCGGGGTCGGGCTCGCCGGACAGGTCCACGAGCGGGATCGCGGCGGTCGCGTCCGGGTCGAGGATCTGGTGCGGAAGGCCGTCCCGTTCGGCCAGCCGGGCGTTCATCGCCGGCGACTCGTGGGCCGCGATGCGCGCCACCCGGTCGAACAGCCCGTGGTCGACCGGGCCTTCGATCTCGATGTACTGCGCGATCTGGATCGGCGTCCGCGGAGCCAGCTGCTGCGCGTACCAGACGCTCTGCTGAGCGGCCGAAAGGGGAACGTACTCGGTGGACATCAAGCGGTGCTTTCCCGGTCGCAGGGGGTTTGCTTCACGCCCGGATTCTGGTCCGGCACGACACCGGCGGGCAGAAATTCAAAGAGAATGACCACAGAACTGACCGGGTTTCCCCGTCCCCTTTCACCCCGAGTTCCCTCCGGGGGCGCGCATCGCCCGCACGATCCCGGAGCCAACGCCCTGTGTTCCGGCCAATACGGAGCGCCGCCGCTTTCCGTCCTCGCCCGTCTTCCGACCGCGTCCCACGATCTACTCAGGAGTAGCGGGGTCACAGTCAACCAGCCGCCCCCATGCCTCGCAATCCCCTCAAAAGCAGAACTTGGCCCGCCCCATTGCTAACGGAAGTGACAAAACCATCGGCGGCCGGGTCCCTTCCGGACCGGTCGGACGCTCGCCGGGTGACAAAGGTTGACAACCGAAAAGGGCCGATCCGGTCACGCTCGGTGAACGGCGGGCCCGCTACCTGCCCGGGTACTCGTGCACCACCACCGCGGCGGCCCGCACCGCCGGGTGGCGCTGCAGCACCGCCTCGATCTCGCCGAGCTCCATCCGCACCCCGGCGATCTTGACCTGGCGGTCGACGCGCCCCAGGTACTGCAGGGTGGGGCGGTCCTCCCCGCCCGCGCCGGGCGGCAGCAGCCGCACCGCGTCGCCCGTCCGGTAGAGGCGCCCGGTCGGGGACGCGCCGAAGGGGTCCCGGTAGAAGGCCTCGCGGGTCCGCTCGGCGTCGCCGAGGTAGCCGCGGCCGACCACCACGCCGCCGACGAACAGCTCCCCCGTCTCGCCGACGCCGCACGCCGACCAGGCGCCGCCGTCCCCGTCCGGCCGCAGCACGTACAGGCGCGCGTTCACGATCGGCGTGCCGATCGGCAGGCGCAGAAGGTCCAGGTCGCCGGCCGTCACGGTGTGGTGGGTGACGTCGTCGGAGCACTCGGTCGGGCCGTAGGCGTTCAGCAGCCGGGCGTGCGGCACCGCCTCCAGCCAGCGGCGGGACAGCTCGGCCGGCAGCTCCTCGCCGGTGGCGATCATCCAGCGCAGGCCCGCCAGCGGGCGGGCCCCGCCGTCCCCGGCCGGGCGGGCGCCGGCCGCCAGGTCGTCCAGCAGGTGCCTGACCATGGTCGGGACGAGCTCGACCACCGTGACGCCCTGCGCGTCCACCGCGCGGGCGAACGCGACCGGGTCGTGCGCCACCTCGTCGCCGACCACGTCCACCCGGCCGCCGACCAGCAGCGGGCAGAGCATCTGCCAGATCGAGATGTCGAACCCCAGCGGGGCGGTGAACGCGAGCACGTCGTCGCCGGTCAGCTCCAGGTCGACGATCTTCGCCCAGAGGTGGTTGAGCATGCCCTGGTGCTCGACGACCGCGCCCTTCGGGCGGCCCGTCGACCCCGAGGTGAACAGCACGTAGCGGGGCTGGTCGAGCGCGTCCAGGCGCGGTTCCCCCGCCCACGGGGCGAGGCCGTCCGCCCGCGCGGCGCCGACGACGCGGCACCCCGCCCGCGCCGCCCCCTCCAGCAGCGCCGGCGCGGCGCCGTCCGCGTCGACCGCGACCAGCACCGACGCGCCCGCCTGGTCGAGGACGTCGCGGACGCGGGCGGCGGGCCAGGTCTCGTCGGCCGGGACGTACAGGGCGCCGACCAGCTCGATCGCGAGGAACGCGGCGACGACGCCCGCACAGCGGCCGCCGCCGACGCCGACGACCGTGCCGGGGCGGACGCCCTCGTCCTCCAGCAGCGCGGCGAGCCGGCGCGCCTCGGCGGCCAGCCCGGCGTAGGAGAGCGTGCGGCGCCCGTCGGCGACGGCGGGGCGGTCGCGCTCGGCGGCGATCCGCTCCACCCGCGCGACGACGGGGGCGGCGAGGTCGACGTCCCGCTCGCGGAGCATCCCGAGCCGCGCGGTCAGCTCGCGGGCGCGCTCCGCCTGCGCCGCGGGCACGTCCAGGGCTGGCAGCCCGGCCAGGGGGAGCAGCCGGTCCACGGCGGGTCCGCGAGCACTCATCTTTACTCTCCGTGTTGTCGAACTTCTCCGCTGTAACAGCAAAACAAGCGCCGCCATAGCCTAAGTCCGGCCCGGCAGAAGCACCACGCATTCTGCACTACCGGTGGGTAATCAGGGGGTTGCGGCAGCAAGATGCCCGAAGGTACCGTGATGCCTTGCCATGGCTCTGGCGTGAAGCCCGCGGCGAACTTCGGGGGAAGACGAGGGAATTGCTTCTTCATTTCAGGGTGGCAGCGTGCCGATCATAACCTCGCCGCAGGAATTCAATGTCGACGACCTTTACATTGATCTTCGGCATGTCATAGAACGACCGCTCTACCTCAAATGCGAGGGCTTCAACTTCGCCGGTTCGGTGAAATTGAAGGCGGCCGCGGCGATGGTGGAGGCGGCCGAGCGGGACGGCGCGCTCACCCCTGAATCGATCATCGTGGAGTCGTCCTCGGGCAACCTCGGGATCGCCCTCAGCCTGATCGCCGCCAGCCGCGGGCTGCGGTTCGTGTGCGTCACCGACCCGCGCTGCAACCCGGCGTCGATGCGGGTCATGCGCGCCCTCGGCGCGGAGGTGCGCGTGGTGTCCGACCGGGACGCCAACGGCGGCTACCTGGGCGGGCGCATCGACTACGTCCGGAACCTGTGCGCGTCCGGGGACGGGTACGTGTGGCTGAACCAGTACGCCAACCGCAACAACTGGCTGGCGCACTACCACGGGACCGCCCCGGCGATCGACCGCGAGTTCCCCGACCTGGAGGTCCTGTTCGTCGGAGCCGGGACGACGGGGACCCTGATGGGCTGCGCCCGCTACTTCCGCGAGCACCGCCGCCCGGTCACGATCGTGGCGGTGGACGCGGTCGGCTCGGTCACCTTCGGCGGCATCCCCGAGCGCCGGATGGTGCCGGGCCTCGGCACCAGCACCAGGCCGGCGCTGGTGGACGAGTCGTTCATCGACGACGTCGTGCACGTCCCCGAGCCCGACACGATCCGGACCGTCCACGCGCTGGCGTCGCGCGGGTTCCTGTTCGGCGGCTCCACCGGCACCGTCGTGTCGGGGGCCTCCCGCTGGCTGGAGGCCAAGTACCCCGGCGAGGACCCCGTGGCCGTCGCCATCGCCCCCGACCTCGGCGAACGCTACCTCGATTCCCTCTACGAGGAGAACTGGCTGCGCGAACACTTCGGCGACCCGGCCGCAGTCCTCGGCCATTGATCATCTACAGGAATACGGAGTTCCGCACATGACGCAGGCCCCAACGTTCGCCGTGGTCTCCGGCGCCCAGGTCCACGAGGCGGTCGCCGGACGCGAGGCGGAGGTCATCCGGACGGTCGAGGCGGCCTACCGGCTGCACGGCGAGGGCCTGACCGTCAACCCCGACTCCTACTTCCTGCGCTTCCCCGACCGCCCGTCCGACCGGATCATCGCCCTGCCCGCCTCGGTCAAGGGCGGCGTCGGCGTGCACGGCATCAAGTGGATCTCCAGCTTCCCCGGCAACGTCGCGGGCGGCATCCCGCGCGCCTCGGCCGTGCTGATCCTCAACGACGCCGAGACGGGCTACCCGTTCGCGTGCCTGGAGAGCTCCATCATCTCCGCCGCCCGCACCGCCGCGTCCGCCGCGCTGGCCGCCGCCGCCCTCGCCGACCGCCGCGGCCCGCGCCCCCGCCGGGTCGGCTTCGTCGGCGCCGGGCTCATCGCCCGCTACATCCACGCCTACCTGGCGGGCAACGGCTTCGCCTTCGACGAGCTCGGCGTCCACGACCTGTCGCGCGAGCACGCCGAGGGCTTCCGGAGCTACCTGGAGCGCGCCGAGAAGGGCGAGATCACGATCCACGACTCGGCGGAGTCGCTGATCCGCTCGTCCGACCTGGTGGTCTTCGCGACCGTCGCGGGCGAACCGCACGTCACCGACCCGGTCTGGTTCGCGCACAACCCCCTCGTCCTGCACGTCTCGCTGCGCGACCTCTCCCCCGAGATCATCCTGTCGTCGTACAACGTCGTGGACGACGTCGAGCACTGCATGAAGGCGAACACGTCCCCGCACCTCGCCGAGCGGCGGGTCGGACACCGCGGCTTCGTCGCCGGGACCCTGTACGACGTCCTGGAGGGCACGACGACCCCGCCCGCCGACAGGCCGGTGGTCTTCTCGCCGTTCGGCCTGGGCGTCCTGGACCTGGCCGTGGCGAAGTACGTCTACGACGAGGTCGCGGCGTCGGGCGCGCTGAACACCGTTCCCGGCTTCTTCCACGAGATGAAGCGCTACGGCTGACCGCGCACCGCGGGCTTGAGGACTTCCTCGCGCCACTGCCGGAAGGTGGTCGGGGTGTCGATCGCGTGCCGGGGCGTGCGGACGACCGCGTCGTCCAGGCCGTCCTCCTTGGCCGCCATCATGTCGAGCATGCTCTGGACCATGGCGCCGGTCATGCCGGTCATGCCGGGCGGTGAGCCGGTCCGCGAGCGCCCGGGCGGAGATCCGCGGCGGGAGCGGCGGCGTGGTCGGTGGCCGCGGCGGACCCGAGGGTCGCCGCCTCGGTGGTGCGGGCCTGGCGCGGTTCGAGCCGGTGCGAGATGACGGCCAGCACCAGAGCGGCGGCGGCCAGGACGGCTCCGACGGCGTTGGGCGCCGTGTAGCCGAGGCCGGCGGAGATCACCAGGCCGCCGAGCCAGGCGGACAGGGCGTTGCCCAGGTTGAAGGCGCCGATGTTGACCGCGGAGGCCAGCGTCGGCGCGCCGTGGGCGTGGTCCAGGACGCGCTTCTGCAGCGGCGGGACGGTGGCGAAGCCGAGAAGGCCGATGAGGAAGACGGCCACGACGGACGCGGCCTTGCCGGAGGCCAGGAACGTGAACAGCAGCAGGACCAGCGCCAGGCCGCCCAGGGCGGTGGAGAGCATCGGCATGAGCCTGCGGTCCGCGAAACGGCCGCCGATGAGGTTTCCGGCCACCATGCCCAGTCCGAAGACCACCAGCAGCCAGGTGACGGAGGACTCCGCGAAGCCACTGACCTCGGTCATCATCGGCGCGATGTAGGTGATCGCGGCGAACACCCCCCCCCGAAGCCGAGGACCGTCATGGCCATGGCCAGAACGACCTGGGGGTTCCTGAAGGCGGCCGCCTCGTGCCGCAGCCGTACTCCTTCCGGCTTGGGCACGTCCGGCACCAGCCTGGCGACGCCGGCCAGGCCGAGGACGCCGAGGGCCGCGACGATCAGGAAGGTCACGCGCCAGCCGGCGGTCTGGCCCACGAACGTGCCCAGGGGCACGCCGACGACGTTGGCCACGGTCAGGCCGGTGAACATCAGGGAGATGGCGCCGGCCTTCTTCTCCGGCGCGACGAGTTCGGCGGCGACGACGGAGCCGATGCCGAAGAAGGCGCCGTGGGCCAGCGACGCCACCACCCGGCCGATCAGCATGACGGCGAAGACCGGGGCGACGGCGGAGATGAGGTTGCCGAGGACGAACAGGCCCATGAGCAGCATGAGCATGGTCCTGCGAGAGATCCTGGTGCCGAGGGCGGTCATGACCGGTGCGCCGATCACGACGCCGAGAGCGTAGCCGGTGACCAGGAATCCGGCCGTCGGCACGGACACGCCGAGGTCCGTGCCGACCTGGGGCAGCAGCCCCATGATCACGAACTCCGTGGTGCCGATTCCGAAGGCCCCGATGGCCAGGGCCAGCAGTGCGAGCGGCATGGTGGGCGGTCCTCTCGACGTTCCGGTCGACGTTGCGCAAGCGTTCTACGGGCGTAGACAATAATTGCACACGCGGGCTAATGGCAAGCGCGGGTATAGTGAGGTCCGTGACACGGCGGCGGGCCCCCTGCCGGCGCGTCCGCTCGCACGACCCGATCGAGGGAGCCGCTCATGACCGCCACCGACCCGGCGATGACCGCTCTGGCGCACGGCTGGTCCGCGCTCTCCCTCCTGCACGGGCGCATCGAGAGCAGGGTCGAACGTGCACTCCAGGCCGGACACCGGTTGAGTGCGCGCGAGTACTCGCTGCTGGACGTGCTGAGCCGCCAGCACGACGGCGAGGGCGGGCACCTGCAGATGCGGCAGGTCGCCGACTCGGTCGTCCTCAGCCAGAGCGCCACCACGCGGCTGGTCACCCGGCTGGAGGACCGCGGGCTGCTCTCCCGCTACCTGTGCCCCACCGACCGCCGCGGCATCTACACCGACGTCACCGACGCGGGCCTGCGCCTGCTGGAGGAGGCCCGCCCCACCCACAACACGGCCCTGCGCGAGGCACTCGACCAGGCGGCCGCCGAGCCCGCGCTCGCGCCCCTGGTCCATGCCGTGCTGCAACTGCAGGACGGTGTCCAGCCGGCTTGATCTGCCGGCCGGGCGGCCGTCTCCGGGAAGACGCCCGGTGGGCCTGTCAGGGCTTCCTCGCGACGGCGGCGTACATGTTCGTGGCGGTGTCGGGCAGCGGCGGGGAGCCGGGCGCGGGGCGCCAGCGCGGCATCGGGACGACGCCCGGGTCGAGGAGCTCCAGCCCGGCGAAGAGGTGCTCCACCTCGGCGTGGTTCCGCAGGTACATGGGGATGCCGCTGCTGGTGTAGTCGTCGGCGAGCCGCTGCGACTCGGGCGCGAGGTCGGCGGTGGGGATGGTGACGGCCAGGTAGCTGCCGGAGACCAGCGGAGCGACGAGCGCCTCCACCAGGCCCTGGGCGTCCTCCACGAACTGGAGCATGGCGATCACGGTCAGCCCGACCGGCCGGGAGAGGTCGAGGACGTCGCGCAGCGCGGGATCGGTGTGGAGCGCCTCAGGGGACCGCATGTCGGCCTCGATGTAGGCGGTGCGGCCCTCCCGGGTGCTGGTCAGCAGCGCACGCGCGTGGGCCAGGACGATCGGGTCGTTGTCGACGTAGACGATCCGCGCGTCCGGCGCCACCTCCTGCACCACCTCGTGCAGGTTCGGCGAGGACGGGATGCCGGTGCCGACGTCGACGAACTGCCGCACGCCCAGTTCGGCGAGGTGGCGGCCCATCCGCTGCATGCAGGCCCGGTTGGCGATCATCGAGGTGCGCAGCCCCGGCCAGTTCGCCAGCACCGTGGCCGCGGTCTCCCGGTCGACGGCGTAGTTGTCCTTGCCGCCGATGATGTAGTCGTAGACGCGCGCCGAGTGCGGCCTGTCGGTCTGCAGGTCCGCCTCGGAGGGCCCGCCCTGCGAAACGTCCGGCATCTCCGTACCCGCCTTCGCTCGTGCCGCCCGATCGCCGATCACTCTAGTTCCGGATCGCACGAAAGGCCCCGCTTTCCCCGCGAAGCCCACCGCTTCCACCGCGAGGCCCCGCCGCCTCCGGCGCGGACGGCGCGGCGCCCACGGCGCCGCAACCCGCGCGGGACTTAGAACGAGCGCGAGTGGGCACGGTCTGTCTATGGATGAGCGAGATGTTCCGCGTGGGGACGTGCAGGAGCTGTCGGACTTCGAACTGGTCGTGTACGAGACGGTGGCGGAGATCGACAAGGAGCGCGGGGCGGCGGACTTCGAGACGATCGGGGCGCTCGTGGACGCGCCCGAGGAGGATCTGTGGGCCGCGCTCGGCCACCTCGTGTCGATCAACCACCTGCACTCGACGAGCAAGGGGTACGTCCTCGGGCCGCACGACTGGGCGCCCTGACCGTCCCGGTGGATGGGAAGGGCCGGGAGCGGGCGGCGGGCGCGCGGCACGATGACCCGGTAGGGCCTGGGACACGTGTGGGAGGACGCCCGATGAAGCTCGTCGTCACCGAGGAACAGCGGGAGCTGCGGGACGCGCTGCGCCGCTTCTTCGCCGACCGGTCCCCGGGCGCCGAGGTGCGGCGGCTGATGGAGACGGCCGAGGGCCACGACCCCGAGGTGTGGCGGCAGATGGCCGGGCAGCTCGGGCTGCAGGGCCTCGCGATCGCCGAGGACCACGGCGGCGCCGGGTTCGGGGTGCGGGAGCTGGCCGTGGTGTTCGAGGAGATGGGGCGGGCCGTCGTGTGCTCCCCCTTCCTCGCGACGATCGTCGCCGCGGCGGCGCTGGAGGCCGGGGAGGGCGGGCACGACCTGCTGCCCGGCCTCGCGGACGGGTCGGTGATCGGGACGCTCGCGGTGGCCGAGGACGGCGGGTCCTGGGACCCCGGCTCGGTGCGGGCGGTGTTCGACGGCGGCGTGCTGCGGGGGGCGAAGAACTTCGTCCTGGACGGGCACATCGCCGGCCTGGTCCTCGTGGCCGCCCGGGGCGAGGACGGGCTCGGGGTCTACGCCGTCGAGGACGCGGCGGGGCTCGTCCCGCGGTCCCTCCCGACGCTCGACCAGACGCGGAGGCTGGCGCGGATCGAGCTGGACGGGGTTCCGGCGCGCAGGGTCGGCGGTCCGGAGGCGCTGGCGCGGGCCCTGGACGTCGCGGCCGTGGCGCTGGCGGCCGAGCAGCTCGGCGGGGCGCAGCGGACCCTGGACATGACGGTCGAGTACGCGAAGGTGCGGTACCAGTTCGGGCGGCCGATCGGGTCGTTCCAGGCGGTCAAGCACCGGTGCGCGGACATGTTCGTGCTGGTGGAGTCGGCGCGGTCGGCCGTGCTGAACGCGGCGGCCGCCGCCGACGAGAGCCCCGACGAGCTGCCGGCCGCCGCCGCGCTCGCCCAGGCGTACTGCTCGGAGGCCTTCTTCCACACGGCGGGCGAGGCGATCCAGCTGCACGGCGGCATCGGGTTCACCTGGGAGCACGACGCCCACCTGTACTTCAAGCGGGCGCAGTCGTCCCGCGAGCTGTTCGGCTCGCCGGACCGGCACCGCGAGCGGCTGGCCGCCCTCGCCGGGCTCACGGGTGCAGCCGCAGCCCCTTGAGGACCCTGTCCACGCCGTTCCTCGGGCCGTGGACGGCGAACCCGACCAGGGGCATCTCCTCGGCGGTGACCGCCCTGACGGTCGCGCGGTTGGCCTCGTCGTGGCCCGTCTTGAACATGTCCTCGGTGTAGACGGCGATGTCCAGCTCACGGGCGAGGGCGCGGGCGTGGGCCTTGGCGATCGCCTCGGGATCGGCCTCGTAGACCAGGACGGGCTGCCGGAACATCGCCAGGTAGGCGTTGCCGGACGCGTCCTCGTACGGCTCGCCGATGACGCCGGGGACGCCCGCGACGGCGCCGGCCAGGAACGCGGTCACGTTGAGCCGCTGCCAGGCGGCCAGGTCGTCGCGGACCACGATCCCGATCTTGGTGTCGAAACGCATGGGGTCCAGCCTGCCCCGGCACGGGCGCGCCGTCTTGAACGCTCGTGCGCCAGACTGGGAGGCGTGGACTGGAGCAGGTACTGGCGGTCGCCCGACCGCCCCTTGGAGGCGATGCACGCCCACTTCGAGCGGCACGTCTACCACCGGCACAGCCACGAGACGTACTCGTTCGGCGTCACCGAGGACGGCTACCAGGCGTTCCGGTGCCGGGGCGGGGCCCACACGAGCGCGGCCGGGATGGTCATCGCGTTCAACCCCGACGACCCGCACGACGGCCGCGCCGCCGACGAGCTCGGCTTCACCTACCGCATCGTCCACGTCGGGGCCGGGCTGATCTCGGACGTGCTCGCCGACATCGCGGCGCGCCCGGTCGGGCTGCCGCTGTTCGACTCGCCCGTCGTGCCGGACCCCGCTCTGGCCGGGGCCCTGCGCGGGCTGCACGCGGCGCTGCTCGGGGGCGCGCCGGCCCTGCGCCGCGACGAGCTGCTGACCGCGGCCGTCGGGACGCTGGTCGACCGGGCGGCCACGCGGCGGGTGCGCCCGGCGCCCGCCCGCGGCTTCGTCGAGCGGGCCCGGCGGCGCCTTGAGGAGTGCTGGACCGACGACATCGGCGCCGACGCGCTGGCGGAGGCGGCGGGGTGCAGCAGGTTCGCGCTGTACCGGGGGTTCCGGCGGGAGTACGGGATGGCGCCGAGCGACTACCAGCGGCAGGTCCGCCTCCGCGCGGCGCGCGGGATGCTCGCCCGGGGCGACGCGATCGGGGACGTGGCGGCCCGCACCGGTTTCGCCGACCAGAGCCATCTGACGCGCTGGTTCGTCCGCTGCTACGGCATGACCCCGGGCGGTTACCGCGACGCTTGTACGGACTAAGGAAGAATGCCGCCCATGAAACGGGCGAGCGGGGCGATGTTCGGGCTGGCGTACGGGGACGCGCTGGGCGCTCCCACCGAGTTCCTCACCATGGCGCAGATCCGCCGGCGGTTCGGCGAGCACGGCCCTGCGCGGATCGAGGGCGACCCCGCCCCCGTCACCGACGACACCCAGATGGCGATCGCGGTCGGACTCGCACTGCTGGACGCCTTGGCGAACCCTCCGTTCACCCCCGACCTGATCACGCCGATGTGGCGGCGGCGCTTCGTCGACTGGCTCGACAGCCCCGACAACAACCGAGCGCCAGGGAACACCTGCCTGAAGGCGTGCCGGAACCTGGCGGCCGGCAAGCCCTGGGTGGAGGCCACCGTGGCCGGCTCCAAGGGGTGCGGCGCCAACATGCGCGTCGCGCCGGTCGGCCTTGCCCCCGGCTTGTCGGACGAGACGCGCGCCGGGGCGTCGCAACTCCAGGCCGCGCTCACGCACGGGCATCCCACCGGGCTCGCGGCGAGCGATCTGACGGCGTTCGCCGTCCGGTGGCTGGCCGACGGCATGGCCCCATCCGACCTGCGCGCCGCGCTCCGGGACCGCTGCCACGACCAGCGCGCCGTCTACCACGAGCGCTGGCTGGGCACCCTGTGGCGGCAGCCCGGCATGGACGCGCCCGAAACGTTCATCGCCCGGGGCTGGGACGAGTGCCTGGCGGTCCTCGACCGCCTGGACGAGGCGGTCGGGAGCGGCGACCGGACGTCCGACCCGTGCGCGGTCACGGGCGAGGGCTGGGTCGCCGAGGAGGCGCTCGCCACCGGCCTGCTGTGCTTCCTGCTGTTCCCGGACGAGCCGGTCGAGGCGATCCGGCGCGGCGCCGCCAGCTCGGGCGACTCCGACTCGATCGCATGCCTGGCCGGGGCGTTCGCGGGCGCGCACCTCGGCATGGGCGCCTGGCCGGCCGAGTGGTCGGCCCGCATCGAGTACGCCGCCGACCTCGCGAGGCTCGGCGAGGCCTGGGACTGATCCCGCGAGAGCACCGCTCTTGACTCCCGCCCACCCCAAAGCTAATCTTCTTAGCTATAGGGCTACAGAGTTTTTAGGAGCGCGCGATGAGCGAGACCCGTCACCTCGACCTTCCCGGCGGACGGCTGGCCTACGACGACAGCGGCGACGGCCCGCTCGTCGTGTGCCTGCCCTCGATGCTCGACCTGCGGTCGCAGTACCGGTTCCTCCGGCCGCTGCTCCTGGACGCCGGATACCGGGTCGTGACCGTCGACCAGCGCGGGATGGGCGAGACCAGCGCGCGGTGGCCCGAGTACGGGAGCACCCCTCTGGCCCATGACCTGCTGGCCCTGCTCAGGCACCTGGACGCGGGCCCGGCCCTGGTGTACGGCTGCTCCAACGGAGCGGCGGCCGCGGTGTGGGTCGCGGCCGAGGCGGCCGAGCTGGTCGGAGGGCTCGTGCTGGCGGCGCCGTTCGTCCGGGACGGCAAGGCCGGTCTCGCGCAGAAGCTGACGATCGCCCTCATGCGGGTCCCCGGCCTGGCCCTGCCGCTCTACCTCTCCTACTACCCCAAGTGGGAGCCGAAGCCCCCGGCCGACTTCGCCGAGCACAAGGCGAAGCTGAAGGCGAACTTCAGGGAGCCGGGCCGCGGCAGGGTCATCGCCGAGTACCTGAGCATGTCCCACGCCGAGGCCGAGGCGCGGCTCGACCGGGTGCAGGCGCCCACGCTCGTCATCATGGGCACGGGCGACATCGACTGGCCCGACCCGGCCGCCGAGGCCGAGTGGGTCGGCCGGAGGCTGAACGGCGAGGTCGTCCTGCTGGACGGCGCCGGCCACCACCCGCACGTGGAGTTCCCCGAGAAGATCGCCGAGGCCGTCACATCCTTCCAGCGCTCCCTCTAGGACGCGGACCAGCCGGTCCAGGCCTCGATGGTGATGGCGATGACCGGGCCCTCGGGGAGACGCCCGCGGTACTGGGGGTAGCGGTCCGCCAGGAGGCGGGCGGGGCCGGTCATGCGGGCCGGGTCTTCGACGATGGTGGCGTGGCCGTCCACGCGGACCCACCAGAGGCGGTCCCAGTCGTCCTCGTAGTGGTCGGCCAGGAGCGCGACGCGCGGGTTGGCCCGGATGTTGGCGAGGCGGCGCAGATCCCTGGTGCTCTTGGGCTTGTGGTCGACGGCCGTGTAGACGGCGCCCCGGTGGACGGCGAACGTCACGGGGACGAGGTGCGGGCGGTCGTCCTCTCCCACGGTCGCGAGGCGCGCGACCGGCACGGTGGTCAGCAGGCGGCGCGCCTCGTCCGGCGCAAGCTTGGGCACCCCCTCAGCCTGCCATGCCGCTCCCCCGCGCGGGGTAGAGCGCTCGCCCCGGAGCGGGAGGCGCTGCGGCGGGGCCGAGGCGAGGCTCGTCCCATGGAATCGGTCGGGAGGCTGTGGCCGCGCTGGGCGGGGTACGCGGCCGGGGCGTGGTCGGTATGCGCGGTGGGGATCGTCCTGTACTGGGCGGGCGGCGGGGACGCCGGGTCTCCGCTGGGCGGCGCGAGGGCGGCGGCGTGGGTGATCGCCGCAGTTCTCGGCGTCGGCGGGATCATGGCGGTGTCGAGCGTGCGCGGCGTCGGGCGGCAGATGCCGCGGTGGTGGCCGCTCACCGGGCTCTGGACGGCGTGCGCGCTGGCGGGCGCCGGGACGTTCGGCTTCGTGATGAACGCGCTGCAACTCGCCTTCGACGGGACGGTCGACGACTGGCCGAGGTTCGGGGTCGAGTCCGTGTGCGCGGTGGGCGCGGCCCTCTTCGCGGGGACGGCCCTCGCCTACCAGCGCGGCACGGCGGGAAGGTGCGCGCGGTGCGGACGGGCGCACGCCGCGACGGGGACGGTCAAGGCCCCGGCGCCGGTCTCCCCCGCGCCGCGCGCGGTGCGGTGGGCCGCCTATGGCGGGGCGCTCGGGTTCGCGCCCTACGTCGCCATGAAGACGACGTGGGCGTTCGGGGGCTCCTTCGCGGGGATCGAGGGCGGGCAGGTCGTCGCCGAGTTCGAGCGCAACGGCGCGTCCGGGCTGGTCCTCACGCTGGAGCGGTACGGGCTGGACTTCACCACCCTGTCGGCGCTCGCCGGCGTCTTCCTGCTGATGGGGCTCACGCACGGATGGGGGCAGGTCTTCCCCCGGTGGGCGCCGCCGCTGACCGGGCGCAGGGTGCCGCGCTGGCTGCCGCTCGCCCCGGCCTGGCTCGGCGCCCTGACGCTCGGCCCGTACGGGGTCGTCGGGACCGTCGCGTACCTGCTGCCGCCCGTCCTCGGGCTGGGCGGCCTCCCCCATGACGGGCTCATCAGCGGATGGTCCGGCTGGACGGTCGCGGCGTGCGGGATCGGCGCGTTCGCCGCCTACGGCGTGGCGCTGGGCGCCGCGGCCTGGTCGTACCAGCGGCGGACCCGGCCGCTGTGCGTCAGTCCTGGAAGTCCGGCGGCCGGTGCTCCCTGCGCGCCTTGATCGCCTCTTCGAAGTTGTGGGTGGTGAGGCGCACGTACAGCTGGGCGAGGCCCTCCTGCCCCATGTGGGCGTCCAGGCTCGCGGCGTCCAGGCCGGACCACAGCATCCGCTTCGTCAGCTCGGTGCCGGGACGGCTGAACCCGGCGATCCGCTCGGCCAGCTCGTAGCAGGCGTCGAGGAGCTTGTCGCCGGGGACGACGCGGGACAGCAGGCCGATCCGCTCCGCCTCGGCCGCCTCCACGTCGCGCCCGGACAGCATCAGCTCGAACGCGCGGGACGCGCCGATCGCGCGCGGCAGCAGGTAGCTGAGGCCGAGCTCGCTCGCGGTCAGCCCGTTGTTGATCCCGGCCGCGCGGAACAGGGCCGTCTCCGCGCCGAGCCTGATGTCGGCGGCGAGCGACAGGCACAGCCCGCCGCCGATCGCCGGGCCGTTGACCGCCGCGATGACCGGCTGGTGGACGCGCCGCATCGCCCGCACCACGTCGTCCAGCAGCTCCATCGAGCGCAGCGCGATCGTCGGCAGCGTCAGCCCGTCGATGCCCGGGATGCTCCCGGGGTTCTCCAGGTCGGCGCCGGAGCAGAATCCCCGCCCGGCGCCGGTGACGACGACGACGCGGGTGCCGTTGTCGCGGCTCACCTCCTCCAGTGCCTCCCGGAAGGGGACCATCACGTCGAACGCCATCGCGTTCATGCGCTCGGGCCGGTTGAGCGTGATGAGGGTGACGTTCGGGCGCGGCTTGTCGACCAGGACGAAGGGCAAGGCGGGCCTCCCAGAGTGACCTAACAAGCGTTAGGTTACACGCGGGGGGAACTCGGGCGGCGCGAGGCCCCGCTCGACCACCTTCGCCAGCTCCTCCTCCGTCAGGACGCGCGGCTCCCCGATCGCCTTCGCGCGCACGTAGACGCCGCAGAGCCACTCCAGGAGGCGCGCGTTCTCGTACGCCTCCTCCAGGTCGCGGCCGATCGCGACGCCCCCGTGGTTGGCCATCAATGCGGCGCTCTTGCCGCCCGCGATGGCCGCCCGGACGTTCTCGGCCAGCTCGGGCGTCCCGTACGTGGCGTACTCGGCGACCTTCACCACGCCGCCGAGCAGGAGCGTGTTGTAGTGGATCGGCGGCAGCTCGGGCATGGTCGACGCCACCACGGCGCCGTAGGTGGAGTGCGTGTGCACGATGGCGGCGGCCGGGGTCGCCTCGTAGAGCGCGAGGTGCATGGGCGTCTCCGACGAGGGCGCCCTGTCGCCGTCGACCCACTTGCCCGCGACGTCCACGACCGGGCAGTCGGCGGGCTCCATCCGGTCGAGCATCATCCCGCCCGGCGTGACCGCGACCAGATCGCCCGACCGGACGCTGACGTTGCCGGACGCGCCCGTCACCAGCCCGGTCCCGGCCAGCCGCCGGCCGATCGCGCACAACGCGTCCCGCTCGTCCCTCAGCAACATGCGAATACCTCTCACATTTCGTGGCCTGCACCGCGTACGCTACGGCCCCTGACGATCACTAAGGGGCCGGACATGACCGTCGTCACTCTCGGCGCGCACATCCTGGACGTGCTCGCCCGCCCGGTGGAGGGCATCCCGGACGGCCAGGACACCGTGGTCGTCGAGGAGATCCGGGTGACCGCGGCGGGCGCCGCCGCGGGGACCGCCGTCGCCCTGGCCCGGCTCGGCAACGAGGTCGTCTCGGTCGGCGCGATCGGCGACGACGACCTCGGCGACCTGCTGGTCACGATCATGAGGCGCGAGGGCGTGGACGTGCGCGGGCTCGTCCGGCGGACGGCCGACCGGACCAGCGCGTCGATCCTGCCGATCCGGCCGGACGGCGGGCGGCCGAGCTTCCACGTCCCCGGCGCGAACCTGACCCTCACCCCGGGCGCGGTCGGGCCGGGCCTGCTGGGCGCGGCGAGCGCGGTGCACCTCGGCGGCCCCGACGTCACGTTCGGCCTCAACGACCCGGCCTTCTTCACCATGCTCGACGCAGCCCGCGAGGCCGGCACCGTGGTGACGATGGACCTGCTGTCCACCATGCCCGACCTGCTGGACGGCGCCGCCGCGTTCCTCCCGCACGTCGACCACTTCCTGCCGAACGGGGAGCAGGCCGCCCTCATGACCGGCGAGGACGACCCGGCCGAGGCCGCCGCCGCGCTGCTCGCGCGGGGCCCGCGCACCGTCGTCGTCACGCTCGGCGGGGACGGCAGCCTGGTCGCCACCGCCGAGGGCGTGCACCGGCTGCCGGCGCTGCCGGTCGAGGTGGTCGACACGACCGGCTGCGGCGACGCCTACTGCGCCGGGTTCATCACCGGCCTCGCGCACGGCGGGGACGTCCTGGAGGCCGCGCGCTGGGGCACCGCCGCGGCGGCCACCGTCGCCCAGGGGCTCGGCTCCGACGCCTGCCTCACCGGCCTGGACGCGGTCCTCGCCCTGCTCGACTGACGCGCGGCCGAACCGGCGCGGACGCTCAGAGCGGGGCCGCGCCGCGGTACAGGACGGCGTTCGCGGCCCCGGCGAGCTGCTCCAACCGGAACACCTCCGTCCGGTGGAACGGCGGCGCGTCCGTCCGGGCGACCACCAGCGCCACCCCGCCCGCGGCGAGCGGGCAGACCGCGAACCGCGCGCCGTCCGGCCCCGTGAACGCGCGCGGCCGCAGCGGCCGCAGATCCGGCAGCCCGGCGCCCGGCTCACCGCCGGAACTGGCGTGCACCAGGACCGCCTCGTCCTCCCCCTTCAGCTCGGCGAGGCCCGCCCAGTCGGCGCTCAGGATCGCCGGAACGGCGTCGGCGAGGATCTCCAGGCCGCGCTCCGGGACGGCGGCGACCTGGCCGATCACGGCCGCGTCGGGGAAGGCGCCCTGCGGCTCGGCGGTCGGCCAGACCCCGACGACCTCCACCCCCGGCACCGTGCCGAGCCCCCCGGCCAGCCGCTCGGAGTCGGCCCCGGCGGGCCACACGACGGTGAAGTCGTCCATCGCCCGTCCGTTGTCGCGTTCCAGCACCGCCATCTGGACGACGTCCGCGCCCGCCGCTCCCAGGGTGCGCGCGACCTGCCCCAGCGAACCGGGACGGTCCGGCAGGCGCACCCTTATCCGCAGCAACATCGCCACCTCCCGTCTCCGTGCGAGGTCCCCAGCTTCGGCGACACCCGTTTCCCCCGTGTTACCCAGACGTGTCGTCCCAAGAAAGCGGCACGGGAAGTCGGTGCTGGAACGGCGGGCACGGGTCAAACTAGAGTCCGGTGGAGGTCATCGGTTGGCCTGACGTCTCCTGCCGTCCAGCATTAAGGTGACTCTACGTGTCGAGGGACGGGGAACCCCCAGTCAGCGAGGCCTCCGGTGCCGGGCCCGCGCCGGCGCGCTCCGGCGACGTCGGGGACGATGCCGGTGCGGTGCTGCACGCCGAGGTGCGGGACGCCCTCGCCGGGCTCACCGCCCGCCTCGACAGCGAGCGGGCACGCGCGGAGCACCGAGAGGCCGTCATCGACCGGCTGCACGAGGAGAACCAGCGGCTGCGGCGCGGGGAGCTGCAGGCGATGCTGGAGCCCGTCCGCGCGGCGCTGTACCGGCTGCACGACCAGGCGCGCCGCGAGTCCGACCGGCTCCGCGCGCCCGACCTCGCCGAGGCCCCCGACCCGCGGCGGACGGCGGTGCTGCTGGGCGCGGTGGCCGACGACGTCGCCGACGCGCTCGCGCGGCTCGGCGTCGAGCGGTTCACCGTCGAGCCGGGCGCCCCCTACGACGCGTCCCGGCACCGTCCGGTCGCGGTCACCTCGGTCGAGGACCCCGTGGCGGACGGCACCGTCACGGCCGTGCAGTCGGACGGGTTCGAGCAGAGCGGGAAGGTGCTGCGCAAGGCGGCGGTCAGCGTCGGCAGGCTCGCCGAGCCGGCGGCCGCCGGCGAGGCGGCGCACAACGGACAGACGACGAACAGCGGGTGAGGGACATGGCCGTCTACGGGATCGACCTGGGAACGACGTACTCCTGCATTGCCTCCATCGACGACGTCGGCCGGCCCGCGGTCCAGCGGAACCTGGAGGGGACCGACACCACCCCGTCCGTCGTGTTCTTCGAGAGCGGCGAGAACGTCGTCGTCGGCCAGACCGCGAAGGACACCGCGGTCCTGGAGCCCGACAACGTCGTCAGCCTGATCAAGCGGGACATGGGCCGGGACGTCACCCGCCCCATCCACGGGATCGACTTCACGCCCGAGGAGGTGTCGGCCTTCATCCTGCTGAAGCTGGCGACGGACGCGCGGACCACCACGGGCGAGGAGACCCGCGACGTGGTCATCACCGTCCCGGCCTACTTCGGCGTCGCCGAGCGCGACGCGACCCGCAAGGCGGGACGCATCGCGGGGCTGAACGTCATCGACATCGTGTCCGAGCCGATCGCCGCCGCGATCACCTACGGCGTCCTCAACCCCGAGAGCGACCGCACGATCCTGGTGTACGACCTCGGCGGCGGGACGTTCGACACCACGGTCATCGCGCTGCGCGGCGGCCACATCGAGGTGGTGTGCACCGACGGCGACCACGAGCTCGGCGGCGCCGACTGGGACGCCCGGCTCGTGGAGCACCTCGCCGAGCGGTTCCGCGCCGAGCACCCGGACGCCGGCGACCCGCTCGACGACCGGCAGACCGAGCAGCAGCTGCGCCGCGACGCCGAGGACGCCAAGAAGGCCCTCACCACCCGCACGTCGCACACCGTCCGGGTGATGCACGGCGGGCGGGTCGCCTCGGTCGAGGTGACGCGGGAGAAGCTGGAGGAGCTGACCCGGGACCTCCTCGACCGCACCGTCGAGATCACCGGCCGGACGCTGGCGACCGCCGCCGAGAAGGGCGTGGAGGACTACGACGACCTCGTCCTCGTCGGCGGCTCCACGAAGATGCCGGTCGTCGCGGCGCGGCTGCAGACCGAGCTCGGCCTGTCCCCCCGCCTCCAGGACCCCGACCTCGCGGTCGCCAAGGGCGCCGCCCTGTACGCCTTCGAGGAGACCTACCGGCGGCTCGTCCGGGAGGGCGCCGCCGAACGCGCCGAGGAGATGGCGACCAGGGCGGGCCTGACCGCCGAGCAGCAGAAGCAGATCGCCGGGCGGCGGATCAGGACGGTCGCCTCGCACGCGTTCGGGATCGTGGTCGTCGACCGGGAGACCGGCGCCGAGAGCGTGGCGCACCTCGTGCACGCCAACGACGAGCTGCCCGCCGCCCGGACCGAGGACTTCTTCACCGTCTACGACGACCAGGCCTCGGCCGACATCCGGGTGATGGAGCAGGCCGGCGTGGTGGAGTCCGCCGACCTGATCGACAACACCGAGATCGCGACCGGGGAGATCCGCGTCCCGCCGGGCAAGAAGGCGGGCTGGCCGATCGGGGTGACGTTCGCGCTCGACTCCTCCGGTCTGCTGAACGTCACGGCGGTGGAGAAGGAGACCGGCGAGCGGCTGGAGCTGAAGGTGGACGTCGGCGGCATGTCGGAGGAGGAGGTCGAGCGCTCCCGCAAGGCCCTCTCCCGGGTCCAGGTCAGCTGAGCGGGCGGCGGATCCCCTGGAGGCGCCCGTGGCGTTCGACGAGGCCTACCGGCAGGAGGTGCTGGAACCGGCGCGGGCCGCGGGCGACCAGCCCCCCGAGGACCTGCGCGTCCGGTACGCGCTGGACGGCTTGGAGGCGGCCGCCGTCACGGCGCGGGTCAAGCAGGTCCGGCAGTGCTGGCGGCGGGCGCGCGGGCAGCTGAAGTACCGCAAGCTCATCGACCGGCTGGAGGCCGAGCACCGCGAGCTGGCGCCGCTGTTCGCCGCCGCCGAGCGCGGCGACCTGCGCCCGCTGGAGGCGCGGCTGCGCGGCGGCCGCGAGCGCGCCGAGCGCCGCCTCGGCGAGGCCCGCGCCCGCCTCGCCGACGCGGCCGGGACGCTGCGGATGGCCACGCCCGGCGAGGTCGAGGCCATCGCCCGCACCACCGGGGTCCGGGGCGCCGAACTGGCGGAGCTCACCGCCGCCGACGGCGTCGAGATCCGCGAGCCCGACCCGCTGCCGGCCGCCGCGCCCTACCCCGCCTACCGGAAGGTGCGCGAGTCGCTGGAGGTCCTCGGCAGGCGCCACCTCGCCGACTTCCTGTTCGGCGCCCGCCTCACCGGGCCGATCCGCGTCCTGGACGGCTTCGGCGGTCCCGGCGGCGGCCCGCGCCCGGACGGGGAGGCGGTCGCGGCGGCCGGAGCCGAGTGGGCGCGCCGCGGCCGCGACACCACCACCACGCACGCCGACACGGTGCTGGCCGCGCTGCGCTCGGGCGCCGACCTGCCCGGGCTGCTGCTGTTCGACATCGCCGACCGGCTCCGCGAGCGCCTGCGGCAGCGGGCGTCCGAACGCGGCCTGCTCCGGTACGCCGCCGAGGAGCTGGGCGTCGAGCAGGGCGACGCCCGCCGCCTGGTGTTCGCCGTCGTCCGCGAGACCGAACCGGGCGGGGGCCTCGCGGGGCGGCTCCGGGCGCTGCTGGACGCCGGCGACGTGCACGCGGCGGCCGGGCTGGCCGACGCCGCGCGGGTCCCGCACCCCTCCCCGGCGCCGACCCGCCCGAGGAGGAGGTGCTCGCCGCCGAGGCCCGGCACCGCCTCGGCACCGCGCTGCGCCTGCGCGAGGCCGCGGCCGCGGAGCCCGACCCGGACCGCGCCCACCGCCTGCTCGCCGACGCGCTGCGCCTCGTCCGGGACCTGCCGGGCGCCGCCGCCCACCAGCGGCGCCTGCCGCCGCGCCCGGTGCCGGCGGTGCACCTCGACGTGGACGGCGCGTCGGTCCGGCTGTCCTGGCGGGATTCGCCGTCCACCGGAGGCGAGGTGGTGCACCACGTCGTGCGGCGTGAGGGCAGGGCGCCGCGCGACGCGCGGGACGGCACGGCCGTCGGCGGGGCGCTGGACACCCGTCCCCCCGTCAACGTGCCGCTGTACTACGGGGTGGTCGCGGTGCGGGGCGAGGCCGCCGCGGCGCCGGCGGTGGCCGGGCCGGTGGTCGTGCGGCCCGAGCCGGGCGAGGTCGAGCTGACCGCCGGGGACGGGCAGGTCACGGGGCGCTGGCGGTGCCCGGCGGAGGCGGTGCGGGTCGTCGTGGCACGGGACGGCCGGGCCGTCGCGGCGGGCCGGGACGGGTTCCGCGAGCGCGTCCCGAACGGGCGGACGCACCACTACCGGATCGCCGCCGTCTACCTCGACGCGTCCGGGCGCGAGATCGAGACGGACGGGGTGCGGGCGTCGGCCACGCCGAGCGCGCCGCCCGAGCCGGTGTTCGAGCTGGCCGCCGAGACCGACGCGGCCGACCCCGGGCTGGTGCGGGCCCGGTTCGCGCCGCCCGCGCACGGGACGGTGGAGCTGGTGCTCTGCCAGGGCCCGCCGCCGTGGCCGCGCAGCGCGCTCGTCCCGCTGGAGGAGGTGCGGCGGGAGACCCGGCGGCTGGCGTGCGCGCAGGAGGACGGCGGTCTCGCGGTGCGGCCGGGCGCCGGGGGTGGCTGCTCGCGGTGACGGTCGCGGAGGGCGCGGCCGCGATCGGCGCCTACCACCGGCACGTGAACCTGCCGCCGCCGCGCCGGCTGGTCGCCGAGCGGCGCGGGGCGTTCGTGCACGTCGGGTTCGACTGGCCGCCCGACGTCGCGGAGGTCGAGGTCGCCTACCGGATCGGGCGGGACCCCGCCGCGGAGGCCGCGGCGTCCGGCGACCCCGCCCGCGTCCCCGTCCAGGCCGCGCAGAGCGTCACCCGGGCCGCCTACGACACCCAGGGCGGGATCCGGCTGCCCGTCCCCGAGGACGCCCCCGTCGCGCTGTCGGTCGCCGCGGCCGGGACGGTGGGCGGCGCGCGGATGACCGGCCCGCCGGTGACCGCCGAGGTCGCGGCGCGCACGATCGTCCACTACGACGTGCTGCGGTCGGGCCCGCCGTGGCGGCGCACGCTGACGGTCCGGCTCACCTCGTCCCGCCCGCTGCGGGTGGCGCGGCTGTCGCTGGTGCTGCGCGCCGGGCGGGTCATGCCGCAGCGCGCCGCCGACGGCGAGGCCCTCGGCGCGTGGGACCAGGTGCCCGTGCCGGGCGAGCTGTCGCTCGGCGCGCCGCCGTCGTCCGGGCCGTACTGGCTGCGCTGCTTCGCCGACGACGACGCCGTCGAGCTGAGCGATCCCCCCGTCCGCCGACTCCAGGTCCCCTGATGACGAGACCCCTGGCCCGGGTGGGCATCCCCGGCGCGCCGTCCAGGCAGGGCATCACCTGCCCCTACTGCTTCGCCTCCGTCGCGCCGCAGCGGATCCTGTTCCGGTGCCGGGGGCAGTCCGGGCGGCGGCAGGGCTGCGTCCCCGTCCTGGACGAGCGGCTCGCCGAGTACACCGGGTCGACGGCGGGGGCGTCGCTGCCCCCGGCCTTCGCCGCGCCCGGACGCAAGGGCCGGGCCGACTGCCCCGGGTGCGGGCTGCCGACCGGCAACCGCGCCTGCCCCGAGTGCCACAACCCGCTGCCGTCGGCGTACTGCGACTCCCCCGGCCGGATCGTCGCGCTCGTCGGGGCGAAGAACGCCGGGAAGAGCACCTACATCGCCGTCCTGCTGCACGAGCTGATGAACCGGGTCGGGACGGAGCTGGACGCGTCGCTCGTCGCGTGCGACGACAGGACGATCGAGCGGTACAAGCGCGACTTCGCCCGGCCGCTGCTGGAGGAGCGGCGGCTGCTGCCGGCGACGCCGAGCGCCGCGACCGGCCCGCGCGAGCCGCTGGTCTACCTGCTCACCCGCACGCGGGCGCGCAGGGGCCGCTTCTCCCGGCCCCGCAACGACTCGCTGGCGCTGGTGCTGTTCGACACGGCGGGCGAGGACCTGCGCAGCCGCGAGGCCACCGGCCTGCACCTGCGGTACCTGGAGGCCGCCGACGCGATCATCTTCCTGGTCGACCCGCTGGAGCTGCCGGGCGCGCGGCCGGGCGTCCTGGACGCGGTGCCGGGCCCGCGCGCGGCCGGCGACGGTCCGGGCGGCGCCGATCCGGGAGGGGAGCCGCTGGACGTCATCGCGCGCGTCACCGAGGCGCTGCGGGCGCGGCACGGCACCCGGCCGGGCGAGCCGCTGCCCGTCCCGGCCGCGGTCGCGCTCACCAAGATCGACGTGCTGCGGCCGGGGCTGCTGCGCCAGTCGGCGCTGCACCGCTCGCGGTCCGGGCAGGGCGTCCTCGACCTCGACGACAGGGACGCGGTGAACGAGCAGGTCCGCGCGCTTCTGCACGACTGGCAGGCCGGGCAGCTCGACACCTACCTCGGGCAGCAGTACGCCGACCACGCCCTGTTCGGCCTGTCGGCGCTCGGCGGCGTCCCGGAGGAGGGGCGCGTCGGCGCCGGCGGCGTCCGGCCCTACCGGGCGGAGGACCCGCTGCTGTGGCTGCTGTACCGGTTCGGGATGCTCGACGGCGTCCGTCCGGGAGGGGCGTAGAGGTGGCCTGGCAGCTGCACTACACCTCCGCCCGGAGCGGGCCCACCGGCCGGGCGGGGTTCCAGTTCGTCGCCGAGACGCCCGGCCTGCCCGACGGGACGCGGGCCGCGGTCACGCCGTACCTGGCGTACCGCCCGCCGCCGGACGCGCCGCTGTCGCCGGGCGACGCCGAGCTGGACCTGTTCCCCGTCTCGCTGCTGTACGACGAGGTGGACGGCCGGCCCCTGCTGCTGCGGTGCCGCTACCTGGGCCGCGACTACTCCGGCCGCTACGGCAACTTCTTCGCGCACGCGGTGGTGGCCGAGCCCGAGGAGCTGGAGGGGCTGCGGCCCGCCGAGCTGTGGCAGGCCGCGCACTGGACGGCGCTGCCCGCACCCGGGGCCGTCCTCGACCCGCTGGAGGAGCTGACGCCGGGCTCCGCGCTCGACCCGGAGGCCCTCGCCGGGTGGCTCGCCGCGGCCGGGCCCGGCGACCCGTACGCGCTGCTCGCCCGCCTGGTCGACGCCGTCACGGACGTGCTGGGGCGGGGCCACGGGCGGGTCGTCCTCGTCTCCGACGACGTGGAGGCGATCGCCCGCTGGATCGCGGTCGTGTCGTACTCGCTGCCGGTCCCGGCGGCGGCGCGGCTGTCGTTCGTCACCTACACCGCCGACCCGGACGGCGCCGCGCAGCGCCTGGTCGGCACGACGCCCGACGTCTGGGCCACCGCCCAGAACCACGCCTCCCACGCGTCCGCGTTCGACCTCCGCGACGGCGTCCCGGCAGGCCCGGCGGGCCGCTTCGCCAGGACCGTCGCCCGCTGCTGGCGCGCCCGCGACTTCGGCGGCCTGGACGCCCTCGCCGAGCTGGCGCCGCCGGACGACCCCGCGCGGGAGGGCGCCGCCGCGCTGCTGGCGCTGTGCCGGGGCGACGCGGACGTCGCGCCGGACGAGCAGGACGCGGCGGCGGAGCTGCTGGCGCGGCGCGGGACCGCCGTCCCCGCCTGGGTGTGGCGCGACCTCGCGCCGGGCGTCCCGTCCATGGGGCTCCGTCTCGTGCTCGCCGTGCACGAGCGGGCGCGGGCGGCGGGAGCGGCGGATCTCGCCCCCGGTGCGCGCTCCGCATCGGCGCTCTGGTCTCCGAGCGGCTCGCCGGGGCGACCCGCCTGGCGGAGGTCGCGGAGGCAGCCGCAGTGGCGGAGCGGGCCGGTGTCGGCGCCGGCCCCGGCGAGGTGACGGCGTCGGCGGCGCGCTGCGTCCGGCGCGGCCCCGGCGGGCTGGAGGGCGCGCTCGCCGCCTGCCCGGCCGGGCTGCGGGACGCGCTGCTGGACGGGTTCGTCGCCGGCCTCGCCGGATCCGGGGACCGGGCGTCCGCTCTCGACCCCGGGACCTGCGACCTTCTCTACGAGCACGCCGGACGGCTGCGCGCCGCGCCCGGGGTGGCGACCGCCGTGCTGGCGTCGGTCGGGCGGAGGCATCCCGGCCGCCGGATCGCGGTGACGCGCGAACTGCTGCGTCTGGACGGCGGCGGCGACACCGCCGACGTCGGCGGAGCGCTCCGGGAGATCTGGGCGACGCCCCCGTCCGCCTCGGCGTGCCTGGACCTGCTGGACGCCTGCGGGACGGCGCCGCCGCCCCCGGCGCTCGCGGAGCTGCCGTCCCGGACCTTCACCCGGCTCGCGGCGCCGGGCGGCGGCGGCCTCGCGGACCCGGCGGCACTGCGGCTCGCCGAGCGGGTCCGCGCGCTCATGCCGGACGCGCGCGCCGGGCGCGACGCCGCCCTCGTCCAGGCGTACGGGACGGCCATCACCGCGGGCCCGCCGCGCGCCGCGCGGGCGCTGGAGCTCATCGCCGCCGCGGACGGCGCCACCGAGCGCCTCGCCCGCGAGGCGTTCGCCGACGCTGCGCGGCGGCTGTCCCCGCGGCCGCCCGGGTTCCGGGCGGAGCTGCTGGCGGCCCTGCCCGCACCCGTCAGGGCGCGGCTCGCGCGGGAGTGGACGGGCGGGCTGCCCGGCCGCGTCCGCGCCGGGCGCGCACCGCTGCGCGGCGGCGAGGCCGAGCGGCGCAACGAGCTGGTCGAGGTGGTGCTGCGGCTGCGCAGGAGCGGCGCGGCCGAGCCGTCCCTGGAGGCGTGGGCGCGGGCGGCGGCCCGGCGGTGGCTGGCGGCCAGGCAGCTCGACTCCCATCTGGCGCGCCGCCCCGGTCTGCGGGACGAACTGCGGGCCCTTCTCGCGGAGGGCGCGCCGTGAACCCCGCCATCGTGCTGCTGCTGATCGCCGTGTGGCTGGGCGCCATGTGGCTCGGGTTCATGTACGTGTTCCCGGTGCTGTTCGCGGCGACGCTGGTCGTCGCCGGCGCCGCCGCGCTCGGCGTGTACTGCCTGCACGCGTGCCGGACGCTCGCGCCGTCCACGCTGGAGGGGCCCTCGCCGGTCGCCGCGCCCGCCGTCGCCTACCGGCACTACCTGCTCGGCCAGGTGTGGCGCGACTGGTGGACGATCAGCCGCACGGTCGCCCCGCAGGTGTACCGGACGGCCCGCGGCGTCGTGCTGAGCCTGACGCGGACGCTGCTCGGCGGCCCGTGGGGGTTCTTCGTCTTCCCGGTCTGGCTGGCGCTGTGCGCGGGCATCGTCGCCGCCGCCGTGCCCGCGTCGGTGTTCGTCCTCGCGCTGACGGTCCTGTACGGGCTGGTCGCCGCGGTGGGGCTGGCGTCGTGGCTGGCGTGCGTGCTGGTCCTGGCGGCGGTCGAACGCGTCTTCATGGGGTACGCCCGCATCCTCCAGACATGCCCGCACCCCTTCTGCTACGAGCGGATCGGGCTTCCGGAGTACGCGTGCCCGAACTGCGGCGCGCGGCACCGGCGCCTCTCGCCGGGGGCGGGCGGCGCGTTCCGGCACGTGTGCCGCTGCGGGGCGCGGCTTCCCACGACCGTCCCGCTCGGGCGCTTCCGGCTGGCCGCGTACTGCCCGCACTGCGACGGCCGGCTGCCCGAGCGGATCGGGCGCGTCCGCGTGGAGCCCCTGCCGTTCGTGGGCGGGCCGGCCGCCGGCAAGACCACGTTCATGGTCCTCGGCATCCGGGCCCTGCACGCGCGGACCCGCGCCGTCCACGGGCGGCTGTCGTTCGTCGAGCAGCGGCACGCGCAGGCGTACGCGGGCGCGATACGCGAGTTCCAGCGCGGCGGGCGCCTCGCCAAGACCGGCCCGGAGCTGCCCCTGGCCACCATGGTGGACGTGGAGCTGCCGGGCCGCGCGCGGCGCATCCTCTACCTGTTCGACCCCGCGGGCGAGCACTACACGGGCGCGACGGAGGTCGAGTCGCTGCGCTACCTGGAGCACAGCGAGGCGCTGCTGTTCGTCGTGGACCCGTTCGCGCTCCCCCAGCTCCGCCGGTCGCTGACCGGGGACGAGAGGGAGCTCGTCGACGAGGCCGCCGCGTCGTCGGAGGAGGACCCGGCCGACACCCTCCAGCGGGTGCTGAACGAGCTGCGCTCGCGTCCCGACCAGGGGCGGCAGAAGCGCGTCGCCGTCGTCGTCACCAAGACCGACCTGCTGCTGCGCACGGAGATCGGCCGCGGCCTGGACCCGGGCGCCGACCCGCGCGAATGGCTCGACGGCGTCGGGCTCGGCAACACCGTGCGCACGCTCGACCAGCTCGCCGCCCAGGTGCGGTACTTCGCCTCCGGCCTCGGCACCGAGCCCGCCGCCGTCGCCGACCTGCTCGGCTGGGTGACCGGGCTCCCCGCCGCGGCCGCGCCGGACGGCGACCGCGCGCCCGCCGACGTCCCGCCGGAGCCGCCGGGGACGGCGCCGCTGCGGGCCCCGTGGCCGGTGCGGGGCCGCGACGCCGGCCGCGTCCCCGCCGGGTACCAGGCGGGGCGCTGGGCCGTGCTGGCGGGCGTGTCGGTCCTGACCGTGGCCGCCATCGCGGGCGCGCTCGTCGCGGCGGCCGAGCGGTTCCCGTTCTGACCGGCCGCCCGCCGGTCGCCGCCGGGCTGTGACGCACCCCACTTCCTGACGTGGAAGATAACGGACCGTCATCGCATTGACCCCGTCGGAAGGCTTCCCCGTCCGAGAGGCGCCCGATGACGACGACCACGACCCCGCTGATCCTGGACTCCGCCGCCCAGGATCTGCTGTTCCGCGACGCGCGCACCGCCAACGCCTTCACCGGCGAGCCGGTCGGCGAGGAGCAGGTCCGCGCGATCTACGACCTGGTCAGGTGGGCCCCGACCGCCATGAACAGCCAGCCGCTGCGGATCGTGGACGTGCGCAGCCGGGAGGCGCGCGAGCGGCTGGTCCCGCTGATGAGCGAGGGCAACCGCGCCAAGACCGCGACCGCCCCGCTGACCCTCATCGCCGCCGCCGACGAGGACTTCCACGAGCACCTGCCGGTCACGTTCCCGCACCGGGAGGGCGTCCGCGAGTCCCTGCGGAGCAGCCCCGGCAGGCCGGGGATGGCCCGGCTCAACGCCTCCCTCCAGCTCGGCTACCTGATCCTCGGGATCCGCGCCGCCGGTCTCGCCGCCGGCCCGATGACCGGCTTCGACGCGGACGCCGTGGAGAAGGAGTTCTTCCCCGAGGGCAACGTCCGCCCGATCGCCGTGATCAACGCGGGCCGGCCCGCCCCGGACGCCTTCCGCCCCCGCAACCCCCGCCTCGACCCCGCCCAGGTCATCACCACCGTCTGAGCCTCCCCGCCCCCCGGAGACCCCCATGACCCAGGCGGCCGCCTCCGCCGGCTCCGAGCTGTCCACGCCCCCTCCGGCCGGCCGGAGGCCGGTGCTGGTCCTGCTGCTGGGCGCGCTGACGGCGCTCGCGCCGCTGTCGATCGACATGTACCTGCCGGCGCTGCCCCGGATGTCGGCGGACCTGTCCACGGGCGCCGTGCAGGCGCAGCTCACGCTGACCGCGTGCGTCGTCGGCCTCGCCGCCGGACAGGCGGTGGCCGGGCCGCTGAGCGACAGGCTGGGCCGCCGCCGCCCGCTGCTGGCCGGGCTCGCCGCCTACGCCGTCGCGTCGCTGCTGTGCGTCGCGGCGCCGACCGTGGAGACCCTCATCGCGCTGCGGCTGGTGCAGGGCGCCGCCGGGGCGGCCGGGATCGTGATCGCGCGGGCGATCGTCCGGGACCTGTACGACGGCGCCGCCGCGGCCCGGTTCTTCTCGGTGCTGATGCTGGTGAACGGGCTGGCGCCGATCCTGGCGCCCGTCCTCGGCGGGCAGCTGCTGCGGATCGTGCCGTGGCCGGGCGTGTTCGCGGTCCTCACCGCGATCGGCGTCGCGCTGTTCCTCGGGTCGCTGCTCGGGCTGGCGGAGACGCTGCCGCCCGGCCGGCGCGAGACGGGCGGGCCGCGCGCGACGGCGGCGGCCTGCCGGGCGCTCGTCCGGGACCGGGCGTTCACCGGGTACGGGCTGGCGATCGGCCTGTCGTTCGCGGCCATGTTCACCTACATCTCGGGATCGCCCTTCGTGCTGCAGGACATCTACGGGATGTCGCCGCAGGGGTTCAGCATCGCCTTCGGCGTCAACTCCCTCGGCATCGTGGCGGCGGGGCAGGCGGGCGCGCTGCTCGCCGGGCGGGTCGCGCTGACCCGCCTGCTGGCCGCCGGGCTCGCGGTCGTCGCCGCGGGCGGGGCGGTCCTGCTGGCCGCCGTCCTCGCCGGATGGGGCCTCCACGGGGTCCTGCCAGGGCTGTTCCTGGTCGCGGCCGGGCAGGGGCTGGTCGGGCCGAACGCCACGGCCCTGGCGCTGGAGGGACGCCCGCCGCGGGTGGCCGGGACCGCGTCGGCGCTGCTCGGGGTGGCCCAGTTCGCGCTCGGCGGCGCCGCCGCGCCGCTGGCCGGCGTCGCCGGGCCGGGCACCGCCGTCCCGATGGCCGTGACCATCGCCGCGCTGGCGGTGCTCGCCGCGGCCGTCGCCGCGGCCGTCGCCGGGGCCCCGAAGGCCGTGGCGCCGCGCTGAGACCGCGTCCCGTCCGGTACCGTCAGGCCGTGGGCCGGTCCAGGGCGTCGAGGATGAACCCGGCGACCTCGTCGGCCAGGCGGGCGGCGGGCTTGGGGCCGTTCGCGCGGTACCAGGCCGGCATCTGGTTGACCATGCCGAGCGCGACGATGGTGATCGTCTCGGCGGGGGTCCCGGTGCCGAACACCCCGTCCCGCTGGCCCTGCTCGATGAGGCCCCGGAACGTCACGTGGTAGCGGCGGCGGTCGGCGCGGACCGAGCGCATCCGGGCGTGGTCCAGCCGGTGCATCTCGCGGGCGAACACCTTCGCCTCGTCGATGTGCTCGGCGGTGCTGCGGATCAGCCCGGTCAGCACCGCGTGCACGGCCTCGCGCGGCGGCAGTCCCCGCGCCAGCACCGCGCCGAGGTCGGCGAGCTGGCGGGCGATCAGCGAGTGGTAGATCTCGTAGAGCAGGTCGTCCTTGGAGTCGAAGTAGTGGTACAGCGCGCCCTTGGTGACCTCGGCCGCCTCCACGACGCTCTGCACGGGCGTCCCGTCGAAACCGCGCTCGGCGAACAGCCGCAGTGCGGCGTCCAGGATCCGCCGCTCGACCGCGCTCTGCCGGACGGGCGCCGCGGACTCCGGCACCGGGCCGGGCGCCGGATCGGCCTGCGTCACCTGCGGCACCTCCTTCGCGCGCGGGCATTGACTCCGGCGCGCCCCGCACCATAGCTTGCCAGAAACCGACCGGTCGGTATGCCCCGCAGAGCCAGTATCGCACCCGCAGAGGAAGTATCGATGCCCGCAGTTGAGACCGTCCGCGGCCCCGTCGACGCCGCCGCCCTCGGACGCACGCTGATGCACGAGCACGTCTTCGTGCTCGGCGCCGAGCACGTCCAGAACTACGGCGCGGGCGACTGGTGGGACGAGGAGGAGAAGGTCGCCGACGCGGTCGGCAAGCTGCGGGAGCTGGCCGGGCTCGGCGTCACCACCATCGCCGACCCCACGGTGTGGGGGCTCGGCCGCTACCTGCCGCGGATCCAGCGGGTCAACGAGCAGGTGCCGGAGCTCAACATCATCGTGGCGACGGGCATCTACACCTACAACGACCTGCCGTTCCAGTTCCACCACCGGGGCCCCGGCACGCTGGTGGACCAGGGCCCCGACCCCATGATCGCCGACTTCACCCGCGACCTGACCGAGGGCATCGCCGGGACGGGGGTGCGGGCCGCCTTCCTCAAGTGCGCCGTGGACGCCCCGGGCCTCACGCCCGGCGTCGAGCGGGTGCTGCGGGCCGTCGCCGCGACGCACCGCGAGACGGGCGCCCCGGTCACCGTGCACACCGAGAGCTCGATCCACGCGGGCCGGACTGTCGTGGACCTGCTCGGCCGGGAGGGCGTGGACCTCGCCAAGGTCGTCGTGGGCCACGCGGGCGACAGCAACGACCTCGACTACCTGATGGAGCTGGCCGACACCGGCGCGATCCTCGGCATGGACCGCTTCGGCCTCGACATCATCAACCCGACCGCGGACCGGGTCGCCACGATCGCGGCCCTGTGCGAGCGGGGCTACGCCGACCGGATGGTCCTCAGCCACGACGCCGCCTGCTTCATCGACTGGTTCGGGCCCGACCCCGCGACGGTGCCCGCGATGCAGCCGAACTGGAACTACCGGCACATCAGCGAGGACGTCCTGCCCGCCCTGCGCGCCGCGGGCGTCTCCGACGCGCGGATCGACCAGATGCTTGTGGAGAACCCCCGCCGCTACTTCACCCGCTGAGCCGCGGCGGGGCCCGGCCGGGGCCGGCGCCGCGATGTCCTCCCTTGCTTCGGACTAATCCCCCGGAATCGGGAATCATGGGAGGAACCTGCGGGAGGAGGCATCCAGGTGAGCGAGGACTCCAGGCGCCGCCGCGCCCGCGCCGCGATCCCGTTGCTGCTGGCGCTCCCGGCCCTCCTCGCCCCCGGCTGCCGGGTGGTGGAGAGCGAGACCCCGCGGGACGCCCCGCCGACCGCGGCGGCGACCCGGCACCAGCACGCCAAGCCCAGCGGGCGGCGGCCGGGCGTGGTCAACATCGAGACCGAGCAGACGCTGAACGGCACCCGCGCCGCCGGGACGGGCATCGTGCTCACCGCGTCCGGCCTCGTGCTGACCAACAACCACGTCATCCAGGGCGCCACCGCGATCAAGGGAACGGACGTCGACAACCGGCGCGGCTACACGGCGGAGGTCGTCGGCTACGACCGGACCGGCGACATCGCGGTGATCCGGCTGTCCGGGGCGGCGCGGCTGAAGGCCGCCGCGTTCGCCTCCGCGGGCAGCGTCGAGGTCGGCGACACGGTCACCGCCGTCGGCAACGCGGGCGGCAAGGGCGGCACGCCCACGGTCGTCACCGGCAAGGTCACCGCGCTGGAGCAGTCGGTCACCGCGCGCGACGACAGCAACGGCACCTCCGAGCGGCTCACCGGGCTGATCGAGACGAGCGCGCCGATCCGGCCGGGCGACTCCGGCGGGCCGCTGCTGGACACCTCCGGCAAGGTCATCGGCATCAACACCGCGGCGTCCGCCGGGTTCTCGGTGAAGGGCGCCAAGGAGCGCAAGGAGCACCGGGGCTACGCCATCCCGTCCGACCGGGCGCTGGAGGTCGCGCGGCAGATCCAGCGCGGCGAGGCGTCCGCGACCGTGCACATCGGACGCACCGCGATGCTCGGCGTCAAGGTCCGCCCGAACGGCCGCTCCCCCGGCGCGCTGGTCGCCGAGCTCGTGCCCGGCTCCCCCGCCGAGGCCGCCGGGGTCCCGGTCGGCGGCGTCATCGTCGCCTTCGGCGACGCCGCGGTCGACACCCCGTCCGCCCTCACGGCCCTGATGCT
This sequence comes from Spirillospora sp. CA-108201, assembly GCF_050936235.1. Taxonomy (NCBI): domain Bacteria; kingdom Bacillati; phylum Actinomycetota; class Actinomycetes; order Streptosporangiales; family Thermomonosporaceae; genus Spirillospora; species Spirillospora sp. CA-108201. The sequence continues at coordinate 9,343,046 of NZ_JBNJNE010000001.1, read as the reverse complement.
GGCCCGCCATCCGGGCGACGCCGTCCGGATCGAGTGGACGACGAGCCAGGGCGACCGCGTGGCGGGGACCGTCCACCTGACGGAGGGCCCGCCCCAGTAGCGCCCCGGTCCGGCGCTAACGTGCGACAGTGGGGATGTCGGACGACCACGAGGATGTGCCCTATGACGCGCAAGGCGCCCACCGGTGACTTCGACGAGTCCGGCCTGGAGGTCACGGAGCCGAAGACCTGGGCGGCGGGCGTTCCCGGGGTGACGGCCGCGCTGCGCCACTCCCAGGCGGAGATGGGCGTGCGGCGGACGGCGCTGACGCTGCTGCGCGTCAACCAGAAGCAGGGGTTCGACTGCCCGGGCTGCGCCTGGCCGGAGGGCGACCACCGGCACACCGCCGAGTTCTGCGAGAACGGCGCCAAGGCCGTCGCGGAGGAGGCCACGGTACGGCGCGTCACCCGGGAGTTCTTCGCCGCGCACGGCGTCGAGGATCTGGCCGGGCGCTCCGACCACTGGCTCGGGCAGCAGGGGCGGCTGACCGAGCCGATGGTGAAGCGCGCCGGGTCCGGGCACTACGAGCCGGTGTCGTGGGACGAGGCGTTCGGCCTGCTGGCGTCCGAGCTCAACGCCCTGGAGTCGCCCGACGAGGCCGTCTTCTACACCTCCGGGCGGACGAGCAACGAGGCCGCGTTCGCCTACCAGCTGTTCGCGAGGGCGTTCGGCACGAACAACATGCCCGACTGCAGCAACATGTGCCACGAGTCGTCCGGGTCCGCGCTGAGCGAGACGATCGGCATCGGCAAGGGCTCGGTGCTCCTGGAGGACCTCTACCGGGCCGACCTCGTCTTCGTCGTCGGCCAGAACCCGGGGACGAACCATCCGCGGATGCTGTCGGCGCTGGAGCGGGCGAAGAGGGAGGGCGCCCGCGTCATCGCCGTCAACCCGCTGCCCGAGGCGGGGCTGATGCGGTTCAAGAACCCGCAGCGCGCCTCCGGGATGGCCGGGCGGGGCACGGCGCTCGCCGACCGGTTCCTGCAGATCCGGCTGAACGGCGACCTCGCGCTGTTCCAGGCGCTCAACCGGATGCTGCTGGAGTCGGACGCGCCCGGCGCCCTCGACCGGGAGTTCCTCGACGCCCACGCGCACGGTTTCGAGGCGTTCCGCGAGCACGCCCTCGGCCTGGACTGGGACGACGTGCTGGAGGCGACCGGCCTCACCCGCGCGGAGATCGCCGCGACGCTGGGCGACGTCCTGGCCGCCGAGCGGATCGTCGTCTGCTGGGCGATGGGCCTCACCCAGCACCGCAACTCCGTGCCGACGATCCGCGAGATCGTCAACTTCCTGCTGCTGCGCGGCAACATCGGCCGGCCCGGCGCCGGCGTCTGCCCGGTGCGCGGCCACTCCAACGTGCAGGGCGACCGGACGATGGGCATCTGGGAGCGGCCGAAGCCGGCCTTCCTGGACGCCCTCGCCGCCGAGTTCGGGTTCGAGCCGCCCCGCGAGCACGGCCTGGACACCGTCGAGGCGATCCGCGCCATGCGCGACGGCAGGGCGAAGGTGTTCCTCGGCATGGGCGGCAACTTCGTCCGCGCCACCCCCGACTCCGCCGTGACGGAGGCGGCCCTGCGGGGCTGCCGGCTGACCGCGCAGGTGTCGACCAAGCTCAACCGGTCGCACGCGGTCACGGGCGAGGTGGCGCTGATCCTCCCCACGCTCGGCCGCACCGAGCGCGACATGCGGGAGACGGGGCCGCAGGTCGTCTCCGTCGAGGACTCCATGGGCATGGTGCACGCCTCCCGCGGCCGCCTCGCCCCGGCGTCGGCGCACCTGCTGCCGGAGGTGTCGATCGTCTGCCGGCTCGCGAGGGCCGCGCTGCCCGGCTCGGACATCGGCTGGGAGGCGATGGAGCGCGACTACGACGTGATCCGCGACCACGTCTCCCGGGTCGTCCCCGGCTTCGAGGACTTCAACGCCCGCCTCCGCGAGCCCGGCGGCTTCACGCTCCCCCACGCGCCCCGCGACGAGCGCAGGTTCCCGACGGCGACCGGCAAGGCCAACCTCACGGTGAACGAGCTGGAGGTCCTGCGGGTCCCGGAGGGGCGGCTGCTGCTGCAGACACTCCGCAGCCACGACCAGTACAACACCACCATCTACGGCCTGGACGACCGCTACCGGGGCATCAAGGCGGGACGCCGCGTCGTGCTCGTCAACCCCGCCGACCTGGCCCGCCTCGGCGTCGGCGACGGCGCGACCGTCGACCTCGTCTCGGAGTGGCCTGACGGCGCCGAGCGCCGCGCCCCCGCCTTCCGCGCCGTCTCCTACCCGACCGCGCCGGGCTGCGCGGCGGCCTACTTCCCCGAGACGAACGTCCTGATCCCGCTCGACAGCACCGCCGAGATCAGCAACACCCCCACGTCCAAGTCCGTCGTCGTCCGCCTGGAACCGCCCGGGGCCTGACCCCGCGGCGGATCGGGCCTACGGCGGGGGCGGCGTCCTGGTCTAGGCTGCGGGCATGACGAACCTCCCCGAGCATCCCGGGACGCCCGGAACGCCGGAGATGCGGGCCGGTGACGCCGACCGCGAGCAGGTCGCGCAGGTGCTGCGGGACGCGGCCGGCGATGGGCGGCTCACGCTGGCCGAGCTGGACGAGCGGCTGGACGCGGTGTACGCGGCGAAGACCTACGCGGAACTGGAGCCGATCACCCGCGACCTGCCGTCGCCGGGCCGGGCGGCGCCCCCGGCGACCGGGGCGGACTGGCGGCCGGTGGAGGGCGCGCCGTCCTGGCGGAGCGGCATCGGGATCATGAGCGGATTCCGCCGCGCGGGCGTGTGGAACGTGCCCCGCCGGTTCCGGGCGTTCGCGTTCTGGGGCGGCGGCAAGATCGATCTGCGCGAGGCCCGGTTCGCTGAGGGCCAGGTCGTGATCCGGGCGCTCGCGGTCATGGGCGGGTTCGAGATCATCGTGCCAGACGACATCACCGTGCACGTCAACGGGCTCGGGATCATGGGCGGGTTCGACCAGCGGGCGAGCGGGCCCGGCGTGCCGGGCTCCCCCACGGTCGTGGTGAAGGGCCTGGCGTTCTGGGGCGGCGTCAGCGTGAAGCGGCGGAAGCGCCCCGGGAGCAAGAAGACACGGGACTAGTCGGCCAGGCGGTCCAGCCACTCGCCGAGCAGCGCCGCCTCCGAGGCGGTCAGCCCGGTCGGCGGGGCGGACCCGAGCGCCGCCCTCAGCGCCACCGCGCGGGCCGCGAGGGGCGCCCGCCGGACCGCCGCCGCCGGAGGTCACGGCGGCGAGGACGGCCTCGCGCGTGCGGACCGACGCCTCCCGGTCGGCGGCGCCGCCGGACGGTCCCGCGATCAGTGTGAGGGCGACCCCGATCCCGGCGGCGTGGATCATGCGGGCGGCGGTGGCGACGGGGACGCGGAGCCGTCCCGCGCGGGCCGCCGCCTCGACCAGGCCCAGCAGGATGCCGTACGCCTCCTCCGCGGCGGCCGGCCTCCGGGGCGTCCCGTACATCAGCGTGTAGAACGCGGGATGGGTCACGGCGTACTCGATGTGCAGGTCCCAGCCGCGGCGCAGGTCCTCGACCGGGTCGCCGGCGCCGCCCTGCGCCCGCTTGGTCGCCAGGTACTCCTCGAACCCGTGGGCGGCGACGGCGTCGAACAGGCCGCGCTTGTCGCCGAAGTGGTGGTAGAGCGTCGGCGCCCCGACCCCGGCGGCGGTGCACACGGCCCGTGTCGAGACCGGCTCGCCGCCGGCCTCGGCGAGCAGCCGCGCCGCCGCGCGCAGGATGCGGTCGCGGGTGTCGGGGTCCTTCTGAGCGGTCACAACAACGATGTTACAAAAACTTTCCGAGCATCGCTATGCCGAGTCATATAGCGCGGGTACAGTCATTGCTATACCGATGCTACGAACGGCCGGACGGCCGTCACGACACGAGAGGGGGCGCCGCCATGCGCAGCGCCGTGCTCACCGCCCCGGGCGGGCCTCTGGAGATCGTCGAGCGCGAGGAGCCCCGGCCCGGCCCCGGCGAGATCCTGGTGCGGGTGACCGCCTGCGGGATGTGCTTCTCCGAGGTCAACCACCTGCGGGGGCACTACCCGTTCGGGACGTTCCCCGTCGTCCCCGGGCACGAGATCAGCGGCGTCGTCGCCGCGCTCGGCGAGGGCGTCGACTGGCCGGCGGCCGGCACCCCGGTCGGCGCCGCCTGGCTGTACGGGTCCTGCGGGCACTGCGACGAGTGCGCCCGCGGCGACCAGATCCTGTGCACGGGCGCGCCGAAGCAGGTCACCGGCGTCAACCGCGACGGCGGGTACACCGAGTACTTCGTCGGCCGCGCCGGGTTCGCCACACCGCTGCCGGACGGCCTGGACCCGGTCGCGGGCGCGCCGCTGATGTGCGCCGGCCTCACCGCGTTCAACGGACTCCGGCAGGCCGGGGCCGCCGCCGGGTCGAAGGTGGCCGTGCTCGGCACCGGCGGCGTCGGGACGATGGCCCAGCGGTTCGCCGCCGCGATGGGCGCCCGCGTCGCCGTGGTGTCGAGGTCGCGCCGCGCCGAGAAGGAGGCCCTGGCCCTCGGCGCCGACCTGTTCGTCGCGACCGACGAGCGGGACCCGGCCGAGGCGCTGCGGTCGTGGGGCGGCGCCGACCTGGTGGTCAACACCGCGCCCGACACCGCGACCGGGCTCGCCGCGTTCGGCGGCCTGCGCCCGGACGGGACCCTGCTCTACCTCGGCATGGGCGCCGAGGACGTGACCCTGCCGCCGATGGCCCTCGTCAGCGGGCGGCTGCGGGTGATGGGCGTGCCGTCGGGCTCCCCGCACGACCTGCGCGACACCCTGGCGTTCGCGGTGGCGCACGGGATCGTCCCCGAGGTCACCCCCGTCACGCTGGACGAGGCGCCGCGCGTCCTCGCCGCGATGGACGAGGGCGCCCACCGGGGCCGCGCGGTGATCACCTTCGCGTGAACCGCCTCCACGGCCGCGCCCGCTCGTAGGCGGCGCAGGCGGCCATCACCAGGCCGTCGGCGTGCCGGGCGCCGACGACCTGGAGGCCGACGGGCAGGCCGCGGGAGGTGAAGCCGCAGGGCAGGCTCGCCGCGGGCTGCTGGGTCATGTTGAACGGGTAGGTGAACGGGGTCCAGCTCGTCCAGCGCGGGGACGGCGACCCCGGCGGGACCTCCAGGCCGGCCTCGAACGCGGCGATCGGCGTCGTCGGGGTGAGCAGCAGGTCGTAGCGCTCGTGGAACACGCCCATCAGCCGGCCGAGCTCCATGCGGCGGGCCGTGGCCGTGAGGTAGTCCAGCGCCGAGTACCGCGCGCCCTGCTCGCAGATCTCCCGCAGGCCCGGGTCGAGCAGGCGCCGCTCCTCGGGCGACAGGTGATCGACGACCTTGGCGGCCCCCGCGAACCACAGGACCTCGAACGCCTCGACCGGGTCCCCGAAGCCGGGATCGACCTGCTCGACCTTGGCGCCGAGCCCGGCGAAGACCTCGGCGGCGGCCGCGACCGGGGCCGCGACCTCCGGGTCGACCGCCGCGAACCCGAGGTCGGGACTGAACGCGACGCGCAGGCCGGTCAGGTCGTCGCGCCCGGCGCCGGGGGCCCCGGCCTCGGCGAACGCGATGTCCGGCGGCGGCAGCGACGACCAGTCGCGGCCGTCGGCGCCGCAGACGGCGTCGAGCAGCAGGGCCGCGTCCGCCACGGTGCCCGTCATCGGGCCGATGTGCGCGAGCGTCCCGAACGGGCTCGCCGGGTAGTGCGGGATGCGGCCGTACGTCGGCTTGATCGTGAAGGTGCCGGTGAACGCGGCGGGGATGCGCACCGAGCCGCCCCCGTCGGTGCCGAGCGCCAGCGGCGCCATGCCCGCCGCGACCGCCGCCGCCGCGCCGCCGCTCGACCCGCCCGGCGTGCGGGAGGGGTCCCACGGGTTGCGGGTGACGCCGGTCAGCGGGTTGTCGGTCACGCCCTTCCACGCGAACTCCGGCGTCGTCGTCTTGCCGACGAACACCGCGCCCTGCTCGCGCAGCCGGGCGACGGACGGCGCGTCCTCGTCCCACCGGCCGGCGGGGTCGATCGTCCTGGAGCCGCGCAGCGTCGGCCAGCCGCGGGTGAGCAGGACGTCCTTGACGGAGACCGGGACGCCGTCCAGCGGCCCGAGGGTCGCGCCGCGCCGCCACCGCTCGGTCGCGGCGCGCGCCATGTCGAGGGTGGTCTCCTCGTCGAGGAGGCAGAACGCGTTCAGCTCCGGGTCGTCCCGCTCGATCCGGGCGAGGACGGCCCTGGCGGCCTCCTCCGGGGACAGCGTCCCGGCCCGGTACTCCGCGAGCAGTTCGGTCGCGGTCAGATCGGCCGCATCGGCCATGGCTACCCCCTCTGGTGTGATGCCGCCCGCTCCGCGCCCACGTAGCCGAGGCGCTTGTCCACGACGTTGCGCAGCGGGCGGCCGGACACGTGGCGGCCGAGGTTGTCGGCGAACAGGCGGACCAGTTCGTCCCGCCAGCCGACGACGTCGCCGGACATGTGCGGGGAGACGATGACGCCGGGCAGGTCCCACAGCGGCGAGGACGGCGGCAGCGGCTCGTCCTCGAAGACGTCGAGCGCGGCGCCGGCGATCCGGCCCGCGCGCAGCGCCTCGACGAGGTCGTCCTCGGCCACCAGGCCGCCGCGGCCGACGTTGACGAGCCGCGCGGACGGCCGCATCCGCCTCAGCGCCGCGGCGTCGATCATGCCCCGGGTCTGCGGGGTGAGGGGCGCGGCGAGCACGACGTAGTCGGCGTCCGCGAGCGCCTCGCCGAGCCGCTCCATCGGGTGGACGACGCCGAGGTCGGGGTCGGCGTCGCGGGCGGTGCGCCCGGCGCCGGAGACGGCCAGGCCCGCCGCCGACAGCCGGCGGCCGATCGCGCGGCCGATCGGACCGGTGCCGACGACCAGCGCGCGGGCGCCGGTGATCCGCTCGGTCTCGCGGTGCCGCCAGCGCCGCTCGCCCTGGAGGCGGAGGGTGGTGTGCAGGTCCTTGGCGAAGGCCAGCACCAGCCCGAGGACGTACTCGGCGATCGGCTCGTCGAAGACGCCGCGCGAATTGGTGACAATAGTGTCACTGTGAGTGAGTTCGGGGAACATGAGCCGGTCGACGCCGGCACTGGCGATGTGGACCCACCCCGGGCCGCCGGACTCCGGCCACGCGCCGGCCAGGGCGTCCGACAGGAAGTCCCACACGAACAGGACGTCGGCGCCGGGAAGCGCCTTCGCCAGCTCTGTTTCACGCACGTAACGGACGCGCGCGAGGCGCTCCGCCTCCTCCATGCCGCGCGGATCGACGTCGCCCACGAGGACCACCACGTCGGGCGGGCCACCGGATGCGTGCTGAGCAGGGTCCATCGGCGTCACTTCCGGGGTGTGGTTTACGAGAAGGCAACGGCGGGAGGCATTGACACGCTAGGAAGCGTTCGTAGGATTGTCAACAATCAACGCGGTGCACCGCGGCCCCGGGCACCGCGCTGAGATATGTGCTGCAAGACCGTCGCAACCGCTGCCCAGCAGGGCCAGGACGGATCCCAGAGCGCTCTAACAGCCCCCGTCCGGGGGTGTGGGGGGACGGCCCCCACGAACATGGAGAGTCCTTCGGGTGGCGACGCTCTCGCCCACCCCTGTTCACGGGGAGGTCAGCATGTCCAAGCTCATGACCATCACTCTGGAGCGCCGCGGCGTGTCGTGCGTCGCCGAGCTTCTGGAGAAGGACGCGCCGCGAACCTGCGAGGCGGTCTGGAACGCTCTACCCCTCGGAGGCGAGGCGTACCACGCCAAGTACGCCCGCAACGAGGTCTACACGATGGTCCAACGGTTCTCCGAGGAGGAGGTCGGCCTGGAGAACCCCACCGTCACTCCCATCCCGGGCGACGTCGTCTACTTCTCCTTCCCCGGCGGGATGCTCGACCGGAAGTTCAAGGAGGAGAAGAACATCCACGCGCTGCCGGGCGTCATCGATCTCGCGATCTTCTACGGCCGCAACAACCTGCTGCTGAACGGGGACGTCGGCTGGGTCCCCGGCAACGTCTACGCGACGATCGTCGACGGCCTGGACCGCATGGCCGAGGCGTGCAACGACGTGTGGCGGTCCGGCGGCGTCGGCGAGCGCCTCGTCTACGCGCGCGCAGAGTCCTAGAGTGGCGGCCACGCAGATGACATTCGACCCCTCCCTGGTCGTCGGCCCCGAGCTGCTCGCCCAGCACGGCATCGGGGTGGTCGCGCCGTTCGACTTCGCCCTCGACCGGGAGCTGTGGCGCTGGACGCCCGACGACGTCTCGCTGTTCATGACCCGGCTGCCGTACGTGCCGGTCCCCGTCACGGTGGAGATGGCCTCCGCCCTGTCGGACCAGTCGATCGTCCGGCAGGCGACCCGCGACGTCCTCGCCCCCGAGCCGCTCGCGGTGGCCTACGCGTGCGCGTCGGGCAGCTTCATCCGCGGCAAGGCGGGCGAGCTGCAACTGCACCAGTCGATGCTCCAGGCCGGCGCGCCGGTCTCGACGACGACCTCGGGCGCGCTGGTGGAGTCGCTGCGGCTGCTCGGCGCCCGGCGCATCGCGGTCGTCACGCCCTACATCGACGCCGTCACCGAGCGGCTCGTGTCGTTCCTCGGCGAGCACGGGATCGAGGTGGTCTCCTCCGTGGGGCTGGGGCTGCTCAGCCACATCTGGAAGGTCGGCTACGGCGAGATCGTGTCGGCGGTGTCGGCGGTGGACAACGCCGAGGCCGAGGCCGTCTTCATCAGCTGCACGAACGTCCCGACCTACGACATCATCGCGCCGCTGGAGCAGATGATCGGCAAGCCGGTGCTGACCGCCAACCAGGTGACGATGTGCTCGGCGCTGCGCGCCATGGGCCGGTCGGCGTCCGGTCCCGGGCAGTCCCTGGTCGGGCTCGCTCCCAGCACGGCCGCGTAGCCGCCATGATCCCCGAAGGTAGGATTGACGACCACATGCGACAGAACGGGTTGCGCGCGGGGTTCCTCTACCCCGGCTACAGCGCCGAGGACGACTACCCCGCCATCGAGCGCGCCCTGCGGAAATCAGGAACGGGAGAGGTCAGCCTCCCGGTCGTGCACACGCTGATGCGCGAGGACGCCCACCGCGTCGACGCGCTGCTGGACATCGGCGGCGCCGACGTGCTCGGCGACGGCGCCCGCGCGCTCCGCGGCCTCGGCGTGGAGGCCGCGGTGTGGGCGTGCACCAGCGGGAGCTTCGTGTTCGGCTGGGACGGCGCCGCGCAGCAGGTCGCGGGCGTCCGCGAGGCGGCGGGCGTGCCCGCCTCCAGCACGTCGTTCGCGTTCGTGCACGCGGCGCGGGCCCTCGGCGTGACCCGGGTCGCGGTCGCCGCGACCTATCCGGCCGACGTCGCCGAGCGGTTCGCGGCGTTCCTCGCCCACGCCGGCATCGAGGTGGTGGCGCTGTCCTGCCGGGGCATCGTCACCGCCGCCGAGGTCGGCACCCTCGGCCGCGACGAGGTGCTGGCGTTCGTCGCGGCCAACGACCATCCGGACGCCGAGGCGGTGCTGGTGCCCGACACCGCGCTGCACACGGTGTCCTGGCTCGACGAGCTGGAGGCGCGGGTCGGCAAGCCGGTGCTGACCGCCAACCAGGTGAGCGTCTGGGAGGGGCTGCGGCTCGCGTCCGGCCCCGCGGGGCTCCCGCCGCGCACCGGGCTGGGCCGGCTGTTCTCCGTCCCCGCCGCCGTCCCCCTGCACGGGCGACATGCCTGGCAGCCGTGAGTAGACGAAAGGGAACCGCGCATGGGCCGACTGGGTGAGCTGGAGCCTGTTCCCCGCAAGTCGACGGTGGAGATCGTCTCGGACGAGCTGCGCTCGGCGATCATGTACGGGTCGCTGGAGCCCGGCGCGCAGCTCGGCGAGGCCGAGCTCGCCGCGCGCCTCGGCATCAGCCGCGGGCCGCTGCGCGAGGCCATGCAGCGCCTCGTCCAGGAGGGGCTGCTGGTCAGCGAGCCGCACCGCGGGCTGTTCGTGATCACGCTGGACGAGGGGGACGTCGAGGACGTCTACCTCGCCCGGCTCGCGATCGAGCGGTCGGCCTGCCGGCTGATCATGGACCGGAACCGGGGCGAGGCGGTGGTCCGGCTCACCGAGGCGCTGGAGGCGCTGGTGGCCGCCGCCCGCGAGCGCGACCGGGTCGCGATGAGCGACGCCGACCAGGCGTTCCACGAGGTGCTGGTCAGCTCGTCGGGCAGCCCGCGGCTGGAGCGGATGGCGCACACGCTGCTGGTGGAGACGCGCATGTGCCTGAACGCGCTGCAGGACACCTATCCCGAGCCCGCCGACCTCGTCGAGGAGCACCGGCGGCTCGTCGACGCGATCGGCGACGGGGAGGAGGAGCGGCTGCTCACCCTCATCGAGGAGCACATGACCGACTCCATCCACCGGCTCCGCGAGTCCTGAAGCCACTTCCGGACAGGCCCCCTGGCCTCCGGCTCGCCGCACCGCACGGGCCCCTGGACAACCGGTCCCGGGCCACCTACATTGCAGATTGTCGACAATCTACCGGAGGGACGTCATGGCGACGCTGTCTCCCCTGCTCAAGCAGGCCACCCCCGTCCTCGCCGAGCGCGGCGAGGGCGTCTACCTCTACGACGCCGAGGGCCGCCGGCACCTGGACTTCACCGCGGGCATCGGCGTCGTCAACACCGGCCACTGCCACCCGCGCGTGGTCGAGGCCGCGCAGCGGCAGGCGGGCACGCTCATCCACGGCCAGTACACGACCGTCATGCACCGGCCGCTGCTGCGGCTGACCGAGGCGCTCGGCGAGGTGCTGCCGGAGGGCCTGGACTCGCTGTTCTTCCTCAACAGCGGCAGCGAGGCGGTCGAGGCCTCCATCCGGCTGGCCCGGCATGCCACCGGCCGGCAGAACATCGTCGTCTTCCACGGCTCCTTCCACGGCCGGACGATGGGCGCCGCCGCGCTCACCACGGCGGGCACGAAGTTCCGCGCCGGGATCGGCCCGCTGATGCCGGGCGCCGCGATCGCGCCGTTCCCGCAGGCCTACCGGTACGGGTGGTCGGAGGAGGAGGCGACGCGGTTCGCGCTGCGCGAGCTCGACTACCTCCTCGTCACCGCGAGCCCGGCGTCGGACACGGCCGCGTTCGTGGTCGAGCCCGTCCTCGGCGAGGGCGGCTACATCCCCGCGCCGCCCGCGTTCCTGGAGGGGCTGCGCGAGCGCGCCGACCGGCACGGCATCCTGCTGATCGTGGACGAGGTGCAGACCGGCTTCGGGCGGACCGGCCGGTTCTGGGGCCACGAGCACTCGGCCGCGCGCCCGGACGTCCTGATCACGGCCAAGGGCCTGGCGAGCGGGTTCCCGCTGTCGGCCATCGCGGCGCCCGCGGCGCTGATGGAGAAGGCCCGCCCGGGGTCGCAGGGCGGCACGTACGGGGGCAACGCGGTCGCGTGCGCCGCCGCGCTCGCCACCCTCCAGGTCGTCGCCGACGAGGACCTGGTCGGCAACTCCGCCGTGCAGGGCGCCCGGCTGAACGACGGGCTCCGCAAGGTCGCCGCCGACCACCCGGCGATCGGCGACGTGCGCGGGCTCGGGCTGATGCAGGCCAGCGAGTTCACCACGCCGGACGGCGAGCCCGACGCCGCCGCCGCGGCGCGGGCGCACGGGGCCGCCGCCGAGCGCGGGCTCCTGCTGCTGACCTGCGGCGCGTACGGCAACGTCGTCCGGATGATCCCGCCGCTGATCGTCACCGGGGAGCAGATCGACGACGGGCTCGCCCTGTGGGCCGACGCCGTCGCCGAGGCCCTCGCGTAGACCTTTCACAGTCCCGGCCCACTTCGCTCGCCTGGCGGCTGTGTTTCAAAAGTCCCGGCCCACTTCGCTCGCCTGGCGGCTCGCTACGTGACCGGGCCTGGGGCGAACGCGGCATCGCTTCGCGATCTGCCCGGTTCCGCTCGCCTCCGGCTTCGCTCCACCGGGCAGTTCACGCGTTCGCGCGCGTGGCCGAGGACTTTCGGGACAGACCCCAAGCTTGTTCTTTAAGCGGCCTGGCCGCCCGGTGGTGATCTGCGGTGTTTGGCGGACATGGGACGGCCTCCACGTGATCATGTGTCAACGACCAAGAAGACATGTGATCGACCGTGGAGGCCGTGGGTTGAGTCTGCTGGATGAGCGCGCTGGTGTCGATGAGCGCAGCGTGTTGTCCCGGTTCCGGGCGGGTTTCTTCGGGTGCTTGACCGCGCGGGCGGACGTGTTGTTCGAGCTGACGGACACGGTGCTGTGCGCGGACGGGCCGGTGAAGACGCTGGTGGATCTGACCTTGGTGCCCGAGCACCGGCGCGGGCACGGTGCCCTGCACGACGGGCTCAACTCTGGCCGGATCGACGTGGCGCGGCCGCGTTGGGCGCTGGCGGCGTTGCCGCCGCCTCGGGCGGCGGGCGGGCGGATCGTGCTGGCCGTCGACGTCAGCCCGTGGTTGCGGCCGGACGCGGCGACCTCGCCCGACCGGCTGTTCTGCCACGTCTACGGGCGAGCCAAGAGCCAGTCCCAGTTCATCCCGGGCTGGCCGTACTCGTTCGTCGCGGCGCTGGAGACGGGCCGCACCTCGTGGACGGCGGTGCTGGACGCGGTGCGGCTCGGCCCCGCCGACGACGCCACCGCGGTCACCGCCGCCCAGCTGCGCCAGGTGGTGGAACGCCTGCTCGCAGCCGGGCGGTGGCGTGACGGCGACCCTGACATCCTGATCGTCTGCGACGCCGGCCACGACGTCACCCGGCCGGCGTTCGCCCTGCGTGATCTGCCCGTCGAACTGGTCGGCAGGATCCGTTGCGACCGGGTGCTGCGGCTGCCCGCACCGCCCCGCGACCCGCACTTCATCGGACGGCCGCCACGGCACGGCGGCGAGTTCGCCCTGGCCAACCCGGCGACCTGGCCGCAGCCGCAGCACACCACCACGACCCGGACGGCGCGGTACGGCACCGCGACGGCGATGTCGTGGGACCGGCTGCGTCCACGCCTCACCCACCGCGCCGCCTGGCTCGACCACGAAGGCAGGCTGCCCATCATCGAGGGCACCCTGATCCGGCTGGAGGTCGAGCGCATCCCCGGCACCGGTGACCCCAAACCGGTCTGGCTGTGGTCCTCGGCCACCGGCGCGACCGCCGACCATGCCGACCGGCTCTGGCACGCCTTCCTGCGGCGCTTCGACCTCGAACACACCTTCCGGCTGTTCGAACAGACGCTGGGCTGGACCCGTCCCAAGCTCCGCACCCCCCAGGCCGCCGACCGCTGGACCTGGATCGTCATCGCCGCCCGCACCCGACTCCGGCTCGCCCGACGGCTCGCCGACGACCTACGACGACCCTGGGAGAAACCGGCCGAGCCCGGCCGGCTCACCCCCGCCCGTGTCCGCCGCGGGTTTCGGAACATCCGCCCGACCCTCGCCTGCCCGGCCAGCGCACCGAAACCCACCACACCCGGCCCCGGACGACCGCCGGGCTCCACCAACCGCCAGCCCGCCACCATCCACGACGTCGGCAAAACGATCAGACGCGAGACAACCCTCACCGCTCGCTTCGGCCAGGCAGCTTAAAGAACAAGCCAAGGGCCTGGGCTCAGCGCGGGTCCTTGGGGCCGGTCCTGCGGTAGACGATCACCAGGGCGACCACGACCACGATCAGGGCCGCCAGGACGATCCCTCCCTTGATCAGCCGGTCCAGCAGCAGGTCGATGAGGACGTCACCCTCGTCGGCGGCCAGGGTCACCGGTCGCCCCCCGTCCGGCGGTGCCCGGCCCGGTCGAGGTAGTGCAGGGCGGGCGGCCCGCCACGCCGGCGCCCTGCGCCCCGGGCTGGACGTCGAACTGGAGGCCGCGCGGGCGCACGCGCTGGTGGACGGCCTGTCCGCGCATGCCGTCCTGCGGCCCGAGAGCACCGGCCCGGCGGACCTGCGGGCCGTGCTGCGACGGCACGTCAGCGAGCTGACCGGCGTGCCCGCGGGCGACCTGCCCGCGGCGCCCGACCTGGACGACCTGCGCGCCGGGGAGTGACGCGCCGCCTGCTAGATTCCGAACCTCGTTCTACACGAGGAGGCGCGTTGGACCCCTGGCAGACCCCGGAGCGCGCGGCGCTGCGCGCCCTGGTCCGCGACTTCACCGCGCGGGAGATCACGCCGTTCCTCGCCGGCTGGGAGGACGCGGGCGAGCTGCCCCGCTCCCTGCACGTCCGCGCCGCCGAGGCGGGGCTGCTCGGCGCCGGGTTCCCGGAGGAGGCGGGCGGGTCCGGCGGGGAGCTGTTCGACGCGCTGATCGTCGCGGAGGAGATCATCCAGTCCGGCGGGTCGGGCGGCGTGGTCGCCTCCCTGTTCACGCACGGGATCGCGCTCCCCCACATCATCGCCTCCGGCGACGCGGCGCTCATCGACCGGTTCGCGCGGCCGGCCCTCGCCGGCGAGCTGATCGGCGCGCTCGGCGTCACCGAGCCCGGCACCGGGTCGGACGTCGCGGGCATCCGCACCACCGCCGTCCGCGACGGCGGGCACTACGTCGTCGACGGCGCCAAGATGTTCATCACCTCGGGCGTGCGGGCCGACTTCGTCACCGCGGCGGTGCGGACGGGCGGGCCCGGCTTCGAGGGCATCTCCCTGCTGGTCGTGGAGAAGGGCGCCCCCGGCTTCACCGTGTCGCGGCCGCTGCGCAAGATGGGCTGGCTCTGCTCCGACACCGCCGAGCTGTCGTTCGACGGCGTCCGCGTCCCCGCGGAGAACCTGGTCGGCGCGGAGAACAGCGGGTTCGTGCAGATCGTCCAGAACTTCGTGACCGAGCGGCTCTCCCTCGCGGTCCAGGCCTACGCGACGGCGCAGCGCTGCCTGGACCTCACCCTGGCCTGGGTCAGGGACCGGGAGACGTTCGGGCGGCCCCTGGCCTCCCGGCAGCTCGTCCGGCACAAGATCGTCGAGATGGCGCGGCGGACCGACGTCGCCCGCGCCTACACCCGCGCGGTCGCCGAACGGCACGCCGCCGGGGAGGACGTCCTCACCGAGACCGCCTACGCCAAGAACACCGCCGTCCTCGCCTGCGAGCACGTCGTGCACGAGGCCGTCCAGCTGCACGGCGGGATGGGCTACATGCGCGAGTCGGAGGTGGAGCGCCACTACCGCGACGCCCGCATCCTCGGCATCGGCGGCGGCACCAACGAGATCATGAACGAGATCGCCGCCAAGCGCCTCGGGCTCTGACGCGGCGCCCGGCGGTGAAAGGGGAGGCCGCCGGGCGCCGCCGTCCACGGGTCAGCCGAGGGGCTTGGCGCAGTCGATGGGCCAGTACGGGCCCCAGACGTCGAGCGAGTTCAGCACGAACTCGACCATCACCGGGTCGAAGGCGATGCCGACGTGCGCGTTGGCGTCGTTCGGGCACTTGTCCTGGAGCAGGACGTTCTGCGCGTTGGAGCCGTTGAGGAACTCCGAGGTGTAGGGCGTGACGACCTCGTCGTACTTGGTGGACAGCACGACGTAGGTGGGGCCGGGCACGGTGTCGCCGCCCTCGTTCAGCTTCTTCAGGAAGTCCGAGCCCACGATCTGCTGGCCCGCCGCCGGCGCGGCCTTCACGACCGCCTGCGTGATGCCGAGCAGGCCGCCCAGCTCCACCAGCCCGGACATGTTGGTGCCGTGGTTGGACGGCACGACGCCGACCAGCTTGTTCACCTTCGCGGCGCCGCCGAGGAACTTCATGTAGTACCGCGGCATCATGCCGCCCTGCGAGTGCCCGACGATGTCGACCTTGGACGCCCCGGTGGAGGCCGTGACCCTGTCGACGAACGCCGACAGCTGACCGGCCGACGTCGGGATGTCGTCGATCCCCTGGACGGGGCCGTCCTTCGGGCCGCCGTAGTTGAGGGCGTAGACGCAGTACCCGGCCTTCTTCAGCGCCGGGGAGAGCTTCTGCCAGTTGAACGCCATGTTCTCGAACGTGCCGTGGACGAGCACCACGGGGCGGGTGTGGAGGAACGAGGGCTTGCAGTTCCAGTCGTTCGCCCCCTCCGGGCTCGTCTCGGCGTGCGCGGCGGGCGCGACCGCCCCGGCCAGGCCGAGCGCGGCGGGGACCGCCGTGGCGACGACCGCCCACGAGCGGAGTCGGTTGAAACGCATGGGCATCTCCCTAAGGCGGGCACGACGGGAAAGGCCGTCGTCCGGCCTTCGCGGTCGCCGTGTCGATCGGGGGTGGAGTGCCCACAAGGTACGGCCGCGTTCCGTCGCGGTCTTGTGGGATGACCGCCGGTTACCGCGGGGGAATTGTCAGCCGGCTCACAATCGGCCCGGCGCGAGGCGGCGTGGCCTGCGGCCTCATTCGCGGGTGAGCCCGTCGACGAGCGCGCGCAGGCCGTCGAGGTAGGTGTCCTGCGCGGTCAGCGCCGCCCACCGGCCCGACAGGGACGCCAGCCGCGGCAGCTCCGCCGGGTCGAGGCCGGCGAAGACCCGGTCGCGGTAGGTGGGCCGGTCGTCGCCGGCGCGCCGGCGCGCGGACGCGGCCCGCACGAGGATCTCCCCCGCCGTGTAGTACCAGACCGCCCGGTAGCCGTGGACGGCCTGCTCGATGGTGAGACCGCACTCCATCAGGGCGTCCACGATCCGCTCGTTGAACCAGAGCGCCTCCTGCGCCATCAGGTCGTCGGCGGTGAGCACCTCCACGATCCACGGGCAGCCCGCCAGCGTCTCGCGGATGGCCGCGGCCAGCACGACGACGCGCTCGCGGGGGTCGCCGGGCAGCTCGGGCCTGCGCAGCGTCCGGGCGGCGTAGTCCTCCAGCAGCAGGAGCAGGAGCTCCTCCTTGTCGCGCACATGGTGGTAGAGCGCCATCGGCGTGCTGCCGACCTCCTTGGCCAGCCGCCGCATCGTGAGCCGGCCGGCCCCCTCCTCGTCCACGATCCGGCGGGCGGTCTCGATGATCTCCGCGCGGGAGATGCGGGGCGGCCTGCCGCCGCCGCGCCGCTCTGGGGACGCCATCCCCTCATCATCGCGCACGGGCGCGCCCGTAGACCCGCGCATGGGCGCGCCCGTAGACCCGCGCATGGGCGCGCCACCGGCTGGACAGGCGGGCGCGGCTCCGCCTACATTTCTATACATGTACAAAAAATCGAGACCCGGGGTGGTGCTGGCGGCCGCGTCCGTCGCCCAGTTCGTCGTCGCCCTGGACATGGCGGTGGTCAACGTCGCGCTGCCCGCGATCCGGACGTCCCTCGGCTTCGCCCCGGTCGACCTGGCCTGGGTCGTGCACGTCTACGCCCTCACGTTCGGCGGGTTCCTGCTGCTCGGCGGCCGGGCGGGCGACCTGTTCGGGCGGCGCCGGCTGTTCGTCCTCGGCCTCGCGGTCTTCGGCCTCTGCTCGCTCGCCGGCGGCCTCGCCCAGGCGCCCTGGCAGCTCGTCGCCGCCCGCGCGGGGCAGGGAGCGGGCGCCGCGGCGGTCGCCCCCGCCGCGCTCGCGCTGCTGACGACGACGTTCGAGGGCCGCGCCCGCGTGCGGGCGCTCGGCGTGTGGAGCGCGGTGAACGCGGCGGGCGGCGCCCTCGGCGTCCTCGCGGGCGGCGTCCTGACCGAGTACGCGGGCTGGCGCTGGGTGATGCTCGTCAACCTGCCCATCGTCGCGGCCGCCCTGGCCCTCGTCCCGGCGGGCGTCCCCGCCGCGCGGGCGGCCGCGCGGGAACGGGCGGACGTGCTCGGCGCGGTGCTCGCCACCGGCGGCATCGGGCTCCTGGTGTTCGGCGTCGTCCGCACCGACACCCGCGGCTGGACCTCCGCGGCGACCCTCGCCTCCCTGGGCGCGGCGGCGGTCCTCCTCACGGCGTTCGTGTTCGCCGAGTCCAGGTCGCCGGCCCCGCTCGTCCGGCTCGGCCTGCTGCGCGGCCCCTGGGTGGCCGGGGCGAACCTGATCGTGTTCTTCGCGGCCGCGGGCCAGTTCTCCGCCTTCTACTTCGTGTCCCTCTACATGCAGCAGGTCCTGCGCATGGGCGCGGCCGAGACGGGCGCGGCGTTCCTGCCCTTCTCCGCCGGGCTCGTGGCCGGGACCGCGGCCGCCACCCGCCTCACCTCGGCCCGCTCGCCGCGCGCGTCGCTGGTCCCGGGCGGCCTGCTCGCCGCCGCGGGGCTCGGCTGGTTCGCCCTCATCAGCCCCGGCGGCGGCTTCCTCACCGACGTCCTCGGGCCGTCCCTGCTGTGCAGCGTCGGCACCGGTCTCGTCCTCGCGCCGGTCGCCGTCGCCGCCACCACCGGCGTCGCGCCCCGCGAGGCGGGCATGGCCTCGGGCCTGCTCAGCAGCTCCCGCCAGCTCGGGGGCTGCGTCGGCCTGGCGGCCCTCGCGACCGTCGCCGCCCACCGCACCGGCGGCGCCGCGAACGCGAACGCGCTGAACGACGGCTACGCGCTGAGCCTCGCCGTCTCCGCCGCCCTCTTCCTCATCGCGGCGGCGATCGCCGCGGCCCTCCCCCGTACCGCGGCGTCCGCCGCCTCCTCCCCCGCACCCAAGGAAGACCGACTGGAAGGAACACGCCCGTGAATCCGATCGACATGTTCGCCTCCGCCCTCACCTTCGGCCCCGGCGGCGCGGTCCGCGCGGCCGAGCGCCGCATGACCGGCGACGACGGCGACTGGCAGATCGCGGCGTTCCGCGTCGAGACCGACGAGGACGTCCACGCCGACCACTGGGAGATGCACCCGGCCGCCGAGGAGGCGGTGTGCTGCCTCTCCGGCGGCCTGCGGATCTACCTGCGTCCCGAGGAGCCCGGCGGCGAGGAGGAGATCCTGCGGCTGCCCGCCGGCACGGCCGCCGTCGTCCCGCGCGGCCGCTGGCACCGCCTGGAACTGGACGCCCCGAGCGACGTCATGTCCGTCACCCTCCGCGGCGGCACCCGTCTGGAGAGGCGCACGGCCTGACGCGCCCCCGGCGGCCGCGTCCGAGGCGGGCGCGGCCGCCGGGGCGGTCAGGCCTGGGACACCGCGCCTTCCCTGAGGAGGGCCTCGACGTCGTCGAAGCCCAGGTCGTCCAGGACGGCCCTGGTCTGGCCCCCGGGAAGGACGGGGACGCCGTCGGTGCCGGCCGGGGTCCGGGAGAAGCGGGGGGCCGGGGCCGGCTGGCGGTGGCCGGCGAGTTCGGGGAAGACGTCGCGGGAGGTGTTGTAGGGGTGCTCGGCGGCCTCGGCCATCGACAGGACGGGGGCCACGCAGGCGTCGCTGGGGACGAAGACGTCCGTCCACTCCTCGCGGGTCCTCGTGCGGAAGGCGGCGGCGAACCGCTCGCGCATGGCGGGCCACCTCTCCCGGTCGTACTGGGCGGGCAGGTCCTCCCCGTCGAGGCCGAGCCGGCGGAGGAACTCGGCGTAGAACTGCGGCTCGATGGCGCCGACGGCCATGTGGCGGCCGTCGGAGGTCTCATAGACGTCGTACCAGGGGGCGCCGGTGTCGAGCATGTTGACGCCGCGGCGGTCCTCCCACATGCCGCCCGCGAGGAAGCCGTGGATGAAGGTGGACAGGTGGGCGGTGCCGTCGACGATCGCGGCGTCGACGACCTGGCCGCGCCCGCTCGCCCGCGTCTCCAGCAGGGCGGCGAGGACGCCGGTGACGAGGTACATGCTGCCGCCCGCGAAGTCGCCGAGCAGGTTCATCGGGACCTGGGGCGGCCCGCCCGCGCGGCCGATCGCGTGCAGGGCGCCGGTGATCGCGATGTAGCCGACGTCGTGGCCCGCGGCGTGCGCCAGCGGCCCCTCCTGCCCCCAGCCGGTCATCCGCCCGTAGACCAGGCGCGGGTTGCGGGCGAGGCAGTCGCCGGGGCCGATGCCGAGCCGCTCGGTGACGCCGGGGCGGAACCCTTCGAGCAGGACGTCGGACTTCTCCACCAGGCGCAGGACGACCTCCCTGCCGCGCTCGTTCTTGAGGTCGACGGCGATCGACCGCTTGCCGCGGTTGGTGAAGTCGGTGCCGCCGGCGCTCGCGCCGTCCCGGACGGCGGAGGCGCGGTCGACGCGGATCACGTCGGCGCCGAGGTCGGCCAGCAGCATCGCCGCGAACGGCCCCGGGCCGATCCCGGCCAGCTCGATCACCCGCACTCCGGAGAGCGGCCCGTTGCCCATCTGCGACTCCCTGAATCTCGTTCGGTACCCCCTCCAGTGTGCCCGATCCAGGTAAGCGGATGCTGACCGGCCCGCCCTACCGGGCGGTGAGGGTCACGGGCGTGCCGGGGACGCCCCCGGCGACGAGGAGGCGGTCGCGCGTCGCCGGGCTCCGGACCCCCTCGGCGTGCGGGACGAGGCCGCGTCCCGCCGCTGCCAGGTAGTACCAGCGGCCCGACGGGGCGCGCCACCACGTGCCGCTGACCGGGCGCAGGACGTCGCAGGCGCCCGTGGCCGGGTTCCGGGCCCCGAGCAGGGTCGCGTACGCGGCGGCGCCGCCGTCGGCGTACGCCAGCCGGGTGCAGGCCCAGTCGGCGTGGTTCCCGCCGTGCGGCAGCGTCCCCGACCAGAAGTCGAACGCCATGGCCGCGGAGACGGGCCGCGCGGGCGCGGGCGCCGCGCAGGCCAGCCTCTTCCAGAACGACCGGGCGGAGCGGCCGAGCGCGGCCGGACGGTCGGGGCCTCCCGGGCGGCGGTCCGGCGCGCGGTAGCCGAGGACGGCGGCGCGCGGGCCGCCGAGGTCGCCGACCGTCCGCGCGCCGAGGTGGAAGAGCGGGCCGCGGCCGCAGTCGGTGCCGGGGCCGACGGGGGCCGTCACGCCGCCGGACGTGGCGAGCCGCCGCCCGGCGAAGGTCTCCGGGCGGACCTCCCAGGGCGCGAGGAGGTAGCGCCCGCCGCCGAGGGCGATCGGCGCGGACGGGTCGGCGCCGATCGCGGCGACGTCGAGGCGTCCGGAGGCGTAGCGGGCCAGGAGGCCGCCGCTGCGCATCACGGCGAGGGGCGCGCCGTCCACCCGGCCGGCGTACAGGAGCTGCGCGACACCGCTGCCGGGGCGGCGCCCCGCGGGCGCGGCCGCCCACGCGGCGGCGGCCCGCCGGCCGAGCGCCCGGTCGCCGGCGAGGTCGCCGCGGGCGGGCCAGACGTCGAGGGAGCGGGCGCCGCGCGTCCAGGCGTCCGGCGCCGCCTGGACGAGGCCGAGGCCGCGGGCGGACGCTTCGCGCGGGCCCTCCCGCTCGGTCACCAGGAGGGCGCCGACCAGCGCGCCGGTGAGCAGGACCGCGGCCGCGAGCGGGAGCACCGAGCGGGTGCGGACGGGGCGCAGCAGATCCGGCTCGAACCGGTCGGCGCGGCGGGGCGCCGGCACCTCGACGTCCTCGGCGGCGCGGATCACCGGCCAGGGGTCGCGCACCCGCAGCTCGATCAGCTGGTCGTGGACGGCGTAGCGGGGCATCCCCTCCACGTTCCGCAGGACGTAGGCGGCGCGGACGTGGGGGTCGAGCCTGGACAGCGCCGAGGTCAGCGCCGGGTCGGGCAGGCGGGCGGGCAGCGCGCGCAGCCACGGGCCGAGGCCGATCTGCAGGCGGCGGGACGGGCGCAGCGCCCGGCGCAGCACGCGGGTGCGCCGCCGGGCGTGCCCGGCGGCGGAGCGGTCGCGGGCGCCGCGCGCGGTGGAGTCCACGATCCGGCGGGCGATCGCCAGCCGGTAGACGCGCTTTCCCCGTCCCGGTAGAACGAAATACGCCATCCGGACAAGGTCACCATAAGCCGATTCGGCCGGCGGCGTTTCCCTTTGCGGATTCGTCATGACATCGTCCGTCACGGCGGGACACTCCCTCTGGGGCCGTTCCTTCCTCGCGAACCCCGAGGTTAGGCCGGAAGAGCCGGCACCGGAGTGCAATTGGCATAACGATTAACCGGGTGGAGGGAAATGTCATTTCATTTCCGCACGAGGCCGGGCCGGCGGTCGGACCGGGCCTTCCCGGCGAGAGCGCCACGCCCGTTTCCTCCCCGTACTACGCTGTTGCCCCGGGGGAACCGCCCCGGGCCGCACCGCATCGAATGACCGCGCCCCGCCGCACCCCGGACGAGACGAGCGACCGAGAGGGAACCCCCGACCCATGACCGAGGAAGTTCCGGGCTACCGGGTGCTCGAGAAGGTGGGCGAGGGCGGGTTCAGCATCGTCTACCGCGCCCACCAGGAGCGCCTGGACCGGATGGTCGCGCTGAAGGTCCTGTCGATCAGCGCGGTCGACGACGCGGCCATGCGGCGGTTCCAGCGCGAGTGCAAGATCACCGGGCGGCTCTCCGGGCATCCGAACATCGTGACCGTGCTGGACACCGGGACCACCCGGTCCGGGCGCCCCTACATCGTGATGGAGTACTTCGAGCACGGCGCGCTCACCGACCGGCTCACGCGGGAGGGGCCGCTGCCGCACCCCGAGGTGCTGCGGATCGGGGTGAAGATGGCGGGCGCGCTCGCCGCCACCCACGAGACCGACGTCCTGCACCGGGACGTCAAGCCGCAGAACGTGCTGCTGTCGCGGTACGGGGAGCCCGCGCTCGCCGACTTCGGCATCGCCCGCCTGGTCGACAGCTTCGACGCCACCCACACGCAGGCGTTCACCCCGCACCACGCCGCCCCCGAGGTGCTGGAGGGCAGGCCGCCGGGCATCGGGTCCGACCTCTACTCGCTCGGCTCGACGCTCTACCAGCTGCTGGCCGGGCGGCCCGCGTTCAAGGGGCCGCCCCGCGAGGGCATCGCGCCGCTGATGCTGCGGATCCTGAACGACCCGCCGCCGCCGATCCCCCGCCCCGACGTCCCCCAGCAGGTCACCGACGTCATCGTCCGCGCGATGGCCAAGACGCCCGAAGAGCGGTTCGCGAGCGCCGTGGAGTTCGCGCGGGCGCTCCAGCGCGTGCAGGCCGAGCTGAGGCTGCCGGTGACGGACGTGGCGCACAGCGGCCTCGGCGCCCCGGCGGCGCCGGACGCGGGCCCGCTCCCCTCGTTCCCCGACACCTCCGCCCCGCCGCCGTCACCCGCCCCGCCGTCACCCGCCCCGCCGCCGCCCGCTCAGGCGACGGCGGCGCAGGCGCCGCCCCTGCCCGCCGCGCCTCCGCCGGCCCCGGCGCCCGTCGCCGCGCCGAAGCCGCCGCCGTCGCCGTGGGCGCCGAACGCCTTCCCGCCGCGGCCTCCGGACGCGTCCCTCCCCCAGGAGGGCCCGCGGCCGGCCCCGGAGGCCGCCTGGCCCCCGTCCCCGGCGCTCCAGAGGGGCGACCAGCACGCGAACGGCTCCTCCACGACGCCGCACACCGCACCGCGCACGGCACCGCAGGAGGGTCCGCACCAGACCACCTGGGACCAGCCGCACGACGGGCCCCGACGTGGCCTGATCGTCGTGGGCGGGATCGTGCTCGCCGGCGGGCTGGCCCTCGGCGTCGGGGCGCTCGCGCTGTCCGGAAACGGCGGCGGCAAGGGCGGGACCGCAGCGAAGTCGACGCCGCCGTCCCAGACCGTCCCGCAGGGGCAGGCCACCCAGGCCCCGCAGCCGATCCCCGCCTCGCAGCTGGCGGCGACCCGCCCGCGCAAGGTGGTCGCGCGGCAGGTCGGCCGGTCGGCGGCGCTGCTCTGGACGCTGCCGCCCGCCGCGCGCGGGCTGCCGCTGCTCGTCCAGCAGCAGCCCGCCGGGACCAAGGCGATCGTGACGGTGAGGGCGGGCTCGCAGTCGGCGACCATGCCGGGCCTGCGGCCGAACACGGCCCACTGCTTCAAGGTCGGCGCGGTGCTGCGCCTCAACCAGGGCCAGGCGCCGGACGTCGCCTGGTCGGCGCCCGCCTGCGTCGGCAAGGCGAAGAAGCGCACCCAGCCGTGACGCTCGCGGAGGGGCCGCGGGTCAGGGCTCGCACGCCCAGACCGCCGGCCCCGCGGGGCTCCTCCAGTCGCCCGGCGTGTTGACCAGGTACCCGATGAGGTAGCCGGTCTTGCCGTTCCAGGTGATGCTGGCGTACATGTCGCCGGTGAGGCTGGAGTCCCTGGGGTGCGTGTAGCTCACGCCCTTCTTCTGGCAGTTCACGACGACGAGTTCGCCGTTGTTGTCGGTCATCGTGGCGACGGTCGTGCCGTTCTTGGCGTCGGCGGTGGCCCGGATGTAGGCGTTGGAGTTCCCGTTGCGTTCGACCGGGTACTTGGCCGCGGGCCCCGTGAGCCTGGCGTCGAGCGTCCCGGCGGCGCCCGTGCCCGCGCCGTTCACGGCGGCGACGGTGAAGGTGTAGGGCCCGTTCGTCCACACGTCCCCGAGCGTCGCGGTCATGGCCGTGCCCGCCGCGGCGGGCACCGTCCGGGTCCCGTCGACCGGGCCGTCCCAGCCGATCCGGTAGGCGGACGCGCCCGGCGGGGCCGTCCACGAGACCTTCGTCCCGGACGCGGTGGCCTGCGCCTTGAGGGCGGTCGGCGCGCCGGGCGTCACGCAGGGACGGGCGGGGTCGCTGGGCGCCGACACCTGCTCGCGGGTCCGCCCGCGGCCGTCCCGGTAGCGGACGGCGACGCGGAAGCGGTACTCGCGGGCGCAGTCGCCGCCGGTGACCGTGAACGCGAAGGGCCCGGCGCCCGGCGCGATCGCGGCCGGGCTCGCCGCGAGGCCGGGCGGGACGTCCTTCAGCGCGTACCCGGTGACCCCCTCGCCGTCCGAGGGCTGGAAGTCGATCCGCATCGTGCCCGCGCCGGGGGGTGACCGAGACGTTCAGCGGCGCGCCGGGCAGCGCGCCCGGACGCTGGCGGCGGGGGTCCCGCGGCGCGGTCCGCGGCGGCTGCGGGGCGCCGCCGTCGCCCGGCCGCGGGATGGCGCGGCGCCCGGGGCCGCCCGGGACCCTGTCCCGGTACTTGTCGATGCCCTTGCGGCCGCCCTGCCCGTCGATCACGACGGCGCGCGGGCCGGACGGGTCGTTCGCCCACAGCAGGCCGTCGCGGACGAAGACGTCCAGCGTGGCCGGCCGCCCGCTGACCGGGACGGGCTCCTCGAACCGGTTGCCCGCCGGGTCGTACACGAGCAGGGCGCCGGCCGTCTCGTCGGGGATGTAGACCTTGGACCCGAGCACCTGCGGCGGCCGGTACCGGTGCTTCGGCATGGCGAGGCGGGTGCTGGTGTACCGCCCGGTGTCGGTGTCGACGGTCACCAGCGACCCGGCGCCGGGCACCAGCAGCGGGACGGTCTTGCCCTCGGTGGCGGGCGGGGCGAGCACGCCGCCGCGGCCCGCCCGGCGGACGGTCGCGGGCAGCCCGATCGTCAGGCGCGTCCCGGACGGCCTGACGACGGTGACGGTGGCGGCCGTGGAGTTCACGACGACCGGGTCGCCCGCGGCCAGGGTGAGGGCGAGGTCGTCTCCCGGCCCGCCGACGCGGACGGGCGGCTGCGAGCGGCCGTCCTTGAACGCCGTGACCTGCCCCTCCTTCGCCACGGGCACCCACAGGGCGCCCCGCGCGTCGATGCCCGCCTGCCCGAGGACCGGCGGAAGCGCGGCGGGCGCCCCGACCGGCCCGAGGCCGACCGGGTCGATCTGCTGGAGGACGCCCTTGACCGAGTCGACCGTGTAGGCCTTCCCGGCGCCCGCGAGGACCTGGATGCCGCGGCCGAGCGGGCGGCTCGCGCCGACGTCCAGCTGGGAGGGGTCGAGGCGGCTGACGACGCCGGTGTCCTGGTCGATGATCAGCACGGTGGCGCCGTCCTGGACGATCCTGATGTCGTGGCCGCGCATCTGCGGGGGCACGCCGGTCTTGCCGTCCACCTTGGCCGCGGGCCCGTTGACGTGCACGACGAGGCCCTTGTCCCGCGCGCTGAGCCAGGCGCCGACGTCGGCGATCCGGTACTTGGCGCTCGCCACGCCCACCCCGTAGACGACGGCGGCGATGACGAGCACGCCGGTGAGCCCGACGGCCACCTGCCCCGTCAGCCGATCACGCCGCAAGAAACCGCCCAGGCCCGCCATGTCCTGAAATCCCCCACCCGTCGCGCAGGGACACCGTAGCCGCTCGCGCCCCGCCGCGCCCGTGTTCGCGGAAACGGGCGGCGCTCAGCCCCCGCCGAGGGCGGCCGTGTACGCCGGAACGGTGATGTTGCGCCCGGACACGACCACCACCAGGCGCCCGGTGGCCTCGACCTTTCCGGCCAGGACGGCGGCGACCGCCGCGGCGCCCGCGCCCTCGGCGACGAGCCCGTGGTCGTGGAACAGCAGGCGCAGCGCCGTCCGGATCTGCTCGTCGGTGACCGACGTCAGCTCGGCGGTGCCCCCGATCACCCCGGGGGTGACGCAGCCGGGTTCGAGGTTCCCGGGCAGGCCGTCGGCGAAGGTGTCGCCGACCTCGACCCGGGTGACCCGCCCGGCCGCCACCGACGCCGAGACACCGCGCGACACCGCCGACTCCACGCCCACGACGCGCACGTCCCCGCGCTCGCGCGCCCACAGGCACAGGCCGGCGACGAGCCCGCCGCCGCCGACCGGCGCGACCACCGTGAGGGGGCCGCCCGCCTGCGCGTCGAGTTCGCGGCCGATGGTGCCCTGGCCCGCGATGACCGCCGGGTCGTTGTAGGGCGAGACGTAGTGGCCGGGAAGCGTCATCGCGTGCGCCTCGGCCTCGTCGTAGGTCGTCCCGTGCTGGACGAGGCGCACCGGGAACGCGCGGATCCTGTCGACCTTGACCTGCGACGCCCGGGTCGAGACGACGACGGTGACGTCCGCGCCCGCCTTCGCGGCGGCGTACCCCATGCCGAGGCCGTGGTTGCCCGCGCTCGCCGTGACGGCCGGCTCCCCCTCGGGGAGCGCGGCGACGGCCGCGAGCGCGCCCCGCACCTTGAAGGCGCCGATCGGCTGGAACGTCTCCAGCTTCAGCAGCGCGCCCGGCGCCAGGCCCGACGGGACGAGCGGCGTGGGGGCGAGCTCGGCGGACACGGCCCGCCAGGCGCGCTCCAGGTCGTCCGGGCCGGGAGGCCGGACGGAGCGCTCCGTCACGCCCGCTCCCCCGGCGACCCGTCCAGCCGCTCGTGGAGGCGCTCCCGGATCTCGTCGGGGGTGTAGGAGCGGCGGCGGCGCTCGGCGCGCACGATCACGGCCCCGGTCGCGGCGACCCCGAGGAACCCGGCGACGCCCAGCGCCTTCCAGAGATTCGATGCTTTCCAGAGGCCGGATCCGCTCAACGTGCGCATACGGCT
This sequence comes from Spirillospora sp. CA-108201, assembly GCF_050936235.1. Classification (NCBI taxonomy): domain Bacteria; kingdom Bacillati; phylum Actinomycetota; class Actinomycetes; order Streptosporangiales; family Thermomonosporaceae; genus Spirillospora; species Spirillospora sp. CA-108201. Next base: position 9,315,924 of record NZ_JBNJNE010000001.1, on the reverse strand, counting down.
ACGGTAGCGACCATGCCGGGCACGAGCATCTCCCTCGCCGAGGCCGCCGAATTGACCCGCACCGGGGACGTGTGGCTGTTCCGCGGCCGGACGGTCGCGGACCGCGCCATCCAGATGACGACCAACAGCCCCGTCAACCACGTCGGCATGGCGGTGGTGATCGACGACCTGCCGCCGCTGATGTGGCACGCCGAGCTCGGCCGCTCGCTGCGGGACATGTGGACGGGCGGGCACCACCGCGGCGCGCAGCTGCACGACCTGCGGGACGCGGTGCTGGCCTGGGGGAACCGCTACGGGCAGCGGGCCTGGCTCCGGCAGCTCGACCCGCCGCCGACCCCGGCGATGGAGGACGCGGCGCTGCGCGCGGTGGCGCGCCTGGACGGCACGCCGTTCCCCTCGACGTCGAAGCTGGCGACGCGGTGGCTGCGCGGGCGGGTGCCGATCCGGCGGCCGGCCGAGCGGGACGCGAACCTGGAGACCGCGTTCTGCGCGGAGATCGTCGCGGTGACGTACCAGTCGATGGGGCTGCTGCCGAAGGGGCGCCGCCCGAACTGGTTCGACCCCGGCCGGTTCTGGAGCGGCGACGACCTGGAGCTGGAGACGGGCGCGGTGCTCGGCGGCGAGATCGCGGTCAGCGTCCCCGCGTCCTGACGGCCCGGCGGTCCCGCAGCGACCGCGGGTGCAGGCGGCGCCGGAACCGCCGCAGCCGCCCGGCCCGGGCGGTGACGAGGCGCCCGAGCTCGTCGGTGTGCCGCCACGCCAGGTCGGCGGCGCCGGGGTCGGCGCCGGACGCGGCGAACCGGCTGCGGTTGACGAGGTCGGCGAGCGGCCCGAGGTGGCCGTGGGCGTCGTCGCCGACGGCGGACGCGCCGAACCGGGCGACCTCGTGCGCGGTCAGCGTCCGGGCCGTCGACAGGCCGACGTCGGCGAGGTGGTCGAGCGCCTGGTGCCACGCGCCGGTGATCCGGGCGGCGGGCGCTCCCGCCCTCCGGCGGCGTCTCCGCAGGGCGGGGGCGAGGAGGACGGCGCCCAGGTAGCCGGCGGCGAGGGCGCCCACCGCGACGGAGGCGATCATCCACCACGGCGTGGGCCGGCCGTCCGCGCCGGCCGGCTTCTGCGGGCCCTTCTGCGTGGTGTCGCCCGGCCCCTGCCCGCGCTGCTGGGACGCCGCGTTCTTCTGGGCCTGCTCCAGCTTCTGCTCGGTCTCCCCCGCCGCGACGGAGTCGTTCTTCTTGGACCGGCGCGCGCTGTCGGGGAGCGGGTTGAACCGGATCCAGCCGAGACCGTCGAACTTGATCTCCGGCCACACCATCACGTCCCCGGACCGGACCTGGACGGTGTCGCCCGCGCGGTCGCCGCCGTCGAAGCCCACGGTGACGCGGGACGGCAGGCCGATCGTCCGGGCGAGCAGGGCGTAGGCGGTCGCGAAGTGCTCGGGCGTGCCGCGCCTGCCCTCGCCGAGGAAGTAGTCGAGCTGCCGGTAGCTGTGCCCCGGCGGGGCGGTGACGTCGTACCGCGCGTACCGCTTGAGGTACTCGGCGAGCATCGCGGCCTTCTGGATGGGCGACACGGCGCCCCGCGTCGCGGCCTGGGCGAACCTGCGGAACTCGGCGATCTGGACGGGCGGCTCCTTCGCGCCGGGCCCCCACGGCAGCTCCCGCGCCGCCCTGGCCTCGGCGTCGCCGGCGACCTCCGCCCCGGCGAGGTCGTCGGCCGTCCATTCGGGGACGACGGAGTCGACGCGGTAGGTCTGGCCGGGGCGCAGCGGCCGCGCGGCGGCCAGCGCGCCGCTGCCGGGGTCGACGACGACGGGGAGCCCGGTGACCTCCCGGGGCCGGTCGGCGGCGGGCACCCACACGCCGGGCAGGTCGCGGATGGTGATGTGCTGCGCGACCTCGTGCTCGCGGTCCGGGTCCGGGCCCTGCGGCACGCGGCTCCCCGTGGGGACGAACCGGGCCGTGGACGACCACGTCACACCGTCGAACCGGTCCAGGACGGCGAGCCGCTCGATCTCGCCGCGCCTGGACCGGACCGTGAACATCACCTGGTCGGGGCTGAGCAGCCAGCCGCCGACGCGGTCCAGCGGGCTGACGCCGTCGCGCTGCTGCGGCGGCGGCGCCTGCACCTGCTCGCGCGGGTTGTAGGGGTCCGCGCTGACGGGGACGACGGGGCCGGCGGCGAACGCCAGCGCCCCGAGGACGGCCGCCGCGGGGACGCCGACCAGGGGGGCCGCCAGGCGACGCCCGCGCCCGGCCCCTCCGCGCGGACGAGGACCAGCACGGCGGTGAGCACCACGGTCGCGGCGGCGAGCGGCAGGTTGGATCCGGGCCCGTCCACGCCGAGCAGCAGCGCGACCGCCCACACGCCGAGCGCGGGCACGCACGGCAGGACGCGCAGCGAGGTGCGCAGCGCCAGCTCCGCCGCCGCGAACGCCGCCAGCCACACCACCACGTGGACCAGGACGAGGTACTCCGGCTTCGCGGGGGCGGGCAGCAGCGTGGTCAGGATCGACTTCCACGCGCCGAGCACGCCCTCGCGCAGCGTCTGCGGCAGCGTCCCGTCCCCGAGGGCGGGGCGCAGGACGGTGGCCGAGACCGTCCCCGCCCAGGCGACGACGGTCAGCACCAGCGATATCCACAGCGGCCATGGGCCCCTGTCCTTGCGCGGCCCCGACAGCAGCCCGCTCAGCAGCGTCGGCACCACCGCCGCGACGGCGGCGACGGGGACGACCGGCCCGAGCCCGAAGACCCGCTGGAACGCGAGCCCGGCGACGGCGACCAGGCAGGCCGTCACGGCGAGCGACGCGTACCGGGTCACCGGGCGCTCCCCAGCCGGCGCCACGCCTCCGCCAGCCCCTCCAGGTCGGCGAAGTCGACGAGCTGGACCCCGGGCGGCGCCGCCGCGGGCGCCTCCGGGCGGACCCGCAGCACGACGACCCGGTCGAAGCGGCTGCGGACGGCCGCGATGCGCCCGAGCTCGCCGGCGTCCGGGGTGATGACGACGAGGGACCCGCCCGGGCGCACGCGGCGCATCGCGTCCACGGCCGAGCGCGGCCCCTCCCGCATCCCGACGGAGGTGAGCCGGTCGAGCAGGACCTCCACGTCCTCCGGCCCGCCGCGCGTGTCGGCCACCTGGCCGTCGCCGGTGAGGATCCGGACGGGGAAGCTCGCCGACGCCGCCCCGGCCGCGACCGACGCCGCCGCGTCCACGGCCAGCTCGAAGTCGTCGGGCTCCGGCCACGACCCGGGGCGCGCCTCCAGCACGACCGTCGTCGTCGGCAGGCTGGCGTCCATGAGCTGGCGGACCATCAGCGTCCCGGTGCGCGCCGACGACTTCCAGTGGATGTGGCGCAGCTCGTCCCCGATCACGTACTCGCGCAGCGCGTGGAACGTCGCCGTCCCCGCCGGGGACCGGTCGCTGGTGGGGCCCTCCAGGTGGTAGGCGCGGCCGGACGGCAGCAGCGCCAGCCGCACCGTCCTCGGCCGGACGAGCAGCACCCGCGGCGTCCCGTACTCGCGCACCCGGCGCGCCAGCCGGAGCGGGTCGGCGCGCACCAGCCGCAGCGGCCCCACCGGGATCTCGCCGCGCCGGGACGTCGGCAGCCGGTAGGTCACGGTGCGCCCGCCGCCCGGGCGCAGCCGCGGGACGTCGACCGCGACCGGAGTGGAACCGGCCGCGTCCTCGGCGCTGAGCCCGCGGACGCCGCGCCCCTTGTTCGTCACGTGCAGGACCCCGACGGCGGGCTCGCCGCGCTCGACCCGCGCCGGCGCGATCTCCCGGCGGACCTCCAGCTTCGGGCGCGGCAGCGTCCACAGCGCCGCCGCCACCACCGCGACGAGGCCCGCGACGGCCAGCACGGCGGGCTCGGGATAGCCGAGCCACCAGCCCGCCGCGTACAGCAGGACCGAGCCGGCCGCCGTCCCCCACCCGAGCGGCGTCAGCACGTCACACCCCGGCGGCCTGCGGCGTCGGCACGTTGCCCAGCGCCTCGGCGACCACGTCCGCGCCCGTGCGCCCGCGCAGCTCGGCCTCCGGCGTGACGATCAGGCGGTGGGCGATGACCGGCTCCGCGAGCGCCTTCACGTCCTCGGGAACGATGTAGGAGCGGCCGTCCGCCGCCGCCCGCACCCGCGCGGCGCGCAGCAGCGCGATGCCGGCCCGCGGGCTCGCGCCGAGCCGCAGGTCGGGGTGCTCGCGGGTGGCGGCGACGACGCGCACGAGGTAGTCGAACAGGGGCGGCGCGACGTGCAGCCGCTGCGCGAACTCGATCATCCGGGCGAGGTCCTCGCGGCTCATCACCGGCGGCATCTGGTCGAGCGTCGTGCCGGTCGGGGCCCCGGCGAGCAGCGCGACCTCCGCCTGGTGGTCGGGGTAGCCCATCGAGATCCGCATGAGGAACCGGTCGAGCTGCGCCTCCGGCAGCGGGTAGGTGCCGTCCATGTCGACGGGGTTCTGCGTGGCGATCACCATGAACGGGCGCGGCACCGGATGCGGGACGCCCTCGACGGTGACCCGGCGCTCCTCCATGACCTCCAGCAGCGCCGACTGCGTCTTGGGCGAACCGCGGTTGATCTCGTCCGCCACGGCCAGGTTGGCGAAGATCGGCCCGGGGTGGAACTCGAACGCGCCGTCGCCCTGGTTGAAGATCGACACGCCGGTGATGTCGCTGGGCAGCAGGTCGGGCGTGAACTGGATGCGGGCCCACTTGGCGTCCACCGACGCCGACACCGCCCGCGCCAGCGTGGTCTTGCCGACGCCGGGGACGTCCTCGACCAGCAGGTGCCCCTCGGCCAGCAGGCAGGTCAGCGCCAGCTCGACCTTCTCCCGCTTGCCGCGCACGACCCGCTCGATGTTGCCCGCCAGCGCCGCGAACATCTGCGCGAACCGCCCCGCCAGCGCGTCCGCGTCCACCGCAGCGTTCATCCCGGAGTTCTCGGTCATCAGGTGCACTCCCACAGTGACGAGGAGAACGTCCCCGAGTTGGAGCCGGGGGTGTTCACGTAGAGGTCGCTGACCCACCGCGTCCGGCCGCCGTACTCGATCTTGTCCCAGACGGTGCTTCTGAGGCCGGGGTTGTTCTCGTCCGTGACCAGGTCGGATCTCTGCTGGCAGTAGACCTTCACCTGGCCCGTGAAACCCTTGGGGAACTGCCCGTCGCGCGGCGCGCCGGTGCCCGGACCGGTGTGCAGCCACGTGTTGGTGTTCTCGTTGTTGTGGCCGGCATAGGACCCGGCGTGCGCGTCCGGGTCGAGATCCGCCGACGCGCTCACCGGCGTCGACGACCCGGCGCCGTTGCGGGCGGTCACGTTCAGCCTGTACGTCCTCGCGTTGGCGAGGTTCCTGACCTGGTGCGAGGTGCCCTTGGCCGAGGCCGATCCGCCGTTCCAGGTGATGTCGTAGGTGACGTCGAAGCCGGACGAGGGGGTCCAGGTGAGGTCCGCGCCGTGGTTGACGGGGGTCGCTCTGAGACCCGTAGGCGGGCCCGGGGCGGTGCAGGCGGTGGCGCCGACGTCGCCGGACTCGCTGTAGGCGGGCTTGCCGTTCTTCCCCTTGTACTCGGCGGCCACCTTGTAGATGTGCGTGGTCGTGTCGCAGGTCAGGCCGCCCACGGAGAACGTCCCGCCCTGGCTGGTTCCGGGGAACTGCGCGGGCTTGGCGTCCGCGACCGGCCTGCCGTTCTGGCCGAGCAGCACGAACCGGGTCACCGGGTAGACGCCCTGCGGCTGCGCGGCGGCGGTGAACCGCACCTTGACCGAGCCGTTGTCGCCCGACGCGGCGGGCGTGGGCGGGTCGGGCGCGGTGGGGTCCTTCTTCACCGGCGGCTTGACGGGCGTGCGCGGCGGCGGCGTGGTGGTGGTGGTGTTGCCGCCGTCGCCTCCGCCGCGGCCGTTGCGGTTGCCCTGGCCGCCCGGGTCGGCCTGCACGGGCAGCGGGCGCCGCGCGCTGCCGGGGACCTTGTCCTCGTACTTCTTGATGCGCTTGACGCCGCCGTCCGGGCCGAAGGCGAGGGCGGTGGGGCCGTTGGGGTCGTTCACCCAGAGCATGTGGTCTCGGACGAGCATCTCGATCGCGCCGCCTGGGCGGGTGGCCGCGATGGGCTGCTCCCATGCGTTGCGCTCGGTGTTGAAGACCAGCAGCCGGCCGGACGTGCGGTCCGGCAGGTAGACGCGCTGCCCGAGGACGTTCGGGGGCTCGAAGGCGTGGTCCGGCACGCGCAGGGCCACCGAGTCGACCCGGCCGACGCCGGTGTCCAGCAGGTAGAGGGAGCCGCCCGCGCCGAGCATCGGGACGATCTGCCCGTCGGCGACCGCGGGGACCTTGACGCCGTTCGCGGCCCGCGTGACGGGCGCGGGGAGGTTGATCCGACGCGTGCCCTCGGGGCGGACGATCAGGGCCGTCGCGGCCGTACTGTCGATGATCACGGGCCGGCCCGCGGCCATCGCCAGCGCGAGGCGGTCGCCGGTCTTCCCCGCGGCGACGGGCGCGCCCTGGCGGCCGGACTTGAAGGGGACGACGTGGCCCGTCTGCGGGACGGGCACCCACAGCGCGCCGTCGGCGTCGATGCCCGCCTGCCCGAGCGGCGCGGTGAGGGTCGCGGGTCCGCCGACCGGCGCCAGGGTCACCGGGTCGATCTGCTGGACGGTGCCCTTGACGACGTCGACCGTGTAGGCGGCGCCCGCGCCGGAGAGCACCTGCATGCCCGCCCCGCCCACCTGCCGGCTCTTGGTGATCTTGAGCTGGGAGGGGTCGATCCGGCTGACGACGCCGGTCTCCTCGTCGACCAGCAGCACGGTCGCGCCGTCCTGGACGACCTTGATGCGGTGGCCGCGCATCTGCGGCACCACCGGGGCCTTGCCGTCGACCTTGCCGGCCAGCCCGTTGGCGTGCACGACCAGGCCCTTGCCGCTCGCGCTGAGCCAGGCCCCCACGTCCGAGAGCCGGTACCGCGCGCTGGCGGTGCCCACGCCGTAGACGAGCGCGCCCACCGCGAGCACGCCGACCAGCCCGGCGGCGATCTGACCGGTCAGCCTGTCACGCCGGAAGTATCGGAATAGACCGCGCGGGCCGGTGGTCCGCGCGGAGGATCGGTCCCCGTTCAATCCCCGCTCACCCTCTCGGCGCGCCGGGAGCAGGGAGCCGCTGGCCCGGGGCGCGAAGGCACCTTAACGGCAATACGGGGCGCTCCGGAACGGGTTTGCGCAGATCGGCCTGACGTTCGCTCCCAGTCCGGCGGGTTACGGGTGATCTCCTATGCCATTGATCACATGTGTGCGCCTTGGAGGTGACATGCTCGGTCCGTCGGCCTGAGAACCGAACGCGAACGTTATCCGGGACGTCCTAGTGTTGGGCATCGCGACGACGACTCCGAGGTGGACGTGGAAAACGTGAGCATCGCCGACCTGTGGCACCGGGTGACGGGAACGCAGCCGGATCCGCCGTGGTGGCTGGTGGCCCTGGTCGGCCTCGTGGCGCTCGCCTCGGTGGTGCACGGCCCGACCTGGCGGATGGCGCGCAACACCGTCACGATCGCGCACGAGGGCGGGCACGCGCTGGTCGCGCTGCTCTTCGGCCGCAAGCTGGACGGCATCAAGCTGCACTCCGACACGTCGGGGGTGACGGTGTCGCGCGGCAAGCCGCACGGCATCGGGATGATCTTCACCGCGATGGCGGGGTACGTGACGCCGCCGCTGCTCGGGCTGCTGTTCGCGCTGCTGCTGGAGGACGGCCGCATCACGCTGATGCTGTGGTTCACGCTGGCTCTGCTCGCCGCGACGCTCATCATGATCCGCAATGCCTACGGGGCGCTGTCGGTGATCGTCACGGGCGCGGTGGTCTTCGCGGTGTCGTGGCTGGGCAGCGCCACGGTGCAGGCCGGGTTCGCCTACCTGGCCGCCTGGTTCCTGCTGCTGGCCGGCACCCGCCCGGTGATCGAGCTGCAGCGGATGCGGTCCCGGCACATGGCGCCGAGCTCCGACGCCGACCAGCTCCACCACCTCACCGGCGTCCCCGGGCTCGCCTGGGTGGGCCTGTTCGCGGCCACCGCCCTGGTGGCCCTGCTGGCGGGCGGAGCGCTCCTCATCCCGGACGTGTCGCTGCCCGACTTCCCCACCCCGCCGGGCTTCGGCGGCGCGGGCTGACGCGAGGCCGGGGCCGCGAGGGGGCCGACTGTCCGAGGGCGCCGATAGTTTCGGGTGTGTGAGCGATCGGTGGTCTCGTGAGCAGGTGCTCGGGCTCGCGCCCGACGCGCCGTCCGCCAGGGCGGCGGGCGGCGTCGCCAAGCCCGCCAAGTGGGCCGGGACGGGGTGCGACGACGAGGCCGTCTGGGGCGAGTGCCAGGGCAGCGGCAGGTCGTCCTACCGGACGTGCGTCGACCTGACCGGCCCGGCCTTCCGGTGCACGTGCCCGAGCCGCAAGTTCCCGTGCAAGCACGCTCTGGCCCTGCTGTTCCTGTGGGCGGACGGCCACATCGAAGCCGAAGGCGCTCCGGGGGGTGCGGGGGGTCGTCCCCCCGGGGGTGACGGTGCCGCGGGCGAGGGCGGGTCGCGTCCCGGGTGGGTCGCCGAGTGGGTCGAGGACCGCCGGGAGAGGGCCGGTCGGGCGGCCGAGCGGCGGACCGCGTCGGCGGCCAGGACCCGCGACCCGAAGACGGCGGAGCGGCGGGCCAGGCGGGTCGACGACGGGCTCGCCGAGCTGGACCAGTGGCTCCGCGACCAGGTCGCGCACGGCCTCGCGCAGGCGGAGAAGGCCCCCTACCGGCTGTGGGACGACGCCGCGCGGCGGCTCGTCGACGCGCAGGCGGGCGCGCTCGCGGGGCCCGTCAGGGGCCTGGCCGCGATCCCGCGCCGGCCCGGCTGGCCGGGCCGGCTGCTGGAGGAGTACGCGCTGCTGCGGCTGCTGGTCCGGGCCTACCAGCGGCGGGAGGAGCTGCCCCCGGGGCTGGGCGAGACCGTCCGCTCGCGGGTCGGGTTCACCGTCCCGCAGGAGGAGGTGCTGTCCGGCGGGGAGCGCGTGCGGGACCTGTGGTCGGTCACCGGGTCGCGCGACACCGCGCAAGACCTGCTCACCACGCGGCGGGTGTGGCTTCGCGGGAGCCGGACGCGGCGTCCCGCGCTCGTGTTGTCCTTCGCCGCGCCGGGCACGACCCTTGACGGGTCGCTCGTCGTGGGTACGCGGGTCGACGCGGAGCTGGCCTTCTACCCGGGCGCGCAGCCGCTGCGGGCGCTGGTCGCCGAGCGGTACGGGGCGCCCATGAGGGGCGCGCCCGCGGGGACGTCCGTCCGGGGCTTCCTCGACGAGCACGCCGCCGCGCTCGCGCTCGACCCGTGGCTGGACCGCTGGCCCGCGACGCTGGAAGACGTCCGCCTGGCGCGCACCGAAGGAGGAGACCTGCACGTCGTCGACGGCGCCGGTGACGCGCTGCCGCTCCGGATGGGCGATCCGTGGCGGCTGCTCGCGCTGTCGGGCGGCGGCCCGGTCACGCTCGCCGGGGAGTGGAGCCCGCGCGGCCTGCGCCCGCTGGCCGCGTGGCACGAGGACGAGGGGACGGTGATCCTGTGACGGCGTGGGACGAGCACGTCACCGCCGCGCTGCTCGGCACCGAGCGCCGCGACCCGCCCGTCCTGGCGGAGGCGCCGGGCGGCTACGGCAACGGCGGCGGCGACGGCGGCGACAAGGCCGGGCGGCTGCTCGACCAGGCGGCGCTGCTCGCCGTCCGGCGGCGGGCGGGGCAGGTCCCGCAGGGGCCGCCCCCCGAGCCGGTGGCGCTGGCCCCGGTGGAGAGCGTCCCGGCGGTTCCGAGGGCGGCGGCGGCCCGGCTGCGGCGGATCCTCGGCGGCGAGCAGATCCGCGTGCTGCCCGAATGGCTCGACGCGGCGGCCGCCCGGGGCCTGCGGGTGCCCGCCCAGACGCTTCCCGACCTGCTGGAGCGGGGGCGCAGCGACCGGATGCTGCGGCCGTCGATCGCGCGGGCGTGCGGGCGGCGCGGCGTGTGGCTGGCCCTGCAGAACACCGACTGGGCCTACCTGGTGGGTTCGGGCGACGACCCCGGCGGCGGGCCCGAAGTGTGGGAGACCGGCACGCGGAACCGGCGGGTGGCCTACCTGACCATGCTTCGCGAGACCGAGCCAGAGCGCGCGCGGGAGCTTCTTCAGGCAACCTGGGCCAAGGAACCGGCACCCGATCGCGCGGCGTTCCTCGCCACGTTCACGCACGGGCTTTCCCCGGACGACGAGGAGTTCCTTGAGGCGGCGTTGGGCGACCGCGGGAAGGACGTCCGGCAACTCGCGTCCGACCTGCTGGCCCGCATGCCTGGCTCCGCGTACGGGGAGCGCATGGCGGCGCGCGCCCGCGCCTGCCTGACCACCGAGAAGCGCACGGTCCGGGGCCGCGAGCAGACGCGGATCCGGGTGGACCCGCCGCACGCCCACGACGAGGACCTGGCGCGCGACGGCGTCCCGTTCCATCCGACCGGTTCGTTCGCGCCGCGCGGCGGCGCCGCGCCGGTCGGGACGCGGGCCGCGTGGCTGCGCGAGATCCTGGCCCGCACCCCGCTGTCCACCTGGACGGAGCTGTTCGGGCTGCCGCCCATGGAGATCGTGTGCCTGCCCGTCTCCGACACCGACGGCCGCGACGTCCACATCGGCTGGGCCCGCGCCGCCCTCGGCCAGCACGACACCGGGTGGGCCCGTGCGCTGCTCAGGGGCGGCGTCATGGTGGACGAGCCGGAGGCCCTCGCCGACCTGCTGTCGGTCCTGCCCGGCCCGGAGCGCGACCCGGCGGCGGCCGACCTGATCCGCTGGGTGGAGGGGCGGCCCGACCTGCTGCGGGTCCTGGAGCGGGTGCCCGGCCCGTGGGCCGGGCCGCTCGCGGCGGCGGTGGTCGAGACGCTGAGCGCGTCCGCCGAGCGCCCCACCCGCCGCGACGAACATCTGATCACACAGCTGTGCCGGCTCGCCGACCAGCGGCTCGACCCGGCCGCCGCGGCCCGCCTGGCGGGCATAGGACCGGCCGCCCCGCGGGCCGTCACCGACCTGATCGCGACCCTGCGTTTCCGCGACGAGATGCTGAAGGAGCTTGACCAGTGACCGAAGAGGCAGGCCCGGCGGGCCCCGGGGACGGTTCCCCCGCGCCGACCGCGGGCGCCGTGCTGCGGCCGCACGCCGAGCAGGAGCACGCCGCCGAGCTGGCGCGGCTGGCCGAGCACGACGACCGGCCCCGGCCGCCCGGCTGGCGGCTGTCGCCCTGGGCGGTCACCGCGTACCTGCTCGGCGGGGAGCTGCCGGACGGCACGGCGGTCAGCCCGAAGTACGTGGGGCCGCGCCGGCTGATGGAGGTCGCGGTGGCGACGCTCGCGACCGACCGGGCGCTGCTGCTCCTCGGCGTCCCCGGCACGGCGAAGACCTGGGTGTCCGAGCACCTCGCCGCCGCGATCAGCGGCGACTCCACGCTGCTCGTGCAGGGCACGGCGGGCACGGCGGAGGAGGCGGTCCGCTACGGCTGGAACTACGCGCGGCTGCTCGCCGAGGGGCCCTCGGAGCGGGCGCTGGTGGAGAGCCCGCTGATGCGCGCGATGCGGCGCGGCTCCGTCGCCCGCATCGAGGAGCTGACCCGCATGCCCTCCGACGTCCAGGACACCCTCATCACCGTCCTGTCGGAGAAGACGCTGCCGGTGCCCGAGCTGAACACCGAGGTGCAGGCGCGCCAGGGGTTCACGGTCATCGCGACCGCCAACGACCGCGACCGGGGCGTGAACGAGCTGTCCAGCGCGCTGCGCCGCCGGTTCAACACGGTCGTGCTGCCGCTGCCGGAGTCCGCCGAGGACGAGGTCGCGATCGTCGCGCGCCGCGTCGACCAGATCGGCGCGGGGCTGGAGCTGCCCGAGAGCCCGGCGGGCCTGGAGGAGATCCGGCGGGTCGTCACGGTGTTCCGGGAGCTGCGGTCCGGGGCCACGGCCGACGGGCGCACCAAGCTGAAGTCGCCCAGCGGGACGCTCAGCACCGCCGAGGCCATCTCGGTGATCACCAGCGGGCTGGCGCTGGCCGCGCACTTCGGCGACGGCGTGCTGCGCGCCGCCGACGTGGCGGGCGGGATCGTCGGCGCCGTCGTCCAGGACCCGGTGTCCGACCGCGTCGTGTGGCAGGAGTACCTGGAGGCGGTCGTCCGCGACCGCCCCGAGTGGCGGGACTTCTACCGCGCCTGCCGGGAGGTCTCTTGAGCCAGGTCGAAGTCTTCGGCGTCCGGCACCACGGGCCGGGATCGGCCCGTGCGCTGCGGGGTGCGCTGGAGGACTTCAAGCCGGACGCGGTGCTGGTCGAGGGGCCGCCCGAGGCCGACGCGATCGTGGAGCTGGCGGGCGACCCGGGGATGGCGCCGCCGGTCGCCCTGCTCGCCTACTCCCCCGCCCCCGCCGACGGCGACCGGAAGGCCGCGTTCTGGCCGTTCGCCGAGTTCAGCCCGGAGTGGCAGGCGATCCGGTACGCGCTGTCGGCGGGCGTCCCCGTCCGGTTCTGCGACCTCCCCGCCGCGAACCAGCTGGTCCCGGCCGAGGAGGAGCCGTCCGAGGAGGCCGTCAGGCTCGACCCGCTCGGCTGGCTGGCGAAGGCCGCCGGGTATGACGACGCCGAGCGGTGGTGGGACGACGTGGTCGAGCACCGCCACGGCGGCCCGTCGCCCTTCCCCGCCATCGCCGAGGCCATGGCGGAGCTGCGCGGCGAGCTCGAACCGGCCGCGCGGGAGGAGCAGCGCGAGGCCCACATGCGCAGGACGGTGCGCCGCGCCCTGAAGGAGGGCCACGAGCGGGTCGCCGTGGTGTGCGGAGCGTGGCACGTCCCGGCCCTGCGCGCCAGGGTCCCGGCGAGCCACGACGACCGGACGCTGCGCGGCCTGCCGAAGACCAGGGTCGCCATGACGTGGGTGCCGTGGACGCACGGGCGGCTCGCCGGGCGGTCCGGCTACGGCGCGGGCGTGCGCTCCCCGGGCTGGTACCACCACCTGTTCGCGGCCCGCGACCGCCCGATCGAGCGCTGGCTGACCGCCGCCGCCCGCGTCCTGCGCGAGGAGGACCTGCACGTCTCCTCCGCGCACGTGATCGAGGCCGTCCGGCTCGCCGAGGCCCTGGCGGCGCTGCGCGGGCGGCCCCTCGCCGGGCTGGACGAGGTCACCGAGGCGACCCGGGCCGTCCTGTGCGAGGGCGCCGACCTGCCGGTCCGGCTCATCCAGGACCGGATGGTGGTCGGCGAGCGGCTCGGCGCGGTCCCGGAGCGGACCCCGATGGTGCCGCTGCAGCGCGACCTGCAGGCCGAGCAGCGGCGGCTCAGGCTCAGGCCGTCCGCCCTCGGCAAGGAGCAGGACCTCGACCTGCGCAAGCCCACCGACCTGGAGCGCAGCCGCCTGCTGCACCGCCTCCGCATGCTGGACGTGCACTGGGGCGTCCCGTCGGAGAGCCGCTCCAAGGGCACGTTCCGCGAGACGTGGACGCTGGTCTGGCGGCCCGAGTTCGACGTGGAGCTGATCGAGGCGAGCGCGTGGGGCACCACCGTGCGCGGCGCGAGCACGGCCCGCGCGCGGGAGGCGGCCGAGAGCGCCACGGCCCTCGCCGACCTCACCGCCGTGGCCGAGCGCTGCCTGCTCGCCGACCTCGCAGACGCGCTCCCCGCGGTCATGGGCGCCCTCGCCGACCGCGCCGCGGTCGACACCGACGTCGCGCACCTGATGGCGGCCATGCCCGCGCTGGTCCGCGCGCTGCGCTACGGCGACGTCCGCGGCACCTCCACCGGCCCGCTCCGCACGGTGGTCGACGGCCTCGTCGTCCGCGTCGGCGTGGGGCTCCCGCCCGCGATCACCGGGCTGGACGACGACGCCGCCCGCGAGTTCCTCGGGCACGTCGACGCCGTCCACGGCGCCCTGTCCCTGCTCGCCGACGAGGGGCACATCGAGCACTGGCGCCGCACGCTGGAGGATCTGCTCGGCCGCCCCGACACCCTGCACGGACTCATCGAGGGCCGCCTCACCCGCCTGCTGCTCGACGCCGGGCGGCTGCACGACGTCCCCGACCGGATGGCGCGCGCCGTGTCGGTCGGCGCCGCGCCGGACCGCGCCGCCGCCTGGGTCGAGGGCTTCCTCGCGGGCGGCGGGCTCCTGCTCATGCACGACGAGGCGCTCCTGCGGCTCGTCGACGAGTGGATCGCCGGCCTGCCCGCCGACGCGTTCACCGACGTCCTGCCCCTCCTGCGCCGGACGTTCGGCGCCTACCCCGCCGCCGAGCGCCGCGCCATCGGCGAGCGGCTCCGCCGCGGCCGCGGCCCCGCCGGGCGGGCACGGCCGCGGGAGCACGACGTGGACGAGGCCCGGGCGGCGCCGGCGGCCGCCACGGCCCTGCGGATCCTCGGATGGGAGCGGACGTCGTGACGGACGAGAGCGCGGACGACCGGCTGCGGCGCTGGCGGCTGGTGCTCGGCGGCGACCAGGCCGACGGGACGGGCGTGGCGCTGGACGGCGACGACGCCGGCATGGACGGCGCGCTGGAGCGGCTCTACGGGGCCGGCGGCGAGGAGGGCCGGCCCCGGCCGGGGCGGCGCGGCGCCGGGCTCGGCGACTCGGCGCCCTCCGTGGCCCGGTGGCTCGGCGACATCCGCGCCTACTTCCCGTCGAGCGTCGTGCGGGTGATGCAGAAGGACGCGATCGAGCGCCTCGACCTCACCCGGCTGCTGCTGGAGCCGGAGATGCTGGACGCGGTCGAGCCCGACGTCCACCTCGTCGGGACGCTCCTGTCGCTGAACCGGGTGCTGCCCGACCAGGCCCGGGAGTCGGCGCGAGCGGTGGTCCGCGCGGTCGTGCGCGACCTGGAGAGGCGGCTCGCGCAGAAGACGCGCTCGGCGGTCGGCGGCGCCCTCGACCGGTCGGCGCGGGTGCTGCGCCCGAGGCGGCTCGCCGACGTCGACTGGGACCGCACGATCCGCGCGAACCTGCGCCACTACCTGCCCGACCAGGGCACCCTCGTGCCGGAGCGGCTGATCGGGTACGGCCGCCGGCGGGAGGCCGTCAAGCGGGACGTGGTGCTCGCGATCGACCAGAGCGGCTCGATGGCGGCCTCGGTGGTGTACGCGAGCGTGTTCGGGGCGGTGCTCGCGTCGATGCGGTCGCTGCGCACGTCGCTGGTGGTGTTCGACACCGGCGTCGTGGACCTCACCGACCAGCTCCACGACCCGGTGGAGGTGCTGTTCGGCACGCAGCTCGGCGGCGGCACCGACATCAACCGCGCCGTCGCGTACTGCCAGGGCCTGGTCACGCGCCCGGCCGAGACGACCCTCGTGCTGATCAGCGATCTGTACGAGGGCGGGATCCGCGACGAGATGCTCCAGCGGGTCGCGGCGCTGACGGCGGCGGGCGTGCAGGTCGTCGTGCTGCTCGCCCTGTCGGACGAGGGGGCGCCGGCCTACGACCACGACAACGCGGCGGCCCTGGCCGCGATGGGCGTCCCGGCCTTCGCGTGCACTCCCGACGCCTTCCCCGGCCTGATGGCCGCCGCCATCGAGCGCCGCGACCTCAAGGAATGGTCCGAGCGCGCCGCGGCGGACGGGTGACCGCCTCAGATCGGCGAGCGGGACAGCCCGACCATGAGAAGGATCACCACTAAGGCGGTCAGCACGGCGTGGCCGGTGAGGGCGGCGGGCTGGATCTGGACGAGGGCGCCCCAGGCCGCCCACATCGCGACGCGGGCGACGCGCGCGGCCATGACCGTCCCCGCCGCGGGGCGGCTGCCGCGCCACGCCAGGATCACTCCGACCAGGGTGACGACGGCGACGACGGCGAACGACGAGGCGACCACGGGCAGCAGGCCGCCCCGGTGGCCCTCGCTGAGGGACGGCTGGGCGATCAGGATCGCGAGGGCGGCGACGTCGAGGGCGGCGAGGAGCCCCGCGAGGAGCAGGCCGGCGACGACGGCGGGGCCGCGCCGCAGCGTCCGGGGCGCCCGGGTCGTCCGGGGCGGCGGGGCGGGCGCGGGTCCGGCCGCGGGCACGGGCCCGGCCGTGAGTCCGGCTGAGGGCCCGGACTCGGGCGCGGGTCGAGGCGCGGGCGCGAGCCCGGCCGGAACCCCCGAGGCGGGCGCGGTTCCGGGCGAAGGCGGTGCGGACGTGGGCGGGCCGGGCCAGGTCGGCGTCTGCTCCCAGGACGCCGGGACGGACGTGTCGGCGGTCGGCGGCGGGGAGAGCTCGGTCGCGGACCTCGGGACCGGCTCCGTGGCGCCGGCGAAGTCCTCCGTGGGGTGCTCGGGTGGGATCTCCAGCCGGGCGTGCCGCTCGCTCTCGCCGAGCAGCCAGAGCAGGACGTCCTCGGAGGTGGGGCGGGCCTGCGGCTCCTTGGCGAGGCAGGCGGCGGCGACCTCGGCCAGCGGAGCGGGCAGGGCGCCGAGGTCGGGCGTCTCGTTCAGGATGCGGTACATCACCGCGGGCAGCGGGCCGCCCGCGAACGGGTCGTGGCCGGTGGCGGCGAACAGCAGGGTGCTCGCCCAGGCGAACAGGTCGGCCGACGGCCCGACCCGCCCGGTGAACTGCTCGGGGGCCATGTAGGCGGGCGTGCCGACGACCTGGCTCGTCATCGTCGCGCTCGCGTCGAACGCGCGGGCGATGCCGAAGTCGATCACGCGCGGCCCGTCCGGGCCCATCAGCACGTTCTGCGGCTTGAAGTCGCGGTGCACGACGTTCGCGCGGTGGATCGCCGACAGCGCCGTCACCGAGCTGATCGCGAGCCGGTCGAGGGCGGCGCCGGTGCGCGGCCCCTCCTCGCGGACGAGGGCGCGCAGCGACGGGCCCGGCACGTACTCGCTGACGATGTAGGGCCGGTCGCCCGCCACGTCGGCGGCGAGCATCTGCGCGGTGCAGAACCCGGCGACCCGCTCCAGGACGGCCATCTCGCGGACGAACCGCTCCCGCGCGTTGGCGTCCCCGACGAGCTGGGCGTGCAGCAGCTTGACGGCGACGCGGGACGGCCCGGGCCCCGGCTCGGCGGGCCGGCCGAGGTACACCGCGCCCTGGCCGCCGGCGCCGATCCGGCCGAGCAGCTCCCAGCGGCCGAGCCGGGTGGGATCGGCCGCGGTGAGAGGAACAGGCCCCGCCATTCGCACCCCCTCGAAAAAATTGAGCATTCCCACGGGCACAAAACCGCTCCGCCCGGCATCGAAGAGTATAGGTTCGGCGAGCCCGAAGCGGGAGAAGAAGATGCTGCAGATTCGTTCGACGATTGCGCGGTCCGGGGTCGGCGCCGCGCCGCTGGCGGGTGCCGTCGCGGCGCTCGTGGCCGCGGGCGCGCTGACCGGCTGCGGGGACGCCGGCGCGACCATCACGCGGCTGACGGTGGGTTCGCCGGGGCCCGAACCGTACACGCTGGCGTCCGGCACCGACAAGATCGGAGTGAAGGCGATGCCGCGGGCGGGCGGCACGAAGGAGGGGGACGCGCCGGGGCTCTACGGGGGCACGCGGCAGGCCTCGACCTGCGACAGGGAGAAGCTCGTCGCGTTCCTGCGGGCCCATCCCGACAAGGCGCGGGCGTGGGCGCGGGTGCAGGGCATCCCGGTGGACGACATCCCGCGGTACGTGTCGCGGCAGACGCCGGTCCTGCTGCGCACCGACACGTTCGTCACCAACCACGGGTTCAAGGACGGCAGGGGAACGAGCGATCCCGCCGTCCTTCAGGCCGGAATGGGCGTTCTGGTCAATGGTTACGGAGTGCCCACGGTGAAGTGCAATTGCGGCAATCCCCTCACTCCGCCCGACAAAAAGATCTCCACCCGGAACGCGTCGTACAGTGGCCGATCCTGGCCGGGATTCGCGAAGGGGAATGTCACCCGGATCCGGCCGCGGGATTCCCAGAAGGGGACGATCGTCACTTTCGTCCTTGTCGACCCGGAGGCCACGATGGGGTTCGAGCGGCCCCGCGCCACCGAGGGGGCGGCGGACGGCCCGCCGACCGCGCTCCCGCCGGCGGAGACGGAGGTCGTCGCGAGCGACTCGCCCGCGCCGTCCGACTCGGGCCTGGAGACGCCCGGCGCCGAGTCCCCCGGAACGGAGTCGCCGGGGACGGAGTCGCCCGGCGCGGGCACGCCCGGCGCGGGGACGCCGGGGACCGAGGCCCCCGGACCGGCGACCCCGGGTCCCGCGCTCTCGTCCCCGTCGCCGGGCGCGACCACGCAGGCCCCGGGCCCGGGCGCCGGCGGGATGGAGACGCCCGGGGACGGCGCGCACGGGCCGGTCTCCCTGCCGCCCTCGAAGGAGCCCGCCGCCGTGACCTCCTGACGCCGTGCGCTATATTTGCACATATGAGCAGTGCTTCAGATGTCATCGCCCCGGACGCCTGCGCCGTCCGGGTGGTCGACGCCGCCAAGGTCGCCGCCGTCACGGCGTCCCTGCCGGACGGGGAGACGATCACCGAGCTGGCGCAGGTGTTCGGGCTGCTGTCCGATCCCGGCCGGCTGCGGGTCATCACGGCGCTGCTCGCAGGGGGGGAGATGTGCGTGTGCGACATCGCCGCGTCCTGCGGTCACTCGGAGTCGGCGGTCTCGCACGCGCTGCGCCTGCTGCGCGCCAACCGCGTCGTGCGCGTCCGCCGCGCCGGCCGGATGGCCTACTACCGGCTCGACGACTCGCACGTGCGGCTGCTGCTCGATCTCGCCCTCACCCACGTCGGCCACGGAGAGGAGGGGACATGACCGGGGACCGCGAGGACACGCCGGGAAAGCGCGGGCGCGCGGGCCACGAGGCCGGGCACGGGCACGGCCACGGGCACGCCGTCTCCGCGAGCGCCGACCGGCGGCTGCTGACCGGCGCGCTGGCGCTGATCATCGCCTACATGTCGGGCGAGGTGGTCGTCGGCCTGCTCGCCGGGTCGCTGGCGCTGATCACCGACGCCGCGCACATGATGACCGACGCGTTCGCGATCGCGCTGGCGCTGGTCGCGATGCGCATCGCCGCCCGCCCGCCGAAGGGCGGCTACACCTTCGGCCTGCGCCGCGCCGAGATCCTGTCCGCGCAGCTGAACGGGCTGACGCTGATCCTGCTCACCGTCTACTTCGTGTACGAGGGCGTCCGGCGGCTGATCGAGCCGCCCGCGGTGGAGGGCCAGTTCGTCTTCTGGACCGCCCTCGCGGGCATCGCCGTCAACATCGCGGCGACCGTCCTGATCAGCCGGGCGGACCGGCGCAGCCTGAACGTCGAGGGCGCGTTCCAGCACATCCTGAACGACCTGTTCGCGTTCGTCGCGACCGCCGTCGCGGGCCTGGTCGTGTGGACGACGGGCTTCGCCCGCGCGGACGCGATCGCCTCGCTGGTGGTGGCCGCGCTGATGCTCAAGGCCGGGTACCGGCTGCTGCGGGACGCGGGCCGGGTGCTCATGGAGGCCGCGCCCGCCGGGCTCGACCCGTCCGAGCTCGGCGCGCGGCTCGCCGGGCGCCCCTGCGTCGAGGAGGTCCACGACCTGCACGTGTGGGAGGTCAGCTCGGGCTACCCGGCGCTGTCGGCGCACGTGCTCGTCGACTCCGAGGGCGACTGCCACGCCGTCCGCCGCGACCTTCAGGAGCTGCTGCGCGACGCCTACGCGATCACGCACACGACGCTGGAGGTCGACCACGTGGCCGAGCCGTCCGGCGGCCACGTCCACTGCGACGACGCGCACGGCCCCCGCCATGTGGCGGAGGCCGTCGAGCCCCACGAGCACGCGGGCGGCGCGCCGTGCGAGCACTAGGGCCGCGCGGCCGCGCCGCCCCGTGATCAGCGGGTGGCGCAGGCGGCGCCGTTCAGCGTGAAGGCGCCCGGAGGCGGATTCGCCGCGCCGCTCGACCCGTTGAAGCCGAGCGTGACCGACGCTCCCGGCCGGATGGTCCGGTTCCAGTCGAGGTCGCGGGCGGTCACGTCCGGGCCGCTCTGCGACCAGGCGGCGTTCCAGCCCTGGGTGACGCGCTGGCCCGCGGCGAAGGCGAACCCGAGCGTCCAGCCCTCGACGGGCGAGGTCCCGGTGTCGGCGACGGTGACCTGTGCGGTGAAGCCGGTCCCCCACTGGCTCTGCACCGCGTAGGAGGCCCGGCACGCCGACGCGGCCGGGCCGCCCGCCGGGATCTCGACCAGGGTGATCGAGGACGCGGGGAACGTCGAGGTGAACCCGTTCGCGCCGACCGCCGCGTCAGGGGCGCGGACGATCGCGGACCGGTCGGCGCCGCTGTAGCGGTAGACGCGCCCGGCCGCCGGACCGGACCGCCCGGCGATCGAGACCGTGCTGGTGAGGTCGTCGGTGAGCGACTTGTTCACGACCATCAGCGTGAGCGCCCCGTCGGACGAGCGCTCCGCCGCGTACACCGCGAGCCTGCCCTGGTCGGCGCTGGACGCGCGGACCGACGTCTCGCCGAACGAGGCGCCCGCGCCGTCGTAGTTCCGGTACATGCGGAAGGCGTGGGCGCCCGGGTCGGAGGCGCCCGGCGGCGCCCACAGCGTCGCCAGGTCGAGCCCCTCCCGCCCGAAGATCCCGAGGACGTCCGCCTGGGCCAGCGCGCCGTTCACATGGCCGAGCGCGCCCCAGTTGTACTCGGTGATCGCCAGCTTGGTGCCCGGATAGTTCTGGTTCACGAGCTCCCGCATCCGCGGGATGTAGTCGATCGGCCGGCCGATCCAGCTCTCGTCGGTGTAGGAGGGGTCCCAGAGCTGCCGGGTGGAGCGCAGCCGCAGCTCCTGGGTCGCCGCGTCACCGGGCTCGCCGGAGGACACCCCGGCCTGCTGCGGGTAGAGGTGCTCGTCGAAGTAGTCGAGGATGCGGGTCCCGTGCTCCTGCTCGTAGGCCTTCATCTGCCGCAGGTACCAGTCCGCGAACGGGACGCCGCCGTGGGCGGCCCGGTCCGGCGGGTTCGACCAGCAGTCGCCGCCCTCGCGGTCGCAGGTCTGCTTGTCCAGACCCGACATCGTCAGCGGCTGGAAGCCCCAGCCGACCGGGCCGAGCGTCTTGGCCCCCGGGTCGGCGGCCCTCACGGCGGAGGCGATCGCGTACGTCTGGCGGCGCATCTCGTCGTAGCCGGCGCCGTCCGGGTGAACGTCGCGATGGGTGGCGTGCCAGAGGTCGGGCTCGTTGTCGAGGTCGTAGAAGCGCACGCCGCCGCCGTCGGCCCGGCCGTACTTGCCGGTCAGGTGGGACAGCCAGTCGGTGACGTACGGCGCGCCCGCCGGGACGCTCGTGTCGGCCGGGTCGTTGCCCGTGACGTTCGAGCCGTCCGGCTTCACCCCGTTGCCGCAGTCGGGCCTCCACTGGGTGTCGGCCCCCTGCTGCGGCCCGTACTCGGCGACGCCGAACCCGCAGGTGTAGTCGCGGCCCTCAGGCGTCCAGCCGATCAGCGGGACGGTGAGGAGCGTGCCGGTGCCGGTGCGGCGGTCCTGGTCGGTGAACTCGTCGGTCTCGGACCCGTCGGGGAGCTTCGCGGGGTCCGGCGCCGGACCGGGCACGTTCTCGAAGTACCAGTCCGAGCCCCGGTTGGTCTCGTCGTACAGATAGTTGTAGCGGGTCGTGGCGTTGCCGCCCCACCGCCGGACGGGCAGGCGCAGCTCCTTGGCGAGGTCCTCGGAGGCGAAGTTCATCCCGTAGACGTACGGGCTGATCGCGTGCCGGGACGCGGACGGGTCGACGGTCAGGGCGGGCCCGTCCGCGGCCCGCGCCGGGGGCGCGGCCCACGGCAGGAGCGCGGCGGCCGCGAGGACGGCGAGCCAGGGCTTGCGCGTCATGTCACACCTCGCATCCCTTGTCGTTCACCTCGAACGCGGCGGGCGCGCCGCTCGCCGCGCCGGTCGCCCGGAACCCGACCGTGATCGAGGCGCCGGGCGCGACCGACGCGTTCCAGTCCAGGTCCCCGGCGGTGACGGCGGCCCCGCTCTGCGACCACGCGGCGCTCCACCCCTGGGAGACCTTCTGGTCGCCGGGGAAGGCGAACTCCAGCGTCCAGCCGTTCAGCGCGGAGGAGCCGGTGTTGGTGAGGGTGACCTGGGCGGTGAAGCCGCCCGACCAGCTGTTCTGCACCGTGTAGGCGACCTTGCAGGACGTCTCGGGCGTGCCGGGGCCGCCCGGGTCACCGCCCGGGTCGCCCGCGCCGAGCAGGTAGGGATCGAGGTAGGACTGCTTCGCCGTGTTCACGGTGGTCCAGTCGTCGTTGAGGATGCCGCCGGTGTCGCCCGAGTTGGGGTTCCACGACCAGAAGGTGAAGGAGATCCCGCCCGCGCCCTTGCCGAGGTAGGCCATCAGGGTGCGCAGCCAGGTCTGGTCGCGCGGATCCCGCAGCGTCGTCCCGAACTCGCCGAGCAGGACCGGCGCGACGTCGTTCTCGTAGAGATGGCCCCAGTTCTTGTCCCAGATGCCCGCCAGGTTGGACGGGAAGGACGGGTCGTCGAACCACGGCTGCGGGTACACCGACGTGGCGTAGTCGTGGGCGGAGTACACCAGCCGGTTCGCGACGTTCAGCCGCACCGGGTACTGCGCGGCGCCCTGGAGGTTGCCGCCCCACCAGTAGTTGTCGCTCCCCTGGTCGTTGACGCCCTCGACGATGATCAGCCAGTTCGGCTCGGCCGCGAGGATCGCGTTGCCCGCCCGCTCGGCCGCGAGCCGCCAGTCCCTCGTCTGGTCGCCGCAGCCCCAGCACGCCGGGGAGTGCGGCTCGTTGTGCAGGTCGGCGCCGATGACCGTGGTGTCGCCCGCGTAGTGCCGGGCGAGCATCGTCCAGTCGGAGATCCACCGCGACTCGGGGTAGGCGGCGGTGTACCAGAGCGCGGACTGGCCGCCGGAGTCCGGGCGGTGCCGGTCGAGGACGACCTTGAGCCCGATCCGCCCCGCGTACGCGATGACCCTGTCCAGGATCTGCAGCCCGTTCAGGCCCTGCAGGTCGGGATTCTTGGCGTAGTCGATGCTGTTCGGGGCGCTGCCGGCCTCGAACAGCTGGCTGCTGCAGGGCAGCCGCAGCGTGTTGTACCTCAGGCTCTTGATCTGGTCGAGCATGTCCTTGTAGCCGCGCGACCAGAGGCCGTGCGGGGCGTAGTTGGACGTCTCGGCCCCGAACCAGTTGATGCCCGTCATCCGCACCGGCTGCCCGGCGGCGTCGAGCAGCTGCCGGCCGCCGGTGTGCCAGTAGCCGGCGCCGGCCGCGCGGGCCGGGGACGGCGCGGCCTGGACGAGCGCCAGCGCCAGCAGCACGGCCACGAGGATCGGGAGGAGGCGGGGCCGCGGGAGTCCCACGGTCACGGTCGTTCTCATGCGGGGTCCTCGGTCGACGGGGTGGGAGCGCTCCCACACTCGGTCGCGGCTCCCGGCCCGTCAAGGGCGGCGCCGGGCGCCCCGCGCTGACCAGGCAACCCGCGTGAAAACCGGTGAAAAAAGACTGGCCCCGCACGGATGCGGGGCCAGCGGTTAACAATCAATGGTCAGACAACAACAAAAAAGGTCAGTTCGTCAGTTCTAGTTCTTGCCCGCCTTCGGATCGACGCCGAGCGCCTTCGCCGTCTCGTCGACCAGCTTGTCGAGATCCTCCTTGGGCCCGCTGAAGATGACCTGCGGGAAGGTCCTGTCATCCTCGGGTTGCGGAGGCGTTTCGTTCGTCATATTCATCCACTCCATCTCGTTTTATCCCTGATAAGAGGTCGAAGCATTCACTCCGACCACGCTGGGATCGTCCGAGATATTCGGGATGCCGCAACGGCCGCGGCCCGGCGGTTACAGGCCGAAGAGTTCGGCGGGGCCGTGCCAGCAGACCGAGCGCAGCCAGTCGTCGCCGAGGTCGAGCGCGGCCAGGGACTCCAGCTGGTGCGCATACGCGTAGGGGATGTTCGGGAAGTCGGTGCCGAGCAGGATGCGCCCCTCCAGGCCGAGGTCGCGCAGCCGGGGCAGCAGCGCGTCCGGGAAGGGCGCCAGGGCCGCGAACCGGGTGAAGATCATCGTGGTGTCGAGGTGGACGCGCTCGTGGGCGTCGGCGAGGGCGAAGAAGTCCTCGAACTCCGGCGCACCCAGGTGGGCGACGATCGTCGTCAGGCCCGCGTGGCGGGCGAGGACCTCGCCGAACGGGCCGGGTCCGGTGAAGCCGTTGGCGACCGGTCCGGAGCCGGCGTGGACGAGGGCGGGCACGCCGGCGTCGGCGAGCATCCCCCACACCGCGTCCAGCTCCTTCAGGCGGGGGTCGAAGCCACCGACCTGGAGGTGGACCTTGAAGACGCGGGCGCCCGCGTCCAGCGCGCGGCGCACGTACTCCTCGACGCCGGGCTCGGGGTAGAACGTGGCGGACTGGAGGCACTCGGGGACGCGCGCGGCGAACCGGGCGCCCCACTCGTTCAGCGACTCGGCCATGCCGGGCCGGTGCGGGTAGGCCAGCGAGGTGAAGGCGCGGACGCCGAGCCCGTGCAGGAGGTCCAGCCGCTCCTGCTCGGAGTCGCGGTAGCGGATGGGCCACTCGGTGCCGATCAGCGGGCCGGCCTCGTCGAAGTACCCCCACACCGCGCTCATCAGCCGCTGCGGCATGAAGTGGACGTGGACGTCGATGATGCCGGGGAGCCCGAGCGATCGCCAGAACGCGGGGACATCTGAATCAGAACGAGGTTCGGCCACGCCCCGACCCTAGCCGCCGCTCAGGCGATCTCGGCGAGCAGGGCGGGCAGCGCGGCCCGCAGCTCCCGGCGCCAGTAGGGCCAGGTGTGGGTACCGCGGTAGAAGTGCGTGGAGACGGGGATGCCGAGCTTCTTCAGCTTGCCGGCGAGGTCGCGGGAGACGGTGTGGGCGAGGGCCTCCAGCACGTCGGGAGAGGCGGTCTCCGGCGCGCCCCGGCCGGGGTGGTCGAAGGGGCCGGAGACGCCGTCCCCGGCGCTGACGTGCACGCGGACGCCCGCGAGCCGGGCGGCGAGGTCGTAGGGGTTGTGCTGGCGCCACACGACGCGCTGCTCGTCGGGGTCGCCCCACACGTCCCTCCAGTCGAGGGCGGGCTCCCCGATCGCGACGCTCAACTCGACGAGGTCGGCGACGTCGAGCCCGGACGGGTCGCGGTGCAGCGTGTGCACCGGCCCGCTGAACGACGCCGCCGCCCGGAAGAGGCCCCGGTGCCTGGCCGCGTACGCCAGCGCGCCGAGCCCGCCCAGCGCGTTGCCGGCGACGGCGCGCTCCGGCCCTGCGCGGTAGCCGCGTTCCAGGATCTGCCGCAGTTCGGCGAGGTGGAAGGTCTCCCACTTCGGCGCGCCGCCGCCGCCGCGGTTCCACCAGTCGGTGTAGCCGGCGCACGGACCGCCGTCCGGCATGACGACGATCACATCGGCGTCCTCGGTCAGCTCCTCGATGTCGCTGTGCTCGCTCCACGCGGTGTGGCCGTCCCGTCCGGCGGCGGCCCCGTGCAGGAGCCAGAGCACCGGCCAGGTGCGGGCGGCGTCCCGCGACCAGCCGGGGGGCAGCAGGAGGCGGGCGTGCGCGACGGCCTCCAGGGCGGGGGAACGCACGGCCAGGTCGAGGACGCGGCGGCGCGGGCGGCGCTCGCCGACCACGGCCGCGCCGTCGTCGGCGGGGGCGCCGGGCAGGGCCGTGCCGCCCGGCGCGATGGACGCGGTCAGCCCGGCGACCGCAACGATGAGTCCCGCTCCCGCCAAGCCGAGCAGCCGCATGATCCCGCCCCCGTCGTCCAGAGGTGCCTGTTGTAAAGGTTCCCTCTGACGGGAATGTTTCAACGCTGTGTAATCGGTTTATAAAATGTCGGGCCGGGCGTTCCGGTCCACGTACCTGGCGCGGACGAAGGGGGCGACCGGAAGAGATGCGGAGCGTCCAGATGCGGAGCAAGGCGGAGCTGGAGTCGGCGATCGCGGGCGGCGGGCGCGCGGCGCTGGTGATCAACTCGCGTTCCCGGCGGGGGCGGCGGCTCTACGGCACGGCACGGCGCCTGCTGCGGGAGGCGGGCCTGGACTTCCCGCACGTCTTCCCGGTGACCGACCCCTCCCGGCTGCCGGAGCTGTTCGCCGACGTCCTCGCGCTGGAGCCCGACCTCGTGGTCGTCGGCGGCGGGGACGGCACGGTCGCCGAGGCGGTCGGGCACCTCGCGCACCGCGACATCGCGCTCGGGGTGCTGCCGCTCGGCACCACCAACAACTTCGCCCGCAGCCTGGAGCTGCCGATGGACCTGCCGGGCGCCGTCACGACCCTCGCGCTCGGCCGGGCGGACGCCGGGAAGGTCGCCGACGTCGACGTCGGCTGGTTCGAGTCGACGGGCGACCCGCAGGGCGAGGGGCCCGGCGACGAGCGCGAGCACATCTTCGCCAACATGGTCAGCCTCGGCCTGTCGGTCCAGGTCGCCGGGCACGTCCCGCACATGCTCAAGCGGTTCGTCGGGCGCCCCGCCTACGCGCTGACGGCGGCGGGGCTGCTGCCCCGGCACGAGGCGTTCACCGCCCGCATCACGATCGACGGCGAGACGCACGAGGTCGCCACGCACCAGCTGAACGTCGCCAACGGCGCGCACCACAGCGGGCAGCGCATCGCCCGCGACGCCAGCCCGGACGACCGGCTGCTCGCCGTGTACCGGCTCGGTGACGAGCGGCGGCTGCGGCTGGCGTCGGCCACGGCCCGGCACGTCCTGACCGGCCCGTGGCGGTCGCTGGAGGACGACGCGTTCCTCACCACGACGAACGTGGAGATCGAGACCGACCCGCCGATGCAGGTGGACGTGGACGGCGAGGTCCGCGGCCGTACCCCGGTCTCGATCAAGCTGCGCGGCAACGCCCTGCGGGTGATCGTCCCGAAGACGTTCGTCGACACCTGATCGGCCGGAGGACGCCCCTGACCCGCCCGGGGCGGGTCAGGGGCCGCCCTGCCCGCGCTCGTCGGCCATGACGTAGGCGCCCGCCTCCAGGCGCTCGATCACGCCGAGCGTCCAGGTCCGGGCGGAGTCGGCGGAGTGGACCCACCAGCCGAGCAGCTCGCGCAGGTGGTCGGAGGGGGCCAGCGCGTCCAGGGGCGGGGCGACGGAGGCGCGCCAGGCGGCCAGGCCGCAGAGGCGCTCGCGCAGCAGGGCGAGCGCCTCGGCGCGCGGCAGCTCGGTGAGGAACCCCAGGCCCGCCGTCAGCATCTCCGGGTGCCGGACGTCCACCGCGGAGAGGGCCGAGCGCAGCAGCCGGTGGAACTCCGCCCGGCCCGCCTCGGTGATCTCGTAGTCGGTGTGCGGCGGGCCGGCCTCGCTCTCCTCCACCTCGTGGGCGTGCAGCAGGCCCTCCTTGGCCAGCTGCCTGAGCGCGTGGTAGATCGAGCCCGGGTTGACGTGGGCCCACTCGTCCGAGCCCCAGGAGAGAAGCTCGCGCCGGACCTCGTAGCCGTGCGCCCGCCCGAACCTGCGCACCCCGCCGAGCACCAGCAGCCGCGTCGTCGACATCCTCTCCCCCTGATCGCAAACCTGTTCAGGGTAGAGGCTCCGGCGACCGCGCGCGCGGTCCTCACCGCTTCAGGGCGGCGAGGTCCTCCGGGGCGAGCGCCAGATCCGCGGCGGCGAGGTTCTCCTCCAGGTGGGCCGGGGAACTGGTGCCCGGGATGGCGAGCATCACCGGCGAGAGCGCCAGCAGCCCGGCGAGGAGCACCTGCGGGACGGTGGCGCCGTGCCGGGCGGCGACCGCGTTGACGCGGGCGTCGTCGGGGATCCCGAACCCGCCGAGCGGGAAGTAGGGGGCGTAGGCGATGTGGCCGTCCTCACAGGCGGCCAGGAGCTCGGCGTCCTGCGGCTGCGTCACGTCGAACCGGTTCTGGACGGCCGCGACCGGCGCGATCCCGCGCGCCTCCTCCAGCTGGGCGAGGCTCACGTGGCTCAGTCCGAGGTGCCTGATGAGGCCCTCCTCGCGGAGCCCGGCCAGCACGGCGAAGCGCTCCCCGACCGGCTCGTCCGCCGGGGCCTCCAGCCCGCCGGGCCGCAGGTACACGAGGTCGAGCCGGTCGAGACCGAGCCCGGTGAGGTTGCGCTCCACCTCGGCGCGCAGCTCCGAGGCGGGGAGCTGCCCGGACGGGTAGGGGTCGTCCGGGCCCCGGTACGGTCCCACCTTCGTGGCGACGACGAGGCCGGGCGGGTAGGGGGCGAGCGCGGCGCGGATCATCTCGTTGGCCGCCAGGCCGTCCGGGTGGCGGTAGAACGCGGCCGTGTCGACGTGGTCCACGCCCAGCTCGACGGCCCGCTGGAGGATCTTGATTCCGGTGTCCCGGTCGTTGGCCGGGCCGCCGAGGGCGCTCGCGGGCAGCCGCATCGCGCCGAAGCCCATCCGGGAGATCCGCAGGTCGCCGCCGAGATCGAAGTGTCGTGTCATGCCGTCCACTGTGCTGCGGCCGGCGGGCCGGGGCGATCGGCTGGCAGCTTGCTGCCACGGCGGCGTCCGGCCGGCCGCGTGGCAGACTGGGGCCCGTGAGCGTCGACCTGGACCGCAACGTCGTGCTCCGCGGCGAGGCGGAGCTGGTCGAGCGCGCGGGGCGGCTGTTCTTCGCGTGCGAGGAGTTCGCGTGCGCCGCGACCGACCAGAACACGTGGGTGCTGCCCGGGTTCCGGGAGCGGATCGTCGCCGAGCGGCGCCGGATCCGGCCCGCCCCGGCCGTCCGCAAGCTGTACACCCCCGCGGCCCTCGCCGACGAGGAGTCCGAGCGGCGGCTGCTCGCGATCGCCGCCGCGGGGGCGCGGGTGCGGATCAGCCGGGCGCCGCTCCCGCACGAGACGATCATCGTGGACGGGAGGGTCGCCATCCTCGCGGGCCCGGTGGAGGGCGGCGTGCGCGAGTACACCGTCGTCCGGTCGCCGGGCGTGGTGAAGGGCGTGGTGTCGCTGTTCCAGGCGACGTGGGAGACGGCGGCGGAGCTCGCCGACCACCGGCGCGACCGGCCGCCCGCGCTGGGCGAGGAGAGCCTGCACATCCTGCGGCTGCTCGGCGGCGGGCTGAAGGACGAGGCGGCCGCGCGGCGGCTCGGCATGTCGCTGCGCACCTACCGGCGCCGCGTCGCGGAGATCCTGACCCTGCTGGACGCCGACTCCCGCTTCCAGGCGGGCCTGCGCGCCCACGAGTACGGCCTGATCGGCTGAGCCGCGCGCGGCCCTCAGCCTCCGGCGAGCGGGACGAGCCTGATGAAGACCAGGTCGGGGTCGCCGGTGAGGTCGACCTCCTCGTCGAGGTCCTCCACCTGGCGGTCGGCGGCGAGCACGAAGAACCCGTTGGCGAGGAAGGCGCGCTCGGCGATGTCGGCCTGCCGCTCCCAGTCCAGGCGGCGGGGCTCACGGAGCCGGTAGCCGTTCAGCTCCGCCTCGGCGCCGTCCGGGCGGACGAGGCCGTCGAACCGGTCGGAGGGGCGGGCGTTGTGCCGGGCGACCTCCTCGCGGACCCGGAGCCTGATCAGCTCCCGGACGGTCATCCGGTCGGGCAGCCCGGCCACCTGGAACCCGGCGACGGGTGCGCCGGCGGCCGTCTCGTCGCGGAAGTTCACGGCGGGCATCAGGCACCTCGCTTGATCTGCGTCAGGATGGACTCGTCGTCGATCGCGTCGTCGGCGGCGAGCAGGAACGCCTTGCTGAGGATGAGGGAGAGCCGCTCGTCCTCGAACGGCAGGAAGACCCTGGCTCCGGCGGCGCGCCGCTCCGGGACGACGCAGAGGAACGCGTCGTCGGGCTCCATCACGATGTTGGCCGAACCGAGATGGATCTTGTAGGTGCGCAGCCGCCCGCGCACGACCAGGTAGCGGCCGTCGATCGCGCAGCGGTCGGCGATCCTCGTGCGCGGCAGGACGCGCTCCAGGGCTTCCCGGCGGGTCCGGGTGGTCTCGCCGAGGTCGGCGTA
Organism: Spirillospora sp. CA-108201; assembly: GCF_050936235.1. Lineage (NCBI taxonomy): Bacteria > Bacillati > Actinomycetota > Actinomycetes > Streptosporangiales > Thermomonosporaceae > Spirillospora > Spirillospora sp. CA-108201. The sequence continues at coordinate 9,286,102 of NZ_JBNJNE010000001.1, read as the reverse complement.
CCACGCGCGCACCCAGTAGTCGTGGGCCTCGCCGTCCTCCCACATGGGGTCGGCGGCGATGGAGGCGACGCCGACGAACAGGTCCACGTCCCGCATCGCCTCGCTGAACACCAGCGGCGGCACGTCGGCGAGCGGCGCCTCCCGCCAGCCGCCGCCGTCGCCGCGGCGGTCGAACACCACCCGGTTGGTCCCGGCGATCTCGTGCTCGCCCTGCCAGTCGGCCAGGACGTGGGAGAACCTGACCCGCCACTCCCCCGCCGCGAGCGTCCGGGCCGCCTCGTCGGAGCCGCCGCCGTCCCAGGGCCCGAGCAGGGCGCTCGTCCAGCCGCGGGCCCGGAACAGGGCGAACATCCGCCGGTAGTGGACGAGGTGCGCGGCGAACCGGTTGGAGTAGGTCGCGGTCTCCTCCTCCGCGGGGGTGAGGAGGTAGATCTCGCGGAACGCCTGCTTGAACGGCTGCCGGACCTGCTCGTCGACGAGCAGGTCCCGCCACGCGCGGACCTCGTCCGGCCGCGACCTGATCGGGTGCCACAGCCGGACGGGCGCGTCGTCGGCGCAGTCCGGGAGCTCGCCCGTCTCGGGGAGGACGGTGCGCCAGTCGCCGGGGGCGGTCTCGACCTGCCAGAGGAGCGCGCGCACCGTCGGCCCCGCGATCGGGTGGCGCAGCAGCCCGTCCCGCCACCGGCCGAACGGGTGGACGGCGTCGGCGGTGAAGCCGCCCTCCAGCGCCCGCGCGAGCGTGACGAGCTGGGCGCCGACCCGTTTGGCGAGGTCGCGCAGCTCCTTGACCTCGTCCTTGTGGTCGCGGCGGACGGGCGCGGGGACGCCCTTCAGGATCTTGCCGTCCTTCTCGAAGGCCAGCTCGGCCTTGCCGGCGGCGACGCTGACGACGGCCGTGTAGCCGCCGAGGTCCCGGCGCAGGACGCCGCCGGGGCCGAAGCCGAGATCGGGGAGGCGCAGCGCGACCTCGGTCCGCTCGGCGAGGGCCGCCTCGACCTTCTTGAGCATCTTGTCGAGCTGCTTGGGGACCCCGGCGTGCCGGACGTTCCCGCGCACGGTCCGGATCGCGGTGACCAGCTCGGGCGTGGGGAACTCCTGCGCGGCCCGGACGATCTCGTACAGCAGCCCCTGCGAGGGCAGCGTCCTCACCTCCGTCGGAGCCACGGAGATGGCGGGCAGGAGGCCGTCGAGCAGGGCGGGCAGCCACGGCTCGTCGCGCAGCAGCGCGATGCGCGCGGCGTGCCCGACGGCGGCGACCTCCCTCCCGGTGAACGCCTTGTCGGCGCGGAACGGGATCTCTCCGTCCTGGACGGCGCGGGCGCGGTCGGCGGCGGCCTCCAGGGCGGCGCGGGCGTACGCGACGCAGGCGGGGACGGCGGCGACGCGCTCCCACACCTGGGGCGCGACCGGCGGGGAGTTGTAGGACCGGGTGTCGAACAGCTCGGACAGCAGCACCCGTTCCGCCGGTTCCAATCGCAGGACGAGGTCGAGCTCGTCCTGAGCGATCGGGCCCTGCCGGAACCGGTCGAGCCGGTCGGCGACCGCCCGCAGGACGTCGTCGCCCGCGAGCCCGCCGATCGCGAGCAGCGCGAACGGCTGGTCGAGGCGCCCTTCGCCGAGAAGGAACCCGACCAGCGTCCGGGCGGGGCCGGCGATGTCGGGCCAGGGCCCCGTGCAGCGGACCAGCGTGCCCGCGCCGAGCACGAGGTCCGCCCACTCGCGCTGGGCCAGCCCGCCGACGAGCGCCTGGAACATCCGCTCGCACGCCTCCGGCGTGTAGCGCGGCTGCCGCCGCCTGGCCTCGTCCTCGATCATGAGCCGGACGGACATCGACACGAACGGCGCCTCCCGGCCGACCGCGTAGGCGGCGGGGACGAGGCCGCCGAGGTCGTGGTCGGACAGCGCCGACAGGTCGGGATGCCAGGAGCGGAACTCCTCGTCCTCCGCCGCCGGGTCGGTCATGGCGCGCAGCAGGCGCGCGGTCAGCTCCATCAGGCGTCCCTCGTGATCTGCCGCAGGACGGCCTCGTCGGTGATCCGGTGGTCGGCGGCCAGCAGGGACGCCGTGTCGAGGACCCGCGCCAGCTCCTCGTCCTCGACCGGCAGGAACAGGCCCCTGCGGCCCGTCCGGCGGGACGGCTCGACCAGCAGCCGGCCGCCGCCGGGCTCCATCAGCACGCCGCCCGAGCCGAGGTGGACGCGGTAGGTGCGCAGCCCTCCGCGGACGACGAGGAACCTCCCGTCGACCGAGCAGCGGTCGGCGATCCTCGTGCCGGGCAGGACGCGGCGCAGCACGTCCGCGCGGATCTCGGCGGACGCCGACAGCGCGCCGAACGGGTCCTCCTGCGCGGGCGGGACGAGGCGCAGGAACAGGTCGGCCTCCCGCATGCCCTCGCTGAACACCGGCCGCGGCACGGCCCGCGGCGGCGCCTCCCGCCAGCGCCCGGCGGCCCGCCGCTCGAACGTCGCCCGCGCCCGGCCCCCGTGGCAGCCGACCCGCCACGCGCCCTCCGCGAGGACGCGCCGGGACTCCCCGTCGAAGCGGCCGCCGCGCAGGTCGGTCTCGGCCCCGGGCGGGCCCGGCCGGTAGGTCTCGCGGAACGCCTGCCGGAACGACTGGGCCATCCGGTTGCCGGTCACGAAGCCCCGCCAGGCCCGGACGGCGCCCGGGAGCGCCCGCGCCGGGTGCCACAGCCGCACGGGCGCGCCGCCGCGCGGCACGGGCAGGGCGCGGCCGTCCACGGTGACGAGCACGTCCTCGCCGGGTGTGGCGGCGTGCCAGTGCCCGTCCGGCTCCTGGAACTCCCAGATCAGTCCGTGCGCGACCCTCCCGGTGACCGGATGGTCGCGGAAGTGCCGGCACCACTGCCCGTACGGCCAGGTCCGCTCGCCCGCCATCAGCGCCTCGACCCGCGCCCGTTCGGCGGCCAGCGTCGCGCGGACCTGCCTCACCAGCGCCTTCGTCTCCTTGACCTGCGGGGCGAACCCGGCCCTGAGCGCGCCCGGGACGGTGGGCAGCGGGCGGCCCTCCGCGCCGATGAAGGTGAGCCGGACGGTCATCGGGTCGGCGATGGCGAGCACCGCCTGGTAGCCGCCGATGTCGCGGGCGAGCGAGCCGTCGCGGCCGAGCCCGTGCGCGGGCACCCCGGGCTCGGCGGGCGCCCCGGGCTCGGCGGGCGCCCCGGGCTCGGCGGGCGCCCCGGGCTCGGCGGGCACGGCGGGGCCGGGCGGGCGGTCCAGAAGGTCGAGCGCGGCCGGCGGCCGGGGGTCGTCGGACATAAGGTGATCTTTCCAGATGGAAGCGACGGTTCCGGAACGCTTAGGTGATCACACGCCGATCTGCCGCCGGATCGAGCCGTCGGTGATCTTGTCGTCGGCGGCCAGCAGGAACGCCTTGCTGAGGATCAGCGAGAGCCGCTCGTCCTCGAACGGCAGGTACAGCGTGCCGGGGGGCCGGCGGCCCTGGACGATGCACAGGTAGGCGCCGTCCGGTTCCATCAGGACGTTGGCCGACCCCAGATGGATCCTGTACGTGCGCAGCTCACCGCGCACCACCAGGTGGCGGCCGTCGAGGGCGCAGCGGCCGGCGATCCTCGTGCGCGGCAGGACGCGTTCCAGCGCCGCGCGGCGGACCTCCGCGCTCGCGGTCAGCGCGCCGAAGCCCGCCTCGCGCCGGTAGGCGGCGTGGCGGTCCCCGCCCCGATCGGCCCAGTCCGGGTCGGCGGCGATGGAGGTGACGCCGACGAACAGGTCCGCGTCCCGCATCGCCTCGCTGAACACCGCCGGCGGGACCTCGGCGAGGGGCGCCTCCCGCCAGCGCCGGCCGTGCCTGCGCTCGAAGCGGACCCGGTCGGTCGCGGCGTGCTCGAACGCCCAGTCGCCGTCGTCCACCGGCTCGTGGTGGAAGCACGCGCGCCATTCGCCGCCGCCGAACTCGCCGCGCGCCTCGCCGGCGTAGCCGCCGTCGTGGCGCCCGAGGAAGTTCGCCTGCCAGCCCCGCTCCTTGAACAGCGCGTACAGCCGCCGGTAGTGGACGATGTGCGCCGCGTACCGGTTGGAGTAGGCCGCGGTCTCCTCCTCCGCCGGGGTGAGGAGGTAGATCTCGCGGAACGCCTGCTTGAACGGCTGCCGGACCTGCTCGTCGACGACGCGCCCGCGCCAGGCCCGCACGTCGTCCAGCGCCGCCCGGAGGGGATGCCACAGCCTGACGTGCGCGGCGTCGCCGCCGGGAGCGGCGAGGGACGCGCGCCAGACGCCGTCCTCGCCCTGGAACTCCCAGACGAGGCCGCGGACGACCGCACCGGTGACCGGGTGGTCGCGGTAGTGCTCGCACCATTCGGCGTAGGGCCACACCCGGTCCTGCGACATCAGGCCCTCGACGCGCGCCCGCTCGCTCGACAGCGTCGCCCGCACCTCCTTGGCGAGCGCCTTCAACCGCCCGAGCTCCTCGGGGAAGCCGTCCTTGACCGCCGCCGGGGCCGTCCGGGAGGCGCGGCCGTCCGGGCCGGTGAAGGTGAGGCGGACGGCCGCCGCGCCCTCGACCGCGACGCGCACCGTGTGGTCGCCGAGGGCCTGCTCCACCGAGCCGTCGCGCCCCAGGCCGTGGGCGGGGACGGTGCGCTCGACGAGCTGCGCCCGCGTGATGCCCTGCCGCTCGGCGGCCGCCTGGAGCGCCGTGTCGAGCTGCTTGCGCAGCGCGCGGTTCCTGACCGGCGCGCGGAGCCGCCAAAGCGCCTCCAGCGCGCGCGGATCGTCGATCGCGCCCAGGGCGTTGATCGCCGCGCCCGCGAGCTTGGGGCCCTCGTAGAGGTCGCGGCCCGCCGTGCCTATGCGCAGGACGACCGAGCGGAGGCGGGGCACGGCCTCAGGGCCGCCGGTGAGGGCCGCCGCCCAGACCATGCCGCGCGCGACGTCGCCGAGGTGCGGGTGGACCAGGTGGTGGTACCCGCAGATCTCCTCGCCGTGCGGGCCGTCCTCGCGGGGGCAGTGGGGCTCGTCCTCGGCGAGCGCGCGGAGGCACTCGGCGAGGTCCTCGCGCACGGTCGCCTCGTCGGCGAGGGTGACGCACGTCCGGTTCCACCTGTGCGTGGGGCGCGGCGCCGACAGGCTCGCCAGGTGCCGGACGAACCGGGTCAGCCCGGCCGACGGCGCCGTGCGCACGCGCTCCCTGAGGGGCGCGGCCCACGGGTCGTGGACGGGGAGTACCCCGTCGGGCAGGTACGCCTCGTCCACGATCGCCAGGAGGGCCCGCAGGCGGCGGCCGGCCCGCTGCCGGTACCCGATCGGGATGTCGGCCCGCGCGAAGCGGCCGTTGACCTGCTTCAGCAGCGGCGCCAGCCCGCGGAGGGCCTCGGCGCCGAGGCGCTCGGCCGAGGGCAGCGCTTCTTCGACGAGCAGGGCGAACCGGTGGCCCTGCTCCTCGGTCTCACAGGCGCGCGCCAGCATCGCCCGGACGGCGCCGGGGCCGTCGTCGGTGCGCGCTTCGGTGGCGAGGGCGTCGTCGGACATGCCCGGATGCTGCCAGAACCGGCCGACAAAACGCGCGGCGGCGGCGCCTTCTCAGTGACTTCACGGTCACCTACGCTCGTGGGTACCGATACAGAATCAGATTCGGGACGGCCATGACGCACAGCGTGGTGATCATCGGGAGCGGGTTCGGCGGGATCGGGATGGCGATCCGGCTGCGGCAGGCCGGCGTCCACGACGTGGTGGTCCTGGAGAAGGCCGGCGGCCTCGGCGGGACCTGGCGCGACAACACCTACCCCGGCGCGGCGTGCGACATCCCCTCCCACCTGTACTCGTTCTCGTTCGAACGCAGGACCGACTGGTCGCGCCGGTTCCCGCCGCAGGCGGAGATCCTGGAGTACCTGCGGCGCTGCGCCCGCGAGCACGGCGTCCTGGACAGGATCCGGTTCGGCGCCGAGGTGACCGAGGCGCGGTTCGACGAGGACGCGGCGCTCTGGCGGATCTCCACCACGACCGGGGATCTCGCGGCGCGGGTGCTGGTCTCGGCGTGCGGGCAGCTCAACCGGCCCGAACTGCCGCCGATCGAGGGGCGCGAGTCGTTCGCGGGCCCGGCCTTCCACTCCTCCCGCTGGGACCACGGCGCCGACCTGCGGGGCAGGCGCGTCGCGGTGGTCGGGACGGGCGCGAGCGCGATCCAGATCGTCCCGGAGATCGCCCGGGAGGCGGCGGAACTGCTGCTGTTCCAGCGGTCCGCGCCGTACGTGATCGACAAGCCGGACCGGCCGTACCGGGGCTGGGAGCGCGCCGCGCTGCGGGCCGTGCCGGGGCTGTACGCGCTGAGCCGCGCCCGGATCTACGCGATGTTCGAGGCCCGCGCGCTCGGCTTCATCCGCTACCCCCGGCTGATGGGGATCATGGAGCGCGGCTTCCGCCGGCGCCTGGCCGAGCAGGTCGCCGACCCGGCGCTGCGCGCGCGGCTCGTCCCCGGATACCGGATGGGGTGCAAGCGGATCCTGCTGTCCGGCGACTACTACCCGGCGCTGAACAGGCCGAACGTGCACCTCGTCACCGACCCGATCGAGCGCGTCACCCCGGCGGGCATCCGGACGGCGGGCGGCGAGCACGAGGCCGACGTCATCGTGTACGCGACCGGGTTCCGCTCCACCGAGTTCCTGTCCCCCATGAAGATCGTCGGACGGGGCGGGCGGGAGCTGAACGAGGCGTGGCGGGACGGCGCGCAGGCCCACCTCGGCATCACCGTCAGCGGCTTCCCCAACCTGTTCCTGCTGTACGGGCCCTACACCAACCTCGGGCACAACTCGATCATCTACATGCTGGAGTCGCAGTTCCGGTACGTCCTCGGGTGCGTGGAGGCGCTGCGCGGCGCGGGCCTGGACTGGATCGACGTGCGGCCCGACGTGCAGGACGCGTTCACCCGGGAGATGCGGGAGCGGATGCGCTCGACCGTCTGGGAGGCCGGCTGCCAGAGCTGGTACATGACGGCGGGCGGGAAGGTCGTCAACAACTGGCCGGGCTACACCTTCGCCTACCGCCGCGCCACCCGCCGCCCCGACCCGCGGCACTTCCGCGCGCGGCGCGCCACGACCCGGTAGCCGGCGCGCCATAGGCTGTGTTTCACAGTCCCGGCCCACTTCGCTCGCCTGGCGGCTGTGTTTCAAACGTCCCGGCCCTCTTCGCTCGCCTGGCGGCTCGCTACGTGACCGGGCCTGGGCGAACGCGGCATCGCTTCGCGATCCGCCCGGCTCCGCTCGCCTCCGGCTTCGCTCCACCGGCCAGGTCACGCGTTCGCGAGCATGGCCGAGGCCACGTCGAGACCATAGGCTCGGTGCCATGCCGACCGCCTTCATCACCGGCGCGACCGCGGGCATCGGTGCCGCCTTCGCCCGCCGCCTCGCCTCCGACGGGTTCGACCTGGTCCTGCTCGCCCGCGACGCCGAGCGGCTGGAGCGGACCGCCGGCGACCTGCGCGCCGACTACGGCGTCCGCGCCGAGACGCTGCCCGCCGACCTGTCTTCCGAGGAGGGGCTGGCCGCGGCCGAGGAGCGCGCCCGCAAGGACGTCGACCTGCTGGTCAACAACGCCGGGTTCGGCAACAGGGGCGTGTTCCTGGACGTCCCGGTCTCGGACGAGCTGACCATGCTGCGCGTGCACTGCGAGGCCGTCCTGCGGCTCACGCACGCCGTCCTCCCGGGGATGCTGGCGCGCGGCCGGGGCGGCGTCGTCAACGTCTCGTCGGTCGCGGCGTTCGCGACGCGCGGCACCTACGGGGCCTCCAAGGCGTGGGTCGTGAACTTCAGCCAGGGCGTCGCCGCCGACATCCGGAAGCGCTCGCGGGGCCGCGTCCGGGTGATGGCGCTCTGCCCCGGGTTCGTGCACACCGAGTTCCACGACCGCGCCCAGATGGACATGTCGGACGTCCCGGAGTTCATGTGGCTGGACAAGGACGACGTCGTGGCCGCCGCCCTGCGCGACCTGCGCCGCGGCGTCCAGGTCAGCGTCCCGGGAGCGCAGTACAAGGCCGTCGTCGGGGTCACGCGGCTCCTGCCGCGCGGCCTCCTCGGGCGCCTGTCCTCCACCACCGGGCGCCGCTACGACTGATCATGCAGTAGGGCGTCACGGCCTTGTCACGGACCGGCACGAGAGGGCAAGGTGGCAGGGCGAGTCGCTTCGAGGCGCGCCGGACGACTCTTCCCGCCCCGTCCGCCGAAGGGTCTTTCCCGATGGGTCACGACCTGGGCTACGCCGCCCTCGCCCTGCTCGCCACCACCGTCTACTACATCGCCTTCCTCGTCTTCCGCGTCTCCGCGCGCCGGATGGAGCCGCTGCGGGGCAGCCGCCCGTTCCGCGTCGCCCGGCTCATGCTGACCGACCCCGTCTGGCTCGGCGGCGGCCTCCTGCTGTTCCTCGGCCTCGGCTACGAGGTCGTCGCGTTCTCCGCCGTGCCGCTCGCCGTCGCACAGCCCGTCTTCGCCCTCGGCCTGGTGCTCCTGGTCGCCTTCGCGGTCGGGTTCCTCGGCGAGCGGCTGAGCCTGCGCGAGTGGGCGAGCGTCGCCCTGTTCGTCCTCGCCACCGGCCTGATCGGGCTGTCGGCCACGACCGAGGGCGAGCCGCGCGCCGACGCCACCCTCACCGGGACGCTCGCCCGGCCCTGGACGATGCTCGCCGTGTGCGCCCCGGCGGTGATCGTCGCGGCTCTGGTGTGGCTGGTCGGCGACCGCCGCGCGGGCGGGCGGCACGCCCGCCGGCTCGCCGGGGTCGCCTACGGCATCGGCGCCGGAGCCTGCGCCGGGCTTGCCGAGGCGGGCATCCGCGGCATCTCGCTCCTCTACCAGGAGACCGGCAGCGCGCGGGCGGTCCTGGAGTCCCCCTACCCGTACCTGACGATCGGCCTCGCCGCGATCGCGCTCGGACAGCTCCAGGTCGCGCTGCAGCGCTGCCGGATCGCGATCGTCGCGGTCGTGCTCACCGTCATCGGCCGGACGTACCTGGTCCTCAGCAGCACCGTCCTGTTCGGCGAGCAGTGGCCGCGCGACACCGGGCCGTTCGCGCTCCGGGCGGGCGGCTTCGCGCTCGCGCTGGCCGCGCTGGCGCTGTTCCCCCGCTACGAGGCGCTGGACGCGCCGCCGCACCGGGCCGCCGCCGGGAAACGGGTGCGCGCCGCCCCTTGATCGCTTACAGTGCGGCCATGGCCCTGCCGTCCCGCCGGTCCCTCGGCCTCGCGCTGCTCGGAGCCTCCCTGGGGCTCACCCCCCTCGCCGCCCCCGCGAACGCCGTCATGGGCGGCGCTCCCGCGCCCGCGGCCCGGTACCCGTGGCTGGGCGCCGTGGGATCGCCGATCTTCTTCGTCCGGCCGGCCGGGCAGTTCTGCGGCGGCGTGCTCATCAAACCCGACCGGCTCCTCACGGCGGGCCACTGCGTCTCGATGTTCCGCTCGGTGCCCGGCGTCCTGACCACCACCTTCGGCAGGGACGACCTGACGGGCCGCGGCGGAGAGACGGTCGCGGTGAAGTCCGTACGCATGCACCCGAAGTACCGCGAGACGTCCTTCAAGGACGAGACCGTCAGCCACCACGACCTCGCCGTCCTGACCCTCGCGCGCCGCGTGAACCGCCCGGCCGCGCCCCTCGGCACGCCCGGCTCCGCCCGCACGGCCGAGATCGCCGGCTGGGGCTTCACCTCCGAGAACGACCTGTTCAACACCCGCCTCCGGTCGGCCGGCGTCCCACTCCCCGGCGACGCGGCCTGCCGCCGCGCCTACGGCGACTCCTTCGACCCGTCCGACATGCTCTGCGCCGGCTCGGAGAAGGCCGACTCGTGCCAGTTCGACAGCGGCGGCCCCCTGATCGCGAACGGCCGCGTCGCCGCCCTGGTCTCCTGGGGCTACGGCTGCGGAAAGCCCGGCTACCCGGGCGTCTACGCCCGGCTCACCTCCCTGCCCTGACCCGCGCGGAACGTTCCGCCCCCCGCGTGCGGATAAACTCGCCCGCGTGTCCGAGCCGAAGTTCGAAGTCCAGATGCTGCACGACCGCGTCATGATCAAGACCGAGAAGGACAGCGGCGAGCGCCGCAGCACCGGCGGCATCGTCATCCCCGCGACGGTCGAGCAGCAGAACCGCCTGGCCTGGGGAGAGGTCTGCGGCGTCGGCCACCACGTGCGCATAGTCAAGCCCGGCGACCGCGTCCTGTTCCACCCCGGCGACCAGTACGAGGTAGAGATCCAGGGCGAGAACTACCTCATCATGCGCGAACGCGACCTACATGCCATAGCCAGCGAACGCCCAGAACACGGCACTGGGCTGTATCTATAGCCTTTTTCTCCTCCTTCGGGCCTGGCGGCCCTCCATCGTCGAAAAACGCGGGCGATCGCTGGCATCGCTCCGGCTCGCCTTGCGGCTCGCTGCGCGATCAGGTTCTCGCAAGCTCGAACCTGCCTTCGGACGCGATCGCGGCCCCCAGGTTGTCGCGTGGTGCGGCGGTGGCTCAGGTCGTTGGAGTAGTGGGTGCTGCGTTTATTGCAGTGCGCTCCTCCTTCGGGCCTTGACGGCCCTCCATCGTCGCGCAATGCGGCGATCGCTGGCATCGCTTCGACTCGCCTAAAGGCTCGCTGCGCGATCAGTTTCTCGCAAGCTCGAACCTGCCTTCGGACGCGATCGCAACCATTGAGGTAGTCGCGTGGATGCTGAGAGAACTGAGAATGTCGCCAGCGCGCCCACGACCCCGGAACAAACGCTTATTCAAGCGCGTCTTTTGCGGTAGGCGAGAACCTGACCGCTGACCCGCCACCCACCTATTGCGACCAACCTCAGCCACCACCCCAACCACGCGACAACGTGAAGAACCGCGATCGCGCCGAAGGCAGTTTCAAGCGAAGCAAGAAACTGATCGCGAAGCGAGCCGCAAGGCGAGCCGAAGCGATGCCAGCGATCGCACGCAGTTCCTGACGATAGAGGGCCGCCAGGCCCGAAAGAGGAAGCCACTCCAATAAACACACCACCGACCTCAGCCACCGCCGCAACCACGCGACAAGCTAAAGAACCGCGATCGCGTCCAAAGGCAGTTTCGAGCTTGCGAGAAACTGATCGCGAAGCGAGCCGCAAGGCGAGCCGAAGCGATGCCAGCGATCGCACGCAGTTCCTGACGATAGAGGGCCGCCAGGCCCGAAAGAGGAAGCCACTCCAATAAACACACCACCGACCTCAGCCACCGCCGCAACCACGCGACAAGCTAAAGAACCGCGATCGCGTCCAAAGGCAGTTTCGAGCTTGCGAGAAACTGATCGCGAAGCGAGCCGCAAGGCGAGCCGAAGCGATGCCAGCGATCGCACGCAGTTCCTGACGATAGAGGGCCGCCAGGCCCGAAAGAGGAAGCCACTCCAATAAACACACCACCGACCTCAGCCACCGCCGCAACCACGCGACAAGCTAAAGAACCGCGATCGCGTCCAAAGGCAGTTTCGAGCTTGCGAGAAACTGATCGCGAAGCGAGCCGCAAGGCGAGCCGAAGCGATGCCAGCGATCGCACGCAGTTCCTGACGATAGAGGGCCGCCAGGCCCGAAGGAGGAAGGCACTGCAATAAACACTGTCCGCCGGGGTGGGGAGGACGCTTGTCCGGTCTAACGCCCATCGTGCGGGGTGGCGGTCGTCCGTAGCGTTCTTGGCGTTCCTTCCAGAGAGCGCAGGTGAGAGCGGTGCGTATCGCGTTTCTTTCGGCCGGCACCCGGGGTGACGTGCAGCCGATGATCGCCATTGGCGACGAGCTGGTGCGGCGCGGGCACGAGGTGGTCGTGGCGGTCAACTCCGATCTGGCGCCGTGGGTGCGCAGGGCGGGGCTGGAGGCGGTGCCGACCGGTACGGACATCGGGCGGTTCCTCGGCTCGGAGGAGGGCCGGGCGATGCTCGCGCGGGGGCGGGCGATGACCGCGATCCGGCGGATCGCGGCCGACGAGCGCAGGGTCAACGGGACGATCACGGAGGCCTGCCGCGCGGCGGCCTCGGGCGCCGACCTCATCCTGACGACGTTGACGATGGGGTTGCGCGGCTTCTACCTGGAGGAGGCGCTGGGGATCCCCAGCCGGATCCTGTACTCCTTCCCCATCCAGCCGACCGGGGACTTCACGAGCAGCATCATGCCCCGGGTGCGCGACTTCCGCGTGCCCTGGGCGAACCGGACGAGTTCGCGCGTCCTGAACCAGCTGTACTGGCTTCAGAACAAGGCGAACCTGGACGAGCTGTGCGACGCGATGGGGGTTCCGCGCGTGCGGCGGCTGCCCCGCCAGGAGGACTGGCCCGCCCTGCATCTGTACAGCCGCCATGTGGTGCCCGTCCCGTCCGATCTGCCCGCCCGGCACGAGCTGGTCGGCTGGCCGGTGCTGGGGGCCGCGCTCCGGGAGCGTCTCGGGGAGGGGGTCGTCGACGCCGAGCTCGATGCGTGGCTCGACGCCGGGACGCCGCCGGTCTACTTCGGTTTCGGGAGCATTCCGGTGCTCTCGCCGGAGGAGACGCTGCGCAGTCTGGCGGAGGTGACCGCGCGGCTGGGGGTTCGCGGGCTCGTCGGCGTCGGGTGGAGCGACCTCGGGCGGTTCGCCGGAGATCTGCCGGAGCACCTGTACGTCGCGCGGTCGGACTTCGACCACGACCGCGTGCTGCCGCGATGCCGCGCCGCCGTCCACCACGGGGGCGCGGGGACGACCGCGTCGGCGCTGCGGGCGGGCCTTCCGGCGGTGGTCGCCAGCGTCTACGCCGACCAGCCCTTCTGGGGCTGGCGCGTCGAGCGGCTCGGCGCCGGCGTCACGCTGCCGTTCCGCACGCTCACGCCCGACCGGCTCCACCGCGCCCTCGGCCGGGTGCTCGATCCCGCCTGCCGCTCCCGCGCGCAGGCGATCGGCGACGCCCTGCGCAAGGAGGACGCCGTCGCGCTGACCGCCGACCTGGTGGAGCGGTGGGGTCCAGGCCGCCCGGTCCGCACTTCTGCCCATTCCTGAGAGTTCTTGCAGGTGACACCATGACTGAAACGGCAATTCCGGTGACCGGGGCTCTGCCGGACTACTCGCGGATCCCGCGGATCCGGGTGACGAGGGCGCTCGACGGGCTCGCGCCCGGGTATCTGTTCATGTCGCCGCAGTCCCTTCTGGAGCCGGAGAAGTGCCACGGCCCGCAGATCGCGGACGACCGGGGGCGCACGCTGTGGTTCCACCCCGTTCCCGAGGGCGAGTACGCCACGAACGTCCGGGTTCAGGAGTACCGGGGAGAGCCCGTGCTCACCTGGTGGCAGGGCGCGGCGACCGAGACGGGCGTGGGCGACGGGACCGGATACGTCCTCGACCGCCGCTACCGCACCGTCGCGACCGTCCGCGCCGGCGGCGACCAGCCCTTCGACCTGCACGAGTTCCTGCTGACCGGGCGCGGCACCGCGCTACTCGTCAGCTACCAGCCCAAGCCCTGCGACCTCAGCTCCATCGGCGGCCCCGAGGACGGCGTCGCGCTGGACAGCGTGGTCGAGGAGGTGGACGTGGAGACGGGCGAGGTGCTGCTGCACTGGAGCGGGCTGGAGCACGTCCCGCTCGCGGAGAGCGACCTGCCGGCGGCGCTCGCCGACCCCTACGACCACCTGCACGTCAACTCGGTCGCCGTCGACGACGACGGCGACCTGCTGATCACCGCGCGGATGTCGTCCGCCCTCTACAAGGTGGACCGGCGGACGGGCGAGATCGTGTGGAAGCTCGGCAGCGCGCACAGCTCGTTCGTCCTGGGCGTGGGGGCGCGGTGCCACTGGCAGCACGACGGGCAGCCCTGCGGGGACGGCGTCTACCGGTTCTTCGACAACGCCACGAACGAGCTGCTCGCCGGCTACGAGTCGCGGGTGGTGTGGGTGCGGGCCGACACGGCGACGGGCAGGGCGACGTTCGTCCGGCAGGTCACCCATCCCGAGCACCTGTCCGCCATCGCCGAGGGCAACGCCCAGGACCTGCCCAACGGCAACACCCTGGTCGGGTGGGGGCGGGCCGCGCGGATCTCGGAGTTCTCGCCCGCGGGCGACCTGCTGTTCGACGCGCACTCCCCCACCGGGAACGGCTGGACCACCTACCGGGTCTACCGGTACCCCTGGGACGGCATGCCGGGGACGCCGCCGCAGGCCAGGGTCGAGGACGGGCATGTGCACGCCGTGTGGAACGGGGCCACCGGCGTCGCGCGATGGCGGCTGTACGCGGGCCGCGACGAGGACGCTCTGGAGGCCGTCCGCACCGTGGAGTGGGACGGCCTGGACACGTCCGCCGCGCTGCCCGGCGGACACCGGTTCGTGCGTGTGGAGGCGCTCGACGCCGGCGGCCGGCCCATGGGCGCCTCCCCCGTGACGGCGATCGGATCCTGACGCCGCATCCCCCACCGTCCCCGCGCAGACCACCGAGAGGACAAGCGATGGACGCACCAGCGCACAGGTTCACCCGGGCGCTCGCCGGCTTCGAGCGGCACGGCGCGCGGGCCGGCTCCCCCGCGGGGCCGCAGGACGCCGAGCCGGTGGCGGTGGTGTCGATGGCCTGCCGCCTTCCGGGCGGCGCCGACGACCCGGACGGGCTGTGGCGGCTGCTGTCCGGCGGCGAGGACGCGATCGAGGAGTTCCCGGCGGACCGCCTGGACGCCGGGGCGCTCTACGACCCCGACCCCGAGGCCGCGGGCCGGACCTACTCCCGCCACGGCGGCTTCGTGCACGGCATCGACGCCTTCGACCCGCGCTTCTTCGGCATCACCACCCGGGAGGCCGCGGCGATGGACCCCCAGCAGCGGCTGCTGCTGGAGACGGCCTGGGAGGCGCTGGAGCGCGCCGGGACCGTTCCGGCCCGGCTCGCGGGCAGCCCGACCGGCGTCTACCTCGGCATGCTCGGCAGCGACTACCTCTCCGGGCTGAGCCTGGACCAGTTCGACGGCTACGTCGGCACCGGCTCGGCGCTGAGCGTGGCCTCGGGGCGGCTCGCCTTCACCCTGGGGCTGGTCGGCCCGGCGATGACCGTCGACACCGCCTGCTCCTCGTCGCTGCTGGCGGTGCACCTGGCCGCGTCCGCGCTGCGCGCAGGCGAGTGCGACCAGGCCCTGGTCGGCGGGGCCACGCTGATGACCACCCCGTACACGTTCGTCGAGTTCAGCCGGATGCGGGCGCTGTCGCCGACCGGCCGGTGCCGGTCGTTCTCCGCCGACGCCGACGGTACCGCGTTCTCCGACGGCGTCGCGATGGTGGTGCTGAAGAGGCTCGCCGACGCCGGGCGCGACGGGGACCGGGTCCTCGCCGTGCTGCGCGGCAGCGCCGTCGGCCAGGACGGCCGCAGCCAGGCGCTGACGGTGCCGAGCGGGCCGTCGCAGGAGCGGGTGACGCGGCGGGCGCTGGAGCTGTCGGGCCTGGCCCCGGCGGACATCGACTACGTCGAGGCGCACGGCACCGGGACCACCCTGGGCGACCCCATCGAGGCCAGGGCGCTGGCGCGGGTGTTCGGGGGCACCCGCCCCCCGGACCGTCCGCTGCGGATCGGCTCGGTCAAGTCGAACATCGGGCACACGCAGGCCGCCAGCGGCCTGGCGGGGCTGATGAAGGTCGTGCTCGCGCTGCGGCACGGGACGCTGCCGCGCACCCTGCACGCCGAGCGGCCCACCCGCCGGGTCGACTGGGAGCGCAGCGGCCTGCGGCTCGTCGGGGAGCCGGCGGCCTGGCCGCGCGGCGAGCGCCCCCGCCGGGCCGGGGTGAACTCCTACGGGATCAGCGGCACGAACGTGCACGTCATCGTGGAGGAGGCGCCGGAGGAGCCGCGCCCGCGGGCCGCGGCGCCGCGGACGCGGGAACCCGGGCTGTTCGTGGTCTCCGCGCGCGGCGGGTCGGCGCTGCGCCGCCAGGCGGGCAGGCTGGCGGCGCATCTGGAGGACGGGGGCCGGGACGCCCCGCTGCCGGACGTCGCGCACACCCTCGCCAACCGGCGGACCCACTTCGACCGCCGGGCCGTCGTGCTGGCCGGCGACCGCGAGACGCTCGTGTCGGGCCTGAACGCCGCCGCGGCCGGGCGGCCCGCCCCCGGGCTCGTGCTGTCGCCGTCCCGCGAACCGGTCACGGGCGGGCTCGCGTTCGTCTTCCCCGGCCACAGCGCACGGTGGACCGGCATGGGCGCGGAGCTGATGGCCCGCTCCGACGCGTTCGCCGACGCGCTCGGCGAGTGCGACGAGGCGATCCGCCGCCAGGTGGGCTGGTCGGTGATCGCGGCCCTGCGGGGCGGGGACGGGGCCCCCGACCTCGAACGGCCGGACGTGACGCAGCCGGTGCTGTTCGCGTTCGGCTGCGCGCTGGCGCGGATGTGGCGGTCGCTCGGCGTCGAGGCGGGCGCGGTCGTCGGGCACTCCCTCGGGGAGATCACCGCCGCGCACGCCGCGGGCGCCCTCACGCTGGACGAGGCCGCCGCCGTCGTGACCCGGCGCGGCCTGGCCGTGCGGCCGGCCGCGGGCCTCGGCGGGTCGCTGGCCGTGGGGCTGCCCGAGGAGAGCGTGCGGGAGATGCTCTCCGAGTACGGGACGCGCCTCGACGTCGCGGCGGTCAACAGCGGCCGGGCCACCACCGTCTCGGGCGACCTGGACGCGCTGATCGCGCTGCGGGCGCAGTTGCAGCAGGACCAGGTCCCCGTCCAGGACGTGCCGGTGGGCTTCGCCACGCACAGCTTCCACATGGACCCGGTCGGCGGCGAGCTGCGGGAACGGCTCGGCGACATCTCGGGTGCGCCCTCCCGGACGCCGCTCTACTCGACGGTGCTCGGCGAGCCGGTGCCCGGGGACGCCCTCGACGCCGGCTACTGGGCCCGCAACCTGCGCGAGCCCGTCCGGTTCGCCGCGACCGTGCGCCGCATGCTGGCGGACGGCTTCCGCTCCTTCGTGGAGGTCGGGGCGCATCCCGCCCTGCTGTCGTCGATCAAGGCCGTCGCCGCCGAGGAGGGCGTCGAGGTCTCGGTCGCGGGCTCCCTGAACCGCGACGGCGGCGAGCACGACGGCGTCCTGCGCAACCTGGCGCTGCTGGTCGCGGACGGGTACGCGCCCGACTGGTCGAGGGCGGCCCCGGCGGGATCCCACGTGGACCTGCCCACCTACGCCTTCGAGCGCGGGCGCTACTGGACCTCCGCCAAGGCCGCCCCGGCGGCCGGGCGGAGCGGCATGCCGCTCCTGCACCGGCACGTGGAGGACAGCGAGGTCCCCGGCCGGCACATCGCCCAGGCCGACGTCGACCTGCGCGACGACCGGTTCGGCTATCTCGCCGGCCACCGCGTCGGCGGGACGGTCTGGCTGCCCGCCTCGGCGTTCCTGGAGATGGCGCTGGAGGCGTCCACCGCGCTCCAGGGCGCGGTGCAGCTGGCCGGTGTGCGGTTCGAGCGCCCGCTGCGGCTGCCCGAGGACGAGCCCGTCCGCCTCCAGTTGGTCGTCCAGCCCGCCGACTCCGGTGGGCGGCGCGCGTTCACCATCGCCTCCCGCCCCTCCGGCGACCCGCGGGCGCCGTGGACCGACCACGTCGCGGGACGGTTCGAGCCCGCGGACGTGCAGGAGCCCGAAGAGACCGAGCCCCTCGCCGAGCTGCGGCGCCGGTGCACCGACGAGGTGGGGCTCCCGGACCTGTACGCCGCGATGTCGACCGCGGGGATCGACTACGGCGACGCGTTCCGGGCCCTGAAGGCGGCTTGGAGGGGGCAGGACGAAGCGCTGGGGCGCCTGGCGGAGACGCCCGGGTCGTCTTACCTGCTCCACCCCGCGCTGCTGGATTCCGCGTTGCGCACCGGCGCGCTGCCGAGCGACGTCCCGGCCGGCGGAGTGTTCGTGCCCGCGGGGGCCGGCCGGGTGCGCTTCAGCGGCGCGCGGTCGCGGCCGGTCTGGGCCGCCTGCCGCGTGCGGTCGCTGACCTCCCGGGCGGCGGTGCTGGACCTGCGGCTCCTCGACGAGGACGAACGGCTCGTCCTGGACGTCCGGGGCTTCGAGCTGGCCGCGCCCTCCCCGGCGGAGCGGTCGCTGTTCGAGGTCGAGTGGCGGCCGGCCGGGGCCGTGGCTGATCCTGGCCGACGGCTCCGGGGTCGGAGACGACCTCGCCCGGCGGCTCGGGCCGGTACCGCACGTGCTGGTCCGGCGCGGCGCCGCGTTCGGCCCGGACGGCTCCGGCGGCTACACCGTCGACCCCCGGGACCCGGCGCACTTCGGACGGCTGCTCGACGAGGCGTTCGGCGACGGCCCGCCCGAACGGGTCGTCCAGCTGTTCGGCCTGGACGCGCCGGCGATCACCTCGGCCGCGTCGATGGCGGAGGCGGCCCTGCTGTGCTGCACGACCACGCTGCACCTGGTCAAGGCGCTGGCGGACCGCTCGCAGGAGCCCGCCCCGCGCCTGTTCCTCGTCACCCGGGGCAGCCAGGCGGCGGGGCCCGGCGCGCGGGTGGCCAACCCGCAGCAGGCGCTCGGATGGGGATTCGGCGGCACGGTGGCCCACGAGTACCCGGAGCTGCGCGCCACGCTCGTCGACATGCCCGCCGACGGCGGCGCTGACGCGCTGTGGAACCAGCTCCGCCACGCGGACGAGGAGCCGTGGGTCGCGCTGCGCGACGCGGGGCGGCTGGTGCCGCGGCTCGCGCGCACCCGTCCCGACGGCGGCGGCGCCGCGCTGCGTCCGGACCGGACGTACCTGGTCACGGGCGGCCTCGGCGGCCTCGGCCGGGTGGCCGCCGAGCGGCTCGTCGCGCTCGGCGCGCGGCACGTGGCGGTCCTCGGCCGCGGCGGGCCGGACGCCGGCGCGGCCGAGTGGATCGCCGGGCTCGCCGCGCGGGGCGCGGCCGTCCACACCGTCCGCGCCGACGTCGCGGACCGCGCGGCCCTGGAGGCCGCGCTCGGCGGCCTGCGGCGGGAGGCGCCCCCGGTCGCGGGGATCGTGCACGCCGCCGGCGTCCTGGACGACGCGACCCTGCGGACGCTGACCGCCGAGCGGATCGCCGGGGTGCTGGCGCCCAGGGTGCTGGGCGCCGCGCTGCTCGCCGAACTGGTGCCGGACACCGACTTCGTGGTCCTGTTCTCGTCGGCCGCCGGCCTGCTCGGACCGGCGGGGCAGGGCTCCTACGCCGCCGCGAACGCCTTCCTGGACGCCTGGGCCCACGCGCTCGCCGCGACCGGGCGACCGGCGCTGAGCCTGGACTGGGGCGCCTGGTCCGAGGTCGGCATGGCCGCGGCCGCCGACCGGCTCCCGGCGCTCGCGCGGTCCGGCATGGGGAGCCTCTCCCCGGCGGAGGGCGGGGAGCTGTTCGAGCGCCTGCTCGGCTCGTCCCGGCGCCGCCTGGCGCCCATCGCGTTCGACCGGGCGGCGTTGGAGCATCCCGCCGGGCTCGCCGCGGTGCATCCGATCCTGTCCGAGCTGGCCGGCCGTCCCACCGCCGGCCCGTCCGGCGAGGGACCGGCGGGCCGGATCCGCGCGGCGGCGACGGACGCCGAGCGCACCCGCCTGGTCGAGGAGTTCCTGCGGGGCGCGGTGGCCGAGGTCACCGGCGACGCCGCCGCCGAGGTGCCCATGGGCAGGTCGATGCAGGAGCTCGGTTTCGACTCGCACTCGCTCGTCGTGCTGCACGACGCCATCACCCGCACGCTCGGCGTGGGGACGTCGCTGTCGGCGCTGGCGACCATGGACGTGCGGAGCCTCGCCGCCAAGCTCGTCCAGGCGCCCGTCACCGGGAGCGGGACCGCGCCGGGCGAACCGGCCGGGGATCCCGGCGGCGACACGGCGGAGGTCGTGTTCCGGCCCGTCCCGGCGGACGTGACGCGCCTGCTGCGGACGGAGCAGCAGGGCACGCCGGGCGTGGCCCACCACATCGGCATGGCCGTCCGGCTGGGCTCGCCCGTCACGCGGGAGGCGCTGGCGGAGGCCGTCGCCGGGCTCGCGGCCCGGCACTCCGCCCTGCGCACGGCGATCGTGCGGGACCCCGAGCACGGCACGCGGTTCGCCGTCCACCGGCGGCCCGCGGAGGGCCTCCTGCGCTGGTCGGCCGCGGCGGACGTGGACGCGGAGGCCGCGCTCCAGCGGCTGATGGAGCCTCCGTTCGACCTCGCCGCGCCGCCGCTGTGGCGCTTCGAGCTGGTGGAGTCCGCGTCCGGCGACCAGGTCCTGGTCTTCGGCGCCCACCACGCCGTGAGCGACGTGCGGTCGCTGATCCTCGCCGTCGAGGAGATCGGCGCGGCGCTGGCCGGCGCTCCCCCGGCCGCCGGGCCCCGGCGCGGCGACATCGATCTGCTGATCGAGGCCCGTGCGGCGGGGCCGCGCGAGGAGGACGAGGGGCCCGCGGCGCGGTGGCGGGAGGAGTTCGCCGGCTGCCGGCGGCTCGACCTGGCGGAGACCCGCCCGGCGAAGCGGACGTTCCGGGCGGGCACCCTGGCCGTCGACATGCCCGGCGGGCTTCTCGACCGGGTGGCGGACCAGGCGAGGAGGCTGGGCGTGACCCCGGCCGCCCTCTGCCTCGGCGCCCTCCAGGTGTTCCTCGCGCGGCTGCGGGACCGGAGCCGCTTCGTGCTGGCGGTCCCGGTGGACTCCCGCATGCACGCGGGCGCGGCCGGCGCGCTCGGCTACTTCGGGGTCCCGGTGCCGCTCGCCGCCGAGGTCAACGACGGCGAGCCGGTCGCCGACGTCGTCGCCCGCGCCGACGCCCGGCTCAAGCGTGTGCTGGAGAAGGGCGCCTCGTTCTCCGGCGCGATGGCCGCCCTCGCCGAGGCGGGCCTGCACCGGGCCGGCGCGCCGCTGGTCGAGGCGTACTTCAACTACATCCGGGCGCAGGCGCCCACGCCGGGCGGGCCGGAGATCGTGCCGGCCGGCACCGGGTACCTCGATCTCGACCTGATGGTCAGCATGGGGCCCGGCCTCGGGCACCTGCGCCTCGACTACGGCCTCGACGTCCTCGACGAGGCGGCCGCGACCCGCATCGGCCGCGGCTACCTCGGCCTCCTCGCGCGGGTGGCGGACGGCGGCGCGGCGGAGCCCGCCCTACCCGCCACCGGCGCGCCCGACCGGCCCGCCGCCTCCGTGGCGGTCGCGGCCACGTTCGCCCTCGGCCGCCTGCCCGACCTCCTCGGCGGCGCCCTCGCCGGGACCGGCGGCGACGCGCCGGCCGTCGTGGCGGCGCCGGACCAGCAGCCGCTGGCGAGCGTCCTGGCCCCGGGCGGCCCGTTCGCCGGGCCGTCCACCGCGGCCGGGATCGTGCTGCTGCGCGGCGCCGACCTGGCCCGCTCCGGCCCGGTGACGGACGAGCTGCTCGCGCAGCTGGCCGAGGAGTACCCGGCCGCCGTCGGCGCCCTGCACGAGCGGACCCGGAAACCGGTGATCGTCGGCGTCCTGCCGTCCCGGGCCGGCGACGCCAGGCTCCGGCGGTGGGAGGAGGAGCTCATGTCCCGGCTGGAGGGCCGGCCGGGCGTCGCGGTCGTGGGGCCGGACGACTGGACGCGCGACCGTCCCGTCGCCGACCGCTTCGACGAGGCCGCCGAGGCCCTCGCGCACCTGCCCTTCACGGCCGGGTTCCAGGCGGCCGTGGCGCTCACCGCCGCCGAGGCGGTCCTGGCGGTCCGGCGCCCGCCGCCGAAGGTGATCGCGGTGGACGGGGACGAGACCCTGTGGGGCGGCGTCGCGGGCGAGATCGGCCCGGACGCGGTCGAGCTGGACGGGCCGCGCGCGGTCCTGGCCCGGCGGCTGCTCGCCTGGCGCGCCGCGGGCGTCCTGCTGGTGCTGGTCTCCAACAACGACGAGGCCACGGTGCGGGCGGTGCTGGAGCGGCCGGACGGCGTCCTGCGGCCCGGGCACTTCAGCGTGATCGCCGCGGGCTGGGGCCCGAAGGCCAAGAGGATCAGGGCCGCCGCGGACGAGCTGGGCCTCGGAACGGACGGCGTGCTGTTCCTGGACGACAACCCGGCCGAGATCGCCGCGGTGCGGTCCGACCTCCCGGAGGTCCTGTCGGTGACGTGCCCGCCCGCGGGCGAGCTGGAGGCCTTCGTGCGGCGGCTCTGGCCGGCCACCCCGTGGCCGGCGACCCGCGAGGACGCGGCGCGGGCCGACTTCTACCGGCAGGAGCGCGACCGCGACGAGGCGCGGGCCGGGACGAGCTTCGCCGAGTTCCTCGACAGGCTCGAACTGGAGGTGGACGTCGAGCCGCTGTCGGAGGCGACGACGGAGCGGTCCGTCCAGCTGAGCCGCCGGACCAACCAGTTCAACCTGCGCCCCGCCGTCCTCGACCCGGCGGCGCTCGACCGGGCGCGGCGCGGCGGCGAGGTCTGGACGGTCTCGGCGCGCGACCGGTTCGGCGACTACGGGCAGGTCGGCGTCCTGGCGATCCGCCCGGACGGCGGCGCGCTGGAGGTCGCGGCCTGGATGCTGAGCTGCCGCGTGCTCGGCCGCGGGGTGGAGGAGCGGCTGCTGCGCTGGCTCGCCGACCGCGCCGAGGCCCTCGGGTGCGGGGCCGTGCGGCTGGTCGCCGAGCACACGCCCCGCAACGCCCCGGCACGGCGCCTGGTCGCCGCCCTCGCGGGGGTGGACGACCCCGGCCGGCGGCTGGACGTGCTGGTCGGGCCGCGGCGCCTGCGGACGTTCCGGTCCTGGTCCGGCGCGGCGGAAGGCGCCCCGGAGGCCGACGGTGAGTGAATCGAGGAAGGACGTGGAGACGGTGAACGGAGCGGACGCGGACGGGACCGGGCTCGCCCCGGCGCCCGACCGCCGCCGGGAGGGCGAACTGCTGGAGCGGGGCGGCCCGGGACAGAGCGATGTGGCGGACCTGCTGGCCCGGTTCGGACCGGGAGGCGGCGCCCCTCCGGGCGCGGAGGCGCCCCCGGCCGGAGCGGACGGAGCTCCGGCGGAGGGCGGCGCGGGATGGGACCTCGAAGGGCTGGCCTCGGCCATCGCCGCCCGGACGGCGCCGTTCCTCGGCGGCAGGCGGATCGGCGTGGACGTGGACTTCTTCGATGCCGGCGCGTCGTCGGTCGACGCCGCCGGGTTCGCCGCGGCGCTCAACCGCGACCTCGGCCTGCGGCTCAGCCTGGACGACGTCTTCGCCGACGCCCGGCCGCGCCGCCTCGCGCGGCTGGGCCTGGCGTCCGCGACGGGCGGGCCGCACGGGGAGACCGGCGACGCCGCCGGCGGCGGGAGCGCGGGAGAGGTCGAGGACGAGGATCTCGCCCTGGTCGCGGCCGACCTGGCCCGCGCGGACCGCCTGCCCTGGACCGGCCCGGCCGCCGAGGCCCCGCCCCGCCGGATCCTGCTCACCGGCGCGACCGGCTTCCTCGGCGGGCACCTGCTGCTCGACCTGCTGCGGCGGGGCGACGCGCACGTCGTCTGCCTGGTGCGGGCCGCCGGCGAGCGGGAGGGCGAGCGGCGCCTCGGCGAGGCGCTCGCCGGCTTCCGGCTGCCGTGGTCCGCGGAGGTCCGGCGGCGGGTGACGGTGCTGCCGGGCGACATCGCCGAGCCGCGGCTCGGGCTCGACGGCGACCGGTGGGAGGAGCTGGCGCGGGAGGTGGACTCGATCGTCAGCGTCGCGGCGGCCGTCGACTTCCTGCGCGGCTACCCCTCGCTGCGGCGCGCCAACGTGCTCGGGCCGCTGACGCTGGCCGAGCTGGCGGCGACCGGGCCGTCCAAGCCGCTGCACCACATCTCCTCGGTCGCGGTGTTCAACGAGGTCGGCATCGCCTCCATGGGCGAGGACGACCCGCTCGCCCGCGTCGACCGCCTCGCCACCGGCTACGACCGGTCGAAATGGGCGTCGGAGGTGGCGCTGCGGCGGGCGCGCGAGCACGGCCTCACCGTGACGCTCCTGCGTCCGGGGGCCATCGGCGGGCACACCCTCACCGGCGCGCACAACCCGACCGACATCGGCAGCGGCCTGCTGTCGGCGTTCTCCCGGTTCCGCAAGGTGCCCGCGTTCCGCGCCGTCAACGCCGCCCCGGTGGACTGGGTCAGCAAGGTCGCCGCCGCCGTGGTGCACGAGCCGGACGGCTGGGGGACGACCTACAACCTCACCGGCCGGCCCAACACGCTGCCGGACGTCCTGCACGACATGCGGTTCGGCGGGATGCGCGTCCCGGTGCTCGGCTGGGAGGAGTGGCGGGCCGCCTTCCTGGCCGCGATGGAGGCCGAGCCCGTCCCGGAGCTGGAGTTCCTGGCGCGGGTCCTGCGCAGCGCGACGGCCGTCAAGCTGGTCGAGGCGACCCTGCTCGGCCCGGCCGCGACCGGCGAGCGCACCGAGGCCTTCGCGGCGCGGCACGGCCTGCCCGAACCGGTCCGCTACGGCGCGCAGGCGCAGCTGAGGACCTACGAGCGGCTCGCGGAGGCCGGCCTGGCGCGGCTGCCCGGCCGCGACGACCCGCCGTACCTGTCGTTCCACGAGACCCTCGAAGGGACGCTGGGGCCCGCGGGACGGGTCACCGACACGGTCTGCTCGCTGTCGCTGACCCTGTCGATCGCCGGGATGTACCAGCTCGTCAGGGAGCGGCGCGTGGACGTGCGCGGCGAGATGACGTGCGCGCGGCTGCACCCGGAACCGCTCACCGTGGAGTCGGGCGACATCGTCGTCCGCCCCGAGGACGGGATCCCGCTGCGCCACGGCCTGCGCCATCCGCTGCTGCGGTACCGGCTCGCGCTCCGCGACGCGGACGGGCGCGGCTGGTGGCTGGAGGGCGTCAAGACCGCCCGCGCGCGCCGCGACTTCTGGCGGCAGGCCCGCACGCTGGCCGTCGAGGTCGGCCGCGAGGGCGAGCCGGCGAGCCTGGCCGGCGAGGTCGTCGTGCCGGCCGACGGCTACGTCCGCGAGCAGGTCGACGGCATCGAGGTCGATCCGGCGCTGCCGCCGCCGGAGCAGCGCCTGGCCAAGCTGATGTGGCTGGGATGGTTCTTCGCCCAGGTCGGCTGGGGTCTGCTCGAACCGAGCCTGCGCGCCGGGGCGGAGCTGCTGGACCTGCGCCGGGACGTGAAGCAGCGCACGAGGGAGATCCGATGACGGCACGACTTCTCAACGCGCGGCCCGGCGCCGCCGCGATCGAGCACATCCCGTTCCGGGCGTCCGACGGGACCGGTCTCGCGCTGGCCCGCGTGACCCGCGCGGACGGCTCCGACGGCGGCTCCGACGGCGACCGGCCGGCGGTGCTGCTGCTGCACGGCCTCACGGCGTCCTCCGACATGTTCGTCCTGCCGGAGACCCGCAACCTGGTGGACGTCCTGCTCGACGCGGGCTACGAGCCGTGGCTGCTGGACTGGCGCGGCAGCTGCCGGCTCCCCTACAACGACGACGACGGCGCGGGCTACAGCTTCGACGACGTCGCGCTCTACGACATCCCCGAGGCGGTGGCGCGCGTCCGGGAGCGGATCGGCGGGCGGCGGCTGTTCGTCGTGGCGCACTGCCTCGGGGCGCTGTCGCTGTCGCTCAGCATGACGGCGGGCCTCGTGCCGGGACTGGCCGGCGTGGTGGCGCAGGGGGTGTTCCTGACACCGAAGCTGGCCGCCACGACGCGGTTCCGCATGCACTTCGGCTTCGAGGTGCTGCGACGGCGCATCCGGCACGTCCCCGTCGACTTCCGCAAGGCCGGGTTCCGGTCGAAGTACACCCCGCTGTTCGCCCTGGCGTCCCTCGGGGCGGACTGCCCGGATCCCACCTGCCAGATGCTGCACAACTCCGCCTGGAGCGTGGGCGCGTCGCTGTTCGTCCACGACAAGCTGGACCGGCGCACCCACGAGCGCCTGGCCGACCTGTTCGGCAGCGCCCCCATGTGCGTCATCCCGCACCTGCGGCGCATCGAGCTGGCGCACACCGTGGTGCGGTGGAACCTCTCCGACGGCCGCTACCGCGCGCTGCCGGAGAACGCCCTGGACAGCGCGGACCGCATCGACTGCCCCGTCCTGCTGATGTCCGGGAGCGAGAACGGGCTCTGGCTGGACGCCAACAAGCTGTGCCACGACGTCCTGGCGGCCCGGCACCCGCGGCTCGACGTGCGCTACGTCGAGATCCCCGGCTACGGGCACGTGGACCCGTTCATCGGGCGCAGCGCCGCCCTGGACGTGTTCGGGGACATCGTCGGCTTCCTCGACGAGCACCGGTGACGGGCGGGGCCGGGCGGCTCGCGCAGCCGCCCGGCCCCGGCGTCCCTCGCGCCGGTCCTCACATGGGGGCGCCGGGCTCGTGCCGGCAGGCGCGCTCCGCCGGCGGGACCAGTTCCCGCCAGTCCCGCACCGGCGTGCCCGTCCTCGGCTCCCCCGGGAACATGTTGGGCAGCAGGTGGTACTCCTCCGCGTAGGCGAGGCCGAGCATCCGCAGCCGCTTCTCCAGCCGCCGCTTGACGAACGAGTCCGAGCTCGCGCCGTAGCGGCCGGTCGCCGAGCCCGCCAGCCGGAACTTCTCCTCCGTCCACTCCCGGCCCCGCAGCGGGAAGTGGTGCATCAGCAGCGACGCCTCGCTCTCCACGACGGGCCTCCCGCCGGGCGGGGCGGCGATGGTGTGCCGGCCGAACATGAAGCGGAGCGAGCCGGGCTCGCGGACGCGGAGCAGCTGGTGCTTCCAGTGCCCCGCCGGGCACGACGGGTTGTCGTGCCGGCGGGCGTTCGGCAGCTCGTCCAGCGGGTGGTGCCGGGGCTTCGGCGCCGACGTCCGGTCCGGGTAGTGCTCCAGGACGCGGCTGCCGACGGTGTCCACCGACGGCGGCAGCGTCCGGACGAGGTCGCGGATCGTGGCCCCCTCCGGACCGCGCGGGAACTCGTCGGCGTCCACGACGACCCACCACACCGGGCGCCCCGCGGCCCGGGTCCGCTCGTCGACGACCTCCAGCATCCTCCTGCTGCGCCGCAGCTCGTCGAACCTGCCGTCGCTCCGGTCCCGCAGGACGGTCGCGCCCGCCGCCTCCGCCTCCGACGCCGAGTCGTCGTCGGAGGCGTCGTCCAGGACGAAGACCTCGTCGGCCCCCTCCAGGAAGAGGTTCCTGACCGTCGCGTAGATGACGTCGTCCTCGTTCCAGACCTGGGAGAGGCCGTAGATGAGCGGCTCGCCCTCCTGTGCGTCCAACCCGCTCGGGAGCGCCCGGCCCGGCTCGAACCTCTGCCACGTCCGGACGTACCTCCTCCACCACGGCGCGGCGGGCGGGTTGCGCCGGCGGAGGCGCGCCAGGGCCAGTTCGAGCCCGTAGAACGGATAGTCGAGGACCCTGGCGTCCGGCCCGTCGTCGAAGAGGAACTCCTGGGTCTCCCACACCTTCATGCCCGGCCTCCGGCTCCGTCGGTCGCCGTCCGAGCGCTCCTGCGACCGGTCACCGCTCGGTCGGCGTGACCGGCGAGGAGCCGATCGTGCGCCCGTCCGCGTCGAGCGCGTCGACCCTGACGAAGGCGGCCCCGTGCGCGTCGGGCAGCTTGATCGCGGTGTCGAAGCCGTCCCACTCGACGGTGTCGGCCTCGCGCAGGCCGTCCCGGGACGGACCGGCCGACAGCCTCCACCGGGCGACGCCGGTGGCGCCGTTCCAGACCGCGTGGACCTGGCCGCCGTCGAGGCGCGCCTCCGGCGGCGCGTCCGGCCGCCCGTCCCACTCGTGCCGGTAGACGCGGTAGGTGCTCCAGAGGGGCCCCTCGGGCATCTCGGCGTCGAACAGCAGCTCGCCGTCCGGGGAGAACTCCGAGATCCTCCCCGCGGCTCCCCAGCCCACGAGCGTGTTGCCGTTCGGCAGCCCGAACGCGCCGCCCTCGACGGGGCACGACAGGTGCTCGGGGTGGGTGATCTGCCTGACGTGCGCGGCGACCCCGTTCTCGGGGTCGACGCGCACCCACACCACCCGCGACTCGTATCCGAGCATGCCGATGTTGGCCCCGTTGTCGAAGATCCGGTGGACGTTCCCGCCGACGGGCTGCGCGTCGTGCGGCCAGTTGAACCGCACCCCCACCCCGAGCGCGAACGTGCTGGCGCCGCTGCCGAGCTTCCAGCGCACCTCGCCGGTCCGCCGGTCGACCTTGTACACCGCCTGGGAGCTGCGGGCGGTGATCACCAGGTCGCCGTCGTCGTCCACGCCGACGGCGTTGACGTGCAGGTGGTCCCAGGGCCCGTCCCCGGCCAGCGCCACGGGCAGGTCGCTCTCGCCGAGGGGGATGTGCTCCAGGCCGCTCCAGTGCAGCAGCACCTCGCCGGTCGCCACGTCGATCTCCTCGACGACGCTGTCGATCGCCGTGCCGCCGGCGGAGCCGCCGACCGGCGACAGGTCCCACGGCCTGTTCTGGTAGCCGACGACCAGCGCGGTGCCGCGGTCGGTCAGCAGGAACTCGTGCAGGTCGACCGGCAGGCCGCCGCCGAGCCGGACCGAGGCGATGACCCGGTAGGAGGCGTCGGCGACGTAGCAGGTGCCCGTGCCGACTCCGGTGTCGCTCGCCTCCCCCTGCCACCAGGTCAGCACCGGCCGACCCCGGTATCGCTGCACGCGCAGGTTGGTGGCGAACTCCCCCTCCGGCAGCGGGAGGTACCAGACCACCCGCCCCCGGTCGTCGGTGATCTGGAGGCCGTGCGGGGCGCCGGGCTCCATGATGGACTGCGGCGACAGGAACAGGTGGCCGGGCGCCACCCCGTCGCGCAGGGTCGTCACGTTGATCCGCCGGATGGCGGCGTAGTCCGGCATGGCCGCGGTCGCGGGTTCGGTCGTCTCGCCCATGGTGTCCTCTCGCTGCGGCGGCGTCCGGGCAGGGCCGCCCGGACGGGCAGGCGCGGCTCACGCTATGCACGCCCGCGCGGCCCGCCCAGCGCCGATCGGGCGCACCTTCGAGGGGACGGGACGGCGCGGCGCGTCCGGGCGGACGGCCGGCCGGTCCGCCGGTCCGCCGGTCAGTCAGGGCCGACGGGGGACGGCGGCGCGGCGCCCCAGGCGGGCTCCTCGCGCGACGTCCTCCTGCGCCGGTCCTGGGCGCGCACGAACGCCACCGCGGCGAGCACCGCGAGGACCCCGGCGGTGTTCATGGCGCCGATCGTCGCGTACAGCGGGACCGGGCCGCCGGCGCCCCGGCCGGCCAGCGCGCCGATGCCGACCGACCCGGCGACGTACACCGCCGACGCGGCGAGCGCGAGGCGGGCGCCGCCGGTCTGCTCCAGCGCCATGAGCGCGGTGAGCACCAGCCCGAGGACCACGAAGCTCGGGCCCACGATCGCGAGGTAGCGGGCGGTCTCGCTCGCGATCCGCGCGTTCTCCGCCGTCAGGTGGCCGATGGCGCCGCGCAGCAGCCACAGCACGGGGACGATCACGGCGTACACGGCCAGCGTCGTGCGCAGCGCGGCGCCGAGCACCGCGGCGACCTGCTCCCGCCCGGACGCGCCGAGGCTCTGGTTCATCACGATGGCCGCGGCCGAGCCGAGCACGACGGCCGGCATGATGACGAGGTTCTGGACCGTCGTCGCGGTCGCGAAACCGGCGATCACGTCCGGGCCGAACGGCTTGAGCATCATCACGAACGCGAAGTTCATGCCGAACATCACGATGTTGGTGAGGCTGACCGGCACGCCGGTCCGCAGCAGGTAGCCGAGGACCTCCGGCCGCCAGCCCCACTCCCGCAGCAGCCCCGTCCGGGCGAGGACGACCATGCCGAACGCCCCGGCGGTGAGGCCGTTGAGGGCCGTCGCCAGCGGCAGCGCCGCGATGTCCAGCCCGCAGCCGAAGCCCAGCACCGCGAGCCCGGCGACCTCCACCGCGCTGCCCACCAGCATGATCAGTGCCGCCGGTCCGGCGCGGCCCGCGCCGCGCAGCGCGGACGCGCACAGCACCGGCCACGCCAGCGTGAGGTTGGCGAGCGACATCCACCGCAGGAACCGAACGAACAGGTCCCCGCCCTGCGCGTCCGCGCCGAGGACGTCCGCCAGGGCCGGCGCCGCGACGCTCAGCCCGATCCCGAGCGCGAGCCCCGTGCCGGCCCAGACCAGGGCCACGCTCATCGTCGTGGCGCCCACGTCCCGCTCGCCGCGCCCCGTCCGCAGCGCCGTGATCGTCTGGTTGGTGACGTCGAACGCGACCTGGACCCCGAAGAACAGGAACGCCAGCGGGAAGTACAGCGAGCGGACGCGGATGGCCTCGTCGCCCATCCAGCCCAGGATGGCGACGATCGCGATCGGCACCATGATGGCGAGCAGCTGCGCGGCCGCCATGGGCACCGCCAGGCGGGCGATCCGCCGCCGGTGCGCCGCCCGCGCCTCCCGCGGCGGCCGCGCCCCGCGCTCCGTGTGCGCGGTCACGGGCGGGCCGGGTAGGTCAGGCCGAACCCGTAGGGGAAGAGCGGGTCCTGGCCGTCGCCGTGGTTGACGGGCAGCTGGTCGGCGCTGCGCATCCAGGTGACGGGCAGCCTCCCGGTGGCGGCGGCGGCGCCGAACAGCACGTCGGCGACGCCCCGCCCCTCGGTGCCGGGCAGCCAGCAGGCGACCAGCGCGTCCCAGCCGGGCAGCTCCGCCGCGACGTCCAGGGGACGCCCGCTCACCAGCAGCACCACGACGGGGGCCCCGGAGGCGCGCAGCCTCGCGATGGTCTCCAGGTCCACCGGGTCCAGGCCCATCCCGGCCGGCCGGTCGCCCTCGTCCTCGGCGTACGGCTCCTCCCCCACGACCGCGACGGCGACCTTGCAGGAGGGGCTCACGCCGTGGCCGTCCGGGTGGTACCGGATGGTCGTGCCGGGGCCCGCGGCGGCGCGGATGCCGTCCAGGATCGTCGTCCCCGCGGTGACGGGCCCGGGCTCGCCCTGCCAGCTCACGGTCCAGCCCCCGCACTGCATCCCGATGTCGTGGGCGCTGCGCCCGGCGACGAAGATCTCGTCGAGGCCGGGGGCGAGCGGGAGCAGGCCCCCCTCGTTCCTGAGGACCACCAGGGAGGCGGCCACGGCCCGGCGGGCGAGGGCGCGGTGCTCGGGCCCGCCGATCCGCGCGGTGTAGGCGCGGTCGGTCAGCGGATGCTCGAACAGGCCCTGCTCGACCTTCCTGGTCAGGATGCGCCGGTTGGCGTCGTCGATGCGCGCCATCGGCACCCGCCCGGCCAGCACCTCGGCGCGCAGCGTCGCGATGAACCGCCGCCACTCCTCGGGGACCATGACCATGTCGATGCCGGCGTTGACCGCCGCGCGGACCTCGGCCGGGCCGAACGCGTCGGCCTCGTAGATCATGTCGAGGCCGTTCCAGTCGGACACGACGATCCCGGAGAAGCCGAGCTCCTCCTTGAGCACCTCGGTGACCAGGTACCGGTGGCCGTGCAGGCGCAGCCCGTTCCACGAGCTGTGGGAGATCATGACCGATCCGACGCCGCGCTCCAGGGCGGCGAGGAACGGCGGCAGGTGCAGCGCCCGCAGCTCCTCCTCGGCGAGCCGCGTGTCGCCCTGGTCGTCGCCGTCCTTGGTGCCGCCGTCCCCGACGAAGTGCTTCGCGGTCGCCATGACCGAGGGCCGGGGGCCGACGCGCGGGCCCTGGAGCCCGCTGATGAACGACGTCATGGCGGTCGGCAGCTCGGGCAGCTCGCCGAACGACTCGTAGGTGCGTCCCCAGCGCGGGTTGCGCACGACCCCGAGGCACGGCGCGAAGTTCCAGGTGATGCCGGTGCCCGACACCTCCTCGGCCACCGCGGCGCCGATGTCGCGGACCAGCGCGGGGTCGCGGGTCGCGCCGAGCCCGATGTTGTGCGGGAAGAGCGTCGCGCCGACCACGTTGCCGTGCCCGTGCACGGCGTCGACGCCGTACAGGATCGGGATGCCGAGCGGGGTCGCCAGGGCGGCGCGCTGGAAGTCGTCGTACATGTCCGCCCAGGTCACCGGGTCGTTCGGCGCGGGCACCGACCCGCCCCCCGACAGCACCGAGCCGAGCCGGTACGCGGTGACGTCCGCCGCGCCGGCCTCCAGGCGCTCCGCCTGGGTCATCTGGCCGATCTTGTCGTCCAGGCTCATCCGGGCCAGGAGGTCCTCGACCCGGGCCGCGACCGGCGCCCGGGGGTCGCGGTACAGCGGGGCGTCTCCGTCGTCGTGGGGTGCGGCGCTGTCATGAGGTGCGGCCCTGTCATGGGGTCCGGAGCTGTCATGAGGCGCTGCTCGGTCATGGGGCACTGCTCGGGCGGCGGCTTTCTCGATGGCGTCCACAAGACACCGAGGCTCCACGGGGCGGCCGCGGCTGAGGAGCCTCCATCGGTTCCTCCTCTTGTCCTGCCCCATCGGGCAGCCCGGGGCAGCCGGGGCAGGCGGGAGCAGGGCGCGGCGGCATGCGGGACGGGGCGACCGGCCCGCGCCGGCCGCCCTCGGTCCGTCCCGCCCCGCTAGTCCGCCGCCAGCCGGTCGAGCACGATCTCCGCGACCGCCTCCCGGTGCTCGTCGAGGAAGAAGTGCCCGCCGGGGAGGACGAACTCGGCGCCGTCACCGGCGCCGTGCTCCCGCCAGGCCAGCGCGTCCTCGACCGGGGTCATCGGGTCGGCGTCGCCCGCCAGCACCACGATCGGGCAGGCCAGCGGCGGGCCCGGGACGTAGCGGTAGGTGTCGATCGCCTGGTAGTCGCCGCGCACCACGGGCATGATCATCCGGACGAACGCGGGGCTGCCCAGCAGCCGCGCGTCCGTCCCGCCGAGCCGGGCCATGTCGTCCAGCAGCTCGCGGTCGCTCATGGGGTGCGTGCGCTCCTGGCGGCTGCGCGCCGGGGAGCGGCGCCCCGAGACGAACAGCACCGGGGGCGGCGCGGCGAGCCGCCGCGCCACCTCGAAGGCCACGATCGCGCCCATGCTGTGGCCGAAGAACGCCGCCGGCGGCAGCCCGGCGACCTGCGCCGCGAGCCGGCCGGCCAGCTCCGCGAGGTCGACCGGCACCGGCTCCCGGCGGCGGTCCTGCCGTCCGGGGTACTGGACGACGGTGACCTCGGCGGCCGGGCTGAGCGTCTCGGAGAGGCCGTGGTAGGCGCTCGCGGAGGCGCCCGCGTAGGGGAAGCACAGCAGCCGCGGCGCCCCCTCGTCCGCCGGGTGGAACCGGCGGAACCACCCGGCCTCTCCCCCAAGCGCTCCGGGCATCGCTCAGGACGCCGGGACGGCGTCGGGGTCGCCGCCGGTGACGTGCTCGCGCAGCAGCGACTCGAAGTCGTCCCGGTCGTTGGAGCGGGGGAACGGCTCGTCCGGCACCGCGACGCCGAGGAAGTCGCACAGCGGCTCCCAGCCCTGGGCGACCTCGAAGACCAGCAGCCGGTCCGGGTCGAGTTCGGCCCGCACCGCCTCGTTGTGCTCGGTGAACACCCCCCGCGCGTGGTCGGGGTCGGTGAACCGCCCGCCGAACTGGCCGTCCCACACGACCTCCCGCGACATCGTCCGCATCTGGGCGAGGACGGGGGTGGCGGGGGGCGTGGGGTCCATGGCGGCGCGGTGGATCGTCGACGCCGCGCTGTCGTACCAGCGCCGGGGGTCCCGGACGGTGAGGATGACCTTCGCCTTCGGGTAGAACTCGGTCAGCTCCCGCCAGAACCGGGTGCCCGGCCAGTCGACACTGGACCGGTACCCGCGGTAGACCTCGTCCCAGTCGACGGGCCCGCCCTGGGCGGCCTGCCGCCACAGCGGGATCTCCTCGGGACGCTCCAGCATCCCGAGCATGTGGTGGCACGGGCCGAAGCCGAGCGTCTCCAGCGCGGCCTTGAGCGAGAAGGTGCCGGTGCGGCCGAACCCGGCGCCGATGACTTCGAGCATGAGGGCTCCTTCGGTGGTCGTTGCGGTACTGGTCGGGGTCTCGGATCCGCCGCGTCTCCGGGCGGACGGTCAGGCGCCGCGCAGCAGGACGCTCCAGACGGTGGCGCCGGGGCCGAACGCCATCGCGACGCCGTGCTCCCCGGGCCGGAGCGGGCGGGCGTCCATGAGGCGCCCGAGGACGGCCAGGACGGCCGGCGCCGCGGTGTTGCCGTACTCGCGCATCACCGCGCGCGACTCCGCCACGGACTCCGCCGGGAGCTCCAGCTCCTCGGAGACGCGGTCGATGATGCGCCGGCCGCCCGGGTGCACGGCCCACCAGGCGACGTCCGCCCGGGTGAGTCCGTTGCGGGCCAGGAGCGCGTCGGTGGGGGCGGCCGCCGCGGCGGCGGTGACGTCGGGCATGGTCGGGGCGAGCCGGACGTCCATGCCGGAGTCGCCGACGTGGACCTGGAGGTCCCCGGCGTACCGCGGCACCGACACCAGCCCGGTGTCGAGGACGTCCAGGCCCGCGATCCCCTCGCCGCCGGGCCGCATCACCACGGCGGCGGCGCCGTCGCCGAACAGGGTGAGCACGACGGCCTGCTCCTTGTCGTAGGGCGGCGGCTGGAGGTGCGGGGAGAACAGGTCCACGCACAGCGCCACCGCGGGCCTGCCGCGCGCCTCGACCCAGTTCCGGCAGGCGGCCAGCGTGGGGGCCGCCGCGTAGCAGCCCATGGGGCCGAGCGAGAGGAACTCGGTGTCCGGCCCCATGCCGAGATCGTGGACCAGGGACTCCAGGCCGGGGGCCGAGTGCGTGGTGGTGGTCGTCGTGACCAGCAGGCCGACCTCGTCCGGGCGCAGCCCGGCCCGGTCCAGCGCGCGGCCGACCGCCTCCCGCCCGAGGGCGCGCGCCTCGGCGAGGGCGCGCCGCATCCGGCGGGCGGTGCCCCAGGCGCGCGGGTCCTCCACGAGCGGGTTGACCGCCATGCCCTTGGTCTCGATGGCGGAGTTGCGGACGATGTCGCCGACCGCGTCACCGCCCTCGTCGTCCCGCAGGAACGTGGCCAGCTCGTCCATCTTGAGCTGGGGCGGCGCGGCGAAGGTGACGTGGGTGATCCTGGCTGGCGGCATCGCGGACGCCCTTCCTGCTGCGGTGCGTTCGGTGGGGTGGCGGGTCAGGAGACGGGGTCGATCTCGTCGAGGCGGAGGTCGCGCTCGGCGAAGACGGCGAGCAGGCGCTCGACGGCGTCCAGGAAGGACCGGATCCGCGCGGGCGACACGTGGGCGGTGTCGGCGAAGAGGCTGAGGCGGATGGCCTCCGGGTCCTCCAGCACCTCGAACGCCTCCAGGAAGAACGCCACGGTCGCGCGGTCCACCTTCTCGTTCCACTCGAAGGCCGACGCGGCCGGCGGCGCGTCCGGGTCCGCGGCGGGCCGCCCGGCGCGGACCGGGGTCCACATGTCGTTGAAGCACACGTCGAGGACGGTGGCCGACGCGTCCCTGATCGCGGCGACCGGCTCGGGGTCGTAGCGGGCGTTGCGCTGCGCGTGCAGGGAGGCGGTGCGCGCCGCCGCCACGACCTCCTGCAGGGTCTCCGCGCGCAGGTCGATGACGAGCGGCGTCTCCTGGCTGAGGGTGGACACCATGCGCCGCAGCTCGGGACGGCCCCGGTTGCCGGACGGCATCCGCAGCGCGCAGCGGTCCAGCCCGGTGTGCCTGCCGATCAGCGCCGCGGTCAGGGCGAGCAGCACGGTGGAGGTCCCGGCCCCGCAGCGGTCCGCGGCGCGGCGCAGGGCCCGCGCGGCCGTCTGCGAGCAGAGGTCCCCGCGCCAGTAGCGCGCCTCCTCCGGCGTCCGGGAAGGGGCGGGGAACATGGCGGGCGGCGCGGCGTCCAGCGTGGCGCGCCAGTGGTCGAGGGCGCGTTCCAGGACGCGCCGCCCGGCCTCCGACCGCTCCGCCTCCGCCAGGTCCAGCGGCTGCGTCGCCTCGCCCTCGGGCTCGCGGCCCTCCAGCAGGTCGAGGAGCTCCCCGTACACCACCCGCGTGCCGAGGAAGTCCGAGGCCATGTGCGACATCCCGAACATCACCATCACCGGCTCGTCGCCGACCGCGCCGATCCTCACGCGCAGCGGCAGGCCGCCCACCAGGTCGTAGGGGGTGTCCTGCATCTGCGGCCACCAGCCGCCGACGATCGCGAACAGGTTCTGGTCCGGGTCGACGGCGGCGACCTCCGCCTCCAGCTCGCCCGCGCGCAGCACCTCCTGCACCGGGGGCTCCCCGTCCGGTCCCGGCCGGAAGCGGGTCCGCAGCGACTCGTGCCGCTCGATCAGCAGGCCGAACGCCTCCAGCACCCGGTCGGTCTTGAGGCCGGGCGGCAGCGGGCCGCCGCCGAGCACGTTGGCGAACGAGGGGAGGCCGGCCATGCTGAGCCGCGCCTCGGCCCACATGTCGAGCTGGCCCCAGGTGAACGGGCCGGTCCCGCCGCGCGCGCCGCGGAACGGGACCCGGTGAACGGTGATCTCGGTCATCTATGATCCTTCGTGTCCGGTGCGGAGCGCCGCCCGGAGCTCGGCGGCGTAGTGCTCGCCGATCCGGGTGGGCAGGGTCCGGTGCGGGCTGAGGAAGTGCGGGACGAGGTCGGCCCGGTGCCAGCGCCAGCCGCTCGGCCGCCGGTGGGGACGGGTCGAGGCGGGCAGCGTCCGCGCCGGCTCGCCGTCCGGCACCGCCGCGTCGCCGTCCGTGGCCTCCCCCGGGGCGTCGATCCA
Organism: Spirillospora sp. CA-108201; assembly: GCF_050936235.1. NCBI lineage: Bacteria > Bacillati > Actinomycetota > Actinomycetes > Streptosporangiales > Thermomonosporaceae > Spirillospora > Spirillospora sp. CA-108201. The sequence goes on along the minus strand of NZ_JBNJNE010000001.1, from coordinate 9,249,687 downwards.
CCGCTCCGAGGCGTCCACCAGGGCCAGCGCCTCCGCCGCGGGCGTCGCGGGCGAGAGCGCGTCCCAGAGGACGGCGCGGGTCCGGTACCGCGCCTCGCGCAGTTCGGGGAACCGCTCCGCCGTCCGCACGAGGGGCAGCACGGCGCGCGCGGTCACCGCCTCGCAGGCGAGCATCGCCAGCACCGGCCCGCGCTCCGGCGCCCGCGTCCCGGCGGGCGCGTCCTGCGCGAGCGACGTGAACGGCGGCGCCCAGTGCCGCTCCCGCGGGCGGGCGCCGCACGAGCGGCACGGCACCAGCCGGACCGCGACGAGCGTCCCGGTCCCGTCGGTGGGGACGAACGGAGCGGGCCGCAGCTGGGCGGCGGCCTCGCGCCGGGCCATCGCGGCGGCGCGCTCCCTCAGCTCATCGTGCATCGCGGCCTCCGGGGTGCGCGAGGCCGTGCCGCACGGCGGCGACCCCGAGCGCGACGAGGACGTCCCGGCCGGTGCCGCCGAGCAGGGCGCGGTCCGGCTCGGCCAGCCCCGAGTCGACCCACGACCCGATCGCGTGGCGGGTGAACGGCCCTCCGCCGGGCGGGACCGGCGGGTGGCCGGCGGCGTCGGCGCCGAGGAGGTGCCCCGCGGCCCACACCTCCGCGGCCACCGGCACGAGCGCGTCGGGCAGCCCCCCGATGTGCGGTCCGGCCGCGTCCAGCACCGCCCGGGGGTCCACCCCGGCCAGCCCGCAGGCGTCGTACCAGTGCCAGGCGAACTTGTGCTCGACCGGGTCGCGGTCCACCATGCGGAGGCCGCACCGCGACTCCAGCAGCTCGACCGTGTACGGGCCCGGATCGGCGGCGGTCCGGCCCGTCCAGTGGGCGGCGGGCGCCGGCTCGCCGGGGGCGAAGACGGTCGCGCGCAACTCGCCCCGGTGGCCGACGATCGTCTCGTCCACGCCGTGGTCCACCAGGTGCGGCACCGTCGCGACGACGGGGATCCCCTGCTTGCGGCAGAAGACGGCGACCATCTCGTCGTCGTCCTGGACCTCGTCGGGGATCTCCGCCAGGTAGGCGGCCAGCTCCCGGGCCCGGTCCACGGGGAGGACGAAGCCCTGGCACGGGGTCCACTCGGTGAGGGAGAGCGGGGCGTAGGAGGCGCCCGCGACCGCCGCGCGCCGGACCAGGTAGGAGTTCTGCGGGCTGTTCCAGTGGGAGTAGAACGAGACGCCGTCCTCCGGATGCCGGGCGACCGCCTCGTGGACCTGCTCGGCGAACCCGGGGGCGAGGGCGATGTCGTCCTGGAGCACCATGTGGTGCGTGACGCCGTCCTGGATCCGCGCCCAGGCGCGCTTGGCGGTGCGCAGCGGGCTCGGCGCGCCGTCCGGGTCGGGGTCGCGGACCGGCGCGGCCTCCAGCGGTGCGCAGTCCCGCACGAGCGGCGGGACGCGGTCGGCCCGGCGCGGGTGGTACATGATCGAGACGCCGACGCGGATCATGACGCCTCCGGGTTCGGGGTGACGGCCGAGGACCCGAGGACCCGGCCCGAGGCGTCGAGCGCCTCGGCCTTCAGGTAGCGCGGCGCCGCGCCCGCCCCCGAGGGCAGGTGGACCGCGGTGTCCAGGCCGTTCCATCCGGCCTCGGCGTAGGGCTTCAGAGCGTCCTCGGCGTCTCCGGCGAGGACGCGCCAGCGGGCGACGCCGGTCGCGCCGTTCCAGACGGCGTGCAGGGAACCGTCCCGCATGCCCACGGTGGGCGGTCCGGCGGGGCGGCCCTTCCATGCCTGGCGGTAGAGCCGGTAGGAGGTCCAGCCCCGGGGCAGCGTCGCGTCGAAGAGCAGGACGCCGCTCCGCGAGAACTCCGAGATCCGCCCTGCCGCACCCCAGCTCACGGAGGTGTTGCCGTTGGGGAGCTCCTGCGCGCTGCCCTCGTGCGTCGACGAGACGTGCGCGGGATGGGTGAGCTGGCGGACGAGGCGGGTCGTCCGGCGGGCCGGGTCGACGCGGATCCAGGCGACCCGCGACTCGTAGCCCGGGATGAGCTGGTTGGCCCCGTTGTCGAAGACCTTGACGGTGTCGCGGCCCGCCGGGGTCGCGTCGTGCTGCCAGCTGAACCGCACGCCCGCCCCGAGCGGGAAGCTGCTGCGGCGGCCGCCGAGCCGCCAGATGATCCGGCCGGTGCGGCGGTCCACCTTGAACACCGTCGACAGGTGGCGGCCCGAGATCAGCAGGTCGCCGTCGGCGTCCTCGCTCACGGAGTTGACGTGGAAGTAGTCGAAGGGCTGCGTCCCGTACATGAAGACGGGGGCGTCGCTGTCGGCGGGGGGCACGTGCGCGAGGGCGCTCCAGCTCAGCAGCGTCCTGCCGGTGGCGATGTCGATCTCCTCGACGACGCTGTCCTCCACCTCGCCGTCCTTGGCCCCGCCGAGCGGCGACAGGTCCGCCGGCACGGTCCGGTACCCGGTGACCAGCGCGGTGCCGCGCGGTGTGATGCGGAACTCGTGCAGGTCGGCGGGCGCCGTCGTGCCCCGCACCGTGGCGATGACGCGGTAGTTCTCGTCGGCGACGTAGCCGGTGCCGATCCCGCCTCCGCGGGTGGTCACCGTGCCCTGCCACCAGGTCAGGACGTCGCGGCCCCGGTAGCGCTGCACCCGCAGGTCGGTGGCGAACTGGCCGTCCGGGACCGGGTGGAACCAGACCGGGCGCCCGCGCCCGTCGAGGATCTCGGGACCGTGCGGGCCCGTGACCGCGGGCGCCTGGGGGTGGGCCCCCGCCTGTGCCTGCGCCTGCGCCTGCGCCTGCGCCTGCGCCTGCGCCTGCGCCGGGCTCTGCGCCGGGGCCTGCGCGCCGCCGCTCGTGGGCGGGCCGGAGGGCTGGGGGTGGTGAACAGCAGGCCGGGGGCGGTCCCCGGCCGGAGCGTTCGGACGTCGAAGCGGGGCGCCGCCGGGCCGTCGCCCGCCGGGGCGCTCACCGGCGCCGCGGGCGCGAGGGGTGCGCCCGGCCGCGTCCCGGCCGGTTGCGCCCCACCGAGGACGATCAACAGGCTCAGTCCGCCGGCGGCGGCGGACGAGCCCGGGTCGATACGGATCACGCGTCTTCTCCTCCATCGGGCCGAGCGGTCTCCCGCCCGGCTCACGCCATGCTCGGCCCGGGGGATCGGGACGCGTAAGGCACCGATGGACGCGCGACCAGCCGGATGGATGTGCATGTCCGGATGGCCGGCCCGCGGCTAGGCCGCGGAGATCATTCCCTGCCGGATGGCGATCACCACGGCGGCGGTCCGGTTCGGTGCGCCGAGCTTGAGCATGACGCTGGTGACCAGCCGCTTGGCGCCGTGGTCGGAGATCGACAGGCGGCGGGCGATCTGCTTGTTGCTCAGCCCCTCGGCCAGCAGCGCGAGCGTCTCGTTCTCGCGCGGGGTCAGCACCGCGGGCCGCACCGACCCGGACGGCACCGGCGAGCCCGCGCGGGCCAGCAGCTCCCGGCCCACCCGGGCGGGCATGGGCATCTCGCCGAGCATCATCCTGGCCAGCGCCTCGCCGAGGTCCGGCGCGGTCAGGTCCTGCTGGATCAGGAACCCGTCGGCGACGGCCGCGCCGCCGAACGACGAGCCGGACGCCTCCATCTCGTCCAGCAGCATCAGCACCTTCGTCCGCGGCAGCGCGGCGGTGAGCTCGGACGCCGCCGCGCCCTCCGCGCTCGTCACCACGAGCACGTCGACCCCTCCCTCCGCGACGGCGGCCTCCACCGAGCACCGCGTCGTGCAGTGCCGGACGGATCCGACGCTCGGCAACAGGTCCAGCACGGCCTCCAGGCCGCGCCCGACCACCACGTTGTCCACGTAGATCACGACGTTCAGGCAGTCGGTCGCGATGTTCTCGGTCATTTCTCCACGCTCTTCTCTCATGGCGGATCGTGCGCCCGTTCGTGCGGGGCCTCCGCCATCAAAAGCGACGCCGATCGTTCAGGCCAGGGAGTTGTCGTCTTCCAGCCACCCTTGGAGGAACGGGAACCGCTCCAGCGCGGCGACCACCGCGGCGCCCAGGTCGTCCAGGCCCGGCCGCCACGCGGCGAACGCGCCGGGGCGGCGGACGGACGGCTCGGCGGGCACCGCGGCGAACGTGCCGCCGGAGGCGGTGACCAGCACCCGGCCCGCCGCGCAGTCCCAGGCGTAGGCGTCGGGCGTGACGGCCAGGTCCGCCCGGCCCGTGGCGACGTAGGCGAGGGCGAGCGCCGCGGAGCCGATGCGCCGCACGTCGGCGGCGGCGAGCAGCTCGGCGAACAGGGCCAGCTCGCCGGGGTCCGGGACGGTCCCGGCCCGGGGCAGGTCGGTCAGCACCATCGGCACCGCCCGCGCCGGCCCCGGCGGCACGGGGCGGCCGCCGCGCAGCAGCCGGCCGCCGGCGGCGGTGTACGTCTCGTCCCGGGCGGGTTCGTAGACGCACCCGCCGACCGGCTCCCCGCGCAGGGTGACGCCGATGGACACGCAGAACAGCGGCAGCCCCCGCGAGAAGTTGTGCGTGCCGTCGATCGGGTCGACGTACCAGCGCACGTCCCCGCCGGCACCGTCCCCGGCCTCGCCGGCCCCGCCCTCCTCCCCCACGACGACGGAGCCGGGGCAGGCCCCGGTCAGCTCCGCCCTGATCAGCGCCTCCGCCGCGGCGTCCGCCTCGGTGACCACGTCGTGCGCGTGCGTGCCCGCCTTGGGGCGCGCGGCCGCCATCGTCCCCGGGCCGTCGAGCAGCGCCCGGCCGGCCCGCCGCGCCGCCCGCGCGGCCGCCCCGACCAGGGCCCCGACGTCGTCCCCGTGCATTTCGTGAAAGTCCATTCGCGCACATTATTCGCACGCGGAACAATCCGGCCGCCCATTCGGGCATACCGCTTCGAGCGAGGAAACGCGATTCCCTGCACCGGAGGCTCGACCCGACGAAATTCCGTTTTCCAGGTATGCCCGTCCAGGCAGTACACAAGCGCGGATGGTCAGGGGTGACGCCGCCCTGGGAATGGTGGCGACAATCGCCAGGAATCGGCTCTCAGACGAGACGAGCAAGCGAGGCAAGGAGACCCCATGACGGGCTCGACCCTGACCACATCCACCGAGGAGCTGCGGACGTGGCTCATCCAGCGGATCGCCGAGTACCTGGAGAAGGACGCGGCGGAGATCGACGCCGAGGCCACCTTCGAGGCGCAGGGACTGGACTCGATGGCCGCGCTGACGCTCTGCGACGACATCGAGGACCAGATGGGCCTCGTCGTGGAGCCCACCCTGGCCTGGGACCACCCCACGATCGACAAGCTGGCGGACTTCCTCATCAGGACCGCCGCCGAGGCCGAGGCGTCCCGGTGACCGTCCTCCCCTCCGGCGGAGGCGCCGGCCGATGAACCTCGGACAACGGCGCTGGCCTCCGGAACCCGCCGAGGCGGAGCTGAAGCTCCTCGCCGAGGTGGCGCGCTCCCGGATCTGGACGGACGGGCCGTGGACCGCCGAGGTCGAGCGCCGCATGGAGCGGCTGACCGGCGCCCCCCACGCGGTGGCGTTCAACAGCTGCACCTCGGCGCTGCACGCCGCGCTCCACGCGATGGGCTGCGTGCGCGGCGCCCGCGTGGCGGTCCCGGCGCTGACGTTCGCCGGGACCGTCACCGGGGCCGCGCACATCGGCGCCGACCTGGCGTTCACCGACGTCCATCCCGAAACGCTCAACGTCACCGGCCGCCTGCCCGAGGCCGACATCGTGCTCGCGGTCGACCTGCACGGGGTCCCCCACGGGCTGGACCGCGTGCGCGCGGCCGGGCGTCCCGTGCTGACCGACGCGTGCCAGTCGATCGGAAGCGTCCTGGACGGCCGGCACGTCGGCGCGGACGGGACGCACGCCTGGTCGTTCTCCTCCGCCAAGCTGGTCGCCGCGCCCGACGGCGGCGCCGTCACCACCGGCGACGCCGGGACCGCGGAGCGGCTCCGGGAGCTGAGGGACTACGGCGTCCCGGCCGGCGAGTCGCGCTCGAACGCGGCCGTGGTCCACGCCGGCGGGCACAACTGGCGCCCGTCCGAGCTGAGCATGGCCATGGTGGCGCACCGGCTGGACGGCCTGGACCGGTGGGCGGCGCGGGCCCGTGCCGTCGCCGGCCGCCTGCACGAGGCCATGGACCGCACCGGCCTGTGGCGGCAGTCGGCCGGGGAGGCGGCGCGGCCCGCCTGGCACAAGATCCGCTTCGGGGCGCCCGGCTGGGCCCCGGAGGAGGCGGCCCGGATGGAGCGCGTCCTCGCGGACGCGGGGGTCCCGACGCACCGCTGGGGCCTGGTCCCGCTGAACCGCCATCCCGCCTTCGGCGGGGCCGGACGGGCGGGGCCCCCGGTGGCGGAGGCCGCGGCGGCGGGCACCCTGTGCCTCGGCACCGAGGCCGCGCCGCCCATGACGTGGAACGACGATGAGGTAGAGCAGGTCTGCCGCATCCTGGAAACGATCATAGGAAGCTGAAATGGATACTCCTCTCGTTCGGGTCGGCATCATCGGCGTCGGGAACTGCGCCCGCGCCCTGCTGGAGGGCACGGCCTTCTACCGCTCCTCGCCCGGCGCCACCGCCGGCCTGATGTTCCCCGAGGTCGGCCCGTACGGCGCCGGCGCCCTGGAGCCCGTCGCCGCCTGGGACGTCGACGTCGAGAAGGTCGGCAAGGACCTGTGGACCGCCCGCGCGGCCGGGCAGAACCTCCCCGTCGGCATCGGCGGCGACCTGCTGCCGGTCGGCGCGGACGTGCGCGTGCTGCGCGCCCCGACGCTGGACGGCGCGGGCGTCAAGTACCGCGAGCGGGTCACCGTCGCCGAGGACGCGGCCGGCGACCGCGCCGCGATCGTCGAGCAGGTCCGGGCCGCGAAGGTCGACGTCCTGCTCAACTACCTGCCCGTCGGCTCGCAGGAGGCGACCGAGTGGTGGGCCGGCGTCGCGCTGGAGGCGGGCGTCGGGTTCGTCAACAACGTGCCGGTGTTCATCGCGCGCCGCGACCACTGGCGCGACCGGTTCCGCGAGGCGGGCCTGCCCCTCATCGGCGACGACATCAAGTCGCAGCTCGGCGCCACCTACCTGCACCGGGTGCTGGTGCGGGCGTTCTCGGACCGGGGCATCACCCTGGACCGGACGTACCAGCTGAACGTCGGCGGCAACATGGACTTCTTCAACATGCTGGAGCGCGACCGCCTCGCCTCCAAGCGCGAGTCCAAGACCTCGGCGGTCACCGACGCCTACGACGGCGAGCTCGGCGAGGACGACGTCCACATCGGGCCGTCGGACTACGTCAGGTTCCTCGGCGACACCAAGAAGGCGTTCATCCGGTGCGAGGGCCGCGGCTTCGGCGGCGCGCCGATCGACATGGAGATCCAGCTCACCGTCCCGGACTCGCCGAACTCGGCGGGGGTCGTCATCGACGCCGCCCGGATCGCCAGGCTGGCCATGGACCGCGGCGACACCGCCGTCGACGAGTGGGTGTCGGCGTGGCTGTTCAAGGCGCCGCCGCGCGCGGTCGCCCAGGAGTCCGACCAGGTCGCCCGCCAGCGCCTCGTCCGCTGGATCGCCGGCGAGACCGGCCGGTGACGGCGCGGTGACGACGGGCCGGGCCGCGCGAGCGGCCCGGCCCTTCCCGTCCCCGGGCCGGGGACGGGTCCGAGAAGGCGACGCGAGGAGGGTGACGCCGATGGACACGACCACCACGATCACCGCCGACCTGGACGGATCGCCGCGGCTGGTGTTCGTCTTCCCCGGCCAGGGCGCCCAGTGGGTCGGCATGGGCCGGGGGCTGCTGGCGACGAGCCCGGTGTTCGCCGGAGCGCTGGAGGAGTGCGCCGCCGCCGTGGAGGCGGAGCTCGGCTGGTCGCCGCGCCGGCGGCTGGAGAGCGACGCGCCGCTGGCGGCGGTGTCGGAGATCCAGCCGACGCTCTGGGCGTTCCAGGTGGCGCTCGCCGCGGTCTGGCGGGACTGGGGCGTCGAGCCGGACCTCATCATCGGGCACAGCATGGGCGAGATCGCCGCCGCCACCGCCGCCGGCGCCCTGCGCGTCCGGGACGCCGCCGCGGTCGTGTGCCGCCGCGGCGTCCTGCTCCAGGAGCTCGGCGCGGCGGGCGCGATGTGGGCGGTGGGGATCGGCGAGAAGGAGGCCGAGGAGGCGATCGGGGAGCACGCGGACCTGGTGTGCGCCGGGGTGCTCAACAGCGACCGCTTCACCGTCCTGTCGGGCGACCCGGAGGCCATCGCGCGGATCGTCGGGCCGCTGCGCGAGCGCGGCGTGTTCTGCCGCCGCGTGGCGGTCGGGTACGCCTCGCACGGGCCGCAGGTCGAGCCGATCCGCGACGGCCTGCGCGAGGCGCTCGCCGGGGTGCGGGCGCAGGCGCCCGCGATCCCGCTGCACTCGACGGTCTGGGACCGCCCGGTCGCGGGCCCGGAGCTGGACGGCGGGTACTGGATGGAGAACGTCCGCCGCCCGGTGCGGTTCGCGCCCGCGGTCCGGTCCGTGCTGTCGGGCGGCGGGCCGGCGCTGTTCGTCGAGATCAGCCCGCATCCGCTGCTGGTCTCGGCGGTGGACGACGCCGTCGAGGCGGCGGGCGCGGCGGCCGGGACGGTCGCGTCCCTGGTGCGCCGGCAGCCGGAGATGGAGACCCTGCTGGCGGCGCTCGGCGCCGTCTACGCCGCGGGCCGCACCCCCGACTGGTCGCGGGTGCGGGCGGCCGGGCGGCGCGTCCCGCTGCCCGCCCTGCCGTGGCAGCGTCGCCGGTTCTGGGTGGACCCGGCATGAGCCGGACCGACCGGTAGGCCCGCACGACCGGACGGCCCCCGTCCCTTCCCGGCGAGACCGGAGGGGCGGGGGCCGACGCCGTACGCGAAGGGTGCGCGCGGTCCCCCGCGCGCACCCTTCGGCGCGGCCGTTCAGCCGAGGGCGGGCACGCCGCTCGTGCTCTCGGCGACGGCCCGGCGGAGCTCGCCGGTGCGGACGGCGTCGCGGACCCGCCGGATGTCGTCCTGGAGGGGGCGGTCGCCGTCCAGGAACGGGGAGATCTTGCGGACCAGGGTGTGGGCGGCGGCGGTCGCGGAGCTCAGGTGCTCCAGCCCCCGCAGGTCCGCGGCCTGGCACAGGGCGATCAGGTGGATGGCGGCGACCTCCTGCGCCAGCTCCACGACCGACCGCGCGTCCCGCGCGGCGATCGTGCCCATGCTCACCTTGTCCTGGTTGTGGGCCTCGGTGGAGCGGGAGAAGGACGTCGCGGGCATCGTCCACCGCTGCGCCTCGGCCACCAGCGACGACGCGCTGATCTGCATGCCCTTGAAGCCGTGGTGCAGGCCCGCGTCCCAGCTCCCGGCCTCGTAGCGCGGGATGAGGTTGGGCGTCAGCCCGTTGTTGAACTTCTCGTCGACGACCAGCTCCAGCTGGCGGTCGAGCAGGTCGGCGACGCTGGCCACCGCGACCTTCAGCGAGTCCATCGTCTGGCCGACGTGCCCGCCGTAGAAGTTGCCGCCGTTCAGGACCGTCCCGTCGGGGTGGAACAGCGGGTTGTCGTTGGAGGAGTTGACCTCGATCTCCAGCATCTGCTCGGCCCAGATGAGGGTGTCGCGCAGCGCGCCCACCACGTGCGGCGCGCAGCGGATCGAGTAGCGGTCCTGGATGGGCCGTTCGAGCTGGCGGTAGCCGTCGCCCGTCCACGCCTCGTCCGCGCCCGGTCCGGCGCCGGCGTCCCCGCCGGCCAGCAGCCCCCGGATCGTGCGGGCGCTCGCGAGGACGCCCTCGTGCGGCTTCTGCTGGAACAGGAAGTCGTCGAAGTGCGCCGGGTTGCCGAGCAGCACCTGGCTCGCCATCGCCGTGCACAGTTCGGCCGTGTACGCCAGCTCGCCGGCGTCGTGGGCGGCGAGGACGGCGAAACCCGACATGAACGACGTGCCGTTGACCAGCGCCAGGCCCTCCTTGGCCTCCAGCTCCACCGGGACCAGCCCGGCGTCCGCGAGGGCGGCGGCGGCCGTGCGGCGCTCGCCCGCGTGCAGGACGTCCCCCTCGCCGGTCAGCATCCGGGCCACGTAGCTGAGCGGGACGAGGTCGCCGCTGGCGCCGACCGACCCGCGCTCCGGGATGAGCGGCAGGATGTCATGGTTGAGGCAGTCCAGCAGCAGCTCCACCACGCGCGGCCGTATCGCGGAGTAGCCCCGGGCGAGGCAGTTGGCACGGACCAGCAGCGTCGCGCGCAGCACGTCGGGCTCGGCCGCCGCCCCGGTCCCGCAGTTCAGGAAGCGCAGCAGGTTCTCCTGCAGCGCGGCGCTCTTGTCCCCGTGGATCTGGCGGGTGTTGCTGTCGCCGAAGCCCGCGGTCACCCCGTAGATCGGCAGTCCCGCCGCGATGAGGTCGGTCTTGGCCCGCGTGGTGGCGTCCATCCGCGCCACGGCCTCGGCGGCCAGGCCGACGCGGGGGCGGCGCGGCGCCCTGGCGACCGTCACGGTCTCGGCCAGGGTCAGCCGGTGGCCGTCGACCGGCAGCACCGGTGAGTCATGCGAGGGGGAAAACGCCGCGGAGAGCTTGTCCGCCATTTTGCAAACTCCATTCTCGTTCAGGCGTCCGGTACCGGAATTGTGTGCAGGGCCCCCGGTACCGGATAATCCCTATGCCGCCGCGCTCACGCGCTGCCTTTATGGGCATGCCTGGCCTTTACCGGCATGTCCGGCTCAGTCGGCGTGGTCGGCGGGCAGGATCACCTCGGGCGGCGGCGGGTCCCGGTAGAGCAGGTCGACCTGGGCGGAGCGGTTGCGGAGCACCTCCAGCTGGCTCACCGAGCCCTTGTCGGTCAGCTCCCCGGCGTCGCGGTCCGGCGGCTCGGCGAGCAGCAGCAGCCGCTCGATCCGCCGGGAGGACCGCTGCCCGGCGTTGAACCCGGCCAGCGCCTCGGCCAGGTCCCGGCGCACCGCCGCCGGGTCGCCGGCGCGCCGCGTCCAGGCGAGCGCGCCCGCGTGCGCCCGCCCCGACCCGGTGATCACGACCTCGCCGAGCTGGTCGGCGGCCGCCAGCAGCGCCGCCCGCAGCGCCCCGACCCGCACCCACGTCCCGGTGGTCAGCTTGAAGTCCTCGGTGATGCGCCCCTGGAACACCAGGCCGCGGTCCGGGTCGTCGTCGGCGGCGGGGGCGCCGGCGTCGCCCGTCCGGTAGAAGCCCTCCTCGTCGAACGCCTCGGCGGTGCGGTCCGGGTCGTCGAGGTAGCCGGTCATCACCGTGGGCCCGGCGGCCCGCATCTCCAGCCGCCCGTCGACCGGGGCCAGCTTGAGCCGGATCCCCGGCAGCGGCACGCCGATCGCGCCCGGCACGTCGGTGTCCAGGTGGGCGGAGGTCACGGCCGACGCCGTCTCGGTCAGGCCCCACGAGGAGGTGAAGCGGACCTTCCCCGGCGCGAACCGCTCCGCCAGCCTCAGCATCCGCCCCCGCAGCTCGCCGGGCAGCGGGGCGCCCGCGCTGAACAGCAGGCCCAGCCGGGCGAAGAACGTCTTGGCCAGCACCGAGTCGCACTCCAGCGCCTCGGCCAGCAGCGCGAAGCCGGCGGGCACGTTGAAGTAGACGTTCGGCGAGAACTCGGCGAGGTTGCGCAGGCTGCGCGGCAGCAGCTCGGGGGTCGGCCCGCCGTCGTCGATGGCGAGGGTGCCGCCGTGCGTCAGGACCATGTGCAGGTTGTGGTTGCCGCCGAACGTGTGGCTCCACGGCAGCCAGTCGACGAGGGTCAGCCGGGTCTCGGCCAGGAACGGCCAGACCTGCCGCATCATCTGCTGGACGGCGCACAGCATCCGGTGCGTGTTGGGGACGGCCTTCGGGCGCCCGGTCGACCCGCTCGTGAAGAAGATCTTGGCGACGGAGTCCGGGGCGACCGCGGCCCGGGCCGCGGCGAGCCGCTCCCCCGGCGCGGTGCGCAGCAGCTCGCCGAGCGGCTCCCCGCCGCCCTCCCGGCCGACGAGGGTGCGCGGCGCCAGCCCGGCCAGCGCCGCCAGCGCCGCGCCGTACTCCCGGCCGTCCTCGGCGTAGACGGCGCCGGGCCGGGCGATGCCGGCGACCGTCCGCAGCCGCTCGTGGCCGCCGCTCAGCGAGTACGCGGTGCTGAGCGAGACCACCGGGATCCCGGCGAGGTACCCGGCGAGCGTGAGCCGCAGGTGCCGCAGCGAGTTGCCCGACAGCACCATGAGCGGGCGGTCCGGGCCGAGGCCGCGCTCCAGCAGGGCCTCCCCGAGCGCCCCGGCGTCCGCCAGCGCCGCGCCGTAGGTCAGCTCGTCCCACCCGCCGCTGCGCCGCTCGGCGGCGAGGACGGCGTCCGGCCGCTCCGCCGCCCACCGGCGCAGGGGCTGCGCGAGATCGGCGTCGTAGGGCTCCAGCGGCACCCGCGAGGACAGCAGCACCGTCCCGTCGGGGCGCCGGGCGGCGCTGATCCTCGGCTCCGCGAACACCCGCCCACTCGAATTCACCATGCGACTCGAATCCCATTCATCAAAGGCACTCCATGCCGGGACGACTTCGCCCCCGCACACTAGACGCGCCGGCCCGCTCGCGGACTGCCGATTCGGCCGCTCTTTCGCCGGTCCACGTCCATCCCCGGGCAGGGGCCCGGCCCTACCAGTGCGGGCATGTCCATGCGCGCAGCGCGTTAGGGCGCGCGAACGGCCATTGAGCCGTTCGCCGGGGCACGAAATCCTCCCTTCGAGGTGAGCCAAATTGGAAAAATCCGCCGTTTCCCAGAACCGTCCCCACGCGCGGGGGCCGGCAGGTGATCCCCGGCCGCGGGTCGTCGTCACCGGGCTGGGCGTCATCTCCAGCATCGGGATCGGCCGCGAGGACTTCCTGACGGCGCTGCGCGCGGGCGCCTGCGGCGCGTCGCCCATCAGCGGCTTCGACACGACGGGCTTCCGGTACGCCCGCGCCTACGAGGTGCCCGGGTTCGACCCCGAGACGCGCCTGCGGCGGATCGAGCCGGGCCGGTTCGGGAAGGTCGGCGCCCAGGCGGCGGCCGCCGCGCGGATGGCGATGCGGGACGCGGGGCTCGACCCCGCGGCGGTCCGGGACGAGCCCGGCGTCATCGCCGTCGGCACGACCTGCGGCGAGTCGCTCGACGTGGACGCGCTGGCCGCCGCCGAGGTCGCCGGCGGCCTCGGGCGGCTGCCGGCGCCGCGCGCCCGGCGGGTGCACCCCGGCCGCCTGCCCGTCGCGGTGGCCGTCGAACTCGGCCTCACCGACGTGGAGGCCGTCACGATCCCGACGGTGTGCGCCGCGGGCAACTACGCGGTCGGCCACGCCCTGGACGCCCTGCGCGGCGGCGAGGCCGAGTTCGCGATCTGCGGCGGGGCCGACTCGGTGAGCCGGATGGCCTTCGCCGGGTTCTACCGGCTGCGGGCCTGGGCCTCGCAGAGGTGCAGCCCCTTCGACCTCGACCGGAACGGGTTCATGTTCGGCGAGGGCGCCGGGATGCTCGTCCTGGAGACCCTCGGCCACGCGCGCCGGCGCGGCGCGACCGTCCTGGCCGAGGTCGCCGGCTTCGGGCTCAACTGCGACGCCGAGCACCCCACCCGGCCGCTGCGCGAGCGCGTCGCCGAGTGCCTGTCGGGCGCGCTGCGCGACGCCGGCGCGGCGCCGGCGGAGGTGGACGCCGTGTTCGCGCACGGCACCGGCACGAAGATCAACGACGCGATGGAGTCGGCCGTGTTCGCGGACGTGTTCGGCGCCGCGCCGCCGCCCGTCACGGCGCTCAAGTCCATGATCGGCCACACGCAGGGCGCGGCCGGCGCGCACGCGTGCATCGCCGCGGTGCTCGGCATGAGGCACGGGTTCATCCCGCCCACCGTCAACTTCTCCACACCCGACCCCGAGTGCCCGGTGGACTGCGTGACGGGCGCGCCCCGTCCCGCCCGGGTGCGCACGGTCGTGGTCAACTCGCTCGGCGTCGGCGGCAACAACGCCGCCGTCGTGCTGCGCCACGCCGGCGCCCTCGCGGGCGGGCCGCCCACCGGACCCGAGCCGTCCCCGCGACACGAACCGTCCACCGGGCAGGGGACCGCCACGCAAGAGGGGGCCGCGTGAACACCGTCATCTCGGCGATGGCGCTGATGTCGCCCGCGGGCGTCGGCGCAGGCCCGTTCGGTGAGGCGATCCGCGCCGGCGTGCCGCTCCCCGGCGGCGCGGTCGAGGACTTCCGCACCGAGGCCCCCGGCCCGTCCGCGCGTCCCGTCCGGCTGGTCGACCGCCCCTCCGCGATGGCGCTCGCCGCGATCGGGGACCTCCTCGGCCCGGACGTCCTCGCCGGATGGCCGCCGCACCGCCGGGCGCTCGTGCTCGGCAGCGGCGCCGCCGGGATCGACCAGTCGATGACGCTCACCCGCGACTCGCTCACCCGCCCCCGGCCCGACAACGTCAACCCGGCGCTCGTCCCGGCGTGCGTGATGAACTACGCCAGCGCGCAGGCCGCGATGGCGTTCGACCTCCAGGGGCCGAACGCGACCGTCACGGCCGGCGCCGCGACCGGCCTCGCCGCGCTGCGGTACGCGCGGCGGCTGCTCGCCTCCGGCCGGGCCGACGCCGTGGTGTGCGGCGCCTACGAGGACCTGAACGACCGGCGCGCGGCGATCGCCGAGGCCGCCGGGCGCGGGACCCGCCCCGCCGAGGGGTGCGGCGTGTTCCTCGTCGAGCCCGCGGACCGGGCGCGCTCCCACGGCCGTCCGGTGCTCGCCGAGATCCTCGCGCTGGAGAGCCGCGTCTTCGACGAGCCCTGCCACGCCCCCGCCGTGCTGGGCGCCGCCGTGCGCAGGGCGCTGCGCACCGGCGGCGCCGGCCCGGAGAACGTCGGCCTCCTCGTGCCCTCCGGGCAGGAGGACGCCGATGTGCGCCTTCCGGCGCACACCCGCGTCCTGCGGCCCTCGGAGATCGTCGGTGACGCCTTCGGCGCCGCCGCCGCGCTCCAGGTCGCCGCCGCGATCGCGGTCCGCGACGCAAGCCGAGCGCGAGCCTCCCTTGACCCCGCCGGTGGTCTCGCACTGATCACCACCATCGACACCGACGGGCACGCCGCGTGCTGCTTGCTGCGGACCGGCGGCCGAGGAGGACCAGGAACATGACGGACATCGCCATCGTCGGCATCGACTGCCGCTTCCCCAAGGCGCCCGATCCGGGCGCCCTGTGGGAGCTGCTGATGCGCGGCGACGAGGGGATCGTCGAGGTGCCCAAGTCGCGCTGGAACGCCGACGTCTACTACGACCCCGACGGCGGCCTCGGCAAGACCAACACCCGCCACGCCGGCTTCATCGACGACGCCGACGCCTTCGACCACGCGTTCTTCGGGTTCTCCGAGGAGGAGGCCGAGGTCGCCGACCCGCAGGTGCGGCTGCTGCTGCAGACCGCGTGGCGCGCCCTGGAGGACGCGACGATCGACCCGCGCTCGCTGGCGGGCAGCAGGACCGGCGTCTACGTCGGGATCATGGGCTCGGAGTGGATGAGCCTGCTGATGACCAACTTCACCAGCATCACCGGCCACGTGGGCTCCGGGAACGGCTACGCGATGGCCGCCAACCGCATCTCCTACCACCTCGACCTGCGGGGCCCGAGCATGGCCGTCGACACCGCGTGCTCGTCGTCCCTGGTCGCGACCGAGGAGGCCTGCCACGCGCTGCGGGCCGGCGTCTGCGACCAGGCGCTGGCCGGGGCGGTGAACCTGTTCATCACCCCCTCGTCCAGCATCTACTTCGCCCAGGCCAAGGTGGCCTCCCCGGACGGCCGCTGCAAGCCGTTCAGCGCGAAGGCCGACGGGTTCGGCCGCGCCGAGGGCGTCGCCGTGCTCGTCCTGCGCCGCCTGGACGACGCCCTCGCCGACGGCCTGCCCGTCTACGCGGTCATCAAGGGCGGCGCGGTCAACCACGGCGGCCGCAGCACGACCGTCACCGCGCCGAACCCGCACGCCCAGCAGGCCGTGATGGTCGAGGCGTACCGGCGCGCGGGGGTCCGCCCCGAGGACGTCGCCTACGTGGAGACGCACGGCACGGGGACGCTGCTCGGCGACCGGCTGGAGGCCCGCGCCCTCGGCAAGGTGCACGGCGTCCCCCGGGAGCGGCCGTGCGCGATCGGGTCCGTCAAGGGCAACATCGGGCACGCCGAGGGGGCGGCGGGCATCGCCGGGCTGATCAAGACCACGCTGGCCCTGCACCACCGCGTGATCCCGCTGAGCCGCTTCTCCGACAGCGAGAACCCGCGGCTGAAGCTGGCGGCGAACGGGCTCCGGCTCGTGAAGGAGCCGACGCCGCTGCCGGACGGCGAGGTCTACGCCGGGGTCAGCGGCTTCGGGCTCGGCGGCACCAACGCCCACATCGTGCTCGGCACCGCCCCGGAGGCCGCCGCGCGGCCGGACGCCGCGCCCCCGGGCCCCGCGCGCCACGGGGTCCTGACCGTGTCGGCGCGCGACACCGAGGGCCTGCGCGGGGCGGTCCGCCAGCTGGCCGAGGACGTCGCGGCCGCGCCCGCCGGACGGCTCGCGCAGCTGAGCTGGACGTCCAACGTGGTCAAGGCGTCGGGGCCGGTCCGGTTCGCCCTCCCGGCGGCCGACCACGCGGCCGCCGTGGCGGCGCTGCTGGAGGCGGCCGGGGACGACCACCGGCTCGCCGCCCTGTCCGGACGCGCCGGAGCGCGGCCGAAGACGGGATGGGCGATCTCCGGCGGCTCTGCGTGGCGCGGGGCCTGCCGGCGCGGCTGCACGAGACGGTCCCCGCCTACCGGCGCGCGCTCGCCGCCGCGGACGCGGCGCTCCGCCCCTCCTCGGCTGGTCCGTGCGGGACGCCCTGCTGTCCGGCGCGGAGCCGCCCGCCGCCGAGCCGGTGGCCTTCGCCGCGGCCTACGCCGCGGGGCGGACGCTCGCCGACGTGGGGATCAAGCCCGCGTGGACGGTCGGCGAGGGCGTCGGCGAGCACGCCGCCGCGGTGCTGGCCGGCGTGTTCGACCTGGAGGACGCGTGCCTGCTCGTCGCCGCGTACGGCGCGGCCGAGCCTCCGGCCGCCGCGGACCTCGCCTGCCGGCCTCCTGCGGCCCCGCTCTACTCGGCCCGCCGCGGCGGACGGCTCGACGACGCGTTGCTCGACGCCGCGTTCTGGACGGAGCCGCCGAGCGGCGGCTCGCGGTTCGACGAGGCGCTCCGGGCGGCCCGCGACGCGGAGCCGGCCCGGCTGATCGAGGTCATGGGCGAGCGCACGGACGGCCTGCGCCTGCTGCCCGGCGAGAACGGCGCGGGCGGCGAGGACGCGCTGGCCGGGATCGTCGCGTCGCTCTACCGGGACGGCCTGAACCCCGACTGGGACGAGCTCTACGAGCCGGACGAGCGGGTCCGGCGCCGTCTCACGCCCTACGTGTTCGCCGCCACCGGGCGCTTCTGGTGGAACCGCCCGATCGACGGGGGCGGAGACCTCGCCGCGTCCGTGGCCGAGCCGGCCCGGCCGGCCCTTGCCGGAGGGAACTCATGACCCGCTCCGTACTCGTCACCGGCGGGAACCGCGGCCTCGGCCTGGCGATCGCCCGAGCGTTCGCCGCCGCCGGCGACGCGGTCGCGGTGACCCACCGCGGATCCGGCGCCCCGGACGGGCTGCTCGGCGTCAAGTGCGACGTCACCGACTCGGGCCAGGTCGCCCGGGCGTTCGAGGAGATCAAGGAGGCGCACGGGCCGGTCGAGGTCCTGGTCTCCAACGCGGGGATCACCGACGACGCGCTGCTGCTGCGCATGCGGGAGGAGTCGTTCACCCGCGTGGTCGACACCAATCTGACCGGGGCGTACCGGGTGGCCAAGGCCGCGGTCGCGGACATGATCCGCCGGCGGAACGGGCGCATGATCTTCATTTCCTCGGTGGCCGGGACCAAGGGCGTGCCCGGCCAAACCAACTACGCCGCCAGCAAGGCGGGCCTGATCGGGCTCGCCCGGGCCCTGGCCCGCGAGCTGGCCGCCCGCGGCATCACCTCCAACGTGATCGCGCCCGGCCTGCTGGACACCGACATGACCAGCGGGCTCACCGACCGCTACAAGCGGCAGATCCTCGACGAGGTCCCGCTCGGCCGCACCGCCTCGCTCGACGAGATCGCGGCGGCCGCGGTCTGGCTCGCCTCCGCCGGCGCCGCGTCGGTGACGGGCCAGGTGGTCACCGTTGACGGGGGAGGCAGCCTGGGGCACTGATACCCCGGGACACATCAGGCGGGGCCGTGAAAAGCCGGACGCGGCCCCGCCTGAACGGGGTACTGACCGCCGGAACACGTCGGTCTGGGCGAAACTGACAGTTGGTTGACAGTCCAACGATCCACTGGTCATGATGTCAACCGGACTCCTTTATTCGCCCCCGCATGTGATCAAGAGACGTCCGAGCACGGATTGACGAACGCTCCCAATCAGAGCGTTGAGCTCCTGCCAACAGAAGACGCGATGCGAGGGCTGTCATCTCAAATGGAGATCTCCTATAAAGAAGGCTCCGCCCCTGCCCGGCCGGTTCCGGCCGCCACCGTGCCCCGCCATTGGATCACCGCCTATTTCCTGGCGACGCTCGCCATGTGGACCGGGCTGCTGGCCGCGGCCCAGATCCTGCTGCCCGCCCAGCTCGCATCGCTCGACCCGTCCCGCCAGGTCTGGGACCTCGGGCTGATCACCGCCCTCGGCGCGGGCGCCGCCATCGTCTCCTCCCCCGTCGCCGGCTCCCTGTCGGACCGCACCGCCTCGCGCGACGGGCGGCGGCGGCCCTGGGTGCTCGCCTCCGCCCTGGTCTGCTCGGCGGCCCTGTTCGCGCTGCCGCTCCAGACGACGGTCGCCGGCGTCGGCGCGTGCTGGATCCTCGTGCACGGCGCCGCCAACGCGATGTGCGCGGCCCTGTGCGCCGCGATCCCCGACCGCGTCCCGGCGGCCCGGCGCGGCCTGGTCTCCGGCGTCGCGGGGCTCGCGATGCCGGTCGGGCTGGTCGTCGGGACGATGCTCGTCTCGGCGTTCCCCACCTGGGCCGGATACGCGCTCATGGGCGGGCTGACGTTCACGCTGGTCCTCCCGTACGTCATGCTCGAAGAGCGCGCGCCGCTCCGGTCGCCCGTCCTCGGCGGCCCGGCCGGCGGAGCGCGCGCCCCGCGCCGGTCGCCCAGGGTCTTCGCGGCCGACCTGTACGTCAGCCCCCGGCGGCACCCCGACTTCGCCTGGACGCTGTCGGGGCGGTTCTTCTCCCAGCTGTCGGTCTCCCTCGCCACGCTGTACCTGCTCTACTTCCTGCGCGACGAGGTGCGCGTGGACGACCCCGCCGGGGGCGTGGCGGTGCTCAGCCTGCTCTACACCGCGGGGGTCGTCGCCGCGAGCCTCGCCGCGGGGCGCCTCTCCGACCGCACCGGACGGCGCAAACCGTTCGTCCTCCTCTCCTCGCTCCTCATGGGCGGAGCGCTGACCTGCATGGCGCTGCTCCCCCTCTGGCCGGCGGCGCTGGCGTCGGCGGCCGTCCTCGGCGCCGGGCACGGCGTCTACCTCGCCATCGACCAGGCGCTCGTCACCGAGGTCCTGCCCCTGGACCGGGACCGCGCCAAGGACCTCGGCCTGGTCAACGCGGCGGGCAGCGGCGCGGTCGCCGTCGCCCCGCTCGTGGCCGCCGGGACGCTCCTGCTGGGCGGCTTCTCCGCGCTCTTCACGGCCGGAGCCGGCCTCGCCGTCGCCGGCGGCCTGGCCATCCAGCCGGTCAGATCCGTCCGCTGACCGGCCCGCCGAGACCGCTCACCACCGAGGGGCAGGTGTCCCATCGCCGAACCGAGACAGGACGCGAGCCGCCCGGCCTTCCGGGTGCTGGGCCGGCTCTCGGTGAGCGCCGGGGAGACCGAGGTGCCGCCGCCGCGGTCCCACGTCCTTCAGGGGCTGCTCGGCGCGCTGCTGCTGGCCCAGGGCGAGCCCCTGCGCACCGAGAGGCTCACACGGCTGGTGTGGGCCGACCGCGCCGAGGTGACGAGCCGGGAGTCGGTGCACGTCGGGATCTCCCGGCTGCGCAAGTGGCTCCGCCGGCTCGGCGACGGCGGGCTGTCGATCGACTACGAGGACGGCTACCGCCTGGCGGTCCCCGGCGACGACCTGGACCTGCACCGATTCCGGACGCTGATCGAGCGGGCCCGCGCGGTGGAGGAGCCGGAGCCGCGCGCCGCCGTGCTGGTGTCCGCCCTGCGGCTGCGGCGCGGGCCCGCCCTCACCGGGATGGAGTACCTGGACCGCGCCGACGTCCTGCTGCGCTCGGTCGAGCAGCACGTGCGCGAGGCGGTGATGGACCTGGCGACCGCGGCCCAGCGCGTCGACGACCCCGAGCCCGCGATCGCCGCCGTGCGCGCCCTGGCCGGCGACCTGCCCTTCGACGAGCCGCTGCACGCGGCCCTGATCGACCTGCTCGCCGCGGGGGGCCAGCCCGCCGAGGCGCTGAACGTCTACCGGCGGCTCGCCGAACGGCTCGCCGACGAGCTCGGCGTCGAGCCGAGCAGCCAGGTCCAGGACGCCTACCTGCGCGTCCTCGACCGCGACCGGCCGTTCGCCGCCGTGCCCGCGCCGGACGCCGGCCACCGCGCCGCCGTCCCGGTCCCGGCGCAGCTGCCGCCCGGCATCCCCGACTTCACCGGCCGCTCCGCCGAGGCCGCGCTCATCGCCGAAAGCCTCACCGGCCCGGCGCACGGGCGGGGGCGGACCGTGGCCGTCACCACGATCGCGGGCATGGGCGGCATCGGCAAGACCGCCCTCGCCGTGCACGTGGCGCACCTGCTGGCCGGTGCGTTCTCCGACGGCCAGCTCTACGCGAACCTGAACGGCGACGCCGACGCCCGGCCCGAGCCCTCGGAGGTCCTCGACCGGTTCCTGCGCGCGCTCGGGGTCAGCGGCTCGGGCGTCCCGCCCACGCCGGCGGAGCGCGCGGCCCTGTTCCGCAGCCGGGTCGCCGGGCGCCGCGTCCTCGTCGTCCTCGACGGCGCCCTGAACGAGGAGCAGGTGCGGCCCCTGTTACCGGGCTCCCCCGGCACGGCCGTGCTCGTCACCAGCCGCAACCGCCTCACCGGGCTGGAGGGCGCGACGCTGCTGGACCTGGAGGTCCTGTCGCCGTCGCAGGCCGTCGACCTGCTCACCCGCGTCATCGGCCCGCGCCGCGTCGCGGCCGAGCCCGGGGGCGCGGTGGAGATCGTGGAGCTGTGCGGGCACGTCCCGCTGGCCGTCCGGATCGCCGCGGGGCGGCTGGTCGGCCGCCCGAACTGGACGCTGGCCCACCTCGCCGAGGTGCTGCGCGACGAGCGCGGGCGGCTGGACGAGCTGTCGGTCGGCGACCTGGCGGTCCGGGCGAGCTTCCGGATGAGCTACCGGCCGCTGCCGCCCGCGACCCGGCGGGCGTTCCGGATGATCGGGCTGCTGGACGCGCCGGACTTCTCCCTGTGGACGGTCGCGGCGCTCCTCGGCGTCCCGCTGAACGAGGCCCGCCCGCACCTGGAGCGGCTCATCGACGCCCAGCTCGTGAACGTGGTCGGCACCGACGCCACCGGCGGCCTGCGGCACCGCATGCACGAGCTGATCCGGCTGTACGCGCGCGAGTGCGCCGAGGCGGAGGACGCCCTCCGCCAGCGCACCGCCGCCCTCGCCCGGGCCCTCGGGGCCTGGCTCTGGCTCGCCGAGAACGCGGCCGAGCGCATCCCCGGCCCCGCCTACGCCTCCATGCACGGCACCGCGGCGCGCTGGCCCCTCTCCCCCGCCACCGCCGCGCGCCTGCTCGCCGACCCGCTGCAGTGGTTCGCCGCCGAGCTGCCGGCGCTGACCGCCGCGGCCCGGCAGGCGTGCGACCTGAAACTCGACGAGCTGGCCTGGGACCTCGCCGCCTCCCTGGAGAAGTTCTGCGACATCAGGGGCGCCTACGACGACTGGAGGCACACCCACGAGCGGGCGCTGCGGCTCTGCCGGGCGGCGCGCAACAAGCGGGGCGAGGCCGTCCTGCTGCGGGGGCTCCTGGAGGTCATCACCTGGACGGGAGAGGGCCGCACCAAACCCGCGATGGTCGTGATGCGGGAGACGGCGGAACGGCTGCTGCGGCTGTTCACCGAGCTGGGCGACGACCGCGGGACGGCGGACGCCCTCATCCAGATCAGCTGGGGCCTGGTGGCCCAGGGCGCCAAGGAGGAGGCCCTGGCCACGGCGCAGCGCGCCCTGCGGCTCGCCGAGCCGTCCGGCTACCTGGGCGGGCAGGCGCGGGCGCTCCAGGTCCAGGCGGTGGCGCACGGCGAGGAGGACCCGCTCCGGGCCCTGTCCTGCCTGGAGCGCGCACTGAAGATCGCCGAGCGGCTCGGCAACCCCCGGCTCAGAGCCACGGTCGTCCAGTTCCTCGGGGTGGGCCACGCCTTCGCGGGCGATCTCGGCACCGGGCAGGACATGCTCAACCGGTCGATCACGATGGCCCGCGAGCTGGACGACCGCTACCTGGAGACGTTCTCCCTCATCTACCTCGCGAAGCTGTTCACCGCGACCGGGGACGTGCGGGCCAGGGCCACCGCGGACCTCGCGCTCGCCTACAGCCGGGCCGGCAACTTCGGGCACCATCTCGCCGAGGCCCTCGCCATCCTCGGCGAGCTGAACCTGGCCGCGGGCGACACCGCCGCCGCCGTCGGCTGCCTGGAGGAGTCCGTGGACGTCTGGCGCACCCGCGGCTGGGTCCCGTTCCTCGCGCGGACGCTGCGCCGGCTGGGCGACGCCTACGCCGAGGCGGGCGACCACGGCGCCGCCGAGGCCGTCCGGACCGAGGCGGACGACCTGACCGGAAAGATTTCCCAGTAAATCGGTAGACAATAACGGCAATTGATCCACCGCGCCGGTTAGCGTCCGGTAAGGGCCGCGGTTATAGCGTCGAAGACGCATTGCACCCCCGCCCGCCGGCAATGCCGAAGTTGGTGATAAGCACACCGATCGAACGAGGGTACGCATGCACCTTTCGGTACATGATCAAAAGCAGGTCGCACGTCTGCTCGCGACGGCCCGGCACGAGATCCTCTCGCTCGTCCCGGCGTGGCCGGCCCAGCTGCGCAACGCCTACCTGCGCCGCCGCACCACCGCCGGCCCCCGCTCCCGCATCGTCGTCTCCCGCTCCTGCCGCCTCCAGGCGGCCCGCGAACAGGGTCCGTCCGAGATCCGGCTCGGCGGCGCCCTGCCGGCCTTCCTCCTCGTGGTGGACCGCAGAACCGCCCTGGTCAGGCGCAACGGTCCCTACCTCGCTCCCGCGGTCGTCCAGCCCGCCGAGATCGACCGGCTGGTCGCGTTCTTCGAGAACCACTGGGAGCAGGCGTTCCCCATCGCCCCCGTCCCGGCGCGGCCGATGAGCGAACTCCAGCTCAACATCCTGCGCAAACTGGCCGTGGGCATGACCGACCAGGCGGCCGCCAACGCTCTGAAGATCTCGCCGCGCACCGTCCAGCGCCAGGTGCACGACGCGATGCAGCAGCTCGGGGCCCGCAGCCGGCTGGAACTCGGCATCTGCCTGGCCGCCACCGACCTGGTCTGACCCGCGCGTCCCCGGCGCCTCCCCGAGCGCCGGCGGCGCCGGGTCAGTGCGCGGCCTCGAACTTCTGGATCACATCGGCGGGAATGCGTCCGCGGTCGTTGACCGGGATCCCCGCCGACCTCGCCCACCGGCGGATCTCGGCGCTGCGCTCGCGGCTGCCCGCCGTGCGCGCGGCGGCCCTCGCCGCGACGCGCCGCGCCCTGCGGGCGTGCTCCCGGTAAGGCTCGATGACCTTGCGCAGCTTGGCGGCGTTCTTCTTGTTCAGATCGATCTCATAGGACCTGCCGTCGAGCGAGAACGACACGGTTTCCACCGCCTCACCGCCGCTGATGTCGTCGACCAGGCGAACCTTGACCTGCTGCGCCATGAATTGCCTTCCCCCTCGTCCAGTAACGAATGACGGTCCCGTCTTCATACTAGGCCGCCGGGGAACAGGCCACCTCATCGAAACCGCGCCGGCCATGGCCGCGGCCGGGCAAGGCACCGGCCCCCATGTCCGGTATAAAGCCAACAGCCCCAAACGGACACGATGCTTCTCCGATTCGAACCCACTCTTGGGGAATCTATTGCTTTTTCTCCTCCTTCGGGCGCTGGACGCCCTCCATCGTCGATAAAGCGGGCGATCGCTGTGTCTATTGCAGTGCTCTCCTCCTTCAGGCCTTGGCGGCCCTCCATCGTCGGGCACCGCCGGCGATCGCTGGCATCGCTCCGACTCGCCTGGCGGCTCGCTACGCGATCAGATTCTCGCTCCGCTCGAACCTGCCTTCGGACGCGATCGCGGTGTTTACTGCAGTGCTCTCCTCCTTCAGGCCTTGGCGGCCCTCCATCGTCGGGCACCGCCGGCGATCGCTGGCATCGCTCCGACTCGCCTGGCGGCTCGCTACGCGATCAGATTCTCGCTCCGCTCGAACCTGCCTTCGGACGCGATCGCGGCCCCCCAGGTCGTCGCGTGGTTGCGGTGTCGGCTGAGGTCTGCGTGCTTGGGCTGGTGGTGGGGGTTAGGGATTGGCGGGGAAGTTGCTGCGGAAGGTGTTGTGCGGGTCGTGGGCGGCCTTGATGCGGCGGAGGCGGGCCAGCGCGTCGGGGGTGAAAGCGTTCGCGGCGGTCTCCTCGGGGTTGAGGAAGGTAAAGGGCTTGCGTCCGCTGATGGGCAGGGCGTCGGCGAGCGCGGCCTGTTTGCCCTTGACCGCCTCGGCTGTCTCCGGGTCGGCCGGGATGCCGAACATGTACAGCGCATAAGGCTCGGTGAGCGGGCCGTGCGGGCTGTCGGAGGGACGGGTGAACGCGCCTTCCAGATGGCGGATCTGCACGCTCAGCAATGGCGCGATGGGGGCGGCCAGCAGCGCCTTGACCGCGCCGTCGTCCAGTTCTGTGAGGAGTTCGGCACGCGAGCGTCCGGCGCCGGGGTCGGTGGGTTCGGCCGTGATCACGCCCAGCTCGGAGACCGGCATGGGCGCCCGGCCGTCGGACAGCGGCCGGGCCAGCCGGTCCAGAGGACGCAGCAGGTCGCGCGCCTCGTCCGCCGGGCCGAGGTGGGTGACGTCCACGGCGACCATCGGGTCCGCGCCGGGGAAGTGCAGCAGGTCCAGCCAGAGGGTCAGCTCGTCCGGGGCGGCGGCGGTGATCTGGCGGAAGGAGTCCATCACCTCGGGCGCGTGCACGGCCGGCCACAGCATCCGGCCGCCGTACAGCTGCGGCGCCGGGTGCAGCGCCAGGTCGAGGGACGTCACGATCGCGACGTCGCCGCCCCCGCCGCGCAGCGCCCAGAACAGGTCGGGATCGGCGTCCGCGGTCACCCGCCGGCGGCGGCCCTCGCCGTCGACCACCTCGAAGGCGGTGACGCTGTCGGCGACCCAGCCGTGGGCGCGGCCGAACCAGCTCAGCCCGCCGCCGAGGGCGACCCCGGCGACGCTGACCACCGGGGAGCTTCCCGGCAGCCCGGTCAGGCCGTGCGGCGCGACCGCCGCCTGGAGCCGTCCCGAGGCGACGCCCGCGCCGACCCGGGCGCGGCGGGCGGCGGGATCGACCTCCAGGCCGTCCAGCCGCCGGGTGCGCAGGAGGATCGCGCCCTCGGTCCGGCCCGTGGCGCCGTGCCCGCTGGGCTGCGTGGCGACGCCCACCCCGGCGGAACGGGCATACCGGACGACCTTGGCGACGTCATCGGCGTCGGCGGCCTCGACCGGCTGCTCCACGGCCAGGTTCCAGGGACGGCGGGCGGCGTCGAAACCGGCGTCGCCGGGCAGCAGCACCCGGCCGCGGACAGCGGTGCGCAAGTCGTTCATCTTTCCTCCGAAACAGCAGGTCGATCAGGTTCTGCACCTCAATCTAGGAAGGAAGAAGACCGGCGGTAGGGTGCAATCTCGTGACGGAAAACTGGGTCAATCTGGCGGAGCGGATCGGAGCCGACCTCCACCTGGACCTGCCGGGCGGCGGCGGGCGGCGAGCCGCCCTCACGCGCGCGCTGCGCACGGCGGTCCGCTCCGGGCGGCTGGCCCCCGGAACCCGGCTGCCGCCCTACCGTTCGCTGGCAGCCGACCTCGGTCTGGCCCGCAACACCGTCGCCGACGCCTACGCCGAACTCGTCGCCGAGGGATGGCTGACCGCCCGCCAGGGCTCCGGGACGCGGGTGGCGCTCAGCGCGCGGCCCCCGGCGCACCCCAAGGCGCGGCCCGGCGCGGACCGTCCGCCCGAACCGGCGCACGACCTGCGCCAAGGCCAGCCGGACGCCGCGTCCTTCCCGCGCGCCGCCTGGCTGGCGTCGGCGCGCCGGGCGGTCGCCGCGGCGCCGAACGAGGCGTTCGGTCCCGGCGACCCGCGCGGGCGCCCCGAACTGCGCCGCGCGCTCGCCGCGTACCTGACCCGCACGCGCGGCGTGCGGACCGACGCCGACCACATCGTGGTCTGCTCCGGCTTCGCGCACGCCCTGCGGCTGCTGTTCGGCGGCGGGGTGCTGTCCGGCCCGCTGGCGGTCGAGGGGTACGGCCTGCCCTTCCACCGGGCCCTGCTGAAGCAGGCCGGCACGCGCACCCGTCCGCTCACCGTCGACGGCGACGGAGCCCGGATCGATGAACTCTCCAAAACCGAGCGCACCGTGCTTCTGACGCCCGCGCACCAGTTCCCCACGGGCGGTCCGCTGCATTCGCGCAGGCGGACGGCGGTCGCCGAGTGGGCCGCCACATCGGACGGGCTCATCATCGAAGACGACTACGACGGCGAATTCCGCTACGACCGCCAGCCGGTCGGTGCGGTGCAGGGACTGGCCCCTGACCGGGTCCTGTACATCGGGTCCGCCAGCAAGAGCCTGTCCCCCGCCGTCCGGCTCGGCTGGATGGTCCTGCCCGACCGCCTGGTAGACGGCGTCCTCAAGGCCAAGGGCGAGCGGGAAGCGTGGGCGGGCGTCCTCGACCAGCTGGCCCTGGCCGACTTCCTCGACTCCGGCTCCTACGACCGCCACGTCCGCCGCATGCGCCAGCGGTACCGCGACCGGCGCGACCGCTTCGTCGCCGCGCTCGCCGAGCACGCGCCCCACGTCCACACGACGGGGATCGCCGCCGGCCTGCACGCCGTCCTGCGCCTGCCGCCCGGCACCGAGTCCGCCGCCATGGAGGCCGCGGCCCGCGCGGGAGTGGCGGTCGACGCCCTGTCGGCGTTCCGCCACCCCGCCGCCCGCCTCCCGCCCGACGACGGCCTCGTGGTCGGCTACGCGACGCCCCCGGACCACGCCTTCGAGGCGGCGCTGCAAGCGCTCGTGCGAAGCCTCCGGCGGCCCGAGGTCACCCGCCGAAGAGGGGCAGGATCGCCCTGACCGTCTCCACCACGCCGTAGATCAGCGGGATGCCGACGACGGACCAGGAGACGACGAGGCGCGGCACGGTCCGGTCGGGGCCCGCGGATGCGCCCTCTTCGGGCGCGGGGTCCGATGCCTGCGGCATGGTCCTCCTCCTTCACTTCGAATCAGGTGGCGGGACGGGGCTCGGGTACGCGGGGTCCGGCCTCCGAAACGTGGTGCCGCTCCGCGACCGGGCGGATGAGCAGGTTCGCAGCGAAGCCGATCGCGAGGACCCCGACCATCGTGAACAGGGCGGGACGGTAGTCGGCGGCCACGAGCGCGCCCGGCTCGCCGCGGGCGTCCAGGAACCGGTTCACGATCAGCGGCCCGGCGACGCCCGCCGCCGACCAGGCGGTCAGCAGCCGGCCGTGGATCGCGCCGACCTGGTAGGTGCCGAACAGGTCGCGCAGGTAGGCCGGGACGGTCGCGAACCCGCCGCCGTAGAAGGAGATGATCAGCGAGGCGAGCGCGACGAAGAACGCCGTCGAGGCGTCCCCGAAGAGCGCGAGCAGGACGTAGGCGGCCATCCCGACGCCGAGGTACCCGACGTAGGTGGGCTTGCGGCCGATGTAGTCCGAGGTCGAGGACCAGACGAACCGCCCGGCCATGTTGAACATCGACAGCAGCCCGACGAACCCGGCCGCCTCGGTCGCCGACACCGAGGTCGAGCCGCCGGAGCGGAAGAAGTCGCCGATCATCGGGCCGGCCTGCTCCAGGATCCCGATCCCGGCGGTGACGTTGCAGAACAGCACCGTCCAGAGCAGCCAGAACTGCGGCGTCCTGATCGCGGACGCCGCCGAGACGCCGCGCGGCGCGGCGGCGCGCTCCGCCGCGGAGGCGGCCCCGGCGGGCCGCCATCCCGGCGGCGGGACCCGCACGGTGAACACGCCGAGCATCATCACCAGGAAGTAGGCGACGCCCAGCGTGACGAACAGCAGGGCGACCGCGCCCCCGGACGCGGGGTCGCCGTCCGGGTCGTACAGCGACAGCAGCCGGCGCGACAGCGGCGAGGCGACCAGCGCCCCGCCGCCGAAGCCCATGATCGCCATGCCGGTCGCCAGGCCAGGCCGGTCGGGGAACCACCGGATCAGGGTCGACACCGGCGAGATGTACCCGATGCCGAGACCGATGCCGCCGATGAAGCCGTACCCGAGGTAGACCAGCCAGAGCTGCCCGGCGGCGATGCCGAGCGCCCCGACCAGGAACCCCGCCGCCCAGAAGCAGGCCGCGGTGAACATCGCCCGCCGCGGCCCGACGCGGTCCACCCACGTCCCCATGACCGCCGCGGACGCGCCGAGCATCACGATCGCGATGGAGAACACGACGCCGACCGCGGTGAGACTGGCGTCGAAGTGCTTCACGAGGGCGGTCTTGTAGACGCTGGTGGCGTACGCCTGCCCGATGCAGAGATGCACGGCGAGCGCGGCGGGAGGGATCAGCCAGCGGTTGTAGCCCGGTTTCGCGACGGTGTGCCGCAGGTCGAGAAAGGAGAGCGCCACAGCGGGCCTCCGGTTCGGGAGCGTATCCGGACAGGTACAGCACCCCCGACACCGACGACCATAAACACAAACGTGCTACATGAAAACCCCTCTCCACCACCAACCCGTCAACCAACCCCCGACACCGACCCGGCGCCTCCCACCACGACCACCGGAACGAAGAGCAGAGCACGGCAACACCATCAGGCACCGCGACGGCGGCGAAGACCCTGCGAGAATCTGAACGCCCGAAGCGACCCCGCCCACCGCACCCCACCACCCCGACGACCTCAGCCGCCACACCAACCAAGCGACACCCTGAGGAACCGCGATCGCGTCCGAAGGCAGGTTCAAGCGAAGCAAGAACCCGATCGCGAAGCGAGCCGCAAGGCGAGCCGAAGCGATCCCAGCCACCGCCGCGGTGCCCGACGATGAAGGGCCGCCAGGCCCGAGGAAGAGGGCACTGCAATAACCACACCACCAACCTCAGCCACCGCCGCAACCCCGTGACAACCTCATGGTTGCGATCGCGTCCGAAGGCAGGTTCGAGCTTGCGAGAACCTGATCGCGAAGCGAGCCGCCAGGCGAGTCGAAGCGATGCCAGCGATCGCCAGCTTTATCGACGATGGAGGGCCGCCAAGGCCCGAAGGAGGAGAAAAAGCAATATGAAGAGAGGCCGGCCTGGGTATGACCAGGGGACGGTTCTGCGGCGGGCCATCGAGCTCTTCAATCGGAAGGGCTACGAGGGGACCAGTATGGGGGACCTCGCGGAGGAGCTCGGGTTCAGCAAGTCGGCTATCTATCATCATGTGCCGGGCAAGTCGCATCTGCTCGCGTTGGCTCTCGATGAGGCGCTCGACGAGTTGACGGCGGTGATCCGCGAGGCGCAGGACGGGGCGGGCGGCAGCGCTTACGAGCGGTTGCGGTCGGTGGTGCGGGAGAGCGTGCGGGTGCTGGTGGCCCATCAGCCGGCGGTGACGCTGCTGCTGCGGGTGCGCGGCAACAGCGAGGTGGAGCTGGCGGCGCTCCGGCGGCGGCGGTGGATCGACGCGCAGCTGGCGGAGCTGGTGCGGGCGGCGGCCGCGGAGGGGGCGGTGCGCGGTGACGTGCCGCCGGAGCTGGTGAGCCGGCTCCTGTTCGGCATGGTGAACTCGCTGGTGGAGTGGTACCGGCCGGGGGGCGAGGTGAGCGCGGACGCCCTCTCGGACGCCGTCACCGCCATCGCGTTCGAGGGTTTGGCGGCGCCGCCGTCGTGAGCGGGGCTCAGGCGTCGAAGTCGACGGTGACGGTGGCGCTGACCGGGTGGGACTGGCAGGTGAGCACGAACCCGGCGGCGACCTCGGCGGGTTCGAGGGCGTAGTTGCGGACCATGTCGACCTCGCCCTCGGTGACGCGGGCGCGGCAGGTGCCGCAGACGCCGCCCTTGCAGGCGAACGGGAGGTCGGCGCGGGTGGCCTGGGCGGCGTCGAGGACGCGCTGGTCGCGGGGCATGGGCGAGGTGCTCGACCGGCCGTCCAGCACGACGGTGACCTCGCTGGTCTCGCCGGTGGCGGCGGGGCCGTCGCGCCGCACCTCGGGGGGCGGCTCGTCGACGTAGAACAGCTCGACGTGCACCTTCTCGCGCGGGACGCCGAGTTCGGCGAGGACGTCGCGGGCGCCGGTGACCATGGGCAGCGGGCCGCACAGCCAGACGTGGTCGACGTCGTCGACGGGCGTCACGGCGCTCAGCAGGCGGCGCAGGCGGCCGGCGTCGAGGCGGCCGGAGAACAGTTCGACGTCGCGGGGCTCGCGGCTCAGCACGTGGACGAGCTGGAACCGGGGGCCGTAGCGGTCCTTGAGGTCGCCGAGCTCTTCGGCGAACATCACGGTCCCGCTCGTGCGGTTGCCGTAGAGGAGCCGCACCTCGGTGCCCGGGTTGGCGAGCACCGTCGCGGCGATGGAGATCATGGGGGTGATGCCGGAGCCCGCCGCGATCAGCAGGTGACGTCCGGGCTCGGCGGGGTCGGCCCGCAGGCTGCCGGACGGGACCTGGACGTCGATCTCGGTGCCGGGGCGGACGTCCCGCACGAGCCAGGAGGAGAAGAGGCCCTCGGGGATCTCGCGGACGCCGATCCGGGGCCGGGCGCCCGCCGGCGCGCAGATCGAGTAGGAGCGGCGGTGCTCCCGCCCGTCGACCATCCGGCGCAGCGTGAGGCTCTGGCCTGCGGCGAAGGCGTAGTCGGCGGCGAGTTCGGGCGGGACGTCGAACGTCACCGCCGCCGAGTCGTCGGTCAGCCGGTCGACGGCGGCGACCTTCAGTGGGTGGAACGTCGCAGGCGCCACCGCTAGATCTCCTTCACGTGCTCGAACGGCTCCAGGCAGCCGGTGCAGCGGTACAGGGCCTTGCAGGAGGTGGAGCCGAACTCCGAGGTCAGTTCGACGGACGCCGAGCCGCAGCGGGGGCAGCGCAGCCTCCGGCGGGTCGGCGCGAGGGTGAGCGCGACGGGTCCGGACGGCGCCGGCGCCGGGCCGGGCGGCGAGATCCCGGCGGCGGCGAGGGCGGCCCGGCCCCGCTCGGTGATCCAGTCGCTCGACCAGGGCGGGGACAGCTCGATCTCGACGCGCACGTCGGCGTAGCCGGCGTCGGTGAGCCGGTGGACGAGGTCGTCGCGCATCGTGGCGAGGGCGGGGCAGCCCGAGTACGTCGGGGTGATCGCCACGGTGACGGCGGCGCCGTGCTCCTCGACGCGGCGCAGGACGCCGAGGTCCTCCAGGGTCAGCATCGGCATCTCCGGGTCCCGGACGGACGCGGCGACGGCGCGGGCGGTCGCGGGCACGGCGGTCACCACCGTCCCAGCGGGTGGGCGCGGGCGACGACCTGCATCTCGGCCAGCATCCGGCTCAGCGCCTCGGTGTGGACGCCGTCGCGTCCGGCGCGCCCGCCGGGCAGCCCGGTCTGCGGGACGTCGGGCGGCTCGACGCCGCTCGCGGTGAAGACCTGCGCGAGGACGGCGCCGGCGGCGTCGGCGGTGGCGGCGGGGTCCACGGCCACGCCCGCCTCGGCGAGCGCCCGCTCCACCGGGTGGGTGCGGAACAGTTCGTCGTGGTGGCGCCACACGTCGTCGAGCCCGGCGAGGACGCGGCGGCGCGACTCCTCGGTGCCCTGGGCGAGGGTGAGGAACCAGCGTCCGGCGAAGTCGCGGTGGTAGGCCAGTTCCTTGACGCCCTTGGCCGCGACGGCGGCGAGGACGGCGTCGCGGCTGCCGGTGAGCCGGTCGAACAGCGCCAGCCGGGCGGTCGCGAAGACCAGGACGCGGGCCATGGTGTGCGCGAAGTCGCCGTTCGGCAGTTCGGCGAGGCGCACGTTGCGGTAGGCGTCCGCGTCCCGGAAGAACGCCAGCGCGTCCTCGGGCGGGACCGGCGAGCCCTCCGGCAGCGGCGGGACGACCGAGGGGTCGGCGGTGGCCGCGCGGGCGAGCAGCAGCCGCGCCTGGCCGAGGAGGTCCAGCGCGGTGTTGGCGAGGGCGATGTCCTCTTCGAGGTCGGGCGCGTTGCTGCACCACTCGGAGAGCCGGTGCGAAAGGACGAGGGCGTCGTCGGCGAGCATCAGGCAGTACGTCGCGAGCGCGTGCGGGTCGACGCCGTCCGGGACGGTCGTGTCGACGCCCGCCAGCGGGTCCTCGAAGTCGGTCCCGAACGCCCACTGGGAGCTGTCGCCGTCGAGGAGCCCGTCGTACACCGAGCCGTGCTGACTTTCCATGGCGGCCTTCACATGTGGGGGACGTTCTCGGGGATCTCGTAGAACGTCGGGTGCCGGTAGACCTTGTCGCCGCTGGGGGCGAACAGCGGGTCCTTCTCGTCCGGGCTGGACGCGGTGATGGCGTCCGACCGCACGACCCAGATGCTGACGCCCTCGTTGCGGCGCGTGTACACGTCGCGCGCGTGCCGGACGGCCATCTCGTCGTCGGGGGCGTGCAGCGACCCGACGTGGACGTGGTTGAGGCCGCGCTTGCCGCGCACGAACACCTCGTAGAGCGGCCATTCGCTCATGCCTCGGCTCCTTCCTCGTGCCCGGCCCCGGCGCGGTCCGCCTGCCTGCGGGCGAAGGCGGTCGCGGCGTCGCGGACCCAGGCGCCGTCCTCGTGGGCGCGGCGGCGGTGCGCCAGCCGCTGGGCGTTGCAGGGCCCCCCGCCCTTGATGACGGCGGTGAGCTCCGACCAGTCCGGCTCGCCGAAGTCGTGGGCCTGGCGCTCCTCGTTCCAGCGCAGGTCCGGGTCCGGGAGCGTGACGCCGAGGGCCTCGGCCTGCGGGACGGTCATGTCGACGAAGCGCTGGCGCAGCTCGTCGTTGCCGTTGCGTTTGATGCCCCACGCCATGGACCGCTCGGAGTTCGGCGAGTTCGCGTCGGGCGGGCCGAACATCATCAGGGACGGCCACCAGAACCGGTCCACCGACTCCTGCACCATCCGGCGCTGCTCGGCGGTGCCGCGCATCATCGTCATCAGCAGCTCGTAGCCCTGCCGCTGGTGGAAGGACTCCTCCTTGCAGATGCGGATCATCGCGCGGCCGTAGGGGCCGTAGGACGTCCGGCACAGCGGGACCTGGTTGCAGATCGCCGCGCCGTCCACCAGCCATCCGATCGTGCCGACGTCGGCGTAGGAGAGCGTGGGGTAGTTGAAGATCGAGGAGTACTTCTGCCGGCCGGTGAGGAGCATCTCGGTCAGCTCGGCGCGGGACACGCCCAGGGTCTCGCACGCCGAGTACAGGTACAGCCCGTGCCCGGCCTCGTCCTGGACCTTGGCCAGCAGGATCGCCTTGCGGCGCAGCGAGGGGGCGCGGGTGATCCAGTTGCCCTCCGGCTGCATCCCGATGATCTCGGAGTGGGCGTGCTGGGCGATCTGCCGGACCAGCGTCCGGCGGT
This sequence comes from Spirillospora sp. CA-108201, assembly GCF_050936235.1. Taxonomy (NCBI): domain Bacteria; kingdom Bacillati; phylum Actinomycetota; class Actinomycetes; order Streptosporangiales; family Thermomonosporaceae; genus Spirillospora; species Spirillospora sp. CA-108201. The sequence continues at coordinate 9,215,980 of NZ_JBNJNE010000001.1, read as the reverse complement.
AGGCGTCGGGCATCCAGTCGCGCGGCTCGATCCGGTCGTGGCGCGCGATCGTCGCCTCGAACTGCTCGGCGGGCGCCTGCTGGGGCGCGGCCTGCGGCGTCGTCATGGGCTCCTCCGCTGGGGACCCGGCTGGACTCGGCCTATTTACTGACCGAGCGGTCTGTATTCAGGGTGACACAGGACCGCGCGAGCGTGCAAGAAGGGCGGAACGCCCTGCTCGGGGCACGACCGGGGGCCTCAGTCGTCCCAGGTCTCCCACTGCGCTCCCCTGCCCCGCGCCTCGTCGAACACCAGCCAGGTGCGGGTCGCGCGAACGCCCGGGATGTCCTGGATGCGCTCCAGCACCACGTGCCGGAGCGCCTCGTTGTCGGGGGCCCGGACCAGGGCCAGGACGTCGTAGTCGCCGCCGACCATCGCGAAGTGCTCGACGTAGGGGGTGTCCTGGAGCCGGGCGGAGACCGAGCGCCAGGAGTTCTGCTCGATCGTGACCGAGACGTAGGCGCTGGTGCCGAGGCCGGCCCGGTGCGGGGCGAGCTCGGCGGTGAAGCCGGTGATGACGCCCTCGTCCAGCAGGCGGGTCAGCCTCGCGTAGGCGTTGGCGCGCGAGACGTGCACGCGCTCGGCCAGCGCCCGCACCGACAGCCGGCCGTCGCGCAGCAGCTCGGCGATGATCGCGTGGTCCACGGCGTCCAGCCGGGGGGCCGAACGTCCGGGCCGGACGCCCTCGCCGCCCAGGTCGGATGACATTTGGCGCCCCCTGAGTCACTGAACGAGCCATTTGTCGCTCATTGTGCCCGATGTCTTGAGCAGATCGTCGTCCGAGCGGACGATCGAACCGACAACCGTCCACGGGAAGGGAGCGGCGCCATGTCCGTGCGGACACCTCACCAGGGGATCGAGGGCCTCCTCCCCTCCTCCGTCCCGGTGCGCTTCGTCGCCGAGGACGGGACGGACGCCGGGACGCCGGCCGGGTACCGCGCCCCGGAGGACGCGGCGCTGGTCGAGGCCTACCGCCGGATGGTGCTCGGCCGCCGGTTCGACCGGCAGGCCACCGCGCTGACCAAGCAGGGCCGGCTGGCGGTCTACCCGTCCAGCCGCGGGCAGGAGGCCTGCCAGATCGCCGGGGTGCTCGCGCTGCGCGAGGACGACTGGCTGTTCCCCACCTACCGCGACTCGGTGGCGCTGGTCGCCCGCGGCATGGACCCCGTCGAGGTGCTCACGCTGCTGCGCGGGGGCTGGCACTGCGGCTACGACCCGGCGGCGACGCGCGTCGCGCCCCAGTGCACCCCGCTGGCCACCCAGACGATCCACGCCGTGGGCATGGCCGACGCCCTGCGCCGCAAGGGCGAGGACGGCGTGGTGATGGCGTTCGTCGGCGACGGCGGGACCAGCGAGGGCGACTTCCACGAGGCGCTCAACTACGCCGGGGTCCTGCGGGCGCCCGTGGTCTTCTTCGTCCAGAACAACAAGTACGCGATCTCGGTGCCGCTGGCCAAGCAGACCGCCGCGCCGGCGCTGGCCTACAAGGGGATCGGCTACGGCGTCCGGTCCGAGCAGGTGGACGGCAACGACCTCGTCGCGGTGCTGTCGGTGCTGTCGGCGGCCGTCGAGCACGCCCGCTCCGGCGGCGGCCCCTTCCTGGTCGAGGCGCACACCTACCGCATGGACTCCCACACCAACGCCGACGACGCCTCCCGGTACCGCGAGGACGAGGAGGTCGCGCGCTGGGAGGCGGCCGACCCCCTCGCGCGGCTGGAGACCCACCTGCGCGGGCGGGGCCTGCTCTCGGAGGAGGACGTCGCGTCGGCGCGGGAGGCCGCCGAGGAGTACGCGGCGCGCCTGCGCGACCGGATGGCCGCCGACCCGGAGGCCGACCCGTTCGAGCTGTTCGACCACGTCTTCGCCGAACCCACGCCCCAGCTGCGCGAGCAGCGCGCCCTGCTGGCGTCCGAGATGCTCCCCGGGGAGGACTGACATGGCCGCGACGACGATGGCGCAGGCGCTGAACGCCGCGCTGCGGGACGCGCTCGCCGAGGACGAGCGGGTGCTGGTCTTCGGTGAGGACGTGGGGCCGCTCGGCGGGGTCTTCCGCATCACCGACGGGCTGACCCGCGACTTCGGCGAGGACCGCTGCTTCGACACCCCGCTGGCCGAGGCGGGGATCGTCGGCCTGGCCGTCGGCATGGCGATGGGCGGCTTCCGCCCCGTGGTGGAGATGCAGTTCGACGCCTTCGCCTACCCGGCCTTCGAGCAGATCGCCTCGCACGTGGCGAAGTTCCGCAACCGCACCCGCGGCCGCCTGTCGCTGCCGATGGTGATCCGCATCCCCTACGCGGGGGGCATCGGCGGCGTCGAGCACCACTGCGACTCCAGCGAGGCCTACTACGCCCACACGCCGGGACTGAAGGTCGTCACGCCCGCCACCGCCGACGACGCGTACTGGCTGCTGCGCGACGCCGTCACCGACCCGGACCCGGTCGTCTTCATGGAGCCCAAGCGGCTGTACTGGGCCAAGGGCGACATCAGCCCCGAGAACCGGCGTGCCGCCGGGTTCGGGCGGGCCGTGGTGCGCCGCGAGGGGCGGGACGCGACGCTGGTCGCCTACGGGCCGAGCGTCCCGGTGGCGCTGGAGGCCGCCGAGGCCGCCGCGCGGGAGGGACGCGACCTGGAGGTGGTGGACCTGCGCACCGTCGTCCCGTTCGACGACGGGACCGTCGCCGCCTCGGTGCGCAAGACGGGCCGCTGCGTGGTCGTCCAGGAGGCCCAGGGCTTCGCGGGCGTCGGCGCGGAGATCGCGGCCCGGGTGCAGGAGCGCTGCTTCCACTCGCTGGCCGCGCCGGTGCTGCGCGTCTCCGGGTTCGACATCCCCTACCCGCCGCCGAAGCTGGAGCACGCGCACCTGCCGGACGCCGACCGCGTCCTGGACGCCGTCGACCGGCTCCAGTTCGACGACGCCCCCGACGTCCTGCACCTGGACAGGGAGGCGTCGTGACCGCCGCCACCCGGCAGGTGTTCCGCCTGCCCGACCTCGGCGAGGGCCTGACCGAGGCCGAGATCGTCGAATGGAAGGTCGCCGCGGGCGACACCGTCGAGGTCGACCAGGTCGTGGTGGAGGTCGAGACCGCCAAGGCGGCGGTGGAGGTGCCCGTCCCCTACGCGGGGACCGTGCTGAGGCTGCACGCGGAGGCGGGCGCGATCCTCGCGGTCGGCGAGCCGCTCATCGAGGTCGGCCCCGCCGGCGACGCCGGGACGGGGCCCGCCCCGGCCGCCGACGCGCATCCGGACGCGGACCGCTACCGCGAGGAGGAGCGGGCCGGGTCCGGCAACGTCCTGATCGGCTACGGCACCGGGCACGGGCCGGGCCGGCGCGGACGGCGCCGCGCGGGCGGCCCGAAGGCCCCGGCGGCGGCGCCCGCTCCGGCGGGCCCGGCCGCGGTGGCTCCGGCTCCGGGGCCCCGCCGCGCGGACGCCCCCCGCGTGATCTCCCCGCTCGTCCGCAGGATCGCGCGCGAGCACGGCCTCGACCTCGCCGCCGTCGCCCCCACGGGGCCCCGCGGCGTGATCCTGCGCCGCGACGTCGAGCAGGCCGTCGCCACCGCCGAGACCACCGCCGAGACGGCTGCGGAGAGGCCGGCGCCCGCCCGTCCGATGCCCGAGCGGATCCCGCTGCGCGGGCTCCGCCGCGCGGTGGCCGACAAGCTCACCCGCAGCCGCAGCGAGATCCCGGACGCGACGACCTGGGTGGACGCCGACGCCACCGCCCTCGTCGGGGCCAGGGACGCGCTCCGGCGGACCCGCCCCGACCTCGGCGTCGGGCTGCTCGCCCTGCTGGCCCGCATCTGCGTGGCCGCCCTGCGGGAGTTCCCCGAGCTGAACTCCTCGGTCGACGCCGGCCGGCAGGAGATCGTCCGGTACGGGCACGTCAACCTCGGCTTCGCCGCGCAGACCGACCGCGGCCTCGTCGTGCCGGTCGTGCGGGACGCGCACCTGATGACGACCGCGCAGATCGCCGCCGAGCTGGCCCGGCTCACCGGCCTCGCGCGCGAGGGCGGGCTGCCGCCCGAGGCGCTGACGCGCGGCACGTTCACCCTCAACAACTACGGCGTGTTCGGCGTGGACGGCTCGACCCCGATCATCAACCACCCCGAGGCGGCGCTGCTCGGCGTCGGCCGGATCATCGACCGCCCCTGGGTCGTGGACGGCGCGGTCGTGCCGCGCAAGGTGACCCAGCTCTCGCTGACGTTCGACCACCGGGTCTGCGACGGCGGCGCGGCGGGCGGGTTCCTGCGGTTCGTGGCCGACTGCGTGGAGAACCCCGCCGTCCTGCTCACGAACCTGTGACGGCGGGCGGCGGACGCCGGAAGGCGGAGCCGCCCCCGGACCCGTGGCCGGCGGCGCAGGGCGGGCCGGGCGCGGGCGTCAGAGTCCCCGGACGGCGGCGACGGTGAAGGGGATCTCCGGGGTGCCGTCGCCGAGCGGGCCGCCCTTGTCGAACTGCGAGCGGACCACGTAGAGCGTCCCGTGGCGGCGGACGAGCGTCGTCGGAACCTGGAGGGACGGGTCCGCCAGCGTGCGCTCAAGGCGGGCCCGGGTCCCGTCGGGCGCGACACGCCAGCGGGTGAGGACGTTGTCGACGTTGTCGGCCGTCCAGAGGCGCCCGTCCTGGAGTTCGAGGCCGTCCGCGTTGTGCATGTCGCCGCCGCTGAGAGCGACCTTGCGGATCGCGCCGGTGGCGAGGTCCAGCCGGTAGAGGTCGCCGCCGAGCATGTCGTCGGTCAGCAGGAACCGCCCTGTGGGGTCGGCGACGATCCCGTTCAGGGTGAACTCGGCCGGCCTGTGCGGTTCGAGCACGCCGCTCAGGTCGAAACGGACGGTCAGCGTGCCGGTCCCGCCCCGCGCCGCTTCCAGATCGCGCGGCGTGACCTGGTAGACGACGGCGCGGGAGCTGTCCGTCAGGTAGACGCCGCCGTCGGGGGCGACGGCGAGGTCGTTGACGAACCGGGCGCCGTCGCCGGGGACGGCGAACCGCGCCAGCAGGGCGCGGCTCCGGGCGTCGTAGACCGCGACGCCGGACGAGGAGTCGATCACCCACAGCCGTCCGGCCGCGTCGGTCTTCAGGCCGTTGGCGGTGCGGCGGCCGTCGGCGCCCGCGGGCAGGAACACCTCGGCCGTGCGGTGCCCCGGACGCATGCGGTAGACGGTGCCGTCCTCGAAGGACCCGGCGTACATCGTGCCGGTGCGCGGGTCGGCGGCGATGCCCTCGGGGTACACGCGGTCGCCCGGCAGCACGTAGGCCGTGGAGATCCGCGGGGCGGCGGAGGCGCCGGCGGCGGGACCGGCGGCCGCGGACGCGGGCGACGCGGCGACGAGAGCGGCGACGGCGAGACCCGCCGCGGCCGCCGCGGTGGAGCGCTGGATGCGCGACATGACATCTCCGTTCGAGTTGCATCATTAGTACGCGCACTTACGATAGTTAGAACTCTAATGCTCGTCAACAGTCTTCCCTCCGGAGGGTCGCTACCATGCGGGAATGACCTCGTTGCCCGCCCACGAGCGGCTCGGCTCGCACCTCAAGCGCGCCGAGCAGGCGCTCAACGGCGCCAAGCAGGCGGCGCTGAAGCCGAGCGGGCTCACGGTCCCGCAGTACGCGGCCCTGCTGCACCTCGACGACAACCCGGGCATGTCGGCCGCCGCGCTGGCCCGCAAGTGCGCGGTCACCCCGCCGACGATGAACACCGTCCTGAAGAACCTCCAGGAGCGCGGGCTGATCGAGCGCACCCCGCACGAGTGGCACCGCAACATCCTGGAGACGCGGCTCACCGCCGAGGGCGCGGCGGTCCTGGAGAGCGCCGACGCCCGCGCGGTCAAGGTGGAGCGGGGGCTCGCCGCCGAGTTCACCGACGCCGAGCGGCGGACGCTGGTCGATCTGCTCGGCCGGTGCGTCGGCTTCCTGGAAGCCGCCCGGTCCGCGCCCGGCGGCTGAGACACTCCCTACGGAACGGGACGAACGCCGCGAACACCGGAGGAACCATGGGCGACGAGGTCCAGCACGACAGGTCGGGCCAGCTCAAGCAGATCGAGAGCGGGCTGCTGCCCGGCGAGCAGATCATCGCCGTCTACGACGCGGTCGGCGCCGGCACCGGGTTCATCGGGCTCACCGACCGCCGGGTGATCGTCCAGGACCGCAGCTTCGCCGGCAAGAAGTACGCGATCACCAGCGTGCCCTACTCCCGCATCACCTCGGTGAGCGTGGTCAGCAACAAGTCGTGGGCCGGGTCCTACTTCTCCACCGGCTCGATCGCGATCAACGTCGGCACGCACACCTACGAGGTCGAGTTCCGCGGCTCCGACAAGAGCCACCACGTGCACAACGTGATCCTGCAGTACATCTCCGGCTGAGGGCGCCGTCAGAGGACGACCGCGGCGGTGGAGCCCGCGCGGTCCTTGGTGACGCGGAGCTGGGCCGGGATGCGGGCGCGCAGCTCGGCGACGTGGCTGACGATGCCGACCGCCCGGCCGCCGTCGCGCAGGCCGTCCAGGACGTCCATGACCTCGTCGAGGGTCTCCTCGTCGAGGGTGCCGAACCCCTCGTCGACGAACAGGGTGCCGATCTCGGTGCCGCCCGCCTCGGCGGTGACGACGTCGGCGAGGCCGAGGGCCAGCGCCAGCGAGGTGATGAAGGACTCGCCGCCCGACAGGGTGACCGGGTCGCGCATGAGGCCCGTCCAGGAGTCGGCGACGCGCAGGCCGAGCCCCCCGGCCCCCCTGGCGCGGTCGCCCGCCGCCTTCTCGACGGTGTGCACGAGGGCGTAGCGGCCCCCGGACATGCGGTCCAGCCGCTCGTTCGCGGCGGCGACGACCTGGCGGAGGCGGGCGCCCAGCACGTACGCCGACAGCGACATGTCGTGCCGGTTCGCGACGTGCTTGCCCGAGGCGAGCCCCGCGAGGCGCTCGGCGACCTCGTGCCGCCCGGCGGCGGGGCGCCACGCGCCGACGGCGGCGGCGAGGTCCACGCGCAGCTCGGCGAGGCGCTCGCAGCGGTGCCGCGCGCGGTCGGCGGCGTTCGCGGCCCCGGTGTGCGCCGCGTCCGCCGCGTCCGCCGCCGCCTCCAGGGCGGGCAGGTCGGGCGCGGGCGCGGCGGCGGCCGCGACCAGGTCCGGGTCGCCGAGCAGGGCGCGGACCTCGGCCTCCTCGTCGTCGAGCCTGCGGATCCGGTCGCGCAGGACGCCCTGGTCCTCGTCCGGCAGCGCGGCTTCGAGGACCTCCTCCGGAGTCCGGAAGCCCTGCTCCTCGGCCTCCTGCGCGGCCTTCGCGCGGGCGGCGGCCAGCTCCTCGCCGGCGCGCCCGGACGCGCCGGCCGCCTCGACCGCCGCGGCGATCAGGTCGGCCTCGCCGGCGAGCCTGGCGATGCGGGCCTCCAGCGTCGGGTCGCCGCCGCGCGCCCCGTCCAGCTCGGCGGACAGGCGGGCCTGCTCGGCGGCCAGCTCCCGGTCGTGCGTGCGGTTCTCGGTGAGGGCGCGGCCCGTCTCCTCCTGCGCGCCGCGGACCCGGTCGAGCTCCTGCTCGTGCGCATGGAGCGCCGCCTCCAGCCGCTCGGCCTCCGCCGCGCGGGCCTCCGCGCCCGCCAGCTCCGCCTCCGCCTCGGCGAGCTCGGCGGCGAGAGCCTCCGCGCCCGCCTCCCCGGCGATCTCCAGCAGCTTGTCGCGCTCGGTGCGCAGCTCCCCGGCCGCCGTCCCGGCCCGCTCGCGGACGTCCTGGGCCCCGTCGGCCTCGGCCTGGGCCCGCTCCACCTGCTCCTCGGTCGGGATCAGCGCGAGCGAGGTGACCGGGGCCGGGTGCTCGGTGGAGCCGCAGACCCGGCAGGGCTCGCCGTCCGCCAGCTCCTCGGCGAGGACGGCGGCCATGCCGTCCAGGCGCGCCTGCCGCAGGTCGAGGACGGCCTGCCGGGCGTCCTGGGCCGCGTCGACCGCCGTCCGGTACGCGGCCTCCGCCCCGGCGAGCCGGTGCTCCACCTGGTCGCGGCGCCGCGCGGCGTCGAGGCGGCGCCCGGCGTCGCGGACCGCGGCCGCGGCGCCGGAGCGTCCGGCGGCGGCGATCCTGGCCTCGTCCAGCTCGGCGCGGCGCCCCTCCACGAGCGCGGGGAGATCGGCGAGCGCGGCGCGGACGCGCGCGTCCTCCGGCTCCAGCCGCAGCAGCTCCGCGGCCAGCGCCTCCCGCTCGCGGCCGACCTGCCGGAGCCGGGCGGCGGCGGCCCTGCGGCCCTCCAGCGCGGCGACCTCGTCGCGCCGGTCGCGCTCGGCCTTGGCGAGGACGTCCTGCGGCGCCTTCGGCGGCAGCAGCGCGGCGGCCCGGGACCGGGTCTCCTCGGCCCAGCGGCGGGCGCGGCTCGCCTCCCCGTACCGGGCCTGGACGTCCCTGACCAGGGGGACCACCCGGTCGGCGCGGGCGGCGGCGTCGAGCCGCGAGGCCAGCTCCGACTTCTCCCGCGCGCGCTCGGCCAGCGCGTCGCGCCGGGCGAGCGCCTCGGCGCGGCGGCGCCGCCGGTCGGCGAGCGCCCGCGCCTCCTCCAGGTCCTCGCGCGCCGCGCGCAGCGCCGACGCCGCGCCCGCGCGCAGCCCCTCGACGACGGCGCGGACGTCCTCCTGGCCGCCCGCCAGCTCGGCGGCCCACGCGGGCAGCGCCTCCACCTCGGCGAACGGCTCCACGGGCGGCTCCCCGCGGCGCGGCGGCGGGACGGCCGGGCGGGGCTCGCGCGGCGGCGCGGCGCCGGTCGTCTCGCAGATCCGGTCGGCGATCGAGACCGCCCGCGCCCCGAGGCCCGCGGCCTCCCGGCCGGTGGCGGCGCGGCGCTCGGCGAGCCACTTCTCGACCTGCGCGAACACCTCGGCGGCGAACAGCCGCTCCAGCACCTTGCGGCGCTCGTCGGCGCCGGCGCGCAGGAACCCGGCGAACTCCCCCTGCGGCAGCATCGCCACCTGGCAGAACTGGACGGCGGTCATGCCGAGCATCCGGGTCACGAGGTCGCCCGCCTCGTCCAGCCGGGTGGTGAGCCCCACCCAGCCGCCGTGCTCGAACTCCTCGACGACGACCTTGGCGTGCTCGGTCGTCGTCCCGGACCCGCGCAGCTTCGGCCGCTCCCAGGCGGGCGAGCGCGTGACGCGCAGGCGGCGGCCCCGGATGGTCGTCTCCAGCACGACGCGCGGCCCGGCGCCGGGCGGCGCGTGGTCGCTGCGCAGCCCCTTCACCGCGTTGCGGACGCCGGGCACCTGCCCGTAGAGCGCGAAGCACACGGCGTCGAGAATGCTCGTCTTGCCCGCGCCCGTCCGGCCCTGGATGAGGAACAGCCCGGCGTCCGACAGCGCGTCGAAGTCGATGGCCTCCGTCCCCGAGAAGGGGCCGAACGCCGCGATCTCCAGCCGGTGCAGCCTCACGCCATGGCCTCCTTCTGGCGGCAGGCCTCGAAGGCCTCGTGGAGCAGGGCGCGCTCGGCGCCGGTGGCGGGCCCGTCGGTGACCTCGGCGACGAAGTCGCCCGCGACGTCGGGGGCGGAGCGCTCGCGGACGCGCTCGGACCAGGTGCGGGCGTCCACCGCGCCGCCGCCCTCGGGTTCGAAGCCGAGCACGAGCGTGTGCGGGAACCGGCGGCGCAGCCGCTCCATCGCGGCGGACGGGCGGCGCGCGTCGGTCAGCGTGACCTGGAGCCAGCGGTCCTCGACCTCGTCGAAGGACGGATCGGAGAGCAGGTCGTCGATGCGGCCGCGGACCCGGGCCAGCCGCCGCGGGACGGGGGCCTCCGCGAACTCCGCCGCGACGCCGCCCGCGCGCAGGTCGATCAGCCACGAGCCCTTGACGTGCCTCTCCTCGGAGAAGGAGTAGGCCAGCGGCGAGCCCGAGTAGCGGACGCGGTCGCCGATGCGCCAGGCGCCGTGCAGGTGGCCGAGCGCCGCGTAGTCGACGCCGTCGAACACCGACGCCGACACCTGCGAGGAGCCGCCGACCGAGATGTCGCGCTCGCTCTCGCTGGACTCGCCGCCGGTGACGAACGCGTGCGCGAGCACGACCGAGAGCCGGTCGTGGCGCGCGGCGTCGTCGCGGACGCGGCGCATCGCCTCGGTGAGCGCGGCGGCGTGGCTGCGCTCGTCCAGCTCCCACGGGTGGCGGACGAGCTCGGGCTCCAGGTAGGGGATGCCGTAGATCGCGGCGTCGCCGACGACGACGGGCTCCCCCACGGTCGCGAAGTCGGTGCGGACGTGCACGCCGGCGGCGTCCATCAGCGCCGAACCGAACCCGAGGCGGCGCGCGGAGTCGTGGTTGCCGGCGATGAGCACGACCCGGGTGAGGGCGGCGAGCCGCTCCAGGGCCTCGTTGCACAGCCGGACGGCGTCGACGGCGGGCAGGGCCCGGTCGTAGACGTCACCGGAGACCAGCACGCACTCGACCCGCTCCGCCGCGACGGTCTCGACCAGGTGGTCGACGAACGCCGCCTGCGCGGCCAGCAGGTCCTCGCGGTGGAACGATCTGCCGAGATGCCAGTCGGAGGTGTGCAGGATTCGCATGTCGCAGCAACCATAGGCACCCCCTCCGACACATCCGGCGCAGAAACGCCGAGTCACCTCAAACGATCTGCGCGGGCGGTGCGATCAAGGACGCGGCGCTCCCGTAGGGTGGCGGCGTGAGCGAGCGTCCCTACGTGCTGCTGAGCTGCGCGATGTCCGCCGACGGCTACATCGACGACGCGACTCCGGAGCGGCTGCGGCTGTCCAGCGCGGCGGACTGGGACCGGGTCGACGCGGTGCGCGCCGGGTGCGACGCGATCCTCGTCGGCGCGGGCACCGTCCGGGCCGACGACCCGAGGCTGCTCGTGCGGTCGGCGGCGCGGCGGGAGCAGCGGGTCGCGCGCGGGCTGCCGCCCGACCTCACCAAGGTGACGCTGACCTGGAGCGGCGACCTGGACCCCGGCGCGCGGTTCTTCACCACGGGCGAGTCTCCGAAGCTCGTGTACGCCCCGGCCGGCACGGCGGGCGCCCTGGCGGACCGGCTGACCGGCCTCGCCGAGGTCGTCGACGCCGGCGACCCGCTCGCGCTGGACGCGGTGCTCCGCGACCTCGCGTCCCGGGGCGTCCGGCGCCTGATGGTCGAGGGCGGCGGCGGGATCCACACGCTGTTCCTCACCGCCGGCGCGGTGGACGAGCTCCAGCTCGTGGTCGCGCCGTTCTTCGTCGGCGACCCGTCCGCTCCGCGCTTCGTGCGGTCCGGGGTGTTCCCGCAGTCTCCGGAGCGGCCCATGCGGCTCCAGGAGGCCACCCGCATCGGCGACCTCGCCCTGCTGCGCTACCTGGTCGGAGGCGCGCGTGGATGACGTCGGCTGGCTGGCCCTGGCCTGCGACCTCGCGGCCCTGTGCCCGCCTTCGCGCACCGCGTTCTCGGTGGGCGCGGTCATCGTCGGGGCGGACGGGCGGGAGGTCGCGCGCGGCTTCTCCCGCGAGGACGACCCGCACGACCACGCCGAGGAGGCCGCGCTCGCCCGGGCCCGCGGCGACCTGGCCGGGGCGACCGTGTACAGCTCGCTCGAACCGTGCGGGCGCCGCGCGTCGCGTCCCCGCACGTGCGCGGAGCTGATCGTCGCCTCGGGCGCCCGCCGCGCCGTGTTCGCCTGGCGCGAGCCGGCCCTGTTCGTCGCGGGCACGGGCGCGGAGATCCTCGCGGCGGCGGGCGTCGAGGCGGTCGAGCTGCCCGAGCTCGCCGAGCGCGCCCGCCTCCCGAACGCCCACCTTCTCTAGGAGGGGTCGGGGGCGGCGTGGGGCGGCCCCTTGATCTCGTGGAATCCGGGCGTCCCGGCGACGAGCAGCGTCCCGTCCCACAGCCGCCCGGCCTCCTCGCCGCGCGGGATCCGGGACAGCACCGGGCCGAAGAACGCCCGGGCGCCGACCGCGACGACGGGCGTGCCGACGTGCGGGCCGACCCGCGCGAGCCCCTCGGCCGTCGAGGCGCGGACCGCGTCGTCGTACCGGTCGTCCAGGGCCGCGGCGGCGAGCTCCTCCGGCAGGCCGGCCTCGGCCAGCGCTCCGGGGATCGTGCGCCGCTCCATCTCCCCGCGCTCGTGGACGCGGGCGCCGAACGCGGTGTAGAAGCGGCCGAGCGCCTCCTGCCCGGCCTCGCCGGCGACGGCGGCGCAGACCCGGGCGGGCAGCCACAGGTAGCCCCCGGGGTCGTTCTCGGGGTCGTCGTCCCGGCCCTCGTTCAGCGCCGCCAGGCTCAGCAGGTGCCAGCGCGGCTCGACGGGCCGGACCCTCGCGGCCTCCACCAGCCACCGCGACGTGATCCACGTGTAGGGGCAGGAGGGGTCGAACCAGACGTCGGCGATCTCGGCCATGGCCCCCGTTCTATCAAATGAGACTGGAGTCTCATTCCTCTTGCCAACGCCCCGGGACGTCATGCGATGCTGTGCCCAAGCAAGCATTCGGTTACCCGCGTCGGCCCTCGGGCAGGGGAGGCACAGCAGCATGCGCGAGCACGATCGGCTGTTCATCGGAGGCGAGTGGGCCGCACCGGCCGGGACCGGCGTGATCGACGTCGTCTCCCCGCACACCGAGGAGGTCATCGGGCGGGTCCCCGAGGGCACCGAGGGCGACATCGACGCGGCCGTCGCGGCGGCCCGGCGCGCCTTCGACGAGGGCCCCTGGCCGCGGATGACCCCCGCCGAGCGCGCGGAGGCCGTCGGCCGCCTCTCGGCGATCTACGCCGAGCGGCAGCAGGAGATGGCCGACCTCGTGACCGCCGAGATGGGCTCGCCCATCATGTTCTCGGTCTTCGGGCAGGCGGCCATCCCGCAGATGGTGCTCCAGTACTACGTGGACCTCGCCGCCTCCTACACCTGGGAGGAGGACCGGCAGGGCATGCTCGGCCCGGTCACGGTCACGCAGGAGCCGGTCGGGGTCGTCGCGGCGATCGTCCCGTGGAACGTCCCGCAGTTCACGCTGATGCTCAAGCTCGCGCCCGCGCTCATCGCCGGCTGCACGGTCGTGGCCAAGCCCTCCCCCGAGACCCCCCTCGACTCCTACCTGCTGGCCGAGTGGATCCGCGAGGCGGGCATCCCCGAGGGCGTCGTCAACTTCGTCCCGGCCGGACGCGAGGTCGGCGCCTACCTCGTCGCGCACCCGGACGTCGACAAGGTGTCCTTCACCGGCTCCACCGCCGCCGGACGCAAGATCGGCGCGGTGTGCGGCGAGCAGCTCAAGCGGGTCACCCTCGAACTCGGCGGCAAGTCCGCCGCGATCATCCTGGACGACGCGGACCTGGCCTCCACCGTCGAGGGCTTCAAGCTGGCCTCGCTGATGAACAACGGCGAGGCGTGCGCCGCGCAGACCCGCATCCTGGCGTCCCGCCGCCGCTACGACGAGGTCGCCGACGCCCTCGCGACCATGGTGGGCGGCCTCGCCGTCGGCGACCCCGCCGACTACGGCAGCGAGATCGGCCCACTGGTCGCCAGGCGGCAGCAGGAGCGCGTGGAGAACTACATCCGGATCGGCCAGGACGAGGGCGCCAAGCTGATCACCGGCGGGCTGAACCGCCCGCACGACCGCGGCTGGTACGTCGCGCCCACCGTCTTCGGCGACGTCGGCAACGACATGCGCATCGCCCGCGAGGAGATCTTCGGCCCCGTGCTGGTCCTCATCCCCTACGAGGACGAGGCCGACGCCGTCAGGATCGCCAACGACAGCGACTACGGGCTCGGCGGCTCGGTCTGGACGTCCGACGTCGACCACGGCGTCGAGGTCGCCCGCCGCATCCGCACCGGGAGCTGCGGCGTCAACATGTACACCCTCGACCCGAACACCCCGTTCGGCGGCTACAAGAACAGCGGACTCGGCCGCGAGCTCGGCCCCGAGGGCCTGCACGCCTACCTGGAGCACAAGTCCATTCCCCACCCCGCCCCCGCGGGCTGACGCACCGCGTTCCCGCGCGTCCCCCGGGACGCGCGGGGACGCCTCACCAGCACAGCGGCCCATCAGCAGAGCGCCCCATCAGCAGAGCGGGGCCACCGGCCAGCGGTGCCGGGCGCGGCAGGCGCGGACGGCCTCGGCGGACGGCGCGCCCGCCACCAGGAGCCGGACCCCCGGAACGGGGACGCGGCCGTGGTCGAAGGCGATGGCGCGGAGCTTGGCCGGGGTGACGACGGCCGCGGTCGCCCGGTGGCCGACGATCGCTTCGAGGAGGTCCTCCGCGCCGCCGCCGGGGACCCCCACGAGAGTGGCGCCGCGGACGAGGCACAGGTCCACCAGCCCCATCCGCGTGAGCGCGGGGACGTCCGGGCCGCACAGGGCGAGCACGTCGCCGTCCGCGATGTCCAGCGCCCCGCGCAGGCGGCAGAGGTCGGCGAGGCGGTCGGCGTGCGTGAAGTCCTCCGGCGGGGCGGGCACGCGCAGCGCCGGCGCCCGAAGCGGGCCGCGCGGCCCGCCGTCCGGTGCGGCCCCGGGTTCCAGCAGGCGGCGGAACGCGGTCGTGCCGGGAACGTCCCCGAAGGCGAAGACCTGCCTGACGAACGACCGCTCCACGGCGGCCATCGACAGGGCGGCGGTGTCCTCGCCGGTCAGCAGGAACCGGGCGCCGGTCTCGTTCATCAGCGCCGCGAGCCCGGCGGAGGTCCCCCAGGGCGGAAGCAGGACCGGCACGGCCCCGGCGGCGGTGACGGCGTGCGCGGCGACGGCCAGTTCGCGGACGCCGGCGACGTGGACCGCGCCGACGTCGCCGTGCCGGATCCCGTGGCGGCGCAGCCCGTTCGCGGCGGCCGGGACGGCCCGCGCGAAGCCCGCGTGCCCGAGCTCGCCCGCGGGGTCGACGAGGGCCGCGCGCCCGCCGCGCCGGGAGGCGGCCGCTCTGTCCGCGGCCTCCCGGGCCGCCTCCAGCACCACGTCGGTGATCGTGGCGTCGTGGACCGGAGTGCTCGCCTCGGGCATGCGGCGAAGGTACGCCGCGCGCGTCCGGCGCCGCATCCGAAGAAGTGTGTAGTCACATGTGTACGTCACGGGGCGAGTCCGGCGCGCTCCAGGAGCTCCCGGCGCCTGACCCGGCCGTCGGCCGTGCGGGGGATCTCGTCCACGGCGTGCACCGCCGACACCGCGCGGGTCCTCGGCACGCGCCCGTTGACGTGGGCGAGGAGGTCGGCCTCGGACACGGGTTCGGTCAGCACGGCGAACGCGTGGGGCGCGAGCCCGAGGTCGTCGTCGGGGGCGGGCGCCACGACGGCGTCCGCCACGGACGGATGCGCGGCCAGCACCGCCTCCGGGTCGCCGGGCGGCTCGCGGTGCGCGGCGGCGAGCCGTCCGAGGATGTACACCCGCCCGTGCTCGTCGGCGAACGCCGAGTCCCCGGTGGGCAGCCACCGCGCGGGCCCCGCGGCGGCCCGCGCCGCCGGGAGCCGCACGCACATCTCGCCCGGCTGGTAGGACGGCTGCGCCGCCCCGGTGCGCGGATCCACGACCCGCCACGCCACGCCCGGCAGGCCGCGCCCGACCGAGTCGAGCGTCCCCTCCTCGGCCGCGCGGAGGTTGAGGTGGGTGAACCCGCCGGCCTCGGCCAGCCCGTACGCCTGCCGTACCGGGCAGCCCAGCCGGGACGCGGCGGCCCGCGCCTCCTCCGCCGCGAGCGGTCCGCCGGCGGCCACGACGGCGCGCAGCGAGCGCAGGTCGTAGCGGCAGACCGCGCGCTCGTAGGCGAGGGCCTCCACGAGCTCCGGCGGGAGCACCGCGACGGTGACCCGGTGGTCCCGCAGGGCGCGGAGCAGGTCGTGGCGTCCCGTCCCGGAGAACGCGACGGCGGTGGCGCCGAGCCGCAGCACCGGGTTGAGCACCCCGTTCAGCCCGAGGACGGTGCCGAACGGCAGCGCGCTCAGCACCGTGTCGGCGCCGCCGAACATGGCCGACTCGGCGACCCTCACCAGGCCCGCCACGACCTCCGCGTGCGTCAGCCGCACCGTCCGGGCCGGCCCCCTGCCGGTCCCCCGCGTACACGCCAGCAGCGCGACGTCGCCGCAGGCGCGGCCGCCCGCCGCAGAGGACGGGGCCGCGCCCTCGGAGGCCGGGCCGGCGAGCAGATCGGCGAGCCGCAGCGGGGGCGCCTCCCCGGTGCGCGGGCCGTCGTCGCCGCCGGAATCGCCGGCGATGACGGAGCGGGCTCCGGTCTCTTCGAGCAGGCGGGACGTGTCCGGGCCGGTGAGGGGCAGGGGGACGGCGCCGGCCGCGATCACCGCGTGCAGGGCGACGGCGAGGTCCAGGGGCTCGCGCAGGCGCAGGCCGACCACGTCCCCCGGGCTCGATCCGGCGCGTGCCAGGGCGGAGGCGGCGGTCCCGACCAGGGCGGGGAGCTCCGCGTGGGACAGGGAACGCCCGGACGTCGCGTCCAGGACTGCGATCCTCCCGGGGTCGGGTGCGGCTCCGAACACCGCGCGGGTCACTGTGACCGCCGGGTAGGCGGGGTGCACACCTCTGGAGAGCATGGCGCCGACGCTAGGTCGGCGCGCCCGCCCGCACATGCGCCGAAGTGCGCAACCACCGTCGTATCCGGCGGGCGCCCGGACGGCGCGCGCGGTGTGTACACACCCGGGTCAGGCGTCCTCCGCGGGGATGTTGTCGACCGCCCAGGCCGCGATCTGGGCGCGGGAGGAGAAGCCGAGCTTGGTCAGGATGTTGGTGACGTGCCGGGCGACGGTGGCGGGGCTGATGACCAGCTCGTCGGCGACCCCGCGGTTACTGAGGCCGCGGGAGACGAGGCGGGCGATCTGCCGCTCGCGGGCCGTCAGGGTGCTCGGCGGCGTGGCCGGCCCGGCCGCGTCGCCGGCGGCCCCGGCCTCCAGCGGCGGCCGGGGCGGGGAAGCGTCCCGGGGCGCGCAGCGCGCGGGCGATCGCGTCGTCGGCGGGCATCGCGCGGCCCTCGCCCCAGTACTGGGCGACGAGCGGCTCGCCGATCCTGCGGCGGATCGGTTCGAGGGTGCGTTCGCGGCGGGCGCCGGTGCCGGGCTCGCGGCCCGTCGCCTCGCGCAGCGCCGACGCCGCGCCGGCGAGCGTCACCGCGGCGCGCGCGTCGCCCTCGCGGGCGACCAGGTCGGCGAACGCGTCCAGGGCGCGGGCCATGTCCAGCCGGATGCCGGACGCGCGGCTCAGCGCCAGGCTCTCGGCGAGGGCCGCACGGGCCGCGGCCAGGTCGCCCTCGGCGAGCGCGACGCGGCCGAGGCCGGCGAGGGCCCGCGCCATCTCCGAACGCGCGCCGATCTCGGCGAGGATCGGCAGGACCGCGGCGTAGTGGCCGCGGGCCGTGGCCGGATCGCCGCGCAGCTCGGCGAGCCTGCCGAGGCCGATCATGGCGTGGGAGGCGCCCCACAGCTGGCCGATGTCCCGCATGACGGACGCGGCCGTGTCGAGCCTCTCGCGGGCCTCGCGCAGCCGCGACTCCCGGATCAGCAGGTAGCCGCGGGCCGCGCACGCGTAGGCGCGGGTCCACTCCCGGCCGGGCCCGCGGACGAGGGCGTCGGCCTCGTCCAGGCGGCGGGCGGCGTCGGCGAAGCGGCCGGCGCGGGCGAGGCACTCGGCGCCGGTGATCAGCGCGGTCGCGGTCATGAAGTCGTCCCCGGCCTCGCGGCACGGGGCGAGCGCCTCGGCGGCGTGCCGGGCGGCCTGGGCGAAGTCGCGGCCCCCGACGGCGAGCTGGGCGCGGCCGGCGAGCGCGGGGCCGAGGACCCGCGGGTCCAGGGCGCCAAGGCCGGGGTCGCGGGCGGCGGCCAGGAACCGGTCGGTCCGGTCGGCCCACTCGGCGACGCGGCCGCGCGCGATCCAGAACGTCCGCCCCGCGGTGCACAGCCGCAGCCCCTCGGCGATGTCGCCGTGGTCGAGCGACCAGGCCAGCGCGGCCCGCACGTTGCCGAGCTCGGTGTCGTACCGGTGGAACAGCGCCACCCGGTCCGTCCAGGGCGCGGGCTCGACGCCGAGCGCGATCCGGCAGTCGCGTTCGGCGGCGGTCAGGACGGCGTCGCGGTGCCGCGCGCGGAACACCGCCTCCTCGCCGGCGCCCGCGAGCCGCTCGGCCGCGTACTCGCGGATGCTGTCGAGCAGCCGGAACCGGACCTCCCCGCAGACCTCCCCCGTCACCGTCACGAGTGACTTGTCGACGAGGGCGGTGAGCGTGTCCAGGACGTCGTCGGCGTGCAGCGCGACCTCGGCCGGGCCGCCGGGCGGCGCGGGGTCGGCGCAGACCTGCTCGGCCTGCTCCAGCGTCCAGCCGGCGAAGACCGACAGGCGCCGCAGGAGGACGCGCTCCGGGCCGTCCAGCAGCTCGTGGCTCCAGTCGATCGCGGCGCGCAGCGTCCGCTGCCGGGCCGGGGCCGTGCGGTCCCCGGCGCTGAGCAGCCGGAACCGGTCGGCGAGGCGCCGCGCGATCTGCTCGGCCGACAGCACCCGGACCCGGGCGGCGGCGAGCTCCACCGCGAGCGGCATCCCGTCGAGGGCCCGGGTGACCTCGTGGACGGCCTCGGACGCGGCGAACCCGGGCCGCGCCGCCCGGGCGCGCTCCAGGAACAGCCGGACCGCCTCGTCCGGCTCCAGGGGCGGCACCCGCCACACGTTCTCCCCCGCCATCCGCAGCGGCTCCCGGCTGGTGGCGAGGATCCGCAGCCGCGGGCAGCGGGCCAGCATCAGGCCGGTGAGCTTCGCGCACTCCTCGACGATGTGCTCGCAGTTGTCCAGGACGAGCAGGACCTCGGGCGCGCGCAGCGCGTCGGCGAGCGTCTCGGTGAGCGGCCGGCCGTCCTCCTCGGCCACGCCGAGGACCGCGGCGGCGCGCCGCGCGACGGGCTCGGTCGTCCCGTCCGGGCGGACGTCGGCCAGTTCCACGAACCAGACGCCGCCGCCCTGCGCGCCGGCCGCCGGCGACGCGTCGAGGACCGCGTGCGCGACGTGCAGCGCTAGCCGCGTCTTGCCGATGCCGCCCGCCCCGCACAGGGTGACGGCCCGCATTCCCTCCAGCAGCCCGACGAGGTCGGCGGCGTCGCGTTCGCGGCCGACGAAGGCGTTGGGCTCGGCGGGGAGATTGGTCTTCACGGCTCTGTGAGTGTGGCATCGCGCTGCGTGATCCGCCACGGTTTCCCGGTCTCGGTCTGGGGACGGGCGCCCGCGCCGATCCCTCCGGGGCGTCCACGCGGTGAGGACCGCCCCGGGCCACGGGGAGTGGCCCGGGGCGGGCCGTCAGTCGTCGGTGAGGCCCAGGCTCCCGGCCTCCTCGGTCAGCCGGGCGGCGGAGGCCGGAGAGCCCGCCGCGTCGAGTTCGTGGGCGAGCTCCTCCAGCTCGCCGCCGCCCGCCATGAGGCCGGTGAGCTCCTCCCGGGTGATCTCCTCCTTGGTGTGGTACCCGATGCCGCGCCCCCGGTTCAGGATCAGGAAGCGGTCGCCCACCGGGTAGGCGTGGTGCGGGTTGTGGGTGATGAAGACGACCGCGAGGCCCCGCTCCCGGGCCTGCACGATGTAGCGCAGCACCACCCCGGCCTGCTTGACGCCGAGCGCGGCGGTCGGCTCGTCCAGGACGAGGGCCTCGGCTCCGAAGTGGACGGCGCGGGCGATGGCCACGCACTGCCGCTCGCCGCCCGACAGGGTCCCGATGGGCTGGTCGACGTCGCGCAGGTCGATGCCCATCGCGGCCATCTCCCGGTGGGTGGTCGCGCGCATGGACCCGACGTCCATGCCGCCGAGGCGCCCCCGCCGCTCCGAGCCGAGGAAGAAGTTCCGCCAGACCGGCATGAGCGGGACGACCGCGAGGTCCTGGTAGACGGTCGCGATGCCGCGGTCGAGCGCGTCGCGGGGCGAACCGAAGCTCACCGCCTCGCCCCGCACCTCGTAGGTCCCGGTGTCGTGGCGGTGCAGCCCGGCGACGACCTTGATGAGCGTGGACTTGCCCGCCCCGTTGTCGCCGAGGACGCAGGTGACCTCGCCCGCCGAGGCCTCCAGGTCCACGTCGCGCAACGCGATGACGTTGCCGTAGTTCTTGCCGACGCCGCTGAGCCTGATGAGCGGCGCCTCCTTCGCGTCCGTCATGGCGACCGCTCCACTCTGCGCCGCACGACCAGGTTGACCACGGTGGCGATCAGCAGCATCGCGCCCAGGAAGAACCGGAACCAGTCGGGGTTCCACTCGGCGTACACGATGCCCTTGTTCGTCATGCCGAAGATGAACGCGCCGATGGCCGCGCCGATCGCCGACCCGTAGCCGCCGGTGAGCAGGCACCCGCCGATGACCGCGCAGATGATGTAGAGGAACTCGTTGCCGACGCCCTCCCCGGACTGGACGGTCGCGAACGCGAACACCAGGTGCATCCCGGAGAACCACGCGCAGAACGCCACGCCCATGAACAGGCCGATCTTCACGCGGTCGACGGGTACGCCGACCGCGCGGGCGCTGCCGGCGGCCCCGCCCACCGCGAAGATCCAGTTGCCGACGCGGGTGCGCAGCAGGAGCCAGGTGGCGATCGCCGTGAACAGCAGCCACCAGAACACCGTGATCTTCACGTTGACGCCGAGCACGTCCACGTCGGAGGCGAAGACCGCGCGGGCGGAGGCGAAGCCGTCCATGTCGCGGACGGAGTCGCTCGCGACGTTGCCGGTGAGCGCCTTCGTCACGCCGAGGTTCAGGCCCGCGAGCATGAAGAACGTCGCGAGCGTGATGATGAAGCTCGGCAGCCGCGTCCGGACGTACAGGACGCCGTTCACCATGCCGAGCGCCAGCGTCAGCACCAGCGAGATCACCACGCCCGCCCACACGTTCAGCGTGAACTGGTAGGCGGTCAGCGCGGCGACCAGCGCCGAGGACGTCACCATCACCCCGGCGGACAGGTCGAACTCGCCGCCGATCATCAGCAGCGACACCCCGACCGCCATGATCCCGAACGTCGAGGCCGCGTACAGCACGGTGGAGAACGACCCGGCGCGCAGGAACGCGTCCGCGACGATCGAGAAGAACGCGAACAGCGCCACCGCGCCGAGCAGCGCGCCGAGCTCCGGGCGGCCCAGCAGCCGCCGCAGCGGCGACCGCCGGGCCAGGCGCTCGTCGGGGCGGGCCGCGGACGGCCCGGCCACCGCCTCGGTCATCGCGTCCCCCGGTTCGCGAACGCCTCCAGCTGGGCCGCGTTCTGCTTGGTCACGATCGCGGGCCCGGTCAGCACGGGCCGGCCGCCGCCGAGCACGTTGCCGTTGTTCCTGAGCAGCCACAGCTCGTCGACGGCCTCATAGCCCTGGAGGTAGGGCTGCTGGTCGACGGCGAACTCGATCGCGCCCGAGTCGATCGAGGCGATCAGGTCCTTGTTCAGGTCGAACGTACCGATCTTCGCCTTGCCGCCGGTCTCCTTGACCGCGTCGACGGCGGTCGCGGCGAACGGGGCGCCGAGCGTCAGGATCCCGTCGATGCCCTTGTCGGCCTGGAGCTTGGCCGTGATGGACGACTTCACCTCCGGCATGTTGGTGCCCTGGACGAACAGGTTCTGCAGGTCGCCGCCGAACGTCTTCTTCGCTCCGGCGCAGCGGTCCTCCAGGCCGACGTTGCCCTGCTCGTGGACGACGCACAGCGCCTTCTTCGCGCCGATCCTCCCGAGCTCCGTGCCGGCCGCCTCGCCGGCGATCGACTCGTCCTGCCCGAAGTGCGCGACCGCGCCGAGCTTCGCCGACTCCTCGGCGCCGGAGTTGATCGTCACGACCGGCACCTTCGCGGCCGCGGCGCGGGCCAGCACGTCCTTCATCGCGTCCGGCTTGGCGAGGGTGACGATGATGCCGTCGACCTTCTTGTCGAGCGCGGCCTGGACGAGCTGGGCCTGCTTGCCGCCGTCCGGGTCGGCCGAGTAGAGGAACTCGACGTTGTCCTTGGCGGCGGCGGCCTTCGCGCCCTTCTGGACGATGTCCCAGAAGGTGTCGCCCGCGCCGGAGTGCGTGACCATCGCGATCTTCAACCGGGGGCCGGCGCCCTCCGGCGTCTCCTCGGACTTCTTGCCGCCCGAGCTGCTGCAGGCGCTGAGCGCCAGCAGCCCCGCGGCGGCCAGCACCGCGAGGCCCCTGGACGTCCCGCGCGCGAAAACGCCTCTCATCGGCTGCTCTCCGTTTCTCCCCGATTGGTCGGTCTGAGGAGTTGATCACAGATGATGATGGCGCGTACGCCTATCCCTCTCATAGCGGGCGCGGGCCTCGCGGGTGGAGGCCAGCGCCGACACCTCCGCGACCGGGACGTCCCACCATGCCGCACTGTCGGGGGTACCCGCCAAGGGGTTCGTCTCGACGTGGACGACCGTGGTCCGGGAGGACCTGCGCGCCCGCTGGAGGGCGTCGGCCAGCTCGGCGGAGGTGGACGCGCGGATGACGTCGGCGCCGAGGCTGGCGGCGTTGGCGGCGAGGTCGACCGGGATGGGGTCGCCGTCCAGGCCGGTGGCGGTGCGCAGGCGGTGGCGGGTGCCGAAGCGCTGCGCGCCGACGCTCTCCGACAGGTTGCCGATGGAGGCGTAGCCGTGGTTCTGGACCAGGACCACCACCAGCTTGATGCCCTCGGCGGCGGCGGTGGTGAGTTCCTGGGCCATCATCAGGTAGGAGCCGTCGCCGACCATGACGAACACCTCGCGGTCGGGCGCGGCCATCTTCACGCCCAGGCCGCCGGCGATCTCGTAGCCCATGCAGGAGTAGCCGTACTCGACGTGGTAGCCCTCGGGGTCGCGGGCCCGCCACAGCTTGTGCAGGTCGCCGGGCATCGAACCGGCCGCGCACACCACCACGTCCCGCGGCCCGGCGGCCCGGTCGACCGCCCCGATCACCTCGGCCTGGGTGAGCAGTTCCCCGTCCTGGGGGGCGCAGGCCCGGTCGACCTGGGTGTTCCAGTCGGCCGTCAGCGCCTGGGCGTCGCTGCGGTGGCTCGGCGGAACGGTGTACCCGGCCAGCGCGGCGTCCAGCGCCCGGATGCCTTCCCGGGCGTCCGCGACGACGGCGCAGCCCGCGAGCTTGACCGCGTCGGCGCGGGCGACGTTGATGTTGACGAACCTCACCCCAGGACGGGCGAACAGGCTGTGGGAGGCCGTGGTGAAATCGCTGTACCGCGTACCGATCCCGACCACCACATCGGCCTCGCGCGCCAGCGCGTTGGCCGCCGTCGTCCCCGTCGCGCCGATCGCTCCCACCGAACACGGGTGATCCCACGCCAGCGCGCCCTTGCCCGCCTGGGTCTCGGCGACCGCGACCCCCGTCCGCCCGGCCAGCGCCGCCAACGCCCCCGACGCACCGGAGTAGATCACCCCGCCGCCCGCCACGACCAACGGACGCTCCGCCCCCCGCACCAGCGCCGCCGCCTCCTCCAACGCGGCCGGCTCGGGCACCGGACGCGCGACCCGCCACACCCGCCGCGCGAACAACTCCTCCGGCCAATCGAACGCCTCGGCCTGCACATCCTGCGGCAGCGCCAACGTCACCGCACCGGTCTCGGCCGGATCGGTCAACACCCGCATCGCCGCAAGCAACGCCCCCGGCAACTGCTCCGCACGATTGACCCGATCCCAATACCGCGACACCGGCCTGAAGCAGTCGTTCACCGACACGTCATAGGAGCGGGCATCCTCCAACTCCTGCAACACCGGATTCGCCACACGCGTCGCGAACACATCCCCCGGCAACAGCAGCACCGGCAACCGGTTGACCGTCGCCAACGCCGCACCCGTCACCATGTTCGTCGCACCCGGCCCCACCGACGTCGTACACGCCAACGTCGACAACCGATCACTCATCCGCGCATAACCAGCAGCCGCATGCACCATCGCCTGCTCATTACGCGCCATGTAATACGGCAGCTCACCACCGCACTCCAACAACGCCTGCCCCATCCCGGCCACATTGCCGTGCCCGAAAATCCCGAAACAGCCCGCGAAGAACCGCCGCTCCACACCATCCCGCTCACTGAACTGCACCGACAGGAAACGCACCAGCGCCTGCCCCACGGTGAGTCTCACGAGCGTCCCTCCGCGGAGGTCAGCGGCAGCCGGGGGTCGACCGGCTGCCCTTCCCAGGTGTCGCGGATCCAGGCGTGCGCGGGGTCGTCGCAGATGCGCCACGCGCGTTCCGGCGACGGCCCGGCCATCACGTTCAGGTAGTACAGGTCATGACCCGGCACCGCCATCGACGGGCCGTGCCAGCCGTGCGGGATCAGCACGGCGTCGCCGCTGCGGACCTCCGCCAGCACGTCGATCGGACGTCCCGGCGAGCCGTAGACGCGCTGGTAGGCCATGCCGTCCCGATCGATCTCGAAGTAGTAGATCTCCTCCAGGACCGACTCGCCGGGCGTCTGCTCGTCGTGCTTGTGCGGCGGGAACGACGACCAGCACCCCGCCGGTGTCAGCACCTCGCACGCGATCAGCTTCTCGGCGAACGGGAACCCCTCCGGCGTCCCGAAGTTGTTGACCTGCCGGCTCGCCGCCCCCGCCCCCCGCAACTCCACCGGCACCTTCCCGGCGGGCCCGTAGCGGGGGACGAGCCGGCTCTCGCACCGGGCGCCCGCGAGCGCGAACCGTCCGCTCCCCCGGACGGTCACCCGGGCGTCGCGCGGCACGTAGGCGAAGTCGCTGACCCGGGCGAAGACGTTCTCGCGGCCCTCCAGCTCGAACCGCTCACCGTCGCACTCCACCGCGCACGACCCCGCCAGCGGGAGGACGATCGTCTCGAACTCGCCGGTGTCGAACTCGTGCGACCCGCCTTCGGGAAGCTCCAGGATCCGCAGTCCCGAATACGCCCAACCAGCCGACTCCGGCGTCACGACGAGCCCGTACGGGGACTCCGCGGCTGTTCCGGCGGGGAGGTGGTGTTTCATCGCTTCTCCTTGAGGAGTTCGTCGACCTCGTCTTGCGCGGGCATCGCGTCGGAGCAGGCGATGCGGGACGCGACGATCGCCCCTGCGGCGCCCGCGAACTCGACGAGCCGCCGCAGGTCCCACCCGGCGAGGAGGCCGTGGCAGAGGGCGCCGCCGAACGCGTCCCCGGCGCCGAGGCCGTTGACAACGTCCACCTTGACCGGGGGCACCTCCACGACCTCGTCGGCCGTCGCCGCGAGGACGCCTTCCGGCCCCATCTTCACGATGGCGATCTCCGGTCCGCGGGCCAGGATCGCGCGTGCGGCGGCGTGCGGCTCCCGCTCCCCCACGGCGACCTCGCACTCCTCCAGGTTTCCGACGGCGACCGTTGCCCGCTCCAAGGCGAGCCCTGCCCAGTGGGGTGCCTCCGAGGGGTCCTCCCACAGCATCGGCCGGTAGTCGAGGTCGATGACGGTCTGGCCGGGGTGCTCCCCCAGCGCGGTCAAGGTCGCCTCGCGGCTGGGCTCCTGCGACAGGCCCGTGACGGTCCCCCAGACGATGCGCGCCGAGCGGATCGCGTCGAGGTCGAGCTCGTCCGTCCGGATCTCCAGGTCGGGGGCCTTGGGGTAGCGGTAGAAGTACAGCGGGAAGTCGTCGGGCGGGAAGATCTCGCAGAAGGCCAGCGGGGTCGGCAGGCCGGGAACGGCGGTGACGAACCGGTCGTCCACGCCGTAGCCCTGGAGCGCCTTGTGGATGAACCGGCCGAACGGGTCTTCCCCCGTGCGCGTGATGACGGCGGCGCTGCGGCCGTACCTGGCCGCCGCCACGGCCACGTTGGTCGGGCTGCCGCCGAGGTACTTGCCGAACGACTCGACGTCCTCCAGCGGCGTGCCCTCCTGGTTCGGATAGACGTCGACGCTGACCCGCCCCATCGTGATGAGGTCGAACGTCATCGGGCCACTCCGGCGAGGTAGTCCAGGCTCCTGCGGACGTCGCCGTACGGCCCCGCGCCCTGCGCGGGCTCGCCGGCCAGGACGGTGTCCTGCTCCATCACCCACCAGCCCTCGTAACCGGCGGCCTCCAGGGTGCGGATGATGTCGGGGATGTCGACGTCGCCTTCTCCGAGCGGCCTGTACAGGCCGTCCCGCACCGCGTTCGTGTACGTGCTGTCTCCCTTGAGTACCTGTTGGGCAAGGCCCACGTCCACGTCCTTCAGATGGACATGCGCTATGCGCGGCGCCGCGAAACGCGCCAGCCACACCGGATCGGTTCCGCCGACCAGCAGGTGCCCTGTGTCGAGGCAGAGCGGGATGCTGCATCCGCCCAGCACCCGTTCGACCTCGGCGCGGCGCTCCACGACCGTCCCGACGTGAGGATGCAGGGTGGCGAGCCTGCCCCGGTCTGCGGCACGCGCGGCGATCGCGTCGAGGTTGGCGAGCAGCGTCGCCCATGCCTTGGTGTCCAGGACGGGCCGCTCGTCGTATCCGTCGAGTCCGGTCGCGGCGGCCAAGACGAGGACACCGTCGATGTCGTCCAGGGCCTGCTCGACCACGGGCAGTGGGTCGAAGGCGGGGTCGTGCAGGACGACGGGTACGAACGCCCCCACAAGACCCAGCCCGAAGGACGTCAGCAACTCGTCCCGCTCTTGCGTGGCCCTGGGGAGGAAGCCGTCCGGCCCGAGCTCCGTGGCGGCGAGGCCGAGATCGCGCATCTCGGCGAGCACCCGGCCCGGCTCCATCTGGTGGCCCCAGCCGGGCACTTCGCACACGCCCCACGAGATCGGCGCGCCGGCGATCCTCACCGCCGCACCTCCTCGACCTCGACGATCCGCCCCTCCCGCATGGAGAGCTCGCACGCCTCGGCGAGGTAGAACGCCTCCAGCGCCTCTTCCGGCGGGCACGGGTTGGCTCGGCGGCCCGCCACGACGTCCGCGAAGGCCCGCAGTTCGGCGTCGTAGGCGTCGGAGAAGCGCTCCATGAACCCGCCGTAGGGGGTCCTGGGCTGGTCCCCGTCCGGGAGCGCGGTCGCGGGCGTCCGGTCGTCCAGGCCGGCGATGACGCTGTCCTTGGATCCGAACAGTTCCAGGCGCGCGTCGTACCCGGCGGCGTTGTAGCGGGTGGCCGAGACCTGGCCGAGCGCCCCGTCGTCCAGGATGAGCAGCGCGGACCCCGTGTCGACGTCGCCCGCCTCGCGGAAGAAGTCGTCGCCGCGGTTGGCGCCCGCCGCCATCACGCGGACGACCTCGCGGCCGGTGACGAACCTGATGAGGTCCAGGTCGTGGATGAGGCAGTCGCGGAACAGCCCGCCGGACGTGGGGACGTACTCGGCCGGCGGCGGCGCCGGGTCGAAGCTGCACGAGCGGACGGTGTGCAGCCAGCCGAGCCGTCCGGACGCGAGGGCCTCGCGCGCCGCCGCGTTCCCGGCGTCGAACCGGCGCTGGAACCCGACCTGCACCGGGACGCCGGCGCCCGCCGCCGCCCGGACAATTTGGAACGTTCCATTTAGATCGGACGCGAGCGGCTTCTCGCAGAAGACGGGAGTTCGCGCGGCGACGGCGCGCTCCACGAGGTCCGCGTGCGCGTCCGTGGCCGCCGCGACGACCAGGCCGTCCAGCCCGGCGGCGAACAGGCCCTCGACGGTGTCCAGGGCGGTGACCTCGGGCGGCCCGCCGCCCAGGCGCGCGGCCAGGTCGCGGGCGCGCCCCGGATCGGCGTCCGCGACGATCACCGCCTCGATCTCGGGCAGCGCTCGCAGTGCGGCGGCGTGGCGCGCACCGATGCGCCCCGCCCCGGCCAGTCCAATCCTCATCGATCTTCTCCCGGTCGGCCGTCTGGTGGAGACACGAGTCTGATGGAGCGTTCCAGAAGCGTCAACGCCCCGACTGTCCGCCTCTCCGGTAATGGAGGTGTCCGAAATCCCGGCCGTTACTCGGGCCCTCGGCTGTCGCCGGAGTCATACCAAGCGCTAGTTTTGGCCTATGCGGATCTTCGTCACCGGCGCCTCCGGCTTCGTCGGGTCCCACACCGTCCGCGCCCTGCTCGCCGCCGGGCACCGCCCGCGGGCGCTGGTCCGCGACCCGGACAGGGCGGCGAGGGTCCTGCGTGCGGTCGGCGCCGACCCCGGGGACGTCGAACTCGTCCCCGGCGACATGCTGGACGAGGACGCGGTCGCCGAGGCGCTCCGCGGCTGCGACGCCGCGATCCACACCGCCGCGGCGATCGGGGTGACCGGGGGCGCCGGCGACCTGGTGGAGGTGAACGTCCAGGGCACCCGCAACGTGGTCGGCGGCGCCGTCGCGCAGGGCCTGTCCCCGGTGGTCCACGTGTCGACGATCGGGGTGTTCGTCCCGCCGTCCGGCCCGGTCATCACCGCGGGGGACGCGCTGGCGAGCCCCCGGACCGACTACGGCAGGTCCAAGCTGGCGGCCGAACGCTACGTGCGCGGACTCCAGGCGGACGGCGCGCCGGTCACCATCGTGTACCCCGGCGGCGTGTGCGGGCCGCACCAGCCGACGCTGGACGCGCTGATGGAGGGCCTCGCCGCCGCGCTCGGCAAGGTGTGGCCGCTTCCGGGCGGCGGCGTCTCGGTCATCGACGTCCGCGACCTCGGCGAGGCGTTGGCACGGTCCGTCGAGGCGCGGCAGGGCCCGAGCCGCTGGGTGCTCGGCGGCCACTACCTGACCTGGCCGCAGTACGCCGACCTGTGCGACCGCCTCACCGGGGTCAGGTGCCGCCGCGTCCGCGTCCCCAGCCGCGTGATGCTCGCGCTGGGCTCCGCCCTGGACGCGGCCAAGCGCGTCCGCCGCTTCCACTACCCGCTCACCCGCGACGCCGCCGAGTTCATGGTCACGCTGGTGCCGACCGACGACCGTCCCGTCCTGGACGCGCTCGGCCTCACACTGCGTCCCGTCGAGGAGACCGTCGCCGACGGCCTGCGCTGGCTGGCCGAGAGCGGCCATCTGAACCCGCGACGGGCCGGACGGCTCGCCGCCAAGGAGGCCCCGATGCCGACTCTCGTCCAGCGCGCCTTCGGACCCGTGCTCCACCGGGTGTCGGGCGCCGAATGGTTCTCCAGGGTGGGGCCCAAGGTCGTCCCGCCCGTCGACCGGACGCTGCACCGGCTCACCGGCGGACGGCTCATGCTCGGCCAGCTCCTCGTGCCGAGCCTCGTGCTGACGACGACCGGCGCCGTCAGCGGCCTGCCCCGGCAGACGCCGCTCGCGTGCCTGCCCGACCGGGAGGGCGGCTGGTACGTCGTCGGCTCCAACTTCGGCCGGGAGAAGCACCCCGCCTGGACGGGCAACCTGCTGAAGAACCCCGACGCGCAGGTCAGCTTCCAGGGCCGCGCCGTCCCGGTCACCGCCCGCCTCCTGGACGACGTCGAGCGCAAGGAGGTCTGGCCCCGCCTCACCGCCGTCTGGCCCGTCTACGACCGCTACGTGGAACGCGCCGAACGGCAGCTCAGGGTCTTCCGCCTGACCCCCCGCTAACGGCCGCGGAGGGTCAGGGAGAGCCTCCGGCCGATGAGCAGGTAGGCGAGCACGACGCCGATGACGTTCAGGATGACGTCGTCGACGTCGAAGGCCCGTCCCATCACGAACGTGCCCTGGACGGTCTCGATGGCCAGCGAGAGCATGCCGCTCACCAGGGCCAGCCGCACGGGGCCCCGGAGGGTCGTCCAGACCAGGGGCAGCAGTACTCCGAGCGGAGCCAGGAGTATCACGTTGCCGCCGATCTGGAGGATCGCCTCCTTCGTCGGGCGGTCCAGATAGAACCGGAGCGACCTGCCCGGATCGGTGTTCCCGCCCGCCTGCCCGTTGTCATGGACGGGCGTCAGCGTGAGCCTGAACGCGAAATAGAAGAAGACGCCAAGAAAGCCCAACGCGACGATGACGACCACCACGCGCAGGGCGACGACGTACCAGGGGACCCTCTCGCCCGCGGCCGCGGGCTGCCACATCTCCACCAACACGCGGCGCGGTCTGCCCCGTCCTGCGCGGTCCATGCGCGGCCCGGGGTTTCGGGCAACCGAATAGTTCATTGAAGTCAGAACGCCCGTACCGGGACGAACCCGGTACGGGCGTTCCGCGCGCCGCGACGATCAGACGGCGACCGGGGTGGTGGCGGGCTCCAGGGCCAGGTCGAGCACCTCGCGGACGTCGCTCACAGCGAACACCGTCATCGTGTCGAGCACCTCGGCCGGGACGTCCTCCAGGTCCGGCTCGTTGCGCTTCGGCACGATCGCGGTGGTGATGCCGAGCCTCGACGCGGCCAGCAGCTTCTGCTTCAGCCCGCCGATCGGCAGCACCCGCCCGGTCAGCGACACCTCGCCGGTCATCGCCACGTCCGAGCGCACCGGGCGGCCCGACAGCAGCGACGCCAGCGCCGTCGTCATCGTGATGCCCGCGCTCGGGCCGTCCTTCGGGATCGCGCCGGCGGGCACGTGGACGTGCACGCCGCGGTCCTTCAGGTCGCCGACCGGCAGCTCCAGCTCCGCGCCGCGCGAGCGCAGGTAGCTGAGCGCGATCCGGGCCGACTCCTTCATGACGTCGCCGAGCTGGCCGGTGAGCGTCACGCCGGTGTCGCCGGTCTCCCGGTCGGCCAGCGACGCCTCGATGTAGAGGACGTCGCCGCCCGCGCCGGTGACGGCCAGGCCCGTCGCCACGCCCGGCACGCCGGTGCGGCGCTCGTTCCTGCTCAGCTCGACCTCCGGGGTGAACCGCGGCCGGCCGAGGTAGTCCTTCAGGTCGTCCGCGCCGATCCGGACGGGCAGCGCCGCCTTCCCGAGCGCGACGTTGGCCGCGACCTTGCGCAGCACCCGCGCGATCGAGCGGTCCAGGGACCGCACGCCGGCCTCCCGGGTGTACTCGGCCGCCAGCAGCCGCAGCGCGTCGTCGCCGAAGGCCGCCTCGGACGCCTCCAGCCCCGCCTTGCCGAGCTGGCGCGGAAGCAGGTGGTCGCGGGCGATCGTGACCTTCTCGTCCTCGGTGTAGCCGTCCAGCTCGACCAGCTCCATCCGGTCGAGCAGCGGCCCGGGGATCGCCTCCACCACGTTCGCGGTGGCCAGGAACAGCACGTCGCTCAGGTCGAGCTCCACCTCCAGGTAGTGGTCCCGGAAGGTGTGGTTCTGCTCGGGGTCGAGGACCTCCAGCAGCGCCGCGGTCGGGTCGCCCCGGTAGTCGGCGCCGACCTTGTCGACCTCGTCCAGCAGGACGACGGGGTTCATCGTCCCGGCCTCGCGGATGGCGCGGACGATGCGTCCCGGCAGGGCGCCCACGTACGTGCGGCGGTGGCCCCGGATCTCGGCCTCGTCCCGCACGCCGCCCAGGGCGACCCGCACGAACTCGCGTCCCATGGCCCGCGCGACCGACTCGCCCAGCGACGTCTTGCCGACGCCGGGAGGACCGGTCAGCGCCAGCACCGCGCCGCTCCTGCGTCCGCCCACGACGCCGAGCCCGCGCTCCTCGCGCCGCTTGCGCACGGCGAGGTACTCGACGATGCGCTCCTTGACGTCGTCGAGGCCGGCGTGGTCGGCGTCCAGGATCTCCCGCGCGCCCGCGATGTCGTAGGCGTCCTCGGTCCGCTCGTTCCAGGGGATGTCGAGGACGGTGTCCAGCCAGGTGCGGATCCAGCCGCCCTCGGGCGAGGCGTCGGACGACCGCTCCAGCTTGTCGACCTCCTTCAGCGCCGCCTCGCGCACCTTCTCGGGAAGGTTCGCGGCCTCGATCCGGGCCCGGTAGTCGTCCTCCTCGTCGGCCGGGTCGCCGTTCAGCTCGGCCAGCTCCTTGCGGATGGCCTCCTGCTGCTGGCGCAGCAGGAACTCCCGCTGCGTCTTCTCCATGCCCTCCTGGACGTCCTTGCGGATCGTCTCCGCCACGTCCAGCTCGGCGAGGTGGTCGCGCGTCCACCCGATCACGAGGACGAGCCGCTCCACGACGTCGACGGTCTCCAGGACCTCGATCTTCTGCTCGTCGGTGAGGTACGGCGCGTACCCGGCGTTGTCGGCCAGCGTGGAGGGGTCGTCGATCTGCTGCACGACGTCCACGACCTGCCAGGCGCCCCGCTTCTGCAGGATCGCGCTGACCAGCCCCTTGTACTCCTTCGCCAGCTCCTGCGCGCGCCCGGTCGCCGGCGGCGCCTCCACCGCCGTCCCCTCGACCCACAGCGCCGCGCCGGGCCCGGTCGTCCCGGTGCCGATCCGCACCCGCTGCACGCCGCGGACGACCGCGCCCGGCTCGCCGCCGGGCAGCCGCCCCTCCTGCTCGATCACGCCGAGCGTGCCGATGCCGGCGTACTGCCCGTTCAGCCGGGGCACCAGCAGCACCCGCGGCTTGGCCGCCGACCGGATGCCCGGCCCCTTGGACTGCGCCACCGCCCGCGCGGCCTCGACGGCGGCCCGGACCTCGCCGCTCTCCGACAGGTCCAGGGGCACCACCATGCCGGGCAGAACGACCCCGTCCTCCAGGGGCAGCACCGGCAGCGTCAGGGTCTCGCTCATGCTCAGCTCCAACTCAGTAGGACACCCAACCGCAAGATTGAGTCATACACACTCAAGAAAACGGAGCAGCATTTTGTTTCCTCAGCAACGTTCGCTCTCAGCGATCAGCCGAGCCGGCCGGCGCGGGTTCGTCTCCTACAAGGGGCAGCGCGACCACCTGGGCCGGTGATCGTCGGCGACGCTCGGCACGCATGTGGGGTATGAGTCCTGGCCGGAGCGCGATCACCTGATGTTGCTGGAGCCGCGCAGCTACATCGAGAAGGTGTATGCCGAGGGAACCGCGACCCGCGCGCAACTCCTCCGGCTGGTGCTCGCACGGCTTTCCGAGGCTGAGCAGCGCGGCATGATCCAGTTCCTCTACGCCGAGCCCAACGAGATCGGTGAGGAGGACGGATCTGGAGCGGCCGAACTCCACACGGTGATCACCGTCTGGAACCAGGGGCACTTTCACAGCGGTACCTTGACGGTGCAGCCGAACGGCGCGACCCGTGAGGAGGTCTACAACCTCGCTCTGACCAGGGTCCCCGCGCATCTGCAGGACCCCGAAGCGGTGCTGTTCTACTCCGACCGGCCCAATCAGTACGGTCGGGCGGTGGCCAGCGCCTCTGACGCGGCCTGCTCCCACTAGCTCCGCCGACACTGCAGACCACGCACCCGCGCCAAGGAGCCGGTCTGTCCCACATCGAGGCCCGACGCGCTGTCGCGTCGGGCCTCTCTCGCGCCGGGCCCTCGCGCACAGCGTCGCACGCCGCCACCACTGCCAGGGTGCTGTCCGCCTCGCCGCGCAGACGGCGTCTGATCCGAACCGGCTGCGAAAGTCACGCGTCATAATTCGCATGATCTCGACCAGAGTCCTGCGATGGTGGCGATGGATTGTCGCGCTGACCTTGGCTCCCGTCCTGGTGGCGTCGGTGGCGGTGGGGGTCGCATACGGGAAGGGCGGCTGGTACGCCGTCAACGTCATGCTGCGTCGCGGCGCCAATGTCTGGGGCGACGTGGCCCCGGACGACCCTCGGCTGTCCCGGGGGATCCGATTGTCGCTGGCCGGACAGCGCACGCCTGATGCGGCCGAACCGGTGCGCTGGCATCAGGTCGCCACCGGGCTGGAGGTCACCGAGTTGCCCGTCCGGGTGGGCGGGCAACCCGTGGACGCCCTGCTGCTCAGCCGGATCGACCCGGCCCGCTACCGGTTCCGTGTGCTCAATCGCCCAGAAGGCGACCGGGACGTCGGTGACTGGATGGCGGCCACCGGGGCGGCGCTGGTCGTCAACGGCAGCTACTACGTCCGTCACGGGACGCCGGACACCCCGGTGGTCAGCGATGGCCACCGACTCGGTCCTGCGTCCTACCAGGCCACGCACGGGGCGTTCGCGGTCGGCGGGTCCGGTGGCCCAAGCGGTGCCCGGCTGGTCGACCTGGCCGGTCTCGACTGGCGGCGGGCCATCGGCGGCACGAGCCAGGCTATGGTGTCCTACCCGATGCTGCTGGGAGCCGACGGGCATGGCCGGACCGACGGCACGGACGAGCGATGGCTGGCCAACCGCAGCTTCCTCGGACAGGACGGCGCTGGGTGGATCATCGTCGGCACCACCCGCGATGCCTACTTCTCCCTGCCCTCGCTCGCCGCGTTCCTGCCCCGGGCCGGGCTCGACCTGCGCTTGGCCCTGAACCTGGACGGCGGGCCGGTCGCCTGCCAGAAGGTGTCGGCCGGCGGGTACCGGCGGGACTTCTGCGGGCGTTACGAGCTGGCCATGCACGGCGGCCGACTTCAGTTGCTGTGGCCGCTGGTCGACTTCCGGCGTTCGGCCCTGCCGATGGCGCTGGTGGCCGTCCCGCGCTGAACCACCCTCGGGGCGAAGGCCGGGGGTGGGATGCCGCTCGTCGGCGCGGGTCACCCGGCGCACCGTGGTCACATGGCCCAAGTCCCGCCGAAATGCCCCACGCTCGCCACCTTCACGCGGAACGGACACCGGCCACCGACCCGGAGATACAGAAGCGGCACCCGCCGGCCACAGGCGACCGAATGGGCACTTTGAGCAAAGTTCTGATGACATTCAGTGACCGACGGTCCTTCGACTGTCAGGTCGCGCATCTCGACGGCCGGACGGCGGATCGGCGGGGGACCCGATGACCATGACGAGCAGGATCACGACGATCGCGGCGGCCGCCGGGCTGGTGCTCGGCGCCCACTCCGTCGCGGCATCGGCCCTCGGCTCGCGGCCGGCGGCGGCGAGCGGTGCGCGGGCCGAGCGCGGGCCGGCCCAGGCGGCCGGAAGGCACTGCGTGGTCCGCCTGGCCGAGCGCGGCAGGATGAGCTGCCACCGCACTTTCCGCCAGGCCATCGCGGACGCCACCGGCGGGCGGGTCGCCGACGCCCCCTCGATCCGGCCGCCGCGGTGTCGGATCGGGCGTTCAACGACCGCCTCGACTCGACGACCGGCGGCAAGAGGCGCACGCGGGTCGCGATCCATGACGGCCCCATCGACGGCGTCCGCACCGCGTTGGAACCGACCCGGTCCTACATCGGCGATCTGATGAACGACCGGACCTCGTCCCTGCAGTGGTCCTGACCGCCCGCCGGGGCGGTCCGGGGCCGTAGGGCCGGCGACCGCGTCCGGACGTGGCAGGCTCGGCGCATGGACCGGGCTGAGGACGTGCGGGTTCGCGGGCTGGCGCTGCCGGACCTTCTCGTGGAACTGCTGGAGACGGGGCGGTGGCGGCATCCCGGCGATGACGTGCTGCGCGAGCTCATGCCCTGGTTCGAGGACCCGCTGGACTTCCTCGTCGACCACGACCAGATGCGCAGGGAGACGGGGTCACTCCTGGGCCTCCTGTCATCCGGGACCATCGCGAAGTTCTTCCGGCTGAAGCGGGGTGGCGACCACGCCGCCCCGGTGGAGCTGCCCTGGCTGGACGTCGAGGCGGCCGTTCTCATCGCGGTCAACCGGCATGCCGGTGATGACGTCGCCATCGCTCTGGACTACCGCACCGGCGCGTCCGACCCCCGCGTGGTCGCCAGCGACTTCTTCACCGACCCGCGCCGATGCGCATGGCGCACGGTCGCTCCGGCCTTCTCCGCCTTCGTCGCGGCCCTGGGCCCGCTGAGGCCGCGCGAATACCGCTACGTCGGTCCGGACGACATCCTCGAACAGGCGCGGCCGGGACGGCGCGGGCAGGCGGTCGCGTCGCGGGGCGACCTCGCCGCCTGGCTGGGGCGGCAGACCGCGCAGGGCCCGGAGGAGCCGTTCACCTACGTCGTCGACCTGGCCGGGACGCTGCGCCTGGCGCCGCAACGCAGCGAGCACGTCGCCTGCGCGGGCCGCGAACCGGTGCTGGGCGCAGGTGAGATCGTCTTCGAGGCGAGCGGCGGTACCTGGACGGTCGGCGAGATCAGCAACCAGTCGACCGGCTACTGCCCCGACCCGTCCTCCTGGACCGCCGTCGCGGCGGCGCTCGACCGAGCCGGCCTCGAACACCCCGGCGGGTTCACCCACCCGATCGTGTTCCGGCGTTGCCGCCGATGCCGCCAACGCTCCATCGTCAAAGACGACCACTACGTCTGCGCCGTCTGCGGGGACTCCCTGCCCGCCCTGTGGAACATGGACGAGCCCGGTCCCCCCGTGCGCTGAGCCTCGCGCGGAAAACCGATTGCGGACGGGGTGAGGGGCGTGCCAGGGTCGGCGCGAAGATCTCGGGTGCGCCACGGGAGGCCGCGCGTGTTCACCGTTTCCGGCAAGGCCACTACCGGCGTCTCGGCGACGGGGCGCGCGGCGGCCTAGGCCGGCACCGCTCCACGACGCGGAGGCGGTTCCCGCGGGGTTCGGCCCCGCCGTTCCGGCCTGCGCGGATCCCGCGCCGGTGACGACTCGACGTGGAGCGTCCGTGTCTTCCTCCCCGCCTCCGGCGCATGCCCAGATCGGCCGCCGGACGATCTTCCTTCTCTCTCTGACCTGCGGCGTCGCCGTGGGGAACATCTACTTCCCGCAGGCGGTCAGCCCGCTCGTCGCGTCCGGGCTGGACGTGGCGCCGGACTCGGCGGCGCTGGTGGTGACCGCGGCGCAGCTCGGGTACGCGGCCGGGAACTTCCTGCTGGTGCCGCTCGGGGACCGGTTCCCCCACCGCCCGCTGATCGTGGCGATGCTCGCCGTCACCGGCGCGGCGATGCTCGCCGCGGCGGGCGCGCCCGGCCTGGCGGGGCTGGTCGGCGCGAGCGCCCTGGCCGGAGTCACGACCGTGGTCGCGCAGGTCATCGCGCCGATGGCGGCCGGCCTGGTGGCCGCCGAACGGCGCGGGGCCGTGATGGGGACGCTGCTGGCCGGGTCGATCGGCGGCATCCTGCTGGCCCGCACGTTCGGCGGGCTCGCCGGGGAGCGGCTCGGCTGGCGGGCCCCCTACCTGATCGCCGCGGTCGCCACCCTGGCGATCGCGGCGGCGCTGGCGTTCGCGCTGCCGACGACCGTCCCGCCGTCGCGGCGGTCCTACCCGGCGCTGCTGGCCGCGCCGCTGCGGCTGCTGCGCGAGGAGCCCGATCTGCGGCGGTCGTGCCTCTACCAGGCGGCGCTCTTCGGCGGGTTCCAGGCCGTCTGGACGGGCCTCGCGCTGTACCTCACGGGCCCCGAGTACGGGTTCGGCGTCCAGGCGGTCGGCGTCTTCGCGCTGGTCAGCGCGGGCACCATGGCCGCGACGCCCGCCGCGGGGCGCCAGGTCGACCGGCGCGGCCCGGACCCGGTCAGCCTCGTCGCCATCGCCGGGACGATCACGGCGGCCGGGGTGCTGGCGCTGGGCGCCCTCGGCGGCGCGGCGGGGCTCGCGGCGCTCGGCGCCGGGACGCTGCTGCTGGAGGTCGCGATGCAGTCCGGAATGATCGCGAACCAGGCGCGGATCTTCGCGCTGCGCCCGGACGCCCGCAGCCGGATCAACACCGCGTACATGACGTGCGCGTTCCTCGGCGGCAGCACCGGATCGTGGCTCGGCGCGGGCGCCTGCACGCGGTACGGCTGGACGGCGGTCTGCGCGCTCGTCGCCCTGCTGGCCTGCGTGGCGCTCGCGCGGCACCTGCTGCGCCGCCCGGCGGGGCAACAGGAGGCAAAGGCGTCTTCGCGATCATGATTCTTTGCCCGGGGGCCGGTTTACGCGCGCATGACGCGCGGGTACCTAACGCAACGAGATCGTGACGCAGGGTGAACGACAGGTACTCGGGCGGCAAAGCCCCAGGTCGAACGGCGGGAGGCGGCGGATGAACGAGCATGCGAACCGGGCCGCCTCCGCGCTCCCTTCCCCGCGCGGCCCGGTCCGTACGGCCGAGAACGTTCGCGGCGTTCCGCACCGCGGCCGGCCCCGCCCCCCAGCGGGTGCCGCGGAGGGCGGGCACGGCGACACACCTCGGGTCCTCGGCCGTACCGGACCGGCCCGGCGCCGACGTCCTCCCCCGGGCCCCGTGCCGCTCGCCCCCGCGGCACCGGCGCCCCCACAGGCCGGGCCGGCCGCGGCGCGCAGCCGCGACGCCGGTCCGGCCGCAGGCATCCGGGCGCCGCGCAGGCGCCCTCTCCCGAACGCCGGGCGAGCGCCCGCGTCCGGCGCGGCGCGGGAAGGAGGTGGGAGCCAGACCCGACTCGAACCGGCGCGCAGCCGGTGAGCTCAGGCGGCCGGTACTCCGTCCGACCCCCGTCCCGGCCGCCTACGCAGTCAGGGATCGCTGCGGAGCAGGGCCCGTGGAGGAGCGACACCCTCCACGGGTCCCGTTCACAGCGTTCTGCGCCAGACCTGCCCGTGCACGACGTCCCCGAAGCGCTCCACCGGCGCCTCCTGCTCGCGCAGGACGAACCCGGCCCGCTCGTAGAGGCGGTGCGCGGGACGCTGGAGCGCCGTGGTCCACAGCATGATCTCGGCGTAGCCCGCCTTCGCGGCGAAGGCGGCGCACTCGCCGACCAGCGCCGCCCCGACGCCCGTCCCGCGGGCCCGCGGCTCGACGTGCAGCAGCCGGAGCTGCGCGACGTCGTCCTCCCGCCGGACGCAGAACACCGCGCCCAGCCGCTCCCCGTCCGACTCGGCGATCCAGGCGTTCTCCCGCTCCGGATCGTGTCCGCGCACGTAGTCGGCGACGACGGAGGCGACCAGGGCCTCGTAGGTGCGGTCCCAGCCGCACTCCGCGTCGTAGAGGGCGCCGTTGCGCTCCACCACCCAGCCGAGGTCGCCGGGGCGCAGCGGGCGCAGGGCGAAGCCTTCCCGGCCGGGGCGCTCCCCGAGGACGTCCTGGACGGTGCGCATCGCCGCCAGCAGGCGCCGGCGGTCGGCCGGGGCCAGGCCGTCCAGCAGCTCGCGGATCTCGGCGACGGACCGCTCGTCCAGCAGGGCGAACACCTCGCGGCCCCGCGGGGTGAGCCGGACGATCTGGCGCCGCGCGTCCCCCGGCGCGCGCTCGCGCGCGACGAGGCCGTCGGTCTCGAACCGGGCCAGCATCCGGCTGAGGTAGCCGGCGTCGAGGTCGAGCGCGCGGCGCAGGGCCAGCACCTCGCTGTCCTCGCGCTGCGCCAGCTCGAAGATCACCCTTGCCTCGGTGAGCGAGTACGGCGACCGGACGAGCCCCTCGCCGAGCACGCCGATGACTCCGGTGTAGAAGCGGTTGAACGCGCGGACCGTCCCGACGTCCTCCCGGGTCGTCTCCATGCCCGCCCTCCTAACGTTTGACTCAGTCAAACATTAGGCGAGACGGGCACCGGATGCCAGGCCCCGGGGCCCTCAGACGCTCGCTTCGACCTTCGCGGGGCGTGCCTCCCGCGCGTCGCGGACCACCCTGCGCTCGACGAAGAACGTCATCAGCGGCACCACGCCGCCCAGCACGATCACGACCATCCGGCTCAGCGGCCAGCCGGTGCGCCGCCACAGGTCGTACGCGACCGCCAGGTAGACCATGTAGAGGAAGCCGTGGACGGGGGCCACGACGCCCGCGAGCGCCGGCATGTCGGTGGGCCCGTACTTGAGGATCATGCCGATCACCAGCAGCACCAGCAGCGTGCCGACCACCAGCGCCAGGATCCGGTACCTGGTCACCGCGCCTTCCACAGCAATCGCACCTTTCGTTCGGGTGCCCCTCGGCGGGGCGGGGCCCCGCGGACGGGGCGTGCGGGGACGGAGCGTGCGGGGACGCGGGTCAGCCGCGCCCGCCGCTCTCGGAGTTGAGACGCGCGAGGTAGCGGTTGTAGGCGGCGAGGGCGGGGTCCTCCTCCTCCTGCTGCCGGATGATCTCCCGCTTGACCTCGGCCTCGGCGGGCTCCTCGATGATCCGCGGGGCGGGCCGCACTCCGGCCCGCTCGTCCCGGATCATCTTGACCCACATCACGATCACGAAGATCGCGAAGATCGGCCACTCGAACGTGTAGGCCCAGCTGCGGTCGTTGCCGCCCTGGGCCCGGTCGAACTGCCACCAGCCGAAACCGAGGAACGCGCCGCACAGCACGATGGCGAGCGCGTGCAGCCCGAGCCAGCCTGGGGTGAGGAACCGTCGCACGTCACTGAGCCTACCCGTGGTCCCGCGGCCCCCGGCCCCGACCCCGGTCCGGCGCGTCGGCCGTCATGCGGGCGCGGTCCCCGACGCCCCCCGGCGCCCCCCGGCGCGCCGGCGCCGCTCTTCTCATGCCAGATCGCCTGATCCCAGATTCGGCCTAATTTGTCAGTCTGAAGCCCTACGTTTCCGGCATGGCGAGCAGCACGGTGGCGGCAGGGGCCGCGCAGGCGTACCGGTACACGAGGCCTTCCGGGCTGGACGAGGGGCTCCTGGGGCTCTCCACGTCCGGCGGGACGACCACCAGCGGGCCGCAGGCGCATCCGCACTTCTTCAGCGGCGTGCTCACGCAGCCGGCGGCCGGCGCGGCCGGCCTGCTCGCGCTGGCCGACGTCGCGCAGACCCGCTACCACCAGCCGCGCCCCACCTCCTTCCGGGACCCGGTGGTCACGTGCGGCGGCGACCGGATCCGGATGGAGTCGTTCTCCGCCTGCGGCGGCGTCTACGCGCGGCTGGACGTGCTGGAACCGGCGCTGGACGGCGAGGTCCACGAGCGCGGGACGACGAACGTGGACGTGAACGGCCCCCTGCGCGAGGCACTCGCCCGCGTGGGCGGGTCCGATCCGCTGCACCTGGCGGTCGGCGCCGGGGAGATGGCCGTCACCACGCTGGACGGGGCCGTCGTGGAGAAGAAGGTCCCGCTGCCCGACCGCTGGCTCCGCGGCTTCGCCGAGGTCCAGGTCATCACGGCCGGGTTCGACCCGCGCGGGGAGCTGAACGGCCCCGACGCGGTGCGGTTCCTGCGGTCCCTGCCGCGCGGGGGCCGCGAGCCGCTGTGGGTCGTCCCCGCGGGCCGGACCCTGCGGGTCGCGGCGCGCCCCTCCCCCGGTGCGGTCTGCCTGGCGGGGCCCGACCGGCTCCGGACGATGCCGCCGCTGCTGCGGTTCGCGAAGGCGCTGCGCGTCTACGGGCCGCCCGTCGCCGGCGGGAGCGGGCCGGTGCCGAGCGTGTGGGAACTGGAGCTGCCCGGAATGCGGTACGTCCTGACGCTGTCGCCGCAGCACTCGCGCGGCTTCTCCGGGGAGGGCGCCGTGCTGGACGCCGTCGCGACCGACGAGGCGGCGGGCGACGCCGACCTGCTCGGCGCGCTGCTGTCCTTCGAGCCTCGGGTGGAGCCGGGCCTGCTGGCCGAGCGGTCGGGGCTCGCGCTCGACCGGACGAAGGCGGCGCTGGTCCAGCTGGGGACGTCCGGCCGCGTCGGCTTCGACACCGCCGAGGCCGCGTTCTTCCACCGCGAGCTGCCCTACGACCCGGCGCGGGTGGCCGACCTCAACCCGCGGCTGCGCTCGGCGCGCGCACTGGTCGCGGAGGGCGCCGTGCGGTTCACCTCCGAGGACGCGGCGGTCGTCGTGAGCGGCGGCGGCGAGCGCCGGGTCCGGTTCGACGGCGACCGGGTCACCTGCACCTGCCCGTGGTGGTACGACCACCGGGGCGAGCGCGGGCCGTGCAAGCACGTCCTCGCCGCCGGGATCGTCCGCCGCGAGGCGAGCGTGGAGGCGGCCCGATGAGCGCCCCCGCGGACGACCTCCAGAAGGCGCTCCTCGCCGAGGACACGAAGCGGACGGCGCGCGTGGTCGCCGGGCTCGGCGACGACGCGCGCCGCGCCGTCGCGAAGAGCCTGCCCGACCGCCTGAAGGCGTTGCGCGCCGCGTCGCCCCACGGCGAGCTGACCCAGGAGGCGGTGCAGCCGCTGCTGGTCGCCGGGGCCGGAACGCTCGGCGGACCCGCGGCGGCGGCCACGTGGCTGTGCCGCCGCGACCTGCGCCTGTGGTGGGCGCGGGACGGCTTCCACCGGCTGTGCGCGGCGCTGCGGAAGGTCCTGGCCGCGCGCCCGGACGAATGGCGCGCGGAGGTCGCCCATCGCGTCGCCGCCCGGATCCGCGTCTCCGGCGTCGAGGCCGTGCTGTGGCACGTGGCGGCGGCCCTGGCCGACTCGGCCGGAACGGTGCCGGATTCGGACGGATTCGTGGTCGGCTGGGTGACCGAGCGCGACCTCCCGGACGCCGACGACCCGTTCCTGGACGCGCTCGTCCCGAAGCTGTTCGAGGTGAACGCGGTGGGCGGCGCCCTCGCCGAGGACGAGGCGAGGCTCCAGTGGGACAGCTCCCGCAAGGGCACCTGGGCCGGCGTCCTCTCCGGCCTGGCCGCGGACGGGCGGCTCGACCGCGCGGTCCTGCTCGACGGCTGCGTCCGCCGCTTCCTGCGCGGCGGCACCGCCCGTGACCTCCGCTGGTTCGTCGCGCTGCACGACGCGCTGGAACCCACCGAGGGCGAGACCGCCGCCCGCGTGCGCGACCACGTCCGCCTGCTCCCGACCGCGCCCTCGACCGTCGCCGGCCTCGCCCTGCGCGAGGTCCGCCGCGTCGACGACCGCGGCGAGCTCGACGCGGCGCTGTTCGAGGAGGCCGCGGGCGCGGTGCTGTTCCGGCCCGAGAAGAAGCTCGTCCAGGCCGCGCTGACCTGGCTCGACCGCACGGCCCGCAAGCGCGACCGGGTCGATGCCACGCTGCGCGCCGTCACGGTCGTCTTCGGCTCCGACGCGCTCGACCTGCGCGAGCGCGCCGTCACGGTCGCGGCCAAGCACGCGGGCCACGCGAGCGAGGCCGTCCACGCGGAGGTCCGCGCCGCCGCCCGGGACCTGCCGGCCGTCCTGCGCGAGCCCGTGTCGGCGGCGTTCGGCGCGGTCGAGGCGGCCGCCGGCCCCGAGGCGTCCCCGGGCCCGCCGCCCTTCACCCCGCGCGAGGCGCCCGCGCCGATCGGCTCCCTCGACGAGCTGGCCGAGGAGTTCGCGGTCCTGCTGCGCGCCGACGAGGAGTGGCGCACGTCCGAACGCTTCCTGGCCGCGCTCGTCGAGTTCGCCTACCGCGACCCGGAGGGGACGCGCGCGGCGCTCCGGAAACCCGCCGACGAGCTCGCCTCCTGGCTCACGGAGCCCGACGGCCACTGGTACTGGGGCGCCCATGTCCGGGCGAGCTGGATCGCTTTGCCGGTGCGGAGCCTCCTGCGCCCGCCGAAGTCGCACGGCCTCGTGGAGGCGCTGGCCTCCCTCCTGAAGGGGCGCACCCGCAAGGCGGGGACGGTGTTCGAGCCGCAGATCGAGCGCTTCCTCACCCTGCGCAGGCACGAGATCGCGTCGGTGGTCGGGAAGACGCCCGTCCTCCTCGCGAGCCCGACCGAGGGAAGCGGCCACCTCGACCCCGGCGTCCTGGTCGCGCGGCTCGAAAGGATCGAGGCGGCGGGCGCCGAACCCGGGCGGGCCGACCTCACGCAGGCGATGCTGCGCGTGCCCCGCGAGATCGATCCGGCCGCCGCGGTGCGCGCGAAACGGCTGGAGTCCAAGGCCGGCAGGACCCTCGCGGCGTGGCTGGCGGACGGCGGCCTCGCCGACCCCGCCGTCGAGTGCGCGGTCCTCGACCGGCCCCTCGCGAGCGTTCGCGGCCGGACGATCCGGCTGCCGACCCGGATCCTGTCCACGGTGGACGTCCCCGGCGACTCCGACATCGCCCACCTGTGCGCCTTCCCCGAAGCCGGCTGGACGGACTTCGGGACGGACGGGATCAGCGCGGCCCAGAAGTTCTGGCCGTCGGTCCTGCCGTCCCACCGCGAGGTGGCCGCCGCGCATCTCGTCCCCAACCTGGCGGGCGCGGGCGAACACGAGCTGGGCCAGGGCGCCGTCATGCTCGACCTGGCCGAGGCCGACGGGCCCACCGGCGCCGCCACGGGGACGCTGCTCGCCTGCGCGCTCGCCCACCGCGGCCACGGCGAGCGCGCGGACGCCGTCGAGGCCCTGCTCGTCCTCAGCGCCCGGGGCGGCCTCCCGGCGAGCGAGACCGGGACGGCGCTCGGACGGCTCGCCGCCCTGAGGCGCCTCACCCTCCCCCGCGCCGTGAAGGCCCTCACGGCGGCCGCCGACGGCGGCGGGCACGCCGACGTCTGGACGGTCCTCGCCGCGGCGCTCCCGCACGCGCTCCCCGCCCCGGGCGAGCGCGCCGCGACCGGGGTTCCCGACCTCATCGCGCTGGCGACCCGCCTGGCGGAGGCGACCGGCGCCGGGGGTCCGGTGCCGGGCGTCCAGGACGTGGCCGCCCGCGGCGGTTCCAGCCGCCTGGTGAAGGAGTCCGCCCGCCTGCACCGCACGCTCGCAACGTGAGGGTCCGCCGCGGTGTTGACAGGAGTACACGCGTTGACAGAAGCACACGCGTTGACAGAAGCACGCGCGTTGACAGGAGTACGCGTGTGAGCGGGAGTGCCGGTCCGGTGTGGGACGCTGAGCCCGGCGGGAAGGAGCGCTGAACGATGACCGAGACCCTCGCGTTCGGCACGGTCGACACCGTGCTCGGCCGCCTGCTGGTC
Organism: Spirillospora sp. CA-108201; assembly: GCF_050936235.1. Taxonomy (NCBI): domain Bacteria; kingdom Bacillati; phylum Actinomycetota; class Actinomycetes; order Streptosporangiales; family Thermomonosporaceae; genus Spirillospora; species Spirillospora sp. CA-108201. Next base: position 9,171,731 of record NZ_JBNJNE010000001.1, on the reverse strand, counting down.
GGCGAGACCGAGACGGGGATCGTCTCGCTGCACTTCCACGACACCCCGGCCGGGCGCGCCCGCGTCGCCAAGGCCGCCGGGCTGCCCGTCGTGGACGCCCCCGGCCGCCTGGCCCCCGCCCTGGCGGCCCTGCGCGACTACTTCACCGGCGACCTGAAGCACTTCGAGCCGCCCATCGACTGGCGGCTCACGTCCGACGTCCAGCGGCAGGTGCTCTCGACGCTGTACGAGACCGTCCCCTACGGGCAGGTGCTCACCTACGGCGACCTCGGAGAGCGCAGCGGCACCGGCGTCCACGCCCAGGTCATCGGCCAGGTGATGGGCAGCAACCCGATCCCGCTGATCGTGCCCTGCCACCGCGTCGTCGCCTCGAACGGGCTCGGCGGCTACAGCGGGGGCTCCGGCGTCGAGGTCAAGCGCTGGCTCCTCACCCTCGAAGGCTCCGTCCCCGCGACCCTCGACTGGGACATCGACCGGGGGCCGTGACCCGCCGGCCGCGCACCCGGGGGCCTGCCGGCGGGGGCCCGCGAACCTAGAATGGGCTCGTGCCGAAGATCAGCGAGGCCACCGTCGCCGAGCACCGCGCGCGCCAGCTGCGGACCCTGCTGGACGCCGCGCGGGACCTGGTCGCGCGGGAGGGCATCGACGCGCTGACGCTCGCCGCGCTGGCCCGGCGGGTCGGCCTGTCGCGGCCGAGCCTGTACGAGTACTTCCGGTCGAAGGACGACCTGGTCGCGGCCGTCGTCGAGGAGGAGCTGCCCCGCTGGGCGGCGGTGGTCGAGGGCGCGCTGAGCGGCCCGGCGGACCTGGACGGCAAGGTCGAGGCGTACGTCAGAACCCAGCTGGAGGTCATGGCGGACGGGCGGCACGCCGCCGCCGTCGCGCTCGTCGAGCACGCCCTCGCCGAACCCGCGCTCGACCGGATCCGCGCCGGGCACGCGCAGCTGCTGCGCCCGCTCGCCGCGGCGCTGGAGGAGGCCGGCGTCCCCGAGCCCGCGCTGCGCGCCCGGCTGATCCAGGGGCTCGTCGACGCCGCCGCGGTCCTCGCGCAGCGCGATCCGTCCGGCGCCGAGACCGTCGTGGCCGCGACGCTGGCCCAGGCGCTCCGCGGGCTGCGCTAGGAGGTCGCCTCGGCGTACGTGACTCCGGTGAGGGCCTCGGACGCCTCCCAGAGCCGCGCGCCCAGGCCGGGCCGGTCCGCGTGCCGGGGCGTGGCGACCTCGGCCGGGGCGCCGCGGTACTGGAACAGGCGGGGGCCGTAGCAGGCGCCGCCCCGCACGTCCGGCGCCGTCGCGGCGTAGAGGGACGGGAGCGCGCCCGCGGCGGCGGACTGCGCCACCACCGCGTTGCCCAGTCCGGTGGCCTTCTCCATGAGCGTGTTGCCCTGCATGCGCGGCCCCGCCTGCTGAAGGTTCGTCGCGGCGTAGCCGGGATGGGCGGCGGCGCTGGTCACCTCCGGCACGCGCCGGTCCAGTTCCTTGGCGAAGACGAGGTTGGCGAGCTTGGCCTGGCTGTAGGCGGTCCACTTTCGGTACCGGCGCTCGCCTTGCAGGTCGTCGAAGTCGATACGCCCCGTCCAGGCGAAGCCCGAGGTGACGGTGACGACGCGGGCGGACGGGGCGGAGCGCAGCGCGGGCAGCAGGAGGCCGGTGAGCGCGAAGTGGCCGAGGTGGTTGGTGCCGAACTGCATCTCGAAGCCGTCGGCGGTGGAGCGGCGCGGGATCGCCATGACCCCGGCGTTGTTGACCAGGACGTCGAGGGGCGCCTCGCCGTGCCGGGCCGCGAACTCCCGCACGGACGCCAGGTCGGCGAGGTCCAGAGAGTCCAGGACGAGTTCGGCCTGCGGCGCGGCGGTCCGCATCCGCTCCAGCGCGGCCCGGCCGCGTTCGGCGCTGCGGCAGGCCAGCACGACGGAGGCGCCGTGCCGGGCGAGCTGGAGCGCGGTGTGGTAGCCGATGCCGCTGTTGGCCCCGGTGACGATCGCCCGCCGCCCGTGCAGATCGGGGATGTCGCCGGCCGTCCATCCGCCCATGGGGCACCTCCACGTCCCGTCGCGAATCCGTCCTACCGCGAATCCCACAAGTTAGACGGGCCCTCGAATAGGAGGCAACGCCCGCACGATGTGGCGCGGTTCACACCGGCCCGATCACACCGGCCCGAACGCGCCCTCCGCCCCGGAGGGCGCGTTCCTCACCCGGAGGCCACGCCCTGGGTCAGGCGGGAAGGGTCTTCTCGATGGCGGTGACGACCTCGGCGGACTCCGGCTCGGCCTGGGGCGCGAAGCGGGCCGCGACGGCGCCGTCCGGAGCGATCAGGAACTTCTCGAAGTTCCACCGGATGTCGCCGGTGTGGCCCTCGGCGTCGGGGACGCCGACGAGCTCCCGGTACAGCGGGTGCCGGCCGTCGCCGTTGACCTCGACCTTCTCGGTCAACGGGAACGTGACCCCGTAGGTCGCCGAGCAGAACTCGGCGATCTCCTCGGAGCTGCCGGGCTCCTGCCCCATGAACTGGTTGCAGGGGACGCCGAGGACGGTGAAGCCCCGTCCGGCGTACGTCTCCTGCAGCCGCTCCAGGCCGGAGTACTGCGGGGTGAGACCGCACTTGGACGCGACATTGACGACCAGCACGGCCTTGCCCCGGTACTGCCCGAGGTCAGCGGGCCCGCCACGCAGGCCCTCGATCTCTACGTCGAAGACAGACATGCGGCCGATCCTAGGAGATGGCCCTGCGGATCGGCCCCGTCCTCGCCGTTGACGCCGCCGGCGGGCGGGGGTCTCCCGCCGCCGGCCGCCCTCACGCCCCCAGGGCGCCGGTCACTTGCCCAAGGCGTTCACGAAGGCGGCGAGCGAGTTGCCCGCCTCGCCCAGCTGGGAGAAGGCGTTGTTGACCACTCCTGCCGCATCCGTCGGTGAGCTCAGCAAGTAGAAGATGACGAAGGCGATCGCCACATAGCGGAGGTTCTTCTTCATCCGTAACGCCGTCCCTGTTCGTAGCGCGCGACACAATCGACCCGATCCCATTGTGCCCAGCAGCGTCTGCCCGCAAAGCGCGATTTTACTGTGGCGTGCGGGCAATCGCACGGTGGCGTCACGAAGAGAAGCCCCGTACCGGCGGGGGCACGGGGCCCGGGAGCCGTCGCTCAGTTCGGGATGGCGCTCATGAACTGCGACAACGACTCTGCGGCGTTGCCGAGCCCGCTCAGGGCGCCGTTGACGAGATGCGCCGCCCCCTCGGGCCTGCTGATGACGTACCACGCCGTGAAGGCGATGGCGGCGATCTTCATGTGCTTCTTGTTCACTTCAACCACCCTCTGCGGTCGATCACTCACTCTCAGTGATTCCCCAGGGTGGCCGAAGAGAGATCAAGAGGGGACAAAGACCGGGTCAGGTCCCCTTGGCGTGCCGGCGGAGATAGTCGATGTAGAAGGGCCGGAGGGCGTCGGCCATGTCGCCCTCCCCCGCGTGCGTGAACTCCTCCAGCAGCGACAGGCCGTGGAAGAGGTCGAACTCGGCGCGGTCGACCTCCCCCGTGGCCGCCGCGGCGGCCGGGATCGCGCGCAGCAGGTCCCACAGGAAGCCGACGTCGCGCCGCTCCTTGGCGAGACCCATCGCTCGCTCGTACAGCTCCTTGGACGTCAGCTCGTCCAGATTCCCGCCGTCCGGCGTCTGTTCGGACATGTCCCGACTCTATTCGAGCGCCCGGCCCGTCACCCCGCGCCGGGCGGGGCTCCGGGCCGGCCCGTCACTTCGTGATGACGTTCGGCGGGATCTCCTGGTCCTGCTTCAGCGCGCCGAAGAGCGTGGACGCCTTGGACCTGTCCCAGGTGATGTAGGACCCGGCGGAGGCCGAGCTTCCGGTGCCCCCGATCGGGACGGTGGTCGTGACGCCGCTCCCCCCGCTGACGCCCTTCATCGCCCACATCATGCGGACCAGGTCGTACAGGTGGTCGCCGTCGTCCACCAGGAAGTTGCTGGTGGCGTTCATGGCGAGGGGGACGCCGCGGAACGGGTTGAGCATCGTGCCGGGGCTCGTGGCCTTCTTCATCAGCGCGCCGAAGAACTGCCGCTGGTGCTCCACGCGTTCGAGGTCGGCGCGGGCGAAGGCGCGGGTCCGGACGTAGCCGAGCGCCTGGCCGCCGTTCAGCGTCTGGCACCCGGCCTTGAGGTTCAGGCCCGCCTTGTGGTCCTTGATGTTCTCCTTGACGCAGATGTCGACGCCGCCGACGGCGTCCACCACGCCCACGAAGCCGCCGAAGCCGATCTCGGCGTAGTGGTCGATGCGGAGCCCGGTCGCCTTCTCCACGGTCTGCACGAGCAGCTTGGGCCCGCCGAAGGCGAAGGCCGCGTTGAGCTTGTTCGAGCCGTGCCCGGGGATCGGGAGGTAGGAGTCGCGCGGCAGGCTGATGAGGGACGTCCCGCCGGAGCCGTAGTGCATCAGCATCATCGAGTCGGTGCGGCGCCCGGAGGCGAACCCGGTCGCGAGCCGCTTCTGGTCGTCCTTCGACAGGCCCTCGCGGCTGTCGGACCCGACGATCAGCCAGTTCGTGCCCGGCGTGTCGGCGACCCGGCCCGCGTAGTCCACGAGGACCGACTCGCGCTTCAGCCGGGAGTCCAGGTAGAAGTAGCCGCCGACGACGACCACCAGGACCACGGCGACGAGCGCGCCGAGCACCCGCGGCCAGCGCCGCCGGCGCCGCCGCCGGTAGGGGCCCCCGCCGTGGGGGCCTCCCTGGTCGGCTCGTCCCCCGGCGAGCTGGTCGCCGGCGTAGGGGTCCTCGTAGGGGTCCCCGTACGACTCCCGCCCGTAGGCGGCGTGATGGTGCTCCGCGCGTGCGGAGTTCTCCCTGCTTCGCCCCACGCGGTCGCCCTCCTTGCTTGTCCGGCCCTGCGGCCAGCCGTCGGTCATGCCGTAGACCCTAGACAACCCGGGCGTGCCGCGCGTCCGTCCGGCGCATGATTGTCCAGACCAACAAATCACCGCGCTCTGTGAGAAAAGAAGCGGACATCGTCCCCCTTAAGACGCACACTGCCCCTGGCCGGTAGTACGCGCGAAGGGCGGCGCATGGGTGCACGACGGGTCTTGTCCTGGCGGCACGGGCTTCGCCGGGCGTTCCAGCGCCGCGCCGACCGCCGGGAGACGGCCCCCGACCCGGGGCTCCCCGAGGTGGTCCTGTCCTGGCACGCGCGGGACGAGGAGCTGACCGAGACCGGCATGGCCACGATCGCGCGGCGGCCGCCGTCGATGATCGCTGGTCACGTAGCGAGCCGCCAGGCGAGCGAAGAGGGCCGGGACTTGGAAACACAGGTTAGATGTAGAGGCCGTAGCCTCCCTGCTCCTCGCGGGGCGGGGCCTCGGGCAGGTCCTCGGGGCGCAGCAGCGCCACCTCGGCCGGGTCGATCCCGCCGGCCGCCGCGTCCTCCTTGGCGGTGATGCGCTGGGCCTGCCGGGAGATCGCCGCCTCCAGCAGGTTGCGGACGAGCCGGGCGTTGCCGAACGAGGAGCCGCGCGGCTGGGCCGCGACGAGGCGGCGCAGCTCCTCCAGGATGCCGGGGGCGAGCGCGAACCCGTCCTCCGCCGCCATGTACTCGAAGATCGTGACGAGTTCGTCGTCGGAGTAGTCGGGGAACCGCAGCCGCTTGGGGAACCGCGACTTCAGCCCGGGGTTGGCGTCCAGGAAGCGCTCCATCTGGGCGTCGTAGCCGGCGACGATGACCACGAGGTCGCCGCGGTGCTCCTCCATCAGCCGCAGCAGCTCGGCGATCGCCTCATGGCCGAAGTCGCGGCGGTCGCCGCCGCCGGACGCCAGCGTGTAAGCCTCGTCCACGAACAGCACGCCGCCGAGGGCGCGGCCGACGGCGTCCCGCACGCGCGGCGCGGTCTGCCCGATGAACTCGGCGACGAGGTCGGCGCGTGTGACCTCCACCAGGTGCCCGGACGACAGCAGGCCGAGCCGGGCGAACACGGCGGCGATCAGCCGCGCGATCGTCGTCTTGGCCGTGCCCGGGTTGCCGGCGAACACCATGTGCCGGGCCGGGGGCGCCGGGGACACCTTGGCGTCGCGCCGCAGCTGCTCGGCGCGGACCTCGGCGACCAGCGCGGCGACCTCCCGCTTGATGTCGGCGAGGCCGATCAGCCGCTCGACCTCCGCGAGCGGGTCGCCGGGGACGTCGTCGCGGCCGCGGGTGAGGGTGTCGGGGACGTCCTCCGGCAGGATCACGTCGAGGGACTCGTCCTCGTCGACGATCCCGTCGGCCAGGACGCGGCGCCCCTGCATCGCGACGGCCCGTTCGAGCAGGTTCGTCATGATGCGGACGTTGCCGACCCCCCGCTCGCGCGGCGCCGCCTCGACGAGCGCGCGCACCTTGTCCAGGACGCCGGGGGCCAGCTCGAACCCCGAGTCGGCGGCGTTGGCGGTGAACACCTCGATCAGTTCCTCGTCGGTGAGGTCGGGGAAGCGCAGCGTGCGGGGGAAGGAGGCGGCGAGGTCGGGGTGGGCCTTCAGCAGCCCGTTCGTCTCCGCGGCGGGGCCGGTCAGCACCACGACGAGGTCCTCGGTGTGCGCCTGGACGCTCGTCAGCAGCACGTCCAGCACCTCGCGGCCGCGCGCCGCGTCGGCCGCGGCCGACACCAGGGCGTGCGCGTCGCGGACGACCAGGACGCCGCCGTGGGCCTGCTCCACCGCCCGGCGGACGCGCAGGACGCTCTCGCTGGCGTACTCGCCGAGCAGGTCGGCGCGCTCCACCTCGACCGTGTGGCCGGACGACAGCACGCCGAGGTCGGCGTAGATGCGGCCGAGGATCCGCGCGACCTTGCCCTTGCCGGTGCCGGTGTTGCCGGTGAAGACCAGGTGCCGCAGCCGGGTCCGCGCCGTCATGCCGGCCTCGCGGCGCAGCCGGGCGGCCTTGGCCTCGGCGACGAGCGCGTCGACCTCCCGCTTGACGGGTTCGATGCCGACGCAGGCGGCCAGCTCGGCGAACGGGTCGGACTCGGCGGGACGGCCGGCGATGAGCCGCTGCGGCAGGTCCGCGGCGGTGACCTCCGGGGGGCCGGCGTCCGTCCCGTCCTCCCCGGCCCGCCGGTCCGCCGCGGCGACGGCCTGCCCCGCCATGTGCTCCACCAGGCGCGCGCCGCGAAGGTTCAGCATCGGCGGGGTGCGGCGGAGCATGGCGCCCGCGGCCGCGGCGACCTCCGCGTCCGCGCGGGCGCCGCGCCGCGTGACGGCCAGGGCGAACAGCTCGGTGAAGTCGTCCTCGGTGAAGTCGCGGGTGCGGGCGACGTCGAACGCCCGGACCAGCGCGGGGTTGGCGTCGAAGAGCCGCCGGTCGCCGCCGGGGCGGCACAGGGCGACGACGTTGAGCGACGGCGAGCGCGCCATGAGCCGCCGCAGCTCCTCGGCGGCGGCGGCGCCGCACCGCTCGTGCGCGGCGAGCTTCTCCAGGTCGTCCACGACCAGGAGCATGCGGCCCTCCAGGCAGTCGCGGACGCGGGCCTGCAGCCACAGGACGGCGTCGCTCACGCCGAGCGAGGCGAAGACCTGGTCGGAGATCCACAGCGCTTCGCGGACGGCGCCGCCCGCGCCGAGCGCGCCCTCGACGATCTCGGCGGCGGTGCCCTTGCCGGTGCCCTCCGGGCCGGCGACGAGCAGCCGGACGGGCCGCTGCCCGGCCAGCCGGGCGGCCACCGCGTCCCGCAGCGCCCGCGACAACTCGGGCTGCCCGACCAGCGGCGGCCCGCCCTCCGCGGCGGGCTCGGCGCGCCCGGCGGCGGTCTGCGGCGCGTCCTCGCCTGGGCCGAACCTCAGGGTGTTGAAGACCCGGCGGACGGTGAACAGCCGTCGCAGGTCGGCCTGGAACGGGCGCACCGGCACGCGGCTGCGCGGGCTGACCGGCGCGTCCGGCAGACCCTGCACCGCGCCGGTGAACCGCACCGCCATGTCCAGCCAGGCGCGGGCCGCGTCCGCCTCGCCCGCGACCAGGCCGCGCGCCAGCCACGCCCGCACGTCGTACTGCCAGGCCTCGGCGGCGAAGCCCTCCCGCGCCGCGCGGAACCGCTCCTCCACGTTCTCGTAGCGGGCGGTGCCCAGCACGACCGCCAGTTCGGCCGGAACGACCGCGGCGTCGGCCGCCAGCAGCAGACGCGCGAGCGCCGCGTCGGCCTCGACGGTGTCGGCGACGGTGCCGGCGAGGCCCTGGTGGGCGGCGTCCAGCCCCTCGCAGACCCAGCCGAGGTAGCCCACCGGCCCGGCCAGCTCGGGCAGGACGGCGAGCTCCTCCTCGGTCAGGCCGGAGACCCAGAGGTCCTCCAGCCGCCTGTTGGGGACGCTCATGTCCGCCTCGCGCAGCGCCGGATCGGCGGCGCGGCGGTCGAACAGGTCCATGAGGGCCCGGCGGCGCCGCTCCAGCGGCTCCAGGCCCTCGAAGACGTCCAGCCCGGCGCGCGCCAGCTCGAACATCACCGCGCGCCGCTCCCGGTCGTCCCCGGCCGGCTCGGGCAGCCACAGGCCCGGCGGGCGCCACCGCCCGCCCTGGGTGAACCAGGCCGCCGGGTCCCGCACGGCCGACTCGGGCGTGGCCAGGAACGCCGACAGCAGCTCGTAGTCGACGTCGCCGCGCGACCCGCCGCGCACCGCCGACGCGCCCAGCAGGAACGTCAGCAGCGACCACTGCTCGGCGCCCGCCGCGCTGGTGCCGCTCCCGTAGAAGTCGCTGAGCTGCCGGGTCAGCACGACGGCGCGCTGGTCGGTGTTGTAGGCGACCGCGCGTTCGCGCATCTCCTCGTACAGACCGTCAGGCACGCGCCAGGGGCCGTACGCGTACACGTCGAGGACCGGCTCCTCAGTGAGCAGCACTTCGAGATGGTCCGGCAGCCGGGGGGAACTCACCTGGGGTCGTCTCCTACGCAGCGGATCGTCGAGGCAATCACATCCGACAAGCACCTTACGGCGCGTCACGATCACGCACACCCCTGTTGCGGCGGGTTGGCAGGCGGCCCGGCGTCCGCGATAGTTGTCGAACGGAAACTATTCGCCGGGTGATCCCGGCCGGAGCAGCACACAAGAGGGGAACCCCCCGTGTCACCTTTGGAAGTGACCACACGGCCGGACGGCGGACGCGCCGTCCTCAGGCTGTGCGGAGAACTCGACGTCGCCGGCTCGCAGGAGCTGCGCGTCCACCTGAGCGAGGCCCGCCGCGAGCACGGCGACCACCTCGTGCTGGACCTCACCGACCTGGAGTTCATGGACTCGGGCGGCCTCTCGGTCATCGTCGCCTGCTTCAAGGCCGCCACCGCCGCGGGCGGCAGCCTCGTCCTCGCCGGCCCCCGGCCCATCGTCCGCCGCGCCCTGGAGATCACCGGGCTGCACCGGCGCATCCCCGTCAAGAGGACCCTGCAGGAGGCGCTGGCGACCGAGCCCGACCCCGCCTAGCGCCCGCGGCCTAGAGCGGGAGGGGGGTGGGGCGCTTGGGGCCGCGGCCGTCGCCGGAGGAGCGGCCCGTGGCCCGGCGGCCGATCCACGGCAGGAGGTAGGTCCGCGCCCAGTGGACGTCCTCGCGCCTCAGCGTGAGCCAGTCGGCGCGGTCCAGCGGCGGCCAGGGCTCGCGCCAGTCGCCGTCGACCGGGATGCCGACCGTCCCGGCGACATAGAGCGCCATGCGACGGTGCCCCTCGGGCGACAGGTGCAGGCGGTCCTCGTACCAGGCGCGCGGATCGTGGAAGACGCGCAGCGGCCACAGGTCGACCACCGGGCAGCCGTGGTGGTCGGCGATGGCGCGCAGGTGCATGTTGTAGGTGGCGGCCTTGCCCCGGATGCGGCCGCCGGAGCGCAGCCCGCGCGGGTCGAACCCGGTGAAGACCACCACGCGGGAGCCCGTCGCGCGCAGCCGCCGGACCGCGTCGTCGAACAGGACCGCGGCCGCGTCGGGGTCCGCCCCGGGACGGATCATGTCGTTGCCGCCCGCGCACAGCGTGACCAGGTCGGGCGAGAGGCCGACGGCGATCGGCACCTGGTCGTCCACGATCTGGCGCACGAGCTTCCCGCGGACGGCGAGGTTGGCGTAGCGCAGGCCCGGGTTCAGCACGGCGATGTGCTCGGCGAGCCGGTCCGCCCAGCCGCGGAAGACGTCGGTCTCGCCGGGATAGGGGTCGTTCAGGCCCTCGGTGAAGCTGTCGCCGATGGCAACGAACGTTCCGATCTTCTCCACTTCGCTCATCGCAACCCCCAGCGCGGATTCATGCTCGATCACGACGAACAATCATGCATCGTGCACACGACCTACGCGACCGTAGCCCCCCGGCCGGACCCCGCCACGCCCCGCGCGCGGCGGCTCAGGTCCAGCTGGGGGACGTGGTGCCGAGCTGCCCGCCGGGGGCGCCCGGCGCGGGCGCGGCGGCGGGCGCCCCGGCGGCGTGCACCGTCATCGCGTGCTTGACCAGCGTGATCAGCACCTGCTTGGTGGACTCGCGGCTCCGCGCGTCGCACTGCACGATCGGCACGTGCGCGCTGATCGACAGCGCGTCGCGGATGTCCTCGACGGCGTACTGGAACTCGCCGTGGAACCCGTTGACCCCCACCACGAACGGCAGGCCGAGCTCCTCGAAGTAGTCCACCGCGGCGAAGCAGTCCTCCAGCCGGCGGGTGTCGACCAGCACGACGGCGCCGATCGCGCCGCGGACCAGGTCGTCCCACATGAACCAGAAGCGGTGCTGCCCGGGCGTGCCGAACAGGTAGAGGATCAGCTCGCTGTCGAGCGACACGCGGCCGAAGTCCATCGCGACCGTGGTGGTCGTCTTGTCCGGGACGGCCGACAGGTCGTCCACGTCGGCGCTGGCCGCGGTCATCACCGCCTCGGTGGTGAGCGGCATGATCTCCGAGACGGAACCGACGAAGGTGGTCTTGCCGACACCGAAGCCGCCACCGACGACGATCTTGACCGAGGTCAGCTCGGCCTCCCCGCCGTGCGGCCCCGGCACGTGGTCAGAGCTTCCGAAGGCCACTGAGCACCCTTTCTAGCAAGCGGATGTCCGGCTGTCCGCCGGCGGTGGTGGGGGACTGCGACTGGTGCAGGCGCAGCAGGCCCTCGACGGCCATGTCGGCCACGAGGACCCGCGCGACCCCGAGCGGCAGGCGCAGCAGCGCGGACACCTCGGCGACCGAGCGGGCCGACCGGCACAGGTCCATGATCGCCCGGTACTCCGGGGTCAGCACGGCCACGTCCCGCGGCGGGTAGGGCGCCGCGGTGACCAGCGCCTCGATGGCCAGGTCGTACCGCGGCCGGGTGCGCCCGCCGGTGACCGCGTACGGGCGCACCAGCGAGCTGCCGTCGTTCTCATCCCGCTCGGGAGGACGACCCTGTACGGGGACGCGCCCCTGGTCACCCGGCCAGCGGCCGCCGCCTCCGGGACCGCCCCCGAAGGGACTGCCTCGATCCATGTCGCCGACCTCCGTCAGAGTCAGTCACGGTCAGTAACGGGCGGGCCCGGCGCCCATCTCGGTCACGGAAGGCCCCGAGTACGGGGGCTGCTCCTGGGCGCGCAGGGCGGGCGTCAGCACCCGTCCCACCCGCTCCACCAAGAGCGTCATCTCGTACGCCACCAGCCCGAGGTCGCAGTCCGGAGCCGCCAGCACCGCGAACACCGAACCGTTCGTGATGGACATGACGAACAGCAGTCCGCGGTCCATCTCCACGACGGTCTGGTTCACCCCGCCGGCGTCGAAGATCTTCGCCGCGCCCTGGGTCAGGCTCATCAGCCCCGAGGCGATCGCCGAGAGCTGGTCCGCCCGCTCGGGCGGGAAGCCCGCCGAGTAGGCCATCGGCAGTCCGTCCGAGGAGACCACGACGGCGTGCGCGACCTTCGCGACACGGTCCGCGAAGTTCGTCACCAACCAGTTGAGATCCTGCCCGCTCACCGGGTGCCTCCTGTCTCGCCGTCACCCTGTGACGGCACCTCACCTGACGTGCCTGCACCACGAGCCTCATGGCGTCCCCTGTGGACGCCGCGTTGCAGGCTCGCGAAGCGGTTGCGTACTTCGTCGGCCGACTGGCCGTGGCCCTGCTCCTGCTGTCCCTGCGGCTGCCCGCCGATGATCGGCATGCCCTGCGTCGGCGCCTGCGGGCCGTGGCCGGGCGCCGGGCGGCCCTGCAGCGGGCCCGCCGGTGTCTGGGGCGCCTCCTGCGCCCCGCGGCCGACCGCCCCGGGGATGCGGTTCTTGCCGGGCACCCGCTTGGGCAGTCCGACGGTGGTGCGGCTCGTCGCCACCGGCTCGCGGGCGGCCTCGGCGGCGCGGAAGCCCGCGTCCGCCGGGGACTCCCAGCCCTTCGACGGGGTCTCGCCGGACGCGCCGCCCGACCTGTGCATGAACCACTCCGACTGCATCGCGTCGAAGATGGGCGAGCGCTCGGGCAGCCGCGGCGGGGCCTTCGACTCCGGCGGTGCGGCCGCCGCGGCCCGCACGGCCGGCTCGGGAACGGGTGGTGGCTCGTGGACGCGGGCATCCGGCGGCCGGGGAGCGGGCACGGGCGGGACGTCCTCGGCGTAGGGCGCGGACGCCTGGCCGGGGTTCACCCCGACCTGCTCCAGCGGCCCGGTCTCCCACGGGATGTGCCGTCCGCCGCCGGAATCGGGCACCAGCGGCTGCGCCTCCGGGACGACCGGCTGCGCCCCGGTCCGCCCGCCCGGCCGGTAGGCGCCGTTGGTGCCGGCGTCCTCCTCGTCCGGGCGCTCGTTGCGCGGCTGGAAGAGGCCGTTGGAGGAGCCGCCGTCGGACGGGCGGCCCTGCAGGTGCGTGCCCGGCTCCCGGACCGGCAGCTCCCCCGGTCTGCGCGGCGGCTGCTGCTCACCGGTGCCATAGGGGTCGTGCGCGGGAGGGCGCCGGTCCCGCGCGGGGCGCCGCTCGGCGGGCGGGACCGCGGGCTGCGCGCCCGTGCCGTAGGGGTCGTGCGGGCTCGGGGCCGGGATCGGCCCGGTCTCGGCGATGCTCGGCTGCGGGCCGGTGGCGCCGCGGACGGGCCGCAGCGGCCCGGTGCCGCCGACCATCGGGTGCGCGCCCGTGCCCCCCGTCAGGGGGTGCGCTCCGGTGCCGCCGCCCATGGTGGCGGCGGGACCGTAGTCGTCCTGCCGGAACCCGCCCGCGGGCGGCTCGGCGGCGGTGGTGGTGAGCGCGGCGAGCTGGTTGTGGGAGCCGGCCTCGCGCGGGGCGAGTCCGGCGCGGGTGGCGATGCCGCCGGACTCGCCGGGCGTGACCACCGCGTCCGGCAGCACCACGAACGCGGTGAGGCCGCCGCCCTGGGCGGCCCGCAGCTCGACGCGGATCCCGTGCCGGACGGCCAGGCGGCCGACCACGAACAGGCCCATGCGGCGGGCCGCGGAGAAGTCGATGACGGGCGGGTTCGCCAGCCGCCAGTTGGCCTGCTCCAGCTCCTCGGGCGACATGCCGACGCCGTTGTCGGTGATCTGCAGCATGCAGCCGCCGCCGCTCAGCATCTGCCCCGACACCGTCACCTTGGTGTTCTCGGAGGAGAACACGGTGGCGTTCTCCACGAGCTCGGCGAGCAGGTGCACGAGGTCGTTGACGACCGGGCCGGCGACCGTCATGTCGCCCTGAACCCGCAGCGCCACGCGCTCGTACTGCTCGACCTCGGACAGCGACGCCCGGACGACGTCGATCAGCGGGACGGGCTGGTTCCACCGGCGCACCTGCTCCTGGCCGCCGAGGACGAGGAGGTTCTCGCAGTTGCGACGCATGCGGGTGGCGAGGTGGTCCAGCCGGAACAGGTTGCCGAGCTGCTCCTCGTCGCGCTCGCTCTGCTCCAGCTCCTCGATCAGCCGCAGCTGGCGCTCGATCAGGGACTGGCTGCGGCGGGAGAGGTTGACGAACATCGCGTTGATGTTGCCGCGCAGCACGGCCTCGTCGGCGGCCAGCCGGACCGCCTCGCGGTGGACCTCGTCGAACGCCCGCGCGACCTGGCCGATCTCGTCGGTGGAGTCGATCTCGATCGGCTTGACCTCGATGCCGCCCGCGGCGGCCTCGGGGTCGCGCAGCCGGTCGACCAGGCCGGGCAGCCGCGCGTTGGCCACGTCGAGCGCGCCGGACTGCAGCCGGCGCAGCGGCCGCACCAGCGAGCGGGCCATCACGATCAGGGTCGCCAGGACGACCGCGAGGACGAGGAACAGCAGCACGCCGTCCCGGATCGCCGCCGTCTGCGCGCCGGACCGGGCGTCGTCCGCCTTGGCGGCGAGGTCGGCGGCGATGCTCTTCTCGACCGTCCGCAGCTTGTCGACCCGCGCGGTCGAGTCGGACGTCCAGGACCGGGCCGTGCGGACGCCGAGCCTGACCTGCAGTTGCCGGGAGGAGTCGGCGACGGCCAGCGTCTGGAGGCGGGTGACCTCCGCGCGGTCCAGCTCGGGGCCGGTGACGGTGTCCTCGAACAGCCGCAGCTGGGCCGGCGTCGCCGAGCTCCGGAAGGCGTTGATGCTGGTGTCCATCTCCGCGCGGGCGTCGTCGACCGAGGCGCGGTCGAGCGGCTCGAACCGCCCGTCCCAGAGCGCGGAGGAGAGCAGGGCCCGCTCGCGGGACGCGGCGTCCTTGGCGTTCGCCAGGTCGGCCAGCGCCAGGGCGCTCTGCGCGAGTTCGGCCGTCGGGGCGTCCTGGGAGATCAGGACGTGGAAGGAGGTGAAGTCGTCGACGAACTCGGTGTACTTGTCGATGATCACCCCGGGCCCGAGGCGCGCGGACGCCGTGCGCAGCGCGGGCAGGTCGTCCACCCGGTTGAGGACGTTGCCGACGGCCAGCCGCAGGCTGGAGGAGTACGTCTCGACGTCCGCGGCGGCGGCGCGCACCTTGCGGGCGTCGGCGTCCACCGCCTCCTGCCGCGCGGCGAGGGCCTCGGCGCCGGCGGCGCGGCCGCCTCCCGCCGCCCGTTCCGCCGTCACGTCGCGCTCGGCTTCCACGTCGTGCGCGAGCGCGGTCAGCTGATTACCGAGCGTAGCCAGCTGGCCGGTCCGGCTATAGCCTTCGGCGTTGTCCAACGACACCGAAACCCGGTAACCCGCAAAGAGCGCGGCCACGATCGTGGGCACCGCAATGAGGGCGAACAGGCGCGTGCGCACTCGCCAGTTGCGCAGCTTGTACCGCCCGCCCTGGGAGCCTCGCTTCGGGGCGTCGTCCCTGGCAGACGGGCCTGGCTGGGGGGATTGCGGGACCATCTCGGCCCCTTCTGCTTTCCGCACTGCCCTCCGCTACCTCTCAATGGGGTCGATCGCTCGCGGCGTCACAGTGGCCTGAACGGGATTCGGGTCGCATCGCTCACCCACGCCACTGGGGGCGAGCGCGAGATATTGCAACACAGAGCCACCATCATGGCCAACCCGAATGATCACACAAGTCTGGACTTGTGATGCGAGAGATGCCAATGTCACAGACTGTTAACTCATGTTCACATAATTGCACATAATCCTCCCATCTCACCCAAGCCACGCCCACAGTGCGCTACGCTCCCGCCTCGTTTGAAAGATCAGGTTCAACGTGCTTCCCCCGCAAAATGGAGCCTTGCCATGCCTGCTTCCCACAGCCGTACAGCCGTCACCGGCGCGCTAGCGATCGCTCTGGCACTCTCCGCCGCGGCCTGCGGCTCCTCAGAGAAGAAGTCGGCCAACGGTCTGGAGAAGTCCGAGATCACTCTCGGCAACATGACCGTCGCCGACACCGCGCCCGTCCAGCTCGCCATCTCCAAGGGACTGTTCAAGGCCGAGGGCCTGACTGTCAAGACCCAGGTCATCCCGGGTGGGGCCGCGGGCATCCCGCTGCTGAAGAGCGGACGGCTGGACTTCAGCATCAGCAACTACGTCTCGCTGCTCACCGCGGGGTCCAAGGACCCGGGCTTCAAGCCCAAGATCGTCGTCGAGGGCATGCAGAGCGCCCCGAAGACGCACACGCTGATGGTGCGCAAGGACTCCCCGTACCACACGATCAAGGACCTGGCCGGCAAGAAGATCGCCGTGAACACCAAGCGCAACGTCGCCACGCTGCTGGTGCGCGCGGCCGGCAAGCCCCAGAGCGTCGAATTCGACGAGGACAAGAACTTCGTCGAGGTCCCCCCGCCCGCCATGGAGCAGGCCCTCAAGTCCAAGAGCGTCGAGGCCGTCCAGGCGATCGAGCCCTTCGGCACCCAGATGCAGCAGTCGATGGGCGCCCGCATGGTCGCCGACCTGTCCAGCGGGCCGACCGCGGACTTCCCGGTCGCGGGCTTCGCCACCACCGAGAAGTTCGCCAAGGAGAACCCCAAGACGGTCGCCGCCTTCCAGCGCGCGCTGCTGAAGGCGCAGGGCATGGCCGCCGACCGCAAGCTCGTCCAGGACGTCCTGCCGACCTACGCCAAGGGGATCGACGCCAAGGTCGCCTCCACCATGAGCTTCGGCACGTGGCCGACCACGCTGAACGCCACCCGCCTCCAGCGTGTGGCCGACCTGATGCAGCAGTTCGGCTACCTGGACAAGCCTCTCGACGTCAAGTCGTACATGGCGACGTCCGCTTAATGAAGCACCGCCGTATCCTTCTCGGCGCCGCCGGGGTCGCGGGGCTGGTCGCCGTCGTCGAGGTCGTGAGCCGTACCGGCCTCGTCGACGCGACCGCCCTGCCCCCGGCGTCGACCGTTTTGCGAGAGGCCGGGAAACTGGCCGTCGACGGGGAGTTCCTCACCGACGTCGGGGCCACGCTCACGGCATGGCTCGGCGGGCTCGCGCTGGCGGTGCTCGTGGCGGTGCCGCTGGGCGTGCTGCTCGGCTCGGTTCCGGTGCTCGGCACCGCCTCCCGCGCGCTGGTCGAAATGCTGCGCCCCATTCCCTCGGTCGCGCTGATCCCGCTCGCCATCATCCTGTTCGCCGACCCCACGCAGATGAAGATGTCCTTGATCTTCTACGCCTGCCTGTGGCCGATCCTCATCAACACCCTGTACGCGCTCCGCGACGTCGACCCGGTCGCCAAGGAGAGCCTGCGCAGCTTCGGCTTCGGAACGCTGTCGGTGCTGTGGCGCGTCTCCCTGCCGAGCGCCTCGCCGTTCATCGCCACCGGCATCCGGATCGCCGCCTCCGTCGCCCTCGTCGTGGTGATCAGCACCGAGCTCCTGGCGGGCGGGATCGACGGGGTGGGGATCTACCTCGGCGACACCCAGTCCGGAGGCGGCCGGACCGACCTGCTGCTGGCCGGCGCCTGCTGGGCCGGAGTGCTGGGGCTGCTGGCCAACACCGCCCTCTTCGGGCTGGAGCGGATCGCGTTCCGCTGGAACACCGCCCGCGTGGAGGGGATCGCATGAGGGCGCTCGGAGCGCTGCGCGGGGTCGCCGAGCGGGTCTGGCTCGTCGCCGCCGCCGTCGTGCTGTGGGAACTGGTCACCCGCGCGGTGGACGAGACCTACTTCCCCCCGCCCACGGCGATCGTCGACGCGCTGCACGAACTGTGGTTCTCCGGACCCGCCTCCCACGTGTTCCTCACGGACAAGGCGGTGGACGACTTCTCCACCAGCCTCACCCACCTGTTCATCGGGTGGGCGGCAGCGGGCGCCGCCGGCGTCCTGGCGGGCGCGGCGATCGGCCGGTCGCGGGTCCTGTACGACCTGCTGACCCCGGTGCTGGAGTTCCTGCGCGCGATCCCTCCGCCCACCCTGGTGCCGTTCTTCATCATCGTGTTCCAGCTCGGCACGACCATGCAGGTCGTCACGATCGCGTTCGGCGTGGTGTGGCCGGTGCTGCTCAACACCTGCGACGGCGTCCGCACCGTGGAGCCCCTGCAACTGGAGACGGCCCGGGTGTTCGGCGTCGGCCGACTCCGCAGGCTCCTGACCGTCACGCTCCCGGCGGCCTCCCCCAAGATCTTCGCGGGGCTGCGGGTGGCGTTGTCGTTCGCGCTGATCCTGATGGTCATCTCCGAGCTGTTCGGCAGCACCGCGGGCATCGGCTCCGAGCTCATCGGCGCCCAGCGCTCGTTCGAACTGCCCCGGATGTGGGCCGGGATCGTCATGCTGGGCCTGCTCGGTCTGCTGTTCAACGCGGTGTTCATGCTCCTGGAGCGACGCCTGCTGTCCTGGCACACTGGCGCGAAAAGGCTCGCGAGCTGACGATGACCCCTATGCCGACCTTGACGACATACACACAGCAAGGGGGGCCGTGGTGCTCCAGATAACCGGCCTCAGCCATTCCTACGGCGACGGCCACCGGGCCATCGACGAGCTCGACCTCACCGTCCCGGACGGCCAGCTGCTCAGCATCGTCGGCCCGTCCGGCTGCGGCAAGTCCACCCTGCTGCGCTGCATCGCCGGGCTGATCCGCCCGACCGCCGGGACCCTCACCCTGGACGGCACGCCGATCGACGGCGTGCCGGGCGACCTCGCCGTGGTGTTCCAGGACTACAGCCGGTCGCTGTTCCCCTGGCTGACCGTCCGCGACAACGTGGCGCTGCCGCTGCGGCGGCGCGGCAAGGGCCGCTCGGAGCGGCGCGCCGCGGCGCAGGAGTCCCTGGAGTCCGTGGGTCTCGCCGACGCCGGGCGCAAGTACCCGTGGCAGCTGTCGGGGGGCATGCAGCAGCGCGTGTCGATCGCACGGGCGCTGGCCTACCGCCCGTCGCTGCTGCTCATGGACGAGCCGTTCGGGTCGGTGGACGCGCAGACCCGGGAGGACCTGGAGGACCTCGTCCTGCAGATGCACCGGACCCGGAAGATGACGATCCTGCTGGTCACGCACGATATCGACGAGAGCGTCTACGTCGGCGACCGCGTGGCCGTGCTGAACCGCTCGCCCGCGCGCGTCCACGCCGACCTGCCGGTCGACCTGCCCTCGGAACGCGACCAGATCGAGACCCGGGGGACCCCCGAGTTCGTCCGGCTCCGGGCCGAGGTCGGGCGGCTGGTCCGCGGCGGCGCGAAGGTGCCCGGCGCGGCGCCCGCGGGCACCGGGTGACCCTGACCAGAACGGCCGCCACGTGCGGCGACACGAACGAGACCGGTGGGGGCGGGCCGTCCGGGCCCGGCCGCCCGAGACCAACGGAGGGTGATTCATGCGCGTACTCATCGTGGGGGCGGGCATCGGCGGGCTCACCACCGCGCTGAGCCTGCACGAGGCCGGGGTGGAGGCCCTCGTCGTCGACTCCGCCAACCGGCTGCTGCCGCTCGGCGTCGGCATCAACCTGCTGCCGCACGCCGTCCGCGAGCTCACCGAGCTGGGGTTCACCGACGAGCTGGCCGAGACCGGCATCCCGACGGGCGAGATGGTGCACTTCGACCGGCACGGCGGCCGGATCTGGGGGGAGCCGCGCGGGCGCGCGCTCGGCTACCACTGGCCGCAGTACTCGATCCACCGCGGCGAGCTGCAGATGATGCTGCTCGACGCCGTCCGCGCGCGGCTCGGCGAGGACGCCGTCCGCACCGGCACCCTCTTCGAGGGATTCGAGCAGGACGGGACGCAGGTGCGGGCGCGCCTGCTCGACCGGGCGTCGGGCACCGCCGAGACGGTGACGGCCGACGCGCTGGTCGGCGCGGACGGCCTGCACTCCGCCGTCCGCGCGCAGCTGTACCCGGACGAGACGGCACCGCTGTGGAACGGCATCAGGCTGTGGCGCGGCATCACCGAGGCCGACCCCGTCCTGACCGGGCGGACCATGGTCGTCATGGGCAGCAACGCCACGTCGAAGATCGTCGTCTACCCGATCTCCATGCGCACGGAGCGCCGGGGCAAGGCGCTGCTGAACTGGGCCGCGGAGGTCAGGCTCGCCGGCGACCGGCTGGACTGGGACCCCGACTGGAACAAGGCCGGCCGTCTGGAGGAGGTGCTCCCCTACTTCGCGGACTGGAAGTACGACTGGCTCGACTTCCCCGCGCTGATGTCCCAGGCGGCGGAGATCCTGGAGTATCCGATGGTCGACCGGGACCCCCTCGACCGCTGGACGTTCGGCCGCGTCACGCTGCTCGGCGACGCCGCCCACCCGATGTACCCGATCGGGTCCAACGGCGGTTCCCAGGCCATCCTCGACGCCCGCGTCCTGGCGCACGAGCTGGCCGGCTCCGGCGACGCCGCCGACGGGCTGCTCGCCTACGACAAGGCGCGCCGCGAGACGGTCAACGCCATCGTCCGGGCCTGCCGGGAAATGCCGGCCGACCGCGTCCTGCACACGGTCAGCCAGCGGGCGCCGGACGGCTTCGACTCGATCGAGGACGTCCTGACGCCCGACGAGCTGAGCACGATCAGCGGCGCGTACCGGCAGACCTCGTTCTCCGACGTCGAGGCCCTGAACTCCCGCCCCTCCTACTCGGCGGTGAGCTGACGGCGAAGCGCGCGGGCGCACGATGACGGGCGCGGCGGGGCGAAGGCCTCGCCGCGCCCTCGTCCTTCGCGCGGAGGGCGGCCTCCGGCTCAGGCGCAGGTGACGGCGGCCAGCCGCGTGCCCATGGCGTGGGAGGCGCGCTCGTACAGGGACGGGTCGTCGTGGAGCAGGGCCTGCGCTCCGCCCATGCGGCAGAGGGCGTCGAGCTCGAAGGCGAGCTGGGAGACGTCGGTCGCGGCCTCGATCTCGCCGAGGTCGCGCGCCTCGCGCAGGCAGAGCTCCATGAAGGCGCGCCACTCGCGCTGCGACGCGGCGATCGCGTCGCGGACGCGGCCGGGGCGGGCGTCGAACTCGGCCATCGTGGAGTGGAAGAAGCACCCGCCGGGGAAGACGGGCTCGCGCTGGTAGCGCTGCCAGGCGTCCAGGAGCGCGCGGACGCGGCCGATCCCCGCGGGGACGGCGAGCGCGGGCTCGACCACGTGGAGGCGGAACACCTCGGCCGCCTTGCGGACCGTCGCCAGCTGGAGCTCCTCCTTGGAGCCGAAGTGGGTGAACACGCCGCTCTTGCTGATCCGCAGCTCGGTGGCGAGCCGGCCGATCGACAGGCCCTCCAGCCCCTCCGCCGAGGCGATGTCGGCGGCGCGGCCGAGGATCGCGCTGCGCGTCTGCTCCCCCTTGAGAAGCCGTCCGTCGGTGCTCACGCCCATCAATGTGCACGACCGTTCGTTCAAAGTCAATGCGGCGAACCCCTTGACGCGGGCCACCGAACCAGAAGAGTGTACGACCGTTCGTTTACTTTCTTGGAGAGGCCGGCCCATGACCATCGAGACCGAGCCGGCCGGGACCGGCCAGGCGCCGCCGCGGGCGCCCGCCGCGCGGCGGGACGTGCCGTGGCTCGCGGCCGGCGCGACGTTCCTGGCCATGCTCGACGCCACCGTCGCCAACCTCGCCGTCCCCGACCTGCACGCCGACTTCCCCGGCCGCACCCTGTCCGGGCTGACCTGGGTGATCACCCTGTACGCGGTGCTGTTCGCGGCGCTGCTCGCCCCCGCCGGGCGGGTCGCCGACCTGGTCGGGCGGCGGTCGCTGTACCTGTGGGGCACCGGGCTGTTCACGCTGGCGTCGCTGGCGTGCGCGATCGCGCCGGACCTGCCCGTCCTGCTGGCGACGCGCGCCGTGCAGGGCGCCGCCGCGGCGGCGCTGATCCCCGCGTCCCTCGCGCTGCTGCTGCACGACACGCCCCCCGAGCGGCGCGCCCGCAACATCGGGCTGTGGAGCGCGGCGGGCGCGTTCGCCGCCGCGATCGGCCCCGGCCTCGGCGGGGTGCTGGTCGACCTGTCCGGCTGGCGGTCCCTGTTCCTCATCAACCTCCCGATCGGGCTGGCGATGCTGCTCGGCGGGCGGCGCCTGCCCCGGGCCGAGGGCGGCGCGGGCCGGCTGCCCGACCTCGCCGGGACGGCGCTGCTCGGCGCCGGCGTGGGCGGGGTCGCGCTCGGCGTGACGCAGAGCCAGGACTGGGGCTGGGGGGACGTCCGGACGCCCGCGCTGCTGGCCGGCGGGGCCGTCCTGGCCGGTCTGGCGCTGTGGCGGTCGGCGCGGCACCCGGTGCCCGCGCTGGAGATCTCGCTGTGGCGCAACCGCCGGTTCGCCGCCGCGAACGCCGCCTCGTTCCTGTACGGGACGTCGCTGTACGCGTGGCTGCTCGTCGGCGTGCTCTTCCTGACGGGCCAGTGGCACTACTCGATCCTGAAGGCGGGGTTCGCCTCCACGCCCGGCGCGTTCACGGCCACCGCGGCGGCGGTCGTGACGGGACGGCTCACCGCCCGCACCGGCGTGCGCCCCGCCGTGACGGGCGGCGCGCTGATCGTGGCCGCCTCCGGGGTCTGGTCGTTCGCGGCCCTGCCCGCCGAGCCGCGCTTCCTCACGTTCTGGCTCCCGGTCGGGCTCCTGCTCGGGACGGGAGTGGGGATGCTCAGCACCGGCACCGCCGCGGCCGCCGCGCTGTCGGCCGGGCCGCTGCGGTTCGCCGGCGCCACCGGGCTCAACACCACGGCGCGGCAGCTCGGAGGGGCGCTCGGCATCGCCGTCCTCGCCGCGCTGCTGCCGGAGCGGGCCGCGCTGGGCGACTACGCCTCCGTGTACCTGCTCTGCACGGCCGCCGCCGCGGGCACCGCCGCCGCCGGCCTGTTCCTCGCCGCCCGCCCGGCGAAGCCCTGAGGGAGGGGACCATGGCGCTGTGTTTACTGCAGTGCTCTCCTCCTTCGGGCGCCGGGCGCCCTCCATCGTCGGTCACTGCGGGCGATCGCTGGCATCGCTCCGTCTCGCCCAGGGGCTCGCTGCGCGATCAGGTTCTCGCAAGCTCGAACCTGCCTTCGGACGCGATCGCGGGCCCTCAGGTTGTTGCGTGGTGGCGGTGGGGCTGAGCCGCACGGCGGCCAACACGATCCGCGCTCTGGCGGCTCACTTGGCGTCGGCGTAGCGGCCGACGACCGCGATCTCCATCGGGAAGACGACCGGGGTGTCGCCGAACAGCAGACCGCGCGCCTCCAGCGCCGCGTCGCGCACCGCCCCGGCGACCTCCTCGGCCAGGTCGGCGGGGCTGTGCACGATGACCTCGTCGTGCTGGAAGAACACCAGGCGGGGCGGGCCGATCCCGGTGAGGCGGCGGCGCAGGGAGGCCAGGAGCGCGAGGGCCCAGTCGGCGGCGGTGGCCTGGACGACGAAGTTGCGGGTGAAGCGGCCCCGCCCGCGCAGGGCCTGGGCCGCCGTTCCGCCCCGGGGCCCGGGGCCGTCGTCGTCGCCCGCCGTCGTCAGCTCGCGCCACCCGGCCGAGGGCGGCGGGCACGTGCGCCCGAGGCGGGACCGCACGAGCAGCCCGCGCTCCCCCGCCCGCGCGGCGGCCTCCACGTACTCGAACGCCTGCGGGAACCGGCTCTTCAGGACGGCGAGGAGCTGCACCGCGTCCGCCGTCCCTCCCCCGTACATGGCCGAGAGCAGGGCGATCTTCGCCTTGTCGCGGGCGGTCCGCCTGCCGTCGGCGTCGTCGCGGAAGGCGTCGGACAGCGCGGCGTACAGGTCGCCGTGCGCGGCGGCCCTGGAGAAGACGCGGTCGCCGGCGAGCGCCGCCAGCACCCGGGGTTCGAGCTGCGCCGCGTCGGCGACGACCAGGGCCCAGCCGGGGTCGGCGACGACGGCCCTGCGCAGGACCCGCGGGATCTGCAGGGCCCCGCCGCCGCTCGTCGCCCACCGCCCGGACACCACGCCGCCGACGACGTACTCGGGGCGGAACCGGCCGCCGCTCACCCACGTGTCGAGCCACGTCCAGCCGTGCGCGGCGTGCAGCCGGGCCAGTTCCTTGTACTCCAGCAGCAGGGGGACGGCGGGGTGGTCGAGCCGCCTGAGGACGTGCGCGCGGGTGGAGGGGATCGGCAGCCCCGCCGAGGCGAACGCCCGGATGATCTGCGCCGGCGAGTCGGGGTTGACGTGCACGCGCGGCCCGAACGCGGAGCTGACGCGGTCGGCGAGGTCCTGGAGCCGGCGGGGCCGCAGGCCGCCCGTGGGCCGCGGCCCGAGCAGCTCGGTGAGCAGCGCGTCGTGCTCGCCGGCCGACCAGGGCAGCCCGTCGTGCGCCATCTCGGCGGCCACCAGCGATCCGGCCGACTCCGCCGCCGTCAGCAGCGCGAACCCGTTCAGCCCGGCGATGGCGCGCTGCTGCTCGGCGTGCACCGCGACGATCTGGCCGAGGTCGTCGGCGGACTCGGCCCGCCCGGCGTCGTCGTCGAACAGCGACGGCTGCGCCGCGTCCTCCCGGGGAGGCGGCGCGTCGGCCGGGACGGGTTCGCCGCGCAGCCGCGCCCACGCCGCCCGGACCGAGCGCGGGTCCCCGTACCGTCCGGCGTGGCCGAGCAGCAGGCTCTCGACGAGTTCGAGGTCATGGCAGCGCGACACCCGCACCCCGGCCTCCAGCAGCCGGGGATAGAGCCGCGCGGTGGACGGCCACACCCAGCGCGGCGCGGAGTCGCGCTCGCGCTCGGCGATGGCCGAGACCAGGTCGGAGACCTCCTCGACACCCCCCGCGGGCGCCCCGTCCTCGCCCACCGCCCGCAGAGCTCCCCCAGGCCCGCCCCCGGCCGCAACCGCAACCGCGATCCTCACGCCCCCATTCTGACCCCGCCCACCGACAGTCCGGCCGCCGCGCCTATACGCCAAGACCCCTCCGTGAGAAGTCCACGGAGGGGTCTTGGCGCAATCCGATTCAGCAGGCCAGGGCCGCGGCCCGCTGCCCAACACAGCGTTTGAAGCTCGGGCGGCGACGACCCCTCCCATGCGATCGCGTCCGAAGGCAGATTCGAGCGAAGCAAGAATCTGATCGCGCAGCGAGCCGCAAGGCGAGCCGAAGCGATGCCAGCGATCGCCCGGCTTTATCGACGATGGAGGGCCGCCAGGCCCGAAGGAGGAGAAAAAGCCTAAGCAGCGAGAGACACCTGCTGGCCGGCGGGGGTGTCGCCGTAGCGGTCGGCGACCTTGTTCAGCTGGAGCTGGTAGTACAGGACGCCGAAGCCGAAGATGCCGAGCAGGAAGCCCATGCCGCCGCTGCAGCTCGGCTGGAGGCCGGCCGCGCGCTGCGCCTGGGCGATGCGCCCGCCGAGCTTGACCCACATGACGAGCGGCCAGATGCCGAGGGTGATGCCGCCGAACAGCATGGACAGCAGCGCGTTGGTGGCGGCGTTGTCGATGCGGCGGTCGTACTCGTGCAGCTCGTTGTGGACCTTGAAGAACCAGACGAGCCCGTAGATGCCGAAGGTGATCATCGGAAGCCCGAGCCAGGCTCCGACCGGGTTGCGGCGCTTCATGTTGTGGCCGACGCCGACGGCGGCGGGCGCCTGGTGCTGCGCGGGGGCGGGCGAGTAGCCGCCCTGGTACGCCTGCTGCTGCTGCTGGCCCTGACCCTGCTGGGGGTAACTCATGGAAAAAGCTCTCCTGAAGGACGCGGTCGTTTTCCGGCCGACCGTCCGTTACCGTTCACCGTTCTGGTGAGCCCATGACTGTAACGGCACCGGGGCACGTCGCGCGGCAAGATCGCCCAGATCCGGCCATGACTGGCGGATTCTCCAAACCGGGCGGCTAGCGGAGCGGGATCGTCACCTCGTCCTCGCACGGCGGCGACGTCTCGTGGTCGCCGCAGCCCGTCGCGGCGAAGCAGCGGATGCGCAGGTGCGACTCCGTCACGTCGAGGCGCAGGAAGCTCTTGAAGAACGGCGGGCGGTCCCAGTCGGCCAGTTCCGAACGGAACCGCTGCGGCAGCCTGCGCACGGGGAGCCGCAGGAACCGGGGGCGGCCGCGGCTGTGGCGCGGCACGCCGAGGGCGGCGGCGACGAAGCGCGCGCGGCGGGACGGCGCGGGGCCGTCGTAGCCGCGCCCCGGCCTGATCCCGAGCCGGTGCTGGACGGCGGCGGTGGCCTCCTCGGGGGTGAGCTCGAAGAGGCCGGGGAGCCGCAGCCACCGCCCGTACAGCTTGCTGTAGCGCGACAGGGAGTCGCCGCGCAGCGGGTAGCAGCGGAAGTCGTCCTCCTCCACCACCCGGGTCCGCGGGATGATGTGGGTCGCGTGCATGAAGGCGCCGCCGCCGCCCGAGACGATGTACTGGATCGTCCGGCCGTCGCCGGTCTTCACGGGGTAGCGCTGGTAGTTGTGGATGTCGCCGCCGACCGCGGCCACGTAGTGGTGCGCCGGGTCCTGGACGATCTCGTCGACCGTCCCGCCGCCCTCGATGGGCCCGGGACGGTGGTCGTCGTCCACGCACAGCGGCTTCCCGGTCACCAGCAGCTTGGGTTTCGGCCCACCGGACACCTCCCGGAGCCAGCGGCCCTGGTCGCGGTCGAGCCGGCCGGTGATCCCGGTGTCGATGCCGATGATGCGCAGCGCGGGGGTGTCGATCGCCCAGTAGGGCCCCGGCTGCACGCCCTGCTGGCCGGGGGCGCCCCGGTAGAGGCGGCGGGCCTCGGCGAGCGCCTCCGCGTCGACGGCTCCGGAATGGCGCCACAGCCGGCGCGGGATGAACGCGAGCGGGCCGCGCCACGGCGGCGGCGAGCAGTTCTCGTCCAGGCCGCAGAAGACGTGCAGGAAGCCCCGCAGCCCGTCGTACCAGTCGTGGTTGCCGGGCACGGCGTAGATGGGGGCGGGATAGTCCTTGTAGGGGCGGAAGAACTTGCCGGGGTAGTCCGCCGCGTCGCCGGTCGGGTAGATCACGTCGCTGGCGATGACCATGAAGTCGGTGCCCTCGGTCGCGTGCAGCAGCGGCGGGACCACCGCGTACTGCGACCGGTCCCCCTCACCGGTGTCGCCGACCAGGGCGAAGGAGAACTCCGGCGCGGGGCGGTGCACGGTGAACGCGGCCGGGGTGCCGCGCTCGCGCAGGGACGCGACGCAGCGGCGGCGGATCGCGTTGGCCGGGTCGCCGAACAGGCGCGCCAGCACGTCGTTGCGCGAGCGCCACAGCACCGAGGGGCGACGCCAGGAGAAGTCGGGGACGCGGTCCGGGAGCAGCTCGTGGAAGCTTCCCCGCCTGCCGCAGGCCCAACCGGCGCCTTCCTCGGAGGTGCGCGAGTTGTCGGGTCCGGGGGGGACCTCGGCAGACACAGAATGCCTCCGGGCGGTGAGGGGTTGCTCACAGCCTTTCCGGAGGCGGTCACGCCGTCAAGGCGACACGACGTCAGGAAGCAGACACTTCGTCAGGGGTGCGTGGTTGACGCCGACGCCACCCCCAAGGACGCCGGCGCCACCACGACGAGGGGGCCTGCGGTCATCATGAGTCCCCCCAGAACGGCGAGCAGTGCAGTCGCCTTCCCATGATGCCTCCACAGACAGCCCCAAGGTCCCGTAGCGGGACGTAACCGACGCTATCCGGAGAGCCGTAATGGGGGCGTAAACCGCCCTAAACGCCCCGCAAAAACCTCGGCGCGGCCGGTCAGGGCGCCAGGACGCGCAGCGCGCCCGGCATGACCCGCGCGGTGACCGGGAGCACCCCGGGCAGCTCGCCGTCCGCGCCGTACGGGAGCGTCCTGCCGGACCCGCCGGCGAGCTCGATGCGCACCTCACGGCCGCGCAGCACCTCCACCTCGGGCCGCCGGACGTGCGTGCCCGCCTCCAGTTCCCGCATGACGGCGAAGAACAGCGTCCGCGGCGCCTTGCGGATCAGCACGACGTCGAGCAGGCCGTCGTCGACGCGCGCGTCGGGGGCGATGTGCTTGCCGAACCCGTAGTAGCCGGAGTTGGCGGCGACGACGGTGTAGCCCTCCCGCCGGTACCGCTCGCCGTCCACGGTGATCAGGTAGTCGGCGTGCCGCCACGAGGCGATCGCCCGCAGCGCCCCGAAGTAGTAGGCGGCCGAGCCGCGCAGCAGCCGCGTCCTGTTGGCGTTGTCGTTGGCGACCGCGTCCACGCCCGCGTAGACGCTGCCCAGCACGGCCGTCCCGTTGGCGTCGACGGCGTCCACGGCGCGGGGCTCGCCCTCCAGCAGCAGGGGGGCGAGCCGCTCCGGGTCGGACGGGACGCCGAGCTGCCGCGCGAAGTCGTTGCCCCGGCCGGCGGGGGCGATCCCGAAGAGGGCGCCCGTCCCGGCCAGGGCCCCGCCGACGCAGCCGACCAGGCCGTCCCCGCCGACGCCGAGCACCACGCGGCCCGCCTCGGCGGCGGCGCGGGCGGCGCCGGCGGCGTGCTCCATCCCGCGGCTGTACTCGACGTCGACCTCGGCGCCCGCGTCGCGCAGCAGCCGGGCGAGCGGCATCAGGCACGAGGCGGACGCGCCGCCCGCCGCCGGGTTGACGATCGCGGTGAACGCGCGCACGGTGCTCACTCCCTTCCCGCGGGCGGGACGAGGACGCCCGGGTTGAGGATCCCGGCGGGATCGACCCGCTCCTTGACGGCGCGCAGCACGGCGGCGCCGAGCGGCCCGATCTCCCGGGCGTACCACTCGCGGTGGTCGGTGCCCACCCCGTGGTGATGGCTGATCGTCCCGCCCGCCGCGACGATCGCGTCGCAGGCGGCGCGCTTGGCGGCGGCCCAGTGCCCGAGGGGGTCCTCGCCCTGCGCGGACACGACCGTGAAGTAGAGGGAGGCCCCGGTCGGATACACGTGCGAGATGTGGCACATCACCAGCGGCGGCGTCCCGGTCGCCGACAGCGTTCCGATCAGGGCCTGCCGGACGGCCTCGTACAGCGCGGGAACGCCGGACCAGAAGGCGGCTGTCTCCAGCGTCTCGACGAAGGCGCCGACGTCCAGGAGGGAGTCGCGCAGGTAGGGGGCGCCGAAGCGGCCGCGCTCCCACTTCTCCCCCGGCCCGGCGCCGAGCGGCTCGCCGCCGGCCTCGCGCAGCACCCGCGCGGCCCCGGCCCGCCGTTCGGCGACGGCGCCGGGGGCCCCCTCGAACCCGAGGACGGCCAGGGCGCCGGCCGCCGAGGAGCCGCCGCCGATCGCCGACGGGTCGGCCAGCCCGACCATGGTCTCGGCCTCGTCCGACAGCCGCAGGACCGCGGGGAGGGGGCCGTCCTGCGCGAGGCGCCGCAGCGCGGCGGCGCCCCGGTCGAACGAGTCGAACCGCCACCCCTCGTACGCCCGCTCCCGCGGGACGGGGTGCACCCGTACCCGCACGGAGGTGATCACGCCGAGCGCGCCCTCCGAGCCGAGGACCAGCTGCCGCAGGTCGGGCCCGGCGGCCGACTTAGGCGCCCGCCCGAGGTCGAGCGTCCCCTCAGGGGTGGCCGCGGTGAGGCCGACGACCATGTCGTCGAACCGCCCGTACCCGGCGGACGCCTGCCCGCTCGACCGCGCCGCCGCGAACCCGCCGATCGACGCCCACTCGTAGGACTGCGGGAAGTGCCCGAGCGTGTAGCCGCGCTCGTTGAGCAGCGCCTCCGCCGCCGGGGCCCGCAGGCCCGGCCCCAGGACGGCCGTCCGGGAGACCTCGTCGAGCTCGGCGAGCCCGTCCATGCGGCGCAGGTCGAGGGCGACGAAGGCGTCCGCCCCCTCCGGCGCGAGCCCGCCGACGACCGAGGTGCCGCCGCCGAACGGGACGACCGCGATCCGCCGCTCGGCGCACGCCTCCAGCACCGCGAGCACCTCGCCGTGCGCACCGGGCAGGACCACCGCGTCCGGCGCGTCGGCGGCGTCGCCGGCCCGGATGCGCAGCAGGTCGGGCGTGGACTTCCCGCGCGTGTGCCGGAGCCGCGCCTCGTCGTCGGCGCGGACGTTCCCCTCCCCCACGGCGGCGGCGAGCGCGGTCAGGTCGTCCCCGGACAGCCGGGGCTCGGCGACCCGGACGCCGGCCAGTGCCGCCGGCGGCTCCTCGGCGGGCCGCACGCCCAGCAGGTCGCGCAGCAGGCCGACCATCGGCTCGGGCAGCGGCGCCGCCTTCGCCGGGTCGCCCCAGCCGCTCCACAGCATGTCGCGCGTCTCCACGCCCGCCTCCCTCGCCGCCCCGGCTTCCCTGTGGCTTACACTGTGACACATGACGTCGAATCGTCACAACAGGCCGGCGGCGCGGACCGCCGACGACGCCGTGCTCGACGCCGCGCGCGACTGCGTGCTCGCGGTCGGCGTGCGGCGCACGACGCTGACCGACATCGCGCGCCGGGCCGGCGTCTCGCGGATGACCCTCTACCGGCGCTGGCCGGACGTCCGCACCATCGTCGCCGACCTGATGACCCGCGAGTGGACCGGGATCGGCGACGCGCTGCGGCCCCTCGACGACGGCCGCCCCGTGCGGCCCCGGCTGGTGGACGGCCTGGTCACCGGCGTGCGGACGTTCCGCGACCACCCGCTGCTCCGCAAGATCATCGAGGTCGATCCCGAGCTGCTGCTGCCCTACCTGCTGGACCGCTGCGGCGCCAGCCAGCGGGCGTTCCTCGCGGGGTTCGAGGAGGCGATCTCCGCGGGGCGGCGGGACGGCACGATCCGGGCCGGCGACCCCGCGCTCCAGGCCCGCGCGCTCCTGCTGGTCGTCCAGTCGTTCGGGCTCTCCGCGCAGATCATGATCGACGCGCGGGAGCCCGGAGTCGACGCGAACGCCCTCGACACCGAACTCCGCCACATCCTGGAGAGGATGCTCGCACCATGAACGCAGCCGGACCCGGCCCGGGGGCCTCGCTCAACGCCGCTCGCCGCGAGCGCGAGCTCGCGGAACTGCCGGGCGAGGTGGTGGACGTGCTGGTCGTCGGGCTCGGCGCCACCGGGGCGGGCGCCGCGCTGGACGCCGCGTCCCGCGGCCTGTCGGTCGCGGCGGTCGACGCCCACGACCTGGCGTTCGGCACGTCCCGGTGGAGCTCCAAGCTGATCCACGGCGGGCTGCGGTACCTGGCGTCCGGGCAGGTGGACGTCGCGTACGAGAGCGCGGTCGAGCGCGGCGCGCTGATGCTGCGCACGGCCCCGCACCTGGTGCGGGCGCTCCCGTTCGTGCTGCCGCTGACGCCGCTGGTGTCCGCCTCGCAGGCGCTGGTGGCCGCCGGCGGCATGCGCGCCGGGGACCTGCTGCGGCTCGCCGCCCGCACCCCCCGCTCGGTCCTGCCGGGCCCCCGCCGGCTGTCGGCGGTCGAGACGCTCCGGCTCGCGCCCGCCCTGCGCGCCCACGGGCTGCGCGGCGGGCTGCTGTCGTGGGACGGGCAGCTCGCCGACGACGCCCGCCTCGTCACCGCCCTCGCCCGGACCGCCGCCGGGCACGGCGCCCGGATCCTCACCCGCTGCCGCGCGGTCGAGCTGACCGGCGACGGCGCCCTCGTCCGGGACGAGCTCACCGGCCGCGAGATCACCGTCCGGGCGCGGGCGGTGGTGAACGCGGCCGGCGTGTGGGCGGGCGGGCTGGTGGACGGCGTGCGGCTGCGCCCGTCCCGCGGCACCCACCTGGTGCTGCGGGCCGAGGCGCTGCGCGGGCTCACCGCCGCCATGCACGTCCCCATCCCGGGTGCGGGCAACCGGTTCGTGCTGGTGCTCCCCCAGGGCGACGGCCGCGTCTACGTCGGCCTCACCGACGAGCCGGCGGACGGGCCCGTCCCGGACGTGCCGGAGCCGACCGAGGGCGAGATCGGCTTCCTGCTCGACGTCCTGAACTCGGCGCTGGACGTCCCGGTGCGGCGCGCCGACGCGGCCGGCGCGTTCGCGGGGCTGCGGCCCCTGCTGGACCTCGGCGGCGGGGGCGACACCGCCGACATCTCCCGGCGACACGCCGTCCTGACCTCCCGGGACGGCGTCGTGACGATCGTCGGAGGCAAGCTGACCACCTACCGGCGCATGGCGCAGGACGCCGTGGACGCGGTCGTGCGCGCCCGCGGCCTTCCCGCCGGCCCCTGCCGCACCGCGCGGCTGCCCCTCGTCGGCGCCGCTCCGCGCGCCAGGCTGGACGCCCTGGACGCGCCGGCCCGGCTCGTGCGGCGATACGGCACCGAGGCGCCGCTGCTGGCCGCCCTGGCCAGGCAGGACGCCGCGCTGCTGGAACCGGTCGTGCCGGGGCTGGCGGTGACC
This sequence comes from Spirillospora sp. CA-108201, assembly GCF_050936235.1. Lineage (NCBI taxonomy): Bacteria > Bacillati > Actinomycetota > Actinomycetes > Streptosporangiales > Thermomonosporaceae > Spirillospora > Spirillospora sp. CA-108201. The sequence goes on along the minus strand of NZ_JBNJNE010000001.1, from coordinate 9,139,916 downwards.
GGCGCGGAGCTGGCCTGGGGCGTGCTGCACGAGGGGGCGCTCGACGCGGGCGACCTTCTGGACCGGCGGACCCGGATCGGCCTCGTGGCGGCCGATCGGGAGGCCGCCCTGCCCGCGGCGCATGCGATGCTCGCCGCCCCGCCTGGTTTGGCCGTCGCGCCTTAGGTTACCCTTACCTAATCGATTTCAGCTCGACGGGGATGAACGAAGATCGGCGGGGGGACTGCGTGACGCGCGGCAGAAGCTGCGGACACTGCCCGGGGAGCCACACCGGCGAGCGGCCGTGCCTGGCGACCGCGACCGTGAAGGCGGGCGCCTGGCTGCTCATCGAGCACCCCGGCCCCTGGCCCGAGCGCGTCGAGGACCTGACCGGCCCGGCGCCGGTGGCCGAGGCCGTGCGGATGGCGCAGAAGGCGGGCGTCCGGCCGCAGCTGATCCGCCGGCCGGGACGCCGCCGCGCCACCCCGCCGGTCCAGGTCTACGCCGCGTCCTCCCGCGGGGGCGAGGTCTGGATCGAGGGCCGTGAGCTGGCCGATCCGGCCGAGCTGGCCGCGCTCGATCTGGACGCGCTCGCCGCGGGCCGGTCCCCCGGCCTCGGGGAGCGGACGCCCGAGCCGGTCCTGCTGGTCTGCACGCACGGGCGCCGCAACGCCTGCTGCGCCCGCACCGGCGCGCCGCTGGCCCGTTCTCTCGCAATGCGTTTCGACCGCCTGATCTGGGAAACCACCCATGTCGGCGGTGACCGATTTGCGGCGAATTTGGTATGTCTTCCCCACGGATTCTCGTACGGCGACCTCGGCGAAGCGGAGGCGAACGCGGCCGCGGACGCCTACCTGCGGGGCGAGGTCGCCCTCCCCAGGCTGCGCGGGCGGGCGGGAGCCCCGGAGCCCGCGCAGGCCGCGGAGCACTTCGTCCGCGCCCACACGGGGCGGCTCGGAGTGGACGACGTGACCGTGGCGTCGATCACCGGAATCGCCGGAACAACCCGCCACGAAGCGGTTGTTCTCCTGAGGCGGAGCCGTTACCGGGTGGTGGTCGAAGCCGTCGAGCAGCCCGACCCGTGCGGGACCGGCTGCGGCGAGAACCAGAGAACCTACGTTGTTAGGGAACTCACCCTTCTCAACGAGGCGGCCCTCGTGTAATCTCCTTGAGGCCCCATTCGAGGGTCTCCCTGTCGCACGTCCCCAGGTTTCCGGAGTAACCGGACGGGGAACAGAGCGGCAACTCCAGACGTTGGAACATTCGGCGCTTCTCTGACTCTTGTCATCCGAAGTACGTCGAGCGTCCATGTCCCGAATTTGTTCGAAACCAATCAAGGTGGGTGTTCCATGGCTCAGGTACGTCGGCAGGCAAACCTCCCTCGTCCCAGCTGGGGCTGGCAGGACGCCGCGGCGTGCCGGGGGGAAGACCTCGTCCTCTTCTTCGGCCCCGACGGCGAGCGCCAGCCCGAGCGCGAGATCCGCGAGCGCAAGGCCAAGCAGATCTGCATGGGCTGCCCGGTCCGTACGGACTGCCTGGACTACGCGGTGTCCCGGCCCGAGAAGTACGGCACCTGGGGCGGCCTGAACGAGGACGAGCGCGCGTCCGAGCGCCGTCGCCGCATGCGTCGCGCCAACGCCGCCTGAACGAAGGCACAGGCCGCCGAAACGCTCCCGTCGCGAACCCCGGCACGCCACCTGGAAAACGTCACGGCCCCGCCCCGCGGGGCCGTTTGCGTTGCCCGGGCCCGGTCCATCCGACCGGGCCCGGGTTCTCCGCCACATCTGCGTCCCGTCCCGGTGACATCGTTCCACGACATTCCGGCGGCCGCCCTTTTACCGCACCGGCCCCGCCGATGTGGCCATTTCCCGAAAATTCGCGCGGCACCATTCAGGCCGGCCGCCGGCGCCTCCCGCGCGGCCCGGCTCGCGGCTCAGGCCCGGCCCGGTTCCGGGGGCCCGCCCGGGTCCTCGCCGCCCGCCCGCGCGCGCTCCAGCCAGGCCGTCACGTCGGCGTCGGTGAGCTGTTCGAAGTCGCGGTACCACTGCCCCACCGCGTGGAAGTCCCAGGGCGCGACCGGCACCACCAGGTCGTCCACCTCCGCCTCCAGGCTCCGGACGGTCTCGGCGGCGCCCACCGGGACCGCGAGGACCAGCCGGGACGGTCCGCGCCCGCGGACGGCCCGCACGGCCGCGCGGGCCGTGCCGCCGGTGGCGAGCCCGTCGTCCACCACGATCACCGGTCTCCCGGCGACCCGCGGCAGCGGGCGGCCCCGCCGGTAGGCCGCCACCCGGCGGTCCAGCTCCGCGCGCTCGGCCTCCACGGTGGGGGCCAGGTCGTCCTCGCGGAGCCCGAGACGGGCGAGCAGGCCGCCGTCGAACACCGGGGCGCCGCCCTCGGCGATCGCCCCGACGCCGAGCTCCGGCTGCGGCGGATATCCGATCTTGCGGGTCACCAGCACGTCGAGCGGGGCCCCGAGGTGCCGCGCGACCTCGTGCCCGACGGGGACGCCGCCGCGCGGCAGCGCGAGGACCACGGCCCCCTCCAGCCCCATCATGGCGAGCCGCGCCGCGAGCACCCGGCCCGCCTCGGCGCGGTCGGTGTAGGGGAGCCGGACGGTTCCCGCCCGGTGGGCGCCTCCGCCCGCGGGTCCGATCCAGGACATCGGGCGCACCCCCTTCCGAGGGTGCCCCTACCCACTCAGGAACCGGTGAGCCACCGCAGCGGGTTGTCGTGCAGGATCGCGCCGAGGGTCGCCTCGTCGGCGCCGGCGGCGCGCAGCGCGGGCACGAACGTGTCGAACAGGTAGCCGAACCCGGCGCCGCCGTAGCGGGCGACCTGGGCCATCCGGGCGACCCCGGTGCTCAGCAGGACCCGGTCGGCGTGGCCGGCCTCCAGCAGGTCCAGGACGCGGCGGACGCGGGCGGAGACGGCGGCGGCGTCCTCCCCCGCGAGGCCCAGGGTGCCGAACGAGACGTAGCCGCCCGACTCGGCGATCTTGCGGTGCTGGGCGGGGTCGTCCACCCGGTCCTGCCGCCCCACCGCGACGCGCCCGGGGGCCAGCCCGGCGGAGGTGAGGATCTCCAGCTGGGCGAGGCCCGCGCGCCCGTAGGTCGCGACGGACAGCCCGGAGTAGCGGGCGGCCTGGGCCGCGGCGCGCAGGCACAGCTCCTCGGTCTCGGTGGGCGCCTCCCCCCAGGCGCCGATCTCGCCGATCACGCCGGGCAGCGAGTTCGTGCCGTCCATGCCGAAGCCGACCTCGGCGAGAAGGCGCTCGGCGAGACGGTCGACGGCGGACGGGCCCCCCGAATGCTCGTACCGGGGGGTCTGGGGGGCCGGCCTCCAGGAACGACCCGCCTCGTCGCCGCCGCCCGGCCCTTCGGAGGCGGGGGGCCGGGAGCCGGCGCCGGCGGCGAGCACCTCGCGGACGTAGGCGGGGTGGAACGGCTCGGTGAACACGCCCGTCCCGGCCACCACGGCGACCCGGGCGCCGGCGCTGATGCGGGCGAGCGCGGCGGCGTTGCGGCCCATGCCCGAGCAGGTGAGGTCGACGACGAGGCCGAGGCCGTGGTCCTCGCGCAGGGTGTTCAGCTCCCGCTGGACGGCCTTCTCCTCGTCCAGCCACCGGTTCGGGTCGGAGGAGGCGAGCCGGGGGCGCGCCGGCCAGCGCAGGTCCAGCTGGAGGTGCTCGTGGGAGAGCACCGGCCCGGTGATGTCGGACGTCGCGATCGTGCCGGTCACGGTCCGGAGCCGACCGGTCTCCTCACGGGGGGTCATGTCAGGCGAGGCTACGACATGTTTGCCCTTTTCAGGACCTCAATCGGCGTGGTTCTTACCCGTCGCGCCCTGGTCCCGGGGCACCTGGTCGTCCTGCGCCTCCAGTTCGGCGCGGATCCGGGCGGTGTCACCGCTGGGCCAGAGCCGGTCGATCTCGGCGTTCAGCGCGGCCCCGATCAGCACCGCGAGCGCCGCCACGTACAGCCAGGCCAGCAGCGCGATCGCGGCGGCCAGCGACCCGTACACCGACACCCCGCTCAGCGAGCCGGCCAGGTAGATCCGCAGGACGAAGCTGCCGACGATCCAGATCAGCAGCGCCAGCGCGGCGCCGGGCGTCTGGCGCCACCAGGACGTCCGCACCGGGACGCTCATGTGGTAGAGCAGCGAGAGGAAGACGATCGACAGGCTCACCACGACCGGCCAGTACAGCGCCTGGACCGCCTCGGTGCTCTCCGGCAGCGCCTGGCGGACCAGCGCGGGCCCGGCCACCAGCATCGGGATCACGACGATCAGGGTCAGCAGCCCGATGAGGTAGAGCACGAACGCGCGCAACCGGGTGCGGATCACCCCGCGCACGCCCGACAGCCCGTAGGCGATCGTGATCGTGTCGACGTAGACGTTCGTCGCGCGCGACCCCGCCCACAGCGAGATCAGGAAGCTGACGGACACGATGTCGGGGCTGCCGCCCCTGATCACGTCGTCGATGAGCGGGACGACGACGGTCTTCACGGTCGGGCCGGTCAGGACCGTCTGGGAGTGCTCGATCACCCAGGCGCGCACCTCGGCGATCGTCTCGGTGCCGAACAGGCCGCGCAGGTGGCCCATCGTGCCGATGAGCCCGATGACGAGGGGCGGCATCGACAGCAGCGCGAAGAACGCCGCCTCCGCCGCCAGCCCGGTGACCCGGTAGCGGAACCCGCCGATCGCGGTGCCCTTGGTCAGCGTCCAGACGGTCCCCGCGGCGGTCCGCGCGTCGGCCCGCACGCGCGCGCTCACGCGGTCGCGCAGGCGCTGCTGCGGGCCCTCCGGGTCCTTTCCGGAAGGCGAGGCCCCGGCCCGGGAGGCGCCCGCTGCGTCGGAGACGGTGGTCACACCGCCCCACCGTAGAGGGTTGCGCGCCCGGAACATGCCGCACCGCCCACTTCACTGGTCCGCTCCGCGCGTGGCGTGCCGATCTCCTCCCCCGCCCGGTCGCCTCGCAGGCGCGCCGCCCGTTCCGTGCACATCGCTTGCCCCATACCCGCTATGACGGCACAGAACGTTCTTCGGACCATGATCATCCATGCCCGTCCCCCGGCGAACCGGGCATTTGCCTTCATAGGCGACAATAGAAGACATGATCTGCCAGTCGTGTCGCGAGCGCCACCACGCGGAGTGCCGTGGCGGCTCCTGGTGCGACTGCCAGCACCATCCCGTGCCCGCCGCCCCCGGACCCGGCGCGCCCGCCGCCGAGCGCGGCCCGGACCCGGCGACCGGGGGGAAGGCCGAACCCCGGGTGAACTGGAGGCGGCAGGGATGACGCATCTCACGCGTCCGCATGCCGGACGTCACTGGACAGTCCGCGAGACGGCATGTCACAGTTCGGGTATGACTGCCGCGGACCCGTTGCTGGCCAAGCGCCGGCACGTCGACTTCCTCCGCGTCCGCAGCGCGATCTGTAGGTGACGCCCCGACCACGCCCCTGTACAGCCGGGCGCGTGGCGCATCGGCGTCACCTTTGACTTCATCCTGCTCAGCGTCGAGCCGGCTGCCTCAGAGCGCCGGTGCGCTTCGCGTCCCTCACGACCACAGATGAGGACGCGCGCCGTGCCACCCGCGACCAAACGCAAGAAGGGCGAGGGCCAGTGGGCCCTCGGCTACCGCGAACCGCTCAACAAGAACGAAGAGAACAAGAAGAACGACGACGGCCTGAACGTCCGCCGCCGGATCATCGACATCTACTCCAAGAGCGGCTTCGACTCGATCGACCCGTCCGACCTGCGCGGCCGGTTCCGCTGGATGGGCCTCTACACCCAGCGCAAGCCCGGAATCGACGGCGGCAGGACCGGCGCGCTGGAGGACGAGGAGCTCGAGGACCGCTACTTCATGATGCGGGTGCGCATCGACGGCGGTCAGCTGAGCGGCCCGCAGCTGCGCACGATCGCGGACGTCTCCACCCGGTACGCGCGCGGCACCGCCGACATCACCGACCGCCAGAACGTCCAGCTGCACTGGGTGCGGATCGAGGACGTCCCGGCGATCTGGGAGGCCCTGGAGGCGGTCGGGCTGCACACCATGGAGGCCTGCGGCGACGTCCCCCGAGTGATCATCGGCTGTCCGCTGGCCGGGATCGCGGCCGACGAGGTCGTGGACGCGACGCCGGACCTGCGCGAGATCCACGACCGGTACATCGGCTCCCCGGAGTTCTCCAACCTGCCGCGCAAGTTCAAGACGGCGATGTCGGGCTGCACCTCGCACTGCACCGTCCACGAGATCAACGACATCGCGTTCACGGGCGTGGTGAACGAGGCGGGCGAGACCGGCTACCAGGTGTTCGTCGGCGGCGGGCTGTCCACCAACCCGATGTTCGCGCAGAGCCTCGGCGTCTTCGTCAAGCCCGAGCAGACGGCCGAGGTGTGGCACGGCGTCACCTCGATCTTCCGCGACTACGGCTACCGGCGGCTGCGGAGCCGCGCCCGGCTGAAGTTCCTGGTGAAGGACTGGGGCGCCGCGAAGTTCCGCGAGGTGCTGGAGAAGGAGTACCTCGGCTACGCGCTGCCGGACGGCCCCGAGCCCGCCGCGCCGCTCGCCCGCCGCGACCACGTCGGGATCCACCCGCAGAAGGACGGCGCCTACTACGTCGGGTTCGCGCCCCGCGTCGGGCGGGTGGACGGCGAGCTGCTCGGCGTCATCGGCGACCTCGCCGAGCGCTACGGCTCCGGCCGGGTCCGCACGACCAACGAGCAGAAGATGGTCATCCTGGACGTCCCGGAGGAGCACACCGAGGCGCTCGCCGGCGCGCTGGCCGAGCACGACCTCCAGGTCCGGCCGTCCACGTTCCGCCGCCAGACGATGGCGTGCACGGGCATCGAGTACTGCAAGCTCGCCATCGTCGACACCAAGCAGCGCGCGATGGACCTGATCGACGAGCTGGAGGAGCGGCTCCCCGACTTCGACCAGCCGCTGACGATCAACGTCAACGGCTGCCCGAACGCCTGCGCCCGCATCCAGGTCGCCGACATCGGGCTGAAGGGCCAGCTCGTCGTGGACGAGGACGGCGAGCAGGTCGAGGGCTTCCAGATCCACCTCGGGGGGCGGCTCGGCGCGTCGTTCGGCAAGAAGGTCCGCGGGCTGAAGACCACCTCGGCCGGGCTCACCGACTACGTCGAGCGCGTCGTGCGCAGATTCGACGAGCAGCGCACCGGCGCCGAGACGTTCGCCGAATGGGTGCACCGCGCCGACGAGGCGGACCTCAAGTGAGCGAGCGGATGGCGCCGTTCCACTGCCCCTACTGCGGCGAGGAGCACCTCGAACCCCGGGACGAGAACCCCGGGGCCTGGTTCTGCCCCGACTGCCTGCGTTCCTTCAGCTTGAAATTCCTCGGTGTCGGCACCCCCCGCACCGCGAGCAAGGAGGTCCCCCAGTGACCCTGCTGGAGACCGACAGACCCACCCTCGACCTCCAGGACATCGTCGAGTCGGCCGCCGCCGCGCTGGACGGCGCCCCCACGCTGGAGGTCATCCGGTGGGCGGTCGCCACGTTCGGCGACCGCATCTGCCTCACCTCGTCGATGTCGGACGCGGCCCTGATCCACCTCGTGTCCAAGGTGAAGCCGGGCATCGACGTGCTGTTCGTCGACACCGGCTACCACTTCGCCGAGACGGTCGGGACGCGCGACGCCGTCGAGGCCGTCTACCCGGTGAACGTCATCGACGTCACCCCGTCCCGGACGGTCGAGGAGCAGGAGGCCGCGCTCGGCCCGCGGCTGCACGGCCGCAACCCCGACCTGTGCTGCCACCTGCGGAAGGTGGAGCCGCTCGGCCGCGCGCTGGAGGGCTACATGGCCTGGTTCAGCGGCATCCGCCGGGACGAGACCGCCAGCCGCCGCGACCGCGGGGTCGTCGAGTGGGACCGCAAGCGCGGCATGGTCAAGGTGAACCCGATCCTGGGCTGGTCCCAGGACGACATGGACAACTACATCGAGGACAACGGGGTGCTCGTCAACCCGCTGCACTACGACGGCTACCCCTCGATCGGCTGCGCGCCGTGCACCCGCCCGGTCGCGCCCGGCGAGGACCCGCGCAGCGGCCGGTGGGCGGGGATGGGCAAGACCGAGTGCGGCATCCACCTGTGAGCGCCCCCATGGTCGCGGTGGCGCACGGCAGCCGGGACCCCCGCGCCGCCGCGACCGTCACCGCGCTGCTCGACGCCGTCCGGGCGCGCCGCCCGGACGTGCCCGTCCACGCCGCGTTCCTCGACCACGCGCCGCCCGCCCCCGACCGGGTGCTGGACGGCCTGGCCGGGGACGGCGCGGACGAGGCGGTCGTGCTGCCCCTGCTCCTCACCGCGGCCTACCACAGCAAGACCGACATCCCGGGGGTGCTGAACCGGGTGCGCGGCCGGCACCCGCGCCTCGTCCTGCGCACGGCGGGCACCCTCGGCCCGCACCCGCTGCTGCTGGACGCCCTGGAGCGCCGCCTGGCCGAGGCGGGCGTGGCGCCCGGCGATCCGGACACGGCGATCGTCCTCGCCTCCGCGGGCTCCAGCGACGCGTCCGCCAACGCCACGATCGCCAGGCTGGCGCGGCGATGGCGTGCGCGCGGCCCGCGGGACGTGGTCCCGGCGTACGCGACGGCCGCCCGCCCGGCCCCGGCCGAGGCGGTGCGGGCCCTGCTCGCCGCGGGCGCGCCGCGCGTGGCGGTGGCGTCCTACATCCTCGCGCCGGGCCACTTCGCCGACAAGGTCCGCCGGGAGTCCCTGGCCGCCGGAGCCGCCGCGGTCTCCCCCGTCCTCGGCGCGGCGCCGGAGGTCGCCGAACTCGTCGTCCGCCGCTACGCCGGGGCGCTGGAGTCCTCCCGCGCGGCGGAGGCGGTCTGACCGGGCGTTCGAGGCGCCGGTCGCCGGGTATGCGGGCGGCCATGACGCGCGAGGAGACCGGCGGCCGCCGCTGACCCGGCTCCCGCTACCGCTGGTCCTTCCACCAGGTGGTGAGGGCGCGGCGGAGCGGGCCGTGGTGCTCATCGTCGACGATCTTGATGTCGCCCATCACGGCGGTCGCGGTGACGCGCACGACGGGCACGCGGGCGCCCGGATGCGGGTCGCGCACCGCCACCCGCCGGTCGCCGAGGAAGTTGTGCCCGGTCAGCACGACGCTGACCCCGTCCGGAACGATGATCTTGACGTCGCCCATCACGGCGGTCACGCAGATGCTCACCTCGCCGGTGGGGACCTGGGCGCCGCGCAGGTCGAGCTCGACGTCGCCCATCACCGACACGGCCTCCAGCGGCCCGTCGATGCGGCCGACGATGCGCTCCTTGCAGTCCCCCATGACCGCGCTGAACCTGCGCTTGACCTGCACGGGCGCGGGGTTCGCGCCGGGCGCGCCCATGCCGGGCAGGTCGGCGGTGATGCGTTCGAGCTCGCCGCGGGAGACGGCCGCGTAGGCGGCCTCGGTGCGCTCGGTCAGCTCCTCGAAGGTGAGCCGCCCCTCCACCGAGGCGATCCGCAGCCGCTCGACGACGGCCTCGCGCTCGGCGTCGGACGCCCGCACCGCGCCGGCGGCCCGTCCGCCGCCGGGCGCACGCCCGGTGTCGGGCGCGGTCGTCACGTCGACCGGCTCGGGGACGGGGCCGGCGTCCCGCCGCCGCTCCGGAGGGCGGCTCGGGGCGGGCCCCTCGGGCTGCGGACCGGGCTGACTCATGATTCCGACGGTATGCCCCCGGCGGCGCGGGACAATCCGCCGCGCGGACGAGATCACCCCACCACCTGAGGAGGATGGGCGTCCTCCCACCCCACAGGCATGATCGACCTGATGCCCGAACCGCGTTCTGTATTCTGCGGGTCGACGGCATGAACGTTGGGAGAGCACGTGACGCACGAAGTGTTCAACCAGGTCCCCCCGCTCGCCGGGCACGACGTGTCCGACGAGGCCGCCCTGCTCGACGGGCTGCACCGCGAAGGCGCCGGATGGGCCGAGGCCGAGGTGCGCGAACTCGGCCGCCTCGCCGGCACCGGGCGGGCGCAGGAGTGGGGGCGCCTCGCCAACGAGCATCCGCCCGTCCTGCGCACCCACGACCGCTGCGGGCACCGGATCGACGAGGTCGAGTTCCACCCGGCGTGGCACGAGCTGATGACCGTCGCCGTGACGCACGGCCTGCACGGCACGGCCTGGACCGACCCCCGTGAGGGCGCCCACGTCGCCCGCGCCGCGAAGTTCTACACCTGGCGCGTCGACGCGGGCCACGGCTGCCCCGTCTCGATGACCTACGCCGCCGTCCCCGCGCTGCGGCAGTCGCCGGAGCTGGCCGCCCGGTACGAGCCGCTCCTGGCCCGTCCGGAGTACGACTTCGGGCTGCGGCCCCCGCTCACCAAGACCGCGCTCCTCGCCGGCATGTCCATGACGGAGAAGCAGGGCGGCTCGGACGTCCGCGCCAACACCACCTCGGCCGCGCCCCAGCCGGACGGGACGTACCGGCTCGTCGGCCACAAGTGGTTCACCAGCGCCCCGATGTGCGACGTGTTCCTCACCCTCGCCCAGGCGCCCGGCGGCCTGACCTGCTTCCTCGTCCCCCGCGTCCTGCCGGACGGCGACCTCAACCCGCTGCGCCTGATGCGGTTGAAGGACAAGCTCGGCAACAGGTCCAACGCCTCCTCCGAGGTGGAGTACGACGAGGCGGTCGCCTGGCGGGTCGGGGACGAGGGCCGCGGCGTCCGCACCATCATCGAGATGGTCAACATGACCCGCCTGGACTGCGTGATCGGCGCCGCGTCCGGGATGCGGCTCGGCGTCACCACCGCCGCGCACCACGCGGCGCACCGCGCGGCGTTCGGCCGCCCGCTGATCGACCAGCCGCTGATGCGCAACGTCCTGGCCGACCTCGCGATCGAGTCCGAGGCCGCCACGACCACGATGCTGCGCCTCGCGGGCGCCACCGACCGCTCGGTGCGCGGCGACGAGAGCGAGACCGCCTTCAAGCGCCTCGGCCTCGCGGTCAGCAAGTACTGGATCTGCAAGCGCTGGCCCGCGCACGCCGCCGAGGCCCTCGAATGCCTGGGCGGCAACGGCTACGTCGAGGAGTCCGGGATGCCCCGCCTCTTCCGCGAGTCCCCCCTGAACTCCATCTGGGAGGGCTCCGGCAACGTCGCGGCACTCGATCTCCTACGCGCAACGCTACGCGAGCCGCAAACCCTGGAGGCGTTCTTCGAAGAAGTAGTCCTCTCCCAGGGCGCCGACAAGCACCTGGACGCAGCCGTCAAGGAGACCAAGGAAAGCTTCGCCGACACCGCGACCATCGAGTACCGCGCCCGCCGCGTAGCCGAGAACCTGGCGCTAGTCCTCCAGGCATCGCTGCTGGTCAGACACGGCCACCCGGCCGTGGCCGACGCCTTCTGCGCAACCCGCCTGGCCGGCGACTGGGGCGGCGCGTTCGGCACCCTCCCACCGGGCCTGGACGTCGCCCCGATCATCGACCGCGCCACCCCGAAGGTCGGCTGACTCCTCACTCAAGTTCAGCGCCGGGAGTTTCGATGGTGCGTGAAGCCCGGTATGGATCATGCGCCGCGCCGGTTTCCGGCCGTGCCGCCGGTGGCCGTCGTGGTCACGGCCGGGCGCCTCGGTGAGAGGCTGCGCTTGGATCGTGCCGGTAGGTGTGTTCAGGGGGTGGCCGGTTTGCGGGCGGTGAGCAGGCGGGTCGGGACCCACGGGCTGCCCCACCACGCGCGCCAGCCGAGGCCGCGCACGCGGATGTCCTGGGCGTCCAGCCGGGCCAGCACCGCGGCGTACTCGCGGGGGGTCCGCGCCAGGTCGGCGATCAGCAGGCGGCCGCCCGGCCGCAGCACCCGGTACGCCTCGGCGATCGCCTGGGCGCGGGCGTCCGAGCCGAAGATGGTGTGCACCGTCAGGCTGGACACGACCAGGTCGAAGCTTGCCTCCGCGTACGGGAGTCTGCGCAGGTCGCCCCCTTGCACGTGAACGCGGTCGGCGACGCCTTCGGCACGGGCGTTGCGCAGGGTCGCCGCCGGGGTGTTGCCGGACTGGTCCCGTCCGCGCCACAGGTCCACGCCGACCGCCCGGCCCTGCGGGAGGCGCCGGGCTACGGCCAACAGGACGGCGCCGCGTCCGCAGCCGAGGTCGAGCAGCCGTTCGTCGCCGCGCAGGTCCAGCTCGTCCAGCACGTCCCGCCAGACCAGGAACTTGCCGCGCAGCGTGGCGTGCAGGCTCAGGGCCAGGCATCCCGCCAGCAGGGTGCCGGAGACCAGCGCGGGCAGCGCGGCGGCCAGATCGGCGGTGACCGCCATCACCAGCCCGGTCCCCCAGAACCCCAGCACGACCAGGCCCACGAAGCCGAACCCGTAGGGCGCATCCATCCCGTACCGCGCGCCAGACATCCCGCCACTCTGCCACGAACCGGCCGTTCGGGGCGGGCTACGACACACCGGCCCATCGCCGACCATCTCGCCGCCGAGTACCCGGCACCGTGGTGCCGCCGACCCGATCTTCGTCTGAGCCGGCTCCGAGAAGCCGATCCGGGTGGCCGGGACCGGAGCAGTCACGTCCTGTCCGTCGGGCCGCCGCACCGGCCCGGCCAGTCCCCGGGGTCACGGGGTGTCGACGTCGAAGGAGCCGATCAGGCGACCGCCTTTGATCGCGGCGTCGAGCCGGGTCATCACGTCGATCATGTCGTGCGGCGACGCCGCGATGGCGTCCTGGACGCGGTCGTCGTTGATCGCCGCACGGAACGCGTCGCCGAGCGGCCTTGCGAGCGTCCCGAGGTCGTCCGCGGGCACCAGCCAGCGCAGCTTCCCGAAGTCGACGTCGCCCGCGCCGATGTGCCGGGCGAGGTCGCGTGCCATCTGGCTTCTGAGCCGGTCGCTGATGATCCCGCCGGCGATGTTCTTGACCTCGGCAACCAGCAGGAACCCCATGACGCCGTCCGGCGGGGAGTCGTCCCCGCGGAACACGACGACGTCGAGGTCGCGGCGCCCCTCCGGACCGGTGAAGGTGATCTCGAAGTCGAACCGCACGTCGGGGTGGTCGGGCCTGAGCTCGCGGTAGAGGTCGCGCGCGCCGTAGAGGCTGCCGATCGCGCCGGCGGACTTGGAGTCCCCCGCCCAGAGGTCGACGAGCACCGCGTAGAGGCCGCGGCCGTTGGCGACGGGGTCGAGCTCGCCGAGGAGCGCCCAGAGGCCCGTGCCGACGGGATCGCCGTCGAGGAGGTCGAACCATCGGGTGTCCTGGTTGCCGCCCTTGTCTCCCTCCGGCGAGCCCAGGGCGTCCGTCCAGGGCGCGATCATGCCGCGCGGAGGGCCGTCCTCGGACCAGATGCGGCGGTAGGCCGACACACCGTCGAGTTCGACGTCGGTCATGCCGCCGAGGCGTGTGAGGACGGCGAGCACCTGGACCTCGCGGGCCCTGATCTCGGTCACCAGCTTCGCGTCGGGCAGCGCCGGATCGAGGTCCCCTCGCGCCTCCTCGACGTGGTCGGCGAGGTCGTGGAGCAGCTTGCGCAGATCCTCGCGAGCCAGCAGGCGCCGGATGGACGCGAGCACCTCCTCCGAGTCGCCGGCCAGCTCCTCCAGCAGCCTCCAGCGGTTGTCGAACGCGTCGGCCATGGCGCGCAGCGCGGCGATCAGGCGCTCGCGTCCCGGCGCCGAGCCGGGCAGGTGCTCGACCACGGTGACGAGCAGCTTCGCCGCCGCCGCGGTCACCCTGGTGGCGCGCAGCGCCTTCGTGCCCGCCACCATGACGAGCCCGGCGCCCGTGGCGCTCAGCACGGTGTTCTGGAGCAGCTCGCCGATCGACGTGGACAGGGTGAAGTAGAACGCGGCCGGGCCTGCCTCGAACAGGGACGCCTCGAACGACGACGCCTGCTGCTGTCCGATGAGCACCCCGAGGCCGTGCGCGACGGTGGGGTCGGCCAACGCGGCGGCCCCGAGCGACCGCAGCGTCCTCACGATGCCCGTGAGGTCGCCGAAGACGAGCTTGATGAGGTCCAGCACGTCGACCAGCGGCTGAATGACGATCCCGTACAGCAGACCGGCGTCGACGACGGTGGGAAGCAGGACGTGCAGGGCCCGCGCGTTCGCGACCGCCTGCTCGTGGAACCGGCTCCCGAAGGAGGGGTCGACCAGGCCCGACATCATGAAGCCGTCGTGGACGCCCTGCGCGAACTCGATCGCCGCGGCCCTGACGGCCCGTGCCCCCGGCGCGTCGCTCGTCAGGAACCCGCCGAGCCGCGTGGCCGGCGAAACGGCCGCCGACAGCGGGACCGGGACGAGCGCGCTGATGTCGGCGGCCGACGTCAGCGCCGCGCTCGCGAGGTTCTCCCGGCCGGTGACGTGGTCGGGGACCGGTGACGTGACGGGCAGGGCGCCGGCCACGGCGCCCGCCCGCCCGAACGCCGGGCCGAGTCGCACCAGCGCGTAGCCGGCCAGCTCCCGGACGAGCGCCGTGCGGGCCGCGAGGTCGTCGAGCAGGTCCTGGCCGTCGAGCCCCGCGGCGGCCACCAGCAGCGCGTCGAGCCGGGTCAGGAGGACCGCGGGCTGGCGGACGTCGAGCCCCGCGGCGACGAGGGCGTCCCACCACGCCGCCGCCTCCGTGCCGGTCGCCTCCGTGCAGGTCGGCTCCGTCCGCGGCGCCGACGTGCCGAGCGGCGGCGGACCCCCGCCGACCGCGGCGAACGGCGACGGAACCACGTCGGCGGGGGACGCCGCCGGGGTGTCGAGCGCGGGCGTGGTGAGCGCGCCCGGGGCGCCGCTCATGCCGGCGGCGGGGTCTCGGACGGCTCCTCGACGGTGGGAGCCGGGTTGTGCATGCGTGCCCACGCATCGGCCTGGGCCCGCGGGTCCCCGATCCCGCCGACGATCTCGATCGCCTGCGTGAGCTTGCGGTTCTGCAGCTCGGCGGCGTCGACGGTGGTCGACTGGAGCTCCTGGTTGTAGCGGTCGAGGGCCTCGCCTCCGCCGAGCAGCGCCTCGGCGATCACGGCCGGCGTCGGCAGCACGTACCGCTCGACGTTCTTGATGACGCCCGGCACGCTGATGCCCCCGACGTCGTCGCGCAGATCCGGCCGCCGGCGGATGTACACGATGCGCTCGGTCTTCCCCGTCAGGTCGCACGGCGCCTCGCGCTCCACCTTCTCCAGGAAGCGGACCGCCCGGCCCTCGTGGTTGAAGACCGCGCAGTACGGCTGCAGGATCCGCTTCCGCACGGCGGCGACGTGCTCCGCGGACACGAGCTGCGGGAGCACGTCGTCGAGCTGCCCGAGCTCGATGAGCCGGACGGACTCCGGGTAGCCGTTGGAGAACAGCACCTTGACGTCATGGAGGTAGGTCACGGTGTCGTAGGCCTGCAGCAGCTGCCGGAACACGATGTTCAGCACCCGGCTGTGGTTGATGTTCGCGATCTGCCGGACGGTGGTCGTCGACTCCCCCGTGCCGGCGGTGGCGCTCGTGGTGGTGTTGACCTCGACCTGCCGCGACGAGCCGCTGGTCTCCACATGCGAGCCGAGCGCGCGGTTGATCGCCTGCGTGTTGATCTCGCTCGTCATCGCCACGGTCGTGGCGTCGCTCTGCGAGCCGCTGTGCTCGGCGCCGAAGCCGAGCTCGACGAGGCCGAAGAGGTCGACGCCCACGCCGAAGTTCACGCCGCCCCCCGTGGTGCTCGACCGCGTGCTCGACGTCGCGTTCGCGAGCGTCGTGCCGATCTGCTCCTCGACCAGCGCCTCCATCTCGTCGGCGGCGGACTCGGTGAACGAGTCGAGGACGTTGGAGGACTCCGCGGCGGTCGTCTCCTCGTCGCGGTAGGTGGCGAGGGTGATCGTCGTGGACTCCCCCGGTAACAGCGACGTCGTCGACAGCGTCCGGCCCGCGCCGTAGTCGCCGAGGTAGGAGCACACGCGGTAGTACTCGACCAGCGCGAGCCGGGCGACCGGCCGCACGGGCTGCGGCAGGAACTTGATCTGCAGATCGCCGCCGAAGCCCGTCGTGACCATCGGCCGCAGGCGGTCCTCCACGGCGCGCACGAGGTGCGACGCCGTATAGGTCGGCTTGGGCGCGACCCGCCGGCGGCTGGGGCGCGTCGGAGGGCTGCTCGCGGCCGGGACGCGGGCGTGCCCGGCCGGTCGCGGGAGACGGGCGGACGCGACGCGCGGCGCCCGCGAGGTCTGGCCGGGTTCCGCGGCCGGGTGGAGGAGCGCCGGGATGCGGGGGTCGAGCAGCTGGGCCGTGGTCTGCGGCGAGAGCGTCCCCTTGACGATGTCGTCGATCAGGTCGTCGGGATTCGGCACCGGCGCCTTCCACCAGTGCTCCTCCGGCTCCGCCGTCACCTCGTCGCGGAACCACGACGGGTCGATGTTGAGCGGAATGGACCCCTGTGCCGAGAAGCAGCCTCCCTGCGGGAGGTTGTCATCGAGCACCGGCGCCTCGCCGCCCCCGAGCCGGATGAGCGGTTCGCCCGCCCCGCAGTTCGTCGTCGGTGCCGGCATGGTGGCCCTCCCTGGGATCGTGGCGGGGTCAGCCGTTCCGGGTGTTGCCCCGCACGGACTCCCACCCCGCCAGAAGAACACGATGCCCCTCACCCCGGGACGGCCCTGACGTGACCGGATGAGGACTGAGGCTGGACGAAAAGCCCTTTGCCATAAGGGGTTTCGCGATCCGCAGGGTTCCGCGGGAGCTACGATGCGGAACAAGATCTCCCTGAGCGTTGAGGTGCACATGGCCGAGTCCCCGCAGATTCCCACCGGCGTTCCCACCGCGGCGCGCGTCTACGACGTGATGCTCGGCGGCAAGGACAACTACGAGGTGGACCGGGCCGTGGCCGAGGGCAGCCTCGCGATCATGCCGGAGCTGCGGGACATCGCCCTGCACAACCGCGCGATCCTGCACCGCGTCGTCCGCCATCTCGCCGCCGAGGAGGGGATCACCCAGTTCCTCGACCTGGGATCGGGGCTGCCGACCGTCCGCAACACCCACGAGGTCGCCCAGGAGGTCAACCCGCGGGCTCACGTGGTGTACGTCGACATCGATCCGATCGTGCTGGCGCACGGCCGCGCGATCCTGGCCGACAACGCCAACACCACCGTGGTGACCGCCGACATCCGCCGGCCCGGCGACCTCCTCGAACGTCCCGAGGTCCGGGCGCTCATCGACTTCGACCAGCCCGTCTGCGTGATGCTCGTCGGCATCCTGCACCACCTCGCCGACGACGAGAAGCCCGGCGAGATCGTCCAGGTGCTGCGGGACGCGATGCCCAGCGGCTCCTTCTTCTTCATCACCAACTTCACCCGCCTGGGCGACGCCCCCGAGTCCGTCGCGCTGGAGCAGCAGCTCCTGGAGCAGCTCGGCACCGGCCGCGTCCGCACGCCCGCCGAGCTGGCGACCTTCTTCGACGGCCTGGAGATCCTGCCGCCCGGCCTCGTCCCGCTCCCGCTGTGGCGCCCCGAGGAGCCGGTCCTGGACGCCAGCACCATCGACGTCCGCTTCATGACGGGCGGCGTCGGCCGCAAGCCCTGATCTCCCACATGCCGCGTCAGCGCGCGGACGGGCCGTTCGTGATCTTCGGCCGAGACGGCGGGTGAGGAGGCGGATCGATCGGGCCGCCTCCTCGTTCGCCGGTCGTGGCGGGTCAGAGGTCGAGGTCCCGCCGCTGGTGCATCCGTCCGTCGCCGTCGAGTTCGATGACGGTGTCCACGCCGATCCGTCCGAGGAAGGCGAAGTCGTGACTGACGATGAGGAGTGCTCCTCGGTACGCGTCGAGCGCTTCGGCGAGCTGTTCGACGCTTGCGATGTCCAGGTTGTTGGTGGGCTCGTCCAGGATCAGCAGCTGAGCGGGCGGCTCCGCGAGGAGGAGACGTGCGAGGGAGACGCGGAAGCGTTCTCCGCCTGAGAGCGTGCTGACCGGGCGGTCCACGCCGTCACCGCGCAGCAGCAGCCGAGCGAGCTGGTTGCGGATCGTGCCGGCCGGTGTTCCCGGAGCGACGGCCTGCACGTTGTCCATCGCGCTGGCGTCGTCGTCCATCCCGTCGAGGCTCTGCGGAAGGTAGCCGACGAGCCCGGTGCTCAGGCGGCCGTGCGGACGTCCCGGAACCGGTTCGGAGGCTTGGACGAGCTGCGCGATCAGAGTCGACTTCCCGGTGCCGTTCGCGCCGACGAGCGCCACCCGTTCCGGGCCCTGGATCACCACGGTCCGGTCCTGGTCCACCAGTTCGGCGATGCGCCGCCCGCGGGGAACACCCGGATCGGGGAGGACGAGGTGAATGTGCTCCTCGTCGCGGACGCGCGCGTCCGCCGCGTCGACGGCGGTCTGGGCGGCCTGCACCTTGTCGTCGAGCGTGGACCGCATCGATCCCGCGGACGCCTGCGCCTTGCCGGCCCGGTTGCCGGCGAGGATCTTCGGGATCCCGCCGTCCTTCTGTGTCTTCTTCGCGGTGCGCTCGCGGCGCGCGAGCTTCGTCTCGGCCTCGGCGCGCTGGCGTTTCTCGACCTTGAGCGCCTGCTGGGCCGAGCGGGCCGCCTGCACCGCGGCCGCCTGCTCGTTCTCCCTATGCTCCTTCCACGCGCTGTACGGGCCGCCGAAGGTGTCGAGCCCCCCGGCGAAGAGCTCGGCGGTGTGGTCCATGAGCTCCAGCAGTTCGAGGTCGTGGCTCACGACGACGAGCGTCCCGGGCCACTGGTCGGCGAACTCGGCAAGCCGGGCGCGCGTCGGGCGGTCGAGGTTGTTGGTGGGTTCGTCGAGCAGCGTGATCGGGGTGCGCCGGACACGCAGCCCGCTGATCGCGATCAGCATCGCCTCACCGCCGGACACCTCGGCGACCCGGCGGTCGAGGTCGCCCGCGGAGAAGCCGATCTGGTGCAGCGCCTCGTCGGCGCGGGACTCGATGTCCCAGTCGTCGCCGATCGCGTCGAAGTGGCGCTGGTCGACGTCGCCGGACTCGATGGCCTTCATCGCCGCGAGGACGCCGTGGATGCCGAGCAGTTCGGAGACCGTGGTGTCCCGCCTCAGCGTGAGGGACTGCGGCAGGTACCCGACCTCACCCGTGGTGTCGATCTGCCCCGACGTCGGGCGCAGTTCACCCGCGATGAGCTTGAGCAGGGTCGACTTACCGACGCCGTTGCGGCCGATCAGGCCCGTCCGGCCGATGCCGAACGTGTCGCTGACGCCGGCGAGCGCGACGGAGCCGTCGGGCCACTCGAAGGTCAGGTCGCGGAGGGTGATGGCGGAATTGATAGACATGGCGATATTTCTCTTTCTCCCGTCAACCGTCGGCAGGCATGACAGGGATCAGTTCTGTGCCGGGAGGGCGGCCCCGGAAGATGCCCTGCGGTCGCGCGCGCGTGCGGCATCGTCTGCGCCGAATGGTTCGACAAGAGACCGGTAGGGAGCCGCTGCCGATCAACTGGCAGGCCGAAGTCGCGCATTCGCAGTCATGCAACCGGACCAGGGCCGGTGCAGTGTGAACGTGCCGGCGAGATTCACGCGGCGATGTCAACACCCAGGACGGGTGGACGCACACGCGTACTCTGAGAAATACCGTTCACTCACGCAGGAGAGTTTCTGCGCAGGAAAGCCACCGGCAGTTCGGTGGCTAGGCTCTGTCCACCTCGATCAATTCCACGCCCTCATTCTATCAGCCGTGCGCTCGCGGCCGGCTACCACTCTCGGCGAGAGCCCACCATCCGACTTCATGATCGAGCGCGTCCGGTTCAGAGGTCGTCGGCGGCCTCGGGGGCGGAGACGATGCCCTCCGCGAGGCCGCCGAGCCTGACGTTGAGGTTCTGCGACGTCCGGGACAGCGGTTCGAACGCCTTGCCGGCGTCGAGGCCGCGGCGGGCCATCAGGATGCCGGTGGCCTGGCCGATCACGGTCCGGGTGTCGAGCGCCCGGCGCATTCTCGCAGATGCACGTGTCGCGCCTGCTCAGCAAGTCGCTGCTCCAGCTGCGCCACGGCATGCCGCCCGCCTGAGGGCCCCTACCAGGGCAGCGGACCGTCCTCGCCGAAGAAGCCGGCGGTCGGCCCGTCCGCGCCGAGCGTGGCCAGGCGCACCACGACGGCGGCGCCCTGCTGGGGCGTGAGGTGCCCGGTGTGGTCGTTGCTGTCGGTGTCGACGAAGCCGGGGGCGACGGCGTTGACGAGAACGCCGTCCTCGCGCAGCTCGTTGGCGTACTGCACGGTCAGCGCGTTCAGCGCCGCCTTGGACGGCGTGTACGCGGCCGACGGCAGCAGCGCCGCGAAGGGGCCGTCCGGGTCGCTGGTGAGCGTCAGCGAGGCGGCGTGGCTGCTGACGTTGACGACGCGCGCCGCCGGGGACCGCCGCAGCAGCGGCAGCATGGCGTTGGTCACCGCGACCACGCCGAGGACGTTGGTCGCGAACACCGCCCGGACCATCTCCAGGTCGACGGAACTGGGGATCTGGTCGACGGCGTCCTGGGGCGCGACCTGTCCCGAGCCGGTGATGCCCGCGTTGTTGACCAGGACGTCGAGGCGCCCGTAACGCTCCTCGACGTGCCGCGCGGCTTCGCGGACGGCGCCCGGGTCGGTGACGTCGAGGGGGACCGCGTGCACATCGCCGCCCGCCGCGCGCAGGGCGGCGGCGGCCTCCTCACCGCGCCGCGGGTCCCGCGCACCGGCCAGGACCGTCATGCCCCGCCCGGCGAGCCCTTCGGCGACCGCCCGGCCGATCCCCCTGTTCGCCCCCGTGACCATCGCGACCGCCCGGCGCCCGGTGTCGTCGTTCATGATCAAGCTCCCGTCTCCTCCGCCGCGCGGCCGTCCACGCGGCTCCGGACACGAGATGACGGCGCGCCCCCGCCCGTGACAGCACCCGCGTATGACGTGCGTCACCGAACCCGGATGTCACAGACGGAAGGGGGCCGGCGTCCTGTGCACGACACGCGACGAGCGATGGGGGAAGCCATGGACGGACGATCGAGGGACGCGGCCGACGGTCGCATGGACGCCGCCACCGAGGCGTTCGTCGCCCACCGCAACCTGCTGTTCACCGTCGCCTACGAGATGCTCGGCTCGGCCGCCGACGCCGAGGACGCCCTCCAGGAGACCTGGCTGCGGTGGACGGGCGTCGACCTCGAAACGGTGCGGGATCCCCGCGCGTACCTCGTGCGGACCACCACCCGGCAGGCGCTCACCCGGCTGCGCACGCTGCGCCGGCGCAAGGAGTCCTATGTCGGGCCCTGGCTGCCCGAGCCGCTGCTGACCGCGCCCGACGTGGCCGAGGACGTCGAGCTGGCCGAGAGCCTCTCGATGGCGATGCTGCTGGTGCTGGAGACCCTCGCGCCGACCGAGCGGGCG
The DNA here is from genome assembly GCF_050936235.1 of Spirillospora sp. CA-108201. Lineage (NCBI taxonomy): Bacteria > Bacillati > Actinomycetota > Actinomycetes > Streptosporangiales > Thermomonosporaceae > Spirillospora > Spirillospora sp. CA-108201. The sequence goes on along the minus strand of NZ_JBNJNE010000001.1, from coordinate 9,118,656 downwards.
GTGTTCGTGCTGCGCGAGGTGTTCGACCTCGGCTACGACGAGATCGCCCAGGCCGTCGGCAAGACCCCCGACGCGGTCCGCCAGATCGCCCACCGCGCCCGCAGGCACGTCGCCGCGCGCAGGCCCCGCGACACCGTCTCCCCCTCCGACACCCGGACCGCGCTCCACGCGTTCCAGCGGGCGGTCGAGACCGGCGACCTGCGGAACCTGCTCGACGTCCTCGCGCCGGACGTCGTCCTGCTGACCGACGGCGGCGGGGTCGTCCGCGCCGCGGTGGCGCCCGTGGTGGGGGCGGACAAGGTGGCCCGCCTGCTCGCCAGGGTCTCCGGCGCGGTCTCGCTGCGGCCCGCGCACGTCAATGGCGGCCCCGCACTGGTGCTCGGCCGCGACGGCGAGATCGACACCGTCATCGCGGCCCGCATCGACGACGGCCGCGTCACCGGGCTCTACGCCGTCCGCAACCCCGAGAAACTCGCCCGCATGACGGAGGAGACCCTTCTGCACCGCTGACCGGCGCCACGGGCCCCGCGCTCAGACGACGGCGCGGAGCCACTCCCCCAGCACCCGGTAGTCGGCCTCGGTGATCCCCGTACCCGGGTCGACCCGGTGCGCGAGGGCCGGCGCCGGATGCCGCGCGGCCACCCGGGCGCGGTCCCGGTCGGTGATCTCGTCGTCGACCCAGGCGAAGGGGCGCCCCGCCGCCCACGCGGCGAGGGCGCGCGTCTTCCAGTGCAGGCCGTGCCGCCGGTCCTGCCCTTCGCCGTCGGGGTCGTCCGGCCAGGTCACCGTCGCCAGCCGCGGCAGCCCCGCGAGCGGGGCGACGCACTCGTTCGCGTCGTCCATCCAGGTGGTGGCCCACACCAGTTCGCAGGGCAGCGCCAGCAGCCTGGGCCCGTGCCCGGGATCGATCCGAGGAAGAGCAGCGGCCGCCGCGGGGCTCCGGTCACGGGCGCGCGGCCTCGCGGGGACGGGCGGGGGCGTCCAGGACACTCGTGACGGCCTCGTGGACCGCGGTGCGCACCGTGGCGGGGTCGTCGAGGTCGAACCCGACGGCGAGGCCGTCCCTGAGCAGCATGAGGGTGTGGGCGGTGCCGTCGGGGTCGGGGTGGCCGTCGGCGGCCAGCAGGTCGCGGAACAGGCCCCGGCACCACTCCCGGTACTCGTCGATCGCCCGGCGCACCGGGTGGGCGGGATCGGGGTACTCGGCGGCGGCGTTGATGAACGGGCAGCCGCGGTAGGAGGGGTCGGAGCCGAACGTGCACATCCGCTCGAACGCCGCGAGGAGAGCCTCGCGGGGCGTCGCGGACTCGGGCATGTCGGCGATGCCGCGCTGCCGGAGGCTCTGCTCGACGATGTAGACGCGGACGAGCTCGTCCTTGCTCGGGAAGTGGTGGTAGAAGGTCGCCTTCGCCACCCCGGCCTCGGCGATGATCCGGTCGATGCCCACGGCGTGCACGCCCTCGGCGTAGAACAGGCGCGTCGCCGTCTCGAAGACGCGGGACCAGGCCGCGCTCCGGCGGGGCGACGGGGATCTCGTGGTCACGCCTTGACGTTACCAGACAGACCGGTCTAGGCTCCCGAACAGCAGACAGGTCTGTCTGTCTACTTTGAAGGGACGGCTCATGCGGCAGTACACGACCACCGCCACCTCCACCGGGCGCGACGGGCGCGCGTTCACCGCCGACGGGCGGCTGGACCTCAAGATGGCCCTGCAGAAGGAGCTCGGGGGCGACGGCGACGGCGCGAACCCCGAGCAGCTGTTCGCCGCCGGCTACGCCTCGTGCTTCGCCAGCGCCCTGCAGCTGGTGGCGCGGAAGCAGAAGATCGACGTCTCCGGCATGTCCGTGACCGCGGAGGTCGGCCTCAGCCCGAACGGCTCGGGCGGGTTCCAGCTCGACGTCAAGCTGTCGGCGAAGCTGCCGGACGCGCTCAGCGCGGAGACCAAGCGGCAGCTCGTCGAGACCACCCACCAGGTGTGCCCCTACTCCAACGCCACCCGCGGCAACATCCCGGTGGAGCTGACGACCGTCTGACCGGTCGCCGGGCCGGGCGGGGCCTCCGGCCGGTTCCGGCCGGAGGCCCCGCGGCCGGGTCGTCCGGTCAGGCCTTGCGGGCGACCCCGCAGAGAGTCGAGGTGCCCGGCGTCTCGCCGAACGGGCTCGGCTCGGGGCGCCACTTCTCGCACGCCACCACGCCGGGCTCGACCAGCTCGAAGCCGTCGAAGTACCCGGCGATCTGCTCCGGGCGGCGCAGCCGGTACGGGACGGCGCCGGTGTCGTCGTACTCCTGCTGCGCCTTGTTGTGGGCCTCGTCGGTGTCGGTGTCGTCGTAGAGGGCGAGGTGGCTGCCGGACGGCAGGCCGCCCATCAGCGTCCGGATGATGTGCAGGATCTCGTCGTAGGAGTCGACGTGGCCGAGGACGCCCATCAGCATCAGGGCGATCGGCCGGTCGAAGTCGAGCCTGCCCCGGGCGATCCGGAGGATCTGCTCGGGGTCCCGCATGTCGGACTCGATGTAGCTGGTCTCGCCCTCGGGGCGGCTGGTCAGCAGGGCGTGCGCGTGCGACAGCACGAGCGGGTCGTTGTCGACGTAGACGATCCGCGCCTCGGGCGCGACGCGCTGCGCCACCTCGTGGGTGTTGTCGACGGTGGGCAGCCCGGTGCCGACGTCCAGGAACTGGCGGACGCCCGCCTCCCCCGCCAGGTACCGGACGGCGCGGGCCAGGAAATGCCTGCCGGTCCGCGCGATGTCCACGATTCCCGGATAGATGCTGACGTACTGGTCACCGGCGTCGCGGTCGACCGGATAGTTGTCCTTGCCGCCGAGCCAGTAGTTCCATATCCGTGCGGAGTGCGGAACGGAGGTGTCGATCGCGTTGACCGGATCGTCGGCCATGGTCTTCTCCCTACTGCGCTCCACCGGTGGTCGCGCATAAAATAGATCATTGTCCGGCGCCGCGACACCGACCGACGAAGCGAGGCATGGGTGCGTTCTCGGCGGCTTGCCGCGGTCGCGGTGACCCTGCTGGTGCTCGCCGTGCTCGCCGGTTGCGGCGGCGGCCCGCCGCCGCGGGAGCGGCGGGCGCGGGTCGAGGTCGCCCTGCTGGCCGGCGGCGGCGCCCACGTCGACCTGTACGCGGCGGGGCGGCTCCGGTCGGACGCCGAGGTGCGGGACCTCGCGCGGCGGGTCGCCGGCGCGCTGCTCCCGGGCGCCGAGGGCATCGGCGTCCGCACGAGGAAGGGCCGCGGTGCGCCGTTCGCCCGCGCCGAGATCGACCGCGCCTACCGGACGGGACGCCGGCCGTTCCTGCGAATCGACACTTCCGGCGCGGCGCGCGAACTGACCGCGCGGGCCTTCGACGACACCCTCCTGAAATTGCGGCTGCCACCGGTTCCCGCAACGGTGAGTCCTGACATATCCGGGAATCGTCTCTGGCATCTGCGCAGGGGCGAACCGGCCCCCGTCATCCGGATCGGCATGAGGCCGGCGCCGGAACGCTGGTACGGCGTGATGGCGCTGCCCGTGCTCGGCGCCCTGGGCGTGGGGCTGGCCTTCTTCGTCCGGCGCCGCGCGCTGGCGGCGCCCGCGGCCGGGATCGCCGTCGCCGCCGCCGGCCTGGCGCTGCCGCTCGGCGCGGGACGGCGCGGCGCCGACCTCGGCGTCGCCGGCGTGCTCGGCGGGACGGCCCTGGACGTGGCGTCCGTCGCGCCGCTCACGGCCCTGCCCCTCGGCATGCCCGCCGCGATGCTGCTGGGCGCCATCGCCGTCCGGGGCCTGCGCGGCCCGGCCGTCCGGCACGGGCACGAGGCGCCGCCGCACGACACCGGCGTGTTCTGGTGAGCTCGCGCGACGCCTGCTCCCCCAGGGTCGATTGATCGTAAGCTGAGGGTCATGTCCGGCGATCGCCCCTCATGCGGCTGCGTGATGTGCCGTGACTACGGCGACCGCGACCGCCTGGACAACTTCCAGCTCCGCACGATCGTGCACATCACCCAGTACGGGTGGAGCGTCGTCCTCGTCCAGCCGGACGAGGAGGGCCCCGGCTGGGCGTACACGGTCGGCCTGTGGCACAGCCACGGCGCCCCCGAGCTCGCGATGTTCGGCGGCGACGTGTACGAGACGGAAGAGATCCTCAACATGCTCGGGCGGCGGACCGCCGAGGGGCACGGGCCCGCCGACGGCGAGCGCCGCGACGGCGTCGTGCGAGGGCAGCAGGCCGCCTTCCGCGACGTCGACCCGCACTGGTTCGACGGGCTGTTCGGCGGCGCCGTGGCGTTCTACCGGCGCCCGCCGCTGCCGATCCTCCAGGTCGTCTGGCCCAACGGGGACGGCCTGTTCCCGTGGCAGCCCGGCACCGACCTGCCGTTCCGGCACGCCCAGCCGTGGCTGTGGCTCCACCCGCGGCAGCATCCGGCCGGCGCCTGGACGCGGCGGCTGTCCGGCCGGCGCTCCGAGTGGCGGCTCTGAGGCCGCCTCACGGGCCCTCCGGGCCGCGAGAGCATACGATCAGCGGGTGTACGGGCCGATCGCCGACACCATCCGCACCCAGCGCCTCGTCCTGGAGCCGCTGGCGGTCCACCACGCGGACGAGATGGCCCCCGTCCTGGACGACGTGCGCCTGCACCGCCACATCGGCGGCGAGCCCCTCACGCGCGACGAGCTGCGCGCCCGCTACGCGCACCTGGTCGCGGGCGCGGCGCCCTACCACCAGGAGTACTGGCTGAACTGGATCGTCCGCCGCGCCCGCGACGGGCAGGCCGTCGGCTACGTGCAGGCGACGGTCGCGCCGGCGCCGCCGGGATTCGCCGTGACGCCCGCCGCGGCCGGGTCGACGGTCACGCCGGGCCCGCCGCGGCTCGTCGCGTCGCTCGCCTGGGTGATCGGCATGCCCTACCAGGGGTTCGGGTTCGCCACCGAGGCCGCCCGCGCGCTGCTGGACTGGCTCGCGGCGCAAGGCGTGCACGACGTCGTCGCGACCGTCCACCCGGACAACCGCGCCTCCGCGGCCGTCGCGGCCAGGATCGGGCTGCGGCGAACCGGGGAGGTCCGCGACGAGGACGCCGTCTGGCGCCTCCACCGCGGCCCCGCGCCGGAATGACACGCGTGTGGTGAAAGGCGACGGCGCGCGGGGAAGAGAGCGGGTAGGCCACAATCGACGGGCCAGGACGAACCGGCCGAGGGGTGGAGGAGCATGCGGGAGGTGTGGCCCGGGGACCCCTATCCGCTGGGCGCCACCTGGGACGGCACGGGGACGAACTTCGCGCTGTTCTCCGAGGTGGCCCGGCGGGTCGAGCTGTGCCTGTTCGACGCCGAGGGGCGCGAGACGCGGCGGGACCTGCCCGAGGTGGACGGGTTCGTCTGGCACGGCTACCTGCCCGGCATCGGGCCCGGCCAGCGCTACGGGTACCGGGTGCACGGGCCGTTCGACCCCCGCGAGGGGCACCGCTGCAACCCCTCCAAGCTGCTGCTCGACCCGTACGGCAAGGCCGTCGCGGGGGTCGCTCCGGGGGAGCTGATCCGCTGGCACGAGTCGCTGTTCTCCTACCGGTTCGCCGACCCCGACGCGCTCAACGAGGACGACAGCGCCCCGTACATGCCGAAGAACGTGGTGGTGAACCCGTTCTTCGACTGGGGTGACGACCGGGCGCCGCGCGTCCCCTACCACGAGAGCGTCATCTACGAGGCGCACGTGAAGGGCCTGACGAAGCTGCACCCGGCCGTCCCGGAGGAGCAGCGCGGGACGTACGCGGGCGTCGCGCACCCGGTGATGATCGACCACCTCCTCGACCTCGGGGTGACGGCGGTCGAGCTGATGCCGGTGCACCAGTCGGTGCCCGAGCACGCCCTGGTGGCGCGGGGGCTGGACAACTACTGGGGCTACAACACGATCGGGTTCTTCGCGCCGCACAACTCCTACAGCTCCTCCGGGCAGTCCGGGGAGCAGGTGCTGGAGTTCAAGGCGATGGTCCGCGCCCTGCACGAGGCCGGCATCGAGGTCATCCTCGACGTCGTCTACAACCACACGGCGGAGGGCGACCACCTGGGGCCGACGCTGTCGTTCCGGGGCATCGACAACGCCTCGTACTACCGCCTGCGCGACGACGACAAGCGCTACCACCTCGACTACACCGGCTGCGGCAACTCGCTGAACGTCCGGAACCCGCACGCGCTGCAGCTCATCATGGACTCGCTGCGCTACTGGATCCTGGACATGCACGTCGACGGGTTCCGCTTCGACCTCGCCTCGGCGCTGGCCCGCGAGCTGCACGACGTCGACCGGCTCGCCGCGTTCTTCGACCTCGTCCAGCAGGATCCGGTCGTGTCCCAGGTGAAGCTCATCGCCGAGCCGTGGGACGTGGGCGAAGGCGGCTACCAGGTCGGCAACTTCCCGCCGCTGTGGACGGAATGGAACGGCAAGTACCGCGACACCGTCCGCGACTTCTGGCGCGGCTCGTACGCGACCATGCCGGAGTTCGCGTCCCGCCTGACCGGGTCCTCGGACCTGTACGAGCACAGCGCGCGCCGCCCGTTCGCGTCCATCAACTTCGTGACCTGCCACGACGGGTTCACGCTCAGCGACCTCGTGTCCTACGACCACAAGCACAACGAGGCCAACGGCGAGGGCAACCGGGACGGCACCGACGACAACCGCTCGTGGAACTGCGGCGTCGAGGGCCCCACCCGCGACCCCGGGGTCCTCGGCCTGCGGGCCCGGCAGCGCCGCAACTTCCTCGCGACGCTGTTCCTGTCGCAGGGCGTGCCGATGCTCTCCCACGGGGACGAGCTCGGCCGCACGCAGGAGGGCAACAACAACGCCTACTGCCAGGACGACGCGCTCGCCTGGGTCCACTGGGAGGACTCGGGCGACATGGAGTTCGTCCAGCACCTGTCGCGGCTGCGCCGCGACCACCCGGTGTTCCGCCGGCGCCGCTTCTTCACCGGGACGGGCAGCGGCGCCGCCGCCGACATCGCCTGGCTGACCCCGGCCGGCGAGAGCATGACCGACCAGGACTGGAACGTCGGCTTCGCCAAGTCCCTCGGCGTGTTCCTCAACGGCGACGCCATCACCGAGCCCGACCCGCGCGGCCGGCGCGTCCGGGACGACTCGTTCCTGCTGCTGGTCAACGCCGGGTCCGAGCCGGTCGAGTTCACGCTGCCCGGCGCCGAGTACGGCGAGCGCTGGGAGTTCGCCCTCGACACCGCCGAGCCCGGCACGGTCGGGGAGCGTCCCCGGCTCAAGGCCCGCGACGTCGTGACGGTCGGCGACCGCGCGCTCCTCGTCCTGCGGCGCGGGGCCTGAGCCGCGGGGCTCACGCCCGGCCGACCTCCATCGCGGTCAGGAAGACCAGGACGAACGTCGCGAGCGCCACCGCGCCGTGGACGGCGACCGCCGCGGCGGGGAACGCCTGCTCCGCGCCCCTGGCGTGACGGCCGCCGCGTCCGACGAGCCAGCGCGTGAACAGCAGCAGCCCCTGGAAGATGATGACGAGCAGGGCCGCGAAGGCGACCCATGCGTAGACGGCGCTTCCCGTCGCGAGGTAGACGACCCACACGGCCAGGCCCGCGACGGCCGAGAGCGGATGCCCCGCCACGACCAGCCGCGGAAACCGCGTCACCTTCGTCGATCGCCCCCCGTTGACCCACCACACGGCCAGCAGGTACCCGCCCGCGACGGCGGCGATGATCCACGCGCCCAATGCGGCGTACTCCACCCCCGCTCCTTTCGTGAGATTCTCACCCGGCCCCTGCCGCCTAGTGTCGCTCCCCAACGCTTCCGGCATGACGGATTCGTACAGATTGGGGGACAGACCGTCACCGCACCGGTCGGCCCGCATGCCGGGCGGGCGGGAGCCGGCGGCCGCCGGCCGGCGCCCTCGCGCCGCTACGCCCGCAACCGGTAGCGGACGAAGAGCACGCCTTCGTCCAGGTAGAGGGCGGCCGGGTCCAGCGGCACCTCGGCGTCCAGGCCCTCCAGCAGGCGGGTGTGGCGCGCGCCCCCGAGGAGGGTGGGCGCGATGTTGAGGCACAGTTCGTCCACGAGCGACGCCCTGATGAGCGCGGTGGCCAGGGACGGGCCGCCCTCGCAGAGGAGGTGCTCGTGGCCGAGGTCCTCGCGCAGCACTCTCACGGCCGCGGGGAGATCGACGTCGTCGTCGCCCTCCGCGACCACCCGGAGGTGGCCGGGCACCTCGGCCCGGACGCTCCGGGTCGTCACCACGACGGTGGGCGTCTCGGCCTCGGTGAACAGCGGGAGCGTCCAGTCGAGGTCGAGGGAGCGGCTCACCACGACGATGGGCGCGGGCGGCCCGCCGCGGCGCGCGCGCAGGTCGCCGCCCAGGCGCGCGGGGCCGAGGCGCCCCGTGCGGACGGTCCCGGCGCCGACGAGGATCGCGCCGGCCAGGGCGCGCAGGGTCCGGAAGACGCGGAAGTCGGCGGCGCCGCCCAGGCCGTCGGTCCACCCCTCGGAGTCGGTGACGGAGCCGTCCGCGCTCATGACCATGCCGAGCCGCAGGCCCGGCAGGTCGCCGTAGGCCTCGTAGGGATCGACGCCGGCGGCGGGCTCGGGCAGCAGACGGCGCATGACGTGCACAGTATCGGACCCCCGGGATGCCCTTTTGTCGGTGCCGGGGCGCAAGATGGGGGCATGGACCTGCCGATCAGCCCGCCGTTGCCGCCGATGCTGGCCAAGGCGGTCAAGACCATGCCCGAGGGCGACCTGCTGTACGAGCCGAAGTGGGACGGGTTCCGCTGCATCGTCTTCCGCGACGGCGACGAGGTGGAGCTGTCCAGCCGCGGCGAGAAGCCGCTCACCCGCTACTTCCCCGAGCTGGTCGAGGCGGTGCGGCGCGAGCTGCCCGAGCGGTGCGTGGTGGACGGCGAGATCGTGCTGCCCCGGGGGACGCGCCTCGACTTCGACGCCCTCCAGCAGCGCATCCACCCGGCCGCGTCGCGGGTCAAGCTGCTGTCGGAGCAGACTCCGGCGTCGTTCGTGGCCTTCGACCTGCTCGCCCTCGGCGACGAGTCGCTCATGGAGGCGCCGCTCGGCGAGCGGCGGCGGCGGCTCGTCGACACCCTGGCCGGGGTGAAGGCGCCGATCCACGTCACGCCCGCGTCCGACTCCTACGAGCTGGCGCTGCGCTGGTTCGACGAGTTCGAGGGCGCCGGGCTCGACGGCGTCATCGCCAAGCCGCGGGACGTCCCCTACGAGCCCGACAAGCGCGTCCTCTTCAAGGTCAAGCACGAGCGGACGGCCGACTGCGTGGTGGCGGGGTTCCGCTGGCACAAGTCGGGCCCCATCGTGGGGTCGCTGCTGCTCGGGCTCTACAACGCCGACGGCAATCTCCAGCACGTCGGCGTCGCGGCCTCGTTCACGATGAAGCGCCGCGCCGAGCTGGTCGAGGAGTTGCGGCCCTACCGGCTGGAGGATCTGTCCCAGCACCCGTGGGCGGAGTGGGCGAACCAGTCGGAGGCCACCGTCGACCGCATGCCCGGGGCGATCTCCCGCTGGACCGGCAAGAAGGACCTCAGCTGGGTGCCGCTGCGTCCCGACCTGGTGGTCGAGGTGGCCTACGAGGCGATGGAGGGCGACCGGTTCCGGCACACCGCCCGGTTCCGGAACTGGCGCCCCGACCGGACGCCCGGTTCCTGCACCTACGCCCAGCTGGAGGTGCCGGTCGCCTACGACCTCGACGACATCTTCGGCGGCGCCGCGACGAGCCCGCGCGTGGACCGCTGAGGGCGGGCCCGGCGCCGGATCCCGTCCGGCGCCGGATCCGCGGCCGGGACGCCCCGCGCGTCCCGGCCGCCCGTTCTCAGGGCTGGGTCTCGTTCTGGACGGTCTGGCGGATGAGGTCCTGGTCCGGCTGCGCCGCCGCCTTGGCCGACGCGTAGGGGCGCAGGTAGGCCTGCTGCACGCCGGGGACGCGGTCCTCGATGACGAAGGTCGCCTTGGTGGAGACGTCGGCGTCCGGGGTCCGGACGGTCGGGAGCGTCTTGAAGTCGGCCCTCATCTCCTCCTTGCCGATCGTCGTCAGCACGTAGCCGCGCTGGTTGTTGTAGAAGCGCAGATGCGGGTTGATCTTGAGGAAGGGCTGGTCGGCGGGGTTGGAGTCCTTGCCGTCGCCGGTGCTGGTGATCGACGTGCACACCAGCTCCGAGCCGACCGTCCTGGAGTCCGGGTCGTCGTAGTCGGCCTTCAGGTCGCTCGCCCAGTGGGCGTGGACGTCGCCGGTGAGGACGACCGGGTTGCGGACCTCGGCGTCCAGCCAGCCCTTGGTGATCCGGTCGCGGGAGGCGGCGTAGCCGTCCCAGGCGTCCATCGAGGTCTTCTTGACGGGCCCGGCGGTGTTGTCGCGCTGGGCGAAGAACACCTGCTGGCCGAGGACGTCCCAGCGGGCGGTGGAGCGGCGGAAGCCGTCCAGCAGCCACTTCTCCTGCTCGCCGCCGGTGATGGAGCGCTTCGGGTCGGCGGCGGCGGGGCAGTCCTTGTAGCCGTCGCCGCAGCCCTGGTCGTCGCGGAACTGGCGGGTGTCGAGCATGTGGAAGTTCGCCAGCCGGCCCCACCGCACCCGCCGGTAGACCTGGATGTCGGGGCCGCTGGGGATGGACCGGCGGCGCAGCGGCATGTTCTCGTAGTACGCCTTGAACGCGGCGGCGCGGCGGGCGCGGAAGTCGTCGTAGGAGGGCGTGTCGGAGCCCTCCTCGGGGATGTAGCCGGCCCAGTTGTTCTCGACCTCGTGGTCGTCGAACACGACGAGCCACGGGGCGGCCTGGTGCGCGGCCTGGAGGTCGCGGTCGGCCTTGTACTGGGCGTGGCGCAGCCGGTAGTCGGCCAGCCTGACCGTCTCGGGGCCCTCGTGGTCGCGGACGTTGCCGCCCGGGATCGTGTAGACGCCCTTCTTGTACTCGTACTGGTAGTCGCCCAGGTGCAGGACCAGGTCGGGGTGCTCTTCGGCCAGCCGCCGGTACGCGGTGAAGTAGCCGTGCTCGAACTGCGAGCACGACACGAAGGCCATGGCGAGGGCCGGGCCGTAGGTGGCCGGGTGGGGGGCGGTCCGCGTCCGCCCGACCGGGGAGACGTGGCCGTCGACGCGGAAGCGGTACCAGTAGTCGCGGCCGGGGCGCAGGCCGTTCAGCTCGACGTGGACGGAGTGCGCGGCGTCGGGGCGGGCGGCGGCGGTGCCGCGCCGGTCGATGCGGCGGAAGCGGGAGTCGGTGGAGACCTCCCAGCGGACGGGGACGATCCGGGAGGGCATGCCGCCGAGGCCGTCCTCGGCGTGCGGGTCCAGGGCGAGGCGGGTCCAGAGGACGAACCCGTCGGGTTCGGGGTCGCCGGAGGCGACGCCGAGGGTGAACGGGTCGGAGGGCAGGGCGCGGCTGCGGGGGGCCGCGTGGGCGGTGCCGGGTGCGCCGGTCACGGCGACGGCGGTGAGGAGTCCGCTGGTGGCGAGCCCGCTGGAGGCGAGGAAGGCGCGCCGGTTCAGCGGGCGGGCGGAGTCGGCCATGGAGAGTGACCTTTCGGAGGGGTCCGGCAGTGCTGCTCGCCGGACAGCCTCACGAAGATCGATGACCGGGGGGTTCCGCGCGGATGACGCCCGCCACAACAGAGACGATCTTTTGGTCGGCGCCAGAAGATCTCGCGGAGCGCGCAGGGGATGCTAGACTTCCAAGTCGCAAACGCGCATAAAGATACTCCACCCTATGAATAGGAGTGTAGTCGAGGCATGGGACTTCGTCAAGCGGGCGCTGTCAACCCCGGACGGGAAGAAAAGGCGGCGCGGGCCGCGGTGCGCGTCGAGCAGGAGTACGTGTCCCGCGTGTACGCGCGGCTCGACGACGAGCGGGACAGGACCGCGCTCGCGCTGCGCGAGGGTCCGGCGGCGGGCGGCGGCGCCGCGTTCCAGGCGCGGGTCGAGAGCGCCATCGCCACCGACGAGGCGGCACGGCGGCTCGTCCAGTTGAACGCCGTCGAGCACGGCCTGTGCTTCGGGCGCATCGACCACCGCGCGGACGCCGACGGCGCCGGCGACACCTTCTACATCGGCCGCATCGGCCTGCGCGACGAGGACCACGAGCCCCTCCTGATCGACTGGCGCGCCGCCGCGGCCCGGCCGTTCTACACCGCCACGCCGGGGGCGCCCGGCACGCTCGCGCGCCGCCGCCACCTGCACCTGCGCCACCGCGAGGTCGCCCGGCTGGACGACGAGGTCTTCGACCTGGAGGGCCTGGAGGAGTCCGAGCGCGGCGGCATCGTCGGCGAGGCCGCCCTGCTCGCCACCCTCCGCCGCGGCAGGACGGGCCGCATGAGCGACGTCGTCGCGACCATCCAGGAGGAGCAGGACCAGGTCATCCGCTCCGGTCTCCAGGGGGTGCTGGTCGTCCAGGGCGGGCCCGGCACCGGCAAGACGGTCGCGGCCCTGCACCGGGCCGCCTACCTGCTCTACACGCACCGCGACGTCCTGGAGCGGCGCGGCGTCCTCATCGTGGGCCCGAACGCCACGTTCCTGCGCTACATCGAGCAGGTGCTGCCCGGTCTGGGCGAGACGGACGTCGCCCTCGCCACGGTCGGCCAGCTGTACCCGGGGCTCAGGGCGACGGCCGCCGACACGCCCGCGGCGGCCGTCGTCAAGGGCGGCCTGCGCATGGCCGGTCTCGTGGAGGCCGCCGTCCGCGACCGGCAGCGCGTCCCGGCCGGGGGCCTGCGCGTCGAGGCCGACGGCCTCACCCTGGTCGTGGACGACGAGAAGTGCGAGCGGATCCGGGAGCGCGCCCGCGCCCTGCGCGCGCCGCACAAGATCCAGCGGCGGCGCTTCGTCCACGACATGCTGGAGGCGCTCGCCTTCGACCGGGCCGAGCAGTTCGACCGCATCATGGACGAGCCGCTCGAAGAGATCGCCAAGTCCGGCGGGCTGCCCGGCTGGCTGCAGGAGCTGATCGACGAGGCCGAGGACGAGCCCCTTCTGGACGAGACGGACCTCCGCCTGGCCAAGGAGGCCCTCTGGCAGGACCCGGCCGTCAGGTCCGCCCTGGACGACCTCTGGCCCGACCTGACGCCCGAGCGGCTGCTCACCGACCTGTACTCCTCCCCCGAGGCGGTGGCGCGCGCGGGCGCCGAGGCCGGCCTCTCCCCCGGCGAGTGCGAGCTCCTGCACCGCCCGCCCGGCTCGCCGTGGACGGTCTCCGACGTCCCCCTGCTGGACGAGGCCGCCGAACTCCTCGGCAGGGACGACTCCGCCGACCGGGCCCGCGCGCGTGCGGAGCGGGCCGCGCTCGCCGACGAGGAGCGCTACGCCCGCGAGGTCATGCAGACCACCGACGGCACCGAGATGATCCTGGCGAGCGACCTGATCTCCGCGAGCGAACTGGCCGAGCGCCACCACGACGGCGGACCGCGCCTCACCACCGCCCAGCGCGCCATGGCCGACCGCGAGTGGGCCTACGGGCACGTCATCGTGGACGAGGCGCAGGAGCTCTCGGAGATGGCCTGGCGGACCGTGATGCGCCGCGTCCCGACGCGCTCCCTCACGGTGGTCGGCGACATCGCCCAGACCGGCAGCGCGGCCGGCGCGGCCTCGTGGGGCCAGATGCTCGACCACTACGTCCCGGGCCGGTGGCGCGAGCAGCGCCTCATGGTCAACTACCGCACCCCGGCCGCCATCATGAAGGTCGCCGCGGACGTCCTCGCCGCCGTCGCCCCGGACCAGACGCCGCCCGAACCGGTCCGCGACGACGGGCCGCCGCCGGCCGCGGTCGCGCTGCCGGTCGCCGAGCTGCCGTCCCTCGTCCGCTCGGAGCTGGCCCTGGTGACCGGCGGGCAGGACATCGGCGGCGCCTTCAAGGAGGGCCGCCTCGCCGTCATCGCCTCGGCGGCGCGCCACGCCGGCGTCCTGCGGGCCCTCCCGGACGCGGCGGTCGGCGCCACCCCCGAGGCCCTGGACTCGCCGGTGGTGGTCCTGACCGCGGAGGAGGCCAAGGGCCTGGAGTTCGACTCGGTCGTCGTCGTCGACCCGTCGGGGATCCTCGGCGAGTCCGCCAAGGGCGGGCAGGACCTCTACGTCTGCCTCACCAGGGCCACCCGCCGCATGACGGTCGTCCACGACGGCGACCTGCCGCCTCTCCTAGCGGCCCTGGAGTAGGCCGGTCAGGGTCCGGTCGAGCTCGGCCCGGACGGCGTCGCGCGCGGCCGCCGGGTCCTGGGCGCGGACCGCCTCGACCAGGCCGGCGTGGGCGGCCCGGCCGTGGGCGTCGTCGGCCGCGCGGACGTCGACCAGGGAGGCGAGGTCGAGCAGGCCGTCGCGCAGGACGGGCACGAACCCGGCGAACAGGTCGGCGAGGACCGGGTTGTGCGCGGCCGCGACGACGGCGGCGTGCAGGGCGATGTCGGCGTCGATGAACGCCTCGACGCCGGGCCCGGCGCCTGCGCCGGGCAGGGCCGCGTCGCGGTCGGCGAGCGCCCGGTCGAGGTCGGCGAGGTCGTCCGGCGTGCGGCGCTCGGCGGCCAGCTCGGCGGCGCGGACCTCCAGCATGGCGCGGATCTCGTAGACGTCGGCGACGGAGGCGCGGCGGAGCCGGGCGGGCCAGTCCTCGGCCGGCTCCGTCGCGGTGACGAAGACGCCCGCGCCCTGCCGGGCCTGGACGAGACCCGCCCCGGCCAGGGCGCGCAGGGCCTCGCGGACGGTGGAGCGGCCCACGCCCAGTTCCGCGGCCAGTGTCGTCTCGCCGGGCAGCCGCGTTCCGACGGGCCAGGCGCCGGCGGCGATCTGGTCGCGCAGGCGCTGCGCGGCCTGCTCGACGAGCGGGCTGGGGCGGAGCGGGCCGAGCGGCATCGGGAGTCCTCCGGGGACGGCGGCGGGCCTCCAGTGTTTCAAAAGTCCCGGCCCACTCCGCTCGCCTGGCGGCTGTGTTCATTCAGTCCCGGCCCACTCGCTCGCCTGGCGGCTCGCTGCGTGACCGGTACTGGACGAACGCGGCATCGCTCCGCGATCTGCCCGGCTCCGCTCGCCTCCGGCTTCGCTCCACCGGGCAGCTCCCGCGTTCGCGCGCGTGACCCAGGGCACTTCGAAACACGTCCTCAGGCCACTCAGCTTGTCCGAGGAGCTGAGGTGTGATGAGGTGGGCGGCATGTCGTGGCGGGGCCTTCTCCTCGGTCGCCGCGGCGGGGCCTGATCCAGACCGGCACCCCGCCGCGGGGTCCGGTGCTGCCGGTCGTCCCGGCGATCGATCGAGGAACAGGCCCATGAACGTCCCGACCCCGCGCACGCGCTTCTCCGCGTTGCGCACCCCGTCCGGCCCGGTGGCGGACGGGGCGCCCTTCTGGAACCCCCAGCGCGGCAGCTCCATGCCGTTCCACCGGTACCGGTCCGTCCACGAGCGGGTGCCGTCGCCCGTACCGGACGTCGAGCGCACCTGGCCGTCCAGGCGCGTCGAGAGCGCGCCCCTGTGGGTGCCCGTCGACCTGCGGGACGGCAACCAGGCTCTGGCCGAGCCCATGGACACCGCCCGCAAGCGCCGCATGTTCGACCTGCTCGTGACGATGGGCTTCAAGGAGATCGAGGTCGGGTACCCCTCGGCCAGCCGGACCGACTTCGACTTCGTCCGGCACCTGGCCGAGGCCGGCGTGCCGGACGACGTGACGCCCGTGGTGTTCACCCCCGCGCGCAGGGAGCTGATCGAGCGGACGTTCGCCTCCGTCGAGGGGCTGCCCCGGGCCGTCGTCCACCTGTACACGGCGACGGGGCCGGTGTGGCGGAACGTGGTGCTCGGGTCGGGCCGGGACGGGGTGCGTCGGCTGATCCTGGACGGCGCGGCCGACGTGGCCCGGCTCGCCGGGCCGAACGTGCGGTTCGAGTTCTCCCCCGAGACCTTCAACGTCACCGAACCCGACTACGCGCTGGAGGTGTGCGACGCGGTCACCGCGCTGTGGGGCGCCTCCCCGGACCGCCCGGTGATCCTGAACCTGCCGGCCACGGTCGAGATCGCCACCCCGAACGTGTACGCCGACCAGATCGAGTACATGCACCGCAACCTGGCCCGGCGCGACGCGGTCATCCTGTCGGTCCACCCGCACAACGACCGCGGGACGGGCGTCGCGTGCGCGGAGCTGGCGGTGCTCGCCGGCGCGCAGCGGGTCGAGGGGTGCCTCTTCGGCAACGGGGAGCGGACGGGCAACGTCGACCTGGTCACGCTGGCGCTGAACCTGCACGCGCAGGGCGTCGACCCGCGGATCGACTTCTCCGACATCGACGAGATCCGGCGGACGGTCGAGCACTGCAACCGGCTGCCCGTCCACGAGCGGCACCCGTACGGCGGCGACCTGGTGTACACCGCCTTCTCCGGTACCCACCAGGACGCGATCGGCAAGGGCATGGCCCGCCACGCGCGCCTGGCCGGGGAGCGGGGCGTGCCGCCGGAGCGGCTGCCGTGGGACGTGCCGTACCTGCCGATCGACCCGGCCGACGTCGGGCGCGGGTACGAGGCGGTCATCCGCGTGAACAGCCAGTCCGGGAAGGGCGGCGTCTCCTACCTGCTGCGCACGGCGCACGGGCTCGACCTGCCGCGCCGCCTGCAGATCGAGTTCTCCCAGGTGGTGCAGCGGGCGACGGACGGCAGCGGCGAGGAGGTCACGGCGGAGGAGTTGGGGGAGCTGTTCCGGGCCGAGTACCTGGACCGGCCGGGCCCGGTCGAGGTGACCGGATGGCGGACCTCCAGCGCCGGTCCCGCGCGGCACGACTTCACCGGCGTCGTCCGGGTCGGCGGCGACGCGGGCGAGCACACCGGCACGGGCGACGGCCCGCTGGACGCCCTGACCGGCGCGCTGGCCTCCGCCGGGATCAAGGTGGACGTCCTGCGGTACGCCGAGCACTCGGCCGGGAGCGGGCGGGACGCCGTGGCCGTCGCCTACGCCGAGTGCCGCGTGGACGGCGCGACCCGCTGGGGCGCGGGTCGCGACACGTCCGTGCTCACCGCGTCGGTGGAGGCCGTCCTGTCGGCGGTCAACCGCGCGAAGAGCGGCTAGAGGACTTCAGGGACCGCCTCCACGACAGGCCGGTCCCGGGGACGCGCAACGTCATCTGGCGGCGCCCGTCCGCCGAGCGGGTGTAGCGGGCTCCGCGCGCTCCGACGCTGTGCCCGACGCCCTTCTTGGAGAAGTTGAGACGGAACGGGCCCATCTTGAGTGATTTCCGATAGCTCCAACCCATGGGGCGGGGGTGCCCGGCCGGCGCGCCGGGCATCCCCGCGAGCCGTTCCCGGACGCCCGAAATCCGCAATAAGGACATTTCCATCCAGGCAAGAGCAGGACGTGACCAAAACCGGACCGTCTTCGTCGCGCACCGCCCTTTACCCGTGGCGTCCGGGCGAGGAGCCTGTGCCCCGTCGGAGATCATTTTCCTGTTCGGAGGTGCGGGTTGGCCAGGCGATCCCTGAGACGAACCCGGCGGACCATGGCGGTGGCCGTGCTGACCGGCGCGGCGCTCGCCGGCGCGGGCGGCGGCGCGACGGCACTGGCCGGGACGTCCCCCAAGATCGTGGTGAGGGGCGGGGTCACCCAGCCCGTCTTCTCCTACAAGGACGCGATCCGCGAGCACGTCTACGTCGAGTCCGGCGTGGACAGCGACCTGGACGGCAAGAAGGACCGGGTCAACGTGGACATCATCCGGCCGAAGGAGACCGAGCACGGTCTGCGGGTGCCGGTGATCATGGACGAGAGCCCCTACTACGACAACGCGGGGCGCGGCAACGAGAGCGAGCGCAAGACCTACGACGCGAACGGGAACCCGGTGAAGTTCCCGCTCTACTACGACAACTACTTCGTGCCGCGCGGCTACGCGTTCCTCGCCGTGGACATGGTCGGGACGACCCGCTCCGACGGCTGCCCGGTCAGCGGCGGCCCGACCGACGTCCTCGGCGGCAAGGCCGTCGTCGACTGGCTCAACGGGCGCGCCCGCGCCTACCGGCCGGACGGCAGCCCGGTGAAGGCGACCTGGACGACCGGCCGCACCGGAATGATCGGCAAGTCCTACGACGGGACGCTCGCCAACGGCGTGGCGGCCACCGGCGTCGAGGGGCTGGAGACGATCGTCCCCATCTCGGCGATCAGCAGCTGGTACGACTACAGCCGGATGAACGGCGTGAAGTACACCGACGACGAGCAGCCGTGGCTCGCCGACTACGTCGACACCGACCCGCCCGCCAAGTGCGCGGCCGTCAACGCGGGACTGGACGAAGGCGAGGACGACGCGACCGGCGACTACAACGCCTACTGGAAGACCGCCGACTACCGGGACGGGACGATCGCGCGTGCCTCCCGGGTCCGCGCGAGCATCTTCGCCGCCCACGGCGTCAACGACCTGAACGTCAAGGACGACCACTTCGCCAAGTGGTGGAGCGCCCTCTCGCGGCGCGGCGTCCAGCGCAAGGTCTGGCTGACGCAGCGCGGTCACGTCGACCCGTTCGACACCCGGCGGGACGCGTGGGTGTCGACCCTGCACAGGTGGTTCGACCACGAACTGCAGAAGGTGCCCAACGGCATCATGAGCGAGCCGCGCGCCGACATCGAGGTCGGGCCGGACCAGTGGATCACCCAGCGGGACTGGCCGTCCCGGGACGCGCGCGGCGTCGTCCTGCGCCCCGGCGCGGACGGCTCCCTCGGCCTGAAGCCGGCCGCGGCGGGCGCGACCGCCACCTTCACCGACGCCGCCGGACCCGAGGGCGCGGGCTACCCGGAGGAGGCGATGGTCGCCGATCCCACGGCGGCGCGGCCCTACCGGACGGCGTTCGTGTCGGCGCCGCTGCCGAAGACCGGCCGCGTGTCCGGCACCCCGGACGCCCGGTTGGGGATCAAGGTGGACGGACCCACGTCGAACATCACCGCGCTGCTCGTCGACTACGGCGAGGACACCCGCGTCGACTACCTCGGCGCGGGCTCCGGCATCCGGACCCTGACCACCGAGGACTGCCACGGTGAGAGCACGCCCGCCGACGACGCCTGCTACAGGCGGACCGAGGTCACGACGGTCGCCTCCCCGGTCAACGTCGTCGCCCGGGGGTGGCTCGACGCGCAGAACCACCGGTCGCTGAGCAAGCCCGAGCCGCTGAAGTCCGGCCGTTACTACACCGTCTCCTGGCAGACGCTCAGCCAGGAGTACCTGCTGAAGAAGGGGCACCGGCTGGCGCTCGTCCTCGCGGGCACGGACGCGGACTACAACTTCGACACGCCCACCGGCGCCCAGGTGACGGTCGACCTGCGCGGCAGCTCCGTCTCCGTCCCGGTCGTCGCGGCCGGGGAGGACGTGAACACGCTGGTCGCCCCGGCGCCCGGCGCGACCACCTGGCGGGGCCCGTCCGAGGTCAGCCTGCCCGTCCAGGAGCGCAGGCTCTACTGATCCCCTGACACGCCGACCCGGCCGTGAGGCCCGCCGCCCCCGGGTGGCGGGCCTCACTCACGTCACGACGCGACGCTCTCGCCGACTCCGAGAAGGTGGAGGCGATCCGTCAGCCCGGCCTTCTCGAAGGCCGGCGCCAGGGTGTCGCGGCCCTGGGAGAAATGCGCCCAGCCCTCGAAGTGCAGCGGGACGATCCGGGCGGCGCCCAGGATGCCGGCGGCCTCGGCCGCGCCCTCGCTGGTCAGGGTGAGATAGGCGTCGCCGACGAGCGGGGTCCGGGCGCCGCCGGCGAAGAGCACGGCGACGTCGAACGGGCCGAACCGCCCGGCGACGGCCCGGACCACGTCGAGGGACGCGTTGTCGCCGCTCACATAGACCGTGGGCAGGCCCTCGCCGGAAAGGACGAAGCCGGTGACCGGGCCCGTCAGATGCTCGGTGCCGTCCGGACCGTGCTGGGCGGGGACACCGGTGACGCGGAGCGTCCCGCCGTCCGGGCGGGGCAGCTCGGTGTGCTCCCAGTTCGGCAGCGCGCGGGCGGTGCCGCCGAGGCGTCCGGCGGCGGCCTCCGTCGTCAGGGTCAGCGCGACCCCGGCCAGATAGGCGCGGCCGCCCGCGTCCAGGTTGTCAGGGTGCTGGTCGTGGGACAGCAGCACCGCGTCGACCGGGCCGACGTCGCCGGGGCCGAGCACCGGCTCGGCGGTCTTGGTCAGCTTCCGCGACCCCATCGGGTAGTCGCCGGGCGGGTCGAACGTGGGGTCGAGGACGAGCCGCACGCCCGCGATCTCCAGGATCGCGCTCGGCCCCCCGAGATACCGGATGGTCAGTGTGGACATCGCTCCGCCTCAGGTCCGACCGGCTGCCACCTCGTGCAAGATCGGCCCCAGGGCGGAAATTCCCCGGGCCTGTCTCCCAGTGGCCTTGGCCACGCTCGCGAACGCGATGCCGCCTTCGCCCAGGCACGGTCACGTAGCGAGCCGCCAGGCGAGCGAAGTGGGCCGGGCCTGTGAGAAACCGCCTAAGGGTCGCCCGCGTCCTTGCTGGGCTGGACGCGCTTGGGCTCGCCGGGCATCTTCGGGTAGTTCGGCGGGTACGGCATGTCGCCGAGGCCGTGGTCCTTCTCGTCGCGGTCGGCCATGTCGAGGAGGGCCTCCAGGGAGAAGGACGCGTCGTCGATCGAGGCGTGCAGGTCGCCCACCTCGGCGAAACGGGCGGGCATCGTGGCGATGGTGAAGTCGCGCGGGTCGGCGTCCGGCAGCTCCTCCCAGGTCAGGGGAGCCGACACCGGGGCGTGCGGGGCCGGCCGGACGCTGTAGGCCGAGGCGATCGTGCGGTCGCGGGCGTTCTGGTTGAAGTCGATGAAGACCTGCTCGCCCCGCTCCTCCTTCCACCACTTCGTGGTGACCTCGGCGGGGGCGCGGCGCTCCACCTCGCGGCCGAAGGCGAGGGCGGCCCGGCGGACCTCGGTGAACGTCCAGCGCGGCTCGATGCGGACGTAGATGTGCACGCCGCCCTTGCCGGACGTCTTCACGAACCCGGTGTAGCCCAGCTCGGCCAGCAGGTCGCGGGCGGGGCCGAGCGCCACCCGGACGGCGTCGGAGAAGTCGGTGCCGGGCTGCGGGTCGAGGTCGATGCGCAGCTCGTCGGGATGGTCGACGTCGCCCTTGCGGACGGGCCACGGGTGGAAGGTCAGCGTCCCGAGGTTGGCCGCCCAGGCGATCACGGCGACCTCGGTCGGGCAGACCTCGTCGGCGGAGCGCCCGCTGGGGAACGCGATCCGGGCGGTCCGCACCCACTCGGGCGCGCCCTTCGGGATGCGCTTCTGGTAGAACGCGTCGGACTTCCCGGCGCCCATGCCCGCCTGGCCGCGCGCGTAGTCCTCGCGGGTGGCCATCCTGGCGCCCTCGAAGACCCCGGCGGGCCAGCGTTCCAGCGTCGTCGGGCGGTCGCGGGTGGCGCGCAGGATCCCCTCTCCCACGGCCAGGTAGTACTCCACGAGCTGCCGCTTGGTGTAGCCGTGCTCGGGGAAGTAGACCTTGTCGGGATTGGTCACCTTGACGAGCCGATCCCCGACCGGGATCTCGATGAAGGGCGAGGCCATGAACGCACGTTAACCCACGGGCACGACAGTCTTCCCGCGCGCCGCCGCCGGGTACGGTCGAACCATGGAGAAGATCCGCAGAAGCGAGGACGAGTGGCGGGCCCGGCTCGGCCCGGAGGAGTACCACGTGCTCCGGGAGGCGGGCACCGAGAAGCCCTTCACCGGCGAGTACACCGACACCAAGACCGTCGGCGTGTACCGGTGCCGCGCGTGCGGGACGGAGCTGTTCCGGTCGGAGACCAAGTTCGAGAGCCACTGCGGCTGGCCGTCGTTCTTCGCGCCGTCCGACTCCGACGCGGTCACGCTGATCGAGGACGGCTCGCTCGGCATGGTCCGCACCGAGGTCCGCTGCGCGGTGTGCGACTCGCACCTGGGGCACGTCTTCCACGGCGAGGGCTACGACACCCCGACCGACGACCGCTACTGCATCAACTCGATCTCCCTCACCCTCGAACCCGCCGAATGACGCAACCTCCCCGGGCCCTGACGCGTCACATTGACGAACAGCAGTGACGGTCAGCCCCCGGGGAGTCGCCGTGGACGAGTTCACCCCCTACGAGACCGCCTTACTCTGCGGCGGGCCCACCCGCGCCGCGCAGTGCGCGCTGCTCGCCCTCTACGGAAAGCGCCGCGTGCGGGTCTCGCGGGGCACGCGCCGCGTCACCGTCGTCGAGCGCCAGGCGGACGATCCGGTCCAGGCCGCGCTTCTCGACGAGGTCCCCGACACCGGCTTCCAGCTCGGCCCCGTCCTCGACGCGGTCGCCGGGTCGGATGACGTGGCCGCCATCGCGGGCGGACTGGTCGAGAGGGGCCTCCTGCGCAGGGCGTTGCGCGGCCGGCTCCGCCCGACGCGCAAGGGGAGGGCGGCCCGGCGCAGGCTTCGCGAGGCCCCGGCGCCGGACGCGGTCACCAGGCTCGCCGCCGTGGGCACGGCCGCCGTCGAGGACGCCAAGCTCCGCCAGGTCATGGAGATGGACAACCCCAAACCGCTGGACCTGCCCAACGACCGGGCCCTGAACGGGGGCAACCGGAACACCGAGAAGAGCCGTCTGTCCGACACGCAGTACTCGGGCTACGCCTACGACGCCTGGGACAACGGGTCCGGCAACTACTAGGGGGTCTCGGAGACCTCGCAGGTGTCCTTGTCGCTCTGCTTGTTGGCCAGGACGACGCTGCCGTTGTCGTCGCTCTTGCCGTGGACGAAGACGCGGGGCTCGTCGTCGCCGCCGTCCTTGAGGAACTGGGTCGTCCACTTGCAGAGGTCGATGGCCGGCTCGGAGTTCTCGTCGCCCTCGCCGAGGTCGGTGTAGACGCGCACGAAGCTGCCGCTGCGGCGGACGTCGGTGACGTGCTTGACGACCTTCTTGCCGGGGTCCTTCGTCTCGAAGTACGGCATCGCGTCGGTGATCTCGTCGGGGTCGGCGGCGGCCGCGACGCGCTCGTTCGGGGACGGGGCGGTGGCCGTGCGGGCGGCGACGGCGGCGCGGGGCGCGGGCCCCGAGCCGCCGGGCAGCACCAGGACGGCGACGGCCGCGAGCACCGCGGCCGTCGCGGTCACCGCGCCGACGAGGCCCAGCCGGCGCCGCCGGGAGCCGCGCGGGAGCGCGATCAGGCGGTGCAGGCGGACCGAGATTTCGGACGGCGGCCGGGCGTGCCGTCCGCGGGCGTGCCGGGCGGGAGACTTGGTCACGGACGGCACTTTACTGCCGTCCGCCCCCGCCCTACGCGCGATCCGGAATAGCGGCGGCGCCGCGGGGCGCCGAGGACGGTCATATTGCGGGCGAGCAAGGAGATTTCGACGGTTCACCGGTGAACCGACGGGCCCACCGGTGAACCGGCGGCTCATCCGCCGGGAGTCAGGCGGTGGGCGAGCCAGGCGACGGCCTGGGGCTGGCGGTACTCGACCGCGTAATGGCCGCCCTCGAAGAGTTCGAAGTGGACGGTCTCCGGCGGTACGCCCGCCTGATCCACGGCGTCGCGGAAGGCCAGCGCGCCGAGGTCCAGGAACCATTCGTCGCGGGTTCCCGCGTCGATCCAGATGGCCCGCATGGACCGCAGCGCCCCGGCGTGCGCGGGCGCCATCCGGACCGGGTCCCACTCCAGCCAGCGCTCCCAGATCAGCGGCCTCAGCGCTCCGGTGACCGGGTCGAAGGGCAGCAGCGGCGTGCCGTCGGCGTCGGGAGAGAAGCACGCGGACACCCCGAGGATCTCCAGGAGCCGCATGTCCTCCTCCTTGGTGAAGGCGACCCGGGAGCGGAAGTCGTCCCACCAGGAGAAGATGTCGCCGCCGTAGGCGCGCAGGTGCCGTGCGGCCCACAGGAAGTGGGGGATGTACTGGGCCTCCGACAGGGAATCGCCGGAATGGGCGGCGAAGGCGCCGAACAGGTCGGGCCTCAGCATCGACGTGACCATGGCGCCCAGGCCCCCGCTGGACTTCCCGGCGATGGCGCGGTGGTCGCGGGCGGCGAGCGTCCGGTAGCGGGCGTCCACCCAGGGGACGATCTCCTCGCAGAGGTAGGAGTGGTACCGGCCCGTTCCGGCCGAGTCGACGAACTGGCTGCCGCCATAGGCCGTCCAGGCGTCCACGAACACCAGGATCGCGGGCGGCGCCGCGCCGCTCGCGAACAACTCGTCGACGGCGACGGGCACGGGCTTGCGGTAGGCGGTGGGCGCTCTGCTCCAGGCCTCCAGTTTTCCGGTGAAGCCCAGAAGCATGTAGACGGCCGGGTAGCGGCGTTCGGGCTCGTCGTCGTAGCCGGGGGGCGTGTAGACCCACAGCGGCCTGCGGTGCGGGTCTCCCAGGGGATTGCCGCGGAGCAGTTCGCTGTCGAGGGTGTGCTCGTCGATCCTGCCGGCGAGGTCTGCGGGCCAGAGGGGCATGCGGCCTCCTGATCTCGGGGGCGCCGAAATTACTACGGAATCATAATATTTGCAATGATAGTATTCCGACGGTGAAGGAGACCGCGACGGACTCGATCGACCGGCACATCGCCTACTGGACCGCCGAACTGCCCGACCTCGATCCCCACGTCGAAGGCGCGGTGACCCGGATGCAGGTCCTCGTGCGGCACCTGCGGCAGGACACGGAGGCCGGGCTCGCGAAGCACGGCCTCGAAGGGTGGGAGTACGACATCCTGTGGCGGCTGCGCTCGGTCGGACCGCCCTACCGGGCCGCCCCCACCTGGCTGGCCGAAGCCCTGGGCACCCACCCGGCCACGCTCACCGGCAGGCTGAACCGGCTGGAGAAGGACGGCCGCATCGCGCGCGCGCCCGACCCCGCCGACCGCCGGCGCCTCCTGGTCCACCTGACGGGCCAGGGGCACCGGGCCTGGCGGGAGACGATCGGGGACCGGGCGGCCACGGAGCACGCCATCCTGGACGTGCTCACCGGCGCCGAACGCGAGCGGCTCGCCGGCCTGCTGCGCAAAGTCGTCCTCGCCGTCGAGGACGGCGGGCCGGACCTCATGCCGCCCGCCGTCACCTGACCGCTGTGTTTTTTACAGGCCCGGCCCACTTCGCTCGCCTGGCGGCTCGCTACGTGACCGGGCCTGGGCGAACGCGGCATCGCTTCGCGATCCGCCCGGTTCCGCTCGCCTCCGGCTTCGCTCCACCGGCCAGGTCACGCGTTCGCGCGCGTGACCGAGGCCACGTCGAACAGGCGCTAGGCCAGGCCGGCGACCAGTTCGGCGACCGGCTTGCGGCGGCCGGTGTAGAACGGCACTTCCTCGCGGGTGTGCAGGCGGGCCCTCGCGCCCCGCAGGTGCCGCATCAGGTCGACGATGCGGTGCAGCTCGTCCGCCTCGAAGGCCAGCATCCACTCGTAGTCGCCCAGCGCGAACGCCGACACCGTGTTGGCCCGGACGTCGGGGTAGTCGCGCGCCATCTTCCCGTGCTCGGCGAGCATCGCGCGGCGCTCCTCGTCCGGCAGCAGGTACCACTCGTAGGAGCGGACGAACGGGTACACGCACACGTAGGCGCGGGGCTCCTCGTCGGCGAGGAACGCCGGGATGTGGCTCTTGTTGAACTCCGCCGGGCGGTGCAGCGCCATCTGCGACCACACCGGCTCGCTGGCCCGCCCCAGCGCCGTCCGCCGGAACCGGGTGTAGACCTCCTGGAGGTCGTCGGACGTGGGCGCGTGCCACCAGAACATGTAGTCGGCGTCGGCCCGCAGGCCCGCGACGTCGTAGGCGCCGCGGGTGGTGACGTCCTTCTGGGCGGCCTGGTCGAGGAGGTCCTGCACCTCCGACGCCGCCTGCTCGCCCACCGTCCCCGAGCTCGCGACCCGGAACACCGACCACATGGTGTAGCGGATGACGTTGTTGAGTTCGCGCGCCTTCGGCTTGCCCGGCTGCTCGGTCATGGTCCAACTCCTTCTCGACTGCGCAAATGGTCCAGGACGCGGAGCGCCGCCGCGCGGGCGGAGGCGATGCACGCGGGGATGCCGAGGCCGTCGTAGGCGGCGCCCGCGACGGCCAGCCCCGGCGCTCCGGCGACCGCGGCCCGGACCTTGGCCACGCGGTCGGCGTGGCCCACGTTGTACTGCGGGAGGCCGCCGCCCCACCGGGTCACCCGGCTCTCGACGGGCAGCTCGGCGACGCCGCACGTCGCGGCGAGCTCGGCCATGGCGGTCGCGGCGAGCTCCTCGTCGGTCCGCTGGAGCGCGTGCTCCTCGCCGTGCCGCCCGATGGAGCAGCGCACCGCGATGACGCCCGGGTCGCGGTCGCGCAGGTGCGGCCACTTCAGCGAGCTGAACGTGACGGCCTTGACCCCCCGGCCGCCGCGGGCGGTGTCGCTCTCCACGTTCGGGACGAGGTAGCCGCTGCCCTCCGGGAGCCGGGGGAACGCGGTGGCCCGGTAGGCGAGCGTGATGATCGCCATGCTGGCGTACTCGACGCCGCCGAGCTCCCGCGCGGCGGCGGGCACGTCCGGCTCCAGCAGCCGCGACGCCGGGGCCGCCGGCACCGCGACCACCACCGCGTCGGCGTCGAGGTACTCGGGGGCGCGGGTCGGGCCCACGGTCAGCCGCCAGCCGTCCTCGCGGCGGCGCAGCTCACGGACCGTCGCGCCGGTCCTGACCGTCCCGCCGGCCTCGGCGATGTCGGCGGCGACCAGGTGCGGGAGCGTGCCGAGCCCGTCCGGCAGCGTGGCGAACACCGGGCCCGGGTTCTGTGGCGCGGCGTCCCTGATGCCCTGCACGGCGTTGATCAGCGATCGCTCGGAGCGCGCGGCGGCGGCGACGGCGGGCAGCGTGGACTCGAAGGACAGCCGCTCGGCCCGTCCCGCGTACACGCCGCCGAGCAGCGGCTCCACGAGCCGGTCGACGACCTCGGCGCCGAGGCGGGCGCCGACGTAGGCGGCGACGGACACGTCCCCGCCGCGCGGCGTCTCCGGCAGCACGAGGTCGAGCGGGACGCGGGCGAGCCCGGCCGGCGACAGCACGTGCGAGGCGGCCAGCGCCTTCAGGTCGGACGGGACGCCCATGACCTGGCCGGACGGGATGGGCCGCAGCGCGCCGCGGCTGAGGATCCCCGAGGACGTGGTGCCGGGGTTCACCAGGTCGCCGGAGCGGCCGAGGTCGCGCACCAGGTCGAGGCCCTCGGGACGGCGGGCGAGCATCGACTCGGCGCCCTCGTCCACCGGGATCCCGGCGATCTCGCTGACCCGCAGCTTCCCGCCGATCCGGGAGGCGCCCTCCAGGACCGTCACCCGGACGCCCTCCCGGACGAGCATGCGCGCGGCGGCGAGGCCCGCGATGCCGCCCCCGACGACAACGGCATGGGACGTGGTCATGCCCCCAGCCTTCCAGACGCCTCGCCGGATCGCGCATCGGGGCGGGCCCGGCGCCGCGCCCGGCGCCCCGGTTTTTTGTCGCGGAGATGACAAGATCCCAAGACTGCGCCAGTGAATACTGGCAACCATGATGCCTCGGAAGACCTCCGCCCTCCTCACGGCGGCCCTGACGGCCGGAGCGCTCGCGGCCGGAGCGCTCGCGCCGCCCGCGTCGGCCGCGGTCCGCGGCGGGTTCACGCCGGTCCCGCTGCCGTTCTTCTGGCCGAACAACAGCCTCTACGACGTCGCCGCCGCCTCCCCCGACAGCGTCTGGATCGCCGGGAACCAGGGGGAACTGACGATCCCCGGCCCGATCCCGGGAACCGGGCAGAGCATCCCCGGCAACCCCGTCGTCCGGCGCTGGAAGGACGGCCGCTGGGTCGAGTACGAGCTGCAGAACCTGTCCAGCCGCGGCACCGTCGTCGACGTCGACGCCGTGGCCCCCGAGGACGTGTGGATCACCGGCCCGAAGTACGGCTCGGGCGACGGCGGGACGATGACCCCCTACCTGGCGCACTTCACCGGATCGCGGTTCGAGCAGCTGGCGCTGCCGCCCGGCGTCCGCGGCGCGAGCCTCCAGGCGAGGGCCGACGGCGTCTGGATCGGCACCGACGCCGACGTCTACCGCCGGACGGGCGACTCCTGGAAGCACATCACCGCGATCCCGGACATGCAGCAGTACACGTCCTACATCCGGGCGGACGACGACATCTGGTTCCTCGGCACCGTCTCCCGCACCGACCAGACCCTCGTCGCGCACCACTGGGACGGGCGATCCTGGCAGAGCGTCCCCGTGCACGAGCCCGTGCCCGGGACCGGCTTCACCGACATGATCGCCCTCTCCCCCACGGACGCCTGGGCCACCGGCATCAGCTACCGCACCTCCCCGGCCTCGCCCGTCCTGATGCACTGGGACGGCACGGCCTGGACCGGCGTCACCCCGCCGCCCGGCCTCAACGGGCTCTCCAGGATCGTCCAGGGCGAGGACGGGACGCTGTGGGCGCTCGGGCACTCGCTCGACGATGCGGCCAAGCCCGGCCTGCTCCGCTTCAGCGGCGGCGTCTGGGAGCGCGTCCCGACCACCGCCGTGCCCAACCGGAGCAACGTCAACGCGACCGCGCTCGCCGTCGTCCCCGGCACCGGCGCCCTGTGGACGCTCGGGTCGGTGAACATCGGCGGGCCGGTCGTCCTCACCGACGGCCCGTGATCACCGCGTGCCCGCTTCGTGCCCGGATCGCGACCGCCTCCGGGGAACGGTGATCCGTTCCGCCCCGTCCAAGCCCCATGCGGATCGTCAGGAGCATCACCTGCGCACTGGTCGTCCTGCCGCTGGCCGGGGGCATGGCCGCGTGCGGAGGCGGCGGCGACCACTCCTCCGGGGCGTCGGACTCCGCGCCCCGGGGCGTGGCCACCGCGCCGGCCCTCCCGGGCGGCGCCCTGCGCGCCGAGGGCGCCCCGCAGAGCGGGAAGGCCGGTGCCGTGGCCGCGCCCCTGCCCACCGGGCGCGAGGTCGTCCACACGGCCGACCTGCGGGTGCGGGCCGGGGACGTGGAGGCCGCCGCCGCCAAGGCCAAGCAGCTGGTCGCCGCGGCGGGCGGCTACGTCGAGCGGGAGTCGACGTCGAGCGACCCGGCCCGCTCGGAGATCGCCCTCAAGATCCCCGCTGACCGGTACGCCGAGGTGCTGGGCCGGCTCGGCGCCGAGCTCGGCACGAAGCTGTCGCTCGGCCAGCGGGCCGAGGACGTCACGGGCGAGGTGGCCGACGTCGACGCGCGGGTGCGGTCGGCGAAGGCCGCCCTGGAGTCGTACCGCAAGCTGCTCGACCGGGCGGGCTCCGTCAGCGAGATCATGAGCATCGAGCAGGAGATCTCCGAGCGGGAGGCCGACCTGGAGGCGCTCCAGGCGCGGCAGAAGTCGCTCGCCCACCGCACGCGGTTCGCGACCGTGACGGTGACGCTCGTGAGCAGGGCCGCGCCGCCCGACAGGG
This sequence comes from Spirillospora sp. CA-108201, assembly GCF_050936235.1. NCBI lineage: Bacteria > Bacillati > Actinomycetota > Actinomycetes > Streptosporangiales > Thermomonosporaceae > Spirillospora > Spirillospora sp. CA-108201. Next base: position 9,089,360 of record NZ_JBNJNE010000001.1, on the reverse strand, counting down.
ACGAACCCCGCGGCGGGTTCGTCGGCGGGCTGGAGAACGGCTGGCACGCGTTCACGGCGTTCGTCGGCGGCGTCGCCGCCGTGCTGGGCTGGCTGCTGCCGTTCCTCGTCGCGGCCGCAGTGATCGGGCTGCCGGCGCTGGCCCTGCGCCGCCGGATGCGCGCCCGGTCCGCGGCTCGGCGCGCCGACTCTGTGCCGGCCCCGGAGGAGGCGCCGGAACCGGAGTACGCGAAGGCCGCCGCCGGCGCGGGCGAGGGGCCCCCGCAGGGGCCGCCCGCCTAGCCCGGGTCTTCGGTGCTCGCCTCGTGGACGAGGTCGGCGAGGCGGGCCAGCACGTCCGGGTCCATGGACGGCAGGACGCCGTGGCCCAGGTTGAAGACGTGCCCCTCGGCGGTGCGGCCGCGGGCCAGCACGTCGCGGGCGCGGCGCTCCACGATCTCCCACGGCGCGAAGAGGACCGCCGGGTCGAGGTTGCCCTGCAACGCCTTGCCCGGCTCGACGCGGCTGACGGCCTCGTCGAGCGGCACCCGCCAGTCGACGCCGACGACGTCCGCCCCGGCCTCGCCCATCAGGCCGAGCAGCTCACCCGTCCCGACGCCGAAGTGGATGCGCGGGACGCCGAGCGGCTCGATCTCGGCGAAGATGCGGCGGGCGTGGGGCAGGACCGACTCGCGGTAGTCCTGCGCGGCGACGGCGCCGACCCAGGAGTCGAAGACCTGCACGGCGCTCGCGCCGGCCGCGATCTGCACCTTCAGGAACGCGATCGTGAGGTCGGCCAGCCGCTCCATGAGCCGGTTCCACAGCTCCGGCTCGCCGTACATCATCGCCTTGGTGCGCTCCTGGTTCTTGGACGGGCCGCCCTCGATCAGGTAGGAGGCGAGCGTGAACGGGCCCCCCGCGAACCCGATCAGCGGCGTCGCGCCCAGCTCGCCGACCAGGCCCTGCACGGCCTCGGTCACGTACGGGACGTCGTCGGGCGAGAGGGGGCGCAGGACGTCAAGGCCCGCCGCGTCGCGGATCGGGTCGGCGATGACCGGGCCGACGCCGGGCTTGATGTCGAGGTCGACGCCGACCGCCCGGAGCGGCACCATGATGTCGCTGTAGAAGATCGCGGCGTCCACGCTGTACCGGCGCACCGGCTGCATCGTGATCTCGACGATCATGTCAGGGCGGGCGCACGACTCCAGCATCGGGACGCCCTCGCGGATCCGCAGGTACTCCGGCAGCGAGCGCCCCGCCTGGCGCATGAACCAGACCGGCGTGTGCGGCACCGGCCGGCGCCGGCAGGCCAGCAGGAAGGGGCTCTCGGCGAGGCCGCCGTTGTCGGGCGTGCGCGCAGAGTTGTCGTTCGAACGGGCTGCGTCAGCGGTCACGTTGTGATGGTCCCACGAAAAGCCGACGGGAGAGCACCGGAGTGGCGCGTGAGGCGCGACGAACTTCCGGACACGCCGAGCGAAGTCCCGCATTCTGTCACCGGCGCGTGCGAACGTGATGCGTGTCATAGCCGAGGGAGGTTCCCCCTTGTACTGCTTCACCTGCGGTGATGAACGGGTGTTCGAGCAGCCGCCGTGCGAGGACGGGCACGGCGCGGAGTGCCCCGAGCGGGCCTGCGTCGACTGCGGCTCCGCCGTCCTGGTCGGCCTGCCGCCCGCCGTCACCGCCCCGGCCCCCCGACGGGCCTCCGAGACCGCCCGGGCGCGCGGCCGCGCCGCCACCGTGCGGGCCGTGGCCTGACCGGCCCGGCCCCCGAGACGAAACCTGTGCCGTGCCTGCCTCCCCTCCACGCCCACCCGCCGCGTCCTGCGGCCCAGCCACGTCCCGCCGGCACCGGCCCGAGCCGGTGCCCGGCGACCCGACACTTCCCCGCGATCAGGCCGGTCCACCCATGAACCCACCTGCCTTCCAGCGGGCCGTCGACACTCTGCGCGAGATCCTCGACGGGCCCGCCCTCCGGCCGGAGCTCGACCTGGAGGACATGCCCGCCCCGCAGAGCCTGGCGCCGTACGCGGCGGCCATGTCCGGCAGCGTCTACCGCGACGACGACACCGAGGTCGCCATGGGCCGCCTCATCGTGCTCTACGACCCCGACGGCCGCTCCGGCTGGACGAACGGCTTCCGCGTCGTCGCCTACATCCGCGCCGACCTGGAGCCCGACATCGCCGCCGAGGAGCTGATCGGCTCCGTCGCGTGGGACTGGCTGCTGGAGGCCCTGGAGCCCGCCGGCTACGCCGGGGTGTCGGGGACGATCACACGCGCGGTGTCGGAGAGCTTCGGCGACAAGAGCGACGAGCCGTCCACCACGGAGCTCGAACTGCGCGCCTCGTGGTCCCCGACCGGCGACGATCTCACCGGTCACGTGCTGGCCTGGTGCGAGGTGATGTGCACCACGGCGGGGCTTCCGCCGACCGGTGTGGCCGCGCTGCCGGACCGGCCGGACGGCGCGGGCGGCTGAGCGACGTACGGTAGGGGGCGTGAGCACAGCGTCCGAAACCGAGGCGGCGGGGGAGAACACGGAAGAAGTGGGAGTGTCCGAAACGCGCGCCACCGGCCCCGAACGGGACGCCGGTGCGGAGAACACGGCGGTGCCCCCTCCAGGGACCGTTCCCGAACCGGCCGGAGCGGAGCCCGGACCGGCGGGCGCCGAGGCCGACACCGGCCCTCCCGCCGTCCCGCTGCTGGAGCCGCGCGAGGGCGTCCCGCCGGTGCTCACCGCGGCCGCCGACCTGGAACGCGTCATCGCGGCGTTCGCGGCGGGCACCGGCCCCGTCGCGGTCGACGCCGAGCGGGCCTCCGGCTACCGGTACGGGCAGCGCGCCTACCTGATCCAGCTGCGCCGCGCGGGCGCCGGCACGGCGCTGATCGACCCGGTCGCGCTGCCCGACCTGTCCGGGCTCGACGCCGCGCTCGCCGACGCCGAGATGGTGCTGCACGCCGCCAACCAGGACCTGCCGTGCCTGGCCGAGGTCGGGCTGGTCCCGCGCCGGCTGTTCGACACCGAGCTGGCCGGGCGGCTGCTCGGCTACCCCCGGGTCGGGCTCGGCTCCATGGTCGAGAACGTGCTCGGCTTCGTGCTGGAGAAGGGCTACTCGGCGGCCGACTGGTCGACGCGCCCCCTCCCCGACGACTGGCTGCGCTACGCCGCGCTGGACGTCGAGCTGCTGGTCGAGCTGCGCGACGTGCTCCGGGACGAGCTCGACGCGGCGGGCAAGCTGGAATGGGCGCGCGAGGAGTTCGCCGCGATCCTGTCCACGCCGCCGAAGCCGCCGCGTGCGGACCCGTGGCGCCGCACGTCCGGCATCCACCGGGTGCGCAACCGCCGGGCGCTCGCCGCCGTCCGCGAGGTCTGGGAGGCGCGCGACAAGGTCGCCCGGGAGCGGGACCTGTCCCCCGGCCGGGTGCTCCAGGACGCGGCGATCATCGAGCTGGCGCAGAAGTCCCCGAAGACCCCGGCCGAGCTGCAGGCCCTGCCGACGATGCGGGGCCGCGGCGCCCGCCGGCACCAGTCGGCGTGGCTGCGCGCCGTCGCCCGCGCCCGCGAGCTCGGCGAGCGCGCGCTGCCCGAGTCCAACCTGCCCGGCGACGGGCCGCCGCCCGCGCACCGCTGGGCCGACCGCGACCCCGAGGCCGCCAAGCGGCTCACCGCCGCCCGCGCCGTCGTCGCCGCGCTCGCCGACGAGCACTCGATGCCGTCGGAGAACCTCGTCCAGCCCGACTACGTCCGCCGGCTGGCGTGGACGCCCCCGGCGGAGTCGTCGTCGGCCGCGATCGGCGCCGCCCTGCGCGGCCTCGGCGCCCGAGGCTGGCAGGTCCAGCTCACCGCGCAGCCGATCGCCAAGGCGTTCCTGCGCCTCGAAAGCAAAGGTGAGCTGTAGGCCGGACTTGCACGGGGCGGCCGCGAGGCACAGACTGGCTTAGGTTAGGTTTGCCTAAAACGTCCGTGTGATCCCCCCGAGGAGTACGTCGATGCTGCTGGGCAACTTCCTCATCGGCCTGCGTGAGGGGCTCGAGGCCGCCCTGGTCGTGAGCATCCTGATCGCGTACCTGGTGAAGACCGGCAACCGCCGGGCCCTGCTGCCCGTCTGGACGGGCATCGGCGCCGCCGTCGTCCTGGCGTGCGGGTTCGGCGTCGCGCTCAGCGCCGCGTCGTCGGAGATGCAGTTCAAGACGCAGGAGCTGTTCGGCGGCATCCTGTCGATCATCGCGGTCGGGCTGGTCACCTGGATGGTCTTCTGGATGCGCAAGACCGCCCGGTTCATGAAGGCCGAGCTGGAGGGCAGGCTGGAGGGCGCGCTCGACGTCGGCCCGATCGCCCTCGCCGCCGTCGCGTTCCTGGCCGTCGGCCGCGAGGGGCTGGAGACCGCGCTGTTCCTCTGGACGAACATCTCCAACTCCTCCGGCGGGTCCACCCAGCCGATCACCGGCGCGTTCCTCGGCCTCGCCGTCGCCGTCGCCCTCGGCTACCTGCTCTACCGCGGCGGCCTCAAGATCAACCTCAGGCGCTTCTTCACCTGGACGGGCGCCGCGCTCATCGTCGTCGCCGCCGGGGTGTTCGGCTACGGCTTCCACGACCTGCAGGAGGCCGAGGTGTTCCCCGGCCTGCACTCGGTCGCGCTGGAGCCGCACGTCTTCTTCGCCAAGTTCGGCGGCGCCGGCGACTGGATGCAGACCGTCTTCCAGGGCGTCCTGAACGTCACCCCGCAGATCACCTGGCTGCAGCTGGTCATGTGGGCGGCCTACCTGGTGCCGGTGATGGCGCTGTTCCTGCGCAACCCGTCGCCGTCCAAGCCCGCCCCGGCCAAGACCGGCGAGCCGGCGCCGACGTCCTGACGCCCGCTCAGAGATCGGGCAGCGGGTCGCGGGGAAGGCTGTCGCGGGCGAAGACCTCCGCGTCGGCCGCGTTGACGACCGGCACGTACTCGTCGTCCAGCTCGAACACGGCGCCGGCGAACTCGAACGACGCGCCGACGCCCGTCTCCACCGGCCCGATCCGGGTGCCGCGCGGGTAGCTGCCCCAGATGCTCTTCGGCGTGCTGCGGCTCAGCGAGCCGGTGGAGATCACCGCGACCTGGTCGCCGGTGACGACGAAGAGGAAGCCCGCACCGCCGCCGTAGGTCATCGCGGGAAAGATGTAGCGGATCTCCCCGTCGATCCCGAGGAACTCCCTGCATCGCTCGCGGAGCGGGCGTGGCACCGGCATGGCGGTTGAGGCACCTCCCCCAGGGCGGGTCGACGTCGCCGTCCCAATCATGCACCGATCGGACAGATCGTGACCAGTCACGCGGACGCCAGCGCCGCGGTCGGCGGCAGCCGCGCCGCCCGCACCGCCGGGTACAGGCCCGCGACCGTCCCGATCACCAGGGTCGCGGCGAGCGCGCCGCCGAGCGCCCACGCCGGCACGACCGGCGGCCACCCCTTCGCCAGCGCGAACCCGGCGGTCACCGCCGCGCCGAGCACGGCCCCGGCCGCGCCGCCGAACGCCGACAGCAGCAGCGACTCGGCGAGGAACTGGACCCGGACCTGGCCGCGGGTGGCGCCGAGCGACCGGCGCAGCCCGATCTCGCGGCGCCGCTCCAGCACCGAGATCACCATCGTGTTGGCGACCCCGACCCCGCCGACCAGCAGCGCGACGGCGCCGAGCCCGAGCAGCAGCCCGGTGAGCGCCCCGGACGCCGCGGCCCGCGCCGCCAGCGCGTCCGAGGGCCGGCTGACCTTGACCTCCTCGGGGCGCTCGGGGTCGACCGTCCGGGCGAGGACGTCCCGGACGTCCCCGACGGAGGCGTCCGCGGAGCGCTCGTAGATCGTCGTGGGGTGCCCGTCGAAGCCGAGGTAGCGGCGCGCGGCGTCCCAGCCGACGAGGGCGGAGCGGTCGATCTCCGGGGCCAGCTCCGCGGGCCGGAGCACGCCGAGGACGACGAACCACCGTCCGCCGATCCAGACCTGGCCGCCCGCCCGGTCCAGGCCGAGCCGCCGCGCCGCCTCCGATCCGAGCACGACGGCGGGACGGCCCTCGGTGGCCGCGTCCAGCCGCCGCCCGCTCGCCGGCGCCACGTCGAGGGTCCCGAGCAGCCCGGCCGTGGCGGCCTGCACCGCGATCCCCCGCGTGACCTCCTCCGGGATCCGGTCGGTGCGGCGGACGGTGGCCTCCACCGACCCGGTCGCGCCGACCGCCGTGACCGGCCCGATCCGCCGCACCATCTCCGGCGCCGCCTCGGGCAGCTCCGCCTTGTCGCCGAACAGCGTGTCGCCGGGCTCGGCCGTCAGCAGGTTCGTCCCGAGCCGGTCGAGCCGCCGCAGGAGATCCTCCCTGCTGGAGGCGGAGATCCCGATCACCGCGACCATGGTCGCGATCCCGATCGCGATCCCGAGCGCCGACAGCACCGCCCGCGCCGGCCGGGCCCTGAGCCCGCCGAGCCCGACGCGCAGGACGTCGCCCGTCCCGAGCCGCGCGGGCCTCATCGGCCCCCCGCCCGCTCGTCCGCGACGATCGCGCCGTCCCGGACCCGGATCCGCCGCGGCGCCCGCGCCGCCACCTCCGCGTCATGCGTGATGACCACGACGGTGGTGCCGGCGCGGTTCAGCTCGTCCAGCAGGCCGAGCACGCCGGCGCCCGCGGCGGAGTCGAGGTTCCCGGTCGGCTCGTCCGCCAGCAGCAGGTCGGGCTCGCCCACGACCGCCCGCGCGACCGCGACCCTCTGCTGCTCGCCGCCCGACAGCTGGTGCGGCCGGTGCTCCGTCCGCTCCCCCAGCCCGACCCGTCCAAGCGCGGCCCGCGCCCGCTCCCGCCGCTCCCCCGACGCGACCCCGCAGTACAGGAGTCCGTCGGCGACGTTGTCGAGGGCGCTCACCCCCGCGGCCAGATGGAACTGCTGGAACACGAACCCGATGTGCCGCGCCCGCAGCGCCGACAGCTCCCGGTCCGCGAGCCCCGCGACCTCGTGCCCGGCGACCCGCACGCTCCCCCGGGTCGGCCGGTCCAGCGTCCCGATCATGTGCAGCAGCGTCGACTTGCCCGACCCGGACGGCCCGGCGATCGCCACCAGCTCCCCCGGCGCGATCACCAGATCGACCCCGCGAAGCGCCGCGACCCCTCCCGCGTACTCCTTGACCACCCCGGAGAGCTCCACGATGCCCGCGCCCTCGTCGTCGAACCCCCTCATTCGGCCGGCACCCCGACCCTCATGCCCTCCCGGAGCCCGTCCCCGGCGATCTCGACCCGCCCACCGCCGAACGCCCCGGTCTCCACGGGCACCAGGCGCCCGGCGCCGTCCACGACCTCGACGCCGAAGCCGCCCTCCCGCAGCGCCAGCAGCGCCTCGACCGGCACCGACAGCACGCCCCTCCGCCGCTCGCTCTCCAACTCGACGCTGACCGGCGCCTCGTCCAGCCGCCCCGTCCTCGCGCTCCCGAGGGAGATGTCGACCCCGACCGTGGTCTTCTGGTCCTGCCCCGACCCGGTCGTCTCGGCGACGCTGCCGACCTCGCTGATCGTCCCCTTGACGGACGCCCCACCGGGCAGCTCCACCGAGACGCGGGCGCCCTTCTTGGCGAGATCCTGCTTGTCGGCGTCCAGATCGACGTGCACGACCCGTCTCGTTCCCGCCACCGTCAGGACGGGCTGGCCCTGGGCGATCCGCTTCCCCTCGGGCGCCCTGACTCCCGCACCCGCACGGCCCCACCCAGGAAGACGACCTGACCGGGGTCGACCCGCCCGGTCTCCTCCAGCCCCCGATCGTCCTGCCACTCCTCGACGGCGGCCTCCGTGGCCCCGGTGAACTCGCCGTCCACGGTCACGCCGCCGTACCCGAGAGCCCGCAGGTTCTCCTCAAGCTGCCGGACGTCCCTGCCCGAGACGCCCTCACGCAGCGTCCGGTACATGGGCCGGCCGCCGTACATCAACGTCACGGGCTTGCCCGCCACCGAGAACAGCGTCCTCCCGCGCCTCACGGTCGCACCGGCCTCCGGCGCCCACGTCACGACACCGGACGCCCCGCCCCACACGTCCCGGACATCGCCATAGGTGAGCTTCCCGTCCACCTTCTCGGTGTCCACGAGATCACCCCGGCTGACGACCGCCGTCGCCAGCGGAGCCCGCGCCCCCTGCGCCTGGCTCCCGTCCCTGCCCCACACGAGGACACCGCCGACCACCCCGGCCACGACGACGACCCCGCCCGCGACGACGACCCGCCTCACTTCCCGGCCCCCGGCAGGCTGCCCCTGCACGCCTCCCGCGCCTTCTCCGCCCGTCCCCGGTCGACCTGCCCGGTCGGGAGCTTGATCTGCCCGTCCGCCCCCGGATCCGGGACGTCGACCCCGTGCTCCCGCATGCACTGCGCGAATTCGACGTACTGGTCGCGTGTCTTCGGATCCTTGAGATCGGGCATCTTCCCGCCCGCCTGCAACCACGGCTGGCACTTCTTCAGCGCCGCCTCCAACTTCGAGCGGTCGCCCCCTTTCCCCAGCCGCAGCGCATGCCCGTCCCCACTCCCCGGATCGGGAACGTCCACCCCGTGCTCCCGCATGCACTGCGCGAACTTCAGCTGCGCATCCTCAGGGGAAATCGACTTGGTGGGCGAAGCAGAAGCCGCCACCCCACCAGCACTGGCGACCCCGCCCCCGCCATCCCCACACCCAGCGACCCCGAGCACAAGCCCGACAACAGCCCCGAGCATCCACACCCTCATGACGCCCCTCTCCCCGAGGCACCCTGCCCCGCCCCGCCATAAGAGCCCTCAAAGGGTTAAACGTGCATTAGTCCGGAGCCCTCTCAGCAGATCGGACCGAGTCGGGAGACGTCACCGAAGGCGCCTCCCATCAGCACAAACGTCCGGAGGAGTCGCGGCGAGTCGGAGCGGACCGAGCCCCGTTGGCTCCCCACTCTGGATCCCGTGGCTCCCCCGGCAGAGAGGAGGCGCTCATGTCCCTACAGATCAACGAAGACACGATGACCGTCGTCCTGGACGGCGAGGCGATCGCCACCGGCACCCGCGCCGACTTCGGATGGCACGTCACCCCATGGCCGCGCCGACTCGACCGCAACGCGGCGATCACAGCCCTGATGCTCGCCGAACCCCTCATCACCCACGGCGAAGAGGACCCGTGCGTGATCGAGTGGCGGAGGGAGCCTGGCCGTGCCTGACCGCCTCATCCGCATCACGACCGCGCTCGCCGTGGTGGCGGCAGCGTCGACCGCCGCAACTCTTTGGGCTGATGAACAGCGACGGAGGCCTATCCAAGGGCATCCTTGTTCTTGTCCCCTTTATCTCTTTTGTCCCAGACGTCTCCATAGTCATTGAAGTCGTCGCTGAAGAGGCCTTGGTTCTCGATTATAGCCTGAGCCGTTCGAGATGACAGAAATTCGCGTAGTGCCGGGATTTGCTTGCTGGTATTCCCGGGGCGTGGAGGCAGGACGACGTGGAGGGTATCTGCCGTGTTATCCCAGAATCTCAAAGTCACCCCCTCCGGAAGGTCGCCGTACGCGGCCTCGTCTTCGTTCAGGACGGTTTCAGCGTCGTGGATCAGACGCCATCGAATTTCATCGTCGCCCATGGCCCGGGCCGCCAGCTTGAACAGGTCTTTGCTGTCGTATCGAGGATCTTGGAGGACCAGACTCTGATACCACTCCCTCAATACGTTGGCGTCGTCCTGGTTGATCGCATTGCCTGATGTCGGTCGGGGGGCGGCGTTTTGTTGAATGGTTTGACTTTGGTCGTTGTCGCTAGCCATCGCATGCCCTCTCGAAATTGTCGACGATTTGGAGCAGCCCCTCGCTGACCAGCCTGGCCACAAGATCGATCTTGTCTTGCGGCGAGAGTTCGCCCGGCATTTCGCTGACCCTGAAGTCGTCGCTGTCCGCGACGAACTTGAGTGCCGGCCCGAGGAATGAGGGACCAGAGACGAAGTTGGTCGCGAACTCGATCAAAGCCCCGTCGGTGGTCGACCGGGTTCGACTGAGAAGACCAGGAGTGCGCTTTACCTGCGATTCGCAGGTCAGGTCTTCAATCGCATCCAATGAGCGAAAATGACTGGGGGCCGCCGCCCTGGTGCGTTCGAGCAACTTCGTGCCGAAGCGAGCCCGAGCGCGCTCCGTTATGGAGCCTTCGGACAGCGATTTCATGAAAGAACCGGCGAGTTCCGCCATGCATGCCGGATCGGGATCCGTGTCAAGAAAGCCCGGAGGCAGTGCACTCCTGAACCGGACATCTTCCTCGGCCAGTACGCTGAGCGCTTCAATCATGAGATCGAGCCATCGGAATACGTTGACGCCGACCGTCAGGTGAAGCGACGAAGAGGTCGAGGTCACTGCCTCATGTGGAAAACCCCGGGGCAGGTAAAGCGTGTCGCCAGGTCTCAAGGTGAACTGGCGAGCGTCGTCGAGTTCGGCGACGTCTTCTTTCGTATGAGAGAGTGGAAGTGCAGTGAGCGGGGTGCCTATGCGCCACTCCTTGGCACCATGTAATTGGAGGATGAAGACATCATGATTGTCCACGTGGGGGCGGAATCCTTGGCCATGGCGGGGAGTGAGGTAGAGATTGATGCCGACCGGGCTCTGAAGCAATGACTCCAGGGCGCGAGATAGCGTCGCGGCCGCGATCGACTTGCAATGGATTCGGTTGACGACAACCGTGTAGCCCTCGTGATACGCACGATAGACGTCATGGATTCCTGGCGTGCCGTTGACGTCCGATCCGATGCGCCTCTCGGATCGTCCGCCCTTTTGGTCCGCGCGAACGAGGCGCACGTCATCGCCCGATCCAGGTCCGTCGAGGGACGTCGCATTGATGAGTTCGTCAACGACGTCGAGGCCGGGGAGTCCGTCAAAGTATCCGCCATCTCCTCTGGTGATCAAGAGTGGGCGGGTCTCCCAACTGCTCCTGAAAAATTCTTTTCTGTCGACGGGGTGCAGTAGCCAATCGAGAGTCAATTTCTGTGAATTCAACTCGTTCTGCCCCGTCATCGAGAACCTTGTTCCCTCTCTTGGGAACGCCGTGCGCCAGCGCGACTTCCAGCCTTGCCGGCCAACGCGTCAGCAAAGCGCCGCAATGACGAATCCGACGACTACGGCTTCTCCCGTTTTTCAGAAGATTACGTGCTCGTTGATAGCCGCGAAGAGCATCGCCCAAACGGTATAGGCGCGTAATTTGCCGGTGGCATTATGCGGAGATGACCACTCGATAACCCTGGTGCGGCAACGTCAGGTGCTTGATGCCGTCTCCTGACAAAGGCTGGCACGAGCGGCGACCATAGCGATGGAGTCGCGTTCTATCTGGCCGAGCAGCGACAGTAGGAGGTACACACCTGGAAGGTCCCGCCTCGCTGAGGAGTCATGCTGTCGCTGTTGCGCATTCGAACCCGCCCGGCGCTGAGGACGGGCTGTTTGTCGACGGCCCGTCCCTTCGGCCACCGCTTCCTGCGTCGGCCCCGACGCCGAGGAGTACTGGACGACCGCGCAGGCGGCTGCCGCGCTAGGCGTGGCACCATCCACGATCAGCATTAGCAGGCTGTTTGGGATTGCTCAACCCCGGTTCGCGTTCGGAGTGCCAGTTCCGTGGACGTCGAGGGCTGGATGGGGGGGTCGGGCGGCGGCGGACCAGTGGGGGGCGTTCCATTGGTCGGCTATGGCGGCGGCCTGGGCGAAGTGGGCGGCGGCCTGGTCGTCGCGGCCTAGGAGGAGGGCGAGTTCGCCGAGTGTGTGGGCGACGGGACGCAGGGCCAGCGAGAGGCTCTCCGCGCCAGCCGGGGGGCCGTCGCGGTGGGGCAGCAGGTCCGCGTAGATCTCCGCGGCGGCGTCGCGGTCGTTCAGCGCGATGCTCGTCATCGCGCGCAGGCTCGTCAGGAAGGTGAAGAAGAAGTCGGGCCGGATCGGGCTCGGTGACGTGCGGGCCCGGCGTGCCTCGTCGGCGCGGCCGGCGGCGTGGAGGGCGAGCGCGAGCAGGTCGGCGACCATCGGGCCGAGCGCCTCGTGGAGAGCGCGCACGTCGTCCAGGTGGTCGCCGAGAGTGCCGTCGTTCAGCCAGATCACCGCCAGCGCGAGGCCGAGGAAGCCCGCGTGCACCGATCCGGCGCGCTCCATGCGTTCGGTGGCCTCAATGTAGAGACGCTGGGCGTCGGTGAACCGGCCCTCGATGAGAACCAGCGTCGCCAGCGCGATCTCGGCGGCGCTGATCGCCTCCGGCATCCGGTAGGCGCGGGCGAGGTCGAGCGCCTCCCCGGTCACCCGGCGCATGGTCGCGGGGTCGTTGGCCGCGGCGGCGATCCCGGCCTGGTCGAGCAGCCCGGTCACGCGGTAGACGGGCAGGTCGTGCTCGACGCCGATCTCCACCAGCTCGCGGGCGTACTCCTCCCCGGCGGGGTCGCCGGCCAGGACCAGGAGCGCCGCGGCCCGCAGGCGGGGATCGGTGGCGAGACCGAGCGCTTCCCGGGCCGCCGCCATGGCCGTCGGATCGTCCTCGCCCACCAGCTCGGCGGCGTACGCGGTGAGGAGGCGGGACCGCACGTCGGGGGCGAGGCCGGTCCGCCTGAGCAGGCGGCCGAGGCGGTCGACGACGGGACGGTCGACCGTGCCGTACCTGCGGGCCTGCCAGGGGGTCGGCTCGGTCCAGGCGGTGAACGCGGCGATCACCAGATCGTCGCGGCCGATCGATTCGGCGTACTCCACGGCCCGCTCGCGCGTGGCCCTGGCCGCGGCGACGGCCCCGGCCCTGACCTGCGCGCGCAGCAGCCTGCCGAACAGGCCGGCGCGCTCGTCCGGTTCGCTGGAGTTGGCGACGGCGTCGGTGAGGAGACAGGCCGCGACGTCGTGGGCGTAGCGCGCTTCGGCGAGTTCGGCGGCCTGGACGCAGTAACCGGCGGCTTTGGGGGATCCGGCCCGCGCATAGTGGTGGGCGAGCGCCGTGATGTCACCGGTGCCCTCCAGGGCGGCGGCGATCCGGGCGTGCATCCTGGTGGCCCGCAACCGGGTGACGTCGGCGACCAGCGTGTCCCTGACCAGCGCGTGAACGAACCGGACGCGCCCGGGCCCGGGCTCGTCGAGCAACCCGGCGATGACGCCCGCGTCCAGCGCGTCCAGCACGCCGTCCTCGTCGGAGTCGGCGGCCCGCACGAGCACGTCCACCGAGCTCTCCCGGCCGGCCACGGCCGCCAGCCGCAATACGGACACGCCGCTCTGCGGGAGCCGCGCGAGCCGCCGCCGCAGCACGTCCCGTACCCCGTCGGGGACCTCGGAGAGCGCGACCAGCGCGCCCTCGCCGTTCAGCAGCCGCGCGCTCTCCCGCACGTAGAAGGGGTTCCCGCCGGTGCGCTCGGCGATTCCGGCCACGGTCGCGTCGTCGGCCTCGCACTCGGCGCGTACGAGCTCCGCGACGGCGTCGCCTTCCAGTCCGGGCAGGTCCAGCCGGAGCGGCGCGGTGCGGGCGAGGGATCCGAGAGCCTCGGTGAGGCGTTCGCTCTCGTCCGCGCGGTACGCCGCGACGACCAGGATCGGGGTCCGCGCGCCGACGCCGCCGCCGAGAAGTTCCAGCGTGGCGGCGTCCGCCCAGTGGAGGTCGTCCAGAACGACGGCGACCGGCCGGTCGGCGGCGGCCGCCGCGAGCCAGTTCCACACGGCCCGCCGCAGCCGGAACCGTCCGGCCGCCGCGTCGTCGCCGACCGTCGCGTCGTCGGAGAGCAGCGGCGCCAGGTCGTCCGCGAACTCTCCCGGCGGAACGCTCAAGGCCGCCTTCCGCAGCGCCTCGACCCACGCCCACGCGGGCGGCGCGCCGTCCACCTCGGGACAGCGTCCGGCGGCCACGAGCCACCCGTCCCGCCCGAGTCGCGTCCCGAAGTGCTCGAGGAGCGTCGACTTGCCGAGGCCCGCCTCCCCGGTGACGAGCACGACCCGCGCCCCATCGGTGGTCGCCTCCCCGGCGGCCGTCAGCAGCGCCGCGATCTCGTCCTCCCGCCCCACGAACGTCGTCGCACCGGGCCCGTCGCCCGGAGGCGGCGGCGCGCTCGCCCGGGACCGGGACGTGTCCGCGGGGACGGCCGAGCGGAGGACCTCCGTGCGCTGGGTGAGGATCGCCTCTTCCAGGGCCACCAGGTCCGGGCCGGGGTCGAGGCCCAGCTCGTCGGCGAAGACGGCGCGGGCGCGGCGGAGCGCGGCCAGGGCATCGGCCTGGCGACCGCTGCTCCACAGCGCGAGAGCGTGCATGCGCCAGCCCTCCTCGCGCAGGGGCTCGTCGCGGGTGAGCCCCTCGGCCTCGGGCACCACCGCCGCGGGGTCGCCGAGCCGCAGCCCCGCGGCGACGCGCAGTTCGCGGGCGACCTGGCGCAGCTCGTTCAGCCGGGCGGTCTCGGCCGCGGCCCACGGCTCGTCGGCGACCTCGGCGAACGCGGGTCCGCGCCACAGCGCCAGCGCCTCGTCCAGCCGGGCGCGGGCGTCACGGGGATCGGCGAGCGCTCGGGCCTCGTCGAGCATCTCCGCGAAGCGCCACGCGTCCACCGACCCCGGCGGCAGCCGCAGCGCGTAGCCGGGCGGCGCGCTCACCAGGAGGCGCGCCGGGGCCCGCGGCGGGCGGCCGGGCTCCAGCAGACGGCGCAGGTTGGAGACGTACGCCTGCAACGACGCCAGGGCGCGTGACGGCGCTTCGCCGCGCCACAGGTCCTCGACCATCCGGTCGACCGGCACGACGTGCCCGCGCGCGGCCACCAGCAGCGCCAGCACGCCCCGCTGCCGCGGCCCGCCGAGGGGGACGGGCTCGCCGCCGGCCTCGGCCGCGAACGAGCCCAGCACCCTGATCAAGACCATGAGGTGACACATCGTACGCGCGGCCGCCGGACGCGTTCCAAGTCGGCTCCAAGTGCCTTCCAAACCCCCGGGAGCAGCCTTGAGCACGTCGAACAGCACAGCGAAGGGCAGGACCGGATGAGCGTCGACACCCAGGACATGGAGATCGTCCACCGCGCCTTCCGCCGCGAGTCGCGGCTGCTCATGGAACTCGTCGCGGCGGTCGCCCCGGGGGACACCGCTCGCGCCAAAGTGATCGCCGACCACTTCCGCGACTACCGGCTGGGGCTGAAGAACCACCACGAGGGCGAGGACGAGCTGCTGTGGCCGCCGCTCCTGTCCCGGGTCGATCCGGAGGCCCGAGGAGGAGTGGGCCGCACAGGGCGACCACCTGGTGGCCAACACCCCCAAGCTCACCCTGCTCACGCTCTTCGGCCTCGTCCTGGAGGACGCGAACCCGTCCGAGCGCGCCGTCCTCCTCTCCGCCCTCCCCCGACCGGTACGCGGCATCTGGCACGTCATCGGGCGCCCCCGCCACGCCCGCCACATCCGCCGCGTCCGCGCGGCCTGACCAGGCCCCGCACGACTCATCAGGCCCCCCGAAGACCCGCAAGGAGAAGAACGATGTCACTGAAGAAGATCAACACCGCCCTGACCGCCGTCTTCGTCCTCTTCATCCTCTGGTTCGGAACGGAGTTCATCCTGAGCCCGGAGACGACCGCGCCGGGCTTCGGCCTGCCGGGCCGGCCGCTCGGCGACGGCGACGGCTTCCTGATCATCAAGGGAGTCCGCGACGTCGTCCTGGCCCTGGTCCTGGGCGTCCTGCTGGTGACGGGCCACCGCCGGGCCCTGGGCTGGGTGCTGCTGGTGGAGGCCCTCGCCGCGTACGGCGACACGGCCACCGTGCTGGCCCACCACGGCTCCGTGGCCACCGCGCTCGGCGTCCACTGCCTGACCGCGACGCTGATGGTGGTCAACGGCCTGCTGATCATGCGCGAGACCCGCGAGGTCGCGCCCGCTCCCGCGGCGCCCGCTCAGCCCGCCTGACGCCCTGATCCCCCGACAACGTCCCGCCGCATTAGCCCGGGCCGAATTCGAACCCGGGAAACCACGGGAATTCCATCAATTTTGTCCGATTCACTGACCGCAAGAGGTCAGTGATGTTCACAGCGAATGAGCTTGCTCAATACTACCCGTCAGAGGGCCCTGCGACAGTTGATCGTTTAGGGGGTCATGATGACCGAGAACAGCGAAGTTCCGTTCACGGTGGCCGAGGAACTGTCCCGTCTGGTGGTGGGCCAGCGACGCGCCAAGGCCGCCCTGGGACGCCTCATCGACATGCACATGACCTGGTTCGACCAGCCGGACCGGCTGCACCGCGCGCCGAACGCACTGATCATCGGGCCGACGGGGACCGGAAAGACGCACGCGATCACGGTCGTCGCGGAGGCCCTGAGAATACCGCTGGCCGTGATCGACTCAACGCGGCTGGTCTCCGTGGGCTCGAACCAGCAGATCAGCTTCGAAGAGATCGTCATCCAACTCGTCAAGAGCGCCCGCATCATCTCACAGGGCGGCAACAGCCTCACGAAATCCGCGGAGGCCCTGGCGGAACGGGGCATCATCTTTCTTGACGAGTTCGACAAGCTCCGGTACTCGACCCCGTCCCAGGAAAATGCCGCGGTCCAACGCCGGCTCCTTCAGTTCATCGAAGGGGAGACCGTCTTCCTGGAGATGGACGAGAAATCGGCGCCCCGCTCCATCGACACTCACGGGATCCTGTTCATCGCGGCCGGGGCCTTCTCCGGAATCAGATCCAAGCAGGTCACCTCCAAGCGGAGCATGGCCACCAGCAAGACCCCGGAATCAGGAATGACCATCCAGCCGCAGGACGTCCACGAGTACGGCTTCGTCCACGAACTCGTCGCGCGGCTTCCGATCATCATCCCGTTCAGCCGGCTGGTCGAGGACGACCTCCTTGAGATCATCAACCACGAGATGGTCTCGCCGCTGAAATTCTATGAATTCTACTTTCGACAGTACGACCTGGACATCACGATCCCCGACGACACGCGCAGGTTGATCGCGCACGAGGCTTTCCGCACGAGCGACAGCCTCGGCGCCCGCGGCCTCCATCAGGAGCTGTTTCCGGTCCTCAACGCGCTGGCGACCGAGACCGTCGACCTCAGGGATCCCGCCGCCACGGGAGGGAGGGAGTCCTCGATCACGATCACTCCTGAAATTTACCGGCGACTGAAGTCCCAGGCCTTCCGGGTCGAGTGAGCATCGAGCTCCTGCCGAAAGGGAGACAGCATGAACGAAGAGCTCGAAAGAGCCCGGAAGACGAGGGACTACTCCACGCTCCGCCTGTGGACGATATCCTGGGAGGAGTTCTCCGACTCCGAGATAGTGAAGCACATACAGAACATCCACACGTTCGTGCACAGCGTGCGACTGTCGGGTCTGGGACGCTGGTCTGACCTGGTCAATCCGATCCGCGTTGCCTTGCAGATCGCCGGCGCCGTGGAAGAAGCACTCATCGAGGCGGAGTTCGTCAATATCGCCTCCCTGGACACCGCGATCGAACAGGAGCGGATCACTTTCCGTTTCAACGATGAGGACTACGGGTTCGAGCTGTCCTTCTCCGGCGACGGTATGATCACGCTGCGCCGCGACGGTTCCTCACTCCGAGCCTTTCACCGCTGGTACACCCGTTTCATGCCGGCAATGCCGGGGATCATCAACCGCGCGATCGCCGCGCTCGAGGACGAGCTGAGCCGAAGCCTGCAGGAGATATCACTCTCCAGCAGCAGAGAGCATATCGTCAACGATGTCGCGGAACGTGTACGCGTTCTTTCCGCCGCTTTCACGTTCCGGGTCGTCTGCTACCACTTTCATCTGGACGACAGACCGGTTCCGAACCTCGACGTGATGCGCCGGAACGTCGCCATCAGGTTGCCCGACTCCAAGGGGCGCCTGACCAACGCGAACCTGGAGGAAGGCGATCTCCAGCGATATCGCCGAATGGACTACCTGGCCAGCGTACGCCATGAGTACGAGCCCTGCATCACCCAGTTCCTGAAGGTCGAGGCGCCCAGCAACTCGGACTGGAGCGGGCTTTTCTTCCAACTCTCCTACTCGGGAGAGAACTACATGGACACCGACGGGAGGAGGGTGGCGCTGGATCCTGAACTCTTCCTGTCCTCGGCCAGGTGCGCCGACGCCTACATCTCTTTCTTTCGCGACATGGGAATCGAAGGATTCATGTCATCGGTCACTGCCGGGTACCGGTTCGACACCACCGCGGGGAGCCTGGCTTAATGAGCTGGCAGGACGTGGCGGCCATCACTGCCGCAACCGCTGCCACGGTCTCGTCGTCTACGATGATCTTACAGTTCCGGCGTTTGGTGCGGCAGGCGCAACCCGACTTCTGGATCGAGGGCGGCCGCAGCCGGAGGGGAAGCGAACTGCAGCCGTCGCTGCTGCTGATCAACAGCGGCGGATCAGACTGCTACAGGATAAGAGCCCGCGTCCTCGGCGGGCCCAGACCCGCCGTTCCGGTGTCCGACCATCTGCAGAGTCAGGGCAGGACCACCTTCTCGATCGAGCTTCCCGCGAAGGACCCGCCACGGAGGATCCTTACCGCGGCGACCAGATTGTCCCTCGACGGATCAGAGGACTCGGTCGTCGAGAACACGCGGATGATCGTCATCAGCGGCGTGAAGCCTGATGGATCGCCGCTGAGGAAGATGTTCTGCGTCTGTCCGCCGAGCGGCCCTGACGGCTCGGTGTACTGCCGTCCCGCGAGACTCGCCTCGCGGTTGGTCGCGAAGCTCAGCCGCCTGTGACCAGCCAGAGCCGAGGAGGCGCGATGGCCGGGGCTTCGGAACTCTCCGAGATCCTCACCGAGGGAAGGGGGTTCGGAGAGCGTGTCGCGCTGGGCAGGGTCGGCGAGAAGATCGTGAGAAGTGAGCCCTTCAGGCCGATCATCGTCTTCGGCCCCCAGCGCAGCGGGAAGACGACGGGGATCGTGATCCCCGCAGTGCTGGAGTGGGAGGGGCCCTGTCTGGTCACCTCCGTACGGTTCGATGTGGTCCTGGCGACCATCGAGCACAGGTCAGGCGTGGGGGACGTCTATATCTTCGACCCGACCGGACTGGCGGAGGAGATCCCTGCGCTGGCCGACTACTGCGTCGGCTGGAGCCCGCTGGACGGCATCAGTTCCTGGGACGATGCGGTCAAGCGCACTTTCGGTCTTTCCGAGTCGGTATCGGCCGACTCCATGACCGAAGGTTCGTTCTGGATCGTCAGCGCGAGGCAGCTTCTCGCCCCCCTCCTACTGGCGGCGGCCAAAGCCGGCGGCACCATGCGCGATGTGCTGCAGTGGCTCGGCGAGGACAGGCAGGATCTCCTGCAGGAAATCGAGATGGCGCTTTCGCGTGCGGGTCACGCCGAAGAGGACAAGGCAGATGACGACGACTACGACCTGGAGATGCTGAAGTCCACCATACGGCGGGTGACGACCAACGCGGAGAACACCTACACCTCGATCGCCGCGACGGCGGTGTCCATGCTCGAAGTCTTCAGCTACCGGTCAGTGGACGAACGATGCAGATCCGGTGGTCTCAACATGGACAGCCTGCTCAACGGCGGGAACAACACCCTCTACATCTGTGCGCCCGTGAACGAGCAGCGCCTGTTCCGCCCCCTCTTCACCGCACTCACGCGGGAGGTCCTGAACCGCACCTACTCGCACAACGCGCTTCAGGACTCCGACAGGGAGCCGATCAAGATCCTGCTCTGCCTGGACGAGGCCGGCAACATAGCGCGCCTGGAGGATCTCGACACGATCGCCACCACCGCGGCGGGCAGCTCGATCCAGCTCGTCTCGATCTTTCATGACATGAGCCAGCTGAGCTACTGCTACAGCGAGGACCGGGCGAATCTGATCGCCAACAACCACTCCGCCAAGATCTTCTTGCCGAGCAACAGCGACCCGCGGACGAACACCTTCATCAGTGCCGTCGTCGGCGATGAGGACGTGCGCGGCCTCGACCACAGGGGCTGGAGCTTCAAGGACCTCCGGCGGATGGAGAAGTCGCGCGCACTCTGCATCTATTCGAACCTTCCTCCCCTGCTGGTATCCCTGCGGAGGAGCTTCGACACGGCCGAACTACTGGAGATGGCGCGTACGGGTGACGAGTGACGGCTCGTCACCCGTACTGCCGCGTCCGCTGGAGCGACTCGCCGGTGCGGCGCCGCGGGGGCGGGGTCAGTAGCCTGCGGCTTGGCCGGCTCGGCGGGGGCCGGCTGAGGCGTGGAGCGTTCCCGTCTCGTCGCGCCAGGTCATGTGGAAGCTGCCCATCTGGTACTGGTAGGGCGCCATCGGCCGGACCAGGACTCCCATGCGGGCCACCTCCGCGACGACCTCGGGCGCCAGCCGGCTTTCGACGGTCACCGAGTAGTCGTCGGCGAGCGGCATCATGCGGGGCGCGTCGTCCGCCGCGTACGGGTCGAGGCCGTTCTCGAGGATGCTCGTCATGACCTGCGGCACCGTGATGTGCGGGATGCCGGGCGTGCCGAGGGCGAGCCACGGGCTGCCGTCCCGCAGGAGCAGCGTGTTGCCGATGACCGAGCGGATCCGGCCCCCGCCGGTCAGCCAGCCGCCGAGCATGGCGGTGAGGCTGCTCGTCATGGTGCTGCCGATCATCGGGACGCCGCCGACGACCTGCCCCGGGACGCCTCCGCCCTGCACCGTGTTGACGAGCTGGACCCAGTCGCCCTGGGCGTCGACAACGCTCAGCTCGCAGCTGCCGACGGACTCGCCCGAGCGGCGGGTCCCCTCGCCCAGGGCGCCCGGCGTCGAGGTGAGCCGGACGTGCTCGGTGAGGTCCACCTTCGTGCGGCTCATCCGGAGCACGGCGGCCAGGGCGCGGTGGTACTCCCGCGACATCAGCACGCTGCTCGGGTCCTCGAACACCTCCGGGTCGTTGATGAACCCGGTCTCGTAGGCGGCCCGGCGCAGCGCGTGCGCCATGTAGTACAGCGACTCGGGCGACTCGGCGTAGTGGCCGAGCTCGGCGACGCCCAGTTCGCGGAGGATGCCGAGGACCATCGCCGACATGACGGCCTGCCGTTCCGGCGGCGCCTGCTGGACGATCTCGACGTCGCCGTGCCGGTAGCGCAGGCCGTCCCCCCACCGGGGCTCGTCCTGGCGCATGTGGCGCATCTCGATCGGCCAGCCCACCTCGTTCGCGCGCTCGACGAACAGCCGCGCCCACTCGCCGTCGATGAACAGGTCCGGTCCCTCGGCGGCGAGCTTCGCCAGCGTCCGGGCGAGCTCCGGCTTCGGCCAGCGCCGCCCGGCCTGCGGCAGGTGCCCGTCGGGGGTGAAGTGGCGCCGCCCGGACGCGGTGTTCATGTACAGCTCGACGCTGTGGCCGAGGACCAGGTGCTCGAAGGAGTCGACCTCGTGTCCTTCCTCGGCCCAGTGGATCGAGGGCGCGCAGAGCCGGTCCCACGGCCGCGACCCGAACCGCTCGTGCATCGTCTTGAGGCCCGGCATGAAGCCGGGGATGACGGCGCACGGCCCCTCCGGGATCGCGGTGTAGGGCCCCGACGAGATGGCGACCGGCCGGAACGGCGCGAGGCCCGGCACGATCGTTCCCATGCTGTTGAGCTCGTGGCACCGGCCCTGCTCGGCGTTCCAGTACAGCATCGTGACCGTGCCCGCGTGGCACGTCATGTCCTGCTGGACCGTCGCGTTGAGCAGGCATCCGACGATGGCCGCGTCGATGGCGTTGCCGCCCTCGCGCAGGACGTCGAGCATCGCTTCGGTCACGAGCGGGTGCGCGCTGGAGCAGACGGCCTCCCCGCCCTGCGCCGTCTCCTTGGGGCCGATCCGGCCGACCTTGGTTTCGCTCATCGTCCCGTCCTTGTCGCGAGAGGGTTCACCGGCGCCGCGCCTCGACGCCGGTCAGGAACGCCGAAAGCTCGGCGATGAAGGCGTCCGGCTCTTCGAGGAACGCCATGTGCGAGCTGTCCTCGAAGACCCGGAACCGGGCGCCCGCGATACCGTCCGCCAGCGCCGACATGTGCTCCGGCGCGGCCTCGTCGTGCCGCCCGCAGGTCACCAGGACGGGCACGCGTATCCCCGGCAGGCGCGGCGTGACGTCCCACCCCGCGAGCGCGCCGGTCACCGGCCCGAACTCGCTCGTCCCCCACAGGGCCGCGTACACCTCGTCGCCGAAGCCGCCGAGCGCGTCCTTGAGCGGTGCGGGCCACGGCCGCACCCGGCACATGTGCCGGCGGTTGAAGACGGCGAAGGCGTCCCGGTATTCGCGGGAGCGCTCCGTGCCGGCCCGCTCGTGCTCGTCGAGCGTCCGGACCACGTCCTCCGGAAGCCGGGCGCGCAGCGCGCGCACCCCGTCGATCCAGCTCGCCACGCTCGGCGGTGAGCTGTTGAGGAGGAGCGAGGCCGGCGCGACGGGCGGGTCGCCGAGCGTGTACTCCAGGGCGAGCCACCCGCCCCAGGAGTTGCCGAAGAGGTGGAACTCCTCCAGGCCCAGGGCCGCCACGACCGCCCGCAGCTCCTCGACGAAGTACGGGACCGACCACGACGGCTCCGGGGGTCTGCGGCCGGACTCCCCGCAGCCCGCCTGGTCGTAGAAGATCACCTCCCGGTCGGCGCCCAGCCGGGCGAGCGGCTCCAGGTAGGGGTGCGGCAGGCCGGGCCCGCCGTGCAGGCACACGAGCGGGGTCCGGCCGGGGGTGCCGGCGCGCCAGTACGCGACGGAGCCCTGCGGCATGGAGACGAAGCCGGTCGGCTTCTCGGAGAGGTTCACTGGCGTTTCCCGACGACCGTAGGGACAGGGTGAAGGGTGCGCGCCGCGGCCTCTCCTAGTACGAGGCGGGGGTCTGCACCCAGAGCAGTTCCGACGAACCGCGCGACAGGTTCTGGCTGCCGTGCACGTCCTTGCCGGGGAAGGTGAGGCTGTCCCCGGCGGAGAGGCGGTGGGACTCCGACCCGACGGTGATGGCGACCTGCCCCTTGAGGACGAACACGAACTCGGTGTCCGCGCCGTGGGCGAACAGCTCCGGCCCGGTTCCACCGCCGGGTTCGAGCTTCACCCACAGCACTTCCAGGCACCCGCTGGCGTCCGAGCTGACCTGGGCCTCGGTGATGCCGCGGTCCGGGTACTCGTACGCCGCGCGCTCGTCGTGCCGGACGATCTGGCTGCGCGACAGCGTCGCCTGGAACAGGTCGCCGATGTGGGCCCGCAGCGCCTGCGCGATGCGGACCAGCGTCGGCACCGAGGGCGACGCCGCGCCGTGCTCGACCTGCGAGATGAACGCCGCCGACACGCCGGCCTGCTCGGCCAGGTCGCGGACGGCCATGCCGCGCTGGGTCCGCAGGCTGTTGATGTTGCGGCCGAGCAGCACCTTGACGGCGTCGGCGTCATCGCCGGTTCCCTCGCCGGCGCGGGCGCCCTCGGCGGCCGGACCGCCGAAGTGCCCGGGGCGCTTGTTGCCGCTCTGGTGGTGTGCCGGCGGGCGAGCAGCCAATTCGCTTCCACTCCTTATGTGGCCTTGTACCAGGGACCGAGCTCGCTGCGCAGCGCGCCCGGCGTCGCGATCGGCCTGGCCAGCAGATCGGCGAGTCCGCCCGCGACCTGGACCAGTTCCGCGTTGCTCTCGGCCTGCCGGTCGCGGCGGACCCGGATGTTGTCCTCCAGGCCCACCCGGCAGTCGGCGCCCCACGACAACGCGGTCGCGACATGGCGGAACTCGCCCGGGAAACCGGTCGCGGCCACGCTGAGGCTCGCAGCGTCGGGTCCGAGGATACGGGCGGCCGCCTGGGAGAGCGCGAAGAAGTCGTCGAGGGCGTTGCCCGCGCCGCCGAGCACGCCCAGCACGAGCTGGATCCGCACGGGCCCCTCAAGGGTGCCCTCGTCGAGCAGGAAGCGGACCATGGACAGGTGCCCGAGGTCGTACGCCTCCAGCTCCGGCGTCACGCCCAGGTCGCGGAACTCGGCCGCGAAGCGGCGGATGGTGCCGAGCGTGTTGGTGAACACGCCCTCGCCGGACCTGTCCAGGACCTCCTGCTCCCAGGCATGCCGGACCTTCGGCCAGCGCGCCCGGTCCGGGAAGCCCTCGTAGTTCATCGTGCCGAGGTTCAGCGTGCCGATCTCCGGCCGGCAGGCGCGGATGCCGGCCAGGCGCTGCTCCTCGGGCATCCCCGGGGTGCCGCCGGTGCTGATGTTGATGACGACGTCGGACCGCTCGCGGACGCCGTCGACGATCTCGCGGAACAGGCCGGGGTCGCCGGAGGGGCGGCCGTCGGCCTCGCGGGCGTGGAGGTGGACGCAGGTGGCCCCCGCCTCGGCGGCGGCGACGGCCTCCTCGATGATCGCCTCCGCGCCGCACGGGATGTGCGGGCTCTGGCTCGGGAGGACGTCGCCGCCGGTCACCGCGGCGGTGAGGACGCACGGCTCGTACTTGTCGCGCAACATGGCCGATCCCTTCGGTAAAGGTGATGCTTCAGGACGCGAGGGTGCCGAGGTCCGCCGGTAGGCAGACGCCGGTCACCGCGGAGGTGAGGTCGCTGGCGAGCAGCGCGAACAGCGCGGCGACCTCGTCCGTGCCGATCAGGCGTTTGACGGGCTGGCGTTCGAGCAGGAGCTCCAGCACCTGCTCGCGGGTGAGGCCGCGCAGGGCCATCTGCTCCGGGAGCTGGCGCTCGACCATCGGCGTCGACATCCATCCGGGGGCGACCGCGTTGACGGTCAGCCCGTGCGGCGCCCCCTCCAGCGCGGCGACCTTGGTGAGGCCGTTGACCGCGTGCTTGGCCGAGACGTAGGCCGCCTTGAACGGCTCGGCCGTCATGCCGGAGACCGAGGACGTGATCAGGACGCGCGACGCCGGCCGGCCGGTCAACTCCGCCCAGGCGGCCTTGATGGCCAGGAACGGGCCCTTGACCATCACGTCCATGAGCCGGTCCCACTGCTCCTCGGGGAACTCGGGGATCGGCGCGACGAACTGCACGCCGGCGTTGAGGACCAGCACGTCGAGGTGCCCGTGGCGGCGGACGGCCTCGGCGACCATGAGCCGGTTGCCCTCCGCCGTCGCGACGTCCGCGACGAAGTCGCAGGCGCCGCCCTCGACCAGGTCGACGCCGACGACCTCGGCGCCCGCCCGGGCGAGGGTCCGGCAGATCGATGCGCCGAGCGCGCCGGCCGCACCGGTGACCAGGGCGACCCGGCCGGTGAGCAGACCGCTCAGGGAGGTTTCGAACACGCTGGTCAACGGCCCTCCGCTCGTTGTGGCGGTTCACCACATCGTTACTCTCACTTAGGGGCCGTAAGCTATACTTACGAAAAGACGGGCGTCAAGGACGAGGAGGTCCGGGGCGCCGGTCCGGCCATGCTGTTCAATATATTGACGACACCTGCCCGGGTCGGGCAGGCTGTCACCATGCCGCGCAGCGCAAGGTCGACAGAGGCCGGTCAGCCGGGCAACCCGACGCCGACCATGGCCGTCGTGGGCAACCTCGTACGCGAACTGCGCCGCGCCGCCGACCTGAGCATCGCCGCCCTCGCCCAGGCCGCCGACCTGAGCCCCGGCCTGCTGAGCCAGATCGAGCGCGGCCAGGGGAACCCCTCGTTCACGACGCTCGTGAAGCTGGCGCAGGCGCTCGACGTGCCGGTCGGCCGGTTCTTCCTCGCCGACACCGAGTCCGGCGCGCTGGTCCGCGCCGGGACCCACCGGCGCCTGCTGCTGGCCGACGAGAACCTCGAGTACACCCTGATCACGCCGCACATGAACGGCCGGCTCGGGATGATAAAGGCGCAGGTCGCCGCCGGGTGGAGCAACGAGGACACGCCGTTCAGGCACCCCGGCGAGGAGTGCATCCTGATCACCGAGGGCGAGCTCATGGTGTGCATCGCGGGCACCGTGCACACGCTCCACGAGGGCGACTCGATCACCTACGACTCGGGCCTGCCGCACTGGTACCGCAACGCCACCGGCAGCAACGCCGTGCTCGTCGGCGCGATGACGCCGCCGTCGTTCTGACCCGCACAGGGCCCAGGCACAGCCGATCCGGCTGTGCCTGATTTTCGCGTTCAACATATTGACATCGGGACGGCCGGGTCGTCACCATGACCGACACACGTTCACTTTGATGAACACGACCAGGCGCCCGCTCCGGGGCACCGCACCTCTCATCCGGCACATCACCGAAGGACCACCATGAGAATTCGAATGGGGCATCGGGCAGTCGTCGCGAGTGTCTCCGTCTGCGCATCCCTCGTCGCCGGTTGCGGCGGGGCGGCGGACTCCAGCGGGAAGGCGCCGCCGAAGATCACCGACGGCGTCGTGTCCATGACCCTCGACGGCCCGGTCAGCAGCTACGACCCGACCCAGGCGAGCACGTTCCAGGACTCCGTCGCCCTCGCGGCGCTGTACGACACGCTCGTCCAGTTCGACCCGTCGGGCAAGCTGGTCCCCGGCTTGTCGGACACGTGGAAGTCCACCCCGAAGACCGCCACCTTCCACCTCCGGAGCGGCGTCACCTGCTCGGACGGCACCGCCCTGACCGGCGCGATGGCGGCCGCGTCGCTGAACCGGCTCTTCGACCCGGCGACCAAGGCGCCCCTCGTGCGCCAGGCGATCGGCCCGGGCAACGCGGCGAAGGCGACGGCGTCCGGCGACTCGGTGACGATCACGCTGGAGAAGCCCTGGTCGGACCTGGTGCCGGGGATGACCGGGCCCTTCGCCGGCATCGTCTGCCCGTCCGGCATGAAGGACCCGTCGAGCCTGCGGACCACGTCCGCGGGCACGGGCCCCTTCGTCTCCGAGACGCAGGTCACCGGCTCCAGCTACACGCTGGCCCGGCGGCCGCAGTACACCTGGGGGCCGGCGTACGCCGGCCAGGCGGCGGGCGAGCCGCCGAAGAAGCTGGTGCTCAAGGTGGTCGACGACGAGAACACCCGCGCCAACCTGACCTCCACCGGCGAACTCCAGATCCCCTCGTTCACCTCCAACGCGTGGGACCGGTTCAAGTCGACCGACGGGATCACCGTCCGCACGGCGCCGCAGTCCGACACGATGGTCGTCTTCAACGAGACCGCCGGCCATCCGACCGCCGACCGGAACGTCCGGCTCGCCGTCGCCCAGGCTTTGGATCGTTCCGTACTGAACAAGGTGCAGAGCTTCGGCTCCGGCGAGCTGATCTCCAGCCTCGGCCGCTCCTCCTACGAGTGCTTCGACGCCGGCGCGGGCGCGCTGGTCCCCGAGCACGACGCGGCCGCGGCGGCGCGGGTGCTCAAGGGCGTGAAGCTCCGGGTCATCGGCACGAACATCCTGGCGGGCGGCGCGGCGGGCGACCAGGTCATGGCCGCGCTGCAGGCCGCGGGCGCCGCCGCGACCGTGCGCACGACGGACAACCAGGCGTGGGTGTCCGACCTGTTCAGCGGCAAGAACGACTGGGACGTCACGATCTTCGTGTACGGCAACCGGCTGTCGAGCTTCCTGCCGGTCGGGCAGTTCTTCGTGCACGACGCGCCGCCGAAGGGGCTCAACCTCGGCGCGACGAGCAACCCGGCCGCGGAGCAGGCCTACGACCAGGCCGCGGCGGGCTCGCCCGAGAAGAAGTGCGCCGCGCTGAAGACCTTCCAGCAGTCGCTGCTGCGTAACGTCGACGTCCTTCCCCTGGCCACCGCGCCCGTGCACGTCCTGTTCGCGGGCGGTACGAGCGGCAGCGTCGTCAACGGGTTCGCGGTTCCGGCGACGATCCGCGTCGGCAAGGCGAGCGGCTGATGGCGACGGTCGCCGCCGGCGCACCGGCGGCGCCCCGCGGGCTCGCCCGGCGGGTGGCCGGCTCCCCCTGGGCCGGCTACCTCGCCCGGCGCCTCGGCGGCGTCGCCGCCGTGCTCGCCTTCCTCGTCGTCGTGACCTTCATGATCGTGCGCCTGGTGCCGGGCGATCCGGCCCGGCAGATCGGCGGGCTGACCGCGGGCGAGGAGGAGGTCCGGCAGGTCCGCGAACGCCTCGGGCTGACCGAGCCCCTGTGGCGGCAGTTCGCCTCGTACCTCGGCGGGCTGGCGCACGGCGACTTCGGCACCTCCTTCACCACCGGCCAGCCGGTGTCGTCGATGCTCTCCCAGCGGCTGCCGCTCACGATCCTGCTGGCGACGAGCGCGCTGGTCGTCGTGCTGGCCGTGGCGATACCGCTGGGCACCGCGGTCGGCGTCGCCCAGCAGCGCGGACGCGCCCGGGCCGCGACGTCGTCGTTCGGCGTCGGCGCCTCGGTCCTCGGCGCCGTGCCGGAGTACGTCGCCGGGACCCTGCTCGTCTTCGTGTTCGCGCTGACCCTGCGCTGGCTGCCCGTGCAGGGCGGCGCGGGGTTCACCTCGATGATCCTGCCCGCCCTGTCCATCGCGATCGCCCCGGCCGCGGTGCTCACCCGCCTGGTGCGCAACGAGACCGCGACGGTGCTGTCGCAGGACTACATCACGATGGCGATGAGCAAACGGCTGTCGAGCACGCGCCTGTTCCTGCGGCACGTGCTGCCCAACGTCGTGACCAGCACGCTGACCCTCGGCGGGCTGATCCTCGTCGCGCTGCTCGGGGGGACGGTCGTCGCCGAGAACGTCTTCAACATGCCCGGCATCGGGTCGGAGATCGTGCGCGCGATCGTCAAGCGCGACTATCCGGAGGTCCAGGGGATCATCCTCGTCCTCGGCCTGGTCGCCGTCCTGATCAACCTGATCGTCGACGTCACGCTGGGCCTGCTGGATCCGCGCGTGCTGACGGGGACGCGCTCATGAGGCGCACCCGGCTCCCGGCGCTCCTCGTCGCCGGCCTCGTCCTGGCCGCCCTGGTCGCGGCGGCCGCCGTCATCGCGCCGATGCTGTGGCAGGAGCGCGCCGACGCCCTGACGGCCGACATCCGCCAGGGCCCTTCCGGCGCGCACTGGCTGGGCACCGACGCGCTGGGCCGCGACGTGTTCTGGCGGACCGTCGTCGCGACGCGGCTGACGGTCGAGATGGCGGTCGCCGCCACCGCGATCGCCGCGGTGCTCGGCACGCTCCTCGGCGCGGGGACCGCGGCCGCCGGGACGACCGTCCGCGCGGTCGGCGACCGGGTCATCGACCTGCTGCTCTCGTTCCCCCCGATCATCATCGCGCTGACGTTCACCGCGATCCTGTCGCCGGGGCGCGCGTCCGTGGTCGGCGCGCTCGGACTGGCGTTCTGCCCGCAGTTCGCGCGACTGACCAACCGGCTCGCGCTGTCGGTGAACGAGCGGGACTACGTCGCGGTCGCGCGCCTGCTGGGCGTCGGCCGCGTCCGCGTCCTGACCCGGCACGTCGTCCCGAACATCGCCGCGCCGCTGCTCGTCCTCACCTCGGTCGGGTTCGCGACCAGCGTGCTCACGGTCTCCGGGCTCAGCTTCCTCGGGCTGAGCGTCCAGCCGCCGTCCTACGACTGGGGCAGCCTGCTCGCGAGCGGGCTCCGCAACATCTACGACAACCCGGGCGAGGCACTCGGCCCCGCCACGGCGATCCTGCTCACCGGGCTCGCCGCCGGCCTGGTGGGCGACGGCCTCGTCCGGCACCTGGACCCGCGCGGGGCGTCGCGACCGCGGCGGCCCGCGGCCGTCCCCGCGCCGCCGCGCCCCGCCCCGTCCGGGCCCGCGGAACGGGAGCCCGCCGCGGCGGCGTCCGTGCGGGGCCTGTCGGTCCGCCGGCCCGACGGCCGTGAGCTGATCCACGAGGTCTCGCTGACCGTCGGCGCCGGAGAGATCGTCGGCGTGGTCGGCGAGTCCGGCTCCGGCAAGAGCCTGACCGCGCTCGCCCTGGCGCGGCTCCTGCCGCGCGAGCTGGACTGGTCCGCGGAGCGCCTCGACGTGAACGGCGTCGATCTGGCCGACCCGGCGAAGGCCCCGCCCGCGCGGCTGGCCACCGAACTCGGGATCGTCTTCCAGGACCCGTCGAGCAGCTTCAACCCCGCGCTGCGGATCGGCACCCAGCTCACCGAGGTCCTGCGGGCGCACACGAGGACGTCGCGGCGGAAGGCCGACGCGCTGGCGGTCGCCCGGCTCGCGGAGACGCGGGTGTCCTCGCCCGAGCTGCGGATGCGCCAGTACCCGCACGAGCTCTCCGGCGGCATGCGGCAGCGCGCGATGATCGCCGCGGCGATGCTGCACGAGCCGGAACTGATCATCGCCGACGAGCCCACCACCGCGCTGGACGTCACCGTGCAGGCCGACGTGCTGCGCCTGCTGAAGCAGATCAACACCGAGCACGGCACGGCGATCCTGCTCATCTCGCACGACATCGGCGTGGTCTCCGCGCTCTGCGACCGGGTCTGCGTGATGTACGCCGGGCGCGTCGTCGAGGAGGTGCCGGTGGAGGACCTCCGCCGCCGCCGCGTGCGGCACCCCTACACGCGCGCGCTCCTGGCCGCCTCGCCCGACGCGGCGGCCGACCTGGAGGACGCGCGGCTCGTGCCGCTGCCCGGGCGGGCCCCGTCCGCCGAGACCCGGGGCGCCGGCTGCGCCTTCGCGCCCCGGTGCCCGCTCGCGGCGCCCGTCTGCGCCGAGGTCGTGCCGGCGCTGGTCGCCGGCCCCGCGGGCAACGCCGTCGCCTGCCACGCCGAGACACCGACCGCGGAGGTCCGGTCATGACGCACACCGACGAACCGGGCGGCATCGAGCTGAGCGCCGAGGGGGTGTCGGCCGGCTACGGCGCGCGCTCCCGCCCGGTGCTCCACGACGTGAGCGTCGCGATCGCCCGCGGCAGCACGATGGGGGTCGTGGGCGAGTCCGGCTCCGGCAAGTCCACGCTGGCCCGGGTCCTGGTGGGGCAGCTCGCCCCGGCGCGGGGCGTGGTCCGGCTCGACGGGACCGACGTCCACCGGCTGCCGCGCAAGGAGCGCTTCGCGGCGCGCCGCCGGATCCAGCTGGTCCCGCAGGACCCGTACTCGTCGCTGGATCCCCGGATGACCGTCGAGCGGGCGCTGGCCGAGGCCATCGACCCGCGCGGGCGGCTGCGCGCGGGCGCGCACCGGACCCGCGTCACCGAGCTGCTGGAGTCGGTCGCGCTCGACGCCACCGCCGCGAAGCGGCTGCCGCACGAGTTCTCCGGCGGCCAGCGCCAGCGCATCGTCATCGCGCGCGCCCTGGCCGCCGGGCCCCGGGTGGTCATCGCCGACGAGGTGACGTCCTCGCTCGACACCTCGGTGCAGGCCGAGATCCTGGAACTGCTGCTCGACCTGCAGAGGCGGCTGGGGCTGACCTACGTCTTCATCACCCACGACCTCGCGATCGCGCAGTACATGTGCACCGACCTGAGCGTGCTGTACCTCGGCACGCTGGTGGAGCAGGGGGCGGCCGACGTCCTCTCCCGTCCCGGCCATCCCTACACCGAACTGCTGCGCGACAGCCGGCCCGATCCGAGCGGGCTGTCGCTGCTGGCGCCGGCCCGCGGGACCGGGAACGAGGAGGTCGCCGACCCGGCGAACCCGCCGTCCGGGTGCGTGTTCCACCCGCGGTGCCGGTACGGGCCGCGGGCCCGCGAGGACCGGGACCGCTGCGCGGCGGAGCCGCCGGTCCTCCGGGACGTCGCGCCGCACGCCCGCAGGACGGCCTGCCACTTCCCGATCGGCCCGGCCGCGAGGTACCCGGACGACGGCGGCCGCGGTGAGTGAGCCCGCGCCCGCCGGCCCGGAGGCCTTCCTGATCCGGGACGTGAACCTGATCGACGGGCACGGCGGGCGCGGCCGGCCCGGCTTCGCCGTGGTCGTCGACCGCCGGCGGATCGCGTGGGTCGGCCCGGCCGGGTCCGCCCCGCCGTTCCCGGCGCACGCGGTCGTCGACGGCGCCGGCGGCAGCCTGCTGCCCGGGCTGATCAACTCGCACGTCCACCTGTCCGCCGACGCCGGGCCCGACTTCACCCGGCAGATCGAGTCCGACTCGCTGCCGCTCGCCACGCTGAAGAGCGCGACGACGGCCGCGCTGACCCTGCGGACCGGAGTGACGGCCGTCCGCGACTGCGGCGCCGCCGACGGCGTCGTGATCGAGCTGGCCAAGGGGATCGAGGACGGCCTCGTCCCGGGGCCGCGCGTCAGGGCGGCCGGGCGGGTGATCACGATGACGGGCGGGCACGGCCACTTCATCGGGCGCGAGGCCGACGGAGTGGACGGGGTGCGGGCCGCGACCCGCGCCGAGCTCAAGGCGGGCGCCCACTTCATCAAGGCGATGGCGACCGGCGGGGTGCTGACCTCCGGCGTGGATCCGGGGCACACCGGGCTGGTCCAGGAGGAGCTGGCGGTCGCGGCGCAGGAGGCGCACAACGCGGGGCGGCGGATCACCGTGCACGCCATCGGCAGCCAGGGGATCAAGAACGCCCTGCGCGCGGGCGTCGACTCGGTCGAGCACGGCATCCGGCTCGACGACGAGGCGCTCGAACTCGCCGTCGCGCGGGGCGCCTACCTCGTGCCGACCCTGCTCGCGGTGGAGTCGATCGTGTCGGCCGGGACCGGCGCGGGCATGCCCTCCTGGGTGCACGAGAAGGCCGCGCGGGAGGCGGAGCGGCACCGCGAGAGCTTCGTCGCGGCGGTGCGTTCGGGCCTCAGGATCGCGGCCGGCACCGACGCGGGCACCCCGTACAACCCGCACACGGATCTGGTCCGCGAGCTGGAGCTCATGGTCCGGTACGGGCTGACCGCGCCCGAGGTGATCCGCGCGGCCACCCGCAACGCGGCGGAGAACATGGACATCCTGCACGACACCGGCACGGTGGACGTGGGCAAGCTCGCCGACCTCGTGCTGGTCGACGGCGATCCCGCCGCCGACATCGGCGCGCTGGCGCGGGTCCGGCTGGTCGTCAAGGACGGGCGGATCGTGCACGAGTGCGCGCGGGCGGGCGCGGGCGCAGGGGCTGGTGAGGCCTCATGAAGCACGCGATCTCCGAGCCGGCGCTGACGGGCGCGCAGCGGGCGATGCTCGCGGGGCGCCGCGGCGACGGCGCCGCGCTGGCCATGCGGGTGATCGTCCGGCTCGCCCGGGCGCTCGGCGCCGACCGGCTGATCCCGGTCGACTCGGCGCACCTCGACGGCTGCCTCTTCCACGGGCAGGTGGGGATCGACCTGGTCGAACGGCTGATCGCCGGTGGCGCGCGGGTCGCCGTCCGGGCGACGCTCAACGTCGGCTCGCTGGACCTGCTGCACCCGGGCGTCGTGCGCGGCGACCCCGGCGAGCGGGCGGACGCCCGGCGGCTGATGGACGGCTACGTCGCCCTCGGGGCGGAGCCCACGTGGACCTGCGCTCCGTACCAGCTCCGGGAGCGGCCGGCGTTCGGCCGGCATGTGGCGTGGGCGGAGTCGAACGCCATCGTCTTCGCCAACTCTGTCCTCGGCGCCCGAACCGACCGCTACGGCGACTTCGCCGACATCTGCGCCGCCGTCACCGGCTTCGCCCCGCGGGTGGGCCTGCACCTGGACGAGAACCGCGCCGGGCAGGACCTGTTCGACTGCTCGGGGGTGCCCGCCGGGACGTTCGAGGCGGACGTCGCCTGGGCGGCGCTCGGCCATCTCGTCGGGCGCCGGTCGGGGACCCGCGTCCCCGTGCTGGCCGGGCTGCCCGGCGACGCGGACGAGGACCGGCTGAAGGCGCTCGGCGCCGCGGCGGCCTCGGCCGGGGGCGTGGCCCTGTTCCACGCCGTCGGCCTGACGCCGGAGGCGCCCGACGCCGAGACCGCCTTCCGCGGCCGCGCCGCCGAGCGGCGGTTCGAGGTGGCCGCGGCCGACCTGCGCGCGGCGTGCGACGAGCTCACCACGGCGCCGGACGGACGGCTCGACGCGATCAGCGTCGGCACGCCGCACTTCTCGGCCGCCGAGTTCCGCGCGCTCGCCGCGCTGCTGTCCGGCGGGCCGCCGTTCGACGCGGGGACCGAGTTCTGGATCTCGACGAGCCGGGCCGTCCTCGCCGAGGCCGAACGCACCGGCGACGCCGCGGTCTGCCGCGCCGCCGGAGCCCGGATCCTGGTCGACACCTGCACGTACATCGCTCCGGTCCTGCGGACCTCGGCACGGGTGGTGATGACCAACTCCGCGAAATGGGCGTGGTACGCGCCGACCAACCTCGGCATCGACGTCGTCTTCGCGTCGCTCGCCGAGTGCGTGCTGTCCGCGCGCGCGGGCCGCGTGGTCCGCGACCCCGCGCTCTGGACGGCGTCGTGATCGGGACGCCGCTCAGCCCGGGGCGGGCGAGCGCTCCCCTGCTCCTGCTGGACGAGCCGCTGTCGTTCTGGGGCGGCAGCGACGTGGCGACGGGCGAGATCACCGACGTGCGCCATCCGCAGCGCGGGGCCTCGGTCGCCGGCCGGGTGCTGGCCCTCGCCGCGAGCCGGGGGTCGAGTTCGAGCTCCACGGTGCTCGCCGAGCTGATCCGGCGCGGCGCGGCCCCGGCGGCCGTCCTGCTCCGCCGGCCGGACGCGATCATCGCGCTGGCGGCGATCGTCGCCCGCGAGCTCTACGCGATCGAAGTGCCGGTGGTCGTGCTGCCCGCGGGCGACTTCGACGCGCTCCCGCGTACGGGCGTGGTGACGGTGGCGGCGACGGACGAGAGCGCCGAGGTTCGGATCGAGGAGGCGGGACGGCGATGAGCATCGACGGGATCGGCGGCGAGCGGATGCGGCGGCTCGCCGATGCGCGGCACCTGGTCGACGCGCTGGAGCGGGCGCTTCTCGGCGGTCTTCGGCCGGGGGACGAGCAGGGGCGCGTCTCGCGTCCGACCCGCCATGGAGAGCTGCTGCTGATGCCGTCGGAGGCCACCGGCCACGTCGGCGTCAAGGTGCTCGGCCTGGCACCGGGCAATCCGGCGCAGGGGCTCCCGACCATCTCCGGGCTGTACCTGCTGATGGACGCCCGGACGCTCCGGCTGCTCGCCATGATGGACGGCGGGGAGCTCACCCTGCTGCGGACCCCGGCCGTCTCCGCCCTCGCGGCGCGGCACATGGCGGCCCGGCCGATCCGCTCGGCCGTCGTGTTCGGCAGCGGGCCGCAGGCACGGGCGCACATCGAGACGTTCCACGCGCTGCACGGCCTGCGCGACGTGGTCGTCGTCGGACGCGATCCCGAGCGGACCGAGCGGTTGGTCCGCCGCTGCGCCGACGGCGGGATGACCGCCCGCGCCGGAGCGGTGCACGACGTCCACGGGGCCGACGTCGTGATCTGCTGTACCGGCGCCCGCGAACCGCTCTTCGCGGCGGAGCTCCTCGCCCCGCGGACCGTCGTCGTCGCGGTCGGCTCGCACCATCCCGACGCCCGCGAGCTGGGCGGCGACGTCATGGGGGCCGCGCAGGTCGTGGTCGAGTCGAGGAAGGCGGCCACCACCGAGGCCGGCGACGTGGTCCAGGCGCTCGCCGCCGGGGCGGTCGAGGAGACCGACCTGGTCGAGCTGGCCGATCTCGTTCGCGGCGGCGCACTCGCGGACGACGGGAGGCCGAGGGTGTTCAAGAGCGTCGGCATGGCCTGGGAGGACCTGGTCGTGGCGGTCGCGGTGCACGAGCGCGATCTGGCGTCGCGATGACCTCCGGGGACTTCCGCCGGATCGGCGCCGAGGTCAGCAACTGGGGCCGCTGGGGGCCCGAGGACGAGCGCGGCACCACCAACCTGATCACGCCGAGGGAGATCGTGCGGGCGGCGCGGCTCGTGCGCAGGGGCGCGGTGTTCGACCTCGGCGTCCCGCTCGGCGCCGGGGGCCCGCGGGCGTTCCCCGGCCGGATCGACCCGCTGCACATGATGACCGAGACGGGCGCGGGGCAGGAGTACCCCGGCGGCGCGAAATGGTCGGACGACTACGTCGTCATGCCGCTCCAGAGCGGAACGCAGTGGGACGCGTTCGCGCACGTCTGGTACGACGGCCTGCTCTACAACGGTTTCGGCGAGGACGAGGTGGGCCCGCACGGCGCGGCGCGGTGTTCGATCGACGCCCTCGGCGGCGGGATCGCCGGCCGGGGCGTCCTCCTCGACGTCGCCCGGCACGCCGGGGTCGACTGGCTGGAGGGCGGCCACGTGATCGGCCCGGAGACCCTCGACGCCGTCGCGGAACGGCAGGGCACCGAGATCCGCGCGGGCGACATCCTGCTGGTCCGGACCGGATGGTGGAGGAAGTTCCTGGTGGAGGGGGACGCCGCCGGATGGACGAGCGCCGAGCCCGGGCTCGGCCTCGGCTGCGCGCGGTGGATCCGCGACCACGACCTCGCCGCGCTGGGCATGGACAACTGGGGCATCGAGGTGGCGCCCGGAGAGGACCCCGCCGCCACCAGCCCGGTGCACTGCGTGCTGCTCCGCGACGTCGGGATCCCGCTCGGGGAGATCTTCGACCTGGAGGCCCTCGCGGAGGACTGCGCCGGCGACGGCGTGCACGAGTTCCTCTTCGTCGCGCCCCCGCTCAAGGTCACCGGCGCCGTCGGCTCCCCCGTCAACCCGCTCGCGCTGAAGTAGGGCGCCGGGAAGGTCGCGGACGCCGGCGGCTCAGGCGGCCAGGACCGCGGGGAGTTCGGTCAGGGTGGAGATCCGGTCGACGCCGGTCGGGGCCGTGCCCGCCGTGTCGGCTCGGTCCAGCCAGACGGCGTGGAGGCCCGCGTCGCGGGCTCCTCTCGCATCCACGTCCAGTTTGTCGCCGACGTAGGCGACGCGGGCGGGAGGCAGGTCCAAGGCGGCGCAGGCGGCCAGGAAGGCCGCCGGGTCCGGTTTCGCGCAGCCGAGCCGGTCGGAGCACAGGAGCACCTCGAAGTGGTGGCGCAGGCCCAGCGCCGTCAACCTGCGCTCCTGGTGGGCGGTGCTGGAGTTGGACAGGATCCCTTGGCGGTAAGGAAGCGCGTCCAGCGCCGGCGCCGCGTCCGGGAACGCCGACCATGCCGCTTCGAACAGCGCCTCGTAGCGGCCGTACCAGGCGTCCGCCTCGGTGCCGCTCAGCCGACGGCCCGTGAACGTGCGGACTCTGGTGCGGCGCTGCTCCTCGTAGGTGACCAGGCCGGCCGCCAGACGCCGGAGTTCGAGCTCGGCGATCCGGTGCCAGCGGTCCACCGCGGCCTGGTCGGACGGCAGGCCCTCCGCCTCGAAGTGGCGCAGCAGCCCGGCCCGTTCCGAGCCGGTGAAGTCGAAGATCGTGTCGTCGACGTCCCACAGCACAGCCTCGATCATGATGTGAGGCTAGAGCGCGGCCGGGCCGCCGGGGGGCTCCTCCCGGCGGTCCGCGCCCCACTACGCGATCTTGGGGGTGGCCCGCATCCCGACGTAGCAGACCCGGCTGCCGTCGCCGAGGGTGGAGAACACGACCGGCATGTAGTCCTCGCTGAAGGACGGGCCCGCGCCGGAGGCGGCGAAGACCGTGCCGGTGACCGGCTCCAGGTCCATCTCCAGGGGCGGGGACAGGTCCTTCATGTCGTCGACGAACTCGTACCGCATGCGGGGCGCGCCGCCGGGCTGCCGGGAGACGGTGATGACGACGCCCTCGCGCCTGTAGGTGCCGAGGAGCGGAGCGAGGTCCACCGCGGGGGCCGGGTCCGCCGGGGCGAACGGTTCGGGCATGGTGACGCCGGCGAGTTCGGCGAGCAGTTCGCGGAACAGGTCGGCGTACAGCAGGCGGGCCGCGCCGCCGTTGGTCATCAGCACGAGCGCCAGGTTCGCCTGCGGGACGACGCGCAGGTAGGCGTACTGGCCGATGGCGGCACCGTCGTGGCCGTAGCCGAGGACGCCGTCCCAGTCGTAGAGCGTCCAGCCGAGGCCCCAGCCGTCCGCGCTGACGGTCCACTTGTCGGGGACGTCCACCTCCCGGTGCTGCATGGCGGCCACGGCCTGCGGGGACAGGACGGGGGCACCGCCGGGCGCCGTGCCGTTCTCCAGGTGCATCCGGGCGAAGCGGGCCATGTCCCCGGCGGTGACGATGACGCGGGCAGCCGGTCCGACCGAGCGGGGCATCGGGTCCCAGGACGGTGCGGGCTCGGGGTCGGCGCCGGGCTCGCCCAGGTGGCTCATGGCGGCGCGGTGGCTCAGGGCCTCCTCCGGCAGCGTCATCGACCGCCTCAGGCCGAGCGGCCGGAAGAGGAGGTCCTTGAGGGCCTGGTCCCAGGTCAGCCCGGTGACCTTCTCGACGACCCGGCCGAGGACGACGTAGCCGAGGCCGCCGTAGGAGATCGCCGTGCCGGGCCGGCAGTCCAGCGGGACCCGGCGCGCGGCCTCGACGTACCTGGCGATGCAGTCGTCGCCCCGGCCGCCGTCGAAGTTGAAGTCATTGGTCACCCCGCCCGTGTGGGACAGCAACCGCCGGATGGTGATCGCCTCGGTGGCCGCCGGGTCCGGGGTGGCGAACTCGGGCAGCACCTCGACGACCGGCGCGTCGAGATCGAGCCTCCCCTCGTCCACGAGCCGCATCACGAGCGTGGCCGTGTAGACCTTGGCGATCGACCCCGACAGGAACACCGAGTCGGTCGTCACCCGGACGCCGGTGCCGCGGTGCAGCACCCCGCCGGCCAGCTCGTGCACCCGGCCGTCGGCCACCACCGCGAGGCACGCGCCCGGCACGTGGTGGGCGGCGCGCAGCGCGTCGAGCCGACCCTGCCAGTGGGCCGGGTCGAAGCGGCGGCCCGTCGAGTCGCGCACACCCCGGTCGCCCTGCGCCCTCCCGTCGCCGTTCGTGTTCCCGTCCAGCCGCTCGGTCATGATCGATTCCTTTCGACGAAGGCGCGCCGTGAACGCCGTACTCACGATGCGAACACCGTACGCATTATGGATCGCCGTACGCAACAGCGTTGGTCGTACGCTCCGGCGAACGACGTGCCCTAAGGTGGTGGCATGCCAGCCGACAAGCCGCCCATCCCCTCGGTGTGGGCACGTCCTCCCGCCAAGCGCGCCCAGCCCGCGCTCAGCCGCGAGCGGATCGTCGCCGAGGCCGTCCGGCTCCTGGACGAGGAGGGCATGGAGGCGCTCAGCATGCGGGGCCTCGCCGTCCGCCTGGGGACGGCGGCCACTTCGCTCTACCGTCACGTGGCCAGCAAGGACGAGCTGATCGAGCTGGTCGTCGACGAGCTGTACGGCGAGCTGGAGGTGCCCGACCCGGTCGGCGCGACCGGCTGGCGGGCGCCCCTGAGGCACTGCGCCCAGAGCCTGCGCGCCATGATCCTGCGCCACCCGTGGGTCGCGCCCGCGCTGGGCCAGGTCGGGCTCGCCGACCTCGGCCCCAACCTGGTCGACCGGTCAGAGCGCCAGCTCGCCCTGTTCCATGCCGCCGGATTCCCGCCGGGCGAGGCGGAGCAGGCCATGAACGGGCTGCTCGCCTACGTGATCGGCATGAGCATCAGCGAGGCGGCGTACCTGTCGATGCTCGCCCGCAGCGGCCGGACCGAGCAGGAATGGGCCGAGGGCCTGCGCCCCGCCGCCGAGCGGGCTCTGGACGACCACCCCCGGCTGCGCGAGGAGTTCGCCGCCCGCCGGGACGCCGACCCGCGCGCGGTGCGCGAGACCACCTTCGCCTACGGGCTCGACCGCTACCTCGACGGCCTCCAGACCCGACTCGGCGCCCACTGAGCTGCCCGATCCGCATCCTGGAGCCGGTGAGGTGCGGATCTCCGTGCGCGCGGCCGGAGTGAGCGCCGGCGACTGGAAGAAGCGCGCGGGGATGATGGACCAGGAGCTCCCGCAGACCCTCGGCTACGAGGCGGCGGGCGTCGTCGACGAGATCGGCGAGGGCGTGGCGGACGTGGTCGTCGGCGATCGCGTGTTCGGGTTCTGCGCCGAGGGGGCGGCCCAGGCCGAGCTGGCCGTGCTGTCCCACCATGCGCCGATCCCTCCGTCGCTCGGCTTCGCCGGGGCCGCCGCGCTTCCGGCGTCCGTCGAGACGGCCACGCGGGCGCTCGACCAGCTCGGCGCCGGGGACGGCGGCACGCTGCTCGTCAGCGGCGCCTCCGGGAGCGTCGGCGGCGCCGCGGTGCAGCTCGCCGCGGCGCGGGGCGTGCGCGTCATCGGTACCGGCGGGCCGGCGAACCAGGAGTCCCTGCGCTCGCTCGGGGCCGAGCCCGTCGTCTACGGCGAGGGCCTCGTCGAGCGCGTCCGCGCGCTGGCGCCCGGCGGCGTCGACCTGGCTCTCGACGTCGCCGGAGGCGGGGTGCTGCCCGAGCTGATCGAGCTCGCCGGCGGCGCGGAGCACGTCGTCACGGTCGCCGACTTCGCCGGCGCGCGGAGGCACGGGGTGCGGTTCAGCCGCGGGGACGACGGCCGCGCGGTCCACGCGCTCGGCGAGATCGGCGCGCTGGTCGAGGCGGGGCGCTTCTCGCCTCCGGTCACGCGGACCTTCCCGCTCGCCGAGGTCGCCGGGGCGCACCGCGCCGGCGAGGACGGCCCTGCGCGCGGCAAGCTCGTCCTGCTGGTCGGCTGACGCGGGTGGAGACCCGCTGAGCCGGGGCGGTACGGGGCCCGGAGGCGGCCGCGGCGGTAGGGTCCCGGATGTGGGACGGGCGGTTTCTCGGGATCCTGATCGGCTGGTCCTGTTCACCGACGCGGTCGTGGCGATCGCCGTGACGCTCCTCGTGCTGCCGCTGGTCGACGTGGTGCCGGCGGCGGTGGACGCGCACGAGCGGTCGGTCGAGGTCGTCACCGGGCATCTTCCGCAGATCTGGGCCTTCGCGCTCAGCTTCGTGGTGATCACCCGGCTGTGGTTCGTGCACCACCGGGTGTTCGAGCACGTCGGCGGCTACACGCGCGCTCTGATGGCGCTGAACACGGGATGGCTGCTCGCCATCGTGATCCTGCCGTTCCCCACGGAGATGGTGGCGTCCTATCCGGGGGACGATCGGTTCACCGTGATGCTGTACATCGGGAACGTCCTCGTCGCGAGCTCCTGCCAGGCCGCGCTGACCGTGCTCTCCCACCGTGACCCGGACGTCGCGTCGGCGACCGATCCGACCACGGTCGAGGCGGTCCGGTCCTCCCTGTCGACCGTGGTGCTGCTCGTCCTGAGCCTCGCCGTGGTCGCGGTGCTCCCCGACGTCTCCTACTACGCCCTGCTGCTGCTCTTCCTCTCGAAGCCGGTGAGCAGGATCTGGCCGCGCGTCGGCGTCTGAGTCCCCTCCTCGCTTATCCGGGTTTAACCCCTCGCGCGTCATGCTCGGCGTCATGCGTGTGCTGATCGTCGAGGACGAGCGGGTGCTCGCGGACACGATCGCCGTGGGACTGCGGGACGAGGCCATGGCCGTCGACGTGGTGTACGACGGCGACGATGCTCTGGAGCGGGCCTCCTACAACGAGTACGACGTGGTGGTCCTCGACCGGGACCTGCCGACGGTCCACGGGGACGACGTGTGCCGGGAGCTGGTGGGGCGGCGGAGCCCCGCGCGGATCATCATGCTGACCGCGGCCGGGGACGTCGGCGACCGGGTGGACGGGCTGGCGCTCGGCGCCGACGACTACCTGCCGAAGCCGTTCGTGTTCGGCGAGCTGGTGGCGCGGGTGCGGGCGCTGGCGCGCAGGTCGGGGCCGCCGGTGCCGCCCGTCCTCGAAGGGCGCGGCATCCGGCTCGATCCGCACCGGCGCAGGGCCGCGCGGGACGGGCGGGAGCTGCGGCTGACCAACAAGGAGTTCGCCGTGCTGGAGGAGCTGCTGCGGGCGGAGGGCGGCGTGGTGAGCGCCGAAAGGCTGCTGGAGCGGGCGTGGGACGAGAACATCGACCCGTTCAGCAACATCGTCCGGGTCACGATGGCGACGCTGCGGCGCAAGCTCGGTCAGCCGCCGGTGATCGAGACGGTGACGGGGTCCGGGTACCGGCTGGAGGCGCGGTGAAGAGGCTGAGCGTCAGGACGCGGCTCACGCTGGTGTACGGGTCGCTGTTCCTCGTCACCTCGGCGGCGCTGGTCGCGGTGACGTACCTGCTGACCGTCAGGACGATGGACGGCCGGTTCACCTCGCGGCAGAACCTGGACGCGACGACGGTCACCCGGCTGCGCGCGCTGGCCGTCGAGGGGAACGTCGGCGATCTGGTGCGGTTGAAGGCCGACGCCGACCGGGAGCTGGCGCGGCAGAAGCACGACGTCCTGGAGCAGCTGCTGCAGAGCTCCCTGGTGACGATGCTGGTGCTCGGCGTCCTGGCCGTGGTGATCGGGTACGTGGTGGCGGGGCGGATGCTGCGTCCGCTGCACACCGTGACCGCGACGGCGCGGCGGCTGTCGGAGAGCAACCTGCACGAGCGGATCGCGCTGGACGGCCCGCAGGACGAGATCAAGGACCTGGCCGACACCTTCGACCGGATGCTGGACCGGCTGGACCGCGCGTTCGACGCCCAGAGCCGGTTCGTCGCGAACGCCTCGCACGAGCTGCGCACGCCGCTGACGATCAACCGGACGGTGCTGGAGGTCGCGCTGGCGAGCCGCAGGAGCCCGCCGGAGACCAGGGCGCTCGCGGACGTCCTGCTCGGCAACACCGCGCGCCACGAGCGGCTGATCGAGGGGCTGCTGCTGCTCGCGAAGTCCGAGAGGGAGCCCGCCGCCCCGGTCGGCACGCCGCTGCGGGACGTGGTGCGCAGCGCACTCGACCAGCTCGACGGACGGGCGGAGGAGGCGGGCGTGGACGTCGAGGCGCGGCTCGGCCCGGCCGCGGTGACCGGCGACCCGGTGCTGCTGGAGCGGTGCGCCGTGAACCTGCTGGAGAACGCCGTCAAGTACAACGTGCCGGACGGGCGGGTCTGGGTGGCCACGGGGGTCCGGGACGGCGAGGCGTTCCTGCGGGTGGTCAACACCGGGCGGCCCGTCCCGTCCTACGAGGTCGCGACGATCTTCGAGCCGTTCCGGCGGCTGCGCGCGGACCGGACGGGGTCCAGGGACGGCGCGGGGCTCGGCCTGTCGATCGTGCGGGCGGTCGTCGCGGCGCACGGCGGCGCGGTCGACACCGTCCCGCGGCCGGAGGGCGGCCTGTCGATCACGGTCCGACTGCCACTGACCACCGAGCCCGCGCTCACCGCCTAGGGTGCCTGCTATCGAAGTGGCCTCGTCCACGCACGCGAACGCGTGACCTGCCCGGTGGAGCGAAGCCGGAGGCGAGCGGAACCGGGCAGATCGCGAAGCGATGCCGCGTTCGCCCAGGCCCGGTCACGTAGCGAGCCCCCAGGCGAGCGAAGTGGGCCGAGACTGCAATAAACACAGCCGGGACTGAATCAACACAGCGGCCACGCGACCCGGCCCTCGGGCTCGGGCCCGCCGGGGCGGGCCGACAGCCAGCGGTGCACGACCTTGCCGGTCGCGTTGCGGGGCAGCTCGGGGATGAAGTACACGTCGCGGGGAACCGCGTAGCGGGCGACCTGGGCGTGCACGTAGGCGCGGACGGCGTCGGCGCCGAGCCGGGCGCCGGGCCGCAGGACGACGTACGCGGCGAGGCGCTGCCCCCACTCGGGGTCGGGCACGCCGGTGACCGCGACCTCGTGGATCTCCGGCATCCGCAGCAGGGCGTCCTCCACGTCGCCGGGGACGATGTTCTCGCCGCCGGACACGACCATGCCGTCGCCGCGGCCGTCCACGAACAGCAGGCCGCGGTGGTCGACATGGCCGAGGTCGCCGGTGGCGAGCATGCCGTCGCGGACCTCCATCGGCTCGCCGCCGGTGTAGCCCTCGAACAGCAGCTCGTTCGCGGCGAAGATCTGCCCGCGGGTGGAGCGGCCGAGGCGGCGGCCCTCCTCGTCGAGGATCGCCAGCGCGGTGTTGCGCGGCGGGCGCCCGGCGGTGCGCGGGTCGAGGCGCAGGTCGCGCGGGGTCGCGATGGACACCCAGGACGCCTCGGTGGAGCCGTAGACGTTGTAGAGCCGGTCGCCGAACGCGTCCATGAACCGGGTGGCGAGGTCGCCGGGCAGTGCGGCGCCGCTCAGCGCCGCGATGCGCAGCGAGGACGCGTCGTAGCGCTCGCGGACCCCGGGCGCCAGCTCCAGGATCCGCTGGAGCATGACCGGGACGGCGAACAGGGTGACGTCGCGGTGGGAGGCGACGGCCGCCAAGGTCCGCTCGGGGTCGAACCGGCGGTGCAGGACGACCGGCGCCCGCAGCGCCCAGGTCATCTGCAGCGCGGCGTAGCCCCAGGTGTGGAACAGCGGCGCCTCGAC
This sequence comes from Spirillospora sp. CA-108201, assembly GCF_050936235.1. Lineage (NCBI taxonomy): Bacteria > Bacillati > Actinomycetota > Actinomycetes > Streptosporangiales > Thermomonosporaceae > Spirillospora > Spirillospora sp. CA-108201. The sequence continues at coordinate 9,045,457 of NZ_JBNJNE010000001.1, read as the reverse complement.
GATCATGGTCTGCCGGGCGCGCAGCGGGATCCGGGAGGTCATCGAGGCCAGCGGCCAGAGGCCGGGGCGCGGCGGGCGGCGGGCGCCCTTCGGACGGCCGGTGGTGCCCGAGCTCAGCATGATCGTGCGGCTCTGGATCTGCGGCGGCCCGGCGGCCGGCTCCGGCGCCGAACGGATGATCTCCTCGATGCTCGGCCCCGGGTCGGCGGGGACGGTGTCCGGGGCGGTGCGCGGCGGCGGAAGCGTCGCGGCCGGGACGGGGGCCGCCAGCGGGGCCGCGGCGGGCGGCCGGCGGTCGGCCCACACCACGGTCCGGCGCAGCGCGATCGGGACGTTCGCCAGCAGCGGCGCGAACTCGGCGTCCGCGACGAGCAGGGTGGGGCGCAGCTCGCCGAGCACGGCGCGGATCTGGCCCGTCCCGAAGCCGGTGTTGAGCAGCACGACCTCGGCGCCGCGCCGGGAGCACGCGACGAGGGTCAGGGCCATGCCGCGGTGGTTGCGGCACAGCACGCCGACGCGCGGGCGGGGGCCGTGCAGGGGCAGTCCGGCGGCGAGGCGGGCGGCGCGCTCGTCCAGTTCGGCGAACGTCAGCGCGCCGTCGTCGTCGATCAGGGCGGTCCGGGACGGGGAGCGCGCGGCGGCGGAGGCGACCAGCCCGGCGAGCGTCGTGCCCCAGCGCCGCAGCGTGCCGAGCTGGCGGGCCAGCCGGCCGGGGCCGCCGGAGAACAGCAGGCCGGTGCGCAGCAGGAGGGCGGCGAGGTCGCGGATATGCCCGATCCGCCGGCGCATCCCCGGCCGGTACGCGGGCCTCGCGTGCGTCACCGCGCCCTCCTCCGGTGATTTACGGTCACGTTACCCACCAGTCATGAACCCGACAAGGGCGCCGGGCCCCTGCCCGCCGGGCGCCCGGGCGGTGAGTGGCGCGTCAGTGGTTACTGACGAGTAGAATTTAGGGTTACCAGCGAGTAGCATCGCTGGTGCGGGCACTCGTGCCGCCGGCAGGGGCGGCGCGGGGCTCGACACCTTCACCCGAGTCCATCGCAGGGAGGACGACCCGTGCCTCGCACCGCACGCGACGTCGTGTTCGTCGACGGCGTCCGCACGCCGTTCGGCAAGGCCGGCCCCAAGGGGCTGTACGCGCAGACCCGCGCCGACGACATGGTCGTCCGCGCGATCCGCGAGCTGATGCGCCGCAACCCGTCCCTCCCGCCGGAGCGGGTCGACGAGGTCGCCATCGCCGCCACCACCCAGACCGGGGACCAGGGCCTGACCATCGGGCGGTCCGCCGCCGTGCTGGCCGGACTGCCGAAGAGCGTCCCCGGCTTCGCCGTCGACCGGATGTGCGCGGGGGCCATGACCGCCGTGACCGCCACCGGCGCCGGCATCTCGTTCGGCTCCTACGACGTCGCCATCGCGGGCGGCGTCGAGCACATGGGCCGGCACCCGATGGGCGAGGGCGTCGACCCGAACCCGCGGTTCCTCGCCGACCGGCTGGTCGACCCGTCCGCCCTGGTCATGGGGTCGACGGCGGAGAACCTGCACGACCGGTTCCCCGGCATCACCAAGGAGCGCGCGGACGCCTACGCCGTGCGCAGCCAGCGGAAGGTCGCCGAGGCGTACGCGGCCGGGAGGATCCAGCCCGACCTGGCGCCGACCGCGGTCCGCTCCGCCGAGCAGGGCTGGGGCCTGGCCACCGAGGACGAGCCGCCGCGGCCCGGCACGACGATGGAGAGCCTGGCCTCGCTGAAGACGCCGTTCCGCGTGCACGGCAACGTCACGGCGGGCAACGCCGCGGGCCTCAACGACGGCGCCACCGCCTGCCTGCTCGCGGCCGAGGACGTCGCGCGCGAGCTCGGCCTCGCGCCGCGGATGCGGCTCGTCGACTTCGCGTTCGCCGGCGTCGAGCCGGAGGTGATGGGCGTCGGGCCGGTGCCCGCGACCGAGAAGCTCCTCGCCCGCAACGCGCTGACCATGGACGACATCGGCCTCATCGAGATCAACGAGGCCTTCGCCGTGCAGGTGCTCGCGTTCCTGGAGCACTTCAAGATCGCCGACGACGACGCGCGGGTGAACCCGTGGGGCGGCGCGATCGCCCTCGGCCACCCCCTCGCCTCGTCCGGCGTGCGGCTGATGAACCAGCTGTCCCGCCTATTCGAGGAGCGCACGGACGTCCGGTTCGGGCTGACCACGATGTGCGTCGGCATGGGCATGGGCGGAACCGTCCTCTGGGAGAACGTGAACTGGGAGGGCGCCAAGTGAACCCCGACATCTTCAAGGACGAGGTCGTCACGCACGCGCGCGTACGCGAGGTGACGCTGCCCTATGGCGCGGGCACGCTCGCGCTCATCACGCTCGACAACGGCTTCGACCACACCAAGCCCAGCACGTTCGGCCCGGGCGGCCTCGCCGAGCTGAACGCCGCGATCGACGAGGTCGCCGGGCGCGACGACATCGCGGCCGTCGGCGTCACCGGCAAGCCGTTCGTCTTCGCCGTCGGCGCCGACCTCAAGGGCGTCCCGCTGGTCCGGCGGCGCGAGGACGCCGCGGCCATCGGCAGGCTCGGCCACGACGTGTTCCGCCGCCTCGGCGAGCTGGGCGTCCCGTCCTTCGCCTACTACAACGGCGCGGCGATGGGGGGCGGCGTCGAGATCGGCCTGCACTGCACCTACCGGACGATCTCGCGCGGCGTCCCGGCGTTCGCGCTGCCCGAGGCGTTCCTCGGCCTCGTGCCCGGCTGGGGCGGCACCCACCTGCTGCCGAACCTGATCGGCGCGGAGAAGGCGCTCAAGGTCGTCATCGACAACCCGATGGCCCAGAACCGGATGCTCAAGGGCCCGCAGGCCCACGAGCTGGGCATCGCCGACGCCGTCTTCGACTCCGCCGACTTCCTGGAGGAGTCCCTCGCCTGGACGGCCCGGGTGGTCAAGGGCGAGATCACCGTCCGCCGCCCCGAGGTCGACAAGGGCAAGGCGTGGGACGACGCCGTCGCGCTGGCCCGCTGGAACGTCGAGGGCAGACTGCACGGCGCGGCGCCGTCCTACACCCGGGCGCTGGACCTGGTCGCCGCCGCCAAGGACCGCACCCGCGACGAGGGCTTCGCCGCCGAGGACGAGGCCCTGGCCGACCTCATCATGAGCGACGAGCTGCGCGCCGGCCTGTACGCGTTCGACCTCACCCAGAAGCGCGCGAAGCGTCCCGCCGGGGCGCCGGACAAGGAGCTCGCCCGCAAGGTCACCAAGGTCGGCGTCGTCGGCGCGGGCCTGATGGCCTCGCAGCTCGCCCTGCTGTTCGCGCGGCGCCTGGAGGTGCCGGTCGTGCTGACCGACCTCGACCAGGAGCGCCTGGACAAGGGCGTCGGCTACGCGCACGGCGAGATCGACAAGCTGCTCGGCAAGGGGCGGCTGTCCCCCGACAGGGCCAACCGCCTCAAGGGGCTCATCACCGGCTCGCTCACCAAGGACGCCTTCGCCGACGCCGACTTCGTCATCGAGGCCGTCTTCGAGGAGATGTCGGTCAAGCAGAAGGTGTTCGCCGAGGTGGAGCAGTACGTATCCGCCGAGTGCGTCCTCGCGACCAACACCTCCTCGCTGTCGGTCACCGAGATGGCCTCCGGGCTCGCGCACCCCGAGCGGGTGGTCGGGTTCCACTTCTTCAACCCGGTCGCGGTGCTGCCGCTGCTGGAGATCGTCCGGGGCGAGCGGACCGACGACGCCGCGCTCGCCACCGCGTTCGCCGCGGGCCGGGCGCTGAAGAAGTCGTGCGTGCTGGTCGAGGACGCCCCGGCGTTCGTCGTCAACCGCGTCCTGCTGCGGCTGCTCGCCGAGATCGTCAGGACCGTGGACGAGGGCACGCCGATCGAGACCGCCGAGCGCGCCGCCGCGCCGCTCGGCCTGCCGATGCCGCCGTTCGTGCTGATGGGCCTGGTCGGCCCGGCGATCGCCCTGCACGTCAACGAGACCCTGCACGCGGCGTTCCCGGACCGCTTCCCGCTGTCGGACAACCTGGCGAAGATGGTCGCGGCGGGCAAGGGCGGCGTCTACCTGCCCGACTTCACCCTCGACCCCGAGGTCGTGGAGATCTTCTCCGGCGGGACGAGCCCCTCCACCGAGGAGCAGGTCCTCGACCGGGCGCTCGCCGCGCTCGCCGACGAGATCCGGATCATGCTGGACGAGGGCGTCGTCGCGGCCCCGCAGGACATCGACCTGTGCATGATCCTCGGCGCCGGCTGGCCGTTCCACCTCGGCGGCATCACCCCGTACCTGGACAGGTCCGGCGTCGCCGAGCGGGCCGCGGGCGGCCGCTTCCTGGAGCCGGGGGTCGCCTCCCTGCCCTCCTGACCGGTGCCACCACGGGAGAAGAGGCGTTCCGGACCACCTGCGGAACGCCTCTTCTCCGTTGTTTCCCCACGTCACGATCATGCGCGCGTTCCGGCGGATCATAACCCGCGCGCATTTGGGCATACGGCTGAGTGCCGTATGCCGGACGACGGGACGCGAAGGGGCGCCGAAAGTGAACGTGCTGCGCACGAAGTCGGTCGAGCAGTCGATCCAGGACACCCAGGAGCCCGAGCACCGGCTCCGCCGTGACCTGTCGGCGTTCGACCTGACGGTCTTCGGGGTCGGCGTGATCATCGGGACCGGCATCTTCGTGCTCACCGGCCAGGTCGCCAAGGACAAGGCCGGGCCCGCGGTGGCCCTGTCGTTCATCCTCGCCGCCGTCGTGTGCGGCCTCGCCGCGCTCTGCTACGCCGAGTTCGCCTCCACGGTCCCGGTCGCCGGCTCGGCCTACACCTTCTCCTACGCCACGATCGGGGAGTTCCCGGCCTGGATCATCGGCTGGGACCTCATCCTGGAGATGGCCCTCGGCGCCGCCGTGGTGTCGGTCGGCTGGTCGGGGTACTTCGCCTCGCTGCTCGACGACGCCGGGATCACGATCCCGACGGCGCTCGCCGCCCCGCCGGGCGAGGGCGGGACGGTGAACATCCCCGCCATCTGCCTGGTGCTGGCGGTGACCGCGCTGCTCGTGCTCGGCGTCAAGATCTCCTCCCGGGTGAACGCGGTGGTCGTCTCGGTCAAGGTGGCCATCGTGCTGCTGGTGATCTTCGCGGGGCTGTTCTTCGTCAAGGGCTCCAACTACCACCCGTTCATCCCGCCGGCCAAGCCGACGCCGGACGTCGCGGGCCTCAAGGCGCCGCTGATCCAGGAACTCGTCGGCAGCGCCCCGGTCAGCTACGGCTGGCTCGGCATCTTCTCGGCCGTCGCCATCGTGTTCTTCGCCTACATCGGCTTCGACATCGTCGCGACCGCGGCCGAGGAGGCGCGGCGCCCGCAGCGGGACCTGCCGGTCGGGCTCATCGGCTCCCTCGTCATCACCGCGGTCCTGTACGCGGCCGTGGCGACCGTCGTGGCGGGCATGCAGAAGTACACGGAGCTGAGCGTCGCCGCGCCCCTCGCGGACGCGTTCAAGGCCGTCGGCCATCCCGCCTTCGCGACGATCATCAGCATCGGCGCGGTCGTGGGGCTCACCACCGTCGTGCTGATCCTGCTGCTCGGGCAGAGCCGCATCTTCTTCGCGATGGGCCGCGACGGCCTGGTGCCGCCCTGGCTCTCGGCCGTCCACCCGCGCTTCGGCACCCCCTACCGCTCGACGGTCATCATGGGCGTGGTCGTCGCGGTGCTCGCCGGGTTCATCCCGCTCTCCGAGCTGGCCGAGCTGGTCAACATCGGCACGCTGTTCGCGTTCCTCGTCGTCTCGATCGCCGTGGTGATCCTGCGCCGCACCCGCCCCGACCTGCCGCGCGACTTCCGCACCCCCTGGGTGCCGGTCATCCCGATCCTGTCCGTGCTGGCCTGCCTGTTCGTGATGATCAACCTGCCGGTGGAGACCTGGCTGCGGTTCCTCGCCTGGATGGTCGTCGGCGGCGTCGTCTACGCCGGCTACGGGTACCGGCACAGCAAGGTCGGCCGCCGAGCGGAGCACATCACCCCCAAGTCCTGACACTCCCCCGCCGTGACGGGAGTCACGGTGTCCTTTTGACCGGCGGGTGTGCACAATGGCGCCCATGGCACCTCCAGCACGTGTCGCGGTGATCGGGTCCGGCCCGGCGGGGATCTACGCCGCCGAGGCCCTCGTGAAGCAGGCCGGAGACGACGTGCGGGTGGACGTCTTCGACCGGCTCCCGACGCCCTACGGACTGGTGCGCTACGGCGTCGCGCCCGACCACACCTCGATCAAGTCTATCGCCCGGTACCTGCAGCGGGTCCTGGAGAACCCGGCGGTCCGGTTCTTCGGATGCGTCGAGCTCGGCCGCGACGTCACCCGCGACGACCTGCTCGGCTGCTACGACGCCGTCGTCTACTCCACCGGCGCGATGGTCGACCGGCACATGCGGATCCCCGGCGAGGACCTGCCCGGCAGCATCGCCGCCACCGACTTCGTCAACTGGTACTGCGGGCACCCCGACGCCGCCGACCACGAGTTCGACCTGTCGGTCGAGGAGGTCGCGGTGGTCGGCGTCGGGAACGTCGCCGTGGACGTCGTCCGGATCCTCGCCAAGACGGCCGCCGAGCTGCGCGCCACCGACGTCCCCGAGCAGGTGATCGAGGCGCTGTCGCACAGCCGGGTCCGGCGCATCCACATGATCGGGCGGCGCGGGCCGGCGCAGGCGAAGTTCACCACCAAGGAGGCGCGCGAGCTGGGCGAGCTGCCGAGCGCGAGCATCCACGTCAGCCCGCGGGACATGGAGCTCGACCCCGCCAGCGCCGAGCTGGCCGAGAGCGACCGGCACGTCCGCGGCAACATCAAGGCCCTCAGCGCCTGGACGGGCGCGCCCGCCGCCGAACGCGCCCGCCACATCGACGTCCGGTTCTGGCGCGCCCCCGTCGAGATCCTCGGCGCCGACCGCGTCGAGGGCCTCCGGCTGGAGACGACCCGCCTGGACGAGTCGGGCCGCGTCACCGGGACCGGCGAGTACGAGACGCTCCCGGTCGGCATGGTGCTGCGGTCCGTCGGCTACCAGAGCGTCCCGCTGGAGGGCGTCCCGTTCGACGAGCGCTCCTTCGTCGTCCCGAACGAGGGCGGCCGCATCGTCGGCCCGGACGGCGCCTTCGTGCCCCGCGAGTACGTCGCCGGCTGGATCAAGCGCGGGCCGTCCGGCGTCGTCGGGACCAACAAGTCCGACGCCGCCGAGACCGTCCGCAACCTGCTGGAGGACCTCGCGGACGCCGGGACGGCGCCCGCGCGCACGATCGAGGAGCTGCTGGAGTCGCGCGGCCTGCCCGTCGTCACCTACGACGACTGGCTGAACCTGGACGCCGCCGAGGTCGCCCTCGCCCGCGCCCTGGACCGCGGGGAGCGCGTCAAGCTCGCCCGCTGGGAGGCGATGCGGTCCGCCTGCCGGGGTTCCGCGTGATCGCTTCGAACTCCCCGCCGGGAAACTAGTGACGCAAAGGTGACGCGGACGCTACGGTGCGCGTGTGACCGGCGGTCCTGAACTGCACGGGTTCCCTCCACCCGAGACGGTCCCCGACCTCAGGTGGCTCGGACCCGACTACATCTCCGTACTGGTGTACGACCTGACGCGGGGTCTCCTACACCAGGATCCGCGGACGTCCGTCCTGGGCGTCCGGTGCGAGGGCGTGCCCAGGCTCGCGCCCTCGGTCGACCCGGCGGGCGTCATCCGCGCCCACGACGCCTGCTTCCCGCTCCAGGTCTACGTCCAGGACGGCGCGGGACGCCCCTGGTGCCTGCGCGGGCGATGGACGTACTTCGGACGTGAGCTCGGCACGTCCACCGCGTCCATCACCCACGCCTGGCGACTCCTGTCGGCCGAAGGCGCCTAGGAGCGCTCGTCGGAGGTGGCGGGCTCGTCGGCCTCGGCGGTGATGCGGGCCACCGACTCGGTCACGTCGCGCGCCAGCGCCTGCGGCGTGAGCCCGATGTCGGCGAGGATCTGGCCCCGGGACGCGTGGTCGAGGAACTCCTGCGGGATGCCGAAGGTGCGCAGGGGCGCGTCGACGCCGGCGTCGCGCAGCAGCCGGGCCACGGCGTCGCCGACGGCGCCGGTGCGGCCGTTGTCCTCGGCGACGGCGACGAGGGTGTGCTCGCGGGCGAGGTCGAGCAGCGCCGGGTCGAGCGGCTTCACCCACCGGGGGTCGACGACGGTCACGCCGATGCCCTGCGCGGCGATCAGCTCCGCCGCCTCGACCGCGGGCGCCGCCATCGATCCGGCCGCGACCATGAGGACGCGGGCGCCGTTGGAGCCGTCGTGGCGGGCCAGCACGTCCATGCCGCCGGCCTTGCCGACCGCCTCGACGTCGGCGGCGGCCGGGCCCTTGGGGTAGCGGATCGCGGTCGGGCCGTCGGAGACCGCCACGCACTCGCGCAGCAGCTCACGCAGCCGGGCCCCGTCGCGCGGCACGGCGATCCGCATGCCCGGGACGAGCTGCAGGATCGACAGGTCCCACATGCCGTTGTGGCTGGCGCCGTCGTCGCCGGTCACGCCGGAGCGGTCCAGGGCGAAGGTGACGGGCTGGCGGTGCAGCGCCGTGTCCATCAGGACCTGGTCGAACGCGCGGTTCAGGAACGTGGCGTACACGGCCACGACCGGGTGCAGGCCGCCCATCGCGAGCCCGGTGGCGGAGGTGACGGCGTGCTGCTCGGCGATGCCGACGTCGAAGATGCGGTCGGGGAACGCCTCGGCGAACGGCGCGAGCCCGACCGGGTAGAGCATCGCGGCGGTGATGCCGACGACGTCGCGGCGCTCCCGCCCGATCGCCACCATCTCCTCGCCGAAGACCTTCGTCCAGGCGGGGCCGCCCTTGCCGGTGACGAACTTGCCGGTGGCGGGGTCGAACGCACCGCCGCCGTGCATGCAGTCCTCGGTGTCGTTCTCGGCCGGGGCGTAGCCGCGCCCCTTGGTGGTGATGCAGTGCACGATCACCGGGCGGCCGAACCCGCGGGCGCGGCGCAGCGCCCGCTCGACGGCGTCCTCGTCGTGGCCGTCGATCGGCCCGACGTACTTCATGCCGAGGTCCTCGAACATGGCCTGCGGCTGCAGGACGTCCTTGAGGCCCTTCTTGATGCCGTGCAGCGCCTCGTAGGCGACGTTGCCGACCACGGGCGCCCGCGGCACCGTCTTCTTGATCAGGTCGAGCGCGTTCTCGTAGCCCTGGGTGACGCGCAGGTCGGCCAGGTGCGAGGCGAGGCCGCCGATGGTCGGCGAGTAGGAGCGCCCGTTGTCGTTGACGACGATGATCACGGGGCGGTCGACGCCGGCGGCGATGTTGTTCAGCGCCTCCCAGCACATGCCGCCGGTCAGCGCGCCGTCACCGACGACCGCGACGACGGCGCGGTCGTCCTCACCGCGCAGCTGGAACGCCTTGGCGAACCCGTCGGCGTAGGACAGGGCGGTCGAGGCGTGCGAGTTCTCGATGATGTCGTGCTCGGACTCGGCGCGGCTCGGGTAGCCCGACAGGCCGCCGCGCTTGCGCAGCAGCTCGAAGTCGTGCCGGCCGGTGAGCATCTTGTGCACGTAGGCCTGGTGGCCCGTGTCGAAGAGGATCTTGTCGTGCGGCGAGTCGAAGACGCGGTGCAGCGCGATCGTCAGCTCGACCGCGCCCAGGTTGGGCCCCAGGTGCCCCCCGGTCCTGGAGACCGCCTGGACGAGGAACTCGCGGATCTCCTCCGCGAGCCGAGACAGCTGAGCGGCGTCCAGTCGCTTGAGGTCGTCGGGACCTGTGATCGACTCCAGCAAGCTCACTCGTTTCAACTCCTCCGTCGGGGATTCGGTCTCCCCTGGCTCGGGCCGTTCTGAGTTTAATCCCGGTTCGCCCGCGACGCGCCGCAGACCACCCGCCCGCGGGGTGTGAAAAGACTGACCCCGGCGGGAGGGATGGGGTAGGAAAAGAGCATGGGCGTCGAAGAGATCGTGCTGCTCAACGCGGACGACGAGGTCGTCGGAACCGCGCCGAAGAGCTCCAGCCACCATAGAGACACGCCGTACCACCTGGCCTTCTCCTGCTATGTCACCGACACGGAGGGTCGTGTCCTGATCACTCAGCGCGCCCTCGGGAAGCGGACCTTCCCCGGCGTCTGGACGGGCAGCTGCTGCGGCCATCCGGGTCCCGGCGAGAAGCTCCGCGACGCCGTCCTCCGGCGGTTGCGGGACGAGCTCGGCATCCGGGACGCAACGCTCACACCGGTCCTGCCCCGGTTCCAGTACCGGGCCGTGGCCGAGGACGGGACGGTCGAGCACGAGCGCTGCCCGGTCGTGCGCGCCGTCGTCCCCGCGGGCACGACCGTCCGCCCGAACCCCGAGGAGGTCGAGCGGGCCGAGTGGTGGACGTGGAGGCGCTGCCGGGAGCTGACCGCGAAGCCCGAGTCCTCCCCCTGGTACCGGCTCCAGCTGGCCGAACTGGAACCGCTCGGCGCGCCGCTCGACTGGCCGGACGCGGGGCGGTCCGGCCTGCCGCCCGCCCTCGGCTGGTAGCCGCGGACGACCGCGTCCCCGGACGCGCCCGCCGGGGCGCGGACCGGAGGCGCGGGCCGCGCATCACCGAAAGATCACTATTCGGCGTCCGGTGTTGACCGTCCGTCCGTCCAAGCAGACGCTTGTTTTTCGGTGCAACCGAAGGGACGGACGATGCGAGTACGTGCTCCCCGGCGCCGCTGGACGGCGGTCGCGGCCGTGACGATGACGGCCGCCCTCGGCGTGTCGGCCTGCGGCGGCAGCGACGACAAGGGTTCCAACGACACATCCCAGGTCGAGGTCTTCTCCTGGTGGACCGGTCCGGGCGAAGCGGACGGCCTTGCCGCGATGCAGGCCGACTTCGAGAAGAAGAACGCCGGCACCAAGTTCGTCAACGCGGCCATCGCCGGCGGGTCGGGCACCCAGGCCCAGGCCGTGCTGGCGAGCCGGCTGCAGAACCGCAAGCCGCCGGACTCCTTCCAGGGCCACGCCGGCGCCGAGCTGCTCGACTACATCAAGGCCGGGCAGATCGAGCCGCTGGACTCCTTCTACGACGAGAACAACCTGAAGTCGGCCTACCCCCAGCAGCTGCTCGACCAGATCAGCTACAAGGGGAAGATCTACTCGGTGCCGGTGAACATCCACCGGTCGAACATGCTCTGGTACAACCCGGGCATCCTCAAGGACGCCGGGATCTCCGGGCCACCCGCGACGATCGCCGGCTTCATCACCGCGCTGAAGGCCGTCAAGGACAAGACGAAGAAGGTCCCGCTGTCGCTCGGCGCGCAGTGGACGGCCGACCACCTGCTGGAGAACGTCCTGCTGGGCGATCTCGGCACCGACGCCTACAACGCGCTGTGGAAGCCGGGCGCCGACTGGAGCAGCCCGGCCGTCACCAAGGCGCTGACCGACTACGCCGAGATCATGAAGTACACGACGCTGGAGGCCGCGTCCACCGACTGGCAGGGCGCCGCGAAGGCCGTCGTGGACGGCAAGGCCGCGTTCAACATCATGGGCGACTGGGCGTACGGGTACTTCACCGGCAGCGCGCCCAACGGGCTCGGCAAGAAGCTCGACACCGACTTCAAGTACGCGCCCTCCCCCGGCACCGACGGCACCTACATGTGGCTGTCGGACAGCTTCACTCTGCCCAAGGGCGCACCCCACCGCGGCGGCGCCCTCGCATGGCTGAAGGAGGTGTCCAGCAAGGAGGGGCAGGACCTGTTCAACCCGAAGAAGGGGTCCGTCCCCGCCCGTAAGGACGCCGACAAGAGCCTCTACAAGGGCTACCTCCAGTACGCGTTCGAGCAGTGGAACAAGCCCGGCGTCAAGCTGGCGGGCTCGTTCTGGCACGGCGTCAACGCCAGCAAGAAGCAGCACACCGACATCGACACCGCGGTCGGCCTCTTCCTGCAGAACAAGGACGTCGGCAAGCTTCAGCAGGGGCTGGTGAGCGCGGCCAAGAACAGCGGCCAGTGAGGTCCTCCGGTTCCAGATGGGCCCGTAGCCGCAGGTGGCTGCCCGGGCTGCTGCTGGTCTCGCCGTCCATCGTCGCGATCGGCTTGTTCGTCTACGGGCTCATCTTCTGGAACACGCGGGTCGCGGTGAGCGGCAAGCACGACGAGGTCACCGAGTACGGCTTCGACAAGGGCAGGAACTTCGTCGACCTGTGGGACCAGCCCAGCTGGCCCGGCGCGGTGAAGCACGCGCTGCTGTTCACGGCGGTGTTCGTCGTCGGCGCCCTGGTGCTCGGCGCGTTCCTGGCGTTCCTGATGGACAAGGGCATCAGGGGCGAGGCGTCCTTCCGCGTCGTCTACCTGTTCCCCATGGCGGTGTCGTTCATCGCCAGCGGCGTCGTGTGGCGCTGGCTGATGAACCCGGCGCCGCCGGAACGCGCGGTCGGCTTCAACCAGCTGTTCGACAAGCTGCACCTCGGCGCGCTGGCGAACGGCTGGTGGCAGAACCCGGACTGGGGCATGGCCGCCATGGCGCTGCCCGCGATCTGGCAGATGTCCGGGTACGTCATGGCGCTGTACCTCGCCGGGTTCCGCGGCGTCCCCGGGGAGCTGCGGGAGGCGGCGCGGGTGGACGGCGCGTCCGAGTGGAAGGTGTACCGGTACGTGGTGTTCCCCCAGCTCCGCCCGGTGACGCTGTCCGCGCTGATCATCCTCGGGCACATCTCGCTGAAGGTGTTCGACCTGATCATGGCGATCGCGGGCAAGCAGATCATCACCTACGTGCCGGCCGTGGCCGCCTACGTCGAGATCTTCGACCGGCACGACCCGGCGAACGGCGCCACGATCGCCACCTACCTGCTGGTCGCGGTGGCCGTCCTGGTGATCCCCTATCTGGTCTGGTCGGTACGTTCGGAGCGGACGCGATGACGCGCGCAGAGGCATCCCCGGCGCCGGCGTGGCGCCGGCTGGCGGGCGGGCTGCGCGGCGGCGGAGCGGCGGAGCCGGGCAGGACGTCCGGCGCCTGGCAGGCGGTGAAGCTCGTCGTCCTGCTGGCGTTCGTCCTGCTCTTCCTGATCCCGGTGTACGTGCTGGTGGTCACGAGCTTCAAGCCGCTGGACGAGGCGGACCCGAGCACCGCGTGGAACCTGCCGGGCCAGTGGAGCATGTCCGGCTGGAGCTCGGCGTGGGACGCGCTGCGGCCCGGCCTGGAGAACAGCGTCAAGATCGCCGTCTCGGGGTCCCTGATCTCGGCGGTGCTCGGCTCGCTGAACGGCTACGTGCTGTCCAAGTGGCGGTTCCCGGGCGCGGACGTGGTCTTCACGCTGCTCCTGTTCGGCATGTTCATCCCGTACCAGGCGGTGATGATCCCGCTGGCGGGCCTGCTCACCGACATGGAACTGGTGGGCACGATCCGCGGCCTCGTCCTCGCGCACGTCGTGTACGGCATCCCGATCTGCACGCTGATCTTCCGGAACTACTACGTGACGATCCCGGACGAGCTGGTCGAGGCGGCCCGCGTCGACGGCGCCGGGATGCTCCGCACCTACTGGTCGGTCGTCCTGCCCGTGTCGGCGCCGGCTTTCGCGGTGACGCTGATCTGGCAGTTCACCTCGATGTGGAACGACTTCCTGTTCGCGGTGTTCCTCGGCGCCCCCGACAGCTGGCCGGTCACGGTGATGCTGAACAACACGGCCGGTTCGGGGGCCGTGGCCGTCCAGTACAACCAGCAGATGGCCGAGGCGCTCCTCGCGTCCCTGCCGACGCTGCTGGTCTACCTGCTCCTCGGGCGGTTCTTCATGCGCGGCCTCATGGCGGGCGCGCTGAAGGGCTGAGATTTCCACGGGTACGTCAACCGCATATCGGCCTCAGACGTCACATGGGTGATCAAGCACCTCATGGGTCTGAAAAACCCATGACGGACAACGACCATTTCGCCGCGTACGTTGGCAATTCCTGCGGGATGCGCCTAGCCTCTCGGGCATCGTCGCGCGACACCCGGCGTCCACCGCCGGGCGTCCCGGCGATCCCGGGGGCGGACGGACCGGCGGACAACGGAGGTGACCGCGTGCAGGCGATGAGTGTTCAGCAGCCCTGGGCGTTCGCGATCGCGCGTGGTGGCAAGAGCGTGTCGAACCAGAGCTTCCCGACCGCCTACCGCGGTCCGCTCCTCATCCACGCCTCGATGCGCGTCGACCTGAAGGCGTGCGACTCCCCGCTGATCCAGGCGGCCGGCTGGGACCCCCGCGACCCGCTCGCCACCATCGGCGCCGTCATCGCGGTCGCCGAACTCGACGAGGTCTGCTCCGCCGCCGTCCGCGGCGCCGCCTGCGACTGCGGCCCCTGGGCCGACTCCGCCTCCCACCACTGGGGCCTGTCCGGCATCCGCGCCCTCCCCCGCCCCATCGTCGCCCTGGGCCGCACCGACCTGTGGCAGCCCACCCCCACCCTCCTCAAAGAGGTCGAGACGATGTTCGCCACCGCCGCCCTCAACAACGCCAACTGAGCGCGGAAGGCCGCCCTCTCAGGGAGTTCTGAGGGCTTCGGCGGCTTCGCGGAGGCGGGTGAACTCGGCGGCGATGCGGTCGAGGGGCCAGCTCGCGTTGAGGCCGCTCGGGTTGGGGAGGACCCACAGGCGGGCGGGGCCGAAGTGCTCGTCCTGCGGGCCGATCCGTGTCTTGGGGCGGCCGAAGGCCGTGCGGTAGGCGGTGACGCCGGCGACGGCCAGGTAGGCCGGACGGTGGCGTTCGACCAGGGCGGCCAGGCGGCGCCCGCCCTCGCGGAGTTCGGCGCCGGTCAGCTCGTCGGCGCGGGCGGTCGTGCGCGGCGCCAGGTTGGTGATGCCGAGGCCGTAGCCGGGCAGGAGGTCCTGCTCGGACGGCTCCAGCCGGCGGTCGGTGAAGCCGGACAGGTGCAGCGCGGGCCAGAAGCGGTTGCCGGGGCGCGCGAAGTGGCGGCCGGTCGCCCCCGAGTACAGGCCCGGGTTGATGCCGCAGAACAGGACGCCGAGCGTCCCGGGCCCCTCGGGGAGGACGTCGGGGATGACGCGGTCGCGGGCGGCCTCCAGGTCGGCCTTGGTGGGGCGCATCAGATCAGGTTACGGACGCGGCACCGGTCGCGCCGAAGATGCCGTACGCCATCGCGGACAAGGCCAACAGACTGCAAAGGAACGACTACTCTAGGTCACGACAGTCGGGCGGGGTACCGTTGTCCCTGCATGGATTCGGTACGCCACCAGCGGGAGCGGAAACGTGAGCGTCGCGCACGATCATGGCGGGTTCGGCCCGTACACGGCGGAGGACCTGCACGCCCGAGAGGACGAAGGCCGCGGCCTTGAACTCGAAGACGGGTGGCTGATCGAGTTGTCCCCGAGCGCACCTCACAACTGGGCCGCCAGGCAGATGCAGGAAGCCCTTCAAGACGCGGCGGCAGACGCCAGCGCCTCGGTCTTCATCGCCGGTGGAGGCGAATGGGAGATCAGCACGCCGGCGGGCATTCGCAAGCCCGACGTGTTCGTGGTGCCGAAGAGCGTGGCCCGCGCCTCGATCATTGACCGCAACCCGATCGTGATTCCCGGCATCGAGGTCCTGCTCGTCGTCGAGGTCGTGTCCCCGGGCAGCGGCAGCGAACGCACCGACCGCGTGCGCAAGCTCAAGGAGTACGCGGCCCTCGGCATTCCTCAGTACTGGCTTGCCGAGTTCGCCCCCGGTCCCAGCATCCAGATCTTCGGTTTGGACGCCGCAGCCGGTACCTACCGTCAGGTCCAGACGGTGGGCGCGGGGAACCTCGTCGAGGCGAAGGTCGAGGCGGACACCACCATCACAGTCCGGTTCGACCCGCAGGTCCTCACGGAGTTCTGAGGACGTCGGGGATGACGCGGTCGCGGGCGGCCTCCAGGTCGGCCTTGGCGGGGCGCATCAGATCAGGCTGCGGACGATGAGCACCGCGGCGGACGTCCCGACGACGGCGAGGAGGGCGACGCGCAGGCGTCCGGCGTCCAGGTAGCGGCGGAGCGGGCCGGCGGCGAGAAAACCGGCGAACACGAACGGCACCAGTTCCGCCCCCGCGACGACCTGCCGGGCCGGGAGGCGTCCGGCGGCGGCGAGGGTGAGGAGCGACAGGAGGGCGCCGGCGATGAAGAACACCGCGAGCGTCGCGCGGACGCGGGGGCCGCTCTCGCGCTGGTAGAGCAGCGCGATCGGCGGGCCGCCGATGCCGGACGCGGTGCCGGTCGTGCCGGAGATGACGCCGGCGGTGGCGAGCGTGCGGCGGTTGCGCGGCAGGTTCGCGGTCCAGGTGGTCAGGGCCAGCGCGGCGAGGACGACCACGCCGATCACGATGCCGAGGACGCGGTCCGGGGCGGTCGCCACCAGCCAGACGCCGGCCGGCGTGCCGGCGAGGCGTCCGGCGAACGCCCAGCCGAGCCCGCGCAGGTCGGCGTGCCGCAACTCCTGGGCGAGCGTCGCGAAGGGCAGGACGAGCGCGATGACGAGGATCGCGCCCGGCATCAGGGACGGGTACAGCATCGTCACGACCGGAGTCGCGACCAGCCCCACGCCGAGGCCGACGCTGCCCTGCACGATCGCGCCGGCCAGCGCCGCCAGGCCCCCGATCAGAACGAAATCGACAGGTGGCACGCCGAGGGAGCCTACCCCGCGGTCAGATGGAGGCTTCGGTCAGGCGGTCGAGTTGGGCGGCGGTCAGGGTGGTGCGGGCGGCCTCCACGAGCGGCGGGAGCTGTTCCAGGGTCCGGGCGCTCGCGATGGGCGCGGCGACGGTCGGCTGGGCGGCGAGCCAGGCGAGGGCGACGGTCGCGACCGGGGCGTCCTGCTCCTCGGCGACGATGTCGAGCGCGGCCAGGACGGCGCGCCCGCGTTCGGTCTCCAGGTGCCGCGCAGCGCCCCCGGCGCGCGCGCTGTCCACCGTGGACCCCGGACGGTACTTGCCGGTGAGGAAGCCGGACGCGAGGCCGTAGTACGGGACGGCGGCCAGCCCGTGCTTCTCGGCCAGGTCGCGGCGCGGTCCCTCGTAGGAGCCGCGGGAGACGAGGTTGTACTCGGGCTGGATGGCTGTGTAGCGGGCCGTCCCCTCGCGCTCGCTGAACTCCAGCGAGGCCTGGAGCCGGTCGAGCTCGATGTTCGACACCCCGATCTGCCGGATCTTGCCGGCGGCGACCAGCCCGTCGAGCGTCGTCATGATCTCCTCGACGGGCACCGACGGGTCGTCGAAGTGGGTGAAGTACAGGTCGATGCGGTCGGTGCGCAGCCGCCGCAGCGAGTCGTCCACGGCCGCCCTCATCGTCGCCGCGGAGAGGCCCTGGTGGGCGGGGTGGCGGCCGCCCTTGGTCGCGATCACGAGGTTGTCGCGGTTGCCGCGCGCCTCCGCCCACTCCCCGATGATCGACTCGGACTCGCCGCCGCGGTTGCCCTCCACCCACGCCGAGTAGGAGTCGGCGGTGTCGAGGAAGTCGCCGCCCGCCCCGGCGTAGGCGTCCAGGATCTCGAACGAGCGCTCCCGGTCCGCGGTCCAGCCGAAGACGTTGCCGCCCAGGCAGAGCGGGAACACGTCCAGTTCACCGATCTTGTGCATGGCTATGTCCAGCTTTCTCATGGTTGGTTCCTGATGCGGATTTCAGGGATCATTACCCCATGCCAGCCGCATGTCTCGCTTTCGCGGCCATAGCCGCTCTGCTCACCATCACGCCCGGCGTGGACACGATGCTCGTCGTGCGCAACACGGTGGCCGGGGGGCGCCGCACGGGCCTGCTGTCGTCGTCGGGGGTGGTGACCGGCCTGCTGTGCTGGGCCCTGATGAGCGCGATCGGGTTGACCGCGATGCTGGCGGCGTCCCGTCTCGCGTTCGACGCGGTGCGCCTCGCGGGCGCCTGCTACCTGCTGTGGCTCGGCCTCCGGGCCCTCTGGACGGCGCGGCGCCCCGAACCCGGCGCCTCCGGCGAGCGTCCGCCGGCTCCGGCGTCCGGCCGCTCCGCCTTCCGCGCCGGGCTGACGACGAACCTGCTCAACCCCAAGGTCGGCGTCTTCTACATGAGCCTGCTCCCCCAGTTCGTCCCAGACGGCGCCTCGGTCTTCTGGACCAGCATGCTCTTCGCCGCCATCCACGCCGCCGAGGGCCTGCTGTGGCTGGCCGTCATCGTCGCCGCCGCCGGCGCCGCCCGCCGCGCCCTCACCCGTCCCGCCGTGAAGCGCCGCCTCCAGCAGGTCACAGGGCTGGCGTTCATCGGCTTCGGCGTCCGGCTGGCCGTCGAGCGCTGACCCCCGGCCTGGGCTGCGGGCGAGCGGGCGAGCGGCGACGAAGGCGCGCATGTGCTCGCGCGCGTGGGGGTCGCGCTGGGCCTCGGCCGTCGCGTGCCGCAGGACCGACACGGTGCGCTCGTGCCCGGCGGCCTGCCCCTGCCCACCGGCCGCTGACCGCACGAGAACGGGCCGCCTCCCGGGTGAGGGAGGCGGCCCGTTTCGGCGTGCGGGTTACTTGCGGAGCAGGTTCCGCAGGACGTACTGGAGGATGCCGCCGTTGCGGTAGTAGTCCGCCTCGCCGGGGGTGTCGATGCGGACGACGGCGCCGAACTCCTTGTCCCCGGCCTTGACGGTGACCTCCTCCGGGATCCCGCCCTCGTTGAGCGCGGTGACGCCGGTGATGTCGAACGTCTCGGTGCCGGTGAGCCCGAGCGACTCGGCCGACTCCCCGTCCCTGAACTGCAGCGGCAGGACGCCGAGGCCGATCAGGTTCGAGCGGTGGATGCGCTCGTAGGACTGGGCGATGACGGCGCGGACGCCGAGCAGCGCGGTGCCCTTGGCCGCCCAGTCGCGCGAGGAGCCGGAGCCGTACTCCTTGCCCGCGATGACCACGAGCGGGGTACCCTGCGCCGCGTAGTTCTGCGCGGCGTCGTAGATGAACGCCTGCGGCGAGTCCTGCTGGGTGAAGTCGCGGGTGTAGCCGCCCTCGACGCCGTCCAGGAGCTGGTTGCGCAGCCGGATGTTGGCGAACGTCCCGCGGATCATGACCTCGTGGTTGCCGCGGCGCGAGCCGTAGGAGTTGAAGTCCTTGACCGCGACGCCGTTGCCCTCCAGGTACTGCGCGGCGGGCGTGCCGGCCTTGATGGACCCGGCCGGGGAGATGTGGTCGGTGGTGACCGAGTCGCCCAGCTTGGCCAGGACGCGGGCGCCGTGGACGTCGGCGACCGGCGCCGGCTCGGCGCCCATGCCGTCGAAGTACGGGGCCTTGCGGACGTAGGTGGACGCGGCGTCCCACTCGAACAGGTCGCCGGTCGGGATGTCGAGGCCCCGCCAGCGGTCGTCGCCCTTGAAGACGTCGGCGTAGCTCTCGGTGAACATCTCCTGCCCGATGGACGACTCGACGATCGCGGCGACGTCCTCCGGCGCGGGCCAGATGTCGGCCAGGCGGACCGGGCCGTCGGCGCCCTCGGCGATCGGGTCGTTCAGGATGTCGATGTCCATCGTGCCCGCGAGCGCGTAGGCGATGACCAGCGGCGGCGAGGCCAGGTAGTTCATCTTCACGTCGGGGCTGATGCGGCCCTCGAAGTTGCGGTTGCCGGACAGCACCGCGGTGACCGCGAGGTCGTTGTCGTTGACCGCCTTGGAGATCTCCGGCTGCAGCGGGCCGGTGTTGCCGATGCAGGTGGTGCAGCCGTACCCGACCAGGTTGAAGCCGATCTTGTCCAGGTACGGGGTGAGGCCGGCGCGCTCCAGGTAGTCGGTGACGACCTGGGAGCCGGGCGCGAGGGAGGTCTTCACCCACGGCCTGCGGGTCAGGCCCTTCTCCACCGCGTTCTTGGCCAGCAGCGCCGCGCCGATCATCACGTACGGGTTGGAGGTGTTGGTGCAGGAGGTGATGGCCGCGACGGCGACGTGCCCGTGGTCGAGTTCGAACGACGTCCCGTCGTCCAGGGTGACCGGGACGAGGTTGTGCGGGCGCCTGGCCCCGTTGGAGCCGTGCTGCCGGGGCTTGTCGCCGTCGGAGTCGTGGCTGATCGCCGGAGAGTCCGAGGCCGGGAACGACTCGTTGGACGCCTCGTCGGCCGCGCCCTGGATGCTCTCGACGTAGTTCTGCACGTCCCGCCGCCAGGTCTGCTTGGCCTCGGCCAGGGAGATGCGGTCCTGCGGGCGCTTCGGGCCGGCCAGCGACGGCACGACCGTCGCGAGGTCCAGCTCCATGTACTCGGAGAACTCCGGCTCCACCGACGGGTCGAGCCACAGGCCCTGCGCCTTGGCGTAGGCCTCGACGAGCGCGATCTGCTCCTCGTCCCGGCCGGTGAGCCGCAGGTACTTCAGCGTCTCGTCGTCGATCGGGAAGATCGCGCAGGTGGAGCCGAACTCGGGGCTCATGTTGCCGATCGTGGCGCGGTTCGCCAGCGGCAGCGCGTGCACGCCCTCGCCGTAGAACTCCACGAACTTGCCGACGACGCCGTGCTCGCGCAGCATCTCGGTGATGGTGAGGACGAGGTCGGTCGCGGTCGTCCCGGCGGGCATCTCGCCGGTCAGCTTGAAGCCGACGACGCGCGGGATGAGCATCGAGATCGGCTGGCCGAGCATCGCGGCCTCCGCCTCGATGCCGCCGACGCCCCAGCCGAGCACGCCGATGCCGTTCTCCATCGTCGTGTGCGAGTCGGTGCCGACGCAGGTGTCGGGGTAGGCGACGCCGCCGCGGTCGAACACGACGCGGGCCAGGTGCTCGATGTTCACCTGGTGGACGATGCCGGTCCCGGGCGGGACGACCTTGAACTCGTCGAACGCCGTCTGCCCCCAGCGCAGGAACTGGTAGCGCTCCTTGTTGCGCTCGTACTCGCGCTGCACGTTGCGCTCGAAGGCGTCCGGCGAGCCGAAGTAGTCGACGATCACCGAGTGGTCGATCACCATCTCGGCCGGGGCCAGCGGGTTGATCCTGGTCGGGTCGCCGCCGAGGTCGCGCACCGCCTCGCGCATCGTGGCGAGGTCCACCACGCACGGCACGCCGGTGAAGTCCTGCATGATCACCCGGGCGGGGGTGAACTGGATCTCCTTGCTCGGCTTGGCCTTGGCGTCCCACTGCGCGAGCGCGCGGATGTGGTCGGCGGTGACGTTGGCACCGTCCTCGGTGCGCAGCAGGTTCTCCAGCAGCACCTTGAGGCTGTACGGGAGACGGGCCGAGCCCTCGACGGCGTCCAGGCGGTAGATGTCGTACGACCTGTCGCCGACCTGCAGCTTGTCGAGACTGCCGAAGCTGTTCGCGGACACGGACTCCTCCTCCGTCGCCACCGCGCGTCCGGTCCGGGACATGAGCGCGCGGCGCTGGGTTGATCTTCAATAAGGCCCGTCCCCGGGGCCGACGCGGGACGGCGCGCGGCGGGACGGGAGCTTCGTCTCCCTTGATCCTGCCTTAGTCGGACTCCTGACCGGCAATCAGGGCCGCCTAACTTCCACCGCTTTTCTCTCGACGTCAAGCTATCTTCATTTTATCTCGACATCAAGCTACTTGCTCCCGGCCCGACGGCGGGGACGCCCCTCGGTCGTCTTCCGGCATGCCGCGGGTCACCAGCGCTGGCGGGACTCCTCCGCCCAGCCGGTGAGGTCCGCGAAGTCGTGCCAGGCGCCGTCGTCGGCCTGGGCGCGGCCGCTGAAGCGGCCGAAGCACTGGTGCGTCTCGGTGCCGACGACGCCGAGCTCCGTGCGCGCGACCTTCTCGTGGAAGGGGCGGAACTCGGCCTCGACGCGCGGACCGCGGATCGTCCAGGGGCGCAGCCAGTCGGACCGGTCGTAGGACCAGTCGAGCTCATCGCCGATCTTGTGCAGCCGGCCGCCGACGAACAGCGCGTTCTCGGTCATGCCGGTGCCGTCGGTCCACTTGCCGCCGAGCTGCAGGGCCAGGCCGGGGCCGCTCGCCGCCGCCCAGTTCCACGTCATCCGGTACGGCCACTTGCCGCGCCCGTGGTCGAGGACGGCGAAGGCGCCGTCGCCGATCTCATGGTCGCCGGACGGGAGGCGCAGCCGCCCGTGCACGGGACGCCCCACGTCCTTGACCGTGTACTGGAACCGCCGGGCGCTCCAGGGGACCACCACGCCGAGCGACTCGTGGCCGTCCGGCAGCGGGACCCGGACGTCCAGGTCCACCAGCCCGGGGACCAGCGCCCGCACCCGCGAGCCGGACGGGCCCTGGCGGACGCCGACCGCGAAGCCCGCCCCGCGCACCGACGCCTCCCCGGATCCGCTGCGGTCGGGGAACACCGCGCCGCGCGCGAAGGGGACCACGCCGTCCCGGGAGATCTCCTCGCCCGTCTCGCGGTCCAGCACGTAGACGCCGTGGACCGCGGCGTAGTCGAGCGACGAGGCGACCAGCCCGACGATGTGCCGGGGCGTGACGATGCCCCAGTACTCCCAGCGCTTGGCCCTGCCCCAGCCGCGCAGGTTCGCGCGGTGCAGCGGGCGCCGCGTCCAGCCGACCGCGCGCGGAGCCAGCCGCCCGTCCGGCGTGCACAGGTCGACGGGCTCGGTGATCTCGCGCTCATGGGTCGGCATGCCCCGAGGCTACCGAGCGGCCCCCGCGACGCCGCGATCCCTGGAACGGTTCAGCCCCGGACACGGCCCGTTTAGATAAGTCCATACCTTGGCCAGAGTTTCTCTCGTGCCGGACCGGTCGATCTCCTCTAGGTGATCATTGAACCGCCCTGGAGCGCCGAGGAGCACGATCGCGCGCTGGACCGGCTCGCCTCCCGGGAGAACTTCCCGGTGGCGGCGCGGGTCCTGCCCGCCCGGCACCGCGCCGCCCTGCGGGCCGTCTACGGCTTCGCGCGGCTCGTCGACGACATCGGCGACGAGGCCCCGCCGGAGCAGCGGCTCAAGCTGCTCGGCCTGGTGGACGACGACCTGGACCGCGTGTTCGCCGGACGGACGCCCGCCCTGCCGCAGCTGCGCAGGCTCGCGGGAACGGTGCACGCGCACCGGATCCCCGAGGAGCCGTTCCGCGACCTCGTGCGGGCGAACCGGCAGGACCAGGCCGTCCACCGGTACGAGACGTTCACCGAGCTGAAGGAGTACTGCGCGCTGTCCGCCGCGCCGGTGGGACGGATCGTCCTGCGCCTGTTCCACGCGCACACGCCGCGCCTCGCGGCCGCGTCCGACGACGTCTGCACGGCGCTGCAGATCATCGAGCACTGCCAGGACGCCGGGCAGGACTACCGCGCCGGCCGGATCTACCTGCCCGGCGAGGACCTGCGGCGGTTCGGCTGCGCCGAGGACGACCTCGGGCGCCCGGTGACGCCGACCCGCCTGCGCGGCGTCCTGGCGCTGGAGGCCGGCCGCGCCCGCGAACTGCTGGACGCGGGCGCCGCGCCGCTGCTGGCGGACCTGACCGGCTGGGCGCGCATCGCCGTCGCGGGCTACGTGGCCGGGGGGCGCGCCACCCTGTCGGCTCTGGAACACGGGCGGTACGACGTGCTCGCCCATGCGCTGCGTCCACGGCGGGCCACGCTGCCGGCCGGGTGGGCGCGCGCTCTTGGAAGGAGGGGGCGATGACGGTTTCGGAGACGTGCGAGCGTTCCGAGCGGGTCGTCGAGGCGTACCGGCACTGCGAGCGGGTGGTCCGCGAGGAGGCCCGCAACTTCTCCTACGGGATCCGGCTGATGCCGGCCCCGAAGCGGCGGGCGATGAGCGCGGTCTACGCGTTCGCGCGCGGCATCGACGACATCGGCGACGGCCCCGAGCCGGCCTGCGTCCGGCTCGACCTGCTGGACCGGTCCCGGCAGCGGCTGACGACCGTGCAGGAGGTGCTGCGGCGGCGGGTCGACGTCCGGGCCCTGGAGGGGCATCCGGTGCTGACCGCGCTGGCCGACGCGGCGGGCCGGTTCCCGATCCCCCTGGAGGCGTTCGAGGAGCTGATCGACGGCTGCGAGGACGACGTGCGCGGCGCCGACTACGAGACCTTCGACGACCTGCTGCGCTACTGCCAGCGGGTCGCGGGCTCGGTCGGGCGCCTGTCGCTCGGGGTGTTCGGGTCGGACGGCCGGCAGCGGGCCGAGGGCCTCGCCGACTCGCTCGGCGTCGCGCTGCAGCTCACCAACATCCTGCGCGACCTGCGCGAGGACCGGACGGCCGGGCGGACCTACATCCCCGCCGAGGATCTCGCGCGGTTCGGCTGCACGCTGAAGCTGGACGAGTCGGGCGCGTTCATCGACCCGCCGTGGCGGCTGAACGAGCTGGTCGGCTTCCAGGCGGAGCGGGCGCGGGCCTGGTACGCCGAGGGGCTGCGGCTGCTGCCGCTGCTGGACCGGCGCAGCGCGGCGTGCACGGCGGCGATGGCCGGCATCTACCGGCGGCTTCTGGAGAACATCGCCGCGCGCCCCCAGATCGCACTGGACGCGCGGATGTCGCTGCCGACCTGGCAGAAGGCCGTGGTGGCGGCGCGCGCGCTGTCGGGGGTGGAGCGGTGAGCGTCGTCGTCGTGGGCGGGGGGCTCGCGGGCATCAGCACGGCGATCGCCCTCCAGGAGTCGGGCGTGCCGGTCACGCTGCTGGAGTCCCGGCCGTGGCTCGGCGGCGCCACGCACTCGTTCGGGCGGGGCGAGATGAGCGTCGACAACGGCCAGCACGTCTTCCTGCGGTGCTGCACGGCGTACCAGGGGCTGCTGCACCGGCTCCGCGCCGACCACCTCGTCGACGTCCAGGACCGGTTCGACGTCCCCGTGCTGCGGGCGGGCGCGCCGCCGGCGCGGCTGCGCAGAGCGGGCCTGCCGAGCCCGCTGCACCTGCTGCCCGCGCTGGCGCGGTACGCGCCTCTGTCGGCCGCCGACCGGGTGAGGGCCATGCGCGCCGCGACCGGGCTGGCGCGGCTGGACCCCGCCGACCCCGCGCTGGACCAGGTGTCGGCCGGGGCGTGGCTGGCGCAGCGCGGGCAGCGGCCGTGGGCGCGGGAGGCGCTGTGGGGTCTGTTCCTCACGTCCGCGCTGAACGCCGAGGTGGACGACGCCGCGCTCGGCCTGTCGGCGATGGTGTGCCGGCGGGCGCTGTTCGGACGCGCCGACGCGGCCGACATCGGGCTGCCGCTCGTCCCGCTGGAGGAGCTGCACGGCGGCCCGGCCTTGCGGCGCATCGCGGAGATGGGCGGGACCGTCCGGCTGAAGTCCAGGGTGGAGGCCGTCACCGCCGACCCGAAGGTGGTCGTGGACGGCGCGCCGATCGCCGCCGACGCGGTGGTCATCGCGGTGCCGCACGAGGCGGCGGCGCGGCTGCTGCCCGCCGAGGCGCTGCCGGACCCGCTGCGCTGGCCCGAGCTGGACGCCAGCCCGATCGTGAACGTCCACGTCGTCTACGACCGCAGGGTCATGGACGCCCCGTTCGCCGCCGCGGTCGGCTCGCCCGTCCAGTGGGTGTTCGACCGGACGGCGGTGAGCGGGCTGCGGCGCGGCCAGTACCTCGCGGTGTCGCTTTCGGCCGCCGACCCGTGGATCGACATGCCGACCGCCGAGTTGCGCTCGCGGTTCGTCCCCGAGCTGCGGCGGCTGCTGCCCGCCGCGTGGGACGCGCAGGTCCGGGAGGTGTTCGTGACGCGGGAGCGGCGCGCGACGTTCCGGCAGCGCCCCGGCAGCGCGGCGGCCCGCCCCGGCGCGGCGACCCGCGCGCCGGGCCTGTACCTGGCAGGCGCGTGGACCGACACGGGCTGGCCGGACACCATGGAGGGAGCAGTGCGCAGCGGTCTCACCGCCGCGCGCCTGGTCCGCCGCCACCTGGAGAAGGTGAAGGACCGATGACGGCCGTGCCCGTTTCGCTGACCGATGTCCGTGAGCTGGTCGACGGCGCGCTGCGCGCCGCGGTCGGGCGGCTCGACCCGCGCACCTACCGGGTCGCGGCGTACCACCTCGGCTGGACCGACGAGGAGGGCCACCCCCGCAAGGCCCCCGCGGGCAAGGCGCTGCGCCCGGCGCTGGCGCTGCTGTCCGCGCGGGCCGCCCTGGCGCCCCCGGAGAGCGGGCTGCCGGGCGCCGTCGCCGTCGAGCTGGCCCACGCGTTCTCGCTCCTGCACGACGACATCATGGACCGCGACCGGACGCGCAGGCACCGCCCGGCGGCGTGGACCGTGTTCGGCGACGCGTCCGCGATCCTGGCGGGCGACGCGCTGCTCGCCCTCGCCGGCGAGGTCCTGCTGGAGGCGCCCGGCCAGGGCTCGGCGCGGGCGGCCCGCGCCCTCGCGTCCGCCGTCCGCCGCCTCGTCGCCGGGCAGGCCCTCGACATGGACTTCGAGACGCGCCGGCAGATCGGCGTGGAGGAGTGCCTCACGATGGCGTCCGGCAAGACCGCCGCGCTCCTCGCGTGCTCCTGCGCGATCGGGGCCGTCCTGGACGGCGCGCCGGAGCGGCTGTGCGCCGCGCTGGAGGCGTTCGGCGAGGACCTCGGCATCGCCTTCCAGCTCGTGGACGACCTGCTCGGCATCTGGGGCGACCCCGCGACCACCGGCAAGCCCGCGCTGGCGGACCTGCGGGCCCGCAAGATGTCGCTGCCGGTCGTCGCCGCGCTGAACTCCGGGACGCCGGAGGCGGAGCGGCTGGCCGAGCTGTACGCGCGGACCCCGCCGGCCGCGGAGGACGCGGCCGGGGAGGAGCTCGCCGAGGCCGCCGGCCTGGTGGAGGCGGCGGGCGGGCGCGCCTGGGCCGAGATGGAGGCCGAGAGCCGCATCCAGCGCGCCGCCGAGCACCTGCTCACCGCGCGGCTGCCCGAGCCCGTCCGCGCCGAGTTCCTGCACATCGCCGACTTCGTCACCTGCCGGGACCACTGATGACGACGACCGAGCCCACCACCGAGACGACGCCCACCGACAAGACGGGTCCCGCCGACGAGACGGGCCCCGCCGTCGCCGAGCCGCCCGCCGCCGGCGGGCCGGCCCGGATCAGGACGGCCGCCGAGGCGCTGGAGGCCGCCCGCGACCACCTGCTCCTGCTCCAGTCCCCGGAGGGCTGGTGGAAGGGCGAGCTGCAGACCAACGTGACGATGGACGCCGAGGACCTGCTGCTGCGCGAGTTCCTCGGCATCCGCGACGACGCCGACACACGCGAGGCCGCGCGCTGGATCAGGTCCCAGCAGGCCGCCGACGGCACCTGGGCGAACTTCCACGACGGCCCGCCGGACCTGTCCACGACCGTCGAGGCCTACGTCGCGCTGCGGCTCGCGGGGGACCCGCCCGACGCGGACCACATGGTCCGCGCCGCCGCGTTCGTCCGCGGTGGCGGCGGCGTCCCGGCGACCCGCGTCTTCACGCGGTTCTGGCTGGCGATGTTCGGCCGCTGGCCGTGGGAGGACCTGCCGGCGCTGCCGCCGGAGATGGTGCTCCTGCCGCGCTGGTGCCCGCTGAACGTCTACGACTTCGCGTGCTGGGCGCGGCAGACGGTCGTCCCGCTGACGGTGGTGGCCGCGCTGCGCCCCGTCCGGCCACTGCCGTTCGCGCTGGACGAGCTGTACCCCGGCTACGACGTCCCCCCGGCCCGCAGGCGGCGCCTGTCCGGGTGGGACGCGGCGTTCGGGGCGCTCGACGCGGCGCTGCACGTGTACGAGCGGCACCCGGCGAAGGGCGTGCGCAGGGCCGCGCTGCGCCGCGCCGCCGAGTGGATCGTCGCGCGGCAGGAGCGGGACGGGTCGTGGGGCGGGATCCAGCCGCCGTGGGTGTACTCGCTGCTCGCGCTGCACCTGCTCGGCTACGGCCTCGACCACCCGATCGTCCGCCGGGGCCTGGACGGGCTGGAGCGGTTCACGATCCGCGACGACCGGGGGCGGCGCCTCGAAGCGTGCCAGTCCCCCGTCTGGGACACCGCCCTCGCGATGAACGCCCTCGGGGACGCGGGCGTGCCCGCCGGGCACCCCGCGCTGGAGCGGGCCGCCGAATGGCTGGTCGGCGAGGAGGTGAGGGGCCCCGGCGACTGGTCGGTGCGGCGCCCCGACCTGCCCCCGGGCGGCTGGGCGTTCGAGTTCGACAACGACTGCTACCCCGACACCGACGACACCGCCGAGGTGGTCCTCGCGCTCGGCCGCGCCCGGCTCCCGCAGGCCGAGCCGGCGATCGAGCGGGGCGTGCGCTGGATGGCGGGGATGGCGTCCCGGGACGGCGGGTTCGGCGCGTTCGACGCCGACAACACCCGCGCCCTGTGCCGCAAGCTGCCGTTCTGCGACTTCGGCGAGGTCATCGACCCGCCGTCCGCCGACGTCACCGCGCACGTGGTGGAGGCGATGTCCCACCGCGGCATGGCCGACTCGCAGGTGGTCAAGCGGGCCGTCGTGTGGCTGCTGAAGGCGCAGGAGCCGGACGGCTCCTGGTTCGGCCGGTGGGGCGCCAACCACGTGTACGGGACGGGCAGCGTCGTGCCGGCCCTCATCGCGGCGGGCGTCCGGCCGGGCAAGCCCGTGATCCGCGACGCGGTCGCCTGGCTGGAGCGCCACCAGCGCGAGGACGGCGGCTGGGGCGAGGACCTGCGCTCCTACCGGGACCGGACGTGGATCGGGCACGGCGCCTCCACACCGTCGCAGACCGCGTGGGCGCTGCTCGCGCTGCTGGCCGCCGGCGAGCGCGGACCGGCCGTCGAGCGCGGCGTCCGCTGGCTCGTCGAGCACCAGCGCCCCGACGGCACGTGGGACGAGGACCACTTCACCGGCACCGGGTTCCCCGGCGACTTCTACATCAACTACCACCTGTACAGGCTCGTGTTCCCGCTCTCGGCGCTCGGCCGGTACCTGAAGGAGACCTCCTAAATGGGCATGCCACTGCGCCAGAGCCTGCGCGTCGGCGGTTACGTCCTGCGCAACAAGCTGGCGGGGCGGACGAGATATCCCCTGATCATGGAGCTGGAGCCGCTGTTCGCGTGCAACCTGGCGTGCGCGGGCTGCGGGAAGATCCAGCATCCGGCGGACGTGCTCAAGCAGCGGATGCCGGTCGAGCAGGCGGTCGCGGCGGTCCGCGAGTGCGGCGCGCCGATGGTGTCGATCGCGGGCGGCGAGCCGCTGATGCATCCGCGGATCGGCGAGCTGGTCGCCGAGCTGGTGCGGATGAAGCGGTACGTGTTCCTGTGCACGAACGCCGCGCTGATCCCGAAGAAGATCGACCTGTTCCGGCCGTCCCGCTACTTCGCCTGGGCGGTGCACGTCGACGGGCTGCGCGAGCGGCACGACGCGTCCGTCTGCAAGGAGGGGGTGTTCGACCAGGCGGTGGAGGCGATCAGGATGTGCCGGGAGCGGGGGTTCCGGGTCACGACGAACACGACGGTGTTCAACACCGACACCCCGCAGACCGTCATCGACGTGCTCGACTACCTCAACGACGAGCTCCGCGTCGACCAGATGATGATCTCGCCGGCGTACGCCTACGAGAAGGCGCCCGACCAGGACCACTTCCTCGGCGTGCAGGAGACCCGCGCCCTGTTCCGCAAGACGTTCGCCGACGGGCGCCGCGCGCGGTGGCGGTTCAACCACTCGCCGCTGTTCCTGGACTTCCTGGAGGGGAAGGTCGACTTCCCGTGCACGGCGTGGGCCATCCCGTCGTACTCGCTGAAGGGCTGGCAGCGGCCCTGCTACCTGATGGACGACGGCTACACCGCGACCTACCAGGAGCTCCTCGACACCACCGACTGGGACGCCTACGGGCGGGGACGCGACGAGCGCTGCGCGAACTGCATGGCGCACTGCGGCTACGAGCCCACCGCCGTGTTCGCGACGATGGGCTCGCTCAAGGAGTCGCTGCGCGCGATGCGGAGCATCTGACCGCGGGGCGTCCGGCCGCGGGACGTCCGATCACTCCAGCCCTTTCCGCAGCTCCTCGAAGACGTCGTGGACGGCCTCCATCAGCGCGTCGGCGTCGTCCGCCAGACCGGGGTCGAGGGAGAGGCCGAAGCACAGGTCGCGGTGGACGCCGAGCCCGGCGATCGCCAGGGGCGTTCCGGGGGCGAGCGGGACGATCGGGTAGACGGCGGTGAGCGGGGCGCCGCACAGCCGCAGCGGCCGGTCGGGCCCCGGAAGGCTGGACACGGTGCCCTGGAGGAACCGCCCGCTGTAGGACATGCGCGCGAAGCGGGCGTGCAGCGGGGGCGGCATCAGGCGTCCCGCCTGCCACATCACGAACCACGCCGCCTGCGCCCGCGTCCCGGACCGCAGCACCCGGCCGCGCTCGGCGATCAGGGCGAGCCGGTCGGTCTCGGCCATCTTCCCGATCGGCAGGTCCACCATCACGGCGGTGGTGTGGTTGCCCACCATCGCGCTGCCGGGCGGCCTCATCATCAGCGGGACCGCGACGCGGCACGTGCCGGGCCGGCCGTCCTCCTCGCTGACGCCGCGGTTCAGGGCGCCCGCGACCGCGCACAGCACGACGTCGGTGACGCGGGCGCCGTGGCGCCGGGCCACGTCCCGGACGGTTCCGAGCGGCAGGACCATGGTGCCGAACCGGCGCTCGCGGGTCCCGGCGGCGGGCAGGGGCTCCGGCCTGCCGACCGCGGTGGCGAGCTGGCCGAGCCCGACCACGGTGGCGACGGCCTTGCGCAGCGGCGCGCGGGGAGGCGCGGCGACCGGCTCGGGCGGCGGCTGCATCAGGTACACGGCCTGCGCCACGATGCCGACGCCGTCGGCGACCACGTGGTGCATCAGGTAGACGACCGCCGTGCGGCCGGGCTCGGCGCCCTTCAGCACGACCATCCGCCAGGGCGGCCGGTCCAGCGGCAGGGCCTCGGACTGGAGCCGGGCCACCTCCGCGCGCAGCCCCGCCATCCCGTCGACCCGCTTCTCGGTGACGTGCCACTCCCAGTCGACCCGGTCCAGGTCGCGCCAGACGGGGCGGCGCCAGCGGCCCCGGCGGACGAGCCGCTGCCGGAAGCGGGGAAGCCCGTCGAGACGCTCCTCGATCACCCGGACGAGGTCGGCGCGGCCGACGTCCGCCCCCGAGGTGTCGAGCATGATGACGCCGCCGGGATGCTGCGGGGCCTCGGGCGTCTCCACCGCGAGGAAGAACGCGTCCGGCCCCTGGACGCGCGCCGCGTGCGGCCTCGCGATCCGCTCGGCGAGGTAGACCGGCACGACGACGAACGGGATGGCCGCCACGGCGTCCAGCAGGTAGTGGTTGGCCGTCGCCAGGATGACGTAGAGGGTGACCAGGATGTGCGCGGTGTTCACCCCCTGCACCCACCGCTTGGCCTTCACGCGCGCCAGTTCGACGCCGACCCACAGGGTCCACGCCATGTGGAGGGACGGGACGGCGGCGAACTCGTCGGCGTGCTTCACCAGCGGGGACCCCCACGAGCCCCAGGTGCGGCCGTTGGTGACGGTGTCGACGAAGCCGAGGTCGGCGGGCATCAGCCTGGGCGGCATGACGGGGTACAGCGCGAAGCACGCCAGGCCGGCGAGGTTGAGCATGACGAAGGCGTTGCGGGCCGTGCGGTACCGCTCGGGATGGCGCAGGAACAGCCAGACCAGCAGGGCGAGCGCGCTGGCGACGTAGGTGACGGCGTACTCGTAGTTGGCCAGGACCCGCAGGACCGGCTGGGCCGCCAGCCAGCCGTTGAGGGCGGGCTCCACGTCGAGGCGCAGGGCCCGCTCCAGCGCGTACAGGGACTCCCCGTGCCCGCGCGACGCCGCCGCCCTCGCCTGCTCGGGCAGCATCGCCACCAGCGAGTAGAGCACGAACAGCGCCAGGCCGAGCGCGAGCTCGTTCCTGGCGCGGAGCCTGGTCCCCGTCGCTGCCGGGGTGAAGACCGCGTCCTGCGCGGTGACCGCTTCCTGTGTGCCCATGTCCCCTCGCCCTCGGTGGTACCCACAGACGCGGGCGATCAGACGGCGATGGCCGGTTTCGGAGACGATGCCCGGTTTATTGCGGCACTCCGGTCGCGTCCCGGATCCGGAATCGGGAACCCTCTGGCCGATCCGTACGTCTTCGATATATCGTTGTCGTATCGCGAGAGGTCAGAGAGAGCTCTCAGAAGGTGGTGCAGAACATGGGGCACACGCACGGCCGCGGACCCTGGGGTCGCGGCGACTTCCCGAACTTCGGCGCCCTGTTCGGCGGCGGGCCGGGCCCCTGGGGCCCGGCCGGCGGGTTCGGCCACGGGCCCGGCCCGCGCCCGCCGTGGGCGCGGGGGCGCGGCGGTCCGTGGGGCCGGGGCGCCAAGGCCCGCAAGGGCAACGTCCGGGCGGCGATCCTCGTCCTGCTGGCCGAGGAGCCGCGCAACGGCTACCAGATCATCCAGGAGATCAACGAGCGCAGCGACGGAGCCTGGAAGCCGAGCCCCGGCGCGGTCTACCCGGCGCTGCAGCAGCTCGCGGACGAGGGGCTGATCGCGGGCGACGAGTCCGGCGGCCGCCGCGTCTTCCACCTCACCGCCGAGGGCCGCGCCTACATGGAGGAGAACGCCGAGCGGCTGGCCGAGCCGTGGGCGGAGATGACGCCCGACTACGGCGAGGGCGTCCCGGAGCTGTTCAAGCAGGCCGCGCAGACGGGGGCCGCGGTGATGCAGATCGTCCATTCCGGCTCGCCCGAGCAGGTGACCCAGGCCCGGGACGTCCTGTCGGAGGCCCGCCGCAGCCTGTACCGCATCCTGGCCGACGACCTGGACGACCCGGGGCCGACGGCCGACGAGACCGAGGAGTGATCATGGCCCCGCCTGACGAGATCCGCATCGGCGACGCCGAGCGCGACGCCGTCATGGTCGCCCTGCACGACCACTTCGCCGAGGGCAGGCTGGACCGCGCCGAACTCGACGAGCGGCTGGAGTCCGTGCTCGCCGCCAAGACGCGCGGTGACCTGCGCGCCCTCGTCCGGGACCTGCCGTCCCCGACCGGACTGCCCGAGCCCCCGCGCAAAGCGCAGTGGGAATCCCCGCTCGGGTCCGCTTGGGACCCGGGGGCGGCCGTCATGTTCGGCGGGCCGGGCCATCCCGCCTGGCAGCGCCATCACCGGCACCGCCGGCACATGGCCCACCGCCACCGGGGCGGGCCGCTCTTCCCGGCGTTCCCGCTCCTGTTCGCGGCGTTCCTGGTGCTGGCCTTCACGGCCGGCCCCGGCACGGGGCTCCTCGTCGTCCTGCAGATCGCGCTGGCCGTCTGGGTCCTGCGCGCGGTCCTGCTGGCGTTCGGGATCCGCCGGGCCCGCCGCCACGCCCCCGGCCCCTGACCCCGGGCGCTCAGGCGGCCGCCGCCAGGACGCAGCGGTCGGGGACGGCCTCGCGGAGCGCCCGCAGGCCGCGCGCGACCAGCGGGTGGCCGCGGCCGCCCCGCCGCACGCAGGTCAGCACGCGCCGCTTCGGGACGCCGTCCCCGCCGAGCGGCACCCGCACGACCGGCTGGTCGGCCGGCCCGTCGGCCAGCCGCGGCACGAGCGAGACCCCGAGGCCGTTG
This sequence comes from Spirillospora sp. CA-108201, assembly GCF_050936235.1. Lineage (NCBI taxonomy): Bacteria > Bacillati > Actinomycetota > Actinomycetes > Streptosporangiales > Thermomonosporaceae > Spirillospora > Spirillospora sp. CA-108201. The sequence continues at coordinate 9,012,177 of NZ_JBNJNE010000001.1, read as the reverse complement.
GCGACCAGGGCCCAGATCACCGGCCACGTGGTGGTGTGGTGCGCGATCCGCGGCGTGAACCCGGCGGCGGCGCAGTAGGCCATGACCTGCTGGTGGTGGCCGCAGCTCTCGGGCTGGACGCTGATCCACGACTCGCCCGAGGCGTCCTCCAGCCGGACGCCCTCGCGCAGCGCCAGCGGATGCCCGACCGGGACGATGAGGTCGAGCGCCTCCTCCAGCAGCGGCTCGCGGTCGAAGCGCGGGTCGCCCGGCGGCGGCGCGGCGGGGGTCGGCTCGATCACCGCGATGTCGGTCTCGCCCGCCGCGAGCAGCCCGACGGCCTCCTCGGTGTCGCACTCGCGGACCTCGACCGCCAGGGCCGGGTCCGCGCGCAGCAGGGCGCCGGCGGCGGGCGCGACGAGCCCGGCGACCGCCGTGGGGAACCCGCACATGCGCAGCGGCCCCGCCGTCCCGGCGCGGTGCGACTCCAGGTCGGCCAGGGCCTCCTCCCACCGGGCGAGGAGGCCGTCGGCGTGCCCGACCAGCAGGTGCGCCGCCGGGGTCAGCCGCACCTTGCGGCCCTGCGGCTCCAGCAGCGGCACCTTCAACTCCCGCGCCAGCTCGCGCAGATGGTGGGAGACCGCCGACGGCGTCAGGTGCATGGCCTCCGCCGCGGACGTGACGGTCCCGTACTGGTGGACGAGCCTCAGCATGTGCAGCCGGCGCAACTCGATCATGCGAACATCTTGCACGATCCCCTGCGCGAATCTGAAATGGACGAGAACGTTCCACCGGCCGCAGACTGCTGTCATGAGCGAACCGACCACTCTCGTGTCCCGGCATCTCACCAGCGACGGCGTCGTCACCTGGACGCGCTGCGCCTGCGGGCGGCTGCGGATGGACCTCGTCCCCGCCGACGGGGGAAAGGGCCTCGCCGCGGGCCCGTGCCCGCACCGCGCGGTCAGCCCCCGTCGAGCGTGAGCTCGTAGTGCAGCGTCCGGTAGCCCTTCAGCCGGTGGGCCAGCGGCACCGCGAACCCTTGCAGGAACGGGTGCTTGCGGGCGAGCAGCCGGCGGATCGGCCGCGCCTCCTCCTCGGTGAGCAGGCGGACGCGGCCGTGCGTCTCCGGCCCGAGGACCCTGCCCCGGAAGGTGCTCGGAGCGAGCTCCACCTCCGGGTTGCGCGCAAGCCGCCTGGTCTTGAACGCCTTGTCGTAGGTGCGGAAGTAGGCGCGGTCCCCGCGTACGACGACGTTCACGGGGGTCCCGACCGGCGTCCCGTCCCTGCGGTAGCTCGTCAGCAGGACGGTGCGCTGCTTCCTCAGCTTCTCAAGCGTCGTTGTGGTGTCCATGCCCGGGAGACGTGAACGGCCCGCCCGGATGTGACATCACCGGCGGCGTCACCCGGTGCGCAGCGCCGCCGCCTCGGAGGCCAGCTTGCCGACGCGGTCCCAGTCGCCGTCGCGGACGGCGTCCGCGGGGGTCAGCCAGGAGCCGCCGACGCATCCGACGTTGCCGAGCGCGAGGTAGTCGGCGGCGTTCCGCAGGCTGACCCCGCCCGTCGGGCAGAACCGGATCTGCGGCAGCGGCCCGCCGAGCGCCTTCAGGTACGCGGCGCCGCCCGCCGCCTCGGCCGGGAAGAACTTCATCGCCGTGATCCCGCCCTCCAGCAGGGCGATCGCCTCGGAGGCGGTGGCGACGCCCGGCAGGAACGGCAGGCCGGTCGCGACCATCGCCGCCTGGAGGCGGGCCGTGCAGCCGGGGCTGACCAGGAACTTCGCCCCGGCGGCGGCCGAGCGCTCGGCGTCCTCGGGGCGCACGACGGTGCCCGCGCCCACCACGGCGTCCGGGACCTCGGCGGCGATCCGCGCGATCGCCTCCGGCGCGGACGGCGTGCGCAGCGTCACCTCGATCACCGGGAGGCCGCCCTCCACCAGGGCGCGGGCCAGCGGGACGGCGGCCTCGGCGTCGTCCAGCACCACCACGGGGATGACGGGCGCGAGGTCGAACAGGTCTTCGGCGATCATGCGGGCTCCAGGTCGGGCAGGCTCTGGGTGAGCCGGACGGCGGCACCGAGCAGGGCGGGGCCGGGATGGACGATGAGGGCGGTCGGGATGGCGCGCATGTAGTCCTCGACGGGAGGCTTCCCCTCGAACCGGGCGCGGAACGCGCTGCGCTGCAGCACGTCCGCGATCCGCGGCAGGATCCCGCCGCCGAGGAAGACGCCGCCCCGCGCGCCGAGCGTGAGGGCGACGTTGCCCGCGAGCGACCCGAGCAGGGCGCAGAACATCTCCACGGCCTCGCGGCACAGGGGGTCGTCGCGGTCCTCGCTGATCTGCCGCGGGCTCAGGTCCAGCGCGGGCCGGCCGTCGATCGCGGCGAGGTAGCGGCGGATGCGGGCCAGACCCGCCCCCGACAGCAGGTACTCCGCGGTGGACGCGCCCTTCTCGGCGCGCAGCAGCCGCGCCACCACCAGCTCGCGGTCGGTGGCGGCCGGGACGTCCACCTGGCCGCCCTCGCCGGGCAGCGGCACGTAGCCCGACGGCGTCCGGACGAGCCCGGCGACGCCGAGGCCCGTGCCCGGCCCGACCACCGCGAGGGGGGCGCCGGGGTCCGGACTGCCCCGCCCGATGGAGACGAGGTCGTCCTCACCGAGGCGCGGGAGGGCCAGGGCGAGCGCCTCGAAGTCGTTGATGACGTCCAGGTGCGCCAGCCCGAGGTGGGCGCGGACCGCCTCCGGGTCGCCCTTGGGCCAGCCCGCGTTCGTCAAATGGAACGTGCCATTAGTGACCGGGCCGGCCACGGCCAGGCACGCCGCCACCGGGCGCGCGCCGACCGCGTCGAGGTAGGCGGCCGCGGCCTCCGCGAGGCCCGGATGGTCGCGGGTCGGCAGCGCCCGGACCTCCGACAGGACGCCGTCCGGGCCGTCCACCAGCGCGAACCGGGCATTGGTCCCGCCCACGTCCGCGACCAGCCACGTTCCGCGCGGCGCTCCGTGCGTGGGGACGGCCCCCCACTCCCCGAATTCCGCTTCGCTCAGCGTTTCCTGTGGGGGGACGACCCCCCACTCCCCCCGGTTCACTTCGCTCATGAGAAGACCCCCGCACCCCGTTCCGCCGGGCCCACGGCATGGCGGAACGCCTGGAACAGCTCCCGCCCCGTGCCGTAGGTCTGCTCGGGCGGCCCCGCGGCGGGCTCCCGGGCGTCGAACTCCTCGGCGGGGACGAGGACCTCCAGCACCCCGGCGTCCGCGTCGAGCCGGACCACGTCGCCGTCGCGGACACGGGCGAGCGGCCCGCCCGCCGCGGCCTCCGGCGACACGTGGATCGCGGCGGGCACGGCGCCGGACGCCCCCGACATGCGGCCGTCGGTCACCAGCGCGACGCGGTGCCCCCGGTCCTGGAGCACCGACAGCGGCGGGGTGAGCCGGTGCAGCTCGGGCATGCCGTTCGCGCGCGGCCCCTGGTTGCGGACGACCGCCACCACGTCCCGGTCCAGCTCCCCGGCGGCGAACGCCTCCTGGAGCGCCTCCTGCGAGTCGAACACGCGGGCGGCGGCCTCGATGATCCGGTGCTCGGAGCGGACCGCCGACACCTTGACGACCGCCCGCCCGAGGTTGCCGCGCACGGTGTGCAGGCCGCCGTGCGTGTCGAACGGCTCGGCGGCCGGGCGCAGGACCTCGGTGTCGCCGGACTCCCCGGGCGCCGCGCGCCACTCGACCCTGCCGCCGGCGATCTCCGGGATGTTCCGGTAGGCCGCGAGGGTGTCGCCGCCGACCGTCCGCGCGTCCTCGTGCAGGAGCCCGGCGTCGATCAGCTCGCCGATGAGGAACGCGGTGCCGCCCGCCGCGTGGAAGTGGTTCACATCGGCGGTCCCGTTCGGGTAGAGGCGGGTGAGCAGCGGCGTGGCCTTGGACAGCTCGTCGAAGTCGTCCCAGGTCAGCTCGATGCCCGCCGCGGCGGCCATGGCCACCAGGTGCAGCGTGTGGTTGGTCGAGCCGCCGGTCGCGAGCAGCGCGACGACGCCGTTGACGAACGCGCGCTCGTCCAGCATCTCCCCGATCGGGGTGTAGCCGTCGCCGAGGTCCGTGAGCCTGAGGACGCGCCGGGCCGCGGCCTCGGTGAGGCCGTCGCGCAGCTTGGTGCCCGGCGGGACGAAGCTGGCGCCCGGCAGGTGCAGCCCCATGACCTCCATGAGCAGCTGGTTGGAGTTCGCCGTCCCGTAGAAGGTGCAGGTGCCGGGCGAGTGGTAGGACGCCGACTCGGCGGCGAGCAGCTGCTCGCGCCCGATCTCGCCCGCCGCGAACCGCTTGCGGACCTTCGCCTTCTCGCCGTTCGGCAGCCCCGACGCCATCGGCCCGGCGGGCACCAGGATCACCGGCAGGTGCCCGAACGACAGCGCCCCGATCACCAGCCCCGGCACGATCTTGTCGCACACGCCGAGCAGCAGCGCGCCGTCGAACATGTCGTGCGACAGCGCCACGGCCGTCGCCATGGCCACCACGTCCCGGCTGAACAGCGACAGCTCCATGCCGGCCCGGCCCTGGGTGATGCCGTCGCACATGGCGGGGACGCCCCCGGCGAACTGCGCCGTGCCGCCCCCCGCGCGGATGGCGGTCTTCAGGAGCTCGGGGTAGTCCTGGAGCGGCTGGTGCGCCGACAGCATGTCGTTGTACGCCGACACGATCGCGATGTTCGGCGTGACGTCGCCGCGCAGCCAGAGCTTGTCCTGGACGCCGCAGGCCGCGAAGCCGTGCGCGAGGTTCGCGCACCCCATCCCGCCGCGCGCCGGGCCCTGCGACCGGGCCTCCCGGATCCGGTTCAGGTACGCGCCGCGGGGTCCGGCGCTCCGCTCGACGACGCGCTGGGTCACAGCCGCCAGCACGGGATGCACAGCCATCAGATGCTCCAAGACCAGGGGGTTCGCTGGACGACCAAACTATCGAGACATCGGTCAGCCAATCAAGCGGACTTATGAACTTTGGATGACAAAAGTCCGGATGTTCTCCTAACTGGACGCACCAAAGCCCCGGATGCTTGACTGGCCGGATGCCCCGCCCCGTCACCCGTCCGGCCACCGGCGGCGACATGCTGCGCCTGATCCGCGAGGACGCCGTCGCCACCCGCGCCGAGCTGGGCCGCATCACCGGGCTGTCCCGGCCGGCCGTGGCGTCCCGCGTCGCCGCCCTGATCTCGCGCGGCCTGGTGGTCGAGCGCGCCGACGGGCCCTCCACCGGCGGGCGACCCCCGGCCCGGCTGGAGTTCAACGCCGCGGGCGGCGCCGTCCTGCTCGCCAACCTCGGCCAGTCCCGCGGCCAGCTCGCCGTCTGCGACCTCGGCGGCAGGACCCTGGCCCGCGCCGACGGGCCGCCGGCGGAGGTGAGCCCCGGCAAGACGCTCCCGCGCCTGTTCGAGCAGTGGGAGTCCCTCCTCGCCGAGTCCGGCGCCGACCCGTCGAGCATCCGCGGCGTCGGCCTCGGCGTCCCCGACGCCGTCGAGCACGTCGCCGGGAGCTGGGACGCCATGGAGATCGGCGCCCCCATCTCCGAGCGCTTCGGCGTCCCCGCCTACCTCGACAACGAGGTCAACGCGGCCGCGCTCGGGGAGCACCAGGCCCATCCCGGCGTCGGCGACCTGCTGTTCGTCAAGGTCTCGACCGGGATCGGCGCGGGCATCATCGCGGGCGGCCGCATCCAGCGCGGCGCGCTCGGCGCGGCCGGGGAGATCGGCCACATCCCCGTGCCCGTCCCCGGCGAGGCCCCCTGCCGCTGCGGCAACGTGAACTGCGTCGAGGCCGTCGCCGGCGGCACCGCCCTGCTGGCCCGCTCCCCCGCCGACGACCTGCCCGCCCTGGCGGCGCTCGCCCGCGCCGGCGACCCCGCGACCGTCTCCCTGCTCCGCGACGCCGGCCGCCGCATCGGCGAGGTCGTCGCCACCGCCGTCAACCTCCTCAACCCCGCGGTCGTCGTCCTGGGCGGCGATCTCGCGGGCGCGAACGAGCCCCTGATCGCGGGCGTGCGCGAGATCGTCTACCAGCGCGCCACGGCGCTGGCGACGCGCGACCTTCGCATCGAGCCGAGCCGCCTGGGCGAGAGCGCGGGCCTGACCGGCTGCGCCGCCATGGTCCTGGACCGCATCCTGTCGCCCGACGCCGTCGACGCCGCGGCCGGCGCCTGAGAAGCGAGGGCCCGCGGGAAGAGCGCCCGCGCTTTCGTGCGTGACGCGGCGTTAGCACACCCGGCCGGCGGGTCGCCACCGGGCGGCGTGGCAGCCATCGGACATGACTCCGCGGAAACCGCCCAGCAACTCAATGGGCAAAGCGATCATCGTTTCGGGTGACGACAAACTCGACATTTCCCCCATCAGGGAGCGCCGACCGGCGATCATTGTCACTCTCCGCATGGACGTCAGGGTCCACATCCCCCGCCGGGTAAGACTTTTATACCCGCCGCGAATAGCTCGGACGAATGAGACTGACTGGCGTTACCGGAGGATTCGCGGTTACCGTGTCCTTGCTCAACGAAAGCAACATCCGATCGTTGTTTGACTTTTGACCCCAAAAGACAAAGCGATCAATAACGCGACCGGGGCGGTCGAACGGAAAGGGAGAGGGCGAACGGGTATGGCGGACTTCCATTTCAGTGTCCTGTCCGGGGCGGTCGCCGCGGACGGCGGGGACACCCGTCTGCTCGACGTTCTCGACAGGGCGCTCGCCGCGGCGGACGGCCCGCTCCAGTGGAAGGCGCTGCGCGGCGGGATGTGGGCGCACGTCCGCCCGGAGAACGGCGAGTGTCCCCAGCAGGGCTGGAAGCTGCACGTCTCCGCGACGCCGGCCTCCGCCCAGGACGTCCTGGCCCGCTCGCTGCCCGTGCTGCTGGCGGGCCGTTCCACGTTCAAGTTCGCCGCCACCCGCGACCACGTCGCGGCCATGAACGCGCGCAACACCTCGCGCGGCCATTCCGGGAAGTTCATCACCGTCTACCCGGTCGACGACGACGAGGCCGTCCGCCTCGCGGCGGAACTGCACGTGGCGACCGCCGGCCTCCCCGGGCCGCGCATTCTGTCCGACCGCCCCTACGGGCCGGGCAGCCTCGTGCATTACCGCTATGGAGCGTTCGTCGAGGTGCGCAGGATCACCAACGACGGATTCTATGCGTGGGTAATTCTCGACCCCGACGGCAAACCCGTGGAAGACCGCCGCGGCGCGACGTACACGCCGCCCTCCTGGGCCGTATGCCCATTCCCTCAAGACGTCCCGCCGGCAGAGGGCCAGAACGGCGCGGACACGGCCGGTGAGTCCGATAACGCCCGAAAGAGCGCGGTCCAGAATGGCGCCGGGAACCGGAAAAGCGTCCGGATCGGATCGCGGTTCACCGTGCACGAGGCCATCCGCCACACCAACAAGGGGGGCGTGTACCGGGCGACCGACACCGAGACCGGCGAGGCGATCGTCATCAAGGAGGGCCGCCCGCACGTGGACGTCGACGCGAAGGGGCGCGACACCCGCGACCGGCTGCGGACGGAGGCCCGCGTGCTGGAGGCGGTCGAGACCCTGGGGATCGCCCCGCGCCCGGTGGCGCTCTTCGCCCAGGCGGGCCACCTGTTCCTGGCGCAGGAGATGATCCCCGGCGCCTCGCTGCGGCAGTGGATCGCGGATGTGATCGGCGACGCCGGGTGGGGCCCGCACGTGGCCCCCGTCCTGGAGATGGGCGGGCACCTCGCGGCCCTGCTGGCGAAGGCGCACGACGCCGGGCTCGTCGTGCGCGACTTCAACCCGAGCAACATCATGGTCCGCCCGGACGGCGCCCCGGTCATGATCGACCTGGAGCTGGCCCTCACCGCCGACGACACCGATCCGGAGGGGATGCGGGTGGGCACCCCCGGCTACAGCGCGCCGGAGCAGATGGCCGGCGCGGCCCCGGGCCAGTCGGCGGACCACTTCGCCCTGGGCGCGACCCTCTGCCACGTCCTCACCGGCGGGCCCCCCTACTTCCTGGACGAGAGCCCCGCGGCCAGGCCCCTGAGCGAGCGGCTGGCGGAATGGCTGGCCGCCCGCACCCTGGACCTCGACCTGCCCGACTCGCTGACCCCGCTGCTGCTCGGCCTGATGGCCGACGATCCCGCCGACCGCTGGACCCCGCACCGGGCGCGAGCGGCGCTGGCGCGGATGAGCCCGGACCCGGCGGCCCCGAGCCGCGGGACGCAGGACGCTCCGGCGGAGCGGCGCGGAGCCGCACCGCAGGCCGCGAGCACCCCCTCGCTGCGGGAGCAGTGCCGGCTGTCCACCGCCGGGATCGTCGACCAGCTGATCGCCACCATGAACCCGGAGTCGGCCGAGACCCTCTGGCCCGCCTCGTGCGTCTACGGCGCCCCCGACCCCTGCAGCCTCCAGCACGGCGCCGCCGGGACCCTCGGCGCCCTGACCCGGTGCTACGAGGTCGGCGCCGAACCGCGCCTGGCCGAGGCCGTCGCCGACGCGGGCCACTGGATCCTGCGGCGGCTGGGCAGGGACGGCGACCGTCCCCCCGGGCTGTACTTCGGCACGGCGGGCGCCGCGTGGGCGGTGCTGGACGCCGGCCTCGCCCTGGACGACGCCGGCCTGGTCGAGGGCGCGCTCGCCGTCGCCGACCGGCTTCCGGAGGCGGTCCCCAGCCCGGACGTGACGCACGGGACGGCGGGCCTCGGGTTCGCGGCCCTGCACCTGTGGTCCCGCACGGGGCAGGCGCGGTTCGCCGACCGCGCCCTCGCCGCCGCCGACGCCCTCGCCGCGACCGTCGAGGAGCGGGAGGGCGGGCTCGACTGGAGCACGCCCGCCGAGATCGAGTCCAAGCTCGCCGGCGCGCGCTACTACGGGTTCGCGCACGGCGTCTCGGGCGTCGGCTGCTTCCTGCTCGCCTGCGCCGAGTCGGTCGGCGGCGACGCCCACCGGGCCCTGGCCGCCGGCGTCGGCGAGACGCTGCTCGGCACCATGATCGACACGGGGCGGTCGGCGATGTGGGCGGCGAGCTCGGGGGACATCGCCACCGCGCCGTTCTGGTGCCACGGCTCGGCCGGCATCGGCGGCTTCCTCGGCCGCCTCGGACGCGCCACCGGCGACGAGCGCTTCCGGCGGGCCGCCGAGATGTCCGCCCGCGCGGTCATGGACAACCGCTGGCGCGCGATCCTGGGGCAGTGCCACGGCCTGGCCGGCAACGGCGACTTCCTGCTCGACCTGGCCGCGCTCACCGGCGCCGAGCGGCACCGGGCCGACGCGTGGCGGCTGGCCCAGGTCATCCTGGCCAACCGGGCGCACCGCGACGGGCGGGTGGTGTTCCCCGACGAGCAGGGCGGCGTCTCGACCTCCTGGGGAGACGGCCTCGGCGGCGTCCTCGGCTTCCTGGTGCGCCTCCAGCACGACACGCCCCGGCAGTGGACGGCCGACGAGGCCGTCGCGCACGCCGCCGGAGGCGACGCCGCAGGAAGCACCGAACCGTCGATCGCCGGGCGGGCGTCATGACCGAGACCCTTCCGGACCTCCCGCCGATGCCGAGCCGCTTCGGCCTCGCCTTCTCCGCCGACGGCCGCTGGGCCACCTGCCTGCGGTCGGCGCAGGACGGCGTCGTCCTGGAGCGCTGGGACCTGACCTGGCCGCGGCCGTCGCTGCGGGCGCTCGACGACCCCCGCCTCCCGGACGGGGACGGGGCCGAGGAGCCGATCATCGACCGCCGCAGCGGGGCGCTGCCGCTGAACGACGGCCGCGTCCTGGTCGTGCGGCCCGCGGTCGGCGAGCACGGGCGGCCCGCCGGCCACGGCGTCCTCGCCGCCGCCGAGCCGACCCCCACCGGGCTGAAGATCACCCGGTCGTGGCCGGTGCGCAGGATGCTCGCCGGGTTCCTGCTGGCCGCCCCGGGACAGGCGCAGACCGCGGTGCTCGTGGTCGTCGAGAACGAGCGGCACTCGCGGATCTGGCGGGTCTCGCCCTCGTCCCCCGTCCTGGAGCCGGTGCTGCGGATCCCCGGCGTGCTGTCGGGGGGCGTCTGGGCCGACGAGGGCCGCACCCTCGCCCTCGACCACGACGGCGCCGGGCACCGGACCGAGGGGATCCTCGTCGACCTGCGCGAGCGCGCCTGGCGGCCCTTCTGGTCGGTCTCCGACACGAGCGTCGACCGGATCGCGGCCTACAGCCCGCGCTCGGGCGCCCTCGCGGTGACCACCACCGCGCCCGGCGCCCAGCAGCGGGGCGCACCGCAGATCGGGCTGCGCCTCCCCGGCGGCGGGCCCGTCCGGTTCCCCGAGGTCCTCAACCGGTCGGCCGCGTACCGGACCCCGCTGGCCTTCGACGCCGCGGGCGAGCACCTGCTCGTCCGGGAGGTCGCCGGCGCCACCGCGCGCCTGGCCGTGTACGCCACCGCGAACGACCGGATCACACCGGTCCCCGGTCCGGCGGGCATGCTCTGGGGCCCGGCCCGCTGGGGCGGGGACGGCCGGATGCACGTCCGCTTCTCGGCCCCCCACCAGCCGCCGACGCTCGCCACGGTACGGCGTCCCGCGCGCACCGGCTGGGACATGGCCGCGCACCCCTCCGACGCGGCGGCGGCCTGGCGGCGCGCCGAGCTCGTCGAGTTCTCAGGCCCGGCGGGGCCCGTCGAGGCGATCGTCTACGGCGGCCCCGGCTGGCGCGACCGGCCCCGGCTGGTCATGGCCCTGCACGGCGGCCCCCTGTCGGCGTGGCTCTACGAGTTCGAGCCGCTCTTCCAGTACCTGGCCGCCGCGGGCGCCTCCGTCGTGGCCCCCAACTACCGGGGCAGCACCGGTTACGGCGACGAGCACCTGCGGCCGGTCATCGGCGACTGGGGCGGCCCCGACCTGGACGACGTCGTCCACCTCGGGCAAGCGATCGCGCACGGCCGCGACACCGCGCTGCCGCGCCCCGTCGTCCTCGGCGCCAGCTACGGCGGATTCCTCGCGCTGCTCGCGGCCTGCCGCGCCCCGGACCTGTGGTCGGGCTGCGCCGCGCTCGCGCCCTTCACCTCGGCGTCCGGCCTCCACAGCACCGCCACCGGGATCGTCAGGGACCGCGTGTCGCGGCTCAACCCCTCCCGGATACCCGACGGGCGGGACGCCCGGCGCGACGTGCTGCGGGTGTGCGAGGCGATGACCGCGCCGCTGCTGGTGGCGCACGGCGTCCGGGACGAGGTCGTCCCGGTCGGGCAGTCCAGGGCGCTGCGCCGGCGCCTCCTCGAACTCGGCAGGACCGAAGGAGTCGACTTCGACTACCTGGAGACCGCCGACGACCACAACGGGGTCGTCCAGGCATGGTCCCCGGTCCTCCGCGAAGCGGTGGTCCGCTTCTGCCTCACGGCGGGGCGGGCCTTGGCCCTCGACAAGGAAAGGAGGTGAATCGCATGAACACGTTCGACGGTGACCTCGTGGCCGCTCTGCAGGAGCTGCCCGAGACCGACCCCGTGGAGATCGACGGCATCCAGCTCGGCGGTACCTGCAACTGCGTCGGTCTGCTCACGCTGCTGAACACCGTGTGCATCGGCATCTCCTGCGCCTGATGCCGCGCATCCCATGCGGTACCCGGGACCCCTGAGAAGAACCCCGGCCCGCAGAACCCCGGTCACGGACCGGCCACGAGCCGGTCCGTGACCGGACCCACTTCCGAGTGTAGAAGACTTCCCCCGACCGTGAACGGAGTCGTGGCGCGTGGCCCTCACCGGCACATCGGGCGACTCCGCGGCGCTGCGCGCCGCCGGCAGGCGGCTGCTGCGCGGCGCCATGGCCCGGTTCCGGCCGGCCCTGGGCGTCCTCGTCCTGCTCACGGCCGTCCGCGTCGCCGCGACGCTGGCGACGCCGGTCATGCTGGCCCGGGCGGTCGACGCGGCCCGCGCCCAGCACGACGCCGCCGCCTCCGCCGCGTGGCTCGCGCTCGTCCTGGCCGCGGCGGCCATCGCCGCCACGGGCGAGGACGTCCTCGGCTCCTACTGCGGCAGCGACATCACCGCCTGGCTCCGGCACCGGCTGCTCGGGCACGTGCTGGCCCTCGGCCCGGCGGGGCGGCGCCGCTTCCCCGCGGGCGACGTCCTGTCGCGGCTCACCGAGTCCGCGTCGGGCCCGGCGGCGTTCCCCGTCCTGCTGCTGTCGGCCGCGGCCACGCTGGCCACCACCGCGGGCGCGCTGGCCGGCCTGGCCCTGATCGACTGGTGGCTCGCCGCCGCGTTCGCGGCCGGGATGCCGCCGCTGCTGGTCGCGCTGCGCGTGTTCGTCGTCCGGGCCACCGACCCGTTCGCCCGCTACCAGGCGTGCCAGGCGGCGATCGCGACGCGGCTGCTCGACGCCCGGCAGGGCATCCGGACGATCCGGGCGAGCGGCACAGCCGCCGCCGAGGCGCGGCGCATCCTCGCACCGCTTCCCGGCCTCGGCGAGGCGGGTCGTGAGACGTGGGCCGTGCAGGGCAAGGTCAGTCGGCGGCTCGCGCTGCTGGCCCCCCTCACCCAGGTCCTGGTCGTCGGCGTCGCGGGCGTCCGCCTGGCCGCCGGCGAGATCACCACCGGCGAGCTCGTGGGCGCCCTGTCCTACGCCGCCATGGCCGCCGCGTCGGCGTCCGTCTTCGACACCGTCGTCGCGCTGCTCAACTGCCAGGTCGGCGCGGGGCGGATCGGCGAGATCCTGACCGCCGTCCCGGCGGTGCGGCCCCCCGCGCGCCCGGTGCGGCTGCCGGACGGCCCCGGCGAGCTGCGGCTGCGCGGCGTCACCGTCCGGCTCGGCGGCCGCGCCGTCCTCGACGGCCTCGACCTCGACGTCCCGCCGGGGACGACCGTCGCGGTCGTCGGCACGTCCGGGACGGGCAAGAGCGTCCTGATGTCGACCGTCGGGCGGCTCCTCGACCCCGACGAGGGGGTCGTCGAGCTCGACGGCGTCCCCGTCACCGCCGTCCCGCTCGCGGAGCTGCGCCGCGCCGTCGCCTACGCCTTCGAACGTCCCGCGCTGCTCGGCGCGACCGTGCGCGAGACGATCGCCTACGCCCGCCCCGGCGCGACGCGCGCCGAGGTGCACCGCGCCGCCCGCGACGCCGTCGCCGACGCCTTCATCCGGGCCCTGCCGAACGGCTACGACACCCCGCTCGACCGCGCCCCGCTGTCCGGCGGCGAGCTGCAGCGGCTGGGCCTGGCCCGCGCCGCGCTCGCCGACGCCCGGATCGTCCTCCTCGACGACGCCACCAGCAGCCTCGACACCGCCACGGAGATGAAGGTGACCCAGGCGCTCCGGCAGATCCTGGCCGGCCGGACCAGCCTGGTGGTGGCGCGCCGCCCCGCGACGGCCGCCCGCGCCGACCTCGTCGCCTGGCTGGACGCCGGACGCGTGCGCTCGCTCGCCCCCCACGCCGACCTGTGGGCCGACCCGGCCTACCGCGCCGTGTTCTCCGCCCGGGCGGCCTCGTGACGGCCCCGCCCGCCGCGCGCCTGCTGCACCGCCACCTGCGCGGGCAGTGGCCCGCGATGCGCCGCCTCTCCGCCTGGTCGGTCGTGGAGTCCCTGCCGGTGTTCGCGTCCGGGCTGCTCCTGGCCCGCGCCGTCGACGACGGCTTCCTCGCGGGCCGCACCCTGACCGGCCTCGGCTGGCTGGCCGTCCTCGCCGCCCTGTACGCCGTCGGCGCGGTCGCGACCGGACGCGTCTACCCGTGGCTCGCCGCGACCGTCGAACCGCTGCGCGACTCCCTGGTCACCGAGGTCGTCGCCGCGGCCCTCCGCCGGATGGCCGACCAGGGCGAGGGCGCCGCGGGCGCGGGCGCCGCGGGCGCGGGCGTCTCCCAGGTCACCGAGCAGGCCGAGGCCGTCCGGGCCCTGGTGGGGACCGCGCTGCGCAACGTCCGCCAGCTGGTCTCCGCCGGCGCCGCCGCGCTCGTGGGCCTGGCCCTGCTGTCCCCCCTGCTGGCCCTGGTCATCTGCCTGTCGGTGGCCCTCTCCCTGGGGGTGTACGCGGCCTTCGTCGGCCTGCAGATCCGCCGGTACCGAGCGGTGATCCGGCAGGCCGAGCGCATCGGGGAGGCCGCCGCCACCGTCGTGCACGGCGTCCGGGACGTCGCCGCCTGCGCCGCCGAGGACCGCGCCGCCGCCGCGGTGGGCGAGGTCGTGGACACCCAGGCGGAGGCCCTGCGCGCCTACGCGCGCACCCGCTGGGTCCGCCTCCCCGTCCTGGCGCTCGGCGTGCACGTCCCGCTGGTGGCCCTGCTGGTCCTGTCGCCGTATCTGACCGCGCACCACGGTTTCACCGCCGGGCAGATCGCGGGCGGCGCGGGCTACCTGGTGAGCGGCCTCCAGCCGGGCATCACCGTCCTGGTCGACGCGGGCGGCACCCTCCTGCTCAGCCTCGCGGTGGTCCTCGGCCGCCTCGCCGAGGTCTGCGCCGCCCCCGAGGCGCCCCCGCCCGGCACGGCGACGGCCGAATCGTCCGGCATCGAGGCCGACCACGTCACCTTCTCCTACTCCCCGTGGGCCGCCCCCGTCGTCGAGGACCTGTCGCTGCACATCCCCGAAGGCACGCACCTGGCCGTCGTCGGCCCCAGCGGCGCCGGCAAGTCCACCCTCGCGAACCTGCTCACCGGCCTCCTGGAGCCCCGGAAAGGCAAGATCACACTAGGCAAGGTCCCCCTCCCCCACCTGGACCCGGCGGCCCTGCGCTCCTCGATCGCGCTGATCCCCCAGGAGAGCTACGTCTTCGCCGGCACCCTCCGCGACAACCTCGCCTACCTGAACCCCGAGGCCACCACCCGCGACCTGGACGAGGCCACGGCCGCCGTCGGGCTCCAGGAGCTCACCGAACGCCTGGGCGGCTACGAAACCGACATCCCGCCCGGCGGCGGCGACCTCTCCCAGGGCGAACGCCAACTCATCACCCTGGCCCGCGCCTACCTGTCCCCCGCCAGGGTCACCGTCCTGGACGAGGCCACCAGCCACCTGGACCCCGCCGCCGAGGCCCGCGCCGAACAGGCCCTGGCAGCCCGCGCCGGCACCCTCATCGTCATAGCCCACCGCATGACCTCAGCCGAACGAGCCCACCAGGTCCTCCTGCTGGACGGCCCCGTCCCCCTCCTGGGCACCCACGACACCCTCCAGACCCGCAGCCGGACCTACGCGTCGCTAGTAGGCCACTGGCGTACCTGACCAGCGGCTCGCGAGCGAGCCGGCCGGGCGACGGTGAGTTCGCATACGCCGTCCCCGCACGAGCGTTGCAGCCGTCCCATGGAGATGGTCTGCACCAGCCCGATCGCCCAGCAGGCCGGGCACCCGCGCAGCGCGAGCAGGCCGATCGGGGCGAGCAGGAGGCTGCCGACTCCGAGCACCGGCAGCAGCGCGAACGAACCGATCAATGCGCCGAACCCCGCCGCGCCGCGGAGCAGGTGCCGGGGAAGTGACGTGCTCGCGAAGCCCTGCTTGTCAGTCATCGCCATCTCCTGCAACCGAGTCGAGTGCGCCTCGCAGCGCCAGTTGGACCGACGCGCGGGCGCGGTGCAGCCGCGACTTCATCGCGGGAAGGCTGAGGCCGAGCGCGTCGGCGACCATGCGCCCGCTGTAGCCCTGGATGTCCCGCATGATGAGGACGTGCCGCTGGTCGGCGGGCAGAGCGGCGATCGCCGCCGCGACCCGGCCCGCCTCCAGGCGTCGCAGAACCTCGTCCTCGGCCGAGGCCGTGCCGACGTCCGGGACCTCGTCGTAGTGCCGTGGCGTCAGCCGCGCCCTCCGCAGGCACTCGTTGCGGACGATGCGGAACATCCACGAGGCCAGCGCACCGGAGGCCCGCAGCGTCCCGATCTTGCGGTAAAGGATGATCAGCGCCTCCTGCGCGGCGTCCTCGGCGTCCTCGGGCGACGCGCACAGCGTCCGGGCGAACCTGCGCACGTGCGGGTGCGAGCCGGACACCAGCGCGGCGATCGACTCGAGATCACCACCCTGCGCGGCGACGACCATGCGCTCCCCGGGCCAACTCAGCTCAGCCACGCGAGCGCCCCCGCCTGCGCAGCACGGTCACACTGCACGCGCACACGAGCACGGCCACACCGATCACGACGGCACCAACGATCACGACAACCTCCCAGTCGAGTCCCGTGTCCGACGCTCTGGCCGGCACCCCTATGAGAGGAACAAGCCCCCACAAAGGATTCACCCGCTCCAGGCCTGACGACCTGCCTCCAGTCTCCGCACGTCCGGGCGGCAGGCCGACAGCGGCCACCAGGAGGCGACGCCGTCCGCCCCCCGCTCGCGGAGGCAGATGAACCCGGATCTCGCCTGGACGTCACGGTGCACGCAATGTCCCGAAATGTATTGCCCATCATCAAATGGACCTTTTGGACAGCACTTGGCGCGCATGAGCGACGGTGAGAGAATTCGCTCAAATACCGGCTACTGGAAGTGAGCGGCATCATGACCAGGCCATGGGAAGCCGATCAGGGCGCGGGATTCCAGCGGAGGTTAGGGAAGACGGCCGCCGAGGTGGGCGACAGCCGCACGACGCAGGACTGCCCCGAGATCTGGGAACTGGACAACGGCGACATCGCCGTCATCGGCCGTGATGCCACGAGCGCCTACCGTGATCGCCTTCCAGCGGGCGTGAGCATCGGCTCCGACGAGCGTCTCGTGATCATCTCCGGACGGCTGCTTTCGGCCGCGAAACCGGACATCCGCGATGCTTGACCGGATCACCCGCTTCCGGGGAGAAGTGCTGGATCATGCGGCCTACCACCGGGATTTCGCCCGCCAGTGCGAAGACCTGCGCGGAACCATCTGGAAGCTCGAACGCTCCCAGGTCTTCCGCGAGCTGGGCGACCCCAGTTGGCAGGCGTTCAGTTCCGGCGACTGGCGACGCGCCCTCGAACTGCTGGAAGAGGATCGCAAGGCCGTCCGGACCGAGGCCGACAGCAACCGGCGCCAAGGCTTGGAGATCAGGCGGGTCCGCGTGGTCGAGCGCCCCTTGAGCCCCTACGTCCAATGGGAGCTTCACGCGCTGCGGATGCTGGCGGAAGAAGGCTTCGAACTGAGCGTCCTCTCCGCGGACGACCTCGCCGACCTGGAAGACCAAGGCCAGTTGCCCGAAGTCGTCGTCGTGGGCGAACGCGTCCTGTATGAGGTCCGATATCTGCCGGATTGGACGCCGTGCGGCGCCCGCCGGATCAGGACGCCGGACGTGATCCGCACCGCCGCTTCCGAGATCGGCCGCCTGTACCGCAGAGGCGAGCCCCTGCTCCGCTTCTTCGAACGGGAAGTGGCCCCGCTACCCGCGCCGGCCGTCTGAACTATCGTTCGCAGATGCCGTCCGTTCCCTTGGGCCGACGCAGGGCGAGAACGTTCTTCCTCTGCTTCCTCACGCTTGTCGTCATCGCCCTTATCGCAGCTTCGCCGTGGGCCTTGCGCGCTTTCGGCGGTCCGACGGCCCGCTGGGAACGGTTGAGTTTCATCGGCCAGACCTACGGCGCCGCATCGGCACTCTTGGCCGCCCTCGCGCTGATCGGCATCGCGGCCACCCTGATCTTCCAGGCGCACGACACGAAGATCGCGCGCGAGGAGGCCAGGCGCATCGCGATCGCCGAGCTGCTCAAGATGGCCATGGACGATCCCGCCCTCGACGAGGCATGGGGGCCGGTTCCCGCGGACGCGGACCCCAGGGCCAGACGCCAGCTCATGTACATCAACATGATCATCTCCGAGTGGCAGATGTCCTTCGAGACGAAGGCCCTCCCCGAGAAGAGGCTGCGCGCCATTTCGCGTGATGTTCTCGGGCCGTCCTGGCCGGGCCTTCTGGGAGGAGGCGCGTCAGGTCCGCATGGGCACCGCCGGGAGCAGGCGAGCGCGCCGGTTCCACGAGATCTTGGACGAGGAGTACGGGCTGGCACCCCCTCCCCCGCCCGAGCGACCGCGCACACGGCGCCCATGGAGGTTTCTGGTCGGCTCGACAGTGGGCGTTCTGGTGCTGGGCCCACTCGTCCGCCGGGCGATCGCCCGCCGTCGCTGACGGACCGCGCAGCGAACCACGCCGAGGCCCGGCGCCGGGTTGACCTCAAGTTTGGTTGGGGTTTTAGCGTGGGGCCCCGGTGGTGATTTGGGGGGCGTTGTGGCGGGTTCGCGGGTGGGTGTGGCGGTGCTCGGGCTTGGGGAGATGGGGGGTGCGCTGGCCGGGGCGGTTCTGGACGGGGGGCATCCGACCACCGTGTGGAATCGCACTGCGGGGAAGGGTGAGGCGCTGGTCGCCAAGGGGCGCGCCAGGCCGCGGATGTTCGTGAGGCCGTCGCCGCCGGGCGGGTCGTGGTGGTCAACGTGAAGGGCAACTCCGTCGCTCGCGAGCTGGTGGCGGCGGCGGGAGACGATCTGCGCGGGCGGGTCGTGGTCAACCTGACGGACGGGACGTCGAGCGAGGTCAGGGAGGTGGCCGCGGCGGTCGCCGAGCGCGGCGGGGAGTATCCGCACGGGCAGATCATGACCATCGCGCCGGGTGTCGGGCATCCGGACGCGACGGTCTTCTACGGCGGTCCCGCGGACGTCCACGAGCGCCTTCGGGGGGTGCTGCGGCTTTTCAGCGGGCAGGCGCCGCTGGTGTCCGGCGACCCCGGGGTCGCGGTTCTCTACGGCATGGCCGTCCACGGGACGATGTGGGGGCTCCTCAACGGGTTCCTGCACGCGGCCGCGGCGCTGTCGGACGAAGGCGTCGAGGCCGGACGGTTCCTGGAGCAGGCCGAGGGCCCGCTCGCGGCGCTGTCGGCGTTCCTGCCGTCGATCGCGGAGGAGGTCGACCGGGGCCGGTTCGCGGCGCCGTACGGGGCGCTGCGCCACCATCTGCCCTCGATCGAGGATCTCGCGCGGGAGAGCCGGGAGCGGGGCATCGACGACGAGCTTCCCGAGTACTCCCGCGCGCTCGTGGCGGCGGCGATCGGGCGGGGCCACGGGGACGACGGCTACTCCCGGCTGGTCGAACACTTCCGCAGGGGCTAGGGCGGCGTTCGCGCAAGCGGGAAGACGCCGCGCGCCGCGATGAGTTCTGCGGCTTCCGGTGGTCATACTGTCGAACCCGTTTCCCAGGAGGGCCCCTGATGCGCAGCGTGACCTACTCGATGAGCGTCTCACTCGACGGCTACGTCATAGGGCCGGACGGCGGCTTCGACTGGGCGACGCCCGACGAGGACGTCTTTCGCTTCGCCACCGACGAGGTCCGGGGGCTCGACGTCCACCTGCTGGGACGGCGGCTGTACGAGACGATGCTGTACTGGGAGAACCCCGAGCGGAATCCGTCGCTCGACGACTCGGAGCGCGAGTTCGCCGCGCTGTGGAACGCGCTCCCGAAGGTGGTGTTCTCCACCACGCTGACGGAGGTCCGGGGCAACGCGCGCCTGGCCTCCGGCGGCCTGGCGGAGGAGATCGAGCGGTTGCTCGCCGAGCCGGGTGAGGGGAACGTCGGGATCGGCGGGGCGACGCTCGCCGCCGAGGCGGCCGCGCTCGGTCTGATCGACGAGTACCGGGCCAGGGTCAACCCGGTGCTGGTCGGCGGCGGCGTACCGTTCTTCCCGCAGCGCGAGCGACAGGTGGATCTCGAACTCGTCGAGACCCGCACCTTCGACTCGGGCGTCGTCTTCCTCCACCACCGCGTGGCCCGCTAGCTAGGGCTGGTCGCCGAGGCTGAGGAGGAGGGTGCGCAGGGTCGCGGCCAGGTCTTCCTGCCGGTGCTCGTCGAGGGCGGCGAGGAGGCGGCGCTCGTTGGCGAGGTGGGCCGTGACGGCGCGGTCGATGAGGTCGCGGCCGGCGGGGGTGAGGGCGACGAGGACGGTGCGGCGGTTGCCGGGGTCGAGGTCGCGCGTGACGTAGCCCTTGGCGACGAGCCGGTCCAGGCGGTTGGTGACGGCGCCCGAGGTCACCATGGAGGAGCGGGCCAGCATGCCCGCGGTGATGCCGCCGGGCGAGTCGGCGCGGCGGAGGGTGGCCAGGACGTCGAACTCGCCCCGTTCCAGCCCGAACTCGGCGAAGAGCGCCTTGAGTTCACGCTCGGCGATCCGGGTCAGCCGGGAGAGGCGGCCGAGGACCCGCATGGGGGACGCGTCGAGGTCGGGGCGGGCGCGAGCCCACTGCTCGACGATCAGGTCGACGGCATCACGGTCCACGAGCACCTCTCAACGTTGAACTGTTTGACATCAAGGTAGCACTCGGCCTACGTTTTTCAGCGTTGAACATTTCAGCGTTGAAAGGTAGCTCATGCGACGTCGGACGATCTCTGCCGTTCTCATGTTCGGGCTGGTCGGCGCGATGGCCGTACCGGCGCAGGCGGACGCGGGCCGACGGACCGCGGTGTACCCGACCACGATCGGGCTGCCGGACGGGTTCCAGCCCGAGGGCATCGCGATCGGGCCCGGGCCGGTCGCCTATGTCGGCTCCATGGCCGACGGCTCGGTCTACCGCGCCGACCTGCGCACGGGGCGCGGCGCGATCCTCAGCCGCGGGCCCGGCACGCAGGCCCTCGGACTGAAGACCGACGCGAGCGGGCGGGTGTTCGTGGCGGGAGGTGCGGGCGGCGACGCTCGCGTCCTCGACGCGGAAAGCGGCCGGGTGCTGGCCACCTACCGGCTGGCCACCGGTCCGTCGTTCGTCAACGACGTCATCCTCACGCAGGGCGCCGCGTGGTTCACCGACTCCACCGATCCGGTGCTCTACAAGCTGCCGCTCGACGGTGGACGTCTGCCATCGGCCGCGGTCCGGATCCCTCTCACCGGCGACCTGGTGTATCAGGGCGGTCCCGACAGCCCGGGCAGCGCCGGGTTCAACGCCAACGGCATCACGCCGACCCCGGACGGCCGGGGACTGATCGTCGTGCAGTCGAACACCGGCGGGCTGTTCCGCGTCGACCCGGACGGTGCGACCCGTCGGGTGAACCTGCACGGGGAGTCGCTGCCGGAGGGCGATGGCCTGCTGCTGCGGGGACGGACGCTGTACGCGGTGCAGAACCGGCTCGACACCGTGGCCGTCCTGCGGCTGAACCCGGCGGGAACCGACGGCCGCGTCGTGCGGCGGGTGACGGACCGCCGGCTCGCGCTGCCGACGACCGTGGCCGCCTTCGGTTCGCGGCTGTACCTCCCCAACATCCGGTTCTTCGCGACGGGGCCGACTCCGGGCGTCTCGTACAACACGGTCGCCATCCCCCGCCCGTGAGGGCGATTCGCGCTCTACCCGAAGGCGCGGGCGGGCTTGGGGCCGGGCGGAGATAACTTGAACAACACCGCACGCGGCGGGTGACATGGCGGCGGACAACCAGGGCAGATCGACCGGCGTCGGACGACGATCGACAAGGCGTCCGATCAGTCCATTCCTCTTGATCTGATGGGATACCTGGTTCTATGTCGCGAATAGCTGCGGCGGTGGTGGGCGTCGTGGGGCTGCTGATCGCCGTGATGTCCGGGCTCGCGCAGTCCGCTCCGAGCCCGTCCGCGAAGCCCGCGCCTCCCGGCACCGGGAAGAACGGCGAGGCGTGGGCCTGGACACAGTTGGTGAACGGCACGAGCCACACGACGGAGGTCCGGTTCGCCACCACCGAGAAGCCCGCCGGGCACTGCCCCACCCTCCAGTACACCTTGGGAGGCAAGACCCAGACCGCCGTGCTGAGAAAGGTCAGCGATCCCTTCGTCACCGGGGGCGGGCTCCAGCAGTTTCCGACGACCTTCTGCGCGACGCCCGTCCCCGACGGGGCGAGCAACGCGCTGATCGAGCCGTCCACGACCGTCGCGGCCACCGTGCATCCGGGGAATCTCCAGCTTCCGCTGCCGGAATGGCCCGCGAACGGGCGTCCCCGGAGCGTCGCGGTGATCGGGGACGCGGGATGCGAGGTCACCTCGCCGACGGTCGGCGCCCCGCAGAACCAGGACTGCCAGAAGAACTGGCCGCTGGAGCCGCTCTCCGTGCACGCGGCCGCGCAGTCCAGGCCGGACCTCGTCGTCCACGTCGGCGACTACGTGTACCGGGAGGCGCCGGAGGGCGCGAACGACGCCACCCCGGAGTGCGGCGGCAAGGGCCAGGCGGCCGACTGGGGATGCCTCATCAAGGACTTCCTGCGGCCCGCACAAGCCTTGCTCGCCGAGGCGCCCTTCATCTTCGCGCGGGGCAACCACGAGGTCTGCACGCCTCCGAAGGTGGGACGGGGCGCCGAATGGTTCCGCTATCTCGCGACCGATCCCCAGAAGAACAATGAGTGCTTCTCACTGCCGCAGAACCAGACGGAGCCCGTACAGATCAATGCGGGCACGCTGCATTTCGTCCTGTTCGACTCCAGCGCGGCGAGTGAGAGGAACAAACCGGACCAGGCCCAGGCAGCCCAGTACGCGAAATGGTTCGACGAAGTGAACACCCTGGCCGCCAACCATCCGACGCACGACTACTTCCTCATCACCCACAAGCCGTTGTGGATGGTCAAGCAGGCCTCGTCCACCGACGTGACGTGGATCAACCCGACGCTCGCGAGCGCCGTCAGGCAGTCGGCGAAGAAGGCGCTGGCGGGCAACATCGACCTCGTGCTGTCCGGGCACGTGCACCTCTACCAGATGCTCGACTTCCGCAACAGCACGCGTCCTCCGCAGCTGACCGTGGGCTCGTCCGGGACGACGCTCGACACGCCGCCGGACGACACCAAGGCGGCGGGCAAAACCGTCGACGGCGAGACTGTGCAGCACTCGGTCTCCCGGGGTGTCCACGGCTATGCGCTGCTGCGCGACACGGGTGGCCGGTGGCATCTCACCTTCCACGGGGTCTCCGGGCAGGCGTGGCCGCTGGACTGCGTTCTGAGCACCGGACCCACCAAGGAGTTCGCCTGCAAATGAGCGGCTCGCGGCCGTGCCCGGATCCGCGCCGGGGGTGGGGCCAGCCCCACCACCAGGGGTGGGTTTTACCTCCCATGATCGGGTAGCTGAACCCAGTGTCTCCGTAAATGTCAGACGCGAGGGTTGTCATTGGACGGGGACGACCGGGCTGGGGAGGCACGATGGCGGGCGTGGCGGTAGTGGGCGGGGCGGTGCGCGGCCGGATGAGGCCCCTGCTCACCGAGGTGGGGCTGCTGGCGGTCCTGTTCGCCTTCTACAAGTGGGGCCGGACGCTGATCGAGAGCGGTCCGGGGCAGGCGATGGCGAACGCGCACGCGCTGTGGGGGTTCGAGCGGGAATGGCTGCCGAGTGAAGTCGGATTCCAGCATTGGGCGCTCGGATGGGACCATACGGCGCTCCTCGCCAATGTCTATTACGTGAGCTTCCATTTCCCCGGAACGGCGCTGCTGCTGATCTGGCTCTATGTGCGGCACAGGTCGTCCTATGCCAGGGTGCGGAACGAACTGGTGGCGCTGACGGCGGCCGGCCTCGTGGTGCACACGATGTTCCCGCTGGCGCCGCCCCGGCTGGCGGGGATCGGGGCCGTCGACACGATGCTGACCGTGGGACCGTCGGCCTACCCGGCGGCGGCCGACGGGATCGCCAACCAGTACGCGGCCATGCCGTCCCTGCACATCGGGTGGGCGATCCTGGTGGCCGTGGCGGTGCTGCGGGTGTCGCGGAGCCGGTGGCGGTGGGTCGTCGCGCTGCACGCGCCGCTCACGGTCCTCGTGGTGGTCGTGACGGCCAACCACTACTGGACGGACGGCATCGTCGCCGCGCTCCTGCTGGCCGGCGCCATGGCGCTGGTTTCCCTGGCGGGGCGGATGAGGCAAGCTGTGAATCATGCTGCCGACGCACACGAGCCCCGAGGTTCCGGACGTCCCCGTGGCGGTCCTGCCGATCGGGAGCCACGAGCAGCACGGCCCGTTCCTCCCGCTCGCGACGGACACGGTGATCGCGTGCACGATCGCGGCGGAGATCGCGAAGGCGTACCCGGTGCGGACGCTCCCGCCAGTGACGATCTCGTGCTCGCATGAGCACGCGGACTGGCCCGGGACGGTGAGCATCTCGGCGGCGACCCTGTACGCGGTGGTCAGGGACGTCGCCGAGTCGCTGCGCCGGGCCGGGGTCCCCAAGCTCGTCCTGGTCAACGGGCACGGGGGCAACTACGTGCTCGGCAACGTCGTGCAGGAGGCGCACGGCGACATGGCCCTGTTCCCCTCGATGGAGCACTGGGAGGCGGCGGAGAAGGCCGCCGGCGCCGAGACGTCCGCCGTCAGCGACATGCACGCCGGGGAACTGGAGACCTCCATCCTGCTGCACGCCCACCCGGAGCTGGTGCGGGACGGGTACCGGACCGCCGACCACCTCGCCGACGACCGGCGGCACCTGCTGACGACGGGCATGGCGGCCTACACGACGTCCGGCGTCGTCGGGCGGCCGTCACTGGCCGGCGCCGGCAAGGGCCGGGAGACGCTGCGGAGCCTCGTCGAGTCGTTCGGGGACGTCCTCGCGGTGCTTCAGCAGCAGGGCGGCCGCGCCGGGCAGCGCCGCGATGAAGGTGAGCACCCCGTACACGACGGAGACGGTCAGGCCCTGCGCTGAGCCGAGCCCGGCCGCGCCGAACGCCAGGGCGAGCACGGCCTCGCGCGGCCCCCAGCCGCCGACGTTCACCGGGAGCACCATCACCAGGAGCGCCAGCAGGAGCAGCGGCAGGAGGGTGGTCAGCGGGGCCGTCGCGCCGACGAGGCGGGCGGCGACGACGAACAGGGCCAGATGACCGGCCAGCGCCGCGGCCGACAGGCCCACGATCGCGGGCCAGGCGCGCAGGGCGGCGCGCACGTCCGCGAGCGCCGGCGCCAGGGCGCGGCGCCGCCACCGGGCCGCGACCAGCAGCAGCACCAGGACGCCTCCCGCCGGGACCAGGGCGGGCGCCGTCGCCGACAGCAGCGCGGGATGGGCGAGCAGCGCGGCGGCGCCCGCGACGATCGCGACGCCCTGGCCCGCGACGCGTTCGAGGAACACGGCCCGCACGCCGCGCGCGACGTCGCCCGACCGGTGCCCGTGGCTCACCGCGCGGTGGACGTCACCGAGCACGCCCGCGGGCAGCACCGCGTTGAGGAACTGGGACCGGTAGTAGTCCGCGACGGCTCCGCCCAGCGACAGGCGCAGGTCGAGCCGCCGCGCGACCAGCCACCAGCGGGCCGCGCTGAGCACGGTGGTCGCCAGGCCCAGGGCGAGCGCGACGGCCACGGCCCCGGCGTCGACGGCGTGGAGCGCGTCCACGAACGCGTCCGTGCTGTGCCACCACAGGAGCGCGGTGAGGATGCCCAGCCCGACGAGCGGGCGCAGCCAGGGCAGGTACTTCGTCACGATGTGCTCCCGGGGAGGACGAGCAGGTCGACGTGGTGGACCTCGGCGGTGAGGCGCCCGGCGGCGCACTCGGTGAGGCGGCGGCCGAGGTAGTCCCCGGCGAAGGGGGCGAGATCGGGCTGCTGCTCGACGGCGGCGGCGACCCGGCCGCGCAGCCACTCGGCGGTCAGCGCGGCCTGGCCGGGGCCGAGCCGCCACGGGCTCGGGCGCGCCTGGACGGACGCGCCGCGGCGGCCGAACGCCCGGGTCGCGGCGGCGACCGCGTCCGGCCCGAGGAGCCCGCCGCGCCGCTGGTGGGCGTCGAAGGCGGCGGCGAACTCGGCGTCGAGCGGCTCGGCCGGGGAGAGCCGGACCCGCCCGACGACCGACAGGGTGAGCAGCACCGGGCAGGCGGCCGCGGCGGCGATCGCCTCGACCTCGGCGGCGGTGAGCACGTCCAGCAGCGCGGACGCGGTGACGAGCGACGCGCCGACCAGGTCGGACGCGCGGAGCGCGCCGATGCCGCCCGCGCGCGTCTCGACCGTCGCGGGCGTCCCGTCGGCGGTGGCGTAGGCGCTCGCGCGGGCGCGGTCGAGCAGCCGCTGATCGCCGTCGTGCAGGATCCAGTGCTGCGGGCCGCGCAGCCGCCCGGCCAGCCAGCGCCCCTGGGAGCCGGTGCCGCACCCGAGGTCCCAGATGACCAGCGGCCCGTCCGGCGGGAGCGCGGCGCGGAGCGGGTCGAGCAGCTCCGCGGCGCGCGCCGTCGCGTCCGCGCCCTCGCGCAGCTCCAGCCAGGACGGATCGAACCCCGCCGCGGCGTCTCCCCGCGCCTCGACCCCGGTCACGGCGCCTCCCTCCGAAGCCTGGACAGTACGGTCGCCATGCGGCGGGCGGTGTCGTCCCAGCCGGGCAGCATGCCGCGCCGCAGCCGGGCGGAGGCGCGCAGCCGGTCGCGCAGCTCCGGTTCGACGAGCCAGCGGCGCAGCGCCGCGCCCAGGGCGACGGGGTCGTCCGGCGGGACGAGCATGCCGGGAACGCCACCGGACGGGTCCCAGCCCACCGTGTCCGGGACCCCGTCCACCGAGGTCGCGAGCACCGGGATGCCGCGCGCCAAGGCCTCGGTCACGACCATCCCGAACGTCTCCGCGCGGGACGCCAGGACGAGCAGGTCGGCGCCGGCGTAGGCGTCGTCCAGGCGCTTGCCGGTCAGCGGCCCCGCCAGCTCGACGCGGCCGTCGAGGCGGTGCGCGCCGATCAGCCGGCGCACCCGGGCGACGTGCTCCGCGTCGCGGCCCGGCGGCCCGGCGCACTCGCAGTCCCAGGACAGGTGCGCGACGGTGGCGAGCGCCTCGACGAGGACGTCGTGCCCCTTGCGCGGGGTCACCGACGCCACGCACAGCAGGCGCGCCGCGCCGTCGGTGCCGGACGCGAGCGGCGCCGGGTCGGTGCCCGGGGCGACGGCGTGCACGCGGGACGGCTCCAGGCCGTGGTGGGCGATCAGGTGGTCCCGCGCCCACGGGCTGGTCGCGACGACGGCCCCGGCCGCCTCCAGGACCGCGCGCTCGCCGGCGTTCAGATCTTCCTGTCCGGGTTCGTCCGCCAGCGGGAGGTGGACCAGGACGGCGAGCCGCAGCCGTTCCGCCTCCGGCACGACGATCTCCGGGACGCCGCACGCCACCAGCCCGTCCATCAGGACGACGGACCCGCCGGGCAGCGCGGCCAGCACGCGTCCGAGCCCGGCGCGGTCCGCCTCGCCCGGCCGCGGCCACGCGCCGGGCGCCGCCAGCTCCCGGACGGGACGCCCCGACGCCGCGAGCTCCTCGCACAGCCGCCGGTCGTACCGGTTGCCGCCGCTCGGGGCGGCGGCGTCGTCGACGCCGTCCGGGACGACCACCCACACCTCGCGGGGCGTCACAGCTCGCGCTCGTAACTGGCCCAGGCGACGTGCGACTCGTGCAGCGTCACGGTGATGCCGGACATGCCTGCCGCGTTCGCGCCGAGCGCCCCGGCGCGCGCCCGGTCCGCGAGCCGGTCCGCGATGACCTTGGCGAGGAACTCCGTCGAGGTGTTGACCCCGGCGAAGTCCGGCTCCTCGTCCAGGTTGCGGTAGTTCAGCGCGCCCAGGACCTCGCCGAGCTCGCTGGTGGCGAGCCCGATGTCGACGACGATGCCGTCCGGGTCGAGCTCGGACCGGCGGAACGTCGCGTCCACGACGAACGTCGCGCCGTGCAGGTGCTGCGCGGGCCCGAAGACCTCGCCGCGGAAGCTGTGCGCGATCATGACGTGGTCGCGGACGGTGATGGCGAACAACGGACGTCCTCCTCATCAGTGGGCGGTCTCGGCGGGCGATCCGCCTCAGTAGGCGATGCGATGGCACAGGGCGGGCAGGTCGCCGCCCGCGAGGCGCGGCATCAGCCGCGGCAGCTCGCCGAACGGGCTCTCCCCCGTGATCAGCTCGCCGAAGGCGGGGGCGGCGAGCAGCCGCAGCGCGAGCGCGATCCGGTCGGCGAAGCCGCGGCGCGACCGGCGGGACGGCGGGACGGCGCCGACCTGGCTGCCCCGGATCGTCAGCCGCCGCGAGTGGAAGAACTCCCCCAGCGGGACGCTGACGCGCCGGTCGCCGTACCAGCTCAGCTCGATCACCTCGCCCTCCGGCGCGAGCAGCTCCAGCGACCGGGCGAGCCCGGCCTCGGTCGCGCTCGCGTGGACGACGATGTCGCAGCCGCCCTCGGCCTGGTCGGGGTGCGCGAACCCGACGCCGAGCGCCCGCGCGACGCCCGCGCGGGACGGGTCGGTGTCGACCAGCTGGACGCGGCATCCCGGGAACCCCGCGAGGACGCCGGCGACCGAGCAGCCGACCATTCCGGCGCCGACCACGGCGATGCGGTCGCCGACGAGCGGCGCCGCGTCCCACAGCGCGTTCACGGCCGTCTCCACCGTCCCGGCGAGGATCGCCCGCTCCGGCGGGACCTCGTCCGGGACGGCGCTGACCGCGCTCGCCGGGACGACGTACCGGGTCTGGTGCGGGTAGAGGCAGAACACGGTGCGCCCGGCGAGCTCGGCGGGGCCGTGCTCGACCACGCCGACGTTCAGGTACCCGTACTTGACCGGCCCCGGGAACGCGCCGTCCTGGAACGGCGCCCGCATGACGGCGTGCTGGTTCGGCGGGACGCCGCCGCGGAACACGATCGCCTCGGTGCCGCGGCTCACGCCGGAGAACAGCGTGCGGACCAGCACCTCTCCCGGTCCCGGCTCGGGCAGGACGACATCGCGGATCTCGCCGTCACCTGGCGACCGGATCCAGAAGGCGCGCGCGTCGCGCTCCATCCGTGCCCCTCCCCCGGGTCGCCGGAGCCTCGTGCGTTCCAGGCGCCGCGCGCCCGGCCGCGTGCCGCCGCCTCGCCAGCCACGCGACGTCCCGTCCGAACGACCACACCAGCAGCGCCAGCGCCGCCGACGCGAGCACGCCCGGATGCGGGACGAGGCCCGACGCGGCGACGAGCAGCGCCACCCCCTGCACCACGGCGACCGCCTTGCGCGCGATGCTCGGCCGCAGGTCCGCGCGCAGCCACGGCGCAGCCCAGGCCGCCGCGCCGAACGCGTACCGCATCGCCCCGATCGCCAGCACCCAGAGGCCCGCCGTCCGCGCGACCTCGACGCTCAGCACCAGCACCAGGACCGCGTCGGTCTCCATGTCGAACCGCGCCCCGAGCCTGGACACCGTCCCGGTGCGCCGCGCGACCTGCCCGTCCACGCCGTCCAGGACGAGGGCGGCCGACGCGGCCGCGACGAGCGGCCAGACGCGGGCGTCACCGGTGAGATGCCCCGCGACCATCGCCGCGACACCCCCGGTGAGCACCACCCGCGTCAGCGTCACGTGATCGGCCGGTCCGAGCGCCCGCCGCCGCCGGAACGCGGCGGCGAGCAGTGCCCAGGAGGCCAGCGCGTACCCGACGCCCACGGCCAGGCCCGCGTGGCCGGGACGGAGCAGCGCCAGCAGTGCGAGCTGCGCCGCGACGGCCGCGGCCAGCTCAGGTCCCCTCGTCAGGCGGGGGCGGCGCGGCGCCGGGAGCCGCACCGGCGCCGGGCTCGTGAGGGTCAGCGGGCGCGTCATCGGCGGGCCCCCCTGACCGGCGCCCCGGCGCGGGCGTCGAGCTGCGGGAGGTCGTGGCCGAGCCGGTCGCGTTTGGCGGTGAGGTAGCGGACGTTGTCGGCGCTGACCGGGACGAGCAGGGGGACGCGCGCCGCGACCGCGACGCCGTAGGACTCCAGGGCGCTGACCTTGACCGGGTTGTTGGACATCAGCCGCACCGACCGGACGCCGAGGTGCCGCAGGATCCGGGCGGCCGGGCCGTAGTCGCGCACGTCCACCGGCAGCCCGATGGCCGTGGCGGAGTCGACGGTGTCCAGGCCCTGGTCGTCCTGCAGGATGTGGGTCCGGACCTTCGCCACCAGCCCGATCCCGCGCCCCTCGTGGCCGCGCAGGTAGACCAGCGCACCGCGGCCCTCGCGGGCGATGGCGTCCAGGGCCGCGCCGAGCTGGTCCCCGCACTCGCAGCGCGTCGCGCCGAAGATGTCGCCCGTCATGCACTCGGAGTGCATCCGGACGAGCACGTCGTCGCTTCCCCGCACCTCGCCCCGCACCAGCGCGATGTGCTCGTGCCCGTCGACCGGGTCCCGGAACGCGACGGCGCGGAACACGCCCCGCCGGGTTCTGAGGTCCGCCTCCGCGATGTCCTTCTGGTCGATGCCCTCGTCCATCGCTCCCCTTCCCTGGCTGCACAACCACCCCTGATACGTCGCGAACGCCATAGGTGGTTGTGTCCCAAAACGGTTCGTACAACCGATGGCACGCAGGGAGGGCGCTTCAGGGTTCAGCCCAGGCGGACGCGGACCACCAAGTCGTGAAGGGCTCGGCGGTTCGCGGGCTCCGCGGGGAGGGCGCTGCGGTCGCGTTCGTCCTCCAGGAGGGCGGTGAGCGCGGCGACGTCGTCCCGGAGGCGGGACGTGTCCGGCGCGTCCCCGGGCGGCGCGCCGTGCTCGGCGGCGCGCTTCGCCTCGACGAGGTCGGGCAGGTAGGACGGCCCGTCGCCGGCGAGCCGCGTCAGGTCGGCCTCGACCTCGCCGGTCCGCATCAGGTGCGTGCCCGTCAGCAGCACCCGGAACGTGTAGAGGAGCGGTTTGAGCTCGCCCGACCGCTCGAACAGCCTCCACTGGGTCCGCGCGAACCCCAGGTAGTGGTGCGCGTGGTTGGAGGTGACGAGCTCGGGGACGAGGGACCTCAGCTCGGCGTGCACGGGCGAGGTGGCCACGACCAGCGGCGACATGACCTGTTCGAGGACGTAGCCGTTGCGCCGCAGGAGCAGCCCGCAGCACTTGGCCAGGTCGTGGGTGACCGCGTCGGCCTCCACTCCGGCGTGGTCCCACATGAGCGTGACGGTCTCCTCGCCCGTCTCCAGGCCGACGATCTCCTCCAGCGGCAGGAGGTGGACGCCGCGCAGGTCGACGTCGGAGTCCTGCGACGGGAACCCGTACAGGTGCGCGCCGCTGACGCTGAGGAACGCGCGCGGGTACGGGTGGTCGGCGGCGAGGCGGTCGGCCATGCCCTCCGGGAGGTTCACCGGGTCACGCTCCTGCGTCGGACGGAGATCAGAAGGTCCTCGACCGCGGCGCGGTCGGGTTCGGGAGGCAGGGGGCTGCGGTCCAGGGCGTCCCCCATCGCGTCGGTGAGGGAGGCGCGCCACGCGCCGATCTCGTCCCAGCCGAGCTCGCCGCGGCGGACCGCGAGGAGCCGGTCGCGCAGGTCGCCGACGTCCAACCGCACCTCGCCGTGCCGGACGAGGTGCAGGCCGCTCTCCAGGAGCCGCAGCATGTGCATGACGTGCTTCCAGCGCGGCACGCCGCCGTTGCGCAGGTCACCGTCCAGCTTGCGGAACTGCGCCTCGGCGTACCGGAGGAACGTGCGGTGCGCGTGCCGGGACAGGAACGCCCGCCGCAGGGCCAGCAGCTCCTCTCCGTCCGGCGTGACCCGCTCGACCAGGGGCGACCACAGGCACTCCAGGACGGTCGGGTTCGCGCCGAGCGCCAGCTCGCAGAAGCGCTCCAGCTCCCAGGAGAACTGCTCGGGCAGCGGGCCGTCCAGATGCGTGGGCGGTTTCGCGAAACCCCAGAACAGGGGCGCCGGGGCCGCGTAGACACCGCGCCGGTCGACGTCGCTGTCGCCCGTGGCCAGCCCGTGGGCGCGCGACCCGACCACGACCGACAGGATCGTGTGGTCGCGGACGAGGCCGGGTGCGCCGGAGGGGTCGGGTTTCGTCACGCGGGCAGCCTGGCGCAGGGCCGGTGGCGATGTCGACCGGATTGTCCCCGTGTGCAAAACGGTTACAGATAGGCCACGGACTTGCTGAAAGTTTCTGCAAGCGGTTTACGCGATTGAAAGCCGTTGCTAACGTCCGGGACCAGCCACCCCCATCTCTTGATCTGCGGGACGGCGGCCCGGCGAGGGACGTCCCGCGAAGGAGGACCCCATGCGGCGCACCCCCCTGATCAGCGGCTCCGTCGTCTGCGCCGCCCTCGCGCTCTCGCTCTCCGCCTGCGGCGGCGATGACGACGGCGGCTCGAAGGGCGGCTCGAAGGGCGGCTCGGGCGCGGCGAGCCTGCGGGGCCGCGGCCCGATCACCTTCGTGACCGGCAAGGACCGCTCGGGCTACCTGCAGAAGCAGCTCGACGGCTGGAACGCCGAGCACCCGAAGGAGCAGGTCCGCATCATCGAACTGCCGGACGAGCCGAACGACCAGCGGCAGCAGATGATCCAGAACGCCACGACCAAGTCCGACGCCTACTCGGTGCTGAACCTCGACGTGGTGTGGACGGCGGAGTTCGCCGCCAACCGGTGGCTGGCGCAGCTGCCCAAGGACCGGATCGACCTGTCCAGGATGCTGCCCGCGACCATCACCACCGGGCAGTACCGCGACAAGCTGTACGCGGTGCCGTCCACGTCCGACGCCGGGATGCTCTACTTCCGCAAGGACCTGCTGGAGAAGGCCGGCATCGGCGACCCGCCGAAGACCTACGCCGAGATGTGGGACGACTGCGCCAAGGTCAAGAAGCTGCCCGAGGCGAAGGACGCCGCCTGCTTCTTCACCGAGGTCAACAAGACCGAGAGCATGACGATCAGCGCGGTCGAGGCGATCGAGAGCGCGGGGGGCTCCATCATCGGCCCCGACGGAAAGCCCTCGCTGAGCACGCCGCAGGCCAAGCAGGGCGTCGAGTTCCTCATCGGCGCCAAGAAGGACCACATGCCGAAGGAGGCCGTCACCCTCGACACCGAGGGCGGCCGCCGGTACTTCCAGTCCGGCAGGCTGATCTTCCAGCGGCAGTGGCCCTACCAGTACGGGCTGGCGAACTCGGATGACGGCTCGTCCAAGGTGGCGGGCAGGTTCGCGGTCGCGCCGCTGCCCGGACCGAACGGCCCCGGCGTCGCCAACCTCGGCGGCCACAACCTCGCGATCTCCGCGTTCGCCGAGAACAAGGCGACCTCGCTCGACTTCATCCGCTACCTCACCGGCGAGCAGGCCCAGCGCGCCAACCTCCTCGCGACCTCGCAGGCGCCCACGGTGGCGGCGCTGTACGACGACCCCGAGATGGTGAAGAAGTTCCCGTACCTGCCCGTCCTCAAGCAGGCCATCGCGGGCGCGAAGCCACGTCCGGTCGCGGTCAGGTACGGCGACGTGACCGCCGCCGTCCAGGGCGAGATGTACGACGCGGTGACCGGGAAGAAGCCCGCCGACCAGGCCCTGACGGACCTGCAGTCCAAGCTCCAGCCGCTGACCGCGCAGTGAGCGGGATGACCACCACCGAGAGCGCGCCCGCCGCCGGCACCGCCGCGGCGGGCGCGCCCCGCGGACGCCGGAAGGGCGACGTGCAGGGGACGCGCCGGCTCGCGGCGCTGCTGCTGTCGCCCACCCTGCTCGTGCTGGCGCTCGTCATCGGCTACCCGGTCCTCGCCGGGTTCCGCGAGTCGCTGTACGCGCGCGGCGAGGGGCTGGACGCCGACGGGTTCGTCGTGGAGGGCGACCGGTTCGTCGGGCTCGACAACTACACCGCGATCTTCCAGGGCGACCGCGCCGACGCGTTCTGGAACGCCTTCTCCAACACCACGTTCTTCACCCTCACCACGGTCGTGCTGGAGACGGTGATCGGCGTCGCGATGGCGCTGATCATGCAGCAGGCGTTCCGCGGGCGGGCGCTGGTGCGCGCGAGCATCCTCGTCCCGTGGGCGATCCCGACCGCGATCTCCGGGCTGCTGTGGCGGTGGATCTTCCAGGCCGACGGCGCCGCGAACGCGGTGCTGCGCCAGGAGATCCTCTGGACCGCCGACGGCTTCCCCGCCAAGGCGGCCGTCGTCGTCGCCGAGGTGTGGAAGACCTCCCCGTTCATCGGGCTGCTCGTCCTCGCCGGGCTCCAGATGATCCCCCGGGACGTCTACGAGGCCGCCCGGGTGGACGGCGCCGGGCCGGTCCAGCAGTTCTTCCGCATCACACTGCCGCTGGTCAGGCCCGCGCTGCTGGTCGCCGTGCTGTTCCGGATGCTGGACGTGCTGCGGATGTTCGACCTGCCCGCGGTGCTGATCGGCGTCAACCAGAAGTCCGTGGAGACGCTGACGATGATCGCCTGGTTCGAGGCGTCCAACCTGCGGTACGGGTCGGCGGCCGCGTACGCGACCGTCCTGTTCCTGTACATCGCGCTGATCGCGTACCTGTTCGTGAAGCTGCTCGGCGCCGACATCATCGGCGAGGCCCGCCAGCGCACCCGGCGCCCGCGCCCCGTCCGGCCCGCGCGCGGCAGCGGGAGGGCGGCGGCATGACCGGCTCACCGGTGAAGAGGACACTGTCCTCCCTCGGGTTCGCCGCCGTGGCGGTGTACTGCCTCGCGCCCTTCTACTGGATGACGATCTCGGCGTTCCGCCGGCCGCAGGACCAGTTCGACAACTCGCCCGTCCCGGCGCGGTGGTCCTCGGAGAACTTCTCCGCGGTGTTCTCCGGCGACAACGGATTCGGACGCGCGCTGCTGAACAGCGTCGTCGTGGCGGGCGCCACCACCGTGCTCACCCTGCTGATCGGCACGTTCACCGCGTACGCGCTGGCCCGGCTGGACTTCCGGTTCAAGAACGCCGTGCTCGGGCTGATCGTCGCGACGACCATGTTCCCCGGAATCTCGCAGCTGGTCCCGTTGCTGAAGCTCTTCACCGACATCAAGTGGATCAACACCTACCAGGCGATGGTGCTGCCCAGCCTCGGGTTCGCGCTGCCGCTGTCGGTGTGGCTGCTCACCGCGTTCTTCCGGCAGCTGCCGTTCGAGCTGGAGCAGGCGGCGATGGTGGACGGCTGCACCCGCGGCCAGGCGTTCCGCAAGATCATCGTCCCGCTGGCGGCGCCGGGGGTGTTCACCACGGCGATCCTGACCTTCATCGCCGCGTGGAACGAGTTCCTCATCGCGTTGTCCATGGTCAACAAGAAGGAGATGCAGACCGCCACCGTCGCGATCTCCAAGTTCACCGGCGTCTCCGGGTTCGACCAGCCGTTCGGCACCCAGATGGCGGCCGGGGTGATCGTGACCGTTCCGCTCATCGCCGTGGTGCTGGTCTTCCAGCGCCGGATCGTCGCCGGCCTCACCGCCGGCGGCGTCAAGTAGCACCCGACAGCTCCCGACCCTGAGGATGTTCATGACCCAGGACACCCTGCTCGTCCCCACCGCCGGCGACCGCGCCGAAGGCGGGGGGTGGTGGCGCGACGCCGTCATCTACCAGGTGTACGTGCGCAGCTTCGCCGACTCCGACGGCGACGGTGTCGGCGACCTGCCGGGCATCCGGTCCCGGCTGCCCTACCTGGCCGGCCTCGGCGTCGACGCGCTGTGGCTGACGCCGTTCTACGTCTCGCCGATGGCCGACTTCGGCTACGACGTCGCGGACTACCGGGACGTCGACCCGCTGTTCGGCACCCTCGCCGACGCCCGCGACCTCGTCGCGGACGCCCACGCGCACGGGCTGCGCGTCATCGTGGACGTCGTGCCGAACCACACCTCCGACCGGCACGCCTGGTTCCGGGCCGCGCTCGCCGCGCCCCCGGGGTCCGCCGAGCGCGGCCGCTACGTCTTCCGGGACGGCAGGGGGCCGGGCGGCGCCGAACCCCCGAACGACTGGGAGTCGGTGTTCGGCGGCCCCGCCTGGACGCGGGTCCCGGACGGCCAGTGGTACCTGCACCTGTTCGCGTCCGAGCAGCCCGACCTCGACTGGGAGAACCCCGAGGTCCACGCCGAGTTCGCCGACGTCCTGAAGTTCTGGCTCGACCTCGGCGTGGACGGCTTCCGCGTTGACGTCGCGCACGGCATGGCCAAGGCGCCGGGCCTGCCCGACGTCGGCCACCCGAACCAGACGGAGATGCTCGGCACGGCCGTCCTGCCCTACTTCGACCAGGACGCCGTCCACGACATCCACCGCGCGTGGCGCCGTCTGCTCGACTCCTACGGCGGGGAGCGGATCGCCGTCGCCGAGGCGTGGGCGCCCACGTCGCAGAGGCTCGCCGACTACACCCGTCCCGACGAACTGCACCAGGCGTTCAACTTCCACTACCTGACCGCGCCGTGGCAGGCGGCCGGGATGCGGGCGGTGATCGAGGAGTCGCTGCGCACCGCCGGGGCCGTCGGCGCGCCCGCGACCTGGGTGCTGTCCAACCACGACGTGAAACGGCACGTCACCCGGTACGGCGGCGGCGAGACCGGCCTGCGGCGCGCCCGCGCGGCCGCGCTGCTGACGCTCGCGCTGCCCGGCTCGGCCTACGTCTACCAGGGCGAGGAGCTCGGCCTGCCGGAGGTGCTGGACCTGCCGGAGGAGTTCCAGCAGGACCCGCAGCGGCTGCGCGGCGAGGGCGCCGGCCGCGACGGCTGCCGCGTCCCGATGCCGTGGGAGGGCGAGAGCCCCCCGTTCGGGTTCGGCGCGGGCGCCGGGTCCTGGCTCCCGGTCCCCGCCGCGTGGCGCGACCTGACCGTCGCCGCGCAGGACGGCGATCCCGGTTCCACGCTGGCGCTCTACCGCGAGGCGCTGCGCCTGCGCCGCGAGCATCCGGCGCTCGGCGACGGAGATTTGTCCTGGATCGCGAGCCCACCCGGCACACTGGTCTTCGTGCGCGACGCCGGGGGCGGGAACGGGCGGCTCGCGTGCGCGGTCAACATGGGCGACGCCGCTGCGCGCGTCCACGTGCGGGGGACCCCGCTCCTGGCGAGCGGGCCGGTCCGCGCCGACGGCCCCGTGAACGGCGGAGACGTCGAGCTGCCCCCGGACACCGCACTGTGGTGGCACGTCGAGGAGGGATAACTTGAAACCCATGACGACACGCCTGGCGGACATCGCGGCGCACGCCGGGGTGAGCGAGGCGACGGTGAGCCGCGTGCTCAACGGCAAGCCGGGCGTGTCCCCGAGCACGCGCCAGGCGGTGCTGACCGCCCTGGACGTGCTCGGCTACGAGCGCCCGGCCCGGCTGCGCCAGCGGCGGGCCGGGCTGATCGGGTTGATCATCCCGGAGCTGACCAACCCGATCTTCCCGGCGTTCGCCGAGGTCATCGAGAGCGCGCTGGCCCGGCACGGGTACATGGCGGTGCTGTGCTCGCAGGCGCCGGGCGGCGTCGCCGAGGACGACTACATCGAGATGCTGCTGGAGCGCGGCGTCGCCGGGATCATCTTCGTCAACGGCCTGCACGCCAACGCCAACTCCGACCGCGCCCGCTACGCCCGGCTGCTCGAACAGGCCCTGCCGATCGTCCTGGTCAACGGCCACCGGCCCGACATCGACGCGCCGTTCGTCTCCAACGACGACGTGGCGTCGATGGAGGCGGTGGTGTCGCACCTGACCGCGATGGGCCACCGCCGGATCGGCCTCGCGATCGGCCAGGACGTGTACGTGCCGACGCGGCGCAAGACCGAGGGGTTCCGGCGCGGGATGGCCGCGCACACCGGGCTCACCCCGGACGAGGTGGACGAGCTGGTCGTCAACACCATGTACACGGTCGAGGGCGGGCAGGCGGCGGCCGCGAAGCTGCTCGACGCGGGCTGCAC
Organism: Spirillospora sp. CA-108201; assembly: GCF_050936235.1. Lineage (NCBI taxonomy): Bacteria > Bacillati > Actinomycetota > Actinomycetes > Streptosporangiales > Thermomonosporaceae > Spirillospora > Spirillospora sp. CA-108201. The sequence continues at coordinate 8,974,875 of NZ_JBNJNE010000001.1, read as the reverse complement.
GGCGATCTGCGGCGGCAACGACATCATGGCGCTCGGCGCGATCCGGGCCGCCCGGTCGCGCGGCCTCCAGGTCCCCGAGGACGTGTCGGTGACCGGCATGGACGACTCGTTGCTCACCGCCTATCTCGACCCCCCGCTCACCACCGTCCGGCAGTCGGTGCGGGAGATGTCGATGGCCGCGGTGAGCACCGTCCTGGACGAGATCCGCGGCACCCGCGCGCCCCGCACGGAGCTGCTCTACCGGCCCGAACTCGTCGTCCGGCGGTCCACGGCCCCGGCCCCGGCGGCGGCCCGGCTGACCCCCGCCACGGAGGGCTGACCCGGACCTGACGGGGTGTCGGAACAGGCCTGACCGGACTGCCGCGGAGGCCAGGTTCTTGTAACGGTTATGTTTCGGCACATTGACAGTGAGCCGGGTCACGGTCTTTCATCCGTGGGAGCGCTCCCACACCGATGCACCACCACAACCTGAGAGGGGTCCGCCATGAGGGCCATCATGCGGCGCGGACTGAGTACGGCGATGGCGGCGGTACTCGTCGGCGGCCTCGCCGTCGCGTGCGGCGGCGACGACGGCGACAAGGGAGGGTCCGACGGCGGGCCGGTCGAGCTCACCGTCGACGTCTTCGGCGAGCCGGGTTACGACGCGCTCTACAAGCAGTACGAGCAGTCCCACCCCGACGTGAAGATCAAGCAGCGCAAGGTCTCCACGCTGGACGAGTACAAGCCCCGCATCCAGCAGTGGATGGCCACCGGCAGCGGCGCGGGCGACGTCGTCATGCTGGAGGAGGGCATCCTGCCGCTCTACATGCAGCAGAAGGCCAAGTTCCTCAACCTGTTCGACTACGGCGGCAAGGACCTGGAGAAGAACTTCCTGCCGTGGAAGTGGCAGGCGGGCCTCACCGCGGACGGCAAGCAGCTCATCGGCCTCGGCACCGACGTCGGCCCCCTCGCCATGTGCTACCGCAAGGACCTGCTCAAGAAGGCGGGCCTGCCCACCGACCGCGCCGAGGTCGGCAAGCTCTGGCCGACGTGGGACGCGTTCCTGTCCACGGGACAGAAGTTCCAGGACAAGGTGCCCGGCAGCAAGTGGCTGGACGGCCCCACCGCCGTCTTCCGCGCCACCGTCCTGCAGAACTCCGGCAGCGGCCCGGGCTACAGCTTCTTCGACAAGGGCGACAACCTCGTCTTCGACAGCAACCCGCCGGTCCGGCAGGCGTTCGACACGGCGCTGAAGTTCGAGCAGAGCAAGCTCACCGCCGACATGTCGATCTTCACGCCGCCGTGGCAGACCGCCCTCAAGCGCGACACCTTCGCGACCCTGCCGTGCCCGTCCTGGATGCTCGGCGGCATCGAGGAGTTCTCCGGCCCGGCCGGCAAGGGCAAGTGGGACGTGGCGACCACGCCCGGCGGCGCCGGCTACTGGGGCGGCTCGTGGCTCGCGGTGCCCAAGCAGACCAAGCACGCCAAGGCCGCCGCCGAGCTCGCCGAGTACCTGACCTCCCCCGAGGGCCAGGTCGGCGCGTTCAAGGCCGCGAACGTCTTCCCGTCCTCGCCGCAGGCCGCGCAGGACCCGGCGGTCGCGGGCGCCAAGAGCGCCTACTTCAACGACGCCCCGATCGGGCAGATCTTCGGCCAGCTGGTGGCCGCGGTGAAGCCGGTGCACCTCGGGCCGAAGAACGAGGACGTGCGCGCCGCCGTGGAGAACGTCCTGATCTCCGTGGGCCAGGGCAAGCAGAAGCCCGACCAGGCCTGGACGAAGTCCGTCGACGAGGCGAAGAAGGCCGCCAGGTAGCCGGCGGCCCCCCGACCGCGGCGGCGGCGCCGGGCCGCACCTCCCCGCCGGCGCCGCCGCCGTTCCCACTCCCCGCTTCGTCCCGTCCTCGGAAAGGAGGCGCACGACGTGACCACCGACCTGCGCCCCGGCCGGAACGGCCCGCCGCCGGCCCCTCCCGCGGCGGCGCCGCCGGAGCCGCGCCGCACCTGGCGCGCCCGGCTGGCCCGGCTCGACGTGAAGGGCGCGCCCTACGCCTTCATCTCGCCGTTCTACCTCGTCTTCCTGGTCTTCGGCGCGTTCCCGCTCGTCTACACGCTCTGGGTCTCGCTGCACGACTGGGAGCTGGCGTCGGGCACCCGCGAGTTCGTGGGGCTCGACAACTACGACTACCTGCTGACCGACGCCGACTTCTGGCACGCGACGGTCAACACCCTCGGGATCTTCGCGGTCTCGACCGTGCCTCAGCTGCTGGTCGCGCTGCTGATCGCCAACACCCTGAACCGGCGGATGCGGCTGCCGACGCTGTTCCGGATCGGGATGGTCGCCCCGCTGGTCACCTCGACCGCCGCCGTCGCGATCGTGTTCACCCAGATGTTCGACAAGGACTGGGGCATGGTCAACTGGGCGATCGGGCTGGTCGGCATCGACCCGATCCACTGGTCGAGCAGCCGCGGCTGGTCCTGGGTCGCCATCGCGATGATGGTGGACTGGCGCTGGACCGGCTACAACGCGCTCATCTACCTGGCCGCCATGCAGGCGATCCCGAAGGACCTCTACGAGGCCGCCGCGATCGACGGCGCGTCCCGGCTCCGCCAGTTCTGGCAGATCACGGTGCCGATGCTGCGCCCCACCATCGTCTTCACCGTGATCATCTCGACGATCGGCGGGCTCCAGCTGTTCACCGAGCCCGTGCTGTTCAGCGTCGGCACGCCGAACAAGATGGACGGCGGCCCGATGCACCAGTTCCAGACGATCACGATGTACATGTACGACAACGCGTTCGGCCATGACCGCTACGGCTACGGCGCGACGGTCGCCTGGGCGCTCTTCGTGATGATCATCGTGTTCTCCCTGATCAACTTCCTGGCCGTGCGCCGCACGGGAGGCGCCAAGTGACCACGCTCCTCGCCGGCCCCGGCGGCCGGAATCCCGGCGGCAGGCGCGCCGCCGCGCATCCAGGGCGCTACCGCGGCCTGTGGAACGCCAGCCCGCTGACCTACCTCACGCTCGTCGTGGCGCTGGCACTGTCGATCTTCCCGATCTACTGGATGATCATCGTGGCGACCCGCACGAACAGCGTGGTCGCCGACGTCCCGCCGCCACTGCTGCCGGGCGGCCACGGCGGCGACAACGTCGGCCGGCTGTTCGACAACCCGGAGGCCTACTTCGCCAAGGGCCTGCTGAACTCGGCGATCGCCTCCGCCGCGGTGACGGTCTCCACGGTGTTCTTCGCCTCGCTGGCCGGGTTCGCGTTCGCCAAGCTGCGCTTCCGCGGCAAGAACGGGCTGCTGCTCACCATCATCGCCACGATGATGATCCCGGTGCAGATGGGCATCATCCCGCTCTACATGATCATGGTGAAGCTGGGCTGGCAGAACCACCTGCAGGCGGTCATCGTCCCGTTCCTGGTCACCGGGTTCGGGGTGTTCATGATGCGGCAGTACGCCGACCAGGCCGTCCCGGACGAGCTGATCGAAGCGGCCCGCGTCGACGGGTGCACCACGTTCGGCATCTACTGGCGCGTCGTGCTGCCCGCGCTGCGCCCCGCCGCCGGCGTCCTCGGGCTGTTCACGTTCATGCAGACCTGGAACGAGTTCATGTGGCCGCTGGCGGTGCTGAGCCCGGACAACCCGACGGTGCAGCTGTCCATCAACAACCTGGCGAACGCCTACTTCAAGGACTACACGCTCATGTTCGCCGGGACCAGCGTCGCGATCCTGCCGCTGCTCGTGGTGTTCATCGTTTTCGGCCGCCAGATCATCGGCGGGATCATGGAAGGTGCAGTGAAGGCTTGACTTCTCTCAAGGACGACACCAGCGCGGCTCCCGCCGCACCTTTCCCGACCGGGTTCCGCTGGGGGGCCGCCACGGCCGCCTACCAGATCGAGGGCGCCGCGGGCGAGGGCGGGCGCGGACCGTCCATCTGGGACACCTTCTGCCGGACGCCGGGCAAGGTCCTGCGCGGCGAGACCGGCGACGTCGCGGTGGACCACTACCACCGGTTCCCCGAGGACGTGGCGCTCATGGCCGACCTCGGGCTGACCGCCTACCGGTTCTCGATCTCCTGGCCGCGGGTGCAGCCGTCCGGCGCCGGGTCCTTCAACTCCGAGGGCCTCGACTTCTACCGGCGGCTGGTGGACGCGCTGCTGGAGGCGGGCATCGAGCCGTGGCCGACGCTCTACCACTGGGACCTCCCGCAGCCGCTGGAGGACAAGGGCGGCTGGCCCGAGCGGGACACCGCCCACCGGTTCGCCGAGTACGCCGACCACGTGCACGCGGCGCTCGGCGACCGCGTCGCGCGGTGGATGACGGTGAACGAGCCGTGGTGCGCGGCGTTCCTCGGCTACGCCTCCGGCGACCACGCGCCCGGACGCGTCGACCCGTCGGACTCGCTGCTGGCCGCGCACCACCTGATGCTCGGCCACGGCCTGGCCGTCGAGGCGATGCGGGCGCGCAACCCGGACAACCGCTTCGGCGCCGCCGTCAACCTCTACGCGGTCTCCCCCGCGACCGGCGACCCCGCCGACGCCGACGCGGCGCGCCGGATCGACGGGCTGCAGAACCGGCTGTTCCTCGACCCGCTGCTGCTCGGCCGCTATCCCGAGGACGTCCTCGCCGACACCTCCCGCTTCGGGTTCACCCCGCCCGACGCGGACCTCGCGGTCATCAACCAGCCGCTCGACCAGCTGGGCGTCAACTACTACTCGCGGCACACCGTCGCGGGGACGCCCGGCGAGGCGGCGCAGACCGCGTCGTCCCCGTTCGCGACGAACTCCCCCTGGCCCGGCAGCGGGCACGTCCGGTTCGTCCCGGCCGGGCGCCCGGTCACCGGGATGGGCTGGGAGATCGACGAGGGCGGCCTGCACGAGGTGCTGACCCGGCTGCACCGCGAGTACCCGTCCGTCCCGCTGTACATCACCGAGAACGGCGCCGGCTACGACGAGGTCCCAGACGAGGATGGCACGGTCCAAGACGCGGGCCGCATCGCCTACCTCGACGCGCACCTGCGGGCCTGCCACGACGCCATGTCCGAGGGGGTGCCGCTGCGCGGCTATTTCACATGGTCGCTGCTGGATAATTTCGAATGGGCTTGGGGCTACTCCAAGCGTTTCGGGCTGGTCCACGTCGACTACGCCACGCAGCGCCGGGTGCCCAAGGACAGCGCACGGTGGTACGCCGGAGTGATCCGGCGGGGCGGGCTGCCCGAACGGGGCTGACCCGGCGGCGACGGCACGGACGAAGGGGGCCAGATGACGGGCAGGAGCACGCGCCCGACCCTGGAGGAGGTCGCGGCGCGGGCCGGCGTGGGCCGCGGCACGGTGTCCCGGGTGGTCAACGGCTCGCCGCGGGTCAGCCCGCAGGCCCGCGAGTCGGTGCTGAAGGCGATCGACGAGCTCGGGTACGTGCCGAACCGCGCGGCCCGCACGCTCGTCACCCGCCGCACCGACACCGTGGCCCTCGTCGTCGCCGAGTCCGACCAGCGGCTGTTCGGCGAGCCGTACTTCGCCGGGATCATCCGCGGGATCAGCAACGGCCTCGGCGACACCGGCCTGCAGCTGCTGCTCGCCCTCGCCCGCTCCCCCACCGAGTACGGACGGCTGGAGGACTACCTCACCACCCAGCACGTGGACGGGGTGCTCCTCACCTCCCTGCACGCCGAGGACCCGCTGCCCGCGAAGCTGGAGGCCAACGGGGTGCCGACCGTCCTCGGCGGCCGCCCGCCCGGCCTGCACCCGGTCAGCTACGTCGACGTCGACAACCGCAGCGGCGCCCGCGAGGCCGTCGGCCACCTCATCGCGGGCGGCCGGCGGCGCATCGCGACCATCGCCGGCCCGCAGGACATGGGCGTCGGCATCGACCGGCTGGCCGGCTACCGGGAGGCGCTCGCCGAGGCGGGGCTGCCCGAGTACGTCGAGTACGGCGACTTCGGCGAGGCCAGCGGCATCGCCGCGGCGGAGCGGCTGCTGGCCGCCGAGCCGTCCCTGGACGCGGTGTTCGCCGCCGACGACCCGATGGCGCTCGGCGCGCTGCGGGTCCTGCACCGCAGCGGGCGCAGCGTCCCCGGCGACGTCGCGGTGATCGGCTTCGACGACTCCGCCGCCGCGCCGCTGGCCGACCCGCCGCTCAGCACCGTCCACCAGTCGCCGGAGGAGATGGGCCGGGAGATGGCCCGGCTGCTGGTGTCGCGGATCCGCGGCGAGACCGTCGCGGACCCGGTCGTCATCCTGCGCCCCCACCTGGTGCTGCGCGACTCCGCGTGAGGCCCCCGGCCCCCGCATATGATCACGGGAGTCGTCCCGGGGCAAGGAGCACAGACATGGCCTACGAACCGACCGCCGCCGAGCGCGTCCACCTCGACCGCTGCGTGGAGCTCGCGCGGGAGGCGCTGGACTCGGCCGACGAGCCGTTCGGGTCCGTGCTGGTGTCGGCGTCCGGGGAGGTCCTGTTCGAGGACCGCAACCGCACGGCGGACGGCGACCAGACCCGCCACCCCGAGTTCGAGATCGCGCGGTGGGCGGCGGCCAACATGGCGCCGGACGAGCGCGCGGCGGCCACCGTGTTCACCTCCGGCGAGCACTGCCCGATGTGCTCGGCCGCGCACGCCTGGGTCGGCCTCGGCCGGATCGTCTACGTCATGTCCTCCCGGCAGCTCGTGGCCCTGCGCACCGAGCTCGGCGCCGCGCCCGGGCCGGTCAACGCCATCCCGGTCCAGGAGGTGGCGCCGGGCGTCCCGGTGGACGGCCCGGTCGCGGCCCTCGAAGCGGCGATGCGCGAGCTTCACACGCGCGCCTCCGCCTGAGGACGGCGCCCGGCCAGCGCCTCCAACCGCTCGACGGCGTCGCGCCAGTCGGACGGCAGCCAGCACCGGGTCGCCCGGTGCCCGCGATAGGCGAGCGTGTAGGTGAAGTGGTCGGCCACCTCGCACCCCTCCGGCGAGGACGCGGTGGTGACGACGCGGCTCAGCGCGTCCTTCAGACCTCGCATCTCCTCCGCACCGACCGCGACCTTCGCGTCGTCGACGAGCGCCGTCCCCGACCCGTCGACGATCACCTTCTGGCGAATTCCGGCGAATCCCCCGGAACGCTCGTAGGCGACGAGCACATCCGGTCCGATATGAACGAGCATGGGCGTCTCCTTCGCATGCGGCCACCTCGACCTGCGACGACGGCCGGCCGAGCCCACGCTCATCCTTTAATCGAGTCCGGCCGAATGCGCAATGCCGATATGCGCGAATTGCCCGCCGGGCGCTTTTCGCGGCGTCCCGTCCACCGGGACCGCGCCCGCCGCGCGGCGCCGCCCGTGGACCAGGATCGGAGCATGCCCGCCGACCAGCCGAGCCACCAGGCCATCGCCAACCTCGTCCACCGCTACGCCGCGTGCGTCGACTCCGCCGACTTCGCGGGCATCCGCGACCTGTTCGCCGAAGCCTCGTTCACCGGCAGCGGCGGCACCCTGCGCGGCGGCGAGGCGATCGCGGCGATGTTCGAGCGGACCGTGATCGTCCACGCCGACGGCACCCTCCGCACCAAGCACGTCACCACGAACCTCGCCGTCGAGGTGGACGAGGAGGCGGGCACGGCGACGTCCAGCGCCTACTACACCGTCCTCCAGGCCGTCCCGGGCCTCCCCCTCCAGCCCATCGCCTGCGGCACCTACAACGACGCCTTCACCCGCACCGACGGCCGCTGGCACTTCACCGCCCGCCGCATCACCCTCGACCTGGCCGGCGACCTGACCCGCCACCTCCGCCACCCCGAGGAACTCCCGCCCCACGCCCGGCCCACCCCGCCCCACGGGTAGGCCGGGTCGCGGGGTCAGCGTGTCAGGGAGAAGGTGGTCAGGCGGGTTTCGCCTCTCAGGACCAGGTAGACGTCGCGGGTTCCCTGGGCTCCGGCCAGGGGGGCGGTGATCTCCTTGTAGGTGTAGGCGTCGGTGGTGGGCGGGACGGTGAGGGTTCCGGCGCGGGGGCCGTTCGGGTGGTCCAGGCGGACCTCGACGGTGGTCGCGGCCGTGCCCGCCACGCGGGCGGTGATCCTGGCGGTGGACGGGCCGAGGGCGGCGCCGGCGAACTTCAGCCAGGAGTCGGCCGCGCGGGTCGGCCCGGCGAGGTCGCGGGGAGGGATCGTCTCGCCGCGCACGTCGAGGACCGCCCGCCGCCGGATGTCGGTGGACGAGGAGCCGACGAGCAGGTCGTGCCTCGACCTCTCGACCGCCCACCTGTCGCGCGTGACGTCCCAGACGGCGAGATCGGACGCCTTGAGCCGGAGTGTCGCCGTCACCGTCCGCCCGGGAGCGACATGAACCCTGGCGAAGGCGCGCAGCCTCTTCAGCGGCTGCTTCACCCGTGACTTCTGCTGGTGCGTGTAGAGCTGGACGACCTCGTCCCCGGCCTTCCCGCCCGTGTTGGTCGAGGATGTCGGGCAGGTCGGCGCCGGAGCGGTACCAGGTCTGCGGCAGCCTGCCCGAGGGGCTCTCGTCGCCGAACAGCAGGAACGCCAGCGCGTTGCCCGTCTCGGCTCCGGCGTGGCTCGTCCAGAGGATCGCCGGGACGTTCCCCTGCTCCCAGCCGAGCGTCGTGGGGTAGCTGTTTGTCGGGGACCGGCCTGTCAGCGGGGCGCGGGCGCGCTGCTGGCGCGCTGGGTCAGGGTGGGCGGGAGCAGGGTCGCGGCGGGCACGGGCACGCCGTCGAGCTTGGACATCAGCAGTTCCACGGCGCGCCCGCCGACCTCCTCGGCGGGGATCGCCACCGACGACAGCGGCGGCTCGGCGTGCTCGGCCATCTCGTCCGGGCACAGCGCGACGACGGACACGTCCTGCGGGACGCGCCGGCCGGCCGCGCGCAGCGCCCGCACCACGGGGCCGACGACCGGCTCGTTGTGGACGAGGACGCCGGTGAGGCCGGGGCGCTCGGCGAGCAGCCGCGCGACGAGGGCGCGGGCCGCGTCCGCGGTCGCCTCGCACGGGTGGACGTCCCCGGTCAGCCCGTGCTCGCGGACCGCGGCGGCGAACCCGTCGGCGACCCGCTGGGCGTAGCCGGTCTGCCGCGCGTACACCTCCGGCGGCGAGCCGATCAGCGCGATCTCCCGGTGGCCGAGCCCGGCGAGGTGCCGGGCGCAGGCCGCGCCGGCGGCGTGGAAGTCGAGGTCGATGCAGGTGAGGTCGCCCGCGTCGGCGGGGAAGCCGATGAGCACGCTCGGCCGGTCCAGCGAGCGCAGCAGCGGCAGCCGCGGGTCCCGCATCTGGACGTCCATGACGATCAGCGCGTCGACCAGGGCGCTGTCGGCGACGCGCCGCAGGCCGTCCTCTCCCTCCTCCTGGGTGAGCAGCAGGACGTCGTGGTCGTGGCGGCGCGCGGCGGTGACGACGGACACGGCGAACTGCATGACGACGGGCACGGCGATGCCCGAGCGCAGCGGGATCATCAGCGCCAGCACGTTGGAGCGGCTGCTGGCGAGCGCGCGGGCGCCCGCGTGCGGCCGGTAGCCGAGCTCGCGGATGCTCGCGCGGACACGCCGCCGGGTCTCCTCGGAGATCGAGCGCTTCCCGCTCAGCACGTAGGAGACCGTGCTCGGCGACACTCCCGCGTGCCGCGCCACATCAGTGATCTTGACCACGGACCGTCCCGTCGTCCTCGAAGGGGTGCAGAGTGCGAATGATCGTAACCCCGCGCGCGGGCGTCACGAGGGGCCTCGGGCGATGGCGTCGCGGTACCAGCGGGCGCTGTCCTTCCAGGTGCGGTCGCCCGTGGCGTAGTCGACGTGGACGAGGCCGAAGCGCTTGGAGTAGCCGTAGGCCCACTCGAAGTTGTCCAGCAGCGACCAGGCGAAGTAGCCGCGGACGTCGGCTCCCGCTTGGCACGCCCTCTCGACGGCGGCGATGTGGTCGCGCAGGTAGGCGATGCGCCGGTCGTCCCGGACGCGGCCGTCGCCGTCCACCGCGTCCTCGAACGCGGCGCCGTTCTCGGTGACCATCAGCGGCGTTCCCGGGTACTCGCGGTGCAGGCGCAGGAGGAGCTCCTCCATGCCGGTCGCGTCGATCGGCCAGCCCATCTCGGTGCGGGGGCCGGGCTGCTCGGCGAACTCGACGGCGTCGCAGCCGACGAACGGACTGGCCGCGCCCCTGCGGTGCCCGTCCGCGTGCGAGCGCGGGGCGGACCGGTCCCAGTCCCGCACGAGGGTGGGCGAGTAGTAGTTGACGCCGAGGACGTCGAGCGGCGCGGCGACGATGTCCTCGTCCCCGTCGCGCAGGAAGCCCCAGTCGGTGAGGGACGCCGTGTCCTCCAGCAGGTCGGCGGGGTAGCCGTTGCCCAGCATCGGGTCGAGGAAGACGCGGTTGGCGACGGCGTCCACCCGCCGGACCGCCTCCGCGTCGCCGCGCAGGTGGTGCAGGTTGAGCGTGGCCGAGTGCCGCGCGGACGGCGACGCCACGCCGCGCAGCGCGCGGACCGCCAGGCCGTGCGCGAGGTTCAGGTGGTGCGCGGCGGTGAGCGCGGCCACGGGGTCGGCCCGGCCGGGGGCGTGGACGCCGGACGCGTAGCCGAGGAACGCCGAGCACCACGGCTCGTTCAGCGTCGTCCAGGTGTGGACGCGGTCGCCGAGGACGCGACCGACACGCTCGGCGTAGTCGGCGAACCGGCGGGGCGTGTCGCGGTCCGGCCAGCCGCCGGCGTCCTCCAGCGCCTGGGGCAGGTCCCAGTGGTAGAGCGTCGCGACCGGGGCGATGCCGTGTTCGAGCAGACCGTCGACCAGCCGGGAGTAGAAGTCCATGCCCTGGGGGCTGGGCGTCCCGTCCGGCAGGACCCGCGACCAGGAGATGGAGAACCGGTAGGCGCCGACGCCGAGCTCGGCCATCGTCGCGAGGTCCTCCTCCCAGCGGTGGTAGTGGTCCGTGGCGACGTCACCGGTGTCGCCGTTCAGCACCTTGCCGGGGGTGTGGCTGAACGTGTCCCAGATGGACGGCGCGCGACCGTCCTCCTGGGCCGCGCCCTCGATCTGGTAGGCGGCGGTGGCCGCTCCCCACAGGAACCCTTCCGGGAACCCCATCAGCTCTCCTCCTCCAGGGTGACGACCACTTCGCCACCCGTCGCCTTGACGAGGACACCGTGCGGATGGTCTGCCGTCTCCCCGCCCTCGACCGCGGCCACCCGCGCGTTGACGAGGAGAACGTTCCAGGTTCCGTCACCTGTCACGCGCAGGTTTTCACCGTTTCTCACCGTCGTGAATGTGGTGTCGCCGATCCGGGTGACGACGGTGGTCCCGTCGGCGGGCTCGTACATGCGCAACGTGACGCCGTCGGCATGGTCGTAGTCGGGACGGTCGTCCACCGCGCCCTCCGGCAGGACCGCACCTGGACGGACGAGCAGCGGCACGCTGTCGAACCCGTGCCGTTCGCGGACCCAGCGGCCGCCCCCGACCCGCTCACCGGTCAGGTAGTGCGTCCAGACACCCTCCGGCACGTAGTAGGCGACCTCCTCGCCGGACGAGAACACCGGCGCGACGAGCAGGTCGTCGCCCAGCATGTACTGGCGCTCCAGATGCGTGCAGGCGGGGTCGTCGGGGAAGTCGACGACCATCGCGCGCATCATCGGCAGCCCCTCCCCGTACGCCTGGCGGGCCGCGCCGGCCAGGTAGGGCATCAGCCGCATCTTCAGGCGGGTGAAGTGCCGCAGGACGTCCACCGACTCCTCGTCGAACAGCCACGGCACCCGGTAGGAGTGGCTGCCGTGCAGGCGGCTGTGCGAGGACAGCAGCCCGAACGCGATCCACCGCTTGAACAGCGCCGGATCGGGCGTCCCCTCGAAGCCGCCGATGTCGTGGCTCCAGTAGCCGAACCCCGACATGCCCAGGGAGAGGCCGCCGCGAAGGCTCTCCCCCATCGCCTCGAACGTCGATTCGGCGTCGCCGCCCCAGTGCACGGGGAAGCGCTGCCCGCCGGTCGTGGCGGACCGGGCGAAGACCACCGCCTCGCCCTCACCGCGCTTCTTGCGGAGCAGGTCGAAGACGGTCTGGTTGTAGAGGTAGGTGTAGTAGTTGTGCGCCCGTTCCGGGTCGGAACCGTCGTGGTAGACGACGTCGGTGGGGATGCGTTCGCCGAAGTCGGTCTTGAAGCAGTCCACGCCCATGTCGAGCAGCGCTTCCAGCTTCCCCGCGTACCATTCCCGCGCTTCGGGATCGGTGAAGTCGACGACGGCAAGGCCGGGCTGCCACTTGTCCCACTGCCACACGTCCCCGTTCGGCCGCCTCAGCAGGTGGCCGCGCGAGCGCCCCTCCTCGAACAGCGGCGAGCGCTGCCCGATGTAGGGGTTGATCCAGACGCAGACCCGCAGGCCGCGGTCCCGCAGCCGGCGCAGCATCCCCTCCGGGTCGGGGAACACGCGCGGGTCCCACTCGAAATCGCACCACTGGAACTCGCGCATCCAGAAGCAGTCGAAATGGAAGACGCTGAGCGGCAGGTCGCGCGACGCCATCCCCTCGATGAACGAGGTGACCGTCTCCTCGTCGTAGGACGTCGTGAACGAGGTGGACAGCCACAGCCCGAACGACCAGTCGGGCAGCCGCGCGGGCCGTCCGGTGAGCGCCGTGTACTTGCGGAGGATCTCCTTCGGCGACGGCCCGTAGATGACGAAGTACCGCATCGACCGGCCCTCGACGCTGAACTGCGTCCGGGCGACGGCCTCCGACGCCACCTCGAACGAGACCCGCCCGGGATGGTCGACGAAGACGCCGTAGCCCGCGTTGGTCAGGTAGAACGGCACGTTCTTGTACGCCTGCTCGCTCGCCGTTCCGCCGTCGGCGTTCCACACGTCCACGGCCTGGCCGTTCTTCACCAGCGGCCCGAACCGCTCCCCCAGCCCGTAGACGAAGTGGTCGACGGCGAGGTCGAGCTGTTCCCGCACGTAATGGCGGCCGTCGCCGGTGTCGATGACGGCCTGCGCCTTGGGCGCGCTGCCGGTCAGGCGGCGCCCGCCCGCGAGGAAGTCGACGCCCCACTCCCCCTCGCGCCCGACCCGGACCGACAGGGCGCCCGACGTCAGCGTCGCCGCCTCCTCGTCCACGGACACCTCCCCCACCGGGTCGGCGGCCAGCTCGAAATCGGGGCCGCGCCGCCGCTCCCCCGCGAAATGGGTGAGGGTGACGCCGATAACGTCCGGCATCGGCGCGTCGCACGCCACCGTCACCACCGGCCCCTTGAGCAGGTCGCCCCGGTGCCGGATCCGCTGCGCGGGGGCGTGCACCGTGAACGTGCCGGGCCCGGCGTCGACGTCGAGGACCTCCACCGGATGTGACGCCCGCACACCCTCGCGCAGCATCCAGTAGCCGTCGCTGAACTTCATTGTTTGATGGCCCCCGCCGTCAGTCCGCGCGAAAGGGTGCGCTGGAAGATGAGGAAGAACGCGACGGTCGGGAGGAGCCCGAGGAGCGACGCGGCGCTGGACATGGTGGCGTCCATGAGGCGCTGGCCCTGCAGCACGCCGAGGGCGACCGAGACCGTCTGGTTCTCGTTGGAGATGAGGAAGACCATGGGGATCAGGAACTCGTTCCAGGTCCACACGAAGAAGAACACGAGCAGGACCGACAGGGTCGGCCGGACGACCGGGACGACGACCCGCCACAGCACCTGCCACCGGCCGGCGCCGTCGATCCGCGCCGCCTCCAGCAGCGGGCGCGGGAACGCCGCCATCACCGACGCCAGCAGGTAGGTGCCGAACGCGCTCTGGACGACCGTGAACACGATGATCACGCTGAGCCTGGTGTCGTACAGGCCGATCTGCTTCGACATGTAGTACAGCGGGTAGACGAGCGCCTCCTGCGGCAGCGTGTTCGCCAGCAGGAGCAGGGCGAGCACCCACATCCGGCCCCTGATCCGGCCGATGCCGAGCGCATAGGCGTTGAACACCGACAGCAGCACGGCGAGGACGGCGACCGAGCCGCCGATGAGCGCGCTGTTCAGCAGGACGTGCCCGAAGTCGACGCGCTCCCAGAACTGCCGGACGCCGTCCAGGTGGAACCCGTCCGGCGGCGACAGCGGGCCGCCGGAGGAGTACTCCCGCGGCGTCTTCAGCGCGTTGAAGACCACCACGACGAACGGGATCAGCATGACGCCGGCGAGCGCGACCAGCGCCACCAGCACCGCGTAGGCGGACGGGCCGCGGCGGCGGGCCCGGCGGAGGGCGCCCCGGCGGTCGCGCGGCGGGGCGCCCGCCTTCCTCGTCAGCGTCGCGGTCATCGCTCCTCCCCCAGGTCACGACCCTGCAGGCGCAGGAAGACGACGGTCAGCGCGACGATGACCAGCGTCAGCACGGTCGCGATCGCCGATCCGTAGCCGACGTCGGACTTCTCGAAGAAGTTGACCCAGGAGTAGTAGGAGGGCACGTTCGTCGCCCCGCCCGGGCCGCCCTTGGTCAGCACGAAGATCTGCGGGAAGGCCTTCAGCGCGGCGATCGTGGTCCACAGCAGCACGACGAAGATCTCCGGCCGGATCTGCGGGACGGCGATGTGCCGGAACCGGCGGCCCCACGAGGCGCCGTCGATCTCCGCCGCCTCGTACAGCGACGGGTCCACCCGCTGCAGGCCCGACATGAAGATCACCAGCGGGAAGCCGATCTGCATCCAGACCATGACGCCGACGACGCTCCACAGGGCGGTGGCCGGGTCGCCGAGCCAGTCGTGCGCGAGGGAGCCGAGGCCCACCGCGTCCAGGAACGCGTTGACCGCGCCGTTCTCCGGGGCCAGCAGCCAGCTCCAGACCACGCCCGCGATGACGACCGGCAGCACCTGCGGCAGGTAGACGCAGGCGCGCAGGACGCTCGCGGTGCGCGGTCCGAAGTGCCGGTCGACCAGGTCGGTCAGGGCCGCGGCCAGCACCAGCCCGATCAGCGTGGGAACGATCGCCATCCCGACGGTGATCAGGACGTTGTGCCGGAACGACGCCCAGAACTCCCCGTCCCGCAGGAGCTCGCGGTAGTTGCCGAGCCCGACCCACTCCGGGGTGCCGACGCCCGTCCACTCGGTGAAGCTCGTGCCGATGTTCACCAGGAACGGCACCCCGATGACGGCGGTGAAGAGGAGCAGGCCGGGGAGCAGGTAGGGCAGGTAGCCCCACTGCTCCCGCGCCCGGCCGCGGCCTGGCGCCGTCACTTCGGCAGGCCGCCGTCGTAGGTCTTCTGGATGCCGCCGAGCACCTCGCCCGGCGCGGTGCCGTTCATGAGCTTCTGCGTCTGCGCCACCCAGGCGTCGTAGAAGCCGGCGACCGGCCAGTCCGGGTAGTAGGCGAGCCCGCCGGACCGGCTCAGCCCGTCGAAGTCGGCGATGAGCTTCTTGGCCTTGGCGTCGGTGATCCCGGACGGGTCCGCCGCCACCGGGACGCCGCCCGCGTTGCCGAGGGTGGTCTGGGCCTGCTTCTTCATCGTGATGTCGATGAAGTCGTAGGCGAGCTGCTTGTTCTCCGACCCCTTGGGGACGACCCACAGGTTCCCGCCCGAGCCGAGCGTCAGCTTGGCGCCGGGCCAGACGGCGGTCTCCCAGTCGAACTTCGCCTCGGCGGCGACCCGGCCGAACCACCAGCTGCCGGAGAACATCATGGGGAACTTGCCGCTCATGAACGCGACGCCCGCGTCCTCCGCCTTGAGGCTGACGGAGTTCTTCGCGATGTAGCCCTTCTTCACCCAGTCGGCGAAGGTGGTCGCGCCGTAGGTCCAGGCGGCGTCGTTGAAGTTCGTCCTGCCGGTGTAGCGCTGGAAGGAGTCCACCCAGGCGCGGTCGGCCTTGTCGAGGGCGAGCTGGTAGACGAACTGGTGCGCCATGTACTCGGCGCCCGCGTTGGTCAGCGGCGTGACGCCCTTGGCGACGAACGCGTCCATCGCGGCGGTGAGCTCGGCGAACGTCGTCGGGATCTCGACGTCGTTCTTCTTGAACAGATCCTTGTTGTAGTAGACCTGGAGGTACTCCGCGTAGTCGGGGACGCCGTACCATTTGTCGCCGCCCATCGTGCCCTTGGCGTCGTACTTGGCGGTGACCTGGACGTTCGGGCCGATCAGCTTGTCCCAGCCCCGCCTGGCGACCTCGGGGGTGAGATCGGTGAGCAGGCCCTGCCGGGAGAGCAGGCCGGCGGTCGCGTTGCCCTTGTTGTACTCCATGGCGTCCGGCGCGTCCTTGGAGTTGAGCACCATGGGCGCCGTCTTCTGGATCTGCTCGAAGCCCTTCTCCTCGAACTTCACCTCGACGCCGGGGTGGGTGGCCTCGAACTCCTTGATCGCCTCGTCCCACGCCTTGCCCATGGCGCTGTCGGGGGCCTCGTAGTGCCAGAGCTTCAGCTCCCCGCCGCCGGAGCCGCCGTCGTCGCCGCCGCACGCCGTGAGCGACAGCGCCGCCGCGGCAAGGGCGGCGAGCACCGCCGCGCTCCTGCCTGCCTTGATCATGGTCTTCCTCCGGGGTGGGACCGAGCGCTCGTCGAAGCGCTTCGATTGCCGGGGATGCTAAGCCCTCGATCAGCCGCGACACAATAGGACGACTAGCACCAATTCGGCCACGCGCCCGCTGACCTGCGGCGGCGACTTGGGAGCGCTCCCATCACCGGGCTCAGGCGCGGCACTCCGCCCCGTTCAGGGTGAACCGCGAGGGAGCGCCGTTCGCGCCGTCCTGACTCCCGAGGAACCCGAACTCGGCCGTCCCGTGCGGCGGGATCGACCGGTTCCACTCCACGGCCGTCACGGTCACGGACGCCCCGTCCTGCGATCGGCCGCCGTTCCACAGCTGGGTGATCGACTGCCCGTCCGGGAAGGCGAAGCCCAGCGTCCAGCCGTCGATCGCGCCGTCGCCGAGGTTGGTGATCCGGACGGTCGCCTGGAAGCCCCGCGGCCACGTCCCGTCGAGGCGGTACGACACCGAGCACGCGGTCCGCGCGCCCGTCGTCCGGCCCGCGGCCGGCGGCGTCGCGGGCGGTTTCGCGCCGGCCTCGTCGGAGGAACCGGGCGCGAGGGCCGCCAGGAGCGCGGCCAGCGCGGTCAGCGCCCCGGCGACGCCCCCCGCGATCAGCAGCGGCCGCCGCCCGAACCCCCACGAAGACGGCGCGGGGTCGTCCAGGACGCGGGTCGGGTTCCGCGGCCGGTCCGGCGGCGCGGGGGCGGCGGGCACGACGGCGCCGGGCACGGGGAGCCGGACGCCCGAGGCGCCGGCCAGGAGGCGGGCCGCCTCGGCGGCGGCGGGACGCGCGCCGGCGTCCGCGGAGAGGCAGTCGCGGCAGAGCGCGGCGACCTCGTCCGGTGTGCCCTTCCGGAAGACGGACGAGGGCGTGGGCGGGGCGCCGGTCAGGCATTCGTGCAGGACGACGCCGAGGGAGTAGACGTCGGCCGCCGGGGTGGGGGGCGTCCCGCTCACCAGTTCGGGCGCCATGTAGGCGGGCGTGCCCATCACCGGCCCGCCCGCCGTGCCGGTGAACGCGATGCCGAAGTCGAGCACCTTCACCTCGACCGGGGTGAGGTAGACGTTCCCGGGCTTGATGTCGCGGTGCACGATGCCGGCGTCGTGGGCGGCGGCCAGGGCGTCGGCGACCCGGGCGCAGATCCCGGCCGCCTCCCGCCAGGGCAGCGGGCCGCGCGCCAGGCGCACGGACAGGCTCTCACCGTCCAGCAGCTCCATGACCACGTAGGGGATCCTGCGCGACTCGCGTCCCGAGGAGCTCCGCGGGCCGATCCGGTGCTCGCCGTAGTCGTACACGCCGGTGATGCCCGGGTGGGTCAGGGCCGCGGCGGCCTGCGCCTCCTGGCGCAGGCGCCGCGAGAACTCCTCCGGCCCGCCCTCCTTGGGGACCTTGACCGCGACGGCGCGGTCGAGGATGGTGTCGACCGCGCGCCAGACGGTCGCCATGCCGCCGGCGCCGAGAGGCCGCTCGACGCGGTAGCGCCCCCCGAGGCGTTCGCCCGGGGCGATGATCTCGGGCATGGACGCAGCCTATGCCGGACTCAGGGAACGAGGTACCGGCTGTCGCGGGCGTCGGTGATCGCCATGTGGCCGGGGGCGTGCCCGATGGCGAGCTTGGGGCGGGAGGCCGTCACCGCCGCCTGCGGGGTCACGCCGCAGGCCCAGAACACCGGGATCTCGTCGACCCGGATCTCGACCGGGTCGCCGAAGTCCGGGGCGGACAGGTCGTCGATGCCGAGCTCGACGGGGTCGCCGACGTGCACGGGCGCGCCGTGGACGGAGGGGTACCGGGCCGTCACGCGCACGGCGTCGGCCACCTGCGCGGCCGGGACGGGGCGCATCGAGACGACGAGCGGCCCGCCGAACTCGCCGGCGCGGCGGCACATCCGGTTCGTCCGGTACATCGGGACGTTGCGGTTCTGCTCGATGTGCCGGACGGGGACCCCGGCCTCGCGGAGCGCGTCCTCGAACGTGAAGCTGCACCCGATGAGGAACGAGACGAGGTCCTCGCGCCAGTAGGCGGTCACGTCGCCGACCTCGGCGACCGGCACCCCGTGCTCGTAGACGACGTAGCCGGGCAGGTCGGTGCGCAGGTCCCCGGCGAACAGCGGGGCGGAGGTCTCGCCGGGCTCGGTCACGTCCAGGACGGGGCACGGCTTGGGGTTGCGCTGCGCGAACAGCAGCAGGTCGAAGGCGTACTCGCGCGGCACGGCGATGAGGTTCGCCTGCGTCCAGCCGGCGCACCAGCCGGACGTCGGAACCCGCAGGCCGGCCCGGAACAGGGCCCTCGCCTGGTCCGGCGTGAGCGCGCCGGGGTCGAGGGGTGCGGTCATCGTCTGTCCTCCCGGAGGTTCGGTGGGGGGTGCGGCCGGAAGCGGAGCCGCTGGCCGGGACGGGCCTGGGCGGCGCGGCCGACGTCGGCGGAGGCGACCACCGCGATCACGGGGTAGCCGCCGGTGAGCGGGTGGTCGGCGAGGAACAGCACCGGCCGCCCGGACGGCGGGACCTGGAGGGCCCCGGTGACCGTCCCCTCGCTGGGCAGCTCGCCGCGCACGGCGTGCCTCAGTCCCGGCCCGTCCAGGCGCATGCCGACGCGGTCGATCTCGCTGGTCACCGTGTAGGCGGCGGAGAAGAGCGCGTCCAGCGCGCCGGGCGCGAACCAGTCGTGGCGCGGGCCGGGCATCGCGCGCAGTTCGACGTCGCCGCCGCGCGGCGGCGCGACGGGCGCGGCGTCCAGGAGCGGCGCGGCGGCGGGCGGCGGGCCGACGGGGAGCAGGTCGCCCGGCTTGAGCGGGGCGGGGCCGATCCCGGAGAGCGTGTCGGTGGAGCGGGACCCGAGGACGGGCGGGACGGCGACGCCGCCGCGCACGGCCAGGTAGCTGCGCAGGCCGGACGGCGGGGCGCCCATCCGCAGCTCGGCGGCGTCCGGGATGTGGAAGACGGAGTAGGGGGCCTCGGCGCGGCCGTCCACCAGCAGCGGGGCGGGCGCGCCCGTCACCGCGGCGAACACGCCGCCGCGGCAGCGCACGCGCAGGCCGCCGAAGGTGACCTCGACCGCGGCCTCCTCCTCGGGGTTGCCGAGCAGCCGGTTGGCGAGGCGGAACGAGCCCGGGTCCGCGGCGCCCGACACCCCCACGCCGAGCGCCGCGTGACCCGAGCGGCCCAGGTCCTGGACTGTCGCCAGGGGTCCTGTGTGGAGAACGTCCAGACCCCGCTTCAAGGTTCCCTCCGGAGTCTCACGGTTCCCTCCGGACGAACCGGACCAGCGTCCCGGGGCGCAGGAGGGCGGGCGGGTCGCGTTCGAGGTCCCATAGGACGGCCTCCGTGCGTCCGATGAGCCGCCAGCCGCCCGGGGACTCGACGGGGTAGACGCCGCTGAAGCGCCCGGCGAGGCCGACCGCGCCCGCCGGGACGCGGACGCGGGGCGTCGCGCGGCGCGGGACGCCCAGCCGCGGGTCGCCTCCCTCCAGGTAGCCGAATCCGGGCGCGAACCCGGTGAACGCGACCCGCCACGGGGTCCCGGTGTGCGCGGCGACGACCCCGCCGGGGGTGAGCCCGGTGAGGCGGGCGACCTCGGCGAGGTCGTCGCCGTCGTAAACGACAAGGATCTCGGCCTCGCCGGCGACCCCGTCCGCCGCGCCGGGCCGGGCGGCGCGCACCGCGGCGGCGACCGCGGACGGGTCGGCGGAGCCGTCGAGCAGGAGGGTCAGGGTGCGGGCCGCCGGGACGAGGTCGGCGACGCCGGGCGGCGGGGACGCCGCGAGGGCCGCGTACAGGCCGAGCATCGCCGGGAGGTCCGGCAGTTCGACCAGCAGCGCCGCGTCGCCGCTCGGGAGGATCCGCACCCCGCCCTCACTTCCACAGGTCGTCGAGCCCGGACAGGCTGTTCCAGCCCAGGTAGAGCGACAGCAGCCAGGCCGCCGCGCCGATGGCGAGGAGCCAGGCCGGGTACCGGTGGCCGCCGAGCAGGTCGCGGCGGCGGGCGGCGGCCCACAGCAGCACGGCGAGCCCGAACGGCAGGATCAGCCCGTTCAGCGCGCCCGCGAGGACGAGCAGCTTCGCCGGGGCGGTGCCGATCGCGAGGTAGATGGCGGTGGAGACGACGATGAACGCGACGACCAGCCGGTTGCGGTGCCGCTCGACGAAGGAGGAGAACGAGACGAGGAACGACACCGAGGTGTAGGACGCGCCGATGACCGAGGTGATCGCGGCGGACCACATGATCAGGCCGAAGACCCGCAGCCCGGCCTCGCCCGCCGCGTGCTCGAACGCCGAGGCGGGGGCGTTGTCCTTGGCGAGGGTCACCCCGCCGGCGACGACGCCGAGGACGGCGAGGAACAGCAGCACGCGCATCAGGCCGGTGACGAGGATCCCGGTGACGGCGCTGCGGTTGATCTCCTTGACGTTGTCCGGCCCGGTCACCCCGGACTCGATCATGCGGTGCGCGCCCGCGTAGGTGATGTAGCCGCCGACCGTCCCGCCGATGAGCGTCGTGATGACCAGGAAGTCGACGGTCTCCGGCGCGACGCTCTGGCGCAGCGCGTCCCCGAGGGGCGGGTCGGACACGAAGGCCACGTACAGGGTCAGCAGGATCATCACGCCGCCGAGCACGACGACGATCCGGTCCATCGCGACGCCGGCCCGCCGGACCAGGAAGATCGCGATGGCGGCCAGCGCGGAGACCGCGCCGCCGATCTTGACGTCCAGGCCGAGCAGCGCGTTGAGCCCGAGCGCGGTGCCGGCGACGTTGCCGATGTTGAACACCAGGCCGCCGAACACGTCGAGCGCGGCGAGGCCGTACCCGGCGCCCGGCAGGACGCGGTTGCCGAGTTCCTGGGCGCGCATCCCCGAGACGCCGACGACGCGCCAGACGTTCAGCTGGATCGCGACGTCCACCAGCACCGACACGAGGATCGCGAACGCGAACGCGGCGCCGAGCTCGGCGGTGAACACGGTGGTCTGGGTGATGAAGCCGGGGCCGATGGCGCTGGTGGCCATCAGGAACATCGCGCCGGTGAGCGCGGCGCGGCGCGAGCCGGCGGCGGGTTCCGTGGTCGTGTCGAGGGTCGCTGGGTCCGTCATGGCGGGGCCCTTCCAGGGGGTTCGACTTTCCGCAAGAGTAGGGATTGTTCAACAATCCATCAAGAGACCTGTTGATGCATTCTTCCGTCACCGGGGATAGGCTGGCCGCCCCGTTCCTTCGCGCGCCGTCGCGCGCCTCCCCCGGAAGGTGGTCGATGCCCGTGCCGGCGCAGGGCTCGTGGCTGACCGACATCGCGGCCGCCCGGCACGACCTCGACCGCACCAGCACCGCCGCGCGGATCGCCGGCCTGCTGCGCGAGCAGATCACCGACGGGCGGCTCGCCCCCGGCGAGCGCGTCCGCGAGGAGGAACTGGGCGAGGCCCTGAAGGTCTCGCGCAACACCGTGCGCGAGGCGTTCCGGCTGCTCGCGCAGGAGCGGCTGCTCGTCCACGAGTTCAACCGGGGCGTGTTCGTGCGCCGGGTCACCGCCGACGGCCTCGCCGACCTGTACCGGGTCCGGCGGATCCTGGAGTGCGAGGGCGTGCGGTGCGCGCGGGAGGCCCCCGCCGGGTCGCTCGGCCGGGTGGAGGCCGCGGTCCTGGACGGCGAGCGCGCCGCCGCCGCCGGGCGCTGGCCGGACGTCGGCACCGCCGACATCCGCTTCCACCAGGCCATCGCCGCGCTCGTGGGCAGCCCGCGGGTGGACGAGATGACCCAGCACCTGCTGGCCGAGATGCGCCTGGTCTTCCACGAGATGGGCTCGCCGCGCGAGTTCCACGAGCCCTACCTGGCCCGCAACCGGCGGATCCACGACCTGATGGCGGAGGGCGACCTCGCGGCCGCCGAGCGGGAGCTGCGCTCCTACCTCGACGACGCTGAGGCCCAGCTCACCGGGGCCTACCGAGAGCAGCCCCGCTAGGAGGCCGTGCGGGAGACCGTGCGGGAGACAGGGCTACGGAGCGTAGTTCATCACGTGGTCGTGCAGGAGCTGCGGCGCGGCCGGGTCGGCGCGGCGGAACGCCTCGATCAGCTCGGCGTGCTCGGCCGACTTGGAGTAGATCTCCGTCTGGTGCAGGCGCAGGGACAGGGTCGTCCACAGCTCGATGCCGAGCCCCTCCCACACCGAGACGAGCAGCCGGTTGCCGGCCGTCTCGACGATCTCGCGGTGGAAGGCGATGCTCAGGTGCATCTGCTCGTGCAGGTCGCCCTCCCGGGCGGCCTCGCCGAGCCGGCGGTTGTGCTCCTCCAGCGCGTCCAGGCAGCCGGCGAGCCGGGGCAGCGCCAGCTCCACGGCCGTCCGCTCCAGCCCGGCCCGGACGGGGAAGATCTCGGCCAGGTCCTGCTCGGTGAAGTCGCGGACCCGGGCGCCCCGGTTCGGCAGCGTCTCGATCAGCCGCTGCGCCTCCAGCTGGCGCAGCGCCTCACGGACGGGGCCCTGGCTCACGCCCAGCTCGGCGGCGATGCGGCGCTCGACGACGCGCTCCCCGGGCTCCCACCGGCCAGAGCTGATGCCCTCCACGATGAACTCGCGGATCTGGTCGGCGAGCCCGGTGCGGAGCAGCTGGTCGGAGGTCTTCACGAAACTGGATCGTAGCGCCACGGCCGGTAAGTGCCTCTTGACGGGTGGGCGGTTCGTGCGGGATACAATATGATCGATCATAGATCAATGATGATCGGGAGTGTCGTGGCGATCCTACGGCGCTGCCCCGGACAGAGGAAGGGCCGCCGATGGCTGAGACCGTCCAGTCGGTTGACAGGGCAGCACCGGCGCGGAGCCGGAAGGCGCGCGGCGCCAGGGCTCCCGAGCCGGAGACCGGTGCGGCGGCGCCTCCGGCGGCCGACGCCGGCACGCTCGTCGGCTACTACCGGCAGATGCTGCTGATCAGGCGCTTCGAGGAGCGGGCGGCCCGCGCCTACACCGAGGCCAAGATCGGCGGCTACTGCCACCTGAACCTCGGCGAGGAGGCCACGGTCGTCGGACTGATGGCCGCGCTGCGCCCCACCGACTACCTGTTCACCAACTACCGCGAGCACGGTTACGCCCTCGCCAAGGGCTTCAACGCGGTTGCCGGAGGGAGTGGGGGGTCGTCCCCCCACCAGGGCAGCAGGGCCGACCGCGTCATGGCCGAGCTGTACGGGCGGTCCACGGGCGTGTCCAAGGGCTGGGGCGGGTCGATGCACCTGTTCGACGCCGAGGCCCGGCTCCTCGGCGGGTACGGGATCGTCGGCGGGCAGGTGCCCCTCGCGGCCGGCGCGGCGCTCGCCGTCTCCTACAAGGGCGGCGACGAGGTCGTCATGTGCCAGATGGGCGACGGTACGACCGCGATCGGAGCCTTCCACGAGTCGCTGAACATCGCCGCCCTCTGGAACCTCCCGGTCGTCTTCGTCGTGATCAACAACGGTCTCGGCATGGGCACCACCGTGGAGAGCTCCGCGGCCGAGCCGGAGCTGTACCGGCGCGGCGCCGCGTACCGGATGGAGAGCCTGCGGGTGGACGGCGCCGACGTGGTCGCGGTGCGCGACGCCGCGCGCACCGCCGTCGAGCGCGCCCGCGCCGAGAGCCGGCCGTTCCTGCTGGAGACCGTCAGCCCCCGGTTGAAGGGCCACTCGGTCGTCGACCCGGCCCGCTACCGGTCCAAGGAGGAGAAGGAGGCCCTCAAGGCCGCCGACCCCCTGGCCAGGTTGGCGCTGGAGCTGGCGGAGGCCGGCATCCTCTCCGCCGACGACCGCGACCGCCTGGACGCCGAGGTGACGGCGGAGGTCGAGGCGGCCGCCGCGTTCGCCGACGCCAGCCCCGCCCCGGACGTCTCCACGCTGTTCGACTACACCTACGCCACCCCCGTCCCGGGCGAGCTGCGCCGGCTCCCCGCCGACCCCGTATTCGGTTCCTGAGAGGCATCCATGGCAACCGTGACCTACCGCCAGGCCCTCCGGGACACGCTCCGCGCCGAGATGCTCCGCGACGAGAACGTCTTCCTGTTGGGCGAGGAGATCGGGCTCTTCGAGGGCTCCTACAAGATCACCGAGGGGCTGCTGAAGGAGTTCGGGCCGCGCCGCGTGCGCGACACCCCGATCGCCGAGGAGGGCTTCGTCGGCGCCGCGATCGGCGCCGCCATGCTCGGCCTGCGCCCCGTCGTGGAGATCATGACGATCAACTTCTCGCTGCTGGCGCTCGACCAGATCGTCAACCACGCCGCGAAGATCTACGGCATGTTCGGCGGCCAGGCGAGCGTGCCGATGGTGATCCGCACGCCGGGCGGCGGCGGGCAGCAGCTCGGCGCCACCCACTCGCAGAACGTCGAGCTGTTCTACTCGTTCATCCCCGGCCTGAAGGTGCTCGCGCCGAGCACGCCCGCCGAGGCGTCGGCCATGCTGAAGGCCGCGATCCGCGACGACGACCCGGTGCTGTTCCTGGAGAACCTCGCCCTCTACAACAGCAAGGGCGAGCTGCCCGCCGCGGTCGAGGACGTCGAGCCCGCCGAGATCGGCCGTGCCGCCGTGACCCGCCCCGGCACCGACATCACGATCATCGGCTACTCCCGGATGGCGCGCGTCGCCTCGGAGGTCGCCGAGACCCTCGCCGCCGAGGGCGTCTCCGCCGAGGTCGTGGACCTGCGCAGCCTGCGCCCGCTCGACCGGCGGACCGTCGTCGAGTCCGTCCGCAAGACCGGCTGCGCCGTCGTGGCCGAGGACGACTGGCTGACCTACGGCATCGGCGCCGAGATCGCCGCGACGATCCAGGAGGGCGCGTTCGACTGGCTGGACGCCCCCGTCCGGCGCGTCGCGATGGCCGAGGTGCCGCTCCCCTACGCCAAGTCCCTGGAGACGGCGGCGCTGCCGTCCGCCGAGTCCCTGCTGACCGCCGTGCGCGCCACGCTCCGCGCGACCGGCCGCACCGCGCCGGGGACGGACGCCACGTCCCCGCGACCCGCTCTGGAGCCCGCGCGATGACCGAGATCCTCATGCCCCGCCTCTCCGACACGATGGAGGAGGGCGTCATCAGCTCCTGGCAGAAGCAGCCGGGAGACGAGGTCGCGGTCGGCGACGTCATCGTCGACATCGAGACCGACAAGGCGGTCATGGAGTACGAGGCCTACGAGGCCGGCGTGCTGGAGAAGATCCTCGTCGCCGAGGGCGAGACCGCGGCGATCGGCGCCCCGATCGCGGTGATCGCCCCCGCCGGCGGCGCCCGTCCCGAGGCCGCGCCCGCCGCTGAGGCGCGGCCCGCCGCCCGGCCCGAGCCGGCGCCCGCCCCCGAGGCGGCGCCCGAGCCGGCGCCGGTCGCCGCGGCCGCCCCGCCGCGGGCCCCGGGCCGTCCGGCCGCCTCCCGCCCGCCGTCGTCGCCGCTGGCGCGCCGGCTGGCCCGCGACCACGGCATCGACCTGGCCGGGCTGAGCGGCTCCGGTCCGGGCGGGCGCATCGTCCGCGCCGACATCGAGGCCGCCGTGCGCGCCGGCGGCCCGGCGGCTCCCGCTCCGGCCGCCGCCCAGGCCCCCGCCGCCTCCGCGCCGCCCGCGCCCAGCGTCCAGGTGCGGGCCGACGACCCGGACGTGGAGGCCGTCCCGCTGAACCGCTTCCGCAAGGTCGCCGCCAGGCGGCTGACCGAGAGCAAGCGCGAGGCGCCGCACTTCTACCTGAACCGCGAGGTGGACGCCGGGGCCCTGCTGGCGTTCCGCGCGACCGTCAACGAGGCGCTCGCCCCGGCGAAGGTCAGCGTGAACGACCTGGTCGTGAAGGCGGTCGCGACGGCGCTGCGCGAGCACCCGGCGGTGAACGTCTCCTACACCGAGGAGAACCTGCTCTTCCACAAGCGGGTGCACGTCGGCGTGGCGGTCGCGGTCGAGGACGGCCTCGTCGTGCCGGTCGTGCGCGACGCCGACCGCATGAGCGTGTCACAGATCGGCCAGGAGACCCGCGAGCTCGCCGCCAAGGCCCGCGACGGCAAGCTGTCCGCCCGGGAGATGAGCGGCGGCACGTTCAGCGTCAGCAACCTCGGCATGTTCGGCGTGGACTCGTTCTCCGCGGTGATCAACCCGCCGGAGGCCGCCATCCTCGCCGTGGGCGCCGTCCGCGACGAGCCGGTCGTCCGCGACGGCCAGGTCGTCCCCGGCAAGCGCATGACGGTGACCCTGTCGGTCGACCACCGCGCCACCGACGGCGCGACGGCCGCGAAGTTCCTGGCCCGCCTCGCCGAGCTGCTCCAGAACCCGCTGCTCATCGTCGCGTAGCCCCGTACGGAACGTGGAAGGGCCCTCGCCGCCGGCGGCGAGGGCCCTTCGGCGTCCTGCCGGGGTCAGAGCATGACGCGGCCGCCGGTGACGTCGAGGGTGAGGCCCGTCAGCCAGGCGGACTGGGTCGAGGCGAGGAAGAGCGCGGCGGCCGCCACGTCGCCCGGTTCGCCGAGGCGGGCGAGCGGGTGGGAGGCGGCCACGGCGGCCTGGGTCTCCGCCGGCATGAACCGCGCGGTGCGCTCGGTGCGGATCGTGCCGGGGGCGACGCAGTTGACGCGGACGCCGTCCTGCCCGGCCTCGGCGGCGGCGTGCCGGGTGAGGGCCTGGACGCCCGCCTTGGCGGCCTCGTAGGCGACGGGCGCTCCCCAGGGGTTGCCGAGCTCCCGGCCGCCGCCGCCCGGCAGGTTCGTCGGCAGGCGCCCGGCCGACGACGACATCGTCACGATCGAACCGGCCTTCCGCTCCTGCATGCCGGGCAGGAACGCCTTCAGGGTGAGGAAGGTCGCGGTGAGGTTGCCGTCCAGGACCGACCTCCACTCCTCCTCGGTCATGGACGCGGTCGGGCCGGGACGCGCGATGCCCCCGCCCGCGAAGGCGCACAGGGCGCCGGCCGGGCCCAGCTCGTCCTCGATCCGCAGGCGCGCGGACTCGACCGCGGCCAGGTCGGTGACGTCGGCCGCGACGCCGATCCCGCCGGTCTCCCCGGCCACCCGGTCGAGCGCCGCCCGGTCGCGTCCGATGGCGGCGACCCGGGCGCCCTCGGCCGCGAACGCGTGCGCCGTGGCGGCGCCGATGCCGCGCGAGCCGCCGGTGATGACCACGACCATGCCGTTGAGCTCGGGATACATCGGTTCCTCCTCGTCGGGTGCCTTCCGCTCCGATTCTGAGTGAGCGCTCACTCATTGTCAAGCGAGGGCGGCCGGGGTGTGGCCGTATCCGGCCGGCGGCGGGGCCGGACCAATCAGATCCGGCGGGGGCCGCGAAGTATCCGCGGGCATGGCGAAGAGACCGGTCGATCCGGCGCCGCGGCACCACGGCCCAGCGCCACCGACAGGCGCCGCCGCGGCGGGCACCCGGGGACCGGCGAGGGATCCACGATGCCGACACTCCATCCAGCACGGGGACCGTCCAGGGCGCGGCTCGTCGCGATGGCCGCCGCCGGGGGCCTGCTGCTCGCGGGCGGGTTCGCCGGACTCGCGCCGCGGCAGGGCACCGCGTCCAGCCACCGCGAGGCGCCGCTCATCTCGGGGCAGCCGCAGTACGACAACACCGACGTGTACGCGTTCGTCAGTCCGGACCGGCCGGACACCACCACCTTGATCGCGAACTTCGTCCCGTTCCAGGACCCGGCGGGCGGGCCGAACTTCTCCACGTTCGCGCGGGACGCCAGATACGACCTGAACATCGACAACGACGGCGACTCGCTGCCCGACCTCACCTACCGGTTCCGCTTCCACGACCGGCTGAAGAACGCGAACACCTTCCTCTACAACACCGGGCCGGTGACGAGCCTGGACGACCCCGACCTCGACTTCACCCAGACCTACGACCTGACGCTGGTCCGGCGGGTCGACGGCCAGGTGCGGAGCGTGCGCACGCTCGCCGAGAACGCACCCGTCGCGCCGTCCAACGTGGGCAGGGCGTCCATGCCGGACTACGCGAGGCTGCGCGCGCAGGCGGTCAGGCCGCTCGGCGACGGGACGGCGTCGTTCGCCGGGCAGGCCGACGACCCGTTCTTCCTCGACCTGCGGGTGTTCGACCTGCTCTACGGGGCGAACCTCAAGGAGGTCGGCAACGACACCCTGAGCGGCTACAACGTCAACACGGTCGCGCTGCAGATCCCGACGCGCCACCTCGTCGGGGGCCACGACCCGGTGATCGGGGTGAACTCGACCGTGTCGAGGCTCTCCGCGTCCGGCGCGTACGCGCAGGTGTCGCGGCTCGGGAGCCCGCTGGTGAACGAGGTGGTCATCCCGCGCGGGAGGAAGGACGCCTTCAACGCGTCCACCCCGTGGGGGGACGCGCAGTTCGCCGGGTTCGTCACCGACCCCGAGCTGCCGAAGCTCATCGAGAAGATCTACAAGATCCCGGCGCCGCCCGGGCCGCGCGACGACCTCGTCCAGGCGTTCCTCACGGGCGTGCCGGGGCTGAACAAGCCGGCGCACGTGCGGCCAGCGGAGCTGCTGCGGCTGAACACCTCGGTCCGGCCGGCCGCGAAGCCGGACCGGCTGGGGGTGCTCGGCGGCGACAAGGCGGGCTTCCCGAACGGGCGGCGGCTCGCCGACGACGTCGTCGACATCGAACTCCAGGCCGTCGAGGGCGAGCTGCTCGGCAAGAAGAACGACCTCGGCGACGCGGTCAACGCCAACGACGCCGGGTTCGGCACGAGCTTCCCGTACGTGGCCCAGCCCCACTCGGGGTCGGACGTGCGCGGCGCGAAGAAGCCGGGGGCGAAGGCCGCGGGCGCGGCGGGCGGGGGCGACGGCGGAAAGGTGAACTTCCTCAACGCGGGCGCCGCCGAGAGCACCTCGGACGGCGAGGGCGGGACGATCCCGCCGGCGCCGGTCGCGGCGGTGGCGGGCGCGGGGGCGTTCGTGCTGACCGGCGGGCTGCTGTGGCTGCGCCGCCGGCGGCCCTCGGCGGGACGGCACCAGAACTGATGCGTCCCCTCCTCACCGGGGCCTCGGTGGCGGGGCTCGTCGCGGCGCTCACCCTCGGATCGGCGGCCGCGTTCGGCCGCCCCTCCGGGGAGCGCGCCGCGGCGGCTCCGCCCGGGGCCCCCGCCCCGGGCATCGCCGGCCTGCAGACGAGGCTGCGCGAGCAGCCCCGCGACGCCGCCGGCTGGGCGTCCCTCGGTATCGCCTACGTGGAGCGGGCCCGGGTGACCGCGGACCCGACGTACTACCCGAAGGCGGATGAGGCGCTCCGCCGCTCCCTCCGGGAGGCCCCGGGGAACGACGGCGCGCTGGCCGGGCTCGGCGCGCTCGCGGCGGCGCGCCACGACTTCCATGGTGCGCTGCGGTACGCGGACGGGGCGCTCAGGGCGAACCCCTACGGGCAGCGGGCCGCCGCCGTCCGGGTGGACGCGCTGGTGGAGCTCGGCCGCCACGGGGACGCGCTGGCCGCCGCCCGGCGGGGGGACGCCGTCCGCCCGGGGATTCCGATCTTCACCCGGCTCGCCTACGTGCGCGAGCTGCGCGGCGAGGTCGCGGAGGCGCGCCGGGTGCTGGGGCTCGCGCGGGCCTCCGCGACCGACCGCGGCGACCTGGCCTACATCGCCGTCCAGCTCGGCGAGCTGGCCTGGAACGACGGCGACCTCGGCCGGGCGCGGCGCGAGTACGCCGAGGCGCTGCGCCTGTCCCCCGGCCACCTGCCCGCCATGGACGGCGAGGCCCGCGTCAGGGCCGCGCGGGGCGACACGGCCGGGGCGCTCGCCGAGCGCGCCGCGATCGTCCGGCGGCTCCCGCTGCCGCAGTACCTCACCGAGTACGGGGAGCTGCTGGAGTCGGCCGGACGCCGGGACGAGGCGGAACGGCAGTACGCGGTCGCGGCGGCGTGGTCGCGGATCGCGCGGGCCAACGGCGTCGACGCCGACCTGGAGACCGCGCTGTCCGAGAGCGACCACGGCGACGCCGGGGACGCGCTGCGCGCGGCGCGGGCCGAGTACCGGCGGCGCTGCCCGGACGCGGAGGCGCGGCAGTGCGGCGTGCACGCGGCCGACGCCCTGGCCTGGGCGCTGCACGTCAACGGGCGGGACGGCGAGGCCCTCCGCTACGCCCGGCAGGCGACGGCCACCGGATACCGCCGCGCGTCCTTCCGGTTCCATCTCGGCGTCATCGAGAAGGCCCTCGGCGAGCGCGCCGCCGCGCGGCGCGACCTGGCCGATTCGCTGCGCCGCAACCCCGACTTCTCCCCGCTGTGGGCGCCGCGCGCCAAGGCGGCCCTGCACGACCTGGAAGGCCCATCATGATCGTTCTCGCGCTCGCCGCCGGGATGCTCGCCGCGCATCCCCTGGGCAACTTCACCGTCAACCACTACGACGGGCTGGTCGCGGCGCCGCACGAGCTGCGGATCGACCACGTCGAGGACCTCGCCGAGATCCCCGCGGCGCAGGCGATGCCGGGGATCGACGCCGACCACGACGGGCGCCCGTCGAGCGGCGAGCTCGCGGGCTGGGCGGACGGGGCCTGCGCGCGGGCGGCCTCGTCCCTGCGCGTCGCGGTGGACGGGCGGCCCGCCACCGCGACGGTCGCGTCCGCCGCCGCGTCGGCGCCGCGCGGGCAGGCGGGGCTGGCGACGCTGCGGCTCGAATGCCGGATCACCGCGCCCGCCGGGCCGGGGGCGGTCTCGTTCCGGGCGGGCGGCGCCGACGGCCGGATCGGCTGGCGGGAGATCACCGCGCGGGGCGACCGGATGACGCTCGCCGCGTCCGACGTGCCCGAGGCGTCGCGCAGCCGCCGCCTCACCGCCTACCCGGCCGACACCCTCTCCTCCCCCTCGACCGGTGGTCGGCGGTCCTCGACGTGCGGGCGGGCGGGCCGCCGCTCGCGGCCACCGCGTCCGGCGGCGGGCCCGAGGCGCTGCTGCCGCGCGGCGCCGACGGGCTGACGCGGCGGTTCACGTCGCTGGTCGCGCGGCATGACCTCTCCCCCGGCTTCGCGGCGCTGGCGTTCCTGGTCGCGCTGCTGCTCGGCGCGCTGCACGCGCTCGCGCCCGGCCACGGCAAGACGATCATGGCGGCGCACGCGGTCGGGGACGGGCGGCGCCGGACGCGCGACGTCCTCGCGCTCGGCCTGACGGTCACGCTCACCCACACGGCCGGCGTCCTCGCCCTCGGCCTGCTCGTGACGACCGGGGCCCTGCTGGCCCCCGAGGCGCTGTTCCCGT
Organism: Spirillospora sp. CA-108201; assembly: GCF_050936235.1. Taxonomy (NCBI): domain Bacteria; kingdom Bacillati; phylum Actinomycetota; class Actinomycetes; order Streptosporangiales; family Thermomonosporaceae; genus Spirillospora; species Spirillospora sp. CA-108201. Next base: position 8,943,322 of record NZ_JBNJNE010000001.1, on the reverse strand, counting down.
GGCTCGGCGCGGCGGGCGGCGTCCTCGTGACGGCGGCGGGGGCGCTGCTGCTGCGGCGCGCCCTGCGCAACCGCCGCCACGGTCATGGGCATGGGCACGGGCATGGGCACGGTCACGAGCAGGGCCGTTCACGGCGCGGCGGCGTCGTGCTGATGGGGCTGGCCGGCGGCATGGTGCCGAGCCCGTCGGCGGTCGTGGTGCTGGTCGGCGGCGCGGCGATCGGACGCGCGTGGTTCGGGGTCGTGCTGGTCCTGGCCTACGGGCTCGGACTGGCCGCCGCGCTCTTGGGGATCGGCCTCCTCGTCGCCGGCTCCGCCCGCGCGCTGGCGCGGCGCATTCCGGCCATGCGGTTCCGGCTCCCCGGCGCGATGATGCCGGTAGGGGCGTCCGCGACGGTGGTCGTCCTCGGGCTGGGACTCACGGTGCGGAGCCTGGTCCTGTGATTTCCGATCCTGGGCGGCCCCGGACGCGTAGTGCCGGATGGACGGCCCACGGAGGGGAGCGCGGGATGCCGGCAGAGACGGGACCGCCGGACGGCGGCACGGTGTCCGGGCATGACCCGGACGCGCTGCTCGGCCGGACGGCGCGCGGCGACGAGCGCGCGTTCGAGCTGCTGTACGACGTCGTCGCGCCGCCCGTGCACGGGCTGGTGCGGCGGGTCGTCCGCGATCCCGCGATGGCGGAGGAGGTGACGCAGGAGGTGATGATCGAGGTGTGGCGCTCCGCGGCCCGCCACGACCCGGGCCGCGGCGGCGCGAGGGCGTGGATCCTGACGATCGCGCACCGCCGGGCCGTGGACCGCGTGCGGCGCGAGCAGGCCGCGGGCGAGCGCGAGGCGAGGACCGCCCACCCCGGGGCGGGCGGCGGGCACGACCCGGTGGGCGAGCGGGTCGAGGCGCGCCTGGAGCACGAGCGGGTGCGGCGCTGCCTCGGGACCCTCACGCGCCTGCAGCGCGAGTCGGTGACGCTCGCCTACTACGGCGGGCACTCCTATCGTGAGGTGGCCGCTCTGGTGGGCGCGCCGCCGAACACGGTGCGGACCCGGATGCGCGACGGCATCATCCGCCTGCGCGACTGCCTGGGGGTGGAACGGTGACGGACGATCTGCACGCCCTCGCCGGCGCGTACGCGCTGGACGCGATCGACGACGCCGGGGAGCGGCGGTCGTTCGAGGAGCACCTCGCCGGGTGCGAGACGTGCGCGACCGAGCTGCGCGGGTTCCGGGCGACGACGGCCCGGCTGGGCATGGCGGTCGCCGAGGCCCCGCCGGCGCGGCTGCGCGCCCGGGTGCTGGCGGACGTCCGCGACGTCCGGCAGCTGCCGCCCGCCTCCCCGCGCCGGGACTCCGGCGTCCGGCCGATGCGGCCGAGGCGGTGGCGGCGCGCCGCCGCGGCCGGGCTGGCCGCGGCCGCGTGCCTGGTGACGGCCGCGTCCGTCGGGGCGGCGGTCCACGAACGGCAGCGCACGGAGCGCACGGAGGCCGCCTACCGGGACGTGGCGTCGGTGCTGTCGGCGCCGGACGCGCGCTCGGCGACGGGCCGCGCCGCGGGCGGCGGGACGGTCACGGTCGTCGCGTCCGCGTCGCGCGGCGGGGTGGTCGTGGCCTCGTCCGGGCTGCGGGCGCTGCCGTCCTCGCGGGCCTACCAGCTGTGGCTGATCGGCGCGGGCGGCCCCCGCTCGGCGGGCCTGCTGCCGGGCGACCCGGGGCGTCCGGTCGTCGCCGGGACGTGGCGGCCGCGGGACAGGATCGGCGTGACCGTGGAGCCCGCCGGCGGGTCGGCGCGGCCGACGACGGCGCCGCTCGTCCTGCTGGACGTCGCGTGATCCACTTGTCGTCCGACTGACGATATGTGATCATTGCGAGCATGTCGGTGAACGTCCCGCTCGGCCCGCTGCTCGACCCCGCCTTCCATCTCGGGACGGTCCCCACGACGTGGGCGGAGCTGCTCGGCTTCGCCACCGGCGCGGTCAACGTGTGGCTCGTCGTCCGGCAGAACATCGCGAACTGGCCGATCGGCATCGCGAACGTGATCCTGCTCGGCCTGGTGTTCCTGGACGGCGGCCTCTACGCCGACGCCGGGCTCCAGGTCGTCTACGTCGCGCTCCAGCTCTACGGCTGGTGGGTGTGGCTGTACGGCGGGGACGGCCGCGACCGGCTCCCGGTGCGGCGCACGCGGGGCGCCGAGTGGGCGGCGCTGATCGCCGCGGGCGTCGCGGGGACGGCCCTGCTGACCTGGGCGCTGTCCGCCTGGACCGACTCCACCGTGCCGTTCTGGGACGCCCTCACCACCGCGCTCTCCCTCATGGCGACCTACGGGCAGTCGCGCAAGCTGCTGGAGTCGTGGTGGCTGTGGATCACCGCCGACCTCGTCTACATCCCGCTGTACTTCACCAAGGACCTCAAGCTCACCAGCGCCCTCTACCTCGTCTTCCTGGCGCTGTGCGTGTCCGGGCTGCTGGCCTGGCGCCGCGACCTGCGCGCGCGGCCCCTCGCCCCGGCGGCGGCCGTATGAAGCACGAGCACGGCCTCGTCATCGGCAAGTTCTATCCGCCGCACGCGGGGCACCACCATCTGATCGACGCGGCCGCCGCGTCCTGCGCCCGCGTGAGCGTCGTCGTCGCGGCGTCCACCGCGGAGAGCGTCCCGCTCGCGCTGCGGACGGCGTGGCTGCGCGAGGCGCACCGGCAGCCGCACGTGGAGATCGTCCCGGTGGTGGACGACGCGGAGATCGACTACGGGTCCGACGAGGCCTGGTCGGCGCACGTCGCGGCGTTCCGGGCGGGCCTGGCGATGCGGTCGGGGCTCGGCGTCGCGGTCCCGCCGGTCGACGCGGTGTTCAGCTCGGAGGCGTACGGGCCGGAACTGGCGGAGCGCTTCTCGGCGGCGCACGTCGCGGTCGACCCGCCGCGCGAGCGCTTCCCGGTGAGCGGCACCGCCGTGCGGAAGGACCCGGTGGGAAACTGGGACCACCTCTCTCCGCCCGTCCGGGCGTATCTGGCGCGACGGGTCGTGGTCGTGGGCGCCGAGTCGACCGGCACGACCACGCTCGCCCGCGCCCTCGCGGTCCACTACGCGGAACGGGGCGGGGTGTGGGCGGCGACCCGGTGGGTGCCGGAGTACGGCCGGACGTTCACCGAGGAGAAGCTGGCCGCCGCGCGGCGGCGCGCGGGCGACCCGTCCCTGTGGCTGGACGACCTGGTGTGGGAGTCGGCCGAGTTCACCGAGATCGCCGAGCGCCACGCGGCCCTGGAGGACGCGGCGGCCCGGTCGGGCTCGCCGCTGCTGGTCTGCGACACCGACGCCTTCGCCACGGCGATCTGGCATGAGCGCTACCTGGGGGCGCCGGCCCCCGAGGTCGAGGCCGTCCACGGGCGGACCCCGCACCACCTGTGGATCCTGACCGATCCCGAGGGCGTCCCCTTCGAGCAGGACGGCTGGCGCGACGGCGAGCTGATCAGGTCGTGGATGTCGGGACGCCTCCGGGACGAACTGGAGAAGCAGGGCCTTCCGCACATCACCGTGACGGGCCCCCACGAGCGCCGCCTGGCCGCCGCCGTCGAGGCGACCGACGCCCTGCTCGCCGAGGGCTGGCACTTCAGCCCACCGCTGACCCCCTGACCCCGCGGCGGCGGGTCAACCCAGCCAGATCATGTTCGTCACGCGGAACTCCTTGATGTCGGCGAGGATGAGGTAGTCGAAGAACATCGAGGTGCCGTCGACCACCAGTCGATAGGCGAGATCGGCGTCATCCAACGGCCTTCCGGGGGGACTGCCTCCGGTGTCGATGGCCAGGCCGCCCGCGACCGCGAAGTCGCAGAAGAACCGGATCACCGAGTTCTTCAGCGTGGGGGGCATGGCCTCGATCACGTCAGAGGCCCCCTTCTCGCAGAAGACCGTCCAGCCGCTGCGGCCGGCGGTCACTTCTCCGCGTCTTCCTCCGACAGGAAACGCCGTTTGAGCTCTTCGAGCGAGACCAACTCGCTCCGGTCGGCCCTGCGCGCCCTGGCGCGGCGCTCCGCGCGGTCGGGGATCTGGGCCAGGTGGGCCTCGGCCCACCAGTCGTCCATGACCCGCCTGTAGTCGTCCTCTTCCTTGGCCGCCATGACCTCTTCGAGGAACCTGGTCCGCTTCTCCTCCGTCAGCCAGTCGGCGATGCCCTTGATCGTCCTCGGGACCCGGTGGACCTGGCCCGGGAGGAGTGGCTCTACAGGTTGTGCGCTCATGTCGCTCCTGTCCGTTCGGTGTCCCCTCTCACCCGTACACCGGGAGACCCTACCGGGCCCCACCGACGAGACCGAGGACCACGAACGGACGCGTCCGCCCGCCCTCAGGCCGATGCGGGCGGGCGGGCCCGGTGCTCCTCGCCGGGTGCGGCGGCCGCCCGCACGGACGGGGGGTCGAGGCGGAACAGGTCCTCGTCGATCCGGTCGAGGGCGAGACGCACGGCGCCGAGGGCCACCGACTCGTCCCCGAGCTCGGAGCCCTCGATCCGGACGGGGCTCAGGGACAGCGGCGCGACGTGCTCGCGCAGCGCGGCGACCAGCGGCGCGCCGGCCCCGGCCAGGGGGCCGCCGACCACGATCATCTCCGGGTCGAGGGCGAGGGCCATCGCCGCGACGCCGCGCGCCATCCGGGCGGCGAGCCGCTCCACCCGGTCCCGCGCCTCGGCGGACCCGCGCCCGGCCGCGTCCAGGACGCGTTCCGCCTCCTCGAAGAGGGGGCCGGAACCGGCGTCCGGCACCAGGGAGGCGGTCGTGTCGCGCAGGCCCAGCTCCTCCAGCATGCCGATCTCGCCCGCGGCCCCCCAGCGGCCCCGGTGCAGGCGGCCGCCGATGATCGCGCCCATGCCCGTGTGCAGGGCGGCGTGGACGCAGACGACGTCGTCGGCGTCGCGGGCGGCGCCGACCCACCGCTCGGCCACGGCGGCGAGGTTGGCGTCGTTCTCGACGAGGACGGGGCAGGCGAACGAGCGGCCCAGCTCGCGCGCCAGGTGGACACCCTCCCAACCGGGCACGACCGTACAGGACGTCACCGTCCCGTCCGGGGCGACGACGCCGGGGGTGCCGGCGGCGACGGCCCGCAGCGACCGCCGGTCGACGCCCGCCTCGGCGAGGCACGCCCTGACCGCGGCGCGCACCGCCGAGATCCGCTCGCCGGCGGCGGCGCCGCCGGAGAGGGCGGCGCGGTGCCCGCCGACGACCTCGCCGGCGAGGTCGGCGACGAGCAGCCGCACCCGGTGCGCGTCGACGTCGACGCCGAGGGCGTGGCCGGCCTCCGCGCGGAACCGGTAGCGGCGGGCGGGACGGCCGAGCCCCCGCCCGCGCGCGGCGCGTCCTCGGCGGCCAGGCCGCGGTCGATCAGCTCGCCCAGCACGCCCTCGGTGGTGGGCCGGGACAGCCCGACGCGCCGGGCCAGCTCCGACAGCGTCGCCTCGCCGCCGTCGCGCAGCGCCCGCAGCGTCGCGGCCGAGTTGAGCCGGCGGAGCACCGAGGGGTCGCCTCCGTGGAGAGAGTGGTGCGGCACGGGTACCCCTTGACAGCGATCGGCGGACGGACGACATTATTGCCAGACTACTTATGAAAACACCTTGCATAAGTCGCCGCCGGGTCCGGTGGCGGTGCGGACGGCCAGGTCGGAAGGGTGGGCGATGCAGCGGACGGCGCCGACGATCGCCGTGGCCGGCGCGGGACTGCGCGGCCGCGGCTACGCCGCGCGGATCCGGGAGACCGGGGCCGGCCGGATCGTCGCGGTCGCCGAGCCCGACCCGGCGCGGCGCGGCCGGTTCGCGGCCGAGCACGGCCTCCCTCCTGAGCGGACGTTCGCCGGGTGGCGCGAGATGGCCGAACGGGGCCGCCCCGCCGACGGAGTGATCATCGCGACGCAGGACGCCGAGCACGCCGAGCCCGCGGTCCGGTTCGCCGGCCTCGGCTGCCACGTCCTGCTGGAGAAGCCGATGGCGACGTCCGAGGCGGACGCGCTGCGCGTCGTCGACGCCGTGGAGCGCGCGGGAGTGATGCTCGCCGTCTGCCACGTGATGCGCTACACCGAGTACACGCGGACCTTCAGGCGGCTGGTCGAGGGCGGCCGGATCGGCGCGCCGGTCAGCGTCCAGCACCTCGAACCCGTCGGCTGGTGGCACCACGCCCATTCCTACGTGCGCGGCAACTGGCGGCGGGCGGACGAGTCCGGACCCATGCTGATGACGAAGTCGTGCCACGACATCGACTGGCTGATCCACGTGATGGGCGAGGCCCCCGCGCGGGTGTCCTCGTTCGGGCGGCGGTCGCACTTCCGCCCGGAGGAGCGGCCGTCCGGCGCCGCCGACCGCTGCGTCGACTGCGCCGTGGAGGCCCGCTGCCCCTACTCGGCGACCCGGCTGTACCTGTCGTGCCTCGGCGATCCCGGCCGCGAGAGGTGGCCGCTCGGCGCGGTCACCGACGACCGCACCGAGGCGGGCGTCCTGCGGGCGCTGCGCGAGGGCCCGTACGGGCGCTGCGTCTACGCGTGCGACAACGACGTGGTCGACCACCAGGTGGTGAGCATGGAGTTCCCGTCCGGCGCGACCGGCGTGTTCACCATGACCGCGTTCTCGGCCGCCGCCCCGCGCCAGACGCGCGTCTTCGGGACGTCCGGCAGCCTGGAGGGCGACGGCGTCCGCATCACGGTCCGCGACTTCGTCACCGGCGAGACCGAGATCGTCGAGCCCGGGGCCGGGCCTCCCGAGGGCGCGTCCGACGGCCGCCACGACCACGACGACGACGCGCTGGCCGACGCCTTCGTCGCCGCGCTGGCCGCGGGCGACCCGGCGCCGCTCAGCTCCGGCCCCCGCGAGAGCCTCGCCTCCCACCGCGTCGTGTGGGCCGCCGAACGGGCCCGGCTGGACGGCGCCGTCATCGAGCTGGGCCCGGCGTCGCTTCCGACGAGAGGAACGGTGCGTCCGTGACCATCAGACCGCTCCTGGGCGGCGCCGCCGCGCTGTCCCTGCTCCTCGCGTCCGCCGCCTGCGGCGACTCGTCCGGCGGGCCGGGGCCCGCGGGCAACGACGGCCGGGGCCCCATCACCGTCGCCACCGGCAAGGACCTCACCCAGACCGTGCAGCGGCTCGTCGCCGCGTGGAACGACGGCCATCCCGAGGAGAAGGTGCGGCTCGTCGAGCTGCCCGAGGACGGCGACCAGGCGCGGCAGCAGCTCGTCCAGAACATGCAGATCAAGTCCGACGCCTACGACGTCGTCCGGCTGGACGCGGTGTGGACGGCGGAGTTCGCCGCGCGCCGCTGGGTCCTGCCGCTGCCGGACGGGCTGGTGGACGCGTCCTCGTTCGTCCCGGCGGCCCTGCAGACCGGCCGGTACCGCGGCAGGCTGTACGCGGCGCCGTGGCTGACCGGGACCGGTGTCCTCTACTACCGCGAGGACCTCCTCGCCGAAGCCGGCGTGAAGAGCCCGCCGAGGACGTGGGCCGAGCTGCGCGACGCGTGCGCGAAGGTCCGCCGGACGGCGGAGGGCAGGGGCGTCGACTGCTACGCGGGCCAGTACGGCAAGTACGAGGGGCTCACGGTCAACTACTCCGAGGCCGTCCAGTCCGCGGGCGGCGAGGTCTTCGACTCGTCAGGCCGACCGCAGGTGAACACCCCGCAGGCCAAGGCAGGGCTCAAGTTCCTCGTGGACGGTTTCAGGAACGGCACCATTCCGCGGAAGGCCATCACGTTCAAGGAAGAGGAGGGACGCCGCGCCTTCCAGGAAGGGCATCTCGTCTTCCACCGCAACTGGGCCTACGTCTACGCGCTCGCCGCCGGGAAGGACGGCTCGAAGGTGGCGGGGAAGTTCGGCGTGGCGCCGATCCCGGGCGAGAGCGGGCCGGGCTCGGGCACCCTCGGCGGCAACAACCTGGCCGTGTCGGCGTTCTCCAGGCACCAGGCCACCGCCCGCGACTTCGTCGCCCACATCGTCGGCCCGGCGGTCCAGAACGAGTACGGCCGCGCGCAGTCGTTCCCGCTGTCCCTCGCCGCCCTCTACGGCGACCCCGAAATGATCAAGCGGTACCCGTACCTGCCGGTGCTGCGGCAGGGCATGGACAAGGCGCGGCCGCGCCCGGTCGTCGTCCGGTACAGCGAGGTCAGCGCCGCCGTCCAGGAGCACGTCACCGCGGCGCTCACCGGGGCGGAACCGGTGGACGAGGCGGCCGAGGACCTCCAGCAGGCCCTGACCGGCCTGGCCGACTGAAGCCCTCCGCGACCTACTCGTACCTGAGGCCGTACCCGAAGGGGAACAGAGGCTTCTTGCCGTCTCCCTTGTTGATGGGCTGCTGGGAGGCGGTGCGCATCCACGTCACCGGGAGCCTGCCGGTGGGCGCGGCGGTCCCGTACAGGACGTCGGCGACGCCCGCCCCCTCGCTGCCCGGCAGCCACGCCGCGACGAGCGCGTTCCACCTGGGCAGTTCCGAGGCGATGTCCAGCGGACGTCCCGACACCAGCACCACCACCACCGGGACGCCGGACGCCCGCAGCCGCCCGATCGTCTTCAGGTCCGCCTCGTCGAGGCCCATGTCACCGGTGAGGTCGCCGCGGTACTCGGCGTAGGGCTTCTCCCCCACCACGGCGACCGCCACGTCGTAGGACCTGTCGATGCCCGTCCCGTCCCTGCCGTAGGTGACGGTCGCGGACGGGGCGGCCGCCTTGCGGATGCCCTGGAGGATCGTGGTGCCCTTCGTGGTCGGGCCCGGCGCGCCCTGCCAGCTGATCGTCCAGCCGCCCGACTGCATGCCGACGTCGTCGGCGCTGCGCCCGGCGACGAAGACCTTGTCGCCGTCGTCCAGCGGCAGGACGCCGTCCGCGTTCTTCAGCAGCACCTGCGACTCGGCGACCGCGCGCCGGGCGAGCGCGCGGTGCGCGGCGCTCCCGACCGTCTTCAGGTAGGCGCGGTCGGCCATCGGCCGCTCGAACAGTCCCAGCTGGAACTTCTTGGTCAGGATGCGGCGGTTGGCGTCGTCGACGCGGGACATCGGGACGGTCCCGTCCTTCACCGCGTCCCGCAGATAGTCGATGAACCGGCGCCATCCGGTCGGCACCATGACCATGTCGATCCCGGCGTTGACCGCGGCCGCGACCTCCTCCTTGGTGAACCCCCGCCTGCCGTCGATCTGGTTGATGCCGTTGTAGTCGGACACGACGAACCCCGTGAAGCCCAGTTCGCGCTTGAGGACGTCGGAGATCAGGTACGTGTTCTGGTGCATCTTCAGCCCGTTCCAGGAGCTGTAGGAGATCATCACCGAGCCGACGCCGCGCTTCACGGCCTCGCGGAAGGGCGGCAGGTGGACCGCGCGCAGCTCCTTCTCGGTGACCCTGGTGTCGCCGCGGTCGGCGCCGCCCTCGGTTCCGCCGTCCCCGAGGTAGTGCTTCGCCGTGGCCAGGACGGACGCGGGGCCGCCCAGCCCGTCCCCCTGGAGCCCGTCGATGAGCGTCGTCATGGCCGCGGGCAGCTCGGGCACCTCGCCGAACGACTCGTACGTCCGGCCCCAGCGGTCGTCGCGGGCGACGCACAGGCAGGGCGCGAAGTCCCAGTCCACACCCGTCCCCGTCATCTCCGCCGCGGTCGCCGCGCCGATCCCGCGGACGAGGGCCGGGTCGCGGGCCGCGCCGAGCCCGATGTCGTGCGGAAAGATCGTCGCACCGGCCACGTTGTTGTGGCCGTGCACCGCGTCCACCCCGTACATCATCGGGACGCGCAGCGGCGCGGCGAGCGCGGCCCGCTGGAGGCCGTCGTACATGTCCGCCCAGCTCTCCGGCGTGTTGGGGCTCGGCGCCGACCCCCCGCTCGACAGCACCGACCCGATCCGGTACCGGGTGACCTCCTCCGGCTTCACGTACCGCCGCTCCGGCTGCGTCATCTGGCCGAGCTTGTCGGCCAGGCTCATCCGGCCGAGCAGGTCGTCGACGCGGTCCTCCACCGACAACCGGGGGTCGAGGTAGGGCGCGGGACCCGAGGCCGCCCGGACGGGACCGCCGTGGACGGTCAGCGCCAGCAGGGCGAGCAGGCTCAGGCCGAGGACGCGGGTCCGCAGCGCCCGCGGGGAGGAACAGTACATGCGGAAGGTTTTTCCAGGTTCGATCAAACGCAACGCAACCGGATACCAGCACCTGAGCAAATATCTGCCGGTCATGGCCGGACGAAACACATAGGGCTCTCGGTCGGGATCGAACCGACACTTCCAGGACCACAACCTGGTGTGCAGACCACTACACCACGAAAGCCGTATCTCCGGCAGGAATCGAACCTGCGGCCTCCGGGTCCGCAACCCGGCGCGCTCTCCACTGCGCCACGGAGACGTGTTCTTGCGTGCTGAGCGCAGGAATCGAACCTGCCTGCCGCGGTTTATGAGACCGCTGGACGCACCAGCGTCCCTGCCCAGCGCGGAGGGTGCGAGATTCGAACTCGCGCAGGGGTGACCCTGACGACGGCTTAGCAAGCCGCTGCCTTTCCGCTCGGCCAACCCTCCGGAAACGAAAAAGACCGCCCGTGGTCTTCGGGCGGTCGGCGTCAGGACGTGCGGTTCACGTCCGTCGGCGACTCCCGGGACCGAAATGGCTGCTGCGCATTCGATGGCTTCGCATCGTGCGACTCCCCTTTCCGATCCCGTCTTTCCGGCGTTCTCACCCTTCGACGTCCATGGTGCCGGGGCGGTTTCGCCCCGGCAACCCATTTATCGCCTCATTCCTAGAAATCGGTCCCTCGGGCGGTCGGCTCCCAGGCCGCGAACTCCTCGCGCGCCGCGGTGAGGGCGGCGTCCACCGCGTCCGCGGCGTCGTTGCCCAGCGGCAGCCGGAGCGGCGTCCTCTCGGCGTCCAGCGCCTCCAGGATCGCCGCGGCGGCCTTCGCCGGATCGCCCGGCTGCTTCCCGTCGCTGCCCGGCAGGTTCGCCCGGACCGGGCCCACCCCTGCGGCGTACTCCGGCATCGCGGACGTCTGGTGCAGCCCTCCGGCGGCGAACGACGTCCGGAACGCGCCCGGCTCGACCACCAGCACCTTGATCCCGAACGGCGCGACCTCCAGCGCCAGCGCCTCCGACAGGCCCTCCAGAGCGAACTTGGTCGCCGAGTAGGCGCCCACGCCGGGGAAGGAGAACCGGCCGCCCATGCTCGACATCTGCACGACGGCGCCGCTCCCCTGCCGGCGCATGTGCGGCAGCACCGCCCGGACCAGCGCCGCCGGACCGAAGAAGTGCAGGTCCATCAGCTCGCGCAGCTCGCGGTCGGTCGTCTCCTCCACGGCCCCGACGACGCCGCGCCCCGCGTTGTTGACCAGCACGTCGATCCGTCCGTGCCACAGCACCGCGTCCGCGACCACGTCCGCGGCCTTCGACTGGTCGGTGACGTCCAGCTCGACCGCGCTCACCCGGTCCGGATGCCGCGCCACCAGATCGTCCAGCGTCTCCGGGCGCCGCGCCGCCGCGACCACCGTGTCGCCGGCCGCCAGCGCCGCCTCCGCGACCGCCCTCCCGAAACCGGAGTTCGCCCCGGTGATCAGCCAGACCCGTCCTTGCTCAGCGGTGTTCGTCATGCCCGCAGTTATCGCAGCCCTCCGGCCGCGCCGTCCAAGACAGAGATCCTTCCGGCCGATAAGGAGCGTTTATGATCGCCGGATGGAGCTGCGCCGGCTGCGCTACCTCGCCGCGATCGCGGACGCCGGCAACCTCGGCCGGGCCGCCGGGGCCCTCTACGTCAGCCAGCCCGCGCTCTCCTACGCGCTGCGCGGGCTCGAGACCGAGCTCGGCGTCCGGCTGTTCGACCGGCACGCGGGCGGCGTGACCCCCACTGCGGCGGGCCGCGACGTGATCGCCGAGGCGCGCCGCACCGTCCGGCAGGCCGACCGCGTCGCCGCCGCGGCGGAGCGGCACCGGCGCGGGCAGACCGGCGTCCTGCGCGTCGGGTTCGAGGCGAGCGGCGCGGGCGAGCTGACGACCCGGGCCCGCGCCGAGTTCGCCCGCGCCCATCCCGGCGTCCGCGTCGAGCCCAAGCGCTTCGACTGGGGCGGCGAGACCGCCGCGCTGCGCGCCGGGCAGGTGGACGTGGCGTTCGTGTGGCTGCCCGCCGACCTCGGCGGCCTGCACTCGGAGATCGTCCACACCGAGCCCCGCGTCGTGGGCCTCCCGGCGGGCCATCCGCTCGCCTCCGCCGAGGCCGTCTCCATCATGGACGTCAAGGACGAGCCCCTCATGTGGACCGAGCGCGCGCCCCGCGAGTGGGTGGACTGGTGGGCGGTCAACCCCCGGCCGGACGGGTCGGCCCCGCGCTGGGGCCCCACGAACGACAACGTCGAGGAGATGCTCGAACAGGTCGCCGAGGGCGCGGCCATCTGCTTCGCGCCGTCGAGCATGGCGCTGTACGACGCGCGCCCTGGGCTGTCCTGGGCGCCGCTCACGGACGTGGAGCCGCTGCGCGTCGCGCTCGCCTGGGCGGACGGCGGTCCGCTCGTCGAGGCGTTCGCCGCGATCGTCCGCGACCTCGCCGGCGTCAGGCGTACGTCCGCGGCGTCTCCACGGCCGCGCTGAGCGCCCGGAGCGCGTGGTAGACGCGGACCTTGACCACGTCGACCGGCACCCCCAGCGAGGCCGCGGCCTCGTTGACCGACCGGTCCCGGAAGACCGTCTCGGTGAGGATCTCGCGGTGCGCGGGAGGCAGCCCCTGGAAGGCCCGGGCGACCACCGCGGGGCGCGTCCGCTCCCCCGGCGAACCGGGGGCGAAAGAACCGGTGTCTTTGCCCATTCGCAGTGCCACACGACGAACTTCGCACCCCTCCCCCGTCCCGCCGCCGTCCTTATGGCGGCGTTAAGGAAGCGTTGAGGCTCCGGTTCAGGGGGCGGGGCGGAGGGGTTCGCCGGAGGCGAGGAGGGCGAGGGCGGCGGCGCCGTAGAGGCCGGCGTCGCGGTCCAGGGCGGTGGCGGACACGCGCAGGTCGCGCAGGTGCGGCATGCCGGCGCGGGCGGCGATCGCGGCGCGCAGCGGGTCGAGGAGCAGGTCGCCCGCGGCCGCCACCCCGCCGCCGACGACGACGTCGCGGACGTCGAGGACGGAGGCGGTGTTGAGGATCGCGGTGGCGAGGGCGCCGGCGGCGCGCTGGAAGGCCGCGAGCGGGATCGGGGCGCCGGCGCGGGCGGCGGCGGCCAGGGCGCGGGCGTCGGGCCGGCCCGTCGCCGGGGCGAGCGTCCAGCCCTGCGCGAGCGCCCAGCGGACCATGCTGGGGCCGCCCGCGACGGTCTCCAGGCAGCCGCGGGCGCCGCAGACGCAGGGCTCGCCGTCGAGGTCGACGATGACGTGGCCGATGTGGCCCGCGTTGCCGGTGCGTCCCGTCCAGGGGCGGCCGTCGATGACGAGGCCGCCGCCGACGCCGGTCGACACCACGACGCCGAGCAGGGACCCGCGGTCGTGGCCGCCGCGCCACCACTCGCCGAGCGCCATGCACTGGGCGTCGCCCGCGAGGGCGACCGGGACGCCGGGGACGAGGCGCTGGACGGCCGCGACGAGCCGGTAGCCGCGCCAGCGGGGGATGTTGATCGGGCTGACGGTGCCGCCGGCCGCGTCGATCGGGCCGGCCGAGCCGATGCCGACGCCGGTCAGGCCGGGCCGGGCGAAGTCGGCGACGAGGCCGCGCAGGGTGGCGGTGGGGGCCTGGCCGACGGGGTGCTCGGCGCGGTCGAGGAGCGTGCCGTCGGCGTCGACGCGGGCGACGGCGAACTTGGTCCCGCCGATGTCGAGGGCGAGGACGGTCATGACCCGATCCCCGGCAGCACGCGGTAGAGCGTGCCGTGTCCGGTGAGGCGGGCGGCGGGGGCGCCGGCGGGGACGAAGGCGGCTTCCCCCCGGGCGAGCGTCAGGGCCCGCTCCGCGGTGAGGCGCGCTTCGCCTTCCAGGCAGAGGAGCGTCTGCGGAAGGCCGGCGGGCAGGTCCTCGGGATCCGCTGAGAGGTCGTGGCGGACGAGGGTGAACTCCTCGGCGGACGTGCGGTACCGGCGGTCCTCCGTGGGCGCGACCCGGTGCGGCCTGGACGGGGCGAACTCGACGACGCGCATCAGTTCGGGGACGTCGATGTGCTTGGCGGTGAGTCCGCAGCGCACGACGTTGTCGGAGTTCGCCATGACCTCGATCGCCAGGCCGCCCAGGTAGGAGTGGGGCACTCCGGCGTCCAGGAAGAGGGCCTGGCCGGGCTTGAGCTCGACGTGGTCGAGCAGGAGCGCGGCGAGGACCCCGGGGTCGCCGGGGTGGGCGCGGGCGATGTCGGCGTAGACGCCGGTCAGGGCCGGCTCGACCGCGGCCTGCAGGGGCCTGGAGCGCTCGTCCAGCATCTGGGTGAGGACGGTCCGGAGCGCCTCGGCGGGCGGTTCGTCGCGGAGCGTCCCGATCCACGGGTCCAGCTCGGGGACCTTCAGGTCTTCGAGCATGCCGGCGGTCTCGCCGGGTTCGCGGAAGCCGCACAGGCCGTGGAACTCGGTGAGGGCGCAGACCATCTCGGGCTTGTGGAAGGGGTCCTTGTAGGTGCGGGCGGGGTCGTCGACGGGGATGCCCTGCGCCTCCTCGCGGGCGAACCCGGCCTCGGCCTGCGCCGTGGTCGGGTGCACCTGGAGCGACAGCGGCCTCTCGACGGCCAGCACCTTCAGCAGGTAGGGCAGTGTCGGGCCGAACCGGTCCACGCACGGGGCGCCGAGCATCCCGATCGGGTCGCGGTCGATGAGGGCGCCGAGGGGAGTCCCGTCCACCCGGGAGGGGGCGGCGGGATGCGCGCCCGCCCACAGCTCGGCCTGCGGCCGGCCGGTCGGCTCCACGCCGAGCAGCTCGGCCAGAGCGGTCCGCGATCCCCAGTCGTAGGGACGGATCGCGGTGGTCAGCGGCAATGGCACCAACCTGCGCGATCTCCTTGCTCGGGGCACCGTGACCGGACGACGGCGCGCGTGAGGGACAGCGTACAAGCGTCGCGGGGGAAGGCGAACGCTACTCGGGTCGTCCCCGGCGCGTCGTTCTCCGACCCGGCCCGGCGCGGGTTCGCCGGCGCGCCGGTGAACCCGGAGGGTCCCGCCGGCGAACTGATAAGCGGGCACGGCAGGCGATCGGCCGAGCCCTTAGGATGAACCCCCAGGGGGTGGTGGACTTGGGCAAGCACAACAAACCGGCGACGCGGTCGTGCCCCGGTTGCAACGGCACCGGCACCAGCACCGCCACCCACGAGCGGTGCAACGTCTGCCGCGGCACCGGCCGCATCTGACGCCGCGTCACGGCCGTCCGATCCCCCGCTCGGACGGCTCCGGGCGGGTCCCTGGAGTGCGGCGCCGGGCCTGGCCGCCCGCGACGGCGAGCGCCCCGGCGCACGACGCCCAGGCCAGAAGGGCGTACCCGCCCGCCGACAGGACGGCCGTGGACAGCAGGCTCGCGGCAGCGGCGACCGTCCAGACGGCCGCGTCGACGGCGCCCTCGGTGTGCGGACGCTCCGCCTCGGGCAGGTCGCGGGCGAGGCGCGCGCTGCCGCCGACGAAGCAAAGGTTCCAGCCGTAGCCGAGCAGGAAGAGCGCCGCGACGCGTCCCGGCGCCCCGGTCGCGACCGCGGCGAGGGCGGTGGACGCGGCGAGGACGGCCAGGCCCGCGACGATCACCGGGTGCGCGCCGTACCGGTCGGTCATGCGCCCCGTCAGCGGTGAGAGGGCGAACATGCCGAGCGTGTGCGCCGACAGCGTCATGCCGACCGCCCCGAGGCCGTCGCCGTGCATGTGCATGTCCAGCGGCGCGGCCGTCATGACGGCGACCATCACGGCCTGCGCCGTGGCCATCACCGCCAGCGCGGAGCGGGCGGCCGGCGTCCGGGCCAGGCGGCGCAGCGGCGGCGGCGAGCCCTGCGCCCTCGCCCGGCCGCCCGGCCCGCCCGCCGCGGCGCCGGCGGCGGCCGCGCAGGTCAGGACGGCCAGCAGGAACGGGCCGGTGAACGCGGGGAGGCCGGCGTCCGCGGCCGCCGCGCCGGACGGGTCGAGCAGCAGCGGCCCGCCGACGGCGCCGGCCGCCGCGCACCAGACCACGAGCCCGATGGCGAAGCCGCGCCGTCCCGGCGGATGCAGGTCGGCCGCCGCGTACCGCGAGAGCTGGGCCCCCGCGTTGCCGAGCCCGAGCAGCAGCATCCCGAGGCAGAGCCCCGCGACGTCGCCGGTCGCGACCGCGAGGGCGGCCAGGCACGCGCCCGCCGCCGCGGCGGCGTAGCCGAGGGCGGGGGCGCGGCGCCGGCCCGTCCGCACGAGCCGGGTCAGGGCCAGGGCGCCGGCGCCCGTCCCGACGATGCCGGCCGTGTTCGGCACGCCTCCCCACCCGGCGCCGAGCCGGTCCGCCGCGACCAGGGTCGCGGTCGTGCTCGCCACCGCCATGGACGCGTTCATCAGGGCGACGCCCGAGCAGAGGGCCGCCATCGGCCGGGATCGTTTCTCCATGCCTTGACGCTAGAAACGCCGATTCGCAAAAGGAATGGACAATCCCCGGCATTCGACCTTCTCGGCTTATAGTTCGCAAAGCGATGTCCCGAAAGGACTTTCCACATGGATCAGACGGACTGGAGCATCCTCGCCGAGCTGCAGCGGGACGGCCGCCTGTCGTTCAACCGGCTCGCGGCCCTGGTGAACCTGTCGCCCCCGGCGGTCGCCGAGCGGGTGCGGCGGCTGGAGGAGTCCGGTGTGATCACCGGCTACCAGGCGCGGGTCGACCCGGCCAGGGTCGGCCAGCCGCTGACCGCCTTCGTCCAGATGCGGTGCGCCCTCGGCCGCTGCCTGCTCAAGACGTCCGCCGCCGAGGACCTGCCCGAGGTCACCGAGGTCCACAAGCTGAGCGGCAGCCGGTGCTCGATGCTGAGGGGTGCGGGTCGCCTCGATGCCGCACCTGGAGGGACTCCTGGAACGCCTCGGGGAGCACGGCGAGATGAACTCGCACATCGTCCTGTCGACCGCCTACGAGGGCCGCGCGGTGGAGCCGCCCGCCCACGAGACCCGCAGGGTCACGCGCTCGGAGGGCTGGACCCGCTGAGCCGGCGCACCCGCCCGCCCCGCGGGTTCGCGTTTCTTCGCACCGCGCGAAGGTGCCGGAGATGATTCAATCGGGCGTTATGTGGCACTCGTCACTGCGCTCCTCGTCCTGGCGGCAGTGGTATCAGCCGGGGGTCCCCGGGGAGGTCGACATCCCGGACGTCCCCGTGACGCGCCTGCTCGACGATGCCGCGGACCGGTACCCGCGCAACCACGCGCTGATCTTCTTCGGCCGGCGGATCAACTACCGCGACCTGCGCGCGGCCGTGGACCGGTTCGCCGACGGCCTGCACCGGCTGGGAGTGCAGCCCGGCGACCGGGTCGCACTGATCCTTCCCAACTGCCCGCAGCAGGTCATCGCGTTCTTCGGCGTGCTGCGCAGGGGCGCGATCGCGGTCCAGCACAACCCCCTCTACACCGAGGAGGAGATGCTCCGGCAGCTCGCCGACTGCGGCGCGCGCGTCGCCGTCGTATTGGATCGCTCCTACAAGACGGTGAGGGCCGTGCGGGCCCGGGCGGGCCTGGAGCACATCGTCGTGACGTCCCTGGCCGACTTCCTGCCGGCCGGCAGGCGGATCGCCCTGCGGCTCCCGCTCGTGCAGATGCAGCGGCGGCGCGCGGCCATCACCGCGGACGTGCCGCACGACCCCGGCGTCGTCCAGTTCAAGGAGTTGCAGCGGGCCCCCACGCGGCGCGTGCAGCAGCTGCCCCTGGACCCGTCGAGGCATCTCGCCGCCATCCAGTACACCGGCGGGACGGAGGGGCGCCCCAAGGGCGCGATGCTGACGCACCGCAACCTCGTCGCGAACGCCTGCCAGCAGCAGGCGTGGGACCTCGACGGGCGTCCCGGCGCGGACGTGACGCTGGCGGTGCTGCCCCTGTTCCACTCGTTCGGGCTGATGAGCTGCCTCGTCGCGCCCGTGATGACGGCCGGGGCGGTGGTGCTGCTCCCCCGCTACGACGGCGAACGCGTGGTCCGGGCGATCCGCAGGTACCGGCCGACGATCTTCCCCGGGGTGCCGACGCTGTACGAGCAGGTGCTCGACAGCCCGCGGCTCCGGCCGGACGACCTGCGGTCGCTGCGCATTTTCATCTCCGGGGCGATGGCGATGCCGCAGAGCACGGTCGACCGGCTCGCCGCGGTCGGGGCCAGGGGCCTGATCAACTGCTACGGGCTGACCGAGGCGTCTCCGGCCGTCACCGCGAACCCGCTGGGAGGCGGGGCCCGGAACCTGACGGTCGGGCTGCCGCTGCCCATGACCGACGCCGTCATCGTCGACCAGGACGAGCCGACGAAGGTCCTGCCGCCGGGCGGGACCGGGGAGGTCGTCGTGCGCGGGCCGCAGGTGTTCGCGGGCTACTGGAACGCACCGCTCGCCACCGCGCAGGCCCTGTCGAAGGGCTGGCTCCGCACGGGTGACATCGGGGTGATGGACGAGAAGGGCTTCATCACCATCGTGGACCGCCAGCGAGACATGATCAAGGTGAGCGGCTTCACCGTGTCCCCGTCCGAGGTGGAGAAGGTGCTGCGCCGCCACTCCGCCGTGCACGACTGCGCCGTGGTCGGCGTGCCCGACGCCCGGCGCGGCGAGCGCATCATCGCCCACGTGGTGGAACACCCCGCCTACCCGTTCTCGGCGGACGAGCTGCGCCGGCACTGCGAACGCTTTCTGTCGCACTACAAGGTGCCCTCGGAGTTCCTGCCCCGGACCGAACTCCCCCTGAACATGCTGGGCAAAGTCGTCCGGCAGCGGCTGCGGGACGAGTTCGCGTCCTCGTCGGCGGAGCGGATGGGCCCCGCGCGGAGTGGTTGACTGGTCGGGTGCGCAACGAGACCGTCCAGCCAGAGCTCTTCACACGGCTCGCCCAGATCGGGCGCCAGAGGGCCACGCAAGACGGATCGCCGCTGACCCTGTACGACCGGCACGGCGTGCTCGTCGTCCGCGTCGGCGACGTGGTCGTGAAGGCGCACCAGGCCGACCGGGAGCACGGCCCCGCCCTCCTCGACCGGATACGGCTGGCGGGCGCGCTGCCCGACCTGGTCGTCGGCGCCCTGGGGCCACCGCTCACCGTGGACGGCCGCACGGTCACGCTCGCGACGTTCGGCGAGCCCGTGGACCCGGCCAAGGACCTCCCCTGGGAGGAGGGCGCCCGGCTCTTGGCGGCCCTGCACTCGGCGCCCGTCCCGGCCGACGCGCCGTCGTGGGGACGTCCGGCACGGGTGGCCCGGCTGGTCTCCCGCCTGGGCGACGGCCCCGCCGAAGACGCGGTGCGCCGCGCGTTCGCCACTCTCCCGGCCTGGATACGCGGGGAGGAGGAGGAACCCGCGGGAGGCGCCCGCCGCCTCATCCACGGCGACTGGCATCTGGGGCAGATGGTCCGCGCACCGGGCGGGCGGTGGCGGCTGATCGACATCGAGGACCTCGGCGCGGGCGACCCCGCATGGGACCTCGCACGGCCTGCCGCGCTCTACTCCGGCGGAGTGCTGGCCCCCCGGGACTGGGAGCGCTTCCTCGGCGCGTACCGGGAGGCGGGCGGCCCGGCCGTGCCCGCGCAGGGCGACCCCTGGACGGCCCTGGACGTCCCCGCCCGAAGTCTGGCGATCCAGATCGCGGCCACGTGCGTCATATCCGCGGGGAGGGAAGATCGACCACTCGACGGCGCGGAGCAGGCGATGGTCGACGCCTGCGTGAGAATATCCGCGGCAGGGGAGGCGGCATGACGTGGCGCCGAACCTGTCCTACATTTAGCCTCTACCTGGGGATCCATACCGGAAGGATGACAAGGCGATGCACTGCCCTAAATGTCGTGGCGTGATGCGGACCTACACCCGCAGCGGCGTCCACATCGAGCAATGTGACAGCTGCCGGGGCATCTTCCTCGACTACGGCGAGCTTGAGGCCCTGGCCCAGATGGAGTCGCAGTACCGCGCGGCGCCTCCGCCCGCCGCCGCGCCCGGCTGGGGCGCCCCGGCGGGGTCGGTCCACCACCACCATCACGGGCACCACCGCCCGCACCACGGCGGCGGCGTGTTCCACATGCTCTTCTCCACCTGACCGGGCGGCCACGGCCCGCCCCGCCCCGAGGGCGGCGGGCCGTGGCGCGCGCGAACGGTCTACAGGCGCGGGTCCACCGGCTCGGACTCCAGCGCCAGGACGGCGAAGACCGCCTGGTGGACGCGCCACAGCGGCTCCCCGCCCGCGAGGCGGTCGAGGGCCTCCGCGCCGAGCGCGTGCTCGCGTATCGCCAGCGACCGCTTGCGCCCGAGCGACCTGCGGCGCAGCCGGTCGAGGTGCTCCGGCTCGCGGTAGTCGGGCCCGTAGATGATGCGCAGGTACTCCGGTCCGCGGCACTTGATCCCGGGCTGCACCTTGGCGTCGTCCGGGATCGGTCCGAGCGGTTTGACGACCATGCCCTCGCCGCCCGCCGCGGTGAGCTTCTCCCACCACTCGGTGGCCGCGGCCTCCGACTCCGGCGAGCCCAGGTCGACGGTCATCGACCCCGTCCGCTGGACGAGACCGCTCGCGTCGCCCTCCGCGAGCCGCTCGGCCACGGACATGTGCCACTCGTGGTCGCGCAGGGCCGCCCAGGAGCGGCCCTCTCCGGCGAGGACCTGGAACGGCGCGAAGCGCACGCCGTTCAGCCCGTCCACCGTCCAGCAGTAGCGCGCGTACGCGTCGCGGAACCGGAACGCGTTCGCGGCCCGCCGGTCGATGCGCTCGCGCAGCCCCCCGACGTCGAGCCCCCGTTTGTGCGCCCGCGCCAGCACGTCGGCCGCCACGGGCAGGGCGGCGCGGGCCGCCGCGCCGGTCGCCGCGTACTGCGTGCGGATGAGGTCCATCGCCTTCGCCGACCACGGCAGCAGCTCGCCGTCGAGGACGAGCCAGCCGGTGTCGAGCTCGTCCCAGAGCCCCGCCGCGCCGATGGCGGCGCGGAGCCGGTCCAGGACCTCGTCCGTACGGGCGGGGTCGCGGAAGAAGGAGCGCCCGGTGCGCGTGTAGACGGCACCGGTCGTCCCGTCGTCCACGCCGAAGCGCTCCGCGGCCACCGAGGCGTCGCGGCACACGACCGCCACGGCGCGCGAGCCCATGTGCTTCTCCTCGCACACCGCGCGCACGACGACGCCCTTGTCCCGGTACGCGGCGAAGGCCTCGGCCGGGTGCTCCAGGTATCCCGGCAGGGGCGACGTCTCGGCGGGGGCCATGGTGGGCGGCAGGTAGACGAGCCAGCGCGGGTCCACGGCGAACCGGCTCATCACCTCCAGCGCGGCCAGCGCGTTCTCCTCCCTGACCGAGACGCGGCCCATCAGGCGGGTCTCGACGCCCTGGTTCCCGAGGACGTCCCCGATGTTGAGGACGTCGTTCTCCCGGTGGCCGCCCGCGCTCCCCTGGGCCGGCGCCTCCAGCGGACGCGTCGGCTCGTACCAGACCTGCCGCGCCGGAACCGACACCAGCTCCCGCTCCGGATACCGCAGCGCCGTCAGCTTCCCGCCGAACACCGCGCCGGTGTCCAGGCAGATGGTGTTGTTCACCCACTCCGCCTCCGGGACGGGCGTGTGGCCGTACACGACCATCGCCTTGCCCCGGTAGTCGCGCGCCCACGGGTAACGCACGGGCAGGCCGTACTCGTCGGTCTCCCCGGTCGTGTCGCCGTACAGCGCGAACGAGCGGACCCGTCCGGACGCGCGGCCGTGGTAGTCCTCCTTGAGCCCGGCGTGGGCCACCACCAGCCGCCCGCCGTCCAGGACGTAGTGGCTGATGAGGCCGTCCATGAACCGCAGGGCGCCGTCGCGGAAGTCCTCGTCCTCGGCGGCGAGCTGCTCCAGCGACTCGGCGAGCCCGTGCGCGACCCGCACCTTGCGCCCGCGCAGCGCGCGGACGAGCTTCGCCTCGTGGTTGCCCGAGACGCACAGGGCGTCGCCGGCGGCCACCATGCCCATGACCAGGCGCAGCACGCCCGGCGAGTCGGGGCCGCGGTCGACCAGGTCGCCGACGAAGACGGCGGACCTCCCGCCGGGGTGGTTCGCGCCGGCGGCGCGGCCCCGCTCGTCCCGGAGGATCTCGTAGCCGAGGTCGGCGAGCAGGTCCTCCAGCTCCGCGCGGCAGCCGTGCACGTCGCCGATGACGTCGAACGGACCGGTCAGGTCGCGCCTGTCGTTCCAGGCCTTCTCGTACCGGATCGTCGCGGCGTCGATCTCCTCGGGACCGTTCAGGACGTGGACGCGGCGGAACTCGCGGCCCAGGGACCGCATGCCGCGCCGCAGCTCGCGGCGCTGGCGCGGGACGACGTGCGGCGCGAGGTCCCGCTCCGGGCGTCCGGCGTTGCGCTCGGCCGCGAGGCCCTCGGGGACGTCCAGCACGATCGCGGCCGACAGGACGTCGTGCTCCTTGGCCAGCCGGAGCAGCGACTCCCGCGCCCTGCTCTGCACGTTGGTCGCGTCCACCACGGTCAGCAGGCCGCGCCGCAGGCGCTTGCCCACGATGTAGTGCAGCAGGTCGAACGCGTCGCCGGTGGCCGCCTGGTCGTTCTCGTCGTCCGACACGACCCCGCGGCAGAAGTCCGACGACACCACCTGGGTCGGCTTGAAGTGCTTGCGCGCGAAGTGCGACTTGCCCGACCCGGACACGCCGACGAGCACGACGAGCCCCGTCTCCGGGACCTTGATCTCGGTCATCGGGTGAACACTCCCATCTGCGTCGGCGCGCCGACCTCGGGGTCGTCGTCGCCCACGGGCACGTGGCGGACGCTGTAGCCGTGCTCGGCGGCGACCCGGTCCGCCCAGGCGCGGAACTCCGGCCGCGTCCATTCGAAACGGTGGTCGGGGTGGCGCATCGCCCCGGGCGCCATCCCCTCGTAGCGGACGTTGTGCTCGGCGTTCGGGGTCGTGACGACCACCACGCGGGGCGAGGCGTGGCCGAACACGACCCGCTCGACGGCGCCGAGGCGCGGCGGGTCGATGTGCTCGATGACCTCCATCAGCACGGCCCCCTCGTACCCGCCGAACCGTTCGTCGGCATAGGTGAGCGCGCCCTGGAAGACGTCCTGGACGCGGTCGCCCTCGCGGCGCGGCTGCCCGTCGAGGCGAAGGCGGCGCGAGGCGTGGCCGAGGGCGCGGTACGAGACGTCCGAACCGGAGATCTCGTTGAAGAAGTCGTCCTTGGCGAGCCGCGCCAGGAGCCTGCCGGAGCCGCAGCCGAGGTCGATGACCCGGCGGGCGTTCTCGTCGTGCAGCGCCTGAACCACCGACCGCAGGCGCAGCTCCGCGAGCGAGACGGACGCCTCCTCGGGCGCGGCCTCCTGGCCGTCCTCGGCGGCGGGCCCCTCCTCCTCGACCTCCACCGGGTCGAGTTCCTCGTCGGGCGCCTCCTCGGCGTCGGCGAGGCGGCCCAGCGCGGACTGCACCAGGCCGCGCCGGTTGGCCAGGTACCGGCGCGTGATGGCGCCGCGGTCGGGGTGCGCCGCCAGCCAGCCCTCCCCCGCCCGTATGAGCTTGTCGACCTCGTCGGGCGCCATCCAGTAGTGCTTGGCGTCGTCCAGGACGGGCAGCAGCACGTACAGCTGGTTGAGGGCGTCGGCGAGCCGCAGCGTCCCGGCCAGCGTGAGCGTCACGTACCGGGAGTCCCCCCATTCGGGGAAGTCCGGGTCGAGCGGCACGGGCGCGGCCGACACGTCCCAGCCGAGCGGGGCGAAGAACCGCTCGGCCTGGCCCGGCCCGCCCCTGCACGGGAGGGCCGGAAGGACGACCTCCAGCGGGACGGGCGTCTCCGCCAGTTCGGGACGCAGGTCGCAGCGCCCCCGCATGGCGGTGCGGAACACGTTCGCCATGGCCGACGCCAGGAGCGACGACGCCGCGTACGGGCGGTCGTTCACGTACTGGCCGAGAGAGAAGTCGGGCGTGCCTCTGCCGCGCGTGCGCACGAGCTGCACAGGGTCGACGTCCAGCAGCAGCGCCGCCGTGCAGCGCCGCTCCTCCGCGTCCGGGTAGAAGACGTGCGCCGTGCCGTAGGACTGCTCGAAGCGCTGCACCCGGCCTGGATGCTTGTGCAGGAGGAACCCCAGGTCGGTCGCCTGGCCCATGGTCGTAGTGATCGTCAGAAGCACGCCCCAAGTGTGGCCGAACCCGCCGAACGCCCCCATCCATTTTCCGAAAGGCCGGGCTAATCGGTTTGCGCCCGGGTTCGGCGGGCCAGCAGAATCCGGGGTGACATGAGCAGACACCCCCGCCGGATGACCGCGCAGGAGACCGTGGCCATCATCGAACACGGCGACTACACCGCGCCGTCCGGCCGCGCCGTCTCGATCGCGGACGGCCTGGCCGACGCCGTCCGGCGCACCGTCCTCTACAGGCCGGGCGAGCTGGACACGCTGCTGAAGAACCTTCCTCCGGCCGCCCCGGGCACGCGGACGCGCATCGAGGTGACCGGCGAGACCACGCTCGCCGCCGCGCACCGGCTGCGCGCCCCCGGGACGGTGCCGTTCGCGCTGAACTTCGCCTCCGCGAAGAACCCGGGCGGCGGCTTCCTCAACGGAGCCCACGCCCAGGAGGAGGGGCTGGCGCGCTCGTCGGGCCTCTACGCGTCACTGCGCTCGGCCAGGGAGTACTACGACTTCCACCGCGCGCAGGGAGACCTCCTCTACAGCGACCACATGATCTACTCACCGGACGTGCCGGTGTTCCGGGAGGACTCCGGCCGGCTGCGGGAGGAGCCCTACGGCGTCGCCTTCCTGACGTCGCCCGCCCCGAACCGCGGCGCGATCCGCGACGCCGCCAAGGCCGAGCGGATTCCCGCGGCGCTGCGGCTGCGTGCCCGCAAGGTCCTCGCCGTGGCGCTGGCCAACGGGCACGCCCGGATCGTCCTCGGCGCCTGGGGCTGCGGCGTGTTCCGCAACGACCCGGCCGAGGTCGCCGAGGTGTTCGCCGAGGCGCTGCGTCCGGGCGGAGAGTTCGCCGACCGGTTCGAGCACGTGGTCTTCGCCGTCTGGGACACCGCCGCCGGCGCCCCGCGGCACGCGGCCTTCCAGCGCGTCTTCGCCTAACCGTCCCCCTCGGGGCGGGACGCCTCCGCCGCGTAGGAGGCGATCCCCCGGACGAGCATGTCGAGGCCGAACTCGAAGCGCCCGTCGCCGTCCTCCGCGGTGAGCTCGTCCACCATGCCGGAGATCGTCGGATAGCGGTCCTTGGGGAGGGCGGCGAAGTAGTCGCGGATCTGGCCGAGGTACTCCTGGAAGTACGTCCAGGGGTCGCCCGCCCCCGGGGGCGTCTTGGCGTGGTGAAGCGTGTCCTCGATGGCGTCGGCGTCGAGGAACATGCCGAGGGTGCTGACGGCCAGCCCGGCGATCCGCTTCGGGACGCCGCCGGCCTCCATGAGGGCGAGCTGCGCCTCGGCGACGTCCAGCAGGTTCGGTCCCGTGGGGATGTGCGCCATCGACACCACCGCGATGTCGCGGTGCGAGATGTAGACGCGGCGGATCTCGCGCGCCAGCTCCTTCAGCTGCTCCTGCCAGCGCGCCGGGTCCGGGACGGGCAGCCGGATCTCGCCGGCCACCCGGTCGAGCATCAGCTCGCGCAGCTCGTCCTTGCCCGAGACGTGGGCGTAGAGCGACGCCGGGCCCGTGCCGAGCTCCTGGGCGACGCGGCGCATGGTCACGGCCTCCAGCCCCTCCGCGTCGAGGACGCGGATCGCCGTCTCGACGACGAGCTCCTGTGTGAGCGGCTGCCTGGCGGGCGCGGCCTTGCGCGGCCTGCGGCCGGGCGGCGTCGGCATGTCCGGGCGTGCGGTGACCACGTCAGGACCTCCCAATCTCGCGATACATCTTGACTGTCGCGAATCGCGATATATCTTCTCTATTGCAGAGAGGATCTCTCGAACACGAACATCGTACTTGACACGAACGCCGTTCGCCCATAGAACGTTGTTCGTAATCAACGAACACTGTTCCCCCCTTCGGAGCGACCATGACCGACACACTGACCTCCCCTGCCCGGGGCGCCGCGGACGGCGGCTACCGCTGGCGCTGGGTCGCCCTGTTCGTGATCCTCGCCGGCGAGGTCATGGACATGCTGGACGCCCTGATCACGGCCATCGCGGCCCCCACGATCCGCGCCGAGCTCGGCGGTTCGGCGGCCACCATCCAGTGGCTCGCCGCCGCCTACACCCTCGCCATGGCCGTCGGCCTCATCACCGGCGGTCGCCTCGGCGACCTCTACGGACGCAAGCGGATGTTCCTCGTCGGCGCGGCCGGCTTCACGGTCGGCTCCCTGCTGTGCGGCATCGCCGGCTCCCCCGGGATGCTGGTCGGCTCCCGCGCCGTGCAGGGCCTGTTCGGCGCGCTGATGCTGCCGCAGGGCATCGGAATGATCAAGCAGATGTTCTCGGCGAAGGAGATGGGCGCGGCGTTCGCCATGTTCGGGCCGGTCATGGGGCTGTCGTCGGTCGGCGGCCCGGTGCTGGCCGGCTGGCTGATCGACGCCGACCTGTTCGGCACCGGCTGGCGGATGATCTTCCTGATCAACCTGCCGCTGGGCGCCGCCGCCGTGCTGGCCGGGCTGAGGTTCCTGCCCGAGGGGCGCGCCGAGCACGCCTCCCGCCTCGACCTCACCGGCGCGGCCCTGGCCTCCCTGGGCGCTGGCCTGCTGATCTACCCCCTCGTGCAGGGCCGGGAGCACGACTGGCCCGCCTGGACGTTCGCCATGATGGCCGCCTCCCTCGTCGTGTGGGGCGTGTTCGCCTGGTACGAGGCCCGCAAGCAGCGCCTCGGCGGCGACCCGCTGATCGTGCCGAGCCTGTTCCGCAAGCGCGGCTTCACCGGCGGCCTCGTCGTCGGCCTGGTGTTCTTCTCCGGCGTCGCCGGCCTCGGCCTGGTGCTGGCCCTGTTCTTCCAGCTCGGGCTGGGCTACTCCCCGCTCAAGGCGGGCCTCGCGCAGATCCCGTGGTCGGTCGGCATCGTCCTCGGGTTCGGCCTCATGCAGGCCGTGCAGAGCCTCGGCCGCAAGGTGATCCACGCGGGCGCCGTCATCATGGCCGCCGGGATCGCCGGGCTGTACTTCACCCTCCGGTACGCCGGCATCGACGTCACCCCCTGGCAGCTCGTCCCCGCTCTGACCGTCACCGGGATCGGCATGGGCCTGCTGATGGGGCCCTTCTTCGACACCGTGCTCGCGGGCGTCGAGCCCGAGGAGACCGGCTCGGCCGGCGGCACGCTCACCGCCGTCCAGCAGCTCGGCAGCGCGCTTGGCGCGGCCGTCCTCGGCACGGTCTTCTTCGGGCTGCTCGGCGGGCACGTCGCCGGCGCGGCCGACGACGGCGCCGCCGGCCTGCGCCGCGACCTCGCCGCCGCGTCCGTCCCCGCCCCGCAGCGGGACCGCGTCGTGGAGGGCCTGCGCGACTGCGGCCGCGACCGCGCCATCGCCAAGGACGCCGCCGCCGTGCCCGCGTCCTGCCACCGGCTTGAAGACGCCACCGCCGCCGCCGTCACCGCCGCGCCCCAGTCGGCCCCCGCCGTCCAGAAGGCGGTCGCCGGGGCGGCCGAGCACGCGGCCAAGGTCGGCTTCGGCGACGCCATGAAGATCACGCTGTGGGTCGAGGTCGGGCTCCTCGGCCTGACCTTCCTGGTGACGTTCCTGCTGCCGAGGCACGCGCGCCCGGAGGAGCGGACCGCCTGACGGAACGCGCGGGGCCCGCGCCCGGACTCCCCGGGCGCGGGCCCCGGCCCGTCGTCAGAGCTTGCTCATCACCTCGGAGGCCAGCAACTCCACGTGCTCCAGGTCGCTCATGTCGAGGACCTGGAGGTAGAGGCACTCCGCGCCCAGCTCGCCGAATCGGCCGATCTTGTCGACCAGCTCCTGCGGGGTGCCCGCCAGGCCGTTCTCGCGCAGCTCGGGGACCTTCCGCCCGATGGCGTCGGCGCGCCGCGCCAGCTCCGCCTCGTCCCGCCCGCAGCAGACGACCTGCGCGGCCGAGTAGACCAGCGGCCGCGTCCGGCCCGCCTCCGCGCACGCCGCGCGGACCCGGTCGAACGCGCCGCCGGTGTCCTCGACCTGGTGGAACGGGACGTTGTACTCGTCGGCGTAGCGGGCGGCGAGCCGCGGCGTCCGCTTCGCCCCGGCCCCGCCGATGATGATCGGCGGCCCGCCCGGCCGCACGGGCTTGGGCAGCGCGGGCGACCCGCTCAGGGTGTAGTGCTCCCCGCTGAACGAGAAGGTCTCGCCGGACGGCGTCCCCCACAGCCCCGTGAGGATCTGCAACTGCTCCTCAAGCCGCGCGAACCGCTCGCCCAGGCTCGGGAACGGGATGCCGTAGGCGGTGTGCTCCTCCTCGAACCA
Organism: Spirillospora sp. CA-108201; assembly: GCF_050936235.1. Classification (NCBI taxonomy): domain Bacteria; kingdom Bacillati; phylum Actinomycetota; class Actinomycetes; order Streptosporangiales; family Thermomonosporaceae; genus Spirillospora; species Spirillospora sp. CA-108201. The sequence continues at coordinate 8,914,960 of NZ_JBNJNE010000001.1, read as the reverse complement.
CCCCGTCCCGAGGCCCAGGTCGACGCGCCCGCCGCTCATCTGGTCGACCTGCGCGACGGAGATCGCCAGCGGCCCCGGGTAGCGGAACGTCCCCGCCGTCACCAGCGTGCCGAGCCTGATCCGGCTGGTCTCCCGGGCCAGCGCTCCCAGGGTGATCCAGGAGTCGGTCGGCCCCGGCTCGCCCGAGACGTCCCCCATCTTGACGAAGTGGTCGGAACGGAAGAACGCGTCGAAGCCGAGGTCCTCGGCCGCCTTGGCGACGGCGAGCTGTGTCTCATACGTCGCCCCCTGCTGGGGCTCGGTGAAGATTCGAAGTCGCATGCTCCCATCCTCGTACGAACCCGGCGTCCACCGCGCGCCGGGTCAGCGCCCCCGCGGCGCCATCACCTGCGAGCGACCCTCCGCACCGCCGCCGGCTTCTTCACAGCGGGCTTCTTCGCGGCCGGCTTGTGCGCCGCAGGCTTGGCAGCAGGCTTCTTGGCGGCAGGCTTCTTCGCGGCCGGCTTCTTCGCGGCCGGCTTCTTCGCGGCCGGCTTCTTCGCGGCCGGCTTCTTCGCGGCCGGCTTCTTCGCGGGCGGCTTCTTCGCGGCGGGCTTCTTCCCTTCCGGCTTCTTTCCCCGCGGCTTCTTCACCTCCGGCTTCTTCGGTGCCGCCTCGGAGTGGCCGAGGTGAGCGGACTCTGCCACGCGGGCGACCGGGAACGCGCGGGCCGCGTGCGCCCGGCCCCACGTCACCGTCCCGCGCAGGCGGATCTTCTGGCCGGACCGGGCGTCCTCGGACACCTTGGCCCTGATCGCGCCGGTCACGGTCCGGCCCTTCCGCACGGCGCCGAGGTCGCACTCGACCGTCCATCCCGCGGCCGCGCAGTCCCTGTTCCCCGAGACGAACGCCAGCGACCTCGGCAGCCTCGTCCTGAACACCGCCTTACCGGACTTTCCCGGCCCCCTGGCGGCCATCGTGAAGGTCCACTCGTAGGTGCGTCCCGGCGCCACGCCGCTCGCGGGACCACTCAGGCGTAGCGCCACACCCGCGGCGTGCTTTCCGGGCGGCCCGGGTTTCGTCCTCGGCCCTGGGCCGTCGGCCTGCGCCGCCGCCGGAGCGAGCGCACCCCCCAGCAGCGGCGCGGCCATCGCCAGCACCATGCCCTGCACCCTCAACGTCCGGATCACTGCGAACCCCCCGTGGCCTGCGGTTTCTTCTTGCGGTCACCGTCCGTTCTAGTGATCCGGAGGCACGCCCGCCAACGCTGCGTCGGCGTGTCGTCACGCACGGCGACTCTTGACCGTCCGCCCCCTTACGGACTGTCAACCTCCGCAATCTCCTGCGCCTCAAAGCACGAAGCCTGTTAAATCGCCAGGACCCCCACAATCCCCGGCACATGGAGCTGACATGGCTGTCTTCGGCGTCGACTACGCGTGGGGCCGCCCCGGCGCGCCCGCGCTGGAACGCGCCGGGGCGAAGTTCGCGTGCCGCTACCTGTCGCACGACACGACCGGCAAGAACCTGACCCGCGAGGAGGCCGACCAGCTGTCCGCGGCGGGCATCTGGCTGGTCGTCGTGTGGGAGTCGTCCGCCAAGCGTCCCCTCGACGGGCGGTCCGCCGGGGCGGCCGACGCCCGGGACGCCGCCGCCCAGGCCGAGGCCTGCGGCATGCCGGACGACCGGCCCGTCTACTTCGCCGCCGACTGGGACGCCGCCGCCGGCCAGCAGGACGAGATCAACGCCTACCTGGACGGCGCGGCGAGCGTCCTCGGCCGCGGCCGGGTCGGCCTCTACGGCGGCTACGGCCCGGTCAGGCGCGCCTTCGACGCCAAGAAGATCGCCTTCGGCTGGCAGACGTACGCCTGGTCGGGCGGCAGGTGGGACGCCCGCGCCCAGCTCCAGCAGTACTCCAACGACCACACGATCAACGGCGTCGGCGTCGACTACGACCGCGGCGTCGCGAGCGACTTCGGGCAGTGGCGCGTCGGCGTCTCGCCCCAGGGAGAGGACGACATGCCCGACTACGTGTCCGTCGGCACCGGTGGCGACCACCAGGAGCTTCCTCCCGGCAAGTGGACCGAGGTCACCTGGAGCAAGGAGTACTCCGACAAGAAGCACCAGCACAACGACCCGGGCGGCCCCAGCCTGCTGACCGGATCGGCCCGCTACAGCCTGTCGGTGAGCGCGGCGCTGAGCGGCGTCCCGGCGGGCACGCTCATCCAGGCCCGCGTGGTCGAGGTGGCGGACGGCGACGCCTCCGACTACCAGATCGGCCCGATCCAGGACTACATCTCCGTCGGCGACATCACCAACCTCGTCTACGGCCTCGCCGCCGACACCGTCGAGAAGGGCAAGCGCGTCCGCTTCCAGCTGCTCCACCAGGGCGCCGCCGCCGCGACGATCGACAAGGCCAGCGCCAAGGTCTTCTTCTGGCGCTGAGCCCTCAGAAGTCGTCGTTGATGTAGGGCGCGAGAGGGACGGACAAGGCGGCCTCCAGCCGGGCCGCCGCACCGGGCGTGTGCTCGGCGACCGCGCCGATCCGGGCCAGCGTGACCGGACTCTGCCCGCCCATGTACACGGCCCCGAGGTCGGCTGCGCTCAGGCTCAGGTCCGGGGCCCGGTCGGACGGGTCACAGGCAGGCGCGACGCCGGTCTTGACGAGCCAGCGGCCCGCGTTCTCCGGGATGCGGGGGTCGTCGACCTCCAGGACGAAGGTGTCCTCGGCGGCCCAGGAGCGGGCCCGGAGAGCGCCCGGCAGGTCGATCAGGCGCAGCCACAGCGCACCGTAGTCGCTCTTGATCGTGACCCGGTCGGGGTCGGCGACCATGTGCGGCAGCAGGTCGTCCACCGGTCGGGTCGGCGCCTCGATCCTTGACGTCAGGTCGATCGACGCCAGGTATCCCCAGAGCGCCGCCTCGGCCTCGGGCGTGTCGGCGACGAGGTCGACGACCCTCACGATCCCCGGCCGGCCCCGGTAGACCGCGTAACCGGCGGGATGGACGACGACGCGCGGCGCCGTGTACCCGGGAGCGTCCCGGTCGACCGGCCGCAGGATCCCCCGGGCCCACCACTCGGCGTCCCGAACGAGCCCGCCCGGCCGCACCGACAGCGCCCGCCGGTGGATCGGGTCGACCACCTCGAACGCGGAGCCGGCGTCGACGAGCCGCAGCGGCCGGTCATCCGGAGCCGTGCGCAGCGCCAGCGGACGCGACGTGTCCACTTCGAGCCCGATCGCCCGCGTGGCCGGCCCGAACCCGTACCGGCCGTAGATCGCGCCTTGGGACGCCCAGAGCGCGGCGACCGGACGCCCCGCGGCACGGGCGTCGGCGACCATCCGGTCGATCATGGACGTGAGGATCCCCCGGCGCCGGTGCGTGGGCAGCACCCCGACGAACGTGACCGCCGAGCAGTCGAGCAGCCCACCCGGCACCGAGAGCCGCATCGGCAGGGCCGCCAACTGCCCGACCTTCGTCTCCCCGTCGAAGGCCCCGATCCGCTCGGCCCGCGCCAGCGGCCACCCGTCCCGCTCGCGGTCGATCTCCTCCACGGGGACGTGAAAGACCATCCCGGCGAAGTCGATCATCAACCCGGCATCGGCCTCCGGCACCTCTCTGATCTCGATCACACTTCCACGCTATGCGGCCGCGCAACAGGTTTTCCAAGGCCATGGGAGTGGGCCGGCGCATCCGGCTCAGGTCGCCCGGCGGGCGCCGTGGCGCAGGCCGTCGAAGAGGAGGGCGGTGATCTGCCGGGCTTCGACCAGCCAGCCTTCCGTGGCGCGCATCCCGCAGATGCCGCCCAGCGCGCGCAGCAGGGTGGAGCCCGTGACGTCGCAGCGGACGGCGCCGGCCTCGGCGCCCGCGGCGAGCAGCCGGTCGAGGGCGTTCGCCATCTGGGTGCGGGCGGCCCCGAAGACCGGTGAGTCCGTCGCCATGATGCTCTCCAAGGCGACGGACATCCCCTTGCCGACGGCCGCGTGGTCCACGAGCAGCAGCAGGAAGCGCCGCAGGGCCTCGTCGGGGGCGTGCCGGTCCAGAAGCTCCGCGGGCGCGGCGCACAGTTCGTCGACCTCCTTGCGATAGACCTCCTCGATGAGGACTTCGCGTGTCTCGAAGTGGCGGTAGAACGTCCCGACCGCCACGCCGGCACTACGGGCGATCTCCTCGACATGCGCGTCGGTGTCGCCGCCGAGGAACGCCTCCCGCGCCGCGGCGAGGAGCGCCTCGCGGTTGCGTCGCGCGTCGGCGCGCAGCGGGCGTGATGAAGCCAACGGGACCTCCATAAGGTGAGTCCGGTTCCGCTTGTGTACTGTTTCCGGAGTCGGGTTCATGTTACGAGGGAGATCCCATGACGATCGCAGATGAAGGACTCGGCGGCCTTCGAGTGCTGGTCACCGGCGGCAGCCGCGGCCTCGGCGAGGCGACCGTCCGCCGGTTCGCCGCCGCGGGCGCGACCGTGCTGACGGCGTCCCGGGGCAGACCGAAGGAGGGGGCCGGCGCCACGTTCATTCCGGCGGACCTCTCGACGGAGGAGGGCGTGGCGGAACTCGGCCGCCGCGTCGTCGACCGCGTGGGCGGAGTGGACGTCCTGGTGAACAACGCGGGTGCGGCGAGCGCCCCGGCGCCGACGCTGACCCGGTCGGAGGAGTCCTGGCGGGCGGACCTGGAGATGAACCTCCTCAGCGCCGTGCGCCTGGACCGGGCCCTGGTACCGGGGATGGTCGAACGCGGCTCCGGCGTCGTCGTGCACGTCTCCTCGATCGCCAGCCGGCTCCCGCAGCGCACCGAGGCGTCCTACGCCGCCGCCAAGGCGGCGCTCAACGCCTACAGCCGCGAACTGGCGACCGAAGTGGGCGAGCACGGAGTGCGCGTGGTGTGCGTTCTTCCGGGCTTCGTCGTCACCGAAGGCGCGGCCGCCCACCTCCAGCGCATGGCCGACCAGCAGGGCATCAGCCCCGAGGAGATCGAGCAGCGGATCGTGGACCACCTGAAGGTCCCGATGGGCCGCCCGGGAGACCCGGAGGACGTCGCCGACCTGATCGCGTTCCTCGCCTCCCGGCGCGCGAAATGGCTCACCGGAGCGCAGTTCCGCGTCGACGGCGGCATCATCCCGACCGTCTGAGCACCGCCCGACCCGAAGAACGGGAAACCATGATCATCAACCTGAGTTCCATGGTCATCGACGCCGCCGAACTGGAGCCGGAAGGCGCCTTCTGGCACCGGCTGTTCGGCGGCTCGATCACCCGCACGCCGAGCCACCACTTCGTCCAGGCCCCCGGCCTGCCCATGCTCGTCATCCAGTCGGCTCCAGGACAGATCGCCCCGAACTGGCCGGACGGCACGTCCCAGCAGATGCACCTCGACTTCACCGTCGACGACCTCGCGGCCGCCGACCGCAGGGCGACCGAAGCCGGCGCCACCAGGCTGCGCCCCAAAGACGACGTCCACCCGGAAGAGAACGGCAGCCGGGTCTACGCCAGCCCGACCGGACACCCCTTCTGCCTACGACCGGCCTAAGAAGCCGGCGCGCCGCCCGCCCGACCGAGTCGCTTGACCAGGAACCGCGCGGGATCGACTACCTCGTGGCGGGTCCCGTGGTCGTCGATGTAGTGGTACCGATCAAGGTAGCGGCAGCCGGTCTCCTGGTAACCGAGCCGGAGGTAGAGATCGGCTGCGCGCTGGTTGCCGTCGTCCACACCCAGCCCGATCTGGTCGTGACCGCGTCGGCGGACGAGGGCTTCGGCCGTGTCGATGATGGCGCTCCCGATGCCCCGGTACCTCAGTTCGGGCGGCCAGACGCCCAGGCCGTTGAGCTCGGGACAGTCCGGATGCCGCCGCCTCACTTCGGGAGCGGCGCAGCCGTGCCACAGAATCTGCCCCGTTCCGACGGGAACGGTCTCGTCCCAGGCGATCAGAAACGTGGTGAGACCGCGCCGCTGCTGGTCGAACCGTGCCGCATGCCTCCTGGTCCGACCGGGCGAGGGAATGCGGGACTCCAGCAGCTCAAGATCTTCCTCCCTGCACTCTCGGATACCGACCATCCACCAAGCCTCTCCGGAAGTCGACCCGCAACCGAACACCCCCGCCTCCCGACATCCCGAAAGCGGGGCCGCTACGTCCTACCAGAATGCCGATGACCTCCGCACGGGCTTCGGCCGCCGTGGCGTAGGCGGGCCCGGCTCATGGCTTGGCCGCCAGCAGCCCTACGAGAGCGACTTCCGCCCCGGTGATGTCGCCGGCCTCAGCGAGCGCGTCTCCCCAGTGCGTCCAGAACCAGTCGCGGTCCTCGTCCGTCGGCCGCGGCTCGCAGGTGATCCGCACGGCGCGCGGCGGTGAGACGCCGACGGCGGTCTTCACGGTGATCTCCGGGGCGCCGACGTCCACGGTGTAGCCGCGGACGCCCATGCGCCGGGCGAGCACCGACAGCTGCGGATGCAGCTCCAGCCCGAGCAGCCGCGCGACCTTCACGGCGACCTCGTCCACGGCGTCTGCCGGCCCGAGATCGAGCCCGGAGTCCCAGACGAACCGCCCCCGCAGCACACCGACCGACCGCGCCATGCCGGTCCGCGTCTTCACGACGAGGCTGACGTCATGCTTCACGATCCTTGCGCCGTGCTTCTCCAGCACCATCCTCAGCGCGAGCATGGCCCGCTCACAGTCGGCATCGTCCTGCCGCGCGAGGTGGTTCCACAAGGCGGCACGGCTCCCGGCGCCGAGGATGATCCCCCTGTCGCCACCGCCTTCTTTGACCGCCCGGTAGAGGGGCGGCGTGTCGTGGGACGTGACCGTCCAGCCGGGGAATTCGGCCCTTAACGCCGCGACGCGTGCTTCGAGATCACGGGGCGGCGGTGCGGCCTTTGATCCCTCTGTAGGAGACTGGTCCGCGTCACCGGACGTGGCTGTATCCATGACTACACCCCTCGACGTAGTGACCTTTAGGGGGTCTAAAATCGCTTCGGAGGTGAGGTTAGGCCGCCTCGGAAGCACGCGCAATAGGGGGGCTAAAGTTCACCAGGTAAAGACCGGAGTATCGATCACGTGGACTTGAGGACATTGCGGGACATCTCCGCTATCGCTGACCCGATCGAGCGGGCGCGGGCGATCAGCCGCGCCATGACCGAGCAGCAGGGGCTCACCGAGGAGGCGGCCAGGATCCGCCGCGGCGCGATCGCAGAGGCGCGCGAGGCCGGCCACAACCTGGAGGACATAGCCAAGGCGCTCGGCGTCACGCCCGGCCGCGTCTCGCAGATGCGCAAGGGTCCCGTTGCCAAGGCCCCAGCCGCGCCGGTCAGCCAGGGGCCGCCCGTCATCGTGCAGCGCGCACTCCCGACCGACCCGGCAACCCGCGGGTCAGCGTCACTGTTCCTCACCGAGGCCGAGCGCCAGGGCATCACGCCCGGCCGCCGGATGCTCTACATCGGCACCGAGCCCGCCAGCGAGCACGTGGCCGCCTGCCTGCGCGTCGAGCCCGGCGAGGACATCCTGGCCCGCCGCAAGATGATGACGGCCAACGACGTGCCCGTCCGCATCGCCACGAGCTACTTCCGCGCCGACCTGTTCACCGGGACGCGCATAGCCGAGCCGGAGTTCGTCAAGCCGTCGCTGCAGGCCGCGATCGTCGCGCTGGGCTACGCATTCGGACATGCCGAGGAGACGCTCACTGCGCGCCCGGCGACCCGATTCGAGGCCGACACGCTGAAGCTCGACCCCGGCGAATGGGTCGTGCAGGTGCTGCGCGCCTCCTACTCCACCGAGGGGACGCCGATCCACACCCTGGAGACGATCTGCTCGGCGACGCGGCACATCTTCACCATCGGCCAGGTCGGCGGCATCGACGAGTTCTGACCAGAGCCGAGGAGGGCGAACCGCGCGTCGGCCTCCCGGTAGGCGGTGACGCGCCGGCCAGATGCGAGCGAGCAACTCGGCCTACTTCGCCCGAACTCCTCGCTCGTGAGCACGCCGGCGTTGCGCAGCACGTCGAGTCGGTGCAGGAGGTCGTGTCGGCGCGGCCGGTGCTGCACGCGGAGGCGGAGCTGCTCGGTGAGGCGCTCGGGTCGGTGGTGCTGGTGATCCGGCGGACCTACCGCACGGCGGAGCGCCCGGTGGAGGCGGCCGACATCGTCGTCCCGACAGACCGGTACGAGGCCGAGTACGTCCTGCCAGTGGAATAGCACCCGCCCGCCGACCGGCGGGTCGACGGGCGGGTGGCTGCGGCGATCAGAACCGGGCGGACCAGGATCGTGCGCGATTCGTGCGCGCACAGGGCGGAGAACCGGATCCGCTTGGTCCCGTCCAGTCCCACTTGGTCACGCAACTCACCAGGTCGAGGGTTGGTCAGCCTTTGACGAGGGTGGCCAGGCACTCGACGTGGTGGGTCATGGGGAAGGCGTCGAAGGCGCGGAGGGTTTCCAGGGTCCAGCCTCGTTCGCTGAAGTAGGCGAGGTCGCGGGCGAGGGTGGCCGGGTCGCAGGAGACGTAGGCGATCTTGCGGCCGGCCACTCGGGTGATCCGGTCGACCACCTCGCGGCCCGCGCCGGTGCGGGGCGGGTCGAGGACGACGAGGTCGGCCTTGCGGACCCGGGCTCCGCCCTGGTGGCCGGTGCCCCGCTTGTTCTGGGTGCGGGAGCCGGAGGACGCGCGGCCGAACTCCAGGTCGGCGACGACCTCCTCCACGGGACCGCGCTCGATCGAGACGTTCGGGAGGTCGCGCAGGTTGAAGCGGGCGTCGCGGACGGCCTGGCCGTCCGACTCGACGCCGACGACGAGGCCGTCACCGCCGACGCGGTCGGCGAGGACGCCGGCGAACAGGCCGACGCCGCAGTACAGGTCGAGGGCGATGTCGCCGGGCTTCGGTTCGAGGGCGTCCACGACGGCGTCGGCGAGCAGCTGCGCGGCGCCCGGGTGCACCTGCCAGAAGCCGCTGCCGCTGACCTGGTAGAGCCGCCCGGAGACCTCTTCGCGCACGTACGGGAGCCCGGCGCCCGGTTCGGGCTTGCCGCGCACCAGCCGGACCGGCAAGTCCAGCCGCGGGACGCGGATCTTGCGGCGGTCGCGGCCACGCAGCACGACGAGGCGGTCGCCGGTGCTCGCCGAGACGACGCCCTCGACGCCGGACGCGCCGGGCCAGCGCTTGCGCTCGATGCCCATCAGCTCCACGCCGGGGTGGGCGATCAGGCACTCGTCCACGGGCTCGATGTCGTGCGAGCGGTGCTTGCGCAGGCCGACGACGCCGGAGGAGACCGAGAACTGGACGCGGGTGCGCCAGCCGAGGCCCGGCGGCGGCGTCACCTCGCTGTCGACCGGGTACGGGACCTCCTCGACGAGGACCGTGCGGGTGATCCCGGCGAGCCGCTCCAGCTGCTCCTGGACGACCGCGGCCTTCAGCGCCCGCTGGGCGGGCAGGGAGGCGTGCTGCCAGTCGCAGCCGCCGCACCGTCCGGGACCGGCGAACGGGCACGGCGCCTGCACCCGGTCGGGGGACGCCTCGATGATCTCCACGGCGTCGGCGCGGAGGAAGTTCTTGGTGCGGTCGGTGACGCGGGCCCTCACCCGTTCGCCGGGCAGGGCATGCCGGACGAAGACCACGCGCCCCTCGTGCCGGGCGACGCAGAAACCGCCGTTGGCGACGTTGCCGACCTCCAGTTCGAGGACGTCGGGTTCGAGTTCAGTCACGGTCCGAAACACTACCGGCACCGGGGTGCGCCCCGGTCCGCGGCGGGCGCCGGGAGGAGCCGGGCCCGGGTGGCTCCTGGCGCCCCTTGAGCCGGTCGGAGGACTGCAGCTGCCACGCGACGCTCGTCACCATCACGCCCGGCTGGAACAGCAGCCGGCCCTTCAGCCGCAGCGCGCTCTGGTTGTGCAGGAGGTGCTCCCACCAGTGGCCGACGACGTACTCGGGGATGAACACGGTGACGACGTCGCGGGGGCTCTTGCGCCGGACGCCCTTGACGTACGACAGGACCGGGCGCGTGATCTCCCGGTAGGGCGAGTCGAGGATCTTCAGCGGGACGGGGATGTCGAGGGCGTCCCACTCCTGCTGGAGCCGCTGCGACTCCTCGGCGTCCACCGCCACGGTCACCGCCTCCAGCGTGGACGGGCGGGTGGCGCGTGCGTAGGCCAGGGCCCGCAGCGTCGGCTTGTGGATCTTGGAGACGAGCACGATGCCGTGGTTGCGGGCGGGCAGCGCGACGTCCTCGCCGGAGGGCACCAGCTCCGCGGCGACCCGGTCGTAGTGCCGCCTGATCGCCTTCATCAGCAGGAACAGCAGCGGCATCGCGATGCAGACGATGTAGGCGCCGAGCGCGAACTTGGTGATCAGCACGACGACCAGGACGATGCCGGTGAGGGTGGCGCCGAAGGCGTTGATCCCGCGGGAGGTGCGCATCCGGCGGCGCTGCGCCGGGTCCGGCTCGGCGGCCAGGAGCCGGTTCCAGTGGCGGACCATGCCGACCTGGCTGACGGTGAACGACACGAAGACGCCGACGGTGTAGAGCGGGATCAGCCGGCTGACGGACGCGTCGTAGGCGTAGATCAGCAGCCCGGCCATGGTGGCCAGGATGATGATGCCGTTGCTGTAGGCGAGCCGGTCCCCGCGGGTGTGCAGCTGGCGGGGCAGGTAGCGGTTCTGCGCGAGCACCGAGCCGAGCACCGGGAACCCGTTGAACGCGGTGTTGGCGGCGAGGAAGAGGATCAGCGCGGTCATCGCGGTGACCAGCGCGAACCCGGGGGTGAAGTTGCTGAACACCGTGTGCGCCACCTGCGCGATCACCGGGTCGGCGTCGGTCACGGGCTTGCCGGTGGACGGGTCGATCAGCTGGCTGCCCTGGTCGGGCTCGGCGAACTTGGCGTCGGTGATGTAGGCGAACGCGGTCACGCCGCCGAACAGCGTCATCGCGACGAGCCCGAGCATCAGCAGGGTCGTGGCGGCGTTCTCGCCCTTGGGCTTGCGGAACGCGGGCACGCCGTTGCTGATCGCCTCGACGCCGGTCAGCGCGGCGCAGCCGGAGGAGAACGCCCGCAGCAGCAGGAACACCAGGGCGAACCCGGCGAGGCCCGTCTCGTCGCCGCGGACCTCGTAGTGCGCCGTCTCGGCCTGGAGGTCGGCGCCCGCGAACAGCCGGACCAGGCCCCACGCCAGCATGCTGAAGACGGCGAACATGAACAGGTAGGTGGGGATCGCGAACGCGACCCCGGCCTCCTTGAGGCCGCGCAGGTTCCCGAGGGTGAGCAGCACCACGATGACGATCGCGACGGCGACCTCGTGCGGCTGCATGAACTTCAGCAGCGCGCCGAGGTTCTCCACGCCCGACGACACCGACACCGCCACGGTGAGGACGTAGTCGACCAGCAGCGCGCTGGCCACCACGACGCCCCAGTTCCCGCCGAGGTTGGTGGTGGCGACCTCGAAGTCGCCGCCGCCGCTCTGGTAGGCCCGGACGTTCTGCCGGTAGGAGGCGACCACGGTCAGCAGGATGACCACGACGGCCGCGGCGATCCACGGGGTGTACTGGTACATCACGAGCCCGCCCGCGCCGAGCGCGAGGAGGATCTCCTGGGGGGCGTAGGCGACCGACGACAGCGCGTCGCTCGCGAAGACGGGCAGCGCGATGCGCTTCTTCAGCAGCTGTTCGTGCTGCTGGGCGCTGCTCAGCGCGCGGCCGAGGAGGAGCCGCTTCGCGAGGTCTGGAACCTTTGACACGCAACGAGACTCTAGCCCCTGCGAGGCGCTGCGCAGCGCCTCGCCCGGCCACCGCGGAGCGGAGGGCGGGCGCTCGCCTCGCCGCCCCGGCGGAAGCCTGGTTGAGTAGTACTCGCCAGGGCGGATGTGTAGGTTTGCAGCCCGGCAGGGATCATTCACAGGAAACGGTCCTCGGGTGCGGCGCGGTGTCGGCGGCGGATGCCGTGCCCGGCGCGGGGGTACGGGGGGACGGCCCCCTGGACGGAAGAGGGAACGGCCGTGCATATCGTGATCATGGGATGCGGGCGGGTCGGCTCGACGCTCGCCCACATCCTGGAGGACAAGGGTCACTCGGTGGCCATCATCGACCAGAGCCCGGAGGCGTTCCGCCGGCTGCGCAGCGGGTTCCGGGGCCGCCGCATCACCGGGTTCGGGTTCGACCGCGAGGTCATCGCCGAGGCGGGCATCGAGCGCGCGTCGGCCTTCGTGGCCGTCAGCAGCGGCGACAACTCCAACATCATCTCCGCGCGGGTCGCGCGCGAGACGTTCGGCGTCGACAACGTGGTGGCCCGGATCTACGACCCGCGCCGGGCGGAGGTCTACCAGCGCCTCGGCATCCCGACGGTCGCGACCGTCCGGTGGACGGCCGACCAGATCCTGCGGCGGCTGCTCCCCGAGGGCGCCGAGCCGCTGTGGCGCGACCCGACCGGCGCGGTCGTCCTCGCCGAACTGGACTCCGGCCACCTGTGGGTGGGCGAGAAGGTCGGCGAACTGGAGGAGCACGCGCGGACCCGGGTGGCGTTCCTGTCCCGGATGGGCGAGGCGCTCGTGCCCGAGCGGGACACGGTGATCCAGGACGGCGACATCGTGCACATCATGGCGGGGGCCGACGATCTGGAGCGCGTCAACGCCGCGGTCGCGGCGCGGAACGGAGAGGAAGCTTGATGCGGGTCGCGATCGCGGGGGCGGGCGCGGTGGGCCGCTCCATCGCCCAGGAACTGCTGGAGAACGGCCACGAGGTGCTCCTGATCGACAAGAGCCCGAAGGCCATCAAGGTGGAGATGGTGCCGCGCGCGGAGTGGCTGCTCGCCGACGCGTGCGAGATCGCCGCCCTGGACGACGCGGCGCTGGAGCGCTGCCAGGTGGTGGTCGCCTCCTCCGGCGACGACAAGGTCAACCTGGTGGTGTCGCTGCTGGCCAAGACCGAGTACGGGGTTCCCCGGGTGGTGGCGCGGATCAACCACCCGAACAACGAGTGGCTGTTCAACGAGTCGTGGGGCGTGGACGTGGCGGTCTCCACGCCGCGGCTGCTGTCGGCGCTGGTCGAGGAGGCCGTCAGCGTCGGCGACCTCGTCCGGCTGATGACGTTCCGGCAGGGCGAGGCCAACCTGGTGGAGCTGACGCTGCCCGAGGACGCCCCGCTCGGCGGCGAGCGCGTCGGGTCGGTGGACTGGCCGCGCGACACCGCGCTGGTGGCGATCCTGCGCGAGGGCCGGGTGCTGGTCCCCTCGGCCGACGACACCCTGGAGCCGGGCGACGAGCTGATGTTCGTGGCCAGCCAGGACGTCGAAGACGAACTCGCAGAACTCCTCGGCGGGAGATAGTCCGCACTTACGGCATTTCTCTCCTCCTTCGGGCCTGGCGGCCCTCCATCGTCGAGAAACGCGGGCGATCGCTGGCATCGCTCCGTCTCGCCTAGGCGGCTCGCTGCGCGATCAGGTTCTCGCACGCTCGAACCTGCCTTCGGACGCGATCGCAACCCTTGAGGTTGTCGCGTGGTTGCTGCGACGACTGAGGTCGGCGCGAAGAAGGTAGGGCGAGAAGGTGGGGGGCCGGGCAGGAGCTCGCTAGGCGGGTTCTTGGCTCTTGGCCGGGCTCCCGCGGTCGATGGGGGTGCGGCCGCGGGCGAGGAGCCAGACCATGGCGGCCAGCGCGGCGACCTGGAGCGGCCAGCCCATCGCGATCTTCGCGGTGCCGAGCAGGCCGCTCTGGTCGCCGTCCGCGAGGTAGATCGGGTACTGGACGGCGACGCGCACGATGCAGGGCAGCACGAGCAGCCACGTGAGCCGGGAGCACAGCCGGACGATCCCGGGGTCGGCCCGCCAGGCGGTCGGGTCGCCGGTGACCGAGCCGATGATGAAGCCGACGACCGGCCAGCGCACCGCGATCGAGAAGATCATCGCGGCCGCGTAGCCGGCGTTCAGCATGATGCCGGGCAGGAAGGCGTTCTCGGCCTTGCCCGAGCGCAGCGCGAAGAACGCGGCGATGGCGATGCCGAACAGGCTGTTCAGGACGAACTGCGGGCTGGAGCGCTGCGCGATGCGGACCAGGAGCAGCACGACCGCGGCGCCGACGCCGGCGCCGACGGCGATCTTGACGTTGTCGGCGGCGACGTAGGTACCGGTGAAGGCGATCGTCGGCACCGCCGCCTCGACCATGCCGCGCACGCCGCCGAGCGCCTTGGTGAGCTGGGCGCGGACGGCCGCCTCCACGGTGTCGTGCGCGGCGGTCTCCCGCGCGGTGCCCGTTTCCGTTTCGCTCACGTCGCTCTCCCGGCGGATCGCCGCGGCCTCACACGCCGCCGCGCAACTCGTATCGCGGATTGAACATGACCTTGCGCCCGTCCTGCTCGCTCACCAGGCCCTCGGCGCGCAGCCGGCGGCCGGGGTCGATCCCGGCGATCCTGCGGCGGCCGAGCCAGACCAGGTTGATCACGTCGGTGCCGTCGTAGAGCTCGGCCTCCAGGGCGGGGGCGCCGCCCCGGGGACGGAGTGTCACGGTACGTAGCGTACCCGCCACGCAGTGCCGCTTGCGCGCGGCGCAGTCGGTGATCGGCGTCGCGCCCTCGTCGCCGGTGGTCTTCTGCAGCTCCTCGGCCTCCAGCTCGGCCTTGGTGGACGCCATGCGCCGCAGGAAGCGCCGCAGCCCGCCCTTGCCTCGCTCGCGGGGCTCCGCCCCCCGGGGCGTGCCGGCCGAAACCTCGTCCATACCTCGAAGCGTATGGCATCCCCGGACGAAGCGGACCCCTTGCCCACCGGCGGAACCAAGTCGGCCACAGCGTGGAATGAAGCATTCCGTTCTGGTACTATCGGAACAGAGCATTCCGCTCCGTGATGGAAGGACGGATCATGACCGCCACCCTCGAAACCCCGGTCCCCGCGGCCGGGACGCGCCCCGGCGACGCGGCCGCCGCCCCCGCCCCGCGCCGCTGGCTCGGCCTGTCGGCGATCCTGGCCGCCACCCTGCTGAACCTGCTCGACTCCACCGTGGTGAACGTGGCCGCGCCCGCGATCCGCGCGGACCTCGGCGGATCGTTCTCCGCGCTGCAGTGGACGGCCGCCGGCTACACGCTCGCCCTCGCGGTGGCGCTGCTGACCGGCGGGCGGCTCGGCGACATGTTCGGGCGGCGGCCCGTCCTGCTGGCGGGCGCGGCCGCGTTCACGGCGATGTCGGTGGCGTGCGCGTTCGCCTGGTCGCCGGAGAGCCTGATCGCCGCCCGGGTCGCGCAGGGCCTGTGCGCCGCGGTGATGATCCCGCAGGGCTTCGGGCTGATCCGCGACCTGTTCGGCGCGGACACGGGCAAGGCGTTCGCCCTGTTCGGGCCCGTGATCGGGCTGGCCACGATCCTCGGCCCGGTGGTCGCCGGCCTGCTGATCGACGCCGACGCGTTCGGTACCGGCTGGCGCGCGATCTTCCTGGTGAACGTGCCGGTCGGCGCCTACGCGCTGGTCGTGGGCGCCCGGGCGCTGCCCGCCCCGGCTGCCGCCGACCGCTCGGGCGGCCTGGACGTCTCCGGGATGCTGCTCGGCGGCCTCGGCATGAGCATGCTGGTCCACCCCCTCGTCCAGGGCCGCGAGCTGGGCTGGCCCGCCTGGTCGCTCGCGCTGCTCGCCGGCTCGGTCCCCGTCCTCGCCTTGTTCGCCCTGCACCAGCTGCGCCGCGCCGGCCGGGGACGGACGCCGCTGGTCAGGCTGAGCGTGTTCGCCAACCGCGCCTACTCCTCCGGGGTCCTGTTCGTCGTCGTGTTCTTCGGCGCGATCGCCGGGTTCTCCCTCGCCACCGGCCTGTTCCTCCAGCTGGGCCTCGGCTACACGCCGCTGGCCGCGAGCCTGGCGATGTCGTCCTGGGCGGTCGGGGCGTTCGCCGGGTCGGCGTTCAGCGGCATGACGATGACCCGGCTGGGCCGCCGGATCCTGCACCTCGGGCTGATGCTCATGATCGCCGGACTGGCCGCGCTGTACGCGGTGTTCGAGGCGGCCGGGACGGGCGTCGGCGGCTGGCACCTGGCCGCGCCGCTGCTGCTGTTCGGCGCCGGCATGGGCATGATCTTCGTCCCGCTGTTCGACGTGATCGTCGCGGGCATCGCCGACCACGAGGTGGGCTCCGGCTCGGCCGCGCTGGAGTCGGTGCAGCAGCTCGGCGCGTCGCTCGGCGTCGCGGTCCTCGGCACGGTGTTCTTCGGGGCGATCGGCGCCCCGGTGGCCGGGCGGTTCGCCGCGCCGGCCGCGCTGGAGGCCGCCGAGCAGGTCACCGCCCTGACCGCCGGGCTCACCGCCGCCGCGTTCCTCGTCGCCTTCCTGCTCCCCCGCCGCGCCCGCGCGCACTGACCCCGCCCGGTTCCAAGCCCGGCGCGCCGTCCGTTTCGGACGGCGCGCCGGGCGTCCGCGTCAGCGGTGGGGGTGCGCCCTCCCGCCGGAACCCGTTGATCGGGATGACGGCGCCCGCCGGACAGATGATCATGATCGCCGGTACCGTACCCGGATGATCGCTCCTGTTGACGCCGGCCCGTACCGGTGCGCGCTGGTGATCCGGTACCAGGACGGGGTCGACGACGCGCTCCTGAGCGCGCTCGCCGACGCGACGGACCGGACGTTCGAGTACTACGGAAGCGGCGGTTTCGGCGGTGAGACCCTCGCGGAGGTGTACGCCGACGCGGCGGGCCGCAACCTTCTGATGGAGGTGGCGGCCGACGAGGTCGGGGCGAAGGCCGTGTTCGTCCGGTCGGAGACGGCGGACGAGGCCGTCGCGATCCGGGCGGTCGTCGGCGAACACGTCCAGGTCTGGACGGAGCAGACGCTGCGCGCGCAACTGGAGGAGTCGCTCACCGAGGCGCCCTGGACGCTCGTCGCGATGATGATGGCCGCGGGCGGCGCCGAGCCCGACCCGGAGACCGCGGACCTGCTCCGGCGCGCTCTCGCCCACGGCGATGACGACGTCCGGGAGGCGGCCGAGTACGCGCGGACGGTCGCGGGTGAACTCGTCCATCCGCCGCTGGTGATGCGGGAGGCGCCCCGGGAGAAGCCGACGGGCGTCCTCGCCCCCGCGCGGCCGGTGGAGGGCGATGAGGACTGGGTCACGGTCCGGGCGGGGATCCCGGACCGGGCCGTCCCGCGCCCGGTCGTCTGGCTCCGCCTCGCCACCGATGACGCCGAGAATCCCGCCTTCTGGTGCTACAGGGAGGACTGGAACATCGCCGTCGTCGGCAGGGACGCCGACGGCTCGGGCTGGAAGGAGGCCGTCTACACGACCATGGACGAGGAGACGGCCCTTCACATCGTCGAGCACCCCGCGCTCGGCGCCCTCGTCCACACCGCCGTGCACGGGACGCGCGCCGAGGCGACGGCCGCCGCGCTCCGGGAGGCCCTCGGCGGCGAGGTCCTGGACGGCCCGCCGTCCGGTCTGGAACGCACGGCCCCGTGAGCCCGCCCGAGAGCGGCGAGGGCGGGTCACCGCGCCGGCGGACGGCTCAGGCGGTCGCGAAGCGGACGGCGGAGACCGCGATGACCAGCGCCGCCACCGCCCAGTAGGCGCCGGAGGCGAGCGCGACGGCCCGGACGCGGCGGGCCTCGGGCAGGGCGGTGAACGCGAGCAGCCAGGCCAGCAGCGGCAGGACGAGGATCGCGTGCATGGTCACGAAGTGCGCGGGCTTCAGCGCGGCGACGACGTGGTAGGCGGCCTGCTGGTCGCCCGCCCGCACCGTCACGACGCCGCGGGCGATCATCGCCGCCCCGGAGGCCAGCGCGAGCATCAGCGCGGCGAAGCCGGAGCGGACGGCCAGCCGCATGCTCGGCGCGGTCCCCTCGTTCCGCCGGAAGGAGGCGGCCGCGAGCGCGACCAGCGTGACGACCAGGACGCCGCCGCCCGCCGCGAGCATCCGGGTGACGGCCGTGTCGAACGCCGTCTCCTCGTTGAAGTGGGACGGCACCCTGCGCCACGCCTGGAGGGTGATGAGGGCGACCTCGGCGACGCAGTCGGCCGCGAACACCCCGAGGATCGCGGTCCGCGCGCGGTCGCCCAGCCGCACGAACGTGCTCGCCCACCCGATCGTGAGCAGCGTCAGGCCGAAGGAGAGCCCGAAGGTGACGGGCTTGCGCCACGACACCGGTCCCGTCCACGGGCCGCCGTCCACCGCGAACACCACCAGGTGCAGCAGCCCCGAGGCGATGAGCGCCGCGCCGGCGGCGTAGGCGGCGCGCTCGACCCGGCGGCCGCGCGTCCAGAACGCCCCGAGGCCCTGGACGGCGGCCGCCACCGGGAACCCGCCGCGCGTGGCCCGCACTGATCCCGCCATGTCCGCTCCCTGAAATGAGTGGGTGCTCACCCAGTATGGGCGAGCATCCACCCGAAGACAAGCCGGGCGGTCAGCGCAGGGCGGCCTCCACGGCGGGGACGCGGATCGCGCGGCGGGTGGCGGCCCAGGTCGTGGCGCCGGTCAGGGCGGCGGCGAGGGCGACGACCGCGAGGTAGGTCCACGCGTCCCCGCCGGGGACGGCGGAGTCGCGGCGGGCCAGTCCGAAGGGCACGATCGTGAAGACCGAGGCGACCGTCCCGCCGGCCACGCCGGTGACCGTCAGCACCGCCGCCTCCAGCGCCGCCGCGGCGAGCACCTGGCGCGGGGTCGCGCCGGCGAGCCGGGTCTGCCCGAACTCGCGGCGCCGGTGCGCGGTCGCCGCGACCAGCGTGTTGACCAGCATGATCGCCGTGAACAGCACCACCATGCCGATGACGACGAAGTTGAGCGTCTCGATGCTCTTCTGCTCGGCCGTCTTCGCGACCCCGGCGGCCTCCATCGCCTCGTTCTCGGTGGCCTGGAGGTAGAGCGTCCCGACGGCGGTGCCGACGAACAGCACCACCGGGGCGACCGCGGACGCCAGCGCGCCCGTCCGGCGGCGCATGGTGGCGGCCGCCAGGTCGCCGGCCGCGCCGAACGCCCGCAGCGGCCGGGACAGCAGGGACGTCGTCCACCGCATGATCGCCGGAGCCAGCAGCGCCAGCCCGATCGCGGCGAGGATGTCGGCCTGCCCGGACGTCGCCATCACGTCGCTGCCCTTGCCGTCCATCAGCGTGATGGTGATGACCGCCTCGTTCAGGGCCAGCAGCAGGAACAGCACCGCGAAGACGATGCGCTTCCTGCTCGTCCTCCCGGCGTCCACCGCCGCGGACCGCATCGAGTCGGCGACCCCGGCGCGGGTGGCGCGGCGGGCGGTGATCAGCGCGGCGGCGGTCGCGGACACGGTCGTGATCCCGAACCCCATCGACAGCGCGACCGGGCCGAAGTGGTGGCCGATCCCGGCGGGCACCTGGCCCGTGCCGTGCAGCAGGCCGAGCACGCCCCGGCCGGCCAGCATCCCGGGGACGACGGCGAGCAGCGCCGCGGCCACCGCCAGCCCGGCCGCCTCGCCGACGATCATCCGGGCGAGCTGCGCCGGGGTCGCTCCGACGCTCTTGAGCAACGCGATCTCCGACGCGCGCTGCCGCACCGACAGGGTCAGGGTCGAGCTGACGGCGAACACCACCAGCAGCAGCCCCCAGCCGCCGACGACGTTCGCCATGATGACCAGCGTGTCCCGGGCCTCCCCCGTCGCGCCGCCCGCCGCGGCGGTGTCCAGCATCGAGGCGAACGCCATGATGATCGTCGAGCCGAGGAACAGCGCGAGGAAACTCGCCGTGAACGCGCCCGCGCGCCTGCGCAGGGAACCGATCGCCAGTGCGAACATCTCACGCCACCGCCGTGACGCGCTGGCGCTCGACCTCGTCGGCCAGGCGCGTCATCCGCTCCGCGACGGCCTCGGCGGTCGGCGCGGGCTGGTGGCCGACGATCCGCCCGTCGGCCAGGTACAGCACGGCGTCGGCGAAGGACGCGGCGACCGGGTCGTGGGTCACCATCACCACCGTCTGCCCGAACGCCCCCACCGACTCGCGCAGCAGGCCGAGCACGTCGCGGGCGCTCCGGGTGTCGAGCGCGCCGGTCGGCTCGTCCGCGAACAGCACCCGCGGCCGGGTGAGCAGCGCCCGCGCGATCGCCACCCGCTGCTGCTGCCCGCCGGACAGCTCCGCGGGCAGGTGCCCGAGCCGCTCGCCGAGGCCCACCCTCTCCAGGACGGCCCGCGCCTGGTTCCCGTCCACCCTGCGGCCGGCGAGCTTGAGCGGAAGCACCGTGTTCTGCATGACCGACAGCGTCGGCAGCAGGTTGAACTGCTGGAAGACGAAACCGATCCGCTCCCGCCGGAACTTCGTCAGCTCGGCCTCGCCGTCGCCCGTCAGTTCCGCGCCGTCGACGAAGACGCGGCCCCCGGTGGGGCGGTCCAGGCCCGCCGCGCACTGGAGCAGCGTGCTCTTGCCGGACCCGGACGGGCCCATGACCGCGGTGAACGACCCCGTCGGCAGCGACAGCGACACCCCGTCCAGCGCGACGACCCGGTTGCCCTCGGGGCCGTAGATCCGGCGCACGTCCTCCAGCCGGAGCGCCTCACCCGGCGCCCGGCGCTCCGGCTCCGGTCCCCTGCGTCCGAACATCGTCCTCACCTCCGCCCGGCGCCCCCTCGCGGAGCGCCTCCGGAACACGAAGCTACGGACGCGCGGGGCCGCGGAGGATGGGTCCAGCACTCCGATCGGGGTAGGCAAAACCCCACCCTCGCCGGGCCCGGTATCCCCCAGAGCGGGCCGGTACGGCTAGAGTCGCCCGAGGTGCGCCGGGAAGTCTGGTCGGCAGGTCCCGTCATCCCCCTGCCGTCCAGGAGGCTCCGTGCAGGCCACCGCCGCGATCGTCATCTTCGTCTGCGCGTACGCGCTGATCGCGTCGGAGAGGGTGCACCGGACGGCGGCGGCGCTCGGCGGCGCGGGCCTGATGCTCCTGCTGCACGTCAGCGACGCCCGGGGCGCGTTCTTCTCCTCCGAGTCCGGGATCGACTGGAACGTCGTCTTCCTGCTGCTCGGCATGATGGTGATCGTCTCGGTGCTGCGCCGGACGGGCGTGTTCGAGTACGTGGCGATCTGGGCCGCCAAACGCGCGCGGGGACGTCCCTACCGGCTCATGGTGATGCTGGTCGTGCTCACGGCGGGTGCGTCCGCGCTGCTGGACAACGTCACCACCGTCCTGCTGGTCGCGCCCGTCACGTTCCTCGTCTGCGAGCGGCTCGCCCTCCCGCCCGAGCCGTACCTCATCGCCGAGGTCATGGCGTCCAACATCGGCGGCACCGCGACCCTCGTCGGCGACCCGCCCAACATCATCATCGCCAGCCGCGGCGGGCTGTCGTTCAACGACTTCCTGGTCCACCTTGCCCCGCTGGTCGTGGTGCTGGTGATCGTGTTCTCCCTGCTGTGCCGGTGGATGTTCCGCTCGGCGTTCCGCTACGACCCGGACCTCGCCGCCGAGGTCATGCGGCTGCGGGAGCGGGAGGCCATCACCGACCGCCGCCTGCTCGCCCAGGGGCTCGCCGTCCTCGCGCTCGTGATCGCGGCGTTCGTGCTGCACCCCGTCCTGCACTACGAGCCGTCCGTGGTGGCGCTGCTCGGCGCCGGGCTGCTCGTCGCCGCGACCAGGGTGACCACCGAGGAGGCCCTGAGCGAGGTCGAGTGGCCCACGCTGGTGTTCTTCGCCGGACTCTTCGTCATGGTCGGCGGGCTCGTCGAGACCGGCGTCATCGGAGAGATCTCCAAGGCCGCTGCGGACGCCACCGGCGGACGACCCGGCGCCGCCGCGACGCTGCTGCTGTGGGCGTCCGCCGGGCTGTCGGCGATCGTGGACAACATCCCCTACGTCGCGACGATGAGCCCGATCGTGTCCGACCTCGCCCAGCAGCACCCCGGCGAGCAGGGGCACGTGCTGTGGTGGGCCCTCGCCCTCGGCGCCGACCTCGGCGGCAACGCCACCGCCATCGGGGCCAGCGCCAACGTGGTCGTGCTGGGGCTGGCCGCCCGCAACGGCACGCCCATCGGCTTCTGGCGCTTCACCCGCCACGGCGCCGTCGTCACCCTCGTGACGATCGCGCTGGCGACCCCGTACCTCTGGCTCCGCTACCTGTGACGATCGCCCCCGCGTCCGGGAGGATGGGGGGATGGACGAGGTGCCTGAGGACTGGGAACGCGCGCTCGCGATCGTGGCGCACCCCGACGACCTGGAGTACGGGACGTCGACGGCGGTCGCCAAGTGGACGGGCCAGGGCAAGACCGTGACGGAGGTGCTCGCCACCCGCGGGGAGGCGGGCATCGACTCGACGGACCCCGGCGAGGTGCGGCGGATCCGCAGCGCCGAGCAGGTCGAGGCGGCGCGGATCGTCGGCGTCCGCGAGGTCGAGTTCCTCGACCTGCCGGACGGCACGCTGGAGTACGGCCTGCCGCTGCGGCGGACGCTCGCCGCGGCGATCCGGCGGCACCGGCCCGAGGTGGTGCTGTCGGTGAACTTCCGCGAGACCTTCCCCGGCGGCGGCTTCAACATGGCCGACCACCGGGTGCTCGGCCTCGCGGTCGCGGACGCGGTCCGGGACGCGGCGAACCGCTGGGTGTTCCGCGACCTCGGCCTCGAACCGTGGCAGGGCGTGCGTTTCGCGCTGTTCGGCGGATCGCCGCAGGCCACCCACTACGTGGACGTCACGGGCCATCTGCGGGCCGGCATCGACTCGCTGCTCGCGCACCGCGTGTACTTCGCCGAACTCGGCGCCGGGTTCGACGCCGAGGCGTTCCTCACCGGGACCGCCGAGGCGGGAGGGAAGCAGGCGGGCGTCGAGCACGCGATGACGTTCGAGATGATCGGGAGTTAGTGGCGGGCGTTGGGCCGCTTGCCCTTGTTGTGCTTGCCCCGCTTGCGGGCCCGGCGTTTGCGCGTCTTCTTGGACATGCCCCGATTGACCGCCCTCGGGCCGGTCCAAGGCAAGGGTTCGGCCTGGCGCAGACGCCGCGAACCCGCCCGGGCGCACGTCCGAAAAGCGTGCGGGCGGGCGGGTTCGCGGCTCGTGCGGTCAGCGGACCTCGGTGATCTCCGGGCCGCGCTCGAACGGGTCGAAGGTCTCCACGGCCTCCTCCTGCCCGTCCTCGCCGGCCTCGCTGAACTCCTGGGGGATCTGCAGCTCCAGCAGCTCGCGGGGCGGCATCGGGGCGTCGCCGCGGTGCACGACCACGCCGCGCAGCACGTCCTCCAGGACCTGCCACTGCTCCTCGTCCTCGATCGCGGCGCCCTGCACCACGGCCTGGAGGAACCAGCGGGGGCCGTCCACACCGAGGAAACGGATGATCTGCGGCGCCCAGCCCTGCTCGACGAACTCCGCCGGGATCTGCTCGCGGACCTCCGGCGCCATCTCGGCGAGGACCTCCTCGGTCAGCGCCGCGGGGACCATCGCCAGCAGCTCGGAGCCGAACGGCCCCTCGCCCTCCTGGGTCTGGCCCTGCGCCTCCTCCTGGATGTCCTTGGCGGTCTCACGGCGCACGTCGTCCCAGATGCCGCTGCGCTTCGGCGCGGCGAACACCTGGAGCTGCATGGCGCTCTCCTCGTACTGCACCAGCACGGCGACAGGGCGCCCGTCGAGCGGGTTGCCCTCCTCGTCGACCTGGGTCGCCTCGAAGTTCACCTGGAAGCCCAGTCCCGGCGCGACCGGAACCTGGAGGGCGCCGAAATCGAGCCGCTGCAGCTCGGGGTAGGACTCCTCGGAGTCCCACGGGCCGCCCTCCGCCGACTCTGCCTTGGCCGACCCCGCCTCGGCGGGAGCCTCCTCGGCGGTCTCCGCCGGCTCCTCGGTCACCTCGGGACCCTCCGCGGGCTCCTCGGCCTGCCGGCGACGTCCAAAAGCCACGACTCACGCTCCTTCTCGACTGTGCTCATTGTCCCCGGATCGCGGGGCCGGACCGAATCCGCCGGTGGAGCCGAACCCGCCGGTTCCGCGCGCCGATCCGGGAAGCTCGGTGACCTCGTGGAACACCGCGTGCTCGACCCGCTGGACGACCATCTGCGCGATGCGGTCTCCGCGCCGCAGTCTCACCGTGGCGCGGGGGTCGGTGTTCAGCAGGGTCACCTTGATCTCACCCCGATAGCCGGCGTCGACCGTACCGGGTGCGTTGATGATGGTCACCCCCAACTTAGCGCCCAATCCGGACCGCGGGTGAATGAACGCCGCGTAGCCGTCCGGCAGGGCGATCGCCATCCCGGTGGGGACGACGGCGCGCTCCCCCGGCGGCAGTTCCACGTCGGCGGCGGCGACCAGATCGGCGCCCGCGTCGCCCGCGTGGGCGTACTGCGGCAGGGGCAGCTCCGGATCCAGCCGCTGGATCAGCACATCGACCTTGCTCACGGGCTCCACCTCACGCGCTCGCCTGCCGGAGAACCTCACGACCCTACCCAGGGCGCAGCTGACGGCCGCCGCTGAAACGCCGCTGCCGCGCGAGTCCGGCAGTTGACCCTACCCGCTCCCGGGCGTGACCACTTCCGGAAGGTTTGCCCCTGAAGTGACGTATCGGGCGTAGCGTCGCAATTGTTACCCACGGCGCTTCTGGGGGGCGCGTCCCCGCAGAAAGGGGACGGCATGGGCACACGGAGCCGGCACACACGCGGGCACGGCGTCACCCACCGGTCGCTGGACGGGGTGCGGGTCCGGCTCGCCGGAGACCACGACCTGCGGCGGCCGTGCACCTCGGTGGCGCGGATCGCCGAGGGCGGGCGGCTCCACGAGATCTCCAGCGGCACCCGCGAGGACGCGCTGGCCTGGGCCGCCGACATCGGCGTCGACCGCTTCGAGCAGGAGTTCCGCGTCCAGGGCGGGCGGCTGCGGGTCGGCGGGACGGCGACCCGCGACGCGGAGACGGGCCTGAGCGACCCCGTCCTCGCGGCCGTGTGGGAGGGACGCCGCCACGCGGTGTTCACGCACCTCTACCACGGGCGCCCGGCGGACGCGGTGGCCTTCTTCGACACGGTCCGGCTGACCGAGCACGAGGACGGGGTCACCGCCGTCCCGCGCGGCCGGGCGCGGCGCCCCGAGCCCGCCGAGATGGTCAAGGAGGTGCCGGGGATCGGCCTCCTGGAGATCGCCGCGCTGACCACGGTGACCCGCAGGCGGCTCCCGCCGTGGCGCGGCGCCGCGGTCGCGGGCGGCGAGCTGTTCCGGGACACCGTGGAGGGCCAGGGCCCCTACTTCCTGCTGGCGCTGACGTCGCTGCTGGTGACCGTGCTGCCCGAGGAGGACCGGGTCCGCGACGTCCCGCGGCGGCTCGCGGGGCTGGCGGTCGAGGCGGTCCGGTGACCGGGCCGCTCGCCGGGATCGCCGCCGTCGCCGTCCCGCTCGTCCTGCTGGCCTCGGCGGCCGGGCAGGCCCGGCGCCCGGCGGCGCTGGCCGCCGCGGTCCGGGCGCACCGGGTGCTCCCGGCCGCCCTCGCCGGCGCGGCCGCGGCGGCCGTGGTCGCCGCGGAGGCGCTGATCGGCGCCGCCGGGGCGGTGGCGCTGCTGCTCCGGCTGGACGGTCCGATGCGCGCGGCGAGCGGGGCCGCGGCCGTCCTGCTGGCCCTCTACGCGGCCTACGCGGCGCACGTCGCCCGCACCCGGCGCGGCGTGCCCTGCGGATGCGGCGGCGCCGGCACGCCGATGACCGGCTGGGTCGCGGGCCGGGCCGCCGCGCTCTGCGCGCTCGCCCTCACCGGCGCGCTGCTCGGGCTTCCGGCCGGGCCCGCCCTGTACGAGACGTCCGTGGAGGTCGCGGCGGGGCTGGGATTCGCCGTGCTCCTCTGGACGCTCCCGCACGCCATGACCACCCCCCACGCCCTGACCGAGGAGAGGAGGACGGCCGGATGAGCTTCCAGAACAGCGCGCTCCTGCTGTCATGGGTGGCGATCCTGCTGCTCGCGCTGGTGGTCGCCGGGCTGGTCCGGCAGGTCCACGCGCTCGGCCAGGGCGCCTCGCGGCCCGCCGGGCCCGGCCTCGCGGCGGGCGCGCCCGCGCCCGCCTTCGACCGGCTCGGGCCCGGCCTGCTGCTCTTCCTGGACCGCGAGTGCGGCGTGTGCGCCGACGTCCTCGCCGCCGTCCCGGACGGGCGGCCGCTGCACGCGGTCTTCGCGGGGCCGCCGCCCGGCGAGGCCGCCCGCCCCGGCGTGACCGTGCTGGCCGGCGAGCAGGACGGCCTGTTCGCCGACTACCGCATCCCCGCGACCCCGTTCGCCGTCCTGGTCGGCGACGACGGCCGCGTCCGGGCCGCCGAGCCCGTCGGCTCCCCCGAAGCCCTCCGCGCCCTCACCCTGGAGGCGGCACGATGATCGAACTGGAGGACGTCCCGCCGCTGCGCGGCCCCCGCCCGGCCGGAGCGCAGCGCGTCCGGCGGCGCCCCGTGCCCCCGGACGAGCCCCGGCTGCGCCCGGTGCGGCGCAGCGTGCTCACCGGGCTCGCCGCCGCGGGCGCCACCGCCGGGCTGAAGGCCCTCGGCGTCTTCCCGCCCGCGCGGGAGGCGCTCGCGTCGGGCTTCCAGCTGGTCGGCTACTACGACATCTATCCGCGCTGCCCCTCGTACGCGGCCAACCACAACTGCTCCCCCGGCTGCGGTCCCAGCCTGGTGTGCAGCGTGTGCTGCCGAACGAGCGGGAAGTACAAGGGCTTCCACAAGTCCGGCGTGTCGGACCCGGGCCGCTACAAGCTGCGTCCCAACCAGTGTTACGGCGGCGGCTACGACGGCTGGCTCTGGGCCTACGCCAAGAGCTGCGGCAGTTGCAAGAAGGGCGTCACCTGGCGCTGCCACGACGGGTGGAAGAAATCCAAGAAGGGCAACTGGTACAAGACCATCTGCCGCAAGGCGATGGCGTGCAAGAACTGACCGCGGGGCGGCTGCGGCGGGGCACGACCGACCCGCTCCTGCCCGTCGCCGCCCTGGCGCTCCTCGCGGTGTCGGCCGCCGCCCTGGACGCCGCCGTCCTGTGCTGGGCGTCGATCGGCGCGCTCGCCGGGTTCTCCCTGTCGGGCAGCGTCTGAACGCGCAACAGCGAATCCGTGCTGTTCTCGCCAGGTTGGCGGGCTCCCGTACGGCAGGGCGAGGTCCTGGCCGTCTTCACCCTCGGGCTCCTGCTCGGGGGCACGCTCACCGCGACGGTGATCTGGCTGCTGTCCGGCCTCTCCGCGCCGATCCCCCCGTCCGTCCGCGCCGCCGCGGTCCTCGCCGTCGCCGGGCTCGGAGCCGCGCGCGAGGCCGGGCTGATCCGCGTCCCGCTCCCCCAGAACGCCCGGCAGATCCCCCAGGACGTGCTGCAGGCCCACCTCCGCAAGGGCGCCCTCCAGTTCGGCTTCGAACTCGGAACCGGCGTCCGCACCTACGTTTCCGCAACGGCTCCCTATGTCCTGGCCCTGGGCCTGCTCCTGGCCCACGAGGACCCGCTCACCACCGTCCTGGCCGGCACGGCCTTCGGCGCCGGGCGAGCGCTGAGCGCCCTCCTCACCTACCTGGCCCGCGACGGTCGGCGGGACGCCGCGCTGGCCGCCCGCATGCCGCCCGTGAAGACCGCCGCGGCCCTCGCCTCCCTCTCGGCCCTCGCCCTCCTGCTGCTGTGACCGGAGGAAGGTCGATCATCATCGCGCCGCCATGGCAGACTGATCGCGTCTCGCCGTCGCCCACCGGAAAGGGCCCCTCGTGCTCTGGTCAGTGCTGATCTCCGCGCTGTTGCGGGGGTTCGCCGTGGCCGAATGGGCCGGGTCCGCCCCCGGGCAGTCCGTGCTGGTCACGCTGGGCGCGTTGACCGTCGCCGGGCTCCTGGTGCTCGCGGCGGCGCGGGTCGGCGCGGCGCGGCGGGGCCGGGGAGCGGCTCGGGCGCGGGTGCGGACGACCTTGCGTGAGCGGACGCTGCGCACCGCCTTCCTCCCGCAGCGCGACCCGGACGCGGCGGGACGGCCCCGCCCGCGAGCGCCCGGAACGGGGATCGCGGCCGCCTGAGCGCGGCCGGAACGCCATCGATCCCCTCGTTCCGGAAGGTTCCTTTTCATGTTCGACGTTCCCGTCTCCATCGCCGCCGCCCTCGTCGGCGGCCTCGCGGACGCCCTGGACCCGGTGGCCGGCGGCCTGGCCACCGCGCTGGCGATCGTCCTGTTCACCGCCGGGGTCCGGCTGGCGCTCGTCCCGCTGGCGGTCTCGGCCGCGAAGGGCGAGCGGGCGCGGGCCCGGCTCATGCCCCGGGTCCAGGCGCTGCAGAAGAAGCACGCGAGGAATCCGGAGCGGCTTCGGCGGGAGATGGCCGCGCTGTACGAGGCGGAGGGCGCCACGCCGGTGGCCGGGTGCCTGCCCATGGCCGCGCAGATCCCGTTCTTCATGGTCATGTACCGCCTGTTCATGTCCGCGACGGTCGCCGGGCACCAGAACCTGCTGCTCGCGCACACCCTGCTCGCGGCGCCGCTCGGGCAGAACTGGATCGGCGTCCTCGGCGGGGGCCTGCTCTCGCCGCCCTCCCTCGTCTTCCTCGGCCTGTTCGCGCTGCTCGCGGCCGTCGCCGTGGTGACGTCGCGGCGGGTCACCGCCGCGGGGCCGATGGGCGCCGTCGCGCGGCTGATGCCGTTCGGGACTGTCGTCGCGGCCGCGTTCGTGCCCCTGGCGGCGGGGCTGTACCTGCTCACGTCCGGGGCGTGGACGGCCGCGGAGCGGGCCGTCCTGCACCGCCGGGCCGCGGCGGCCGCCTGATCGGGCTTGACGGATGTCCGGAAGGCTCGGTTCGATGGCAACCGAACGGCGTTCTGACTTTCGAGGGCGGTGTGCGGTGACGACGACGGCGCGGGCGACCGAGGACAACCTGTCCGATCTGGCCTTCTGGTCGCTTCCCCCGGACCGGCGGCTGGCCGCGTTCGCGCGGCTGCGCGAACGCGATCATCCGGAGTTCTTCCCCGAACTCAAGCTGCCGTTCATCCGGACCGGGCCCGGCTACTACGCGCTCACCCGGCACGCGGACGTCGTGGAGGCCAGCCGGACGCCGGACGTGTTCAGCAGCGAGCCGTGCTCGAACAGCATCGCCGACCTGCCCCGGTACATGGCCCGCTACTTCGGCTCGATGATCAACATGGACGACCCGCGGCACGCCAAGATCCGCCGTATCGTGTCGCGGGCGTTCACCCCGCGCGTCCTCGCCAAGCTGGAGACCGACCTGCAGGCGACCGCGACGCGGATCGTCGACGACCTGGAGCGCAAGGGGTCGGCCGACTTCGTCACCGACGTCGCCGCGCGGCTGCCCGTGCAGGTCATCTGCGACATGATGGGCATCCCCGAGCGGGTGCGGCCGATGGTGTACGACCGGACGAACACCATCCTCGGGCTCGGCGACCCCGAGTACACCGGCGGCAAGGACGTGACCCGCGAGGGCGTCACCCGGATCGGCGTCCTGTACGGGCTGCTCATGGCGATGTCCGCGGGGTACGAGCTGAACCACCTGGCGATGAAGCTCGCCCGCAGGCGCCGCCGGCACCCCGGCGACGACCTGGTGTCGCGGCTGGTCTCGGCCAACGTGGACGGCGAGTCGCTGACCGACCAGGAGATCGGCTCGTTCTTCATCCTGCTCGTGGTGGCCGGCAACGAGACGACCCGCAACGCGATGACGCACGGGCTGAAGCTGTTCACCGACAACCCCGAGCAGCGGGCGCTGCTGATGGAGGACTTCGACGCCCGCGCCCCGGGGGCGGTCGAGGAGATCGTCCGGATGGCGACGCCGGTCATCCAGTTCCGCCGGACCGTGACCCGCGACCACGAGATGAACGGCCAGCGGTACCGGGCGGGCGACAAGGTCCTGCTGTTCTACAACTCCGCGAACCGCGACGCGGAGGTGTTCACCGACCCGGACGTCTTCGACATCACCCGCTCCCCCAACCCGCACGTCGGGTTCGGCGGCCCCGGCCCGCACTTCTGCCTGGGCGCGAACCTGGCCCGGCAGGAGATCACGGTGATGTTCCGGGAGCTGTTCACCCGCGTCCCGGGCATCCGGGCGAGCGGCGAGCCGCAGATGCTCTACTCCAACTTCATCAACGGCGTGAAGCACCTGCCCTGCACGCTGTGAGCGGGCCCCCGAGCGGCCCCGCGAGCGGCCCTGCGAGCGGCGCCGTTCAGGCCGCCGGGCGCCCGGCGGCCCGCGCGGCGGGCGACACCGCGAGGTAGTCGAGCGCCCGCTGCGTGGAGCACTCGCGGGACGGGTGGTAGTCGCGCCGCAGGTACGCGCGGCCGGCGGAGATCATGAAACGGTTGCTGGGGAACAGCCCGCGCCGCACCGCCCGCCGGTAGTCGCGGATCCGCGGGCGGACGCCCTTCAGCGTCGGGTCGGCCCGGCACAAGAACACGGCCCCGGCGTACACCATCAGCGGCAGCGCGAGGACGCCGATGAAGAACGCGATGAACCGCATCCAGTACCGCCCGGCCACGTGCTGGTAGACGTCGAACGCTACGGACCGGTGCTCGACCTCCTCGGCGCCGTGCCAGCGCAGCAGGTCCATCATCGTCGGGTCGGCGCCGGCCTCGTCCAGCTCGCGGGCGTCCAGGATCCACTGCCCGAGCACCGCCGTGTAGTGCTCGATGCCCGCGATGACGCCGATCCGCACGAACAGCCAGCGCTTGCGGGGCAGGAACGGGATCCAGCACCGGTCGCCGAGGATCCGCCGGAACACCCACTCGATCCGGTCGGTGAGCGGGCGCGGGTCGAGGCCCTGCTCCCGCATCTGCCGGTCCAGGACGCCCTGGTGGGAGTAGGCGTGCACGGCCTCCTGGCCCATGAAGCCCTTGACCTCGCGGTGCAGGCGCTCGTCGTCCTGGACGAGCGGGAGCGCCTCCTTGTAGACGTGCACGAACCACCGCTCGCCCGCGGGCAGCAGCAGGTGCAGGACGTTGATGAAGTGCGTGGCGACCGGCTCGTCCGGGATCCAGTGCAGCGCGGTGCCCGCCCAGTCGAACCGCACCCGGCGCGGGGCGATCACGGGGTGCCGCTCGTCGATCTCGCTCATCCCGTCTCCTCCCGCGCCGGACCGCGCGCGTCCCGCGGCGGCGCCTAATTAGACCGCCGATCCAATATGTGGAGAGCGCCGGACCCGCGTCAAGGCCCGGCCGGGGTGATCTACGTCGCGGGGGCCAGGACGACGTCGACGGTGAGCGCGGCGGGGGCGGCCTCCAGGGTGAGGTCGGCGATCCGCCCCGCCGCGGCCAGGTCGGGCCGCGCGATCCGCGCCACCTGCGAGCCGCGCACGACCGCGCGGGACACGTCGGCGCGCATCGACGCCCTGGCCTCCGACTTGGCCTTGCGGACCTGCCGGAGCGCCTCGCCCGTGGCCGCGAGGACGGCCGGGTCGCCGCCCGCCGGCAGCTCGGCGGCGGACGGCCACGAGGCCGTGTGCACCGACCCGTGCCGCCACCACGACCAGACCTCCTCGGTCACGAACGGCAGGACGGGCGCGAACAGCCGCAGCATCACCGACAGCGCGGCGCGCAGCGCCGCACGCGCGGACACCGCCTGCGGGCCGTCCCCGTAGGCGCGGGCCTTGACCAGCTCCAGGTAGTCGTCGCAGAACTCCCAGAAGAACCGCTCCGTGCGCTCCAGAGCGCGCGCGTAGTCGTAGCCCTCGAACGCCTCCGTCGCCTCCTCGACGACCCCGGCCAGCGCGGCCAGCATCGCCTTGTCGAGCGGTTCGGTGACCGGGGCGTCCGGGGCCGCATCTCCCAGCCCCAGCACGAACTTCGACGCGTTGAGGATCTTGATGGCGAGGCGGCGGCCGACCTTGATCTGGCCGGTGTCGAACGCGGTGTCGGTGCCGGGGCGCCCGCCGGCCGCCCAGTACCGGACGGCGTCGGAGCCGTACTCGCGCAGCAGGTCGATCGGCGTGACGACGTTCCCCTTGGACTTCGACATCTTCTTGCGGTCCGGGTCGAGGATCCACCCGGACAGGGCGGCGCCCTTCCACGGCAGCGAGCCGTGCTCCAGGTGCGAGCGGACGACCGTGGAGAACAGCCACGTCCGGATGATGTCGTGCGCCTGCGGCCGCAGGTCGTAGGGGAAGACCCGGGCGAACAGGTCGGCGTCGCGCTCCCAGCCGCCCGCGATCTGCGGGGTCAGCGACGAGGTCGCCCAGGTGTCCATCACGTCCGGGTCGCCGGCGAAGCCGCCCGGCCGGCCGCGCTGGTCCTCGGTGAAGCCCGGCGGGACGTCGGACGACGGGTCGACCGGCAGCGCGTCCTCGGACGGCACGATCGGCTCGGTGTACACCGGCTCGCCGGAGTCGTCCAGCCGGTACCACACGGGGATCGGCACGCCGAAGAACCGCTGCCGCGAGATCAGCCAGTCGCCGTTCAGGCCCTCGACCCAGTTCTCGTAGCGGGCCCGCATGTAGCCGGGATGCCACCCGAGCTCCCGCCCGCGCGCGAGCAGCTCCGCGCGGACGCCCTCGTCGCGGCCGCCGTTGCGGATGTACCACTGCCGGGTCGTGACGATCTCCAGGGGCCTGTTGCCCTTCTCGTAGAACTTCACCGGCCGGCTGATCTTGCGGGGCTCGCCGTCCAGGTCGCCGGACTCGCGCAGCATCTCGACCACGCGCTCCTTGGCCGAGAACACCGTCCTGCCCGCCAGCTCGCCGTACGGCCCCGCGGGGACGCCCGGCGGCGGGTCGGCGGCGAGCCGCCCGTCCCAGCCGATGATCGCGCGGGTCGGCAGGTCCAGCTCGCGCCACCAGATGACGTCCGTGACGTCGCCGAACGTGCAGATCATCGCGATGCCCGAGCCCTTGCCGGGATCGGCCAGCCGGTGCGCGACGACCGGGACGTCCACGCCGAACAGCGGCGTGCGCACGGTCGTCCCGAACAGCTCCCGGTACCGCTCGTCGTCGGGGTGCGCGACCAGCGCGACGCAGGCGGGCAGCAGCTCCGGCCGCGTCGTCTCGATGTAGACCGGGCGCTGGTCGCCGTGGAACCGGATGCGGTGGAACGCTCCGGGCTGCTCGCGGTCCTCCAGCTCGGCCTGCGCGACGGCGGTGCGGAACGTGACGTCCCACAGCGTCGGCGCCTCGGAGACGTACGCCTCGCCGCGGGCCAGGTTGCGCAGGAACGCGCGCTGGGACGCCGTCCGGGCGGTGTCGCCGATCGTGGTGTAGAGGTGGCTCCAGTCGACCGACAGGCCGACGCGCCGCCACATCTCCTCGAAGGCCTTCTCGTCGACCTCGGTGAGGCGCTCGCACAGCTCGATGAAGTTGCGCCGCGAGACCGGCTGCTGGCGCTTCGGGTCGGGCTTGGCCGGGGGCTCGAAGTCCGGGTCGTACGGCAGGGACGGATCGCACCGGACGCCGAAGTGGTTCTGGACGCGGCGCTCGGTCGGAAGGCCGTTATCGTCCCAGCCCATCGGGTAGAAGACCGCCCTACCGCGCATGCGGTGGTACCGGGCGACGGTGTCGGTGTGGGTGTAGGAGAAGACGTGGCCGACGTGAAGCGAACCGCTCACGGTGGGCGGCGGGGTGTCGATCGAGTAGACCTCGGCGCGCGGCCGGGTGCGGTCGAAGCGGTGGACTCCCTCGTCCTCCCAGACGCGCGCCCATCTGTCCTCCAGGCCGTCCAGGGAGGGCTTCGGAGGGACGTGCGGGGTACGCGGCTGCTCTGTCATGGGCCAATGGTATTGACATCGGCCCGGGCCGCAGGCCGATTGCCGGCGCCGACGCGGCGATCACCTTCCCCGCCGGGGCCGGGCCGTTCCGGTAGCGTCGGAGACGACAGGACGAGAAGGGACCAACATGGCGGACAAGGGCGACATCGGCTGGCGGGTGATGGCCGGCGCGGCCGCATTCGCGGGCGGCTTCGTCGCGAAGAAAGTCATCACGCTGGCCTGGAAGAAGAGCACCGGCAAGGAGCCCCCGACCAACCCCGAGTCCCCCGACGTGGCGCTGGCCGAGGCGATCGGGTGGGCCGTGGTGATGGGCGTCGGCATGGAGGTCGCGCGGCTGCTCGCCACCCGCGCCGCCGCCCACCAGTGGGCCAAGGGCACCGGCCAGCTCCCGCAGAGCCTCAAGGCCGACGTCTGAGACGTCCCGCCGGGGGCCGGCCCCCGGTCGGCGGTGAACGCGTCGTGGCCGGTCCCTTCGATGATCGAAGGGACCGGCCACGGCGCGCTCGCGATGGAGCCGGGGGAAGCGGTCCGACCACTCGTGTGTGCCGCCGGGGGGTGGGCGGCCCGCTACGGGTCCAGACGGCGGGGCTGGTCGCCGGGGAGCGGGGGCAGCGAGCCGGCGATCTCCCGCAGGTCGCTCCGGACCTTCAGGGCCAGCCCCTTGGTCGCGGAGCGGTTGAGGGCGGCGCCGGCCGCGGCGCCGGTGAGCAGGGGGCCCATGGTGGACATGCTCCGGCCGAAGACGCGGAGCATGCGCCTGCGCAGGGCGCTCTTGGCGGCGGTCCCGAGCGCGCTGGTGAGGGTGCCGCCCTCCAGGGGGTTGATGCCGCGCTGCCGGGCCCAGGACGTCACGAACGCGGCCCCGCGCGCGGTGCCGCTGCCCTGGACGCTGACGCCGTACACCTCGTGCAGCTCGGCGATCATCTTCACCTCGATGGCCGCGACGACGAGCGTCTCGGCGGCGAGCTGGGCGGGCGCCGTCAGCAGCAGCGGCGGAGCGGCGAACTCCACCGCGGCCAGCGCGCCTCCCGCGGCGCCGACGGCGGTCGTGGCGTTGCCCGCCGCCTTGACGATCCGGTCGGCGAGCTCCTCGCCCATCAGCCCGTGGTGGTGGGCCTGGAGGGTCTCCAGATCGCGGATCGGGATGTGCGGCGCGGCGGCGAGCAGCAGGTCGGCGAGCCACCTGCCGCGCGCGACCCCCGCGGCCCCCACCCGGCGGGCGCTCTGGCCGAGCAGCCTGGCCAGTCGCCCGAGCAGGCGGCCGCGGGTCTCGCGGTCCATGTCCTCGTCGGAGGCGAGCCGGCCGATCAGCTCGCCCAGCTCCGCGGAGCCGTCGCCGTGCGCCGGCTCCACCTCGCCGTGACGCGGTTCGCTCTCTCCCGTCACCCGGCCTCTCCCGTCACGCGCCCTCGTCCGGTCACCTCGCGGCCGCCGCCGGTCAGGCGGCGCACTCGCGGCAGACCGGCCGGCCGTTCTTCTCGGTGGCCAGCTGGCTGCGGTGGTGGACCAGGAAGCAGCGCGTGCAGGTGAACTCGTCGGCCTGTCGCGGCACCACCCGGAAGGTGAGCTCCTCGTTCGACAGGTCGGCGCCCGGCAGCTCGGCGACCTCGCCGGCGTCCAGGTCCTCGTCGATGATGCTGGCGGCCTTGTCGGCGCGCCGCGCCTGGAGCTCCTGGAGGCTGTCCTCGCTCAGGTCGTCATCTGTCTTGCGTGGGCTGTCGTAGTCGGTCGCCATCTTCTATCTCCATCCCCCTCAGTGCTTTATGCGCCCCGTCGCGCGGATCTAACGCTCGGGGGACCGTTCTTGTGCCCGATCCGGGCGGGAAATTCTGTCACGGTTGGTGACCTGCGACACACGAGGCGCGACCGTTCCCACGAGTGACACCCATCACCCGACTCTTCCCTCGTACTGTGTCTTCCATCACATACCCGGCAAGTGATACCACCCCGTTCCGGGGGCCGTGGCGCCTGCCGGGGTTCCCGCGGCGGCGGGGATCATATCGGTCCCGGAGGCGTTGTGCGCACCGACCGCCCGGCGGACGGCGCGGCGCGGCGCGATGGCCCGATCCGGCAGGCGGAACACCGAACCGTATACATCGGTGAAACGTCTGAACTAACGCGATATCGTGCCCGCCTGAGGTTGGGGGCGGATCCCCTTGCGGGGATCAGCCCGGCGATCGCCGGCACGGGGCCCCGCGAGCGGGTCCGGCGCACAATGTCGCGGACATCACTGCGGGTCACTGGAGGGTCAGATGCCGGATGCCGCTCCGCTGGAGCCGGGCGATCCTAGGGCACTCGGACGGTACGAGGTCATCGGACGGTTGGGCGCCGGGGGCCAGGGCGCCGTCTTCTTGGGCAAGGCGCCGAACGGCGGGTACGTCGCCGTCAAGCTTCTGCACGCGCAGATGGCGAACGATCCGGCCGCGCGTGCCCGGTTCACACGTGAGGTCGCGGCCGCGCAGAAGGTCGAGCCCTTCTGCACGGCCCGCGTCCTGGAGGCCGACGTCCAGGGCGACCAGCCCTACGTCGTCAGCGAGTTCATCGACGGTCCGTCCCTGCACGACGTGGTCGCCCACGACGGACCGCGCAGCGCGGCGGAGCTGGAGCGGCTCGCGATCGGCACGGTGACCGCGCTCGCGGCCATCCACGAGGCCGGCATCGTGCACCGCGACTTCAAGCCGAACAACGTCATGCTGGCCTCCGACGGCCCGCGCGTCGTCGACTTCGGCATCGCGCGGACGGTCAACTCGCAGGAGAGCGCCGTCACCGCGACCGGCATGGTGGTCGGCACGCCCGGCTACCTGGCGCCCGAGCAGCTCACCGGCGCGCCGCTCACCCCGGCGGTCGACATCTTCGCCTGGGCGGCGACCATGGTGTTCGCCGCCACCGGGCAGTCGCCGTTCGAGGCCGAGACGCTCCCGGTCATCATCAACCGGATCCTCAACGAGGATCCCGACCTGTCGGCGCTGCCCCCGGGCCCGCTGCGCGACCTGATCGGGCGCTGCCTGTCCAAGGACGCGGGCCTGCGCCCGCCCGCGGCGCAGCTGCTGCTGAACCTGCTCGGCCACGTCGGCGCCGCGCCCGCGAACCAGGGCGGCGGGCAGGAGGACCTGCTCAACCAGGGCACCCGGATCGCCTCGCAGCTTCCGCCGCCGCCCCCGGTGCCGCCGGCGCCGCGGCCCCAGCCGCAGCAGCAGCCGATCACCCCGCCCCCGATGCCGCTGCACCAGGGCGGGATGCCCGGCCACGGCCCCGCCCCCGGCTCGCCGCCGCCGCAGCCGATCACGCCGCCGCCCATGCCGATGTACCAGGGCGGCGCGATGCCGCCCCCGCCGCAGGCGCAGCCGCGGATGCCGATGCCGCCGGGACCGCAGTACGGGTCGCCGCCGAAGCAGTCCAGCTCCGCCGGGCCGATCATCGCGATCGGGTGCGGCGCGCTCGCGCTGATCGTGATCCTGGTCGTCGTGGTGCTCGCCATCATCGGCGCCAACAGCGAGGACGACCCGCCGACGCCGCCCTACACCCCGCCGAACACCTACACGCCGAGCGAGACGCCGACCTCCAGCACCACCGGCGGGCTGCTCGGCAACTTCACCGGCAACGGGTACCAGCCGGGCGCCGGGTCCGGCCACACGTCCTTCACCGTCAAGTTCTCCCTGCTGTACTCCAGCGGCGTCGCGACGTACACCTATCCGTCCGGCGCCCAGGACAACTGCTACACCCGGCTGTCGCTGCTGTCCGGCGACGAGAACAGCTCGAAGGTCGAGTACCGGGAGACGCCGATGGCGGGGATGGACCCGAAGGAGTGCGCCTCCGGGTACGTCACGTTCATCCCGTCCTCCGGCGGCACCTCGATGCGGTGGGAGTGGCGCCAGCTCCAGTCCGCCACGTCGGCCACCGCCTACGGGACCGTCTCCAAGTCATGACCGAGGTCGCCCCTCTCCGCAAGGGCGACCCTCCGAGGCTCGGCGCGTACCGGCTGACCGGCCTCCTCGGGGAGGGCGGGCAGGGCGCCGTCTACCTCGGGGAGGACGAGCCGGGCCACCGGGTCGCCGTGAAGCTGCTGCACGCGCGCTTCAGCGGCGACCCGAAGGCCCGCTCGCGGTTCGCGGCCGAGGTGGCGGTCGCCAAGCGGGTGTCGGCCTTCTGCACGGCCCGCGTCCTGGACTCCGACGTCGAGGGCGACCGGCCCTACATCGTGAGCGAGTACATCGACGGGCCGGCGCTGTCGCGGGTGCTGGCGCAGGACGGCCCGCGGCGCGGCGCCGACCTGGACCGGCTCGCGATCGGCACGATGACGGCGCTCGCCGCGATCCACCAGGCGGGCGTCGTGCACCGCGACTTCAAGCCCGCCAACGTGCTGCTCGCGCCGGACGGCCCGCGGGTGATCGACTTCGGCATCGCGCGGGCGCTGGACGCCACCGGGACCCTGACCAGCACGGCGGTCGGCACCCCCGCCTACATGGCGCCCGAGCAGATCTCCGGGACGCCGGTCGGGCCGCCCGCGGACGTGTTCGCGTGGGGCGCCACGATGGTCTACGCGGCGAGCGGGCGGCCGGCCTTCGGGCAGGACTCGATCCCCGCGGTGATGCACCGCATCCTGAACCTGCCGCCCGACCTCGGCGCGCTGCCCGATCCGCTGCGCGGCATCGTGGCGGACTGCCTCAGCAAGGACCCGGCGCTGCGTCCCGCCTCCCAGCAGGTCCTGGCGCACCTGCTGGCGCTGGCGGGCAGCCTGCCGCGGCCCGGCGCCCAGCAGAGCGGCGCCCCGGCGCTCACCCAGGACGCCCTGATGCTCACGCAGGGCGCCCAGACGGCGGCCAAGGAGTCCGCGCGGCTCCAGACGCAGACGCCGCCGCCCTTCCCCGCCGCGCCTCCCATGGCGCACACGCCGCCGCACGCGCCGCCGCCCATGCCCGGCGCGGGCTGGCCCTCGCCGGTCCCGCCGCCCAACGGGGACGCGCCCGCCACATGGCCGTCCGTGTCCGCGCCAGGGGTCGACTTCACCAAGCCGTCCGGAGGCGGGAAGGGGCCCCGCATCGGCGTTCTCGCCGGCGTGGGCGGCGCCGCGCTGGCCGTGCTGACCCTCGCCGCCGCCGTGGCCTGGGTCCAGTTCCGCGGGGACGGCGGCCTGACCTCGACGGCCACGGGCGGGCGGGTCGGGGGGACGCTGCCCGTCGCGATGCCGGCGCCGACCGCCGCCGACGGCGGTTTCGACCCGTCCCGCGCGCTCAGCGGCACCGAGCGGTTCCTCAGCAAGCAGCTGTTCACCGGCCTCACCGAGATCGGCGCCGACGGCGCCGCCCGCAACCGGCTCGCGACGGCGATCACGCCGGACGCCGAATGCCGCAGGTGGACGATCTCGCTCAAGTACGGGACGAGCTTCACCAACGGCGAGGCCGTCGACGCGCACGCCTTCGCCCGCGGCTGGGCGCGCAGCGCGGCGGACAAGACCGGCCCCGCGTCCTACCTGATGACCGACATCGAGGGGTACTCCTCGGTGTCGGACAGCGGGACCGGGGAGCTGTCCGGGGTCTCGGTGGTGTCGGGAACCGAACTCGCGGTCACGCTCACCTCCCCCAACTGCGACTTCGCGGCCCGGCTGTCGGAGCCGGCGTTCATGCCGGTCCCCGAGGGGGCGGGCAAGGTCGACGACGCGGCGTTCAACACCCGCCCGATCGGCAACGGCCCGTTCAAGCTGCAGGACTACCGCAAGGACGCGTCGGTCTCGCTCGTCCGCAACGACGGCTGGGCGTTCGGCAAGACCATGCTGGACGGCGTCACCGTGACGCTGACGGCCGACTCCGCGGCGGGGCGCGGCGCCTACGCGGCCGGGCAGACCGACTGGTACGCGGTGGGCACCGAGGAGCTGGCCTCGACTCCGAGGACCGACCTGGTCTCCCGTCCCGCTCCGTTCACCCGGATGCTCGTCCCGATCACCGCGCGGGGCCCGATGAAGACGAAGGAGGCCCGGGAGGCCGTCTCCTACGCCCTCGACCGGAGCAAGCTCAGCCTCGCGTTCGGCGGCTTCCTCAAACCCGCGTACGGCATCGTCCCGGTGCCGGTACCCGGGTTCGGCCGGCGCGGCACCTGCCCGTCCTGCGACGGGACGAACCCCGAGAAGGCGAAGATGCTGGCCGCGCAGGCCGGGCTGGGGACGGGCACGGCCGTCCGGCTCTACTACCGCCAGTCCCCCCTCGACCAGCGTCTCGCCCCGGTCGTCGCCTCGCAGCTGAAGTCGGTGCTCGGCCTGGAGGTCGAGATGAAGTCCTATCCCGTCTCCGAGTTCACGAAGTACCGCGACGACGTCATGTCCAAGGACGCGTCCGGGCTGGCGTTCCTCCCCTACGGCCCCGACTACCCGGGCGCCTACACGATGCTGTGGCCCCTGCTGGGCGGCGGCGACGCGAGCGCCACGGGCTTCTACAACCTGGGCAAGTGGAGGAACGGCACCTTCGACGGGACGATCTCCAGGGCGCTCAGGACGGCGGCCCCGGCCGACCGGGGCGGCCTGTTCCGGCAGGCCGAGAAGGTGGCGCTGGACGACATGGCCCTCATCCCGCTGCTGAACGACGGCCGGGTCGCCATGGCCCGGTCGGGCAAGTACGTCCGCCTGGAGCAGGACTACGACGGCGACCCGACCGCGGCGACCGCGGCGCTGAAGTAGCCCCGCGGCCGCCGCGCCCAGGTGGCGGCGGCCGCGGCTCTCACGCGGCCGGCTGGCCCGGGGGGAGGCGGACGGTGACGATCAGCCCGCCGTCCGGCCGGGGCACCGCGTAGACGGCGCCGCGGTGCGCCAGCACCACCGAGCGGACGATCGACAGGCCGAGCCCGGCGCCCTTGGCCGACTCGACGCGGTCGGCGTTCAGCCGCCGGAACGGCTCGAAGAGCCGCTCCACCTCGTAGGCGGGCACGACCGGCCCGGTGTTCTCGACCTGGACGGTGGCGTAGCCCTCCAGCATGCCGGTGCGGATCCACAGCTCGCCGGCGTCCTCGACGTTGTGCTTGATCGCGTTCTCGACGAGGTTGGACACCAGGTGCTCCAGCAGCACCGGGTCGCCGAGCGCCGTCCCGGAGGTCAGCTCGGGATGGACGGCGACCTCGTTGTCGTGGTCGCGGCGGGCCGACTGCTCCAGCACCGTCGCCGCCACCTCCTTGAGGTCGACCGGCGTGCGGGCGGTCAGCTCCCGCTCGCTGCGGGCCAGCAGCAGCAGCCCCTCGATGAGCCGCTCGTGCCGGGCGTTGGTCGCCAGCAGCGTCCGGCCGACGGCGCGCAGGTCGTCGGAGACCTCCGGGTCGCCGAGCGCCACCTCCAGCAGCGTCCGGTTGATCGCGAGCGGGGTGCGCAGCTCGTGCGAGGCGTTCGCGACGAACCGGCGCTGGGTGTCGAACGCCTGCCCGAGCCGCTCCAGCATCGCGTCGAACGTGTCGGCCAGCTCCTTGATCTCGTCGTCCGGGCCCTCCAGCGCGATCCGCTCGTGCAGCGTGCTCTCCGACAGCCGGCGCGCGGTGGTGGTGACCCGCTGCAGCGGGCTGAGCGCCCGGTCGGCGACGAACCAGCCGAGCACCAGCGTGATGACGCCCACCCCGCCGAGCGCGAGCAGCGACCGCCCGACGAGCTGGCGCATCGTCTGCTCGACGAACTGGCGCTGCAGTTCGGCCGCCTCCGCGTCGGAGATGCCGAAGCCGATCACCTTGACGTTGCCGAGGATGTTGGCCATCAGGACCGACATCACGAACAGCAGCAGCGCGCCCGCCATGAAGAACAGCAGCCCGTACAGCAGGGTGAGGCGCAGTCGCACGCTCATCCGGCCCGGCATCACGGTCATCTGGCCGAACGGCCCGCCGCCCTCGCCGCGCCACATGCCCTTCGCGGCCGGGTGCGGCTGGGGGACCTGCTGCGGGCCGGGGCGGCGCCACCGCCCGCCGCGCCGGCCTCCGGGGTCGCCGGCGTCGCCGGGGAGGGCGGTGGGCTGGGTGGCCCGCGCGCCGGTCTCTCCGGGCGGCGCCGGGCGGGCGCCCTCGCCGCCGGTTCCGTCCGGGCGGTCCCGGGGCGCGCTCTCCTCGCTCACAGCCGGTATCCCACGCCGGGAACGGTCTCGATCACCGGGGGGTCGCCGAGCTTCTTGCGCAGCGTCATCATCGTGACCCGGACCACGTTGGTGAACGGGTCGATGTGCTCGTCCCACGCCTTCTCCAGCAGGTGCTCGGAGCTGACGACGGCGCCGTCCGCGCTGAGCAGCACCTCCAGCACCGCGAACTCCTTGCGGGTCAGCTCCACCGGACGGTCGTCGCGTGCGACCTCCCGGCGGGCCGGGTCGAGGGTGATCCCGGCGCGCTCCAGGACGGGAGGCAGCGGCGCGGCGGCGCGGCGGCCGAGGGCGCGCACCCGGGCGATCAGCTCGGCGAACGCGAACGGCTTGGCCAGGTAGTCGTCGGCGCCGATGGACAGGCCCTCGACCCGGTCGTCCAGCTCGCCCGCGGCCGTCAGCATGATGATCCGCGCCGGGTAGCGCTGCGCCACGAGCTGCTTGCAGACGTCGTCGCCATGCACCTTGGGCAGGTCCCGGTCCAGCACGATCACGTCGTACTCGTTGATGCCCGCCCGCTCCAGCGCGCCCGCGCCGTCATAGGCCACGTCCACCGCCAGCGTCTCCCTGCGCAGGCCGGTGGCGATCGCGTCGGCGAGCACGCGCTCGTCCTCGACGACTAGAACACGCAAAGGGTCCCCCTCCTCGTCGGGGCGCGGCCGACCGCGCGCCCGGACCATGGCGCCGCGCGCATGCCCGCGTCAGCGCTCCGGATATGCCCGCTTCAGATATGCCATGGAGGCCGTAAGACGCCCGTAAGCAGCTGTTCCTCTTCCGGTACGCCAGATCGTGATCTC
The DNA here is from genome assembly GCF_050936235.1 of Spirillospora sp. CA-108201. Lineage (NCBI taxonomy): Bacteria > Bacillati > Actinomycetota > Actinomycetes > Streptosporangiales > Thermomonosporaceae > Spirillospora > Spirillospora sp. CA-108201. Next base: position 8,872,581 of record NZ_JBNJNE010000001.1, on the reverse strand, counting down.
ACGGACGCAAGGATCCGCGAAAATTGCATCGCAAGACAGGTTTACCTTCAGCCTAGGCCTGGGTAGGCATGGGCACGATCCGGGAGGAGGCCCATGGGCGAGTTGTCACGCATGATCCAGCAGCGGCTCGACGACGCGTACGCGTCGCTGCGCAGCGCCCACCAGGATGGGGACACCTACCTGGCGGACATCCGCCGGGAGGAGATCGACGATCTGCGCCGGATCGCAGCGAACAATGACATCGGCGTCGAACCGCCCCGCTGCGACTGACCCCGCCGTCGCAAGACGCCGTCCGTGACGGGGAGCCCGGGACCCGGTCCCGCGCTTCCCGTTCCGGTGTCCGCCCGCCCGCGTCAGTCCCTGGCCGGGTCGAGCGGGGCCAGCAGGTCGTGCAGGGCCTCGAAGGTGCCCGGGCCCGCGGCGATGGTCAGCTCCGGGCCGGGAGCCGCACCGCGCAGCCCCTCGACGCGCCCGCCCGCCTCCCGGACGATCAGCCCGCCGGCGGCGATGTCCCACGCCTGCACGCCGCGCTCGTAGTAGGCGTCCGCCCGTCCGGCCGCCAGGCCGCACAGGTCCACGCAGCACGATCCGCCCCGGCGGATGTCGCGGATGTTCGGCAGCACCCCGGTGAGCACCTCCGCCTGCCGCGCCCGCCGTCCCGCCTCGTAGCCGAACCCCGTGGACACCAGCGCCCGACCGAGCGGCACGTGCGCGTTCACGCGGAGCTCGCGCGCGCCGGACGCCGTGTGCTGGAGGGCGCCGCCGCCCCGCACCGCCGTGTAGGTCTCCTCGCGGCGCGGGATCTCCACCACGCCGGCGACGGCCTCGCCGTCGACCTCGGCGGCGATGCTGACCGCCCAGTCGGGCAGGTCGTAGAGGTAGTTGACGGTGCCGTCGATCGGGTCGACCACCCACCGCACGCCGCTCCCGCCGGCCCGGGTGCCGCCCTCCTCGCCGAGGAAGCCGTCGTCCGGGCGGACCGCCCTGATCCGCTCGATGATCAGCCGTTCGGCGGCGCGGTCCATCTGGGTGACGACGTCGGTCGGCGACGACTTGGTCTGGACGACGTCCGGGCCGTCCGCGGGCCGCTTGTCGACCAGCATCCGGCCGGCCTCGCGGGCGGTCGCCACGGCCAGCTCCAGCAGTTCGTCGGCCAGGCTCATGAGGCCCCTTCCAGGAGGTGGCGGGGCAGGGCGGCGAAGCGCGGGTCGCTCCCGGGGGTGGCGGCGCGCTCGTACGCGAGCCCGAGCCCGGCGGCGCGGTCCGCGGCCTCGACGTCGAGGTCGTACTTGACCTCCATGTGGTCGGAGACGAACCCGATCGGCACGACCGCCACGGCGCGCACGCCCCGGCCGTGCAGCTCCTCCAGGTGGTCGGTGATCTGCGGATCCAGCCACGGCTGGCTCGGCGGCCCGCTCCGGCTCTGGTACACCAGGTCCCACGGCGCCCCCGGGGCCGCCCGCCGCGCGACCGTCTCCGCGGCGGCGCGCAGCTCCGCGGTGTACAGCTCCTGGTCGGGCTGGGACAGCGGCACGCTGTGGGCGGTGAAGACCAGTCGCGCGCCCTCGGGCAGGCGGCTCAGAGCGTCCTTCGCCGCGTCCACGAACGGCTCGACGAACCCGGGGCGGTCCGCGTAGACGGGGAGCTTGTCGATCTCGGGGGCCCCGGGCACCTCGTCGCGAGCGCGCGCGATGTCCTCGACGTACTGGACGTTCGTCGAGTAGCCGCTGTAGGCGGACGTGACGAACGCGGCGGCGCGCCGGATCCCGTCCTCCTTCATCTGCCGGACGGTGTCGGCCAGATAGGGGCTCCAGTTCCGGTTGCCCCAGTACACGGGCAGGTCCACGCCGTTGGCGGCGAAGTCGGCCTCGATCGCGGCCTTGAGGTCCCGGCACTGCCGGTTGATCGGGCTGACCCCGCCGAACAGGAAGTAGTGCTCCCCGACCTCCTCCAGGCGCTCCTTGGGGATGTTGCGGCCCCTGGTGACGTTCTCCAGGAAGGGGATCACCTCTTCGGGCCCTTCCGGCCCTCCGAAGGACAGCAGGAGCAACGCGTCATACGACGTCATGCGTCCATCCAACCAGTCCCGGGCCCGATCCCCCGCCAGGGGTGCTCACTCGTAGCGCGCCGAGTAGGCCCTCGCCAGGTTGAGGACCTTCTGGACGTACCAGTCGGCGTGGTTGTACTGGAAGACGGCCCGGTAGAGCTGCCGGCCCCCCTGTCCGGCCCCGTTCGCGCACAGGTACTTGGCCGCGCCCGGGATGGCGTCGTAGGGGTTCATGATGTCGGCCTTGCCGTCGCCGTCGCCGTCCACCCCGTACGCCTTCCACGTCGAGGGCAGGAACTGCATCGGGCCGAGCGCGCCCGCGCTGGAGCGGCCGGCGTTGCGCCCGTGGTCGCTCTCGACCTGGCCGATCGCCGCGAGGACCGTCCAGGACATGCCGCCGCAGCTCCTGGCCGCCTGCTTGTACAGGTCCAGGTAACTGCCCGGTCGGCCGTCGTCCGCGGGCGCCTGGTACTTGGTCTCGTGCAGGTTCAGCACGCTCGTGCCGGGGCCGAGGACCTTGGTGACCGCCTCGACGACCTTGGAGGGGTTCACCCCGGGCGCGTTGACGAGCACCGCCACGTTGGGGACGAGCCCCATGTCCTCCCCGGACTTCCTGCTGACGAGCATGTCGATGCCGGGCAGGCCGAGCGGGCCGGAGCCGCCCATGGTCAGCTTCGGCATCGTCCGCGCCACCACGGGGTACTGGTAGCCGCGGTTGAGCTGGAGCTGCTGGGCGGCGCCGGGCGACACCACGAACTGGTTCCCGGCCAGGGCGGCCCACAGGTCGGTCTTCTTCGCCGTCGCGGGCGGCGTCCAGGAGCGGAACGCCGACGGGTCCACGGCGAGCGCGTTCACCTGGCGGCCCTGGAGCTGGACGGCGCCGCCCGCGACGGCCGCCACGTCCCCGACCTTCCCCAGCCTCGCGATCCGGCTGATCTTGGCCGCCGGGATCGAGCCGGCGCCGACGGCGAGCACGTCCGGCGGCACGACGCGGCGCAGCGGCGCGACCTGGCCGCCGGTGGCCACGTTGACGGGGTCGCCGGGCCGCACGCTCGGCGGCGCCGCCCCGCGGGCCGCCTCGGCGCGGGCCCGGTCCGGCTTCTGCGCGGTCAGCGCCGCGTAGACGCCGCCTGAGGTGCTGGCGACGGCCAGCACGGCGATCCCGCCGGCGAGGTAGGGCAGCGCCCTGCCGCCCCGCGGCCCCGCGCTCCTCCCCCGCGGATCGCGCTTCTTCTTGTCGGGCCGTGGACGTTGCGGACGGGCGGCGGACGCCTCACCACCGCCGATCGCGCCGGTGCGCGGAGCTGAAGGAGGAGCCACAACATTTCCCCACGAGTCTCGCTACGGACGGTTAGCCTGCCGTGGTTACCGGATCGTACGGTATCGCCGACTCTGTGCCCCCGCTCAGGCCGTCCAAAAATGTGAACTTTCCTCACGATCGATTCGTGAGTAGAGTCACCGCATGTCCCCAGCGACCAACCGGACGTGGCAGAACTGGGCGGGAAACCAGCAGGCCACGCCGCAGAGCGTCGTCACGCCGCGCAGCACCGACGAGGTGGCCGGCGCGGTCCGGTCGGCCGCCGGCGACGGCCTCACGATCCGCATGACCGGCACAGGGCACTCCTTCACCGGCGCCGCCGTCGCCGAGGGCGTCCTGCTCCGCCCCACCGCGCTCACCGCGGTCCGCGCCGTCGACACCGCGACGGGGCTCGTCACCGTCGAGGCGGGCCTGCCGCTGCACGCGCTCAACCGCGTGCTGGAGGAGCACGGCCTCGCGCTGGCCAACATGGGCGACATCCAGGAGCAGACCGTCGCGGGCGCGTTGCAGACCGCCACGCACGGAACCGGGCGCGACGCCGCGGGGCTCGCCTCCCAGGTCGCCGCCCTGGAACTCGTCCTCGCCGACGGCACCGTGGCGAACTGCTCGCGCGAGGAGCGTCCCGGCCTGTTCGCCGCGGCCCTCGCCGGGCTCGGCGCGCTCGGCGTCGTCACCGCCATCACCTGGCGGACCGTCCCGGCGTTCCTGCTCCGCGCGCAGGAGGCGCCGATGAGATGGGACGAGGTGCTCGCGCGCGTGGACGAGTTCGACGCCGCGAACGAGCACTTCGAGTTCTACTGGTTCCCGCACACCGAAGGCTGCCTGACCAAGCGCAACAACCGCGTCGAGGGCCCCGCGGAGCCTCTCTCCAAGTTCAAGCACTGGATGGACGACCAGTTCTTGTCGAACACGGTCTTCGGGGCCGTCAACAGGGTCACCCACAGAGCGCCCGCCGCGGCGCCGTTCGTGAACGGCATCTCCGCCAAGGCGCTCGGAGCCCGTACCTACAGCGACACCTCGTACAAGGTCTTCACCAGCCCGCGGACGGTCCGCTTCAAGGAGCAGGAGTACGCGATCCCGCGCGAGGCGCTCGTCCCCGCGCTGCGCGAACTCCGTTCCCTGTTCGCCAAGCGGGACTGGCGGATCAGCTTCCCCATCGAGGTCCGGCTGCTCCCCTCCGAGGACGCCTGGCTGTCGATGGCGCACGGGCGGCGGAGCGCGTTCATCGCCGTGCACGTCTTCCACCGCGACCCGCACGAGGACTACTTCCGCGGCGTCGAGGACCTTCTGACCGCGCTCGACGGCCGCCCGCACTGGGGCAAGCTCCACACCCGCGACGCCTCCTACCTGCAGAAGGTGTACCCCCGGTTCGGCGACTTCCGCGCCCTGCGCGACGAACTGGACCCCGACCGCCGGTTCGCCAACCCGTACACGAGGCAGGTCTTCGGCGACTAGCCGAGCCGGACTCCACGGCGGAAGCCGTGCTCAGCCGCCGGGGGTGGCGCGGCCCTGCGGGTCGGGGGAGCCCTGGCCGCCGTCCTGCGGGCTCCCGGTGGTCGCCGGCGCCTCCGGGGTCGTCGGCGTCGTCGACGGCGGCGCGGTCGTGGGCTCCTGCGTCGGCCGCACGGTCGGCTCCGACGACGGCCGCGGCGTCGTCGAGCCCGGCCCCCCGGTGGGCGCGTCGCCCGTCGGCGTGCCGCTCGGCGAGGAGCCGGGCTCCTCGGTGGCGCCTCCGGAGGGGTGCGGCGAAGGACGGCCGGCCGGCCGGCCGCCGCCTCCGCCGTCGAGGACCTTGGTGACGGTCAGGCCCTTGCCGCCCCCGCCGCCGACCGGCCGGCCGGTGCCCGCCTCGTAGATCGTGATCCCGCCGACGACGACCGCGAACACCGCCGCCGAGGAGACCACCAGCGTCACCCAGTGCGCCTTGGCCCATTCCACGGTGCTCTGCCACGCCGAGCGGCGCACGACCTGGCGCACCGCGTCCTCACCGGCCTCCTCGGCGAACGCCGCGGCGACCGTCTGCGCCGGGTCCAGGCGCGTCGCGCCGGGATCCCCGCCGGGATCGAACCGCGTGGCGTTCGGGTCGCCCCCGCCGAACACGGGGTCGAGGCGCGTCGCGCCCGGGTCGCCGGACCACGCCACGGTCCGGGTCGGGTCGGCGCTCGTCGCCTCCTCCGCCGCGCCCTCGGCCATGTCCCGCCGCCGGACCGCCGACTGCAGATGCGTCAGCTCCCTGATCTGCTCGCGGCCCTGGTCGAGATAGTGCTTGCCGACCGCCGACCCGGCGGTCGAGATCACGCTCATCAGCGCCGCGCCGATGATCGTCCCGTACACGCCCAGATAGGACGCGCCCAGGGCGGCGACCGCCGTCGCCACCGCACTCGCGATCAGCTGCGTCGTGCTCACGTCCGGCAGCTTGCGCGGCATCGCCTTCCTCACCCCTGTCTCTCGCCACGAACCCCCCGAAGGTGAACTGATCAGGAGGATGCGGATGTTCCTGCCCACGACGTGACACTCGCAACGTCGGGCCGACGGGAGGTTCGCGACCTCGTCAGGAACGGTGTGGAAAAGGATGGACAAGAATCGAGCAGAGCGGCCCCCCGCCGGTCGCGGCACCGGCAAGCTTGGCCGGGTGCCCTCTTCGACCTCGTGAAGAGGGCTTCGAGAGCGGCGATGTTCGGACATGCCGGGTACGGTGCTGGCAGCAGGTGTGTCCGAAAGAGAGACTCGGGAACCCGGGGGAAGGGCACGCATGCGCCCTCGGTGGGCATCGGACGGCCGACCGGTGAGAGCACGGTCGCGCGGTCCGGCGTCCTCCGTGCCGTCTGGACAGGGCAGGAAGGACACGCATGCAGGAGCTGCGCCTCGTCGCGGTCAGCGAGGACGGTACGTACCTCGTCCTGGCCACCGCGGGCCGAGGCACCCGGTTCACCCTGCCCGTCGACGACCGGCTCCGCGCCGCGGTCCGTGGGCACTTCTCCCGCCTCGGCCAGTTCGAGATCGAAGTGGAGAGTCCCTTGCGCCCCAAGGAGATCCAGGCCCGCATCCGGTCCGGGGAGACCGCGGAGGAGATCGCCGAGTCGGCGGGCATCCCGGTCGAACGCGTCCGCTGGTTCGAGGGCCCGGTCCTGCAGGAACGCGAATACATGGCCCAGCAGGCGCAGCGCGTCGCCGTCCGCCGCCCCGGCGAGTCCACGCCGGGCCCGCCGCTCGGGGAGACCGTCGAGGAGCGCCTCGGCCGCGGCGGCGTCGACCTGGAAGAGGTCGAGTGGGACTCCTGGAAGTGCGAGGACAACACCTGGCGCGTCCGGCTGTCCTTCTTCGAGAGCGGCCGCCCGCACGCCGCCGAGTGGACGTTCGACCCGCGCCGCCGGCACGTCTCCCCGCTGGACGAGGTCGCCGCCCGGCTCACCTCCGTCGAGTGGGACGACGACGACGCGCTCTCCGACACCGTCACGCCGCTCGTCCCGCGGCGTCCCGCGATGAAGGTCGTCTCCGGCGACCGCGAGGCCCTTCCCGGCGGCCGCGGGCTGCCCTCGCGCGGCCTGCCCGCCGAGCCCGAGCAGCCGAACGCCCCCGAGCCGCTGCGCGCCGCCGAGCCCCGCGCGTACATCGTCGAGCGGGGCCGCATGGTCGACCCCCGGCCCGCCTTCCGCGAGGCGGCCGAACCGCCTTCCCTGCGCGAGGCCGCCCCGGCCCGTCCGGCCGCGCACGCCCCTGAGGTGCCCCGTCCCGCCCCGCCGGCCGAGGAGCCCGCCCCGGAGGCGCCCCCCGCCGAGACGCGCGCCGACGAGGACGCGGCGCCCGTCCAGGGCGGGGAGCCGCACGGCGTCGACGCCGCACCCGCGACGGCGGAGCCCGGCGTGGGCGGCGAGGACGCGGGCGCCCTGTCGAGCGGGCCCGACGAGCCCGGCGAGGACGCCGCCGCCGAGGCCGCCGCCGAGGAGGCGGGCCCGGCCGAGGCCGCCGAGGAGGCGGAGGACGAGGCCCCCGCGCCCGAGGAGGTCGAAGCGCTCGAAGCGGACGGCCCCGGAAGGACCCGCGAAGAGGAGCACGCGTCCGCCGAACCGGCCGTGACGGCTCCCCCGGAGCAGGCGGGCGACGACCACGAGGCGGCCGAGGCGCACGGGGCCGGCGCGCACGGGGCCGGCGAAGCGCCGGAACCGGTCGGCGAGGCGCCGGAGCCCGCCGAGGCTCCCGAACCGGTCCGGGCCGACTCCCCGGCGGAGCCGGAGGAACCGGCCGAGCCCGCCGAGGCGCCGCGGGCGCCGGCCGCCGCCCTGCCGGCGGTCGAGGACGAGTGGGAGACCGCGCCCGTCCGCAGGCCCGCCCCGCCCCGCGAACCCGCCGCCGAGAGCAAGCCCGCGGCGCCGCCGCGGCAGCCCGCGCGGCCGCCCGCCAAGAAGAAGCCGGCCCGGCCCACCATGCCCGCCGCCGCTCAGGACAAGCCGGCCACCGGATCGCCCGCCGCCGCGGCGGCCGCCGGCGAGACCCCGGCCTCGCAGCGTCCGGCCCGGCGCCGCAAGGCGAAGGGCAAGCGCGCCTCCGTCCCGTCCTGGGACGAGATCATGTTCGGTGCCCGCCGGCCCGAATAGGCTCGGCGCCCGCACCGGGCGGCCCGTCCAGGAACGGGTCCAGCCACGCCGGGGTGATGGCGGCGGCGAGGGCCACGGCGCCCTCCTCCGACATGTCCGTCGCCGAGCAGCCCCCGTCGCCCGCGCCCAGGGCCGCGAAGAGGGTGGCGAGGCCCAGCCGGCGCTGGAAGAGCGTCTGCCGTACCCGCCAGCCGATGACGGCGGAGTGCTCGACGACGACCTGGCGGCGGCGCAGGCTGCCCGACCGGACGGTGAGGCGCTCCCCGTCGGTGGCGTGGCCCAGCTGGCGGTAGCGGTCCAGCCCCAGCGGCACCGCGAGGACGGCGACCACCGCGCACGCGCCGGCGACCCAGGGCTGCCCCGCGAGGACCGCCAGGGCGGCGACGCCGGCCGGGGGCGCCACCGCGCGGACGACGCGGCGGCTCCGCGCGGCGGCCGGATGCGCGGTCAGCGGCCCGGGGACGTTCCCGACGACGCGGGCGGCGAGGGCCTCGGCCGCCGCCCGGGGCGCCGCGGGCAGGAGCCGTCCCCGCTGGGCGGCGTCCCCCAGGCCGGTGATGAGGGCGCCGAGCCGCGTCACGCCCGCCGCGCGCTCGAACGGGTTGTCGGCGAGCTCGACGCCCCGCAGCCGGCGGCGTTCGAGGGACACGCTGCGGCGGGTGAGGAGCCCCCGCTCGGCGACGACGGACCCGTCCCGCTCGCGGACGGTGAAGTCCCAGTTGAACAGGGTGAAGGCGATCACCGACATGACGGGCATCGCGATCAGCATGAGGATGGCCAGCACCAGGACCAGGACGGTGGGCAGGCCCACCACGTCGTGGCCGAGGCTCTCCACCCGCTCCCGCGTGATCAGCCCGAGGTCGTCGCCGAGGTTGTAGACGGTGCCGAGGAGGCTCCCCGCCAGCGCGAACGGCGTCAGCAGGTAGGCGCCGCTCAGCGGGGCGTACAGGTACCAGCGCCGCCGCATCCGGCCGAGCGCGCGCTGGGGCGGGACCGGGGCGTCCCGGGCGAGCAGCACGCCGCGCAGCCGTTCGGCCTCGGCGAGGGAGACCGCGTTCAGCTCCCCCTCGCCGCCGTCCGCCCCGGCGTCGATGTGCACGACCGCCAGCCCGAGCAGCCGGTGCGGGAGGGACGCGCTGATGTCCACGCCCCGGATCCGGTCGCGCGGGATGCTCTTGACCGACCGGCCGATCAGCGCGCGCCGGAACTCGATGCGGTCCTCGTGCAGGACGTAGGTGAACGTCACCCAGCTCGCGACATGGAAGAGCAGCCCGAAGGCCAGCCCCACGAGCGTGAAGTAGAACGCGGTGGACAGCCCGCCCACGAGCAGCCCCGTCGCGCCGGCGGCGATGAGCGCGAGGAGCTCGCGGACGGCGCCGACCACGAACGTGAGCGGATGCAGGCGCGCGGTCACGTCGCGTCGTCGCGGAGGTCGTGCGCGCGGTGCGCGAGGTCTTCGGCGAGGCGCGTCGCCACGGCCACCGGCAGGCCCGAGACCTCCGAGGAGCCGGTGTGGGAGGCGGTGTTCACCTCGATGGTGGCGAGGCCGAGCATCCGCTCGATCAGGCCCTGCTTGCTGTCGACGGTCTGGATGCGCCCGACGGGCACCAGCAGCCATTCGCGGCTGAACCAGCCCGTCCGCGTGTAGACGACGTCGGAGCTGACCTCCCAGCGGTGGACGCGGTACCGCCACACGGGCGCGACCGCGACCATGAGCAGCCCCGCGGCGCCGACGATGGAGGGCAGCCATCCGATCCGGCCGACCAGCCAGCCGGGCGACGCGTCCCAGCCCGCGTCCCCGACCCAGGCGGCGACGCCGAGGGCCAGGCCGAACGCCAGGCCCCACAGCAGCAGGTACTCGATGGCCCACTGCGCGACAGCGCGGGGCGACACCCGGTGTTCGGGCGGCCGCAGACGCGGCGGGTGCGGCCCCCCGCCGTCCCTCCGGCGACCGCGCCGCACCGACGTCACACCGCGAGTCTAGAGCGCCGGAGGCGCCCTTCCGCCGCCCCCTGCCGCGTGAGACCACGGGGAAAGGGCGGCACGATCCCGGGCGCGCCGTCGTTTCTGTCAGTGGCGGATGCGAGATTGTCGGCGGTGCGCGCGAGACTGTCGGTGGCGCGTGCGAGGTTGTGGCGTGGTTCACGCCGCCGGCGGCCTCCGCCCCGGGGCGGCGGGAAAATTCGAATGCACCTGACCCGGACTCCGCCTATTTTGGCTGGTCTCCCCGCTCGGGGAGTCCCGGCGTCCGGCAACCGAGTCCTAGGAGATCCCATGACCTACGCGATCCAGGCGGACGGCCTGGAGAAGCGGTTCGGTGAGACCCGGGCGCTGGACGGCGTCTCCCTCACCGCCGAGAGCGGGACGGTCCTCGGCGTGCTGGGGCCGAACGGCGCCGGCAAGACGACCATGACCCGGATCCTCGCCACGCTGATCGAGCCGACCGGCGGCAGCGCCCGGGTCGCCGGTTTCGACGTGGTGAAGGACGCGCACAAGGTGCGGCAGCTGATCGGGCTGACCGGCCAGTACGCCGGGGTCGACGAGATGCTGACCGGCACCGAGAACCTCGTCCTGATCGGGCGGCTGCTCGGGCAGCCGCGCCGGGAGTCGCGGGCGCGGGCCGCCGAGCTGCTGGAGCGCTTCCAGCTGACCGACGCCGCCGAGCGCGCCGCCAAGACGTACTCGGGCGGCATGCGCCGCCGCCTCGACCTGGCGGCGAGCCTCGTCGGGCGCCCGCAGATCCTGTTCCTGGACGAGCCGACCACGGGCCTCGACCCGCGCAGCCGGAACGGGCTCTGGGACATCGTCCGCGGCCTCACCGACGACGGCGTCACCGTGCTGCTCACCACGCAGTACCTGGAGGAGGCCGACCAGCTGGCCGACGACATCATCGTCATCGACCGCGGCCAGGCCATCGCGCACGGCACGTCCGACATGCTGAAGGCCCAGGTCGGCGGGCAGGTGCTGGAGGTCAGGCCGGTCGACGCGGCGGACGTGGCGACGGTGGAGCGCATCGTCGGCGAGCTGGCCGAGGCCGTCCCGGAGGTCCGCGACGACCTGGTCAGCGCGCCGATCACCGACCCGCAGCTCATGCCGGCCGTGGTCCGCCGGCTCGACGAGGCGGGCGTCGCCGTCGGCGAGCTGTCGCTGCGCAAGTCCAGCCTGGACGAGGTGTTCTTCGCCCTCACCGGCCACCACACCGACGACATCGACGCCGAGGCCGGCGAGCTGGAGAAGCAGGCCGACAAGGAAGGTGCCTCCGCATGACCACCGCGACGCTCGCGCCGCAGGACCTGTCCAAGCGGGTCGCGCCGGCCACGGCCCTGCGCAACACGGTCACCCTGGCCTGGCGCAACCTGGTCCAGATCAAGCACAACCCGATGGAGCTGCTCGACCTGTCGATCCAGCCCATCATGTTCGTGCTGCTGTTCGCCTACGTGTTCGGCCCGCCGATGAAGGGCAGCGTCGAGGCGTACCTGCCGATCGTGATCCCCGGCATCATCGCCCAGAACGCCCTGTTCGCCGGGATGAGCACCGGGTTCGGGCTGAACACCGACATCACCAAGGGCGTGTTCGACCGGTTCCGGAGCCTGCCGATCGCGCGCAGCGCCCCGCTCGCGGGGCGGATCATCGCCGACACCGTCAAGCAGGCGTGGTCGATGACGATCCTGCTGCTCGTCGGGTTCGCGATCGGCTTCCGGGTGGAGACGAACGTCCTGGCGGTGCTCGGCGCCTTCCTGCTGCTGCTGACCTTCGCGATCCTGTTCTCCTGGACGTCGGTGTTCATCGCGATGAAGGTCAGCGAGCCGGAGAAGGTACAGATCTTCGGCTTCGTGGTGATCTTCCCGCTGAGCTTCCTCAGCACCGCGTTCATCCCGTCCACGGACGGGATCCCCGGCTGGCTGGCGTTCTGCATGGACAACAGCCCGGTCACGCAGCTGGTGGAGGCGATGCGCGGGCTGCTGGTCGGCGGCCCCGTCCTGGAGCACGCCTGGGTCGCGCTCGCGTGGGGCGTGGGCATCTCGCTGGTCTTCGTGCCCCTGTCGCTCCGCGCCTTCAAGCAGCGCGCCTGACCCGCGAGGGCGGCCGGGGACGGCGCAAGCCCGCACGGAGCGAAGCGAGGCCGGGCGCGGAGACGGCGGACGGCGGCACGAGGACGGGGCGACGGCGGCAGGGGGACGGCGCGAGCGGGCCGATTGACGGCATTGAGACGGCGCTGAGACGGCGGAAAGACAGCGCGAAGACGGCGGAAAGACGGCACGGAGACGAGGCCGCGCTTGGCTGCGGGCCAACAGTCCTCCGATCTGGGAGCCGTCCATGCCACTCACGCCGTCCATGCCGTCCATGCGATCGATCCGGGTCCTCGCCGCGCTGCTGACCGCCGGAGCCGCGCTCGCCGTCCCGCACCCGGCCTCCGCCGCCCCGGCCGACGCGGCGCCGCCCGCGGTCGGGCCCTCCCCGAGGGTCGCCGACCAGCGGACCGGCGCCACGTCGGCCGACCTGGCCGCCAAGCGCCCGCCGTGGACCAGGCTGCGCGCGCAGCACTCCAAGAAGTGCGTCGAGATCCCCGGCTGGTCCAAGAAGTCCGGGACCCGCGCCGACCAGTACACCTGCGTCAAGCAGGCGAACGAGCAGTGGGCCCTGTGGCTCGTCCAGGCGCCCGGCAGCGGCACCGTCCGCCACTACATCTACGCGATCCAGAACCGCAACAGCGGCCTGTGCCTGACCGTCGAGGGCACGAAGAACGGCAGCGCGATCAGGCAGCGGCAGTGCCGCAACGCCAAGTACGGCGACAACTACACGCCTCAGCTGTTCTGGTACACGCCGCTGCACCAGCTCATCAACCAGAAGGCGCGCAAGTGCACGGACATCGCGGGGGCGTCCAAGCGCAACGGCGCGCTGACCACCGTGTGGACCTGCAAGACGAGCAAGATGAACCAGCGGTTCTCCAACATCACCTGACGGACCGGCCCGCCCGGGTCGGCGCTCCCCCGGATGCCCCCGGGGGCCGATGTCGTCCAGAACGTGCTGGAACGGGAAACGCCCCGGAGGTGAGGGGTGACCGCCGGGGCGTTTCGCGTGGAACGGGTCAGGCCGCGTTCTGGTCGGCCTTGGCCTTCGCCTTGCCGTCCTCAAGCGCCGCGAGCTCGAAGTCGGCGCGCGGCTGCTCGATGGTCGCGAGCGAGACGGTCTCGCGCTTGAGGAACAGCGCGAGCGTCCAGTCCGCGATCACGCGGATCTTGCGGTTGAAGGTCGGGACCATCGCGCCGTGGTAGCTGCGGTGGAAGAACCACGCGGGCCAGCCCTTGAGCTTGATGCCGAGGGGGTTGGCCACGCCCTTGTGCAGGCCGAGGCCCGCGACGGCGCCGAGGTTGCCGTGCACGTAGGGCTTGAGCGCCTTGCCGCGCATCGACCGGACGATGTTGTCGCCGAGCAGCTTGGCCTGGCGGACCGCGTGCTGGGCGTTCGGCGGGCAGAACATGCCGTCCTCGGTGAGGTCCGGGATGGCGGCGTTGTCGCCCGCGGTGAACGCGCGGACGAGGCCCTCGATGGTGAGGTACTCGGTGCCCTTCACGCGGCCGCGCTCGTCCACCGGCAGGTCGCCGTTGCGCACGACCGGCGACGGCTTGACGCCCGCGTTCCACACGAGGGTCCCGGCCGGGAAGCTGCTGCCGTCCGACAGCTCGATCTGGCCGTCCACCGCCGACTGCAGGAAGGTGCTCATCTTCACCGCGATGCCGCGGCCGCGCAGCTGCTCGGCGGTCCACTTGCCCATGTCGGGGCCGACCTCGGGCAGGATGCGGTCGCTCGCCTCCACCAGGACGAACCGCAGGTCCTGCGGCGTGACCTTGCGCATGTACTTGGTGGCGTCGCGGGTCATGTCCTCCAGCTCGGCGACCGCCTCGACGCCGGCGAACCCGCCGCCGACGAACACGAAGGTCAGCGCCTTGCGGCGCAGCTCCACGTCGTCGGTCGACTCGGCGATCTCCAGCTGCTCCAGGACGTGGTTGCGCAGGTGGATGGCCTCGCCGACGGTCTTGAGGCTGATGCCGTGCTCGGCCAGTCCGGGGATCGGCAGCAGCCGCGGCACCGCGCCGGCCGCCATGACCAGGTAGTCGTAGGTGATCCGCTCCGGCGGCCCGGCCAGCGGCTGGACGATCGCCCATCGCTCGTCGTGGTTCAGCTCGGTCACGCGCGCCTTGCGGACGGTGCACTTCGGCAGCACCCGGCGCAGCGGGACGACGACGTGCCGCGGGGAGATGTTCCCGGCGGCGGCCTCGGGCAGGAACGGCTGGTACGTCATGTACGAGTTGGGGTCGACGACGGTGACCCTGACCTCGCCCCTCCGCAGCTCCCGCTTCAGCTTCTTCTGCAGGCGAAGAGCGGTGTACATGCCCACATAGCCGCCACCCACGATGAGGATGTGGGGAGCGCCGGGGGTCCCCTGGGCGGTCCTGGCCATTGCGGCCCTCCAATGTCACGGTCGGCTTGTGAAGACATTCACAAACTAGCGGATGGAACGTGCCGTTCACCAATCAAGAACCACGAAAGAACCGCCGAACTTCCCATTTCGGCAAAGGATGGGCCCCTCAGAGGTGTGAAACACGCCACTGCTTTACCGAAAAGAGGGTGGAGCGCAGCAATGCACGCATGACGAACGTCACAGGACGCCGCGCCGGGCTGGGCGTCCCGGAGGCGGGGCGAACGGCCCGTCCCACCCCGAGAAAACCCCTAAGGTTGGGGCGGACGAGGAAGGGGGCGCCGGCGGCGGGACGCACGCGGCCGACAAGCGGGGGCCGAGATGACGGCGATCCGGCGGCGCGCGGCGTACGATCTCGCCCGGGAGCGTATCGATGATGAGCAGAGATCGGCGTCCGGTCATGGCCGCGGCGGGCGCGCTCGCGCTCGCCGGGGCGCTGAGCGGCTGCGGGCTGATCGGCCAGCCCCAGAACAAGAGCGCGGAGCTGTCGGAGTGGTTCACCGTGACCAGCCCGGTCTTCCGCGATGGGCGCGAGTTGCCCCCGAGATACGGCTGCACGACGTACCCTGGCGGGCAGGGGAAGACCCCGCCGCTCCGGTGGTCGGGCACGCCGGCCGGCACCCGGTCGTTCGCGATCGTGATGGACGACCCGGACGCCTCCGGCGGCGCCAAGGTCCACTGGGTGATCGCGGGCATCGACGGAACCGTGAACGAGCTGGTCGAAGGCGCCCGGCTGGACCGGACCGTCGAGGGGTTGACCACCGGCAAGAAGGCGGGGTACGCGCCCCCGTGCCCGCCCAAGGGAGAGAAGCATCGGTACCGGTTCAGCATCTACGCGCTGGACGATCCGGCACCGTTCCAGAACGGCGCGGCGCTGAAGGACTCGCTCCCCGCGATCGCCGAGCACACGGTGGGGCGCGGGCGGATCACCGGGAACTTCGGCGGCGAGCAGGCGCGTTGACCGTGGAGCCCGAGGGCGCGGGGCCAGGGCGGGCGCCGCGGGGGCCGGAGCCGTGAGGGGCGTGCGGACCGGCCGAGTTGGCCGATCGGCATGCGCCATGTGAGGGTAAATGTGCGCGAAGGGTGTGACAACGGTCATAGCGGTCGGAGAGAATCGGGTTAAGCCAAGGCGGCGGAAACCCGTGACGATCCGGACGCTGGCGACAATCGGGACGGACCCGCGGTCCGCGCTGGCGACTCTCGCCGGGCCAAGGCATTGGGTGGTGGCATGACTTCTTACATCGTGGTCTTCGGCCTCATTGTGGTCGTCGTCCTCGTGGTCGTCCTCGTGGCCCTCGGCCTGCGGGCCAGCAGGGCGGGAGGCGATGACGACGACGACTGGATGGACGAGGAGCCGCAGAAGCAGCCGCGCGGCCGCCGGGGAGCCCCGCCGCAGGAGCAGATGGGCGGCCCCGACGAGTACGGCCCCGGTTACGACGAGGGCTACGACGGCGGCTACGACCGCGCCCCCGAGCCCGGTCCCGACCGCCGCGTCGCCGGCAGCGTCGGCAGCGTCGGCGGCCCGCTCGCCGCTCCGACCGCCGCGCCGGGTCCGTCCGCCCCGCCGCCACCGCCCCCGGGCCAGGCGTCCGACGAGATGGAGGACGACGACTACTGGGCGACGATCACCTTCGACAAGCCCAAGTTCCCCTGGCAGCAGAACGAGGGCGGCGCGCGGCCCGACACCGACCCGGCCGCCGACCCGCTGAACGCGCAGGGCCCCCCGCCCGAGCAGCCGGCCATCGAGCCGCCCGGGCTCACCCAGCCCGTCTCCCTGGGCGCCGACGGCACCGTCCTCAACGGCCTCGGCAGCGGCACCGGGCCGCAGCAGACGCCCCACGGCCCCGGCGGGTTCCAGGGCGGATCCCCGTTCCCGGGCGGCGATCCGGGCGCGACGTCACTCGACCCGATCCCGACCGACCTGGCCGGACCGGGCGCCCCCGGCGGCCCCGGCCCCCAGAACCCCTTCGGCGGCCCCGGCGCGCCCGAGCAGCCCGCGTACGGCGGGCCGGAGCCGCAGCCCGCGTACGGCTCCGCCGACTACGGCACCGGCGACCCGTCCTACGGCGGGCACGGCGGGCAGGACCAGTACGGAATGCAGGACCAGTACGGCGGCGGGCAGGACCAGTACGGCAGTGGCCAAGACCAGTACGGGAGCGGCCAAGACCAGTACGGCAAGGACCAGCCGCAGTACGGCATCCCCGAGCAGCCCCAGTACGGCTCCCAGGAGCCGTCCTACGGCGACTACACCTCCGACCCGCTCGGCGGCCGCCCGGCCGCGGGCCCGCCGCCCGGAGGCCGCCAGGACTACGACCTTCCGCTCGGCTCGTCCGGCGCCGGCGGGGCCCTCGGCAGCGACCCGCTCGGGCTGCCCATCGGCCGCCCGGAGGAGCCGCCCGCGCCGCCCGCGCCGCCGGCTCCCCCCGCCCCCGCCCCCGCCCCCGCCCCGGCCGCTCCGGCGGCGCACGGCGGCGGCTCTGACACCGACGGCCACAAGCTTCCGACCGTGGACGAGCTGCTCCAGCGCATCCAGACCGACCGGCAGCGGACCTCGGGCCCGCCCTCGCCGTCCGAAACGGGTGGCGGCTCCTACGGCGGCTCCCTGAACGACCCGCTGGGCGACCCCCTGGGCACCGGCTCCTACGGGACGACCCCGTCCGGCGGGCCGAGCACCGGCAACACCGGTCCGTGGCCGTCCGGCGGGCAGCAGGGCGGCGGCTCCGGCCAGGGGTACGACTCCGGGATCGGCGGGCCGCCCGGATACGGGCAGGGCCAGCAGAACGACGGTTACCCGACCGCCCCCGCCTACGGCGACTCGCAGCGCTACGACGACCCGCTCGGCGGCTTCGGCGGCGGCGCCGAGAGCAGCCCCGGAGGCACCGGGGCCTACGGCGACTTCAGCGGCAGCAGCTACAACGGCGGCGACCCGCTGGCCGCGCCCCACGACCAGGGCACCGGCGGCTACTCCGACCCGAACGCCACACAGGCGTACGGGTCCGGCTACTACGGCGGCGCGCCGCAGCAGGGCGGCTACCCGCCGCAGCAGCAGGGCGGCCAGCAGAACGACAACCCGCCGTACGGCTCCCAACAGCCCACCGACGACTGGGAGAACTACCGCCGCTGACCAAGCGCGCACGCGAACGAGGGCCGCCGGATTTCCGGCGGCCCTCGTTCGTGTCCAAAGGAACCCCCGCGCACATGATTGAATACCTTGTGTGACTTTTAAGCCACCGAGCGTGTCCACGCTCCGGCGAGATCTGCTCGCCTCGTTCGTCGTCTTCCTCGTGGCGATCCCGCTCTCGCTGGGCATCGCCGTCGCCTCCGGCGCACCCGTCGCGGCCGGGCTGATCGCCGCCGTCGTCGGCGGCATCGTCGCCGGCCTGATCGGCGGCTCGCCGCTCCAGGTGAGCGGGCCCGCCGCCGGCCTCACCGTCCTCGTCGCCGGCCTCGTGCAGACCTACGGCTGGCGCGCCACCTGCACGATCACCCTGCTCGCCGGCCTCCTGCAGATCGTGCTCGGCGCGAGCAGGGTCGCGCGCGCCGCCCTCGCCGTCTCCCCCGCCATCGTGCACGGGATGCTCGCCGGGGTCGGGGTCGTCATCGTCCTCGCCCAGGTCCACGTGGTCCTCGGCGGCAGCCCCCAGCAGTCGGCCGTCGCGAACCTGCGCGAACTGCCGGACCAGCTCGCGCACCCGCACACGCGGTCCGCGCTGGTGGCCGGGCTGACCGTGATCGTCGTGCTGGGCTGGTCCCGGCTGCCGAAGAGCGGGCCGCTGCGGCTCGTTCCGGGCCCGCTGCCCGCCGTCGCCCTGGCCACGGCCGTCGCCTGGGCCCTCGACTGGCGGGTGCCGCGCGTCGACCTGCCGTCCTCCCTGCTGGAAGGCTGGACCCTTCCGGTCATGCCGCAGGGGTCACTGTTCGGTATCACCGGCGCCGTCATCTCCGTGGCGCTCGTGGCCGCCGTCGAGTCCCTGCTGTGCAGCGTCGCGGTCGACCGCTCCCGCCCGGCCGGCGTCCCGGCCGCCGACCTCGACCGGGACCTGCTCGGCCAGGGCGCCGCGAACGCCGTGTCCGGACTGCTGGGCGGGCTGCCGATCACCGGCGTGATCGTCCGCAGCACCGCCAACATCGAGGCGGGCGGCCGCACGCGGCTGTCCCCCGTCCTGCACGGCGTCTGGGTCCTCGTCCTCGCCCTGGCCTGCGGGCCGCTCATCGAGCAGGTCCCGCTGGCGGCGCTCGCCGCGCTGCTGGTCGTGCTCGGCGTCCGGCTGGCCGACGTGTCCCGGGTCCGCGCCCTGCGCCACCACCGGGAGGCGCCCGCCTACTTCGTCACCCTCGGCGGCGTCGTGCTGTTCGGGCTCGGCGAGGGCGTCCTGCTCGGCATCGGCGTCATGGCGGTGCTGGCCCTGCGCCGGCTCACCCGGCTCTCGGTCCGGACGGAGCGGCTCGTGCCCGCTCCCGGCGACGCCCCCGCGCCGCCCCGCTGGCACGTGGTCGTCGAAGGCACGTTCACCTTCCTCGGCGTTCCCCGCGTGGCGCGCGCTCTCCAGCAGATTCCGCCGGACGGCAGCGTCGACCTGGACCTCAACGTCGACTTCATGGACCACGCCGCGTTCGACGCCGTCCACCGGTGGCGGCTCGCCCACGAACGCCAAGGGGGGAGGGTCGACATCGACGAGGTTCATGAGGCTTGGTATGAAAGAGCTGTGACAGGCGATATGTCCCAACCGGCCAAGACTCCGCCCCCGGCCCGCTGGTGGGCCCCCTGGGGGAACCGGCGGCGGCGGTCCGAGACCGAGCTGGACGCACCCGAGACGTCCCCCGCGGCCGTCCTGCTGGACGGCGTCCGCGAGTACCACGGGCGCACGGCCCCGCTCGTCCGCCCGATCATGGCCGAGCTGGCGATGGAGCAGAAACCCCAGCATCTGTTCATCACCTGCGTCGACTCGCGCATCGTGCCCAACATCATCACCGCGAGCGGCCCCGGCGACCTGTTCATCAACCGCAACGTGGGCGCCCTGGTGCCGCGGCACGGCTCCCGGACGCCCGACGACTCGGTGTCGGCCACCGTCGAGTACGCCGTCAACGTGCTGGACATCAAGACCATCACGGTCTGCGGCCACTCCAACTGCGGCGCGATGGCCGCGCTGCTCGCGGGCGGCACCGAGGTCGAGCACCTGGAGAGCCTGTCGCGCTGGCTGAAGCACGGCAACCACAGCCTCGCCCGCTTCCTCGCCGAGGACCAGCCGGGCGACGAGCCGCCCCTCGCCCGCCTCTGCAAGATCAACGTGATGCAGCAGCTCGACAACCTGCTGACCTACCCGTGGCTCCGGGAGCGGGTCGGGTCCGGCGACATCGAGCTGGTCGGCCTCTACCTCGACCTCGGCTCCGCCACCGTCGAGGTCTTCGACCCGGCCGGCGGCGCCTTCGTCCCCGTCCCGGACGAGGCGCCGCGGACCCGGTCCCTCACCTGAGAACGCGCGGGTCGTCCCCCCGGCGGGACGGCCCGCGCTCCCGGTTCTACCAGCGCCCGACGAGCTCGTCCTCGCCGCGCGTGTAGCTGCGTACGTACATCCCCGTGACCTTGCGCGCCCGGCGCGCGCGCCGGTCCGTCGCCGGAAGGAACAGCGCGTCGCGCCGGCTGGCGCGCGAGAAGTCCCACAGGTACACCAGGCCTCCCAGCACTCCGGCGAGCACCAGGCCCACGAACACGATGATGATCATCATCGCTCCTCTCCACGGGACTCCAGCACCCCGGCCCCGCCGCCGTCACCGATCAGGGCGATCAGCTCTTACCAGAACGGTAAGCGCCCCGTATGAAGCTCTCTGTGTCCCATGACCTGTTTCGAGAGAGTCTCTGTCCCCAACGGCACGCGCCCGGTTGCCGAGGCACGGCGTTCCCGGACGGTAGCGGTGAATAGTCATGGCCCCGGACGAGGTCCGCGGCCCGACCGCAACGAAGGAGGTCCCTCGATGGCCAAAAAAGTGATCAGCTTCCGGCGCGGCGCCGGCGGCGAGGAGGCCACCGTCAGTGATGACGGCAAGACCACCACGTACTCCGACGGGACGCAGCGCGTCCGTCCGCAGGACGGCGCGTCGCCCGAGCCCCTGGAGCCGAACGCCGTCAGCGTCACGAACAACCCCGGCGGCGAGCGGGTCCACGTCAGCGAGGACGGCAAGACCACCACGTACCCCGACGGCTCGAAGATGATCCGGCCGTAGGGCGAGGCGGATCCGCCAGGGGAGACCGCGCGGGCCCGGACAACGGGTTCGAAGCGGCGTCCCCGACCCAGCACCATTGGGGCCCGGCCACCACCGGGCCCCACCTCCGCAGCCCGCCGCAGGTCGGGGAGATGGGGGGCGGACGAGTCGGCCTGTAAGCCGGGTTTTGTGTCCGTCGTCCCTTGCGGGGCGGCGGGTGACGGCCATCCATCTCGGGCCGCCGTTGCCGGCGGTCTCCAGCGGTCTACCCGCAGGCTCGGGCGGGCCGCCCTCAGGCACCTGCGCGGGGCCTCTTGCGGGGCCCCTTCTTGACCTTGCTCCGGGTGGGGTTTACCTAGCCGCCCACGTCACCGTGGGCGCTGGTGAGCTCTTACCTCACCGTTTCACCCTTACCACCGGCGGACCGGTGGCGGTCTGCTTTCTGTGGCACTGTCCCGCGGGTCACCCCGGGTCGGCGTTACCGACCACCCTGCCCTGTGGAGCCCGGACTTTCCTCGACGGGGATCGCTCCCCGACGCGGCCGTCCGGCCGGCTCGTCCGCCGTCCACCAAGATTAGCGGGTGCGCGAGCCGACTCGCGAACCTACGGGAGGGCGTTCAGGGCTTCGCGCAGGCGGGAGTCGGGGACGGCGTGGTCCTGCGTCCGTCCGGAGAGATGGCGGTCGTAGGCGGTCATGTCGAAGTGGCCGCGGCCGCAGAGGGCGGTCAGGATGACCTCGGGTTCGCCCGTCTCGGCGCAGCGGCGGGCCTCCTCGACGACGGCGGCCAGGGCGTGGGTGGGTTCGGGGGCCGGGACGACGCCCTCCGTGCGGGCGAACAGGACGCCGGCCTGGAGGCATTCGCGCTGGTGTTTGGCGGTGGCCTCGAAGACGCCCAGGTCGTACATGTGGGAGAGCAGCGGCGCCGTTCGAGGCGGTGCGCGCGGATGAGCGGGGTGGGCCGCCAGAGCCGGTAGACGTCCCGGACGTCCTCGGGGACGTCGACGAAGCGCTCGCCGCTGACCTCCTGGGCGACGAGGTCCGCGGGGAACAGCGGGGCCAGGTCGTCCGGCCCGACCGGCTCGCGCGTCCCCGGGTGCAGCGGCGGGGGCGGCGGCGCGGGCAGGTCGGGGACGACGTTGTACCAGCGGCGCGGAAGCCTCGACTCGTCCAGCAGGATCTTCGTGGTCACGGTCCCCTCCCTCGTCGCAGGGTAGGGGCCGGAACCGGGAAGAACAGTGGTCAGGCGGGTAGGTGATGGGTGTCGTTGAAGGCACGCAGGGTCGCCGGGCCGTCGGCGTACCAGTCGATGGACGTCAGCGCCGCCACGTCGAGGTGCATCCGGTACAGGGACGACATGGGCGCGCCCAGGGCGTCCCTGACGAGGAGCTTGATCGGGGTGACGTGCGAGACGACCAGGACCGTCTGCTCGCGGTAGCGGACCTTCAGCTTGTCCAGGGCGGTGCGGACGCGGCGGGACACCTGGGCGAAGCTCTCCCCGCCGGGCGGGGCCGCTTCGGGGTCGGCCAGCCACGCCTTCAGCTCGGCGGGCCAGGCCCTGCCCGCCTCGGCGAACGTGAGGCCCTCCCAGTCGCCGAAGTCGGTCTCCCGGAGGCCGTCCTCGACCCGGACGTCCAGGCCGGTGACGGCGGCGACCTCGGCCGCGGTGTCGCGGCAGCGGGACAAGGGCGAGGTGACGATCGCGTCGATCCCGCGGTCCTTGAGGGCGAGCGCCGCGGCGCGGGCCTGGGCGAGGCCGTGCGGGGTGAGCGGGACGGGGCCGATCCCGGCGAACCGCTTCTCGATCGACAGGGGCGTCTCGCCGTGCCGGAGCAGGAGCGTCGTCGTCGGCGTGGACGAGGCGGGCAGGGGCGGCGGCTCGGGCTCCCCGGGCGCCTCCTCGACCTTGCGGGTCCAGTTCTCGCCGCGGGCGGCGGCGTCCATGGCCTCGTTGGCGAGCCGGTCGGCGTGCGCGTTGCGGTTGCGCGGGATCCAGCCGTAGGACACCGAGCCCAGCGCGGCGGCCAGCTCGCGGGCCTCCAGCGCCAGCGGCACCATGTCCGGGTGCTTGATCTTCCAGCGGCCCGACATCTGCTCCACGACGAGCTTGGAGTCCATCCGGACCTCGACGCGGGCCGACGGGTCGACCCCGGCGGCCGCCGCGAGCCCGGCGATCAGCCCCCGGTACTCGGCGACGTTGTTGGTGGCGTGCCCGATCGACTCGGCGACCTCCGCGAGCACCTCGCCGGTCAGCGCGTCGCGGACGAGGGCCCCGTACCCGGCGGGCCCGGGGTTGCCGCGCGAGCCCCCGTCCGCCTCGACGACCAGCTTCCGGCCGGCGCTCACAGACCCGACTCGGGCGTCCGGACGAGGATGCGGCGGCACTCCTCGCAGCGGATGACCTCGTCCTCGGCGGCGGCCCGGATGCGGTTCAGGTCGACGGTGTTCAGCGCGAGGTGGCAGCCCTGGCAGGCGCCGCGGTACAGCTTGGCCGCGCCGACGCCGCCGAACTGGCCGCGCAGCTTCTCGTAGAGGCCGAGCAGGTCGTCCGGGACGTCCTTGGCGACGGCGGTGCGCGCGGCGCTCGACGTCCCCGCCTCGTCGTCGATGTCGCGCTGGGCGGCGTCGCGGCGCTCGGCGAGCGCGGCCAGCTCGTCGGTCGCGCCGGACCGCTCGGCGTTCAGCGCGGCGACCCGGCCCTCGGCCTCCTCGGTCCGCTCCATGATCTCCAGCACGACCTCCTCCAGGTCGGACTGGCGGCGCTGCAGCGACTCGATCTCGGCCTGCAGGCTGCTGAGGTCCTTCGCGGAGGTCACCTGCCCCGAGTCCAGCCGCTTCTGGTCGCGGTCGGCGCGGGTGCGGACCTGGTCGACGTCCTGCTCGGCCTTCTTCTGCTCGCGCCGCAGGTCGCCGACCTCCGTCTCGGCCGCCACGATCGCGTCGCGCAGCTCGGTCAGCCGGCCCTCCAGCCGCTCGATCTCCGCCAGCTCGGGCAGCGTGCGGCGGCGGTGCGCCAGGCGGTCGAGCGAGCTGTCGAGGTCCTGCAGGTCGATCAGGCGAAGCTGGGCTTGCGGTGCGGCTTTCACTTTGCTCCTTCGTCGTGAAGGGTCCACGCGTCGGTGACGAGCGTGGACACCCGTGTCTCCAACTTGCCGGCTTCCTGGGACGACCCGGCCAGGCGCCGCTCGACGTCGGCGAGCCAGGGCCACTCCGTCGCCCAGTGCGCGGCGTCCACCAGGGCAGGGCCGCCCTGCTCGGTGAACTCCGACGCGGGGTGGTGCCGCAGATCGGCGGTGAGGTAGACGTCGACGCCGGCCGCCTGGGCGGTGCCGAGCAGGGAGTCGCCCGCACCACCGCAGACCGCGACGGTGCGGACGGGGCGGTCCGGGTCGCCGGACGCCCGCACCCCCCAGGCGGTGGACGGCAGCCCGGCCGCGGCGCGGCGGGTGAACTCCCGCAGCGCGACGGGCTCGTCCAGCTCCCCGATCCGGCCGAGGCCGCGGCGCGGGTCGTCGTCGGCGGGGACCATCGGGCGCAGCTCCCCGGTGAGCCCGACGGCCCGCGCCAGCGCGTCCGACACGCCCGGGACGGCCCGGTCGGCGTTGGTGTGCGCGGTGTGCAGCGCGATCCCGTTCCTGATCATGCGGTGGACGAGCCGGCCCTTGGGCGTGGTGGCGGCGACCGAATGCACGCCGCGCAACAGCAGCGGATGGTGGGTGACCACGAGGTCGGCCTCCCACTCCAGCGCCTCGTCGATCACGGCGCCGACGGGGTCGACCGCGAACAGCACCCGTCCCACCTCCTGGCCGGGGTCGCCGCAGACGAGGCCGACGGCGTCCCAGGACTCCGCCCACGCGGGCGGGTAGAGCTCCTCCAGAGCGGAGATGACGTGGGATAGGCGCACGTCCCGCAGGCTACCGCGCCTGGGCGCTCCCAACGAGCCACCGAGCGTCACCCCGAGACGCCGAGGTCTGTAACGATATGGGACGGGACAGTGCACGACCGAGGGAGGAACGCCATGTCGGCCGCCGGCGCCGCCGCGGAACCGGAGCCCATCAAGCCCGTCCACCCCGTCGAACCTAAGGCGGAACGTCCGTACATGCCGGGTTACGGCATCCAGGGACCGCACGAGGGAAGCGGCCTGCTGCCGTGGTCCTGGGCGGTGGAGCGGCTGCGGGCCGCCCGCAACTTCTGGGTGTGCACGGTACGGCCGGACGGGCGCCCCCACGCCATGCCGGTCTGGGGCGCCTGGTCAGGGGAGGCACTGCTGTTCAGCAGCGCGGTGCCGTCCCGCAAGATGGTGAACCTGCGGCTGAACCCACAGGTCACGGTCACCACCGAGGAGGCCGAGAACCCCGTGGTCATCGAGGGCCGCGCCGAGATCGTCACCGAGCAGCGGGAGCTCCAGCGGTTCATCGACCTGGTCAACTCCAAGTACGCCACGCGCTATCGTGTCGATTTCCTGGACCCGGAGGTGAACGCCACCGTCGCGGTGCGGCCACAGTCGGTGTTCGGGCTACGCCAGGGAGACTTCACCGGTTCTCCCACCCGGTGGTCGTTCGTAACCTGAAAGTCTGCCGGGATCATTCTGGAGACTCATCGCGTTGGAGAGTGTGTGAAGCCACCCTTTCGCCGCCGCAAGCGCGTCAAGGGCCGTCCGATGGGCACCCGCCCGGAGGCGGCCGAGCCGGAGACCATCGAGTGGCCCCGCGAGGGGACGGGCAAGTCGTCCCTGATGGGGGCCATCAGGGGCGACGGTGAGACCGGCGCCGGCTTCGGCGGCGGCATGTTCGAGGACCTCGCCTCCGCCTTCGAGGGCTCCAAGAAGGTCAAGCAGGAGGAGCAGGAGCGGCAGAAGGTGCTGCGCCAAGACGACCACGAGCAGACCGGATCCGGCGGTGTCCGCGACGACCTGGAGTCCGGCAAGATCCGGATCCGCCGCACCCCGCCGCCCGGGTGACGCCGCCGGAACGCTCTCGAACACAAGTTCGAATCCGGGTTATCCTGCCCTCGTGAGCACCTACGTTCCGCCCGGCTGGCCCTCGCAGGTGCATCCACCGGGCACCGACCGCTTCGTGGACACGGCGCTCGCCTGGCTGCTGGAACTCGTCCCGCCCGAGTACCGGCGCTACGGCGTCCTGCGCCGCTATCCCATCGCCCTCGCCCGCATGGCCCGCCACCACGTCCACGCGTCCGTGGAGGCGGCCCGGGAGGGCTTCCGCACCGCTCGCGTCGATCTCGGGGACGTCGTCCCCCCGCACGGCGTCGAGTCCGTCCTGGACGCCTACCGCCGCGAGGGCGCGCGCCTCGTCTCGCTCCTCCAGGGGATCGAGCTCGTCGAGACGGCCCTGCGCGGCCTCGCCGAGCCGGACGATCCCGCCCATCGCCGCCCCTTCACCCCCAAGCTGTGACCACCGTGTTGACGCTGTGTCGCGGCGTGCGCAAGCCTTGATCTGTTCTGGGTAGCCGACACGACCCTGGTCTTCTGGAACTCCTGCTCTCTCGTCACGGCGGGCGGCGCCCGCCGTGAGGTGGTGAACCAGCACCGGGAGAGCCGGGAGCACGGGCTGAGGAAGGGGGTGCTCCATTCTGACGGGCCGCAGGTACCGGCTCAGGCTCTCGCCTGAGCAGGCCGGGTTGTGCGAGGAGTTCGGCGACATCTGCCGGTCGGTCTGGAACACCGCTCTTGAGCAGCGCCGTGAGTACCGGCGGCGCGGAGCATGGATGAACTACGTTCCACAGGCCGCCGAGTTGGCCGAGGCCGAGAGCGAGCACGAGTGGCTGCGGGCCGCTCCGTCGCATGTCCTGCAGCAGACGCTGAAGGATCCGGACAGGGCGTGCCGCGCGCACGGGACGTTCAGGGTCCGGTGGCGATCCAAGGCCCGCTGGGCTCCTTCTTTCCGGTTCCCCGACGCCGAGCAGATCCGGGTGGAACGGCTGAACCGAAAGTGGGGCCGCGTGAAGCTGCCCAAGCTGGGCTGGACCGCCTTCCGATGGACCCGTCCCCTGGGCGGCGAGGTCCGCTCGGCCACCGTTTCCCGCAGGGCAGGGCACTGGCACGTCTCCTTCCTCGTCGAGGACGGTCTGCTCACCCCCGAGCACCACCCCGGAACCGCGGTCGGCATCGACCGTGGTGTGAAGGTTGCCGCTGTGGCCAGCACCGGGGCGTTCTACGACCGCGAGTTCGCCACCGCGGGCGAGAGGCTTCGCCACCGGCGCCTTCAGCAGCGCCTGGCCCGCAGCCGGAAGGGCTCGGCGAACCGGCGCAAGACCGTCGCCGCGATGAACCGGGTCATGGGCCGGGTCACCGACCGGCGCGCCGACTTCGCCGCTTGGACGGCCGGCCGTCTGACCGCCCGGCGCAGCGTCATCGTGCTGGAGGATCTGCGCACCCGGAGCATGACTGCCTCCGCCAAAGGAACCGTCGACGAGCCCGGCCGCAATGTGCGGGCCAAGGCCGGGCTGAACCGCGCCATCCTCGACAAGGGCCGGCACCGCATGGAGTCGGCCATCCGCAACGCGGCCAGGTCGACCGGCACCCGAGTGGTGCTGGTCAACCCCGCGTTCACCTCACAGACGTGCAACCGGTGCCGGCATGTGGACGCCAAGAACCGTGAGAGCCAAGCGGTCTTCGCGTGCATGGCCTGCGGCCACCGCGACCACGCAGACATCAACGCCGCGAAGAACATCCTCAGCGCCGCAGGGCATGCGGTGCCAGCCTGTGGAGACCTCGGCAGCGGCCGGTCAGTGAAGCAGGAACCTGCGGCCCCGCGAGGGAGACCGCATCAACCGGCCTATGCGCCGGCTGCAATCCCCCGGCCTTAGCCCGTGGGGAGGAAGTCAACTGTTCCTTACGGGAGGCGGGGTTCCGGTGAGCGCACCACCTGGGTGGTATCCAGATCCGGAGTTGATGGGTCGCGAACGCTACTGGGACGGCCAGAACTGGACCGGCGAGTCGCGCCGCTACGACTCCCGCGCACGCCGCCGCGCCTCCCTGAGCACCGACCCCCCACCCGCCCCCGCCCCGCGCCCGCAACGCCCTGGCCCCGCCCCACAGCAGGCACCCGAGCCGCCTTCCCCTGCGCCCGTCGACCCCCCGCCTTCGGCGAAGACCGAGCCTGAGGCACCACACCTTCCGCTTCTGGGCCCTGAGCTGCCTCAGCACGCGGCCACGCCGCCGCCCCCTCTCACCGAGACGCCGTCTGCTTCACAGTCGCCCCTCCAAGAGGCTCGGCCCGAACCCCCCACGCCTCCCCCGCCGAGCCTCGGTGCGTCCTCCACACCACGACCCTCTTCACCCCCGTCCCGGCCAGCCGCGCCGCCGCCTTCCCCGCCTGCGCCGGAGACAGAGGCTCGTACGCCGTCAACTGGCCCGCACACCGCACCCCCCGGCCCGATACCGCCGCGCCTCACGCCACCTTCGCCCTCGGCTCCATCAGAAACGCCGGTCGCCCCGCCGCCTAGCCGCGGCGAGGCGGGTGCGCCCTCCGCCCCGGTCGGGCCGCAGGTCCCACCGCGCCTGTCGACGCCTTCGCGGCCACCCACACCGCCCTCGGCGGGAGTTCGGCCTGAGACACCGTCAGGGCGGGGGGCGGGCTCGTGGCCTGTGCCTCCGCAGGCGCGGTTCGAGACGCCGGCGCCTCCGTCGCGGATGGGTGGGGCTCGTTCGGCGCGGCCTGTGCAGCCACCGCCCTTGCAGGAGGCTCGGATGGAGTCGTCGGCGCCCCCGACGCCGGGGCAGCGGAAGCCGCATGCTCCGCGGCCTCCGGCGCCGCGGACCGCCGGGCCTGTGCGTCGGCCGCCGGTGCCGGGGCAGCGGCCGGAGGCGCCGCGGCAGGCGGAGGAGCCTGGGCCGCGTTATCTTCCCCCGGGGCTGCCGCAGGGCACGCCGTCCGGGCGGGCTCGGATCGCGATCGGCCTCGTCGTGGCGGCCGAAGGGGGCGTGGTCGCCGCCGTCGCGTTCGGGGCGGGGTCCGTCTGGACTCTCTGGGGCGCGGTCCTGGTGTTCGCCGTCTGGGCGTTGCTGCTGCTGGCTCCCTTCAGCGCCTCGCGCTCGTACGGCTACCGGGAGCCGGACGGCGACGAGCGCGCGCGGCTGGAGCACGCGTGGCGCTACGTGCAGCAGCACGCCGGGGTCAGCGGCTACCGGCTCGTGATCGTCGAGTCGGACGGGCTGAACGCCTGCCGGCCGTCGACGCGCACGGTGGCGGTCACGTCGCAGTCCGCCCGCTCGCTGCCGCCCGGGCGCCTCGCCGCCGTCCTCGCCCACGAGCTGGGGCACCTCCAGGGGTGGCGGGCGGTGCCGGCGTTCGTCCACGCGCAGGTGACGCTGCCGAACCGGACGCTCCAGTGGGCGCTGCGCACGGTGTGGTCGCCGATCGGCCCGATGTGGAAGCGGGCCGTCGAGTGGCACCGGCCGATCGGGTTCCTGGGGGTGCTCCTGCTGGCCGCCGTCGCCGCGGTGGTGACGGTGCTGGTGGCGCTGCCGGCCGCCCTCGCCTACGCCGCCTCGCTGGGGGCGCGCCTGCTGAGCGCCGGGGGCGAGGCGCGGGCCGACGCGGCGGCGGTGCGCATGGGGTTCGGCGCGGACCTCGTCGCGGCCGTGGAGCACCGCATCGAGCACCAGCCCGACGGGTTGCCGCTCCCGCTCGTCCGGCGGGCGCAGGCGCTCCGCCGCCGGCTCGGCTGAGCCCGGTCAGCTCCTCCCGCCGAACAGCGGCGGCGGCCCCTGGCGGGGGTCGCCGGGCGGCCGCGGACCGGTCTGCTGGCCGGGCGGCGGGCCCGGCCGGGTCGAGAGGGGCGCGCGCGGCGGGGGCGGCGCGGCCGGGCCGGCCCACGGGGGGGCGGACGGCGCGCCCCACCCCTGGTGTTGCGGCGCGGGGGCGGACGAGGTCAGCGCGGTGGGGGCGGGCAGCGCCTGCTGCGGGGGCGGCGGTTCCGGAAGGGGGCCGGTGGTGACGCGGTCCAGCGTGACGATGGCCGGGTCGCACTCGACGGGCGTGATCGTGCGGCCGCCGCCGGGCGCCGACTCGACCAGCAGCAGGGCGTGGTCGGGCAGGTGCTGGAGGGTGACGGGTTCGACGACGTACTCGTACACGCGCTGCGTGGTGTCGGCGTCGCTCCAGTTGGTCCCCTCCGCGAAGGAGTAGGCGGCCGACCAGTTCCGCGACGTGGAGGTGGACGTGCCCTCGGTGTCGCTGGTGCTGGTGGAGCCGCCGCGGTTGCTGCCCCGCTGGTAGGACGTGGAGCGGTCGGGGAACAGCCCGAACATCTCGCCGCCCGAGTAGCTGGTGCCGGACGAGCGGTTCGTCCCCCAGTTGCGGGACGTCCCGGTCGTGCGGCTGGTGCTGTAGGTCTCGGAGTCGCCCGTGCCCTCGGTGTCGGTGGTGGTGTGGGACTCGTTCCCGCCGACGTTCTTGGTGATCTGCGACAGGACGAAGCGGTGGTCGCGCCCGATGAAGTCGGCGGCGCGGGACGCGTCCTCGTGGTTGCCGAGCCGCATGAACGCGACGGCGCCGCCGCCGATCATCTCGGCGGACGTCTCCCGGAGCCGCCGGAACAGCAGGGTCAGCGGGACGCCGCGCCGCTCGCAGGCGTCCGAGAGCCGCTCCAGGTGGCGGCGGGCCAGTTCGTCCGCGCCGGCGACGACGAGGGCGGGCGTGGAGGCCCGCGACGCCGTGATGCGGTGCGTCACCCACTGGACGATGAGGTCGGTGAGCAGCTCGGAGCGGACGTTGCGGGCCTGGCTGTCGAGAGCGACGCAGGTCAGGTAGCCGGCGCCCTCCCGCTCCGCGGGCGCCGCGCCGAGGTCCTCCAGCGGGTGGACGTAGGACTCGATCCGCGACAGGTTCGCGTGGGCCTGCCGCCGGTACTCCACGGTGAACAGCTCGCTCGCGACGTGCCGCCGCTCCTCGCGGGTCAGCGCGTCGCCGTCGTCGGGCTCGCCCATCAGGGCGCGCAGCGCCGCCGCGATCCGGCCGAGGGTGACGTCGCCGCCGAGCGCGTCGCAGACCTTGGTCAGGATCCGGTCGTCCATGCTGCGGTCGGCGCGCGCGGCGTCGGGCGTGCCGCCGTGCATGGACTCGACGATCGCGTCCACCAGGTCGCGGGGCGCCATGTCGGCCAGGAGGCTGGACGAGGCCTGGCGGCTGGGCAGCAGCTGCGCGTCCACGCCCATCCACGCCGCCTGGGCCAGCTCGACCAGTTCGCGGCTGACGACCTCGCGGGAGAGGTCGAGGACGAGCAGCGGCTGGACGGCGAGGGTGGACGTCCCGTACGTGGTGAGCAGCGCCTCCCACGCCCACAGCGTCCCGCCGAAGACGTCCAGGCGGCGGCCGGGGCGGGGGGCCGCGCCCCACTCGGGCAGGCCGTCCAGCCGCGCGCGCTCCGCGGTGTCGTGGGCCTGCCTGCGCGCGTGCCACTGACGCGCCTGGTCCTGGTAGCCGCCGATGATCTGCTGCTGGGCGAGTTCGTGGGCCTGCCGGGCGCTCTGCCGCTGCCGCACCGCCCACCATGTCAGCACCGCGCCGGGCGCCAGCGCGACGGCGGCCAGCAGGAGCGAACCGACCGAGACGGTCTGGGAGCCGCCCGCCGAGCAGGCGGCGAACAGCACGAGCACCGCGGCGATCGCCGCGCTCACCGGGAGGGTACGGCTCAGCCTGCGCTGCGCGAGCTGCTCGGTCTGCACGACCCGGCGGGCCAGGTAGTCGGGCAGGGCCTGCTGCTGGGGCGGCGCGTCCGGGAAGGGGCGCAGGAACCACCACCGGTCCCGGAAGACCCAGCCCAGGCGGGGATCGGGGGTGAAGAGCCGCTCGCGGCGTGACAGCAATCCCCCATGGTCGACCGGACCGCCCCTCACGATCAAACCCCCGTCCCGTCCGGGTGCCGGCGCGTTCGTCACGCCCGTCCCGTCCCGCTCGGTATGCCGCAAATAACCCAAGCAGATTGACATGTAACTTGTCAGGCCCTCCGTAAGGAAACGGCCTTCCCAAAGGGGTCCTTGCTCAATAGCCTGACTGCTCATGACCTTGGACCGAGGCGAGATCGCGAAAATGTCCGGCCCGGCCCCTCGGCGGGGCTGACGATGTGGGACGTCGTGCGCGGTCTTCCGGTCTGCCGGCTGACGGAGGTCCCCCGCCCGGACGAGGCGGACGGGCGGGACGAGTGGCGCGACCAGCGGCTCGCGGCGCTGGTGTCGGCCTACCACGCGGGCAGGGATCCGGTGCTGGTCGGCTGGCGGCGCGCGGAGGCGTTCGGGCCCACGGAGGTGTTCGTCGGCGGGGACGGGCTCGTCGCCGACCGCGACGGGCGGACCGCGACTCTGAGCCTCCCCGCGGGCGGGCGCGGGACCCTGCTGCCCCAGGGGATCGGCGAGGACGCGATGGCCCACTGGGTGAGCATCGGCGGCATCGCCGACGGCCTGCTCGTGGAGGACCCCCCGCCGGAGGAGCCCGCGCGCCCGTCCCTGGAGGACGGCCTTCTCTCGGTGTGGATGCAGCCGTTCGCCTGGATGCTGGTCGCCGAGCCCGTCGACCCGGACGAGGCGCGGCGCCTCGCCGACGACCTGGCCGACCGGCAGCAGCGCGCCCGGTCGATGGCGGAGATGTCGCCGGAGGACTCGGTCGAGGCCGTCCGGATGGAGAAGCGGCACCGCGAGCTGCGCCAGGCGGCCACGTCCGGCCTCTGGCGGGTGCACCTGGCGGCCGGCGCGGCCACGCCGCGGGCCGCCGCCCGCGTCGCGGCGCTCGTGTGCGCGTCGGCGGACCTCGGCCGCCTGCCGTACGCGCTGGTCCCGGGCGCGGCGGGCCCGTTCGAGGCGAGCTCGCAGCTGGTCGCGGCGCTGGCCCGTCCGCCCGTCCGGGAGATCGCCGGGGTCCGGTTCGTGATGCGGCCGGAGTTCGACGTCACGCCCGAGTCGCCGGGCACCGGGGTCGGGCTGGGACGGGTCCTGGACCGCAACCGCCGCGACGTGGGCCCGATCTCGCTGCCGCTGTCCAGCCTGAACCGGCACACGTTCGTGTGCGGCGCGACCGGCGCCGGCAAGTCGCAGACCGTCCGGTCGCTGCTCGCGGCCGCGTCCGGGGCGGGGCTGCCGTGGCTGGTGGTCGAGCCCGCGAAGGCGGAGTACCGGCTGATGGCGGCGCGGCTCCCGGACGCGGAGGTCGTCACGATCCGCCCGGGGGACGCCGAGGCGATCGCGGCCGGGATCAACCCGCTCGAACCGGCGACCGGACCGGACGGGCGGCCGTTCCCGCTGCAGACCCACGCCGATCTCGTCCGCGCCCTGTTCCTCGCGGCGTTCGAGGCCGACGAGCCGTTCCCGCAGGTGCTCGCGGCGGCGCTGACCCGCTGCTACGAGCGGCTCGGGTGGGACCTCGCGCTCGGCGAGCCGGCCGCGCCGGGCGCCGCGCCGCGCTACCCGACGCTGGCCGACCTGCAGGCCACCGCCGAGCAGGTCGTCGACGAGATCGGCTACGGCCAGGAGATCACCGACAACGTGCGCGGCTTCATCCGGGTCCGGCTGTCCAGCCTGCGGCTCGGCACCACCGGGCGGTTCTTCGAGGGCGGCCACCCGATCGACTTCGACGCGCTGCTCGCCCGCAACGTCGTCCTGGAGATCGAGGACGTCGGGGACGACCGCGACAAGGCGTTCCTGATGGGCACCGTCCTGGTGCGGCTGGTCGAGCACCTGCGGCTGCGGCAGCGGCGGGGCGCCCCGACCGGGCTGCGGCACCTCAGCGTGTTCGAGGAGGCGCACCGGCTGCTGCGCCGCAGCGAGCAGGCCGGGCCCGCGTCGCACGCCGTGGAGACGTTCGCGAGCCTGCTGGCGGAGATCCGCGCGTACGGCGAGGGGCTGATCGTGGCGGAGCAGATCCCCTCCAAGCTCGTCCCGGACGTCATCAAGAACACCGCCGTCAAGATCGTCCACCGGCTGCCCGCGAAGGACGACCGGGACGCGGTCGGCGCCACGATGAACATCACCGAGGCGCAGTCGCAGTTCCTCGTCACGCTCACGCCGGGCGAGGGCGCGGTGTTCACCGACGGCATGGACTACCCGCACCTGGTCCGGATGCCGGACGGCTCGCGCCTGGAGGAGGCCGCGCCGCCGACGGCCTCGCCCCGCGTGCTGGTGACCCCCCGCAGCGGCACGTGCGGGACGGACTGCCGCGACTCCCCCTGCACACTGCGGGACATGCGCACCGCCCAGCGGGCCCTGTCGGACCGTCCCGAGCTGGCGGTGTGGGCGGAGCTCGCCGCCGCGGCCCACCTGACCGGCTGGGGCTCCCCGCGCCCGCCCGCCTCCCTCATGGACGGGCTGCCGTCCCGGATCCGCGACTGCGCCCTCTCGCACGCGGTGGACGCGGCCACGGCGTCCCGCGCCGCCCCCGCCGGTCTGGCCGGGCATATGGTCGCGATCCTGAAGGGCGGCGCGTGCACCGCCGGCGAGACGGAGTTCTTCGCCGCCCCGTACCGCTGGTGCCTCGTCCTGGAGGAGCTCGGCGAGGCGCGGCGTTCGACTCCCGGCGGCGGGCGCCACCCGCTGAGCGGCGAGTGGGAGAGCCGCTACGGGCGCGCGATCCCCGGGGACACGCTCGCCGAGCAGTTCCGCGCCGTCGGCGCCTGGTGGACCCGCGACCAGCGCGACGCCGCCGCCCGCGACTCCGCGCTGTGGGGCTCCTCCCGGGGCCTGGAGACCGCGGTGGGCGCCCTGCGCACCGACCCCGACTGGCCCGACCGCCTCCGCGAGGCGACGTCCCCCTTCGGCGACCTCGGCGGCCTCCTCGGCTCCTTCACCACCGCCGACCGCCCCGACTAGCCGCGCCCTACCCCGCGGCCCTCCGCGCGTCGACCTCGATCTCGATCTTCATGCGGGGGTCGGCGAGCCCGCACACCTGCATCGTCGCGGCCGGGCGCACCTCGCCGAAGCGGCGCCGCAGCACCGGCCAGCACGGCTCGAAGTCGGCGCGGTCGGGCAGCAGGTACCGGACGCGCACCACGTCGGCGAACCCGCAGCCCGCCTCCGCGAGCGCGGCCCCGATGTTGCGGAGGCACTGCTCGGCCTGCTCCACCACGTCATCGGAGATCGTCATGGTGGCGTAGTCGAACCCGGTCGTGCCCGAGACGTGGACCCGGTCGCCGTCCACCACGGCGCGGGCGTAGCCGATCTGCTCCTCGAACGTCGAGCCGCTGAGGATCGCGCGTCGTTCCGTCATGGTCGAGAGTATGGAGCGCCGCGGCCTGCCGGCCGCCCGCCGGGGTCAGGTGAGCTTCTCCAGGCGGTCGGCGGCCTCGGCGGCGCCTCCCGCCGCGGCGAAGGAGTCCTGGACCCGCGCGGCGGCGGCGCGGTGCGGGCCGTCGGCCAGGACGGCGGTGATCGCGGCCCGCAGCGCGTCCGGCCGGACGCCGTCGAACGGGACGGCGGTCCCCGCGCCCGCCTTCTCCAGCAGGCCCGCGATGATCGGCTGGTCGTCGCGGATCGGAGCGGCCACCAGCGGCAGGCCGCGGGCGAGCGACTCGCACACCGCGCCGTAGCCGCCGTCGCAGACGACCGCCGACATCCGTTCGAGGATCTTCGGCCGAGGGACCTGCCCGCGGACGAGGACGTTCGGCGGCGCCGCCCCCACCGCCCCGGGCGGCGCCACGAAGACCGCCTGGACGTCCAGCTCGCGGACGGCCTCGGCGGCGACCCGGAGGAACCGCTCCCGGGACGCGTCGCCGGCCGTGTCGAGCGCGACGAGCACGGCGGGGCGGCCGTCCAGCCGGTCCCACGGGAACGCGCTCGGCGCGGGACGGCCGGGGACGGGCCCCACGAAGGCGAAGTGGTCGGGGAAGAAGGAGACGTCGCCGAGCAGCGCGCCGGTGGCGAAGACCAGCACGAGGTGGTCGGAGAAGCGCAGGTCGAGCAGGTCGTCGATGCCGTGGTCGAGCTGGAGCCCGCCGATGCGCTCGCGCACCCGCCGCTCGTCCTCCGGCCGGCCGGCGAGCGGGCGGGTGAACTCGGCGGGCGTCGCGGCGGCCGTGGCCCAGGGGATCTCGCGGCGGCGGGCCGCGACGGGCGCGGCGAGGGCGAGCTGGTCGGCGACCACCGCGTCCGGGCGGAACCGGTCGATCGCCGTCTCGACGCCGGGCATCATGGCGTGGCCGAGGGGGACGAGGAACTCCTCCCAGAAGCGGGGGTCGGCGGGACCGCACGCGCGCAGGCGGTCGTCGAGCAGGCGCGCCGCGTCCTCGTCACCGAGCGCGCTGAAGATCCGCGCGCGGGAGCGCAGCCGGGGTTCGAGGGTCGCGCGGTGGCCCGTCCAGGCGACCTTGTGGCCGCGGCGGACGAGCTCGGCGGCGACCGCGGCGACCGCGGCGACATGCCCGGCGAGCGGCGGGACCGCGAACAGGAAGCGGCGCGACGGGGCGCACGCCCGCGCCACCCCGGGGTCGCCCAGCAGGGACGGGACCCGCACGCGGCGGGCGCTCACCGGCCGGCTCCCGCCGGCGGCCGGGCGTGGTCGACGTCGTTCATGCGCGGGTCTCCTCCATGTCGGCCGTTCCGGATGCGGCCGTCCAGGCCACGACGTGTCCTTCGAGTTCGCGGGTCTCCACCGTGGTGACCGTCCCGTCCGCCGCGATCAGCAGCCGTTCGGCGTCGGCGACGGTCACGACGAGTTCGAGGCGGTCGGATCCGGGGCCCCGGCCCCGCAGCACCGCCTGGAGCACCGCCTGCTTGGCCGCGCGGATCCGCGCGCCCTCGCCGTTCAGGGCGAGCCCGACGCCGGCCGGTTCGCGGCCGGATCTGACCAGGGCCACGCCCAGCTCGGCGTCCGCGGCGATCGAGAGGGTGAGCGGCTCCTCGAACGGCCCCGTCGCCGCCTGGCCGTCCTGGACGGCGAGTTCGGCGGGGAACAGCGGCCCGTGGCCCTCGCGCCACAGGTGGTGGCGGACGGCGTCCTTGGCGGCGATCCGTCCGAGCAGCCAGGGCCCCTGCGCGAACGGCGGAAGGGCCTCGTACTCGGCGCGCTCGGCGGCGCAGAGGTACTGGCGCATCAGCAGATCGCGGGACGCGGTGCCGTCCCACCGCTTGCGGGCCAGGCACCAGCCGCCGGGTTGCGGCTCCCCCGTCCCGGACACCTCCGGGGTGAACTTCATCCGCCAGAGCGCCTCGTCGGTGTAGAAGCGGTGCGTCGTCCATCCGTCGACGCGCCCCCACACCGTTCCGTTCTCCGTGACCATCTCCGCTGAGCAGCGCATGGTGGTGTCGGTGAGGGACTGGTTCCAGATGGTGGTGTCCAGGTCTTCCCCCGGGGACGGCGTGGGTCCGTAGAGGGCGACCCGTTCGATCCCCACGGGGAAGACGGTCTGGTTGGTGTCGCCGTACACCTGGATCCAGTGGGCGCAGAGCTGCCCTGCGCCGTCCATGAGCGCGCCGGGCGTGGGCAACGAGGTCAGGACGGCTCGTACGCCGTCCTCCGCGAGCGCCGTGATCTCGCTGACGCCGCGGAAGAGCGGGCCGTGGAACATCCAGCGCTCCTCGTAGAGGCGCTCGGCGGTGACGATCGGCGGCCCCTCGATGCTGAGCGGCGTGCGGTCCGGCTGGGGCGGCGCCGGGTAGCGCTCGGCGAGCAGGACCGTCCCGTCGGCGTGGCCGTTGACGACGACCTTCACCTTGAGGGGCCGTCCGGCCGACTCGATGAGGTGGGCGCGGATGTCGGCGGTGGTCGCGGGCGCCGCGACGAGCCAGCGGACCGCGTGGACGTTCTCGAACCCGACGACCACCAGGTCGGGCAGCAGCTCGCGCGCCGTGTCGGCCATGACCTCCAGCAGCCCCGCCAGCGGAACGATCGGAAATCTGTCCGACATGTCCGGCCAGTCGGGGGGCTGCGGGACGAGGCAGTGGTCGCGCAGCCACGGCATCGACTCCATCGAGAAGACGCGGGAGACGTTCAGCTCCGCGGCCGCCGGCGAGACGTCCTCGCCCGGGCCGGGCGCGGCCCCGCCGCCGAGCGCCTCCAGGACCGACCGCGCCCCGCTCGCCGCGTCGTCGAGCAGGGCCTCCAGCTCGGCCAGCACCGGATCGTCCGCCGGCAGCGGCAGAGCCTCCCGGCCGAGGCGCAGGGGGCTCACGGCCCCGTCCAGCCTGACCAGGGGCGTCCCGAGGTCCAGGCGCATGCCCGTCGTGGAGGGCGGGGACGGCGAGGACGCGCCGTAGCCCTCGGCCCACAGCGCGGCGACGACGCGGCGGAGCTGGGCCATCCCGTCGCGCTTCGGCACGTTGACGGCCATCGCGAGGTGCTCGCGGCCGCCGAGGCGGTCGGCGACGAACTCGGGGAGCGCGCCCGGCCCGACCTGCACGAAGGCCCGCACGTGCGCCGCGCCGTACAGCTCCTCGACCAGCTCGCTGAACCGGACGGGTTCGAGCAGGTGGCGCGCGACCAGCTCGCGGACCTCGGCGGGGCGGCGCGGGAACGGCGCGACCGTCGTCGCCGACCACAGCGGGAGGCGGGGCTCGCGGATCTCCAGCGCCTCGAACGCGCGCCGCACCTGCTTCTCGTACGCCTCGGCGAGCGGGGTGTGGAACCCCGACCGGAACGGCAGCTCCTGGCCGAGCACGCCTTCGGAGGCGAGCCGGCCCAGGACCTCGCGGACCTCCCCCGCCGGGCCGCAGACCACCGACTGGTGCGGGCAGTTGTCGTGGCTGACCACGACGCCCGAACGCCCGCCCACGGCCTCCTGCGCCCGGGCCGCACCGCACCCGAGCACCGCGTACGCGACGCCGGGGACGTCCAGGGCCTCCCCGTCGAGGGCGGCGAGGAGCGCCTCGAACGCGTCCGCGCCGCAGACCCCGGCGGCGGTCATCGCCGTCCACTCGCCGAGGCTGTGGCCCGCCGCGACGTCGGGCTCGACGCCGAGCCCGCTCAGCGCCGCGGTCAGCAGCCGGCCCGTGCGCAGCACGTCGGCGGCGTGCCCGACCAGGTCCGTGCGGCCGGTCAGCGCCGGCGCCGCCATGCCGAAGTGCGCGGCGACGTCGTCCACGCGCGGGTCGAAGGCGGCCTCGAAACCGGGGTACAGGAACGCCAGCCGCCCGCCGCCCGCGAGAAGGGGGCGGGGCGTGAACCACACGTCGCTGCGGCCCCGCCAGGCGGTCCCCCGCTGGACGAGGGCGCGCGCCAGGTCGAGCCTGCGCGGCGTCGGGCCGACGATGGCGAGACGGCACGGAAGGTCCGGGACGTCGTCGCGGACCTTGGCGAGGAGCTCCTCGTCGGGGGCGGTCAGGGCCTCCGACAGTTCCTCCGCCGTGCGTGCGGCGAGCCGGAGGACGCCCTCCTCCGACTGCGGCGCGTCGAGCCTGCGCCGCCGGGGCCTGCGGGCGGCGGGCGGCTCCTCCAGGACCACGTGCGCGTTGGCGCCCCCGAACCCGAACGCGTTGACCGCCGCCCTGCGGGGGCCGCCCTCCCGGGCCCATTCCGCGGCCTCCCGGACGAGCCGCAGCCGGCCGCCGTCCAGCGCCGGATGCGGGTCGTCGACGTGCAGCGTCGGCGGCAGGACTCCGTCGCGCAGCGCGAAGGCGGCCTTGAGCAGCCCGGCGATCCCCGCGGCCGGCATCGCGTGCCCGATCATCGACTTGACGGTGCCGAGGCCGATCGGCGGGCCGGCCGTGCCGAAGACCCGGCGCAGCGTCGCCAGCTCCACCTCGTCGCCCGCCGGGGCGCCGGTGCCGTGCGCCTCGATCAGCCCCACCGCGCCGGGCGCGGCCGGGTCCAGGCCCGCGTCCCGCCACGCCCGCTCGACCGCGAGGACCTGCCCGTCCACCAGCGGGCTCATGATGTTCGCGGCGCGCCCGTCGCTGGACGACCCGGCGCCCAGGATCACCGCGTGGACGCGGTCGCCGGCCCGCCGGGCGTCCGACAGCCGCTTGAGCAGGACGACGCCCGTCCCCTCCGCCAGGAGCGTCCCGTCGGCGGCGCGGTCGAACGGCCGGATCGTCCCGGTCGGGCTCAGCGCGCGGAGCCGGCTGAAGACGCCCCACACGGTGGCGTGGTGCGCGTGGTGGACGCCGCCCGCCAGCATCGCGTCGGCCTGCCCTCCGCGCAGCGCCCGCACGGCGTGCTCGACCGCGAGCAGCGACGACGCGCACGCCGCGTCCAGCGTGTAGGCGGGGCCCCGCAGGTCGAACCGGTCGGCGATGCGGGCCGCGGCGAAGCTCGGCAGCAGCCCGGCCGAGGCGTCCGGTTCGTCGGGGCCCAGCCGGTCGCAGAACGCCCGGCGGATCTCCGCCAGCCGCCGCGGCCCGAGTTCGGGCACCAGCTCCCCGAGGATCCCGGCGACCTGGTGGGAGGTCCTGACCCGCTGGTCGAACCGCGCGAAGCCCGTGGTGAGGTAGCCGCCGCGCCCGATGACGACGCCGATCCGGGACCGGTCGGGCAGCCGCTCGGCGCCGCCCGCGTCGGCGATCGCGTCCCCGGCCGCGCGCAGCGCCAGCAGGTGGTCGGGCTCCATGCCCCGCACCGCCGCCGGCACGATCCCGAAGCGGGCCGGGTCGACGGTGGCCAGCTCGTCGACGAACCCTCCGCGCCGGCAGTAGAACCGGTCGCTCTCCGGCTCCCGCCCGTACGCCTCCGGGTCGTAGTAGAGGGCGGGGTCCCAGCGGCCGGGCGGCACGTCGCCGATCGCGTCGACCCCGTCGAGGACGTTGCGCCACAGCTCGGCCGCCGAGCCCGCGCCGGGGAAGACCGCCCCGGCGCCGACGATCGCGATCGGCTCCGCCGCCCCGCTCACCGGACGGTCCCGGTCAGCACGACCCGCGTCTCGTCCCCGTGCGCGATCTCCCTGAGCAGGGCGGCCGCCCCCGCGTCCGGATCGATCAGCCCGACGCCGTGCCGCGCGTACTCCTGCACCTGCTCGGGCGACACCGCTCCGCCCGCCCACGGGCCCCAGTCGGCGACGAGCACCCGCCCGTGCCGCCTCCGCCACACGTGCGCGAGCGATCCGCACGCGTCGCCCGCCGACGCGTGCCCGGCCCGCCCCCGGCCGTGCACACCGGCGACGCCGCCGAAGACGACGAAGAACGCGAGGCCGGGGCGGACCGCCTGGACGAGCGCGGCGGCGCCGTCCACCTTCGTCCGGTACACCCGCGCGAACGACTCGGGCGACCTGTCGCGGATGAGGCGGTCCTCGGCGATGCCGGCGCCGTGGACGACGCCGTCCAGCCGCCGGTGCCGCCGGTAGACGTCGTCGACCACGGCCCGCACGGCGCCCGGGTCCCGCACGTCCGCCGCGTGGTACCGCACGGAGGCGGCGTGCTCGCCCAGGGCCGCCAGGGTCCGGCGTATCTCGCGCTCGGCGAGGATCCTGCGGACCGTCGCCTCGATCTCGGCGGGCTGCTCCTCGCCGTGCGCGACGAGCGCCCGGCGCAGCCCGGCCTCGTCCTCGGCGCCGGGGAACTCCGGCTCCCCCACCGGCTCCGGGGTTCGGCCCACCAGCTCGATGCGGCAGCCGCTCGTCCGGGCGAACTCCAACGCGACCCGCGCGGTGATCCCCCGCGCGCCCCCGGTCAGCAGGACGACGCCGTCCGGTTCGAGGTCCGGCGCGCTCGCCGCGTCCCCGCCGGGCGGCCCGGCGGGAATCAGGTCCAGGGTGGTGCGCCTGCCGATCTCGTGCCCGACCACGACCGGCGCCTCGGCGGTCAGCAGCTCGGCCAGGATCCGCTGCGCGATCGCGCGCGGGGTGTCCTCGGTGTCGACGTCCAGCGCGCGGACGAGCACCTCCGGGTACTCCTGCGCGATGGTCCGTGCCAGCCCCCCGAGGCCCGCTCCCGGCCCCGGGTCCCCGACGGCGCCGCCGTCGAACCGCCGCCCGAACGTCCCGCCGGCGCCGCTCGCGAAGACCAGCCACCGCAGCCCCCGGCCAGCGCCCGCCGGACGCCCGCGAACGCCTGCGGCAGCACGCGCCCGGCTCCCGGCCGCAGCGCCGCCAGATGGACGAGCCCGTCGCAGGGCCCGTCCACGTCCGGCGGGACGCGCACCTGCGCGCCGTGCCGCTCCAGCAGGTCGGCCAGTTCGAGGGCGACGCCGCACGCGTCGTCCACGATCAGGAACCGCCGGCCGGCGAACCCCGTCCCGGACTCCGGCGGCGCCGGCAACGCGCCCAGCTCCACGATCCGCGGAACCTGACGCGCCACCCGGGGCAAAGGCCGCCCCCCGGACAACCCCCCGGCCCCCACATGTGAAGCGGACCAGACCAGCCGAGCCACACCCGGCCCCGGAACGACGGCGGCCTCCGGGGCTCCGGCGGAAGCCGAAGTGGCGGCGGACTCAGCGACGGGCGCCGGCTCAGCGGCAACGGTGGGCTCAGGAGCAGGCTCGGCGGACTCAGGAGCAGGCTCGGCGGCGACGGCGGGCTTGGGGGTGGTGGGAAGCGGCGGCTCGGCGAGGGCGTCCCCGGGTGTTCGGATCGCTGCGTGGGCGGCGGCGTGCACGTCCCGCAGGTCGTCGGCTGTCGGCTGCTCCTGCTTCAGGCCGCCTTCCGGCAGCGTCTCGCCCGGCAGGACGGGACGGGGCGCGGGGACGGACCGCGCCGCCGCGTCCCGGCCCGCCGGGGTCGCGAGGTGGCGCAGGACCACCTCGCGCTGCGCGGCGATCACCTCGCGGCTCGCGCGCAGGTACTCCAGGACGGCGGCCTCCGAGCCGTCCGGGCCGGGGCCCTCGATGCGCTCGGCGGGGCGGAGCGCGCCCGCCGGGTACCCGCCGCCGGCGGTGCGGACGAGATGACCGTTGACGATCCACCCGGGCGCCGGGGCGGGCTCGCCGGAGAGCGGGCGGGCGTCGCGCCCGGCGAACAGGGGCAGCGGGTCGACCGGGACGCCCGCGGCGGCCAGCTCGGCGAGCCCGCGCAGCAGCCCGGCCAGCGCGTCGTCGCCGGGCGCGTCGCAGCTCACCGCGGTGTGCGGCCGGTCCCCGAGGATCGCGGCGACATGGCCGGTGAGGACCCGGCCGGGGCCCGCCTCGACGAACGTGCGGGCGCCCGCGGCGTACATGGCCTCGATCTGCTCCACGAAGCGGACGGGCGCGGCGAGCTGCCCCGCGAGGGCGGCGGCCAGCTCGGGCGGATCGGTGTCGTAGGGCGCCGCCGTCGCGTTCGACCAGACCGGGAACGCGGGCGAGCGCAGGTCGCGGCCGAGCAGCTCCGCGCGCAGCGCCTCCGACGCGGCGGCGACGAGCGGGCTGTGGAACGCGCACGCCCCCGGGATCCGCTCGGCGCGCAGGCCCGCCTCCGACAGGACGCCCAGCGCGCGGTCCACGCCCGCCGAGGTCCCGGAGATCACGACGCGGCGGGGGGCGTCGTGGTGGGCGACGACCACGTCGCCCCCTCCGGCAGCGCCGCCCGCACCCGCTCCGGCGTCGCGCCCACCGCCGCCATGGCGCCCGCCCCGGTCCCGGCCGCCGACAGGATCGCCTCGGCGCGCGCGGCGCTCAGGCCGACCATGTCGGCGTCGTCGAACACGCCGGCGGCGCAGAGCGCGACGAGCTCGCCGCAGCCGTGCCCGGCGGCGAGATCGGGATGCACGCCGACCGCGGTCAGCAGCCGGTGGACGGCCAGCCCGGCGATGCCGAGGGCGGGCTGCGCGACCCGCGTGTCGGCGAGCTCCGCCCGGTGGCGGCGGGAGTCCGACCGGGTGAACGCCGCGGGCGGGAACATCGCGGCCGCGTACCGTCCGCCGGCGTGCCGCAGCAGGCGCTGGAGGCGGGGGAAGGCGACGAAGAGGTCCGCGAGCATCCCGGGCCGCTGACCGCCCTGTCCGGGGAAGAGGAACGCGACCTGCCCCGGCTCGCCGGAGGCGGGGAAGACGCCCGGCGCGGGGCGGAAGGCGGACGCGAGCGCGAGCTTGCCCCGGAGGTCCTCCAGGCCTGAGGCCACCAGCGCCACCTGCACGGGCCCTTCGGACGAGGCGGCGGTCCTGGCGA
Source organism: Spirillospora sp. CA-108201 (assembly GCF_050936235.1). Classification (NCBI taxonomy): domain Bacteria; kingdom Bacillati; phylum Actinomycetota; class Actinomycetes; order Streptosporangiales; family Thermomonosporaceae; genus Spirillospora; species Spirillospora sp. CA-108201. Next base: position 8,828,992 of record NZ_JBNJNE010000001.1, on the reverse strand, counting down.
GGTCGCGCAGCCGGGGCGCGGCGGGCAGCAGCGCCGAGAGCCGGTCGATGACGGCGCTCGCGGCGGTGCGGTCCGCCCCGCGGATCAGGAACAGCTCGGCCGGCCACTCGCCCAGCCCCGACACCGGCTCGGGAGCGCCGGCGTAGCCGGACAGGACGGCGTGGAAGTTCGCGCCGCCGACCCCGACGCCGCTCAGCCCCGCATGCCGCTCGCCGGGGCCGGCGGTCCACGGCCGGGCGCCGCCGCCGAAGGCGAACGGGCCGTCCTGCGTCCACTCCGCGTTCGGCCGGGCGAGGTGCAGCGTCCCCGGCAGCACGCCCGTGTGCAGCGCGTACGCGGTCTTGATGAGGCCGGCGAGGCCCGCGGCGCACCCGGTGTGCCCGATCTGCGACTTCACCGACCCGAGCGTGACGCTCCCCGGCGCGGCGCCGGCGAACACCGAGGCGAGGGCCGCCAGCTCCGTCCCGTCGTCCGCCTCGGCCCCGGCTCCGTGCGCCTCGACGAGCCCCACCGCGGCGGGTGCCACGCCGGCGCGCTCGTAGGCGCGTTCCAGGGCGCGCCGCTGGCCCTCGGGCCGGGGCGCGGCGAGGTCGGGGGCGCGGCCGTCGCCGGCCCCGGCGACCGACCTGACCACCGCGTAGATCCGGTCGCCGTCGCGTTCGGCGTCCGCGAGGCGCTTGAGGACCACGCATCCGACGCCCTCGCCGGGCGCGACGCCGTCGGCGGACGAGTCGAACGCGGCGCACCGCCCGGACGGGGACAGCGCGCCCGCCGAGGCGAGCAGCAGGTAGTCCTGGACGCCGGTGCGCAGGTCGGCGCCGCCGCACAGCACCAGGTCGGCGGCGCCGGTGACGAGTTCCTTGCAGGCGGCGTCGAGCGCGGCCAGCGAGGCGGCGCCCGCGGCGTCCACCGTGTGGTTCGCGCCGCCGAGGTCGAGCCGGTTCGCGATCCGGGCGGCGATGACGCTGGTGAGGACGCCGGGGAGGGAGCCCACGGCCGGGCGCGGCAGCCGCTCGTCCAGGCCCGCGGGCACCTCGCCGTAGTAGGACGGCAGCGCCGCGCGCATCCCGTACGCGGCGCCGAGGTCGCCGCCCCCGGCCGCGCCGAAGACCACCGCCGTGCGGGACCGGTCGAAGGGGCGGTCGGCGTATCCGGCGTCGGCCAGCGCGCGGGACGCGACCTCCAGCGACAGCAGCTGGATCGGGTCGACGCCGCCGAGCGCGCCGGGCGGGATGCCGTGGGCGCGCGCGTCGAACGGGACGTCGGGGATGAAGCCGCCCCACTTCGAGGGCGTCGCGCCCTCCCGGGACGGCGAGTAGTGGATCTCCGGGTCCCAGCGGGCGACCTCGGTGACCGCGTCGACGCCGCCGACGATGTTCGCCCAGTACCGCCCGGCGTCGCCGGCCCCCGGGAAGACGCAGCCCATTCCGATGATCGCGATGTCGGCCGGGCGGGCCCCGGCGGGGCCCGCCGCGGGCCCGGCCACGCCCAGCTCGGCCGCGCGGGCGGCCAGGAAGGCGGTCGCGCCGGAGGTGACCTGCTCGTGCAGGTCGGCGATCCGGGTCGTGGCCGACCGCAGCGCGGCGACCTGCCCGATCATGTAGAGGCCGTCGGAGCGCTGGACGGCGGCGTCCACCGGCGTGCCGCGGCGCAGGCCCTTGCTCGCGACGCGCAGGCGGCCGAGGTTCAGCTTCTCCAGGCGGCGCCACACCTCGCGCCGCGCAGTGCCGACCTGCTCCAGCTCTCGGCGGGTCTCCTCGAACGTCCGGACGTAGGGGGTGGGGGCGCAGCGGGTCGCGAGGCCGGGCGAGGTCTCCAGCAGCGCCGTCGCCTCGCAGCCGAGCGCGACGTCCTGGAAGCCCGGCAGGATCGCGCCCGCCGCGACCGCCTCGGCGGTGAACAGGTACGCGGTGCCCATCAGGACGCGGACGTCGGCGCCGCGCTCGGCCAGCGGCCCGGCGAGCGCGGCGACCATCGCGGCGGACCGCGCGTCGTGCACGCCGCCGGCGAACATCACCGACAGCTCGCGCGGATCGCCGCCGAACGCCGCCAGCCGCTCGGCCTGCGCGTCCCAGAGCGGGAAGCTCGCGCGCGGCCCGACATGGCCTCCGCACTCCGCGCCCTCGAAGACGAACCTGCGGGCGCCCTCGGCCAGGAACCGGTCCAGCAGCTCCGGGGACCGGACGTGCAGGTACGTGCTGATGCCGGCGGCCTCCAGCGGCTCGGCCTGCGCCGGGCCGCCGCCCGCGATGATCGCGAAGGGCGGGGCGGCCTCGCGGACCGCGGCGAGCTGGGCCTCCCGCAGTTCGGGCGGCGCGATGCCGAGGACGCCGACGCCCCAGGGACGCCCGCCGAGCCGGTCGGCGGTCTCGCCCAGCAGCTCCCGCACCCGGACGGGGTCGGTCAGGGCGAGCGCGAGGAACGGCAGGCCGCCGTCCTGCGCGACCGCGCCGGCGAACGCGGAGGTGTCGCTGACCTGCGTCATGGGGCCCTGCACGACGGCCGGTGCGCCGCGCGGCGCGAGCGGCTCGGACCGCACGGCGGCCCGCAGGTGCAGGTCGATCTGCTCCCGGACGGCCCGCACCACTCCCCCGGCGGTCTTGTACCGCCCGGCGAGCGCGGCGGCGAGCGGCGCGTCCTGCCCGACGGGCAGCGGCCCCCCGGCCTCCGGCGCGCCGGGCCCCTGGTCGACGCGGTGCCCGTCGACGACCGCGGTCTCGGTGCCGTCCATCGCCGCCAGCCTGGCCGCGACGCCGGTGGGCGTCTCCGCCTCCCGGACCAGCGCGAGCTGGACGTCCAAGACGACCCCGGCCGCGCCCCCGGCCACCGCCGCCGCGGCGGAGTGCGGCCCGATCCCGCCCGCCGCGTACACCGGTACGGCCCCGTCCACCAGAAGATCGGTGTCCGCCAGGAGGTGCTGGAGCAGCACGAACGTGGTCAGCTCACCGACGCGCCCGCCCGCCTCGCGGCCCCGCGCGACGAGCCCCACCTCTCCGCCGATCCGCCGCGCGGCGGAGATCGCGGCGGCGGCCTCGTCCGGGCCCACGACCTCCACCAGCAGGCGGCGCCCGCGGGCGAGCCCCGCGACGTCCGGCGCGCCGTCGCCCCCGGCGCGGGCGGGCCGACCAGCACGGGCGCGTCGACCAGGACGGTGCGGGCGGCCTCGGGGACCTCGTTCGGCCGGATCCGGCACCCGGCGGGCACGCGGACGCCGAACGGGCCCGTCCACCAGCGGCCGACGTCGGCGAGGGCGGCGAGCCCGGCGGTCCGGTCGGCGCCGAGGTCGAGCACGCCGGTGCCGCCCGCGCGGGCGACCGCGACGGCGAGGCGGGGCGCGGGCCGGCCGAACGGGGCGACCCCGATGATCTCGGTCCCGGGTCGCTCGTCCCGGCCCCCGTCCCGTCCGCCCCTGCCCGTCATGCACAGCCCCCCGACGTCCCGCGCGGCCCGGCGCGTGACCGGCGCGGCTCGCAACAACGGTGCGCCACACTACGGTCGGCGACGGCCCGATCACGGAGGCGACACACCCGGGGACGCGTTGATGGCGGCACGGCAAAGGAGATTGGAACGTCCCTTGACGCGCGGCGGGGGCCGGAGTCGGCCCCGGCCGGGGTCTCGCCCCGGCACGGCCACATCGCGCATAATGGCGATCACAGTCCGTGGCGGTGTGCCGCGGACGGGCCAGGCGGGGGCGCGATGGCGACGCTGAACGCGGCGACGGGCCGGTTCCGCCTCCCGGCGCGGCGGCGGGAGGAGGCGGGGGGCGGCCCGGACCCCGTGCGGGCCGCCCTCGCCCCCCTGCTCGCCGCCCATCGCGCCGCCCACCCGGGCGGCCCCCTCCCGGGCTCCGCCGAGGCCGGGCTGCTGCGCGGGTACGCTGTGGCCGAGCGCATGCACCGCGGGCAACTCCGCAAGTCCGGCGCCCCGTACATCACCCATCCGCTGGCCGTCGCGCTGATCCTCGCCGGCATGGGGCTGGACACCACGACCCTGGTGGCCGCGCTGCTGCACGACACCGTCGAGGACACCCCGTACACGCTCGGGGAGGTCCGCGCCGACTTCGGCGACGAGATCGCGGTGCTGGTGGACGGCGTCACCAAGCTGGACGGAAAGCGCTGGGGCGACCGCGCCGAGGCCGAGACGTTCCGCAAGATCGTGCTGGCGGCCGCGGCCGACCTGCGCGTCCTGGTGATCAAGCTGGCGGACCGGCTGCACAACCTGCGGACGCTGCGCCACCAGCCGGAGCACAAGCGCGCCCCCTACGCCCAGGCGTCCCACGAACTGCTGGTCCCGTTCGCGGAGCGGCTCGGCATCCACGTCCTCAAGCGGGAGATGGACGACCTCGCCTTCGCCGCCCGCGACCCGCGGGCGCACGAGGCGACCCGGCGCGCCGTCCGGGCGGCCCTGAGCGGGGCGGGCCCGACGTTCGGGCCGGCGACGGCGCTGCTGCGCCCCTCGCTCGCCGAGCACCGGGTCAGGGCGCGGGTGGAGGTCCGGCCCTCCCACCTGTACGCGGTGCACCAGTCGTTCGGCGGCGGCCTGGCCGGGCTGCGGCCCTGCGAGGCGGCGCGGCTCCTGCTGGTGGTGGACGGGGCCGAGAGCGACTGCTACATCGCGCTCGGGGCCGTGCACGCCGCGCTGCACCCGGTGGCCGGGCAGGTCCGCGACTTCATCGCGACACCGAAGGACAACCTCTACCGGTCGCTGCACACCCGCGTGATCAGCCCGGACGGCGACCCGTTCGAGGTGATCATTCGCAGCGAGGCGATGCACCCGGTCGCCGAGTACGGCATCGTCGCGCACATCAGGGACGCGGGCCCCGACACCGGCCCCACCGTCGCCGAGCGCCGCGACCTGGTGTGGCTGAGCCGGCTGCTGGCCTGGCAGTCCGACTCGCCGTCCGCCGAGTTCCTGGACCGGCTGCGCACCGACCTCGCCGCGGGCAACGTCGCCGCGTTCACCACCCGCGGCGACATCGTGCCGCTGCCCGCGGGCGCGACCGCGCTCGACTTCGCCTACGCGCTCGGCCCCGGCACCGGCGACCGCTGCATCGGCGCCGTCGTCAACGGCCGGCTCGCGCCCATGTCGGTCCAGATCCGCAGCGGCAACGTCGTGCAGATCCTCACCGACCCGTCCGGCTCCCCGTCGGAGGACTGGCTCGGCTTCGCCGTCTCGGTGCCCGCCCGCGTCCACATCCAGCAGCGGCTCGCGCTGCGCCGCGCCGAGGAGGACGCCGACGCCGGCCGGCGCCGCCTCGCCGGGGCGCTGGCGGCGCGCGGCGTCGACCTGCTCGCCGCCGAGGCGCGCGGCGAGTCCCTGGCCGCGGCCCGCGACCTCGGCTACGGCGACGCCGACGCCATGTACGCGGCGCTCGGCACCGGCGCCCTCGGCCTCGACGACCTTCTGGCCCGGTTCGTCCGGCCCTGACCCGCCGATTACGCTGGTCCCGTGGTGATCACATGAGACCGTTCGAGTACGGCGTCGACGGGCCGAAGGTGATCGTGGCCGGGGTGGACGGCTCCGAGACGTCGATGCGCGCCGGCGCCTACGCGTGGGGCCTCGCGCGCCGCGCCGGGGCCCGGCTCGTCGTCGTGCACGTCGCACCGGTCGCCTCGATGGGCACCCTCACCCCCGGCGGCGCCGCCGCGCTGCGCGAGACCGCCGAGGAGGTGACCGCGCAGATCCGCCGCGACCTGGAGGCCGCCGCCGGGCGCGAGCGGGTCCGCTACGACCTCGTCACCGAGCTCGGCGACGCCTACACCGTGCTCGCCCGCGTCGCCGACGAGTCCCGCGCGGACGCCGTGGTCGTCGGCGCGTCGGCGCAGGCCGGGCACCGGCTCATCGGGTCCGTCGCCGTCCGGCTGGTCAAGGCGGGGCGGTGGCCGGTGACCGTCGTGCCCTGACCCGCCCTGGTTCGGGCGGCGCTCGCGGGGAAGGCGTGGGAGGGACGGCGGCGGACGAGGCGGAGGCGGCGATGCCAGACCCCCTACTGACGGAGATCGGCTGGGCGGGGTCGGCGCTCCGGCTGGCCGGCACCCTCAAACCCGACGGACCCGTCTCGGAGATCGAGGTGCTGCTGCGCGAGCGCGACGGCGGCGGCCTGCTGCGCGTGCCCGCATCGGCCGCGGCGCGGGACGGGCGCGTCGCGTTCGAGGCGGAGGTCGACGTCGCGACCCTCGTCGGCGGGCATCCGGTGCCCGGCGGCCTCTGGGACGTGAGCCTGTCGGTCGGCGCGCCGATGGGGACCGCCGTCGTCCCGCTCGGCCGGGGCCGCGCGCCCGGCCTGGACGCCTCGCCCCTGCGGCGGTTCCTGCCCGGCTCCTGCACGGTGATCGCCTACTTCGGCGACGGCGGTCTCGCGATCGACGTCGGCGGCCGCCCGCACGTCGCCGGGTCCGTCGCCGCGGACACGCTGAGCTGGAACGAGGAGCGCGAGGAGGTCGTCGTCACCGGACACCTCGACCTGCGGCGGACCGGCATGCCGATCTCCGGGACGCTGCAGATGACCGAGCGCCGCTCGCGGCACGTCTACGGGGTCATCGCGATGCTGGAGGAGCGCCCGGACCGGCTCGGTTACCGGGCCGCGGTGCCCGCGACGCGGGCGTTCATCGACGACCCGCTGCCGCGCGGGACCTGGGACGTCTCGCTGTGCCTCGGCTTCTCCGGGATGCACCGCGAGCTGCGGCTGCTGGCGCCGGACGAGCCGGTGGACGTTCAGGTGTGGCGGCGGCTGCGGCACGTCCGGGTCGTCTCCTCGGCGGCGCCCGGCCCGCTGACGATCATGGTCGGCCGCGTCTGAACGGGCCGTCCCACGGGAACTGCCGCGACGTCGCCGCGACCACCGCGCACAGCAGCGCCACCACGGCCGACCCGCCGGCCAGGTTGATCGCGGACGTGGCGAGCGCCGCGTCGAGCCGGGCGTGCAGGGTGAGCGGCAGGATCGTCAGCAGCGCGACCGCGATGCCGCCGATCCAGGCGAACGCCCGGACCGGGCGCGCCGCCGACGACAGCAGCAGGTGCATGAGCGCGGTGGCCTGGATCGTCGCCGCCATGGCGCACAGGGCGTAGCTCGCCGCGGCGGGCGCCGCGGCGGTGTGCCCGCCCGCGAACACCGGCACCTCGACGCCGAACGCCGAGCGCATCCCTATCGTCACCGCGAACGCCAGGCCTCCGCCGGCCAGCGCGGCGGAGACCCCCGTCCACCACAGCGGGCGCAGCGGCGCGCCCGAACCCTCCCTGGATATCTCCTCGTGCAGCGCGACGAAGTCCTCGTACCGTCTGGGCGGTGCCTCCGTCGGCCGCCGCCGCGCCGCGGAAGGACAGCGGAACGAGCGTTCCCACGGCCGCGGCGCCGGGCGGCCGGCGTGCCTGCCCGGCAGGCCACCGGAGTTCCGCCCGAAGGATGAGTCGGGCATGTTCCCTCCCCCGGTGCGAACGTAGGAGTGCTACCCGGCACCACGGGGAGGAACTCGCCCAACGTCACCATTTTGCAGATGTTTGGCCGCGTTCCCCCGTAAGGCAGAACACGGCAGATCCCCGGGGAGCCGCACTCCCCGGGGATCTGTCGTGGTTTGCCAGGATTCGTCAGACCAGGCCGGCCTTCTCCAGCGCCGCGCAGCAGGTGCCCGTGATCAGACGGGTCACCACGTACGGGTCGATGTTGGCGTTCGGGCGGCGGTCCTCGATGTAGCCCTTCTTGTCCACCTCGACCTGCCACGGGATCCGCACCGAGGCGCCGCGGTTCGACACGCCGTAGCTGAACTCGCTCCACGGGGCGGTCTCGTGCATGCCGGTCAGCCGCCGCTCGATGTCGGCGCCGTACCCGGCCACGTGCTCCTGCGCCTTCTCGGCGAGCGCCTCGCACGCCGTGATGATCGCGTCGTAGCCCTCGCGCATGGCCTGGGTGGAGAAGTTGGTGTGCGCGCCGGCGCCGTTCCAGTCGCCCTCGACCGGCTTCGGGTCGAGGGTGGCGGACACGTCGTGCTCCTCGGCGATGCGGTAGAGCAGCCACCGGGCGATCCACAGGTGGTCGCCGACCTCGATCGTCCCCGCCGGGCCGATCTGGAACTCCCACTGGCCGGGCATGACCTCGGCGTTGATGCCGGAGATCTTCAGCCCCGCCGCCAGGCAGGCGTCCATGTGCTGCTCGACGATGTCGCGGCCGAACACCTCGTCCGAGCCCACGCCGCAGTAGTAGAAGCCCTGCGGGGCCGGGTAGCCGCGCTCCGGGAAGCCGAGCGGGCGGCCGTCCTTGAAGAAGGTGTACTCCTGCTCGATGCCGTACCAGGAGTCCTGCGCCGCGAACTGCTCGGCCACGGGCCGCAGCTTGGCGCGGGCGTTGGTCTCGTGCGGCGTGCCGTCCACGAGGTAGACCTCGCACAGCACCAGCTTGTGGTCGCCGCCCCGGATCGGGTCCGGACAGGAGAAGACCGGCTTCAGCACGCAGTCCGAGTTGTCGCCGGGCGCCTGGTTCGTGCTGGACCCGTCGAACCCCCAGTCCGGCAGCTCGGCCCCGTCGGCGAGGATCCTCGTCTTCGACCGCAGCCGCGCGGTCGGCTCGGTTCCGTCGATCCAGATGTACTCGGCCTTGTAGCTCAACGTCGGTCCCTTCGTTCGCTGCCGGGCCTTGCGGGTTCGGCTCCACAGAACGTGCCAACCGGGCATTTCGCATCTGTTGCCCGTTTGTGAACGCCGTGTAACACGCGAGGTGACCTGCTGAGACGTTGCTCACACCGGCCGGACTCACCACCAACTACCCCAGATCAATATTTAAAGGGCGAAAAAGCGATGTTCAGCCATTTATTAGAAGCATCGCACCCACTATCTGAAACTCTCGGATGTTTCTTTACTCATCCCACACCCGGCCGCGCCATCTCTTCTGTTCAAGATGAGCGAGGACGCGTCACGCCGGCGCGTCCTCACCATGGAGTACAGAACGGGGGAAAAGGATGAGGCGGACTCTCGCGGCCTCGCTCGGCACGGCCGTCGCGCTGACGGGGCTGGCATCCTTCGCGCCGGCCGGGCACGCGGCCGACGGCGGCAAGGGCAGGCGGATCCACGTCGTGTGGCCGGGTCACTCGATCCAGAAAGCCGTGGACCGCGCACGGCCCGGCGACGTCATCCGGCTCAAGGCCGGGGCCTACGACGGCGGCGTCCTCGTCCGCAAGCGCCTGACCATCCAGGGGGAGGGCGACAGGACCGTGCTCCGCCCGGGGCGCAAGGACCACTGCGCCAAGGCCGGGGCCGCGGGCAGCGGCATCTGCGTGATCGGCCGCCCCAGGCACCCGGTCAGGGGCGTGACGATCGAGAACCTGAGCGTCCGGGGCTTCAAGGAGAGCGGCGTGTACGGCAAGTACACCGACCGCCTCACCGTCGAACGCGTCCTCGCGAAGAAGAACGGCGAGTACGGCATCACCGAGTTCAACTCGACCCGCGGCCGCTTCGTCAAGAACCGCGCCATCGACAACTCCGCCGACGCGGGCTTCTACGTCGGTGACATCAAGGACGCGCGCGGCACCGTCGTCGCCTACAACCATGCCTCGGGCAACGCGATCGGCCTGCTGGTCCGGCACGCCCGCCACGTCAAGGCCTGGGAGAACGAGCTCGTCGGCAACTGCACCGGAGCCGCGCTCGTCAACGACGACCAGAAGGGCGGCCAGGGCGACACCAAGCTCTGGAAGAACAAGGTCTCGAAGAACAACCGCACCTGCCGGCAGCACGAGGACGTCCCGCCGCTCGGCGGCACCGGCATCCTCGTCTTCGGCGGCGACCACAACACGATCGAGAAGAACGCCGTGCTCCGGAACCGGGGCACGCTGCCCTACTCCGGCGGCATCGTCCTCTTCCCGAGCCCGAAGGGCGCGCCCGCCCGCCACAACCTTGTCAAGGACAACCTGGCCAAGGGCAACGCTCCGTTCGACCTGGTCGACAGGAGCGGCAGCAGGACGAACCGCTTCATCGACAACAAGTGCCGGACCTCGGACCCGCGCGGTCTCTGCTGACGGACGCACCGTGAGGACCCCGCTCCCGCGTCCGGGAGCGGGGCCTCCTCATTCCCCGCCGCGCAGGAACCGCTCCCCGAGCGGCGTCAGCGCGTGGTGCACCGTCTTGCCCCGGCGCTCGCTGGTGAGCAGGCCCGCGCCGCGCAGGGCGGTGGCGTGCTGGGAGGCGGACGCCGCGCTGACGCCGAGCCGGGCCGCCAGCGTCCCGGTCGTGAGCTCGCCGTCCGCGCCGACCAGCCGGATCACGGCGGCCCGGGTCCGGCCGAACACCTGCGGCAGGGTGTCGCCCGTCCCGCTCAGCGGCCGGGACGAGGGGACCACGACGGTCGCCGGGCCCTCGCCGGCGACCAGCACGCGCGGTCCGGTGACGAACACCGACGGCATCACCAGCAGCCCCCGCCCGCCGAGGCGGACGTCTCCGTCGCGCAACGTCTCGATCTCCAGGACCGGAGCCGACCAGCGGACGGCGGGATGCAGGCCCCCGAGCAGGCCGCCGATCCCGTCCCGGGCCATCGTCCGGGCGTGCCCGGACGCCTCGGCGCACAGGTGGTCGCCGAGGCCGGACCACGCGTCCGCCAGCGCGGCCCGGTGGAAGTCGCGGAGCCCGCGGACGAGCTTCCGCATGGTCTCCCCGTCGCCGCCGGCGAGGCGCGGCAGCCATGGAACCGGCGGGCGCGGACCGTAGGCGCGCTCCAGTTCGTCGCGGATCCGCCGGACGGGCGTCGAGGCGACGGCGTCGAGCTCCGGCTCGAACCCCGGCGCCGGCGTGAACGGCGTCAGGAAGTCGGGGACCCAGCGCTCGGGCGGCGCCAGGTCGAGCAGGAGCCGGGACGGGCCGGTGAGCGCGGCGCGCGTCCGCGACCGCCAGGCGCCGGGGATCGGCTCCGGCCCGACGCCGCGCAGGGCCTGCGCGGCGAGAACGGTCTGGGCGAGCGGCGAGAGGCCGGGGGTGATGCGGATCCGGGTGAGGTCCTCGTAGTCGAGCCAGAGCCGGAGCATGGGGTCGAAGGTACGACATTTAACCTATATCCGAAATCATTGCACCCAGCGTGACCTGTGCTGGAAGGTGCGGGGCATGAAACGACTCCGCCTGTTCTGCCGCACCGTTCCGCTGACGGTGCTCGCCGCGCTCACCGCGGTCGCCCTCCCCGTCCGCGCCGACGACGGCGCGAGCCTCCGCGAGGGCGACATCGACGGAGTCCCCTACCGCGTCGAGGTCCCCGCCCGCTGGAACGGGACACTCCTGCTGTGGAGCCACGGCGCGTACAGCCTGGAGTCCCCGGCGCCTGCGGAGATCTCGCTGACGAACCACCCGGCCACCAGGCGGTGGCTGCTCGACCACGGGTACGCGCTGGCCGCCTCGCAGTTCCGCGTGTCGCGCGGCTGGGGGGTGGTCGAGTCCGGGCTGAAGGACCAGACCGACCTGCTCGACTGGTTCACCGCCAACGTCGGGAGGCCCCGCCGCACCGTCTCGGCGGGCTCGTCCGCCGGCGGGCTGACCGCGGTGCTCCTGGCGGAACGCGATCCCGGCCGCTTCGCCGGCGTGGCCTCCCTCTGCGGGGTGCTCGGCGGCACGACCGGCCACTTCAACAGCGCCCTCGACACCAACTTCGCGATCAAGACACTTCTGGCGCCCGACCTGGAGCTGGTGCGCGTCAAGGACCCGCAGGCCAACACCTCGGGCGCCCGGCGCGCCCTCGGAACCGCCCTGGGCGACCCCGGCGGCCGCGCCCGCCTCGCCCTCGCCGCCGCCCTCGCCGACATCCCCGGCCGCTACACGTCACGGGCCCCCGCACCGGACACGGTCGCCGGCCGGGTGGAGCAGCAGGTCTACTACGCCGCCTACGACCGGGGCGCCTTCTGGGGAGCCAACCGCACCGACATCGAGAAGCTCGCGGGAGGGAACCCGTCCTGGAACACCGGCGTCGACTACCGGACGCTCTTCGCCCGCTCCAGCCAGAAGGCCCTGGTGAAGCTCGCCTACCGCGAAGCCGGCCTGAGCCTCCGCGACGATCTCAAGCGCCTGAACGCCGCACCGCGCGTCAAGGCGGACCCCGCCGCCGTCCGCTACCTCGACCGCTACGGAACCCCCACCGGCCGGACGACCCGGCCCGTCGTCACCCTCCACTCCACGGGCGACGGCAACGTCCCGCCGGAGAACCAGCGCCGGTACGCCGCCCAGGTGCGCGACCCGGCGAACCTGAGGCAGCTCTACGTCGACCGCGGCTACCACTGCTCCTTCACCGCCTCCGAAGAGATCGCGGCACTGCAGGCGCTCCTCACCCGCATGAACACCGCCCACTGGCCGGACACGCGACCGGCGACCCTCAACCGCTTCGCCGCCGCGCTCGCCCCGGACACCCAGACGGTGTTCGACACGGACCCCGCGCCCGGCCTTCAGCCCACGACCCCGTCCTTCACCCCCTACCGCCCAGGCCACTACCTGCGCCCGTAACGGGCTCCGTCCACAGAGGCCATGGTCCGCGGGGGCGAACCATGGCCTCTGCGATGAGTTCGGCGACCGAGCGGAGTCCACATGGGAAAGACCCTGCGAACCCTGGAGGAGCCCATGGCCGCCAAGGCGCTACCACCCGTCGTCGACACCGGGACCTGGCAACGCCACCTCGACGAGCTCCGCGCACGCGAGAAGGCCGCGACCCGCGAACTCGACGCGATCGCCGCCCAGCGCCGCCGCCTGCCGATGGTCGAGATGCCCGCCTACACCCTCGAAGGCGAGGAGGGCCCGGTCAGCCTGGCCGAGGTCTTCGACGGCCGGTCCCAGCTGATCGTCTACAGCCACATGTGGTCCCCCGGCGAGGAGTGGCAGTGCCCGGGCTGCACGGGCTTCACGTCCCAGTACACCCGGCTGGGGTTCCTGGACGCCCACGACGCCCGGTTCGTCATCGTCACCCAGGGCCCGATCGGCGAAGCCCTGGCCTACCGGCACCGCGTCGGCAACGAGATGACCTGGTACTCCACCGCGGACAGCCCCTTCGGCGCCGACGTCGGCGCCCCTCCCGGCGGCGGCTTCGCGGTCAACGTCTTCCTGCGCGACGGCGACACCGTCTACCGCACCTGGCACACCACGGGCCGAGGCACCGAGAACCTCAGCCACACCTTCCCGCTGATCGACCTGCTCCCCTACGGCCGCCAGGAAGAATGGCAGGACGTCCCCGAAGGCTGGCCGCAGTCCCCCACGTACTCCCGCTGGCAGAGCGCCGAGGACATCGCCGCCCAGTACGGCCCCAACACCTGACCCGCACCGTCGCGGCCGGCGGGCCACGCCCGCGTTTCCCCGCCGGCCGGCGGGGAGGGTCCCGGCGTGTGAGACTGGCCGGCGCGGACGGCGAGGAGAAGCCGGAGGGCTATGGGTTACTGGATGTGGCTGGCCAGGTACGACGGCGCCGAGGTCGCGGCGTTGCTCGACCACCCGCACGGCCTGCACGCGGGCCTCCGACGGCTGCGGGACGTCTGGGACGACCTGCCCGTCGATCTCGGATACGACCCGTCCGGCTCCCTGTGCAAGCTTGAGGAGATCGACACGCACAGAGCCTGGGACGCCCTGCACGTCCTGCTGACCGGCCACCCCAACGAGGACTACGGGCGGGTCTCCGGAGACCCGCCCGCCTGCGACGCGGTGATGGGCGGGCTCGTCATGAACGAGACCGGCGAAGGCTCCCTCCTGCACGTCCCGCGCCTCCTGCGCCCCGACCAGGTACGCGCCGCGGACGCTTTCCTGCGCGGCCTGGACCGCGACGCCCTCATCCGCGAGCGTCACGCATATCTGAAGGAGACCCAGCCCTACTCATTCGAAGGCTGGGGGCGGCTGCTGAGCGGCGAAGCGTGGGACATGATCGAACACGGCGTCCTCGCGAACACCTTCACCACCGTCCGCGACTTCTACACTCGCGCCGCCACCGCCGGCAACGCCGTCATCAAGGAGATCGTCTAGTCCGGTTCCCCGGGGCGGTGCCCCGTCGAGGCAGGCATGCCGTCCCACCGCGCGACGACGTCGTTCTTCCAGGCAGGCCTATGAAGCCTTGTAGCTCCGCCTGCTCCCGCCCCGGCGGAACTCCTTGACCGAAACGCCGGGCCGGACGACCTGATAGCTCCCCTTGCAGTTCATATCGAAATACACCCGAAGCTTCTTACTGCCCTGCGTACCCGCGACCGGCGTCGACTCTGGAAAACGCGGTAATACCTTGCCCCAAAAGGTTCTGGTCCCGTGGCTTCAGCCACGGGACCAGTAAATGTCGGGACCGGCCTGGTGAGCCGTCCCCGGTCGCACACCCGCAGGGCGCGAGCAGCCCCGCGGGCGAGCTAGCGCCGCCGCAGGCGGACGGCGCCGTGGACGACGCCACTGACGAGGTAGCCACCGGCGCCACCGCCCACGAAGCCGCCGAAGAGGCCGCCGACGACTCCGCCGAGGAAGCCGCCGACGCCGCCCATGGCGCAGGTCAGGAGGCCGCCGACGACCACGGCGATGGCGCCGCTGATCACCCAGCCGACGATGTAGGCGGATTCTCTGGCGACGCCGTCGATGACGTCGTGCAACTCGTGGTCGACGGTCGTGTCGGCGACGAAGCCGCCGACGAAGGCGGCGACGACACCGGCGACGACACCGGCCGAACCGCCGCCGAGGACACCACCGAGCACGCCGCCGAGGGCAGCGCCGGCGATGACGCCGAGGACGGTACCGGTAACGATCAAGCGACGCTTCATGGGACGGATCTCCTTTGCGTAGGCGCTCGCGCTGTTCACGAGCGTCTGGGAAGTACCGTCCTGCGGCCCGTCCGCCTAACAACTCGGACACTCACCTGGCGTGCCCTGCATGCCGGGCGCGACGGCCCTACGCTCGGGTCGGAAGCATCACCTTCACCAACGGTTCGGGAGGCGTACCGGGTGACCGGAAGAGTGGATCCCCGCCTGGGCGTGATCAATCGACTCGTCGCGGAACTGAGCGCGTTGCTGCAGGAGCCCGTTGAGCTTGCAGGGCCTTTGGACAACTGTTTCCTGGACGACGAGAGTTTGGTGTTCTGCGTGAATATTCGCAGCTCACCCCCGCAAGGCAACGGCTTCCAATTGTGCTGGGAAGGAGTACTGGGGAGCGACCTCCTCCAGGACGGGAGCCCTCACGCCAGCGTCGCGCTCTTCCTGTACAGCAGGAACCGGCGACTCGGGATGATGGAGGACAGGAAGGGCAGCAGCCTGGACATCGACTACGAGGGTTCGCTGGAGCACGGCGGCAGGTGGGGGACTCCCCGGTGGCTCGCGGACGGGTTCGGCGAATTCCTCCAGTACGACTCGTACGGCGGCGCCGAGTAGGTCGAGCGTGCGCGAAGCGGGGAGGCGCTGCCTAGACTCGGGATCGTGCTCAGACTCGGCTTCCCCGTGATCGGTGTGACCGACCTTCCCCGCGCCGTGTCCTTCTGGACCTCCGCGCTGAACCTGGTGCCCACATCCGGGTGGGAGAGCCCGGGTTGGCGAACACTGGAACATGCGGACGGTTCGGGCCAGGCGCTCGCGCTGATGCGCAGCAGCTCGCCTGCCGAACCGCATCCGCGTCTCCACCTCGACCTGTTGACGGACACCACAGAGGAGCAGACCGCCGAGGTCGAGCGTCTCGTCGAGTTGGGAGCCGTCAGGGTCGACTGGGACCTGTACCCGCCGAACCCGGACTTCGTCGTCCTCGCCGACCCGGACGGCAACATCTTCTGCGTCGTGGATCTGAGCCGGGCCCCGTCCGGCCCGTCCTGACGACCAACCGGGCCGCGCCCTTCGGCGAGAGGTCGGGACCGGGCGCCAAAAGTCTGCCGGTCACAGTCCGGCCGTTTCCAAACGATGTCGAACAAGAAGGTTGGCCCCCGCGCCACGCGGGGGCCAACGACTGATTCGTCGACTGACCGGCTCGGTGCCGGGTAGATCAACCGATCCGCCGCGTCCCCCGCGAGGGACACAGCAGTGGGAGTTACTGGCTGTTGATGAGGCGCTGGGCCTCACCCTGCAGCCCTATGGACACCTCTGGGTCCTCACCGGCGCCGTCACCGGCGCTGGCCAGGTCGGCATCTTCGATGTAGTCCTCAGAACCGTCGAAGACCACAGAAGAATCGCGGACGTGACCGGGGATGCTGTTTCCATCACGCATTTCAGCTTCACCTCTCTCATCTCCAGACCCGCAAAGCTGCGGGTGGCTCCGGCCTGGCCGGAACTACTCAAGACCGTCCGACGTTGATCTTGGTGCGCAAGGCCGGTCCCGCGCGGCCCTGCCTGCCGAACGGCAGTCCCTCACCTCGCCCCGCCGCCGGCTCCCCCGGTCGGCAGACCTGCCCCCCGTCGCACCCAAGCCCCTCAGATCCAGTGACGGCCATCGAGTACCGTTGATCAGCACCCGCGAATACCCTACAACCTGCTTCGTCGGCGTTTCTCCGGTCATTACTGTTCCGGCGAATCGGACGCCACCCCGATACCGGGTTCATCGCTCCATCCCACTAGAGCCCTAGGACCCCAAAATTTCCCCAACGCATTGAGGCCTTACAGCCCTGACCTCCCGCGATGCTCCTTCGATAACTTCTCCACCACTTACCGAAGGGGAGATGAACCATGGCTATCACCGTCCGCAGAAAGGCCGCCTTCGCCGCCGCCGGCCTCGCGATGACGACCGGCCTGGGACTGGTGACCTACGGCGCGATGCCCGACGGGGAGTTCAAGTTGAGCGCCGGAAGCACCAAGACCGAACAGGGGGCCAAGAGCCTGACCACCGCGCAGATCGCGGCCGGCGCCACCAACGTCGGCGGAGACTCGGCGAACACCCCCGTCTACCTCATCAAGGGATACCGGCAGAAGGTCACCGACACCGGATGCGCCAGCAAGTGGAGCAGCGCGGTGCGCGCGATGCGCGGCTGGGGCTGGACGGGCAAGTTCCACAGGGTCGGCTACTACTCGACCGACAATCCGAAGAACTGTGTGCGAATCGCCAAGGGGTCGACTGACACTTCCATCAAGTATCTCGGCAAGAAACTCGCCCAGGACATCTACAAGAACTACTCGTCCAAGGGTCAGCCCGTCGACATCGTCGCCCACTCCATGGGCGGCCTGGTCGCCCGCGCGGCGATCGCCGGCTACGCGCGCCACGAGCCGGGCTGGCCGCCCGAGCTGCTGATCCAGGACGTGGTCACGCTCGGCACACCGCACCAGGGCGCCATCGTGCCGACGCTCTGCTCGTCCGACAAGCAGTGCCGGGAGATGAGCGGGACGGACTCGTTCCTGAACTGGCTCGGCCCGAAGTTGCCCCAGGCCGACGGCGGCACCGACTGGACGCTGGTCGCCACCGACAGGGACGAGGCGGTCAACTCCTCCAGCGCCGCGGCCGCACTCATCGGAGCCCAGCACCGGGTGCGCTACGCCCCCATCGCCGGCCTCCGGCACAGCGACCTGCGCACCAGGGTCTCCGGCCACTACCGGCTGAACTACAGCCTCAACGACGCCGGTTGGAAGCACATCCGGAACGGCGCACCGCCCATCCGCGTGGCCATGGACGCCATCTACTGGTCCGACAAGTGGTGACCTGAAGCGCACCGCCCGCGCGGCCAAGTGCAGTAAGCAGGTGACCAAGCCGGGCATGCCCGACCTGCACTCCCACGACCTCCGCCAGACCGGCAAGACGTTCACGGCCGAATCCGACGCATCCCTCCACGACCTCATGGAGCAGATGGGCCGTGACGGCGTCCTGACCGCGCTGATCTACCAGCACAGATCAACGGGCGGTAACCGGACGATCGCCGGGCGATGGAAGACAAGATCAACAACATCGACCCGAACGACGACGAGAGGGCGGCCGGATCGCTCGCGATCGTGGGCCAACGGCACGAGACCCCGTTTCCGATCTTGGAAACGGGGTCTTCTGACTGGTGGGCGCGGCAGGTTTCGAACCTGCGGCCACTCGCTTGTAAGGCGAGTGCTCTACCCCTGAGCTACGCGCCCGCGTTGCCGGGAAAGCGTACCTGGTTCCTGGGGGCGATCGCGAAGCGGCGGGTTCGGGTTCGGAGGTGGATCCAGGTCCCGTCCGGGCCGGGCGGCCCGGACGGGGGCGCTCAGGTCATGGACTCGCGGAAGAGGTGGGTGTCGGTGAACTGCTCGAAGCCGGCGATCTTGCCGTCCTCCACGCGCCATACGTGGACGAACCTGACGCGCATGCCCTTGCCGGTCGCGCGGTGGGTGCCCGAGTAGTGGCCGATGGCCACCACCGTTCCGTCGCCGCCGTCGACCAGTTCGTCGGGGTCGGCGCGGAAGCCCTTCCAGTCCGCGCCGAGGCGCCCGAACACGCCGGCCTTGATGGCGTCCGTCCCCACATAGGTGCCCGCATAGGGGAATCCGGCCATCTCGGTCCACGCGATGCTGTCGGCGAAATTCTCGACCATGCCTGCCAGGTCGCCGCGTTCAGAGGCCGCGTAGTGGGCCTCGACGATGTCGTACGCCTCGCTCATGTGCTGTCCTCCCGGTGTCAAGGAGCAAGTCCAGCGTCCCATGCTCTGCCCGGACATTGCTTGTCGCGGCACGGTCAGGGCGCCGGGGTGAGACGGGTGGGCGAGGCCGTGGCGGGTCGCGACGCCAGCGTGATCACCCTCGGCGGCGAGGCGGCCCGCCTCCAGGGCGTAGCCGATGCCCTCCCCGCTGGACGGGTTGACCGTGCCGCCGGAGCCGCCCGCCAGGAGGACGCCCGGCAGGTAGTGGGGCGGCGGCCGGCGCCGATGAGGCGGATGCCTCTGTTCGGGAACCAACCCGGGCCGGTGAGGTCGACGCCGAGGGCGTCCAGGCCCCGAGCGGGCGAGGTGGTTCGCGGCCGCCGAGCCCGCTCCCACGACGATGACGTCGCGCATCACAGGTGCCGGGTGAACCAGTCGGCGGCTTGGGCGGTGACCTCTTCCAGCGCTCCGGGCTCCTCGAACAGGTGGCCCGCGCCGGAGATCACGTGCACTTCGGAGGTCGCGAGGCTCCGGTGCGCCCGCTCGTTCAGCTCCAGGACCTCGGTGTCGCGCCCGCCGACGATCAGCAGGACGGGGGCCCGGACCGCCGCGAGCGCCGGGCCCGCCAGGTCGGGGCGCCCGCCGCGGGAGACGACCGCGGCGATCCGGGGACGGGCCGCGGCGGCGCCGAGCGCGGCGGCCGCTCCGGTGCTCGCCCCGAACAGGCCGATGGGCAGGCCGGCGGTGTGCGGGGCGGATTCGAGCCCTTCGACGAGGTCGTCGGCCGCGTGGACGAGCCGGCGGGTGAGCAGGTCGATGTCGAAGCGGAGGGCCGCGGTGACCCGGTCGGCCTCCTCCTCGGGGCCGGTGAGGAGGTCGATGAGGAGCGTCCCGATCCCGGCGGCGTTCAGGCCGGCGGCGACCGCGCGGTTGCGGGGGCTGTGCCGCGAGCTGCCGCTGCCGTGCGCGAAAAGGACGACGCCCCGCGCGCCGTCCGGTATGTCCAGGTCGCCGGTCAGCTCGGCGTCCGGCAGCCGCAGCGTGATCATGTGTTGGGCGGCTCCGCGCTGATGTCGGCGAGGGCCGAGCGCTCGTCGCGCTGGACGGCGAGGTCGCCGATGGACACCATCCCGATCGGGCGGTCGCCGTCCACGACCGGGAGCCGCCGGACGGTGTGCGCCCGCATCAGCCGCACGGCCTCCTCGGCGTCCGCCCCGGGCCCGACCGTGATCATGTTGGTGCTGCAGATGTCGGCGACGGCCGTGCGGGACATGTCCCGGTGCTCGGCCACGGCGCGGACGACGATGTCGCGGTCGGTGACCAGGCCGCGGAGCCGCCCCTCGTGGACCACCAGGACGTCGCCGATGCCGTGCCGGCGCATGAGGTCGCCGACCTCGACCAGGTTCGTGTCCGGGGACACCACGACGGGAGCGGGCGTCATCACTTCGTTCACCTTCTGGCCCATGCGAGACCTCCCTCTGGGGCTCGCGTACCCAGCGGCGAACGGGATATGTCTGGACGGGACCCGCCTACGCGGGCGAGTCCGGGCCCTCCTGCTCGGCGAGGAAACGCTCGAACTGCGCGCCGAGCTCGTCGGCGGTCGGCATGTCCTGCGACTCGGCGAGGAGGTTGTCGCGCTCGGCGGCGCCCGCGAACGCGTCGTACTGCTGCTCCAGCGCCCGCACGACCTTCTCGACCTCGTCGTTGCCCTCGACCTGCTCGGCGATGTCGGCGTCGGTGGCGGCGGCCGCCTCCCGCAGCCGGTCGACCGGCAGCACCAGCCCCGTCGCGGAGATCACGGACTCCATCGCGGCGACCGCCGCGGCCGGGTAGGCCGACTGCGCCAGGTAGTGCGGGACGTGCACCGCGAACCCGACGGCGTCGTGGCCCGCCTCGCCGAGCCGCAGCTCCAGCAGCCCCGCGGCGCTGCCCGGCACCTGCACCTTGTCGAACCACGAGTTGCGGGTGATCAGCTCGGGCCGGGTCGCGTGCGAGGTGGTGCCGACCGGGCGGGTGTGCGGGACGCCCATCGGGATGCCGTGGAAGCCGACGGTCAGCCCGACGCCGAGCCGCTCCACCAGGTGCAGGACGGACGCGGTGAAGCCCTCCCACAGCCGGTCGGGCTCCGGGCCGGACAGCATCAGGAACGGGCTGCCGGCCTCGTCGTGCAGCAGCCGGACGACCAGCTCGGGCGCCTCGTAGGTGGCCCAGTGGTCGCGGTCGAACGTCATCGGCGGGCGGCGCGCCCGGTAGTCGATCAGGGAGTCGACGTCGAAGCGGGCGATGACCCGGTGCTCCAGCGTCTCCAGGAGGTGCTCCCGCACGAGCTGCCCGGTCGTCCCCGCGTCCACGAAGCCGTCCAGGCTGTGCAGCAGCACCGGACCCGTCATGTCCGGCAGGTCGGAGTCGAGCTCGTACAGATCCTCTGGGTTAAGCAACTTCTCCCCCACCTCGTATGTCCTCAGCCCAAGAGTATCCACTGCGGTGCGGCGGGTGCCGGGCCTCGGGCCCCGGCGCCGGCCGCACCGGGAGCGGCGGACAGGTGGGGCCGACGTCAGGCCGGGCGGGGGTCTGTGAAGACTCGGCTGGTCAGGAAGTCTTCGGGGCGGAGGGTGGTGAGGGCCTCGCGGTCCACCTCGCCCGGGTGGGCGAGGAGGCGGTTGGCGTGGCGCAGGCGGGCGCGTTCTATCGCGTTGCGGACGGAGCGGGCGTTGGCGAAGCGGGGCTGGGCGCGGCGGCGGGCCAGGTAGTCGCGGAAGACCGGCTCGGTCTCGGGGGCGAGGGTGTAGCCCTCGCGGCCGGTCATCAGGCGGCCGATGGCCTCCAGCTCGCCGGGCTCGTAGTCGGGGAAGTCGATGTGGTGGGCGATGCGGGAGCTCATGCCGGGGTTGGACGTGAAGAAGGAGTCCATGCGGTCCTTGTAGCCGGCGAGGACGACCACCAGGTCGTCGCGCTGGTTCTCCATGACCTGGAGGAGGATCTCGATGGCCTCCTGCCCGTAGTCGCGCTCGTTCTCGGCCCGGTACAGGTAGTAGGCCTCGTCGATGAACAGGACGCCGCCCATGGCGCGTTTCAGGACCTCCTTGGTCTTGGGCGCGGTGTGGCCGACGTACTGGCCCACGAGGTCGTCGCGGGTGACGGAGACCAGGTGGCCGCGGCGGACGTGGCCGAGGCGGTGCAGGAGTTCGGCGAGCCGGACGGCGACGGACGTCTTGCCCGTCCCGGGGCTGCCGGTGAAGCACATGTGCAGGTTGGGGCGTCCCGAGTCGATGCCGAACCGGGCGCGGACGCGGTCGACGAGCAGCAGCGCGGCGATCTCCCGGATGCGGGTCTTGACGGGGGCGAGGCCGACCAGCTCGGCGTCCAGTGCGGTGAGGACGGTGTCGACCTGGGAGTCGGCGCGCTCCCTGGCGAGGTCGACGCGGGCGTCGGCCGGGAGCGGCTCCGCGGCGGCGGGTTCCGCCGGGTCCGCCACCGCGGAGCCGTTCTGGCGCATTCCGAAGCTCTGGCGCGTCCCCGGGTCAGGGCGTTCGCTCAACGTCCCGCCCCGTAGCGATCGCCCTCGGGACGGTCGAGGGCGTAGGGGTGCATCGTGTGGCGGACGCGCCGGTCGGCGGTCTCCGTGCGGTCGAGCCGGAAGCCGGGTTCCTCGGCCGGGCGCTGGACGATGAACGACAGCGCCGTCGTCTGCCGCCCGTAGCGGGCGTCGTAGGCGGTGAGGCGCACGTAGTGGCCCGGGTAGGCCCTGCGGCACTCGTTGACCTCGTACAGGACGCCGGCCGGGTCGGTGAGGTCGAACATCGGCAGGCCCCACATCTCCCAGTAGGAGTTGCGCGGGTGCGGGTCGTCGGTGAACTCGACCGAGCAGGGCCAGCCCTGGTCCAGGACGTAGGCGACCTGCTTGGCGATGTCCTCGTCGGTGAGGTCCGGCAGGAAGGAGAAGGTGCCTTGGGTGATCCGCATGTCACACGCTCACGGGGGTTTCGACGGCGTCGGGGGTGTCGGTGGACTCGTAGGTGAAGGTGATGTCGCCCCAGGTGGACAGGGCGACGTCCAGCTCGCGGCTGTGCTTGGCGGCGGCGCGCAGGATGTCCGGGCCCTCGGCGAGGTGGTCGCGGCCCTCGTTGCGCGCCTTGATCATCGCTTCCAGCGCGACGCGGTTGGCGGCGGCCCCGGCGGCGATGCCCATCGGGTGGCCGATCGTCCCGCCGCCGAACTGCAGGATGGAGTCCTCGCCCAGGTAGTGCAGGAGCTGGTGCATCTGCCCGGCGTGGATGCCGCCGGACGCGACGGGCATCGTGCCCGGCATCGACGCCCACTCCTGGTCGAAGTACAGGCCCTTCACCGGGTCGGCCTCCACGCGGTCGAGGCGGAGGGTGTCGTAGTAGCCGCGGACGCTGTTCGGGTCGCCTTCGAGCTTGCCGACGACCGTCCCGGCGTGGATGTGGTCGACGCCCGCGAGGCGCATCCACTTGGCGATGACGCGGAAGTTCACGCCGTGGGTCTTCTGCCGCGTGTAGGTGGAGTGGCCGGCGCGGTGCAGGTGCAGGATCACGCCGTTCCTGCGCGCCCACCTGGCCATCGACTGGATCGCCGTGTAGCCGGTGGTGAGGTCGATCATCACGATGACGCTGCCCAGCTCCTTGGCGAACTCGGCGCGCTCGTACATATCCTCCATCGTCGCGGCGGTGACGTTGAGGTAGTGGCCCTTGACCTCGCCCGTCGCGGCCTGCGCCCGGTTGACGCCCTCCATGCAGTACAGGAAGCGGTCGCGCCAGCGCATGAACGGCTGGGAGTTGATGTTCTCGTCGTCCTTGGTGAAGTCGAGGCCGCCGCGGAGGGCCTCGTAGACGACGCGCCCGTAGTTGCGGGCCGACAGGCCGAGCTTCGGCTTGACGGTCGCGCCCAGCAGCGGCCGGCCGAACTTGCCGAGGTACTCGCGTTCCATGACGATGCCGTGCGCCGGGCCCTGGAACGTCTTCACGTAGTGGGCCGGGATCCGCATGTCCTCCAGGCGCAGGGCCTTCAGCGCCTTGAACCCGAAGACGTTGCCGGTGATGGACGACGTCAGGTTCGCGATCGAGCCCTCCTCGAACAGGTCGAGGTCGTAGGCGATGTAGGCGATGAACTGGTCGCCCTGCCCGGGGACGGGCTCCACCTTGTAGCACTTGCCCTGGTAGTTCTCGTAGGACGTGAGCCGGTCGGTCCACACGACCGTCCAGGTCGCGGTGGACGACTCGCCCGCGACGGCCGCGCCGGCCTCCTCCGGCGGCACGCCCTGCTGGGGCGTGATGCGGAAGGCGGCGAGGATGTCGCTGTCCTTCGGCTCGTAGTCCGGGCGCCAGTAGCCCATCTCCGCGTAGGGGATCACGCCCGCCGACCATCTGCCCGCGCTCATCGCCGCTCTCCTTCAGCCGAAGCCTGGATGTGGCGGGACGCGGCGCGCCGCCCCGGTGGAGGACGGCATGTCCCAGGGGTTCGGGGGTGGAGCGCCGCGTCCCGGCCGCGTGGAACCGTGACGGGTCCGAGAATCGCCTCCCGATACTTGCGATGTCCATCAAGTGTTCTACGGTGACCGTCAAGCATTTGCTTGAACGAGGAGGCGGGACGTGACGGAGGCGCGGCTGCGGGCGCTCGTCGCGGTCGCCGACACCGGGTCCGTGCGGTCGGCGGCGCGGCGGCTGTACGTGACCGAGTCGGCGGTGTCGGCGGCGGTCGCGGCGCTGGCGCGGGAGCTCGGCGTCCCCCTCGTCTCGCGGGAGGGGCGCGGCGTCCGGCTGACCGGCGCGGGCGCGGTCTACGCCGGGTACGCGCGGCAGGTGCTCGGGCTGCTGGAGGAGGGCCGGGCGGCGGCGCGCGGCGCGGCGGACCCGGGGCGCGGACCGCTGCGGCTGGCGGCGGTGACGACGGCCGCCGACCAGATCCTCCCCGCGCTCCTGGCCTCGTTCCGGGCGCGCTGGCCGGACGTGGAGCTGGCCCTGGAGGTGGGGCCGCGCCGCCAGGTGTGGAGCAGCCTCGCCGCCCACGAGGCCGACCTCGTGCTGGCGGGCCGCCCGCCCGCCGGCGTCGCGGCGACGGTGCTGGCCAGGAGGCCGAACGAGCTGGTCGTGGTGGGCGCGCCGGATCTCGCGGCCGGGTTCGCCCTGGCCCGCACGCCGTGGGTGATGCGCGAGCCCGGGTCGGGGACGCGGGCGAGCGCGGACGCCTATCTGGCCGAGCGGGAGGCGGCGCCGCCGCGGCTGGTGCTCGGCTCGAACGGCGCGGTGATCGCGGGCGCGGCGGCGGGGCTCGGCGTGGCGCTGGTCTCGCGGGACGCCGTCGGCGCGGAGCTGGACGCGGGGCGGCTCGTGGTGGTCGAGGCGCCCGGGATGCCGCTGGACCGGCCGTGGCACGCGGTGGCGGGCGCGGCGCCGACCGCGACGACGCTGCTGTTCGTCCGGCACCTGCTGGACGCGCCCGGCTGGCGGCCCGCCGCGGCGGGTTCCACGACGGCTACGGAATGCTCCACAGCGACACCGACAGCAGACCCAGGCTGACCGCGATCAGGATCATCGCGACGGACCGCCCGCCCTCGCCGGACGGGGCGCCGCTCCGGCGCGTCAGCAGGACCACGAAGCTCATGAGGAAGCCCGCGGCGACGACGTCCATCACCACGGCGAGCCCGGTCACACCCTCACCATCCGCATCACCGCAGCAACCCTAGAGGAGCCCGCCCCCGGACGACCCGCATTCCCGGCAGCCCGCGCCCCCTCACGAGCCGCGCACCGCGCGCCTCTCTCCTGTACCGGGTCTCCTGGAGTGCGGTCGCTCACATCGGCGGGCCGTCGCGCATGGAACGCCGCGAACGCGACAGAATCGTGTTCGGATCCGCGAAAGGGGCCTCCATGACCGCCGACCGCCCGTACGACGTCGTCCTGTTCGGCGCCACCGGCTTCACCGGCGCCCTCACCGCCGAGTACCTCGCCCGGCACGCCGGTCCCGGCACGCGCTGGGCGCTGGCGGGACGCAACCAGGCGAAGCTCGCGGCCGTCCGCGACCGGCTGGCGGAGCTGGACCCGGCGTGCGCCGGGCTGCCGCTGCTGCACGCCGACACCACGGACGCGGCGTCGATCGAGGAGATCGCGAAGTCGGCGCGGGTCGTCATCACGACGGTCGGCCCCTACGTGCAGCACGGCGAACCCCTGGTGGCGGCGTGCGCGCGCGCCGGCACGGACTACGTCGACCTCACCGGCGAGCCCACCTTCGTGGACCGGATGTACGTGAAGTACCACGACGCCGCGGTGCGCAGCGGGGCCCGGATCGTGCACGCCTGCGGGTTCGATTCGATCCCGCAGGACCTCGGCGCCTACTTCACGGTCAAGCAGCTCCCCGAGGGCGTCCCCCTGCACGTCGAGGGGTTCCTGCGGGTGCGCGGGGACGCCTCCGGCGGCACCCTGCACTCGGTCGTCGGCATCTTCGGCGACACCGCCGGCATGATGCGCGCCGAGCGCGAGCGCCGCAAGGTGGAGGACCGTCCCGCCGGGCGCACCGTGCGGATCTCGCGCCGCCCGGCGCCGAAGGCCCGCGTCGCAGGCGGGTGGACGCTCCCGATGCCCACCATCGACCCGCAGATCGTGGTGCGGTCGGCCGCGGCGCTCGACCGGTACGGGCCCGACTTCTCCTACGGCTCCTACGTCGCGGTCAAGCGGCTCGCCACCGCGGCGGGGATGGCGGCGGGCTCCGGCGCCCTGCTCGCCCTCGCCACGCTTCCCCCGACCCGCAGCCTCCTGCTGCGGCTCCGCGCGTCCGGCGACGGGCCGTCCGAGGAGCGGCGCGCCCGCAACTGGTTCAGCGTGAAGTTCGTCGGGGAGGGCGGCGGCAGGCGCGTCGTGACCGAGGTCGCGGGCGGCGACCCCGGATACACCGAGACGGCGAAGATGCTCGCCGAGTCGGCGCTGTGCCTCGCCCACGACGATCTGCCCGCGACGTCCGGGCAGGTCACGACGGCCGCCGCGATGGGCGACGCGCTCGTCGAACGGCTCGTCAAGGCCGGGATCGCCTTCCGGGTCCTCGACGCGGGCTGACGCCGGTCAGATCGCCTTCCCGGGGTTCAGCACGCCGTCCGGGTCGAGGGCCCGCTTGATCCGCCGGTGGACGTCGCGGAGGTCCGGCCCCATCTCGCCGTCCAGCCACGGCCTCTTCAGGACGCCGACGCCGTGCTCGCCGGTGAGGGTGCCGCCGAGGTCGATCGCGGCGGAGAACACCTCGCCGGCCGCCGCCAGGACGGGCGGCGGGGGGCCGGGGAGGTCGCGGTCGAAGACGAACAGCGGGTGCAGGTTGCCGTCCCCGGCGTGCGCGACCGTGAAGATCTGGACGCCGTGCCGCTCCGCCGCCCGCTCGACGCGCTCCACCATCTCCGGGAGCCGCGAGCGCGGGACGCACACGTCCTCGACGAGGCACTTGCCGAGCCTCTCGGCGGCGGGGTAGGCCAGCCGGCGCACCTCCAGCAGCGCGTCGGCCTCCGCCTCGTCGGTGGACGCGGCGGCGAACGA
This sequence comes from Spirillospora sp. CA-108201, assembly GCF_050936235.1. NCBI lineage: Bacteria > Bacillati > Actinomycetota > Actinomycetes > Streptosporangiales > Thermomonosporaceae > Spirillospora > Spirillospora sp. CA-108201. Next base: position 8,801,998 of record NZ_JBNJNE010000001.1, on the reverse strand, counting down.
GGCCCCGGCCCTCTCGCACTCGCGGACCAGCGCGCCCGCCGGGCACTCCGGCCCGTCGGTCTGCGCGATGACCACCGCGGCGGCGCCGGGGTCGAGGTCGATGCGGCGCCACTCGTCGATCGCGCGGAGCGTGGCCCGGTCGACCAGTTCCAGCAGGCTGGGACGCAGCCCGGCGCCCATGATCGCGGCGGCCGCCGCACCGGCCGCCGCCAGGGACGGGAAGGTCGCGAGCACGGTCTCGGGCGGGCGCGGGGGCGCCGGGAACAGCCGGACGGTCGCCGCGGTGATCACCCCGAGGGTGCCCTCGGACCCGACGAACAGCCCGGTGAGGTCGTAGCCGGTGACGCCCTTGACCGTCCGCCCGCCGGTCCGGATCACCGTGCCGCCCGCGAGGACGACCTCCAGCCCGAGCGTGGAGTGGCGGGTCACCCCGTACTTCACGCAGCGCAGCCCGCCCGCGTTGGTGGCGAGGTTCCCGCCGATCGTGGAGATCTCGTGGCTGGAGGGGTCCGGCGCGTACATCAGGCCGCGGGCGCGGGCCGCGCGGTCGAGGTCCGCGGTGATCACGCCCGGCTCGACGACGGCGACGTGGTCGAGCGGGGAGATCTCCCGGATCGCGGTCATCCCGGCCAGCGACAGCACGACGCAGCCGTCCACGGCGGTGGCGCCCCCGGCGAGCCCGGTGCCCGCGCCGCGCGGGACGACCGGGACCCGCTCCTGCCGGGCCCACGCCATGGTCGCGGCCACGTCGGCGGTGTCGCGGGCGCGGACGACCGCGAGGGGCGCGCCGGGGACCGCGTAGGTCTGGTCCCGCGTGTAGGCGTCCATCGCGTCCGGGTCGGAGAGGACGCGCCCTTCGGGGAGGAGGGCGCGCAACGCCTCGGCGGGGTCCCGGCCGGCCGTCACTTCGAGCACCGGTTGCGCAGGACGCCGAGTCCCTCGATCCCGGTCGTGACGACCTGCCCTGCACGCAGCCGCACCGGCGGGACGCGGCTGTCGCCGATCCCGGCGGGCGTTCCGGTGAGCAGCACGTCGCCGGGGTCGAGCGTCACGATGCCGCTGGCGTAGGCGACGATCTCGTCCGGCGGGAACAGCATGGTGGACGTCCGGCCGCGCTGCATGACCTCGCCGTCCACGGCGCAGGTCACCTCCAGGTCGGCGGCGTCGCCCACCTCGTCGCCGGTCACCAGCGCGGGCCCGAGGGGCGTCGTGGAGTCGAACGTCTTGCCCTGGAGCCACTGGGTGGTGCGGCAGTCCATCGCCGCCGACGCGGCGGGCAGCACGATCGGGTCGGACGGCCCGACCAGCGAACGCGCGAACTTGGCGAAGAGCGTCGGGTACTCGGGGGTGCCGAGCCCGGTCTCGGCGATGTGCGGCGTGTAGTTCAGCCCCACGCAGATGATCTTGCTGGGACGCGGGACCACCGGGGCGAGGTCCAGGTCCGCGAGCGGGACGGGCCGCCCGGCGGCGGACGCGGCCCGCTCGCGCCAGCCGGGCCCGGCCCCGAGCAGCGCCCCCACGTCCGGCGCGTCGAGCGGAGTGACGACGTCCCCGTCCAGCCGCCCCGCCCGGGTACCACCCTCGCCACGAAAGGTCAGAAGCCGCACACCATTCTCCATTTCCACAATACGGAACAGCATTCCGCAATACAGACAAGCAAGCCGAGGTGGTTGTGGGCGTCGACCGCCGGGAACGCGGCGCGGGGAACGCGCGACCCCGGCACGCGCAGGCGCGGCCGGGGCCGGTACTCGCTCAGCTCCATCGGGCTAGCGGATCCCTTCGGGCAGCGCGTCCCCGTGCGCCTCGATCATGTCCTCGACGAGGTCGTGGATCTGCGCGAGGGTCAGGGTCGCCGCGGCGTTCGGGTCGAGCATGGCCGCGTGGCGGACGTGGTCGCGCCGCCCCTCCAGCGCGGCCCGGACGGTCAGCTCGCCGACGTTGAGGAACGTCCGGTTGAGCGCGGCGAGCTGCGGCGGCATCGCGTCCCAAGGTCACGGCCGGGTTCGCCGCTTCCCGACATCGCCTACATGTACCGGTCGTGGGGGCCGCGCTCGGGCGCAGCCCGAAGGTGCCCGACCTGAAGAAGTACGTGGGCGGCCCCAAGACCGGCTGGAACGACTTCTGGCCCAACGCCCGGCAGACCGCGACCGTCAACGGCAAGGAGCTGAACTGGAGGCAGTCGATGAGGCCCCAGACGGCGAGGAACAGCGAGATCGACCGCACCGACGGGACGACGATGTGCCGGAACGTCCGCCACGGGCCCGCGCCGTCGATGGACGCGGCCTCCATGACCTCCTTCGGGATCTCCTGCAGCGCGGCGAGGTAGATCACGACGTTGAAGCCGAACCGGGTCCGGACGAAGATGCCGGTGATGACGAGCATCGCCTGGGACGGGTCGTCCAGGAAGCCCTGCGCGGGCAGCCCGGTCCGCGCGAGCAGGCCGTTCACCACGCCGAAGTCCTTGTCGAACACGAAGGCCATCAGCAGTCCCTCGGCGGCGGCCGAGGCCACGAACGGCACGAGGAGGCAGGCGCGGTAGAACCCGATGCCCCGGATGGGCTCGTTCAGCTGGCAGCGGGTGCCCGCGCAGGTCAAGGCTCCACCGGTCCGGGACCGGCCGGTTCAGGGCCGGCGGCCGGGGATGGGGATGACCGCCTCGACGGTCGTGCCGACGCCGGGCCGGCTCGTCACCGCGACCCGCCCGCCGAGCAGCTCGGCGCGCTCGCGCATGCCGCGCAGCCCGTAGGAGTCGGGGCGGCGGCCCCGGCCGCCCCGCGCGAGGACGTCCCGCATCGAGAAGCCGGACCCGTCGTCGGCCACCTCCAGCCGGACCCGGTCGCTGGAGTGCTCCAGGAGCAGGTCGACGCGGTTCGCCGACGCGTGCCGCAGGCTGTTGCCGACCGCCTCCTGCGCGATCCGGTACAGCGCGGTCTGCACGTGGTCGGGCAGCTCGTCCTCCAGCTCGCCCTCGACGGTCACCGTCACGTCGAGCGCGCCGGGAGCGCCGGAACCGTCCCCGGCCTCGCGGGCCAGGGTCGCGAGCGCCGCCGACAGGCCGAGGTCGTCCAGGACGGGCGGGCGCAGCCCCCCGATCGCCGCGCGGGTCTCGGCGGCGGCCAGCTCGCACAGCCGCCGCGCCATCATGATCTGCGCCAGCCCCTCGGGATGGTGCTCGGGCAGCGCCCGCTCGGCGGCCGACAGGTGGAAGCCGAGGCTGGCGAGCCGCTGGGCGATGCCGTCGTGGATCTCCCGGCTCAGCCGCGACCGCTCGGTCTCCTGCGCCTCCACGGCCCGCTCGGCGAACCGCTCGGCGGCGTGCTCGCGCTCGCGCGCCGTCCGCAGCCGCCGGCACGACGACAGCACCGGCGCGAACAGCCCGGCGAGCGCGGTGGCGAGCGCGAGGTCCTCCGGCGGGCACGGCCCGGCGGACCGGACGTCCACGACGGCGATCACGATCCCGTCGCCGTGCACGGGGATCGCGGCGCCCCGCCCGTCCGGGTGCGGGCGGGCGCGGCCGTGCGCGGCGGCCCGGCCCGCCTCGCCCTCCCCCAGCGGGACGGGCGCGCCCCGCCATTCCAGGACGCGCTCCTCGTCGTCCAGGACGTACACGTCGCAGAACGTCAGCGCCCGCGCGGACCGCACGACCAGCTCGGCCAGCTTCTCGGCCATGAGCGGCAGCTCGCGGTCGGAGCAGGCCACGCCGGCGACGCGCACGAGCAGGTCCGTCCCGCGCCCGGCGAGCAGTTCGAGCGGCATCGCGCCGGTCACCGGAACAGCCCCTCGCGGAGCGCGACGGCGATCGCCGCCGAGCGGTCGGCCACCTCCAGCTTGCGGTACAGGGCGCGCAGGTGGCTCTTGACCGTCTCCTCGCTGAGGACGAGCCGCGCGGCGATCGCCTTGTTCGACAGGCCGCCCACCAGCAGCGACAGCACCTCGCTCTCGCGCTGGGTGAGGCCGCGGTTGGCGCCCGGCCAGAACTCGCCGCGGGTGAGCCGGGCCGCGGTCACCGCCATCCGCCCGGCGAGCGTGGGGTCGACGACCGTCTCGCCCTGCGCCACCTCCTCCAGCCGCCGGACCAGCTCCGGCCCGTCGACCCGCTTGAGCAGGTAGCCGCCCGCCCCCGCGCGCAGCGCCTCGAAGACGTACTGCTCGTCGTCGTACACCGACAGGAACACTACGCGGGCCTCCGGGACGCGCCCGGTGATCAGGCGGCACAGGTCGAGGCCGCTCTCGGGGCCGAGCCGCACGTCCAGCAGGACGACGTCCGGGCGCAGCGCGGTGACCAGCCGGGCCGCCTCGTCCCCGGTCCCGGCCTGGCCGACGACGCGCACCCGGCCGGAGAACCCGGCGAGCATCGCGGTCAGCCCGGCGAGGATCATCTCGTGGTCGTCGACCAGGACGACGCGTACGGGGACACCCATCCCGGCACGATAACAACCGAGGCTACTCACCAGTAGCCCCCGCCGGGAAAGGCCTCCCGCGGGTTCACCCCCGCTCTCCCCTGATTGGGGGACGAGCCGTCGCCCGGACCGGCCTACGCTGCACAGCGAAAACCGAATTCCGCAGGACGGAGGAGTCAGTGCCCCATCGGATCGTGCATATGCTCCGGGCGCGCGGGTCGGGCCGCCGCCCCGTCATGCTCGCCATCGCGGGGGACAGCGCGGCGGGCAAGACCACCCTGACCAGGGGGCTTGTGCGGTGCCTGGGGGCGGACCGGATGACGGCGGTCTGCGTGGACGACTACCACCGCTACGACCGCGCCGAGCGGGCCGGGAAGCCGTTCACGGCGCTGCACCCCGACTGCAACCACATCGACATCATGGAGCAGCACCTCCAGCTGCTGTCGATGGGCGAGCCGATCCTGAAACCCGTCTACGACCACGCGACCGGCGAGCTCGTCCGGCCGGAACTGGTCGAGCCGCGCGACTTCGTGATCGTCGAGGGGCTGCTCCCCCTCCACACCCGGCTCGCGCGGGCCTGCTTCGACATCACCGTCTACCTCGACCCGCCCGAGCCGCTGCGCCAATCCTGGAAGGTCAGGCGCGACTGCGACAAGCGCGGCTACAGCCCCGAGCAGGTGACGGCGGAGCTGGAGCGCCGCGAGCCGGAGAGCGCCGCCTACATCCGCCCGCAGCGCAAGCACGCCGACATCGTCGTGCGGTTCGCGCCCGTCGCCGGCCGCCTCGACCCGCCCGGCACCCCGCTGTCGGCCGAGCTGCTGCTGCGCCCGACCATCGACCATCCGGAGCTCGCCGACGTCCTGGAGAGCGGCCCCGGCGACACCGGGACCGCCATGCACCTGCGTCTCCACCGCGACACCGACGGCCGCCCCGTGGACGCGCTCCACGTCCACGGATACGTCTCGCCCGAGGAGTCGCAGGTCGTCAAGAAGGCCATCTGGGAGCGCCTCGGCCCCCGCGCCGGGACCACGCTGCCCGACCGCGACGCCCTCGGCCGCATCGGCGGCACCGGCGCCAGCGACCCGCTCGCCATCACCCAGTTGCTGCTGCTCTACCACCTGCTCGACGCCGACCAGCGCCAAGCCGCATGAGCGGAGCGAACGGGGGGTGTGGGGGGTCGCCCCCCACAAGAGACACGCATGAGCGGAGCGAACGGGGGGGTGTGGGGGGTCGCCCCCCCACAAGAGACACGCATGAGCGGAGCGAACGGGGGGTGTGGGGGGTCGCCCCCCACAAGAGACACGCCTAGCGACATGCTTTGACTCCGCGGGTGCGCGGGGAGGCCCCGGGGCCTGGACCTGTGCCCCGGGCCGCGCGCCCGCGGCCGCCGGGAGGGCGCCCTCAGCGGGCGCGAGGGGCGCCCTCCCGGCCCCTACAGCTCGTGCCAGGGGATCTCGGGGCGGTGGGTGGCGACGACCGCCAGCGACTGGCCGCCGCGGACCCTCTCGCCGGGGGCGGGCGCCAGGCGGAACCGGGCGTCCGGGCGGTGCGAGTCGCCCACCGCGAGAAGCGTGCTCCCCTGGCGCAGCAGGGAGATCGCCACGTCGAGGCGGGCCCACTCGCCGGCGTCCTCGGGGATGTCCACGCGGTAGAGGGTGCCGTCGCTGTCGAGCGTGCTGGCGAGGTTGTGGTAGATCGCGGCGATGCCCGGGTTGCGGATCGCGACCGCGGTCACCGCGGGGTCGTCGATGTCGACGGGCTCGATGTTCTCGCCGACCAGCCGGAGGGCCTCGGTGATCTCGGCACGCCGTCCGCCGTCGCGCACCCCGGCCAGCAGGTGGACGGCCGGGTCGCCGTTGCGGCGCATGTAGGCCTCGACGGTCAGCATCACCCGCACCGTCTCGTCGTCGCTGCGGCCGACCACCAGGACCGTCCGCGCGTGCTCCAGGCACGCCCGCTCGAAGGCGGTGTCGTCGAACACGACGACGTCGTACAGCTCCGGATCCGGGTTCTCCCCGGCGAGCTCGCCCGGCCAGAAGACGGTCACGACCGGCGTCTTCGCGAACTGCGGGTCGGCGCGCAGCTGCCGGATGATGGCGACCAGCCCGTCCCGCTCGTAGCCGACGATCACGATGTGCCGCCGCCGGTGCAGCCGCGCCTGGCCGTTGGCCCTCATCATGCGTCCCCTCCCCATCCAGAGCGTCAGCTCGGCGAACATCACCAGCCCGGCGGTGAGCCCGGCGATCATGATGAGCACGCCGCCGATCCGGCCGCCGACCGTGGTCGGGGACAGATCGCCGTAGCCGGTGGTCGTGCCGCTGACCAGGAAGTACCAGATGTACTCGTGGGGCTTCTTGATGTCGGCGCCCGGTTCCTCGAACACCGCGATGAGCAGCCAGCCCACCGCGAAGGCCGTGAGGAGGACGAGCGCGGGCGCGCGCCACGTCCGCCCGGTGATCCGGTGCACCAGGCGCATCAGCACGATCGGCATCCGCGAAGCGTGGCACCGGGCAAAATACCGCGTCAAGCCCGAAATGCCCGATCGAGGGCGGGTCCGGCCAGGTCAGGTCACCCGTCCGGGGACGGCGGCCCCCGCGGGCGGCCCGGCCGTCAGGCGGGGCCCCGTTTCAGGACGCGCGACAGCGCCGCCGCGACCTCCTCGGAGAGGGCGCCGTCGGCGGGAGGCGGCTGGGCGCCCGAGTGCACGAGGTCGGCCGCGCCCGGTTCGTCCCGGACGGCGTCACGGGTGTGGCCGCAGTCGCGGCACTCCACTTCGCCGAGCCGGCAGACCAGCGCGGCCGAGCCGCACTCCGAGCAGCGGTCCAGGGCGTCCGCCCAGTCGTGGACGGCCTGGCACCGGGGGCAGATCAGGACCTGCCGGTCCGCCCGGACCCCGCGCTTCCACGGGCTCGCGCCGCGCACGGGGTCGGTCTGCCGCGCCCCGCAGCGGAAGCAGGGCATCACACCTCCAGAGGTGCGGGGGCCGGTTCCGGCCACCCGGACGGCAGGGCCGCGGGAGGGGCCGGAACCGGTCCGTTTCGCTCAGAGCCCGGCGAGCGCCTTGCGGTACTCGTCGATGTCGCGTGCGTCCGGGATCGCGTTCACGACCTTCCAGCGGACGACGCCCTCGGTGTCGATGATGAAGGTGCCGCGCAGCGCCACGCCCTTGGCCTCGTCGAACACGCCGTAGCGCTGCGCCGTCCCGCCGTGCGGCCAGAAGTCGGCCAGCAGCGGGAAGCCGAAGCCCTCCTGGTCCGACCAGGCCCGCAGCGCGAACATCGAGTCGACCGAGATCGCGAGCACCTGCACGTCGGCGCCGGCCCCGGCGACGAGACCGGACAGCTCGTCGCGCAGCGCGCACAGCTCCCCCGTGCAGACGCCGCTGAACGCCAGCGGGTAGAACACCAGCACGACGTTCCCGCCGCCGCGGAAGTCCGACAGCCTCACCGGGGCGCCGTGCTGGTCCTTCAGCTCGAAGTCCGGCGCGGCGTCGCCTACGTTGACCGACAAATCGTCTCCAGCCCCGGCTCTACTTGTGGCCCTTGGGCGCGACCAGCCGCGTGCCCGACCACTCCTTGGCGGCGCTGACGCTGCTGGTCTGCGACAGGCCGGCGGTCTGCGCCGCCTCGCCGATGTCGCTCGGCTCGACGTGCCCGTCGCGGCCCGCCTTCGGTGTCAGCAGCCAGATGTTGCCGCCGCCGGCGAGCGGGATCATGGCGTCGGTCAGGCCCTCGAACAGGTCACCGTCCTCCTCGCGCCACCACAGCAGCACGATGTCGACCACGTCCTCGTAGTCCTCGTCGACCAGCTCGTTCCCCGTGAGCTCCTCGACGGAGCGGCGGAGCTCCTCGTCGACGTCCTCGTCGTAGCCGATCTCCTGCACCACCTGGCCGGCCTTCAGGCCGAGCCGTTCGGCCAGGCTGCGCTCAGACTGCGCCTGACCCGCGGTCGCGCTCACGAAAGTCCTCCCATTGTCGTCAGTCCGCACGGTCCGTGCCCGTATGGCTCTCGGCCCCCCGGGACGGGTTGCCCGTCCGCACCTGTGCGGTGTTTGCGGGACAGTCCACACAAGTAAGGGCCCCTTGCGCAAGTGTCTTCCCGGCTTTTGGTGGCCCCATTGGCCCGATTACGAAGATCCCCGTCACAGGGCGCCCACCCAGGGTGACTCCCCCGAGGGTTCACGCTGCTCATTCCCGCGCCCCCGGGGAGGACGGTCCCCGGCGTCCCCCGGTCCACGCTACTCATCCTTTGAGAAAGGACAACCGCACCTGCCTGTCAGGGTTGTCAACGTTGAGATCGACCAGGGCCACCGACTGCCAGGTCCCCAGCGCGAGCCGCCCGCCCACGACCGGCAGGGTCGCGAACGGCGGGACGAGCGCGGGCATCACGTGGGACCGCCCGTGCCCGCGCGATCCGTGGGCGTGCCGCCAGCGGTCGTCCGCGGGCAGCAGGTCCCCGAGGGCCGCGAGCAGGTCGTCGTCGCTGCCGGAGCCCAGCTCGATGATCGCCACGCCGGCGGTGGCGTGCGGGACGAAGACGTGCAGCAGCCCGTCGCCGCCCGCCGACGCGGCGAAGCGCTCGCATTCCGCGGTGAGGTCGTGCACGGCCTCGCCGGTACCGGTGGCCACCCGGACCACGGTGCTCTCCATGATCCCGTGTCTACCCCATCCGCGCCCCAGGACGCATCCGCGCCAGGCCGGATCCCCGGCCGGACCCGCGGCGCGATCCCCGCGCGGAGCCCCGGACGGAGCCGCACGGCTAGCGGGACGCCTTCGCGCGCGGCTCGATGACCGCGTCCGGCCCCGGGTACACCAGCCCCTGGTGGCCGTCGTCGAAGCGGACCAGGAAGGGCGGGCCGCCGTCCGGGCCCCGCACCTCGATGATCTCGCCGGTGCGGTCGGGCTGCCCCACCACGTTGCCGTGGACGTGCAGCCGGTCTCCGATCTTTCCGTTCATCGTTCCACCCCCAAGCTCACCCGCCCGCCGCCGGGGACGGTCCGCGCCGGGCGTGTGAGCGCTCGTTCACTCCCCGCCTCCTACGTTGCCCGCACTCCGCCTGAGGGAATCTCACGGCCGAGTGAAAAAGGTGGTTCCGCCGGGTCGGTTCCCGCCCTGACCGGGGAGGATGGTTACTGGTTGGTAGAGATGCGTTAGCCGTGATAACCGGCGACGATGGATCACGAACCATGGCGACGAACAGTCTGCCGGGACCGGCGGCCTCCCGCGCGGCGGCCCAGGTCTGACCAGCACAGACGGTAAGGACAGAGGGGACCCCGTGGCTTCCGGACGTCAACGCTTTTCGATCATCAGCGACGGCCTGCCGAGCCAGCTGCCCGACATCAACCCGGACGAGACCCGGGAGTGGCTGGAGTCGCTGGACACGGTCATCAAGACCGAGGGACGCGGCAGGGCGCGCTACGTGATGCTGCGGCTCCTGGAAAGGGCGCGCGAACTCCAGGTCGGGGTGCCCGGCCTGCGCAGCACCGACTTCATCAACACGATCCCGCCGGAGTCCGAGCCCTGGTTCCCCGGCGACGAGCACGTCGAACGGCGCATCCGCGCCTACATCCGGTGGAACGCCGCGATCATGGTGTCGCGGGCGAACCGCCCCGCGCTCGGCGTCGGCGGCCACATCGCCACCTACGCCTCCGCCGCCTCCCTCTACGAGGTCGGGTTCAACCACTTCTTCCGCGGCAAGGACCACGGCGAGTCCGGCGACCAGGTCTTCATCCAGGGCCACGCGGCGCCCGGCATCTACGCGCGCGCGTTCCTCGAAGGACGGCTGCCCGAGGAGAAGCTCGACGGGTTCCGGCAGGAGCACTCGCACCCCGGCGGCGGCCTGTCGTCCTATCCGCACCCGCGGCTCATGCCGGACTTCTGGGAGTTCCCCACGGTCTCCATGGGCCTGACCGCGATCGACTCGGTGTACCAGGCCCGGTTCAACCGGTACCTGTACAACCGCAAGATCAAAGACACGTCCCGCTCGCACGTGTGGGCCTTCCTCGGCGACGGCGAGATGGGCGAGCCGGAGTCGCTCGGCGCGATCGGCCTCGCCGCCCGCGAGGAGCTCGACAACCTCACCTTCGTCGTCAACTGCAACCTCCAGCAGCTCGACGGCCCGGTGCGCGGCAACGGGAAGATCATCCAGGAGCTGGAGTCGTTCTTCCGCGGCGCCGGCTGGAACGTCATCAAGGTCATCTGGGGCCGCGACTGGGACCCGCTGCTCGCGCAGGACGTCGACGGCGTCCTGGTCAACCAGATGAACACGACGCCCGACGGCCAGTTCCAGACGTTCTCCGTCGAGTCCGGCGAGTACATCCGGGAGAAGTTCTTCGGCGACGACCCGCGGCTGCGCAAGATCGTCCAGCATCTGCCGGACGACGACCTGCGCAAGCTGTCGCGCGGCGGGCACGACTACCGCAAGGTGTACGCGGCGTTCAAGTCCGCCCGCGAGCACGTCGGGCAGCCGACCGTGATCCTCGCGCACACCATCAAGGGCTGGACGCTCGGCTCGGACTTCGAGGCCCGCAACGCCACCCACCAGATGAAGAAGCTCACCAAGGCCGAGCTGAAGGAGTTCCGGGACCGCCTCTACCTGGACATCCCCGACTCGGCCCTGGAGGCGCCGCTGCCGCCCTACTACCACCCGGGCGAGGACTCCGAAGAGATCCAGTACATGCGCGAGCGGCGCGCCGCGCTCGGCGGGTTCCTGCCGAAGCGGGTCGTGCGGGCCAAGACGCTCAAGCTGCCCGGCGACCCCGTCTACAGCGAGCTGAAGAAGGGGTCCGGCAAGCAGAACATCGCGACGACCATGGCGTTCGTCCGGCTGCTCAAGGACCTGATCAAGGACGAGAACATCGGCGCCCGGTTCGTCCCGATCGCCCCGGACGAGTACCGCACGTTCGGCATGGACTCGCTGTTCCCCACGTCCAAGATCTACTCGCCGCACGGGCAGACCTACGACGCCGTGGACCGCAAGCTGCTGCTCTCCTACAAGGAGGCCGAAAGCGGCCAGATGCTCCACGAGGGCATCAGCGAGGCGGGCTCGATGGCGTCCACCATCGCGGCCGCCACCGCCTACGCCACGCACGGCGAGCACATGATCCCCGTCTACATCTTCTACTCGATGTTCGGGTTCCAGCGGACCGGCGACCAGATGTGGGCGCTCGGCGACCAGATGGGCCGCGGGTTCCTGCTCGGCGCCACCGCCGGCCGCACCACGCTCACCGGTGAGGGCCTCCAGCACGCCGACGGCCACTCCCCGCTGCTCGCGGCGTCCAACCCCGCGTGCGTCCACTACGACCCGACGTGGGCCTTCGAGCTGGCCCACATCGTCAAGGACGCGCTGCACCGCATGTACGGGTCGTCCGAGGAGCACCCGAACGGCGAGGACGTCTTCTACTACCTCACCGTCTACAACGAGCCGTACCAGCAGCCCGCCGAGCCCGAGAACCTCGACGTCGACGGGCTCCTCAAGGGCCTGTACCGGCACAAGGCCGCCCCAGAGGTCTCCTCGGGGAACGGCGAGGCGCCCCGGGCGCAGATCCTCGCCTCCGGCGTCGGCGGCCGGTGGGCCCTCGAAGCACAGCGGCTGCTCGCCGAGGACTGGGGCGTCGCCGCGGACGTGTGGTCGGCCACGTCGTGGAACGAGCTGGCCCGCGAGGCCCGCGAGTGCGACGACTGGAACCTGCTGAACCCCGACGCCGAGCAGCGCGTCCCGTACGTCAGCCGGGTCCTCGACAACGTCGCCGGGCCGATCGTCGCGGTGTCGGACTACATGCGCGCCGTACCCGACCAGATCGCGCCGTGGGTCCACGGCGACTACACCTCGCTCGGCACGGACGGGTTCGGGTTCTCCGACACCCGCGCCGCCGCCCGCCGCTTCTTCAACGTGGACGCCGCGTCGATCGTCCTCGCGGTGCTCACCCGCCTCGCCCGCCACGGCGAGGTCAAGCCGGAGACATTGGCCGAGGCGATCCGGCGCTACCGGCTGGACTCCGAGGTCAGCGACGTCTTCGCCGGCGGCGTCGGCAGCGCCGAGAGCAACACCGGCGGCGACGCCTGAGCAAGGTGATCGCGGAGGTGTAGGCCGCGATCACCGGGTCGCGCGCAAGGGCCCCGGGGTCTGATTCCCCGGGGCCCCGCCTCGTCCGGCGTCAGGACGGCGCGGGCGTGAAGACGCCGAAGGTGTTGCCGGACGGGTCCTGCAAGTAGGCGAACTTGAGGCCGTTGCCCGTGGCCAGGGGCGGCATGGCGACCTTGCCGCCGGACTTCACGGTCTGGTCGCAGGCGGCCTCGACGTCCTCGACGAGCACCAGGAACATCGCGTGGTTGCGGGACGCGTCCGGCTCGTGGGAGATGCCGCCGGACGGCATGTCGGCGCCCGGGTAGCTGACCAGGTCGTAGCCGTCGCCGTCGGGGTCGAGCGCGAACTCCCAGCCGAACATCTCGCCGTAGAAGCGGCGGGCCTCCTCCGGCGCATCGGTGCCGACCTGGAACCACGTGACGGTGTCGAACGCGGGAACAGTCATGGATCTCCTCTTTCGAACGCTGCTGCCACCAGCGTGGAAGAGGTCCGCGACAGCCCCCTGTCGGAGTTTCCGGACGAGTTCTCGAAGCGGAACTCCGCCCACACGACCGTGCGGTCGCCGTCCGTCCGGTATCCCCAACGATCCGAGAGGGCTTCGACGACCCGCATCCCGCGCCCGCTCTCGGAGCCGTCCTCCGCCCTGACGCGGGGACGCCGGCCGTCCGCCCCGTCGTCGGCGACCTCCAGGCGGTGGACGCCCTCCCCCGCCAGCAGGCTGACCGTCACCCATCCGCCGTCGCCCGAGGCCGTGTGGCTGATGGCGTTGCAGACGGTCTCGCTCCCGACCGTCGTCAGATCGTCCAGCCCGGGATGGCCCGGCGGCAGCATGTCCCGCAGGAACCGCCGCGCGTTCCGGACCGACGGATGGACGCCCGGCAGCGTCACCACGCCGAGCACGACCAGTTCGCCGCTCATCACCCCGCCACCCACGACACCCCACGCCGGGCCGAGGTGGGCTGTGCCTTCCGTCTTGGCAGGGTCCTTCTCGTCTCGGGCACTCTCATCGTGCGCCTCCCTTCGATTCGGAGTCGCCCGCCACACTCACCCGCCGAAGCCCTCGTGTCCTGCGGCCTGAACGTTCTCCGACTGAACGTTCAATCCGCCACCATTTCGTGAGCAAGTCGCCACGTTCGGTGACACTCTTGAGAGATGCCTTCCGGGAACGCCCCCACCGTTCGCCAGCGCCGGATCGGCTCGGCGCTCCGCAAAGCCCGCGACCACCACAACCTGACCGTCGCCACCGCGGCCCGCCGCTTCGGCCGCTCGCAGGGCTGGATGAGCATGGTCGAGAACGGCCTCCAGGCCATCTCCCCCGACGAACTCAGCGACTTACTCGACCTCTACGAGATCGAAGACGGCCCCCTCCGCGAATCCCTCCTCCACCTCGCCACCCACAAACCCGGCACATGGGAGCGGGCATACGAGGACAGGATCTCTGCCGCCGCACTCGACCTGGCCAGTCTGGAGGAGGACTCCGCCGAGATTCGGACCTTCCAGTCCAATATCGTCCCCGGGCTCCTCCAGATTCCCGACTACGCCCGAAAGATCATCGCGCTGGGAAACGCCAGACACCCACGCAAGATCAAGCCGCTGGTCGACTTTCGAATATCCCGCCAGCGGGTACTGAGCCGCCGTGACCCACCCCGTTACGTGCCGATCATCGCGGAGGCCGTACTTCACAATCGGGTCGGTGGCGATGCCGCCATCATGCATGCGCAGGTTCAGAGGCTGGCTGGAACCGCTCGGCTTGATCACGTCGAACTCCGCATACTGCCCAGCACGGCGAGCGAGTACCTCGGGCTGATCACGCCGTTCCACCTCCTCTCGCTGCGCCCACCGGGACGGCTCACTGTGTGCGTGGGCGATCAGCTCACCAAAAGCGTCTTCGTAGAGGACGAGAACGAGGTCGCAGCCCATGAGGAGATCTTCGAACGGCTGCTCTCAGCGGCCCTAAGTAGGACCGCTTCGCTAAAGCTCATCCACGAGATAGCGTCACGACCATGAACACCCCCGAATCGACCCCGGCCCGGTGGCGCAAGAGCACCCATAGCGGCGCTCACGAGAATGAATGCGTAGAGGTCGCTGAACTGACGGGCCACATCGGCATCCGCGACAGCAAGAACCCCGCCGCCGGACACCTCACCCTCACCCGCCAACACTTCACCAGCCTCCTGGCCCAGCTGGCATCACAGCCCGACGCCTGACCGGTCCAGCGGTGGCGCGGTGCCGTCTGGCCCGATACGAGCATTCCCTGACTGATCGCCGCCGGCATACGCGAGGACGGCTTCGGCGACGACTTCTAGCAGGCCCTCACGCGTGACGCCCAGGCGGCTCGTGCGCGCTATAACGCTGAGAACGCCAGACCGCTTGGCGGCGGAACCTGTGTCGGTCATCTGCTGCACTGCCGACGACGACCACAAGCGCCATCGACTGGAAGCAGGCACCCGCCTGGTCCGCCGCCTGATCAAGGTGATCCGCGAACTGGCGGCGCGCCGCGTCTCCTTCGCGTCAGGCGATGTCGAGGACCGCTTTGCCATGCAGGCGGCCGTCGAGCAGGGTCTGTGCCGCCTCGGCGTAACGGGTCCACGGACCGCGCCAGGTGATCCCGGGGTCAAGGCGGCCGGCGGCGACCTCGGCGGCCAGCCATCTCAGGTCCGCGGAGAAGTCCGCGTCCGGCTCTCCGTACAGGTAGAAGGTTCGGATGGAGCGATCGTGCCGTCCATCGGCAGCCAGCAGTGACTCCGGGGGGAGGACGGAGTCGGCGCCCGACGACCTCCCCACGTTCACCAGCGTGCCGTGGGCCTCCATGGCGTTGAAGGCGTCCACCAGATGCCGGCCGCCGACGTTGTCCAGCACGCCGAACACCGGCTGCTCGACCGCGGCGGGATCGGTGTGGACCTGGTGCGCCCCCAGGGCGCGCAGTTCGTCCGCCTGGGACGGGTTCCGGCTGATCGCCACCACCTCGGCCCCGGCGCGGGCGGCGAGCTGGACCGCGTAGCGGCCGACCCCGCCGGACGCACCGGTGACCATGACCCGGCGGCCCACCAGCTGGCCCATGCGGCGCAGGACGTGAAGCGCGGTCAGCCCGGCGACCGGGACGGTGCTGACGGCGCCGAGATCCGCATCGTCAGGAACGACGCCGAGGCGGGCGGCCGGCACGGCGCGCAGTTGCGCCCAGCCGGTCACCCCCACGGTGACGACACGGGTTCCGGCCGCGGGGCTCGTTCCGTCGGCTGCGGCCCGGACCACGGTACCGGCCGCGTCCCAGCCGATCACCGTGCCCTCCGGCGCCTCGGGGTCGGCGGCGGCGCTCACCTCTCCGTAGTTGAGCGAGACCGCTTCGACCCGCACCAGCGCCTCGCCGGGCGCGGGCATCGGGTCGGGGACGTCGGTCAGGGTGAGGTGCGCCGGGGCGCCGTGGTCGACGACGAGAGCACGCACAGGTCTGTCCCCTCCAGAAGAAAGTGCCTCAGTGTGGCATTTGCGCCAACGTAGCACATGCTCTACTGGCGCGGTCCGGTTATGCTGGCCGGGTGTCGACCGCCCACCAGCCATCCCCTGACCAGCCCGCCTCCCTGAGGGAGCGCAAGAAGCTGCGCACACGTCAGGCGCTGGCCGACACTGCCGTGACGCTCTTCGCGGAGCGGGGATTCGACAGCACGCCGCTGGACGCACTGCTGGAACGGGTGGAGGTGTCGCGCCGGACCTTCTTCCGCAACTACCGCTCGAAGGAGGACGTGGCACTCACCGCCGTCAAGGAACTGTGGAGCACGTTCCTGGCGGCCCTGGACGAGCGCGAGCAGTCAGGGCGCCTGGTCGAGGTGTTCCGCGACACGATGCTGGTCGCCCTCGACCGCATGGGAGCCACCTGGCATCCGCGCTTCGCGGCCACCTTGAAACTGATCGAGGAGTCACCATCCCTGAACGGGTACTCCCTGCGGCACTGCGATGAGATACAGAGCGAGATCAAGCAGCGGCTCGCCACCCCGGACACCCTCCAGCAGCGGCTCGCGCTGGAGTTCTGCGTCGCCGCATGGCGCTGCGCCTACGACCAGTGGCTTCCCGACTGCGATCCGGCAGGGCTGCCCCGATGCGTCCGCGGCGCCTTCGACTCCATGAACGACGGCCTGAACGCAGAGATCTGACCGTCGGCCTCGACACTTCGAGAATCGACGGCCATGTCGAGCAGTCGATCATCCGGCGTCACGGGTCCGGATGCCACCGGCAGGTACCTCTCCTGACCCCGTGTCAAGCAGGGAGGGCGATGCGCTGACGGCGACCGACCAGCCCCGGTCCGACCAGCAGAGCAGGCCCGAATGTGCGTTGGCGGCTCCGCCGCACTGCTGAATTGGGCAGGCCGCCTACCAAGCGGCCCACTCCTTCTCGCGCGGGGTCAGGACGTCCAGGCCCTGGGGCTGCGGGGCATGTCGGGCGAATCGCTCGACGAGGCGGCGGGTGATGGAGGGGGCCAGCGGCGTGCGGGCGGCCGGGCCGGGGCCGGGCTCCAGGCCGCACGCCCGGCCTGGACGGGCCGCGCGCCGGTCCCGGGGGCGTCTGGCGGACGTCTCCGCTAGACCTAACGGTCTCGTAGCGGCTCACGGGCTCCTGATCGGCTTTCTAGCGCGCCGGTCCCTGGGACGCGAGTTGCCAGGACCAAGATCTCGGCACTGTTCTTTACGAGGCGGCATCCACAAGGGAGCCGTACACCAAAGGAAAGGCGCAACCGATGGCTGACAAGCGAGACAAGTGGGCCGAGGGCAAGGCCCACCAGTCTGAGGCGAACAAGACGGTTGGCATCGACGAAGAGGAATCGAGCGACGCCTACCGTTCCGGTCCCCAGGACCAGCAGAGCCAGTCGGACAAGCAGTAGGGGCGTGACCCATAGCTGACTGCGACTGCGAACGGTACAACTGTCCGATCTGCGGCAGCAGCTCGGACGACGACGAATGACCGCTGGCGGGGAGCGCACAGCTCCTCGCCGATGACGGCCTAAGCCCCCGGGCCTAGGTGTTTCCACCGGCGGCGGGAGGGATTCCCCTCCCGCCGCTCTTTGCCGCCCAGTACTGCAGTCCGAGATCGTGATCTGTTGAAGACCGGGCCTGGTCGGGGCGATGACCTGCGGGGAGTCCTTCGCCTGATCATCTCCGGTCCACATACATCTCGTACCAATGTCGGGCCTTGTAGAGCGCCCCGTTTTTCAACGGTCTGGCCGGTCGGACCACCCGGAAATCCGTGCCACCGAGTTGCACACGCTGGACGACGACCTTCAGCCTCAGGTCGTCGCGCGTGAGGGCGGCTCGCGAAGCAGCCATCCAGACGTCTCCTCTTCAGCTTTTAACTGGACCGCAGCGTCACCGGTCGGCCTACGACTGCCGTACCAGCGAGGCCCGCGGCGCCACGCCGGCGCAGATCGAGTTCGCCCGCCGCTCGCGGGACATGCCGAAGGCGGTGTTCTCCTCCACGATCGACAAGGTCGGGGAACACCCGCCGCCCGCAGCAGGCTTTGGGGCTGATCGGGGGCTGCGGGTGGTCGGTCAGTCCGGGGTGCTGGGGATTACCAGGCCTGACTCGTAGGCGACCACTACGGCCTGGGCTCGGTCTCTTAGACCTAGTTTGGCGAAGATGCGGGTCACGTGGGTTTTGACCGTTGCCTCGCTCAGGTGGAGGTGGGCGGCCAGTTCGGTGTTGGACAGGCCGCCGCCCACCAGGCGGAGCACCTCTTTCTCGCGCGGGGTCAGGACGTCCAGGCCCTGGGGCGCCGGGGCGGGACGGGCGAACCGCTCGACCAGGCGGCGGGTGATGGAGGGGGCCAGCAGCGCGTCCCCGGTCTCGACCAGCTGTACCGACGCCACGAGGTGTTCGGGGGTGACGTCCTTCAGGAGGAACCCGCTGGCGCCGGCGGCCAGCGCGGAGTACACGTACCGGTCGAGGTCGAACGTCGTCAGGATCAGCACCCGGCACGCCGGGTCGTAGGCGAGGACCCGGCGGGTGGCCTCCAGGCCGTCCATCCCCGGCATCCGGATGTCCATCAGCACCACGTCCGGCCGCAGCCGCCGCGCGGCGGCCACCGCCTCCAGCCCGTCGGCGGCCTCGCCGACCACCTCGATCCCGGCCCGGCTGAGGATCATCCGGAACCCGCCGCGCACGAGCGTCTGGTCGTCGGCGATCAGCACCCGCGTCACGGCCGCTCCAGGGGGATCCGCGCCCGCACCCGGTAGCCGCCGCCCAGCCGCCGCCGCGCGTCGAGGTCGCCGCCGTACACCGCGACCCGTTCGCGCAGCCCGGCCAGTCCCCGGCCGCCGCCGCCCTCGGGCGGGGCGGGGCCGGTCCCGGTGAGGACGCTCGGGCCGGTGTTGAGCACCTCCAGGCGCAGGTTCCGTCTCCCATAGGTCACCGTCACCTCCGCCGTCGCCCCGGAGGTGCCGTGTTTCAGCGCGTTGGTGAGCGCCTCCTGGACGACGCGGTATCCGGTCGCGTCGATCCCGGCCGGCAGCGGGCA
The DNA here is from genome assembly GCF_050936235.1 of Spirillospora sp. CA-108201. NCBI lineage: Bacteria > Bacillati > Actinomycetota > Actinomycetes > Streptosporangiales > Thermomonosporaceae > Spirillospora > Spirillospora sp. CA-108201. The sequence goes on along the minus strand of NZ_JBNJNE010000001.1, from coordinate 8,783,010 downwards.
CGGTTCGCCGGTCACCCGCACATCGACGGGCAGGCCCGCGAACGCGATCCGGTCGACCAGGGTCCCGAGGTGCGCCAGCGACGGCTGCGGGGCGAACGCCTCGCCGTCGCCGTCCGGGGCGGGCGCGAGCACACCGAGCAGGTGCCGCAGCTCGGTCATCGCCTCCCGGCCGGTCCGCTCGACGGCGAGAAGCGCGTCCTCGGCCTCGCCGTCGACACCGTGCCGGGCCGCGCCCGCCTGCACGACCATGACGCTGACGCTGTGGCTGACGATGTCGTGCAGGTCCCGGGCCACCCGGGCCCGCTCCTCCTCGACGGCCCGGCCCGCGGCGGCCTCGCGTTCGCGTTCCAGCAGCCAGGTCCGCGCCCCGAGCTCGGCGCGGCGCCTGCGCCGCTCCCACAGAGCCCAGGTGCACGGGACCGCGGCGAGGAGGGGCACGAGCCACGCGGGCAGCATCCGCCCATCCTGCCGCCCGACCGGACGGAGCGCATCATTCTGGCGGTTCACGGCCGTACATCCCTCGGATGACCCGGCCCCGGACTTACACCCAGGATCCGACGCGCGGGCGGGGGCGCGGCTCGTACCGTCACCGCCATGGAGCTGATGGTCCAGCTGATGGACGTACGCAAGGAGTACGGCGAGACCGCCGCGCTCGCCGGGGTGAGCCTCGACATCCAGGCCGGTCAGGCCGTCGCGGTGATGGGCCCCTCGGGGTCGGGCAAGTCGACCCTCCTCAACATGATCGCCGGCCTGGACCGGCCCACCTCGGGCACGGTGGTGGTGCGCGGCGAGGACATCACGGGCATGGGCGAGGCCGAACTGGCCCGGTACCGGCGCCGCCGCATCGGCATGGTCTTCCAGTTCTTCAACCTGCTCGACGACCTGCCGGTGCTGGAGAACGTGATGCTCGCCGCCCAGCTGCTCGGCACCGCGCGCAAGCAGGCGCAGGCCCGCGCGATGGAGCTGCTCGAAGAGCTGGGCATCGCCGATCGCCGCAACGCCTACCCGGTGGTGCTGTCGGGCGGGGAGCGGCAGCGGGTCGGCGTCGCCCGCGCGCTGATGAACCGGCCCGCCCTGCTGCTGGCCGACGAGCCGACCGGCGCGCTCGACTCGCGGGCCGGCGAACAGGTCATGGACCTGCTGCTGGACCTCAACCAGATCGGCCAGACCCTGCTCATCGTCACCCACGACGAGCGGCTGGCCACCCGGGTCGCCGACCGGGTCGTCGCGTTCGAGGACGGCCGCGTGGCCACCGAGGTGACCCGGTGAGGGCGGTGTGGCAGGCCGCGCGGTTCGCGGTGCGGCGGCGCAAGCTGCAGACGACCATCATCACGCTGGTGCTGCTGGTGTCGACCGGGACGGTCGTGCTCGCGCTGGGCCTGCTCGCCACCGTGGACGGCCCGTACGACAAGGCGTTCGCGCGGCAGCACGGCGCACACCTGACGGTCTCCTACGACCCCGCGAAGGCGACGGCCGCGCAGGTCGCCGCGTCGGCGTCCCGGCCGGGCGTGACGGCGGCGGGCGGCCCGTACCGCTCGCAGGTCGTCAACATCCCGGAGGAGACCGACCGGTCGCGTCCGGGGCTGCTTCCGCCCGGCCCCTTCACGGTCACCGAGCGGACCGTCCGCGGCGACGACCCGGTCGACCGGCTGGCGCTCCGGAGCGGCCGCTGGGCCACCGCCCCAGGCGAGATCGTGCTGGGTACCGACTACGCGCGGTTCCCGTTCGACCCGATCGGGAGAAAGGTGACTCTCGGCGACGGTCGGGCCTTCACCATCGTCGGCATCGGCCGGTCGATCACGCGATCCTCCCAGGCGTGGGTGGCGCCCGGGCAGCTGACCGCCCCGGACGGCCTGCAGATGCTCTACCGGCTCGCCGACCCGGCCGCCCCGGCCGCCGCGATCACCACCGGGCTGCCGGCGACCGCGAGCCAGAGCTATCTCGTCTCCCGGCAGCAGGCCACCGAGGCCGGAACGACCGTCATCCCGTTCCTGATCGCGTTCGGGATCGCCGGGCTGCTCGTCGCGGTGCTCGTCATCGCCAACGTGGTCAGCGGCGCCGTCGTGTCGGGGTTCCGGCACATCGGCGTCCTGAAGTCCCTCGGCTTCACCCCCGCCCAGGTCACCGGCGTCTACCTCGTGATGATCGCGATACCCGGGGTGCTGGGGAGCCTGATCGGAATCGCCGCGGGCAACGTCCTGGCGGGGACGGTCACCACCACGCTGGGCGACTCGTTCGACCTGCCGACCGCCAGCGGCGTCTCGCCCGGGGTCGACGTCCTGGCCTTCACGGGCGTGCTCGCGGTCGCCGTCGTCACCGCGCTGGTGCCGGCCGTCCGGGCCGGGCGGATCCCGACGGCGGTCGCGGTCAGCGCGGGCGCCGCGGCGCGGCGGGGCCGGGCCCTGCAGGTGCAGCGGGCGCTGGCCCGGACCCGGCTGCCGCGCCCGGTCAGCCTGGGCCTGGGCCTGCCGTTCGCCCGGCCGGGCCGCACCGCGCTGACCGTCACCGCCGTCGCGTTCGGAGTGGCGGCGGTGACGTTCGCCACCGGCCTCGACCGGTCCATCAGCGCCTACAGCGCCGACTCGGAACTCACCGAGACCGTCCAGGTCGTGGTCCCCGTCGACGGCGGCCGGCCGATCTCGCTGGCAGGGCGGCCCGGCACCGCCGAGGTCGCGGTCACGAACTTCGAGCAGGTCCACATTCCCGGGTTCGACCGGCCGGTGCAGGTCAAGGCCTACCAGGGGGACACCACCGACCGGCACGGCTACCGGATGGTGCACGGCCGCTGGCTCGGCGGGCCGGGTGAGGCCGTCGTGGGCGACCCGTTCCTGAAGACCGGCGGCAGGAAGATCGGCGACACCGTCGTCGTGACCGCGAACGGCAGGAGGACCGCACTGCGGATCGTCGGGACGGCGCTCGTCGACGGCGGTGACACCATCCTCACGGACTGGGCGTCCCTCACCTCGCTCCTCAACCGCGAGAAGCCGGCGGCGTCCCCGGAATCCTCCGGCCCGCGCACCGGCAGGGTGACCTCTCTCCTGGAGGTCGCCCTCACCCCCGGCACCTCCCCGGAGGACTACGCCGCCGCGCTCAGGGCGGACGGGATCCCGGCCGAGCCGGCCGCCGACGGCATCGAATCCGGCCAGGTGATCCTCCTCGGGCTCCTCACCCTGCTGACCCTGGGGCTGACGACGGTCGCCGGGCTCGGGGTGTTCAACACGGTGATCCTCAACACCCAGGACCGGGCGCGCGACTTCGGCGTCCTGAAGTCGCTGGGCGCGACACCGCGGCAGGTCCTGACGGTCGTGCTCGCCTCCATGGCCGTCCTCGGCCTGGTCGGCGGACTCATCGGACTGCCGCTGGGCCTGGCCGCCCACCATGTGGTGCTGCCGGCCATGGCCGACACGGGCGGCCTCGTCCTCCCCTACGGCCTCCTGGAGATCTTCCCCTGGCCGCTGATGCTCCTGTCCGTCCTGGCGGGCATCGCGATCGCCCTGCTCGGCGCCCTGGTCCCGGCCGGCCGTGCGTCCCGGATCAAGACGGCGGCGGCCCTTCGCTCGGAGTGACCGGCCCATCCGGAGCGGCCCCGGGAAAGACGGTGGAAGCGGGGCGGGCCCGCTTCCACCGTCAACGGTGCGGCGTCACGCCTGGGCGTGACGCCGTCCGCGCCCCCGGAGGGTCGCGGATCGTTCCAGCCGGACGGCGGTGAGACCGTCAGGCCATGTCGTACTTCCATCGGACGGAGTCATCCGGCTTCCACGTGCTCAACCGGAAGCCGGAGGGCGGGATGCCGCTCCGTGCCTCGCCGTTCAAGGCGGGGACGGGAAGCCGCGGCTTCCAGCCCCCCTCCCCGGCGGCCTGAGGCCCGACGTGTTCGCTCTGCCGGTGGAAGGCCCGGAGAGCGGCGAGGGATGCCCCCACCAGCACCACGGCGCCGATCCATCCGTAGAGCCCCGGCGGCCCTCCGGTCCCGACGATCACTCCGACGAGGCACGCGAGCACCGGGTTGAGGCACTTGACCGTGCTGATCAGCCCGTCATCGGATCGGGCGAGCTTCCAGGCGCGGATGCCCAACATGTTGGAGGCCGTGTTCAGCAGCGACGTGACCGCCACGGTCGACAGCACCGGCCAGGTCATCCAGTGGTCGTCGGTCCAGATGAGGACCGGCACCCCGACCAGGAAGACGCCCGACCAGCAGTTGATCTCGACGACCCGCCAGTAGGTGCCCAGCTCGGTCAGCCTTCCCGTGGCGACCGTGCCGTTGACGCCCATGACGGCGGCCAGACCCGCCAGGACCAGGCCCCAGACTTCGGCCTCGCCGGCGAAGGGCCTGGTCAGCATGGTGACACCGACCAGGCCGATCACGAACCACAGGGCGTTGCGTCCCCGGTCCGCCCCGTGCGCGGAAGAGACCAGCCGCCACGTCGACAGGCCGAGCAGCCCGAGCGTCAGGATCGCCACGAAGGTACCGATCTCCACACGCTCCAGCGCGGCCTGGTGGACCTGCCCCTGAAAGGCGCTGGGCACGATCAGGATGAGCCCCCACCTCCACTGGGGTCGGCCCCACCTGACCTTGGCGGCCGGTGTTGCGGCCCGGCCGAAGGGAAGACGTGAAGCCAGGCTGTAGAAGACGGCCCCGAGGACCGTGATCAGTGCACCCACCGGGGCCGGTGAGTGCTCGGGGTAGAGGCGCGTCGCGTTCGCCGCGCCGGCCGATACGAGAGTCAGGGAGAGCGCTTGGACGAGCGCTCCCCTCACTTTGCCCATCAGAATCTCCTTCGTTCCGACCGGCTGTTCGCCGGTACCTGACCGCTTCGGCCAGGCGAAGGAGACCGTCCCGGACATCACGTCCAGCGCACCACCGTTGCCACCGCCGGACCGTGGTCCCGCCGCCGATCCGGGTCCAACGCGACGAGGGACGCCGCGGGTGTGCGGCGTCCCCGTGGTCGTCGGCGGTCAGGGGGCGGGGACGGCTCCGATCTTGTTCACCCAGCCCTGGCTCTCGAAGGCCAGGTACTCACTGCCGGCCGGCTTGCCGGGGACGGCGGAGGACCGGTCCTCGAAGTCGAGGAGCTGGGCGCTCTTGCGGTCCACGACCAGCCGCACGCTGGTGCCCCTGGCGGTGATGGCCACGCCGGGCCTGCCGAGCCGGTCCTTGATCTGCCCGGTGACGCGCACGGACGGAGTGCGCGCCAGGATCCGGTAGAGGGCCGCCCGGGTGCCGGGGGTGGTCGGGGCCATGAACAGGTCCCAGGCGCTGACGAAGACGTACTCCCCGAAATCGGCCGGGGCGGTGTAGCCGTGCGCACCGCCCCGGCGGTCCTGCTGCCACAGCTTGCGCAGGTGGCTCTCCAGGGCGCCGTCAGTCGCCGGCAGCTTCGCGATCGTCTTCCACTCGATCTCGTGGGACCCGATGGAGGGGTTCACCAGGTGCGAGCCCTTGCGGTAGGTGACCATGCGCGGCTGCGAGACGGTCGTGCCGTCGTTGACCTCGAGCGGGGGCGAGCCCGCCGCCTTCCATGCGGCCTCGTCCTTCCCCGTGGGGAAGGTGACCTTGATGTCCAGCGGTCCGTTGGTGCCGAGACGCATGCCGGTCCCGCTCTGAGCGCACGCCCAGTCCTCGACGCTGCTCGCGGTCCGCGCCTGGAATTTCTGGGGCTCGCCCTTGGGCGTCGGCACGCCCGGGCCGGGCTTGAAGGGCAGGATGTCCTGCCACATGCGGGTCCGCTTGTACCAGCAGGCCCCGCTGGTGGCGGGCTGCTTGGCGGCCGTGTTCGCGCTGGCCAGCAGGAACGTGCGGGTGTCGAGTGTGCCGTCACGCCCGGCGCCGGGGCCATCGCCGGGGCCGTCCGACGGGAGGGCGACGGCCAGCCCCGCCGCGGCCGCCGCCACCGCGGTCACCCCGGCGGCGGCGAGGCCCAGCCGCCGGACCGGCCGCCGCGCCGGGACCACGCGACCGTTCACGGTCGAGGCTCCGGCGCTCGCGCGGACCCGCGCCGCGTCGGGACGACGCGCGTAGGCGTCGTCGGCGAGTTCGGCGACCGCCGCGGGCTTCAGGGCGACGATCAGGTTGTCGAGTTCGTCCTGCTTCATTGCTTCTCCTGGATGACTCGTGGGCGCGGGGCGCGTCCGTGCGCTCGCGCGGTGCTTTCCCGGGACGCCTCGATCGCCTTGGCCAGCCGGCGGCGCCCCCGGTGCAGCCGGACGACGAAGGCGGTGCGGGAGCAGCCCGCGACGCGGGCCGCCTCCGCGGGGTCGAGCCCGTGCCAGGCGGTCAGGGTGACCGCTTCGGCCTCCTTGGCGGACAGGGCCCGCAGGGCGGCCAGCGCCTGGTCGCGGGCTATGAGGCGGTCGGCGACGTCCCAGGCGTGCAGGTCGGCGTCGGTGGTGAGACCGGCCAGCCGGTCGACCAGTCCGCGCGCCCGGCCCGCCGCGCCGTGCGACTGGCGGACCAGGTTCCTCGCCACGCCCAGCAGCCACGGCAGCGCCTGGTCGGGGATCTCGTCGATCTTCCGCCACGCGACGGTGAACACCTCGCCCGTCAGGTCCTCGGCGGCCTGAGGCGCGGCCCGCAGCACGACGTAGGCGAAGACGTTGCGGTAGTACGTCTCGTAGAGGCGGGTGAATCGGGCCTCTTGCTCGTCCACGCCACCTCCTCTCTTCTCGGAGCCGGTACGCCGAGAAGTCCGAGAAGCCCCCGGCGGATTACACGACGGCCGGAAATCCTTCGACGATCGCGCCCCGGCAAGGCTGACCGTCCACGGCGGAGAGTGCCTAGGCGTGGTCCGGTGAGCCCGGCAGGCGCAGGACGAACGTCGCGCCTTGGCCCGGTTCGCTGCGCACCGCCGCGGATCCGCCGTGCGCCTCGGCCAGTTGCCGCACGATGGCCAGGCCCAGTCCGCTGCCGCCGGTCTGGCGGCTGCGCGACTTCTCGGCCCGCCAGAACCGGTCGAAGACGTGCGGCAGGTGCTCGGGCGGTATGCCCGGCCCGGTGTCGGCGACCTCGATCAGCACGTCGTCACCGTCGGCGTGCGCGCGCAGGCCCACCCGGCCGCCGGCCGGGGTGTAGCGGACCGCGTTGGCGAGCAGGTTGCCGACCGCCTGCCGCAGCCGCACCGGATCGGCGTCCAGGTGCGGCCGTCCGGTCACCTCGGCGGTCAGCGTCAGCTCGGCGGCCTCGGCCGCGGCCCGGTAGACGGTCGCGATCTGCTCGACCAGGTCGGCCACGTCGAGCGCCTCGGGGTGCAGCCGCAGCTTGCCGACGTCGGCGAGCGCGAGCTGCTGGAGGTCGTCGACGATGTGCTGCAGCAGCGTGGCCTCCTCGACCAGCGAGGCGGTCAGCACCGGGCCCAGGTCGGCCACACCGTCCTGGGCGGCCTCCAGCCAGCCTCGGATGTTGCTCAGCGGCGTGCGCAGCTCGTGCGACACGTCGCTGACCATCGCCTTGCGCTGCCGCTCCATGCGGTCCAGGTGCTCGGACATCTCGTTGAACGCGTCGCCCAGCTCGCCGACCTCGCCCTTGGCGCGCACCGTGACCCGCGCCGAGCCGTCGCCGGCGCGCATCAGCCGGGCCGCCGCGGTGACCGCCCGCACCGGCCGCGCCAGCCGGGTGGCGACGAGGACGCTGACCCCGACCGCCAGGACGAGGATCACCGCGGTGACCCCCGCGATGCCGTACGGGTCGATGGCCGGCGCCCGGTCCTGCGACGAGCCGATGTAGAGCAGCGCGGCCGGCGCGACGTACGGCTTCAGCTGGGTGCGGCGCGCGGTGGCCAGGCACTCGGCGGCCGACGCCGGAGCGGCCGGCGTGCCGGTCTCGTCCAGCCACACGTCGACCCGGCCTCCGCGGCACTGCCGGACCAGGGCGGCGAGCTGGGTGAGCGCGCGCCTCTCGGTGGCGGTCGGTCCGGGCGCGTCGGGCGAGCACGGCGCGGGCCGCGCCGCGGGCTCCGGCGTCGGGGTGGGAGTGGCCGCCGGCCTCGTGCCGGGCGCGCCGGTCGGCACGCCGGGCCGACCGGGCTGCACGCCCGGCCCGTTCCCCGGCTGCCGCGGCGTCGCCGCCGGCTCGGTCGGCGAGGAAGGCGTCGGCGTCGGGGTGACCGCGGCCGACGGCGTCGTGGCGACGGCGGCGAGGCGGACCGCTCCGCCGCCGGCCGCTCGTGCGAGCGCCGCTCGCGCCGGGGAGGCGCCGCCTCCGGAAGGCGCGCCGACGGGGGCGCCCGGAGGGCTCGTGGCCGGTGCCGGGCTGGTCGGACCGCCCTCGCGGCGAAGGTACGGGCGGCCGCCGGGGCCGACGACGACCGTGGCGCGCTGGCCCTCGCGGCGCAGGCACGCCGCCTGCGCGTCGACGTCCCGGCGCAGCCGTGCCCGTTCGGGATCCGGCAGCCGGAACGGCCCGGCCACGCGCGCGTCGATCCGGTCGGTGGCCGCACCGGGCCCCAGCGAGACGTCGACGGCGAGCGGGTCGACGACGGCCGAGGGCGCGCCGGCAGCGGCGGCCGGCCGGCCGCCGAGTCCGCGATCCGGGTGCCGCCCTCGGTCGCCAGCGCGACCCGCTGGCCGCTCTGCCGGGCCAGCCCGCGCACGGTCCCCCCGACGCCGTCCCAGCGCGGGTGGCTCGCCGCGTAGCCGAGCAGCGCGTCGTTGATCCTGGCGTCGCGGGCGAACGTCCGGCCCTGCCGATCCCGGATCTCGCCGGACGTGCTGCGCGCCGCCAGCCACGCGGTCGCCGTGATCGAGCACGCCGCGATCAGCACCGAGCTGGCGACCAGGCGTACGAGCAGGCTATGGCGCACGGTCGCCGACCAGCTTGTACCCGACGCCGTACACGGTGCACAGCCGGACCGGCCGCCCCGGTCGCGGCTCGATCTTCTTGCGCAGGTTCTTCACGTGCACGTCGACCGTGCGCTCGGTGATGAAGCGGTCGAAGCCGTGCAGGTGCTCCAGGAGCTGCGCCCGGGTGAGGACCCGGTCCGGCCGCGCGGCCAGCGCCTCCAGGATGCGGAACTCCGCGGGCGTGCAGTCGACCTCGCGCCCGTCCGCGAGGACCGTGTGCCGTTCGGGGTCCACCGTGATGCCGCCGACCCGGTACACCAGCTCGCCGCTCCCCCGCCCGGTCCGCCGCAGCAGCGTGCGCACCCGGGCCATCAGCTCGCGCGGGCTGTACGGCTTGGTGACGTAGTCGTCGGCGCCGAGGTCGAGGCCGCGCAGCAGGTCGTCCTCCGTCGAGCGGGCCGTGAGCATGAGCACCGGGACGTCGGACTCGGCGCGCAGCCCGCGGCACACGTCGAGGCCGTCGATCCCCGGCATCATCACGTCCAGCAGGACGAGGTCGGGGCGTCGCGCGCGGGCCTCGTCGATCGCGGCCCGCCCGTCGTGGACGACGACCACGGAGTGCCCCTCGCGCAGGAGGTAGCGGCGCAGCAACTCCGCCTGTTTGGTGTCGTCCTCCGCGACCAGGACATTCGCGCACATGGCCCCTGAGCGTAGCCAAGCCGTCCCCGGCACCACGGGATCATCACATCGGCCTCACAGGTTCTTCACACTCCTCGGCCAGCATCTCGCGGCATGCGCCAAGTCAAGATCCACACCGGCGCCCTGCTCGCCGCCGGCATGATCGCCGTGCTGGCCGGCTGCGGCTCGTCGGACGACGGCAGATCAGGGGACGGCACGCCCGGCGCGGACCGGCCGGCGGCCGCCGCCGAGCCGCAGCGGTCCGGGCGGCAGGGCGGTGCCGAGATAGCGACCGTGCGCGGCCGCCAGATCGCCGTGCACAGGCGGAAGGGTGACGGGGCGGCCTGGAAGACGCTGTCCAGCCCCAACGAGATGGGCGCCACCCGGGTCTTCCTCGTCGACGCCAAGGACGGCGACTGGCTCAGGGTGCTGCTGCCGATCCGTCCGAACGGCAGCACCGGGTGGGTCAAGGCGTCCGACGTCGAACTGTCGTCGACGCCCCACCGCGTGGAGATCGACCCGAAGGCGTTCACCTTCACCGTCTACGACGGCGACACGGTGCTGCGCACCGGCAAGGTCGCCACCGGTGAGGGCGGCACCCCGACCCCGGCCGGCCGCTTCTACTTCACCGAGCTGGTCAGACCGCCGAACCCCGACGGCGACTACGGCGCGTACGCCTTCGGGCTGAGCGGTTTCTCGCCGACGCTGAGGACGTTCGCCGGCGGCCCCGGGCAGCTCGCCGTGCACGGCACGAACAAGGCGTCGGCGCTGGGCGGCAAGGCCAGCCACGGCTGCGTGCGGGTCGGCAACGACGACATCACCTGGATGGCCAAGAACCTGGCGATCGGCACGCCTGTCGTCGTCAAGAAATGAAACACCACCGAAGGGAACATCGATGCGCCTGAAGTCCCTCATCGCGGCCGTCGCGCTGGGCGTCGGCCTGGCCGGTACCGGCATGGCCGCCGCCGAGGCCACCACCGCCACCCCCAAGCCGACCAGCCCGGCGGCCACCCCCACCCCGAGCTCCCCGCCCGGCAACCCGACCACCCGTCCCGTGGAGCCGACCCCGACCGCCCGCCCCGGCGACCCGCAGACGCCCACCGCGGCGCCGACGCCCCAGCCCCCCGGCAAGGCCATCCCCAAGATGCCGAACTACACCGGCTGACTCCGACCGCAGGCCCGCACGTCTCCCGGCGTGCGGGCCTGCCGCCGTAGAGGCGGCGCGACGGCCCCGTGCCGGGGGCCTCAGATGAACTCCAGCGGGCGGACGGTGTAGTCGGACGGGATGTCGTCGTGCATGGCCTCCACCGGGCGGTCGGGGGCGGTCTCCTCCAGGAGGGCGGCGCGGCGGACGCGGTCGGTGCGGAAGACGCGGGAGCCGTCACGCATGCGGCACCAGGCGGTCAGGTACCAGCCGTGGCCGGAGGCCGTGAACGTGACGGGCTCCACGTCGCGCTCGGTCTCGGCGCCCGTCCGGTCGACGTAGGTGAGGCGGACCACCCGGCGGGTCCGGATGGCCTCCTCCAGCACGGCCGGGACGGAGGCCGGGTCGTCGCCCTCGGCGGGGGTCAGGAAGCGGACGCGCTGGGCCAGTTCGCGGGCCGAGGCGCTGTCGGCGGCCGACATCGCGGCGACGATCTTGTGGAGGGCGGTACGGGCGGCCCGGGAGTACGGGGAGCCGCCGGCCCGGGACAGGGTGATCGCGAGGGCGACGGCCTCGGCGGGGGTGAAGTTCAGCGGCGGCAGCGTGCGGCTCTTGTCGAGGGTGTAGCCGCCGGCCCGGCCCACGTCCGCGAAGATCGGCACCCCGGCCTGCTGGAGGGCGCCGATGTCGCGCTCGATCGTGCGGACGCTCACCTCGTACCGCGCGGCCAGCTCCCGCGCGCTGACCCGGCGCGGCGCGCACGCGCGCAGCTCCTCCACGAGGGCGTACAAGCGGTCGGTGCGGTTCACGCGCCGACCGTACGCGCCGGCTCCGACAGTTCTGGGGCGCTACGAGAAGCGCCAGAGGCGCACCTTTCCGTTGTAGCTTCCCGCTCCGGCGGCCAGCAGGCGGCCGTCCGGGCTGAACGCCAGGGCCGTCCCGTCCGACTTCTCCCACTCCAGCGTCGCGAAGCGATCGCCGGTGCGGGTGTCCCACAGCCGGATCGTCCCGTCCGCGGCCGCGCCGGCGAGGACGCGGCCGTCAGGGCTGAACGCCAGTGCCTGCACGGCCCCCTCGTGGCCTCGCAGATCCCGGCGCCGCGTCCCGGCTCGCAGGTCCAGGATCCGGACCGTCCACGCGGCGCGGCCCGTCGCGTCCACGGCGTCGGTCGCGGCGGTCCGCCCGTCCGGGGCGAACGCGAACACCACGTTGACGGGCTCGCGCACGGCGTTCACGATGTCCCGGCGCGCCCGCAGGTCGTGGATCTGGACGCGGCCGCGGCTCCCGACGACGGCGATCCGTTCGCCGGTCGCGTCGAACTCCAGCAGAAGGGTGCCATCGCTCCGTGGCGCGAACACGCCGGTGCGGAGCCCGGTCGCGGTGTCCCAGAGTTCGATGCCGTTGGCGCCGACGGTGGCCAGCCTCCGGCCGTCGGCGCTGAACGCCTTGGTGAACGTCCTGCCCTCGGGCATGATCGTCCGGAGGCGGGCGGCGGTGGCCGCGTCCCAGAGCTGGATCGGGCCCGTCCCGCGCAACGTCGCCAGCAGGCGGCCGTCGCCGCTCAGGGCCGTGAGCTGGTCGGCGCCCTCGTCGCCCAGCTCGTGCGGGGTCCCCCGGCCTGTCGCGACGCTCCACCGCCAGGTCTGCCCTTCTCCCGCGCACACCAGCGTCGCCGAGTCGGGGGTGAACGCGAGCCGGAACGTCGCGACCGGTCCGCCGGCGAGCACGACCGGCCGGGGGCTCCTCAGCGGCGTGGCGCCCTCTCCCGCGGCGTCGCCGGACCACCGCCACAGCAGCGCGGGCACACCGAAGACGGCCGCGGCGCCCACCGCCGCTCCGCCGGCCAGGACGGCGCGGCGTCCCGTCCCGGCGGGCGGCGACGCGAGCAGCCGGGCCGCCTCGCCGGGCGACGGCCGCCGCGCCGGTTCCTTGGCCAGGCACGCCGCGATCGCGGGCAGCAGCTCGGCGGGCACCCCGGTCAGGTCCGGCTCGGCGCTGACGATCCGGTGGACGATCCCCGGCACGTCGGCGGCGTCGAACGGCCCGCGCCCGGTCGCGGCGAAGGCCAGGACGCAGCCGAGGGAGAACACGTCCGACGCGGGGCCCGCCGTGTCCGCGCGGACCTGCTCGGGCGACATGAACGCGTACGTGCCGACGACCGCGCCGGTGGACGTCAGCGCGGTGGCGTCGGCCCTGCGGGCGATGCCGAAGTCGATGATGCGGGGGCCGTCCGGCGACATGATGACGTTGCCGGGCTTGAGGTCGCGGTGCACCAGCCCGCACGCGTGAATCGCCGCAAGCCCCTCCGCCAGCGCCGCGCCGAGCGCGCGGACCCCGGTCACGTCCAGGGGCGCGGCCTCGCGCAGGGACGGGCCGGGGATGTAGGCGGTCGCCATCCACGGTTCGTCCGCCTCCGGATCGGCGTCCACCACCTGGGCGGTGTAGAACCCTCCCACCTTCCGCGCCGCCTCCACCTCGCGGGCGAACCGCACCCGGAACTCCGGACGGTCGAGATGCTCGGCGCGCACGACCTTCACCGCGACCCGCCGGCCGCCCGCCGACACACCGAGGAACACCTCGCCCATGCCCCCGGCGCCCAGCCGCCCCTCCAACCGGTACGGGCCGATCCGGCGGGGATCGCCGTCGCGCAGCGGGCCCATCAGCGCAGCCTCCACAGGTTCACGGCGGTCTGCCCGCGGCGCTCGCTGCCGCCCGCCACCGTCCGGCCGTCCGGGGAGAGCGCGAGTCCCCTGATCGGTCCGCCGGTCCCGGCCAGCGTGGCGGCCACCCGGCGGGCCGCCAGGTCCCACAGCCGGACGGTGAGGTCGGTGCCGACGGCGGCCAGCACCGCGCCGTCCGTGCCGACGGCCGCCTCGGTGACGTCTCCGCCATCGCCGGAGGCGAGGGCACCGGTGATGCGGAGCCGGGCGGCGTCCCACAACCGGATCGTGGCGCCGCCCCCGGCGGTGACCAGGGTTCGGCCGTCCGGGGTGAGGGCCAGCGAACTCGTCTTCCTCCCCTGGTCGGCGACGTGGGCGATCGGGCTGCGGGTGCGGACGTCCCACACCCGCACCGAACCCGGCTCGTCGCGGCCCTGGAAACCGTCCATCCCGGCGATGACCCGGCGGCCGTCCCGGCTGAAGACCACGGCGTTCACGCCGCCGGCGCCGGAGACGTCGGCCAGAACGCCTCCGGTCGCGGTGTCCCAGAGCCGGTCCGGCCCGGCGAGGGTCCGGCCGTCCGGGCTGAACGCGAGAGCGTTGACGCCGCCTCCCCCGGCGCGGAGCGTCCGCAGCGGCCGGGGCGGTCGCGTGTCCGCCGACTCGACGTCCCACAGGCGGACGGTGGCGTTCGTGTGGCCGGTGGCCAGCAGTCCTCCGTCCGGGCTGAACGCCATGGCGGCCACGCCGGCGGGAGCGCGCAACTCGTGAAGGACGTGGCCTGCGGCGTGGTCCCACAGGTACACGGTCTCGCCCAGCGTCCCGCCGGAGGCCAGGATCCGGCCGTCCGGACTGAACACCACGTCCTCCACCGGTCGCCCTTCCTTGGCGAGCGTTGCGGCGGGCGGCAGCATCGCGTCGCCGGCCGGCACGGACGCCGACCCCCGAGGCCGCCCTCCGCCCCGGGCGAGCAGGAAGGCCGGCACGCCCACGGCAGCCGCCGTCGCCCCCGCCGCGCCGACGAGCACCGTCCGGCGCCGGATCCCGGCCGCGGGGCGGACGGTGTCCGCCACGCGGGTGAACGGCGTCGTGCCGCGCTCCGCCGTCGGGTCGGCGTCCGGGACCGCCGGGCGTGCGGCAGGGGCGGCCACCGGTGCGGCGTCCGGGTCGGCGAGGTGGGCGAGGATCCGGCCGGTGGCCGGCCGTCCGGCCGGGTCCTTGGCCAGGCAGGCCGTCACGAGCGGGCGCAGCGGCTCCGCCAGCCCGTCCAGGTCGGGCCGCTCGTTGAGGACGCGGTGCACGATGGCGGGGATCGTCGCGGCGTCGAACGGGCTGCGCCCCCGCGCGGCGAAGACGAGCACGCAGCCCAGCGCGAACACGTCGGTGGTCGGCCCGGACGGCTCGCCCCGCACCTGCTCGGGCGCCATGTAGGCGTAGGTTCCGAGGACCGCGCCGTCCGCGGTGAGCGATCCGGCGCCGACGGCGCGGGCGATGCCGAAGTCGATGATGCGCGGGCCGTCCGGCGACATGATGACGTTGCCGGGCTTGAGGTCGCGGTGCACCAGCCCGCACGCGTGAATCGCCGCCAGTCCCTCGGCCAGCGCCGCGCCGAGCCGGTCCACCTCGGCGGAGGGCAGCGGGGCGACATCCCGCAGGGACGGGCCGGGGATGTAGGCGGTCGCCATCCACGGCTCGTCCGCCTCCGGATCGGCGTCCACCACCTGCGCGGTGTAGAACCCGCCCACCTTCCGCGCCGCCTCCACCTCGCGGGCGAACCGCACCCGGAACTCCGGACGGTCGAGATGCTCGGCGCGCACGACCTTCACCGCGACCCGCCGGCCGCCCGCCGACACGCCGAGGAACACCTCGCCCATGCCCCCGGCGCCCAGCCGGCCCTCCAACCGGTACGGGCCGATCCGGCGGGGATCGCCGTCGCGCAGCGCTTCCAAACGGGACTCCCGGGTCCACTCGGCCGTGATGTCGGGATCGATACTGCCGTTCCCCGCGGTCGCCCCTCGGGGATGACGGTCCTCGCGCGCCTAGAGGGCGCGGAGGAAGCCGATCACGGCGTCGTTGACCTCGGCGGGACGTTCCTGCTGCGTCCAGTGGCCGCATCCGGACAGCCAGAGGGTGTCGCGCAGGTTCGGGACGAAGTCGCCCATGGAGGCGACGGCGTCGCGGGCTCCGACCGCCACGAGATCGCGGTCGCCCGCGATGTAGAGGGCGGGCGGGCCGATGGGGGCGCGGTGCCAGGCGGCGGTGAGCTCCCAGTTGCGGTCGAGGTTGCGGTACCAGTTGACCGGGCCGGTGAAGCCGCTCTCCGCGTACTCCTCGACGTAGGCGGCGATGTCCTCGGCGGTGAGCCAGCCGGGCAGCTCCTCGGGGTCCGGGAGGCCGTCGAGGAAGCCGCCGCCCTCCGGGGCGACCAGCGGCGGGCACGGGCCGTCGCCCGACACCCCGTACAGCATGCGGCGGAACGTGGCGGCCCGGTCGCGGTCGAGTTCGGCCTCCGGGACGTCCGGCTGCTGGAAGTGCACCATGTAGAAGCCGTCGCCGAACAGGCGGCGCATGGACTCCACCGGCGGCCTGCTGCCGCGCGGGCGGTGCGGCACCGACATGCCGACCACGCCGCGCACCTTGTCGGGGCGCATCTGGGCGACGGCCCACGCGACGGGGGCGCCCCAGTCGTGGCCGACGACGGCGGCGCGGTCCGCGCCGAGCGGGCCGATGAGCCCGACCGCGTCCGCGGCCAGGTGCAGGATCGTGTACCGGCCGGTCTCGGCGGGGCCGCCCGTGCGGGCGTAGCCGCGCTGGTCGGGCGCGACGGCGTGGAACCCGGCCTCGGCCAGCGCGGTGAGCTGGTGCCGCCAGGAGTACCAGCATTCGGGGAAGCCGTGCAGGAGGAGCACGAGGGGGCCTTCTCCCGCCTCGGCGACGTGCATGCGCAGCCCGCTGTCCGACCGGACGAAGCGGTGCCTGATCTCGGTCATCTGGAGCCCTTCGGGTGGCGCGGGCCGGTCCGTCCAACGCTATCCCGCACCGGACGGCATTCTTGATCACAAAAAACGCGAAATCGACTGGAACGGTCCAGCACCTGCGCCCGCACCTGCGACACTGCTCAGCCGGGTCGAACACGCGGACGACCCCGCACACCGGCGAGGAGCGGAGCACGGATGTACGACGGCAGCCACACGGGCGGGCAGGCACAGGCGGGCCCGACGCCCGGGCACCTTCCGGCGGTGGGCGCGGGCAACACCCTCACCCTCGACTACCGGGACGCGCAGGGCGAGGAGGTCTATCTCTCCAAGATCTCCGGGCCCGGGCTCCCGAGTCCCTTCTGGCAGGCGTGGGAGGAGCTCCAGCGGCTCGGGATCCCCGCGGAGAACGTGACGTCGGCCTTCTCCGAGATCGAGCCGTGCCGCCTTCCCGGGTGCTACTGCGACCCGCTCCTGCGCGACTTCGCCTTCCCGCACGCCGAGATCTCGTTCGGGCGGCCCTACGGCGCCACCGCACGAGAACGGGCCGCCGCGGTCGCGGCCAACGCGGAGCAGGCGGCGGCGCTGGCCCGGATGATGGGCCAGCCCGCGCCGCCCGGGGCGTCGCCTGTCCCGCCGCCCGCCGGCGCGCCGCCGGCGCCGCCGCTGGATCCCGCGCAGCTCGCGCAGGTGCTGGCATCGGCGTTCGGCCCCGCGCAGGTACGCCGCTACCAGGCCGGCGACCTGCAGCGGATCGGGGTGCCACCCGCACAGGCGGCCGTGCTGGAGGCGGCCGGGCTCCCCGCGCAGCTCCCGCACATCTTCCAGGCGTGGACGGCCCGGCCCATGCCGGAGCAGCTCGGCATCCGCCGCAGCCCGCTCTCCGAAGGCGCACTGCACGAGCTCGCCTCGCTCGTGAGCATCGGCGGGGACGGCCACTGCATGATCGGCCTGCTGATCTCCGGACCCCCGCACGTGCTGGGCGGGGTGTGGGCGGTGGACCCCGTCCTGGGGACGAAACGGTTCGTCAACAGCGGCCCGGGGGAGTTCGCACGCTCGCTGACGCTGCTGTCGCACGGACGGCGGCGCATGCGGGGCAGGGACGCTCACGGGGCCGGGGAAATCGTCGAGCGGATCCAGGCGCAGCTCGCCTCCGTCGACCCGGACGCCTTCCACGGGGAGGACCGCTGGTGGCCCCTCGTCGTCGAGCAGATGTGGAACGGGCTGTTGTGACCCAGCCGGTTCAACCGATCCATACCGTTCGGCGGTGGATTGTGTGCGCGGGCCACATGGGAGGGCGGGGCCGCGCTCCATAGGTTCTGCCCATGACGAGCGTGACACCGCGTGCGGACGCGGGGACTTCGGGGACGCTGGATCTGGCGGGCCGGCGCGCCCTGGTCACCGGTGGCGCGAGCGGCATCGGCCGCGCCTGCGCCCGGCGGCTCGCGGCGGCGGGCGCCGAGGTGGTGGTGGCCGACATCGACGGCGACGCGGCGGAGCGGACCGCGGCCGAGATCGGCGGCGTCCCCGTTCCGGCCGACCTGTCCGACATGGACGCGCTCGACGGGCTGGCCGCCGGCGCGGACATCCTGGTCAACAACGCCGGGATCCAGCACGTGGCGCCCGTCCAGGACTTCCCGCCGGAGATGTTCGCGCGGATCCTGCGGCTGATGGTGGAGGCCCCGTTCCGGCTGACGCGGGACGCGCTGCCCGGCATGTACGAGCGCGGATGGGGCCGCGTCGTCAACATCTCGTCCGTTCACGGGCTGCGGGCCTCGCCGTACAAGTCGGCCTACGTGACGGCCAAGCACGGCCTGGAAGGGCTGTCCAAGGTGATCGCGCTGGAGGGCGCCCCGCACGGCGTGACGTCCAACTGCGTCAACCCCGCCTACGTCCGGACCCCGCTGGTGGAGAACCAGATCGCCGACCAGGCGCGCACGCACGGCCTGCCCGAGGACGAGGTCGTCGAGCGGATCATGCTCGACCACGCCGCCGTGAAGCGGCTGATCGAGCCGGACGAGGTGGCCGAGCTCGTCGCCTACCTGTGCTCGCCGCCCGCCTCGATGGTGACCGGCGCGTCCCTGGCACTCGACGGCGGTTGGACGGCGTACTAAGAATGAGCCGTATGACCTGCGGCGTCTTCCTCGAACTGCTGGCCCGGGAGGCCTCCCCCGTCGAGTTCGAGGGTCCCCTCGTGCAGGCGCGGGCGGAGGGCGCGCCCCCGGCCGTCCTGGAGGAGCTGGAGGCGGCCAAGCTCGCCGCGCTGCGGGTCCGGACGATCATGCGGCGGCACGCGCGCCGGGAGAACGAGCTGGCGGCGCTGTTCGACACCGCGGGCGACCTCGCCGGGCTGCGCGACCTCGACGCGGTGCTGGAGGCGATCACCCGCCGCGCCCGGCGGCTGCTGAACGCCGACATCGCCTACCTGACGCTGAACGACGACGCGCGCGGCGACACCTACATGCGGGTGACCGACGGGTCGGTGTCGGCGGCGTTCCGGCGGCTGAGGCTGCCGATGGGCACCGGACTGGTCGGCCTGGTCGCGCAGACCGCGATGCCCTACAACAGCGCCCACTACCTGGGGGACGCGCAGTTCGAGCACCGCGGCTTCATCGACGACGCGGTCGCCGAGGAGGGGCTGGTCGCCATCCTCGGCGTGCCGATGCGGCTGGGCAGCCGGGTCATCGGGGTGCTGACGGCCGCGAACCGCAGCCAGCGCCCGTTCGACCAGGAGGAGGTGGCGCTGCTCGGCTCGCTCGCCGCGCACGCCGCGATCGCCATCGACAACGCCCGCCTCCTGGAGGAGACCCGTACCGCTCTGACCGAGCTGAGCGCCGCCAACGAGGAGGTCAAGGCGCGTAGCGCGGCCGTGGAGCGGGCGGCGCGCGCGCACGACCGGATGACCGCCGTGGTGGTCCGGGGCGGCGGCGTGGAAGACGTCGGCGCCGTGGTGACGGAACTGCTGGGCGGCACCCTGTACGTCCTTGACGCCGACGGCCGCCGGCTCGCGACGACGGGCGCCGCGTCGCGGCCCCTGACCGACGACGAGCTCGGCGGGGTCTCGGCCTCGGCGCACTCCGCACGCGCCCAGGGCCGGACGGTCAGGCGCGGCGACCTGTGGATCGCCTCGGTGTCCACCGGCGACGAGATGCTCGGCACGCTGGTGCTGCGCACGGCCGACGAGGTGGACGACGCCGACCAGCGGATCCTGGAGCGCGCGGCGCTCGTCACCGCGCTGCTGCTGCTGTTCCAGCGCAGCGCCACCGAGGCCGAGGGCCGGGTGCGCGGCGAGCTGCTGGACGACCTGCTGACCGGCCGCCGCGCGAGCGCCGAGGCGCTGACCGCGCGGGCGCGGCGCGTCGGCGTCGACCTGAGCGCCCCGCACGTCGTGCTCTGCGCCAGGTACGACTCCCGCGAGCACCGGCCCCGCGCGGCCTTCTGGGCGTCGTCGTTCGCGGCGGTGGAGCACGGCCTGGCCGCCTCGCGGGCGGAGGAGATCGTCCTGATGCTGCCGGGCGACCGGCCGGGCGACGCGGCGCGCCGCGTCGCCCGGGAGCTCGGCGCCTCCCTCGGCGGGCCCGCCACGGTCGGCGCGGCCGGGCCGGTGCGCGGACCGGGCGAGGTCGCCACCGCCCACCGGGAGGCGCAGCGCTGCGCCGACGCGCTGCTGGCCCTCGGGCGCCGCGGCGACGGCGCGGGCGCGTCCGAGCTGGGCTTCGTCGGCCTGCTCATCGGGGACGACCGCGACGTGACGGGCTTCCTCGGGAGCGCGCTCGGCGCCGTCCTGGACTACGACGAGCGGCGCGGCACGGCCCTCGTCCAGACCCTGGAGGCCTACTTCGGGACGGGCGGCAGCCTGTCGCGGACGGCCGAGCGCCTGCACATCCACGTCAACACCGTGAGCCAGCGACTCGACCGCATCGCCCGCCTCCTCGGCGACGACTGGCAGACCCCCGAGCGGGCCCTCGAACTCCAGCTCGCCCTCCGCCTGCACCGCCTCTCCCGCTGAGCACGCCGCGGAACGGCGCGCCGCCCCCCTCGGGGACGGCGCGCCGCGCCCGGGCCGGTGTCAGACGGAGGCTTCGATCTTGGCGTCGTCGTTCTCGGGCGCCGGGCGGGCGCGGGACGCGCGGGCCGCGACCAGGTCGCGGGCGGTGCCCCAGAAGCCGCGGCGGAACAGCAGCACGACCACGATGAAGATCGCGCCGGTGATGATCCCGGTCTCCTCGAACCCGGCGGTGGCCAGGTAGTCGTTCAGCTCCACGATCAGCGCGGCGCCGATGGCCCCGCCCCACAGGGTGCCGATGCCGCCGAGGACGACCATCATCACGGCCTGGCCCGAGGTCGTCCAGTACACGCCCTGCAGGGACGCGAAGCCGTGCCCGACGGTGAACAGCCCGCCCGCGAGACCCGACAGTGCCGCCGACAGGACGAAGGCCAGCAGCTTGTAGCGGTCGATGCTGTAGCCGAGCGCGCGCGCCCTGTTCGGGTTGTCGCGGATGGACATCAGGACCCTGCCGAAGGGGGACCGGACGATGCGCCAGGCGGCGAACAGCCCGGCGAGGATGAACGGCAGCGCGGCGTAGTAGAAGAAGAACGGGTCGGACAGGTCCAGCCCGAACAGCTCCCTGGGGATGCCTTGCAGGCCGTTCTCCCCGCCGGTCGCGTCCCGCCACTGGTTGGCGATGAAGTACACCATCTGCGCGAAGGCCAGGGTGACCATCGCGAAGTAGATGCCGCGCAGCCGCACCGACAGGAAGCCGATCGGGACGGCGAGAGCCGCCGCGAAGGCGGCGCCGCCGAGGACGGCGACGGGGAACGGCAGCCCGGAGTGCAGCGCGATCAGGCCGGTGGCGTACGCCGAGCCGCCCCAGAAGGCCGCGTGCCCGAACGACAGGAGCCCGGTGAAGCCGAGCAGCAGGTCGACGGCGGCCGCGAACAGCGCCCAGCAGACGATGTCCAGGGCGACCGGCGGGTAGACGAACCAGGGCAGGACGAGCGCCACCACGAGCCCCGCGGCCAGCAGGACCGGCCGTCCGGCCAGCTTGGAGAGGATCACAGGGCCTCCTCGCGTCCGAACAGTCCGGCGGGGCGCCACAGCAGCACGGCGGCCATCAGGATGAACACCAGCGTCTGCGACAGCGACGGGACGTAGTAGTTGCCGAGGGCCGACACGAGCCCGACCGCGAACCCGGCGGCGACGGAGCCGAACACCGAGCCGAGGCCGCCGATCACGACCACCGCGAACACCGTGATGATCAGGTCGGAGCCCATCAGCGGGTTGACCGCGCGCATCGGCGCGGCGAGCACGCCGGCGAACCCGGCGAGCGCGATGCCGAACCCGAACACCGGCGTCACCCAGCGGGCGACGTCGATGCCGAGGGCGCGCGACAGCTCGGGCCGCTCGGTCGCCGCCCGGACGATCATGCCGACGCGGGTCCGGGTCAGCACCACCCACACGGCGCCGCACACCAGCACCGACACCGCCAGCACGAACACCTGGTACGTCGGGTAGGTGAACAGGCCGAGGTCGATCGACCCGTCCAGCGCGGAGGGCCGCGGGTAGGGCTGCGACTGCACCCCGTACCTGCGCTTCACCAGGTCCTGCAGGATCAGCGCGAGCCCGAAGGTGAACAGGAAGTTGTAGAGCGGGTCCAGCGGCGCGAGCCGGTGGACGAACAGCCGCTCCAGCAGCACGCCCGCGATCCCGAGGGCGACGGGGACGATCAGCAGCGCGAGCCAGAAGTTCACGCCGAAGGAGTCGAGCAGGACGAAGGACCCGAACGCCCCGAGCATGTAGAACGCGCCGTGCGCGAAGTTGACCACGCCCAGCATCCCGAAGATGACGGCCAGGCCGAGGGCGAGCAGGGCGTAGAACGCCCCGCCCACCAGCCCGTTGAACGCCTGTTGCAGCACGTCGCGGCCCGCCTAGAGGGAGCAGGACGGGTCGGGCTGCTGGAACGCCTCCGCCGCCGGGATCGTGCTGAGGATCTTCTCGTAGTCCCAGGGCTCCTTGACCTCGCTCTTGGGCTTGACCTCGGCCACGTAGGCGTCGTGGGTGAGCAGGTGGTCCTCGGCGCGGATCGTCCCGGTGGAGGTGAACGCGTCGTTGACCTTGGCCCCTTCGAGCTGCTTCACCACGCCGTCGGACTTGTCGGTGCCGCCGCGCTGCACGGCCTCCAGGTACTGCAGGGCCGCCGAGTAGTCGGCCGCGTGCACGGCCGTCGGGCGGACGCCGGTCTTGGCCTTGAACTTGTCGGCCCAGGCGCGGTTGCCCTCGTTGGCGTTCCAGTACCAGAAGTCGGTGAACCGCGTCCCGGCGAGGGCGTCGGAGCCGAGCGAGTGGATGTCGGTGATGAACATCAGGCCCGCGGCGAGCTTCACGCCCTTCTCGCCCAGCTTGTACTCGTTGTACTGCTTGACCAGGTTGACGAGGTCACCGCCGGCCTGCATGGCGCCGAGCACCTGCGGCTTGGGCTTCAGTCCCGGCGCCTTCAGCAGGAACGTGGAGAAGTTGTCGTTCGGGAACGGCGTCGGGTCGCTCTTCACGACGTTGCCGCCGGCGCCCTTGATGGCCGTCGTGAACGTCTTCTGCATGTCCTGCCCGAACGCGTAGTCCGGGTAGACGATGTACCAGTTCTTACCGCCGTCCTTGGTGACCCCGGTGCCGGTCCCGTGGGCGAGCATGTAGCTGTTGTAGCCGTAGTGGAAGGTGTACTTGTTGCATTGCTTGCCTTCCAGCTCGGTCGTCGCGGCGCCGACGTCGATGAACAGCTTCTTCTTGTTCTTGGCGACGGTGGCGACGGCGAGCGCGGCGGACGAGGTGGGCACGTCCAGGATCAGGTCGGCCTTCTTGCGGTCGTAGAGCTCCTGGGCCTTGGAGTTGGCGACCTCGGGCTTGTTCTGGTGGTCGGCGGAGATGACCTCGATCTTGTCGGTCACGGCCTTGCCGCCGTACTTGGCCTTGAAGTCGGCGACGGCCATCTTCACCGCCTCGACGGCGTTCTTGCCCGACAGGTCGGCGTAGACGCCGGACTGGTCGGTCAGCACCGCCAGCACGATCTCGTCGTCGCTGATCTTGCCCCCGCCCCCGCCGGGACCGCCCGCGCAGCCGGCCAGCAGCGCTCCGGCGGTCGCGAGCGCGGCCGAGCGTCCGAGAACTCTCATCGGGGTCTCCCTATATTCCGAGGTACTGGAGGAGTTCGCTCTCGCGGGCGCGGACCTCGTCGTTGTCCATGGACTCGACGATCCGTCCCTCGGCGAGCAGGTGGTGGCGGTCGGCGACGGTCGCGGCGAAGTGCACGTTCTGCTCGATGAGCAGGACGGTCACCCCGGCCGCCTTGACCTCGCGGAGGATCTCGCCGATCTGCTGGACGATCAGCGGCGAGAGGCCCTCGGTGGGCTCGTCGCACAGGAGCAGGCGGGCGCCGGTCCGCAGGACCCGGGCGAGCGCGAGCATCTGCTGCTCGCCGCCCGACAGCTTCGTCCCGGGGAACCGGCGCCGCTCCCGGAGGCGCGGGAACGTCTCGTACACCCGCTCCAGCGACCAGGGGCCGGGGCCCGTCACGGGCGGCAGGGTGAGGTTCTCCTCCACCGAGAGCGTCGCGAAGACGCCCCGGTCGTCGGGGACGTACCCGAGGCCCCGCCGGGCCCGCCTGTGCGGGCTGAGTCCGGAGATGTCCTCGTCCAGGAACCGGACCGTTCCGGACGCTCCCCGGTGCAGCCCCATCAGGGACCGCAGGAGGGTGGTCTTGCCGGCGCCGTTGCGCCCGACGAGGGTGACGATCTCGCCCTTGTCGACGTGCAGCGACACCTCGCGCAGGGCCTGGGCCTCGCCGTACCAGGCCGACAGTCCGTCAATGCGCAGCATTGGAGTCTCCGAGGTAGGCGGTGACGACGCGGGGGTCGTGGCGGATCTCGGCGTAGGGGCCCTCGACGAGGACGCGGCCGTGCTGCAGGACGGTGACCCGGTCGGCGAGGCTGGAGACGACGCTCATGTTGTGCTCGACCATCACCACGGTCCGCCCGTCGCGGACCTTCCTGATGAGGTCGACGGTGCGGCCGACGTCCTCGACGCCCATGCCGGCGGTCGGCTCGTCCAGGAGCAGCACCTTCGGGTCGAGCGCGAGGGCCAGCGCCAGTTCGAGGGCGCGCTTGCGGCCGTAGGCCAGGGACCCGGCCGGGACGTTCGCGTGCTCCTCCAGCCCGACCTGCCCGAGCAGTTCGGCGGCGCGCCCGGAGTGGCGTCCGAGCGCCTTGTCCGAGCGCCAGAACCGCCAGCCGAGCCCCGTGCGCCCGGCGAGCGCGAGCTCCACGTGCTGGCGCGGCGTGAGCTCCGCGAACAGGCTCGTGATCTGGAACGACCGGGCGAGGCCGAGCCCCGCGATCAGCTCGGGGCGCCGCCCGGCGAGCTCGTGCGCGCCGAGCCGGACGCTGCCCGCCGTCGGCTTCAGGAACCCGGTGAGCAGGTTGAACAGCGTGGTCTTCCCCGCGCCGTTCGGCCCGACCAGCGCGTGGACGGACCCCTCGGCGACGTCGAGGTCCACGCCGTCCACGGCCCTGAAGCCGCGGAACTCCCTGACCAGGCCGCGCGCCGCCAGCACCGGGGCCTTTCGGTCCGGGTCGCCCATGCGCCCTCCTCGCGCTCGTCGTGGACGGCCCGGAACGCACTCGGGCCGCCGTGACCGGGAACGCTAGGTGGCACCCGCGGACCGGACCATGTGACCGGCACCCACATTCGGACGGCCGGATACGGGTGTGAGCCACATCACGCGCAGGTCACGACCACGGGCACATGGCGAGTCGATCCGATATGTGGGCGGAGCACGTGGCAGCGGTCACAACCGGCGCTCACCATGGCGGGCACCTGACGTCCGTCCCGAGGAGCCGGAATGCCGATCGTCCGCCCCGCCCTGACCGCCGGCGCCGTGGCCGGCGCCCTGACCGCGGCCCTGGCCCTGCCCCTGGCCGCGCGGGCCGACGCGCGGCAGGGCCCCGGCTGCGCGCCCGGGCTCGCGGTGCCGGGCGCGGAGAAGCAGGTGGCCGCCTGCCTCGACGACCTCACGACCGCGGGCACGGCCGGCTCGGGCCACACCGTCCCGGCCGACTGGGCCGGACTGCACGCCGCCGGGACGCGCAACCCGTCCGGGGTGCCGGGCATCCAGCTGGACGGCTACTTCCCCGACACCTCGACGTTCAACACCAACAACGGCTGGAACCACGACGCCCAGTTCGTCATCCGCCTGCCCGAGAGCTGGAACGGCGGACTCGTGGTCGCCGGCCCTCCCGGCAACAGGCGGCAGTACGCCAACGACTTCACCATCTCCGACTGGGCGCTCGCCAAGGGCTACGCCTACGCCGCGACGGACAAGGGCAACAGCGGCACCGAGTTCTCCAAGGACGGCCGCCGCCCCGGCGACGCCGTCGCCGAATGGAACGACCGGGTCACCCAGCTCACCCGGGCCGCCAAGAAGGTCGTCGCGAAACGGTACGGCCGCACCCCGCGCCGCACGTACGCGGCGGGCATCTCCAACGGCGGATACCTCGTCCGCTGGCAGTTGGAGAACCGCCCGGAGCTGTACGACGGCGGCATCGACGCGGAAGGCACGCTCTGGCGCGCCGACGGCCCGAACCTGTTCACCTACCTGCCGCAGGTGCTGCGGGCCTACCCGTCGTACGCGGCCACCGGCGACCCGTCCGCCCACCGGGCGCTCCTGAACGCGGGCCTCGCCCCCGGCTCCGAATTCCTCTGGCCGTTCCACGACCAGGTCTATTGGGAGCTCACCCAGCGCGTCTACCGCGAAGAGTTCGACCCCGCCTACGCAGGAGAGGAGGCCGCCTACACCTACGCGGCGCGCCCGAAGAGCGTCCACCGCGCCGTCGCCCGCGTGGCGCTCACCGGCCGCATCCGCAAGCCGATGATCACCCTTCACGGCACCTACGACACGCTCCTGCCCATCGGAACCGACTCCGACGTCTACGCGAAACTCGTCCGCGCCAAGGGAAAGGCGCCCTACCGCTACTACCGCCTGGAGGCCGCCAACCACGTCGACGGCCTCTACGACTCCCACCCCGACCGCCTGCGCCCGCTCCTGCCCTGCCTGCGGACGGCCTTCACGGCCCTGGAGTCCTGGACGCAACACGGCACCACGCCACCGAAGAGCACCACACTCCCCCGCCCCACCACAGGCGACCCCGTGAACACCTGCTCCCTCCGCTAGGAGAACCGATGAAACCCGCCCCGTTCCTCGCGGCCGCCGCGCTCGCCTTAGCGACCGTCGGCGCGGCGCCCGCGTCCGCGGCCGCGGCCGCTCTTCCACGTCACTCGATCAGCGCCTCGTATGTCAGTGGCGTCTCGTCCGGCGGTTA
Source organism: Spirillospora sp. CA-108201 (assembly GCF_050936235.1). Lineage (NCBI taxonomy): Bacteria > Bacillati > Actinomycetota > Actinomycetes > Streptosporangiales > Thermomonosporaceae > Spirillospora > Spirillospora sp. CA-108201. The sequence goes on along the minus strand of NZ_JBNJNE010000001.1, from coordinate 8,756,410 downwards.
CATGGCCGACCAGCTCCACATCGCCTACTCCGGGACGTTCCGGGGCGCCGGCATCTTCACCGCCGGGCCCTATCACTGCGCGCGGGGCAACGTGACGACCGCGCAGCTCGCGTGCATGAACGACATCTACGACGACAACCCCGCGGAGCTGGAGCGGACGGCCCGCGACCGGGCGGCGCGGGGAAGCGTCGACCCGGTGGGCAACCTGTCCGGCCATCCGGTGTGGATCTACCACGGGACGAACGACTCGACGGTGAAGCAGTCGGTGAACGACGACCTCGCCGGCTTCTACCGGAACTTCGGGTCCGCCGTCTCCTACGACAAGACCTCGCCGTCCGGGCACGCCTGGGTGAGCCCGATCGGCCCCAACCCCTGCTCGGCCACCTACACCCCCTACATCAACAAGTGCGGTGACGACCCGGAGCGCTCGATGCTGGGACACCTGTTCGGGTCCGTGGCGGCGCCCGCCGCCGCACCCGGCGGCACGCTCATGGAGTTCGACCAGAACGCGTACGCGCCGAGCGGGAGCGCCTCGTCCGTCAGCATGGACGCGACGGGCTTCGCCTACATCCCGGCGGGCTGCCAGACGGGGACGTGCAGGCTGATGGTGGCGCTGCACGGGTGCCAGCAGGGGCGCGGCGTCGTCGGGAACGCGTTCGCGACGAAGACCTTCCTCAACGAGTACGCCGACACCAACGGCATGATCGTCCTGTATCCGCAGGCCACCGCGTCCAGCTGGCTGGGCGGCAACCCGCAGGGCTGCTGGAACTGGTGGGGCTACGGCGGCGACACCGCCTACGACATGAAGGGCGGCGGGCAGATCGAGACGATCATGCGCATGGTGCGCGCCCTGGGCGGCTGACGTCTCACGGGTCGAGTTCGCCGCTTCTCACCCGCGCCAGAAAGGCGGCGAACTCGGCGCCCCCGAAGCGGAGAACGGTTCCGGCCGGCGCCTTGGAATCGCGGACGAGCACGGCCGTGGACCAGTCGCCGGCGGCAATACCGGCGGCCAGTTCGACGCATTCGTCACCGGAGGCACTGCGGGTGCTCTTTCGCCATGCGAGGGCGGCACCATAAGACGTCGTTGTCATTAACGGAGATTCACTGTTCTGCTAGTACGCCCTGGCGATGCGCTCGATGAGGTCACGCGAACCGGCCTCGTCGAGCGCATTGCCGCAAATTTTTTCGAACGCGCTCGTAAAACGGAAGACCTGGCTCTCATCATCGATGATGAGACTACCGCCCATCTGCTCGATGTAAACGATGTCCGGGTACTCGGGCTCCTGGAACTTCAGAATGCTGAAGTCCGTGAGCCCGCCGGGATAGCCGTTGTCAAAAGGAATGACCAGAATTCTCACATTCGACAGCATCCCGGCCTCGATCAGGTATTCCAGCTGGCCCCGCATCACCGCGTCGTCGGCGATCCGCCGGCGCAGCGCGCCCTCGTCCAGGACGGCGAAGAGCTCCATCGCCTCAAGGGAGCGCAGCCGGGCCTGCCGCTTCAACCGGATCTCGACCTGCCGGTCGACCTCACCGGGAGGCAGCGCGGGGACGTTGGCCGTCATGCAGGCGCGGGTGTAGTCGGCCGTCTGCAGCAGGCCGTGGATGATCGCCACCCGGTAGGAGTGCATCGCCTGCGCGTCGGCCTCCAGGCCGATGAAGGCGGCGTAGCGCTCCCCGAGCGTCTCGCCGTAGGTCTCCCACCAGCCCCGTTCGCGCGCGGCCCGGGCCAGTCTGACGTAGCGCTCCACCGCCGGCTCCTCCACCCCGTAGAAGGCGAGGAGGCGGTGCAGGTCCGCGACGGTGATCAGGGTGTAGGCGGTCTCGATCCGGGACACCTTGGCCGTCGACCACCTCGTCTCCGCGGCGACCTGGTCGATCGTCACCCCCGCACGGGTGCGCAGGCCGCGCAGTTCGCGGGCGAGCTGCCGGGCCCGCACGGACGGCGACTGGCGGACCGCCATGTCCTCCTCCTGAAAACTCTCGTGCACGGATGCAAGAAACCCTACATGCAACCTTGCACGAACGCCGGGGGGCGCGCAACATACGAAGCTGGATCTTCACGAGATCCTGGAGGCCGCGGCGGCCGCGGCCGGTCTCGACAGGCGGGCCTGGCTGCGGCAGGTCGGCGGCGACGGCGAGATGGCGATCCTGCCGCCCGACACCGACGGGCTGCCGGTGCTCGTGTCCTACCCGCGCGCGCTGGCCGCCGCGCTGGCCGAGCTCAACCGGGGGCGGAGACCGCCGATCAGGCTCCGGGTGGCGATGCACCACGGCCCCCTGTCCGACGGGCTCTTCGGGGCGGTGGGCCAAGCGCCGATCGTCGTCTCCCGGCTCCTGGACTCGCAGGAACTGCGGGACGAACTGCGCGCCGACCCCGTCCGCGAGATGGCGCTGATCGTCTCCTCGTCCCTCTACAGCGACATCGTCGAGACCGGATTCGAGGGGCTGGCCCCGGAGGAGTTCCATCCCGTGGAGATCACCGCGAAGGGGGCCCGCTTCCCCGGGCGCATCCACCGGGGGCCGCGCTGACCGTCAGAGCTTCGAGCGCGTCCACGCGACGAGGTCGTCGGCCGCGAGGGTGTTGACGACCCGCGGCGCCGGGACCCCGCACCGGGCGGCCCGCTCGCAGCCGAACGGCTGCCAGTCGAGCTGACCGGGCGCGTGGGCGTCGGAGTCGACGGAGAAGCGGCAGCCCGCCTCGACCGCCAGGCGCAGCAGGCGCTTCGGCGGATCGAGGCGCTCGGGGCGGGAGTTGATCTCGACGGCGACGTCGTAGGCGGCGCAGGCGTCGAAGACGAGCGCGGCGTCGAACTCCGACTCCGGGCGCAGCCCGCCGCGCCTGCCGCCCGCCTTCACGATGCGCCCCGTGCAGTGGCCGAGGACGTTCACGCGCGGGTTCGCGATCGCGGCGACCATCCGCTTCGTCATGGCGACGCGGTCCATGCGGAGCTCGGAGTGCACGCTCGCGACGACGACGTCGAGGCGGTCGAGGAGACCGGGCTCCTGGTCGAGGGCGCCGTCCTCCAGGATGTCGACCTCGATGCCGGTCAGGATGCGGAACGGCGCGAGGGACGCGTTGAGCTCGGCGACGACGTCGAGCTGGCGGCGCAGGCGGCCGGCGGACAGGCCGTTGGCGACCTTCAGCCGCGGCGAGTGGTCGGTGAGGGCGAGGTACTCGTGGCCGAGGGAGCGGGCGGTCTCGGCCATCTCCAGGATCGGGGATCCGCCGTCCGACCAGTCGCTGTGGGCGTGCAGGTCGCCCTTCAGCGCGGAGCGGAGCGCGGCGGCGGCCTCGTCCGGCGGCTCCCCCTCGGTGGCCTCCAGGCGCCGCAGGTAGACGGGCGTCTCCCCGCGCAGCGCCTCCTCGATCACCAGGGCGGTGACCTTGCCGATGCCGGGCAGCGCGGTGAGCGTCCCGTCGCGGGCGCGGCCGGCCAGCTCGTCCGGGGCCGTCTGCCCGGCGCGGCCGGCGGCCGTGCGGAACGCCCGCACCCGGTAGGTCGGCTCATGGGCGCGCTCCAGCAGGAACGCGATGCGGCGCAGGGCTTCGACGGGCTCCACGCCTCGCACCGTACCCAGGTATGACCCGGCGCGTCCCACCACGGTGTCATCCGGGTGAGACCGCGGCTGCCTAGCCTGGTGCTCATGGCCGGGGAGAATCTGACACTGCGCGGCGTCCTGCGGGACGTGCTGCTCGCCGCGGCCGTGACCGGCGAGGCGGACCCGGCGCCGCTGAACCGGCCGTGGCCGTGGCCGCTGCGCTGGACGCGGTACGTCGGGATCGGGCGGCTTCCCTACGGCCTGGTGGTCAACCTGTTCGGGATGGCCCTCACCGTCGGGCTCGTCGCCGGGACGGTGTCGCTGCTGTCCACCGAGACGATGCGCCGCGGCATCCACGTCTCCGACGGGACGAAGCTCCTCATCGCCGTCGCGGTGACGGCGCCGCTGGCGCTGCGGGACCGGCATCCGCTCGGCGCGTGGCGGCTGAGCTTCCTGGCGATGGCGCTGGTCGACGTCGGCGACTGGCTGACCGTCCCCTACGTCCCGGCGGGTGCGTTCACGGCGGTCGTGACCGTGTACACGGTCGCGGTGCGCTGCTCGCGCGACGTCACGCTGGGCGTCGCGATCATCTCGTTCGCCGGGGTGTGGATCAAGGATCCGCAGTCCGGGGCCGGGGCGTCGGTGCTGCTCCTGCTGCCGCTCGCGGTGGGCTACGCGGTCCGCGTCCGGCAGACGTCGCGGCGCGAGCTGGCCGAGCAGGAGAGGCGGCACCAGGACGCCGAGGCGGTGCTGACCGAGCGGCAGCGGATCGCGCGGGAGCTGCACGACGTCGTCGCGCACCACATGTCGATGATCGCCATCCAGGCGGAGGCGGCCCCGTACAAGGTCGAGACCGTCCCGGACGAGACGCGCCGCGACCTCGCGGAGATCCGCGCGACCGCGCTGGACGCGCTGACGGAGCTGCGCCGCATCCTCGGCGTGCTGCGCGCGGAGGACGGCGCCGAGACCGCCCCCCAGCCGAGCCTGGAGCGGCTGGACGAGCTCGTCGGCAACGCGCGCGGCGCCGGCCTGCGCGTCGAGACGCGGCTGGGCGGCGACCTCGGGGGGCTGCCCCCCGGCGTGGGGCTCACCGCGTACCGGATCCTCCAGGAGGCGCTGAGCAACGCCATGCGGCACGCGCCCGGTTCCCGCGTCGAGGTCGAAGTGTCCTGCGATGACGGCATAGTGTGGCTCGGCGTCGTCAACGGCCCGCCCGCGGGCGGGCCCGGGTCCGTTCCCCCGCTTCCCGGCGGCGGCCACGGGCTGGTCGGCATGCGGGAGCGGGCCGCCGCGCTGGGCGGCGAGCTGACCGCCCGCCCCACGTCCGAGGGAGGATTCGCCGTGACCGCATCGCTGCCGGTGAAGGCGCGGGACGCGACGTGACGATCCGGGTCGTGATCGTCGACGACCAGGGCATGGTGCGCACCGGCTTCGGCGTGCTGCTGAACGCCCAGCCCGACATCGAGGTCGCGGGCGAGGCCGTCAACGGCGAGGAGGGGCTGCGCCGCGTCGCCGAACTGCGTCCCGACGTGGTGCTGATGGACGTCCGGATGCCGGTGATGGACGGCCTGGAGGCGACCCGCCGGCTGCTCGCGGACGCCGGGGACGGCGCCCCCAGGGTCCTCATGCTGACGACGTTCGACCTGGACGACTACGTCTACGAGGCGCTGCGGGCCGGGGCCAGCGGGTTCCTGCTGAAGGACGCGTCCGCGACCGAGCTGGCCGAGGCGGTGCGGGTGGTGGCCGCGGGCGACGCGCTGCTGTCCCCGTCGGTCACGCGGCGGCTCATCGCGGAGTTCTCCCGGCTCGGGGGCCCGCGCGCGCCGTCCCGCAAGCGGCTGCGGGAGCTGACCGAGCGGGAGACCGAGGTGCTCGCGCTGGTCGCGCGCGGCCTGTCCAACGGCGAGATCGCCGGACGGCTCGTCGTCGCCGAGCAGACCGTCAAGACGCACTTCGGGCGGATCCTGATGAAGCTCGGGCTGCGCGACCGCCCGCAGGCGATCGTCTACGCCTACGAGGTGGGGCTGGTGCGGCCCGGCGACTGACGCCGGGCCGCGCGGCGTCATACCGGGGGCGCATCCGTCGTACCGGGGGCGTACGGGGCGGGACAGCACCGTCGGCCGATGTGCTCTGACACGTCTGATCTCTACCTTCCTGATCAGTGCTCCACTCCACTGACCAGGAAGGACGCGTGGGATGCCCAGCGTTCGCAGGACCGTCGCCGCCGTCTCGGTGCTGGCCGCCGCCGGCTCGACGACCGCCGCGGGACACGCCGAGGTGTACGCGGCCCCGGCCCAGGCGCCCGCGCTGTCGGCGCCGGCCCTCGATGCCCGCTACCGGGCGACCGGCCGGGACATCGCGCGTTCCCTGGCCATCGCGGAACGCGTCCATGACAAGGGACGGGCACGGGCCCTCTCCGCCCTCCTGGCGCCCGACCGGCGGTTCCTGTCGTTCGACCCGCGAGGCGACGGGCGTGCTGTGGAGGTCCTGGGCGACCTCAAGCGGGCCGACCGGATCGCGGTGGTCGTGCCCGGCGCGGACAACTCGCTGGCCGACTACGACTCGCCCAAGTTCGTCGGCGGCGGCAGCCGGGCGCTCTACCGGCAGGCCCGCGCCGCCGCGCCCGGCGCGCGGATCGCCGTCATCGCCTGGCTCGGCTACGACCCCCCTTCCACGCTGGGCACCGGCGCCCTGACGAGCGGACGTGCCGAGAAGGGGGCACGGGGCCTCGAAGGTCTCCTCACCGGCGTGCGCCGCGTGAACGGGCGGGCCCGGTTCGCCCTGCTCTGCCACAGCTACGGCTCGGTGGTCTGCGGCAAGGCCGCCCGGCGTCTCGCGCCCCTGCCGGTGGACGAGATCGCCCTGTTCGGCAGCCCCGGCACCACCCTGCGCCACGCCTCCGGCCTCGGGACGTCCGCGCGGGTCTGGGCGGGCCGGGCGGAGGGCGACTGGGTGCGGTACGTGCCGCACGTCCGCTTCGCCGGGCTGGGGTTCGGCGCCGATCCCGTCTCGCCCGGCTTCGGCGCCCTGCGCTTCGACGCCGGGACCGGCCCGCACAGCGGCTACCTGAAGCCCGGCTCCGCCGCGCTGCGCAACCTCGCCCTGATCGCCCTCGGTCGCGACGCGGAGGTCGCCCATGCCTGACCGCGAGGACCGGAGCCCCGGCGGAGCAGAGGCCCCGCTGGACGCGACACGCCCGGGCCCGGTCGGCGATCGCGGCGGCCAACCGCCGCGCGCTGGGGATCTCCCTCGGGCACCAGACGGCAATGATCTTCGTCACCCTGGGGGCGCTGCTCGCGTTCGGTAGCCTGAACGGGTTGCACACCGTTCCCGACCAGCCGGAACGGATCGCCGAGCGCCTCGCGTGGCTGGTCGCCTTCGGCGGCGCGCTCGCCGCCGGCGGGGCACTGGCCGCCGCCTTCCCGAGCCGGTGGCGGCACGCGCGGGACGCCGCCCCGGGAACCAACCCGGTCCCCGGCCCGTACTTCTCCAGGGGCGTCTCCTGACCCGCCGGGGGGTGAGCCGAGCCCGCACTGAACGATCTTCGATGGTAGAAAGGCGCCGATGCCGCCGCACCCCACCACGACGCCCTCGCCGCGCCTCGCGCGACGGCACGCCCGCCCCCTCCGGCGGGCCACGGCCGCCGCCGCGTCCATCGGGGTCGTGCTGCTGACGACCGCGGGAACGGGCCACGCCGACCCGTACGCGGCGCCCGTCGCGGTCCCGAGGATGGCGCCGTCGACGCTGGACGTCCGGTACGCCGCCGAGCGCCGCTCCATCGAGGAGGCCCTCAAGACGGCGGAGAAGGTCGGCGACACCGACCGGCGCAAGGCGCTGGGCGCCTTCCTCCAGCCCGGACGCCGCTTCCTCTACTTCGACCCGCGCGGTCGCGGGCGGGCCATCGAGGTCATCGGCGACCTCGCCCGGGCACGCCGCGTCGCGGTGCTCGTCCCCGGCGCGGACACCACGCTGTCGGCGTTCGACAAGCGGGGCGGCAAGCCCTGGTCGACGCCGGGCGGGGGCGCACGCGCCGTCTACCAGCAGGCCCGCTCCCTGTCGCCGGAGCCCGGCCTGGCGGTCGTCGCCTGGCTCGGCTACGCGGCGCCCAAGACGTTCAGCAGCGAGGTCCTCACCGCCGAGCGGGCCGCGGAAGGCGCCGTCCAGCTCCGCAAGTTCATGAAGGGCGTCCGCCAGGTCAACCCGGGCGCGAGCGTGGGCCTCCTCTGCCACAGCTACGGCTCGGTGGTCTGCGGCCAGGCCGCCCTGAACGGTTCCAGGAGCGCCGCCTGGAGGCAGGTCACCGACATCGCGCTCTACGGCAGCCCCGGGACGGCCGCCTGGTCGGCGTCCAGGCTGAGCGGGACGGCCCGCGTCTGGGCGGGACGGGGCTCGACCGACTGGATGGAGGACGTCCCCCACGTGCGCTTCCTCGGGCTCGGGCTGGGCCCCGACCCGGTCTCCACCGGGTTCGGCGCGCGCGTCTTCGACGCCGGGCACGGAGGCCACAGCGACTACCTCGCCCCCGGCTCCGCGTCGCTGCGCAACCTCACCGACATCGCGCTCGGGCGCGCCTCCGCGGTGACCCCCCGGTGACCCGGTTTGCTCACTTCCGGCGAAGACACCGCAGGTGTGGTGGCACCCTGGGATGGTGAACACCGCGAACGAGGCCGAGATCCGCGAGCAGACCACCCAGCGCCTGGAGAAGGCGATGGGGACCTTCGGCACCGCGGCTTTGACCAGCATGGAGGAGCAGCTCCCCTGGTTCCGGCGCATGCCCGCGGACCAGCGCTCCTGGATCGGCCTCGTGGCGCAGGCCGGCATCGCCGCGTTCGTGGAGTGGTTCAAGAGCAACGAGCGGTCCCGCCCCGCCATCGCCGGCGAGGTGTTCGGCACCGCGCCCCGCGAGCTGCTGCGCTCCATCAAGCTCCAGCACACCATCGACATGATCCGCGTCATCATCGACGTGGTGGAGACCCGGCTGGACGAGCTGGCCGCGCCCGGCGGCGAGGCCCAGCTGCGCGAGGCCATCCTGCGCTACACCCGGGACGTGGCGTTCGGCGCCGCCCAGGTCTACGCCCGCGCCGCCGAGACGCGCGCCGCCTGGGACGCCCGCCTGGAGGCCCTCGTCGTCAACGCGGTGCTGCGCGACGAGGTCGACGACGGCATGCACTCCTGGGCCGCCGCGCTCGGCTGGACGTCCAAGCCCGTCACCGTCATCGCCGGCTTCACCCCGGAGGACGAGGAGCCCGAGGTCACCATCGACCAGATGCAGCTGGCCGCCCGCCGCGCCCGCGCCGACGTGCTGGCCGGCGTGCAGGGGCACCGCGTCGTCGTCATCGTGGGCGGCGACACCGACCCCATGGACGCCGCCCGCCCGATCGCCGCCAAGTGCGGGCCCGGCCCGGTCGTCGTCGGCCCGCAGGTCTCCGACCTCTACGAGTCCACGAGCTCCGCCCGCGCCGCCGTCGCCGGCCTGCGCGCCGCCGCCGGCTGGCCGGACGCGCCCCGCCCCGTCCTCGCCACCGAGCTCCTCCCCGAGCGCGCCCTCGACGGCGACGACGAGGCGCGCCGCTACCTGGTGGAGAGCGTCTACAACCCGATGCTCGCCGCCGGCGCCCCGCTCCTGGACACGCTCACCACCTACCTCGAACAGGGCTCGTCGCTGGAGGCCACCGCCCGGCTCCTGTTCGTCCACCCCAACACCGTCCGCTACCGGCTCCGCCGCGTCGCCGAGCTGACCGGCCTGGCCCCCACCGACGGCCGCAACGCCTTCACCCTCCGCATCGCCCTGGTCCTCGGCCGTTTCCATTCCCGCGCCGCCAGGACGACGGGGTAGAACGCACCCTTTGGTGGTGATGAGCGTCGCACCGAGCGTCCCCGCCCGGTTACAGGCGCTCACCAGGGTTTCTTGTAGAGGTCGTACAAAGCGCCAAGACCAAAGTTCGTCGTGATCGGCATCGTCGGCGCGGGCACATGACGGCAGGCTGGACGCTGTGATTCTCCTCGCATCGCCCGGCCAGGGCGCCCAGACCCCCGGCTTCCTGAAGCCATGGCTAGAGAAACCCGGAGTCGCCGACCGGTTCGCCTGGTGGTCGGCGGTCACGGGTCTGGACCTGGTGCGCTACGGGACGTCCGCGGACGCCGAGGAGATCCGTGACACCGCGGTCGCGCAGCCGCTGCTGGTCGCCGCCGCGATCGCCGCGGCCGAGGCCCTCTACGACGGCGCCCCCGGCGGCAAGGCGGGGCCGGACGCCGTCGCCGGGCACAGCGTCGGCGAGCTGGCCGCCGCCGCGATCTCCGGGGTGCTGACCCCCGAGGCCGCGCTGGTCCTCGTCCGGGAGCGGGGCCGGGCGATGGCCGAGGCCGCCGCCGTCACCGCGACCGGCATGACGGCCGTGCTCGGCGGCGAGGCCGACGAGGTCCTCGCCGCGATCGACAAGCACGGCCTCACCCCCGCCAACGTCAACGGCGCCGGCCAGGTCGTCGCCGCCGGGACGACGGAGCGGCTCGCGAAGTTCGCCGACGAGCCGCCCGCCAAGGCGCGCCTGCGGCCGCTGTCGGTCGCGGGAGCCTTCCACACCGAGCACATGGAGCCCGCCGTCGGCGTCCTGCGCCGCCTGGCGCCCGGCGTGCCCGTCGCCGACCCGCGCGCCGCGCTGATCCAGAACCGCGACGGCGCCGTCGTCGACAGCGGGAGCGACTTCCTCGCCCGGCTCGTCGAGCAGGTCAGCGCGCCCGTCCGCTGGGACGCGTGCATGGCGGCCATGCGCGAGCTCGGCGTCACCGCGATCATCGAGCTGCCGCCCGCCGGGACGCTCACCGGCCTGGCCCGGCGCGAGCTGAAGGGAATCGAGCTGGTCGCCCTCAAGACCCCCGCCGACCTGGACAAGGCCCGCGAGCTGATCGAGGCGGACGCGTCATGACCACCGCGCTCACCATTCCCGATGCCGCCCCCGGCGCCCGCATCCTGGCCTTCGGCGACTACCGGCCCGCCCGCGTCGTCACCAACGACGACCTCGCGCTGACCGTCGACACCAACGACGAGTGGATCCGCAGCCGCGTCGGCATCGCCGAGCGGCGCATCGCCGGCGACGACGAGGGCATCGTCGAACTCGGCGCGCACGCCGCCGGCAAGGCGCTGGCGGCCAGCGGCCTCGCCCCCTCCGACATCGACCTGGTGATCCTCGCGACGTGCTCGGCGGAGTCGCCGATGCCGGGCCACGCCGCGCAGGTCGCGCACCGCCTCGGCATCGAGGCGCCCGGCGCGTTCGACCTCAACGCCGCCTGCGCCGGCTTCTGCTACGCGCTCGCCACCGCCAGCGCCGCCGTCCGGGCCGGGAGCGCCCGCAACGCGCTGGTCATCGGCTCCGAGAAGATGTCGCAGTGGATCGACTGGACCGACCGCTCCACCTGCATCATCTTCGCCGACGGCGCGGGCGCGGCGGTCGTCACGGCCAGCAAGACCCCCGGCATCGGCCCCGTCGTGTGGGGCAGCGCCGGCGACAAGTACGACAAGATCATTATCGAGGACCGCAACTCGTTCATCCGGCAGGAGGGGCAGGCGGTGTTCCGCTGGGCCACCACCGCCATCGCACCGATCGCGATCCAGGCGTGCGAGCGGGCCGGGGTCAGGCCCGAGGAGCTCGCGGCCGTGGTCCCGCACCAGGCCAACCTCCGGATCATCGAGGCCATCGCCCGCAAGGTGAAGGCGACCAACGCCGTCGTGGCCGACGACATCAGGCAGTCCGGCAACACCTCGGGCGCCTCGATCCCGCTGGCGCTGTCCCGAATGATCGAACGCGGCGACGTGCCGTCCGGCGCCCCGGCCCTGCTGGTCGGGTTCGGCGCCGGGCTGTCCTACGCTGCCCAAGTCATCCAGATCCCGTAGGCCGTCACGCCTGCTCGCAGGCTCTGGACCAACCCACCGAAGGAGAGACCAGGAACATGAAAGTCGCCACCGAACAGGAGATTCTGGACGGCCTCGCCGAGATCATCGATGAGATCGTCGGCATCGACAAGTCCGAGGTGACCCCGGAGAAGAACTTCATCGACGACCTCGACATCGACTCGCTGTCGATGGTGGAGATCGCGGTGGCCGCCCAGGACAAGTTCGGCGTCGAGATCCCCGACGACGAGCTGCGCAACCTGAAGACGGTCAAGGACGTCATCAACTTCGTCCAGAACCTGCAGAGCTGAGCCGCGGGAGGGCGCGCCGCCACCCGGGAGGCGGCGCGCCCTTCCTCCTCCCCTCACAGTCCGCAAGGAGCACGCACTATGAGCAAGAGCCAGACCAGGGTCGTGGTGACCGGTCTCGGTGCAACGACCCCACTCGGCGGCGACATGCCGTCGACCTGGTCCGCCCTGCTCGCCGGCGAGTCCGGTATCCGCAAGCTGGACTGGGAGGGGGTCGACGACCTGCCGGTCCAGTTCGCCGCGACGCTGAAGGTCGACCCGTCCGAGGTGATGCCGAAGCAGAACCTGCGCCGGCTCGACCGCAACCAGGCGATCGCCCTGATCGCCGCGCGCGAGGCCTGGGCCTCCGCCGGGTTCGCCGTGCCGGCGGGCGGCAAGGGGCAGAAGGGCATGGAGCGCCCCGGCGTCGAGGGCGGCTTCACCGTGGACGGCGAGCGCCTCGGCGTGGTGCTGTCCAGCGGCATCGGCGGCCTGCACACCGCTCTCAACAGCTACGACGTCTTCCGGGAGAAGGGCTGGTCCCGGGTCTCGCCCTTCACCGTCCCGATGCTGATGCCGAACGGCGCCTCCGGGCACGTCGGCATCGAGTTCGGCGCGATGGCCGGCTCGCACGCCCTGGTCAGCGCCTGCGCGTCCAGCGGCGAGGCCGTCGGGTACGCCATCGACATGATCCGCGCCGGCCGCGCCGACGTGGTGATCTGCGGTGGCACCGAGTCGTGCATACACCCGCTGCAGATGGCCTCGTTCGGGGCGATGCGCGCGATGTCGACCCGCAACGAGGAGCCGGCGCGCGCGTCCCGGCCCTACGACAAGAACCGCGACGGCTTCGTGCTCGGCGAGGGCGCCGCCGTGATGATCCTCGAATCGGAGGAGCACGCCCGCGCCCGCGGCGCGGACATCCACGGCTTCGCGTCCGGCTGCGGCTACTCCGGCGACGCCTACGACATCGTGCTGCCGGACCCGTCCGGCTCCGGGCAGGCCAAGGCGATGCAGCGGGCGCTCAAGGACGCGGGGCTGGAGCCCGCCGACCTCGTCCACATCAACGCGCACGCGACCTCCACGCCCGCGGGCGACGTCGCGGAGCTGGCCTCCATCAAGGCGGGGCTCGGCGAGGAGGCCGCGCGCCAGGTGGTCATCACCGCGACCAAGTCGATGACCGGGCACCTGCTCGGCGGCGCCGGCGCCCTTGAGTCGATCTTCACGGTCCTCGCCCTCAAGGAGGGCGTCGTCCCGTTCGTGGCCAACCTGGAGGACCTCGACGACGAGGTCGACCTCGACATCGCCCGGGACGAGCCGCGCAAGCTGCCGGACGGCCCGGCCGCGGCGCTCAACAACTCGTTCGGATTCGGCGGCCACAACGTGTCGGTCGCCTTCCAGCGCGCTCTCTGACGCTTCCACGCCGAACGGCCCGCCGGGTTGCGCCCGGCGGGCCGTTCGCGTGTGCGGGGTCCCCGCGCGCGCCCTCCGGCGTCGGTTCACCGGCGGATGATGGCCTGCTCAAGCAGGTCCTGGAGCGCGCGCTGCTGCCGGGGGGTGAGACCGCCCAGCGGCGAGTCCTGGACGAGGAGATCGAGGAGCCGTTCGCGGAGCTCACCGCCGTCGGCGGTGAGGACGAGCTGCTTGGCGCGGCGGTCGGTGGGGTGGGCCCGGCGCTCGACCAGGCCCCGCTTCTCGAGCTTGTCGATGACGAAGGTGGCGTTGGAGGGCTCGCAGCTCATGCGGTCGGCGAGCTCACGCATGGTCATCGGCCCGGTCATCTCCCGCAGCGCGGTGGCCTGGGCCGCGGTGAGGCCCAGGGCGACGGCGCGTTCGCGTACGTGGTCGGCGATCTGCTGGGCCAGTCCGTTCACCAGACCGCACACCTCGCGCTCGGCGACGTCCTGCGGTTCCCCGGGCGTTGTCATGCCTCCATCCTAGCAACTACATCAAGTCATAATAATTAGAGATTGAATGTTTTCAGCTTGATGCTTAAAGTGGTCCCGGCCGCCGCGCAGCACGGCGACGGCCTGACACTGAAGAAGGCAGGGACCATGACGAACTCCACGCTCGACCAGGCCGAGCGGTTGCGACGGCCGGCGGGAATCCGCTCGCTGGTCCTGGGCGACATGAAGATCTCCTACGTGCCGGACGGCGCCGTGCGGCTCCCTCCGCGCGGCTGGCTGCCGGACACCACCGACGAGGCGTGGGCCGCCCACCCGGACTACCTGGACGCCTCCGGTCACCTCGTGGCGAGCATCGGCGGCCTGCTGGTGGAGCACGGCGACCGCGCCCTGCTGATCGACGCGGGTTCGGACCGCAGGCGCCGCCGCCCGACCCGGGCACCCCGCGCGGCGACATCCACGGAGGCGCGCTCCTGGACAGCCTTGCCGAACTCGGCCGCAGGCCGGAGGACATCGAGACCGTCGCCTTCACCCACCTGCATCCCGACCACCTGGGCTGGGCCTGGCATCGCGCCCCCGGAAGCGACCTGCCGGCGTTCGCGCACGCCGACCTCCTTGTGTCCGAGCCGGAGTGGGCCGAGCGCGACCTGCCGGCGGCGCACGGCATGGCCGAGCAGATCGCCGCCATGGCGCCGCGCGTCCGGACCGTGACCGAAGGGCAGGAGATCTTCCCGGGGGTGCGGGTCCGGATCACCGCGGGCCACACGGCCGGCCACGCCGAGTACGTCATCGTCTCGGGCGGACGGCGGCTGATCGCGTTCGGCGACGCCCTGCACTCGCCGGTCCAGGTCGGCCACCCCGAATGGTCGGCGTCCGTCGACCACGACCCCGCCCGATCCGCCGACCACCGCCGCCGTCTCGTCGCCGAACTGGAGGAGCCCGACACGATCGGCTTCGGCGTCCACTTCGCCGACGTGGTGTTCGGGCGGGTCAGGCGGGACGGCGACGGCCCCGCCTGGCATCCCGTGGACACGGACGCCTCCCCCGCGCCCCAGCGCTGACGGTTCGGTTTCCGGAGGACGCCGGTGGGCGTCCCGGCCGTCGCGGCGGTGCCGGACGCGCCTCGACCCGCGCACGCGCGGTCGCCGGGACGGTCCGCCTGGCCTGGTCACCGAGCCTCGGTACCTGGCCTGACGGGCACGCCGGGCGACGCGGCGGCCGGGCCGGGGGCGGAGCGTGCGCGTTGCGGGACGGGCGCGCTCCACGCCGGCGGGGCGGTCAGACGGCGGCGTGCAGCCAGCGGACGGGGGCGCCGTCGCCGGCCCTGCGGAAGGGCTCCAGCTCGTTGTCCCACGGCGTGCCGAGCAGCCGGTCGAGCTCCTGCTCCAGGGCGGCCTTGCCGACGGCGGCGTTCGCCATCACCGCGCGGAGCCGGTCCTCGGGGACCATGATGTCGCCGCTCGCGCCGATGACCCCGGTGAACACCCCGAGGGTCGGGGTGAAGCTGAAGCGGACGCCGTCGGTGCCGGGCGTCGGATCCTCGGTGGCCTCGAACCGCACCAGTTTCCAGTTGCGCAGCGCGGAGGTGATGCCCGCGGCGGTACCGGGCTTCCCTTCCCAATGGAGCTCGGCGCGCAGCGTCCCGGGCGCGGCCGGCTGATCTGCCCATTCAAGGGAAACGGGCACCCCGAGAACACCTGCGGCGGCCCACTCGATGTGCGGGCTCAGCGCAGGTGGCGCGGAGTGGACGTAAAAAACGCCACGTGCGGTCACCGGACCTCCTGGATCTGTACCGAGGCTCGTCTTCCCCTACGGCCTCGTACGTCCCAAGTCGGCGTCCGCGTCCCTCATTGTGCATCATCGGCCGGAGTCGCACCACCGTGAGTTCGCAGTTTGTTGAACGCTTGAACACAGGATGCACATCGTTCACCCGGCGCCTCCGTCAAGATCCACTATTGCGAAGGGGATGCAGGTGTGCGCCCCCTCCGGGGTGACACTCGTCACGGATGCCGCTATCGGCCACGTTCCGCTCTCCTCCCGGCACGGAACGTCATCGCTCCGGCACGATGAGCGGAAGGGTCGGTTCGGCGAGAGCGAGGCTCGATGTTCGATCAGCAGGCGCGGCTGGACCGGGTGCTGGCGCGGCACTCGGACGCGGTCGTGGTGGAGCCGCTGCCAGGGCGGCCGGCGCTCGTCCGCCGGAACGAGATCCTGGTCGCGGGGCGGGACGCTTGCGCCGCCGAGTCGATGGTCCGGCGCTGGTACGACTCGCGCGAGGACGAGGGCGGCGTCACGCGGCTGCGGCTGCGCGCCCCCGCGAAGGTCGACGTGTGCGAGCTGGCGGCCGCCCTCGGAGGCGCGGACCGGCGCCGCCGCAGGCTGAGCGCGGCGCCGAACCACCTCGTCCTCGGCCAGCCGATGTGGTGGAGCGGTCCCGCCGACCTGCCCCGCCCGTCCCCTCCCCTGCCCGCGCCGGAGCGCGGCCCGGTCCGGCGCGACGTGACCGTCGCGATCCTGGACACCGGCCTGTCGCCGCACCCCTGGTACGAGGGCGAGGCGTGGTACCGGGAGCAGGCCGCCGAGGCGGCGGAGGTCCTGGACGCCGATCTGGACTTCGCGCTGGACGCGCAGGCGGGCCACGGCACGTTCATCGCGGGCGTCGTCCTCTCCCAGGCGCCGTCCGCCGAGCTGCGGGCCCGCCGCGTCATCGACGGCCACGGCATCGGCGACGAGCTGGACGTGATCCGGGCGCTGGAGTGGCTCACCGCCTGGGGCCGCGCCGACATCGTCAACGTCTCGCTCGGATGCCACACCTACGACGACCGCCCCTCGCCGGTGCTCTCCCAGGCGATCGCCGCGCTCGGCCGCCGCACGGTCGTCGTGGCATGCGCGGGGAACGCGGCGACGGACCGCCCGTTCTGGCCCGCCGCGATGAAGCCCGTCATCGGCGTCGCCGCCCTGGACGGCGACGACCGGGCCTGGTTCTCCAATCACGGATGGTGGGTGGACGCGTGCGCGCAGGGGGTGGGCGTGGCGAGTGCCTTCGTCCGGTTCGACGGCCCGCGCTCCGCGGTGAACGGTGCCGATCCCGACCGGTTCGACGGCTACGCGACCTGGAGCGGGACGTCGTTCGCGACGCCGGCGGTGGCGGGACGGATCGCCGCCCTCGCCGCGGAGGAGGGCGTCGGCGCGCCCGAGGCGGCCGACCGCGTCCTCGATCCCGCGCGGCACCCGGTGCTTCCGGGCCTCGGCACCGAAGTGCACACCGCGTCACCGCCCGATGCCTTAGGGTGAAGGCGAAGCAGGGGGCCTCGGGAGGAGACTTCGGTGGCCCGTAGGGACAATACGGACGAGCTGGTGGTCCGGGCACGCGACGGCGACGGTGACGCGTGGGCCCGGCTGGTCGAGCGGCACAGCGGGCTGCTGTGGTCGATCGCCCGCTCGTACGGTCTGAACGACGCGGACGCGGGCGACGCGGTGCAGACGACGTGGCTGCGGCTGGTGGAGCGGATCGACGAGCTCCGCGAGCCCGCCGCGGCGGCGTGCTGGCTGGCCACGACGGCGCGCAACGAGAGCTTACGGCTCGCGCGCCGGCGCGGCCGCACCCTTCCGTCGGTGCCCGCGCCGCGCGAGCCCGAGCCCGACCCCGAGCGGGTGATCGCGGCGCGCGAGCGGCTCGGCCTGGTCGGCGCGGCCCTGGAGAGGCTGCCGCTGCGCTGCCGGACGCTGCTGCGGCTGTTCGCGCTGGCCCCGAGCCACGCCGAACTGGCCGCCGCCCTCGGCATCCCCGTCGGCAGCGTCGGCCCGACGCGGGCGCGCTGCCTGGACTCCCTGCGGAGGCTCGTCCCGTGAACGACGACGAACTGATGGCGGGGGTCCGCGCGACGTTCCAGATCCTCGACCCGGTGCCGGCGGCCGTCCTCGCGGCGGCCCGCGCGTCGATCGCGTGGCGGGCGCCGGCCGCGCGGCTGGCGGAACTGGAGCACGACCGGGGCGGACGCGCGGCGGGCGTGCGGGGCGGCCCGGCCCGGACGCTGACGTTCGCCTGCCCGGACGCGGCGGTCGAGATCGAGGTCTCCCCGGACGGCCGGCTCCGGGAGATCCACGGGCGGCTCGTCCCGTCCGCGGCGGCGCTGGTCGAGGTCCGGCACCGCGACCTGCCGCCGGGCGGGATCACGGCGCGCACGGAGCCGGCGGGGATGTTCTGGCTGCCGCGCGTGCCGGCCGGCCTCGTGAGCCTGATCCTGCGGCTGGACGACGGCACGTCGATCGTCACGAGCTGGATCCGGCTGTGACCGGGCAGGACGAGCCCGTCCTGCTGCGGATGGCGGCGCGGGACCCCGCGACCGCCTTCACGCGGGCGCTCGCACTGCTGGAGGACGGCGGCGGGGTCCTGCCGCTGCGCGTGGCCGGCCTGGCGGCCAAGGAGCTGGGACGCCTGGACGAGGGGCTCGCCTTCCTCCGGCGCGCCCTGGAACTGGCCTCCGGATCCGACCCGTATGCGGCGGCGCAGGTGCGGATGAACCTCGTCGGGCTGCTCACGGCGAGCGGCGACGTCACCGGGGCGCTCGCCCACGCGCGGCGGGCGGAGACCGTCCTGCGCGGATCCGACGCCGACCGCCTGGCCGCGAACAAGGCGGCCGCTCTGGCCCGGGCCGGACGTCTGGAGGAGGCGCACGAGGTCGCCCTTCAGGCCCTCCCCCGGTTACGCGAAGGGCAGGACCCCGCCGCGCTCAACGGTCTCCTCACCAACCTCGGCCTGGCGCGTGTGTTCCGCGGTGACTACGACGGCGCGGAGGAGGCGCTGGCCGAGGCCGTCGCCGTCGGGGAGGCCGCCGGGTTGCGCCACCAGACGGCCATGGCGAAGGGGAACCTGGCCTTCACGGTGTCGCGGCGTGGGGACGTCCCGCGCGCGCTCCGTCTCTTCGCGGAGGCAGAACAGGGCCTGGCCGGTGAGCGCCTGGCGCAGTGCCGGTTCGACCAGGCGGAGACGCTGATCATGGCCGGGCTGCCGGGCGAGGCGCGTCCCGTCCTCACCGCCGCCTTGGACGCGGCCACGTCGAACGGGTACCGATGCGACACGGCGGACGGCTACCTGCTCCTCGCCCACGCCGAACTGGCCGACGGCAACGCGGAGGAGGCCACGGTGGCGGCGGAGCGGGCCCGGACGACGTTCACCGAGCAGCAGCGCGCCGGATGGGCGCTTCTGGCCGAGCACGTGCTGCTCAAGGCCCGGTGGGCGTCCGGTGAGCGATCCGCCGTCCTGCTCCGTTCGGCCACGGCCGCGGCGGAACGGCTGGAGAGCGGCGGCTGGGCGGACGCCGCCGACGAGGCCCGCATCGTCGCCGCGCGCGTGGCGCTTTCGCTGGGCCGTCCGGCAGGGCATCTGCTGGCCTCCGTCCGGCGGACGAGCGGCCCGGCCTCGGGCCGGATCGCCGCCTGGCACGCGATAGCCCTCGAACACTCCTCCCGCGACGCCCGCAAGGGCGCGGTGGCGGCCGTCAGGGCCGGGCTGGAGGTGACCGAGGAGCATGCGGAGGCCCTGGACGCGCTCGACCTGCGCGCCCGCGCGGCGGGCCTGGCCGCGGAACTGGCGGAGCTCGGCCTCCGCCTGTCGGGGTCGGCGCGGGAACTGCTCGCCGTGGAGGAGCGGCGGCGGGCGATCGCGCGGCCGGTCCGCGTCCGCCCGCCCCGGGACCCCGAGCGCGCCGCGGCGCTGACCGCGCTGCGCGCCCTCAGCGTCGACCGCACGGCCGACACCGCCCGGGGCGGGGACCCGCCCGCTCCCCCGGCGGACCTGACCGCGCTGGAGGCGAGGATCCGCGAGCGGACGCGCCGCCGCCCGTCCGGCGCGTCGCCGGGCCGCCCCGCCGCGGCCGGCGAGGTCGCCGCCGCGCTCGGCGACCGCGCCCTCGTCGAGCTGATCGCGATCGGCGGCGAACTGCACGCCGTCACCGTGGCGGGCGGCCGCACCCGCCGCCACCGCCTCGGCCCGGGCGACGCGGCGCGCCGCGAGACCGGCCTGCTCCGCTTCGCCGCCTGCCGCCTCGCCGAGAACGCCGGATCGCCGGCGCCGTCCGCCCTCACCGGCGCGGCCGAACGCCTCGACCGCCTCCTGCTCGCCCCGCTCCGCCCCGTCCTGGACGACCGCGAGCTGGTCATCGCCCCGACAGGGGCCCTGCACGGCCTGCCCTGGGCGGCGCTCCCGTCCCTGGCGGGGCGCCCGTTCACGGTCGTGCCGTCCGCCGGAGCCTGGCTCCACGCCCGCACGCGCGCCCCCTCCGGCGGGCACGCCGTCCTCGTGGCGGGCCCCGATCTCCTGCACGCCGACCGTGAGATCGCCGCGCTCCGCCGCCTCCACCCCGGCGCCGCCGTCCTGGACGGCCCGGACGCCCGCGCCGAACCCGTCCGCGACGCCCTGGAGGGCGCCGCCCTCGCCCACATCGCCGCCCACGGCGAGTTCCATCCGGGCAACGCCCTGTTCTCCCGGCTGCGCCTCGCCGACGGCCCCCTCATGGTCCACGACCTGGACGAGCTGGCCGACCCGCCGCACCTGATCGTCCTGTCCGCGTGCGACATCGGCCGCGCCGACGAGGGGGACGCCGTCCTCGGCATGGCCGGCGCCCTGCTGGCCCTCGGCACCGCCACCGTGATCGCGAGCGTCCTGCCCGTCCGGGACGACGCGACCCCGGCCTTCATGACCGCCTTCCACACGGCGCTGGCGGCCGGAAAGACCCCCTCCCGGGCCCTGGCCGCCACCACCCGCACCCCGGCCACGACCGGCTTCCTCGCCATGGGCACCGGCTGACACCCGCCCGCGGGCGGCGGGGTCGGGGTCAGCCGTCGCCTGCGGCGATCGGGTTGGCGGGGTCGGCGACCCAGTTCGACCAGGAGCCCACGTAGAGGGCGGCCGGGATTCCGGCGAGGTGGAGGGCGAGGATCTCGTGGGCGGCGGTGACGCCGGAACCGCAGTAGGCACCGACGTCGAGGGCGTCGGTGGCGCCGAGCTGCGCGAAACGCTCGCGCAGCAGCTCCGGCGGCAGGAACCGGCCGTCGACGCCGACGTTTCCCGAGGTGGGAGCGTTCCGGGCGCCCGGGATGTGCCCGGCCACCGGGTCGACGGGCTCCTGCTCGCCGCGGTACCGCTCGGCGGCGCGGGCGTCCAGCAGCACGCCCGCGCGGGCCAGCTCCGCGGCGCCCTCGGCGTCCAGGACGGGGAGGCGGCCGGGGGCGGCGACGAAGTCGCCCGGCTTGCCCTCGGGATCGGCGGTGCTCACCGCGTGGCCGGCCTCCGTCCAGGCGCGGTAGCCGCCGTCCAGGACGCGGACCCGGTCGTGCCCGAAGTAGCGCAGCGACCACCAGACCCGGGCGGCGGCCGTGGAGTCGGCGTCGTCGTAGACCACGACCGGGCCGCCGGCCGAGACCCCGGCCCGGCGCATCGCCGCCTCGAAGGCGGCGGGGTCCGGCAGGGGGTGGCGCCCGCCGGGCCCCGGCGGCCCGGCCACGTCGCGGTCGAGGTCGACGAACACGGCGCCGGGCAGGTGCCCCCTGCGGTAGGACTCCACCCCCGGCGGCCCCGCCAGATGCCATCGGACGTCCAGCAGGACCACGTTCTCCCGCCGTCGGAGCAGCCGGTCCAGCGCGGGCACTTCGATGAGAGGGTGCACATCGCCAGTTTGGCCGCCGTTGCCCCGATTAGGGAGGGGCGAATCCGGGTTCATCTCATCTCCGCGGGATCTCAGGGCCGGGACGCGGTGAGCAGCGGCACCAGTTGCTCGGCCGGGACGAGGGAGCCGTGCATGCCGACCATCGCCTCCAGCCACGGCTCCCGCTCGGACGCGACGATCGCGAGGTCGGCGTGCGGGACGGCGACCACGTCGCCGATCCGCTCCAGCATCCCGGGGCCGATCGCGCCGAACCAGCCGTTCTCGACGGCGTGCTCGCGGCTGACGACCCACGCGCGGTCGCCCAGCGTCGCCGTCCAGGCGGCGAGCACGTCCGCGTGGGCGCCCGGCTCGCTGTAGACGTAGCGGGCGCGGGCGTCCCCGCCGAGCAGGGCGACGCCCGCCGCCAACTCGGGGACGGTGTCGACGTCGATCCGCTCGTCCGGGTCGACCATGCCGTGGTCGGCGGTCACGTGCAGGGACGAGCCCGGCGGCAGGGCCTCCGCCAGGCGCTGCGCGAGGCGGTCGACGTACCGGAGCATCTGCCGCCAGTCGGCGGAGCCGACCCCGAACCGGTGGCCGGACGCGTCGAGGTCGGCGTAGTACACGGTGACGTAGGCCCGGTCGCCGCGCCGCAGGGCCAGCCCGGCGCGGTCGGCGAGCTGGTCGGGGCCGCGGCCCGCGATGTAGTCGGCGCCGCGCGTGGTGGCGCGGCTGAGACTGGACCCCCGGTACAGGGGCTCCGCCACGTAGGCGACCTCGACGCCGTCCGCGGCCGCCCGCCCGTAGGCGGTCGGGACCGGCTGGAACGTCTCGGGCACGACGGTGTCGTCCTCCCAGCGCAGGCAGTTCAGCAGCCGCCCGGTGCCGGGGACCGCGATCTGCACGCCGAGCAGCCCGTGCTCGCCGGGCGGGGCGCCGGTGGCCAGCGAGCCGAGGCTGCTGACGGTCGTCGCCGGGAACCCGGCCGTGATCGGGCCGCCGTCCATCGCGTTCAGGAAGGGCGCCTCGCCGGGGTGGGCCCGCAGCTGCTCCCAGCCGAGACCGTCGACCACCAGCACGCAGACGCGCGGCACGGCGGGCAGGCCCAGGACGTTCACCGCGCCGGGGACGCCGAGCGCGGCCAGCGCGGAGGGCGGCAGGTCGGCCAGCGCGGCCTCCCCGTACCGCGGGACGGGCGGTTCGGGGAGGGACGGTCCCGCTCCGCGACCGGCCTCGCCGCGCCGTCCGGCGATCGCCTCGCTCACTGCGCGGTCGCGGCGGACAGTTCCTCGGCGAACGCCAGCACCTGGCTCACGGCGTCCGCGCCGTCGGCGGCCTCGCTGACCCGCAGCGACAGGTCGTCGGCCGTGACGCTGCCGGTGTAGCCGTGGTCGGCCTCGCAGTTCTCGTCGCCGCACGTCGCGGGTTCGAGGTCGATGTGGGCGATGGCGCCCCAGCCGATGGTCAGCACCACCTCGGTGGGCGGCACCCCGGGCACGTAGGACGCCGGGTCCGGGACGACCCGCGTCACCGCGACCGACTGGACGCGCTCCAGCTTGACGGCCTCGGTGGTGGTGGACGCGTGCGGCCGCGTCATGCCCTCGCCGGGCGGGTGCTCGTCGGTGTGGCACACGAGCAGCCGGCTCGCCGACAGCACGAGCACGGTCACGTGCCGCCGCACCTCCATGGCGGGGTCGAAGGTCGCCTCGTGGTGGACGACGTAGGCGACGACGCGCTCGTCCCCGACGGCCGACTCGACGGCGTCCGCGACCAGGGCCGGGTAGTAACCGCTGCGCTCGATCGCCGTGCGCAGACCGCTGACGGTCGCTCGGGTTTCCCTCATGGCCCCATCCTGCCCTGTCCGGGGCCGGACGCGCACATGACCGCCGTGGCGCACGGTCATATGTCCGTGTGCGGGGTAACGTCCGTGTGCGGGGTACAGGGTGGGCATGGACGAGCATCCCCTGCCGACCCCGCCGCCGGTGCCGCCTCCCACCCCGGACCCGGCGCCTCCCCCGCAGCCCCCGGTGCCGCCCCAGCCGCCGCCCGGCCCCGCGCCGCGGCCGCCCGGACCCGTCCCGCCCGGTCCCTCGCCGGAGCCGATACCGCCCGGCCCGCCGCCGGAGCCGTCCCCGCCCGCGCCGGGGCCCGAACCCGTCCCGCCGGGACCCGCGCCCGACCCCGTCCCGCCGACCCCGGAGCCCAGCCCTCCCCCGCCGCCGGACTGACGCCGAGCGCATGGCTCGTGGTCATGAGCGCGCGTGACCCGCACCTTCCGCCGAGGGCGCCAGAAGCCCGGCGCCCGTGTCACAGGTGGCGCGGCTCCAGTTCGGGACGCGGCCCGAGCGGGCGCTCCAGCGTGAGCGTCACCGCCCGCACCGCGACCCCGGACGGGCCCACCGTGACGGGGCTCAGCTCCAGCCGCGCCACCTCCGGCAGGTCGTAGCCGAGGCGCGACGCGCGCAGCAGCAGTTCCTCCAGGGCCCCCAGGTTCACCGGATCGGCGCCCCGGTGCCCGAGCAGCAGCGGGGCGGTGCGGATCGCGCGGATCATCTCCGCCGCCTCCGCGTCCGCCAGCGGCGAGAGGCGGTAGGCGCGGTCATCCAGCAGCTCGGCCGTCTCGTCGGCGATCCCGAACGAGACCAGCGCGCCGAACGAGCGGTCCTCCCTGACCACGATGCGGGTCGCGACGCCGTCCGTCCCGCCGGCGAGCGCGATGCCGTAGCAGGCCAGCAGCTCCGCCGCCTGCTCCGGCGCGACCTGGACGGGGCCGCCGTCGCCCAGCCACGCGGCGACCAGCTCCCGCGCCTTGGCGCGGTCCACGTCCTCGAACACCGGCATGCGGCCGGGAGGACGCTGCCGCCACCGCGCGTACCGGATCACGTACGCCAGCGCCCGGACGGCGTCCTCGGGCGCCGTGTAGGACGGCACGGAGCCCTCCGCGGCCATCCCGTCCGGGCCGGTGACGCGCAGGTCGGCGGGCATCCCCTCGGTGCCGAGGTAGGTCGCCACGATCGGCTTCCTGCCCTCGGCCGCCAGCCGGAGGATCCGCTCGGGGACGCGCACGTCGTAGCCGCCGATCGTCGGCGGCGTGAACAGCGCCACGACCGCGTCGACCGTGTCGTCGTCGAGGGCCCCGGCGAGGGCGGCCTCGTAGTCGTCGGCGTCGGCGCGGGGGCCGAGGTCGATGCGGGGCCGGACCTCCAGGCCGAGCGCGACGGCCTCGTCCTGCGCCAGCAGGCCCAGCGAGTTGGAGTTGTCGATGATCGCGATGCGGTCGCCCGCCGGGAGCGGCTGGTAGGCCAGGATCTGCGCCACGTCGAACAGCTCCGCCAGGTCCTCCACCCGGATCACGCCGGCCTGCTCGAACAGCGCGCTGACCGCGTGGTCGGGCAGGGTGAGCGCCCGCGCCGCGTGCCCGATCGGGACGCCCTGCGTGCTGCGCCCGCTCTTCACCGCCACGATCGGCTTGCGGCGCCCGAGCCTGCGCGCCAGCCGCGCGAACTTGCGGGGGTTGCCCAGCGACTCCAGGTACAGCAGGACGGCCCTGGTCGCCGGGTCCTCCTCCCAGTACTGCATCAGGTCGTTGCCGGAGACGTCCGCCCGGTTCCCCGCCGAGACGAACGTGGACAGCCCGAGACCGCGGGCCGCCGTCCGCTGCAAGATGGCGATGCCCAGGGCGCCTGACTGGGAGAAGAACCCCACCGGCCCCCGTCCGGGCATGGTCGGCGCCAGGGTCGCGTTCAGGCGCACATCGGTGTCGGTGTTGGCGATACCTAGGCAGTTGGGTCCGACGACCCGCATGCCGTACGCGCGCGCCAGCCGCACCAGTTGCTCCTGGGCGGCCCGTCCTTCCTCCCCGACCTCGCCGAAGCCGGACGACACGACGACCAGCCCCCGCACGCCCTTGCCCGCGCACTCCTCCACGACCTCGTGGACGGCGTCGGCCCGCACCGCCACGACCGCGAGGTCCACGTCGTCCGGGATCTCCAGGACGGACGCGTAGGCGCGGACCCCCGCCACCGCGACCGCCGTCGGGTGCACCGGGTACACGGGCCCGCTGAAGTCCCCGGCGAGCAGGTTCCGCAGGACGGTCTGGCCGACGCTGTGCTCGGCCCGGCTCGCCCCGATCACCGCCACCGACCGCGGGAACAGCAGCCGCTGGATGGAGCGCGACTCGGCCCGGTGCTCGCGCGCCGTCATGACCTCCAGCGAGGTGTCGGTCGGCTCCAGGTCGAGGACGAGCTCGATCACGCCCTCCTCGAAGCGCTGCTCCGCCCGGTACCCCGCCTCCCGGAACACCCGGGTCATCCGCCGGTTGTCGGGCAGGACGCTCGCCACGAAGCGGCGCACGCCCCGCTCCCGCGCCGCCGCCGCGATGTGCTCCAGCAGCACCGCGCCGAGCCCGCGGCCCTGGTGCGCGTCCTCCACCAGGAACGCCACCTCCGCCGTCTCCCGCCGGTCGGCGAGCCGGTCGTAGCGGACGACCGCCACCATCTCCCCCGCGATCGTGGCGATCAGCGCGGCGCGCCGGTCGTGGTCGACGGTCGTGAAGTGCTCGACCTCGCGGTCCGACAGCTGGGGGCGCGGCGAGAAGAACCGGTAGTAGATCGACTCCGGGGACAGCCGCGCGTGGAACGTGCGCAGGAGATCGGCGTCCTCGGGCCGGATGGGACGCAGATGGGCCGTCCCGCCGTCGCTGAGGACGACGTCGGCCTCCCATTGATCCGGATAACGCTCGGTCACGTACCCGAGGGTAAGGCACGGATGCGTGACGACCCCGCGACGAAAAAACCGTCTTCCTCGGTTTCGCTGCGCGTTCGAGACCTAATCCGGGCTCCGAAGCTGTTACGGTCGAGCACACCCAAGAATTGCCGCTCGCGCGGGCCGTGTTGATCGAGGTGATGACTCCATGACGCGCGTGGTCGTGGTCGGCGATCTTATGACAGATACCGTGGCACGTGCCGCGTTTCCCCTGGCCAAGGGGAGCGACACGCCGGCCGCCGTGACGATGCACGGTGGCGGCTCCGGCGCCAACGTGGCCGCCTGGCTGGCCGTGGAGGGAACCGACGCCGCATTCGTCGGCCGCCGCGGCTCCGACATCGCGGGCCGGAACCGGGACATGGAGTTGATGGGCTACGGCGTCGACGCCCGCCTCGTCATGGACCAGGAACGTCCCACCGGCACCTGTGTGATCATGGTCACCCACAAGGGCGACCGGACGATGCTGTCGGATCCCGGCGCCAACGCCGCCCTCCTGCCGGAGGACATCGAGCGCTGCAAGGACCTCTTCTCCGGCAGCACCCACCTGCACCTGTCGGGCTACGCCCTGATCAACGAGGGATCCCGCAAGGCGGCCATCCACACTCTGGAGATCGCCCGCAAGGTGCAGATGTCGGTGTCCGTGGACGGCGGCTCCTCGTCCCCGCTCAAGCGGATGGGCGCCGAGCCCTTCCTGGAGTGGACGCAGGGCGCGCGCCTCCTGGTCGTCAACGCCAAGGAGGCCGAGATCCTCACCGGCCGCGACACGCCGGAGCAGGCCGCCAAGGTCCTGACCGCCTGGTACCCCCAGGTCGTGATCAAGGCCGGTGCCGACGGGGCCATCTGGTACACCAACGGCCGCCCGGAGCCGGTCACCGTCGCCGCGGAGCCCGTCGAGAAGATCATCGACGGCACCGGGGCCGGCGACGCGTTCGTCGCCGGGTTCCTCCCGCCGTGGCTGGACGGCAAGCAGCCGGCCGACGCCCTCACCGCGGGCTGCCGCCTGGCGGCGCGCGCCATGCAGCACCTCGGCGCCCGCCCCACCCTCGACGTGGTGGACAACCAGATCAAGTAGGGGCGGGCCCGCTCAGGCGAGCGGGGTGTAGGTGCGGACGTCCTCCCTGACCGCGTCCCAGAGGCGGTTCAGGGGGTGGCCCGCGTCGTAGCGTTCGAGGTCGGCGCGGCGGACGAAGGCGCCCGTCATGAACTCGGCCTTGGGCTCCAGGTCGTCGTGCAGCCCGATCGCGCGGAGCGGGACGGCGCCCGGGTCCTCCTGCGCGGCCATGCCCCGGCCGATCGACCCGGTGACGATCATGCAGCCGCGCACGAACCCCGACCGCAGCAGCGACAGCCCGTAGTGCACGTCGTCGATGTCGGCGACGACGTTGAGCCGCTCGCGGAAGTTCGCCCCGTACCAGGTGGCGAGCAGGTCGGCGACGAGCCCGGCGGGCGGGACCACCAGCGGCACCCGCCCGAGGCGGCTGGTCTGCACCGGCGTGCCGGGCAGCTCGCCCTCCGGCAGGTTGGTGAGCAGCAGCGCCTGGCCCCGCGCGTACTCGATGACCTCGTACTCCTCCAGGCGCAGGTCGCCCTCCGGGGTGCTGACGATGCTGCCGCAGATGAGGTCGACCTGGCGGGTCTCCAGCCGCGACCACAGGTCCTTCGTGCGGACGTGGGCGACCTTGAACTCGACCTCGCGCTGCCGGAACTCCTCCGAGACCCGGTCCCAGGCCCTGGAGACGATCGGCAGGGTGAACTCCGTGGTGCCGACCGTCAGCATGCGGCCGAGGCGGCGCCGGCTCCAGTGAATGGACTCCAGCCATTTCCCGAACGTCAGGCGCGCCAGTTCGACCGTGGTCTCCCCGGTCGGGGTGAACAGGTAGTCCTTCCCGCGCCCCTGCCGGACGGTCAGGACCTCGCCGCACAGCACCTGGCTGTTGCGGTTCAGCGTGTCGAGCTGCTTCTGGACGCTCGACTGCTCGCGCCCCAGCACCCGGGCCGCTCGCAGCGCCGACCCGGTCTCGTGCACCACCAGCAGGGTCCGCAGCTGGTCGAACGTCATGTCGAGCAGTCCGGGCGGACAGTCAAGCAGCGAGTCGAGGGTCGGCGGCACGGGGAGGGACATTACTACCTCTTCCGGGACCCCGCAGAAATGGCCGCGGGGCCAACTATGCGGGAAATGATGACATTTCCGCCTGAACTTATCTCAAGATGTTCTCCCAAACAACTGGACAGAGTTTTCTAACCTCTAGAACACTTTCCATCGAGCCGCTCCACCGCCGCCGTCACCCGTCCCACTCCCGGACGGCGGCGCTCCCGGGCGTGCCCCGGCGGTGCCGGCCGCCGGGGCCGCCGCCCGGCGCCCTGGTCTCCCGTTCGCCGCGGCTCTTCTCCGCCGCGGCGCCGGGACCGGACGCCGACCCGTGCGCGGGGCCGCGCGCACGGGTCGGCCCGAAAACGTCCCGCCCGCGCCCACGGGGGCGCGCGGGCGGCACACCCCCTCCAGGCCGGCATCGGGGCCCACACGGGCCCCGATGCAGCCCCCAGGCCTCACCCCCAGCCCGCCCCCTCACCGCGCCGCCCGCTCAGCCAGAGGCCGACCGCGGCCGTGAAGCCGTTGCAGGGCCCCGCCCGACGCCGGCAATGCCGACACCTGTCCGCGGCACCAGCCCCACGGCAGGCCACAGCGCAGCAGAGGCGCAGCCGCGAACACCCGCCCGACACCTCCGGACGGGGGCCACCGAGTCGCCGCCGCCGACCAAGCACGAGGCCGACCTGGCGGCAGCTCAACTCCCGCCCTGAAGCCTCCGGCCTGAAGAGCGGGCCACAGCAGTGCGGGGACGGTTGCGAACGTCCTTCCGGGGCCTCGGGTCGGGGTGGCGGGTCGTGCCCGGCGCTGAGGTGGGTGGAGCGTCAGGTGGGGGTGGCGAGGGCCAGGGGGAGGGTTGATCGGGCGCCGGACTCCTTCAGGAGGCGGGTGGCCACGGTCATCGTCCAGCCTGTTTCTATGCGGTCGTCTACCAGGAGGATGTGGCCGGGGTTGCCGGCGAGGGCCTCCGCCAGGTCGGTGGGGACGGTCAGGGTGTGCCAGACGGAGCGGAGGCGCTGGGCGCTGTTGTGGCGGCGCGGCACCGGCTCGCCGACGGGGACCAGCTCGCCCAGGTAGGGCAGGCGGCCGATCTGGGCGATGCGCTGGCCGAACGTGGTGACCAGGCGGGGCCGGGAACGGGAGCCGATGGTGACGACGCCGGTGGGGCGGGCCGTCCAGTCCCAGGCGGCGAGGACCTGCACGACGGCGTCCACCAGGTCGGCGGGGACGTCAGTGTCGCCGGCGGCGAACAGGTCGCGCAGGCGGTTGCCCCAGCCGATGTCGGTGAGGCGGCCGAGGGCCCGGCCCGTCTCGGCCTGGAGCTCGGGCTTGATGCGGCCGGACACGCCCAGGTCGTCCTTGACGCCGGTCGGCCACATGCGGCGGGGGGCGATGTCGACGCCGGGGCGGTGCAGGCGGTCGCGGGCCCGGGTCGCGCTCTCCTGGGTGACGTCGGTGGGCCGGTGGCGGCCGGTGCAGTTGTCGCAGCGGCCGCAGGGACCCGCGTCAGGGTCGTCCAGCTGGCGGCGCAGGAACTCCTCGCGGCAGCCCGACGTCGCCAGGTAGTCGAGCATCGCCTGCTGCTCGCGGCGGCGCTCGGAGGTGACGCGCTCGTAGCGCTCGCGGTCGTAGGACCAGGGTTCGCCGGTGGACGTCCAGCCGCCCTTCACGCGGCGGGCGGCGCCGTCCACGTCGAGGACCTTGAGCATCATCTCCAGGCGGGCCCGGTTGAGGTCGACCATCGGTTCCAGGGCCGTGGTGGAGAGCGGGCGGCCTGCCGTGTCCAGGACCTCCAGCGTGCTGCGGACGATGTGCTCCGGCGGGAAGGCGAGGCTCGCGAAGTAGGCCCAGATCTCGCGGTCCTCGCGGCCGGGCAGCAGGATGACCTCGGCGCGGTCGACGCCGCGGCCCGCGCGGCCGATCTGCTGGTAGTAGGCCACCGGGGACTGCGGGGCCCCCACGTGGACGATGAAGCCGAGGTCGGGCTTGTCGAAGCCCATGCCGAGGGCGCTGGTGGCGACGAGGGCCTTGAGCTTGTTGTCGTGGAGGTCGCGCTCGGCCTGGAGGCGTTCGGCCTGCTCGGTCTGGCCGGAGTAGGCGGCCACCTCGTAACCGCGGTCGCGGAGCCACCCGGTGATCTCGTGGGCCGCCGCGACGGTGAGGGTGTAGATGATGCCGGAGCCCGGGAGGTCGCCGAGATGCTCGCCGAGCCAGGCGATGCGCTGCTCGGCGGAGGGGAGGTCCACGACGGCGAGGTGCAGCGAGTCGCGTTCCAGGGGGCCGCGCAGCACCAGGGCGTCGTCGCCGGCGAGCTGCTCGGCGACGTCCTTGGTGACGCGGGCGTTGGCCGTCGCGGTGGTGGCGAGCACCGGGATGCCGGGGGGCAGCTCGGCCAGCAGGGTGCGCAGCCGCCGGTAGTCGGGGCGGAAGTCGTGGCCCCAGTCGGAGATGCAGTGCGCCTCGTCGACCACGACCAGCCCGGCGCCCGCGGCGAGCTTGGGCAGGACGAGGTCGCGGAAGTCGGGGTTGTTGAGCCGCTCGGGGCTCACCAGCAGGACGTCGACCGCGCCCTCCTCGACCTCGGCGAAGACCTGGTCCCAGTCGCCGGTGTTGGAGGAGTTGATCGTGCGGGCGCGGATGCCCGCCCGGTCGGCGGCGTCGATCTGGTTGCGCATCAGCGCCAGCAGCGGCGAGACGATCACGGTCGGGCCGGCGCCGCGCTCGCGCAGCAGCCGGGTCGCCACGAAGTAGACGGCGGACTTGCCCCAGCCCGTCCGCTGGACGACGAGGGCGCGCCGCCGCTCGACGACGAGCGCGCTGATCGCCGTCCACTGGTCGTCGCGCAGCCGCGCGTGGTCACCGGCGAGGGCGCGCAGGCACCGCTCGGCCTCGTCGCGCAGACCGTCCGTAGAGCTCATGCGTCCTTGGTACCAGTGCCCCGGAAGGCACCGCACCAGAATCACGCTCTGTGGAAAAGGTGGGACGCAGACCACGGATTGGGGACACCCGGCTGGTGGGTAGCCTGCCAGTCAAGATCGATTCATGGGCGGGAAGGGACACCAGCTGAGGTATGGGCGCGGCTGAACGCTTGCGGCGGACATGGCAGGTCCTCATGGACGGGTCGCCCCCGGAACCCCCAGAGGACGAGCCCGGCGAGGTCGTCGACCCCCGGGCGATCGACCTCGTCCTGCGGGTGGGCGAGCTCCTCCTGGCGAGCGGCGAGACCACCGAGCGCGTGAACGAGGCGATGCTCGGCCTGGGCGTGGCCTACGAGCTCCCCCGCTGCGAGGTGCAGGTCACACTGACGAGCATCCTCGTCTCGGCGCACCCGGGAGGGGGCGCCGCGCCGATGACCAGCGCGCGTTCCATCCGGCGCCGGACCCCGGCCTACTGGCGGCTCACCGCGCTGCACCAGCTCGTCCAGGACGCGTCCATCGGCATGCTCGAACTGGACGAGGCCCACAAGCGGCTCGCGGAGATCAAAAGGGGCAGCCCCCCGTATCCGGCCTGGCTGCTGGTGGTGTCCTTCGGGCTCATCGCCGCGTCGGGCAGCGTGCTGTCCGGCGGCGGGCCGCTGGTGGCGACCACCGCGTTCGTCGCCACGATGCTGGGCGACCGCACGGCCGCCTCGCTGGCGCGCCGCGGCATCGCGGAGTTCTTCCAGCTGACGGTGGCCGCCGCGATCGGCGCGGCGGCGGCCGCCGTGGTGGTCGCGATGGGCAACCCGGGCCAGGCCGCCACGATCGTCACCGGCTCGATCCTGGCGCTGCTTCCGGGACGTCCGCTGGTGGCGAGCATCCAGGACGGCATCACCGGCGACCTGGTCAGCGCCGGGGCGCGGGGGCTGGAGGTCTTCTTCATGATCGCGGCGATCGTCGCCGGGCTGGGCGCCGTGGTGTACGTCGGGGTCAGCCTGGGCGTGCCGATCGACGTCCGGCACCTGCCGACCCCGTCGGCGAACCTGGAGCCCGTCGCCGTCATCGCCGCCGCCGCCATCTCGCTGACGTTCGCGGTGTCCCTGGCCGCCCCGCGGGACGTGCTGACCACCGTCGCCCTCGGCGGCGCGCTGATCTGGGTGCTCTACGTCCTGTCCCGCGGATGGCACGTTCCACCCGTGTTGGCCGCGGCCATGGCCGCCACCGTCGTCGGCGTGATGGCGAGCTGGCTCGCCCGCCGGCACGGGGAGCCCGTCATGCCGTTCGTCGTCCCCGCCATCGGCCCGCTGCTGCCGGGGACGGCGCTCTACCGCGGCATGGTCGAGCTGAACACCGGATCACCGCAGGCGGGCGTGCTGAGTCTCATCGGAGCGCTGTCCGTGGCGCTCGCCCTCGGCGCCGGGGTCAACCTCGGCGGCGAACTCGTCCGCGCGTTCCAGCACGTCGGCCTGAGCGCCTCCGGCCGCTGGGCCCGCCCGGCCGCCCGCCGAACCCGCGGCTTCTGACCCGCACCACCCCCCACCGTGGTCGGTGGCCGGACTCGCCGGGCGGGGAATCCGCCGGCGGGTTTTGTCGGTGGCGGGCGTTACTTTCGCCGCATGTACCGACAGGGAGACGTCCTGATCTTGCCCGTGCCCGAGGAGACGGTTCCGCGGTCCGTCCGCGAGCTGCCGCCGTCCCCGCGCGACGGCCGGGGCCGCATGGTGCTCGCCCGCGGCGAGGCCACCGGACACGCGCACGCCCTGGCCGCGCCCGGCACGCTGCTGCGCACCCCCGACCCCCTCGTGCCGGACCACCTGCACCTGCCGTCGGGCGGGCGCCTGGTGCACGAGGAGCACGCGGCGATCACGCTGCCCAAGGGCTGGTACCGGGTGATCCGCCAGCGCGAGTACGTGCCCGGTTCCGTCCGCGTCGTGGCCGACTGAGGAGGCGGGACAACGTGCTCACTGAAACGGTGCGCGAGACCCATTACGTGGTCGGCGACTGGCAGGCGGCGGCGTTCGCCACCGGTCCCGCCGACCGTGCCCGCGCCGAGGCGGGGGTGGGCGCCGCCTACGCCTCCGCCGGGCTGAGGCCCCCAGAGCGGTACCTGTGGGTGCCCTCCCCCGCGCGCGGCGCCGCCGTGGCGGCAGTGCTCGCCGGGCATGGCGAAGCGCTGGAGAAGGCAGGGCTGGACGGGCTGGTCGAACAGGCCCGCGCCGACCTTCGTGACGGTGAGGCGGGGGCGAGCGTCCTGACGGACGTGCGCACCCGTCCATGGGAGGCCGAACGTGCCGCGGCCTGTTCCGAACAGGGGCCGGAGCAGTGGCCGCGCACGTGGGCCGAGACCGGCGGCCTTCTGTGGGACCAGGTGCAGGCGCTGGTCACGCGTGTGCGCGGTGCGGTCGGCGAGCAGGCGCAGGGCGGGCCCCGCACGGCGGGCAACGAGCGGTCCTCCCCGGAGCAGGACGCGGCCGGGTCGCTGCTGCGCGCGGCCACGCTGGACGCCGTCCTGGGCCAGCACGACGGGCCCTGGCTTGCGTTGTTCGAGTCGCTCGGACGCCTCGACGGCCCGCTCGCAGGGCTGGCGGAAGTGGCCCGGTCGGCCGGCTGGTGGTGGCCCTACGAGCGGCTGGTGATCCTCTCGGAGCGGCCGAGCGAGCTGTACCGCGACGAACCCGGGCGGCTGCACCGCGGGGACGGTCCCGCCCTCTCCTACCCGGACGGATTCGCGCTGCACGCGTGGCGCGGAATGCCCATCCCGCCCGACTTCGTCGCGTCGCTGACCGACCTGACGCCCGACCGCATCTCCTCCGAGCAGAACGCCGAGCTGCGCCGCGTGATGCTGGAGATCTTCGGCTACGACCGGTACCTGGCCGAGACCGGCGCGCGCCCCCTGCACCGCGACGAGACGGGCGTCCTGTGGTCGATCGACCTGCCGGGCGACGAGGCGGTGGTCATGGTGGAGGTGGTCAACTCCACCCCCGAGCCTGATGGGACGTACCGCACCTACTACCTCCGCGTCCCACCCGACACACGCACTGCACGCGCAGGCGTCGCATGGACGTTCGGAGTCGACGAAGCCGACTACCACCCCGAAAAGCAGACCTGAGCAAGACCGGACCGAGCCCCGGCCTGCGCATCGCCCGGGGGGCGGCTAATGATCCCGTCCGAGCTCGGCCCCGTCCGAGCTGGTTCGGTCCGAGCCATCCCTGCCCCGGGCCAGGGATGGTCCGGGGCAGTACTGGGCCTGTACCGGTCCCAGTCCAAGCTGGCCCGGTCTGGGCCGCTGGGGTTGCCTTTATTGGTTCTGGAGTTGGGTTATCGCCTTCTGGAGGCGGGTGGTTTGTTCGGTGGGGGTTCGGGCTTTGAGGAGCGGGAGGATCAGGCGGTAGCGCGTGGTCTTGTCCAGTGATTCGAAGCGCGCGGCGGCCTCGGGGGAGGTCGCGAGGGCGGCCGCCAGGACGGGTGGGACGGTGGCGTCGCGCTGGGCGGTGTAGGCGGCCGCCCAGCGGCCGTCCGCCTGGGCGGCGGCGACTTCGGCCAGGCCGGGCGGGCGCATCCGGCCAGCGGCGGTGAGCGCCTCCACGCGCTCGACGTTCCTGCGCGACCAGGCGCCGCCCTTGCGGCGGCGCGAATACCGCTGCAGGTAGAAGTGCTCGTCATGGGATCTGCGCCGGCTGTCGATCCAGCCGGAGCACAGCGCGATCTCCAGCGCCTCCGTGATCGTGACGGAGGCGGCCCCCGCGCCCTTCTTGGCGATCTTGAGCCAGGCGCCGTCGCCGCTCTCGTGGTGTTCGGCCAGCCACGCCTCCCACGCGGCGGCGTCCGCGAAACGCATCATCGAACCACGACCCGCAGGTAGTGCGAACGCGTGAAGCGCGGCTCGCCGGCGGTGGCGAGGAGGCTGATGGGGTTGTGGGCTCTCGGCATCGGGCGGTTCTCCTTCTCCGTGGGCGGCGACACCCATTGCTTCCCGGTAAAGTGCTCATCCTCTGAGCACTTTGTTCGAGAAGCTGGTTTCATGCGCGCCGACCGCCTCGTCGCCGTCCTGCTGCTGATGCAGGTCCGCGGCCGAGTGACCGCGGCCGACCTGGCGGCCGAACTCCAGGTGTCGGTGGCCACCGCCCGCCGCGACCTGGAGGCGCTCGCCTCGGCCGGCGTGCCGGTCTATCCGCAGCCGGGCCGCGGCGGCGGCTGGCGGCTGGTCGGCGGCGCCCGCACCGACCTCAGCGGTCTGACGGCGGCCGAGGCGCGGGCCCTGTTCCTGCTGGCCGGCCCCGCGGCCGCCGCTTCACCCGAGGCCAGGGCCGCGCTGCGCAAGCTCATGGGGGCCCTGCCGCGGACCTTCCGCGCCGACGCCGAGGCCGCCATGGACGCGACGATCGTCGACCCCGTCCGGTGGGGCGAGCGGAACCGTCCCCGCCCCGCGACGGTCGACCTGCTGCAGACCGCCGTGATCCGCCGCGTCAGGGTCCGCCTGACCTACGCGGGCCGCACCGGGGAACCGGCGGAACGGCTGGTCGACCCGTGGGGCCTGATCGACAAGGACGACATCTGGTACCTGCTGGCAGGCACCGGGCGAGGACGGCGCACCTTCCGCGTCGACCGGATCATCCGGGCCGAGCCGACCGGCCTGCCCGCCGAACGCCCCGACGACCTCACCCTCGCCGCCGCCTGGCAGGAGGTCGCAGACGAGATCGAAAGGCGACGTTCGCGCACGTGGGCGACGGTGCTCGTCGAGGAGCGGTTCGTGCCCGTCCTGCGCGACCGGTTCGGGCGGCACTGCCACACCGACGGCGAGGCCGGCGGCGGGCGCGTCCGGGTTCGCCTCGCCGCCCCGACCCCGCTGGACATCGCCCGCCACCTCGCCGGCTGGGGCACGCTGCTCGACGTCGTCGAGCCGCGCGCCGTCCAGCGCGAACTCGCCCGGATCGGTGCCGAGCTCGCAGGCCGCTACGCCAGCGGTTCGGGCGGGCAGGACCAGTCCT
Source organism: Spirillospora sp. CA-108201 (assembly GCF_050936235.1). Taxonomy (NCBI): domain Bacteria; kingdom Bacillati; phylum Actinomycetota; class Actinomycetes; order Streptosporangiales; family Thermomonosporaceae; genus Spirillospora; species Spirillospora sp. CA-108201. The sequence goes on along the minus strand of NZ_JBNJNE010000001.1, from coordinate 8,720,392 downwards.
CGCAGGAGGGTCCGGACCGCTGAACAGCGGTGTGCGTTTCGCCGACGCGGCGACGGTCAGGGGTGGTCGAGCAGGGCGGGGATTCGTTCGAGGATGCCGCCGGCGAAGGTGTCGTAGAGGCCGAGCGGTTCGAGGTGGACGTAGCCGATGTGGCAGTCGCACGTGTCGAGAGGGCACGGGCGGGGAGCCAGGGCCGCGCGGAACGAGCCGTCGTAGAGATTGCCCAGGACGGACGGGACGAAGTGGCAGCGGCGGACCGTGCCGTCGCCGTCAACCGAAACGACCGTTTCGCCGGTCCGGCAGGGGAGGCCGCGGCTCGCGTGCGGGTGGCGGCTCACGGGGAACAGCGGGTCGATCTCGGTCCAGGTGGCGGCTTCGGCGTCGTCGTAGGTGCGCCCTTCGGCCGCGTTGACCCAGAGGTACGTGCCGGCGGGGAGGTCGGCGCGGAGGCGGCGGGCGGCGTCGAGGTGTTCCGGCTGGCCGACGATCCCGACGCTGAAACGGACTCCGCGCGCCGCCAGGTCCCGGCATCTGCCCAGGAACCGCTCGTACGGGACCTGGCCGGGGTGGTAGGTCGCCCAGAGCGCCAACCGGGTCAGGTCGGCGTCGGCCGTCCAGGACACGCGATGGCTGAGGTTCGTCTGGATCGCGACCCGCTCCAGGTGCGGAAGGTGGCTGAGGTCGGTGAGGGCGCGCCGGTACCAGGAGCGGACGAGTCCTTCGCCCCACGGCGTGAACAGGACCGACACGCGGTGGCCGCAGTGAGACACCCACTCGGTGAAGCGTTCGAGCGCGGCGCGGTCGGCGCGAAGTTGCTCCGGTGTGTCGCGGCGCTTGGCGAACGGGCAGTACGGGCAGTCGTAATCGCAGCTGGCGAGCGGACCCCGGTAGAGGATCGTCAGATGGTCCATCACCGCGCCTCGTAGGACGCCATCAGCGCCTGCACGCGGGACGAGAAAAGCGCCGGGCCGATGGCGTCGGAGTAGGCGAGCCCTTCCGAGGTCAGCCGGAGGGCGTTCTCGGACGTCTCCAGCCATCCACGTTCGGCGAACGGCTTCAGGTCAGCCGGGAAGTCGTCCATCGGGTCGCTCCCGAAGCGCGCGCGGTAAGTGCCCAGGTCGACGCCGGTCGCTTGCAGGAGGGACTGGACGAGATGCCGCCTACGGCGTTCGTCGTCGTCCAGCGTGAAGCCGACGCGGGCGGTGGTGAAGTCGGTCTCGCGGACGTAGTCGTCGATGATGGAACGCACCCGCCCGGCTCCGACCGCGTACTCGAACGAGTAGTGCAGGCGGGAAGTGTAGGAGCGTGCTCCGCAGCCCAGGCCGATCATGCCGTCCGTCTGGCAGCAGTACTCCGTGCCGCCCGCGCCTGAGGACGGCAACCGGAACATCCGCATCGACACCTGCTCGTAGCCTTCGCCAAGAAGGTGGTCGCGTCCGAGCCTGTAGAGGGTGAGGCGCTGGTCGTCCCAGTCTTGCGCGCGGCGTCCGAGGCCGGTCAGGGGGCGGACGTAGAGCGGGTAGAGGTAGACCTCCTCCGGACGCCACGTGAGTGCGGCGTTCAAGGAGTGCAGCCACGTCGCGGGTGTCTGGCCGTCGATGCCGTAGATGAGGTCGATGTTGAGGATCGGGAACCCCGCGGCACGGATGCGGTCCAGTGCGGCCTCCACTTCGGCGCGTTTCTGCGGACGGACGGCGGCGCGCGCCTCCTCGTCCAGGAAGCTCTGCACGCCGATGGATACGCGGGTGGTGCCGCGTTCGGCGAGGACGGCCAGCCGGTCCGTGGTGGCCGTCGCCGGGGACGTCTCCACTCCCAGTGGCACCGACCCGAAACCGGGGAACCGCCCCGCGATGTCGCAGAGCCGTTCCAGCTCGGACGCGGTGAAGTAGGTCGGCGTCCCTCCGCCGAAGGCCGCGGTGGCGAAGGCAGAGCCGTCCAGGGCGTCCAGGACGGCGGTCGCCTGGCGGTCGAGCGCGTCAAGGTAGGCGCCGGTCAGTTCCTCGGGCGCGCCGGTGCGGGTGAAGAGGTTGCAGAAGCCGCACCGCATCTCGCAGAACGGGACGTGCAGGTACAGGAAGAGCGCGTCGAGCGACTCCCCCGCCCATACGTCGCGCAGTCCGGGTGCCGGTTGAAGCGGGCGGTAGGCGGTCTTGTGCGGATAGGCGTACACGTACGCCTGGTATGGATTCACGGTAGAACGAACTCCCCGTACGGAACGGTCCAGACGACTTCGTGGCCGATGCGGTGGCCTGTGTGGCCGTCCTCGCCGTACGCCGTCCCGTGGTCGGAGCAGACGATGACGAAGCACGGGCGGCGCATCAGGCCGAACAACCTGCCGATGTGCGCGTCGACATGGCGGAGGGCGGCGGCGTGCGTGGCGCGGGTGTCCCCGTCCGAGCGTGTGGCGCCGTCCAGGTGGAACCAGTTGGGCTGGTGCAGGGACGCGACGTTCAGCAGCAGGAAGAGACGGCGTTCGTCAGGCAGCCGTGCCACGATTTCCGCGATCCGGTCGATCTGGTTAGGCAGCGACTCTGGGTCGGTCACGCCGAACTCCCGCTCCCAGTGGCTTTCGGCGAAGAGCGACGGCAGCGCCGATCCGAGCGGCGTCAGCTTGTTGAAGAACCCGACGCCGCCCACGCAGACCGTGTGGTAGCCCGCGGCGGCGAGGCCCGCCGGCAGGTCGGCCGCGTCGAACGTCCACGTGCCGGGGGCGGTGGTCTCGCTGCCCGGGAAGGCGCCGGCGAACAGGCGCGGATGCGGGCCGGGCGACGCGGGCGTCGGCAGGAAGCCCGCCAGCATCGCGGCGTGCGCGGCGTAGGTGAAGCTGCCGGGCGTGTGGCGGCGCTCCCAGCGGCCTTCCGGGAGCAGCCCGGTGAGGGTGGGGGTCTCCCCCGCCGCGGCCAGTTCGGCGGCCACGTCGTAGCGCAGCGTGTCGAGGGTGACCAGCAGCACGTCGTGGCTGCCGATGACGTCGTTCATGTCGTGCATGCGAGCCCCATCGCCCTGACCTGGGCGCCATAGGTGTCCAGGTCCTCGGCGGAGGTTCCGGGCAGGCCGGTGAGTCCGGGGAGCAGGTCGCCGAAGGCGTTCACTTCGCACACCGCGAACCGCTTCAATCCGAACCCCACGAGCAGGTCGACACCGACCATCGGACTGCCCGGGAAGCAGGCGGCGGCCCGCGCGCACACGTCCAGGGCCTGCTTCCAGCCCCTTTCCCCGAGCGCGCGCTGCACCGCCCCCAGGTCTCCTCTGGCACCGCCTAGATGAAGGTTCGTCATCGGGGTCCGGCTGGTCCGGACTACCGCGTGCGTGGGCTCGCCGTCGATGACGACGACGCGCAGGTCGAACACCCGGCCGCCGAGCGTCGCCTTGGGCAGCCACCGCTCGACGTGCAGGCCGTCCGGCGCGAGCAGGCCGATCAGGTTCGCGACGTCGTCCTCGGACTCGTACGAGCGGACGCGCAGCGAGTTGAACAGCCGGTCGCCGGACAGGAACGCCGACGTCACGGCCCGGACGCGGCCGTGGGCGGTCTGCAGGGCGACCACTCCGGACGCGGACGAGCCGTGCGCCGGCTTCACGAACACCCGCCGCTCGCCCGCCTCGTCCATGCGGGAACGGAGCGCCCCGTACCCGTCGATCTCGGGCAGGGCGGCCGGGACGGGCACGCCCGCGGAGAGGAGGCGGGCGTGGGTGAGCCGCTTGTCGAACATGACCGCGATCTCCTCGACGTCGCCGAGGAGGCGGGCGCCGGACGCCGACGCCGCCGACGACAACCGCCGCAGCGCCGCCGTGAACGTCCGGTGCCAGCGCGCCCCGCCGCCCACCCGCGCGGGCTCGCCGGGGCCGCGCAGCAGCACGTCGGCCTCGGCGTCCTCGCCGGGCGAGTCGACGCGGACCGCCTCGCCCTCCGCGAAGGAGAGGGGGGCGCCGCGCAGCACGTCCGTCCAGGGGACGAGCCGCGGTTCGGGCAGCCCGGCGGACCGGCACGCCGCGGCGAACAGCGCGGGACGCCGATCGCCGGGCGTGCCGACCACCGCGAGCGTCATTCCGACACCGCGACGTAGGAGTCGCTGAAGAGCCACTCCTGGCCCACCCACGACGCCTCGCCCAGGGCGTCCTCCAGGTCGAGCTCGACGCCCGGCAGCGCCGCCCGGAGCCGGCCGGCCATGGGCTCGCTCAGGAACGCGTGGTGCAGATCGAGGCTGCGCAGGTGGGTGAGGGGCTGCCCGGACAGCAGCGCCTCCGCTCCCCGGTCGGACAGCATCCCCATGGCCAGGCTGAGCGACTCCAGCCGGGCGACGACCGGCGCGCTCGCCAGCGCCTCGGCCAGCTCGTCCTGGAACGGGCCGTTCTCCAGGCCGAGGTGCTTCACGGACGGGAACCGCTCGCCGGTGAGGAGGGGCGCGAAGTCCTCGGCCGAGGACGACCCGCCGTGCTGTTCCGAGCCGATCCACAGGTCCAGGTGCTCCAGCGCGGGCAGGTCGCCGCCCGCGACCGCCCGCACGACCTCGGCCGGCAGCCCGCCGGACTCGATCCGCAGCGCCTTCAGCCGCGCGAGGCGCGGCGGTTCGAACCGCAGGTCGGACGCGCCGCGGATCTCGAAGTGCTCCAGCCCCGGGTAGGCGTCGAACAGCGGCGAGATGTCACCGTGCTGGATCCAGGAGATGTGGAGGTCCCAGTCGAGGATGTCGCCGAGGAACAGCGCCCGCAGGCGCGGGAACCGCCCGGCGTTGCGCACCAGCCACTCGACCGGGGAGAAGTCCTCGGTGTCGAACCCCCAGAAGCCGATGACGAGGTGGGTGACCCGGGCGGTGTCGACCGTCTTCAGGAGGAGGTCGAGGTTCTCGGGGACCTCCGCGCCCCACACGCCGTTGTCGTGGACGTGGTGGTAGACGCCCCACGCCACGTCCTCCGGCGCGGGCAGCGGGCCGCCCGGCTCCCCGTCGAAGGTGTGGACGGGCAGCCCCGCGAAGCTGGAGAGGCGTTCCTGGATCATCCGGACGCCCTGCTCACCGGCGCCCCGCTCATTCGGAGACCGCGATGTAGTGCCAGTCGCCGTCCGGCTTCTCCTGGTCGTCGAGTTCGACCTTGACGCCGGGCAGCGCCGCCCGCACCCGCTCGACCATCGCGTCGGACAGGAAGTGGTGGTGCAGGTCCAGCTTGCGCAGGTGGGTGAGCGGCTGGCCGGCCAGCAGCGCCTCGGCGCCCTGGTCGGTCAGGACGCCCATGGCCAGGCTGAGCGACTCCAGCCGGGCGACGACCGGCGCGCCGGCGACCGCCGCCGCGATCTCGTCCTGGATCTCGCTGTCCTCCAGGCCGAGGTGGCGCAGCGCCGGGAGCCGCTCGCCGGACAGGAACGGGGCGAGATCGGCGACGGTGGTGTCGCCGCCGTAGTTCTCCTCGCCGAGCCACAGGTCGAGGTGCCTCAGGTTGGGCAGGTCGCTCGCCCCGACGGCGCGGACGATCCGCCCCGGCAGCCCGCCGGACTCGAACCGCAGCACCTTCAGCGCCTCGCTCTTGACCGGGTCGAGGACGAGCCCCTGCGCGCCGCGCACCTCGAAGCGCTCGAGGCCCGGGAACGCGGCGAGCAGGGGCGTGATGTCGGCGTGCTCGATCCAGGAGATCTCCGCCTCCTCGCCCGTGATGTCCCCGAGGAACAGCGACCGCAGCTTCGGGAACGACGCGGCCGCCCCGGTCAGCAGCGCCACCGGGTCGGGGACCTCGTCGTGCTCGTAGGACGCGCCCCAGTAGCCGATGATCAGGGCCGTCACCTCGGTGGTGTCGACCGCCTCCAGGAACCGCGCGAACACGTCGGGGAACGGCTCCTCGTCGAAGGAGGTCCCGACGAACCAGGCGGCCTCGCCCGCGGGCGGGAAGTCCTCCCCGCTGACGGGATCGGCGCCCGCGCCGCGGCCGTCGTCCTCCTCCTCGGCGCCGGTGTCCTCGTTGAACGTGGCCACCGGTAGGCCGACGTATTCCTCAAGATGCGCATAAATGCCCATGGGTCCCCTTCGCCTGATCTTCGGGACCTGTCCTATCAGGACCGACGGACAGACCGGGCCGCTTTGCGCGGTTCGAGGACGGGCGGAAGGGTCAGGAGGCGATCAGCACCGACCCCTTGTACTTGTCCTCGACGAACTTCTTCACCTCGGGGCCCTGGAGCAGCTGGACGAGCTTCTTCACGCGGGGGTCGTCCTTGTCCTCCGGCAGCGTGACGATGCCGTTGGCGTAGGGGTTGCCCTCGGCCTTCTCGGCGGCGAGCGCGTCCTTGTTCGGGGCGAGCCCGGCCTCGATCGCGTAGTTGCCGTTGATCACCGACAGGTCGACGTCCTCCAGCGAGCGGGGCAGCTGGGCGGCCTTGAGCGGCTTGAACTTCAGGCCCTTGGGGTTGCTCGCGACGTCCCGCTCGGTCGCGCTGGTCGGCGCGTCCGGCTTCAGCGTGATCAGGCCGTTGTCGGCGAGCAGCTTCAGCGAGCGGCCCTCGTTGGCCGGGTCGTTCGGCACGGCGACGGTCGCGCCCTGCGGGACCGCCTGGAGGCTCTTCACCTTCTTCGAGTACACGCCGAGGGGCTCCAGGTGCACGGGCGCGACGAACGACAGCTTCGTCCCGGACTTCTTCTCGAACTCCTCCATGAACGGCACGTGCTGGAAGTAGTTGGCGGTGACCTGCTTCTCCTTCAGCGCGGTGTTGGGCTGCTGGTAGTCGCTGAAGGTGACGATCTCCAGCTTGAGGCCGGCCTTGCCCGCCAGGTCGTCCTTGACGTACTTGAGGATGTCGCCGTGCGGGACGGGGTTGACCGCGACCTTCAGCGGCGCGTCCGGGTCGCCGGACGCCGAGGAGGAGCCGCAGGCGGTGAGGCCCCCGAGGAGGGCGACGGAGGCCAGCGCGGCGGTGAGCTTGCGAAGCACGAGGAGTGCCTTTCTCTCAGGTTCCGGGGATCGGGACTACTTGTGGGTCAGCCGGCGGGCGACGAGGTCGCCCGCCGCCTGGATGATCAGGACGATGACGACCAGCAGCGCCACGGTGGAGACCATGACCTTGGTCTCGAAGCGCTCGTAGCCGTAGACGACGGCGAGGTTGCCGAGTCCGCCGCCGCCGACCGTCCCTGCCATGGCCGTGTAGCCGATGAGCGCGATGACGGTGACGGTCAGCCCGGACACCAGGCCCGGCCGCGCCTCGCGCAGCAGGACCTTGCCGACGATCTCTCGGCGGGTGGCGCCGATCGCGTCCGCGGCGGCGATGACGCCCGGGTCGACCTCGCGCAGCGCGATCTCGACGAGCCGCGCGTAGAAGGGGATGGCGCCGACGGTCAGCGGGACGATCGCGGCGGCGTTGCCGATGCTGGTGCCGACGACCGCCCGGGTGAACGGGATGATCGCCACCATCAGGATCAGGAACGGCAGCGACCGCCCGATGTTGACCACGACGCCGAGCACGCCGTTGACGGGCGGCGCGGGCAGCAGCCCGCCCCGCTCGGTGATCACCAGCAGCACCCCGAGCAGGAGCCCGAGGGCGGCGGTGAACAGCGTCGCGACGCCGGTCATGTAGAGGGTCTCGCGGGTGGCGGGCCACAGCAGCGGCATGACCTCGTCCCAGCTCATCGGGGATCCTCCAGTCCGGGGTTCGCCGCCTGCACGGGGTCCACGAGCCGCACGGCCAGGCCGGACTCGCGCAGGAAGGCCAGTTGCGCGGCGTTGGCGGCCGGCTCGCCGGGCAGTTCGAGCTGGAGCCGGCCGACGCGCTCGCCGCCGACCGTCTCCACGGCGCCGCCGAGGATGTTGACGTCCAGCGCGTACTTGCGGGCCAGCGCCGACACGAACGGCTCGTCGGTCGCGCCTCCGGTGAAGGTGACCTCGACCAGCGTCGTGCCGTCGCGGGGCTCGGCGGGCGGCAGCGGGAACAGGCCCCGCGCCAGCTCCGAGCCCGGGCGGGCGAGCAGCTCGGGCACCGGCCCCGACTCGGTGAACCGGCCCTCCCGCATGACCGCGGCCGAGTCGCAGATGCGCTTCACCACGTCCATCTCGTGGGTGATGAGCAGGATCGTGAGGCCGAGCCGGCGGTTGAGGTCGCGCAGCAGCTCCAGGATCGAGGCCGTCGTCTCGGGGTCGAGCGCCGACGTCGCCTCGTCCGACAGCAGCACCTTCGGCCGTCCCGCGAGCGCCCGGGCGATGCCGACGCGCTGCTTCTGCCCGCCGGAGATCCGCGCCGGGTGGGCCTTCGCGTGCTCGGTGAGCCCGACGAGGTCCAGCAGCTCGGCGACGCGGCCGGCCCGCTCGGCGCGCGGGACGCCCATGACCTCCAGCGGGAACGCGACGTTCCCGGCGACGGTCCGGCTGCCGAGCAGGCCGAAGTGCTGGTGGATCATGCCGATGCCCCGGCGCGCCCGGCGCAGCTCCCCGCCGCGCAGCGCGAGCAGGTCCCGGCCGCCGACGACGACGCGGCCCTCGTCCGGGCGCTCCAGCAGGTTGACGCAGCGCAGCAGGGTGCTCTTTCCGGCTCCGCTGCGGCCGAGCACGCCGAAGACCTCGCCCTCGGCGACGGTCAGGTCGACGCCGTCGACGGCGGCCACCTCGCGGCCGCGGCCGCGGTAGACCTTACGAAGTTTTTCGATCTGAATCACAGGGAATCACCCATGCGGACGGGGGCCGCCGGACGGGCGGCGGCGTTCAGGACGGGTCGGCGATCAGGCTGTGCCGGTGTCGGCGGACGCGCCGGAGCGGCGCCGCGCGGGTCAGGAGAGACCGGGCGGGTACGGCGCGTGGCTCAGCAGGTGGCGTTGGAAGAACATGCGCGACTCGGGGGTCTCGGAGTTCGCTCGCTTCGGGGCGCGAGTCTCAGGCGGGGGCCCTCAGCGGTCACACATTCGCCGGCAACACGTACGCCGCATGGCCCGCGGCATCGGCGGGCGGTGCTCGAGGCACAGGCGTACGGAAGGCATGCCAGCAGTTAACCGGCCGCACACCGATGTACGCAAATCCGCCCGGTGTGATGCCCATCGCTCCGGTTCGCGGCATTCGTCCTAGTCATCGCGGTAGTCGACGTAGGTCTCGCCCGAGCCGCTGCGGACGGAGATCCGCCGGTCCGAGCGGTCGTCGTAGACGGCCGGGTTGAGGTGGGCGTTGCCCGCGCCCGTCCACCCGGCGACCCGGTAGCGCGAGCCCGGCGGAACGATGATCTTCACGGTGCCGGAGCCCGCGGAGGCGTCCACCGAGTCCGGCGGCTCGGCATAGCGCAGGTCGAGGGTGCCCGACGACACGTCGGCCTGCGTCTTCGACGCGGCGAGGGCGCGGCCGCTGATCGTTCCGGACCTCGCCAGCAGCCGCAGCCGGCCGCGCGCCCCGGCGACGTCGATCTCCCCGGACCCGGTCCGCAGGTCGAGGTCCCCGGTCACCCCGCGCACGTCGATGCTCCCGGAGCCCGAGACCGCCGACACGCGCGCCCCGGCCGGGACCTGGACGTCGATCTCCGCCCCGCAGCCGGCGCCCGGCCAGTCGGGGCCCGGGCAGCGGAAGGTGACGAACAGGACGTCGTCCACCAGCGACTCGGTGAGCTCGGGCTTCCTCGGCCCCCAGCGCAGGTCCTTGTAGACGCGCGCCTCCCCGTCCGATCCCGGTCCGACCGAGACCTCGGCGCTGCCCACGTCGAGCCGCACCTCCCGGATCGCGTGCCGGTAGGGGGTCATGGACGTCGAGGTCCGCTGGACGGCCCGGCCGAACGCCCTGAGGCCGACCGGCGCGACCACGACCAGCGCCGTCGCGACCGCCAGCGCGATCCAGACGGCGCGGCGCCTCGGCCGGTCCGGGGCGGCCGGAACCGTCACCCCTCGCCGCCCAGGAAGCGCAGCACGGCGAGGACGCGGCGGTGGTCGCCCTCGGCGTGCGGGAGGTCGAGCTTGGCGAAGATGCTGTTGATGTGCTTGGCGACCGCGCTCTCGCTCACCACCAGCGCCGCGGCGATGCCCGCGTTGGAGCGGCCCTCGGCCATGAGTGCGAGCACCTCCTTCTCGCGCGGGGTGAGCCGGTCGAGCGGGTCGCGGTGCCGGCGCAGCAAGAGCTGCGAGACGACCTCGGGGTCCAGCGCGGTGCCGCCGGAGGCGACCCGGCGCAGCGCGTCCAGGAACGCCGACACGTCCGCGACGCGGTCCTTGAGCAGATAGCCGACCCCGCTGGTGCTGCTCGACAGCAGGTCCGCCGCGTACCGCTCCTCGACGTACTGCGACAGCAGCAGCACCGCGGTCCCGGGCGTCTCCCGCCGCATCACCAGCGCCGCGCGGACGCCCTCGTCGGTGAAGCCGGGCGGCATCCGGACGTCCACGATCGCCGCGTCGGGCCGGTGCTCGCGCACGGCCGCGAGGAGCCCCTCGGCCTCGCCGACGGCCGCGGCGACCTCGAACCCGGAGGTCTCCAGGACCTTGATCAGCCCGGCTCGCAGCAGGACCGAGTCCTCGGCGATCACAATGCGCACGGCAGCTCCACGGTGACGGTCGTCGGGCCCCCGGCGGGGCTCGTGATCCGGAACGTACCGTCCACGGACCGCACGCGGCGCGCGAGCCCCGTCAGGCCGGTCCCGGCGGACGGGTCGGCGCCGCCCGCGCCGTCGTCGCGGACGGTCACCAGAAGCACGTCGCCGCGGCGGGCCACGCGGACGTCCACCTCGTTCGCCCGCGCGTGCTTGACCACGTTCGTGAGGGCCTCGGACACGACGAAGTAGGCGACGGCCTCGACGGTGGAGGACGCGCGCGGCTCGATGTCGACGCTGAGCCGGACGGGCAGCGGCACCCGCGCGGCGACGCCGGACAGGGCGGCGTCCAGGCCGCGGTCCTCCAGCACGGCCGGGTGCAGGCCCCGGATCAGGTCGCGCAGCTCGGTCAGCGCCGCCTTGGCCTCGTCGTGCGCCTCCACGATCACGCGCATGGCCTCGTCCGGGACGCCGGTGAGCGTCTCGCGCGCCAGCCCGAGGTTGAGCGCGAGGGAGACGAGCCGCTGCTGCGCGCCGTCGTGCAGGTCCCGCTCGATGCGGCGGCGCTCGATGTCGGCGGCGTCCACCACGCTGGCGCGCTTCTCGGCCAGGTCCTCGACGCGCCGCTGCAGTTCCTCCGCCCGGTCGGGGCCGAGCAGCGCGGCGGCGGCGCGGGCGTCCAGCCGCCGGACGCCCGCCGCCGCCCACGGCGCCGCCGCCAGGAGCAGCACCCCGACCGCGGTGAGGACGGCGACGCGCTGCGGATGGCCGGCCAGCGAGTCGCCGGGATGCACCGCCCACGCGTAGGTCGCCGTCGCGGCGAGGGCGAGCCCGGCCGCCCACGCCGCGATCACGGCCAGCCCGCCGAGGGCCAGGAACGGCCCGGCCAGCAGGTGGTACCGCAGCACGCGCCACAGCTCGGGCGAGCGCAGGTCGCGCAGCACGTCCCAGGCGCGCCCGTCGTCGAAGCCCGGCATCGGCGGGATGTCGAGGCCGAGCATCGCCCAGCACCGCTCCCGCTGCCAGGACGTCAGCGGGCGCAGCGCGAGCAGCAGCAGGACCGCCGACGCGCAGGTGAGCGCCAGGATCGGCGTCACCCGCACCGGCGTCCAGACCGTCCAGAGGGAGCCGAGGATCAGCCACCCGGCGGACTGCAGCGGCACCCCGGAGACGACGAACACCGTGTCGCGCCACGCCGCGGCCGACCACGGAGCGTGCACGCGGACGCGCCGGGCCACGGAGAGGGATGCCATGGGGAAACCGTATTGCCCCAGTTCGGGCACTGCCATGAACCGGGGTGCAGGGTCGGGGGTGAAACCAGTGCCACCCCGAGTCGGAAGGGTGCGCTACTGATCGTGCGGCGGATCGCGGCAAGGCTTTGATCAGGCATCCGGGCAGCGGATGCGCACCGGTCAACGCCCGCAGGAGTCCCCATGGTCGCCGTCGTCACCCGTCCCCGCCGCCCCTCGCCCCGTCCCGGGATCGTCGTCCGGCACCGCCCGCCCTCCGGCGGCGGCCGTGCGGCCGCTCCCGCGCCGCCGCGGACGTCGATGAGCCGGCGGCTCGGCTGGGCGTTCATCGGGGGCGCCGCGGCGCTGGTGCCGTGGATGTGGATGCTCGCCACCGGCATGCCGTCCACCGCCGCGGTGCCGAACTGGTCCGCCGCCTGGGTGGGGCTGGACGCGATGGAGGCGGCCGCGCTGCTCGGCACCGGCGTGCTGCTCGTGCGCCGCGACCCGCGCCACGCACTCGGCGCCGCCGCGGCCGGGGCGCTGCTGGTCGTCGACGCGTGGTTCGACGTGATGACCTCCGCCCCCGGCGCGGAGCGGGCGATGGCGATCGCCCTGGCGGCGGGGGTGGAACTGCCGCTGGCCGCGCTGTGCGCCGTCCTCGCCGCGCGGGCGTTCCGGTCCCGCGACGCGTTGATCGACCACGAGATGAAGGACAGATGGCAAAGGCTTGTCGGGAGTACGCCAGACGGGTGAAACCAGACGAGCCGGACCTCTAGAGTGAGTCCGACGTGGGGCCCTCTCACGGGAGGGCCCTTTGCCCTGCCTGCACGATCAGAGGTCCCCCATCATGAACGACCACGAGGTGCACGAGGAGTGCCTGCGGCTCCTCCGGGACGGCCTTCCCGTCCCCGCTCCCGCCGCCTTCGCCGAGGGGCGGGACTACCTTCCGCTCGGGCTCGACAAGGACGGCGACATCGCCGTTGTCACGTTCCTGTACCAGTGGGAGGACGCCGCGTCCTCGTTCATCGAGGGCTGGACGTTCCATCGGCGCGACGGCGAATGGATGGACCTCGGCGGCGCGGGCGGATCGGCCCCCGCGGAGCCGCTGGAGCGCCGCTCGCGCGGCGAGATGGGGCGCCATCTGCTCAAGTACGGGTCGAGCCGGACGGTGCGCAATGCCAACCGGCTGCTGCCGTGGGGCGCCAAGTGGGTGAACGAGGCGCGGCTGCGGGCCTCGGCCGAGGTCGCGCGGGTGCGGGTCGGCAAGCGGATCCTGGACGTCCCCGAGCACGGGCACGTCGTCGTGGTCTGGGGCGCCCGCCGCGGACCGGTCGTGGAGGCGCTCGCCGCCGACGGCGCGGTGCTGGGCGTCATGGACCTGGACCGCCCGTCCGTGCCGGCGGCCGCACAGGCCTGATATTTGACCGTTCGTTCTTGAACGGTCTATCGTCGTCGCCATGGCACGGACCAAGGAGTTCGATCCGGACGCCGCGCTGCGGCGGGCGCTGGAGCTGTTCTGGGAGCGCGGCTACGAGGCGACCTCCATGGCCGACCTCGTGGCGCACCTCGGCATCGCACGGGCCAGTGTCTACGCCACGTTCGGAGGCAAGCGCGAGCTGTACCTGAAGGCGCTCGAACGCTACCTCCGCGACACCGACCCGAAGATCGCCGAGGCGCTGTCGCAGCCCGGGCCCGTGCTGCCGGCGGTCCGGGAGCTGATCGAGCGCTACGCCGAGGAGTCGGCGCGCGACCGGCCACGGCTCGGCTGCCTCGTCGTGAACACCGCGGTCGAACTGGCCGCGCGCGACGCCGAGGCCGCGCGGCTGGTCGAGGCGAGCTGGAACTTCCTGGAGGCCTCGCTCACCACGGCGCTGACCCGCGCGCGGGCCCAGGGCGAGCTGCCCCCGGAGAAGGACCCCCGCGCGCTGGCCCGCCTCCTGCTGGTCGTCTTCCAGGGCATGCGCGTCCTCGGCCGTGCGCCCGCCGACGACCACCGCCTCAGGGACGCGGCGCGCCAGGCCGCCGCCCTCTTCGCCTGACCGGAGCCGCCCCGCCGCTCGGCGGGGTTTCTTTCGCCCCTTATTCAAGACCGATCGATCTAATATTTTGGAGCTCACCATGCGGTTCGACGGCAGGATCGTCCTCATCACCGGCGGCGCGGGCGGCATCGGCCGCGCCACCGCGCACGCGTTCGCCCGCGAGGGCGCGACCGCGGTCCTGGCCGGCCGCGACGCGGCGGCGCTGGCGGAGGCGGTGAAGGAGATCGGCTCCGACCGGGCCGACCATGTCGTCGCGGACGTGTCCGACCCCGCGTCGGCCGCCGGGATGGTCGAGGCGGTGGTGCGCCGCCACGGCGGCCTTCACGTCGCCGTCAACAACGCCGGGATCCTCGGCGCCGCCGGACCCGTCGCCGACATCGACACCGCCGCCTGGAACGACGTCCTGGCGGTGAACCTGACCGGCGTGTTCCTGTCGATGAAGCACGAGATCGCCCACATGCGCGCCCACGGCGGCGGGTCGATCGTCAACGTGGCGTCCAACATCGGCGCGCACGGGCGCCGTCCCGGCCTCGCGGCGTACGCGGCGTCCAAGGCGGCGGTCAGCGTCCTCACCCGCACCGCCGCGCTCGACCACGTCGCCGACGGCGTCCGCGTCAACGCCGTCAGCCCGGGCGCCACCGACACGCCGATGTCGCTGCTGCCCGGCGAGACGCCCGCCGAGCGCGCCGAGCGGATGCGCGCCTCCGCGCCGTCGGGCCGTGTGGCCGGCACCTCCGAGGTGGCCGAGACCGTCCTGTGGCTCGCCTCGGACGCCTCGTCCCACGTGGTCGGCCACGACCTCGTCGTCGACGGAGGCGCCACCGCCTGACGACGCTTTCCGGGCGGCACACCGGGAAGACTCTCTGCATGGCCCTCACACCCGACCGCGACTCCGGCCCCGAACGCTTCCGCCTCGCGGCCAGGGTCACCAGGAAGTACCTGATCGGGGCGCGGAGCCTGCACGACCACATCTCCTCCAAGCTGCTGGGCTCGGGCGTGTCCCGCGTCCTGGACATCGGCTGCGGGGAGGGCGCCCTGAGCGACGCCCTCCCCCAGCCGCCGCCGTTCCGGCTCGTCGGGCTGGACGTCTCCGCCGACCTCGTGTCGGCCCACCCGGCGCCGCGCCTGCGCGCCGACGCGCTGCGCCTGCCCTTCCGGGACGGGACCTTCGACGCCGCCGTGGCCGTGAACCTGCTGCCCCAGCTGGACGACCCCGGCCGGGCGCTGCGCGAGGCCCGCCGCGTCCTCGCCCCGGGCGGTCTCCTCCTGGTCACCGCGATCTGCCGGACCGACAGCCCCGAGCTGTCGCCGGTCTGGCGTCCCGAGCCGACCACGTTCGACGCCGAGGAGGCCCCGGCCCGCGTCGGCGAGGTCTTCGGCGAGATCGAGGTGGAGCGCTGGGACGCCCCGCTGATCACCCTCCCCGACCAGGCCGCCGTCCGCGACTACCTGATCGCCCGCCGGGTCCCCCGCCCCCAGGCCACCGAGGCCGCCACCCGCCTCCGAACCCCCCTCCCGATCACGAAACGAGGCTCCCTGGTGCTGGCGCGGCGCTGATTTGCCTTTCTCTCCTCCTTCGGGCCTGGAGGCCCTCCATCGTCGAGAAACGCGGGCGATCGCCGGCATCGCTCCGGCTCGCCTTGAGGCTCGCTGCGCGATCAGATTCTTGCTCCGCTCGAATCTGCCTTCGGACGCGATCGCGACCATCGAGGTCGGTGCGTGGTTGCTATGCCTGCTGCCCGGAGCGCTACAACCACCCTTGGTCTTCTGCCGTGCGGGCGGCGGTGTGGCGGTTGTCGGTGCCGAGTTTGGTGACGGCGGCGGAGAGGTAGTTGCGGACGGTGCCCTCGGAGAGGCCCAGGGTGCGGGCGATGTGGGAGACGGGGGCGCCGCCGGCGGCGGCGCGGAGGGTGTCGAGTTCGCGGGGGGTGAGGGGGCACTCCTCGGCGGCGAGGGCGTCGGCGGCGAGCTGGGGGTCGATGTAGCGGGCGCCGGCGGCGACCTGCCGGATGACCTGGGCGAGCCGGCGGCCGGGGGCGTCCTTGCCGAGGAAGCCGCGGACGCCGGCGGCCATGGCCCGGCGCAGGTTCCCGGGGCGGCCGTGCGCGGTCACGATCACCAGGCGGCAGGCGGGCAGCTCGCGGGCCAGCCGCTCGGCCGCGGCGAGGCCGTCCAGGCCGGGCATGTCGATGTCGAGGACGGCGACGTCGGGTTCGAGGGCGAGGGCGCGCTCGACGGCCTCGTCGCCGCGCCCGACGTCGGCGGCGACCTCGATGCCGTCCTCGGTCTCCAGGAGCAGGACGAGCGCCTCCCTGATCAGGAGGTGGTCGTCGGCCAGCAGCACGCGGATCATGCGTCTCCCTTCGCGGGGACGGCGGCCGTCACCCGGAACGTCCCGTCGCCCGCGGGGCCGGCCTGGAAGCGGCCGCCCGCGGCCGCGATCCGCTCGGCGAGCCCGGCCAGGCCGCTTCCGGCGTCCCCGGCGGCGCGACGCGCGGCGCCGTCGTTGACGATCTCCAGCTGGACGCGGTCGCGGCCGGCCCGGACGGTGATCTCGCACCAGCCGGCGCTGGAGTGCCGCAGGACGTTGGTGGCGGCCTCGCGGGCGACCCAGCCGAGCGGCTCGTGGACGTGGGCGGGCAGCTCCGGCGACACCTCGGGGCGCTCGCAGCGGATCCCGGCGGCGCGCAGGACGGCGGACATGCCGTCCAGTTCGGTGCGCAGGGACGTGGCCCGGTAGCCGCGGACGACCTCGCGCACGTCCCGGACCGCGTCCCGCGCCATCGTCTGGATCTCGGTGAGCTCCTTGCGGACGCGGCCGTCGTCGCTTTCGACGAACCGCTCGGCCACCTCGGCGCGCAGCGCGACGGCCTGGAGGCTGTGGCCGAGGACGTCGTGGAGGTCGCGGGCGAACCGGAGGCGCTCCTCCCCCACCGCGGACCGGGCCAGCTCCGCGCGCGCCTCCCGGAGTTCCTGGACGACGTGGAACAGCCAGACCGTGACGTATCCGGAGAAGGCGCCGAGCGGCACGCCTGTCACCTCGTACAGGACGGTCAGTGCGGGGAGCCCGAGGAGCACGCCGTAGACGGGGGTCAGGACGGTCGCCGCCGCGGTCACGGCGACCGCCTCGCGCACCGGGAGCACGACGGCGATCAGTCCGGCGGGGACCAGGAGCGCGTTGCCCCAGCCCTGACCGGCGCCGAGCAGCGGGGGCAGCGCCCAGCAGATCGCCGCGATCGCGGCGAGCCCGAGCCTGTGCGCGGGGGCGGTCCGGCGCATCAGGTTCTGCCACAGGAGGCGGGCGTAGAGGGTGAAGGCGGCGCCGGTCGCGAGGAGGGCCAGGACCAGGCGTCCGGCGTCGCGCCGGTCGACGATCTCGTACCAGAGCACCGGCAGCAGGAACCCGGCCAGCGTCAGCACCGTCATCCCCACGATGATCGCGGCGATGAGGGTGGGACGGGGGATCCTGGGCTGCACGCGCCCAGCGTATGCGGCCGTCAAGGGGAGGCGCGGGGCTCAGGCGGCGCGGAGGCGGGCGGCGTCCCGCCCGGTGACCAGGCGGCCCTCGTCCAGGATCCCGACCCGGTCGGCGCGGCAGGCCTCGCCGGGGTCGCGGGTCGTGACCACCACGGCCGTCCCGTCCGCGGCCAGCCTCGCCAGGACCGACCACACCTCGCGCGCGGCGTCGCGGTCGAGGCCCGCGGCGGGCTCGTCGAGGACGAGCACGTCCGACCGTCCGACCAGGGCCAGCGCCAGGTCGAGCATGCGCCGCCGCCCGGCGTCCAGCCGCTCGAACGGCGCGTCGGCGAAACGGGTGAGGCCGACCAGCCGCAGCGCCTCGTCGCGGGTGAGCGGGTCGAGGGTCCAGCGCCGCCAGGTGTCGACCACCTCGGCGACGGTCAGCCCCGGGAAGAGGCCGCCGTCGCGCCAGACGGCGCCCGCGCGCGCGGAATCACGGTCGGCGTAGGGGTCGGCGCCGCGGAGCCGGACGGTTCCGCCGGTGGGCCGCCGCAGCCCCGCCAGGATCTCCAGGAGGGCCGTCTTGCCCGAGCCGTAGCGGCCCAGCAGCGCGTAGACCTCCCCCCGCGCCACGGTGAACGAGACGTTGCGCACGGCCTCGTCCAGGTCCAGGCCGCGTACCTCGATCACCGGTGCCTTCATGGGCTCCATGCTGTCCGGCGGCGGCGCGCGCGTGCAGTCACGGACGTCAGGAAACGATCATGAAGTTCTCAGGGATGGCCCATGACGGATGTCATGGTTCCGCGATCGCCCATCCGGAGGGCGGGACCAGGGCGCCGTCCCCCGTGAAGGCGGCGTCGCCCGCCACGCGCGTCCAGCCGGCGGCCGGAAGGCTCACCTTCGCGGGCTCCTCGCCCGTGTTCAGGACGACTCCCAGCCGCTCCGGGCCGTCCTCCACGGTGTAGGAGAAAGCCGTGTTGGTCAAGGTGGCCGCCATCGTCCGGGCGCGGACGAGCCATGGGTGGCGCCGCCTCACGCCGATCAGGTCCTGGTGAAGGCGGTGGTGCGCGCCGCCGTGACCGGGAAGGGCGCCGGGCCGGTCCGGGAACGCCGGGCGTATGGCGTCGTCCCCGCCCTCGCGCTCCTCCTTGACGCCTTCCAAGGCGAACTCGTCCCCCCCGTAGATGGACGGGACGCCGCCGACGGTCATCAGGATCACGAGCGCGTGGGCCAGAACGCGCCGGTCGGTCAGCCGGGTGGCGATGCGGGTCACGTCGTGATTGCCAAGGAAGGTCTGCGGAGCGAACGTGGCCAGCATCCCGTTGTGGCGATCCAGCGCGTGGGCGAGTTCGAAGAAGTTCCGGTCGTTCAGTGAGCTCCAGATGGCCTTCCACAGCTCGTACTGGGTGACGGAGTCGAATCCGGTCCGCCGCACAAGGCCCGCGTAGTCGCCGTGGATGACCTCGCCGACGAGCCAGGCGTCGGGGAAGCGCGCGCGGACGCGGTCTGTGACCGTCCGCCAGAAGTCCGGCGGGACGGCGTAGGCGGCGTCGAGGCGCCATCCGTCTATGCCGCGCTCCAGCCAATGGGTCATGACTGCGGTGACGTAGTCGGCGACCTCGGGTTCGGCATGGTTCAGGGTGACGAGCCGGTCGTGGCCCTCGAACGTGCGCAGGTCGGCGTGGAACCACTTCCTGTACGCGGAGGCGTCGCCCTTGGCGGCGACGTCGGCGAACGGGACGAACCCGCGCCCGACGTGGTTGAAGACGCCGTCGAGCAGCACGCGGACGCCCCTGCCGGACGCCTCGTCGATCAGCCGCCGCAGGTCGCCCTCGCCGCCGAGGCGGGGATCGACCCGGTAGTGGTCGACGGTGTCGTAGCCGTGCGTCTCGGACGCGAACACCGGCCCGAGCGCGAGGCCGTTGCAGCCGAGGCCGACGAGATGGTCGAGCCAGCCCGCGATCCGTCCGAGCCGGGGTTCCGGCGCCGCGGCGGCCTCGCGTTCGGCGCCGACGAAGCCGAGGGGATAGGCGTGCCACCAGATGGCGTGATCGGGCCAGAGCATGCGCCTCCCCCTACCCGCAATCGCTTGCGAAAGTCCGGCGGGCGGGCCCCGGTCCTGAACCGGCTAGGCGCGCACGAGCATCTCCGGGGTCAGCTCCTCCGGGCGCTTGACGCCCGAAAGCGCCATGGTGAGCTCCAGTTCGGCCTGGAGGCAGCGCAGGACGTGCTGGACGCCGGCCTGGCCGCCCAGGGCCAGCCCGTACGCGTACGGGCGCGCGACCAGGACCGCCTTGGCGCCGAGGGCGAGCGCCTTGACGATGTCCGCCCCGGTCCGGATCCCGCTGTCGAAGAGGACCGTCGCCTGGTCGCGGACAGCCTCGACCACGCCGGGGAGCGCGTCCAGCGAGGCGACCGCGCCGTCCACCTGGCGTCCGCCGTGGTTGGAGACGACGACGGCGTCCATTCCGGCGTCCACGGCCTGGCGGGCGTCGTCGGGGTGCTGGATGCCCTTGAGGGCGATGGGCCCGTCCCAGTGCTCGCGCAGGAAGATCAGGTCGTCCCAGGTCAGGCTCGGGTTGCCGAAGTTGGCGACCCAGTGCAGGAGCGCCGTGTCGCGGTTGGCCTCCGTCACGGGCCCTCCGACGGCCCTCTGGAACACCGGGTCGCCGAAGTAGTTCGCGACCCCGATCCCGCGCAGGAACGGCAGGTAGGCCTGGTCCAGGTCGCGCGGGCGCCACGCCAGCGTGAACGTGTCGAGCGTGACGACGAGCGCGGTGTACCCGGCCGCCTTCGCCCGCTCCAGGAAGCTGACGGCGAGCTCCCGGTCCTTCGGCCAGTACAGCTGGTACCAGCGCGGACCGTCCCCGCTCGCCTCCGCGACCTCCTCGATGCCGAACGAGGACGCGGTGCTCAGCACCATCGTCAGCCCCTCGGCCGCCGCCGCGCGCGCGACGGCCTTCTCACCGTCCGGGTGGAAGATCGACTGCACGCCGATGGGGCCGAGCAGGACCGGCGACGGCATCGGGGTGTCCAGCACGGTCACCGACAGGTCGCGCTCGGCGACGTCCCGCAGCATGCGCGGGACGATCCGCCACCGGTCGAACGCGGCGCGGTTGGCCCGCGCGGTCGCCTCGCTGCCCGCCGACCCGGCCACGTAGCCGAACGCCTTCGCCGACAGCGACCGCTCGGCGAGGCCCTCCAGCCGCGTCAGGTCCGTCGGCAGCGCCGGCAGGACGTCCCCGAGCCCCTGCAGATAGATCGAGTTCTGGAAGTCGGCCAGCCCGCTCAACGAAACCTCCACCTGCTCGACGAACTTCCACCTGGGGAAACCGAATCGGTTCCCGCTCAATCTGCCAGGTCCGCGGAGGTGACGAAACGGGATCGATCCGCCGACTTGGCCGGATCACCCGGTGGGGCGGGCGAAAGATGTCCCCGGGACCGGCCACAATGTGGGGCATGGCACGACGCGGATCCCAAGCCCCTCCACCTCCGCCGGACTTCGAGGAGAACATCGTCGACGTCGACGTCTCCGACGAGATGCGCGGCAGCTTCCTCGAATACGCCTACTCGGTCATCTACCAGCGGGCCCTTCCCGACGCGCGCGACGGCATGAAGCCCGTCCAGCGCCGGATCCTGTACTCGATGAACGAGATGGGGCTGCGCCCCGACCGCGGGCACGTCAAGTGCGCCCGCGTGGTCGGCGAGGTCATGGGCAAGCTGCACCCGCACGGTGACAGCGCCATCTACGACGCGATGGTCCGCATGGCGCAGCCCTGGGCGATGCGGATGCCGCTCGTGGACGGGCACGGCAACTTCGGTTCGCTCGGCGGCGACGACATGCCCGCCGCCATGCGGTACACCGAGGCGCGGCTGTCCCGCGAGGCGATGCTGATGGTCTCCTCCATCGACGAGGACACCGTCGACTTCCGGCCCAACTACGACGGGCAGGAGCAGGAGCCGGAGGTGCTGCCCGCCGCCTTCCCGAACCTGCTGGTCAACGGCGCGGCCGGGATCGCGGTCGGGATGGCCACGAACATGGCGCCGCACAACCTCGGCGAGGTCGTCGCCGCGGCCCGGCACCTGATCGACCACCCGGACGCCACGCTCGAGGAGCTGATGCGCTTCGTGCCCGGCCCCGACCTGCCCACCGGCGGGAAGATCGTCGGGCTGGACGGCATCCGCGACGCCTACGAGCGCGGCCGGGGGACCTTCCGCACCCGCGCGACGGTCTCCGTCGAGAGCGTCACGCCCCGGCGCAAGGGCATCATCGTCAGCGAGCTGCCCTACTCCGTCGGCCCCGAGCGCGTGAAGGCCAAGATCAAGGAACTGGTCAACGCCAAGAAGATCCAGGGCATCGCCGACCTGAAGGACCTCACCGACCGCACCGTCGGCCTCCGCCTGGTCATCGAGATCAAGAACGGCTTCAACCCCGAGGCCGTCCTCGCCGACCTCTACCGGCTGACGCCGATGGAGGAGACGTTCGGCATCAACAACGTCGCCCTGGTCGACGGCCAGCCCCGCACCCTCGGCCTGCGCGACCTGCTCCAGGTCTACATCGACCACCGCATCGACGTCGTCCGCCGGCGCTCGCTCTTCCGGCGCCGCAAGCGCGAGGACCGCCTCCACCTCGTGGAGGGCCTGCTCGTCGCCCTGCTGAACATCGACGAGGTCATCCAGGTCATCCGGCAGAGCGACGACGCCGCGCAGGCCAAGCAGCGCCTCATGCAGATCTTCGAGCTGTCGGAGATCCAGGCGCAGTACATCCTCGACACCCCGCTGCGCCGCCTCACCCGCTTCGACCGCCTGGAGCTGGAGAAGGAGAAGGAGCAGCTCGCCAAGGAGATCGCGAAGCTGACCGCGATCCTCGACTCCGAGCGCAAGCTGCGCGGCGTCGTCTCCCGGGAGATGGGCGAGGTCGTCAAGGAGTTCGCCACCCCGCGCCGGACCATCCTGCTGGAGTCCTCGGGCCACACCGCCGCGGAGGCCGTGCCGCTGGAGGTGGCCGACGACCCGTGCACGGTGCTGCTGTCGGCCACCGGCCTCATGGCCCGCACGCACGACGCCTCGCCCCTGCCCGACAGCGGCCCCCGGGCCGCGCACGACGTGCTGACCTCGGTCGTGCCCGCCACGGCCCGCGGCCAGGTCGGCGCGGTGACGTCCCTGGGCCGGATGATCCGCATCGACGTGCTGGACCTGCCGACGCTGCCGCCGTCCGCGACGCCCCCGTCCCTGGCGGGCGGGGCGCCGGTCACCGAGTACGTCGATCTGGAGCCGGACGAGAAGGTCGTCGGCATCGGCTCCGTCGGCGAGGAAGGCGGCGGCCTGGCCCTCGGCACCGCCCAGGGCGTGGTCAAACGGGTCGTTCCCGACTTCCCCGCCAACCGCGACGAGTTCGAGGTCATCGGCCTGAAGGACGGCGACCGCGTCGTCGGCGCGGTCCAGCTGATGTCCGAGGAGCAGCATCTCGCCTTCATCAGCACCGACGCCCAGCTCCTGCACTTCGCCGCGTCCCTCGTCCGTCCCCAGGGCCGGGCCGCCGGAGGCATGGCGGGCATCAAGCTCGGCTCCGGCGCGAGCGTCCTGTGGTTCGGCGCCCTCGACCCGTCCCGCGAGGCCCGGGTCATCACGGTCTCCGGTTCGTCCTCGGCGCTGCCCGGCACCCACTCCGGCGCGATCAAACTCGCCGACTTCGCCGACTTCCCGTCCAAGGGCCGCGCCACCGGCGGCGTCCGCGCCCACCGCTTCCTCAAGGGCGAGGACGCGCTGATCCAGGCGTGGGTGGCCCTGACGCCCCTGCGGGCCGCGGGCCCGAACGGCAGGCCGGCGACGCTCAACGTCACCATGGGCCGCCGTGACGGCTCCGGCGAGCCGCTGGACAAGCCCCTCACCGCCGTCAGCGGCCCCATCGGCCCGGCCCCCGAAGAGGGACCGCCCGAAGAGGAATGACGCGCGCGAGGCCCCGGGCGAGCGCCCGGGGCCTCTGCCTTTCACCGCCCGCCGCCGCGGCGGCGGGCGGGATCGGCGGCCGGAGGGTGCGTCAGTCGGCGCAGATCGCGTAGACGCTGATGCCGACGTCGTTGAAGCCGATCTGGCGGCCGAGAGCGATCCAGCCGCGCCCGTCGGGGGTGGGGAACGAGCCGACGAGGACGGCGCCGTTGCCCTGCGCCTCCCCGCCGCCGCCGAGGACGTGCTTGGTGCCGGGGCAGAGAACGGTCCGGCGCTGGAAGTTGGGGACGTTGGCGTTCGGCAGGGCGACGACCTGGTAGCCCGGCGGAACGGCGGCGGCGCGCGCCGCGGTCGGCTGGGAGGGGGTCTGCGCGCTGGCGGCTCCCGCGGTGGCCAGGCCGGTCACCATGGCGGTCGCGGCAAGGGCCAGGGCGGTGGTCTTGATCGACGGCATGTGCTCTCCTTCGACGGTGGCTCCCCGCCGCCGGCGCCCACGCGCACCCCGGAGACGCAGGGTGTGCGGGAGCCGCGAGGGTCGGCGGGCGAGCCCGAGGACCGGACACAAGGAGTGTTCACCACGTCACGCTCGGCTGCCAGACGCCTGAACGACTCCCTTGATTACGGAGTGTGCACATACTGCGATTGAGCGAGGGTCTGACCCGCTTCCCACGCCTCTCACCTGTGGTAGTCGATTGATTACAGAAAGTACGTGTCCAGATCCGGCCCCTCACATCGCGCGCCCTGAGGCGCCGGAGGCTGGCCGGCCAGTGCGGCGGCGTTGCCGCGAGCAGGGTCGTTCCAGCCCATTTCGGTGACGGCGGGCCAGTCGCACCAAACCCGGCCGAGGGCGGCTCACGAGTGCGTCTCGGCGGCGAACGGTGCGGCTCCCGGCCTCCTGGATCCGCGGACGCGCCGACGGCGGGACGGCGCGGCGGAGTCCGTTCCGGATGTCAGGTCTCGACGTCGTCCGGACCCCAGTGCGCCTCCATCCGGACGATCCTGCCCTCGTCGTTGAAGGTCATGACGTCGATGGCGCGGACGCGCAGCCCGGGGACGTCGACGGTGAAGGCCATGGCGGCGCGGTCGCCGTGGGAGCCGCGGATGGGCGCGTCGAGGGTGAGCTTGGCGCCGCCGGCGATGGCGTTGGCGTAGAACTCCTCGATGGCGGCGCGGCCGCTCATCGGGGGGTGGCCGACCGGGTCCTCGATGACGGCGTCGTCGGCGTAGAGGCCGCAGACGGTCGCCGCGTCGGCGGCGTTGAAGGCGTCGACGTAGGTCTGGAGCGCCTGCTTCATGTGGTCCTGGGAGGGCATGCCCGAAGCCTAGCAAGCGATCGCTTGGTTGCCGGTCGTCCATGATGGGGGGATGGCTATCGCATCGTTCATGGTTCCGCTCGGCTCTCCCGTCCCCGCCTTCCGGCTCCCCACCGTCGAAGGCGGCTCCGTGTCGGACGGCGACCTCCCGGACGCGGCGGCCCTCCTCGTGGTGTTCCTGTCCAACCACTGCCCCTACGTGCGGCGGATCGAGGACGCGATCGGCGCCCTCACCGCCGAGTACGCGGACCGGGGGCTCGCCACCGTCGCCGTGTGCAGCAACGACGTCGCGAACTATCCCGACGACGGCGCCGAGCGCCTCCGGGAGCAGGCGACGAGGGCCGGCTTCGGCTTCCCCTACCTGGTGGACGAGTCGCAGGAGACGGCGAAGGCGTTCAGGGCCGCCTGCACGCCCGACTTCTTCGTCTACGGCCGGGAGCGCACGCTCGCCTACCGGGGCGAGTTCGACGGAGCGAGGCCGAGCAACGACGTCAAGGCCGACGGAGCCGCGCTCAGAGCCGCCCTGGACCTGGTCCTGGCCGGCGAGGACGTCCCCGAGCCCCACACGCCGAGCCTCGGCTGCGGCATCAAGTGGAGGCCCGGCAACGAGCCCGGCTGATCACGCCAGGGCGGTCTGGCCCTCGCGGGGACGCGGCACCGGGCTCCGCAGGCCGCGTTCGGCGCAGTCCGCCAGCCTCTCCAGCAGGTCGGCCGGGCCGCCGGAGGCGTCGTCGTAGTGCCAGAACCGGATGATCTGCTCGCCTTCCGCGCCCGGGTTGAAGCGGCCCAGGGTGAAGCAGCCGGCGATGGCCATGCGCACGATGACGCGCTCGCTGTCGTCCAGCCCGTTCACGTAGGAGGCCGCGTCGATGAGGCCGACCGCGGCGCGGGCGTTGCGGCCGTCGTCGCAGGGGTCGGGGCGGTTGATCCGCCATTGCGCGTAGGGGCGCAGGTAGTCCGCGATCATGCAGGTTCTCAGCACGGTCCCATGCTGGGCCCGCGCGGGCGCGCGGGAAGGGGCCTTGACCGGGCCCTTGCCGGACGCTGACCGAAGATCATCCGCCGAGGCCGTTCCGGAAGGCGTAGGTGACGGCCTGGGCCCGGTCGCGCAGGCCCGCCTTGGCGAACAGGTTGTTGATGTGCGTCTTGACGGTCGCCTCGGAGATGAAGAGGTCACCCGCGATCTCGGCGTTGGAGCGTCCCTGGGCGATGAGCGCGAGCACCTCCGCCTCGCGCCGGGTCAGGCCGTCCGGCAGCCTGCCGCCCGGGGCCCGGCGGGGGGCCTCGCCGGCGGCCACGGCCTCGACCAGGCGGCGCTGGACGGCCGGGTCGAGCCCCGACGCTCCCCCGCGGACGGCGGCGACGGCGCGGGCGATCTCGTCGGCGTCGGCGTCCTTGGTGAGGTAGCCGCGGGCCCCGGCGCGCAGCGCGGCGAAGATCGACTCGTCGTCGGCGTAGGTGGTGAGGACGACGATCCCGACGTCCGGGTGCCTCGCCCTGATCCGGCGGGTCGCCTCCACCCCGTCCATCCGCGGCATGCGCAGATCCATCAGGACGACGTCGGGACGGAGGTCGGCGACCATGGCCACGGCCTGCTCGCCGTCGCCGCACGCCCCCGCGACCTCGATGCCGGGCAGCAGTTCCAGCAGGAGGACCAGGCCCTCCCGCACCACCGTCTGGTCGTCGACGACCAGAATCCTCGCCGTGTCGCCCACCGCTCGCCCTCCCGTCAGGCCGGCACGCTGAGGGACACGCGGAATCCCCTGCCGTCCGGTCCGGTCACCAGCGTGCCATCGATCAGCTCCGCCCGCTCCCGCATCCCCACGAGGCCGTACCCGCCGCCGCCCAGAGCCTCGACGGGCTCCGTGCCGCCCGTGTCGGTCACTTCGAGCTCCACCTTGCCGGTGAGGTACCGCAGGGCGACCTGTGCGCGCGCGCCGGGAGCGTGTTTGCGGACGTTGGTGAGCGCCTCCTGCGCGGTCCGGACGACCGCGAGCCCGGCCTGCGGGGGCAGTTCGCGGGGCGCGCCGGTCACGCGCACGTCGCAGGGGCGTCCGGTGCTGGCGTAGAACTCCTCTGCGAGCTCCTGGATGACCTCCTTGGGCTGCGGTATCTCCCCGCGGAGCGTGGCCAGGGCCCGCCTGGTCTCCTCCAGCCCGGAGCGGGCGAGGTTCCGCGCGCGCTCCACCCGGTCCAGGGCCTGGACGCGGTCGCCGTCCCGCGACAGCAGCAGCCGCGCCCCCTCCAGGTGGACGATCTGCGCCGACAGCGAATGGGCCAGGATGTCGTGGATCTCCCGTGCGATGTGCGACCGCTCCGCCAGCACCGCGTTCGCGGCCTCCGCGCGGCGGGTCGCCTCCTGCGCGGCCTTGCCCCGGCGGCTCGCGAGCGCGCCCAGGGTGAT
This sequence comes from Spirillospora sp. CA-108201, assembly GCF_050936235.1. Classification (NCBI taxonomy): domain Bacteria; kingdom Bacillati; phylum Actinomycetota; class Actinomycetes; order Streptosporangiales; family Thermomonosporaceae; genus Spirillospora; species Spirillospora sp. CA-108201. The sequence continues at coordinate 8,693,537 of NZ_JBNJNE010000001.1, read as the reverse complement.
GCCCGCGACCGCCGCCATCTGGCCGAGGTCGGCGCCGCCGGAGCCGAGCGCCTCCCCCAGCCCGCCGATCGCGGCGATCGTCAGCGCGCTCACCGTGATGCCTCCCGGCACCGGCAGCCACGTCAGCAGCATCCACAGCCCGGCCATGGAGATGAAGAACCCGTTGCCGGAGTCGGGCGCGAGCCCGTACAGCGCCATCGCCGAACAGAGGGCCCCCAGCAGGAGGACGATCCCCAGACGCCGGCGCCGCGCCTCTCCCTCCCGTCCGAGCCAGATACCACTCGCCAGCAGGCCGAACATGACCACGTTGAGCACGACGAGAGCCAGGCCGGCACCGTGCAGTGCGGGAGCGGGATCGGCCCTGAGTATCCCCCGGACATAGGCGACAAGACCCCAGGCCAGCAGAACCCCGAAGACCGCAAGCCGCGCAGTCCGCTCCGCAACCCCCTTCACGACACGGTGCGGGACCGGAGCGGCGACGGCGTCGTCCAGCGTGTTCATACCCCTGAGGGTAGGCAGGAGCGACCGTTCCGGGGATCGGCGCCCGGCTGGATTTCCCGGTCTCCACCTCAGGGTGGAGACCCCGCTCAGGTGTCGATGCGCTCCACGTCCAGTTCGGCGGCTCCGGCGGTGATGAACGCGCGGCGCGGCGCGACCTCGCTGCCCATCAGCAGGTCGAACACCTTGCCCGCCTCCTCGGCGTCCTCGATGCGGACGCGGCGCAGCACCCGGTGCCGGGGGTCGAGCGTCGTCTCCGCGAGCTGGTCGGCGTCCATCTCACCGAGGCCCTTGTAGCGCTGGATCGGCTCCTTCCAGCGCTGGCCCTTGCGCTCCAGCTCGACGAGCCGCTGCCGCAGCTCGGCGTCGGAGTAGGTGTAGATGTACTTCTCCTGCCCCTTGCGCGGCTTGACGAGCTCGATGCGGTGCAGCGGCGGGACGGCGGAGTAGATCCGCCCGGCCTCCAGCATCGGCCGCATGTAGCGGTGGAAGAGGGTGAGCAGCAGCGTCCGGATGTGCGCGCCGTCGACGTCGGCGTCGGCGAGGATCACCACGCGCCCGTAGCGGGCGGCGTCGACGTCGAACGTCCGTCCCGACCCGGCGCCGAGGACCTGGATGATCGCGGCGCACTCGGCGTTCTTCAGCATGTCGGCGACGGACGCCTTCTGCACGTTCAGGATCTTGCCGCGGATCGGCAGCAGCGCCTGGAACTCGGAGTCGCGGGCCAGCTTGGCCGTGCCGAGGGCCGAGTCGCCCTCGACGATGAACAGCTCGCTGCGGTCGTCGGCGGACCGGCAGTCGACGAGCTTGGCCGGGAGGGCCGAGTTCTCCAGGGCGTTCTTGCGGCGCTGGTTGTCGCGCTGGGTGCGGGCGGCGATGCGGGTCTTGGCCGCGCCGACCACCTTCTCCAGGACGGCGCGCAGCGGCTGCTTCTGCCCGCGCGACGGGTTCTCGAAGATCGCGCGGAGCTCGCGCATCACGACCTGGGAGACGATGCGCGTCGCCGCGGAGGTGCCGAGGACCTCCTTCGTCTGGCCCTCGAACTGCGGCTCGGGCAGGCGGACCGTCACCACGGCGGTGAGGCCCTCCAGGGCGTCCTCCTTGATGACGTCCTCGTCGCCGTTCTTCAGCAGCTTCGTCGCGCGGAGCTGCTCGTTGAGGACCTTGAGCACCGCGCGGTCGAAGCCGCGCACGTGCGTGCCGCCCTTCGGGGTGGCGATCACGTTGACGAACGACCTGGTGATCGTGTCGTAGCCGTTGCCCCAGCGCAGCGCGACGTCGACCTCCAGGTCGCGCTCGACGTCGGTGGGCGTCAGGTGGCCCTGGTCGTCGAGGACGGGGACGGTCTCGGTGAAGTGGCCCCGGCCCTGGAGCCGCAGCACCTCGACGAGCGGGACGTCCTTGGCGAGGTAGGAGCAGTACTCGCCGATGCCGCCGTCGAACCGGAACGTCTCGTCGAGGACCTCCTCGCCGCGCTCGTCGCGGACGTCGATGGTCAGCCCCGGGATGAGGAACGCGGTCTGCCGCATCCGGTCGAGGACGAGGGACTGCTCGACCGTGGCGTCCTTCAGGAAGATCTGCAGGTCGGGCCAGAAGCGGGTGCGGGTGCCGGTGGTCTTCTTGGCGACCTTGCGGATCTGCCGCAGGCCCGACCTCTTCTTGAACCGGGCGTTCGGGCGGCCCTCGTCGGCGAACTCGCCGGGCAGGCCGCGCCGGAAGCTGATCGCGTGGGTGTGGCCGTCGCGGTCGACCTCCACGTCCACCCGCGCGGACAGGGCGTTGACCACGGAGGCGCCGACGCCGTGCAGGCCGCCGGACGCCGTGTAGGACACGCCGCCGAACTTGCCGCCCGCGTGCAGCCGCGTCATGACCAGCTCGACTCCGGGCAGGCCCGTCTTCGGCTCCAGGTCGACCGGGATGCCGCGACCGTTGTCGCCCACCTCGAAGGAGCCGTCGGCGTGCATCGTCACGCTGATGTGCGTGCAGTAGCCCGCGAGGGCCTCGTCGACGCAGTTGTCGACGATCTCCCACAGGCAGTGCGCGAGGCCACGGCTGTCGGTCGATCCGACGTACATGCCGGGTCGCTTGCGCACGGCCTCCAGCCCCTCCAGCACCGAGAGGTGCCGGGCGGAGTAGCCGTGCGGGTCTTCGGTTGTCGCTTCGGCGGTCGCGGCGGTCAACGTGCGTGTGCTCCTCGGGGGTAGGACGGTCGGCAGCAGGGTACCCCCGGCCGCCGACAATCCACCGAAAGGCTCGCCGCCGCCGACGTTCCGCACGCCGGCGCGGCAAGGCCCGTACGGTCCGCCAGGCTACCCGCACTCCGACTTCTGGACCCGGACCTCCACCTTCGGGTGGGTGCACCGAAGCCCGATTCGTCCCTACTGTCCTCGCATGGCGCAAACGATCGAGGTCACCGGCCTCCGCAAGCGATACGGGGACGTCCGGGCCGTGGACGGGGTGACGTTCTCCGTCGAGGAGGGCGAGTTCTTCGGCATCCTCGGGCCGAACGGCGCGGGCAAGACCACCACACTGGAGATCATCGAGGGGCTGCGGGAGCCCGACGAGGGCGACCTCACCGTGCTCGGCATGTCCCCCTGGCCGCGCAACTCCAAGCTGCTCCCCCGGATCGGCGTCCAGCTGCAGGCGTCCTCGTTCTTCGAGCGGCTGACCGCGCGCGAGCAGTTGCGGACGTTCGGCTCCCTCTACGGCGTCCCGGCGAAGAAGGCCGACGCGATGCTCGAACTGGTCGGCCTGGACGACAAGGCCGATACCCGCGTCGAGAAGCTCTCGGGCGGCCAGGCGCAGCGCCTGTCCATCGCGTGCGCGCTCGTGCACGACCCCGAGCTGGTGTTCCTGGACGAGCCCACCGCCGCGCTGGACCCGCAGGCGCGCCGCAACCTGTGGGACGTGCTCCGGTCCATCAACACCGAGGGCCGGACCATCGTCCTGACCACGCACTACATGGACGAGGCCGAGAGCCTGTGCGACCGCGTCGCCATCATGGACGCGGGCAGGATCCTGCGGCTCGGCCCGCCGGCGGTGCTGGTGCGCGGGCTGGACGCCCCCGCCAGGATCAGCGTGGCCAGCGGCGTCCTGGACGTCGCCGACGCGCGGCTCCTGCCGGGCGCGGACGAGGCCGAGGACGACGGCGTCTCACTGACCATCTCCACCCGCGACCCCTCCGCGGTGGTCGCCGCCATGGCCGCCAAGGACGCGCTGGACGGCGTCCAGATCCGCGGCGCCACCCTTGAGGACGTCTTTCTGGAGCTCACCGGACGGGAGTACAGGGCGTGAGCACGTTCGAGAGTTTCAAGAGCCTGTCCAGGGCGATGTTCCTGGGCTTCCGGCGCGACCGCACCGCCCTGTTCTTCACGGTGCTGTTCCCCCTGATGTTCCTGGTCGTCTTCGGCGGCGTCTTCGGCCACCAGTCGACGTCCAAGGTGAAGGTCCTGGAGGTGGGCAGCGCACCGGTCCTCGACCAGGCGGTGGCGCAGGGGGCGGGGGAGCTCGGCAAGGTCATGAAGGTCGAGAAGTCCTCCGACCGCGCCGCCGCCCTGCGCACGGTGGAGAAGGGCGACGCGGACGCGGTCGTGGAGCAGCGCGGGGGCGAACTGGTCGTCCACTACTCGGCGGCCGACCAGGTCAAGTCCGGAACGGTGCGGGGGCTGATGAACTCGGTCGTCCAGTCGGCGAACCTCTCGGCCTCCGGCAAGCCGCCCGCCTACCGGCTGTCCGACCAGCGGGTGGAGGACGACTCGCTCAAGGCCATCCAGTTCTTCACGCCGAGCCTGCTCGGCTGGGCACTGGCGTCGGCGGGCGTCTTCGGGGCGTCCCAGACGCTCGTCACGTGGCGGACCAAGGGCATCCTGCGCCGCCTCCAGCTCTCCCCGGCGCCCATTCCCACCGTGTTCGCCGCGCGCGTGGCGGTCAGCCTCGCCGTGGCCCTCGTCCAGTTCGCGCTGTTCGTGCTCGTGGCGCAGCTCCCGATGTTCGGCCTGAAGCTCAGCGGCGCCTGGTGGATGGCCATCCCGGTGGTCATCGCGGGCGTGCTGGCCTTCCTGTCGATCGGGATGCTGATCGGCGCGTGGGCCAAGACGCAGGAGACCGCCCAGGCGGTGACCCAGCTGATCGTGCTGCCGATGGCGTTCCTGGGCGGCTCGTTCTTCCCGCTGGACGCCTCGCCGACCTGGATGAGGACGCTGTCCTACATCTTCCCGCTGCGCTATCTCAACGAGGGCATGCTGAATGTGATGGGCCGGGGGCTCGGGCCGGCCTCCGCACTGCCCCAGATCGCCGTTCTGCTGGGGGTCGCGGTCGTCGGCGCCTTGATCGCCGTGCGCCTGTTCCGATGGGACGCCGTCTAATGTGACCTCGGTCACTTATTGGGCCATTCTGCTGTGGGCGTACGAAGAACCAGGTTGGGAACGCCAGCGTCGGGTTAGATGTTGTCCTAAGTACCGACCCCGAGCATGAGGAAGGTGCCGTGACTGGAGCCCTTGCCCCAACCAAGCCGCTGACCGTCGCCGACCGATGCGACCGCTGCGGCGCTCAGGCCTACGTCCGTGCAGTCCTTGTAGGCGGCGGCGACCTTCTGTTCTGTGCCCACCACGGGCGCAAGTACGCAGAGGCCCTCCGCTCCAATGGGGCCGACATACAGGACGAGACCGACCGGCTCACCGAAACCCCGGCCGCCGCTCCTGACGAGGAGCGGTAGACCTCCAAATAGAGCGAGCCAAGGACGGCGGCCACCGGAGACGGTGGCCGCCGTTCGCTTTCTTTGCTTTCGCGCGCCCCGCAGCACGATGCGCCGATAAATGCAGAGAGTATGCGAGTGACTGCATACCGTAGCCATATTAGGACAGTGCCGTGATGCCCTCGGTCCTTCGTTTTCTCACCTCGCGGTGACATTCCTTACGCGGTAGTGATAGGCGGCCACCGGCACGAACCCCTCCGACTCGTACAGTGCCCTGGCGGGAGCGTTCCGCTCGACGACGACCAGGTACGCCCGCTCGCACCCCTGCTCGCTCCCCCAGCCGAGCAGCGCCCGCAGGACGCGCCGGCCCAGACCCCGCCTTCGCGCGTCCGGCGCGACGGCCATGGCGTAGACGCCGAGCCACTCCCCCTGGGGGACCCCGCGGCCCACGGCGAGACCGTCCACGCAGGCGTAGCCGGCGCTCACACCCGTCAGGATCCTCTCCGCCGCCCGAAGCAGGCGGTCGTGGCGACCGTCCACCGACCACCACAGATCGAGCCACTCCCGGGACGGGGCGTCCAGGACGTCCACGCCCTCCCGTTCGTAGGGTCCGCTCAGGTCGGCCGCCATCGCGATCGTCGGTTCGACGAGGTCGTAGCCTCGCCCCTCAAGAACCCCGTCGAGCCCCTCAGGCCGCGCTTGGGGGGCCATCAGGAACGCCGTCGGCAGCCCGAGCGCGGTGTAGAAGCGCTCAGCCTGCTCAACGGCCCGGTCCACGTCCCCTGGGTCGCCGACGGGCAGGACGGAGTTGGCCCGCTTGGTGACGCCGTCGGCGTGGCGCAGCAGCCAGCCGCCCATATCCTGTGCGGACGGCGCGGGCCACGCTTCGGCGACGAGTTCGTCCAACCGCCTGTCCAGGGGCCGCGCCATCTGTCACCGCTTTCGGGGGGATCGTGCACATCCTGCTGCCGCCGTCGGAGAAGAAGGCTACCGAGGGGGACGGTCCGCCCCTCGACCTGGCCTCTCTGAGCTTCCCCGGCCTGACGCCGACACGGCGGCGCGTCCTCGCGGCCCTGGGGAAGGCGTCCCGGGGCGCCGGCGCGGCGGAGGCGCTCGGTCTTCCCCCCGGGCAGGCGGGCGAGGCCCTCGCCCGCAACAAGGCGGTGCGCAAGGCGCCGACCCTGCCGGCGGCACGGCTCTACACCGGCGTCCTCTACGACAACCTCGACCTGGCCGATCTGGACCCGGAGGCGGCCGCCCGGCAGATCATCGTGTTCTCGGGCCTGTGGGGCGCTCTGAGGCTCACCGACCGCGTTCCGCCCTACCGGCTGTCCATGGGCGTGTCGCTGCCGCCTGGGCACAGCCTGGGGGCGTCATGGCGCCCGGCGATGCGCAAGGCCCTCCGCCTGGACGACGACCTGGTCGTCGACATGCGGTCCGGACCGTACGCGGCGGTGTGGAAGGCTCCCGGCCCGGCGGTCTCCGTCCGGGTGTTCCGGGAGCGGCTCGACGGCGGCGTAGCGAAGCGGACCGTCGTCAGCCACATGGCCAAGGCCACCCGCGGGCGGATCGCCCACGACCTGATCGAGGCGGGCGCCGCGCCGCGCACCCCCGAGGAGCTGCTGAAGGCCGTCTCCGGCCTCGGCCACACCGTCGAACTGAACGGTGCGAACCTCGACGTCATCCTGCACGACTGACGGCACGCGCCGGACGACACAGGGACGGCGCGCACACGGGGACGGCGCGCACGCGGGGGCGCGACAGCGGGCCCCGGCGAGATCGCCGGGGCCCTGCCGTGCCGCCGCAGGCGTCCGGTCAGTCCAGGTAGTCGCGCAGGACCTGGGAACGGGACGGGTGGCGCAGCTTCGACATGGTCTTGGACTCGATCTGCCGGATGCGCTCCCGGGTCACCCCGTACACCTTGCCGATCTCGTCCAGCGTCTTCGGCTGGCCGTCGGTGAGGCCGAACCGCATCGACACCACGCCCGCCTCGCGCTCGCTGAGCGTGTCCAGAACGGAGTGGAGCTGCTCCTGGAGCAGCGTGAAGCTGACCGCGTCGGCCGGGACGATGGCCTCGGAGTCCTCGATGAGGTCGCCGAACTCGCTGTCGCCGTCCTCACCGAGCGGCGTGTGCAGCGAGATGGGCTCGCGGCCGTACTTCTGGACCTCGACGACCTTCTCCGGGGTCATGTCGAGTTCCTTGGCCAGCTCCTCCGGGGTGGGCTCGCGGCCCAGGTCCTGGAGCATCTGCCGCTGCACGCGCGCGAGCTTGTTGATGACCTCGACCATGTGCACCGGGATGCGGATGGTGCGGGCCTGGTCGGCCATCGCGCGGGTGATGGCCTGCCGGATCCACCAGGTGGCGTACGTGGAGAACTTGTAGCCCTTGGTGTAGTCGAACTTCTCGACCGCGCGGATCAGGCCGAGGTTGCCCTCCTGGATCAGGTCCAGGAACAGCATGCCGCGACCGGTGTAGCGCTTGGCCAGCGAGACCACCAGGCGGAGGTTGGCCTCCAGGAGGTGGTTCTTGGCGCGGCGGCCGTCCTCGGCGATCCACTCGAAGTCCTCAAGGTCCTCTTCGGACATCGAGGGACCGGCGACGGCGAGGCGCTCCTCGGCGAACAGGCCGGCCTCGATCCGCTTGGCGAGCTCGACCTCCTGCTCGGCGTTCAGCAGCGGCACCTTGCCGATCTGCTTGAGGTAGTCCTTGACCGGGTCGGCGGTGGCTCCGGCGGCCGCGATCTGCTGCGCGGGCGCGTCCTCGTCGTCGTCGCCGAGGGTGAACCCCTCCTCCTCGGACGGGTTGTCGCCCTTGCCGGTCGGAGCGGCGGCCTTCGCGACGGGCGCGGCGGCGGCCTCGGGCTCCTCGGCCTCGGGCTCCTCGGCCGTGTCGTCCACGAGTTCGACCTCGAGGTCGGTCAGGTCCTCGTCGAGGTCGACGTCGACCTCGTCGTCGACCTCCGGGTCCTCGCCCTTGTCGGCCTTGTCGGACGGGGCGCCCTTGACCGGCTGGGCGGCGCCCTTCTTCGCCGGCGCGCCCTTCTTCGCCTTGGCGCCCTTGGCCGGTGCGGCCTTCTTCGGCGGCGCGGGCTTCGGAGCGGCCGGGCGCGGCGCGGCGGCGGCCTCCTCCGGAGCGTCGTCGCCGACGACGGCGGTCACCGTGTCGGGCTGCTCCTTGGCGGCGGCGGCGGTCTTGGGCCTGCGTGCCGGCGGCGTCGCGCGCTTGCGCGGCGGACGCTTGGGCGCCGCGGAGTCGGCAGCGCTCACCATGACGGTCACACCCTCCTTGCTGAGGCTCCGCAGAATGCTGGAGGCCTTCGACACGGGGATGTCGGCCTCCTCGAACGTACGTCGTACGTCGTCGGCTTCGAGGTAACCCTGGGACCGTCCACGCTCGATCAGTTGCGCGATGACGTGATCGTGCAGATCTGACGCTTTCGAGGTCGAGCTAGCAGGCGACACAAATACCTCTCGAACGAACGTGTGGCTTGGTTGACCCAAGTGCCCTGACGGGCTCGGCCTCACACTGGGTGGGACCACACACGGAGCGGACCTCCCGGTGCGGGACCGCAGCGTACCCGCTCTCTCTGGGTCAAGCATTCTGGCACTGCTGCGCATTCCGCCTTGGAGTCCTACCCGGTAACACTCCACCTTAGAGGGCGCGGGGCGGTCCTTCGAACGTGCCGGACCGTCTCGGCGCCGTCTTCGGCGGGGTTCACTCGGACTTGGGCGGGACGTGCAGGGCAAGCACGGTCACATCGTCTACCTGCTCATACCCGGCAAGCATCCGATCGACCAGGAAGTCGACGAGTCTCTCGGGATCTCCTACCACTTCAGGTGGGGCGTCCGCCGCGACGGCGACGAGCTCCTCAAGCCCGGCGTCCACCCCACGCCTACGGTTCTCCACAAGTCCATCGGAATAGAAGACCACAGTGTTGCCGGTCTCGATGGAAAAACTTGTCTGCTGCCGCTGGCTCGGCCAGCCGAGGGGCGTTCCAGGTTCCCGCGTGCTCACGCGCGCGGGCGTGTCGGGCGAGATCAGCAGGGCCGGAGGGTGGCCCGCGTTGCTGAGCTCCCCCTGCCCGGTCTCGGGATCGATGACCGCGTAGACGACGGTGGTGAACTGCTCCTCGTCCTCGGTGGCGCTGAACAGCCGGTCGAGCCCGGCCAGGACGGCGGCGGGGCGCGGATCGTTCAGCGCGAGGGCGCGCAGGGCGTTGCGGACGCGGCCCATTCCGGCCGCGGCGAGGACGCCCTTGCCCATCACGTCGCCGACCGCCACGGCGAGCCGGTTGTCGGCGAGGCGGAAGACGTCGTACCAGTCGCCGCCCACCTGCACGTGGCGTGTCGCGGGGTTGTAGCGAGCCGCCAGCGCCATGCCGGGCAGCTGCGGCAGGTCGCTGGGCAGCAGGCTCCTCTGGAGCTCCTCGGCGGTCTTGTGCTCGCGCTCGAACAGCAGGGCCCGCTCCACGGCCAGCGCGCACTGGCCGGCGAGCGCCTCCAGGAAGACCCGCTCCTCCTCGGTGATCTCCCTGGGCCGGGTGAAGGAGAAGCGGAGGGCGCCGATCGGCGCGCCGGCCGCGAGCAGCGGCAGGCCCACCCAGGCGCGCTCCTCCGTGTGCTGGGCGAACAGGTCCCGCTCGCCGTGGCCCAACTGCAGGCGCAGGCTGTCGGGGTGCTCGGCCAGGAACGGCCGGCTCTCGCGCACCGCCACCGACATCACGGTCTGGTCGCTGACCTTGATCTCGTCACGGGACGCCGAGGGCGTCTCGCTCTCGGACCCCGGCTGGGACGGGGCCACGATGCTGAGCCGCAGCTTGTCGTCGTCCAGCAGCGCCACCGCGGAGTAGTCGGCGCCGATGGCCGACCGCCCGACCTCGGTGATGACCTGGACCACCTGGGAGACGGTCAGGGCCTCGGCGAGCATGGAGGTGGCCTGCTGGAGGCGCGCGGTGCGCAGCGCCGCCGCCGACAGCTGCTCGGTCAGCCGGCCGCGCATCTCCTCGGCCTCGCGCTGGCCCGTGACGTCGGTGTTGGCCCCGACCCACTCGATCACCGCGTCGCCGCGCCAGATGGGCACGGCCCTGACGTCGAAGTGCCGGTAGGTGCCGCTCTTGGTGCGGATGCGGTAGTTGGTCTCGAAGACCCGGTTCTCCCCGACGCAGTCGCGCCAGTGCGCCTCGATGCGCGGCCGGTCCTCGGGGTGCACGACCGACAGCCAGCCGCCGACCGCGTAGTCGTCCGGCGTCTGGCCGGTGATGGCGCGCCACTCGGGCGCGTCGTCGATCACGCCGCCGGCCGGCGCGGCGACCCACACCACCTGGGCGCTGGCCTCCACGAGCGAGCGGTAGCGCTGCTCCTTGCGGCGGATGACCTCCTCGGCCCTGCGCCGCTCGGTCACGTCCTGGGCGGTCAGGACGACGCCCGGGTGCTCGTCGCCGCCGCCCTTGGCGGGCAGCCACGTGCACGCCAGGATCCGCTCCTCGACGGCGGTGGCCACGCCGGGCGCCGCACCGGGCGCCGCGGGCGGCCCGACCGGGACGACGATCTCGAGATGGTCGACCGGGCGGTCCTCGGCGATCACCTTCCGGAGCGCCGTCTCGAAGGCCGCCGCGAGCGCCTCGGGCAGCACCTCCGACGGCCGGCGCTGCTGGAGGTCGCGCACGCGCACGTCCAGCAGCGTCGCGAGCGCGTCGTTCGCCCGGCGGCAACGCAGGTCGCGGTCGAAGAACGCCAGCCCTTCGGGCGCTTCCTTCAGCAAGGTCGCGTACAGCGCGGCGTCGGACGCATCCATGGGCTGCCCCTCCACCCCTGAGAAGCGGGGATGCGGGACGGACGTCTCGGTGCTCAAGGACAACACCTCCGCCCCAGAGGGTCCCGTACCGCACGGCAATTATTCATCACTATGAGTGAATGGGAGCAGGTTAACGCTCCCGCCTCCATCACAACACCGGTCGGAGTCAGGTACTCATCATCCCGATGGTTCGCCGCCTACGGAAGCCCTGCTGAACATCCTTGTCCCTTCGGCCCCAGACGAACTCGTCGGTTTCGGACACCGTCATGGAGGGCACGCGGGGTGGCCCGGCACGGACGGCAAGTAGGAGATGTTACGGCGTGCATGCGTCACAGGGTGTCAACTCGCCCCGTTCGGCGAGTTCCACCCTGCTCCGACCCTACTGGGCGGCCTTGGCGGCGGCCTTCATTTCCTGCTTGAAGGCCCGCACCCTGGCGAGGGAGTCGGGGCCGGTGATGTCGGCGACGGACCGGTGCGAGCCCTCTTCGCCGTAGGCGCCGGCGGCCTCGCGCCAGCCGTCCGGCCGGACGCCGAACTGCTTGCCCAGCAGGGCCAGGAAGATCTGGGCCTTCTGCTTTCCGAAGCCCGGAAGGCCGTTCAGCCGCTTGTACAGCTCCTTGCCGGTGTCGACGCCCTTCCACACCTTCTCGGCGTCCCCGTCGTAGTGGTCCACGAGGTACTGGCACAGCTGCTGGACCCGCTTGGCCATCGAACCGGGGTAGCGGTGGACGGCCGGCTTCTCCGCCAGGAGCGCCGCGAACCGCTCGGGGTCGTGGGCGGCGATCTCGTGGGCGTCCAGATCGTCCGAGCCGAGCCGCTGCGCGATGGTGTAGGGGCCCGAGAACGCCCATTCCATCGGGATCTGCTGGTCGAGCAGCATGCCCACAAGAGCGGCCAGCGGACTGCGTCCGAGCAGCTCGTCGGCCTCTGGACGCTGTGCGAGGTGAACCTTCGTGGCCATGAGCTCAGCTTAGGGCGGCCCCCGGGCGCGGTCGGGGGCGGTGCCCGGATCTGTCAGAAGTCTTACGACGTCCGCCGAGCCCTGGCGAGCCGCAGGCGGTGGTGCTCGAATGGGGTCGTGAACGAGGACGAGCGGGCGGAAGGCAGCCCGGTTGGGCGAAGGGTCGTCCTGGGAATGCTCGGCCTCGGCGCGGCGGGGGTCGCCGTGGGAGCATCCGTCCAGGACAGGGTGAGCCGGGCCCTGGCGCCGGTGGGGCCGATCGGGGACGTCCTGCCGGCCGCCGGCGGGTTCCGTTACTACTCGGTCACGCCCAGTGTGAAACGGCACGATGTCGCGACGCACCGGGTGACCGTTTCCGGCCTTGTCGACAAGCCGCAATCATTTGGGATGGCCGATCTGGCGCATTTCCCGCAGACAGTGCTGGACAGGGACTTCCAGTGCGTGACGGGTTGGCGGGTGCCGGACGTGCGGTGGATCGGCGTGGCGCTGCCCGATCTGCTGGGGGCGGTCGGAGTCTCCGCCCGCGCACGGGCCGTGCGGTTCACCTCGTTCGACGGCGTCTACACCGAGTCGCTGACGCTGGAGCAGGCGCGACGCCGAGACGTCCTGGTCGCGACCCAGATGGACGGCAAGCCCGTCACCCATGACCACGGCGGACCCACGCGCCTGTATGTCGCGCCCATGTACGGCTACAAGTCGCTGAAGTGGCTCGGCGGCATCGAACTGACCGACCGGGTGAAGCCCGGCTACTGGGAGGAACTCGGTTACGACGTGGACGCCTGGGTGGGACGGTCGAACGGACGTAGCGATGCGCCGACCTGAGCCGTCATCGGGGCGGCTCGTGCGGTTCAGCCGGGCCGAACGCTCGATCCACCACGTCACCGCGCTGCTGATGCTGGTCTGCCTGCTGACCGCGGCGCTGCTCTACCTGCCGTTGCTGTCGACGCTGGTGGGTCGCAGGGAGATGGTCAAGACCGTCCATGTCTGGTGCGGCTTCGCCCTCCCCGTGCCCATCGTGCTCGGTCTGCTGTCTCGGGCGTTCAGGGCCGACCTTCGCCGGCTGAACAGGTTCGTGCCCGCGGACTGGCGGTGGCTCAGGCGCGGCGACCGCAGGGCCGTGCAGGACGGGCGCGGGGTCCTGCCCGTGGGCAAGTTCAACGCGGGCCAGAAGTTGAACGCGGCGTTCACGGCGGGCGCGATCCTCGTGATGCTCGGCACCGGCGAGATCCTGACCTTCCCGGGGCCGTGGGGCGACCGGTGGCGCACGGGGTCCACCTTCGTCCACGACTGGCTCTTCCTCGCGGTCCTCGTGGTGACGGCCGGGCACCTGTGGGAGGCGCTGCGGGACCGCGAGGCGCTCGCGGGGATGCTGACCGGGCGGGTGGACCCCGGCTGGGCCGCACGACATCACGCCGGCTGGGCCGACGCCGCGGGCCGGTCGCCGAACGCCGGTGGACGGCCGGGCTCCGGCGGGGCGAACGCGCAGGTGGACGAGGCGAGCGCGTGGGCGGGCGAGGCGGCGGCCGATCCCCGCGGAACGTCCGGTGAACAGGGGCCAGAATTTACACAACGACCTCCTGGCATGTCTTGACTCTCCCTGTTCAAGGGCTTGAATGTGACATCGAGAACCCCGTGCGCGGAGGTGTGCGCTGATGCCTGCACTGGCCGATCACCGGAACGAGACACGTGACGCGCTCGCACAACGGCTTTGCGACGAGTTCGGGTCCTTCCCGTCAGACGCGGTACGCCGGTGTGTGGCCGACGTCCAGGCCTGCATGGCCCATCTGGGCCTGGAGGCCACACCGGACAGGGTCGAACGGATGGCCCGGGAACAGCTCACCGGGATCCTGAAATCGCGGCCGCCCTCTGGGCGTGCGACCGCCGGCTGAGCGGCCGGTCGGCCGCGCGGGTGACGCGAAGGCGACCCATTCCGGCCTTCGGTCGCGTCCTGGCCACGGTCCGCGCCGGATCTGAGAGGCTAGAGGCGTGAGTCCCCGCAGCCGCAGCCGCTCCTCCGGGGACCCGGCCCGGGACGGCCCGCACCCCCCGGACGAGGTCTCGGCGATTTTCGACGGCATGCTCCAGCACGCCCGCGAACTGCTGGCGGTGCGCAGCCCCCTGGACGCGGAGCTCATCGTCAGCGAGATCCTCGGTTCCTGGTGGGGGCAGCGCGTCCCGGACGGCGACGTGGAGGAGGTCATCGGCGAAGCCCTGGTCGGTTACGCCGCGGCCGCCGCCACCCCGGCGGCGCTGGCCCTGCTCACCGGAATCGCCTACATGGGCACCCCGAGGCAGGCGGCCAAGGCCGAACGCGCGGCGCTGCAACTGATGAGCGACGGCGTCGCCCGGCCCGGCTGGGCCGACCGCGTCGGCATGGTCGAGCCCGAGGCGTGCTTCGCGTCAAGGGACGTCTACGGCGACCAAGACTCCGTCATCTGCACCTACACGTACGGGGGCGCCGAAAGGCACGCCCTGGTCATCCTGGTCGACCGCAACAGGGCCGGTGTCGTCCGGCCGCGCGGCGGTCCGTTCGCGTCCGGCGCGCCCGCGGGGCGGCTTCCGGCGAGCGGGATGGTCCGGGACGCCTGGGTCTCCTCGCGGGTGGACCGGCTTCTCGACCACACCCGCCGCGAAAGCCGCGACAACCCGCTGATGCGGTTCGAAGAGCTCGACCCGCGCGACACCAAGGCGTTGCTGCAGAGCGCCCTGGATCTCACCGACGAGACCGGCGATCCGCCGGTGAACGACAATTTCGGTTCCTACCACGCTTTCGTCCGCGCGCGAGTGGACATCCTTCCGCCGGGCGGGCGCCTGCCCCAGCCTCCGGTGTACGGGCGCGACAGGCGCGCCACGATCGCGACGCGGTTCCTCGCCTCGGACGAGGCGGGTGAGCTGTCGGACATCTCCGCGGCGATCCGGTGCGTGGACCAGATCATCGACTACGGCTGCGCCCACGACTTCGGGAGGCCGCTGCGGGTCAGCCCGCTCAAGTGCGAGATGTTCCTGCTCGACTGGCTGCCGCGCAAGGTCCTGCTCTCCCCCTCGGAGCAGGAGGCCGTCCCCCACGTCCTGGCCGCGTGGGTCCGCTGGGCCGGGCGGAGGACGGGACTGCCGGAAGAGGGCGTCAGAGCGACTCTGGACGCCCTGTGGGACGCCACCGCGAAGTTCTCCGCGGCCTACCGCGACCCGGCCGCGTTCGGTCTCGACCGGAGTCTGGTCGACCGGCTGCTGCCCGACGGCGACCTGGAGGCCCTCCCACGCCGCGCCTTCGCCCTGCCGTTCCTGTCGGGCACGCACCGGCCGGCGGGGCGGCACGGCACCGTCGACCTGTCGGAGCTCGACCCGGCCGACCCCGTCGACCGCCGCACCCTGCTGGAGTTCGAGCACCCGGGCGGCGACGAGGAGCACCTCGACGCGCACGCGCGGCTCACGGCGATGCTGTGGGACGGCGAGCCGCCGCACCTGTGGGAAACCGCCCAGTCGCTGCTGGACGTCGGCTACGAGCGCCATGCGGTCCTGCACAAACTCATCGACGTCCTCGACCGCTACGGGGACGTCCCGGAGGCTCTCCGTGAGGCCCTGCGTGTGCTTCGTCACGAACCCCCGCCCGACTGAACTCCTGGTTTGCGCGTCGCGCTCCCGGCGACAATCATCGGGTCCCGGGCGCGGTCTCGCGGGGGTCGGCACCGGCCCCTGGTCGTAGGGAGTGATCTTGTTGGAGTGGTCCGAGTTCGCCCGGCGCCTGGGACGTGAACTGGCGGGTCTCGAACGGGACACGATCCTGATCGTGCGCGAGCGCGACGAGAGCCGCCACTACGTCCAGGCCATGCGCGAGCCCGACCGGCTCTACGCCGAGGCCGTCAGCAACAACTTCCTCGAAGGCCCGCTC
Source organism: Spirillospora sp. CA-108201 (assembly GCF_050936235.1). NCBI lineage: Bacteria > Bacillati > Actinomycetota > Actinomycetes > Streptosporangiales > Thermomonosporaceae > Spirillospora > Spirillospora sp. CA-108201. The sequence goes on along the minus strand of NZ_JBNJNE010000001.1, from coordinate 8,677,702 downwards.
CTGCTCACCCTGGCCGACGAAGAGGTCATGAGCGAGTCGGGGTGGCGCCCGCCCGCCGACCCCTCGCCGCGCAACTGGTGGACGGAGCTCCCAGAGGGGGGCATGCCGGGCGGGATGCTGAGCGTGACCGACGCCGACTTCTCGCGCTTGGCCGACGTCATGGTCACGGCGCTCCGGGACGTCCAGGGCGTCCGGCGCCCGTCCGACCTCGTGTACGAGTCGTTCCACCGGCACGGGTCCGGCCTCATCGAACTGCTCGACTTCGGGATCGAGGTGGCCGATCGGTCGCGCGTGAGCAAGCGCCGCGCGTCGTCGGGCGGAGTCCGTCCCACTGCCGACTCCCTGCCCGGCGCCGATCCCTTGCCCGCCGGTACCACCCCGGCAGGAACGCGCCTGCCGCTGCCGGATCAGGCGCTGCCGGGCATGGACGCGGAGCTGCTTGAACCACGTCTTGCCGAAGCCAAGGCGAACGGCGACAACACCACCTACTTCAAGCTGCTGGAGAACGCCGACCTCGTCCTGCCCGCGACCGCCTCCGCCGTAGAGGACCCCGACCGCGCCGAGTTCCCCACCATCACCATCGGCAGCGGCACCTACGTCACGGTGTTCACCTCGCCCGGGGCACTGGCGCGCACCGGCGACCGGCACCCCGGCCTGTACCGGCGCACCTCGTTCGCCAGGCTCGCTGCGGGCTGGCCCGATCCCGCGTGGCGCCTGGCCATCAACTGGGGCCTGCCCAGCGAAGTGCTCCTGGACTCGTCCGTCATCGGCCGGTTGCAGGGCGGCCGGGCCGGGGCGCCCGAGCCCCTCCAGTACGACCCACTGCCTGACGAGCCCAACCCGTACGGCACGGTCGACCCCAACGCGCTCTCCGGGCCGAACCCCGTCGCCGGTGGCTCGGCTGCCCCGGTCAACGGCTCGGCCCCTGGCACGCCCGCCCCAGAGGGTTCTGTTCCGGGCGGTTCTGTTCCGGGCGGAGCGGCACCGGGTGAAGTGCCGCCGGTTGGGGCGGTCCCTTCGGCGGACGCCCCGTACGACGACGCCCCGTACGACGACGCCCCGTATGACGACGCCCATACGGCGGTCGACCCGTTCACGACGGCCGACCTCCGAGCGGCACTCGACGCTGGCGGCGCCCCGCCGAGGACATCGGAACCGGCCACGGCGGCGCCTCTCGGCGCGCCCACCGATCCCCCTCCGGCTGACACCCCGCCAGCTGACACCCCGCCGGCTGACACGCAGTTGCCCGGCAGCGGCCCGGTCGGCATCCCGCAGGAGCGGTCGACGCACCGGGCGCCCGCTCCTGGGCCGGGCCCCGCGGGCGTCCCTGTCCGGCCGCCGCACGGCACGCGCCTGTGGCGTTCGACAGGCGAGGGCGAGCAGGCACCGGTCGCCGTCTACGACGCCATAGGCGGCGTCTGGACGCCCGTGAGAGCCGACGCGGTTCCGGCTCCCTGGACCGAGTGACGCGCCCTTCGGCTACCGTCGAGTACGGAATCCCGCCCCGCACGTGAAAGTGAAGCCCCAGTGGACTGGAACGACTTCGCCAGACGGCTGACACTGGAGCTTTCACGGCTGCCGGTCACGTCGTTCCTCATCGTGCAGGGTCCGAGCGGCCTGCCCTACGTCCAGGCGATGCGTTCCGAGGGGACGCTCGACGCCGAGGCCGTCGGCAGCGCGTTCCTGCCCCGCCCCCTCGCGTCGCGGCAGGAGCGGCGGCTGAGGGCGCTCGGCTGGGAGCCGCCGGACGAGGAGGACCGCAAGAACTGGTGGGACCGGCTCACCTTCCGCGAGCGCGGCGGCCGCGCCTCCTCGGAACTGCTGGAGACCTGCGCCCTGCTGGCCGGGCAGATGATGGGCGCGTTCCGCGACGTGTACGGCATCGAGTCCCCGCTCGAACTCGTCTACCAGGCGAGCAAGGCCGGTCCCGACGGCGGGCCCCTGGCCCTTCCCGGTCTCGGCATCCCGCTCGCCGTCCCCGAGGACGAACGTCCCGCCCAGGCCTCGGCGCGCCCGGCGCGCCCGTCCGGGTCGGCCCTGGAGGCGGCCCTGGGCGAGGCCCGCGAGCGCGGTGACCAGCACGGCTACCTGGAGCTGCTCGCGCGCGCGACGCTGTACCTGCCCGCGCCCGGCGATCCGGAGGGCGGCGATCACCAGTTCGCCACGGCGCAGTTCGGCGACGGCACGTTCGTGCTCGCGTTCACTTCGCCCGAAGCCATGGACCGCTCCCTCCAGGGCCAGGCGGTCCACCACCGGCAGGCGTCGCTGGCGGAGCTGTCGCGGCGCTGGCCCCACCCGGAGTGGCAGCTCGCCGTGAATCCCGGCCTGCCGAGTGCCTGCTACCTGGACGCCAACGCCCTCCTCGAACCCGAGGAGCCCTCGACGCCCACGCCGCCGGCGCCGACCGACGTCCACGTGGCCGGCCCCTCGTCGCGCCGCCGCTCGTCACGCGGCTCCGCGTCCCGCGCCGGGGGCGGCGGCGCCCCGGCCGGCGGACGCCGGGCCCCCAGGCCGCCTCAGCGCCCGGAACCGGCGGGGCCCCGAACCGAGACACCCTCCGCGCCGTCCGCGCCCTCACACGCGAGCACAGCGCCGCCGGACGGCCCGCCCGCGCCGGAGGCCGGCCCGCCCGCCCGGCGGCGGCCGGCTCCGGCCCAGGCGCCCCCGGCTCCGCCGCGTCGTCCCGAGGTTCCCGCCGCCGGACGGGCCCCGGCCACCAGGGAGACTCCGCTCCCGAAGGAGCGGCCGGTCGCGAAGGAACGGCCGGTGGCCCGGGAGACGCCAACGGACCCGCAAGGCCTGCCCGCACGGAAGCCGGACGTCCCCCCGCCCCCGTCCCGCGAGACGCCGAGCGATCCTCACGGGCTTCCTGTGGCGCCGCTCTACGGTCAGCGGGAGCGTGCACGAGCCGACACGACGCGTCCGAGCACAGACCCTGGGCGACCACGCACCGAGCCCAAGCGACCGAGCACGGATACACGGCAGCAAAGCGTCCCGGCAGCCGCCGCGCAGGCCTCGCCTACCGACACGCGGACCCGTGCAGAGAGAAAGCCCAGCATCGTCGAACGCGGTGCCCGGTCCACCTCGGGAGCGCGGGGCCCAGCGCCCCAGACACAGGGGCCCGCGGACGCGTCCCAGGTAGTGGTGATGCAGAAGGCCGTGCGGCCCGAGCATGTGCAGCACTATCTGGAAGGCGGTTACGACCTGGTCGCCGGTTACGTGCACCGGTTCCAGGACGTTCAGGAGCTGAGGAGCCCCGCCGCGCTGATCCGGGCCTTGGGGCTGGTGTACGAAGGGTCGCCCTTCGCGCCCGCGGACGAGCAGATCTTCGTGATCCGCTGGCCGGCCGTGAAGCCCGCGCTGTTCCGCCGCCCGCTGGGCGGCATCGACGAGTGGAGCATGGGCATCATCCCGGGCGGATGGGTCATCGAGAAGGCGCCGTTCCCGGGATCGGGGTACGCGCCGGGCGACGGGCCCGCCATCCCCGAGTTCAAGGTCGAGAGCCAGCGCCTGCCCCACGGGGCCGAGATGTACCGGCTCGACGCGCAGGGCAGGGAGTCCCTCGTGGCGGGATACGACGCCGATCTGCGCAGGTGGCTCGTGAAACTGCCGGGAGGCCACGGATGAGCATCCGGCAGGGCTACTACGCGGGCTGGCGGGGCGCCGACTACGAGGCGAGCCCGGACGGAGACCAGGTGCGTCTCTACGCCACGGGACACGTCGAGGGGTTCAGCCAGGTCTCGCCGGACCGGTACGTCCAGGTGGTGCCCCTGGCGGACGTCGACAGTCTCCAGTACGTGACCACACACTGCACGTGGCGGGGCGAGCCGTTCGTGGTCCTGGGCGAGCACGAGGGCTGGCTGCGCGTGGAGTACAGCGGCGGCAAGGTCCCGGTGGCGGAGCGGCTCGGCCTGGAGCCGTTCGACCGGGGCGTGTACCAGGCGTGGGCGTCCCGGCACGAGGTCGAGGACCTTCGCGAGGAGACCGTCTGAGCACGGGGATCGGTGGCGGCACGGCATGATCGGTGGTAGCGGAGGATGACGGTCATCGACGTCAACGCCGACCTCGGCGAGGGGTTCGGCGTCTGGAGGCTGGGCGACGACTCGGCGCTGCTCGACGTCATCACGAGCGCGAACGTGGCATGCGGGTTCCACGCGGGCGATCCGCTGATCATGCGGCGGGTGTGCGCGGCGGCCGTCGAGCGAGGGGTGACGATCGGCGCGCAGGTCTCCTACTGGGACCTCGCCGGGTTCGGCCGCCGGGAGATGGACGTGGCGGCTCCGGAGCTGACCGCCGAGATCCTCTACCAGCTCTCGGCGCTGGACGGCATCGCGCGCGCGGAGGGCGGTCGTGTGGCGTACGTGAAGCCGCACGGCGCCCTGTACAACAGGGTCGCGCGCGACCCCGTCCAGGCGCGTGCGGTGGCCGACGCGGTACGGGCCTACGATCCGTCGCTCCCCCTGCTCACTCTTCCGGGCTCGGCGGTGCATGACGTCTCCGACGGGCTCACCGTCATCGCCGAGTGCTTCGCCGACCGCGCCTACACGCCGTCCGGCGCGCTCGTGTCCCGCCGCGAGCCCGGGGCGGTCGTCCACGACCCCGACACGGTCGTGCAGCGCGCGGTGCGGATGGCGGTGGACGGCACCGTCGTCGCCGTGGACGGTACTGAAGTCACCTTGAAGGCCCGTTCCATTTGCGTGCACGGCGACACCCCCGGCGCAGTGGTCCTCGCCAGGTCCGTCCGGTCGGCGTTGTCCGAAGCGGGCGTCATCCTGGAATCGTTCGCGTGAAAGTGCGGCGGGTCGGCGACACCGCCTTGCTCGTGGAGACCGGGGATCTGGCGACCGCCCACCGGATGAACGCCGCCCTCAGGAACGCCCCGCTGCCCGGTGTCGTGGATGTCGTCCCTGGGGAGCGGACCGTCCTGGTGGTGGCGGACCACTCCGCCGACCTGAACCGCCTGGCCGCGCTCCTCCCGCAGCTGCGCCTGGAGGACGACGTGGTCAGAGAGGCCGCGCCACTGGAGATCCCCGTCGTCTACGACGGCGAGGATCTCGACGAGGTCGCCTCCCTCACCGGGTTGTCGCGCGAGGAGGTCGTCCGGCGGCACTCCACGGGCTCTTACACGGTCGCCTACCTGGGCTTCTCCCCCGGCTTCGGCTACCTGTCAGGGCTGGATCCCGCGCTGCACGTGGCACGGCGCGAGTCGCCGAGGAAGGCCGTCCCGGCCGGCTCGGTGGCGGTGGCGGGCCCGTACGCGGCCGTGTACCCGTCCCGGTCGCCGGGCGGCTGGCGGCTGCTCGGCCGCAGCCGCCTGCCGCTGTGGGACGTGACGCGCGAACCGCCGTCCCTGCTGCGGCCGGGGACGCGGGTCCGGTTCGTCGCCGAGGAGCGTTCTTGATCGAGGTCGTGCGGCCCGGACCGCTCGCGACCGTCCAGGATCTCGGCAGGCCCGGTCGCGCCCATTTCGGCGTGCCCCGCTCCGGGGCCGCGGACCGGCGCGCGTTCAGGCTGGCCAACCGCCTCGTGGGCAACCCGGAGGGCGCGGCGGGCGTGGAGTTCACCTTCGGTGGGGCGGCGCTGCGCTTCCATGAACGCGCCTGGATCGCGGTGACCGGCGCTCCGGTGACGCTGCGCATCGACGACCGACCTCATGGAGTGAACGCGCCCTGTTTCGTGGCGTCCGGCGGCCTGGTCGAACTCGGCACGCCCGCGTCCGGGCTCCGCAGCTACGTCGCCGTTCGGGGCGGTGTCACCGTAGATGAAGTGCTGGGGAGCCGTTCGACCGACCTCCTGTCCGGCCTCGGGCCGGCGCCCCTCGCGCCAGGTGACCGTCTGCCGATCGGTTCCGCCGCGAACTTCCAGCACATCACTGTGGACGTCGTGCCCGCGGCGGCCATGCCGGAGACCCCGGTCCTGCGGATCCTGCCCGGTCCACGTGACGACTGGTTCACCCACGACGCGCTGGCCACGCTCACGTCCACGCCCTATGAGGTTTCCCCGGACAGCAACCGTGTGGGCGTGCGCCTGAACGGACGCCCCCTCGAACGGGCGCGCGACGGCGAACTCGGCAGCGAGGGCATGGTCGTCGGTTCCCTCCAGGTGCCGCCCAGCGGCCTGCCCATCATCTTCCTGGCCGACCATCCGACCACCGGCGGCTACCCGGTGGTCGCCGTGCTCTCCTCGGCCGCCGTCTCCGATGCCGCGCAACTTCGCCCTGGGCAGAGACTTCGTTTCCGCCTCTAGCCCAGGGTCCCCGGGTCACCCGCGTTCAAAAGCGGTCAGGTCAGCGGGGCGGGGACGGACCAGTCCAGGTGGGAGACGTCGTTGAAGCCGCGGAGCGACGACAGATCGCCGAGCCTGACCAGCCGCGAGATCGAGCCGTTGTCCGCGCCGAGGAACGCGAACGGCCTGGCGCCGGTGGCGGCCGCGAGGGCCTGGGCGATGACCCCGCCGTGGGTGAACACGGCGATCCGGCCGCCCGTGTGGGCCGCAGCAAGCCGGACGAGGCCCTCCTCGACGCGCGCGGCGAACGCGTCGTTCTTCTCCGCCCCCGGGATGACGTCCCAGCGTTGCTCGGCGAACATCCGCTGGGCGACCGGGTCGTTCTCGGCCACCATCTTGCGGAAGAGGCCGCCCTCCCACTCGCCGAGATGGACCTCGCGCAAGTCCGCCTCGACCCGCGGCTCCAGTCCGAGGCGGCGGGCAAGCGGCGCGGCCGTTTGCGATGTGCGGCGCAGAGGCGTCACGTAGATGGCGTCCAGGCGCTCGCCGGCGAGCCGCTCACCGACCCGCTCGGCCTGCTCCCGTCCCTCGGGCGCGAGCTCGGGGTCGCCATGGCCGTCCACGAGCGGGAACGGCCGGTCCGGGCGCGCGGGCGCGGATGCGCCGTGCCTGATGAGCAGCACTTCGGTGGCGCCGTCCGGCGCTTTGTACGGCGTCTGCCGATACTCGGTCGGCTCATTCGGCTCGGTCGGCTCATTCGGCTCATTCGGCTCGTCCACGCTGCGCACCCTAGACGACCGCCCATACCGGACGTCGGCCGGTTCGGCCGCCTCGCTCCAGACGCGTTGTGGGTCAGCCCAGCAGCGAGCTCAGACGGTTCAGTTCCTCTTTGAGCAGCGCGGCGGGAATGTCCTCGAACGGGGTCACGGTCACGTCGCCGTCTGTGGCGCTCCAGACGCCGGCGACCCGCCCCTCATGCAGGACGACCGGGGAGATCCATCCCGCTGCCCGGCTTACCTGGCTTTTGTGCTCGGCGGGCACCAGGTAGGTCGAGCCCGTCCCGGCACCCAGGATGTACTGGTCGAACCCACCGAGCAGCCTGACGGACGTGGTGGGCGCGGTGTCGAGGAGCTCGTCCCTGTGCTCTTCCAGGACGTACATGGAGACGCCTTCGACCTCGACCGTGGCCAACCCTTCTTCCGCGGCGGCGAACCATGCCCTGACGTCCTTCTTCCGGCTCTGCTTGCGCATCAGCCAGTTGTCGAACAGGTCGGGGGTCGCGGGCCCGTGGGCGCCCAGATAGGCATGGATCACGGTCCGGGCGGCGTCCTCCATGGAGGGCAGACCCGACCACCCGGGGAGCCAATGCGCCGGAGACGTGAAGGTGACCTTGGCGCCTTGGGACGGCCCGTAACAGAGCACGCCCCACCAGGCCAGCGGCTTGAGCAGCGTGCCCCAGCCCGATCCGAGCACCTCGGCCAGATGGCGCGAGCCCGTCTCGTCCACGACGGCCCGGGTGAGCTCCTCGCGGGTGAGCGCCGCCCCGCCCGACAGAGCCTCGGCGGCGGCGGCGGCGATCGCCTCAAGGTCGGCGGGGGTGGCGCCGAAGGTCCGCTGCCAGGCGCCCTTCTCCCAGTTGCGGATGGACGAGCAAAGCTTGAGATAGGCGGCGGCCTCGTCTGCGGGGAGGAGGTGCAGTGTGCCGCGCGCCGCCCACGTCTTCACGAGCGTCCGTTCGTCCAGCAGCGCCCGTGACACCTCGCCGGGGACGGCGGTCCGCCGACGCACCGCGACCGCGAACTCGGCGGCGGACGCCACCTGCGCCTGCACCCCCGCCAGTCTCCGGGCCATCTGCGGCGCGGACACGTCCTCCGCCTGTTCGACGAACTGCCGCCGCATCCGCCAGGCGAGGACCTGCTTCCACGTCACCGAGACCATGCCTCGATTACAGCGCAGCTCACCGACAGTTCACGCAGGGCCCTCGAACGCGGGTCAGGCGAGGCGGTGGGACAGCTCGGCGAAGGCGTCCCGTACATCGTCGGTGGTGAGGAGCGTCAGGTCGGCGGCGGTCGCCGCGGACCCGAGCCGCGCCGCCCGGAGCGCCCGGCACGCGCACGCCTTCTCGTACATGGAGCGTGCGAAGCGACCGTTGCCCAGTTCGTCGATCCGGCCCGTTCCGCATGCGCGCTGGAACACGAGGGCAAGGTCGTCCAGGGCGTGCTCCTCCCACTCGTCGCCGTCTTGCTCGGCCATGAGCTGGGCGATGCGGAGCAGTTCGTCCGGGCCGTAGGACGGGAAGTCCACGCGTACGTCGAACCGGGAGGCGAGCCCGGGGTTCGAGGCCAGGAACCGGGTCATGTCCGCGTCGTATCCGGCCAGGATGACGACGAGGCGGTCGCGGTCGTCCTCGGCCCGCTTGAGCAGCGTCTGCACCGCCTCCGCCCCGAACACGTCGCCCCCCGAGTAGCCGGAGTTGCTCAGCGCGTACGCCTCGTCGACGAACAGGACGCCCCCGAGGGCGGAGTCGACGACCTTGTTGGTCTTCAGCGCCGTCGCGCCGAGGTGCTCGCCGACGAGGTCCGCGCGCTGGGCCTCGACCACCTCGGGGCGGGCGAGCAGCCCGAACGCGGCGAAGATGCCGCCGAGGACCCGCGCGACGGTGGTCTTGCCCGTGCCCGGCGGTCCCGTGAACACGAAATGGCGGGTCGGGGGGCGGGTGACCAGGCCCTGCTCCTGCCGCATCCGGGCCACCTGCAACTGGGCGGCGATCTCGCGCACCTGCCGCTTCACCGGCTCCAGCCCGATCATCGCGTCGAGGGAGCCGAGCGCCTCGTCCAGGGTGGGGGTCTCGGCGTAGCCGCGGAACCGCTCGGTGACCTCAGCGAAGGCGGTCTCCACGTCCTCGGCGCGCACGGTGACCAGGTCTTCGGCGGTGGGCCTGGCCGGTGCGCCCGACGACGAGACGGCTTCGACCACGCGCACGTCCCGCGCGCGCGCCGCCGCCTCGGCCAGCGACCGGACGAACCGGCCGTTGCCCAGGTCGTCGATGATGCCGCGCCGTTCGACCTCTTCGAAGCGGGCGGCGAGCCGCTGGCGGGCCTCCGCGTCGAGCCTGTCCTCACGCAGGGTGGTGTGGTAGTCGGCGATCTGCAGCAGCTCCGAGGGGCGGTAGGACGGGAACAGCACGCGCGTGCCGAACCGGGATGCCAGCCCAGGGTTGGAGTCGAGGAACTCCGCCATCTGGGTCTCGTACCCCGCCAGGATGATGACGAGGTTGTCCCGGTCGTCCTCGGCCCGCTTGAGCAGCGTCTGGACGGCCTCGTCCCCGAACCGGTCGGGTTGCCCCTCTGCGGAGTTGACCAGGCTGTACGCCTCGTCGATGAACAGGACACCACCCAAGGCGGAGTCGACGAGCCGGTTGGTCTTGATGGCCGTCGCCCCCAGGAACTCACCGACGAGATCCGCGCGGTGGGCCTCGACCAGGGCGGGCTCGGGCAGCAGCCCGAACGCGTAGAAGATCTTGGCCAGCACGCGCGCGACGGTGGTCTTGCCCGTGCCGGAGGGCCCGACGAAGACGAAATGCCGCATGGGCTTCTCGGTGGGCACCCCGGCGGCGGCGCGCATGTGCGCGGCCTCGATGGACGCGGCGATGGAGCGGACCTGCCGCTTGACCGGCTCAAGCCCGATCATGTTCTCCAGCTCCGCGAGCGCGTCCGCCACGGAGACGTCGGGCGACTCCGTGCGGCGCTCGGGCGGCGCCTGGCGCTCGGGGGCGGCGCCGGAGTCGGCCGCCTGCGCCGCGGCGCGCTGGTCGTGGACCGCCTGAGCGGCGGTGCCGGCGACCCCGTCCTCTCCGGCACCGCGCCGGTCGGGTCTGCTCGGCTTCTCCGGCCGTTCGCGCTTCTCGGAACCGGAGTTCTTGCGCGGCCCTGCCAGGGCGTCCCCTTTCGGGCTCGCCTGTTCCTGCACCCAACCCGTCTCGTAGGCCTCCGCCGGAACGGCTCGTCTTGCACGATCCCAGCGATAGGCGAGAACGGCCAGTGCCGCCAGCCAGCCCGGCGTGACGCCGGCCTCCGGCAGCGGGTGGGCACACGCCGCCGTCGCCACACCCGCGGCGGCCAGCCCCAGCAGCGTCGTGCGCCACGGCGCATATCCGCGCAGTCGGAAGGCGACGAATGCGACGGGTACTGCGAGCAGGGCGAGGAGCAGCGATGGATTCAGGTAGGGCGGGTTTCCTTCGTCCGGGTAGAGCCCGCCCAGAGGCACCGATAGGGCCAGCCAGGCCAGGATGACCGCGACGACGGCCATACCTGTGGGTGAGCGCAGCGTCAGGTGAACGACGACCAGCAGAATCACCGTGAAGGCGGCCACGTAGAGGATCGGCCCGTCCAGAAGGACCGTCGCCACCAGTACGATCGCGACGAGCAGCGCGGCCCCCAGGAACCTCAGTCCTGGAGTGACCTGGAAGTAGCGCCATCTCAGGCGCTCGAAAAGATCCCGCGCCGCGGCGTTCTTCGCCGGGCGGGAGCGGGACCTGCCGAACAAAGCCATCAAGAGCGAGTAAAGCGCAGGACCGCCCGGAACGGGACTACCCGCGCCCTGTTCGTTGACTTACATCGAGTCTGCCTGGTGCGGAGCAGAGCCCAGGCCGCACCGGGGAGCAGGACATTTGTCCTGTCCAGAAGTAGATGTTCGGCTCTGCATCCGGCACGGACCGGTCCGCGTACCGTGTCCCCGTGAACGAGAAGAACGTCACGTGATCCGCTGGAAAGGCGCCCCGACCCGGCGTGCACCGGCTCTGGACATGGAGCTGCTGGACCGTAATGGCCCAGGTGGTCAGGCATTCGTGTTCTGGCTCGTCATCCTTGTGTGGCCGATCTGGGACATGGTCAAGGGCCGGACCCATCCGCTGTGGCTCGCGATACCCGCACTCGCCGTCTTCGCCTTCCTGCATTTCGCCGTCGTTCGCACCGCGTTCGACGGGCGCTGCCCGATGCGGTCGCCGATCGTGCTGCTGGTCGTCCAGGCGGGTGTCACGTCCGCGGCCGCACTGGCCTTCCAGGGACGGTGGTACACGCTGTTCCCGCTCCTCGGTCTCGCCGCCGGCGTCGTCGTGGGACACGTCCCCGCCAGGTCGGGAAGACCGGAGCTGCCCATGCTCATCGGCGTCGGCGGCGTCTCGTCGCTGAGCGTCCTGGCGGGCCTGCTGGGCGGCGAGGACGGCGGTGCCCTCGCCGCCAACTGGTACGGGACCGTGACCGCGGGGATCGTGACGGCGGTCATCCTGAGGTTGTTCACCGCGATCGGGCTGCTGCGCGACGCCCGGGAGGAACTCGCCGAGGCCGCCGTGGCCCGTGAGCGGCTCCGGTTCTCCCGCGACCTGCACGACCTGCTCGGCCACACGCTCTCGCTGATGGTGGTCAAGGCGCAGGCCGTCCGGCGCGTCGCCGAACGCGATCCCGCGGTGGCCGCCGAGCAGGCCGCCGACATCGAGACCGTCGGACGCAAGGCCCTGCAAGAGGTCCGCCAGGCGGTCAGCGGTTACCGCGGTCGCGGGCTGACCGACGAGCTGGACGCCGCCAGGATGGCGCTGGCCGACAGCGGCGTGGACGTCGCCGTCCGGCGCACGGGCCCGCCTCTGGCGCCCCGGCCGGACGCCCTGCTCGGCTGGGCGGTGCGTGAGGGGGTCACCAACGTCATCCGGCACAGCGGCGCCGGACGTTGCGAGATCACCGTCCGCAGTGGCGAGGACGGCGCCGTCCTGGAGGTGAAGGACGACGGGGCCGGGGGCGGGCACGGCGGTTCTGTCGGTTCCGTCGGTTCCGGCGGCTACGGCCTGCGCGGCCTTTCCGAGCGGATGGAGGTGGTCGCCGGCACCGTCCAGGCGGGCCCCGCTCCGGACGGCGGCTTCCTGCTCACCGTCACCGTCCCCGTCACGGCGGCCATGGACGCCGGTGGACGATGAGCCCCGTGATCAGAGTTCTGCTCGCCGAGGACCAGGGCATGATGCGCGGGGCGCTCGCGCTGCTGCTCGGCCTGGAGGAGGACGTCGAGGTCGTCGCCCAGGTCGGCGACGGCGCGCAGGTCCTGCCCGAGGCGATCCGGACGTCCCCGGACGTCGCCGTGCTCGACATCGAGATGCCCAGCCGCAGTGGTCTGGACGTGGCCGCCGACCTGCGCCGGGAGCTGCCCGCTTGCAAGATCCTGATCGTCACCACGTTCGGGCGCCCCGGCTACCTGCGCCGCGCCATGGAGGCGGGCGCCAGCGGGTTCCTGGTCAAGGACGGCCCCATCGAGGACCTGGTCACCGCCCTGCGCCGTGTCCTGGCCGGTGAGCAGGTCGTCGACCCCGCACTGGCCACCGCCGCCCTTACGATGGGCCCGAACCCCCTGACCGAACGGGAACGGGACGTGCTGGGCGCTGCGGCAGACGGGTCTCCCATCACCGACATCGCCGGGCGCCTGCATCTGTCGGAGAGCACCGTCCGCAACTACCTTTCCGCAGCCATCGGCAAGACGGGTGCGCGCAACCGCATCGAGGCGGTGGGGACCGCGCGCCACAACGGCTGGCTGTGAACCGCCGCCTCCGGGCACGCGGGACGGCGCGCCCCTACGATCGGTGGCGCAGGCCGTTCCCGCTCTAAGGAGACCCCTTGACCGACCCCACCGGCGCCCTCCCCGGCCTGGTCCCCTCTCCCGCCACCGCCCCGAGCGTGGCGCGCGCCGCGGGCTACGAGATCGAGGAGGAGTTGCGGGCCGCGCCGTCCGGCACCGGCCGCCCGGTCGTGATCGCGGGAGTGGACGAAGTCGGGCGCGGCGCTTGGGCGGGCCCCGTCGTAGTGTGCGCGGCGGTGACGGACCTGAGCCCGCCGCCGTCCCTGCCTGGGCGGGGGAAGAAGACGGTCGCGCTGACCGACTCCAAGCTCCTCACGCATGCGCATCGCGAGGCGTTCGCAGAAATCCTCCCCGATTGGCTGGACGGGCACGCCATAGGCTCGTCCAGTCCAGAGGAGATCGACGAGCTGGGCATGACCGCCGCGTTGAGGCGTGCCGCCGTCCGCGCGTTGGAGTCGCTGCCCGTCCAGCCCGATGTGGTCATCCTTGACGGCAAGCATGATTTCCTCAGCCGACCCTGGCGCGTCCGGTGCGAGGTCAAGGCCGACCAGAGGTCGGTCACCGTCGCGTCCGCGTCGGTCTTGGCGAAGGTCCACAGGGACCGGCTGATGGCGGATCTGGACGAGGAGTTCCCCGGCTACGGGTTCGCCGACAGTGCCGGTTACCCCTCACCTGTCCATCAGAAGGCCTTGGAGGAGCACGGGCCTACGCGGCATCACAGGCTGTCGTGGTCGTACCTGGACGACCTTCCACGCTGGCGGCACATGAAGAAGCACCGCGATCCGCTCGCCGGCGAAGGACAGCTCAGCCTGCTGTGACCCTTTGGTGAGCCCCTCCCGCGCATGAGTCATCCCCGATGGCTCGGGTAGAGCGGCAGACAGGGGAGGTGGATGCCATGGATGCCGTCGTCAAGAAGCTGCTGCGAGAGTCCGGCGGGACGTTCGCCGAAGACGCGGGCATAACCCTGAAGGACCAGCCCGCCCCACTGTTCAAGCTCCTCGTCCTGGCGAACCTGCTGAGCGCCCGCATCTCCTCGGGCATCGCCCTCGCCGCCGCCCGCGAGCTGTTCGAGGCGGGGGGCGGCACGGCACGCGGCATGGCGAGGCTCACCTGGCAGGAACGCGTGGACGCGCTCGGCCGGGGCCACTACGTCCGCTACGACGAGAGCACCGCGTCCCGCCTGGGCGACATGGCGGAGCTCGTCGAAGACAGGTACAAGGGCGATCTGAGGCGGCTCGCCATCGAAGCCGGGCGCGACCCCAAGAAGGCGGCGGAGCTGCTGCAGGAGTTCCCCGGCATCGGCCCCACCGGAGTGGACATCTTCTGCCGCGAGGCGCAGTCCATCTGGCCGTGGCTCCGCCCCTACGTGGACGGCCAAGTGAAGAAGGGCGCCGAGCGGCTCGGCCTGCCCAGCGACGCGAACCGACTCGCCTCGCAGGTGCCGGACAAGGACCTGGCCCGGCTCACCGCGGCGCTTGTCAGGGTGGCCCGGGACAAGAAGCTCGCCGAGCACCTGAAAGCCGCGTGAGCCGGACGCGCAAGCGTCACATCCAGACGGCGACCTCGTCCACCTGCTTGCGTGTGATGTCGGGGACCATCGCGTCGGGCGCGGGGTAGCCGACGGGAATCACGACGTACGCGCGTTCTTCCTGCGGGCGGTCGCACACCTCGTTCAAGAAGCGCATGGGACTCGGGGTGTGCGTGAGGGTCGCCAATCCGGCCTGGTGGAGCCCGGCCAGCAGGAACCCCACGGCGATGCCCACGGACTCCTTCACGTAGTACGGCCGCGGCGTCTCAGGGCCCTTGTGCACTTCGAAGACGATGATGACCGCCGAGGCGTCCTCAAGGAACGGCTTGCGCCAATCAGTGCCCAGCGGAGCCAGCGCGTCCAGCCACTCCTGCGAGGCGCGCCGTTCGTAGAACTCCCGCTCTTCCCGCTCGGCGGCGTCCCTGAGAAGCCTCTTGCGCTCCGGGTCGGTCACCACCACGAAACGCCATGGCTGCAGGTTGGCCCCACTGGGCGCCGTCGCCGCGGCCCGGATCGCGTGCTCGATGACCTCGCGCGGCACCGGACGGTCGGAGAAGTCCCTGACGGTGCGGCGCAGCGTCATCGTGTCGGCGAACGCCTGGACGCGCTCGACGGACTGCTCGGGCGAGACGTCGAAACGGGGCGCAGGCACGACGGGATACCGCGGCTGGGTGCTCATGTGACCGTTCCTACCGTCGGCCACGGGCCCGGGACAATCGGCAGGATCAGCCAACGTTCCGGGCCCGTTCCGGCACTCCGCGCGTCGCGGGGTGCTCAGTCCTTACCGCGCGAGGCGACCCACTCCAGATTCCAGCCGTACGCCTGGTCGACCGTCATCTTGCCCCAGCGCGGACGGCCGGGCGGCGGCAGGACGTACCGGCCCTCACGGCGGACGACCAGTTCCCCGTTCACGTTCTCGATGAGCGCCAGGACCGCGTCACGTGAGGCGTCCATGCAGTCGTTCATGTGCATCTCGATCGGCGGCGCGCCCACCGGGAAGAGCGTGGCGACCGCGTCCATCCCCCGGAAGTCGTCCGCGCCGTCGTAGATCTCCGCGAACACCAGGATCCGCTTGAAGTCCGCCGTGTGGTCGAGGTTGATGTGGAGGTTCTCCCCCGTCTCGATCGCGCCGGTGCGGTCGTCCTTGTCGAGCTTGATGAACGGCGGGCGCTCCAGCGCGCCCATGTCGCCGAGAGCGTGGATGATGCCCTTCCGGCCGTCCTTCAGCTCCCACAGGCAGCACAGGTCCAGGTCGAGGTCGACGCCGCGGCGGCGCTTGCCGAGGAGCCCCTTGGCGGCGCCCTCGCGCGCGGTCCAGTTGAGGTTGACGCGCATGTGGCCGCCCGTCGCCCCGTGCTTGGTGAGCGACACCGACGGCGCGTTCTTCGTCAGGGAGATCTTGCCGCCCTGCTGTTGCGGCGGCGCGGCCCCGGCAGGAGGCGGGGGCGTGTGCTGGGCGGGCGGCGGTGTGTACCCGCCGGCAGGCGGGGCGTACTGGTCCGCCGGCGGCTGGTACTGGCCAGGGGGCGGCGGAGGCGCGTACTGCCCGGGAGGAGGCGGATACTGACCAGGAGGCGGGGCGTACTGGCCGGGCGGCGGCGTGTACTGCCCCCCAGGAGGCGGCGGGGGCGCGTACTGGCCGCCCGGGGGCGGCGGAGGCACGTACTGGCCGCCGGGGGGCGCGTACTGCTCCTGCGGCGCGGGCGGAGCCTGCGGGGGCGCAGGCGGGGTCTGCTGCTGCGGAGGCGCGGGCGGCGGCGTCTGGCCGGGGTCGTCGACGCTGATACCGAAATCGGTGGCCAGCCCGGCGAGCCCGGAGTCGTAGCCCTGGCCGATCGCACGGAACTTCCACACGCCCTGCCTGCGGTAGAGCTCGCCGAGCACGAACGCCGTCTCGGTGGTGGCGCCCTGGCTTTCGAACCGGGCGACCTCCGTCCCGGCAGCGGCGTCCACCACGCGCACGTACAGTCCCTTGAACTGTGAGAACTTTCCACCGTCAGAGGACGCGGCGATGACTATCTTGTCGACGGCGGGCTCGACCCGGTTCAGGTCGACCGACAGGACATCGAGCACGGTCGGCCCCTGCTGCTTGCCCTCGTGCCTGACCGCGCCCGAACCGTGCACGGGCTGGTTGTAGAAGACGAAGTCGTCATCCGACCGGACCCGGCCGGTCTCCGCCACCAGGAGCGCCGAGGCGTCCGCGTCGGGCACGCCGGGGCCGCCCTGCCAGCCGAGCTCGACCCGCACCGAAGGAACCGGAACCGCCGTGTTGGCGCCCTTCTGCATCGACATGAACGCTCCTCGTCATCGACCGACTGTGACCAACCTACGGGCAGCCGCCCGGCCCCGCGACATGCCATGAGGGAGGACGCTCGGCGACCTTCGGGAGTTCCGTTTCGCTCGCGTGCCCTCAACCGGAGGAGTCGGTGGGCGGCACCCCTGGAAGTGGGGCGGGCTCTGGCGTGCGCAGGCCGTCCAGGACGATTCGCAGATTGCGGTCCCACTGCTGGTCGCCCGCCTGCAGACCCACCGTGTGGTCGCCGGTGGAGACGGACATCAGCAGGAAGGCGACGTCCTGCCAGGTGATGTCCGCGCGCATGGCGCCGGCGCCCTGGGCGCGCTCCACGAGCAGGCGGATGCGCTCGCGCAGTTCCGCGCGCGCGTGGTCGATGCCGCCGCCCAGCGCGTAGTTGATGTCGCAGAGTTCGTTGCGCAGCCGCGTGTAGGACGCCGCGAAGTCGCAGAAGCCCTCCCAGGGGTCGGGATCGGCCAGCCCCTCGTCGCCCTTGGCCACGATCTCGCCGAGCACCTCCGCGAGAACCGCTTCCAGGAGCGTCTCCAGCGTGCTGACGCGCCGGTAGAACGTTCCGACGCCCACCCCGGCGCGGCGAGCGATCTCATGGGCGGTGACGTCGCCGCCGATCTCGCCGGCCGCCTCGCGCGCCGCCGCGACGAGACGCTCCACGTTGCGCCGGGCGTCGGCCCGCGGGCGGCGGCCCGAACCGTCGTCCAGCAACCGGTCCACGGCGCTCCTGGTACCGCTCATGAACCGGATCCTAGCCGCAAGCGGACGGTTCCGGTCCGATTCAAGTGGACAGCTCGCGTCCGGTTGCGCTAACTTCCCTCGAAGCGGACGGCATCGGTCCGTTTGACGAAGGGACTGATCATGGCATCCGGGCGCGGGGGCTCCCCCGCCATGAAGATCACCGCGCTCGCCGCGGGTTTCGTGATGGCGAGCGTGGACGCCACGGTCATGCAGATCGCCGGGGCGACCGTCCAGGAGCGCCTGCACGCCCCGCTCAGCCGGCTCACCTGGGCCGTCGACAGCTACGTGCTGACGTTCGCGGCCCTGCTGATGCTGGCGGGCGGGCTCGCCGGGCGGCTCGGGGCCCGGCGGGTCTACCTGTGGGGCATGGCGGTGTTCCTCGCCGCCTCGCTGGCCGCCGCGCTGGCCCCCGCGATCGAGGTCCTCATCGCGGCCCGCCTCGTCCAGGGCGCGGGCGCCGCGCTGTTCATGCCGAGCTCGCTGGCGCTGCTGGTCGAGGCGTTCCCCGACCCGCGGCGCCGCACGCGCGTGCTCGGCCTGTGGTCGGCGATCGTGTCGTCCTCCATCGCGCTCGGCCCGACGATCGGCGGCGTTCTGGTGGGCACGCTCGGCTGGCGCAGCATCTTCCTGCTCAACGTGCCGATCGCGATCGCGGGCATGGCGCTGGCCCGCCGCCACATCGCCCCCGTCCCCGGCCGACCCGCTTCGCTCGCCCTCCCCGGCCACGCCGCCCTGGCCGCCGGCCTCGGCGCCCTGAGTTTCGCCCTCATCGAGGGGCCGCACCGCGGCTGGACCTCGATCCCCCTCCTCACCGCGCTCGCCGT
This sequence comes from Spirillospora sp. CA-108201, assembly GCF_050936235.1. NCBI lineage: Bacteria > Bacillati > Actinomycetota > Actinomycetes > Streptosporangiales > Thermomonosporaceae > Spirillospora > Spirillospora sp. CA-108201. Next base: position 8,659,464 of record NZ_JBNJNE010000001.1, on the reverse strand, counting down.
GACGCTGGGCACCACCGCACTCCTTCTCGTGCGGGAACGCCGCGCCCGCACCACCGTGATGCCGTGGGCGCTGTTCCGCGGCCCGCGCTTCACCGGCGCCAACACCGTGGGCTTCCTGTTCAACGCCGCGTTCTTCGGAACGCTGTTCCTGGTCGGCCTGTACTTCCAGCACGGCACGGGCGCAGGCCCGCTCCGGGCCGGCCTGATGGTCCTCCCGATGACCGTCTTCCTCCCGCTGAGCAACCTGGCCTTCGCGCACCTGTCGGCCCGCGCCCGGACCGGCCCCCTGCTGACCGCCTCCCTGCTCCTGGCGGCCGCGTCCTCGTTCGCGCTGACCGCGCTCACCTCGTCCGGCCCCTACTGGACGACCGCCGCGGCCCTGGCGGCGACCGGCATCGCGGGCGGCATCACCTCTCCCGCCATGACGGCGGTCATGGTCGACGCCGCAGGCCCCGGTAACGGCAACGTCGCCGGTTCCGTCCTCAACACGGGCCGCCAGATCGGCACGCTCATCGGCATCGCGGTCGTCGGCGCCATCCTCGGCGCGTCCACCGACTGGACGACCAGCGCGATCATCGCGTTCTCCCTGATCGGAGCCGCCTACACCGCCGCGGCCCTGGCGGCCTGGCGCCTCATAACGCGCCCCGAACGAACCGCCCCGCGCGAACAGCCCCCCATCCCAGCACCCACCCCCTGCCACCACACCCGAACCGCGTAACCCCACCCACCCGATCGCGCATCCGCGCAGTACAGGAGGTGGCCGTCCATGGGGCCGATCAAGATGTGGGCATCGAGGGGTTGGCCCCAGCTGGCGACACCGCGATGCGGGGTCGGGGGTACTCATCGGGTGCGGCCGGACCGGGAGGCGATCCGCTCGGTGCCTGGGGGGGAGCGCGTCGTGGTGTCAGGGGACTCGGGCGGTCCAGGCGGGGGTGGTGAACTTGTTGGTCGCGTACTTGTCGGCGAGACGTCGCTCGTCCTCGGTCACGCGGTCGTCGGAGAGGCCGTAGCGGCCGCGGAAATGGGCGATCATGCGGTCGATGATCTCTTCACGGGAGAGGCCGGTCTGGCGGCGGAGCGGGTCCACGCGCTTGACCGCGCTGGCGATGCCCTTGTCGGAGATCTTCTCCCGCCCGATGCGGAGCACCTCCAGCATCTTGTCGGCGTCGATGTCGTAGGCCATCGTCACGTGATGCAGCACGGCGCCGGCGGCGAGCCGCTTCTGCGCGGCCCCGGCGATCTTGCCGTGGTCGGAGGTGATGTCGTTCAGCGGCCGGTACCAGGCCCTGATCCCGAGTTCGCCCAGCGCGCCCAGCACCCAGTCGTCGAGGAAGGCGTAGCTCTCGGCGAAGGACATCCCGGCCACCAGGCTCTCCGGCGCGTAGAGGGAGTAGGTGATGGTGTTGCCCGGCTCGATGAACATCGCGCCGCCGCCGCTGATCCTGCGGACCACCTCCACGCCGTGGCGTTCGGCCTCCGCGGCGTCGACCTCGTTGCGCAGCGACTGGAAGCTGCCGATGACCACCGCCGGCGACGCCCACTCCCACACCCGCAGCGTCGGCGGGCGGCGTCCCGCGCCGACCTCCTCGGCGAGCACCTGGTCGAGGGCCATGTGCAGCGCAGGGTCCTGCGGCGGTTCATGAATGAGGCGCCAGTCGTGCTCGCGCCAGTCGGACGCGCGCGCGACGGCCCGCCGCACCGCGATCCCCACCGCCTCGGCGGTGATGCCGAGCATCACCGTGTCCCGCGGAAGGCTCGCCTGCACGCGGGCCCCGATCGCCCGCGCGTCGAGCCCCGCCGGCAGCCCGTCCAGGGCCGCGTTGATCGTTTCGAGGGCGTCGTCCGGCTCCAGGAAGAAGTCGCCGCTGATCCGCGGGCCGCGCAGCACGCCGTCCACGACGTCGACGTCCGCGACGACCAGCTTGCCGCCGGGGACCTTGTACTCACCGTGCATCACGTCAATCTGAACCCCGCGGCCTCGCGCTGGATTCCGCCGCGTGCGGGACCATGGTGCGGCGGGAGGCGACCGCTGCGGCTACTGTTCCGGAAACCGGACCACAGGAGGGGGCATGCCGAAACCGGGAAGGCCGGTGCGCGGCTCGTCCGGGGGCCGCCCGCTCATGGCGGCGCTGGACCTCTTCGGCCGCCGCTGGACACTGCGCATCGTCTGGGAGCTGCAGGACGCGCCCCTCGGCTTCCGCACCCTCCAGCAGCGCTGCGACGACATGTCCTCCAGCGTCCTGCGGCAGCGGCTCCTCGAACTGATCGACGCGGGCCTCGTCCACCAGACGCCCGAGAACCTGTACGCCCTGACGGGCCTCGGCCGCGACGCCCGCGAGGCGCTCCGCCCGCTGTCGCGGTGGTCCGACCGATGGGCCGCGGTACTCGACGAAGGCCCCGGCTGACACGGCCCCCTTGCGTTTCGATTTTCGAAGCATCAGACTGCTTCGAAAATCGAAGCACTTCGGAGGCCGCCGTGCCACGCGTACCGCCGCTCGCCCCCCCGTACACTCCCGAGATCGCCGCTGCCCTGGCCAAGTGGATGCCGCCCGGCGTCGCGCATGACCCGCTGGTGCTGTTCCGCACCCTGCACCGCAACCCCGAACTGGCGTCCCGCATGCGCGTGCTCGGCGCCGGACTCCTCGCCCACGGCCGCCTGCCCGCCCGGGACCGCGAGATCATCATCGACCGGACCTGCGCCCGCACCGGCTGCGAGTACGAGTGGGGCGTCCACGCCGCGACGTTCGGTGAGAGCGCCGGGCTCGACCACGAACAACTCCAGGCGACCGTGTCCGGCGACAGCACCCCCTGGTCACCGAAGGACCGCCTCCTGATGAACGCGGCCGACGAACTCCATGACGCGGCTCGCATATCCCGCCGAACCTGGAGCGCCCTCACCGAGCACTACGACGACCCGCAACTACTCGAAATCGTGGTGCTCGCCGGCTGGTACCGCACCATCAGCCAACTCATCAACACACTGGAACTCGACAACGAGCCCTGGGCCCCTTCCTTCCCCACCTCAACATCCCCGTGATCCCCACTCACCACGGCGCCTGGCCCGCCCCTGACACGGCCGCACCACCCCTGGGCTGCGCGCCGGTGTGGTCTTGTGGCTCTGGTGGTGGGGTTGGTTCGGCAAGGTGGGCGGGGGCATTGTTGAATGGCGGCGTCGCAGGGAGGGCGGTCTGGGTGAGCAATCTCGACGTCAAGCCGAAGCCGGTCGAGTGCGGGGGGCGGGAGAGTGTCCCGGGAGGGCCGGTTCATGAGCTGCTGCCTCCCCGGCGGGTGCCGCTCGGTGAGAGCACGGTGGTCCGGAGGTTGCTGCCCAGCATGGGGCGGCGGATGGTCGGCGCCTGGTGCTTCGTCGACCATTACGGGCCGGACGACATCACCGACGAGCCGGGCATGCAGGTGCCTCCGCATCCGCACATCGGCCTGCAGACGGTGAGCTGGCTGCACGGCGGCGAGGTGCTCCATCGCGACAGCCTGGGCAGTCTGCAGACCGTCCGGCCGAAGGAACTCGGGCTGATGACGTCGGGGCGGGCCATCGCGCATTCGGAGGAATCGCCGCGCGGACACGGTCCCGTCCTGCACGGGGCCCAACTCTGGGTGGCACTGCCCGATTCGGACCGGAACACGGATCCCGCGTTCGAGCATCACGCCGACCTGCCCGTCGTCGACGGCCCGGGGTTCAGCGCCACCGTGATCCTCGGGGAGCTGGACGGGACCGCGTCGCCCGGCACGGTCTTCACGCCCATCGTCGGGGCGGACATCGCGTTGGCGGGCGGTGCCGACGTGCGCCTGCCGGTGGAACCGGACTTCGAGTACGCCGTGCTCACGATGTCCGGCGTCACGGAGGTCGACGGCATGCGGGTGGACCCCGGCTCGATGCTGTACCTGGGATCGGGCCGCCGCGAACTGCCGCTGACGGCCGACAGCGCGAGCGGGCTCGTGCTGCTGGGCGGCGAACCGTTCGAGGAGAAGCTCGTCATGTGGTGGAACTTCGTCGCCCGGACGGGAGAAGAAATCGCCCGCGCCCGTGAGGACTGGATGGGAGGCGACCGCTTCGGTGCCGTGCGCGGCTACGACGGCTCCCCCATCCCGGCACCCGCCATGCCGGCGACACCACTGAAGCCAAGGGGCCGGACTCGCTGAACAGCGTCCCGCCCCCGGTGGTGGCCGGCCCGACCCGGTTGGCGCACTCATGGCTCTTCTCACTGGCGCGAACCTCGCAGACTCCCCCGGCGGAGCGGCCTCACCTCAGTTTCTTGGCCGGGGCGCGCTCCTGACTTCGGCGTCCCTGGCGCGGGAAGCCCTCGCCAGGTTGGTCGGGTGCTGCCTCTGGGGTCGGCTCCGGGTGTTCAGAGCGACTGGGGTGTGGGTGGGTGCGGAGGGTGGATACGAGGGTGTTCAGCATGAGGAGCCCGGCTGCGGCGGCGAGGGCGTTGAGGGCCACAGCGGCGGCTGGGTGTTCTGCGGGGGTGTAGCCGCCTGGGCGCAGGAGCGCTACCGCGAGTTTCCAGGCACCCCAGGCGAAGAGGGAGCCGGACGCGGTGAAGCCGAGTGCCATCGGCGGCCAGGCGGGCATGTTCGGACGGGCGGAGCTGACGGCCAGGACGCTCAGTGCGCCGAGGAGCGCCCAGAGTGCCGAGTCGCCCAGGAGGAGACGGCTGTTCAGGTCGACGAGGTCGCGGTGTGCGAGGCCGAGGCCTGCGCCTGCCGACCAGAGCGTCCAGAAGGCGATCGGCGCGGCGGTCAGGAGGGCGGCGGTGCGTGCGCGTCCGACGGCGGTTCTTCTGCGGTCGGGAAGACGTCCCAGGAAGGCGGCCGGCCAGCGTTCCCGCATGTAGATGGGGAGCGCGATGGCGAGGCCGATGGCCATGCCGGTGAATCCGATGCCGATGAAGGTCGTCTCCCAGGACGGTGCGGCGTCGCCGCCGGTGTCCTTCTCACCGGAGCCCAGGACGGCGCTGACCAAGATGTAGGGCAGCAGGGGTATCAGGAAGCCGCTGCCCATCCACGTGAAGAAGACCAGGGGCACGGCTGGAATCCGCCATCGCGTGCCCCGAGCCAAGACGAGCCCCAGCGCGATCCCGGTCGCGGACATGTCGACCGTCACCGCGTTGAGCACGATCCAGTCCGCGCCGCCGAAATGCGCCGGAACGTGACCGAGCATCGCGGCCGCTATCCATACGACCTTGACCACCAGATACAGCGACAGCGACGCGGCGGCTCCGTAACCGCCGAGCCGTCGCGCCGCCGTCCATTTCGTCCCGAATGCTTCGGACATCTCCGTCATGATCGAAGACTGGCGTCCGCCGGGCGGGCGCCGGTTCCCCCGCGCGGGGAGTCCGCCTCACCCGCGCGGTGGATATCGCGCCGGTTCTACCGGTCGGCCGGCAGGAACTCGTCGAGGGCCTCGGCGACGAGGTCGGGACGTTCGAGCGTCTGCATGTGCGGCGTGCCGGGAAGCTCCCGGTAAGTCGAGCCCGGGATGCGCTCGGCGATGCCGGACATGATCTCCGGGGTGGTCGAGGCGTCCGACTCGCCCGCGAGCACCAGGGTCGGGAAGTCCTTCCCGGCGAGCCGGCCTTGGACGTCCACGCCCTGGAAAGCCCGCCAGGCCGCGGCCCAGCCGGCGGAGTCGAAGCGCCGGATGCGCTCCCGCGCGTACCGGACGCCCCACGGGTCGGCGGCGAGTGCGTCGGGCGTGAACCAGCGCGTCAGGGTGGGGACGACCTGCGCCTCCATGCCGTCGGCCTCGCCGGAGCGGGCACGGGCCTCGAAGGCGTCGAAGGCGTGGTCGGTGGTGGCGAGCAGGGCGAGCGAGGCGACGCGTTCGGGCGCGCGGACGGCGGCGGTCTGGGCGATGCCGCCGCCCATCGACAGGCCGACGACGTGCGCCCGTCCCACGTCGAACGCGTCGAGGACGCCGAGCAGGTCAGCGGCGAGGTCGTCCATGGTGAACGGCCGGGGCGCGCCGGCGGCGGCGCCGTGGCCGCGGAAGTCGTAGGCGAAGACCCGCCGGCCGTTCGCCAGCCGCTCCATGACGGGCTCCCACATGCGCCAGTCCACGCCCAGGGAATGCGAAAGGATCACAGCCGGTCCGCGGTCGCCTCTCTGCGCGACGACGGTCTCGTGGTCGGGAAGGGCGACGCGGTGCATCCGCGGCGGCTCCGGAATCCCCTGCTCCGCGAGGATGCCGTTGACGACGGCCAGCGCGTCCAGGGCGCGGGGGAAGCCGGCATAGACCGAGATGTGCTCGCAGAGCGCCAGAAGCTCGGACGGCTCGACCCCCTGCCGCAACGCTCCCCGCACATGGCTCGCGAGGCGGCGTTCGGCGCCTCCCAGGGCCGCGATGATGGCGACGGAGGCGAGCTCGCGCGCCCGGCGGCTCAGTTCGGGCCGGGCCAGCGCCCCGCCGAAAGCGCCCTCCACGACGGCTTCGAACATCTGCGGGGACGTCCGGAGCACCTCACCGAGCGCCTCTTCGGGCTCGCGCCCCATCAGCCCCTCGTACTCGCGCCGCCCGCGCTCGCCGCGGTCCATCTCGTGCTCCTCGGTCAGCAGTCCACGCTCTGTGGGACGCCTCCATGCTCCTGCCGGCACCGGCGAGATGTCCAAGACCTGATGAGGCTAGAGTTCATATCTCTGGCTTATCATCCGCCGCACGACGTGGCGGTCACGGTCCGATCGAGGCGAGGTCCGGACGGCGCGCGGCGAAGTCGATGAACGCGGCCAGCGCGGGGCTCGGACGGCGTCCGGCCGGCCAGGCGAGGGACGGCGCCCAGGTCGGTTCGGGCTCAAGGCGGACGATGCTCACCGGCCGGCCCGGCTCCTCGGCCACCGAGCGGGGGACGACCGCCGCGGCCAGTCCCACGCTCGCCATGGCCCTGGCCGTGCTGTACTCCCGCGTCTCGAAGCGGATGCGCGCCGTCGCGCCGGCGGCCGCCAGGGCGGAAAGGACGATCTCGCGGATCACCGAGCCCGGCGAGCAGCAGACCAGGTCGGCGCCGTCCAGCGCGGCGACGGGCACCCGGTACGTGCCCGCGAGCGGCGCCGACACCGACGTGATGAGGACGAGCGGCTCCTCGCCGAGCGGGAGGGACTCCAGCCGCCGTCCCTCCTCCTGCGGCGGCATCCGGACGACGGTCGCCGCGTCGAGGCGTCCCCCGCCGAGGCCCGCGACCATCTCCTCGGTGTTCATCTCCCGCAGTTCCACGTCGACCGCGGGGAACTCCGCGGCGAACTCCGCCAGCAGGCGCGCGAGCCGGGCCGTCAGACCGCGGGCCCCGCCGAGCCGGATCCGGCCCCGCGTCCCCGCCGACCAGCCGCGCATCTCGTCCTCGACCGCCGCGATGTCGGCCAGGATCCGCTCCGCGTGATCCAGGAGGGCCGCCCCCGCCGGGGTCAGCTCGACCCGGTGGTTGTTGCGCTCGAACAGCGTGATGCCGAGTTGCCGCTCCAGCTTGCGGATCTGCTGGGACAGCGCGGGCTGCGCGATCTGCAACGTCTCCGCCGCACGCGTGAAGTGCAGCTCGCGCGCCACCGCTCGGAAGTACTCCAGCTGGCGAGAACCCATCATGTGCTCATGCTCTCATCGCAGAGCGGGTCATGTGCTGCACCTATCGCCGCATGACAGGCGGTGCTAACGCAGAGGCAACAGGCGGCTCACCACACTCCCGATCATGGATTCCGCCGCAGGACGGCGTCGATGAGACGGGCCGTGCTTCTCGCCGGCGCGACGCTCGCCGCGATCGCGCTGCTCGTGGCCGGTTCCGCGTCGTTCGTCTACGAACCCCCCGCCGTCCCTAGGATGACCGCGACCACCCCGGCCCCGAGGGGGCAACCGACGCCCGTGTTCACCCGTTCCCAGCGCGAGGACCTCACCCGCGCGCTCCGCCGGTACCTGGACGGCCGACGCGGCGATCTGTCGATATCGGCGCGCGAGGTGTCCACCGGCCTCTCGTACTCCTACGGTGAAAGCCTGCGCACGGCGACGGCCAGCATCGTCAAGGTCGACATCGTCATCGCGCTGCTTCTCCAGGCGCGGCACGAGCGACGCGCGCTCACCTCCGCCGAGAAGGTCCTGGCCGAACGTGCGATCAAGGTCAGCGACAACGACGCGGCGAGCGGCCTGTGGCGGATCATCGGCGGCGCGGACGGCCTCGCCTCCGCCAACAGGGAACTGGGACTGCGCGACACCGAACCCGGCTCCGGCGGCTCCTGGGGTTCGACGACGACGAGCGCCGCCGACCAGATCCGGCTGCTGGCCGCCCTCACATCCGAAGACGGCCCGCTCGGTCCCGCGGACCGCCGCTACGTTCGCCGGCTGATGGGAACCGTGACGCCGGAGCAGGCGTGGGGAGTCGGCGCTCTCGGAACCGGCGCCGAACTGAAGAACGGCTGGCTCCCGCGCGAACGGCACGGCGGCGCCTGGACGGTCAACAGCATCGGAATCGTCCGCGCCGCGGGCCGCACCTTCCTGCTCGCCGCCCTCTCCGAACGCAGCGCCACCCTGCGGGACGGCGTCGCGGCCGTCGAGCACGCCTGCAAAACCGTCGCCGCGGCCCTCACCCGCGCCTCCATCGAAACCTGAACGGCCCGTTCACCTGCGATGTTCGCGAGACCCGCCCCGGGGCCGTCATACTCTCCGTCAACCAGGGCCCGTCCCCCCGCGCCGAAGGAGCCGCCGGCATGCGTACTCGTCCGCTGTACGACGTCGTCGCCGTCCTGGCGCGGCTGGGCGTGGGCATCGTCTTCATGGCGCACGGCTGGCAGAAGATCGAGGCGGGGGTCACCGCGACCGGCCGCTCGTTCGACGCCCTCGGCGTGCCGCTGCCGACCGCCGCGGCCGTCTACTCCGCGTTCGTCGAACTCCTCGGCGGGGCGGCGCTGATCGTCGGGCTCGGACTGCCGATCACCGGCGTCCTTCTGTTCATCGACATGGCGGGCGCGTTCGTCTTCGTCCACGCGGACCAGGGCCTGTTCATGGTGGACGGCGAGACCGTGCAGAACGGCTACGAACTGGTCGTCGTGCTCGCCGCGGCCGGCCTGCTGTTCGCGGCGGGCGGCGGCGGCCGGCTGACCATCGACCAGTGGGTCGTCGCGAAGCGCCTGCATCGCCCCGAACAGGGCGACAAGGACGAGGAGGACGCGGCGAGCTTCGTGGAGTCGCTGCGCCAGGCCGAACTGAAGCCCGCGAAGAAGCCGCGCCGCTCCCCCAAACCCCCCGCGATCCCCGTGCCGGAGCCGTCCGAGAAATCGGACAAGCCCGCCGACGACCCCGACGACGTGCTCGTGGCCGGGCGCCGCAAGCCGTCCCAGCGCCGCCGCGCCTCGACCACCCAGCCGACCAGGCGCCCCACCGACGACACCGAGCCGCCGTCGTCCTGAGGCGGGCGAAGAGGGGACCCGCCGAAGCCGAGCCGCGGCCCCGCCGTCCCCCGGACCACGGTCGGGGAGGGGACCCGGATCTTCCGGATCCCCTCCCCGACCGCAGGGCCCGACTGATCAGGACGGTGGCCGCACCCGGTGCGACGTGCCCGGGATCAGCTGCAGCCGCTGGTGGAGCCGCAGCCCTCGCAGACGTAGCAGCTGCCCGCCGGGCGCATCTTCGTACCGCAGGTGAGGCAGAGCGGCGCGTCGGCCGTGCGGCCCTGGCGGCTCTCGATGACCTCCATGGACGAGTGCGCCTCGCCGCCCGCGGCCGGGGCGGGCGCCGCCGGCCGGGCGATCTCGGCGGACTGCGCCAGGGACTCGGGGTCGACCTCCTCCTCGACGTGAAGTGCGGCGGGGTCCTCGCCGTTGGCCTGCATCGCGCGCTCCCCGGCGGTGAAGATGCCGAGGCCGGCGCGCTCCTCGTACGGGAGGTGGTCCAGCGCCAGGCGGCGGAAGATGTAGTCCATCACCGAGGTCGCCATGCGGATGTCCGGGTCGTCGGTCATGCCCGCCGGCTCGAACCGCATGTTGGTGAACTTCTCCACCCACGTCTCCAGCGGGACGCCGTACTGGAGGCTGATGGAGATCGCCATGGAGAAGGCGTCCATCACGCCGGCGAGCGTGGAGCCCTGCTTGCCGAGCTTGAGGAAGACCTCGCCGACGCCGTCGTCCGGGTAGGACGAGGCGGTCATGTACCCCTCGGCGCCCGCCACGGAGAAGCGGGTCACGGTCGCGGGCCGCTGCTTCGGCAGCCGCCTGCGGACGGGACGCGGCGCCGTCTCCGCGGGCGCCGCCGCCTTCGGCTCCTCCTTCTTGCCCGCGGCGGACAGCGGCTGGCCGACCTTGCAGTTGTCGCGGTAGATCGCCAGGGCCTTCAGGCCGAGCCGCCAGCCCTCGAAGTACACCTTCTCGATGTCCTCGATGCTGGCCTGCTCCGGCATGTTGACGGTCTTGGAGATCGCGCCGGACAGGAACGGCTGGACGGCCGCCATCATCCGGACGTGCCCCATCGGGCTGATCGCCCGCTCGCCCATCGCGCAGTCGAACACCTCGTAGTGCTCGGGGCGCAGGCCGGGCGCGTCCACGACGTGGCCGTGCTCGGAGATGTACTCGACGATCGCCTCGATCTGCTCCTGCTGGTAGCCGAGGTTCTTCAGCGAGCGCGGCACCGTGTGGTTGACGATCTGCATGGACCCGCCGCCGACGAGCTTCTTGAACTTCATCAGCGCGAGGTCCGGCTCGATGCCGGTGGTGTCGCAGTCCATCATCAGGCCGATCGTCCCGGTGGGGGCGAGCAGGCTGGCCTGCGCGTTGCGGTAGCCGTTCTTCTCGCCGGCCTTCAGGCAGTCCGCCCACTGCTTGGCGGCGGCGGCGTGGATCGCCTTGTCCATCGCGTCGAGCGTGCGGACGTCGTCGTTGGCGGCGGCGTGCTTGCGCATGACGCGCTTGTGGCCCTCGGCGTTGCGGGCGTAGCCCGCGTACGGGCCGACGACGCCCGCGATCTCGGCCGAGCGGCGGTAGGCGACGCCCGTCATCAGCGATGTGATCGCCGCCGCGAGGGACCGTCCGCCCTCGGAGTCGTAGGCGTGCCCGGTCGCCATCAGCAGCGCGCCCAGGTTGGCGTAGCCGATGCCGAGCTGCCGGTAGTCGCGGGTCGTCTGCGCGATCTTCTCCGTCGGGAAGTCGGCGAACGTGATGGAGATGTCCATCGCCGTGATGACCAGCTCGGTGAGCTTGACGAACCTCGCGACGTCGAACGCGTCCTCGGGGGTGAGGAACTTCAGCAGGTTGATGCTCGCGAGGTTGCAGGACGAGTTGTCCAGGCTCATGTACTCCGAGCAGGGGTTGGACGCGGTGATCCGCCCGGTCTCGGGGTTGGTGTGCCAGTCGTTGATCGTGTCGTCGTACTGGATGCCGGGGTCGGCGCACTCCCACGCCGCCTTGGCCATGAGCCGGAACAGCTCCTTGGCCTTGATCGTCTCGACGACGTCGCCCGTCATGCGGGCGCGCAGCGCGAACTGGCCGTCCGACTCGACCGCGTGCATGAACTCGTCCGACACGCGGACGGAGTTGTTGGCGTTCTGGTACTGGACACTGCCGATGTCCTTGCCGCCGAGGTCCATGTCGAACCCGGCGTCCCGCAGCGCGCGGATCTTGTCCTCCTCGCGCGCCTTGGTCTCGATGAACTCCCCGATGTCGGGGTGGTCGACGTCCAGCACGACCATCTTGGCGGCGCGGCGGGTCGCGCCGCCCGACTTGATCGTCCCGGCGGACGCGTCGGCGCCGCGCATGAACGACACCGGGCCGCTGGCCGTCCCGCCCGAGGACAGCAGTTCCCGGCTGGAGCGGATGCGGGAGAGGTTCAGGCCGGCGCCGGAGCCGCCCTTGAAGATCACTCCCTCTTCCTTGTACCACTCCAGGATCGACTCCATCGTGTCGTCCACGGACAGGATGAAGCACGCCGAGACCTGCTGCGGGGACTTGGTGCCGACGTTGAACCAGACGGGGGAGTTGAAGCTGAACAGCTGGTGGACCAGCGCGTACTTCAGCTCGTGGTCGAAGATCTCGGCGTCCTCCTCGGAGGCGAAGTAGCCCTCCTTGAGGCCCGTGTCCACATACATCCGGACGACACGGTCGACGAGCTGCTTCAGGCTCCATTCCCGCTGCGGCGTGCCGACCGCCCCGCGGAAGTACTTCGACGTGACGATGTTGACCGCGTTCAGCGACCAGAAGTCGGGGAACTCGACGCCGCGCTGCTCGAAGTTCACCGAGCCGTCGCGCCAGTTGGTCATGACGACGTCACGACGCTCCCAGCGCATCTCGTCGTACGGATGCACGCCGGGCGTGGTGAAGATGCGCTCGACCTTCAGCCCCTTGCGGCCCCCCTTGCCGCGCCGCGCCGCCGAGCCGCTCACCGTCTCCGTCATGACCTTCCCCCTCTCGGACCCTCCCGCCGGGCCCTGTCCAGGAACAACCACGCCGCCGCACGGGCCATGCCCGCGCGGAGACGTCTTTACTTGTACTGATGTGTTTCCGGAACCGTCCCTACCGGGACGGGCCGGGCTCCCCCGAGGAACCGGCCTTCCGCAGTGCTTCGATCTCCTTGGCGAAGTCGTCCAGCGACTCGAAGCTCCGGTAGACCGAGGCGAATCGCAGATAGGCGACCTCGTCGAGTTCGCCGAGCGGCCCCAGGATCGCGAGGCCGATCTCGTGCGAGGGGATTTCCGCGGACCCGGACGACCTGATCGCCTCTTCGACCCGCTGCCCCAGCTTCGCGAGCGCATCCTCGTCGACCGGACGGCCCTGGCAGGCCCTGCGCACACCGGCGATGATCTTTTCCCGGGAGAACGGCTCGGTGACCCCGCTGCGCTTGGCCACCATCACGAGCACATTCTCCTGCGTCGTGAATCGCTTGCCGCATTCCGAGCACGACCGGCGACGCCGAATGGCGCCCCCGTCATCGGTCGAACGGCTGTCGATCACTTTGGTGTCGGGGTTGCGACAGAACGGACAGTGCACGTTCAATCCCTCCCCTGACGTAAACGAGTTACACCGATGATAGCGCCACATATAGGGAACTACATCGATGTGACTACTAGATGTTGTGGTCAACCGTACGGCCCGCCGGACGCCTTCGCAACCTCGTCCGCAGCCCCTCGCGTCACATCCGCCACGTCCGCGCAGGTCATCTCCGACACCTCGATCTTCCCTCCGGGCGTGTCGTCACCCAGCGCCTCCGGAGGGCCCCTCCCAGTGACCCTCATCAGCCCAAACTCCCGCCAAGACACCCCCACCCCTCCCCCGCGAGCAGCCCGCAGCCCGCCGATCTCCACCCACCGTTCACCGCAACCCCGGCTCGCCGCTCGCGAGCCACCACGCGCCCCCACACGCCCGCACCGAAGGCAGACCTGCGCATCGCCGCCAGCCGCCAGCCGCCAGCCGCCAGCCGCCAGCCGCCAGCCGCCACCACGGTGACCACGCCAGAGCAACGCCGACCCCAATGCTCACTCGACTGCGACTGACGTAAGGGTCGTCCAACACGGCCGGCCATCACCGGAGGGGACGGCCCCGCCACCTCCGCAGCAGGGGAATCAGATCTCCGAACCTGCGGCACCCGCCGTAACCGAACGCGACGAAACCGGGCGCGGCGGTCAGCTCGCCGGAAGCAGGAGTTCCTGGCCGGGATGGACGGTGGGATCGCCGGCCAGGCCGTTGAGATCGATGATGCGCTGCACCGCGACGCGCGGGTCACCGCCGGGATCGGCGGCGGAGGCGATGCCCCAGAGGGTCTCGCCGGGCTCGACGACGACCGTTTCGGCGGGACGGGACGGGGCGCCGTGGCCCTGCCGGGCAACGGCGAAGGCGCCCGGCCCCACGGTGAGCCAGAGCAGTACGAGCGTCACAGTCGCGGCGAAGGCGACCAGGACGACGCGGCCCCGGCGGGTCAGGCGGATCGGGGGACGGTCACTGTGGGGTGAACCCGGCATCTCTCCCCTCCTCGACTTCGAATGCATTTTCGATCGAACGTCTGTACGATGTTCTACCAGGGGCCGCGCGGAAAAAGCGAGCACATCTTCGAACAATTGTTTGATCATCGGGCCTGGACGCGATAGCGTTCCATGACAAGGAGTGACGGATCGAGGCGCCCGGGAGGCGACGAGCGATGAGCAAGGTCCGGGAGCTGCCCGACGGGCCGATGGACGAGACGGGCCTGACCCAGCGACAGCGCATGGTGCTGGAGGTGATCCGTGACTCGGTCCAGCGCCGCGGCTACCCGCCTTCGATGCGCGAGATCGGCGAGGCCGTGGGCCTGACCAGCACTTCCAGCGTGTCGCACCAGCTCCGGGCGCTCCAGCGCAAGGGCTTCCTGCGGCGCGACCCCAACCGGCCGCGCGCGGTCGAGGTGCGGGTCCCGGGCACGACGCCGGTGCGCGCGCACGAGGAGGCCTACGAGCCGGCCTCGGGGCAGCCCGCGCCCGCCTACGTGCCGCTCGTCGGCCGCATCGCCGCCGGTGGCCCGATCCTCGCCGAGGAGGCCGTCGAGGACGTCTTCACGCTGCCGAAGCAGCTCGTCGGCGAGGGCACCCACTTCCTGCTGAAGGTCACCGGCGACTCGATGATCGACGCCGCGATCGCGGACGGTGACTGGGTGGTCGTGCGGCAGCAGCCGGTGGCCGAGCAGGGCGACATCGTGGCCGCCATGATCGACGGCGAGGCCACGGTCAAGACGTTCAAGCGCCGCGACGACGGCCACATCTGGCTGATGCCCCAGAACCCCGCCTACGAGCCGATCCCCGGCGACGAGGCATCGGTGCTCGGCCGCGTAGTGGCAGTCCTCCGCAAGATGTGACGCCGCCTCCAGCGGCCGCCGGAGAACCCCGGCGGCCGCTGAACGCACACCCAAAACACCACAAGCCCGTAGTCCATGCATGCCACCCGCGCCCGCCACGAGCGCGCGACAGGCGCGCACACCGCCACCGCGCGCCACGCACCTCACTCCGCACCCGCCAAAGCAACGCACGCCGCCTCGGTGCGCACCATCTCGCGCACGCAACGCCGCGCACCATCTCGCGCACGTCATGCCACCTCACACGCGCTACGTCACTGGCGCCACTCCGCAAGCGTTACGCCATGCACGCCGTCCCGCATACGTCGCGCACGCCAAGCCACATGCGCAACTTCACGAACCCACACCACGGCCACCCCGCGCACCACTCCGTTCATGCCATCTCGCATGGTCATGGCGCTCAGGCAACACCGTGGAAGCCACGCTGCGCGCGCCGAGTCAGGTCACTCGCGCCACCTAGCAAAGGCTGCGCACGCCACGTCATGTCACTCGCACGCCACGGCCACGACGCGCGCCTTCCCGCGTTCGCCGTCCCGTGCATGTCATGCTGCATGCGCCGTGCACGCCGAGCCACGCGAGCGACGCCATGGACCCCAATTCCGGCCACGGCCACCCCGTGCGAGCCATCTCGGACACGTGACGCCGCGCAGGCAACGGCGTGGGATCAAGCTCCGCACGCCACGCTAGGTCACTCGCGCCACCTCGCCCACGTCGGGCTACGCCTGTCCACCCCGTGTACGTCACCGCCCATGTGCGCCGTTCCGCGCGTGTCACGTTGTGCGTGTCGTCTCAGGTGGACAATCCCCACGTGTGGCATCTCGGGCAGGTCACGCCAAGCATGTCCGTCCTGCGTGCGCCGCGCCGTGTGCGGCGCCTCATGCGCGTTGCGTTGCGTGCGTTGCGTTGCGTGCGTTGCCTTGGTGGGCAGCCCGCTTGCGGCGAATCGCCTCGTCGTGCCGCGCGGGCATGTTGGGGCGAATCCGTGGACGGCGGGGTGCTTGCGCCGTTTTGTGTGCGCTATGCCGCGCGCTGGTGGAGACCCTGGCCGGGGTCTGGGAGGGGCGTGTTGGGAGGTTGGCGCCGCGCCGCTCGGGTGGGAGCGGCGCGGCGTTGCGGGTCAGCGTTTGGGGACGATGTTGACGATCTTGGGGGCGCGGACGATGATTTTGGCGATGTCGGCGCCGGCCAGGGCGTCCTGGACCTTGGCCGAGGCCAGGGCGCGGCGTTCCAGTTCCTCTTCGGCGATGCCGGGCGGGACGTCCAGGCGGTCGCGGACCTTGCCGGCGACCTGGACGACGCAGGTGACCGACTCCTCCACCAGCAGCGCGGGGTCGGCCGTCGGCCAGCCCGCGCGGACCACCGGTGCGGTGCGGCCCAGCAGCTCCCACGCCTCGTCGGCGGTGTAGGGGGCGAACAGCGACAGCAGGAGCGCGATCGTCTCGGCGGCCTCGCGGACGGCCGGGTCGGCGGCGCCGGGGCCGGAGTCGACGGCCTTGCGGGTCGCGGTGACCAGCTCCATGATCCGCGCGATGGCGACGTTGAACCGCTGCGTCTCGACCAGCGTGGTGACCTCGTCGACCGTGCGGGCCGTGGCGCGGCGCAGGGTCGTGTCGCCGGAGGCGACGTCCGCGCCGGGCGCGGAGGAGACCTCGGAGGCGATGCGGTGCACGCGGGACAGGAACTTCGACATGCCGTGCGGGGACACGTCGGCCCAGTCGATGTCGTCCTCGGGCGGGCCGGAGAACAGGATCGCCAGGCGGACGACGTCCACCCCGAACTCGCCGATCTGCTCGCCCAGGTCGACGCCGTTGCCCAGCGACTTCGACATCGCCTTGCCCTGGTTGATCACCTGGCCCTGGTTCAGCAGGCGGGTGAAGGGCTCGGTGAAGTCGACCATGCCCATGTCGTACAGGACCTTGGTGAAGAACCGGCTGTACAGCAGGTGCAGGATGGCGTGCTCGACGCCGCCCGTGTACTGGTCGACCGGCATCCACTTGCGGACCTGCTCGACGTCGAACGGGCCGCCCTCGTAGTCGGGCGAGCAGTAGCGGAAGTAGTACCAGGACGAGTCGACGAACGTGTCCATGGTGTCGGTGTCGCGGGTGGCCGCGCCGCCGCACTTGGGGCACTCGGTGTTGACCCAGTCGGCCGCGGCGGCCAGCGGCGAGGTGCCCTTGGGAGCCAGGTCGGCGCCGCGCAGGCCCTCGGGCAGGGTCACGGGCAGCTGGTCGTCGGGGACGGGGACCTCGCCGCACGCCGCGCAGTGCACGATCGGGATCGGGCAGCCCCAGAACCGCTGGCGGGACACCAGCCAGTCGCGCAGCCGGAAGTTCACCGACGCGCGGCCGGTGCCGCGCTCCTCCAGGATCCCGGTGATGCGGGCGATGCCGTCGGTCTTGGTCAGCCCGTCGATGGGGCCGGAGTTGACGATCGCGCCGTCGCCGGGGGTGGCGACGCCGGTCTCGGCGGGGTCGGCCAGGCCGGTCTCGACGACGACGCGGACGGGCAGGCCGAACTTCAGCGCGAAGTCCAGGTCGCGCTGGTCGTGCGCCGGGACGGCCATGATCGCGCCGTGCCCGTACTCGGCCAGGACGTAGTCGGACGCCCAGACGGGCAGCCGCTCGCCGTTGACCGGGTTGACCGCGTAGCGGCCGAGGAACACGCCGGTCTTCTCACGCTCGCTGGACAGCCGCTCGATCTCGCTCTCGCGGGAGACCTCGTCGCGGTAGGCCTCGAACGCGGCGCGGTGGTCGGGGTGGCAGACCTCCTCGGCCAGCGGGGCGTCGGCGGCCACGACCATGAACGTCGCGCCGTACAGGGTGTCGGGGCGGGTGGTGTAGACGGTGACGGGCTCGTCGCGCCCCTCGATCACGAAGTCGACGTCGGCGCCGGTGGAGCGGCCGATCCAGTTGCGCTGCATCAGCAGGACGCGCTCGGGCCACTTGCCCTCCAGCTGCGCCATGTCGTCCAGCAGCCGGTCCGCGTACTCGGTGATCTTGAAATACCACTGGGTCAGCACGCGCTTCTCGACCAGCGCGCCGCAGCGCTCGCAGTGGCCGCCCACGACCTGCTCGTTGGCCAGGACGGTCTGGTCCTTCGGGCACCAGTTGACGTGGCCGCCCTTGCGGTAGGCCAGGCCCCGCTCGTAGAAGCGCAGGAACAGCCACTGCGTCCACTTGTAGTACCCGGGGTCGGAGGTGTGCAGGCGCCGCGTCCAGTCGAAGGACGGGGCGTAGCGGTGGAAGGAGGCCGCCTGCGTCTCGATGTTGGCGTACGTCCACTCGGCGGGGTGCGAGTCGCGCTTGATGGCGGCGTTCTCGGCGGGCAGGCCGAAGGAGTCCCAGCCGATCGGGTGCAGGACGTTGAAGCCGCGCTGGAACCAGTAGCGCGCGACGACGTCGCCGATGGCGAACGCCTCCGCGTGGCCCATGTGCAGGTCGCCGCTGGGGTAGGGGAACATGTCGAGGGCGTAGCGGCGCTCGTCGGCGGTGCCCTTCTCGTCCGCTTTGAACGGGTCGAGCTCCTCCCAGCGGGCCTGCCACTTGTCCTGGACCGCCCGTGGGTCGTACCCGTCGTTCAGGGGGGACGCCCCCCCGGTGCCCCCCGGCGTTGCGCGGTGGGGAACGTCGCTGCTCACGCTTCTGACTCCGGTTCCTGCTGCTGGGTCGTGGCCGTCCGCCGACATGAAACGGCCCCTCGCACAGGAGGGGCCACCACGCTGACGTCAGTGCGTCAACGCGGTCCTTCGAGGAGCAGCCTGGTTGGCATACCTCAAAGAGTAGCGCAACCGCAACCCCGCCCGCCGCGACTCAGTGCCCCGACTCCTGGCGGGCCATGGACACGACGCCGGTCACCTGCACGCGGGTCAGCTCCAGATCGGCGCCGACGGCGGACAGCGTCTCCTCCTCGGAGACGGTCAGCGGGCCGTCGACCAGCGCGATCTCGGCGGCGGCGCGCAGGATGCTCTCCCGCGCCTCGGGGGCGAGGGCCGAGGCGGCGCGTCCCATCTCGACGCGGACCTCGTCGAAGGGACGGCCGAGGTCGGCGTTCAGGGCGGACTCGTCGTACCCGGGCTCGCCGGCCTGCCGGACGACGGCGACGGCGCGGGATCGGGCGGACGCGTTGGTGTAGTCGCCGGAGCGCAGGACCTGGGCGATGGCCAGGCGCAGCAGCATCGCGGGCATCTGCGCGAGCTGCGCGGTGGTGGGGACGTCGAGCACGCCCGGGTTCCAGCGGCCCTTGCAGGTGTCGCATTCGACGAACTCGCCGCCGGCCTTCGTCAGCGGGATGACCGGGATGAAGAACAGCGTGAAGAAGTTGCGCCCCTGCCGGCGGCGGTAGTCGCGGTCGCCGCCGCACCCGGGGCAGTGGAAGGTTCCCCTGGTCAGGGTGAAGAACACCACCCGCCAGCCGAAGATGATCAAGATCGCGCACCCTTTCTCGCTGCAGCGGCACATGCTAGCGCCGCCGGGCGGCGGGCATCCGGCCCGGGTGGGGCGGCCGCGCGAGCCGTCCGGATCCGGTCACGGCGCCGGAGGCTTGACGGGGGCGGCCCCCATCCCCGATCCTCGAACTAATAGGAAGGTTTCCTATAAAAGAAGTCGGACCTCCCCGCGGGCGCGCCGCTCTCCGTCGCCCGCACCCCCCGGGGCCGGGCGGGACCGCGGTCCCGTCCGGCCCCCTCCCCTCCAGGGCCACCGCCGCGACGACGGAAACGCCACGTCAAAGCCCGCGAACCATGGCGCCGGGCGAGCCCATACAGCAGGATGTGCGGAACGGTTTCATACACTCGTCGGTAACTAACCGGCCGGTCACCTTTCCGCGCGAGGAGTGCCATGCTCAACCTGTCCGTGCTGCTGGAGGACGCCGCCCGGGAGACGCCCGACCGCGACGCCGTCGTGTTCGGCGACCTCCGGCTCTCCTACTCCTTCCTCGACCAGGTCGCGAACCAGGTCGCGAACCTGCTGCGCGAGCGCGGCATCGGGCCGGGCGACAAGGTGGCGCTGTCCAGCCCGAACCTCCCGTACTTCCCGATGGTGTACTTCGGGGCGCTCAAGGCGGGGGCGGTGGTCGTCCCGCTGAACGTGCTGCTCAAGCCGCGGGAGATCGCCTACCACCTCGGCGACTCGGGCGCCAGGGCGTTCTTCTGCTTCGAGGGGACGCCGGAGCTGCCGCTCGGCGAGATGGGGCGCGCCGGGTTCGAGCAGGCGGAGGGGTGCGAGCACCTGTTCCTGCTGCCCGCCGACCCCTCGGCCACCGAGTCCCCGGTCGAGGGGGCCGAGCTGTTCTGGGCCGCACTCGCCGGGAAGCCGGGCACCTTCGAGACGGCGCAGACCGGGCCGGGCGACACCGCCGTGATCATCTACACCAGCGGGACGACCGGGCAGCCGAAGGGCGCCGAGCTCACGCACAGCAACCTGCTCATGAACGCCATGGTGGACGACACGCTCTTCTACCGGACGCTGCACGACACGTCGCTGGTGACACTGCCGCTGTTCCACATCTTCGGGCAGACGTGCGTGATGAACGTCGGCCTCTACCGCCGCGCGACGCTCGTGATGCAGGCGAGGTTCGACGCACGGCAGGCCGTCGAGCTGATGGTCAGGGAGAAGGTGAACATCTTCGCCGGCGTCCCGACCATGTACTGGGGCCTGCTGACCGACGAGACCTCCGACGAGGACATCGCGTCGATCCAGGAGAACCTGCGGGTCGCGGTGTCGGGCGGGTCGGCGCTGCCGATGGAGGTCCTCAAGGGGATCAAGACGAAGTTCGGCGTGGACGTCCTGGAGGGCTACGGCCTGTCGGAGACGTCGCCGGTGGCCTCGTTCAACCGCCCGGACCGCCCGACCAAGCCCGGCTCGATCGGCCTGCCCGTGTGGGGCGTGGAGATGAAGCTGATCGACGACGACTGGAAGGAGATCGAGGGCGAGGGGCCCGGTGAGATCGCCGTCCGGGGCCACAACATCATGAGGGGCTACCACGGGCGGCCCGAGGCGACCGAGGCCTCCATCAGGGACGGCTGGTTCCGCACCGGCGACGTGGCCCGCCGCGACGAGGAGGGCTACTACTACATCATCGACCGCTCCAAGGACATGATCATCCGGGGTGGGTACAACGTGTACCCGCGGGAGCTGGAAGAGGTCCTGATGACCCACCCGGAGGTGTCGCTGGCCGCGGTCGTGGGCGTCCCGCACCCCTCGCACGGCGAGGAGGTCAAGGCGTACGTGATCCGCACGCCCGGCGCCTCCGTCGGCGAGGACGAGCTGGTCGCGTGGGGCAAGGAGCAGTTCGCCAGCTACAAGTACCCGCGGATCGTCGAGTTCCGCGACGAACTGCCGATGACGGCCACCGGCAAGATCCTCAAGCGGGAGCTGCGCTAGCCGCCCGCGGGGCCCGGGGCCTCGCCCGCGGGGCTCGGGGCCTCAGCGGATGCCGAGGTCCTGGGTCCCGACGACGCGCAGCAGTCTCATCGCCTCGTGCGAGGGCGTGCCGGGCGTGGTCGTGTAGAGGACGACCCGCTGGTCGCGTTCCGGGACGTACAGGACATCGCAGTGCATGTCCAGCTCGCCGACGACGGGATGCGTCATGCGCTTGCGGCTGCCGCGCCTGATCCCGACCTCGCCCTCGTCCCAGAGCCGGGCGAACAGCGCGCTGCGGCCGGCGACCTCGGCGACCAGCCCGGCGATGCCGGCGTCGCCCGGATAACGGCCGAACGCCGCCCGCAGGTCGGCCACCAGTCCGCGGGCGAACTGCGTCACGTACTCGTCGGCACCGTACTGCTCGATGTCGGGGCCGGCGAACAGCCACCGGACGACGTTGCGGTCATGGGGCGCCTTCGCCGCGAAGTCGGTCATGAGCGCCGCCGCGAGCGGGTTCCAGGCGATGATGTCCTGCCGGGCGCTGAGCACGTAGGCGGGCGTGTCGTCCAGCCGTTCGAGCAGGTGGACGATGCCCGGCGGGACGTCCTGCGAAGGGCCGATCGGCGGTTCCGGCGTCTCACCGGCGAGGCCGAAGAGGTAGGCGCGCTCGTCGTCGGTCAGCCTCAGCGCGCGCGCCAGCGCACCGAGGATCTGCCTGGACGGGCGAGGTCCGCGTCCCTGCTCCAGCCGGATGTAGTAGTCCACCGACATCCCGGCCAGCCGCGCGACCTCTTCCCGGCGCAGACCGGGGGTTCGGCGGCGCGTCCCTCCCGGGAGCCCGACGTCCGCGGGCTGGATGCGGGCCCGGCGGGAACGCAGGAACGCCGCCATCTCCTGTCTGTCCATGTCCTCCAGCATGTCCGATACGGCGGACCGGCCGCCGGGTCCAGGGTGGTACGGCCGATCCCAGCCTCGGCCGGTCTCTCCTCAGCCCGGACGCCGCCGGGAAACCTGGACGGCATGACGACACAGATCGCACTCATCACCGGAGCCAACAAGGGCATCGGCTTCGAGACGGCCCGCGTCCTCGGCCGCGGCGGCGCCGCCGTCCTGCTCGGGGCGCGTTCGGCCGAGCGCGGCGAGCCGGCCGCCGCCGCGCTCGCCGCCGAGGGGATCGACGCCCGGTTCGTCCTGCTGGACGTCACCGACGCCGACACCGTCGAGGCCGCCGCCAAGTGGATCGGCGCCGAGTTCGGCCGGCTCGACATCCTGGTCAACAACGCCGGGATCACCACGACGGGCGCCACCGGCTTCCCGCCGAGCCGGACTACGCCGGACCTGGTCCGGACCGCGTTCGAGACCAACGTGTTCGGCGTCGTCGCGGTCACCAACGCGATGCTCCCGCTGCTGCGCCGCTCCCCCGCCGGGCGGATCGTCAACGTCTCCAGCGGACTCGGCTCGCTGACGTTGCACAGCGACCCGTCCAGTCCGGTGCACGGCGTCAACCTGCTGCCGTACAACGCGTCCAAGTCGGCGCTGAACGCCGTCACCGTCGCCTATGCCAAGGAGCTGGCCGGGACCTCGATCACGGTGAACGCCACCGCGCCCGGGTACTGCGCGACGGATCTCAACGACCACGCCGGGCACCGGACACCGGAGCAGGGGGCGTCCGTGATCGCCGGGGTGGCCCTCCTCGGCGACGGCGGCCCGACGGGCGCGTTCCTCGCCGAGGACGGTCCCCTGCCCTGGTAGCCCGGGCTCAGACCGTGTAGGGCAGGCGCTTGATCCCGTTGATGAAGTTGGACTCCAGGCGGTCGGGGTCGCCGGAGGCGCGGATGGCGGGCGCGCGGCGCAGCAGCTCGCGGAACATCACGGTGATCTCGCGCCTGGCCAGGTGCGCGCCGAGGCAGAAGTGCGGCCCAGGCCCGCCGAAGCCGACGTGCGGGTTCGGGTCGCGCAGGATGTCGAACCGCTCCGGGTCGGTGAAGACCGACTCGTCCCGGTTGGCCGACCAGTAGTAGAGGACGAGCTTGTCGCCCTCCTTGATCTCGTGCTCGTTCAGCACGGTGTCGCGGGTCGCGGTCCTGCGCATCCAGATGACCGGCGAGACGTACCGGACGATCTCCTCGACCGCGCCGGGCATCCGGCCGTCGAAGTCCTCGACCAGCAGGGCCCGCTGGTCGGGGTGCCGGGTGAACAGGTCGAGGCCGTGGGCGATCGCGTTGCGGGTCGTCTCGTTGCCGGCGACGACCAGCAGGATGAAGAACGAGCCGAGTTCCTGGTCGGTCAGCGACTCGCCGTCGAGGTTGGCGTTCACCAGGGCGGAGGTGAGGTCGTCGGTGGGGTTCGCGCGGCGCCGCCGCCCGAGTTCCTCGACCAGGCCGCGCAGCGTCTCGCCGGCGCCGAGCAGGGCCATCGCCATCTGCTCCGGCTCCGCCGACGGGACGAACTCGGGGTCGTTGCCCGCCAGGATGACGTTGGTGGCGTCCAGGACGGTCCCGTACTGCTCCTCCGCGATGCCCATCATGTCGCAGATGATCTTCAACGGGAGGCGGGCGGCGACGTCGGCGACGAAGTCGCCCGAACCCCCGCCCTCCGCCACGTTCTCGACGATCTGGCCCGCGACCGCCTCGACCCGGTCCTCGAACCGCTGGATCATGCGGGGCGAGAACGCCCGGGACACGATGCGTCTAATCTTGGCGTGCCGGGGGTCGTCCATGCTGATCATCGAGCCGAAGTACTCGTGCATGTCACCCGGCATGTCCGGGATGCTGATGGCGCCCCTGCCGGAGCAGAAGTCCTGCGGGCGGCGGGACGCCTCGACGACGTCGGCGTGCCGGGTCAGCGCGTAGTAGCCGGGGCCCTGGGGGGCGATGACGATGTCCGGCTCCTCGTAGCGGACGAGGCCGGCGTGCCACCGCAGCGCTTTGAAGGCCTCGTGCCGGTAGTCGTGCGGCCGCCGCCAGAACTCCCAGTCCGTCAGGTTGATGTCGTCGACCTTGAGCACGCGCCCACCACCTCGTCATGTCCGAACCCGATTCGGTTTACATGCACCCTCTCAAAGTAAAGATGCAAGCGCACACTGATCGGCCGGGTGACGCGCCTCACATCGGCCCGCCGGGGGACGGAACGGTCCCGCGCCCCGGCGGCCGGTCACAGCCGCGTCCACGCCTCCTGGAGGACGGAGCGCAGGATCTGCTCGATCTCGTCGAAGTGCCCCTGGTCGCAGATCAGCGGCGGCGCCAGCTGGACGACGGGGTCGCCGCGGTCGTCGGCCCGGCAGTAGAGGCCCGCCTCGTAGAGGGCCTTGTCGAGGAACCCGCGCAGCAGGCGCTCGGACTCCTCGTCGTCGAAGGTCTCGCGGGTGTCCTGGTCCTTCACCAGCTCGATGCCGTAGAAGTAGCCGTCGCCGCGCACGTCCCCGACGATGGGCAGGTCGCGCAGCCGCTCCAGCGTCCCCCGGAACGCGTCCCGGTTGCGCGTGACGTGCCCGGTCAGGTCCTCGCGCTCGAACAGGTCGAGGTTGGCCAGCGCCACCGCCGCCGACACCGGGTGCCCGCCGAAGGTGTAGCCGTGCGCGAACATCTCCGTCCCGCCCCTGAACGGCTCGAACAGGCGGTCGGCGACGAGCATCCCGCCGAGCGGCGCGTACCCGGACGTCACGCCCTTGGCGAAGGTGATGACGTCGGGCGTGTAGCCGAACCGCTGCGCGCCGAACATCGTGCCGAGGCGGCCGAACGCGCAGATCACCTCGTCCGACACCAGCAGGACGTCGTGCCTGTCGCAGATCTCGCGGACGCGCTGGAAGTAGCCGGGCGGCGGGGGGAAGCAGCCGCCGGCGTTCTGCACCGGCTCCAGGAACACGGCGGCGACGGTGTCGGCGCCCTCGAACTCGATGGCCTCCTCGATCCGGTCGGCGGCCCACCGGCCGAACGCCTCGGGGTCGTCGCGGTGCTCGGCGGCCCGGTAGATGTTGGTGTTCGGCACCCGGAACCCGCTCGGCACCAGCGGCTCGTACGGCGCCTTCAGGCCGGGCAGGCCCGTGATCGACAGCGCGCCGTGCGGGGTGCCGTGGTAGGCGACCGCGCGGCTGATCACCTTGTGCTTGCCCGGCTTCCCCGTGAGCTTGAAGTAGTGCTTGGCGAGCTTCCACGCGCTCTCCACCGCGTCGCCGCCGCCGGTGGTGAAGAAGACGCGGTTCAGGTCCCCGGGCGCGAGCGCGGCGAGGCGCTCGGCCAGCTCGACCGCCTTCGGGTGCGCGTACGACCAGATCGGGAAGTAGGCCAGCTCGGCGGCCTGCTTGGCGGCGGCCTGGGCCAGCTCCTCGCGCCCGTGCCCGGCCTGGACGGTGAACAGCCCGGCGAGCCCGTCCAGGTAGCGGCGTCCCGCCGAGTCGTAGACGTAGGGCCCCTCGCCCCGGACGATCACGGGGATCTCGGCGCCGTCCCCGGACGCCGAGTGCCGCGCGAAGTGCATCCACAGATGGTCGCGCGCCGCCCTCTGCATCGCGTCGTGCTGCTGGCTGGTCACGTCCGACTCCGTCATCACGTTTCCCTCGCTGCGATCGATCCAGTCGCATTGATGCTATGTGACTACGGATTCCGCTGTAAACACATGGTGATACGCCGATATCCGAAGAGAGATGGCCCTACCCATCCCGCGCCACCCGGGCCCGGGTACCGTTCGCCGCGAACCGAGGAGAGGTACATGAGCGACATCACGACCGGATCGGTCAACGCGAACGGGCTCGACTTCGGATACCTCGCCGCCGGCCCCCACGACGGGCCCCTGGCGCTGCTGCTGCACGGCTTCCCCGACTCCCCGCACACCTGGCGGCACCTGATGCCGGAGCTGGCGGCCGCCGGATACCGCGCCGTGGCCCCCTTCATGCGCGGGTACGCCCCCACACCGGTCCCCGAGGACGGCGCGTACCAGAGCGGCGCGCTCGCCGCCGACGCCGTCGCCCTGCACGAGGCGCTCGGCGGCGGCCCGGACGCCGTCCTCGTCGGCCACGACTGGGGCGCATTCGCGACCTACGGAGCCGCCAACGCCGCTCCCGACCGCTGGCGCAGGGCGGTCGCCCTGTCCGTCCCGCCCATCTCGGTGATGACGGCGACCTTCCTGGACTACGAGCAGCTCAAGCGCTCGTTCTACATCTTCGTCTTCCAGACGCCGCTCGCCGAGCTCGCGTTCGGCCGCGCGTTCGTCGAAGGACTGTGGCGCGACTGGTCCCCGGAAGACGGCCGCGACCGGTCCGGGGACGTCGACCGCGTCATGGAGTGCCTCGCCGCGCCCGCCAACGCCGCGGCGGCCATCGGGTACTACCGCGCGATGCTCGACCCGTCCCGGCTCGTCGACCGGTACGCGGCCGAGCAGCAGGCGACCACGGTCGTGGGCGAGCGCCCCGTCC
The DNA here is from genome assembly GCF_050936235.1 of Spirillospora sp. CA-108201. Lineage (NCBI taxonomy): Bacteria > Bacillati > Actinomycetota > Actinomycetes > Streptosporangiales > Thermomonosporaceae > Spirillospora > Spirillospora sp. CA-108201. Next base: position 8,632,904 of record NZ_JBNJNE010000001.1, on the reverse strand, counting down.
TCTACCTGCACGGCGCCGAGGACGGCTGCATCGCCGCGGGCGGCGTTGACCTCGACGCCGTCCGGGCCGCCCTCCCGCCGGGATCGCGTGCCGAGCGGATCCCCGGCGCCGGCCACTTCCTCCAGCTGGACCGCCCGGCCGAGGTGAACGAGCGCGTGCTCAGCTGGCTGGCGTCCTGATCAGGTCGGCCGCCTTCTCGCCGATCATGATGGCGGGGGCGTTGGTGTGGCCCCGGGTGATCTGCGGCAGGACCGACACGTCCGCGACCCGGAGCCCCTCGACGCCGCGGACGCGCAGGTCCGGGTCGACGACGGAGTCGGCGCCGGCGCCCATCCGGCAGGTGCCGGTCGGGTGGTAGAGCGTCTCGGCGTGCCCCCGGACGTAGGCGGCCAGCGCCTCCTCGTCGCCGGCGCCCGTGTAGGGCTCCATCACGTCGCCGACGAAGGGTCTGAGCGCGTCGGCGGCCATCAGCTCCTCCGCGCGCCGGACGCCGTGCATCAGGCGCCGCAGGTCGCCCTCCTGCGTCAGGTAGGCGGGGTCGATCACCGGCGGCGCGGCCGGGTCGGCGGAGGCGAGCGCGACGCGCCCGGACGACTCGGGCCGCAGCAGCACGACGCCGACCGTCACGCCGTGCTCGGTCGGCGGGGTGAGCCCGTGCGCGATGTGGGGGGCCGGCGCGAAGATCAGTTCGAGGTCGGGGGCGTGCAGGGCGGGAGAGCTCTTGGTGAAGGCGACCGCCTCGCCCACATTGGAGGTGAAGGGCCCGCGCCGCGCGAGCAGGTACCGGGCGATGTTCGGCAGCGACTCCGCGCCCGCGAGCGTGACCTTCCGGGGGCAGCGCCGCACGACGCCGACCGACAGGTGGTCCTGGAGGTGGCGCCCCACCTGCGGTGACTCCACGACCGGCTCCACCCCGGCGCCCCGCAGGTGCTCGGGGTCGCCGACGCCGGACAGCATCAGCAGGTGCGGCGACCCGACCGCGCCCGCGGCCAGGACCACCTCGCGGCGCGCCGCGACGCGCTCGCCGCCGTACTCCACGCCGGTCGCGCGGCCGTCCTCGATCAGGACCCGCGACACCTGCGCGCCGGTCACGACGGTCAGGTTCGGGCGCCCCCGCGCGGGGCGCAGGTACGCGTCCGCCGCGCTGCACCGCCTGCCGCGCCGCTGGCTGACCGGAGTGAGCGCGTACCCCTCGTTGGACGGGCCGTTCAGCTCGGGCAGCCTGTTCAGGCCGTTCGCGGCGCACGCCTCCAGGAACGCCCGCGTCGTCACGTTCGGGCTGCGCTGCTCGGAGATCGTGACCGGGCCGGACGTCCCGTACACGTCGCCCCTGTTGCTGCCGACGCGCCCCTCGACCCGCTTGAAGTACGGGACGACGTCCTCGTACGACCAGCCGGGGAGGTCCCACTCGTCGTAGTCGTCGTAGTGGCCGCGCACCCACATCATCGCGTTCAGCGACGACGACCCGCCGAGCATCCTCCCCCGCGGCCAGTACAGCGCGCGCCCGTCCAGTTCGGGCTGCTCGGCGGTGCTGTAGTCCCAGTCGTACTCGGTCTTGAAGAGCTTCGGGAACGCGGCCGGGATGTGGATCTCGCTCTTGTCGTCCGGGCCGCCCGCCTCCAGGAGCGCGACGGTGACGGAGGCGTCCTCGGAGAGCCGCGCGGCCAGTGCGCACCCCGCGGACCCGGCGCCGACGATGACATAGTCGTGTTCCATAGGGCTCCCGCTCTCCACGGGCCGCGGCACGGCCTGTTCTTCCCCCCGGGCTTACCACCGGGAGGGTCCGCCCGTCCATGCGTGCGGAACGGTTTCGGACGCCCGCGCGCCCATGGAACCCGGACCGGGCACGCGGCGTCGATCCCGTGAACGTGTGATCACCCAGAGGGGGCGTGCGATGACCGAGTACCCGGCCGAATCAGTCGAAGCGTACGAGCGCGGCAGGGAGGCCAAGCGCGGCGGGAACGTCGCGGAGGCCGAGGAGCTGCTGCGGCGGGCGTTCGAGGCGGGGCATCCGGGGGGCGCCCACGAGCTCGGCTTCATCACCGCGGACCGCGGCGACGAGCGGGAGGCGGTGGCGTGGTGGCTGCGGGCCGCCGAGGCGGGACTCCCCGAGAGCGCCTTCGAGGTCGGCTACGCGGCGGAGCGGGACGGCGACCTGGAGACGGCCGAACGCTGGTACCGGCGGTCCGCCGAGGGCGGTTTCAGCGGCGGCGCGCTGAATCTGGGCATCCTCCTGGAGAACCGGGGCGACGTCGAGGAGGCCATGGGCTTCTTCCGCCGGGCCTGGGAGCTCGGCGAGGACAAGGCCGCCTTCAACCTCGGCCGGCTGTACGACGACGACGGGAAGGGCGACCTCGAAGCGGCGGAGACCTGGTACACCCGCGCCGCCGAGCGCGGCAACGGCGGCGCCGCGTTCAACCTGGGCTTCGTGCGGCAGGACCGGGGCGACTCCGCCGGGCGGCTCCAGGCGTGGCGGCAGGCCGCCGGCCTCGGGCATCCCAAGGCCGCCTACTGCCTCGGCGCGCACTTCCAGCAGGCGGGGGACGAGGACGCCGCCATCGGCTGGTTCCGCCGGTCGGTGCAGGAGGCCGGCGTCGAGCAGGCCGCCCGCGGCCTCGGCGACATCTACCGGCGCCGGGGCGACGAGCGCGGCGCCCGGTTCTGGTCGGAGTTCGTGAACGGGCTCGGCTGCTACAGCCCGGAGTTCGAGGCGTTCGCCAGCGCCGGTTCGGCCGCGGCGATCCAGCGGCAGAACGTCCTCAACGCCGCCGTCGACGACGGCGACGTCGCCTTCGACGTCGACGCGCGCACCATCACCGCGGGCGGCCGCACCCTCCACGGCATGACGTTCCTCGGCAGCTTCTCGCACCTGAGCGACACGTGGCTGTGGGCGTGGGCCAACCCCCACTTCGGCGAGAGCGTGCCCGCCGTCGCCCCGCTGGCCGCCGTCCGCGAGCACGGCGAGCGCCACGCCGTCCCGGAGCTGGCGGCGGGACGCCTGGACCTTTCCGGCTTTCCCGACCCGCACCAGGCCGCGACCACCATGGCCATCGCCGCCGCCGCGCTGCTCGGCGGCAACGGCGTGCGGAGCTGCCGCGTGAACGACGGGAAGGGCTCGTTCTACTTCCACGTCGACGACCCCGCCCTCCCCCAGGCCGAGTTCGACCCGCTCTCGGCGACGCGCCTGATGATGACCGCCGCCGAGATCTTCCCCACGGAGCAGCGCCGCGTCGTCCGCGGCTTCCTCGCCCACCACGGGTGCCGGATCAGGGAGTCCGAGGAGGCCATCGACGGCATCGCCCCGCAGGGCGGCCAGGTGACGGTCGCCTTCACCTCCGACGGCCTCATCAAGGCCACCAGCGCGGGCCGCGCCGCCGCCGACTGACCGGCTCGGCGCCTGGGCGCGGCGGGCGCGGCGTCAGGCGCGGCGGAGCGGTCAGGTGGAGAAGCGGCTGAGCAGGACGGCCATGCGCCGCTCGTGGTGCTCGCGGTGCATGCGCCCGTCGCGCATCAGGGTGAGGAGGCCGTGCAGGCCGCTCCAGAACGTCTCGGTGAGCACCTCCACGTCGTCCTCGCCCGCGAACGGCCGGACGGTCTCGCGCAGCTCGCCGAAGGCCTCCTGGAGGGCGGGCGGCGCCTCGGGGGTCGCGAACGGCAGGTCGACGTCGCTGACGAACATCACGTCGTAGAGGGCGGGCCTGCGCTCCGCGAAGTCGGTGTAGGCCGCCGCGACGTCCGCCAGCGCCTCGGCGGGCTCGGCGGCCGAGGCGCGCGCCTCCCGCAGCTCGCCCGCGAGCTCGGCGCACCCCTCGACCGCGACCGCCGCCATGATGGCGCCCTTGCCCTTGAAGTGGCTGTAGAGGACGGGCTGGCTGTACTCGATCTCGGCGGCGAGCCGCCGCGTCGTCACCGCGTCCCACCCCTCGCTCTCGGCCAGCTCCCGCGCCGCCGTGATGATCAGCTTCTCGCGTTCCGCCCGTTCGCGTTCCCGGCGTCCCTGGATCGACATGGCAGTGATTCTAGCACTGCTAGCCATTCTGCCGTCGCTATGCTAGCGTCGACCCTGTTCCTAGCACTGCTAGCACCATGGAGATGCCGATCATGCTCACCCCTGTCGCCTACGGACTGGCCGTCGTGCTCGCCCTGTTCTGCGTGTTCCTCGGCGTGCGGTTCTTCACGGCGCCCATCGCGGCGGCCGCCGGCTACGGCGTCCCCGCCAAGCCCGACGGCGACGCCGCCTACTTCCAGGTCAAGGCGGTGCGCGACCTGACGTTCGGCATCCTCGGCCTCGCCCTGATCGCTTTCGCGGGCGCCCACGCCGTGGGCTGGTACATGCTGACCGTCGCCGTCGTCCCGCTCGGCGACACCCTGATCGTGCTGCGCAACGGCGGCACCAAGGCCACCGCCTTCGGCATCCACCTCGCCACCGCCGTGATCGTGCTCGTCAGCGCGGCCCTGATGTTCGCCCTCTGACCCTGCCGCCCGAACCCTGCCGCCCGAACCCTGCCGCCCGAACCCTGCCGCCCGAACCCTGCCGCCCGAACCCCGTCAGCTGAACCCCGTCATCTGAACCCTTCCGTCCCGGACGAGGAGCCCATCGCATGTCGCTGATCCCACCGGACTTCGACGAGTCCGTGATCGTCCGTTCCGCCGAGGCCGAGGTGATCGGCCGATCCCCCGTCACCATCCGGCTGCTGGCCGACAGCGGTTCGACCGGCGGCGCCCTGTCCACCCAGCGCGTCACCCTGGACGCCGGCGCGGACGGCGCCAAGCCGCACCGCCACGACGGCTCCGCCGAGATGTTCTACATGCTGGACGGCGCCGCCCAGCTCCTCTCGGGCGAGCAGGTGGTGACCGCCGAACGCGGCGACCTCGTGGTCGTCCCGCCCGGCCTGCCGCACGCCTTCGCGGCCGCCCCCGGAGAGGGCGCCGACATCCTCATCGTCATCACCCCGGGCGTCGAGCGCTTCGAGTACTTCCGCCACCTGGAGCGCATCGCCTACGGGAAGGTCCCGCCCGAGAGCCTCCTGGACGTCCAGGAGATCTACGACACCTACTTCCTCACCAGCCGGGCCTGGGATGCGGCGCGAGCCTGACGGCCCCGAAACGGCGACGAGCCGAACGGAACACCCGGTCGGCTCGTCGGCGGCTGAGACGGACGCGCCGTCACGATCCCCAGTCGGGCCGCAGCGGCATGCGGCTCGTGCCGTCGTCCTCCAGCTTCACGCCGAGCGTCTGGTGCAGCTGGATCCAGTTCTGGTTGAAGCCGAGAACGCAGCCGGCCATGTAGACGCGCCACACGCGGGCGGTGCCCTCACCGACCTCGGCGACGGCCTCGTCCCAGTGCGCGTCGAGGTTCTCGCACCAGCCGGTGAGCGTGCGCGCGTAGTGCTCGCGCAGGTTCTCCTGGTGCCGGATCTCGAACCCCGCGTCGTTCATCTGGCACTGGACGTGGCCCGGGCCCTCCAGCTCGCCGTCCGGGAACACGTACCGGTTGATGAACCCGTTCTCCTTGCGGGACGGGGACGTGTTGTCCGGGCGCGTGATGGTGTGGTTCAGCATCCGCCCGCCCTTCTTCAGCTTCCCGTGGAGGAAGGAGAAGTAGGCCGGAAGGTTCTTCTTCCCGATGTGCTCGGTCAGGCCGATCGAGCTGACCGCGTCGAAGCCGGTCTCGGTCACGTCGCGGTAGTCCATGTGCCGGACCTCGGCGAGGTCGGACAGGCCCCGGTCGGCGATGGCCTTCTGCGCCCACTCGGCCTGCTGCTTGGACAGCGTGACCCCGAGCGCCTTGACCCCGTACTCCTTCGCGGCGTGCATCACCATGCCGCCCCAGCCGCAGCCGACGTCGAGCAGCCGCATGCCCGGCTTCAGCCCGAGCTTCTTGGCCACCAGGTCGTGCTTGGCGTACTGCGCCTCCTCCAGCGTCGCGCCCTCATGCGGGTAGCACGCGCACGTGTAGGCCATGGAGGGGCCGAGCACCCACTCGTAGAAGGTGTTGGACACGTCGTAGTGGTGGGAGATGGCCCGCGCGTCGCGCCTCTTGGAGTGTCGCAGCCACGACGGGATGCGGCTGAACGGCGCCTCCTGCTGCGGCGGGTCCAGCCGGCGCGACGCCGCCGCGCGCAGCAGCGGATCGCCCATCACCCCGCCCGCGATCCTCGCCTTGTCGCGCGGCGTCACGTCGCTGAACACCTGCTGCATCGTCGTCAGCGCCGCGATCATGTCGCCGTCGACGTCGATCATGCCGGTGACGTAGGCGCGGGCGAGCCCCAGCGCGCCCGGCGAGTGCAGCAGATACGAGACCGCGTACGGTGAGCGCACGTCGAAACGGATGTCGGCGCCGGGCACCCCCGCCCGAGATCCGTCGTAGGCCGTGAACTCCACTGGCGCCTCAGCCCCGGCGAGCTGCTCGAAGACCCTGGCCAGCGTCATCTTGGTTCCTCCTGTCTCTCCGCCCCGGCGCGGGCGGCGGCGGTCGGCCGCCTCCCGCGCGGGACTCCCCCGAACTGCGGGCCGCCTGGTCAGCGTCCGCGCACGCACTTGTCGTAGAGGTCCAGCAGCCGCCCGTCGGGATCGTAGGACCCCTTGAGCCGCCGGTAGGTCTCTCCGTCGTAGTACCGCCAGAACTCGTCCCGGCCGTAGAAGGCCGTCGAGTAGAGGGACTTGTGGCCGTCGAGGGCGGCGACCTTACGCTCGATGAGCCGGTTGTGGTACTCGGGGATCTGGCCCGGCGGGATCCGCACCGTCCCCCAGAAACCGACGTTCACGTACGGGCGGCCCACGTCCAGCGGGTACAGCGGCCACTGCTCCTTCGCACGCAGCGGGCACAGCCAGATCGGGCTCATGCCCACCTTGTCGTGGAAGAACTCCAGGAACTCCGGAAGCCGCTCGACGGGGACCTCGATGTCCTGGATGACGTCCTCGCGCGGGCGCAGCCCCCGCCACCGCTCCGCGCGCGCGACGATGTGGTACCGGCGGTCGTAGGCGACCAGCTTGCGGTACACGTCGGAGCGCTTGTACTTGTCGGGCCACAGCCGCCGGACGGTCGGGTTCTGCACGCCGAACGCGCCCGAGCACCAGAACCAGTCGGTGTCCCAGCGCCAGATGTAGTCGCGGATGGTGAGGAAGTCGACCGACCGCTGCTGGACCGACCTGTAGTAGACCTGCTGGCCGGTGTAGTCGGAGGTGTAGGGCGCGGAGTCGGCGAAGAAGCCGAGCGTGACGTACTGCTCGTCCGCGCCGAAGACCGTCCCGTCCATGAAGTCGACGGTCTCGTCCTCGAACGTCCCGGACTCGGTGATCTCCCCCAGGACGCGGGCGAGCTCCGCCGCGTCGGTGAACCGCAGGTGCCGCAGCCGGACGTAGGGCCGGACGGGCCGCAGCTCGATCTTCAACCGGAGGCTGTAGCCGAGCGTCCCGTAGGAGTTCGGGAAGCCGTGGAACAGGTCCTTGTGCTCGTTGTCGCGCGTCGCCGTGACGACCTGCCCGTCGCCGGTGAGGACCTCCAGCTCCAGGACGCCCTCGTGCGGCAGCCCGTCCCGGAACGACGTCGACTCGATGCCGAGCCCGGTCACCGCCCCGCCCAGCGTGATCGTCTTCAGCTGGGGGACGACCGTCGGCATCAGCCCGTGCGGCAGCGTCGCGTCGACCAGGTCCTCGTACGTCGTCATGCCCTGGACCTGCGCGGTCCGCTCGTCCGGGTCGACGCTCAGCACCTTGTCGAAGGCGGAGACGTCCAGGCCGGGCGCCGCAGAGGGGTCGCGCCACCGGAACAGGTTCGAGGTCCGCTTGGCCAGCCGCACCGGCGTGCCCGCCGGGATGGCCTCGTAGGACCTCCTGAGAGCCTCCACCGCCTGCTGGTGATCGCCCTTGATCGCAAGCTCCGTCATCTACCCCTCCCTCGCATAGTTAATCGATCATCCCATGCACGGTCCACATAACTCGGACGTTAGGGGAGTCACAGGTAGGGAGGGGAATAAACCCACGGGCGTACACATAGGCGTCGTTCCATCTCCTGGAGGCGGCCGGCCGCGTTCGACGCGGCCACGACATCCCTCCCCGGAGGCGTCCTCCGACAAACCCGAGGCACGTTCAACGCCGGGCTCCCGCGCCCCGCGTCACTTCACCAGACGCAGGATCCACGGGTAGCGGAACGACTGGCCGGTCAGCGCGAAGACGGCCGCGACCGCCGACAGGACCCACGCCACCGCGTACACGACCCCGCCGACCCCGAACGTGACGATCGTGAGCAGAAGCAGCGTCACCTGGAAGTTCACGGCCTCCGCCGCCTGCCGACGGACGTAGGCCGACCGCTTGCCGCTCAGCAGCAGCAGCGCGAGCGGGCCGACGAAGAGCGTGGGGACGGCGACGGCGTGCGCGGCGGCGGCGAGCATGCGGTCCTCCCCCGTCGCCGCCTCGCCCTCGACCGCCGCGGGCCGCGCGGGCACGGGCACCAGATCGAGGAGGACGGCGCCGAGGTCGTTGCGCGTCTTGGCCGTCATCGCCAGCTGCACGCGCAGGTCGAACTCGTCCTCGTCGAGCCGCCCCTCGGCGTAGGCCTCCTGAAGCCGCTGGATGACCGGTTCCCGCTCGGCGTCCGAGACCCGCAGATCCCCCACCGCGTAGCTGCTCTCCATACGCCCATGCTCCGCGCGGGCCCGCCGCGAGGCCATCAGGGAAGACCCTGAGGATCCCCTGAATTCCGCTGGACGTACTCCTTCCCCGGGGTCAGGCGCCCGCCGAACAGCTCGGGCACCGTGACGAACACGTACCCCTCGGCCGCCAGCCGGTCGATGATCTTCGGGACGGCCTTCACGCTCGTCGGGTGGATGTCGTGCATCAGGACGATGTAGCCGGGCCGCGCCGCCTTGAGCACCCGCTTCTCGACGTAGCCGGTGTCGCGGTGCTCCCAGTCGAGGGGGTCGACCGTCCACAGCACCTGCGCCATGCCGAGCTCCCGCGTGATCTTCGTGAGCCGCTCGGAGGTCGACCCGTAGGGCGGCCGGAGCAGCACGGGCGTGACCCCGGACGCCCGCCGGATGGCGTCCTGCGTCCGGGTCAGCTCGTCCATGATCTTCTTCCGGGACGCCCTCCCGAGGTCGGCGTGCGTGTAGCTGTGGTCGGCGATCTCGTGCCCGGCCTCCAGCTCGCGCCGCACCAGCTCCGGATGCTTCGCGGCGTTCTCCCCCACGATGAAGAACGTCGCCCTGACCCTGCGGGCGGCGAGGATGTCCAGCAGTTCGGCGGTGCTCTCCGCGGGGCCGTCGTCGAACGTCAGCGCCAGGCACCTGACCCGGGCGCAGTCGGGCGGCGGGGGCCTCGGGGGCGCGGCCGGCCGCGGCCGGGGCCTCGGCTTGGAGGACTGGGTCCGCGCGATGGACCGCGCCTGGCCCTGGGCCGGGGTGAGGGTGCTCAGGAACCCGAACACCGCGACCGCGAGCACGGCTCCGGACACCCGCCGAACAAGGTTCGGCCCGTTCATCGACACCCCCGCGTGATGATCCCCCGAAGGCGCCAGTCTAGGGCGCGGCCTCCCGGCCCGCCGGGGTCGCCGCCGCTGTGTCGGGAACCGGCGCAGCGCCGATCTCGTTATCGTCGTACACCGCAAACCCGCTCCGGAGCGGTTCCGGACGGGATCGGCAACGGGGTGAACGATGAGGTTCCGGGATCGGTTCGGGATCCGCAGGCACCGCGGATCCACGGTGACGAAGCTCGACAGGGAGGCGACGGACTCCGACATCGAGGCGCTGATCGCCTTCGCCCGCGCCCGCCGCGGCGTCGAGTTCTTCGTCGAGCCCGAGACGTTCGCCACCGACACCACGGCCGTCGCCGTCGCCCACGACGGCGAGTGGACGCGCCGCCGCGTCGGCTCCCCCAGGGTCATCGGCAAGGTCGCCCGCGACCTCGGCCTGCCCGTCTACGACGTCCAGATCGTCGGCTACCCGCCCCGCATGCGCGCCTGGAACGACCGCAACCCCGACCGCCGCATCGACCCCGGCGCCCCCGGCGAGGCCGTCTCCTCCTGACGCCCCGCCAGGCCGTGATGACACCCCGCTCCGTCTTTTCGTGCGGGCCCGCGCCGCCACCATCAGCTGCAACCGCCGCGATGGGTCTACGGCGAGCTCGTGCGAGCCGGCACCCGCACCATCAGCAGCAACCGCAGCGGTAGGTCTACGGCGACCTCGTGCGAGCTCGCGGTTCGAGTGGCGTGGGCGGTGCCGTCCGGTGAGGTTGCGGCTGGTTCGCGCAGTGGTCCTGGAAGCGGGGCGGCCGATCGCGGGCGCCGGACGCCGACCGCGGCAAGACCACCACCCCACCTCGCTGTTTAGACATCCTTCTAAGCAGTGCCCAGTTCGCTTCGCTGCTTAGATGGATGCCAAATTAGAGGCATGGCCAAGTTCCTGAGACCGGACGATGTCTCCGATCCGGCGTGCTGCGCGCCGCTCAGCGGCCCCACCCTGGGCGAGGACGAGGCGCGAGGGCCGGCCGAGGTGTTCAAGGCGCTGTCGGACCCGGTCCGGCTGCGGCTCCTGAACATGATCGCTTCAGCCGAGGGCGGCGAGGTGTGCGTGTGCGACCTGACCGGCTCCTTCGAGCTGACCGCGGCGACCATCTCCCACCATCTGAAGGTGCTGCGCCAGGCGGGGCTGATCGACGAGGAGCGGCGCGGGACGTGGGTCTACTACCGGATGGTCCCCGAGCGCCTGACACGGCTCTCCGGGCTTTTCGCGCTCCCCGCCCCGGTCTCGTCCTGATCCCTTTCGCGGCACGGGGCATCGCGGCGGCGCGGAACGGCACGCGAGGAGCCGCACGGCGAGCCTCCTCGGGCCGGGCGGACTCGCGGTGGCCCGTCTGCGGTCGCCGGAGGCGGTCGTGGGTGCCGGGAGCGATGAGTTTGCGAGGCGGACGGAGTCAGTGTGGTCATGACTACGCAGATGCTCGAGACTCCCGAGGTCGACCTCGTCTACGACGTCCGCGGCCCGCTGCCGGCCGCAGGCGGGCGGCCGCCGCTGTTCATGATCGGCCAGCCCATGGACGCCGGCGGCTTCGGCGCGCTGGCGTCGCACTTCCCCGACCGCACCGTGATCACCTATGACCCGCGCGGCCTCGGCCGCAGCGTCCGCAAGGACGGCCGCGTCGACCAGGCGCCCGCGACCCAGGCCGGCGACGTGCACGCCATCATCGACGCGCTCGGCGCGGGCCCGGTCGAGATGTTCGCGAGCAGCGGCGGCGCGGTGACCGCGCTCGCCCTCGTGACCGCGCACCCCGATCGCGTGACCACCCTGGTGGCGCACGAGCCGCCGCTCATCGCGGTGCTCCCCGACGCCCGGGCCGCCGAGCGCGCCCGAGCCGGCGTCCGGGACGCCTACGAGGACGCGGGCTCGGGCGCCGGCATGGCGGCCTTCATCGTGATGACGTCGTGGCAGGGCGAGTTCACCGACGACTACTTCGCCCAGCCCGCCCCGGATCCCGCCGCGTTCGGGATGCCGGCCGAGGACGACCGGTCCCGTGACGATCCGCTGCTGTCCGACCGGTCGTGGGCGGTCAGCGACTACCGGCCCGACGTCCGCGCGCTGGCCGCGGCGCCGACCCGGATCGTGATCGCGGTGGGCGAGGAGTCCGCGGGCACCTTCACCGGACGCACCTCGGTGGCGGCGGCCGAGCTGCTCGGTCAGCGGCCGACCGCCTTCCCGAGCCACCACGGCGGCTTCGTCGGCGGGGAGTCCGGCTACGCCGGGCGGCCCGAAGCCTTCGCACGCAGGCTCCGCGAGGTCCTCGACGACGCCGGGTGACGGTGGCCCCGGTCAGCAGGCCGATCGCGATCCTCCGTCCGCCGAACGGCTCAGGCGCTGCGGCCGGGCCATGCCCATGCGCAGCCTGGCGGGCGGGATGCCCGCGTTGATCACTTCGCGGAGGATGACGGCCATGGAGTAGGCGGGGTCGGCGGCCAGGGCGCGTTCGAGGGCGACGTTGGCCAGGCCGCCGTCGCCGGCGGAGTAGGCGGCGAAGGCGAGCAGGGACGCGGGGGCCGGGACGCGGGCGGGGTCGACGCGGCGGACGATGTCGCGCCAGAAGGCGATGTCGGCGGGCCGGGAGCCGTCGTCGGCGCCGATCCAGGTCTCGTCGCGGACGCGCGGGTCGGTGAGGAGGAGGGCGAGCCAGGCGACCTCGTCGTCGGTCGGACGGCGGCCGGTGCGGGCGCGGGCGAGCAGGGCGAGGACGAAGGCGAGGTCGTCTTCGGCGGACGAGGGCGGGCGGTCCAGGAGGCGCTGCTCGGCGCGTTCGGCGGCGCGGTGCATGGCGGCGCGGGCGGGGCCGCCGAGCGGCTGGACGGAGGCGACCAGTTCGGCGCGGTCGGCCAGGGCGACGTGGCCTCCGAAGGTCGCCTGGGCCGCGACGGCGCTGGCGGAGATGTCGTACGGGGTTCCTTCGGGAGGGCAGCAGACGTCGTCGCAGGTGAGCGACCACCAGCGGCCGTCGGCGACGCGGATGGCCTCGGCGACGGGGACGCCCGCGCCGGCCAGGGCCGCACGCAGGGGCCGGGCGGCCTCCGCCACCTCGCCGGGCGGGCCGTACCCGAGCAGCAGCGAGCGGGTGAAGCCGTTGCCGGACAGGACGGCGGCGACGCGTTCGGCGGCGCCGGACGCCGGTAAGTCGAGCCGGATCGCGCATGTGCCGCTGGACCGCCCCTCGAAGCCGATGACGACGAGGCTGCACGAGGGGTGGAAGCCGAGGAGGTAGGGGACGGCCGCGATGGCGTCCTGGGCTGAGCGGATCACCAGTGATGTCATGCGTCGAGGTTTTCAGGGGCGCGAAGGGGCCGCCGAGCCTTGGGAAACTGTGGATAACTCCGGGTGATCCGGGAGGCGGTCGCGCCGGACGGGACGCGGGTGTCGGCCGCGGGCGGTAGCGTTGGGCGACGTGCCCGCCCCTGATCTGCTGACCGGCAGCGAGACCCAGATTCCGGACATGGCGACCCTGCTCGCCGCGGCCGTCGCGTCCGTCGGGGGCGCCGAGCGCCCCGGGCAGGTGACGATGGCGCAGGCGGTGGAGAGGGCCATCGAGTCCGGGGAGCACGTGGCCGCGCAGGCGGGCACGGGGACGGGCAAGTCGCTCGCCTACCTGGTCCCCGCGATCCGCCATGCCGTCAAGGAGAAGACGACCGTGGTGGTGTCCACGGCGACGATCGCGTTGCAGCGGCAGCTCGTCGACCGTGACCTGCCGCGGCTCGCGGAGGCCCTCGGGCCGCTGCTCGGGACGGAGCTGAAGTTCGCGATCCTCAAGGGGCGCCGCAACTACCTGTGCCTGCACCGGGTGCAGACGGGCGTGCCGGAGGAGGAGGACGCCGGGCCGAGCCTGTTCGACCCGCAGCAGCTGTCCTCGCTCGGACGGCAGGTCAAGCGGCTGAACGAGTGGGCCGAGGAGACGAAGACAGGCGACCGCGACGAGCTGGTGCCGGGGGTCGGCGAGCAGGCGTGGCGGCAGGTCGCCGTGACGGCGAAGGAGTGCCTGGGCGCGCAGCGCTGCCCGCAGGGGAGCGAGTGCTTCGCCGAGTTGGCGCGCGCGGAGGCCGGCGAGGCGCACATCGTGGTCACCAACCACGCGCTGCTGGCCATCGACGCCCTGGAGGAGTTCCAGGTCCTGCCCGAGCACGACGTGGTGATCGTGGACGAGGCCCACGAGCTGGTCGACCGGGTCACCTCGGTCGCGACCGGGGACCTGAGCGCGGCCGGCGTGGAGACGGCCGCGCGGCGGTGCGGGCGGCTGACCGAGGAGCATCTCGCCGACCGGCTCAAGGAGGCCGCCGAGGGGCTCGGCCTTCTGCTGGAGGAGATGCCCGCGGGTCGCATGGACGTCCTGCCCGGCGGCCTGGGCACCACCCTGGCGTCCGTGCGGGACGCCGCGCACGCCTGCGTCACGGCCCTCGGGCCGGAGAAGAAGGACGCCGACCCCGGCGACATGGCCGCGCGCAAGGCGGCGCGGTCCTCGCTGGAGGAGCTGCACGACACGGCCGTGCGGATCCTCGACGCGTTCCAGCCCGAGATGGCGCAGCGCTTCGACGTGGTGTGGCTGGAGAAGCCGTTCGTCCAGGAGGGGCGCCCGAAGCGGCCGCCGGCGCTGCACGTGGCGCCGATCGGGGTCGGCGGGCTGCTGCGCACGACGCTGTTCGAGCAGCGCACCGCGGTCCTCACGTCGGCGACGCTCACGCTGGGCGGGTCGTTCGAGCCGCTCGCCCGCCAGTGGGGCCTGCCGCCGCTGGACGAGGGCGCGTCGAGGGACGCCAAGACCGCCGCCGAGGGCCTCGCGCGGACCGCGACGGAGAAGGGCGAGGAGACCGAGGTCGTCTGGTCGGGCCTCGACGTCGGTTCGCCGTTCGACCATCCGAAGACGGGCATCCTCTACGTCGCGCGGCATCTGCCGCAGCCGGGGCGGGACGGCCTCGCCGACGCCTACCTGACCGAGATCACCGAGCTGATCGAGGCGGCGGGCGGGCGGACGCTCGGCCTGTTCTCCTCGATGCGCGCCGCGCGGCAGGCGGCCGACGAGCTGAAGGACCACCTGTCCCACCCGCTGCTGTGCCAGGGCGAGGACTCCACGTCCCTGCTGGTGAAGCAGTTCGCCGAGGACGAGCGGACCTGCCTGTTCGGCACCCTGTCGCTGTGGCAGGGCGTGGACGTCCCCGGCCCCTCGCTGCAGCTCGTCATCATGGACCGCATCCCGTTCCCGCGCCCGGACGACCCGGTGTCGTCGGCGCGGTCCCGGGCAGTCGCGGCGCGCGGCGGCAACGGGTTCATGGCGGTCGCGGCGACGCACGCGGCGCTGCTGCTCGCGCAGGGCGCCGGCCGGCTGCTGCGCTCGATGGACGACCGCGGCGTGGTCGCCGTCCTCGACCCGCGGCTCGCCACGGCCCGCTACGGCGGCTTCCTCAAGAACTCGCTGCCGCCGTTCTGGGCCACCACGGACCCCGCCGTCGTCCGCGGCGCGCTCCGCCGCCTGGACGCCGCCGCGACGCCGCCTCAGCCGCGGTAGGCGGAGAGGAACTCGCCGATGCGGCTGACGGCCTCCTCCAGGTCGTCGGCGTACTGGAGGGTGACGATGCGCAGGTGGTCGGTGGACGGCCAGTTGAACCCGGTCCCCTGCACGACGAGGAGCTTCTGCTGCTCCAGCAGGTCGAGAGCGAAGCGCATGTCGTCCTTGATCGGGTACATCTCGGGGTCCAGGCGCGGGAAGACGTAGAGGGCGCCCCGCGGCTTGGTGCAGCTGACGCCCGGCAGGTCGTTGAGGAGCTTCCAGGCGCGGTCGCGCTGCTCGCCGAGGCGCCCGGTGGGCAGGACGAGGTCGTCGATGCTCTGGTAGCCGCCGAGCGCGGCCTGGATGGCGTGCTGCCCCGGGACGTTCGGGCACAGCCGCATGTTGGCGAGGATGTCGAGGCCCTCGATGTAGGACTCGGCGTGCTCCTTCGGTCCGGAGAGCGCCACCCATCCCGAACGGAACCCGGCGACACGGTAGTTCTTGGAAAGGCCGCCGAAGGTGAGGCACAGCAGGTCGGGGGCCAGGGACGCGATCGGGACGTGCTCGGCGTCGTCGTAGAGGATCCGGTCGTAGATCTCGTCCGCGAAGATGATCAGGTTGCGGCGGCGGGCGATCTCGACGATGCGCGAGAGCGTCTCGCGCGAGTAGACGGCGCCGGTCGGGTTGTTCGGGTTGATGATCACCAGGGCGCGGGTGCGGTCGCCGATCTTGGACTCGATGTCGTCCAGGTCCGGCTGCCACTCGTCGTCCTCGTCGCACAGGTAGTGGACGGGCGTGCCCCCGCACAGCGACGCCGCCGCCGTCCACAGCGGGTAGTCGGGCGCCGGGATGAGCACCTCGTCGCCGTCGTTGAGCAGCGCCTGGAGCGTCATGACGATGAGCTCGGAGACGCCGTTGCCGAGGTAGACGTCCTCGACGTCGACGCCCGCGACGCCGCTGTCCTCGAAGCGCTGCACGACGGCGCGGCGCGCGGCGAGGATGCCCTTGGAGTCGCTGTAGCCGTGCGCCTCCGGCAGGTTGCGGATCATGTCCTGGAGGAGTTCGGGCGGCGCCTCGAACCCGAAGGGGGCCGGGTTGCCGATGTGCAGCTTGAGGATCTTGCTTCCCTCGTTCTCCAACTGCTTGGCGCGCTTGAGGACCGGCCCGCGGATGTCGTAACAGACATTGGTCAGCTTGCCCGACTGGTTGACCTGCATGGACTTACCTTAGCCACGGCCCGCGCGCGACACGCGGCCCGCCCCGCAACGGCCTCGCGACCTGGGACGACGCCTCGTTCCCCCGGGCGCGGCGCCCGGGGGAACGGCGCCTCACGGCGCGGCGACGGCGGACAGGATCGCCGACCGGGCGGCGCGCCGGGCGGGACGGACCGCGGCGAGCGCGCCGGCGGCCCCGCCGGCGACGGCGATGACCGCCACCTGCGCGGCGGGCGGCGCGAACGGGTTGCCGAGGGCGGCGCCGAGCCCCCAGCCGAGGAACAGCCCGAGGACGAGGCCGCCGCCGGTGCCGAACACCGCCACGATGACCGACTCCCAGCGCACCATCGACACGATCTGCGGGCGCGTCGCGCCGACCGCGCGGAGCAGGCCGAGCTCGCGGGTCCGCTCGTGGACGGCGAGCGACAGCGTGTTGGCGATGCCGAGCAGCGCGACGACGATGGCCAGGATCAGCATCCCGTAGACGACGCTGATGAAACCGGCCATCTCCTCGGTCTGCGCCGCCACGAACTCGTCCCGCGACTCCACGGCGGGCGCCCCGTACGGCTTGGCCAGCGCCGTGAGCGCCTGCCGGGCGGACGCGACCGACGCGCCGGGCTTCAGTTCGACGAACGCCCGGGTGTCCAGCGGCTGCCTGGTGTGCGCGTCCCACACCGAGCGCGGGACGAGGTAGTCGCCGGTCAAGTCGGTGTTGGCGTAGACGGCGCCCACGGTGAGCTTCTGCGAGACGCCGTCCGCGAACGTCACTTCGACCGCCGTGCCCACGCGCCAGCCGTTGTCATCCGCGGCCTTCTTCGAGACGGCGAACGTACCGGCGTCGTTGAGGCCGCCTTGGGCGACGTCCAGGTCGAGGACGCGCCGCAGGCTGGACGGGTCGGCCACGCTGACGGTGGACGGCGCGCCGCCCACCCGCATGGCGCCCGTGCCCATCCCGGCGACGTCCTCCACCTGGGGCAGTCTCGCCGCCTCCCGCACGAGCGAGGTGGCGAACCCGCCGGTCTCGTTGGTGCCCGCGTCCACGACGATCGGGCCCTTGAACGACCCGGCGACGCCGTCCTCCAGGGAGGCGCGCAGGGACCCGAGGAACACGGTCATCAGCGTGACGACCCCGACGCCGATCATCAGCGCGGTCGCCGCCCCGGCCGTGCGCGCCGGGCTGCGGGCGGCGTTGTCGCGCGCGAGCGCCCCGGAAACGCCGCGCAGCCGCGCCGCGGGCCCGCCGAGCAGCGCCGCGGCGGGACGGGCGGCGACGGGTCCGAGCACGACCATCGACACGACGGTCACCACCGCGCCCGCGGCGGCCATCGCCATCTGCTCGGTGACGGCGCCGAACGCGACGGTGCCGACCGCGACCGCCGCGAAGACGCCGCCGACGATGAGCCGGGTCTCCGACGGGCGGGACGACTCGGCCGCGACCTCGCGCAGCGCGGCCAGCGGCGGCACCCGCGAGGCCCTCAGCGCCGGGCCGAGCGCGGCGGCCAGCGTGACCAGCAGCCCGACCGGAACCGTGATCATGACCGTGGTGGCGGCGACGGTGAGGCCCTCCAGGGCGATCCCGATGCGGAAGCGGACGAACAGCTCCCGGAGGAGGGCGGCGAACCCGAGCCCGCCGGCGAGCCCGGCGAGGGTCGCGGCGGCGCCGATCACCAGTGCCTCCACGCCGGCGACGGCGGCGACCTGGCGGCGCCCGGCGCCGAGCGCGCGCAGCAGGGCCGACTCGCGGGTGCGCTGCGCCGTCGTGATCGCGAACGTGTTGTGGATGCTGAACGCGGCGACCAGCAGCGCCACCCCGCCGAACGCGGCCAGGACGGTGCGGAACACGCGCAGGAAGCCGTTCTCGACGAGGCTCATCCCCTCCTCGACCTGCGCCTTCTGCGTGAGGGCCTGCACGCCGGCGGGCAGCGCGGCGCGCACGCGGGACGCCAGTTCCGCCTGGTCGACGCCGTCCTCGGCGCGGACGGCGACGCCGCTGACGCGGTCGGTGCCCTTCGCGACGTGCCTGCGGGCGCCTTCGAGGGAGAACGCCGTGAACGACGTCTCGCCGAAGGCCTCCTCGTCGCCGAACATGCTGATGCCGACGACGGTCACCGGGACCTTCTCCGGCGTGAGGACCGCCGTCCGATCGCCGACCTTCAGGCGGCCCTCGTCGGCGAACATCCTGTCGATGACGACCTCGTCGGGCGCGCGGGGCGCCCGCCCCGCGGCGAGTCGGTAGGGGTTGAGCTTCGGGTCGGTCTTCCAGTTGCCCGCCATCCGGGGCCCGCGCGAGGGGATCGTCGTGCCGTCCTTGGCCAGCAGCTGCCCCGACCCCTCGATGGTGGGCTCGGCGTTGGCCACGCCCTTCACCTGGCGCACCCTGTCCAGGACGGACGCGTCGATCTGCCCGCGCGCACCCCACGGCGCGTCGCTCACCCTGGTCGCGTTCCGGACGACCACGTCCGCGTCGCCGTAGGCGCTGGAGACGTACCCGTCGATGCTCGCCGCGAGGGTGTCGCCGAGGACGAGCGTCCCGGTCAGGAACGTCACGCCGAGGAAGACCGCCACCAGTGAGCCGGCCAGGCGGCGCCTGCGTCCCCACAGCTCCTTGAAGACGAGCCCGGTCATCGGTGGTCCCCCAGGTCGCGCATGCGGTCGAGCACGCGGTCGGAGGTGGGCGCGTCCATGACGTCCACGACCCGGCCGTCGGCGAGGAACACCACCGCGTCGGCGTGCCCGGCGGCGACCGGGTCGTGGGTGACCACCGCCACGGTCTGGCCCAGGTCGTCCACGGCGTCGCGCAGGAGGGCCAGCACCTCGGCGCCGGTGCGGGAGTCGAGGTTGCCGGTCGGCTCGTCCGCGAACACGATCTGCGGGCGCGTGACCAGGGCGCGCGCCAGCGCCACCCGCTGCTGCTGCCCGCCCGACAGCTCGGACGGGCGGTGCGAGAGCCGGTCCCCCAGCCTCAGGACGCGCACGACCGTGTCCAGCCACTCCCGCTCCGGGCCCGCCCCCGCGAGGGTCAGGGGAAGGAGGATGTTGTCGCGGGCCGTCAGCGTGGGGAGCAGGTTGAACGCCTGGAACACGAACCCGATCCGCTCGCGCCTGAGCCGGGTGAGGCGGCGGTCCGACAGCGCCCCGAGCTCCTGGCCGCCGACGTAGACCTTGCCGGACGTCGCGTCCTCCAGGCCCGCGACGCAGTGCATGAGCGTGGACTTCCCGGCCCCGGACGGACCCATGATCGCGGTGAAGCGGCCCGCCGGGAACTCCACGCTGACGTCGTCGAGGGCCCGGACCGCCATGGCGCCGGACCCGTACACCTTGCCGAGGCCCACCGTG
Organism: Spirillospora sp. CA-108201; assembly: GCF_050936235.1. Lineage (NCBI taxonomy): Bacteria > Bacillati > Actinomycetota > Actinomycetes > Streptosporangiales > Thermomonosporaceae > Spirillospora > Spirillospora sp. CA-108201. Next base: position 8,613,342 of record NZ_JBNJNE010000001.1, on the reverse strand, counting down.
CGGGCGCCGCCCGCGACGGCGTCCTCGCCGATCGATCGCTGTGCTTCCGCTGCGTTTCCCATGACCGGGATCGTGGCCCCGCGGCAGGGGGCCCGTCGTCGGGCCAGGAGAGGCACCGCGCCTGCTCCCCGGGGAGGCCGCGCGGGGCGCCGGGTACGTCCGGTGCGGTACGGCGGACCAGCGAAGATCAATAAGACTCGACGTCCAATTGTGATGCGGGCAACATACATGCAGGCTTGATTGCATGTATGTCGCGCTCGTACCTTCGGAGACGTGTCAGTAAGCAGCCGCAGACGCCACCGGTACGGCTCCTCCGGGCGGCGCACGCAGGAGGAGCGCCGGTCGCGCACGCAGGCCAGGCTCCTGGAGGCCACCACGGAGTGCCTGGTGGACCTCGGCTGGTCCGGGACGTCCACCACGGAGGTGGCCCGGCGCGCCGGCGTCTCGCGCGGCGCGCAGCAGCACCACTACCCGACGAAGATGGTCCTCGTCGCGGCCGCGCTGGAGCACCTGCTGGAGGCGCAGCGCCTGGCCTACGAGACGGCCTTCGCGGTGCTGCCGGCGGAGCGGCGCAACGTGTCGGGGGCGCTCGACCTGCTCTGGGAGGTGTTCCGCGGCCGTCCGGCCAAGGCCCTCATGGAGCTGGCGGTGGCGGCCCGCACCGACGACGAGCTGCGGCCCCTGTGCCGCGACCTGAACGAGCGGATCCTCCAGGTGATCACGGAGACGTTCGAGCGGCTGTTCCCCGACAACACCCTTCCCCCCGACTTCGTCTCGACGACGCTGCGCACGCTGTTCGCCATGTTCGTCGGGCTGTCCATCCAGAACGCGCTGGACGACGACGCCGACGGCCACCAGGCCGCCGTGCTGCGCCAGGTCAAGGACGTCGCGCAGCTGATCGTCCCCGAGCAGGGCACGGCGGAGGCCCGGCCCCGCACCGGCCCCTAGCCACGACCCGTCACACACCGGCCCCGGCCGACCGCACCGCCCCGAGGGAGCGTCCCCCATGCCGAAAGCCCCCACCGAACTCGCCGACGAGGTCCGCGAGCAGGTCAAGGACAAGAAGTCGTACCTCGGCGTCATCGACCGCCTGAACAAGGCCTCGGTCGAGAAGCACTGGGAGGCCTACGCCGACATCCCCTGGGACGACCCCGAGTTCCTCGTCGACAAGAACGACCCGCGCTGGGTCCTGCCGCCGTTCGACCGGCTCGGGGAGACCGCGTGGTACCAGTCGCAGCCGCCGGAGATCCAGTCGCAGATCGGCCTCTGGCGCGTCGCCACCGCGATGAAGATCGGACTCCAGTTCGAGAACCTGCTGAAGCGCGGGCTGCTCAACTACGCCTACCGGCTGCCGAACGGCCGGCCCGAGTTCCGGTACGTCTACCACGAGACGACCGAGGAGTGTCATCACGGGATGATGTTCCAGGAGTTCGTGAACCGGACGAAGATGCCGATCAGCGGCATGCCACGCGCGCTCAACCTCATCGCGCAGGCGGCCCCGTGGATTCCGCTGGTCAGCACCGAGATGTTCTTCGTCTTCGTGCTCGGCGGCGAGGACCCGATCGACTACGTCCAGCGCAAGTCCCTCAAGGGCGGGCACATCAAGCACCCCCTGGAGGAGACCATCATGAAGATCCACATCGCGGAGGAGGCCCGGCACATCTCCTTCGCCCGGCACTACCTCAAGCACCGGGTCCCGAACATGAACCCGGCGCGCCGCCGCATCCTCGGCATCGCGACGCCCGTCGTCCTCGGCGTGATGGCGCGGATCATGCTGTCCCCGCCCGGTCCGATGGTGCGGCACTTCAACATCCCGAAGGACGTCGTCCGCGCCGCCTACAAGAACGACGCGGCGCAGGCGGAGATCTCCAACTCCGTCGGCAAGATCCGCGACCTGATGGCCGAGCTCGGCGTGGTCACGCCGGTGAGCCGACAGGTCTGGAGGGCCTTCGGCATCTGGGACGAGCCCAAGCGGCGCCGCTCCGTCGAGCCGGCCAAGGCCGCCTAGAATGGCGCAGGCCAAGAGCGGTCCCGCCGTCGTCACGCCCGCGGCGGGACCGGGCGGCCCGTACAGGGTCGTCGTCATCGGGACGGGCTTCTCCGGCCTCGGGATGGCGATCGGGCTGAAGAAGGCCGGCGTGCACGACTTCGTCATCCTGGAGAAGGCGGACGAGGTCGGCGGGACGTGGCGGGAGAACACCTATCCCGGCTGCGCGTGCGACATCATGTCGCTGCTGTACTCCTACTCGTTCGAGCCGAAGAGCGACTGGTCGCGGATGTTCCCCGAGCAGGGCGAGCTGCTGCGGTACATCAAGGACGTCGTCGACAAGTACGAACTCGCGCAGCACATCCGGTTCAAAGCCGAGGTGACCGCGACGGAGTACGACGACGCCACCGGGACCTGGCAGGTGACCGTCAACGGCGGCGAGACCGTCCGCGGGCGGGCCCTGGTCGCCGGGATGGGGCCGCTGCACCGTCCGAGCATCCCCGCCCCGACCTGCCCGGTCTCGCCTCGTTCGAGGGGAAGGCGTTCCACTCCGCCGAGTGGGACCACTCCTACGACCTGGCGGGCAAGCGGGTCGCGGTGATCGGGACGGGCGCGTCCGCGATCCAGTTCGTCCCGCGGATCGCGAAGAGGGTCCGGCATCTGACGGTGTTCCAGCGGACGCCGCCGTGGATCCTGCCGAAGCCCGACCGCCGGGTCACCGGCGTGGAGCGCGCGCTGTTCCGCCGGGCGCCGCTCGTCCAGCGCGGGTACCGCAACGGCATCTACCTGATGCAGGAGAGCTTCGTCCTCGGGTTCAAGAACCCGCGGCTGCTGAAGGCGGCCGCCTCCCTGGCGCGCCTGCACATGGCCCGGCAGGTGCCGGACCGGGACCTGCGCCGCAAGCTCACGCCCGACTACACGATGGGCTGCAAGCGCACGCTGGTGTCCAGCGACTACTACCCGGCGCTGATGCGGCCCGACGTGGAGCTGACGACCGAGGGCATCGCCGAGGTCCGCCCCCGTTCGATCGTCACGCGCGACGGGCGTGAGCACGAGGTGGACGCCATCGTCTTCGGCACCGGCTTCCACGTCACCGACGCCTTCGCCGACGCGCGCATCGTCGGCCGGAACGGGCTGAAGATCCAGGACGCCTGGCGGGACGGCATCGAGGCGCACCTCGGCGTCGCGGTGAAGGGCTTCCCGAACCTGTTCCTGCTGCTCGGCCCGAACTCCGGCCTCGGCCACAACTCGATGATCTTCATGATCGAGGCGCAGGTCCGCTACGTCCTGCAGTGCCTGGCGATGCTGGACTGCGCGGGCGGCTCCGCGATCTCGGTCAGGCCGTCCGCGCAGGACCGGTTCAACCGCTGGGTGCGGCGGCGGTCGGAGGGCGCCGTGTGGGTGGCCGGCGGCTGCGACAGCTGGTACCTCGACCGCGACGGCGTGAACCGGGCGGCGTGGCCGGCGTCCACCCTCGCCTTCTGGCTGCGGACCCGCCGCCTCGACCCCGGCGACTTCGAGATCGAGCGCCGGGACGAGTCGGCGGCGGCGGGTTTGTCGTCCCGCTGAGTACCCGCGGCCCGCACCGCCGCCTAGAATCCACGCAATTGAACAGAACATCCAATTAGCCGGTGCGGTCCGGGCTCGCTCCACCCCCGAGCCCGGGCCCGCTGTTCACCCCGAGCGGAGCGCCAATGAGCATCGCGATCGTGACCGGAGGAGCGTCCGGCATCGGCCGGGCGATCGCCACGTCCCTGGTGGCGCGCGGCGACACCGTCGTGGTCACCGACATCAACGCCGAGGGCGCCGCGCAGGTCGCCGACAGGCTGAACACCCTCGGCAGGGGCAAGGCCGCCTCCGCCCCCCTCGACGTCACCGACGCCGAGGCCGTCGCCGACCTCTGCGAGGGCGTCAAGGCCGACCACGGACGGCTCGACCTGGTGTTCAACAACGCGGGCATCGCGGTCGGCGGGCTGGCCGAGGAACTCACCCTCGACCACTGGAACCGCGCCATCGACATCAACCTCAAGGGCGTCGTGCACGGCGTCCACGCCGCCTACCCGATCATGCTGGAGCAGGGCCGCGGCCACATCGTCAACACCGCCTCGCTCGCCGGGCTCGTCCCGATGCCGATCGGCATCCCCTACACCGCCACCAAGCACGCCGTCGTCGGCCTCTCCCTCGGCCTGCGCGCCGAGGCCGCCGGGCGCGGCGTCAAGGTCAGCGTGGTGTGCCCGAGCTTCGTGGACACCCCGCTGCTGCACAACGTCAACCCCGACCTGCCCGAGACCCCGCTGAGCGGCGACGCCACCGGCGACATCGCGAAGGCCGCCCCGCGCCTCTACACGGCCGAGAAGCTCGCCCGCGACATCATGCGCGGCGTCGCCAAGAACCAGGCGCTCATCGTCGCGCCCGCCCACGGCCGCCTCGCCTGGCGCGGGGTCCGCCTCAACCCGGGCGCCGCCGTCCGCGTCGCCCAGATCGCCGTCAACCGCATCCGCGCCGGCCAGTAGGACGCTTCCTTTCGACCTGCGGCGGCCGCGGACGCCAAAGGTCGAAAGGGGACGTGCGGGTCGTTCAGGGCGGTGCCGCGGCGAGCCGCCGCACCGCCGCGAGGGCGGCGTGCGCCTCATGGGCCCGGCCCGCATAGGCTGGGCGGCGTGGAGCGCATCCTGGTCAGCTCGTGCCTCGCCGGGCGGCCCGTCCGCTACGACGGCGCGGCCAAGCCGATGGCCGGCGGTCCCTTCGAGCGCTGGCGCGCCGAGGGCCGCCTCGTCCCGTTCTGCCCTGAGGTGTCGGGCGGCCTGCCCGTTCCGCGCCCGCCCGCCGAGATCGTCGGCGGGGACGGCGGCGACGTCCTCGACGGCTCCGCCCGCATCCTCACCGGCGACGGCGCCGACGTCACCCGCGAGTTCCTCCGCGGCGCCCGCCTGGCCCTGGAGACCGCGCGGCGCGCCGGCGTCCGCGTCGCGCTGCTCAAGGAGGGCAGCCCGTCCTGCGGCGGCCGCCGCGTCTACGACGGCACCTTCACCGGCACGCCCGTCCCCGGCTCGGGCGTGACGACGGCCCTCCTGCGCCGGTCGGGCGTCCACGTCTTCGGCGAGGACGAACTGGACGCTTTGCAGGCGCTCCTGAACGATCTGGAAGGCTGAGCGGGCGGAACCCGGCGCCTGGACTCACGCCGTGAAGCGCGCGACCTGCTCGGGGGTCAGCGCCGGGACGGGCAGCGGCCGCGCGGCCTCGGCGCGCAGCCCGTCGAGGAAGAACCCGAGGCAGCGCCGCCAGGCGTCGGGCGCGACGTCCGCCGACTCCCGGATGACCTGCGACATCGCCCACATCAGCGTCATGACGTCCTGCGGCTCGAAGTCGGGCCGCAGATCACCGGACTCCTGGGCCCTGGCCATGATCGTCACCAGGTGTTCCAGCCCCCGGTGGCAGGCGGCGTTCAACTCGGAGGCGCGCGGGAAGCGCCGGGCGAGCGCGTCGTTGAGCCCGCGGTCCTCGGCCTGCAGCGCGAACAGTCCCTCGATGTAGGCGACGAACCCGCCCCAGGGATCGGGATCGGCCAGGGACCGCTCGACGATCTCGTCCAGCGCGGCCAGGCGCGCGGGGAAGATGGCGTCGAACAGGTTCTCGCGCGCGGGGAAGTGGTTGTAGAGCGTGCCGATGCTCACGCCCGCCCGCCGCGCGACCTCCTCCAGCGGCGCGTCGAGGCCGCGTTCCCCGAACACGGCCGCGCCGGCGGCCACCAGCTTGTCCCGATTGCGCACGGCGTCCGCCCGAGGCGGCCTGCTCATCCCGGCCATGCGCCCATCCTATGAAATTGAGGTCGCCCTCAAGTTTCATGGTAATTTGAGGCCATCCTCAACTTACGGGAGGTCCGTATGTCTTCCACGACCGTCGTCATCGGGGCCGGACCGGGTCTCGGCATGTCCGTCGCCCACCGCTTCGGCCGCGAAGGCCACAAGATCGTGCTCCTGTCCAGGAACCGGACGCGCCACCCCGCCTACCTCGCGGCGCTGGAGGCCGAGGGCATCGAGGCCACGGCCCGCGCCGCGGACGTCCGCGACCGCGACGCGCTGCTCGCCGCGCTCGACGCGATCGGCCCCGTCGACGTCCTCTACTACGGGCCCGGCGCGGCGGACCCCGCCGCCCGGCCGGCCTCCGTCACCTCGATGGACGTGCCGACCGCCCAGGAGGCGATGAGCTGGATGTATCCCGCGATCGACGCGGTGGGCGCCGTCCTGCCCGGGATGCTGGAGCGCGGCGGCGGCGGGCTGCTGTTCGCGGGCGGCCTCAGCGCCGTCGTCCCGATGCCCATGCTCGGCGGCTTCGCGCTCTCCTCGGCGGCCCTGCGGAACTACGCCCTGACGCTGAACGCGGCCCTGGCCGAGAAGGGGATCTACGCCGGGACGCTGACGATCGGAGGCCTCATCGAGCGCGGCGACATCCACCGGATGGTCACCACCCAGCTGGACGACCTGGACGGCCTCACCGTCGGCACCCTCGATCCCGACGCCATCGCCGACGCCGCGTGGGACCTCTACGCCAAGCGCGACGGCCCCGAAGCCGTCTTCAACGCCCTGGGCTGAACGCGGCCGTCAGGCCGGCCGATCCTCCTGGGCGGCGGCGAGGGCCTGCTCCACCGAGTCGTAGAGCGGGATGCCCCTGGTGACCGGCGGCACCGGCTCGGTGTGGGCCCCATCAGCACGCCCAGACCCGGCGCGTCGACGTGGTCGGCGCCGTCGAGGCCGACGATCACATGGCGGGGGGCTCGTCCCACGCGTTCGGCATGCGCGACCTCCCCAGCGATCTTTCGTAGGCGATAGGACGCGGCTCGGTCCTCGGCCGTTCCGTCCAGCCGTTCCCGGCGCGCGAGCATCCGGCTCGCGCGCCTCGCACCTCTACGCCGGGAGCGACCGCTCCGAAGACCTCTCCACCACGGCGGCCCTCTGACTCGCGAGGTCCGTGAGAAGGCTCAGCGCCGCCGCCGAGGGGGTGCCGGGGGCGGCGGTGAACACGGCCATGCGCTGGCCCTCGTCATTGGACAGCTCCAGATCTCGTTGTTCAGCGTCATCACCCCCACCAGCGGATGCCGGAACTCGCGCGTGTACCGGACGGCGCAGTCCTGGACCGGATGCGCCGCCCAGAGGGACGCGAACTCGGGGCTGTGCACGGTGAGCTCGCCGATGAGGCCGGTCAGCTCCGCGTCGTGGGGATGGCGGACGGCGGTCATGCGCACGTCCGCGACCGTGTCCCGGGCCTTGGTCCGCCAGTCGGCGTACAGCTCGCGCGTGTGCGCGTCCAGGAAGACGAGGCGGGCGATGTTGGGGCGTCCACGAGGCCGCTCGGGCGCCTCGAACGGGAGGTGCCCGGCGAGCAGCGCGTGGGCGGCGCGGTTCCAGGCGAGGACGTCGTAGCGGCGTCCCATGATCAGGGCGGGGGTGCCACCGAACGCCGCGACCATGAGCCGGACGGCCGGACGGCCGGACGCAGCCGCTCCGGTCGCGGGCGCCGGCGCGGTTCCGCCTTCTGGCGGGCGAGACTCCGCAGGTGGGAGTGCTCCGTCCCGTCCAGCCGCAGCACGCGGGCGATCGCGTCGAGGACGGCCTCCGAGGCGTTGGTGCTCTGGCCCTGCTCCAACCGCGTGTAGTACCCGGCGCTGACGCCCGCGAGCTGGGCCAGCTCCTCGCGGCGCAGCCCGGGCACGCGCCGCCGCCCGCCGTAGTCGGGCAGGCCGACGTCCTCGGGGCGGAGCCGTGCGCGCCGGCTGCGCAGGAAGTCGCCGAGTTCGGACCGCTGCTCCATGCCGTCCAGCATGCTCTTATTCCTCCCTTCTTGCCTGCACCCCTCAGGTGTAGGCACGGCAGGGGTGCCCTCAGCAGGGGGCTGGGTAGCGCACACGGTTCGCCGCAGGGTGGGGCTTGCCGGGACGACGTCCTGCGTCCCGGCACGGCACACGGGAAAGGCGAACATGACGGACGACTCGATCCGGCACACGCGTTCCAGCGCACTCGGCCGCCGCGGATGGCCGATCCTGATCACCTTGTGCGGCGCCACGTTCATGACCGGCCTGGACTTCTCGGTGGTGACGGTGGCCCTGCCCGAGATAGGACGCGACCTGGGCTTCGCGAGCGCCGGTTCGCTGCAGTGGATCGCGACGGCCTGCCTGCTGCCGACCGCGAGCCTGCTGCCCCTGTTCGGCCGCGTCTCCGACATCGTCGGCCACCGCAGGCTGTTCACCCTGGGAGCCGTCCTGTTCGGGGCCTTCTCCCTCGGGGCGGCGCTGGCCCCCGGCCCCGCGCCGCTGATCGCCGCCCGCGCCGGCCAGGGCGCGTCCGCCGCGATGATCACCCCGACGGCGATCGCGCTGATGACGGCGGCGTTCCCGGAAGGGCCCCGCCGGACGCGTGCGCTGGGCGTCAACGGCGCGGTGCTGTCGCTGGGATTCGTGCTCGGCACACTGGGCGGCGGCGTCATCACCAGCGGCCTGAACTGGCGCTGGACCATGCTGCTCCTGGCCGCCATCAGCGCCCTGGTGCTCCTCGGCACGACCACGCTGCCGCGCGGCACCGGCGCCCAGGCGGCGGCCCGCCTGGACGTTCCCGGCGCCGCGTTGGCGAGCGTCGGCCTGCTCTCACTGGTCTACGGCATCTCAACGGGGGCGGGCGCAGGGTGGGCGAGCCCGCCGACGCTGGGGGCGCTCTCCCTGTCCGTGCTCTCTCTGGGCGCGTTCCTCCTGGTGGAGCGACGGCACCCGGCTCCCCTGATCCCGCTGGGACTGCTGAACAGGCCGACGGTGAAGTGGAGCGGTCTCGTCGGCCTCGTCACTCTCGGCATGTGCGGCGGCACGACGGTCCTGCTCAGCCTCTACATGCAGGACGTGCTCGGATACTCGGCACTGGCCACGGGCGCCGGCTTCCTGGCGGAGGGCATCGCGGCCCTGGCCGCCGGCGCGCTGGCGGCCCGGCTGATCACAGCGTTCGGCGAGCCTCGCGCCATGAGCCTCGGCCTCGCCGTGCAGGGGGTGGGCACCGGCGCGATGGTCCTCCTCCCGGCCGAGGACGGGCATGCGCTCCTGCTCGCCACGTCCGCCGCGATGGGCTTCGGCCACGTCCTGACGGTCGTCTCCTTCATCACCACCATGACGTCCAAACTGCGGGACGACGAGCAGGGCACCGCAGGCGGCCTGTCCCAACTGCCGCAGTTCCTCGGCGGCGTCGGCACGGCCGGCCTGGCGGCCGTGGTGACGGCCCGCGCCCGCGCGTTCCCGTCCACGACCGACCCGGTGCAGGCCACCCTGGGCGGCCTGCACGCGGCGACCCTCGTGGCAGGTCTCCTCTGCCTGGCCGCCGCCGCATTGCCGCTGCTCCTCCGGACGCCCCCTCGGGGCACCCCCGGGATCAGCCGTCGAGCCGCTCCGAGGCCGACATTGACAGGCAAGCGATGACTTGCCTAACGTTGGGTGAGTGGGAGACATGTTCAGGGCGTTGGCCGACCCCACCCGGCGCACCATCCTCGACGAGCTGACCCGCCAGAACGGGCAGACGCTCTTCGAGATCTGCGGCCGCCTGACGACCATGCACGGGCTCGGCTCGTCACGGCAGGCGATCTCGCAGCATCTCGACGTCCTTGAGGCCGCCGGCCTGGTCGAGACCAGGCGCGAGGGCCGGTACAAGTTCCACTACATCAACACGAGCCCGCTCCAGTACATCGTCGAGCGGTGGCTTCACAGACCCATGGGCACGGAGCGGTCCTGACAGCGGCTCCGAGGCAGGCGGAAAGGGAACCGGCATGAGGATCAACCTGGCGAGCGTGTTCGTGGACGACCAGACGAAGGCGCTCAGGTTCTACACCGAGGTACTCGGGTTCGAGAAGAAGCATGACGTCCCGCTGGGCGAGGACCGGTGGCTGACGGTGGTGTCCCCGAAAGACCCGGAGGGCACCAACCTGCTTCTGGAACCCAGCAGCCACCCCGCGGTGAAGCCGTTCAAGAAGGCGCTGGTCGCCGACGGCATCCCCTACGCCTCGTTCGACGTCGACGACGTCAAGGCCGAGTACGACCGGCTACGCGATCTCGGCGTCCACTTCACCCAGGAGCCCGTCGCGATGGGCCCGGTGGTCACGGCCGTCCTGGACGACACCTGCGGCAACCTCATCCAGATCGCCCACCGGCCCAGCTGACCGTTCACCCCGCCGAAATGAGAAAGGCCCCGCCGGTAACGGCGGGGCCTTTCTGCAAAATATGTCCGGCGGCGTCCTACTCTCCCACACGGTCCCCCATGCAGTACCATCGGCGCTGAAGGGCTTAACTTCCGGGTTCGGGATGGGACCGGGTGTTTCCCCCTCGCCAAAACCACCGAACGTCTCAACGCACCACCCCAAAGGGGCGGGCAAATCCACGTTCGAACCATTCGGCTCGACATTCACTTATCAACACGGGTTCCCGGTTGTTTCCTGGGAACCACACAGGGACGCGAACAACTCACACAGCGACTCACTCTGAACGTTCAGTGTGTTCAAGCCACTCGGCCTATTAGTACCGGTCGACTCCACACGTTACCGCGCTTCCATCTCCGGCCTATCAACCCGGTCGTCTACCGGGGGCCTTACACCCACAAAGGGGTGGGAGAACTCATCTCGAGGAAGGCTTCCCGCTTAGATGCTTTCAGCGGTTATCCCGACCGAACGTAGCCAACCAGCCGTGCCCCTGGCGGGACAACTGGCACACCAGAGGTTCGTCCGTCCCGGTCCTCTCGTACTAGGGACAGACCCTCACAATTCTCCTACGCGCACAGCGGATAGGGACCGAACTGTCTCGCGACGTTCTAAACCCAGCTCGCGTGCCGCTTTAATGGGCGAACAGCCCAACCCTTGGGACCTACTCCAGCCCCAGGATGCGACGAGCCGACATCGAGGTGCCAAACCATCCCGTCGATATGGACTCTTGGGGAAGATCAGCCTGTTATCCCCGGGGTACCTTTTAGCCGTTGAGCGACACCACTTCCACACGTAGGTGCCGGATCACTAGGCCCTGCTTTCGCACCTGCTCGACACGTCCGTCTCACAGTCAAGCTCCCTTGTGCCCTTGCACTCGCCACCTGATTGCCAACCAGGCTGAGGGAACCTTTGGGCGCCTCCGTTACATTTTGGGAGGCAACCGCCCCAGTTAAACTACCCACCAGGCACTGTCCCCCACCCGGATACACGGGTGCGGGTTAGACGCTCAAAACGACCAGAGTGGTATTTCACCAATGACTCCACCCAAACTGGCGTCTGAGCTTCAGAGTCTCCCACCTATCCTACACAAGACGCTCCAAGCGCCAATGCCAAGCTATAGTGAAGGTCCCGGGGTCTTTCCGTCCTGCTGCGCGAAACGAGCATCTTTACTCGTACTGCAATTTCGCCGGGCCTGTGGTTGAGACAGCGGGGAAGTCGTTACGCCATTCGTGCAGGTCGGAACTTACCCGACAAGGAATTTCGCTACCTTAGGATGGTTATAGTTACCACCGCCGTTTACCGGCGCTTAGATTCTCAGCTTCGAAGGAACAAGTCCCCCTAACCGGTCCTCTTAACGTTCCGGCACCGGGCAGGCGTCAGTCCGTATACAGCGTCTTACGACTTCGCACGGACCTGTGTTTTTAGTAAACAGTCGCTTCCCCCTGGCCTCTGCGACCCCACCCAGCTCAGACAGAAAATGCCATCACCAGGCAAGGTCCCCCTTCTCCCAAAGTTACGGGGGCAATTTGCCGAGTTCCTTAACCACAGTTCACCCGATCGCCTTGGTATTCTCTACCTGACCACCTGAGTCGGTTTGGGGTACGGGCCGCCGGTACACTCGCTAGAGGCTTTTCTCGGCAGCATGGGATCACTCACTTCACCTAAAACGGCTCGGCATCAGCTCTCAGGATACGCGAGAGACGGATTTACCTGTCTCTCTCCCTACAGCCTTACCCCGGGACAACCATCGCCCGGGCTGAGCTACCCTCCTGCGTCACCCCATCACTCACCTACTACCCCCTCGGGTCCCACGCTCCCCATCCACCAGGCCCGAAGGCCCAAAGAACAGTTCGGGTGGTTAGCATCAGAAGGTTCAGCGTTGGCGCATACCAGCGGGTACGGGAATATCAACCCGTTGTCCATCGACTACGCCTGTCGGCCTCGCCTTAGGTCCCGACTTACCCTGGGCGGATTAGCCTGCCCCAGGAACCCTTGGTCATCCGGCGCACACGTTTCTCACGTGTGATTCGCTACTCATGCCTGCATTCTCACTCCCGCACCCTCCACCCCTGGGTCACCCCGAGGCTTCACCGGATACAGGACGCTCCCCTACCCATCAACACCACATGGTGTCAATGCCACGGCTTCGGCGGTGTGCTTGAGCCCCGCTACATTGTCGGCGCGGAATCACTTGACCAGTGAGCTATTACGCACTCTTTCAAGGGTGGCTGCTTCTAAGCCAACCTCCTGGTTGTCACAGCAACTCCACATCCTTTCCCACTTAGCACACGCTTAGGGGCCTTAGCCGATGATCTGGGCTGTTTCCCTCTCGACTACGAAGCTTATCCCCCGCAGTCTCACTGCCACGCTCTCACTTACCGGCATTCGGAGTTTGGCTGACGTCAGTAACCTGGTAGGGCCCATCAGCCATCCAGTAGCTCTACCTCCGGCAAGAAACACGCGACGCTGCACCTAAATGCATTTCGGGGAGAACCAGCTATCACGGAGTTTGATTGGCCTTTCACCCCTAACCACAGGTCATCCCCCAGGTTTTCAACCCTGGTGGGTTCGGGCCTCCACACCGTCTTACCGGCGCTTCACCCTGCCCATGGCTAGATCACTCCGCTTCGGGTCTACAGCATGCGACTAAAAACGCCCTATTCAGACTCGCTTTCGCTACGGCTACCCGCCACCGGTTAACCTCGCCACACACCATAACTCGCAGGCTCATTCTTCAAAAGGCACGCCATCACCAACAACAACCCCGAAGAGTCGCCGAGGAGGCTCTGACGGCTTGTAGGCACACGGTTTCAGGTACTATTTCACGACCCCTCACCGGGGCACTTTTCACCTTTCCCTCACGGTACTGGTCCGCTATCGGTCATCAGGAAGTATTCAGCCTTACCACGTGGTCGTGGCAGATTCACACGGGATTTCACGGGCCCCGTGCTACTCGGGAACACACCCAGAAGCCACTCAAATTTCGTCTACCGGACTCTCACCGTCTACGGTCGGCCATCCCAAGCCATTCGACTATCCGAGCAGTTTATAACTCCTCGGCCCAGCGGCAGCTGGACCAGGGTGGTCCCACAACCCCGCACACGCAACGCCTGCCGGCTATCACACGCGCACGGTTTAGGCTCCTCCGCTTTCGCTCACCACTACTCACGGAATCACTATTGTTTTCTCTTCCTGCGGGTACTGAGATGTTTCACTTCCCCGCGTTCCCACCAACCTGCCTATACATTCAGCAGGCGGCGACACCCCATGACGAGTGCCAGGTTTCCCCATTCGGAAATCCCCGGATCAAAGTCTGGTTGCCGACTCCCCGAGGCATATCGCAGGCTCCCACGTCCTTCATCGGCTCCTGATGCCAAGGCATCCACCGTATGCCCTTAAAAACTTGAACACACAAAACGATCAGAACAAATCGCAGATAAACAAACAAGAACAACCCGAAGACAACCCCTCACAAGAGAGGATCACTCCAAGGAGCTCTCATCGTTCACCAGAGATGCTCGCGTCCACTGTGCAGTTCTCAAAAAACAACCGGGCCCACCAAAACCACACCCCAACCAAGAGGTGCGGTTCTGGTCCCGCAATCCGAGGCCACCCGGGCTTGCGCCCGTTCCCTCAGGACTCAACAGCGTGTTCAGCCTCCCAGCCGCCCGGAGCTCACCTTTCCCACTCCCCGAGGTCACCCCCGAAGCGGTACTAGCTGAGCCGCACGGCCAGCAGACTGAGTAGCCAGTGCTCCACATCTATGAGCAGCCACCTGACAGACATTCGCTGTCAACAGCAGCCACCGACCGGAATCCCTCTCACGAGGCGACCCGGCCAGTTGATGCTCCTTAGAAAGGAGGTGATCCAGCCGCACCTTCCGGTACGGCTACCTTGTTACGACTTCGTCCCAATCGCCGGCCCCACCTTCGACCGCTCCCCCCACAAGGGTTGGGCCACGGGCTTCGGGTGTTGCCGACTTTCGTGACGTGACGGGCGGTGTGTACAAGGCCCGGGAACGTATTCACCGCAGCGTTGCTGATCTGCGATTACTAGCGACTCCGACTTCACGAAGTCGAGTTGCAGACTTCGATCCGAACTGAGACCGGCTTTAAGGGATTCGCTCCACCTCACGGTATCGCAGCCCTCTGTACCGGCCATTGTAGCATGTTTGCAGCCCAAGACATAAGGGGCATGATGACTTGACGTCATCCCCACCTTCCTCCGAGTTGACCCCGGCGGTCTCCCATGAGTCCCCACCCGAAGTGCTGGCAACATGGAACGAGGGTTGCGCTCGTTGCGGGACTTAACCCAACATCTCACGACACGAGCTGACGACAGCCATGCACCACCTGTCACCGGCCCAAAAGGACCCACCATCTCTGATGGTTTTCCGGCGATGTCAAGCCTTGGTAAGGTTCTTCGCGTTGCGTCGAATTAAGCAACATGCTCCGCCGCTTGTGCGGGCCCCCGTCAATTCCTTTGAGTTTTAGCCTTGCGGCCGTACTCCCCAGGCGGGGCGCTTAATGCGTTAGCTGCGGCGCGGAATCCGTGGAAGGACCCCACACCTAGCGCCCAACGTTTACGGCGTGGACTACCAGGGTATCTAATCCTGTTCGCTCCCCACGCTTTCGCTCCTCAGCGTCAGTACAGGCCCAGAGAACCGCCTTCGCCACCGGTGTTCCTCCCGATATCTGCGCATTTCACCGCTACACCGGGAATTCCATTCTCCCCTACCTGCCTCTAGTCTGCCCGTATCCACCGCAGACCCACGGTTAAGCCGTGGGCTTTCACGACAGACGCGACAAACCGCCTACGAGCTCTTTACGCCCAATAATTCCGGACAACGCTTGCGCCCTACGTATTACCGCGGCTGCTGGCACGTAGTTAGCCGGCGCTTCTTCTGCAGGTACCGTCACGTTAGCTTCGTCCCTGCTGAAAGAGGTTTACAACCCGAAGGCCGTCATCCCTCACGCGGCGTCGCTGCGTCAGGCTTCCGCCCATTGCGCAATATTCCCCACTGCTGCCTCCCGTAGGAGTCTGGGCCGTGTCTCAGTCCCAGTGTGACCGGTCGCCCTCTCAGGCCGGTTACCCGTCGTCGCCTTGGTAGGCCATCACCCCACCAACAAGCTGATAGGCCGCGAGCCCATCCCCAACCGAAAAACTTTCCACCAACACCCCATGCGGAGGCTGGTCACATCCGGTATTAGACCCAGTTTCCCGGGCTTATCCCAGAGTCAGGGGCAGGTTGCTCACGTGTTACTCACCCGTTCGCCGCTCGAGTACCCCCGAAGGGGCCTTTCCGCTCGACTTGCATGTGTTAAGCACGCCGCCAGCGTTCGTCCTGAGCCAGGATCAAACTCTCCATCAAGGTCACACGACCAGCCAGGGGGCGAACCCCGACCAGCCAAACCTCAGGAAACAATCCCAGCATCGCCACCTCAAACGAGGTGACATTGCCTCAAAGAAATCCCCACCACCCCCGAATAAACGAGAGCGGCACGGGGCGACCCGGCCAAAACATGACCGAGCCGATAAAGGCACTGGCTTTTAACACGCTGTTGAGTTCTCAAGAAACGGACACCCACCGCGCCGGACCCCGCTTCCGCGGCCCCCGGCTCCGGGGCAACCCTGCTAAATTACCAGACTCATCCTCGCTGTCAAGCCGATCCGCGAAGATCTTTTCGACGAACGAAAGTGGGCCGGTCCCCCACGCGGACGACACAACACCAAGCCGAAGACTCGGAGAGATCGTTCTGTGGGAGGCGCCCTGCGGGCCGGCCACCTTGCGGTGTCCTGCATCCCGTCCTGGGCTTGCCCTTCAAGAGTACCCCGGCCCGCAGAGCCCTGCGAACCGTTTTCCTCTTTCGGTGTCCCCTGGGGCCGTCCGCCTGTCGGCGTCCCGCATCCCCTTGGGGCACCACAGACATTAGGCAGCCTCGGAGGGCCCGTCAAATCGGGATCGGCCACATGTTGGCCCGTTCGCCGAAACCTCCAGGTCATGCGCGGTTCAAGTCGGTGGCGTGAGCGTGCCGTCAGCGTCACGTCAGCGGCGGCGCGCCGGTGTCCGCGCGGTGTCAGCGCCCTGCCCCACGGTGGTGACCGTCACAGCGAAAGACTTACGGGAGGCGCCCAGATGGACGATGTGATCCGCGCGGAGGGGCTGCGGAAGCGCTTCGGGGAGACGAAGGCGCTCGACGGTGTGGACATCACCGCGCGGCGCGGCACGGTGCTCGGGGTCCTCGGGCCGAACGGGGCGGGCAAGACCACCGCGGTGCGCGTGCTGGCGACGTTGCTGAAGCCGGACGCCGGACGTGCCGAGGTGGGCGGGTACGACGTGGTCAAGGACGCGGTGCGCGTCCGCGCGAAGATCGGGCTGACCGGGCAGTACGCGTCGGTGGACGAGGAGCTGACCGGCTTCGAGAACCTCGTGATGATCGCCCGGTTGCTGGACTTCGGCCGCGCGGAGGCGAAGGCGCGGGCGCGGCGGCTGCTCGACCGCTTCCGGCTCACCGACGCGGGGGCGCGCGCCGCGAAGACGTACTCGGGCGGGATGCGCCGCCGGCTTGACCTGGCGGCCAGCCTGATCAACCACCCGGAGATCATTTTTCTGGACGAGCCGACGACCGGGCTGGACCCGCGGGCGCGCAACGAGGTCTGGGACACGGTCCGGGAGGTCGTCGCCGAAGGGGCGACGGTGCTGCTGACCACCCAGTACCTGGAGGAGGCCGACGCGCTCGCCGACCGGATCGCGGTGTTCGACCACGGGCGGGTCATCGCGGAGGGCACCTCCGACGACCTGAAGGGGCGGATCGGGCGGCAGACCCTGCTGGTCCGGACGGCCGAGCCGTTCCGCACCGCGCAGCTCAGCGCGATCGTCGCGGAACTGACCGGGGAGAGCCCGGAGGTGCAGGAGGCCACGGGCCTCGTCACGGCGCCCGTGCACGATCCGCGCCTGCTGTCGGTCCTGGTGCGGCGGCTGGACGAGGCGTCCATCGTGGCGGCGGAACTGGCGCTGCGGATGCCGAGCCTGGACGAGGTGTTCCTCACGCTGACGGGCCACCACGCCGAAGAGACCGCCTCCGAGCTCGTTACCGAGGGGAGCCTCGCATGACCGCGATCACTCTTGACGGCCGTCACTCCGCCGCTGAGCCGCCCGCGCGCATCAGCGTGCGGAGGACGCTGCGGCACGGCCTGACGCTGGCGTGGCGCAACGTCGCCCAGCTGAAGCACTCGCCGGAGAAGCTGCTGGACACGACGCTGATGCCGATCGTGTTCCTGCTGCTGTTCCTGTACGTGTTCGGCGGCGCGGTGTCCGGCGACACGCATTCCTACCTGCAGCAGCTGCTGCCGGGACTCGTCGCGCAGATGGCGATGTTCGCCACGATGGGGCTCGGGACGGCGCTGAACGAGGACATCCACAGGGGCGTCTTCGACCGGTTCCGGAGCCTTCCGATCGCTCGTTCGGCGCCGCTGCTCGGGACGGTCCTCGGGGACACGGTCCGGTTCATCACCGTGATGACGGTGCTCGTGGGGTTCGGGTCGGTGCTCGGGTTCCGGTTCCACACCGATCCGCTGTCGGTCCTGGCGGCGTTCGCGCTGGCGTACGTGTTCTACCTGGCGGTCTGCTGGATCTCCGTGCTCGTGGGGCTGGTCGCTCCGACGCCGGAGACGGTGCAGGGGCTCGCGTTCATCTGGGTGATGCCGCTGACGTTCGGCAGCAGCATCCTCGTGCCGGACACGTCCACGATGCCGGGCTGGCTTGAGGCGTGGACGAAGGTCAACCCGGTGACGCACCTGGCGGAGTCGGTGCGCGCCCTGACGGTCGGCGGCCCGGTCGGGAACCACGTCTGGTACACGCTGGCCTGGGCGGCGGGGATCGTCGTCGTCACGTTCCCGCTGGCCATGCGCATGTACTCGCGGAGGGCCTGACGCCCGGTCCGCGGGCGAGGGCGCGTCGCCCCGAGGAGTCGGTCCTCGGGGCGACGCGCCCTCGTGCGCCGGAGGCGCCGGCCGCCGCGCGGGCGCGGTCAGATGGAGGTGACCAGCCCGCCCGCCTGCTCGAAGACGTCGTCCCGCGTGACCTGCCGCCCCCGCTCGTATGCGGCGGCGAACCCCTCCTCGCCGAGGACGCCGCCGGCGAGCGACAGCGTCCGGCGGACCTCGTAGCTCGCCGCGTCGCGGTAGCCGCGCAGGTTGTGCGCCGTGCCCAGCAGTTCGGCGGCGCGCACGTGCTCCCCGCGCGCGGCGGCGTAGGCGGCGACGCCCTCGACGAGGGCCGCCACGGTCGGGTTTCCCATCATCGCGTCGTTCGGCAGGTCGCTCAGCGCCTGGACGTGCCGGCGCTTCGCGGCCTCCAGGTCGCCCTCCTCCTCCGCCAGGCAGCCCAGGCGGCTGAACGTCCTGCGGGCGGTCTGCGCGAAGTCGGGGCGGTGGACGCGCGACTCGACCCACGTGCACGCGCGGTCGGCATGGGCGTGTGCGGTCTCGCGGTCGCCTTCCAGCAGCGCGATCTCGCACAGCATGAGGGACGAGTTCGCGGCGTCGGCGAACTCGCCGATGCGCTCGGACTGGACCACGGCGCGTTCGAGGTCGGATCGGGCGCGCGCGACCTCGCCCTGCCGGGCGCGCGCCCAGGCGAGCTGGGCGAGCAGCGCGGAGCCCTGCTCGGGGCTGACGCCGCCCGTGGCGTAGCCGTGGGCCTCCTCGCCGAGGCGGACGGCCTCCGCCAGGTCGCCGCGCGCCATGGCGGTCTGCATCATCCCGCTCAGCGCGACGATCATTCCGAACCGGTCGCCCAGCTCGCGGAACCGCGCGTAGCCGTCGGCGGCCTGGACGGCGGCGTCGTCGATCTCGCCGTGGTGGATCTCCATGTGCGCGAGGATGACGCGGGCGACGGCCCGCACCCACGGGTCGGCGTGGTCGCGGATGCGGCCGAGGCTCCGCCGGACCTCCGCCATGCCCCCGCCGAACATGCTCACCGCCGTTTCGGCGAGGGCGAGCAGGGGGTACACGGGCGCCAGGGGCACCACGCCCAACGCGTCGGTCATGGCCCGGCGCAGCGACTCCTGCGTGGGCCCCGACTCCTTGGTCATCTCGGTCACCATGGCGGCGGCCATCACGCTGATGGCGTACGGCTCGTCCAGGCCGGGTGGTGCGGCGCCGCCCGCCATGTCGCGGACGACGACCGTCCAGCCGCCCGACTCGCGCTCCATGTCGCGCAGGATCCAGAACCACACCAGCCCGGCCACGAGCCGCAGGGCCGCCTCGACGTCTCCGACCTCGGTGACGTGCCGGAACACGACGGTGAAGTTCTCGCGTTCGGCGGCCAGCCGGGCGGACCAGATCAGCTGGTCACGGCGGCGCAGCTCCGGCTCGGCGCGCTCGGCGAAGCCGACCATGTAGGCGGCGTGCGCGTCGCGGACGCGGCGGGTCTCGCCGGACTCCTCCAGCCGCTCCCCCGCGTAGACGCGGACGGTCTCCAGCAGCCGGTAGCGGACGTCGGTGTCGCCGTCGGCCATCACCAGCGACTTGTCGATGAGCGCCGCGATCACGTCGATGACGTCCTGCGGGTCGGGGGCGTCCGGCGCGTCGAGGCCGCACACGCGGACGGCGGCGTCCGGCGTGGCGCCGCCGGCGAACACCGCGAGGCGGCGCAGGACGGCGCGCTCCCCCTCGTCCAGCAGCTCCCAGCTCCAGTCGACGACGGCGCGCAGGGTCCGGTGCCGGGGCAGGGCGGTGCGGCTGCCGCCGGTCAGCAGCCGGAACCGGTCGCCGAGGCGGGACGCGACCTGGCCGGGCGTGAGGGAGCGCAGCCGGGCGGCGGCGAGCTCGATCGCGAGCGGGATGCCGTCGAGCGCGCGGCAGATCGCGACGACGTCGGCGACGCTGCCGGCGTCCACGGCGAAGCCGGGGCGGACGGCGGCGGCGCGGTCGGCGAACAGCCGCACCGAGGCGTGGCCGAGGGCGTCGGCCGGGTCGGCCTCGTCCTCGGCCGGCAGCGGGAGCGACGGCACCGGGCACAGCGACTCGCCGGTGATGCCGAGCGGTTCGCGGCTGGTCGCGAGGACGCGGACGCCGTCGGCGTGCGCGACGACGTGGTCGACGAGCCGCGCGACGGCGTCGATGAGGTGCTCGCAGTTGTCGAGGACGAGCACGGCCCGCTTGGCTGCGAGGAAGTCGGTGAGCCGTTCGAGGGGCCGCACCACCACGCGGGTGGTCTCGGTGGGGCGGACGCTCTCGGGGACCGCCAGCGCCGACAGCACCGCCTGCACGACGTCGCCCGGGTCGCTCACGGGGGCGAGCGGGACGAACCACACGCCGTCCGGCATCTCGTCGAGGAGCGCGGCGGCGCTCTCGCCGGCCAGCCGCGTCTTGCCGGCGCCGCCGGGGCCGGTCAGGGTGACCAGGCGGGTCTCGCGGAGCAGCTTGCCGACCCGCTGCGACTCCTCCTCCCGTCCGACGAAGCTGGTGAGCTGCGAGGGCAGGTTGGTGCGCGCGGGCCGCGGGACGGCGGGGGGCGGCGCCGGCTCCGGCTCCGGCCGCGGGGCCGCCGTCTCGCGCCGCAGGATCGACAGGTGGACGGCGGCCAGTTCCGGGGACGGGTCGACGCCGAGGCGGTCGGCGAGGGCGCGCCGCGTCTCCTCGTACACCTCCAGGGCGTCGGCCTGGCGCCCCGCCGCGTACAGGGCGCGCATCAGCTGGCCGCGCAGGCGCTCGCGCAGCGGGTTCGCGGCGGCGAGGGGCTCCAGTTCCGCGACCGGCGGGACGGGGAGCCCCGCGGCGATCTCGGCGTCGACGCGGTCCTCCACGGCGGCGAGGCGCAGTTCCTCCAGCCGCGCGATGGTCGGGTGGGCGAACTCGGCGTCGGCGACGTCGGCGAGGGCGGGCCCGCGCCACAGCGCGAGCGCCGCGCGCAGGCCGTCCGCCCGCGCGCAGGGGTCCTCGGCGGCGCGGGCGGCGGCGACGGCCCGCTCGAACGCGACCGCGTCGATCTCGCCGGGTTCGATCCCGAGCCGGTAGCCGGCCGGGCCGTGCTCGACCAGGTCCCGTCCGGCGACGCCGCGCAGCCGGGACACGAGCGCCTGGAGCGCGTTCCCGCCGGGCGGGGCGCCCTCCCACAGGTCGTCGAGCAGCCGCTCTGCCGACACGGGGCGGCCCGCCTCGGCCGCCAACCGCACGAGGAGGGCCCGCAGCCTGCGGCCCGTGACCTCGACGGATCGCGCGGCCCCGTCCCGCACGTCGAGCGGTCCCAGGATGCCGATGCGCACGCGTGCCCCCTTCCCGGGTGCCATTGTCCCCGATGTGTGGATCTCGCGGGCCGGGTACGGGCTCCCCATGCCCAGAGCACAGATCAAGGACGAGAAGAAGTACCGGGCGCTCCGCGACAAGGGCGAGAGCAAGGAGAAGGCGGCGCGGATCGCCGACGCGTCCGCGGGCGAGGGCGAGAAGAAGGTCGGCCGCAGGGGCGGCAAGAGCCCCGCCTACGACGAGTGGACGAAGGACGACCTCATCAAGCGCGCCCGCGAGATCGGCATCGGGGGACGCTCCTCGATGAACAAGGCGGAGCTGGTCAAGGCGCTGCGCGACCACTAGCGACGCCCGGCGAGGCCGGTGCTCTCCTGCCCGACCGCCCCCGAAAGAAGGAGAGTCCATGAACGGGGTCGTCGACACCGCGCGCCGGCAGAAGGCGGAGTAGGCCGCCGGTGAGGACCGGCCGCTCGGCTCCCATCTCGGCACTTACGCCGTCACCACGGGGACGCCGGCGCTGCTCGGCCGCCGCCTCCGCGACCGCGCCCCGGAGATCGGCCTCGCCGGCGCCACGATGACCGCGGTCGCCGGGTCGGACTGGTTGCAGCTCGCCTACGCGCGGCTCCAGAAGTCCGCCGAGGGCTGACGCCACAAGCGCCACGTTTGTCACAGATACGGGGGGTACGGCGAACCCATGGATCTGGCATTCCTCAAAACGCTGTACCAACGGCCGGGCCCCTACGCGTCGGTGTACGCCGACCTCACCCGGACCACCGAGGACGCGTCCAAGGCCGCGGAGCTGCGGTGGCGGGCGCTGCGCTCGGACCTGGAGGCCCGGAGCACGCCGGACGCCACGCTCCGCGCGATCGAGCAGACCGTCCAGGAGGACATGGCGCTGCGCCGCTCCGAAGGCCTCGTGGTCTTCGCGGCGGACGGCGAGGTGGTGCACAGCGAACGCCTCCCGGGCCCGCCCCGCAGCACGCGCGCGACCCTCGCCCCGCTCCCGGACGTGCTGCCCTACCTCGTCGAGCGCGGCGAGCGGTTCCCGCATCTGCTCGCGGTCGTCGACCGGCGCGGCGGCGCGATCGACTGCGTCACGGCCGACGGGAGGCGCGAGCGCATCGAGGTGGACGGGGACGAGGACTACCCCATTCGCAAGGTCAAGGCGGGCGACTGGAACCAGTCCCGTTTCCAGCGCTCCGCGGAGAACGTCTGGAAGGGCAACGCCAAGAAGGTCGCCCACGAGATCGACAAAGCCGCGGAGCGCTGCGGCGCCGAGGCCGTCGTGATCGCCGGCGACACCCGCGCCCGGACGGCGGTCCTGGAGGAGGTCTCGGAGCACGTCCTGGAGCACACCGTCGAGGCCGACAAGAACACCACGGTCGACGACCCGGATCTCGACGTCGAACTGCGCCGCCTCCTGCGGCTGAAGTCCACCGAGCGCATCATGACCGTGGCGGAGCGCTTCGACCGGGAACTGGCCAACGGCCAGCGCGCCGTCTCCGGACTGGACGCGACGACGGAGGCCGTGCGCCAGGCCCGGGTGGAGACGCTCCTGCTGGCGGACGACCTGGACTCGCACGCCCGGCTGTGGGTCGGCCCCGACCCGTCCCAGGTCGCCACCACGGCCGAGGAGCTGCGCGAGGAGTTCGGCGTGGCCGACCCCCGCGAGGACCGCGCCGACGCCGCGCTGGTCAGAGCCGCCGCGGCGACCGACGGCGAACTGGTCGTCCTGCCCTCGGACGGCCCGGGCCCGACCCTGCACGTGGGCGCCGTCCTGCGGTTCACCGCCTGAGAAACGAAAAGGAGCGACGCCTTCGGCTGCCACTTCCGGTTCGTCTGTGGAGCTATGGGGATTCGAACCCCAGACCTCCTCCATGCCATGGAGGCGCGCTACCAACTGCGCCATAGCCCCTCGCGAGGAAAAGCTTAGTGCACGTTGGGAGCGCTCGGGACGCGCGGGCCGCGGAGGGTCGGGCCTCCGCGGCCGGCGCGCGGTTCAGCGGTTCTTCGAGGTGTAGACGTACCAGCGGTCGTTGGTCGTCGGGACATTGACGGTGAGGCTTTTGAGCCACTCGACGGAGCCGAGAGCCGTGTCTCTCTCGACCTTCTTGCCGTTCTCGTCGGTGTACTCGGTGTGGACCTCGTTGGTGTACTCGTCCTTCTGATCCTTCTGCAGCTGCGCGATGGAGCACAGGGTCCGGCCGAGGTCGGGCTGTTTCGGGAGCAGCTTGAAGGAGGACAGCACTTCGAGCGCCTTGGCGCAGTCGTCGACCTGGTGGTCGGGCGGCGGAGCGGCCTTCGCGGGAACGGTCGTCGCCGTGACGGACGCCCCGGCGACCGCTGCGGCCAGCAGCAGCCTCTTCCCGGTGAACCGGCTTCTCATGGGGTCAACCCTCATCTCGATCATGCATCGCCACGTGAGGGCCTTCCCGCATGATCGACTTGGTGAAGCGCGGTGGGGGGAAAGGTAGCCGCCGTCATGGCGAAGGCTTTGCGGTCAGCCCCACCCGAGGCGGTCGCGGACCTCGTCCGGCGCGTAGCCCCGCTGCCCGCCCTCACCGATCCACACGATCCCGTCGGCCTGCGCGACGGGCCCGACGGCATGCTCCTGCGGCATCCGCGGCTGGATGGCCAGCCGCACCTCGGCGCCGGGATCGAACCGGCGCAGCTCGTCGATGAGGTCGGCCACGGTGACCTCGCGCTTCGCCGCCCTGCGGTGTCTTCCCATACCCCGCATGAAACCATCCCCGCCCCCAAGGTCAGGCCCGCTCACGACAAGAACCCCCAGGCAGAACGGCCAAAGGGGCAACCTCGAGAAGCTGAGCCGGGAGGGGGCGTGGGGGCGGAGCCCCCACATCGGGGGTCTGGGGGTCGCCCCCCAGAAGAAACGAAGAAGGGAGTCCCCACCCACGCTTTCCGTGGGTAGAGGACTCCCAACTCCGTTCGTGGAGCTATGGGGATTCGAACCCCAGACCTCCTCCATGCCATGGAGGCGCGCTACCAACTGCGCCATAGCCCCGCCGCCGCATGGACGTTCATCCCGCGGCGCCCAGCCAGTGTATAGGACGGCCGGGGCTGGTCTCGAATCCTTTGGGGTCAGACGCCGGCGTCGGGGCGGTCGTCGCTGAGGACGGGCTCGGGGAGGGTGCCGGCGTTGTGCTCGGCGAGGCGCCAGCCGCCGCCCCGCATCTCGGTGATGACGGACCAGCAGCAGTTGGACAGGCCGCCGAGCCGTTCCCAGGTCTCCTCGGGGAGGCCGAGGAGGTGGGACATGCCGAGGCGGAGCGCGGCGCCGTGGGAGGCGACGACGATCTGGCCGGTGGGCGGCAGGTCGTCGAGGGCGCGTTCGAGCGCGGCGCCGACGCGTTTGGCGACCTGGGCGCTGGTCTCGCCGCCGGGCGGCTGCCAGGCGGCGTGCTCGGCGGGGTAGCGCTCGCGGATCTCGCGGGAGGTGAGGCCCTCCCAGGCGCCGCCGTCGCGTTCGATGAGGTCCCGGTCGTAGCCGACGGGCAGCCCGGTGACGTCGGCGAGGGCCTGGGCGGTGTCGGCGGCGCGGCGCAGCGGCGAGGCGAGCAGCGCGGTGGGGCGGAGGCCGGCGAGGAGGCGGGCGGCGCGCCGGGCCTGGGCGACGCCCGTCTCGTCGAGGGGGATGTCGGTCTTGCCCTGGAAGCGGCGTTCGACGTTCCACGCGGTCTGGCCGTGCCGCCAGAGGACGAGGCGGCGTCTGCCCGGTTCGCGGGCCGGGCGCGCGTCAGTCACTCGGGCTCCCGACGGCGCGGGCGCGCTGGGCCTGGTGGGCGGTGACGCTCTCCGGCAGGTCGATGAGGGGGCAGTCTTTCCAGAGCCGTTCGAGGGCGTAGAACATGCGGTCCTCCTCGTGCTGGATGTGCACGATGATCTCCGCGTAGTCCAGCAGGACCCAGCGGCCCTCGCGCTCGCCCTCGCGGCGGACGGGCTTGGCTTCGGCCTCCTCGCGCAGGCGCTTCTCGACCTCGTCCACGATGGCGCGGACCTGGCGGTCGTTCGGGGCCGAGCAGAGCAGGAACGCGTCGGTGATGACGAGCTGCTCGCTCACGTCGTAGGCAAGAATGTCGTCGGCCAGCTTGTCGCCCGCCGCCTCGGCGGCGATCCGGACGAGCTGCGCCGCCCTCTCGGATGCGGTCACGGTGCGCTCGCGATCCTCCCTGTAGGGGTCGTCTCCGCCTCCACCTTCTCACGTGCGACGGACGATCGACCTCTTTGTTGTTGTTCGGCCGCAATGGCGGATGCGGCCCCGGTCTCCATCCAGAATATGTGGCCGCGGCGCCGGGTCAGGCGGTACCGCGGTAGAGGCCCCGCTTGTTGATGTACTGGACGATCCCGTCCGGGACGAGGTACCAGATGGGTTCGCCGCTGCCGACCCGTTCGCGGCACTCCGTGGAGGAGATCGACAGGGCGGGCACCTCCATGAGGGAGACGCGCCCGTCAGGCAGCCCGGGGTCGGCGAGCCGGTGCCCGGGGCGGGTGACGCCGATGAAGTGGGCGAGTTCGAACAGCTCGTCGGTGTCGTGCCAGGTGAGCATCTTCTCCAGCGCGTCCGCGCCGGTGATGAAGAACAGGTCGGCGTCCGGGCCCTGGATCTCGCGCATGTCGCGGAGCGTGTCGACGGTGTAGGTGGCGCCGGGCCGGTCGATGTCGATGCGGCTGACGGAGAAGCGCGGGTTGGACGCCGTGGCGATCACGGCCATGAGGTAGCGGTCCTCGGCGGCGGCGACCTTGGCGCCCTCCTTGTGGGCCGAGATGCCGGTGGGCACGAACACGACCTCGTCCAGGGAGAAGAAGTGCGCGACCTCGCTGGCGGCCACGAGGTGCCCGTGGTGGATCGGGTCGAACGTGCCGCCCATGATCCCCAGTCGCCGCTTTTGCGTCATAGCGACGACAATAGCCAGCCGGCCGGCGTCCGGAACGTCCGCCCCCGGCGGCTCAGGCGAGGCCGGGCAGCGGCGGGTCGCCGTCCTCCCAGGTCACGACGCGCACGGCCTTGCCCACCTCGACCCTCGGCACGGTGCCCTCGGGCAGCACCGCGACCTCGGCGGTGAGGCCGAGCGTCTCGTACAGGGCGTGGACGAGGGCGGTCCGCGGGTCGCCGGCCAGCGCCTCGCAGGCGACGAGGAGCCGCGCGGCGGCGCTGCGCCGGTCCACGACGAGCTGGTAGTGCGGCCGGACGAGCCCGGAGCCGAGCAGGACCCGCTCGACCTCGCTCGGGTACACGTTCACGCCCCGGACGACGATCATGTCGTCGGCCCGGCCGAGGATCTTGCTCATCCGCACCAGGGTCCGTCCGCAGGCGCACTCGCCGCGGGTGAGGGACGCGATGTCGCCCGTCCGGTAGCGCAGCAGCGGCAGCGCCTGCTTGGTGGGGGTGGTGAAGACGAGCTCGCCGGGGGCGCCGTCCTCGACGGGGGCGCCGGTGGCGGGGTCGACGGCCTCGACGACGAAGTGGTCCTCGTTGACATGCAGGCCGTCCTGCTCCAGGCATTCGGTGGCCACGCCGGGCCCGATGACCTCCGACAGCCCGTAGACGTCCATCGCCTTGATCGGCAGGACGTCCTCGATGGCCGCGCGCAGCTCCTCCGACCAGGGCTCGGCGCCGAAGAGCCCCGCCTTGAGCGACGTCGCGTCGATCCCGGCCTCGGCGACGGCCTCCCCCAGCCGCAGCGCGTACGCGGGGGTGCAGGTGAGGACGTCGGGGCGGAGGTCGGCGAGCATGCGCACCTGCCGTTCGGTCATGCCGCCCGACATCGGCACCACGGTCGCGCCGAGCGCCACGGCCCCCTGGTGGATGCCGATCCCGCCGGTGAACAGCCCGTACCCGTAGGCGTTGTGGACGACGCTGCCCGGCGACGCCCCCGCGCACGACAGGGAGCGCGCGCACATCGCCGCCCACAGGTCGAGATCGGCCCTGGTGTAGGCGACGAGCGTCGGGCGCCCCCGCGTCCCGCTGGACCCGTGCACGGCGGCGACCTGGTCGCGCGGCACGGCGAGCATCCCGAACGGGTAGTGGTCCCAGAGGTCCTGCTTGGTGGTGAACGGGAGGTCGCGCAGCCCCGCGAGCGTCACGTCGGCGCCGCGCCCGACCCCGGCCGCCCGGAGCCGCCGCCCCTGCACGCCGTCCGCCGCCAGGAGCCGGTCGACCAGCCCCCACACGCGGTGCCGCTGCAGCGCGGCGCGCTCGTCGAGGGACATCGCCTCGGCCTTCGGGTCGAACATGCCTGCCTCCCGGGCGCGGCCAGAGCCGGACGGAGCCCCCGCGGCGGGGAACCCTGCGGCACGGTGAATCGTCGGAACTACCATGCCAGACATGACGGAGAACACACCGGATCGAGCACGTACGCGGTTCCCGGGGATCAGTTCCCGGGCCTACGAACACCCGGCGGACCGTTCGGCGCTCGTGGCGCTGCGCTCGCTCTCCGGGTTCGACGTCGTGCTGCGCAAGCTGTCGGGGCTGGTCAACGAGCGGTCCCTGCGACTGATGTTCCTCGGCGGGACGGTGCGCGTCGGGGAGGACCAGTTCCGCCACATCTACGACATGGTCCGCGACGCCTCCTACATCCTGGACATGCCGGAGGTCCCCGAGCTGTACGTGCGGCAGGACCCGACGCCGAACGCGATGGCGCTCGGGTCCGACCATCCGTTCATCGTGCTGAACACCGGCCTGATCGACCTGCTGGACGAGGAGGAGCTGCGCTTCGTCGTCGGGCACGAGGTCGGGCACATCCTGTCCGGGCACGCGGTGTACCAGACGATGATGCAGATCCTGCTGCAGCTCGGGGCGCGGCTGGCGTGGCTGCCGCTCGGCAACGTGGGGATCGCGGCGATCATCATCGGGCTGCGGGAGTGGTTCCGGAAGGCCGAGCTGTCGTCGGACCGGGCCGGGCTGCTCGCCGGGCAGGACCTCGACGCGGCCAAGCGGGTGAACATGAAGCTCGCGGGCGGGACGCGGCTCGGCGAGATGAGCAGCGAGGCGTTCCTGCAGCAGGCGCGCGAGTACGACGCGGCCGGCGACGTGCGGGACGGGGTGCTGAAGTTCATGAACCTGCTCGGGCAGTCGCACCCGTTCGCGGTGATCCGGTTCGCCGAGATCGAGCAGTGGGCGCGCAGCGGCGAGTACGAGCGCATCCTGGCCGGGGACTACGCGCGCCGGGAGGACGACGGCAACGCGTCGGTCCGCGACGGGATCAAGGAGGCCGCCCAGTCCTACCGCGAGTCGTGGGAGCGGACGGCCGACCCGTTCGTGGGCAAGGTCCGCGACATGGCCGACGCCGCGGCGGGCGCGGCCGGCGGGCTGTTCGACCGGTTCACCCGGCGCGACGACGGGCCCACGTCCGGCAACTGACCGGGCACCGGGCCGGGGCCGCCGCGACACGGACGCGGCGGCCCTTCGCCGTCCTCAGAAGGGGGCCGGGACCAGGAGCTCGACGTTGCGGTCGGCGGCCTCGCCGCGGCGGTCCTCCTCGCGGTCCTGCCAGTCGTTGCCCGCCAGTTCCCGGGACAGCGACGCCAGCCTGACCGGGTCGGTGAGGCGGCCGCCGTGGGAGGCGGGCCCGGCGGAGTCGAGGACCGTCGCGAAGACCGAGAGGGTGCCGTCGCCGTTGTCGGCCAGTTCGACGATGCGGCTCTGCTGCGGGAAGTCGATGTGCGCGGCCGTGTTGACCTCCCAGAAGCCCCCGCCGCCCTTGCGCGCGTGCGGGATGACCTGGTTGCGGTGCGTGTGGCCGTTCACCCACAGGACGACGTTCGGGTAGCGCAGCAGGAGCGCCTCGACCTCGTCGCCGAGGACGCGGTCGCCGCCGAGCGGGTTCTCCAGCGAGCCGATGGGGTGGTGGCTGAACAGGACGAACAGCCGGTCCCTCACCGCCTTCCTCACGACGGAGCCGTCGGGTGCGAGGGAGCGGCCGCTGCCGGCCCTGAGCTGCGCCTCCAGCCACGCGAACTGCTTCCTGTCGAGCGAGCCCTCGGAGTAGCCGTTGGGGTTGACGGTGTCGAGGACGAGGCCGCGCACGACGCCCTTGTCGAAGGCGTAGTAGGCCGTCCCGTCGCGGAGGTTGGCGGGGGTGAAGCCGTGGCCGCGCAGGGACGCGGTGGTCGTGAAGTGCTCGGCGACGACCTCGGCGCGCGACAGCATGCGGCGGTTCGGGTCGGGGGTCACCGGGCGGAACAGGCCCCCCGCGCCGCCCTGCTCGCGGCTGAGGCGGACGAGTTCGGCGGCGTCGCCCCCGCTCATCATGCGGGCGAGGCGCTCGGCCTGGCCGGCGTCCGCCGGGGCGCCGATCTTGATGCCGCCGGTGGCGAGGCCGGAGACCAGCGGGTTCACCGGCAGGTTGCCCTGGATGAGCCCGTCGTGGTTGCCGAACGCGGCCAGCCACGGCGCGCGGAGGCCGGTCGCCCGGAAGGGGCGGCGCGCGGCGTCGATCAGGCCGTGCACGCGCGGGAAGCCGTACCCGGTGCTCGGCAGGTCGGCCTCGGCGCCGGGCGGCGGTCCCTCGGGGTGCCAGAACGAGCGGTCGTAGGACGCCCAGTCCATGACGCCCTCGTAGCGTTTCGGGTCGCCGGAGTCGGGGCTGACGCGTCCGCCGTCCAGCAGGTCGATGATCCAGCGGAGCTCGTTGTACTGGACGTTGTCGGCGGCGTCGCCGGTGTTGATGGTGAAGGCGAGGCCGAGCCCGGTCGCCGGTCCGCGGCCGACCCGGTTCACCGCCTGGACCATGGCCTCGGCGACCTGCGTGGACAGGATCTCCTGCGGCCGGTAGGCGCCCTCGACCGGCAGGAGGTCCAGGCCGTCCTTGAGCCGGTCGACGAACTCGACGCGGGCCGGGGACTGGGCGTCGATGATGTGGACGTCGGTGAGGTGGCCGAACGCCAGGATGCCGCGGCGGGTGGCGGCCCGGCGCGCCGAGGCGGCGCCGCCGAGGTCGCGGCGCAGCAGGTGCGGCTCACCCGGACCGGTGGTCACCTTGCGGTAGCCGCCGGCGCCCGCGGCGCCGAGCAGGTAGGTCCGGTCGAGGGTGGTGCCCGCGGCGGGACCGCGCAGCGCGGGCGCCGCCGCGGCGGCGGGACGCGCGGGGAAGGCGGCCAGTCCGGTGGTGGCGATCCCCGCGCCGAGGGCGGCGCCCCGCAGGACGCGACGGCGGCTGTACTGACGAGTCACAATCGTGAATCAGACCACAGCCGTCCACGTGACATCAATGGCAAAACTGTCACAAATCCGGACCTCAGCCGCGCACGTGCCCTTCCCCGGTCACCACGTACTTGGTGGACGTCAGCTCCGGCAGCCCCATCGGGCCGCGGGCGTGCAGCTTCTGCGTCGAGATGCCGATCTCCGCGCCGAACCCGAACTCCTCGCCGTCGGTGAAGCGCGTCGAGGCGTTCACCATCACGGCCGCCGAGTCGACCAGCGCGACGAACCGCTTCGCGGCCGGCTGGGACGTGGTGACGATCGCCTCGGTGTGCCCCGAGCCGTACCGGCGGATGTGCGCGACGGCGTCGTCGAGGGAGTCCACCACGCGGGCGGCGATGTCGAGCGAGAGGTACTCGGCGTGCCAGTCGTCCTCGGTCGCCTCCACGACGTCGCCGCCGAAGGAGCGGATCCGGTCGTCGCCGTGCACCGTGACGCCGGCGCTCTTCAGCGCCTCAAGCGCGCGCGGGACGAACGCGTCGGCGATGTCGGCGTGCACCAGGAACGTCTCGGCGGCGTTGCACACCGAAGGACGCTGCGTCTTGGCGTTCAGGAGGATGTCCACGGCCATGTCGACGTCGGCGGCGGCGTCCACGTACACCGCGCAGTTCCCGACGCCCGTCTCGATCACCGGGACGGTCGACTCCTCCACCACCGAGTTGATCAGCGAGGCGCCGCCGCGCGGGATCAGCACGTCCACCAGGCCGCGCGCCCGCATCAGGTGCTTCACCGACTCGCGGGACGTGCCCGGGACGAGCTGCACCGCGTCCGGCGGGACCTCGGTCCCGGTGAGCGCGCCCTGCATCACCTCGACCAGCACGGTGTTGGAGCCGTACGCCGACGACGAGCCGCGCAGCATCGCCACGTTCCCGCTCTTCAGGCACAGCGCGGCGGCGTCCACGGTCACGTTCGGGCGGCCCTCGTAGATGATCCCGACGACGCCGAGCGGCACCCGCACCTGGCGCAGCTCCAGCCCGTTCGGCAGCACGTTCCCGCGCACCGACTCCCCCACCGGGTCCGGCAGCGCGGCGACCTTCCGGACCGCGTCGGCGATCGCGGCGATCCGCTCCTCCGACAGGCTCAGCCGGTCGATCATGTACTCGGAGGTGCCGTTCCCGCGGGCTCGCGCGACGTCGGCCTCGTTCGCCTTGACGATCTCCGGGGCGGCGGTGACCAGGGCGTCCGCGATGCGGTGCAGCGCCGCGTCCTTCGCCGACCGCGGCAGCGGGGCCAGCCCGGCGGCGGCCTCCCTGGCGCGCCGCGCCACCCGCAGGAACTCCTCGCGCTCGTCGCTCATCAGCAGGCTCCCGTCATCGCAGTATCACCAGATGGTCGCGGTGGATTATCTCGCGTTCGTACTCGGCGCCCAGCTCCCGGGCCAGCCAGCGCGTCGAGCGCCCCATCAGTTCGGGGATCTCGGACGCGTCGTAGTTCACCAGGCCGCGCGCGACGACCTCGCCGCCGGCGGCGCACAGGTCGACCGGGTCGCCCGCGGCGAAGTCGCCGTCCACGCCCGTCACTCCGGCCGGGAGCAGGGACGTCCGGCGCCGCACGACCGCCTCGACCGCGCCCGCGTCCAGCATGACGCGGCCCTGGCCCGTCGTCGCGTGCGCCAGCCACAGGTTGCGGGTCGACATCCGGCGGCCCTCGGCCGGATGGAACAGCGTCCCGACCTGGTCGCCGGAGAGCGCGCGCGCCGCGGACGCGGCGTTGGTCAGCACGACGGGGATGCCCGCGATCCTGGCCGCCTCGACCTTCGTGACCATGCCGCCGGTGCCGACCCGGCCCGAGCCGCCGAGCTCGACGTCGCGAAGGTCGTCCGGTCCGCGCACGTCGTCGACGCGGCGGGCGCCGGGACGGCGCGGGTCCCCGGTGTAGAGCGCGTCCACGTCCGAGAGCAGGACCAGCGCGTCCGCGCGGATCAGGTGCGCCACGAGCGCGGCCAGCCGGTCGTTGTCGCCGAACCGGATCTCGTCGGTGGCGACGGTGTCGTTCTCGTTCACGATCGGCAGGACGCCCATGGCGAGCAGCTGCCCGAGGGTGCGCTGCGCGTTGCGGTGGTGCGAGCGGCGCATCATGTCGTCGGCGGTGAGCAGCACCTGCCCGACCGTCAGCGCGTACCGGGCGAACGAGGAGGTGTAGCGGGCGAACAGCAGGCCCTGCCCGACGCTCGCCGCCGCCTGCTGGGTCGCGAGGTCTGGGGGCCGGCGCGTCAGCCCGAGCGGGCCGAGCCCCGCCGCGATCGCGCCGGACGACACGAACACGATGTCGGTGCCCTCGCCGCGGCGGGTGGCGAGCACGTCCACCAGCGCGTCGATGCGGTTCGCGGCGATCGTGCCCTGCGGCGTGGTCAGCGAGGACGAGCCCGCCTTCACCACGATCCGCCGCGCCTTCGCGACCGCCTCACGCCCACTCATGACCAGCTCCGCTCATGCCCTGCTCGATGCGGGGAGACGCCCCGCACTCCGGTTCTCCTTGTTCAACCCTGCCCCCGCGGGGAACGGCTTCCGCGCTCCCGGACCTCTCCGCCCCTAGGACCAGCCGTCGAGGCGGCGGTCGGTGCCGCGCGGGCCCCGCACGCCGTCGCCCGCCGCGACCTCCGGCTCCCAGTCGAAGACGATCGAGTCGTCCATGGTGCCGATCAGGACGGTGGCGCCCGCGCTGGCGCCCGCCTGTCCGAGCGCGTCCTCCACGCCGAGCCGGGCGAGGCGGTCGGCGAGGTAGCCGACGGCCTCCTCGTTGGCGAAGTCGGTCTGGCGCAGCCACCGGACGGGCTTCACGCCGGTGATCAGGTAGGTGTTGTCGCCGAGGGTCCTGACCTCGAAGTCGGTGTCCCCGCCGACCGGCTCGGGCCGGATGACGATGCGGGTGGGCTCCGCCGCCGGCAGTGAGGCGCGGTACTCCGAGACCATCGCCGCCATCGCGAACGACAGCTCCCGCAGGCCCTCGTGCGACGCCGCCGACACCTCGAACACCCGCAGGCCCCGGGCCTCGAACTCGGGCCGCACCATCTCGGCGAGCTCGCGGCCGTCCGGCACGTCGACCTTGTTCAGCACGACGACGCGGGGGCGGTCCGACAGCGGGCGGTCGCCCAGCACCCGGTCGTAGGCCTGGAGTTCGCGCTCGATGACCTCGAAGTCGCTGACCGGGTCGCGGCCCGGCTCCATCGTCGCGCAGTCGAGGACGTGCGCGAGGGTGGAGGAGCGCTCGATGTGGCGCAGGAAGTCCAGGCCGAGGCCGCGGCCCTCGCTGGCGCCCTCGATCAGGCCCGGCACGTCCGCGACCGTGAACGTCGTGTCGCCCGCGCTCACCACGCCGAGGTTCGGGATCAGCGTCGTGAACGGGTAGGCGGCGATCTTCGGCTTGGCCGCCGACAGCGCGGCGATCAGCGACGACTTGCCCGCGCTGGGGAACCCGACGAGCGCGACGTCGGCGACGCTCTTCAGTTCGAGGACGACGTCGCGCTCCTCCCCAGGCTCGCCGAGCAGCGCGAAACCGGGCGCCTTGCGCTTGGCCGTCGCCAGCGCCGCGTTCCCGAGGCCGCCGCTGCCGCCCTTGGCGATCACGAACCGGGTGCCCTCGCCGACCAGGTCCGCGAGGACGGTGTCGCCCGACTTCACGACGGTGCCGTCGGGGACGGCCAGGATCACGTCGTCGCCGTCCGCGCCCGTCCGCAGGCTGCCCTGGCCCGGCCTGCCGTTGCCCGCCTTGCGGTGCGGGCGCCGGTGGTATTCGAGGAGGCTCGCGGCGCCCGAGTCGACCATCAGGACGACGTCGCCGCCGCGGCCGCCGTTGGCGCCGTCCGGGCCGCCGAGCGGCTTGAACTTCTCGCGGTGGATCGAGGCGCAGCCGTTGCCGCCGTTGCCCGCCGCGACGTGCAGCACCACCCGGTCGACGAACTGCGCGCCCGATCCCGCTCCAACGGCCACGGTGACTCTCCTCAGGGAACCTTGGTAAGAACGGCGAAGGGGCGGACCGGAAACGGTCCGCCCCTTCGAACAAAAGTCGCTGCCCCTGGCGGACTATTCCGCCGGCGGGACGACGCTCACCGCGTTGCGACCGCGGTAGCGACGGAACTGCACCGCGCCCGCGACGAGCGCGAACAGCGTGTCGTCACCGCCGCGGCCGACGCCCGGGCCGGGGTGGAAGTGGGTGCCGCGCTGGCGGACGATGATCTCGCCGGCGTTGACGACCTGGCCGCCGAAGCGCTTCACACCGAGGCGCTGGGCGTTGGAGTCGCGACCGTTGCGGCTGGACGATGCGCCCTTCTTGTGTGCCATGAGACCGCTCTCCCTTACTTCTTGCCGGCCTTGATACCGGTGATCTTGACCTCGGTGTACGGCTGGCGGTGACCCATCCGCCGCTTGTACCCGGTCTTGTTCCGGTAGTGCATGATGTTGATCTTGGGGCCCTTGACCGCGCCGAGGATCTCGGCGGTCACCTCGTAGCCCGCGAGGTCGGCCGTGCGGCTCACGACGTCGTCGCCGTCCACGACCAGCAGGGGCTGGAGCGTGATGGTCGACCCGACGTCACCGGCCAGCTTGTCGACGGTCAGCACGTCGTCGACGGCGACCTTTTCCTGCCTGCCGCCTGCGCGGACAATCGCGTACACCGCGGAAACCCTTCGTCTGCGCGCGCTTCCGGAGTGAACCGGTCCCGCGCGTGGCTTACCAGCCCCCGGATGGGGGCCTACCCCCGGCACCGGGCCGAGAGCGGCACACCAGGAAGCCTGGCGCTCTCTGCTTTGCCCCACCGGATCGGTGGGGTGAGCACCGAACGATGCCCCGGACGGAGCTCGCGGTGCGGATTCGGGCGACGCGCCGAAGACGCGCCGAAGGTCAAGGGTACCGGATGCCCTGGCCGGAACGCGAACGCGTCCGGCCAGGGCCCGGCCCCGTGTCAGTCCGAGGACTCGCCGCCGTCGGCTGCCTGCGCCGCCGCCGCGCGGGGGCGGCGGGCACGGCGCCGGCGGGCGGGCTCGGCGCCGTCCTGGTCGCCCGCGGGGGCGGTGCCGTTGGACTCGCCGGAAGGGGCCCCGACGCCGTTCAGCTCGCCGGCGGGCTCACCGCCGGGCTGCTCGGCTCCGGCGGGCTCGGCGCCGTTCGCGCCGACCTGCACCGGCTCGGCGGAGTCCAGCGCGCCCGGCGCGGTGCCGGCGGTCTCCTCGGCGGCGTCGGCGGCCTCCACGGCCGCCTGCGCCGGGGCCTCGTCGATCTCGGGCGGCGGGCCGGCCGGACGCTTGGCGGGCCGGGACTTCTTCGGCCGCGAACGGACCGGCTCGGGCGCCGCCTCCACGACCGGCGCCGTCTCGGCGACGAGCTCCCGCGCGGGCTCCCCGGCGGGCTCCGGCGCGGCCTCCCTGGGCTTGGTCTCGTGCCGGGACAGCTTCTCCTCGACGGCCTTCTCGACCTCGCCCTTGCGCTTGCGGCGGCGTCCGGACTCCTTGCCGGCCGCCTTCTCCGCCTTCGGCTCGACCGGCGTCAGGTGGACGTGGATGCCGCGGCCGTTGCAGGACTCGCAGGTCTCCGAGAACGCCTCCAGCAGCCCCTGGCCGACCCGCTTGCGGGTCATCTGCACCAGCCCGAGCGAGGTGACCTCGGCGACCTGGTGCTTGGTGCGGTCCCGCGACAGGCACTCCACGAGGCGGCGCAGCACCAGGTCCCGGTTGCTCTCCAGCACCATGTCGATGAAGTCGATCACGACGATGCCGCCGATGTCGCGGAGCCGGAGCTGGCGGACGATCTCCTCGGCCGCCTCCAGGTTGTTGCGGGTGACGGTCTCCTCCAGGTTGCCGCCCTGCCCGGTGAACTTGCCGGTGTTGACGTCGATGACCGTCATCGCCTCGGTGCGGTCGATCACCAGCGAGCCGCCGGACGGCAGCCAGACCTTGCGGTCCAGCGCCTTGGCGAGCTGCTCGTCGATGCGGTACGCCGCCAGGGCGTCCTGGTCGCCGGTCCAGCGCTCGACGCGGTCGGCCAGGTGCGGGGCGACGTACTGGACGTAGTCGGAGACGGTGTCCCAGGCCTCGGCGCCGGACACCACGAGCTTGGAGAAGTCCTCGTTGAAGATGTCGCGGACGACGCGGATCGTCAGGTCGGGCTCGCCGTAGAGCAGGGACGGCGCCGAGGCCGTCTTGACCTTCTTCTGGATGCTGTCCCACTGGGCGGCCAGGCGCGAGACGTCGCGGGCGAGCTCCTCCTCGGCCGCCCCCTCCGCCGCGGTCCGCACGATCACGCCGGCGTTCTCCGGCATGACCTTCTTCAGGATCGACTTGAGGCGGCTGCGCTCCTTGTCGGGCAGCTTGCGGCTGATGCCGGTCATCGAGCCGTCCGGCACGTACACCAGGTACCGGCCGGGCAGCGAGACCTGGCTGGTCAGCCGGGCGCCCTTGTGGCCGAGGGGGTCCTTGGTGACCTGGACGAGGACCGACTGGCCCGACTTCAGCGCCGACTCGATGCGGCGGGGCTGGCCCTCCAGCCCGGAGGCGTCCCAGTTGACCTCGCCCGCGTACAGCACGGCGTTGCGGCCCTTGCCGATGTCGACGAACGCCGCCTCCATCGACGGCAGGACGTTCTGGACCTTGCCCAGGTAGACGTTGCCGACGTACGACTGGTGCGTCGCGCGGTTGACGTAGTGCTCGACGAGCACGTCGTCCTCCAGGACGGCGATCTGCGTGCGCTCGCCCTCCTGCCGGACCACCATGACCCGCTCGACGGCCTCGCGGCGCGCCAGGAACTCCGCCTCGGTGATCACCGGCGGGCGGCGGCGGCCCTGCTCGCGGCCCTCGCGGCGGCGCTGCTTCTTGGCCTCCAGGCGGGTCGAACCCCGCACGGACTGGACCTCGTCCTCGGCGGCGGCGCGCTCCTCGCGGGCCGTGCGGACGTGGACGACGGTGTTCGGCGGGTCGTCGGAGCCGCCGGACTCGCCGTCGGCCCCGGAACGGCGCCTGCGGCGGCGACGGCGGCGGCTCGACCCGCCGTCCTCGTCATCGCCGTCGCCCTCGGCGGCCGCCTGCTCGGCCTCCTCGGCCTTGGGCTCCTTGTCCTGCTCCTTGTCCTTGGCCCTGGACGCCTTGCCGCCCTTCGCGCCCTTGCCCTTGGCCGCCCTGGCGGGCTTGGCGGGCTGCGGCTCCTCCTTGGGCTCCTCGGCCTCGGCCTCGGTGTCCTCGCCCTCGTCCTCGGCGCCCTCCCTGCCGCCCCGGCCACGGCCGCGGCCGCCGCGACGGCGGCGACGGCGGGACGGGCGGTCCTCGGAGTCGTCCTCGTCCGCCGGCCCGTGGTCCTGGTCCTGGTCCTCCTCGCCGGCGTCCTGCACGGCGGGCTCGGCCTCGGCGGCCTTCGGACGGGCGGGCGCCTCGGCCTTGGGCTGCGGCGGCTGGAAGACGACCATCGGCGGCTGGAACGTCACGCCGGGGACGCCGACGCCGCTCGCGGGCTCGGTCTCCGACACCTGCTCCGGGGCCGGCACCTCACCGGCGACCGGGACGGCGGGGACCTGCGGCACCGACGGGACCTCGGCGGCCGCCCTGGCGGGGCGGCGGCGGGTCCGGGTGCGGGGCGCCGGCGCCTCCTCGGCGGGCTGCTCGGCGGGGGCCTGCTCCGCGGGGGCCTCGGGCGAGCTCTCGGCGCCGGTCACCGGGACGGGCTCGGCCGTCTCGGCGGCGGCCTTCGTGCTCTTGCGCGCGCGGGTCCGGGTCCGCTTCGGCGGCTCGGCCGCCTCGGCGGGCTCCGCGGCGGAGGGGGGCTCGGCGGCGGAGGCGGGCTCTTCGGCGGAGGCGGGCTCCGGCTGCGCGGTGGGGGCCGCGGCGGCGTCGTCCACGTCGGGCGGCGGGCCGGCGGGCCGGCTCGCGCGGCGCGGCCGCGACGTCACGCCCTTGCCCTCGCTCGGGGCGCTTCCGCTCTGCGCGCCCTCGGTCTGTGCGGTCTCCCTGGTCTCGTCGTCGACGGTCCCGTCGTCGGCGCCTTCGGCCGCGTCGGCTTCGTTCTCAAGCATCCGGGCAATCTCCCGTCAGGCTCCCGGGCGCGTCCGCCCGCCCCGCCAGGAGCGGGACGATGCGGTGCGCCGCACGGGAGCACCTCGTCAGTCGGTGCCGTCACCGCCGGACGCTGGTCCGGCCGTGACGACGAAGTCGTCGGGGGTGCGCCTTCCGTACCCTGCGGGACCGGTTCCGTGCCTCCACGGCTTCGGTCCCACGGTCAGGCGCTGACGGCATCCGCGCTCGCGGCGTCCCCGGATCGCGGCCGCTCAGGGCCGCGAGCCGTCCCGGCGTCGTCGCCGGACGGCAGGCCGGTCTCCCGGTCGGGATCCAGGGGATCCGCGAGGCCACCGGTGTCCGCGTCGAGGGGCCCCTGCGCCAGCCTGGTCACCAGCGGCGGTGACGGCGGCGCGAGGTCGGCGACCTGGCGCAGTCCGGTGAGGATGTCGTCGGGTCGTACGGCGGGTGTGGAATGCCGAACAACCATTCGAAGTATCGCACAAGGGGCATCCGCCGTCTCGTCGGCGCGCCGGTCCAGCTCGCAGGCGGACACGGCGGCACGCACGTCGAAACGGCGCCGTCCCTTCTTCGTGAGACGTTCCACCTCGATGTTCTCGGCGGCCATGAAGGCGGCTACGGCCGCGGCGGCGTCGCTTGCGGCGACGCCGTCGAGCCGGATCCGCCATTCGGACGCCTCAAGCCGATCGGTGAACGCTCCCGGCTTCACCGGGGCGTCGTCGCGTCCCGCCCTGACCGGCACGACGTCCAGGACGTCGAGTCCAGGGGGCAGGGCCGCGTCGAGATCGGCTCGCACCCGCGCAGGGTCGCGGGTCTCGGTGAGCCCGAGTTCGAGGTATTCGGCCTCACTGGCCACCCCTGTCGCCGCCGCACCCGCATACGAGATCTTCGGGTGGGGGGTGAATCCGGCGCTGAACGCGACAGGGATCCCGGCGCGCCGTACGGCGCGTTCCACGGCCCGGGAAATGTCGCGATGGCTCGTGAACCGCAGCCTGCCCCGCTTGGCGTAGCGGACGCGCAGTCGCTGGGTCACGGGGGCCGGCGCCGGACCCTCCGGCATGGGTGCCAGGGTTCTGGTCCTTCCTACTCGTGCCGAGTCGAAATAAAGGTCTCCCTATAGAGTACGGGGCCCCGGACCCGGTTCCGCCAGGCACCGCCCCCGTAAGCCCAGAACCCCTGCAGCTCAAGGGACGACACGGCCGAATCCGGTTACACCACGTTCAGCGGGAGCAGCTTCCTGCCGGTCGGGCCGATCTGGATCTCGGTGCCCATCGTGGGGCAGACGCCACAGTCGTAGCACGGCGTCCAGCGGCAGTCCTCGACCTCGGTCTCGTCGACGGCGTCCTGCCAGTCCTGCCAGAGCCACTCGCGGTCGAGCCCCGCGTCGAGGTGGTCCCAGGGCAGCACCTCGACCTCGTCGCGCTCCCGGACGGTGTACCAGGCGAGGTCGACGGGCTCCCCGGCCAGGGCCTTCTCGGCGCAGGCCGTCCAGCGCTCGTAGGAGAAGTGCTCGCTCCAGCCGTCGAAGCGGCCGCCGTCCTCCCAGACGGCGCGGATGACCTTGCCGACGCGCCGGTCGCCGCGCGACAGCAGGCCCTCGACGATCGACGGCTGGCCGTCGTGGTAGCGCAGGCCGATGGCGCGGCCGTACTGCTTGTCGCCGCGCAGGGCGTCCTTGAGGGCGCGCAGCCTGCGGTCGACGGTCTCGTGGTCGCACTGCGCGGCCCACTGGAACGGGGTGTGCGGCTTCGGCACGAACCCGCCGATGGACACGGTGCAGCGGATGTCCTTGCGGCCGGTGGCGTCCCGCCCGGCCTGGATGACCCGCTTGGCCATGCCGGCGATGGCGAGGACGTCCTCGTCCTCCTCGGTGGGCAGGCCGCACATGAAGTACAGCTTGACCTGCCGCCAGCCGTTCTCGTAGGCGGTGGTGACGGTGCGGATCAGGTCGTCCTCGCTGACCATCTTGTTGATCACCTTGCGCATCCGCTCGGAGCCGCCCTCGGGCGCGAACGTCAGACCGGAGCGCCGGCCGCCGCGGGAGAACTCGTTGGCGAGCGTGATGTTGAAGGCGTCCACCCGCGTGGACGGCAGCGACAGCGAGGTGTTGGTGCCCTCGTAGCGGTCGGCGAGGCCCTTGGCGACGTCGCCGATCTCGCTGTGGTCGGCGCTGGACAGGCTGAGCAGCCCGACCTCCTGGAAGCCGGACTCCTTGAGCCCCTGCTCCACCATGTCGCCGATCGTGGTGATCGACCGCTCCCGCACCGGGCGGGTGATCATTCCGGCCTGGCAGAACCGGCAGCCGCGGGTGCAGCCGCGGAAGATCTCCACGCTGAACCGCTCGTGGACGGTCTCGGCCAGCGGGACCAGGGGCTTCTTCGGGTACGGCCACTGGTCGAGGTCCATGACGGTGTGCTTCTCGATCCGCCACGGGACGCCCGGGCGGTTCGGCGCGACCCGCTGGATGCGGCCGTCGGGCAGGTAGGTGACGTCGTAGAAGCGCGGGACGTACACGCCGCCGGACGCCGCGAGGCGCAGCAGCAGCCCGTCCCGTCCGCCGGGCTCGCCCTCGGCCTTCCACTCGCGGACGACCTCGGTGACGGCGAGGGCGATCTCCTCGCCGTCGCCGAGGACGGCGGCGTCGACGAAGTCGGCGATCGGCTCGGGGTTGAACGCGGCGTGCCCGCCCGCGATCACGATCGGGTGGTCGCCGGTGCGGTCGGCGGCCTCCAGGGGGATGCCGGCGAGGTCGAGCGCCGTCAGCAGGTTGGTGTAACCGAGTTCGGTGGAGAACGACACACCGAACACGTCGAAGGCGGAGACCGGGCGGTGCGCGTCGACCGTGAACTGCGGGATGCCGTGCTCCCGCATGACGGCCTCCATGTCGGGCCACACCGAGTACGTCCGCTCGGCGAGCACGCCGTCGCGCTCGTTGAGGATCTCGTACAGGATCTGGACGCCCTGGTTCGGCAGCCCCACCTCGTAGGCGTCCGGATACATCAGCGCCCATCGGACCGCGGTCTCGTCCCAGTCCTTGAGCTGGGAGTTCAGCTCGCCGCCAACGTACTGAATCGGCTTCTGCACGCTCGGGAGCAGCGGCTCCAGGCGCGGGAAGAGCGACTCGACCGGCATGACGGAACCCTCCGTGCAGGGGACGTGGGAAGAACGTCCAGCCTACGCGGTCGCCGGACGCTAATCGAACGGGCGGCGGCGCACGTGGACGGCCTGCAGCAGGCCGAACGCGATCATGTTCGCGAAGGTCGCGGACCCGCCGTAGGACACGAACGGCAGCGGCAGCCCGGTGATCGGCATGATCCCGATCGTCATCCCGACGTTCTCGAACGTCTGGAAGCCCAGCCAGCACACGACCCCGGTCGCGACGAGCGTCCCGAACAGGTCGGCGGCCTGGGTGGCGATGCGCAGCCCGCGCCACAGCACCACGCCGAGCAGCGCGATGATGACGGCGGCGCCGACGAAGCCGAGCTCCTCGCCCGCCACCGTGAAGATGAAGTCGGTCTGCTGCTCGGGGACGAAGTGGCCGCCGGTCTGCTCGCCGTGGAACAGGCCCTTGCCGAACGCCCCGCCCGACCCGATCGCGATGCGGGCCTGCTGGGCGTTGTAGCCGGCGCCGCGCGGGTCGGCCTCGGGGTTCAGGAACGCGGTGAACCGGGCGATCTGGTAGGCCTTCAGCAGCCCGAAGAAGAACACGGCGGCGCCCGCGGCGACGCCCCCGCCGACCAGCCCGACGAGCCAGCGCTTCTGCGCCCCGGAGATCGCCAGCATGCCGAGCACCACCGCGATGAACACCAGCGCGGTGCCGAGGTCGGGCTGGAGCATGATCAGCAGGCCGGGCACCCCGGCGAGCACGAGCGCGAGCAGCACGTCCCGCCGGCCGGGGCCGATCTCCCCGTCGCGCGGCTCGCCGAGGATCATCGCCAGCAGCACCACGAGCCCGACCTTCGCGAACTCCGAGGGCTGCACCTGGAACCCGCCGCCGATCACGATCCACGAGTGCGAGCCGTTGATCGTCGAGCCGAGCGGGGTCAGCACGGCCAGCAGCCCCACGCACGCCAGCCCGTACAGGATGGGGACGTAGGCGCGCAGGAGCCGGTAGTCCAGCACGGTGACCAGGCCGCCGAGCAGGAACCCGATGATCAGGTTCAGGATGTGCCGCTTGAGGAAGCCCTCGGGGTCCTTGCCCTGCTCGGTCAGCAGATGGAAGGTGGCCGAGCGGACCAGCAGCGCGCCCACCGCCGACAGCGCCAGCACGGCCAGCAGCATCGGCAGGTCGAGGCGGCGCAGCCCGCCGAGCCTGCTGGTCCACGACCGGTGCGCGGCGTAGGCGTCGACGCTGCCGACCCCGGAACCTGTGATCACGGGGCGTTCCCCTCGACGGGCATCCGCGGCAGCTCGGACGGGAGCCTCCCGTCCTGGAGGAGGGCCTTGCGGTCCTTCGTCCCGTACATGGCCTCCCAGATCTCCCGGACGGCCGGCGCGGACGTCTGCGCCCCCTGCCCGCCCTGGGAGACCATCGCGACCACCGCGAAGCGCGGCTTGTCCACCGGGCCGAACGAGGCGAACCAGGACGTGTCCTGCTTGCCGTAGACCTCGGCGGTGCCGGTCTTGCCGCCGACGTCGACGCGCTTGAAGTCGAAGCCGTTGAACGCCCCGGACGCCGTGCCGCTCTTCGGCACCTCCGCGAGCGACGCGCGGATGTACTTGAGCACCTTGTCGTCGACGGGCAGTTTCCGCGGCGGCGGCGCGTCGATCCGGCGGACGATCGAGCCGTCGGGGCGCACGACCGCGACGCCGAGCCGCGGGGTCAGCAGCCTGCCGCCGTTCGCCATGGCCGAGTAGGCGCGGACGAGCTGCAGCGGCGTCACCAGGACGTCGCCCTGCCCGACCGAGAAGTTCGCCGCGTCTCCGGGGCGCCAGACGTAGCCCTCGGTGCAGTTCTCCGTCGCGACGGCCTTCAGGTACGCGGCGCGGGCCGGGTCGGTCTTGGCGAGCTCCGGGTAGCCCTCCTTGGCGCCCTTGCAGTTGGCGGCCTTGGTCACGTCCCAGAAGTTCTTCTTCCACCCCCGGTCCGGGATGCGGCCCTCGCTCTCGCTGGGCAGGTCGACGCCGGTGCGCGACCCGAACCCGTAGCTGCGGGCCATCTTCACCATCGGGTCGGAGGGGTTCTTCTTCGGCTTCGTCCCGCCGTCGCGCTGCCACTCCTGGAAGGCGAACCGGTAGAAGATCGTGTCGCAGGACTTGACGAGCGCCGTGTGCAGCGACATCGCCCCGAGCTCCTCGCCCTCGAAGTTGCGGAACGCGCGGTTGCCGACGTTGTAGGAGCCGGGGCAGTCGTAGGTGCCGGTCAGGCTGTTGCCGTCCTTCACCGCGGCGGACACCGAGGAGATCTTGAACGTGGAGCCGGGCGCGAACTGCCCCTGCGTGACCCGGGAGATCAGCGGCTCGCCCTGCTTCTTGCCGAGCAGCGCGTCGTACTCGTCCTGGGAGATGCCGCCGGTCCAAATGCCCGGGTCGTAGGTCGGGTAGCTCGCCATCGCGATCATCCGGCCGGTGCGCACGTCCATCACGACCGCGGCTCCGGCGTCGGCGGGGCGGCCCTGCTTGCGCGCGCCGTCGATCGCGTTCTTGAGCGCCTTCTCCGCCGCGCCCTGCACGCCCGCGTCGATGCTGGTGACGAGGTTGCTGCCGGCGTTCGGGGGCTGCTCCTGCGCGGTGCCGGTGACGCGGCCCTGGCTGTCGACCAGGACCTTGCGGAAGCCGGGCTCGCCGCTCAGCACCGAGTCGTACTGCGCCTCCAGGCCGTCCCGCCCGACGAGGTCGACGCCGCTGTAACCGGTGACCTTGAGGCCCTTGCGCTTGTCGAGCTCGTCCTGCGTCACGGGCTGGAGGTAGCCGAGGAGCTGCGCGGGGCGCGCGCCCTCCGGCTCGGGGTAGTCGCGGACGGCCTGGACCTGCGCGGTGATCCCCGGGAAGTCCTCCTGCCGCTCCATGATCTGGAGGGCGCGCTTGGGGTCGACGTGGTCCTCGACCGGGATCGGCTGGTAGGGAGAGCCCGGCCAGCACGGCCGCTTGATGCCGGGCCC
This sequence comes from Spirillospora sp. CA-108201, assembly GCF_050936235.1. Classification (NCBI taxonomy): domain Bacteria; kingdom Bacillati; phylum Actinomycetota; class Actinomycetes; order Streptosporangiales; family Thermomonosporaceae; genus Spirillospora; species Spirillospora sp. CA-108201. The sequence continues at coordinate 8,568,574 of NZ_JBNJNE010000001.1, read as the reverse complement.
GCACAGCCGGATCCGCTTGGACATCTCGTCCTCGGACGTCCCGAGCACGGCGGCGAGCCGCTTCAGGACGGTCCGGCCGCCGTCCTTCTGCCGCGACAGCGTGGTGCGGTCGACCGAGACGACGAGCGCGCTGCGGTTGCGCACGAGCGGCCTGCCGCGGTCGTCCAGGATCATGCCGCGGGTGGCGGGGACGACGATGTCGCGGGTGCGGTTGTCGGCGGCGACCGCCCGGTAGTGCGCGCCCTCCAGGACCTGGAGCGCCCACATCCGCCCGATCAGGACGAGCAGCAGCGCGGCGACGAGCACGTACAGGACGACGAGGCGGAAGTGAGTCCTCGGGTTCACAGGGTGCCGCTCCGCCCCGACATCGCGCGGTAGCGGGCGGCGGGCACGGCGAGCCGGTCGCCGCGGGCGCGTTCCCCGCGTTCGTACCGGCGGGTGGCGCGCAGCACCGCCCACACCACGAACGGGCACGCGATGACGTCGTAGAGCACCTGGAGCGGCACCATGCTGGACACGGTCGCCCACTCGGCGCGCGGATCGCCGAGGATCATGCCGGTGCCCGCGTACAGCACGGTCCCGGCGAGCGCGCCGGCGGCGACGGCGAGGAACGGCACCGCCGACTGGCGGTCCATCTCGGCGGACGCGGCGCCGCACAGGTACCCGATGAGGCAGTACACCAGCGCGTACCGGCCGATGGTGTGGTCGGCGGGCGGGATGATGTCGGCGGCGAGGCCCGCGAGGAAGCCGCCCACCATCCCGGTCATCGAGCCCGCGACGAGCGCGAGCGCCACGACGGCCAGCAGCACGAGGTCGGGCTGGACGCCGCCGGGCAGCGGCAGCCGGTTGGCCACCGACACCTGCAGGATCAGCGTCACGACGATCACCACGGCGGTCACCGCGGCGCGGCCGGCCGGCGACGCCTCGGGCGGGTTCAGCACGTCAGTCCCCCCGGGTCGGATTCGTGGACGGGCTCTTCGAGCGGCGCGGCTTCGCCTTCGGGCTCTTGCTCGCCGAGGGCGTCGCGGTCGGCGTCGGGGTCGGGGGCGGCGGGGGCTTGGGCGGCAGCACCGCGTCCCGCGGGTCGGTCTTCGGCGGGGCGACCACGACGGCGACGACGTCCAGGCTGGTGAACCGGACGAACGGCCGCACGTAGGCGGTGCGGGTCAGCCCGCTGGTGGACCGCTCGATCCGCTCGACCACGCCGATCGGGACGCCCGGGACGTAGGGCCTCTGCCCCTGGGAGCCGAGCGTGACGATCCGCTGGCCGACCCGGATCGGGGCGGCCGCGTCCAGCAGCTGGAACCGCAGCGGCGTCGCGCCGCCCCGGCCGAGGCCGCGGCGGCCCTGGCCCTGGGTGATCCCGATCTCCTTGGACTCTTCCAGCCGGGAGCCGATGGAGGAGGTCTGGTCGGTGGCGAGAAGGACGGTGGCCGTCGCGGGCCCGACGCGGGTGACGCGGCCGACGAGCCCGTCGGCGCTCATCACCGTCATGTCGGGCTTGATGCCGCTGCGGCTGCCGACGTCGATGGTGACGGTGTCCTCGAAGCCCTGCCCCGCGGAGATCACCTGCGCGGCGTGGATCTTGTAGCCGCCCATCCCGGCGGTGCCGAGCAGCCGGCGCAGCTGCGCGGACCGGTCCTGGTCGAGGCGGCTGGAGCGCAGCTGCTCGCGCAGCCGCTGGTTCTGCCGCACGAGCCGGTCGGCGCGGCGCCGCTCGCCCGGCGCGTCGGTGATCGCGTCGAAGGTGTTGCCCACCGGCCGGACGACGGACGCCGACGCCCGCTCCACCGGGCCGAACACCGTCGCGCCGACGCCGCGCAGGCCGCGCAGCGGCGAGTCGTGCCCGCCGCGGTAGTCAATGGTGATCATCGCGAGTGCCACGACCAGCAACGCGCCGAGGACCACGCGGGTGCGCCGGGTGTCCTTCACGCACCGACCTCCCGTTCCGTGGCCCGCCGGGAGCCCAGTGACTCACGAAGGGGGACGCCCCCGCGTCCCCCTCGGCGGACCGTGTCCGAATCGGCTCGTCCCGGGGGCGACCCCTCGCGCCCCCTGGCCGGCCACGTCCGAAATCAGTGCCGCGGCTCCGGCACGAGCACCTGCCGGAGCGACTCGAAGTCCTCGACGCACTTGCCCGTGCCGAGCACCACCGAGTCGAGCGGGTTGTCCACCAGGTGGATGGGCATCCCGGTCTCCTCGCGGAGCCGTTCGTCGAGGTTCTTCAGCAGAGCGCCGCCGCCGGTGAGCGCGATGCCGCGGTCCATGATGTCGCCGGAGAGCTCGGGCGGGCACTTGTCGAGGGTGGTCTTCACCGCGTCCACCACGGCGTTGACCGGTTCCTCGATCGCCCGCCTGACCTCCTCGGCGGAGATCACGACGGTCTTCGGCAGCCCGCTGACGAGGTCGCGGCCCCGGATCTCGGCGTGCGGCTCCTCGTCGCCGCCGGGATAGGCCGACCCGATCGCCATCTTGATCTCCTCCGCGGTGCGTTCCCCGAGCATCAGGGAGTACTCCTTCTTGGAGAAGGAGATCACGGCCTGGTCGAGCTCGTCGCCGCCGACGCGCACCGACTGGCTCGTGACGATCCCGCCGAGCGAGATGATCGCGACCTCGGTGGTGCCGCCGCCGATGTCGACGACCATGTTGCCGGTCGGCTCGTAGACGGGCAGCCCGGCGCCGATCGCGGCGGCCATGGGCTCCTCGATGATGTAGACGCGGCGGGCTCCGGCCTGGTAGCCGGCCTCCTTCACCGCGCGCTGCTCCACCCCGGTGATCCCGCTCGGCACGGCCACGACGATCCGCGGCTTGGCGAAGTGCCGGCGCTTGTGCACCTTCTGGATGAAGTAGCGCAGCATCCGTTCGGTGACGTCGAAGTCGGCGATGACGCCGTCCTTCAGCGGACGGACCGCGACGATGTTGCCCGGTGTACGGCCGATCATCCGCTTCGCCTCGATGCCCACCGCGACGATCTTCCCGGTATTGGTATTGATCGCCACCACGGAGGGTTCGTTCAGGACGATGCCACGCCCGCGCACGTACACCAGAGTGTTGGCGGTACCTAGATCGACCGCCATGTCACGGCCAAGAAACGACAGCTTGTTACCCATGAAGAAAGGGAGCCCTTCATGATTGACGGGCGTGTATAGCGGCGCGTCCATCGTAACGTGCGGCCGCCTCCGCGGGCAGTCACCCCCGCGCCGCGCGTCGCGAAAAAAACGCGTCCTGACCAGCCCGGTTTTCCATAAAGAGAACCCGGCGGACGGACCCGGCGGACGGTCGGCCGGCAGACGCGCGGCGTCCACGGCAGCCCCGGCGCCACCGGGTATCCGAGGATCTTAGGGGGTCTCCCCGGCCCCCACACAGCCCTCCGCGCCAACACGGCCGGACCGGCGCCGCGGCACCGCCCCGCCCGCCCGCGGAAAAGCCGAACCCCGGGCCGACGATCTACCACCTCATGAAGGGTGCCGAGCCACAGCAGGGCCGGCCCTTACTCCTCCACGAACGAGTTCTGGGACGAGCCGCAACCGCCCCCGAAGGGGGCGAGGCAGATTTCCAAGATGGAAACAAGCAAGCCCTCTCGGACCGAACCCCAACCCAACACAGGCACACTTGCCTCGGCTGAGAAGCGACGGCCCAAGAGGGCGCGAGAAGAGGCACGTCCAACGCTCTTGGACGTGCCACGCCGTAACGCTCTTGGAGCAGGACCTGCACCGGCGCGCGGGTCGGGTGGCCGGGCCTGGAGGTCGCACGACCCGCCGAGCCGGGCGACCGCAGCGACACGACGCAAACCCGCACGGGCGCAAGAGCCCGCACCGTGGCGTGAGGATCGCCCGGCTCGCAACGGGGGTTCCAGGGGGTCGCCCCCCTGGGCCAGCTCAGACCTCGGGGAAGAAGAGCTTGATCTCGCGCTCGGCGGAGTAGGTGGAGTCGGAGCCGTGGACGATGTTCTCGCCGATCTCCAGGGCGAAGTCGCCGCGGACGGTGCCGGGGGCGGCGCTGACCGGGTCGGTGGCGCCGGCGAGGGAGCGGAACGCCTCGATGGCGCGCGGGCCCTCCACGACCATGGCGACGAGCGGGCCGCCGGTGATGAAGTCGACCAGCTCGCCGAAGAACGGCTTGCTGGCGTGCTCCTCGTAGTGCGCCTCGGCGGTCTCGCGGGCGAGGGTGCGCAGTTCCAGCGCGACGAGCTTCAGGCCCTTGCGCTCGATCCGGGAGATGACCTCGCCGACGACGCCGCGGCGAACGCCGTCGGGCTTGACCAGGACAAGAGTGCGCTCGGACACGGGTGTTTCTCCTAGTGGTCTGTCGGATTCGGTAAGCGCGCGAATCCTACCCGGCTCCGGGGTCCGCAGTGGCATTCACAGGGAGCCGCGCTGCGCGTGCGCGCGACGTCGCGGGGCGTCCGGCGTGCAGCCGGGCGGTGGCTCCGGCGAGCAGCACGGCGGCCGCGCCGGCCACGGCCAGCCAGATGCGGTAGCCCTCCAGCAGGGCGTGCGCCTGCTGGGCGTCGGTGGCCGACCGCATCTGCTGGAGCCGCGCCGCCTGGAGCGACAGGGCGAGCAGTTGCCCGGCCAGCACCGCGGGGAAGCACAGCGACAGCCCGAACAGCGCGGTGCTCACCCGCGCGTCGCGCAGCGACGCGGCCAGGGCCAGCCCCGCGCCGGCGCCGAGGGGGACGAGGGGGCGAGCAGCGCCCAGCGGCCGAGGGCGCCGGCGGCGAGACCGAGCGGGACGGCGGCGATCATGAGGACGTGGCCCGTGCGGACGGCGCCGCGCGTCCCGGTGCGGGTGGCCGCGAGCGCGGCGGCGAGGGCGGCGGCGGCCGCCACGGCGAACAGGAGCAGCGGCGGGCCCCCGGTGCCCGCCCGGGCGGCGGCCAGCCCGGCGAGCGGGCCGGCGACGGGCTGGCAGAGCAGGCCGACGGCGACCATGGCGAGCGCGGCGCCGGACGGGGCGCCGGCGGCCTCCTCCCGGCCGCCGGCGACGGCGAGACCGGCCAGGGCGAGCAGCGTGAGCCCGGCGAGGAGGAGCCGCGCGCCGGGCGACCAGGCGTGCGCGGCGACGACGGCGAGGAACGCGAAACCGCCCGCCGGGACGAGCACGAGGAGCAGTCGGCCGCGTTCGCTGCGCCGGAACGCGGACGGGCGCCGGTGGAGACGTCCGCGCAGGAGGGGGTGGGCGAGCGCGGTTCCGGCGGCGGCGACGGCGAGCAGCGGGAACGGCGCGAGCGCGACCCGCCAGTCGTGGACGGCGGCGCCGTCGGCGGGGACGGGGACGGCCTTCAGCGCCAGCGGCATCGCGAGGATCAGCGTGCCCGCGAGGGCCCCGGCCCAGGCGGCCGACAGGGCGCGGTTCCGGCGCTCCCAGACCAGGACGAGGCTCGCGGGCAGCACGATGCCCGCGCCGATGCCCTGGACGGCTCGGACCGTCCCGATGTCCGGCAGCGAATGGGCGAGGCGGGCGGCGCCGGTGCCCGCGAGAAGCACCGCGAGCCCCGCCATGAGCACGCCCCAGGCGGGGAGGCGGCGGGCGGCGACGGCGGCGAGCGGCACCGTGACCAGCAGGACGGGCAGGGACAACCCGGTGGCGCGCAGCAGCCCGGGGATCTCGGCGTCGCCGAGTGCGAGGGCGCTCGCCGCCGCCGGGACGACGCCGCCGGACGCGTCGGGCACCACCAGGACGGCCGCGGGCAGCGCGGTGAACGTCAGCAGCAGCGAGCCGAGCGTCGCGAGCCGCCGCCGGGCGGCCCCCTCGGCGAGGCGCGCCGGGGGCCCGGCGGGCCGCGGGCCGGCGAGGTCGCCGGGCGGGTGTTCGCGTGCGTGGGAGGACACGGCGTGCTCCTTAGGACGTCGTCGTCCACCGCACGCACATTTCCCAAAAGGGAAGAATGTCCAAATAAAATGGTGCCGGGAATGCGTGGGAATCGGCGGACGCAATGGTGCCGTCCCCGCGAACCTAGCGCGGTGGAGCGCCGCCCACCTTGCGTCCCAGCCAAATGGCCGTGCCCCAGAGCGCCCCGAACACGACACCGAGGAAGAACATGGCCGGCACCATGAACCCGGTCGCGATGATCAGCACCTGGAGGACCGTGCCCGCGGGGACCGCCCACGGGAAGCGCAGCAGTCCGGCCAGTACCAGGCAAACGACGGCCAGCCCGCCGCACACGCCGCCGGCGGTCGCCCCGTCCACGTCCAGCACCGTCACCGCCACCGGGATCGCGAGCGCGATCACGATGGCCTCGCAGGCCAGCACCGTGGCGAAGAGCCTGCTCGCCGGGTTCCTCGCGGCGGTCCGCGCGCTCACGCCCGTCACCGGCCTTCCTCGACGCGCAGCAGGGTGCGGGCGTCGCCCGCGGTGACCACCGAGCCGGTGATCAGCACGCCGGCCCCCCGGTACTCGCCGGTCTCCTCGGCGAGGCCGATCGCCCGGTCGATCGCGTCGTCGAGCCGCTCGGCGACATGGACGCGCTCGGCGCCGAAGACCCCCTCGGCGATCTCGGCCAGCTCCTCGGGCGGCATCGAGCGCGCCGAGGAGTTGCGGGTCACCACCAGCTCGGCCAGCACGGGTTCGAGCTGGTCGAGGACCCCGGCGACGTCCTTGTCGGCGGCGATGGCGAGGACCCCGGCGAGCCGGGTGAAGCCGAACGACTCGGTGACCGTGGCGACGGTCGCCGCCATCCCGGCGGGGTTGTGCGCCGCGTCCAGCAGGACCGTCGGGCCCGTCCGGGCGACCTCCAGCCGGCCCGGCGACGCCGACTTGGCGAAGCCGCTGCGGACCAGGGACGGGTCGAGCTGGCCCTCCTCGCCGCCGAGGAAGGACTCGCCGGGCGCGATCCGCGTCGCGGCCTCCAGGTTCGGCTCGCCCCGGGTCGGCGCGCCGCCGGCGAACGCCTCCACGGCGGCCAGGGCCGTCGCGGCGTTGCTCGCCTGGTGCTCGCCGAACAGCGGCAGGAAGATCTCGTCGTAGACGCCGTGCAGGCCCCGCAGCGAGATCTGCTGGCCCCCGACGGCGACGTCCCGGCCGAGCACGCCGTACTCGACGCCCTCGCGCGCCGCCGTCGCGCCGGTCTCCACGACCCGCCGCAGCAGCACCTCGGCGGCCTCGACCGGCTGCTGCGCCAGCACCGCGATCGCGCCGGGCTTGATGATGCCCGCCTTCTCCCCCGCGATCTGCTCCAGCGTGTCGCCGAGGTAGCGGGTGTGGTCCAGGCCGATCGGCGTGATCACCGCGACGGCGCCGTCGGCGACGTTCGTGGCGTCCCAGGCGCCGCCCATGCCGGTCTCGACCACCGCCACGTCGACCGGCGCGTCCGCGAACGCCGCGAAGGCCATCGCGGTGAGCACCTCGAAGAACGACAGCCGGGTCTCGTGCTTGTCGTCGACCAGCTGGAGGTAGGGCCGCACGTCGTCGAACGCCTCGACGAACCGCTCCTCGCTGATCGGCTCCCCGTCGATCGCGATGCGCTCGCGCAGCGTCGTCAGCTCGGGGCTGGTGTAGAGCCCGGTGCGCAGGCCGCGCTCGCGCAGCAGCGCCTCGACGAGCCGGGCCGTGGTGGACTTGCCGTTCGTCCCGGCGATGTGGATCACCGGGTACGCGCGGTGCGGCCCGCCCAGGACGTCGACCAGGTCGGCGATCCGGTCGAGGGTGGGGTCGATCTCCCACTCGACCCCGCGCCCCATGATCGCGCCGACGGCGGCCTTGTAATCGGACGGCTCGGATACCTGACTCACGGTCACAGAGCCTACTCGGCGGCCGGCGCGCCTCCGCCCGGGCCCACACTGGAGGCATGGAGGTCTTCTTCCGCGAGTGGGAGCGGCGCGCCCCGGGCGAGGCGCGCGACGTGGGGCGCGCCCGCGCCCTCGCGGACGCGCTCGGCCTCCTCGCGCCGGATGTTCCGGTCCTGACCGTCGTCGGCTCCAAGGGGAAGGGGACGGCGGCGACCTACGCGTCGGCCTTCCTCGGGGCCGCCGGGCTCCGCGTGTGCACGGTCACGAGCCCCGGGCTGCGCAGCGATCGCGACCGCATCCGGGTGGACGGGCGCGCCGTCTCCGCCGAGGAACTCGCCTTCCTGGCGGACGTCCTCGGGGAGGCCGTCGCGGCGCTCCCGCCGCCGTCCGGCGGCTACCTGTCGCCGTCGGGGCTCTTCACGGTCGCGGGCGTCCTGCACGCGCGCCGCGCCGGCGCGGACGCGCTCGTCCTGGAGGCGGGCATGGGCGGACGGTCGGACGAGGCCGCCCTCTTCCCGCCGGACGTCGCCGCGATCACGCCGGTCTTCCGGGAGCACGCCGGGGTGCTCGGCGACACGGCGGCGGAGATCGCCGAGGAGAAGCTCGGCGTCGCCGGGCCGCGGACGCGCGTCCTGTCGGCGCCGCAGTCGGCCGAGGTCGCGGAGGTTCTCGGCGGCGTGGAGTTCGTCGGGCCGGGAGGCAGCGGGCTTCCACCGGATCTGCTTCCCGCCGGTCTCGGACGCGCGGCGGCCGAACTCGGCGTGGTCGCCGCCCGCCGCCTCCCCGGAGTGGGCGAGCCCCCGGCCGGGGCCTTGCGGGACGTGCTGTCCTCGGTCGTGCTGCCCGGCCGCCTGTCCTGGCACGGCGTGCCCGGGTCGGCGACGCGGGTGCTCGTCGACTCCGCGATCGACCGGGCCGGGATCGCCGCCGCGCTCGGCGCCGCCCGGGAGGCCTGGGGGACGATCGACCACGTCGTGGTCTGCCTGCCCGACCACAAGGACCTGGACGGCGCCGTCGCCGAGCTGGGCGCGCTGCCCGTGACGTTCGTCCGGCTGGCGCTGCCGCACCTGAGGTTCACCCACGCGCTGCCGTCCCGCTGGGACGTGGTCGGCCCCGCCGCCATCACCCCCGCGTCGCTCGCGACGCTCGGGCACCGCGTGGTCGTCCTCGGCACCGTCTACTTCACCGGGCTCGTCCTGGACGAGGTGGGCGCCGACACCGAGCGCCTCTACGTCACTTCGGCTTCTCGACGTCCTTCCTGATGCGGTGCATCAGGTCGGCCATCAGCGGGAACTGCGGGTTCACCGAGGGCCTGTTGGACGCGACGACGCCGAAGGAGTCCTTGGTCGCCCACGCGCAGTAGGTGTGGGTCTCGGCGAGCACGGCGAACGTGCCGCAGACCGCCTTGCCGCCCCTGCGCCCCGGGTCGGCGTCCTGCCCGGCGATGAACGTGGTGGGCTGCGTCTCCTGGAGGAAGCCCGCGGGATCGCCGATCCGGCCCGTCCCGCCCACGAACAGCAGGTTCACGCTGCGCGCCGGCTCCTCGGCGTAGACGGCGATGCCGTTCTCGGCCACCGGGACGCCGCCCGCCTCGACCGCGCCCACGACGAAGGGGTACGCGGCGCTGGCCTGCGGCGAGGTCAGCGGGTCCTTGTGCAGGCCCCCGGCCGTCGCGCCCGCCTTGATCACCTTCTTGGACGGCCCGGGGCCGGCCTCCGTCCCGCCGTCCTCCCCGTCCTCCCCGGCGCCGCCGGCCCGCAGCGCCAGCACGCCCGCGACGAGCAGCATCCCGGCGACCACGACGGCGCCCGCCGCCAGCAGGAGCTTCGGCAGGCGCCCGCGGGGCGCCCCAGGCGCTCCGGCCACCGGCGGCAGCGGGCCCGTGCCGTCGCGGAGGACGCCGTGCGGGCCCGTGCCGACGACCGGGAGCGCCCCCGATCCGTTCGCCGAGACGGGCATCGCGTGCGGGCCCGTGCCGTTCCTCGGCATGGCGTACGGGCCCGAGACCTCCCGCAGCGGAGGCATGGCCTGCGGGCCGGTGCCGTTCACCATCGCGTGCGGGCCGGTCCCGTCGCCGATGTCCAGCGACCACCAGGGGCGCGCGCCGCCGAAGGGCGCGGGGGCGGCCCCCGGTCCGGGACCGTCGTCGATGACCTGCGCCGCGTCCAGGTCGTCGCCGGACGGTGAGTCCGGCGTGCCGGACCGAGGTGGTGAATCGGCCATTGCACTCCCGATGGTTCAAATACCGCAAAGGCTCACGGGCCCTACGGAATCGTAACTGCGGCGGGCGCCGCCGCGCCGACAGATCGCCGTGTCAGCACCGGTGTCAAGAGCGGCCCGGACCGCCCGCCGTGCCGGGGTCAGCCGGCCGGGAGCGCGGCCAGCTGGGCCTCCAGCCTGCCGATGTCGGACTCCGCCTGGGCGAGCCGGTCGCGGTTCTTCGCCACGACCGCCTCGGGCGCCTTCGCCATGAACGCCTCGTTGCCGAGCTTGCGCCGCGCCTGGTCGACCTCCCTGCGGGCGGCGGCCAGGTCCTTCTCCAGCCGCTTGCGCTCGGCGGCGACGTCGATCGCCCCGGCGGTGTCGAGGTGCACCTTCACGTCCTCGACCGGCAGGGACGCCGTCGAGGAGAAGCCGTCCTCCGGCTCGGTGAGGCGCAGCAGCGCGCGGATGCCGTCCTCGTGGCGGTGCAGGGCGGAGCCGTTCCAGTCGATCCGCGCGGCGACCCGCTGGCCGGGCTTCAGCCCCTGGTCGGCGCGGAACCGCCGCACCTCGGTCACCATCCGCTGGAGCGAGCCGACGAGCTCCTCCGCGCCGCCGTCGCGCCGCGCCGGGTCGGCCGCCGGCCACGGCGCGGTGACGACCGTCTCGGCGCCGGTGAGGGACGTCCACAGCTCCTCGGTGACGAACGGCACGACCGGGTGCAGCAGCCGCAGCAGGTTGTCGAAGACCTCGCCGAGCACGCGGCGGGTCGCCCCGGCGCGCTCGTCGGCGAGCTGCACCTTGGCCAGCTCCACGTACCAGTCGCAGACCTCGTCCCACGCGAAGTGGTAGAGCGCCTCGCACGCCTTCGCGAAGTCGAACGCCTCCAGGTGCGCGTCGACCTCCGCGATCACCGCGTGCAGCCGGGACAGGACCCAGGCGTCGACCGTGGAGAGCTCGGCGGGCATGTCGCCGCGGGTGTGCGCGCCGTTGATGAGCGCGAACCGCGTCGCGTTCCACAGCTTGTTGCAGAAGTTGCGCGATCCCTGCGCCCACTCCTCGGCCACCGGCACGTCGCCGCCCGGGTTCGCGCCGCGCAGCAGCGTGAAGCGGGTCGCGTCGGCCCCGTAGGCCTCGATCCAGTCGAGCGGGTCGATGACGTTCCCGAACGACTTGGACATCTTCTTGCCGAACTGGTCGCGGACCATCCCGTGCAGGGCGATGGTGTCGAACGGCTGGACGCCGTCCATCGCGTACAGCCCGAACATCATCATGCGGGCGACCCAGAAGAACAGGATGTCGTAGCCCGTCACCAGGACGGAGGTGGGGTAGAACCGCTTCAGGTCGGGCGTCTCGTCCGGCCAGCCGAGCGTGGAGAACGGCCACAGCGCGGAGGAGAACCACGTGTCGAGGACGTCGGAGTCCTGCGTCCATCCGGCGGGCGGCTCCTCGTCAGGACCCGGGCAGACGACCTCGCCGTCCGGCCCGTACCAGACCGGGATCCGGTGCCCCCACCACAGCTGGCGGCTGATGCACCAGTCGTGCATGTTGTCGACCCACTCGAAGTAGCGGGACGCCATCTCCGGCGGGTGGATGTTGACGCGGCCGTCGCGGACGGCGTCGCCCGCGGCCCGCGCCAGCGACTCGACCTTGACGAACCACTGCAGCGACACGCGCGGCTCGACGACCGTGGAGCAGCGCTGGCAGTGCCCGACCGAGTGCTTGTACGGCCGGACCTCCTTGACGATCCGGCCCTGCTCGCGCAGCGCGGCCACGACCGCCGGGCGCGCCTCGAACCGGTCCAGCCCCTCGAACGGGCCCGGCGCGGTGACGTTGCCCCGCTCGTCCATGACCGACAGGGACGGCAGCGAGTGCCGCCGTCCGATCTCGAAGTCGTTCGGGTCGTGCGCGGGCGTCACCTTGACGGCGCCGGTGCCGAACGCGGGGTCGACGTGCTCGTCGGCGACGACCGGGATGCGGCGGCCGGTCAGCGGGAGCTCGATCTCCCGCCCGACCATGTGCGCGTACCGGGGGTCCTCCGGGTGGACGGCCACGGCGGTGTCGCCGAGCATCGTCTCGGCCCGGGTGGTCGCGACGACGATCTCGTCCTCGCCCGACCCGTACCGGATCGAGACCAGCTCGCCGTCGACCTCCTCGTGCTCGACCTCGATGTCCGACAGCGCCGTCAGGCAGCGCGGGCACCAGTTGATGATGCGCTCGGCGCGGTAGATCAGGCCGTCGTCGAACAGCCGCTTGAAGATCGTCCGGACGGCGCGGGCGCGGTCGTCGTCCATCGTGAACGCCTCGCGCGTCCAGTCGACGCCGTCGCCGAGGCGGCGCATCTGGCCGAGGATGCGGCCGCCGGACTCCGCCTTCCACTGCCAGACCCGCTCGACGAAGTCCGCGCGCCCGAGGTCGTGCCGCGACAGGCCCTCCTTGGCCAGCTCGCGCTCCACCACGTTCTGCGTCGCGATGCCCGCGTGGTCCATGCCCGGCACCCACGCCACCTCGTGGCCCTGCATCCGGCGGCGCCGGACGAGGGTGTCCTGGATGGAGTGGTCGAGGGCGTGCCCCATGTGCAGCGAGCCGGTCACGTTCGGCGGCGGGATCACGATGGAGAAGGCGGGCCGCTCCGGCGCGCGCTCCGGGTCGGCGGTGAACAGCCCCGCCGATACCCACCGCTCGTAGAGCCGGCCCTCGACATCGGCCGGTCGGTACTGCGTGGGAAGGTCGACGTCCGCGGCGGCGCCCTGGCCGCGCTCAGTGCTGGGCTGTGTCACGGCTGACGATTCTACGGGGACGCCGGGGGTGGAAGGCCCAAGGGACGCCCGGTCGCGCGGAGGATTCCGCGGCGGCGGGCATCCCGCCGCCGTCTCCGCGTCCACGCAGATCGCCCGGATCCGGTCGACCGGAACCACCGGCCGGGCGGCCCGTCCGGCGGCGGGAGGGGCCCGGACCGCGTCCGCGACCGCCGGGCGGGCCCGCTCGCCGTCCGCGGGCACCGGCCTGGCCAGCGTCATGCGCAACGTCCGCAACACGCCGCGGGCGGGGCCAGAGAGCGTTTTCCCGCCGCGGTCGGGACACTGGTCACCTGACACCGGGTCGCCTCCCCGGAAAGGGTGGCGGCGAAGTCCCGCGACGGCGGGGCGGAGGGAGAGGCGGGATGCGAGCGGTACTGGCACGCGCCACCGTGCTGGCCGGCGCGTTCACAGCGGGGGCCGTGGCGGCACGCGCCGCGACCATCCCCCACCTCCGCCGTCTCACCTCCGACCTGCAGCGCTCCCGGGAGCGCATCCTCGCGAGCCGCGAGGAGGAGCGCCGGCGGCTGCGGCACGACCTGCACGACGGGCTCGGGCCGACGCTCGCGAGCCTCGCGATGTCCCTGGACGCGGCGCGCATCACCCTCGCCGGCGAGCCGGAGCGGATGGACCCGCTGCTCGCCGAGGTCCGGGACCGGCTGGCGACGGCCGTCGGGGAGATCCGGGACCTGGCGCACGGGCTGCGGCCCCCCGCGCTGGACGACCTCGGCCTCGTCGCCGCGATCGAGTCGTTCGCCGACGGCTGCTGCGAGCGGGCGGACGTCCGGTTCGACGGCGAGCCCGCGGGGCTGCCGGCCGCGGTGGAGGTCGCGGCCTACCGGATCGCGCAGGAGGCGCTGACGAACGTCCGGCTGCACGCGCCCGGGAGCACCGCGACGGTCCGGCTGAGCCGCGACGCCGACCTGCACCTGATGGTCGCCTACACCGGGCCCGGCCTGCCGGACGCCGCCCGCAACGGAGGCCAGCCGCGGCCGCGCCGCGGCATGGCGGCGATGAAGGAGTGGGCCGCCGAGGTCGGCGGCAGCTGCGCGATCACGTCCCGGAACGGCGGCGGGACCGTGGTCGCCGTCCGGCTCCCGCTCGCCGCCGCGGAGACCGCCGCCGGGTACCATCGTCCCTCGATCGGAAGAGACGGGCGGAGATGACCGAGACCATCCGGGTGCTCATCACCGACGACCACCCGGTGTTCCGGCAGGGGCTGAAGGGCCTGCTGCAGGCGCTCGGGGTGGAGGTCGTCGGCGAGGCCGAGAACGGCCCCGGCGCGGTGCGGCTGGCGGCGGAACTGCAGCCGGACGTCGTCATCATGGACCTGCACATGCCCGGCGGCAACGGCATCGAGGCGACCCGCACCATCACCCGCACCAGCCCGCGCATCGGCGTCCTGGTGCTGACGATGTTCCGCGACGACGACTCGGTCTTCGCGGCGATGCGCGCCGGCGCCCGCGGCTACCTGCTGAAGGAGTCGGGCGCGGAGGAGATCGCCCGCGCCGTGAAGGCGGTCGCGGCCGGCGAGGCCATCTACGGCCCGGAGATCGCGCGCCGCGTGCTCACCTACTTCACCGACATGCCCGACCCGCGGCAGGCCGCGTTCCCGCAGCTCACCGAGCGGGAGCGGGAGGTCCTCGAACTGATCGCGCAGGGCCGCAGCAACACCGAGATCGCCGGGACGCTCTACCTGAGCCAGAAGACCGTCCGCAACCACGTCTCGAACATCTTCATGAAGCTGCACGTCGCCGACCGGGCCCAGGCCATCGTCCTGGCCCGCGAAGCCGGCCTGGGCGAGTCCCGCGGCTGACCCCCCGGTCCCGACGAGGGGCACGGGCCGACGCGGACCGTCCCCGGCCGCCGCACCTCAACCGCCCGCACCGGTCAGGAAGGCCCGCACCCCGGCGCGCCGGGGCAGTCCGGGCACGGGGCACAGGATGCTCTCGCGCACGGCGAGCGCCGCGGCCTCGGTCCGGCTCGACGTCCGGGTCTTCTGCAGGACGTGCTCGACGTGCTTGTGGACCGTGCGCGGCGACAGGAAGAACTGCTGGGCGATGACGTCGTTGGACATCCCCATCGCCAGGCGCGTCAGGACCTCCACTTCGCGACCGGTCAGTCCGTACGGCACCTCGGCAGGCCGCGTGTGGACGAGCACCGCTCCCGGCAGGCGGACGGGAAGCTCCGGTGAGAGCAGCCCGACGCGGTGCCACGTCCGGTCGAGGGGCCAGAGGACGTGAAGCCGCCGGCCGCCCGACTCCCGGAACTCCGCGACGACCTCCCGGAAGGCGCCGTCCTCCAGCACCTGCGGCCGCTTTCGCTCCGGCACCGGCATGATCCGGTCACCGGATACCAGGGCGACGTGATCCGAGGGCCGCATGCCCCCGGCGTGCACGGCCCGCCCGGTCACATCCGCCACCGCGGCCAGCGCGGGCATGATGGATGCGAGCAGTAGACGTCCCCGGGCGTCGAACGCCCCGTGCCGTCCGCTGGAGAGGTGCACGAGGCCCACGTACCGCCCGCCGCGCCGCAGGGCCCCCGTCATGCCGTCCCGGAAACCCGCGGGCTCCACGTACTTCTCGTAGAACCAGCCGCGGCGGAAGCTCTGGCTCGGTTCGTCGGAGATGGACGGCGGGAGCTCGGAGTCGAGCACGTCGTCGAACCAGGGGGTACGGGCGAAGTCGACGGCCAGCGAGCGCGCCGTCTCGGCCGTGTAGCCCAACCCGGCGACCTGGCGGTGCTCCCCGTCGAACGGATCGACCGCGATCAGGGACGCGGCGTCGCCGTCCAGGACCTCGTTCAGCAGCCGCAGCATCTCCTGACGCGCCTGGACCGCATCGGGTTCGTGGACCAGCATCCCGATCTCGGCCGCGAGCGCGACATGCCGATCTGTGGGCATGGCACCTCCTGGCCGCGCGCGGTCGGGCAGCGAGCCACGACGAGAGCCCCGAATCTACGGCGCAGACGGGTGCCCGGACAAGATCTGCCGTCGTCACGATCCGAAGCCGCACCACGCCCGGCGCCCCGGGTGGGCCCGCCGCCGCACCCGTCGGGCGACTCCGCAGTTCTACGGATGTCCCGGACGCCCGGCCCGCGGTCCCATAACGCGACCGGGCCCGCAGGCGGACCTGCGGCGACCGGCGCCTCCACTCGGCAAAGCGCTCTCGTCACCGGAAGAGGAACACGCGATGGCCACGGGCTACCTGTATCACGAGATCTTCGGCTGGCACGACACCGGATCCAACGCCGGCCTGTTCGGGGCGGACCCGGCGGCCGGGCTGCAGCCCTACATGCACTTGGAGAACGCCGAGACCAAGCGGCGCATCCACGAACTGATCGTCGTGTCCGGGCTCATCGACCGGCTGGAGCGGGTGCGGCCGCGGCACGCGACGGAAGAGGAGATCCTGAAGGTCCACACCCGGGAACACCTGGAGCGGATCAAGACGGAGAGCGGGTGGCCGAAGGGAGGCGACGCCGGGGACGGCTTCAGCCCGTTCGGAAAGGGGGGCTACGAGATCGCGACCTTGGCGGCCGGCGGCGTCATCACGATGGTCGAGGCGGTCGTCAACGGCGACACCGCCAACGGGTACGCCCTGGTCCGCCCGCCCGGCCACCACGCCGTCGCGGGCAGCGGCATGGGGTTCTGCATCTTCGGCAACCTCGCCATCGCCGCCCGGCACGCCCGCGACGTCCTCGGCGTGGGGCGCATCGCGGTCGTCGACTGGGACGTCCACCACGGCAACGGGACGCAGTCCTTCTTCTACGGCGACCCGGACGTGCTCACGATCTCGTTGCACCAGGACAACTGCTTCCCGCCGGACAGCGGCGCGCTCACCGAACGCGGTGACGACGCCGGCTTCGGGTACGCGCTGAACGTTCCGCTGCCGCCCGGGACCGGCGACGGGGGCTACCTGTACGCCATGGATCAGGTGGTGGCACCGGCCCTGCAGCGGTTCCGGCCGGATCTCATCCTCGTGGCCTCGGGCTTCGACGGCAGCGCGATGGACCCGCTGGCCCGCCAGCTGCTCACCTCCGCGGGTTACCGGGCCATGACGCGCAGGCTCATGGACGTCGCCGAGGACGTGTGCGCCGGCCGGATCGCGATGTCGCACGAGGGCGGCTACAGCCCGGTGTACGTCCCGTTCTGCGGTCTGGCGGTCATCGAGACCCTGGCCGGCGCCGAGCCTTTCGAGGATCCCTTCCTGCCGGTGGTCTCCGGAATGGCGGGCCAGGACCTCCAGCCGCACCAGAAGGCCGTCGTCGACGAGGTCGCGGCGCTGGTCGGCGACATCTCCCCCGGCCCGGTCGCCTAGCGGCATCCCGGGCGTCCGCCCCCGCCCCCGGCTCAGCGGGCCGCGAAGGCTCCGTGCTCGCTCTCGAAGACCAGCGCGGCGAAGCGTTCGCCTATGCGGCGGTGGCTTTCCGGGGCCGGGTGGACCTCGTCCGGCAGGGGCAGCTCCGCGTAGTCGGCCTCACCGTAGAGGGCGCGGCCGTCGAGGTAGTGGAGGCGGGGGTCGTCCTGGGCGCGGCGCGCGGCGATGCCGGCCAGCGCGTCCCTGATGACGGCGAGCGTCAGGCGCCCGCTCGCGACCTCCGCCGGGTCGCCCGTGGCCCGGAACCGAAGTCGCGGCGCCTCGGGGTCGAGGGCCAGGGGGCCAGGCGTGTGCTCCTGGACGGGGCACAGGATCGGCGAGACGAGCAGCAGCGGCGTCTCGGGGTGCCCCTCGCGGACGGTGTCGAGGAAGCCGTGCACGGCGGGCCCGAACGCGCGCAGCCGCATCGCGTCGGCGTTCGCGACGTTGATGCCGATCTTGAGGCTGATCAGGTCGGCGGGGGCGTCGCGGATGGCGCGCGCGGTGAACGGGTCGAGCAGCGCGTTGCCGCCGAAGCCGAGGTTGATCAGGTCGGCGCCGCCCCGGGCGGCGGCCACCGCGGGCCAGGTGGAGGTGGGGCTCGCGGCGGTGGAGCCGTGGCTGATCGAGCTGCCGTGGTGCAACCACACGGGACGGCCGCGGTCCGGGACGGGCTCGACGGGGGCGTCGGTGCGCAGCGCGATCAGCTCGGTCGTCTCGACCTGCGGCAGCCAGATCTCGACGTCCTTGGCCTCGGCGGCCAGGCCCGCGAACCTCAGGGTGCCGGGCTCGCCCGGCTCGACGACCGCCTTCTGGGTCGCCATGTCGATGACGGCCAGGTTCCCGCCGGGCACGCTGCCCCGGCCCGCAGGGCGCCCGTCGACCACGAGGTCGTAGAGGCCGTCCGGCTGCGGCGGGGTGCCCTTGTAGGCGCGCTTGGTGGGCAGGACGTCCAGCTCCACGGCGGTGGCCCGGGTGCGGAAGGCCAGCCGCACGCCGGACGGCTGCTCCTCCGTCCTCGCCAGGTACTCGTCGGGGAAATGGACGCGGACGGCGAGGGGCAGCCGGTGCGGCAGCACTCCCCGGCCGGTCCGCTCCAGTTCGAGCGCGCCGCGCACGATGCGCATGTCGATGGGAGTGGTGGTCCACTGGCCCTTTCTCATGCTCGGGAGACCTCGTTGTTCTGCAGGACGGCAATGGCCTTGACGAGTGGTCCGCCTTGCTGGGCAGCGGCGGCGGGGAGGATCGCTCCTCCCCGCCGCCGCCTGGTTCAGCTCGCCGCCTGAGGCTTCAGGCGGCGTGTCTTCGAGAGCTCGGCCTGGTAGTAGCACAGGCCGGCCATGACGAAGACCAAACCTGTGCCGAACCAGTCGAGTCCGGTCGGCTGCTGGCTGAGCATGGCCCAACCCATCAACGTCCCCATGACCGGCTCGAAAGCCGTGAAGACGCTGAAGGTTCGCTGGCTCAGCAGCCTCCACCCGTAGATCCACGTCTGGGTCTTCTGGGCCACGAACTGCAAGAGCAGCCCTGAAAGGAACGTCCACCCGAGAACCGACCAGGTGAGCCACTGGCCGCCGGGCGTGATGCCCGGCACGGCCAGACCGGTAGCCGCCAGAGCCGTCACCGTGACGGCGGTGACAATGGTGATCGTCACTGTCCCGAGAATGCCGCCGAGGGCGACGTTCACGGACATCCGCGGGTGCTTCTCCATCTCCTCGAAGGTCAGGAGAAGGTTGGCGTACGTGGCGGCCGCGCCGACGGCCAGCAGGCCGCCGACGAGCAGGCCCCAAGCACCGAAGCGCCCAGGGCCCTCACTCTCCCAGAACCGGGTCAGGCACAGGACCCCGGCGAACGCCCCGATAGGGGTCGCGGCGGAAAGCCACCGCTGAGGTGAGCCCTTCATGCTCGCCAGCGCCACCCACATGGGGCCGACCGCCATGAGGGCGTTCACAGCTCCCAGAAACCCGAGGAAATACAAGGCCCCCAAGGTCAGGGGCGTGACGAGCGCCCTGCTGATGGACATCCGGATGATCAACCGGCGGGTGGCCGGCCGATCGAAGAGAGGCCTGATCACTGCCCCCGCGTCCCGGAAGACGGCGCGCACTGCCGCGACATCCCCGCTCCGGAGGGCCTTGGCCAGACGCGTGAGCATGCCCCACCCCGTCTGGACGCTCAGCACGACCGTCCCGAAGATGGCGGCCAGGGTGGCGGCGACCAGCGGTCCCGCCGCGCCATTGGCGTGGCCACCGGCTGCCTGAGCCGCCACGACGGCGGCGAATGTACCGAGGGCCAGGACGACGCCCAGCGTCGGCCTGGTCAATTTGGCGTTGAGCATTATCGTTTCCTTTGTGTGGCGTCCCGGGTGAGCCGGGACGCAATGGCGGTTCACCAGACCACGCGCGTCCGGACCAATGAGGCCGGAATGTGCATGGTGCTGAGACCGACTACGCCCCGACATGGCCGGGGGGTCGACCTGGTTCCTGGAACCAGGCGCTTTAGACCATGACGACCATATCGGACATGGCGCCCCGTCATGATCACTCGTCCGAGTGCGTGTTCCTGAGCCGGCTCGCTCTCCTGAGCGGCGGTGCCCGGTGAGCATCGAAGTGACTGCCGGTCGGCCGCACGCCCCGCGAGGCCGACGCGTCCTGGGCGTGGACGCCGGACACGTCGACATCGCCCTCAGGAACCACCCGTCCCGCGAGGCGGCCGCGCGCGGGAGGCGGCCCTAGCCGGAAACGCCGAGAGCAGCGGTGCCGCGTGGGCGCCCGCTGCTCTCGTGCGTGTCAGGTCGTGCGGTGTCGGTGCCTCCGCGGCGTCAGGCCGACTTCTCCCGCGGCTCGCGCTTGGGACGGTCGCGCGGGACGAGGGTCGGGTTGACGTGCTCCAGGACGGCCTCGCGGGTGATGACGACGCGGGCGACGTCCTGGCGGCTCGGCACCTCGTACATCACCGACAGGAGCACCTCCTCCATGATGGCGCGGAGGCCCCGGGCCCCCGTGCCGCGCAGGATGGCCTGGTCGGCGATGGCCTCCAGGGCGTCGTCGGTGAACTCCAGGTCGACGCCGTCGAGCTCGAAGAGGCGGTGGTACTGGCGCACCAGCGCGTTCTTCGGCTCGGTGAGGATGTTGATCAGGGCCTCGCGGTCCAGGTTGTGCACCGAGGTGATCACCGGGAGCCGGCCGATGAACTCGGGGATCATGCCGAACTTCAGCAGGTCCTCCGGCATCACGTCGCCGAGCACGGCCGAGGACTCCTCGAAGTCGGACTTGGAGCGGATCTGCGCCCCGAAGCCCATGCCCTGCTTGCCGACCCGGGACTCGACGATCTTCTCCAGGCCGGCGAACGCGCCGCCGCAGATGAACAGCACGTTGGTGGTGTCGATCTGGATGAACTCCTGGTGCGGGTGCTTGCGCCCGCCCTGCGGCGGGACGCTCGCGGTGGTGCCCTCCAGGATCTTGAGCAGGGCCTGCTGGACGCCCTCCCCCGACACGTCGCGGGTGATCGACGGGTTCTCGCTCTTGCGGGCGATCTTGTCGACCTCGTCGATGTAGATGATCCCGGTCTCGGCCTTCTTCACGTCGTAGTCGGCCGCCTGGATCAGCTTGAGGAGGATGTTCTCGACGTCCTCCCCGACGTAGCCCGCCTCTGTCAGCGCCGTGGCGTCCGCGATGGCGAACGGGACGTTGAGCAGCTTGGCGAGCGTCTGCGCGAGCAGCGTCTTGCCGGATCCGGTGGGACCGAGGAGCAGGATGTTGGACTTGCCCAGCTCGACCAGGTCGTCACGGCCGGTGTCACCCGACTGGATCCGCTTGTAGTGGTTGTAGACGGCGACCGAGAGCGCCTTCTTCGCCGTCTCCTGCCCGATGACGTAGGAGTCGAGGAACTCGTAGATCTCCCGCGGTTTGGGCAGGTTGTCCCACTTGAGGTCGGAGGTCTCGGAGAGCTCCTCCTCGATGATCTCGTTGCAGAGATCGATGCACTCGTCGCAGATGTACACGCCCGGACCCGCGATGAGCTTCTTGACCTGCTTCTGGCTCTTCCCGCAGAACGAGCACTTGAGCAGGTCACCACCGTCGCCGATGCGTGCCACCCAACCGTCTCCTTTTCGTGGGGCCGCCAGCCTTGGAGGATGCGGCGCAGCTGGTTGCGTCCCAGAGGCTCACGACGTCGGATTCGACGTTACCGCCTCCAGCGGACTTGGAAAGCCCCTCGCCCGGAAGTGTGACGACCGGGCTGGGGGACTCCCTCGTCCTCGTGCCGTCTCAGGACGACACTACCTCGGCCTTCCGCTTCCTGCTGGCGAAGACGTCGTCGATGAGGCCGTAGTCCTTGGCCTCGGCCGCCGTGAGGATCTTGTCGCGCTCGATGTCGCGGCGGACCTCTTCGATGCCCTTGCCGCTGTGCTCGGCCAGGATCGTCTCCAGCAGATCGCGGATCCGCATGATCTCGCGCGCCTGGATCTCGATGTCGCTGGACTGGCCGTAGGTGCCCTCGGTCGCGGGCTGGTGGATCAGGATCCGCGAGTTGGGCAGCGCCGCCCGCTTGCCCGGCGTCCCGGCCGAGAGCAGCACCGCCGCGGCGGACGCGGCCTGGCCGATGCACACGGTCTGGATGTCGGGCTTGACGAACTGCATCGTGTCGTAGATCGCCGTCATGGCGGTGAACGAGCCGCCCGGCGAGTTGATGTAGATGCTGATGTCGCGGTCGGGGTCGATCGACTCCAGCGTGATCAGCTGGGCCATCACGTCGTTGGCGGACGCGTCGTCGATCTGCACGCCGAGGAAGATGATCCGCTCTTCGAAGAGCTTGTTGTACGGGTTCATCTCCTTGACCCCGTACGTGGTGCGCTCGACGAACGACGGAATGATGTAGCGGTCGTCGACCGGCTTCGGAGCGCCGCCCGCGTACGCGGCGGACCGGACCGGATCGCTGAAACCGGGTCGGATGAGGTCGCTCACTGTGTGCCTCCGAATCGTTGTGAGGTCGTCAGGAGACGGGGCCCTCGGAGGGCACCTGGTTGGCGCTGAGCACGACGTGGTCGACGAACCCGTAGTCCTTGGCCTCGTCGGCGGTGAACCAGCGGTCCCGGTCGGAGTCGCGCTCGATCTGGTCGAGCTCCTGGCCGGTGTGCTCGGCGATCTTCTCCGCGAGCGTCTTCTTCACGTACAGCATCTGCTCGGCCTGGATCTTGATGTCGGAGGCGGTGCCGCCGATGCCGCCGGACGGCTGGTGCATCATGATCCGCGCGTGCGGCAGGGCGTACCGCTTGCCCCGGGCGCCCGCGCACAGCAGGAACTGGCCCATCGAGGCGGCCAGGCCCATGCCGACCGTGACGACGTCGTTCGGGACGTACTGCATGATGTCGTAGATCGCCATACCCGCGGTGACGGAACCGCCTGGCGAGTTGATGTAGAGCGTGATGTCGCGGCGGCCGTCTTCGGCCGACAGCAGCAGGAGCTCGGCGCAGATGCGGTTGGCGATGTCGTCGTCGACCTGCTGGCCGAGGAAGACGATGCGCTCGCGCAGCAGCCGCTGGAACAGCTGGTCGCCCAGAGGCAACAGGGGCGCCTCGGCGACCCGCGCCTGGATCCGCGACGACTCGTCGAAAGTCGGAGGCATGCTCACCGGGTGTTCCTCCGGTCCTTTTAATCGGTTCGGATGATTGGACATTAACGCGCTCACGGGCCCACTCACGCCCGGGAGCCCGGCTTTTCGCCAGGGGCGTACCCGGCGCGGCCCGGCCGACTCGCCCGGCGCCGACGATCTTCGCCGCGGCGTCCGGCCCGGAGGGCCTCCCGCTCACGCGCGCGCCCCGCACCCGTCGTACGGATGCGGGGCGCGCCCGGTGCCTCACGAACGTCCAGAGAAGCTCTAGGCGTCCTTGCTCTTGGCGTCCTGCTCGTCGGCAGCCTCGGCGGCCGGGGTCTCCTCAGCGGCGGCCTCAGCCGTCTCCTCGGGGGCCTCGTCCTGGGCGCCCTCGCCGGCCTCGGCGTCGGACGCGTCCTCGGCGGCGTCCTCGGCCTGGTCGGTCTCGCCGTTCAGCTCGCGCTGCACCGCGTCGACGTCGATCTCGTTGCCCGACTCGTCCTTGACCGTGACGTGCTCGACGACGAGGTTCAGCACCTTGCTGCGCAGCACCTCCGAGACGATCGCCGGGAGCTGGTTGTTCTGCGTCAGGTACTCGGCGAGCTGCTGCGGCTGGACGCCCATCTGCATCGCCTGCGAGACGACGTACTCGCTGAGCTCCTCGTTCTCGACGCCCAGCTCCTCCTGGACGGCGAGCTGGTCGAGCACGAAGCCGCCCTTGACCGCGAGCCGGGCCGCGTCGGCGACCTCGGTCTCGAACTCCTCGGCGGTCTTCTCCTCTTCCTTGAGGTAGTCGTCCCGGGTCATGCCCGCCATCTGGAGCTGCTGCTCCAGCTGCTGGTTGCGGCGGTCGACCTCCTCCTCCACGACCTTGTCGGGAAGCGGGATGTCGACCTTCTCCAGGAGCGCCTCGAGGGCCTTGTCGCGCGCCTCGGACAGCTGCTGCAGCTTGACCTGCCGGCCGAGCCGGACGCGCACGTCCTCGCGCAGCTCCTCGATCGTGTCGAACTCGCTGGCGAGCTGGGCGAACTCGTCGTCCAGGTCGGGCAGGTTCTTCACCTTCACGCTCTGCAC
The DNA here is from genome assembly GCF_050936235.1 of Spirillospora sp. CA-108201. NCBI lineage: Bacteria > Bacillati > Actinomycetota > Actinomycetes > Streptosporangiales > Thermomonosporaceae > Spirillospora > Spirillospora sp. CA-108201. Next base: position 8,544,826 of record NZ_JBNJNE010000001.1, on the reverse strand, counting down.
GGTGACGGTGATCTCGGCCTCCTCGCCGGCGTGCTCGCCGCCGACCAGGGTGCCGGTGAAGGTCTTGTCCTCGCCCGCGGCGAGGCCGACGAGGGCCTCGTCCAGGCCCTCGATCGCGGAGCCGCTGCCGACCTCGTAGGAGTAACCGGCGGTGGAGGCGTCCTCGATCTCCTCGCCGTCGATCCGCGCGACGAGGTCGATGGTGGCGAAGTCGCCGTCCTCGGCCGCGCGCTCGGCGCCGGTGAGGGAGGCGAAGCGCTCGCGGAGGTTGTCGATGGTCTCGCCGACCTGCTCGTCGGTGACCTCGGCGTCCTCGACGACGACCTCAAGGCCGTCGTAGTCGGGCACCTCGAACTTCGGCCGGATGTCGACCTCGGCGGTGAAGGCGAACTGGGTGCCGTCCTCCAGCTCGGTCACCTCGACGTCGGGCTGCCCGAGCACGAAGATCTCGGACTCCTCGACGGCGCGGCCGTACAGCTCGGGAAGCGCGTCGTTGACCGCCTCCTGGAGGACCGCGCCCCGGCCGACGTACTTGTCGATCAGCGGGGCGGGAACCTTGCCGGGCCGGAAGCCCTTGATCCGCACCTGCTGCGAGATCTCCTTGTACGCCTTGTCGAGGTTCGGCTTGAGCTCGTCGAACGGAACCTCGACGGTGAGCTTGACCCGCGTGGGGGTCAGCTCCTCGACATCGGTCTTCACTGGGGTCGGTCTCCTTGATCGGGCGCTGTCTCGGCCGCGGCGGTCGACGCGTTCTCTTCCTCTTTACGTGCGAGCCCTCGGCCTCCACGCAGCGGGCTGCGCCGTGGTGCTCGGCCGGTCAGTCTCTCGGCGGCGCGGGCACGCCGAAATACGGCTCCGCGCCTTCGCGCGGCCAAGTCTATGGGGTCGCGGCGCCGTCTGCGGACACCGGAGGCGCGCAACCCCGGCGAAACCGCGTCAACGCCGCCGCACGGGCAGTGACATGGAGCACCGGGACCCCCATACTCGTCCGGGATGAACGGGATAGCCGCGGCCTTCAGTGCGACCGGTCTCTACTACCTCGGGTTCGCCGTGTTCAAGCTCGCGGCGGACCGGATGCCCGCCGTACGGGGCAACCGCATCCCGCACATGGTGTGGACGATCGTCAGCAACTGGGTCTTCCTGATCGCGCTCGGCGTCGTGCTCGGCGGGCTCGGCCTCCAGATCCTCGCACTGCGCAACCTGCCGCTGTCCACCGCGGTACCGATCTTCATGTCCGGCATCGTGCCGCTGCTGCTGATCGCGCTGGTCTTCTTCGGCGAGCGGCTGACCTCGCGCGAGTGGCTCAGCCTGGTGCTGATCGGCGCGGCGATCCTGCTGCTCACCGCGTCGCTGCGGGGGGACGAGCCGATCGGCTCGGCGGACGCGCCGCTGTGGAGGATCGCCGCGGTGGTCGCCCCGGCGGTGCTGGTGCCGGTGCTGATCCTGGTCCTCGGCGACCACCGGCCCGACGGCCGGCACGCTCGCCCGGTGACCGGCATCGCCTACGGGCTGAGCTCGGGCTTCCCGGTCGGCACCGCCGAGCTCGCGATCAAGGGGTGGAGCGACGACGCGCACGCCACCGGCCCGCGGATCGCGGCGACGCCGTGGCCGTACCTGACGGTGCTGGCGGCGGCCATCGGGTTCGGGATCATGGTCATGGCGTTCCAGCGCTGCCGGGTGTCGATCGTGGCCACGGTGATGACGGTGAGCGCGAAGACCTACCTGCTGGCGATGGGCACGTTCCTCTACGCGGAGCCGTGGCCGCAGGACGTGGTGCACTCGGCGATGCGGCTGGGCGCGCTGGCGCTGGGCGCGATCGCCGTCCTGCAGTTCCCACGGCACCGGCCGATTCCGGACGAGCCCGACGACTCCGCGGCGGCCGCGGACACGGTGGACCCGTTCGGCGGCTCGGCGGTCGGCGGGCCGGCGCTGGGCGGCCCGCGGCTCGGCCAGGCGTACCATCACGCGCCGCAGGTGCCGCCTCAGCGCTCCCCGTACGCGGAGGACCCGCTCGGCCAGGGCCCCTACAACCGGCCCGAGGCCCCTCACCCCGAGGCGGCGCAGCCGCGCCGACCCGTCCGCCCGCAGCGCCCGACCGAGACGGGCTCGGACGGGCGCTGGCGCGGCTTCGGCGACGACTGAACGGTGTCCCGGCGCTAGGCCGGGACACCGTTCCGCCCGGGTCGCCCTCTGTCAGCGCTTCTTGCCGGAACGGCCCTTGTCCTTGGCGGGGAGGCCCTTGTCCAGGCCGGCGCGCCGGAGCGCGTCGGCCATGGCGCCGCCGCCGGAGAAGTCGCCGCCTCCCTGCCCTCCGCGGCGCTGCCCGCCGCGCTGGTTCCGGCCGCGCTGGTCCTGACCGCGCTGGTCCTGACCGCGCCGGTTCTGGCCGCCCTGGTTCTGGCCGCCCTGGTTCGGGCCGCGCCGGTTCTGGCCGCCCTGGTTCTGGCCGCCCTGGTTCGGGCCGCGCCGGTCCTGGCCGCCGCGCCCCGGACGCGCGCCGCCGTCACGCTGCTCGCGCTGCTCGCGCTGCTCGCCGCGCCGGCCGCCGCCCTGCTGGTCGCGGCCCGGCTCGTCGTCCAGGCGCAGGGTCAGCGAGATCCGCTTGCGCTGGAGGTCGACGTCCAGGACCTTCACCCGGACGATGTCGCCGGGCTTGGCGACCTCGCGCGGATCGGAGACGAACTTGTCCGACATCGCGGAGATGTGCACCAACCCGTCCTGGTGGACGCCGACGTCCACGAACGCGCCGAACGCGGCGACGTTGGTGACGACGCCCTCCAGGAGCATGCCGGGTTCGAGGTCGGCGAGCTTGTCGACGCCCTCCTTGAACGTGGCGGTCCGGAACGCCGGGCGCGGGTCGCGGCCGGGCTTCTCCAACTCGGCGAGGATGTCGGTGACGGTCGGCAGCCCGAAGGTGTCGTCGACGAACTCCGCCGGCCTGAGTGAGCGCAGGACGGCGCTGTTGCCGACGAGGGCCTTGATGTCGGCGCCCGCGCTGTCCAGGATCCGGTGGACGACCGGGTAGGACTCGGGGTGGACGCTGGAGGCGTCGAGCGGGTCGTCCCCGCCGGGGATGCGCAGGAAGCCGGCGCACTGCTCGAACGCCTTGGGGCCGAGCCGCGGGACGTCCTTCAGCCCGGCGCGGCTGCGGAAGGGGCCGTTGGCGTCGCGGTGGGCGACGATGTTCTCCGCGAGGCCCTCGCCGATGCCGGACACGCGGGTGAGCAGCGGCGCGGACGCCGTGTTGACGTCGACGCCGACGCCGTTCACGCAGTCCTCGACGACGGCGTCGAGGGAGCGCGACAGCTTCACCTCGGAGATGTCGTGCTGGTACTGGCCGACGCCGATCGACTTGGGGTCGATCTTGACCAGCTCGGCGAGCGGGTCCTGGAGGCGGCGGGCGATGGAGACGGCGCCGCGCAGCGAGACGTCCATGCCGGGCAGCTCGCGGCCCGCGTACTCCGACGCCGAGTACACCGACGCGCCCGCCTCCGACACCATGACCTTGGTCAGCTTGAGGTCGGGGTGCCGGGCGATCAGGTCGGCGGCGAGCTTGTCGGTCTCCCGCGAGGCGGTGCCGTTGCCGATCGAGACCAGGTCGACCCGGTGCTCGCGGGCCAGCCCGGCGAGCGTCTCGATCGACTCGTCCCACCTGCGGCGGGGCTCGTGCGGGTAGATGGTGTCGGTCGCGACGACCTTGCCGGTCGCGTCGACGACCGCGACCTTGACGCCGGTGCGCAGCCCCGGGTCCAGGCCCATCGTCGTGCGCGTGCCGGCGGGCGCGGCGAGCAGGAGGTCGCGCAGGTTGGCGGCGAACACGCGGGCCGCCTCGTCCTCGGCCTCCTGCCGCAGCCGGGTGCGCAGGTCGATGCCGAGGTGGACGAGGACCCGGGTGCGCCAGGCCCACCGGACCGCGTCCGACAGCCACCTGTCGGCGGGACGCCCCTGGTCGGTGATCTGGAACCGGCGGGCGATCTCCGCCTCGTAGGAGCTGCGCGCGGCGGGGTCCTCCCCCGCCTCCTCGGGCTCCAGGTCGAGGTCGAGGACCTCCTCCTTCTCCCCGCGCAGCAGCGCGAGCACGCGGTGCGAGGGCAGCTTCGCGAAGGGCTCGGCGAACTCGAAGTAGTCGGAGAACTTGGCGCCCGACTCCTGCTTGCCGTCCCGCACGCGCGAGACCATGCGCCCCTGGTTCCACATCCGCTCGCGCAGCGCGCCGATGAGGTCGGCGTCCTCGGCGAAGCGCTCGACCAGGATGGCGCGGGCGCCCTCCAGCGCGGCGGTCGCGTCGGCGACGCCCTTCTCCTCGTCCACGAACGCCGCGGCCTCGGCCTGCGGGTCGCGGGACGGGTCGCCGAGCAGCATCTCGGCGAGCGGTTCGAGCCCGGCCTCACGGGCGATCTGTGCCTTCGTGCGCCGCTTCGGCTTGTACGGGAGGTAGATGTCCTCCAGCCGCGCCTTGGAGTCGGCCGTCATGATCTGCGCCCGCAGCTCGCCGGTGAGCTTGCCCTGGGACTCGACCGACTCCAGGATCGCGGCGCGGCGCTCGTCGAGCTCGCGCAGGTAGCGCAGCCGCTCCTCCAGCGCGCGGAGCTGGGCGTCGTCGAGCGTGCCGGTCGCCTCCTTGCGGTAGCGGGCGATGAACGGGACGGTCGCCCCGCCGTCGAGCAGGTCCACCGCGACCCGCACCTGCCCCTCGCGGACGCCGATCTCCTCGGCGATGCGCTCGGTGATGGGCCGCAGGACGGGCCCGGAGCCCTGGCCGTCGGACGTCTGGCTGTTGGTCGCTGTCACAGCTTGGATTCGCTTTCTCCCCTGAGTGTCGCCTGTGCATTGTCCAGGGAACGGGGCCGGTTGTCTTGTCACGCTCGAATGACGGTAGGGCTAACTCCACCGCGTCGGTCACGAAGAGGGGGTCTAGCACCACCGAGCACCGAGACGCGAACGATGACAATGGTGGAGGTCTCACAGCGAACGCTTGGAGGAACGGTGAGCGAGCTACTGCGCGGGTACGGGCGGCGTGCCCTCACCTGTTTCGTCCGGGCCGTCGCCCAGATCGTGCTGGGGTACGCGGTGAACCTGCCGCTGTTCATCGTGACCGTGTTGTCGATCGCGTTCATCCCGCTGGGGTTCGGGGTGGTCCTGGCGCCGATGATGTTCCAGGCGATCCGGACGGTCGCCAACCAGCAGCGCGTATGGGCGGCGGAGTGGTCCGGGGTGCGGATCCCCGTCCCGTACCGGGCGGAGCCCGCCGGGGCGGGCGTGTTCGGCCGGCTGAAGTGGGTCCTCACCGACCCGGCCTCGTGGCGCGACCTGCTGTGGTCGCTCCTGAACGTGCCGGTCGCGCTCGTCCTCGGCGTCTTCGCGGGCGGCATGACGCTGTACGGGTTGGAGGGCGTGTTCGTGGCGCCGTGGGTGGCGCAGCTGACCGAGTACGGGTGGGGCCCCTTCTGGCCTCTGAGCGACTGGGGCGTCGTCGGCCTCGTCGGCACCGTCGTGCTGGGCGCGGCGCTGACGGCGGTGTCCGTCCCGCTGGGGCCGCTTTTCCTCGAGGCGCACGCCAGGTTCTGCCAGACCCTGCTCGCGCCGACGCGGGACGCGCTGGCCGAGCGCGTCGAGCGGCTCACCGAGACGCGGTCGGACGCGGTGGACGCCTCGGCGGCCGAGCTGCGCCGCATCGAGCGCGACCTGCACGACGGCGCGCAGGCCCGGCTGGTCGCGCTCAGCATGAACATCGGCCTCGCCGAGGAGATGATGAGGCACGACCCCGAGACGGCGGGCAAGCTCCTGGCCGAGGCCCGCGCGGCGAGCGGGACGGCGCTGACGGAGCTGCGCGACCTGGTCAGGGGCATCCACCCGCCGGTCCTGGCCGAGCGGGGGCTCGACGGGGCGGTGCGCGCCCTCGCGCTCACCCTGCCGCTGCCCGTGGACGTCCGGATCGACCTGCCCGGACGCGGCGACGCCCCGGTGGAGTCGGCGGCGTACTTCGCGGTGGCGGAGATGCTCGCCAACGTGGTCAAGCATTCGGCCGCGCGGAGCGCCTGGGTGCAGATCGAGCACACCGGCGACCGGCTGCTCATGATCGTCGGAGACGACGGGTCGGGCGGCGCCGCCCCGGGGGCGGGCAGCGGAATGCGCGGTATCGAGCGCAGGCTTGCGGCGTTCGATGGGACGATGGCGGTGACGAGCCCGGTCGGCGGGCCGACCGTCGTGACCATGGAGCTGCCGTGCGCGTTGTCATCGCCGAAGACCTCGCCCTCCTCCGGGACGGGCTGATCCGCCTGCTGGAGGCGTTCGGCTTCGAGGTCGTCGAGGCGGTCGACAACGGCCCGTCCCTGCTCAGGGCGCTGATCACCCACCGGCCCGACGTGGCGGTCGTGGACGTCCGGCTCCCGCCGACCTTCACCGACGAGGGCCTCAGGGCCGCGCTGGACGCGCGCAAGGAGGTCCCGGGCCTGCCGGTGCTCGTGCTGTCGCAGCACGTGGAGCAGCTGTACGCGCGGGAGCTGCTGTCGGACAGCACGGGCGGCATCGGCTACCTGCTGAAGGACCGCGTGTCGGACGTCAAGGTCTTCGTGGAGGCGGTGCGCCGGGTCGCCGGCGGCGGCACCGCCCTCGACCCGGACGTGGTGGCGCAGCTGCTCACCCGGCACGCCCGCGAGGAGCCGCTGCAGCGGCTGACCCCTCGCGAGCGGGAGGTGCTCGGGCTGATGGCGGAGGGCCGCTCGAACGCCGCGATCGCCGGGGCGCTGTTCGTCACCGAGAAGGCGATCAGCAAGCACACCAACAGCATCTTCGGCAAGCTCGGGCTGCCGCAGTCCGAGGACGACAACCGCCGCGTCCTCGCCGTCCTGGCCTACCTCGGAGCCTGATCACCAAGAACCGCCAGCGGCGCCCTCAGCGGGCCCAGGGCGGGACGATCCGCTCGTCCCCCTGGGGCGCGATGGCGCACCGGGTCTCGTCCACCAGGGCGTCCGGGTCGTAGACGAGGCAGCCCGCGCGGGCGGCGACGACCGCGCTGAACCCGGCGTCCCCGGCCGTGATCTGGCGGCGCGCGCCGGCGGGCAGGACGACGGTGTCGCCCGCGCCCGCCTCCAGCTTCCTCCCGTCCAGGTCGACGGTGGCCTCGCCGTCGAGGAACGTCCACACCTGCTCGGTGTCGAAGGCGTGCAAGGGACCGGTCTTGCCCGGCACCATCTCCGCGCGCCAGACGGCGATCTCCTCGGTGCCGCCCTGGGTCGGCGTGGCGGCGGTGGTCATCACGCCGTTCGGCGTCTCGGTCCGGCGGCTCTCGGCGTTGCGGATGAGCGTCATGGCTCCCCGTCCCCTAGGTTAGACAATGTGGTTGTCCATATAGTCAATGAGGTTGTCTTTTATGTCAAGTGACGGCGGGCCGCGCGACGCGCCCGGCTTCGAACTGCCGCTGCGCCTCTTCCTGGCGTTCCGCGCGATCATTGACGAACTGCATGCCGAGCTGGCCCGGGAGGGGCATCCGGAGCTGCGCCCGATGCACGGCTTCGTCTTCCAGGCCATCGGCCAGGACGGCACGACCGCGGTGGAGCTCGGCCGTCGGCTCGGAGTGTCCAAGCAGGCCGCGGGCAAGATGGTGGAGTCGCTGGAGCGGGCGGGCTACCTGGAGCGCGGGGCCGACCCGCGGGACGCCCGCCGGAAGATCGTCCGACTGACCCCGCGGGCCGTGGACTCCCTCGCCCGGTCCGAGCGCGCCTTCGAACGGATCCGGGGCGACTGGGTCCGGACGCTCGGCGCCGAGCGGATGCGGGCCCTGGAGGACGGTCTCCGCCGGATGACGCCCGACGGCCTGTGGCGGCTCGACATGCCGGGCTGGTTCGGCGCGCCCTGAATTTTTCTCGGCGGCCGGTGACCGTATGGGTCCAGGCAGTCGCTTAGACCACTCGCGCCGGCGTCCGAGGATCGCGCGAGGGCCCTTGTCGGCGCCGTTCGGCGCGGTTACGATCGGCCCAATTCTTAGGAAACTTTCCTAAGAGTTGGCGGGGATTCCTGTTTGCTTCGGGGGCCGAACCGAACGGAGAACCATGTCACGACCGGGCGGACGGCGGGCCATCGCGCTCGCCGGCGCAGCGACACTGACGGCGGCCACCGCCCTGCTCACGGCGCCCCCGGCGTCGTCGGCGCAGGCCGTCACCGCCACCTGCAAGAAGACCTCCGACTGGGGCACGGGCTTCGACGGCAACTGCACCATCACCAACGGCACCGGCTCGGCGATCAGCAGCTGGAAGCTGGAGGCGGACCTGCCGTCCGGGACCTCCGTCGGCAATGTCTGGAACGCGACCAGGACCGTCTCCGGGAACCACTACACGTTCGCCAACACCGGCTGGAACGGCACGATCGCCGCGGGCGCGACCACCAGCTTCGGGTTCGGCGGCGCCGGCTCCGGCTGGTTCACCGGCTGCACGATCAACGGCGCGACCTGCGACGGCTCCGTCCCTCCCGAGAAGGACACCGAGGCCCCCTCGGCCCCGGCCGGCCTCCGCTCCTCCGGCAAGACCGCCACCAGCGTGTCGCTGGCGTGGAACGCCTCGACCGACAACGTCGGCGTCACCGGCTACGACGTCTACAACGGCTCCGCCAAGGCCGCGTCGGTGACCGGCACCGGCACCACCGTCGGCGGGCTGTCGGCCAAGACCGCCTACACCTTCACCGTCAGGGCCAAGGACGCCGCCGGGAACGCCTCCCCCGCGTCCTCCCCGGTCTCGGTCACCACCGACGAGGGCGGCGGCGGCAATCCTGGAGGCGGTGGGAACAAGGTCGTCGGCTACTTCACCGACTGGGGCGTCTACCAGCGCAACTACCACGTCAAGAACGTGGAGACGAGCGGCTCGGCCGCCAAGCTGACGCACATCAACTACGCGTTCGGCAACGTGACGGGCGGCCGGTGCGCGATCGGCGACTCCTACGCCGACTACGACAAGGCCTACACCGCCGACCAGAGCGTCGACGGCGTCGCCGACAACTGGGACCAGCCGCTGCGCGGCAACTTCAACCAGCTGCGCAAGCTGAAGAAGCTCCACCCGGACCTGAAGGTGCTGTGGTCGTTCGGCGGCTGGACGTGGTCCGGCGGCTTCGGCCAGGCCGCCCAGAACCCGGCCGCGTTCGCCGAGTCCTGCTACAGCCTGGTCGAGGACCCCCGCTGGGCCGACGTGTTCGACGGCATCGACATCGACTGGGAGTACCCGAACGCCTGCGGCCTCACCTGCGACACCAGCGGACCGGACGCGTTCAAGAAGCTGATGGCGGCGGTCCGCGCCAAGTTCGGGTCCGGCGACCTCGTGACCGCCGCGATCACCGCGGACGCGAGCGCCGGCGGCAAGATGGACGTCACCGACTACGGAGGCGCCGCCCAGTACGTCGACTGGTACAACCCCATGACCTACGACTACTTCGGCGCCTGGGACGCCAAGGGACCGACGGCGCCGCACTCGCCGCTCACGTCCTACCCGGGCATCCCGCACGAGGGCTTCAACAGCACCGACACGATCTCCAAGCTCAGGGCCAAGGGCGTGCCGGCGAGCAAGCTGCTGCTCGGCATCGGCTTCTACGGCCGGGGCTGGACGGGCGTCACCCAGTCCGAGCCCGGCGGCACCGCGACGGGCGCCGCGCCGGGCACCTACGAGGCCGGCATCGAGGACTACAAGGTCATCAAGTCCCGGTGCCCCGCGACGAGCACGGTCGCCGGAACCGCCTACGGCAAGTGCGGCAGCGAGTGGTGGAGCTACGACACCCCGTCCACCATCCGCGGGAAGATGGGCTTCGCCGGCGACCAGGGCCTCGGCGGCGCCTTCTTCTGGGAACTCAGCGGCGACACGGCGGGCGGTGAGCTCATCACCGCGATCAAGAGCGGTCTCGGCTGAGCTGTTCGCAGAAGGGGTACTCCCAGCCCCTCAGACAGCCGAGACTTCGGGCCCCTGACCAACCGGACGCCGGTCAGGGGCCCGCCCCTTGCTCAGACGAGGGACTGGCCTCCGTCCACCGTGAGGATCTCGCCGTTCATGTAGGTGTTGGCCATGAGGAACAGGGCGGCGCAGGCGGCTTCCTCGGCCGTCCCGAACCGTCCGAGCGGCATGGACCCGCCCGCCTCGGCCATCGCCGCGTCGCCCTCCGCGCCGGAGGCGGTTCCGTAGGCCGTCCGCAGCAGGGGGGTGTCGACGGCCCCGCACCGGATCGCGTTGACCCGCAGGCGCGCGGGCGCGTACTCGACGGCGAGCGCGCGGGTGAGCGTCTCGACGGCGCCGCCCGCCGCGACCGGCGCGGACATCCCCGGACGGGGACGCCTGACGAGGATGCCCGAGGTCAGCGTGATCGACCCGCCCGGGGGCATCCGCCGGACGGCGGCGCGCGCGACGGCGAGCACCGCCCACGCCGGTCCCTCGACGGCGTCCCGCACGACGTCCCGGGTGAGCCCGGTGAGCGGCCCCATCCCCGCCGCGCGCCCGGCCGTCACCAGCACGTGGTCGACGGCGCCGGCGCGCTCGAAGACCTCCTCCAGCGCGTTCTCGTCCGTGACGTCGGCGGCCGCTCCCAGCACCTGGGCCGCGGTTCCGGCCGCGGCCACGCGCGCCACGGCGGCATCCAGCCGGGTCCTGTCGCGGCTCGCGAGCACGATCCGCGCACCGGCCGAGGCGAGCAGCTCCCCCGCGGCCAGGCCGATGCCGGAGCTGCCCCCGAGGATCACCGCCGTGCGGCCGGCGAGGCTCTCCGGGAGCGGTGAGCGGACCGGGACGGGTGCTTCGGTCGTGGTCATGAGTCCTCCAAAATAAACCATCTGGTTGTTTTAGAATGCCCGCCGGACCGGCCGGAGTCAACCGGGTGGTTTAATCCGCGTATGGGCTACGACGCGGAGGCGACCCGCCGGCGGATCTTCCAGGCCGCCACCGCCGAGTTCGCCGCGCGCGGGCTCGCGGGCGCCCGGATCGATCGCATCGCCACCGAGGCGCAGGCCAACAAGCAGGCCATCTACCTGTACTTCGGCGGCAAGGAGAAGCTGTTCGGCGCCGTGGTGCGCGCGAAGATGGCGGAGATCGGCAACGCGACCGACATCGATCCGGACGGCCTGGCGGACTCCGTGGGCCGGCTGTTCGACTGGTACGGGGAGCACCCGGAGCTGGTCAGGCTGCTGCTCTGGGAGGCCCTGGAGACCCCGGGCCAGGTGCAGGGCGAGGCGGAGCGCCGCGCGGAGTTCCGGCGGAAGGCCGCGCACTTCACGGAGCACGGCGCCGGCGGCGGCCCCCCGGACCCGGACCGCGCGCGGGCCGTCCAGGACCTGATGTTCACCGTGTTCGGCCTCATCGCGTGGAACTTCGCCGTCCCGCAGCTGCGTCGGGTGATCCTGGACGAGGAGGACGACGCGGCCGCCTTCGCGCGCCGCCGCGCGTCGGTCATGGAGGCGGCGCGAGTACTCGCCGAATCACACGGGTTCGGCTGAGCCGGTTCGACGACATTGGGAGCTTCCCTTGCAGGACTGGACGCTGCGTCACATCTGCCGGAGCCAGAATGGTGAGGTCAGGTGGGATGTGCTCGGCAACGAGCATGCGGATCCTGTCGTCCTTCTGCACGGCACACCTTTCTCGTCCTATGTGTGGCGTGGCGTCGCGCGCGCTCTGGCGATGACCCATCGCGTGTACGTCTGGGACATGCCCGGCTATGGGACGTCCGAGATGAGCGAAGGGCAGGACGTCTCGCTGGCGGCGCAAGGCAGAGTCTTCGTCGAGCTTCTGGCGCACTGGGGCCTGGACGAGCCGTCCGTCGTGGCGCACGACTTCGGCGGCGCCGTGGCTTTGCGCGCACGCCTCCTGCACGGCGCCTCCTACCGCCGCCTCGCTCTGGTCGACCCCGTGGCGCTGGCGCCGTGGGGGTCGCCGTTCTTCCGCCTGGTCGAAGCCAACGCGGCGGTGTTCGAGCAGCTCCCGCCCGCGCTGCACGGCGCGCTCGTCCGCGAGTACGTGACGTCCGCAAGCCACAGGGGGCTCCATCCGGCCACGCTCGACGCGCTCGTCGCCCCCTGGCTGGGGGACGCCGGGCAGCCCGCGTTCTACCGGCAGATCGCCCAGGCCGACCAGCGCTACACCGACGACGTCCAAGGCCGCTACGGCGAACTCGACCTCCCCGTCCTGGTCTGCTGGGGCGCCGAGGACACCTGGATCCCCGTCGCCAAGGGCCGCGAGCTGGCCGCGCTCGTCCCCGGCTCGCGCCTCCGCACCGTCGAAGGGGCGGGGCACCTGGTGCAGGAGGACGCGCCGGCCGAGCTGACCGCCGCGCTCACCGCGTTCCTCTCATGATCACGGCGGTGCTGTTCGACCTGGACGGGACGCTCCTCGACCATGCGGGGGCCGCGCGCCGCGCCGTCGTCGGCATGTTCCCGGACGAGGACCCGGCCCGGCTCGCCGCGCGCTGGACCGAGCTGACCGAGGAGGCGGTCGACCGGTACCTGGCGGGCGAGCTGAGCTTCGCCGAGCAGCGCCGCCTCCGGATCGTCGCCCTCGCCCGGGAGCTCGGCCTCGGCGACTGGGACGGCGCCCGCGCCGACGCCTGGGTCACCGGGTACGCGGCGCGCTACGAGGCCGCCTGGCGCCCGTTCCCGGACGCCGGACCGGCGCTCGACGCCCTCGCGGCCCGCGGCCTGCGGCTCGGGGTGATCACCAACGGGGACGCCGCGCAGCAGCGCCTGAAGGTCGAGCGGCTCGGGTTCGCCGGCCGGCTCCCCGTCGTCGTGGCCTCCAGCGAGGCGGGCGCCGCCAAGCCCGCCGCCGGGATCTTCCTGGCGGCCTGCGCGGCCCTGCGCACCGAGCCGCACGCGGCCGCCTACGTCGGGGACCGGCTCGTCACCGACGCGCGGGGCGCCGCCGCCGCGGGCCTCACCGGCGTCTGGCTCGACCGCTCCGGCGGCCCGCCCCCGGGCCCCTGGACGTCGCGCGCATCACGACGCTGGAGGCGCTCCCCTCCCTGCTCGGCGGCTGACACGGTACGGCGGCCGGCGCGGCGCGGCGCCGTCCGCGCGGCGGCGCCGCACGGCGCGCGGTCAGCCGTCCTGGAGGACCGCCTCGATCTCCAGCACGATCTGGATCTTGTCGCTGAGCGCGAGCCCGCCGCCCGCCACCGTCGTCGCCGCGCCCACGCCGAACTCCAGCCGGCTGAGCTCGCCCGTCGCGGTGAACCCGGCGCGGGCGCCCCTGGACGGGTCGTCCTGCCGGAACGGGTCGGGCCCGAATCCGCCGATCTCCAGCCGGAGCGGGACCTGCCTGGTGAGGCCGCGCAGCGACAGCTCGCCGTCCAGCACGAAGTCCTCGCCGTCCCGGCGCACGCCGGTGGAGCGGTAGGCCATGGACGGGTACCGCGCGACGTCGAGGAAGTCGCCGGACCTGACGTGATCGTCGCGCTGGGCGCTGCCGGTGTCGACCGACGCCAGGTCGACGGTCGCGGTCACCGACGAGCCGAGCGGGTCGGCGCCGGTGACGATCGTCCCCTCGAACGTCCCGAATCGGCCGCGGACCCGGCTGACCATCAGGTGCCGGACGGTGAAGCCGACCCCCGAGTGGAGGGGGTCGATGGTCCAGGTCCCGGCGACGTAGCCGGGGATCTCGACAAGCTGGGCCGTCATGGTGTCTCCTACGGTTATGGAAGGTAAGGCAGTTCCCATCAGGAACTGCTTCCATGGTGCGGATACCACGACGACCGGCACAAGAAGGCACTTTTTTCTGCCCTGGTCACCTGGAGGGAACCGATGGAGCACACCGCGCTGGGCTGCCGCGCCCGCGAGATCCTCGACCGGGTCGGCGACAAGTGGTCGCTGCAGGTCATCGCGCTGCTCGGCGATCGCACCAAGCGGTTCACCGAGCTGAAGCGCGAGATCGACGGCATCAGCCAGCGGATGCTCACCGTCACGCTGCGCGGCCTGGAGCGCGACGGCATCGTCATCCGGACCGTCTACCCCGTGGTGCCGCCCCGCGTGGAGTACTCGCTCACCCCGATGGGCGCGACGCTGATGGACGCGGCCGGCGCCCTCGTCTCCTGGGCCGAGCACCACCTCGCCCAGATCGACGCCGCCCGCGCCGACTACGACGCCCGGCAAATGGACGTGCAGGCGGACGACGCGCGCCGGTAACGTGGACGGCGATGGTCATTCACGAGGTGGGACGGCGAGCTAGCCGCGCCGAGCCGGGGAACGCGCAGACGTGCCCGGCCCGGCTCGGCGGTGTGCTCCGTCATCCCATCGACCTCGTGAGGCCGTCCCATGCGCTCGACTGACATCCGTTCCACCTTCCTGGGCTTCTTCCAGGAGCGCGACCACCGCGTCGTGCCGTCCAGCCCGCTGATCCCCTCCGATCCCACGCTGCTGCTGGCGAACGCGGGCATGAACCAGTTCAAGCCGTACTTCCTCGGCGAGACCGCGCCCGACCACCCGCGCGCGATGTCCGTGCAGAAATGCGCGCGCACGTCCGACATCGAGAACGTGGGCCGCACCACGCGGCACACCACCTTCTTCGAGATGCTCGGCAACTTCTCCTTCGGCGACTACTTCAAGGCGGAGGCGATCTCCTGGGCGTGGGAGCTCCTCACCCGCCACTACGACCTCGACCCGCAGCGCCTCTGGGTCACCGTGTACCTGGACGACGACGAGGCCGTCCGGCTCTGGCGGCGCGTGGGCGTCCCCTCTGAGCGGATCCAACGGCTCGGCATGGAGGACAACTACTGGTCGATGGGCATCCCCGGCCCCTGCGGCCCGTCCTCCGAACTGCACTACGACAGGGGGCCGTCCTTCGGACGTGAGGGCGGGCCGGCGGTGGACGGCGAGCGGTACCAGGAACTGTGGAACCTCGTCTTCATGCAGAACCTCCGCGGGGAAGGCCCCGGCAAGGAGGGATACCCGATCCTCGGCGAACTCCCCGCACGGAACATCGACACGGGGCTCGGCCTCGACCGCCTCGCCGCGGTCCTGCAAGACGTGGACACGGTGTGCGAGACGGATCTGCTCGCACCGACGTTCCGGCTCGTCCAGGAGATGGCGGGCCGCGGCTACCCGGGACGCGACGGCAGCGACGACTCGACGTCCTTCCGCGTCGTCGCGGAGCACTCCCGCTCGGTCGCGTTCCTCATCGCGGACGGCGTCATGCCCGCCCGCGACGGCCGCGGCTACGTCCTGCGCCGCCTGATGCGCCGCGCGATCCGGCACGCGCGCAGGCTCGGCGTCGACGGCCCGGTCCTGCCCGCGCTGACCTCCAGCGTCGTCGGCGCCCTCGGCGGAACCTGGCCGGAGCTGACCCAGCGGTCCGAGCTCATCGAGCAGGTCGTCACGGCCGAGGAGCAGGCGTTCGAGCGGACGCTGCGCCAGGGCTCCCAGATCCTCGACGCGGCGATCGGCCGCGCCACGACCGCCATCTCCGGGCGGACCGCGTTCGAACTGCACGACACCTACGGCTTCCCGATCGACCTGACCGTCGACGCGGCGCGGTCGGCCGGCCTCACCGTCGACGAGGACGCCTTCGCCGAACTCCTCGAAGCGCAGCGCCGCCAGGCGCACCGCGCCGGCCAGGGCCGCAAGGACGGCGCGGTCGCGCGCCAGGACCTCTACCGGCGCGTCGCCGCGGCGCACGGCCTCACCGACTTCGTCGGCCACTCCTCCGCAACGGCCGAAACACGGATCGGCGCCCTGCTCGGCCCGGACGGGGAGGTCCCCACCGCGACCGAGGGCGACGAACTGGAGGTCGTCCTGCCCCGCAGCCCCTTCTACGCGGAATCGGGCGGCCAGGTCGGCGACACGGGCACGATCCGCACGTCCGGCGCCACCCTGGAGGTCGTCGACACCCGGCCGGGGCTGGACGGCCTGCACGTCCACACCGTCCGCATCGTGGACGGCGAGGTCCGTCCCGGCGACGAGGCCGAGGCGATCGTGGACGCGGACCGCCGTGCGGCCACCGCCCGCTCGCACAGCGCCACCCACGTCCTGCACGCGATGCTGCGCCGCACCCTCGGCGAGCACGCGGCCCAGCGGGGCTCCCGCGTGGAACCCGGACGCCTCCGCTTCGACTTCGCGCACTTCTCGCCCGTCGACACCGGCCTCGTCCAGACCCTCGTCAACGACTACCTCCTCGACGACCCCGAGGTGCGGGTCTGGGAGGCGACCCGACGGGAGGCGGAGCGCGCCGGCGCGGTCGCGCTGTTCGGCGAGCGCTACGGCGACGACGTCCGCATCGTCGACATCGGGGACGCCTCCCGCGAACTCTGCGGCGGCACCCACGTCGGCCACGGCTCGCAGGCGGGCCCCGTCCACATCGTCGGCGAGTCGTCCATCGGCACCGGCCTGCGCCGCATCGAGGCGCTCACCGGCGCCGACGCCCTCCGCCACCACGACCGCGCCGCATCGCTCCTGGAGGAGCTCGCGGCGCTGCTGAACGTCCACCCCGACCAGGCCCCGGACCGCCTGAGGCAACGGCTGGAAACCCTCGCGGAGACCCAGCGGCGACTGGCGTCGCTCCGCGGCGCGCGACTGGACGCGGAGGCCGACCGCCTCGGCTCCCTCGCCGAACCGACCCCGGGCGGACGGCTGGTCGCGCGGGTGGTCGACGACGTGACCGGCGCTGACCTGCGGGCACTCGCGTCGAAGATCCTCTCCCGCGGCGCGGACGTGGTCGTCCTCGGCGCGGCGGCGGACGGCAAGGCGATGCTGGTGTCCGCGGTCGGCCCGCGCCCCGCCGACCGCGGCGTCCAGGCCCGCGACCTGCTCACCGGCGCGGCGCGCGAGGTGGGCGGCGGCGCGGGCGGCAAGGGCGCCGTCGCGAGCGCGGGCGGCCGCCGCACCGAGAACCTGGAGCGGGCGCTCGCCGTGGCGGCGCGCACCGCCCGCGACCTCCCGGCGTGACCGCCGCGTCCCCTCCCTCCGGGGAGGGGACGCCGCCCTCACCCGTTCGGCAGGATCACCGCGCGCCCGTTGACCTCGCCCGCGTGCAGCCGCTCGTACGCCCGCGGCGCCTCGTCGATCGAGTAGGTCTCCACATGGACGTCGACCGCGCCCGTCCGCGCCAGCTCCAGCACCTCGACCAGCTCCGAGCGGCTCCCCCAGTACGGCGCCCGCACCGCCGCGTCATAGGCGATCATCCCGAAGCCGACCTTCGCGACCCCGCCGCCGATGCCCACCACCACGACCTCGGCCTCCGCCCCCGCCACGGCCGTCGCCAGCTCCACGGTCTGCGCCACGCCCACGAAGTCGAACACCGCCCGCGCCCCGAGGCCGCCGGTCAGCTCCCGCACCCGCTCCGCCGCGCGCCCGTCCGACACCAGCGCCACGTGCGCCCCGACCCGCCGGGCCAGCTCCAGTTTCTCCTCCGCCACGTCCAGCGCGATCACCGTCGCCGCGCTCAGCGCCCGCAGCAACTGCACCGCCACGTGCCCGAGCCCGCCCGTCCCGATCACCACGGCCGCGCTCCCCGGCACCAGCCGCGGCAGCGCCCCCTTGATCGCGTGGTACGGCGTCAGCCCCGCGTCCGTCAGCGGGACGCTCGCGACCGGATCGAGCTCCCCGAGCGGCACCAGATGACGCGGATCGTCCACCAGCAGATACTCGGCGATCGCCCCGGGAGCCCCCAGCCCCGGCGGATTGATCCCCAATTCCCCCGCCCGCGTGCAGTAGTTCTCCTTGCCCTGGGCGCACATGACGCACGTCCCGCACCCCCACGGCCCGTACACCGCGACCGACTCCCCCTCCGCGAGCCCCGTCACGCCGTCCCCCAGCGCCGCCACCGTCCCTGCCCCCTCGTGCCCGAGCGTCAACGGCAGCTCATACGGGAACCCCTCCGCGGGCCAGCTCATCACCGCGATGTCCGAATGGCACACCCCGGCCGCGGTCACCTTCAGCAGAACCTGCCCGGGCCCCGGCACGGGCTCCGGCACCGTCACGACCTCCGGCGCCTTCCCGATCTCCCGGTACTGCAGTGCCTTCATGCTTCCCCCCTGACGACGTCTCAGAGGATCGATACCCGATGGCACGACAAAGCCCCACTTCCCAGGAGGAAGCGGGGCTAGACCAAGTCGGGCTGGCGGGATTCGAACCCACGACCCCTGGCACCCAAAGCCAGTGCGCTACCAAGCTGCGCTACAGCCCGCGAACCACCGCCGAACGCGATGACGCGAGAAGTGTAGTCCCGATCGCCCCCCGCCCGCTCCGCCCCGGCACGTCCACCCCGAGAACCCTGTACGCTACGGGATGGCAACCGAGGCCCACCAACCCCTCAACCGCCATGCGGGCGTAGCTCAATGGTAGAGCCCCAGTCTTCCAAACTGGCTACGCGGGTTCGATTCCCGTCGCCCGCTCTCTCATTTCCCCAGGTCAGCGCTTTGTGGGGGGATCTTGACCGCCCTTCGGAAGATCATTTGTCACCCATTTGTCACTGGGATCTGGCACGTCTGAGCGCCATCCTGGTTCAACTGCCGTGCTTCGTGATCAGCGTTTGACCGTCCCTGACGGAGATCGGCACGGTGGCGGATCTTGCGTCCTCAACACGGAAGATCCGGCTCCCCGAGGGGAACCGGACCTTCCGTTCGTTGGACGCCTCGCTAGCTCGGCTCGATGCCGAGCAGCCGGCGGAGATCGACCGTCACGACGCGGTAGCTCGTGCCGATGCGGATCACCTTGCAGGGGAACTGCCCTCGGCGTGCGAGCTGATAGGCGCGAGTACGTCCGAGCCCGATGGCACGGGCGGCGGTCTCAACGCTGACCGTGGTGGGGAGAGCGAGAAGCTCGTCCTGGCTCATCTGCTTCACGCTCCCGCCCCCTTCCGGGAGCTGCCGAACCATCTCGTCCGAGGCCTTCCGTTCTCGGGCTGTCTCGCTCGTGGCTCGGCTCGTCGGTGCGGGGCGGTGGGGGCAGGTTCGGCGGCGGTGTCGTAGGACGGTGGTGCACCGGTCTCATGCGGCAGCTCGTTGCTGTGAACGTGGTTGATCGCCCTACGCGCCTGGTCGACGGCTTCGCCGCATCCCGCGCCCAGATGACGGGCGTGAAGAACTGCGCGGCCGAAGGCGTCGAGTGCCTCGTCGATAGACGCGCCGTGGTCATGGGTGAGGCGTCCATCTGCATGCTGGCGCGCGAGAAAGCGTTCGAGTCGGAGGAGGAGAGTGTCGAGGCTGGAGGCGGCTGCGTGGACGGCGTCCAGCACTGCGTAGGCGGTCGCCGGTCCGGCAAGGCCGCCCGTCTGACCCACGGCCCGGTTCAGCGACCGTACGGCGCTCTCCAGCTCCAGGGCGGAATGCTCGGTCTCGTGGTCGGTTTGGGGGTTACGCCCGACCTGGGTGTGGTCGTCGGTCATGGGTGCACTCCTGAAGGTGCAGACCCTCCGCGGGAGGGCCATAGCTGATCATGGACATGGCCCGTCCTTTCTCTCGGGGAGCGACAGGCAGACGCTTTGCCGCTCCATGACTTTGTTTACGCTCGGTCATTGTGCACGTAGCGTGTTCGTGACTCCATCACTGCGAACGCATCGGCGAGTCTCGACTTCCCCTGGTCAGCGCCTGGGCGCGCCCCTTCGATGCGAAGATCGCTGAGACGGATGGGGTGCGGGCGCAGGCCCCGGTCTCAACCCGTCGCCCAGCGGCACGGGGAAGGACTCGGCAGCAAGCCTCGCCGTCGCCCGGCCCTCTTCAAGGGTCTCCGCGACTCGCGGCGATACCGGTGTAGTTGGACGGAGCTCCATCCGTCGGACGGCGTCCAGCCGCCTTGCGGCCAGGCGCGCAGCATCGGCCTGGGCAACGCGATGCTGGGCAAGGCGATGCTCGGCCGCCGACTCGATGAGATCTACAAGGTTCGCTATGAGGAACAGCAGATCAACCGTGAGATCCCGCTTCTGCTCGCGCCGATCACCCCAGTCGACGTTGGTGACCGCAAGGGTCCGACCCACCGCACGCAAGGCGCTGCCATACCGCGTGACCGGCGGCAGGCGGCCGAACGGTTCCCGGGCGGCGCGATCGTAGAAGTCGGCGGCCTCGGCCAGCTCGCGGTTGCCGGTGATGTCCGCCGTGACATGGAGGACGTCAGAGGCCGCTGCGGCGATATCGGCGCGAAGACTCGGATCACGCAGGACGCGCATCTGCCAAGCCGCCGTCCCGGCAACTCGGGCGGCTTCCCGGTAGGCAGCGGCCCGCTCCGCGTGGTCGCCGGATGAACCCGGCGTCCACCTGCGGGGTCTTGCAGCCCGCCGGTAGGTGGCGCCACCCGTCCACCTGTGGCGCAGCTTGGGCAGGGTGAGGTCAGCGGCGAGCTTGCCGCCCGAGAAGAAGATCGGTTCACCCGACGAGTTGGTGTACTTGGGCACCGCAACGGCGTAACCCGTCACCTCGCCAGGCGTCCGGACACTGAATCTCAGCCGCACCGCCAGCCCACGCTCACGCAGGCCGGCGAAGAACGCCTCCTCGCTGTCGGACGATGCGGCGGCTGCGGCCACGTGCCGCCGCAACGCGACCCGAGGCGGCTCCTTCAACCCGGCACGCTGAGCCCGTTCCAGCTCAGCCCGCGAAGGACGGGGCGCCGCCGTCCGATCCGCGGGAGCGGTACGGCACAGTCCATACCGTTGCTCGACGACGTGGCACGCCATGCGCGCCTTGAGGTAGTCGCGAGTGATGTTGGGTCTCCGGCCGTCCTCTCGCGCAAGTATGGCCACGACATGGATGTGATCGTCCGCGTGACGCACGGCAATCCAGCGGCACGCCTCGGGATCGTCTCGTGGCGAGATCCCGGTTTGGTGCATCAGCTCCTCGGCGACGTCGGCCCACTCCTCATCGGTCAAGACCCGATCTGTAGGGGCAGTTCGCAGCGAGCATTGCCAGACCGGCTCCGCTGGCCGGCTCCGCCTCATCGTCTCCAGCGGAGAGCGCAGCGCCTCGGCCAGCGGCCGGAGATCGCGCTTCCCGCCCGCGCGTCGTGCTGGTTCCAGAGCAGCCGGGTGCCGGTACCCGGCAACGATGTGAGGGGCAGCGTGCTCGTTCCGCTTGCCCGGCCCATACAGATAGCGGAGCAGGTTGCCGACATCGGTACCGCGAGTGACCTTCGCGATCACGGCAGCCGTCGACCGAGTTCCACGATGACGGCTTCCGCCCGCCGCACCACCTGGAAGCAGTACGCCGCCAACCACTGCACCGATTCCGGGACCTCGTTGTAGGCGTTGGCATGACGCACGAGCTGGTTGAGATTGACACCGACCGCATTCACCTGACGGCTGGCATTCCGCAACTCGGCATGCAACGCGAAGAGCGCTCCGTCCAGGGGTCGCTGCTCCCGAATCGCGGTACGCACCGTCCTTACAACGAACGCACTACATGCAAGGCCGACTCGCGTCGCCGCTTCATGTATTTCTTCGTACTCCACGTCGCTGACGCGAATCCTCAGTTCCCGCTCTCGCCGCCGGCCTCCGCCGAGCTTCGCTCGACGCTGCAGCGGCTCCGGCTCGTCGCTGCTTCGCCTGACTGTCGTCATGTACCTCCGCTCCTGGCGTTTGAGGACCGCGCTCGGTCCCCACCTGGCCAGTGTGAGCTTCCGGGCGGAGGCTATCCACAACAGGTAGCGCTCTACCAGCTATCTTGCACCCCGTTCTGGGCCAGTTATGGAATGACCTTCGATGGCTAATCAGTATCAATCAAGGGCCGATTATGGCGCTCGATGCCGGACGCTTTCACAAGGTTCATTCTTCGAGTGGTCACCTCAATATCCGCTTCGAGAAGCGAGAACAGGAATCGCCGGAAGCACCGCCGATGTCAGGTTCGATCAATCGTTCTGGCGAGGAGGGAGCTGCTCCGACCAGCACCGCGGCATCACCCACCCATCTGGCCAGAGCTCCACCGCCGTGATCGCATCCTCATCGATCACTTGCTTGCCCCCGAGAGGGGGGGTGCGGGGCGTCGTGCCAGACGGCCTCGGCAACCGCTTCCTGCGCATCGACCCGCCCTGGTTCCACGAGCGGGCACCCTCATCGTCTCCCCATCGAACGCGTATTGCACAAGCCACCGCCCGTTGCCCGGAGTCGGGTGTCGCCGCAGCGATCCAACCGGCAAGGCCTCGTCCAGACGACAATCTGATGGGCCCCTCCACGATCCGGCCGACGTGCGCTCGCAACAGCAACAGGGCACGGACCTCAAAGCAGGCACGCCGCTCAGACTTTGGCGGCGCCCTGGGCGCGGACCCTCGATACGAGCCGAAATTCGCATCCCTCGGAGCCGAAAGCGGCTTCAGCAGACCGTATATTGTCACTGCAATACGATCGTGGGATCCTAGAGAGAAATATCGGTACGCGTGATCGGAAGCGCCATGGCGAGGTTGTGGGAAGCTGATCCCACCGCGCGGTTCGCTCGACGGCTGGGCAAGTCACCCCATGAGCTAGGTGACACCAACGAAGACATAACATGTCCGGACCTGTGGGAGCTGTCCAATGGGGACGTAGCCGCCATTGGTCGCGACCTGACCGAGGTGTACCGCCTTCAACTACCCCCGGGCGTGAGTGTCGGATCCGACGAGCGAATCGTCATCCTGCCTCGCAACATACTTATCGCCGCCAAACCGGATATCCCAGATGCTTAGCAAAATACCCGACATACCCGCCACTTTCCTTACTCCCGACCAATATGCGTACGATGCCAGAGAACGTTTCGCTGACATCGGAGATTACTTCTGGAAGCTCGAACGGCGGCAGACCTTCCAGGAAGAGGAAGATGTCAGCTACCGCGCGTTCATGCGCGGCGACTGGGACGAGGCGCTGAGGATCAAGGACGAGGGTCTCGATGCGCTTCGGCACCGGTTCGAGAAGGCCGGCTTCGAGTCTCGGAGGATCCGTATCGTCGAACGTCCCGTCAGCGCTTACCTCCAGTGGGAGATGCAGGCGTTGCGGGTCCGGGCCGAGGCGGGCGAGCAAATACGCGTCCTGGACGCGCACTCGGTCCGCGATCGCGAAGAGGGCGGGACGCTACCCGAGGTGATCATCCTCGGAACAGTGGCGCTCTACGAGGTCGGCTACGACCAAGCGGGCGTGCACAACGGCGCCCGACGGATCCTCGACCCGAAGGTCATCGACGAGTGCCGGATCGAGATGACCGTGCTCTGGGAGGGCGGTGAGGATCTCGCGTCCTACTTCGCCAGGGAAATCGCTCCGCTCCCACCGCCGCCGGCGCAACGCTGAGACGTGCCCCGGACGAGCTTCACCGCGGGCGGCGGTCGACGCACCACGCTGGCCGTCCTGCTGACCCTGCTTGTTCTGCTCACGGTCGGTCTGGTCGGGGCGTCTCCGATCGCTCTCGACCTGTTCGACGGTGACGCGGCACGATGGGAACGGCTGAGCTTCATCGGGCAGACTTACGGCGCGGCCTCCGCACTGCTGTCGGCGTTCGCGCTTGTCGGCATCGTGGTGACCCTGGTCCTCCAGGCACGTGACTCGAAAGTAAACCGCGAGCAGGGTCAGCGGGTGGCTCATGCGGAGCTGCTGAAGATGGCTTTGGAGAACCCGCTGTACCGCCGGGCCTGGGGTCCCGTCCTGCCCGGTCGCGACCCGGACGCCGATCTCCAACAGATCTACGTAAATCTGATCTTCTCGAGTTGGCAGATGTCGTTCGAGTTGAAGACGATGGATGAGCGCCTCCTATGCGCAGTGACGTCCTCGCTGTTCAAGGGTGAGCCGGGCCGCCGGTTCTGGGGCGGCGCCCGCGAAACCCGCATCGCCACATCCTCGAGCCGGCGGGAACGCCGTTTCCACCGGATCGTGGACGAGATGTACCAGGCCGCGGAAGCGCAGGGGCCGCCTCTCCCGGACGAGAGGCCGCGCCGTGAACCGCCGATCCGCCGCCCTCGCGAGTTCCTGATCGGCGTTGCCTCGGGAGCAGTTCTCGCCCTGTTCGCAGACAGATTCCGAAGTGCACTCAGACGCGCGGGACCTGGTCGGACGGCGGGGAATCCACCTACAAGGCATCAGCGAGCTGAAGGACGTCCTCGCTGAGAGCTCGACGGTACACGCAACCGGGGATGGCCCTCGGCTTCCTCGGGGAGCGAGAGCTTCGTCCGTCATTCGTGGTGGGTATGGGAGACGACAATCTGAACAGTGTCGGCTTCGATGACGTATACGTGCGGTGTTCGGTGGTGATGCGGCGGTTACCTCCGCGGCGGGCTCAAGTGTCATCAGCGAGCGGTGAGAGGTCAGTCTGGCTTGCGGAAGTCTGATCAGGTTCAGACGCCCTCGGGGCAAAGGGAGGGCCGGCCACACGCCTCGTTCAGGGGGAATGGTCGGGTAGGAACGGGCTCGGTTGGCCGGTGTAGGAGACATACAATGCGTCACGTGCCCGGGTGCAGGCGACGAAGAACAGGCAGCGTTCCCGCTGGAGATCGTGAGCATGCGCTGTCGGGTCCTCGTCCTTCTCAGTGAGCGCGAAAGCGGCTGGCAAGGCCTCGGCACCCGCACCGAGCACGGCGACGCAGCGGAACTCCAGCCCCTTCATCCGGTGCATCGTGCCGACTCGCACGCTTTCCTGGGCCGACTCGCTGGCCGCAAGGGACGCCGTGCTGATTCCTGCGGCGGCGAGCGCCTGTTCGATCTTGCCGACCCCGTTCACGAAGCGCGTCGCGATCCCGATGGCATGAGGCTCGACACCGGCGTCGGTCCAGGCCCTGATCTGCTCCACCAGCGCATCGAGCTCCGAGCTTCGGTCGGAGAATCCCCTGACGGCCGGTCGCCGCCCGTGCAGGGACGACCGGTACCCCGCCAAGCTGTCCTGCGCATCGTCCAGCCCGGCGACCGGCTCGACTCCGAGCAGGCGCACCGCCCAATTGAGGATCTCCGCGGTCGTGCGGTAGCTGAGCTTCAGTTTGTGGCTGCGCCCGGTGACGCTGATGCCGAGGCTCTTCAGCGAGACCCTGTGATCGTAGATGCGCTGGTGTGGATCACCGACGATGAACAGGTCGTTCGGCCCTACCGCGACGGCCGCGCGGAGGATTCGCCACTGCGCGGGGTACAGGTCCTGGGACTCGTCGACGATGATGTGCCGGTAACGCGGAAGGGCCTCGGCGGAGAGGATCCGCGCGGCCTCCGCCGCGATCTGCATGTGGGTGCGAGCGTGCGTACCTGCCAGCAGTTCCAGGAACCGGGAGATCGCCGCCCACGCCTTCTTCCGCTGCTCGGGGCTGAGCTGCTTACCCCGTCCCCGGCGGACGCAGCCGAGATACGCCTCCCGGCCGAGGAGGTCCTGGGCCAGGATGACCTGCTCCCACTCGCGGTGCAGGAATGCGGCCGAGAACGGTGCGTCCGTCTCAGTGATCGCGATGTTCCAGAGTGCCTGGATCTCAGCGCTTCCGGCGATCTTCGGGCTGTGACCGTTGGCCTGCTTGACGATCCGGTAGGCCAGCTTGTCGATATTGATCACCTCGACCCGGCCACGGACCTCGGGATTTTCGACGAGGAGATCAAGTTGGTGGGCGAGGGTCTCGGCGAGGGTCGTGGTGAAGGTCGTCACCAGTACGGGCTCGCCCTGCTCGGCAAGGTGACTGGCGCGGTGCAAGGCGGTGACCGTCTTGCCCGTCCCGGCTCCTCCCGTCACCTGGACGGGGCCGTTGTACGAAGGGCGCCGGGCGAGCCTGCGCTGGGCCGGATGCAGGAAGACGCGCCAGAGCGCGAAGGGGTGGGCGAGCATCTGCGCCAACTCGTCCGGGCCGGAGACGAACACCACGTCGCCCGGTGACCTCTCCATGGCCTTGACCAGGTCGGAGGTGTCCACGTCCTCGGGCGGCGAGGAGTCGGGAAGGAGCTGGCAGATCTCCTCCCACGCCTCCTGGGCGGACATGCCGCTCGCGAGCGCCACGAGCGCGAGGTACTGCGGCTGGGGGAGCATGCTCTCCAGCGCGACCAAGTGGTCTTCACTGGTCAGCAGGCGGACGATCGGCAGCACCTCCGCGTCCAGTCCGAGGTTGATCAGTTCGCCGTCGTCGTATTCCGCGAACAGCCGTTCGGGCTGCGTCTGGGCCAGCGCGTCGAGTGCCGGCCTGACCTGCGCGAGCGCCGTCGCGTCGCGGACCTCGAGGACGCCCAGCTTCTGGTGGACGCTGAACTTGCGGCTCTTGGCATACTTGATGGCGGCGTCGTGCTCCATCACCGCGATGAGGCAGTACACGTCGCCGGTCTCGGGTTTGAGCACGATCCCGCGCCGCCCTCCGTCGATGCGGATCGTGCGCACGTTGGGGTCTTCGGCGCCCTGCAGCTTCTCCAGATGGAGGCCCGCGAAGGTGTGGTGCTCGAATCGGCTGATCGCCTCATCGACCGACTTGCGCACCGTTTTCTCCAGGTTTGCATAGCCGGTCAGAAAGCTCTTCGCGATCGCGAGTCTCGGCACGCTTGTTCGCCTCCGTGGTATCCCGGGTCAGAGGGCGGTTCACGGTGAATTCTCGTGATTGTTAGGGCAGGATGTCCACCTGAACACGACGGGGAGCGGGGACGCATGGCGGAAACGGTGGCACTCGACAGTGACGTTCCGGCCCACGGGCAGCTCGTCACGGTACGCAATCGCGTCTGGGTCGCCGCCAACGTCGTGCCGGGGACGGTGAGCAGCGCGACCGACAGCATGCTGACCGGTCGAACGCCCCACCTGGTGGAACTGGTCAGCATCGAGGACGACGCCCGCGACGAGCGCCTGGAGGTGGTCTGGGAGCTGGAGCCCGGTGCGGTCGCCCATGACCAGCACGCTCTGCCCCATCCGGGCCGGGGGTTCGACGACCCTCGCGAACTCGACGCGTTCCTGGACGCGGTCCGCTGGGGCGCCATCGCCTCCGCCGACCGCACGGTGCTTCAGGCGCCGTTCCGGTCGGGCGTGCAGATCAAGGACTACCAGCTCGACCCGGTGGTGCGGGCCCTGTCCATGCCCCGGACGAACCTGCTGATCGCCGATGACGTCGGGCTCGGTAAGACGGTCGAGGCCGGGCTGGTGATGCAGGAGCTCATGCTCCGCCACCGGGCCCGCACGATGCTGATCGTCTGCCCCGCCGGCCTGACGCTTCAGTGGCAGGCCGAGATGCGCGACAAGTTCGGCCTCGACTTCGTCGTGCTGGACTCGGCGCTGCTCAAGGAGCTGCGCAGGTCGCGCGGCCTGTATGTGAACCCCTGGGAGCACTACCCACGGATCATCGTCAGCGTCGACTGGCTCAAGCGCGACCGGCCGAGGCGCCTGCTGCGCGACATCCTGCCCGAAGTCCCGAAGTATCCGCGCAGATTCGACATGCTCGTCGTGGACGAGGTGCACACGTGCGCGCCCACGACGCGGGGCCGTTACGCGGTGGACTCCAGACGGACCGAGGCGATCCGCCTGCTGGCGCCGCACTGCGAGCACCGCCTCTTCCTGTCCGCGACGCCGCACAACGGCTTCCCGGAGTCATGGGCGGCCCTGCTCGAACTCCTCGACGACCAGCGGTTCGCGCGCGACGTCCCGCCGGGCGAGGAGCAGCTCGCGCAGATCATGGTGCGGCGGCTCAAGCGGGAGCTGCCCAGGCGCTGGGACGGGTCCCCGGAGTTCCCGGAGCGCGTCACCTCCTACCTGGAGACCACCTATTCCGAACAGGAGCGCGACGCGCACGCCAAGCTCGCGGCCTATGCGGCGAGCCGGCGGAAGGCCGCGGCCTCCGAGGGAGGCCGTACCGCAGCCGACTTCGTGACGATGCTGCTGAAGAAGCGGCTGTTCTCCTCGCCGAAGGCCTTCTACGAGACGGTCGGCACGCACCTGCGCACCATGGCCGAGCGGGAGCGCGCGGCCGACCGGCCTGACGAGCTGGAGCGGGCAGCGGAGAAGGCGGGTGAACGCGTCCTGCGTCCCCTCATCGAGCGACTCGAAGAGACGGCGGAGGAGGACGACGCCTACACGGAGACCGAGGCCGAGGCGCTCGGTGCGGCGCGTCGCGTCATGGCGCCGCTCAATGCCGAGGACAAGCGGCTGCTCAACGAGCTCCACACCTGGGCCGGCAAAGCGACGAACCGTCAGGACGCCAAGTTCGACGCCTTCCTGAAGTGGCTGGAACCGATCGTGCGCACCCCGGACGGCGGCTGGACCGACCAGCGGGTCATCGTGTTCACCGAGTACCTGGACACGCAGCGCTGGCTGCGCGACCGGCTGATCATCGCGGGGTACCCGGCGGCGCGCATCGCCCAGCTCTACGGCGGTCAGGACGTCAAGGAGCGCGAACACGTCAAGAACGTCTTCCAGGAGGATCCGCGGATCGAGGGCGGCGAGGTCCGGGTGCTGCTCGCGACCGACGCCGCCAGCGAGGGCATCAACCTGCAGAACCACTGCCACCGGCTGCTGCACTGGGAGATCCCGTGGAACCCGAACCGGCTGGAGCAGCGCAACGGCCGCATCGACCGACACGGGCAGACGGCCGACCGGGTCGAGGTGTTCCACTTCGTCCCCAAGGGCTGGGAGGGGACGAAGCCGCGCGAGGACGGCTCCCTGGAGGACGAGCTCCACTTCCTGTACGTGGCGGCCAAGAAGGTCGAGCAGATCCGTGAGGACCTCGGCAGCGCCGGCGACGTCATCGCCGTCCAGGTCGAGCAGAAGATGCTCGGCAAGCGAGCCGACTGGCAGACCGCCGACGCCGAGATCTCGACGCGCAGCGGCCGGGCCGCCCTGAAGGTCAAGCACGACCTCGCCCGCGACCTCCAGCGGCTCGCCGACACCCTCGCGGGAAGCCGCACCCAGCTCAACCTCTCCCCTGAGACCATCGAACGGGTCGTGCGCACCGCGCTGCGGCTGGAGCACAACAAGGATCTCCTCCCGGCGCAGCCGCCGCCGGACTTCCCGGCGGCCTGCTTCCGGCTTCCCGCGCTGTCGGGCTCATGGGCCGACGCCCGTAACGACGGCCTGCACCACCCCCTCACCGGCGCGGAGCGCGTGGTGACCTTCGACGGCGACGCCGTCGGCGGCCGGACCGACGTCGTCCTGCTGCATCTGGGCCACCGTCTCGTCCAGATGTGCCTTCGCCTGCTGCGCGCGGAGCTGTGGTCGAGCGCGCACGACGTCGCCCGGCGGACGAAGCTGAACCGCGTGACGGCCCGGGTCGTCCCCGGCGACGTGCTGCGCACGCCCGCCATCGCCGCGCACATGCGGGTGGTGGTGACCGGTGCGGAGGGGACCCGCCTGCACGAGGAGATCATCGTCGCCGGCGGGGTGCTGGAAGGCGGGAAGCTCGTCCGGGTGAAGGCCGAGGACCTGGAGGCATGGCTGGCCGCCGCCTCGGAGGAGCAGCCGCCCGCGCCCGTGCTCGACCGGTTGACCGGCCTCTGGGACGACGAACTGGACCCGCGCCTCGCCCGCCTTCTGGAGACCCGCGCCAACCAGCGCAAGGGGCGGCTCGGCGCGGACCTCGACGCCCGCTGCGCCCAGGAGATCTCCGCCATGGAGCGGGTCCTGGCCGAACTGGAGCAATCGATCCGATCCGTCCTCGACGACAGGGAGCACTGGGAGCAGCCCAGCCTGTTCGAGGTGGAGCAGCGGCAACTGCGCGCCAACCGCGACGCCCTGCTCGGCCGCCTCGCGACGATCCCCGCGCAGCTCCAGGACGAGACCGACGCCCTCCGCCGCCGCTACGCCGACCCGAAGGCGCGGTGGTTCCCCGCCGCCGTCACCTTCCTCGTGCCCGCTTCGATCGCCCACGGGAGCAGCCAGTAATGCCGCCGCGCGGAAGAAGGCCGAAGGCCCCGTCCATCGCCGACCAGCACGCCGCCTGGGTCCGGCTGCTGCCGACCGAAGGCCCGTTCATCGCCGTCCCCGTCCTCGCGGCGGTCTTCGAGCAGGGACTGGACACCGTCCCCGCGGCGGTGATGGACCGCCTGCGGCACGCGTGGAAGGAGGTCCAGGACGCCCCGGACCTCCTCAACGCGGCCTGGTGCGACTTCGTCCTGCGGGAGGTTCTGCGCCTCACCGGCGGAGTCATCACCGAGGGCGCGGCGCTCCCGGGCGCGCTGCGCGCCGCGCCCGGAGACCACCGGGCCCGGCCGGACGGCGTGCTGTACGGCCCCGACGGCAAGGGCGGCCGCGCCGAACGCCTGCTCCTGTACCGGCGTCCGTGGACCGAGGCGCTGGACAAGCCAGGACGACTAGCCATCGGCACGCCCGTCGAGCACGCGGCCGACCTGTGCCGCCGCCGGGGCACTCCCCTGGCGCTGCTGACCAACGGCCGGTCGTGGACGCTCGTGCACGCGCGACCCAACGAACCCGCGACCATCGCCAAGTTCGACGCCGACCTGTGGTTGGAGGAGACAGACCTCCTGCGCGCGTTCGTGACGCTGCTGTCGGCGCAGCGCGTCCTCGCACCCGCGACGGCCCCGGACGGCGCCCACTCCACGAGCCTGGCGGCCCTGTTCGCGCGCAGCGCCGAGGCGCAGGCGGAGATCACCACCACCCTCGGCGGCCAGGTGCGCGACGCGGTCGAGTTGCTCGTCGCCGAGATGGGGCAGCTCGACCGGGCCGTGGAAGGCCGCCTGCTCGCGGGCGTGGAGCCGCGCGAGGCCTACCGCAGCGCCCTCGTCGTCATGATGCGGCTGGTGTTCCTCCTCTACGCAGAGGAGGCCCGGCTGATGCCGGTCGGCACCCGGCTGTACGACCTGTCGTACTCGGTCAGCAAACTGTTCGATCAGTTGGAGGACGACCGGTCCCGGCACGGCCCGGGAGTCGGCGACCGCCGGTCGGCCGCGTGGCCCCGGCTGATCGCCATCTTCCGCGCGGTGCACGGCGGCTCGCAGCACGACGCGATGCGCATCCCCCCGTACGGCGGGCGGCTGTTCGACTCCGAACGCTTCCCCTGGCTGGAGCACCTTCCCGTCTCGGACCTGGTGGTGCACGCCGTCCTCGAAGCGCTGCTGTTCCTAAAGAAGCGCGGCGAGCGGCTGTCGTACAAGGGCCTCGGCGTCGAGCAGATCGGTCACGTCTACGAGGGCCTGCTGGAGTTCTCCTGCACCATCACCGGTGAACCGCACGTGCGGCTCATCGGCAAGCAGGAGGCGAAGGTCCCGCTGGCGGCGCTGGAAGCTGCGGCCGAAGGCGAGGAGTCCTTCAAGGACTGGCTGGCCCAGCGGAGCGGCGCGACGGCGTCCCAGCTCACCAAGGCGCTCGCCGCCGAGCCCGCACAGGCCGACGTCGGCAGGCTCGACGCGGCGTGCGACAACGACCACGATCTCGCGGCCCGAGCGGTGCGCTTCTGGGGCCTCTATGAGAAGGACCTGCGCGGCCGTCCGGCCGTGTACCCCGAGAACTCGCTCATCATCAGCCGCGTCGGCGACCGGCGCGCGACCGGCACCCACTACACGCCGCGCGAACTCGCCGACGAGGTGGTCGAGCACACCCTCGCCCCGCTGTGCTTCTCCCCCGGCCCCGCGCAGGGAGCCGAGCCCGCCGTGTGGCGCGCCAGGTCGGCGGACGAGCTGCTCGAACTGAAGGTGCTCGACCCCGCGATGGGCTCGGGTGCGTTCCTGGTGTCCGCCTGCCGCTACCTGGCCGAGCGGGTCATGGACGCCTGGGACCGCGACGGCCTCCCCGACGACGTCCGGACGGCGGTCGGCCCCGGCCACGACCGCGAGGACCTCGTCCTGGAGGCCCGCCGCCGCGTCGCCGCCCGCTGCATCTACGGCGTGGACCGCGACGAGATGGCGGTGGAGCTGGCGAAGCTGTCGATGTGGCTGGTGACCCTCGCCAAGGACAAGCCCTTCTCGTTCCTGGACCACGCCCTGCGCACCGGCGACTCCCTGGTGGGCCTGACGTCGATCGACCAGCTCCTCGCCTTCCACCTGGACCCGCAGGAGGGGTACCGGGTCAACTCGCGGCTGACCAACACCCTCACCGACACCACCCAGGTGATCGTCGAGCAGGTCGAGCGGCTGCGCCGGGAGATCGAGGCCGAACCCGTCCGCGACGCCGTCCACGGCGAGGAGCTCGCGAGGAAGCTCGCCCTGGCCGACAGCCTGGTGGACGACCTGCGCTTCGCCGCCGACGCCGTGGTGGCCGCCGCCCTCACCGCCGCGATCGACAAGAAGCAGAACCGCAGGCCCCACTGGGAGGACGCGGACGGCCGCGAAGAGGACTACTACGAGCAGCGCCTCGCCCGCCTCGCCGAAGACGTCGAGACGTCACTCGCCGGCGTCGCCGCCGCACTGCGCTCCCTCGAAAACGAGAACCTCGACCCGGGCGAGTACGGCCTGCGGCTCGACGCCCTCCTGCACCAGTGGGCTGGAAGCGCGGACCTGATCGCTCTCCAGGAGGAATCCGAGCGGGCCACCAAGGAGGTCCGCGAACTCATCACCCCGATGCTCCAGGGTTCTCGGAAGGACCCCATTCGGCCCCTGCACTGGCCGCTGGAGTTCCCGGAGGTCATGGGGCGCGGCGGGTTCGACGTCGTCGTCGGCAACCCGCCGTTCATCGGTGGCCAGAAGCTGACCGGGAGCATCGGCGAGGACGTGCGCGAGTATCTCGTCCAGTGGATCGCCCGAGAGCAGCGCGGAAGCGCCGACCTGTGCTCCTACTTCCTGCTGCGCAACCTGGACCTCGCGCCGCAGGGCCGGACCGGCATCATCGCCACCAACACGATCGCCCAAGGCGACACCAGAGAGGTCGGCCTCGACCAGGCCGCCGACTGGAACTGGGACATCTACCGCGCTGTCAAATCCCAGCCCTGGCCGGGCACCGCGTCGTTGGAGGTCTCCCTGGTGTGGGAGGGCCACGCCTCCAAGGACGAGACCCGCGTACTGGACGGCAACAAGGTCCCGGCCATCACCACGTCCCTAAACCCCATCTCACGAGTCACCGGCAAACCCGCTCAACTCAAGGCAAATGAACATGAGGCATACCAAGGTGTAATTATCCTTGGCAAGGGGTTCATCCTCGACGAGGAAACAGTTCGCAGCCTGATCCAGAAGAATGAAATTTACGGCGAAGTGATCTTTCCTTATCTCAATGGAGAAGATCTGAATCAACGCTGGAAATCCCGCGCCAGTCGATGGGTAATCAACTTTCACGATTGGCCTGAAGAGAAGGCGGCTACCTATGCGGATGTTTTCGAACTCGCCGAGAAACACATAAAGCCAGTTCGCTTGGAGAATAACCGCAAAGTATATCGAGATTATTGGTGGCAGCACGCAGAGAAGCGGCCAGCACTCCTAAAAAGAATCAAAGATCTTCCCCGTGTACTTGCCATCGCCCTAACAAGCAAGACTCAAATACCGCGACTTGTGGACAGCAGACAGGTCTTTGACCAAACAGCAATCATCTTTCCTGTCGACGATTACGCCGACCTGGCTTTGCGATCCAGCAATCTTCAGTACACCTGGACCGTGAGACATTCCGGAAGCATGAAGGGCGATCTTCGCTATATACTTTCAGATTGCTGCGAGACGCTTCCAAAATGCACTAGAACCAAAAGAATGACTCAAGCTGGAGCGACTCTCGAGAGGGCTCAGCAAAGCACAGAAGATGTGAGAGAATACTCGCAGCCAGGATTGACTTCTATATACAACCTCGTCCATACTCCTTCAGTGCAAGACGCAGCGGTTGACGTGCTACGCCAAAGTCATATTGAGGTAGATGAGGCGGTGCGGGATGCTTATGCACTTGATGAGGAGCGGGAACCTGGGATTCGGGAGTTCGAGGAGCGGGTCGCGTCTACGCCGTTGCCCTCGTGGCGGGAAATCGATCTTGGGCATGGGTTCCATGAGACTCGGCAGGGCGTGCGGTTCACGATCAGCCCGCAGGCGCAGATTGATGTGCTCGACAAGCTCTTGGCGTTGAACCATTACCGGTACCGCCAGGAGGAGCGAGAGGGCCTGCACGCTCCGAAGAAGCGAGCCCCGAAGCGTGCACCCGCGTCGAAAGCCTCTGCCGAGTCGCAAGCGTCGATTGAGGACGGACTCTTTTCGCCGCCCGACACTCTGTTCTGACGCCTTCCGCTGCCGCTGGTAGCGATCATTGAAAAGGCTCATGGGTGTCGCGGCGTGCCCGTAGGGCGCTGGAGACCCACGGGGCCAGCAAGTGGTGGACCGCCTCTGCCGCTTTCGCCGGAGCGGTGCACGGGCCAAAGAGCACGCCTGTCGCGGACTTGTACCACGGGACCTGCTCAGCGGATGGGACGTTCGGTGCCGCCACGAGCATGACGCTCTGCCCTATACGCGGCGCCCGGGCATCGATGACGCGCAGGAACTTGGGAGATGTGTCGAATTGCGAGAGCGTCATCCATCCTTTGGCTTCGAGTTCGAGAGCGAGTTCGCTCAGGCATTCTTCCGCTCCTAGCGGCATCTTCGGCGGCGGTGCTTGGGCTGGCGGGTAGAGCGCGGGGGCTGACCACACCTGGTCGCTGTTCGGTCGGCGCGCTCGGACGCGTCGGCGTTCCCGGTGCCGTGTCATGACGTACGGAAGGGCCTGGCCGCTGCCCTGTCGCGCTCTCGGACGAGCGCCTCGCGCAGTTGCGTGGCCGTGTCCGTGACGACGGTGGGGTCCACGCCCGCCGCCGGGTCGTGCAGGGTCGCGACCCAACCGCCGAGTCGCCCGTCCGAACGGACCGACCGCCATATCCGGTGACTCGTGAAGTCCGCCCGGAGCCGGCTGAGCTCTTGATCATCTGTGGACGGTTTTGTGTCCATTGAGGGTGGCCTCCCGTCGATCGTTCGCGCATTTGCTGTGACGAGAGTGATACAGCGAGTTACGATCGAGCTACATACCGATGCCCCCCCACCACCCCCCCCACCTGGGCCGGTTCGTTCCACCACCGTGTCCCGGGTCACTCAGGAAACGGTCGGTCTCATGTCCGCAGACACCTGCGACTTCACGCGGGACCCCTTGATCAGGGCCTACGCCGCGCTCTTACGCTCCTACCGGGAGTCAGCCTCGCTGTCGCGAGCCAAGCTCGCCGAAGCCCTCGGCTGCTCGCCGGGCTGGATCGAGAAACTGGAGACCTGCGAAAAGCCCCCGTCCGAGGCGACGTCCGACGACTTCGACACCTTCTTCAAGCTCCAGACCCGCACCTTCCATACCCTCTGGGCCGAGATCAAGAATGAGGGCAAGCAACCCGTCGGCCCGCCCGGCTTCCACGAATACGTGCGTCGCGAGGCCAGGGCTTCAGTTCTCCAAATTTGCGCTGCCCTGGTACTGCATGGCCTGTTCCAGACACCGGCGTATGGTCGCGAGGTCCTTAAAGAAGGGCGCCCTGCGGCCGAAGCGGAAGAAATCCTCCAAGCACGGCTTGCGAGACAGGAGATCCTCCAACAGACGCGACTTTCTCAGATCATCATGGTCGTCGACGAAGGTGTGCTGCGTCGGCCGACTGGCGGAGTCTCCACCATGAAGGAGCAGCTCCTTCATCTGGCATCGCTGGCTGAGGATCCCAGGATCACGATCCAGATCGTCCCGTGCAGCAAAGGCGCCTACCGCGGAACAGCAGGCCCCTTCACGATCCTGGGCTTCGAGAAGGACCCGGACATCGTCTACATAGAAGGGCAGAGCTCCGGACAACTCCTAGAGGACCCTCGTGAAGTCCGTGTGCACGCGCTAGCCTTCAACTTGATCAGGGGCGCTGCTCTGTCCGCAGATCAGTCCCTCGATCTACTGCATGCGATCGTGGAGGGCCTATGACCAGACCAGGCCAGGAGCTTTTGCAATGGCGCAAGAGTAGCTACAGCAGTGGGACGGGTGGTGAATGTGTCGAGGTCGCGGCTGTCAGTCCGTCCGTCGCCGTCCGTGACTCGAAGGATCCTGATGGGCCCATGCTGACCTTCGATGCCTCCACCTGGGCCGATTTCACCAGCATCATCAAAGCGGGTCGGCACGACCTGGTCTGATCACCTCGTGGCGATCGGACCTTTCAGATCGATGACGGCGCGGTGTCGGCGGTCGGCGCTACTGTGACGCCGTGAGCGACGACACGGTGCTGCGGGTGCCCCGGCCCGCCGAGATCCGCGACGAGCTGCTCGGTCTCGTCCTGAAAGATCTACACGGGCCGCTCGCCGGGGAGCGCGAGGAGTTCGAGGAGCGGCCCACCGACCGCTACATCCTCGGGCGGCTCGCACCGGACGGCGAGGTGATCGAGCCTGACGAGCAGGACGAGAACGCCGACGGGGCCGGTGGCGACCACGGTGAGGATGACCGCGACCGCAACGCGCCGAACATGGTCAGCCTGGCTCCGTCGTCGCTCGGGTGCACCGTCTACGTGTCCGGCGACGTCCAGGAACTCGTGGTTGAGGCCGACTGGGCCTACCACGAGCGCGTCTACCCCGAGGACGAGGACGCCTCGGGCCCGGTGTGGCGCCGCGTGCCCGAGCACGGATCCGCGTCCCTGAAACTGCGGGACGGCTTCCTGTCACCCGAACAGCTCACCTCGGAGCATCCGGAGGTCGTGGTGAGCGGCCGGGCCCGGCGGCTCGACGGCAACTGGCTGGTCTCGGTGTTCCTGGTGAACGGCAGGCCCAAGCCGTCCCAGCTCGCCGACTCCGCCTGGATGTTCCAGGTCCGGCTGAGCGTCACGGGTCCCGGCGGCGCGGCGGTGTTCCTGCCCAGGCCCGCCACCGTCAGCGGCGGTGACAACGCCGACAAGGCCGAGCAGAAGCGCCTGATGATGGCGTACCGGTTCACGCCCGAGTTCGCCGTCGGTCACAGCACCGGTGTGCGGGTCACCCCGTCGCCGGACGACCCGATGCGCGCGGTCCGGGTCGAGACGGTCGCCGTGGCCGACCACGAGGTCCCCGCCACCGGCGTCCCGGACGTGAGCACGGACGCCGACCTGCCCGAACTCGCCGACCTCGTGGTCGACATGAGCGACCTCGCGGGGCTGGCGGGCAGCCCGGCGGGCGACCTTCGGGGCGCCCTGATGCCGCTGGTCACCGGGTACCGCGCCTGGATCGACCGGCAGAGGGCCGGGCTCACCGATCCGGCGCGGCACCTGGCCGGGTACACCGCGGAGGTCGACGAGACGCTCCGCAAGGCGGTGCGTGCCGCCGATCGGATCGAGGCGGGCATCCGGCTGCTGGACGACGACCCGGCGGTTCGCCGCGCCTTCGCGTTCGCCAACCGGGCGATGCATCTCCAGCGCGTCCACACGATGGCCGCCGACATCCGCACGAAGGAGCCCGACCGACCGCTGGACGACGTGGTCGCGGCCGTCGATGTAGCGAGGAACCGGAGCTGGCGGCCCTTCCAGCTGGCGTTCGTCCTGCTGAACCTGCCGTCGCTGGCCGACCCCGCCCACGAGGAGCGGGCCGACGGTCACTCGGCGCTGGCCGACCTGCTGTGGTTCCCGACCGGTGGCGGCAAGACCGAGGCGTATCTCGGGCTGACCGCCTTCACGCTGGCGATCCGGCGGCTCCAGGGCCCCCTGGGCGGCCTCGACCCGCGTGCCGGCGTCGCCGTCCTCATGCGGTACACGCTGCGGCTGCTGACCATCCAGCAGTTCCAGCGGGCGACCGCGCTGATCTGCGCATGCGAGACGCTCCGGCGCGACGACGAGGCGACGTGGGGCGTCGAACCGTTCCGGATCGGTCTGTGGGTGGGTGCCCGGGTGACCCCGAACCGCACCGACCAGGCCTCCGAATGGCTGAAGCAGCACAAGGGCAACCGGAAGCGCCCCGTGGTCAGGCAGGGCTCACCCCACCAGCTGACGAGCTGCCCGTGGTGCGGCAGCCGGATCGAGCCGGGGCAGGACGTCCACGTCGACATGACGCGGCGGCGCACGACCGTCGTCTGCCCGGACGTCTTCTGCCCGTTCGGGTCGGCGGCGGGCCCCGAGGGCATCCCGATCGTGGTGGTCGACGAGGAGATCTACCGGCTGCTGCCGAGCCTGGTCATCGGGACGGTCGACAAGTTCGCGCAGCTCGCCTGGAAGGGCGAGACCGTCACGCTGTTCGGCCGGGTCGCGTACCGGTGCGAACGGCACGGCTACGTCACCGAGGACCTCCAGAACAACGACTGGGAGCTGTCCGGGACGGCGGCTCCCCACCCGGCGAAGGGCGACGCGCCCGCCGCGCGGATCGTCCCGGTCGGGCGCCTCCGCCCACCCGACCTGATCATCCAGGACGAGCTGCACCTCATATCCGGGCCGCTCGGCTCGATGGTCGGCCTGTACGAGACCGCGGTCGACAAGCTCGCGACTTGGGAACGGGGCGAGGGGCGCAAGGTCAGGCCGAAGGTCGTCGCGTCCACCGCGACGATCCGGCGCGCCGAGAAGCAGATCAGCGCCCTGTTCGACCGGCGAACCGACCTGTTCCCGCCGCCCGGTGTCGACATCGGCGACGGCTTCTTCGCCCGGCAGCGGCCCACCGTCCCCGATGCGCCCGGGTACGCGCCCGGCCGGCGCTACGTCGGCATCTGCGCGCACGGCACCCGGTTGAAGTCCACGCTCATCCGCGTGTACGTCGCGGTGTTGGGCGCCGCGCAGGCACTCCACACCAAGTACGGCGAGAACGAGGTCACCGACCCGTACATGACCCTCGTCGGCTACTTCAACAGCCTCCGCGACCTCGCGGGGATGCGGCGGCTGGTCGAGGACGACGTGTCCACCCGGCTGATGCGGGCCGACGAGCGCGGGCTGGCCAAACGGCACGACCCGCTCCCCCAGGAACTGACCTCGCGGCTGTCGTCCCAGCAGATCCCCGAGGTGCTCGACCACCTCCAGGTGCCGTTCCGGAAGAACCGGCCGAAGGGCGAGCGCCGTCCCATCGACGTGCTGCTGGCGACCAACATGATCGCGGTCGGGGTGGACGTGTCCCGGCTCGGCGTGATGGTGGTGGCGAACCAGCCGAAGTCGACCGCCGAGTACATCCAGGCGACGAGCCGTGTCGGGCGGGCCGCGCCCGGTCTGGTCCTCACCGTCTTCAACTGGGCCCGGCCCCGCGACCTGTCCCACTACGAGGCGTTCGAGCACTTCCACCAGACGATCTACCAGCACGTGGAGGCGCTCTCGGTCACGCCGTACGCCGAGCGGGCCGTGGACCGCGGGCTGACCGGGGTCCTGATGTCCCTGGTGCGCGACCTGGACCTGTCCTACAACGGCAACTTGAAGGCCGCGGCGTTCGACCGGAACAACAGCCTCGCCGACCACGTCGTCCGGTCCGTTCGGCGGCGCGCCACCGACGTCACCGGAGACAACGCGGTCGGACGGACCGTCGAGCACCTGCTCGACGCGCGCCTCGACCAGTGGCACAGGGAGCGCCTCATCCCGGGCCGCAGGCTCGCCTACGACAAACCCCTCGGTGCCGGAGCCGACACCGCGGGGCTGCTCCGCCGGCCGGAAGAGGGCAAGTGGAAGCCGATGACGTGCCCCACCTCGCTGCGCGACGTGGAGCCGGGGATCAGGCTGCTGCTGCTTCCCGAGGACGACGGGCTCTCGATCGTCGATGAGCCCCCGCACGTCCCGGTGGAGACCGACGACGAAGAGGACGGAGCGACCCCATGACGGTC
Source organism: Spirillospora sp. CA-108201 (assembly GCF_050936235.1). Taxonomy (NCBI): domain Bacteria; kingdom Bacillati; phylum Actinomycetota; class Actinomycetes; order Streptosporangiales; family Thermomonosporaceae; genus Spirillospora; species Spirillospora sp. CA-108201. Next base: position 8,505,379 of record NZ_JBNJNE010000001.1, on the reverse strand, counting down.
CAGCCGCTACGGGTCGGCGAGCTTCGGCCCAACCAGCTCCTTCACACGTTCGGGGTCGGCGCTGTCGCCGACCTGCCGAACCTGTCCGTCGTCATCGGCGGACTCGACGACTGGGACCTCGCCAAGTCCGAACGGGTCCGCGAGGACCGGCTCCTCGCCGCCGTGCGCAGGGAGCTGGGCGACCAGGTCGAAGCCCTGCGCACGCCGCCGCACATCCCGGAGACCAGCGACCCGTTCGCCGAGTGGAGCCGCGTCGGCGTCCCCGTGCGGCTGTTCCCCCGCTGGCTGCGCTGCTCGGGCTGCAACATCCTCGCCCCCGTGGAGAGCGGGCTGTTCAAGCTGCTGCCGCACTCCTACTCGCCCGAGCGGATCCGGTACATCCACGAATGCCGGGGGCGCGGCGGGAACCGGCCCGTCGTCGTCCCGGCGCGGTTCGTCCTGGCCTGCGAGCACGGCCACCTCGACGACTTCCCCTGGATGTTCTACGTGCACGACGGGATCGTCCCCGAAGGCGGGCAGCACACCCTGAAGCTTCAGGAGCGCGGCACGACGGGAGAGGCCGCGAACGTGTACGTGAGCTGCGAGTGCCGAACCGACAAGTCCGGCGGCCGGTCCATGGCTCCGGCCCTTGGCCCGGAGGCATGGCGCAGGCTGCCCGCCTGCCGGGGCCGCGACCCCCATCTGGCGTCCTTCAGCGAGTGCGGTGAACCGACCCGCACTCTCGGTCTCGGAGCGACCAACTCCTGGTTCGCAATGCAACTGCAGGCCTTCACGCTCCCCCGCGCGGACGACGAGCTCACCCAGAAGATCATCGAGAACTGGGGGCAGCTCAGCCTCCTGGTGCCGCTCCCCGACGAGAGCGCGAAGGCGCTGGTCACCCAGCTCACGTGCTGGCAGGACCTCGAATTCTTCGGCGTCGACAAGGTCCTCCAGGCAGTGCGCAAGCGCGCCACCGAGACCGACGACGAACCCGCCGACGAACGCGACCTCGACACCCCCGAATGGGAGGCGCTGACCCGCCCCGACCCGGTCGACCTTCCCGACTTCACCATCCGCAAGGAGAAGGCGCCGACGACGACGCGCTCCTGGCTGCACGAGGTCGTTCTCGCTCCGCGGCTGAGGCGGGTGTCCGCGCTCTACGGCTTCACTCGCATCGACGCACCGGAATGGGACGTCCAGGCGACCGACACGAACCGGCGCGTCCGGCTGTCCCGCGAAGCGCCGACCTGGGTGCCCTGCGCCGAAACGCGCGGTGAGGGCATCCTCCTGCGCTTCCAGGAGGACAGGATCGCCGCCTGGGAACAGCGGCCAGAGGTTCTGAAGAGGCAGCGCGTCCTGCGGCTCGGACATGAGCGCTGGCGCGCGCAGCGGAAGATGTCTCCGGGCGACTGGCCCGGCATGCGCTACGTCCTCCTGCACACCTTCGCGCACGTACTCATCCGGCAGTTCGCTCTGGAGTGCGGCTACAACGCTTCGGGCATCGCCGAACGGATCTACGCCCGCACCGGTGACCGCCCCATGGCGGGGATCCTGCTCTACACCGCGGCCCCCGACAGCGAGGGCACGTTCGGCGGCCTGGTGTCGCTGGGGCGCCGGGACCGGCTCGGCGACCTCATCGGCCAGGCGCTCGACGCGGCCCGCCTGTGCAGTTCCGACCCGCTCTGCGCGCAGCACGACCCGCGCCCGCACGGCCGCCTGTTCGGCGCGGCCTGCCACGCGTGCCTGTTCGCGGCCGAGACGTCCTGCGAGCACGGCAACCACTACCTCGACCGCGCGCTGCTCGTGGACACCGTGATCGACTCCGACATCGGCTTCCTCGCCCGGTGACCCCGGAGCTGGCCCGCGTCATCGCCCGGCTGGCCGAAGAACTACCGCCGGGGCACATCGAGGAGTGGGCGCGGATCCTGCGCAGCCACCGAGCGCCCGGCACCGACTTTGAAGCACGGCTCATCGAGGCGGGGCCGGGCTTCGCGGCCGGTGTCCGCGCCGCGCGGCTCGCTCGGGCATGGCGGGAGGCCGAGCCACGTCCCCCGGGGGAAGCCGTCGCGCTGGCGCTGGAGACCGGGGCCGTCCTGCACGCCCGGCATGCTCGGCGTCAGACCGACGTCGTCGTGAGCGGCCCCCTCAGCGACCGCCCGGCGGTCAGGCTCACCGGCGCGGTCGTCACGGAGATCATCAGGAGCAGCAGGACGGCTCTGCTCGTCGTGAGCTTCGCCGCCTTCGGCGTGAGCGAGGTCGTCCGCGAACTCAAGGACGCCGCGGCGCGCGGCGTCCACATCGACCTCGTATTCGAAAGCCCCCGCCAGGAAGGCGGTGCGCTCAGGGGAACCGGCGCGGCAACGGCCTTCGCCGCGCTGCGCGACTCGGCCACCTTCTGGACCTGGCCAGCCCGCCACCGGCAGGCGGCAGGCGCATCCCCCGCAGCGCTGCACGCCAAGCTCGTCGCGGCGGACGACCGGGTCGCCTTCCTCGGCAGCGCCAACCTCACCGACCGCGCGCTGGGCGACAACATCGAGCTGGGCGTGGTCGTGCGCGACCCGGCGGCCGTGCGCCGCATGGTCGGACACTTCCGCGGGCTGATGCGTCCCGGTCAGGGTCCCCTGGAACCGGTCTCGCGCTGATCCGCGTCGGTTATGGAGAAGTCGCGGACGGATCTGAATTCCGTGCGTTTGCCCGTGCGGGCCAACGTCCCGATGATCCTGACCGGGCGACCGTCCCGGCTGGCTTGCAGGGCTTTGTTGAAATCCTCCGGTGGCAGGGGCACCTTGATCAGCCGCCGCTGGCGATCCTCGCTCGCGGTGTTGGAGCCGCGGACGATGATCCAGCCGTCGTCGGTCGGCCGGACCCGTTGCAATCGCCAGACCGTACCCACGACCACGGCGTCACGGTCGATCCGATCGCCTACACCAAGGTCCTCACCCGCCTGGGCGAGCACCGATGCCATGGACGCGTCGAAGCGGACGGGCGGAGTCGCGATGCCGGTCGGAGTCCGCAGCGCCCAGGCGAACCGCATCTCGAAGGGCTGGTCCTGCTCGGTGCCGCCGAACCGGCCCAACGCCCTGCACAGCTGTGCGGATATCCCCTCACCGACGCGGTCCGCGAACGGATCGAGTTCGGAGCTCTCCAGGGCTTCACTCGACGCCGCGTGGGCCGCCTGGATCGCGCTGTAGAGCCGCAGCATGACCCGGCGGCCAAGAGGCTGGGGAACGCTGAACATCGCGCCGTCGTCCTCCGCCAGCGGAACCTCGACGGTGATGATGTAGCTGCCGGCTTCCGCCGGTCCCAGCCTTGCCTTCCTCGGAAACTCCTCCACCTGGGCGAGCTTGCGCCGTGGCAGGCGGACGGCAGGCTCGCTCAGCACCGCGTAGGCGCCGGCGATGAGCATCTCCCTGACGCCTTCGTAAGCGGCCGCCCCGTCCGCCACCGAGATACTGCCGGTCGGCGCCGGCGGCTGGGTCCGGACGCGGTTGCGGTCGACGTTCACGTTCGTCAGGTCCCGGAGGATCTGCTCGCGCGGGCGCCCTTCGGCCCCGGTGAGGACCTGGAGAAGGTTGATCATGCGGAGCTCGTAGTCCCGCACGTCAGCGTCTTGCGGGATGACGACCTCGAAGTCTTGGTCTCCCTCACTGACCGCCCACAGACGCGACGACCCGATCCGGTCATAGGCTTCCCAGCCGTTGTGTGAGAGATAGGTCCTCACGTCGTCCGGCGGGATCGCGGCGAGCGTCCGGCGCAGATCCTCCTCGACGGTCATGAAGCCTCCAGCGACGTGACCGGCCTGACCATGAGCGCCAGCAAGGAGTCGACGGTGAGCAGGTTCCGCTTCGGTACCGGGGCCTTGACCTCCTTGTCGCCGGGAATCTCCCATGCGGGCTGAACATCCTTGAAGGACGCCCAGTAGCAGGCCCGGTAGAGGCGGAGGCACTCGTCGTCAGCCCGAGTGTAGGCCCGGATATCCGCCGGCACCACGACCAGGAACAGGAATCGGGGGATGTCGAACGTCCCGGCCAGCTGGTTGAAATGCTTGGACTCCATCGAGTAGTTCCAGGTGTCCCCCGCCCCGGTGGGGACGCGCCACGACTTCACCTGGACATCGATCTGCGGCAGGTACGCCGTTTTCCTCGCCCCGGGGTACTTGAATGAGAAATCAACGCCGTCGAAGTCGGGGTCAGGTTGCGAAACCAGCAGTCCGGACGCCGCGGCAACAGTCCGAACGAACGCCTCACCGAACTTCCCCTGATGATTGCTGTGGTCGAGTGCCAGCGCTGACCTCCCGGAGCCTCATCGGTCCCCCGACCGGACTGCTCACCATTCAAGCACTTTGACCACGACATCCACCAACTGCCGATAGTCCGCTTTTGCTGTCACCGCAGTGGGTCACCGCACCGAGGCGGAGCCGGATCGTCCAGCCCGAGCCGGGCCAGAAGGTCGCGCGCCCCGGGTACCGGGCGGTTGAGGGGACCATGGTTGATCAAATACCTCTTGAGCACCGACTCGTCATAAACCGCCGCCGCAGGGGTCACGATCCCCGAAAGCTCGTAATGGCGCCAGAGCGGCCCCCTGACACGGCCGCTCTGGCGAATGATCTCGATGGTGATCAGCTTGCGCGGCTCCCAGAGCGCGAGAGCCCACAGCCCGTGGTCATTGCTCGCCCACGCCCCCACCAGCGCCGCCTTCTCGGCCGCTGCGATCATCTGGAGTGCGACCCTCATGGGATTGGCGAAGCTCCCATGCACGTGCAGCAACGCGTCCGAGTGCCGATGGACGTCGATGCCGCGTTCGGTCAACTCGGCGATGGCCTCGTCCAAGGTGTCGTTCTCGACGATGTCGTGCGCGAGAGCGAGCACCTCCTCGGGATGGACGTACCAGCCGAAGCGGTCCTCAAGATGGGCGCCGTATTCGGCGATAAGGTCATACTCCGCGACGACGAGCAGGTGGCTGAGGGAATCGATGACCTCTCTCACCAGCAGATTCTCGCGCGTCCCGGAGTGCCGCGGGATCTCGCTCCGCGCAATGGCAATGGCCACGGCCGCGAGACTCGCCGCGTGCGGCTCCAGATGCTCGGGGATATCGGTCTCGGCCAGCGAATCCAGCCCCAGGAGCAGCAGCGGGAGCCACTCCGCCTCCATGCCGGGGTCCCAGGCGTTCTGCCCAACCACGCACAATGTGAGGCGCAGCGCCAGGAGTCGTTCGAGGGGCGGCAGTTCCGGAGCCAGCTCAGTGAGGTCCTTCGCGAAGCGCCGGTAGCGGCGCCGCTCATGTTCGCTTCGCCCCGCCAGGTCCGCGGCGGGGGGAGCTGAGCCGTCCGGCTCGTCCTGGACGAAGTTCTCGGCCTCGTCGCTCTCCAGACCGGCCGCATCATCGTCGGCGTACTCCTCGTCCCAGGAGGCGGGCACGAGGTCGGGCCCGTCGCCTTCGGTCACGGCCGCCAGCCGGGGCAGCCCGAGCGCGAAGTGCAGAAGGGGAAGACCAAGCCGTTCGGTGCGTTCATCCAGGTAGTCACGCCAGGTGGAATGATCCGTGGTCGCCCCAGAGGAGGATGTCGCGGAGCGGGCTCCGGCAGCCGGTGTGGAGGCGGCACCGGCGAGAGAGCCCCGCAACTGAGCGAGATCGGCGAAGAACTTCTCCGCAAGTCCAGGGGTCTCCCAGAATTCCTCGGGCGTAGGCGCGGAGGAGTTCGCGCGGGTGCTGCGTCGCCGCTGCACTCGCCGAGGGTCGTTGACCGCGATGATGTTGCCGAACCGTGGTCCGCTATCGGTGTCGAGCACCAGCTGGAGTCTGCTGCCAGCTGCAAGGCGTACGGGCACGGTCTCGGCCGGCCGGCCCGGACCGACCTGCGCCAGTTCCTGCCAATGGTCGGGCGGGGCGTCGACCGGGGAGACCCGAAGTCGCGCAACGGACGACTGAGGCACGAGAGTCAGCCTGGTGCCGTCGTCCTGCAACTCGGCAGCCAGCAGCAGCGAGCCCGACTGAGCCGGCTTCCACTTCGGGACCGTGATCGTGCGTACGGTCGCAAGCGGCACAGCTCCGCCCTCAGGGCAGAGCGACGACTCGACGGGTGCGATCACACCGAGCTCGCAATTGCCACCTGCCGACTGGTCGAGCAGTAGAGCGCGGCGAGAGAGGTTGGGGCTGCCCGTCAGGGCGAAGCGCCGACCGTCGACCTCCCATTCAACGAGCTTGCCGTGCCGGTACCGCCGTTCACCGTCAGCACGGATCTCGCCGCCGACACGGGCGACGAGTTCGGTCAAAGAGCTGCCGTCCAGCTCGGTGCGGCCGGGTTGGTAGACGGCCACCAGGCGGTCCGGCCGCAATCTCTCCACCAACTCGGACAGTGCCGCCGAGGCGCGGTCGTAGAACGGAGCGAACACCGCGAGCTCCCTGACGGGGCCGGAGGGCAGCTGCTGGATGATCGGCTGTTCCAAGCTGCTCACGAGGCGCGCTTCCGACGGTTCGGCTTCCGCCGGGAAGGAATCCAGCAGATCTGCGGTACGTCCGAAGGCTGCGCGGGCGGCCGGAGTGAAGCGGTCGGGCAGCCCGGCCTGGCCGCGGAGCCAGGCGGCCAGCCGGCCGAACAGCAGCGGTGCTCCGTCGGGCCCGCCTCGGGCCACCGTCCAGATCTCGCGGTTGTCCGCCCACCCGGCCATCGTGGTGTTCCCGGATCCGATCGCCACCGTCGTTCGTCGCGGACCGGCCAGGACCATCAGCTTGGGGTGGAAGGCAGCGTTCGGCACGAAGGTCAGCGCGGCGAGGTACGCCCGCCCCCACCGCCGGGCGGCGTAGGGGTCTGCTACCGCCACGGTGGCGTCACCTACCACAGTGACCCTGGCACCAGTCGCCTTCGCGGGCCCCAAGATGACCCGTTCGAAGAACCCCCAGTCGAGGGTGTAACTGAGGAACAGAGCCTCCTCTGTCTGCTCGTCCCCCTGACGTTCTTCCTCTAGAACCAGAGAAAGAGGCGAGATCAACCAGCGTTCGCTCTCGACGGGTGCCGCAGAGAAGCCATCGTCGTCAGGCAAGGAGCGCCCACCCTCGTTCCGTGACCTTCCATTGGCCCGTCGCGTTGGTGAGCACGCCGGCACCGACAAGTACGCTGCCGAGCTGGTCGATGCGCAAGCCGACGTCCCCGGAGCCTTCTGTCCCGACCGCGAACAGGTGCCCGTCACGGCCGCGGACCCTGCTGGGCACCCAAAGGCTGCCATCGTCCCGTCGCTGCGACTTGGCCAGCGCTATGCGCTGGGCGCGAGCCAGCAGGATCCTCACCAGTTCCCTGGCGAAGTCTCGGAGATGCTGCGATCGGTGCTCTTCCAGACGGCGGCACATCCAGAGGGGGCTAAGCTCGCGGTCTCGAATCCGTTCACTACCGATGAACGCGCGCAAAGAGTCGCCTTCGAGTTCCTTGGTGCGGCGAGCTCCGATGGCGAGGACGGCCAGCTCGGTGCAGGGCAAGGGCCAGTCGTTCCGACGAAGTGCCGGTTCAACCGGAGCCGTGTGCCCGTTGCCATCGATGGACGATGGCAAATCGTCGACGAACGCGCCGACTGTCTGGTCCGACAGTTCAGCAGCAAGGCGATCGCCCAGCTCCTCAGCGGGCATGAAGGATTCGATCTGGTTCACAAGCCACGCCCAGAGACGTCGCCATGCGCCTACAACATAGTTCCGCAGCAGCAACCCCTGCCACACGGAAGTGATGGAGAGCGACGCGGCCACCTCGTCGGTGACACCGAACTCACCGAATGCGACCGCCTCCGTGAAGTCTTGGGTGAGGCTCTCGACCTGATGGGTGGCAAGCACGCGCGCCAGTAGACTAATCGTCTCCCTGCGGTCTCGGTCGTGAGGCGTCGTCGGCCCATCCCCCACCCCACAGAGGATGGTTGAAAGCCACTGGCCGTCAGGTGCCTCCCCTGCCGTGCACAAGCACAGGTGGTCGGAAAACGCAGCAGCTTCGTCGCCGATCTCCTCTTGAGCCGCCAGTTCGAGAAGCGGACCCAGGCTGGCTCGCAACACTGCCTCGTCGCTACGTGGTCCCGGCGTCAAAGACGAGCCTCCCGGCTCGAGGATCCCCAAAGCTCTTTCTGAAGCCGAGTACGGCTTCCAGAACCCCCACGGAGAACTGCTGTAACCGCCTTTGCCTGGTTGGGCCGCCTCTGCGAGCACGACCGGACTCACTCCCGCCAAAGCATCCTGTCCATGGGCCTTGGGCAGCCTGACTTCGTGATCGTGATGGGTCGACACCACGGCGAGCGCCACCTCGACACGGCGCAGCAGTTCCTGCGTGTCCTTGCCAGAAAGATCCCGCCCTACCGCCTCGTGCGCGACCAGGGCGTGTACGGCGTAGTAGCGCGCATGCGGAGTCACCGTGGTCACGCCTGGGACGAGTCGATCCACCATGTTCAGCACGTGCGACTCAACCGACAAGGGGAATCGCCCTGCCACCGGCGGAAGCCCTCTTGAGCTCCAAGCCGGCCCCTCCACAAGAATGGTCAACGCAGACCTCGCAGTCGCCGGCTGGCCATGACTCCGACTAATCCCGAACGCCACTAAATCTATCGCCGCAAAGCCTGGAGCGCTCCGAAATGAAGGCTGACGCCCGAAATTTCGAACCCCCGGCGCCGCCGCCTATCGCCCTTAGATGGCTTCCGATCAACAACGTACGCGCTCCCACAGCACCACAGGGTCACCGCGCGGGCTGTTGCGGCCACCGCAGAGCGCCCGCACTTCGGCCCGCAACTGGCGTCGCAGCCCATCGCCAGTCTGACCGCCATATGATCAGATCACGACCACCGAACGGCATTTGCGACCCCTAAGGCCAGTGTCCGGAACCTTAAAGGCTCTGACATTGTCCATTTTCCGTCAGGTTGGCATTCTCTGCGCAAATTCAGGCAAGGTCAACCAGAGGGACTTCTGCTCCTCGCCGTGAGGAGTGATTTCAATGCCGCCCCGTTGAAGCATTATCAGGGAGGCGAATAGTACACCACGCAACATTTCTTGAGCAACAGCGTGGTGACTGGAAAAGAACTCCTTAACAAGGGCGCGCGTGAAGTCACTGAATACAGAAGCGTTGATGTCGCACATGTCCTCTGCAACCGCCTCCAGCCCGGTCGGAAGCTCCAGGGTATGGGCGGCTGCTTCTGCCAGATTGACGTACAGTTGCCCCACTCTCAACGAGGGGCTCCACACTGTCTCGTCGTCGATGTCGAAGATATAGCCCACTATGACCACTCCAGCAGGATCTGTTCAGTTGGATACGCTTGACGCAGCCTCTCGACCGCTGATTCTACCTCGGATCGAAACACTGGATCGGCGCCGGGACTCGTGAAGTGAAAGCCGATAGGCGCCTGTTCGTACCCGACGATGTATTGGCGCGCATCAAGATAGGATGAGAATTTCTTATCAATGTGCTTGGCCACCCACCGTCCGACATCGCTGGCGTGGGTCGCGCTCTTCTCTTCCCATAGAACCCCGCCTTGGATGCGGTCGATATCGGTGATCGTCCTGCCGGGCACGGCCGGGTCGTCGACGACGTAATCTCTCTGCCCTTCCAACCGTGTGGGCTTGCCCGCCGCTTCACCATCGACGAGTTCTTCAATGATGCCGGATGGGAGTTCGGTGGTCTCGGCTTCGACCGCCTCGATGGTGGTGGCTTCGTCTTCAGCACCCTCCCGAGTACCGTCGGCGACGGCGCTCTCACCCCCCTCGCCGTCCTGATCACCCTGAACCTCTGGGGTCGCAGCGTTCTCGCCAGTTTCTCCGGAGGGGGACACTGCATTTTCGGCGGGTTGGCCGGCTTCTGGGCCCGGTTGTGCTTTGTAACCCTCAACGGGTGCTCGGACCCCCGCGGGGCGCGGGGCGTCCGCTACTGGTGCGGCTGGCGGTTCGCCGCTGTCGCCGGGTGAAGCCTCTGTGGCTGCGAGCTGCTTCTCGGGCTCACGCTCGTCGCCTCCCACGTTCTCGCTTTGCGATGGGGCCCTTCTGTCGCCATCGGCGATCTGGGCCTCTTGGAACTTGGCTCGTAGTTGTTCTGCGTCTCGGAATTGAACTTCGCGGGCGCGGGCCAAGCTTTCCAAGCGGGACGGCGGCTTGGGAGGGGCTGCGTCGTCGGTGGGGAAGGGCTCTTGCGGCTGGGGTGGTTCCGGGTCGTCAGTCTTGTCGTCGGCGCTGCTACCCCTGTCGTCCTGACCTTCCGCTCCGCCGGCCTCGGGCCGACCGAGTCCAGGCACACGGTTCTCGTTTGCACGCTCGCCCTCGTCCTGGGGCGGGTTCTCGGTCTTGGCCTGGCCGGCCTCTTCCGTTTCCGGGTCACCGTTACCGGTCTCAGCAGGCTCGGCCGTGTCGTCGGGTTCTTCGGTCGACTGGGAGCCACCGTCGGTCGCGTCGGCCTCTGGTTCTTTCTTGGCATCCGACTTGGCTTCAGCTGAGCGATCCTCGAGGGACTCCTGCTTGTCGCCGGTCGGGTCGGTGGAGGACTCGTCGGCGGCTTCCGGTCGGCCGGGGAACTTCCAGCCCGCTGCAGTCAGGCTGTCCATACGGGGGGTTTTCCCGTTAGCTCCGGGAGGGTCGGTCGGCGACTGCTCACGGGTGCCCTGCGGGGTGGTCTTGTCGGCAGTCTCGGGGCCTTTGCTCGGCCCACCTGGATAATCCACGCCCACGCTCGCAGCCCTTCCATAGAGGGAAGGTGAAACGCCCGACCGGACAGCTCACCAGGGTGCGTATGTGAGTGCGGGGCCAACGCCACACCACCCGCCCCCTATGTAACCGCGCGCGTGCAGAGTTCGCACGTAGGGGGTGTCGAAGCCGCAGCAGCCGCATGCGTTTAGCGTTGCAGATCCACTACAAGCCGCGAACCCGTTCGTATATCCATGCAGAACAGGACAAAAAAACGGCACAGATGGCCCTTTTTTGACGGAATATGATGATCCTTCAGAGCGCTCCCGGCGCCGGCCGAGTCGGCTCCGGCGATCACGTGCCTCGCTGACCCCGCCGAGTCGCTCGATGTCCTCGGATGGGATGTTCGTGATCAACTCCTCTGTCTCCGGGTCCGCCCTGAAGGGATGCGCTACACGGAGCGGAGGTTTGGTGTTGTTTCGGTTTGCTGGGCGATCAGCTGGTCGGCTAGGACGGCCTGTAGCTGGGTGATCTTTGCTTGGGCTTCGGCGAGTTGGGCTTCGAGGTCTGCGGGTGCGTCCTGGCTGCCCTGGGTCGCGCGGATCTTTGCTAGGGCTTCTAGGGCGGTTTCGTCGGCGGTGGGGAGGGTGTGGAGGTAGCGCTCGGTTGTGGAGATCTTGCGGTGGCCGAGGCGTTCTTTGACGACCTGGAGGTCGGCGCCGCCAGCCAGGAGCCAGGAGGCGTGGGCGTGGCGGAGGTCGTGGATGCGGGGCGACCATCCGAGGTCGGCGGCGGCTCGGGCTGGGTGCCAGCAACGGGTGCGGAACCAGTTCGCGGAGATGTGGGGGTCGTCGTCGATGACGCGGGGCTTGCGGGGGTTGTCCTTGCCCTGGGCGCGGCGCTCAGCTCGGTAGGCGGCGTACGCGGCTCGGCAGTGGTGGCACTTGCACTTGCCGAGGCTGTAGGCCGTGGTTGTTCCGTGGGTGTAGGTGCGGCCGTTCGGGGCTTCGAAGGTGAGGGCGTCGGGGTCTAGGAGTTCGAGGTTGGGCGGCTCGGCTCGGTGGCGGCTGAAGAAGAGGTCGTCGGGGACGAGGTCGTTGGCCTCTACGTGAGCCTTGAGCTTGGCGACGATCTGGGAGCTGATTTTGAAGCGGCGCCAGCGCTTGCCCTTGGGGTAGTCCTTCACCAGGAAGCGGCGGCCTTCGGGGTGGAACTTGGGAACGAGTTCGACGACGGAGCGGCTGACGGTGAGGATGCCGGTGGCGAAGTCGAGGTCCTTGACGCGGAGCTCGGTTAGTTCGCCCCAGCGGAGACCGCTTTCGATGTCGGTCTCGACGAGGAGTTGGGCGGTCGCGTCCGGGAGCGCCTCGTAGATACGGGCGAACTGGTCGGCGGTGATGATCTGGCGCGGCTTCTCGGGGACGGGGTCGGTCTTCACGCCGCGGCTGGGGTGGTAGACGAGGACGCCGTCGTTGACCGCGGTGGTGAAGATGGCGTTGAGGATCGCCGTCTTGCAGTACTTGATGCGGTAGGCCGAGGCGCCCTGCTTCTTGAGGTGCGTGATCCACTCGCGGACGGTCTCGGAGGTGATGTCCTGCAGCTTCATGTCCGCGAAGTACGGCATGACGTGGGATGCGAGGGCGTAGGCGTAGTCCTGGCGGGTCGATGCCTCGATGCGGTGGTTCGGGAACCAGCGACCCTCTACGTAGGTGCGGAAGGTCTGGCGGGCTCGGCGGGGGTCGCCCGCCTTGCCCTCGGCGATGCGGGACTCGGCTCGTTGCCAGGCGCGGTCGGCCTCCTTGCGGGTGCCGAAGGTGCCGGCCGTCTGGCGGACGCCCCGAGCGTCGTCATAAAGCGCTTGGTATCGGGTGCCCTCGGGCCCCTTGCGCTTGCGTGTGAAACCCATGATCCCCCGAAGATCATTTGTCACTCATTTGTCACTGGATCATGGAAATCCGAGCGACATCGGCGAGCACAGGATGGCACACGAAACAGCCTCTGACCTGCAGTTTAGCGGTTCAGTGGCGATCGACGAGAGGTGTTCAACTGCCGCTTCCAAACTGGCTACGCGGGTTCGATTCCCGTCGCCCGCTCCACTCAAAAATCCAGGTCAACCCGCATAAAAGGGAGCCTTGGGCCCCGGTTTTCATGCGGCCTTTCGGGGCTGGTGTGCCAGATTGGGCTGCTGGCCGCCTCTGAGGTTCCTCGTCTTCTTGGTCCGGCGGTCTCTCTACCGTCCTCGAAGGCCATAAAATCACCAGGCAGAGTGTCCCCCGCGTCCCCCATCATCTCTGACCTGCGTAAACCCGGGGGACACGGTAGGGGGCATCCAGTGTGCGTTGTCCCTCGCCAGCGCCGGCAGATGCGACAACCGGTGCGACGGTGTCGACGAGATCATCACCCGTTCAAAGGGGGTGTCTCGGTTGGATAGGTCTCTCGGAACTTGGTGGCATGAAAAGGAGGTTCAGTGAGTTCAGGGACGGACAGTCATGAGGAAACAGCGGGTTCCGGCGGTTGGGAGTTGAGACTGGCCGATCTCGGATTGGAGACACTGCACGAGTCGCTGGCGACACTGCCCGACTTCACCAACGTCACCACCCTCGACCTGTCCAACAACAAACTCACCACACTCCCCGACAGCATCGACAACCTCACCAACCTCATCACGCTTCACCTGTACGGCAACCAGCTCACGGCGCTGCCCGACACGATCGGGAATCTCACCAACCTCACCACGCTCAACCTGTACCGCAACCAGCTCACGATGTTGCCGGACGCGGTTGGAAAGCTCACCAACCTCACCAACCTCCAACTGTCCGACAACCAGCTCACGGCGCTGCCGCACACGGTTGGGAACCTCGCCAACCTCAAAGACCTCGGGCTGCAACACAACCAGCTCACGGCACTCCCGGACACGATCGGGAATCTCACCGAACTCACCGTGCTCACCCTGGACGACAACCCACTCACAGCGCTGCCGGACACGATCGGGAACCTCACCGACCTCGACTGGCTCGACCTGAGGGGCAATCAGCTCACGGCGCTCCCGGACACCATCGGGAACCTCACCAGCCTCACCGTGCTCCACCTGTACTACAACCAGCTCACAGCACTGCCGGACAGCATCGGGAACCTCACCAGCCTCACCACGCTCAGCCTGGACGGCAACCAGCTCACGGCGCTCCCGGACACCATCGGGAACCTCATCAACCTCGAAGAGCTCCGCCTGGATGACGAGGTGATCGAAGCATTGCCAGAGTCGCTGCGGTATCTCGTCGAGTAGCTTCCAGAGGCTGGAACAGCAAGGGTGAGCCGCCCTCGATGTTCCAGCCCCTTGGGATGCCGAGCAGGATGAGGTCTGCTTACGCCGGTCGGTCGCGCTGCCTCCGCAGTTGCCGAGAGATCGGGGTGTCGTTCTGTGTCGCGGCGTCAAGGGGCGGCGGCGCTTGGGCCGCTGCGCGGCCCCGCGCCAGGCCGCCCGGAGCGTGCGGCGTGGGCGCCGGTCACCGGACGGCCGCGCCGGGCCACGCATCGCGACACATCCACTGGCCTCGCCCCGCCCGCCTCTCCACAGGGGCGCGCCGCCGCTATGGGCAGTAGTCGAGGCTCCGCCCGACGCCGGCGAGTACCTCGGCCCCCAACTCAGTCGCCAGAGCTGTCATCCCTGCCCGCTCAGCCTCAGTGACCGACTCGATCGCCAGGCCGTGCTCAGCATGCGCAAGGAACTCCGTGCCCCCGCGGAGTTGGTCGTCAGTCAGCCGATCCGCCACCAGACGCAGGAGCGCCGCCATGCGCGTCTCCCATTCACGAATAGCGATGTAGTCCTCATGTCTGCGGTACAGGCCCATGAGGCATTCCTATCGGCCTCCCACCACACCGCCAAGTGGGTTGAGGCATGTTGTCGGTCGGGCTGGAAAGGTGCGGGGCTCCCCCGATCTGTCAAGAATGGCGGCGGCCAGAACCCGTCCGCCGCTAAGTGAGGCAATTCCAACCTGAGCCTGCAGGTCACGGGCTGGTTGCGGACGGCAGATAGGCGCCCGTAAAGAGTGAAGCTCCTGCTAGATGAGGTTGTCGACCAAGATCAACCTTGTCCGCGCAGGAGCTTCATGTGCTTTTCTACCGTGCCGCGCTCGATCTGTCGCGCCAGACCCTTACGTTCGTGGCCCGGCTGGTGCGCGAGCGCCGCCGCCAGATCGGAACGCGGTGGCGAGTGCTGGGCCCGGACCGCCAAGCGCTGCTGGTGCTGGTGCATCTACGCCGCAACGAACCCTTCGCCCGCCTGGCCGCCGCGTTCGGCGTCGGGGCCGCCACCGCACACCGGTATGTGACCGAGGTCGTGGAACTGCCCGCCGAACAGGCACCCGACCTGCGCGAAGCCCTCCGGATCGCACAGCGCAAGGCCTACGTCATCCTGGACGGCACCCTCATCGCCACCGACCGCCTGTCGGGCGAGAACGATCGGCTGTTCTACTCGGGCAAGCACCGGCGGCACGGAGTGAACGTCCAGTTCCTCACCGATCCGCACGGCGAACTGATCTGGGCGTCCCCGGCGCTGCCGGGATCGACCCATGATCTGACCGCCGCCCGTCACCACGGCATCGTCGCCAGCCTGACCGCGCGAGCGATCGCCTGCTACGCCGACAAGGGATACGTCGGCGCCGGCGGCGCGATCGGCACGCCGTACAAACGGCGCAAGCGCCGCACACTGGGCAAACGCAAGAAGCTGTTCAACCGGCATCACGCCCAAGTCCGTGCCCAGGGCGAGCGGGGCGCTGCCACGCTCAAGAACTGGCACATCCTGCGCAAGGCCCGCTGTTCACCCAGCAGACTGACCGCCATCGTCCAGGCCATCCTCACCCTCCACCACCAGGCCAACTGAAGATGGAATGGGCTCAGTGCAGGTCTCGTCGGGGCCGGGGGAGGAAGGCAGGGGGAACAACAGCGGCTACGCCGCACGCCCAGGGACTCACAGGGCCATGGACACCACACGTGCCGGACCGACGTCTGGACGGGTTAATGGATGGCTGGGGCCAAGGGCCGTTCGTAAGCTCGTTGGTGCAGTCGAGCGAGCGATGGAGTGACATGTGGCGAAGAGGCGCTACGTAGCCCGTGGGGTTCCCGGCGGCTACCGCATCTGGGACACCAAGGGACGCAAGTGGTGGGGAGACCACTACGAACTGTGCCCCGACGATCTCCTGGCCGAGCTGAACGGAAACCGTGACTACGCGAAGATCACGGCACTGCTCAGGCACTATCGGGCTCGGAAGCGGTAGACACGCCCGGTCCGGAGCCTAGTTCTAGGCGTGCGCAACCAGTGCGGAACAGGCGGCCCCGGTTGTGCCGGGCGGGGCCGCCCGTGAGCTGGTCAGGGTGGCTACTCGTCTTCTTGGTCACTCCACCTGCCGAGTGCTCGGATAGCCGGTGACAGCAGCCGTGGCAGCAACAGACGCCACCACATATGATCAGCCGCCGCCACGAGGTCAGCGCGGGAAGGTGAGCCAGCGGCCTTGGGCGGTGATCGAACTGATAAGGATGCGGTCAAGCACCCAAGCCGGTCCAGCGACACGTGTGAACCAAGATCCGGAACATGTGCGGAATGCCGAGCGGTCGAAGGGCGAGCTTGGAGCGTTCGTGCGCAGGTCAGCACGGTTGCCCGCAGTGATCGGGTACGCGCCCTCCAGAGCCGGGTGCGTTGGCGTCTGGCTCTGCCTCATTGCCCTGGGAAGACCATCAGTACTGCCACATGATGATGGCGTCGTGAGCGCGAGCTGCGGTCTGGATGAAGGCAGCCAGCGATTCGAAGTGGCTGAGGACATAGTCCACCACGCCAGAGCGTTCCCGGATGACGTGTGGATCGGTCCCTGCCTGCACTGGGGATCTCGGGGTGAAGAATTCTGTGACCAGGGTCTCGGGGCGGAATTGCAGGAGCGCTTCGGCGGCTTCTTGCACTTGTTTGGAGGTGAGGTATCCAAGTGGCCCCCAGCCGTCGGATCCGGGTAGGATCTCCTCTCCGTAGACGACGTCGACGGGGAAGTCGAATTCGTCCAACAGGTCACCGATCCTGTCCCACGCCTTGTCGATGTTGAGGACTCGTTCCGCCGTGACCAGCTCGCTAGCCAGCCGCCTGGCCGAAGCCGGTTCTCTGATCATGCGATCAAGTTCGGCCGGGGTCCGCCGCGCGTAATATCCGATCATGCCCACGGGTGAAGTGTAGAGCCCCTGCGGATTGTGTGCGTATTTACCGCCTACGCATCCAGCTCAGGTGACGCGTACTTGCAGGTCAATTCCGCATCAGGATGGTGATCACGGGGGACTCACGGGGAGTCGCGGGGAGTCGCGGGCGGGCGTACATCGCCGCCGATCTCCTCGGCCGTTTCCCGACTTCGTGCCAGATCCGTGCCAGCTCAGAGCCGACATCGGCGACGGCGCCCTCGACGCCTGCCGGCCCCACCACCTCACCGCGAACCAGCGCGTTCATTCCGCCTGTCACCAGGAGGACGAAAAGCGCTCTCCGAGCTGCTCGTAGTCATGCTCGGGGAACAAGATCGGCAATGCGTCGAGCATGTTCTCAATTCGATCGCGCACGGGCTTGAATTCCTCATTGTCCAGCGGCGCCCGGGTGAACAGGAACTGCCAGCTGAAGGCTCCCTTGGTCAGCTGGAGCATTTCCAGGTACTCGCGGTAGCCGACGTCCATCTTCCACGCACCGTACCTGGGCTCGGCCACCCACCAGATTTCGGGTTCGTCCCCGCCTGGCAGCAGCCGCAGTGCGGCATAGTGCCCCGTACCTGTGTAGGGGTGCACATCGATAATCCGCAGTTGCGATGCCGGAAAAAGCTCCTTGCCCGTCCACGACTCGATCCATTCACCCTCCTGCCCCGGGCTTTCCGCCCGTGCGATGTGGGTGAGGTAGAACTCACCGTTGACGTACGGTCCTTCCCCCATCCACTGGCGCCCCAGCTCCCGAAAGCGCAGATGACACTGCTCCAGCCCAGCGGGCGCCTTGACCTCCTGCTCGCCCACGAGAGCCGCCCACGAGGCCGCGACATCGGTGAAATCCGTGTCAGGTTCATCCTGCAAGGCGTAACGGACCTCGATCCGCGGATGGTCGTCCAGGTCGCCACAGACCTTGCGCCAGCCGGCCTCGTACGCCGTCAGTCCCGCCATCACGCGCCGTCCCACCCTCGATGATCATCCAGCACGCGCAACGGTACAAGGCGGCGAACATCACAACGACCTGATCCACAACCGTTCGAACCGGTGTCGGCTGGCGGCGGCGTGTCGTTGCGCCGCCGATTCTTCTCGATTCAGGTGCGTATCCCACCCGGCGGGGCCCCGAGACGGGGATTTCACCGCCGGAGCCCGGCGGGTGGGGGGTCGGTAGTCTTATAGACGCGGTTGTTCTGTTGAGCTGGAGGCGGGATGGGGCCACTCCGGGCGGGGGATCCCGCCGGGGTTGGTGGGTATCGGGTTCTTGCCCGCCTTGGGGCCGGTGGGATGGGGTCGTGTATCTCGCCCGGTCGCCGGGTGGGCGGCTGGCGGCTGGCGGCTCTCAAGGTCAGCGGGCTGTACACGGCTCCCGTGCTGGACGCCGATGCCGACGCGCCGCAGCCTGGTTCGCCGCGGCCTTCGTTCTCGCGCCCACGTTGCGGGAGGCCGTCGAGGACGGCGGGGCGCCGCAGGCCGTCCACGGGGCGGGGCTGGTGCACCGGCATCTCAAGCCCGGCAACGTCCTGCTGGCCGAGGGCGGCCCCAAGATCATCGACTTCGGGATCGCCAAGGTCGTCGACGCCACGCAGATCACCCGGACCGGCGGCGTGATCGGCACGCTGGCGTACCTGGCGCCCGAGCAGATCTCCGGCGCCAAGGACGCGGGGCCCGGGGTGGACGTGTTCGCGCTGGGGGGCGTGCTGGTCTACGCGGCCACGGGGGCGCGGCCGTTCGGGGAGGGCGACCCGGGCGCGCTGCTCTACGAGATCATGTACGGCGAACCCGGTCTGGACGGGGTGCCCGCGTCGCTGCGAAGCACCCTGGCCGCCTGTCTGGAGAAGGAGCCGGGCCGGCGGCCTCCGCTCGCGGACCTGCTCGCGGCGCTGCCCCCCGCCGACCCGTCCGCGCTCGTCTCCCCGGCCCTGCGCCGCGACCTGGCGGCCGGGGAGGCCCAGGCGAACCGGGCGGGAAGTCCAAGCCCGCCGAGCCCTCGCCCCGCGGGACCGCCCTCGCCGCGGCGCCCACGCCGGCGTGGACCTTCGTCCCGCCCGCGCGCGTCGGGTCCGACGAATCGCATCTGCTGGTCGCGGGCGATGTGTTGTTGTGGGGCGGTGAAGACGCGACGTACGGGGTGGACGCCGCGTCGGGGCGGCGGCTGTGGACGGCGGACGTCAGCATGTTCGCGGGCGGCGCGGTCCACGGGTCGACGTTCGTGCTCCCGAACGGCGCCGGTCTCGACGGCAAGACGACGATCACCCTGGTCGACGCGGCGTCCGGTGAGCCGACGCATCTGCCGATGCCGGGGGGGCGCGCTTCCCGGTTCCGTCTTCGGCGTGGCCGGCGGCGCGATCCTGCTGGAGTCGGGGACGTACTCGGACGAGGACACCCCGCCGTGTGGGCCGTCGACCTCGCCGGCGGCAAGGCCCGGTGGCGGTTCCCCCTCGCCGACTCGGCCGTCGAGGGCGCGGTCGGCCGGAGCGGCCTGTACCTCAACGCCAAGCACACGCTGAGCGCCGTCGACCTCGCCACGGGCCGCAGGCGCTGGGCCGTCGACTGGTCCAGGTCCGGACAGGACTGGCCGACCCGGGGCGTCGCGGTCGCCGGTGGCAGGGTCTTCGGCCGGCAAAGTGATCTTCAGGGGGGTCGACCTGCACACCCACGACCGTGCGACCGGGGCCCCGGGTGGACGCTGGCGGGCCCGGAGAGGTTCGTCGGCCAGCCGGGGCGGGACGCGGCGTCGGACGACGTCCTCGCGGTCCCGTTCAGCAGTGGATCGGCCTGCGGGGTCTTCGCCGCCACGACCTCCGGCCGGGGGCTGTGGGCGCTTTGGAGCGACGTCGCCCGCGCCAAGGAATGGGGCGTCGTCGTGTCGGGCTCGTCGATCTTCGCGACCGATCATCAGCGGCTGCTGTGCTTCCGGACGGCCTCGTGACAGGCTCGGACGATCCCGACCGCATCGGCAGGTACCGGGTGCTGCGGCGGCTGGGCGAGGGCGGCATGGGACGGGTCTACCTGGGCGCGTCCCCGGCCGGGCGAGCGGTGGCGATCAAGGTGGTGCGGCCGGACCTCGCCGGGGACCCGGAGTTCCGGGCCAGGTTCCGGGCCGAGGCCGCCGCCGCCCGGCGGGTCAGCGGCGCGTTCACCGGCCCGGTGGTCGACGCCGACCCGGACGGGGCCGTCCCGTGGCTGGCGACCGCGTGCGTCAACGGGCTCAGCCTGAAGGAGACGGTCGACCGGAACGGGCCGATGCCCGAGCCGCTGCTGCGCGCGCTCGGCGCCGGGCTGGGCGAGGCGCTGATCGCGATCCACGCGGCGGGGCTGCTGCACCGCGACCTCAAACCGGTCAACATCCTGCTGGCCAAGGACGGGCCCCGGGTCATCGGCTTCGGCATCAGCAGGACCGCCGAGCATGGCGCGTCCGCCCACGGGCCCACGCAGGCGCTCACCTCCGAGGGGCGGTTCATCGGGTCCCCCGGCTCCATGTCCCCCGGAGCAGATCCGCGGCGGGACGCTCGCCGCGTCCGCCGACGTGTTCGCCTTCGGGGCGGTGCCGGCCTTCGCCGCCACCGGTCGTGCCCCGTTCGGCCGGGGCGGACTGGCCGCGGTCATCCACCCGGACGCTGCACGAGGCGCCCGATCTGGACGGCGTACCGGCGTCCCTGCGGCGGATGGTGGCCGGCTGCCTGAGCCGCGATCCCGGCGAACGCCCGCCCACCGACCTGCTGCCGTCACTGCTGGCGGCCGAGCCGGTGGCCCCCGGCTGGCTTCCGGGGACCCTCGGCGACGAGCTGCGGCAGCGGGAGGACACGCTCCTCCTGGACCTGCGGGAGATCGCCAAGGCCCGCACCCGCCGGCGGCTGCTGCTCGGCGGCGCCGCCGCCGCGGGACTCGCCGTCATCGGCGGCGGGACGGCCGCGGCGCTGTCCGCGGCCGGCGGGGCCGGGCACAGGCCGTCCCCGCCGAAGGCGCTGTGGCGGACGACGATCGGCGACCTCACCGACCGGGCCTTCAGGGTCGGGCTCCTCTCCCGGACGGTCATCCCCCACGACGAGGGAGTGGTGTACCGCGGCCACTCGCTCGACACCGGGCGGCAGCTGTGGTCCCGCCGGTTCTCCGCCGTCGTCGGCGTGGACGCCGCCACCGGCAGGCGCCTCTGGACCCACGAGTGGCCCTTCACGGCCTACCTCGCCTTCCTCTACGGCATCACGAACCGCACCCTCGTCGCGCTCGGGAACCGGGGGTCGGAAAGCCTCCTCGTCAGGCTCGACACCGCGACGGGCGCGCTCCGCTGGGCCGATCCGGAGGGGAGCCTGACCTACGTCCCCGAGGGCGGCGGGAACCTGATCTTCCGCAACCCGTCGGGCGTCACGCTCGACGCGCTGGCCGCCGACACCGGCCACAGGCTCTGGACGGCCGAGCTTCCCAAGGCCGCGGCGGATCCCCACCAGGACAGGCGGCTCTCGTCGAACATCACCGTGGCCGGCGGGACGGTCTACACCGGCGTGGCCGGCGCCACGGGCGCGGGACTCTACGGCTGGGACGCCGAAACGGGCGAACTCGTCTGGAACCACCCCGCCGCCACCTCCGCCCCGACCAGGCAATGGGCGCTCAGCACCCGCGACCGCACCCTCGTGGCAGCCCAGGACAGAACCCTCCTGGCCTTCCGCCTCGCCTGAAACGCATGGCCCGCGACCGCGACGAGGGCGCCGCCGGTGCGATTCCGGAGGTGTGTTCGTCTCACTCTTCGTAGTTGGGAGTGGGAGGGTGGAGGTGTCGAGGTCAGGGAGGGATGTTGAGTACGTACGCCTACGACGTGGAGCGTCACGCATTGGTGGTCTTCTGGAACACCGGGCTGGGGAACGCCGCCTTCACCGTCGCGGCGCTCTCCGAGGGGGTCACCGGCGATCAGGCTCAGCAGCTCGTCCACGCGTTGACGCTGCTCTCGAAGCAGGCCTGGCGGACCTACACGCACCCGGCGTCCGCCGCCGAGGACCAGAGCGAGAACAGCGAGGGGTGGCGTCGCGACCACGATCGAGAAGCCTTCGCCACGGTCGCCGACGCCCTCGCCGACCCCAACCTCCCGAGAGACGGCGTGCTGCTCCAGTCGTCCAACCCCGTCGAGGAGGCGGCGCATCGGGCCGGCCGCGCCCTGCGCGCCGCGGGCGGCGCGGAGCTGACCGCGTGCATCGTGGCGGAGGTGCAGACCGAGATGAACGCTGTCGAGAAGGCGGAACTCGGCGACCTCACCGGCCGCGCCCGGCAGGCCGTGGCGCTCACCCGCGCCGGGGCCTCGCCGGCGCAGGTCCAGGCCGCCGACAAGATCCTTTCCGACCGTCCGCTCGGCAGCCACGCCCTGTTCACCGACGTCGATCCCGTCGCCGCCTCTATCGCGGCCGCGCACTGGCTGCAGGCGGCCGCCGACGTCGCGGCCGAGACGTCGGGGCTGGCCCCCACCCAGATCGTCGAGGAGGCCGACAACATCGAAGCCCTCGCGCACGCCACGCCCACCGCCGTGCTGGAGAGCCTGGAGGTCGGCCTCTCCCCCTACGACGCGATCACCGGCATGATCCGCGACGCCATGGCGGCCGCCGAGGGCAGGATCCCCGACATCGACGCCGTCCGCGACTGCATCAGCCAGGCGGACGAGCTCGCCGCCGAACACCAGGACCCGCGCCTGCGGAGCGGTCTTCTGGAGTCGCTCCGTACCACCCCGCTCGACCCCATGCGGCCCGCGCACGACCTTCTCGAAGACCTTCTCGACGGGATCCGCGGATGCCGGCTCATCTACCGGGAGAGCGCGGAATCGGACGAGGACGCCGACGACTCCTTCGCCGACGCCGTCCGCGCCGAGGCCGACGAGAACCAAGACCGTCTGATGTGACCGGCCGGCGGGAGGCCCCGGCGTCATGAGCGCGTGGGTCTACATACGGGGCTGGCTGGAGTTCCACGGGCAGAGAGCCGAGGCCGAGCGCGTCATCAGCGGTGACCCCGCGGGATGGGCGTTTCCGGAGGGCGGCTGGCTCGACGCGGCGTGCTATGCCCGAGCGGTTCGCCCCTCCGGCGCCGATGACGTTCTCGACCAGGTCCGGCGGATCGCGGCCCTCCCCGCCGTCGACGAGGACGACGACCGGGTGTGCGGGCTCTTCCTCGTCTTCCACGAGGAGGGGCACCAGATCGAGTGGCAGGTCAGGGACGGGCGGGTCCAGGTCGCTCCGGCCCCGGACCGCTATGACCACCTCTGGCGGTAGCCGGGGGCGCGGGGCGGCCTGAGACGTCAGCCGACGTGGACGATGGGGCGGCGTTCGACGTCGGGTTCGGCCTGGCGGAGGATCTCCCGGGTCAGGGGCGGGACGTCGCCGCCGCCGAAGACCAGGTAGCGGAGCAGGGCGCCGATCGGGTTGCCCTCGGCCCAGTGGAAGTAGACGTGCGGCTGCTTGCCCGTCTCGTGCTGGACGTGGAGCAGGATCGCCGCGATCGCGTTGGGGATGCTCGGGCCCTCGGTGCGCAGGATGCGGTATCCGTGCCGCTCCTCGCCGGTGACGCGCACGGTGGACTCGAACTCCGACGCGTCCGAGACGGTGAGTTCGAGGAACAGCAGCCCCTCATCGGCGCGGAGGCGATGCAGTTCCCAGGCTTCCTGCGCCTTGTCCAGGTACTCCTGGCGGTCGCGTTCGTCGGGCTCGTTGGCGATGATCCGCAACTCGCCGGGCCGGTCGAGGAACTCGCGGGCCTTCTCGTCGAACTCGACGTCGGTGATGCGCAGTTCGGTGGAGCGGGTGGCGCGGGAGATCAGCGAGGTGACGACGATCGCGACGCAGAACACGACGGCGATCACCAGGCCGTCGGGGCGTTCGATGATGTTGGCGATCGTGGCGTAGGCGAAGACCAGGGTGACGGCGCCGAAGGCCGCGGCGGGGCGGCGGCGGCCGCGCTTCCAGGACGCCAGCGTCGCGGCGACCGCGGCGGACAGGATCAGCGCCAGGACGCCGGTGGCGTAGGCGCCGCCCTGCGCCTCGACCTGGGCCCCGAACAGCAGGGTGATGGCGAACGAGACGAGGGTGAAGATCAGGACCATCGGGCGGGTGGCGCGGGTCCAGTCGGGGGCCATCCCGTAGCGGGGCAGGTAGCGGGGGACGATGTTGATCAGCCCGGCCATGGCGGAGGCGCCGGCGAACCACAGGATCGCGACCGTGCTGAGGTCGTAGGCGGTGCCGAACCACTCCCCGAGGTGCTCGTGCGCGAGGTAGGCCAGCGCCCGGCCGTTGGCCTTCCCGCCCTCCTCGAACTCCTTCTCGGGGATCAGCACGCTGGTGGCGAAGCTGGAGGTGATCAGGAAGACGCTCATGATGACCGCGGCCGTGGTCAGCAGCTTGCGCGCGCCCCGGATCCGCCGGTCCAGATCACCCTTGACCAGCGGCATCACGGCCACGCCGGTCTCGAACCCGGACAGTCCGAGGGCGAGCTTGGGCATCACGAACAGCGAGACGGCGACCATCACCAGCGGGCTGGAGTGGTCGGCGGTCAGCGCGTGCCTCCAGTCGGTGACCAGCCCCGGATCGGACGCCACCTCGACCAGGGCGGTCCCCACCACCACGACGTTCAGCACCAGGTACACCGCGACCAGGACGACCGCGATCGAGATCGCCTCGCTGAACCCCACCATGAAGACCGCGCCCAGCGCCGCGATCAGCACCAGCGTGACCGGGATCTGCCAGCCCGCGACCGCGTCCGGGGCGAACGGGTTGTGCAGCAGGTGGGCGGTGGCGTCGGCGGCCGACAGCGTGATCGTCACGATGAACGCGGTGGCGACGAAGCCGAGCAGGAACAGCACCAGGAGCTTGCCGCGCCAGCCGGGCAGCAGCCGTTCCAGCATCGACAGCGACCCCAGCCCGTGCGGGCTCTGCCCCGCCACCGACCGGTAGACCGGCAGCGCCCCGAACAGGGTCAGCGCCACCAGCAGCAGGGTGGCGATCGGGCTCAGCGCCCCGGCCGCCAGGGCGGCGATGCCCGGCTGGTAGCCCAGCGTGGAGAAGTAGTCGACGCCGGTCAGGCACATGACCTGCCACCAGGCGTGCTGCTTGTGCGGCGCGTCCTCGTGGTGCGGCTGCTTCTTGTGCGGCCCCGGCTTGTGCCCCGGGCGGTGCAGCCCCTGGAGCAGCCAGCGCCGCATCCCCGAGTCCGACTCCGGCTCCACTGACGTTCCCATGCGGCCCCCAGGTCGACTCGCGAGCCCGCACACAATACTGGTGACAGCGGACATCCGCGCCAGTCCTGCACGGAACAGCGGCTCCATCGCTCGTCGCGGGGGCCGGGCGCCGCGTGTCCGCACGCGTATCGGACCGCCGCACGCCTTCTCGGGGACGCCGAACGCCTCTAGGCTCCGCTGCTATGGAGCCTGACGCGTTCACGAGTTCTCCAGTGGTCTGGCTGGTGACCGAAGACGTCCACCTCGTCCGTGCGGACACCATCACCGGCATCGGGGTTTCCGGTGAACAGATCATCGTCTGGCAGGGGGACCGGTCCACGACCGTGGCACAGGTCAACCTGCGCCCGCAGTTCACCGCGAACTACGCCGGCGTCCTGGCCCAGCGTCTCGCCGCCGCTGCCGCCGACCCGCCCCTCGACCACGTGGGACGGCCCTTCCCCGTCGTCTACGTGTGGCTTCACCTCGATGATGCGGACGACCCCTGCTGGCAGGTCATGGTCGCGGGCAGCGGCGAAGACTCCGATCCGCCCGAGCCGCCCTTCAGCAGCGGCCCGCTGGCCTGACATCGCCGAGCGGATCGAGCCGCTGATCGAGGCGGCAGGGACTCGCTGAAGGCTGCGGCCGCGGGGACGAACCATGCCTATTGACCTTGCCTCGCCGTGAGCGCATCATACATTCACTCGTTGAGTGTATGAATGGATGGGCGGTGGCGGGATGGTGCGCGGGACGGCCGTGGTGCTCGGTGGGAGTGTGGCGGGGTTGTGCGCCGCGGGAGTGCTCGCCGGGCACTTCGGGCGGGTGGTCGTGCTGGAGCGGGATCGGCTGCCGCCGGGCGCCGAGCATCGGCGGGGCGTTCCGCAGAGCAAGCACCCGCACTTCCTGCTCAACTCCGGCCGGCGGGCGATCGGCGAGATCTTCCCCGGGTTCGAGGAGGCGCTGATCGCGGCGGGCGGGATGCACCTGATGCCGTCGCTGGACGCGGCCTACTGCGAGAACGACGGCTGGGCCCCGCGCAAGTCCGGGTCGATGACGATGGTGTACGGCTCCCGGGTGCTGATCGAGCGGGTCCTGCGCGACAAGGTGCGCGAGCTGCCGGCCATCGAGATCCGCGAGGGCGTGACCGTCACGGGGCTCCGCACCGCGGACGGTCGCGTCGAGGGGGTCGAGTACGACGGCGGCCACCTGGCCGCCGACCTGGTCGTCGACGCGCTGGGACGCGGGTCCTCGGTCGTGGACTGGCTCGGCGCGGCGGGGTGGGAGGCGCCGCCGGAGAGGACCCTCGACGCCAAGGTCACCTACACCTCGCGCTGGTACGACCTGCCCCCGGAGGGACGGCGCCCGGAGACGTGGTGGTGGAAGCACCTGGTCATCACCCCGACCCAGGACACCGGCGACCACCCCGCCGAGCACGAGTTCCTCAGCAACTTCTTCCCCATCGAGGGAGAGCGCGCCATCGTGTGCATGGGGTCGTGGGGCATCGCGATGCCGCGCGGGGTCGAGGCGTTCGAGGACGCCCTGGACCGCGTGCGGACACCCGTGTTCGCGCAGGCGGCCCGTGCCTGCACCCCGACTTCGGCAGTGCATCTGACCCGTTCGACCGGCAACAAATGGCGCCGTTACGACCTGCTCGGAAAGCCCCCGGTCGGGCTGGTGTGCGTCGGTGACTCCATCTGCGCCTTCAACCCGTTCTACGCCCAGGGGATGAGCTCCGCCGCCCGTTCCGCGCTCATCCTCGACGAGGTGCTGCACGGGGGCGGCGCGGTCGACCTCGCCTTCATGCGCGCGTTCCTGCGCAGGCAGAAGAAGTCTCTCCAGGTCCCCTGGATGCTGGCGATGGCCCGCGACCAGGCCTACGACTTCGCGACCGGGACGGAGGTCGCCGCCGCCTGGCGCCGCAGGATCATCGCGCGGCTGAGCTGGCCGGTCTTCAACGCCGTCACCGCCGCGAGCCGCGAGGACGCCCACGTCGAGCGGACGTTCGCCCAGGTGTTCAACCTCGACAGGTCGCTGCGGCGGATGGCCGCCGATCCGCGGTTCTGGTTCGGCGTCGCGCGCTACAGGGTGCGGCAGCGGCTCGGACGGACCGTCGTGCCCCACGGGTTCGACGTCCGGCGGGATCCCCCCGGCATCGACTACACCGAACCCCGCGGCGCCGCGCCGGCCCGCGGTGACGATCTCGTCGGCACCTGACGGCGGGGAGCGGCTCATGGGGTACACCTGCGACCCGGCGGCCGAGCGACTCGCCGGGAGCCTCGGCTTCTCCTGCCACGACGCCCGTCCCGTGGTGGGCTTGCGCAACCCGTTCGACCTCGCCGACGGGACCATGGCGGCACTCGAACTGCTCATCGTCGGCGGCGCGGTGTTCGCCCTGGTCCACGCGTGGCGGCGGTGGCGGCGCGACGGCGACCCGGTCAACCTCTCGCTGTGGTTCGCCTCGGTGGTCTACCTGGCCGTGATCGAACCGCCGCTGTACTTCCCCGGCTGGTTCGGCCTGCAAGAGCACGTCGGGTTCATCTTCTCCCACAACGTGTTCACCGTGCAGTTCATGTACGACCGGCTGCCGCTCTACATCGTGGCCTTCTATCCCGCGATCTCGCAGCTCGCCTACGAGCTCGTCCGGGCGCTCGGCGTCTTCGCGCGGCGCGGGCCGCTGATCGGCTCGGCGGCGGTCGCGTTCGCCTGCCAGGTCTTCTACGAGATCTTCGACCAGCTCGGGCCGCAGCTGAGGTGGTGGGCGTGGAACCCCGCCAACGAGAAGATCAACCAGCCGGCGCTCGCCTCGGTGCCGATGAACAGCATGCTCCTGTTCGCCTCGGTCTCCTTCGGCGCGATGACCTACCTCGTCGTCCGCCTGGTCGGCGGCGGGAACGGCCGCGGAGCGCTCAGCGGCCTCCAGATCAGCGGGCGCACCCTCGTCGCCGGCGTCGTGACGCCCCTCGCGATGGTCGTCGTGAGCGCCCCCGGCGGCGCCTTCGAGGGACGGCTCGGGGTGCAGCGGGCCATCCTCACCGCCGAGCTCGCCGCGGTCTGGCTCGTCGGCCTGTACCTGCTCGCCGACGCCTGGCGCGCGGGGAGCGGCGGCAGGGCCGTCCCGGTGGCGTCGCCGGTGTTCGCGCGGATCTATCCGGCGCTGTACCTCGGGGTCCACCTCGTCTTCTGGCTCGTCGCGCTGCCGGCGTACTTCGCGGCGACCGACGGCGTCACCGAGCAGGGCACGCCGATCGGCAGCCTCTGGTACGCGGGGCTGTGCGCCGTCGCGGCCACCGGGATCATCGCGGCCGCGCTCCGCGCGATCATGCCACGGGGAACGGCTGAGCCTGTGCCATCCTGAGCCCATGGGGCACCACGGCTGGGGAGGCCGGCCACCCGCGTCGGAGGCCGAGGCCCGGCAGCGCATCGTCGACGCGACCGTCCGCTGCATCGACCGGCACGGCGTCGCGAAGACGACCCTGTCCGACGTCGCGAGCGAGCTCGGCGTCACCCGCCAGACCGTCTACCGCCACTTCGGCCGCATCAGCGACATCATCGGCGAGGTCGCGGCCCAGGGCGCGGAGGCGTTCGTCGACCGGCTGATCGCCCATCTGCAGGGGGTCGGCGACCCGGCCGAGGCCGTGGTCGAAGGCATGCTCTTCTGCGTGCGGACCATCCCGAACGAGCCGCGGCTGAGCCTGCTGCTCCAGCTGGAGGACTCCGCCGCCTTCGGCCGCGGGGCCACCACCGCGGAGGCCGTCGCCTACGGGGCCGAGATGCTGAAGCGCTTCCCCGTCGACTGGGCGGCCGCCGGGGTCGGCGAGGACGATCTCGACGGGCTCGCCGAGGTCGTCATGCGCCTGCTGACCTCGCTGCTGCAGCATCCGGCCGAGCCGCCGAGGGACGAGGCCCGGCTCCGCGCCGTCCTGACCCGCTGGCTGGCCCCGAGCCTGCGCGCCGGCGCCGTCAGACGGGAGTGATCGGCAGGGAGCGGCGGGGTTCGAAGGCGAAGGCGGCGCCGGTGCTGAAGCGGACGACGGCGACCTCGCCCGGCTCCGGGGCCGGGTCGTCGCGGCGGACGACGGTCAGCCGCCATTCGTCGCCGGAACCGGTCGCCTCGACGTCGAGGCGGACGTCCACGGCGCGGACGACGGCCTGGAGCGCGGTCGTCCACCCGGGGCCGCAGAGCGAGATCCACGCGCCGTCCTCATGCGCGGGGGACGGACGGACGGCGACGTCCGCGCCGTCGATGTCGGCGTCGACGTAGGCCGCGGGGTTGAGGAGGGGGTGCACCGCGAGCAGGCGGGCCGCTCCCTCGGGGCCGCGCGGCAGGTCCAGGGCGCGGGCGAGCCGTTCGGCGGCGATACCGGCGATGCCGACGAGCTGCTTGCGGCGGATGCGGAGCAGTTCTTCCGCGCCGGCGGCCCGCTGGGCCACGGAGAGCGTGAAGGCGCGGTTGAGCAGGTGCATCTGGAGGCAGACCTCGTCGGCGACACGCGCCAGGGCGGAACGGGAGAAGGCGGCGAAGTCGAGGTCGGAGAGCAGCGGCCCGGAGTAGTCGGCGAGCCCGTCGTCGGACGGGTCGATCGGTGCGAGTTCGAGGGTCGCGGCGCGGGAGCGCTCGTTGTCGGCGAGGAGGGGGATGCCCTCGGCGTCCGGGTGGGACTCGTCGATGATCACCGTCCACGCGCAGTGGGGGCGCCGGTCGGCGGGGCTGCGCGGCGGACGGTGGATCGGCCGCACCTGGGCCTTGGGGTTGGTCGCGACCGCGGTGGCGTCGAAGGTGGGGTCCTCGATGTCGTGGCACATGGACCGGACGTAGTCGTCGCCCATCGGCTCCACGTCCATCAGGGCGCCGCAGTGGTCGAGGTGGAACTCGCCGTGCCGGCGGTCGTGGACGGTGTAGCGGAAGTCCATGAACTGCGGCGGGGCGCCGATGTCGAGCTGCAGGCCCTTGAAGATGGTCGGGACGTCGCCTTTCCCGGGCACGTCCGGGGCGTAGCCGAGCGCCCGCTGCATCCGCCTGGTGTAGATCGGGCTCGACGCCGCCCACTCCTCGATCGCGATCCGCGCCATCTCCCGCCGTCCGAACGCGGAGATGCACCACGCCATCCCGGAGCGGTCGATGAGCTGGCCGATCAGGAGCAGCTCGGGGACGACGACCGCGAGCTCCTCGCGGGTCAGGTCGGCGTAGCGGCCCGGAGGCGTCACCGGCGGGTGGGCCATCTGCGGATCTCCTTCTCGGCGGTCCTGCCCGGGTGCTGATCAGGTCGGCGGGGACGCCGGGCCGCGGTCCCGGGCTCGGCGCGGCTCCCCCCGCACATGACCTCATAGTAGAACGTGTTACAAAGAAGCTGGAAGCCTGTCTGGACATATGTCCGGAAGAATGGTCGGCGAGGTCGGCCATTGCGACGACATCGAAGCCCGCCCTATGCTGGACATGTGTCCAGCCAGCCGCCCGGCGCGGTCCGGTGAACGCCGGAGACGGCCCTCGGGACCTCGCTGGTCGGTAACGCGTTCTATCGACCGGCACCGCTCTCACCCGTCGAGGAGCATCATGGCCATCCGCGTCCTGCACGTGGCCACCGGCAACGTCGGCCGCATCGCCCTGGCGCAGCTGATCGAGGACCCCCGCTTCGAACTGGCCGGGCTGGTCGTGTCGAATCCCGGGAAGGTCGGGCGCGACGCCGGCGAACTCGCCGGCCTCGACGTGGTCACGGGGGTCGCGGCCACGGCCGACCTTGAGGCGGCCCTCGCCTCCCGGCCGGACTGCGCCGTCTACTGCGCGATCGGCGAGACGCGGCTGCCGGGCGCCCTCGCCGACATCGGGAGGATCCTCGCCGCGGGCTGCGACGTCGTCGCCTCCTCGCCGGTGCCGCTGATCTACCCCTGGGGCCTGCTGCCGGAACGCATGATCCGTCCCGTCGAGGACGCCTGCCGGGCGGGCGGGACGAGCGTCTTCGTCACCGGCGTGGACCCCGGCTGGGTGAACGACCTGCTGCCCTTCGCGATCGCGAGCACCTGCCAGCGGGTGGAGCAGGTGCGCTGCTCGGAGATCGCCGACTACGCGACCTACGACGGCGGCCCGGTCATGGTCGACTTCATGGGCTTCGGCCGCCCCGTGGGGGACCTGCCGAAGATCCTTCGCCCGGGGATGCTGGCCGCGTCGTGGGGCGTCAGCCTCCGGATGCTGGCCCGGGGGTTCGGTTTCGAGCTCGACGAGATCACCGAGCGGTTCGAGCAGGAGCCCGCGCCGGAGGCGTTCGACGTTGCGGCGGGGCACATCCCCGCGGG
Source organism: Spirillospora sp. CA-108201 (assembly GCF_050936235.1). NCBI lineage: Bacteria > Bacillati > Actinomycetota > Actinomycetes > Streptosporangiales > Thermomonosporaceae > Spirillospora > Spirillospora sp. CA-108201. Next base: position 8,474,094 of record NZ_JBNJNE010000001.1, on the reverse strand, counting down.
CGGGATGGCCGCCCTCCGGTTCCAGGTCGCGGGCGTCGCCGGCGGCCGGGAGGTCCTGGTCATCGACCACACGACCCGGCTGCGCGGCGACCTGCGCCCCGACTGGCCGCAGCCCGCGCAGGACGGCGGCTCGTACCGGGTCGAGATCGTCGGTGAACCGTCCTACCGCGTCGACGTCTGCCCGACGAGCGCCAGGGGAGACCACAACTACGCCGCCATCGCGGCGGGCGCCGGGCGGATCGTGAACGCGATCCCCGACGTCATCGCGGCGCCGCCGGGGCTGCGGACGCCGCTCGACCTGCCGTTCACCACCGCCCGCGGCGTCTTCGCGGCGGCTCTGGCCGGCTAGGGCACCGACGGAAGGGACGGCGACCATGGGACGTGTGGACGGGAAGATCGCGCTCATCAGCGGCGGGGCCCGCGGCATCGGCGCGGCCAGCGCCCGGGCCCTGGCCGCCGAGGGCGCCAGGATCGTGATCGGCGACATCCTCGACGACGAGGGCCGGGCCGTCGCGGACGCGCTGGGCGACGCCGCGCGCTACGTGCACCTCGACGTGACCAGCGAGGCGGACTGGGCGGCCGCCGTCGAGACGGCCGTCGCCGAGTTCGGCGCGCTGAACGTGCTGTTCAACAACGCGGGCATCGCCAACGGCGCGGCCGTCAACCGCTTCAGGACGGAGAAGTGGCGGCAGATCATCGACGTCAACCTCACCGGCCCGTTCCTCGGCATCCGCGCGGCCACCGACGCGCTGATCGCCGCCGGGGGCGGTTCGATCATCAACAACTCCTCCATCGAGGGCCTGCGCGGCACCTCCTGGGCGCACGGTTACGTGGCCTCCAAGTGGGGGCTGCGGGGCCTGACCAAGTCGGTCGCCGTGGAGCTCGCCCCGCACGGCGTCCGGGTCAACTCGCTCCATCCCGGCCTGATCCGTACGCCGCTCACCGAGGGCATCCCCGACGACATGGTCCCGATCCCCCTCGGACGCCCCGGCCTGCCCGAGGACGTCGCCTCCTTCGTCGTCTTCCTCGCCAGCGACGAGTCGTCCTTCGCCACGGGCTCGGAGTTCGTCGTCGACGGCGGCACCGTCCAGCAGATCCCCCACAAGACCTGACCCGGATCGAGGCTCACCAGGCCGAGGGCTCCCTGGGGTCCTGGACGCGCAGCAGGACGGGCCAGGTCATCGGGCCGACGATCCCGTCGTGAAACGGCTGCTCCAAAGGAGCCGGATGAGATTCGGCCCTCGGTCTTCCTGGCAGGTGTCCGCGAGGTCGCGGCCCGGCGCACGACGGCGGCTCGGCGCCCGGGCGACCGGGGCGGGCGCGCGCGATCCGCAGGACCGCGCTGGTCAGAGCCATCCCGGACGTTTTCGTCCGAAGCATTGACATTAATCGAGGGCATCGTTCATGCTTCCCGGCATGGAGAAACGGGCGGACGCGCTGCAACGGCTCCGGCAGGCCCACGAGGGCGCCGTCCTTGCGGCGCTGCGCGCCGAGGGGCCGATGAGCCGGACACGGCTCACCGAGCGCACCGGCCTGTCCCGCACGACGCTGTTCGCCATCATCTCCGAGCTCATGGAGCGCGGGGCGGTGATCGAGTCCGGGGCCGAGGACGACGGCCGGCCCCGCGGCCGCGGGCGGCCGGCGACCCGCGTCTCGCTCAACCCCGACGCCGGGCTGCTGATCGGCGTCGACCTCGGGCGGCGGCGGATCCGGGTCGCGATCGCCAACATCGCCCGGCAGGTCGTCGCCACCGCCGTGGACGACTCGGCGCCGGACGCGGACGAGGGCGAGCAGGCCGACCTCGCCGTCGCGCTGATCCGCAAGGTCTGCGACGACCGCGGCATCGGGCTGCGCGCGCTGGAGGCGATAGGGATCGGCCTGGTCGGGGTGATGGACGCCTCCGACCGGCGGTGGCGCGCCGCCGAGCGCCTGGAGTCCGCCTTCGGCACCCGCGTCGAGGTCGACAACAACGCTCGCCTCGCCGCGCTGGCCGAACAGACCTGGGGGGCCGCGCGCTCGGCCGAGGACGTGGTCTACGTGCGGTGGGCGGTCGGCGTCGGCGGCGGCTTCATCTCCGGCGGGCGGCTGCTGCGCGGGGCGCACGGCGCGTCCGGCGAGCTCGGCCACGTGTCGGTCGACCCGGCGGGGCCGCCCTGCCACTGCGGCGGGCGCGGCTGCCTCGAAGGACGGATCGGCGTGCCGGCGCTGCTGGAGGCCGCCGCGTCGCGGGGCGTCCGGCTGACGGGCACCGACGACCTGCTGGAGGCCGCGCGGTCCCGGACGCCCGCGGTGACCGAGGCGGTCGTCGAGGCGGCCCGCACGCTGGGGACGGTCCTGGCGGGCACCGTGGCCCAGCTCGACCCCCGGCGCGTCGTCGTCGGCGGGGACCTCGCCACGCTCGGCGGCCTGGTCCTCGACCCGATCCGGTCGGCGATCGGCGGGCTCGCCCTGCCGGGCAAGCCGCGCGCTCTGGACGTCGTCCCGGCCGACCTCGGGCCCGCCGCCTCGGCGATGGGCGCGATCGCCCTGGTGCTCAAGGAGCGGGACCCCCTCCCGCCCGGCTCGGAGCCCGCCGACCCCTAGAACCGGCCCGCCCCGCGGACCGCAACACAGCGTCGATTTTTGTAAACCCTCAGGAATTAATGAACGGAGTCCCGTGCCCCCTCGCAACGTCCTGATCCTCATGACCGACCAGCACCGGGTCGACACGCTGGGCTGCTACGGCAACCCGGTCGTCCGCACCCCGGCGCTGGACGGGGTGGCGGCCGAGGGCACCAGGTTCGACCGGTTCTACACGCCGACCGCGATCTGCACCCCCGCCCGCGCCTCCCTGTTCACCGGCACCCACCCGTTCCGCCACGGCCTGCTCGTCAACCCCGAACGCAACGGCGGCGCCAAGGACGAGGTGGACGACGACTTCCCCAACCTCGTCCGGCCGCTGCTGGACGCGGGCTACAACGTGGGCCACGTCGGCAAGTGGCACATCGGCCGCGAGCGCGGTCCCGAGTACTACGGCATGGACGGCGAGCACCTGCCCGGGGCGCTGAACCCGTTCCACCACCCGTCGTACCAGGCCTGGCTCAAGGACAACGGGCACCCGCCGTTCAAGGTGCGCGAGGCGGTCTTCGGCAAGGCCCCCAACGACTCCGGGCGCGGCCACCTGATCGCCGGAAGGCTGGAGCAGCCCGCCGAGGCGACCATCGAGACGTTCCTCGCCGACCGGGCGATCGAGCTCGTCGACCGGTACGCCGCCGACGGGCGGCCGTTCGCGCTGACGTGCAACTGGTTCGGCCCGCACCTGCCCTACCTGCTGCCGGACGCCTACTACGACCTGTACGACCCGGCGGACGTGCCGCTGCCGGAGTCCATGGCCGAGACCTTCGCCGGCAAGCCCGACGTCCAGCGCCGCTACGCCGAGTACTGGTCGGCCGACCACTTCGACGCCGACGCCTGGCGCAAGCTGATCGCCGTCTACTGGGGCTACGTCACGATGATCGACGAGCAGGCCGGGCGGATCCTCGACCGGCTCCGCGAGCACGGCCTGTGGGACGACACGACGGTCGCCTTCACCGCCGACCACGGCGAGTTCACCGGCGCGCACCGGCTCAACGACAAGGGCCCCGCGATGTACGAGGACATCTACCGCATCCCCGGGATCATCCGGGTGCCGGGCGCGCCGGTCCGCGCGGTCGACGAGTTCGCCACGCTGATCGACCTGCACGCGACGATCCTGGACCTGGCCGGGCTGCCCGCCGGCGACCCCTGCGACGGCCGGAGCCTGCTGCCGCTGATCCGCGGGGAGGACGACCCCCGCCCCGAGGTGGTCGCCGAGTTCCACGGCCACCACTTCCCCTACTCGCAGCGGATGATCCGCGACCGCCGCCACAAGCTCGTGTTCAACCCCGAGAGCGTCCACGAGCTGTACGACCTGGAGGACGACCCCCACGAGCTGCGGAACGTGTACACGGCGCCCGCCTACGCGGACGTGCGGCGGGACATGACCGACCGGCTCTACCGGGAGCTGCTCCGCCGGGGCGACCCGGCCTCCACGTGGATGAGCTACATGGCCGACATCGGCGCCGGGCGGGCGCCCGACGTCGACGGCATCGCGGACGAGGTCGCGTGATGGCCGCCGCCGGCTGCTACCACCACCACGTGCCCGCGGTCGTGGACGAGGTGGTCAACCGGAGCGGATTCCTCACCGCGTACGCGGGCGAACCGTACGAGGACCACGGCCGCTTCCAGGCGCTCTGGGAGTACCAGTCGCTGATGGGCGAGCTGCTGGAGATGGACGTCGTGAGCGTGCCGGTGTACGACGGCTACCAGGCCGCGGCCACCGCGCTGCGCATGGCGGGACGGATCACCGGTCGCCGCAGGCTGCTGCTCGTGACGGCCGTCCTCCCGGACAAGCTGTCCAAGATCAAGGACTATGTCCGCCCCGACCACGACGTGGTCGTCGTGCCGGTGGATCCCGCCACCGGGCTGGCCGACCCGGCCGCGGTGCGGGCGGAGCTGGCGGGCGGGGACGTCGCGGCGGTGTTCGCCGAGGCGCCCTCGGCGTCCGGGATCCTGGACCCCGCGCTCCCGTCGCTGGCCGAGACGGCGCACGAGGCCGGGAGCCTGTACGTCGTCGGCTGCAACCCGATCTCGCTGGGGGCGGTGACGCCGCCGTCGGGGTACGGCGCCGACATCGTCTGCGGCGACGTCCAGCCGCTCGGGCTGCCCATGAGCTACGGCGGGATGAACGGCGGCTTCATCGCGACGCGGGACGAGGAGCTCTACGTGGGCGAGTTCCCCTCCCGGCTGTTCGGCCTGGCGCCCACCAGCGTCGAGGGCGAGTACGGCTTCGGCGACGTGGCCTACGAGCGCACCTCCTTCGCCGTCCGCGAGGAGGGCAAGGAGTGGGTGGGCACGGCCGCCGCCCTGAACGGCATCGCCGCCGGGGTCTACCTGGCGCTGATGGGGCCGCGGGGCATACGCGAGGTCGCGGAGACGATCCTCGCGAACACCCGGTACGCGCTGGACCGGCTGGCCGGGGTCCCGGGCGTGGAGACCCCCTACGCCGGCGCCCCCCACTTCGCCGACTTCACGCTCCGCTTCACCGGCTCCCGGACCGCCGCCGAGATCGGCGAGGCGCTGCTGGAGCACGGGATCTTCGGCGGCAGGGTCCTGTCGGGGACCGACGCCCTGTACTGCGTCACCGAGATCCACACCAAGGACGACATCGACCGGCTCGCCGAGACCCTCCAGGAGATCGCCAAGTGAAGACGGGCCCGCCCCCCTCCCCCCTCACCCCCGCCGACGCGAAGATCGGCCCGAAGCCCCCGCTGCGCCGGTTCCACCAGGCCCGGTGGGACGAGCCGCTGCTGTTCGAGCTGGGCTCCCCGGGCGAGCGCGGCGTGCTGCCGCCCCTCCCGGAGGCGCCGGCGGACGCCGTCCTCCCGGACGGGCTGCGCCGCACCGCGCCGCCCGCGCTGCCGGAGCTGTCGCAGCCGCAGGTCCTGCGGCACTACCTGCGGCTGTCCCAGGAGAACCTCGGCGCCGACTTCAACGTCGACGTCGGCCAGGGCACCTGCACCATGAAGTACAGCCCCAAGGTCAACGACCGGTTCGTCCGCGACCCGAAGGTGGCCGGGCTGCACCCGCTGCAGGACGAGCGGACCGTGCAGGGCGTCCTGGAGATCATGTACCGGCTGGAGGGGCTGCTCCGGGAGATCTCCGGCATGGACCGGTTCACCCTCCAGCCGGGCGCGGGCTCCGCCGCGATCTACACCAACGTCGCGATGATCCGCGCCTACTTCGCGGCGCGCGGCGAGGCCGAGACCCGCGACGAGGTCATCACCACGATCTTCTCCCACCCCTCCAACGCGGCGTGCGCGAAGACGGCCGGCTTCAAGGTCATCACCCTGTACCCGGACGCCGACGGCTACCCCGACATCGAGGCGCTCAGGCGGGCCGTCGGGCCCCGCACCGCCGCCCTGCTCATCACCAACCCCGAGGACACCGGGCTGTTCAACCCGCGGATCGAGGAGTTCGTCCGGATCGTGCACGAGGCCGGCGGGCTGTGCGCCTACGACCAGGCCAACGCCAACGGCATCCTCGGCATCACCCGCGCCCGCGACACCGGGTTCGACCTGTGCCACTTCAACCTGCACAAGACCTTCTCCACTCCGCACGCCTGCGGCGGGCCCGCCGCGGGCGCCTGCGGCGTGACCGCCGAGCTCGCCCCCTACCTGCCGACGCCGACCGTCGAGTTCGACGGCACCCGCTACCGGCTGGACGACGACCGGCCCGAGTCGATCGGGAAGATCCGGCCGTTCTACGGGGTCGTGCCGAACCTGGTGCGCGCCTACGCCTGGATCATGTCGCTGGGCGGCGCGGGGCTGCGCGAGGCCGCGGAGGTGGCCGTCCTCAACAACAACTACCTGATGGCGAAGGTGCTCCAGATCCGCGGGGCGTCGGTGCCGTACGCGCCGGGGCGGCCCCGGGTCGAGCAGGTCCGCTACAGCTGGGAGCGGCTCGCCGAGGAGACCGGCGTGCACAGCGGGGACATCGGCGTCCGCGCGGCCGACTTCGGCACCCACTACTGGACGAGCCACCACCCGTACATCGTCCCCGAGCCGATGACGCTGGAGCCGACGGAGTCCTACTCCCGGGCCGAGCTGGACGAGTACGCCGCCATCCTCGCCGAGGTGGCCCGCGAGGCCTACGAGGACCCGGAGACCGTCCGTACCGCGCCGCACCGCTCCACCGTGCACCGCGCCCGCGAGGACGTCCAGGACGACCCGGCCACCTGGGCCGTCACCTGGCGCGCCTACCGCAGGAAGATCCTCGGGGAGTGAGGCCGCGATGAGGATCGGGCTGGTGGTGAACCCCGTCGCCGGGCTCGGCGGCCGGGTCGGCCTGAAGGGCAGCGACGGCGCCGACGTCCAGGAGAGGGCCCGCGCGCTCGGCGCCGCGCCGCGCGCGTCCGAGCGCGCCACGGCCGCGCTGGCGGAGCTGCGCTCGCGGCTCGGCGTCCCGTTCGCGGTGCCGACCGCGGGCGGGTCCATGGGCGAGGACGCCGTGCTCGGCGCCGGCCTGGTCCCCGACGTCCGGTACCGGCCGGGCGAGCCCACCGCGGCGGCCGACACCGTGCGCGCCGCGGCCGCGCTCGCGCCGCACGTCGACCTGCTGCTGTTCGCCGGCGGCGACGGGACGGCGCGCGACGTGCTGGACGCGGTCGGGGCCTCGGTCCCCGTGCTCGGCGTGCCCACCGGCGTGAAGATGCACTCGGCGGTGTTCGGGGCGACGCCGCGCGCCGCCGGGGAGGCCGCCGCCCTGACGGCCTCCGGCGGCGCGCGGATCCGGGACGCCGAGGTCATGGACCTCGACGAGGACGCCGTCCGGGACGGCCGCGTCTCCGCCCGCCTGTACGGCCACATGAGGGTGCCCGACGTCCCGGTGCGCGTGCAGCAGCGCAAGGTGGGCGGCACGGTCGCCGATCCGTCGTCGGTCGCCGGCATCGCCGCCGGCCTCGCGGAGCGCGCCGGGCCGTCCGGCCTGCTGGTGCTCGGGCCCGGCACCACGATGCGCGCCGTCGCGGCCGCCCTCGGCGCCGACGTTCCCCTCATGGGCGTCAACGTACTGACGGGCGGCGGGGCGGTCGTCGCGGCGGACGCCGCGGACGCCGAGCTGGAGGCGCTGGCGGGCACGGCTCCGGCGTGGATGGCCGTGACTCCCATCGGCGGGCAGGGTTTCCTGTTCGGCAGGGGCAACCAGCAGATCTCCCCCGCCGTGCTGCGCGCCGCCGGCCGCGACCGGCTCGCCCCGGTGGCGACCGAGGCCAAGCTCGCCTCGCTCGGCGGACGCCCCCTGCTGGTCGACACCGGCGACGAGGACCTCGACGCCGGACTGCGCGGTCACCTGCCCGTGCTGACCGGGCACGGGCGGCTCGCCATGTACCCCGTCCGATGAAAGGGAGAGCGAACGTGAACTCACTCGAAGGCAAGAGCGCCGTGGTCACCGGGGCCGCGGGCGGCATCGGGCGGGCCGCCGCCGAGCTGATGGCGGAGCTCGGCGCGGCGGTCGTCCTGGCCGACGTCGACGGCGAGGCGGGGGCGCGGGCCGCGGAGGCGATCGGGGCCGCCGGCGGCCGGGCCGTCTTCGTGCGCGGCGACGTCACCTCCGCGGCCGACTGCGCGCGGATCGTCGGCGCCGCCCGGGACGCCCACGGCGGGGTGGACGTCCTGTTCAACAACGCGGGCGTCATCCGCCGCTCCACGGTCCTGGAGATCTCCGAGGAGGACTGGGATCTGGTGATGGCCGTCAACGTCAAATCGATCATGTTGATGAGCCGGGCGGCGATACCGTTGATGGCCGCCGCCGGGGGGCGGCAGTATCATCAACACCGGCTCGGGGTGGGGTGTCCAAGGGGGAGCGCAGGCCGTGTCCTACTGCGCTTCGAAGGGCGCCGTGGTGAACATGACCCGGGCCATGGCGATCGACCATGGGCCGCGGAACATCCGGGTCAACTGCGTGTGCCCCGGCGACACCGACACCGGCATGCTCGCCGAGGAGGCCCGCCAGCTCGGCGCCTCGGCGGAGGCGTTCTACGCCGAGGCGGCGGACCGCCCCCTCGGCCGGATCGGCCGGCCCGCCGACATCGCGGCGATGGTGGCGTTCCTCGCCGGGGACGCGGCCGCGTTCGTCAGCGGGGCCGTCATCCCGGTCGACGGCGGCGGAACGGCCTGACCGTCCGGTCACCCCAGGAGAGGAAGACGACAGCATGCCGATCGACCGCCGCCCGCTTCGCGAACAGATCAAGGACGAGATCCTCGACCGGCTGGGCAAGGGCGAGTTCGCCCCCGAACAGGCGATCAACGAGATGGTGCTGGCCGCGGACCTCGGCGTCAGCCGCACCCCGCTCCGCGAGGCGCTCATCGGGCTGGAGCGCGAGGGCATCATCGTGAGCGAGCGCGGCAAGGGGTTCCGCTTCGCCCCGATGAGCGCGAAGGAGTTCGACGACCTCACCACGATCGTCGCCGCCCTGGAGTCGCTGGCGCTGGAGTCGACCGACCCCGGGTTCCTGCGCTCGGTCGCCCCCCGGCTCCTGGAGGAGGCCCGCGCGTTCTCCGCCCCCGAGGCGGAGCACGCCGTGATAGAGCGCTACGACGACGCCTGGCACGACCTCCTGCTCTCCGGCTGCCCCAACGACCGGCTGATGGACCTCATCACCTCGCTGAAGCTCACCATGCACCGCTACGAGCGCGTCGTGGTCGGCGACTGGGAGGTCCTGGAGCGCTCGGCCGAGGAGCACGAGCGGATCGCCGAACGCCTGGTCGACTCGGACGTCGAGGGAGCCGTCGAGGCCCTGAAGGCCAACTGGCAGAGCGGCAAGGACCGGATCCTCGCGCGCCTCACGGAGCGGTGATGCCGAACCTGCCCTCGCTCGGCCCGAGGAAGAGCGTGCGGGTCCAGATCGCCCACGCGCTGCGCGCGTCGATCGTCAGCGGCCAGATGCGGTCGGGCGTCGTGTACTCCGCCCCGGCCATCGCCGAGCGGTTCGGCGTGTCCGCGACCCCCGTCCGGGAGGCCATGATCGACCTGGCCCGGAAGGGGCTGGTCGAGGTCGTCCGCAACAAGGGCTTCCGGGTCGCCGACCTGTCCGACCACGAGCTGGACGAGATCACCGACGTCCGGTCCCTGATCGAGGTCCCCGCCGCCGTGCGGCTCGCGCGGTCCGGCCGTGCCGCGGAGGTCCGCGCGCTGCGGCCGCTGGCCGAGGCGATCGTGACGGCGGCGGAGCGGCGCGACGTCGTCGCCTACATCGACGCCGACCACCGCTTCCACCTCGCGCTGCTCGGGCTCGGCGGCAATGCGCAGCTCGTCCGGCTCGTGGGCGAGCTGCGCCACAAGTCCCGCCTGTACGGGGTGCCGAGGCTCGCGGAGCGGGGCGAGCTCGAACCGTCCGCACGCGAGCACGAGGACCTGGTCGAGGCGGTGGCGAACGGCGACGCCCAGGGCGCCGAGGCGCTGATGCGCCACCACCTGCGGCACGTCCGCGGGATCTGGGCGGACCGGCCCGAGGGCCGCTGAGGCGGGCGCCGCTCAGCACAGGTCCCACGACCGCGCGCGGCGGGCGGGGCCGCCGGCCGCGCCCTCCTCGCACAGCCGGACCATCTGCTCGACGACCTCGATCGCGTCCGAGGGCGGATACCGGACGACGCCGCGTCCGGGCAGGTCGCAGAGCAGCGCTCCGTCCTTCACCCACACCCACAACCCCGCCCCGAAGTGCACCACCGTCGCCTCGGCGCCGAGCGAGACGCGGGCCCGCAGCCCGCGCACGGCGGCGAGCTCGCGGAGCCGCTCGGGCGGCGGGTCCGGCGCCGGCGCGGGCAGGACGGCCGCGGCCGGCAGCGGGAGCGTGAAGTAGACGGCCTTGCCGGACACCGGCCCCGGGCCGAGCCGTCGGCGGGTGGGGTGGACGCCCCAGAGCCCGCCGGCCTCCTCGGTCAGCGCGTTCACGATCATCAGGCCGCGGCCGCCGCAGGCGTCGGAGGCGGGCCTCCCGGTGACCGGCGCGGCGGCGTGCGCCGGGCCGGCGGCGGTCCCCCGCCAGGGCGCGGCGTCGAACACCTTGAGGGTGAGGTGGGGAGAGGGGTGGCGGCTGAGGTACGCCCACACCTCGGCCCGGTCCCGGTCGCCGTGCACGACGGCGTTGGCGGCGAGCTCGGAGATGATCGTCTGGGCGTCGTCCACGGCGGCCGGGGGCATGCCCAGCTCGGCGAGCACCGACCGGGCGACGGAGCGCGCGAACGCCGCCGCCCTCGGTCCGGGCGGTAAGGGCCATGCCGGAAACGCGCCATCGGCCAGTCGCGCGCCCTTTGTTTCCGCAGTCCGCGGCTTTTCCGGCATGGCGATCACTTTCCACGAGGATTGTCGGCGGCGCGTCCGGCCCCCAAGGAGGGGAAAGGGGTGAGAAGGGTCCTCATCCTGGGGGCCGGCGAGACGGGATCTCCCTTCTTCCATCCGCGCGACCACGGCCGGAGGACCGAGGGTGAGGGTGCCGCCGGCGCCGTGATCGCCCACCTGTGTGGAGGGGTACGGAGATTATTGCGGTCGGTCCGAGTCGCGGGTCATCGGCTGATGCATAATTTCCAGCTATGGATCTCGACATCAGTCACCTTCGGATGGTGTGCGCGATGGCGGAGACCGGGAGCGTCACCCGGGCGGCGGCCCGGATGGGAATGTCCCAGCCCGCAATGTCGAACCAGCTCCGCCGGGTCGAGGAGATCGTCGGCGGGGCGCTGTTCACCCGCAGCCGGTCCGGCCTGGAGCCGACGCCCCTCGGCGGCCAGGTCATCAGCCGGGCGCGGACGATCCTGTCCGAGATGGACACGCTGTTCGGCGACCTGCGCGGACCGCGGAGCCCGGAGGGGACCCTCGGCCTCGGATGCGTCCACCTCGCCTGCGTCGGGAGCGTCGTCGCGCGGACGGCCGAGGCCCTGCCCGGCCGCGAGATCTCGCTGCGCATCGAGCCCTCCTCCGCCCTGCTGGGCGACGCGCTCGCCCGCGGCCATCTGGACGCCGCGCTGATCGGGCTCATGGAGGGCTTCGACATCCCGATGGCGGCGCCCGTGGTCAGCCGCACCCTGGTGCCGCGCTACCCGATCTTCGTCACGCTCTCCGATCGGCACCCGCTCGCCGGCCGGGACGAGATCGACCTGTCCGACCTGCGGGACGAGGCGTGGATCGCCCCGCCGGGCGCCGACGACGGCTCGCTGTCCTCCCTGCGGGCCTCGTGCCGCGCGGCCGGCTTCGAGCCCATCGTGCGCTACGAGGCGCCGAGCGGGGCGGCGTGCCCGCTGGTCGCGGCGGGGCACGGCGTCCGGATGGTGGACCCGTCCTGGCCGCCGCACCCCGGCACGGTGGTGCGGCCCCTGGTCGGAGAGCCGCAGATCGCCAGGCTCATCGTGGCCTGGCGGCGGGACCGCCTGGACGAGGAGGAGGCCGGCGCCCTCTACCGGGGCCTGGCCGCCGCGTACGTGGAGCACACCGGCAGCCATCCGACGTTCGAGGCCTGGTGGCGGGCCCATCCCCAGGTGCACCCGCTGCTGTGACCGCCGCCGCGGCCACGCGCCCGTGATCACGCCGTCCGGTGCGGGCCGCCGGGCCTGCGGGCCGCCGGGCCTGCGGGCCGCCCACGTGGCGGTATTCTGATCACGGGTGAGGAGGGCCGATGGATCCGGTGGCCGATGCCCTGGTCGGGCTGCCTGACCTCGGCGGCCAGAGCAGCCTGCGCGGCCAGGTGGCCGACGCGCTGCGCAAGGCGCTGGCGACGGGCACGCTGCGGTCCGGCGTCGTGTACTCCGCCCCGACCCTCGCCGACGAGTTCGGGATCTCCCCCACTCCGGTCCGCGAAGCCATGATCGACCTGGTGCGGGACGGCCTGTTCGAGGCCGTGCGCAACCGGGGCTTCCGGGTGGTGCGGCCCTCGGCCCGCGACCTCGCCGAGCTCACCGAGATCAGGGAACTGGTCGAGATCCCCGCCGTCGCGCGGCTGGCCGGCGCCGTTCCCGAGGCGACCCGCCCCCGGCTGCGCGCCCTCGCCGAGGAGGCGCTCGCGGCGGCGCGGGACGGCGACCCGATCCGCTTCCTCGACGCCGACCGGCGCTTCCACACCGAACTGCTCGAACTCACCGGCAACCGGACGCTCGTCCGCACGATCCTGGACCTGCGCGGACGCTCGCAGATGCACGCCCTCGTCCGTCCGGCCGCGCCCGAGACGCTGGTGGCGTCGGCGCGTGAGCACCTCGGGCTGCTGGACGCGCTCGTCGCCGGGGACGCCGAGAAGGCGCGGGAGCTCATGACGCGCCACCTCGACCACGTGCGGGGCGACCGCGCCTGAGGGCGCCCTCCGCCCGCGCATCACCTGGCCGGATCCGGCCATGACCTCCCGGAGCTGGACCTTCGCCGGGGCGGGTGCTCTTGGCAAGTGACGTTTCACATTTTACAGTGCAATTTCACATGGCATTGCGGACGCCGCGGCCGGACACCGCGGCACCCCCCGTCCGCGAAGGAGGCTCCCCGTATGGTCCGCCCGAATCGCAGAAGGGTCGCCGCGGCCGTCATCGCGGCCGCCGCTCTGACCGCGGCCTCACCGGCGGCGCCGGCCCGTGCCGGCGCCCACGATGACCGTGGCGCACCCCCCGCCCCCTCCCCGCACCACCGGTCGCGGTCCCAGATCCAGCAGCAGGCCGAGAAGACGCTCGTCAGGCAGATCGTCAAGGACCACGGCGTCTCGGCGGCGGAGGCCGGCCGCCGAGCCGACCGGCAGCCCGCGCAGTTCAGGCTGGCCGCCCGGCTCGGCAAGGACCTGGGCTCCGCGTACGGCGGCGCCTGGATCGACCAGGCGCACGGCGGCGAACTCACCGTCGGCGTCACCGGAGCCGGGGCGGCGGCCAGGGTGTGGTCGAAGGCGAAGGCCGCCGGTCTGGGCACGACCAGGACGACGAAGGTCCGGTACGGCTTCGGCCATCTCCAGCGGGTGTCCGCCTCCCTGGCCAAGCGGGTCGCCGCCGCCAACGAGGGTGCCGGGAGCGGCCTGCAGACCGGCATCATCACGTCCGGCAACGCGGTGAGGCTGAGCAGCCTCAGGGGCGCCGCGCTCACCCCGGCCCAGCGCGACGTCATCGGCTGGGCACGGCGGACGTTCGGCGACGCCGTCCAGGTGTCGACCTACGCCCACAGGTCGGTGCCCCTCTACTGCTACGACGACTACAGCTGCGACCCCCCGCTGCGGTCGGGCCTGGCCATCTTCACCGGCGGCGCGCGCTGCACCAGCGCGTTCATGACGTACTCGGGCAGCCGGTACCTCATGCTCACCGCCGGTCACTGCGCCGAGCTCGGCTACTGGTGGGACGTGTCGACCTACAGCTACGGCTACCAGAGCGTGGGAGGCGCCGCGGACCACACCTTCGGCTGGTACGGCGACTACGCCGCCGTCTCGATCGACGACCCGGGATGGTGGCGGCCCAGGGGCTGGGTGCTCCCCCAGACGTCCGTCCACGGAAGCGCGAGCGACTACGTCGGCGGTTACGTCTGCAAGCAGGGCTCGACCACCGGCTACACCTGCGGGTCGATCACCGAGGTCGACGCCACCGTCTCCTACCCGGACCGGACGCTGTCCGGCATGACCTGGAGCACCGCGTGCGACGGGCCCGGCGACAGCGGCAGCGGCGTCTTCGACGGCGGCTACGCCCACGGCATCCTGAGCGGCGGCCCGGACTCGGGCTGCGGAATGATCCACGAGCCCGTGGGCCGGGCCCTGTCCGGCCTGGGGGTGTCCCTGCTCAGCGGCTGACCTCTCCGTCGGCCCGAGCACAGGGGCGGTGCCGCTCCCGGTGGCCCCGGGAGCGGCACCGCCCGTCACGCCGTCAGTCGTTCAGGGACTGCATCCAGGTCTCGATCTCCTCGGGGTGGCGGGGAAGGGCGTGGGACATCAGGCGGGCGCCGGTCTCGGTGACGAGGACGTCGTCCTCGATGCGCACGCCGATCCCGCGCAGTTCCGGGGGCAGCGTCAGGTCGTCCGGCTGGAGGTAGAGGCCGGGCTCCACGGTCAGGACGTGACCGGGGCGCAGCTCCCCGTCCAGGTACTGGGACGCCCGCGCCGCCGAGCAGTCGTGGACGTCCATGCCGAGCATGTGCCCGCTGCTGCAGAGGGTGTAGCGGCGGTAGATGCCCGACTCCGGATCGAGCGCGTCCTCCGCGCTGCGCAGCACGCCCCAGTCCTGGAGTCCCTCGGCGATGACGCGCATCGCGGCCATGTGGAAGTCGCGGAAGCGCGCGCCCGGGCGCACGGCCGCCAGCCCCGCCTCCTGCGCGTGGTAGACGAGGTCGTAGACCTGGCGCTGCCGCGGGGTGAACCACCCGCTCACCGGGAGGGTGCGGGTGATGTCGGCGGTGTAGAGGGTGTCGGTCTCGACCCCGGCGTCGAGCAGGAGCATCTCGCCGAGGCGCAGGGTGCCGTCGTTTCGCGTCCAGTGCAGGACGCAGGCGTGCGCCCCGGCCGCGGCGATGGTGTCGTAGCCGACGCCGTTGCCCCTGATCCGCGCGACGCGCTCGAAGGTGCCCTCCGCCCACCGCTCCCCGCGCGGCATCCCGGCGACGCGGGCGAGCCCGGCGGCGACCGCGGTGAAGCCGTCCACCGTGTGGTCGACGGCGGCCTGGAGCTGGGCGATCTCCCAGTCGTCCTTGACCAGGCGGAGCTCGGCGGCGCGGGCGCCCAGTTCGGCGTCGGCCTCGGGGGCGCGCGCCGGGACCGCCCGGTCGACCTCGGGGTCCACGCCCCGGATCACCCGGGTCGGGACCTGGCCGCGGAGCGCGCCGGCCAGGTCGTCCAGAGGCGCGCAGGCGATCCCGAGCCTCTCCTCGGTCTCGGCCGGCGCGGCGCGGGGGCCGACCCAGAACTCCCCGTGCCGGCGGTCGCGGAAGAAGCCCTCGTCGTCGCGCGGGGAACGGGGCCGGTGGTAGAGGACGGCGTCGTGGCCTGTGCCGGCGGGCTCCAGCACCAGGACCGCGCCGGTTCCGGTGTCGGCGCCGGTGTCCCCGGTGAGATGGGCGTAGGCGGTGTGCGCGCGGTAGCGGTAGTCGGTGTCGTTGCTGCGCACCTTCGGCGGCCCGGCGGGCAGGACGAGGCGTTCGCCGGGGAAGAGCGCCGACAGGGCCGCGCGGCGTTTCTCCGCGTACGGCGCCACGGACCGGCGCACCGGGAACGGCTTCCTGCTCGGGGCCCAGTCCCGGGTCATGAAGGAGGCGAGGGTCTCGGAGACGGGCAGGTCGTGGCTGCCCGTCGCGAAGCGGCCGGCTGCGAGGTCGTCCATGTGAAAGTCCTGGATGTGGAGATGTGTTGACGGAGGGTAAGTGCAATTGCACTGTAATATTTTATACGCACGGAACCGGGGCCGGACCTCCCGGTCCGGCCCCGGCGGATGGGTCGCCAGGTGTCGGATCAGTACTCGGACTTCACCGTCACTCCGCCGAACGCCTGCTTGCCGTAGAGGCTGACGTAGTTGTAGCCCGCGGGCGGGTTGGTGATGGTCAGGGTCTCGTTGTTGCCGGTGTTGGCCGACCGCTGGGTGTAGGACGTCGACGTGGCCCAGCCGCTGGAGCTGTAGTACAGGTCCGCGTCGCCGGTGCCGCCCGACGATGTGATCCTGATCGACTGCGTGCCGGCCGGCACGTAGAGGTACAGGTAGGCCAGGTCGCCCTGGGTGGCCGACAGGTTGCCGCGCTGGCAGTTCTGCCCGAGCTGGCGGGTGTCCGTCCCCGTGCACTCGGTCGTCCCGCCGCCCCCGGCCGACACCGCCAGCTGCTTGGTCGCGGTGCCGGTGGCGCCCTTGTCGTCGGTGACGGTGAGGGACACGGTGTAGGTGCCGTCCGCGCCGTAGGTGTGGGACGGGTTGGCCGAGGTCGAGGTGGCGCCGTCGCCGAAGTCCCACCGGCGGGAGGCGATGGTGCCGTCGGAGTCGGCCGACTGGTCGGTGAAGGAGACCGCCCGGCCGTTCGCCGCGGCCGAGAACGCCGCGGCCGGCGCCTGGTTGCCGCCACCCCCGCCGCCCGCGCACGCGCCGGACGCGCACGCGGCGAGCCACGTCCACCAGTCGCCGTCGTAGCGGGCGCCGATCGTGCTCGTCAGGAACGTCCGGGCCGCGTTCCAGTTGCCGGTCCGGTAGTAGCCGAGCACGGTCGAGACGTCGCCCGGGTGCTTCTCGAACATGTACCGCACCGCCAGGTAGCCCCAGCGGTAGATGCGGGTCGTGTCATGGCTGTAGGTGGTGTTGAACAGCGTGCTGAGCGCGTAGGTGTTCCGCGCCGCCTCGGTGATCGCCGCGTCGTAGACCTCCTTGCGGTAGGAGTAGGAGACGTATTCGGCGAACCCTTCGATCCACCAGATGGTGGGCGTGGTGACACCGGCGTTGAAGTCGCCGTACATGTCGAAGCGGCCGTCGAGGTAGTGCGTGTACTCGTGGTTGAGGTTCCAGATCTGGAACGCCGGGCGCACCCATTCGGCCTCGTAGGCGATGAACCGCGGCTGGTTGCCCGCGGCGGCCGGGTCGCCCTCCAGGTACATGCCGCCGTTGTTGGTGTCGATGCCGAACATCGCGCCGGCGTAGGTCTGGTAGTCGGTGCTCGAATCGAAGACGCAGACCTCGATCGTGGTGTTGCCGTCGTTGGCGACGGGCCTGTTCCCGTCCTTCACCAGGCCGTGGAAGTAGGCGTCCTGGTTCTGGAGGCTGGCGCAGCTGTCCGACAGCTGGGCGGCCGTCATGTCCTGCGCCCGGATCTTGATGCTCGGACTGCAGGTGTGGTTGATGGTCAGGACGTTCGCGGCGAGCCGCTGCGCCAGGTCGCAGGTGCCGTAGTAGGAGCAGTTCGCCTTGTCGTAGTAGTCGGTCATCTCGGCGACGCCGACCCACAGCGGCGCGGTCTTCCCGGTCATGGCGCTCTGCCCGAGCAGCCCCTTGGCCAGCGGCCGGACCTTGGCCTGCATCGCGGAGTGCTGCACGAAGCGGGTCAGTTCGCGTCCCGCGTTGGACGTCAGGTAGCTGCGGTCGGTGCCGAGCAGGGAGATGTGGCCGGAGGCGAAGGAGTCGAGCGTGTCGAGCACGCTCTGGTCGGACTGGACCGCGGAGACGAACTCCGGGACCTGGTGGCCGCGGAACAGCACCGTGTAGACGTTGTTGACCGCGTTGAGCATCCACCAGAACGCGTCGTAGGAGCTGTTGTAGCCGGTCAGCAGCCGCTTGACCACGTAGATGTAGCGGGCGTTCTCCTGCGCGCTGTCGATCAGCGTGACCGCCTCGGCGAGGACCTCGCCGTTGGCGTCGCTGACCGTCGAGGACCTGGAGTTGCCGAAGTAGGCGTCCAGGCCCGACTGGATCGCCGTCTTCAGGGTGGGCCCGTAGGTGCCGACGGTGGACGGGTTGTACCACTGGACGTAGTAGCCGGCCCGCAGGTAGAGGACCAGTTGGGCCGTCCCGGTGGTGTTGTCGCCCGGGTAGTAGACCGCGTTGTCGCGCAGCCCGTAGGCGACGCTCGCCATCTGCGACTCGCGGAACGCGTAGTACGCGTCGGTGCCGGTGAGGCTGAACAGCGAGTTGACGCAGTCGGTCGTGGACGACTTGATCTGCTGGACGAGCGCGCTTCCGGAACGGCTCGTGAAGTCACTCGCGCTGCACGCCGCGGCGGCCTTGGCGCTCGTCTTCGGAGCGGCCTTCATGGAGGGCCGCTTGTGCTCCGCCTGCTTCTTCGGCTGGTCCGGACTGCTCTTCAGCTCGTTGTTGTCCGCGGAGAGCGGCGGCCGGTCCTTGGCGGGGAGCGGCGCCTTCCGGATGTGGCGCGCGTCGCCGCCGTCGGGGCGGACGGCGGCGGGAGGCGGCTTCGGGGCGGCGTTCGCGGGCGCGACGAGGAACGTCGTCCCGAGGGCCACCGCCATTGACGCCAGCAGGCAGCGGGCCGATCTGCGTCTGTTTCTCACGGGGGTTTTCCTCCATGGGGCGGGCGTCCGGTAGGGGTGCCGGACGGAATCGCGGGGCTCCGGGGGTCCAGGGCCCGGAGGGTCGGGAAAGCGTGCGACCGCAGTGTGTGGTGCGGAAACGCCCCGTGGTCATAAGCCGCACCATCGATCTGGGTTATGGATCTCGCGGACGAACCGCACCGGGGCCCGCGGGAAAGGAATTCGCCGAGGTGGCGCCCCGTCTCCGGCCCCGAGGCGCGCCCGATGCCGTTTCCGGACAATGACGAAAGAAAGGTGAAATTGTACACTGCAATGTCACACTCACTCTGGAGGTGTCCGTGAGACGACCGAGCAGGACACGCGCCGGCGCCGCGCTCGTCGCGTGCGGCGGCATGCTGGCCGCGGCGGCGCCGGCCGCGCCGCCGCCCGCGACCGCGCAGGCCGGGCCGCCGGCGACCGGGGCGGCCGGGGACCCGCCGCCCCTGGACTGGAAGCCCTGCGGCGACGCCGCGAACCCGGCGCTGCAGTGCGCGATGCTGGAGGTGCCGCTCGACCACGCCCGTCCGGACGGGCGCACGGTCAGGATCGCGCTGAACCGGCTGCCCGCCACCGCGCCCCCGGGCGAGCGGCAGGGGCCGATGCTGCTCAACCCGGGCGGCCCCGGCATCAGCGGACTGTGGATGGCGAGCTGGATCCCCTCCAGGCTGCCGCCCGACATCGCCGCCGCCTACGACTGGATCGGCTTCGACCTGCGCGGATCCCAGCACAGCGAGCCGCGCATGTCCTGCGATCCGCACTACTTCGACGGGCCGCGGCCCGACTTCCAGGTCGGCCAGGGCACCACGGGGGCGTGGCTTGGGAAGGCCGCCGGCTACGTCGCGGAGTGCACCGCGAAGCACGCCTCGCTGCTGCCGCACCTGTCGACGGCCGACCACGTCCGGGACATGGAGTCGATCCGCCGCGCGCTCGGCGCCGAGAAGATCAACTTCTTCGGGTGGTCGTACGGCACCACGCTCGGCTCGACGTACGCCCAGCTGTACCCGCGGCACGTCCGCCGCTTCGTCCTGGACAGCATCGTCGGACCGTCCGTCTCCTGGTACGACCACAACGTCCTCCAGGACCTGCAGCACGAGAAGCGGTTCAAGGCGTTCACCGCGTGGGTCGCCGAGGCCGACGACGTCTACCACCTCGGTACCGACCCCGCCGAGGTCGAGGGCGAGTGGTACGCCATGCGCGCCCGGCTGCGGGAGCACCCGGCCGGCCGGATCGGGCCGGACGAGTTCGACGACACGCAGGTCGCGGGCGGCTACGACATCCTCCGGTGGCCCCGGCTCGCGACCGTGCTGTCCGCGTACACCGGCTCGGGTGACACCGCGCCCCTCGTCACCGCGTACGAGCGCTACGCGGCGCCGGACCCGGAGGACGACTCCTTCGACCTCTACAACGCCGTGATGTGCACCGACAGCAGGTGGCCGCGCGGCTTCCGGTACTGGCGGAAGGACCAGGCGAAGGTCAACGAGAAGGCGCCCTTCTACACCTACAACAACATGTGGTTCAACGCGGGCTGCCTGACCTGGCCCGTCAAGGCGGGGCACCGCACCAGGATCACCGGCAGGGGCCTGCCGCCCCTGCTGCTGTTCCAGGCGACCGACGACCCGGCGACGCCGTACGAGGGCGGACTCGACATGGCGCGGGCCCTGCCGAGCGCGCGGCTCGTCGTGGAGAGGGGCGGCGGCAGCCACGCGATCACGTTCGCGGGCAACGCGTGCCTCGACGGCCTCCTGGCCGACTATCTGCGCGACGGCAGGGTGCCGGCGGACCGCGGCCTGGTCGACCGCACCTGCGCGAAGAACCCCGACCCGGCCCCGGTCTGGGTCGGTTCCGCACCGGCGGCCCCGGGCGCGACGACGACCGCCGTCCCCCGCCAGTTCGTGAGGTGACGCGGGGCATCGGCCGCCGCGCGGCGCTACCGTCCGCCGCCGGCGGCCGGTGCCTCCATCACGAGCCGGACGGGGCCGTAGAGACCCGAGGCGCGCTGGCCCTGGAAGACGAAGTGCGTGGGACTCACCTCGTCGAGGTGGGGCGCGAGGGTTCCGCAGACGAGGATCTCGATCTCGTTGGCGCCCTCGCGCAGGGCCGCTCCGACGTCGAAGCGGTACGGGGCGCAGACGCGCACCCCGGCCGGATCGCCGTTGACCGTGACTTCGGCGGTGCCGCGCACCCGTCCGAGATCGAGAACGGCGGCGGACGGGGCGTCGAGGCGCAGCGAGCGCCGGTAGCGGACGGCCCCGCTGTAGCCGGCGAGGCCCGCGTCCTCCCAGTCGCCGAGCTCGATCGTGCCGGGCCCCACCGCGAAACGCACCGGCCCCGCGAGCGCCGCGCCCGCCCGGTGGCCGGGGCGGGTGCGGATCCGCAGCTCCGCCGTCCGGCCGGGCGGGGCCTTCGGGCCCGGCAGCGCCATCTCGGGGCCCGGTCGCAGGGGCTCCCCGTCCAGCGTCGCCTCCAGAAGGTCGCCTCGGACGTCGACGGCCATCGCCGTCGCGCCGGGCGGGACGGCGAAACGCAGCCTTTCCGTCCGCGGCACCGCGTCCGGCATCGCGAGCGTCGCCGGGAGGACGGCGCCGGTGTCCGGGTCGTCCTCAAGCCACGCCGCGCCGGGCAGCGGATGGGGCCGCCGCCGCAGGTGGAGGGACGCCGGGTCGCCGTACTGCGCGCGCCGCGCCGCGACGGGCACCGGGGCGCCGTCGCGCGACGCGGTCCATCCGGCGCCGGACACGACCGGTCCGTCCACGAGGACCGCGGGAGGCGGGCCGCCCTCGGTGAGGACCAGGGTCAGGTCGCCGCCCGTCACGCGGTAGCGGCCGACGCGCGGGATCTCCTGCTCGGCGTACGGGTCGAACCCTCCCTGGCGGCCGATCTCCTCGCCGTCGACGAGGACGCGGCAGGGCGCGGCCGAGGCCACCTGGAGCGTCGCTCCGGCGGCGGACGCCGGAAGGGGGACGCTGAGCGCGACCTCGGCCCCCGGCCGCGCCGGCCCCGCCGCTGTGATCCACTCCGGCCGCCGGTAGCGCCCGCGGTCGGTGACGACGGCGAGGTGGGCGCGCAGCCGCACGTCCTCGCCGGGGACGAGCCGGACCTCGACGTCGTGGTCACCGGCGGGGACGGGCGTCTCGGCGAACGCCAGGTGGCCGTGGTCGTCCAGGGGGAGGGCGACGCCGTCCACCTCCAGCGTCTTGGCGGCGGCCGCGCCGATGGCCACGAAACCGCCCCCGCGGGGCACGGTCAGGCGCGTCCGGAGCACGACCCCTTCGCCGGACCTGACGTCCCCGAAGTCGAGGAACTCCTCGGGGACGTGTCCCTTCGGCCCGAGGAAGGCGCGGTGCAGAGTGTCCTTGCGGATGCCGCGGGAGTCGGAGTACACGAAGGGGCGCCATCGCCCCTCGCTCTCCCTGGCCCAGACACCGTGCGGCCCGAACGTGGCGTGCGCCTCGGACCACTCCGGCTCCCCCTCCGTCCGATGGCTCACGGTCCAGCGCTCCAGCGGAACGTCGTGACCGGCGGGCCGGGCGAAGTCGCCCCAGGCGTTGTCGAGGGTCGGGACCAGGTCCATCGTCCAGGACGTGCCGAGGTCGAGGACGGTCTCCCGAGTCGCGGGGGCCGGGCCCGGCACCGCGGTGTCCTCGCCGCCCGGGAAGAGGAGCAGCGCGGCGGGCCCGTCGTCGAACGGGACGACGACCTCGACGGACGTCCCGTCCACCGCGCGCGTCTCCAGCCGGCGCGGCGGGCCCCCGAACGGGCTCGCGGCGTACGCCGGGCCGCTCACGCCCCGGACCCGCACCCGCATGTCCCGCAGGTACCGGTCGGGATCGAAGTCGTAGGTCACGTCGAGCCAGCCGAGGTCGGCCCCGCGCTCGTCGGGCCGCCCCACCGACACGCGGCTGGCCATCGACGGCGACGCCGTCAGGAACACCAGGGTCGTGCCGTCGACCTCCCGGACGAGGGCGGGGACCGGCGCCTCCACCCGGCGGACGCCGGCGAGGACGGCGCCGAGGTCGCCGGTGCCCGGCACGACCTCCAGCACCGCGCGGAGCCCGGCCACCGCCTCGTCGGCGCCCGGGTCGCCGACCCCGCGCCGGGGCGGCGCGCCGACCGCGACGACACGGCCGCCGTTCTCGGCGAGCGCGGTGAGCCTGCGCGCCGTCTCCCCTTCGAGCACCGTGCAGGACGGGAGGAGGACGACCCCGTACGACTCGTCCGCGACGTCCAGCCGCCCCTTGGCGACCGTGGCCCGCTGCACGGAGTCGTCGTCCACGACGTCGGCGTCGACGCCCAGCCGGTCGAGCACGCCGGGCACCATCCGGAACCAGGCCATGTCGCCGACCAGATCGCGGTAGGTCTCCTGGGCGAGCGCGGCGTCCTCGTCCACGCCGTCGAGCCGCGTCCCCGCCTGCGCCGTCGCGGTCGGGAACAGCACGGCCACCTCGCACACGTGACGCCCCAGCGAGAGGGCCGCGCAGAGCCTGGCGACGGCGTCGGCGAAGACGCGGTGGTGCCGCCAGTAAGGCTGGCGCCAGTCGGTCGACGGCGGCGCCCACTCCCACCAGCCCGCCTTGGTCGTGTAGTAGACGGCGTGCGGGTTGTAGAGGGTCGCCCCGGCACGCAGCCAGGGCAGCAGCCAGTCGAAGGTCTCCTCCAGCGTCCCGCCCCAGCCGCTGGAATGGAACGCCTCGATCCAGGTGCGGCCCCGGCCGTACAGGTGCGCGAGCGAGGAGTGGACACGGGCGTCGCCGTGATGGTCGGACCCCGGCGCCCCGAACCAGCGGTGCGTCCGCGCGTAGTCGGCGTACAGCCTCACCCCGTCCACGGGAAGCCCGGCCCGCGCCGGATCCTGCTGGTCGCAGCCGTGGAGCAGGCCGTACCGCTCGTGCCATTCGGCCAGCGGCCGGAAGAACGCCTCCTCGGCCAGTTCGGCGCGGGTGAGGTGGTAGTCGCGGCGGACCCGGAGGGCGTCCCCGCCCCCGCTCCCCCACAGCGCGCCGAGGTGCGGCGCCAGATCGTAGCCGCGCCGCCGCTCGAACTCCCCGGCGAACCCCTCCGACCAGGTCGGCAGCGACGGCAGCTCGTCCTGGAACGACCCGACGATCACGTTGCCGAGCCGGTGCCCCAGCCGCCGCGCGAACTCGCCGTGCACGCGGTCGAGGAGCTCCGCGCACGCCTCGGCCGACAGGTAGTCGAAGCCGCGCACGTCCGCCGTCCCGTCCCGCCGCAGCCACCGCCCCGCGTAGTCCGGAACGTCGCGCACCAGGCGGGCTTGCAGGTCGGCGCCGGAGAAGCCGAGCTGGTCGTAGAACCAGAGCGACACGCCCAGCTCGGCGGCGTCCTCGCAGACGGCGTCCAGCAGCTCCCACCACGCGGTGGAGAAGAACGGCGGATCGTCGGCGTCCGCGCCGAACATCGGGCCGGACGGTGCCAGGTTCAGCACGACCAGGTTGTGGACGCCGCCCTCGGTGAACCGTTCGAGCTGGCCGCGCAGCCGCCGCCGGTCGAGCCGCTCCCCGCTCCACCACCAGATCGGCGCGGGCGAGAACCCCCGCGGCGGCACATCGAGCACCTCCCGCAGCCGCCCAGGAATCACAGTCACCCCCGCTTTCCGTGGGGGGACGACCCCCCACACCCCCCGGTTCGCTCCGCTCATCCCTGCGCCCTGCGGGGGGACGACCCCCCACACCCCCCGGTTCGCTCCGCTCATCCTTTGAGCCCGCTCGCAAATCCCTTGATCACATACCTCTGCAGCACCAGGAAGATCACGATGATCGGGAGTGCGGCGAGGACCAGGCCGGCGAAGACCAGGCCGTAGTCCGAGACGTACTGGCCGACGAAGGCGAAGACCCGCACCGGGACCGTCTCGCGCGCCGATCCGCCCAGGTACAGCAGCGGGGTGAAGAAGTCGTTCCAGATGAACACGGCGTTGAGGATCAGCACCGTGCCGGTGATCGGCCGCAGCAGCGGGAACACGACCCGGGTGAAGGCCTGGAGGTGGCCCGCGCCGTCGATCAGCGCCGCGTTGGCGTAGTCGCCCGGCAGCGCCCGGATGAACCCCGTGTACAAGAAGATCGTGAACGGCAGCTGGATGCCGGTGTAGAAGACGATCATTCCCTGGTAGGTGCCGAGCAGGCCCGCCGAGTCGGCGAGCTTGAACAGCGGGATCATGCCGAGCTGGAACGGCAGCACGATGCCGAGCAGGAACAGCACGTACAGCGTGTAGCCGAGCCGCGAGGCGCAGCGGGCGAGGAAGTAGGCCGCGAACGCCCCGATCGCGATGAGCGCCACCAGGCTCACCACCGTGATCACCGTGCTGTTCAGCAGCGCCGAGCCGAGCGACGCCCGCGACCAGGCGTCGGAGTAGTTGCCGAGCGTGGGCGACGCCGGCGGGGACAGCGGCGCCGAGGCGATCTGCTGCTTGTCCTTCAGCGACAGCGTGACGAGCGCGTACACCGGGAACAGGAACGCCAGCGCGACCGCGATCATCACGACTTCCAGGGCGAACGTGCGCAGTCCGTAGCGCAGGCTCATGCCACCTCCCGACCGCGCAGGTAACGGATCTGGATCAGCGAGACCGCGGCGACGAACAGCGCCAGCACCAGCGCGATCGACGTGCTGTAGCCGTAGTTGCCGAAGACGAACGCCTGCTTGTACAGGACGGTCGAGAGCGTCTCGCTGGCGTGCCCGGGCCCTCCGCTCGTGGCCGCGTAGACCTGGTCGAACAGCTTGAGCCCGCCGATGGTGGACAGCATCACGTTGATCGTGACGGCGGGCGCGAGCAGCGGCCAGGTCACGCTGCGGAACCGCTGGAACCGGCCGGCGCCGTCGATCATCGCGGCCTCGTGCAGCTCCGCCGGCACCCCCTCCAGCCCCGCCAGGAAGATGACCATCGAGTAGCCGGAGAACTGCCAGATCACCATGCCGGCCACCGACCACAGCGCCAGCGAGGGGTCGCCGAGCCAGTCCTGGCGCAGGGAGCCGAGGCCCACCGCGCCGAGGATCCCGTTGAGCCCCGCGTCCGGCGCCGGGTTGTAGACGTACTTCCACAGGAACGCCACCATCACGGGGCTGACGACGGCGGGCGCGAAGAAGACGACCCGCAGCACCGCGCGCGACCGGATGCGCGTGTGCACGCCCAGCGCGAGCAGCAGCCCGATGCCGTTCTGGACGACCACGATCGCGACCGTCAGCAGCAGCGTGTTGACCAGCGACCCGCGCGCGGCGTCGTCCCGCAGCAGGCGTTCGAAGTTGTCGGCGCCGACGAACGACCGGTCGCCGATGCCGTTCCAGTCGGTGAAGGCGTAGACGATCCCGCTGGCGCTCGGATACAGCACGATCAGCGCGTACACCAGCAGGGCGGGCGCCGCGAACCACCACGGCGGCGTCAGGAAACCGCCCCGCCGGCGGCGCCGGGGCGGCGCCGGGCGGGGCGCCGCGCTCTCGGGAGGTCCCGCGGCACCGGCCGCCGAGGCGGCGGCCGGTGCCGGACGTGCGGTCGGGGGCACGGTCACTTCTTCCGGTAGGTCTCGTCCAGCTTGGCCAGGCCCTTGGCGACCGTGGTCTTGCCCGCGAGCAGCTCCTGCACCATGGCGAAGTGGGCGGGCTGCACCTCGGCGTTCGGCCACGCCTGGTCCATGAACGGGTCGGCCCTGTCGCCGTCCAGGTACGGCAGGAACGGCTCCAGCACCGGGTCGATCTTGGAGGAGGAGTCGCGGAGGAGCGGGACGCAGGCGACGGCCTCGGCCCAGCGGTTGATGTTCTGCTGCTCGCCGAGGAACGCGACGAACTTCTCGGCGGCCTCCTTGTTCTTGCTGCGGGCGCTGACGCCGAGCCCGACGACGACCCCGGCGGGGATCCGCACCTGCGCCGCGTCGTCCGCGCCCGGCACCGGGAACATCGACAGGTCGGCGGCGTTCGGCGCGGCCTTGCGGAAGTCGGGCAGGACGGCCGAGACCTGGATCGCCATGGCGGCCTTGCCGGTGGCGACCATGGACGTCTGCTGCTCGAAGGTCGTGCCGTTGGGGTTGTCGTTGAAGTACCCGCGCTTCTGCAGGTCCAGGTACATGTCGAGGGCCTGCACCCAGCCGGACTGGGCGAAGGACGTCGACCCCGCCTGCATCTGGCTGTCGAACTGCGGGTTCTTGGCGTACACGGTGGACGGCACCAGCGCGTAGGTGATCAGCTGCGTGACCCAGGGGGTCTGCGCGCCGAGTGCGATCGGGACCGTGCCCTTCTTCTTGAGCTTCTCGCAGACGTCGAGGAACTCGCTCCAGGTCTTCGGCGGCTCGACCCCGGCCTTGTCGAACACCTTCGTGTTGTAGATCGCGCCGATGACGCTCGACCCGGCCGAGTAGAGGAAGGTCTTGCCGTCCTTCTGGAACGCCGGCTTCAGGCTCGCCGGGATCTTCTTCGCCCACGCCTGGCCGCTCAGGTCGGCGAGCAGCCCGGCCTGGGCGATCTGCGCCATGCTCATCGCGCTGCCGTTGCCCGGGAAGACCACGTGCAGGTCGGGGGCGTTGCCCGCGCCGAGCTGGGTGCGCACCGACGTCTGCACCTGGTCGGTCGGCGCGAACGAGGTGCTGAACTTCGCCCCGGTGTAGCTCTTGGTGAGCAGGTCGAGCGCCTTCTGCTGGTCGGCGACGCCCACCAGGCGCAGGGTCCCCGAGCCGCCGGACGACCCCCCGCAGGCGGCCAGGCCCGCCGGAAGCGCGGCCGCGGCCGCGACTCCTCCGGACATCCGCAGGAATCCGCGGCGGCTGAGGGCCGCCCTCTGGAACGACGATGTCATCTTTCCTCCTCGCGTTCGCGGCGCGGACCGCCGGGGTGGCGGCGGTCCCGGCCGCGGCCGTCCCTCGCGGGGACGGACGTCATTGAAGGGCCGCCGTGAAGCGGTACTCGCCCGAGCCGGTCCGGCAGCGCAGCTCCCGCCGGGCCGTTCCGGCGACCGAGACGCCGGGGGCGTCCGCCACCGGGATGCCGCTCTCGCGCACCCCGCCCGGGTCGTCGGTGGGGATGTGGACGGCGGCGGTCGCGCCCGGCGGCACCGTCACCCGCAGCTCGAACACGCCGTCGCGGCGGGTCCAGGCGGTGGAGACGAGCCCGCGCACCGACTCGTAGCGGGCGCTCGCGGCGGTGAGGGCGCCGGGCCGCGGCCGGACCAGCAGCTCGCGGTAGCCGGCCGAGCCGGGCGCCTGGTCGAGGCCGGCGACGCCCCGGTAGAGCCATTCGCCGACCGAGCCGAGCGCGTAGTGGTTGAAGGAGTTCATCGCCGCCGCCTGGAACCCGCGGTCGGCGGTGTAGCCGTCCCAGCGCTCCCACACGGTGGTGGCGCCGTGCCGCAGCGGGTACAGCCAGGACGGCGGGTCGGTGCGGCGCAGCAGGGCGTGCGCGAGGTCGGCGCGGCCGTGCGCGTCGAGGACGGGCGCGATCAGCCCGACGCCGAGGAACCCGGTGGTGAGGCCGGGACCGGCCTCCTCGACCAGTTCGGCGAGGCGCCGCACCGCGCCCGGGACCAGCTCGTCCGGGAGCAGCTCGAACGCCAGGGCCAGCAGGTAGGCGGTCTGGGTGTCGCCGTGGACGCGCCCGTCCCGCGACACGAAGCGTTCGGCGAACGTCTTGCGGACGTCAGCGGCGAGCGCGCCGTACCGGGCCGCGGCCTCGTCCGCGCCGAGGATCCCGGCGGCGCGCGCCGTCAGCGCCGCGCTGCGGGCGAAGTAGGCGGTGGCGAGGACGTCGCGCGGGGTGGGGGCGGGCGCGAGCCAGTCGGCGAAGTGCGGGCCCGTGCGGCGGGTCCACACCAGGTCGGGGTTGTGCCGGTGGACGTGGTCGACCCAGGCGCACATGGCGTCGAGGTTGCGCTCCAGGAAGCGCTCGTCCCCGTACACGCGGTAGAGGTGCCAGGGGACGAGGACGCCCGCGTCGCCCCAGCCGGGGGCGCCCTCGTCGGCCACCCCCGCGATCCTCGGCGCCACGTTGCCGAACGCGCCGTCCGGCGACTGCGCGCCCCGCACCTCGCGCAGCCAGCCGTCGAAGAACGCGGCGACGTCGGCGTTGAGGCAGGCGGTGGGCAGGAAGACCTGCGCGTCGGCCAGCCAGCCGAGCCGCTCGTCGCGCTGCGGGCAGTCGGTCGGGACGCTGACGAAGTTGGAGCGCTGCCCCCAGGAGATCGCCTGGTGGAGGCGGTCGACGTCCGGGTCGGAGCAGGTGAACTCGCCCGCCCAGGGCGTGTCGCTGTGCAGCACCACGCCGGTGGCGTCGGCGGCGCGGAGCGCGCCCAGGCCGGTCACCTCGGCGTACCGGAAGCCGTGGTAGGTGAAGCGCGGTTCGAAGACGGTCTCGGCGTCCTCACCCGCGATCAGCACGTCCGTCGCGTCGGCGGTGCGCAGGTTGGCGGTGTAGAGCGCGCCCGCCTCGTCCAGGGCCTCGCCATGCCTGACGACCACCCGGTCGCCGGGGCTCAGCCCGCGCGCGGTGAGCCGGACGCGTCCGGCGAAGTTCTGCCCGAAGTCGACCAGGAACCGGTCGCCGCCGATCCGGGTGACCGACCGCGCGGGCAGCTCCCGGACGGCGCGGACCGGCGGGGCGACCGCGGCCGTGAGCCGGCTCCGGTCGGTCGCGGCGACCCGGGCGGGCCGCCATCCGGCGCCGTCGCGGCCGCCGTCCGGCAGGTCCCAGCCCGGGGTCTCGCGGCGCAGGTCGTGGCACTCCCCCATCAGCAGGTCGGCGTACCGGACGGGCGACCGCGCGCTCTGCCAGTCGCCGCCGGTCGCGACGACGTCGGCGGAGCCGTCGGCGTGCACGAGGCGGAGCTCGGCCAGCAGTTGCGGGAACGTTCCGTAATGCGCGCCCGAGCGGCGCTCGTCGAAGCCGACGAACCCGCTCCACCAGCCGTCCGCGACCGTCGCGGCCAGCATGTTCGCGCCCGTCCGCAGCATGCCGGTCACGTCGTGGACCTGGTAGTCGACGCGGTCGCGGTAGTCCGTCCAGCCGGGGGCGAGCTCGGCGTCCCCGACCCGTTCGCCGTTGATGCGCATCTCGTACACGCCGCGGGCGGTGACGTAGAGGCGCGCGGCGACCGGCGCGGCGGCGACTTCGAACGCCTTCCGCAGCCGGACGGCCGGCTGGAGGCCGTGGTCGGCGAGGGCGAGCTCGCCCTCCTCGGGAGCGTCCATCACGTCCTGGAAGCCCGGGTCGAGCGTGATCCAGGCGGCCGACCACGCGGAGGGGCTCGGCATCCCGGTCTCGAACCAGGACTCCTCCCGCGAGGACGCGCCGGTCCCGTCGGTGACCGCGACCGTCCAGCGGTACCGGGTGCGGGGCCGCAGCGCGGGGCCCCCGTAGCGGACGGAGACGGCGGAGGGGTCGGCCACGGCGCCGGTGTCCCAGACCTCGGTGCCGTCCTCGGCGCCGACCCGGACCCGGAAACCGGCGGGAGCGTCGCCGCGCCGGCCGGAGGTCAGCCGCCACGACAGCAGCGGAGCCGGCTCGTCGACCCCGAGCGGCTCCACCCGGTGGTCGCAGCGGAGCCCGTACGGCGCTGGCCCGCGACCCAGGGAACCTGTCACTCACCCGCTCCGATCGCAATCCCACAAAGTGGGCTGTGAAGTTAACGTTAAAAATGTGAGCTTGAGAGTAGGAGGCGGCTGATCAGGGTGTCAAGGCTCACATTCGCGTCGCTCAGGCGGCGCCGAGCCCGTGGGGGAGGCCGTCACCGGCGCGGCCGGGGACGCGGAGCCGGCATGGGCACGCGCCGCGGGCCCCGGCGATCGGCGGGGCCCGCGGTCAGGCCGTCGCCAGCTCGTAGGAGACCTTGTGCTCGTCGAGCCCGCGCAGCGCCTCGGCTGCGGCGCCGTCGTCGACGATGACGCGGTCGAACGCCGACAGCGGCGCCACCCGGTGCAGCGCCACCCGGCTGAGCTTGGAATGGTCGATCATCAGCACGCTGCGGGCGGCGGCGCCGAGCATGGCGCGCTTCACCGACACGATGCGCTGCTCCTGGTGGTAGGCGAACCCGCCGGACACCGCCGAGGTCGACACGAAGCACAGGTCCACGTTGAGCGCCTCGATCGCGTCCACGCACGAGACCCCGAGGAACGAGTCGTGCAGCGGGTCGTAGTCGCCGCCGAGCGCCATCAGCCGGATGTCGCGCTCGGCGGACAGCAGGTTGACGGCCTGGAGGAAGTTGGTGACGACGGTCAGCGGGGCGACCCCGGCCAGCCGGCGGGCCAGCGCCAGCGCCGTGGTGGAGTCGTCGAGCATGACCGCCATGCCCGGCTCGACCATCTCGACGGCCCTGGCGGCGACGGCGTCCTTGGCGGGCCGCATCGACTTCATCCGGTAGGCGACGTTGCTCTCGAACACCCCGGACGGCTGCGCGGTCACCCCGCCGCGGTGCTTGCGGACGACGCCCTGGCGTGCGAGTTCGTCGAGATCGCGGTGGATCGTCATGAGGCTGACGGCGAAGCGCTCGGCGAGCCCGGCGGCCGAGACCGAGCCGGCGGAGAGGACGATGTCGGCGATGTCCTGCCGGCGCCGCTCCGGTCCCCGCGCGCCCCCGTCCTGCTCGACCATCCCGGAACCTCCCGCTGGCCGGCGCGCGCGACGGGCTGTCGGCGTAGGCCGGGCGGCACACAAGGTAACACGATCCGGTGGTTTGTTAACACGAAGGTCAGCCCGAATTGACGCCTTCCGTCGGATCGCCGGATGTACGCGTCACGCCAATACCACAAGAAATGATATATCACCTAATCTGTGAAAATCCTGCCACAAGGTGATCACAGAGGAAAGGATGGTCCATCGGTCGACTACCTCATCTCCGAATGGGACAGAATGACGACGAGCCCCCTGCCCCCCTTCCCCGCCGCGAACGAGAACCCGCTCGACACCTGCCGCCGGCTGCGGGAGATCGCCCCCGTGGTCGAGGTGGAGTTCCCCGGCGGCGTCCCCGCCTACCTGGCGCTGACCCACGACGCCGTCCGGGAGATCCTCGCCGGGGACAACCGGACCTTCCTGCGCGACCCGCGGCACTGGCCCGCCCTGCACGACGGGTCGATCTCCGAGGACTGGCCGCTGCGCGCCATCGTCGAGGGCGGTCACCTGTCCACCAAGGACGGCGCCGACCACCGCCGGCTGCGCGGCCTGATCGGCAAGGCGTTCACGCCCGCGCGGGTGCAGGCCCTGGAGCCGCGCGTCCGCCAGATCGTGGAGGGCCTGCTCGACGACGTCGTGACCGCGGGCGAGGTCGTCGACCTGGTCCCCGCCTTCACCGAGGCGCTGCCGATGTGGGTGATCTGCGAGCTGTTCGGCGTCCCCGCCGAGGACCGCCCCCGGATGCGCGAGTGGACCGCGACGCTGCTCGCGCACACCACCCCGCCCGACGTGGCGTTCGCGACGCAGAACGCGCTCCAGGCCTACCTGCACGAACTGGCCGAGAGCAAGCAGAGGGAACCCGGCGACGACCTCACCTCCGGCCTGGTCGAGGCGCGCGACGAGGGCGACCGGCTCACCACCGACGAGCTGGTCGGCGTGCTCTGGCTGATGCTCGTCGCCGGCCACGAGACCACGGTCCACCTGCTCGGCCACGCCATCGTCGCGCTGTCGGAGAACCCCGGCCAGCTCGAACTGGCCAAGGCCGGGGACCGGTGGGACGACGTGGTCGAGGAGACCCTGCGCTACCGCCACTCGGTGATGATGACGAGCTGGCGCTTCACCGCGAAGGAGGTGACCATCGCCGGCGTGCGCGTCCCCGAGGGCCAGGCCGTCGGCGTGGCCTACCAGGCGACCGGCCTCGACCCGGCGGAGCACGGCGAGAGCGCGGAGCGGTTCGACATCACCCGGGAGAACAACGGGCGCGTCAGCTTCGGCCACGGCCCCCGGTACTGCATCGGCGCGTCGCTGGCCCGCCTGGAGGGCCGGGTGGCGCTCGCCGCACTCTACCGGCGGCTGCCGGACCTCGCCCTGGCCGTCGACCCGGACGACATCCCCTACTCGCCCTCGTTCTTCACGGTCGGCCCGCTTAGCCTGCCCACCGCCCTCGGCCCCGTCCGGCCCTGACGCCCGCCCGGTCCGGCGGCCAGGCCGCCGGACCGGAGGCGCGCGGGGCCCGGGCGCACGGGACGCCGCGCGGCGCGCGCACCGCCGCGCGACCCGAGAAGATCGCTATTTCCTGTGATCACCTGTGCGCCCGAGCATTTTGGTGCATTCTTGTCACGCCTTATACCAATATGACCGCCGTGCAGCGGGTCGAGCAAGTCCTGCGCGCCAGTCACCGACGCTCACAGGGACATGAGGGATGGCAACAGGAGCGGATCGAGCACGCACCGAGCGCGCCGCGCTGGAACGCGCCTTCTGGGTCTGGCTGATCGTGGCGGTCGTCACCGGCGGCGCCTGGCTCGGGGCGCTGCTGGCCGTGGACGGAGGCTCGCGGACCATCGTCGCCGTGGGCGGCGGCGTCGGGGCGCTTCTGATCAGCCTCGCCTTCGGGGCCGCGGCCTACTTCCTCGAATGCACGCGGGCCGCCAACGACCGGCTGTCCAGGGTCGAGGTCGAGAGCGACCTCCTGGAGCGCAGGCTCCACGAACTGGTCGACGGGCCGCTCCCCGCGCTGATCGAGCGGCTCCACGCCGGGGCCTCGCCGGACGAGACCCTCGCCGAACTGCACTCCGTCCCGAACCACCTGCTGGGCCGCCTCGTGCGCATGGTGGCGGAGGGCGTGGCCGCGGGAGAGCGGCACGCGGCCCGCGCCGAGGCCGAGCTGGCCGCCCTCCAGGATGAGGTCGAACGGCTGTCCGACACGACGCTGCCCGTCCTCATCGAGCGGATCCGCGGCGACCGCGCCTCGGCCGCGTCCGTGCTGGCCGAGTTCCCGGCGCCGGCGCACGCGGCCCTCGACCGGCTCCTCCGCTCGCTCGCCGACGACGTGGCCGCCGGGGAGCGCACCCGGGCGGCCGCCATGGCGGCCTCCGCGGCCGCGGCGGCGCGGATCCAGGCGCAGACGACCCGCATGCTCGCCCAGCTCCGGGAGCTGGAGGACCAGTACAGCGAGGACGAGGTCTTCGGCGACCTGCTCGACCTCGACCACCACGTCTCCCAGATGGGGCGCCTGGCCGACAGCATCGCGCTGCTGAGCGGCGGGCGCTCGGGACGGCGCTGGACCAAGCCCATCGTGCTGGAGAGCGTCATCCGCGGCGCCATGGGGCGGATCGCGTCCTACCAGCGCGTCCAGTACCACTCGACCAGCACCGCCGCCATCGCCGGGTTCGCGGCCGAGGGCGTCATGCACGCGCTGGCCGAGCTGATGGACAACGCCGCCAACTTCTCCCCGCACGGCTCGGCCGTGCACGTCTACGCCGAGGAGGAGGACGCCGGGATCGTCATCACCGTCGAGGACAGCGGGCTCGGGATGCGCCAGCGCGAGCGGGAGCGCGCCGAGCGGCTGGTCTCCGAGGCGGGCGACCTGACGTCGCTGCCCGGGACCCGGCTCGGCCTGGCCGTGGTCGGGCGGCTGGCGGGCAAGCACGGCCTGCGGGTCAGCTTCCGGCCGTCCTCGCGCGGCGGCACCGGCGTCGTCGTGCTGATCCCGCGCCAGCTCGTCACCCACTCCTCCGGCGGCGCCGGCACCGGAACCCTGACCGAGTCCATCCGCAACGCGCCCCGGCGCAGCGTCCCCGCCCGCGAACCCGCCCCGGCCATGGCCGCCGCGGCGGCGCCCGGCGCGGACGCCTCCGACCCGGCGGCCCACCTGCCCAAGCGCCGTCGCGGCGCCACGCTCACCGGAACGATGGAGCAGGAGGCGGCCCCGCCTCCCCCGCCCCGCGACCCGGGGGCGCGGTTCGCCGCGTTCCGCGCGTCCACGTCGGGGAGCCACCGAACGACCGGCGCCGAGACCGGCGCCGGGCACGAAGACCCGCCCACCGAAGACCCCGATCAGTAGCTCATGGCCCGGCGCCCGTCCCGCGGACGGCCGCCGGCCGACCGGTCCCGGCGGCCTCGTCCGGACCGCAGGATCGACAGATAGGAGGCAGGGGCCCGCGTCTGCGGCGGACGGCGCCCCGTGATCTTGATGAGCACCGATGAGCGTCGACTCGACTGGCTTCTGACGTCCCTCGCCGAACGGGCTCCCGGCATCCAGCACGTCCTGGTGCTGTCCAGGGACGGACTGAAGATCTGCCACACCCCCGGCCTGGACGACGACCGGGCCGACCAGCTCGCGGCCATCGCCTCGGGCATCCAGAGCCTGTCCCTGACCGCCTCCCACGAGTTCGGCCAGGGCGTCCGCGCCGGCCAGTCGATGGTGGAGTTCGCCGGCGGGCTGCTGCTGATCGTCCCGGCGGGCGAGGGTGCGCACCTGGCCGTCGTGGCCGGCGACGACGCCGACGTCGGCCTGGTCGGGCACAGCATGAACGAGCTGGTGGAGCAGATCGGCGGCTATCTCACCGCGGCTCCGCGCACGTCCGCGTCGAGATGAATCCGCGTCCCCTGGATCTCGACGGGCCGGACCGGCTCTACACCGTGACCGGTGGCCGCAGCCGGGCCGCCGACACCGACCTGGACCTCGTCACGCTGGTCGTCGCGGAGAACGACCCCGCGCCGGGCATGCAGTCCGAGCACGTGACGATCCTGCGGCTGTGCAGGGACGAGCCGGTCGCGGTGGTCGAGCTGTCCTCCCATCTGCGGCTGCCGGTGAGCGTCGTGAAGATCCTCCTGCTCGACCTGCGCGACACAGGCCACATCACCGTCCGCCATCCGACGTCGGCCACCGCGACGACCCAGCTGGCCGACCTGGACACTCTGAAGGAGGTGCTCGATGGACTCAAAGCCCTCTGACCTCGCACCGGACCCCGCGAACGCGCCCGCGGGCGGTGTGCCACTGCGCCGCAGCGTCCGGGACGCACTGAAGATCGTGATCGTGGGCGGGTTCGGCGTCGGGAAGACCACCATGGTCGGCTCGATCTCCGAGATCCGCCCGCTGAGCACCGAAGAGATCATGACGAAGGCCGGCGTCGGCATCGACGACCCGAGCCGCGTCGCCGACAAGCGGACGACCACGGTCGCCTTCGACTTCGGCCGCATCTCCCTGGACGCCCACCGCGTGCTCTACCTGTTCGGGGCCCCCGGCCAGCAGCGGTTCTGGTTCATCTGGGACCAGCTGTTCTCCGGCAGCCTGGGCGCGGTCGTCCTGGTGGACACGCGCCGCCTGGAGGAGTCCTTCTATCCGCTCGACCGGCTGGAGCACCACAAGATGCCGTTCGTGGTGGCGGTCAACAGGTTCGACGGCCCCGAGCCGCAGCCCTCGCTGGACCTGGTCCGCGACGCGCTGTCGCTCTCCGAGGGCGTCCCCCTGGTCGACTGCGACGCCCGGCAGCGCGACTCCTCCAAGAGCGTGCTGATCACGCTCGTCCGGCACCTCACCACCCTCCACGATCCCGCCGCGCTCCAGGAGGCCGCGCAGTGACCGACGAGACCGTCCGGCCGCCCACCGACGAGAACGCCGTCCGCCTGTACGGCGAGGCCTTCGACCAGCGGCCGAGGGACTTCTTCGAACGGATGCGACGCGAGCACGGCCCCGTCGTGCCCGTCCTGCTCGAAGGCGACATCCCCGCCTGGTACGTGATCGGGTACCGGGAGGTCAACCACGTCACCGGCAATCCCGCGCTGTTCGCGCGCGACACCCGCCGCTGGAACGCCTGGGACATGGTCCCCGAGAACTGGTCGCTGCTGCCGTTCGTCGGCTGGAACCCCTCGGTGATGCTCGCCGAGGGCGAGGAGCACCACCGGCGCAGCGCGGCGATCAGCGACGCGCTGGACGCCGTCGACCGCACCGAGCTGGCGGGCATCAGCGAGCGCGTCGCCGACCATCTGATCGACGAGTTCGCCGGGGACGGCGAGGCCGACCTCGGCAGGCAGTTCGCTGACCGGCTCCCCCCGATGGTGATGGTCGGCCTCTTCGGCGTCCCCGACGCCGAGGTGCCGGACATGATCCGCGACATCCAGCACGTGGCGGGCTCGGACGAGAACGCCGTCGCGGCCTACCAGCGGCTCCAGGAGACCATGCGCCGGCTGGCCGAGACCCGCAGGGCGCAGCCCGGCGCGGACGTCACCTCCCGCCTGCTCCAGCACCCCGCCGGCTACACCGTCGACGAGCTGATCAGCGACCTGATCCCCATGCTCAGCGCCGGGACCCTGCCGACCGGCCACTGGATCGGCAACACGCTGCGGCTGATGCTGGTGGACGACCAGTTCGCCGTGACGCTCCAGGGCGGCCGCGGCAGCGTCTCGCACGCGCTCAACCAGGTGCTGTGGGAGGACACGCCGTCCCAGAACAACATCGGCCGCTTCGCCGTGCGCTCCTGCGAGCTGGCCGGCCGCAAGATCCGTCCGGGCGACATGCTGATCCTCGGCTGGGCCGCGGCGAACGCCGACCCCCAGGTCCAGCCGCCCGTGCAGGGCGCCGGCGCGGGGAACCGCGCCCACCTGTCGTTCGGCCACGGCGACCACGGATGCCCCTACCCCGCCCCGGAGCTGGCCGAGGTCGTCGCCAGGACGGCGGTCGAGGTCCTGCTCGACCGCCTGCCCGACATCGAACTGGCCGTCAAACCGGACGAACTCCTGTGGCTCCCGTCCTTCTGGGTCCGCCGCCTCGCCGCGCTCCCCGTCACCTTCACCCCGGCGATGACCCTCTACCGGACCTCCTGAGGGGCCTGCTCCCCGCCCGGCCGCGCGCGGCCGGCCACCGCATGTCCCACTCCTCGGCGAACCGCCGCGCCGCCGGCGAGCCGTCTGCCCACCGCTGGGGTCCGGCGTACACCGGGCAGGGGCTCGCGGCGCCACCATACCTTTGAGTATGGTTCCGTACCATGGAGTACGGAGACGAGATCACGCGCCGTGTCCGGGACCTCGCGCCGGTGTTCGCCGAGCGCGCGCGGGCCGCCGAGGAGGCGCGGCGGCTGCCGGACGAGACCATCGCCGACCTGGCCGCGACCGGGCTCTTCGCGATGCTGGTGCCGAAGCGCTTCGGCGGGGCCGAGCGCGGGTTCGAGGAGATGGCGGCGGCGTGCCGGGAGGCGGGCGCCGGATGCGCCTCGACGGGCTGGCTGTCGGTCATCTACACGCTGCACAACTGGATGGTCGGGCTCTTCCCCGGGCGGGCGCAGGCCGAGGTCTGGGCGGACCGGCCGTACGCGCTGATCCCGTGCGTCCTCGCGCCGACGGGGACGGCGGCCCCCGCGGACGGCGGGCACCGGGTCACCGGGCGCTGGTCGTGGGGCAGCGGCGTCATGCACGCCGGGCACGTCATGGTGACGGCCCTGGTCACCGCGGGCGACGCGATCGAGCCGAGGCTGTTCCTGCTGCCGCGCGAGGAGGCGGCGGTCCACGACGTCTGGCACACCAGCGGGATGCGGGGCACGGGCAGCAACGACATCGAGGTGGCGGACGTCTTCGTCCCGGCGCACCGGTCGGTGCCGCTCCTCGACCTGGCGGAGGGGCGCTCGCCCGGGTCCCTCGTCCACTCCGGGGCGCTCTACCGGACGCCGCTCGTGCCCGTGTTCGCGCTGACCGGCGCCGCGCCCGTGCTCGGCGTGGCCGAGGGCG
The DNA here is from genome assembly GCF_050936235.1 of Spirillospora sp. CA-108201. NCBI lineage: Bacteria > Bacillati > Actinomycetota > Actinomycetes > Streptosporangiales > Thermomonosporaceae > Spirillospora > Spirillospora sp. CA-108201. The sequence continues at coordinate 8,435,963 of NZ_JBNJNE010000001.1, read as the reverse complement.
CGCTGGCGCGGTTCGCCGAGCGGACGCGGGGCCGGGTGATGGCCTACTCCGGCGAGCGGCAGCGCGAGACGACCGGCGCGCAGATCCGGCTCGCGTCGGCGACCGCGGACCTGGCCGCCGCCCGGCTGCTGCTGGAGGACGCCCTGCGCGGCGTCGTCGGCGCCGTGGCGGAGGGGACCTGCGACCTGCGCCGGCGGGCCGGGGCCCGGCTGGTGGCGGCGCACGTCGCCGGGACCGCGCGGCGGGTCGTCAACGACCTGTGCGCGGCGGCCGGGGCGAGCGCGCAGTTCACCGACTCCCCCTTCCAGCGGGCGCAGCGGGACGTGAATACGATCTCCGGGCACGTGGTGTTCGAACCGGACGCGGCGTACGCCCTCTACGGCAGGATCGAGCTGGGACTGGACCCCGGCGCGGTGACGCTGGTGTGACGGCGTCCCGGCGGAGACAGGGGGTGGGATGACGGCCCGCGCGAAGGCAGCCGGCACGAGGGCGGCGGGCGGGACGGCCGCGCGGCCCAGGGTGGCGCGGCGCGACTGGATCGAGGCCGCCTACGAGGAGCTGGCCCGCGCCGGCGAGCGCGGTGTGGCGATCACCGCGCTGGCGGCCCGGCTCGGCGTCACCAAGGGCAGCTTCTACTGGCATTTCCGCGACCGCCCGGAGCTGATGGGGGCGCTGCTGGACCGGTGGGCGCACGAGCGGACCGACGAGGTGCTGGGGCTCGCGCTCGGCAGCACCGCCGATCCGCGCGAGCGGCTGCGCCGCATCCAGGCGCTCGGCCGCGAGGTCGCGCCGATCGATCGGGCGATGCGGCTGTGGGCCCAGCACGAGCCCGCGGCGCAGGAGGCGGTGCGGCACGCCGACCGCGCCCTGCTCGGGCACATCGCCGCGTGCCTGGAGGACCTGGGGTTCGACGAGGAGGAGGCGCTCCTGCGGGCGCAGCTGATGCTGCGGGTCTGGGCCGGCGGCTACCTCGTGCCGGGGACCGGGCCCGACCCCCGGGACCGCATGCTGGAGATCCTCCTCGCTCCCTAGCGGGGCCTCACTCCCGGCGGACGAAGCCGTGCCGCGCGAGCACCTCGGCGAACTGCCGCCCGGCGGGGGTGAGCTGCTTGCCGAGGCCCCGGCACGCGGCGCACCGCTCCTCCTCCGGTCCGTCCGGGCGGGCCCTCATGTGATCGTCGATGGCGCGTTCCACGGCGGTCACGATGGCGGGCTCGGCGACCGCGTCCGGCGTCGGCGGGACGCCCGGCGGACCGGCGGGACGCAGCTCGTGGGCGCGGCGGGCGGCCTGGGCGACCGCGATCAGCTCGCCGGCCCGGCGGTGCCAGGCGAGCCACTGCCCGTTCGGGGTGCCGCCCGTTCCCCCGCACACCGCGCAGTCGTCCTCCAGCGCGTCCAGCAGCCGTGACAGGAACCCGGCGCTCGCCGCCCGGTCACCCACTCCGGTCACCCCGCGCAGGCTCCACGAATCCCTGTCCGTTCACGTCGCGTCGGCCGGGCCCCGCGGGCCCACTTCCTCGTACGCGCGCCGGGGCCCGCGGGTTCGGATCGGACGCCGCCGTGCGTCGCGACGGCCCGAGCCTCTATCGTGGTAGTGCCCGCGACCGTACCGCCCGGCCCTGACCGGGGGCGGCGCGGCGGGGCCGCCGGGGGGCGAGCCGCCGGCGGGGACTCCGTGCGAAAGGCTGAGGTGTGAGTCAGCGACGACCGCGGCCGTCAGGCGAAGAGCAGGCCGGAGAGGGGCACGGCGCCGTGCCGGGCGACGTCGCGGCCGCCGTGGAACGCGTGCTGAGCTCGACGGCGCTGCTCTGGAACCGCGCCGACCAGGGCCTCGAACCCGCCATATCGCCGATCCAGCTGCGCGCCGTCGAGGTGATCGCGCGGTTCGGTCGGCTGAACCTCGGCAGGCTCGCCGAGGAGCTCGGCGCGATCCCCTCGTCCACGAGCCGGCTCTGCGACCGGCTGGAGGCGGCCGGGCTGATCGTGCGGGAGACCGCCCGCGTCGACCGGCGCGAGATCGTGCTGCGGCTGACCGACCAGGGCGAACGCCTGCACGCCGAGCTGGTCCGGCGGCGCCGCGCGGCGGTGCGGGACGTGCTGGCGCAGATGTCCCCGGCCTCCCGGGGACGGCTGCTGGACGCGCTCACCGAGTTCGGCCAGGCGGCCGAGCGGGGCGAGGAGGGTGGGAGAGGGATGCCCGGGTCCCGGACGGCTTGACCGGCGCCCGCGCCCCCCGCTGCGCCCCCCTCCTTTCGCGCCTCGACATCAAGTATTTGCCATACGGCAAACTCTTTGGCAGTCTTCCCCTGCGGTCCTGCGTCCGAGACGCGGCGGACCCGATGGCAGAGCCGCATTCCCGCGGTTGGACGGCCGGTCGAGGGGGCACGGCCGTTCCCGCGGTCCGGCGCACCTGAACCGGACCGCGACGGGGACTCGGCCGCGTCCGGCGCGTCGGCAGGCAGTGATTGAGATGGGGTCGCGATGAGCAGGCACGGCCGCCCGGCCAGGGATGAGCACGGCCGCCCGGCCAGGGATGAGCACGGCCGCCCGGCCAGGGGTGGACAGGGCCGCCCGGCCGGGGACGGGCCGGTCCGCCCGTCAGGGGGCGAGGGCAGGCGCACGGCCAGGGTCGAGCGGGCGCTGCGCGCCGCCCCCGCGTACGCGCTGCCCGAGGTGCTGGCCGCGACCCTCTCGCGGGAGTACCCCGTGGTCTCCACGGCCCGGCTCCTGGTCTGCGACTACCACTCGCGCACGCTGATGCCGGTCGCGCCGCTTCTCGCGACGCCCCACCCGGACAGCCTGGCGCTCGCCGTCCCGGACGGCGAGGCGGCGTCCGCCGAGGAGGAGGGCGCCGAGGTGATCCGGATCCGGCAGACCCCGGCGGGCCGGTCGTTCGTCACCGGCCGCGTCCTCGCCTCCGCCGAGGGCGACGGCGACGGGTCCGGCGAGTCCGGGACCTACATCCCGGTCCGCGCGCGGGGCGAGCGGATCGGCGTCCTCGAGATCGTCTCGTCCGGCCCCTGGAGCGCGGACGAGGTGGGCGAGCTGGCCGAGATCGGCGAGCTCCTCGGCAGCGCCCTGAAGGTCGCGTGGAACCGGACGGACCGGTACGAGCGGGCCAGGCGGCGTCGCCGCCTCACGCTCGCCGCCGAGTTGCAGTGGCAGCTCCTGCCCGGCCACGCGCACGCGGACGACTCGTTCAGCCTCGCGGGGCATCTGGAGCCGGCCTATTCGATCGGCGGGGACAACTTCGACTGGTCCGTCGAGCACGACCACCTGGCGCTGACCGTGACCAACGGTTCGGGCAACGGCATCAACGCGGCGCTGCTGACGTCGCTGACCGTCGGCGCGCTGCGCAACGCCCGCCGGTCGGGCGCCGATCTCGGCGAGCAGGCGAGCCTGGCGAACGACATGGTGCACGTGCGCCACGGCGGCCGGGAGTTCACCGAGACCCTCGTCATGCGGATCGACCTCGCCGACGGGACGGTGCACGTCATCGACGCGGGGTCCCCGCGGATCCTCCTGCTGCGCGGCGCCGAGGTGACGCTGGTGCCGCTGGAGCAGCAGCTTCCGCTCGGCATGTTCCCCGACACCGAGTACCGGCCCCAGCGGTTCGGCCTCGAACCGGGCGACCGGCTGGTCATCGTCAGCGACGGCGTCTTCGCGGCGAAGGCCACGGCCGGCGAGTACGGGACGCTCCTGCTGGAGCAGGCCACCCGGCGGAGCCGGCTGCAGCCCGCGGCCGAGGTCCCGCTGACCGTGATCGACGAGCTCATCGACTTCCACGAGGGCGCCGACCTCGCCGACGACGCCGTCGTGGTGTGCTTCGACTGGCACCACCCGCCCGGCGGCCCGGCGCCGGAACCGCGCGGCGGGGCCGTGCGCGGCGAGTCTCCGACCTAGAGATCCTTCTAACCGGCCTCCGCCCCGCACGCGAACGCGTGACCTGCCCGGTGGAGTGAAGCCGGAGGCGAGCGGAACCGGGCAGATCGCGAAGCGATGCCGCGTTCGCCCGGGCCCGGTCACGTAGCGAGCCGCCAGGCGAGCGAAGTGGGCCGGGACCTTGAAACACAGCTGCCCGCGGCACCGGCCCGTCCCGGCTGGGCAGTAACCTTCCGGTTACTTGTGCAGCGAGGAAGCGGGAGAGCCGATGGGCGAGCTGAGCGCCGCGGAGACCGTCCGTGCCGCCGACAAGATCATTCATGGGGTCGGGTCGCGGTGGATGCTGTCGCGCGGAACGGCCGAGCACGGCAGGCGGCAGGGGTACGGCAATCCGTTCGCGTACTACTTCGCCGGGCGCGGCGGGGTGCTCGGCGACACCGACGCCGACGTCGTCTCGGCGGCGCTCGGCTGGTTCGAGCCGGGGTTCGTCCGCCCCCAGTGGGACGAGGGGGTCGCGGTCGCCGGGGCGCGCGAGGCGACGCGGCGGTACACCCTCGGATGCGCGGCCTGGGGCGAGTCCCACCTGCCCGAAGACCCGCGCCTGTGTGCGCTGGCGGAGCGCGTCGCGGGCGCCGCCGACGGGTCGGGGCTGCCGCTGTTCTGCGGCTGGCGCGCCGAGCCGCTGCCGGACGGCGCCCGGGCCCGGCTCATGCAGCTGGTGCAGGTGCTGCGGGAGCTGCGCGGCGGGCTGCACCTCGTCGCGACGACCTCCGTCGGGCTCTCCCCGCTGGAGGCGATCCTGACGCAGGACGGGCCGGACACCGCGCGCTTCTTCGGCTGGCAGGGCGACCTGCCCGACTGCGCGGCGCTCCGGCCGCGCCGGGCGGAGGCCGAGGAGATCACCGACCGGCTCGCCGCCGCCGTCTACGAGCGGGCGCTGTCCCCGTCCGAGCGGGCCGAGTTCGCCGAGCGGATCGGCGCGGTCGGCGCCGCCGTGCTCCGCTGAGCGGTCCCGCCGGGGGCGGGACCTGTCGCCGGCGCACGAGAGCCGGGCGGAGATCGCGCGATCGCGGGACCGTCGCGCGAAGGAGGACGCGTCCATTGTCCGAGACGCCGGTCGCCTCCGGCTCGCACGTCACCGACGTCACCGAGTCGGCGGTGCGGGTCAGGGTGCCGCTGCCGGCGTCGAAGATGGTCACCGGCATCGCGCTGGCCGCCGCACCGGGGATCGCCGACGACGCCGTCCACGAGGACGGCATCGCGGCGAACCCGACGCTCGACCTGGAGGCGGAGGGCGGCCTCGGCGGCGACCCGCAGCCGGGCGGCGTCGTCGCGCCCGGCTACCAGCACATCGACGTGCTGACGGCGTCCGCGGTCCAGAACGGGGGCCGGCCCGAGCCGGTCTCGGCGAGCCTCGCCGCCTTCGCCGCCCGGTGACGCGCGCCCGCCCCGCCGCCGTCCCGTGTTTCGCGGGGCGGGCGGCGGGTAGGTGGGCCGCGGATCGAGCCGAGAAGGGCGGTGTGACGTGGGCGTCCGCACATGGATCGAGTCGTGGCCCGTCTACCGCCAGTTCAGCGGGGACGACCCGCTCGGGCGCGGCGCGGCGGCCAAGAGCGCCGGCACCGAGCGGATCAGGCCGCGGACCGGCACCGCCGACCGGGTCGTGAAGTCGGTCTGCCCCTACTGCGCGGTCGGCTGCGGGCAGGACGTGTACGTCGAGGACGGCGAGGTCACCCAGATCGAGGGCGACCCCGACTCGCCGGTCAGCCGGGGGCGGCTGTGCCCGAAGGGCTCGGCGTCCCTCCAGCTGACGACCGGGCCGGCCCGCGAGCAGCGGGTGCTGTACCGGCGCCCGCACGGCACGGAGTGGGAGTCGCTCGACCTCGACACGGCGATGGACATGATCGCCGACCGGGTGGTCGAGGCGCGCCGGCACGGCTGGCAGTGGGAGCAGGACGGCCTGCGGGTGCGGCGGACGCTGGGCTTCGCGAGCCTCGGCGGCGCCACGCTCGACAACGAGGAGAACTACCTGATCAAGAAGCTGTTCACCGCGCTCGGCGCGGTGCAGATCGAGAACCAGGCCCGCGTTTGACACTCCTCCACCGTTCCCGGTCTGGGAACCTCGTTCGGACGCGGCGGCGCGACCACCTTCCAGCAGGACCTCCAGCACGCCGACTGCATCGTCGTCCAGGGCTCGAACATGGCCGAGTGCCATCCGGTCGGGTTCCAGTGGGTGATGGAGGCGAAGGCGCGCGGGGCGAAGCTGATCCACGTGGACCCGCGGTTCACGCGGACGAGCGCGCTCGCCGACGTGCACGTCCCGCTGCGCGCGGGTAGCGACATCGCGTTCCTCGGCGGGATCATCAGCTACGTCCTGGAGAACGAGAAGTACTTCCGCGACTACGTCGTGCCCTACACCAACGCCTCGGTGATCCTCGGTGACGACTTCCGCGGCACCGAGGACCTCGACGGGGTGTTCTCCGGCCTGGACACCGGCAAGCGGAGCTACGACCCGAGGACGTGGCAGTACGCGGGCATGGAGGTCCAGGCCGCCTCCGGCCGGCGCGACATGGAGCACGAGGAGCGCGTCCAGCCGATCAAGGAGGCGGCGCGCGGCGAGGCGCACGGTTCGGGCGGCGCGGCGATCGGCGTCGGCGAGCCGGAGCGGGACCCGACGCTGAACCACCCGCGGTGCGTGTTCCAGGTCCTCAAACGGCACTACGCGCGGTACACGCCGGAGATGGTCGAGCGGATCTGCGGCGTCCCCCAGGACCGGTTCCTCAGGGTCTGCGAGATGGTCACCGAGAACTCCGGGCGCGACCGGACGACGGCGTTCGCGTACGCGGTGGGCTGGACGCAGCACACGGTCGGCGTCCAGTACATCCGCGCGGCGTCGATCCTGCAGGGGCTGCTCGGCAACATCGGCCGTCCCGGCGGCGGCATCCTGGCGCTGCGGGGCCACGCGTCCATCCAGGGCTCGACGGACATCCCGACGCTGTTCAACCTGCTGCCCGGATACATCCCGATGCCGCACGCCCACGGCAACGAGGACCTGGACGCGTTCGTCCAGGCGGAGTCCGCGCGCAAGGGCTTCTGGGGGAACATGCGCGCCTACATGGTCAGCCTGCTGAAGGCGTACTGGGGCGACGCGGCGACGGCCGGCAACGACTACCGCTTCGACTACCTGCCGCGGCTGACCGGATCGCACGGCACCTACGAGACCGCCATGGCGCAGATCGACGGGGTGTGCAAGGGCTACTTCCTGATGGGCGAGAACCCGGCCGTCGGATCCGCCAACGCCAAGATCCAGCGGCTCGGGATGGCCAGCCTCGACTGGCTCGTCGTGCGCGACTTCTCGCTGATCGAGTCGGCGACGTGGTGGAAGGACGGCCCGGAGATCGAGACGGGCGAGATGCGCACCGAGGACATCGGCACCGAGGTGTTCTTCCTGCCCGCCGCCGCGCACACCGAGAAGGACGGCAGCTTCACCAACACGCAGCGGATGCTCCAGTGGCACCACAAGGCCGTGGAGCCCGCCGGGGACGCCCGCAGCGACCTGTGGTTCATGTACCACCTCGGCCGCATCGTCCGGGAGAGGCTCGCCGGGTCCACCGACGAGATGGACCGGCCCGTCCTGGACCTGACGTGGGACTACCCGACGAGCGGCGACCTCGCCGAGCCGGACGCCGAGGCCGTGCTCGCCGAGATCAACGGCCGGGACGCCGACGGGGGCCCGCTGTCGTCCTACACGCAGCTGAAGGACGACGGGTCCACCTCGTCCGGCTGCTGGATCTACTGCGGCTGCTACGCCGACGGCGTCAACCAGACCGCGCGCCGCAAGCCCGGCGAGGACCAGAGCTGGGTGGCGCCCGAGTGGGGCTGGGCGTGGCCGATGAACCGCCGCATCCTCTACAACCGGGCGTCCGCCGATCCGGACGGCAGGCCGTGGAGCGACCGCAAGGCGCTGGTCTGGTGGGACGCCGAGGAGGGGAGGTGGACGGGCCACGACGTGCCCGACTTCATCGCCGACCGCCCGCCGGACCACCGGCCGCCGCGCGACGCGACCGGGCCGGACGCGCTCGCCGGCGACGACCCGTTCATCATGCAGGCCGACGGCAAGGCGTGGCTGTACGTGCCGTCCGGCCTGACGGACGGGCCGCTGCCCGCGCACTACGAACCGCAGGACTCGCCGTTCCGGAACCCGCTCTACCGGCAGCAGCGCAACCCCGTCCGGCACCTGCCGCCGCCGCATCCCGACAACCGGTACGCGCCGAGCGGCACGGACCCGGGGAGCGAGGTCTACCCGTACGTGGCGACGACGTACCGGCTCACCGAGCACCACACGGCGGGCGGCATGTCGCGCTGGCAGCCGTACCTGGCCGAGCTGCAACCGGAGTTCTTCTGCGAGGTCTCGCCGGAGCTGGCGGCCGAGCGGCGCCTGGAGCACCGCGGCTGGGCGACGATCGTCAGCCCGCGCGGCGTCGTGGAGGCGCGCGTCCTGGTGACCGGGCGGATGTCGCCGCTGACCGTGGACGGCCGCACGCTGCACCAGGTCGGGCTCCCCTACCACTGGGGCCCGAACGGCTACAGCCGCGGCGACGCGGCGAACGAGCTGCTGCACCTGTCCCTGGACCCGAACACGCACATCCAGGAGGCGAAGGCCCTCTCGGTCGACATCCGCCCGGGGCGCCGCCCCCGCGGCCCGGCCGCCGCGGCCCTGGTCCGCGACTACCGGCACCGCGCCGGCATCACCGACCGGACCGGTAGGGAGATCTAGCGCACGACCAGCGGGTGGTCGGTGGCGGGGATCAGCTCGCCGATGACGGGGGCGCCGGGGATCTCGCCCGCCAGGAGGAGGCCGCCGGAGGTCTGGGCGTCGGCGAGGAGGAGGCGGTCGTCCTCGCCGGTGGCGCCGAAGTCGGTGCGGGGGGCGACCCAGTCGAGGTTGCGGCGGGTGCCGCCGCTGACGTACCCGGCCCGGAGGGACGCGCGGGCGCCGTCGAGATAGGGGACGGCGGCGGCGTCGATCACGGCGGTCACGCCGGACGCGCGGGCCATCTTGTAGAGATGGCCGAGGAGCCCGAAGCCGGTCACGTCGGTGGCGCAGGCGATCCCGGCGTCCAGCGCGGCGGCGGACGCGTCGCGGTTCAGCGCGGCCATGGCCGCCACGGCGTGCGCGAAGACCTCGCCCGTCGCCTTGTGCCGGTTGTTCAGGACGCCGAGGCCGAGGGGCTTGGTGAGGCTGAGCGGCGTGCCCGGCCTGCCGGCGTCGTTGCGCAGGAGGCGGGCGGGGTCGGCGACGCCGGTGACGGCCATGCCGTACTTGGGCTCGGGGTCGTCCACGCTGTGGCCGCCGCCGACGTGGCAGCCCGCCTCGGCGGCGACGTCGAGGCCGCCGCGCAGGACCTCGCGCGCCAGGTCGAACGGCAGGACGTCGCGGGGCCAGGCGAGCAGGTTCACCGCCACGACGGGCAGGCCGCCGATCGCGTAGACGTCGGAAAGGGCGTTGGCGGCGGCGATGCGGCCCCAGTCGTAGGGGTCGTCGACGACGGGCGTGAAGAAGTCGGCGGTGGCGACGGCGGCGAGGCCGTCCCGGAGCCGGACCACGGCCGCGTCGTCGCCGGTCTCCAGGCCGACGAGGAGGTCGGCGTTGGGCGAGGGGGCCGCGGCGCCGAGGCCGGCGACGACCTCTTCGAGCTCACCGGGCGGGATCTTGCAGGCGCAGCCGCCGCCGTGCGCGTAGTGGGTCAGCCGCTTCGGGGGCGCCTCGGTCATGGTTTCCTTACCTTCTTCCTGGGTGTTCGTTCCTGACCGTCCGTAGGGTTGGGAGGACCCCGGGAGCGCCAGGTATGGCTTTCATGGGTTTGCCACCTGGGTGGCTTGAGAGGATTGGCCGCCTGGCGCTCCAAGACGACCCGACCGCTGATTGGGATGCGCGAACAGATCGCTGTGTAAGGACACGACGGCGCGGTCGTCTGCGGGACCCCCATGTGAGCTGCGACGACGGAGGAGCCCGATGCCACGCATTTGGGCAGGTGTGGACGCGGGTAAGACCCACCACCACTGCACCGTGATCGACCCCGACGGCAACCGGCTGCTGTCCAGGAAGGTGGTCAACGACGAAGCCGAGATCCTGGGCCTCATCGCCGAGGCCAACGCCTTGGGTGAAGACCTGCGGTGGGCGATCGACCTCAACAGCGGTGGAGGGGCCCTGCTCATCACCCTGCTGCTCGGCCACGGCCAGGACCTGGTCTACATCCCGGGGCGCACCGTCCACCACGCCTCCGGCGCCTACCGGGGCGGCGGCAAGACCGACGCAAAGGACGCCTTCATCATCGCCGACCAGGCCCGCATGCGCCGGGACCTGCACCCGATCGCGTCCTTCGACGAGATCGCCACGGACCTGCGCATCCTCACCGGCCGCCGTACCGACCTGGCCTGCGATCGCACCCGGACCATCAACCGGCTGCGCGACCAGCTCCTGGGCTACTTTCCCGCCCTGGAGCGCGCCTTCGACTACAGCAACAGCAAGGCCGCCCTGACACTGCTCACCGGCTACCGCACCCCCACCTCGCTGCGCAAGATCGGCCAGGCCCGGCTGGAGACATGGCTGCGGGCCCGCAAGGTCCGCAACCCTGCCCGCGTGGCCCTGGCCGCGATCGAGGCCGCCCAGGCCCAGCACACCACGGTCACGGGCGAGAAGACCGCCGCCGCCGTGGTCGAGCGCCTGGCCGAGGAGGTGATCGCCCTGGATGCCGAACTCGCCGAGACCGACGCGGCCATCCAGGCCCGGTTTCGCGAGCACGAACACGCCGCGGTGATCACCAGCCTGCCCGGCATCGGCCCCCTCCTGGGCGCGGAGTTCATCGCCGCCACCGGCGGCGACATGGCCGCGTTCGGCAGCGCGGACCGGCTGGCCGGTGTCTCGGGACTCGCGCCGGTACCCCGGGACTCGGGCAAGATCAGCGGCAACCTGCGCCGGCCCCGGCGCTACAGCCGCCGCCTGCTGCGAGTGTTCTACATGTCCGCCATGGTCAGCATCCGCTGCTGTCCCGCCTCCAAAGCGTTCTACGAGCGCAAGAGGGCCGAGGGCAAGAAGCACATCCAGGCCGTGCTCGCGTTGGCCCGCCGCAGAGTCAACGTGCTGTGGGCGATGCTCAGAGACGGACGCGTCTACATGGCTGCACCCACCCTGAAACTGACCACAGCAGCCTGAACCGCTCACGATCGGTTACGGCGTCGGGTTGACAACCTCATTGGGAATCCTCTCGGTGCAGCGGCGGCGGAGGTCGTCGACCCGGACCGTGTAGCCCCGGTCGTCCAGGTACTCCAGGAGGGGGACGGCGACGCGGCGGGTGGTGCCGAGCGCCCGGCGCGCCTCGCTGAGGGTGAAGGGGCCGCCGAGGCGGGCGAGCAGTCCGGCGGCGCGGGCGTCGTCGCCGGGCAGCAGGACGACGCCGTCGGCCACCTTGAGGAGCGCGCCGGTCGCGGCGGCGACGGCGAGCATCTTCGGCGTGAGGCCGAGCTCGGCGAGCCGGCCCGCGTCCGGCGCCCGGAACAGGGCCGCGGCCAGGTCGCGGCGGACGGCGTCGACGGCCTCGCGCACGGGCGGCGGCAGCTCGGGCGCGGTCGTCCGGCCGTAGATCCTGCCCTCGCGCCGCCGGAGGTCCCCGGCGAGGGCGTCGACGAGGACGCGGTCGGGGAGGCCGAGGGCGCGGCGCGCGGCGTCGGCCGGGAACCCGGGGTCGGTGGGGTGCGCGGCGGCGTGCTCCTCGACGGCCGCGGCGAGGCGCTCGCGCAGCTCCTTCCAGAGGGCGGGGTCGGCGAGCCACTCCCCCGCCACCGGCTCGAAGGGGACGGGGACCCCCATCGCCACCAGGTCCGGCCGCCTGACCAGGCCCCGGCGGCGGACCTCCGCGGCGCCGTCCGGACGCCCGGTCATGGAGGCGAGCACGCGGGCCCGCGCCGCCGCCGCGCCGCGCCGCGCGAACGGCTCGGGGCGGACGTCCAGGACCGTCACCCCCGCGGGGACGCGGTGGCGGCCGGGGTCGCGCAGCAGCGCGGCGTCCCCGACGCGCAGCGGCAGCGGGCGGCGCAGCGACAACCGCGCCGTGTCGTCGCCCAGCGGGCGGACGTGGACCGGGACGGCCGCCGTCCCCGCGTGCAGCGTCAGCTCGCGCGGCAGGTCGGGTGCGGCGTCGCCGCGCAGCCGGACGTCGACGACGCCGGCGGTGAGCCAGCGCCCCGGGGCGAGCAGGGCGTCGCCCCGGCCGACGCCTTCCGCGTTCCCGTGCAGGTTCACGGCGACGCGTGCGACGGCGCCGACCTCGCGGTGGTCCTCCTTGAGGCTCTGGAGTCCGCGCACGCGCAAAAGGGCGTCGCCCGCGGCGAGGCGGTCGCCGACGCTGATCGTCCCCGCGCCGAGCGTGCCGGTCACGACCGTGCCCCTGCCCCGGACGGTGAAGACCCGGTCGATCCAGAGGCGGACGTCGGCGTCCCGGTCGGGCTCCGGGAGGGTGCCGGTGAGGCGCTCCAGGGCCGCGCGCAGCTCGTCGAGGCCCTCGCCCGTGGCGCCGCTGACCACGACCGATCCGACGCGGCCGAGGGTGGTGCCCGCGAGGTGCGCGAGCGCCTCCTCGCGCACCCGTTCGGCCGCCGCCGCGCCGGCCAGGTCGCGGCGGGTCACGACGAGGAGGCCGTGCCGGACGCCGAGCGCGTCGAGGACCGCCAGATGCTCCTCGGACTGGCGCTGCCAGCCCTGGTCGGCGGCCACTGCGAACAGGACGGCCGGGGCGGGCCCGACCCCGGCGAGCATCGTGGTGACGAGCCGCTCGTGCCCGGGGACGTCCACGAAGGCGATCCGGTCGCCGCCCGGCAGGGTCGTCCAGGCGAAGCCCAGCTCGATGGTGAGGCCGCGCCGCCGCTCCTCCGCCAGCCGGTCGGGCTCCATCCCGGTGAGGGCGCGGACGAGCGTGGACTTGCCGTGGTCGACGTGGCCGGCGGTCGCGACGACGTGCGTCATCGGGCCGACCGGTCGGCCTGGGCCAGGACGGCCCCGGCGAGCACGGCGTCCTGGCCGGGCGGCACGGACCGCAGGTCGAGCAGGCACCGGCCGTCCTCGACCCGTCCCATCACGGCGGGCGTCCCCCGCCGCAGGCGCGCCGCGTACGGCTCGGGCACCGAGACCGCCGCGCTCGGCAGGACGACGCCCGGCGCGCCGCCGCCGCCGACCGCCGCCTCGCTGTCGACGGCCGCCGCGTCCACTCCCGCGTCCCGCAGCCGGGCGGCGAGCCGCTCGGCCCTCGCCCGCACCGCGGCCGCGTCGGCGCGCAGCGCCTCGGCGGTCGGGGTGAGCGGCCCGCGGAGGGTGGCCTCCAGGGCGGCGAGCGTCAGCTTGTCGACCCGCAGCGCCCGCGCGAGCGGGTGGCGGGCGAGGCGCCGCACCAGCTCGTCCCGCCCGAGGAGGAGCCCGCACTGCGGGCCGCCGAGCAGCTTGTCCCCGCTGGCGGTGACCAGGCCCGCGCCCGCCTTGAGCATGGACGCGGCGTCGGGCTCGTCCGGCAGGAGCGGCTCGGGGGCGAGCAGGCCGGAGCCGATGTCGGCCACGACGGGCACCCCGAGCCCGGCCAGCTCCGCGACTCCGGCGCCCCGCGTGAAGCCGGTCACGCGGAAGTTGGAGGGGTGCACCTTGAGGATGAACCCGGTCTCCTCGCCGACGGCCGCGGCGTAGTCGTCCGGGGTGGTCCGGTTCGTCGTGCCGACCTCGCGCAGCCGGGCGCCGGTGGCGGCGAGCAGTTCGGGGATCCGGAACCCGTCGCCGATCTCCACCATCTCGCCGCGGCTGATGACGATCTCCCGGCCGGGCGCGAGCGTGGTCGCGGCCAGCACCAGCGCCGCCGCGCCGTTGTTGACCACGTGCGCGGCCTCCGCCTGGGGGACCCGCTCCCGCAGCGCCGCGAGGACCGACCGACCGCGCCGGGCGCGCCGGCCGGTCTCCAGGTCGAACTCGACGTCGGTGGCGCCGGAGGCCACCGCCACGGCATCGCGGGCCGCCGCCGACAGCGGCGCCCGCCCGAGGCCCGTGTGCAGCAGGACGCCGGTCGCGTTGAGCACCGGGCGGAGCCCCGAGGCGCTCGGCGGCAGCGACGCGACCGCGGTGTCGGCCACCGCCTCCGGCGGGATCTCGCCGTCGCGGGCCCGGCGCTGGGCCGCGGCGACCGCCGCCTTCACGACGCCGCGCCCGAGCCGTCCCGCCGCGCTCGCGAGCCGGGGCTCGGCGAGCAGCACGTCCGTGCGGGCGATCCGCCGCCGTTCGTCCTCCCCCGCGCCGGGCCCGGCTCCGCGATCCATCAGGCGACCTCCGAAATGCAGCGCTACCCCGCCAGCATCGCACGCGAACGGCGCCCTCCCGGGCCGGGACGCGCCCGGCCTCGGCGTCACCGAACTCGGACGCCGCGTCGGGCTGACCCGCTCCGCCGCCGCGCGCGTGGTGGACGGGCTCCAGGCCGCCGGCCTCGCGTTCGCGGTCGCGGCGGGGTGAGGACCAATGCCTGTCCAGTGCCGGCAGGCGCGTCCGCCGGGTGTGACAAGGAATCGGGCGGCGTTGTCACCGATGTGAGTGTCTTGTGTGACGCACGCTACCTAGCCTGGCGGCCCCAGGTGTCCGCTGACGGAGGTGACACTTTGACGGAGCTGTACGAGAGGTCCGCCCAGGCCGACGATCTGTCAGGGGAACCCTGGCGGGACGTGCCCCGGGAAGAGGCGCAGTGGATGCGCCCGCACCTTCCGGCCCTGGTCGACTCCATGGTGGAGGGCGTACTGCGGCACGTCCCCGAGTACGCGCGGCCCGATGACCCCGTCTACACCAACGTGATGCGGCTCGCGGTGGCGCAGGGCATGGGGCACTTCGTGCAGATGATCGCCGACCCCGACGCCTCCTGGCAGGAGGTGCACCAGGTCTTCTTCGACATCGGGTACGGGGAGGCGGTCGAGGGGCGCGGGCTGGAGCACCTGCAGAACGCGATGCGGGTCGCCTCCAGGACGGCGTGGCGCTACCTGGCAGGGGAGGCCGACCAGCTGAGGAAGCCCCGCGACCTGGCGATCGCGCTCACCGAGGTGAACTTCGCGTACCTGGACCTGCTGGCGTCCGCCGCCGCGCAGGGCTACGCCCGGGCGCGGGAGAAGGCCGCGGGCGAGCGGGAGCAGCGCCGCGGACGGCTGATGAGCCTGCTGCTGTCCGACCCGGCGGCGCCCCGGGAGGTCGTCGCCGAGCAGGCCGACCTCGCCGGCTGGCCGCTGCCCGAACGGCTGGCCGTGATCGTGCTGGAGCCGCGGCCCGGCAGCGGCGGGGAGGGGCCCGCCGGGCTGCCGCCGTCCCTGCTGAGCGGCCTCGATCGCGGGCGGCCGTGCCTGGTGATGCCCGACCCGGACCGCCCCGGCGGCCCCGGCCGGCTGACCCGCACCCTCGGCGGCTGGGCGGGCGCGGTCGGGCCCTCGGTGCCGCTGGACCGGGCCGGGGTCTCGCTGCACTGGGCGCACCGGACGCTCGACTCGATGGCCGCCGGGCGGCTCGCCGACCAGGGGCCCGGCACGCTCGTCCACGCCGACCGGTACGTGCCCGACCTGCTGCTGGAGGAGGGCTGGACGCTCGCCGAGGCGGCGGCGCGGCGCCGGCTGGCCCCGCTCACCGCGCTCGGCCCGCACCGCGGCGGCCGGCTCGCCGCGACGCTGCTGGAGTGCCTCAGGCACGGCTTCAACGCCACGGACGCGGCGGAGGCGCTGTGCGTGCACCCGCAGACCGTCCGGTACCGGCTGGCGCAGCTGCACGAGCTCTTCGAGTACGACATCGAGGACCCGGCGATCCGGCTGGAGCTGATGCTGCTGCTCCCCGTCTGGCTGCGCGATGTGACCTTCGCCGAACGGTGACCGGAGATCTTCGACGCTGTCCGGCCTTCGCCTCGTCACCGCAAAAGGTGGTGGGCTCCGGCACGCTGTGCGTGCTGGAGCCCACCAGGGCGCCGAAGCGCGTACCTTCTCCCTACCGGGCGAAGGCGACCAACCGGTCGAACTCGTCGGGAGTGCCCTCCCAGACGAAACCCGGAGTGCCGTTGCCGGCCTCCGAGTAACCGATCCAGACCTCCTGGCCGAGCCTGAGCGCGAACGCTCGCCGCACGGCTCCGCGGATCACCACGAGCTCGGCGCCGTCGGGCACCGGCAGGTAGTAGTCCACGGCGGGGTACTGGATGCGCAGGTAGTCGTGGGCCTGCGCCACCTCGACAGCCTCGACGAGGCGGGCGCTGACCGCCGGGTCCGCCTCGATCATCGCGGCGTCGTTGTCGCCGGCGAAGATGGCGGCGAACCGGGCGAGAGTGATAACGGACATGACCGTCTCCTTCAGGGCTCTGCGTTGTAGACCTCTCCAGATCGACCGTCCGAGCGCGCGATCGGACGGCAACGCCTGCGTCGGCACGAGTCCCCGAACGGCGACCGGATTCATCGGCGAAGGCCGCACTGCGCGACGGCGCCGACGGGGGGACGCGTGACGCGCGCGGCCCCGGCTCACCCGGACCGGGGCGCCGCCTCCGCGACCGGCAGGCTCCCGTCGAGGTAGGCCAGCCGGCACGCCGAACGGGCGATCTTCCCGCTGCTGGTGCGCGGCAGGCCGCCGGGCTCGATCAGCACGAAGTCGTGCACGCGCAGGTCGTGCTGCTGCTTCACGGCCGCCCGCACCGCCCGCGCCGCCTCCGCCTGGTCGAGCAGCGCGATCGGCACCCGGCGGTTCCGCTCGGCGACGACGACCAGGCCCTCGGTGTCGCCGGTGTCGACGGCCACCGCGCAGGCGTACTCGCGGCGGATCGCCTTGTGCGCGCCGGAGACGGTGTACTCGATGTCCTGCGGGTAGTGGTTGCGCCCGTCCACGATGACCAGGTCCTTGATCCGGCCGGTGACGAACAGCTCCCCGCCGTGCACGACGCCGAGGTCCCCGGTGCGCAGCCACGGGGAGCGCGGCAGGTCGCCGGGGTCGGCGAGCTCCGCCTCGAACGTCTCCCGGGTGGCCTCGGGACGCCCCCAGTAGCCGGCCGCGACGTTCGGGCCGTGCACCCAGATCTCCCCGACGGCGCCGCCCGAGAGCCGCGCGCCGGTCCCGGGGTCGGCGATCACGGTGTGCTGGCCGTAGGACGTCCCGCAGGCGATCAGCCGGATCGCGCCGGGCGCGCCGGCGTCGCACGGTTCGGCGACGCCCCGGCGCAGGCCCTCGCGGTCGAACGCGACGCGGGTCGGCTCCCGGAACCGCGACGACGCCGACACGTACACGGTCGCCTCGGCCAGCCCGTTCGCGCACACCTGCGCCTCGGGCCGCAGCCCGCAGTCCTTGAACGCCTCGTGGAAGCCGGTGAGCGTGCTCTCCCGGATCGGCTCCGCGCCGTTCATGAAGACCTGCACGCCGCTCAGGTCGAGCTTCGCCTTCTCCTCCTCGGTGACCTGGGCGGTGAGGTACTCGTAGGCGAAGTTGGGGCCGCCGGTGAAGGCGTGGCTCTGCGCGCTGAGCAGCTCCAGCCAGCGGACGGGGCGCATCACGAACGCCACCGGATCCATGATCACGCCGGGGTTGCCGTACACCAGCGGGAGCGCGACGGTGGTGACCAGGCCCATGTCGTGGAAGACGGGCAGCCAGTTCACGCCGGACGACACGCGCGGGATGCCCTCGAACGTCCGCCACAGCTGCTCGGCGTTCGTCGCGAAGTTCCCGTGCGTGATGATCACGCCGGCGGGGGCGCGGGTCGAGCCGGAGGTGTACTGCAGGTAGGCGACGTCGCCGGGGTCGATCGGCTCGGGCGTCCAGTCGAGCGCCGCGTCCACCTCGTCCGCGACGACGACCGCGGCGGGCTCCCGGACGGAGTCGCCCGCGAGGAACGAGCGGACGTGCGGCAGCGCCGCGCTCGTGGTGATCACGACGTCGGGCTCGGCGTCCTGGTAGACGGCGAGGAGCCGGTCGCCGTGGCCCGGCAGGTCCGGGGAGAACAGCGGGACGCCGACGACGCGGGCGTACATGGCGCCGAGGAACGCGGTGACGTAGTGCAGGTCCTGCGGGGCGAGCAGCGCGACCCGCCGTCCGGGCCCGGTGGCCCGGCGGATGGCGGCGGCGATGCCGCGGGCGCGCCGGTCCAGCTCTCCCCAGGTGACGTCGGTGGCGACGCCGTCCGGGTCCGTCATGTAGTCCATGAAGGTGTAGGCGCGGTCGCCGGGGAAGTCCCTGGCGAACCGGGTGAGCCGCTCGATCAGCGGCGTGCGGTCGAGCGGGGGGAGGTCGGTCATGCTCGCTCTCCGGTGGCGGGGGCCGTCACGCGGCGGGCGGCGAGGCGCTCGTGGTCGGGCCAGCGGACGTCCCAGACCCAGCCGAGCCGCTCGAAGACCCAGATGACGCGGGCGCTGATGTCGATCTGCCCCCTGAGGACGCCGTGCCGCGCGCAGGTCGGGTCGGCGTGGTGCAGGTTGTGCCAGGACTCGCCGAACGACGGGATCGCCAGCCACCACACGTTGCGGGCCCGGTCGCGCGTCCTGAAGTCCTCCTTGCCGAAGACGTGGCAGATCGAGTTGATCGAGAACGTGATGTGGTCGCCGACGAAGACGCGCATCACCCCGGCCCAGAACACCGCGGTGACGGCGCCGTGCCACGACCAGGTGAGCAGCGCGCCGAGCCCCAGCGGCACGAGGAACGTCGACAGCACGATCACGGCGTACACGGGGTCGAGGGACAGGAACCGGATGTCCTCGTCCCTCAGCAGGTCGGGCGCGTACTTGCTGCGGGACGTGCGCTCCTTGCCGAACAGCCAGCCCATGTGCGCGTGGTAGAGGCCCTTGGTGAGCCCCCATACGCCGGGCCCGTACGCCCACGGCGAGTGAGGGTCGCCCTCCTGGTCGGCGTACTTGTGGTGCCGTCGGTGGTCGGCGACCCAGCGGACCACCGAGCCGTGCATGGCCTGCCCGCCGAGGATCGCGAGCGCGATCCGCAGCCACCGCTTGGCCTTGAAGCCGCCGTGCGTGAAGTGCCGGTGGTAGCCGACCGTGATCCCGATCGCGTTCAGCGGATACAGGAACGCGAAGATGGCCACGTCGGTCCAGCCGATCCCCCAGCCCCACAGGAAGGGGACGGCGCCCAGCAGCCCGATGACGGGCCCGGCCACGAACACCACGACCGCGACGCGCTCGGGGAACGGGACGGCGCCGGAGATGTCCGGCTGCGGGGTGCGGCTGCCGACGTCGGCGACGCCCGCTGTCATGTTCAGGACTCCCCTTCGGTCTTGTTTCCAGGTCGGTCTCGGATTCCGGGTGTGCCTCGAAACGGGTCAGCAGTTGCCCTGGGCGGGCTTGCCCTCGAAGCGGTCGCCGAGGAAGTTCGTCACGTCCCCGGCGGCTCCCAAGTCGGTGGACAGGTGCTCGGCCGGGTAGGTGTTGTTCCAGGTCGTGGTGATGCCGGCCCTGCAGTAGGCCTGGCGGGTGGCGTCCTCGGTCTCGTGCGGGATGATCTCCTCCAGCCAGCCGCGGTACTGGAAGACCGGGACGTCCTTGATCGCCTGCTTGCCCCGGTCGTTCATCAGCTCGTCGAAGGGCATCTCCGGATGGGCGGCGTGCAGGCCGACGAGCGCGTCGGCGAGGAAGCCCGCGAACAGGCCGCCGTCGAGCTGCTTCGCCGTCGGCTTCAGGTCGCCGGGCACGCCGCCCGCCGCCGCGCCGACGACCCTCAGCTCCGGCGCGTAGGACGAGGCGAGCTGCGCGCCCCACAGCGCGGCGGCGCCGCCCTCGGAGTAGCCGGAGATGCCGACCGCGCCGTCCGCGGCGAGGGTTCCGCCGGGGACGCGGCGCGACGCCCGGACGGCGTCGAGCAGCGCGTGCCCGGCGTTCGCGCCGACCATGTAGGTGTGGACCCGGCCGGCGAGGTACCCGGCGCCGTCGGTGGCGGCGACCGCGAAGCCCGCCTTGAGGAACAGCGTCAGGTTCGCGCCCTCGTACATGTCGACGTACTCGCCGGCGAGCTGCTTGGAGAAGGCGCACTGCGGACCGGAGCCGAGCGTGCCGGGGTTGAACGCGACGGTCGGGCGGGACCCGCCCTTCGTCCAGGCCGCGTCGGGGACGGCGACCGTCCCGGTCACCACGTTCCCGGCGCCCTTGGCGTCGGTCGAGACGTACCGGACCTTCCACGCCTTCATCGGGACGTCGCCGGGGATGTTCGCCAGCTTCGCCGGGCGGCAGGCGAGCAGGTCGCCCGGTCTTCCCGTGACCGCCGCGGGAGGCGCCGCGTAGATCTCCGCGTCGGTGGCGTCGCAGCCGGGGGACGCGGCGGCGGCCGGGGGCGCGGCGGCGGGCACGGCGAGGGCCGCGCCGAGCGCCGCGGCGGTGAGGAGGCTCCGAAAGCGCATTCTCGCTCCAGGGGTGGGCTGGAAACCGAATGCTGACGACTGTCCCCCACCCGGCGCGGCGCGCGGAATGAAGTCCTGTCACATGCCGGGGCGCCGCGATTAGCACTCAACTCAAGATCTGAGGAGGTCGGCCACCTCCCGGATCCCGTCCCGGACCGCGGTCTCGGTGAGGTCGCCGAAGCCGAGGACGAGCCGCGGCGGATCGGCCGCGCCGGACGCCCGGTAGGTGCTCATCCCGTACAGGCCGACCGAGCGCCTGCGCGCCTCGGCGACCACCCGGCGCTCGTCGGCGCCGCCGGGCAGGTGCGCGACGGCGTGGAAACCGGCGGCCAGGCCGGTCAGCCTCACGTCCGGCGCGTGCTCGGCGAGCGCCGCCACCAGCGCGGCGCGGCGCGCGGCGTAGACGGGCCGCATCCGGCGCAGGTGCCGCCCGTGGCGGCCGGACTCGACGAGCGCGGCGAGGGCGAGCTGGTCGAGGACGGGCGAGCCCCGGTCGGCGAGCCGCTTCTCCTCCGCCACCGCCCGGGTCAGCGCGGGCGGGCACAGGATCCAGCCGAGCCGCACGGCCGGGGCCAGCGACTTGCTGACCGTCCCGAGGGCGATGACGCGGCCGGGCGCGAGGCCCTGCACCGACCCGACGGGCTCCCGGTCGTAGCGGAACTCGGCGTCGTAGTCGTCCTCGACGACGACGCCGTCCCGCTCGCACGCCCAGTCGGCGAGGGCCCGGCGCCGCCCGGGGGCCAGCACGACGCCGGTCGGCCACTGGTGCGCCGGGGTGACGACGACCGCGCGGGCGCCGCTCGCGTCGAGCGCGTCCACGTCCAGCCCGAGGTCGTCCACCGGGACGGGCACCGCCTCGATCCCGGCGCGCTCCGCGGCGGCCATGGTCGCGCCGTCGCCGTAGCCGGGGTCCTCGAACGCCACGCGGCGCACGCCCCGGCGGGCCAGGACGTGCAGGACGATGCCGAGCCCCTGGGCGAAGCCGCCGCAGACGACGATGTCCTCGGCCTCGGCGGCGGCCGCGCGCACCCGCCGGAGATGACCGGCGAGGACGTCCCGCAGGACCTCGCTGCCGCGCGGGTCGCCGTAGCCGAGCGCCTCGTTCCGCACCGTCCGGGCGACCTCCCGCTGCGCCCACGACCAGTCGCCGCGCGGGAAGGACGCCAGGTCGGGCACGCCCGCGGCGAAGTCGACGCGGAGCCGGGACGCGTCCGGCCGCGCGGCGGGCGCCGGATCGCCGCCGGCGGCGCGGACGGGCGCCACGCGCGTGGCCGACCCCGTCCGCGTGCACAGGTACCCCTCGGCGGTGAGCTGGCCGTAGCACTCCTGGACGAGGCCGCGGGAGACGCCGAGCTGACGGGCCAACTCGCGCGACGACGGCAGCCGCTCCCCCGTCTTCAGCCGTCCGGTGCAGATCGCGTCGCGCAGCGCGGCCTCCAGCTGCGAGCGCAGCGTCCCGGTCGCGTCGCGGTCCAGGTCCAGCAGCAGCTCCGGCGGCGAACCGGCCCACTCGATTGCCATGAAATTGGACCATATAGCAGGCCGGATGCTCCCCTAGCGTCGTGCCCATGAGCGAGACACGGGAGACACTGCCGCACCCGACCTCCGTCCGGGCCGCGCGGCCGCCGCTGGTCGGGCGGCATCTGGCGCTGGTGTTCGCGGCCGCCTTCACCACGCTGACGGGGTTCTTCCTGCTGTTCTCGGTCGTGCCGATGTACGCGGTGGACGGCGGCGCGGGCGGTGTCGGGGCCGGCGTCACCACGGGCGCGCTGATGCTGACGACGGTCCTCGCCGAGCTCTCGCTGCCGCGGCTGCTCGACCGGTTCGGGCACCGGCGGGTGCTCGCGGCGGGGATCCTGCTGCTCGGCGCGCCCTCGCTCGCGCTGCCGTTCTCCTCGGCCATGGCGACGATCACCGCGGTGAGCCTGGTGCGCGGCCTCGGCTTCGCGGTGGCGGTGGTGGTGACGGGGGCGCTGGTCGCGGCGCTCGTCCCGGCGGAGCGGCGCGGCGAGGGGATCGGGCTGTTCGGGGTCGTGGCCGGGGTCCCGTCGCTGCTCGCGCTGCCGCTCGGGGTGTGGCTGGCGGGCGAGGTCGGCTACACGCCGGTGTTCGTCGCGGGCTCGGCGGCCTCGCTCGCCGCGCTGGCGGCGCTGCCCGGCCTGCCGCGCGAGACCACCGGCCCCGGCTCCCCGTCTCCGGCCCCCGGGCGTTCCTTCGGCATCGTCGCGGGACTGCGGTCGGCGGCGCTGGTGCGCCCGGCCGTCGCGTTCGCCTCGACCGCGATGGCGGCGGGCATCCTGGTCACGTTCCTGCCCGACGCCGTCCCCGCCGGGGTCGCGGCGGCGGCGCTGTTCGTCCAGCCGGCGGCCGCCACGCTCTCGCGCTGGTGGGCGGGACGGCTCGGGGACCGGCACGGCGCCGCGCGGCTCCTCCTGCCCGCCGTGGCCGTCTCCGCGTCGGGCATCGCGATGCTGTCCCTCGCGACGGGCACGGTCGCCGTCCTCGCCGCCATGGTGGTGTTCGGGGCGGGCTTCGGCGTCACGCAGAACGCGAGCATGGCCATGATGTTCGAGCGGGCGCCCGCGTCCGGCTACGGCACGGTCAGCGCGCTGTGGAACATCGGCTACGACGGCGGCATGGGGGTCGGCGGCGCCGCGTTCGGCCTCGCCGCCGCCGCGACCGGCTACCCGGCCGCCTTCGCGCTCACCGCCGCCGTGATGTTCCTGGCCCTCCCCCTCGCCTTCTCCCGCAGCTCCCATGTTTGAAGTCCCGGCCCGCTTCGCTCGCCTGGCGGCTGTGTTTCAAACAGTCCCGGCCCACTTCGCTCGCCTGGCGGCTCGCTACGCGACCGGGCCTGGGCGAACGCGGCATCGCTTCGCGATCTGCCCGGTTCCGCTCGCCTCCGGCTTCGCTCCACCGGCCAGGTCACGCGTTCGCGCGCGTGGCCGAGGCCGCTTCGAGACAGGCTGTGAGTCTTGTGCTGGCTGGTCTGGGATCGGCTGGCAAGGATGGTGTCGGCTGCTCCGACCTTGGACGTGACTCGAGACAGGCTCGGCCCCTTCCGGGGTGCTCTTCTAGAGATCTGTCCGTCCCGGGGCGGGGGCGGCCGACGCCGTCCTGGCCCACCTCGGTGACCTGATCAGAAGGCTGTCCGCCCGATGGGCGCGACTCATCACAGTGCTGCCCCGAAGTGACTCCTATCCAGACCGGCGCCGGCCGCCGGCGGCCGGACCGCTGTACCTGGGATAGGAAGGACCCGAGCCGCTGTGGCCATCGTCGCGCAAACTCACCCGTTCGTCATCGGCGTCGACACCCACGCCCGCAACCACGTCCTGGCGATCCTTGCCGCCACCGGTGAGGTCATCGACACCGGGCAGTTCCCGACCACGGCGGCGGGCATGGCCCGCGCCATCGCGTGGGCGGCCCGCCGCACCGGCGCGGACCTGGCCGCACTCTGGGTGATCGAGGGCGTGGCGTCCTACGGTGCCGGTCTGGCAGCCCTGGTCGAGCGGACCGGTTATCAGGTGGTCGAAGCGGCCCGGATGAACGCGCGCGCCAACCACGGGATCGGTAAGTCCGACCCGCTGGATGCTCAACGCATCGCCGCCGCCGTCCTCGCCCTGGACACCCGCGAGTTGCGCCGCCCGCGCCTGGCCGAGGGGGTGCGGGCCGCGCTGCGGGTCCTGGTCACCGCCCGCGACCACATGACGGCCGAACGCACCGCGACCCTCAACGCGCTGATCGCGCTCCTGCGCGTCGTCGACCTGGGTATCGATGCCCGCAAGCCAGTGACCGGCACACAGATCGCCACGGTGGCCCGCTGGCGTGCTCGGGATGAGGAACTGGGCGCTGCCACCGCCCGCACCGAGGCCATACGGCTGGCCAAACGCGTGCTCGAACTCGACGAACAGATCGCCGCCAACGGCGCCCGCATGACCCAGCTCGTCCAGGCCAGCCAGGCCGCACCATTGCTGAACAAGACCGGCATCGGGCCCGTGACCGCCGCCATCTGCCTGACCGCCTGGTCGCATCACGGCCGGGTGCGCTCCGAGGCCGCGTTCGCCGCCCTGGCCGGAGTGAACCCCATCCCCGCGTCCTCGGGAAACACCGTCCGCCACCGCCTCAACCGCGGCGGCGACAGGCGCCTGAACCGAGCCCTGCACATCGCCGTCCTCACCCGCATGACCCACGACCCGCAAACCCGCGCCTACGTCGAGCGACGCCGGGCCCAAGGCCGCACCACCAAAGAGATCCGCCGCTGCCTCAAACGCTACCTAGCCCGCCAGATCTACCGACTCCTCAACACCACCGACACAGCCATCAGCCGAGCTTGACGAACATAGAAGGATCTCTAGCCGAGCCGGGCGGCGATTCGGTCGACGTCGGTGCGCTCGGCCTCGGGCAGCGGCGCGCCGGCGGACGCCCGGGCCCGCGACGCGTCGGCCAGCGCCAGCGCGGCCTCCGCGCGGCGGCCGGCGAGGGAGAGCGCACCGGCCATGCCCTCCTGCGCGAGCGCGACCGCGCGGGGATGGCCGGTGGCGCGGGCCGCCGCCAGGCCCTCGGTGTGCAGGTCGAGCGCCCGATCGGCGTCGCCCCGCAGCTCGGCGATGAAGCCCAGCTCGGCCAGCAGGAAGGCGAGGCCGGGGGCGCCGTCGATGTCGCGGCACCAGCCGAGCCAGCGCCGCAGGATCTCCTCGGCCTCGGCCAGGCGGCCGCGCCTGCGCGCCGCGAGGGCGAGGCCGACCTCGGCGAAGTGCTCCATCCGGCGGTGCGACTCGCGCACGGCCAGCAGCCGGGCGCGCTCGTGCAGGTCGTCGGCGGCGTCGAGATCGCCTTCGAGCAGCGCGACCCGGCCGAGGCGGGCCAGCCGGCCGGACGCCTCCGCCCAGAGCCCGAGTTCCTCGGCGTCGCGCAGGCCGCGCTCGTGGAGGTCCCGCGCGCGGGCGTAGTCGCCGGTCACCTCCGCGAGCAGGCCCAGCGTCTCGGTGGCCTGGAGGCGGCCCCACCGGTCGCCCGCCGCGCCGAACAGCCGCAGGGCCCGCTCGCCGTCGCTCCGCGCCCGGACGAGGTCGGCGGCCGACAGCGCCTGCGCGGCCCGCACGGCGAGCGCCGCCGCCTCGCCCCACGCGTCGCCGTGGGCGCGGAACCCGTCGAGCGCGCGGGCCGTCAGCTCGTCGATCGGCTCCAGGTCGCCGAAGCCGCCCCGGACGAATCCGAGGAACCAGTGCGCCCACGGGCCGCCGTCGGCGGCGAGGGCCTCGCGGACGCGGACGTCGCGGTCCGCGGCGTCGCCGTCCAGCAGGGAGAATCCGGTGTGCCAGGTCCGCGCCCGCGCCGCGGACGGCCCGTTTCCAGCGCCCGGCACGGCGAGCGCCCGCTCGAACGCCCGGCGCGCCTCTCCCGCGCGGCCCCACAGGAACCACGCCCAGCCCATCGCGTCGACCAGGCGCAGCGCGAGTCCGGCGTCCCCGGCCCGGACGGCGCCGTCCAGGGCCGCCCGCAGGTTGCCGGTCTCCGCGCGCAGCCGCCGCAGGGCGTCGCGCTGCCCCGGGCCGCACAGGTCGGCGCGTTCGGCCAGGCCGACGTAGTACTCGGCGTGGCGGCGGCGCACCCGCTCGTCCTCGCCCGCCTCCCGGAGGCGCTCGGCGCAGTACGCGGCGACGGTTTCGAGCAGCCGGTACCGGGGCCCCTCCCCCGCCACGACCAGGGACCGGTCGACGAGGCCCGCGAGCGTCTCGACGTCGGCGCCGCAGACGGCCTCGGCCGCGTCGAGGGTGCAGCCGCCCGCGTGGACCGCCAGCCGGCGCAGCACCGCCCGCTCGCGCTCGTCCAGGGGCTCCCAGCTCCAGTCGATCAGGGCGCGGAGCGTGCGCTGCCGGGGCGGGGCGTCCCGGGCGCCGGACGACAGGAGCCGGAAGCGGTCCTCCAGCCGTTCGGCCAGGCCGGAGAGGCCGAGCGCCCGTATCCGCGTCGCGGCCAGTTCCAGGGCCAGCGGGACGCCGTCGAGCCGGTCGCAGACCGCCGCGATCGCCGCGGCGTCCCCCGGGCCGGGCGCCAGGCCCGCCCGCTCGGCGAGCAGCGCGGCGGCGGCCCCGGCGTCCAGCGGCGGGACGGTCCACAGCCGCTCCCCCGAGATCGCGAGCGGCTCCCGGCTCGTGGCGAGGATCCGCAGGTCCGCGACGTCGCGCAGCAGCGCCGCCGCCAGCCGCGCCACCGGTTCGGCCACGTGCTCGCAGTTGTCGAGGACCAGGAGCGTCCGCCCGCCCCGCAGCGCCTCGCCCAGCCGCGCGGCCGGTCCGCCGCCGGAGCCGGCGTCGTCGCGCAGCCCGAGCACCCCGGCGGCGAACGACGCCGCGTCGTCGGCGGACGCGCCCGCCTCCAGCCCCTCGTCGAGCCGCACGAGCCACACCGCGCCCGGACCGCGCAGGGCGCGCGCGACCGCCACCGCGAGCCGGGTCTTGCCGACCCCGCCGGTCCCGTGGAGCGTCACGAGGCGCGCCTCGCCCAGCAGCGCGGTCAGGTCCCGGACGGCCGCGTCCCGGCCGACGAGGGGCGCCACGTCGGCCGGCAGGTTGCCCCGGGGCCCGCCGGCCGCCGGATCGCCGCGGAGGATCGCCGCGTGCAGGGCCGCCAGGTCGGGCGAGGGGGCGAGGCCCAGGTCGTCGCGCAGGCGGACGCGCAGGTCGTCGTAGGCGGCGAGGGCCTCCGCGGGGCGCCCCGCGCGGTAGAGGGCCCGCATGTGGGCCGCGCGCAGCCGCTCCCGGAACGGGTGCTCGTCCACCGGTCCGCGCAGCTCGGCCGCCAGCGCCGCGTCGTCGCCCAGTTCCAGGCGGGCCTCGGCGCGCCCCTCCAGGGCCGCGAGGCGCAGTTCGTCCAGGCGGGCGATCTCCGGGGCGGCGAACGGCGCGTCGGCGAAGTCGGCGAACGCGGGGCCGCGCCAGAGTCGCAGCGCCTCGCCGAGCCGGGCCGCTCGGGCGGCCGGGCCGGGGTCGGAGCCCGCCCGCCCGGCGAGGTCCGCGAAGTCGAGGGCGTCGGTCCGCGCGGCCAGCCGGTAGCCGGGCGGGCGGGTCTCGACCAGGGCCCGGGCGCCCGGTTCGGCGTCCTCCAGCGTCCGGCGCAGCTGGGAGACGCGGGCCCGCAGCGTCGCGACCGGATCGGCGGGCAGCGCGTCGCCCCACAGGTCGTCGACGAGGCGGTCGGCGGGGACGACGCGTCCGGCGTGCGCGAGGAGGTCGGCCAGCAGCGCCCGGACCTTCCGGTCCGGGACCGGGACCGCACGGCCGTCCTCCGTCCGCACCTCCAGCGGACCGAGGACCCCGAAGCGCATGCCCCCACCGTAATGCGGCCCGAACCTTTCCCGAACCCGCCCGCCGCAGGCTGGGGCCCTACCGACGAAAGGGACCGACATGACGACGACTTCCGTGACCGTGCTCGGGCTGGGGCTCATGGGCGGCGCGCTCGCCGAGGCGCTGCTGGAGGACGGGCGGACGGTGACCGTCTGGAACCGCACCCGCGCCAAGGCCGGACCGCTGGTGGCCAAGGGCGCGGTGGAGGCGGAGAGCGCCGAGGCGGCGATCGCGGCGAGCCCGCTGGTGATCGTGTGCCTGTCCGTGTACGCCAACGCCGAGGAGCTCCTCGGCGGCGCGGCGGCCGGGCGCACGATCGTCCAGCTCACCAACGGGACGCCCCGGCAGGCCCGCGCCCTGGCCGGACGAGCCGCCGGGCTCGGCGCCCGGTACGTGGACGGCGGGATCATGGCCGTCCCTCCGATGATCGGACGGCCGGAGGCGCTGGTCCTCTACAGCGGCGACGAGGAGGCCTTCGCGGAGCACCGCGAGACGCTCGCCGTGCTGGGCCAGGCCAGGTTCCTCGGCGCCGACCCGGGTCTCGCGCCGCTGTTCGACCTGGCCCTGCTGGACGCCATGTACGGCATGTTCACCGGCTTCCAGCACGCCGTCGCGCTCGTCCGGTCGGAGAAGGTCGCGGCCACGGACTTCGAGCCGATGGCCACCGCGTGGCTGACCGCGATGCTGGGCTCACTTCCCGAGCAGGCCCGTGCCGTCGAGGCGGGCGACTTCGCGACCAGCGTCTCCAGCGTCGCGACCAGCCAGGTCGCGTTCCCCGGCCTGATCGAGACGAGCCGCGACCAGGGCGTGGACCCCGGGTACCTGCTCTCCCTGCGGACCCTGCTCGACCGCGCGGTCGAGGAAGGCCACGGCGACGACGGCCTCGCCCGCCTGATCACGCTGCTGGAGCGCCCCGCCCGGTAGCAGGGTCCGTTGCGAATTGGTGGAGTCTTCATTAACGGTTCGCTGGTCGGCCAGGGGCCGCGCCTACTCTCCCGGCATGCGCCGAACAGCAGCAGTACTCGCGACCGTCCTGACCGCCGGCCTCGCCGCCGGCGCGCAGACGGCCGCCGCGGCGGAGCCGTCCACCTGCGGCACTCCCGCCGACCACCAGATCGCCGAGGTCCAGGGCGGCGGCAGCGCGACCCCCCTCGCCGGGCAGACCGTCCGGGTGGAGGGGGTCGTGACCGCGGACTTCCAGCGCTCCGACCAGCTCAAGGGCTTCTTCGTCCAGGACCCGACGCCCGACGCGGATCCGCGGACCTCCGACGGGCTGTTCGTCTACTCGACCACCGAGGTCGCGGTCGGCGACCGGGTCCTGGTCACCGGCAAGGCCGTCGAGTACAACGGGCTCACCGAACTGTCGCCCGTCTCGGCCGTGGACGTGTGCGGCAAGGGGAAGGTGGCGCCCGCGGCCGTCCGGCTGCCGCTCAAGGGCGGCGCGGGGATGGAGCAGTACGAGGGCATGCTGCTGCGGTTCGGCCAGCGGCTCACCGCCACCGAGACCTACCAGCTCGGACGGTACGGGCAGGTCACCGTCTCCGCTGGCGGCCGCCTTTTCCAGCCGACCGACGGGCACGGCGCCACCCAGGCGGGCAACGACGCGCGGCGTCTTCTCGTCGACGACGGATCGAACGTGCAGAACCCGGCGACGATCCCGTACACCGACCCCCGCGTCCTGCGGATCGGGGACGCCACGACCGGGCTGACCGGCGTGCTCACCTACCAGTTCGGCGCCTACGCGTTGCAGCCGACCAGGCCCGCGCGGTTCGACAACGCGAACCCGGAGCCGAAACGGCCGCAAAGCGTGGGCGGTGACGTGCGCGTCGCCAGCTTCAACACGTTGAACTGGTTCACGACCTTGGACAAGCGCGGCGCGGACACGGCCGAGGAGCAGGAGCGGCAGCTCGCCAAGCTGACCGCCGCGCTGCGGGGCCTGGACGCCGACGTCGTCGGGCTGATGGAGGTCGAGAACAACGGCGACACCGCCGTCGGGGCGATCGTCGACCGGCTGAACCAGGCGGCGGGAGCCGGGACGTACGCGTGGGTGCGGCACCCGTACCCGGGGACGGACGAGATCCACGTGGCGCTCGTCTACCGCCCGTCGAAGGTCACTCCGGTCGGCGGCGCGCACGCGTCGCAGGACCCCGTGTTCGACCGCCCGCCGCTGGTGCAGACGTTCCGCCCGCGGGCGGGCGGGACGGCCTTCACCATGATCGTCAACCATCTCAAGTCGAAGGGCTGCGGCGACGCCACCGGCCCCGACCAGGACCAGGGCGACGGGCAGGGCTGCTACAACGCCCGCCGCGTGGCCCAGGCGAAGGCGGTCGCCGCGCTCGCGGTCGGCGTGCCGAACCCGCTCGTCGTCGGCGACCTCAACGCCTACACGGCCGAGGACCCGGTGAAGGCGCTCACGGAGGCGGGGCTCGTCGGGCAGACGCAGCGGTTCGTCCGCCCGAGCCAGAGGTACAGCTACGTGTTCGACGGGCAGTCGGGCGAGCTCGACCACGCGCTCGCGGGCCGGGCGCTGTCGCGGCGCGTGACGGGCGCGACGATCTGGCACGTCAACGGCGACGAGCCGGTGTTCCTCGACTACAACACCGAGTTCAACCCGCCCGCGTTCTACCGGCCGGACGCGTTCCGCTCCTCCGACCACGACCCCGTCCTCCTCGGCCTCGACCTGCGCTGAGGCACCGCCCGGGGCCGGCCGCCGGAAAAGGGGCGGCCGGCCCTCTCGCGCGCCCTGATCACCGAGCGTATGATCCAGGTCACATTCCTCATTCCTAGAGATGGGTGCGCTCTTGGCGTCATCCCCTGGCCTAGAGGCGGGGGATTTCAGCGGTCGCCCGCTGGGTTTCCTGCTTCGCCGACGACCGCCTCGTCCGGGAGGAATCCCGTTGAGGTCTTACACCGTCTCCACAGGCGGAAACCGCCAGCCCGGCGGCCAGGATGTTGCGCGCCGCGTTCACGTCGCGGTCATGCACACTGCCGCACTCGCACGTCCATTCGCGGACCCCCAGCGGCAGCTTGGCGCGGACCGCGCCACAGGCTCCGCACAGCTTGGTGGAGGGGAGCCAGCGGTCGATCACGACCAGTTCGCGCCCGTACCAGGCGCACTTGTACTCCAGCATGGAGCGCAGTTCCGCCCACGCCGCGTCCGAGATCGCACGGGCGAGCTTGCGGTTCTTCACGAGGTTGCGGACTGCAAGGTCTTCGATCACGACCGTTTGGTTCTCACGGACGAGACGGGTCGACAGCTTGTGCAGCAGGTCCCGGCGCCGGTC
This sequence comes from Spirillospora sp. CA-108201, assembly GCF_050936235.1. Classification (NCBI taxonomy): domain Bacteria; kingdom Bacillati; phylum Actinomycetota; class Actinomycetes; order Streptosporangiales; family Thermomonosporaceae; genus Spirillospora; species Spirillospora sp. CA-108201. Next base: position 8,405,033 of record NZ_JBNJNE010000001.1, on the reverse strand, counting down.
GGTGATCCGCGCGTGCACACGGGCCACCTTGCGGCGGGCCTTGTCCCGATTCGCCGAACCGGGGGCTTTGCGCGCCAGATTGCGCTGCGCCTTTGCCAGGCGCGCCCGGTCGCGCCGCTCGTACCGGGGGTTGGCGATCTTCTCCCCGGTGGACAAGGTCACCAGCGAAGTGATTCCGGCGTCCACTCCGACCGCCGCATCGGGGGCGGGGGCGGGGGCGATGGTGTCCTGGCACAGCAGGGACACGAACCAGCGGCCCGCACTGTCGCGCGACACCGTCACCGTGGACGGCTCCGCCCCCTCGGGCAGCAAACGCGACCAGCGGATGTCCAGAGGCGTGGTCATCCTGGCCGGCGTGAGGCGGCCGTCGCGCCAGGTGAAGGCGCTGCGGGTGTACTCGGACGACGCACGCGACCTCTTGCGCGACTTGAACCGCGGATAGGCGGCCCGCTTGGTGAAGAAGTTCGTGAACGCCGTCTGCAGATGCCGCAGCGCCTGCTGCAGCGGAACCGACGACACCTCGGCCAGGAACGCCAGATCCGCGGTTCTCTTCCATTGCGTCAGCAGCGCGGACGACTGCGCGTAGGAAATCCGGCGCCCCTCGCCGTACCAGGCCCGTGTGCGCTCCTCCAACGCCAGGTTGTACACCAGGCGGACGCAGCCGAACGTGCGCGACAACTCGGCCGCCTGCCCATCGGTGGGGTAGAAGCGGTACTTGAACGCCCGCCTGATCCGCCGCGCCATAGTCCACCTTCTAGCAGCTGCGATGGATATCAATCTGGCAGACGCCGAAATACCCCGCTTCCCCGCCCCGCTCTGCAAATGCCCCTTTCCTCCCCGGTTCGAAAGCCGGGGCATTAATGGAGGAACGCTCATGACCGAAGCCGTCTCCGGTGCCGTTCCCGCCTCGGCGCCCGCTCCCCGCCTCGCGTTCGGCATCGGCCCGGACGGGACCTACACCCGGTTCGGGCAGGTCGCCGCCTTCGTCCTCGGCCTCCTCACGACGTTCGCGTTCCTGCCGCTGGTCGTGGTCGGCGCCCTGCTGTACACGCGGGCCGAGACCCGGTTCGGGGAGGACCCCGCGCGGGCCCGCACGCTGGTGAACTGGTCGTGGCTCAGCATCACGGCCCCCGTCCTCATCGCGGTCGTCGCCGTCGTCGCCGTCGCCGCGCTGAAGGGCTAGCGGGAAGAGGACCGGCCGGGGACGGGTTGGCCACGGTATGACCGTGCGCTTCTCCGTCCTCGATCTCGCCCCCGTCGTCACCGGCTCCACGTCCGGCCAGGCCCTGCGCAACACGCTGGACCTGGCCCGGCACGCCGAGCGGCTGGGCTTCCACCGCTACTGGCTGGCCGAGCACCACGCGATGCCCGGCATCGCCAGCTCGGCGACCGCCGTGCTGATCGGGCAGGTCGCGGCGGCGACCTCCCGGATGCGGGTGGGGTCGGGCGGGGTCATGCTGCCCAACCACGCGCCGATGGTCGTCGCCGAGCAGTTCGGGACGCTGGAGGCCCTGCACCCGGGGCGCATCGACCTCGGGCTCGGCCGCGCCCCCGGCACCGACCAGGCGACCGCGCGGGCGCTGCGCCGCTCCGCCGAGGCGCTGTCGGTCGACGACTTCCCCGAGCAGGTCGTCGAGCTGCGCGCGTACTTCGCCGCGGACAGCAAGGTGACCCCGGCGGCCGGGAACGAGCCGCCGGTGTGGCTGCTCGGATCCAGCGGGTACAGCGCGCGGCTCGCCGGCCTGCTCGGTCTGCCCTTCGCGTTCGCGCACCACTTCAGCGCCGAGAACACCGTCCCCGCGCTGACCCTGTACCGGCAGTCGTTCCGGCCCGGCGCGCTGGACGAGCCCTACTCGATGATCGGGGTGTCGGTGACGGCGGCCGACACCGACGAGCGGGCGCGCGAGCTGGCCGCTCCGCAGGCGCTGTCGTTCCTGCGCCTGCGGCAGGGGCGCCCGGGGCTGCTGCCGACGCCGGAGGAGGCCGCGTCCTACCCGTACACGCCGATCGAACGGCAGATGATCGACGCGCGGCTGGCCGACCAGGTCGTCGGCGGCCCGGACGCCGTCCGCCGGCAGCTGGACGGGCTGGTCGGCCGGACCGGGGTCGACGAGGTCATGGTCACCACGCAGGTCTTCGACCACGCCGACCGGCTGCGTTCCTACGACATCCTCGCCGGCCTGTACGAGGAGAGCCTCAGCGCGGCGTGACCCGCGCTCCGGACGCGGAACCGCCGGCCTCCGGGCGGAGACCGGCGGCCGGCGTCGGCGCGGGTCAGCCCGCGAAGGCCGCCTCCAGGACGTCCAGTCCCTCGGCGAGCAGCTCCTCCGAGATGACCAGCGGCGGCAGGAAGCGCATCACGTTCCCGTAGGTCCCGGTCGTCAGCACGAGCAGGCCGTTCTCGTGGCAGCGGCGGGCGAGCCGCGCGGTCAGCTCGGGATCGGGCTCCTTCGTGCCCTCCCGCACCAGCTCGATGGCGATCATCGCGCCGCGCCCGCGCACGTCCCCGATCGCCGGGTGCCGCTCGGCGAGGGCGCGCAGCCGGGGCAGCATGATCTCGCCGATCCGGCGGGCGCGCTCGGTGAGCTTGCCGTCCTCGATCTCCTCCAGGACGGCGAGCGCCGCCTCGCAGGCGAGCGGGTTGCCGCCGTAGGTGCCGCCGAGCCCGCCGCCGTGCACCTTGTCCATGATGTCGGCGCGCCCGGTGACGGCCGCGAGCGGCAGCCCGCCGGCGATGCCCTTCGCGGTCGCGACCAGGTCGGGGACGATCCCCTCGTGCTCGCAGGCGAACAGGTCGCCGGTCCGCGCGAAGCCCGTCTGCACCTCGTCGGCGACGAACAGGATCCCGTTGGCGCGGCAGAACTCGGCGAGCGCGGGCAGGAACCCGGGCGCGGGCTCGATGAACCCGCCCTCGCCCTGGATCGGCTCGATCAGCAGCGCCGCGACGTTCGTCGCGCCGATCTGCTTGGTGATCTGGTCGATCGCCTGCGCCGCCGCCTCCGGCCCGCAGTGGTCGGGGCCGGTCGGCCAGCGGTAGGGGTAGGCCGGCGGCATCCGGTAGACCTCGGGCGCGTACGGGCCGAACCCCTGCTTGTACGGCATGTTCTTCGCGGTCAGCGTCATCGTCAGCAGCGTCCGGCCGTGGTAGCCGTGGTCGAACGCCACGACCGCCTGCCGCCCCGTCGCGTACCGGGCGATCTTGACGGCGTTCTCCACCGCCTCGGCGCCGCTGTTGACCAGCACGGAGCGCTTCTCGTGGTCGCCGGGCGTGATCCGGTTGAGGTTCTCGCACACCGCGACGTAGGACTCGTACGGCGCGACCATGAAGCAGGTGTGGGTGAACCGGTCGGCCTGCGCCTTCACCCGCGCCGCGACCCGCGGGTTGGCGTTGCCGACGCTGGTGACCGCGATGCCGGAGCCGAAGTCGATCAGCGAGTTGCCGTCCGCGTCGACGACCACGCCGCCGTCCGCGTCCGTCACGTACACCGGCAGGACGCTGCCGACGCCGGGCGGCACCGCCGCGAGGCGGCGCTCGTGCAGGGCGCGGGAGCGCGGGCCGGGGATCTCGGTCACGACGCGGCGCTCCTGGGGCAGGCGGGAGCCGCTCGCGCTGAGGGTGGTGTCCTGGCTGGTCATGGCCTGAACATAAGCCGGGCGCCGCCTACGATGAACCGTACGGGACGGCGAAATCCGTCCGGCGAGGTAGACACTTTGCACAGGGATTGACATGCCGCCCACGTTGGCCGCCGTGGCCGCCCTCCCCCAGCTCGGACTGCGCTCGCTCACCGGGCCGCTCCCCGCGACGCCGGTCGTGTGGGTCGCCGTCAGCGAGCTGGAGGACCCGACCCCGTTCCTGGAGGGCGGCGAGCTGGTGCTGACCACCGGCATGCGGCTCACCGCCGCGAACGCCGGGGGCTACGTGTCCCGGCTGGTGGCGCGGGGCGTCGCCGGGCTCGGCTTCGCGGTCGGCGTCATCCACGAGACCGTCCCCGCGGAGCTGCTCGCCGCGGCCCGCGACCAGGGGCTCGTGCTGCTGGAGGTCCCGCGCCCGACCCCGTTCATCGCGATCGGCAAGGCGGTCTCCCGGGTGCTCGCCGCCGAGTGGTACGAGGACGTGACCCGCGCGTTCCAGGCCCAGCGCGAGCTGACCCGCGCCGCGCTCACCGGCCCCGGCGCGCTGGTCGCCCGGCTGGCCCGGCTGCTCGGCGGGTGGGCGCTGCTGCTGGACGCGTCCGGCGACGTCCGGCACGCCGAGCCCGCCCGCGCCCGCGACCGCGCCGGGGACCTCGCGCCCGAGCTTGCCCGGCTGCGCCGCCCGGACCGGGGCGGCCCCGCCGCGAGCGTCGCGCTGGCGGTCCCCGACGACCACATCGTCGTGCAGCGCGTCGGGCTGGGCGGGCGGCCGCGCGGGTTCCTCGCGGTGGGCGCCGACGCGCCGCTCCCGCCCACCGCGCACACGATCGTGGGCGCCGCCGTGGCCCTGCTGACGCTCCAGTCGGAGACGCCCCGCACCGGGCGCGACCTCCGGGCGTCGCTGGCGGCGCTGCTGCTCGGCCGCCCGGACGAGGGCCCGGCGATCCCGCGCGGGCCCGTCCGGGTGCTGGCGTGCGCAGGCGGCGGCGCCGTCCTGGACGCGCTGGAGTCCGACCCGGCCGGGGAGCGTTGCCCGGTGCTGCCGCTCGGCGGGCGCATCGCCGTGATCGTTCCCGACGGGGAGCTCGGAACGGTCGAGCGGCTCCTCGCGGGCGGCGGCCCGATCGGCGTCAGCGACCCCGCCACCGGGGACCTGCGGGCCGCGCTGCGCCAGGCCGAGGAGGCCCTCGCGGCGGCCGGGCGGTCGGGCCGCGACGTCCTGCACTACTCCCGGCTCCCCGGGCAGGGCGTGCTCGGGCTGCTGGACCCCGGCCTCGCGCACGCCTTCGCCGGCGCGCTCCTCGCCCCCCTCCGCGCGGAGGGGCTGGTCGAGACCGTGCGGGCCTACGTCGCGGCCAACGGGCAGGGGGAGGCGGCGGCGCGGGCGCTCGGCGTCCACCGGCACACGCTGCGCTCGCGGATGCGCAAGGCGGCCGAGCTTCTCGGGCGCGACCCGGACGATCCCGCCGTCCGCGCCGAACTGTGGATCGCGCTCGCCGTCACGTCCAACGACGAGGAGCGGATTGGACATCGTGGCGACTCCCATTCGGGCGAGCCGCGGATACCGTGAAACACATGAACGTGACCCCATTCTGGCTGGCCGGCCGGCCCGAGACCGGTGACGGTGAGCTGACCGTTACGCATCCCTACGACGGCCGCGTGGTCGGGACGGCGGCGGTGCCGACGCCCGCGCAGGTGGAGGAGGCGGTCGCCGCGGCCGACGCCGTCCGCCGCGAGGCCGCGGCGCTGCCGCTGCACGTGCGGGCCGAGGCGCTCGCGCACGTGTCCGCGCGGCTCGCCGAGCGCGCCGAGGAGGTCGCCCGGCTGATCACCGGCGAGAACGGCAAGCCGCTGCTGTGGGCGCGCGGCGAGGTGGCCCGCGCGGTCTCCACGTTCCGGTTCGCCGCCGAGGAGGCCCGCCGCGTCGCCGCCACGACGCAGCGGCTCGACACCGACCCGGCCGCCGAGGGCCGGATGGCCTACATCACCCGCGTGCCGAAGGGCCCGGTGCTCGGCATCTCGCCGTTCAACTTCCCGCTGAACCTCGCCGCCCACAAGATCGCGCCGGCGATCGCCGCGGGCGCGCCGATCGTCCTCAAGCCCGCCCCGGCCACGCCGCTGTCGGCGCTGCTGCTCGGCGAGCTGCTCGCCGAGACCGACCTGCCCGCCGGGATGTTCTCGGTCCTTCCGGTGCCGAACGACCGGGCCTCCGCCCTGGTCGACGACCCGCGCCTGCCGATCGTGTCGTTCACCGGCTCCGTGCCGGTCGGCTGGGCGATCAACGACCGGGCGCCGCGCAAGCACGTCACCCTCGAACTCGGCGGCAACGGCGCGGCCGTCGTCCTGCCGGACGCCGACCTCGACTGGGCCGCCAAGCGGATCGGGCTGTTCGCCAACTACCAGGCGGGGCAGAGCTGCATCGCCGTCCAGCGCGTCTACGTCGACCGGTCCGTCATCGACGAGTTCCTGCCGAAGCTCGTCGACACGGTCTCCTCCCTCGTCACCGGCGACCCCTGGGACGACAAGACGCAGGTCGGCCCGCTGGTCGACGAGGCGGCCGCCGAGCGCGTCGAGGCCTGGGTGGACGAGGCCGTCGCCGCGGGCGCGCGGGTCCTCACCGGCGGCACCCGCGAGGGCGCCGCGTACGCGCCGACCGTCCTCGCCGACGTCCCCTCCGACGCCAAGGTCGCCCGCGAGGAGGTCTTCGGCCCGGTCGTGTTCGTCCAGCCCGTGGACGGCGTCGACGAGGCGTTCGCCCTCGTCAACGACTCCAGGTTCGGCCTCCAGGCGGGCGTGTTCACCCGGAGCCTGGACGTGGCGTTCCGCGCCCACCGCGAGCTGGACGTGGGCGGCGTCGTGATCGGCGACGTCCCGTCCTACCGCGCCGACCAGATGCCCTACGGCGGCGTGAAGGACTCCGGCGTCGGCCGCGAGGGCCTGCGGTCGGCGATCGCCGACTACACCGAGGAGAAGGTCATGATCTTCACGGGGCTGCCCCTCTAGCCGCGGCCGCGGGGCCCCGCGTACAGCCCGGTGCGCAGGGCCCCGGCCGCCTCCGACGCCGCCTCCCGGAACCGCCCGCCGAGGGACCACATGTTCGCGAACCCGTGGATGAGGTCCTCCTGGCGCCGCAGCGCGACGGGGACGCCGGCCTTGCGGAGCCGCTCGGCGAACTCCTCCCCCTCGTCCCGCAGCGGGTCGAACCCGGCGGTGACGAGGTAGGCGGGCGGGAAGCCGGACAGATCCTCGGCGAGCAGCGGCGAGGCGGCCGGCTCGGCGCGCCGCGCCTCCGGGCAGTAGTGGTCGCTGAACCACGTCATGTCGGCGTCGGTCAGGTAGAAGCCGTCGGCGAACAGGTCCCGCGACCGCCGCAGGACGGTCATGTCGACCGCCGGGTAGTAGAGCAGCGCGAAGTCCGGCGTCCGCCGCGCCGTCAGCCCCACGACCACCGCGAGGTTGCCGCCGGCGCTGTCGCCTCCCACCGCCACGGCCCCCGGGTCGGCGCCGAGGTCGGCGGCGTGGGCCGTCGCGTGCTCCCAGGCGGCCAGCGCGTCGTCGGTCGCCGCCGGGTAGGGGTGCTCGGGCGCGAGCCGGTAGTCCACCGACAGCACCCGCACCTCCGCGTGCACGGCGAGATACCGGCACACCGTGTCGTGCGTGTCGAGGCTCCCGATGACCCAGCCGCCGCCGTGGTAGAAGACGAGCAGCGGCGACCCCTCCGCGAGGCCCTTCGGCGTGTAGAGCCGCGCCGGCACGCCGCCCGCGTCCACCTGCCGCGTCCTGACGGGCCGCGCCGGCGCCTTCGGCAGGTACGACTGCCCCCGGGCGATCCCCTGCCGCGCCTGCCCGACCGTGCCTCCGGCGAGCCTCCGCTCGCCCTCCAGCCGCATCATCGCCAGCAGGAGCTGCGCGTCCAGCGCCAGCTCCTGCCCGTCCCGCCGCACCGGCGCACCGGCGATGAGCCGCTTCACCGGCCCCGGCAGCGCGAACACGGCGCGGAGCACGGCCCCGGTCACCCCCGGCGGCACCTTCTCGGCCAACGACGCCACAGCAGCCTCCACCCCTCGGGTCCCGCACACCGTACTCCCCAGTAGCCTCCGGGGCCCAGCCCCCCCCGGAAGCCTCCCGCAAAGGGCTCGCGGCACCGGGGCCGCCTGCTGCTACCGCCGGGTGGGCGTCGTGCGGAACGGCGGCGGCCGGCCGGCCTGACCGGGTCAGGACGCGCGCGTCCGGCGGCGCCAGTAGGCGAGCGTGACGGCGGCGAGCAGCGGACCCCACGCCAGCAGCGGCGCGTAGGCGACGACGCCGAGCACGCCCTGCCAGTCGTGGAAGTGGATGGGGAACCCCTCGGGCAGCGGACGCCCCTGGACGGTCTCCTGGAACAGCAGGCAGTTCACGACGGAGGCCGTCCACAAGGGGGTCAGGATCGCGGCCCCCGCGAGACCCGGGATCACGGCGGCCATGACCGGCACGCGCCGTCCCCGAAGGCCCGGCACCCACCGCGGGAACACCTCGCCCCAGCCGGCGACCATGCCGACGGCGGTGAACGCCACCGCCTCAGACAGGATCGACAGCAGCACCACGTACGCCTCCAGCGGCACCCAGCCGGGAAGGTCGCCTTTCGCGGTCCCCGTGTCCAGGCCGTCGCCGCTGAGGATCGGCAGGTGCAGGGCGAAGGCGGCGATCCGCCACAGCCCCGACGGCAGGACGGTGAGCGGGACGGCCATGGCCGCGATCCGCGCCCAGCGCGGAACGCCCGCGACCGGCGCGTGCGCGGCGTCCCAGTTCGCGCGCAGCCGCGCGAACGGAACCGGTGATGTGCTCGCAAGGGTCATGGCCTCACCCTCGTCTCCCGCCCCGCCCGCGCTGATCACCCGCGGGCGCCATCCCCCTCCCCCGCCCGGGGGAACCCCGGAGCCGGACCACGGGATCGTACGGATCCGAACGACCATCGACGGGAGTAGATTCGTCCCCGGCCCGCCAGAGGCGCGCAAGCGATCCGTCGGCGCGGGCTTTACGGGAGGACGCACGTGACCGGGCATCACACTCTGCAAGAGACCGAGCAGGCCGTCCAGCGGCGCCTCGGGGACGTGCCGCTGCGGCACGACGCGATGATGGCGGTGTCCAACATCTACCGCGCCGCCGCCGCGGTCCGGCAGCACTTCGAGAGCTCGGTCCTGCGCGGCGCCGACCTGACGTGGACGTCGTTCGTCGTCCTGTGGGTGGTGTGGATCTGGGACGAGATGGAGACGCGGCACGTCGCCGAGGAGGCGGGCATCTCCAAGGGCACGCTCACGGGGGTCGTGAAGACGCTGGAGGGGCGCGGCCTGATCGAGCGCGGCTCGCACGCGACGGACGGGCGGCTGGTCCTGCTGCGGCTGACCGGCAAGGGGCAGGAGCTGATGCGGCAGATGTTCCCGGCCTTCAACACCGAGGAGGCGTTCGTGGTGGAGGGGCTGAGCGGCGAGGAGAACCGCGCGCTCGCCCGGACGCTCCGGTCGGTGATCGAGCACCTGGAGGAGGAGGGCGAGGAGCGGCGGGCCGCGCTGCGCGAGGAGTCGCCGCCGCCGCCCCGGCGCTCGGGCCGCCGCGCGCGCGGCTGACACCCCGCGCACCCCCCACTCCCGAGGCTCACCTGCGGGGCGGGCGGACGCCCCGGAACTCCCAGTCGACTGGGCGTCCGGTGGCGCCCCGAGGACACCGCCGCCACCGACCGCGCCCAGAAGGCCCTCTTCACGGCCCTGGTCCAGGCGTCCGCCGGGTGGTGACCGCCGCGTGCCTCAGGGCTTGCGGGCCAGGAGGCAGCCGGAGGGGATGGGCCGCTCGTTCTCGGCGGGCCGGCGCAGGAGCCGCGCCACCTCCACCAGCCCGGCCCGTGCGGCCATCTCGGCCATGTCGTCGACGGGACGGCGGTAGGCCAGGGCGACCTTGTGGTCGAACGACTCCGCCTCGCCCTCGTCGGTCGACTGGAACCCGAGCAGGACCAGGCCGCCGGGGGCCAGCACCCGGTGGAACTCGGCGAAGGCGCGCGGGATCTCCGCCGGCCCGAGGTGGATGGTCGAGTACCACGACAGGACGCCCGCCAGTCCGCCGTCCGGGAGGTCGAGCGCCGTGATGTCGCCCTCGTCGAAGCGCAGGTGCGGGTGGTCGGCGCGGGCCCGCGCGATCATGGCGGGCGACAGGTCGACCCCGAACGCGTCCAGGCCGAGGCCGTGCAGCAGCGCCGTCCCGCGGCCGGGGCCGCAGCCGAGGTCGGCGACGGGCCCGGCCGGGACCATCGCCGCGAACGCGCTGATCATCGCGCGGTCCAGGTGGAGCTCGTCGAGCGCGTCGCGGAAGAGGTCGGCGTAGAGGTCGGCGATGGCGTCGTAGGCGCCGGACACGGTCTCGGTCATGATCCTCGACGGTAGCGGGTCTGGCGGGCCGCCGGGGCCGTGGGCGCGAGGCCCGACAGCCCCCGCTCCACCGCCGCGGCGGCCCGCCGGCAGAACGCCTCCGGCTCGTCGGCGGCGTCCGGGCGCTCGTCGACGAGCGCGTCCGCCAGCCCGCCGCGCAGCAGGTCGGCCGACCGGACGCCCTGCGCCTCGGCCATCTCCCCGGCCCGCGCCGGGGTCCGGTGGACGATGAGCGAGGCGCCCTCGGGCGGCAGCGGCGAGAGCCAGGCGTGCCGGGCCACGAGGACGCGGTCGGCGGGCAGCAGCGCCAGCGCCGCGCCGCCCGCGCCCTCGCCCAGCAGCAGGCAGAGCGTCGGCGCCGGGAGGGTGATCAGGTCGGCCAGGCAGCGGGCGATCTCTCCCGCGAGCCCGCCCTCCTCCGCGCCGGCCGACAGGACGGCGCCGGGCGTGTCGACCACGGTGACCAGCGGGAGGCCCAGCTCGGCGGCGAGCCGCATCCCGCGCCGCGCGACGCGCAGCCCGGCCGGGCCGAGCGGGTGGCCGCCGCGCCGGTCCTGGCCCACCAGGACGCACGGCGCCGCCCCGAAACGGGCCAGGGCGAGCAGCAGGCCGGGCTCCGCCTCCCCCTGCCCGGTGCCCGACAGGGGCGTCACGTCCCCGGCGCCGTGGCGCAGCAGCTCGCGGACGCCCGGACGGTCCCGGCGGCGCGACCGCTCGATCGAGTCCCAGGCCGTCCCCTCCGGCGGAACTCCCGCGGGCAGGGGCGACGGGGCCGAGGGCGGCCGCCCGCACAGCACGCCCAGCGCGGCGGACGCCGTCCCGGCGAGATCGTCGATGGCCACGACGGCGTCCAGCAGGCCCTTGGCCGCCAGGTTCTCGGCGACCTGCACCCCCGGCGGGAACGGCTCCCCGTGCAGGCCCTCGTAGACGCGCGGCCCGAGGAACCCGATCAGCGCGCCGGGCTCGGCGGCCGTCACGTGCCCGAGCGACCCCCACGACGCGAACACCCCGCCGGTCGTCGGATGCCGCAGGTAGACCAGGTAGGGCAGTCCGGCGGCGCGGTGCGCCATGACGGCGGCGGTGATGCGCGCCATCTGCACGAACGCGGCCGTCCCCTCCTGCATGCGGGTCCCGCCGGAGGACGGCGCGGCGAGCAGCGGCAGGCCCTCGGCGGTGGCGCGCTCGACCGCCGCGACGATCCGGTCGGCGGTGGCGAGGCCGATCGAGCCCGCGAGGAACCGGAACTCCGACACGACGAACGCGACGCGGCGCCCGCGCAGCAGGCCCTCCCCCGTCAGGACGGCCTCGTCGCAGCCGCTGCGCTCCCGGGCGGCGGCGAGTTCCTCGGCGTACGCGCAGGAGAGGGGCGGTCCCCCGGCGGGCGGGACGTCCCAGGACGTCCAGGCGCCCCCGTCCAGCACCCGGCGCAGCAGCTCGCGCGCCCCGACACCACGTCCCGTCACGAAACCCTCCCGGCCGGTCTCCCCTGCATGATGACCTCACCCTCGGATCACCGGGCGCGCGGGGTGGACACTGGTGGTGACCCCGCGCACGAGGAGGCCAAGTGTCGGAGGAGATCTGCTTCGCGTCCGCCCGCGAGCTGGCGCGCCGGATCCGCGCCCGCGAGCTGTCGGCCCGCGAGGTCCTGCAGGCGCATCTCGACCAGATCGAGCGGACGAACCCGCAGGTCAACGCCATCGTCACGCTGGTCGCCGAGCGGGCGCTAGGGCAGGCGCGCGAGGCCGACGAGCGGCTGGCCGCCGGGGAGCGGCCGGGCCCGCTGCACGGCCTGCCGGTGGCGCACAAGGACACCCACGCCACCGCCGGCGTCCGCACCACCTCCGGCTCCCCCATCTTCGCCGACCACGTCCCGGACCGGGACGAGCTCGTCGTCGAGCGGATCCGCGCCGCGGGCGCCGTCACGCTCGGCAAGACGAACACGCCGGAGTTCGCCGCCGGGTCCCACACCTTCAACCCGGTGTTCGGCCTGACCCGCAACCCCTACGACCTCTCCCGGTCGGCGGGCGGCAGCAGCGGCGGCGCCGCGGCCGCCCTGGCGTGCGGGATGCAGCCGCTCGCGGACGGCGGCGACATGGGCGGCTCGCTGCGCAACCCGGCGTCGTTCTGCAACGTCGTGGGGCTGCGCCCGTCGCCGGGCCGGGTTCCGTCCTGGCCGGTCCTCGCGGGCTGGTCGACGCTGGGCGTGCAGGGCCCGATGGCCCGGGAGGTCGCGGACGTCGCGCTGCTGCTGTCGGTGCTCGCCGGCCCCGACCCGCGCAGCCCGATCGCGCTGGAGACGCCCGGATCGGCGTTCGCCGCGCCGCTGGACCGCGACCTCACGGGGCTGCGCCTCGCCTGGTCCCCCGACCTCGGCGGGACGATCCCCGTCGACCCCGCCGTCACCGGCGTCCTCGAACCCGCCGCCAAGGTGTTCGAGGACCTCGGCTGCGCCGTCGAGGAGGCCTCGCCCGACCTGACCGGCGCCGACGAGGTCTTCCGGACCCTGCGGGCCTGGCACTGGGACATCACCCTGCGCCCCCTGCTGGACGAGCGCCGCGCCGACTTCAAGCCCTCCCTCGCCGAGAACATCGACGCCGGCCGCTCCCTCACCGGCGCCGGCCTCGGCCGCGCCGAGACCCTCCACACGGCGCTGTTCCACCGCGTCCGGGAGTTCTTCGAGCGCTACGACGCGCTGCTGCTGCCGGTCAGCCAGGTCCCGCCCTTCGACGCCGCCGCCGAGTACCCGGACGAGGTCGCCGGGCGGCCGATGCGCGACTACCTGGAGTGGATGCGCTCGTGCTTCCTCATCTCGGCGACCGGGTGCCCCGCGCTGTCGGTGCCCGCCGGGTTCACCCCGGACGGGCTGCCGGTGGGGCTGCAGATCGTCGGCCCCCACCACGCGGACCTCGCCGTCCTGCGGATCGGCCACGCGTTCGAGCGCGCGACCCGCCACGCCACCCGTCACCCGCCCCTCGCCCTTCTCTAAAGCTCCTCGCGGGGGATGCGCAGGACGAACCGGGCTCCCCGGCGGCTGTCGGCGGCCACGAGGGTGCCGCCGTGCGCGCGGGCGATGTCGCGGGAGATCGTCAGCCCGAGGCCGGTGCCGCCGCGGTCGCGGTCGCGGCCCTCGGCGAGCCGGTGGAACCGCCAGAAGATCCGCTCGCGGTCCTCCGGCGCGATCCCCGCGCCGTCGTCGCGGACCTCCAGCACCGCCTCCGGCCCGTCCTCGGTCACTCTCACCCAGATCCGCGACTCCGCGTGCCGCTCGGCGTTGTCCAGCAGGTTCGTCAGCAGCCGGACGAGCTGGGCCTCGGTGACCCGGGCCGTGACGCCCTCGTCCGCCGTGACCTCGACCGGGACCCGGCGGGGCCGCCGGCTCACCTCCGCGCGGACCAGCTCGCCGAGGTCGACCCGCTCCCGCGCGACGTGCACGCCCGCGCCCAGCTTCGCCAGGATGAGCAGGTCGCCGACGATGCCCTGCAGCCGGTCGGCGTCGGAGAGCGCCGCCCGCGCCACCGCCGGCCAGTCCTCGTCCTCCGGCTGCTCCAGCGCCACCTCCAGCTGGGTGCGCAGGCCCGTCAGCGGGCTGCGCAGCTCGTGGGAGACGTCCGCGACGAACGCGCGCTGCCGCGCGAGGACGTCCTCCAGCCGGTTCAGCATCACGTTCACCGACTCGGCCAGCTCGGCCACCTCGTCGTTCGGCGCCGGCACGGTCACCCGGCGGTCGGCGCCGCCGGTGATCTCCGTCATCTCGGCGCTCATCACCCGGACCGGCCGCAGCGCCCGCCGCACCGACAGCGACACGATCCAGCCGACCGCGGAGGTCGCGACCAGCACCGTCACGGCGAGCAGGACGATGAAGACCGGCCTGGAGCGGGTGAACGTCGTGATGGGCGCGCCCACGTAGACCGTACGGGGGCCGAAGCGGGTGTCCACCCGCTCGGAGACGAAGTAGAAGTCGGCGAGCCCCTGAAACCGCACCGTGTGGTACTCGGGGCGGCCCGCCACCGGCGCGACCGGGACCTTCACGGGGCCGCGGCCGTGCAGCGGATCGCTGGCCGCGAGCACGTCGCCCTCGCCGTCCTGGACCTGGAGCAGCGGGAAGCCCGGATCCTCGACGCGGATCGTCCCCCGCAGGTCGATCTCGCGGACGAGCGTGGCGAGGTCGGTGACGACCAGGGTGCCGCGGTCGTGCAGTCCCCGGAAGACGGTGCCGCGGAGCACCTGGTAGAAGAGCGTGACGCCGGCGATGAGCAGGATCGTGACGATCAGGGTCGCGGCCGCGGTCACGCGGGTCCGCGCCGACCAGCACGACGGCGACAGCAGGTCCCCGAGGATCCGCACCCGGCGCCCCTCCTCCTTCCGGCTCGCGCGCGGCGGAGGGAACCGCGCCGCGTCGACGCGCCGGGGGGAGAGCGCAGAACTGGTTCTTACCGGGCCATTGCCCTGCGAAACATCGCCACATACCGGACGGGTGCCCGCGGGGCGGCGCCTCCCACCCCTGGGGAGCCGCCCTCGCGGGCACCGCTTCCTCCACTGTGCAGGTCCCCGATGCACGGGGTGCTACATCGACGTGACGATCACGTTTCCGCCCTTCTTCGGAAAAACCCGCCATAATTCGCCGCCGAAAGGGGAGGGGTGGGCGGGAGAGACGGAAGGGAGGTGCTGAGGCACCGCATGGATACTGACTTCAGGCCACTCGAACCAGCCGACCCGCGCGAGGTCGGCGGCCACCGGCTTCTCGGCAGGCTCGGATCCGGCGGCATGGGGACCGTCTTCCTCGGAGCCGATCCGGTGTCGGGCGGGCGCGTCGCGGTCAAGACGATCCATCCGCACCTCGCCGGCGACCCGTCCTACCGGCGGCGCTTCCGCGACGAGGCGCACCTAGCGAGCCGGGTCGCCTCGTTCTGCACCGCGCGGGTCCTCGCGCAGGGCGAGCAGGACGGCCTCCCCTACCTCGTCACCGACTACGTCGGCGGCCTGTCCCTGCACGACCGGCTCACCACCGGAGGCCCGCTGCCGCCCGCCGACCTGCACGGCGTCGCCGTGGGCGTCGCCTCGGCGCTCGCCGCGATCCACGCGGCGGGGCTCGTGCACCGCGACATCAAGCCCGCCAACGTGATGCTCACCCTGTCCGGATGCCGCGTCATCGACTTCGGCATCGCGGGCAGCCAGGACGCGCAGGAGGACACCGCCACGACCGGCCAGGTGTTCGGCACCCCGGGGTGGATCGCCCCGGAGGTGCTCGTCGGGGGCCCCTCGTCCCAGGCGGCCGACGTCTTCGCCTGGGGCTGCCTCATCGCCCACGCCGGGACGGGGCAGATGCCGATCGGCGGCGATCCCGCGACGCTGCGCACCGCGGCCGGGGACGCCGACCTGTCCGGCCTGCCGGACGCCCTGGTCCCCCTCGTCCGATGGGCGCTGGCGGAGGACCCGGCGGACCGCCCCACCGCCACCGACCTGCTGCTCGCCCTCGTCGAGCAGCCGCAGCCGCGCGCCGCGGCCGCCGCCCGGCGCTCCCGCCCGGCGCGCTCGCGGCGGCAGCCCGCCCCGGGCCCGTCGGCGCCGTTCCGGTCCCGCCGCTCCGGCGCCGAGGACACCGACACCCAGGCGTTCACGCCGCTCGGCGTGGCGGGGGCCACGACGTCCACCCGCACACGCCTGCTGGCGGGCGCCGGCGCCGCGGCGGGCACGTTCGTGCTCGGGGCGATCATCCTCGGGATCACGGGGGCCAAGGCCGCTCCGCCGTCCACGCCGGGCGCACCGGCTCCGTCCGCGCCGGCGGTCTCCGCCGCACCCGCGAAGAAGGCGCGCGCCGTCAGGGCCGCGGCGTCCAAGCGGCCCCCGGCGAAGACCGACCGGCGGAAGCCGAAGCAGAAGCCCCAGGAGAAGAAGGCGAAGGCGAAGCAGGCGGCGAAGCACGGCAAGGCCAAAGGCAGGCACAGGCACTGAGCCCGGTCCGCCGGGCCGCACCCGTCAGGTGCGCCAGACCAGCACGAGGGCGCAGTCGTCGTCGCGCGACGCGGACATGGTCTCCACCAGCTCCCGCGCGCCGCTGCCGAACCCCTGCGGGACGAGCCGCTCCGCCTCGCCGAGCAGCCGGTCGATCCCGGCGTCGAGATCGCTGCCGGGCGACTCCACCAGGCCGTCGGTGTACAGGAGCAGCGCGTCGCCCGGCCGCAGCTGCCCCCGCTCGGGCACGCAGTTCAGGTCGGGCACCACGCCCAGCACCACGCCCTTGGCGGAGCTGACCCGCCAGGCGCCGCTGCCCGCGTCGAACTGGACGGCGGGCGGGTGCCCCGCCGACTCGACGGTGTACTCCCCCGTGCGCAGGTCGACCACGATGTGCACGGCCGTCACGAAGCCCTCGTCCCACCGCTGGCGCTGGAGGTAGACGTTGCAGGCGGGCAGGAAGTTCTCAGGCTGGACCGATCCAAGCAGGCCGCCGAAGGCGCCCGACAGCATCAGCGCCCTGGTTCCGGCGTCGGTGCCCTTCCCGGACACGTCGACCAGCGCGACCTCCAGCGTGTCGCCGTCGGACGCCGACACCACGAAGTCTCCGCCGAACGAGGAGCCCCCCGCCTGGAGCATCACGACCTGCGAGCTCCAGCCGTCCGGCAGCCGGGGCATCTCGCCGTGCCGCCGGAGCCGGTCGCGCAGCTCCAGCAGCATCGAGTCGCCGCGCAGGCCCTGCACGCCGAGCTGCTGGCGGGTCCGGGCGAGGGTGATCGCGAGCACCGCGGTGATGCTCAGCGTGGCGATCATGCCGAGGCCGAACGCCGCGACGTCCTTCCAGACGTTGTAGGCGGCCATCGCGGCCACGACGGCCAGGAGGGCGACCAGGCTCCGCACCTTCAGCAGCAGCCCGCCGACCACCACGATCAGCACCAGCGCGCCGGAGGGGGCCAGCCCCCGCGAGTCGCCGGACGTGGCGATGCCGATCGCGACCGCGAGGAGCGCCAGCGCCGCGAAGACGTACCGGTCCCTGGTCAGCGAGCCCCGCCGGAGCCACCGGTAGAGCACCACCAGGAACGGGATCCTGCGCAGCACGGCACGCACGGGCGGCGGGAGCAGCTGCACCAGACGTTGAAGCATGACTCCGGCACTGTATCGAGCAATGCGCCCGGTCGGTCAGTATCCGACGGCACCAGTGACGCACTGTCACGATCGTGCTACGTGAAATCAGGGTAAATGTGGCCTTGCGACTATCTCGGAGAGGAGCGGCACATGGTCCAGTCGGGCATGCGGATCACGGTGGACGCGGCGATGCGGGCCCGCGACGTCTCGCGCCCCGGCGGGGAGCCGCCCTCCCCCGGCCCGGGTCCCGCGGCCGCCTCGGGAGCGACCCCGAACAAGTCCGGCGACACCAGCAGGCGGACCAAGGCCGAGAAGAACGAGCGGCGCCGCCTCGACAAGCGCGGCGCCCGCCGCCCCCCGGAGAACGGGCTCTAGAGGTCAGCCCTCGCGCGGCAGCGGGGGCAGCTCGCCGGTGTGCTCGTAGGCGCCGAGCATTCTGATCCGCCGGGTGTGGCGCGGCTCCTTGGAGTAGGCCGTCGCGAGGAACAGCTCCAGGAAGCGGGTCGCGGTGTCCAGGTCGTGCTGCCGCGCCCCGAGCGCGATGACGTTCGCGTCGTTGTGCTCGCGGGCGAGCACGGCGGTGTCCTCGTTCCAGACCAGAGCGGCGCGCACGCCCCTGACCTTGTTCGCAGCGATGGCCTCGCCGTTGCCGGAGCCGCCGATCACGACGCCGAGCGCCCCCGGCTCCGCGGCCGTCCGCTCGGCGGCACGCAGGACGAACGGGGGGTAGTCGTCCACGGCGTCGTACACGAACGCGCCGCAGTCGACGGCCTCATGCCCGTTCGCCTTCAGCCAGGAGACCAGGTGCTCCTTCAGCTCGAAGCCGGCATGGTCGGATCCAAGAAACACGCGCATGCGCCCGATTGTCGCAGGCCCGCACCGTGCCCGCGCGCGGGGGTCATGTGTCGTCGTCCCGCCGGCGGTCGATCGTGGTCCGGTCGGCGAGGTCGAGGTCGTCGTCCTCGGGCGGATCCTCGGGGGCGTCCTTCGGCGGGTCCTTCGGGCCGTCCTCGGGGGTCTCCTTCGACTCCCTCGGCTGCTCCGGCGCACCTTCCGGGCTCTTCTCCCCCGGCGCGTCCGGCGCCCCGCCCGGCTCCCCCGGGGCCTCTGGGGCCTCCGGGGCCGCCTGCTCCTGCGGCGGCGCGGACGGCTGCGGCGGCACGGGCGGCACGCCGAACCGCCCCGGCTGCGGGGGCTGCCCCTGCGGCGGAGGCTGCGGGACGGGTGCGGCGCCCCAGGCGGGTTGCTGCGGCTGCCCCTGCGGCGGGACGTAGGGGACGGCCGAGGGGTGCGGCGGCATCTGCTGCGGATGGGGCTGCTGCCGCATCGGCATGCCCTGCGGGGCCATGTAGGGCTGGGCCGGGGCGTAGGGCTGCCGCGGCCGGGGCCCGGACTCGCGGGTGCGGGCGAGGAAGAACCCGCCGAGCGCGCCGAGTCCGGCGAGCCAGCCGAACGCGAAGCCGAAGGAGGCGCCCTGGCCGACGGTGGAGCCGAAGGTCCGGGCGAACGACCCGTCGGAGAACTCGTACGCCCAGCGGGTCAGCGGGGCGGCCGCGATCCCGGACACGCCGCCCGCGACGACCGCCGCCCACCAGCCGATGATCAGGGCGCCGAACGGGCCGCGCTCCGGATCCGCCAGCCGGGTGCCCGCCAGCACCAGGCCCACGAGCACGCCGAAGAAGACGAGCAGGCTGAAGTCCTCCGCGAGGACCTGCTTCGCGCCGAGGCCTCCCATCGGCGTGATCCGCCAGCTGAGCGCCAGCAGCCACGTCACCACCGGCCCGAGGCCCTCGTCGTACCGGAAGTCACTCTTGTTGATCTCGTCGACGACCCACTGGTTGCCGAAGAGCAGCGCGAGGAGGGCCAGGGGAACCACCGCGCCGCCCGTCATCGCGAGCATCCGCCGCATCGTCATGGCGGGCAGAGTAGTGCCGTTCCGTCTCCGCCGGTAGGGCCCGGACTACCCGCAGTAGGCGCTAGGACGCGGGGACGGGGAAGCGGAACCCGGGGTCGACCTGCGCTTCGAGGTCCTCCCCCGCGGCCCGGCTCGCCCAGCTCCGCGCGTTCTTGACGTGGAACTCCACGGCCTGCCGCTGGAACTCGTCCCAGTCCTTGACGCGGCCGTCCACCTCGGCGCGCATGCGGTCGAGAGCGGCGGTGTTGCCGTCCTCCAGGGCGACGCCCTCGCGGCCCTGCTCCAGCGCCCGGACGGCGGCGGACTGGCCGACCCACGTCAGGAGGTCGTCGCCGACGTGCTCGCGCAGGTAGGCGACGTCCTCCTCGGACTGCACCTTGTTGCCGACGACGCGGATGGCGACGTCGTAGTCGCGGGCGTACTCGGTGTACTGCCGGTAGACGCCGACGCCCTTGCGGGTGGGCTCGGCGACCAGGAACATCAGGTCGAACCGCGTGAACAGCCCGGACGCGAACGTGTCGGCGCCGGCGGTCATGTCGACGACGACGTACTCGCCCGCCCCGTCCACGAGGTGGTTGAGGTAGAGCTCCACCGCGCCGGTCTTGGAGTGGTAGCAGGCCACTCCGAGGTCGTCGTCGTTGAACGGGCCGGTGGCGAGCAGCGTGACGCCGTCGACCTCCTGGCCCGCCTCGTGGAAGGGGTCGTCGCCGCGGAACCGCAGCAGCCGCGACCCGGAGCCGGGCGGGGTGGTCTTGGCCATCGCGGCCGCGGAGGAGATGCGCGCGTTGGCGCCGCGCAGGTGGTCCTTGAGCTCGGTGAGCCGGTCGCCCAGCGCGGGGATCTTGGCGGCGCGGCCCTCGTCCAGCCCGAGCGCCACGCCGAGGTGCTGGTTGATGTCGGCGTCGATGGCGACCACGGGCAGCCCGCGTCCGGCCAGATGGCGGACGAACAGCGCCGACAGGGTGGTCTTGCCGCTGCCGCCCTTGCCGACGAACGCAACCTTCACGAATGCCCCCATTATGGATATGAAAACCGTTACCACTGTCAGGCAACGAGTCTCCCGGAGCGGGGCCGGGCAGGCAAGCGGAACGGCCGAAGTGCCGGCGATCCGGTACGGCCGGGTCGTGGGGACGGGCGCGGGGAAAGGCCGGGGGAAAGGCGGGGAGAGGCGCGCCGGTCAGCGCAGGGCCGCGGCCGGGTCGAACCCGAAGGGCAGTTCCAGGCGGTGCGCGGCGAGCAGATCGGCGTCGGTGAGCAGGTCGCGGGTCGGGCGGTCGGCCGCGATGACCCCGCCGGAGAGGATCACCGACCGCGGGCACAGCTCCGCCGCGTACGGCAGGTCGTGCGTGACCATCAGGACCGTCACGTCCAGGCTCAGTAGGATCTCGGCGAGCTCGCGGCGGCTGGCCGGGTCCAGGTTGGAGGACGGCTCGTCCAGCACGAGGATCTCGGGCTCCATCGCCAGGACGGTGGCGACGGCGACGCGGCGGCGCTGGCCGAAGCTGAGGTGCTGCGGCGGGCGGTCGGCGGCGTCCAGCATGCCGACGCGGTCCAGCGCGTCCCGGACACGGCGGTCCAGGTCGGCGCCGCGCAGGCCGAGGTTGGCCGGGCCGAACGCGACGTCCTCCCGGACGGTCGGCATGAACAGCTGGTCGTCGGGGTCCTGGAAGACGATCCCGACGCGGCGGCGGATCTCCCGCAGCGCCTTCTTGTCCTTCGGGTCCACGGCGAGGCCGCCCACCCGCACCTCGCCCAGGCCGCCGTGCAGGATGCCGTTCAGGTGCAGGACGAGCGTGGTCTTCCCGGCGCCGTTCGGCCCGAGCAGCGCGACGCGCTCCCCGCGCCCGACCGTCAGGTCGACGCCGTACAGCGCCTGCGTGCCGTCGGGATACCCGTAGGCGAGGCCCTTCACCTCCAGCGACAGGGTCATGGGGCCATCCAAGCAGCCAGCGTGACGAGCGCCGCGGCCGAGGGCAGCGCGGCGGCGGCCGTCCACTGCGCGGCCGTCGCGCCCACGCTGTCGACGACGGGCATGCGGCCCTCGTACCCGCGGCTCACCATGGCCAGGTGCACGCGCTCGCCGCGCTCGTAGGAGCGCAGGAACAGGGCCCCCACGGACCTGGCGAGCACGCCCGTCGCGCGGAGGTCGCGGGCCTCGAAACCGCGGGCCGCCCGCGCGACCCTCATCCGGCCGAGCTCGGCGGCGACGACGTCGCCGTACCGCAGCATGAACGTGGCGATCTGCGTGATGAGCTGCGGCATCCGCAGCCGCTCGATGCCGAGCAGCAGGAGCCGCGGCTCGGTCGTCGCGGCCAGCAGGATCGACGCGACGACGCCGAGGGTGCCCTTGGCGAGGATGTTCCAGGCGCCCCACAGCCCGCTCTCACTGAGCCGCAGCCCCAGCACGGTGATCTTCTCGCCGTTCGCGACGAACGGCATGAGGAAGGCGAACGCGACGAACGGCACCTCGATGACGATCCGCCGCGCGACCGTTCCGAACGGGATCCGGGCCGCCGCCGTGACCGCCGCGAGCAGCAGCGCGTACACGCCGAACGCCCAGATCCGCTCGCGCGGCGTGGCGACGACCAGCAGGACGAACGCCAGCACGGCGACGAGCTTGCACTGCGGCGGCAGCCGGTGCACCGGCGAGGCGCCCGGGAGATAGAGCCGGTGCGCGTGGCCCGCGCCCATCAGCCCTTCCGGGACGGCTCGGA
This sequence comes from Spirillospora sp. CA-108201, assembly GCF_050936235.1. NCBI lineage: Bacteria > Bacillati > Actinomycetota > Actinomycetes > Streptosporangiales > Thermomonosporaceae > Spirillospora > Spirillospora sp. CA-108201. Next base: position 8,383,299 of record NZ_JBNJNE010000001.1, on the reverse strand, counting down.
CGGCGCCTTCTCGTCCCGCTCCGCGGCCGGCCCCTCCGCGGCCGGCCCCTCCGCGGCCGTACCGCGCCGCCGGACCGTCCAGAACAGTCCGCCGCCCACGAGGAGGACGAGGCCGACGCCGATCACGCCGGACAGCCCGCCCGACAGCCGCGCGTCGTCGACGCCCTTGACGCCGTAGTCGCCGAGGGGCGAGTCCTTGAGCGAGTGGTCCTTCTCCTTGGCGCTGATGCCCTTGTCCTCGGCGACCTTCTCCAGGCCGTCGGGGTTCGCGCTGGCGTAGTAGCTGACGATCCCGGCCAGGAGGAGGGAGACGAGCAGGAACCCGGCGAAGAAGCGCTTGGTGGTCATCGTGGTCCTCCTCAGGCCCGGGACGGCTTGGCTTCGGCGGCGTTCGGCCCGCCCGTGCGCAGCTCCAGCGGCTTCAGCAGCCCGCGCGCCCCGTACACCAGGTCGGGCCGGACGGCGAGCACGCTCGACACGGTCACGGCGGTGATCAGCGCCTCGCCGACGCCGATCAGCACGTGCACGCCGATCATGGCGGCGGCGACCTTGCCGATCGAGACGTCCGCGGTCCCCCCGGCCGCGTAGATCAGCGTGAAGGCGACGGCCGCGGCCGGCACCGAGACGACGGCCGAGGCGAACGCCGCCCCGGACACCGAGGCGCGCGTCTTGGGCAGCACCCGCAGCAGCAGCCGGAACGACCCGTAGCCGACGACCACGGTGACCAGCGCCATCGTGGTGATGTTCACGCCCAGCGCGGTCAGGCCGCCGTCCGCGAACAGCAGCGCCTGCATGAGCAGGACCACCGACACGCACAGGACGCCCGTAGAGGGCCCGACGAGGATCGCGGCCAGCGTCCCGCCGAGCAGATGCCCGCTCGTCCCGGACGCGACCGGGAAGTTGAGCATCTGCGCGGCGAAGACGAACGCGGCCGTCAGCCCGGCGAGCGGCGCGGTGCGGTCGTCCAGTTCGCGCCGGGCCCCGCGGAGCGCGACCCCGACCCCGGCGACCGCGACGGCGCCCGCCGCCAGCGAGACCGGCGCGTCGATGAATCCGTCCGGTACGTGCACGACTCAACCACCCCTACCTCTTTGCAGCCAGCAGGACCAGTTTGTCGGCATACACCTCGTAGTTGCAACATCTTCGCAATAGCAACCGATGTGTGGCCTGCCGGCGAGGAGGCGGGGACCGCCGCGGTCCGCGCTCAGTCGAAGCTCGGGTCCTCGGTCCGCGTACGCTTCAGCTCGAAGAAACCGGGCGTGCTCGCGACCGCCAGGACGCCGTCGAAGAGCTTGACCGCGGCCTCGCCGCGCGGGATCGGGGTGACGACGGGACCGAAGAAGGCGTGCCCCTCGACCTCGATCACCGGGGTGCCGACCTCCTGGCCGACGCGGTCGATCCCGTCCTTGTGGGAGGCGCGCAGGGCCTCGTCGAAGTCGGTGGACTCGGCGGCGTCCGCGAGGGCCGGGTCGAGGCCCGCCGCGGTCAGCGACTCCTCGAAGAACGCGCGGCCGAACTTCTCCCGCTCGTGGTGCCTGCGGGTGCCCATCTCGGTGTAGAGGCGCCCGAGCACCTCGGGGCCGTACTTCTGCTCGGCGGCGACGCACACGCGGACCGGGCCCCAGGCTTCGGCGAGCATCCGCCGGTAGTTCTCCGGGATGTCCTTGTCCTCGTTGAGGACGGCCAGGCTCATCACATGCCAGCGCACGTCGATCGGGCGCTGCTCCTGCACCTCCAGGATCCATCGGGAGGTGATCCACGCCCAGGGGCACAGCGGGTCGAACCAGAAATCCACAGGTGTGGGAACGTCCTCGGGCAACGTGGCCTCCTAGGGAAGATGCATGTCCACCAAGCGACAACCCGGACGCGGCCGTCCCGATTCCCGTCGGCGAGAGGTCGCCGAAGGCCGTGGCGGACGGGCCGTGGAGCCGTCCGGTTGGTAGACATGGGTCACCAACCCTTTGAGCCGACCAAGGAGTTCATGTGGCAGGCAACCTCACGCGCGACGAGGCGCGGGAACGGGCCCGGCTGCTCAGCGTCGCGTCGTACACGGTCGACCTGGACCTCACGACGGGCGAGGAGCGGTTCGGTTCCACCACCGTGGTCAGGTTCGGGAGCGCCGAGACCGGCGCGTCCACCTTCATCGACCTGCACGGCGCCGTCGTGCGGGAGGTGACCCTGAACGGCGAGGCCCTGGACGCCGGGTCCTACGACGCCGAGAAGGGCCGGATCCCCCTGCCCGGCCTCGCGGCCGACAACGAGCTGCGGGTCGTGGCCGACTGCGCGTACTCCCGCTCGGGCGAGGGCCTGCACCGGTTCGTCGACCCTGTCGACGACAGCGTGTACCTGTACACGCAGTTCGAGACCGCCGACGCGCACCGCATGTTCACCTGCTTCGACCAGCCCGATCTGAAGGCCGCCTTCGAGCTGACCGTGAAGGCCCCGCAGGAGTGGGAGGTCGTCACCAACGAGGCCGCCGAGACCTCCGGCGGCGGGACGTGGCACTTCCCGCCGACCCCGCAGGTCTCCACCTACATCACCGCGCTCGTGGCCGGGCCGTACCACGTCGTCCGGGACGAGTACCGCCGCGAGGACGGCACCGTCATCCCGCTCGGCGTGTACTGCCGCGCCTCGCTGGCCGAGCACCTCGACGCCGACGCGATCGTGGACGTGACCCGCCAGGGCTTCGGCTACTTCGAGAAGGTCTTCGGCCGCCCGTACCCGTTCTCGAAGTACGACCAGCTCTTCGTGCCCGAGTTCAACGCGGGCGCCATGGAGAACGCGGGCTGCGTGACGTTCCTGGAGGACTACGTCTTCCGGTCCCGGGTGACCGACGCGGCCTACGAGCGGCGCGCCGAGACGATCCTGCACGAGATGGCGCACATGTGGTTCGGCGACCTCGTCACCATGCGCTGGTGGGACGACCTGTGGCTGAACGAGTCGTTCGCCACGTACATGAGCGTCCTGTGCCAGGCGGAGGCCACCAAGTGGAAGGGCTCGTGGACGACGTTCGCGAACCTGGAGAAGGCGTGGGCCTACCGGCAGGACCAGCTGCCGTCCACGCACCCGATCTCCGCCGACATCCCCGACATCCGCGCGGTCGAGGTGAACTTCGACGGGATCACCTACGCCAAGGGCGCGTCCGTCCTGAAGCAGCTCGTGGCGTACGTCGGCCTCGACAACTTCCTGGAGGGCGTGCGGCGCTACTTCGACCGGCACGCGTGGGGCAACACCGTCCTCACCGACCTGCTGGGCGCGCTGGAGGAGACGTCCGGCCGCGACCTGGCGTCCTGGTCGAAGGAGTGGCTGGAGACCGCCGGGGTCAACACGATGCGGCCCGAGTACGAGGTCGACGCGGAGGGGAACTTCTCCTCGTTCACCGTGCTCCAGGAGGCCAAGGCCGACTACCCGACGCTGCGGGCGCACCGCCTCGCCATCGGCCTGTACGACAAGACCGCCGACGGGCTCGTGCGGCGCGACCGCGTCGAGCTGGACGTGGTCGGGGCCCGCACCGAGGTCCCGCAGCTCGTCGGCAAGAAGCGGCCCGACCTGGTCCTCGTCAACGACGACGACCTCACCTACGCCAAGGTCCGCCTGGACGAGCACTCCCTGAAGACGCTGATCGAGGACATCGGCGAGGTCAAGGACAGCCTGCCGCGCGCCCTGTGCTGGTCGGCGGCGTGGGACATGACCCGCGACGCCGAGATGGCGACGCGCGACTACGTCCGGCTCGTGGTGAAGGGCATCCGCGGCGTCACCGACATCTCGGTCACGCAGACGCTGCTGCGGCAGGCGCGCACCGCCGTCCACCAGTACGCCGACCCGCAGTGGCGCGAAGAGGGCCTCGCCCTGATGGCCGACACGCTCTCGGAGCTGGCCCGCGAGGCCGAGCCCGGCTCGGACCTCCAGCTCGCCTACACCCTGGCGTTCACCGCGTCGGCCGTCACCGGCGAGCACCTGGCGTTCGTCCAGGGCCTGCTGGACGGCTCGCAGGTCCTCGACGGCCTCACCGTCGACACCGACCTGCGCTGGGCGCTGCTGCGCCGCCTCGTCACCACCGGCAAGGCGGGCGAGGCCGAGATCGACGCCGAGCACGAGCGGGACCGGACCGCCGCCGGCGAGCGGCACGCCGCCGCCGGCAAGGCCGCGATCCCGACCCCCGAGGCCAAGGCGGCCGCCTGGGAGCGGATCGTCGCGGGCGACCTGCCGAACGCCGTCTACCGGGCGACGCTCGGCGGCTTCGTCGAGCCCGACCAGGCCGCCCTGCTCGTCCCCTACCTCGACAGGTACTTCGCCGAGGTCGGGCGCGTGTGGAAGGAGTGGACCAGCGACATGTCCCAGACGTTCGCCGAGGTCGCCTACCCCTTCCTGGTGATCGAGCAGTCCACGGTCGACCGCACCGACGCCTACATCGCGGAGAACGACCCGCCGGCGGCGCTGCGGCGGCTGCTGTCGGAGGGGCGCGACGGCGTCGCGCGGGCTCTGCGCGCCCGCGCGAAGGACGCCGCCTCCGCCTGACCCGTCCCCCCGAACGTGCCCGACGGCCCCGTGGCCATGCGATCGTTGCATGGTCACGGGGAGGGGACGATGTGGAGACGGCTCGCGACGTTCTGACGGCACTGGCGCGGCGCCACGCCTTCGGCGACCTGGAGGCGCTGGTCGCCGAGGGCGCCCTGGGCGCGGAGGGGCGCTCCGCGCCGGTCGCGGCGCTGTGCGCGTTCGGGCAGCGCGTCCTGGACCTGGACGCCGAGGACTTCGGCATGCCGGAGGAGGCCGGGGAGGTCCCGCGGGACCTGCTCGACCGGGCCCGCGCCAGCCGCATGCCGCAGGCGCCGCGGGAGCACCCCCGCGGGGCGCTCGCCAGCCTCCGGCCTGCGTATTCGTTGCTGCTGGAGGTCATCGCGATCCGCTGGCACCGCCGCGACATGGCCGCGCTCGTCGCCGCCGTCCACATCGCCGGGGAGTACCTGCCGATGCTGGCCTGGGAGACCGTCCTCGGCCACGCGGGCGACCCGGCCCGGATCGGTGCCGCGGTGGGCGGCGAGGGCAGCCGCTTCGGCGTCCCCGTCGAGCCGGGGTCGCCCCGCGCGTGCGACCACACCCGGCCGGAGCGCTCCGCCTGCGAGCGCACCCTGCGGGTCGCCAAGGAGCCGCCGTCCGGCTGGCGCGCCTACCTCGACCGCCAGCACAGCCAGGTCGCGGCGGCGCTCGGCGACTGCGCCGCCCGCTGCCGCACCCCCTGCACGGTCATGACCCGGCTGGACGACCTCGTCCGCGCCGACCTCAGCGACCGCTGCCGGCTCGCCGCCGACTTCACCGACGGCGCCCTGGTGAAGCTGCGGCACGCCGCACCGGTCGGCCACGGGTTCGGCGTCCCCTCGCCCGAGGAGGTCCAGACGGCCTGGGCGCGCGCCCGCAGGTCACTGGCCCGGCACCCGCTGGGCAAGTCCGCGCTGGCGGACGACGACTCCTATCCCCTGCCCGGCCTGCCGGGCGTCTTCTCGGCGATCGCCGCAGCCGAACTGCGGCCCGACACGCTCCTGCACGACGTCACGGAGCGCATCACGTCCGCGCTCGCCCGAAGAGCCTGAGCGCGCCGCCGGCCCTGAGATCGTCCAGGAGGACGGGGCGTCCCTCCGCGTCCCCCAGCGGGACCCGCCAGTTCGGGTACTCGTCGACGGTGCCCGGCTGGTTCTGGGTGCGGCGCTCGCCCACGGCGTCGGCCAGGGAGATGCCGACGAGTCGGGCCGGGGTGAGCGTCAGGAAGTCCTGCAGGGCGGTGACGATCTCCTCGTCGTAGGCGGTGGAGCCGTCCTCCAGCGCCCGCACGACCTCGTCCGGCTCGGCGGACAGCAGGTTCTCGTCGTGCAGCACCGAGAGCCAGCCGGCCAGCCGGCGGCGGTGGTCGTCCTCCTCCTCCGCGCGGGGGCGGGTGAGCAGCCCGAGGCGGTCGCGCAGGTCGATGTGGTCGCCGTGCGCGAACCCGGTGATCGGCGGCATGTCGTGGGTGCCGACGGTCGCCAGGGACAGCTCCCGCCAGCGGTCCGGCGGCTTGGGGCGGCCCCGCCCGTCCCGCTCGAACCAGAGCAGGGACGTGCCGAGGACGCCGCTGCCGGCCAGCGCCTCCCGGACCTCCGGCTCGACGGTGCCGAGATCCTCCCCGACGACCACGGCGCCGAAGCGCTCGGCCTCCCAGGACAGCGAGCCGAGCAGGGCGTCGCGGTCGTAGCGGACGTAGGTGCCGTCGGCGGGCGACGCCCCCTCGGGCACCCACCACAGCCGCGACACCTGCATCGCGTGGTCCAGGCGGATCCCGCCGGCGTGCCGCAGCGCGGCGGCGGCCATCTCGCGGAACGGCCGGTAGCCGGCGAGGGCGAGCGCGCCCGGCCGCCACGGCTGCTGCCCCCAGTCCTGCCCGACCTGGTTGAACTCGTCCGGGGGCGCCCCGACGCTCATCCCGGCCGCGCAGGAGCCGCGGTACATCCAGGCGTCGGCGCTGCCGTGCGGCACCCCGACCGCGAGGTCGTGGACGATCCCGAGGGGCATCCCGGCGTCCCGGGCCGCGCGCTGCGCCGCCGCGAGCTGCCCGTCGAGCCGCCACTGGAGCCACGCGTGGAACACGGCGCGGGCATGGTGCCGGGGGCTGTCCACCACACCGTGGTCGCGGGCCCCCTGGAGCCCGGACGGCCAGCGCCGCCAGTCCGTCGAGCCCTGCTGCTCGCTGATGGCGCACCACGTCGAGAAGCTCGCGAGCGCGGCGCCCTCCCGCCGCCTGAACTCCTCGAACCGCGGGTCGCCGTCCCGGCGGTGGCGGTACATCGCCTCCAGGGCGTCCAGCTTCGCGGCCCACACCGCGTCCCTGTCCAGCAGCCCCTCCCGGGCGCGCAGCCCGGCGGCGAGGACCGCGAACCGCTCCCGGTCCGCGGCGGGCAGCTCCGCGTACTCGGGCATGTCCTCGATCCGCAGGTAGAGCGGCGAGGGGAAGCGGCGGCTCATCGGCGAGTACGGGGACGCCCCGACCGGCGGGACCGGCTCGGTCGCGTGCAGCGGGTTGACCAGCACGAAGCCCGCGCCGAGCTCCCGGCCGCTCCAGTCCGCGAGGTCCGCCAGGTCGCGCAGGTCGCCGAGCCCCCAGGACGCGGCCGACCGCACCGAGTACAGCTGCGCCGTGAAACCCCACATCCTGGGCGGCGGCCGCAGCGCGTCCGGAGCCACCAGCAGCTGGGAGTACCGCGTCCCGGTCCCGTTCCGGACGCGCAGGCCGCGCCAGCCGGGCGGGACGTCCGCGAACCCGTCCAGCGGCTCGAAGGAGCGCTCGCCGGGCGGCACGTGGGCGCGCGGCGGCGCCAGGACCTCGTCCGCGACGGTCTCGATCTCCACCTCGGCCCCGCCGTCCAGGTGGGCGCCGAGCGCGGCGCGGATCCGGCCGGCCGTGCCGCCGCCGGCCCTGCGGACGACGACGGTCGGCGGCAGTTCCCGCGCCCGCTCGCGGTGGCGGCCGAGCTCCGACCGGACGGAGGAGGGGGTGGAGGCGTCCACCCCGAGCGCCGCGAGGACGGCGACGAGCGTGTCGCGCGAGACCGGCGTCTCCCGTCCCCTCCAGTCCTCGTAGCGCGTCGCGACGCCGTGGTGCCCGGCCAGTCTGATCAGTCCGTCGTCAGCCACGCCCTGCACCATGCCCGGTGCGGGACGCGTCACGCCGTCCAGACGGGCGGCTTGCGGCCGATCCACGGGCGGGCCTCCTCCAGCTGCGCGGCCAGCGAGACCAGCGTCCCCTCCCCGCCGAGACGCCCCGCGAGCATGACCCCGATGGGCAGCCCGTCGCCGTTCCAGTGCAGCGGGACGTTCACCGCGGGCTGCCCCGAGATGTTGTACGTGGCGCAGAACGGGGTGAAGTGCGTCTGCCGCCGGAAGTTCTCCTCCGGGTCCTGGTCGTGGAAGTACCCGACCGGCACGGGCGGCATGGCGAGCGTGGGGTGCAGGATCGCGTCGAACTCGTCCATCACCGGGAAGGCCGCGCGCAGGGCCCCCTGGAGCGCCGCGTGGGCCTGGAACAGCTGCGGCGCCGTCGTCTTCTCGCCGTACGAGCGCAGCCAGCGGGTCAGCGGCTGGAGCAGGTCCTCGCCTCCCTCCGGGACGGGCGTCATCGTCGCCATCACGCCCCACAGCGTCGCGAAGTGCGGGACGAGGTCGGAGCCGAGCACCTCCGGCAGCTCCACGACCTCGTGGCCCAGCTCCTCAAGCAGCGCCGACGTCTCCTCGTAGGCGGCGACGCAGTCGGGGTGGACCTCGACGTCCGGCACCGGCGGCCGGAGGCTCCGCGCGATCCGCAGCCGGCCCGGCGCGCGGTCGGCGCGGGCCAGGAACGATCCGTCCGCCTGCGGCGCCCGGTACAGGTCTCCCGGCATGTGGCCCGCCATCACGTCCAGCATGAGGGCGGCGTCGCGGACGGTCCGCGCGATCGGCCCGTTGGTGGAGAGCCCGAACAGGTCGGGGATGACCGGCCCCTGGGAGATGCGGCCGCGGGTCGGCTTGATCCCGAACAGGCCGCACACGCTGCTCGGGATGCGGATCGAGCCGCCCCCGTCGCTGCCCTGGGCGATCGGCGCCAGCCCGGCCGCGACCGCCGCCGCGGCGCCTCCGCTCGAACCGCCGGCCGACCGGGACGGGTCCCACGGCGTGCGGGCCGGGGGCGACACGGCGCCCTCGGTGTAGCAGGGCAGCCCGAACTCGGGTGTCGCGGTCTTGCCGAGGAGCACCGTCCCGGCCGCCGCCAGCTTGGCGACCACGTGGTCGTCGGCGAACCCGGTCAGCTCGGCGTAGACCGCCGAGCCGAACGTCATCCGGACGCCGTTCACCATGTTCAGGTCCTTGATCGGCACCGGGACGCCGTGCAGCGGCGGCAGCTCCGCCGGGTCGCCCGCCTCCAGTACCGCCTTCTCGGCGCGGCGCGCCTCCTCGCGGGCGCGCTCGGCGGTGACCGTCACGTAGGCGCCCACCCGCTCGTCCAGCCGCTCGATGCGGGCCAGGTAGTGGTCGGCGAGCTCGACCGGGGACACCTCACGGGCGCGGACCGCCGAGGCCATGCGGGTGGCGCTGAGGTCATGAATGTGTGTCACGAACCGGAACGCTAGACGCCGTGTGCGCGGGCATCAAAGAGGGCACACACGACAGCAGCGGCGGAAGGAGATTAATACTGGCCTACCCGACCGCGTCGTAAGAGAATCACTGACGTGGGGCGACAAAACATTAACCCGGCATGACTGGTCGCCCAACTTCTCGATGATTACTCTGCGCACGGAGGATCATGCCCTCGACGGGAAAGGAACACGGAGCGTCACCATGGGGACCATGGAGCGGGGCAACACGCAGGATGCCAGGGCGCGACCCGAGTCCGAGGAGGCGCGTGAACACGATGACCGGACACCGGTGAAGGAGCGGCTGGAGGGGAGCGCCGCCGCGGCGGCTCTCGAGGATCCCAAGATCCGCCGCTGGGCGTACCGGATCGGCGCGGCCGTCCTCGCCGGCGCAGCCGCGCTCGCGCTGACCAGCTGGCGGCTCGGCCTGACCGTCGCGGTGCTCGTCGTCATCGGCGACTACGTGCGGCAGTCCCGCAGGAGCTCCACGGTGACCGCCTGGCAGAAGTCCTCGGCGGCGGAGCGCCGCACCGAGAAGCAGCTGAAGTCACTGCGCCGCAACGGATACCTCGTACTGCACGCGAGGGCCGTCCCCCGCGACGACGACGGCGTCAGCGACGGGCGGATCGACCACCTGGTCATCGGGCCGAGCGGCGTCTACGCCATCGACTCGGAGAAGTGGGACAAGCGCCTCCCCGTGCGCACCATGTCCCACCTCAAGCTCTTCCACGGCCCCTTCAACAAGAAGGACCGGCTGGACGAGGCGCGCTGGGAGGCCCAGATGGCGAGCCTCATCCTCGCCGAGCAGGTCGGCTTCGACGTGCCGGTGCAGCCGTCCGTGGCGATCTACGGCCCGTCCATCCCCTGGAAGGTCATGCGGGTGCGGGACGTCGACGTCTACGCGGGCAACCGGGCGCGCTCGTACCTGCGCCGCCGCCCGAAGATCCTCACCGACAGCGACGTCCAGCGCATCTTCCAGGCGGCCGAGGAGTCCCTCCCCCCGAAGTACCCCGACTGAGGCCCGAGGGCGGCCCCTTCCCCGGGCCGCCCGCCGCAAAGCCGGGACAGCGCCGTCCCGGCTTTTTTCCTGCCCTCCGGCGGTTGGTAGCATCGGAGGCCACGGGCCGGCCCGGGCGCGAACCTCCGCTGAGCCGGCGGCAGCGCCGCGACCCGCCGCTGCGCGTACACCCTTCCAGGCGACCCGCCCGCCCACGCCGAACCATGCGCGGCCCGTCGTCCCGCACGCCACAGGTTTGGAGAGGTCGAAATGCCACCGCTCAGGTCACGCACGGTCACCCATGGCAGGAACATGGCGGGCGCCCGCGCGCTCATGCGGGCCAGCGGCGTGGAACGCGAGGACTTCGGCAAGCCGATCGTCGCGGTGGCCAACAGCTTCACCCAGTTCGTTCCCGGCCACGTCCACCTCGACGAGGTCGGCAAGGTCGTCGCCGGCGCCGTCCGGGAGGCCGGCGGCGTCCCCCGCGAGTTCAACACCATCGCCGTCGACGACGGCATCGCGATGGGCCACGACGGCATGCTCTACTCGCTGCCGTCCCGCGAGGTGATCGCCGACGCGATCGAGTACATGGTCAACGCGCACTGCGCCGACGCCCTGGTCTGCGTCTCCAACTGCGACAAGATCACCCCCGGGATGCTGCTGGCCGCGCTGCGCCTGAACATTCCGACCGTGTTCGTCTCCGGCGGCCCGATGGAGGCCGGCAAGCCCGTCGAGGGCGTCATGGGCGGCAACAAGCTCGACCTGATCGACCCGATCATCGCCTCGGCCGACTCCTCCCTCCCGGAGGACAAGCTGCTGGAGATGGAGGAGAGCGCCTGCCCGACCTGCGGGTCGTGCTCGGGCATGTTCACCGCCAACTCCATGAACTGCCTCACCGAGGCGATCGGGCTGGCGCTGCCGGGCAACGGCACCGTCCTCGCCACCCACACCGCCCGCCGCCGCCTCTACGAGGACGCCGGCCGCACCGTCGTCGAGGTCGCCAAGCGCTACTACGACGGCGACGACGCGTCCGTCCTGCCGCTGAGCATCGCCACCCGCGAGGCGTTCGAGAACGCCATGGTCCTCGACGTCGCGATGGGCGGGTCCACCAACACGATCCTGCACCTGCTCGCCGCGGCCACCGAGGGCGGCGTCGACTTCGGGCTCACCGACATCGACGCGATCTCCCGCCGCGTCCCGTGCGTCTGCAAGCTGGCCCCCGCCACCGGCAAGTACCACGTCGAGGACTGCCACCGCGCGGGCGGCATCCCGGCCCTGCTGGGCGAGCTGAACCGCGCCGGCCTGCTGAACGCGTCGGCGCACTCGGTCCACTCCGCGTCCCTCGACGAGTTCCTCGCCAAGTGGGACGTGCTCTCCCCCGACGTCCTGCCGGAGGCCGTCGAGCTGTTCCACGCGGCGCCCGGCGGCGTCCGCAGCACCTCGGCGTTCTCGCAGAGCGCCCGCTGGGAGTCGCTCGACCTCGACCGCGAGAACGGCTGCATCCGCTCCGCCGAGCACGCCTACACCGCCGACGGCGGCCTGGCCGTCCTGCGCGGCAACATCGCCCCCGACGGCGCCATCGTCAAGACCGCCGGGGTGGACGAGGAACTGTGGACCTTCACCGGCCCCGCCGTCGTCTTCGAGTCGCAGGACGACGCCGTCGAGGGCATCCTCGGCGGGAAGATCAAGGCCGGCGACGTCATCGTGATCCGCTACGAGGGCCCGAAGGGCGGGCCCGGCATGCAGGAGATGCTGTACCCGACGAGCTTCCTCAAGGGCCGCGGGCTCGGCAAGGCGTGCGCACTGATCACCGACGGGCGGTTCTCCGGCGGCACGTCCGGGCTGTCCATCGGGCACGCCTCCCCCGAGGCCGCGGGCGGCGGGATCATCGCCCTCGTCGAGGACGGCGACCGCGTCGTGATCGACATCCCCAACCGCACGCTGGAGCTCGACGTCCCGGACGACGAGCTGGAGATCCGCCGCGAGAAGCTGCTCGCCGACCTCGGCGGCTACCGGCCCCGCGACCGCCACCGCCCGGTCAGCGCGGCCCTGCGCGCCTACGCCGCGATGGCCACGTCCGCCTCGACCGGCGCCGCGCGCGACGTCTCCCAGCTCGACCGCCTCAACGGCTGAGCGATTACCCGGCAGGTAATCGCGACCATTCCCCCATCTAGGGCAAGGTGGTGGGTGTCGGGCGAACCAGCCCGGCCCCACCGCTGAAGGAGACCGCGATGACCGCCTACGCCCTTGCCCACATGACCCCCCAGCCGCCGCTGCCCGAGGACGTCTTCGTCTACATGGAGAGCATCCAGGAGACCATGGACCCGTTCGGCGGCCGGTTCATCGTGCACGCCAGCGAGACCGAGGTGGTCGAGGGCCCGTTCGACGGCGCCTACGTCATCATCGAGTTCCCCGACATGGACAAGGCCCGCGACTGGTACGACTCGGACGCCTACCGGGCGATCGCGCCGAAGCGCAGCGACCACATTCCCGGACACCTCGTGCTGCTCCAGGGCGTCCCGCCGGACTACGACGTCGCCGCGACCGGCAAGGCGCTGCGCGCGGCCCAGGCCGGCTGACCGGCGAAGCGCGGGGTCAGGAGCAGCAGCCTCCGCCGCAGCAGCCGCCGCCCGCGCTCGGCGGGGGTTGGGGCGCCCCGCCGCGGGACGTGCCGGTGACGGCGACGGTGGACAGGAGCTTGACGGTGTCGTCGTGGCCGCCCGGGCACGGGGCCGGGTCGGACGCCTGGATCATCGGGCGGGAGACCTCGAAGGTCGACCCGCACCCGCGGCAGCGGTATTCATAGCGAGGCACACCGCCAGGATACGCGTGTCAGGCGGCGGGCTCGGTGACATAGGCGGCCCACTGGGGGTCGCCGTCGTGGACGAGGCCGATGAGCCGCCAGTGCGCGCCCCTCGGAACGGCCGGGGTGACGCTGAGCGTCCAGCCCAGCTCCGACAGCAGACGGTCGGCCTTGCCGTGGTTGCACGTCATGCAGGAGGCCACGCAGTTCTCCCAGACGTGCTTGCCGCCGCGGCTGCGCGGATGGACGTGGTCGATCGTCTCGGCGCGGCGGCCGCAGTAGACGCAGCGAAAGTTGTCGCGGCGCATCAGCGCCGCGCGGGTCAGGGGCACGCGGGTCCGAAAGGGGATGCGGACGTAGCGGCGGAGCCGGATGACGGACGGGATCTCGACCGTCATCGTGGCCGAGTGGAGCACGTCGCCCGAGGTGTCGTGATGGACGATCTCCGCCTTCTCGCGAAGCACGAGGCAGACCGCCCTCCGCAGAGGCAGCGTGGTGAGGGGTTCGTACGTCGCGTTCAGGAGGAGGACCTGTCGCATCAGACGCCCTCCGCCGGGCCGTGGTGTCTGCTCGCCCCGGTGGTCGCGGCAAAGCACGCCTCCCACCGAGGCCCGATTATCGTCTCCGGCACCTGCGCACTCGCCATGAGGACCTCCCCAGGGGCGAACCGACCAGAATCAGTGTGGCGTCTGAGGGAGGTCGTCCGCTACCCCAATAATCCCCAGCCGCACACCGCTCGAACACGGAACCCGCGGGGAGTACTGGGGCGGGCAGCGCTTAACCCCCAATAAAGTGCATTCATGACGCCGTATCCGTCCGCGCACCGCCAGGACATCGTCGAGGACATCCACGGCCACCGGGTCGCCGACCCCTACCGCTGGCTGGAGGACCCCGACAGCGCCGAGACCGTCGAGTGGCGCGAGGCGCAGGACCGGCTCTTCCACAAGATCATGGACACGCTGCCGGGCCGGGACGCGCTGCGGGCCCGCCTCCTCGACCTGCTCGGCGCGGGCAGTGTCGGGGCCCCGGTGTGGCGGGGCGACCGGCGCTTCTTCACCCGCCGCTCCGCCGACCAGGAGCACCCGGTGCTCCACACCGTGGACCCGGACGGATCCGAGCGCGTCCTCGTCGACCCGACCGCCCTCGACCCCGCCGGCACGACGACGCTGGACGGCTGGCAGCCCGACAAGGAAGGCCGCCTCCTGGCGTACAAGGTGTCGACCGGCGGCGACGAGGAGTCGCTGCTGTACGTCATCGACGTCGCGACGGGCGACCGCGTCGAGGGCCCGATCGACCGGGCCCGGTACTCCTCGGTCGCCTGGCTGCCGGGCGGCGAGGCGTACTACTACACGCGCCGGCTGCCCGCACGGGAGGTGCCGGAGGGCGAGGAGCAGTACCACCGGCGCGTCTACCTGCACCGCGTCGGCACCGAACCCGACACCGACGACGTGCTGGTCTTCGGCGCGGGCCTGGACAAGACCAACTACTACGGGGTCGGCGTCAGCCGCGACGGCCGCTGGCTGACGATCTCCTCGTCGCAGGGCACCGCGCCCCGCAACGACCTGTGGATCGCCGACCTGGACGCGTCCTCCCCCGAGGCGCCCGCGCTGCGGGCCGTGCAGGAGGGCGTCGACGCCTCCACCGGCGTCCACGTGGGCCGCGACGGCCGCGCCTACGTCTTCACCGACCGCGACGCGCCCCGGTCCCGGCTGTGCGTGGCCGACCCGTCCGACCTCTCCTACGGGACGTGGCGGGACCTCCTCCCCCAGGACCCGGAGGCCGTGCTCACCGACTTCGCGATCCTCGACGGCCTGGAACGCCCCGTCCTGCTCGCCGGATGGACGCGCCACGCGATCAGCGAGATCACCGTGCACGACCTGGCATCAGGTGAGCGGCTCGGCGCCGTCCCGACCCCCGGGCTCGGCACCATCGGCGGCATCGTCGAGCGGCCCGAGGGCGGACACGAGGCCTGGTTCGGCTACACCGACAACGTGACCCCCTCGTCGGTCCTGCGCTACGACGCCCGAACCGGGGAGACGACGCCGTGGGCGTCAGCGCCGGGCACGGTCGACGTCCCCGAGATCGAGACGCGCCAGGTCGTCTACACCTCCCGGGACGGGACCGAGGTGCGCATGCTCGTCGCCTCCCGTCCGGGCCTGACCGGGCCGCGCCCCACGATCCTCTACGGCTACGGCGGGTTCAACATCTCGCTCACGCCGTCCTACTCGGCGAGCATCCTCGCGTGGGTCGAGGCGGGCGGCGTCTACGCCGTCGCCAACCTGCGCGGCGGCTCCGAGGAGGGCGAGCAGTGGCACCGCGCCGGCATGCGGGACCGCAAGCAGAACGTCTTCGACGACTTCCACGCCGCCGCCGAGAAGCTGATCGCCGACGGCCTCACCACGCCGTCCCAGCTCGCGATCTCCGGCGGCTCCAACGGCGGCCTCCTGGTCGGCGCGGCCCTCACCCAGCGCCCCGACCTGTACCGGGCGGTGGTGTGCTCCGCGCCGCTCCTGGACATGGTCCGCTACGAGCGCTTCGGCCTCGGCCAGACGTGGAACGACGAGTACGGCACCGCCGACGACCCCGAGGAGTTCGGCTGGCTCATCGGCTACTCCCCGTACCACCACGTCCACCCCGGCACCGCCTACCCGGCCGTCCTGTTCACGACCTTCGGCAGCGACACCCGCGTCGACCCCCTGCACGCCCGCAAGCTGTGCGCCGCCCTCCAGCACGCCACCTCCTCCGAAAACCCGATCCTCCTGCGCGACGAACCCGACGTGGGCCACGCCGCCCGCTCAGTAACCCGCTCAGCAGACCTCACAGCCGACACCCTCACGTTCTTGCTTGGACTGTGTGCTCTGGCTCCGGGCCCTGGGGGCCCGGAGCCAGAGCACACAGTCGGCGATCGCTGGCATCGCTCCGTCTCGCCTTGAGGCTCGCTGCGCGATCAGGTTCTCGCTCCGCTCGCACCTGCCTTCGGACGCGATCGCGGGCCCAGGTTGTCGCGTGGTGCGGCGGTGGCTGAGGGGGGCGCAGTAGCGGGGTTGCTGCCGTCGCGCCGTGATCTTGCCGCCTGGAGCGGGGCTCGGGGGCGGGCGGTGAATTGACGCGTGGTCTAATAGTTGTATGAGCACGACGTTGCGGGGGCCGGTCGAGCGGGCGCTGGAGCTGCTCCGCGAGATGCCGGATGACGTTGATGTGTCCGCCGGGTACCTCGACCTGCTCGGGGCGTCCGAGAAGTCGCCCTCGCTCGCCCAGTCGGTGATGGAGTCGACGTTCCTCCCGCGCATCTATGAGAAGGCGTGGCGGCCCATCGGCTTCAACCTCGCGAAGGGCTGGCCGTTCGGCCCGGACACCGCCGAGGAGCACGCCATGGCGCGCGACTGGCTCGGCCTCTCACAACCCGGCTACGCCGCCCGCCCGCCCGCCACCGTCCTGGACGTGGCATGCGGCCCCGGCAACGTCACCCGCGCCCTCGCCGCCGGCGTCGGCCCGGGCGGCCTCGTCGTCGGCCTCGACGCGTCCGAGACCATGCTCACCCGCGCCGTCGCCGACACCACCGCCGACGACCCCGTCGCCTACATCCGCGGCGACGCCGTCGACCTCCCGTTCCACGACGGCGCGTTCGACGCCGTCTGCTGCTTCGGCGCCCTCTACCTCTTCGACGACCCCTGGGCCGCCCTGGACGGCATGACCCGCGTCCTCAGGCCCGGCGGAAACCTGATCATCCTCACCTCCCGGCGCCCGCTCCCCACCCCAGGCCTCGGCGCCGAACTCCTCCGCCGCGCCACCGGCTTCACCGCCTTCGGCGACCGCGAGATCACCCGCGCCCTCACCGACCGCGGCTACACCGCCATCCGCCAACGCCGCTACCCCCTCATGCAGGTAGTAGCAGGGAGTGCTGTGTCTATTGCAGTGCACTCCTCCTTCGGGCCTGGCGGCCCTCCATCGTCGGGCACTGCGAGCGATCGCTGGCATCGCTCCGTCTCGCCTTGAGGCTCGCTGCGCGATCAGGTTCTTGCTTCGCTCGAACCTGCCTTCGGACGCGATCGCGGCCATTGAGGTTGTCGCGTGGTTGCGGTGGGGGCTGAGGTCGGAGCGCCAAGTGCCGCAACCCCCTGCCTCGGAACCGAAGGACACACCGCTGGCATCGCTGCGGCTTGCCCTGCGGCCCCTGCGCGGTCTGGGTCTTGCTTCGCTCGGATCTGTTTCGCGGTCGCGGGGGTTGTTGGGGGTGTCGCGGGGGCGCTCGGGGGGGTGGGGGTGCCTTGGGCTGACCTCCTTTGGTAGGAGACTTCCGAAGATCGCGCTACGCTTCCGGGGGAACACGCACGGCCAACCGTGCCCATGATCGGCCCCCTCCTGGGGTTGGGAAGCCTCCAGGAGGGGGTTGGGGCGTGTTTGTTGCTTTTTTCTTCTCTTTCGGCCTGGCTGCCCTCCAGCATCGCTCCGCGCGATCAGGTTCTTGCTTCGCTCGGATCTGCCTTTGGACGCGATCGCGGAGTTGGGGTTGGCGCGGCCGCCTGATAGCCGGCTAGCGGAGCGGTTTTTCTATGTAGATGTTGACGATGCCGCCGATGGGTTCGCGGCGGGTTTCCGTCCAGCCGAACTTGCTGTAGAGGGCCAGGGCCGGGGTCTGGAGCTCGGTGGTGTCGGCGCGGAGGATGCGGTAGCCGTACTCTGCCGCGCGTTCCTCCAGGGCCTGGACCAGTGCGGTGCCGTAGCCTCGGCGCTGGACCGCCGGGAGGACGCGGAGGCGCACCATCTCGGCGGTGTCCAGGGTCGGGTTGCCGAGGGCGTAGCCGCCGTAGGCACGGTCGTGGCCGCCGGGGATGAGGTCGGCTCGGCGCAGGCCGCCCATCGCCACTATCCGGCGGTCGAGCTCGCCGACGAGGAACTCGCCGTTGTTGCGGAGATAGATGTTCTCCATCTGGAAGAAGTCGTGGTCGTAGTAGACGCCGTCGCCGGGGCGCAGGCCGACCTGGGCCAGGCCCTCTTGGTGCAGGGCCAGGACGACGCCGTGGTCGGCCGCGTGGTAGCGGCGGATCCGCAGGTCGCCGTAGCGCCATTCGGGGGGATCGTCCCTGAGCCGGACGAGGGTGGGGTGGCCTTGCCAGGAGGCGCTGTCGGTGCTCATCCCGGTCAGACCTGCTCCCCCGGGCGGACGGCGGCGGGCGGATCCTGGGTGGGGCTCTTGACCGACGGGCCGGAGAGGGCCTCGTAGAAGTCGGTCAGCTCCGCTATCTGGCCGTGCTTGGTCGCGACCGCCGCGCCGATCTGCCGGGCGCGGTGCACGAGGATGTCGGAGCGGTGGTCGGCGGGCAGGTCGTAGATGGCCTCCCGGCCGGCGGTCAGCGCGGCCTCGGGGTGGCCGGCGTGCAGCTTGCACATCGCCCGGTCGAGCCGCACCAGGGTCAGGTCGACGCGGTCGGTGGGCGAGTACAGGGTGAGGGCGTGGCTGAGCACCTCGTCGCCCTGCTTGTGGTCGCCGAGGTTGGTGAACGTGTCGCCCTCGTAGAAGGCCATCTGCCGGTCGGTGAACCCGAACACCAGGTCGGAGGTGTCGGTCTTGGAGAGCTGGTCGAACACCGAGCGGCCGCGCACGAGCGCGCGGCGGGCGCTGGGGGCGGCGTCGCCGCGGCCGCGCATCGCCAGCATGCCGAGTGCGCGCGCCTCCACGGCGGGGGCCATGGCGGCGGCGACGCCGGGGGTGCGGCCGGCGAGGTCCTGCGCCTTGCGGGCCAGGTGCAGCGCCTCGCGCGGGTCGCCGTAGTACATCGGCACGAGCGACTCGCGGACGGTCACCCAGGCGCGCAGCTGCCGGTCGCCGGTCTCGTCGGCGGCGGTCCGCGCCGTCCGGAAGAACGAGCGGGCGAGCCGGTGGTCCCCCAGGTTGATCATGATCAGCCCGGACAGCCCGGACAGCTGGGCGGCGATCCGGCACAGGCGCTCCTGCAGCTCGACCGGCTGGCGCTTGTCGCACATGCGCCGCACCTCGCTGAAGTCGAGCAGCACGTCGCAGAGCATCCGCAGGGACGGGGTCGCCTGGTACTGCCGGCCGTAGCCGTAGGTGGTCTCCTCCCACTGGTCCAGCATGGTCGGCGAGACGGTCGCGCTGACGAGCGTGTCGTCCATCTTGCGGCGCAGGTTGTCGACGGCCCCAAGGAACTGACCGTCGAGCGCCACGCCCGCTCCGGCCAGCAGTTGCAGAAGCGTTCTACGAAGCACGATGTCCTCCTCTCCCACATCAATGGTCAGGGGGCCGTCGGCGCGGTCATGGCCCCTCAGATCGGTCACGGTCGCCCAGGGGCGCTCCTCGCTCCTGGGCACGATCGCCCCGACGATCGCGTCGGGGTCGGGTACCGGACGGTGGTCCGGCGCGCGCGGCTGCGGGACGCTCGCGGCGCCCGCGCGGACCGCGTGACCGCGGCCGCAGATACAGGGACTCTGGTATTCGAGGGCGTCGGGCTCCACCCGGTAGACGGCGCACAGGTAGTGCAGGTACTCCGGGCCGGGGCGCTTGTACCCGCTCTCGTAGGCGGACAGCAGCGTCTCCCCGAGGCGCGGCGGCGGCTTGCCGTCGACCTCGTAGAGCGCCTTGACCTGCGCCACGATGTCGGACAGCGCGACGCCGTGGGCCAGCCGGTGCGCCTTGACCCGGCTGGTCCCGAACAGCGGGCCGCACTGCTCGTGGATCTCATGTGCGATCTCCACCGGGCCCCGTCCTCGTGCCAGGGCGTGCGCGCGGATCCGGCGAGCGACGTCCGTTTCTCTCCGAGGGGGGTCCGACATCCGGCCTCCTCCCGTCGGGCCGGAACGCCGCCCCCTCGGGGGGGTGGGCGGTCGTCCCTGCCACGGCGACCGGTCGATTTCGACCACGACAGATAACCTCTTGCGCACGCAGCGTAATCCTCGCCACAGTCGCCGCCAAGCGATTCCGGGGAAGTGGTGACGGCCGGGAGGCGCCTCGCACCCCGCGGGTAGAGATTTTTCCTCCAAGGGGAGGAGGACTTCCCCTGAGATGGGGAAATCCGGTTCTTCGATGTTCGGCCGCCCCCTTGACCGGTCAGTGTGAGGGTTGCAAATCTCTCGTGTTGTGATCGAGCGAATCCGGAGTGTCGATCGTCTGGATCGACCGGCAGTGTGCTCGCGGGCGACCGCCCGCCTACGGAGGGGGTGCGAAGGTGGTCAGCGACAGACGCGTCGGCTACCTCGAAGAGCTGGAGCATGAACTGGACACGCGGGGCCTCGTGGCGCGCGTCGTCAGGACCCGCTCGGGGCCGGCCTTCCTGAGGGTCGTGAACCCCGAGGCCGCGAGCCTCGCGGAGGACGTCACCTGCGCGCCGGCTCCCGAGACCAAGGACCACTACTTCTGGTGGTCGTGGGGCGAGCGCATGCACCGCGTCGACGACGTCGGCGGCGCCGCCCTCAAGCTGGCGCACGTCCTCCAGCCGCTCGCCGCAAGGTGAGCGGACGCTCCCCGGGCCCCTGAGCCCGGGACCGGGTTCCGTCACAGACTCGGGCGCCCTCCGACCGGGCGCCCACCAGGCCGGGCGTGTCCCGCGAGGCCGCGGCGAAGGGCGCGGCAGCCGCAGACCACGCGGGACACGTTCGCCCGGCAGGCCCCCCTCCCCGGCCAGTCCGCGCCACCGGCCCCGGCGTTCGTATGAACCGGTCGGAACCGTCCCCTACGATCGGGCTCGTACTCGCAGCCGGTCAACGGCGAGGTGGCGAGGAACCGTGATGGCCGGGGAGGGTCTGCACCACCATGTCTCTGTTCGCGTCGATCAGCGTGCCGCTCGCCGCGGCGCCGGTCGCCAAGCCCTTCCTGCCCTGGGCCGAGAACGGCACCCCGGAGGCGGCCTGCAAGAACACGGACCCCAGCGTCTCGTGCCGCCTGGTCTGGAACATCTCGAAGAACACCGACTTCACCCAGTTCTGGGCCACCTGGCTGGACAAGCCGCTCACCACGCTGCTGTGGATCATCGTGACCTTCGTGGTCGCGCTGATCGTGAAGAACATCGCGCACCGGATGATCACCAAGGTCACGCTGCGGATGGCCGAGGGCACGATGTCGGAGAAGGTCCGGGAGCGGTCCCGGACGGTCTTCGAGGGCAGCCCGGCCCTGCTCAACAGGCGGCGCGCCCAGCGGGCCCAGACGCTCGGCTCGGTGCTGCGCTCCATCGCGTCCATCCTCATCATGGGGACGGCCGCGTTCAGCATCCTCGGCTCGCTCGGCCTCAACCTCGCGCCGATCCTGGCGAGCGCCAGCGTCATCGGCGTCGCGGTCGGCTTCGGCGCGCAGAACATCGTCAAGGACTTCCTCGCCGGGCTGTTCATGCTGCTGGAGGACCAGTACGGCGTCGGCGACGTCATCGACGTGGGCAGCGCCAAGGGGACGGTCGAGGCCGTGACCCTGCGGGTCACCCGCATGCGCGACGTCGACGGCGTCGTCTGGTACGTCCCGAACGGCGAGATCAAGAAGGTCGGGAACGAGTCGCAGAACTGGGGACGCGCCGTCCTGGACATCCCGGTCGACATCAACGAGGACACCGAGAAGGTCAAGGACATCCTGCAGGCCACCGCCGACGAGCTTTTCGCGGACGCGCCGTGGAACGACATCGTCCTGGAGCAGCCGTCGGTGTGGGGCGTGCAGGCCCTCGCGGGCGACGCCATCGTGATCCGCGTCGTGCTGAAGACGGTCCCGGGCCGGCAGGGCGACATCGCCCGCGAGCTGCGCGAACGCGTGAAGCGGGCCTTCGACGAGGCGGGCGTCACCGTCGCCACCCCCGCCCCTTAGCAAGGGACCGGCGTTCCCGGGCTTCGCCGGACCGGAAAAGGTAACGGCCGGGCTCTCGTCGAGGGCCGGCGGCGGATCACGCCCCCGGGCCCCGAAGGGGACGTGGTCGGTCATGGCGAGGAAGTGCCTCTCGTAGTCGAGCGGCTCCCCCGCGGCCTCCTGCAGCTCCCGGTGGGCCTGCAACTGGGCGGCGGTCGCCCCGGCTCCCAGCGCGCCGGTCCCGTCGTACAGGTACTGGCCGAGTTCGTTCTCCGTGACCCCGAGTGCCTCGGCCTCGGCGATCTCCGCCGGGCTGGTAACGACGGGGAGGCCGCTCTTGTGCTTTGGGCGGCCGACCCGTCGTTTCCGAGCCCCGTGACCGTGCCGCCCGCCTTCCTAGTGGATCAAGGTGAGGAAGGGGACGTCCCTCACATAGGGTGGGAGCGCTATGGCTGAACAGGTGACCTTCTACGAAGCGGTCGGCGGCGAGGAGACCTTCCACCGGCTGGTGCACCGCTTCTACCAGGGGGTCGCGGACGACCCCGACCTCCGCGCGCTCTACCCCGAGGAGGACCTCGGTCCGGCCGAGGAGAGACTGCGCCTCTTCCTGATCCAGTACTGGGGAGGCCCCAACACCTACAGCACGCAGCGCGGGCACCCGAGGCTGCGGATGCGCCACGTGCCCTTCGTCATCGGCGCGGCCGAGCGGGACGCGTGGCTGCGGCACATGCGCGTCGCGGTGGACGAGCTCGGGCTTCCCGCGGATCTGGAGAGGCAGCTGTGGGGCTACTTCACGATGGCGGCGCAGAGCATGGTGAACGCCCCGACCTGAGCGGGTAGAGGGCCCCGTATGACGCGAACCCCTTGGTGGCGCAACGCCGTCGTGTACGAGGTCTACGTCCGCAGTTTCGCCGACGCCGACGGGAACGGCGAAGGCGACCTCCAGGGGATCCGGTCCCGGCTCGGCCACCTGCGCGATCTCGGGGTGGACGCGCTGTGGCTGACCCCCTTCTACACGTCTCCGCTGGCCGACGGCGGCTACGACGTGGCCGACTACCGCGACGTCGATCCCCGGTTCGGCGCGCTGGACGACTTCGACGCCCTGGTGGGGGACGCGCACGCCCACGGGCTGCGGTTGATCGTCGACATCGTCCCGAACCACTCCTCCGACCGGCATCGCTGGTTCCGGGAGGCGCTCGCGGCGCCGCCCGGGTCGCCCGCACGTTCCCGCTACATCTTCCGTTCCGGCAAGCCAGGAGAACGTCCCGGTGAGGAGGCCCCGCCGAACGACTGGCCGTCGGCGTTCGGCGGCCCCGCCTGGACGCGGCTGGACGACGGCGAGTGGTACCTGCACCTGTACGCGCCCGAGCAGCCCGACCTCAACTGGCGCAACCCGGACGTGCGGCACGAGTTCGAGGACACCCTGCGGTTCTGGCTCGACCGCGGCGTGGACGGCTTCCGCATCGACGTCGCCGCCGGCCTGTTCAAGGACGCGTCGTTCCGCGACCTCCACGGCCACGACCGGCGCATGCTGAACGGGCCCATGTACAGCCGTCCCGAAGTCCACGACGTGTACCGGAGATGGCGCCAGATCCTCGACGAGTACGACGGCGACCGCATGGCCATAGGCGAGGTGTGGACGGACGGCCCAGAAGACCTCGCGCTCTACCTGCGCCCAGACGAGCTGCACCAGGTCTTCCAGTTCGACCTGCAACTGGCCCCCTGGTCGGCCATGGCGTTCCGCGAAGTCATCGACGCCGCGCTGAAGGCCGTCGCCCCCATGGGCGCCGCCCCGACGTGGGTGCTGTCGAGCCACGACTCCGTCCGCCATGTCACCCGCTACGGGCAGCAGGACGGCTTCCAGGGCATCGGGCTCGCCAGGGCCAAGGCGGCGTTACTGCTCCTGTTGGCGCTTCCAGGGTCGGCCTACCTGTACCAGGGCGAGGAGCTGGGGCTGCCGGAGGTGACCGATCTGCCTGACGAGGTCCGGCAGGACCCCATCTTCAAGCGCACGAACGGGCAGACGGCCGGACGCGACGGCTGCCGGGTACCGCTGCCGTGGTCGGGCCGTGCCGAGCCCTACGGCTTCTCCCCCGACGGCGTCCGGCCGTGGCTGCCGATGCCGGAGCGGTGGGCGTCCATGACCGCCGAGGCGCAGGCGTCCGACCCGTCCTCGATGCTGAGCTGGTACCGCGAGGCGCTCGCCCTGCGCCGCCGCCTGCACGGCGACCTCCCGGAAGACCTGGAGTGGATCGACTCCCCCGAGACCGCCCTGTTCTTCCGGCGCGGCTCCCTGGTCCTGGCCCTCAACTGCGGCGAGAACCCGGTGCGCCTCCCGGAGGGCACACCGCTCCTCACCAGCACACCCCTCTACGGGAAGCTGCTCCCCGGCAACGCCGCCGCCTGGCTGAGCGCCCCCTGAACGCACGACGCGGTGCGCCGGTCCGTGCGAGGGGTCAACGCACGGACCGGCACACCCCGGTCCTTCGCCGAACAGCGCCTCCGGCTACAGCACCGCTCAGCGCCTCCGGCTACAGCACCGCTCAGCGCCTCCGGCTACAGCACCGCTCAGCGCCTCCGGCTACAGGGGCGGGCGCTGGAGCTGGAGCGGGTCGTCGGCCATCGGGGCCGACTTGAGGGTCTGCATGCCGGTCCCGGCGCCCGCCCAGCGCTTGACGTCGGCGACCGCCTTGGACTGCTGGTCACCGGGCAGCTTGGCGATGAGCCGGCCGCTGTGGTTCATGCCCGGGGCGACGTAGACGGCCGAGTCGCGGCTGCCGCGCCCGAGGCGGAACGGCTCGGAGCCCCACGGGTCGTTGGCGCCGTACAGGAACAGCATGTGCTCGGCGTTCCCGCGCACCCAGCGGTCGATGTCGCGCATGGCGCGGCCGTTGTCGAACCGCATGGCGATGTCACGCGGGACGTAGGTGCGCGGCTGGTAGCTGTCCTCGTACCGCAGCAGCGGACGCAGGTGCTTGAACTTCGGCGTCGGCCAGCCCAGCTGCGTCCCCGCCTGGTAGTAGTACGGGATGTACGGGGAGAGCCCCTGGTCGCTGTAGAACGACAGGCCGGAGATGTTGTCGAGCGTCTCGTAGAGCTGGTCGTCCGTGGCGCTCTCCGCCTTCGGCAGCGCCGCGCAGTCGGACTGGAGGCTGTACTGCCAGAAGCCCCACTCGTAGTCCATCACCGAGTTCTCGAACGCGCGGTCCTGGGTGCGCAGGATGTCGAACGTCCAGCCGTTCTCGTCGGCGGCGGCCTTGAAGCGCTTGAGCATCTCGGTGCGGCGGACGAGGAACTTGCGCGCGAGCGCCTTGACGTTCGCGCGGCACTCGGGGTCGGAGCCGACCGTCTGGAAGAACCTGTCGTAGGCGCGGTCGTCGTTGTTGTCGACATCGTTCGGCGCCACGTACACGACGCTGCCGTCGACGTCCCGCGGGTAGAACCGCTTGTGGTAGACGGCCGTCATGCCGCCCTTGCTGGCCCCGGTCGAGATCCACCTGCCCTGGTAGATGGTCTTCAGGGCGCCGATCAGCCGGTGCTCGTCGGTGGCGGCCTGCCAGATCGTGTCCTTCTTCCAGTCCGCCGGCTCCGGGCGGGACGGGGTGAAGTACCGGTACTCGACGGAGATCTGGTTGCCGTCGACCAGTGCCGTCGGCTCGGAGGTGAACATCGTCTCCGGCGTGTTGTACCCGCTGGTGTAGAGCACCATGGGGCGGTCCGCCGCCTTGTGCTGCAACATGATGCGCTGCTCGAACCACTTCCCGCGCGGGTTGCGGTGGTCGACCGGCTGCCGGTACTCCAGCCAGAACCAGCGGTAGCCGGGCAGGGTGGACGGCTTCTCCGTCACCTGCATGCCGGGGATCGCCTTCAGCTGGGCGAGGATGTCGCCCGCCTGGGCGGCGCCGGCCTTCGCCGTGCCCGCCTGAGCCGTGACCGCGGCCTGCGCCGCGGTGGCGCCCGCCCCGGTCATGCCCGCGGCGAGCAGCAGTGCCATGGCTCCTCGTGAGACGCGCCGCATTGTGCCCCTTTCACGTGGGATCTCCACATTCGCGTCGCGACCCTAGAGGGAGAAGCCCAGCAAAAACGGATTGCTGTTGGGCTTGTTACCTATCCGTGACAGGTCGGTTGTCACCCCATCAGACCGGAAAACAACCTCATGATGGGCGAAACGGTGATCAGGCGGGCAATGGCGTCCACGCTGCAGGAACGCGGGCCGAACCGGCGAGCCTCGATCACGTGGGGAACGGCGACCGGCCGGAACCAGAGATCGTTTCGGCCGGGGCCGAAACGGGGCGACCTCGATCAGACGCGAGACACCGGCGGGCCCGGACGGCGACCGGCTCGGCGCAACGGCGCTCAGGCCGGGAGATTCAGTCGGCCGAGGGCGGCTGCGGGGTCGGCGAAGGGTCGTCCCGTCCGCGGCGACGCGCGAGTCACCTGGCGCGAGAACGGCGCGGTCAGGCGGGAGGGACGAGGGCGAAGCCGTCGTCCCAGGGGGCCAGGCGTTCGAAGAGCCGCTCGTCGTGCCAGCGTCCGTCCAGGTGAATGTGGCGGCGTGCCGTCCCCACGCAGGTGAAGCCGTTGCGTTCGAGCACCCGCTGGGAGGCGAGGTTGTCGACCCGCGTGAACGCCTCCACGCGGTGCAGGCGCAGCGCGCCGAACGCCACGTCCAGTGCCTGCCTGACCGCCTCGGTGGCGACACCCTTGCTCGCGTGCGCGCGCGCCACCCAGTAGCCGACGAAGCAGCTCTGGAGGGGACCGCGCAGGATGTTGTTGAGCGTGATGCGCCCGGCGACCTCACCGTCGACGAGGACGACGCCCGGCCACATCTCCCCCGCCGCGTACGCCTCGACCAGCTCGCGCAGGTTGTCGCGCTGGCCGTCGACGGTGAAGGACGCCTCGCCCCGTTCCGGTTCCCAGGGACGCAGGTAGTCGCGGTTCTCGCGGTACAGCGCCGCGAGCGCCTCCGCGTCCGCCGTCTGGACGGCGCGCAGGCGCACCCCCGCTCGACGGCCGTCGAGCGCGGGCGGGGGGCCGGCGAGAGTCGTCATGCGCGGGGCACCACGTACCGCCCGATGAACTCCCGCTCCTCCGGCGTGAAGCGGCGCAGCCGGTTCGCCTCCACGTCGAACGCGACGAGGGTCGAGGTCGCCTCGGCGTACACGTGGTCGTCGTCGCGCACCTCGTAGGCCAGCTTGAACGACGCGGCGCGGGCCTCGGTCACCCACGTCTCGACCCGGATCGGGTAGACGGTCGGCAGCAGCGGGTACCGGTAGTCGATCTCGTGCCGGGAGATCACCATGCCGCGGACGGGCTGCTCCCCCTTGCGCACCGGGTCCCCGTGGAACATCTCCAGCCGCGCGTCCTCCAGGTAGCCGAGGAACTTGACGTTGTTCACGTGTCCCTGGGAGTCGATGTCACCGAACCGGATCTTGAACTCGTAGACGTGGCGGTACTCGGCCGCGGGCAACTGCTGCATGTCCTCGCCTGGGATGAGGGGGGGAACCGGGGTCGGCCCGATGCTACCCGGAGCGGGTCCGGTCCCTGACAAGGCAGGGTCGCTTCGGGTCGAACCGCCAGTCCGGGATCAGGTACCGCATCGCGGCGGCGTCGTCGCGGTCGCCCAGCCCGTACCGGACGTAGAGGTCGTGCGCCTCCGCGACCCGCTCCTCGTCGACGTCGACGCCGAGCCCCGGGCCCTCGGGCAGCGCGATCGCGCCGCCGGTGATCCGCGGCGGGTCGGTGGTGAGGCGCTGGCCGTCCTGCCAGATCCAGTGCGTGTCGATCGCGGTGATCTCGCCGGGCGCGGCCGCGGCGACGTGGGTGAACATCGCCAGCGACACGTCGAAGTGGTTGTTGGAGTGCGAGCCCCAGGTCAGCCCCCACGCCTCGCAGAGCTGCGCGACCCGCACCGAGCCGCGCATCGTCCAGAAGTGCGGGTCGGCAAGGGGGATGTCCACCGCGTCCAGCCGGATCGCGTGGCCGAGCTGCCGCCAGTCGACCGCGATCATGTTGGTGGCGGTGCGCAGCCCGGTGGCGCGGCGGAACTCCGCCATCGTCTCCCGGCCCGAGTAGCCGCGCTCGGCGCCGCACGGGTCCTCGGCGTAGGCGAGGACGCCGCGCAGCCCGGCGCCGAGCCGGACGGCCTCCTCCAGCGACCAGGCGCCGTTCGGGTCCAGGGTGACGCGGGCGCCGGGGAACCGCTCGGCGAGCGCCCGCACGGCCCGCGCCTCCTCCTCGCCGCGCAGGACACCGCCCTTGAGCTTGAAGTCGGCGAACCCGTAGCGCTCCCGCGCGGCCTCCGCCTGCCGGACGATCGCCTCGGGCGTCAGCGCCTCCTCGCGCCGCACCCGCGACCAGCCGTCCGCCCCGTCCGGGGGCGCCTCGTACGGAAGGTCCGTCCTGGTGCGGTCGCCGACGTAGAAGAGGTAGCCGAGCACCGGGACCGTGCGGCGCTGGACGCCGTCGCCGAGCAGCGCCGCCGCCGGCACGCCGAGGAACCGCCCCATCAGGTCGAGCAGCGCCGCCTCGATCGCGCTCACCGCGTGGACGGTGATCCTGGTGTCGTGCGTGAGCGGGCCGCGCCCGCCCGCGTCCAGGTGGCCGAACGTCGCGCGGACGGTGTTGAGGATCTCGTCCGCGCGTCCGATGGGCCGGCCGACCACCAGTTCCCGCGCGTCCTCCAGCGTCCGCCGGATCCCCTCGCCGCCCGGCACCTCCCCGGCGCCCGTGCTGCCGGACGAGTCGGTGAGCAGCACCAGGTTCCGCGTGAAGAACGGGCCGTGGGCGCCGCCGAGGTTGAGCAGCATGCTGTCGCGCCCGGCGACCGGCACGACCCGCATCCCGGTGACGACCGGCGTGCTCACCGCGGAACCCCCTGGTAGGCGCTCGGCCGCTGGGACCGCTCGACGGCGAGGCTCCCGACGGACGTCGTCCGCCCGTCGGACGTCGCCGGGTACGGTCCGCCGTGCACCATGGCGTGCCCGACCCGGGCGCCGGTGGGCCACCCGCCCCACAGGATCCGTCCGGCGAGCCGTTCCAGGACGGGCAGCAGCCGCGCCGCCGCCGCGTCCAGGAACGTGTCGAGACCGGGTCCGTCGACCGCGAAGGCGAGGCCCAAATTGGTACAGGACCGCCCGGCCCCCAGCGTCACCGACCCGGCGTACTCCTTCCCCGGCTCGGCGGCGCGCTCGAACCCGATCAGCATCTGCCCGGTGAGCTGCGCCAACGTCCCCGTCCTCCTCGGCTGGGCGGCATGCCTGAACCGGACGATAGGAGACGTGATCGATACCTGTCCAACACGAAGACCGCATCGTTCGATGCTCCGCGCGCATCACCGGCCGCGCCGGAAACGCGAACGGCCGCGCGATCGGGATCGCGCGGCCGTTCGGGGCGACCGGAGTCAGTCGCGGGTCAGCCTGCGGTGGGTGACCCGGTGCGGGCGGGCGGCGTCGGCGCCCAGCCGCTCGATCTTGTTCTTCTCGTAGTCGGCGAAGTTGCCCTCGAACCAGAACCAGTTCGAGCCCTCCTCCCACGCGAGGATGTGCGTGGCGATGCGGTCCAGGAACCACCGGTCGTGCGAGGTGATCACGGCGCACCCGGGGAACTCCAGGAGGGCGTTCTCCAGGCTGGACAGGGTCTCGGTGTCCAGGTCGTTGGTCGGCTCGTCCAGCAGCAGGACGTTGCCGCCCTGCTTGAGCGTCAGCGCCAGGTTGAGCCGGTTGCGCTCGCCGCCGGACAGGACGCCGGCGGGCTTCTGCTGGTCGGGGCCCTTGAACCCGAACGCCGCGACGTACGCGCGGGACGGCATCTCGACCTGGCCGACGTTGATGTGGTCCAGGCCGTCGGAGACGACCTCCCACACCGTCTTCTTCGGGTCGATGCCGCCGCGGCCCTGGTCGACGTAGGAGACCTTGACGGTCTCGCCGACCCGCAGGTCTCCCGCGTCCGGCTGCTCCTCGCCGACGACCATGCGGAAGAGCGTGGTCTTGCCGACGCCGTTCGGGCCGATGATGCCGACGATCCCGTTCGGGGGCAGGTTGAACGACAGGTCGTCCATCAGGAGCCGGTCGTCGAAGCCCTTGGTCAGCTTGTCGGCGATGATCACCGTCTGCCCCAGGCGCGGGCCCGGCGGGATCTGGATCTCCTCGAAGTCCAGCTTGCGGTGCTTGGCGGCCTCGGCCGCCATCTCCTCGTACCGCTCAAGACGGGCCTTGCTCTTGGTCTGGCGCGCCTTGGGGTTCGACCGCACCCACTCCAGCTCGTCCTCGAGGCGCTTCTTGCGCTTGGCGTCCTTGTTGCCCTCGACCTTGAGCCGGTCGGCCTTCTTCTGCAGGTAGAGCGAGTAGTTGCCCTCGTAGGGGTAGCAGCGGCCCCGGTCCAGCTCCAGGATCCAGGTGGCCACGTTGTCGAGGAAGTACCGGTCGTGCGTGACGGCCAGGACGGTGCCCTCGTATTTGGCGAGGAACTGCTCCAGCCACTGGACGCTCTCGGCGTCCAGGTGGTTGGTGGGCTCGTCCAGGAGCAGCAGGTCGGGCGCCTCCAGCAGCAGCTTGCACAGCGCGACGCGCCGCCGCTCACCGCCCGACAGCTTCGACACGTCGGCGTCGCCGGGCGGGCAGCGCAGAGCGTCCATCGCCTGGTCGAGCTGGCTGTCGAGGTCCCAGGCGTTGCGATGGTCGAGCTGCTCCTGCAGCTTGCCCATCTCCTCCATCAGCGCGTCGGAGTAGTCCGTCGCCATCTGCTCGGCGATCTCGTTGAACCGGTCGAGCATCGCCTTGGTCTCGGCGACGCCCTCCTGGACGTTCCCGAGGACGTCCTTCTCCTCGTTCAGCGGCGGCTCCTGCTGGAGCATGCCCACGCTGAACCCCGGCATGAGGCGCGCGTCGCCGTTCGAGGGCTGTTCCAGACCGGCCATCATGCGCAGCAGCGTCGACTTGCCGGTGCCGTTGGGCCCCAGGACACCGATCTTCGCGCCCGGAAGGAAATGCAGGGTGACGTCGTCGAGGACGACCTTGTCGCCATGTGCCTTGCGCACACGCTGCATCGTGTAGATGTACTCGGCCATATCCTCAAGACTAGGGGGTCCTGGAACCTGTTTTTCGCGTCGCCGCCTCAGTTGCCGGACGGCTTCGGACCCTCAAGGGCGGGCAGGCACACCCGGTCGCGCCCCGAGGACTTCGCCCGGTACAGCGCCAGGTCGGCCGCCGTCATGAGTTCCAGGAGGTCCTGGCCGTGGGTGCGGAACAACGACACCCCCACGGACACCGTCACCGTGACCGTTCCCTCCTCGGCGGGGACGGCGAGGCGGCGCACCCGGCCGCGGAGGCGCTCGGCGACGCGGCAGGCCTCCACGGTGTCGGCGCCCGGCAGCAGGACGACGAACTCCTCGCCCCCGAACCGGCCCACCACGTCGTAGTCGCGCAGCTGGTGGCACAGGGTGCTGGCCACCCCCACCAGAACCTGGTCGCCGACCAGGTGGCCGTGGGTGTCGTTGACCCGCTTGAAATGGTCGATGTCGATCAGCAGGAGCGCGACGGCGTCGTGGGTGCGCTGGGCCCGGGAGAGCTCGGTGTCGGCCTCGCGCTGCCACGCGGTGGCGTTCAGCAGGCCCGTCTTGGCGTCGGTGCGCGCGGCCGCCTGGAGCTGCTGGTGCATCAGGCTGCGCTGCAGGAGCATCACCGGCGGGAGGGCCAGCAGGAGCAGCCCCAGCGACAGGGCGCTCGTGATCGCCACCAGGATGCCGACGCAGAGCTCCACCGTGTCGAGCAGGAGGCTCTCGCGCGTCCACAGGACGTCCCGCCAGCGGCTCTCGGCATCGGCGGCGTGCGCGGCGACCGCGACGATCGCCGCGTTCACCACCGTGAACAGCGCCGCGCAGCCGACGGCCGCCGGGATGCCCGGGTAGCTGTCGACGACCCACTGCGGCGCCCCCTGCAGCGGATCGGCCACCACCCGGTGGAACACCACCGACGCGCACGCCCCGGCGATCCCGAGCGCGGCGGCGACGACCGCCCGCCGGTAGACCAGCGTCCGGCGGACGCGGAACTGCAGCAGCGCCTGCATGGGCACCGGGATCAGCAGCGCGTACACCGGCGGCAGCAGCAGCGCGACCGGCAGCCACCAGGCCGACAGCAGGTCGCGCGCGACCCCCGCCGGCATGCCCAGCCTCCGCGTCGCCTCGATGCACACGGCGCCGCAGGCCAGCAGGGCCACGAAGGTCATCAGATCGTCGCCCCGGAACGGGGTCTCGACCAGCCCCGCGACGACGAGCACCAGATGGACGGCGACGACCACCGGCACGTAGACCACGAGCAGGGCCGGACGCCCGAGCCGCGCCCGGCGCCTGGGCCTGCGGACCAGCTCCCCACCTCGGTCCTCGGCGGACGACTGCACTGCCGTCATCCTTCCCCCTTACGCACATCACGTTGTGTAACACGATAGTTGCAACGTGTGCGGAACGGGCGTGAAACAGGTACGTTCGGGAACGCACATGCCGGTGACCGTTCTGATCACCTGCATCCGGGCTCGCTGATCCGCGGAGCCCGATCTTCCTGAGGGGGACCACCATGCGCGGCGTTTCCTGGATCTGACCAGCTGACAGCCATCCGCGACGCCGAGGGCGCACGATCACCGCTCCCACGGCCCACATCCCCCCACCACCCCCCTCAGACCTCACCCCCACCCCGGCACCCCCCGTCACAACCCAGCCCCTCCACCCCACCGCCAGTGGCCGCACCTGGCCGCCCCCCCTGCGCTCTCCCACCAAGACCCAGCCACCGAAGCACGGCCCCGGGCTGGCCCCCACCCACCTCGAAACCCAGCCCACCGACCACACCAAGCCACACCAACTGCCACCCGCCCCACCCGCCACCAGCGACCTGGCCACCAACTACGCCGAGCCGTGCCGACTGCTGCCCGTCGCGTTCCGCGAACAGGTACCTCGCCATCAACCACGCCGCACCAGACCGGTTCGACCTGCCACACACGTCGGCGGGGAAGCTTGACCATTGAGTGCGCGGAGCCGGGCGGGTTACCGTCCGGCTCGAACCGCCATCGGAACCAGCTCGCCGACCGCGCCGAGCCCCGCCGGCTGTCACCCGCCTCACCTCGCCACCAGCAACCTGGTCGCCGAGTGTGTGGGGTTGGGTGGTTGTTGCTTTGCTTGGGCGTTGTTTCTTGAGCGGTGGGGGTCAGGCGGCTTTGGGTTCTTCTTCTGTGGGGGGAGTCAGGGCCCATTGGTCGGCGGTGTCTCGGGCGAGTTGGCGGTCTTCGTCGGTCAGGGGGCCGCTGCGCTGGGAGGGGCGGTAGTCGACGGTGCCGCGAGTCAGGTCGGGGCCCAGGGTGGTGGCCTCGATCTCGGCGGAGAAGCGCCACTGGTCGTCGCGCTCGTACTGGCGGATGCGCAGGCGGCCGGTGACCAGGACGGGCGTGCCGCGCTGGAGGTCGGACGCGTTGACGTTGTCGGCCAGGCCGCGCCAGCAGTTCACCGTGACGTACAGGGGCTCGTCGTCCTGCCATTGGCCGGACTGCCGGTCGAAGCGGCGGGGCGTGCAGCCCACGCGCAGCGACAGGAAGGGGTGGCCGTTGGCCGTCACGGCGTAGCGGGGCTCGGCCGCTACCCAGCCGGTGATGGTGACGTGCGCCTCGTTCATCGCGTCCTCCGTTGTCTCGTCGTACGGAGACAACGGTGGCTCAGACTCGGAGGGCGGCGCCCCGGGTCGCGGAACTGTGGATAACTCAGCCGAGAGCGACGTCGACGTCCCGGCGGAAGCGGGCGTAGACCTCCAGGTCCTCCTCGACCGGAACGATCACCTTCTCGCGCGCGACGCGCTCGATGCCCTGGCGCATGTGCTGCTCCATCTTCTCGCCGTGCTTGGCGGACGACAGCGCGACCATGTTGCGGCACGCGGACGCGGTGAGCCAGCCCATCCCGAGCGTGCAGACCACCAGGATGGCGACGTACGGGATCAGGCCCGCCTGGCCGATGAGGCCGTCCTGGTCGTCGCCGCCGAGGTCGAGCAGGCCGTAGGCGACGAGGAAGCCGATCCACACGACGCTGAGGGCGGCGACCAGCACCAGGAAGTACTGCCAGGTCTTGACCAGCCACCACCAGCGCGGCACCACGTTGAACGTGGGCAGGGCGTCCTTGAGGGACTCGCCGAGCGCCTCCGGGATCTCGGCGGCGTGGGAGCGGGCCGCGGCGCGGACGGAGCGGCCCCAGTGCGGCGGGAGCTCGGCCGTGACGCCCTCGGCGACGTTCTGGAGCGCGTTGTCGACGTCGCCCTGCTGGGCGCCGATCGGGCCGGTGAAGGCGTTGCGCAGCTCCTCGCGCAGCTCGGTGAGGCGCATCCGGCGCAGCGGGTCCGACCGGAGCCGGGTGACCATGGCGGTGACGGGCCAGCCGATGAAGTCGGCGGCGCGCAGCTCGTAGGCGCTCTCCATGGCCTCGGCGACGGCGGGCGCGCCCGCGGCGTCGGTGAGGGCCTGCAGGAGCTCGGCCTTGCGGCCGTCGTCCACGGTGACGGGCGGCTCGGCGTCGAAGCGGTAGCCGGTGAACCGCTCGGCGGCCCGGTCGACGTCGGCCGTCAGCCGCTCGGTGCGGGCGCGGCGGGCGGCGACGGTGTCGACGAGGGTGTCGCGGAAGCCGTGCACGCCGTCTTCGGCGACCGCGGAGGTGGTCACGATCCGGGGGTCGGCGAGTCCCTCGGCCTCCAGCAGGCGGCGCAGGTCGGCGACGCATTCGTCGATCTCGTGCGGGGCGAGCCGGTCGACCTGGTTGAGGACGATCAGGGTGACGCCGGTGTGCCGGGCGAACGGGACGATGTAGTTGCGGTGCAGGGCCGCGTCGGCGTACTTCTGCGGGTCGACGACCCAGACCAGCAGGTCGGCGATGGTGACGAACCGGTCGACCTCGGCGCGGTGCATCGCCTGGATGGAGTCGTGGTCGGGCAGGTCGATCAGGACGAGGCCCTGGAGGGTGGCGTCGGCGCGCTCCAGGTCGAGGGCGCTGGCGCGGGCGTAGCGGTGGCGCTTGTCGACGTCGAGCCAGTCGAGGAGGGGGCCCGCGCCGTCCAGGCCCCAGACGCACGCGTGGGCCTTCGACGTCATCGGGCGGCGCATCCCGGTCGGCGACAGTTCCAGCCCGCAGATGGCGTTGAACAGCGAGGACTTGCCGCTGCCCGTGCCGCCGGCCAGGGTGACGACGGTGTGGTCGCCCGACAGCCGCAGCCGCTGACCGGCGCGCCGCAGCAGCGCGTCGGCGTCGTCCAGGACGGGCTGGTCGAGCCTCCCGAGGCCCGCCTGGACGAGCCGGTCGAGCCCGTCGAGACGTTCGACGAGCCCGGGCGGGTCGGCGGTCCCGGCGGGGGCGCCGGTTCCGGTCAGGTCGGGGAGCGGGGTCTCGCCGGTTCCCGCGGGGGAGTTCGCGGGGATGGCCGAGGTGGTCATCGGGCAACCTCGAGGTTGTAGGTGGCCTGGTACAGCTGGACGGGGACGGTCTCGTCGGGGATGCCGGCGGAGTCGAGCACCTGCCCGAAGCGGATGGCCTCCTCGTCGAACAGCATGCCGATGCGGCTGCGCAGGTCGGCGCGGGCCTTGGCGCCCATGCCGCGCAGGGACTCGGCGCCGAAGACGGCCTTCAGCAGCCGCTGCGGGACGGCGCTGTTGCCGCCCTCCACGGCCACGTCGGACGTCCCGTACCCGAGCAGGCCGATCATCAGGACGAGCGAGACCGCCTCGGTGTCGAACGAGACGAGCTTCGCGACCGAGCGCTTGGTGACGCCATGGGTGCGGATCAACTCCTGGACGTGGTCCTGCCAGGCGCTGACGGCCCGGGTGACGCGCCGCGACAGCTCCGGGGAGACGTGCGCGAGGCCGTCGTCGGCGCCGGCGAGCACCTGGGCGCCCGCCGGGTGGTCGCGCCAGCGGGCCATGACCTGCTCGGCGCCGTGCTCGGCGGACGCCATGATCAGCGACTCCAGGCCGCTGCGCAGCGCCGCCTTGAGGGCGCGCACGCGGGCCGGGCTGCGGTGGCGGCGGTTCGCGGCGCGGCCGCGCCGCGGCCGCTGGACGTGCAGGGCGCGCAGCAGGTCGCCGGTGCCGGCGAAGTCCTGCCAGCGGGCCAGCACCTCGCCGCGCAGCAGCGAGCCGTTGCGGGTGGCCTCGTCCAGCTCGGCGAGGGCGGTGCCGTACCCGGCCTCGACCTCCCTGGCCAGCTCGGTGCGCCGCTCGACCTGCGCCTCGACCTGCCGGGCGACCTCGGGGACGCGGGTGCGGAAGCTGTCAAGGACGGCGGCGAGGGTGTCGCTGACGACGATCTCGCGGTCCTCGGCGTCCTCGGCGACGCCGGTGAGCCAGTCGCGGATGTCCTCGACGGTCTCCTCGGGGAGGCGGCTCT
Organism: Spirillospora sp. CA-108201; assembly: GCF_050936235.1. Taxonomy (NCBI): domain Bacteria; kingdom Bacillati; phylum Actinomycetota; class Actinomycetes; order Streptosporangiales; family Thermomonosporaceae; genus Spirillospora; species Spirillospora sp. CA-108201. Next base: position 8,347,185 of record NZ_JBNJNE010000001.1, on the reverse strand, counting down.
CCTCGATCCGGGTCTCGGGGATCGTGAAGCGGCGCGCGTCGCCGACCTCGTGCTCGTCCAGCATCTCGGCGAAGTGCTCGACGATCTCGCCGCCGCCGGCGCCCGCGCCCTGCGGGACGCGCGACAGCACGACGCCGATCGTGGCGCCGTTCTCCTTGGCGCGCTGGAGCATCTGCCAGACCTGGGCGTCGGCGTACCGGGCGGCGGTGGTGACGCACAGCCACAGGTCGGCGGCGGCCATCAGCTTGGTCGCGAACTCGTAGTGGTCCTCGAAGACGGAGTCGAAGTCGGGGCTGTCGAGCAGGGCGAGGCCGGGCGGCAGGACGTCGCTGGCGATGATGACCAGCTGGTCGCCCGCGATGGCGTCGGGCGCGGGGCCGCGGACCCGTCCCATGCCGGGCAGCATCGGCCCCTCCATGAACCACCGCACGTGGTCGGGGTGGCAGACGAGGATCGGGCTGCTGGTGGTGGGGCGCAGCACGCCGGTCGCGCTGACGCGGGCGCCGACGAGCGTGTTGACCAGGGTGGACTTGCCCGCGCCGGTGGAGCCGCCGAGCACCACGAGCATGGGGGCGCCGGCGGCCTGGACGCGCGGCAGGACGTAGTCGACCAGCTGGGCGCGCAGCTCGTCGCGGGCCTCGCGGGCCTGCTCGACGCCGGGGACGTCCAGGAGGAGGTCGAACGCGCCGAGCTGCTCGCGCAGCGCGGTCAGGGCGCGGACCAGCTCCCCCCGGTTGACCGTCGTCCCGGCCCTCGGGGCGCGGCGCCGCCCGCGCCTGGACTTGGCCTCGGACTTCTTGACGCCCTCGGCGCCCGCGGTCCCGGTGTCCGTCGCCTCGTCGCCGGGCGCGGCGTCGTCCTCGGCCGCGCCCTTCTTCGAGGTCTGCTTCTCGGCTGCCGTTTCGCGGCCTCCCGTGTCCTCGCCGGGCGCGTCGTCGCCGCCCGTGGTCTCGCCGGGCGTCGCGGCCTCGTCGGGGGCGGGCTCTCCGGCCCGGCCCGAGCCGGCGCCGGCCTCCTCGTCGTGGACCGTGCTCTGCTCTGCGGGGGGTGTCACGGATCCCGTCCCAAGTCCGCTCGAATCATGTCGATCTCTTGTGCCACGTTGACCACGTCGCCCACGACCACGATCGCCGGGGGCCGGACATCTGCGGCGGCCATCGCGTCGGCCACCGTGCCCAGCGTCGCCGTCAGCGCCCGCTGGCCGGGGAGAGTGCCGTCCTGCACCACGGCCACCGGCGTTCCGGACGACCGACCATAGCGCATGAGGGCCGCCGCGATGAGCCCCATCCGCTCCACCGCCATGAGCAGGACGATCGTCCCGTTGGCACGGGCCAGCGCCTCCCAGTCGACGGTCGAGTCGGGGTGCCCGGGAGGGACGTGCGCGGAGACGACGTGGAACTCCTGCGCGACGCCCCGGTGGGTGACCGGGATGCCCGCGGCCGACGGCACGGCGACCGCGCTGGTGATGCCGGGGACGACCGTGACGGGGACGCCGTGGCGGGCGCAGTACAGGGCCTCCTCGCCGCCGCGCCCGAACACGAACGGGTCCCCGCCCTTGAGCCGGACGACGAAGCGGCCCTGCCGCGCGTGCTCGACCAGGTACTCGTTGATGCGGTCCTGGGTGACGGTGCGGCCGTAGGGGATCTTGGCGGCGTCGACGACCTCGACGTCGGCGGCCAGCTCGTCCAGCAGCCCGCCGGGGGCGAGCCGGTCGGTGACGACGACGTCGGCCATGGCGAGCAGCTGCCGCCCGCGCACGGTGATCAGGCCCGGGTCGCCCGGCCCGCCGCCGACGAGCGCGACGCCCGCGGGCTTGCTCCGGGAGTGCCGGGACTCCAGGGCGCCGTCGCGCAGGCCCTCCACCACCGCGTCGCGGATGCCGGCGGCGCGGCGCGGGTCGCCGCCGAGGAGCACCCCGACGGTCGCGTCGCCCGCGTGCCCGCTGGCGGGGGTCCAGGCGGGGGACGACTCGGCGTCGTCGGCCCGGACGGACCAGATCCGCGCGGCGTCGGCCTCCGCCACCACGTCGCCGTTGACCTTGGCGTCGTCGGTGACGGCCTGCACGAGCCAGGCGCCCGCGCAGTCGCCGCGCCGGTAGCGCCGCCGGTGCCAGGTGATGCGGTCGCGCTCGGCGAGGCCCTCCAGGGTGGCGGTGACCGAGGGAGACACGAGGACCACCTCGGCGCCCGCGTCGAGCAGGGCGGGCACGCGGCGCTGGGCGACCCGCCCCCCGCCGACGACGAGGACGCGTCGCCCGCCGAGTCGCAGGCCAAGCAGGTACGGGGGCACTGTGGATCTCTCGGACGCGGGTGGCGGACAGTCTCTTTGTGGAACAAAGGTACTCGGCTCGGGGAGTCCGTGGAGAGGGGCACCGCCCGTTCGATAGCCGAGCGTGACTCATTCCGTGATCGCGCCGTTACGGCCGCCCGGCGTCCTTCTCGCTCACTCCGGCGGAGTCGAAGGTGGCGACCTCGTGCAGGACCCGCGCGGCGCCCTGGACCAGCGGCAACGCCAGCAGGGCACCGGTTCCCTCGCCGAGCCGCAGCTCGAGGTCGACCAGCGGCCGCAGGCCGAGGGACTCGATCGCGGCGCCGTGGCCGGGCTCGGCCGAGCGGTGCCCGGCGACGCACGCGCCGAGGGCGTCCGGGCACAGCGCGGCGGCGGCGAGGGCGGCGGCACCGGCGATCACGCCGTCCAGGACGACGGGGACGCGCAGGGCCGCCGCGCCGAGGACGAACCCGGCGATCGCGGCGTGCTCCAGCCCGCCGACGGCCGCGAGGACCTCCAGCGGCGCCGCGCCGCGCCCGCCGAGGAGCCCGTGCCGCTCCAGGGCGGTGCGCACCACCTCGACCTTGCGCGCGTGGGTGGCGTCGTCGATGCCGGTCCCCCGTCCGGTGACCCGCTCGGGCGGCAGGCCGGTGAAGGCGGCGATCAGGGCGGCGGAGGCGGTGGTGTTGGCGATCCCCATATCCCCGGTGAGCAGGCACCGGGCGCCCTGCGCGTGGAGGTCGCGGGCGACCTCCACGCCGGTCTCCGCGGCGCGCCGGACCTGCTCGGCGGTCATGGCGGGCCCGGCCGTCATGTCGGCGGTGCCCGGCGCGACCTTGCGGCGGAGCAGGCCGGGGGCCTCCCGCAGTTCGGCGGCGACCCCGATGTCGACCACGGTGACGGCGGCGCCGACCTGGCCGGCGAACGCGTTGACGACGGCGCCGCCGGCCAGGAAGTTGGCCACCATCTGCGCCGTGACCTCCTGCGGCCACGGGGTGACGCCCTGGGCGTGGACGCCGTGGTCGGCGGCGAACACGGCGACGGCGGCGGGCTCCGGCAGCGGCGGCGGGCAGTGGCCGGCGAGCCCGGCGAGCCGGACCGACACCTCCTCCAGGACGCCGAGGGACCCGGGCGGCTTGGTGAGCCGGGTCTGGAGGTCGCGGGCGTCCCGCATGGCCGACCCGTCCATGGGGGTGATGGAGGCGACGGTCTCCTCGATCAGGTTCATGGTGTCCTTTCGGGGGGGGTCAGATGCCCAGCTCGCCGAGCACGTCCAGCAGGCGGTCGTTGGACGGACGGTCGCGCACGGCGATCCGCAGCCAGTCCGGGCCGAGCCCCGGGAAGGTGTCCCCGCGCCGGACGGCGTAGCCGCGCTGCCTCAGCAGGGCCCTGATGCCCAGGGCGTCCGGCACGCGGAGGCACAGGAACGACGCGCGCGCTCCGGGCACGACGTACAGGCCCCTCGCCGACAGTTCCGCGGCCAGCCGGTCGCGTTCGGCGGCGAGCTCGACGGCCCACGCCTCGGCCTCGGCGACGGCCTCGGGGGCGGAGCACGCCTCGACGGCGGCGAGCGCGGGCGTGGACACCGCCCACAGCGGCTGCGCCTCCGCGAGCCGCCCGACCAGGTGAGGATCGGCCAGGACGTACCCCGCGCGCAGTCCGGCGAGCCCCCACGTCTTGGTCAGGGAGCGGATGACCACCACTCCCGGGGGCAGCCGGGCGGCGAGGCTCTCCGGCTCGCCCGGGACGCAGTCCATGAAGGCCTCGTCGACCACGACCGTCCGTCCGGGCGCGGCCAGCGCGGCGACCGCGCGGGCGGGGTGCAGGACGGACGTCGGGTTGGTCGGATTGCCGATCACGACGAGGTCGGCGCCGTCCGGGACGGCCCCCGGGTCGAGGGTGAAGTCCTTGTCCAGGACCAGCCGCTCCACCTCGTGCCCGGCGGCCCGCAGGGCCGCCTCCGGCTCGGTGAACTGGGGGTGCACCACCACGGCCCGGCGCGGCGTGAGCACGCGCGCGAGCAGCACGAACGCCTCCGCGGCCCCGGCGGTGAGCAGCACCTCCTCGGCGGACCTGCCGTGCCGCGCGGCGACCGCCTTGCGGGCCGGACGGGGGTCGGGGTAGGCGGCGAGGCCGTCGACGGACGCGCGGATCCGCTCGGCCAGCCACGCGGGGGGCGTGCCGGCGCGGACGTTGACGGCGAAGTCGGCGAGGCCGTCGCCGACCTCGGTGTCGCCGTGGTGGCGCAGGTCGATCTCGTCGGCCCCGGTCACGACCGCTCCGCCTCGTAGTAGAGCAGCGCGTTGACGGCGGCGGCCGCGACCGCCGACCCGCCCTTCTCCGAGACGTTGCTGAGCTGCGGCAGCCCGCTCGCGCGCAGCGCCTCCTTGGCCTCGCGGGCGCCGACGAAGCCGACCGGCGTCCCGATCACCAGGGCCGGGCTGACCCGGCGGGCGACGATCTCGAACACCGCCTCGGGCGCGGAGCCGACCACCCAGACCGCGCCCGGCCCGACCTCCGAGTACGACAGCCGGACGGCGGCGGCCGAGCGGGTGATGCCGGCGGCGCGCGCCATCCGGGCGGCGGCCGGGTCGGCGGCGTGGCAGACCGCCTCGCGGGCGCTGATCCCGGCGGCGGCCATGCCCTCGTCGGTGACGATCGGCGCGCCGGCGCGCAGCGCGGCCCAGCCCTGGGCGAGGCACTCCTCGGCGGTCACCAGGTCGACCGCGTACTCCAGGTCGGCGGTGGCATGGATCACCCGCTCGGCCACCGCGCGCCACAGCGGCGGCATCGGGGACAGGTCGACGCGGGACCGGAGGACCTCATACGAGCGCACCTCGATCGGGTGGGGCCGGCGGACGGTCAACTGCGCTCCTCCACAACTCCGGGCAACGCGGGGATGGTCTCGATGGGGCGGCTCGTCCGGGACGGCCGCCCCGCGGGGGTGCGGGCGCCGCGCTCGCCCCAGACGACGATCACGGCCTCCGCGGCCTCGTCCCGCGGGGTCAGCGGGGCGGCCTGGAGCCGGACGGCGTCGGCGGCGAAACCCTGCCCGCCCAGTTCGTCCAGTATGGCGTGAGCCTCGCCGGGCGCGGCGAGGACGACGATCCGGGACGGGCGGAGCGCCGCGCAGGCCCGGACGGCCTCCGGCCCGCCGCGGCCGAGGAAGACGGCGTCGGGTTCGGGAAGGTGCTCGGCGCTGGACCGGACGTCGCCGGACGCCATCGCGACCTTGACGCCGTGCAGGCGGACGTTCTCCCGTACCCGCGCGCACGCGGAATGGTCGCGGTCGACGGCGACGACGGCCGCGCCGAAGCGGGCGCACTCGATGCCGACCGAACCGTCGCCGGACTCCACGTCCCACACCATGTCGCCGACCCTCGGGCCGAGCTTGGCCAGGACGAAGGCGCGCACGTCGGGGCGCGGGCCGGGCCCGTCGCCGAAGGCGTCCGCCGGGAGCGCCCACCCGGCGGGGCCGAGCACGGGCCCGGAGACCCACCCCGCTTCTCCCAGCGCGTAACGGTTGTCCAGGACGAGCACGACCTCGGGGTCGTTCCACGGGCGGGTGGTCGCCTCCGCCGGACGGACGTAGACGATGCGCTCCTTAGGCCCGCCCAGGTCCTCGCAGACCACGAAGGAGCGCGGCGTGACGGGGAACAGCGCGCGCGCCAGCTCGGACGGCCCCGCACCCGGCTCGGTCAGCACGGCCACCTTCGGATGGGCGCGGCACGCGTTGACGGCCTGCCTCAGGTGCCCGCCCTTGGCCGAGACGACGAGAGCGTCGTCCCAGGGCAGTCCTGCTTGGGAGAAGGCACGCGCCACCGTGGGCGTCGCTGGGAAGGTCTCTGGCGCGTGGCCCTTTTCGAGCAGCTCGCGAATGACGCCGAAGTAGCCGGGGTCACCGTCCACGACGAGCACGACGTCCTCTTCAGTGACATCGATGCCTTCGAGCACCTCGACGAGTTCCGTAGTGGCGACCGTGCGCACATCCGATGCCAGGGGCAGCCCGTCCAGATGGCTTGGGGCTCCTACGACCAGCGTGGCGCTTTCCAGAGCCGCCTTGGCCCCCTCGGAGAGGGGCGCCCCGTCGCGGCCGACGACCGTCAGCATCGCTATCGGGCCATCCGCCCGAACATGCCGACCATTCGCTCTCCCGGCGCGTCCAGGAGCACCACCTGGGCCGCGACCGGACTGGCGGCGGCCCCGTCCGCCTCGGCGGCGAGGCGTTCGAGGCCCCCGGCCGTCCTGCGGCACAGCTCGCGCCCGCACGGGCCGAGCTTGCCCGCGGCGTCCCACAGCTCGTAGACGTCCTGGACGGCCGCGGCCTGAGCCACCCGGCCCGCCAGGGCGGGCCCGCAGTCCATGTCCAGCGTGATCGATTCCAGCAGGCCGGCGGCTCCGCCGAGGAAGGCCGCCTGCTCCTGCATGCGGGCGACCATGACGACCTGGGCGAGCCCGTCCCCGACCGCCTCCCGCAGCCGCTCCGCCGCGATCGGGACGAAGCACGCGTCCGGCAGCTTCGGCAGCATCCGGCGCGCGGCCTCCCGCGCGCCGTCTCCGTACATCACGAGCGTCTTCTCCGCAGCGGTCACCTGTGCCGTCCCTCCTGGTCGTCGGCGACGAGCTTCCCGGAGGCGCCGTCGGCGCGGCGCCGAGGCACGCCGACGAGAGCCGGATCGGCCGCGGCCGTACGGCGCCGGCCGCCCACAGAATAGGCTGTCGCGGTGAGCTACCAGCGCCTGTCCCCGGACGAGCGGCGCGCCCAGATCCTGGACGTCGCGCGGCGGATGTTCACCGAGCTGCCGTACGCCGAGGTGTCCACGGCCGCGATCGCGCGGGAGACCGGCGTGCAGCGCGGCCTGATCCACTACTACTTCGGGACGAAGCGGGAGCTGTTCCTCAAGGTCGTCCAGGGGCTGACGGCCTCGGCCGCGATGCAGGCCCCGCCGCCGGACGGGCGGCTGGCCCTGCCCGAGGCCGTCGAGCTCCTCGTCGACCTGTTCCTCGGCACCGCCGAGCGCAACGCGACCACGTGGTTCGCCGCGCTCGACGCCGAGGGCTTCGGGCAGGACCCCGAACTCCTGCGCATCGTCAACCGGTTCCGGGACGAGACGGTCGAGCACATGCTGGCGGTGCTGCGCGTGGCGGAGCCGACCGAGACGCTGCGCGCCGTGCTGCGCGCCTACTCCGGCCTCGCGGACGCGGCGACGCGCCAGTGGCTCCAGGAGAAGACGCTCGACCGCGACCAGGTGCGCATGCTGCTCACCCGGTCGCTGCTCGCGCTGGTCAGCGACATCGGCCCTGCCCTGGAGGGCACCAGGGAGGACCGGTCGCAGGCCGGAACGGGCTAACCGGGCAGCGTGTCGATGGTGCCGGGGATGGCGAACCAGACGGCCTTGCCGCGGACGGGCGGCCCGAGGCGGGAGAGGGTCCGCCGCAGGCCCCAGCGTCCGCGGGACAGCTCGTGGACGATGCTGAGCCCGCGCCCGCAGTCGCCGGACGTCCAGGAGTACCCCGGCAGGCCGACGTCGGCGTAGGTGTCGAAGACGGCGCACCGCAGTTCGCACGCCGTCCCGTCCCCCATGTAGAGCCACAGCTCGTGCGGGCCGTGCTCGCCGGCGTGCTGGTGGGCGTTGGTGGCCAGCTCGCTCACCATGAGCCGGGCGTCGGCGGCCCCGTCCGGCGGCACGCCGAGGGAGGCGAGCGCGTCGCGCAGGACGCGGCGGGCGTGCCCGGCGCCTCCGGGGCCGCCCGGCAGGGCCCACACCCACCCGGGCACACCGTCGCCCCGGGCGGATTCACCGCCCGCCAGAGCGTCGGCCATGGTCTCCGCCGTCAGGTCGGCTGGCGTGGTCTTCACGGTTCCTCCCGCGAAACTGGTGCGAGTGTGACGGGCGGGCGGGGTGACCGGTCGTCACTGTCAGTTCACGACCGATCACGGAACCAAGAGTCTCCTGAGATTCTCACAATCGCAACACCCTTCATGGAATTGCTCTGACCTTCCTGCCGGGTTCGTCAATCGCGTTGTGACAGGCGCCGGGAGTGATAAAGACTCCACTCCCATGACCTACCGCCCCACCGTCCGTGGCCGCCGCCTCGCCAGGGAGCTCCGCAAGCTGCGCGAGGAGCAGGGCCTGACACTGCAGGAAGTGGCGGACCGGCTCGACTGGTCGAGAGCCACCGTCTCCCGGCTGGAGACCAGCCAGACCCGCCCCAAGCCCGGCGACATCGCCGACATCCTCGACCTGTACGGCGTGCCGAGCCCGGACCGCGACGCGCTCATCACCCTGGCCCGGCAGGCCGGTCAGCGCGGCTGGTGGACCGCCTACCAGGACGTCTTCGCGGGCAGCTATGTCGCGCTGGAGGACGAGGCCTCGCACATCCGCACCTGGGACCCGCAGCTCGTGCACGGGCTGCTGCAGACCGAGGACTACTCCCGCGCGGTGATCACGGCGGGCCGGCTGCTGCCCTCCGACGAGGAGATCGAGCGCCGCATCGCCGCCCGCAAGATCCGCCAGGCACTGCTGGACCGCGCCGACGCGCCGCGCCTCCAGGTGATCTTCGACGAGGCGGTGCTGCACCGCCCGATCGGCGGCGAGGAGGTGATGCGGGCCCAGCTGAACGCCCTCGCCGCCGCCGCCGAGACTCGGGCATCCGTGACGATCCAGGTACTCCCCTACACGGCAGCGGCGCATGCGGGCCTGGACGGACGTTTCACCATATTGTCGTATCCCGACCCCGCAGACCCCGATATCGCCTACGTCGAGGGCACTATGGGCGACGTTTACCTCGAGAGCGCCGAGGAAATAGCAAAACATAGGGATCGCTTCGAACGGATCATGAAGCGAGCCCTGTCCCCCGAGGAGTCCGCGCGCCTCATAGCCAAGGCAGCAAGGAGCAGCCTGTGACCCACCTCCAGCGCGAACTCACCCTGGCCGTCTGGCGCAAGTCGTCCCGCAGCGGAAGCGGAGACCAATGCGTCGAGGTAGCCCCCCTGTCCAGCGACCTGCGCGCGGTGCGCGACTCCAAGGACCCCTCCGGCCCGGCCCTGGTGCTGACGCCGGCGGCCTGGCGGGGCCTGCTGGACGAGATCAGGGAGAGCTAGCGACCGGTCGACGGGGCCGCGGCGAGGTTCGCCGCGGCCCCTCGCCGTACCCCGGCCCCGCCGCGGCCCCGGACGCCCCTTCCGAGAAACTAGAACGTGTTCTAGTATCGCCGGTGCGTCGACTACCGGAGGGTGCAACGTGACCGCGGAACTCAAGCTCGGCATCAACGTCGGCTACTGGCAGCGCGACCCCGAGGACCAGACCGAGACGGTCCTGGCCGCCGAGCGCTGCGGCTACGACTCGGTGTTCACCGCCGAGGCGTACGGCTCGGACGCGTTCACCACCCTGGCCTGGTACGGCGCCCGCACGTCCCGGATCAAGCTGGGCACGGCCGTCGTCCAGATGTCGGCGCGGACCCCGGCGGCCACCGCGATGCACGCGCTCACCCTGGACGCCCTGTCCGGCGGGCGCGTGATCCTCGGGCTCGGCGCGTCCGGACCGCAGGTCGTGGAGGGCTGGTACGGGCAGCCGTTCCCGAAACCCCTCGCCCGCACCCGCGAGTACCTCGACATCGTCCGCCAGGTGTGGCGCCGCGAGGAGCCGGTCACCAGCGAGGGCCCGCACTACCCGCTGCCCTATCCCGGCGGGTCGGGCCTCGGCAAGCCGCTGAAGTCGATCGCCCACCCCCTCCGCCCGGAGATCCCCGTCTACCTGGGCGCGGAGGGGCCGAAGAACGTCGCGCTGTCGGCCGAGACCGCGCAGGGCTGGCTGCCGCTGTTCGTCGACCCCGAGCAGATCGAGCCCGTCTTCGGCGGGTCGCTGGCCGGGCGCCCGGAGGGCTTCGAGATCGCCGCGACCGTCACCACGATCGTCACCGACGACCTGGCGGCGGCGCTGGAGTTCGCCAAGATCCCGCTCGCCTTCTACATCGGCGGGATGGGCGCCAAGGACCGCAACTTCCACCTCGACCTGATCGGCCGGCTCGGCTACGCGGAGGAGGCGGGACGCGTCCAGGAGCTGTTCCTGAGCGGCCGCCGGGACGAGGCGATCAGGGCCGTGCCGGACGGGCTGGCCGACGCGATCTCCCTCCTGGGCCCGCTCGGGCGGATCAAGGAGAGGCTGCGGCTGTGGCGGGACAGCCCGGTCACCACCCTGCTGATCGCCGGGGTCGGGGACGAGCCGACGCTGCGCGCCATCAAGGAGATGGCCGACTCCTGAGAGATCGAGAACACATCATCGCGCGGAATGGAGGCAGGGACCCGGGCGCTGCACGGAAGGCACCCAGGAAAGACGCAGACTGGAGATGGGACACACGATGTCCACGCAGGACGCCGCCCGGCTTCTCGTCAGGACCCTTGAGGCGGAGGGCGTCGAGTACGTCTTCGGCATCCCGGGCGAGGAGAACATCCACTTCGTGGACGCGCTGAACGACTCGCCGATCCGCTACGTCCTCGTCCGGCACGAGCAGGGCGCCGCGTTCATGGCGGAGATCTACGGCCGCCTCACCGGGAAGGCGGGGGTGGCCTCCGCGACGCTCGGCCCCGGCGCGATCAACCTCCAGCTCGGCGTCGCCGACGCCACCACCAACAGCACGCCCGTCGTCGCGATCTCCGCCCAGGTGGGGCTGGACCGGATCTACAAGGAGTCGCACCAGATCGTCGACCTGGTGTCCCTGTTCCGGCCGATCACCAAGTGGTCGGAGCTGGCGCCGCGGGCCGAGGCCCTGCCCGAGATGGTGCGCAAGGCGTTCAAGACGGCGCAGACCGAGCGCCCCGGCGCCGTCTACCTGGCGATCCCGGAGGACGTCGAGTCGGCCGAGGTCCCCGCCGGCCTCGCTCCCCTGCCGGTGAACGTCGTGCGCGCGCAGGAGCCCTCCGCGTCCCAGATCGCCCGCGCCGCCGACGTGATCGCCCTCGCCCGGCGGCCGGTCGTCCTGGCCGGCCACGGCGCCACCCGCGCCCGCGCGAGCGACGCCCTGGTGTACTTCTCCGAGCGCCTCGGCCTGCCGGTCGCCACCACGTTCAACGGCAAGGGCGTCTTCCCCGACGACCACCGCAACGCGCTCGGCGCGGTCGGCTTCATGCGCCACGACTACGTCAACTTCGGGATGGACGAGGCGGACGTCCTGATCGCCGTCGGCTACGAGCTCCAGGAGTTCGACCCCGTCAAGATCAACCCGAACGCGGACAAGAAGATCATCCACATCCACCAGTCGCCCGCCGAGGTCGACGACCACTACCCGGTGGAGGTCGGCATCCAGGGCGACGTCTCCCGGTCGCTGCGCGCCCTCGCCGACTCGGTCCACCGCCGCTTCGACGTGAACGGGACGGGCCGCGGGATCCGGCGGATGCTCCAGGAGGAGCTGGCCGAGGGCGCGACCGAGGACGGCCACCCGCTCTCCCCCCGCCGCATCGTCGCCGACGTCCGCGCCGCCATGGGCCGCGGCGACATCGTCCTGGCCGACACCGGCGCGGTGAAGATGTGGATGGCGCGCATGTACCCGACCTACGAGCCGAACACGCTGCTGGTCTCCAACGGCCTGTCGTCGATGGGCTTCTCCGTCCCCGGCGCGATCGCCGCCAAGCTCGCGCACCCGGACCGCAGGGTCCTGGCGGCGACCGGGGACGGCGCGTTCCTGATGAACTCCCAGGAGCTGGAGACGGCCGTCCGGGAGAACATCCCGATCACCGTGCTGATCTGGGAGGACTCCGCCTACGGGCTGATCGGGTGGAAGATGGACCTCGACCTCGGGCGCAGCTCGAACATCCGGTTCGGCAACCCCGACTTCGTCCGGTACGCCGAGAGCTTCGGCGCCCGCGGGTACCGCGTCGAGTCGGCCGCCGAGCTGCTGCCGACCCTCCGCAAGGCCCTCGCCGACGACGCGGTCTCCGTCATCACCGTCCCGGTCGACTACTCCCACAACCTGCGGCTGACCGACAAGCTCGGCGAGCTCACCGACCCCTTCTGACACCCGGCGCGGGTGGGGGCGGCCGTCACACGCGGCAGATGATCTCGCCGTGGGTGACGGAGTACCAGCCGTCCTCGGCGGCGGCCCACGCCTTCCAGCCCTCGTAGACGCGCCGGAGTTCGGCGCGGGTGGCGTGGCCGCCGGCGACGGCGTGGTCGGCGACCGACGACCTGACCATGCGGCCGCCCCAGGACTCGCTCCACCACTCGCGCTCCCCCGGGGTGGCGTAGCACCACGCCGAGGCGGACGCGGTGACGTCGGTGAACCCGGCGGCGCGCGCCCAGGAGACGAGGCGGCGGCCGGCGTCGGGCTCGCCGCCGTTGCCGCGCGCGACCCTGTAGTAGATCGGCAGCCAGGCGTCCATGCCGGGCGGGTCCGGGTACCAGGCCATGGTGCCGAAGTCGGCCTCGCGCACGGCGACGATCCCCCCGGGCCTGGCCACGCGGCGCATCTCCCGCAGCGCCCCGACGGGGTCGCCGACGTGCTGGACGACCTGGTGGGCGTGGACGACGTCGAACGTGCCGTCGGGGTGGTCCAGGGCGTGGACGTCGGCGACCTCGAACTCGACGTTGCCCAGCGAGGCGGTGTTCCCGCGGGCCTCGTCGAGGACGGTCCCGGCCGAGTCGGCGGCGACGACGCGGCCCGGCGCGACGCGTTCGGCGATCCCGGCGGTGATGGTGCCCGGTCCGCAGCCGACGTCCAGTACCGACAGCCCGGGCCGCAGGTGCTCGATCAGGTAGGCGGCGGAGTTCTCGACCGTGCGCCACTGGTGCGCGCTCAGGACGCTCTCGTGGTGGCCGTGGGTGTAGGTCGCCTTCGCGTTCATCGGGGTCACCTCTCTGGTTCCGGTGTGCCCCCACCGTACGGCCGTTTCTCAGATTTTGAGAAATGTGTATCAATATATGAGATGCTCGGATCATGAGAAAGGGACCGAGGCGCCGGCCTCGGTCCCTTCCGGACGATTCTGGTCAGGCCGCCACGGCGACGCGGCGGGCGGGGAGGGGCTGCGGGCGCACCGGCAGGGCCTCGACCGCCGCGAGCGGGGGCGCGGTCTCGGCGTAGGCGTTCAGCGCCGCATGGGAGAGGTCGGTGAGCCACGGCTCCACGACGGTCCGCTCGGCGGGCCCGTCCAGCCGCGGGTGGGTGAGATGGAACGTGCCGGTCGCTGCGCTCACTGCCAACGCCCCTTCCTTCGACCGGTGGGCCGCGCCTGTGCGGGCACCACCGTCTGTCACATACCCCTAGGTACGTCGTTGAAAGCGATCTGGTTCGACAGGTGTTCCCGATGTCTCCCAAATCACAAGGTCAACGCTACGCGGAGGGTCTGACATTCTCGAACCCTTATTCGAGCTAGTCGGGGCGCGGGGCCGGGTCCGAGGTCACGGAGCGCAACAGCGGGCGGCTCAGCGCGCTCGCGCCGAGGACGCCGCCGAAGCCGAGGACGACGAACCCCGCGAGGCCCTCCAGACCGGAGAACCCGAACCCCTGGGCGAACGGCAGGCCGAAGAGCAGTCCCGTCAGCAGCGAGCCGCCGCCCATGACCGCGAGCGGGATCAGCGTCTCCGCGCGGCGTGCCCGGTCCAGGACGGACAGCGGCGTGCCGGCGAGGCGCAGCATCGCGTACGTCCGCCTGCGGTCCAGGACGGCGGAAGCCCCGGTGATGCCCGCGCTCGTGATGCCCACCAGGAACGAGACGGCGAGGACGGTCAGCGCGCCGGTCCGCAGGTCGGCCACCAGGAGGTCGCCGGTCGCCTCGTCGTCGGCCGGGGTGGTGGCGGCCCGGCCCGGGACGAGCCCGGTCAGTGCGGTGCGGGTCCGGTCGACGGCGGCGGGCCCGCCGTGGACGGTGATCGTCACGACGCCGGTCGCGGTGACGCGGACGCCGGAGGCGGGCGGGCCGTCCCTCGTCTCGACCCTGCGCACCGAGACCCCCGCGTCGAGTCCGGCGAGCCTGCCCCTCGCCCGCTCGGCGACGGCGGCGGACCGCTCGTACGGGACGGCCAGCCTCAGCTCGTCCCGCGGCTCGCCTGCGGAGGGGTGGGCGTTCAGCAGGGCGAGGAACCCGGCGACGAAGCCGGTCAGCGCGACGCCGGCGACCGTCCGCCAGGCCGAGCGCGGGTCGTCCACGAGGCGGCGCCCGGCGAGCAGCCGGGCCGGGCCGCGCGCCGTGGCGGCCGTCACGTGGCCGATGACCGCCACCACCCACGGGCCCGCGAAGTTGATCGTGAGAAAGGCGAGCACGAGGAAGACCATCAGAGCGATCATGCCCGCGCGGCCCATGTCGGCCAGGCCGCCGCCCACCGCGCCGAAGGCGACCACGACGGCGAGCAGCGCGACGATCCGGACGGCCCGCATGCCGGGCGGGGTCTCGCGGCGCGCGACGCCGAGCGGGCTGACGACCACGCGGCGCAGGCCGGCCACGGCGCTGGCGCCGACGAGCACGGGCACCGCCGCGAGCAGGCCCGCGAGCGCGAGCGGGCCCGGCCACAGGTCGCCGGCGAACCAGCCGCCCCCGCCGATCGTGATCCGGGCGAGCGCCGGCACCGCCGCCGCGTACAGCGCGAGCCCGGCCGCCGCGCCCGCGACGGCCGTCAGCACGGCCTCGGTCGCGGTGATCGCGACGACCTGGCCGGGGTGGCGCCGACCAGCCGCAGCGCCGCGAGCCGGCCGTCGCGGCGGGCCACGGTGAGCCGGGCGGCGGCGCTGCCGAACACCAGCAGCGGCACGACCATCAGCACCGACGCCAGGCCCGCGAGCAGCAGGTAGACGCCCGCCGACCAGGACGCGCCGGTCGCGAACCGGTCGATGCGCGACGGGCCGCCGGTCGTCCCGAGATGCTCGACGGCGCCCCGGCCGGCGGTCATGGCCGGGTCGTCCGGGGTGCGCCCGACCACCGCGACGAGCTCCCCGGGATGGACGAGCGCACCACGCCCGAGGGTGCCCGCCCGGGACGGGAACCGCCCGGCGAGCCGGTCGGCGGGCAGGTCCCGCATCAGGCGGGCCAGGGCGGGCGACGTCCACACCTCGCCGGGCTTCGGGAAGCGGGTCATTCCGGGCGGGGCCGGGGCGTCGCCGTTCAGCGCGGCCAGGTCGACGACCGTGATCGGCTTCCCCCGGACGTAGTCGGTCGACAGCGCCTCGATCATGGAGGGGTCCGCGGCCGCCTTCCCCGGATGCCGCCAGGCGTCGGCGTGGGCGCGCTGGAGGAACGCGTGGTCGGCGCCCACCGCGAACAGCAGCAGCCCGGTGGAGACGGCCACGGCGGCAAGGGTCAGGAGCGTGCCCAGCACGTCGTTCCTGCCGCCGCCTTTCAGCAGGCGCCAGGAGAGCTCCGCTGCCGTGCGCATCAGGCCGTCCTCTCCAGCGGCGGCCGGACACGGCCGTCGCGGACCTCCACGACGCGGTCGCACCAGGCCGCCACCGACGGGTCGTGGGTGACGACGACCAGGGACGCGCCGTTGCGCTTGGTGGCGTCCACGAGCAGCCGCATGGTGTCGTGGCCGGTCGCCTGGTCGAGCGCGCCCGTCGGCTCGTCGGCGAACACGACGGCCGGGAGGGGCACGAGCGCGCGGGCGATCGCCACGCGCTGCGCCTGGCCGCCCGACAGCTCTCCGGGCCGCCGGTGCTCCAGCCCGTCCAGTCCGAGGGGCCGGAACCAGGCCCGCGCGGCGCGCACCGCCTCCCGCCTGGAGGCGCCGTTCAGCATCAGCGGCAGCGCGACGTTCTCCACGGCGGGCAGCTCGGGAAGCAGCTGCCCGAACTGGAACACGAAGCCGAACCGGCTCCGGCGCAGCGCGCTGCGGGAGCGCTCGCCGAGCGTGTCGATCCGCTGGCCGAGCAGGCGCACCTCCCCCGCGTCCGGCTTCATGATCCCGGCGAGGCAGTGCAGCAGCGTCGACTTCCCGAACTTGGGATAGTGACACTTTTAGCGGGAACAATAAGGGTATGACCAGCGGAAACGGCAAGACGGAGGGTACGGCGATGAGCCCGCGTGCAGTGATCTACGTCCGGATCTCGCGGGACAAGGAGGGTGCAGGTCTGGGCGTGGCGGAGCAGGAGCGCCAGTGCCGGACGCTGGCCGAGCGGTCCGGGTACACCGTCGTCGGCGCGGCCTATGTGGACAACGACGTGTCCGCCTACTCCGGCAAGCCGCGCCCGGGGTATCAGCGGATGCTGGCAGACCTGGCCGCCGGGAAGGCCCAGCGTGTTGTGGCTTGGCACACCGACCGGCTTCACCGGTCCAACACCGAGCTTGAGGACTACATCAACGTTGTGGAGCCGCGCGGGATCGTCACCGAGACCGTCAAGGCCGGTCCGATCGATCTGGCCACCCCCACCGGCCGCATGGTCGCGCGTCAGCTGTGCGCCATTGCCCGGTACGAGTCCGAGCACCGCGCCGAACGGGTGAGCGCCGCCCGCGCCCGCCAGGCCCGGCAGGGCAAGTACGGGGGAGGCAAGCGCCCTTATGGGTTCGAGCCCGACGGGGTCACGGTCCGGCCTGCCGAGGCAGCGGTGATCATACGCGTGGGGTATGCGCTGCTGTCGGGGGTGTCGCTGCGCGCCATCGCAGCCGACTTGCGCAAGGACCAGACGCCGACCACCGACGGCCGCCGCTGGCAGACCTCCACCGTCCGCTCCGTGCTGTTGCGGCCCCGCAACGCCGGTTTCATGGTGCACCGCCCGGCCAAGACCCCCGACCGCCCGCGCGGGATCTACTCCGATGAGGAGATCATGGCCACCGCGCCATGGGCGCCCATCCTGCCCGAGGACGCATGGCGCGCGATCGTCGCGAAGCTCACCGACCCGGACCGCACGACCACCACCGGCCCCGCCCCCAAGTGGCTGGGCAGCGGCATCTACCAGTGCCCGTGCGGGGGCGTGATGCGCGGCAGCAAGGCCACCGGGAACAACCGCTACCCGATCTACCGGTGCCAGGAGCGCGGCAAAGGGCACGTGCGCATCAGCGCCGCCGACGCGGACGCCTACGTACGTCTTGTGGTCATCGAGCGGCTTTCGCGCCCCGACGCCGTCAAGCTCGTCACGCCCGCCAGCAGCGGCCCCAGCGCCGCCGAGCTTTACGCGCAACTGGCCGTGCACCGGGAACGGCTGGAGGAGATCGCAGCCGACCGGGAGGCCGACCGGATCACCCGCTCCCAGTACCTGCTTCAGACCGAGAGCCGCCGCGCCAAGATCAGCGAGGTCGAGGAGCAGATTGCCGCCACCGCCCAAGTGTCGCCGCTGGCCCCGCTGATCGACGCCGAGGACGTGGCCCGCGCATGGGACGCCCTGTCCCTGGGAGAGCGCCGCGCCGCTCTGCGCGCCCTGATGGCGGTCACCATCAAGCCCGTGGGATCCGGACACCGCAATGTCCCGGCCCGCCACCGCGTCCATTGCCACCGCTCCCAGCCCGCCAGGGCCGCCTAGCGCCCACAGCGGCCCCGCACACGCCGAGGTCCCGCCGGTCGACCAGCACCGGCGGGACCTCACCCGTTGTGTCACCGGTCAGCGCGGAACAGCAGCGCCAACACGTCTCCCTGCTCAGTGGTCAACGGCCCCAACCCGTCCACCACCGCCCGAATGTGCCCGGCCAGATCCTCACCATCCGCCGCCGCGCCCGCATCGGTGTCTTCCCCGTCGCCGTCCCGTCCGGTCCCCGAGCCCCCGTCGCTTGCCGCCATCACCCCGCCCCAGCTAGATGATCATGGTCCAGGTCTGTTGCCGCGCACCGTCCCACAAACCCCCACCCACCACCCTTGGGAAGGAGCCGCTACGCGGCGCGCCTTGCCGGGTGCGACCCTGCCCGCGCCCCCGCGCTCCGTCCCGCAGGCCGAACCAGGCGGACAGGGCCGCACCAGCCTTACCGGGTGAGCGCCAGCAGCAGCGGAGCCGCCATCAGCGCCACCAGGCCCGCCACCGCCAGCAGCACCAGCACCGCCCCGCACACCCGGAACCACCGCGCCCGCAGCCTCCTACGCGCCCCCCGCCGCGCCACCGGGCAAACCGCCCCCGTGCAGACCCGTCGCCCTGTTTCGCTCGCCGCCTTCACCTTCGCCACGTTCTTGGCCTCCCTCACGACCCCCACCATCCGCACGAGCTTCCGAGCCAGGCCAGCGGGAGCACCACCAGCAGCCCGAACCACACCAGCGACCAGAACAGGCGCGGGTACCGGTGCCGCAACGGGACCCGGAACCGGATCACCATCCGCCCCCGACCACCCGAGGCGAGCCGCACCAGGCGGGGCAGCACCGCCAGCACCGCCACCATCACAACCACGTTCAGCAGCACGTCAGCCATCCGCCGCCTCCCACCGCATGACCGAGGCGATATCGGCGTGGGCCCGCGCCGCCTCGTGATCGCGCGCCAGGCTCGCCGCCAGGTCCGCATCCCCCAGCCGGGCCCACCCCGTCCCCACGTACCGCCAGTCGCGCAGCAGCACCGCCCCCTCGTCGTGTTCGGCGTCCGCCCACGGGTCCGGCCCCGCCCGCTCATCCCGCCCGCTGGCGTCCCCGCCCGTGCGCCAGGCCCGCCGGACCGCGCCGAGGGTGGCCCGGGTGACCGAGTACCAGCGGCTCTTGGTCGCGAAGTGCCCCGCGAACCCGAGGGTGTGGACGTGTTCGGCCAGCCGCCACCGCGCGCACTCCGGAAGCTCGGCCAGCCGCAGGCACGCCGTCACCAGCAGCCCCACATGCGGGTTGTCGACCCGCCGCAGCACCCGGCCCGACTCGCGGATGGTGAACCGGCGCGGGGGCAGCCCGCCGAAGGTGTCGCCCGCCGTCTTGGTCGCGTACTTGGCCAGATACCCCGCAGCGCGGGCAGGGTCAGCCACCGGCGACACGTCCAGCTGCCCGCCCCACCGCGCCACCGGCCCCACGCGCGCCCCCACGTCCGGGAGCGGCACCGTGACCCGCCGGGCCGCTTCTCTGATGGCCGCCTCCAGCGCCGCCGCGTCGGCCCAGGCAGGGGGAGCCACCACCGCCGACCGCTCCCCGCCGTCCACCCCGTCCAGGCGGATCACCGCGTGCAGGTGGACCGCGCCGCGCCGCTGGTACTCGGCCACCTTCACGTAGGAGACCCGCAGCAGCGAACGCACCGCCCGCACCGTCACCGGCACCCCGGTCCGATCCGACCCGATCCGCGCCAGCGCCCGGTACAGGTAGATCACCGTCCGCCGCCACAGCTCAGGCACCGCCGCATGCCACAGCACGTGACCCCGGTAGTCGTAGCAGTCCCAGCACAGCGCACGCCCCACCAGCGCATCGCCCGCGCCGTGCCTCGCGTCGCACCACCGCCGCACCGCATGAACGCACACCAACGCGCCCACCCGCGCCCGGCACGGACCATCCCCGCTCACCCGATGCACCGCCCCGAACGAGGGCGCGGTGAAGGTCGCCAGCACCGCCGGATGCCCCGCCACACTCGCCGGAACCGCATCCACCCGCCCCGCCAGACGCGGCGCACGCCCCCGCAGGCCCGCCTCAATCAGGCGGTAAGTGTCGTGCCGGTACGTCCGCGAGCACGACGGGCACACCGCCGCCCGCCGGTCCCCGCACGCCAGCAGCAACATCCCGTCCGGCTCCCCGTCCGAGGACCATTCGGCCCGGACCTCACCGGTCCGCGTGTCCGCCGCCGTCACCCCGCCCCGCACCCGCACCGGCCGCGAGCAGTGCCCCGTGTGCGCCACCTGACGCGACCACGCCCGCCACTTGTCCGCATCGCCGACCCGCGCCGCCATCCCCGCCAGCACAGGACTCAGATGCCGCCCCGGCCGGGCATAGCGGACCCCGGACGCGGACGCCGGCCGAACTCCCTGCGGTCGCCCCTTCGGGGTGGCCTGCGGCCATGTCCGCCGGCCTCCACTCACCACAGCGACACCTGATCGCCGCCACCGTCCGCGCCGTCCCCGCCGTCCGGGCCCGCCGCATCCGCCGTCCCCGCGCTGTGACGTCCGCGCCCGCCGTACCCGTACACGAACCGCCACAGACACCACGACAGCGCGTACCAGTCGGGGGAGTCGTCCTCCACGGGCGGGAACCCCGCGACCTCCAGTACGTCACCGACTTCACGTACCAGCGCCGCCGAGAACACGTCGTCCACCGGGCCCGCCGGACGAGCCACCGGATACACCCGGCCCGCCACCGCCGCCGCGCACGGACACACCCGGCCCGCCAGGTCCGCAGACACCCCCGCCGGTCCTTCCTCCGCTACTTCCGCCGATCCCTCTGCCATCGCGCATCGCCCCCTACAGGAGAAGAACCGGGCCCCGCACGGCGGGCACGCTCCCGCCGACCCCGCCGCGCGAGGCCCGAAATGGTTGGTTGAGAAGAGTTGAGCTTGAGGCGCTCTCAGGCCGCCGCTTGCCGCAGCGCGACCCCGCGCCGCACGATCCCCCGGATCGCCGCGTCGTCCAGGTAGTACGACCGCACCCGCCGAGGCACCCCGCCCTCGGCGTACAGCAGCCCCACACCCCGCGTCCCGATATCGATCGTGGACGCGTCGTAGCCAGCCGTGGCCATCCCCGCGCCAAGGATCGTGTCGGAGGCGTCCCGGGTGGCGCACCGCATCGCCCACCGAAGCGCCATCAGGTCACGCCACCCCGTCGGCACCACCGCACCCGCCGGTTTCTGCGTCGCCGCCACCTGGACGATCAGCGCCGCCCGCCCCCGGGCCGCCACATCCTCACCCAGCGCGTTGAAACGCTTGGCCGCCTTGCTGTTGGTGCTGGCGGTGTAGAACCGCATCTCGTCGATCACCGCCAGGATCACCGGCGCTTCACCCGGCAGCAGGGCCCGCCGCCCCTGGTCCTCCAGCACCTCATACCGCCGGTCCATCTCCGCTTGCAGATCCTCTTGCTGCGCTATCGCCTCCTCCATGTCGTTGGTCGCGAACCTCGTCATGACCGGCCGCCACAGCCCCAGTTCCACCCGTTTGGCGTCCCACCCCCAGATCTGCGCCGCAGGGTCCAGAGCCCCCGCCGCCAGCACCAGCGACAGCGCCGCCGACTTGCCGCTTTCGGGTTCCCCGCCGAACAGCACGTGCTTGCCGGGCAGCCGCACCGCCACCGGATCACCCATGTCGTCCACGCCCAGGGGCACCGGGTCACCCAGCGAGCGCGCCGCCCCATCGGCCCACGGCCACCGCAGCGGCGCGGCCGACCCCGCGAACGGGTCGAGGCGAACCACGTCCACATGCGCCAGGTCGGCCCGCTTGAGGTCCCGGCCCACGCGCACCTCACGGACCCGCAGCACCGCCGCCACCCGTTCGCGTTCGGACTCCAACTCAGCCACCGTCGCCCCGCGCGGAACCCGCACCAGCAGCCGGTCACCCGCCGGAACCCGCCGGTCCCGTCTGATCCGGGGTATCCGGTCGTTGAGGGTGGTGAGCCCGGCGAACCGGCACGCACGGTCCCAGTGCCGCCGCAGCCGCGCCCGCCGCCACGACCGCACCGCCCGCACCCGCAGCCACGGGAACCCGGCGACCGCGACCACCAGCTCAGCCGGACCGCACACCGCACCGGCCCAGCCCCAGCCCAGCCACCCCACCAGAGCGGCCCCCGCCAGTACCGCCAGCGCGCCCAGCTCACGCCGCCACAGCCACGACGGCCGCACCACCCACAGCAGCAGCGCCGACCCGACCGTCAGCCGAGCCCGCACCGGAAGGTCCGGCCGCTGGAGCACCGGAGGCAAACCCACCTGCCCCCGCGCCGTCACCCCGTGCCAGCGCTGCTCACGGCTCACCAGGCACCACGCCCCCCGCCGCTCCGCGCACCCGGCCACCCCTCACCCTGTTCAGGCACCCGGCGACCCCCCGCACTGCCAGCGCCTCCCGCACCGCCAGGGCCCGCCGCATCGTCCGGGCCGCCCGCGCGTGACGCCGACCGCGCCCACTCCTGCCACGCCTCCTGACGCCGCACGTGCAGTTCCCGCCACACCTTGCGCGGCACCAGCCCCGCCACCAGGTCCGCGACCGGCACCCCGCCGACCCGCCGGTCGGGCGGAAGGTCCGTCCACGCCGTCCGCCCATGGCCCGCCACATGCAGCCACCGGCCCGCCTTGCCAGGACTGCGCGGGGGCGGCGCGTCGGCCAGCAGCCCGCACCCCAGCGCCGCACCCAGCACCTGACGCCGCCGCCGCTCGCCCACCTCCACCAGCCGCAGCCACGTCGGCCCCAGCGGCTCCGACAGGGTGTAGTGCACCCGCACCGGCCCCGACACCCCCAGGCCGATCACGTACGAGCACTCACCGAAGTCCCACGCCCGATCGACCGCGCCGAGCGCCACCGACGCATCCGCCGGGAGGTCGCCGCCGCAGCGCCCCCCGGCAACCCCGCCGCCCAGCAGACCCCCCAGCCGCCAGGCCGACCCCCGACCCGGTACCGGCATCACTCGCCCCCCTTACCGGACCCGCGAACCGCCCGGCCGCCCCCGTCCGAGCCACCCGGACCTCCCGGGCCTCCCGGCATCGGGACCGCCTCCAGACGCTCGGCCGTCCACCACGTCACCGAGTCCCCCTTCCTGTCCACGACGTTGAGCGTCAGACCCGCCGGGATCACGAACGTCCCCTGCGTCAGGCCAGGGTCGCCGACCAGGCCCACCTTGATCGGCGCGCTCTGCTCGCCGTCCATCGCCAGCAGCCGCACTTGGAACAACGGCCGCCCCTGGTCGTCCGTCCGCAACTCACCCGACTCGAAGACCTTGCGCTGCTCGGGCATGTCCGCCACCAGAAACCGCAGCGACTCCATCACGATCTGAAACTGCACACTTCCCCCGTTCCCGAGAATCCCGCCGTCCGTACCGAAGACGGTACGAGTCATGACAACAGTGTCCCTATGTGGAGAGACCTGTAAACATCGCCGTACCGAACTCGGCACGCTAGGCTGTCAGGAGAAGGAGTTACTAAACGCAAAGGTGCTGGTCACAACACGTAACAACCCCGAAGGGGTGACCACAATGGGTCAGAAGAAAACGTTTAACGAGGAGACCGGCCATTCCGGAGGATCTCCCCAACTCGTGGAAGTCATCCGAAATGCCATCGTGCGGGCCGTCGTCGAAGGGCACTACCCGCGCGGAGCCCGAATGCCGACCAATGCTGAGATTCAGCAGACATGGAAGGTGTCGGCCCGCACCAGCCGCAGAGTATTGGCGCTGCTCACTGACGAAGGATGGGCCGAGCCCGGGGGAACACGCGGGTACACCTCCACCGGAGGACCCGCCCCACGCATCGCCGGAGGCGGTCCGCCGCCCTTCCCGTACCAAGCTTCACACGCCCCGCCGGACCAAGCTCAACACACCCAGCCCGGCCCCGCCCCCGACCAACCCGCCGACCCCGCAGCCAGCCCCGCAGCCAGCGCGGCCCCCGACCAGGAACCCGACCCGCTCTCGCTGCCCCGCCCCGCACACACCATCGCCATCGGCTCCGACATCCCCGCCGAGTTGTCGGCCGTCCGCATCCTGTCCGTCGCCTACGAACCGGCCCCCGCCGACGTCGCCGCAGCCCTGCACATGGACGGCCCCGGCCTGCCCGTGCTAGTCCGCCGCCGCCTGATCACCGACCCCACCGGCCGACTCCCCTTAGAGCTACGCACCAGCTACATCCCCGGCGTGGCCGAGCACGGCACGCTCACCCACCCCGACCCGCTACCAGGCACCTGGATGGAGAACCTCACCGACTACACCCCCCGGGAGCCCGCAACCGCCGCCGTCCGCATCAGCACCCGGCCCGCGACCCCATGGGACGCCGCCCTGCAACTCCCGCCCGGCACCTACGCACTCACCCGCGCCACCACCACCGCCGACGCCCACGGCATCCCCATCGACCACACCGTGTCGGTCTGGCCCGAAGCCACCACCATTCAGACCGACATCCCGCTCACCTGACCGACCGGACCCGACCCGCACCACCACCCGCACCGGGCAGGGCACGGGCCGGGCCCCGCGCCGCTACTTCCAGCCGCCCCCGCCCTGACGCCGCCGCCGCAGCTTCCCCGCCGGAGCGGGCTTGGCCGTCGCCCCCGTGATGTGGAACGCGTCGCAGTTCTCGCACTCCTGAACCCGCGAAGGCAACCGCGCGAACCCGTCCGCGTTGTCCTTGCGCGCCAGCTTCCACCGCATCTCCGCCTCGGCGTCCTCCCGCGTCGCGAACGCCCTCTTACCGCACACCGCAGCCCGATCCACCCGCCGCCCGCTGGCACCCCGGCCGCCCCAACTCTGCGCACGCCTACGCCGACCCATGACCCACTCGCCTTCTCCTCGATGAACCCGCTTGCCCCGCCGCACGGGACCGACCCGCCAGGTCGGATCAGATGTCGACCGTGAGCGAGATCCGCTTGTGGTCGGAGTCGGGCCGCTGAGGGTCGCGGAAGTCGTGAACGCGGTAGGAGCCCGCCACATACGCGGCGGCCAGAGGCTCGTTCAGCAAGATCGCGTCAATCGGCAGGCACTGGCGTCCATTGGGCCGCTCGACCTGCGTCGGGGTGTAGTCCCCCGCCAACTCCGCCGAATGGCTGAACCCCAGCCCGCCCTCCCGCCGCTGCGTCGAGGGGTTCCACCAGCCGCACAACGCGTCCAGCGCCCGCGTGTCGTACACGTGCGGCCCCGCAAGGGAAGACCCGCCCTTCCACTGGACGCGGTAGTTGATCTGGCGCGGGTTGTGCACACCCGGCGTGTTCATGTCGGCCGGTTCGAAGTGGGGGCCGCTGGGGACGGTGTTCCAATCGCCCAGCAGCGCGCACGGAATGCCCGGAGCCGAGAACCGGTCGAACCGGCGCGCGTCGGCCAGCCGGTCATCCCCGCTGTAGATGTCGCCGTGCCAGGCCACCAGCCGCACCGGGTCACGACGGCCCGGCAGGGTGAACACCATCAGGTTGCGGTTGCGGGAGGCGAAGTCCGGCAGCCGATGACCGAAGAACCGGCGCACCACCACCTTGCCCGGATCCACGTAGATCACCGGCGCGAACATCCCGCCCTCACGCGGAAGCGAACACGGATACGGCACGTAGGCCGGGCCGCCCGCCTCACGCAGCGCCGCCGCCGCCTCGTGCGCGCCCTCCATCCCGTTCAGCTCGTACCGGTCGCCCTCACCCACCACCAGCACATCAGGCCAGTCACCGTCATGCAGCATCCCGGTCACCCGGCCGAAGTCGAACAGGCCGCCGTCACCGGAGTACCCCGAATACCCCGCCGCCGCCCTGCCGCCGTGCTCGACATTCACATAGCTCATCCGAAGCTCCGTCATCGCGCAGCCCGTTCCTTCCCGGCCACCACAAAGGGCGACCCGTCACCCACACCGACACCCCAACAAGACCCCGCGACCGTTCAGGCCCGAGCCGGGCAGCGGCCCCCGCACCGACACCAACCCAGGCGGAAGGTGCCCCGGGACGGGGCTGCGCCGGCCGAACTCCCTCGCGGTCGCCCCTCCGGGGTGGCCTCCGGCCATATCCGCCGGCCCACCCCCTCAGCCAGGCGCGAACAGGGGGCCGCGGCCCTACACCCTCGCGGCCCCCCCGCACATGTGACGCCTACGCCTCGCCGCGCACGATCCGCAGCACCTCACCCCGGCCCATCCCCACCAGGTGACGCGCCACCATCAGCCCATCAAGGCCGTAGCTCAGATGCACCAACGCATCGTCCATCACCTCAAATGAGGACCCTTCCCGCCGCTCGGTCATCTCCCGTTCCCGGATCACCTCGGCACGCGCCGTCAGCGCCCCCAGGACCGCCCAGATCAGATCCAGCACATCCACGGTCGCCTCCAGCGCATCGCCCGCCCCCTCCAGCGGCAGAGCGTCCGAATCGCGCTTCAACACCTCCCACGCCGCTTCGGCTTGCCGGAACAGCGCCTCCAGCGCCGTCTCCACCGTGTCCGGCCCGAGCGTCTCCGGCCCGCTCACGTCCGGCCCACTCACCGCCCGCCCCCGAACCGCAGCGGCACCGCAGGCCCGGCCTGCGCGGAGATCTGCGCCATCAACCGCACGTCCACCGCCGCGACCGCCCCCGGCCGGTCCCAGCACCACCCCACCCACCGCGCCTCCCGGTCACTGGCGTCCACATACGACCAGCCCGCACACGTCGCAGACACCGTCACCGGCAGACCCGCATCACCCGCCCGGCTGTACACCCACAGCAGCGGACACCGCACCGGCAGCGGACGCACCGGCAACCGGTACAGCGGCACGGACCCCCACCCCAACGGGCCCAGCGACACCGCCAAAAGGTCCAGGTACCGCACCCGCGTCCGCACCCCCGCCAGATCACGGCCCCGCAGCACACCCCGCTCCACCTGGTCCACCGCACCGCCCAGCAGCCCGCCGACACGGTCACACAGCCCATCGGCCAGCCTCACCGCTCCCACGCCTTTCCCGCCTCCCGCTCTCATCGCTCCTGCCCGTCCTGCCGTCCCTGGTCGGTCTGCGTCTGCGCCTCAGCGCTCTTGAGCCGGTTCCGGATCGTGCCCTCCGACACCCCCAACTCCGCCGCCAGGCCAACGGCCGACTCACCCGCCTCCCACCGCCGACGCAACGCCGCCAAGCTGATCCCCAACTCGATCCTTTTGGCCCCAGCGCCCACTGGCCGCATCACCGTCCCGGCCTCCAGCAACCGCACCTTCACCGTCAGGACCGCCACTCCCAGCGAGGCGGCCAGGCCCGACAGCGTCTCGCCCGCCTCATACCGCTCCCGCAGCACCTGAGAGGGCACCGCCAACTCCATCCGCCCGCCCCGCTCACGCGACCGCAACACCGCACCCGACTCCGCCAGCCGCATCGTCACCGTGCCCTCCGACACCTCCAGCTCCCGCGCCAGCCCCGCAACCGACTCACCCGCCTCATACCAGGCCCGCAACTCCTCCAGACAGATCGGGAACTCATCCCACAGCGGCCCACCCGGAGGACGCCGGTCGATCCCCTCAACCCGCATCCACCGGTACACCCGACACGCCGGAAGCCCCATCCGCCGCGCGATCGAAGGAACCGACTCACCCGCCTCATACCGCTCCCGCAACACCTCCGCCGACACCACCAGACGCCCAGCCGCCCCGCTCACCGCCCGCTCACCGCCCGCACCCCGACCCGTCCCACCACCGGCCACCGCATCACTTCAACTTGGCGATCAAGCTCCTCAGGACCCCCGGGCCCAGACGCAGCACGGCTCCCTGCGGGTCGGTGGAGTCGCGGATCGCATGTCCGGCGTCACCGACCGGGGCGACCTCGACACAGACATGCTTGTCATCGGCGTCCGCTCCGGAGGAGTGACTGCTCTTCCGCCATCTCGCCCCGGGGAACTCCGGGTGCGGAGCCTGGTCGATGCTCAATGCTTCCTGCCCTTTCTGCTCTCTCGACTGTCAGAAGCGGTCTTGCCGCCGCCGGTCACCCGCCACCCGCCGCCGGGCCCGCCAGCGGATCGGGCACCACCCCGGCACCGCCCAGGATCGGAACCGGCGTCACCTCACCGCACACACCCGGCCAGTGCTGCACCGGAACCACCCCCGGCGCGGCCACCTCCAGCCGCCGCCCGAACAGCGCCGTGATCTGTTCCCCAGTGCGGAACACCCCCGGCTCGGTCGCGCCCCGGTAGACCTCCTCCACCTGCGCCACCGCCACCGGGTCCGCACCGTCGGAGCACACGTGCGACACCGCCACCACCGACCCCGGCACCATCCGACCCGTGAACGCCCGCACGATCCCGGCCGGGTCGTGGTCATCGGTCACGAAGTGCAGGACCGCGATCAGCAGCACCGCCACCGGCCGGTCCCAGTCCACCCACGCGTCCAGATCACCGATCAGCGCGTCCACCTCACGCGCGTCCCCGCGCACGATCGGCATCCCCTCCAGCAGCGCCCGGTCATGCGCCAAAACCAGCGGATCGTTGTCGACCCCCACCACCAGCGCATCCGGCTGGAACCTCCGCGCGACCTCGTGAGCGTTCGGCTCGGTCGGGATACCGGTCCCCACATCCACGAACTGATCGATCCCGCGCCGCGCCGCCCACTCCACCACGCGATGCATGAACGCCCGGTTGTCCCTGGCGGCCTGCGGAATCGACGGCGCAGCCGCCGCCACCCGCTCAGCAGCCCGCCGGTCAACCTCCACGTTGTCCTTGCCGCCCAGGAACACGTCGTACATCCGCGCCGGAGACGGCACCCCCGGATCCCACGCCCCGTCCGCACCGTAGACAGGCTCGTCCAGCCCCTCACCCGCCAGAATCCGCGCCAACGCCGAATCCACCGGACCACCACCCCAGCCGTCAGGCCCACCACCCGACGCCTCAGGCCGCCGCGCCGTCACCGACCCACCCCCGACCCGCCAGCGCCACCCGCATGACGCTTGACCACACGCACCAGCACCGCAGGAGCGTCCGCCACCTCGGCCACCGGCACGATGCCCTCACCGCGGCCCGCCCGCAGGAACCACCACACCCCGCCGACCGGCTCGCAGTCGACATCCATCCACCGCGACTCATCCACCGTGCTCACCACATGCAGCATCGGCACGCCGTCCCGGCTCACCAGACCGCCCCGCAGCGGCCCGTCCCACTCCGACACCACCGCGTCCAACGCAGCCAAATGCAGGCGACGCTCACCCATCGCCAGCGACAACCGGCCGGAGAGTCTTCCGTCTCCCGGATCTCCAGTGCCTCCGGCGGTGCCCTTGCCGCCTGAAGGAATCGTGTTTTCCATGGAGTTGAGCGTTCCTGATCCTCCAATTTCGGGGAGGTGCCAACCAGGGGGCCAGGGAGGGGCCAGACTTGGATGGGAGGAGGGGCCAGCATGATCGACGAACGGCGTAGCCGGTTCGGCGCTTACCTAGCCCGTTTGCGGCGGGACAAGCGTGTTAGCCAGAGGCAGCTTGCCGAGGCGCTCTGTCGCATTTCGGGTCTTCCGTCGTTGACGCGGAATGAGATCAGCAGGTGGGAACGGGGAGACCGCGTACCTAACGCTTGGCTCCCGGCTCTCGCTACGGCCTTGGAGGTCTCGCTTGATGATCTCGAACGTGCCGCCGCTCATGCGCGTGGAGACGAACCCTTCTCTGGCAACCTCAGCCCGGCCGAAGCGCTTGGGTACTTCCTCCCCAACACGGTCGAAGAACTCGGACCACTGATCACCACGCAGGGGAGACAGGCTGGCGAGTCCACCGCCGCTAGCTTGGCATCTCGTGCTCATGGCCTTCGCCTCGCTGATGACGTCATAGCGGGGAGGGACCTTCTCGACCCTGCGATGCGAGAGCTGGACCGTGCCGTTCGGCTTTACCGTCAAACGACTCACACCGAGCAGGTAGGACGCGCCTTGCTACGCAGCATCGCGGAGCTGGCGCAGATCGCGGGATGGATCGCTGGCGACGCTGGCCAGTACGACCAGGCGCACCGCGCCTACCAGCTCGGCATCTCGGCGGCGCGGAACACTGGAGACGATGCCCTTCTCGGCAACCTTGCGGGCAGCCTCGCTTACCTGTACTCCAACACTGGCCGAGAGGCCGACGCCGTCAGCCTCGCTCACGCTGCCCTTGAGGAGGCGGGTCCCCACCTTCCGGCGCGAGCCAGAGCCCTCAGCCTTGACAGGATTGCTTGGGCACACGCGAAGGCGGGCGAGGCTCAACCCGCGATGCGAGCCTTGAGCGCTGCGCACGAAGCTCTGGAGCAGGATGAGCCGTCAGGTGCCCCAATCTGGGCGTACTGGGTTTCATCGGATGAACTCGCGGTGATGGACGCAAGGGTGTTCACGGAGTTGCGAAAGCCCCTGCGTGCGGTGCCCCTTTTGGAGAAGGTGCTTGAACGGTACGACTCGACACACACTCGCGAGCTTGCGCTCTATCTGTCCTGGCTCGCGGTTGCCCTTGTTGATGCCAACGAACCGGAGGAGGCCGCCCAAGCCGCCCGCAGGATGTTCGACCTCGCCAAAGACTTCGCGAGTGAGCGAACCTCTCAACGCACCAGTGTGGTCCTCGCAAAACTTCAACCGCACAAGGATGTTCCGCAAGTGCGTGAGGTTCTCGACGCATACGCCGCGTGACCGGCTGTGGGAAGGGTTCCCGCAGCTCATCTGGCCCGATGGAGCCCGACGCGACTAGCTTCACACCAGGCCGCCCGCACCTCGCCGGACGCGTGTGTGAGGATTTTCCCTACGTAGGTCAAGGCGCGCGGCACACCGCCGCGCGCCTTCGCGCGTGGTGGCCGGTGCGTACCAGTTCTGGAACGGCTCAGGTGCCGCCAATCAGACGGAGCGGGTTCCAGCGGCTCGCTACCGTCAACGGACGTACGGACGGGCACGAGACCAAGCGGCCTTCGGCCGCTTGGCTCGGCCCGCCGACGCCAGGACGGTCCTCCCTCGGGCCGCCCGCTGCCACGTGCACGCGAACTTCCGCGACCGGCAGCCGTGCTTAGTCCTTGGTGACGTTCTCCTCAGCGCGTCGGCACGGCCGCCGGCTGCTCACCATCGTGCGCCACGCTCCCGCGAGATGCCTCCATACGAGCTGACCACGCGACACTAGGGCTCCGGCGTTCACCTCTCCCAGCCCGACTGATCCTCATGAAATACTCGGCGTGGCAAGGGGGGATCAGAAGGAGGTGTAGACGCGGACCAGCAGCCCTAGGGAGCTGTTGCTGCCGCCATGCCTCGCCCATGACACGGGGCGAGTTGACCTGACCCCCTGTCGCGTCCGCGGGGACGCGCAGCTTGCGAGAAGGAAATCTAGAAGGATGAGTTCCCTTATCGGCGGCTTGCTGGTTGGGATCGCAGTGCTGGTCGGAACCAACGCCGGAACCGTCGTCGGCTTCCTGGCCAAGCTCAGCGGAGCGACAACACTGGAAGTCGTAACGAGAGCGGGCATCACGTTCGCTGGGGCGACCACGTTCGTCATCGGCGTCATGACAGCGGCGAAGCTGCTTTAGCTCGTCATCGTTCGGAGACTGGCCGCTACCCCCCGCGTGTAGCGGCCAGTCTCTTCCTCAGCGGTAGGCCCACTAAGCGCTCAACGCCCCAGCAGGCGCGCAAGGTTCGGCTACTTCGATTCCCAACCAACCCCGACCCCCACCCCTTACAGGGACCCGCCTCCGGCGTAGGGCTCTACCCATAAGAGCGTGTGCGCCTCGGTCAGCGCGCTAAGCCACCGTCGCGCAGACTGGACAGGGTGGGCACCCGCGTAGACCCCCACGGGGCCGGGGAAGGTGACGGGACGCCGGGTGCGGGCTTGGGCGGGGCCCCTCCGGCGGGCCGCCCCCGGCCTGACGTGGGCAGCCGTGCGGCAGCCCGGAGCCGCGCGAGGCTAGCAGCCCGCCGCCCCACCCAAGCCCGCACCCGCCTCCCCACAACAGCGCAGGTCAGCACGGGGAAGAAGTGTCACAATCCGATATCCGTCTTCCCCGACCCGGACGGGCCCATGATCGCGACGGCCTCGGCGCGGCCCGCGGCCAGGTCGACGCCGTCCAGCGCCACCGCCGTCCCGAACCGCTTCACCAGCCCGCGGCCGAGCAGGACGGGCTCGCTCACGCCGCCTCCTCCCGCTCTTCCGCCGGATCCGGCCCGCCCGCCGGGCGCAGCTCCAGCACGTTGTCGGGCGGACGGGTGCGGCGGCGGTCGCGGATCGACTCGACGACCTCCGTGGCGGGCATCACGACGCCGCCGTAGACCACGAACGCGGCGAACGCCGCGGTGAGGGGAACGTAGATCAGGTACATGGCCCCAGCGTGCGCCCCGCCGCCGCCCCGCCGCATCGGACGCGGGGCCGGGGAACCGGGCGCCGGATCGGCCGAACGGCCGATCCGGCGGTCCGCATCGGGTCGTACGCTGCGTGGGCGTGAGCGACGTTGGGGCACGACTGGACCGCATCCATTCGGTGGGCGGCTGCCTGGTACGCGTGGCGTACGCGGGGTTCGCCTCCCTGTACCTGCTGGCGTGCGCGGCCGCCGGATTCCGGGACCCCTCCGCCCTGTGGATGGTGTTCGTCGCGCTGGCGGCCAACGTCGCGGCGGTCTCCGGGCGCGGCTTCCTGGTGTGGGCGGCCGGAGCGGGGGCCCTGTCGGCGCTCAGCACCCTGTACCTCGGCACGGCGGTGCGGCCCGAGCTCGGCGCCCCGAGCCTGTTCGCGGAGATCGGCGGCCTGCTGATCGTCATCGCGCGGGTGGTGTGGAAGGCCCGCCGCGACCGGCTCGTCCCGATCGCGGTGCTGCTCGGCGCGGCGCTCCTGGCGACGCCGCTGCGCTGGTCGCCGATCGCGGCGGCGCTGTTCACCGCGCCGCTCGGCATCACCGTGGCGATCGCGCTCGGCGTCGGGCTCTACCTGCGGGCGCTGGACGCGCGGCGGGCCAGGTCGCTGGCGTCGGCGCGGCGCGACGAGCGGCTGGAGCTGGCCCGCGACCTGCACGACTTCGTCGCGCACCACGTGACCGGCATCGTCGTCCAGGCGCAGGCGGCGAGGTTCACGGCGCAGTCGGGCGCCGCGCAGACGCAGGAGCAGCTCGACCGGATGCTCGGCGAGATCGAGAAGGCCGGGACCGAGGCGCTCACGTCGATGCGGCGCATGGTCGGGCTGCTGCGCGACGCCCAGAACCCCGACGCCCCGGACGGGGAGGCCCTCCCCTCCGGCGGCGCCGGCACCCGTCCCGTCGGCGACCTCACGCAGCTCAGGAGCCTCGTCGAGGGGTTCGCCCACCCGCCCGCCGCGCTCACGCTGGAGCCCGGCCTCGGCGCCCTGCCGCCGGAGGTCGCGGCGTCGGCGCACCGCGTCGTCCAGGAGGCGCTGACCAACATCCGCAAGCACGCCGCCGACGCCGCGTCCGTGCGGGTCACGCTGGCGCGGGTCGGAGGCGACGTCGAGGTCGCCGTGCGGGACGACGGGCGGGGGCGCGGCGGCAGGCGGCTGCCGTCCGGCGGTTTCGGCCTCACCGGGCTGGGCGAGCGGGTCGGCGCGCTCGGCGGGCGGCTGCACGCGGGCCCGCGCCCCGAGGGCGGCTGGGAGGTCGTCGCACGCCTCCCCGTATCGGACGGATAGCCGAGGATGCTGACACAATCGGCAAGGTGACCATCCGCGTACTGATCGCCGACGACCAGGAGATGGTCCGGACCGGGTTCCGGATGATCGTCGACTCGCAGCCCGACATGGAGGTGGTCGGCGAGGCCGCCGACGGCGCCGAGGCCGTCGCGCTGGCCCGCCGCCTGCGCCCGCAGGTGTGCCTGTTCGACATCCGGATGCCGCGGATGGACGGCCTGGAGGCGACCCGCGCCCTCGCCGGCGCAGGCGTCCCCGACCCGCCGCGCATCGTGATCGTCACGACGTTCGACATGGACGAGTACGTCTACGGGGCGCTGCGGGGCGGCGCGGTCGGGTTCCTGCTGAAGGACAGCGGGCCCGCGCTGCTGGTGGAGGCCGTCCGCGCGGCGGCGGGCGGCGGGTCGCTGGTGTCGCCGTCCATCACCGTCCGGCTGCTGGAGCACCTGGCCAGGCGGCCCGCGCGGCCCGTCCAGCCGCGCGAGCCGCTCACCGGCCGGGAGCTGGACGTGGTCAGGCTGGTCGCGCGCGGCCGGACGAACGAGGAGATCGCCGCCGAGCTGTACGTGTCGCTCTCCACGGTCAAGACGCACCTCGGCAGCGTCAACCGGAAGCTGGAGACGCGCAACCGCGTCGCGACGGCCGCGTGGGCCTGGGAGTCGGGCCTCATGAGCTGACGGGCCGGGCAGGGGAACGCGGACGGGGAACGCAGGGAAGACGGGGGAGGCTCGGCACTGGCACCGGAGTCGATGAACGGACTGCCCGTGACCGTCCTGGTCATGTGGGTGCTGTGCGCCGCGGGCTGGGGCGGCGTCCTGCTGGCGCTGCGGCGCGGCCTGGACGGGCCGTCCCGGGGGCCCGCCCTGTTCGCGCACACCGTGACCCCGGCGGGCGCCGTCCTGCTGTTCTCGCTGATCGGTCTCGGGTCCCTGTACGCGGCGATCGCGCTGGCCGCCGAGTGGTGGGCGCTGCTGGCGGTGACCGGGTTCCGTCCCGAGCGGCTGCTGTCCACAGGTGGCCTCGGACGCCTCGCCGCCTGGGCGGCCGTGACCGCGACCGCGACGTGCGCGGCCACATGGCTCGTCCTCTCCATGTGACGATCTTGTAATGGCGCGAACCCGCGTTGGGCCGCGCCGGTCAAACGTACGTAGTATCCAAAACAGTCAACAGCAAAGGCCCTGGGAGGTGGATCATGCCGTGCGCGCTGTGCGGCGACATCATCCCGACCGAGGTCGACCGGTGCCCGGCGTGCGGCGCGTGGGCGCGGCGCCGCGACTTCCGGGCCGTCGGCGTGGCCGTCTTCATGCTGCTCGGCTTCAACGCGTTCGTGGCCCTCGGCTCGGGGATCAGCCTGCTCAGGCTGGCGCGGCCGCTGCACGGCGCGACGCACGACAGCTACGACGCCGCCGCCACCGGCAAGGCCCTCGCCCCCTACGCGGACGTGTTCACGATCGGCGCGATCATGGCGGGCGTCACCGGCCTGCTGTACCTGACCTGGCTGTGGCGGGCGTTCCACCAGTCCCCCGGCCCGCACCGCCACCACCGCGCCTGGGTGCTGCTCGGCTGGTTCCTGCCGGTCGTCAACCTGTGGCTGCCGCCCCGGATGGTCTACGAGGTGTGGGTGAACAGCGGCCGGTACCGGACGGCCGAGCGGCAGGCCGCCGGGCTCGTCGTCGCGGGCTGGTGGGCCTGCGCCCTGCTCGGCCTCGTCCTCGGCCGCGTGTTCGCGCACGGCAGCGTCGAGACCCTCGCCGACGCCCGCCTCGACGTGCACGTCGGCGTGGCCGCGGCGGCCTTCCAGGCCCTCGCCGCCGCGCTGTGCATGGCCACCGTCTTCCAGATCACCCGGATCCAGATCACCCGGTGAGCCGGGCGGGCCGGGTCAGGCGGGAGGGGGCCCGGAGCTCCCCTGGCTGGTGTGCCAGAGGGGGGTCCTCGGCGGGCGCTTGACGGCCGGGCCCGCGTGGCCGATGTCGGAGTACGGCGACATCGCGAACCCCGTGGGCTGGACGATCCGGCGCCCCACCGGGCGCCCCCGGCCGGACGGGCCCGCCATGGCCGCGCGGACGGCGTCCGGTCCGCCGCGGCGCCACTCCTCGTGCAGGGCGTTCAGGTCCCAGCAGGCGTTCGCGGTGATCGAGACGGCGCGGTCACCGGCGCGGCGCAGCCGCCCCCGGGCGACGAGCAGCCAGGAGCCGAAGACGGTGGCGGCGCACCGGTCCTGCACCGACTCGAAGAACGTGAGGTCGACCGGGCCGGTCGCGTCGTCCAGCGTCGCGAAGATGACGCGCTGCCCCGACCTGACCGCCGGGGTCTGGGTCGCGACCTTGACCCCGGCGACCAGGACCTCGCTTCCGTCCGGACGTCCCGGCAGGTCGGCGGCCCGGACGACGCCGAGCCCGGCCAGCAGCCCGGTGTAGAAGGTCATGACGTGCCGGCTCACGTCCATGCCCAGGATGTCCAGCTCCGCCTCGACCACCTCGGCGGGCGTCATCGGCGGCAGCCCGCCCGCCGGGATCTCCTCGGCCAGGTCGGCCTCCACGCCTCCCGGGGCCCCGTCGCCTTCCTCCCGGCCGAGGGGGAGCTGGCCCTCCGGGACGCGCGCGGGACGGGCGGTGACCCGGTCGAGCGCCCCGACGCGGCACAGCAGGTCGCGGCGCGGGACGCCCTCGTGGAGGGCGTCGAACGCGCCCGCCAGGACGAGCCGCTCGGCGATCGGCCGCGACACCCGGGCGCGGCGCCAGAAGTCGGTCAGCGACCGGTACGGCCGGGCCCCGGCGATCCTGTCGATCTCGGCCTCGGAGATGCCCCTGACCTCGCTCAGCGCGACCCGGATCCCGGCCGGGCCGCCCGCCGGGACGGGTTCGGCGCGCCAGTGCGCGTCCGAGCGGTTGACGTCCAGGGGGAGGATCGGGACGCCGAAGTGCCGGGCGTCGTCGAGGATGACTCGCTTGGGGTACATGCCGGGATCGTGGGTGAGGACGCCGGCGTAGAAGGCTGCCGTGTGGTGCCGTTTCAGCCAGGCCGACTGGTAGGTGGGCAGCGCGAACGACGCCGCGTGGGCCTTGCAGAACCCGAACGCGCCGAAGGCGGTCAGCATCCTCCACACGCGCTCGACCGTCGCCTCGTCGTGGCCGCGCGCCAGCGCCCGCTCCCGGAACCAGGCGCCGACCACGGCCAGGCCCCGCTCGTGGTTCAGGCTCCGGCGCGCCGCCTCCGCCCGGGACAGGCCGCATCCGGTCATCACGTCGATGACGCGCAGCACCTGCTCGTGGAAGACGACCACGCCGAGGCTCTCCCGCAGCGCGGGTTCGAGGTCGGGATGCGGATAGGCGGGCTCCCGCCTCCCCGCGCGGGCCTCCAGGAACGGCGTCACCATGTCGGAGTTGACCGGGCCGGGGCGGAACAGCGAGATGTCGATGACCAGGTCGTCCAGGTCGCGGGGCTGGAGCCGGCCGATCAGCTCCCGCTGGCCGGGCGACTCGATCTGGAAGCAGCCGAGCGTCCGGGAGGTGCGCACCAGCGCGTACGTCGCGGGGTCGTCGCGCGGGACGTCCTCCAGCGCGACCTCCTCCCCCGTCACCCGGGCGACCTCCGCCACCGCGTGCGCCATCGCCGACTGCATCCGGACGCCGATCACGTCGAGCTTGAGCAGCCCCATCGCCTCGACGTCGTCCTTGTCGAACTGGCTCATCGGGAACCCGACGGCGGCGCGCTCGACCGGCGTCCGGTCCCGCAGGCCGGGGTTCGACAGCAGGACGCCGCACGGGTGCATGGCGATGTGGCGGGGCAGCCCGTCCAGCCGCTCGGCGATCCGGAACAGCACCTCCAGGCGTCCCGCCGCCAGGTTGCTCTGCCGCAGCTCGGGCAGGTCGTGCAGGGCCGTGCGGATCTGGCTCGCCCGGATCCGCGGGAACGCCTTGGCGATCGCGTCGATCTCGTGCGGCGGGAGACCGACGGCGTTGCCGACGTCGCGCAGCGCGCTGCGCGCCCGGTAGGTCTCCATCATCGACACGCACGCCGTGGCGTCCGCGCCGAACCGGTCGAACAGCGCCCGGTAGGCCTCCAGCCGGCGGGCCGACTCCACGTCCAGGTCGATGTCGGGCAGGCCCTCGCGGCTGTCGGCGAGGAACCGCTCCATCACCAGGTCGTGCCGCAGCGGGTCCAGGTCGCCGATGCCGACCAGGTAGTTGACCAGGCTGCCCGCGCCCGAGCCGCGGATCGCGCAGCGGATGCCGCGCCCCCTGATCAGCGCGGCGGCGTCGGCGACGGTGAGGAAGTAGGGCGCCAGGCCCTTGCGCCCGATCACGCCGAGCTCCTGGTCGAGCCGGGCCGCGGCCTCCCGCGACCCGGCGAGCCCGCGCCGCGCCATCCCCTCCGCGCACCGGGCGGCGAGCCGGGCGTGCGGGTCGCCCTCGACGGCCGGCAGGTGGACCTCGTCCATGCCGAGGTCGCGGGCGGGGTCCAGGACGCAGCGCTCCGACAGCCGCCGGGTGGCCGCGAGGAGCGCCTCCGCCCCGTCCGGGCCGCAGACCGCCTCCGCGACCCGGCGCATCTCGGGGACCGACTTCAGGTACGCCTGCCCGGTGCGGTCGTCCAGGTGCCGCCGGTCGAGCGGGACGAGGCGGCGCGTCACGTCCAGGACCTGCGCGACCGGGTGGTCGGACGGGTCCAGGTAGCGGACGGCGTTGCCCAGCACGGCGGGCGTCCCCGTCTCGCGGGCGAGCGCGAGCATCCGCGCCGCCCGCGGCCCGTCGCCCTTGTCGCGCTGGTCGACGATCTCGATCACGGTCTCGGCGGCGGCGTGCCACGCCGCCAGCCGGGCCGCCGCCACGTCCGGGCGCCGCCCGGTGAGGGCCCGCCCGACGTCGGACGCCGGGCCGAGCAGGACGACGAGGCCCTCGGCGTGCGCCCCGACCATCTCCCTGGTCACCAGCGGGCGGCCGCGCTCGCCCGCCGCGTGCGCGGCCGTCACCAGCCGGCACAGCGACCGCCACCCGGCGCGCCCCTCGGCGAGGACGACGACGCGCTCCTCCCCGGTGGAGGCGACCCGGAGGTCGGCCCCGACGACGGCGCCGATCCCCGCGTCCGCGCAGGCCCGGACGTGCCGGACGGCGCCGTACAGGCCGTCGCGGTCGGTCAGCGCCAGCGTCTCCATGCCGAGGACCGCCGCGCGCTCCGCCAGCGCCGCGGGCGGCGCGACGCCGAACCGGAGCGAATAGGACGAAGCGACATGAATATGCACGTCAGTCCCATACCCGGGATAGCAGCCAGCTGTCAGCGGCCACGTCATAACGCAGCTCGTAGACGCCGATCTCCCGGTCCGGGGTCGCCTCGATCCGCCAGAACTCCCGCTCGCCGGCGGCCTCGCCGTCAGGATGCCGCTCCCGCCACCAGTCGCGGGTCGTGACCCAGTGCTCCAGCACCCGCCGGACGCTGTAGAGCCGGCCACGCCAGACGAACCGGACCGGACGGCCGTCGCTCACCCAGACGTCCACCGGATCGCCGAACACGCGCGTCATCTGCCTCCCCCTCGCGCTCGCCGCACGGGGGAAGGAGCATGCGGACTCGTTCTCGAACAAACGTTCGGAGACCGAGTCTAGGGAACCCCGGGCCCGGGGAGCAAGGCGGGGTCAGCCGAGAAGCTAGGCGGGGTCAGCCGAGAAGCGCGCGGACGCGGTCGGCGGCCTCGCCGGGCCGGGCCGCGTCGGCCATCCCCCCGGCGGGCCACAGGTAGTACCAGCCGTCGCCGCACGGGGTGGCGAGCACGATCACATGGCGCCCCGTGCCCGGCGTGTAGACGGCCAGCAGGGACTCCCCCGGCCCAGCGAACCGCCAGGCCAGGCCCCGGGTCTCGACCTCGCGCGCGAGCGCCGCGAGGTGACGCCGGCGCATCTCGGCGATCTCCCGCCCACCGACTACAGACACATCAGCCGCCTCAGCAGGTCCGTGCCGCCGTCATGACCTTGAGCGATCCTCCGGCGACGGTTGGTGACCACTCCTCAGCATGACGGCGAACCGGGGGCCGTGCGGGGAGAATCCCAAGAGTGGGGACGGGTGTACCCCGCCCGCTAGGGGATGGTCCGCAGAAGCGGTGTAGCGCGCCGTCCGGATACGTGCCAATCACCGCACCGGTGGTTTCCGGTTCCCGGAACCTGGCCCGCATACGGAGGCTCCGTCCGTGATAAAAGCCTCTGTGAGGCGGGCATCGTCCGCGTCAGCCAGAACAGAAGGAGCGAGCCGATGAGCGCCGTCCCCGCCGGCGACCCGTCAGGCCACACCCACCAGCGCGTCCACGGGCAAGGGCCCGAGCAGGGCCGCGCCCTGGCCGGGCTCCGCGAGCGCAAGAAGCAGCGGACCCGCTTCGCGCTCATCGACGCGGCCCTGGACCTGTTCCTCGCCCAGGGGTACGAGGCGACGACGATCGACGAGATCGTGGCGGCGGTGGAGGTGTCGCAGCGCACGTTCTTCCGCTACTTCGGCACCAAGGAGGACGTGGTCACGAGCTTCCTCCGCGAGCACGACCAGGTGCTGGCGGAGGCCCTCGCGGCCCGCCCGTCCGGGGAGCGGCCGTTCACCGCGCTGTTCGAGTCGCTGCGCGTCGTGCTGCGGACGATCGCCGAGAGCGACCCGGCCGACAGCGCCCGGTTCCGCCGCGTCCGGCAGGTCATCGAGGCGACGCCGTCGCTGATGGCGGCGCAGATGGCGCGGTACTCGGCGTCGGCGGAGGCGCTCGCCGCCGAGATCGCGCGCCGCGAGGGCGTCGACATGGAGCAGGACCTGCGACCGCGGATCGTCGTGTCGTTCTACCTGGCCGCGACCAAGGTCGCGTTCGAGGACTGCGCCCGCCACGACATCTGGGACCCCGGGACGGTCGCCGCCCGCGTGGAGGAGGCCGTGACCCTCGCCGGCCGGACCATGCGCGACTGGGTGTGAGCGCCCCGTCGGTGGAATAGCCCGGAGAGGCGCCCGGTTCTCCGGGAGCGTCCACGCGAACCGACCGTCAGGAGAACGACATGCGCGCGATCGTCATCACCCGCACCGGCGGCCCCGAGGTCCTGGAGGCGTCCGAGCGCCCGGACCCGAGCCCCGGACCGGGCGAGGTGCTGATCGACGTCGCGGCGGCCGGGGTCAACTTCATCGACGTGTACTACCGGACGGGCGCCTACCCGCAGGAGACCCCCTACACGCCCGGCGTCGAGGCCGCGGGGACCGTCGCCGCCGTCGGCGAGGGTGTCCGGGAGTTCTCGGCGGGCGACCGCGTCGCGTGGGCGAACGTGCAGGGCGGCTACGCGGAGAAGGCCGTCGTCCCGGCGGACAAGGTCGTCCCCGTCCCCGGCGGAGTGAGCCTGGAGGACGCGGCGGCGTCGCTGCTGCAGGGCATGACCGCGCACTACCTGACCAGGTCGACGTATCCGGTCCGGGAGGGCGACACCGTCCTCGTGCACGCGGCGGCGGGCGGGATGGGGCTGCTGCTCACGCAGGCGGCCGCCTCCCTCGGCGCCCGGGTGATCGCGACGGCGTCCACCCCGGAGAAGGAGAGGCTGGCGAAGGACGCGGGCGCGGACGCCACCATGGGCTACGACGGGTTCCCCGAGCGGGTGCGGGAGCTGACCGGCGGCGAGGGCGTCGCCGTGGTGTACGACGGCGTCGGGGCGCCCACGTTCGACGGGAGCCTGGAGAGCCTCCGGCGGCGCGGCACCCTGGCCCTGTACGGGGCGGCGGGCGGCCCCGTCCCGCCGTTCGACCCGCAGCGCCTCAACCGGGCCGGGTCGGTGTTCCTGACCCGGCCCTCCCTCGCCCACTACGTCGAGAGGCGCGAGGAGCTGCTGGAGCGCGCCGCCGACGTCTACGCGTGGGTGGAGTCCGGGGCGGTGAAGGTCCACGTCGGCCGCCGCCACGACCTCGCCGAGGCCGCCGCCGCGCACGCCGATCTGGAGGCGAGGCGCAGCACCGGCAAGCTCCTGCTGATCCCCTGACCGTCACGCCCGGCGGCGCCGCCTCCCCTAGGCTGGCCCCGGACGAACGATCTTCCAAGGAGCGCCGCCCCCCATGACGACGTACGCCGCCGGACCGCTGGAGCACGACGAACCCCGCGTCCTCGGCCCGTACCGCCTGCTCGGGCGGCTCGGCCGCGGCGGCATGGGGACGGTCTACCTGGCCGCCGAGCCGGACGGGCGGCGGGTCGCGGTGAAGGTCGTCAACCGCGAGCTGGCCGGGGAGCCGGCGTTCCTCGCCCGGTTCCGCCGCGAGGTGCTCGCCGCGCGGCGCGTCCACCGGTTCTGCACCGCGCCCGTGATCGACGCGGAGCTCGACCAGGACCCGCCGTACATCGTCACCGAGTACATCGACGGGCCGAGCCTGGAGAAGGCCGTCGGGGGGAAGGGGCCGCTGCCCGGCTCCGACCTGGAGGGCCTCGCGGTCGGCGTCGCCACCGCGCTCGCCGCCATCCACGGCGCCGGGATCGTGCACCGCGACCTCAAGCCCGCCAACGTCCTGCTGTCCTCCACCGGCCCCCGCGTCATCGACTTCGGCATCGCCCGCGCCCTCGACGCCCCGGACGGCCCCACCCGCACCGGCCAGTTCGTCGGGACGCCGTCCTACATCGCGCCCGAGGTGCTGCGGGGCGAGCCGGTCGAGCAGGCGTCGGACGTGTTCGCCTGGGGCTGCGTCGTCGCCTACGCCGGGACGGGGCGCCCCCCGTTCCAGGGCGGCACCGTCGCCGAGACGTTCCGCCGCATCGAGCACGAGGAGCCCGACCTCGCCGGCCTGGACCCGCGGCTGCGCGACGTCGCCGCCGCCGCGCTCGTCAAGGACCCGCGCGACCGCCCGACGGCGCGGCGGCTGCTCACCCTGCTCGTCGGGCAGGAGAAGGCCGACCTCACCCAGGCCGTGGAGACCATCTCGGCGTCGTGGCGGGGGCCGGATCCGGACGCCGATCCGGCCCCCGGCCCCGATCCGGACGGCGGGAGGCCCGCGGCCGTCGAGGTCCCGGCGCCGAGGCCCGCGCCGGAGGCCGCCGCACCCGCCGCCGCGGCGTCGCGCGAACCCGTCGCGGACCCGGAGACGGTCCTCGTCGACCTGCCGTTCCC
This sequence comes from Spirillospora sp. CA-108201, assembly GCF_050936235.1. Lineage (NCBI taxonomy): Bacteria > Bacillati > Actinomycetota > Actinomycetes > Streptosporangiales > Thermomonosporaceae > Spirillospora > Spirillospora sp. CA-108201. The sequence continues at coordinate 8,304,841 of NZ_JBNJNE010000001.1, read as the reverse complement.
GGCCGCATGGCGCGGCCCGCGGCGCTGGCTCACCCTGCTCAGGGGCCTGCTGGTGATCCCGCACCTGGCCGTGATGCTGCTCATGTACGCGGCCCTGGTGGTCGTCATGCTGCTCAGCTGGCTGGTCATCCCGTTCACCGGCCGGTATCCCCGCGCCCTGTACGCGCTGGTCGTCGGGTGCCAGCGCTGGTCCAGCCGGGTCGTGGCGTACGCGTTCGGGCTCACCGGCGAGAAACTGCCGCCGTTCCGCACTCTTCCCCGCGCCCGCCGAACGCACTGACGGCTCCGCGCGTCCGAATACCGAGGACCGCTAGGGTTCTACAACAAAGACTCCCGAATCCCCCACACAGGATCGTGATGACCACGCACGCAGGAGAGAACGGGGAGACCCTGCGCCCCGGCGACCCCGGAGAGCTCGGCCCCTACCGGCTGGTCGGGCGGCTCGGCCGGGGCGGCATGGGGACGGTCTTCCTCGGTGAGGACCGCGCCGGCCGCCGCGTCGCCGTGAAAATGATCAACCGTGAGCTCGCCGGCGAGAGCACGTTCCGGGAGCGGTTCCGGCGCGAGGTGACCGCCGCGCGGCAGGTCCGCCGGTTCTGCACCGCGCCCGTGATGGACGCCGAACTGGACACCGACCCCCTCTACGTCGTCACCGAGTACATCGAGGGCCCGAGCCTGGAGACCGCCGTCGCCGAGCGCGGCCCGCTGCCCGGCTCCGACCTGGAGGGCCTCGCGGTCGGCGTCGCCACCGCGCTCGCCGCCATCCACGGCGCCGGGATCGTGCACCGCGACCTCAAGCCCGCCAACGTCCTGCTGTCCTCCACCGGCCCCCGCGTCATCGACTTCGGCATCGCCCGCGCCCTCGACGCCGCCGACGGCCCCACCCGCACCGGCCAGTTCGTCGGGACCCCGAACTACCTGCCCCCCGAGCTGCTGCGCGGCGAGCAGGTCTCGTCCGCCTCCGACGTGTTCTCGTGGGGCTGCGTCGTCGCCTACGCCGGGACGGGCCGCCCCCCGTTCTCGGGCAACACGGTCCCGGAGATCTTCTACCGCGTCGTGCACGAGGAGCCGCGGCTGGACGGGCTCGACCCCGGCCTGCGCGACGTCGTCGCCGCCGCGCTCGACAAGGACCCGCGCCGGCGGCCGACCGTCCAGGACCTGCTCGGACGGCTCGTCGGCAACGGCCAGGCCGACCCGGCGAGGCTCGCCGAGACCGTCCAGGCGAGCTGGCACGGCCCCGCGAGCGATCCGACCCTCCAGGCGCGGACGGCCCAGGCCGCCTTCCAGCAGCCGAACCCGCCGGCCGCGCCGCCCGGCGCCACCCGCCAGGACGCCCGGCCGGGGTCCGCGCCGAGCGGCGGCGGACTCCCCCGGCGCCCGCTGATCATCGGGGGCGCCGTCGCGGCCGTCGTCGCCGTCCTCGCCGTCGCCGGGTTCCTCGTCCTGCGTCCGGACGGGCCGCCCGGCAACGTCGCCACGACGTTCAGCGACGACTTCTCCAACGACACCTCCGGCTGGGGCACGTTCAACGGCGAGTACACCTACACCAACGGCGGCTACCGGCTGCAGACCGACAGCACCGGGAACGCGACGGGCCGGGACGTGCCCAAGGACGACTTCGCCCCCGACCCGATGCTGGCCACGGTCAGCGCCAAGGCCCAGGGGCCCGCCGACGGCCTGTACGGCCTCACCTGCCGTTCGACCGAGAACGGCGGCAACGAGTACATGTTCCTGATCCGCAACGACGGCAAGGGCGCGGTGCTCCGCAAGTACACCAAGGACCGCGGCACCAAGGAGCTGGCCAGCCCCGACTCGGTCCCCGGCTTCTCCGAGGGCGAGACCAACAAGCTCCAGATCGCGTGCGAGAGCGGCGCCGAGGGCAAGCAGGTCCGGCTGCGGCTCTGGGTGAACGGCCACCGGGTCCTCGACGCGACCGACGCCGACCAGCCGCTCGGCAACGGCAAGGCCGGCCTGCAGGTCGAGCGGGGCGGCAACGCCGCGCAGCAGATCGTCGTCGACTTCGACGACTTCGACCTGTCGAAGATCCTCAACTAGGCCGGGCCCGGCCGGTCCGGCAGGTAGCCGTTCGTCCAGCGGGTCAGCTCCGCGAAGACCTGCGCGCGGGCCGGTTCGGCGGACAGCACCAGGTCGTGCAGGCCGCCCTCGATCCGCACGAGCGTGACGTGCCGTCCGATGCGCGGCGCCCATCGCGCCATGTGCTCGACGTCCAGGACGGCGTCGGCGCCCGTCACGTCCAGGACCCCGCGGGTCGGGCGGACGCTGCGCGTCGACGCCATGACCAGCACCGGGACGTCGACGTCCAGGCCGCGGTGCAGGCGCAGCTGCCCCCGGCGGACGGCCGCCAGCCACGCCGCCCGCACCGGGAATCCGGCGAGCGGCTTCCAGGCGAGGTCGAACTCCCACTCGCCCTCATGGTCCCGGTGGATGCTGCGCGGATACAGCTCGGACACGCCCGCCGGCAGCTTCGCCTTCGGGAACCGGGGGCGCAGCGCCCGCGCCAGGCCCGCGCCGACCTTGCGCATCACCAGCGGCTCGGCGATGTCCAGGAACGGGCTGTTGAGGAACACTCCGTCGACCAGCCCCTTGCCCCGTGCCCTGTCGGCCCACAGGGCGGCGACCAGGCCGCCCGTCGAGTGGCCGTTCAGCAGGAGCGTGTCGTGCCCGTCCACGTCCCGGACGATCCGCACCGCCTCGTCGATCTCAGGGAAGTGGTCCGACAGGCTCTCGACGAAGTTGGGGGTCTGGTGCGGGCGCAGTGAGCGCCCGTACTTGCGCAGGTCGAGCGCGTAGAAGTCGAAGCCGAGCTCGACGTAGAAGTCGGCGAGGTGCCGCTGGAAGAAGTAGTCGACGAACCCGTGCAGGTAGAGCACCGCCCGCCGGGAGGGGGCGCCGCCGCGGCGGCGGCGCACGAGCGTCGCCACGACCTCGCCCTCGGCGTCGCGGCCCATCGGCAGCTCGATCGCCTCGTACCCGGGGCCGAGCACGTCCGCCGTCACGTCCACTTTTCCTCCCGCTGCCCGGTGAACTGATGCCCCATGATCGGGCGTCAAAGAGACTGACCGTACGACAGACTGAATCACAGCCCATCTCCACCCCCGGGAGTCGAGCCATGCAGGCGCCCCTCCGCGACCGAGACCCGCGGCTGCTCGGCCCGTACGTGCTCACCGCCCGGCTCGGGCGGGGCGGCATGGGAACCGTCTACCTCGGCCAGGACGAGACCGGACGGCGGGTCGCGGTCAAGGTCATCAACGCGGAGCTGGCCGACGACGAGGCCTTCCACGACCGCTTCCGCAGCGAGGTGACGGCCGCCCGGCAGGTCAGCCGGTTCTGCACGGCCGCCGTCCTGGACGCCCGGCTCGACGGCGACCCGCTCTACGTGGTGACCGAGTACGTCAACGGCCCGTCCGTCGAGGAGGCCGTCAAGGCGGACGGCCCGCTGCGCGGCGGCGACCTGGAGGCCCTCGCGGTCAACGTCGCGACGGCGCTGGGCGCGATCCACGGCGCCGGGATCGTGCACCGCGACCTGAAGCCGTCCAACGTGCTGCTGTCCCCGACCGGGCCGCGCGTGATCGACTTCGGCATCGCCCGGGCGCTGGACGCCACCGAGGGCCCGACCAGGACCGGCCAGTTCGTGGGCACGCCCGCCTACATCGCGCCCGAGCTGATGCACGGGCAGGAGATCACGCCCGCCGCCGACGTGTTCTCCTGGGGCTGCGTCGTCGCCTACGCGGGCACCGGGCGCGCCCCGTTCGGCGGCGGGACGCTCCTGGAGGTCATCAGCCGGGTGACGTCCGCCGACCCCGACCTGGACGGCCTCGACCCGGCCGTCCGCGATCTGGTGGCCCGGTCGCTGGCCAAGGAACCCGCCGGACGCCCGACGGTGAAGCAGCTCGTCCAGGCGCTGACCGGCGAGGACGCCCCGCCCGCGTCCCCGCGCGCGGCCGAGCCGCCGGCGCCCCCGCCCGCCCCGGCGCCGAAGGCCGCGTCCACGACGGCACCGGCTCCCGCGCCGGCGCCCCCGACGAGCGTCGACTCCGTGCCGCCGACCCGCCCGATCGGCGCGCGGACGCCGGCGGCCCCGGCGGGCAGGCCGTCCCCGTACCGGGGCCACGGCCTGCTGATCGTCGCGACCGGCGCGGTCCTCGCCGTCGCCGCCGTGATCGGGGCCCTCAACATCCCGGGCGGTGACGACGCCCCGGACGCCTCGGCGCCCCGCGGGGCCGCCGTCCTCGGCGACGAACCGCCGGAGGTCAAGGAAAAGATCTTCGACGACAAGTTCAACGACCCGGACTCCGGCTGGAAGACGGCCGCGACGCCGGTCTTCGACGCGTCCTACCGCGACAGGAAGTACGAGATCCACGTCCTGCCGAAGGCCGGGCGCACGACCGTCGACGCGCCGGCGGGCAGGATCCCCGACTCCCAGCTCATCGAGGCCGAGGTCACGCCGAAGGACGCCTACGGCGAGTCGGGGGTGTACTGCCACGGCGGCTTCGGCTACGCCTTCCTCTTGGGCTCGGACGGGCGGGCTCGCATCGCCAAGCTGACCACCTGGCAGGCGCAGACCGTGACGACCGGGACCGTGCCCAGGCTCCGCGACGGCAACCGCCTCCAGGCCGCCTGCGTCAAGCGCGAGGACGGCAACATCGACCTCGCGATGTGGGTCAACGGCGAGCCGGTCGCCTCGTCCGCCGCCACCCCGCCGAGCAGCGTCCCGGGCAACAGCGGCCTGCTCGTCGTCCGCCGCGAGGGCGCCACCGGGTGGCCGCAGGCGGTCTTCGACGACTTCGCGCTCTGCGGGGTCTGACCCTCGGCGGGGCCATCCGCGCAGGTCACCTACTGTTGTCGTGATGTCTGAGAGCAGTGACCGCGCGGGGCTGCGCGCCGGACTGCGCCGCCGCCACATGACGATGCTCGCGATCGGCGGCGCGATCGGCGCCGGGCTGTTCGTCGGCAGCGGCGCGGTGATCAGCGCCGCCGGGCCCGCCGCCGTCCTGTCGTACGCGGCGGCCGGCCTGCTGGTGCTGTGCGTGCTGCGGGCCCTCGGCGAGATGGTCGTGGCGCGACCGGTCGCCGGGTCCCTCGCCGAGTACGCGCGGATGGCGCTCGGCCCCTTCGCCGGGTTCACGATCGGCTGGCTGTACTGGTACCTCTACGTGATCCTCGTCGGCGCGGAGGCGACCGCGGGCGCCGGCATCCTCGCCGGCTGGACCGGCCTGCCCCAGTGGGCGCTGGCCGCCGGCCTGCTGGTGGCGATGACGGCGGTGAACCTCGTCTCCGTCCGGTCGTTCGGCGAGTTCGAGTTCTGGTTCGCCTCGATCAAGGTCGCCGCGATCCTGGTGTTCGTCGTCCTCGGCGTCCTGTACGTCACCGGGCTGTGGCCGGACTCGCCCGGCGGGGCGGCCGTGCTCACCGGGCACGGGGGATTCGTCCCGAACGGCGCCGGGTCGGTCTTCACCGCGATCGTCGCGGTGATGTTCGCGTTCGGCGGGACGGAGATCGTCACCATCGCCGCCGCGGAGAGCGAGGAGCCGGGCCGGGCCGTCGCCAGGGCCACCGGCAACGTGCTGTGGCGGGTCGCGCTGTTCTACGTCCTGTCGATCCTGCTCGTCGTGTCGATCCTGCCGTGGAACGACGCGAAGGTCCTGACCAGCCCGTTCGTCAGCGCCCTGGACCGGCTGGAGGTGCCCGCCGCCGGCACCCTCATGCAGGCGGTCATCCTCACCGCCGTCCTGTCGGTGCTGAACTCGGCGATCTACGTCTCGTCGCGGATGCTGTACGTGCTGACCCGCGACGGCGACGCCCCCGCCGGGCTGGTGCGGCTGAACCGGCGCGGCGTCCCCGTCCGGGCGATCCTGCTCGGGACGGTCGCGGCGTGGGCGGCGGTCGTCGCGTCCTACGTCTCCCCCGACCAGGTCTTCAAGTTCCTGATGAACTCGATCGGGGTCGTGCTGGCCTTCGTCGACCTGGCGATCCTGTTCTCGCAGCTGCGGCTGCGCCCCCGCCTGCGGCGCGAGGACCCCGCGAGCCTCACCTACCGGATGTGGCTGTTCCCGTACCTGACCTGGGTGGTCATCGCCGCCCTGCTCGCCGTGCTGGTCTCGATGGCGTTCATGGACGGGCAGCGCTCCCAGCTGATCGCCTCCCTGGTCAGCCTCGCCGCCGTCGCGCTCGCCTACCCGCTGCGCCGCCGCTTCGGCAGGCGCCCGCCGGTCGCCGCGCCCCCGCCGGCGGCGCGCAGGACCGAGGTCTAGCCGTGTTTCACCGTCCCGGCCCTCTTCGCTCGCCTGGCGGCTGCGTCTCGGAGTCCCGGCCCTCTTCGCTCGCCTGGCGGCTCGCTACGTGACCGGGCCTGGGCGAACGCGGCATCGCTTCGCGATCCGCCCGGTTCCGCTCGCCTCCGGCTTCGCTCCACCGGCCAGGTCACGCGTTCGCGCGCATCGCCGAGGCCACTTCGAGACAGGCCCGGGCTCAGTCCTTGCGGCCCGTAGCCGCGACGGTGACGCCGAGCCCGATCATCATCAGGCCGCCGGTGCCGCCGATCGCCGCGAGGCGGCGCGGCGAGCGCGCGAACCAGTCGCGGGCCGTCCCCGCCGCGATCCCCCACACGCTGTCGCAGCACAGCGCGATCACCGCGAAGATCGCGCCGAACACCAGCATCTGGAGCTCGACGTGGCCGTTCTCGCGCACCACGAACTGCGGCAGGACGGCCGCGAAGAACACGGTCGTCTTCGGGTTGGTGATGCCCACGACGAAGCCCTGCAGCAGCGCCCGGCCCCCGCCGCGCTCCGCCGCGCTCCCCGCGATCGCCTCCTGGAGCGAGCGCCGGTGCCGGATGGCCTGCACCCCGAGGTAGACGATGTAGACCGCGCCCACGATCTTCAGGGCGGTGAACACGACGACGGAGCGCTCCACGACCGATCCGATGCCGACCGCGACCGCCGAGGTCAGCACCAGGGCGGCGAGCACCCCGCCGACCACGCCCGCGAGCGCGGTGCGCCGGCCGTGCGCCAGCGCGCGGCCGACGACGAACAGGACCGACGGTCCCGGGATCAGGATGATGGCCAGCGCCATCGCGGAGAACGCCAGAAGCTGATGAGTCGACACCATGACCGGCAGAGTACGCATTCCGGACATGGCGTCCCACCCGTTTTTTCCGGGGGTCAGGTCGTGAGGACGTCCCAGGCGCCGTCGCGGCGGACCAGGAGGTTGTGCGTGAGAAGGCTCCCGGCGGGGACGTCCCACTCCGGGTCGGCGCCGTCGTCGCCCCGGTCCTCGGCCCAGACCTGCGCGACCGCCCAGCGGAGCTTGTCGACGCCGTCCGGGTGGCCGGTGCCGGACGCGACGAACACGTCCCGGGCGGGCGCCGCGACGACGAGGTCGCCATCCACGTCCTGCGCCAGCTTCTCCAGGAAGCCCTCGTCCAGCACCAGGCCCGACTCCAGGCCCCCGCCGCGCGGGGCCCCGCCCAGCGACACCGTCACGGCGCGGGCGTCCGGATACCAGCTGAGGCTCAGCTCGGGACGCAGGTCGCGCAGGTTGATCACCGCGTGGCGGCGCAGCTCGCCCTGCGCCACCCCGAGGTCGGCGCAGTGCCGGCGCGCCACGTGCTCGTAGCGGCGGCCGGACGGGGCGCCCTCGTCGGCGATCTCCAGCGCGTAGGTGACGTACAGGTCGGCGGCGAACGGGTCGCGAACCGGCTCCTCGTCCGCCGGGAGCGGGAACTCCAGCTGGACCTCGGCCGGCACCCGCGCCTTCATCAGCGGGACGATCAGCTTGGACCGCGGGTCGGTCACGGGGCGTTCCTCCTGGTGCTCTGCCTGCGTGCGCCTGTTCACGAGTGGATCACCTTACCGCCGGAGCGCGGCCGCGGGGCTCCACCGGGCGGGACGACCGGCAGGCCCCCGGGCGCGCCGCGCTCGATGATCCGCCACACGGCCCCGGTGTCCAGGTGCTCCTCGACGAGGTCGCCGAGCGTGTCCAGGGTCGCCTCCCTCAGCGCCTCGAACGACACGTCCGGGGCCGGGACGAACTCCCGTCCCGCCGTCCGGGCGACGTCCGCGAGGAACGCCCTCCGGAAGCCGTCGTTCTCCATCGCGCCATGCCAGGTCGTCCCCCACACGGCGCCTTTCCGGCACCCGTCGAGGAAGGGCTCCCCTTCCGCGGTCACGATGCCGTGATGGATCTCGTAGGCGTTCACGGCCTCGCCATAGGCGCTCCCCACAGGCCGGCCGAGGGTCTTCTCCTTCCCGAACTCGACCCTCGCGGGAAGAAGGCCGAGCCCCTCCGCCGTCCCCTGCTTCGACTCGACGTCGTCCACGATCTCCCCGGCGAGCATCTGGTAGCCGCCGCAGATCCCGAGAACCGGCCGCCCCTCCTCGGCCCTTCTGCGGATCTCCTCGGCCATTCCCCGCTCGCGAAGCCACGCGAGATCGGCGAGGGTGGCCCGGGTGCCCGGAAGCACGACCAGGTCGGCCTCGGCCAGATCGCCGGCGCTCGCCGCGTACCGGACGACGACACCGGGCTCGCAGGCCAGGGCGTCCATGTCCGTGAAGTTGGAGATGCGCGGGAACCGGACGACGGCGACGCGCAGCGTCTCCCGCCCGTAGGGCCCTTTCGCGTCGGGCCTCGGCGCGTCCAACGCCAGGGTGTCCTCGGAGTCGAGATACAGGCCGAGCTTCCAGGGCAGGACCCCCAGCGTCGGCCGCCCCGTGAGCATCGCGAGCTGCTCCAGCCCCGGCGCCAGAAGCTCCTGCGCCCCCCGGAACTTGTTGATGACGAACCCGGCGATCAGCGCCTGGTCCGCCGGCTCCAGCAGGGCGACCGTGCCGTAGAGCGACGCGAAGACGCCGCCCCGGTCGATGTCGCCGACCACCACCACCGGCAGGTCCGCGGCCCGCGCCAGCCCCATGTTCACGATGTCGCCGCCCCGCAGATTGATCTCGGCGGGACTCCCGGCGCCCTCGCACACCACCACGTCGTACTCGGCCCGCAGCTCCGCGAGGCTCTCCAGCACGACGCCCTTGAGGTACTCCTTGTGCGCCCCGTACTGGAGTGCGTCGACCTCCGCCACGGGCTTCCCCAGCACCACGACCTGGCTCCTGCGGTCGCTCCCCGGCTTGAGCAGCACCGGATTCATCAGCGCCGCGGGCTCCACCCCCGCGGCCTGCGCCTGCATGTACTGCGCCCGCCCGATCTCCGCCCCGTCGCTCGTCACCATCGAGTTCAGCGACATGTTCTGGGCCTTGAACGGCGCGACCTTCACCCCCTGCCGCGCCAGCCACCGGCACAGCCCCGCCGTGACGACGCTCTTCCCCGCGTCCGAGGTGGTCCCCGCCACCAGAAGCCCGCTCACCGCACGCTCCAGACCACGGCCGCCGCCGCGAACGTCACCGCCGCCGAAAGCCGGACGGCCCTCCGGATGTCCCTGACCTCGGGCGCCCGGCCGTCCCCCATCTCGGGCCGCCGCTCGACCCGTCCGCCATAGGCGTTGGCGCCGCCCAGCCGCACCCCGAGCGCCCCGGCGAAAGCGGCCTCGCACCGCCCGGCGTTCGGACTCGGATGCTTCGCCCCGTCCCTCCGCAGAACACGCCAGGCCTCCCGTCCCGAACAGAGCGCGACCAGCCCCCCGGTGACCCGCGCCGGAACCCAGTTCGCGACATCATCGAGCCGCGCCGCCGCCCACCCGAACCGCTCGTACCTCGGACTCCGGTACCCGACCATCGCGTCGAGCGTGTTCACGGCCCGATACATGAGCAGCCCCGGAATGCCCGCCACCGCCCCCCAGACCAAGGGCGCGATGGACGCGTCCGACGTGTTCTCGGCCACCGACTCCACCACCGCACGGCTCAGATCCTGAGCCCCCAGCCCCCGCGGATCCCGCGCGCACAGATGCGAAAGCCGCTCCCTGGCCGCCCCCACGTCTCCCCGCTCCAGAACCCGCGCCATGTGGAGCCCTTCACGCCCCAACGACGTCCCGCCGAGCACGGCCCAGGTCACCCCGGCGGTCACGAGGCAATGCACCACGGGACGCCGGCTCGCCCGCTCAAGCGCGACCCCCGCGACCCCGGCGCCCCCCACCAGAGCCCCGACGTACACAACACCCCGCCAGCGCGAATCCCCGTACACCCAGCGCTCCGCCGCCGACGCCACCCGGCCGAACCCGGCCACGGGATGCCACCGCTTCGGGTCCCCGAGAAGAGCGTCCAGCGCGACCCCGAGAACCAGCCCCTCACCAGAGACGCGCATCGAGCTCGTCCCAGTGCCGCTCCAGCCAGTCCTGAGCCCGCCGGATCCGGGGCCCGGCGCCCCCCTGCCAGATCCGCGCCCAACCCCCGCCACGCTCAGCCCTCTCACGCATCACCCGATAGGACCGCTCGAACCGCACCCGCGCCGCCGGCAGCACCTCCCGCCGCCGCTCCCGGTCCAACCCGTAGGCATCGCAGAAGATCCGCAGCCTATGCCCCACGTCCGCCCCGTAGAGCACGGCGTCCCGATCGGCCGGATCCTCGATCGGCCCCCAGTGCCGCAACGCGGTCACCACGTCGAACACCCGCGTGGTCGGCCGCGCCAGATCGAAGTCGATCAACGCCACGGGCCTCCCGCCCCGGAACACCACGTTCTCCGGCGTCACATCGCAGTGCCCGATGACCTCGGGCTCCCCGTCCACATTGGACGTCTCCGCGTCCCACGGCGCCCCCACCGGCGCCTCGTACGACGCGACCGCGTCGTGGTACCGCCTCAGCAGCCGCCCGACACCCCGCAACGCGTCCTCCGACACGACCCCCGCCGCCAGCGGCCGATGCGGCGCCTCCCCCGGCACCCAGCTGAGCACCTCCCGCCCCAGCTCATCGACCCCCAGCACCCGCGGCGCCTCGAACCCCACGCCCTCCAGATGCCGCAGCAACCCGTGGACCGCCGGACTGTGCGCCCGCAGCGGCCTCCGCACCGTCTCCCCGACCCGCACCACACCCTCCGACACGGCCCCACCGGAGAGCGGCACCTCAATGTTCACCGCCACAGCACCCCAAGATAGGACCCCCGCCCCAGCGGTAAGGCCGTTATAGATGTGGAGCCAGACGACGTGCACCCTTACACTGTGTCCCGGCGTCCCGCCGGGCGCCGAGCGCCCGTAGCTCAGCTGGACAGAGCATCGGACTTCTAATCCGACGGTCGCGGGTTCGAATCCTGCCGGGCGCGCAACAGCCTGACCTGCAGTCTTACCACTGCCAAGATCCCAAATAATGTCCCGCTTCGTCCCCGTGTTCGCTCGATGTTCGCTCGGATGTCGCGGACCTGTCGCCGCACCCAGCGCGTTCCACCGCAATCGCCCATCCACCGTCGCTCTGGCCGTAGCCCCCCGCGGCCGCTGAAACGCCCCCGGCTCAGGCGGTTGCCGGCCTCCATCCGCCGACTACTCCCGCAGCACGAGCGTTGGTGTCCGCCCCCAGAACGGTTCGGGGGGCGGACACCAACGTCAAGAATCCGATGGTCAACACATGCCGGTCACCGGCGTGACGCCTCCGGCAAGTGGACGACACGGCTGGTTGCTGCCGTTCGGTCGGGTTGAGTGCGGGCGTTGAGGATGACGGCGGCGGCGTCCTCGGCCGATTGGCGGGCCAGGTCGGGCAGGACGCTGGTGTAGGTGTCGGAGGCGATGGTGATCGACGACAGCCCCAGCGTCTCCTGCACGACCTTCAGGTCGTGTCCGGCGCGCAGCAGGATGGTGGCCGCGCCGTGCCGCAGATCGTGCAGCCGGACGGGCGGGAGTCCAGCCTCCATGGCCAGCAGCAGGAACTGCTCGGAGACGGCCATGGGCGCCAGCGGATCTCCTCCTGGTTGGGTGAAGACGAACCCGGTGTCGTGCCAGGTATCGCCTGCGACCAGCCGTTCCTGATTCTGCCGGGCCCGGTGCGCGGCCAACTGCTTGATGGTGTGCTGGTCGAGTGTGACCTGCCGTTCTCCGGCTTCGGACTTGGGGCGTCCTTGTTCGGTGCGACCCCCGATCTGGGTGATCTGCCACCGGACCCGGATGGTGCCCTCGTCCAGGTCGACGTCGGCCCACCGCAGCCCGCACGCTTCACCGCGCCTCAGCCCGCGGAACGCGATGAGGTGGTATAGCGAATACAGGCGGTGGCGGGCGGCGCGGTCGAGGAAGGTGCCGGTCTGCTCTGGTGTCCACACCATGACCGGTGAAGGTCGCGGCGTGCTGACATAGGCGTCCATCGGTTTGATACGCCCGCTGCGCACCGGTCCACCTGTTGCGGAGTGCGTGTGACTCTTGGTCGCGATGAACGCTTCTCGGGCTTGGCGCCACTCGCCGACACGTTCAGACGTCCACACCAGCGCTTTGGGCCGGCGACCGGAAGGCAGTTCGATCAGGGATGCGACGTTGAGGTCGAGGCGCCGTTCCCGGATCGCCTGGTTGAGGGAGGCGCGCAGAGTGGCGCGAATCCGGTGCATGGTCGCCGGACCGACCACCCGGCAGCCCTTCACTCGCGCTCGAAGGCCGGGGTCGCCGGATTCGCGGGCGCGCACGATCACCTCGTTGCGTTCGTCGATGGCATCGAACACCGCCTGAACGTCGGCGACGCGGAGTCGGTCCAGGCGTATGTGCCCGATCACCGGTTGCAGGTGAGCGGTGATGTGAGTGCGGTAGCTGCGCAACGTGCCGCTGCGCAGCCCCTTACGTCCGGCGAGCCAGGTCTGCAGCCACTGCCCGACCGTGATCACCGCGTCCAGGTCCTGACCGGTGCGGATCTTGCGGCGCACTTCCTCAGGCACCGGGAGCCGCTTCTCCTTCTTCAGAGTGGCCGTGATGAGATCGGCGATCCGGATGCGGTCCTCGGGGTCGCCGCTGATCCCCAGCAGTTCGTGGAGCCGAGTTATCTGCGCTTCGGCGGCGTCCTGGCTGCTGAACCCGCCTCGGCGGATGGGGCTGCGGCGGGTGCCGTCGGAATTGGGCGGCAGTTCGAACTGGTAGTACCAGTTGCCGTGGGTCGGGCTCCATGCGCCGCCTTTGCGGCGCAGTCTGGGGCATTTGGTGCGCAGCAGCCGTCCCTCGGGGGTACGGCAACCGCAGGATTTGTAGGTCGTTCCGACAGACACGAGCCCTACTCGCTTTCTGGCGTGGGCTGCCCGGCCGACTGGTCAAGGCCGAGCAGGGCCAGCAGTCCGGCGGTGGGAACCAGGTAGCTGCGCCCGACCCGCAGCACTGGGCAGGGAAACCGCCCGGCGCGTGCCAGCTCATAGCTTTTGGTGCGCCCCACTCCCAGCGCCTGACCTGCGGTGACCAAATCGACCACGGCGGGCAGCGTGCGGATCTCCGCCGGCGTCAGCCCCTGCCTCACCGCCCGCCCCCGTACGTCGCGTGAGAAGGGGCCAGTGGGGCGCTGGGGATGTCTGCCAGCGGATCGGGTCCGCTCCGGCGCCCGAACGTGTGTGCTGCAGGTTGCGGACCAGCGGATTGGTCCGGGCGGGAGCACCGGTATGCACGCTTGACTGCGCCCTCCCGGTCAAGCCCCGCCCTACCGGCCCGAATGTCCTGGGCGAGGGCGACGGGCGGGGTGATGTGCTGGGGACGGTTGGGCGGGCTGGTCAGGTGCCAGGTGTCGACGCACCGGTAGGCGCGTAGTTGGGCGCCGGGAGCGGCGATCCGGGCCGCGTGGCGGGCGGCCCGGCGGGTGTCGTAGCAGGCCCGTCCACACCGACCGCACAGCCTCAACTGGAGGCGCGCCAGCATCTCTAGAACCCGCTGGTGCCCTGCCCTCGTGCTTCGTCGCTGCCGCGTCATCGGGCCACCTCTCTCAGGTCGGTGGCGGGTTGGAAGAGCAGGAGGTCTTCGTGGGCGGTAGCGCAGGCGGGAATGCCTCGGTCTCGGGCGCGGCGGGTCTCCAGCATCTGGAAGAAGGAGGCGCGGTTGACCAGTCCGCCGTCGCGCAGGCCGGCGAGGAGAGCGGCGTGGCGGCCGGTTAGGACCAGGCCCTGGTGGCGAGCGGTGTCGATGACCTGTCCTGGAAGATCGATCAGCTCGCCACGAACACGGATTGGACGGACTGTCACCGCGATTCTTCCGCCGCGTCGCAGCAAGGCGGCACTGCCGGCCAGGATCTGCCCGAAGCCTGCGAGAAGGCCGGACAGGTCCTGGTGGGCGAGGTTGCCGCGGTCGGTGGAGTAGCGGTGGTGCCGCTTGACGATCTTTCCTCCGCCGTTGTCGCGTCCGGAGCGAATGTGTCCGTGGGTACGCGAGCCGTACGGCGGTGAGGTCAGCACCAGAGCCGCCTGCCGGTGCAGGGCCCGGTAGATCGTGGCGATGTTGCAGGCATCCCCGCAGGCCAACTGCGCCCTGCCGCTGGCTCCCTGGGAGCGGGCGTGCCGCAGGTTGTCGAGAGCGAGGTGGACGAAGTCCGGTTCGTACTCCACGCCAGCGGCGTTGCGGCCGAGGTGGATCGCCTCGACCAGGGTGGTGCCGATCCCGCACATGGGATCCACGACCAGGTCTCCAGGGTCGGTGAAGGTCTTGATGACGGTGGCAGCGATGGCGGGCAGCATCTTGCCGGGGTGGCACATCGATTCGGGCGTGTAGCGGCCGTGGCGCTGCAGTCGCGAGGGTTGCTGCCCGGTCGCGAGCACCGATGGCAGGGCCGTGGGTGGAACGGAGGAGGAGCCGTGGTTCATCGGGCACCGCCACTGTCCCGGTGGGCCTGGGGTTTGGTGAACAGGCACACGTCGGCGTGAACGCTGACCTGCGGTGGCACCGCGCGGGAGCGAATGTCGCGCAGGTGGGCCAGGTCGGCAGGTCCCGCCTGGACGACCAGTGAGTCCCCCTCGATGGGGACGCGCAGCGCAATGACGTGCTGGGCGTAACGGAACCCCAGCCCCTGGGCTTGGCGGATGATTCGCGGAGCGGGGTCGACGAAACGCCCCGCCTCGTGGCGGGCGGTTGTCGTCATCGCCAAGACCCCGCCCGGCCGCAGCACCTTCCACGCCGAGGCCAGGAACAGCGCGAGCTGTTCGCTGGTCAACATCCACAGATCCGCCCGGCAGGCCGGGCAGCCGGGATCGCCGACCCCGCGCGGGGCGTGGCCGCCGGTCTCAAACGGTGGCGGTGCCGCGATCACCAGCGCGACGGACCCGAGGTGGTCGGCCAGTCCGCGGGCCATCTGGTCAGGCCGGACAGAACGCATTTCCACGCGCGCCAGTTGCTCCCGGTCCTGGGTGGCGCGTAGCCGGGCGCCGATGTGCTGGGCGAGCGGGAAGTGCGGGACCAGCGCGATGCCGCGTCGACCAAGGCCGGCGGCGGCAACCAGTGTCGCCTCGCTGGTGGTGAAGCCTTCGGCGACGACGTCGCCCTCATCAGAGCAGTTGCCGATCAGGTGCCGTGCCAGTTCGCGGCCGACCGACTGTCGGTGCCGCAGACAGATTTTCATCGCCACGTCGGCGACCTGCGCACGTTCGCTGGCCTGGATGCCCCTGCGGGTGACGATTGTTGTAGCGGCGGTGTCCGAGCACAGCCAGACGGTCAAGGGAACCATCCGGCGCGGGCCGCTCCGAGCGGTTTCTCGGCCGACAGGCGAGTCGGGCGGTACTTGGTTCATGTGCTGAGTGACCCGAGACGGTCACCCGGTCCCCGTGCAGTAATGAAGCACCGTTAACAGGCCCGAACTTCATCTCAGAGCGGGTAACGAACTGATCAAAGTCTCCGCCGGGCTCGCTGTCGACGCCCCGGTGCCAGATCAGCGAGTCCCGTTGTCGCGATGCCATCACTCTTGGTAGTCATGGGCGGTGGCCCACGACTCTGATGTGACACCACCCGCACGCGTACCACCGGAGCGCCATGAGCCGTGGCGAGTTCGCCCTCGCCGCCGACACCGGCAACGGTCTTACAGCCGCCGCTGGGCAGTACCCCTGATCAGTGCCGCCCTGGCAGCACTTGGCACCGCAGCCGCCCTCCAACTCGGCGACGCATCAGGCCCGAGGCCATCACACCCTACCTACACGCCAGGCACGACTTACACGCCAGGCTCTGAAAGCCCAGGCCATCAGTTGAGCCGATCCCCACTAGCACAGCCCCTCGCCTCCAAGCGCTCGGGCCAGACCAGCTATCCCCCCGCACGGCCTCGGCGTGACGTCGAACAGTCACCACCCGCCCCAAAGGCGCCCCCGCACTCTGAGCCGACCGTCGATAGACAGCACACCCCGGCACTGCAAACACCGCGCCCAGCCAAGCCAAAGCGCCCCGCACCGCGCCACCCCCGGCCACGTGCCGGCAAACCACAGCAGCCGAATAGGGCCCCGGAGTGGGTCCGCACCGAATGCAGCCGACGGTTCCCTCACGACACCACACGCAGGGAGGCGTGCATCGCCGCCGTGCACAACTACCTCGCCCCGTGACTCGCAGGAATCTCCCCCCGATGCTCGACGACCGCGGCACGGCGCTATGTCGAGGAGATCGTCGCGCTGCTGTCGGCGCGTTCACCCAAGCTCGGGGCCGCGTTGCGCAAGGCCAGGACAGACGGGCTGACGCACCTGGTCCTGGACGGCACGCTGATCCACACCGACCGGGTCAAGGCCGACCGCCCCTATTTCTCGGCAGGCATCGGGTGCACGGGATGAACGTGCAGGTGATCGCCGGGCCGGACGGGACGATCCTGTGGACCTCGGGCGCGATGCCCGGCAAGATCCACGACCCGACCGCCGCCCGCGTCCGGGGAATCCTGCGCACACTGCACAAGGCCGGGATCCCCACCCTGGCCGACAATGCCTACCAAGGAGCCGAAGCCTCGGTCGTCATCACCCCCTACAAGGGCAAGAACAAGCCGAGTCGCAGAAGCAGGCGAACCGGGCACACGCCAAGCTACGCGGCCCCGGCGAACACGCAAACGCCCAGCTCAAGAGCTGGCGAATCCTCCGCAAGCTCCGCTGCAGCCCCAGCAAGGCCGGCCACCGCGTCAAAGCCATCGCCGTCCTACAGAACTACAAAACCACCCGAGGATGAAAAGGGCTCCGTGACGGTCTGAGATTCGTCAGTGACGATCTCTATACTCTCGACGTCCTGATTGATCATCATGTCCGATCGGAGATGTCATGTCAGTGCGGCAACTCAGTGCACCCGAAGATCTGGAGACACTGCATCCCCTTCCCGCGCGTTCGCCCACACCTCAGCGGATCACCGCGGTCGCGGTCACCACGGACCTGAGCCGGACAGCGGTCGCGACGACCGCGCCGTGGTTCCAGGAGTTCACCGAGGTGCTGGTGCTGTCGGACGGGGCCGTGACCCGCCTGACCGTTCCCGATCGTCGAGGCGTCCATGATCTCCTCTTCGACCCCGATGGATCAGCGCTGACCGCCATGGACAGCGGCAACTCGATCTACCGCTGGGCGCTCGACGACCCCTGTGAGCGATGGCGGCTAGGCATGATCGGGAGCGGCGGGTCGTACGATCTGCCGCTCGCCCAGGTTGCGGTCGGCGGCCGATCGTTCGCCACAGCCAACGCGTTCACCCGGAACGTTGTCGTCTGGGACGTGCAGACCCGGCGTGTCCGCCACGACGTCCGGGAGATCTTCAAGGACCTCGCCTACGACGACCGGGTGGAGGGCGAGGGAGCCGTCGCCCTGAGCGCCGACGGAGCACGCCTGGCGTTCTGCCGCCCTCGCCGCACGTTTTGGAAGGAGGACGAGGGGGTCGTCGTCCAGGAGATTGGCAGCGGATCGCACGCCGAGCGCCGTACCGGTATCCCATGGGCGAACGGCCTGGCGTTCAGTCCGGACGGTGCCGCACTCGTCGTTGTGGGCGCCCGGCCGGATCAGACGGTGGCTACGATCATCGACCTGGACAACCCGGCCGGTGACCCGGAACCGGTGGTTGTACCGACCGACGAACGAGTCGACCGGATCAACCTGCGGCCCGTATGGTGCGGCGGCGAACCGCGCGTGCCGATCGTGGACCGGAACCGCGTCACCGTCTGGAATCTCGCCACCGCCTCCGCCATCCTCACGGTGGACGTCCCCGGCCCGCGGATCGCCGCCACGCTCACCCCCGACGGCCGCACCCTGGTGATCGCCTCACCCGACGACGGCGTGCATGCCCACCCCCTCCCATGACCACAGCCAGAAGGACGTCGCTGCGATGAGCTCCCTTGACGAACTGCTGAACGCGCGCCCGACCAAACAGGTCTGGGGCGAAGTCTGCCTGCTCCTCGCCGAATTGGACGAGGACAGGCTGGCCGCGGTCGCGCCCCGGGTGCTGTCCTGGCCCGCGCAGCAGCGCCCCATGCCCGATGACTGGTGGGCCCAGTGGACGACGGGCGACGTGCGCCCGCACCACTTCCTCGCAGGAGCGCGGCACCTCGGAATCCTTCACGTTGACGAGGACGAGTTCGACGAAGGCGAGGAGACGGGACTCAACGAGGCATCCTTCACCTACGGGGCGACCGCAGTGGCGGCGCCTTCCGACCTGTCCTGGGTGGCGTTGGGAGCGGCGGCCGAGTGGCACCATAACGGTGGCGACATCGTCCTCTGGAACACTCTTAACAAGGATCGACTGACCTGGCTCCTCGAAGGAGCCGACTATCACGACGAGCCCCACGACATGCAGGTCAGCCCGGACGGTCGGACTGTGGTGACGTCTGTCGAAGGCCGCCTGCACGCCTGGTCCGCCGGGACCGGGGAGGAGTTGTGGACCCTTCCAGAGCGCACCGGAACGGACAACAACGACGTCCTCGACGACGAGGACGAGGAGGACGAGGACGAGGACGAGGACGACGAGAGCCTCGGCCTGGACGACCCGGTCCGGATCGGCTTCAGCGGTAACGGCTGCCGGGTGGCCATCGGCACCTACGTGTCGGGCAGGGTCGCCGTCATGGAGACAGAGACGGGCCGAGTAGTGCTCAGCGTCCCAGTTGAACAGCAGGCGTTTGGCCCCGTCGCACTCGATGCGAAAGGCCGGTTGCTGGCGCACACGTCGCCGGAAGGCCGGGTCGTGGTCCGTGAGGTCGACAGCGGTGCCGTTCTGGTCACCATCCCAACCCGTCTCAGCCGTGTGAACGCCCTCGCCATGGCGCCTGATGGAACCGCAGTGTTCACCGTGGGCGGTATGGCCGACGATGCCGCACCCGCCGCCCAGCTGCTGAAAATCGAACCCTCCCGCGCGGTCTGTGAGCTGATCCGGCCGACGGAGCTTCCGGTCGAGATCGACACAAACTCGAGCCTCGCTATTTTCGGGACCCGCGCCGTGTGGACCGACCGCGGCCCGTACGCCTTCGTCACGGCGGACAAGGGCTCGATGCTCTTCGACTCGACCGCACGGACACTGTGGGCAGCCCCGAACCACCAGATCGTCTCGTTTACTCCCGATGGGCGGGCGATGGTGACCGTCGATGAGATCATCGAGGCGTGGTTCCTCACCGGCCTGGCCGTCCCTGAGTCGACCGCCAACTGCCGCTGACGCCCAGACAGCGGCAGCCGGACAGGTAGACGGCCACCTTGTCCATGTCGTCGCCCACGGAGGTCAGTTGCGCGACCAGGTACTGAAATACCAACGAAGTAGCCCCTGACCGCTCAGCGGTGTCCACGGGCCATCGGGGTTTCCTCTTCCACCACGGCATGGATCGATGGTGCCATCCGCCGTCCGCGCGGATCAGTCGTCTTCATCGTCGGTGTCGGGGGCGCGGAGCTCACGGGCGCCCGAGGGGCCGAGGTCGGGGGCGGTGAAGGAGTAGGTGCCGATCAGGTTCTTATCTGGACACCCCATCTCTACGCGTTCCTTCGTTCCGCCTCATGGGTTCGCTGCCGCCTCGTACGTTGACCCGTGCCATGGAGGACGCGAGGTGGGGAGGCCGAGGTGCGGGTCGTCAAGGAGCGAGATGGCGGCATCGTCCGTCGAGTGCGGCTGCTGGACGACCAGGGGCAGCCGGTCGGTCCGGTCTGCCGGTTCCTCGCGCACCTGGCTGATCGGGAGTTCTCGCCGAACACGCTGAGCGCCTACGGCTACGACCTGCGCTACCTGTTCATGTTCCTGGCACAGGAGGGGCTGGGCATGGCGGTGGTCGCCGAGAGCGGGGACGGGCCGGCAGGTTACTGGCCCCGGCAACGATCGATCGGATCCTGGCCGCGGTGTCGAGCTTCTACGACTGGGCGATCGTCGCCGAGGAGTACGACCACGGCGTCTCGCCGGTGCAGATGCGGGAGGATCCCGCGCTGGCCCGCGTGCCGGAACGGCACCAGCCGTTCATGGGACGCGCCAGCCGGCAGCGCCCCACGCGCCGGGTGGCAGGTCAAGCGGCCGCGGCGGCTGCCCCGGCCCATGGACGACCAGGACGTGGGGGTGCTGCCATCGAGCGGCAAACGGCTACGCGACCTGGCGATGCTGCTGCTGATGCTGGACGGCGGCCTTCGCCCGGGGCCTTGTCGCCCTCGTCCCGCAACGCGGTCCCGGCCTCGATGCCGGCGTCGGCCAGGCCGCCGCCGAACCAGGTCAGCCGGTTGATCTCCTCCATCCGGTAGCCGACCCGCGCGTCCTCCTGGCCCTCCTCGACGCCGGGTCCCTGACCGGGTCGTGGCCGTGGGCCAGACCACGGCCGACCGATGCCTGCAGCCGGTCATCGACCTGCTCAACGGAGGATCGGAACCAGACCTTTGACAACCAATTCCCCGCACGCGCCTACCCACACGATTACCGTCGTGCGCCTTGTAGTGCCGCAGCCTAAGGACACCATGACCGCTTTAAGCACTTCGGCCGCCGTAGCCGCGCTCGACCCCGACATCACCGTCAGTCAGATCGATGCCCTTTGCGGCCAGGACGAGCAGGTCTTCAGTCTCCTGGCGGTCGCCGAAGCGACACTCAACCGCGTCCCCGCCGCCGTCACACAATGGCTCTGGTCACCGCAGGTCTGCCACAGGTGGGAACAGACCCTGGTGATCCAGGAGGGCGCTCACCAGCGCTCCTGGTGGAACAAGATCATCGAACGCGGGATGGAAGACCCCGACACGCTCTCCGCCGACCGCCGAGTGTCCTGCATCCGGCAGCGCCGTCTGGAAGCTCACCGGATCGTGACCGCACGACCGTCAGATGTCCGTTCCGCTCCCGACACCCCGCTCACACCAGACATCCGAAGGCTCATCGATCTCGACGACCGTCGGTTCCGGAGTCTGGCCGCCCGCGATGTCCAGCACGTCGAAACCCTCGATGAGCTGGCGCACCCCGCCCTCATCGCCCGCTGGCGAGACGCCCTTATCGATCTGGGAGAGGAGACCTTCACCCAGATCGGGATCAAACTCGGCCCCCACCACCTGGACACCGCCTTCGCCGTGCCCGACCGGCATCTGATCCATGCCCGGCAGGACGCCTCTATCGATGAGTGGATACCGAAACTGACCTTCCTCACTCACCTGCGCGCCCGGCTGATCGAGTGCGACCACATCCGGAACATCCGGCAGACCGACGACCACGAGCAACTGACCGACATTCGTCCCGCAGGGCCCTCGACCCTCGACGCCGATGCCCGCCTTCTCAGCCTGTACGGATGGGACGTCAGATGGATCTCCAACGGGCGGCGAGTCTGGCTGGACGCCTGGCAGGCGCCGAACTGGCGTAAGGCCGGCCGGCTCATCGTCACCGTCTCGCGCCGCAGAGCCGCAGGGGCTGGGAAATGGGGCAGGCCCGCCTATGTGTTCCACGGCCGTGGCCAGCGCGGATACGCCAACCTCACCGGACGTGACGCACTTGAGTACCTGGCGCGCACCAACCCGCGCGCGGCGCCAACCCGCTGCTTCAAGAGCATGGTGCCCCACACCGGCGATCACCTCAGAGAACTCGTCCCCCCAGACGGTTATCGTTGGCGCCAGCCCTATCCGCCAGAGCTGTGTACGAGACCGGTCTGAGACCGACCACGCAGCAGACCGAACGCTCGACAGGTTCGACCAAATGTTCGAGAAACGCATGGCGGCCGCCGCTGCGGGGCTCCAGGGTCATCGTGGCGGGGAGCAGCGCTGTACGGGCTGCAGCACTGGCTGTGGTATCAGCTTCCGGTCAAGTGGTCGGGCGGTCTGGCCGAACATCGGCGGCGCGCAGCGGCTCTCGGTGCGCTGTTCGAGGAACTGCAGATGCCCCGCTACGCAGCCGTGTGCACATCGCCGGTGACGCATCGGGTGCTGGAGGCCTGGCAGCAGAACCGCAAGACCGGGTTCACCGCGCTGGAAGAGGCGATGGAGGTCTCCGGCGTCCAGCCACCCGACGTCCTGGCTGGAGCGCGTCCACGCCGAACGCCTGGTCAGAGAACGACGTCACCGAGGCGTAGACCCTACGCGAGTTCCTGCAGCAGATGGGTGTCGTCCGCCGCCATAAGCTGCGCCTAGTGCTCACCCCGGCCGGCAAGGCCCTGGCGGCCGCCGACGCCGCCACGCTCTGGACGGCGGTCACAGCCACCCTGATTCCCGCTGATCCGGCCGAAGCCCGCGCCGCCGAGATCACCCTGATGTTCCAGCTCACCGGCTTCGACGGCGGCTACCAGCAGCGGTGCGAAGCCGTCGCCGAAGCCATGGCCGGCGCGGGGTAGCGTCGCGCCGACGGCGGGGACGGCGGTGCCCTCTCAGCGAATCCGCTCATCCGTGACCGTCCTTGCCCGCTGGGAGGCCACCGTGTTCCAGGCCATGGTCGTGGCCAGGGACAGAACGAACAGGCTTCCGGTGACGAGTGTGATGGTGCCGCCTGCGGCGACGTCATAGTGGGTGGAGATCTGCACGCCGATCAGCCCGCTGGCCGCTCCCGCGGCCACGGCGATGGCGGTCATGGCGGGGATGTTGTGGGTCCATAGGCGGGCGATTGCGGCCGGGCCGACCAGGACGGCCACGGACAGGATCGCGACGGCGGCGGGCACGGCGACACGATGACCGCCTCGACCGTCAGCAGCAGCGCCAGGTCGATCAAGACGGGGCGGTAGCCGGCGGCGGCGTATCCGCCGGGGTCGAAGGCGCGGAAGGTGAGCTGTCGGCCCGCGCCGAGAAGGAGGGCGACCACGATGGCGCCGACCACGGTCACGGCGATCAGGTCGCCGGTTCCGACGGTGAGGATCTGGCCGACTGTGTAGGCGGTCAGATCCTTGGAGAAGCCGTCGCGTGCCGACAGCAGGACGACACCGAGCGCGAAGCCGGCCGACAGCACGATCCCGATCGCCGTGCTCATGGCCTGCGCCGGTCGCCGGGACAGGGCCAGCACCCCCAGCACGATCAGTACACCGAACAGGCCGCCGCCCGCATACAGGTCGATGCCCGCGACCGCGGCCAGGACGACGCCGGAGAAGGTGGCATGCGTCATGGCCAGGGTGAAGAACGGCAGTCGGCGCAGCACGATCTGAACGCTGATCAATCCGCCGACCACGCCGAGGAGGACGGCTTCGACGAGCGCCCGGTCGACCGCCGTCATGCCGCGCTCCCCCGGATGGGCCGGCGGACGCGCAGCCGCCGCCGGATCGTTCCCGCGGCGAGGGCGCCCGCGTAGCAGGCGATGAGGACGAGCACGACGGTGCCGCCGGAGGCGAGCCGCAGCCCGTGGTGGATCGACGCGTCGTAGCTGATCGCCAGGCCGGCCCAGCCGGCCAGCGCGCCGAGGACGGCGGCGACCGGCACGATCAGCGCCAGCCGGTCCGACATCACCCGGGCCGCGGCGGCGGGCACGATCAGCAGCGCGATGACCAGGACCGTTCCGACCGCCCGGACCGAGGCGACCACGACCAGGGCGACGATGGTGTTGGTGACCAGGTCTAGCAGGCCGATCCGGTACCCGGCGGCCTGGGCGCCCTGCGGGTCGAACGCGCGGGCGATCAGCGGTCGTCGTAGCGGCGCCAGCGAGGCGATGACCAGGATGGTGACCGCCAGGGTCTGCGCCAGCTGCTGCTCGGTGACGGTGAGGATCCGGCCGAACAGGAAAGCGGTCAGATCGGCGGTGTAGCCCGATTGCCGGGAGACCGGCACGACCCCGACGGCGAAGAAGGTGGTCAGCAGGAGCGCCAGGGCGGTGTCCTCGGTGACGGCGCGGTGCCGGGTGAGCAGGGTGAGCGCGGCGGTCGCCGCGCCCGCGGCCAGCGCGCCCCAGAAGATGTCGCCGTCCCCGCTGAGCAGGTAGCCGATGACAACGCCGGGGAAGACCGTGTGGGTCAGCGCGTCGATGATGAAGGCCAGGCGGCGCAGCAGGATCAGTACGCCGACGGTCCCGGCCAGCGCACCCAGGATCACCATCTCGGCCAGCGCCCGGCCCATGAACGGGTAACCGAACGGCTCGACGAAGAACTGGTACATGGCCGGCCGCCTACGAGTGGGCGACGATGACACGGTCGCCGCGCAGTTCGAGGGCGTGCCCACCGTAGGTGGCGCGCAGCCGGTCGGGGGTGAGCGTGGCGCGGGTGGGTCCGAAGCCGAACTGGCGGCGGTTGAGCAGGCATACCTCCTCGCAGGCCAGGTGGGCCAGCGCCAGGTCGTGGGTGGCCACGACCACGGCCGTGCCCTGCTTCTTCAGTGCGGCGATCGCGTCAAGAAGCGCCTGCTCGCTGACGGCGTCGACGCCGTTGAACGGCTCGTCCAGCAGCAGCAGGCGTGGTTCGGCGGCGATCGCGCGGGCCAGCAGAACGCGCTGGCGCTGCCCGCCCGACAGCGTCCCGAACCGGTCCCGGGCGCGGTCGGCCAGGCCGACCTGCTCCAGGGCACGGTGGGCGGCCTGCTTGTCGGCGGCCTTGGGGCGGCGCAGCCAGCCGATCCGGCGGTAGCGGCCCATCAGCACCACCTGGCCGACCGAGACCGGGAACTCCGGATCGAGCGTGTCGGCCTGCGGGACGCAGGCGATGTCGCGACGCGCCTGGGCGGGAGTGGTGCCCAGCACGGTGACCCGCCCTGCGGCAAGCGGCACCAAACCCAGGATCGCCTTGATGAGGGTCGACTTGCCCGCGCCGTTCGGGCCGATCAGCGCGACGGCCTCACCCGGCGCGACCTCGCCGTCGATCTTCTCCAGAGCCAGGGCGGGGCCGTAGGCGACGCTGACCTCCTCCAGCCGCAGTGCCGGCGACGGGACCTCCGCTTCCTCCGTCCCCGGTCGCCCGGCAGCAGGCTGAGCCGCACGTCCAGTCCCGGGCCGGTCAGCGGGTTCGGCCCGGTCGTGGCCATCTCGTGCCGCACCTGCTCCAGCGTGGTGCGGATCTCCTCTTCGCCCGCCTCGCGCAGGTCGTAGACGCGCGGCTGCGGAATCGCGCCGGACGCGTCCGGCGGCAGGACATGCCTGCACACCGCGATGAGCCTGATCTCGATGGGCGGCTGGTCGGCCACGGTGCTCAACCGCGAAGCCTGCTCATGCACCGGCTGCGCGATCACGTGTCCGGTTACGTCGGCACGGACGTGGCTGATGCCGCCGTGCGCAGGCTGGCCGCCGACGCCCGCTTGGGTACCGCATTCGTCCGGGCCGCCGCACATGAGGCGCAGTCGCCGCACGTCTGCACGGCCCTAGAGGCGGGTGAGCGGGGTTGAGGGCACCGGCCGGATCCTGCCCGACGAGCTGGATCGCGCGCAGGTCGTCGCGGGTGCGTCGCTTCAATGGCCGGGGCAGTCGGCGTCCGAGCAGGTCGAGGTTGCCGCTTTCGGGTTCGTGCAGGCCCGCCAAGGTTGGCAGCAGTGTGCTCGCGTCAGGGTCGAGGTCGAGCAGTTCGGCCCAGATCTGGACGATCCCCTTCACCGTCGCCGGACCGCACACCAGCCAACCGCTCCTGGCGGTAGCACTGTTCGTCAGCGGTGCGGGCATCGGAGCCGTGCTGCTGACCGCGATGACCGCCACCTACCGACAGTTGTCCGCCGAGCAGTTGGCTGCCGCGACCAGCGCCAGCCGGATCATCCAACAGATAGGCGGATCGTTCGGCACCGTGGTGCTCGCGATCATCCTGCAACACCAGATCGACGCGGTGCATGGGCTCCCCGGCGCATTCCACCACACCTTCGCCTGGGCGCTCGGTCTCGCCGCGCTCGCCCTCGTCCCTGCTCTGCTCCTGCCGCGACGCAACACCTCACCGCCCAAGCCGCGCTGACCGACCGCCACAATAGACCGGGGAGCCTGCGCGACCAGGCCCCCTGGACGGACGCCTCCCCGCCCTCAGTAAGAAATCCCGGCGTCGCCGGGTACCCGGGAAAGATCAGGCGGACATTCCGTCCGCCGCGACGGAGGCGACTCGGCAACGTTATGTGTCACATCGGCCCTGCAGAGGTCCCCGCCGTGTGTGTCGGCGGCCTGGGTCTTGCCCGGCGAGGGCGGCGCCGACGGCTTCAGTGCTGATCCCGGGCCCCCGACCGCGGCCGGATCGATGAACGCGACATCAGCCGGTGTCAGCGTGAAGAACCGGATCAGATCATCCCGGCCGATGTCAGGAAACGACCGCAGCTGCTCCAGCTGATCATCAGAGAACAACCGCGTCACCACCGACTACCTCCAGGACGTACCGGACAAACGGCACGAACCGTAGCGGTCGTGATCACAACGCCCCGACACCATCCCCGCGTTAGCGCAGGTCAGCAATATCCGTTGATTTTTCGGCCAGGACTACCGGGACCCCTGTCCACCCGGGTGACGTCGCCCACACCGTGGGGCACCGGCGCTGAAGTTGCATTGCACCAGGTCAAAGGCGGCCGGGCCGGACCTGACCGGGGTCAGCGATCTATGCCGCCCCGGCGGGCACAAAGCATGTGATCGCCCTGAGGTGCGAGCGCTTGGTCGACAATCTCGTACACGCGCGGACAGTCCCATCCGTAAACACTGAAAACCAGATCGAGACGGCGTGGCCAGCCACGTCATCTCCGAACAGGAGGCAACTATGCGTCGTCAGGTGACGGTCAAGTCCGACGGCGACTTCGTGGTCGAGGTCGACACCACCATCCAGCCCCCCACGCTGCGGCATTCGCAGGATGCACGGCAACTGGCATCGGAGGTCGTGAGCCGATCGCTGGCTGCTGCCAACATATCGCCCGAGTCGGCCACGGTCGACGGCGTGACGGTGGTTCCCACCTCCTCAGGAGGGTCCACCCTTCGAGCCACGGGCACAAGCAGTCGATGAGCCGGGCCCCGCTGAGGCGGGGCGTCTGCTCTTCGAGCACTTGTAGCCCTCCACTCCGGATCCGGGGTGGAGGGCTACACTCCGCCCGCCCTAAGAACCCAAATAACCCCAGGTCGGGGATAGGTTCGTTGGATTTCCGCGATCGCTACCGGCACCCCTGGAGCTCTCAACGCCTACCGCTAATTCCTCAACTCAGCCTCCTCGCGGGCCGAGTTGATCCGATCTGCCCCCCCGGGGTGTCCTTGATGATCAAGAGCCCATGCGTCGGGGGCCTGGCTGCAGCGGCGGGTCGAGGGAGAGGGCGAGGGCGCCCGCACGGCCCTGCTGCAGGCCGGGCTGCAGGACAAGGCGGACGAGAACCACCTGGGCATCTTGCTGTACCGGGAGTGGGCCGCCCGTGACGATACCGAGGTCCTGACGGCGCTCAAGGGTCCGAAGGTCGTCTGGTACGGCTCCGTGGATGGTGAACCCGGATGCCGGATGTAAGGCATGCCTGGTCGCCGTGCTGGCTGCCCGTAGTAACCGCGGCTATCCCGCGGCTGCGGGACTCTTGGGTGTCCACCTGCCCTGAGACGGCGAGGGGCCCGCACCCGGCCTTCCGGTTCGAGTGCGGACCCCGATCACTAAGAGCCTGTCCTATGTGGTGATCTGGGTCAGTTTCAGGAACCTGGACCCGTCACGGGTAAACACCATCGTGTACAGGCTCAACTGGACGGATGCGCCGATGCGGCGGCCACCAGCCTGTCGCGCATCAGGATCGTCTCGGACAGTGTGTCGCACTCGTCACAGCGGCCCTGGTCGATCCACAGGTACTCGGTGATCAGGAAATTGTCGAAGCCGGCGTTCTGAAGGCCGCCGACGACGTACTCGTAGTCGATCTCGTTGTTCTTCATCCCAACCTGGAGGCGGTCCAGCCGGGCTCCTCGGGCATGGAGGTGCCGAACCCGTCCGAACAGAGGGTCGAGTTCTGGTACTGCGTATCCCTGCATGACGAAGTGCGAGTGGTCCAGAGTCAGCCCGAGGCCCGGGCAGAGATCGACCAGGCGCCGGGTGTCGTCCGGAGAGGCGACGACGGAGCCGATGTGCGGCTCCACTGAGACTTCTAGTCCGGCCTCCTGCGCCGCCTGGACCCTGACGGCCAGTTCGTCCACTGCCCGGGAGAGCGAGTCCTCATGGCCGATGCCGTCGAAGTCGAGACCGGGCAGGATCGTGAGTCCGTTCGCACCAACGGCGTCGGCGAACTCGATCCACCGCTGGAAGCGCTCCCGGGAGCGCGCCCTCTCCTCCCAACTCGGATGGTTTACCGCGAGGACCGAGTAGTCCGGGTCGGCGATAAGGAAGACGTCGGCGGGCACCAGGCCGTGGCGGGCGAGCCGCTCGGCCACCTCGCGCCCGCGGACACTCGGATCGGCCGCGGCCTCGTCAGCTCGCAGTTGGGTTATCGAGCCCCACACTCCGATGTTGACCCCGGCGAACCCCAGGCTCGCGATGAGAGCGCAGGCCTCCTCGTGGTCGAGAAGTGGGAAGGTGTAGTCGGAGCAGGCGAGCTTCATACGTCTTCTCCTGTGCGCCTAGAAGAGATTGATGACTGATCGAGCAAGTAGCTGATCACGTCTGTAACATCTGGTCGTCGGGTGGCCGGCTGATCGGCGGTCGTTCTGAGCCGCAATTCCGAGGTGACGTCGGCTGGTGCCGGGATCGCCATGCCGCCCCGCGCGCCGCCACCGGAGCCGACGGTCTTCGCGCACGGCCGTCTCGAGAAGGGCGGGCTTGATGTCGATCAAACCTACCCGCGCCCCGGCCGGACACGCGACCGCGGCTCCGATGCCGCGTCCGGCGCCGGTGACGACCGCCGTCTTGTCTTGGGAGCCGCTCACCGAGCTCGGCTCTCAGCCGCTTGACGCTGTCCCGTATGCTCCGGCCCTCCCCGGCATCGGTGATCCAGGCGACGGTCCCGGGCGGTCTGCACCGCCTTCACCCGTTCGCTCTAGGCGTCAGCCTCGCCTTCCCACCGGCCGCAGTGGGAACATCCGACCCAGCCGCGGCCGTGCTGCTCTTGGTTCATGTTCACTCCTCTCCGTTCGAGGTGGGCAAACCGGGTTCTGGCGGATCGTGCTCTCTTGTTGGATCCGGCCGGCCCGGTCTCAGGCCATGTGCAGCCCGCCGTTGACGTCCACGTGGGTGCCCGAGAGGTATCCGGCGCCCTCGGCTGCAAGCATCGCAACGACGAAGGCGACGTCGTCGGGACTTCCGGTGCGTCGGAGCGGGACCCGGCTGGCGACCTCTTGCTTGACTTCGTCGCCCATCACCCCGGTCATCGGGGTATCGATCACCCCCGGCGCGACGCAGTTGACGGTGATCCCGTGGGGCCCGGCCTTCTGCGCGAGCGACCGGGTCAGGCCGATGATGCCGGCCTTGGCGGCGACATACGCCGGGCCTGCGGCCACCCCGCCGCCGGTCTGCGCGGCGATCGAGCTGAAAAGGATCACCCGGCCGAAGCCGCGCCCGGCCATCTCGGTGATGGCCGCCCTGGCGCAAAGGTAGGAGCCGCGGAGGTTCACGTTGTGGACCCGGTCCCAGACCTTCTCGTCGACGTCCTCCAGGGAGCCGGTCTCGTAGACGCCAGCGCACGCCACAAGGACGTCCAACCGGCCGAACGCCTCCACCGCGACCTGTACGGGACGGCGCGCGCCCTCCGGTGTGGAAACGTCGCCAGGGACGGCCAGCCACCGGTCGGCACCGACCTCCGCGGGTGGCGCGATACCCGTCTCGCGGAGGTCGGCCGCGACGATGAGGCAGCCCTCCTGGGCGAGTGCGCGGGCGACGCCGGCGCCGATTCCGCTGCCCGCTCCGGTGACGACCGCGACCCGGCCCTCCAGTCCGAGCCTCATGCTGCGGCTCCCGGCTCGATCCGGTAGACACGCAGCGCGTTCTCGACGCGCACCTGTCGCTGCTCTGCCGGGCTGAGGCCGGCGGTCCATCCCTCCATGTCACTCCACAACCGCTGGTAGGAGACAGCCGGCCGGTCGACCGGGAAGTTGCTGCCGAGCATGCACCGCTCCGGCCCGAAGATCTCCACGGCCTCCTGGACGAGGCCGCCGAGCTCGTCGACGTCCCAGGCGGGAGAGAGGAAACTCAACGCGGAGATCTTCAGGGTGGCGTTCGGCACCTCGCGGGCGAACCGGTTGATCATCCGACGCCAGGCGCCGCGCCCCTCCGGGTCGGCGGGAGGCAGTCCCGCGTGCTCGAGGACGACGGCGAGCTCCGGCAGTTCCCTGAGGATCTCCGTCGCCCGGCCGAGCTGGCCGGGCCAGGCGAGCAGATCGAAGCTGAGCCCGCGCGGGACCAGACGTGCCAGGCCACGCGCCCACGCGGGATCGTCGAGAAGGTTGTACGTGAGGATGTCGGAGCGTTTGGACTCCGGGTCGTACCAGAGCTCCTGCCGGATGCCCCGGAAGAACTCGTGTTCGCCGTGCCGGTCCAGCACGTCCTCGACGTCCGGCGCGCGCAGGTCCGCGTAGCCGACGCACACCGTCGGCGTGGCGCGGCCCGCCTGGCCCGCGCGGACCTCGGCGAGCCAGGCGGTCTCGACGACCGGATCGACCGCATGGTCCATCTCGGCTTGGACGTGCACGGTCGCGACCAGGTCCACGTTCCCGACGTCCGCGAGCCAGTCCTCCAGAACGTAGTTGAACGCGAAGTGCTCTCCTCCCGGGTCGCCGAGCCACGGGTAGCGGAACCGGTCGATGTCCCAGAGGTGGAAGTGGGCGTCGACGAAGGAGCTCATGAACTGAACTCGTACGTCGCGAGCCCGTCCGGGCTCATCGAGGTGAGGCCGCCGTCCACGGCGAGATCGGCACCGGTCACGAAGGAAGCCGCGCCGGAGGCGAGGAACGCGACGGCGGCGGCGACCTCGTACGGTTCCGCGCAGCGCTCCAGCGGGCAGAAGCGCCCCCAGATCGGTTCCCACTTCTCCCGGTCCCCGTCCGCACCGCGGTCCAGGACCTCGGTCCAGATGTAACCGGGGCTCACGCTGTTGACCCGGATCCCCCGCGGCGCGAGGTCCAGCGCCTGGCATCGCGTCAGCGAGAGCACGCCGCCCTTGCTCGCGTTGTAGGTCCATCTGCCCGCCTGCGAGACATGCCCCGAGATGCTCGCGATGTTCACCACCGCGCCCGCGTCGGACCGGCCCAAAGCGTCGGCCGCGAGCGATACCAGGTGCGCCGGGGCCATCAAGTTCACCTCCAGCGTCCGCTGCCACTCGTGCTCGGTCGCGCCGACCCCCGCTAGGAGGAACACCGCGGCGTTGTTCACCAGGACGTCCAACTCGCCCCGCGGCCCACACGCGGCGTCGATGAGCTCGCGCCGTCGCGCCGGGTCGGTGATGTCCAACTCGCACGTCGTCAGGCGATCGCCGTGCTCGCCGAGGCTGGAACGCACCGCCTCAAGGCCAGCGCCGTTCAGGTCGGCCGCGGTGACATGGGCGCCTTCGGCGATGAACTGGCGCACCGTCGCGGCTCCGATGCCGCTGCCCCCTCCGGTGATGAGCACCCGCTTGTCACGGAACCGGTCGGAGACGGCGACGGGACGCGGACGGGCATCCTCCCCGGCGAAGACCGATGCGTCGAAGTACGCCGTCAGTGCGGCGATCTTGTCGCCCTCGCGCCGCATGATGTTGACGCCGTCCAGCGGGACTACCTCGCCCGAGGGGCCGGTGAACCGGGCGTGCCATTCCAGGGCCGCGGCGTCGTCGTCACCGCGGACCGCGCCCACCGTCACTTCGAGTCCAGGGTAGGCGGCGGCGCTTTCCGCGTAGTACTCGCGGATCTGCTCGCGTCCGGTGAGGGTCACTCCCGGGCCCTCCCAGACGGCGTCCTCGGTGAAGAACTCCAGGATTCGGTCGACGTCGCGCGACTCCTCGGCCCGCCAGTAGGCACGGCCGATCTCTTCGATGGTGGGCAATGTTTCCTCCGCGGATTGATTGGTGCGGGCCCGGCTACCAGTAGTGCCGGCCCGTGGCGACGACGCCGAGCTCGAAGACATGCGAGCCGGGCGGCGCCGTGACGATGTGGAGGACCGAACGGGCGACCTCGTCGGGATCGAGGAGGTCGGTGCGGGGGGCGCGGTCAGGGTTGACCAGCGTGGTGTCGCTGCCGCCGGGGTTGACCAGCGAGACCCGGATCGGGCTGCCCTCCAGACCGAGCTGCTTCGAGACCGCCAGGGTGAGCGCGCGCAGCGCGAACTTCGATGCCGGGTAGGCTCCCGACTCGCCCTGCGCGGTCCAGTGCGCCTCGACCGAGCCGATGTTGACCACGTGCCCCGCCGTCCCACGCTCCCGCATCAGGACGATCGCTCGGCGCATGCACGCGTACGGCGCCACGGTGTTGATGTCGAGCACCGCCCTGACCTGTTCGGGGGGCACATCCTCGATCGGGCCGAACGCCGCCGTGCCGGCGTTGTTCACCAGGACGTCGAGCTTTCCGTGCCGCCGCCGGACGCCGGCGAAGAGTTCGTCGACGAACCCTGGGGCGGTGAGGTCACCGGCTCGGCTCTCGGCCGAGCCGCCCGACCGGGCGATCTGCTCCAGGACCCGGTCCAGTTCGGCGGCCGATCGCGCGGTGAGGACGACATGCGCCCCGGCCGCGGCGAGGAATCGGGCCGTGCTCGCGCCGATGCCCCGGCCAGCACCGGTCACGACGGCGATCCGGCCGGCAAGCGGCTGCCGCTCGTTCGCGGTCATCGGGCCCGCTCGCCTTCGTCGGTGAGGAAGAGCTCGATGACGGGGACGGTGACGTCAGGTTTGGCGATGGGGAGCTCAAGCCACAGGGCGCCGGGATCGGGGGCGTGGAGCAACTCCAGCGGGTGCGACGGGGATCGCACTTCCGCGCCGTCGTGAAGGAACTGGGCGTAATCGACGTGCTCGCCCAGCCCGGGGACGACCAGGGGCTGGGTCGGCCAATGCAGGAGGTGAAGGTAAAGGCGGTGCGCCTGCGGGTTGTAGGTGGCCAGGGTGCCGGGCGGCAGCGAACCGACCAGTTCCGCCGGTGCCTGGGTGCAGCCATGGATGGACCGTCCGTGGCGTCGCATCCAGTCCCCGATGGACGCCAGCCGCTCGAGGCTCGGCGGATCGATCTCGCCGCGCCCGTTGGGGCCCACGTTGAGCAGCAGGTTGCCGCCCTTGCTGACGATCTCGATGAGCAGCGCGACCAGTTGCTCGGGCGACTTCAGGTTCGGCATCGCCGGCGTGTAGCCCCAATGGCCGTACATGGTCTCGCAGGTCTCCCACACCGCGGGCGTGCCGTCGCCGAGCGTCGGCCAGGCGCCCGGCACCGCCTGCTCGGGCGTGACGATGTCGAAGTCGCCACCCATTCGATCGTTGACCAGGATGTGGGGCTGAAGCTCCCGGACGAGTTCCAGCAGTCCAGCCGCGTCCCAGTCCGCGGCGCCCTTTCCAGGGTCGACGGCGGGATCGAACCTGGTCCATCCGGTCTTGACCGCTTCGAGGAACGCCGCCTTGTTGCGCGGACTGGCCGACCGGTGATCCCAGGCGGCGTCGTCGTAGCTGTAGTCGGGCCAGAAGACGTCGATGGGCCCGTAGTCGGTGAGCAGCTCACGTACCTGGTTGCGCACGAACTCGCGGTAGCGGTTCATGTCGCGCCCGGCGTTGAGTTGCGCGCGGTCGCCGTGGGCTTGCGGATGGATCTGGTCGACGGTGAAGTCGGGGTGGTGCCAGTCGATCAGTGAGTAGTACAGGCCCGTCCGCAGACCGCGCGCGCGGAAGGCGTCGAGCATGGGCCGGAGCAGGTCGCGGCCGGCCGGCGTGTTGACCGCGGTGAAGTCGGTGTGGCGCGAGTCCCAGAGGCAGAACCCTTCGTGGTGCTTGGCGATGATGACGACGTACTTCATCCCGGCCTGCACCGCCGCGTCCGCCCAGACCTCCGGGTCGTAGAGGTCCGGGTCGAAGCGCGGAAGGTAGCGGGCGGCGTAGTCCTCCGCCGCCATGGCCGTCTCGCGCTGGTGGGCGAAGTCCCGGCCGGTCATGCTGAACAGGCCCCAGTGGACGAAGAGTCCGAACCGCGCCGTGGTGAACCAGGAGGTGTCGCCCGCGGGCGCGGGTGTCGTGGGGGTCACTGCTCTTCTCCTTCAGTCGTCGTGGCCTTGCCGTGTACGGGTACCAAGGTTGACGACTCGGCAAGCCGCCCGACCTCGTCCGAGAAGTGACACGCCGCCTCGCGGCCGGCCGGGAACGGCAGCGGTTCGGGACGTTGCCTGCGGCACAGCGCCCCCGAGGGGTCGACCGTGCCGGGCAAGGGGCACCGGGGCTCGAAGACGCACCCGTCCGCGGACGCGGTCGGGTCCGGCGGGTCCCCTGCCAGCAGGATCCGGCGCGAGCCGGGCCGCCGCCGGGCTCCGGGCGTGGCGGAGAGCAGGGCCGCCGTGTACGGGTGTCGCGGCTCCGCGAACACCTCCTCGACCGGTCCCGACTCCACGATCCGGCCGTGGTACATCACCGCGACCCGGTCGCAGAGGTGCCGGACGACGCCGAGGTCGTGCGAGATGAACAGCACCGACAGGTCGAGCGCGGCCTTGAGCTCTGCGAACAGGTCGACCACCTGGGCGGCCACGGACGCGTCCAGGGCGGACACGGGCTCGTCGGCGACGAGTAGTCGTGGTTCCACGCCCAGGGCGCGGGCGATCGCGACCCGCTGCGCCTGACCACCGGAGAGCTGCCGGGCGTAGCGGCCGCCGATGGCCTCGTCCAGATGGACGCGGGCGAGCAGCCGGTCGACGCGGGAGTCCAGGTCAGACCGCCGTACCACGCCGAGCTCGGCCATCGGCTCGGCGATGATCCGCCGCACGGTCATGCGCGGGTTGAGGGCCGCGTGCGGGTCCTGCAGGACGGTCTGCATGTCGCGGCGCAACAGTCGGAGCCGGCGTCCGGACAAAGCGGTGATTTTGGCGCCGTCGAGAACGACCCGCCCGGAGGTCGGGTCCTGCATGCGCAGCGCAATGCGCCCGAGGGTGCTCTTGCCGCTCCCGGACTCGCCGACGAGCCCGAGCGCTTCGCCTTGGAGCAGGTCCAGGGACACCCCGTCGACCGCGCGCACGACTCCGCGGCGGGTGGGGATCCGGCACTCGATCGATTCGAGGCTCAGCAGTACGTCACTCATCTCGGTTCTCCGTTCGCCGTAGCCTCCGCCTCGGCGGCGATGCCGGCGCCGCCGGTCCGGCGGGACGCCTCCAGCAGGGTCCGTGTGTACGGATGCTGCGGGGAGGCGAACAACTCGGCGCACGGGCCGGACTCGATCAGCTCGCCGTCGCGGAAGACGAGCACCCGGGCGGCGAGTTCGGCCACGACGTCGAGGGAATGCGAGATGAAAAGGATCGACATCGCGTCCCGCTCGTTCAACCTGCCCAGCAGGTCGAGGATCTGCGCCTGGACCGTCACGTCTAGTGCGGTCGTCGGCTCGTCGGCGATCAGCAGCCGGGGCTCGTTCGCCAGTGCCATCGCGATCATCACCCGCTGCCGCATGCCGCCGGAGAGCTCGTGGGGGTATTGGTCGAGCCGGCGGGCGGCCGCCGGGATCTCGGTGTCCCGGAGCAGTTCCTCCGCGCGCTTGCGGCCGCCGCGGTTGCCGTGCGCCCGCATCACCGTCAGCAGTTGGTCGCCGACGGTGAAGAGCGGGTTCAAGGCGCTCCTGGGGTCCTGGAAGATCATGCTGATCTGCCGGCCCCGCACCGTGCGGAGGCGGGACTCGGGCAGCGCCAGCAGGTCCGTGTCGCCAAAGTGGACCGAGCCCCCGGTGACCCGCCCGGGCCGCTGGACCAGGCCCAGGATCGCCCGTGCGGTCACCGACTTGCCGGACCCGGACTCCCCGACGATGCCGACGATCTCGCCCGGAGCGACGTCGAAGGAGACGTCGCGCACCGCGTCGACCTGTCCCGCGACGCTGTCGTACGCGACGCTGAGGTGCTCGACATGCAGTGTGGTCATCGCTCACCTCACCGCTTCCGAGGCATCCGCGAGGCCATCGCCGCACCAGTTGGCGGCCAGTGCGGTGAGCAGCACTGCGACACCTGGGACCAGGGCGGCCACCGGATTGCTCATGATGCTGGTCTGGGCGTCGGTGAGCATCGCGCCCCACTCGGGGTCTGGCGGCTGCACGCCCAAGCCCAGGAACCCGAGACCGGCGACTGCGAGCAGTGTGTAGGCCACGCCGACGCACAGCACGGTGACCACGATCCCCATGCAGTTTCGCAGGACGTGGCGTGTGGCGATCCGCCAGGGCCGCACCCCTGCGGCCTTCGCGGCGAAGACGTAGTCGGCTTGCCGGACCGTCAGGACCGCCGAGCGGATCAGCCGCGCGTCACGGGGGATCGCCGGCAGTGTGAGTGCGATGACCGTGTTGCCCACACCCGGGCCGAGGGCCACGGAGATCATCAACGCGAGCAGGAGGAAGGGCAGCGCGAGGAATACATCGCACAACCGCATCAGAACCGCGTCAACCCAGCCGCCGAAGAAGCCTGCCGCCAAGCCGACGGCGGCACCGCCCACGCCGCTCGCTGCGACAGCCAGCGCAGTGATCCCCAACGACGCGCGGCCCCCGACCAGCAGACGGCTCAGGGTGTCCCGGCCGAGCGAGTCGGTCCCGAGCGGATGCACCCAGCTCGGGCTGGCGTTGCGTGCCGCCAGGACCTGGGCGTTCGGGTCCGTCGTCCACACCAGCGGACCGACCATGACGGCAAGCACGATGAGCAGCAGCATCGTGACCCCCAGAGCCGTCGTCGGGTTCGCGGCGATGCGGTGGCGCACGTCGCGTAGCAGCCGTGGGCGGCCGAGTCGGTTCGCCGTTCCGGAACGGCCGGTCGTCGCCGCGCTCATCGTCGCGCCCTCGGGTCCAAGGCCACGTGCGCCACATCGGCGACGAGGTTCAGCAGCACATAGAGGACGCCAACGAGAAGCGTGACCGACTGCACGACGATGTAGTCCCGCGACTGCAGCGCTTCGAGCAGGAAGCGCCCGATGCCCGGCCAGGAGAATACGATCTCGACCAGCACCGCTCCGACGACGAGGCTCGGGACGATGAGGCTTAGCAGGTTGATCAGCGGCAGCACGGCGTTCTTCGCCGCCAGTCGCCACAGGATCGTGCGCGGGCGGATGCCGAAGGCGTGGGCCGCGAGAATGTACTGCGACCCGAGGACTTCGACGAAGCTCACTCGGGTGAAGCGGGCCATCATTGCCGCGGGGAGCACCGCCAGCGTCACTGCCGGCAGCACCAGGTGTTGCACCGCGGTCACGAAGGCGCCGCCGTCGCCGGCAAGGAGCGCATCCAGGGTCATGAAGCCGGTCACGTCGTCCAACCGGGTGAACGAAGAGAACCGTCCGTTCATCGGGAACCAGCCCAGCCTCACCGAGAACAGGAAGATGAGCACGAACCCGAGCCAGAAGACCGGCGTCGACATGCCGGTCACCGCCAGGCTCGACGACATCCGGTCGATCCAGGAGCGCGGTCGGCGAGCCGACAGCACTCCGAGCGCGACGCCGGTCGGAATCCCGATGGCCAGGGCCGCAAGGGCGAGTTCGATGGTCGCCGGTGCCTTGGCCGCGAGCACGTCGAGCACCTCCGCGCGCTGCGAGAACGACCGGCCGAAGTCGCCTCGCAGGAGCTGACCGAGGTAGCGAACGAACTGCTCGACGACAGGCTGGTCCAGCCCCCAGAGCTCGCGGAGGCGGGCCACATCGGCCGGGTTCGCGTGGTCGCCTCCGGCATAGATCTGAGCGGGATCACCGGGGACGAGCCGGTTCAGGGTGAACACGATCAGCGCGATGCCGAGCAGCACGAGCGGGAGGGCCAGCAGCCGTCTGAGCGTGATGCCGAGCAGCCCGTTGCCCCAGCGGGCGGTGACCGTCATCGTCGCCATCTCAGCCGACCGCAACGTTCTTGAACAACCAGACCAGCGCGCCGCGGTTGTTCCACCCCAGTTCGAAGTCCCGGACCCGGCTGCTGGCCACGGCCGACGTGCCGACACTCACGATCGGAACACCCATGAACAACTCTTCGTTGTTCAGCCGCTGAAGCTCTTGCCAGGCCGCGACCTGCTTCGCGCGGTCGACCTCGGTGGAGGCATGCGTGACCAGGTCAGCGACCCGACGGTCCGCCAGCGGGCTCGGGGCGGCCCAAGGCTTGGGATATCCCAGGTAGAAGAGCCGGAAGATGAAGTCGGGATTGAACGAGTTGCCGTACCAGAGCACCTCGTAGTCGTAGTTGTAACGGTCACTGAGGTACGTGGCCGAGTCCACGACGTCGATCTTCACATCAATCCCGATCTTCTTCAGATCGGCCGCGATCGCCTCATGGAGCCGGCGCAGGGACAGGATCGGGCCCGACGACTCCATGGTGATGGCGCGCAATGTCAGCCGCTGCACGCCGGCCTGCTGCATCAGCGCCTTGGCCTGCGCCAGATCGTGGTTCAGGTCGTCCAGCCCGTCGTTGTATCCCTGAACGCCCTTCACGACCACCGGCTGGTCGACCTTGTGTGAGCTGGTGGGGTTGAAGAAGGCCGTGCGGTAGGCATCCCGATCCAGAGCGAGCCAGATCGCCTTGCGCACCCGCGGGTCCTTCAGCTCAGGATGCTTGGGGGTGAAGAACCTGAAGAACACGTTGCTGCTCGGGGTCGCCGCGTACTCCTTGTTGCCGTCGATCCCGGCAAGGCGTTTGTGGTCCTCGGGCGCGAGGTCCAACACCACGTCGGCGTTCTTGCCCTGCATCGCCAGCGCGCGTGCGGCCGGGTCGGCTACCTGCTGCAGCCGCAGGCGGTCGAGGGACACCTTCTCGGGGAATTTGGGGTACCGCTCGAACTCGACGAACTCCCCCGGCGAGAAATCGGTGATCCGGAACGGCCCGGACCCGGCGTCGCGCAGGTCCTTGACGCTCTTCCCGTAGCCCGGCTTCGCCAGCACCTTCGGGTTGAGGATCGGCATCTGGAGGAGCTGGTCACGGATGTCGGAGCGCGCCTGACTCAGCACGACCTTGACGGATCCGGGGTCGACGACCTTCACCTCACGCACGATCGACGGGCTTCCGAAGGCGGCCGACACCGCGCCGTACGGGCCCTCGTCCCGCAGCGGATCGTTCGCGAAGAGGTATGAGTGCAGGACCTTGGCGACCGCCTCCGCGTCGACCGGGGACCCGTCGTGGAAAGTGAACCCCTCCTTCACACCGATCGTGTGGACCAGGCCGTCCGAGGACGCCCGGTACGACGAAGCCAACCCGTTGGTGATACTGAAGTCGTCCTCACCCGGCAGGAAGAGGGCCCATGCCATCTGGTACATGCTGAAGATGCCAAGCGGGTAGGCGGTGCCCAGGTAGAAGTCGGCTGGCACCCCGTCGGGCGCCACAATCCGCAGGGTCCGCTTCCCTGATCCCTCCGCGGAGTTTCCGCACGCGCTCAGGAGGGTCAGGAAGAGCACGCACAGGAGTGCGGCGGCGGTCGCCGCCGTGCCGCGGCGTCTGGATACGCCTTTCGCGAAGGGATACATCTGGTGGTCCTCCGGCGGGGGTAGGTGGGCGTCAGATGGACATCTCCCTCATCTGATGGCCGCCATATTGGATCCGATCCGCAGGTCACGTCAAGAGTCTGAACCATGTTTTCCCAAGAACATCCGCTACGTCGGATCCAATATTTAACCTCCCGTGCATGGGCACGCCCAGCATCCGCGTCGCCGGACCGCCTTCCTCTGCTAGTTTTGGATCCATTTGACCGCCACGGTCGCGATCGTCGCCAAGGAAGGAACGGATGTGGGAGCCATACACGGCGAGCGGCCGGCACGGGGCCGCGAGTCGATGACACAGGTGGTGGCCCGCCGCCTGCGCGACTCCATCCAGTCCGGCGAACTGGAGCCCGGCGCGCGGGTACGCCAGGAGACCGTCGCCGCCGAGCTCGGCGTGAGCCGGATCCCCGTCCGCGAGGCGCTGCGGCAGCTCGAGAGCGAAGGGCTCGTCGTGATCGTGCCGAACAGCGGCGCGAAGGTCGCCGTCCTCGACTTCGAGGAGTACACCGAGATCTACAAGATGCGCGAGCGGTTGGAACCGCTCGCATTCACCGAGAGCGTCGGCCGCCTGACCGGGGAGCAGAAGGACGACATCACGCGACTGCTGGCGGAGCTGGAGGCGGCGACCGGGAACGCTCAGGCCTACCTGGAGGGCGACCGCAGGTTCCACCTCGCCTGCTACACGGGCGTCCCGACACCGCGGCTGCTGAAGATGATCGTCGACTTCTGGAACACCACGCAGCGCTATCGCCGGATCCTCATCGGAACCTTCAGCCCGGAGGATTACGAGCTGAACAACATCGAGCACCGCCTCATAGCCGAGGCGGCGCTCAACGGGTCGACGCGCCGCGGTGAGGACCTGATCCGGATGCACATCGAGCGTTCCCGGCTCCGGCTCTCCCGCCACCGCGGCCTGTTCAACAGGTGATCCGCGTTCGACAGGTGGTCCGCGCACGTCACACGAGCAGCTCCACCGGGTTCTCCAGCAGCTCCACGAGCGCCCGGAGCCACTGCGCGGCGGTCGCACCGTCCACCGGACGGTGGTCGACCGCGAGGCACAGCCGCATCACCGTCGCCGCGGCGACCTGACCTGCGGAGACAACCGCCTCCTCACGAGCCGCGCCCACCGCGAGGA
Source organism: Spirillospora sp. CA-108201 (assembly GCF_050936235.1). Lineage (NCBI taxonomy): Bacteria > Bacillati > Actinomycetota > Actinomycetes > Streptosporangiales > Thermomonosporaceae > Spirillospora > Spirillospora sp. CA-108201. The sequence goes on along the minus strand of NZ_JBNJNE010000001.1, from coordinate 8,264,058 downwards.
TGGCCGCCTGCGGCGGGTTGATGATCGCGGCGAAGTCCTCGACCCCGTACATGCCGAGGTTCGTGACCGAGATGGCCCCGCCCTCGAGCTCGCTCTGCTGGAGCCGGCGCTCGCGCGCTCGGCCGGCCAGATCCCGGGTGACGGACGAGAGCCGAGCGATGCCCAACTGATCGGCGTCCCGCACGACCGGTGTGACCAGTCCGTCGTCGATGGCCACGGCGACGGCGACGTCGACGTGCCGGAACCGCCGGATCACGTCGTCGCGCCACTCGACGTTCATCGCCGGCACCGCCCGGTGCGCTCGCGCCACCGCCTTGACCACCAGATCGTTCACCGAGACCCGGTGTCCGCTCCCGTTGATCTCCTGACGCAGCGCCAGCAGCCGGTCGACCCGGGCGACGCCGCGCAGGTAGAAGTGCGGCGTCGTCTGCTTGCTCTCGGTCAGTCGACGCGCGACCGCCCGGCGCAGACGCGAGTTCGGCATGTCCTCGTGGCCTCGATCGAGGCCCTCTGACACCGCAGCCGCGGGCACCGGTCCGCGGTGTCCGGACGTGGCCGGCCCCTCCGCGGGCCGCTGTTCCGCCGGGACCGGAACGGAACGCGCCTTGACCGCCGCCTCGACGTCCCGCCGGCGGATCCGCCCACGCGGACCGGTCCCGCGAATGTCCGCCAGCGCCAACCCCGCGTCCCGCGCGAGCCTGCGCGCGAGCGGCGACGCGAACAGTCGCTCCCCACCGCGCGGACCCGTGGCCACTGCCGTGGGCCCGGTCTCCTTCGTCCGTACCGCTATCGACCCGTCGGCCGGAGGGACGGGCTGCTCCGAAGTGTGCGCGCCTGCCGACGAGGGAGGCGCCCCAAGGGACGTCAGCAGGGCCTCGGCGTCGGCCGTCGACTCGCCGTCGGTGCCGTACACCGCGATCGGGGCGCCCACCTCGACGGTCGTGCCCTCCTCGACGAGCGTCCGGAGCAGGACACCATCGGCCTCGGCTTCGACGTCGACGACGGCCTTCTCCGTCTCTATGGTCATGACGACGTCACCGGCGCGGAACGCGGTGCCGAGTTCGGCGACCCAGCTGGACAGCACCGCCTCGACGGCGCCGGCAGCGACCTCGGGCATACGCAGGATCTCCGCCACTTCACTCTCCCGCGATCTCGTGCAACATGGTGACGACCTCGTCGGTGCCGGCGAACGCCGCGCGTTCGAGGACCTTGCTGATGCTGGGTGATGCCTCGCCGCCGGTGAGGCGGTGAACGGGAGCATCCAGCCAGTCGAAGAACCGCCGCTGAATCTCGTCCGCGAGCCAGCCTCCGTACGACGTGCCCCGCGCGCCCTGTTCGGCGATCAGCACTCGGCCGGTCTTCCGGACGCTGGCCTCGATCGTCTCCCAGTCCAGGCTGGCCCGGTCCAGCCAGCGCAGATCGATGACCTCGGCATCCGTGCCCACCTCGGCGACGGCGTCCAGGACGTGCCGGGACATGGCGAGGTAGCTGAGGATGGTGAGCTCGCTCCCCTGCCGCCGGACCGCCGCCCGGCCGACGGGGAGGTGGTAGTCCCAGTCGTCGGGAATCCCGGGGCCCGAGGATCCGTAGAGGTCGACGTGCTCGAGCACGACCACCGGGTCGTCGCAGGCGAGCGCGGTGTTCATCAGCCCGACGTAGTCGAAGGGGGTCGAGGGAGCAACGACGCGCCAGCCCGGAGCGGCGGCAAAGATGCCGGCCGGATCCATCGAGTGCTGCGAGCCATAGCCGGTGCCCATCGCCACCTTGCTCCGCAGCACGAGCGGCACCGCACCGGTCCCCCCGAACATGTGCCGTGCCTTGCCGATCTGGTTGAACAGCTGATCGGCCGCGACCCACATGAAGTCGGCGTACATGAACTCGATCACCGGCCGGAAACGCCCGTCCATCGCCATCCCGCCGGCCAGACCGGTGAAGGCGTTCTCCGAGATCGGAGTCCCGAGCACACGGTCAGGGAAGCTCTCCTTGAGGCCGCGGGTGGCTCCGTTCGTGCCGCCGTTGAGCCGGTGAATGTCCTCCCCGAGCACCACGACGCGGGGATCGGTCTCCATCCGGCGCCGCATGACCCCTGCGACGGCATCGATGAACTTCACCTGCTCGAGGCGATCGGCGTGGTCATCGGTGTCGGAGAACCGAATGTCCGCGAGCTCGCTGAGATCACTCCTGACCCCCTCGTCGACGAAGCCGGGGTCGGGCCACTCGCCCGGTTTGATCTGCCGCTCGCGCGGCTTGCCGTTCGGCTTCGGCTCCAGGATCTTCGACGTGAGCTCCGACATGAGTTCCCGGGTGCGAGCCATGGCCTCCTCGACGTCGCGATCGCCGAGGACGCCTCGACGCCGCAGGTGTCCGGCCGTGGCGTCGAGCGGGTCTCGCTCGCGCCACTCGGCTTCCTCCTCCTTGCTCCGGTACCGGAACGCGGAGCCCGGGAACGGGCCGTTCTGGTGGAAGTAGCGGTAGACGTCGGCCTCGATCAGGGTGGGCCCGAGCCCCGAGCGCATGTGGTCCAGCGCCTCCCGCATGGCCAGGTGCACGGCGAGCGGGTCCATCCCGTCCACCTTCCAACTGCGGATGCCGAAGCCCGGTCCGCGGCCGGAAAGACGGGGCTCGCCGGTCACCTCGGAGATGTGGGTGGCGACGGCGTACTGGTTGTTCTCGACGAAGAAGCAGATCGGCAGGGACCAGGCGGCCGCGAGGTTGAACGTCTCCAGGGTCGACCCGATGTTGATCGCACCGTCGCCGAAGTAGGTCACCGTGACGGCATCGGTGGCGGCGTTGCGGTGCGCCCACGCGGATCCGGCCGCGAGCGGAACGCCGCCGCCGACGATCGCGTTCGTTCCGATGGCGCCGGCCTCAAGCCGCTGCAGGTGCATGCTGCCGCCGCGCCCGTGGCTGAACCCGCCTTCCAGCCCGCAGATCTCACGCAAGGTGCGCAGCAGCGCCGCGTGAACGTCGTCAGGCCACGCGTTGGTCGGATCAAGGCCGTCAGGATGCAGATGAGTGAGCACCTTGGCCAGGAACTGGTGATGGCCTCGGTGGGACCCGTTCACCGTGTCATGAGTGGTGAGCGCGATACAGGATCCGACGGCGCCGCCCTCCTGACCAATGCTGGAGTGAGCGGGACCGTGGACGAGGCCCTCCCCGGCAAGCTGCAGAACGAGCTCCTCGAAAGCGCGTATCAGGACCAGCTGGCTGAACATCGAGGTCAGCAGCCGGGGGGGCGCCGCGTCCCAGTCGTCCTGGGTGACAGTGGACTCTGTCCACTCGGTGGCCGGGTCAAGGCGGCGGGTCTCAGGCATGGCGGTCCTTCCACGATCTCATTCGCGGCCCACCTTGACATGGATTGGATCCAAAAGCAATCCTAGCTACGCAACACAGCCCGCCGTCTGTGCATGGTGGACCAGTAATGGATCCGAAATGGAGCTCACCTTGGGCATTCCCGGCCTCGCCCGCCTCGACCACGTCGGCTTCACCGTCCCGGACCTCGACGCGGCCCGCGACTGGCTCGTGGACGTCATCGGCTGCGAATACCTCTACTCGCTCGGACCGTTCGACACCGACGACGTCTGGATGGCCCAGCACCTCAACGTGCCGCCCGGGACGGTGATGCGGAGGCTCGACTTCCTGCGCTGCGGCAGTCAGGCGGTCTTCGAGGTCTTCCAGTACGACGCGATCGACCAACACGGTGTCCCACCCCGCAACAGCGATGTCGGTGGCCATCACGTCGCGCTCTACGTCGAGGACCTCGATCGCGCAGTGGATCACCTGCGCGATCGAGGCGTGACCGTGCTGGGCAACCCGACCTCAAGCCGGGGGGCGTCCGAAGGACAGCGCTGGGTCTACTTCCTGGCTCCGTGGGGAATGCAGTTCGAGCTGGTCTCCTACCCCCGTGGAAAGGCGTTCGACCGGCAGCCGGGCTCGCGTCCCCAGGCGCAGTCGTGACGTGGCATCCCGCTGTGCCCGAGTCCGTCATCGCACTCGTCGGCTCGCTCGTCCCGGAACAGGGGCTGCGCGCGGGTGGCGAACGCCGGGGCGCAGCGGATGGCCAGACGTCGACGATCGATGATCCGGCAACGGGTGCACCGGTCGCCGAGATCGCGGACGCCGATGAGGTCGACGCCCTCGCCGCGGTCGATGCGGCCGCTGCCGCGGTCTCGGCGTGGGCGGCCACGCCACCGCGACGACGCTCGGAGGTGCTGAGACGTGCCTACGAACCCCTGATCGCCCGGAGCGAGACGTTGGCGGCTCTGATCTCGCTGGAGAACGGCAAAGCCTTGCCCGATGCCCGGGCCGAGGCGCGTTACGCCGCGGAGTTCTTCCGCTGGTTCAGCGAGGAAGCTGTCCGGCCCGAGGGGCACTACGGAGAGGCACCCGACGGCGGCGCACGCATCGTCGTCACCACCCGGCCGGTCGGCGTCGCGGCGCTGGTCACGCCCTGGAATTTTCCGGCCGCGATGGCCGCCAGGAAGATCGGACCCGCTTTTGCCGCCGGTTGCACCGTCGCGCTGAAGCCAGCAGCGGAAACGCCGCTGACCGCCCTGGCGGTCGCGGGCGTCCTCACCGAGGCAGGCGCGCCACCTGGAGTGGTCAACATCGTCCCCACGACCAGACCGGCCGGGGTTGTTTCCGCCTGGCTGTCCGACGAGCGGATCCGAAAGATCTCGTTCACCGGATCCACCGGCGTCGGCCGGGCCCTCCTGGCTCAGGCCGCGTCTCGAGTCGTGAACTCGTCGATGGAGCTCGGCGGCAATGCGCCGTTCGTCGTCGCGGAGGACGCGGATGTCGACGCCGCCGTCGGCGGCGCGCTGGTGGCGAAATTCCGCAATGGCGGGCAGGCGTGCACCGCGGCCAACCGGTTCTACGTCCGCGAAAAGGTACTGCCCAGCTTCACTGCTCGATTCGGCGAGGCGATCAGGTCCCTGAAGGCGGGACACGCCTTCGACGGAGGGACCGAGATCGGCCCGGTGATCAGCGCCCGTGCGGCGCACCGGATCCGCTCGCTGGTGGACAGGGCAGTCGCCGAGGGTGCCGTCCTGGCCGCCACGGCATCGGTCCCCCGGTCCGGAGGCTCGTTCGTTGAGCCCGCATTGCTGACCGATGTCAGGTGGGCGCATCGATCCTGCACGAGGAGATCTTCGGGCCGGTGGCTCCCGTCGTGTCCTGGGCCTCCGAGGAGGACCTGCTCGATCAGGTCAACGCCTCCGAGCTTGGCCTCGCGGCGTACGTCTACGCCGCGAACCTCAGGTGGGCACTGCCTCTCGGCGAGCAAATCGAGGCGGGCATGGTCGGAGTGAATCGCGGCGACGTCTCGGCCCCCGCGGCGCCGTTCGGCGGCGTCAAGCAGAGCGGCCTCGGTCGCGAAGGGCCCGCGAGGGAATCCGCGAGTTCTGCGAGGTCCAGTACCTCTCCGTCGACTGGTGATGAAGAGCAGCGCATCGCCGCACCAACCCGGGTGTGGCAGGGAGAAGAGATGACGATGGCCGAACCTGACGACGTGTCCGCCCGCGCTGGCATGGGCAAGGCGGTGGAAGGCCCAGCGGTCGTCGCACCGGGCCTCGATCCGAGAATGGTGCTCGATTCTCCGACGGACTGGGTGAGCGACCACATCCGCCGTTATGTCGAGACCGACGGCGAGGACGGGCATGACTTCCCGGGCTTCCCGACGCTGCTGCTGACCACGCGCGGGCGTGCCTCCGGGCTGTTCCGCCGCACCGCGCTCATCTACGGACAGGACGCTGATCGTTATGTCCTGGCTGCGTCGAACGCGGCCTCTGCGAATCAGCCTCACTGGTACCTCAACCTGTGTGCAACCCCGGTGGCCGAGGTCCAGGTGCGAGCCCGAAAGCTGATCGCGCGGGCAAGAACCGCTGAGCCGGACAAACGCGACCGGCTGTGGTCCTTGATGACCTCGATCTTCCCCAAGTACGACGAGTACCAGGCGTCGACCGACCGTGCGATCCCCCTCATCATCCTTGAGCCCGTGGCTGAGGCCGCCCCCCGGATCAGAGAGATGCGTTGAACACCGTCCACGAATCAGCATTGCATGGCCGGGTCGCCCTCATCACGGGCGCAGCAGGCGACCAGGGTCGTGCGCACGCACTGCGACTGGCGGATGCGGGTGCCGATCTGATCCTGACCGACCTCAGTGCGACTGACACGCAGCGTGAGCGACTCGCGGAGACCTCGCAGTTGGCTCGGGCGCGCGGTGCTCACGTGGTGGCCGGGCCGGCGGACGTTCGCGTCCCGGCCGAGCTCGGCGATCTCGTCGAGCTCGGCGTGGCGGGGCTGGGCCGGCTGGACGTGGTCGTTGCGAACGCCGGCGTGATCCGCACCGGCTCGACTCTCGAGACCAGCCAGGACGACTGGCAGCTGGCGCTGGACGTCAACCTGACCGGCGCCTGGAACACATGCAGAGCAGCCCTGCCGCACCTGATCCGTGGTGGTCGAGGTGGCTCGATCATCATGATCGGGTCGATCTATGCACTCCGCGCAAGCGGAACTGCCGTCGCGTACACGGCCTCCAAGCATGGGCTCCTCGGCCTCGCGAAGGCCCTCGCCGTGGAGTTCGCGCCGCACTCCATCCGCGTCAACTCAGTCCACCCGACCACGGTGCTGACCGAGATGCTTCTCGCCATCTCGCCTCAGGTGGCTCCCGACGAGCTCGCCGATCACTACCTCGGCTTCAACGCCCTGCCGGTCCCGTGGGTTGAGCCGACCGACGTCAGCAGCCTGGTCGCGTTCCTCGCCTCCGACGAGGCGCGCTACATCACCGGCGCTGCCCTCCCCGTCGACGCAGGCACCCTGCTACTGGGACCTCGCGCCTCAAGCTCTTAGAGCTTTGGGTCCGAGCAGGTGGCGGTGCAGTGCTGGTCGCCGATCTCGAAGCTGTATGCGGACCCGGCTGCGATCCTCAACTTCTACGGCAAGAACACCACGAACTACGGCTCGTCTTCGCCGGCGTCGTCATGTCGGCGCTGCCGGTGCTCGTCCTGTACATCCTCATGATGAAGCAGTTCATCAGCGGCGGCGTCGCCGGCGCCATCAACGCTGAAAGGAATCCGCATGGCGAACGTCCCCATGCCGCGGCACACGCCGGGCGACTCGTCCTGGTTCACCAACGACAGATTCGGCCTGTTCATCCACTGGGGCCTCTACGCGATGGGCGCGCGCGGCGAGTGGGTGCAGCGCAACGAGGCGATACCCGCGGACGAGTACGAGGCGCGCTACTTCGGCAGGTTCGACCCCGACCTGTACGACCCGGTCGCGTGGGCGGACGCCGCGGCGAACGCCGGCATGAAGTACGTAGTCGTCGTCACCAAGCACCAGGAGGGCTTCTGCCTCTGGGACACCGAGCTCACCGACTTCAAGGCACCGAACACGCCAGCGGGCCGCGACCTGCTGCGGCCGATGCTCGATGCGTTCCGCGCACGCGGACTGCGTACCGGCCTGTACTACTCGCTGATCGACTGGCACCACCCCGACTTCACCGTCGACGTCCTGCACCCGCTCGCGGGTGCAGGCGACTGGGCCAAGCTGAACAAGGGCCGCGAGATGGACACGTACCGGGAATTCGTCAAGGGGCAGATCCGCGAGCTCCTCACGGAGTACGGGCCGGTCGACGTGATGTGGCCCGACTTCAGCTACGATCCCGCGTCGTTCGCGCTGATGGCGAATCGCTCCCGTCCTTCGGACCAGCCCGTGCCCGACACGCCGTTCCCCGGCGACACGACGCGGTCGGGCAAGGGGGCGGCGGACTGGCACAGCGAGGAACTGCTCGCAATGATCAGGGAGCTCGCCGGCCCCGACGTCCTCGTCAACGACCGGCTGGGGCTCGACGTCGGCTACGACATCACGACGCCGGAGCAGGGTGTGCCGAGGACCTGGCCGCGAGTGAACGGTGAGCCTGCGCTGTGGGAGACCTGCCAGACGTTCTCCGGCGCGTGGGGTTACCACCGCGACCAGTCCACATGGAAGAGCGTCGAGCAGCTCGTGCTGACGCTCGTCGACGTTGTGGGCAGGGGCGGTAACCTGCTGCTCAACGTCGGCCCGACCGGCAGGGGTGAGTTCGACGAGCGCGTGCTCGACCGGCTGAACGGGATCGGGGAATGGATGAGGCAGCACAGCCGGTCGATATACGGCTGCACGCAGGCACCTGACGATGTCCTCACGGCCCTTCCCCCCGGCGTGCGCGCCACGTACAACCCGACGACCAGCAGGTTGTACCTGCACATGGCACAGTGGCCGGCAGAACCGCTGGTGGTTCCCGGCCTGCGCGACCGGGTGGCCTACGCGCAGTTGCTGCACGACGGTTCGGAGGTGCGCCGCCCGGCCGAGAAGGGCCCGGCGGTGCTGCACGAGCCGGAGGACAGCGCACTCTGGCTCGGTCTGCCGACGACACGGCCGAACGTGCTCCTGCCCGTCATCGAGCTGTTCCTGAAGAACTGAGCGGAGGCCTGACGATAAACACCATCAAGGAGATCGCGCGACGCTACTGGTAGGCGAAGGAGTCGCGCGACGTCTCCGCCATCCTCGCGTTCTTCACGCGGGACGCCGAATGGTACGGGCTGTGCGTCAGCGCGCACGGGCACGACGAGATCGGCCGGTTCTACCAGGAGAGCGCCGAGCGGTTCCCAGGCTCGAGGTCGAGGTCGTGCGGGTGACCGGCGGTCCCGAGGAGGCGGCGCTGGAGTGGACGGCGGTGTTCACCGACACCACCGGCGAACGATACGACGCCGCAGCGTGAACGTGATGCGTCGCGACGGCGACCGCATCGCTCACCACCTACCACGACCCGAGTACACGCGCGCCGCGCAGGGGCCTGCCCGCGCAGGTCGCGATCAGCGACCGGTTCGCGGGCAGGCACGTCCTCGCCGCCGGTGCGGGAAGCGGCATCGGCGCAGCGACCGTACGCCAGTTCGTCGCGGAAGGAGCGCACGTCACGGGCGCCGACGTCAGCGGCGAAGGACTGGAGAGCCTACGTGGGTCGCTCGACGGCGACGACCGCCGCACCCTGTGCATGTGCGCCGCGCCGCCCTACGGGCGCGGCGATCCCGTCAACGACCGTGTCGCGCGGTTGCTGTTGTGCCGCGTCGACGTTGCTCATGCCGAAAACCTCATCCATGCAGGTCACGCGGCATGCTCGTACTGGTTGAGGATTCCACCGAGACGCTGGCGTCTTCGTACGTCCAGAACGGCGATCTGGTCAGGGTCGATGATCGGCAGAGGCAGTGGAGTGCACGGGCGGGCGTTCGAAATGCCCCGGTGCGGCCGGTGCTCGTTGTAGAAGGTTTCGAACTCACGCAGCGTGTGGAGGAGGTGGCGCTGGTTCCAGATCAACGTCCGGTCCAGCAACTCTTGGCGGCAGGTCTGTACCCACGTTCCATGATCGCGTTCATCCGTGGCATCCGCACCCCGGTGAGCACGATCTGGATGCCCGCGTCGGCCAGGACCACATCAGACAGCTCAGGGAACTTGCCGTCGCGGTCCCGGATCGACCACCGCGCCCGGCAACCGGCATCCTCCAGATCCATGACCAGGTTCCTGGCCCCCTGCGTCACCCAGGAGGCGGTCGGGTGCGCAGTGGCACCCAGAGCCCGGATGCTGCGGCTGTGATGCTCGATGACCGCCAGCACGTACAGCCGCGCACCCGTAAGCGTGACCGTCTCCAGGAAGTCGCACCCCAGCAGCACCTCGGCCTGAGAACGCAGAAAGCTGGCCCAGTTGGTGGAGGAACGCTCGGGCGCCGGATCGATGCCGGCGTCCTTGAGGATCTCCCGGACCGTGGAGGCGGCCACCTGGATACCGAGCACCAGCAGTTCGCCGTGCACCCGCCGATGGCCGCAACTCGGGTTCTCCCGCACCAAGCGGAGTACCAGGGCCCGGATGGAGCGGACGGTCGGCGGGCGACCGGACCGCCTCGGTTTCGAGCGGGCCGCCTTCAGGCCGTCCTTGGTCTTGATCGCCCAGCGTGGTGAACGCATGCACGTGCCCCCTCAAGGAACGCCTCCTACCCGCAGGTCGCGAACACCTGATGGACCGCCTTGCCCGAATACGACATCCGGTAGGCGAACAAGGAGCACTTCGTCATCACCTCGGCCAGCCGCACCCACAACTCACCGAAATCGACCTCGGCCTTCAGCCTCAGCGGATGATGTTGCGGAATGAACACCTTGGCCGGGCCACGGCCCTCCTCGATCCAAATCTGGGGCCGGCGGGGCGGAACACATAGTCACGACCGTCGTGTAGCCGACATCGGCCATGCCGTGCTCGGCGGCCGGCCGGCCGTAGATCCGCCTGGGCGTGTACCACTGCTTTCGGGGCGCGTCCAAGTCCGTCCGCAGCCACTCATCGATGATCTTCTTGAACGGTTCTAACTTCGGTGACCTGCGCACCGGCGTCTTCCGTGGCGCCGGCGCCGGCCGTGTCACGCCTCCCGCACCAGCCGACGATGTACCCCCGTACTTGCGCCGAAGGTGAGACGTCGCCGGCCGACCTGGCAGGCGAGAACAGCGTCAGACGCTCCACCGTCCACCGCATCATCCACAGGCCGCCCGCCGGACAGAGCTGACGACCGGCGCACGGATGATCGGTGCCTGAACGACCGGCGGCGCCCGGCAGGGCGTGACACTTCGGCGTTCAGTCGGATTCGGCGTCTGTGCTCGCCGGTCCGGCCAGGAGGCGTGCCAGCAGGTCACGGAGGTGCTGCTGGTCGGAGCCGGGGAGTTCGAAGAAGGTCCGGGCCAGCGAGTGGGCGCTGGAGCGCAACTGCCGGCGTTTGTGCTCGCCGGCCTCGGTGAGCACCACGTGTTTGACGCGGCGGTCGTCCGGGGCGGGGCGGCGGGTCACCAGGCCGCGACGTTCCAGGCCGTCGACGATGCCGGTGACGTTCGACGGCTCGCATGACAGCCAGTCGGCCAGTCGGCGCATCGGGGCGGGGCCGGACAGGTTGGTCAGGACGAGCGCCTGGGCCGGGGGAAGGCCGAGCTGCGCTGCGGCGGCGTTGAACTGGGCGCGCAACCGCCCGGTGACCTCGAAGACCAGAGCGCTCAACTCGGCCACGACCGCATCCGCATCGCCACCGGCACCGGTTTCGGCGGCGGCCTCGGCATCGGCTTCGGAGCTCATGCGGCCAGCATAGCCGCCACTTAAGCCGCTGAACTTTTCAGCTTCTGAAGTAAATGCTACGCTCCGAGGAAAGCTTCAGGATCTGAACTATAAAGCAGCTGAAGGAGATGTCGTGAGGACGCAAGTGAGCGCGAGCGGGTGCGCGGGCCTCCGGAGCACACGACGTGCGCGGGCACTGGCCGTGGCGGGTGCAGTCGCGGCCGCGCTGGCGGTCTGGGCGGTCGGGGATCCGCTGCTGGGCCATGACCTGGTCGTCCAGCAGATGGGACAGGAGCCGCGGGACCTGGGGGCGGCCGCCATCGGCGTCTTCGCCCTGATCCCCTCGCTGCTCGGCTGGGCGCTGCTGGCCGCGCTGGAGCGGGTGACGCCGCTGGCGGCCCGGATCTGGACGGCCGCCGCCCTGGCGCTGCTCGCGATGTCGTTCCTGCCCGTCATCGGCGTGCAGGCCGCCGGCGGCAGCAAGGCGGTGCTCGCTCTCACCCACGTGGCCGTTGGAGCCGTGCTGATCCCCGTCTTCCACCGGACGGCCAGAGCCCGCCGCGCCGACGCGAGGAGCGGGCAATGACGGCGCCCGAAGACGAGATCCTCGACAGCCCCACACCCTGGGTCGCCGACCACATCCGTGCCTACCTCGAGACCGACGGCGTCGAAGGCCACCTCTTCGGGGGCTGGCCGACGCTGCTGCTCACCACGCGAGGCCGCCGGTCCGGCAGGCTGCGCCGCACCGCGCTCATCTACGGCCGGGATCGGGACCGCTACCTGTTGGTCGCCTCGAATGGCGGCGCGGACCGCCACCCGGCCTGGTATCTCAACCTCACCGACACCCCGAGGGTGTCGCTGCAGGTCGGACCGGACCATCTCACCGCCACCGCCCGCACCGCCACCGCAGAGGAGAAGCCCCGGCTGTGGCAGATCATGGCCGAGTTGTTCCCCCAATACGCCAAGCACGGAAACGGATAGACGAACCATGAAGACGCGACCCGCCCTGAGCGACCCCGAAGCGCCCGTGAACGCGCGGACGGTGGCAGCCGACTTCGCCGCGATACTGCAGCGGGCCGGCGAGACCCGCGACGCCGACCTCTACGACTCCGCCTTCGCGGCGGACGTACTGTGGGGCAGCCCCTACGGAGCGACCGTGGCGGGCTACGCCGAACTGAACGCCATCCACCGACGGCTCATGAGGGCGAATGCCGCACCACCATCACGGTTCGAGGTGGTCACCGCACTCACCCCCGCACCCGGCGTGGTGGTGACGCACATCCGCCGGCAGGCGGCCGACACCGGCGGATTCTCCGAGATGGCACTGTACGTCCTCGTCGAACGCGCCGGGCGATGGTGGCTCGCGGCGGCACAGAACACCCCCATCGGCGAATCACCGCCGCACAACTAAAGACGTCATCTCATTCGGTTTCAGGAGGTGAACGTCGACGTGAACCTGTTGGGATCATCCCCGCGCACGCGGGGATGATCCCTCCGCGTAGCCCGCCATACTAGACGGTGGAATCCACAGCGACGAGATCTCCAGGTTGTTGTCCCGGCGGCGTCGGCGTAGGGGTGTTTGTGCCCGCCCGAGGCTCGAACCTGCGCAGCACCGGACCGTGTCCGCTCGTTGTTTGCTCGTATGTCGCGGCCCTGTCGCCGCACCCTGCGCGCTCCGCCTCAATCGCCCCTCCACTGCCGCTCTGGCGGACACCGACGTCAAAATCCGGTGGTCAACACATGCCGGTCACCGGCGTGACGCCTCCGGCAAGTGGACGACACGGCCGGATGCTGCCGTTCGGCCGGGTTGAGTGCGGGCGTTGAGGATGACGGCGGCGGCGTCCTCGGCCGATTGGCGGGCCAGGTCGGGCAGGACGCTGGTGTAGGTGTCGGAGGCGATGGTGATCGACGACAACCCCAGCGTCTCCTGCACCACCTTCAGGTCATGCCCGGCCCGCAGCAGGATGGTGGCCGCGCCGTGCCGCAGGTCGTGCAGCCGGACGGGCGGGAGCCCCGCCTCCATCGCCGGCAGCAGCCAGGTAGCACCTGTGAGGTGCCCGGATCTGCCGGACAGGTCCACGGTCACCCACGTCTGTTGCTGGCTGTCCCGCCCAGAAGCAGGTGCGCAGCGGGCATCGCGGGGTACGCCGGCCGGTGCGCTCTTGCCGTCCAGCACCGCCATGGCCAGGCGGTGGCCCTGCCACTTGTGTGGCGCGGCCTCGGCCTGCGAACTCGGGAGAGCTCACCACAGCGCCGCAAAGGCGGTCAGGAGTTGCCGCGGGCGACCAGGCCGGATTCGTAGGCCAGGACCACCAGTTGGGCGCGGTCCCGGACGTGGAGCTTGGTCATGGCCCGGTTGATGTGGGTCTTGGCGGTCGACGGGCTGATCACCATCCGGGCGGCGATCTGGTCGTTGGACAAGCCCTGCGCGACCAGTGCGACGGCCTGGTTTTCGCGGTGGGTGAGTCCGTGCAGTCGCCCCATGACGGGAGTGGGAGTAGACGGCTGGGTGATGTAGCGGTCGATCAGTCGGCGAGTGATCGACGGTGCCAGCAGCGCGTCGCCGCGCGAGGCGACGCGGACCGAGTGCAGGAAGTCCTCGGGCTGGATGTCCTTGACGAGGAATCCGGCGGCGCCGGCGCGCAGCGCGTCCAGAACGTGGTCGTCCAGGCCGTAGTTGGTCAGGATGACCACGTGCACCCCGGCCAGGGCAGGGTCGGCGGCGATGCGCCGGGTCGCCTCGATCCCGTCCATGACCGGCATTCGGATGTCGATGAGTGCGATGTCGGGCAGGTGCTCGCGGGCCAGTTCCAGGCACTGACTTCCGTCGTCGGCCTCGGCCACCACCTCGATGTCGTCTTCCAGATCGAGGAGCGCGCGGAAGCCGCTGCGAATGAGCGGCTGGTCGTCGACCAGCAGGACACGGATCACGGCGTCGGGTCCACGGGGAGTTCGGCCTGCACGGTGAAGCCGCCCTCTTCGCGCGGACCGGTGCGCAGCCGGCCCCCCAGGGCGGCGACTCGTTCGCGCATGCCCAGCAGCCCGACACCGGGCGCGGCGGCAGGGTCGGGCGTGGCCGTACCGTCGTCATCGATGCGTATCGCGAGCACGTCCGGACGGCAGTCGATCCGGACGGTCGCGGTGGCGGCACCGGCGTGACGGGCGATGTTGGTCAGTGACTCCTGCACGATCCGGTAGACGGTCCGGTCCACTGAGGCCGGCACGCCGTGTCGCTGCCCCTCGATCGTCAACGTGGCCTGCAAGCCGGTCGCCCGGGCTCGTTCCACCAGTTCCGGGACGTGGTCGACTCCACGCGGCGGGGCCGTGCCGTCATCGCGCAGCGCCTCCAGGGTCGCGCGCAACTCCCGAGTCGCCTCACGTGCGGCCTCCTGAATCGCCAGCAGGGTCTCTGGTACCTGCTCGCCACGCCTGCGGGCCACATGCACCGCGGCTTCGGCCTGGACTTTGATGATCGAGATCTGGTGGGTGAGCGAATCGTGCATCTCCCGTCCGATACGCAGCCGCTCCTCGTCGGCGCGGCGCCGGGCGGTCTCCTCTCGGGTGCGTTCGGCTTCATCCGCCCGCCGCTCGGCCTGCCGCAGTGCCTCCCCGGCGGCGCCGGCGGCGATCAGCCAGGCAATCTCGAGAGCGCCGCGAGCCTGCGCGAGCGCTGCGCCCACGCTGTGCAGGCCCGAGGCCAGGGCCGCGAGCGGGAGGGCGGCAAGCACCGTCACGCTGGCCGCCACCGTGACAACACGGTGTCCCGCCCGCATGGCGGCGTACACCGCGAACAGGTACGCCACCGCGGGAACATCGAACCCGGCCGCCTGGTACCCCACCGCGCACAGCCCGGTGACCGCCAGGACCGGCACCGGCGCGTGCCGGCGCGCGGCCAGCGCCAAGCCCCCGGCGCCCAGCAGCACGGGCCCCAGCAGCTCCAGGTCCGTGGCGGAGTGTCGGCCGGAAAGCCCGGTGAACAGCAGCGTCGCCGCCACGCAGACGGCGATCGCCCAGTCGATGACCGCGGCTCGCACACCGTGCCGTCCCGTACCCATGCGCGCACCTTAACCGGAGGCCCGCGCGAGCGTCTCCTGCGCGCGGACGAGGAGCGGCTACCGCACCCGCGGTAGCCCGTCCACTTGCTACCGCGCCGGCGGCAACCGGCTACCGCCTGGTCGGCAGCGCAAGGTGTCCGCATCTGCTGGACGACCGGCAGGCACTCCGGGCGACATCATCAGCGGTGTCCAGCCGGCCGCAGCACCAGAAGGAGCATCATGTCCATCCCTCACCTGATCGCCGCCGCCGATCCCTATGCCATGAGCGTCGGGCGGCTCGGGGCCATCGTGGCCGCGCTGACGGCACTGGCCGGCGCGATCACCGGTGGGTTGGCCCTGGCCCGCTCCACCGGCCGTATCGGCAACGGCGACGGCGACGGGCGGAATGGTGCACGGTTGGCTCTGACGGCAGCGGTGATCGGCACCATCCTCGGCGGGCTGGTCGCGGTCACCTCCGACGGAAGTCTCGGCACCGGCAATGGGCTGGGCGGAGCCCTGGTCGCCCTGCTCGTAGGGCTGATCGGCATGACACTCGGAGGGCTGGCTCTGGGCCGCGCCCGAGGCACTGGCTGACCGGCAAACCGAACGACGCGGTCACGCAAAAGCATTCTGGCGGGACACCTGTACCTATATTCGATTCGGACACAGGAAAGAGGGTGACCGCCGACCCGGCGAGCCGAGGGCTGTCTTGTTTGACGACCGATGACAACCTGGCCCACCGATTGCCTTTCTGTATCGAACGCGGCGCTTGGCGATTCCAGCTTGATGCTCCGGTCACGCACTGCGGCGCCCGACCCGACAACGGGTCGAAGAACGACAGAAAGCCTGCGAATCCTCTGGTGGGGCAGGAGGGTTGCGAAAGATCGCCCGGCCTACCAGGGCTTCTTCGTTTTTCAGGGCCTGTCGCACTACCCGCGACCATGCTGTGATCACCTACTTGCCAGCGCCGATTGAAAATCGTGCATTCAAGCGGAGCCACAGATAGGACGCCACTGAGCGGTGGGGCAGGAGCATGCCGGGGTGGACATAGACAACTGTCGCGCCCGAGCCGAAGAAATCTTAATCAACGGCCCTCAGGAATTTGCGCTCCGAATCCGCTTCCGTTATCGTCCGGAACAGGAAGTAGCTCAGCTCTTCACCCGCCAATGCGATGGGAGACAAATCATGGCCACCACATTCACCCCTGGCAACCTGGCAGAACTTCACGCGAGCCGGCGTCGTCGGGAGGAGGCGGCACGGGCGGAAGCCGGCATCGTCAAGTCGGCGGACGTCGAGCTCCTGACCATGCTCATCGCCTTCGTCCACCAGCCTGGGCGTTTTCGCGGCGAGGAGCTGGTTTGGGCGGAAGTCTTCGTTGGCGAGACTCGAAAGAGGCTGAACGAGATCGCTGACGTCAGCGACGGGGAGGACCCGATCCGGGGACTCCGCGATCGTTGGCTCGACCTCTTCCCGTCAAGGGGCCGGGGCGTACCGGGTTTCGAGGACGTGAAGTTTCGGCGTCATCGCGCCCTCAGTCTGCTCCTGGAGAACACGAGGTCTCTGTTGGTGGACAAGTGCCCTGACATGGACAAGTGCCCTGACATGGGCCCGCAGCCGGAGCGCGTCCAACCGGCGGACGTCCATCGTCTGGCGGTGCTCGTCGGGCTCCTCCGATAAGCCTCCCACTCGCAGGCCCCGAACCGTGGCCGCGAGTAGGAGATATCCAGCGCCTCGTCTCCAGCATCTGGGGGAGGCTTCAAGAGATCGCCGCGATCGAAGGCAAGGACGCCTCGTTCCAGGACGCCGTCGCTCAGTGGCGGACGTTCTACCAAATGGACAAGCCGTTCTGCAGCCGGATCGGTACTCAGGCTTTGGTGGAGACGGACGTCAACTTCGCCATCGGCCTCGCCCAGATCGTGCAAGTGGACCTGGGATCCAAGTGCCCCAATGGGGCGGAAGGCGCCTGCCTGCTGGAGCAACTCCTCGGGTAGACGCCGCATACCTGGAGCGCGGCACGGGACCCCCGTGCCGCGCTCCACCTTTATGCGCGACCGACCGCTTCATGCGGGTGCCTCCGCCGCGGGCCCGTCCGTCTCCGCCGCCGCGCCGATCCGAGACCGGCCGTTGTCGCTCGCCGTCGTTACGATCGCCCTCGATCGAGCAGGCGACGGCGGGGAAGCAAATGATCGTCGAGAGGACGGGGGACCATGAGCCGTGATGATGGCCGTGGGGCAGGGCATCGACCTGTGCCCGGGGTCCTTCAGCATTCGCAACTGCCATCTGATCCGACGGTCGCGGGTTCGAATCCTGCCGGGCGCGCAACAGCCTGACCCGCATGAACACCCTCCCCAGGTCCCTGCGGGTGACGATTGTTGTATCGGCGGTGTCCGAGCACAGCCAGACGGTCAAGGGAACCATCCGGCGCGGGCCGCTCCGAGCGGTTTCTCGGCCGATAGGCGAGTCGGGCGGTACTTGGTTCATGTGCTGAGTGACCCGAGACGGTCACCCGGTCCCCGTGCAGTAATGAAGCACCGCTGACAGGCCCGAACTTCATCCCAGAGCGGGTAACGAACCGATCAGAGTCTCCGCCGGGCTCGCTGTCGACGCCCCGGTGCCAGATCAGCGAGTCCCGTTGTCGCAATGCCGTCACTCTTGGTAGTCATGGGCGGTGGCCCACAACTCTGATGTGACACCACCCGAGCGCGACGAGCCGTGGCGGGTTCGTCCGACCCGCGACGGGCTGCAGGTCACCCTGCAGCCCTGCCCTCCCTGGTGCACACGGAGCATTTCGATGCCGACGCCTACCTGCATCTGGAGGATGGGGTCCATCACCTCAGCGAGCCGGTAGACGCCCTCACCACCGACGTCTGCAAGGTCCCCGACGGTGAATCGGCAACCGCCCAGCTGTGCTTGACGGCGTTCGTTTCGCCGCTGAACGCCGCGCCCGGCCTCACCCAAGTCGAACTTGCCCTTCTCGACAGCGAAGACAGCGCTGTGGCGCTGACCCCCGAACTCGCCTGCCGCTTCGCGGCGGTACTGCACGACCTGGGCGAGCGAGCGGCACACTGACCCGCCGTACGGAGAGGCCAGTGGGTGACGCCCCTACGCCCGCCAACGCGTGCGCCTTACCGCCGAAAACGCCAACTGATCCTACTCGAAGCCTTGGCTAGAAGGCGGCCAACGAGCCCTCGATGTCGATCGAACCGAACTCATTGCGCATAACGGGTGCGCGGGGCAGGAACCGCGACCCCTCTCGGGAGAAGACCGCCGCAAGCCCTCTTCGGTCGTGAACTTGCAGGAGGTCAGGAGCTAGGGGATAGTCTTAGCAAGCCCCTTCCAAGATGGGGTTCGCGTGAAATCGCCAAAAAAGCAAATCAAGGAGAGATAGTGACAAACAAAATAAGAATGGTCGCCCGCGCATGTTAGGCGCCGATACAGAGATTCCGGCCAATGTAATCGAGGCCGTATCGGCATGTTGGCCCGACCTGGCCTCCGCCTGGCTGGAGAAGACTCCGGACGAACTAGCGCGAATATGTGAGCGATACGAGGGGCGTCCTGTTCGGACCTTCAACTCTCGCTACGGGTTCGTAGTCGAAGTCGCAACAGCTCACGAACAGTTGGTCGTCAGGTCCACGCCTGATCCACTAGGAATGGATCAGGCGCAGGTCGCGCAAGCACTTTTCAACATGGGCGTAGGTCCGCACATCTACGATGTCGTCCAAACACCAGTCGGCGTGTGGACCGTAGCAAGCCGCATTTTCCCGGGTGACTCATTGAAGGGCAGAACAGTATCGGTTGAACGCCTGGCTCCGATCTTTCGGAAGATGCTTGATCGGAAGACGGAGAATGACAGGCTTCCAACTCTCGCCGACTGGCTGCGCTCCAGACTCAATGACGAAAGGTCGAACGACCTCCCGTCAGGACGTACCCGGGCCTCACGCGATGAGCGACGACAAGCGGCCGCCATCCTTGAGGACCTGGGAGCTGGGGACTCAAACACGGTCTGTCATGGCGACGCATCCTCAGGCAACATTCTCCTCGGGGCCGGTGGGGAGCTACTCCTGATCGATCCTCGCGGGGTCAGCGGCGATGTGTGCTATGACGTGGCCGTAGCCGCGTGGAAGACCCCGACTGATGAACAGGCATCGGTTCGGGCCGCGAATCTAGCACGCCTGGTCGGAGTCGACACGGAACGTGTCCAGGCATGGCTGATCATCGCAAAGGCAGCCCGCGTCTAGCGGAGGTCTCCATGATTCGAGCGAAGGAGCCCGGCAGAATATTGCCGGGCTCCTGTTCCCCCGTGCACCACCGGCGATCGTCGTCCGTGCGCGTCGGCCAGCTTCTGCAGCGCGTCCGCGAACGAGATCCTGACGGACGAACTGCTCACCGGCCGGTGGATCATGAACAACAATTCCGCCTACAACGCCCGCAAAACCCGGCTGGACTGTAGAGGCATGGGGCGAAAGCAACTGCACATTGCCTTCGAACTACTGCAGAGGACTGGCACTGACACCTCCGCCGTCATCATCCATGCCTTCAAGCCCAACTGACTGGTCACCGAGCAATGAGGCAATTCCAACCTGGGTCCGCAGGCCACGGGCTGGTTGTCTCCCGCGCGGCGTGGGCGACAACGAGGGAGTTCCTGACAGATCGAGACTTGCGACGATCTTGACCACCAGGCGCTTCACCTGTTCTCTCAGCTTGTTCTTTAAGCTGCCTGGCCGAAGCGAGCGGTGAGGGTTGTCTCGCGTCTGATCGTTTTGCCGACGTCGTGGATGGTGGCGGGCTGGCGGTTGGTGGAGCCCGGCGGTCGTCCGGGGCCGGGTGTGGTGGGTTTCGGTGCGCTGGCCGGGCAGGCGAGGGTCGGGTGGATGTTCCGAAACCCGCGGCGGACACGGGCGGGGGTGAGCCGGCGGGGCTCGGCCGGTTTCTCCCAGGGTCGTCGTAGGTCGTCGGCGAGCCGTCGGGCGAGCCGGAGTCGGGTGTGGGCGGCGATGACGATCCAGGTCCAGCGGTCGGCGGCCTGGGGGGTGCGGAGCTTGGGACGGGTCCAGCCCAGCGTCTGTTCGAACAGCCGGAAGGTGTGTTCGAGGTCGAAGCGCCGCAGGAAGGCGTGCCAGAGCCGGTCGGCATGGTCGGCGGTCGCGCCGGTGGCCGAGGACCACAGCCAGACCGGTTTGGGGTCACCGGTGCCGGGGATGCGCTCGACCTCCAGCCGGATCAGGGTGCCCTCGATGATGGGCAGCCTGCCTTCGTGGTCGAGCCAGGCGGCGCGGTGGGTGAGGCGTGGACGCAGCCGGTCCCACGACATCGCCGTCGCGGTGCCGTACCGCGCCGTCCGGGTCGTGGTGGTGTGCTGCGGCTGCGGCCAGGTCGCCGGGTTGGCCAGGGCGAACTCGCCGCCGTGCCGTGGCGGCCGTCCGATGAAGTGCGGGTCGCGGGGCGGTGCGGGCAGCCGCAGCCCCCGGTCGCAACGGATCCTGCCGACCAGTTCGACGGGCAGATCACGCAGGGCGAACGCCGGCCGGGTGACGTCGTGGCCGGCGTCGCAGACGATCAGGATGTCAGGGTCGCCGTCACGCCACCGCCCGGCTGCGAGCAGGCGTTCCACCACCTGGCGCAGCTGGGCGGCGGTGACCGCGGTGGCGTCGTCGGCGGGGCCGAGCCGCACCGCGTCCAGCACCGCCGTCCACGAGGTGCGGCCCGTCTCCAGCGCCGCGACGAACGAGTACGGCCAGCCCGGGATGAACTGGGACTGGCTCTTGGCTCGCCCGTAGACGTGGCAGAACAGCCGGTCGGGCGAGGTCGCCGCGTCCGGCCGCAACCACGGGCTGACGTCGACGGCCAGCACGATCCGCCCGCCCGCCGCCCGAGGCGGCGGCAACGCCGCCAGCGCCCAACGCAGCCGCGCCACGTCGATCCGGCCAGAGTTGAGCCCGTCGTGCAGGGCACCGTGCCCGCGCCGGTGCTCGGGCACCAAGGTCAGATCCACCAGCGTCTTCACCGGCCCGTCCGCGCACAGCACCGCGTCCGTCAGCTCGAACAACACGTCCGCCCGCGCGGTCAAGCACCCGAAGAAACCCGCCCGGAACCGGGACAACACGCTGCGCTCATCGACACCAGCGCGCTCATCCAGCACACTCAACCCACGGCCTCCACGGTCGATCACATGTCTTCTTGGTCGTTGACACATGATCACGTGGAGGCCGTCCCATGTCCGCCAAACACCGCAGATCGCCACCGGGCGGCCAGGCAGCTTAAAGAACAAGCTCAGTGCGCGTTTGAGAAGTTGATCCCGGTCAGTGTGGCTGCGTTACCCCTCGGACCTCACCGATGAGGAGTGGGCGCTGGTGGAGCCGCTGCTGCCACCGGGCAAGAAGGTGGCCGAACGCAAGCGTTTCATCATCACCTCGGCCTGCTCATCACGGTCACGGTGTGCGCCGCGAGCGTGCAGGATCGCGACGGCGCCAAGGGCACGCTGCTGGGGCTGTATCTCGCCTCGCCCACCTGCCGGTTCGTGTTCGCCGACGCCGGGTTCGCCGGACGGCTGGTCGGCTGGGCCGCAGGCACCCTGCGCACGACCCTCGACATCGTCTGCAAGCCCGCAGACCAGAAAGGGTTCGCCGTGCTGCCCGCAGGTGGGCGGTCGAACGGACGCCGGCCTGTGCTCACCGCACACCGGCGCCTGGCCCGCGATCACGAACGCCACCCCCCCATGGACAGTCGTTCATCGGGTTCGGAATCACCAGGCTGCCGGGGTTCGACCTGCTGCCGCGGATCAAGCAGATCAACCGCTGCAAGCCGTACCTGCCCGAGGGTAGGCGGCCTGGACGCCTGCCCTCGGTCGCGGCCCGCCCTGGCCGAGCCCGAATGAGCGAGCATCGCCCGGGCCGTGGCGGCACTCGCTTATGACACAATCTTTGATCTTGACGAGATGTCGGGCAGCAGCAGGCGGGGGCGACACGTGACGGACACCGACGACGTCTCGCGGGCGGACGCCCTGCGGACGGCCGCGTACATGGGGAATCTGACCGTCCTCAAAGAGCAGATAGCGGCCGGAGTCGAGGTGAACGTCGCCGACGAGCGGGGCTGGACGGCGCTGCTGGTCGCGGCGCGCGAAGCGTTCCGCGACGGCGTCGAGGCGCTGCTCGCAGCGGGCGCGGATCCAGGAATCGCTCTCCCCGGCGGCTTCACCGCACTGCACCAGGTGATCCAGCACACCAAGGACCGGCCGGTGGCCTACGAGGTCACCGTGGTACGCGACGGCGTCGAGACCATTCTCACCGGCCGCGACGAGATTCGCGCGGAGATCGGATCCCACCCGGACGACGAATACGATGACTGCGTCGCTATCGCGCGCATGCTGATCGACGGGGGGATCGACGTCGAACTGGCGACGTCCGCGGGGCAGACCCCGTTGTCGCACGCCGCGTCGCGCGGCACCGCTGAGATCACCGAGCTGCTCATCGCGACGAAGCAGGTCGATCTCGACTCGCGCGACAAGGACGGCGTCTCGCCGCTCCACTACGCCAGCCGCCACGGTCATCTCGACCCGGTACGGCTGCTGCTCCAGGCCGGAGCGAACCCGGACATCACAGAGAACTACGGGTTCACCCCGCTGCACGAAGCGGCAGAGAACGGGCACGCCGAGGTGACGCGTGCCCTGCTCATGGCAGGCGCGGACCCCGGGCGTGGCCTGGAGAAGCCGTTCGAGAGCCACCCGGTGAACGCCACACCGCTCGACATCGCGCGGATCAAAGGTCACCAGATCATCGTCGACCTGCTCGACCACCGGGACTGATCGCCGCCACGGCGGCCTGACCCCGCTGTTCCACGCCGACACGACCGGCATCCAGCTCGACCTCAAGCGTCGGCTGTTCGCCCCGCGCCCCCGGTGAGGCCGGTTCACCGAAGCCGACCGCATTCCTGGGATCAGGATCGTTCAGGTACGGAGCACGCCCACCTGGGGGAGGTCGCGGTGCCGGTGATGCGCGGCGGCGATCCCGGCGAGGTTGTGCCGGTCGAGAGCCCGATAAGCCGCAACGAGTAGCTCGTGCGCCTGACGCTCCCGTTCGGCGTCTCCCCCACTGGCCCAGTGCAGGTCACGCCCGAGAGTGAGGGCGCCGGCCGGATCCCCGGCAGCGCAGCGCCGCAGGGCCTCGGTGACCCACGAGGCGACCGCATCAGGATGCCCGGTCAGCTGTTCGTGCAGGTTGGTGCACCAGTCGTAGCGGTTATGGGGACGTTGCCGGCCGCGCGGAACGACCGACTCCCCGTCGGCCAGCGCCCCACCACCGTCCAGGGTCTCGAACCGGCTCGGGTCGCCGTCCTTGAGCACCTCGCCCTCGTCCGGGTGCGTCTCGTGGTAGGCATCGCCCTCCTCCAGCCGGTCACCGGTCTCGAAGGTCATGAGAACCTCCCGCAGCGCCCGCAGCCTGAACCTCTCCTCGGCCAGGTTCGCGGCGATCGGCTCATGCTCGCCGGCCTCGCTGTCGAGGTGGGCCTGACGCCATTCGATCTGTTCGCGCACCGCCTCCAGCGCAGTGCCGGACGGCAGGCCGACGCCACCACCGTCGTTGTTGTAGTAGGACGCGACACCGGTGCAGGTAAGGCCATCGTCGTACCAGAGTCCGAAGTGCAGCCCATCGGTGCCGCCGTGCATGAAGGTCAAGAACTCGGGCGGATCCCGGTAGTAACGGCCGTGCACCCGAACGTCGAGACCTTCACGCGGCGGGCACGCGGGATCGTCGAACAGCTCCATGATTCCGTACGGTCGTAGTTCCGTGTCGTGGAGCGCGCCCTGTTCGACCGGCCCGAGTGACAGCAGGAACTGCCAATACCGGAAGATCGAGTCAGGCAGTTCGATGCCCCAGTCGTCGGCGAATCGCCGCTCGACCGCGGCGCGGTCCCGGGTCACCCGGGACTCGGCGGCCGACCGGGCAGTCGGATCCGGCGGCTGATGAGTCGACCGCCAGATGGCGTAGTCACGCCGTTCGGCTGCACCGCGAGCGGCGCACCGCCGCTCGCCGGCCAGCTCGCTCCGGCCGGCCGGCCTCGTCCCGAAGATGGCGTGCTCGATCTTCTCCTCGGGCGTCGACCCCGACCAGGGATCGTCGGAGGGGTGACGATTCTCGGCCACAAAGCCCGGAAACCAGAAGTCGTCGTCGCTGTACACCACGGCGGCGGCATCGGCCGGAGGCAACGGGACAACCTCACGGTCGAACCGGGCCAAAGCGACCGACCGGAGCCGGTTCATCCGCTCGTCCACAAGCGAGGCGTGGCGGCAGTACGCGTCCCACTCCCCGGCCAGATCCTCTTCGGGCTCATCGACCAGCTCGTGGAAAAACGTCAGCTTCTCCACGTTGGCCAACCTGTTGTGGTCACTATCGACCTCCGCTCGGAGAACGGAGATCACTTCCTCGTCCGACTGGCCCTCAAGCCACCTGGGTAGTTCCACGCGGCGAGCCTACTGTCAGCGGTCTGGCCCTTGAGGCCACTGGTGGATCGCATCCACCATGGCGGCATTCCGCGACCCGCGGCGTAGCGCCCGGGGGCCACCTGAACCGAGGATCCGGGCCCGTCCCGGATCGAGAAGGTGCTGGTCAGAGCCCGCAACTGGTGGGCGAGGGCGTTCTGCGCGCGGACGGTCGAGCGCCTGGGCGAGGTCGGAGTCGCCCAGCACGTCCAGTGTCGCGATTCTCACCCTGCCCGGCGACCTCTTGCTTTGCCGAGCGCAGGCAGGACGGTCCCTGCGGTGGCGTTCAGAGGCGCCACGGCACGACCACACAAACGAAAGGGACGACAATGTCCGACATCTCGGGCGCAGGTGGAGCCGACTCCGCCGGGGAGGGCCCGCCGAGCAGCGATCCTCAGGCGGCTCAGCAGGACCCCAGGCTGTTCCGCTCGATGCGGAACCACCGCAACTACCGGCTGCTCATGCCGAGTCAGGGCATCTCCAGCATCGGCGGTTGGATGCAGATGACCGCCCAGGACTGGCTGGTGCTGGAACTGACGCACGGCAGCGGCGCCGCGGTCGGCATCACGGCCGGTCTGCAGCTACTGCCGGCGCTGCTGTTCGGCTTGTACGGCAGTGTCCTGGCCGACCGCTACCCCAAGCGGCGCATCCTCATGATCAGCCAGGCGGTGATGGGCGCGCTCGCGCTGGTGCTCGGCCTGCTCACCGTCACCGGCTCCGTCAGCGTGTGGAACGTGTACGCCCTGGCGTTCGGCCTCGGCCTGGCCGTGACAGTGGACAGCCCGGCACGGATGGCGTTCACCTTCGAGGTGGTGGGGCCCCGTGACGTGTCCAATGCCATCGGCCTGAACAACGCGCTGTTCAACACGACGATGATCCTCGGTCCGGCCGTCGCCGGCGTACTGATCGCCGCCGTCGGCACCGGTCCGGTCTTCCTCATCAACGCCGCGTCGTTCGCCGCCATGGAACTCGGGCTCTACCTCATGCGTGAGGACGAGCTGTACCTCAAGGATCCGGTGCCACGGGCAAAAGGCCAGTTGCGCGAGGGCCTGCGCTACGTCCGGGAGCGCCGCGACCTGGTCATGCTGATGACCGTCATGCTGCTGGTCTCCGCGTTCGGCATGAACTTCGCGGTGACCGATGCCCTGATGAGCCGAGAGGTCTTCCACACCGGAGCCTCGTCCTTCGGCCTCGTCACGGCGATGGCGGCCGTCGGCGGGCTCGCCGGCTCACTGCTCACCGCCCGCCGGAGGCGGCCGAGCATGCGGAACATGCTGGCCGCGGCGGCGGTCTTCGGGGTCCTGGTGACCGCGACCGGACTGATGCCGCACTACTGGGCCTTCGCGGCCATGCAGCTGCCGACGGGCATGGCGATGATGACCTTCACCACGACGGCCTACTCGCTCACGCAGCTCAGCGCTCCGGAGGAGATGCGCGGCAGGGTGATGGGCCTGTACCTGCTGGTGATCACCGGGAGCTCCCTCGTCGGCTATCCCCTGATCGGCTGGCTGGCCGAGACCTTCGGTCCACGCTCGACGCTGGTCATCGCCGGCCTCGCCTCGCTGGCCTCAGTGGCGGGCACCGTCGCCTTCATGGCGCCGGCGGCCGCGAAGCTGCTCGCACGCGGAACAGCACCGCGGACCTGAACGACCCCGCCGGCGGACAGCGCCGGCCAACGAATGCTCCATCGCAGGGCCCGGCGTCAGCCGGGCCCTGTTCTTCGAAGAACGGGCGTTGCGGTCCTCTTCCGAGAGTCCGTCGCCTCGTCCAGCGCGCGATCGTCGAAGCAGAACGTCACACCCGGCCTTCCCAGCCCGTGGGGTGGAGAGGACGAAAGCGTCTTCCGGCCGTGCAGGGCGTCCTGCACCGCCTCTTCGTAGCGCACCAGCGTCCTCGACCTGATCGCCTGGTGACGGCGGTGCCGCATCAGTTCGAGCCGAGGGGTATCCCGTGGGCTCTCGCGGATCTCAGCCAGGTCGGGAACTCGGAGAGGATGCGCTCGTACAGTTCGGTGTCGCTGGTGCGGGCGATGTCGTCCACCGCGAAGAACCCGGCGTTGTCGACGAGGCGTCCGTCGAGGGTGTCGAGCTTTTCCAGAATGCCGTACCGGCCGTGGCCGAGGCCGATGAACTGCCAGAAGACCGGCCGGTTCGACGCCTCGCGCAGCAGGCGTGCGATCTGTGCGGTCCTGGCCACGCCGCCGTCGGAGAAGAACAGCACCAGGGCCGGTTCTCCAGGGCCGGCGTCATAGAACGCGAGGATGTCCTCGATCACCTGCGGCTCGTTGTTGCGGCCGCCGAGGCTGACCCGGCTCCCGTCGGCGGCGACGGCCTCGTGCATGCGCAGGTTGTCATGCGTCCACGCCTCGATCTCGGCGACCCGCAGCGGCGGCAGCCGCGCGAACTCCGTCGCGAAGATCCACGCGTCGAGCGCGCCGTCGTCGTCCACCTGCAGGGCGATCGCCGCCATGCGCTCGACGATCTCGGCGACCACACCCTCCTTGTACAGCCTGCGCATCGAGCCGGAGGCGTCGAGCGCGACGGCGACGCGCGCCCGCACGCCGGCGATGCCCTTCTTCTCCAGCGAGACGCGGACGGCCTCCTTGCGCAACGAGATCCGCTCGCGCGGGTCGACCTCTCTGGGCGGCTCCTCGGTCACGTCCACACCGAAATCGGTGGCCAGGCCGGCGAGCCCGCTCGCCCATCCCTGCCCCACCGCCCGCAGCTTCCAGGCCCCCGCACACCGGTACACCTCGACGACGACGGCCACCGTCTCCCCCGACGCCATCGGCGGAGCCGCGAACCCGGGCCCGCCCCGCACCTCGGCGCGCACCGTGACGCCGTCGAACGTCCCGGGCCCGTCCACGCCGGCGACGAGCGCGATCGTCGAAACGTCGCCGGGCACCGCCTCCAGGTCCATGACGACCTCGGCGCCCTCCAGCCGCACACCGTCCTGGGCGGGATGGTGGAAGAAGACCAGGTCGTCGTCGGACCGCACCCGTCGGTCGTCGCCCAGCAGCACCGCCGAGACGTCGATCGCCGCGCCCGCGGCGGTCACGGAGACCCTGGCCCGTCCGCCGCCCAGCACGGCGTTCTCCCCCTTGCGCAGCATCGACCGCCTCCGTTTCCCCGGATGCCACACCATTCGGGGCACCGCGGCCTCTCACTCACGACCGCCTCGGGATTCATCGGCCGGACCATCACTCTCTATCAGCACCGCGGCCCCGAGAAAGGCGGAACGGTCTCGACCGTGGCCGGAAAGGCCGGGACCGGACGGCAGCGGCTCTCTTCATCCCGTGTTTTCACGGAGAAAAGCGGTTTTGGGTGAGCGACAGCGCTCCCTCACTTCTATTGACGGCATTACCTCGACCTCGCCCTGGCCGCCCCGAGCACCTCCTGACGGGGTCCGTCCATCTCCCGGACCACCCGTTCGCCATGCTCGGCGCCGCACCCGGCGGCCCGCCCGGATGTGGCGCCGTTCAGGCGTACACGGCGTCGTGGAAGGCGATCTCGGCCTCCAGCATCCCCGTGAACAGACGAACGAGCAGGGCGTCCGGGACGGCGGCCGGCAGCGCGTCCACCTCCCGCGCGAGCGCGTCCACGCCCGCGCGGAAGGCATCGCCCGCGTGCAGGGCCACCCAGTCGGCGATCGGGCCCGCAGGGACGCGGCCCTCCCTGTGCGCGCGGGTGCACCAGGTGAGGTAGAGGCTCTCGGCGGCGAACAGAATGGTCATCACCGCCGGGTATCCGCCCTCGCGGGCGCCGGTGAGGGCGAACTCCGACAGGATCGCCGCCCGTCTCGCGGCGTCCGGACGGGCCTGGACGGGCCACGCCGCGCGGGCGGCGTCGAAGTAGGCGGCCTGCTCGGTCGTCAGCGCGTGGACGGCGCGGGCGTTGCGCTCCATCGCCGTCCAGCCGGGCGCGTCCCAGACCGCGAGGCCGTGCAGCCGCGCCGCGGTCGCGACGAAGGAGGCCTCGATCTCCAGGTAGTCGGCGTACGCCTGGTCGCCGATCACGCCCGTGCGGACCTCCTCGGCGAACCGCATGGACACCGCGCGCGCCATGGGCTCCGCGCAGGCTTCCAGCAGGTGGCGGGAGCGGCTCATCCCGCCAGCCATTCGACGAGCCCGCCGAACACCCGGGCGTAGCCGTCCCACTCCTCGCAGAACGGCTTGGGCGCCCAGTGCGGTGAGCAGTCGGAGGTGAACACCGCCGAACGGCCCGCCCCGTAAGGCGCGACGGCGACCAGCGGGTCGGCGCCGAGAGTGGCCAGGACCTCGGCGCCGGGCCGCGGCAGGACACGGTTGTAGCCGAGCAGGAGCGGCCATTCGCCGGTCGCCCCGCCCAGGGCGGGGTGCTCCGCGGCGGTCACCGCCGCGCGCGCGCCCGCGGGCAGTTCGACGCGGTCGTCCTCGGGAAGCAGTTCCACGGGCAGGACCTCGTGCAGGACGGTGTTGCGGAACGCCGCCTTGGCCTCGAAGCCGGTGAACGACAGGTAGCCGCCCACCATCAGGAGGCCGCCGCCGCCCCCGACCCAGTCGCGCAGCGCGCCGAGCCGGTCCGCGCCGGGCACGGCCCGCTCGAAGACCTCGGGCGCGAGCTGGAGGGAGTTCGCGCCGATGTCGGAGAGCACGACCACGTCATAGGCGGCGAGGGCGTCCGGGGCCCCGGGGAAGCCCGCGGGGACGAGGTGGGCGGGCAGGTGCGTGACCTGGTGGCCCCGGCTTTCCAGGGCACGCCGTAGCGGCTCGACGCCGACGACGTAGGAACTGGTGGTGAACGAGTCCGCCCCCTTGATATGGGTGGACTGGGTGACCCAGCTCTCGCCTGCGATCAGGACGCGGCTCACTAGTGAAACCTCTTTCTGGTGTCGGGTGGAAATGTCGCGTGGTGCTGCGGCCTCAGGCCGCGGCGGCCTCGAAAAGCCGGGCGGGATTGGCCCGCAGGAGATCCTGCGTCACGTCCGCGGTGACGCCGAGCCCGGCCAGCCGCCGGACGAACAGCTCGGGGACGTACCGGAATCCGTTGCCTCCGTACGCGGTGAGCATGCTCTTGAGAAAGACGTCGTGGCTGAGCAGGAGCCGCCCGGCGTGCCCGCGCGCGACGAGCCCGGCGATCGCGCGCGCCGTCTCGTGCGGGGCGGGCGACTGGCCCTCGCCCGGATAGCCGAACGGCATCCCGATCATGTCGAACTCCAGCCAGACGCCGCGTTCGGCGACGGAGTTCTGGTAATCCGGGTCGCTGTGGGACGGATCCATGTGGCAGAGCACGACGGCGCCCGGCGGCACGCCGTACTCGTCCAGGACGATGCCGAGCACCTCGTGTGCGCGGCGCTGCCAGCCCGGAAGGTGCACGTACAACGGGGCGCCGGTCTCACGCTGCGCCCGGGCCGCGGCGCGCAGCGCGGTGTGCTCGTCCGGGGTGAAGTCCGCTGACACCCCGATCTCCCCGATCACCCCGGGCCGCACGCCGGTGCCGTCGGCTCCGCCGGTGAACTCGGAGACGAGTTCCGCCGCCAGAGCGCGCTCGTCCGTCCGCGACAGGTGCGGCGGGTGGTGGCGCTCCAGGTACCAGCCGGAACCCATCACGATCCGCAGGCCGCTGCGCTCGGCGAGCGAGCGCAGGGCGAGCGGGTCGCGGCCGATGCCGCCGGGAGTGACGTCGACGACGGTGCCGCCGCCGGCCTCGGCGAACGCGCGCAGGTCGGCGAGCATCGCCGGGTCGTCGTCCAGCCGGCAGTGGTCCAGGCAGGCGTACGGCTCCTCGCGCAGCAGCCAGGCCAGGCCCGGGGTGGTGCGGGCGTCGCGCAGGAAGGCCAGCGCGGGGTCGGCCGGGGCCGTGACCGCCGCGCTCAGGTCGTTGCGCAGGTGCTCGTGGGTGAGGGTGAGCCCGAGACCGGCGCTGGGGACGGGGCCGGTCACGGTCATCACCGCGGCGGTTCCCGCGGTCATGATCTGCGCACCAGGTGGGACGCGAGCTGGGCCAGGGATCGGCCGCGCAGGTTGACCCAGATCGCCACCAGCAGGACCAGGCCGGTGACGATGGGGGTGAGGAACGGGCTCACGTCGAGCAGGGTCAGCCCGTTGGCGATCATGCCGGTGATCAGCGCGCCGATGATGGTGCCGGTCATCGTGCCCCGGCCGCCGAACAGGTCGGTGCCGCCGAGCACCACCGCGGCGATCACGGTGAGCTCGAAGCCCTGCCCGGAGTTGGCCGAGCCCGAGCCGAGCCGCGCGGCGGTGAGCAGGCCCGCCACGCCGGCCGCCAGCCCCGCCAGCATCAACGTGACCATCTTGATCCGGTCGGTGTTCACCCCGGCCCGGCGGACCGACTCCTCCTGCGAGCCGATGCCGTTGACGTAGCCGCCGAACCGCGTCCTGGCCAGCAGCACCCCGCCGGCCACGACGGCGGCCAGCGCGATCCAGGCCAGCGCCGAGAAGCCGAGGAACTTCGCCTCTCCGATCTTCGCGACGTACAGCCGCCGGTCGATCGGGACGGAGAAACCCTGGGTCCACAGCTGCGCGAGGCCCCGGATCGCCGACATCGTCGCCAGCGTGACGATGAACGGCGGAATCTTCTGGTAGGCCGCCAGCCAGCCGTTCACCGCGCCCCAGAACAGCCCGGCGAGCAGCGCGGCGACGATCACCAGGGAGGAGTCCCATCCCGCCTTGAGCATCTCGGCGGTGAGGACGGCGACGAAGGCGACCGTCGAACCGACCGACAGGTCGATCTGCCCGGTGGTGATCACGAAGGTCATGGCCACCGCGACGATCAAGGTGATCGCGACCTGGGTGGCGAGGTTGGAGATGTTGTCGAAGCTCAGGAAGTTGTCCGCGCCGATCCCGAATCCGGCGAACAGCAGGACGGTGACGGCCGCCATGGCGAGCGTCGCCTTGTTGGCGCGTTCCCACCAGCCGGGCGCCTCGGCCAGAACGGTGGGCGCCGGTGCGGTCGGTGCGGTCGGTGCGCTCATGCTCAGGCCACCTCCTCTGCGTTCGCGGGTCCGGAACGGGTGATCATCGCAACGAGCCGCTCGATGTCCAGGGCGGACACCGGCTCGTCCTCGACGCTGCGGCCCTCGTACATGACGGTGATGCGGTCGCAGACCTCGAACAGGTCCTGCAGCCGGTGGGTGATGAGGATGACCCCGACGCCGCGCGCCGCCACGTCCCGGATCATGGACAGCACCTGGCGGACCTCGGCGACCGCGAGGGCGGCGGTCGGCTCGTCCAGGATCAGGACCTGCGGCTCGAACGACACGGCACGCGCGATCGCGACCGCCTGCCGCTGCCCGCCGGACAGGTGACCGATCTCCTGGTAGGTCGACTTGACGCGGACGTGCAGGTCCGACAGCGTCTCGGCGGCCCTGCGGTGCATCGCCCGGCGATCCACGAACGGGCCCCTGTGCGGCTCGCGTCCGAGGAACAGGTTGCTCGCGACGTCGAGGGTGTCGCACAGGGCCAGGTCCTGGTAGACGATGCCGATCCGCTCCCGCCGGGCTTCGGCGGGGCTCGCGAACCGGACGTCGCGGCCGTCGATGGCGATCTGGCCGGCGTCGTGCTGCACCGCCCCCGCCAGGACCTTCATCAGGGTCGACTTCCCGGCTCCGTTGTCTCCGACGAGGCCGAGGACCTCGCCGCGCGCCAGCGTCAGGTCCACCCCGCGCAGCGACTGCACCGCGCCGAACGACTTGGTGATGCCGCGCAGCGCGACCAGCGGTCGATCGCTCATCACTTCTCCAGGTAGTACAGGTAGTCCTTGACATTGGCCGGGGTGACGATCTGCGTCGGGACGGGCACGTCCTTGGGCGCGGTCCGCTTGCAGGCCAGGTCGATCGCGGCGTTCATCGCCTCGTAGCCGAACCGGAAGGTGTTCTGCTGGACGACGCCGGTGATCCAGCCGGCCTCCAGCCCGTCCACCGCCTGCCGGGACAGGTCCCAGCCGACGACCTTCAGGCCGTCGGTGCGCTGCTGCCCGACCACGGCCGCGGCCAGCCCGATCAGGGCGGGCTCGCCGGTGGCGTAGGCGTAGGGCAGGTCGGGGTTGCCGGTGAGCAGGTTCTCGGCGGAGGTCTGGGCGTTCTCCTGGATGTTGCGGCCGTCCACCACGGCCTTGATCTTCATGCCGCCGGCGGTGACGGCGTCGGTGAAGCCCTTCTGCCGCTCGTTCTGGATCGTGCTGTTGAGCGCGCCGACCACGCCGATCTCGCCCTTGCCGCCGGACGACCGGAGCAGCGCCTCCCCGAGCTGCCGGCCGCCCTCGGCGTTGGCCGTGCCGACCTGGGTGGCGACCGCGGGGTCGTCGACGGTGGCGTCCACCGCGACGACCGGAATCCCGGCCGCCTTCGCGCGCCGGATCGCGGGCCGGATGCCCTCGGTGTCCACCGCGTCCACGATGATCGCGTCGTAGTGGCCCGCCACCATGTCGTCGATCGCGTTGGCCTGGGTGGTGGAGTCGTCGTTGCCGTTGACGACCTGCGCCTGCGCGCCGGCCTTGCGTGCGACCGTCTGCGCGCCGGTGTTGATCTGGTTGAAGAACAGCGCCTGCAGGTTGATCGGCACGATCCCGATCTTGGGCGCGCGGCCCTGCACCTTGCAGGACTGCGCGATCCGCGAGGGCGGCGGCGGGCCCTGCTCGGTCGCCTTCTTCTCGGCCGCGATCTCGCGCCGGGCCTGTGCGTCGCAGCCGACCGCCGTGAGCAGCAGCACGGCCGCGGCGGCGGCCGTCACCGTACGTCGCATCATGTCTCCTCTCCCCGGGTGCGGGCCGGTGCGGGATCGGACGTTCCGCCGTCGGTGCCGGGATCTGTGCGGGTCGCTTCGGGACGGGTCGCCGCGATGTGGGCGAGGACGGCCTCCCGGCGGGGCAGGCCGTCTCGGGCGCCGGGCCGCGTGCACGACAGGCCCGCCGCGACGGCGGCGACCCGGGCCGCCGCCGGGGGGTCCGTCCCCCGGTCCAGCTCCGCGCAGTAGGCACCGGCGAAGCAATCGCCCGCGCCGGTGGCGTCCACGGCGGTCACATCGATCGCCGGGCCGCCGTGCCGGCCGCCGTCCGGGGTGAACAGCGTCCAGCCGCGGGCACCATCCGTGACCACCAGGTTTACCCGATGGTTCGCCGCCGCCGCCCCGAACGCGCCGTCTTCCCCGCCGAGGAAGGCCCCGGCCTGGGCCCGGCCGACGATCGCGTGGCCGGCGGCGTCGAGGGCGGCGCGCGCGGCCCGCGGGCCGTCGCAGCCGTCCAGGTCGACCACGAGCGCGGGACCGCCCGGGCCGCCCAGCACGGCCTCCGCCTCGGGGAACCGGTAGCCGTCGAGATAGAGCCAGTCCGCGCCCGCGGCACGGGCACGGCGGGCCACCTCCTCGACGTGGTCGGTGGTGACCCGGTCGTCCTGGCTGATGACCGAGCGCTCGCCGTCCGGAGTCAGCAGGACGACGGCCGTGGTGAGGACGCCCGCCCGGGACGTCCAGTCCGTCCGGACGCCGTCGGCGGCGAGCGCTTCCAGGAACTCCGTGCTCCGGAGGTCGGGCCCGAGTACGCCGGCGAACCGCGCGTCGGCGCCCATCCGGGCCGCGGCCGCCGCCGCGTTGGCCGCCATTCCGCCGTCGCCGCGCCGCACGCCGGTCGCTTGGACGCGGTCCCCCGGCCCCGGCAGTTCCGGGACGGCGACCGTGAGGTCGGCGTTCGCGTAGCCGCAGAAGACGATCACGGCAGGACCACGCCGGCCCTGGCGGCGGCGGCCGTCAGTTCGCGCACCTTCGCGGCGTCGACGCGGCCCCACCACCGGCCGTTGTCCTTGACCGAGGACGCGACGATCACTCCGTCGCAGGCCGAGATCAGCTCACCGACGTTGCCGGCGGTGATCCCGGACCCGATCACCACCGGCAGGGTGGTGTGCGCGGCGATGCCCTCGACCTCGTCCAGGGCGGCGGCGTCCCCCGTCCGCGAGCCGGTGGCGATCAGGACGTCGGCGCCGAAGAACTCGGCGTCCTCGGTCTGCTCGGCCAAGGTGCGGTCGGCGACGATGGCGTGTGCGCCGTGCTTGACGTGGACGTCCGCGAAGACCTTCACCGGGCCCGCGCCGATCCGGCTGCGGTAGCGAACGGCATGGGCCGCCTGGCCCTCGATGATGCCCTCGTTGGCGACGTAGGCGTTGGCCCACTGGTTGACCCTCACGAACCCCCCGCCGCCCGACCACGCCGAGGCGATGGAGCACTCGGCCGCGTTCGACAGCACGCTGACGCCCAGCCGTCCGCCGGTGGCGTGCCGGACCCGGTCGGTCACGACGGCCATGGCCGCCGCGGTCTCGTATCCGTGCTCGCCCGGCTTGAGGAACGGGATGTCCCAGTGGTTCTCCACGATGAGGCCGTGGCAGCCGCCGTCCAGATAGGCCCGCGCCTCCCGCACGGCGAACTCGCAGATCTCGTCCAGCGGGACGCCCTCGTAGTGCGGGCTGCCGGGCAGCGGCGGAAGGTGCACGACGCCGATGACGACCTTCGGGGTCCCGAACAGCTCGACCAGGGCGTTCGGCCGGGGCGGGTACACCCCCGTGCCTTGCTCTGACCCGGCCGGTTCCATCATGTCGCCTCCATGTAATCGATTACAGTGAACTTGCGGGGAACCGTAGATAGGAAGTCTGGTCGGCGTCAAGGGTCTACACTGCGAACAGGACTTTTTACCTTTCAGCATCCACTGTCGACGCTTCGCAGAGAGGTAAACGATTGCAGCGGGTCACGATCGCTCAGGTCGCCGAGCGCGCCGAGGTCTCCACCGCGACCGTCTCGCGCGTGCTGTCGGGGCGCGGGCCCGTGTCGGCCGCCGTCCAGCGCAGGGTGCGCCGCGCCGCCGAGGATCTCGGCTACCAGGTCAACCCCATCGCCCGCGCGCTGCGCAACAGCCGCACCGACACGGTCGGCATGGTGGTGCCGAGCATCTCCAACCCGTTCTTCACCTCGCTGGTGGAGAACGTCGAGCACGCCCTCGGGCGCGAGGGCAAGGAGCTGCTCCTGTGCGACGCCCGATCCGACCCGGAGATCGAGGCGCGGCGGCTGGCCACGCTCGTGGCGCGCAACGTCGACGGCATCATCGTCAGCCCCTGCCACGGGACCGAGAGCGGCGCGGCGGTACAGGCCACGGCGGACCGGGTGCCTCTCGTCCAGCTCGACCGGTTCGTCGGCGGCACCAGCACCGACTGGGTCGGGGTGGACGATGTCGCCGCCATGCGCCAGGTCATGGACCACCTCCGCGAGGGCGGAGCGCGCTCGGCGGCCTTCGTCGGCTCGCTGCTCACCAACTCCTCGACCGAGCAGCGCTTCGCCGGGTTCCGGCACCGCGCGCGGGAACTGCAGATCACCGTGGACGCCGACCACGTGCTCCTCGGCGACTACAGCGTGGCCTGGGGGGAGACGGCCGCCGCGCGCCTGCTCGACGAGGGCGATCCGCCCGAGGCGATCGTCTGCGCCGACGACCTGATCGCGCTGGGCGTCACCCGCGCCTGCCGGGCGCACGGCGTCGACGTGCCCGGGACGGTCCAGGTCACCGGCTACGACAACATCGAGTTCGCGCGGCTCGCCGAGCCCCCGCTGACGACCGTGGACCAGCCGCGCGAGCGGATCGCGGCGGAGGCGGTGCGGCTGCTGGCCGCCGCGGCGGCCGAGCCGGGCGGCCGGGGCCGGCGGCCGCCGTCCGCGCACATCGCGTTCGTGCCGTCCCTGGTCGTCCGCGAGAGCACCCGGGCCCCGGCCCCCGCGCCCTGATCGGGGCGGACCGGGAAGCGGTTCCGAGCGAAAGGACGGAGATGGTCATGGCGGTGGAAGCGCTGGAGCTGGCGCGGCGGCTGGTGCGGCTGGACACCCGGGGCGGCGGCGAGCGCGCGGCGGCGGACCTCGTCGCCGGGGTTCTGCACGACGCCGGGTTCGACGTCGTGCTGCAGGAACCGGAGCCCGGCCGGGCCAACGTGGTCGCCCGGACGGGACCGCCCGGATCCTGGGTGCCGGTGACGTTCACCGGGCATCTGGACACCGTGCCCGCCGATCCGTCCGGCTGGTCGTTCGACCCGTTGAGCGGCGACCTGCGCGGCGGGCGGCTGCTGGGGCGCGGCGCCAGCGACATGAAGGCCGGGGTCGCCTGCCAGGTCGAGGCGGCGGTGCGGGCCGCGCGGGAGGGCGCGGGCCCCGTCCAGCTCGTGTTCACCTTCGGCGAGGAGACCGGCTGCGACGGCGCCGCCCGGCTCGGCGCGGACGCGCTGGCCCCGACCGGGCTGCTGGTCGTGGCAGAACCGACCGGCAACCGGGCGGTCCTCGGGCACAAGGGCACGCTCTGGCTGCGGGCGACCGCCCGTGGCGTCTCCGCACACGGCTCCCGCCCCGAGCTGGGCCGCAACGCCCTGGTCGCGCTCGCCGCCGCGGCGACGCGGGTGGCCGCCCACGGCGGCTGGCCGGTCAGCCCGACGCACGGACCGGTGACGGTGAACATTGGCACGTTCCATGCCGGAGTCCAGCCGAACCTGGTCCCGGACTCGGCCGAGATGCGCATCGACGTCCGCACGGTCCCGGAGTTCGACTCCGCCGAGGCCGCCGCCGGCATCGCCGGACTCTGCGGCCCGGAGATCGAGATCGAACGGCTGGTGGACCTGCCCGGCATCGCGACCGACCCGTCCGGGCCGGGCATGGCGGACGTCCTGGAGACGTTGGAGCCGGGCTCGTCCGCGCGGAGTCCCCGGTACGCCACCTATTTCACCGACGCCTCGGTGCTGGCGGCCAGGCTCGGCGGACCCGACGTGGTGATCTTCGGGCCGGGCGATCCGGAACAGGCCCATGTCACCGACGAGACCTGCTCCGTGGCCAACATCGAGGCGGCCGCGCGCGCGTTCCGCGCCCTCCTGCCCCGGGAGCGGTGATCAAGCTTCTCCGGCGCGGTCGAAGTCGTCCGGCGGGATGTGGGTCGAGCCGGACCGGGTGAGTTTCTGGACGGTGTACACCTCCTGGCGGGCAGGGCGGGTCGAGTCGGTGAACTGGAAGACCGCTCGGCGGCGTACCACCTCGGTGCGCAGGTCGGCCGGGTTCACCAGTTCCACGCGTTGTGCCTCTGGACCCCAGGCGAAGCGAACGCATTCGACATAGGTGCGGTTGCCGGCCGTCTGCCTGCGCAGGAGTGCGTAGGCCGCTTCGGTCGCGGGGATGACCGATGCTTCCACGATGGTGATGTCGAGTTGCGCCTCGGCCGGCTTCACCGGGCCCGAGTCGACGTGCAGGACGAGCCGCAGGCGCTCGCCGGGGTTGAGCGGGCCGTTCAGCTTCTGGATCGCCGCCAGCGAGAGCTCGTAGAGCCTCCCCGGGGCGAGCGTTCGGGGAGCGTCCGGGTCCGCCAGGTCGCGCGGCGTCTGGTCCAGGTCGATCTTCTGGAGGGTCAGGGCGACCTTCGGGCTGCCGGGGGGTGGTTCGTCCCAGTCGAAGCGCAGGGCCAGCGTGCTCTCCGGGTTGCACTCCCGCCGCTCGACGGAGAGCGTGACGGTCCGCTGCGGGCTCGCGCCGCCCGGTTGCTGGGGGAACTGCACCGGGACGGTGGCGTGGGCGGACGGCGAGGCGAGGCGCCGGTTGTACTCGGGGTCCTCGAAATGGACGTGGCGCGGGACGAGGGGCAGGTAGGGCGCGTTCGGGTCGGCCACACGCAGCGGGAAGCGCAGCATGTGGCCGTAGCCGTCGTGATACGGCTCCGCACCGGGCTGGTGGGGGGCGAACTGCGCTCGGACGCGCGCGTGGATGGTCGCGCCGGGCGGCATCCCGGCGATCAGCTCGCGGGCCCGGTCGGCGCGGGTCTTCGCGTCGCCGGGGAGCCCGAACTGGCAGATCGCGAGCTTCGCCGTCTCGACGGTGTCGACCTCCGGTCCCGGCAGGGGGACGCCGACCGCGCCGAGCTGGGCCCGCAGCGACGGCGTGAGCACCAGCGTCGGGGTGGTGATGTTCTCAAGGGTCGTGATCCGCCTGGCGCTCACGAGTTCCAGGGCCAGGATCCAGTCGAGGATGCCGGTGTCCGACTTCTGGCCGCCGGGCGGCGTGATGCCGCCGTCGATCCGGTAGACGAAGGTCAGGACACCGTCCCAGCCCACGTCCAGAGCGTGGCGCTCGACGGCGGCCAGTTGCAGGCGCAGGCGCTGGGCCGTCTGCCGGTAGGTCGGGTTCTCCGGGGGGTCGCTGAAGCCGGCGCGGAAGGCCTCGTCGGTCGGGGACGCTGTGACGAGAGCCGGCTTCTCGGGGTCGAAATGGCTCGCCCAGGTGCGCAGCGCGACGTCCTGCCTCCCGTCGCCGTTGGGCGGCAGCGGTACCGGACGCGGGGCACGGTGCTCGACCGGGACTCCGCCGGAGAGCATGGCCAGGCCGCGCGGGCGAGGATGCTCGCCGGCCAGGGTGACGCCGCTCTGGCGCAGGAGGTGGTTGCGCAGCGTCACGAACACGCCTGCGCGTGCGCCGCTCACCAGGTAGTGCAGTTCGCCGGGCAGGACTGGCTGCCAGCGCTCCAGCGCCGGCCCCTCCGGGGTCTTCGGCTCGGGGAGGTCGGGCTGGTCGAACAGCGGCTCGGTCAGCGCGGGCAGCGGCGGGTCGGGCGGCGCGGGGAGCAGGCTGCGGACGGCCGGGGCGCGGAAGCGTCGCGGCAGGCCGCCGGTGGGCCGGTCGGTGTGCAGCGCCGAGCGGAACTGGACCGTGCGCTGGACCGTCTGCCACCAGAGCGTCTGGCCCGCCGCGCCGGGCGTGGCCGCGCCGGCGACGCCCTGCCGCCCCTTGGTGTAGTGCACGCTGACGCGCAGCGCGCTGAGACCCCAGGGCCACGCCGGCAGGTCCCCGCGCGCCGGGCGCCGGGTGAGGTGGAGCGGTTGTACGCCGGCGGTCTGCGGCGGCGCGAGTTCGAAGTCGCGGGGGCCCGCGGGGATCGCCGCGATGGCGCACTGGCCCTCGCGGTAGCGCAGGCCGGCGAGGTCCGGGCGGATGCGGAACAGGCGCCTCGCCAGCGGGGACGCGGTCGTCGCTCGGACCAGGGCGAAGGCGTAGCCGGTGGTCAGGGCCGCCTCTCCCAGGTTGTCGGGGCGGGTGTTGTCGCTGACGATCCGGTAGCGCAGCACCGCGATCGGCGACTCCGGCGCCAGGAGGCGCTGGGACTGCGCGGCCCAGCCCTGGGCCTGGGCGCGCAGGTGGGCCTCGTCGGCGAGCTCGGGATTGCCGGGCTGGACGCTCCACATGCGGCTCGCGACGGGCTGGAGCCGTGCGGTGCTGGGCGCGAGGCAGAGCAGCTCGGCCAGCAGCAGGCGGGGTCGCAGCGGCGAAGGACCGCCCGCCGGCACCGCCGGAGCCGGCCGCCACTGGAGCCCCAGGTACGGGCTGACGACGAGGTTCAGTGGACGGGGGTTGTCAGCGCCGTCGAGCGCGAGAGGCGCGGGGATGAGGGTGGCGGCGGGATAGCGGCGGGGGCCCTGGCCGGCGGCGGGAGGCTGGCCGAGCAGTCCGCTGCTCGCGATGAGCGCGGCGGCCAGGGTCCAGCCGTAGGGCGGTTTGCTGGTCGGCGCC
This sequence comes from Spirillospora sp. CA-108201, assembly GCF_050936235.1. Classification (NCBI taxonomy): domain Bacteria; kingdom Bacillati; phylum Actinomycetota; class Actinomycetes; order Streptosporangiales; family Thermomonosporaceae; genus Spirillospora; species Spirillospora sp. CA-108201. The sequence goes on along the minus strand of NZ_JBNJNE010000001.1, from coordinate 8,223,878 downwards.
AGACTGCTCACGGCCTGGGTCAGCAGCAGCCCGTCCTCGCGCCAGACGGGGTCGGCGTACGGCGAGGGTTCGGCCGGCGCCGGTTGGCCGGCCGGCTGCGGCGGGTAGAAGGGGCGGCGCGGGTCGAGGGCCTGGCGCAGCGCGACCGGACGGCTGAGCCGGGCCGGCGTCTCGGGCAGGGCCGCGAGGACGCTTCGCAGCAGCGCGTCCTGCGGCTCGGGGGACGGATTCTGCGCGCGGAACCAGCTCTCCTCCAGCGCCAGCGGGTCGAGCCGGGCGAAGCCGCGGCCGACCGCGGTGTCCAGGCTGGCGAAGGTGACGGGCAGTGGGGCGTTGTCTGCCCAGCCGCACAGGGCGAGAGCCAGGGCGGGCAGGGCGGTGGCGGGGGCCGAGGCGCGCAGGCGGGCGATGAGCAGCAGCGGGTCGACCTGCAGCGGGCTGGGCTGCCCGGCGGCCGGCTGGGCGAGGTCGCGGGCGGTGTCCTGCAGCCGGCCCAGGAAGGGCATGGTCAGCAGCAGCCACCGCGGGTCGGTCGGGTCGCTGGGCGCGTAGTCCGCCGGGCTGCTGAGCAGGGCGCCCTGGCTGCCGGTCGGGAGGTACTGCAGCGTGGTGGCCACGCTTTCCCCGGTGGGCGCGAGTCCCACCAGGTGGTGGGCGCTCGCCTCGACGAGCAGCGTGTCCGGGGGCAGGGAGTCGAGCGCCGCCCCCGAGTCGGCCAGCAGCGCCGACAGGCCGGAGCCCAGGTAGCCGGAGCTGACGCCGCCGAGCGGGCTGACGCCCTCGACGGGGTCGGTGGTCTTCAGGGTGGCCATGGCGCGCAGGAACTGCGCGGCGCGCTGGGGCGCGAGCAGGCGCACCTCCTGCACGGCCGTCCAGCGGACCTCGCGGCCCAGGGTCCCGCCGCTCCCGTCGGCCGCGGGCGTCACCTCGGCGAGCTGGTGCTCCACCAGGGCCAGGGTCTGCCAGCTCTGGCCCTGGGCGAAGGTGAACAGCAGCGGGCCCGCGGCGCCGGTGAGGGCGGAGCCGGGCAGCTCGTGCTGGTTCAGCAGTACCCGGATCGTGTGGCGCAGATGGGTCAGGGGCGGGGCGCCGGCGGCGCGGGCCGCCGGCAGGGTGATGCGCGCGTTGGCCGCGTCGTAGCCGAGCTGCTGCGGCCAGGAGACCAGGTTGGTCGCGGTCAGCATCCCGTTGAGCAGGAAGCCCTCCTGCCAGTCCGAGCCCTCCAGGCGCGAGGTGTAGCCCACCACGAGGTCGCCGGCCGAGGAGCCGTACAGCTCCGCGGCGTCGGCGCTCGCGCCCGGACCGCGGTCGTGCAGCGAGCGGCCCCAGTGGGCTACGAGCAGGGCCTCCACGAAGGCGCCGGTCAGGGACAGTTTCGGCACGTCGTCCGGACGGGCGGTGGCGCGGAACGTCACCGTGGCGAAGCCGGGGGCGGCGCGTCCGTCCAGGCCGGGCGTCCGGTCGTCGGCCAGGCGCATGCCCGGCAGGAACTGGAGGCCCTCGGGCTGCGGGGCACTGTAGCCGTTCCAGCTGAACTGCAGCGCGGTGTCGTCGGCCAGGGCCGCGGGCGAGCCGTCGGGAAGGGCGACGGCGAGGGTGAGATCGCCGAAGAGGTTCGCGGAGTCGAGGGTGAAGCGATCCGTCCCCTTCGCCATCAGGTTGAAGGTCAGCGCCGCCGCGACGGCCTCGCCTCTGGACGCGGTCGGCGCCACGGCCGGGCCCGCGGCGAAGCGCGCCCCCACCTCCTCGGCGGTGAGGGCGCGGCTGTAGAGGGCGGCCATGCGGTAGGTGCCCAGCCAGGCCCGGCCGCCCGTGAGCTCGTCGCCGAGGGCCAGTTCGAACTGGTCTTTCCAGGTGGCCAGGCTCCCGCCCACGGTCTGCTCGGCCTTCAGCTGCCCGTTGACGTAGATCCGGGCCCGGCCGTCGGCGGAGCGCGTGTAGGCCAGATGGGTGAGGGCGGCGGTGAGCGAGCCCGCCGGGGTGGCCAGGTCAGGCGCGCCCTCGTCGTTGGTGGTGCTGGTGCGCAGCCACGCGTCCACGAAGGACGAGTCGAGCAGCCCCTTGCGCTGCTGGAGGGTCACGTTCCGGTGCCCGGCGTCGGAGGAGACGGTGAGGATGTTGAACTGCCCGCCCGTCAGCACGCCGCCGACGGGCTTGACCCACGCCTCGACGCTGATCTCGTTGCTCGCCTTCACCGCGGCGTTCAGCTTCGCGGCGGGGGCGGCCGAGCGGATGAGCGTCGCCTTGGTGAGGGTCAGGCCGCCCGAGCTCCAGCTCATGCCCTGGGTCGAGGCCGCGCTCAGGTGCAGCGGCTGACCGGTGCCGGAGGAGTCGTGGACGGTGGCGCCGCCGCCCTCGTCGAAGCGGTAGAGGGCCTGCAGACCGGTCGGCGGCCTGCCGACGCGGACGGAGACGGTGAGGTCCAGGGTGTGCTCGCCGCCGGGCAGGTCGAGGCCGAGGGCGACCCGCTGCGGCACGATCGGGTCCGGGCCCGTCGCGCCGGGCAGGGTGAAGGGAGGCGTCGCGGGGTCGGGGAAGCCGATCGGAGGCAGGCCGACCGCCCACTCCACCTGGAACAGGTGGAAGGACAGCCGCACCTGCTCGACGGTCAGGCCGGCGCCTCCGGGCGCCAGCGCGATCCGGCCGATCCGCAGACGCGGCGCGTCGCCGGCCTCGCCGGCGGAGACGGCGAGGGGCCACTCCAGGGTGGTGCCGTCGAGGTTGACGGCGCTGAGGCTCAGCGCGGTGCCGCTGCCGGAGAAGGTCAGCCGCACGCAGTTGCTGAGGTCGGTCTGCTCGCCGTCGGAGCCGGCCACCGGAAGCTGCAGCCGCCCGATCACGTCGACCGCGGCCACGCCGTCGCCGGCGAAGACCACGCGGTCGAGCACCAGCGGGAAGAAGCGCAGGCCGAACAGGTCGAGACCGGGCGCGGGCGCGTCGGGGTCGTCGTCGGCCGGGCGCAGGCGCCACTCGTACCCGGTGCGGTGCTCGTAGTCGCTGCTGCGCGCCTCGGGGTCGTTGCCGTCGAGATCGAGCTCGACGGCCTTGGGCGAGCGGGCGGAGGCCTTGCCGAAGGCGGAGCCCTCGGCCGGCAGGTCGCGGAACCAGAGCCGCCAGGTCCCCGCGGCGTGGCCGAGGGTGAGCGGCAGGCGGGTGGTGGTCAGCTGCACGTCCCCCGCCGTGGGATGGCTCAGCGGGGTCCTGATCAGGTTGGACGCGGACAGGCTCGCGCCGCGCACCAGGCCGCGCTGGTCGGCGAAGCCGGCGTCGCCGGCCGGGCGGGCGGCCATGCTCCCGGCCGTCAGCCGGTACTGGGCCGAGCCCGCGGGCGCGTCCGCGGGCAGGCGGCGCAGGCCGCCCGTCCCGTCGGCGAAGTCGCCGTCGATGCCGAGCAGGGCCGCCTCGCGCGTCAGCGTCAGGGGCGCGCTCGGGGCGGGGTCGGCGTTGTCCAGGCGGATCTCGCCGGGGTAGCCGTCGAGGGCGAGCGTGGCGCGGACCCGCCAGGCGTGGATCGAGGCCAGGTGGCGCAGGACGGTCTGGCCGTCCTGCCGCGCGAAGGCGGCCACGCTGTCGGCGGCGGCGAGGCCGGCGCGCTCGGCGAGGCGTCGCCAGTGGCCGGCGTAGTCCGCGCGGGCGAGCGGGCGCGGCGGCTCGGGCCGCGCGGTGTCGGGCAGCGGCGAGCTCTCGCGCGGGTCTTTGGGGATCTTGGGAAGCTGGGCCAGGACCTGGATCTCGTCGGTGTAGGGCAGGTCGTAGCGGTACTGGACGGGCAGGCCGAGCCCGGAGTCGCTCTGCGGCGGGTCGCCGTCCGGGCGCGGGTCGAGCACGAGACCGGGCAGTGACAGCGCCACCAGGGGCAGGTCGTACAGCTTCTGGTCGTTCGTGCCGAGCCATTCGCGGGCGGGCGAGAGGCCGCCGCCGTACCGCGGCCAGCCCGCGGCGCCCTCGGCCGTGAAGCGCCAGCCGTTCGGCAGGTCGACGCCGTTCTGGCGGGTCACCGGAAGCTCGAACGGCACGAGCTGCCGGCCGGCGATCGGCACGTTGGGCGGGCTGACGCTCTGGGTGAGCGCGAGGGCCTGCACCATCGGCAGCGACGGGTGGCGGCGCCAGACGAGGGGCAGCGCGGCGCCGACGGCGTCGGCCGGCAGGACGCCGCCGTCCACCAGGGCGCGCAGCAGTACCGGATCGACGCCGTACTGGAAGGCCCAGGCGCCGAGGCCGGCCGAGGAGGCGGGCTCGCTCCGCCACGCGAAGCTGATCGCCTCGAAGGCGAGCCGGACGAGGGGCGGGAACAGCTCGCGCCCGGTGACGGTGTGCAGGGGGACGGTCGCCAGTCCGCCGATCCAGTCGTCGTAGCCGGGCAGGGCGTCGGCCGCGGTGGGCGCCTCGGTGCTCAGCCAGAGCAGGCCGTTGAGCGCGACCTCGGGAGCGTCCAGCGCCAGATCGGCCGACTGGAGCTGGTATCCCCCGCCGGCCGGGGCGAGCACCCAGGTGGCGGTCATGCGCTGGGCCGCGGCGAGGGTGAGGCTCCAGGGCTGCTCGCCGGGGGCCTGGCCGAGCCCCGCCGGATCGTCGTTGCCGAAGCTGACGGCGCCGCGCAGCAGGTTGCCGGGGACGGGGGCGGGCTCCTCCCGGGCCACGCCCGCGTCGAGGTAGATCTGCTCGGACAGGTTGGGCAGCGGGAGCTGGGCCCAGCCGTCGTCCAGCGGAGTGAATCCCCACAGCACGGCCGGGGTGACGGGACGCGCGGCGGCGGGCGCCGGGCGGCTCCAGGACGGCTCGGGCACCTGGAGGGTGGCGCGGAGCCGTCGCGCCGCCTCGTTCGGGTCGAAGGCGAGCGTGGTGGCGGCGAGGGTGACCCGCTCGCTCCAGCCCGCGCCGTCGCGGCCGGCCTGGTAGCCGAGCGTGCCGGCGGAGCCCGCGGGCGGGGCTCCGGCCGCCAGCTCCACCCGCAGTTTCGTGCCGTCGGCGGCCACGCGCGCGCGGGCGGGCGTGATCCGGGCCAGCGTGTCCGGCTGGGCGGCCGGGTCGTAGGGCCGGCGGTCGCTCAGGAGCACGCCGAACTCGTCGCCCGCGAAGCCGACCGGGCGCGTCCCGGGCTGCTCCTGCCAGGGCGCGATCTCCCAGAAGAGGCGCGGGACGGCGAGCGGGTTGGCGAGCTCCAGGGTGGCCCACTCCGGCGCGGGCACCGGCTCGGCCAGGCCGTTCAGGGGGTTGTTCGGGTCGAGGTAGCGGTTGAGGCGCCGCCAGGAGTCGATGATCGCCGTCCGCTCGGCGTCCGTCAGCCGCTCGGCCTCGATCGTCATCCGGAAGCCGCGCACCTTCGTCCCCGGCGCCGGTTCCGGGTCGGGGGCGAGGCGGGCGAGCTGGAACACGGCGGTGACCGGCGCGGTGTCCCACAGCAGGCGGATCTGGCCGAAGGCCGACAGGCCACCGGCGTGGACGGCGAGGGCGCCGAGCAGGCGGGCCGCGCCGGTGCGCTGCGTGATCGCCGCCGATCCGAGCCCGAGCGCGGTGTACAGCTTCTGCACGGCGCCGGCCTGGGCCGTCATCGGGTCGAGGACGATCTCGCCGCCGAGGCAGGTGAAGGTCGGCAGCTTGCCGCCGGCGTTCTTGGGCCAGCCGTCGGCCGGGGCCTGCAGGAGCAGCAGGCTGGCGGTGCCGGCGGTGATCGCGGCCCGGATCGCCTGCGGCGGGAGCTTGCCGTCGGGCTTGTTCCCGCCGCGCTTCCACACGTACTGCGGCGTGCCGCCGTCGGTCGGGCTGATCGTGACGCTGGTGACGTAGACCAGCGCCAGGAGCGTGCCCGGCAGCAGCACGTTGTTCTCGCCGGCGGCCTGGCGCGGCGTCGTGTCCGCGAAGAGGGTGCGGAACGCGAGATTGCCGGCCGGGTCGGCCAGCCGGATCACCTCGGCCTCGGCCGCCCAGAAGGGGCCCGCGATCTTCACTTTAGGCAGCTCGGGGAGTTTCGCCATCTGCTGCTCCTGGTCCGCTCATGGCCCGGGGGCCACCGTCAAGGGCCCTTGCGCCTACACGTCCTCGGGTTCGATCTGCCGCGGCTCGCTCGGTGCGGCGCTGCCGCGGCGGGCGCGGATCACCAGGGTCCGCCCGCGCATCCCGCCGCCCTGGCTCGCGCGGTGCAGCCGCCGGAGGGCGAGCTGGTCGGGCCGCCCCGGGTAGGACGGCAGGAGCGCGGCGGGATCGTCCGGGCGCATCATGCCGTGGTGGCGCATCAGCACCGCCCCGAGCAGCAGCTTCTCAGCGAGGACGCCGTCGAGCGCGGCCTGGGTGGGACGTACCGCCACGGCGAGCGGGACCGTGACCGGAGGCGCCGGACCGTCGCCGTCGCCGGCCTCGCGCACCGCGACGATCAGCTCCTCCACGGCCTCGGCGAACGCGGGGAAGCGCGCCCAGCGCCGCAGGGCGGCGATGTCGGCGGCGCTCATCGCGCCGCTCCACCCGATGGCGGTGAACCGCGTGCCCGGCGCGTCGCGCGCGAGCTCCACCCTGTCCTGGAGCTCCTCGGGGATCTGCTCCGGCCCGACGGGGATCTCCACGCGGGTGACGGCGTCCGGCCCCGCGCCCGCGGCCTGGGCGATGACCTGCTCGATCGCCCCGGTGAAGGCGCTGTCGCCGGGGAGACGCCGCAGATCTTCCGCGGCGGCGTCCGAGGGGCCCTCCCAGACCAGGGTCAGGGTCTGCGCGGGCAGGAAGTCGATCAGCGCTTCGAGCCGGGCGGGCAGGTCCCCGGGGGCGCTCACCGGCTCGGTGACGTCCCAGCTCTCGAACAGGCGCCGGATCTTCGCGGCGTCCGGCGCGTTCATCAGCCCGACCAGGGCGTCGCGGTCCGCCCGCGTCATCACCCCGGCGAGCAGCAGTCGCCCGTGCCCGTCGACGGCCACCCGGTTGCGCGTGTCGAGCGGCAGGTTCGCCGTGGAGTAGCCGCTGCTCAGCTGCTCCTCGGTCACCTGGACCAGGTCGACCGCCAGCGGGAAGTCGCCGAGGGCGCCCGCCGGGGGCAGCAGCTCGGTCCGCGCCGCCAAGAAGCGCTTGCCGAGCTGGCGGTGGGTGAACTTCTCGGCGACCGGGTCGTAGAAGCACTCGGCCTGCACCTCGATGTTGCCGCTGAACAGCTCGACGATCTGGTAGACCACCTCGGGGTCGGGCAGGGCGCCGGGCTTGCGCGCCGTCGCCTCGCCGGTCGCCGGGTCGGGGGCCTCGCCGGGCCAGCGCTGCTGGGCCTCGTCGGTCAGGCTGTCCCAGAACCGGCGCAGCGGGATGGTGACGGTGCGCACGCGGGTGTCGGCCTGGAGCCGGGCGTCGTCGGGGCCCCCGGCGGGGAAGGGCGGCAGCCGGTGCCACACGGTGTCGGCGCCGCTCACGGTGGCGGTCGGCAGGGGCGAGCGGTAGGTCAGGTCGTGCTGGGTCACGCTGTTGACCGGCGAGACGGTGCCGTCGGTCTGGGCGATCAACAGCAGACGGTGCTCGTAGTAGAACGGCAGGGCCCGCCACTGCAGGGCGAGGACGCCCTGCGAGAAGTCGCCGACGCGCTCGGGCAGGTCGAGGCCGCGCAGCTCGTCCTGGTCGGCCGCGCCGTCGAGGACGAGGTGGTCCGGCAGGCTGGGCAGGCGGTCCGGGATGTCCGGGTACTCGTCCTCGACGAGGCGCACGGGCAGCTCGCGCTGGTGGTCCTCGGCGAAGGCGCGCACCCAGTGGTACCAGCTCGGATAGCCGAAGCGGCGCAGCAGGCTGAAGGCCAGCCGGCGGAAGGCGAGCTGGCGGGCGAGGGTCTGGTTGCGCTCGGCCAGGCCCTGCTCGTGGTGCTCGGCGACGATCACTTCCCAGATCGCGCCGGGCGCCGGCGGGCGGGCCGGGGTGGCCGCCTCGTCGAGCCGGCGGGACCCGAGGACGAGCGGGGCGTCGACGGCCTGCGTGCGCTCGACCACCACGTCGAGCCCGCCCGCGGCGGGGTCCACCTTCACGACCGGGGTGTCGACCTCGGCGGCGGCGCGGCCGGGGAAGAGCGTGGGTGAGCGCCGCAGGCTCTGCCAGAGCAGGTCGTAGCGGCCGTAGGGCTGGAAGTAGTAGCGCAGCGTGTGGGCCCAGCGGTCCTCGATCAGCTGGGTGCAGGTCAGGCGGCCGCCGTCGTCCGGCGTGGCGGGAACGGGCGAGCCCGCCCGCGGGTAGGCCGTGGCCGCCCAGGGGCCGGCGCCCGTCCTGGCGAGCCCGTCCGGCCCCGCCTCGATCGCGCCGCCGGCGTCGAAGAAGCGCGCCGTCCAGGCCAGGACGTCGGGCAGCGCCTTGGCGATCTCCGCCTCGCCGGTGGGGAGGCTGACCCTGCTGGTGTCGGGCACCTTGGGGTCGTTGCTGTTCAGCGTCTCCAGGTAGTACTTGAGCCGCAGCCACTGGGCGTGCTCGGGCAGGTCGCCGTCCGCGGCGGCGAACGCCTTGGCCAGCGCGTCGGTCGCGACGGTGAAGTGCCCGGCACGCTCGTCGGTCGGGCCGAACTCCTCGCTCCGGACCGTCCCGGCGAGGCTCTGCGCGGCCTGGAGGTCGGCCGGGGCGAGGGAGGGCCGCAGAAGCCTGATCTGGTCGGCGCCGAGCATGGTGCGGGCGGTGAGCAGCCTGCGGCCCGGGTCGTAGGTCAGCAGGGGCGCGATCGCCGGGTCGAAGGCCTTCGGATCCGCGCTCAGCCTGACCGACGGGCGCACCTCGATCGTCGCGGGGAGCGTGGCGCCGCGCAGGAGCAGGGCCGCCTCGCCGTTGAGCGGCAGCCTGATCGTGCGGGTGATCGGTGACGGCTGCGGTTCGAGCTCCTGCTGTCCCGTCCCGCCGTCGGGCCGGTCGACGAGGCTGCAGGGCGCGGTGAGCGTGAGGCGCACCTCGACGTCGGTGTTCGAGCGCCCGCTGATGGTGACGGCGCGGTAGCGCAGCCGCTGCCGCACGGCGGGCCGCAGGCTGAGCTGGACCAGGGCGAGCAGGTCGTCGCCCCCGGCGGGGCGTTCGCCGAGCTGGACGCTGCGCCCCGGCTGGAACAGCAGCTCGACATGGAGGTGGCGGCGAAGGGCGGCGAAGGCCGCGGCGTCGGGGTCGGCAGGGGTCTCTCCGCTCCCCAGCCGCGCGAAGAGCTCCTGGAGCAGTTCCAGCAGCTTCGGGCCGCGCACGGCGCCCGTGACGGGGTCGTGGAGGCTGAAGGTCACCGCCAGCCCGAGGCGCTGGAGCACGCCCCAGCCGTACCGGTCGGCGCCGGGCGGGCAGCTGGCCAGGAAGCCGGCCAGGTCGCCCGGCAGTGTCGGCGGGCTGACCTGCAGCGCGGCGGCGTAGCCGTCCGACAGCCGGCCCTGCGGACCGGTGCTACTGCCGGGGCGCATCCCGCGCAGCCGCTCCACCAGGCGTTCGAGCAGCGGGTGCAGCGCCGTCTCACGCTTCCCGCCGGGCTGGGTGACGCCCTTCCACTCCGGCCATTCCAGATAGGAGTCCTGCCAGGAGTACCAGGGGCCGCGCTCGTCCTGGACGCCCTGGGCGGCGGGATCGGGCCGGCGACGGCGCTGGATCGCGCCGGGATACCAGGCCTCCCACTGGCTGGTGTTCAGCGTGTCGCCGGGCATGAGCGGCAGGTCGTCGGCCGGGAGCATCTGGACGTCCTGCAGGAGGCGCAGCTCCCCGGCGAGCCGGGCGGCGCTGGCGAAGGTGTCGGTGGTGGCCGCGTCGATGTTCAGCTCGTACAACCGGTACCCGGCGTTCAGTTCGAGCGGGTAGGCGGCGTCGCCGCTCGGCCCCTGGTTCCAGCGGAACCGGATCGCGCGGATCCCCTGGGGGTGCGGCCGGAACCCGACGATCGCCCCGATGTCGCCGGTGAAGACGAACGGGGCCGGTCCGGCCGCGTCGGCGGGATCGACGCTCTGGAGCGGCATCGGCGTGTGGGCGAGGCCCGGCTCCGCCCGCTCGTCCTCGGGCCGCACCACGTCGAAGGCCGTCGGGCGCGGCAGCCACTCCAGCTCGGCCGGGCGGCGCTCCTCGCGCGGGTTGCCCGAGTGCTCGATGCGGTCGGTCGGCGCGGGGGACGCCGGCGGCGCGGCCACCGCCTCGGCGGCGAGCATGAGCTGCACCGGGGCGAGGGCCGACGGCACGTCGCGGTCGGAGACCGTCTGGAAGAAGACCCGCCACGCCTCGGGGCGCCACGCTCCGTCCGGCAGCACGCCCCGCTCGCGCAGCACGGCGACCGGGATCACCGCGGCGCGCGCGCCGGGCGGCCCGAAGACGTGGTCGAGGTCGATCTTGATGTCGGTGGGCAGGGGGCGCGCGTTCGAGGTCGGCAGGCCGGCGGTGCGCCCGCGCTGGGTCGTGCTGTCCAGGCCGTAGGAGCCGATCGGCACGGTGCTCTCGCGGCGGAAGATCAGCCGGTAGGTGCGGATCGGCACCGCGGGGCCGTTCTGGCGGGCCGGCTCGCTCCACTCGACGTAGACCTGGCGCGGCGACATCACCTGGGGGGTCGCCGCGCTCCCGGCCGGATCGAGGTCGGACGGCGCGATGCTGTAGCTCACCGTGAGATCGCCGTCCACCGGCACCGCCGGAGGGGTGTTCGGGTAGCGCGTCGCGATCAGGGTCAGCGGGCGCCCGGAGCCGCCGGCGAAGTCGACCGGGGTGATCGTGTAGACGTAGCTGCGCCCCTCGCGCGGCAGCGCGGCGCGGTCGCTCGCCGTGTCGGAGAAGTGGTCGACGACCTGGAAGCGCGGCTGGAGCAGCGAGAGGGTGTCGGTCGGCGCGGCCTGGCCCGCCCCTTCGGGAGCGGCGACGTCGGTCGTGTGGCGGTGCAGCACCTTGACCGGCTTCACCGTGGTGGTGTGCTCGGCCTCGTCACCGTCGAGGGCGCGCCTGCGCACCAGGTAGTGGGCCAGGTGGTGGTCGGGGTCGTTCTGGACCCGGCTCGTCCCCGGCATGGCCTGCCGCTGCCAGCTCAGATCCCAGGCGAGTGCGATCGTGCTCGCGTCGCTGTACTGGCGCACCTGCTCGAACTCGGGCGGGAACAGGCCGAACTGGGCCTGGGCGACGTTGAAGGTGCGCACGTCCTCACTCGCCGGGCCGGGCGCGGTCGCCTCGGGGCGCTCGCGCTGGCTGATCGACGGCTGGGCGTCCAGGCCGGGCGCCACCTGGTCGAGCCAGGCGGGGCGGTGGCCGTCGGCGGAGCGCACCGCGAACACCAGCCCCATCTGGAAGGCGAGCGAGCCGGCGACCAGGGCGTCGCGCCCGCTCTGGCTGCTCTCGGCGTGGAACGCGCGCAGGTCGGAGATGATGTCGTGGATGATCACGCCGCGCAGCTGGTGGGCCTGCTGGTCGGCCTGGACGGGGCTGACGGCGCCGGGATCGCCGTCGGCCGGGGCGGCGCCGTCGGCGGCGTAGATCGTCGTACGCGGGTCGAAGGCCGACTCCAGCAGCTGCTCGTACAGCTCCTGGGGGTCGCGCTTGAGGAAGGGCGAGCCGCCGAACTGCTCGTACGCTCCGCGCACGGCCGCCTCGAACGAGCTGTCGGAGGGGTTCTGCACCCGCGGGTCGGTGACCGGGGGGCGGTAGCCGGGCAGCGCGCCGGGGTCGCCGACCGGACGTGCGGCCGCGCCGTCCCCCGTCCCGGTGTAGGTCTGCTTGAAGGCGTTGGCGACGTGCTGCGCCAGGCTGAGCCCGTCCGCCAGGGGCGCGGGGGCGCCCGGCTCCCCCGTGGCCTGGTTCACGACGCGGCGCTCGGCGGAGCCGTCGGCGTAGAGCCGCGCGGACCAGTTCACCCCCCAGGTGATCGGCTGGCCGGCGGCGACCGCGCCGCTCACGTCGACGAACCGCGGGCCGGGCAGGGGCTCGAAATGCCGCAGCGTGTAGCTCTCGCCGGGCGCCGGCTTCGGCACGCGCAGGGAGAAGTCGTTCCCGACCGCGGTGCCCTCGGCCGGGGGCGGCGGCAGGAAGCCCACCTCGGGCTCCGCCACCGGGAACCCGTCCTCGTCGAGTTCGAACCGGCCCTGCGCGTCCCGGTGCAGCCGCTCGCCCTGCGGCAGCAGCACGAAGTAGATCTGGTTCTCGGGGTCCCAGCTCGGCGCGTCGCGCAGCACGAAGACGACGTAGCCGGGCACGTGGAACACGTCGCCTTGGGCCGGGGCCGCCGCCCCCTCGCCGAGCACGGCCGCGAGGGCGCGCGGCGGCAGGGCGGCGCGGCGCGGCGCGGCCATGCGCGTGAAGGCCGGCGCGGCGTCCAGCGCGCCCTCGGTGCCCGGCACCGGCTCGACCTCGGTGGCCTCCAGGCCCAGCGACAGGAACTCCTTGGTCCGGTCGAGGGCGGCCTGCACGTTCCCCTCCTCGAAGGCCACCTTGACGGTGGCGTGGAGGCTGTGGCCGCAGCACGAGACGCCGACGGTGCCGACGCCGCGCACGCCGGGCACGCTCAGCCCCTTGACGCCGATCTCCAGGCCGGCGCTGAACGTGATCTCCAGGCTGAACTTGAACGAGAGCCTGATGGTGGTGAAGACCAGCGGGATCTTGATCCAGAACTCGATGGCGAAGGCGACCTGCACCTCCAGCCCGATCGCGCCGTAGACGGCCGAGTCGGCCGTGGGGTCGCGGAAGTCGATCACGCCGATGTAGCGCGCTCCGAAGGCCACCCGTGCGGTGGCGCTGATCCGCATGCCGACCAGCCCGAGGTCCACGCCGGCGCTCAGCACCAGCCTGCCGCGGGCCAGGAAGCTCGTCCCGAGCACCATCTCCGTGGTCGAGACGCGGAAGATGAACCCGCCCTCGACCTCCACCGCCAGCGGGCCGAGCTCGGTGTGCCAGCGCAGCATGTTCGGCCAGCCCAGCTCGTAGTGGAACAGGCCCGGCTCGATCAGCAGCGTGGCCGAGAAACGGCTGTTCGCGATCGCGTCGCGGACGAAGTCGGGCAGCGGCGGATGGGTGCCCGGCTTACCGCCCTCGGGCTTGGAGATGTGGGCCAGGAAGCGCTTCTGGCGCGGCGAGAGCAGCACGAAGCCGCTCATGATGGGGTTCTCGCGGGCGCCGTCCTTGTTGTTGACGTAGTCGGCGTAGTTGGTGTTGAACCAGCCGCGCACCGCCATGAAGAAGGTCAGGTCGCTGCGGAAGGCGATGATCGCGTCGACGAGGAAGACGCAGGCGAGGTCGGCCTCGGCGAAGGCCTCGTAGCGCAGGGGCGAGACCGAGGCCGAGGTCTGCGAGATCATCGCCCGCAGGACGATCGTCCAGCGCGGATCCTGGCCGGCCTCCTCCAGGTCCACCGCCCAGCGGTCGCGCTTGGACAGGTCCCCCTGCGTGCGCGAGAGGCCCTCCAGGGTCTTGAGCAGCTTCTTGACGTCGTTCTCGGCGTCGGCGGCCTTGATGGAGGCGATGGTGAAGCGGTAGCCGAACCCCATGCCGATCTCGCGCAGATAGATCTGGATGACCGGGATCATGAAGCTGACCTGGCGGATCTCCAGGTAGAGGAACCAGGCCCGCAGCCAAGGCGAGCCGGGGCCGCGGCGCACGCGCAGGAAGCCGAAGCTGGCGGCGATGGCGGGCAGGCCCTGGATCTGGACCACGCCCTCGCCGATCAGCCCGGTCTGGTCGGGCTCGTCGACGAAGTCGACCGCGCCGCTCAGCCGGAAGGCGGCGCCGAGGGCCAGGTTCACCGCCAGGCGCGTGAAGTGGATGCGCGGGACGAACTCGCCCGGCGCCGGCAGGCCGATGAACAGCTCGTGGTAGTCGGGCCGCGAGTCCGGCGTGTCGCCGGGGCCCTGGGCGAACTTCAGCTGGCCGGCCACCTGCATGGCCCCGTCGCCGCCGAAGAACTCGCACTGGGGCACGAAGCCGATCGCGCGCAGCTCCATCTCGAAGCAGCCGAGGAAGTTGAACGACTTGGGCTTGGGCAGCTCGATCAGGAACTTCACGTGCTTGCCGATCACCCGGGCGTCGCCGGTGAGCGGGCACTGGACGAGGTCGATGCGGGTCTTGCCGAGCAGGGCCAGCGGCCCGTCGGCGTCGTCGCCGGGCGCCGGCACGAACTGGGCGGAGCCGGTGACGGTGAAGTAGAGGTGGAAGGCGCCGTCGTCGACGAACCGCAGGCCCAGGGCGTCCACGGAGAACTGGAAGCGCGTGCCCTTGCAGTCCAGCAGCTTGACGCCGCGCAGGTTCGCGGCGCCCTGCACGAGGGTGAGGTTGCCGCCCTCGCGCTGGGCGAACTGCAGGGCGATGTCGGCCGTGGCGTCGCCGACGAGGTCGGGCGGCAGCGGGCCGGAGCCGGCGAGGGTGAAGTCGGCGATGCGGTTCTCGCGGATCACGAAGCCGCTGTCGGTGAAGCGGAAGCGCGTGCCCAGGCCGTTCAGCCGGGCCGGCCGGTCGGTGACGGTGGCGGCGAGGTTGACGCCCTTGGGCGTGAGGGCGAAGTCCCGCACGCTGAAGGTGATCGGCTCCTCGCTGGCCCGCGTGAAGTCCAGCTCCAGCACGGACCCTTCGGGCTGCTGGATCTGGTAGTGGTAGTCCTTCGTGGCGATGGTGAAGTAGTGGAACGTCTTGTCGCCCAGATCCCTGCCCTTGAACCGCCAGCGCATCCCGAACAGCTCGGGGAACTCGCGCTCGGGCTCCGGGGAGCGCAGCTCGATCCCCTGGTCGTGGTCGACCTTGAGGGCGAAGGTGCTCAGGTTGAAGGTCAGGCGGCACAGCAGGTCGAAGCTGAGGCTCAGCACGCGCAGCCGCACCCCGATGTCGAAGGCGACCTCGCCCTCGGGCAGCTTGATCGGCATGCCGTCGAGCGGCGTGTGGAGGAAGAGCTGAAGGAACTGGGAGTCCTCGCCTTGGCCCTGCTTGAGGAAGGGCAGGGTGAACGCCCCGCCGGCCGCGTCGATGTCGACGCTCAGCTGGGCGATCCAGTCCCCCTGGAGGTCCGCTGGGTCGAAGGCCACGGGCGTGCAGAGGGCGTCGGGGTCGTTCAGGTCGAGCGGGGCGATCGGCGTGGTGAGCTGGCGGAAGAAGCCGGGCAGCTTCGCGGCGCCGAGCGGGACGTCGAGCAGCACCAGGCTGCGCGGACCGCTCGTCGGCTTGAGCGTGACGCTGAACAGCGGCTTGTCGGGCGGCGGGGGCGGCTCGTCGTTGTGCAGCTCGCGGTCGCCGTCGCGGCCCCAGGCGAACGTGCTGCCCGCCTTCACCGGGTCGCCCCCCGCCAGGGTGACGACGAACGCGGCGCGGCCGAGGCCCCCGCCCTGGGGCAGCAGCAGGAGCGAGAACCGGCTGGACGCCGGAACGCCCACGGTGAGGCCGGGGAGCGAGAAGCCGGCGCCGGGGGCGGCGGCCTGCCAGTCGAGGCGCAGCTCTTCGAGGCCGTCGCCGATGATCAGGCGCAGGGTGAGCTGCTGCTCGCCCGCCGGGCTGCGGTCGCCCAGGTTGGGGACGAGCTGCCCGAGCAGCCCGTTGAGGCCGCTCTCCTTCCACTGCAGCACCAGGCACGCCTTGCCGCCCGCGCGGTGGAAGGCGACCGCGGCGCCGTCGACCACCAGCCCGGTGTCGCCGATCATCACGGGGTGGGGCAGCTGGGCGGTGAACGGCGCGTCGAACGTGATGCCGTCCTTGCCGGCGCTCCCGCCGAGCTTCGGCATCGTGAGCTGGACGTACGGGCGCCCGGGGTCGGGCTCGTAGCGGGCGTCGCCGCCGCCCGCCACCTTGCGCATGGGGCGCAGCAGCTTCGAGTCGAAGCGCAGCGCGACGGGCACGTCCGCGACGCGCAGCTCGGTCTGCGGCAGGATGTCGATCTCCAGCCCCAGCTCGGCGGGCGCGCCGTCGCCGCCGGAGGGGAACAGCACCAGGCTCACCGCGTCGAGACCGGGCAGGCCCAGCACGAGTTCCCGCTCGAAGAGCAGGCGGGTGGTCAGGTTGACCTCGCCGGCCTTGGCGGTGGTCTGCGGCGGCTCGATCCAGACATGGTCGAGCGCGGCGGGGTCGGGGGGCTTGGGCAGGAAGGCCGGCCACTTGCTGCCCAGGAAGTCATTGAGGGTCACGAACATGCTGCTGCTGCTCATGGCAGGCAACCCCCCCACGCCTCGCGCGAGTCGACGTCGGCGTAACGGTCGTATTTGTCCTGATCCTTGCTACTGAGCACCGTCTGCGTGGTGGGGAGCGGGATGGGGGTGAGAGCGGCCGGCAGGGCCACCCCGCTGCCCGGCGTGCCCCAGGTGCCGTCCCAGACGTTGAGCGCCTTGTCGATGTCGGCGATCTTCTGCTGGTCGGCGGGGGCGAGGAGGCCGAAGTGGTCGCTCCAGAGCCGCGTCCGGTACTGCTGCACCAGCACGTCGTCCTCGTCGAGCAGGCCCACCGCGTGCTCGACGTCGCTGTAGAGGCTGCGCCGGAAGGCGTTGGCCGAGCCGATGATCGCCCAGTGGTCGTCGACGATCGTGCTCTTGGTGTGCACGATCAGGTTGCGGCTGAAGGCGCGCACCCTGCCCCGCTGCTGGCCGTTCAGGTCGTGGAGCAGGCCCTTGAACAGCGCGACGTTGGCGTACGGGGGGAAGTGCGGGTCGTTCGGGTCGGTGATCCCGGTCACCAGGATCACCTTGAGGTCGTTGCGGGCCTTGAGGGCCTGGTTCAGCCAGATCATCACTTCGACCGACCAGAATCCCTGGTCCTCGATGTAGACGTAGTTCTCGGCGGTGAGGACGGCGTTGAACCAGGCGGAGCGCACCTCGAACAGGCCGTCGGGGGCGAAGGAGATCTTCTCGTTCTCGGGCAGGAGGTTGAAGAACGTGTAGTTGAAACGCGGCACGGTGCGCAGCGACTGGACGTGGTGCTTGCCCACGGGCGCGGCCGGTAAAGTGCGCGCCGGAACGGCGGCCATGGCCGCCGAGTGGCTGGCGATCTTCTCCTCGGCATAGCGAAAGGACTTGACTTTTCGTTTCTTGACCTCGTTCCACATGTCGCGGTAGAGGTCGTACATCGCCTGCACGGCCGGGCCCTCGACTTTCGCCTGCACATCGTGCCACTGCGCGGGAGGGTGCGGCTGGCCGCCGTGGCGGTCGCCCACGAGGTCGAGCCCGCCGGTGTAGCCGACGGCGCTTGTTCCGTCGCCGACGAGAGCCATTTTTGCGTGCACCGCGCCGGCGGAATGGGCGATGATGTTCAGGCAGGCCTTGTCGGCGAGGGCGGGCTCCTTGCGCAGTTCGCGGATCGCGGCCATCGTGCCCACGTTGACGTCGCGAATACTGGCCGCGCCATTCTGGATCGACGCGGTCAGCACGAAGTAGTCGGCCATCACCGAGAACGAGACCCAGCCGAGGACGCGGACGTCGACTCCGGCCGCGGCCTTGGCCTTGAGCAGGTCGACCAGGTGGTTCGGGGCTCCGGGGCCGTCGAGGGAGAACGGGTTCTCCAGGCCGACCGAGGGCCCGGTGGAGGCGCCCGACGAACTGGGCGACGGGTTGACGGCGCCGCCCATCAGGTGGAGCCACCACCCGGCGATATAGAGGAACTGGCCGCTGTTCTCGCTCGGCGTCCCCTGGCCCAGGGCGGCGATCTGCGCGGCGAGGTCGGCGAAGTAGGCGGCGCCGTCGATCAGCGGGGTGACCTTGCAGCCGCCGAAAGTCGCGGGCAGCGGTTCCGATGGCGGACTCGTGTCGTCGGGCTGAACGAAGTACTTCTTTTTCAGAGCATCGATATCAGCCACCAGGCGGCCCCCGAAGCCATGTGCAACTACACGGAAGAATCCAGCATTCTGGTTGCGGAAAACGACAGACCGTCGTCGGTCACGCACTTCGGTCAAGATCGGCCGATGATGACGGGCGAACGAGAACTCAGCCTTCCACCGCGGTCCCGCCGCCACAACTGTTCGGCCCGATCCGGTCAGCGAGACACGATCACCTGCGCCGCGGCGAATGCTTTGTCGCCATCAATACCGCGCTCAGGGACAAACCGCCCAGCATGTTCGGTTCATGGAGTTTCCGGCAGAAGGCATCGGCACGATGCCTTCCGCCCCGTGGGGCTACCGGACGGTCATGGGAGCGAGGCCGATGCCGGTCAGCGCGGTCGCTCCGCGAGCGGCGTGGTCGCCGCCGGCGAGCAGCAGGGTGCGGGCCGACTGGTAGTGGCAGCCGGCCGCGTCGAACGCGTCCACCGTTGCGAGCAACCGCTCCGGGTCGCCGTCGAGCAGAGCCTCGGCGCGCTCCACGACGGCACCGGCCACCGGGTTGCCGGCGGTGAGCCCGCGGGCGTCGTCCAGGCGGTCGCGGGCGTCGGGGCCTCCTGCGAGCACGCCGGCCTCCGCGCGCAGCGCCACGTACCAGTGGAGCCAGATCCAGGTGACCCGTTTCCACACCTCGCCGGGCTCGGAGGCCGTCCGCTCCAGCGCCTCCGGCGCCTGGCCGTTGTGGAGCAGCAGCATCGCGTCGAACACCGCGCCGTACCCGTGGACGCGGTTCGGGGACGTGCCGACCCCCTCCAGGATCGTGTTCCACTCGTGCCGGGCGTCCCGGTCTCCGCGGAGGCCGTGGATCGTCGCGACGGCGGTCACCGCCGGTTCGAGGTCCGGTCCAGGCGGGGCCGCCGCTCCGCCGCCACGCGTCCAGGAACCGGACGGCGCCGGACAGCACGCCGCCCGCGTCGCCCGCCAGCGCGTCGGCGACCAGCTGCCAGCTCGTCGCGCGGTGGCCCACCTCGGCCAGCGACGGGTGGTCGGCGAGCCGCCGCGCCCACCGGCGGGCGCCCGGCAGGTCCCCGACGCCGATCCCGGTCTGGGCGGCCTCGCCGAGGGCCTGGACGAGCTCGTGGGCGACGGCGGGCGTCGTCCGCGCGGACGTCAGGAGCGTGACGCGAGCAAGCGGTTCTACGTCGACCGCGGCCTGGCCGTCGCCAAGAGCTTCGGCGGCAAGTACGCCGAGTTCGACACCCCGTCCTCGGCCGTCACCCTGGCCCTCTACCCGCTCCGCGCCCTCGCCAAGGACGTCGGCCTCGCCCAGGAGAGCACCGGCTCGCACCGGCTCGTGCTGGTCGGCGGCGACGAGGCCTTCACCGACCCGGACGGGTTCGCGTGGGAGGCCGCGCCCGACCGGAGCCTGGCCTGCCGACCCGGCGCGGCCCCCGGCTCCGGCTCCGCGGCGGAGGTCGTCTCAGCGCCGGACGGTCGTGCGTGCCGCGTCGGGCGTCCGCACGGAGGCGATGACCACCGTGGTCATGATCTTGCCGGCGAGCGTCTGGCGCCGGTCGTCCCAGAGCGGCCACAGGTATCCGGCGTAGCAGGGCAGGGCGTCCAGGACGTGGGCGAGCCTGCGCAGGAGCGCCGCGCCGAACCCGATGGGGGCGCCGCCGTCGGCTCCCTGCAGCCGGATGCCGAGCAGGCGCTTGCCCGGGGTCTGGCCGGTGACGCCCTCTCTGTGGCACAGCCACAGGCCGGTCGCGAGCATCCCCAGATAGCCGAGTACCTGAAGGAACGGAACGCCCCAGTCCATGATGAACCCGCCGGTGCTCGGGTTGGCCGCTCAGTGGTGCCAGGGGAGGCGGACGGGCTCTGAGGGCGTGCGGCCCGCGAGGAGGTCGGTGAGGAGTTCCACCAGCTTGAGCGGATAGACCGGCTCCTCCGCGCTCGCCAGCTCGCCGAGCCCCCACCAGCGGTGGGCGCCGACGTGCTCGCGTTCGAGGGGGGTGAAGCCCGTGGTGTCGATGTCACGGGCGGGCGTGCGGAGCAGGAAGAAGTCGTCCCGGAACAGGCCCCGGGCCCAGCCGAGGTCCGCGTGCCCGGACGTCAGGGCGACCTGCGGGCCGAGGTCGTCCGGGGAGACGATCACCCCGGTCTCCTCGCGCAGCTCGCGGGCCGCGGCCACGCGCAGGCTCTCCCCCTGCTCGACTCCCCCGCCCGGAGTGATCCAGCAGTGGCCCGCCTCGGGCCTCCCCGCGTCCCTCGGCCAGCGGAACAGCAGGACGCGGTCGGCGTCGTCCACCAGCAGCACACGGGCGGAGCGCCGCCGGTAGACCTCGTCGGCCGGCGCGGTCACGAGCCGAGCGCGTCGTCCAGCTTGGCCAGCTGCGCGTCGTAGATGCGCTGGAGGCCCTTGGGCGCGAAGGTGCGCTCGAAGAACCCCCCGATGCCGCCCGCCCCGTCCCAGGTGGTGGTGACCTGGACCCGCGCGCCTTCGGCGGCCGGGGTGACCGTCCACGTGGTGACCATCGAGGAGTTGGCGTCCTTCTCCACCAGGCGGTCCTTGGCGGGGGCGCTCACGCTGAAGAGGCAGTCGCGCACCCGCTTGCTGGTGGCCGCCAGCTTCCAGTGCACCACCGTGCCCTCGCCCTGGCCGCCTTCCCGCACCTCGTACTCGCCGAAGTGCTCCGTCAGCATGCGGGAGCGCACCCCCGTGTAGTCGCCGAGCGCTCCGAGCACCTGGTCCGGACCCGCCTTGAGCGTTCTCTCCGCGGTCACCACGACTTGTCCCATACCGATCATCCTTTCACCGCGCCGGGCCGGCGTCGCCCGAACCCCCCGTGCGGCGCACCGCGGGGCGGCTTGAACCGGCCACCCGGGGGTGGGGACAGCCCCCGTCCGAAGTGGTTCCCTACGACTATCCCGGCAATCGGGCGAGGCCGACGCGAGCCCTGGAGAGTCCTGTGAACACGATCGGTTCTCCGACGCCGGACACCTCGGCGGACGCCGTCCAACGGACCGCCAGGATCGCCGGTGTCTGGTTCGTCCTCACCTTCGTCCTCTCGATCCCGGCCGTGTTCCTGTACGACCCGGTCCTCAACGACGCGAACTACATTCTGGGGTCGGGTGCGGACACGCAGGTGCGGGCGGGAGCCCTCCTGGAGATCCTGACCGCCGTCGCGAACATCGCCACCGCGGTCGTGCTGTTCCCCGTCCTGAAACGGCAGAGCGAGAGCGTCGCCCTCGGCTACGTCGGCACGCGCATCCTCGAATCGACCGTCATCGTGATGGGCGTCGTCAGCGTGCTCGCCGTCGTGGCGCTGCGGCAGGACCCGGACGGCGGCGGCGGCGCCGCTCTGATCGGCCGCTCGCTGGTGGCGGTGAAGGATCAGACGTTCCTGCTCGGCCCCGCCTTCTGCGCGGGCTTCGGCAACGGGGTCCTGCTGGGCTACCTGATGTTCCGGTCGGGCCTGGTGCCGCGCCCGATGGCGCTCATCGGGCTCATCGGAGGCCCCATCGCCTGCGCCACCGCGACCGCCGTCCTGTTCGGCGTCTACGAGCAGCGGTCCCCGGTGAACTTCTTGTTCACGGCGCCGGAAATCGTCTGGGAGGCGTCCCTGGGCGTCTACCTCATCGCCAAGGGCTTCCGCCCCGCTCCCCTCATCACGGAAACGCCCCGGCAGTGAGCCGCTCCGGCACTCAGGACGTCAGATCCCTTCCCCCAAAGCGACGCTGTCGCCTTCCGCTTCCACTTCTCTCTCCTGAATAGGTGAGGAATATGGGTTCACACAAGGGCCGTGTCGTCGACGAACTTCTGCGCCCGAACGTCCAAGTAGACACCAGCGGCTCCGTGGACGTCCGTTCGGCTCCCGGCGCGGGCGCCCGGGTCCGCATCGGGTGGCCGGCGGAGGAGCCGTGACCCGTCCGGTGACGGTTCAGTTCTGGTCGAGAATGGCGCCGAGGCGGTCCACGGTGGTCCGGGACCGCAAGTGCAGGTCGGCGATGTCGAGTCCCTCATCGCCCAGGACGACGAGCAGCCCCGTGCGCCGGACGGCGTAGACCACGATGTGACCGCTCTGGCAGCGGGTCACCACCTCGCGCAGCTCGCCCATGCCGACCTCGTTTCCCGCGCTTCGACCGAGGCCCAGCGAGGCCGCGGCCAGCGCCGCCAGCACGTCGGGCCGCACCTCGCCGGTGTCGGAGGCCACCAGGATCCCGTCCACCGACGCCACGGCCGCGTCCGTGACGCCCACGACCTGGCCACGGAGTGCCTGCAGTTCCGCCAGCACGGCTCCGCGCATAGCCGTTCCCCCCAATTCTCCTTTCACAGAAGACGCGGTCAGACGCTGAGTTCGGCTTCGATGCGCCGCAGGTGATGCCGGGCGAGCGCCAGGTTGGCGCGTTCCCGGTCGAGGGCGAGATAGAGGAACAGGCGGCCGTGGCCGCGCCCGAGGATGCGGAGCAAATGGTACTGCCGCTGCAATGTGATGAGGATGTCCTCGCTGGAGTCGTCGATGGCGAGTGATGATGGACGGGTCGCCCGGAGGCTCGGTGAGCATGCGCGACGGGCTGGTGGTGGCCGCGTCCACCCCCTCCGCGCCGGGGCCCGAGCCGCTGCTGCTGCGGTCGGGGCGGATCAGCGAAGCCGACTGGAGCGCCGCCTTCACCGCCGGCGCCCCCGACGGCCGGCTGGAGCGCGAACTGGTGGTGCGCGGGCTCCTGGGCGACGCCGGCGTGCAGGTCGTCACCCGCGCGGCGGTCGCCGACGCACTGTTCGCCATGGCGTTGTACGGGGTCCGCACCTGCACCGCCGACCCCGACGACCCCGCCCCGCTGCTCGCGTCCGACCCCGGCCTGGACACCGAGCGGGCCATCCGCGAGATCCACCGCCGGCTCGACCTCGTCCACTCCTGGGCCGCGCCGGGCCTGTCCGTGCGCTCGAGGCCGCGGAGCGAGCGGCCCGCGGGTACCGTGCCCGTCAACGCCCAGCGCCGGGAACTGCTCGCCAAGGTCAACGGGCGCCGGACACCGCGCGACATCGCCTTCGCGCTCGGACGCGGCCTCTTCCCGGTCATGAGCGACCTGGCCACTCTCATCGCCGACGGGCTGGCCACCCTCGAACCGCCCCTCGTCGCGGGGCCCGGGGCCGTCCCCGGCCCGGCGTCCGCCGACCCGCCGGAACCCCCGGGCGAGGGCATCCGATCGAGGACGATCCCGTCCGCCCCGCGCCGGGACGCGGCCTCTCAGGAGTCTGCCGGGCTGCCGCGACGCAGGGACGGGAACACCGACTCCGGGCCGCGCTTTCAGCGGGAGCCTCGAACCTGACACCGAGCCCGTTTCATCCCTTTTCGCCGCACTTAGCAGAAGGGCGTGGACGATCCCAGCGCCGCGGCCGGACTTGGCCACCCTGTCGACCCCGGGCTAGTCTTGCCCTGGCAATAATTTGATCATTAGCGGAGGTCGTACGTGGCCGAGGGTGGTTTGTCCCCGGAAATCGATCTCACTCGGCCGAGCGTCGCCCGGATGTACGACTACTACCTCCACGGGAAAGACAACTTCCAGGTCGACCGGGACGCCGCGGACCGGGTCGCGCGGGCCATGCCGGAGATCGGCGAACTCGCCCTGGAGAACCGCTCGTTCCTGCGCCGCTCCGTGCGGTACATGGCGCGCCGGGGAATCCGGCAGTTCCTCGACATCGGCTCCGGACTGCCGACCGTCGGCAACACCCACGAGATCGCCCACGAGATCGTCCCGGACGCCCGCGTCGTGTACGTCGACAGCGATCCGGTGGTCCTGGTGCACGGGCGCGCACTGCTCGCGACCAACGAGCACACCACCGTCGCCCAGGCCGACATGCGCCGGCCCGCCGAGGTCCTCGGCCACGCCCGCAAGACCGGGTTGATCGACTTCGAGGCCCCGGTCGGCGTGCTGATGATCGCCATGACCCACTTCCTCACCCTGGAGGAGCGGGAGGACGTCATGGCGCCCCTGCGCGGGGCCCTGGCGCCGGGCAGCCACCTCGCCGCGACGCACGTGACGACGGAGGGGCACGCCGCGGCGGCGGTCGACCAGATCGAGGGGGCCTACGCGGCCACCCCCACCCCCATCTACTTCCGCGGCAAGAAGGACATCGAGCTCTTCTTCGACGGCTTCGGGCTCGTCGATCCCGGCCTCGTCACCATCGACGCCTGGAACCCCGAAGACGACGAGACGGACAGGCCGGCCGCCGAGGTCGGCAAATGGCTCTACGGCGGCGTCGGCCGCACAGCCTGACCCCGGCGCAGCCCGCACAGCAGCCGAGAGCGGGCGGTGACGCCGTCCGGGCTCATGAACGCGGCTGCCGCCCTGTGCCTGCTCCGGCGGCGGGGGCTTCTTCCATGGACCAGGCGCCGGAGCCGCCGGCGACCTGGAGGAGAGTGTGCGACCGGAGATCCAGCACCTGCTCCCGGCCGGGGAGGACGAGCGTCCGCACGGGAGCGAGTGCGGTGCTGAGACGGACGAGGCCGAAGCCGCCTCCGCCATGGAACAGGACGCGTCCTGGTGGTCCCAGGTAGCGCACGACCGCGGCGTGGTCGCCCGTGATGAAGCCCTCGAACGGCCTCACATGGCCCGCCGGCGGCACGGAGCCGGCGTCTTCCACGGAACTCACATCGGCCTGCTCCAGTGGCGTCACATCGATCCGCCATTCAGTGTCGTCGGCTCCTATCTGGAGTACGGCCCCGGTGGGAACGGCGAACGTGCTGCGGCTCGGTGCTGAGGACACCTCTGCCCCAGGCATCCCTGCGGCTGCCACCGAACCGCGGCCGTAGAGGCTGGACAGGTCGGGTCCGCGCAGATGGATCTCGTGGAACCCCCCGTCCGGGCACGTCAGGACGGCTACTCCAGGTGACCCCTCGTACCTGAGCACTTCGGGCCCGTGACCCGTGGTCGAGCGGCCGAACGAGCGTGACCGCTCCGGGCCGCCGACCGTGACCGTCCAGGGCCCTTCGGCTTCGACGTGCACGAACCGGCTGGTGAGCTCGGCGTCCGCCACCCAGCGGTCGTCCAGGACGGTGGCGGCCGCCCTGGCTCCGGGACCGCACGACACCAGCGGGGTCCCCCGGCCGAACTCGGTGCGCCGCAAGGAGGCCCTCAGCGTGCCGGGACCCTCGCCGGCGAACTCGGCGATCACCGGCTGGGGGAGCCGCCCCTTGATCCTCAGGCGCCTGCTCCCGGTTCCGCGGTACGTGCGGAGCCTGCCGTGATAGGCGTGATCGTCCGATGCGGGCCGGGGACGGGCCGTCTCCTCTTTCTCCCCCAGCCAGCGATCGAGGTCGGCGACCGTCCTGCGCGGCTCCCTGACGCGCAGTTCCAGCGAGCGGACGGGACGCCCGCGCTGAGGGATCGTCGGGCCCGGGCCGTGGCCGCGCGAGGACAGCATGACCCAGAACCAGTTGCCCCAGCGCAGCCGCCGGGCGGGGAGCCGGACGGCGTCCCGCGTCCGCAGGACGAGGTTGGTCTCCTCCCCGAACGGAGTCAGACGGGCCGCCTCCTCCTCGTGGCGTCGCCCCGGCTCAGGGCACCGCACCGCCGCCAGGCCGGTGCGCGGAATCCGCAGCGCCTTCCACAGCAACAGCCCGTCCCAGATGACGACCTCTTCTTCGGTGACCCACATACGCGGACGCATCAGAGCGAGCCTGAGCGTCTGGATCGCGACGGTCGCCGTCACGGCCAGGACGACCGGCCACCACGAACCGGCGATCGTCTCGATCACCGTGGTCCCCTCCAGGCGGGTCCACCACCCGGCGAGGAGAGACGGCGTCGCCGCCCCCAGCGGGACCAGGACGACCACCGCCGCCACGGTCCTCCCCCACGACCTGGCGACCTTCACCCGGACCACGGACCGCCCAGGCCGGGCCGTCCACCCCCACCGGTCCCGGCCGGCGAGGTCGCGCATCGCGGAACGGCCGCGGCTCCTCGCCGCACGCCTGCGCGACGAGCGAGGAGGCCGCGTTCGTCGCACACCCCACAGCACCCGGCCGGTCGAGCCCGCGCCGAGCCCTCCTGTGAGGGCGGCGACGAAGCCCACCCCGACCGCCTCGCTCCAGTCCGGCGATGCGCCGGCCCTGTGCACGAAGTCCGGCGAGCCGACGTCGAGGGCGGGAACCGCGTCGCCCGCGGAGACGGAACGGTCGCCGCCGCCTCGCAACCGGACCCGGTCGATGGTCACAGGGCGGCCGCCGCCACTCCGGAAGCTGCCGTACCAGAAGCACCCAGCCCGCGAGCACGTCCTCGACTCAGCGGTGAACAGGCCTTGGACGCCGTCGCCCCTCGCGGCACGCCGGGTGGCCCCGATCTCGTCGACCATGGCGCCGAAGGCGAGGTTCCCGAGCATCAGCAGGGCGATGCCCGCGAGCAGTTGGACGACGGCGGCGCGGCCCAGGCCGCGCAGGACGTATCTCGCCGCCACCGAGTCGACCTCGCGTCTTCCGCTCATCACGCCCCAGATCCAGGTACGAGCCGCACGGCACGTCAGCCGACCGAATGATCGCATGGCGCGGGCGACGAGGCAGCCGCTCGCAGGGCGAGGACCGGGGGCCGAGCCGGGCCGTGGTGGACGTGTTGCGGAGCGGGTCACCGACGCTGGGCGAGCAAGAACGCGTCGACGGCCGTGCGCGATCCCTCGTCGGTGGTGACCTCGCGCGTTCTGGGCTCCGCTCGCAGCACCTGGAGACCCGACCCTGCGATGTCGGACGCCGCGTCCTGCGCGGTGTACAGCACGGCGGGGTCCTGGGGTCCGCCGAAGCCGTGCACGAGGTTGTCGCTGTCATGGGCCACGACGAGCAGCAGCCCGCCGGGCGCCACCGCGTCGGCGGCGGCGCGCAGGGCACGGCGGCGCACCCGCTCGCCGACCTGCAGGTAGGCGACGATCACAAGGTCGGCGGCGTGGCGGGCCGGCGAGTACTCCCGCAGATCGGCCTTTACCAGCCGGAGCCGTTCCGCGTGATCACCGAGCCGGCGGACGGCGAGCGAACGGGCGCGTTCCAGCCCGACGGCGGAGAAGTCGACCGCGGCGACCCTCCAGCCGCGCTCGGCGAGCCACAGCGCGTTGCGTCCCTCACCGGCGGCCAGGTCGAGGGCGACGCCCGCCGGCAGGTCCGCCGCGACCTCCTCGACCCACCGGTTCGGCCCGGCCGACCAGACCAGCTCGCGGCCCGCGTACCGGCGATCCCACTCCGCGCTGTCCATGGCTTCCTCCTCCTTGTCACGGACGCCCCGCCCGTCGCCCGCCGGCCGGGAGGCGCTCGCAGGCCGCCGGACGCTTCGCGGGGCTTACCCGGCGGGTGGAGAACTGTGCCGCAGGAGCGCGGGGCCAAAGACCGCCATACCCCTTCCTTGCACACAAGTGCGGCACAGAGGGTGGTGGCCGTCCCCTACTGCCCGGAGGCCCGTTCCATGACCAGTGCCGCCTGCCCCGGTGATCGCGAGACCTCGTCGCCCCGGGAGGTGGGCCGGTGAGGCCGCCATGGCGGCGCAGGCGCATCGCCCCGCCGGTCGACGCGCTCATGGGACCGGCCCTGAGCGAGCACAAGTGGTACCGCAAGGCCGCCGAGCTGTCGGACACCGGGACGCTCACCATGGCGCGGCGGCTGCCGACCCTGATCGGGCAGGTGATGCGGCTCGCGTGGCGGGCGAGCCGGCGGGACCTGGCCGCGACGATCGCGTTCAACGTGGCCGCCGGGGTGTTCACCGCGTTCGGGCTGCTGGCCACCACCGGAGTGCTGAGCGCGCTGTTCTCGGCGGGCCCGACCCCGGACCGGGTGCGGGCCGCGGCCCCGGAGCTGGTGCTGGTCGGGGCGGCGGTCACGGTCCGGGCGGCGTTCTCGGCGGGGGCGCAGTGGGCGCAGGCCCGGCTGCGCCCGCAGGTCCAGCAGATCGTCGAGCAGCGGCTGTACGAGCTGACGACCGCGATCGAGCTGGCGGCGTTCGACGACGCCGAGTTCCAGGACGACCTGCATCGGGCCCGGCTGCGGGGCATGGACTCGGCCCCGTCCATGGTGGACAACGCCGTGGACCTGTTCACCGCCGCCGTCGGCGTCGCGGCGGCGGCCGGCGCGCTCGGCGTGCTGCACCCGGTGCTCCTGCCGCTGCTGCTGCTCACCGCGCTGCCCGAGGGGTGGGCGGCGGTCCGCGCGGCCCGGCTGGGGTACCTGACCCAGCTGGACCTGGTGGAGGTGCGCCGGCGGAGCTGGATCATGTCCGACCTGATGACCGAGCGGCGCCACGCCGCCGAGGTCCGCTCCTTCACCGTCCGGGCGTTCCTGCTGCGCCAGTACGCCGCGCTGGCCGTCCACATCCGCCGCGTGCTCCTCGACCTGGCACGCCGGCAGACGATGTCCCAGATCTGGGGCGACGTCCTCAAGGGGGTCGCGACGGCGTTGATGTACGCGGCCCTCGGACTGCTCCTGTGGCGGGGCATGATGCCGCTCGCGGTGGCCGGGACGGCGGTCCTGGCGATCCGCGCCGGGCAGACCTCCCTGGTCAACCTCGTCTACGCCCTGAACCGCTGCTATGAGGACGGCCTGTACTTCAACGACTACATGGCCTACTGCCAGACCGCCGAACAACGCGTGCAGGGGGCCCGCACCGGCGAACCGGGCGACGCCGAGAGGCAGCTTGAGGCGCTGCGCGGATTCGAGGAGATCCGCGCCGAGGGGGTGACTTTCACCTATCCCGACAGCGATACGCCCTCGCTGCGCGAGGTGTCGGTGCGGCTCGGCCGCGGCGAGATCGTCGCGCTGGTCGGCGAGAACGGGTCGGGGAAGACGACCCTCGCCAAGATCCTCGCCGGCCTCTACGCCCCGCAGAGCGGCGCCGTCAGCTGGGACGACACCCGCGTGGGCGACCTGGACCCCGAGGCCCTGCGGCGGGCCATCGCCGTCGTCGCCCAGGACCACACCCACTGGCCGATGACCGCCGCCGACAACATCACCATGGGCGACGACCCCGCCGCCGCGGGGGTCCGGGCGAGCATCGACGAGGCCGCGGCCACGGCCGGCGCGGACCAGGTGATCGCCGCCCTGCCCCTCGGGCTCGACACGCTCCTGGACAAGCGCTTCGCCAACGGATGCGAGCTGTCGGGCGGGCAGTGGCAGCGGTTGGCGGCCGCGCGCGGCTTCTACCGGGACGCGCCCCTGCTGATCTGCGACGAGCCCACCGCCGCGCTCGACGCCCGCGCCGAACACCACCTGTTCGACCAGATCCGCCGGCACGCCGCGCGGCAGGGCCGCACCGTCCTGCTGATCACCCACCGGCTCGCGAGCGTCCGCCACGCCGACCGCATCTACGTGCTCGCCGACGGCCGCGTCACCGAACACGGCACCCACCGCGAACTCACGGCCCAGAACGGTCTCTACGCCGAGCTCTACGACCTGCAAGCCTCGGCCTACCACCAGGACGAGAACGCCGACGACGCCCTCACCGCCAACTGACTGCGATCATCACCCCGAATTCCTTCGTGGCGCCGCCGGTTCTTCGCCTCGCCGTCGGACGGTCGCGTTGGACGGGTTTCGGTCGGCTGACAGAGGTGTTTGCGGATTCAGGTTGGTTGCCGGATTCGGACAGGCGGTAAGGGGGCGGATATCGCGTCGGGCTTTCGGGGGACGGCGATCATTTCTATGATGTTCTCGGGTGAGGGGGTCCGTCGATCCGGACGCCGTCCCGTCCCGAAGGGCGCGGTCGGCCCGTGGAACGGAGTACGCCTTTTGGGTGCGCGCATATCGTGGAGACGACTGCCGCGGATCGTTCCCCTCATCGTCGTCGGGGCTCTGCTCGCCACGACGGCCGGACTCGGCGCGGGCGCCCTCGTCCATCCGGGTGATCTCGCGGGCTCGGCCCCGTACTCCTTCTTCGCCGGGTTCCTGCTGGCGATCGGCCTGTTCGGGAGCACGCACGAGATCGATCTCGCGGCGCTCCGGCGGGACGCCCGGGGCGTGCTGGTGGCCGTCACGCTGGGCGTGGTCATCAAGGCGACCCTGATCGCCGGGGTGATGCTGCTGGTGTTCCACGACGCCCGCTACCTCGTCCTCGGCATCGCCGTCGCGCAGATCGACCCGCTGTCGGTAGCCGCGATGCGGGCGAGCAGCCGGATGTCCCCGCGGGCGAAGGCGCTCCTGTTCGCCTGGGCCTCGTTCGACGACCCCGTGACGGTGCTCCTGTCCCTCTACTTCTCGATACTCGCCTTCCGGCTCTCCGGGCGGGAGGGGTCGCCGACGGCCGGGCCGGCGGGGGACGGGCTCGGCGCCTACCTGTCCGATCTGGGGTTGAACCTCGCGCTGGTGGCCGCCGCCTTCGCGGTGTTCGTCGTGTTGCGGAGCCTGCGGAGGCCCGCGCGGGCGGCGCCCCAGGGGCGGCTCGCCGATCTGCTCTCCCTGGCGGCGCTGGTGGGGGTCTTCCTGGTCGCGGCCCAGTGGACGCTGATGCTCGCCGTGGCGCTGACCGGGCTGTTCTTCAGGGTCGGGACGTACGCGAAAGTGATCGACCGTGCCGTGGCGACCGCCTTCCTGGTCGCCTCCTTCGCCCTCGGCCTGCTGCTGGTGAACGGCGTCGACCTGCTGCCCGCGCTGGTGCTGGGCGTCGCGGCGTTCGGCGCGCAGGCGCTCGTCTCCCTGGTCGTGGTGCCCGTGCTGAAGCACGGGCTGAGCCGCCGCGACCGCGTCCATCTGGCCCTCGGCCAGCAGAACGGGATCACCGCCATCATCCTGGCGCTGGCGCTGGAGCCCGACTTCCGGGGAACCGTCGGGATCGTCGCGCCGGCGATCCTGATCGTGAACGTGCTGCACTACGCCTCCAACGGCGCGCTGAACCGGTTCGCGGACGATCCGTCGCCCTCCCCGGCCGACGAGCCCGGGACGGGCGCGGCCCGGCTCGGCGCGCCGGCGTCCGGCCCCGCCGATCCCGGCCCGCCGGATTCCGGCCCGCCTTTCGACGCGTGCGCCTCCGCTCCCCGCGCCGAATCGGAAACGTGATCCTGCCGGATGGGCCGCGACGCGGACACGTCCCATGACGCGCTCCCGGGAGAACACGGAAAACGCGCCATGGGACATAGTCGTCATTGCCCGATGAGGCTAGCCTCGTCCATGCCCCCGCGGGATGGCGGAACGGCTTGAACACCTGCGGCCGAATTCGGTCACCCCCAAAGAACTGCCGTACCAGCCGAATAGAGTGATCGATGGACGATGCCAGCGAAGAACTCCCCACCACCATCATCGATGTGACCGACTTCGATCTCGATCAAATGGACGCGCTGCCGAGTGAGGCCCTCCGCAGGGCCCTCAACCGGATCTATTGCGAGAACCTCCGAGAATCGGCCCTGTATCTCACGTTCAATGCGCGAATATGAAAGGATTGTGCGAACGGTCGCGAATGTGTCACTTGTGAGCGGCGTCCGCGGCGCGGGCGACGGCCCGCCGCCGGACGCGAGGTCCCGAAGGAGCCGCGTTGGTCCCCCACGTTCCGCCGCGCAGCGGCCCGCCGAACGTCATCGCCTTCACCTCGCCGGAGCGCGGCGCGGGCTGCACCACCGCCCTCGCGAACCTCGCCTGGATGCTCGCCCTCTCCGGCCGCGCCGTACTCCTGGTGGACGGCGACCTGGCCTCGCCCGCCCTGGAGGACCACGCGAGGACGTTCGCCGGCAACGGCGCCGGTGAGGTCGGGCTCCTCGACCTCGCCCGCGGGTTCGGGTCCGGCGGCCGGAGCGCCTCGCACGGGCTCGACCTGCTGCCCGTCCTGCGGCACCGGGAGCCGCCCGGCCCGCCGATCGCCGGGCGGGTGGACTTCCTCCCGGCGCAGGGCCTCGGCGGCGCCCGCGGCCACTGGACCGAGCTGGACGCCCCCGGCCTCCTCGGGTTCGCCGCCGCCCTCCGCGAGGGGCTGCGCCGCACCGCCTACGACCACGTGCTCGTCGACGCCGCGGGTCTCCCGGTGGAGGCCCTGGCGAGGCTCGCCGACACCGTGGCCGTCGGGTTCAGGGCCGACTCCGGCGGCATCGCGGCCGGAGAGGCGCTCGCCCGCGAGTTGAACGCCGCGGCGGTTCCCCGGCTCCTCCCGCTGCTCATGCAGGTGGAGGACGCGACGTCCCTCAGCGTCCGCCGCGGGGCGGGAGTGGCGTTCGCGTGGCTCTTCCCCGGCACCGCGCCGCCCTCGGCGCGCAACGCCTACTGGGGGCGGATGGCGATCCCGAAGGCCTCCGACGCCGCCGTCGCCGAGAGGCTCGCCGTGTTCGCCGGGGACCGGGCGGGCTCCGGGCTCCTGACCGCCTACCGCGACGTGCTCCGCACGATCCTCGACGACGAGGGGTTCGAACCGCCGCGGACCACGGCCGAGGCGGTGGAGGCGTACCGGGTCAGCATCGGCGCCGACGACGTGCTGCGGACGCGGCACTACCGCGTGGTCTACGCGCCCGCCCAGCGCGCCTGGGCCGACTGGCTGGGCGTCCAGCTCCGCCCGACGCACCTGCGTCCCGCCGGGGAGAGCCCGGTCCGCGACGACGACGTGGTCATCGCCATCGGCCCCGAGGCGGTCGGCGCCGCCCCGGCCGGGACGCCGGCGCCCGGCTGCCACTGGTACCTGCGGCTGTCCTTCGACGATCCGGCCGAGGGCGTCCCGCCGTCCGCGCGGATCGACCTGTTCGCCCTGGGCGAGCGGGCCGCCCGCGACGAGCTGTTCCAGCGGCTGATGCCCTCGCTGACGCCGCCCGCCCCCAGGGCGGTCATGGGCGATCCCCGGTTCCCGGGCCGGGCGCCCCGGTACCGCCGCCTGCCGCCGTCCGCGGGCGGCTTCGTCGAGCGGGGCGAGGAGATCGAGCGCATGCGCGACGCGCTGCTCGCCTCGGACCGCGACGGCATCTACCTGATCAACGGCGCGGCCGGCACCGGGAAGAGCAGGCTCGCCCTGGAGTACGCCCTCCGGTTCTCGGGCGACTACGACGCGATCTGGTGGATCACCGCGGCGTCGGCCGGGAGCGTGCGGGCCGGCCTCACCGCCATGCACGAGGCGGTCGAGGCCCGCGGCCGGCGCCGGCCCGCGTCCGCCGCGGGCGACCCCGTCGCGCAGTTCGTCCGGGAGGAGGTCAACCGCGCCGGATCCTGGCTGCTGATCTACGACAACGTCGAGCGGGCCGGGGACCTGGCCGGCCTCGTGCCGGAGACCACCCGCGGGAACCACGTCATCATCACGGGCGGAGACGTCGAGACCCTCAGGACCGGGGCGCTGGTCCGCCGGGTCGAGAAGGCCACCCGGGCGGGGCCGTTCACCAGGGCCGAGAGCCGGGAGCTGTTCCGCAGGAGGGTCCCCGCGCTCTCCGACGAGCACGTCGACCGGCTCGCGCGCCGCATGCGCGACCTCCCCCTGAACGTGGCGCTGGCCGCGGCGTGGGTGGAACGCCACGCCGACTGGAGGCAGCGCGGCGCCGCCCGTCCCGCGGCGGCCGGCCTCGGGACGGCGACGTCCGCGGGCGCCTTCCGCGAGATGGAGGCGGTCGAGGACGCCGTCGAGACGTTCACGAGCCTGTTCGCCGAGGGCTTCGCGGCCGCGGGGGAAGGCGCGGTCGCGCGCGACGACGGCGCCCACCGGGACGAGGCCGACCTGCTGACCGCCCGGGTCGTCCTCGGGCTGACCCTCGACGCCCTGCGCCAGATCGGCTCCGGCGGGGCCGCCGTGCACCTCATGCGGATGGCGGCCTTCCTGTCGCCCGACGGCGTGGGGCGCAGGCTGCTGTTCTCCCCCGCGATGCTCGCCGCGCTGGAGGCGCACTGGCCCGACCTCGCCGAGGACTCCGTGCGGCTGGAGGCGCTGCTCGTCCGGCTGACCCGGTACGGCCTGGCCGAGGTGGACTACGAGCTCGGCGGGGAGCTGCGCGTCCACCGGATGGTCCAGAAGATCGTCCGGGATTCGCTGCGGGACGGCGAGCGGGACCGGGTCACCGCCGAGGTGCACCGCGTCCTCGCCGCGTTCGCGCCCGCCGACGCCGAGGTCGACAGGCCCTACCACGCCGCGACGTTCGCCGAGCTCCAGCGGCACCTGTTCGTCAGCGAGGCGCTCGCGAGCGGGGACCGGCCCGTCCGCCGCTGGCTGGCCTGCCACGTGCGCCACCTGTACCTGGCCGGGGACATGAACGACCGTGCGCTCGGCCTCGACGTCGCCGAGCGGCTGTCGGCCGACTGGCGCGCGCGCCTGCACGGCGACGATCCGCTGCTGCTGCGCGTCGAGGTGCAGCGCGCCAACCTGCTGAGGGCGCTCGGCCGTTTCGACGAGGCGGCGGAGATCTCCGAGGACGCGCTCAACCGCCAGATGCGCCTCGGCTACGCCGACACCCGGACGCTGATGAGCGCGCGCGGGTACGGCGCCGACCTGCGCCAGGCGGGCGACTTCACCGCCGCGCTCGTCCGCGACCGCGCGACGCTGATCGGGCTGCGCCGCGAGCTGGGCGACGACCACGAGCTGACCCGGACCGCCGCCACGAACCTCACGCTGTCGCTGACGCTGGACGGGCAGGACGCCTCCGTCCGGGAGGCGCTGGCGATCGAGCGGCTCAACCGGCGGCGGCAGCGCCGGGTGGATCCCGGCGACCAGGAGGCCCTCGCGATCTCCGCCTACAAGATCGGCGCGCTCCTGCGCCGGCTCGGCCTGTACGACGACTCGGCGCGGGAGCTGACCCACTCGGTCGTCATCCTCCGCGAGCTCCACCGGGACGACGCCGCCGACCTCCACCTGCTGTGCGCCCAGCGCCAGCAGCGCATCACCCGCCGGCACCGGCCCGGCGACCCCGAGGCGCGCGGTGACGACAGGGACGAGCTGCGCAGGCTGCTGAAGATCCATCTGGACTTCCATCCGGGCGAGAACTACGAGACGCTGGCCTGCCGGGTGGCCGTCGCCGCGGCCGAGCACGCCTGCGGCGCGCACGAGGCCGCGCGCGACGAGGCGAGCCGGGCCGTCATGGGCTACCTCGGCCTGTACGACGAGAGGCATCCGTTCGTCCAGCTCGCCCGCTGCAACCTGTCGGTCCACACCCTCGCCCTCGGCGAAGCGGACCTCGCCGGGGAGCAGAGCGGCACCGCCCTCGACCTGCTGCGCGAGAGGCTGGACGACGACCATCCGTACGTGGTGGGGGCGCTGGTCGACCACGCCAACGCCCTGATGGCGCTCGGCCGCTTCGACGAGGCCCTCGACCTCGACGAGCAGGCCGAGGAGCGTCTCGCGTCCTGCTATCCCGACGACGCGCATCCGTGGGCCATCGCCGTGCGCGGGAACCTCGCCCACACCCGGGCGCGGCTGCGTCACGAGGCGCCGGGCACCGAGCGCCGCGCGTTCCAGTGGGACGCGCCGCAGATCTGAGACCGGCCGGCCCGGAGAGGAGACCGAGTGAGCGAGACCCCGAGGACCACCACGCGGCGTGCGGCGCACATCGACGCGAGCCCCGGAACGCTGCTGCTGGAGAACACGGTGAGGGAGGTCTTCGAGGGCGCCGCCGGGCTGGCGCACACCGCGAACTTCATCGACGGCATGTTCCAGTTCGCGGTGGAGGACGCCGCTCTGACGCAGCAGGACAGGAAGCTCCACGCCCAGGTCAGCGGCAGCCTGGGCCCGACGTTCGCCAAGATCGACTCATGGACGTCGCCGCTGGACAGCGGGCGGCTCATCCGCCTGGTCCTGTCCTGCGCCGGCGGCGGCGTCTACTACATCTCGCTCCGCCCGGGAGAGACCCAGTTCGGCGTCGCGCGGGACGGCGCGGCGGTGGAGCCCGGCGACCGGCAGATGGCGCAGATCTCCGACCGGCTGCGCGGGCTCTTCTCGCTGGGTCCCGAGAACCTCGGCGGCTACAGCACCTCCGCCCCGGCGCTCCCGGACGTCCCCGAACCGGCGCCCGTCCTGTTCGAGGCCCCGGGGGCCGACGTCCGCCTGATGGAGATCAGCCGGTGGCGGGTCTCTCCGCTCGACCTGCACTACGTCTCCGGCCACCGCGGCGGCGAGCACCTCTTCAGCACCGACGTCCTCCCCGCCGGCAGCCTGGAGAAGTTCTTCCGCAAGGTGTCGGTCGCCGAGCACCGCAAGCGCTACGAGGAGATCTTCCTCGCCTCTCGGCAGCTCGTGCGGTCCCTGTCGTACCGGCTCAGACCCGTTCTGCGGGGGCGGCTGACCCGGCTCGTCATGGACGTCGAGCAGGGGGCGCTGTACTACCGGTGCCTGCCGGACGACCTGGTGCTCTTCGGTGTCACGCTGGAGCAGAAGAACGTGTGGGACGCCGACCGCCGCCTGGAAACGATCATTGACGAGTACACCGGCGGCCGCTCCGCGCCGTGAGCACCCGCGGGCGCCGCTCAGAGGGGAGGGGGAGCCGGCGCGGTGCCGGACGGCGGGTCCGCGCCGACGTCCGCGTCCTCGGCCGCGCTGAGGACGTTGCGCCTGACGCGGCCGCCCAACCCGTCCAGGCTGTCCACGATCGCGACCTGGGCGACCGAGCCGCTCAGTCCGGGGACGGCGTCGTCGGACAGGCTGCCGAGCTGGCTCAGCGCCGACAGCGGGACGGCGTCGTAGCTGGCCTCGAAGGCCTCGCACAGCCGGTCCAGCCGTGCCCGGTCCTCGGCGGTGGGGCCCGGCCGGGACCGCACGCCGGACAGCCAGCCGGCGACCGACTCCTCGAACGAGGTCACCAGGCGCCGCAGCACCATGCTCACCCCGATCGCCTCGAAGATCTCGTAGCGGCGCAGCCGGTAGCTGAGCATGGCGCCGGCGGTGGCCGCGTCGTCGCGGGACAGGTCGAAGGAGCGCCCGATGTAGGCGTCGACGTCGTCGATCGCGGCGAGGGAGTCGAGCGCGCGGGTGAAGAGCCGGACCACGGCGTCCGGCAGGTCCCGGCCGGGCCGCTCCGGCTCGGCGGCGGCGGGCCCCGCGGGCGGGTGCGCCAGGTCCCTCCGGATCGCCTGGAGCTGCCGGTCGGCCTGCTGGCGGATCTGCTCGACCTGGCTCTGCAGGTTGAGCAGGTGGTCGTGCGAGGCGGTCACCTGCCGCCTGATCCGCTCCATCGAGTCGTGCATCATCGCGAGGTCGTCGCCCGGGGCCGGGGGGCCGGGCCGGTGACCGATGATCTCCCGGTTCAGGTCGTCCAGGCGGGCGGTGAGGGCGTCGTGGAACCGGTCGGCGAGGTAGACGATCGGCGGCGCCCCGCACGCCTGCGTGAGGGAGGGGCGGATCTCCTCGCTCAGGAATCCCGTCACCACGACCACCCGGCGCTTCGGGCTGTCGCGGCGGATGGCCTCCACGCGCCGGATCAGCGGCTCGGCCTCGTCGGCCTGCACCAGCGGCGTGCTCACCACGATCGCGCAGCCCGCGCGGTCCTGCCCGGGGGGCATCGGGATCCAGAAGTCGGGCCGCTCGCGCTCCGGCAGCAGGGGGTAGCTGGTCTCGGCCATCCAGCCCCGGCCGTTGAGGATCTCCGAGACGTTCGAGAGGATGTCGTCCAGCGGCACCACGTAGCCGAGGTTCTCCTGCCGCGCCGCCGTGCGGACGGCGGGCGCGTCCACCCGCGCGGGGGGCACGGTGAGCTGGAAGCTGCGGTAGCAGAGCCGGACGACCTGGCGGGGCATGCCGCCGGTGAGCCGGTGGATCGCGTCGCAGGCCGACTGGTCGAACGGTTCGAGCACGCCGCCCTGGCGGAGCCGCACGTACTCGGCGATCTGCCCGCCGTCGAGGGGGGACGGCGAGATGCGCGTGCGGATCCGGGACTTGACGTCACCGGGGAGCTGGTCGAGGTACTCGGGCAGGCCGCCGAGGACGAGCAGCCCGCCGCTCTCCACGAAGGTGCGCAGCAGCTTGTGGAACGACTTCAGCGTCTCCGCCGTGTTCGTCATGTCCGGCAGGAGCGGGTCGGGGCGCCCGAGAAGCTTCTCGATGTCGTCGACGACGAGGGCGAAGTGCAGCCCCTGCCGCCCGTAGAGGCTGGTGACCGCGCCGATGCAGTCGAGCATCTGGGCGTCGGTCGACAGGCTCCCGGTGATCCCCTGCTCCTGGAGGCGGGCGTCGGGCGGCGCGCCGCTCGCCAGCCAGTCCATCACCGCGAGGGCGAGCTGCACGTCGGCCAGCAGGGCGAAGGCGGTGCCGAACTGCTTGTTCCCGGTCACCTGCCAGAGCCGTTCCTGGAGCTGCCTCGGCACCCGGGCCGCCAGCCCCGCCTGCCGCGCGAGGGTGCGGGGGTCGAGCCCGGCCTCGCGCCTCTCCAGCGCCGACGCCTGCTCGGCCAGGTGGGGGAAGTCGATCCGGAGCCGCTCGGCGACCACGTCGGCGTAGTAGCCGAGGGCGACGTCCTTGAGCTCGTCGGGGTGCAGCCTGGTGATGAAGGAGGCCCGGTAGAGCGTGCCGAAGTCGGAGGCCTGCGCCGACAAATAGATGATCTTGCGGGGGATCGCGGCGCCGGGCGGTGGATGGCGTAACCGGTGGATCAGGGTGTTGAGCAGGTGCGTCTTACCGGTGCCCGCCTCACCGGAGACGGCGATGACCTCGCCGTTCGCGCCCGTGGACGACGCGCGCACCGCCTCGTCGTCGGTGAGTTCCGGCCGGCCGTCCTCGCCGGCCTCGCCGCCGCGCGGGCCGGG
The DNA here is from genome assembly GCF_050936235.1 of Spirillospora sp. CA-108201. NCBI lineage: Bacteria > Bacillati > Actinomycetota > Actinomycetes > Streptosporangiales > Thermomonosporaceae > Spirillospora > Spirillospora sp. CA-108201. The sequence goes on along the minus strand of NZ_JBNJNE010000001.1, from coordinate 8,185,613 downwards.
GGCCTGCCGGGAGCGCACGTCCCGCCAGAGGATCAGGCTCCGCGCGAGGTAGTCGTCGACCACGCGCCGCACGGTGAGGATCGCCGGGGTGTCGAGGCTGACCACCTCGCCCGGCAGTTCACCCAGCATCGCGGACGCCCCGGGAGGGAAGGGATTGCGCCGTGCCGCCGGTGACGGCTCATGATCAGCAGTCATGAGGAGCCCGTTTCTTCGCTCGGCGGGGCCAGGATGAACTGGGACGCCAGATCACTGTAACCCACATCGCGCGGACTGTCAGCCCTAATGATCTCTTCGAAGACCTCCGCCAACCCGTCCACCAGCAGCCTTATGGTCATGCGCCCGTCATATGCCGTCATAATGGCCTTGATATGGTCTTCCTGAATATTCAGAGATTCACGGCAGGCCGTTTCCGGGTAGAGGCGCCGCCGGACGAATTCCCAGCCGTCCTCGATCACCAGCGGGCGGGGGCGCAACGGGATGACGGAGATCATGTCGCTCTCGAACGGCGGGTGCGCCTGGCCGGCGTCCTCGTCTTCGAGCTCCGCGAAGAACAGCATGCAGGGCTGGACGACCGCGGCGTAGAGCTGCACGTCCTGAAGGCTCGTGGAACGCGGGAGGAGGACCATGACCAGCGGCTCGTCGCCCTCGGAGCCGAGGCCGATCTCGGAGAGGACGGCGGCGGCCTCGGCCTTCGCCTTCGCCGCGGTGAGGCCCTCGCGCTCCTTGAGCCGGTTGACCTCCCCGATGACGCTCTGGAGGCGGTCCAGCCGGCTCCGGTTCTCCGAGAAGTGCCGGCTCTGCATCAACTCCCAGCAGATCTTGAACACCAGTCCCAGCAACCGCCGCTGCGGCGTCCTGGCCGTCCCGGTCAGCGCTCTCTCGTCGATGACCCGCAACTCGACCTGGCCGGCGAGTTCCTTGAGGAAATGGGCGCACCTGCAGATCAGGGACGTCTTTCCGGTGCCCTGCATCCCGTGGACGAAGACGAGATGGCCCCGGTCGCGGATCATTTCGATGTCGTCGAGTTCGCTCTTGAACGCCGAGTAGCACGCGGTGAACGAGTGGGTCTCCACGTAGTAGCCCGCGTGCCTGCCGACGCGATGGGGCTCCAGCGCCAGGGGCGGCCGGTCGGCGTAACGCGCCAGACGCAGCGGGTTCCCCACCGAGAGACGCCCGTTTCCCGGCCTGGGGTCGGCCGTCACGAGGGGACCTTCTGCCAGAGCGTGAACCAGCGGAGGACCGGCGGTCGCCACGGGTGCTCCAGGGCGCGCGCGGTGCCGCCGACCTGGGCGTCGATCCGGTGGACGAAGTCCATGACCGTCGCGTGCCTGGTCTCTCTGCCCTCGTCGCCCAGCTCGCTCCACCCGGCGGCGACGACGGCGTCCAGCCTGTCCGGGGCGAGCGCGGCCAGCACCGGTGACAGGGTGTGCCACCAGGGGCGGCGGGCCCTGACCTCCTCCAGCCGGAGCGCCAGTTTCCGCGCGGTGTCGCGCATGGCCTGGGCGGAGGGCTGACCGGCGGTCCTGCGCCGCTCGGCGTAATCGCTCGCCTCGGTGAGGAATTCCCGGCCCAGCCTCCGGAGTTCGAGCCCTTCTCTCCGGCCACGGTCCACGGCCGCCCTCCATTCGGTGGTGAAGAGTGTGAGCAGAGCCCCCACCAGGAGCGGACCGATGACCTTTGCGGCGGACACCCACGCCGGCGATCCCTTCTTCTCCTTCTCCCGCGAAACGGTCTGGGCGCCTATCAGGGCGTCGCAGGCGCGGTCGAATTCCTTTCTGTGACGCACGGCCCAGGCCTGCAGTTCGGCGGGGCCCGGAGTGCGCGCGGCCGCTGCCGGCCACGGCGACGCGCCGGAAGGGGCGGGCGAGGCGTTGGGGGACGCGGTGGGAGACGCGGTGGGCGCCGGCGCGGGTGCGGCTCCCGCCGGGACGGGGAGCCCGAGCGCCAGGAGGGCGGTGGCCATCTGGCCGGGTCGGGACAGGCAGTACACGGTGGCGGCCTCCCGCCGGTCCCCCGGGCCGGGGGACGCCGCCGATAAGGGCGGCGGAGCCTTCGATAACGCGGGCGATATCTCGGCGGCCGCGCCGAAGGGGCGGCTCAGGCACCCGATGAGCAGCAGACCGAGCGTGCAGAAGAACAGCCTGCGAACACTCATTGATCGTCCTCCGCGGTCAGAATAGCGCGCGGCCGCCGCCCGCCGGGGAGGAGTCACGGACTCGCTACCGGACGGCAAGCCTTCCCGGCACCGGACGGGCGCGCGAGACGTCCCGGCGACGTTCCACGATCACGGGATGCGGACTAAAATTGCTGTCATTGGGCGTTCGGCGGAAGGCCGGGCTTTATGACCTTGATGAATCACTCCTTTTCCGGGTCGGATTTCGACTCGCTCGCCTCGGGAATGGCGACGTCCGGTGCGATCGAATCGCTGGGAGCGATCCAGCACAGCCGAAACCTGCTGCTGCTGCGCTCCGTGGTGGACGCCGCCCGCCGGACCGGCCACCCGGAGGCCGCGGCGGCCCGGCACGGCTTCGAGCAGCTGATGGAGCTGAAGCGGCGGGTCCCGGGGGCCGCCTCGGCGGTCATCACGCATCCCTCGACCGGCGGGTGGTGCCTGCACGCGCTGCGCGTCCTCCGGGGCGGCGCCCCGCCCGGCGACTCGCCAGGGGCGCGTCCCTCGCAGCTCGCGGGGATGGCCGCGGCCGCGGCGGTGCGCGGGGGCCGCGCGGGGACGTTCGCCGTCCCCGTCTCCGGCGGCGTGGCGACCCTGCCCTCGGTGGGCGTCCTCACGGCGCCCGGGGACGCCGGGACGGTGCGGATCGTCCACGACGGCCGGAAGGCCGTCGCCACGACCGGGCGCACGAGCGCACCGATCCCCGTCGGCGGAGCCCCGGACGCTCCGGGCTGGCAGGGGCTGCGTACCCTCCGCGCGTCCTCTGACGGAGGCGCGGTCGGAAGCGCCGAGTTCGCGCTCCTTCTCGACGATGTGGACCCGTTCCGCTTCCCCGGCGCGTCGTCCGCGGGAGCCGGGCGCCTGCCCGGGGCCGCCGTCGCCGAACTGGAGCGGACGCTCGGCGACGCCTGGGGCCTCCTGTCGCGCCACCACGGCGCCAGCGCCCGCGAACTCTCCGGCATGGTGTCCACCCTCACGCCCCTGCGGGCTCCGAGCGGCTCGTTCCGCAGCGCCACCTCACGGGAGCACTTCGGCTGCGTCGCGCTCTCCCTGCCGGTCGACCCGACGCAGCTGGCGGTCACGCTCGTCCACGAGGCCCAGCACGGCAAGCTGGCGGCGGTCATGGACGCGGTGAAGCTGCTGCCCGGGGAGGACGAACGCCGGTACTACGCGCCCTGGCGCCCTGACCCGCGGCCGTTCTCGGGCCTTCTGCACGGCACCTACGCCTTCTTCGGCGTCGTGCGGTTCTGGCGGCGGCAGCGCTGGCTGGAGCCGGGCGAGCACGCCCTGGCGGCCCACCTGGAGTACGCGCACTGGCGCGAGGCGGTGCGGCTCGGGCTCGTCCAGCTCCGCTCGCACGACCGCCTGCCCGCGCTCACCGTGCGGTTCGTCCAGGGCATGCGGGACGTGCTGGACCAGTGGCGGGCCGAGCCGGTTCCGGGGCCCGCGGCCGCCCTGGCGGCGGAGCGTTTCAGCACGCACCGCGAGAGCTGGATCGCCGCGAACGGGCCGCTGCCCGGCTGCCTGCGGACGGTCCGCGACCTGCCGGATCCGGTCGCGTGAGGCCGCCCGCCGCCCGGGGGGCGCTGCCCTTCCGGGAGTTCATCCTCAAGATCCACAGCCGCTGCAACCTGGCCTGCGACTACTGCTACGTGTACGAGATGGGCGACCAGAGCTGGCGGGACCGGCCGGTCACGATGCCGCCCGAGGTGGTCGACGCCGCCGCCCGGCGCATCGGGGACCACGCCCGCGAGCACGCGGTCCCCGCGGTCGACGTCGTGCTGCACGGGGGCGAGCCGCTGCTGGCGGCGCCGTCCCTGATCGAGCGGGTCGTCCGGTCGGTCGCCGCCGAGGGCGTGTCCGCGTCGTTCTTCGTCCAGACGAACGGCACCCGCCTGACCGGGGCCCGCCTGGCCCAGCTCGACCGGCTCGGCGTCCGGATCGGGGTGAGCGTCGACGGCGACGCCTCCGCCCAGGACCGGCACCGCCGCCTGCCGGACGGCCGGGGAAGCCACGCCTCGGTGGCGGCGGCGCTGGACGCCCTGTCCGCCGGCCCGTACCGGCACCTGTTCTCGGGCGTCCTCTGCACGATCGACCTGCGCAACGACCCGGTCGCGACCTACGAGGCGCTGCTGCGCCACCGCCCGCCCCGCGTCGACTTCCTCCTGCCCCACGGGAACTGGTCGGCGCCTCCCCCGGGACGCGCCGAGGGGTCGCCCGCCACGCCGTACGCCGACTGGCTCATCGAGATCTTCGACCGCTGGTACGGCGCGGCGGAGCCGCCGGCGGACGTCCGGACGTTCAGCGACCTGCTCACCCTGCTGCTCGGCGGGAGCGTCGGCAACGAGGGGCTCGGCCTCGGCCCGGTGCGGTACGCGGTCATCGAGACCGACGGCGCGATCGAGCACTCCGACCTGCTCAGACCCATGACCGCCGCCCCCGCCGGCACCGGCCTGAACATCCTGCGCGACACCCTGGACGCGGCGCTCGCGCTGCCGGCCGCCGTCGAGCGGCAGCGCGGCGCGGCGGCCCTGTGCGAGAAGTGCCGGGCCTGCCGGTTCGTCGCCGTGTGCGGAGCCGGCCTCCAGGCCCACCGCTACCGGCACGCGACGGGCTTCGACAACCCGACGGTCTACTGCCCGGACATGATCCGTCTCATCGAGCACGTGCGCGGCCGCGTCGCCGAAGACCTCGCCGCCGCGGCCCGCCCCTCCGAGCGCGGCCCCGCCCCCTGACCGGAACCGCGCTCCGGCGTCAGGGAGCGGAGGTTCCCGGCGGGCGCCAGCGGTAGAGCTCGTCCGCCTGGCGCATCACCGCCGTGGGGCCGAGCCGGCCTGCCAGCCGCACCGTCGCGTCGCGGACCGCGACGGGCACGGTCCCCGAGAGGGCCGTGAGCCGGGCGAGCTGGAACGAGCGGCGCATCACCGCGGTGGTGCGGGGCAGCCTCGCCGCGGTGTAGGCGGGCAGCCCTCCCCCGCCCGCCGACGCCTCGTGCGCCAGGACCACGGCGTCCTCGACGGCCTGGCAGGCGCCCTGTCCGAGGTTCGGGGTCATCGGGTGGGCGGCGTCGCCCAGCAGCGCCACCCGGCCCCGGTGGAAGGACGGCAGGGGGCGCCTCATCGCGTAGACGTCGTTGCGGATCAGGCGGTCCGGGGACAGCGACGCCAGCAGCGCGGGGATCGGATCGTGCCAGTCCCCGAACAGCCGGAGCAGTTCGGCGCGCTCGTCCCCGGCGACGGCGCCCTCCGGGGCCTTCGCGGTGGCGTAGACGTAGGCGTGCCCGTCGGCCAGCCGGGTCATGCCGAACACCCGGCCGCGGCCCCACGACTCGCTCCCCGCGACGTCGCCCACGGATCCGGACGTGACGGCCCGCCAGGCCGTCAGCCCCGTGTACCGGACGGGGGACGGCCCCGGGAACAGCGCCGACCGGACGCCCGAGTGGAGGCCGTCCGCCGCGACGACCAGGTCCGCGCGCTCCTCGCCGTCCCCGGTGACCACGACGCCGTCCTCCGGCGACACCGATCTCACCGTCGATCCCAGCCTGAGGGCGCCCTCGGGCAGCAGCCCGGTCAGAAGGTCGACGAGCGCGCTGCGCATGAGCACCACCGTGGGGTCGCCGTGCCGGGCCACCAGGGCCTCGGCGCTGGTGCGGCTCAGCCAGGCCCCGCCCGCCGTGCGCACGCCGCCGTCCCCGTGCATCGCCGCGAGCCGCCGTACCCCGTCGCCCGCTCCGATCGTGTCGAGCGCGCGCAGGGCGTTGGGCCCGAGCGCCAGGCCGGACCCGACCGGCTCCAGGGAGGAGGCCCGCTCGTGCAGGGTCACCGCCCACCCCTTCCCGCTCAGGGCGGCCGCCGCCGTCAGGCCGCCGATCCCCCCGCCGACCACGATCGCGTTCGCCATCGCCGTCCCTCCTCGCCGCGTCCAGGGCCGCTACGGCCATAGTGCCACTACATTCGTAGTCTGCACTACATGAGTAGTGTGCGGAGCGTGCCCTCCACCCGCGCGACGCTCGTCGCCGACACCGCCGTCACCCTGCTCGCGGAGCGCGGGATGCGCGGCCTCACCCACCGCGCGGTCGACGAGGCGGCCGGGCTCCCGTCCGGCTCCACGTCCAACGTCGCCCGGAGCCGCGCGGCCCTCCTCGAACTCGCCCTCGTCCACCTCACCGAGCTGGAGAGGCGCGCTCTGGCCGGCCTCGGACCGGCCGGCGACGATCTCGCCGGGGCGCTGGCGCGCTTCCTCCACGGCCAACTGCACGACGACCGGCGCCGCACGGTGGCCCGCTACGAACTGGCGCTCGAAGCCACCCGCCGGCCGGAACTGCGCGCGATCTACGACGCCATCGGGCGCGACCTCCGCCGCGCAGCCGTCTCGCTCATGGCCGCCGCCGGCTCGGCCGACCCCGACCGGCACGGGCCCGCCCTGGTCGCCTTCCTGGAAGGGGTGATGTTCGACGTCATCGTGGGCGCGGGACGCGAACCCGGCCTGGACGACCTCCGCCTCACCGTCCGCGAGTACCTGACCGGCGTCCTCCCCATGGGCCCGCGCCCGACCGAACCCCGCCGACGAACTTAGTCCGACATTGATCCACCTTTTGACAGTATGACTGTTTCAGGTGACCGCCCGTGAGCATCATCCGCAGGTCAGCCGACGCATGGCATGGGGGGCATCGTGAGTCAGGACGACAGGCGAGGAGCCGAGCAGGCCGCGGCAGGGACGAGGCGCAAGCGGGGCGCCGACGGAGGGTCGAGCGAACTCGTCACGTCCAGCGGCAGCACCAGGATCGCCGACGACGTCGTGGCGAAGATCGCTACCATGGCGGCCCGCCAGGTCGGCGGCGTCTACGAGATGGGCGCGGGCATGTCCCGGACGCTCGGGACGGTCCGGGACCGCCTGCCGGGCGTGGGGGGCGACAGCACCCAGGGCGTCGACGTGCAGGTCGGCGAGCGGCAGGCGGCCGTCGACATCGATCTCGTCGTGGAGTACGGGCTGTCCATCCCGGACCTGGCCGCCGCCGTGCGCACCAACGTCTCCAACGAGATCGAGCACATGTGCGGCCTGGAGGTCGTCGAGGTGAACATCACCGTGGACGACGTCCACGTGGCCGACGAGGAGCCTCCGGAGCCGCGCCGCGAGGAGTCCCGAGTCCAATGATCTCCCGGGCGGACGTGGTGGCCGCGTCCCACCGGCCCCGGCCCGTCCCGGCGGGCCGGCCGGATCCGGCGGGCGGCACGGGGCCGGGCGGGCCGGAGTTCGCCGCCGAGGGGCCCCGGGCGGCGCGGCCGGAGGCCCCGCCGGGCGGAGAACAGCCCATCGGGGCCGGAGCGGCGGGCGTCCGGCCGAGCGCGGAGCCCGGCCGGCGGGAGCCGCTCGCCGAACTGGCGGAGCGGATCGGCGCGACGGCCACGAGGTGCCCGGACGTGCTGGGGCTGACGGCCGGTCCGCGCGGCTGGATCGCGACCTACCGCGCCGGGCCCCCGTACGCGGGGGTCGCGGTGCACGACGCGGTGGTCGAGGTGGGGGTGGTCGTCCGGTACGGCCGGCCCTTCGCCGAGATCGCCGAGGACGTGCGGCGCCTGGTGCGACCGCTGGCCGGCCGGCGGGCGGTGGACGTGGTGATCGGGGACGTGGCCGATGGCGGCTGAGGGCCCCGCCGAGGCGAGAAGGTGATCGGGATGGATGTGAGAGTGCCGTGGCCCGTGGTCGGCCTGGCGGTCGGGCTGGCATTGGGGTTCGCCGCGGCGTTCGGCGGCGCCGGCGCGTTCTTCCTGGTCCTGTTCCTCGGCGCGCTCGGCTTCGTGGTCGGGCGCGTCATCGAGGGCAGCATCGACCTCGGGCAGATCTTCTCCACGGGCCGCACGGGACGGCGGCCGCGATGACGGACGCCGAGCGGGGCAGGACGACGATCCGGGAGCGGACCGTCGCGCGCATCGTCGCCGAAGCCGCGCAGGACGTCGACGCGTCCGGCGGGCTCGGCCGGAGCATCGCCGGAGTGCCGATCCCCGGCCGGGGACCCGCCCGCACGGAGGTGCGGGTGCACGGCGACATCGTCACGGCCAAGGTGGCGGTGTCGGTGGCCTACCCGATGCCGGTCCGCTCGGTCGCCCGCCAGGTGCGCCGGCGAGTGCGCGAGCGGGTGGCGGAGCTGACCGGTCTCACCGTCGGCCAGGTCGACGTCGAGGTGGCCGAACTGGAACGCCCCGGCACGGGCGAGAGGACCGTGCTGTGACCGCGCAGGCCGGGGCGCGGGCCGCCACCGGGCCGAGCGCGCGCCCGGTCGACGACCGGAAGGCCGACCGGGCGGCCAGGCACACGTTCCGCTCGCAGCGGGCGCTGCCGGCCCTCGCCGCCGCGCTGCTGATGACGGCGGCCGGCGTGCTGACGGCGATCGAGGTCATCTCGGCGGAGCTGGGCGACCCGGCGCGCGTCTTCCCCTACGGCTGGGTGCGGAGCGTCGACTGGGACGGGGTGCAGGCCCGTGCGATCTTCGCGGCGCTGGCACTGGTCGGCGCCTGGTTCGTGCTGGCCGCCGTGTTGCCGGGCAAGTCCCGGATCGTTCCGCTGCACGGGAGGGATCCGAACCTGATGATGGGCGTGAGCAGGCGGGGGCTCAAGCGCAGCGTCGCCGCCGCGGCCGAAGGGGCGCCGGGGGTGTCGGGCGTCAGCGGCGTCCGGCTGGGCCCCCGGAAGGTGCGGGTGGTCGCCCGGACCCCCGTGCGCGAGCCCGCGGGCCTGGACGCGGGGATCGCCGAGGCGGTGCGGGACCGGCTCGACCGGCTCGGTCCGGTGCCCGCCCGTTCCGTCACGGTGCGGATGAAGCAGCGGGAGGGATGATGGACCGCCGCCGCGCTCACATCAACCGCACCGGCCTGCTCGTCCTCGGCGCCGTCCTCGTCGCCGCCGGGGGGCTCGGCCTCGCCCGCGGCTTCGGCGCCTTCGGGAGCGCCCGGGCCTCCGGCCCCGTGCTCACCGCGCAGGCGCGCCGCTTCGCCGACGGCCACGGCTGGTTCTGGCCCGCCGTCGCCGCGGTGGCCGTCGTCCTGGCACTGCTGGGGCTGTCCTGGATGCTCGCGCAACTCCGTTCGAGCCGGCTGCGGGGCCTCTCGCTGGAGCCGGACATCAGGGCCGGCGCGACGCGTGTGGAGGCCGGGGCCGTCACGGACGCGCTGGAGGGCGAGATCGGCGAGTACCCGGGCGTGCGCAGGGTGCGGGCCCGGCTGATCCGCGCGCCCAAGGGGGCCGGGCTGCGGCTGAGCATCGTCTACGGGCAGGAGGCGGACCCCGCCGAACTGCGGCGCCGCATCCAGGACGAGGCGCTCCCGCGGCTCTGCGCCGCGCTCGAACGCGAGTCGATTCCCACCGTGGTGCGGCTGCGGCTGACACCCCGCGAGCAGCCCGCGACCGTCGTCTGATCCCCCCGGCGCCTCCACGCGGGCCGCCGGCCGCCCTTCCTCCGGTCGGCCCGGGGACGACCGCCGGGAACATTTGTCCAAGACCGGTGGGCGGCCGGCCGCGCACGATCTCCCCATGACCGAGTCCGACGTTGAGCGCTCGCACGGGATCCACGTGGTCCACGACGGATCGCGGCAGGCGCCGCCGCTGCTGCTCCTCCACGGGTCGGGGGCCTCGGGCGGCACCTGGAATCCGATGATCCCCGCGCTCGCCGCCCGCCGCCGCGTCGTCCGGGTCGACCTGCCGGGCTGCGGCCAGTCTCCGCCCGGGCCGTCGTACGCCGTGCCCGACCAGGCGCGCCGCGTGGCCGCGCTGCTGGACGGTCTCGGGATCGGCCGCGCCTGCGTGGCCGGGCACTCCAGCGGCGGCTACGTCGCCACCGCGCTCGCCGAGCAGCGCCCCGACCTCGTGGGTTCGCTCGCGCTCATCAGCACCGGCCCGAGCCTCGGCGACCTGCTCCGGCAGCCCCTGCTCATCCGGGCCCTGCTGTCCCCGCCGCTCGGGCCGCTCCTGTGGGCGAGGCGCTCGGACGCGGTGATCCGCCGCGGGATCGGCGCGACGGCCGCGGGCCCCGTGGACATCCCGGACGACCTGGTCTCCGGGGTCCGGGCGATCACGTACCGCTCCATGCGGGAGGTGCTGCGCGAGAACGCCGCCTACGTCGCCGAGCGGAGCGTGCCCGAGCGCCTCGCCGCCCTCGGGCTCCCGCTGCTCGTGGTCTTCGGCGACGCCGACCCCCGCTGGGACCCCGCGTCGGCGCACCGGTACGAGGCGGTGCCGGGCGCGCGGGTCGAGATGCTGCCCGGCGCGGGGCACCTGCCCGTCCTCGAAGCGCCCGACGCGACCAGCGCACTGCTGCTGGACTTCACGTCCGCGGTCCGCTGACGCCCCCCGGGCCTAGACTCGTCACGTGCCGCCGACCAGGACGCCGCCCGACTGGGCGGCGGTGGAGATCGCCGTCCCGGCCCCTTCGGTCCGGCTGCCGGGGGTCGGCATGGCCGGGTTCAGCCAGCGCCTCCCCGTACCCGTGGACATCGCGATGGTCGCGCACCCCTCCGTCACCCTGCTCCTCGACCTGAGCGGCGGGGAGGGCATCGTCTACGACGCCCAGGGCCGGCGCCGGCGCGGCAGCTTCGCCGCCGGGCTCCTTCCGGGCGACCTCCGGACGGGCGGGCAGGCGGGCGCGTGCCTCCAGATCCGGTTGGAGCCCGTCGCGGCGGCCGCGGTCCTCGCCGCGGCGGCCGACCTCACCGGGACGGTGACGCCCCTGGAGGACGTCTGGGGCCGCGACGCCGCCCGGTTCGAGGACAGGCTGCGCGCCGCCGCGTCATGGGACGAGCGGTTCGCGATCGCGGCGGACGTCCTCGGCCGGCGGCTGGGCGGCCGGAGGGTCGACCCCGAGGTCGCCCACACCTGGCGGCGGACGCTCGCCGGCCGGGGACGGGTCCGGATCGACGGCCTGGCCGGCGAGGTCGGCTGGAGCCGCAAACGCCTCTGGTCGCGCTTCCGCGCCCAGCTCGGCATCACGCCCAAACGCGCCGCCCGGCTCGTCCGGTTCGACCGAGCCGCCTACCTCCTCGCGGCGGGGCATGCGGCGGCCGGGGTCGCCGCCGAGAGCGGCTACGTCGACCAGTCCCACCTGCACCGCGAGGTCAGGACGTTCGCCGGGCTGACGCCCGCGGGCGTGGCCGCGGCGCCGTGGCTCGCGATCGACGACATCGCCTGGCCGGCCTCCTGGCCGACCCGGGTCCCCGCGCGGATCGGCGGGCCCGCCCTCCGCTGAGCGCGGGCGTCAGGGCGGGGCGTCCAGGATGCCGGACGCGCGGGCCTTGGCCGCGGCCCGGGTGCGGGACGCGGCGCCGAGCTTGGTGAGGATCCGGGTCACGTGGGTGGCGACGGTGTTGGCGGAGACGAAGAGATCCGTGGCGATCTGCTGGTTCGTCCGTCCGTCCGCGAGGAGGCGCAGGACGTCGAGTTCGCGGCCGGTCAGACCGTGGGCACGTCCGGACGCGCCGGACCTGCCGGAGGAGGTCGCCTCCTCGCTGACGCGTCCGCGGGCCGCGAGGTCGTCGATGCGCGCCACCAGGGGCGCGGCCCCCAGGTCGGCGGCGATGGCGCGCGCCTCGCGCAGCCGGGACCCCGCCCAGGGACGGTTGTTGGACGCGAGCGCCGCGGCGGCGGCCTCCGTCAGCACCACGGCGGTCTCGTGGCGATTGCCGAGAGCGCGCCAGGCCGCGGCCGCCTCGTCCCAGGCGGGCAGCTCGCCGCTCCCCGTCAGGGCCCGGAACGTGAGGCGGAAGGCGTCGATCACCGGGGTGGCGGCGTCCAGCCGGTCGTGCTCCGGATCGGAACGATCTGGGGGCCGCTCGTCGACCCGGAGTCCCCGTTCTTCCACATCCCGCCCTGCATCGGCGCGGTGCTCCGCGGCGAGGAGCCGCCGAAGCCGCACGCCGACGACGGCGGCGACTGCTGCTACGCGCCCGACGCCGGGCGCGCGATCGCCCTCCTGATGGCCGCGAAGACGCTGGAGCACGACACCTACAACGTCTCCAGCGGGCGCGCGGTCGCCAACCGCGAGTTCGCGGAGGCCCTGGAGGCGATCAGGCCGGGACTGCGGCTCGACCTCCTGCCCGGACGGTGGAACGGCCCCGGCGAGGACCCCTACCTCGACATCGCCCGCCTCACCCGCGACACCGGATTCACGCCGGAGTTCGACGTGGCCGGGGCGGTCGCCGACAACGTCGCCTGGCGCGCCGGCAACCCCCGCTGACCGAGGTCTCCCGGCCCGCCCCGCCCGCGGGGCGGGCCGGGTCAGCCGTTGCGGGCGAGGGCGTCGACGGCGGCGACGTCCTCGCCGGTCAGGGCGAGGCCGCCGAGGTCGAAGTTGGCGGCGATGTGCTCCCGGCGCGACGACCTCGGCAGGATCACGATGTCGTGCTCCAGGTGCCAGCGCAGGACGACCTGGGCGGGCGTGGCGCCGAGCCGCCGGGCGATCCCGGTGAGGACCGGGTCGCGCAGGTCGGTGTTCTTCAGGCCGCTGTAGCCCTCGACCACGACCCCCCGGCGCCGGTGCTCGTCCAGCAGGGCCGGATCGTGCCGCGCCGGGCTCCACGAGATCTGGTTGACCGCCGGCCGGCGCCCGGTCGCCTCGGCCAGCCGGTCGATCTGCGCCGGGCTGTGATTGCTCACCCCGACGTTGCGGGCCAGTCCCGCGTCTCTCGCCTCCAGCAGCGCCCGCCATGTCGGGACGAGCTCGTCCTGGGCGGTCGGCCAGTGGAGCAGCCAGAGGTCCACGTATCCGGTGTCGAGCAGGCGGAGGCTCGACTCCAGCGTGCGGCGGGCGTGCCGCGCGTCCTGCGGGCGCAGCTTGGTGGTGACGAAGACCTGCTCCCGGTCCACGCCGCTGTCCTTCAGGGCCCGGCCGACGTCCGCCTCGTTGCGGTACAGGGTCGCGGTGTCGACATGCCGGTAACCGATCTCCAGTGCCGCGCGCACCGACGCGTACGCCGCCTTGGGCCGCAGCTGCCAGGTCCCGAAACCGATCAGCGGCAGCGGGGTGCCGCCGGGCAGATTCACAGTGCGCGTCATGTCTCGCATTCTGCCCGCGCGCGCCGCCTCGCCAACCAGGTCCGCTTCCGTCCCGGCCGCCTCCGGGAGGCGAGTGTCCCGTCTGTCAGATCGCGTGCACTTCTGTACGGAATCGGCTAACGGACAGTCTGACAACAACGATCTTCTTGTGAACACGTGACCGGCCGGGTCACCGTGGTCTCCGCCGCGGGCTTCGCGCCCAGTCCCCTACCAGGAGACCCGATGAAGCTGCCCTCGTACGCCGCCGCCGTCGTGACGGCGACCCTGCTCACCTCGTTCACCGGACCCGCCGGGACGCCGGCGGCCCTGGCGGCCGGCGGCCGGGCGCCCGGCGCCCGCGCCCTGCCGAGCGTGAACATGGAGGCCACCGTCAAGGCCGCCCAGATCGACCCGCGGCGGGCCGACGACACGCTGACCCCCGGCGCGAAGGCCAGCGTGCTCCTGGTCGAGCAGGCGCTGCGGGACCGCAGCCTGCTCGACGCCACGTGGGTGGACGGCTACTTCGGCACCACCACGATCGCCGCCTACGCGAAGTACCAGAAGTCGCTCGGCTACACCGGTCTGGCCGCCAGCGGGCTGCCGGGCAGGACGTCGCTCGCCAAGCTCGGAGCCGGACGCTTCACCGTCGCCGGCGTCATCGAGCCGGGCGCCCGCGTCACCACGGGCGGGGTCGTCGTCAACACCCGGACGCAGAGCATGCTGGCCGAGGCGAAGCGGCTGCTCGGCCGCGACCTCGTGCTGGACCAGGGCTCCTACAACCCCGGCGGCGACCCCACGTCCGCGGGCACCCACGACGGCGGAGGCGTCGTGGACGTCTCGGCGGAGGGGATGGACTCCGCCACCCGCACCGAGGTCGCCCGCGCGCTGCGCCGTGTCGGCTTCGCGGCATGGGTGCGCAGCCCCGCCCAGGGCGACTGGCCGTGGCACGTCCACGCCGCCGCCATCAACGACACCGACCTCTCCAGCCAGGCCCAGCACCAGACCGGTGACTACTACCTCGGTCTGAACGGCCTTTCCGGCCGCGGCCCCGACGACGGCCCGAAGGTGACCATCCGCACCTGGGAGGAGTACCAGCGCAGCTGACCCGTCCGTACACCAGGCAACGAGATCGACAGGCAACGACGACAGGAACGAGCACAGAAGGAGACAACGGTATGAACAAGGTCACCAAGACCCTGACCACCACGGCGTCCGCCGCCGTCGCGATCGGCGGGGTGGCGGCCGTCTACGTGTCGCCCGCCTCCGCGGCGGCCCGGGACGGCAAGTGCGACAGCGGCGAGTTCTGCTACTACTTCAACAGCGACAACCAGGGCTCCATCTCGGACTTCACCGGATCGGTCGCCGACTACGGCACCACCCAGCCCTCCTGCTACGACTTCAAGGGCGACGGCAACGGCAAGGGCACCTGCGTCAAGAACAACGCCGCCTCGGTCTGGAACAACAGCACCAAAACCGTCCGCGTCTACTACAACAGCAACTACGGCGGCAGCTACCAGGACTTCACAGCCGGCGCCAAAGGCAACCTCAACGCCACCCTCAAGAACCAGAACGCCTCCCACGAGTTCTCGCCGTCGACGCGCACGAACATGTCGTACGGGCTGTACTCGGCGAGCGGCGGGAGCATCACCTGCGGCTTCGACGGCTACACCACGACGCCCGGCCGGCACGAGGGCATCGACATCGCGCGCGGCATCGGCTCCGACGTCCACGCCCTGGTGGCCGGTAAGATCATCTACATCGCGCCCGGTGCCACCGGCAGTTCGGGGCTGTCCACGATCTCCGTCTACAACGCCTCGCTGAACAAGACGGTGATCTACCTGCACTCCGCTCCGCGGTCCTCGCTGGCCGTGGGGCAGTCGATCAGCCGCGGCCAGGTCATCGCCGACGAGTCGTGGCACGGGGTGTCGTCCAGCGCGTCCGCCCACACCCACGTCGAGATGCGTCTCGGGGAGCAGACGCA
This sequence comes from Spirillospora sp. CA-108201, assembly GCF_050936235.1. NCBI lineage: Bacteria > Bacillati > Actinomycetota > Actinomycetes > Streptosporangiales > Thermomonosporaceae > Spirillospora > Spirillospora sp. CA-108201. The sequence continues at coordinate 8,170,443 of NZ_JBNJNE010000001.1, read as the reverse complement.
CGCGGCCAAGAGCGTGAACGACCCGACCCTGGACAACCCGAACCCGACCACGTTCTGGAACTCCCAGGGCTACAACGTCCGGTAGAGCGCAGCGACCTCCACCAGAGGGGATGACGACTGTGTCGACACGATGCGCGCGGCAGCTCCCGCGGCTCACCGCGACGACCGCCGCGATGGCGCTCGGCGGAGCCGCTCTCGCCCCGGCCTCCCCCGCCTCCGCGGCGGCCCGGGACGGCAAGTGCGACAGCGGCGAGTTCTGCTACTACTTCAACAGCGACAACCAGGGCTCCATCTCGGACTTCACCGGATCGGTCGCCGACTACGGCACCACCCAGCCCTCCTGCTACGACTTCAAGGGCGACGGCAACGGCAAGGGCACCTGCGTCAAGAACAACGCCGCCTCGGTCTGGAACAACAGCACCAAAACCGTCCGCGTCTACTACAACAGCAACTACGGCGGCAGCTACCAGGACTTCGCAGCCGGCGCCAAAGGCAACCTCAACGCCACCCTCAAGAACCAGAACGCCTCCCACGAGTTCTCGCCGTCGACGCCGCCGACCGGCTGCAAGACCGACGGCACCGACAGCAAGCTCCCCTCCACGATCCTCGTGTACCGGGTGTCCCTCGGCCGGGTGGACCGGGTGGCGTTCAAGACCTACGTCAAGGACGTCCTGCCCAACGAATGGGTGTCGAGCTGGCCCGCGGAGTCCCTCAAGGCCGGGGCGATGGCCGTCAAGGGCTACGGCTGGTACTGGGCGCTGCACTCGACCCGCACGACGTCGGGCGGCCAGTGCTTCGACGTCTACGACACCACGTCCAGCCAGGTCTACCGGCCCGGCTCCGCCCAGGCCTCGACGAGCTCCGCGGTGGACGCGACGTGGGGAACCCGCATGACCCGCGGCGGAAAGATCCTTGAGGCCCACTACTGCTCCACGACGACGACGTGCGGCGGCTGGGTCACCGGGGACTGGATGTCGCAGTACGGCTCCCGGGACAAGGCCGACGCGGGCTGGGGCTACGCCAGGATCCTCAACGCCTACTACAGCGGGATCGTCCTCTCCTGATCCCCCCCGGCCGTCCGACCCGAGCCCCCGCCGTGCCCCTCCACGGCGGGGGCTACGGCCCGACGACGATGACCTGGAAGTTGACGGGCCGGCTCCCCGGGAACGCGACCTTCCCCGCGCCGTCCACCATCTTGAACCGCACGTAGCATAAGCCGGGCCTCCTGGGCGTGGTGATCTCGGTGCGGACGTCGACCGCGCGGCCCGGTCCGGTGTCGGCGATCGGGACCTCCGAGATCGTCTGGCAGTCGCCGGCCTTCTGCGGGAGGTCCAGGCGGCGCAGGGAGTAGCCGTCCCACGGGACCGTTCCGGAGTTCTTGAACCTCCACACCTTGGTGACGCTCCGGCCGGCGCCGACGCGCGTGCAGTCGGGCAGCGTGACGTCCGCGACGAACGCGGCGGCGTCGCCCTTGTGCCTCGGCGGGGCCGCCGCCGGGTTGGTCGGCTGCACCGGGCAGTCGGCCGGGGACAGCGCGGCCTTCGAACGATTGCCGTACTCCTCCAGCGCGTCCTTGCCGGAGTCGCGGTCGACCACGATGAGGACCACCGCCCACGTGCCGATGACCGCCGCCGCCAGCGCGACCGCGCCCGGACTGCTCAGCCGGAACCGCCTCCGGCGCTTGGGGACGGGAAAGGTCGCCTGGACGTCGCCCGCCATCCGCACGTGCGGCGACGGCGGGTCGGAACCGGACGGCGGGGTCTCGCCGCCCCCGGAGGGCTCCTGCGCCTCGACGGCGAGGCGCACGGCACCGGCGTCCACGGCGCTCGCGACGGGGGCTTCGAGCGCGGCGGCCTCGGGCCTCCCGGCGCTCGCCGACCTGACCGCCGCGTTCGCCCGCCCCCAGCGTTCGCGGTACGCGGCCGGGTCGGCGCCGCACGCCTTGACGAACTCGACGGTGGTCCCCCAACTCGGGAGGCGGTTTCCCTTCGTGGCCTCGTGCAGCGTCGTGTGCGAGATCGCCCCGGATCTACCGGACATCTCCCGGAATGGCGGGTTGCCAACCGTTTCCCGCAGTTCTCGCAGAACCGCCGCGAAGTCCTCGATCGCCTCCGCCTGTGCACGCATGTGGTCCACCGGGTGAAGCTAACAGCGCCCGCGTGCTCCCCTCAAGCACAGGATTTCATCGGTTATCTTCCGATGAGGTCGCCCTTTTGAGCTGATCAACATCCGGAGGGATCGCTCATGTCCGCAGACGCACATCTCCCCCGCCGCAACCTGCTCGCCGGAACCGCCGTCATCATGGGCGGCGCGTTGCTGGGCCCGGCGGCCTGGCCCCCGCGCGCGGCCTCGGCGCAGGCCCCGCCCCTCGTCCACCCACGCGCCGAGTGGCTGGCCCGGCCTCCCAAGGCGCCGGCGACCGTTCTGAACAGGGCCCCCGACCACATCGTGGTCCATCACACCGCCTCGGCGAACGCCGCGGACCAGTCGCTGGAGCACGCCCTCGCCCTGTCCCGGGCGATCCAGGACTTCCACATGGACACCAACGGCTGGGACGACACCGGGCAGCAGCTCACCATCAGCCGCGGCGGCCACCTCATGGAGGGCCGCAACCGCGCCCTGGAGGCCATCGGCGCCGGAACCCACGTCGTCGGGGCCCACACCCTCGGCGAGAACGACCACACGATCGGCATCGAGAACGAGGGCACCTACATGACGGTGGAGCCCACCGGCGCGCTGTGGGCGAAGCTCGTCGCGACCTGCGCGTGGCTGTGCGAGGTCTACGGCCTGGAGCCGCACGCGGCGATCGTCGGGCACCGCGACTACAACGCCACGGCCTGCCCCGGCGACGCCCTGTACGCCCTGCTGCCGCGCCTGCGGAACCAGGTCGCCGAGAGCCTGGGCGGGCGGCGCCCGCCGGAGGCGCCCGCGGCGCGGCGCGGGGGGCTGCCCGGGCCGCGCTTCACCTTCGACCACGGACCGGCGGTCGGCCCCGGGGACCCCACCCGCTGACCGGCCTTACAGAAACGTCACAGAATCGAAAGGAAAGAAAAGTCCGGCCAGGTCGGCCGGGGGCAAAGCCCGATGGGCGTAATTTTGTCCAGTGCCCTCCGCCCCGGCGTTTCACGTGCTCATCGCATGCCCATACCTCAATGGTGTCGCCTGAAGCCAGGAGTGGGGCATGAGATTTGGGTTGAATACCGGCGATTCGGCATGGGTGCTCGTCAGCTTCGCCATGGTGCTGCTCATGACGCCGGGCCTCGCCCTCTTCTACGGCGGAATGGTCCGGGCGAAGAACCTCGTCAGCGTCCTGTACATGAGCTTCGTCTCGATCGCCGTGGTGACCGTCGTCTGGTTCGCCTACGGGTACGGCCTGGCGTTCGGTGACGACGTGGGAGGGGCCGGCCTCATCGGCTGGGGCCGGTGGCAGTTCCTCCGGACCACCCCGTCGGTCCTGCGGGGCGTCATCCCGGAGTACGTGTTCTCGGTGTTCCAGCTCGTCTTCGCGATCATCACGCTCGCGCTGATCAGCGGCTCGGTCGCCAACCGCGTCAGGCTCGGCCCCTGGATGGTCTTCGGGGTGGTCTGGGTCACCGTCGTCTACCTCCCGATCGCCCACTGGGTGTTCTCCAAGGGCGGCTGGATCAACCGGTGGGGCGCGCTGGACTTCGCGGGCGGCCTGGTCGTCGAGCTGAACTCCGGCATCGCGGGCCTGGCGCTGGCGCTGGTGCTCGGACCGGGCCTGCGCTTCCGCCGGGAGGGCCCGCCCGAGCCGAAGAACATCCCGCTGGTGATGGCCGGCATGGGGCTGCTGTGGTTCGGCTGGTTCGGGTTCAACGGCGGATCGGCGCTGACGGACGGCGCCCTCGCGGCGAACGCGGTGGTCAACACCATGATGTGCGGGTGCGTCGCGATGCTGGCCTGGATGCTGCTGGAGCGGGCCCGGTTCGGGCGGTTCTCCAGGCTGGGCGGCACGACCGGCGCGCTCGCCGGCCTGGTGGCCATCACCCCGGCCTGCGGGTACGTCAACCTGCTGGGCGCGACGGTCCTCGGCATCGTCGTCGCCGTCGTCTGCACCTACGCCGTCGAGTTCAAGACGTCCGTCGGGTACGACGACACCCTGGACGTCGTGGGCATCCACGGGGCCGGCGGGATCGTCGGCGTGGTCCTGCTGGGCTTCTTCGCCACCGGCAGGTACGGCAGCCCCATCGCCGGTCTCTTCTACGGCGGCTCGGTCTCCCTGCTGGGCAAGCAGGTCGTCGCCATCCTCGCCGTCGGCTGCTACAGCTTCGTGCTCACCTTCGCCATCGGCAAGATCGTGGACGTCCTGCTGGCCTTCCGCCCGAGCGCCCGCGAGGAGGCCGCGGGGCTCGACACGGAGCTGCGCATCGGGTGACCGCGTCCGGCGAGGAGGCGGCCGTCACAGCGGAAGCGTTCTGCGCAGCCGGCGGGTCTGGGCGGCCGCCTGGCCGAGGACGCCCGCCGGGGAAGGTCCCGAAGCGTCCCTCGTCCGCGGCGCCCGTCCGTCGCGGATCGCGGCCGCCATCTCCCGGAGATCCGCCGAGATGGCCCCGACCGCCTGCTCCGGCGGCGGCTCGGCGCCTCCCCGGACCTTGACGGACGCCGCGGTGACGCTGTCCACGAGCGCGTCGAGCGCGCCCAGGACGGGCCACCACGCGGCGCCCGTGCGGCTCGCGGGCGGGGGTTCGGCCTGGACCTGCCGCAGGTCGGCTCTCGCCGCGTCGAGCCTGCGGTGGAGCGCCCGGCGGTCCCGGGCACGGACGTCCCGGGGGCCGGTGAAGGCCTCGTCGAGATAGTCGGCGAGCGCCCGGAGGCCTGCGGTGAACCGCTCGCCGATCCGTGCCCGGCGGCTCCACGGCCAGAGGGCGTAGCCGAAGACCAGCACGATCAGGCAGCCGAGGAGGGTGTCGGACAGCCGGGCCAGCACGAGCTCGTCGGAGGGCCTCGGCGAGGTCATGTCGAACAGGAAGAGCATCAGAGGGGTGACCGCGACCGTCCGCATCGCGTAGGACCTGGCCTTGAGCACCGGGATCAGCCCGCCGAAGAACGCCGCGAGCGGGACCGCGGCCCAGCCGCGCGGGACGACCACCAGCACCAGCAGGGTGGGGACGGCGGCGGCGACCGTGCCGACCGCCCGCAGCAGGGACCGGACGAAGACCGAGCCGAAGTCGGGCTTCAGGACCACGGCGACCGTCAGCGGAAGCCAGACGGAGTGCACCGTGGGGATCCAGAGGTCGTGGAGCACGCCCGGGAACTCGACGAACGCCGAGGCGATCGCCATGCACAGGGCCAGCCGGAGCCCGTACCGCCAGGCCGCCGCCGAGGTGAGGGCCATCTGGACGGCCCGGTACGCCCGGACGGGCAGGGGTCTCGGCAGCCCGAGCCAGTCGGGGTCCTCCGGGTGCGGCTCCGACAGCCGCCGCCGGGCGAACTCGACGGGCCGGGCGAACACCGGGTCGCCCCGCGGCGGCGGGATCCCCGCGGCCCGGTCCCCGCTCCGGACGGCGTCAGCGATCCGCCGCACCTCCTCCGACAGCCCCGGCGGCGCGGGACGCGCGGAGCGGACGAGCAGGGTGAGCGCCTCCAGCAGCGGCGAGGCCGCGTTGAGCATGGCGACCAGCCACCGCGCCTCCTCGCTCCAGTTCGGCATCCGCCGGACGCGATGGCACATCAGCGCGTCCTGGGCGGCGTCCACCGCCATGCTGAGCGCGAGGCGGGCGTCACCCGGGCGGGCGGCGTCGACCAGGTCGGCGGCCCGGTCGTAGACGTCGGCGACGGCCCGGTGCTCGGGGCCCGGACGCCGGATCCACAGCCGCCAGCTCAGCACCGCGAGGGCGAGGTAGAAGGCACCGCCCGCGAGCTGGCAGAGCGGAGGGAGCCACCACGGGCCGAGCCGGGGCAGGCCGGTGCCGATCACGTTCATGAACAGCAGCGCCAGCGCGGCCCCCGACACGACGTTGCCGATGGAGCTGGCCAGGCCGGACAGCAGCGCGACCGCCGTGGTCGTCGACACCGTCCACCAGCCGTGCCCGTGGGCGGGCTGGCCGATCACCAGGCCCGCGGCGCCCGCCAGTTGCGAGACGACGAGCCCGAGCGCCCGCGACCGGTACGGGCCGGTGTCGGGCCGCATCGTCGCCAGCACCATGCCGGCCGACGCGAGCAGTCCGGCGCGGGGCTCGCCCAGGGCCAGCGCCACCGCGATCACCGCGCCGAACGCGACCGCCGCCCGGACCGCGCCGAGCCAGGGCACGGGCCCCCTGGAGAGCGAGAGCGCCCGGCTCAGCCAGTTCCCCGCGGCGACCCGCGTGGCGCCCGTCGGCGTGGACGGCACGCGTCAGACCGCTTGGAACGCGGCGTACAGGAGCGTGAAGACCCCGATGCCCAACCCCAGGGACAGGAGCACGTTCGCCGCGCCCCTGGCGTACTTCCCGTCCTGGAAGAGGTGGACGGTGTCCAGTTCGAAGGTGCTGAACGTGGTGAGCGCGCCGCAGAGCCCGGTGCCGACGAGACCGTCGGGGACGGCGCTCGTGGTCAGGCCGTGCAGAGCGCCCAGGATGCCCGTGCCGAGGAGGTTGACCGTCAGCGTCCCCCAGGGGAACGCCTTCCCGAACCTGTTCTTGACCATCGTGTCGAGGACGAAGCGCAGCATGGCGCCGCACGCCCCTCCGGCGAGCACCAGCAAGGCGATCATGCCGGGGCGCCGCCCTCCGGCCGGGCCGGGCGGTACGGCAGGAGCCGCCCGCCCCAGAGGCCGACGGCGACCGCGATCCAGCCGCCCACCACGCTGACCACCGCGTAGACGGCGCTCTGGTCCCAGCTCCCGGCGCGGCCGAGGGCGTGGACCCCGTCGATGAGGTGGGAGAACGTCGTGAAACCGCCCAGGTAGCCGGTCACCAGCAGCGGCCGGGCGACGGGGTGCGGCCTGCCCTTGAGCAGGTACGACGTCAGGATGCCGATGAACAGGCAGCCCAGCAGGTTCACCAGCAGCGTCCCCCAGGGGAAGCCGTGCCGGGCGCCGGGCATCGCCTTGATGAGCAGATCACGCGCCAGGGCCCCGAGCGCTCCTCCGACGGCGACGTCCAGGAGCGCGCGAGGCTTGATCCCGGGATGGCGGGGCCGCCCCCTCCGGCGCCGGTCCAGGACGGTGGCCTCGGCCGCCTCGCGGTGGAGGAGATGCCTTCCCGGCCTCCCCTCGTCGCCCATGGCCGGTGTCACCACCGGCGCCGGCCGGGGGCGGGCACGCCCAGCAGCAGACGGCGGACGGCGTCCCAGACCCGCATGAAGGCGGCCTCGACCTCGGGCGACCGCTCCCCAAGGACGCGCGCCCAGGCGCCGCGGTCCCCCGGCAGGACGCTGGCTCCCGCCCGCAGTCCCGTGCCGGCGAGCGCCTCGTGCATCGTGTCGGCCACGGCCTGCGCGGGTCTGCGGCCCGTGACGACGTACAGCGACGTCAGAACCCCGAAGTCGTCCATCACCGCGGGGCCCGTCACCGCCCGTTCCTCCGGCACCAGGTGGAGCGGGTCGGCGAACAGCAGCCGTCCCGCGGCGTCGTGCACCTCGACGTCGCTGCAGTACGCCGTGTAGGCGTGCCGTTCCCCGCGGGCGAGGCGGCCGGCCAGAAGCGTCTCGCCCAGCAGGACGGTGGAGTCCGGGTGGGCGGTGACGTCGAGCCGCTGGTAGAAGCGGGTGCCGCCGAAGGGGATCGTCGTGTCCGGCATGTACTCCAGGTAGCCGCCGGGGCCCACGGAGAGGCCGACGAGCTGCGTGGCGTAGTCCTGCTCCATCCGGTAGAGCCGGGTGGCGCCCTGGGTGGTCACGTGCACGGACGCGCCCGCGCCGCAGGAGACGTCGACGCGGTAGCGGTCCCCCTGGAGGACTCCGCCTCCGGACGACATCAGCATGACGTACGGAAGGTCCGGCGCCCCCGGGTCGGGGTGGAGGGGCCGGGTGATGTGCAGCGGCGCCTTCTGGTAGCGGCCGGTCAGCTCCGTCCGGTCGCCGACCAGCTCGAACTCCAGGTCGAGGACGCCGACCTTGCCGGGGCTGCCGGCCGGGAGCATGTCCACGGCGCCGGCGTGCCGCCGCACCGGCTCGGGGACCCAGCCGGGAAGGTACCGCTCGGGCGCGAGGCGGTCGGTCCCCCCGGAGCCGCCCGCCGCCCCTACACCGGCGAGGTACACGCCGCTCCCGCCCGCGCCTCGATGAAGTCGACGACCTCCGCGACGCCGGTGCCGGCGAGGCAGTCGGTCAGCGCGACCGGGCCCGCGCCGCGCACCGCCCGGGCGTCCCGCTCCATGACCGCCAGGTCGGTGCGGACGTACGGGGCGATGTCGATCTTGTTGATGACCAGCAGGTCGGAGTCGGTCGTGCCGGGGCCGCGCTTGCGGGGCATCTTCTCGCCCTCGGCGGTGTCCAGGACGAAGATGTACACGTCGGCCAGCGCCGGGCTGAAGGTGAGCGTGAGGTTGTCGCCGCCGCTCTCGAACAGCAGGAGGTCGATCTCGGGGAAGCGGTCGAGCAGCTCCGCCGCCGCCGCCAGGTTCATGGTCGGGTCGTCGCGGACGGCGGTGTGCGGGCACGCGCCCGTCTCGACCCCCACGATCCGCTCGGGGTCGAGCGTCCCGGCCAGGGTGCGGCGGACGTGCTCGGCGTCCTCCTGGGTGTAGATGTCATTGGTGATCACGCCGACCTCGTGGCCGAGCGCGCGCAGCCGCGGCACCAGCGCCTCGATCAGCGCGGTCTTGCCGCTTCCGACCGGGCCGCCGACGCCCACCTTGAAGGTCTTCTCCAGCTCCATCCCGCCTCCTTCGCATCGAACGGATCAGGTGACGAACATGCGGGCCTCCGCCCGCTCGTGCGCGGCCGACACGACGTCGGCGACGGGAACCGAGCCGTGCAGCTCCCGCGGGTCGCGGGCGGCGAGCGCCGACCGCGCGACCCGTGCGAGGTCCGGGCGGACCTCGCACAGCAGCCTCTGGGCGCGGCGGAAGTCGGTGCGGGCCAGCCGCACCGCCGCCGCCGTCCAGCTCGCGGCGAAGGCGTACAGGTCGGCGGCGACCGCCTGCGCCACCGGCACGCCGAGCCCCGCGTAGAGCGCGCCGACCACGACCGCGTGGTTGCCCGGCGTGGTCCTGTCCGCCACCAGACCCGCCAGCCGGGCGGTCTCGGGCACCGGAAAGGCGAAGGCCGCCGTGTCCAGCACCTGCCGGCCGGTCCGGGCCGAGGCGCCGCGCTGCTCGCGGTTGAGCTTGATCGCGTGCAGCCGCCGGTCGACGCGGACCAGCCCGTCCCAGTCGGCCGCGCGGGCCGCGCGGTGCGCCAGCGCCAGGGCGGTCGCGTCCGCGGGGCCCACCGCGTTGTACAGCAGGTCGGTCAGCAGCTCGCGCAGCGTCTCCGGCCCGGTGATCCGGAGCTGGACGTACCCCTCCAGCCCGTGCGACAGCGTGTACATCCCGCTCGGGAAGCCGGAGTCGGTGAGCTGGAGCTGGGCCAGCAGCGGGTCCAGGTCCGCGGTGCCGGGACGCGCGCTCATGCCAGGAAGAACAGCCGGTTCAGCGGCAGTTCCGTGGCCGGCTCGATGTGCGCGGGCTCCCCGTCCACGGTCACCCGGTAGGTCTCCGGATCGACCTTGATCTCGGCGAGCGTCGAGTTGCGGAGCATGTGGCGCTTGTCGACCGTCCGGCACTGGCGCACCGGCCGGATCAGCCGCTTCAGTTCGAGTCGCTCGGGCACGCCCGCCTCGATCGCGGCGCCGGACATGAAGGTCGCGCAGGTGCTCGACAGCGCCTTGCCGAACGCCCCGTACGTGGGCCGGTAGTAGACGGGCTGCGGCGTCGGCAGCGAGGCGTTCGGGTCGCCCATCTGCGCCCAGCTCACCATGCCGCCCTTGACGACCATGGTGGGCTTGGCTCCGAAGGAGTGGATGGGCCACAGCACGACGTCGGCGAGCTTGCCGTCCTCCAGGGAGCCGATCGTGTCCGCGATCCCGGAGACGCGGGCCGGGTTGATGGTCAGCTTGGCCAGGTAGCGCAGGACGCGGTAGTTGTCGTTGCGGGACGAGTCCTCGGGCAGTGCGCCCCTCTTGTCCTTGTTGTGGTGGGCGACCTGGAAGGCGCGGGTGAACGACTCGCCCACGCGGCCCATCGCCTGGGAGTCCGAGCCGATGATGCTGATGACGCCGAGGTCGTGCAGCACCGTCTCGGCCGAGATGGTCTCGGCGCGCACCCGGCTGTCGGCGAACGCCACGTCCTCGGGCACGTCGTAGCTGAGGTGGTGGCAGACCATCGTCATGTCCAGCAGCTCGTCGACCGAGTTGGCGGTGTAGGGCAACGTCGGGTTCGTGGAGGCGGGGAGCACGTTGGGCTCGCCGGTCACCCGCAGGATGTCGGGGGCGTGACCGCCGCCCGCGCCCTCGGAGTGGTAGGTGTGGATCGCGCGGCCGTTGATCGCGTTGATGGTGTCCTCGACGAAGCCGGCCTCGTTCAGGGTGTCGGTGTGGATGTTGATCTGGATGTCCAGCTCGTCGGCCACCGACAGCGCGCAGTCGATGACGGCCGGGGTGGCGCCCCAGTCCTCGTGCACCTTCAGCCCGGCGGCGCCGGCGAGGATCTGCTCCTCCAGCGGGCCCGGCAGGCTGCTGTTGCCCTTGCCGTAGACGGCGATGTTGATCGGGATGTCCTCGTAGGCCTGGAGGATGCGGGAGATGTTCCACGGGCCCGGGGTGGTGGTGCAGCCGCGGCTGCCGTCCGCCGGGCCGGTGCCGCCGCCGACCAGGGTGGTGATCCCGTTGCTCAGCGCGTGCTGGGCCTGCTGCGGGGTGATGAAGTGGACGTGGGTGTCGATCGCCCCGGGCGTGGCGATGAGGTTCTCGCCGGAGATCACCTCGGTCGTCGCGCTGATGATGAGGCGCCGGTCGACGCCGTTCTGGGTGTGCGGGTTGCCCGACTTGCCGATCCCGGCGATCCTCCCGTCCTTGATGCCGATGTCGCCCTTGACGACGCCCAGCACCGGGTCGAGGACCAGCGCGTTCGTGATCACCAGGTCCAGGGCGACCGACCGCCCCGACGCAGGGTCGGCCGACATGCCGTCGCGGGCGGTCTTGCCGCCGCCGTACTGGGCCTCGTCCCCGTAGTGCCCCTCGGTGTGGTCCTTCTCCACCTCGACGACGAGGTTGGTGTCCCCGAGGCGAAGCCGGTCGCCCACCGTCGGGCCGTACATGGACGCGTACTGCTGCCGGCTCATCGTGGCCATGGCGGCTCAGCCCCTCTTTCCGGAACGGGACGACTTCGTCTTCCTTGACGGCTTCTTCGGCGGCTCGACCGGCTCGTCGAGATAGCCGCGCTTGTGCATCCGCCGCAGCGCCGTGCGGTGCGCCTCGCCCGACCGGACGCTGCCGTTGAGCAGGCCCCCGAACCCCACCAGCCGCAGCCCGCCGCCGTACTCGACCAGGGTCACCTCCTTGGTGTCCCCGGGCTCGAACCGCACCGCGGTCCCCGAGGGGATGTCCAGCCGTTTCCCGAACGCCTTGTCGCGTTCGAACTTCAGCGCCCGATTGGTCTCGAAGAAATGGAAGTGCGAGCCGACCTGGACGGCGCGGTCCCCCGTGTTCTGCACCAGGATGGTCTCCCTGGGCTGACCGGCGTTCAGTTCGATATCACCCTTGCCATACATGTAAACGTCATCCGACATGGGATTCCTGCCCTTTCATGTCCGCCATCGCCCGCCGTGGAATTTCCTGGGGACGACCGTGGTCGTGTCCGTGGCCATGACCGTGTTCGCGGCCGTTTTCGCGGCCGTTCTCGTGGCCGTGGCCATGGCCGTGGCCGTGCGCCGTGGGTGCGAGCCCGTCGTCGCCGTCCCGGCTCCACCGGCGCTCCGCCTCGGCCGCCCGTTCGCGGACCAGCGCGGCGAGCGAGGCCGGCCCGAGAAGCGGGCCCGCGGTCCGGGCATCGGCCCGCTCCGGCGCGGGGACGAAGGAGGCGGGCACCAGGACGACGTCGTCCGCCCCGAGCCGCCGGCAGCGCTCGACGCCCTCGTCCACGTCCGGCTCGCCGCCGGGCAGCGCGACCTCCACCCAGCGGACGGGCGTGTACTGCCACACCAGCCGCGCCACCCGGAAGAGTTCGGCGTCCGGCTCGGGCCCCGCGGCGGGCGCCACGAGCAGGACCGCCCGCCTCCCCGGCCCGTCGCGCAGCGCCCGGGTCACCGCGCCCCTGATCCACCCGACCAGGTGCCGGGTCGTGCCCAGGGGCCCGGCCAGCAGCAGGTCCCCCGGCGCGCGGTCCCGGGCCGCCCACCTCAGGGTCTGCGCGGTGACGACCGGCAGGTCCGGGTCGCGCCCGAGCGTCATCGGCACCGCCACGAGCCGGTCCCGCGTCCGCAGCGCGGCGTGCAGATCCCGTCCCGGGGCGCGGACGCGCGGGTCCCCGGGCCCGGCCGGCTCCGCGAGGCACCGGCCCTGCCGGCTCTCGTGCCCGCCGACCAGGACGACCCGCCGGCCGCCGGACACTACTTGCCGCCGACCGGGTCGTGGCAGGAGACGAGCTTGGTGCCGTCGTCGAAGGCGGCCTCGACCTGGATGAGCGTCAGCATCGCGCGCACGCCGGGCAGCACGTCGCGCGGCCCGACCACCTGCTTGCCGAGCTCCATGCACTCGGCGACGGTCCGGCCGTCCCGGGCCGCCTCCACGATCGCCGAGCTGATCAGCGCCACCGTCTCGGCGTAGTTCAGCCTGAGGCCCCGGTCCCGGCGCTGCTGCGCCATCTGGGCGGCGGTGAAGAGGACCAGCTTGTCCATCTCCCGCGGGGTGAGGTTCATCGTTTTCCCTTCCGCGCCCGGCTGCCATCGACGGTCACCCAGCGCGCTCGATCTTGTTGAGCATCGGGACGGCGGCGAGGAACACCCAGGTCACCAGCACGAACGGCCAGGTGAGGGTGTGGCCTCCGACCACCTCGAACAGGGTGCCGACGCCGGCCGTCAGGCCCGCCGCCGCCACGGTGCCGATCACGGCGTAGACGGCGCTGACCGGGGTGACCGCGACGAACGTGCCGAACAGGGCGAGCCCGGTCAGCACGGAGTTGTAGCCGTACAGCCCGGCACCGATGTCCGCGGCCTGCGCCCCCAGCACCCAGCCGGTGAGCAGGCCGACCAGGCTGGAGACCAGGGCCACCAGGCCCGTCGCCCATCCGGCGACGACCAGGCCGGCCAGGAAGATCAGTCCGACGTACCACTGGTCCTGGAAGAACACCTGGCCGACGCCGTTGAAGGTGCCCTTCCAGAAGTAGGACCAGGTCATCGCCGTGCCGGGAGCGGTCTCGGACGGCGGGGCCGAGCCCGCGTGCTCCGCCCACACCCGGCCGAAGGACGGCCCGCCGATCACCATCACGGACGTGATCACGCAGAAGGGCGCGGTGAACGTGGGCAGGTCGTACAGGCCGAGGACCGCCCTCAGCGCCGACGTGAGCACGCTGCCGGCGATGGCGCCGCCGACGACGAGCAGGGCCGTCATCCACCGGGCGTCCAGATAGAGCACCAGGCTGACGCCGATCAGCGTGCCGCAGAAGCCCTCCAGCCCCAGCGAGATCCGGTCCCGCCAGGAGACGCCGAAAAGGCGGGCGGTGAGCGTGGCGACCACCGTCCCCAGCAGCCCGAAGACCCCGAACTGCCAGCCGCCCGCGAACAGCGCCGCGAGGAAGATCAGCCCGGTCCAGGGATTCGGCTGGAACTCGACCTGGGCGATGCCCCTCGGAATGGTGAGCAGTTGGTCGACTCCTCGTCGCCGCTCCGTTTCCGCCACCGGTTCCGACTGATCCGGTTGCGCGGGTGCCGAGGACAAGTGCCGACTCCTTAGTGCCGCGCGGATGAGCGCGGGAATGCGGATCCCGTACGCCTCGGCTGATTCCCGCTGCCTCGATCAACTAGCTCAAGGGAGTTCACGCTTTGGGTCAATCACGGCATGCGCGCGAGACCGGACCGCTCAGGGTTCGCGGCGCAGGACGATGAGGGCGACGTCGTCCTCGCGGGCGCCGAACTCGGCGAGGATGCGGTCGCTGTAGGCCTCCAGGTCGTCGTCCACGTCCGCGGCGATGGTCCTGAGGCGTTCGAGGTTGGCGGTCAGGGAGACCGCGCGGTCCTCGATCAGGCCGTCGGTGATGAGGACGACGGTGCCGCCCGGCGGGACGCTCGCGTCCTCCAGGCCGAGCCGCTCGGCGGGGAAGCCGAGCAGCAGGCCGCCCCTGGAGCCGTACTCGGCCCTTCCGCCGGAGATGTGCAGGGGCGGGAGGTGGCCCGCGTTCGCGACCTGGAGCCGTCCCGTGCGCGGGTCCAGCGACATCAGGCACATCGTGGCGGTCTGGTCGTCGTGGTAGCGCTGCATCACGTTGTTCAGCAGCCGGAGGATGCCGGCGATGTCGTGGCCCTCCGCGGCGAAGGCGCGCAGCGCGTGCCGCAGTTCCGCCATGACGGTGGCCGCGTGCAGGGAGTGCCCCTGCACGTCGCCGATGGCCACGAGGACGTCCTCGCCCCGGTCGATGACCTCGTAGAAGTCGCCGCCCACCTCGGCCTGGTCGCTGGCCGGCTCGTAGCGGACGCTGAACGCCCAGCCGGGCATGGCGGGGTGGGCGGCCGGCAGCAGGCTGCGCTGGAGCGTCAGGGAGATCAGGTGCTCCTCGGCGTAGGAGCGCAGCGCCTCCATCGCCAGGGCCACCGCCTGCCCCAGCTGCCGCAGGAGGTGGGTGGAGTCCTCGTCGGACGCGCCGCGGGCCTCGATCGCCACGCCGATCGCGGGGCGGCCGCGCTTGGCCCGCGAGGTCACCAGCAGGACGTCGCCCTCGGAGGCGCTGTCGGGCAGCAGGTCCCGCCAGCCCGCCTCCGGCACCGCGACGAAGCGGGTGCCGGTGTCGTCGCCGAGGCCGGTCATCGCGGCGAGCCGCGCGGGCACCTCGGAAGGGCAGGGCCGGTTCCACGGCTCGCCGCCCAGATGGACGGTCCGCCTCACCTGGCCGTCCGGGGGATGGATGAACACCGCCGCGGGCACCGAGAAGATGTCGAGGGCGCCGCGCGCCGCCACCGCCGCGAGCCCGTCGAAGGTCGTGGCGGCGTTGATGGCCAGCGAGGTGCGGGTGAAGGCCGCCATCCGCTCGGCGATCCGCTCGGCGCGGCGCCGGGCCCGGTAGTAGCGCAGGACCGCCTCGGCGGTGGCGATGAACTCGCCCGGGTCGATGGGGTCGGTCATGTAGGCGTCGGCGCCGCGCCGCAGCCCGTGGGTGCGGTCGGTGGCCTCGACGGCCGCGGCGGAGATGTGGACGACGGGCAGCGACGCCGTGGCGGGGGCGGCCTTGATCTGCTCGCAGACCTCCATGCCGTTCGCGTCGGGCAGCTGGACGTCCAGGACGACCAGGTCGACCTGGTGCTCGGCGAGCCGCTCCCAGCACTGCGCGGCGGTGGCGGCCTCCACCACGGTGTGCCCGGCGCGGCGCAGCCAGCTGCCGATGATGTAGCGCTTGGTCTCGTTGTCGTCGACGACCAGGGTGGTCGCGGTCGGTATCGCGTCGGTCACGGCGTCCGCGCCGTTCGCCTGGTCCGGGCCCGCGACACCGCGTCGGCGAGCATGACCGGCGCGAGCTGGGCCTGGTCGAGGACGGCGTCGACGCGCCCCGGCCGTGCCTCGTCCGAGGCGGCCGCGTCCGACGGGGCGATCAGCACGACGGCGGTCCCGGGCGGAGGCCCGCCCGGCCCGCCGACCGCGTCGGCGGCGTCGATGTCGGGACCGAGCAGGATCAGCTCGGGCGGGTCCGCGGAGGCCGCCAGCTCGCGGACGGCGCGCGGGTCGCCGGCCTCGCTGAGGCGTTCGGCGGCGTCGCCGAGCATGTCGCGCAGGACCCGGCGCGCGGCCTCGTGCACGTCGGCGACCAGCACGTGCGCGAGGCCGAGTTCCGCCAGGCCGCGGTACGGCGGGAGGCGCAGCGTCACCGTCGTGCCCGCGCCGACCTCGCTCTCCAGCGCCAGGTCGCCGCCGAGGGCGCGGGCGAGGCGGCGGGAGTAGGTCAGCCCGAGCCCCGTCCCTCCCGGCCCGCCGCCCGGCACCTGGTAGAACTCCTCGAAGACGCGCTCCCGGTCGCCGGGCGGGATGCCGATCCCGGTGTCGGCGACGGCGAACTCCAGGTGGCCGGGGGTGCGCCGGACCGTCAGGCGCACCTCGCCCTCGTCGGTGAACTTGAGCCCGTTGGCCACCAGGTTGCGCAGGATGCGGGTCAGCATCACCTCGTCGGTGACGAGGATGAGGGCACCCGCCTCGGCCGCGTCCACCCGGAGCCCCACCCCCGCCTGCTCGGCCATGGGCGTCATCAGGTCCGCGAGCTGCCGCAGCATCGAGGACACCTCGACGAAGGTGCGGCGCGGCGCGAGCCGCCCCTGTTCGGCCTTGGCCATGTCCAGCAGCTCGTTCACCAGGGACAGCAGGGTCTCGCCGGCGCCGGCGACCAGCGAGACCTGGTGCCGCTGCTCCTCGGTCAGGGGATCGGCGACGGGGTCGAGGAGCAGCCGGGTGAGCCCGATGACGCCGTTGAGGGGCGTGCGCAGCTCGTGGCTGATGTTGGCCCAGAAGCGGTTCTTGGCCTCGCCCGCCTCGCGGAGCTGGTCGGACTTCTCCTCCAGCTCGGCGTACAGCGCCACCACCCCCCGGTTGGTCTCCTCCAACTCGGTGGACAGCTCGTTGTAGAGCGCCATCACACCCTGGTTGGTCTCCTCCAGTTCGGCGTTGAGCGCGCGGAGTTCCTCGCGCTGCCGCCGGACGTCCTCCAGCGCCTCGACCAGTTCGGCGTTCTGGATGCGCAGCTCCTCCAGGACGGTGGCGGGTCGCAGGCGTCCCAGCCGCTCGCGGAGGTCGGCCAGCGCCGCACCGTCCAGCGCGGAGACGTCCGCGGGCAGGTCCTTGGCGAGCCGGACGGTCCGCCGCGACCCGGTTCCCGTCTCCTCCAGCAGGTCCATGAGGCGCGCGGCCGCGGCGTCGCCCTCCTTCGGACGGCGGGCGGCCCCCGCGGGCGCGTACTCCATCTCGATCAGCAGCCGCGGCCGCGCCCGCGGGTCGAGGTGGAAGGCCACCGCGACCGTGCCCGCGTGGGAGACCAGCTCCCGGCCGACCTCGCTGAGCGCGGTGGCGACCCGCACCTGGTCCTGGGTCTCCAGGCCGACCGCCGCGGCGACGTGCCGGCCGGCCTGGCGGAGGGCGAAGACCCCCTCTTCGTCGGCCAGCCGCAACCGCAGCAGTTCCTCCGCCACCGGCTCACCTCCGCCCGGCGGTCGTCACGGCGAGGACGCAGCGGTCGTCGTGCCGCACCCCGGCGGAGCGCAGCAGGTCCGCGGCGATCAGCAGCGGCTCGCGGGCGGGCCCGGGGCGGCCGGCGGCGTCCCACTTGTCGGTCAGCCCGTCGGAGTGCAGCACCACCATGGCGCCGCGGGGCAGGTCGTAGTCGTGCTCGCGCAGCGTCCTGGTCTTCGCGCCGGCGATGCCCGGAACCGAGACCATGCCGCGCCGGCGGTCGAGGTCGACGATCCATCCGGCGATGTTGCCCAGCCCGGCGAACCGCACCACGCCCGCCGCCGGGTCGACCGCCGCCACCGCGACCGCTCCGCCCCGGGTCGCCCCGAGCCGCTGGTGCACCCGCCGCAGCAGGTCGACGGGGCGCGCCGGCAGCACGGCCTCGCGCATCGCCGTGACGGCCTCCTGGGCGGCCCGCGCCGCCATCGGCCCGTGCCCGAGGCCGTCGCAGACCATCGCGTAGACCGTCCCGCCGTCCAGCCGCGCGGCGTAGGCGTCGCCGCACTCCTCCTCGCCGTCGATCGGCCGGGTCAGGCCGGCGAACGGCGGCCCCGGTTCCGCGGGGCCCGCCGCGTCGGCGGGCCGCGAGAACCCGGCGAACAGGACGGTGCCGGCGCCCGGGAGCGAGTGCATCCCGGTGCGGTCGGCGAGCCGTTCGATCGAGCCGAGCCCGAGGCCGAGCGTCCCGGACGTGGAGTGGCCGTCCAGGCGGGACGCGGGGACGTCGGTGATGCCGGGTCCCCGGTCCATGCACACGAGCTCCAGCGCGGCCTCCTCGCCCATCCGGACGATCCGCACCAGGATCTCTCCCCGCACCGCGTGCTTGGCCAGGTTGGTGGCCGCCTCGGTCACCGCGAGCTGGATCTGCCCGAGGCGCTCCCCCGCGAAGCCGAGCCGCCCGGCCAGGCGGGCCGCCTGGCGCCGGGCGCCGGCCGCCGCGCTGGGCTCCTCGGCCCGCAGCCAGACCGCGTCGCCGGCGGGCGGGCTCGTCATCCATCCGGTGCCGGTCAGCGGATCCACTTGGTCACCGTCACCGTGGTGCCCCTCCCGACCTCGGACTCCAGCTCGAACTCGTCGGCCAGGCGCCGGGCTCCGGGCAGGCCGAGGCCGAGGCCGCCCCCGCTCGTCCACCCCTCGGTCAGCGCCTGCGGCACGTCGGGAATTCCGCCGCCCGTGTCGGTGAACACCAGCCGCACGCCGGCGCGTCCCCGCGCGTTGACGACCCTCTCCACGCGCGCGGTGCCGCCTCCGCCGTGCACGAAGGTGTTGCGGGCCAGCTCGCTGGCCGCTGTGACGATCTTGGTCTGGTCGACCAGCGACATGCCCGCCGCGGCCGCCGCGGTCCGCACGAGCTGCCGCACCCGGACCACGTCGTCGTTGGAGGCGATGGGGACGGAGTCGCCCGCCGGAGTCGTCACGGGCCTTCCACGGCGGCGGGGCCGACCGCCGGCAGCGGCGCGCCGAGGACCCGCATGCCCTTCTCCAGATCCAGGGCGGTGCGGACGCCGCCCAGCGACAGGCCCAGCTCGACCAGGGTGATCGCCACGGCGGGCCGCATGCCCACCACGACCGTCTCGGCGTCCATCAGCCGCGACATCGAGGCGATGGTGGCGAACATCCTGCCGATGAAGGAGTCCACGATGTCCACCGCGGTGATGTCGATGATCACGCCGCGGGCCCCCGTCCTGACGATGCGGTCGGCCAGGTCCTCCTGGAGCGCGAGGACGGTCTGGTCCTGGAGGTCGACCTGGATCGACACCAGCAGGACCTGGCCGATCTTCAGAATCGGCACGCGCTCCATCAGGCCCCCGTCCCGCCGACCACCCGGGTCCCGTTGCGCTCCAGCGCCCACTCCAGGGCGTCGGCCAGCGACGCCTTCGTCGGGATGTCGCCGAACTCGATCCCGAGCGCGACGATGGTCTGGGCGATCTGCGGGCGGATGCCGGAGATCACGCACTCGGTGCCCATCAGCCGGGCCGCCATCACCGTCTTCAGCAGGTGCTGGGCGACCTCGGTGTCCACGGCCGGGACCCCGGTGATGTCGATCACGGCGAACTCCGAGCCCGTCTCGACCAGGCGCTCCAGCAGGGTCTCCATCACGACCTGCGTGCGCGCGGAGTCGAGCGTGCCCACCAGCGGGACCCCGAGGATCCCCTCCCACAGCTTCACCACCGGCGTGGACAGTTCGAGCAGCTGCTCCGTCTGGTCGGCGATGACCTGCTCGCGCGCGGCGGCATAGGTCTCGAAGGTCACCAGCCCCAGATCGTCGATCTCGGAGGAGAAGGCCACGAACTCGGCGTACGCCGCCACGTCGCCGATGGCGCCGACCTGCTCCAGCACCGCCTGCTTGAGCGCGAACACGCTGACCGCGGTCTCGCTGGGGCTGAACCCCGCCCGCGCGCGGGTGCGGGAGATCTCGGTCAGCGCGGCCCGCAGTTCCCCGGCCGCCTCCTTCTCTCCGGCGGCCGCCTTCTCGATCAGCCCGTACAGCTCGGAGAGCTCGCCCCTCAGCTCACTCTCCGTGATCCGGCCGCGCACCCCCGCGGCGACCAGCTTGACCCACCGGTCAAGGATGACATCCCGCCGGGAGCGCATCAGCTCCGGAAGATGCGCGCCGCCTGTTCCCTCGCTCAACTGCCGTGCTCCCTCACTGCCCGCCGGCCACCGTCATCACGCAAGAACGCTGCGGGAAGAGTACCGCCCATAGCAGGGAGAACCGGACTCAGCGTCATGATCATCAACAGCGCGGCGCGTGGTGGCTCCGCCGCGCCCCGCGCCCGGCGGACGGGCCGGAGGGCCAAGAAGCGACTGACCGGTAACCGACTCTGCCGGTCACCGACGGTGACCGAGAGTGCGTGTCCACCATCGGCCTCGCCCGGAACGGCCGCCCCTGGATGAAAGTCCATTGTCTCCCTACGAGCCTGGACGAAGCTCTATGGCCCGGACGGTCCGGCCGGTGGTGTGCTGACCGGCATGGTGACGATGGAACGGACGATGGTGCCCGCCGGAGAAGGCCGGGCGGTGCGGGTGGGCGCCGGGCGGCGGGTGCGGGTGGTGGACGTGGAGGGCGGCCAGGTCGGCGACCTGTTCGCGTTCGCCGCGGACGACCCGCGCGAGCATCTGAGCGCCGCGCACACCCGCAGCGTGACGAGCCGGCTGTTCCCGCTGGTGGGCGAGCCGTTCGTCACCGATCGGCGCAGGCCGATCCTGACCCTGGCCGGCGACACCTCGCCGGGCTCGCACGACATGCTGATCGCCGCGTGCGACCCCGCCCGGTACGAGGGGCTCGGAGCGCCGGGGCACGCCTCGTGCGCGCGGAACCTGGAGTCGGCGCTGGCGCAGATGGGGCTGTCGTCCGCCGTCGTCCCGCAGCCGGTCAACGTGTTCATGCGGATCCCGGTGGAGGGGTCCGGACGGCTGCGGTGGCTGGCCGCCGAGAGCCGGGCCGGGGACGCGGTCACCTTCGAGGCGGCCATGGACTGCGTGGTCGTGCTGTCGGCCTGCCCGCAGGACCTGGCCGGGATCAACGGCGACGGCCCGACCCCGATGGCGATCGAGGTCCTGTGAGGCGGACCGGGCCCGACCCGGTCCGGGAACGAGTGAGGAGAGCGAAGATGAACGTCACGGTCGCACACCCGGCGCTGGAGCCGGGACGAGTCGGCGCGCTGCGCACGTCCAACCGGCTGGCGGTGTCGCCGATGACCCGGGTCTCGGCCGCGCCGGACGGCACGGCGACGCCCGAGATGGCCGAGTACTACGCGGACTTCGCGCGCGGCGGCTTCGGCCTGGTGATCACCGAGGGGGTCTACACCGACGCCGCCTACAGCCAGGGCTATCTCAACCAGCCGGGCCTGGTGTCGGAGCGCCACGTGTCCGCCTGGCGGGAGGCCACGGCCGGCGTGCGCGAGGCCGGAGGCGCCATCGTGGCCCAGCTGATGCACGCGGGCGCGCTGTCGCAGGGCAACCCTCACCGTGACGACACCGCGGGGCCGTCGGCGGTGGTGCCGCAGGGCGTCAAGATGCCCGAGTACGGCGGGCACGGCCCGTGGTCGGCGCCCAGGGAGATGAGCCTGGACGACATCGGGCAGGCCGTGGACGGTTTCGTCGCCTCGGCGGCGAACGCCAGGCGCGCCGGGTTCGACGGCGTGGAGGTCCACGCCGCCAACGGCTACCTGCTGGACCAGTTCCTCACCGACTACACCAACCTGCGCGAGGACTCCTACGGCGGGCCGGTCGCGGCCCGGGCGCGCCTGACGGCCGAGGTCGTCGCGGCCATCCGCGCGGAGGTCGGGCCCGACTGGTGCGTCGGCGTCCGGGTGTCGCAGACCAAGGTGAACGACTTCCGGTACCGCTGGCCCGGCGGCGCCCACGACGCCGAGGTGATCTTCGCCGCGCTGGCCGAGGCGGGCGCGAGCTACCTGCACGTCGCGAGCGAGGGGCGGAACTGGCTCGACTCCGCGCGGCTGGACCGGGGGCTCACCGTCACCGGCCTGGCCCGCCGGGTGAGCGGCCTGCCCGTGATCGCCAACGGCGGGATGCACGACGCGGACCTGTCGTCGCAGGTCCTGGCGGACGGCCACGCCGACCTGGTCTCGGTGGCCAGGGCCGCGCTGGTGAACCCCGACCTGCCGCGCCGCCTCGCCGAGGGCCGGGCGAACGAGCCCTTCGACCATGCGATGCTGTCGCCGATGGTCACCCTGGACAACGTCCGGCGCTGGCGGCTGGCGGCCGGTGCGGGCGCCTGATCCGGCGGCCGGGGGCGAGGAGGGGGACGGGGACATGGCCGGAAGCTGGCACGGCGGGGCCGCCGCGGTGGTGGCCCTGGGCTTCGACGTGGACGCCGAGACGCCGGTCCTCGCCCAGGGCGGCCGGTACGCCGCGCACGCGAGCACCATGTCCCACCAGGCCTACGGGCCGGACGTGGGCCTGCCCCGGATCCTGGATCTGCTGGACGAGATGGAGGTCCCGGCGACGTTCTTCGTCCCGGGCTGGGTGGCCGAGCGGCGGCCGGGGCTGGCCGCCTCGGTCGTCGAGCGCGGGCACGAGGTGGCGCACCACTCCTACTCCCACCGCCCGCCCACGTCGATGTCCCCGGCGCAGGAGCGCGCGGACTTCGAGCGCGCCCTGGAGGTCTTCGACGGGCAGGGCATCGAGATCACCGGGCACCGGGCGGCGCTGTGGGAGGCGTCCTGGACGACGGCGGAGCTGGTGGCCGAGCACGGGCTGCGCTACGACTCGTCCCTGATGGGCGACGACCGGCCGTACCGGGTGCCCACCGCGGCGGGCGAGATCGTCGAGCTGCCGGTGCACTGGTCGCTGGACGACTGGGAGCAGTACGCCTACCTCCCCGCGCCGCACGTCGGCTCGGTCATCGAGTCGCCGCGCAAGGTGCTGGAGCTGTGGCGCGCGGAGCTGGACGGCATGCGGCACTACCGGTGCCTGTTCAACCTCTGCGTGCACCCGTTCCTGTCCGGGCGTCCGGGCCGGGCGCTGGCCCTGCGCCGCTTCATCGAGTACGCGCGGGAGTGCGGCGACGTGGCGTTCGCCCGGTGCCGGGACGTGGCGGAGGCGGCGTTCGCCGATCCGGACGTCCGGCCGCGTCCCCACCGCCCGCCGCGGGTGGACCCCGACGTCCACCCGGGCTGACCGCGCCCGGGGTCGGGGGTCAGGCCATGTCGGCGGCCCGCAGGGCCAGGAAGAGGTCGACGCGGTCGGCGGTGCGGGACGTGTCGCGGCCGGTCAGCTCACCGATCTTGGCGAGCCGGTTCCGCAGCGTGTTGACGTGCACCCGGAGGGCGGCGGCGGTGGCCTGCCAGTGCCCGTCGTGGTCCAGGAACGAGCGCAGCGTGGCCTCCAGCTCGCCGTCCCGCCTCGCGTCGTGCTCGCGGATCGGCGCGAGCACGCCGTCGGCCAGGGTGCGCAGGGCGGCGGCGTCCTGCGTCCCGAGAAGGATCCGGTGAGGGCCGAGCTCGGCGAAGGTCCGGACGGCGGGCCCGGCGCCGCCCCGCCGCAGGGTGCGGCAGACCTCGCGCGCCCTGATCAGCGGTTCGCGCAGCCCCGCCGGCCCCCGGGCGGTCCCGCCGAGGCCCACGACGGCGCGGTGGCCGGGGAACCGCTCCGCCACGGCGGCGGCGAGGCGCTCGGCGAGGGCGCCGCCTCCTCCTCGCCGTGCCGCCACGACAGGACCGCCACCACGTCCTGCGATCCGGCCGCCACCACGACCGGGACGCCGGCGGCGGCGAAGAACTCGCCGACCACCTCCGCGAGCCCGGGCAGGGCGGCCTCCGGGCCCGCGAACGCCGTCGTCCACACCGCGAGCGGCCCCTCGGGGTCGACGCCGAACGCGCGCAGCCGGCCCGGGACCTCGGCGTCGCGGCTGCCGCCCGACAGCACCATCTCCAGCAGCTCGCTGGCGAACCGCAGCTCGATCGCCTGCACGGCCTGCTGCTTGGCGACCTCCAGGCTGAGGAAGCGCGCCGCCTGGTCCAGCGCGTCCTGCTCGACGCGCGTCAGCTCGCTCACCGGGCGCAGGCAGATCAGCGCCGCGTCCACGTCGCCGACCGCGCCGACCAGGTACAGCGCGGCCCGCCCGGCCGCGCCGAGGTCGAGCTCCAGGGGCGGCGGGCGCCGGGTCAGCCCGGTGGCGACCGCGTGGAGCTGGGCGGCGTCCAGTTCCGTCCCCGCCGAGGCCAGCGGCCGGCCCATCCGGTCGACGACCGCGAGCGGCAGCTCGTGGTCGCGGCGCAGCACCCGCAGGACGCCGGACGCTCCCGCGCCCCGCGAGATCGCGGTGGCCAGCGCGTCGCCCCGGCGCACCATGCCGACCAGCGCGCCCTGGCGCTCCTCGGTGTAGCGCGTGGCGACCGCCTCGGAGATCGCGGTGAACGGCACCGCCGCCGCGATCTCCAGCAGGGGCACGCCCGCGTCCCGGCAGGCGGCGACCAGGTCCTCCGGCGTGGTGGGGCGCTCCGCGCGCAGCCCGAAGACGATGCCCGCCGCCTGCGCCCGCTGGACGTTGGCGACGAACCCCGAGGCCGCGATCCGGTCGTCCCACAGGCCGTTGGTCAGCACCAGCTCGCGCCGCCGCACGTAGCCGGAGGGGTCGGGCAGCTCGGTGTTGTGGACCCAGGCGACCGGCTCCTCCAGGGCACCGTGCGGGCCCGGAACCAGGACCCTGAGGCCCAGCGACTCGTCCTTCACCAGGGACGCCAGCGTGAACACCCTGTGAATCTATCCAGCCGATCCCGCCGATGATAGAGGTTTCTCTACTTCTGGACGGAACGTCACGATGCTTTGGTGTGCTGTACGTCACGGACGGAGGAACCATGTCCAGCAACGAATCCGCACACCAGAGCTTTACAGCACAACCGGTCCACTTGGAGGAGCCGGTTCGTTTCGACGAACACGGCATCGAGCCCATCCCGGCCTCCGCCCGCGACTCCACGCCGTGGCAGCAGTTCTGGATCTGGTGCGGGGCCAACATCGCGCCGATCAACTGGGTGCTCGGGGCGCTCGGCGTCACGCTCGGCCTGAGCCTGGTGGAGACCCTGGTGGTGGTCATCCTCGGCAACCTGGCCGGCTGCGCGGTCTTCGGGCTGTTCAACGTCATCGGCCACCGCACCGGTGTCAACCAGATGGTCCTCGGCCGCGGGCCGTTCGGCCGGCGCGGCGCGCTCGTCCCCGGCCTGGTGCAGGGGCTGCTGACCATGGGCTGGGTCGGCGTCAACACCTGGGTGGTGCTGGACCTCGTGATCGAGATCCTCGCCCAGGCGGGGGTGCACGGCGGCGCCGTGCTGCGCTACGTCGTTGCTGGGCTCATCATGGCCGCCCAACTCGTCCTGGCGCTCTACGGGTTCTACGCGATCCGCACGTTCGAGAAGTACACCGTCCCGGCCACCGTGCTGGTCATGGTGGTCATGACCGGGCTGGCCCTCGGGCAGGCCGACCTCCACTGGACGACCGCCACCGCCACCACCGCGGGCGACAAGTTCACCGCCGTGACCCAGCTGCTCACCGCCATCGGCATCGGCTGGGGCATCAGCTGGCTGCCCTACTCCGCCGACTACAGCCGCTTCGTGCGCCCGCGGGCCTCGGACAGGTCGGTGTTCTGGTCCACCGCGCTCGGGATGTACGTCCCCACCGTGTGGCTGGCCGCGCTCGGCGCCTGCCTGGCCAGCGCGGGTGACGGCGGCGACCCGTCCAGCCTCGTGACCGGCGCGTTCGGGGTCATGGCCGTGCCGGTGCTGCTGCTGATCATGCACGGGCCCGTGGCGACCAACATCCTGAACCTGTACTCGTGCTCGCTCGCCGCGCTGTCGGTCGGCATCAGGGTCGCCCGGTGGAAGGTGACGCTGGTCGCCGGAGCGGTCGCGTCCCTGGTGCTGGCGGTGTTCCTGCGGGCCGACAGCTTCGCCCAGGCGTTCGACCACTGGATGGCGTCCATCCTGGTGTGGATCAGCCCCTGGGCGGCCATCGTCCTGGTGGACTTCTTCGTCCTGCGGCGCGGCCGGATCGACGTGGCCGCCCTGTACCGGGACGGCGGAGCGAACGTCCGGGCCCTGGCCGGCCTGGCGCTCGGACTTCTGGCGGCGTGGGCGTGGCAGTTCGGCACCGTGCCCGCACTCCAGGGTCCCATCGCGCGGACGCTGGGGCACACGGACTTCTCGTGGCTCTCGGGCGGCCTGGTCGCGGGAGGGCTGTACTACGCGCTGGAACGCCGAGCGCGCGGCAGAGCCCCCCAGACCGCCCCGAGCGCGAAGGTCTCCTGACGAGAATCGCGCCCCCTCACCGTGAGCCGCCGACGCCCTCGCGCCGGCGGCTCACCCTGCGCGTCCGCCCGAACGCGGACCGCCGAGCCCGACGCATCCCGAACGGCCCAACCATGTCTCCTGCGCGACAGGTTGGCGCATGGCCCACCCCCGGGGACGGGAATGATGCAGGCGACCCCGCTCGTGGAAATATCGCTCGCCCGCCTCTGAAATCGAACATATGATCGAGTGGACGAGAAGGAGTCTCTTCGAGCGGGGACCGGCCCGGGTCGCCCGCCGGGCCGGCCGGACCTTCGACGTAAGGCGGACAAGCCGATGGCGTTCTCTCCCGAGGTGCTCCCAGCCGCCGTCCAAGCGATCGGCAGCGCCCCCTCCCGCCAGCACCCCGTCGTCATGATCACTTGCGCCCCCGACGGACGGCCCCGGATCTGCGTGCCGGACTGGGGTGAGCTCCGCGTCCTCGACGACCGGCGCCTGCGCGTGGCGGTCTGGCCGTCCGGCCCCACCGCGGCCGACCTGGACCGCGGCACGCCCGTCCTGCTGATCGCCACCGCCCTGTCCGACGTCTACCTCGTCCACGCCGAGCCCCGCCGCCTGGAGAACGCCGCCATGGTGTGGGCCCACTACGAGCTGACGATCACCTCGGCGCGCCTGGCCGACCGCGGCACCGCGCCGGACCTGCCCCCCGCCCGGGACGCCGACGACACCACCGAGTACCTGACGCAGCGCTCCCCGAGGCAGGCCGGGACCCGCCATCGGCACGCCGCCCAACGCTCCCCCTGGGCCCGCCCTCAGGAGCCCGACACGAAGCCCGACCACCGCCGCACCGAGCGCGCCCACCCGTGACCCGGTGACGTCCACCCGCCGCCGGGGGTGCAGAACTCGACCGCCGGCTCGCCTGGAGCCGTTCGAACCGCCGCCTGTTCGAATGACGGCCCCACGCCGTCCGGCGTCGCTCAGGTGAGGTTGGAGGTGCGGGCCTCCCAGTAGGGGGCGCGGAGCTGGCGTTTCAGGGTTTTGCCCGAGGGGTTACGCGGGATCTCGGTGAGCCGGTCGAAGCCCCTGGGGGTCTTGTAGGAGGCCAGGTGCTCGCGGCAGTGGTCGCGGAGCTCGCCGTCGGTGGCGGCGCCGTCCGGCGCCAGGACGATGGCGGCGTGTACGGACTCGCCCCATTCGTCGGACGGGACGCCGAACACGGCCGCGTCGGCCACCGCCGGGTGGGCCGTGAGGACGGCCTCGATCTCGGCCGGGTAGATGTTCACCCCGCCCGAGATGATCATGTCGGTGCGGCGGTCGCAGATGTAGTAGAAGCCCTCCTCGTCGCGGTAGGCGATGTCGCCGACGGTCAGCCACTCGCCGCGGCCGGCGTCCCGGAACTTGCCCTCGGCCTTGTAGTAGGCGTTGAAGGTGGCGGCGCCGCGCACGTAGAGGTCGCCGGGCACGTGGGGCTCCTCGACGGGGCGGCCGTCCTCCCCGAAGAGGGCGATCTCGACGCCGGGGGCCGCGCGGCCGCAGCTTCCGGGCTTGCGCATCTGGTCCTCGGGGCGCAGGACGGTGTCCACGCCGAGCTCGGTGGAGCCGTACACCTCGAACAGGGAGCCGTCGCCGATCCGGTCGACGTACCGGCGCTTCAGCTCGAAGGGCCACGGGGCGGCGTTGGCGATCACGCGCCGCAGCGAGGAGAGGTCCCTGCGGCGGATCGTCTCCTCCGGCAGGTCCACCACGCGGCGGATCGGGGTCGGCGCGGAGAACGTGGTGGTCACCCGGTGCCGCTCGACCAGCTCCAGCCAGCGCTCGGGGTCGAAGTCGCGCATCACGACCACGGTCCCGCCCATGAGCTGGACGATGAGCATGAAGCTCATCGGGCCCGAGTGGTACAGCGGGCCGGTGGTGAGGTAGACGTCGCCGGGTTCGAAGCCGATCTCGCCGACCAGCCCGAGGACCAGGGCCGGGTCGAGCTCGCCCCGCACGACGCCCTTCGGCCTGCCGGTCGTCCCGGAGGTGTAGAACATCGAGGTGCCGGCCGCGGGGTCGGCGCCCCGGGCGGCGGGCTCGGTCTCGGGGCTCTCCCCGGCCAGGGCGTCGAGCGAGGAGGCCCAGTCCGGCGGCGCCGAACCCCAGGCGAGCCAGGCGCGGACGCCGGCCGCCTCGGCGCGGGCCGCCGCGAGCTGGGGGGCCTGCTCGGCGTCGAACACCACCAGCGCGGCGTCGGCGTTCTCGACGACGTAGGCCGTCTCCTCCGGCGCGAGGCGGTAGTTCAGCGGGACGCCGACGGCTCCGCACTTGCGCAGGGCCGAGATCAGCGCGACGACCTCGGTGCTGTTGCGGCCGCACCACACGACCTTGGTGCCGGCCCGGACGCCGTGCTCGACCAGCAGGTTGGCGTACCGGTTCACCAGGGCGTTGAACTCGGCGTAGGTCAGGCGCCGATCGTCCTCGACGATCGCGATCCTGGAGGGGTCGGCGGCGGCCATCGTCGCCAGCGGGTCTTCGGCGGGCATGGATCGACCTCCTGCGGGGGGATTCACATGGGCCGGTGCGCCAGGGCGCGCCGGCCCATCGGTCACCGTCATCGGCGCGACCTCCTGACGAAACGACTCCTGTAAGCTAAACCCGAATAAGGGGTCGCTTACAAGGTCGCGTTTCGGAGGGAACCGCCGGTGGCGCGCGCTGCTGGACGTCCAGATCCGGCGGTTCGAGGAAAACGCCGACCTCGTCATCGGCCACATCCGCGCCCAGGCCCGTCTCGAAGTGGCCTCGACCCCGCACGCGAACGCGTGACCTGGCCGGTGGAGCGGAGCCGGAGGCGAGCGGAACCGGGCGGATCGCGAAGCGATGCCGCGTTCGCCCAGGCCCGGTCGCGCAGCGAGCCGCCAGGCGAGCGAAGCGGGCCGGGACTGAATGAACACAGCCGCCAGGCGAGCGAAGCGGGCCGGGACTTTTGAAACACGCCTAACCGTCGACCCAGGCGCGGAAGCCCTCCCGCCAGCTCGCGTACCGCGGCTCCCAGCCGAGCTCCTTCTTCGCCTTCTCGTTGGAGACGCCCCGCGCGCCGGTCATCTGGGCCACGGCGAACTCCCCGGCCAGCAGCCGTCCGAGCCAGGCGGGCACCCGCAGCGGCGGCTTCGCGCCCGCCACCTCGGCGAGGTAGGGCAGCCACTCCGCGACCGGCGCGGGATCGCCGTCCGCGACGTTGTAGGCGCCCGGCTCGCCGCGCTCGATCGCCGCGAGCGTCGCGGACGCGGCGTCGGCGATCTCGATGAACGACCAGACCCCGCCTCCGCCGCCGACCACCGGCATCTGCCGCTTGCGCACCATCTCCACCATGGGATCCGAGGCGCCCGCCCCGTAGAAGGTGCCGTAGCGCAGCACGATGCCCTCCGGCGCCCTGAGCCGCACCGTCTCGTCCACGTACCTGATCGCCTCGACCGTCCGGGCGGCGGACGGGACGGGCCGCCGCTCGGCCGGGTCGTCCTCGGTCTTCACCGGGCCGCCCGACTGCTCGTACAGGAAGCTGTGGCCCTGCGCGACCACGCGGCGGGCGCCCGCCCGCTCCGCGGCCGCCAGCAGGTTGTCGGTGCCGCGCGTGCGGAGCTCGTTGGTCGCGGCGAACACCCGGTCGACCCTGCGCAGGCTCCGCATGTCCGCCAGCGCCGTCATCTGGTGGACGATCACCTCCGGCGCCGCGGCCCGCACCGCCGCGATCACCGCCTCGCGGTCCAGGCCGTCCAGCACCACCGGTTCGGCGCCCGCCTCGCGCAGGCCCGCCGTCTTCGCGGGCGACCTCGTGGTGGCGGTGACCTCGTGGCCCGCCGCGACGAGCCCGGGGACGAGATGCCGCCCCAGCGCTCCGGTCGCTCCCGTGACGAAGACTCGCATGTGCCTCTTCCTTCCCTGCGGTGCCTCTCCCCCCTAAGACGCCCGGTCCCCCGGGTCTGTGACATCCCGTCTGAGGGGCGTCCCGCGAACGGGCGGGACGCCCCCGGTGTTCAGCGCACGTCGACGAAGTCGTCGAGGGATCTCTGGCGGTCGAAGTTGCTCGTGCCGGGGAAGTAGGCGCGCCAGTAGCCGTCGACCTCAGCCGTGAACGCCTTGCGGAAACGGCCGTCGCGGGCGGTCTTCGCCGTTCCCTTGTACGTCCAGGACGTGGAGCCCTTGGGAAGGAAATAGACGCGGATCGCCTTGCCCGGATACGCCGTGTACCCGGTGCCGAGGTCGTTGAGCCGCTTCAGGCGGCCGGACACGGTGATCGGGCGGCCCTTGCGCACGGGTTCGGGCGCGGCGCTGTGATTCTGGATCGCCGTGTCGAACTTCTCGTACCAGTAGTCCTCACGGCTTCCCAGCGCCTTGCCGCTCCTGTCATAGGCGGTCACCCGGACGCGCCATTTCCCGAGGTCCTCCACCTTGGGCGGGCAACCGACGCCCCAGCCGACCTGGCGGCCGGGCAGGACCTTCTTGTAGACGAGCGCCGACGGGGTCCGCCCGTCGGGATCGATCAGATAGGCATTGGAATAGGCGACCGCGGAGCCTTCGGTGCCCCACACCCACACGTCCATGGCGCAGGCTTTGTTGTACTCCCCCTTTCCTACGGAAAGGTGCTTCGGCACCTTGATATGGAACTCCAGCGGCTCGGCTCGGGCGGCGGTGGCGCCGCCGGCGAGGACGCCGGCGGCCAGGCCCAGCGCGAGGGCGCCGGAAACGATTCTGGGAGGCATCGACGTACCGTCCTGTCTGGTCTCGACGCGAACGATCATGCCAGTTCTCCGGGCTCCGCCGGACTGGTTCGGTGCGGGAACAGGAGTGGTCGGACGGGCGGCCGGGCGGGCCGCAACCGGCGCGTTCCAGGGTCTTGCGGGGCGGCGGGCGGATGGTTACGGTGCACTCGTGTTTTATAGGAAAGTTTCCTATTAGATCACCGCACGTCCACCAGTGCGCGCGCGACCGACTCGGGGTTCGGGGGATTACCGCTCGTCCACGTCTCCTACCCGGGAGTGACATTGCGAAGAAGAAGGCTTCTCCCCGGTTTCCTGCTCACCGCCCTCTGCTCCCTCCTGCTCGCCCTGCTCGTCCCCGTCCAGGCCGGCGCCGCCGCCTCGGTGACGGCGACCTTCGCCAAGGCCTCCGACTGGGGCTCGGGCTACGAGGGCAGATACACGATCAAGAACGACACCGCGTCCGCGGTCAGCGGCTGGAAGGTGGAGTTCGACCTGCCGTCCGGCTCGTCGGTCGGGACCTACTGGGACGCCCTGCTCACCAGGTCCGGGCAGCACGCCGCGTTCGCCAACCGCGAGTACAACGGGAGCGTCGCCGCGGGCGCCAGCGTCACGTTCGGCTTCATCGTCAGCGGCGCCGGGGCGCCGCAGAACTGCACGATCAACGGCGCCTCCTGTACGGGCGGCGACACGCCTCCGCCCGGCACGCCCTCCGCTCCCGGGGCGCCGGCCGTGACCGCCAGGACCGACACCTCGCTGACCCTGTCGTGGCCGGCCTCGACCGGCACGGTCACCGGCTACCGCGTCTACGAGGGCACGGCGGTCAAGGCCACCGCCACCGGGACGAGCGCCACCGTCGGCGGGCTGACCGCCTGCTCGGACCACACCTACACGGTGAGGGCGTACAACACCGCCGGCGAGTCGGCGGCGAGCGGCCCGGTCACGGCCACGACGACCGGCTGCGCCGAGCCGCCGACCGGGATCCGGCGCGCCGCGCCCTACCTGTACATGGGCTGGGGAGACCCGCCGAGCCCCTCCACCGTCATGAACGCGTCCGGGATCAAGTGGTTCACGATGGCGTTCATCCTGTCCAGCGGCGGCTGCAACCCCGGGTGGGACGGGCAGCGCCCGCTCAAGGGCGGCGTGGACGAGCAGGCGATCTCGCAGATCCGCGCGGCCGGCGGTGACGTGCTGCCGTCCGTCGGCGGCTGGTCGGGCGACAAGCTCGGCCCGAACTGCTCCACGCCCGAGGCGCTGGCCGGCGCGTACCAGAAGGTCATCGACGCCTACGGGCTGAAGGCCATCGACGTCGACATCGAGAACAGCGACGAGTTCGAGAACGCGGCGGTCCAGGACCGCGTCCTCGGCGCCCTGAAGATCCTCAAGCAGAGGAATCCGGGCCTGCAGACGATCCTGACGTTCGGCACGACCACCACCGGGCCGAACTACTGGGGCAAGCGGCTCGTCGACCAGGCCGCGGCGCTGCAGGCGAACGTGGACGTGTTCACGATCATGCCGTTCGACTTCGGCGGCGGCGCGGACATGTACGGCAGCACCGTCAACGCGTCCGAGGGCCTGAAGACCGCGCTGAAGTCGGCGTTCGGATGGTCGGACGCCACCGCCTACACGCACATGGGGATCTCCGGCATGAACGGCCTGTCCGACCAGCAGGAGCTCACCTCGACCGCGACGTGGACGAAGATCCGCGACTGGGCGAAGTCCAAGAGCCTGGCCAGGCTGGCGTTCTGGTCGGTCAACCGGGACCGGCCCTGCCCCGGCGGCGGCGTCGCGGAGAACTGCAGCGGCACCGACCAGCAGCCCTGGGAGTTCACCAAGATCACGGCTGGTTTCTGACCGGACCCGCCGGCGGCCCGCGTCCCGGCCCGGGGCGCGGGCCGCGCCCGCTTCCGGCCTGCCCGGCTAGACTTGCCTCATTTGTTGTCTTAAACGATTCGCGTTTGCAAGGGAGGATTCGGCGCCATGACCGCGTCCCAGACCCCGTCCACCGCCGAGGAGCTGCGCGGCGCCGGCCTGCGGGTGACGGCCGCCCGGGTGGCCCTGCTGGACACCGTCCGGGCCGGTGACCACCTCGGCGTCGAGGCGCTCGCCGCGGGCGTGCGCGACCGCGTGGGCCACATCTCCCTCCAGGCGGTGTACGAGGCGCTCCACGCGCTCACCGCGGCGGGGCTCGTCCGCCGGATCGAACCGGCCGGGAGCCCGGCCCGGTTCGAGGGGCGCGTCGGCGACAACCACCACCACCTCGTGTGCCGGTCCTGCGGCGCGATCAAGGACGTCGACTGCGCCGTGGGGCACCCGCCCTGCCTGGACCCGGTGGACGACGCCGGGTACCTGATCGACGAGGCCGACGTCACGTTCTGGGGCCTGTGCCCGGCGTGCCGGACGGGCGCCGGCTGACCCGGCCGCGCCCGCACGTCCCCTGAGACGGCGTCCGGGCCGGCCGCCGCGGCGGCCGGCCCGGACGTCCCGGACGTTCTCGATCAGGCGAGGTCGTACCGGTCGAGGTTCATCACCTTGTCCCACGCGGCGACGAAGTCCCGGACGAACTTCTCGCCCGCGTCGTCGCTCGCGTAGACCTCCGTGACGGCGCGCAGCTCGGAGTTCGCGCCGAAGACGAGGTCGGCGCGGCTCCCGGTCCACTTCAGCGCCCCCGAGGCGTCGCGCCCCTCGAATGCCTCGGAGGTCATCGGGTCCTCGCCCGTCCCCTTCCACACCGTGCCCATGTCGAGCAGGTTCACGAAGAAGTCGGTGGTCAGCGCCCCGGGGTCGTCGGTGAGGACGCCGAGGGACGAGCCGTCGTAGTTCGCGCCGATGACGCGCAGGCCGCCGACGAGGACGGTCATCTCCGGCGTGGTCAGCGTGAGCAGGTTCGCCCTGTCGACCAGGAGGAACTCGCCCGGCAGGGCGTTGCCCTTCTGGAGGAAGTTGCGGAACCCGTCGTGCGTCGGCTCCATCACCTCGAAGGACTCGACGTCGGTCTCCTCCTGGGAGGCGTCGGTGCGCCCCGGCGCGAAGGGCACCTCGACGTCGTGCCCGGCGGCCCTGGCGGCCTGCTCGACCCCGGCGCACCCGCCGAGCACGATCAGGTCGGCGATGGAGATCCGCTTGCCGCCGGTCTGCTCGGCGTTGAACGCCTCCTGGACCTGCTCCAGGGTGCGCAGCACGCTCCGCAGCCCGTCGGGGTTGTTGAGCTCCCAGCTGCGCTGCGGCTCCAGCCGGATGCGGGCGCCGTTGGCCCCGCCGCGCTTGTCGGTGCCGCGGAACGAGGCGGCCGACGCCCACGCGGTGGTGACGAGCTGGGCGACCGACAGCCCGGAGTCCAGCAGGCGGCGCTTCAGCTCCGCGACGTCCTGCGCGTTGACGAGCTCGTGGTCCACGGCCGGGACCGGGTCCTGCCAGACCAGCGTCTCGGACGGGATCTCGGGGCCGAGGTAGCGCGTGACCGGGCCCATGTCGCGGTGGGTCAGCTTGAACCAGGCGCGGGCGAACGCGTCCGCGAACTCCTCCGGGTTCTCCTTGAAGCGGCGCGAGATCGGCTCGTAGATCGGGTCGAAGCGCAGCGACAGGTCGGTCGTCAGCATCATCGGCTGGCGGTTCAGCGTGCCGTCCTCGGGGTCGGGCACCGTGTTCGCCCCGGCCCCGTCCTTCGGCCGCCACTGGTTCGCCCCGGCGGGGCTCTTGGTCAGCTCCCACTCGTACCCGAAGAGGTTCTCGAAGAAGCTGTTGTCCCACTCGGTCGGGGTGGGCGTCCAGGTGACCTCGAGGCCGCTGGTGTAGGAGTCGCGGCCCTTGCCGGTGCCGTGGGTGCCCTTCCAGCCGAGGCCCATGTCCTCCAGCGGGGCGGCCTCGGGCTCGACGCCGATGCTGTCGGACGGCGCCGCGCCGTGCGTCTTGCCGAAGGTGTGGCCGCCGGCGATCAGCGCGACGGTCTCCTCGTCGTTCATCGCCATGCGGCCGAACGTCTCGCGGATGTCGCGCGCCGCGGCGACCGGGTCCGGGTTGCCGTTCGGGCCCTCCGGGTTGACGTAGATGAGGCCCATCTGCACCGCGGCGAGGGGCTTCTCCAGATCGCGCTCGCCGCTGTAGCGCTCGTCGTCGAGCCAGGCGGTCTCGGGGCCCCAGAAGACGTCCTCCTCGGCCTCCCAGGCGTCGCGGCGGCCGCCGGCGAAGCCGAAGGTCTTCAGGCCCATCGTCTCCAGGGCGACGTTCCCGGCCAGGATCATCAGGTCGGCCCACGAGATCTTGCGGCCGTACTTCTTCTTGACCGGCCACAGCACGCGGCGGGCCTTGTCGAGGCTCGCGTTGTCCGGCCAGCTGTTGAGGGGCGCGAAGCGCTGCTGGCCCGCGCCGGCGCCGCCGCGGCCGTCGCTGACGCGGTAGGTGCCCGCGCTGTGCCACGCCATGCGG
Organism: Spirillospora sp. CA-108201; assembly: GCF_050936235.1. Lineage (NCBI taxonomy): Bacteria > Bacillati > Actinomycetota > Actinomycetes > Streptosporangiales > Thermomonosporaceae > Spirillospora > Spirillospora sp. CA-108201. The sequence goes on along the minus strand of NZ_JBNJNE010000001.1, from coordinate 8,135,200 downwards.
ATGATCAGCGGCCCGTAGTTGCCGAAGTCGGCGGGCCACCAGTCCTGCGAGTCCGTGAGCACGTGCGCGATGTCCTGCTTCACCGCGGGAAGGTCGAGGCTGCCGAACGCCTCGGAGTAGTCGAAGTCCTCGCCCAGCGGGTTGGCCATGGGCGGGTTCTTGGCGAGCAGCTTCAGGTTGAGCCGTTCCGGCCACCAGCCGCGGTTGCCGCCCCCCTGGGTCGGGTGGGGAGCGCGCTCGTGCGCGACCGGGCAGCCGCCACCGGCGGCGGCTTCGTTCTTCTCAGACATGTGATTCCTTCCAGGGCGACCGTGGGTGAATCAGGAACTGTGGGCGGTTGAGCAGTCGGGGCAGAGCCCCCAGTAGACGACCTCGGCCTCGTCGATCAGGTAGCCGCGGTCGTCGGAGGCCGCCAGGCAGGGCGCATCGCCCACGACGCAGTCGACGTCGGCGATGGCCCCGCACGAACGGCAGACGACGTGGTGGTGGTTGTCCCCGATCCGCGACTCGTAGCGGGCCACGGAACCGGACGGCTGGATGCGCCGCAGCAGGCCCGCCGCCGTCAGCGCGCGCAGCGAGTCGTAGACGGCCTGGTGGGACACCTTCGGAAGTTCCCCGCGCACGGCGCCGATCACCGACTCGGTGTCGGCGTGCGGGTGCGCGTGGACGGCGCTCAGCACCGCCAGCCGCGGGCGGGTCACGCTCAGGGCGGCCGCGCGCAGCATCGAGTGGAAGTCCAAGGAGCTGGCCACGTCTCCAGAGTGACCCATTTTCTGGAATCAGTCAAGATATTGAATTGACCATGTTCAGGAAGATCGTTTCTTTACCCGCGCGGCCGGGGGGAGGGGGCTCTCGCGAGCCTAGATCCGGCGGCACGGCCGGTCACCTGGCGATATTCGCCGTCGATCGCCGCCCGTTCCGGCGAGAGTTGCCGATTTCGAAGATCGCCGAGGCTGGTTCGGCGCGCGAGCCGGGGTGGTTGCCCGGGGGTCGCACGGCGCCCGCGCCGGGGTCTTGCCGACGCCCCGGGCGCTGGCTACCTTGACTCTAAATAGATAGGAAACCTTCCTGTCTAATGCGTGAACGATCTCGGGGTTCGGGGGAATCCGCCAGCCTTCCGAAGCGATGGAGTGAGCCCTTGCGCCCCCGCTCAGCTCTCAGCGTCCTCACCGCCCTGCTCCTCGTCCTCGCCCTCGCGCCCCGCGCGCACGCCGCCGGCGCCGCGGCCGCGACCTTCACCAAGCCCTCCGACTGGGGCTCGGGGTGGGAGGGACGCTTCACGCTCACCAACGGCACCGACGCCGCGATCAACGGGTGGCGGGTCGAGTTCGACCTGCCGTCCGGAACGTCCGTCGGGTCCTACTGGGACGCGCTCCTGACGAAGAACGGCCAGCGCAGCACGTTCCAGAACCGCGAGTACAACGCCGTCGTCCCGCCCGGGGGGTCCGTCACGTTCGGGTTCCTCGGGAACGGTCCCGGCGCCCCGCAGAACTGCACGTTCAACGGCGGGCCCTGCGACGGCGGGCCGACCGATCCCCCGGGCGGGCTCGGCGCCCCCGGCGCGCCCACCGTCACCGGACGGACCGACACCTCGCTGACGCTGGCCTGGCAGGCCGGAAGCGGGACGCCCACCGGGTACCGCGTCTACGAGGGCGCGGACCTGAAGGCGACCGTCGGCGGCACCACCGCCACCATCGGCGGGCTCGCCGAGTGCTCGACGCACGGCTACACGGTCAAGGCCTACGACGGCAAGGGCGAGTCCCCCGCCAGCGCCGCCGTCACCGGCACCACCAGCGGGTGCGCGACCGGCCCGCTGCCCAGGCACTTCCTGACCGGCTACTGGCACGACTTCGTCAACCCGGCGCAGCTGACGCTCGGCCTCGCCTACTACGGCCGGGGCTGGCAGAACGTGACCGACGGCGGCAGGAGCGGTGAGTGGCAGGCCGCCAAGGGCGCGGCGCCCGGCCAGTTCCAGGAGGAGGCCGGGACGCGCGGCTACGGCAACCTGATCGCCGGCGTGCCGGGCTGCAAGGTCGTCCACGACGAGCAGGCGGTGGCGACGTCCTGCTACACCGGCGACAACGGCCAGTGGTGGACGTTCGACGACGCCTGGTCCATCCAGAAGAAGACCGCCTGGCTGCGGAGCAAGAACCTGCTCGGCGCCATGATCTGGGAGATGTCCGGCGACCCGGGCGTCCTGACCAAGGCCCTCGACGACGGCCTGAAGTGAACGGGCCCGACATGACGGCCTGAGCCCGTCCCGTCCCCGATCCCAGGGCCGGCGTCGCCGCCCCGCTCGCGGCGCCGGCCCTGTTCCATGCCCGGAGACCGTCCTGCGGCCGGTGCGCCCTCCGCTCCGGAGCCGGCGGTCCCACGTGCGTCTGGCGCGTAGACGGGGATCACGCGGGGCCGCCGGTGTCTCCGGGGGCGTACACCGGATCCTAGAGCCTTATTGGCGCTGTGACAATAACTTGTTGGCGATACGCCAATAAGCCTTCGTCCGATGCGGTCACCATCGGTCGAGGTGGAGGACCTCCTCCAGCGGGACCCGCGGAGCCGGGCGGAAGGTGTCGCCGGTGTAGTAGGCGGTCGGGATGAGCGCGCCCTGGCGGACGTCCTCGGGCAGGCCGAGCAGCTCGGCGACCTCCCGCTCGCGCGTCAGGTGCAGGGACGTCCACGCGGTGCCGAGCCCGCGGGCGCGCGCCGCGAGGGCGTAGTTCCAGACGGCGGGCAGCAGCGAACCCCACAGGCCCGCCTGGTTGCCCTCCGGCAGCCGCCCGCCGGGGACGCGCAGGCACGGGATCACCAGCACCGGCACGTCGCCCATGCGGTCGGCCAGGTAGGCGGCGCTCTCCCCGACGCGGCGCTGCACCTCGGCCCGCTCCGGGTCGCCCTCGTACTGCGCGCCGCCGGCGCCGCCCGCCCGCGCGTAGGCGGCGAACGCGTGCCGGTAGTGCTCGCCGATCGCGGCACGCGTCCCGGGGTCGGTGACGACGACCCACTGCCAGCCCTGCCGGTTGCTGCCGCTCGGCGTCTGCAAGGCGATCTCCAGGCACTCGCGGACCAGCTCCGGGGGGACGGGCCGGTCGAGGTCGAGGCGCCTGCGCACGGTGCGGGTCGTCGTCAGCAGCTCATCCGGGCTCAGCGGCAGCGTCGTCCTGCCCTCGTCAGTCGTCATGCCCCCATCGTCCCCGGGCGTCCCCGGGGTCACCCGCCGGATCGGCGCCGGGCGGCGTCAGCCGGCGTCGACGACCGGGTTGAGGAAGACTTCCTTCGCCTCCTGCGGGGTGAGGTCGGTGCGGCCGGTGAGGTCGTTGCGCGCGTCGGTGAAGCGGAACCGGTAGCCGCCGGGCGGCAGGTGGCCGATCTCCCACCAGTTGCCGTCGAGGTCCTTGAGGTAGAAGGAGTAGACGCCGTGCTGGCGGACGGGCTTGTTGAGCTCCCTGACCCCGTACTCCTCGCCGACCTCCGCTGTCGCGCGGTACGCCTCGTCCACGTCCTCGTCGCCGCCCACGTCGATTCCGTTGTGGTAGAGCAGCGGCATGTCGGGGCGGTCGGGCCTGGACTCCACGCACACGTAGGTGTGGTCGCCGCCGAGCCGGGCGTAGAGGACCGCCGTCATCGGCTGGACGACCTCCAGCCCGAGCACCTCCTCGTAGAAGCGCCGGGTCGCCGCCACATCAGTGATCTTCAGCGTGCCGTGCGAAAGGAAACGCGACTTGATCGCGGGTTCCCTGGTCGAGCGATGCGTGATTCCCGGCATTACCCCTCCAATTCGCCGCATTCTCTACGGCGAGCGAGAAACCTTTCTCACCCATTTCACGGCAGATAGGCGATTCAGGGAAGACCTGCGGTCGATGGTGGGGATGAGGTAGGAGCTACTAGTCTGTCGGGATGCTTCCCGCTTTGGGTGTTTCCTCCGCATCGTCCAGACTTGGGTGGCTCGATGCGCTGCGGGGGGCCGCGGCCCTGGCGGTGGCGCTGCACCACGCGAGCTACGTGTACCTGCCCGACCTCCGGGTGCGGCTCGCCGACCGGTTCGACCCCGGCCTGTTCGGCGTGCTGGTGTTCTTCCTGGTCAGCGGGTACATCGTGCCCGCCTCGCTGGAGCGGCGCGGCAGCGTGCGCGGGTTCTGGGCCGGCCGGTTCTTCCGCATCTACCCGCTGCTGGCGGTGACGTGCCTCCTCGCCGTCCTGCCGTTCCTGCTGGGCGTGCTCGGGCTCCGCGCGGGGCTGGAGCAGTACTCCCCCGCGACGGCCGTCCTGGCGCACATGACGATGCTGCAGGACGTCCTGAACGTCCCGAACGCGATGAACGTGCTGTGGACGCTCTCCTACGAGATGGCCTTCTACCTGCTGGTCGTCGCGCTGTTCGTCGTCGGCGGGCACCGCCGCTCGGCCACCGCCGCCGTCGTCCTCACGGTGGTCGCGCTGGCGGCGGTCGCGCTGACGGCCTGCGGGCTGCTGGCGGGCGCGTACGCCCCGGCCGCCCTGCTGTCGCGCACGGCGGGGACGGGCCCGGTGGTCGCGGTGACGGTGGCCGCCCTGGCGGTGGCGATCCCGGCGGCGTCGTCCCGGCGTCCCGGGCCGCGCGTCGCGGGCGGGCTTCTCGGCGGCCTGCTCGCCCTCGCGCTGGTCGCGGTCAACGGCCGCGTCGGCGCGTGGGAGGGCCTGCTCATGCTGGCGGCCATGTTCATGGGCACCGCCGTGCACCGGGCCGAGCACGGCCAGATCTCGCGGCGCGCCGCCGGGGCGACGGGCGCGGCGGTCCTGACGGGCGCGCTCGCCGCCGGGACGTGGAACGCGGCCCCCTACGGGCGCAACGCCCAGTTCGTCTGGTGCGGCGCGGTGCTGGCCGCCGCCGCGACCTTCGCGGCGGGCTGGCGGCTGCGGCACCGGCGCTTCCCCGCCTGGGCGACCGGTCTCGGCACCATCAGTTTCTCGGTGTACCTGCTCCACCCGCTGCTGCTCATGGTGGCCGCGCAGTTCCTCGACATCTCCGGACGCGAGGACATGGTCGGCCTCGCCTTCTTCCTCCTCGTTCTGATCGCGGCGAGCTGGGCCTCGCAGCGCTGGATCGAGGCGCCCGCGCAACGGCTGGGAAAGCGCCTCACCCGCCCGCCCGCACCGGACCCGCGCCTGGAACGCCACGCCCTCGCCTCCTGACCGCAACGGGTCGCCGCTCCCTCCCTTAATCGAGTGCAGTGATTTGTGCTGCTCTGTCACCATGGCGCGGTGAACATCTGGCTTGAGGCACTGGTCGTCCGGCACACGCACCGCATTCCCGCGCCGTCCGGTCCGTCCGGAGACGGGGCGGCGGTGGCGCGGCAGTTCGACGCCGCGCTGATGTCGGTGGGCTTCAAGCTGTCCGGGGACGTCCTGCGCGCGCTGTCGGGGCTACCCGGGCGGACCGTCCGGAAGGTCGCGGTGCGCACGCTCGCGACCGTCCGCGAGATGGCGGGCGACCACGTCCAGCACAACGTCTACTTCCGCGCCTTCCCCCACAACGTGCCCGACACCCTGGACTTCTGGCTCGGGCTCCTCCACGAGACGCTGCAGGACGCGAAGCTCGCGCCGGCGGCCCGCGAGGCGCAGCGGGGCGGCGTCCTCGACCTGCTCACGCTCAAGGGCTACGGCCGCTACCAGCACACCTTCGAGGAGATGCTGGCGGCGCAGGACGAACTGGTCGCCGCCGCGGGCGACCGGGTGACCGTCCTGCACCTCGGGCGCGCCCTCGCCGAGGAGGCGGCGGAGCTGTACGTGCGCCTCGCGGAGAGCACGACGCCGCTGGGCGAGGAGGACCTGGAGACGCTGGAGAAGCTGGCCGCGCACCACACCGCCGGCCCGCACCCGGAGCGGATCCCCGTCCGGGAGAACCGCGCCGTCATCAACCGGGTCCGCCTGACGCTGGGCGCCCCGCCGCTCGTCGACACGGTCACCGACGTGCTGCGCCTGGCGTGCGCGCTGTCGGACGGCGACGTGACCCTCCAGGAGCCCACCCGGTTCGCGTCGATGCCGCGTGCGGTGCGCCGCGCGCTGCTCGCCGCGCTCGACGGCGTGGTCCGCGACGACCCCGGCAAGCTCGGCGACGTCGCCGCCCGGCGCGAGCCGTGGAAGCGGCTCGGCGAGCGCCTCCACCCGCACGAGTACCCGAAGTGGGCGGGCGCGGCGGACGTGTTCGCGGTCGCGCGCGGCGAGAAGAAGGCCCCGTCGTTCGCGGCGCGCTTCGAGGCGCGGCTGGCGTCCGGGGACGTCGCGGGCGCCGCGCGCACGGCGGCGGGCGCGCCCGGCACGCTGTTCCGGTCCCTGGACCGGCTGCTGCGCCTCGCGCCGGACGCCCGGGACGCGGTGCTCGACACCGCCGAGTCGGTGGTGGACCGCGTCTCGGGCCGGGTGCTGCTGTCGGTGCGGGAGCACCTGCTCAACCGTGCCGCCGAGACCGAGGGGACGCGCCTGTTCGCCAACCGGCTCGGCCGCGGCGTCACCGTGCCCGACACCCGCCCGCCCCTGGACCCCGGCGCGGTGGAGCGGCTCGCGGCGCTGCTGGACGGGGAGATCCGGGGCCGCCTCCCGTCGGTCGGCCGTCTGGTGGTCGACCCCGACGTGCTCGACGTCGCGCTCCCGCTCAGCGGGAAGGCCGCCGGGAAGGGGCTCGGCGTCCTGCCGCGCGGCTCGGTGACGCCCGTCGACGGCGAGCTGCTGCGGTTCTTCGTCTACTGGCGGCAGCGCGAGCTCAGGACGGACTTCGACCTTTCCGTGCTCATGCTCGGCGAGGACTACGGCGACCCCGAATGGATTTCCTACACCAATCTCAAGACCGTGGCGGGAGAGCATTCCGGCGACATCACCAACGCCCCCGAAGGCGCGTCGGAGTTCATCAACCTGACCCTGTCCAAGGTCGACGCGCGGTTCATCGTCCCGCAGGTGGACATCTACTCCGGGGAAGGGTTCGACCAGGTCGAGGAGTCGTTCTTCGGGTTCATGCTGCGCGACGGGGAGCAGAAGGGGCGCCCGTTCGAGGCGCGGACCGTCCGGATGAAGTCGGACCTGCGCGGGCCGGGCCGGGTCGCGCTGCCGATGGCGTTCCTGCGCGGTGACGACGGCCGGTGGCGGGCCAAGTGGCTGCACCTGCACCTGCGGGGCGCGCCGGAGTTCAACCGGGTGGAGGACAACCGCGTGACGACGGCGGAACTGCTGCGCGGGATCGTCGAGCGCCGCCACCTGACCGTCCGCCACCTGGTGGACCTGCTCGACGCCGGGAAGACCACCCTCTGGGACGGCGCCGCGCCCGGGGAACCGGTCACGTTCGTCGGCCTGGAACGCCCGGACGGTCTGCACGCGGACTCCGCCGTCTACACTCCGGAAAACCTGAGTGACCTGATCCCGGCCTGACTGATAACGTCGGCGTGCGAGGCCATGAAGGGGCTTCCTTCTCACTCTTGCAAAGGTAACCAGCCCTTTCGCTTTCCTCGCTTCCGACAGAGACGGGCGCGCCTTCCGGCGCGCCCGTTCTGTTTCTCGGCCGGCCGGGGCCGTGCGTCACGCCGTCGCGTCCGCCCCCGGCTGAGGCCACTGCCGGGGCCGCGGCAGGAACGGGACGATGGCCGTGCCCGCGAGGGTGACGACGGCCGCGACCAGGAAGGCGGCCGCGTAGCCGTCCGCCAGGGAGGGCCCCGTGTGCGCCGCGGCGGTGCCGAGGACGGTGAGCCCGATCGCGCCGCCGATCGTGCGGGAGGTGTTGACGACGCCCGCGACCGCGCCCGCCTCGGAGGAGTCCGCGCCGCTGGTCGACGCCTCCACCAGCGGGGTCATCAGGAGGCCGAAGCCGAGGGCCATGGTCGCGCCCGGCCCGAGGATCGCGGTGAGGAACGTCCCGTCGGCGTCCAGCACGAGGCTCTGCCAGGCGAACCCGGCCGCGGCCATGAGCCCGCCGATGCCGGCGAGGCGCCGGACGCCCAGCCGCGCCGTCAGGGGCGGCGCGAGCCGCGAGCCGATGATGATCCCCGCCGTGTGCGGCAGGAACGACAGGCCGGTCCGGACCGCGCTGTAGTGCAGGACGTTCTGCATGTAGAGCGACAGGAAGTACCAGAGCGCGAACCCCGCCATCGTCCCGACGAGCGTCGCGAGGTTGCCGACCGCGACGCTGCGCAGCCGGAACAGCCGCAGCTGGACCAGCGGCTCGGCGGTGCGCGCCTCGACGGCCACGAACCCGGCGAGCAGGACGAGGCCGGCGGCGAGCGGGACCGCGCCGCGCCAGCCGTGGTCCCCCGTCTCGCCGATGCCGAACGCGAGCAGGCCCACGCCCGCGGTGACGAGGACCGCGCCGGGCAGGTCGAGGCGGCGGCGCCCGGCCGCGTCGCCGTCGCCCCGCAGCCAGCGGGCGGCGATCACCGCGACGACCGCGCCGACCGGGACGTTGATCAGCAGCACCCAGCGCCAGCTCAGGTAGTCGGTCAGCAGACCGCCGACGAGGCCGCCGGTCGCGCCGCCCGCGGTGCCGACGGCCGTCCACATGGCGATCGCCTTGGTCCGGGCCGGGCCCTCGGGGAACGTCCCGGTGACGAGCGACAGCGTGACGGGGGCGAGGATCGCCGCGCCGAGGCCCTGGAACGCGCGGGCTCCGACCAGCATGGCGCCGTCCTGCGAGAACCCGCCGGCGAGGCTGGCGACGGTGAACAGGCCGAGGCCGGTGATGAAGACGCGCTTGCGGCCGAAGAGGTCCGCGGCGCGGCCGCCGAGCAGGAGGAACCCGGCGAAGGTCAGCGAGTAGGCGTTGACGACCCACTGCAGGCCCGTCGCGCCGAGGCCGAGGCCCTCGCGGATGTGCGGCAGGGCGACGTTGACGACGGAGATGTCGAGGACGACGAGGAACTGGCCGATCGACGCGGCGAGCAGCGCGGCCCAGCCCGGGGTCGTCGCCCTGGCCGGCCGCGCCGCCGCCTCGGCGGTGAGGTCTGCTGTCATGCGTTCATGCTGGTCGCCGGAGCGGGCCGGCCGCGTCGGTCCGCGGTCCCGACCCGCGGGGTCCGATCGGCCTAGGACCAGGCGGGCCGCGCCGGCGGCGGTGCGGCGCGTCCGGGCGGACGCGCGGGCCTGGCGCGGGACGCCCCGGGTATGAGATGAATCTCCTCGACGCAAGCGGGTACCGGATGCTTGCGCAACGAGTGCGTCACAAGGTGTTAACCCGGATGAGTCGGAAACAAAGGGACGCACGGAGGTGACCATCCGGAGGGTTGATGCAAGAGTCCGCACGCGACGAGGACATGGACAGGCTCACCGGCGACGCCCGGACCGTCCGGCAGGTGTTCGAGGCGATCCCGGCCGCGGTCGCCGGAGTCGAGAGCCCCGGCGAGTACCGCCTGGTCGCGGTGAACGCCGCCTACCGGGCCCTGGTGGAGCGGGACGACATGCTCGGCCGCTCCGCGTCCGAGCTGTTCCCCGAGCTCGTCGCCCAGCAGCTGTTCGACCTGCTCGACCGCCCGTTCCGCACCGGCCAGACCGTGACGGCGCGCGAGTGGCGGATCCAGCTCCCCCGCGAGACCGGCCCCGGCGAGGACGTCTACATCGACTGCACGGTCGTCCCGCAGAAGTCCGCGACCGGAGAGGTCGTCCGGCTCGTGGCGTTCGCGCAGGACGTCACCGAGCGGGTGCGGGAGCGGCAGGCGGCCCGCCGCGCCGCCGAGGACGCCGAGGACGGTCCCGGTGACGTCGTCGGGATCCTGCAGCGGCGGCTCCTGCCCGCGGGCCTGCCGATCCTGCCGGGCCTGCAGATCGGCGGCAGCTACCTGCCCGCCGGCGGCGGCGCGGCCGCGGGCGGCGACTGGTTCGACGCCGTCCCCCTCCCGGACGGCCGGACGGCGCTCGTCGTCGGCGACGTGGCCGGGCACGGCGTCGAGGCGTCGGCGGCGATGGGACGGATCCGCGCCGTCCTGGAGGACCGGCTCGACCACACCGGCGACATCGCCGAGGCGCTCGCCGCCGCCGACCGGCTGGCGGAACGCCTCCCCGCCGCGCGGGCGGCGACCCTGTGCGTCGCGGCCGTGGACCCGGCCGACGGGCGGCTGACGTACTGCACGGCCGGGCACCCGCCGCCGCTGCTGCTCCCGTCCGCGGGCCCCGCCCGCTACCTGCGCTCGACCGGCGGCGGGCCGCTCGGCACCGGGAAGGGCTTCCCGCTCGCCGAGGACCGCCTCGTCGTCGGCGACCAGCTCCTCCTCTACAGCGACGGCATCGTGCGGCGGCCCGGCCGGGAGGTCGCGGAGGGCACCGTCGAGCTGGCGAAGGTCGCCGCGGACGTCGCCGCCGGAAGGGCGCTGCGCGAGGACTGGCTCGCCGCCGTCGACCGCCTCACCACGCAGACGCTGGAACTGCTGATCAGGACGTCCGGGCACGACGACGACATCGCGCTGCTGGCCGCGCAGCGGACGGTCCTGACCGCGCCGCTGCTGCTGGACCTGCCGGCCGAGTCGGAGGCGATCCCCGCCGCCCGCAAGGCCCTCGACGAGTGGCTCTACGACCTCGGGGCCCGCGCCGAGGACGTCATCCTCCTGCGCCACGCGATCGGCGAGCTCGTCACCAACGGGGTCGAGCACGCCTACGAGGGCACGCCCGGCGCCGTCCGGATCCGGGCCGAGTGCACCGGACGCGGCGTCGTCGAGATCGAGGTCGCCGACGACGGCCACTGGCGCGAGCCCTGGCAGCCCACCGAGGACCGCGGCCGCGGCCTGGCCATGGCGAGCGACTTCGCCGACGACCTGCACGTCGAGACGGGCCCGCGCGGGACGACGGCGACCGTCCGGCACCGGCTGACCCGCCCCGCGCGGCTGCTGAGCCCCGGCGAGGTCACGCCGTCGCCGGCCCCCTCGGACCTGCCGAACCTGCTGCTGATCCTCGACCAGCCCTCGGAGGGGCACCCGCGGATCCGGCTGGACGGCCCGATCGACGCCGCCACCGCCGAGCAGCTGCGCGAGGAGCTCGTGGTGCGCACCCGCGGCGGCACCACGCCCCTCACCGTCGACCTGACCGGCGTCACCCACCTGTCCAGCGCGGGCGTCGCCGTCCTCTACGAGGCCGAGACCCGCACCGACTCCCCGGGCCGCCCGTTCCTCCTCTACGCCCCGCCGGGCAGCCCCGCGCAGCACGTCATGGCCATGGTCGCCCTGCCGCACACGACGTCCGAACCCGGCTAGGCGACCACGTTCACCGTCAGCGGCCCGATCCGGTACGTCCCGGGCGAGGGCCGGACGGCCTCGGCGACGGCGCGGGTCACCCCGTCCGGCATCGTGATCTCCAGGGCCTCGCCGGTGCGGGTGTGCCGGAACTCCCGGCCCGGGAGCAGCACGACGGGCTCTCCGGGACCGCGCAGGATCAGCGGGTTCCCGTGCGGCACCCGGGCCGGCAGCACCTTGGTGAACTGCGAGACGTGCTGGACGCCGATCTCCAGCGTGACGCCGTCGGAGGTGTCGGCGGCCAGCCGCTGGAAGAACAGGAACCCGGTGCCGGCCCCCTCCCGCGCCGAGCCCTCGCGGACCGTCCGGGCGACGTCGGGCAGATCCGCCAGCGACATCCGGTCGAGGTCGGTGACCAGCATCGGCAGGTGCGGGGCCATCGCCTCGACGAGCCCGTCCACATGCCACGACTGCGCCGCGTGCAGCTCGTCGGTGGTGAGGCCGACGAACTGCAGGAACGCGATGTCCCCCCGGTCGGTCCGCGCCCGCCCGAGCTCCGGGTCCAGCACCAGCCCCCCGGCCCGGACGTCGGAGTCGGGGCGCTCGGGGTCGAGCGGGTCGGGGAACTCGATGTAGTGCCCCACCTCGAAGTCGTTGCCGCTCTTCACCACGTACGACGCCAGATGCTCCAGGTGCGCCGGCGCCCAGTTCGGCGCCTCCGTCTCCTCCGGCCGCCGCGGCACCCGCAGCGTGAACTCGTACCCGCGCTCCTCGTAGGGCGCCGTCAGCGCGTACCCGACGAGATGCCAGTGCGGCACGGGCTCGTCCCGCGGATAGATCGCGATCGTGTTGGTGACGAACCGCCCCATCGGCATCGGCCCCGCCGGCCGGTACGGCACGGGCGCGTCCCACTCCAGCCGCGCCGCGTCCCCGTAGTGCGCCTTGAGCACCCCGTCGATCGCGTTCCACCCGTCCAGATTGAGCATCCCGCTCCTTCCGTTGATCTACGTCCCCTACCGACGCGCCAACCTCGCCCAAGGTTCAACCGGTCACCGGATCGTTCCTTTCGCCGATGCACCGTTCCGGGAACGCAGCTCTCATGCGAACGAGAATCGGGAGTGAAAAGCGTCTGTGACGCCAATGCGAAAGGTCCCGCCTTCAGGGAGAACGCCTGCCGCGCCGCCCTCAGGGCGGAAGGCCACCGCATGGCGGCGGCCTTCTGCCAGACGAGGCTCACTTGACCTTGTAGCTCCACCTGTTCCCGCCCCGGCGGAACTTCTTGACAGAAGCGCCGGGCCGGACGACCTGGTAGCTGTCGCCCCTGCACTTCATATCGACGTACACGTGAAGGCGCCTGCTGGAGCGGTTCTTCATCGATCTGAACGGGCTGCCGTGGTAGCAGGCCCCGCGCTTGGCCAGGCTGCGGCCGGGGTCTCCCTTGAAGTTGTACTGGGTCCAGGTGCAGACGCGACCCTTGGTGCACTTGAGCGGAACACGCGCGCTCAGGCTGCCCGACTTCTGGCGGGTTCCCGTGGTGGCGCCGGCAGGGGCGCCGCTTTCCGGCGCCCCGGACGAGCCGGCGATCGCCTTGGTGCTGGAGAGAGCGCCGACCGGCGCCGCACCGGTGGAGTTCTCCTGTCCTCCCACTACCCCGAGCACACCGCCCCCGAGGGCTGTGGCGATGACACCCGCAGCGACGAATCTTGCCGTCTTCGCCATTCCGCCTCCATTGTGTGGATTACGTTGCACTCCGAAGGTAGGAAAGAGACAGCCATCCCCTTCAGGGCCCTAGGGCCCTAGGAACGGAGCCGGGGGCCCACCCGTGGTCGGGGGCGCAGGCCGTCCAGGATCAGCTGGGCGATGCGGGCTGATCGGTCCCGGTCGGTTTCCGCTCCGGCGTGGCGGATCGCGGCGAAGGCGCCGGCGACCAGGGCCATCACCTCGTCGGCGGTGACGTCGTCGCGCACTGTTCCGGCCGCGTGCGCCCGGTCGAGCAGGTCCGCCACGTGGCGGGTGATGTCCGCCGCGACGTCGGGGGCGGCGGTGCGCAGGTCGAACTCGGCGGCCGCGAGCGCGCTCTTCACGGCCTCGTTCTCGGCCCCCGCGGCCACCATTCGGGCCAGCAGCGTGAACACGGCCTCGGGGTCGCCGGTGGCGGCGAGTTCCTCCGCCTCGGCTATCAGCCCTTCCAGCATGTCGATCGCGACGGCGAGGTACAGCTCCTCCTTGGCCGGGAAGTGCCGGTGGACGGTGCCGGGGCCGACGCCGGCGCGGCGGGCGATCTCGTCGAGCGAGACGCCCAGTCCTTCCGTCGCGAACAGCCGCCGAGCGGTCCGCAGGACCCGCTCGCGATTGCGGCGCGCATCGGCCCGCATCCCCCGGTCGCGCCGGGTGGCCGTCGCCGGGTCGGGATCAGGTGGCCGACTGGACATGTCCGTCCCAGTGTAACCGGGGCGCCGCACCGGATACTCTGGAGATAACCGGGGCGGCGCACCGCTTAGGTTCGCCGCCCACCGCGTACCGGCCACGAGGAGATCGCGCCGATGACCACCCGCGAGGACGCGAGCACCCTGGTGCGACGCATGCAGGAGTGCTTCAACAGCAGGCGGTTCGATGCAGCGGCCGCTCTGCACACGCCCGACTTCTTCAGCCATCCCCTCGGCGCCGGTTTCGAGGCGGGCAAGGCGGCCTGGCGCGTGCTCGTCTCCCGGTTCCCGGAGGTGCGGGTCGTCGCCCGGGACATCCTGGTCGACGGCGACAGGGCCGCCGTCCGCTCGACCGTCGAGGGGCTCGCCCTTCCGGACGGCGACGCGCAGCCCGAACTGTTCGAGATCTTCCGCTTCGAGGACGGCCGGTTCGCGGAGATGTGGGGCGCCAGCACAGGCTTCCCGACGTCGATCAGCCCGGAGGAACTGCTCGGCTAGCGGGGCGTCTGCGAACGTCCACGGGGCGAACGACACACCACCGCGCTCACCCCTTGCACGTGTGCGGGAGGGGCCGGGCTCTCCCCGGAAGCCGAACCCGTCCTTCCGAGGTCGCCGAGACCGGCCCCTCCGCAGATCAGCTGGAGGCGGGAGCCACGTACTTGTAGCAGGTGAGCCACGTCGTGTCGATGTCCACCGACGCCCCGGCGGCCGCGTAGGCGCCGGCGAGCGCGCTCTCGTTCTGCAGGACCCAGTCGGCCGCCTCGGGGAAGTCGGCGTTCACGGTCTTGACCAGCTTGCCGTCCAGGTAGAACCGCAGGGAACCCGGCACGATCTCCGTGGAGTAGGTGTGCCACGAGGTCCACGCGGTGCCGGGCGCCACGTCGGCGTTGGACTCCTTGAAGCCGTGCGTGAAGACGCTCACGGGGTCGGCGGAGAAGTTGCCGCCCGCCTCCGGGTAGTCCACCTCGTTCGGCGTGTAGCGCAGGTGGGCCATCTTGAAGCCGGGGGTGCGGGTGCGGACGATGAACCGCTCGGTGAACTTCCCGTAGCGCAGGTTCATGCACTTGCGGGGGACCACGGCGGCGACGGAGTTGACGGAGCCGTCGGAGGTCATGCGGACCCGCATCTGACCGTCCCCGTTGGACGCCGTGTGGACGCTCACGGCCTTCTCCGGCCGGTAGTACCCGCCGAACGTCCGGCCGCCGTTCCCGTCGGCCCCGCTCGTGGCGGTGTCCGGCCAGCCCGAGGGGTACGCGCCCAGCGTGTCGTAGTAGTGGGAGTAGCCGGCCTTCAGCCCGGCGCAGCGGAAGTCTCCGTCACCGGCGCACGTCTTGAACGCGCCCACGGGCACGTCGCCGTTGTTGAAGTTCTCCGCGTAGACCTGGACGAAGGGTCCGCAGTCGCCGGAGGGGGTGTTGTTGTTCGTCACCGCACAGGCGTCCTGCGAGGGGAATGTGTCGTCCGCCGAGGAGCTCTCCGCGGCCAGTGGCACACATACGAAAGCCGCCGCCAGTACGGCGACGGCCTTTCGCGCCTTCAGAGTGGGGGTCATCCGGCCCACTGTATAAGCCCGATGATCACATGTCCCGGGCGCTCGGCAGAAAGACGAGAAATGCCACCTCGGAAACGTTTCCGGCGGCCCAGGTGCGGCGCATATCCCCCGTTCACAGCAACTCTTGTTCGAGAGGAACCGCCGACCATGGCCGACCACGCCCGCCCGTTCGACCACGACGCGGAACTGCGCCCGCACAACGAGATCTTCCGCGCCGCCGCCCGTGTCGGCCCCCGCGACCGCGTGCTCGACATCGGGCCCGCTCCGCGCCCCGCGGCGCGTCTGGTGCTGCTGGTCTGGCAGGGACGCGACCGCAACGGATGGGACTCCGCGATCAGCCCGCCCCGGGATCCCGGCCCGGACGGCGCCGC
This sequence comes from Spirillospora sp. CA-108201, assembly GCF_050936235.1. Classification (NCBI taxonomy): domain Bacteria; kingdom Bacillati; phylum Actinomycetota; class Actinomycetes; order Streptosporangiales; family Thermomonosporaceae; genus Spirillospora; species Spirillospora sp. CA-108201. The sequence goes on along the minus strand of NZ_JBNJNE010000001.1, from coordinate 8,119,683 downwards.
CGCGTTCGACAACGTGACCCGCCTCTGGGACGAGGACCGGCTCGCCGGTCTCGACGCGGCGACGGTCGAGCGGGCACGCACGCGGCTACGCGCCGCTCTCGACGCCCACAGCACCGGCAGCGGCGTGTACTTCGACTCGTGTGCCTGGATCGTCGAAGCCCGCCGTCACTCCTGACGGTCCGGCCGCCCACAGGAGTGGAGCACGGCACCCGGGGGCGAGCCGCGCTCAGGTGTGCGGCGTCCACCCGAACCACATCCCTGCCGACGGTCCGGGAAGCGGACCCCGGGGTCAAGCCCTGAGCCCGCCGGTCAAGGCGGACGGCACAGCCGATCGTTTGCCAGGAGGGCCGCATTCGGCACGGTAGGACCCGAGGGGCTGTGGTGAAGCCACGAACGCCCGTCAAACAACCCCGGTGCACGTGCCAGGCACACGCACCACGACCAAAGGAAAAAACAATATGAACAAGCTTCAGCTGATCATGCCTGACCGGTTCCGGCGGATCTCGGCGAAAGCGCGTCGGCTGCTCAAGGCGAGCAGGCCCCGGCTGATCCCGGTCGCCGCGGGCATCCTCTTCGCCGCGGTCGTCGGAGGCCTCATCGGGGGCCTGGACTACGTCGCCTTCATCGCCGACCTCCACCACCGCCACGAGATCGACGCCTTCGCGTTCCACTACCTCGGCCACCTCATGGCGAGGGTCATCGACGGAGCGGCCTTGGGTGCTCTCTTCGGCGTCCTCGGCGTCCTCGCCGGCGTCTTCGGCGCCTCCAAGAAATTCGGCGCGGAGAAGAAGGACGTCCGCCTCGCCGTCCGCATCGCCGGCGTCATCGTCATCGTCGGGGTCGTCGCCTGCGTCGCGTTCGTCGTCCTGGCCGCCTTCGGCGTCGCCGTCCACGGCCCGGTCGGCCCTCAGGGCTGCACCTCGCCCGGCGCCTTCCTCATCGGCTGCTGCAGCAACGCTGCGGGGCTCATCGTCGGCGCCGTCCGCAGCGGTGACTGACTCACCCGCGGGACCTGGCACCGCCGGGCCCTGCTCCCCGGGGGGACCTGGCTCTGCCAGGTCCCCCCGTTTCCGTCCCTGCTCCCTGCCCCCGGCCGAACGCTCGGAGACGCCGCAGGTCAGCGGGCCGTGTCCTGCTCGATCTGCTCGATCTGCTCGGTGAAGTACGGCTTCATGGCGGGGTGGTAGGCGTCGAAGTCCGGTTCGGGTGAGCCGTCGCGCGCGGCCACGAGCCTGTCCAGGTAGTACTCCCAGCCCGGACCGTTCTCGCCGACCTGCTCCTCGGTGTCGAGATGCTGCACGAACCGGAGCCGGGTCGAACCTTCGGCCTCGGACAGCAGCAACTCGATGCGCCAGGTGCCGAACTCGTCCGTCGCCGTGAGGGCCAGCCGCCGCGGAGGGTCGCATGCGTCGATGCGCATGTCGCACCAGGGCGCCTGGTCTTCGAACGCCATCTGCACCTGGATCGTCCCGCCCGGCGCGGCGTCGCCCTTCCAGGGGCCGAACCAGCGGGCCGTTCGCTCGGGCTCGGTGACGCTGGCCCAGACGTCCTCGGCGGACGCCCGGAACGTCCGGGTCAGGACGAGATCGCTTCCAGTGGGGGTACGAACCAGCCTGCCGGTGGGTCGAGGGTTCACGCGGTGTTCTCCTTCGCCTCGTCGGAGGTCCTGCGGGGACGGCGTTCGCGACGGGTCCGGTGGACCTCCGTCTCCAGCGCGTCGAAGCGGTGCTCCCAGCCGAGCGGCCGGTCGAACCGCGCGAGCCACGCGACGAGGCCGGTCAGCCGCTCCGGGTCCATCTCGTAGAGCCGTTCCCTGCCGACGAGTTCGTCGCGTACCAGCCCGCTCTCCCGGAGCACGCGCAGGTGGCGGCTCACGGCCGGCCTGCTGATCTCGAAGTGTCCGGCGATCTGCCCCGCCGTGAGCCGGCCGCCGTGCAGCATGACCAAGATCTCCCGGCGCACCGGGTCCACGATCGCTCTCACCACGTCGTCCACACCGAAAGCGTAACCTAGAGGTTACGCTTTCGCCGAACGGCGGCGCAGATGCGATGGCCGGGCCGCACCCGAAGAACGGCCTGTAGCGCCTCGGCGCCCTCCTGCGCGGGGCAGCGGAGAGCCCTCGATGTCCGGCGGCGGGCACCCGGTGTTTGCCGGACGGACCGAACTCGGCACGGTAGGACCCGAGGCCGTGGACGAACCACGAGCGCTCGACAAACAACCCGGTTGCGCGTGCAAGGCACACGCACCCTGACCCAAAGAGGGGAACCAAAATGAACAGGTTTCGACTGGACTCGTTCACCAAGCGTCCGCTGAAGGCGCCGAACTGGCTCCGGCAGATCGGGACGACCACGCGCCGGCTGCTCTCGGCGCACAGGCGGCGGCTGATCTCGGTCGCCATCGGCGCCGTCGTCGGCGCCGTCATCGGAGGCCTCATCGAGAGCCTGGACTACTCCGTCTATCTCGCTGACCTCTGGAACCACGGCGTCGACCCGTTCGAGTTCGGCGACTTCGGCTACATGGGCACCAAGGCCGCCGTCGGCGCCATCACCGGCGCCATCGGCGCCATCTGCGTCGGCTTCGGCAACGCCTTCACCAAAGGCGGCGACGCGCGCACGCGGATGATCTTCGCCCGTGTCGCCTGCGTGGCCGTCGTCGTGGCGATCGTGGCCTGCTTCGCGTTCGTCGCTCTGGCCGCCTTCGGCGTCACCGCCGTGTCCATCACCGGGCCCATCGGGGGCAGCTTCCTCGACCGCTACCCCGGGAGCCTCCTCATCACCGCCTGCGGCTACGCCGCGGGTGTCGTCGTCGGCGAACTCCGCGCCGACAACTGACCCACCTGCGAAGCCCGGCACCCATCGGGCCTCGTTCAACGGGGAGCCTGGCACCGCCAGGCTCCCCGTTCTCTTTTCTTCCCCCATCCGGATCGGACGTCAGGGGGTGCTTGTCATCGTCGGGATCGCCGTCTGCGTCGCCCTCACCGATTCCGGCCCCACTCGCGGGGCCTGGTACCCACCAGGCCTTGCTCGCCCCGGAGGGGCGTCCCGCGACGATCCACCGCGCCTCATCGGCGAGGACGGTCAGCGGGCCGAGACATGCTTGATCTGCTCGATCAGACCGGCGAACCGGGCCCCGGAGAGGGTGAGGTGTCCCCCGTTCGGGTCCTTGCTGTCCCGAACCCCGATCCCGCCCCCCGGCGCAAGTCGTCCCAGCTCAACGCAATGCTGGTCATCTGCTCCACCGCTGTGAGTGCTCTTACGCCACTGGACGCTCATTCGTAACTCTCCAAGTACCGCTTGATGATCTCGCGCGAGTCTTCCAGGGAGGCCGCCTTCGCGCCGATACGGTCGAACTTAACCGACAATTCTCGGACTTCGCCAGGCGTTTCGATCAAGCGGCCGCCGTTCTGGGCACCCGAATAGGCGATGTCACGGCTTCCCAGGCTGAGGATCTGGAGCGAGCCGTCAACCCCCAGGTGAGCCCCCGACTTGAACGGAACGATACGGAGGCTGACCTGCGGCAAGTCCGCCATGGCGAGTAGGTGCTCCAACTGGGCCTTCTGCACCTCCGGACCGCCGACTTCACGGGCCAGGACGCTCTCATCGATCGTGGCCCACATCTCGACCTCGGTTCCCCGGCTGAAAAAGGACTTCTTCCGAGCAACGCGCTCGGCCATCTCCGCCTCGAAGTCCTTCGGAGTCCCGGCCTGGACGTAAGCCCAGGTGTATTCGTCCGTCTGGAGTGCCAGCGGGATCACCTGACCGTGGTAGGCCTTGATCAGCGTTGTCTCCTGCTCGTACTTGACGAGTTGCCTCCCCCAGTTAGGATCATGAGCCATTCGGGCAAACCAGAGCAATAGCTGAAAAAGCCATCCAGTTTCATAGTACTTGTCGAGCGCCCGCATGTGATCTTCTTGTGGCCGCCGCCGTCCCGCTTCGAAGTTGGAAACAGTGCCGCGCTGAACCCCCATGATCTCCCCGCACTGCGTGAGGGAGAGACCTGTCTTCTCGCGCAAAAACCGCAGGTAGAAGGCCAAGAAGTACCACATCGAGAGCTTGGGGTTGAGGGGATCGCGGACGATGGGCATTTTCACTCTCCCTGTATTCAGCTCGGATGACTACAGGCAGACCATAAGTCGTTCGGGTGACCCTTGTCGCAGGAATCGGAATCTCTGACAAGGGTGGGGACGATGGCGATGACGGCGAGCGGAGATCTACTTATGCCCCTTGTGGGAACACCGTCCGCAGTGGGGCTGGCGCGCACTCTTGTGGACGCACGAATCCGCAACTGGGACTATTTCCACATTCTCGACAATGCGCTTCTGGTCGTGTCGGAGCTCGTCACGAACGCGGCGCGGCAGACGCCTCACAAGGAGATCCGCCTCCAGCTCAGCCGGGACGCGCACGGCGTCGTCATCGCCGTCTGGGACGCGGACTACGCCCTTCCCCAGAGCAGGCCGACGAAGGAACTCACCCTCGAAGACCTGGACCTGTCCGAGGAGGCGTTCGACGACAACGGCGGCTGGGGCCTCCACATCGTCCAGGCGCTGTCGACCAGGTGCGGCGTCACAGGCGACCCGGCCGGCGGCAAGTGGATCTGGTGCCGTATCCGTCCATGACCGACCGCCCCACTCGCGCTCGCGGGCAACGCTTGCCGATGAGCGTTGCCCACTCCTGTGGCGTCGCTCCCTCCGGGATGGAGATCAGCGATCTTGTGCGGCATCCGCCGACGGCCGTTGCGACGAATGACAGGTGGTCGCGGCGTGTCCGCCGTCATGGGGAGGGGTCGTGACGGACGGCGCGCCGCGACTCAGGCGTCCGGTGTCCAGCCGTGGACGCTGAACGTCTCCCCGCGGCCGATGGCGGCGAGGACCTGTGCGCAGTGGGGGATCACGTCGGCCGGTGGAGCCGCCGGATCGATCCACAGCGCCTCCGAAGCCTTGTCGGGCTCGGCCGCGTGCGGCTCGCCTCCCCAGGTCCGGAACGTGAACCAGTAGTCGCTGACCGCTTGGCAGGGGCCCGGCAACGACTCGGCGGTGCGGTGCAGGACGTGGGAGAACTCGGCGTCGTCGCGGTGGAGCGTCACGCCGGTCTCCTCCCCGGCCTCGCGGATCGCCGCGGCCAGGACGTCCTCGCCGGGCTCGATCCGTCCTGCGGGCGGGCACAGCCATCCGTCGCGGTATCCGGTGTTGTGGCGGCGCAGCATCAGCACGGCGCCGTCCTCGCGCCGCAGCAGGACGTGGGGCGCGATGAAGGATCCGTGCCAGCCGTTCGCGGCCGGGGCGGTGGCGCGGGCGGAGACGACGCCGAGCCGTCCGGCCAGGTGCCGTGCGGCCTGTTCGGGGCCCCCGGCCAGGTCGACCATGGGGACGGCGGCGGCGAGGATCACGTCGGCCAGCTCGTCCAGGACGTCCGCGGCCGTCTTGTGGACGCCCTTGCGCGGGTTGCCGCCGGTCATCCCGATGTAGGCCTCGGCGACCTCGCCGACCTCCTCGGCGAGCTTCATCACCAGCAGGTGCGCGGGCACCTCGGCCAGGTAACCGGCCCGGATCCTGGCGGTGTCGGCCCAGAAGCCGTCGCAGGGCTCGGCACTCTCGGAGTTCGCCACGCCGCGACCCTAGATCGTTGATGGGGGTTTGCTGAACCGCTGCGGGCATGACGAAGGGCGCCCATGATCAGTGTGTGAAGACAAACCTGGACGCCCTTCTGACCGCACTCTACGTCCATCTGGACGATCACGTCCTGCGGTCGGCCGACCGCACCCGCAGACGCGGCCCCGACCGCACCCTCAACGACGCTGAACTGGTGTGCGTCGCTGTGGCCCAGGTCCTGCTCGGCTGCGATTCCGAGCGGCGGTGGCTGCGGACCGCGCCCGGCAGGATCGGGCACCTGTTCCCGCGGCTGCCCGGTCAGTCCGAGTACAACCGGCACCTGCGCGATGCCGCGCCCGCTCTGTTCGCCGCTTCGATGTGGCTGGTCCGCCAGACGCCCTCCTGGCAGGAGCGGCTGCGGCTGATGGACGGCACTCCGCTGCGCTGCGGCGCCTCACGCACCACCGTGCACCGCTCGGCCCTGGGCGAGATCGCCGGCTACGGCATGGACAAGTCCCACCACGCCTTCTACTGGGGCGCCAAACTGATGCTGATCACCACCGCCGAAGGCGCGGTGTGCTCCTTCAGCCTGGCCCACCCCAAAGAGCTGGACGAACGCAAACAGGCCGTGCACCTGCTGCACGTCCAGCAGGCCGCGCCGGGACCGTGCCCGATCGTGTGCGACAAGGGATTCGCCGGAGCCGGGGTGGAAAAGGCCGCCGCCGACCTGGGCCATATCCTGATCCGCCCCGTCCGCGACGACGAGCCCGAACCCGCCGTGAAGGTGTTCCCCAGCTGGCTGCGCCAGCGTATCGAGGCGGTGATCTGGACACTGAAGAACCAACTCGGGCTGGAACGCCACGCCGCCCGCACCACCGAAGGCCTGTGGACGCGCCTGTGCCAGCGCATCTGCGCCCTCAACGCCGCGATCTGGCACAACTGGCTCATCGACGCCCCAACCAAGCGATCACTTACCGCCTACGACCACTAACCAGAGCACTCAACAACCCCCATCAACGATCTAGCCCCCGGAGCGACCGCAGACCCGAGAATCTCGAACATTTGATCGAGCCTTGGACCGGGTGGGCCGGGTGCCGCCGCCAGGCGAGAACGCCAACTGATCGTTTGCCGGGACGGCCGTACTCGGCACGGTAGTCCCCGAGGCCGCGATGAGACCACGGCCGCTCAACAAACAACCGGTGCACGTGCCAGGCACGCGCACCCCAGACAAAGGAAGCACCATGAAAAAGCTTCAGCCGCTTTCCAAGAGCCGGCAGCAGGCCTTCGGGGTCAGGCTCCAGGAGATCTGGACGGACGCGCGTCGGCTGGTCGCGACCATGAAGCGCACGCTGATCTCCGTCGCCGCGGGAACCATCGTCGGCGTCCTCTTCGGAGTCGTCATCGGGACTCTGGGCTACGCCGTCCAGCTCGCCGACAACTGGCACGACGGAGCCGGCTTCTTCACCTACGGTGACTGGGGCGGCTTCGGCCGCAACCTCCTCACCGGCGCCACCGCCGGCGCCATCGCCGGCTTCGGCGGCGCCGTCGCCGGCCGCATCGCGGGCAACCTCGACAAGCCCGAGCGGGTGAAGGCCATCCGTGTCGCCCACATCTGGGTGATCACGATGATCGCGTTCAGCATCGTGTGCGTCCCTATGGCCGCCTTCGGCGTCACCGTCGTTTCCATCTCCGGAACCGCCGTCGGCACCCTCGCGCGCGTCGTCGCAAGCGTTCTCTTCTGCGCCTGCCCCGTCGCCGCGGGTTTCATCGTCGGCGCTGTCCGCGCCGAGGACTGACCCACTCGCGGGGCCCGGAAGTCACCGGGCCCTGATCCCCGGGGGGTCTGGCGCACGCCAGGCCCCTCACCCTTTCACCCCCCAGCGGCCCGAGGCAGTGACGCGGCATCAGCACCGCGCCGTCCTCGCCCGCGACCCCGATGCTGGATCAGCCTCCGACGGTCACTCTTCAGGCGGGGTGAGTTTGGCGGCTACGGCGTAGTCGATCTGGATGTCCTGGTAGGTGGTTCGGGCTTCGGCCTTGTCCGGGAGGTTGGTTCGGGCGCTTCCGGAGGCGGACTCGTCCGACGAGCCCTCGGTGAACGTCACCGAGACGTCGGGGACCACGTCGAAGCGGAGTTCGTCGGCTTTCACCTTGGCGGTGAAGAGGATGTCCGCCGTGCGCTGGAGGCCTTCGTCCGGGAGGTCGCCGGGGCTCATGAGCGCGTGCCTCCTCGTTGCTGGGAGACCATCCTCAGGAGGGCCCTGCCCAGTTCGCGGACGGAATCCTCGGTCTCGCGCAGGGCTCCCTGGAGTGCGGTGACATCCTGCTCCTGGTCGGACGTCTCGGCTCCGTCCTTCGTGTCCTTCTCTCCCTCCGGCTCGTCCTCGTCGTCGGACACCTCGCCCGCGCCCTCGCCCACCTCCTCGGCGGCTCGGCCGGCGCCTCGGCCCACCTCGCTGACGCCCTCGCCCGCGCCCTTGCCGACGTCCTTGACGGCGCCGCCCGCGCCTTCGCCGACGTCCTTCACCGCTCCGCCCGCGCCCTCGCCGACGCTCTCGACGGCGCCGCCGGCTCCGCGGCCGACGTCCTCCACGGCGCCCCTGGCGCCCTTGCCGACCTCGCCCACGGCGCTGCCGGTCCCGGAGCCGATGTCGCTCACCGCCGGCTCCAGGCCGCGGCCGATGTGCTGGAGGATCTCCGGGTTGCGGTCGAGGGTGGTCAGGACGCGGTCGACGATGACGGCCACGTTGTCCAGCCGGACCTGGAGCTCCGCCTCCGCCTCGACCCCCTTGATCTCCAGCTTGACCCGGCCGAGGAACACGTCCGCGCCGACGTTCAGCTTGAGCAGGTCGAGGACCTCGGCGACGAGCGAGACGTGCGCCTCGAGGTTGTCGACCTCCAGCGAGATCTCCTCCACCTTGAGCTGCGGGACGTCGAGGTGGACGTCCGGCCCCTCCGGGGGCTGCGCCCGCCTGTCCGGTTGCAGCGTCCTGCCGGTCAGGCCCTCGGAGTCATCGCGGGACCCGTTCTCCTCGCGATCCGCCTTGCCGGACGCGCCGTCGCTCATCGTTCCCCCCGATGCTCGTTCCTGGTCCCCGGGGGTCTCCTTGCCCCCTCAGCGCCGCCTTCCACCAGCGGAGACGTCAGGCGCGGGCGCTCTCGGCCTCTTTCTCCTCCTGCTTCTTCCCCTCGTCCTCCGCCTTCGGCTCGTCCGTCTCGTCCTGCTTCGCCTCCGGCTTCTCCTGCTCCTCTTCGCGCTCCCCGGCTTCCCGCTCCTCCTTGAGGGCGTCCTCGTGGGTCTTGACGACCTCGCCGTCGCGGATCTCGCCGCGCCAGCCCTCGACCTCCTCCTGCTCCAGCAGCGTCCTGGTCATCATGTGGCGCTTGATGTGCTTGAAGTCCAGACGCAGGCGGCGGCCCTGGGCGCGCCACATGTTCGCGGTCTTCTCGAGGAAGCCGTCCGGGTGGTACTCGGCCACCAGCAGGACCCGCGTCATGGACGGCGCCAGCTCGTGGAACGTCACGGCGCCGTCGACGTAGCCCTTGGGGCCCTTGGACTTCCAGACGATCCGCTCGTCGGGGACCTGCTCGGTGATCGTCGATTCCCAGGTGCGGTGGGACAGGAAGATCTGCGCCCGCCAGTTGATCTTCTCGTCGGACTCCTGCTCGACGCTCTCCACCTTCTTGGTGAAGCTCGGGTAGTCGGCGAACTGCGTCCACTGGTCGTAGGCCACGCGGCGCGGGAGTCCGACGTCGAACTCCTCCATGATGTCGGTGACCTTCATCTTGCCCTGGCCGCCGCCCTTGCCGTCCTTGCCGCCACCGCCGACGGCGCTCTTCACCTTGTCCTTCACCAGTTCCTTCGCCCCGCCGGCGCCGGCGCTGAGGCCCGCCTTGATCGGGGACTCGCCCTCGACGATCTTCTTCGCGCCGGTGGCCGCCGCCTTCCCGGCGGCTCCCCCGCCGTTCCGGGCGTCCAACCGCTCGGTCAGACCCTCGATCCGGCCGCTCGCCTTCTCCAGCGCCCGCACCATGAGCGCCTGGACCAGGGCGCGGCCGGCGTCCTTGAGCTCCCCGACGGGGAGGTCCTGCGCCTTGCCGCCGTTCCCCGTGTCCGCTTCCGCCATGATCAGCCTTCGCTTCCTTGCCGACTTCCCCCGTCTCTCACGGCATAGCCCGAGGAATCGGGACTAAAACGGCAAAAGCGCCACTGGCCAGCAAAAACGAACGATCTACCATCCCTGTGAGCGCGGACGGCCGGCCCTTCCGGACAGCGTGAAGAGCGGTCAGCCGGCGGCGGAACGCGCCACGCGGAAGCCCACGTCGTCGATCCGGAACGTCGGGTGGCTGCGGCGCCGCACCGACGCCCGGCAACTCCAGTGCTCGTCGGACCAGCCGCCGCCCCGGAGCACCCGGTAGGCGCCGTAGACCTCGGCGTCGTAGAGGTCCCAGCACCACTCCCAGACGTTGCCGAGCATGTCGTGCAGGCCCCACGCGTTGGGCCGCCTGCCGCCCACCTCGTGGACGTGCTCCTCGGCGTTGCCGCGATACCAGGCGATCTCGTCGAGCGGGCCGTACCGGGGGCCGGTCGTGCCGGCGCGGCAGGCGTGCTCCCATTCGGCCTCGGTCGGCAGCCGGTACCCGTCGGCGGAGGCGTCCCACTCGGCGCCGTCGGCATGGAGGCGATAGGCGGGCGCCAGCCCCTCACTCCCGGAAAGGGCGTTGCAGAACCGGACCGCGTCCAGCCACGAGACGCCCTCGACGGGCAGCCGGTCTCCCCGGGCGGTGCTCGGCCGCTCAGCGGTGACCCGCGCGTACTCCGCCTGCGTGACGGGGAGCGCCGCCAACCGGTACGGCGCGAGGTCGACCGGCCAGCTGCGGCGCGTCCGCCGGTCCGACAACGTCACCGTGCCCGGAGGGACGGCGACCATCTCGATGCCCATCGGCAGGTCATCCTACTGACACCCGCCGGGTCAGATCTCCAGCACGCCGGGCGGATGGCCGTGGCGGCGGCCGCAGGAGGTCAGCGCCAGGACGCCGTGACCCTGGACGGACGTGCGCGGGCCCAGAGCGGACGGGTCGACCGAGGCGCGGGCCGCGAACGTGGTGGCGTGGCACTCGTCGGGGATGCCGAGCTCCTTCTTGACCTGGGCGTAGCGGGCCTGGAAGGCGGCGCTGTCGTGGAGGTCGACGTCGTCGAAGGCGTCGTCGGGGAAGGCGTCGTCATGCGGGAGGACGAGGCCGTCCTCGGCGGGGTGGGAGCCGATCTGTTCGTCCGGGTCGAAGACGTCGTAGTAGCGGACGATGTCGCCGTCCTCGGCGACGCACCAGGCCGTCCAGTCGTCGCCGCAGCTCGCGCCGTACCAGTGGGCCGCGCCGAAGCGGCGGCTCAGGCCGCGGCAGTGCTCCTGGACCGCGGCGGCGTCGATCTCCTCCTCCTCGTGGTCGAAGAAGGGATCGCCGAAGACGAGGGTCCAGCCGTCCAGGCATGGGGTGACGTAGGCGCGGCGGCAGGAGCGGTGGTCCCCGCGCCAGGCGTGCTGGTCGTGGTTCCAGGCGGACGCGCCGAGCCGCATCGTGACGGGCTCGGGCCCGGTGAGCCCGAAGGCGTCGAGGACGGCGTCGCGGTCGCCGGTGGGGACGGCGTACCAGGTGCCGCACAGGTGCATGGGCCCGGGCGTCTCCGTTGCGATCTTGGCGCGGATCAGCCGCCGGACGAGGGCCTGGTCGCGGTCGTCCAGCGCGGACGGGCCGCCGACCGCGGCGAGGGCTTCCAGGGCGCGGCGGCGGGCGGCGCCCCGGGAGCGGCGGATCCCGCGCAGGAGAGGGACGACGCCGGGGCCGAGCTCCTCAAGGGCCCAGACGACGCGTTGCCGGACGTCGGGGTCAGGGTCGTCGAGGAGGGCGAGCAGGGCGGAGGCGTGCGGCAGCGCCGCCTCCCCTCTGAGTTGGAGGACGTAGGCGGTGTCCGCGCGGACCTTGGCGCTCGGATGGCTCAGGCCGGGGACGAAGGCCGCCGGGTCGGCGATCTCCAGACCGCTGTGGGCCCAGCCGCAGCGGCGGGCGACCTCGGCGGTGGGCGCGGCCGCCATGGCCTCGCGCAGCGGTTCCAGGGCGGGGAGCCCGAGGCGCCGCAGGACGGTCGCGCCGGTGGTCCAGTCGACCGGGGAGTCCTCGTCGCACAGGACGGCCAGGACGGGCCGGACGGCGGGCTCGCCGACGGCCGCGAGGGCGTCCCCCGCCGCCTTGTGGTCGGGTCCGGCCAGCTGATCGATCAGTGCCTGTATCTCCACGCGAGGATGCTCCCACCCCGGTGACATCCACGGTCCCGCGGGTGTCACCGGAGGGGGGCGGGCGCGTGCCGGGCCTCCCCGCGACGGCGGAGGCCGTCAGGACGGGTCGTAGGCGAGGTTGGGGGCGAGCCAGCGCTCGACCTCGGCGACCGGGAGTTCGCAGCGGCGGGCGTAGTCCTCGATCTGGTCCTTGCCGACGCGCCCGACCGTGAAGTAGCGCGACGCCGGGTGGGCGAAGATCAGGCCGCTGACGCTGGCGGCGGGGGCCATCGCGTACGACTCGGTGAGCTTCATGCCGAGGCGGCCCGCGTCCAGCAGGTCGAACAGGGTCTGCTTGAGGCTGTGGTCGGGGCTCGCCGGGTAGCCGAGGGCGGGACGGATGCCGCGGAACCGCTCGGCGTGCAGGTCCTCCAGGGCGGGGTCGGCGTCCGGCTCGAACCAGGCGCGGCGGGCCTCCAGGTGGACGTACTCGGCGAACGCCTCGGCGAGGCGGTCCGCGAGGGCCTTCACCATGATCGACTTGTAGTCGTCGTTGTCCTGCTCGTACTTCGCGGCGAGGTCCTCGGCGCCGAGGATCGTCACGGCGAAGCCGCCGAGGTGGTCGCCGGACGGGGCGATGTAGTCGGCGAGGCAGCGGTTGGGGCGTCCCGCCGGCTTGGACGTCTGCTGGCGCAGCATCGGGAAGCGCGCGGCGCCGGGCAGGACGATGTCGTCGCCGTCGGAGTGCGCGGGCCAGAAGCCGTAGGCGCCGTGGGCCTCGAACGCGCCGTCGGCGATGATCTGGTCGAGCAGCTCGTTGCCCTCGTCGAACAGCTCGCGCGCGACGGGCTGGTCGAGGATCGCCGGGTACTTGCCCTTGAGCTCCCAGGCCAGGAAGAAGAACTGCCAGTCGATCATCTCGCGGATCGCGGAGATCTCGGGACGGACGATCCGCACGCCGGTGAAGCCGGGCGCGGGCAGGTCGCCGAAGTCGACCCCCTCCCGGTTCTCGCGGGCCCGCCCCACGGTGAGCAGGGGGCGGCGCTGCTTGTTCTCGTGCTGCTCGCGCAGCCGCGCCTGCTCCTCGCGGTTGGCGGCATCGAGCGCCGCGGCGCGCTTGCCGTCGAGCAGGTCGGAGACGACGCCGACGACGCGGGAGGCGTCCAGCACGTGCACGGTCGTCGCGTCGTAGGCGGGAGCGATCTTCACGGCGGTGTGCTGCCGGGACGTGGTGGCGCCGCCGATCAGCAGCGGCAGCCGCATGCCGCGGCGCTCCATCTCCGCCGCGACGGAGACCATCTCGTCCAGGGACGGGGTGATCAGCCCGGACAGGCCGATGGCGTCGGCGCCCTCCTGGACGGCGGTCTCCAGGATCTTGGCCGCGGGGACCATCACGCCGAGGTCGACGACGTCGTAGTTGTTGCAGCCGAGGACGACGCCGACGATGTTCTTGCCGATGTCGTGCACGTCGCCCTTGACCGTCGCGAGGACGATCTTGCCCTGGCCGCGGTCGCCGAGGACGCGGCCGGCGGCGAGCGCCTCCTGCTTCTCCTTCTCCATGAAGGGCTCCAGGTAGGCGACCGACCGCTTCATCACGCGGGCGCTCTTGACCACCTGGGGGAGGAACATCTTGCCGGAGCCGAACAGGTCGCCGACGACCTTCATGCCGTCCATCAGCGGGCCCTCGATGACGTCGAGGGGGCGCTCGGCCTCCTGGCGGGCCTCCTCGGTGTCGGCCTCGATGAAGTCGATGATGCCGTGGACGAGGGCGTGGGAGAGGCGGGCGGCGACCGGCGCGTCCCGCCACGACAGGTCGATCTCCCGTTTCTTCCCCTCGCCCTTGACGTTCTCGGCGAACGACACGAGCCGGTCGGTGGCGTCGGGGCGCCGGTCGAACAGCACGTCCTCGACCAGTTCGAGCAGGTCGGCGGGGATGTCCTCGTAGACGGCGAGCTGCCCGGCGTTGACGATGCCCATGTCGAGCCCGGCCCGGACGGCGTGGAACAGGAACGCCGAGTGCATCGCCTCGCGGACGACGTCGTTGCCCCGGAAGGAGAACGACAGGTTGGAGATGCCGCCGCTGGTGCGGGCGCCCGGGCAGCGCTCCTTGATGAGGGGCAGCGCGTCGATGAACGCCTTGGCGTAGCCGTTGTGCTCGGAGATGCCGGTCGCGACGGCGAGGACGTTCGGGTCGAAGATGATGTCCTCGGCCGGGAACCCGACCTCCCGCGTGAGCAGGTCGTAGGCGCGGCCGCAGATCGAGACCTTGCGCTCGGTGGTGTCGGCCTGGCCCGTCTCGTCGAAGGCCATGACGACGACGCCGGCGCCGAAGTCGCGGATGCGGCGCGCCTGCTCCAGGAACGGGCCCTCGCCCTCCTTGAGGCTGATGGAGTTGACGACGCCCTTGCCCTGGACGGTCTTCAGCCCCGCCTCCAGCACGCTCCAGCGCGAGCTGTCCACCATGATCGGGATGCGGGCGACCTCGGGCTCGGTGGCGATGAGGTTGAGGAACGTCGTCATCTCCCGCTCGCTGTCGAGCAGGTCGGCGTCCATGTTGACGTCGAGCAGGTTCGCGCCGCCGCGCACCTGGTCGAGCGCCACGTCCACGGCGGCCTGGTGGTCGCCCGCCTCGATGAGCCTGCGGAACTTCTTGGAGCCGGTGACGTTGGTGCGCTCGCCGATCATGACGAAGCCGGTGTCGGCGCCGATCGCGAACGGCTCCAGGCCGCTGAACCGGCTGGCCGCGCCGGGAGCGGCGAGCTCGCGGGGGGCCAGCCCCCGCACGGCCTCGGCGATCCTCGCGATGTGGTCCGGGCCCGTCCCGCAGCAGCCGCCGACGGCGTTGACCATGCCGGACGCGGCGAACTCGCCGACCTTGCCGCTCGTCTCCTCCGGGGTCTCGTCGTAGCCGCCGAAGGCGTTCGGCAGGCCCGCGTTCGGGTGGCAGGCCGTGTAGGTGCCGGCCAGGCGCGCCAGCTCCTCCACGTGCGGGCGCATCTCGTCGGCGCCGAGCGAGCAGTTCACGCCCACGACCAGCGGCTCGGCGTGCTCGATCGACCGCCAGAACGCCTCGACGGTCTGCCCGGACAGCGTCCGGCCGGACAGGTCGACGATGGTCACCGAGATCCACAGCGGCAGGTGCGGGGCGACCTCGCGGGCGGCGGCGATCGCGGCCTTCGCGTTCAGCGTGTCGAAGATCGTCTCGATCAGCAGCAGGTCGACGCCGCCCTCGGCGAGCGCGGCGATCTGCTCGGCGTAGGCGTCCTTGACCTGGTCGAACGTGACGGCGCGGTAGGCCGGGTCGTCGACCCGCGGGGACAGCGAGAGCGTGACGTTCAGCGGGCCGATGGACCCGGCGACGTAGCGGCCGCCGAACTCCTCGGCGGCCTGCCGGGCCAGCCGGGCGCCCTGCACGTTCATCTCCCGGACCAGGCCCTCCAGGCCGTAGTCGGCCTGCCCGATGCTGGTCGCGGTGAAGGTGTTGGTGGTCGTGATGTCGGCGCCGGCCCGCAGGTACTGGCGGTGGACGTCCAGGATCACGTCGGGGCGGGTCAGGTTCAGCAGGTCGGGGTCGCCGGTGACGTCCTTGGAATGGTCGTCGCCGATGAGGTCGCCGCGGTAGTCGCCGGGGGTCAGGCCCGCGCCCTGGAGCATCGTGCCCCACGCGCCGTCCAGTACCGCGATCCGCTGCTCAAGAAGTTCGCGCAATGGAGTCTGAGTCATGTTTTCGAGCACCTCCCATGAATCTGGGAGGCGCCCTTGCGGGGTCGGGTGTCTCGGGCCGAGCGTGGCGGGCTCTCGCCCGTTGCAGCGCCTCTCGGCCCGGTACCGAGGTTACATTCCGAGGGCCGGTGTGTCAGGCGCGCATGGGGGTTGCGGGCAGGATGAGGTGATGCGCGCACGACCGATCTCGCCGTCCCTGGTGGTCGAGGAGCTGGCCGACCGGATCACGGCGTCCGGGAAGGGCTCCTGGTCGCGGGTGGCGGTCGACGGGGCGCCGCCCGCGGCGCCCTCGGACCTGGCCGACGCGCTCGTCTCGCCGCTGCGCGCTCTCGGACGGGACGTCGTGCGGGTGTCGGCGCGCGACTTCCTGCGCCCGGCGTCGCTGCGCTACGAGCGCGGGCGGGACGACCCGGACGTCCTCTACGACGAGTGGCTCGACCTGGGCGGGCTCGTCCGCGAGGTGCTGGGGCCGCTGGAGCCGTCCGGCACGGGCAGGGTCCTGCCGAGCCTCTGGGACGCGGCGCGCGACCGGGCGACCAGGGCGGACTACGTGCGCGTCCAGCCCGGCGGGGTCCTGCTGCTCGACGGATCGCTGCTGCTCGGCCGGGGGCTGCCGTTCGAGCTGACCGTCCACCTGTTCCTGTCGCGCGGGGCGCTGGCCCGCCGCACGGCCGATGACGAGGCGTGGACGCTTCCCGCCTACGCGCGCTACGACGCCGAGGTCGGGCCCCTGCGCGCCGCCGACGTCGTCCTGAAGGTGGACGACCCCGGCCACCCGGCCCTGATCACCGAAGCCTAGGGCCGCCATTCCTCCTGGTAGGCGGGGTGGTGGGCGTGGGGGAGCGCGAGGAGGCGCAGCACCGTCCCGCGGACGGACTGGGCCGCGTCGAGCTCGGGGGTGCGGTGGCCCTGGCCGAGGATCCAGGCCTGCTTCTCGTAGTCGTCGACGATCTGGCGCTTGGCGGCGACCTCGGCGAGCGCGCGGGACGGGTCGTGGCGGGCGATGTGCTCGGCGTACGCGTCGTTCTCCGCCATCGCCACGTAGGCGGGACCGTCCGTGCCGGGATCGCCGGTGTCGGTGCTGACCGTGCCGGAGGGGGTCGCCTTCCAGGGGACGCCGGAGCAGGCGCGGGCCATCTGCTCGTCCCTGTCCAGCCGGGCGCGGAGGAACTCCACCAAATCCATAGGGCCATCCTGCCCCTTGCGGAGCGGGATGGCCCCAGGGCCAAGGGGTTCAGGGGGTTCAGGCGGCGCAGTTGCCGGTGACCGGCTTGCCCGCGAAGCGGTCGCCGAGGAACGCCATCGCGTCGGGCTCGCTCCAGAGCATGCCGGTGGCGTGCTCGGCGAAGGTGTAGGTCTTCCAGGTGACGTTGGCGCCCTTCGCGCACCACGCCTTGTGGAGGGCGTCGGCCTGCCCGGCGGGGATGATCTCGTCGTAGACGGCCTGCGTCTGGAGCACCGGGGCGCTCGGGGCGGTGGAGCCGAGCTTGTTGGCGTCCAGGCGCCGCCGCCACTCGGGCGTGGCCAGCGGGTCGCTGGTCGTGTAGTCGCTGATGTGCTTGAAGGCGGTCTGGACGACCGTGAGGGGCCCGTCGAAGCTGACCAGGCACATCTCCTGGGCCTTGGCCAGCAGCGCGCGGCCGTCGTCGTTGAGGTACTCGGCCAGGTCGAGCTCGGGGTAGGCGGCGTCGTAGCCGACGGCGGCCATGAACATGAGCGCGACGAACGGGGAGCCGTCCAGGCCCTTGGCGACGGCCTGGAGGTCGGCCGGGACGCCGCCCGCGAACACGCCCTTGACGGCCAGCTCGGGGGCGTAGGTCCTGGCCAGCTCGGCCGCCCAGCCCGCGGTGGTGCCGCCCTGCGAGTAGCCCCAGAGGCCGACCGGCGAGCCGCCGAGCCCGGCGTCCGGGAGGCGCTGCGCGGCGCGGGCGACGTTCAGCAGGGCCCGCCCCTGGGAGCCGCCGACCTCGTAGGTGTGCCGGCCGGGGGTGCCGAGGCCCTCCATGTCGGTGACGGCGACGGCCCAGCCGCGGCTGAGCGCGTCGGCGATGAACAGCTCCTCGTAGTCCATGCCCTGGGTGAGGGTGTAGGACGGCGCGCAGGCGTCGCCGAGCCCGCGCGTCCCGACGGCGTAGGCGACGAGCGGCCGCTCGCCCTGGCCCGTCCACTCCTTGGTGGGGACGAGGACCATGCCCGACACGGCGGCCGGCTGCCCCTGCACCGTCTCCGACCGGTACAGCACCTGCCAGGACCTGACGCCCTCGTACGGCGAGTGGCCGACCGGGTCCACGGTGAACACCGCGGGACGCGACCGGATGACGTCACCGGGCGCGCCCGCCGGGAGCGGGGAGGGCGGCTGGTAGAACGGATCCTCGGCCGGGGGCCTCGGGTCCCGCGGCACCGCGGCGGCGGTGCCCTGGAGGGCGGCCGCCGTCATGGCGAGGCCGAGGCACGACGCCACCGCGGCGCGCACGGCCCGGCGAACGGTGATGGACATGGCGGGCAACCCTTCGACGTGGCGGCGGCGTCTGCGCGCCTGCCGTCGGCGTGACGGCCTCCCGACCGTAACGTAATTGGACATTTACTCCAATGTCGCGCGGGACGCATCGGCGGCACCGGATTTGTGCCGTCCTGACAAAGTCCGTCCCGGCGCGGTCCGCCCCTTCCACGCACCGCCCCGGCCGGCGCGGTGCCTGCGGGCGGAGTCGACGGTCATCGCCGCGTACAGCAGGGCCACGAGCGGCAGGGCCGGGGCGCGCACGGGCGACAGGCCGTAGAAGCGCAGCATCGGCGCGTAGGTGGCCGCCATGAGCGCCCAGGCGAGCGCGCCCGCCGCGAGGACGGGCGCGCCGCGGACCGGGCCCGCGACCAGGCCCGCGACCGTCGCGGCCGGCGGGACCGCGTAGAGGAGCAGCAGGCCGGCGACGGTCCCGGCGAGCAGGGCGGGCGAGTAGCGCAGCTGGTGGTAGGCGCTGCGGGCGACCATCGCCCAGAGGTCGGCGAGGCGGGGGTAGGGGCGGCGGCTGACCACGTCGCGGCTGAGGTCGAGGCGGCAGCGCCCGCCCGCGCGCTTGAGCAGCCGTCCGAGCGCCACGTCGTCGATCAGCGCGCCGCGGATCCGGGCGAGGCCGCCCGCCCCGGTGAGGGCCTCGCGGCGGACGAGCATGCAGCCGCCCGCGGCGGCGGCCGTGCGCGACCCGTCGCGGCCGACGCGGCGGAACGGGTAGAGCTGGGCGAAGAAGTACACGAAGGCGGGGACGACCACCCGCTCCCAGCCCGTGCGGGTGCTGAGCGTCGCCATCTGCGACAGCAGGTCCCGGCGTCCGGCCACGGCGGCGCGCACCAGCCGCTCCACGGCGCCGGGGGCGTAGGCGATGTCGGCGTCGGTGAAGAGGAGGAAGCCGGGCTCCCCCGCCGCCCGGACGCCCTCCGACATCGCCCAGACCTTGCCCGCCCATCCCCGCGGGCGCTCCCTCGCGCGCACGACCGTCAGGGCCGGGTCTCCGTCCGCCAGGGAGGCGGCGGTCCCGGCGGTGCCGTCGCCGCTCCCGTCGTCGACCAGCACCACGCGGAAGGCGCCCGGGTACCGCTGGGCGAGCAGCGTCGGGAGCGTCTCCGGGAGGACGGCGGCCTCGTCGCGGGCGGGGACGACGGCCACGACCTCGGGCCACGCGTCCGGCTCCGGCGCGTCGGGCAGCCCCGGCCCCGTCCTCCAGAAGCCGCCGTGCGCGAACGCCAGGTACAGCCATGCGGCCAGCGCCGCCAACGCCGGGACGCCCACGACCATCACGTTCCGCAGCCTCGCACCGCGCCCGCCGCCCGTCCATCGACGGCGTCCCTCCGGCGTGGCGGGCCGAACGCTAGAGTCACGCGGATGGACGATGTCCCCCGGAAAGGCGATGTCCTCCGGAAAGACGACGTCCTCTGGAAAGGGGACGTTCTCTGGAAGGCCGCCGACAAGCTGCGCGGATCCGTCGACGCGGCGCAGTACAGGGACTTCGTCCTCGGGCTCGTGTTCCTCAAGTACGTGTCCGACTCCTCCGGTGAAGGGGCGTTCCGGGTACCGGACGGAGCGCGGTGGGCGGACCTCTCCCCCGCCGGCGAGGACACCGCCGACGACACCGCCGAGGACATCGGCGAGCGGATCGACGCGGCGATGGGCGCCGTCATGCGCGCCAACCCGTCGCTGGACGGCGCCCTCCCGCAGATCTTCACGCGGGTCGACCAGCGGCGGCTCGGCGAGCTGGTCGACCTGATCGGCGGGGTGCGGTTCGGGGCGGGGGCGCGGCCCGCGCGGGACGTGCTCGGCGAGGTCTACGAGTACTTCCTGGAGAAGTTCGCGCGGGCCGAGGGCAAGCGCGGCGGCGAGTTCTACACTCCGGCGGGCGTGGTCCGGCTGCTGGTGGAGGTCCTGGAGCCCTTCCGGGGACGGGTGTACGACCCGTGCTGCGGCTCCGGCGGCATGTTCGTGCAGGCGGAGAAGTTCGTCCTGAGCCACCGGGGCCGGCCGGACGACATCGCGGTGTACGGGCAGGAGGCGAACGAGCGGACGTGGCGGCTGGCCAGGATGAACCTGGCCGTGCACGGGATCGCGGGCGACGTCCGCCGCTCCGACGCCTTCTACGAGGACGCGCATCCGGACCTCGCCGCCGACCACGTCCTCGCCAACCCGCCGTTCAACATGTCGGACTGGTACCGGGACCCCGGCGACGCGCGCTGGCGCTACGGGGTGCCGCCCGCGGGGAACGCCAACTTCGCCTGGATCCAGCACATCGTGGCCAGGCTCGGGCCGCGGGGCCGCGCCGGCGTGGTGATGGCGAACGGGTCGATGTCGTCCCGGCAGTCGGGCGAGGGCGAGATCCGCGCGGCGCTGGTGGAGGCCGATCTCGTCTCGTGCGTCGTCGCGCTGCCGGACCGGCTCTTCCGCACCACCCCGATCCCCGCCTGCCTCTGGTTCCTCGACCGGCGCAAGAGCGTCCCCGGCGAGGTGCTGTTCGTCGACGCCCGGGACATGGGGACGATGGTCGACCGCACCGAGCGGGTCCTCACCGCCGGCGACGTCGCCCGGATCGCCGGCGCGTACCGGGCGTGGCGCGGCGGCGGCCATCGCGACGTCCCCGGCTTCTGCCACGCGGCGGGACCGGACGAGATCAGGTCGCACGGCCACGTCCTCACGCCGGGACGCTACGTCGGCGCCGCCCAGGCGGACCGCGGCGACGAGCCCGCCGCCGACCGGGTCGAGCGGCTCACCGGGGAACTCCTCGCGCACCTGGAGGAGTCGGCGCGGCTCGACCAGGTCGTCCGGGACGAACTGGGGCGCCTCGGTGGCTGACGTGGCGCTGGGCGACCTCGTCGCGTTCTCGAACGGCCGGTCGCGCCCCGTCGCGGGCACCCGCTACCGGACGTACGGCGCCAACGGCGCCATCGGGACGTCCGGCGGGTTCAACGCCGGGCCGGGTTCCACCATCGTGGGGCGCGTCGGGAGCTACTGCGGAACCGTCCGTTACAGCCCCGACCGGTGCTGGGTGACCGACAACGCCATCATCGCCACGGCCAGGGACGGGGTGAACCCGCGCTACGTCCACTACCTGCTCAAGCGGCTCGGCCTGAACAGGTACCGCATCGGCTCGGGGCAGCCGCTCCTCACCCACGCGATCCTGAACGGCCTCGCCGTCCGGCGCCCGGGCAGGGCGGAGCAGGACGCGGCGGCGGCCGTGCTGGGGGCGCTCGACGACAAGATCGAGGTGAACGGGCGCATCGCGGCCTGCGGGGACGCGCTGGTCCGCGCCCGCTACGACGAGTCGGCGGCCACGGCCGGGTCCGCCATCGCGATCGGCGAGCTCGGGGAGCTGGTGCGCCGCAACGTCGCGCCGCAGCGGATCGGGCGGGACGAGAACTACATCGCCCTGGAGCACATGCCGAAACGGCACATGTGGCTCTCGACCTGGACCGACGCGTCCGGCGTCACCAGCGCGAAGCGGCGCTTCTCGGCCGGCGACGTCCTGTTCGGCAAGCTCCGCCCCGCCTTCCACAAGGCGGGGCTCGCCTTCGTGGACGGCGTCGCCTCGACCGACATCCTCGTCGTCCGCCCGGCCGACGGCGCCCGGCGGGGCTGGCTCCTCGCCGCCCTGGCGAGCGACGAGGTCGCGGCGCACGCCCGCGCCGTCGGCGACGGCACGCGGATGCCGCGCGTCCAGTGGCGGGACATCGCCGCCTTCACCGTCCCCTGGCCCGGCGACGGCGAGGCCCGCGCGTTCGGCGGTTTCGCCGCCGCGCTGGCGCGGCGGGTGGAGGCCGCCGCGTCGGAGAGCGAGGCCCTCGCGCGGCTCCGCGACGCCCTCCTGCCGGAACTGGTCCCGTGACCGCGCGACCGGACGGCGGCATCATCGGAGAGGTGGACTATCTCCTGGACAACCGGCAGGTCGAGGCGGGCACCCGCTTCGAGGCGATCTCCGAACTGTTCGACCGGTGGACGTTCCGCCACCTGGAGGACGCGGGGCTCGGCGAGGGATGGCGCGTCTGGGAGGCCGGCGCCGGCGGGCCGTCCGTCGCGTCCTGGATCGCGGGCCGCGTCGGCGCCGCCGGGCGCGTGCTGGCGACCGACATCGACGTGTCCTGGCTGGCGGACGCGCCGGAACTCGCCGGGGCCCCGGTCGAGGTCCGGCGCCACGACCTGGTGCGCGACGCCCCGCCCGAGGGGCCGTTCGACCTCGTCCACGCCCGGCTGCTGCTGGTCCACCTCGCCGACCGCGACCGGGCCCTGCGGACGCTGGCCGACTCCCTGCGGCCCGGCGGCGTCCTGCTCGTCGAGGACGCCGACCCGGGGCTCCAGCCGCTGGCCTGCCCCGACGAGCGCGGCCCGGACGAACGCCTCGCCAACGCCGTCCGGCGCGGCTTCCGCGCGCTGCTCGCCGAGCGCGGCGCCGACCTCGCCTACGGCCGCCGGCTCCCCCGGCTCCTGCGCGACGCCGGGCTGGACGACGTCCGCGCCGACGCGTTCTTCCCCCTCTCGGCCCCGGCCTGCGGCGTCCTGGAGACCGCGTCCATCCTCCAGGTGCACGAGCGGCTCATCGAGGGCGGGCACGCCACCGCCGAGGAGATCCGCCACCTGCTGGCCGCCATCGCCGCGGGGCGCCTCGACCTGACCCTCGCACCGCTGATCTCCGTCTGGGGCCGCAGGCCCGGGGGTTGACGCCCGTCCGGTTCGCGCGACCCCTGCGGGACCGGTGATGCGCCGCCATGTGGCGGATCTTGGACGGCGGGTGACGTCCCGCAGGGTGCGGCAGGGTCCTTGCGCGCGCGCAAGCGTTGGTGACTGCCTCGCGGGGGCTGCGTAAGAGTGTGTGTTGTTTCACTTCCACGTCCGACATCGACCTGGCCGAGAAGCACATGTTCGCTTACAGCCCGACCCGGAGACGTGAAGCCGACAACGCCATGAACGCATCAGACACATGGTCCGGGGCGCCCATGCTGGTGCCCGCACCCGCTCCCTCGCTGGAAGTCGGGATCCCGTCCGCCTGGAACCACAACGGCAAGTCGTCGGGGCGGCTCATCGGCGAGGTCGACCTCGCCGCCACGCCGCCCGCCGTGCGGCTCGGCCGCTCCTACGTCCGCGAGCTCGTCGGGCAGCACTTCGGCGCCGACCGGTCCGAGCTCGGCGACCTGGAACTGCTGACCAGCGAGGCCATGACCAACTCGGTGCTGCACGCGCTGCCGCGCCGGGACGGCACGATCACGCTGACCGTGCTGCACGTCGACCGGTACGTGCGCGTCGAGATCACCGACGGCGGAGCCGCCCCGGCGCAGCCGCGGGCGGTGGACCGGGCGGTGGACGACCCGCTGCCGACGGGCGGGCGCGGGCTCGCCCTGATGAAGGCCCTCGCCACCGACTACGGCACCTGCCGCGGCAAGAGCGGGACCTCCACCTTCTGGTTCGGCGTCGGCGTCCGGGACGGATGGCGGCTGCCGTGACGTCCGGGGCGGCGCTGAGCCCGGCCCGCCGGGCCGAGTCCTCCCCTCCCGGGGACGGGCCCGCGCTCAGCACGGCCACGGCCAGTGTCGCCCGCATGTGCAACTACCTCCTCGGCGGCAAGGACAACTACGCGGCGGACCGCGAGTCCGCCGAGCGCGCGCTGCGCGGCAGCCCGGTGGTGCCGCGGCTCGTCCAGGCGAACAGGGGCTTCCTGGACCACGCCGCCACACTGCTCGCCCGGGAGGCGGGGCTGCGGCAGTTCGTCGACGTCGGCTGCGGGCTGCCCGCCGCCGAGAACCTCGGCGACCTCGTCCGGCGGGCCGACCCGGCGTGCCGCGTCGCCTACGTCGACAACGACGCGATGGTGCTCACGCACGCGCGAGCGCTGCTCGCCGTGGACGCCGGCACGGGCGCCTTCGCCGGGGACGTCCGCGACCCGGCCGCGCTGCTCGCCGACCCCGGCCTGCGCCGCCTGATCGACTTCTCCGAGCCCGTCGCGGTGTTCCTGCTCGGCGTCCTGGACTTCCTCGCCGACGAGGACGACCCGGCGGGGATCGTCGGCGCGCTGGCCGCGGGCCTGCCTCCGGGCAGCCACCTGGTGATCAGCCACGCCGAGCGGTCGCCGGAACTCGACCCGATCTCCGGGCCGTGCGAGGGCGTCGACACCCCGTTCCGGCCGCGGAGCGCGGACGAGATCGCCCGCATGTGCGCGAGCCTGCGGATGCTCGACCCCTACCCCGCCCGGCTGCCCGCGTCGGCCGTGGCCGACCCGCGCCCGCTGCCGCTCATCGGCTGCGTCGGCCGCGTGGCGGGGTGACGGCGGCATGAGCCCCGCGGTACTCGCCAGGACTTCCGCTGATCGAACGCCCCCCGCGCGCGGCGCTTCGCTACGATCGAAGCGCCAGCAACTGCCACATCTAGGGCGCGTGATGACAGCGGACGGCGAGCCGAAGTCTCTCTCCGACATCACCAAGGACATGGGACTCAACATGTCCGACGTGGCGGCCTTCTCGGGACTCGACGAGAGCACGGTCTTCCGGTTGTGGGACAACGCGGAATGGCTCGACCGGGTCAGCGGGCGGTCGCTGCAGAGCCTCATGTCGTCCGTGCCGGGAATCGCCGAGTACTCGATGGCGCACGCCGTCCGGAAGAGGCGCGACGGGCTCGTCGCCGACCTGCACCGCGAAGGGCTCGCCGTCAACCTGGACGCCCTGCAGAACTCGGCCGTCGCGCAGCAGCACCTGCTGAACGCGCTGGAGGCCGGCCTGCACATCATGCGCGGCCAGGCGACGCAGAAGACGTCCTCGTTCATCGCCCGCTTCTGGGGGCGCGAGCAGGACACCGCGTTGGAGGCGCTCTACTCCACCGAGGCCGGGCAGGGCCTCCTGGAGGACCCCCGGAAGCTCTTCGACTCGTCCGTCGACCTGGCCCCGCGGCTGAACCGCAAGACCTACTCGTTCCACTCGATCCTCGCGCTCAACATCCTCACGCACCAGGTCAGCAAGGTGACCGGGGCACTGGAGGCCGACCTCGGCTTCGAGGTGCCCGGCCGGCAGACCGCCTTCATGATGCGCGGCGTGGTGATGGGCTCGCTGATCAGCTCCAACGACTTCGACCTGGCCGAGCGCTACCGCCTGGAGCTCGACGCCACCCCCGTCTACGCGGCGCTGGAGGAATGGTCGTTCCCGACCTACACGCGGGACGGCCGCATCAGCAGCGACTTCACCCTCCCGAGCTCCCTGTCGCTGCGCAACACGGCGACCGAGGTACTCCGCGAGATCGCGGTCTACAACGACGCCTACCTCTACTACCTGGCGTCCACCTACATTCCGCTGGCGCTCAAGCGCGACCCGGCGTTCGGCGGGCGGCTCCCCGAGCTGGTCCAGGCGCTGGAACTGCGCGGGGCCGACTGCCGGGACAGAAGGATCAGACAGACCTGCAACACGCTGGTGCGGCGGCTCAAGGGCCTTGCCTGAACCAGGCTTTGGAGAATGGGGAGCCGGTGGAGGACACGGCGCAAGCCATCGCGAAACTGACGCGCGCGCGATGGGAGGCGAACGCGCAGTACTGGGTCAAGATCATCCGGGAGCGCCGCGACCGGTACCGGACCGAGCTGACCGACGCCGCCGTCCTGGACGCCGTCGGCGACTGCTCCGGCCGGCGCGTCCTGGACGCCGGATGCGGCGAGGGCTACCTGGCGCGCAAGCTCGCCTCCATGGGCGCCGAGGTCACGGGGGTGGACGCGGCGCAGGGCCTGATCGACGCGGCCTCGTCGCACCCGGAGCAGGAGGGCAAGGCGACCTTCACCCGCGCCAGCGTGGAGGACCTGCCGCTGGAGGACGACCGGTTCGACCTCGTCCTGTGCAACCACCTGTTCAGCCACCTCCAGGACCCGACCCGCGCCATCGGCGAGTTCTCGCGCGTCCTGCGCAGCGGCGGGCGGCTGATCCTGCTGACCCTGCACCCCTGCTTCTACGTGGAGAACGCCGAGCAGGGCGCGGCGAGCAGCGTCCCGGCGTCGCGGTACTTCACCTCCCGCGGCGTCGACCAGCGGTTCATGGTGGACGGCCTGGAATCCCCTTCGATGATCACAAGCTGGCTCCGGCCGCTGGAGTACTACGCTGGAACGCTCCGAGACGCCGGATTCGTCATCGCGGACCTGCGCGAACCGCATCCGACGGAGGAGCAGCTGCGGGACGACCCGTGGTGGCGCAAGGGCTTCCCCACGGCCATGTTCATGCTCCTGATCGCGGAGCGCCGTTAGAGTCGTGCCCATGGAGGACGTGCCGGCGGGGTTAACGGGGCATCCGGACAGGCTCCGGTGGAACGAGAAGTACGCGGAGTCGTCCGGTCCCTCGCGGGCCCACCCGCTCGCGGAGCGGGCGCTGTCGCTCGGCATGCCGGACGGCGGCGTGCTCGACCTGGCGTCCGGGCCGTCCGGGAGCGCCCTGCTGGCCGCCTGGACGGGACGCCGCGTGACGGCCGTCGACATCTCCGAGATCGCCCTCGCGCGGCTCGGCGCGGAGGCCCGCCGGCGCGGGCTCGGCCCGCTGGTCACGCTCGTCCAGGCCGACCTGGGCGCCTGGCGGCCCGGCCCGGACCGGTACGCGCTCGTCCTGTGCACCGGGTTCTGGGACCGCGCCGTGTTCGAGCGCGCGATCGGGGCCGTCCTGCCCGGCGGCCTGCTTGCCTGGGAGGCGTTCACCGAGGCCGCCCGCCAGGACCGGCCGCGGCTCCCCGCGCAATGGTGCCTCGGGCCCGGCGAGCCCGCCTCGCTGCTGCCGGACGGCTTCACCGTCCTCGACCAGCACGACGACGGAGGCAAACGCCGCTTCCTCGCCCGCCGCGGCGACTAGCGCCCCGAGCCGGCTCAAAAAAAGATGTCCCGGCGAGCGGGGGCGGCACGAAGCCGCTCCCACCCGCCGGAACACTGGTTCACCTGCCGCGAGGCATCAGCCCTTCAGACGTCAGTCCTCGGGCAGCTCGCCGGCCTTCTTGAAGGCCTCGACCAGCGGGTCCGGGGTGTCGGACTCGGCCGTCGCGGGCGACTCGGCCGCTCCGGACGAACCGGACGAACCGGACGACCCGCTGCCGTGCGGGACGTTGCTGTACCCGCCGCTGTGGGGGACGCTGCTGTAGCCGCCGCTATGGGGGGTGTTGCTGTAGCCGCCGCTGTGCGGGGCGTTGTTGACCGCCATGATCAACTTCCTTCCATCTCGGTTGCGTCCTGCTGGAAATGATCAGCAGAACCTTGCCGTGGACCGTGCGGCGTTCGGCGCCATCCGCAAGGGGCGGGCCGGGTCAATCGAGGTCGACGACGACCGGGGCGTGGTCGGACGGGCCCTTGCCCTTGCGGGCCTCGCGGTCCACGTAGGCGGAGGCGACCCGTCCGGCGACGTTTTCGCTCGCGTAGAACAGGTCGATGCGCATGCCCATGTTCTTGTGGAAGGCGCCCGCCCGGTAATCCCAGTACGTGTAGGGATGGGGGCCCTTCGTGATCGTCGGGACGACGTCGCGGAGGCCGAGGGCCCGCAGGTCGGCGAGGGCCTGCCGCTCGGGGGGCGTGACGTGGGTGGAACCGGCGAAGACGGCCGGGTCCCAGACGTCCTCGTCGGTGGGGGCGACGTTGTAGTCGCCGCAGGCCACCAGCGGCGTGCCCGCGGCCAGTTCCTCCGCGAGGGCGTCGCGGAGGGCCGCGAACCACGCGAGCTTGTAGGTGTAGTGGGCCGATTCCGGGGTGCGGCCGTTCGGCGCGTACAGCGACCAGACCCGCACGCCGCCGCACGTGGCGCCGAGCGCGCGGGCCTCGGGCGCCAGCAGGACGGGCTCGCTCAGCTCCATCTGCTCGTCCTCGCCCTCGACTCCAGCCTCCCCCGCGTAGGAGGGCTGGCCGGGGAAGCCGTGCGAGACGTCCTCGATGCCGACCCGCGAGAGAACGGCCACGCCGTTCCACCGCCCGTCGCCGTGCGCGGCGGTGGCGTAGCCGAGTTCCCCGACCTCCGCGGCAGGGAAGAGATCGGCGCGGCACTTGGTCTCCTGGAGGCAGACCACGTCCGGTTTCGTCTCGTCCAGCCAGGCGAGAAGGCGCGGAAGGCGTGCCTTGACGGAATTGACGTTCCACGTCGCGAGGCGCATCCCCCAAGCCTGCCATCCGGCTACCCCGTCAGGTTGCAGTCGGGGACCCAGCCGACGACGCCGGTGGCCACGTTCCGCCCGTAGATCCAGAAGTTGCTGGTCACCCCGTTGTCGCAGCGGTAGTAGTCCCAGGGGCCGCTGCCGCGGATCGCGTCGAACTTCTGGCCCGGATAGCCGAGCCCGACACGGTTGGCGGTGTTCAGGGGGTTGTCCCAGATGACCACTCCGGCAACCCGGAAATCGGCGTACCGCTTGTCAATCCCCTTCGGTTGTTGTCGGGAGGGCCCCGCGGTCCGCTTCTCGGCCTCGGGGTTGGCGTAGGTCGAGCACGCCGGGGGCCGGGCCGGCAGTTGGACGCATACTCGGAACGAGCCGCCGCCGAACCAGTCCCCGGTGTTGACCGACGACGCCCCCATGGGGACGGTCGCGCGCGACCCCCGGGAGCCGTACTCCTCCTGGCCCGACACCTCGGAGCCGACCGGGGCGTCGCGGATGTCGGCGTGCCATGATCTGTCGCCGGGCCGGTACCAGAGCGTGCCGGTCGCGTCTTCCTGCTTCACCGTGCGCAGCGCCCACCATGGGCTGGCCTTCGTGCCGGTGTTCGTCGACTTGCCACGGGCGGACGGAACCGGCGGGTGTTCCCGTCCTGCCGATGCCGTGGCCGGTCCTGCCAGAGCCACGCAGGCCGCGACGGCGGCGACCGGGGGCCCAACGAGAACGATCTTGCCGAACAGGCGCATGAGCGCTCCTTCGGGTTCGTGGTGAGGTTCGTGGTGAAAGGTCTGGGCCGTCACTTGGCGGGCCGTGTCCGCGGGGAGGCGGGAGGCCACGCCTGGCGCCGGTTCTCCCTGACGAAGCAGTCCGAGACGTAGCCCTCCACCCTGGTCCTGTTGTTGATCACATAGGTCCAGTGGTCCTTGACGTCGCCGTTCGAGCAGGTCACCGGGTCGGCGAAACTCTGGCCGCCGTTCCAGGTGTAGCCGTCGCCGGGGTTGCCGAGCCCGCGGACGCGTCCGTCGAGCCGGGGGGTCGCGCGGATCCTGACGCCGGGCTCGGTGAAGTCGCCGCCGATGTCGGCGACGCGTGCCGGGGCGTCGGCCCGCCGGACGACCGGAGCGGCCTGCGGCCCGGCGGCCGCGGCGGGCGTGGCCGGGATCGCGGCGACCGCGGCGGCCAGAGCACTAACGATCTTCAACATGGGCGTCCCCCACTGGAGCCGGTCCGGGACGCGCCCGGCCCGTCGCGCGGACGGGCGGGAGCGCCTTGCACTCCCACTTTGCGACTACATAGAGTGAACAGGCAATCTCATGGCGTGGAGATGCCAGTGGTTGAAGGGTCAAGGCCGGTGAGCCGCGGGGCCGCCCTCAACGCGATGCCGAAGGTGGAGGGCCGCCAGATGACACGGTCGGGCGACGACAGGGCGGGACCCCTGCGGCGCGCCGAGGCGCGCGAGGCCGTGAGCCAGACCTTGGAGGAAGCCGGTTTCTACGCCGCCCGGGGCCTGCGGCCCGCGGCCCAGCGAGTGGATCCGCCCAGGGTGGGGGCCGTGGTCGCACGCCTGACCGCCGCCACCCGCCAGGAACTGCTGACCTTCGACGACCCTTCGGGCTGCGTCAGGCAGGGCGTGCCCGAGCGCATGCTCCGGCACGCGGCCGACTGCGTTCGCCGGGCGGCCACCCAGGTCCCCACCCTCCGCCAGATCACCTCTCCCCAGGGTCTGGCCCACGACACCGATCTCGACACCATCCAGTGGCGCAACGGCGGCCAGGTACGCCTGATCGAGGAGATCCCCGTCCGCCTGGCCGTCTTCGACCGCGCGACGGCGGTCATCCCGCTCGACCTGGACGTGTTCTACAACGGCATGCTCGTCATCCGCGACCCGGCGGTGGTCCAGGCGCTGACCCGCCTGCACCGCGGTTCGTGGGGGTCCGGCGACGCCCTCGCCGCCGACGGCGACCCGGACCGGCCGCCGGCCCACCTGGCCGCGGTACTGGTCTGCATGCGGGACGGCCTGCCCGACCACGCCGCCGCCGCACGCCTCGGCCTGTCGGCGCGCACCTACGCCCGCCGGGTCAGTGAACTGCTCGCCCTCCTCGGCGCCACGAGCCGTTTCCAAGCCGCGATCACCGCCGGGCGCCGCGGATGGATCTGAGCGTCCCCTGGCCGTTCCCGGCGGCGTGGAGGCGTGAGTCACGCGTCCGGCAGGGATATCCTGACGCCTTCCCCTGTCCCCTGCCAGACGACACCGCTCCTTGTGCGTGACCGGTAGATTGCGGGTCGGCCTCCTTTACCCGGTTTTCACGCTGTGCTTAGGCCGGCCCTGGAAGGGTGGTCACGTTCGTGGTGTCGTCGAACCCGGAGCAAGTGAGGAAACATGTCCGAGGATGACAAGCCCCGGGGCAAGCCGGCGGTCAAGGCGAAGGCGAAGATCCCGAACGCCCAGAGCATCCGCAGCCCCGAGTTCACCCCGCACGGGATCAGCGCCGGGCGCGGCAGCGGGCTGAACCGGCCGTCCGCGCTGACCGCCAAGGAGGCCAAGAAGCGCCGGCTGATGGTCATCGCCGGCATCGTGGTCGCGGCGCTCGCCGTCTCCGGCGGGGTGTTCTGGTGGGTCAGCCGCCCCGGCCCGAAGGTCCAGGTGACCGGCAAGTTCGCCGCCGAGCCCAAGGTCGAGATCCCGACGAAGCTGGAGCCGACCAAGACGCTCAAGGTGAGCACGCCGATCAAGGGCGGCGGCCCCGTCGCCGCCGAGGGCGACACCGTCTACGTCCAGTTCGCCACCTACAAGTGGTCGAAGGACAAGGACGAGGAGAACTCGCGGGTGAAGAGCTCCAGCGAGAAGGTCCGCTCGTCCTACGAGGAGGGCCAGCAGCAGCAGGGCGGCGGCGGCCCGATGCACCTCGTCATCGGCAAGAGCGGCCTCAAGGACATCGACAAGAGCCTCGTCGGCAAGTCCGCCGGCAGCCGGCTCGTCATGCAGCTCCCGCCGTCCAAGGAGCTCACCCAGCTGAGCCCGCAGCAGATCACCGCCAAGGACGCGATCCTGTTCATCATGGACGTCCAGGCGGTCGTCCCGAAGAGCCAGCAGCCGCAGGGCGCCGCCCAGAAGCTGGACGACAAGTCGCTGCCCAAGGTCGAGGACAAGGGCGCCGGCAAGGAGCCCAAGGTGACCGTCCCGGACAAGGACGCGCCCAAGAAGCTCCAGGCCGAGACCCTCGTCGCGGGCAACGGGCCCGCGCTGGCCAAGGGCGACGAGGCGGTCGTCAACTACACCGGCAAGATCTGGAAGTCCGGCGACAAGTTCGACTCCAGCTGGGACAACAAGCAGCCCGCGACGTTCCCCATCGGCACCGGGCAGACCATTCCGGGCTTCGACAAGGGGCTCACCGGCGCGAAGGTCGGCAGCCGCGTGCTGCTCGTCCTGCCGCCGGACGAGGGCTACGGCAAGAAGGGCAGTCCGCCCAAGATCAAGGGCGACGACACCCTGGTCTTCGTGGTGGACATCCTCGCGAAGGTCTACAAGTGAGCTGACCGAGGCGCGGCCGTGCGCGAGAGCGGCGGGGCACCCGGTCGGGTCCCCGCCGCTCGGCTTTTCCCGAAAGTCCCCCGCTGCGACATCCGTCACGACAACCGGGGAGGCGGATTGCCCGTCCTCCTTTGGGAGACCGCGGACGCGCATTGGCGGTCGGTGCACGGAATCCCTCAGGTATCGTCTGTAACGCATTAATCACGGGGGGCTTGTGAGCGACAGCGAGAAGATCCCGGAGCGCGAGGAAAGCTCCGGGACGGGCCAGGCGGACCGGCACGAAACCGAGGCCGGGGAGCCGGCCGGCAAGGACGGTCCCGCGACCGCCACGCTGACCGCGGACGCCGAATCCGCCGCCGGAGAATCCGCCGGGGACGCCGAATTCGTCGACGAGGGCGACATATCTCGAAACGAAGATAAGGATCGCGAAGAGGTCGACGACGCGGACGACCGTGCCGAATCGCGGCCCGCGGATAAGGCCGTCGGCGCCGATAACGCCACGACCTCCACCGACACCCCCGCGGATTCCACCGCCGACGGCGGCGACGCGCCCGCCGAAGCCGCCCCCTCGACCGAGACCACCCCCTCGGACGACGTCGGCACGTCCGACGAAGCGACCGCCGCCGGCCAGCCGACCGCCCCCAGCGAGACCGGCACGCCCGACGAGGACGTCGCGCCAAGCGATGAGGCCGCGCCCGGCGATGAGGCCGCGCCCGGCGAAGACGGCACGTCCGAGCAAGCCACCCCGACCGACCAGGCCACCGCCCGCGACCTGGCCGTCGCGACTGACGCGGACGTCGCGTCGAACGGCGAGGCCGGCAAGGGCGAGCCGGCGGACGGTGGCGGTGCGTCCGATGAGGCTGGTGTTACCGGGGGGGTTGTCGGTTCTGTCGGGAGTGGCGCGGTAGACGGGGCCGGCGCGTCCGGCGATGTCAGTGCGGTTGATGGTGTCGAGACGGCGGGGACCGGAGATACCAAGAGCATGGCCGCCGCCTCCAAGCTCGACTCGACCCAGCGCGGCTCCCGCGCCGGGGGCCCGCCGCCAGGGTCCGGGCCCGGGCGCGGTGGGAGCGGCAGGGGCAAGGGGCCCGGCAAGCCGCCGCGCAGCCGCAGGGCGCGGTTCCTGCGGCGGACGCTGTTCCTGATGCTCGGCTTCATCGGCTTCTGCATCGCCGCGTTCGGCGTCGCCTACCTGTTCACGCCGGTGCCGTCCGCGCAGGAGCAGGCGATCGCGCAGGGGCCGACGTTCTACTACTCCGACGGCAAGACGCAGATCGCCAAGACCGGTGTGAACCGGGACGCGGTCAAGCTCGACAAGATCCCCGAGAGCACCCGGGCCGCGGTGATCGCGGCGGAGAACCGCAGCTTCTACGACGACCCCGGGGTGTCGGTCCAGGGCACCGCGCGGGCGCTGTGGTCCACCGCCACCGGCAAGCAGCTGCAGGGCGGCTCGACGATCACGCAGCAGATGGTCCGCAACTACTACGGCGGCATCGGCAAGGACCGCTCGGTCACCCGGAAGCTCAAGGAGATCATGGTCTCCCTGAAGGTGGGCCGGGAGAAGGACAAGGACTGGATCCTGGAGCAGTACCTCAACACCATCTACTTCGGCCGGGACGCCTACGGGGTGCAGGCCGCCGCGCACGCCTACTACAACAAGGACGTCTCGAAGCTGACGCCCGCGGAGGGCGCCTACCTCGCCGCCGCGATCCAGCAGCCGAGCAACTTCTCCGACCCGACCGGCTCCCGCCGCGCCTACTCCGAGCAGCGGTGGCGCGCGATCGTCAACAACATGGTCCGGGACGGGGCGCTCACCCCGTCCGAGGCGGCCTCGCTGACCTTCCCGGCCCCCGGCAAGGAGAAGATCACCGACGTCCTCAAGGGCCAGCGCGGCTACATGGTGAACGTGGCCAAGAAGGAGCTCACCGAGCGCCGCGGCTACAGCGAGGACGAGATCAACCGCAGCGGGCTGAAGATCACCACGACGTTCGACAAGCGGCTGATGGACGCGATGAAGCAGGCCGTCGCGAACAACGCCCCGAACGGGATGAGCAAGAAGATCCGCACCGGCGCGGTGTCGGTCGACCCGAAGACCGGGCAGGTGCTCGCCTTCTACGGCGGCCGCGGCTACCTGGAGGAGGCGCTGAGCAGCGCCTTCGGCGACTGGGCGCAGGCCGGGTCGGGGTTCAAGCCGATCGCGCTGGCGGCCGCGCTGGACGACGGCAAGACGCTGTCCACCAGCTACGACGGCAGCTCCCCGCAGTACTTCCACGGCGCGCCCATCCGCAACGACAGCAACGAGAACTTCGGAACGGTCAACCTCGTGACCGCCACCGAGCACTCGATCAACACGGCCTACATCAACCTCGGCCAGGACATCGGCAACAAGAAGATCGCCGCGATGGCCGAGAAGATGGGCATCCCCGCCTCGCAGATGAAACCCGAGCAGCGGGACGCCGCCACCTTCCCCCTCGGCATCGTGTCGCTGCACCCCGTCCAGCAGGCGGGCGTGTACTCGACGTTCGCCTCCGAGGGCGTGCACCGGACGCCGTTCGTGGTGAAGACCGTCACCGACAACGAGAACCACAAGCGCACCTTCACCGAGAAGGGCGAGCGGGCGTTCAGCCAGCAGGTCGCCCGTGACGCCACCTACGCCATGCAGAAGGTCGTGCAGGGCGGCACCGGCACCGGCGCGCAGCTGCCCGACGGCCGCGACGTCGCCGGCAAGACGGGCACCACCGACGCGGGCCGCGCGATCTGGTTCAACGGCTTCATCCCGCAGATGGCGACGACGGTCTCGATGTTCCGCAGCGACGGCAAACCGCTGAACATCCCCGGCTACGGCGCGTACGGCGGGCAGCTGCCCGCACAGATGTGGCGCTCGTACATGTCGGAGGCGGTGAACATCAAGGGCTACGAGCCGGAGTCGTTCGGCGAGCCGTCGATGACGCCCGGCGGCGGTTGGAGCGGGCCGACGCAGGACGTCCCCCCGGGCGACACCCAGCCGCCGGACACGGGCGGCCCGGTCGAGCCGCCGCCGTCCACGAAGCGGCCCGACGTCCCGACGCCCCCCACCGACCTGCCGACCATCATCCCGCCGCAGCAGCCCGGCGGCGGCGACGGGGGCGACGGCAACGGCGACGGCGGGACCGGCGGCCCCGGGGGCGGAACGGGCGACGGACCGCTCGGCCGCCCCGGAACCGGCGGGTAGGCCGCGGCGCACCGGGCAGGTCACGCGTTCGCGCACGTGGCCGAGGCCGCTTCGGGACGGGCCCTGGACCCGGGCGGCCGGTCAGTCGCAGGCCTTGCCGATGGCGGCCGGCGTCTCCCTGATCACGCTGTCGAGCTGGGAGACGTCGCCGTCGCCGACCCCGGTCGCGGCGGCGCGGAGCCGCCCCGCCTCGGCCTTCAGCGCCTTGCCCAGGTCGGCGTCGTCGGCCTGCTTCGCGAGCCCGTCGACGCGCCCGGCGAGCTGCTCGGTCGCCTGCCGCCACGGCGACGGCTCCGCCGCCGGAAGCCCCCGCACCTGGGTGACGTACTGCTGGAACGCCTTCTTCGTGTCGGCGCACACCTGGCCGGAGTTTCCGCCGCCCATCGCCCCGCACCCGCTGAGGGCGCCGAGCACCAGCGCGCCGCCGGCCAGCGTCCGAACCACCCGGTACCGCATCGCACCCTCCCCTTGATCCCCGATCGGCTCCGCATATACTTCCGCATGAGGTCATGAGCGCCAGCGCAAAGCCCCGGCTTGCTGGCCGGCAACCCTTCGTCCGCGATGGGGTGCCCTGGGTGAGGACCTGGCCGGACGCGGAACCGCGTTCCGGCAAGCGCGGATCCCGACGGACGTCCCGGGGTCCCTGACCCGGAAGGTCCACGCATGCCCACGCTGCTCGCCCGCTCCCCCATCACTCCTGCTGTGACGCGCCCCGAGGGGGTCCGGGTTCGGCCGCTTCCCCGCGTCATCGGGGCCGGCGTCCCGGTTCCGGTGCGGGACGGCCGCCACGTCCCCTACGCCAACTTCGACTACGCGGCCAGCGCGCCCTGTCTGGAGGCGGCGCAGGAGGCCGTCGCCCGCGCGCTGCCGTACTACAGCAGCGTCCACCGCGGCGCGGGGTACGCGTCCCAGGTCACGACGTCCGCCTACGAGGACGCGCGGGAGACCGTGCGGTCCTTCCTCGGCGCGTGGCGGCGGTCGGCCGTGGTGTTCACGCGCAACACCACCGACTCGATGAACCTGCTCGCGCACGCCGTCCCCGCCGGGACGAGCGTCGTCGTCTTCGAGAGCGAGCACCACGCGTCGCTCCTGCCGTGGAAGCGCGCCGTGCGCCTCCCGGCGCCCGCCACCCCGGCCGAGGCCCTCGCGGCGGCCGACCGCGCGCTGCGCGCGTGCCCGATCGGGTCGCGGCTGCTCGTCGTCACCGCCGCGTCCAACGTCACCGGCGAGCTGTGGCCGATCGAGGAGCTCGCGAACGTCGCGCACCGCAACGGCGCCCGCATCGCGGTGGACGCGGCGCAGCTCGTCCCGCACCGCCCCCTCGACATGACCGCGCTGGGCCTCGACTACGTCGCGTTCTCCGGGCACAAGCTGTACGCGCCGTTCGGCGCGGGCGTGCTCGCCGGGCGCGCCGACTGGCTGCGCGCCGCCGAGCCCTACCTCAGGGGCGGCGGCGCCAGCGCCTCGGTCGGGGAGACGACCCGGTGGGCGCCCTCCGCCGAGCAGCGGCACGAGGCGGGCTCCCCGAACGTCCTCGGCGCCCTCGCGCTGGCCGCCGCGTGCGCGACGCTGTCCCCGGTCTGGGACGACCTGGCCGTCCGCGAGGAAGCGCTGGTCGGACGGCTGCGGTCGGGTCTGGCGGCGCTCCCCGGCGTCAGGGAGCTGACGCTGTGGGGCGAGCGGGCGCCGCGCGTCGGAATCGTGTCGTTCGCGGTGGACGGCTGGAACGCGCGGGACGTGGCGCTTACGCTGTCCGACGAGCACGGCATCGGCGTGCGCGACGGAAAGTTCTGCGCCCACCCTCTCGTCCGGCACCTGCTGGGCGAGGACGGCGGCGCCGTCCGTGCGAGCATCGGCATCGGGACGGACGAGGAGCACATCGACCGGCTCCTCACGGCCCTCGCCGAGTTGACTGCGCGCTGACAGCCGCTGACCTGCGAACTCCCGCGCGCAGTCAGATGATTATGCTCTTTGGTCCTGTTCGCCCATGTAGCGTAGGCAGTCGCGCGGGGACGAGCACGCTAGATACAGGGGGTGGCGACCGTGGCCGACGCGTGGCGACCCACGTCGGAACTGGAGCACCGACTGCAGGAGACCGTACGGGCCGGCGACCAGGAGAGCTACTTCCGCCTCCTGTCGGACGCCGACCTCGTCGTCCCCGTCCGGCCCGAGCTGGTGGACGGCGTCCTCGCGGGGGAGGCGCAGCCGTCGTGGCCCACCCAGGAGGAGGACGGCCGGGTCCACGTCCTGGTTTACACGTCGGCGGCGGCGATGCGGGCGTGCCTAGGGCCGTCCTACCAGCACTTCATGACCGTCCGGTTCGGCGACATCGCCGAGAGCTGGCCGAACGACCGCTGGTGGCTCGCCGTCGACGCGCCCGCGCGCGGCGTCCCCGCCGTCCTGCCGATCGAGGCGCGGCTGCCGGCCTGGTTCGTCCGGCAGGTCGCCGACGGCGACGGCCGCCCCCCGCAGGTCGGCCGCTCGTCCCCGCCGTGGGAGGAGCTGCGCGACCAGCACCGCGACCTGCCCCGCGAGGCGCCGCGGCCGGAGTTCCAGCCGGCCAACGACGTGGAGCGCGAGCTGCTGCGGGCCGCCGCGACCAACGACCACGACCTGTTCCTGCAGACGCTGGCGGCCACCGACGTGCTGCTGCCCGTCCCGGACGACATGGACTTCTCGCTGCGTCCGGGCCGCCCCGGCTTCCCGTGGCAGACGCGGGAGGTCGACGGCTCCACCGTCGTCCCGGTCTTCACCTCGCCGGAGCGCCTGGCCGAGGCGTCCGGGCCCGGCACCGAGCACATCCCGCTGCCGTTCACCATCGCGCTGCGCTACTGGCCCGACCACGACTGGCTCCTCGCCATCAACTCGGGCTCGCCCGCGGGCGGCACCGTCCTCGCGCAGCAGCTCCCCGGCCTCGCCACCTGGGCCGACCAGCGCGCCGCCCAGCGGATGACGGAGCGCTTCGAGCCCCAGAACGACATCGAGCAGCGCCTCTTCGACGCCGCCCGCCGCCGCGACACCGAGGCCTTCTTCAAGATCCTCCTCGGCGCCCAGGTGCTCGTGCCCGTGGACGCCGAGACCCCGTGGGGCATCGTCCCCGGCGACCAGGAGTTCCCGTGGCGCCCGGTGCGGGTCCACGGCCGGACGTCGATCCAGATCTTCACGTCGCTGAAGTGGATGAACGAGGCGATCGGCACGTCGCGCTTCATCATGCCGAGCCTGCTGGAGATGGTCACCGCCTGGCCGGACGCCTCGTGGACGCTCGTCCTCAACCCGGGCACGCCCATCGACGCGTCCATGCCGGGCGAGCAGGTCCGCACGCTCAGCGGTCCGCCCGCTCCCCCGTCCGCCGCGGCTCCGCCGCCGCCCGACGCCCCCTCGGTGCCGGTGGCCCCCGCCGTCCCGGCCGACCCCGCCGCCCCCGGCCCCGGCCCCGCCCCCGGCCTCGGCCGACACGCGGGAGCGCCGCCGGCGGACGAGCCCGCCGTCCCCGCGCCCGCGGAATCGGGCCGTCACCATGCGGGAGCGCCCGGCGGCGCCGCGCAGCCCGGCCCTCCCGAACCCGTGCCCACGCCCCCCGCGCACTTCGGCGAGGCGGGCGACGCCCCGGCCGGCGATCCTCCGAGCCCCGTGCCGGGGCCGTCGGCCCGCCACCTCGCGGACCCGTCCGGCACGGCCATCGACCCAGGCCACATGGCCGGACCCGAACCCCTCGGCGCCGTCCCGGGCGACGCGGGCCGTCCCTACGCGGGCCCGCCCAGCTCAACCGGCTCCGGCCCAGGCGGGCCGGGCGACGCGGGCCACCTTTCGGACGCGTCCAGCACCCCGTCGAACATCGCTCCTTCCGAGCCCGCTCCCCAGGGCACCGGGCCCCTTGAGCCCGCGCCCGGCGGCGTAGTCGAAACCGGCCTCCCCGTAGCCACCCCTCAGGACTCCGAGACGCCGATCCCCGCACCGGGCGTGCCGGGCGACGCGGGCCGCCCCTACGCGGGCCCGCCCAGCTCAACCGAACCCGGCACGGCCGCCCCGTCCGGCGGCGTCGCAGAGCCCGGCCTCCCCGGGCCGGCACCGGAGAACGCCGGGCCTCTCGACGCCACGCCAGGCCTGCCCGACGGCGCGGGCCATCACCTGGGCGCACCCAGCGCTCGCGGCCCCGGCGATGCCGGCCACCTCACGGACGCGTCCAGCACCTCACCGAACATGGCTCCTCCCGAGCCCGCTCCTCAGGGCACCGCGCCCCTTGGCGCGCCGAGCACGCCCGTGGAGCCGAGCCCTCCCGGCGCCGCGTCCCCGAGCAGCGAACCGCCGCACCCGGCGGCTCCCATGCCTGAGGCGCAGGGCGCCGAATCCCTCGGGGCTGTGGCGCCTGGTGGTCGAGATGACGCGGACCGCCCCTTCGCGGCCGCTCCCGCCGTACCGCCGAGTGCGGCCACCGATCCGGGTCATGGAGCCGGACGAGACAGTGCCGTCCCAGGCTTGCCGGAAGGTGCCGACCGTCGTGTCGCGGGGCCTGTCGCGCCTGTCGAGGAGGCGCGGCCCGGTCAGGTGAGCGGGCAGGACGCGGGCGCCCTGAGCAGCGATCCCGCCGGCGCCGCATCTGGCACGCCGACCCCGGCGCCCGGCCCGGCCGGCCCCGGTGAGGCGGCGCCGAGCGGCCTCGCGGCGGTTCCCCAGGACGCCGTGCACCCTGGCCAGGCGGACGGGCACGACGCCGCAGGCGGCGGGGACGGCGTGCCCGCCGGAGAGCCGGGGGCGGGCCGGGCGCTGCGCGCCGTCGAAGAGCCGGAGCCCGCGTTCGAACCGGGGAACCGGATCGACCAGGAACTCTTCGAGGCGGCTTCGGGCGGCGACTCCGACGCTTTCCTGCGGGTGCTGCTGAACGCGAACGTGCTCGTGCCGATTCCCGACGACGCGCCGCTTGAGGTGACGCCGGTGCAGCGGGAGTTCCGGTGGGACGCGGCTCTGCGGGACGCGGTGTCCGTGCAGGTGTTCACCTCGATGGTCCGGTTGCGCGAGGTGCTGCCGGAGTCCCGGTTCGTGTACGCCGACTTCCGCGAGCTGATCGGCGCGTGGCCCCGGGAGGACTGGGCCATGGTGCTCAACCCGGGGACGCACATCGGGGCGTCGCTGCACGGCGACCAGGTGCGGTCGCTCAGCGAGTGGGCGGTGCGGGTCGGGCTCGTCCAGGCGCGGCCGGAGGTTCCGCTGCCGCCGCCGCGGCGGGAACCGGTGCCGCAGCCGCCGTCCGACCCCG
Organism: Spirillospora sp. CA-108201; assembly: GCF_050936235.1. Lineage (NCBI taxonomy): Bacteria > Bacillati > Actinomycetota > Actinomycetes > Streptosporangiales > Thermomonosporaceae > Spirillospora > Spirillospora sp. CA-108201. The sequence continues at coordinate 8,079,503 of NZ_JBNJNE010000001.1, read as the reverse complement.
AGGACCGCGTCTCCTCGCCGGCCATCATGCAGAAGGTCGTCCCGCACGGGCACGTCGCCTGGTACCTGGAGCAGGGGTACGACCGCGTCGGCGGCTTCGTCCACTCCACCGGCGACGTGGCCGAGTTGCAGACGCCCTCCCAGCTCTACGAGGCGCTCGGGCTGCTGTTCTCCGACTCCACGTTCACCCTCGACGACGAGGGCGTGTACGTCATCCGCTGGCCGGCGTACTGCCCCGACCTGTACCGCGTCCCGTTCGGCGGGCGCGACGAGGAGGAGATGGCGTCCTGGGGCGAGTCCGGCTGGGTGGTCGAGCGGCCGCCGTTCACGGGCAACGGCTTCGCGCCGGGGAGCGCCGGGTCGATCCGCGAGTACAAGGTGACCAGCGTCCGGCTGCCGTACGGAGCGGAGATGTACTACATCGGCAGGGACCGGTCCGAGCGGTTCATCGCGATGTACGACCCCGACCGGCTCGCCTGGCTGCGGCCGGACGCCGGCGCCGAGGCATGGGACGGACGGACGGAGGCCGCGCAGTGAACCGGGACGGGTACGTCGCGCGGTGGCTCGGCCGCGACTTCGAGGCCGCGCCGGGCGCCGACGGCGAGATCAGGCTGTACGCGCCCGGGGCGACGGACGGGTTCGAGGAGCTGCGGCCGGGGCGCTTCCGCCGCATCGTCCCGGCGTCGGAGGTCGAGGAGCTCCGCTACGTCCGGACGACGTGCCGCTGGCGCGGCGAGCGCTTCGTCATCGTCGGGGAGCACGAGACGTGGGTGCGGGTCGAGTACGCGGGCGGCCGGGCGCCGGTCGCCGAGGCGCTCGGACTCGACCGCGTCGACCAGGGAATCTGGCAGGCGTGGGCGCCGGGGGCGGAGATTGAGGACGTCCGGGAAGAGTTCGTCTGACCGGACGGGGTTGATTTGGCCCTTGGATCCGTGTTCGCATGTGTGCCGAGGCGATCCCTCGGACGGAAGCGCTCAACGGCGACGCGACGGAGGTGCGCGGCAGTGATCTGCCGAGCGACGGTGAAACCGATCTTTGTGGGGCTCGGCACGGCGGCCATCCTCGCCGCCGGCGGCGCGTCCGCCGTGGCCGACACCGCCCCCTCCCCCTCAGGGTCGGATCCCTCATCTCCCGCGGCGGGCAAGCTCCAGGTGGACGTCGCCTCGACCGCGACCAGGCTGGACCCCGGCGACTCGCTCGACGTCACGACGACGGTCACGGCCGTCGGCGGCGACGTGGCGAGCATCAAGGTCACCGGCGTCACGGCGACCCTCAAGGGCACGACGGTGACCGGTGACTGCGGCGCGCCGTTCACGTCGGCGGGGTGCGCCGTCGGCGACCTGGCCTCGGGCAGGAGCGCCCCCGTCAGGTCGCACGTGACGGTCCCGAAGGAGGGCCCGAAGGCCACGGCGGTCTACACGATCACCGTGACCGTCGACGCGGCCGACCTCGCCCCGGTCGCCGGGACCACGACGTTCACGTACGTCGTCCCGTCCAAGCCGCCCACGAAGACGCCCACCCCGACTCCCTCGAAGACCCCTTCGAAGTCCCCCACGAAGTCGCCGTCGCGCAAGCCGACGACGCCGTCGCCCACGCCGTCGCACTCCTCGTCCTCGGGGGCGTCCCGCGGCGGGTCGGGCGGGAACGGCTCCTCCGGGAACGGCACGGGGACGAACGGGTCCGTCCAGACGTCGCCGAACTCGTCGTTCGAGCCGCAGAACCCCCAGGTGGCGCTGCCGTCCATCCAGGCGCCGAGCCCGTCCGTCGCGCCGAGCCCCGCCCCCGGAGCGGGAACGCCGCAGAGCCGTCTCCAGGGCAACAAGGCACCCGTCGCGCAGGATCTGACGTTCGAGCGGATGGCCAGCACGCAGATCGCTTGGCTGGCGGCGTTGATGGTGGCGTTCTCACTGCTGCTGACGCAGCTGCGACTCGGCCGCCGCCGGCTGCCCGCCGGGGCCCCGAGGCGGCCCAGGGGAACGCACCGGCGACCGCGGGGCGGCATGTTCGGCCGGTGATCCCGGGGACGCCCGGCACCCCTTCACGGGCGGCTCGGCGACGGCGGCCCCTGGAAAGAGAGAATCTCACGCGCATCCGTCGAAGACGTCGAAGAACAGGTCCGAAAATGCCCGCGCACGGTAATTTCGACCGTCTGGGCCGACGCGGATCGTCCACCCGCGAACCGTCACGGAAGCCGGTGGAGGACAACGGCGCCCGTGGCCGCCGTCGGACGGCGCGGCACCGACGGGCCCGTTCCAACGCGAGCGAAAACCCCGGATCGCGTGGAGCGTCTTGAGGATTGGTGGCGGACGTCCGTAATACCCGCCGAAACGGCGGCGGCCTCACGCCCGTCCTCCCCGCTTCAGGTGCACGCCCCGCAGACTCGCTGGAGGGAAGCGGTTTGAGGCTTCCTGGAAATGGTTACCTTCCCGGGGCGGCTGTTCCTTGCCAGCGCCCTTGCTGCCCCCGGAAGAGGTGACCGGTAATGGAAATTCGGACAGACGGTGGAGTGCCGAACCAGGACGAGATCGTGGAGCTGCGCGCCCGAGCGGAGGCCGGCGACCGGGACGCGGCCGGACGTCTGGGCGAGCTGCTGGCCAAGCACGGCGACCTGGAAGCCGCGTTGCGCGTGTGGGCCCGCGCCTACGGCGACGCCGCGCCGACGACGAGGCGGCTGGCCGAACTGCTGGCCGACCGCGGCGACCTGAGGGCCGCCGTGGAGGTGTGGCAGTTCTCCGACCCGGTCAGGCAGAACCCGTCCGGCCTCCACGAGGAGTTCATGGCCGGCCTCGACGCCGACGAGCTCGTCGTCTGGGAGGACGACCCGGAGGACTGGGCGTTCATGGAAAGGGAGCGGCTGGCCAGGCTCCTGGCCGACCGGGACGACGAGGCCGCCGTCGCGTAGGCCGCGTTCCACGGTCCCGGCCCCCTTCGCTCGCCGGGCGGCTCGATCGGCCGGAAGCCCCTTGATGGCCGTCCTCATTTTCGGCGGACCGGCGCACCGTTCGAGACCAGGTTGGACATCGTCCAATATGCGCCCCCAGGCGAGCCCCGGCAGCCTGAAAAGGAGGTGCTGAAGCGTAAGGGCAAATGAAGTCGATCTTGGGCTGTCATGTCGGCCGCGCCGTTCGGCGCCCGTTGGGAACGCCCTGCCGGCCAGGTGACGGCGTCCCCTGCGAGACCCCCATGTTCACCTTCGCTTTCGCGGTTCAGGCCGCCTCAGCGGACGGTTCCGATCCCGCGAGCGTGGTGCCGGTGTCGGGCACCAGCGCGCTGCCGCCGGGGTGCGGACTTCCCGAGGGCGACGGCCATGTCCTGAACCCGAACAGCGAGGTCCAGCCCATGGTGGCGCGGGACCCGAAGCGGCCTTGGCATCTCGTCACGGTGTACCAGCAGGACCGGTGGAACCGGTACGGCGGTAACGGAACCGGCACCGCCGTGTCCGACGACTACGGCGCGACCTGGCGCCCGTCCGCCGGCCAGACCGCCAACCCGGTGGACATCCACAGCGCGACCTTCCGCAGCTGACCGACAGGGGGGCGGCCCGCCGGCGCTGGGAGCGCCTGCGGGCCGTCCTCTTCTTTCGGCATGGACGACGGTGAACCGCCCGGCCTCCAGACGCCCCGCTACCGCATGAGGGTGTGGCAGGCGATGGCGGCGGCCGCGGTGACGTTGAGGGAGTCGACGCCCGCGGACATGGCGTCCCCGCTCATCGGGATGCACACCGGTTCGTCGGCCTCGTCCAGCCAGCGCGAGGACAGGCCGTCGCCCTCCGAACCGAGCATGAGGGCCACGCGGTCGCCCATGGACGCCTTCTCGACGGGGGTGGCCGTCTGGTCGGGCGTCAGGGCCAGCAGGGTGAAGCCGGCCGCGCGCAGCTTGCCCAGGTCGTCGTGCCAGTTGGCCATGCGGGCGTAGGGAATCGCGAAGACCGCGCCCATCGAGACCTTCACCGCACGCCGGTAGAGGGGATCGGCACACCTCGGCGACAGGATGATCGCGTCGATGCCCAGGGCCGCGGCGCACCTGTAGATGGAACCCACGTTCGTAGACTGCAATGAAAGACACACCGGGCCTACGAAGCAGGTGAGCGAACATGCCCCCGTCCGAGCGTGCGGACCAGTCCCCCGTTCTCGCCGTCGCCTACACGCGAGTGTCCACCAAGCGCGAAGAGATGGTCAGCCCTGAGCTTCAGGCACACGAGCAGGACACCTACGCCGCGCGGCATGGATTCCCCATCGTGGAACGCGTCGAGGATCTCGACCTGTCCGGGCGTGACTTCGCTCGCCGGTCGGTCGACTACATCGTCGAGGGCATCAAGTCGGGCCGCTGGAACACCGTCCTCCTGTGGAAGTGGTCGCGCTGGGGCCGCAACCTCCTCCAGTCGCGCCTCTACCTCTCGGAGGTGGAACAGGCGGGCGGACAGGTCATCGCCGTCACGGAGGACTTCGACACGACGACGAGCGTCGGCAAGTTCACGCGTGACCAGATGCTCGCCATCGCGGAACTCCAGTCCAACCAGATGGCGGAAAGCTGGCGTGAGGCGCACGGCCGCCGGCGCCGTCTCGGCCTGCCGCACACGACCGCGCCTCGTTTCGGCTACACGTACGTGAAGGGACAGGGCTATGTCATCGATCCCGAGACGGCACCCGCCCTCAAGTCGTGTTACCAGCGGTTCGTGAACGGCGAGTCCATGCGGTCGCTGGCGTTCGAGTTCAACGCCAACGGTTACCGGACGACGCGCGGCAACGCCTTCACCCCGACCGCACTCGGCCGAACCCTGGACACCGGTTTCGCTGCCGGGCTGATTCGTGAGCGCTCCGTGCCACCGGACGCAGCGACGAACGGGCGCACGATCGCAGCGTTCGACGTCTGGCGTGAGGGTGCGCACGAAGCGATCATCTCGGCCGATCTCTGGGAGAGGTACCGCGACAAGCGGCTGGCGAACGCGCTCAAGACTCCTCGTCTCCGAACCGTCGCGCACACGTTCTCCGGCCTCGTCGTCTGCAAGGCATGCGAGACGAGCATGATCAGCGCTCGCAACGGAGCGCGGCAATATCACGTCTGGCGATGCCGCAAGCGGCAGGAGTCCAAGTCTTGCCCCGGCGCTGTGGCCAGCAACGCGCGTCTTGAGGCGTACGTCCGCGAGTGGGTTCTCAAGAACGCGAAGGGCGGGGAGACGGTTGAGGCGGACGCCCGCCGTGAGATCGCGGCCCGTACGGCGACGACCAACCTCGAAGCGTCGCGCACCGAGATCAAGCGCCTGAAAGCCAAGCGCAAGCGGCTCGTCGACCTCTACACGGACGGGGACGTAGATCGCGATGACTACAGGGAGAGGAAGGCAGAGATCGACGAGGCGCTCACAGCGGCGGAAGCGAGCGAGCGCGCAGCCAAGGCAGAGGCCAAGGGACTTGACGTCGATTACCGGTCCATCTTCACGACCCTTGCCGACCTCTGGGACGACGCGACGCCGCAAGAGCGCCACGAGATGCTCACCAGGGTCGTCAGGAGGATCGAGATCCAGCCGGGCGGGTGGACGAACCCTGAGAAGGCGCGCATAGTCCCGTACTGGGCCGACGAATGAGCCGTTAACGCAACTGCCCCTGCCGATGGCCATCGGCAGGGGCAGGCTCAACGCTTGGCGTCGTCTCGTGGTCGTACCGTCTGATCGCGCCGTCTGCGTTCGACGTTGGCGAGCACATGAGCGGCTACCTTCCAGAACTCATCCCAACACTCCCGTTCCGTGGGTGTCTGCGCTGGTGTACATCTCCCCGTGTGGCCTCACCTCCCCTCACGGTGCGTGGCCGAGAACAGTGGGGGGAACGTGCACGTGCAATGTGCAGCCACGTCCCATACGTGCAGACGCGCGCGGGGGTGCACATGCACAACCCCCTGCACCGCTACGGAGAGTCGTCGCCAGCCGTTCGAACAGCGCGCCAGCGTCCTCGTGTCACCTGGATCGCGCGGCCCGAGCTGGCCAACCCGTTGAGTTGGTAGTAGACCCACCGCCGACTCTTGCCGCTCGCCTGGACGAGCAGAGGCACCGGGACACCCTCCTCGGGGGCGGTCGCCAGCAAGGTCCACAGAGCCGTTTCAGGGCCCTCCCTGGACTCGGGTCCGTCGAGGGGCGCCGGCTCGTCGAGGGAGGGCTCTGGGCGCTTCCCGGAGGCGTCCGAACTCACGAGACTGACGGCTTCCTCGGGCGCCCGTCGAGAAACCTCGTCGAGTGTCGGTCGTCCTCCCGCTTGGCTCCTCGCCGCTTCGCTCACGGTCTCGTCGCTGAGCAGGAACGCGCGGGCGCGACGAGGGATGTCGTGTTCCGGAGCGGAAAGGAAGAACTTGCCGGGCGCGTTGAGGGTGTGAGCGTGCCAGCCGGCGCTGAGCATCCCTTGCCCGAGGATGAGATCGACGTCCTTGCGCTCCCGGACGCGGAAGCTCATGCGGACGTCCATCTGCGAGCGAACCGCGCCCTTGCCCATGGCCTTCTGAGTGGGACGCTGGGTCGCAGCGACGAGGGTCACGGCGACGGCCCGTCCGCGGCGCGCAATCGAGTCGGTGAACGTAGTCGCCTCCGGCGCATCATCGGCCAGTTCGGCGTACTCGTCGATGACGATCACGAGTGCGGGCATGCGCGGCGACGGGTCCCACACGCGCCGGCCGGTTGAGGCAAGGTGATCTGCGCGTGCCTCAAGGATCGCGACGGCATCGCGTAGGAGTGCGCGGGCTTGCTCCGGTGTGGTGGCGAGTCGATCGATGCACGGTGCCCACGGCTGGAGCTCCATGCCACGCTTGAGGTCGATGGCCCAGATGACGACGTCTTCGCATGCGGACAGGTTGCCCATGAGGACGTTGATGCCGCCGCTCTTGCCCGATCCTGCGATGCCTCCGATGAGGGCGTGCCGGCGCAGGAGTATGACGCGTGCGGGTGAGGCGTCCTCGAAGGGGCCGAGGTCGATCGGTTCCGTGATGGTGGTGACGGACGGTCCCGGCCATGCGATGGCGTTTGCGTGCGGGTCGATGTTGAGTACCCGCAACTCGAATCGGTTCGCGCGATCGTCACGCGTCGGGTAGACGCGGACGGCTCCTCGGAACGTCCCGAGTGCGGATTCGAGCGCGGGAATCTTGGTGATCGCGTCTTGGATCGTCTGGCCGCGCGCCAGCCCGAATCGGGCGCGCCATCCCCACACGTCCACCACGGCGGACATGACGCGGGAGCCTGCCAGTCCCACCGATTGCGAGATCTCCGGCCACGCGGCAAGTGTGCGCTCGACTCGGACGCGGGCGCGCCGGCGTCGGTGTACCCACCACGGGATGGACAGGACGGGTGTGCCGACGAGGATGATCTGCGTTAGCGGCCGGTAGGTAGCACCGAGTGCTGTCGCTGCGGCCAGCCATCCCCCGGCGCTCAGCGCGACGGTTGCCGCGTACGCGCGCTCGATGCGGAGCGACAGGCCGACGCGGTCGCCGACGAGGGCCAGAGCCGATGCGGTCGCGGTGGCCGCGACGAGGATGCCGAACCACCACCTGGGGTGTGACATGTGGAGGATCAGAGCGGCGATGACGAGGGCGAAGGCCAGCGCGACGGGCCCGATTTCGGAGCGGTAGCGCCAGAGTCCGCGGGCGATGACGACGGCTGCAAGGTCCGGCATCGGCCCGTTGGAGTCGATGACCACCATGGGCTGAAGCCCGTTGCGGCGCATGCGGCGCGCGTGGCGCTTCATCTGCCGGTTCCTCATGCGCGCCCCTCAGCGTCGTACCCCTGGGTGTGAAGCTCGTCGATCAGGTACGAGAGCGGGTCGCGTTCCCCGTCGCGATGCGCGTTGAGGGTGGCGCGTGCGGCCGCTGCGAGGTTGGCGCGGTGTATGCGGGTGTCGCGTAGTTCGGTGCTGAGCCGCTCGACTTCCGCGGCCAGAGAGGGGATCGCGTTGAGGGCTTCGTCAAGGTTCCTGCGGAGGATGGCAGGGAGCGACTCGTCTGGCCACGTGTTGGCGACGATGCGGAGGGCAGTTCGGCTGCGGTTGATGGCCTCCTGAAGGTCAATCTTCGGGTGGTACGGGGAGTTGGTCACTAGGGCATCCCCTCCTTTAGTCGGGGTCATTGGGACGTCCGGGATCGTCGTCAGTGCTGGCTTGCGCTGAGCCACTCGACGATCGCGGCCACCAGGTGGCGGATCTCCGGCGCGGCGCTGGTAGCGGCCAGGAAGAAGCCGAACAACAGGCAGATGAGCGCGTGCCAGACGCGCAGGCCCATGTAGCGCCACGCGACGTACGCGACCACACCGAGGATGGCGACGAGCGGGATCGAAACGTTCATCGGATGCATCACCTCCTTCCGTGCTTGCGAGCGGGCATCTCGGGTCAGGGCCCTACGGGCGGTCGGAGTCTTCGGCCTCGTCCGGGTCATTGAGTTGCCGGCGTAGTTCCGTGGCTTTGGGGGTGCTGATCCTCAGGGACGTCCGGAGAGCGTCGCGGGTGATGGGACGGCCGTGCATCTGCCGGTACTGGGCATCGGCGAACCGCGCAGCGTCCATGAGTTCCTCGTCGGTACGGCGTGGTGGGCGCCGTACTCGTCGTTTCGGACGAGAGGAGAGCTCGTCCTCCGTGACGACTGTCGGTGCGTCCTCGACAAGGTGCGGAGCGTCGATCCGGCTGCGGAGCGCGTGAAGGTGTGCGGTGAGTCCGAGTACGGCGGCCGGTACGGCACCGACAAGGACGACGATCGGCCATGAGAGGTCGATCAGTCCGGCCCCGATCGCGTGGTACGCGGCGTTGCCGGTGATGCTCATAGCGATTGCGCCGAGGGCATTCGTCCGGGCGAATCGGCGCGCGGCGGCTGAACGGGTCGTGCTCGCCAGCCACACGCGCGCCGAGGTCATGGCGTGCGCGTCGATGGTGATCGGTAGAAGCCATGCCAGCCGTACGGGCCAACCCGCGACGGTGGCCAGCCCGTACAGGCCGGCGAAACTGGCGACCGCAGCGGAGACGGCCGCGATGGTCATGCCGATCACGACCCACCAATCCCTTACCGGGCCGTCGTCTTCATCGGGTACGGATTGCGGTACGGCGGTCGGAAGTGCATCGGTCGCGGACATGGGACCGTCCTTTCAGATTCCGTCGTGGCGGGACTTGCGACGCCGCCAGCGGGAGCGGGACCGGCACTTGTGGCACCGCCGGTTGCCGATCTCGGTACGGGCGCCGCAGGGGCAGGAACGTCCTTGTAGGTCGTGGGGAACTCGCACAGTCACCTCTTCAGGCCCGCGGGCTTACGGGTCGTTTCGTGGGTCTGGTGCCGGACCGTGACGCCGAGGAACCGGCGTGTTGAGGCCGTCGTCCTGGAGCTGGGCGTGCCGGTCAGGCTCATGCGGTGCTCCTCGATGTGGATACCGACGAGCAGGAGCAGGAAGACGCCGAGGGCACCACCGGTCAGGAAGACGGCGAGCAGAAGCATGAGAAGCGCGGAGGGCATCGGTCACATCTCCTCGGAGGCGTCCGCGATGACGGCGCCGTCGTAGGTCATCAGGGCGTCGTAGCTGGCGCGAACGGCGTTCGGGATCGCGATCGCGCTGTAGGTCACGAGGCCGAAGTCCCGCGTGACTCGGTAGTGGCGACTGAACGGGTCGGGAGCGGAGACCTTCGTCCCGACGAGGCTGGCGACGCGGTCGATCTCGATCCGCTGGGCGTGGTCGCTGCCCTGGACGAAGACCATGAGTTCCGTTCCGCAGGGAGCCGGCACCTCGGGGTTGGCTTCGAGGTACTCGGCGAGGGCGCGGAGACCGGTGATGAGCCGCGTTCGCTGGTTCGTGTCTGCGTACGGCATGTGGGATCACCCCTCTCGTCCTGTCGCACTCTCGGGAAGCGCGAACACATCCATCTTGTGAGCGCACAGCTGTGCGCGTCAAGACGTTAGCGCACACTTTCGCGTTAACACTTGAACGCGTCATGCTGTGTGCAGACAGTTGGACGCATACAGCCGTGCGCGCTACAGTGACCAAGGACCAGGCATCGACGCAGGTGAGAGGAGCCGATCGATCATGGCTGGCGCTGCATCGTCACCAGCGGACGCACGTGCGACGGGCTCGAAACCGAACCTCTACGAGGTGATTCGGGATCAGCTGATAGGCGAGATCAAGTCGGGCCGATACCCGTCCGGGGCTCTCCTGCCGTCAGTCCGGGAACTCACGGCGAAGATGGCCATCAGCACCACCACCGCCCGTAAGGCGCTCGCTGAGGTGGTGGCGGCCGGCTACGCGCGCCCTGAAGGGACACGCGGACATGTCTCGGCCGGGCCCCGTGCTCAGCACACCGCCGGGAAGACTCGCCAGCCGACCGCGAATCCCACCGATGACCAGTCTGCCGGGTTGATCGTTCGGCCCTCCGTGACGATCACAGCAGGGGGGTCCGCAGGTTCTGAGGCCGAACGGACCACGATCGATGTGCGCTCCGAAGTGGTACCTGCAGAGGTCGCCATGGCGCTAGCTCTCGAAGAGGCGACCTCGCCCGTAGTGGTCCGGAGGTGTCTCACGACTGACGAGCACGGGACACCGGTCGAGTTTCGAGCGAGCTACATGGATCACGGTTTCGCCCAGGGCACTGCGCTTGCCGAAGCGGAACCAGTTACGGGCGCATGGAATGACGCCCTAGCTTCCGCTTGCGGCACGACGTTGGGGAAGGCACAGCGACACGTCTCAGCGCGCCACCCAACCGACTCGGAAGCCGCGATGCTCGGGCTTCGACCCACGGCCTGTGTACTCGTCCGGGCAGAGACCACGCAGGATCAAACGGGACACCCGCTCGATCACACGGTCACGGTGTGGCCTGCCGAGAGCACACGCCTCAACCTGGGTAGTGAGTGATGACCGCAGAAGACACCGACTCCCAGAGATGCCCACGCTGCAGCGCAAATGACAGCGAGATCAGAACGAAGATTGATCTCGCGTTCGGCGAGGAAGTTCCCTTTAGGACGTGCCGGAACTGCGGCAACGAATACGACCACGGACTCCCGTCGACCGCCCAGAAAGGCGACGACGCCTAGTCGATCGTCGTCCGGTACTGGAACTCATACCGGTCAGCCCGGTAGATAATTTTCGCGACCTCGACCGGCATATCTCCTGCCCAGAACGTTTGCCATATCTGGATCACTGGGACGCCAGCGGGAATGTCAAGTTGCGCCTGCTCATGCGGTTCAGGCATACGAACTTGCAGGACTTCTTCCTCAGTTTCCACGACGTAGCCGATCGCGTCGAAACGAGGGACGATCCCTTGCCCGCCGTACGGCCCTTCATGTGGCAACTCGATCTCGGTACCATCCGTGATCGCGAGAGGTTCCCATGCCACGCTGAAGGAGACCGGACTCCCGCCCATGCTGATGACGTAAGAGGTCTCGGTGACCGGGTCGCCCTCGTCGATGCCGAGACGTTCCGCAACGCCAGCGGGAGCCTCCGCGCGTTCAGTGGAATGCTCCACGCTGAGTTCCATGCCCGCGCGCTCCGACTCCCGTCGATACGCTGCCTTGGCATGTGGGCGCTGGAAGCGGTCCCAATGGGTCCTTACGAGGGGCGGATTCTTCGCAACAAAGGCGCCCTGACCAGCCAGGAAGTAGATCGCGCCAAGATTCCTCAGCGCGATCAGCGCTCGACGGGCCGCGGTCAGCTCACAGCCCCACTGCTGGACCAGCTCTTGCGCGCTGGGCACGGGCGAATCGGGCGGCAAGTCTCCCTTCTTGATCTTCGTCTGAAGGTCGTCGACGATGGCCTGATACGGGGAGCTGTGCTGATCACGGTCGACCATGGAGGGATTCTCTCATAGACAGCGCGCAGCTTAGGGCGCCGCACGTGATCATTCTCAACATGTCTGAGGACTCATAAGCACGTCATGTCAGGTCGTGTTGGCAGCCCTTAACGCGGCGCACAAAAGCACACCATTCGGGCGCCGCAAACCTCAGTACCGGTCCGTCCGGATCTTTCGAGTCACGGACTCCGACAGCCGGAGCCGCGTGCGCAACCTCGACGCACGCCCCTCCGTGGTGATCGCTACGGCTCGCCTTCCGCCACCGGACGTCGAATGGTCCCGGCAAGTTCGTCATCCGAGTTCCTCCATCAACCTTTCGATCAGCAGACGCGACTCCTCGGTTCGGAGCGCGTCACCTCGCAGAAGGTTATACAACACGGCGCACTCAGCAACTGACTTCTTCTCCCGGAGCAGCATTCCTTGCCCGCCGGCTTCGATGTACGCCACATCGGGCAGGTCCGAGAAACTGAGCAGGATAAAACTCCCACCCAACCCCGGATAGTACCCGGTATCCTGCGGGACGACATCGATCCAGACGTTAGGCAACTCGCTAATAGTGAGCAGGTGCTGAAGTTGCTCACGCACTATCGCGGGGCCCCCGATTACGCGCCGCAAAGCGAACTCGTCGATGGTGAACCATGCCTGGGGCGCATCGTCAGCGGTAAACAACTCCTGCCGCTTCAGGCGGTCCTTGACGAGCTGGTCAACGATCTCCGGCCTCTGATTCCGTCCGACCACGGTCCGGATGTAACTCTCGGTCTGCAACAGGCCATTGACCATGGCAACGTCGAAGGCCCGGACCGTGGCCGCTTCTCCTTCCAACTCAAGATAGTGGTCGAATCCTGGAGGCCGGACAGTACGGTGCCGCGTGTCGAGGATGCGCCTCCATAGACGCGAGAACAGGCCGTTAGTTCTGAAGAAAGTGTCGAGGTCCTGAGCGAACTTCTCCGAAGCGATGTTCTTGCCGGCTTCGATCTGACCAAGCCATTGCGGCGTATACCCAAGCTTCTCGGCTAGTTCCTGCTTGCTCAGTTGCGCTTCCGAGCGCCAGGCCGTTACCTCAGCCGCGAATGTCTGGATTGCCGGATCTTCGTACGCTTCACGGCGTGATCCCATAGCCGACTCCTCTCCGAAACCCGGTCGGAGGTTTCGTGGTCCGGGGCTGCGGTTTAGCGGACCCGTCTCAGGGTTCATAGCCGAGAGTAACTCACGGTTGCGACTGTGGTCACGGCATTTCAACGGCAAACCGGAGGCGACCGTTCCCAATGGCGAACACCCGCCCACCGCTGTTGATCACCATCGGTGCCAACCGACATCCGGAGACACTCCAAAGGTCGTATCGATGCACGCAACCGTTCAAGTCCCAGAGCCCCCACCTCTGATCCTCGACCCCACTGACAGGGCGCCGGCCATGGCGCGCAGCTTCCTCGCCGACCGCTACCGCGAGTGGGGTATCACCGATGACTCCGACGGTCGCCTGATCGTCTCGGAGCTGGTCACTAACGCCCTCGTCCACGGGACGGGACAGATCATCGTCCGCGTCTATCGGGATGAGCGTGACGGCATCCTCGTCATCGAGGTCTGGGACCAGGGAGGGGGCCAACCGGTCGTACGCCCGGGAAGCGACACGCATCTCGACGGCCGCGGACTCCTCACCGTCGAAGGCATCGCACTCAAGTGGGGCACGCGCCCGATCAGCGAGGGAGGGAAGATCGTTTGGGCGCGCCTCGCCGCGTGGCCCGCAAACTGATCAATCGCGTGTGCGGCATCGTCGAGCGCCACACCATGCGTTGCCGCACACGCGTCGCACACAACACCGCGTTACGGTACCTGGACTCTCTCGCCGTAGCGCTCGATGCGGCTGGCTGGCGAAGCGTTCGCCTCTACCGTCCCGCTGGGCTACCACTCTCCTGCCCCGTCCTCCGGATATACGCCCCCGGCGTCAAAGGCGTTGAGATCTGGATCTACGTACGAACTGAGCCCGACGGCCGATGGAGCTTCCACGAAGCTTTACGCGGACGCGGAACCGACAGCCACCTTCGCCCCTGCAACGAGGTGGAGGATGCAGCCGAGTACATCGGACGCATCCTCAAAGAGCGGATCTCCTGCTGAGATCGCGCCACCGAGACAAGTTCTCAATGCGGCATTGTCCGCGGATCTGATCACAGGAGCTCCCAAGTGCTTCGCCTCCACAGCGCCCTGCTACGCCCTCTCAGCCCACTCGTTCGCCTCTATCTGCACCAACAGAGCAGGATGCACATGGAAGGTTCCTTCCGATGCATCCTGCTCAAAGAGCACCACAAAGCCCGAGCTCATTGGTGCAGGGCCGAAACGTTCAGGGCGGCTGCGGAGACCCTCGCGTCCCCGCAGATACCGCCCACCCCTCCCGCCCGGCTTCCTGCGACACGAGTCTCTCTTGAGGACACTCCGGAGCCCTCGAACTCGTCCTCGTGACCTGCGACGCTGTGAAGGCGCTAACCCGAAACCGACGCTTCGAGAGCCATGCTGAACTCCGGATCAATCTGCGTCGTGAGATCGACGCCCACCGCCTTGTTCGCCCAGCTCTCAGCGTTCTTGACGTGAAACTCTTCCGCCTGCCGAGAGAACTTCGCCCAGTCCTTCGGCTGCGCGTCCACCTCAGCCTGGAGGCGCCTAAGTACCTCTCGGCCAGCGCCATCAAGCGCGCTGAAGTCGAAGGGACGGCCCTGCTCCATCGCCCGGACGGCTGGCTGATGTCCCATGCACGTCAGGAGGTCATCTCCCACCTGTGAGCGGAGGAAGGCCTCATCCTCGCTCGTCTGAACCTTGTTGCCCACGACCGCGATCTTCACCCCGAAGTCCCGTGCATGGTCGGTGTACTGCCGGTACACGGCAACGCCCTTCCTCGTCGGCTCCACGACGAGGAACATCACGTCGAACCGCGTGAACAACCCAGAGGCGAACGTGTCCGCCCCCGCCGTCATGTCCACCACGACGTACTCTCCGGGACCGTCCACGAGGTGGTTGAGGTACATCTCAACCGCACCCGTCTTGCCGTGGTAGCAGGAGACCCCCAAGTCCTTCTCGTCGAACTGGCCGGCGACCATGAAGGTCACGCCACCGAACCGACGCGACAGGGCATGGATCGGGTCACTACCACCGATCCGCAGGAGCTTCGAACCGCGCCCCGGTGGCGTGGTCTTCACCATCTGGGCCACGGAGGCGACGCGTGGGTTATCGCCTCTGAGGTACTCCTTGATGACGTCGAGGTGCGCTCCCAGCGCCGGCACGCTGGCCACCTCCGCATCGCTGAGCCCCAGGGCCGCGCCGAGATGCTGATTGATGTCCGCATCGATCGCGACCACCGGCGCCCCCTCCTTGGCGAGATACCGGATGAACAGCGACGACGTAGTCGTCTTCCCACTACCGCCCTTACCCACGAACGCAACCTTCACAAGCCCCCCATTTGGAGATGAAAACCATTGTCCTGGGTTGAGTATGGTAGATCCAGCTGATCACATCAACCTAAACGCGCGAACTCCTCACAACCATCCAATTCTTTGCATGTGGCAGTCAGCAACTGCCAGATCAATCCACTACCCATATCGGAAAAATATGGGATATACCTCTTCGGGCGGCCGCACTGTGGGACAATAGACGCATGTCTACTGAGATGATCAGCACTACTTTTGTTGAACTCGGAGCCACTACTGCCTTGATTGCTATTGGTTACCTGCTCGGAACTAAGATGACGCTTCGGAGGCTCGCCAAAAAAATAACGAGTGACGAACGTCGCTTTCACTGCTACTTGGAACTAGCCAAAGTCAACACAGAAATGCATCTAAATGCATACAAGGAGGACCGTCAACACCTCGAAAGAAAGGCAAGTTATGAACAGCTAGCCAAATGGCTTATTCAACTGGAGCGAACTCTAGATGAAATCTATGCAGGTGTGGTTACTTCTACACACCGAGATGTGCGGGAGAAGGTAGAACTCATGCTGCGGGGAGATGTATGGAACATTATTGTTCCGCCAGAAGAATTGTGTTTTGCAGGACTCTACTGGAGTTCGGAGGTTCGCGCCCTGATACGGAAAATCCATATGCCCTACAGTGTTTTTGTGAATAAAGCTATCAAGTTGCTTGACGGCCAGGAAGGGAGTGAATTGTGGGGCGACAAGCAGAAAGTCTTTGTCATACTGGCTGAGATTAGAGATCAAGCCCGTAGCGACCTAGGTATCGCATAACAGACTTGGATTCGTCTATACCGGACACCTTATCTGGCGCGTACGACTGGTGGAGCCTTCTCGACATAAAGCGGGCTAGCGACCACCAACCGAAAAGGGAAGTCAGCACGATCAATATCCATCAACACTGTCGCATGTCCACGCAGACGGCCCCGACCGGGCTTTTCGCACCAGCTCTGAAATGTGTGAAGGGCCGAGAGTTCTATGGAGCTTTGACTTACCTTCCCTTGCAGAACTTCGGTAATGAATTCTGGTATAAAGTCGATCCCATCTTCATAGCGACGTTGAATTTCTAGAATCAACACATGGAGCCAATGGGTGTCGGACCCCATTCGGCCACCTTCAATAGAGTGCGTGCGCAAGTGTTTTTGAGATCCACACAGTAGGAGATTTGTTTTCCGAGGGACATCTCTGTGCAAATATGCATTACTGCTTGCGAATAGAGCAACGTCCTCGGGAGGGAGTTCGCTATCGCCGTAAGCTGTTCGGAACTTCATTTCGAGATCGAAGGTTATCCACTCGTAAGATTCGAGGCCGAGGGCAGTATACGGGCGCGGATAGCGTTGAGCTTCAATCTCGATAATGGCCTGCATGACTAGATCACGCGACGCCAAAGGGTTTTCTCCCGTATTAATGTGCGGAGTTTTCGTTAGTCTCCTGTAGATCTTGTCTTCGGATACATAAAGTAGATCGCAGAGGTAAGTGGCGGAGATAGAGGAAGCGAACTCTGGCGTCCCATGGGCAATTGCGCGCGCTAGTTGACTACGCCGCTTCCAGTTACGAAGAAGGTCAGCAGGATACTTTTCAGGAGCTTTATCGATCAACGTATGACACGTTGGACATAGCATGATTATGTTCTCCCGCATGGCGCGCCCTGTCTCGGTCAACTCCCGTTCACTTTGACCTCGCGGGCCTCTCAGGTTTGCCGGAATGATGTGCGCCAACTCACCCACGTGCTTGTCTACTAGAAAGCCATGCAAATCAACACAACAGTTTGGATTCTGGCAGTGCCCGCCAGATTCGGACCACAGCCAGTCCTTGGCTGACTGCGACAATTTCACCCTCTTCGTCGACTTTGCTACCACAATGTCACCTACTTCTAATCTCTACACCACGCCATTGTGTTCCGTCGTCCGCCACGTAGGTGAACGCCAACTTTCTACAGAAAGCCCTGCCCAGGGACTCCCTCTTCACGTGGCTTGCTGATTTCGCAATTGCCATAGAGGAACTACCATGACGCGCAAGCAAAGCCACCATGCGTATACCGTTGCATAGCTCCAAGCGGCAGCATCGGTCAGGAGGCCGTGGGCGATATCGTTTCGCAGGTTGGCTCCCTGCTTCTCCACAAGGAGAGCACGTAGTTCAAGCGCCAGCCCACCCCCGAATATTTCGGTGGCCTCCGGAATGGTGAGGAGCGCGTTGAGGCTCTTCTCATTTTCAACGCCGGTTTCGTCATCAACAAGGCGGGTTGAGATGCCGCGCTGATTGACATGATGACGGACAAGATGCTCCACCTGCGGGATGAGAAGGGCAGCCGCTGACGCGTAATCGCCATTGAGACCATGCCAGAGCCCTTGCGCCCACAGAGCTTCATGTGCCGGTGGAATGCCGGGAGATTCAAGGCAGAGTTGCATGAAGTAGTCGAAAGTATAACGATGCTCGAATGTCACTATCTCCTGCGCGGGAAGTATGGCACCGAGACTGACACACTGGATTCGAATTTCGAATTCACGAATGATCTCCGACCAGATTTGGTTGTCGGTGTCATCGATGCCTCCGGCACTGGCTGCTACCTTACGACCGTCCGAAGTATAGGTAGCTTGCGAGAAGAGGCGCCTAAGGCTGCCAGCAACCCGAGTTTCCGCATTACTCCGCGCTCGCTCAGGATCTGTGAGAGGAACGAAGCCAGCGAGTCGTACCAGTGCTTCGAGTTGTTCTCTACCAGCGACGTTTTGACGAGCCTCTGCGACGTATTCTGTGAGGTCGATCGGATCGCTCTCAAGGTGAATCATCGCCTCAAGGGTGGTCATACGCGTAGCGGCGAGTTTAGCCTGCAGTTCCTTGAAGCGAGAGTCGAGATCATTTTCTCGTCGGTATGCTGTGGGCAACTCGCGGATAGTGGCCAGCGCCTTCTCCAGAGAGAGGCCAGCGGCTTGACTGCCCGAGGCGTCCGCAACAAGGCGCTGTTGCGCTTCGGACGCATAAGTTTCGGCAACTCGTGCAGTACAGGCATATGCTGCTGCAGCGTCACCCGCTCGGCGGAACCAGCTGCTGGCTTCACGCTCACAGTGGCGCGAAAGTCGTGGCTCTTGCTCCCCCACCTCCTGCGCGAGCGACGCAAGCTTGCGTGCAAGTCGCAGTGCCGCCTCGTTACCAAGTCGACAATGGGCTGTCAGCAGGCTAGACAACGAGGTGATCATATGACCGTCGGCGCCTGTGCTATTTAGTATGCGTTCCTCTAGTTGCTGACACATTTCCTGGATGACTGCCTTGCCTGTGGAACCTCGACGCTTAGCGAGTTGAAAGGCACGAGCCCAGGCGTCTCGACCGTGATTCCCCCATGTCCGCGAATCCAGCGGACTAGTTCGATACGCGTTGATTGCAATGTCGATAATTTCGACCTTGCTACGATCGCCATAGAACCAGGCCACGTCTGCCACACGAGCTTGAAGCATGGGGTGCTCAATTAGCGGTGCGAGTCGTGCAAGCAGGGCCAGTTGGTCCTCGTTTAGGTCGCTAGGCAGAGCCGTACGCCGTCCCGCAATTTGCATGGCTGGGGTGAACGGCTCCAGCCAGTTGTCTGGAACAAGCAAGGCAGATGAGACAGTAGCCAGAGCAGCAAGCACGTAGCGCTGTGTGGCTTCGACATTAGCCTCTTGGAGGGCGGCCTCGAAATAGCTCGACATCAAGTTGGGGCACTCAAAGCGGGTTGCGCCTTCCTCACACTCAAGGGGGGCAGTCCACCATGCTGGGTCGAATTCGTGCTCTTCTTGTTCTTCGCTCATGGAGTCTCCTCACTATGGTCGAGCGGGCAATGTCGACGATGGCAGACCATCGTTACACAGCGCAAGGAGATTATCGATGTCAGGCTCCACCCCGTCTTGACACAGGTTTCCATCGCCGGAAGTGGCCACTATTGCGCGGTTGCTGGCTCGACCCAATTCGTCACCCGTAGCCTTGCGTTGTGGTCAGCCCGCTTCAGCCCCGACAGGGGCCTGTCATCGGCGCGATGTTGGCAGGCTGTGCGTTGTGTGGCGCAGTGTTCTTCCTGTCCAGCAACCACTACGAGCCGTCCCACGTGGCCCCCTCCCCCACGGTGACGGTTACCGTATCAACGCAGCCAACCCCGACGTGGGAGGAACCTCCTGCGCAAGTCATCAACTGTGGACCGGGGGATGACCCTGCCATTCTGATCATGAAGAATCAGACGTGCATGTCGCCAGATCCCGAGGAAGAGGCGATAGCCAGGTTGATGGAGAAGCTTGCCAAGCAACAGCGAGAGCTTGAGCGCCAGACGCGGTCGTATCCTCCTGTCTTCCCATCACCGGTTCCCGGCCCTGTGCTGAGCCCACCCAGCGGTGGAGGAACACTGTGCTCTGACGGGACGTGGTCAGGCTCGACCGGTCGCGGTACGTGCTCATGGCACGGCGGCGAAGCAGGCTGATCTACAGACTGTCCTGCTAACGCATGAGGGTGTGGCAGGCGATGGCGGCGGCTGCGGTGACGTTGAGGGAGTCGACGCCGGCGGACATGGCGTCGCCGCTCATCGGGATGCACACCGGCTCGTCAGCCTCGTCCAGCCAGTGGGAGGACAGGCCGTCACCCTCCGAACCGAGCATCAGGGCCACCCGGTCGCCCGTCGATGCCTTATCTATAGGTGTGGCCGTCTGGTCGGGGGTCAGGGCCAGCAGGGTGAAGCCGGCCGCGCGCAGCTTGCCCAGGTCGTCGTGCCAGTTGGTCATGCGGGCGTAGGGGATCGCGAAGACCGCGCCCATGGACACCTTCACCGACCGGCGGTAGAGGGGATCGGCGCACCTCGGGGACAGGATGATCGCGTCGATGCCCAGGGCTGCAGCACACCTATATATAGAGCCCACGTTCGCGTGATCGACAAGATCCTCTAGAACGAGGATGCGGCGGGGCGGCTCAGTGTGTCGCACAGGGACGTCGACATTCGCGTGGTCGACGAGATCCTCCAGGACGAGGACGCGCCGCGGCGGCCGAGCGTCTCGCACGCGGCCGCCGGCGGTGTCCTCACCGACGGCGGCGCGGCGGGACGTGGTGAGGACGGTGTCGACGGACGGAAGGGGCAGGCGTGCGAGGGACGCCAGGGCGCCGCGGTGCACCTGGAAGCCCGTGATGGACTCCATCGTGGCGTCGTCGACCAGGTAGGCGGGGGCGTCCACGCCGTCCAGCAGGTCGGCCAGCGGCCCGGCCCAGCGGGCGGCCATCAGCAGGGAGCGGACGGGGTGGCCGGCGGCGACCGCGCGGCGGATCACCTTCTCTCCCTCGGCGACGAACAGGCCGTGCTCGGCCTCCAGGCTCTTGCGGAGGTTGACGTCGCGGAGGCGGACGTAGTCCGCGAGGCGCGGGTCGGCGGGATCGGCGACGGGGATCAGGCTGGCCATCCCCCAAGTCTGCCGCCGGGCGCGCGGTGCCCCGGCTGCGCGGCGGCCGGATCCGGCCGCCGGAGCCGTCTGAATCCGGTTCTAGAGGGGGATTCGCGTACCCTCGTACCCCCCGACCGGTGGGCGCTGCGGCCGTGCGCACCGCCGGGTTCGTCGGGGGCTCACGCTCATGACCTGCGTCATCAGCAGTTTTGAGTCCTTTGTAACCTCTGGGGCGTACTACTACAGTGCCGGGGAACATCGGCCGGTTTCAGGTGAATCGAGGGCAGCCGTGAGCGGACGTCATCGCAATGACTTCCCCGAGGGCGCGGGCGAAGGCGGGTTCGACCCGTCCACCCCCGTCTTCGGCCCGGCCAACGACGGGTCGTCCGACTGGTTCGGAGCGCGGGACGGCCAGGGCCAGCCGCTCGCCCAGCCCCAGGCCGGCCCCCAGGGCGCTCCGCCCGGCATGGCGCCGGGCGCGTCCGGCGAGACGCCCGAATGGTTCACGCCCCCGCTCTCGTCCGAGGAGCCGGTGTACGCGCGGGGCCGGTACGGCGAGGAGCCGAGGACCGCGTCCCCGCAGGGGCCTCCCCCGGAGTCCTCGCCGCTCGCCGGGACGGGTTACAGCGAGTACGACGCCATCAGCAGGTCGGACGGCGGCCAGGCGGGTTTCTTCGGCGGGCCGGGTGACTCCGGCGGGTACGGAGGCGGTTCCGGCGGTTCCGGCGGTTCCGGCGGTTCGGGGGGCTACGGCAGCGGCTCGGGCGGCTACGAGTACGGACGCCGCAGGCGCAAACGCAGCACGGCCGCGCTGATCGGGCCGATGGCCGGCGCCGTGGGCCTGGCGCTGCTGCTCGGCGTGGGCGTCTACGCGTTCGCCGAGAGCGGCGGAGGCTGCTCCGGCGGCGACGTGATGAGCCTGTCCGTGGCGACGGCGCCCGACATCGCGCCGGTCGTGCAGAAGGCCGCCCGGCGGTTCAACGACGGCAAGCACAAGGTCGACGGCAAGTGCGTCAAGGCGATCGTGAAGACGGCCGAGCCGTCGCTGGTGACGACGCAGCTGTCCGGGCAGGCCGTCGCGGACGAACGCCCGGACGTGTGGATCCCCGACTCGTCCCTGTGGATCTCCCTGGCGCGGACCGACGGCGGCGACGGCGACAAGAGCGGCGTCGTGTCCACCAGGACCTCGCTCGCGTCGAGCCCCATCGTGGTGGGGCTCCCGCAGACGCTCGCGTCGCAGCTGAAGCAGCAGGGCATCACCGCCAGCCCGTCGTGGGACAACCTGCTGAAGGCCGCGGGCGGCGTCGCGGGCGGCGCGGTGACCAAGAACCAGATGATCCCGGCGGGGTCGGTGCGGCTCGTCGTGCCCGACCCGATGCGGAACGCGGCGGGCATGGGCTCGCTGATGGTCACGAGCACGCTGCTGGCGAACGACCCCAACCGGGACTCGATCTTCACCGGCATCGTCCGGACCGTCCGGGAGAGCACCGTCCCGAACGTGAAGGCGGAGTTCGAGCACTTCCGCAAGGACCGCACCGGCAAGCAGCCGATCTCGCTGTCGTCGGAGCAGTCGCTCTACGCCTACAACCGGAGCAAGCCCGCCGAGCCCGCGGTCGCGCTGTACCCGATCGAGGGCACGCTGTCGATGGACTACCCGTTCACCGTCACCGCCAAGGGCGACACCCAGCGCAAGGCCGCCCGCCTGCTGGAGCAGGCGATGCGGACGGAGGCGACCCGCAAGGAGGTCCTCGACGCCGGGTTCCGGACGACCGACGGCAAGGCGCCGCCCGGGTTCGGCGAGGCCGCCGGCGTCAGCCCCGCCCGGCCGCGGCAGCTGCCCGCGCCGAAGAGCGAGGACGTCGCGAAGGTCATGCAGGCGTGGTCGAAGCTGTCGCTCGGCCTGCGCATGCTGACGCTGATCGACGTGTCCGGGTCGATGGCCGAGAAGGTCGGGCCGAACGTCAACCGCCTCCAGGCCATCGCGCAGGTGTCGCAGGGCGGGCTCAGCATGATGTCCAACGACACCGAGCTCGGCCAGTGGCTGTTCTCGACGAACATGGACGGCAACACGCCGTACAAGGAGACGGTGCCGGTCGGTCCGCTCGGCGAGCGGGTCGGGTCCAACACGCGGCGCGGCCTCGTCCTGTCCACGCTCAACCAGATGAAGCCGAAGCCGGACGGCGACACCGGCCTCTACCGGACGATGCTGGCCGCGTACAAGAGCATGAACGACTCCTACAAGCCGGAGTTCGGCAACTCGATCCTGCTGCTCACCGACGGGAAGAACGACGACCCGGACGGCCCGTCGCTCCAGGACACGCTGAAGCAGCTGAAGGACATGCAGGACCCGAACAAGCCGATCCAGGTGAACATGATCGGGTTCGGCAAGGGCGTGGACCGGGGCGAGCTGGAGCAGATCGCCGCGGCGACGAACGGCAACGTGCAGATCGCCATGACGCCCGGAGAGATCTCCAAGATCTTTTTGAAGATGCTCTCCCGGCGGATCCAGTGATCACCAATCGGTGATCTTTCGGATGCGTCAGGTAGTTCTTGATTTTTCTCTGAAATCGGTGTCAACCAGGCGCCGGATTCGACCGTCAATCTATGTGGAGGCCCGACGGGGAGCGGGGCCGTCGGGCCTCCGACCTTCTTCCCCCTGGCCCGTGACGGGGAGGCGGCCGCCGGTCGGACGACCGACCGGGGCCGGGAGAGCGAACCGCTCCCTCTGAGATCTTCCAGCCCGTCCCCGGCGTCCCCGACGCCCCGGACGAGGATTCCCAGCAAGCCCGCGGGAGGACTTCGTGTCCGGTTGGCCCAGCCTTGACCGCGCCGACGACGAGCGTCTGGCGCAGACGCTGGCGGCAGGCGATCCGAGCGCCCTCATCCAGGTCATGGACCGCTACGCGGCCCGCCTGTACGACTACTGCCACGCGCTGCTGCGCGACCAGGACCAGGCGGCCGGCGCGCTCCACGACGCGCTCATCGCCGCCTACGCGCACGTGTCCGGCCTGCGCGAGCCCGACCGCTTCCGCGGCTGGCTCTACGCGCTCGTCCGCAACGAGTGCATGCGGCGGCTGCGCGACCCGGAACGTCCCGCCCAGCGCCACGAGGCGCCCGAGGTCGAGGACGGCTTCCTGGACGACGCGGAGCTCGCCCGGCGCCAGGAGGCCCGGCGGCTCGTCCACGCCGCGCTGTCCGGACTGCGCGGACGCGAGCGCGAGTCGGTCGACCTCATGCTGCGGCACGGCCTGGACACCGCCGAGGTCGGCGGCGTCCTCGGCATGGACGCGCAGCAGGCCGCGGGGCTGACCGCCGAGGCCCGCGCCCGCCTGGACGAGTCCCTCGCCGCCGCCTACATCGCCCGCGCGGGGCGCGGCGACTGCCCCGAGGTCGCGGCGATCGCCGACGACGCCGGATGGCCGCTCCCGCCGCCGGTGGTGCGCAGGCTCGTCCACCACATCGATTCGTGCGGCGTCTGCGGCCCCCGGCGCGACCGCACCGTCTCGGCGGCGCGGCTCCTGCAGGTGCTGCCGGTCGCGATGATGCCGAACGACCTGCGCGGGCTCGTCATGGCGACCGCCACCGACCCGGCGCTGGCGCACGACCTCGCCGCCATCGCGCGCGCGGCCGAGCCGTTCGACGACTGGGGCTGGCCCTCCATGGTCGAGCGGGAACCGGTGCGCGCCGCGTCCGGAGGCGGCGGTGGCGGCGGCGGCGGGCGCGGGGTGTGGGCCGCGCTCGCCGCGGCCGCCGCCGTCATCGCGGTCGTCGCGGCGGCGTACTACCTGATGTCCGGCCCGACGAGCGAGCCGACGGCGGCGCGGAGCCCCTCGGACGGGACGTCGGCGGCCACCGTCGCGCCGTCCTCCCCGACCGAGTCGCCGGAGCCGTCCGACACCCCGACGCCCACGCGGTCGGCCACCCCGACGCCGACGACCGCCTCGCCGACGCCGACCCCGACGAAGACGCGCGAGCCGTCGCGCACGCCCCGCCCGACCGCGACCCGCACCCAGCCCAAGCCCGGGCGGTTGTCGATCGGCTCCTGCACGATCGAGGGCGCGGGCCCGGGCAGCTGCACCATCACCGTGCGGGCCGTCGGCGGGACGGCGACCTGGTCGGTCACGGGCGCGTCCGGCGGGCTCAGCGCCAGCGGCGGCGGCACGCTGCGCAGCGGCCAGGCCGGCTACGCCCGCGTCAGCGGGACCTGCGCCCCGCCCGGCGGCTCGGGGACGGTCAGCTTCTCCAACGGGGACGTGCGCACCGTGACGCTGTCATGCCAGCCGGGAGACGGAGGCCAGGGCCCCGGCTGACCGGGAAGGTGACTCAGATCACTTTTACGCGCGGGAGGGCCGTCTCACAAGGCGATACGGCCACGGGGCGTACCGGATTCGTCACTTAAATCCACCTATAAGGGAGAAATCCCAGCAACTTGGTGGCAAGATCAGGCAACCTGAGTCGGCCGACGCGCGTCGGGGCTCGTCGGGGGCAGATCTTTGAACACCGAATTCGACTGGGAGGGATCCCGTGGCCGGTGAGCCAGGGGACGCGCAGAACGACGACCTCAGGCTGGCGGACTCGCTGCGAGCCGGGGACGTCATCGCGCTGACCGAGGTCTACGACACCTACGCGCCGTTCCTCTTCGACTACTGCCACGGCCTGCTGCGCGACCGTGTCGAGGCCTCGGGGGCCCTGCGCAACGTCGTCATCGCCGCCCGCGAGCACGTGGACCGGCTCACCGAGCCGGCGCGGCTGCGCGGCTGGCTGTACGCGATCGCCCGCAAGGAGTGCATGCGGCGCCGCGACAGCCCGAACCGGCACACCGGGCAGGAGGCGCCGGAGGCCGAGGACGAGCTGACGCCCGAGCAGCTCGCCCGCCGCGAGGAGCGCCGGCTGCTCGCGCACAGCGCGCTCGCCGCGCTCAACGGGCGGCAGCGCGAGGCCATCGACCTGTCGGTCCGCCACGAGCTGGACGAGGTGGACCTGTCCGGCATCTTCGGCATGCCGCTGGAGGAGACGCTCGCCCTGGCGCAGCAGGCCCGCGAGGACCTCGCCGCCGCGCTGCACGCGTCCCTCATCGCGCAGAACCACTGGAAGGACTGCCCGAGCGTCGCGGCGCTGACCGAGTCGTGGCCGCTGTCCCCGCAGACGTCGACGGCGCTCGTCCGGCACGTGGAGAACTGCCCGGTGTGCGGGGCGCGCGAGACGCCGCCGCTGCCGCCGGACCGGCTGCTGTCGGTGCTGCCGATCGCGGCGATCCCCGCCGACCTGCGGCTGGACGTGCTGACCGCCGCGACCGCCGAGGACCGCGCCGGGAACCGCCGCGCCATCGCCGCCTGGACCGAGCCGTTCGACGAGTACGGCTGGCCGCTCCCCTACCAGCCCACCGCCCCGCGCGCCCGCGACCGCGCGCCCGCGCGGCGGCGCGGGCCGCTGCTCGCCGCCGTCGCGGTTGGCGTCGGCGTCCTGGTGCTGCTCGCCGGCGGGATGGCCTGGCTGGGCGGCGGGGACGACGGGACGAACGCGGCCGCGACCGGTCCCGTGACGCCCGGCGGCAGTACCCCGCCCGGCGGTTCGGCCGCGCCGGAGCCCATTCCGACCGACCCGTCGTCCCCCACGTCGCCGTCGGCGTCCCCGACCGAGTCGAAGACTCCGTCGAAGACGCCGTCGCCCACGGCGTCCAGGAGCGCGACGAAGCCGCCGACGAGCAGGCCGCCGGCGCCGCCCACGAGCAGCGCGCCGAAGCCGCCCAAGCCGGGCACGCTGTCGGTGAGCGGCTGCGACATGGGCGGGAACGACTCCTGCACCGTCACGGTCACCGCCGTGGGCGGCTACGCGAACTGGCAGGTCACCGGCACGTCCGGCCCCATCAGGGCGAGCGGCTCCGGGCACCTCGACGCGGGCCGGAGCGGCGGCGTGCAGGTGTCGCGCGCGTCCGGGTTCTGCTGGGGGCGGCAGACCGGGACGGTGTCGTTCTCCTCCGGCCGATCGGCGACGGTCACCTACCGCTGCTGAGCGGGGCGCCCGCCGCCGGTCGGGGCGTCTACCAGACGGAGCCCGCGTCGAGCGTGCGGTGGGCGCGGTCCAGCAGGAGCGGCACCCCGCCGCCGATCTGGTCGAAGCCCTCGCCCACCGTCGCGTTCTGCAGGTAGCGGGCGTGGATGCCCTCCAGGATGACCGCGAGCTTGAAGCACGCGAACGCGACGTAGAAGTCCAGGTCGGCGAGGTCGAACCCGGTCAGCTCGGCGTACCGTCCGGCGAACTCGCGGCGCGTGAGGAAGCCGGGCGCGGAGGTGATCGTGGCGCCGACCGGGAGCCGCTCGGTGTCGGCGGCCTCCGCCCAGTAGACCAGCGTCAGCCCGAGGTCGGACAGCGGGTCGCCGAGCGTCGACATCTCCCAGTCGACGACGGCCGCGATCTCCGGGCGCGGCTCCAGCCGGGCGAGCGCGTTGTCGAGCCGGAAGTCGCCGTGGACCAGGCGGGCCGGGGCGTCGGCCGGCAGCCGCTCGGCCAGCCGCGCGACGAGCCGGTCGTACTCGGGCAGGTCATGCGTGCCGCCCGTGCCCCGGATCGCCTCCCGCGAGCCGTCCCACTGCTTGCCCCAGCGCTTGAGCTGGCGCTCCATGTAGCCGCTCGGACGCCCGAAGTCCCCCAGCCCGACGGCCTCCACGTCGACCGTGTGGATCGCGGCGAGCGCCTCGGCCAGCGCGTCGCTGAGGCCGCGCGCCTGCCCGGGGGTGATGTCGGCGGCGTCCTCCCGGGTGCGCAGGACCCGCCCCTCGACGAAGTCCATGAGGTAGAAGCGGGCGCCGATGACCTCCTCGTCGTCGCAGAACGCCAGCGTCGCCGGCACCGGCACCGCCGTCCCGCGGCCGAGCGCCGACAGCACGCGGTGCTCGCGGCCCATGTCGTGCGCCGTCGGCAGGACGTGGCCGAGTGGCGGCCGGCGCAGCACGACGCGGCGGCCGCCGTCCAGGGTGACGCCGTAGGTGAGGTTCGAACGCCCGCCCGCGATCAGGTCGATCGCGCTGATCCGCCCCGATCCGGGCAGCTCACGGGCCAGCCAGGCCGCCAGCCGGGGGACGTCGATACCGGGGACCCCGGCGGGCGGTTCTGCGTCAACGGTCATGACGCACTATTAGAACGCTGCTCGGTCAGGGCTGTGAACCCCACCCCCGTACCGCCGCGCGGGCCGTGAGACACCGGCCACTTCCGGCCGACTTGCGGCCGCCGGTAATCCGATCTCCGAGGTCGGCGCTGACCTGCGCGAACACGGCGACCCTCAGCCTCTCTTCCGCCCAGGGTGAGCAAGTCGACCGAAAGCGCGGGAGGAAAAAGGTGACACAAGGTGGAATGCTCGGACACGCGGGGTGCCCGTCTGACACCACACCCGATCGAACCGGATCGAACCCGGAAAAGCGATCGTCAGCCGTCATCCCGCCACGAGGCGGCGGGCTGGACTTATGAGTCTCGCCGGGCTAAGAGAAGTAACTGAGACCACTCGGGGGTCAGACCGCCCGATTGGGGGGGACGCACCGTGGCAGACGCATGGCTGCCGAGAGCCGGCCGCTTGCCGGCACCGAACGATGGCGGAGCGTTGCGGGGAGGTGCTCCCCGTGTCGTCTGGTGCGCCGAGGAGCACGACCCGCACACCGTCTCCGCGCGCTCGGTGGCCGCCGACCTGCTGAAGGAGGACCGCCCCGCCCACCTGGTGTGGCACCCGGGCACCGGTGAGATCGTCCAGCTCCTGCCCATCACCCGCGCGGCCCGGCTGCTCGGCGGCGCCCTCGGGCGGGAGGGCCGCGTCTGCGCGCAGATCATGGTGGTCGGCCAGTCGCGGTCGCCGTTCACCGGCTCCCTGCTCACCGGCGTCGAGGCCATCGTGCAGTGGCTCGACGCCTGGGGCGTCGCGCGCCGCTGGCCCGCCGGCCCCCCGCTGCCGTCGCCGCAGTCGTACCACGCGCAGCGCGCCCGCAGGGACTGGGCGCGCGGCGGCCACTACGGCGCGTCCCAGGTGCCGCTGCTGAACCGTCCCGACCCCGGCGGCATCGACGTCCGGCGCATCACCGGGCCCGACACTCCCGTCGCCCCCATCCCGAAGCCCCGCCTCCCCGGTCCCCCGACCGGGCCCCGGCTGGTTCCGCCGCGGTCCCGCGCGTCCGAGACCGTCCGCCCGGCGCCGGCCGAGACGCCGTCCACCCGTCCCGGACCGCTGCACCCCGCGTCGGAGCCCGTCCCGGTCGGCCCCCTGTCCAACTGACCCGCTACTCCGCGAGCGTCCGCACGATCTCGCACCCCTTGCGCAGCTCGGCCAGGGACGCGGCGGAGCCGTACCCGATCACGAGTCCGGAGGCGCGCACGGGACCGGCGTAATGGCGGTCCAGCGTCTCCACCACGACACCGCGCCGGGCCGCCTCGTCCACGGCGCGGGCCGCCACCGCCTCGGGAACGTCCACCACGAGGTGCAGACCGGCCGTGTCGCCGCGCAGGGGCAGGCCGTCCAGCGCCTGCACCACCACCTCGCGGCGCCGCGCGTACTCCCCCCGCATCCGACGGACGTATCGATCCAGGTCGCCACGTTCCAGGAGGAGCCTCAGCGCGTCCTGCGGCACCACGGCCGTGCGGTCGTTCAGCTCCTCCCTCCGGAGCGCCACCTCCGCCACCAGGTCGGGACGGCCCCCGAGCCACCCGACGCCCATGTCCGCCGTGAGGATCTTGGCGGTCGTGCCCAGGTAGACGACGACGTCCGGGTCCAGGCCGTAGAGCGCCGGCAGGGGGGCGACGTCGTAGCGGAACTCTCCGTCGTAGTCGTCCTCGGCGATGAGCGCCCCATTGCGCCTCGCCCACGCCAGCAGGGCCTGCCTGCGCGGGACGGGCAGGACGCCGCCCATCGGAAACTGGTGCGACGGCGTCGTATAGACGATGCGCAGGTCATCGGGCAGCGCATCGACAACGAGGCCGTGCTCGTCCACGGGGCAGGGGACGAGCACGGCGCCACGTCCCCTCAGGACCGCGCGCGCTCTGCCGTAACCGGGCTCTTCCACACCCACCCTGTCCCCAGGGCGAAGAACGGTCGCGGCAAGCAGATCGAGCCCGTTCGTCGCTCCACGCGTGATGAGTAGGCCGTCCACAGGGCAGGCCACGCCGCGACTACGCCTGATGTAGTCGGCCAGAGCCTCCCTAAGACCGAGCAGGCCATGCGGGTCCTGACGCTGCTGCGGCGGCATCCCCGCAGCGAGCCGCCACACCCTGCGCCACGCGGGTGTGTCCAGTGCACCGATCCAGGCGAGACCGGGCCGCAGGTCGATCTCGTGTGGGGCAGCAGCCCTGCGCATTGGTTTCGTCTTCAGCTGCGGTCTCGGCGTAGGCGCTGCGGCAACACCCTGGGTCACATACGTCCCGGACCCATGCCGCCCTTCCAACCAGCCCTCCGCGTAGAGCTGCTCGTACGCCTCTGTCACGACCGTCCGGCTGACACCGAGCAGACCAGCCAGCGCCCTACTGGACGGAAGCCGTTCGCCCGCCGCGAGCCGTCCCTCCGCCATGGCGGAACGCAACTGCGCGACGAGCTGCGCACTCATCGCCAGCGGAGCGTCCCGCTCCACGGAAAGAGGCAGATCGATCGACAAAGTGGTCACCTGCTATACGCGCCAAGTGGCCATACCCGCCAGGCCACTGGCCTCCTAGCGTAAACGGACATGAACCCACTCTCCGCAACCGACCGCACCCGCCTCGGCCGCCTTCCGGAACGCTCCAGCACCGACCGCTCCGTCCTGTACGAGATCCTCGACGCCGGCATGATCTGCCACCTCGGCGTCATCGTGGACGGCTCGCCCCGCGTCCTCCCCACCGGCTACGGCCGCCTGGACGACACCCTCTACCTCCACGGCTCCACCGGCGCGAGCAGCCTCAGGGCGGGACCGTCCCAGGACATCTGCGTCACCGTCACCCACCTGGACGGCCTCGTCCTCGCCCGCTCCCTGTTCCACCACTCCATCAACTACCGCAGCGCCGTCGTCTACGGGACGCCGCGCCTCGTCGACGACCCGGAGGAGAAGATGACCGGCCTCCGCGTCATCACCGAGCAGCTCACCCCCGGCCAGTGGGACGCGGCCCGCCGGCCCAACCGCAGGGAACTGGCCGGCGTCTCCGTCCTGGCGCTCTCCCTGGACGAGGCGTCCGTGAAGGTCCGGCAGGGCCCGCCCGGAGACGAGGAGGAGGACCACGCCCTCGACGTCTGGGCCGGCGTCCTGCCCGTCACCCAGACCTTCGGCGCCCCGGACCCCGATCCCCTCCTGCGCCCGGGGATCCCCATCCCCGGACATATCGCCCGGCGCGTGACCTCCTAATCCGATCGCCCGCGACGCCCCGCGCAGTCGTTCATGGCCGTAGGGTGAGTGCATGAACGAGCGGCTGGTCTGGATCGACTGCGAGATGACGGGACTCGACCTGCGTGAGGACGCGCTCATCGAGATAGCCGCCCTGGTCACCGACAGCGAGCTCAACATCCTCGACGAGGGCGTCGACGTGATCGTCAAACCGCCCCCGGAGTCGATCACCCAGATGACCAAGGTCGTCCGCGACATGCACACCACGTCGGGCCTGCTCGAAGAGCTCCCCGGCGGCGTCACCCTCGCCGAGGCCGAGGACATCGTCCTCAAGTACGTCAAGGGCCACGTGAAGGACGCCAAGAAGGCCCCCCTCTGCGGCAACTCCATCGCGACCGACCGCTCGTTCCTCGCCCGCGACATGCCGGCCCTCGACTCCCACCTCCACTACCGCATGGTGGACGTCTCCTCCATCAAGGAGCTGGCCCGGCGCTGGTACCCGCGCGTCTACTTCGCCAGCCCGGAGAAGAAGGGCGGCCACCGCGCCCTCGCCGACATCACCGAGAGCATCCAGGAACTGCGCTACTACCGCGCCGCCGTCTTCGTCCAGCAGCCCGGCCCCGACTCCGACACGGCCCGCGCCATCGCCTCCCAGGTGGCCTCCGGCTGACCCACCCCGCGGAAGCCGCTACACTACTGGGAGCCGGGAGCGATCCCGGCCACGGTGGGTGTAGCTCAGCTGGCAGAGCACTTGGTTGTGGTCCAAGATGTCGGGGGTTCAAGTCCCCTCACTCACCCCACTCAGAAGCCCTGGTCCCGCAAACCCGACCAGGGCTTCTCTGCGTCTGCACCACGCTCCGACGCAGGGACGGCACTGGAACACGCACCGGCCCTCAACCCGCTTCGGCTACTGCGTCACAGGCCGTGGGCCAGATCTCGATAAGGCGTCCGTAGGCGCAGGTCCATCGACCTTCGAAGATCATGTGGTTATGCTCCGACCCTAGAAATGTCAACGAGACGCCAAGGGCGACGGATGAGTGTCGATGAGACGGCTCCGCTGCGCGTACTCGTGGTGGACGGGGACGCCCGGGGCAGGGCTGACGTGATCTCCGTACTGGACGCCAGCGACGAGTTCCAGGTCGTCGCCGAGACCTCCGATCCCGCCGCGGCGGTTCCGCTGGCCGAGCGGCTGCGGCCCGACATCGTCCTGCTGGACGCGGTCGCCGCCGGTCACGTGCTCCCGCTCAGCACGTCGGCTCGCGTCTTCGTCCTCGCCTCGGAGGACCAGCCCGCCGTCGAGGCCGCGCTTCGCGCCGGCGCCTGCGGGCACCTCGTCCCCGGCTCCTTCACGGCCCACGACCTCGTCCGCGGCGTCCGGCACGCGTCCCGCACCACCCTCGGGCTGTCCGGCCGCGAGGCGGAGGTCATGGATCTGATCGCCACCGGCCGCTCCAACGGCGAGATCGCCCGCCAGCTCTTCCTCAGCGAGAAGACGGTCAAGAACCACGTCAACCGCATCTACGCCAAGCTCGGCGTCGGCTCCCGCGCCACCGCCATCGCCCTCTGGCGCGGCATGATGAGCGTCCTTCCGGCCCGGGACTAAACCGGTTCGCACTGGTCCGCAGGGCCTGATACTGTTCTACCTGTCGCGAGGGACCCCGGCCCACCGCCGAGGCCCGTACGACAGGCGCCGTTAGCTCAATTGGCAGAGCAGCGGACTCTTAATCCGCGGGTTCGGGGTTCAAGTCCCTGACGGCGCACCCGCAAACAGCGACGAAGTCCCTCTTGGGAATCGTCGCTGCTTTCATATGAGGCCGAATCAAGGCCAAGCCGCACCCGCCCCCCGTGTGTGTTCAGGGCGAGATCGTCTCGGTCTGCTCAGGGCGTCCAACGCCACAGGGCGAGCGCGTGCGGCATTGCACGTGGGCCTTTCCGATCGCCACGCCGCCTGGTGCCCAGTTGCCATTTCGGCATCGCAGAGTCAGCGCCAGGAGTTGAAAGTGCTCCTTTCGCCCGCATCGTTTCCTGCGGGCCGAGCCGCGTCGGCGGTGGGCAGGGTCTGGATCCCATCGGCGGCGTCGCGGAACCCCCGGTGACCCGGAACGCGGTGGTCCCGCCCCCTTGTGCGGCCGACCGGCCGCCGCACACCGAACGCCGGAAGTCCCGATCTTCTTCACCCGCGCGAGCCCAAGGTGGCGGCGCGGTGACGGATGGCCGTGGGTGCCTCCGTGGCGATCAATCAGACGTTATTGTCTTTTTGAGAGAGGGAGGTGTGCCGTGAGACCTCTGGAGGCTACCGATCCCCGCCAGATCGGGCATTACCGGATGCTCGCCCAGCTCGGCCGCGGAGGCATGGGGCGGGTGCTGCTCGGCGGCGGGCCGGACGGGCGGCTGGCCGCGGTCAAGCTCGTCGACGAGCAGTTCGTGCACGACGACGGGTTCCGCGGGCGGTTCCGCCGCGAGGTCCGCGCCTCCCGCAGGGTCGCCGGGGCCTACACCGCGGCGGTGATCGACGCCGACCCCGAGGCGGCCGAGCCCTGGCTGGCCTCGGTGTACGTTCCGGGTCCGTCGCTGCACGAGGTCGTCGCCGCGAGCGGTCCGCTGGCGGGCGGACCGGCGCTCCGGCTGGCCGCCGGCCTCGCCGCCGCGCTGACCGAGGTGCACCGCGCCGGGCTGGTGCACCGCGACCTGAAGCCGTCCAACGTGCTGCTCACCGAGGACGGCCTGCGAGTGATCGACTTCGGGGTCGCGCGGGCCGCCGAGGGTGAGGACGGCACCCAGCTCACCCGTACCGGCGCCCTGATCGGGACGCCCGGCTTCATGTCCCCGGAGCAGGCCCTGGGGCGGGACCTGACCACCGCCAGCGACGTCTTCTCGCTGGGCTCGACGCTGGTGTACGCCTGCGTCGGCCGCGGCCCGTTCTCCGCGCGGAGCACCCCGCAGACCCTGCAGAACGTGATCCACGCCCAGCCCGTGCTGGGCGACCTGCCGGACCGGATCCGCGAGATCGTCCCTGCCTGTCTGGCCAAGGATCCGGCCGCACGGCCAGGGCCCGCCGATCTGCTGCGGTGGATCGGCGAGGTGCCGCCGTCCGCCCGGCCCTGGCCGGACCCGGTGCACGACACGATCGCGCGGCAGGACGCCGAGGTCGCCCGGCTGCTTCAGGCTCCGCGGGCCCCGGCGCCGCACGTCCCGCCCGCGCCGGCGCCCACGCCCACGGCCGTCGCGCCGGCGCCGGACAGGAGGCGGTTCCTGCTGGTGGCGGGCGGCGGCGCCCTCGGCCTCGCCGCGATCGGCGGGGCCGCCGCCTGGGCGCTGCGCGGTGACGGCGAGCCGGCATCCGGCCGGAAGAACGCGTCCGGCGGAAGCGGCGGTACGGACGCGAAGCCGCTGGCGGTCCTGGAGGGCCATGCCGGTTCCGTGCACTACGCGGAGTTCAGCAGCGCGGGTGATCTCCTGGTCACCGCCGGGGAGGACGGCACCGTACGGCTGTGGGACGCCGGGACCCGGCGGCCGTCCGGCCAGCCGCTCAAGATCGCTCCCAAGTCGGCCCTCAGGGCCAGGTTCGACAGGGCGGGGCGGCTGCTGCTCACCGCCAGCATGGACGGCGGTATCAAGGTGTGGGACGTGCGGACCCGCCAGCAGGTCGGCGCGACCCTCGGCATCCCCATGTTCGACTTCAGCGACGATCCGGCCCCGGTGAGCGACGTGGCCTTCAGTCCGGCCGGGGACCGGCTGGCGGCCATCGGCTCCCATCTGAAGGTGTGGGACACCGGGTCCCGCAAGGAGGTGAGCGGGCTCACCTTCGACAACGCGAACATCATGTCGTTCATCGCGTTCAGCGGGGACGGGCGGCGCCTGGCCTTCACCACCAAGGATCAGGTGCGGCTGTTGGACGTGGACTCCCGCAAGGAGGTCGGGCAGCCCCTGCGCGGGCACACCGTCCAGATCACGCAGGCGGCGATGAGCCCGGACGGCCGGACGCTGGCGACCGGGGGCGCCGACATGACCGTGCGGCTGTGGGACGTCCAGCGTGCGGCGCCGCTCGGTGAGATCGTGCCCGCGAGCGACCACGCCCCGCAGGGCGTCGCGTTCAGCCGGGACGGCCGGCTGCTGGCCACCGTCGGCAACGACGCCACCGTCCGGCTGTGGGACGTGGCAGGGCGCAAGGAGGTCGGGAAGCCGATCATCCGCCCGGGCAAGGCCTCCGCCGTGGCGTTCAGCCCGGACGGGAAGGCCCTCGCCGTCGGCGGCGACGAGAAGGTGTGGCTGTACGACATCGCCGGCCGCACCCGCGCCTGAACCGCCGGTGAGCCAGGTGACCATGCGACCGCTCGCCGCGTCCGACCCGGAGCGGGTCGGGCACTACCGGATGCTCGGCGAGCTCGGGCGCGGTGGGATGGGCCGGGTGCTGCTGGGGTCCGCGCCCGACGGGCGGCCGGTCGCGGTGAAGCTCATGCACGCCCGGCTCACCGGCGCCCCCGGTTTCCGGGAGCGGTTCCGCGCCGAGGTGGCGGCCACCCGCAGCGTGTCGGGCGCGTACACGGCCGCCGTGCTCGACGCGGACGCCGACGCGCCGGCCCCGTGGCTGGCGTCGGTGTACGTGCCGGGGCCGTCGCTGCGGGACGCGGTCCGGGCCGCCGGGCCGCTGCCGGAGCCGGCGGCGCTGCGGCTGGCGGCCGGGCTCACGGCCGCGCTCGCGGAGATCCACCGGGCCGGGCTGGTGCACCGCGACCTCAAGCCGTCGAACGTGCTCCTGGCCGCCGACGGCCCGAAGGTGATCGACTTCGGGGTCGCGCGGGCGGCCGAGGGCGACGGCGGCGAGGGGCAGACCGGCGTCCTGGCCGGAACGCCCGGGTACATGTCGCCGGAACAGGCCGAGGAGGGATGGGCGTCCGCGGCCGGCGACGTCTTCTCGCTGGGGTCGGTGCTGGTGTACGCCTGCACGGGCCGCGGCCCCTTCGACGGGCCCGGCCCGGCGCAGGCGCTCTACTACGTCGTGCACGCCGAGCCCGACCTGTCCGCCGTACCGGACCGGCTCCGCCCGGCGGTCGCGGCCTGCCTGGCCAAGGACCCGGCCGGGCGGCCGGACCCCGCCCGGCTGGCGGCGATGCTCGGCGCGGTCGCCCCGGCCGCGCAGCCGTGGCCGCCCGCGGTCCAGCGGATGATCGACGAGCGGCGGGCCTGGATCGGGTGGGCGCCCGGCCCGGAACCCGCGGCGACCCTGGTCGACACGCGCCGCCCCGCGTGTTCACCGCCCTCGGCTCCCCGCGGGCCGCGCCGGCGGCGTGCGCGGCGGCGGCCACGGTCCTGGTGGTGGCGGCCCTCGTGGTGACGGCCCTGCTGGTGGCGCCGTGGCCGGGATCGGCCGCCCGGAGCGATCCCGGGGCGCGCCGGTCCACGGCCCCGCCGCAGAGCCGCGCGCTGCGCGGGCACACCGCGTCCGTGCGCGACCTGGTGTTCACCCCGGACGGCCGGACGCTGGCCAGTGCAGGCGACGACGCCACGGTACGGCTCTGGAACGTCGCGGACGGCAAGCAGCGCCGCGCGCCCCTCGACCACCCCGACGGCGTCAACGCTCTGGCGATCAGCCACGGCGGCAGCACCCTGTACACCGCGGGCGACGACGGGCGCCTCCGCCTCTTCCCGGTGTCGGGCAAGGGCGAGCCGGGCGACCTCGACATCGATCTCGGGCCCCTGACGTCCCTGGCCCTGAGCCCGGACGACCGCGTCCTGGCCACCAGCAACACGGACCAGTCCGTGCGGCTGTGGGACCTGGACGACGCGAAGGTGGGCCCGCTCCTGGAGACCGGCGCCGGAAACGTGCAGGCCCTGGCGTTCGCCCCGGACAGCCGGATGCTGGCCATCGGCACGACCGGCACCGAGGAGGATCCCAAGACCGGGAACACCCGCGGTGTGACGCAAGTGTGGGAGGTGTACGACCGCAAGAGGCTCAGCGGCAACCTGTCCGGGCACGACTCCTGGACAGAGGACGTGGCGTTCAGCCCCGACGGGCGGACGCTCGCGACGGCGGGCGGTGAGACCGTCCTCCTGTGGGACGTGGCCCGAAGCCTCCAGACGGGCACTCCGTTCCAGTGCGACGGCCGCTGCCACACGGCGGTGTTCAGCCCGGACGGCCGCACCCTCGCGGCCGGAGGCTCGCAGGGGACCGTCCGGCTGTGGGACGTGACCCGCCACCGGCAACTCGGCCCGGCGCTCACCGGGCACGACGGCGCCGTCCTCAGCGTGCGCTTCAGCCCGGACGGCCGCACCCTCGCCACCGGCGGCCAGGACGGCACCGTCCGCCTGTGGAAGGTGCCCGGTTCGTCGGGGCAGTGAAAGTCGCGCCGAACAGCCGCCATGGCATCTGCGCCTGGGGATTAAGACACGCCGGCGGTGGACTTCGTGCTGGCTGCGGTCTTGCCTCGGCGTGAACGGGATGTGCGTCGGCGTGCGCGTCGCGCTGCTGAACGGGCTGTGCCGGGGCGGAGGGTCAGGAGGTCGGCGTCGCGCTGGATCGCTTCC
The DNA here is from genome assembly GCF_050936235.1 of Spirillospora sp. CA-108201. Classification (NCBI taxonomy): domain Bacteria; kingdom Bacillati; phylum Actinomycetota; class Actinomycetes; order Streptosporangiales; family Thermomonosporaceae; genus Spirillospora; species Spirillospora sp. CA-108201. The sequence continues at coordinate 8,042,036 of NZ_JBNJNE010000001.1, read as the reverse complement.
AGGGACAGCGTGCGGTGGCCGGCGTCCTCGAAGAGCACGGTGATCCGGTCGGGTTCTCCCCGCATGACCGTGCCGGTTCCCCACGCGGTGTGCCGCACCTCGGCGTGTAGGGGGAACGGGGCGTTGTCGGATTGGTCCGACGGTGTGGTCGTCCTTTCGGCACGGTCCGGGGTGCGGGTTGCTGCGGGAGTCGTCGACGCGGCGGCGGTTCTCGTCGAGTTCTGTGGCGCGGGCCATGGCCTCCTCGGGCGGCGACCCTTCCTGGACGTAGCGCAGGTTTCCCTTGCCGGTCGTTTCCACGGCTCCGGCCTGTTCCAGCAAGTTGACCAGGCTGGTGAGCTTGGACGCGCCGACGCCCAGGGTGGTGCGCATCTCGCTCGCCGGGACGGTGCCGCCGTGGGCCTGGAGGAGCGTCGCGGTCTGGAGCAGCTTCTCCTCGTCGGGCTTGCCCGCCGCGTAGAAGCGGCGCAGTCCGAGGTCCTGCGATCGGTAGAACAGGACGGCCGTCGCGGGCTCGCCGTCCCGTCCGGCACGGCCGATCTCCTGGTAGTACGACTCCGGGGACTCCAGCAGGGCGGCGTGCAGCACGTAGCGGACGTCGGGCTTGTCGATCCCCATGCCGAACGCGGAGGTGGCCACGACGACGTCGAGTTCGTCGCCCTGGAACGCTTCGTGGACCCGGTGCCGGTCGGCCGCCTTCATTCCGGCGTGGTGGACGGCCGCACGCAGGCCCGCCGCGGTCAACTCCTCGCCGTATGCCTCGGCGTCACGCCTGGTGGCGACGTAGACGAGACCCAGGCCCCTGCGCCCGGCGGCGTCCTCGACCAGTGCCCGCCTCTTGTCCGCCTCCTCGTGGAACCGCCGCACCTCCAGGGACAGGTTGGGCCGGTCGAAACCGCGGACGATCTGCCGTGCCTCGCCGATCCCGAGCGCGGCGAGGACGTCGGCGCGTACCGGCGGCGAGGCGGTCGCGGTCAGCGCGATCACCGGAGGATGCCCGAGTTGCTCGATCACCCGGCCGAGGCGCTGGTGGTCCGGCCGGAAGTCGTGGCCCCACGAGGAGACGCAGCGCGCCTCGTCGACGGCGACCAGCGACGGGCGGACGGCGGCGAGCCGCTCCACGACCGACGGCTTGGCCAGCTGCTCGGGCGAGAGGAAGACGTACTCCGCCCTGCCCGCCCGGATCTGGTCCATGGCGTCCTCGCTCGCACCGCCGGACTGGGCGGAGTTGACCATCACGGCGCCGCCGGCGTCGCGACCGGCGAGCGCGACCATCTGGTCCCGTTGCAGGGCGATCAGGGGCGAGACCACCACGGTCGGCCCGGGAAGCAGCTGGGCGGGGACCTGGTAGACGGCGGACTTGCCGCCGCCGGTCGGCATGACCAGCAGCACGTCACGGCCCCGCAGCAGGTGCTCCATCGCCTCGCCCTGGCCCGGGCGCAGGTCCGGCCAGCCGAAGACCTCCCTGGCCACCCGGCGCAGCCGGCGGCGCCTCCCCAACCGGCCCCAGACGACCCGCATGCCCATTGAGTCCTCCTCGCACCGTGTCCCCGCCGCCGAGTTCGAGGACCGTACGCCGGTGCGGCGCAGGCCGTCCACCCTCGGCGAAGGCGACGAAACACGCGGAGGTCTTTCTCAGGAACGCCCCCGGAAACGTCCACCACCACTGCGCTGCGAAAACACATGTCGGCACCACGCGCGCTTTCCGCCGGTCGCTGGAATCACGCCTGCCGAACGCTGACGCGGGGGCGTCTGAGGCAGTCGTTCACCGGGAGGCGCGGGTGCGGTGGATGAGGTTTTCGGCTGCGCCTTGCCAGGAATTCCACCGCTCGGACGAAGTCCCGGTCATGGATCCAGGACACGTACTGCGCGCCGCCCGCCACCGGGCCGCCGAGGCCGAGGCGCGCCAGCCGGAGCAGGTAGTCGAAGACCCCGCCGCGGTCGGGGCTCATCACCATGGCGGTGCGCAGGGCGACCTTGCGGGTGGACGGTGTCGCGGCCTGCCGCTGCGCCCGCTCCCAGTCCTTGGCGATCTTCACGCTGTAGGCCCAGTAGCGGGGGACGCCGGGCTCGGCGCCGCCGAGCATGCCGGACGCCTCGTCGTTGGGCGCGTCGTAGCGGTGGGCGTAGACGGTGGCGGTGCTCATCTGGAGCCAGACCCGAGGCGGCCTCGCGGCAGCGGCGATCGACGCGCCGACGGCCTGGGTGGAGCGCACCCGCGAATCCATCATGGCTTGCAGGGTGGCCGGCGAGTATCGGCAGCTCACGCTGCGTCCGGCCAGGTTGATCACTACGTCGGCGCCGTCGATCGCCCCGGTCCAGGGGCCCGGCGTCTCGCCGTCCCAGAAGATCTCGTGCTCGCGGGTCGGCCGCCTGGTCAGGACCGCGACGTCATGGCCGGCGGCGGTCAGCGCGCGGTTCAGGATCGCGCCCACCTGGCCGGTTCCCCCGGGTATCACGATCTTCATCGCGGCTCCCCCCGTCTCACGAATCATCCCGACGCCAGTATTTGAACACGTTCAATACTCGGTCGCAAGGAGACCGGCGGGCCGCGAGCGGTGACGACCGTCGCGTCGTCCGGTGTCGGCGGGCCGGTCGCGGCGTTCGCCGTCGTCGCTCCCGGGGGCGATGACGGCCGAGGGGGCGCGACGGGACAATGTCGGGATGATCCGCTCCCGGCTTGGTGTGGGGACCGCCGCCCTCGTGGTCCTGGTGAGTACGGCTGGGGCCTCCTGCTCCGGTACCCCGTTGACGTCGCCGTCCCGTGAAGGACCGGCCGCGGCCTGGTCCCTGTCCGTGCCGACCGGTGAGAACACCACGGCGATGGCAGGGCGGGTCGCGGTGATCGCCAATGACCGGACGGTGCTCGGGGTCGATCCCGGGTCCGGGCGGCAGGTGTGGCGGGTGCCCTCCGGGCAGGACGACGAGGTCGACGTGGCGGGCGCCCTGATCGTGCACCGGCGCGAGACCCCGGCCGGCACGGTTCGGTTCAGCGTCATCGACGCGGCGAACGGCGGGACGCTCTGGCAGGACGGTCCGGTCACGAAGGCGCAGGTGACGACGGACGCCGTCCTCATCACCGCCTGCGGCGACGGGGGCGGCTGCAAGATCACCCGGAGGGATCTGCGGACGGGGAGGGTCCGCTGGAGTCTCCCGGGCGACGAGGTGCGGTTGGCGAACGCGGTGGTCGGGGTGCGGCGGCCGCTCGTCCCGGACACCGGTCAGGTCTTCGCCTCCCGGCACGGCGACGACCGGCCATGGGGCGGTGGGGAGAAGACCGGCGGGAGCGGCTGGTACTCGGTGGTGGCCGGGCGGACGCTGATCACCACCGACCACGACCCTCCGTCCGGCGACGAGGAATGCACGGTCACCGTCGCCGCGGCCGAGGCGGGGAGCGGTCACCGCGAATGGACCCGGAAGGTCTACGGGGGACGCACGGCCGACGGCGAGTGCGAGAAGCGGCTCGCGCCGTCCAGCACCGGCCTCGACCTGATCGGCGACGGCCGCCGGATCGCCGCGTCGACCGACACCGGCAGGCCGCAGGTCTTCGACCTCGCCTCGGGACGGACGGTCTGGCGCGGCGACGCGGCTGGCGTTCCGATCGACGGTGACGGGCACGCGCTTCTGGTTCGCGAGCACGCGGACACCGGCGCCCTCTCCCTGCTGGACTTCGCCACCGGCCGCGTCCTGTGGAAGGCGCCCGATCCGGGCCTGCCGGGAGTCTCCGCCAGCTGGGAGACCGCCGTCACGCAGCGGCGCGTCGCCGTCAGCGGAGCCGAGGACGACCACCCGTTCGTCCTCGTCTACGACGCGTCCACCGGTCGTCGGCTCGGCCGCTTCCCGGGATGGCTGCAAGGGCTCGGGGACGACTGGGTCGCGATCGGCCACGACGCCAAGGCGAACACGCTCACCTACGACTTCATCCGAATCTGAACGGCCCTGTGGACGGTGACCGGTCGCGGGCCCGCCCGGATCGTCGAGCCGGCTCCGTCATGGCGTTCCTTCCCTGCCCTGCCGCTCCGCCTCCGGCCCGCCGGGCGTGGTGTCCTCCAGACGGTCGACGGTGGCCGGGGCGATCCCGGTGTCGGGAGTGATGGCGCAGGCGGTGCGCAGTGTCGCGGTCAGCGCGCTGGTCGCCAGCCGCACGAGATGCTCCTGCGGGACGTCGTGGTTCTGGATGTGGTCGACGATGAGTTCGTCGAGGTAGCCGACCCAGCCGCGCATGGAGGCGCGGAGTACGGGGTGGACGGGGTGGCCGACGCCGAGGGCGTCGAGGACGCGGACCGCGCCTTGCCAACGCAGGTCCTCGATGATGGCGCGGACCTCGGGGTCCGAACCGTTGCCGCCGCGGATCAGGGTGAGGAATCCCGCGGCGTGGCGGTCCATGTAGGTGATGTGCCGGCCGACGGCGTCGCGGAGCCGCTCGGCCGGCGTCTCGCCGGACGGCGGGGTCTCCTGGAGGGTTCGGAGCGCGTCGCCAGCCGCACGGATGGTGGCCAGGTAGAGGCCGCGCTTGTTGGTGAAGTGGTGAGCGATCAGCCCGTACGCGACGCCGGCGCGTCTGGCGATCTCGGTGGTCGTCACTTCGTCGTAGGCGCGTTCCGAGAACAGCTGCGACGCGGCCGCGACGAGCCGGAGGCGCCGGTCGACGCGGGGTGTCTCGGTGCCGTCGAGTTGCGGGCCGGTCATGGCAGAAGCCTAGGGCGCGGTCGGCCGGTGGCGGCGGGCCCTTGCTTGACGGTCCGGAGGAGCAGGACTACCGTCCCAAATTGATTGATAATCAGTCAATGTGGGAGGCCTGATGGGCGGCGCCATTCCGGCAGGAGCAAGGCGGGTGGGCGGTCGTTCCGTGGCGGAGGCGCCGGTCCTGGTGACGGGCGCGTCGAGCGGGATCGGCCGAGCGGTGACGTTCGCCCTGGCGAGGCGGGGTGCGCGGTTGGCGATCGCCGCCCGTCGCCGGGCGGCCCTGGAAGAGATCGCCGATCAGATCGAGGACGCCGGCCTGGTGCGCCCCCACGTGATCGAGGCGGACCTGTCGCGCCCCGGCGCGGCCGCCGAGCTGGCGCGCAACGCGATCTCCGCGCTGGGGACGGTGCGGATCCTGATCAACAACGCCGGCGTCGGCCTGGTGGCCGCGCAGTGCGCCACCGGCGACGACGACCGGGCACGGGCGCTGTTCGAGACGAACCTCTGGTCTCCGCTCGCCCTGACCCGGCATCTGTACCCGGCCCTGCACTCCGGCGGCGGGCTGGTGGTGAACGTCACCTCCACCCTCCGGGCCGTGCCGATCCCGCTTCTGGGCTACTACGGCGCCTCGAAGGCCGCCCTGGCGCATCTGACCCTGACGCTGCGCCACGAGCTGCGGGGCACCGGCGTGTCGGTGCTGGAGATCGTGCCCGGTGCCACGGACACCGCCGCCCGCGACATCGATCTGCTCCCCTGGCGGGCCGGACCGATGCGAACCCCGCCGCCGGTGTCTCCCGAGTCGGCGGCCAGGGCGATCGTGAAGGCCATCGAGCTCGGCGAGCGTCGCCGCAGCCATCCGGTGACGTCGCTCCTGCCGCTGGAGATACCGGCGCTGGGCCGGCTCATCGCCAGGATCGTGACCCGCCGGGTCGACACCGATCCCGCCAGACCGGCGGCGTGAGCACGGCTGTCATAGCAGGTCGCCGTCCTGCAGAAGCGGGCACGCGACGCGGCGTTCTCCGGGGCCGATCCGACGGATCTCCCATTGGACGAACTGGCGATGGCCGTGCTTCCCGTGGAATGCGAAACGAGCAGTGTGTTCGCAAAGGAGGAGCGCCGTGAACACAGAGAGGAATTGAAGGCCATCGCGGCGCAATTCGACCAGGCGGTGCCCGGGCTGCGCAAGGCGCTGCGCAATTCGTTCCTGTCGAGCAGGGGTACCGGCGGCGGCTGGGGCGACTGAGCGCTCAGGCGAGGGGGCCGGTGGCGACGGTGATGGTGCCGCCCGGAAGCCAGCTGGTGCCGGTGTGCGCGTGTTGCGCCGAGGCTCTCGACGGCATGAAGGTGACGAGGGAGGCCGCGTACAGCCGGGGCGGGCCTTCTGTTCCCTCGGGGCCGCGCCATGTCCGGTAGCCGACGGTGGTGGGCGTCTCGTCCGGGAAGCGGGCCCGCAGCTCGGCGGCGTAGCGGAGCGGCTCCGGGTCGCGCGGGGAGAAGCGCAGCGGGAGCATCTGCGCGGCCGGGATGGCCAGCAGCGGCGCGCTGAGCAGCCAGGGAGCCAGGTAGGCGCCCTGGCCGCGCAGGCTGCCGCGCGCCATCCGGCGCAGCGCCGCGTCCGCCCCGGACCAGCCCGAGACGAGGATGACGGGACGGTCCGCACCGGCCGCCGAGATCTTCATTCCGGCCTTCGCGCTCGCCTCCCGGACGACCAGCGACGCGGCCCGCGACCGGGGCGACCCGTCGCCGAGGAGGTGGACGGAGCGGACCCCGCGCCCCGCGAGGAACCCGACCGTCGCGCGGAGCGCGCCGGCGTCCGCGGCGTCGAGCCGGTCGGCCGGGCAGGGGACGGTCGTGCCGCCGCCCGAGACGAGGGCGCCGAGGGCGGCGCTCGCGCATTCGGGGCCGTCCGTGCTCAGCCGAGGCGAGGCGGCCGGGCCCCGGCCGGTGTCGACCGTGACGGAGGCCGTCCGGCCGCCGGCCGCCACGCGGATCCGGCTGCGGCCGGACGGGAGCCACACCTGCCGCCAGGTTCCCGGGGCGCCCGGCATCCGCGCCGTGGCGCCCCCCGGGTCGCGGGAGGTCCCCACCGAGACCGGACGGTCGCCGGTGTGGACGAGGTTCCAGCCGGGGCGCTGCGGCGCCACCAGGATCGCCAGGCGCTGCCCGGCCAGGTCGACCTCGCGCAACAGCGGAACGCCGGGGGCGACCCGGTCCCGGACGGCCGCGAGCGACCCGTCCACGGTGAGGGTCGCGAGCGCGACGGTCAGCACCGCGCCGGACGCGACGGAGCGCCGGGGGTGCCGGAGCGCGCGGGGCGTCGCGAGCACCACCGCGGCCAGGGCGAGGGCCACGAGAACGCGGTCCACGGCCACCAGGTAGCCGACCGCGGCGACGGCGGCGACGACCGAGACGAGCACGGTGAGGCGCCGGGACTGCGGGCCGGTGCGCGGCCGGAGCAGCGCGGCGCCCGCGACGACGGCGGTGGCGAGCAGGGCGGCGACGCGGATCGCCGCGGTCGTCCAGCCGCCGTCCGGGACCGCGCCGTGCCCGCCGTGGCCGCCGTCCGCCCACGCCGGAGAGGCGAGAAACAGCAGCGCCGGGGAGGCGAGGAGCAGCGGCGCCATGGAGGGGAGGAGCAGCGGCGCCGCCGTCCCCCTCCCGGCGGACGGCGGCGCACGCCGGACGTCAGCGGACGTCGGCATCGGAGACCGCGAACAGGACGCCGTGCGGCCGGGCGTCGCCGGTCTCGCCGTGCGGCCACGCGGACCGGTTGAACTCCACGCACGAACGGCCGGTGTGCTCGTCCTTGAAACTCCGGTCCAGGGAGAGCTGCTGCCGCGGCGAGATGTCGACCATGCAGACGCGGTGGTCGCCGTCGAACGGCGACGCGGCGACGAAGTAGTTCGCCAGCGCGAGCCGCGCCGGCTGCGGCGTCTCCTGGTAGTGGCCGCCGGGGCCCTGCCGGAAGTTGTCCAGCGCCGCCCAGTGCGGGCCGCCGGTCGTCGGGTCCTCGACGGGCAGGACGCTCACCAGGGACGGGCAGTCGGGCTCGGCGCCGCCGCGGGTCACCTCTTCCATCGTGTCGATGTTGCAGCGGGTCCGCTTGCCCGCGCCGACGAGCTTGCGGATGTCCAGCACGTACACCATGCCGGTGTCCTTGCCGCCGGACGACTCGTCCCCCCGGCGCATGACGACGTGGTAGAGGTAGCGGTCGTCCGCGCTGGTCTGGAGCCAGGAGCCGCCGTCCATGCCGACGCGGTTGTCCAGGTCGGGGGCCAGCCTGGTGAACGCGGTCGTGTCGTCGAAGACCTCGCGCCACGTCGGCTTCGGGTCGGTGATGTCGGGGGTGTAGTAGATGGACGCCCCGCCCATCGTCGACACGAAACCGCCCCGGTTGCGGCGCTCGTTGGTGAGCGCGGTCTCCATCACCACGCGGGGCTCCTCCTCGATGAGGAAGGGCTCCTTGCGCGGACCGTCCGGCAGGCGGGACACCGACAGCAGCCTGGGGCGGTCGCGGTTCGCGATGTCGTAGATCCGCACCGTGTCGCGGGCGATGTAGAAGTCGGCCGTCGGGATCAGCATCAGGCTCCGCACCTCGGCGAAGTCGCTGGTGACCAGCCGGTTCAGGTCCTCGCGCACCCGGATGCCGTGCGGGTTGGCGCAGGTCGGCGGGTCCACCTGCGGGATGCTGTGGCAGGTGTCGGGTTCGGCGGCCTCGGTGGCCGCCGGGTACTCGACCCGCACCCTGCCGGTCTGGTCCAGCCGGAGCACCTCGCCGGGGGTGCCGGCCGCGCCGTTGCCGGTCCTGACCTCGCCGTGCGTGTACGTGCAGGGGCCGGGGACGTTGGGCCCGCCCATGTAGGCGCCGTAGACGGTGCCGTCCTTCAGAGTGGTGAAGGCGTCCGGTGCCGTGCCGCAGGGCGTGTCCGTGGCGGTGACGACCCCGCTGAGCCCGACCTGGGGAAGCTGCGCGACGTCGAACACGTAGGTCGTGTCGCTGAGCAGGCCGCCGGCGTACACCTTGTCGCCCTTGTGCCACACGTACTGCATGTGGTGCGGCTCGTTCTGCAGCAGCGGGCCGATGGTCGCGGTGTTGACGACCTTGCCGTAGTCGCGGGACCCCTTCGTCGCGTCGATCACGGCGAGGAAGTCGGGGTCGGCGGAGCCCTCGGCGTCGGCCTTCCGGTGGGCGGCGTGGCCCGCGGCGCCCACCGGGCCGCCGGGGACGCTCGCGTCGCCCGTCCAGACCAGCAGCCATTCCTTCCGGCGGCCGTCGCGCTTCGTCCGGACGATGTGGTTCGTCACGGTGTAGGTGGTGCCGTCGCGTCCCCTGACGCTGGACGTGCTGACGTCCACGTCACCGGGTCCGGCGCCCGCCCCCGCCACGGGCGGGAACGCGACGAGGCCGGCGGCGGCGGCCGCCAGCGCGATGAAAACGATCACTCTTCGGCGCAGGTTCGAGATTGGTGCGCTGCCGACCATGGCCTTCTCCCCCGTGTTTTCGCAGGCGGGATCGCCGATCGGGCGTCAATTTACTATACTAATTACTAGCTATCCAGGGTCGGGCGCGCGGCATGCGAGGCCGAAGGCGGAAGTGCCGCGGGGATTGCTTCGCCGGTGTCCGCGGACACCCCGGACGTGAAAGATTCCGTGTTCGAGGACTCCATTCCCGCGCGGCGCCGCGAGCCGTTCGGTCCGGCGCCCCGCCGGATGCGCCTTACGGCGCGCCTCCGCACCTGTCGATGCACGACCGGCGCGCTCGCCCCGAACTTCGCAGGCAGCACGGGCCATGCACACTTGCCGGTCGGAGCATACGGCGTCATGTCGAACTCCTTTCGACGCCCCGCCCGGCGATTCGACAGTTCTACCGACGCCGGGTGAACTCGGGGGTCAATGACCGGCCCGTTCGGTCGGCTCACCTCGCGCCGACCGCCGCGCGACATCCGGCACCCCGGCCCCCGATCCCACCGCGCATCCCCGCCATTCCCCGGAGGACCCGCCCGCGACAACGCGACCAAGCTTCATAATCCTCTAGCTGACCGAATCCGGCCGCCGTCCAAGAGTTTGGGTGAAGCGCTTCGACGCCCGGTCGGGATTCGCCTCCGACGAGGTGTCGTTCTCGGCGCCGGGCGTTCGTGTAGGGGGTGACAGGGCCGCGGAAGGGCGGCCCGCGCCACGGAGAGGATCAGGTCGATGCGTTCGATCAGCGTCACGATGTTCGTCACCCTCGACGGAGTCGTCCAGGGGCTGGGACGCCCGGACGAGGACACCCGCGGCGGGTTCGCCCACGGAGGCTGGGGCCCGCGGTACACCGACGAGGTGATGGGCCGCGAGATGGCCGAGGGGATGGCCGACGCCGGGGACATGCTGTTCGGCCGCCGGACGTGGGAGGACTTCCTCAAGGCATGGGGACGGGCCACCGACGGCAACCCGTACACCCGGCACATGAACGCGGCCAGGAAGTACGTCGTGTCGAGGTCGCTGGACGACGCGGACGCCTGGGAGAACTCGATCCTGCTGCGCGGCGAGGCCGTCGAGACGGTGGCGGAGCTGAAGGCGCGGCCCGGCGGCGTCCTCGCGGTCAACGGCAGCGCCTCACTGGTCCGGAGCCTGCACGCCGCCGGGCTGGTCGACCGCTACACCCTGCTGATCCACCCGCTCACCCTCGGCACCGGCCGGCGCCTCTTCGAAGGCCCCGCTCCCCTGACCGAGTTCGAGCTCACCGCCAGCATCACCACCCCCAAAGGCGTGATCATCGCCCGCTACGCCCGCCGCTGAGCCTTCGTCAGGGCGGCCCGAGTAGCAAGAATGTCACTTGAAGCGTTCATCGACAAACATGGCGATCTCCTGTTCCCTCCATAAGAGGAAACGGGAAACACCGGGAGCCACTTGTCCAGTCGGCCTTGCCTCACGCAGTCTTACTGGCGGTGGCTCCCGGACAGTCCAGGTAGCAGCGATGGAGGGTTCAAGTGGTCCAGCAAGCCACCGCATTCGGAGAGGAACTTCGACGAAGACGTCTTGCGGCCGGGTTCAGCCTCACCGGCCTGGCCCAACGGGTTCATTACAGCAAGGGCCAGCTCAGCAAGGTCGAGCGGGGCATCAAGAGTCCCAGCCGGGAACTGGCGCGTCTCTGCGACGCCGCGCTCGACGCAGGAGGGACGCTCGTCGCTCTCACTCAGGAGAACCGCCCCGGGGATCACGTCACAGCGGAAACAAGTGCTGACGAGGAGGTGTGGATAATGCAATTGTCGCCAGACGGTCAGAGCCGTTTCCTGCCGATAAGCCGTCGACAGGCGGTCATGGCCGGCGCCGCATCGGTCGCGGGCATGAGCATCGGCCGTCCTGCCATCTATCCCGAAAAAGAAGATACATCTCTTCTCGGATCTTATCGGTCCTTATTTGATCAGTATCGGCAACTCGGCCAGGCCTCCAACGCCGGGCCGCTCGTACCCGTCCTCATAGCCCAGACGCATGCTCTCCAGGAACTGTCCCGCCAAGTGGGGGCGAGAACGCGCCAGGGGCTGCTGCGGCTCGGATCCCGCTACGCCGAGTACATCGGCTGGCTGGTGCAGGAGAACGGCGACGATGCCGGGGCTCAGTGGTGGACCCGGCGTGCCGTCGAGCTTGCGGAGGCCGGCGGCGACCCCGATCTCGCCGCGTATGCGCTGGTCCGCCGCGCACTCGTCACCCTCTATCGTGACGACGCCGACCAGACGATCGGGCTGGCCCGGCGGGCGCAAGGCGGCGGAGAACCACCCCGGATCCGGGGTTTGGCCGCACAGCGAGAAGCCCAGGGACACGCACTGGCCGGTGATTACGACTCGTGCATGCGATGCCTGGAGCAGGCGCGCACTCTGCTCGCCCAGCATGCGGAGAGCTTGGAGTCGCCCGTCATCGGCACGACGAATCTTCCGGATCCGGCCGAGATGGTCCGAGGCTGGTGCCTGTACGACCTGGGCCGACCCGGCGCGGCCGCCCAGGTCATCGCGACGCAGCTGGCACAGGTGCCCGAGCGGGCCGTGCGCACGCGAGTCCGCTTCGGTGTCCGCGGGGCACTGGCCCATGCCGCCGACGGTGAAATCGATCAAGCTTGCCTGCTGACCCAGGGGCTGCTGAGAGACATCACCACGCTCAGGTCGGCGACGGTCTTCACCGACCTGAGCGTCCTGGCACGAACTCTCTCGCGTCACCCGAAGAACCCGTCTGTGAGCGAACTGATGCCCGGACTCGGCACGGCGCTGCGAGCCGCTGTTCCGTAGTGAGGAGACCAGAATGCAGATCGTCTTCGTGAACTACCGCACCGGCGACGGCGACGAAGCCGCCGCCCTGCTGGAGCGGAGTCTGTCCGACAGGTTCGGCCGGGAGAAGATCTTCCGGGCCACGACCTCCATCAGCCCGGGCCGGTCCTATCCGGACGAGCTGCTGAACGCCGTGCGTCGCAGCGCCGTCCTCCTCGCCGTCATCGGTCCCGGGTGGGTCCGCGATCCGCGGCTGCGGGAGGAGAGCGACTGGGTCCGCCGGGAGATCCTGGAAGCGTACGCCTCGGGAGCCACCGTCATCCCGGTGCTGAAGGGCCGGACGACCGAACGTCTGAAGGCAGCGGACCTGCCGCCCGAACTGAAGCGCCTGGCCAACGTTCAATCTCTGCGGCTGGATCCCCGAGACTGCGAAAGGGAGTTGCGGCACATCGGCGATTACCTGGCCCAGCTCGTCCCCGAACTGGGGCAAGCAGAGGAGGAGACTTCCGGGCCTTCCGCCATCGCCGACGTGCACAACACCGTGAGCGCCCCTCGTGGGCCGGTCATCCAGGGCCGCGACATCCGCGGCGATGTCGGCACCGTCGTCAAAGGGGCCCATGGCTCGGTCCACACCGGGAAGGGCGACATCAACCAGAACTCCCCTCAGTTCTCCGGCGATGGGGCGACGTACATCCAGGGCGACAACCACGGTGGCGTCAATCACCGCTTCAGCCGGGCCCGCAGGGAGGAAGAGGGGTGAGTGACTCCTTTGAGACGCACGTTTCGGGGGCTCCAGGGAGCTTCCACGGAGGAAAGGGGGACATCAACAACGTCTTCGTGCTGCATTCCGGCACGCGGAGGGCGTCCCTCCGGAAGAAGCCGGCGGATGAGCAGTGGTGGCTCAGACGCCGCTTCGTAGAGCCGGCGGGACTGAGTGAGGCGCGGGGGATCCTCAAAGCCTCGCACACCGTGTTCATCGACGGAGCACCAGGCAGCGGCCGGGTCGCAGCAGCTCAGATCCTTCTGCAGGAACTCCAGGACGACGCCGGGCAGCTTCGTGAACTGACACCGCAAGAAGAAGAGAACGCCCCGCCCATCGATCACACCCATGTGGGCGACGGCGACCTGGTGTGGCTCGACCTCTCAGCAATCACCGGGCCGCTCTGGGAGGAGGTCCGCGCGGAACTCTCCTCGCTCCGTGCGACCGTGCAGGAACGCGACGCCTACCTTGCCATCATCCTGCCGAACAAGGCGGCGACCCTCGAACCGGCCGTGGCCCGATACCGCGCAAGGATCGAACGTCCTGCGGTCACCGACGTTCTGGCGCGGTATCTCCAGGTGGAGAAGATCCACCGGCCCACACCGCTGCCTCCGCTCCGGTTCTTGGGCACCGACCGGCGCATGAGCGACATTCCCACCTACGTGGACCTCATCTGCCGGGCCCGAGATGAGCACCGCGAAGGCGGCTTCGCGGTGTGGAGCGAGGCGGCCTTCACCGCCTGGTCCGGTCAAGCCCAGGATGTGGCCGAGCAGATGACCGCGCTGGCCACAGGGCAGGAGCGCGCCCTGCTCATCGCCGTCGCCATGCTCCACGAGGCCCACGCCGACGTCGTGCACCGTGCCAGCGCGGCCCTTCTCGACAAAGCGGAACACCCACCGGAAGATCTTCCGTTGCTGGAGCATGCGTTTCTCGACAGGCGACTTCATGACATCGGCGCGCGGCTCGCCCCATCCGGCGCGGTGCAGTTCGACAAACTCGACTACGACGCCGCGGTCCGGTCGTATGTCTGGACTCATATGCCGGCCCTCCACGACACTTTGCAAGCCTGGGTCGTGAGCACGGTGAACTGGCCGGACCTCTCAGCTCCCGAGTGGAGGAATCTTGTCGAGCGGTTCACCGACCTCTGCCTGATGCACGAGCGGTACGGACAGACCCTGGTATCACTGCTGAATCAGCTGATCACATCTCCGAACACTGGACGTAAGGTGGAGGCGGCCGCCCAGATCCTCCAGCGTGGCCTACGAGATGAGAAGCAGGGGAGATTCTTCCGGCGGCAGATATACGAATGGTCGCGATACACCAACATCTCAAGCCAGCTCGCCGATCTGATCATTACGGCGTGCCGGGACGAGATGATGGTGAAGTATCCCGCAGAGGCCCTGGTCCGCTTACACCATCTGGCACGGCGCGAGTCCGGCACCCGCGCTCACGACACCCTCGTGGCGCTCGCGAAAGACGCTCCTCGGCTTCGCCGGCAGATGCTTGCACGCTTGACCGAATCTGCCTACGAACCGGGAAAGTACTCCTCGGATATCACTCTCTTCCTGGAACTCGCTGATCCGGGGGCGCTGACCGCGCCTGGTCGACGCAACCACGCTCTGATCGCTGAGAGAGCTATCCGACGCCAGTTGGCCATGGGCTGGACTCTTGTCCTGGCGCGGCTCCCTTACGAGGAGTGGGCTCCGTTTGCCCGGCGATGGCTAAGCGTCGCCGTCGAGGACGAGCGTCATCGCGACACTCTCCTCGACGTGCTCATGCAGGGAACCAAGGGAGACCCGAATCTCTTGTCGTGCCTCTATGAGATGACACGCACGAGGATGTCGCTGATGCCTCTCAGTACTCCGATCAGTCAACGCTTCGAAACCTTTCCCAACCCCCAGTAGCTCACCATTCACGCCGACATCAGGAGAGAACCGTGTGTGCCGGACGTCATCTCACGACCGTCTATTTCGTGGTCACCGCGGGAGCGGTTCTCATGGGTCTGATGATCTTTGCTCCCTGGCCGCTGTGGACGGCTTTCGGTGCGGCGGTCGCGATCTTTGGCCTGCTGCTCCTCCGGGCGGGGAAACCGAGAGGTCAGCGGAGAAGGAACTCCCCCTCGGAAGTGTTCGCATACGCACCGGCCGCCGCTGCGGACGTCAGAGCGACGCGCCTGCCCGACGTCCTGCTCCCCAGCAGGTCTCCGGACTATCGCTTCCAATTCTCCGCCACGGTGATGTGGTCACCGACGGCGAACGAGACGACCGAATCCGAGACCAATTATGCCGCTCTCGCGGTCAACGCGGTGTTGGAGCGGGCCTATGAACTCACCGAGAGGCGAGATCCCGGGCATGCCTCGCTCGTCCAGCATGAGTTGGCCGGGGCGCTGGGTGAGATGCGGATGGACTCGACGGGACGTCTGCACGCAAGAGCCGAGTCAGTCCGGCTCGCGCTTCCCGGGCCTGACCAGGAGCGCTTGGACAAGCTCGCCGTGGTCCGCAAGGAAGAGGCCATCTGGGAACACGCCCGCAAATACGAGCAGAATAGGCGAGACTATCTCAAGCATGACGTGCTGAAGGACCCCGGAAGCGCCGTCGTGTGGTGGCTAACGAAGAACGATGATCAGGTGGATCGAACGGTAAGAGACATCGGCCTGCTCGCACAGCTCTCGTCTGCCGCGAACAATTCCGTAGTACCGCAGGCATTCCTCTCCTTCTTGTCTAATTCCACTGCGCACAATGGTTCGCTTACCGACGAACCGTCGAGGTTGAACGGCTCAGACCCGGCAGGATCGACGAGAGACGAGGGGCCCGCACTGGAGAGCTTCGAAGCCTTCTTACGCGCGTTGAGGTTCGATCATTCAGACCCGCAACGTCGCCTGTTCGCCCGGCAGATTTCCGAACTGGCCACCAAGCACGGCCGGCAGGATATCGCCGAGAAGCTCATCCGCCGGTACGACCCACCTAGTGAATCCGACGCCACGGACAACAAGGAATGGCTCGATGGAAGCTGAACTCTCCGCACTTGCGAGCGCCGGAGCGACTGCACTCATCGCACTGATGGACTCAGATTCCTGGTCGCAGGCGAAAGACGGTTTGGTGCGCCTGTTCGGGCGTCACGTGTCCGCGGAGGCACCACTTCAGGAACTGGAGTCCTCACGAACCGAGGTACTGGCGGCGCACCTTGCGCACGATGCTCCGAAGGTCGAGGAGATAGGAGGCCGTTGGCGTGCCCGACTGGAGTCGATGCTCCACGCAGACCCCACTGCGAAAGAGGAGGTCCAACGCCTTCTCACCAATCAGACACCACGTCCGGCAAGCCCGGTTTCAAACTTCAACAGCGGCGACGTGAGGTTCGGATCCGTCATCCAGGCCGGCCATATCTCGGGAGACTTGAACCTCGCACCTCCGTCCAGCGAGCCCGGTAGTACACGCGATCAATCACCGTAGTATTCGCATCGACGTACGAGACCTTATGGAATTCCGCCCGGAGGTCGCTCAATCCATGGGTGACGCCCGCGGAGGAAGTCGCCAGGAGATCTCGCACGGAAATCGACAGAGTCGCAGCGTGCCAGCCGAGATAAATCGCGACGGCTTCCCAGCAGAAGATGTTGAAGCGGGCGAGCAGCAGGTATCCCAGAAGTCGGTTCAGCCAGGCACCGTAGTGTTTCGCGGGCTCGGCAGAGGCCTTGATGTCGACCAGGGTCCGGCCCTCGACCAGATCCGCGACGGCGAACCCCGGAGACAGGGACGGCGCGATGACGGTTCGCTCCCCCAACTTCGTGAGTTCCTGGCGGCCGGAGCGCAGGTAACCCTGCCACATGTGGTGCAAGCCGTGGAATGTCGGATGGTCCTCATGGGCGCGCCCCCACCGCGCGCAGCCTGCAGTGTCAGTAGGAGCGAGGGACGTACCTGGTGTCATCGGCGGGCACCTGGTCGCAGGCGGCCGGAGGAAAGCCCGCAGTGGTCAGCAGGTTGGGACATGTCTCGGCCGGCAGAAATGACGGCAGCCCCCAGTGGGCCGGTTTGGGGGGTGGTGAGCGGTTTGGGGGTTGGCTAGCTTTTGGGCTGGATGGTTGGGGTGAGGAGGGTTGTGGTTTCTGGGGAGGCGTCTGGTCGGGTGGGGGTCGGGGGCGGGGGGCCCGCGCTGGCGTTGCTGTGCGGGTGCCAGCTCACGCTGGTGGTCGACGCCTCGATCGTGAACATCGCCCTGCCCGGCATCCAGCGGGGGCTCGGGTTCAGTGACGCCGGGCTCTCGTGGGTGGTCAACGCCTACACGCTCGCGTTCGGCGGGCTGCTGCTCCTCGGGGGGCGGGCCGGTGATCTGCTCGGGCATCGGCGGGTGTTCACGGTCGGGATCGGGGTGTTCACCGTCGCCTCGCTGGCCGGAGGGCTCGCGCTCACACCGGGCTGGCTGCTGGCGGCGCGGGCGGCGCAGGGGGTCGGGGCCGCGCTCGCGGGGCCGGGGGCGCTGGCGCTCATCGCGACCACGTTCCAGGACGCGGAGCGCCGGAGCCGAGCGCTGGCCGTGTTCTCCATGGTCGCGAGCGTGGGAATGGTCGTCGGGCTGGTGCTCGGCGGCGTCCTGACCGCGTGGGCGTCCTGGCGGGCCGTGCTGTTCGTCAACGTCCCGGTGGGCCTCGCGATCGTGCTGCTCGTGCCGCGGGTCGTGCGGGAGTCGGACAGGCGGGAGGGGCGCTTCGACGCGGGCGGGGCGCTCGCGTGCACCGCCGGGTCGGCGCTGCTGGTGTACGGGTTCATCCGCGCCGCCGAGCGGGGGTGGTCCGGGACGCTCACGGTGGGCGCGTTCTGCGCGGCGGGGGTGCTGCTGGCGCTGTTCCCGGTGGTCGAGGCGCGGGCGCGGCAGCCGATCGTGCCGCTGGGGCTGTTCGCCGACCGGGACCGGGTGGGCTCGTTCCTCATGCGGTTCCTGCTCACGGCGGCCATGAGCGGGATGCTGTTCTTCCTGACGCTCTACGTGCAGGGGGTGCTGGGGTACGGGCCGCTGGCGACGGGGTTCGGGTTCCTGCCGACGACGATCGCGCTGGTCGCCGCCAGCCGGGCGGTGCCCGGGCTGCTGCCCCGGTACGGGCCGCGGCCGATCATGGCGGTCGGGGCCGTGCTGTGCGTGGTCGGGATGGTGTGGCTGACGCGGGTGGCGCCGGACGGCTCCTACGTCGCGACGATCCTCGGGCCGGTGCTGCTGTTCGGGGCCGGGACGGGCCTGGTGGCGGTGGCGGCGACGTTCGTGGCGATGCGGTCGGTGCCGCCCGGAGAGTCCGGGGCCGCCTCGGCGCTGCTGCAGGCCATGCAGCAGATCGGCGGGTCGCTGGGCGTCGCCGTCCTGGTCACCGTGGACCATGCCGGCACGTCGAGGCTGGACGGCATGCGCGACGCGTTCACGGCCGGGGTGGCGTTCACCGCGTGCATGCTCCCGGCGCTGGCCGCCTTCCGCGCTCAGGGACGTTCCGGATCGCAGAGCTGAAGGCGCAGCTCGCAGCTGTAGCGCCGTCCCTGCGCGTCGGGCAGCCACGATTCGTCCAGGTCCGGCAGGAGTTCGGTGAAGACGACGGGGACGCCGTCGCCGGACGTCGCGCGGGCGGCGCGCAGCAGCGTGGCGAACGAGGAGACGTAGCGGGGGCCGGTGAAGTCGACGTAGACCGGTTTGACCTCCGTGCCGACCTTCGCGAAGACGCGCTCGGGCATGCCGAGGGAGCGGCGCAGGCGGCGGGCGGCGAGGTACTCCTCGGGGCCGTGCGCGGGCGCGAGGCCCGTCCCGCCGACGGTCGTGCGCCAGGTCTCGCGGGCGACGACGAGCCCGTCCAGCGTGAGCCGCGGATGGTGGGGGCCCGCGCCGGCGAGCTTGAACGCCTCGGTGCCGAGCCAGCCGAACAGCAGCGCGAACACCTCGCGGAGCGGGCGCCGGAGCCCGTCCGGCCCGGCGACCTCCAGGGCTCCGTCACGCTCTGACACGGTGAGCGCGACCAGCGGCAGGACGCGGGCGGGGTCGGCTCCCGGCGCCGCCGCGAAGGCGAGCTGGCGGTCGGTGACGCCGAGGACGGGCGCGATGCGCGCCGTGTACTGGGGCCACCAGGTCGGGTAGAGGGGCCGGAACTGGGGGCCGATGTCCTCGGCCGCCGCGGCCCGCAGCCGGCCCGGGTCGGGGTGCCGGTCGGCGAAGACGGCGCAGTCGAGGGTCGGCCACGCGGTGTGCATCTCGCCGAGGACGAGGGTGAACTCGCCGGCCGCCATCGCCTCGGCGCCGGCCGCGCCGAGGCACAGGTCGGGGCTGTGGATGCGGGCACCCGCCCAGCCGGGGCGCTCGGCGGCGAAGAGCCGGGCGGCGGGCTCCGCCAGGTCGGCGGCGGTGAAGGCCAGGCGGCGCTCCCCCGCCGCGCCGTCCAGGCCGAACAGCGCGTTCCAGCGGCGGGCGAACTCGGCGGCGACCGCGTCCACCGGGAGCTCCCGCCCGGTCAGCAGGGGCTGGGCGGCGTCCCAGAACGCCGGCATCGGCACGCCGCCGGCGCCCGGTTCGAGCAGGTCGCGGTACAGGTCGCGGAACGCGGTGTCGTAGGCGTCCGCGAGGGTCGCCGACAGCCAGCGCGCGGCGGGCAGGAGGACGGCCCCGAACGGGCCGGACAGCGCGTCCAGGAGCGGGCGGCCGAACGTGACGTCCAGGTCGCGGACGGTGTCCTCGTAGCAGAGCCGCCGCCCCGCGTACATCTGCCCGCTGCGCCGCTCCGGCTCCGCCCCGGTGACGGCGGTGAACTCGGCGTCCAGGCGGTGCAGCGCTTCGGCCAGCGCGTCGGCGTCGCCCGCCGCGGCGGCCACGGAGGCGCGCGCCCGGTCGAGGCGGTCGAGTCCGGCCAGGGCCCGTTCCCGGGCCCGCGGCTCGGGGATCGCGTCGAGGGTGTCACGCAGCACGCGCTCCGCCCGCGGGTTGTACGGCATGTTCACGCCCCGCCAGACGATCCCGTCGTCGACCAGCCGGTCCAGGGCCGCCACGAGGTGCGGGACGGGAGCGGCCTCGGCCGCGGCCCGGGCGCCGTCGCAGCGGGACAGCACCTCGGCTTCGGCGTCGGTCAGGCGCCGCGGGTCCTCCCCCGGTCGCAGGACGCGGCCGCCGTCGGCGAGCACGTGCGGGTGGACGCCGGCGGGCAGCCACGGCGCCACGTCCGGGTCGTCCAGAAGCGCGGCGACGTAGGCCTCCAGCGCCCAGAACTCGAAGTCGACCTTGCGGGACCGCACCAGTCCCCCGCCGGGCCGCGCCTCGACCGCGGCCGCCGCCTCGGGGTCGAGCGTCCCCCAGGCGACCGGACCGAAGAAGCCCGCGGTGTCGTTCTTGCCGCAGTAGCGCTGCCAGTAGCGGACGAGGGTGTTCTCGCGTCCCCGCCGCTTCTTGCGCTCCAGCCTCGGGTTCTTCCCCGGCCGGACGGCCGGGCCGTCGGCGAGACGTGCCAAATGCCGCGCGGCGGTGGGATTCTGCCATGTCACCGCCTCGCGGAAGAGCGGATCGGCGGCGATCCTCGCGGCGGCGCGGCCCGCGTCCGCCAATGCGGCGTCCATGGCCTGCGCGAATTCGGTTTCACCGGCGACTCCGTCGAGAAAGGCGTCGGCGGTCGCGGCGCATTCCGGCGCGGCGAAAAGCGCGAGCCCGTCGGCAGGGAATCCGGTGGAGCGGATCAGCACATCTCGCCAAACCGACCATCGCGTTCCGGGTAGCGGCACCGAGTGCCGTCCGTCGCCCACTGCGATCTCCCTCCGCCACCGGAAACGGCTCTCGCGCCGCGAAGAAGATCAACCTAATGTGTGATTTGTTCGCCGTCACTTCCCGGAGGTCCGCACATGCGCTGCGACGGTCTGTTCCTCGCCGGGCTCGCCCACCGGCTCCCCGAGGCCGTGGACGTGGACGGCGCGGTGGACGGCGGCCGCTACGACGCCGAGGACCGGAAGGCCGACGCGTACGCCTCCGTCGCCGTCGCCGAGGACGAGGCCCCGCCCGAGATGGCGGCCGCGGCGGCGCGCCTCGCGCTGGACCGGTCCGGGATCGCGCCGTCCGGCGTCGCGCTCCTGCTGCACGCGTCGGCCTGGTTCCAGGGCGTCGACTACTGGCCGGCCGCCTCGTTCGTGCACCGGGAGGTGCTCGGCGACGACGGCCGGCGCGCGCCCGCGCTGGACGTCCAGCAGATGTGCGCGGGCGCCCTCGGCGCGCTGGAACTGGCCGCCTCCTACCTCGCCGCCGACGCCTCCCGCGCGTCCGCCCTGGTCACGACCGCGGACCGGTTCGCCGACCCGGGGTTCGACCGGTGGCGCGGGGACGTGCGCGGCATCGTCTACGGGGACGGCGCCGCCGCGGCGGTGCTCGCCCGGTCCGGCTTCGCCCGGCTGCTGGCCGTCTCGACGGTCGTCGACACCGCGCTGGAGGGCATGTACCGCGGCGACGAGCCGTTCGCCTCGGCCCCCGGCCGGCCGGTGGACGTGCGCGCCCGCCGCGCCGCGTTCGCCGCGCACGCGAGGCGGCCGGCGGGGAGCCTCGCGGAGCGGACCGCCTCGGGCCTGGCCGAGGCCGTCGGCCGGACGCTGGACGAAGCCGGGCTGAAGCTCGCCGACGTCTCCCGGTTCGCCTTCCCCAACGTCGGCCTGCACGTGCTGCGCACCCGGTACGCCGAACCGCTCGGCCTGGACGTGGAGCGCACCACCTGGGACTGGGGCCGCCGCACCGGGCACGTCGGCGCGGCCGACCAGCTCACCGCCCTGACCCATCTGGTCGAGACCGGGCGGGTGGGGCCGGGGGACCGGGTGCTGCTGGTCGGGATCGGCGCCGGCTTCGCCTGGACGTGCGCCGCCGTCGAGATCGCCGAGCGTCCCGCCTGGGCCCGCTGACGCGCGCGGATATTGCGGAGCGCTGGTCGATCCCGCCATCGCGACCGCGCTCTGTTATGTCATGACGTCACAAAATGCCGAATCAATCCTGTTTCACGCGTGATGGTTCCACTTTACGGAAGATCATGTTTTTATGTTCCCGACCAGCTTGTGCCGGTACACCCCAGAAGGTCGCGGTTTGCCAATGAAGGTGCTTTACATCACCGGTTGGTGTCGCAGCGGCAGCACCATGCTGGGCAACGTCCTCGCCGAGGTCCCGGGGATCGTGCACGTCGGCGAACTGCGTTTCCTCTGGCTGAACGGGGTTCTCGGAACGGGCAGCAACGGCCGGTGCGGCTGCGGCCTCGGCCACCGCGAATGCCCGTTCTGGTCCGCGGTGCTGGAGGAGGTCCGCCCGCCCGGGACGTCCCTCGAACGGCACGCCGCCGAGGTCGTCGCCTGGCAGGAGGCGTACCGGACCCGGCACACCTGGCGGGTGCTGCGCGAGCCGCCGCGGGGCGGGTGGCCGGACGCGCTCGCCGCCGCCTACCGCGCCGTCGCCCGGGTCTCGGGGGCGCGCGTCATCGTCGACAGCTCCAAGTTCGCCTCGGACGCCGCGCTGCTGGCCTCCCTGCCGGGCGTCGAGGGGCACTACGTCCATCTGATCCGCGATCCCCGCGCGGTGGCCTGCTCGTGGCTGCGTCCCAAGGCGTACACGGGCCGCCGTTCCGCGCTGAACAGCACCTGGCACTGGACCGGCTTCAACCTGGCCGCCGAGGCGGTCGGCCGCGCGCACCGGGACCGCTCGCTGCACATGCGCTACGAGGCCCTGGTCCGCAGCCCCCGCGCCGCCGTCGGCGCCGTCCTGGACCTGCTCGGCCACGCGGGCCCGAACCCCGTCGGCCCCGACGGGACGGTCGAGCTCGGCGGCAACCACACGGTCACCGGCAACCCGAACCGGTTCGGCCGCGGACGCACCCGGATCGAGGAGGACCGCAGGTGGCACGCCGCGCTGCCGCGCTCCCAGCGCTCCGCGACCACGCTCATGGCGCTCCCGCTGCTGCACCGGTACGGCTACGAGAAGAGGGTGTGACGTGGACCTCGGACTGAGCGGAAAGGTGGCCCTGGTCGCGGGCGGGTCGGCGGGCATCGGGCTCGCGATCGCCCGCGACCTGGTGCGCGAGGGCGCCGCGGTGTCGATCGCGGGCCGCGACCCCGGCCGGCTCGCCAAGGCGCGCGACGCGATCCGCGCGGATCTCGGCGCCGAGATCGGCACCCGCGCGCTGGACGTGCGCGACACCGAGGCGGCGCGGGCCTGGGTCGACGGCGCCGCGGCCGAGCACGGCGCCGTCCACATCATGGTCACCAACGCGGGCGGGCCGCCGGCGGGGCCGACCGGGGCGTTCGGCCCGGACGACTACCGCGCCGCGCTCGACCTCGGGATGGTCTCCCACATCGGGCTCGTGCAGGCCGCGCTGCCGCACCTGCGGGAGGCCGGCTGGGGCCGGGTCCTGATGGTCACCAGCGAGACGATCCGCGACCTCATCCCCGCGTTCGCGCTGTCGGGGATCGTGCGGACCGGGCTGGTCGGCTACGCCAAGACCCTCGTGCACGAGCTCGGCCCCGGGGACGTCACCGTCAACGTCCTCGCGCCCGGGTACACCGCGACGGACGCGCTGCTGTCCGGCATCACCGGCGAGCCCGGGGCCGAGACCGCCCGCGTCGCGCGGGAGGCGGGCATCCCGCTCGGCCGGGTCGCCCGCCCGGAGGAGGTCGCCGCGGCCGGGGTGTTCCTGCTGAGCGCCCGCGCGAGCTTCGTGACCGGCACCGTCCAGGTCGTCGACGGCGGCCGCTCCCTGGGGGTCTGACCATGCCCGACGTGTCCATGTCCGACGTGCGGATGATGCTGGACGATCCCGAGCTGACCCGGCGCAGCCCGGGCGAGGAGTTCGCGCTCGCCCACGCCCGGCACGGTCCGGACGCCGCGGTGGAGCTGCGCGCCTCCATCAGCGACCTGTTCCCGCCCGCCAAGCGCCGCCCCCGCCTCACCGTCCGGCACCTGCTGCGCAAGGCCGTCGTGGACGCCGACGAGGTCACGGTCTTCACCGAGCGGGCCGAGAACGCCTCGCCGGACGACACCGCCCCCGAGTGGGAGTTCGAGGTGGGCTCCGAGACCGTCCGGACGCAGGTCGTGCGGGCCTCGGTGCCGGCGCCCAAGGAGATCCTCGCCGATCCCGCCGCGCTCGCCGCGTTCGTCGACTACCGCCTGCTGGTACGGCTCGGCACGGCGGAGAACGACGTCCTGCTCAACGGCACCGGTCCGATCCAGGGCCTGCTGCGCGCCCCCGGCCTGCGGCGGCGTCCCGCCGACCCGGCGGACGGCGGTTCGGCGGCCCGGACGCTGCTGGCGACGGCGGCGCTGTGCGAGTGGTACGGCGGATCGGCGGACGGGATCGTCATGCATCCGGACGACTGGTGGCCGCTCGTGGAGGACGGCGCGTTCCTGGAGCGCCTCGCCGCGCAGGGCGTCAAGGTCAGCAGGACCCGCATGGTGCCCGCGGGCACGGCCCTGGTCGGCGACTTCACCGCCGCCGCGACGCTGCTGGACCGCCGGTCCTCCACGATCCGGCTGGACGGGGACGCGCTCGTGGCCGAGATCCGCGAGGGTCTCGCCGTCCACCTGCCCGGCCATTTCGTGCTCACCGCGCTTCCCGGCGGGCGCTGATGGGCGCGCCGGCACCGGCCGATCCGCCGGCGGCGGACCTGCCGGCGGTCGCCCACCGGGTCCGCGAGCACATCGTGCGGATGTGCGCGGGGCCGGAGGGCGGCCACCTCGGCGGGTCGATGTCGCTGGTGGAGATCCTCACCCTGCTGTACTTCGAGGTGATGCGGGTCGATCCGCGCCGCCCCGCCGCGCTGGATCGTGACATCTTCCTCCTCAGCAAGGGGCACGGCGCGATGTGCCTGTACGCGGTGCTGGCCGAGCGCGGGTTCTTCCCCGTCGCGGAGCTGGCGGAGTACTCCCGGCCGGGCAGCAGGCTGATGGGCCACCCGGTCCGCGCGGTGCCCGGCGTGGAGATGCCCACCGGGTCGCTCGGGCACGGGCTCGCGCTCGCCAACGGGTTCGCCGTCGCCGACCGGGGCCGCCGCTGCTTCGCCGTCCTCGGGGACGGCGAGCTCCAGGAGGGCGCGGTCTGGGAGGCGGCCATGGCCTCGGCCGCGCTCGGCCTCGGCAACCTGACGGCCGTCGTCGACCGCAACCGCCTCCAGATCACCGGCCCCACCGAGGACGCGGTCGGGCTGGAGCCCCTCGCCGACCGCTGGCGCAGCTTCGGCTGGACGGTGCGCGAGGCGGACGGCCACGACTTCGGCGCGCTGCGCGAGGCGCTCGCCCCGGGCGGCGCCGGGGACGGGCCGCCGGTGGCGGTCATCGCCCGCACCGTCAAGGGGCGCGGCCTGCCGTCGCTGGAGGCCGAGACGCGCAGCCACTACGCGAGGCTGAGCGGGCGCCAGGCCGAGCGGTCCCTGGCCGTGCTCCAGGCCCGGCGCCGGCGGGCCGTCTCATGACCGCCGACGGCGCCCGCGAGACGGCCCGGCCGCGCTCCGCGCGTGAGGTGTACCGCGACCTGCTGCCGGAGCTGATGCGCGCCGACGACCGGCTGTACTGCCTGGACAGCGACACCGGGCTGTTCGACGCCGCCGCCTTCGCCGGGGTCCCGGGCCGTTACCTCAACCTCGGCATCGCCGAGCACAACCTGATGGGCACGGCCGCGGGCCTGGCCGCCAGCGGGAACGTCCCGTTCGTCACGACGATGGCGACCTTCGCCGCCACCCGGGCGCTGGAGGCCATCAAGATCGACATCGCGTACAACGCGCTGCCGGTCCGCATCGTCGCCACCCACGGCGGGCTGGCCGCCGGGCATCTCGGCCCGACCCACCACGCGCTGGAGGACCTGGCCGTCATGCGGGCGCTGCCCGGCTTCACCGTGGTCGTCCCCGGCGACGCGGGGCAGGCGGGCGAGGCCGTCCGGCAGGGCGCGGCGCTGCCCGGCCCCGTCTACATCCGGCTCGGCCGCTCGGCCACCCCCGGCCTGGACGGCGCCGCGCCCGGGGACGGCCCGTTCGAGATCGGGCGGGCGCAGTGGCTGCGGCGCGGCGGGGACGTGGCGATCGTCGCCTGCGGGCCGCATCCGGTGCTGGCCGCGACGCGCGCCGCCGACCGGCTCGCCGGGCGGAGCGTGCGGGCCGCCGTCCTCAACCTGCACACGCTGCGCCCGCTCGACGTCGCGGCCGTGGTCGCGGCGGCCGAGGGCGCCGCGGGCGTCGTCACCGTCGAGGAGCACTGGCGCTCGGGCGGCCTCGGCGGCGCCGTCGCCGAGACCCTGGCCGAGCACGCGCCCGCCCGGGTGGCGCGGGTCGGCATGCCCGACACGTTCGCCGAGCGCGCGGGCGGCCAGGAGGACCTGCTCGACCGGTACGGCATCACGGCGGGCGCGGTCGTCGCCGCCGCGCTGGACCTGACCGGCGGAACCCACGGAGGTGGCACGCATGACCCAGACCTGTCCCGAGTGTGAGGGCCCGGTCCAGCTCGCCGAGCCGGTCCGGCTCAGCGAGATCGCGCAGTGCGCCGACTGCTCCAGCGAGCTGGAGGTGGTCGGCCTGGACCCGGTGGCCCTCGCGCTCGCCCCCGAGATCGAGGAGGACTGGGGCGAGTGAGGCCGGTGGCCGTGCTGGCCTCCCGGGTGCGGTACGAGGAGAAGCGCGTCTTCGCCGCGCTGGAGCGCCGCGGGGTGCCGTACGCGCACCTGGACACCCGCCGGTTCAGCGCCGAGCTCGGCGGCCGGGCGGCGGAGGGCGGGCCGCGCTACGCGGCGGCGCTGAACCGGGAGATCTCCCACAGCCGCGGCCTCTACGCGTCGATGATCCTGGAGGCGCGCGGGGTGCCGACGGTCAACCGGTCGGAGGTGATCGCCGTCTGCGGCGACAAGCTGCGCACCTCGCTGGAGCTGGAGCGCGCCGGCGTCCCCGCCCCGCGCACGGCGGTCGCGCTCACCCCGGAGGAGGGCGCCGAGGCCGCCGAGCGGCTGGGCTTCCCCGTGGTGATCAAACCGCTGACGGGGTCGTGGGGACGGCTCGCGGCGGCGGTGCGCGACCGGGAGGCGGCGCGGACCGTCCTGGAGCACCGGGCCGCCCTGCCCTCCCCGCTCCAGCACATCGTCTACCTCCAGGAACTCGTCGACAAACCGGGACGCGACATCCGGGTGATCGTGGCCGGGGACACGGCGGTGGGCGCGACGTACCGCTACGCGGACGGCTGGCGCACCAACGCCGCCCGGGGCGCCCGCTCCGAGCCCTGCCCGCTCACGCCCGAGCTGGTCGAACCGGCCCTGCGGGCCGCGCGGGCCGTGGGCGGCGGCGTCCTCGGCGTCGACCTGATCGAGGGGCCCGAGGGGCCGCTCGTCCTGGAGGTCAACCACAACGTCGAGTTCCGCGGCTTCCAGGACGCGCACGGCGAGGACGTGGACGTCGCGGACGCGATCGTCTCCCACGTGCTGGAGGCGGCGTGATCCGGGCGAGCGTCATGGGCGCCGCCGGGTACCTCGGCGGCGAGCTGCTGCGGCTGCTGATCGGCCATCCGGGGACGGAGGTCGCGCACGCCGTCTCGACCCGGTTCCCCGGCCGCCGCGTGGACTCCGTCCACCCCAACCTGCGGGCCCGGACCGACCTGCTGTTCAGCGCCCCGGAGGACCTCGACGCCTGCGACGTGCTGCTGATGGCGACCCCGCACAAGACCACCATGAGCCTGCTGCCCGGGCTGCGGGAGCGGGCCGGGACGGTCATCGACCTGTCGGGCGACTTCCGCGACCCCGACCCCGCCGTCTACGAGCGCTACTACGGCGTCCCGCACACCGCGCCCGAACTGCTCGGCGCGTTCGTCCCCGGCGTCCCCGAACTGTTCCGCGCGGAGCTGGCCGAGGCCGACCTCATCAGCGTGCCCGGCTGCATGGCCACCGCGGCGATCCTCGCGCTGCACCCCCTGACCGGGCTGATCGGCCCGGACGTGCAGATCGACGCCCGCACCGGGTCCAGCGGGTCGGGCGCGCTCGCGGGCGACGCCAACCTGCACGCCGAACGCAGCGGCGCGCTGCGGGTGTTCGCCCCGGTGCGGCACCGCCACGAGGCGGAGGTGGCGCGGCTGACCGGGCTGAACGTGAGGATGACCGCCACCGGGGTCGAGGCCGTGCGCGGGGTGCAGGCCGTCTGCCACGCCACCGCCGCCGGGGCCGACGAGCGGGCCGTCCGCCGGGCCTACCGCGAGCGCTACGCCGGCGAGCCGTTCGTCCGGATCGTCGCGCACCGCACGGGGACGCACCGGCTCCCCGACCCGAAGCTGCTGTCCGGGTCGAACTACTGCGACGTCGGCTTCGCGGTGGACGGCGACCGGATCACCGCGATCGCCGCGCTGGACAACCTGGTGAAGGGCGGGGCGGGCGCCGCGGTGCAGTGCCTGAACATCCGCACCGGCCGGCCCGAGACCCTCGGCCTGGGGTTCCCCGGCCTGCACCCGGTCTGATGGGGACCGGTCCGGGAGGAATCGTCGTGGTGAAGTGCGGCGGCGCGCTGCCCGCCGAGACGGTGTGCGCCGACCTCGCCGGGCTCGCGGGCCGGGCCGTCCTCGTGCACGGCGGCGCCGCCGACGTCGACCGGCTCGCCGCGGACCTCGGCGTCCCCGCCCGCACCCTCGTCTCGCCGAGCGGCGAGACCAGCCGCCACACCGACCCGGCCATGCTGGACGTGCTCACGCTGGCGCTCGCCGGGCGGGTCAAGCCGCGGCTGCTGCGCGCCCTGGCCGCCGCCGGCGTCCCGGCCGTGGGACTGACGGGGCTGGACGGCGGGCTGCTGCGGGCACGGCGCAAGCCCGCGCAGCGCACCGTGCGCGACGGCCGCACCGCCATCGTCCGGGACGACCACAGCGGGCGACTCACCGCCGTCCGGCCGCGGGTGCTGAACGCGCTGGTCGGCGCCGGGTTCGTCCCGGTGGTGTCGCCGCCCGCGCTGGGCGAGGACGGCGCGCCGGTGAACGTGGACGCCGACCGGGTCGCGGCGGCGGTCGCGGGCGCGCTGCGCGCCGAGCGGCTGATCCTGCTGACCGCCGCGCCGGGCGTGCTGCGCGACGCCTCCGACGAGCACTCCCTGCTCGACCGCTGCCCGCTCCCGCGCGAGGGCCCCGTCCCCCACGCGGCGAGCGGCGGCATGCACCGCAAGCTCATCGCCTCCCGCGAGGCCCTGCTCGCGGGCGTCCCCCGGGTGTCGGTCGGCGACGGCCGGATCCCCCGCCCGGTCACCGCGGCCCTGAACGGCGCCGGCACGACCTTGGAGATCTCATGAGCGGCCCCGTCGACCTGCTGCACGCCATGGTGTCGATCCCCTCGCCGTCCGGCGGGGAGGACGAGCTGGCGCGGTATCTGGAGAAGGTCATGAACGACCTCGGCATGGCCGCGGGGCGTGACGAGGCCGGCAACGTGATCGGGGACATCGGCACCGGTCGGGGGCCGGTGGTGATGCTGCTCGGCCACCTCGACACCGTCGACCGGCCGCTGCCGGCGCGGCGCGAGGGCGGGCGCCTCGTCGGCCGGGGCGCCGCCGACGCCAAGGGGCCGCTCGCCGCGATGATCAGCGCGGCGGCGGCGCGGCCCTCGTTCCCCGGCACGCTGCGGGTCGTGGGCGCGGTCGAGGAGGAGCGGCTGTCGCGCGGCGGCGAGCACCTGGCGCGCACCGTCCCCGCGCCGGACGCGCTGCTGGTCGGGGAGCCGAGCGGCTGGTCGCGGGTCGTGCTCGGCTACAAGGGCAAGATCGACGTCGGGTACCGGGTGACCCGCGCCGCGACGCACTCCACCAACCCCGCCGCCAAGGCCACCGAGGTCGCGGTGGCGTTCTGGCACGACCTGCTGGAGGCGCTCGGCCCCGAGCGCGACCACGGCGCGTTCGGGCTGCCCGCCGCCACCCTGCGCGGCGTCCACGGCGATCCCACCGAGGCCCGGCTCGACGTCGACTGCCGCGTCCCGCCCGGGTACGACGCCGAGGCCCTGGCCGCGCGGCTGCGCGCCCGCGCGAACGGGGGCGAGGTCACGATCGTCCGGCACGTCCCGGCGGTGCGCCGCGGGCGGGCCGACCCGGTGGTGCGGGCGGTGTCGGCCGCGATCCGGCGGCACGGCGGGACGCCGCGGCCCACCCTCAAGACGGGCACCTCCGACATGAACACCGTCGCGCCGCACTGGGACGTGCCCATGGCGACGTACGGGCCGGGCGACAGCTCGCTGGACCACTCCGACGAGGAGCACATCGAGATCGCCGAGTTCCTGACGGGCGTGGACGTGCTCACCACCGCCCTCGACGAGCTGGCCGCCGCGCTCTGAGCCCTCCGCGGGCGGGGCTCAGCGGACCGGCGCGCCGGCCGCGGCGGTGAAGGGGCGGCGCCCGCCGGGCACGCCGGTCCGGGGCTCGCCGCCGCTCTCGTGGCGGAAGGCGAACGGGAGGCCGGCCGCCGCCTGGGTCAGCGGCGGGTGGCCGCCAGATCAGAAGCGGTGGTGCGGGCGCTCGACGAACCCTCAGTCGGGGGCCGGGCTCGCGAGGGGGCGGGGCGTCCGGTGGCGCGCCAGGTAGGCGGGGTGGTCCCAGCCGTCCAGGAAGCGGGCCGCGGCCTCGCGGCCGGCCGCGTAGAGACGGTCGCGGGCCGCGTCGTCGAGATCGAAGTCGGTCGCGAGGACGTCGCCGGTGTCGGCGAACATGGTGCGGGCCACGATGGCAGGTTCGTCCATCTGCTCCCGGTCGTGCGCCTCCGCCATCGTCGAGACGAGTGCGCGCCCGTAGCCGACGGGACCGCGGGCGGCGCGCCACTGCGGGAAGACGCCCCCGGGGAGGGGTCGGGCCGACAGTTTCACCCCGAACGTCGGCCAGCGGGGCTCCCGGTCCTCCCGGTCGAAAATGGTGATCGGGTAGTTGGAGAGCATCCCGCCGTCCACCTGGACGCAGGCGCGGCCGTCTTTCCGGCAGACGCGGCACGGCCGGAAGAACACCGGAATGGACGCCGAGGCGCGCACCGCGTCCGCGACGGACTGCTCGTCGGGGTCCAGCCCGTACCGTTCGTAGTCCCACGGCAGGCGCACCATTCGGCCGCTGCTGATGTCGGAGACCACGACCACGAGTTTGTAGGCGTGCCGCGGCGGGAGCGCGGAATCGGGATCGCGCAGTTTCAGCTGCCCGAACGTCTCGACCCCGCATTCCCTCAGGTGCGACGAGATCCACCGGTGCAGGGCGTCGCCCTTGTGCAGCCCGAGCGTGGTGAGCAGGGACAGGCCGCGGACGACGGCGAAGCGCGAGCCGTCCCGGAACGACCGGTAGTCGAGTTTCCGCATGGTGTCGACCATGTCCGGGACCGGCATCCCGGCCGCGAGCAGCGATCCGACGATCGCGCCGGCGGACGTCCCGGCGACGCGGGCCGGGGCCCCGAGCCGGTACCCCCGCGCCTGCGTCTCGGCGATCGCGCCGACCAGCGCGACGCCCTTCACGCCGCCGCCCTCCAGCACGAGGTCGGCGCGCGGAGTCGCCGAAGAGTCCATCGATCTCCCTTCCGCCGCGGAGCCCGCCGGGCGCCGCGGTCCACTTTTTCAGGGCAGGAGAAAACGACCGACAGGCGATTGCATTTCCGTTTCCCCCTACCTGGAGAGATGCCCTGTCGATCACCTGTTCAACGGCCTGCGGCGCGCTTTTTTCGCCTATTTTCGCGATCAGGAATACGTCTGATTCAGGTGCGATTCCGATCACCTGCCGACGACGGTGTCGCGAGCGCCGCACCGCCTCGGGCGGCCGGGTCGAAACCTTTCGACAAACGATCTCGACTCCGACCGCAGGTCAGCCGCGGGGACCTTTGAAAAGCGATGAAAGAACGTTGACGCCCGGGGGTCCTGGGGTTACTTTCCAGTCGGCCGTCGAAAGAATGGCGAAACTTTTCGAAGGTCCTCGCCCCCATCCCAAGGAGAGACCATGAGGAGAGCACTCATCGCGCTGCTCGGCGCGGGCGCACTGCTCCTGGCGGTGCTGGTGGCCCTCGCACTCCCCAGGGCATGAAGATCCGCGGGCACACCCTCGTGTGGCACAGCCAGCTGCCGGGCTGGGTCGGCGGCATCTCCTCGCGAGACGACCTGCTGAGCGCGATGCGCACCCATGTCGCGCGGGAGGCCGGCCACTTCGCGGGCGAGATCGCCTACTGGGACGTCGTCAACGAGGCCTTCCAGGACGGGTCCGGAGCGCGGCGCGACTCGGTGTTCCAGCGCGTCATCGGCGACGGCTACATCGAGGAGGCGTTCCGGGCGGCGCGCTCGGCCGACCCCGCCGCCAAGCTCTGCTACAACGACTACAACATCGACGGCCAGAACGCGAAGAGCAATGAGGCAATTCCAACCTGAGCCTGCAGGTCACGGGCTGGTTGCGGACGGCAGATAGGCGCCCGTAAAGAGTGAAGCTCCTGCTAGATGAGGTTGTCGACCAAGATCAACCTTGTCCGCGCAGGAGCTTCATGTGCTTTTCTACCGTGCCGCGCTCGATCTGTCGCGCCAGACCCTTACGTTCGTGGCCCGGCTGGTGCGCGAGCGCCGCCGCCAGATCGGAACGCGGTGGCGAGTGCTGGGCCCGGACCGCCAAGCGCTGCTGGTGCTGGTGCATCTACGCCGCAACGAACCCTTCGCCCGCCTGGCCGCCGCGTTCGGCGTCGGGGCCGCCACCGCACACCGGTATGTGACCGAGGTCGTGGAACTGCCCGCCGAACAGGCACCCGACCTGCGCGAAGCCCTCCGGATCGCACAGCGCAAGGCCTACGTCATCCTGGACGGCACCCTCATCGCCACCGACCGCCTGTCGGGCGAGAACGATCGGCTGTTCTACTCGGGCAAGCACCGGCGGCACGGAGTGAACGTCCAGTTCCTCACCGATCCGCACGGCGAACTGATCTGGGCGTCCCCGGCGCTGCCGGGATCGACCCATGATCTGACCGCCGCCCGTCACCACGGCATCGTCGCCAGCCTGACCGCGCGAGCGATCGCCTGCTACGCCGACAAGGGATACGTCGGCGCCGGCGGCGCGATCGGCACGCCGTACAAACGGCGCAAGCACCGCACACTGGGCAAACCCAAGAAGCTGTTCAACCGGCATCACGCCCAAGTCCGTGCCCAGGGCGAGCGGGGCGCTGCCACGCTCAAGAACTGGCACATCCTGCGCAAGGCCCGCTGTTCACCCAGCAGACTGACCGCCATCGTCCAGGCCATCCTCACCCTCCACCACCAGGCCAACTGAAGATGGAATGGGCTCAATGCCGTCTACGCCATGGTCAAGGACTTCAAGGCGCGCGGCGTCCCGATCGATTGCGTGGGCCTTCAGGCGCACCTGACGCTGGGGGGCGTCCCGTCCGACATGCAGGCCAACATGCCGCGCTTCGCCGACCTGGGCGTGGACGTCCACATCACCGAGCTGGACATCCGCATGACCACGCCCGCCTACGCCGCGTCACTCGAAGCCCTCGGCGGCACGGACCCGGGCGAGCCGGGCGAGCCGGGCGCCGTCACCTGCACCTACGCGCGCACCGCGCAGTGGAACACGGGCTTCAACGGCCAGGTGACCATCAAGGCGGGCGCCGGTGCGGTCAGCTCGTGGACGGCCGTTCTGACGATGGGCTCGGGCCAGCAGGTCAGCGGCCTGTGGAACGGGACCCCGAGCACGAGCGGCGACGTCGTCACGGTGAAGCCGGCCGGCTGGAACGCCGCTCTGGCGCCGGGGGCGTCCACCTCGTTCGGGTTCACCGTCAACGCCCCGGGCGGGAACCAGGCGGCCCCGTCCGTCACGTGCGGCACTCCCTGAGTCCCGCGCCGGACGGCCCGCTGGAAACCTCTGCCGCGCGTCCACGACGGACGCTTCGCCCCCCATCCGGACGATATGAAAGTCGTTATCACCCTCACCGAATAGGTCCTCGAATAAACCCCACAAATACCCTCAAGATCGAATCTTTCCGGCGTTCGAATACGGGAAAAGCCGTGCGGGCGGTGCCGCATCCGGCCAGGATGCGGGCATGACCTTCCCGCTGATGCAGGGGTACGACCACATCAACGTGGTGGCTCGGCTCGATCCGGTCGCGGACGTCCGGGACCGGGAACTCGGCGAGCGGATTCTGCGGTATCCGAAGCTCTTTCCCGCAGGATCCCCCGAATTCGGTTACGCGGTGCAGTTCGGGAAAGAATGGCGGATCGGGTCGCTGGGCGCGGACGGCCCGGCCACCGCCCGCTACAACCTCGCCATCGACCTGCGCACCACCGCCGCGCGGGAGACCGACCCTCCGACCGTCCGGGCGATGCTCGCCGCGGCCGCGCGGCTCGATCCCGAGGAGGGCGAGCAGCTCGCCAAGGACGAGTGGGAGATCGGCGACCGCCGCTACCGCGTGGTCCGGGTGGAGAAGTTCATCCTGCTCGGCGACCGGGTGATGGAGCCGCCCCGGTCCACCGACGCCGACCTCGCCGCCGACGGGCTCCTGCGCGACCACCTGCTCGACCCGCCGGCGCCGTGCGGCCGGTGGGAGGCGCAGCTCCGGCTGAACCTCGTCGGGCGGCTGCCGGTCACCGGCAGCGTCCCGGACATGATCCGCACCGAGGCGCGGCACGCGGTCCGCACGCACCCGGGAGTCGTCCTGCTCCCGCCCGCCTTCATCGCGGTGGAGGTCGACGGCGAGGCCTGGGCCCCGCTCACCGGCGGCGACGACCCGGAGGAGGCCCGCGACCGGCTGGCGCGCCACTTCACCGACCTGATGCCGAGGCTCCGCGAGTTCCAGGGCGACCCCGCGTCCGACGCCGAGCTCGCCGAGTGGACCGCGATCGCCGACGGCGTCCGGGCGACGACGGGCCACGTGTTCCGCGTCCGCGGCCGCGAGTTCCGCACCGTCCGCGTCTGCCGCATGCTCCGCCTGGGCCGCGACGGACCCGAGGCCCCCCGCCCCTCCGACCAGGACCGCTACGGCCTCCCCGCCTTCGGCTGACCGCGCCGGGAGGAGGCGTCAGCCGATGTTCAGGTCACCGTGGACGTCCCTGAGCTGGATCACCTTTCCGGCCTGGCCGTTGAGCACGTTGACCACGCCGTCGTCCGTCGCGGCGGCGTTGGTCTGGGCCTGGTTCCAGAGGTTCCGCAGCTCCGTGCCGAACTCGGGGTCCTCGGCCATGAGGCGCTGGACGGCGCCCGCGAGGCGGTCGATCCGGTCGGGAGCCGGATCGCCGGCCGCCCGCGCCAGGGCCTCCTCGTCGTCCGGACGTCCGCGGAACCGTTCCCGGACGCGCCGGGAGAGTTCGGCGACGGCGGCACGGACCGGTTCTCCGGCGATTTCGACGGCCTTGCCCGCCATCGCGGTCGCGACTGCGACGGTCATCGGATCTGTCACCCTCACAGTTCATCACGACGACCCCGGCAATCCAATTACCGAATCCGGCATTGCTCGCTGAATTTTCCTGGCCGCAATGGCAATTAATGGCGTTCCAGAACGGCGAGGTACCTTGAAGAGTGGATCGGGCGCGAATCCCCTCGTCCGCCATGGCATGGGATGGATCGATGGTGCAGTCTCCCGACGAACGGGACCGGTGGGCCAACGAACTGACCGGAACGATAGCGGGTTCCAGCGTCCAGGCGGGTTCCATCGCCGGCGGCGTCCACATCACCATGCCGGGGAGCGCGTCCCTTCCCGCTCCGGCGCAGCTGCCGCCGCCCGGGCTGTTCGCCGGCCGCCACGATGAGATGGCGGAACTGCGCGCCCTCGCGGGGCGGCAGGGGCTCGTCGTGATCACTGGTGCGGGCGGCGTGGGGAAGACCACGCTGGCCCTGCACTGGTTGCACGAGCTGAAAAGCGATTACGAGGGTCAGTTGTTCGTGGACCTGCGCGGATTCTCCGGAGCCGATCCGCTTCCCCCGGACGAGCCGCTGGAACGCTTCCTGCGGGCGCTCGGCGCCCTCCCGGAGAACATCCCTGCGGGCATCGACGAGCAGGCGGCGCTGTTCCGGTCCATGACCACGGGAAGCCGCCTCATCGTCCTTCTCGACAACGCGGTCTCCGCGGCCCAGGTCAGGCCGCTGCTCCCCGGCGCGGGCGGGTCGCTGGTCGTGGTCACCTCCCGGCGGCGCCTGTCGGGGCTCGTCGTGGACGGCGCGCGCTTCGTGGACGTCGATCCGCTCGGCGTGACGGGTGCGCTGGAACTGCTGGAGCGCCTGATCGGCGCGGACAGGATCAGGGCCGAACGCGAGCACGCCCGATCGCTCGTGGCTCTCTGCGGGACGCTGCCGCTGGCGGTCTGCGCGTCGGGCGCCCGCCTGGCCGCCCGGCGGCGCTGGCCGCTCGCCCGCGCCGTCGCCGAGCTCGGCGACGAGGCACGACGCCTGTCGGCCCTGCGCACCGGAGAGGGGGACATCTCGGTGGACGCCGTGTTCAACACGTCCTACCAGGCGCTCGACGAAGCGCAGGCCCGCGCGTACCGGCTCCTCGGCTCCCACCCCGGGCCCGACTTCGACGCGGCGGCCGCCGCGGCCCTGATCGGAACCGATGAGGACCGCGCCGCGGAACTGCTGGACGGCCTGGTGGACGCCAGCCTCCTGCTGGAGACCGAGACCGAGCGCTACCGGTTCCACGACCTGGTCCGGCTGCATGCGCGGGACAAGGCCCGCGAACCGGCGGCGGTGTCCGGCCGGGAAGCCGCGCTGGCCCGGCTGGCCGACCGGTACCTGACGACCGCCGTCACCGCCGACCTGCTCCTGATGCCCACGCGATGGCATCTGGGTGACCGCTACGCCTCCGGTCAGCGGAACGAGGCGCTCACCGACCGCCCCGCGGCGCTGGCCTGGCTCGAACGGGAGCGGGAGAACCTGGCCGCCGCGGCGCGGGAGGCGCACGAGATCGGGCTCCATTCGGTCGCGTGGCAGCTCTGCGAGGCGATGTGGCCGCTGTTCCTCCATCGCAAGCACTACCGAGCGTGGATCCGGACGTACGAGCTCGGGCTCACCGCCGCGCGGAGCTGCGACGACCAGCGCGCCCAGGCGCGGATGCTGGAGGGGCTCGGCGTGGCCTGGCTCAACCTCCAGGACATGGAGGCCGCCCGGGACCGGTACGAAGCCGCACTCGTGCTGGAACGACGGACCGGTCACCGGCTCGGCGAGGCGGCGGCGCTGGAGGGGCTCGGCATCGTCGCCCTCGCCGCAGGCGATCTGGTTTCGGGGGTCGGCCTGTTCACGGAGGCGCGGGACGTGCACACCGTGCTCGGCCGCCCGCGCGGCATCGCGCTGATGGACCGCCACATCGGCGAGGCCCTCAGCGCGGCGGGGCGGCACGACGAGGCCGACGCGGTGCTGACCAGTGCGCTCGACACGTTCACGCGGCTCGACGAGCCGTACCACCAGGCCAGGACCCTGACCTGTCTCGGCCGGGCGCGCCTGGCGGCAGGCCGACCGGACGAGGCCGCCGACGCGTTCCGCGCGTCCCTCGGCGTCGCCCGGGAGTCGGGCGCCCGCCACGTGGAGGCCGGTGCGTTGCAGGATCTGGCCCGGGTGGCCGCGCACCGGGGCGCGGCGGCGGACGAGCGCCGCCACCTGGAGCAGGCGCTCGCCATCTACACCGAACTCGGCTCGCCGCAGGCCGCACCGGTCAGAGCGCGGCTCGGCGATGATCCATCCGGGCCGTCGGAGCCGCCCCGGCCGCCGCAGGGCGAACCCTGACCCGCGCGACGGCACCGCCTCGGACCACGGTGAGGTGGGTGACCGCGCCGAGCGGACGGCCCGCGACGATCCAGGCGTGCACCGCCGACGCGTACGCCGACGCGTCCTCGTCCGTGCACCTCCGGCCGAGGACCGGGACGAGTCGCGCCGACCAGCCGCCCGCCGCGAGGAGGCATCCTCGCCCGGTGTTCACGGCCGCCACCAGGCACCCCGGAAAGGCGGCCCGATGCCCGGCCGGCTCGCCCGCGGCACGGACGATCACGTCTGCGCAGGCCAGCACGTCCCGGGACGCCTCGTCGGGCCCCGCCACCAGGTGCTCGTCGAGCGGCGTCCGGGACGGCGCGCCGCCACGTCCCGGAACACGCTCCAGCCCGAGCGTCCGGCCGCCGACCAGCACCCGCGGCGTTCCCGCGTCCGAGGAGCCGGCCGGACCGTCCCAGACCCGGACCAGCGCGGCCATCACGCCGCCCGCATGCGGCCGGCGGGCGGGCACGGCGCCGGCACGGGTAAGACGTCCGGCGGGCGCGCCCGGTCCGGGAGCCGCATCAGCCGGTACATCTCGGACCGGATCAGGCGGGCCGCCTCTCCCGGCCGGGAACTCAGGTCCCGGCGCATCTCGTCGTGGACCCGCCCGGTGAAGGCGTGCGCGGCCTCACCGAGCTGGGGGACGAGCGGCCGGTTCCAGTCGACCCGCGGAGCGACCGCGCCGAGCCGGGCGGTGTGCGTCCCCGGCGCCACGCTGTCGTCCGGGAACGTGCCGAGAAGCACCGGCACGCCCAAGGCGGCGCCGTAGTAGCTCACCGAGCCGTGGTCGCCGATCACCCGGTCCGCGGCCACCAGCGCCGCGCGCCACCCCTCCTCCGGCGGCAGCAGCCGGACGCCGAGCCGTGTGCAGTCCGTGTGCCAGGACAGCACCTGCCTCCTGCCGTACCAGGACCAGATGTGCGGGTGCAGTGCCGCGACGATCTGGTACCGGTCGCGCGGCAGCTCGGACGCCAACCGCAGGAGCACGTCGGGGTGCGCCCCGAACAGCGAGTCCCGGTCCCAGGTGGAGCTGACGAAGACCAGCCGCCGGTCGCGCCGGACGCCGAGCGCCCGCCGGTACGCCTCGCGGTGGGGCAGGCTCGCCGTCAGCCTGTCCAGGCAGGGGTCTCCGCACACGAAGGCGACCGGCCGCGCCTCCGGGCACTCGTGGTCGAGCATCCTCAGATGCCGCTCGTGTGCCAGGGCCATCGACGAGGGCACGACCCGTCCCGCGACGACGATCCGCTCCCTGATCAGGCCCGTGACAGGTCGTGCCGCGGGCGGGCCGGCGCCCCGCAGGCGACCGAGCAGCTTGCCGGGGCCCGCCCCGTGCAGGAGCGTCATGACGGGCCCGTGCAGGTTCTCCAGCCGCCCGTGACTCGCCGCCACGACAAGGTCGAACCTGGTCGTGACCGCCTGCCGCCACGGGAGCACCAGCCCGCCGAGTTCCCGCAGATGCGCGTCCAGCCCGCCGGTGAAGATCGACGACGGTGCGGCGGTGTAGGCGACCGCCACCCTCCGGTCGGTCTCCAGCAGCGGCATGACGTCCGCCAGCCGCGTCGCCGCGGTCAGATGGTGCGCGACCGCGAGGACGCTGCGCTGCGCCGGCATCGTCGATCCTCTTGCGGCGTCGAGTCCGAAGGGGCCCGGCACCCACGTGTCGCTCGTGCCGTCCATGCTCAGCCTCCCTGGCAGGCGTCGATCGGATGGTCGGCCGGGCACTCGATGCGGAACGGCGGCGAGACCGGGTCCGCGACGGGGATCGTGGCCGGCTGCGGCAGGCGCAGGAGCCCGTACATCGTGCGGCGGATCGCGCGGTCGAACCGCCCCGGCTCCGAGGTGATCCGCCTGACCACGGCTTCGGCGTGGTCGGGCCGCCATCGCGCCGCCGCTTCGGTCAACTGCTCAAGGACCGGACGGTGCCCCGTCAGCCGGAGACCGCACGCGGCCTGGAGCGCGCAGTCGTGCGCCGCCGCGGGAGCCGTCGCGTCGGTGAGCAGCACCGGGACACCGGTGATCGTGCCGTACCGCGTCACCGGTCCCGGGGCGCCGATGATCCAGTCCGCGGCGACGAGGGCCGCGCGCCAGTCGGCCTCCGGCGGCAGGAGCCCGAGACCGTTCCGCAGGTCGGCCGCGCTCGCCCCGCCGGTACACGGGTGGGGTCCCGGCTCGTAGAGGCCGAGGACCTGGTGGCCGGCGGGCGTCAGTTCGGCGAGCAGGCGCTGCACAAGAGTCCCCGTCCCGCAGCGGACACTCGCGCAGCGGCCCCCCAGGGCCGCGGCCGGAAGCGCCACGACGACGAGCTTGCGTCCCCGGCTCACCCCGAGCGCACGCCGGTAGAAGTCGCGGAACGGGAGGCTCGCGACGATCCGGTCGTGGACGGTGTCGCCGACCACGACCACCTTCGCGGCCACCCTGGCCTCGTCCAGCATCCGGCGGTCCCTCTCATGGGCGCAGGCGAGGACCACCGGCCCTCTGCCGTCTCGCGCGAGCGCCGGACGGGGTGCGCGTCCCGCGTCCAGCCCCGGAAGCACGATCATCGGCGCCGACGGTCCCCGCCCGGGCGCGGGGGACGCGGCGACCACCAGGGCGAAGTCGCCGGCCCTCGCCTCGCGCCAGGGCAGCGGAACGGTGCCCGCGTCCCTGAGGAGCGCGTCGGCCGCGGCCTCGGACGGGCCCGGGAGCGCCGTGAAGAGCACCCGCAACCGCGGATCGGCGCCCGCCAGTCGCGCCACGTCCAGGGCGGGCTGGCCGAGTTCGGGCGAGCCCACCACCATGAGCACGGTGCGCCGGTCCCCCAGGCCGCCCCACCAGCCGACATCGAAGCGGCTCAGGGCCCGGCGCCATTCGAAACCCATTGTCCCCGTCAACGAACCCCCTTTGACCTTGGATGTTGTCATCCGTTCCTCCGTCGCGGATCGGAAATGATCCGCCCTCCGGAATCGAGTGTCGATCGGGGAACTTGACGAAAGCTTGCAGTCGGCCTGACTCGATAAGTGGGGACTGCCCCTGATGGCCATGTGAACTATGACCAGAACTCTGGTCATACCGCCCTCTCGATGCAAAAATCGCCTCAGGAGGACATTTCCACAAAGGGGCGCCGGTGGAGTTCCGTGTCATAGGCCCCGTTGAGCTGTGGATCGACGGCCAGCGGCGCGACCTCGGAACGACCAAGGAGCGGTGCGTGCTCGCCGCGCTCTTGTTGACTCCGCGGCAACCCGTACCCGCTGAGATTCTCATACGGCGGGTATGGGGCGATACCCCGCCCGCCAAAGCCCGGCAGGGTCTCCACTCCTATATGACGCGTTTGCGGCATCGACTCGAAGGAGCCGAGGGCGCCGCCCTGGTGTCCCGGCAGGGCTCCTATCTGATCGACGTCGCAGACGAATCGGTCGATCTGCACCGGTTCCGATTGCTTCGCGACCAGGCACGGGCGATCGCCGAGAGCGGCGACGACGAGTACGCCCTGGACCATCACCGCAGGGCGGCTGCGCTCTGCCGCGCCGAACCGCTCGCCGACCTGACCGGCGACTGGGCCGAGCGCACCCGCCACGTCCTGGAGCAGGAGCTGCTCGCCGCCGCCTTCTACCGCATCGATCTGGAACTCCAGCGCGGCAACCACGCCGATCACGTCCGCGAACTCTCGGACCTCACCGAACGGCACCCGCAGGACCAGCGGCCCGTCGAGCGGCTGATGGTGGCCCTGTACCGGTGCGGCCGGCAGGCCGAGGCACTGGAGGTGTACCGGCGCACCCACGACCTCCTCGTGGAGGAGTCCGGGACGGATCCGGGCCCGGGGCTCCGGCAGCTCCAGCAGCGCATCCTGCGGTCCGATCCCGCGCTGCTGCGCGTCCCCGGCACCCAGTTGAGCGTCGACCGGCGTCCGCACAACCTGCCTCATGACCCGCGGGTGTTCGTCGGACGCGACGAGGAGCTCCGCCAGCTCCTCGACATGGTGCCGGCCGTCCGGGACCAGGCGCCCGACGGCTCACCGGGCGCGTCCACGGTCACCGTCATCACCCTCGACGGAATGGCCGGCGTCGGCAAGACGACGCTCGCCGTCCGCCTCGCGCACCGCCTGGCCGATCGCTTCCCCGACGCGCACATGTTCCTCTCCCTGCACGCGCACGATCCCCGGCAGAAGCCACTGGAACCCGCGGACGCGCTCGACACCCTGCTCCGGATGATCGGACTCCCGGCGACCCGGGTGCCCCGGGCGCTGGACGAGCGGGCCGCGCTGTGGCGGTCCCAACTGGCGGCGAGCCGGGCGATCCTCGTCCTGGACGACGCCACCGGCTACGACCAGGTCAGGCCGCTCCTGCCCGCGTCCGCCGGGTGCCTGGTGATCGTGACCAGCCGCCGGCGGCTGACCGGACTCCACGACTCCTGGCCGCTGTCCCTGGACGTCCTGCCGGTCCGGGACGCCACGGACCTGTTCACCGGGATCGCTGGGGCCACACGCGCGGAGGCCGGCGACGACGTCGCGGAGGTGGTCGAGCTCTGCGGGCGGCTGCCGCTCGCGGTGGGCATGGCGGCGAGCCGCCTGCGGCACCGCCGCGCGTGGAGCACCCGCGACCTGCTCGCCCGGCTGATCCCCGACGACCGCAGACTGGACGAGCTGCGGGACGAGGGACGCGAGATCACCACCGTGTTCGAGGTCTCCTACCGCGGGCTTCCCGTCCCGCTCCGGGACGCCTTCCGCGCCTTCGGGCTGCACCCCGGCCCCGATCTGACGGCCCACGCCGCCGCCGCCGCGCTCGCCCGCCCGGTCCGGGAGGCCGAGCGGATCCTGGAGGAGCTCCTCGACCGCCACCTGATCGTCGAGCCGGTCGGCGGCCGCTACCGCTTCCACGACCTCGTGCACGACTACGCCCGCCGCCTCACCCGCGAGACCGATCCGGACGAGGAGCGCCACCGCACCCTCCACCGGATCCTCGACTTCTACCTCGCCGCCGCCGAGCGGGCCGACCGGCTGCTCTTCCCCCACCGCCTCGTCCGCGACCCGCTTCCGCTCCCCGCGCCACCGGAACTCCGGTCGCCCGCGGACGAGGCGGAAGCCGTCGCCTGGTTCACCGCCGAGCACCACTGCCTGCTGAACGCCGCCGCCGAAGCCGACCGCGTCGGGCTGCCCGGCCACGTCACCGCGCTCGCACGCGCCCTCGCCGGATACCTGGAGTCACAGGGGCACTGGGACACGGCGGAACGGCTCCACTCCCGCGCGATCGGCGCCCTCCACGACGCGGACGACCGGCCCGGACTCGGCCGCGCGTTGTCGGACCGCAGCCTCGTCCGGTTCCGCAGCGGCGAGTACGACGGCGCCCTGGACGACGCCGGAAATGCGCTGACGGTCTTCCGGTCGATCGGCGAGCGGCACGGCGAGGCCAACATCCTCGATCACATCGGTCTCATTCACTGGCATCGCTCCCGCTTTTCCGAGGCGCTCGCCCACGTCGAGGAGGCGCTCGCCATCTACCGGTCGTTAGGCGACCGGCGAGGCGAAGCGACGAACCTCGACCACACCGCGATATTCCTGGAGTACAAGGGCCGGTACCGGGAGGCCGAGCGACTGCGCCTGCGGGCCCTGGCCATCTTCACCGAGATCGGGGACCCGCGCGGCCGGACGATGGCCCTCAACAACATGGGCGACCTCATGCTCCGCATGGGCGCCGTCGACCGGGCGGTGGACTACTACGGGAGGACGGCCGCCGCGGCGGCGGAACTCGGGCCCCAGCATCGGGCCATCATGCTCATCAACCTCGCCAATGTGAGCAGGCACACGGGCCACCATGACACGGCCCTGGAGAACTACCGGAAAGCGCTTGCTCTGGCGATGGAACTGGGCGACCGGCGAACCCAGGTCGAGACACTGATCGGCATCGGCGCCACGTTTCACAATATCGGCCGATTCGGGGAATCCCTCATCCACCATGAACGGGCGCTGGCGATCTCACGGTCCATCAACGAGCGGTACGAGGAGACGCTCGCCCTCCGTCACCTGGGCGAGACGCTGACGGCGTCCGGCCGGTACCCGGCCGCCGTCGACCACCTCCAACGCGCCCGCGACCTCGCCGCCCGCATCGGCGTGCCGGACGAGATCGGCAAGACGCTGGAGAGCCTCGGCAACGCCTTCCTGCACCTCCAGGGCCGCGACAAGACCCGGGCCTTCTGGCAGGAAGCCGCACAGATCTTCGACACGCTCGACCTGCCCGAGGCTGAGATTCTCAAAAACCGCCTCCGTCACCTCGACGAGGCCACGGGGACATAAGGATTGATCCTCGCACTAGATTACCGATAGCTCCAAGTCACACGAAAACCCGACATAGGACCCATTGGCAGATTGATCGCTCGACTTGCCGATCAATCACCCCGTCCTGCCCTCGACCCCCTATACTTTCCTTACGACCCCGAGGAACCCTCGGATTCATTGGAGAGGATAGGCTTTCAACGATGAAACGCCTCTTTATATTGCCCCTGACGGCTGCCCTCTGGGTGCTTACAACCGAGGTGGCGCACGCCGCCGGATCGGTGCACATGACTTGAGCCGCCCAGCCGCACATCAGGTGGGTTCGCCGCGGCGCGGACCCACCTGATCGCTGTTTGAGGCAGTTCTCCGCGACGCCTATCGCAAACGTCGATGTATCTTGCACCGATGTTAGCGTGCGAGCGGCCAGGTTTTAACCGTGCGCGCGCCATGATCAATCGCACTGTGGTCAGCGAGAGGGCGAGCGAATGGCGCGTAAGCGGGCGGCCGCGGCGGTGGCAGTCGTGATGGTCGGCTTCGGAGGGGTACCGGCGCGGGCCGACGTGCCCCCGCCGGGTGCGGACGGGGCGGGGTCGGGTGAGCGGGGCGACGCGGCGGGAGCACGGGCCCGGGTCTCGTCCGAGGTCGGGGATGTGCGGATCACCTCCTCGGAGAAGCTCGCGTCCGGGGCGACGCTACGGACGTTCGAAACGTCCGGCAGCGGCGGGCGGGTCGCCGGGGGTCTCGTGGACGTCGACCTGCGGCGGGCGGGGGTCGGGCTCCTGCGTCCGCCCGTGGTCGCCGCGCGCCGCACGGTGTCGGCGATGGCCAACGCGCAGCACGCCGTGGCCGGGGTGAACGGCGACTTCTTCAACATCAGCGAGACCCACACCGGGGTGGCGCCCACGGGATCGTCGTCCGGGCCCGAGGTGGACGAAGGCCGTCCCCTCAAGGGCGCCGTGCCCGACGGGCAGCGGTTCGGCCCGGCACTGCCGCCCGGCACGTCCGCCGAGGACGTCATCGGCGTCGGCGCCGACCGGCGCGGACATGTCGCGCGCCTGCACCTGACCGGGACGGTCCGCGCCGGCAGGAGGTCCATCGCCCTGCGCGGCCTCA
Organism: Spirillospora sp. CA-108201; assembly: GCF_050936235.1. NCBI lineage: Bacteria > Bacillati > Actinomycetota > Actinomycetes > Streptosporangiales > Thermomonosporaceae > Spirillospora > Spirillospora sp. CA-108201. The sequence continues at coordinate 7,997,324 of NZ_JBNJNE010000001.1, read as the reverse complement.
ACCAGTACGCGCTCCCGGTCGGCGGCGTCGGGGCGTTCGGTCCCGAATGGGGGGAAGTGTCGCGGCAGCGCGCCGTCTGCGGGACGGACGTCGTGCGCAACGACCCGTGCAGCACCGACACCGCCGAGGTGACCGTGCGGCGGGGCGTGGTGACGGGGGTCTCCGGCACGGTGGGAGGCGGCGCGATCCCGTCCGGCACGACCGTGCTCGTCGGACGGGAGAAGGGCGCCGGCGCGCTGCGCCGCCTCAAGACCGGCGACCGGGTCAAGGTCTCCTACCGGTTCACCGGAGGGGTCCGCTTCCGGTTCGCCGTCGGCGGGTTCCCGATCCTGCGCAACGGCAGGCCGCTCGGCGGTCTGAGCGCCGTCGGCCCGGCGCCGCGCACGGCCGCCGGGGTGAGCCGTGACGGACGCCATTTCTACCTCGTGGTGGTGGACGGAAGGTCCGAGCAGAGCGGCGGCGTGACCGTCGCCGAACTGGCGTCCCTGCTGGACAAGGCGGGCGCCGACGACGCCGTGAACCTCGACGGCGGCGGCTCGTCGACCTTCGTCGCGCGCTCCCCCGGCGAGCCCGAGGCGACCGTCCGCAACACCCCCTCGGACGGATCGGAACGCGCCGTCGCCAACGGCATCGGCGTCTTCACACCGAACGCACCCCGTTGAGACGTCCCGACCCGCCAGTTGTCGATCTCCTTCTTCGAAACGGAGGCGGCAGGCTCACACCGCGGCTGCGGGCCGGACCAGGCGACGGTTGAACACCCGCGGAAGGACGCCGGCGAGCCCGAGCAGGGTCAGGACGGCTTCTTGTCCTGGTGGCGCTTGTCGCGGACGTAGATGATGTTGGCCTTGCCGTCGCCGGGGCTGCGGCGGTCCAGGACGAACAGCGTCGTCGCGGCGATCAGCTCGTTGAGCTTCGCGTAGCCGTAGTTGCGGGAGTCGAACTCGGGGCGCTGCTTGGTGATGATGTGGCCGACGGACGCCAGGGCGGCCCACCCGTCCTCGTCGGACGCCGCCTCCACGGCGTTGCGGAGGAGGTTGACGAGGGCGGCGTCCTTCTTCAGCTTGGCGGCCGGGGTCGGGGGCGCCGGCTTCAGCGTCGCGGCGGCGGGGGTGGTCGCGTCCTGGTCGTACAGCAGGTTCTCGATGTAGATGAACTTGTCGCACGCCGCGACGAAGGGCTTGGGCGTCTTGCGCTCGCCGAACCCGTAGACGGTCAGACCGGACTCGCGGATGCGCGCGGCCAGGCGGGTGAAGTCGCTGTCGCTGGAGACGAGGCAGAACCCGTCGAAGCGGTCCGAGTACAGCAGGTCCATCGCGTCGATGACCATCGCCGCGTCGGTCGCGTTCTTGCCCTTGGTGTAGGCGAACTGCTGGACCGGCTGGATCGACTGGTCGAGCAGCCGCTCCTTCCAGCCCCGCAGGCTGGTGCCGGTCCAGTCGCCGTAGGCGCGCTTGACGTGCGCCGTCCCGTACTTGGCGACCTCGGCCAGCAGAGCCTCGACGATCGCGGGCTGCGCGTTGTCGGCGTCGATGAGCACCGCCAGCCTGGCAGTGTTCTCGCTGACCATGAGCACCCCCCGGAAGCCGTCGACCCGCTCCTCATTATCCAAGCCCGGCGCCCCGCCCCCGGGGACTGCCACGCCGTCGCGGTGCCTCGCGGCCTCGACCCGCCGGGTCAGGGGCGGAAGATCAGGTCGGCGCCGGTGCCGTCGAGCCATTCCCAGTACTGCTTGTGATCACCGATCTCCCTTTCCTTGAAGGCCCAGTGCGCGACGGTGGGGTTGCCCGCGCTGTCGAGCATGTCCAGGTCGAGCACATAGATGTCGTAGTTACCGTTGCCGACGGAGTGGACGAACCGGTCCGGCGGGTGTCCGTCGAGGCGTTCGGCCACCACGCTCCAACCGTCGTCGGCGAAGAACTCCAGGGTGTTGCAGTCGAGGCCACCGCCGATGCGGTCGAAGCCGGTGTCCAGGACGTGATGGACCGCCCAGAAGTCACGGATCGGCAGGGGAACCGGTCCCGCCAGCAGCGGCATGACGGCGGTCGGGTCGGCGGCATGCGGAGCGGAGCCGATCACGAGGGACAGGTGGTGGTCCCGTGCCGGGTCGGCGAACTGGTCGAGGCCCGCCGGCGCGTCGACGCCCCTGTCCGACCGCCAGGTGAAGTAGCCGAGGGCGTGCGTGCCGCTCTCGTCGATCAACAGGGCCAGGCCCAGGGTCCGGTCATGGACGGTCCGGACGAACCGGGGGGCGAGTCCGGCGACCGGCTCCCACACCTGACGCAGCGCCTGCGTCAGGTCGGCGGCAGGTGGGATTCCCCACGGATTGTCCGGGAACGGAACGTCCCCGGCGGCACCCGTCAGGAGCAGCCCCACCACGGTCGAACCCGCGCTCTGGAAATCATCGCCGATGATCTCTTGGACGAGATCGAGGCGCCGGCCGGCCAGCATCGCCCGTTCGAGCCGTCCTCGCCGGGCATGGTCGTCGCCGACGGTACGGAACTCGGCGAGCAGGTCGGCGGCCAGGGCGTCCGGGACGGGTTCCGCCGGCGCGCCCGCACCGGCCGATGCCGCCGTGGTCTCTCGGGTGCCGGCCTCGTCGCCGGCGTGCTCGTTCACCCCCTCGAACGTGACCTCGGGCGCCCGTTCGGGCAGGTCGCCGAGGTCGGTGATCGGGGTCCCGCGCAGGTTGACGAAGTGCAACGCGGGCAGCGTGGTGACGACCGTCAGGTCCCGGACCGGGCAGCCGGCCAGGCCGAGCACCGTCAGTGTCGGCATTCCCGACAGCGGCGACAGGTCGCTCACCCGCGTCCGGTAGACGAACAGGCGGCCCAGGCGCAGCCCGGACAGCGGGGTGAGGTCGGACAGTGGGCCGTCGCAGACGGACAGGTCAGACAGTTGCGTCAGGTCGGCTAGAGGTCCGACATCGGTGACGTGAGTGTGTTCCAGTCTCAGGTTCCGCAACTGCGTGAGCCGGGCGAGCGGGGTGATGTCGCCGACCGGGGCGTCGATCGTCAGATCCCGTAGTTCCCGCGCCGGACGCAGGGTGGAGGCGAGCGTCACCAGGTCGACCGGGACGGTCGAGTGCACCGACAGCCACGACAGGTTGCGCAACCGCCCGAGCGGTGTCAGGTCGGCGGGCTGGTGCAGTGTCAGGCTCAACCCGTCCACCGCGTCGAGCGCCTCCTCGGGGATCGGGCCCTCGCCGACGCCGGTCTGGGAGCGGATGGCCCACTCGACGCTGCGCTCGGGCGGGCGGCTGACGTCGAGGCGCGGAGCGCGCGCGTAGGCGTATCGGGCGGGGTTGCCCCTCGCGGGATGGGCGTGCCGCTCGCCGGGGGGCAGGTCGGCCCTCCACCGCTCGTAGTCGCGCTCCTCGGCCGCCAGCCGCGCCCGTTCGAGACGTTCGCGCGCCCGTTCGCGATGCGAGGCGCCCGGCTCGTCGAGCGGCTCACCGAAGATGGCGGCGAGGAGGCGCTGCTCCACGTCGGGCTCGTTGAGCAGGACGCGCTGCTCCCGGACCGCGGCGGTGCCCGGGTGCCAGAACGCGGTGTCGGCGGCGACGGCCCGCAGGGCCTCGTCGATCGGCAGCGAGGCGAGCCGCCGATCGAACCGTTCGAGGGCGGTCCGCCCTCGCTCTCGCGCCCGGGTCCGCGCCTCGTCCCGGTGGGCCAGGTAGGCGTCCCACTCGCGGGCCAGATCGGTCTCGGGTGCGTCGACGCGCTCCAGGAAGAACGCGAACGCTTCGGTCGCCGCGAGCAACTCGTGCTCATGGACGATCTGTTCGCGTACCGACGCGGGAGATCTGCTGGCGGCATCCACGGTGAAGGCTCCTTCGGCGGTGACGGTCGATGTTGTATCACCGGGCAAGGACGGCCTCGGAGGTCGCCGGCGAGCCGTCCGAAGGCGGGGACCGCGGCTCGGGCGGGAGCGCAATAGAATCCTGGGCGGCCGCGACGATCTCCGCCTCTGGAGGGTTTCGATGACCGAGCATCCGCGGATCGACTCTTCCGTTCCGCATTCGGCGCGGATCTGGAACCACTGGCTGGGAGGGAAGGACAACTACCCCATCGACCAGGAGGTGGGGGACGAGTTCCTGGCGATCTTTCCTGGCCAGGTGGACATCGCCCGGCATTCGCGGGCCTTTCTCGGGCGCGCCGTCCGGTACCTGGCGGGCGAGGTCGGGATGCGGCAGTTCCTCGACGTCGGCACCGGCCTGCCCACCGTCGACAACACCCATGAGGTCGCGCAGCGGATCGCGCCCGACGCGCGCGTCGTCTATGTCGACAACGATCCGCTCGTCCTCACGCATGCCCGCGCGCTGCTCACCTCCGCGCCCGAGGGGGTCACGTCCTATATCGACGCCGACATCCGCGAGCCGGACGTGATCCTGGCCAAGGCCGCCGAGACGCTCGACTTCGACCGGCCCGTCGCTCTGCTGCTACTCGGGATTCTCGGTCACCTGACCGACGGGGAGGACCCCGAGGGCGTGCTCGCGCGGCTGGTGGGGGCCCTCGCGCCGGGCAGTCACGTGGTCGTCAACGACGGGAGCGACGTCTTCGGGGCGCCGGGTGCGGACGGCGCCGACGACACCGCCCGCGCCCGCGCGATCGCCCGTTACGTCGAGGCGGGCGGCGTCGCCTACAACCTTCGCTCCCCCGATCGGATCGCCAGGTACTTCGGCGGCCTGGAGCTGCTGGAGCCGGGGGTCGTGCCGGTGTCGCGCTGGCGTCCCGAGCCGTCCCCGTTCGACGAGCCGCCCGAGGTGGACGCCTTCTGCGGCGTCGCCCGCGTCCCGGTCAGCGGGTGAAGGCCAGGAGGGCGTGGCCCTTGTCACCCGGGTAGGACGTGAACATGTCGCCGGTCAGGACGTAGACCATGCCGTGCGAGACGACCGCTCCTCCGCCGCCGGCCAGGGAGCCGCCGCGGGCGACGCCGCCGTTGACGGTCGGGAAGTCGGCGATGGTGTCGAAGCTCCACAGGACCTCGCCGGTGCGGGACGAGGAGGCGCGCATCTTGCCGTCCATGCCGCCCTCCCAGACGAGGCCGGGGGTGGACGTCACGGCGGGCGGGTGGCCGAGGCGGCAGACCTTCGGGTACTGGGCCGCGCCGCGAAGGGGGCGTGCCGGTTCCAGAAGCCGCAGTGGTGCTGCTCCGCGATCTCGTGGGTGACCTGGCTGTCCCCGGCCGGGACGAGCGACAGGACGGCCGGGTCGCGCCGGGTGAAGCGCGGCCAGTACGGCGTCCCGTCCACGGTGGGGTTCCCGGTGCGGGCGCATCCCGTCCACTGGGCGGTGAGCTGCGCGCCGAACGCCTTCTGGTCGGCGGTCGGCTCGGCGCCGCCGGGGAACGGCGACAGGAACGGGCTCTCGCTCACGTGGTAGGAGCCGTTCGGCTTCGCCGGGTCCAGGAAGAACATGGGCGGGGCGTCGGCGTGGTCGGTCTGGTAGGCGAACACCGGGATGTGCTCGGCCAGCCGCTCGTCGTTGAGGAGCGCCGGGCACACGGAGTTGGAGTCGGCGACGATCGTCCGGTAGGCGATGAACGCGGACGGGGCGGGGAAGCGCTCCAGCGGGTACAGCTTGAGGACGCGGCTCGCGAGCGGCCCGTACCGCCGCCGGACGGACTCCCGGTACTTCTCCGGGGTGTCGGCGGAGGGGGGCTGGACCTCGTCCCGGTCGACGCCGTGCATCAGCGCGACCTTGTTGACCTTCCCTTCGGCGAACGCCCGGCCGGGCGACATCGGGAGGATCTCGCCGTCCACGACCGGGCCCTGCGTCCCGGCGTCCGGGCCGATGCCGTCGCCGGCCTGCTTGAGCAGCCGGTCGACGGGCAGGGAGCGCAGGCAGGCGGCGTCCCCGCAGCCGAGCGCGGCGGCGAACCGCTCACCGGCCTTCCGGCCTTCCGCCTCGCCCGGCAGCTCGGCCTTGCAGTCCTGCGCCTGCCATTGGACGTCCTCGCCGAGCAGCGGGTTGTACTCGCCGCTCTGCGCGATGCCCTTCTGGAACAGGCCCTTCGCTGCCGGGGACGCGGTGTTGGCGCAGACGCTCGACCCTCCGGCGGACGCGCCGTAGATCGTCACGTTGCGCGGGTCGCCGCCGAAGCGCGCGATGTTGCGCCGGACCCACCGCAGCGCGGCCTGCTGGTCGCGCAGCGCGTAGTTGCCCGCGTGCTTCCCGAACCCCTCGTGCGCCATGAACCCGAAGATTCCGAGCCGGTAGTGCACGCCGACGTTGACGACGCCGCCCTCCTTGACGAGGTGCGTCCCGTCGGACGGCGACCCGAGCCGGAACCCGCCGCCGTGCAGTTCGACCATCACGGGCAGCGGCCTCCCGTCGGTCCTCTCCGGAGCGGTGACGTCCAGCGTGAGGCAGTCCTCGCTGGTCGAGCCGGGCCCGAGGCCGGGCGGCTGCGGGCACGGGCCGCCGCGCCAGGTCGCCCCAAGAGTGGACGTCCACCCCGCGGGCGGGCGGCGCCGCGTAGGGGACGCCGAGCCAGGACCTGACACCGTCCCCCGCCGTCCCGCACACCGGGCCCCTGTCGGTCCGCACGGTCGTCCCGTCCGCGCAGGCCGGGGCCTCTCCGGCGCGGGGCCCGTCCTGCGCCCGGGCGGGCGCCGAGGCCGCGAACGCCACGGCCGCCGCTCCCGCCGACGCCGCCGAGGCGACCACGAAGAGCCATCTTCTGGGCCGCATGTCTGACCGTCCTCACCGCGTGGGTCTCCTGCCGGACGGGCCGAACGTAGGACGGTCCATGAGCCTCACGACAGAACATTCCCGGCAGATGCGGAGAGCGGCGCCCCCGGCGCGCCGAGCGGCCCGCGGCGGCCGCCGGGCGCGGGCCGCTCGGCGGCCGCCGGGCGGCGGCGCCCGAGGGGCCTTTCCGGCCGCCGGGGATCTCACTGGGCGGGAGGGGGAGGCGGGGGCGGCGAGGGGCGGCTACTCTACCAAACAGTTGTTAGAAAGAGGGTCGCATGGATCTTGAGTTCGGGGCGGCGGACGAGGAGTTCCGCGGCGAGGTGCGGGGGTGGCTGCGCGAGCACGTCCCGGCGCTGCCCCTCCCGTCGCTGGAGACCGGGGAGGGCTTCGCGGCGCACCGGGAGTGGGAGCGGACGCTCGGGGCGGCGCGGCTGGGCGTGGTGTCGTGGCCGGAGGAGTACGGCGGACGCGGCGCGTCGGTCCTGCAATGGCTCGTCTTCGAGGAGGAGTACTACGCGGCGGGCGCGCCGGGGCGGGTCAGCCAGAACGGCATCAACCTGCTGGCGCCGACGCTGCTCAAGCACGGGACGCCGGAGCAGCTCGCGCGGATCCTGCCGCCGATGGCGGGCGGCGAGGTGATCTGGGCTCAGGCGTGGTCGGAGCCGGGCGCCGGCAGCGACCTGGCGGCCCTGCGGTCGACGGCGACCCGCACCGACGGCGGCTGGCTGCTCGACGGGCAGAAGACGTGGAGCTCGCGGGCCGCGTTCGCCGACCGGGGGTTCGGGCTGTTCCGGTCCGACCCCGAATCCGGAAATGAGCGGAGCGAACCGGGGGGTGTGGGGGGTCGTCCCCCCACTGTGAGTAGACACAAGGGGCTCACCTACCTGATGTTCCCGCTGGACGCCGAGGGCGTGACGGTCCGCCCGATCGGGCGGCTGGACGGCAAGCCCGCGTTCGCCGAGCTGTTCCTCGACAGGGTCTTCGTGCCGGACGAGGACGTCATCGGCGCGCCCGGGGACGGCTGGCGCGTCGCGATGGCCACCGCCGGGAACGAGCGCGGCCTGACGCTGCGCAGCCCCGGGCGGTTCACCGCGGCGGCCGAGCGGCTCGTCGAGCTGTGGAGGGAGCGCGCGGACGACGCCGGCGGCGCGCTGCGCGACCGGGTCGCGGACGCCTGGATCAGGGCGCGGGCCTACCGGCTCAAGGGGTTCGAGACGGTGTCGCGGGACGACGACGTCGGCGCGGAGTCGAGCCTGAACAAGGTGTTCTGGTCGGAGCTGGACGTGGCGCTGCACGAGACCGCGCTCGACCTGCTCGGCCCGGACGGCGAACTGGAGTCGGAGTGGCTGGAGAACTACGTGTTCTCGCTGGCCGGGCCCATCTACGCGGGCACCAACGAGATCCAGCGCAACGTGATCGCCGAGCGGCTGCTCGGCCTGCCGAGGGGGTCCCGGTGAAGTTCGTTCTCTCCGCCGAGCAGCGGATGTTCGGCGGGACGCTGCGCAAGCTGCTGGGCGGCCCCGGCACCGCCGAGGCGGCCCGCGCCTGGGCGGCCGGGGACGCCGGGCCCGGTCGGGCGCTGTGGTCCGCGGTCGCCGAGGCCGGGGCGTTCGCGGTGGCCGTCCCGGAGGAGGCCGGCGGCGCCGGGCTGCTGCCGGTCGAGCTGGCCGTCGCAGCGGAGGAGCTGGGGCGGGCCGCCGCGCCCGGCCCCTACGTGGAGACGCTCGCCGCCGCCGAGCTGCTGGGCGAGTCGCCGTGGCTGCCGCGGATCGCCGAGGGCGAGGCGGTCGTGACGCTCGCCGTCCCGCACGCGCTGGACGCCGACGTCGCCGACCTGGTGCTCAGCGTCGACGGCGTCGAGCGGAAGGCGACCGGAGAGGCCGTCGCGTCGCTCGACCCGGCGCGGCGGCTGTTCCGCGTCCCCGAGGGCGCGGGGCGCACCGACTTCGGCGTGCTGCTGTGCGCGGCGCAGCAGGTCGGGCTCGGGCGGGCGCTGCTGGAGGTGTCCGTCGAGTACGCCAGGACGCGGCAGCAGTTCGGCCGTCCGATCGGCGAGTACCAGGCGATCAAGCACCAGCTGGCGAGCGCGATGGTCGAGCTGGAGTTCGCCCGCCCGCTCGTGTACGGGGCGGCGCTGGCGTACGGGACGCCGGACTTCGCGCGGGACGCGTCCGCCGCGAAGGTCGCCGCGTCCGAGGCGTCCTACGGGATGGCCAAGACCGCGCTCCAGGTGCACGGCGCGATCGGCTACACCGACGAGTACGACCCGTCGCTGTGGATCCGCAAGGCGCGGGCCCTGTACTCGGCGTGGGGCACCGTGGCCGAGCACAGGGCCCGGGTCCTCGCGGCCCTCTAGGCGCTGGTCAGAGGCGCTCTTTGAGCTTCACGCGCCAGATCTTGCCGGACGCGGTCTTCGGGAGGTCGTCCACGAAGACGACCTCCTTGGGGACCTTGAAGTTCGCGAGCCGCTCCCGGCAGTGCGCGACGAGCTCGTCCGGCGCGGCCGTCCTGCCGGGGCGGAGCCGGACGTAGGCGCGCCCCACCTCGCCCATGCGCGCGTCCGGGACGCCGATGACGCCCGACTCGGCGACGGCGTCGTGGCGGGCGAGGACGTTCTCGACCTCGGCCGGGTACACGTTGAACCCGCCGACGACGAACATCTCCTTGGTGCGGCCCGTGATGGTGATGTTGCCGCGCTCGTCGACGCGCCCGCGGTCGCCGGTGTCGAGCCAGCCGTCGCGGACCGTCTCGGCGGTCGCCTCCGGGTCGTCCAGGTAGCCCTTCATGACGTTGTAGCCGCGCACGAGGATCGCGCCGTCCGTCCCGGCCGGGACACGCCCGCCCTCGCCGTCGACGATCGCGACCTCGACGTCGTCGATGGGCCGACCGGACGTGGTGGCGATGGTCTCGTCGTCGTCGTCCACCGAGCAGGCCGAGACCGTGCCGGACGACTCGGTCAGCCCGTAGGCGGTCACGACCTGCGGGAACAGCTCGTCCTTGATGCGCCGCACCAGCGCGACGGGCACGTCCCCCGCGCCCGTCACCGCCAGCCGCAGGGACGACAGGTCGCGCTCGTCGCCGCCGGGGGCGTCCAGGAGCGCGGTGTAGATGGTCGGCGGCCCCGGCAGGACGGTGATCCGCTCGCGCTCGATGAGCCGCAGGGTCTCCGGGACGTCGAACGTGCGCTGCAGCACCATCGTGGCGCCCTGCATCACGCACGCCAGCACGCCGGCCTTGTAGCCGAACGTGTGGAACATCGGGTTCACGATGAGGTAGCGGTCGCCGGCCCGCACGCCGGTGCGGCCCGCCCACGCCCGGTACGTGCGGACGTTCTGCTCGTGCGTGACCATGGCGCCCTTGGGCCTGCCGGTGGTCCCGGAGGTGAACAGGATGTCGGCGACGTCGTCCGGCGCGACGGCCGCCGACCGCGCGTCCGCCTCGTCCGGGGGCGCGGCCGCGGCGGTGAAGTCGTCCCAGGAGATCACTCCCGGGCGGGCGCCGCCGTTGAACGTGACGACCGTCCGCAGCGCGGGCAGCCCGGGGGCGCCGGACGCGTCCACGCCGAGCATGCCGGGGTAGTCGATGCCGAGGAACCCGTCCTCCACGAACAGGATCTTCGCCCCGGCCTTGGAGAGCGGCCACCGGGCCTCGTCGCCCTTGTAGCGGGTGTTGAGCGGGACGAGGGTCGCGCCCGCGCCGAGCGCGCCGAGCACGGTGACGATCCAGCGCAGGCCGTTCGGCGCCCAGACGGCGATGCGGTCCCCCGGCTCGATCCCCGCTCCGGCGAACGCGCCCGTCGCCTCGCGGACCAGCTCCCGCAGCTCGGCGTAGGCGACCCGGACGTCGCCGTCCACGACCGCCTCCGCGTCCGGAAACTCCCTCGCCGCCCGCGCCACCAACCCCGGAACCGTCAGCTCGCTCATGGGCCACCATCATCCCCGCCGCACCCCGGCCCGGCCGTCGGCGTCCCGGTGACCGGTACACCCGTCTCGCCCCCGCGATCGAGGGTGTAGACGCGATCCGGATCCGTCCCGCTTCCCTGCCGCTAGGGGGCGCGCAGGTCGTTGGCGGCCGTTCGGTAGGCCGCGGCGATGCCGTCGAGCATGCCGATCAGCAGCGGGGCCTGCTCCGGGGTGTAGCGGGCGCCGACCTCGTCCAGGTGGCGGCGGGCGCCCGCGGCGAGGGCGCGGTAGTCGTCGAGGCCGTCCTCGACCAGCTCCACGGTGACCGTGCGGCGGTCGTGCTCGCCGCGGACCCGCCGCGCGTAGCCGGCCTTCTCCAGCCGGTCGACCAGCCGGGTCGCCGAGGCGGAGGGCAGCCGGAGCTCCTCGGAGATCGCGCCCACCGGCAGGGGGCCGCGCATCTCCAGCAGGATCACGGCGGCGACGTCGAGGGGCCGCAGGCCGAGCCGGTCGGCGACCGCCTCGTTGTGGAGGAGGACCGCGATCAGGAATTCGCGGAAGACGTCCTCTCCCGCCCGTTCGGCACCCACCCTCGAAGGATACTCCGGAGCGATGTATCTTCGTATCGGAGATACTTCATTTTGGAGGAGACATGGAGATCCTCGTCATCGGCGCGGGAGTGGGCGGCCTGGCCGTGGCGCGCGCGCTGCTCGCCGCGGGCCACGAGGTGCGGGTCCACGAGCAGGCGCCCGGCCCCCGGCCCGGCGGCAAGGCGGTGCTCATCTGGAGCAACGGCAACGCCGTCCTGCACGATCTCGGCGTCACGCTGGACGGCGCCGGCAACCGCATCGACCGGATCGACGCCCTCACGTCCTCCGGGCGGTTGCGCACCGGGCAGGACATCGCGCACGCCGCGTCCCGCTACGGCTTCGAGACCAAGGCCATCGCCCGCCGCGACCTGCTCGGACGGCTCGCCGGCGGCCTGCCCGAAGACCTCGTCCGCCACGGCGCGGCCTGCACGGGCCTGACCCAGGACGGCGACCGCGTCACGGCGTCCTTCGACGACGGATCGACCGACACCGGGGACCTGCTGATCGGAGCGGACGGCCACCATTCGGCGGTGCGGCGGCGCCTGTGGGGCGACGGCGCCGTGCGGCCCGCGGCGTTCGGCACCTGGCAGGGGCTCAGCCCCATCGGCATCGACCTGACCGGCACCCACCGCCATCTCATGATCACCGGACGCGAGGGCGCGTGCGGGCTCATGCCCGCGGGCGGCGGCCTGCTCCAGTGGTGGTTCGACATGCGCTGGACGCCCGGCGACCCGCGGCCCGCGTCCCCGCTGGACGAGCTGCGGCGGCGCTTCGGGCACTGGGCGTCCCCGGTTCCGGAGGTGCTCGCCGCCGCGGCCGACGACGACGTCGAGTTCTTCGGGCACCACTGGAACAGGGTGCGCAAGGTCTGGGGCGAGGGCCGCGTCACCCTGGTCGGCGACGCCGCGCACACCATGCCGCCCACCCTCGGGCAGGGCGCCAACCAGACGCTTGAGGACGCCTGGGTGCTCGGCCGCGAGCTGGCCGGGGAAGGCGACCCGGCGGCGCGGCTGCGCGCCTACGAGACGGCCCGCCACCCGCAGATCTCCCTGGTCTCCCGCATGGCGCGGCGCAACCCCGCGAACTGGCGCATCCCGCCGCTGGTCGGCCGGCTGATCCCGGAGACGTCCCAGAGCGCCATGCTCGCCCGGTTCAGCAACCGCCTCGCGGCGGGGTCCTCCTGAGGCACCCGGCTGACCGGGGATTATGTGAGGACTATTCACATTTAGCGGGATCGGTGTTTCACTCGGCTGAGAGCCACTGGACGTCTCCCCGGCCGAGGTGCCCCATGCCCGTCCGCCGTGCCACCCGCGTTCCGATCCTTCTCGTTCTCCTGCTCGCCCTCCTCCCCGTCCCCCGCGCGCACGCGGAGGGCGAGCCGCGCGAGGTGCGCGGCTACATCGACGCCCACAGCCACCTGATGGCGTACGAGGCGTTCGGCGGCGCGCTCATGTGCGGCGAGCCGTTCGACCCGCGCGGCATCCAGGAGGCGCTGCGCGACTGCCCCGACCACGCCGGCAACGGCGTGCTCGCCTGGTGGGAGAACTTCAACAGGTACGGCACCCCGTTCGGGACGCACGACCCGACCGGCTGGCCGACGTTCAAGGACTGGCCCGCCTACGACTCCCGCACCCACCAGCAGGTCTACTACGAGTGGCTGGAGCGGTCCTGGCGGGCCGGGCAGCGGATCCTCGTCAACCACCTGGTGGACAACCGGCAGCTCTGCGAGATCTACCCGCTCAAGCGCAACCCCTGCGACGAGATGGCCGGCATCCGGCTCCAGGCGCAGCGGATGCGGGAGATGCAGTCCTTCATCGACGAGCGCAGCGGCGGCCCCGGCAAGGGCTGGTTCCGCATCGTGCGGGACTCGGCGGACGCCCGCCGCGTCATCGAGGACGGCAAGCTCGCCGTCGTCCTCGGCATCGAGACCTCCGAGCCGTTCGGCTGCCGGCTCGTCAACGGCGCCCCCGCCTGCACCCGCGCCGACATCGACCGGGGCCTGGACGAGGCGAGGAGCCTCGGCGTGGCCTCGATGTTCGTGTGCCACAAGTACGACAACGCCCTGTGCGGCGTGCGCTTCGACGGCGGCGTCGCGGGGGCGATCGTCAACGTCGCCAACTTCGTCGGCACCGGGCGGTTCTGGCAGGCCGAGACGTGCACCGGCCCCGCCCACGACAACACGATCGCCCCGGCGGGCGAGGTCGGCGACGCCCTCCAACCGCTCCTGAAGCTGCTCGGACTGGCGGGGATCACGCTGCCGGTCTATCCGAGCGGCCCGCACTGCAACGTCCGGGGGCTCAGCGACCTCGGCGCGTACACGGTCCAGGGGATGATGAAGCGGCACATGATCGTCGAGATCGACCACATGAGCGCGAAGGCCGCCGGCCAGGCCCTCGGCGTCCTGGAGGCCGCGCGGTACCCCGGCGTCATCTCGTCCCACAGCTGGATGGACGCGACCTACCTGCCCCGCGTCTACCGGCTCGGCGGCATGGTCGCCGGGTACGGCAGCGCCGCCGACCGGTTCACCGCCGAGTGGCGGCGCGACAAGTCCCAGCGCGACCCCGCCCGCCCGTTCGGCTACGGGTACGGGCTCGACGCCAACGGCATGGGCGCGCTGCCGGAGCCCCGCACGGGCGGCGACGCGGGCCCGCTGCGCTACCCCTTCGCCTCGCCGATCGACCCCGCCGTGAAGCTCGACCGGCTGCGCGCCGGGCTGCGCACCTGGGATCTCAACACCGACGGCGTCGCGAACTACGGCCTCGTCCCGGACTGGATCGCCGACCTGCGCGCGGTCGGCGGGCCGGAGATCACCGAGGACATGGCGCGCGGCGCGGAGGTCTACCTGCGGATGTGGCGCGGCGCCGAGACGGCGCCGTCCTGAAAGATCGGTAAGCTTCCGGGCATGCGTTGACCCCTGCCCGGAAGCCGGGCACCGCCGACGTCTCCTTCGTGACACGCGACCAGAACCGGAGCCCACGAAGGAGACGTCAACCATGAGCACGTCGATCCGCATCGACGTTCCCGAGGCGCTGGCCGCCTCGCACGGCAAGCACGGCGGCGCGTCCGGCCGCGCCTGGATCGCCGCGCTGCCCGACCTGGCCGCCGCCTTCCTGGACCGCTGGGCGCTGCGCCTGGACGGTCCGGGACGCCACGGCATGGCCTCGCTCGTGCTGCCGGTGACCCGCGCGGACGGCATCCCCGCCGCGCTGAAGCTCCAGCCGGTCTCCGACGAGCACGCCACCGAACCGGTCGGCCTGCGCGCATGGGACGGCGACGGGTCGGTGCGCCTGCTCGACCACGACCCGGACACCGGCACGATGCTGCTCGAACGCCTGGACGCGACCCGGCCGCTGTCGTCGGTGGCCGACGACGACGCCGCCGTCGGGGTGCTGGCCGAGCTGCTGGTGCGCCTGGTCGCTGTGCCCGCGCCCGCGGGGCTGCGCCGCCTGGCCGACATCGCCGCCGACATGCTCGACCAGGTACCCGGGGCCGTGCCCGCGCTGGACGACCCGGCCGACCGGCGGCTGGTGCGGACCTGCGCGTCCGCCGTGGCCGAACTCGTCGGCGAACCCGGCGACCGCCTGCTGCACTGGGACCTGCACTACGACAACGTCCTCGCCGCCGAGCGGGAGCCCTGGCTGGCCATCGACCCCAAGCCCCTCGCCGGCGACCCCGGCTTCGACCTGCTGCCGGCGCTGGACAACCGGTGGGACGAGGTGGTCGCGAGCGGCGACGTCACCCGGGCGGTCCTGCGCCGCTTCGACCTGCTGACCGAGGCCCTCGGCCTGGACCGGCGGCGGGCGACCGGCTGGACGCTCGGGCGCGTCCTGCAGAACGCGCTGTGGGACGTCGAGGACGGCGAGACCGCCCTGCATCCCGCCCAGGTGGCCATCGCCACCGTCCTCCTGCGGCACCGGGCCGGCTGACCTCGCGGAGGCGGCGCGGCGCCCGCGCGCGTAGGTCTGTTCGAGCCGGCCGACGCCCGGGCCGGCGGCCCGGACGTAGACCGCGCGATCTGGAGGCCGGCGCCCGCGGGAAGGTTCTCGCGGGCGCCGGCGCGGTCGGCGGGACGGGTCGGTCAGCAGGTGCCGAGCATCGTGGTGAGCGCGCTCTTCTCCGCGCTGTCCACGGTCAGGCCCCAGTACCACTTCACCTGGATCCAGGCGCGGGCGTAGGTGCAGCGGAAGGAGCCGACCGACGGCTGCCACTCGGCCGGGTCCTTGTCGCTCTTCGCCTGGTTGACGTTGTCGGTGACGGCCCACAGCTGGGGGCCGCCGAGGTCGTTGGCGAACGACTGGCGGCGCGAGGTCGTCCAGGACCAGGCGCCGGACGCCCACGCCTCGGAGAGCGGGACCATGTGGTCGATGTCCAGGTCGGACGCGAGCGTCCAGGTGGCGCCGTCGTAGGGCGAGTACCAGCTGCCGGACGTCGCGGCGCAGGCGGAGTCGGTGGTGACGTTCGTGCCGTCCCGCTTGAGCACGGTCTCGCGGGTGTTGCACGTCCCGGAGATGGTGATCCAGTGCGGGAACAGGTCGCGGTCGTAGGTGCTCCCGTGCGATTCGGCGGCCACGGTGAGGGTGCCGAGGCGGCTCGCGGCCGTGGCGGCGGACGGGATGTTGGGCGGGGTGGCGGACGCGGGCGCGGCCGCCGCGCCGAGCAGGGCCGCGCTCAGGGCGGCGGGGAGCGCGAGCGTGAGGAGTCGTCGCATCGGACGCCTTTCCGCGGTCGTCCCCGGGCCGGGGCTGGGGCCCCGAGGGGGAGCGGGAACGACGGCACTGCGACGGTGACATTGTTGACAAATACGAATAAATGTCACGCCTTGCCCATGCGCGGCGCCGCGGTTGGTCGGAAGGTGACGTCCGTCGCCGGGCGAAGGCCGCTGAGCTGCGACGGAACAGGCGCCGCCGTTCCCGTAACGGCGGATGAAGAACGCTTGAACCCCGGCCGCCGTGAGGCCGGGCCCCCGGCGCTACACGGTCGCGAGGACGCTTTCGGCGTCGTCCCAGAGGCGGCGGGCGAGGGCGCCGTCGCGGGCCTTGGGCTTGAGCGGCTTCTCCCTGGCGACCTGGAAGTACCGTCCGGTGCCGCCGGAGTCCACCAGGTCGACGACCGGTGGGGCGGCCCTGGCCACCGGCTTCAGCGCCGGCCGGACCACCCTCATGAGCACGCCGAGGGGCCCGCCCCGCGTGGTGAGCTCCGTGCGCAGCACGCCCGGGTGCACCGCGTCGATCGTCACCCCGGCGGCCTTCCACCGCTCGGCGAACAGCGGGACCATCAGCAGGTTCGCCAGCTTGGTGTCGGCATAGGTCCGGACGGGGTGGAAGTCCCGGCCCTCGGGCGTCCGCTCGGGGTCGACCCGGCCCGTGGCGTAGAGGGCGGCGCTGACCTGCACGACCCGGCGCAGCCGCTCCTCCAGCAGGCGGTTCAGCAGGAACGGCGCCAGGTGGTTGGTGAAGAACGACTGCTCGAAGCCGTCCTCGTTGATCTCGCGCCGGTAGGGCCAGAGCGCCGCGTTGTGCACGAGCACGCCCGGCCCGGGATCGGCTGCGGCGAGCGCCCCGGCCAGCTCACGGACGGTGCGGACGGACGACAGGTCGCCCACGACGAGGTCCGCGCCGATCTCGCGCGCGGCGGCGGCGCCCGCGTCCGGCCGGCGCGCCACGATCGTCACCCGGTACCCCCGCCGGACGGCCTCCGCGGCGACCACCCGTCCCACACCCCGGTTCCCGCCGGTCACGACGACGCTCGACGGTTCGGCCATAGCGCCGCAGCCTAGCGGGCGGCGGCGAAACGTGCCCGTCCGCCCGAGATGACCGTCGTCCCGTCCACGGCCGCCTCGAAGAGGACCGCGTCACCGTCCCGCCAGGTGCTCACCTGGAGGGCGTCGCCGGGGAAGACCGGCGCGGCGAAGCGGCCTTCGAGCTCGGCGAGGTCGGCCGGGTGGGCGCCGGCGGACTCGGCGAGCGGGAGGGTGACGGCCGCGAGCGTGCACAGGCCGTGCATGATCGGGCGCGGCATCCCGGCCGCCTTCGCCGCCTCCGGGTCGATGTGCAGGTGGTGGCGGTCGCCGAGCAGCCGGTAGAGGGCCGCCTGGTCGGGCGACGTGCGGACGGTCAGCACGCCCTCCGGGTCGGTCCCCGGACGGCGGCGGGACGCGGGGCCCCGCTCGCCGCCGAATCCGCCGCCTCCGGGCGCGAACAGCGACCACGTCGCCTCGAAGTACTCGCTCTCGACCGCCACGTCGAAGACGGCCGCGGAGCCCTTGTCCCACACGTCGGTGACGCGGGCGCTCATCTCCACCGAGCCCGAGCGCGGCAGCGGCTTGAGGACGCGGAGGCGCTGGGTCCCGTGGACGGCCGTCCGCACGTCGAAGGCGCCCGCCGACCCGAGGACGTCCGGCGCCCACTGGGCGAGGGTCAGCACGAACGTCGGCAGGACGCGGAGCCTCTCCTCGAAGACCAGGTCCAGGTCCGAGGCGCCCGCGCCCACGGCGAGCGCGTAGAGGACGGGCCGCGTCTCGTCGTAGGTCACCGTCCGCGCGCCGAGCGCGCGCCCCTGCCATTCGCGGGCGCCGCCGCCGGTGGGGGGCCGACCCCCCGCGCCCCCCGGTTCGCTCCGCTCGTTCATTCGTCGGCTCCCAGGATCAGACCGCTGGTCGGGACGCCGGTCCCGGCGGTGACGAGGACGTTGTGGACGTCGCCCGGCTGGTTCACCGAGGTGCCGCGGACGAGGCGGACGCCCTCCGCGATGCCGTTCATCCCGTGGATGTAGGCCTCGCCGAGCTGGCCGCCGTGGGTGTTGACCGGCAGCCGGCCGCCGAGCTCCACATTGCCGTCCGCGACGAAGTCCTTGCCTTCGCCCTTCGCACAGAAGCCCAGCTCCTCCAGTTGCGGGAGGACGAGCGGCGTGAAGTGGTCGTAGAGGATCGCGGCCTGGACGTCGGCCGGGGTGAGCCGCGACTGCCCGTAGAGCTGCCGCCCGACCAGGCCCATCTCGGGGATGCCGGTGATCTCCGAGCGGTAGTAGCTGGTCATCATGTGCTGGTCGTTGCCGGAGCCCTGCGCCGCGCCCCAGATCACGGCGGGCCGGTGCGGGAGGTCGCGGGCGCGCTCGGCGGAGACGACCACGAGGGCCTGACCGCCGTCGCTCTCCTGGCAGCAGTCCAGGAGCCGGAGCGGCTCGGCGATCCAGCGGGACGCCTGGTGGTCCTCCAGCGTGATCGGCCGCCCGTAGAACCACGCGGCCGGGTTCGCGGCGGCGTGCCTGCGGTCGACGACGGCGATGCGGCCGAAGTCCTCGCTGGTCGCGCCGTACTCGTGCATGTAGCGGCGGGCGAACATCGCGACCCACTGGGCGGGGGTCGAGAGCCCGAACGGGTTCATCCACGCGTAGGCGGCGCTGTCGGCGCTGACGTCCATCGGCCGGTCGGCCTGCCCGAGGCCGTAGCGGGTGCCGGAACGCTCGTTGAACGCGCGGTAGCACACGACGACGTCGGCGACGCCGGTCGCGACGGCCATCGCCGCCTGCTGGACGGTGCCGCAGGCCGCGCCGCCGCCGTGCCCGACGCGCGAGAAGAACTTCAGCTCGCCGATGCCGAGGTTGCGGGCGATGTGGATCTCGGAGCTGGTGTCGGCGGTGAAGGTCACCATGCCGTCCACGTCGGACGGCTGGAGCCCCGCGTCGACGATCGCGGCGAGCACCGCCTCGCAGGCCAGCCGCAGCTCGCTGCGGCCCGACTCCTTGGAGAACTCGGTGGCGCCGATCCCGGCGACCGCGGCCGCCCCTGGCAGCACGCTCATGCGCCGCTCCCCCGTACTCCGGCCGCGGGTCCGACGGGGGGCAGTTCCACC
This sequence comes from Spirillospora sp. CA-108201, assembly GCF_050936235.1. Taxonomy (NCBI): domain Bacteria; kingdom Bacillati; phylum Actinomycetota; class Actinomycetes; order Streptosporangiales; family Thermomonosporaceae; genus Spirillospora; species Spirillospora sp. CA-108201. The sequence goes on along the minus strand of NZ_JBNJNE010000001.1, from coordinate 7,978,287 downwards.
ACGACGGTGCCGGTGACGTGCGGGCCGATCGCGTTGACGCCGCGCACGGCGACCTCGACCCGGCGGCCGGTGTCGTCCTTGGCCGCGACGGCGCCGGTCAGCACCATCGTGTCGCCCGGGTGGTTGGGCGCGCCCAGCCTGATCCTGATGGCCTTCACGACGGCGGCGGGCCCGGCCCAGCCCGTCACGTACCGGTCGACGAGCCCGTTGGTGGTCAGGATGTTCATGAAGACGTCCCGGGAGCCGCGCTCGACGGCGAGCGACGGGTCGTGGTGGACGTCCTGGTAGTCGCGGCTCGCCAGCGCCGTCGCGACGATCATCGTGCGGGTCAGCGGGACGCTCAGCTCGGGAAGCTCCTCCCCCACCGCCACGTCCTCGTAGTTCCTGCTCACAGCGTCTCCGATCACAGGGCCGCCCCCAGCAGCTCCAGGTCGCGGGACGCGCCGCCGAGCGTCCCGGAGATCTGCTTGCCCCACAGGAAGTGGCGGTGCACCGGGTAGTCGACGTCCACGCCGATGCCGCCGTGCAGGTGCTGGACGCGGTGGACGACGTTCAGCCCGCCCTCGTCCGACCACCACTTGGCGACGAGGACGGCGGTCTCGGCGTCCTCCCCGGCGTCGACCAGCGAGAGCGCGTGCCAGAGGCAGACGCGCAGCGCGTCGATCTCGATGTAGCAGTCGGCGAGCTGGTGCTGGGCGGCCTGGAAGGTGGCGAGCGGGCGGCCGAACTGCGCGCGGCCGGACAGGTAGTCGGCGGCCATGCGCAGCGCGCCGTCGGCGACGCCGACCTGGACGGCGGCCAGCGAGACGCGGGCCAGCCGCAGCGCCGTGGCCAGCGCGCCGTCCGGAAGGGCGCGCGCCGGGGCGCCGTCGAGGGTCAGGTGCCCGGCGGCGTCGCGGCCGGTGGTCTCGGCGCGCTCCCACGACGTCCCGGCGGCCGAGGCCTCCAGCAGGAACAGGCCGGGCCCCTCCGGCGACGCGGCCGAGACGAGGACGTGGCTCGCCCCGAACGGCGTCGGGACGGCGGCCTTCGTGCCGGTCAGCAGCCAGCTCCCACCGTCGCGGACGGCGGTGCAGCGCGGCGCTGCCGGGTCGGCGGGGCCGAACTCCTCCAGCGCGACGGTCGGCCGCGACGTCCCGTCGGCGAAGGCCCCGGGGACGTCCTCGCCGTGCGAGGCGAGGGTGAGCGCGGCGACGACGGCGGGCCAGACCGGGACGGGGGCGACGGTGCGGCCCTGCTCCTCCAGCAGGACGGCCAGGCCGGCGGCGCCGAGGCCCGCGCCGCCCGCGGACTCGGGCAGCGCGACCCCGAGCAGGCCCGTCTCGCCGAGCTCGGCCCACAGGCCCTCGTCGTACCCGTGCGCGGACCCCTCGGCGTCCTTGATCCGCGCCTGCGTGGCGCGGTCGGTGAAGATCTGCCGGGCGAGGTCCCGGACCGCCTCCAGCTCTTCGCCAAGCGTGAAGTCCATCAGCGCTCCTTGAGATCGTGCGGCGGTCCGGCCGGGCGGAACACCGGCAGGGACAGGTCGGGGTCCGGGTCGATCCAGTCGAGGACGACGGGCATGCCGATCTCGACGTCCTCCGGCGCGGTCCCGGTCATGTTCGCGATCAGCCGCGTGCCCTCCGCCAGCTCGATCACGGCGACGACCAGCGGGTAGTCGAACGCGGGGTGGCGCGGGTGGTGGTTGACGACGTAGCTGTGGACGTGGCCGTCGCCCGACGCCCGGACGGTGTCCCAGTCGAACGAGCCGCACTGCGGGCAGCACGGTCCCGGCGGGTGCCGGAGCGACTTGCAGTCGGCGCAGCGCTGGATGACGAGCCGGTGCTCGCGGGCCGCCTCGAACCAGAACGCGTTGTCCAGGTTGATCGCCGGGCGCGGGCGCAGCGCCTTCGGCCCGGCCCCCTCCACCGGCTTCTCCACCGCCGTCTCCGCCGGTTTGTCGGCGGGGCGGAACCTCAGGAGGCGCCACCGCTGCGTGGCGACGACCTCGCCCGCCCCGTCCCGGTACGTCTTGACCGTGCTGACGAAGCGTCCCGCGCCGAGCGCGGTCCTCTTCTCCGGGGAGATCGACTCGACGGTCTCCTCGACGCTGACGCGGTCGCCCGGCACCAGTTCCCGGTGGAACTCGAACTCCGAGTCGGTGGCGACGACGGAGGTGTAGCCGCCCTCGGCGAGCAGCTCGGTCAGCTCGTCCGGGCCCGCGGGGTCGGCGCGGACGGACGCGGCGTACCCGCGCATCGTCCATGCCTGCATCATCGACGCGGGCGCGACGACGCCGTCGCGGCCGGTCGCCCGCGCGGCCTCCTCGTCCAGGTAGACGGGGTTGCCGTCCTCCATGGCCTCGACCCAGTGCCGGATCATGGGGACGTTGACCGGGTCCTGCCCGGCCCGGCGCGCGCCGTAGGGCCGCCCGACCCACGCCCGGAGCCGGGCCTCGTACTCCTCGCCGCCGCTCATGACCGCCTCGACCTCGGCAGGCCCAGCCCCTGGACGGCGACCATGTCGCGCAGCACCTCGTTGACGCCGCCGCCGAAGGTGTTGACGATGCCCTGCCGCGACAGCTGCTCGATCTGCCCGTGCAGCACGGCGCCCGGCGACTCGGGGCGGATCCGGCCGGCGGCGCCGAGGACCCCGGTCAGCGTCCGCTGGACGTCGATGTGCGTCTCGGTCCCGTAGGTCTTGGCCGCGCCGGCCTGCGCGCCGGTCAGCGTCCCGGCCTCCACCGCCATCGTCATCTTCCAGTTCATCAGCCGCATCGCCTCCAGCCTGGCGTGCGTGCGGGCGAGGTCGGCGCGCACCCAGGGCAGGTCGATCGCCCCGGTCTCGCGCGCCCAGTCGCGGACGTCCTCCCACAGCCGGATCATCCGGCCGCCGAGCGCGGCGAGCCCGATGCGCTCGTGGTTGAGCTGCGTGGTGATCAGGCTCCAGCCGCCGTCGACGCCCCCGACCACCGACGACGCGGGCACCCGGACGCCGTTGTAGTAGGTCGCCGTCACGACCATCCCGCCGACCGTCGGGATCGGGCTCCAGGAGAACCCGTCGGCGTCGGTCGGCACGATCAGGATCGAGATGCCCCTGTGCTTCGGCGCGTCCGGGTTCGTGCGCGCCGCGAGCCAGACGTGGTCGGCGGTGTTGGCGCCGCTGGTGAAGACCTTGCTGCCGTCGATCACGTACCGGTCGCCGTCCCGGACGGCCCGGGTGCGCAGCGAGGCGAGGTCGGTCCCGGCCTCGGGCTCGGTGTAGCCGATCGCGAAGACGAGGTCGCCGGACAGGATGCCGGGGAGGTACCTGCGCTTCTGCTCGTCGGTGCCGAACCGCATCAGCGTGGGGCCGACCGTGTTCACGGTGACGAACGGGAACGGCAGCCCGGCGCGCTGCACCTCGTCGAAGAAGACGTACTGCTCGGCGATCGACCGGCCCTGCCCGCCGTACTCCTCCGGCCAGCCGTAGCCGAGCCAGCCGTCGTTGCCGAGCATCTTGACGATCTCGCGGAACCGCTCGCCGCCCACGCCCTGCTCGCCGGCGCGGCGCCGCACGTCCTCGGGCAGCAGGCCCGCGAAGTACGCCCTCAGTTCCGCGCGCAACTCGCGATGCGCCTCGGACTCACGCAGATCCATACATGCCCTTTCTCGGTCAGGGGAGGAAGCGCCCGCGGCCCGCGGCGGTGAACTCCTCGCGGAGCGCGGCCTTGTCCGCCTCGGTCATCGGGACGTACTCCGGCGAGCCCCGGCCCTCCCACCGGTACACGGGGTCGGACGTGCGCCAGCCGTCGAGCTGCAGCTCCTTCTTCTTGAGCTTTCCCGACCCGGTCGTCGGCAGCGCGTGCGAGACGCGCACGAAGCGCGGCGCGCCCTTGGTGCCGAGGTCGTCCTGGCGGGCCAGGAAGGCGGGCAGGTCCAGGTCCTCGAACCGGACGCCCTCGGGGATCTCGATCGCCGCCATCACCTGGTCGCCGGAGCGCGGGTCGGGCACGCCGAACGCGACCGCGTCCACGATCTTCGGGTGGCGGCGGACGACGTTCTGGGTGAGCAGCGCGGAGATGTTCTCCGAGTCCACCCGGATCCAGTCGCCGGACCGCCCGCCGAAGTACAGGAACCCGTCGCCGTCGACGTAGCCGAGGTCGCCCGTCCAGTACCAGCCGTGCCTGACCCGCTCGGCGTCGGCCTCCGGGTTCCTGTAGTAGCCCTCGAACCTGGCCGCGCCGTGCACGTCGACGATCTCGCCGACGGCGGCCTCGGCGTTGGTGACGCGGCCGTGCCCGTCCAGGACGGCGGGCGCGCAGGTCGCGCGGGTCTCGGGGTTGACGATGCGGACGCCGTCGTGGGCGGGGCACCCGAGCGCGCTCGGCGGTGCCTGCGGATCCCGTCTGATCATGCCGGCGCTCTCGCTGGACCCGTAGCCCTCGACCAGCCGCGCGCCGAAGCGGCGCAGGAACTCGGCCTTGTCCTCCGGGGACGCCTCCGTCCCGAACCCGTGCGTCAGCGTGTTGGCGCCGTCGCCGGGCTTCTCGGGGGTGGCGAGGACGTAGCCGATCGCCTTGCCGACGTAGGTGAAGAAGGTCGCGCCGTAGTACCGGACGTCCGGCAGGAACCCGGACGCGGAGAACCTCCGCGCCAGGACGACGGTCGCGCCGACCGCCAGCGACGGCGCCCACAGCGCCATCAGCGCGTTGCCGTGGAACAGCGGCATCGGGCAGTAGCTGACGTCCTCGCGCTTGACGTCGTACTTGGCGCTGTTGTCGCGGCCCAGCTCGGCGAGCCGGCCCTGCGAGCAGCGCGCCGCCTTCGACGCGCCGGTCGTCCCGGAGGTGAACAGCAGCAGCAGCTGCGTCTCCGGCGTGACCGACCCGTCGGCCCCGGGCTCGCGGGCATGGGCGGCGACGAGCTCCGGGTAGCCGTCGTCGTCGACCAGCAGGAAGCGGTCGCGCGGGACGCCGATGTCGAGGCCGTCCAGCAGCTCCAGCCCGGCCCGGTCGGTGACGACGAGCTGGAGGTCGGTGTGCCGGACCTCCTGCTCCAGGTAGGCGCCGGTCCGGGTGGAGTTGATCCCGACGATCGTCGCGCCGCCCAGCGCCGCCGCCCCGAGCCACAGGACGTACTCGGGGACGTTCTCCAAGAGCACGCCGATGTGGAACGGGCCGTCCCGGCGCAGTTCGCGGGCGAGCGACGCGCGGGCCGCGCTCTCCCGGACCACCTCGTCCCACGACCAGGTCCGCTCGCGGCTGCGCAGGCCGGGCCGGGCGTCGCCCAGCCGGGCCAGCAGCATCGCCGCGATCGTCTCGTCACGCACCCGCGGCGCCCCAGGCCGGCTCGGTGGACAGCACGCAGTGGGTGCCGCCGTAGATCGCGGTCATGCACTTGTTGCAGTGGATGCACAGCGACTCGGTCGCGGGCTCGTCCTGGATCCGGTTGATCAGGTCGGGCTCGCGCAGCAGGGCGCGGGCCATCGCGACGAACTGGAAGCCCTCCGCCATCGCGGTGTCCATGCCCGCCCGGTCGGTGACGCCGCCCAGCAGGATCATCGGCAGCTTCACCGCGGCGCGGATCTGCCGGGCGTCCCTGAGCAGGTAGAGGTCCTCGTAGGGGTAGGACTTCAGGAAGTGCTTGCCGATCAGCTTGATCCCGAGCTTGGTCGGCTGCTTCATGACCGAGGCGAACTCGTGCAGCGGCGCGTCGCCCTTGAACAGGTACATGGGGTTGAGCAGGGAGCTGCCGGCGGTCATCTGGAGGGCGTCGACGGAGCCGTCGGCCTCCAGCCACCGGGCGACCTGGATGGCCTCGTCGATCCAGAAGCCGCCGGGCACGCCGTCGTCCATGTTGAGCTTCGCGGTGATCGCGATGCGGTCGCCGACGGCGTCGCGGACGGCGCGGCCGATGTCGCGCGCCAGCCGGGCGCGGTTCTCCAGCGACCCGCCGTACTCGTCCTTGCGGTGGTTCACCTTGGGGCTGAGGAACGAGCTCGTCAGGTAGTTGTGCCCCATGTGGATCTCGATGGAGTCGAACCCCGCCTCGATCGCCATCCGGCCCGCGCGGGCGTGCGCCTCGACGACGCGCTCCAGGTCCGCGTGCGTGGCGGCCCTCGCGACGGTCTGCGTGGTCAGGTGGAAGTGGCGGCTGGGCGCGAGCGCGGGGAGCTTGTTGCTCTTGGGGTTGGCGACCGGGCCGGCGTGCCCGATCTGCGCCTGGACGGCCGCCCCCTCCGCGTGCACGGCGTCGGTGAGCCTGCGCAGGCCGGGCATCGCCTCGTCCCGCCAGTGGATCTGCCGGCGGTCGGTGCGGCCCTCCGGGGCGACGGCGCAGTACGCGACGGTGGTCATCCCGACGCCGCCGCGCGCGTGCCGGACGTGGAAGTCGATCAGCGCGTCGGTGACCTGGCCGTCCTTGGTCAGCCCCTCGTACGTCGCCGCCTTGATCGTGCGGTTCCGCAGCGTGACGGGGCCGAGCTTGGCCGGCTCGAACATGTCGGGCTTCTGGTCGTTCATCTCAGAGTCCTCCATCCGGACTAGACGTTAATCAGCGGGATGTCCGGGCACTCCGGACATCCCGCTGACTGGGAGCAACGGGCCGCTAGGCGTCCCGGCGCAGGGCGGCGGCGATCTGGTCGGCCTGGGACTGCTGCTCCACGAGCTGGCGCAGCAGCCACAGGCGCAGGACGCGGGTGACGGCGGCGGCCAGGTGGAGGGCCGCGCCGAGGACGGTCACCGCCAGGAACCCGACGGCGAGCGTCTGCAGCGAGCCCACGTCCCGCAGGTCGTCCTTGGCGAGCGAGACGTTGTAGGCGACGAACGTCCCGGCGATGCCGACGATCATGGCCAGGATCCCGGCGATCCGCCCCGCCCCGTCGAAGCGGGACCGGTCGGTCCTCAGCCGCTGCCGCGCGACGTCGTCCTTGAACTGCTGGCGCCGTTCCTCAGTGAGCATGGTGGGTCAACCTCCCAGGTAGTCGCTGGACAGCCGGTCTTCGATCTCGGCGGGCGGGCCGGCCGCCACCACGCGCCCGTGCAGCATCAGCGCGGCGGTGTCGGCGATCGGCAGGACGGCGCGGGCGAACTGCTCCGCGACCAGCACCGACAGGCCGCCCTCGACCAGCTCGGCGACCGTGTCGTACATCCGGGTGACGATCATGGGCGCGAGGCCCATGGACAGCTCGTCGAGCAGCAGCACCGCGGGGTCGCTGCCGAGCGCGCGCGACAGCGCGAGCATCTGCTGCTCGCCGCCGGACATGGATCCGGCGAGCTGGTGGCGGCGCTCGCCGAGGATCGGGAAGCGCGCGTAGGCCCGCTCCTCCAGGTCCTCAAGCCGGGCGCCGGTGCCGGTGGCGGCCCACAGGTTCTCCCGCACCGTCAGGTTGGGGAAGATCCCGCGGCCCTCGGGGATCGCGCAGACGCCGAGGCGCGCCGCGTCCTGCGCCGAGACGCCGTTCACCCTGCGCCCGGCGAACAGCAGGTCCCCGCCGGTCGGCGGGTGCAGGCCCGCGCACACCCGCATCGCGGTCGACTTGCCGCCGCCGTTCGGGCCGAGCAGCGCCAGCAGCGAGCCGGGCCGCAGCGCCAGGTCGACGCCGTGCAGGACCTCGATGGCGCCGTAACCCGCGCGGATCCCCCTCAGTTCGAGCAGCGGCTCCGGCTCCGCGGCCGCGGCCGGCTCGGTGACCGCGTTCGGTTCAGGCATGACGCGCCTCCTCGGTGCCGATGTAGGCGGCGACGACCTCCGGCGACTCCTTGATCTCCTGAGGCGTGCCGGACGCGATGAGCGCGCCGTAGTCGAGGACGTGGATGGTGGAGCACAGCCCCATGACGAGCGGCAGGTCGTGCTCGACCAGGCAGATCGCGAGGCCCTCGGCGGCGAGGCCGGTGAGCATCCCGGCGAACGCCTCCGTCTCGCTCTCGGTCTGGCCGGAGGCGGGCTCGTCCAGCAGCAGCACGCGCGGCGAGGTCATCAGCGCGCGCGCCACCTCCACGACCCGGGCCCGCCCGATCGGGATGTCGGACACGTCGCGGCCGGCGACGTCGGTGAGGCCCGTGCGCTCCAGGATCCGGTCGGTCTCCTCGTTCAGGTCGAACCGCCTGCGGGACGTGGCGCGCAGGACGTCGCCCGCGACGCGGACGTTGTCGCGCACGGACAGCGACAGGAACAGCTCCAGCCGCTGGAACGTCCGCGCCATGCCGCGCCGGGCGCGCCTGGCCGGGGACAGGCGGGTGATGTCGTCCCCGTCCAGGAGCACCTGGCCGGACGCGGGCCTCTGGAGTCCGGTGACGGTGTTGAACATCGTGGTCTTGCCCGCGCCGTTCGGGCCGATGAGCCCGGTGATGCGGCCTTCGTCCACGGTGAGGCTCACGTCGTCCACGGCGGTGTTGCCGCCGAACCGGACGGTGACGCCCCGGGTCGCGAGCAGGGGCGGGGTCTCAGGCATGGACCGTTCCCTTCAGGCCGAGTTCGCGGTCGAGGCGGGCGCGCAGCTCGTCGGTGTAGGGCTCGTCCACGCCGGCGAGCTCCAGCGGCGCCGGGCGGGCCCCGCGTCCCTCCGCCAGGTAGGCGCGGCCCACGACGGGCAGCAGCATGACGACGCACAGCGCGGCCAGCGCGAACGTCCAGGCGCCGATCACGCCGGTCAAAGCGAGGACGTACAGGACGGCGCCCAGCGCCCCCGCCCCGATCAGCAGGGGCCGGGCGGTCCTGATCTCCCGGTAGCCGTCCACGAGGTCGTGCACGAACCCGCTCGGGTTCCGGCCGACGCCCATCCCGACCAGCGCCGTCCCGACGAGGACGAGGTGGCCGAGCGCCCGGTAGACGGTGGCCATGCCCTCGTTCTCCAGGGCCAGGTCGCCGAACGTGGAGACGAGGACGGCCGAGCCGACGCCCGCCATCAGCCCGCCGAACAGGGCGCCGCTGAGGTAGCCGATGCCCGCCACCACGACGAGCATGAGCAGGGCGAGGCTGCCGACGAAGGAGAAGTTCTCCTGCGCGACGGTCCCGGTCGCCGCCGACATCAGCACGCCGCCGAGCCCCGCGATCGCCGCGGAGATCATGAAGACGCTCAGCTTCAGCCGGACGAGGTTCTGCCCGAGCATCGCCGTCGCCGCCGGGCTGTCCTTCATCGCCGCGAGGCGCCGCCCGTAGCCGCTGCCGCGCAGCGCGGCGAGCCCGACGGCGATGAGCGCGAACAGCACGGTCGCGGTCATCAGCGAGGTCGTCCCGTCCCGCAGGTCCAGCGGGCCGGCCTTCAGGGGCGGGACGACGAGCGCCCCGTCCGGGAAGAGGGTGAACCTCATCCCGAACAGCTCGTGCTCGGTGGTGTCGCGCAGCACCATGTTCGACAGGAACTCGCCGAACGCCATGGTCGCGAGCGCCAGGTACAGGCCGCGCAGCCGCAGCGCCGGCAGCGCGACGAGCCCGCCGACCAGCGCCGCCGCCGCGACGGCGAGCAGCACGCCCTGGAGGTTCGTCCGGGCCGCGAGGCCGCTGCCCTGCACGCCGAAGTGGAACGCCACCACCGTCGCGACCGCCCCGAACGCCAGCGGCGCGAGGTTCAGCTCGCCCGCGTAGCCGGTGAGGACGGTCAGCGACAGCGCGATGATCGCGAACGTCATGCCGAGCGAGAACGTGGTGATCGCGCCGTCCGACAGCAGCAGGCTGTAGAGGTGGACGACCGCGACCAGCACGAGCCCCCACACCGCCGCCGACCGGACGGTCGGCGGCCGGTACCGCTCGCGGGTGCGGACCGCGGCCCCGCGCAGCCGGTCCTGGGGCAGCACCACCAGCACGACGAACAGGATGATCATCGGTAGCGAGACGCGCAGGTTGCCGGTGAAGGTGCCCGCCGACGGCAGGTAGGCCAGCACGTAGTTCGCGGCCAGGCCGAGCACCATCGCGCCGGCGAAGGTGCGGGGGATGCTGCGCAGCCGCCCGAACATCGCCGCCGCGAACGCGTCGATCACCAGCAGGGTCAGCGCGTTCGCGTCCAGCCCGCCGCCGCTGATCGGCACGATCAGCACCCCGGCGAGCACGGCCAGCGTCGACCCGAGCGCCCACGACAGCATCGCGGCGCGCTCCGGGTCGTGGCCGTTCAGCCGCAGCAGGTCGGGGTCGTCGACGGACCCGCGCATCACCACGCCGACCCGGCTGCGGGTGAACAGCACCCGCAGCCCCGCGGCGATGGCGACGGCGGCGGCCAGGCACACGATCTCGTGGGAGCGGACCACCACCCCCGCGATCGTGATCTTCGAGCCCGCGCCGAAGAACATGTCCACGGTGTGGGCCTCGTCGGGGTTCCAGATCCACTGCGCCAGGTAGACGGTCCCGAGCAGCACCGCCACCGTCACGATGATCTTCGTGACGTCGGCGGTGCCGCGCAGGCCCCGCATGATGGCGGCGTGCAGGGCGGCGCCCATCGCGGGGCCGGCGACGCCGACCACGACGATCAGCGCGAGCCACGCCGGCCAGCCCCACCGCTCGGTGCAGTGCCAGTACAGGAACGTTCCGAACATGGCCTGCGCGCCATGCGCGAAGTTGAAGATCCCTGAGGTGTTGTACGTCAGCACGAGCCCCGAGGCCGCGATGGAGTACACCGAGCCGAGGACCAGGCCGAGAATGGTGTAGGTCAGGAACGTGGTCACGTGGTCACCGCCACTTGTTCACCGCCATGGGGAGGACGCCTCCGGCCGCCGTCGCGGTCAGGACGTCTGGGGCTTGATGACGTCGCCGGTCAGGAACTTGGTGGAGATCCGGTCGTCGCCCAGCTTCGTCCCCCACGTCTTCGGGTCGGTCTTGACGACGAAGTCGCCGCCGCACTCGAACTCGCCGACGTTCTTCGGGTACACCTGCTCGTACTCGGTCTTGTTCAGCTTGACCATGAGCGAGCACGACGCCGGCTTGTTGTTGCCGGGGTCGGTCGGAGCGTGCAGGCCGCCGCCCGTCCACTCGTGCACCTTCGACAGCTCGTTGATCACGCACTGCCGGGTCAGGTCCGAGCCGCATTTCTGCGCGGACTGCGCCCACAGCAGGAACGCCGAGGTGGCCTGCATGCCGAGCAGCGCGACCTTGCCCTTCTTCGCGCTGACGAGGTCGGTGTACTGCTTGACCGCCGGGACCTTGTCCGCGTTCTCCAGCGGCTGGAAGATCATGCCGACGTGCAGCCGGTCACCCGCGCCGGAGGTGTTCCACTTGGAGACCAGCGAGCTGTACCAGGTCGCCTCGAACACGTAGGTGGGGTCGGCGCCCGCCCGCTCGATCGACTCCAGCAGGTTGAACTGCCCCGGGTCGGGCGAGTCGGACGTCCACAGGTACTTCGCCCCGCAGTCCTTGATCTTCTTGGCGAACGGCATGTAGCTGCTCTCGCCCGCGTCGTTCAGCCGGACGCCGCACTCCAGCGGCTTGACGCCGATCCCCTTCATCGCGCTCGCGACCTTGTTGGTGCCGGTGCTGACGGCCGGGGACGTCGACAGCAGCAGGTCCGTCTTGTCCTTGTAGTCGGGGAACATCTTCTGCGCGATGCGCAGCGCGCCGATGTTCATCATGTCCACCGGGTACGGGACGGCCTCGTACTTCATCGGGCCCATCGCCGCGTTCGGGCCGACGGTGAAGCCGGCGACGGTCGGCAGCTTGCAGCCCACCCGGTACTGCTCGGCGGCCTCGTCCATCGCGAAGCCCTGCCCGACGAGCATGAAGTCCTGCTTGCAGGACTCCTGCACCACCTTCGCGGACTGCATGTAGGCGGCGTCGTACTGGTTTCCCTTGATCTTGCGCCCGTTGATGCCGCCCTGCTGGTTGCACCAGTCGATCATGGCGCCGACGGCGTCGCCCATCTCCTTGGACAGGCCGGGCGCGGAGGTGAAGCCGCGGTCGTCGCCGAACCCGATCGCGATCTGGTCGTCGGTGACGCCCTGGTCGGTCTTGCCCTTGGCGTCGCCCGGCCCGCACGGCGAGGGCAGCGTCCCGAACGCCTTGGCGCCCGCGCCCGCGCTCGCGCCGCCGCCCGATCCGTTCCCGGCGGACGTCCCGTCGGTGCCCGAGCGGTCGCTGGCACAGGACGTCGTCACGAGCGCGACCGCGAGGGCTCCCGCCGCGAGGCGTCCGATCTTGTCGACCTTCATACGGACGTACTCCTTTCACCGGCGCGCGCGCACGCGGCCGGTGGCATGGGGTGGGTTGAGATGGGGTGGAGGGTGGTGTCAGGCGGGGGGCGTGGTCTGTGTCGCCGCCGGGTCAGCCGAAGTGGGCCTGGCCGCCGTCAAGCGGGATGGTGGCTCCGGTGAGGTAGCGCATGGCGGGCTGGACGAGCGCCACCACGGCCCTGCCGATGTCGTCCTCGCAGTCGCCGATGTAGCCGAGGGGGATCGTCTTGCGGAACTCCTCGGCCTCCTCGGGGTTCGTCTCCGCCCACCGCTTCAGCCCGGGTGACAGGGCGTGCGGGGCGATGCTGTTGGCGCGGATCCCGTCCGGCCCCCACTCGGCGGCGGCCGTGCGGGTCAGCGAGCGGAGCGCCTGCTTGGCGGCCGCGTAGGCTCCGAAGGTGGTGGGATCCCAGCGGACCATGGCGGAGGTGACGAGGTTGACGATGCTGCCGCCGCCGCGCGCCCTCATGTGCGGGTGGCAGGCCTTCATGAACGCGAACGCGGCGAACGGGCCGGTCCGGAAACCCTTCTGGAACGCGCGGTCGCTCATCTCCAGAAGCGGCCCGTAGGCGCCGGAGTAGGCGTTGTTGACCAGGATGTCGACGCCGCCGAACGTCCCGGCGACCCGCTCGGCCACGGCGGGGATCGCCTCGGTGTCGGCGACGTCGCACTCGAACGCCTCGGCCTCCGCGCCGCGCTCCCGGACCAGCTCGCACGTCGCGTCGAGCTTGGCCCGCGTCCTGCCGAGCACGGCGACCGCCGCGCCCTCCGACGCCAGCGCGAGCGCGATGCCCTGCCCGACGCCCTGTCCCGCTCCGGTCACGATCGCGACCTTGCCGCTGAGGCTTCCCATGAAACGACTCCGCTCAGTCCTGCTTCGCGCCCAGCCCGGTCCCCTTGCCGGGGGCCGGACTGAATCAGTCCTGGTGAGGGCCCATGGTGATGTGATGGGGACCACGTGAAGGGACCAGTCCCGCTCACCGGGAATCACCGTGCCCGGGGCCGCGGACGGCGGTCCCGCTCAGCGGAATGCCCTGGTGAAGCCCGTGGTGGGGCGGCCGACAATGAGCGCGTCCGGCGAGGAGGAGAGGTCCCGATGGAGATCGTCCGGAAGCTGACCGGTCCCGGTGGCGCGTTCGAGCTGCGGGAGGAGGACGTGCTCGGCGCCCCGATCCCGGTGTTCGCGAACCGCGCCCGGAGCCTCGGCGAGGTGCTCGTCCGCTCGGCGTCCTACGGCGACCGCGACTACATCGTCACCGCGGACCGGCGGCTGAGCTTCGCCGACCACGCCGCCGCCGTCGCCTCCATGGCGAAGGCGCTGCGGGACGACCTCGGGGTGCGCCCCGGGGACCGCATCGCGATCGACGCCGCCAACAGCCCCGAGTGGATCATCTCGTTCTGGGCGGCGATCGCCGCCGGGGCCGTCGCGGTCGGCTACAACGCCTGGTGGGCCCCCCGCGAGATCGAGTACGCCCTCGGGCACACCGACCCGAAGGTCGTCATCGCCGACGAGAAGCGCGCCGCGCTGATCTCCGAGGACGTGCTGACGGTGGAGCGGGACGTCCCGTCGCTGACGCGCCGCTATCCGGACGCCGTGCTGGAGCCGCCGCGGGTCGCCGAGGACGACCCGGCGGTCATCCTCTACACCAGCGGCACGTCGGGCCGGCCCAAGGGCGCCGTCCACTCGCACCGCAACCTGACCTCGGTGGTCGAGTACCACCGGTTCAACGACGCCCTGATGCGCGCCTTCGGCGACCCGGTGGACCCCGCGTCCCGCCGCTACCTGCTGGCGCTGCCGCTCTTCCACATCGCGTGCCTGCACAACCTCGCCGTGCCCCGGCTCGCCACCGGCACCGCCGTGATCATGCACGAGGGCGGCTTCGACGTGGACAAGGTGCTCGCCCTCATCGAGCGCGAGCGCGTGACGAACTGGGGCGCCGTCCCCACCATGGCGAACCGGATGATCGAGCACGGCGACCTGTCGAAGTACGACGTCTCCTCGCTCACGGCGTTCTCGCTGGCCACCGCGCCGTCCTCACCGGCGTTCAAGGAGCGGCTGCGCGCGGTGTTCCCGCCCGCCAAGGGCGGCCTGGTCGACAGCTACGGCCTCACCGAGTCGTGCACCGGCGTGTCCACCGCCACCCCCGCCGACCTGGAGGAGGCGCCCGGGACGCTCGGCCGCCCGTCGGTCGGGGTGCAGCTGGAGATCCGCGACCCCGACGACAAGCCGCTCCCCGACGGCGTCGAGGGCGAGGTCTGCGTCCGCAGCGCCTACAACATGGTCGGCTACTGGCGCGATCCCGAGGCCACCGCCCGCGCGTTCGACGCCGCCCGCTGGCTGCACACCGGCGACATCGGCATGGTCGAGCAGGGCCGGCTTCGCCTCACCACCCGCCGCTCCGACCTGATCATCCGCGGCGGCGAGAACGTCTACCCGGCGGAGATCGAGAACGTCCTCGCCGATTACCCGGGGCTGCGCGAGTGCATCGTCATCGGCGTCCCCCACCCCGACCTCGGCCAGGAGGTCGCCGCGGTCGCCGTCTTCGCCGACGCCCCGCCCGCCGCCGAGGAGCTGGCGGACTTCGCCCGGGAGCGCCTCGCCTACTTCAAGGTCCCGTCCCGCTGGCACATCACCACCGCCCCCCTCCCCCGCAACGCGACCGGAAAGGTCCTCCGCAGGCAGGTCGAGACCGAGGTCCTCTGACGCCCGCCCCGCCGGGACGGCGCCCGGCGGCGGGCGCCGTCAGCCGGCCGCCGCCTGGGCGGAGGCCGGGCGTCCGAGCCGCTCGGACTGGTAGTCCTCCCAGGTGCGCACGCCGCGGTCGGCGCCTTCGACGGAGAGGTTGTCGCCGGCGCGGTAGGCGCGCCCGGCCTTTCCCGGGATGCGGACGGGCATCGTCGCGCGGCGCTTGCCGCTCGCCGTCAGGTAGCCGCGGACGAGGGTCCCGATCGGGAACACCTCGGGACCCGCCAGGTCGGGGACGCGGCCGGCCGGGGCGCCGAGCGCCAGTTCCGCGAGCCGCTCGGCGACGTCGCGCGCGTCCACCGGCTGGAAGCGGAGCCCGCCCGGGACCGGCACCACCGGGGACTTCGCCATCCCCCGCACCACCTTGAACACCAGGTCGTGGAACTGCGCGGCCCGCAGGATCGTGTAGGGCACCCCCGACTCCTCGACGATCCGCTCCACCTCCATCTGGGTCCTGAGCCAGGCGACCGGCACGCTGCCGGCGCCGATGACCGAGATGAGCACGAGGTGCCTCACCCCCGCGCGCGAGGCGGCGCGCACCATGTTCCCCGCGACCACGTCGTCGCCCTTGTTGCCGCCCGCGAGGTGCATGACGGTCTCGACGCCGTCCAGCGCCGCGCCGATCCCCTCGTTCTTCGCCAGGTCGCCGGTCACGTACTCGACACCGTCCGCGGCCTCACGCCTGCCGCGGCTGAGCACCCGCACGGCCTGCCCGGCGTCCCGCAGCAGCGGAACGACCTGCCGCCCGAGCGTGCCCGTGCCACCGGTGACCAGGATGGGTGCTGTCATGACTCCTCCGAACCTTCGGCCGATCTCGCTTTCACCCTCACGACCCGGCCGCTCCCCAGAACGTGACATCGCCGCGAGAACCCGCCGAGTGGCTCCGGTCATGCCTACCGGCGCCAGGCGGCGATCACGTCGGCGGGGCCCCAGCTCAGGTCGACCCCACCGGTGATGTCCGTGCCGGAGAGCGACACCACGACGAGCCCGGCGGTCGCCGGGTCCAGGCCGGGCACCTCGATCGCGGCCCGGCGGAGCTTCGCCAGGTCGCGGTCGTCGAAGGGGCCGTTGAGCCACTTGACCGAGCCGGCGAAGTGGATCCGGTTCGCCACGGGGGCGCGGTCGGCGCCGACGAGGTCGACCTCCGGGTCGAAGCGGCGGTTCCACCAGCCGCCGACGGCGCCGACGTCGGCCCACGGCAGGTCCGACAGCTCCAGGGCCTCCCGGACGAGCGGTTCCACGGCACGGCCGCGCCACGACGTCCAGCGGCGCTCGATCAGGCGGAAGCCCGCTTCCGGCCGTCCCCGGCGGGCCTGCTCGTGGGCAGCCCGGAGGACCGCCAGGTAGAGGCGCATGTTGCTGTCGGCGATCCGGTACAGGGCGGGTTTGCCGGGCTTCGCGGAAAGGGGGCCTTCCTCGACGAGGACGCGCTTCTCCCTGGTCAGGCGGCGCAGGAGGGGCGACAGCGTCCCGGACGGGAGCGCCTCGCCGCGTCCACCGGCCGCCGCCGCGATGTTGGCGTGCGTCCGGTCGCCGGAGCCGATGGCCTCCAGCACGCGCCGCGCCGTGTCGGGGTTGGGGAACTCCGCCAGGAGGGACGCCTCCGGCACGCCGAACAGGGCCGCGGCCGGGTCGGCGCACTCGTCGCGCATGAAGTCCAGTGCGGGCGTGGCCTGGGGCCAGGTGCGGACGATGCCCGGCAGCCCCCCGGAGACCAGGTGCGCGTCGACGGCGTCGGCGGCGCCGAGCCCGAGCGCCTGCCCCAGGTCGGCCGGATTCAGCGGGCCGAGCACCAGGTTGTCGGCCCGCCCGTAGAACGGGCGGTCGTACGCGGTGAGGCGCTCCATCATGTGCAGGTCGCTGCCGAGCAGCAGGAGCAGGACGGGCTTGGACGACAGCAGCCGGTCCCACGCGGTCTGCAGCGCGCCGTCTAACACGGGGTCCTGCTCGGCGAGCCACGGCAGTTCGTCCAGCACGACGATGGACGGCGTGTCCGGCAGCGTCGCCGCCAGGACCCTGAACGCGTCGGGCCAGCTGCCGCCGTCCAGCCGGGGAACGAGGTCGGGCTCGCTCGGCAGGGCCGACTCCCTGAGGTCGCGCGCGAACGAGGCCACCGCCTCGACGGGCGACGCCCCCTTCGTGGCGGCCGAGAAGAGGTACGGCGCCCCGGCCCGGTCACAGAACTCCTGGACGAGCCGCGACTTGCCGACCTGGCGGCGCCCCCGCAGGGCGACCGCCGTCCCGGCCCCCGTGGCCGCGACCCGCTCAAGCCGCTTCTCCAGCAGCGCCAGCTCGGCTCTCCTACCGATGAACACCGCGACCCCATCCATATAGCTCGAATCTATGTAGATTAAGTCTACGTAGATTGTCACTACCAAGGAAGGGCGACGCCGGTGAACTGTCGGCGGGGCCTGGTTGGCTTCCGGCATGAGCGACGAGCGATTCTGGGACGTGATCGAGGCCGCGTGGGAGCCGCTGGGCGCCGAGGTGAACGCGGCGCGGCGGGCCCTCACCACGCGGGGCCCGTCCGCGGACGCCTGGGAGATGACCGAGACCACCGTGGTCACCAAGGCCCTGGACGCGTTCCTCGGCAACCTCGCCGCCGCCGCCCGCGACCTGTCCGCCGAGGAACTGACCGACCTCGACCGGTCGTGCGAGCGCCTGCTCCACGAGGTCGACCGGGCCGACGTCCACGAGGTGACCGACGGCTCCGACGACGGCTTCCTCTACGCCCGCGGCTTCATCGTCGCCCTCGGCCGCGACTTCCACACCGCGGTCGCGGCGGACCCCCGCGTCGCCGTCCCGGACGCCGACTGCGAGTCGATGTGCTACTTCTTCGCCCACGTGCACCGCAGACGTTTCGGCGACTTCCCCGACACCGGCACGGGCATCTCCCGCGAGAGCTGCACGAACCGCGCCGGCTGGCCGGACTGAACCCCCGCGCTTCGGGTCGTCCGGGAGGCGGCGGCCGCATCGCGACTCAGAGCGCGGCGGCGTGGTACTGCCGGATGAGCCAGGCGTCCTCGCGGTTCTCGGCGACGACGGACAACCGCACGCGGCGGACCTCGCCGGTCGGGGCGGTGAAGGTCACCTCCGCGAACCCGCTCACCAGGCGTTCGCTCAGACGAACCTCACCGAGCACGTCGACCCCGGCCGTCGTGCCTTCGGGGACGTCGCCGTAGTAGGCGGCGATCTCTGCCGTGCCCCTGCGCAGGGAGGGGCCGATGCCCTGGAAGAGCGCGTCCGGGCTGAAGAGCGAGGCCACCTCGGCGGGCCGGTGCCGGTCGAAGGCGCGCTGCCAGGCGTCCAGCAGCCCGGCGAGGACGCCGGTCGGCGCCGGCCGCCCGGTGTGCAGGACCTCGTGCTCCCACCGGTGCCGCGGCTGGCCGTGCAGGCGCCAGTAGTGCTCGGCGATGTCGTCGGGGTCGAAGTCGGTGCCCGGCGCCACAGGGCCGTCGACGGTGACACTGGCGGCGTGGACTCCGGCGTCCCCGTACCGCTGGTCGAGGATCCGGACCAGGGTCCGAACCCCCGCCTTGCCCAGGGAGAGGCTGGTGTACTGCCATTTCGGCTCGGGCATGCCTCCGGTGATGAGGACCGACCCGCTCCCGCGGCGCGCCATCTCCGGAGCCAGATGGGCGGCGGCGGTGTGCGCGCCCACGACGTTGACCGCCCAGGCCTCCAGGTGCGCGCGCGCCGGCAACTCCCCCGGCGCGTCGGCCTGGACGATCGCGGCGTTGTAGACCACGACGTCGGGAAGCCCGAACTCGGCGACGGCCCGGTCCAGGGCGGCGCGCAGGGCGTCCTCGTCGGCGCTGTCGGCCGCGAGGGTGAGGGCGGGCGCCCCGCCGGCCTCGACGGCACGGGCCGCGGCTCGCAGCGTCTCGTCGCCGCGGGCCACGAGGGCGATGGGATACCCCTCCCGGGCGAACCTGCGCGCGACCGCCCGACCGATCCCCGGGCCTGCTCCGATGACCACCGCTCCGGACACTCTCCGCCTCCTCGAAATCCTTGGGTCGGGAATACCCGGCACGCTAAGGCGTCACATTCATGTGAGGGTCAACCCAGGAGGAGAGCGGATGCGGATCGGTGAGCTCGCCGGCGCGACAGGGATCAGCCGGCGACTGCTGCGCTACTACGAGGACCAGGGGCTGCTGCACCCGGCACGGCTGGCCAACGGCTACCGCGAGTACAGCGACGCCGACGTCACCGCGGTACGCCACATCCGGGCCCTGCTCGCGGCCGGACTTCCCACCACGACCATCGCCCAGCTCCTGCCCTGCGTCCACGACGAGGAGGGGCGGATGGTGCCGTCGTCCTGCCCGACCACGATCGCCAGGCTGCGGCAGGAGCACTCGCGCATCACCGGGGCGATCACCCGGCTCAGGACGGCCGAGCGGGCGCTCGACTCGATCCTCGCCACCGCCCTGCACCGCCTCGGCCCCGTGCCCGCGAACCCCGCACCGCCGCGGGCGTAGGTGGGCATCCGGTGCGACTCATCATGGTCGCGGCTCTCGCCGTCACGGCCCTGGCCGCCGCCAGCTGCGCGGACGCCACGGCCGAGGAGAACGCCGCGGACGACGCGCGCGGCAAGGCCGAGCGGGTGGGCAACGCCATGTACGGCACCCGGCTGGCCAAGGCGGACGACATCGGCCACCACATCGCGGACCTCAAGGGCGTCGAGGTCTTGAGGGTGTCGGGCGCGGACACCGGCGCCCCGGGCGGCGTCCGAGTGATCGTGAAGGTCTCCGGCACCGCGCAGCAGAGCGAGGGCCTGTTCCACGGCCCGGGACGGGTCACCGTGGACCGCTGCTACGACCTGGCCTTCGACGGCGAGCTCGGCGAGTGGGACACCGTCCCGCCCCGAACCCCCTGCCCCGGCGGGGCTCCACCAACGTTCGCCCCATGGCCCGAGGGACCACCGCTTTCCGCCGCTCGGATCGCGCGCGCCCTGCCCAAGGTGAACACGCTCCCCTCGGGCCGAGGCGTGGAGGAGAAGGACGTCCGCGTCGCCCTGGCGAACCTCGCCCTGCACCCCGCGATCAGGATCGAGACCGAGGCCGAATCGGACTTCGCCGTAGGCGTGGCCCTGATCGCGGGCTCCGCGCCCCCGGGTGAGCCGCACTGCGTCCTCGCAAAGGTCACACCGGGCAAGAGGAAGGCATGGGTCCTGCCCCGGACCGAGACCGCAACCGGCTGTACTGCCCACAGCGCCTTGGGCACCGGCCGCTACTGACGACGGGCAAGAGAAAGGCCCGGCTGGCGCCGGGCCCTTCTTCTGAGGCTTCGGCTGGCGCCGAAGCCTCAGTGCGGCAGGAGACGGCCAGGGGCCGTCACCCGTGGCGGGTCACGTGTCCCTCCGAAGGGTCACGCGCCCCCTCTCGCCGAAGATCTCCAGGTCTTCGTCGTCCCAGCAACCGCGGAGATCGATGTCGCCTCCGATGGTGCTGATGAAGAGTCTCTCGGGGTGGTCCGCCCCGATCTGCACGGACCCTCCCTTCGTCCACGCCGTGAGGTCACCGCTGACCCGCCCGACCTTGATGGGCTGGCCGTAGCGGCGCGTGGTCCTCATGTGAACCGAGGAGTCCGAGGGAATCTCCTCGACCTCGATGCTCTTGGCGGCGTGCAGGAATGCGTCCCCTACCGGGCCGGCCACGGTGATACCGCCGCGCGTCTCCACCCGCAGGTAGTCGAAGCCGCGCGGGACACGGACGGTGACCGCCGTGAGGTGACCGCCCCTCCTCCACAGGCGTTCGCACCTGACGAAGACCTGCTCGTTGATGGTGGGGTCCAGGATGGCCCGCTCGGCGATCCTCTTGAGGCCGACGCCCTCCAGGACGACCTGGATGTCCGTACGGTCCTCGGCGACGACGGCCACCGGGGCCGAACCGCCCTTGATCACGGGACGGCTGTCGGACGGCATGGTCAGAAGGCGCTGATTGAGAAGACGACCCATGTCGTGCTCCTTGAGTGGTGTGGGTGTTTGGGTTGCGTGGCACACGCGGTTCATGCGCGGGTGTCACCCACCACCGTCCACGGCACGGAACGATCGGCAACACGGCGATCACGGCCCCGCCGCAGCAGGAAGTGGGCGACCGGACGCGCCTCGCGCGCTGCCTGCTGAGCGTCAGCCGGAGTGCAGGACCTCGAAGGCGTCGCCGGCGACGCTGACGGCCTGGTAGTCGTTGATCGAGATCACGGGCCACGTCCGGGCGGGGTCGTCGGCCAGCCGATCGTGCCGCTCGGCCCGTCCCCGGTCGCGGTGGGGCAGCACGACGAACGGGACCAGGTTGAGCCCGGCGGTGGAGTCGACTGTTCCGGGGTCGTCCGCGGCTCGCAGCGGCCGCAGGTCCGGCCCGGCGAGAGCCGCCCCGGCCGAGATCCCCACGTAGGCGAGAGACCCGTCGGCGACGGCGGGCGCGGCAACGCGGTCGAACCCGCTGCGGCGGACGTGTTCCAGCAGAAAGACGGGATACCCGCCCGTGACGAAGACGACCTGAGCGCCGTCCAGCACGCGCCGGACGTCGTCACCCGAGGCGCCTTCGAGATCAAGGACGTCCAAGACCAGCCCTGCGGCCCCGAGCAGTTCGGCGGCGGCACGGACGAACGGCGCGGACGGCAGAGGATTCGCCGCCGTAGGGACGAGCACCGCCCGGCGCGGCACGTCTGGCAACGAGCCCAACCAGGCGGGCAACGCCCCCAACCCAGCCGACCCCAGAAACAACCGTGCCCCCAAGAACGTCACCCCCCGATCGTCCCCCGCCCCTACACGACCGAGCCCCGACCCCAGCTGAAGCCCGCCGCGGGGCAGCGATCAGGAAACCTGATCGCCGCGCCTCAAGCGGTCCATCAGCGCTCCGAACGCCTGCGGACTGATGAGGAGATGACCGGCCTCTGGCGCTTTGCCGGACCATGGACGCCGCGCACACCTGTGCCGCAACCGCACGCCACCTGGTCAAGCCCTCCAAGGCCTTGAGCAGACACGGTCATCGTCGTCTCGGTCCTGCGCAGCGTCTGAGCCGTCCCACCGCCGGATCAGCCGGTGGGCGAACGGCGGGCCCTATCGGCCGGCCGGCGAGGACGAGGGCGCGGAGCTCGTCCGGGCGCTCGATGGCGAAGGCAGACCGTGTGTCACCATTCGCGGGCCATGTGCAGGCCAGATCAAGCGCGATCCGAGGCGAAGCGCGAGCCATAGATCCAGCTAATTTGACCTCGTGGCCTTCATCATCGTCGCTTTGAGCATCCCCGTGCTGGCGCTGGTCCCTCTCGGGCTGTTCGGCCTGGTCGGAGGGCTGCGCGAGCGCGAGCCCAAGGTGGCAATCGGTGGTTTGATCTTCTTGCTTGCCGCTGGGGGATGCGGGTGGGGAATCTCCTTGGTCGTCTCGGTGAATCATGAGATAACTGGCAGCCAGGTGGCCCACGCCCACGCGGTCAACTGCACCGCCGAGATCCTCGGCGTGCGCGGTGAGCGCGCCCAGATCAACGACACCCGCTTTTACCGCGTCCGTGTGCGGGTGCAGGTTCCCGGAAAAGCTCCTTTCGAGACCGACAGCATCGCCGCAGTGTCGCCGCTACTCGCCGGTGACATCGGTGCGAACCTGCCCGGTTACGCATGCCTGGCCGATCGCGACCACCTCAAGAAGGTGGAGATCCTTTGGGACCAGCCGATCCGCTGACCGCCGGACGCTGCTAACTAGAAATACCGGTGTTCAGTCGCTCGCGGGAGCCACACCCAAGGCCTCGCTGATGGCGTCGTCGAGCGTCAGATAGCTGTCCAAAGCGAAGAAACCGCAGGGCTCGATGCGCTCGGCGAGCACATCGCCCCGGTCGTTGACATGAACTTTTTTGGCCGGATTGTAGAAGCAGTGCCAGGCGAGCACGTCACTATCTTCGAGCGGCGCGTGCGCGACGTTCTCAAAGAAGCCCCTGAGCCAGGGCTGATAGCTCTTCCGCGCGTTCCAACCGCTGCGGAGCCCGGCGGGAAGCCCCTTGGCCAGGATCCTGGCGAGCGCGGAGCCGGTTCCCCTCCTTGATCGGCGGCATGCCGGGCACCTTGCCGCACCAGTCTGGATTCGCCGTGCAGGGCAACGCCCACAATCCAGCCGACCCCAGAAACAACCGAGCCTCCGTCACGGCCGAGCCCCGACCCCAGCCGGGGCCCGCCGCCGCGGCAGCGATCAGGAAACCTGATCGCCGCGCTTCAAACGGTTCATCAGCTGCCCGAATACCTCAGGAGTGAGGACGAGGTGACCGGCCTCGGGCGCTTTGCTGTCCCGCATGCCGACGTGGCCACCAAGGTTGGCGACCTCCACGCACTCATCTCCTTGGGTGTTGCTCCGGCTCGCCTTGCGCCACACCACGCTCATGCCATGCCCTCCATAATTCTTTCGATCAACACCCGACTGTCAGTTCGAGACAACGCGTCTGCCCCGATGCGGTCGAATCGTAAGGCGAGGCCAGCCACCTCTGCGGATTCCTGCGCCAGCCTCCCTCCGCCCAGTGCTTCGAGGTAGGCCACCCGCTCGTTCCTGGTCGAGATGACCGTGAAGGATCCGTCCAGTCCCATATGGGCCCCAACACGGCGCGGGACGGCCCGAAGAACAAAATTAGGCGAGCGACTGACCTCCAAGAGGTGAGCCAACTGGCGTCGCATGACCGCTGGTCCTCCGACCGGCTGCTCCAAGGCACTCTCGTTGATGAGGACCCACATCTCCGGAGGGTGCTCCGTCCCCAATACCGCCTGCCTCGACATGCGCGCCGCGAGTGCGGCCTCAACGTCACCTACGTGACCGGCGACGAGCAAGGCACGGGCATAGTCGGGAGTCTGCAGCAGCCCATGGACGATCGATGAGCTGTAAGCCTTGACGATGCATGCTCTGGCCTCGTAGAGGACGAAAGTCCTGAACCAGTTTCGATCATGCCCCTCTTCGGCGAACTTGCGCAGCCGAGCGAAGTGCCCGCCGGCGCCCCACGCCGCGTCCAGAGTTTGGGCCTGCGTCTTATTTGGTTTTCGGATGCCACTTTCGAGATTGTGTACCTGCTGCTTTGTGACACCAAGGATCTTGCCTACCTCGGCCTGTGTCAATCCCCTGCCTTCCCGATAGAAGCGCAGGTCGAAGGCCAGCCAAGACCAGAGCGAGTCGTCAGGATCAATACCCGGCATGGGCGCCATCGCCGACCTCCCCAGTACACAACGTCAACGAATACCCCACAGCTTAAACACGACCGCGCGACTCTGCCCTTGAAACAGACAGAAAGAAAGAAGGCGGATATGAAAAAGGGCACTATCAACTCAGGCGAGTTGGACATTCGATGTCTTGCGGCGCGGTCGACGGCGGGGCTGGTGCGGACGTTGGCGGGGCTTCGGCTTCGTGAATGGGGACTTACGGGGATCGCCGGGGACGTTTACCAGGTAGCCGGTGAATTGGTCGCCAATGCGGTGGAGGTCACCCTTTATCGGGAGATCCGGGTCAGGTTCGTGCGAGAGGTGCGAACCGTCATGCTCGCGGTGTGGGACTCGTCCGATGCCATGCCCGTGCTGCGTCCGATGGTCGAACTGTCCCTGGAGGACATCGTCCCGGACGCGCGGGCACTCGAACCTGGGCACGACGCCGGGACGCGGGGGCGGGGCCTGCCGATCGTGCAGGCGCTGGCCGCAGAGTGCGGGGTCACCAGAACCGAGCCGCACGGCAAATGGGTGTGGGCGAGGGTGGCCTTCTGATGGAGCGGCTCCTGCTGAGGTGGCGTACCCGCCGGGGACACCGGACGGCGGTGCGGTTCCTGGAGATGCTCGCCGGGGCGGTCGGTTCGCAAGGCTGGCGGTGCGTCAGGCTCTATGAGCCCGAGGAATTCCCGCTGCCGGTGCCGCTGCTCTGGGTCTATGCGAGCGGCGTCGCCGCGGACGTCGGGGTCGTGGTGAGCGTCCGGGCCGTCTCCGGCGGCTGGGCATATCACCGGGCGCAGCGCGGACGGTTCGGCTACCTGGTCCCCTGCGGGGACGTCGAGGCGGCGGCCGAACATGTCGACCTGCTCCTCAAGCACCGCTTGTTCCCGTCCACCTGGTGACCAGCACACAAATGCGTATTCATTCGTGTGGCCGGCGGGGGCTGGGTGGCTACTTGGCGACGAAGAGGGGGCGGGCGGTGGCCGCCGCGTTGCCGTAGAATGAACGAAAGTTCATTTCATCCCGGAGGTTCCATGCCGCGCACTGCCGAGCAGAACGCCGCGTTGCGCGCGGCAACGCACGAGGTCATCCAGACGGCCGCCGTCCGGGTGTTCGCCCGCCGAGGGTTCGCGGCGTCGACCGTCCGCGACATCGCGCGAGAAGCAGACGTGAGCATCGGGTCGATCTACCGCCACTACGCCACGAAGGACGAGCTGTACCTGGCCCTGCTCGACCAGGCTGTCGCCGGCCTCGTCGCGCTCACGGCCGAGATTTCGGGAGAGGGGCGGCCGGTGGACCTGATCTGCGCGTTCACCGCCCGCTTTCTGGCCGACGTCACGGCCGACGACGGCGCCGCCGAGTTCGTCGTCGTCGTCAACCACGGGGTCACCACCGACACACCCCCCGGCACGGTCGAGCGGATCGTCGGGGCACAGCGCTCGATGTGGCGCGCCTTCGAGGAGTGCGTGCGGCGCGGCCAGGCCGCGGGCGAGTTCGGCAGCGGCGATCCGGCAGAGATCACGGCATGCTACTTCGCCACCCTCGGCGGTCTGACGACCATGCGGCTCGCCCTCGGTGCCGAGCTCGCCGTCCCGGACGTCCACATCGTGCTGAGAGTACTCACGGAAGGAGTGTCCGGATGATCGAGGTCAGGCGCGGCGATGAACTGGGCGAGGACTACCGGCGGCGGATCACCGCGGTGCTGGTCCACGGCTTCGCCCAAGACTTCGCGTTCTTCTCCTCCGATCCGCGGAAGCTCACCGATGCGTTCGAGCACATGGTCCTGCTGAACCGGTTCTACGTCGCCCTCCTGGAGGGCGAGCCCGCGGCCGTCGCCTCTGTCACCGCGGGTGCGCAGGAGTGCTTCGCGCCCCGATGGTCCGAGATCCGACGCCACCTGGGCGCGGTGCACGGCACGATCAGCCACCTCGTCCTTCGCTCCCAGTTTCTCGGCGCGGCGGACGAGACCCGGGCGGGCCTGGCAGAGATCGGCTTCGTCACGACCGAGCCCGGCAGCCAGGGACGCGGGGTCGCGACCGCACTCATGCGACGCATCCTCGCCCTTCCGGACTACGACGAATTCGTGCTCCGCGACATCAAGGACACCAACGCCCCAGCGATTGGCCTCTATGCCAAGCTCGGGTTCACCGAGTACCGGCGGCGCCCCGTCAAGTTCGCCCGGCGTGCGGGGTTCACCGACTACGTCTCCATGCGACTCGGCCAGACGGTGTGACCGTTCCGGCGGTCGTCGCAGGTCAGCGGGGGCGGGGTGGGTACTTGGCGATGAAGAGGCCCTCGGCGGTCACGCAGTCTTCTCCGTCCGCCTGGATCGCTCCAACAGTGCGGATCTTGCGGCCGTCGACCGAGACCTGGCGGGCGCTGATCGTGAGGGGCTCGAAGAGCGGGGTCAGGCGGTGGTAGCGCAGGGTCAGTTCCGCCGTCATGCCCGACTTGCCCGCCCACCCGTTCGCCACGCCGAGGGTGTGGTCCAGGAGGAGGGCCGAGATCCCGCCGTGGACGCTCGACGGCGGCCCCTGGTAGGGCAGGCCCAGCGTCGCGGTGGCCTCGATGGTGCGGGAGTCCGCGGCGCTGTATTCGAGCGGCGGGGCGATCGGGTTCTCGGGGCCGGTGACCGGGTCGTGGCGGGTGTTGCCGTCGCCGCGCCACATGTCGACCAGGCGGTCGCGCAGCGGCGGGGCCGCCGCCTCCAGGTCGTCGGCCACCGCGTTCAGCCGGTCGGCGACGTCGGACATGTCGGCCCCGGAGAGGTCGCCGGAGCGGACCAGCGCGTCGAGGACGCGGCGAGCCGCCGCGGCCGCCGCGTCCACGCCGGTCGCCTGGAACTCGGCTTGGAGGTCGAGGGTCACGACGCCGCCTGCGGGTCGCGCGGCAGGCCGAGGAGGCGCTCCCCGATGATGTTCAGCTGGACGTCGGTGGTGCCGCCCGCGATCGACATGTTGCGGGAGTTCAGGAACATCCAGGTCGGATCGCCCATCCCGCCGCGCCCCTCGCCGGAGAGCGCCTCCGGGCCGATCCAGTCCACGGCCGTCTCCCACACCTGCTGGATGTGCTCGACGCCGATCAGCTTGCCGATGCTGGACTCGGCGCCGGGCTGGCCTCCGGCGAGGGATCGCAGGGTGGTGCGCAGGCCGAAGAGGCTGCTCGACTGCGCGTCGCAGAGGATGCCGCCGAGGGTGGTCAGGCGCTCGTCGCCGGCGTCCGTCGCCAGCTTGAGGAGGGCCTCGCCGCCGCTGCCCAGGGACGAGTCGTTCGAGAGCGAGACGCGCTCGTTGGCCAGCGTGGTGCGGGCGAGCTTCCAGCCGTCGCCCGGCGCGGCGACGAGGAGGTCGTCGGGGATGAACACGCCGTCCAGGAACACCTCGTTGAACAGGGTGTCGCCGGTCAGCTCGCGCAGCGGCCGGATGTCGATGCCGGGCGACCTCATGTCGAGAAGGAAGTACGACAGGCCCCTGTGCTTCGGGACGGACGGGTCGGTGCGCGCGAGCAGGATGCCCCAGTCGGCCTCGCGGGCCATCGACGTCCACACCTTCTGCCCGGTGATCTTCCAGCCGCCCTCGACCTTCTCCGCGCGGGTGCTGAGGGCGGCGAGGTCGGACCCGGCGCCGGGCTCGGAGAACAGCTGGCACCAGCGGACGTCGCCGCGCAGCGAGGCGGGCAGGAAGCGCTCGTGCTGGGCGGGCGAGCCGTGCGCGATCAGCGTCGGCACCACCCAGTTGCCGATGATCATGTCGTGGGCGCGCAGGCCGGCGGCGCGCATCTCCCCGGCGATGACGAGCTGGGTCACGGCGTCCGCGCCCTTGCCCCAGGGTTCGGGCAGGTGGGGGGACGTGTAGCCGCGGTCGGCGAGGTAGGCGGCGCGCTCCCCGCCGTCCAGGGCCTTCGCGGGCTCCAGCTCGGCGCGGACCTCGGCGCGGATCCGCTCGGCCTCCGCGGGGAGTTCGACGCGGAGCTCGCGGCGGACGCCGTCGAGGGTGAGGCGGGCGACGCGGCGGCGCCAGGACGCGGTGGAGCCGAGCAGGACGCGGAGGGTCTGGGCGCGACGCAGATAGAGGCTCGCGTCGTGCTCCCAGGTGAAGCCGATGCCGCCGAGGGTCTGCACGCAGTCCTTCGCGGTCTGGAACGCGGCCTGGACGCTGGTGGCCCCGGCGACCGCCGCCGCCAGCGACGCTTCCCGCTCCCGCCCCTCGTCGTGGGCGCGGGCGGCGTCCCAGGCGCAGGCGCGGGCCTGCTCGGCGTGCGCGAGCATCCGGGCGCAGCGGTGCTTGACGCCCTGGAACTGCCCGATGGGACGGCCGAACTGCTCGCGGACCTTGGCGTAGTCGGCCGCGGTCGTCGTGGCCCGGTCCGCCAGGCCGGACGCCTCGGCGGCGAACAGCACCGCCGCGAGGTCGCGCACGGCCTGCGAGTCCAGGTTCAGGACCGAACCGCCGGGGACGGTCCGGTTCTCCAACCCGACCCGTGCCAGCCGCCGGGTCAGGTCGTGGCCGGGCAGTTCGTCCACCGTCGCGGCGTCCCGGGGCAGCACGATCCAGGCCGTCGCGTCGCCGTCCTTCACGGGGAGGACGAGGACGTCCGCCAGCGGGGCGCCCAGAACGGGTCCCGACGTGCCGGACACGGTGGCCTCGCCGTCCGTGCGGGAGAGCGCCAGGCTTCCCGCGTCCAGCCCCACGGCGCCGACCGTGCTCCCGTCGGCGAGGGACGGCAGGCGCTCGGCGCGCCCCGCCCGGTGCAGCACGGCGCTCGCCAGCACCGTCGGGAGGAACGGCCCCGGGGTCACGGCGCGCCCCAGTTCCTCCAGGACGACGGCCAGCTCGACCAGGCCGTAGCCGGCACCGCCGGCGTCCTCGGGAAGGTGCAGGCCGAGCAGCCCCTGCGCGGCGAGCTCGTCCCAGAACGCGGGCGCCTTCTCCCGGTCGGCGTCCACGGCGGCGCGGACGGCCGCGGGGGTCACCTGCCGGGAGGTGAACGCGCGCACGGCGTCGCGCAGGTCGCGGTGCTCCTCGGTCAGCCCGATGGTCATGTGGTCCTCAGATCCGTTCGATGATGGTGGCCGTGGAGTGCGCGCCGCCCGCGCACATCGTGACGAGCACCGTCGACCTGTCGGACCGCTCCAGCTCGTTCACGGCCTGGGTGATGAGGCGGGCGCCGGTGGAGCCGACGGCGTGGCCGAGGGCGATGGCGCCGCCGTTGACGTTGACCCGGTCCATGTCCGCGCCGTGCACCGACGCCCACGACAGGACGACCGACGCGAACGCCTCGTTGATCTCCACGAGGTCGATGTCGGAGAGCTTCATCCGGGCCCGGTCCAGGACGTGCCGCGTCGCCTCGATCGGCCCGTCCAGGTGGTAGTACGGGTCGGAGCCCACCATCCCGGACGCGACGATCCGGGCCCGGGGGCGCAGCCCCAGCTCGGCGGCCCGGTCCGCCGCCATCAGCAGCACCGCCGCGGCGCCGTCGCTGATCTGCGAGGAGTTGCCCGCGGTGTGGACGCCGCCCGGCAGGACCGGCCTCAGCCCGGCGAGCGCCTCGGCGGTCGTGTCGCGCAGGCCCTGGTCGCGGGTGACGACGGCGGTCTCCCCCGTGGGGCCCTCCTTGGTCATGACCGGCGCCTCGATCTCCAGGATCTGGCCCGCGAAACGGTCGTCCGCCCACGCCGCGTTCGCCTTGACCTGCGACGCCAGGCCGAACGCGTCCGCGTCCGCGCGGGTGATGCCGCGCTTGCTCGCGATGCGCTCGGCGGCGGTGAACTGGTCGGGCATGTCCATCTCCCAGCCGTCCGGCGCCGGGCTGCCGGTCTCCGGCGTGAGCGCCTGGCCGAGGAAGACCCGGCTCATCGCCTCGACGCCGCAGCCGATCCCGGTGTGGACGGCCCCGGACGCGATCAGCCCGGCGACGAGGTGCACGGCCTGCTGGGACGACCCGCACGCGCAGTCGATCGTCGTGCACGCCGTCTGGTACGGCAGGCCCGCGTACAGCCAGGCGTTGCGGGTCACGTTGTTGGACTGCTCGCCCGCCTGCGTCACGCACCCGCCGACGACCTGCCCCACCGTCGCGGCCTCGACGCCGGCGCGCTCCAGCAGCCCGCGCTGCACCGCCCCGAGCAACTGCGCCGGGTGGAGCCCCGACAGGGCCCCGTACCGCTTGCCGACCGGGGTCCGGACGGCATCGACGATGACGGCCTCGGGCATGGAAGACACTCCTTTACACGACGAACGAGCAGATCAGTGCGCCACCGGGCCCCGCGCAAGGCGGAAGGTCAGGCCGTGGGCTCGGTGAGGACGCGTTTGGCCCAGCGGTAGTCGGCCTTGCCGCTCGGGGAGCGGACGATCGGGGTGAAGGTGACGAGGGCGGGGATCTTGTAGCCCGCGAGGTGCGTGCGGCAGTGGGCGCGCAGGTCCTCGACGGTGGCGGACGTGCCGGGGCGCAGTTCGACCACGGCGGCCACGCGTTCGCCGAAGCGGTCGTCGGGGACGCCCGCGACCAGGGCGTCCATCACCGCCGGGTGCGACTTGAGGGCCTGCTCGACCTCTTCGGGGAAGACCTTCTCGCCGCCGGTGCTGATGCAGCCGGAGCCGCGCCCGAGGACGACGACGGTGCCGTCGGCCTCGACGCGGGCCATGTCGCCGAGGATCGTCCAGCGCTCGCCGTCGATGACGGGGAACGTCCGGGCGGTCTTCACCGGGTCGCCCCAGTAGCCGAGCGGGACGTGGCCCGACCGGGCGACGTGGCCGACCTCGCCGGAGCCGCGCGGGACGGGCTTCATGCCCGCGTCGACGACGGTGACGCGCGGGCCGGCGGCGAGCCGCATCAGGCCGTCCTCGCCCACGCTGATGTCGCCGTCCACCCCGGACTCGGAGGCGCCGAAGCCGTTGCTGATGTGGAGGCCGGGGACCAGTTCGGCGAACTCCTCCTGGACGCTGCGCGACAGGATCGCGCCGCCGGAGCCGAGCACCCGGAACGACGACACGTCGTGGCGGGCGCCGTGCGCGCGGATCGCGTCGGCGAGCGGGCGGGCGATCGCGTCCCCGACCACCGTGACGATCATGGGCTTCTCGCGCTCGATCAGGCCGAGCGCCTCGATCGGGTCGAAGCGGCGCATCAGGATCGCGGTGGAGCCGGTGAACAGCGACATCAGCAGCGTGTAGGTCGCGGCGCCGTGCATCAGCGGCATCGTGAGCATGTAGCTGAGCGCCTGCCCGTCGCGTGCGGCGGCGGCGAGGGACTCCGCGGTGAGGTGCGGGTCGCCGTACGGGTTCCCGCCCTTCACGGCCGCCATGTACAAGTCCTCGTGGCGCCAGACGACGCCCTTGGGCAGCCCGGTGGTCCCGCCCGTGTAGAGGATGTAGCGGTCGTCGGCGCTCCGGCCTTCCCGGAGGGACGGGCCGATCTCGGTCTCGCTCGCGTCGTAGGCGGTGACGTCGACCTGGGGCGGCCATGCCGGGGCTTCGCCGTCCGTCCCGACGACCGCCACGTGGCGGAGCGCGGGGCAGTCGCCGGCCACGCGGGCGGCGGCGGGGGCGAACTCCGCGTCCACGACCAGGCCCGCCATCTCGGCGTCGGTGTAGATGTGGTGGAGCTCGCGGTCGGTGTACCGGTAGTTGACGTTGACCGGGACGGCGCGGGCCTTCAGGCAGCCGAGCAGCGCCTCGACGTACTCGGCGCTGTTCAGCATGTGGACGCCGACGTGGTCCCCGGGCGCGATGCCCGCGGCGCGCAGCCGGTGCGCCACGGCGTCCGCCCGCCGGTCCAGCTCGGCGAAGGTCGGCCTGCGGTCGCCGCAGACGAGGGCGAGGCGGCCGGGCACGGCCGCCGCCACCGCCTCGAAGAGGGTCGCCAGGTTCAGCGTCATGGCGCGAGACTAGAATTCATTCTCATCCGTACACAACGGCTGTCCCACTCAGCGGTCCGCGCCGATCAAACGGCCGCCGCGGGCCCGCTCAGCGGGACGTCCCCGGTGGTGGAACTAGAATACGTACTAGCCTCCCGGCGGACGATTCCCACACCGACCCGGAGGCTCCGATGAACGCTGACCTCTCCCTGGCGGGCCGTACCGCCATCGTCACCGGCGCGGGCGCGGGGCTGGGCCGCTGCGAGGCCCTCGCCCTGGCCGCGCGGGGCGCCAACGTCATCGTGAACGACATGGGCCCGGCCGCCGAGGAGGTCGCCGCCGAGATCGAGCAGGCGGGCGGCCAGGCCGTCGCGGTGACGGGGGACGTCGGCGACTGGTCGATGGGCGACACGCTGGTGTCGGCCGCCGTCGACACGTTCGGCTCGCTGGACGTCCTGGTCAACAACGCGGGCGTGCTGCGCGACAAGATGCTGTTCAACCTGTCGGAGCCGGACTGGGACGACGTGGTCCGCGTCCACCTGAAGGGCCACGCGTCGGTGTCGCGGGCCGCCGCCGTGCACTGGCGCGCGGCCGGCAAGGCCGCGGGCGGCCCGGTCTACGGGCGGGTGGTCAACACCGCGTCCGAGGCGTTCCTGTTCGGGTCGGCGGGCCAGCCGAACTACTCGGCGGCGAAGGCCGGCATCGTCGCGCTGACGCTGTCGACGGCGGCGGGCCTCGGCAGGTACGGGGTGCGCGCCAACGCGATCTGCCCCCGCGCCCGGACGGCGATGACCGAGGCGACGTTCGCGGAGGGCACCGCCCCCGGCGGGCTGGACTCCATGGCGCCCGAGCGGGTCGGGACGTTCGTCGGCTACCTGGCGTCCCCGGCGGCGGAGAAGATCAGCGGCCAGGTGTTCGTCGTGTACGGCGACATGGTCGCGCTGATGGCCGCGCCGACCGTGGAGCACAAGTTCACCGCCGCGAACGGCGTGTTCTCCGTCGAGGAGTTCGGCGCGCAGGTCACCCCGTACTTCGAGGGACGCGAGCCGCACCGGACCTACGCCGCCTACAGCGTCGCCGCGCTCGACGACACCGGCACCAGCAGGCACTGAGACGCGGAACGCCGC
The DNA here is from genome assembly GCF_050936235.1 of Spirillospora sp. CA-108201. Classification (NCBI taxonomy): domain Bacteria; kingdom Bacillati; phylum Actinomycetota; class Actinomycetes; order Streptosporangiales; family Thermomonosporaceae; genus Spirillospora; species Spirillospora sp. CA-108201. The sequence continues at coordinate 7,945,290 of NZ_JBNJNE010000001.1, read as the reverse complement.
CCCCTCGCCGAAGCGGAGGGGGCGGCTTTCGTCCGCTCAGAACACGTCGGCTCAGAACACGTCCGGGCCGCGCAGGGTCGCCTCGGCGCCGCCGTCCACGTAGACGACCTGGCCGGTCATGTGGGTGTTGGCGGGCGAGACCAGCCAGCGCAGGGCCTCCGCGATCACCTCGGGGCCGGCGTAGCCGTTCAGCGGCATCGGGACGGCCTCGTTCATCACCTTGAGCATCGCCTCGTCCTCGAACAGCGGCGCGCTCATCGGCGTCCTGACGACGCCCGGCGCGACCGCGTTGAGCGGGATGCCCTCCCCGGCCCACTCGGGGGTGACGCACGCGCGGCGCATCCACCGGGCCAGCGCCGCCTTCGACGACGGGTACGTCCTGTTGCCCGCGCCCGCCGCGACGACCTTCGCCGCCGCCTCCAGCGCGGCGGGCTCGTCCCCGGCCAGGCAGGCCCGCACGGTGTCGTCGTCCGCGGGGTGCGTGCCGGCGATCGACCCGACGACGGCGGCGCGCGGGGCCCGCGCCCGGGCCAGCGCGGGGCGCAGGCCCTCCATCAGCGCGACGACGCCGAAGTAGTTGACCTTGACGGGCAGGTCGGTGAAGTCGGAGACGCCGGCGCAGGCGACGACGGCGTCCAGGGTGCCGCCGCACAGGTCCAGCACCTGCGCGACCGCCCGCGCCCGTCCCTCGGCGCCGCCGAGGTCGGCGCACACGTCGGCGTCGCGCAGGTCGACCCCGATGACCGTGTCGCCCTGCTCGCGCAGCTGCCCGGCGAGCGTGTTGCCGATGCCGGACGCCGTCCCGCTGACGGCGATGGTGCGTGCCATGGTGGTCCCTCTCAGGTGTGGGCGCCGCCGTCCACGCGGAGGTCGGCGCCGGTGAAGTAGGCGGCGTCGGACGAGGCGGCGAACGCGATCGCGGCCGCGATGTGCTCGGGCTCGGCCGCGCCGTAGTAGGAGCGGATCTTGGAGAAGTAGGTGAGGTCCAGGCCGTCCGGGAACATGCCCGGCGCCCGGGTCAGCGGGGTGTCGACGGCGCCCGGGGAGATCGGCACGACGCGGATGCGGCGGGCGGCCAGCTCGGCGGCGAGGCTCAGCGAGAACGCCAGCACGGCGCCCTTGGACGCCGAGTACGCCGTCATGAACGGGTTGCCCTGCGTCGCCGACAGCGACGAGGTGTTGACGATCACGCCGGTGCCGTCCGGGAGGTGCCGGAGGGCCTCGCGGCAGAACAGGGCCGTGCCGACGAGGTTGACGGAGAACATCCGGTAGAGGTCGTCCACCGTGAGGGTCTCGATCGGGGTGGTCTTGTGGACGCCCGCGACGTTGACGAGGACGTCGACGCCGCCGAGCGTTCCCGCCGCGTCCGCGACGGCGGCGACCACGGCGGCCTCGTCGGTAACGTCCGCCACGCGGGTGGCGACGGTGCCGGGGCCGCCCGCCGCCGCCGCGGCCGTGCCGGCGAGGCCCTGCTCCGAGACGTCCACGGCGTACACCGCGGCGCCCTCGGCGGCCAGGCGGATGGCGGTGGCCCGTCCGATGCCCGACGCCGCCCCGGTGAGCAGCACTTTCACGCCGTCAAAGCGATTCATGGCGGCACGCTAGCCGCGGGCGCGGGAGGTCCGCCGGGGCGGTCCCGATCACTGGGAGGCGCCGGGCGTCCCGTCGCCTGCGGGAGCGTTCGAACGGGGCGCCAGCAGCAGCCGGCAGGCGAGGCGGATGTCGCTCTCGACGTCGGCCATCGACGCGCGGCCGTTCAGGCTCGACTGGAGCACGCCGTACCAGCACTGCATCAGCAGCCGGACGAGGGTGACGTCCTGCGCGGTCGGCACCTCGATCCCCACCGCCCGGAGCAGGATCTCCCGGAACGTGCTGTCGATGTGGACGGTGTCGGCGACGGTGGCGACGTGGGCGGTGTTGGACGCGTGCAGCATCGACGTCGACAGGACCGGCTGCGCCATGAGGTGCCGGCTGGCCTGCACCAGCAGGTCGGCGACCGCGTCCTCCGGGCTCGTGCCGGGCGCGGGCTCGGAGACCTGGCCGCGGAGCCGGTCGACCTGCTTGGCCATGACCGCGGTGAACAGGTGGACCTTGGACGGGAAGTACCGGTACAGGGTGCCGATCGCGACCCCGGCGGCCTTCGCGACCTCGTGCATCTGGACGCGTTCGAGGGACTTCTCGGCGCCGATGCGCGACGCGGCGCGCAGGATGCGCTCGCGCCGGTCGTGCTGCTCCGGCGAGCTCGGCTCGGCGGACAGCCTGCCCGCTGCGATCCTCGCCACGGTCCCCCTCCGGTCCTCGCGCGTCCTGGTCCTTCTCCTGCCAGGAACAATATCCGGGCTCCGGACCGTCCCCGCGAACGTCCGTACCGGTCAGTGGGACGGGCCGCCCCTCCCCGGCCGGGCCGCGCCCTACGGTGTGCCCGCGCCGGGAACCCGAGGTCGGAGGGCATGCCACATGGGACGAGCCGGGTGGGACGACGAGTACGACGTGGTGGTCGCCGGCTCCGGGGCCGGGGCGCTGGCAGGCGCGCTCGCCGCCGCGTCGGGCGGGCTGCGCACCGCCGTCCTGGAGAAGACGGGCCTGCTCGGGGGGACGTCCGCGTACTCGGGCGCGGCGATCTGGCTGCCGGGGACGCGGGTGCAGGAGCGCGCCGGGCTCGCCGACTCGACCGAGGGCGCGCGGACGTACCTGCGGGCGCTGCTGGGCGACGACGAGGAGGAGCGCCGCGAGGCGTTCCTCGAAACGGCACCCGATCTGGTGGACTTCCTGGAGAAGGACCCCGCGGTCGAGTTCCGTTTCCAGGCGTTCCCCGACTACTTCGACGCGCCGGGACGCCTCGACATGGGGCGCTCGTTCGTCCCGCTGGAGCTGCCCGCCGAGCGGCTCGGGGAGCTCGCGGCGCTCGTCCGCCCGCCGGTCGACCGGGACAGGGCGGGGCGGGGGCATTCGGCGTCCGGTCCGCTGGCGCAGGGCCGGGCGCTGATCGGGCGGCTGCTGCTGGCGATCACCGCGACCGGCGCCGGGGAGGTCCGCACGCGGACCGCTCTGACCGACCTGGTCGTCGAGGACGGCCGGGTGACCGGGGTCGCGGCGATGACGGCGGACGGCCCGGTGCGGCTGCGGGCCCGGCGCGGCGTCCTGCTGGCGGCGGGCGGGTTCGAGTCGTCCACCGCCCTGCGGGCCGAGCGCGGGGTGCCGGGCGGCGCGGGCTGGACGATGGCCCCGGACGGCGCGAACACCGGCGACGCGATCGAGGCGGCCGTCCGGATCGGCGCGTCCACCGCCCTGCTCGACCAGGCGTGGTTCTGCCCCGGCCTGCTCGCCCCGGACGGCAGGCCCGCGTTCACCCTCGGGTTCCGCGGCGGGCTGGTCGTGGACGCCGCGGGCCGCCGCTTCGCCAACGAGTCCCTCCCCTACGACCGGATGGGCCGCGCGATGGCCGGTGCCGAGGGACCGTTCCATCTGGTCTGGGACTCGCGGGCGGACGGCCTGCCCGCGATCTCCGTCCCGCCGCTGCGGGCCGAGGACCAGCTCGCGTCGGGCGCCTGGGTCCGGGCCGAAACCCTGCCCGGACTGGCCGAGGCCACCGGGCTCCCGGCGGACGCGCTCACCGGGACGGTCGAGCGGTTCAACGGCTTCGCCGCCCAGGGAGCCGACGAGGACTTCCACCGCGGCGAGGACGCCTACGACCTCTATTTCTCCGGCGGCAGGCCCTGCGTCGTCCCCGTCGACCGGCCGCCCTACTACGCGGCGCGGGTCGTCCTCAGCGACCTCGGGACGAAGGGCGGGCTGCGCACCGACGCCGACGCCCGCGTCCTGGACGGCTCGGGCCGTCCCGTCCCCGGGCTCTACGCCGCCGGAAACAGCAGCGCCTCGTTCACGGGCCCCGTCTACCCGGGGCCCGGCGTGCCAATCGGGTCGGCCATGGCCTTCGCCTACCGCGCCGTCCAGGACATCAGGAGGAACCACACGTGAGATCAACGGGAAGGATCGCCCTCGCGGCCGCCGCGTGCGCCGCGACGGCCGGGATCGCCGCGGCCCCCGCGCAGGCGGCCCCGGCGCAGCGCGGGACGCTGCTCGGCGTCCGGCCGCTGGCGAACGCGGCGGCGCTGCCGAGCGCGTCCGCCAACCGGTTCGTCACCTACGTCTCCGAGGGCGTGGGCGGGAAGCGGATCACGGTCTCGGGGACGGTCGCCGTCCCGAAGGGCACGCCGCCGCGCGGCGGCTGGCCGGTGCTGAGCTGGGCGCACGGCACCACCGGGACGGCCGACGCCTGCGCGCCGTCCGCCGACACCGCGGACGGGCCGGCCCACGACTACCTGTCCGTCACCGAGTCGTACCTGGACAAGTGGGTCGCGAACGGCTTCGCGGTCGTCCAGACCGACTACGAGGGCCTCGGCACGCCCGGCGGGCACCCGTACCTGAACGGGGCCAGTGAGGCCAACACCGTCACCGACATCGTCCGCGCCGCCCGCAAGGCGGACCATCGCATCGGGCGCGACTGGTTCGTCGCCGGGCACAGCCAGGGCGGCCAGGCCACGCTCTACACGGCGGCGGCCCGGCAGACGCCCCGCGACATCCGGCTCAAGGGCGCGGTGTCGATCGCGCCCGGCTCGAACATGAGCCAGACGGCGCGGTACGTCAAGGCGCAGTACCCGGGCGCCGAGGTCGGGCTGCCGTTCCTGTTCGTGCTGCTCAACGGCGCGCAGGCGGCCGACCCGGCGTTCGTCCCCGAGGACCTGCTGACCGACGAGGCCGCCGCCGTCGCCAAGGCGGGCCGGACGAACGCGTGCCTTCTCCAGCTCAAGCAGCTCAGCAAGGCCCTGCCGCTGGACAAGGTGTTCCGCCCGGACGCCGACCTGACGCGGTTCGAGACCTACTACAACGCGCAGGAGGCGCTCGGCCTGACCCTGAAGGTCCCGACGCTGGTCGCCCAGGGCACCGCCGACCGCGAGGTCTCCCCCGCCGCGACGCGGAACATCGTCGGCGACCTGTGCAAGCGCTACGGGACCGTCGACCACCGGACGTTCGAGGGCGCCGACCACCGGGGCGCCATCAGCGCGTCCTTCGAGACGGCGCTGAAGTTCGCCCAGGCCGTCCGCAGAGGCGAAACACCGTCCACGACCTGCTGACCTGGCCCGTGTGGTCCCGTCCGCAGGTGGACGGGACCACACCCGTGGTATCGATTTGACCCTTTCCGTGCCCCTTTCGGGTGGTGCCGAGGATCCATCGGACGCTACATGTAGTAACTGATCGGCTACACGAAGCGACCGATCATCCGAAAGGGAAGAAGATGACCATGTCAGGGCTCACCCGGACCTGCGCCGTCCTCGCCGGAGCGGCGATGGTGGTCGGGACCGCGCTCCCCGCGCAGGCCGCGACGCCGGCGGTAGTGCACCACAAGACCTACGAGAACACCCTCACCGCGATGCACGGCGAGGCCATGGCGCACGCGAGCTACCACTTCTACGGCGAGCAGGCCGGCTACGAGCACCTGCCCAAGGTGCGCGCCCTGTTCATGAAGACCGCGAACACCGAGCTCCACGACCACTTCACCAAGGAGGCGCGCCTCATCCACTTCGTCCGCGACGACGCCGCCAACCTGCGCGAGAGCATCAAGGGCGAGATCGAAGAGGGCACGCAGATGTACCCGCGGTTCGCCAAGGAGGCGCGGGAGGACAAGGACCACAACGCCGCCCGCCTCTTCACCGAGATCGCGGCGGACGAGTTGAATCACGCCCGCTACTTCGCGAAGGCGCTGTACGCCATCGAGCACCACCACGGGGAGATCCCCGAGGGGCCCACCCCCGACCGCGTCAAGGTCGTCGCGGGCAAGCCCAAGGTGCACTCGGCGAGGACGCTCCGCAACCTGGAGACCGCGATGCACGGCGAGGCGTTCGCGAACGCCAAGTACACGCTCTACGGCGAGCACGCCAAGGCCCGCAGCCCGAAGCTGGCCCGGCTGTTCGAGCGCACCGCCGCGGTCGAGCTGACCGAGCACTTCGCCGGGGAGGCCGACCTCGCCGGATTCGTCCACCGCACCCGGGAGAACCTGCGCAAGAGCATCGCCGGTGAGACCTACGAGGCCACGCAGATGTACCCGAGCTTCGCCCGCACCGCCCGCGCCGAGCACGCCTACAAGGCCGCGCGCCTCTTCACCGAGATCGCCGGCGACGAGGCCGCGCACGCCCGCGCGTTCAAGTGCGCCCTCAAGCACCTTCACCACCACCATCACATGGCGCGCGCGGACTCCTGACCCCACGCCACGCGGCGCTCCTTTCGGGAGCCGCCGAGAACGGCCCGGCTCTCACCGAGAGCCGGGCCGGGCGTCTATAAGGCATCGACCGCATTCACTCTCGGCCGGGAGATGGGCCTTTCATCGTCCTCCCCCGCCCGCCCCTAAAAAAGGCAAGCCAGAGTGACAAAAAGGCCCCCTTCACAGGAGCGACCGTCTTTTCTCGCCGACGCGGCGAATCGCCGACCCGAGGACGGGTACTCGCTCAGCGGAAAATGACGCGATCGACCATCAAGGAATCGCCGGTGCACGTTTCCGAGTCAGCGACTGTTCCCGGGCACGCCAGACCTGGTCAACGCCCGTGAAGGTAAGTGGGAACGGCCGGGTTTCGTGCGCCTCAGGCGTCACCACTTCACCCGGCACTCACATTCGAACCACGCCGCAAGCCCCCAGAGCAGCCCATACGACGGCCCCCTGAAGACGGCGAACTCCCCATTCGCCACCGAGCCGTTCTGATGCCAGAATACCCGCTCCCAGAAGATCATCAAGCCAGGCGCACATCCCGACGATGATCTCGTGACACAGGTCATTCGCCGGCGGTCTCGGACCCCGGCGGCGCACAACCAAGGAGAACAGCATGAACTGCCCGAAGTGTGGTCACCAGATGACGAAGCCGGGCGACCAGGGGGGTCCATGTGGTTCTGCGGCAACTGCGGAAACGTGGAGCAGAGCTGAACCAGCAGGTCAGCCCACCGACTAGCGGGCTGGCACACCCATAAACAGCGGCCGTTCCCCGACCAGTTCGGGGGGCGGCCGCCTCTTTCGGCTCCCTGTCCTTCGCCGGCGCATCGCCCGTCGAACCGGATGCGCCGGGTCGGGTGGTCAGACGAGGTTGTCCTCCACCTTGAGGCCGAACTCGCCACGGCCGTACATGGAGAGGGCGTGCTCGACGTCGTTGGCGACGTGGACGCTGCCCGCGTGGGCGTCGCGCCAGGCGCGTTCGATGACGTTGCCGCGGTGCAGGGAGTTGCCGCCGGCGGTCTTGAAGAGGATGTCGATGGCCTCGATGGCGCGCTCGGTGCCGCGGACCTGGTCCCGGCGGGCGCGCAGGCGCAGCTCCATCGGGATCTTCTCGTTGCGGACGGCGTACTCGTGGATCTCGCGGACGTTGCGGTCGGTCTGCAGGACCGCGGCGTCGATCTCCGAGGCGGCGCGGGCCACGGCGACCTGGGCGAACTGGTCCTCGACGAAGCGACCGCCGCCGAGGCTGAGGCGGATCCGGTCGCGCATGCGGGCCACGTACAGGTCGTGGCAGCCGGCCGCCATGCCGATGACGCTGGCGGCGACGGTGCTGGTGAAGATCGTCCCGAAGGGCATCCGGTAGAGCGGGCCCGTGTTGACCTTGCGGCCGGGGTTGCGGAGCTGGGCCTGCTCGAAGTTGCGCATCGCGCGGTGCGCGGGGACGAACGCCTTCTCCACGACGATGTCGTCGCTGGCGGTGCCGCGCAGGCCCATCGAGTCCCAGACCTCGGCGATCTCGTAGTCGCGCCGGGGGACGAGGACGGTCATGAAGTCGACGGGGCGGCCCTCGGCGCCGACGACGAGCGCGCCGAGCAGGGCCCAGGAGGCAAACTCGCAGCCGGACGAGAACGACCAGCGCCCGGTCACCTCGTAGCCGCCGTCGACGGGCGTGAGGCGGCCGATCGGGGCGTAGGAGGAGGCGATGAGCGTGTCCGGGCCGGCGCCCCACACCTCGCGCTGCGCCTCGTCGGCGAACAGCCCGAGATGCCAGGAGTGGACGCCGAGGACGGCGGCGACCCAGCCGGTCGAGCCGCAGGCGCCGGAGACCGCGCGGATCACCTCGTAGAAGGCGACGGGGTCGTCCTCGGCGCCGCCGTACCGGGTGGGCTGGAGCATCCGGAACAGTCCGGCGGCGGTCAGCTCCCGGATCGTCTCGGCGGGGACGCGTCCCTTCTCGTCCACGGTCCGGGCCCGCTCGGCAATGCCGGGCAGCAGTCCGCGCACCGCGTCCAGGACCTCGTTGCTCATCCCCGCTCCTTCCCTAGTACGGCCCTTGCAGGAGACCATGGTCCCGCGCCGGCGCGGGGACGGGCGTCCCGCCCACCGGGACTCGGCGGTCGGGACGGTGACCTGCGACCTAACGTTCGAATCACCCATCCATCGCTGAAGGGATGATCCACGTGACCGCAACCGAGTCGGACGCCGTCCGCGCCATCGAGGCGGAGGCGATCAACCGCCGTTTCGCCCGGGGATGGCACTGCCTCGGGCTGGCCGAGAAGTTCCGGGACGGCAAGCCCCACACGGTCAACGCGTTCGGGCAGAAGCTCGTGGTCTTCACCGGTGAGGACGGCACGACGAACGTCCTGGACGGCTACTGCCGGCACATGGGCGGCGACCTGTCCCAGGGCACCGTCAAGGGCAACGCGATCGCGTGCCCGTTCCACGACTGGCGCTGGGGCGGCGACGGCCGCTGCAAGCAGATCCCCTACGCGCGCCGCGTCCCGCTGCGGGCCCGGACGGCCGCGTGGCCGACGATGGAGCAGGACGGGCTGCTGTTCGTCTGGAACGACCCGGAGGGCGGGAAGCCGCCGGAGGACGTGACGATCCCGGTGATCGAGGGCGCCACCCGCGACGACTGGACCGACTGGCGATGGACGGAGACGGTCGTCCACACCAACGCGCGCGAGGTCATCGACAACGTCGTGGACATGGCGCACTTCTTCTACATCCACAAGTCGTTCCCGACGTACTTCAAGAACATCTTCGAGGGCCAGGTGGCCACGCAGATCATGAAGGGCCGGACGCGGGAGGACGCGCGCCGGGAGGGCGGAGGCGGCGGGCCGAAGATGCTCGGCAACACCTCCGTGGCCTCCTACCACGGCCCCTCCTTCATGATCGACGAGCTGACGTACCACTACGAGGGGTACGACCTGCACTCCGTCCTGATCAACTGCCACTACCCGATCGACGAGAACTCGTTCTCGCTGCACTCGGGCATCATCGTCCAGCACAGCGACGCGCTCCCGGCCGACGCCGCGGAGGCGACCGCGCAGAAGCTGTCGGACTTCATCCTGACGGGCTTCGAGCAGGACATCGAGATCTGGCGGAACAAGACGCGCATCGACAACCCGCTGCTCTGCGAGGAGGACGGGCCCGTCTACCAGCTGCGCCGCTGGTACGAGCAGTTCTACGTGGACGCCGCCGACGTCGCGCCGGAGATGACCGACCGCTTCGAGTACGAGATCGACACGACGCGTCCGGTGGAGTCCTGGCAGAAGGAGGTCGACGCGAACATGGCCCGCCGGGAGGCCGAGGGGGCGTCGGCGTGACGACCCGCCAGGACGAGCGCCTCCTGGAGGGGCCGCTGCTGCCGGTCCGCTGCCGCCGCTGCGCCGCCGAGGTGCTGGTGCGCAAGTCGAGCTGGGAGCAGACGAGCATCCAGTGGAACGCCGAGGCCAGGGAGGCGTGCGTGGGTCTGGACGACCCGCACGCGACCTGCCCGGCGCTCCGCTCGGCCATCCAGGAGGCCGCGCTGAACGGCGCCATCACGGTGGTCGAGTGACGGGCGGACGGCTGGCCGGGCGGGTCGCGGTCGTGACCGGCGCGGGCGACGGGATCGGGCGCGGCATCGCCCGCCGCTTCGCCGCCGAGGGGGCCCGCGTGCTGGTCGCCGAGCTCGACCCGGAGTCCGGGGAGCGGGTGGCCGCGGAGATCGGAAAGGACGCCCGGTTCGTCCGGACGGACGTCACCGACAGGGCGCAGGTCCGCGCGATGGTGGACGCGGCGGTCGGGACGTGGGGCTCGGTGGACGTCCTGGTCAACAACGCCTGGGGCGCCGGGACGGTGAGCCGGGTGGAGACCAAGACCGACGAGCAGCTCGCCCGCGGGTTCGCGATGGGCTACTACGGCCCGCTGTGGGCGATGCAGGCCGCGTTCCCGCACATGAAGGCCCGCGGGTGGGGGCGCGTCATCAACATGTGCTCGCTGAACGGCGTCAACGCTCACATGGGGACCCTGGAGTACAACTCGGCCAAGGAGGCCCTCAGGACGCTGACCCGCACGGCGGCCCGCGAGTGGGCGCCGGCGGGCGTCGTCGTCAACGCGATCTGGCCGGGCGCCAAGAGCGCGGCGTTCCGCCGGATGGCGGCCGAGCATCCGGAGATCGAGGCCGCCGCCGACCGCGCCAACCCCATGGGCCGCCTCGGCGACCCGGAGACCGACATCGCCCCCGTGGCGGTGTTCCTGGCGTCCGAGGACGCCCACTACCTGACCGGAAACACCCTGTTCGCGGACGGCGGCTCGCACATCAACGGCGTCGCCTGGACCCCGGACCTGGACGGAGAGCAATGATCGACCGATACGGCCCGTGGGCCGTCGTCGCCGGCGGCTCGGAGGGCGTCGGCTCGGCCTTCGCGCACCGCCTCGCCGACGCGGGCCTGAACCTCGTGCTGATCGCCCGCAAGCCGGGGCCGCTGGCGGAGACCGCCGAGGCCGTCCGCGCGAAGGGCGTCGAGGTGCGCACCCTCGAACTGGACCTGGTCGCCCCGGACCCGGTGAAGGCGGTCCGCGAGGTGACCGACGGCCTGGACGTCGGGCTGCTGGTCTTCAACGCGGGCGCGAACAGCTACGGCCACGAGTTCGTCACCGGCGACCTGGACCGCTTCCAGGGCGTCATCGACCTCAACATCACCGCGCAACTCGCGCTGACGCACCACTTCGGCGCGCTGATGAAGGAGCGGGGACGCGGCGGCATCCTGCTGGTCGGCTCGCTGGCCGGCTACATGGGCCAGCCGCAGATCAGCATCTACTCGGCGGTGAAGGCCTTCGGCCGCGTCTTCGCCGAGGGGCTGTGGCTGGAGATGCGCGAGCACGGCGTGGACGTCCTGGAGCTGGTCCTCGGCGTGACCAGGACCCCGGCGATGGAGCGCGCCGGCCTCAACATGGACATGCCGGGCCTGAACGTCGCCGAGCCCGACGACGTCGCGCGCGAGGGTCTGGAGCACCTGGCGGACGGCCCGGTCTGGGTCGCGGGCGGCAACTACGACATGGCCCGCAAACGCGCCGGTTTCCCCCGCGAGAAGCTCGTCGCCGGGGCGCACGCCGCGATGCGGCGCATACTCCCGAAGCCGTCCTGACACGCTTCGGCCATCGACCGGCGGGCACGGGACATGTCCGTTCAGAGGGCGGTGACCTTGAGGACGTAGTCGTACCCCTCGGGCAGGGAGTCCTTCTCGCACGGCCACGAGGTCATCGGGTCGCCGTTGCTGATGGCGACCGTGCCCTTCTTCCCCCGGCCCTTCGAACCCAGCAGGCAGTCGCCCGCGCGGAGCCGCCGCTCGACGCAGAGGGCGATCCGGTCCGCCCCCTCGCCGTACTCCCACCACAGGGTGCCGTCCAGATCGCCGACCACGTCGATGCACGCGGACGAGTCGGTCGCCGCCTTGGTCACCCGGACGTAGGCGTCCGTCCGGCCGCAGTCGACCGCGTGCGGTTCGGGCTCGCTCCACTTGTCGGAGTCGTAGGGGGAGACGTAGGCGTCGAGGCAGTCGCCGGACGTGATCCTCTCGAAGGCGCTGCGCGTGGGGTCGGGGGTGGGGGCGCCGTTCCCGGCTCCGGTTCCGGGGCGGACGTTCCCGGCGACGGCGTCCCGGTGGTGCCGGTCGCCCGGGGCGAGGTCGCGTGGGCGGCGGTGCCCGACGAACCCGCCTCCTTCCCGCCGTTCGCGACGGCCCAGACGGCGAAGGCGACCAGCAGGACACCCGCCGCAGCGGCCGCGGCCAGGGCCGGCGCGGGCACGGGCCGTCCGAGCACGGGGACGCGCGGCGCGCGGCGGGTCGCGTCCGCGGGCACCAGGACCTCGGTCTCCGCGACCCGTGTGGCGATCATCGTGGCGACGGGCTCCGGCAGCGGAGGCTCCCCGCCCCGCACCAGCGCGGAGCAGCGGTCGACACGGCGGCCAGGCAGAACACGTCGCTCGCGCGCCGGACCTCGCGGCCGCGGAACTGCTCGGGCGACATGAACCCGGGCGTGCCGGCCACGGCGGTGCGGGTGGTCTGCGACGTGGCGTCCACGGCGCGGGCTATGCCGAAGTCGATGATGCGGGGCCCGTCCCGGGCGAGCAGGACGTTGCCGGGCTTGAGGTCCCGGTGGACCACGTTGCGGTCGTGGATCGCCATCAGCCCCTCGGCCAGGCCCGCGCCGAGCCCGGCCAGCGACTCCTCGGAGAACGCGCCGTGCTCGCCGACGGCATCGTGCAGCGTCGGGCCGGCGATGTACTCGGTCACGAGCCAGGGCGGATCGGCGCCGGGGTCGGCGTCCACGACGTGCGCGGTGTGGATGCCCCCGACCCGCCGCGCCGCCGCGATCTCCTGCTCGAACCGCCGCCGGAACTCCGGGTCCTCGGCCAGGTGGGGGTGGATCACCTTGACCGCGACCGCCCGGCCGCCCTGCGAGCGGCCCAGGTAGACCCGGCCCATCCCGCCCGCCCCGAGCCGCGCCAGCAGCCGGTACCGGCCGATCCTCTTCGGGTCGTCCGCCCGGAGCGGCCTCGGCTTCCCGCTGGACACCCGTTCGCCCTCCCGCGTCAACCGGTGTTCAGAAGAGACCTTTCCACAGAAACGGGCGCCGGTGACCGTGATCAGCGGGGCCGGTAGGCGCCGTCGCGGCGTTCGTAGACGGGGCCGGCGGCGTCGCGCCCCTCGGTGCGCAGGACGCGCTTGACGACCTTGTTGGTCGGGGTGCGGGGCAGGGCCTCGACCACGCGGACGTAGCGCGGGGCCCACTTGGTGCCGAGGTCCGGCTGGGCCGCCAGGAAGGCGGAGAAGGCGGACGGGTCGAAGGCGCGGCCCGGGGCCAGCGTGACGGCCGCCATCACCTGGTCGCCCACGCGGTCGTCCGGGACGGCGTAGACGGCGACGTCGGTGAAGGGCCCGAAGCGGGCCAGGAGGCGTTCGACGGGGGCGGTGGCGAAGTTCTCGCCGTCCACGCGCAGCCAGTCGTCGTCGCGGCCGGCGAAGTACCAGTAGCCGTCGGCGTCGCGGTAGGCGAGGTCGCCCGACCAGCTCCAGCCGTTGCGGACGCGCCGCGCCGTCGCCTCGGGGTTGTCGTAGTAGCCCTCGAACCTGGCGGCGCCCATCGTGTCGACGATCTCGCCGATGGCCTCCTCGGCGTTGAGGAGCAGCCCGTTCGCGTCGAACTCCGCGCGCGGGCATTCCCGCAGGGTCCCGGGGTCCATCACGACGGTGCCCGCCTCGGCGACGCCCAGCGAGCCGGGCGGCGTGCCCGGGACGCGGGTGAGGCGGATCTCGCCCTCGCTCGACCCGTAGGAGTCGATGACGGTGCAGCCGAAGCGGCGGGCGAACGCGTCGATGTCGCGCTGCGCCGCCTCGTTGCCGAACGCGACGCGGAGCGTGTTGTCGGCGTCGTCCGGCTTCTCGGGGACGGCCAGGATGTAGCTGAGGGGCTTGCCGACGTAGTTGAAGAACGTGACGCCGTGGCGGCGCACGTCCGGCAGGAACCCCGAGGCCGAGAAGCCGCGGCGCAGCACGATGCGGCCGCCCGCGGCGACGGCCGGCGCGATCCCGGCCATCAGCGCGTTCGAGTGGAACATCGGCATGACCACGTAGAACACGTCGTCGCGGGTGAGGCCGCGCCGGTCGCGCTGCTGGACGGCGATCCGGCCCAGCCTGCGCTGCGTGCAGATCACCGCCTTGGGGGCGGACGTCGTCCCGGACGTGAACACCAGCGAGAAGATCGTGTCGGGGTCCACCGGCGCGGGGGCGGCCAGGCGGGCGGAGGCCAGCCGCTCGGCGTGCGCGGGGGTGTCGACCTCCAGGGACGGGACGCGCGTGAGCCCGTCGAGCAGCGGCGCGCGGGAGGTCTCGGTGACCAGCAGCGCGCAGTCGGTGTGGGCGATGTCGCGGGCCAGCTCGGCGCCCCGCCGCGTCGGGTTCAGCTCCACGACCGGGACCCCGGCGAGCGCCGCGCCCAGCAGCCAGAACAGGTGCTCGGGGCCGTTCTCCAGGAACAGGCCGACGTGGCCGTCCAGGTCCCGGACGAGGGAGGCCCGCCGCAGGGACTCCGCGACGACCTCCCGCCAGGTCCAGGAGCGGTCCTCGAAGCACAGGCCCGTCCGGTCGTCGCCGCCGCGCGCCGCGACCAGTTCCGCGAACGCGGTCTCGCTGGCGGGACGGTCGTCGCCCAGTACCGCCATCTCTCTAAGCGCCCCGGTCTTCTCGTCCTGCATGTTGCCTTGGCCCCTTCTCGTCTCGGGCGCCTCCAGGGACTTGAAGTGGGGTGGAGGGGCGCCGTGGGCGAGTGCCGGGTAGGGGTAGACGCTGGATTGACGCGCCCCCCAGCTCGAAGGCTGGAGGTTCAGCTTGTGCCGCGTGTGCGGCGCTTCTGTGGCTTCCTGTTTCGCCGGGTCCTGCCTTCCGCTGGACGGAAGGTCTTGCGGTCCCTCCGCAGGCGTTTAGCCTGTCCGCCCGCCCGGCGGCCAGGATGTTGTTCGCGGCGTTGATGTCCCGGTCGTGGACCGCGCCGCATGCGCAGGCCCACTTGCGGATGTTCAGCGGCATCGACTCGGCGACCGTCCCGCAAGCCCCGCACAGCTTCGAGGACGGGAACCAGCGGTCGACCTTGGCGAAGGTGCGTCCGTGCCGGGCGGCCTTGTACTCCAGCATCGCCAGGAACTGGGACCAGCCCGCGTCGTGCACGGACTTGGCGAGCCGAGTGCGGGCCAGACCGCTCACGCACAGGTTCTCCACGTAGACCGCTTGGTTGTCGCGGATCAGTTGTGTGGACAGCTTGTGGTGGTGGTCGCGCCGCGCGTCGGCGACTCGCGCGTGCAGCCGGGCGGCCCTTGCGGCGGCCTTGCGCCGGTTGGCCGACCCCTCGGTCTTGCGGGACAGAGCCTGCTGCGCCTTGCGGAGCCTGCGCTCGGCGCGGCGCAGGAACCTGGGGCTGCTGATCTCGCGGCCGTCCGACAGCACCGCGAAATGCGCCAGCCCCAGATCGAGGCCGACCTCGGCTTCCGTCTGCGGCAGTGGCTCGTCGGTGGTTTCGACGACGAAGGAGGCGAAGTACCGGCCAGCCGCGTCACGGATCACCGTCACCGACGACGGCACGGACGGCAGCGTCCGGGACCACCGCACCGGTACGTCTCCGATCTCGGGCAGGCGTAGCTTCCCGCCCGCGGTGATCTTCCAGCGGGCGTTGCGGGTGAACCGGATCGCCTGACGCCGGTCCTTGCGGGACCGGTACCGGGGCGCCGCAACCCCGCGGCCCTTCCGCTTCCCCGTCACCGACGCGATGAAGTTGCGGTAGGCGGTGTTCAGATCAGCCAGGGTCTGCTGCAGGACGACGGCCGAGACCTCGCCCAGCCACACCCGCTCGGGAGTCTTCTTCGCTTCTGTGATGACCTGCTTGGACAACTCCCCGTCCGACGGGTACGGCAGCCCGGCCGCGCGCGCCCGCTCGCGTGCGCGCAGGGCGTCGTTGAACACCACCCGCGCACACCCGAACGCCCTGGCCAGCGCCTGCTGCTGCCCGGGAGCCGGGTAGAGCCGGAACCGGTACCTCAACCACACACCCCGATCCTGCCATCGGCCTATGACAGACCGAAGCGATATCAAGACCGGCAGGCGGCACTCGGGCCTGACGGCCGCCCCACGCGGGCCCTCACCCCCGCTCTGCAGGCCCGAGCAGCCGCCCTTAACCCGGTAGCCGCTCGCCACCACCGCGTGCTCGACCGCGCCGACCGACTCGAAGCCGCAGACCTCCGCGTGCCGGGCGTACTCGCCGATCCACGCGGGATCGGCGGTGACGCCCGCCGCCACGGGAAGCAGGACGGCGTACTTCATCCGATTCCTCTCCGTTCTGGGTCGTCAGTTCGCGGCGGCGGCGCGTCCGGCGCGGCGGCCGAAGAACGTGCCGTCGCCGAGGGACGTCCCGCTGATGTAGCCCTCGCCGTGGATGCCGGAGGCGGTGCGCCCGGCGGCGTACAGGCCGGGGATCGGCTCACCGGAGTTGTTGCGGACCTCGCCGTCCGCGGTGGTGTCGAGGCCGCCGAGGGTGAACCCGCCGGCGCCCGTCCCGGCGCCGTGCCTGCCGGCGCCGAAGAACCCGTCGGCCGGGTCGATCGCCGCGAACGGCCCCTTCAGGGGGCGCAGCCACCGGGGGTCCTTGCGGAAGTAGGGATCCTCGCCCCGCTCCGCGAACCGGTTGTAGGTCTCGACGGTCGCCTCCAGCGAACCGGGCGGCAGGCCGAGTGACTCCTCCAGTTCCGCGAGCGTCTCCGCCGCGTGCTTGGGGCGGACGCCCCACATGTCGGCCTCGGCGATCTCGTCGTGCCCGGCCTCGTCGATGATCGCCCAGTAGGGACCGGGCTGGTGCTGGACGGCCCGGTGGCTGAACAGGCCCGGGTAGACGTCCTCGTTGATGAACCGGCGGCCGAGGCCGTCGACGAGCATGCCGCGGCAGATGACGGCGGGGTTGGCGGTGAGCGCGATCTCCACCGACGCCATGCGGCGGGTCGCGGCGCCGAGCGCGGTCGCCATCCGGATGCCGGATCCGTCGCTGGTGCCGTCGCTGACCTTGTCGTGCCCGAGCAGCACCGGGGCGTGGTCGGCGAGCATGTCCTCGTTGTCGACGAACCCGCCGGAGGTCAGGACGACGCCCCTGCGCGCCCGGTAGGCCACCCGGTCGGCGAACCTGCGCGCGACGACGCCGGTGACGCGGCCGGCGCCGTCCACGACGAGGTTCGTGGCGTAGGTGTCCTGGTGGGCGACGGCGCCCGCCCCGGCGGCGGCCGCGATCAGCTTCTCCATGAGGACGCCGCCGGCGAACATCGGCGTCTCCGGGCGGTGCCCGCGGGGCGCGGGGCGGGCGATCTCGTTGTACGGCCAGGCGTTCTCGCCGAGCCACATCAGGCCGTCCTCGGTGTACGGCATCCAGCCCGGCGCGTCGAACAGGCTCTCCTTGAACGGGACGCCGCGCGCGCGGAACCACTCGAAGTGCTCCACGCTCCCGTCGCAGTACAGCCGCAGCTTCTCCGCGTCGGCGTGCGGGCCGAGCGCCGCCGTGAGGAAGGCGAACATGTCGTCGGGCGTGTCGTCGAAGCCGCACGCCTTCTGCACCCGGGTGCCGCCGCCGAGGTACAGCTCCCCGCCCGACTGGGCGGACGTCCCGCCGGGGCCGCTCGACCGCTCCAGGACGAGCACGTCCGCGCCCGCCGCCGCGGCCTCGTAAGCCGCGGCGGCGCCGGCGGCCCCGAAGCCGACCACCAGCACGTCGCACTCGTGGTCGAACTCCACCTCCGCAGCGCCGACCGGTTCCACCGGGGGCTTCGCCATCGGCGTCAGCCCTTCCGCGGCGGGACGAAGGCGGCCAGCGGCTCGGAGCCGGACCAGTCGTGGCCCCAGTAGCTGTCCCTCGTGATCTCCTCGGCGGTGTAGTACGACTCGTCCACGAGCATGCCCTCGCAGCCGTACTCGACGTCCCAGCCACCGGGGGCGCGCACGTAGAACGACACCATCTTGTCGTTGGTGTGGCGGCCCAGCGTGGACGAGATCGAGAAGCCCTTCCTCGTGATGGAGTCGAGCGCGATGCCGACCGCGTCGAGCGTGTCGACCTCCACCATGAGGTGGACGAGGCCCGGGTCGCCGTCGAACGGCGCCGGGCAGATCGCGATGCTGTGGTGGCGCTGGTTGACGCCCATGAACCGGACCTTCGCGGCGCCGCCGCCGACCTTCATCGCGCCGCGCGGCAGGAACCCGAGGACCTCGGCGTAGAACGCGACGGTCTCGGCGAACCGGGGGGTCGGGAGCACGACGTGGCCCATGCCCATGGGGCCGGTGACGAACTTCTGCGCGAAGCCGGTGCGCAGCGGGTCGTGGTCCAGGAGCGGGCCCCAGAACACCTCGACGGGGGTGCCGCCCGGGTCGGTGAACGCGATGGCCTCCTCCGCGTCGCGCTCCGCCGCCTCCTCGGACGTCAGCCGCGTCACGGCCGTCCCGGACTTCTCCACGGCCTCGCGGACGGCGGCCAGCGCGTACTGGTCGCGGACCTCCCAGCCGACGGCCAGCACCCGGTCGGTGTCGCCGGGCAGCACCTGGAGGCGCGAGCGGCGCTCGTCCATGCGCAGGTAGAGGCCGCCCGGGTCCGGCCCGCTCCCCTCGGCGAAACCGAGCCCGTCCAGGGCGAACTCGCGCCAGCGGTCGATGTGCCGGGTCTGGACCTTCAGATATCCCAGCCCTCGGATCTGCGTCACTGTCCTCGGTCCCTTCTGGATGGCGGCCCGCGCGGCGGACGTCGAGCCTCAACCTGCCAAATCCGGGGGCGGGCCGCCGGGCGCTTCCCGCTGAGTGAGAGTCTTCCTGCGGCGGGCGGACGGCGGCGGCTCTCATCTTCGAGGGAGGTCTGATGACGACGGAAAGGCCGGTCGCGATGGTGACCGGGGCGAGCCGGGGCATCGGCAGGCGGACGGCGCTCGCGCTGGCCGCCGCCGGGTACGACGTGGCGTTCACCGCGCGCACGGTGGAGGAGGGCCGGGGCCGGATACCGCCGCGCCACGGACGGGCGGAGGCGATCCCCGTCCCCGGGAGCCTGGAACGCACCACGGCGGAGATCGAGGCGCTCGGCGCGCGGGCCCTGCCGGTGCGGATGGACCTGCTCGACCGGGCGAGCGTGACGGCCGCCGCGACGGCGGTCCTCGACGCGTGGGGACGCGTGGACGTCCTGGTCAACAACGCGGTCGCGCACATCGCGGGCACCCACGAGCGGTTCCTCGACCTCGACCCGGAGGTGGCCGCGCGGACCGTCGAGGGCAACTACCTGAACCAGATCGTGCTGCTCCAGGCCGTCCTGCCCGCGATGCTGGCGCGGGGCGGCGGGACGATCGTCAACCTGTGCTCGGGGTCGGCGACCACCGACCCGCCCGGACCGCCGGGCGAGGGCGGCTGGGGCGTGGCGTACTCCGCGTCCAAGGCGGCGTTCGGGCGCCTCGCCGGCGCGGTCAACGCCGAGTACCGCGGCGCGGGCGTCCGCGCGTTCAACCTCGACCCCGGGTTCGTCGTGACCGAGGCGGGCGCGGCGCGCGGCGGCCTCGACGGCCTGAAGGACGAGGGCTTCCAGCCGACGCCGGAGGAGGCGCCGGCGGCGGCCGTGGTCTGGCTGGTCACCGACCCGGCCGCGGACGGGTACCTGGGCCGGGTCGTCCGGACCCCCAAGCTCGTCGCCGACCGCGACCTGCTCGGCTAGATCGTTGATGGGGGTTTGCTGAACCGCTGCGGGCATGACGAAGGGCGCCCATGATCAGTGTGTGAAGACAAACCTGGACGCCCTTCTGACCGCACTCTACGTCCATCTGGACGATCACGTCCTGCGGTCGGCCGACCGCACCCGCAGACGCGGCCCCGACCGCACCCTCAACGACGCTGAACTGGTGTGCGTCGCTGTGGCCCAGGTCCTGCTCGGCTGCGATTCCGAGCGGCGGTGGCTGCGGACCGCGCCCGGCAGGATCGGGCACCTGTTCCCGCGGCTGCCCGGTCAGTCCGAGTACAACCGGCACCTGCGCGATGCCGCGCCCGCTCTGTTCGCCGCTTCGATGTGGCTGGTCCGCCAGACGCCCTCCTGGCAGGAGCGGCTGCGGCTGATGGACGGCACTCCGCTGCGCTGCGGCGCCTCACGCACCACCGTGCACCGCTCGGCCCTGGGCGAGATCGCCGGCTACGGCATGGACAAGTCCCACCACGCCTTCTACTGGGGCGCCAAACTGATGCTGATCACCACCGCCGAAGGCGCGGTGTGCTCCTTCAGCCTGGCCCACCCCAAAGAGCTGGACGAACGCAAACAGGCCGTGCACCTGCTGCACGTCCAGCAGGCCGCGCCGGGACCGTGCCCGATCGTGTGCGACAAGGGATTCGCCGGAGCCGGGGTGGAAAAGGCCGCCGCCGACCTGGGCCATATCCTGATCCGCCCCGTCCGCGACGACGAGCCCGAACCCGCCGTGAAGGTGTTCCCCAGCTGGCTGCGCCAGCGTATCGAGGCGGTGATCTGGACACTGAAGAACCAACTCGGGCTGGAACGCCACGCCGCCCGCACCACCGAAGGCCTGTGGACGCGCCTGTGCCAGCGCATCCGCGCCCTCAACGCCGCGATCTGGCACAACTGGCTCATCGACGCCCCAACCAAGCGATCACTTACCGCCTACGACCACTAACCAGAGCACTCAACAACCCCCATCAACGATCTAGGGGCCGGTTGGGGCGCGGCGTGCCGGGCGGTGGAGGCGCCCACGCTCCCGGCACGCCGCGAGTCGGCGGGACTCAGATCATCGAGCGCATCGGGCCCTGGGGCGGCTCGATGTCCAGGTCCGTCAGGGCGGAGACGTGGTAGACCGAGCCCGGGACGTGGATGGCGTGGGCGAGGCCGACGTGCGCGTCCCGCCAGAACCGCTGGATCGGGTTGTCGCTGCGCATCGCGTTGCCGCCGGACCGCACGACGATCTCGTTCATCGCCTGCACCGCCCGCCACGCCGCGCGGACCTGGGTGCGGCGCCCGGCGGCGCGCTCGGCGAACGTCGGCACGTGCCCGGCGGCGACCATGTCGTAGATCCGCGAGCAGTTGTCGAGCAGGGCCGTCCGGGACGTCCTGATCTCCTCGGCCGCCTCGCTGATCGCGTACAGCACGTACGGGTCGTCCTTGATCTTCGTGCCGGTGATCTGGACGCGGTTGCGCTGGTAGGC
Source organism: Spirillospora sp. CA-108201 (assembly GCF_050936235.1). Taxonomy (NCBI): domain Bacteria; kingdom Bacillati; phylum Actinomycetota; class Actinomycetes; order Streptosporangiales; family Thermomonosporaceae; genus Spirillospora; species Spirillospora sp. CA-108201. The sequence goes on along the minus strand of NZ_JBNJNE010000001.1, from coordinate 7,924,287 downwards.
CAGGTGGTGGTGCAGCGCGCCCTCGGCGATGCCGATCACCGCGGAGGAGATGCCGAGCGGGAACACGCAGGAGAACGGCATCAGGTAGGACGGGTTGGTCAGCCCCGCCTCGCGCGGCGCCGAGCCGTCCACGACCTTGGAGTACTCCAGCGTCCGGTACGCCGGGACGAACGCGTCCCTGACGATGATGTCCTTGCTGCCGGTGCCCTTCAGCCCGGCGACGTCCCAGGAGTCCTCGACGATCTCGTAGTCCGAGCGCGGCAGGATCATGTGCAGCGACCGCGGCGGCTGCGCCATCCTCCCCTCGTCGTCGCCCAGCATCGCGCCGAGGAAGATCCAGTCGCAGTGGTCGGTGCCGGAGGAGAACTGCCAGCGGCCGTTGAAGACGTAGCCGCCGTCCACGGGGCGGGCGATGCCCATCGGCGCGTACGGGGACGCGATCCAGGTGTCGGGGTCCTCGCCCCAGATCTCCTCGCGCACCTTCGGGTCGGCGTAGGCCATCTCCCACGGATGGACGCCGACGATGCCGGCGACCCAGCCGGTGGAGCCGTCCAGGGAGGCGATCCCCATGACCGTCTCGGCGAACTCGCGCGGGTGGACCTCCAGGCCGCCGTGCGCCTCCGGCTGGAGCAGCCGGATCGCGCCCGCGTCCCTGAGGATCTCGGCCGCCTTGTCGTCGAGCCTGCCGAGCGCCTCGTTGGCCGGGCCGAGCTCGCGGATCTGCTCCGCCCTCTCCATGATCGTGTCTAGCACGCGGTCAGCCATCGCCTGTCTCCCGTAAGTGTTCGTCAGCCGTCGTAAGTGATCTTCAGCCGGTCGGTGACCGGCCTCGCCTGACAGGCGAGGATGAGGCCGTCGGCGAGATCCTGCTCGTCGAGGACCGTGTTGGCGTCGAGGGTGACCTCGCCCTCCAGCGCCACGCAGGCGCAGGCCGAGCAGGAGCCCTCCCGGCACGAGAACGGGGCGTCGACCCCGGCGCGCAGCAGCGCGTCGAGGAGCCGATCGGACCCGCGCCAGGGAACGGTGCGGGTCTCGCCGTCCATCTCGACCTCGATCTCGCGGGCGTCGCCGTCCTCCGCCTCTCCCTGCTCCGGCGCGTCCTCGGGCTGCTCGAACGGGTCTCCCTCCAGCGAGAAGAACCGCTCGGCGTGCACCTTCGCGCCGAGGCCGGCGAGCGTCCCGGAGACCAGGTCCATGAAGATCTCGGGCCCGCACACGTACGCGGGGCGGCCCGCGTAGGGGCCCGCGAGCGAGCGGACGGCCGCGGCCGTCGGCAGGCCCTGCACCGACTCCAGCAGGTGGACGACGGCGAGCCGGTCCGGGTGCCGCTCGGTCAGCTCCCTGAGCTCGTCGGCGAAGATGACCGACCGCTCGTCCCGGTTGGCGTACAGCAGCGCCACCTTCGCGGCACCGCCCGCCAGGCACGACTTGAGGATCGACATGACCGGGGTGATGCCGCTGCCGCCCGCGACGAGCAGCAGGTCCTCGTCCAGCGAGGGCGGCGTGAACGTGCCCGCCGGGCGCAGCACCTCCAGGACGTCGCCCGCCGTGACGTTGTCGCAGATCCAGTTGGACCCGACACCTCCCGCGACCCGCTTGACCGTCACCTTCGGCCGGTCGTCGGTGAGCGGCGAGCTGCACAGCGAGTAGCAGCGCGCGGCCCAGCCGCCCTCCGCCGGCACCCGGACGGTGAGGAACTGCCCGGGCCGGTAGGCGAACCGGGCCCGGTCGCCCTCGACGGGTTCGAGGACGAGGGAGTGCGCGTCGGCCGTCTCCCGGACGACCTCCACCACCCGCGCCTTCAGTGCCGTCATGAGCGTCCCGCGGACTTCCCGGCGGACTCTCCCGACCCGGCGGCGTGCCGGGCGGCGATGTAGCCGAACACGATGGCCGGGCCGATCGTGGCGCCGGGGCCCGCGTACTCGTTGCCCATCACCGACGCCGAGGAGTTGCCCGTCACGTACAGGCCCTCGATGACCGTCCCGTCCCCGCGCAGGACGCGGGCGTTCTCGTCGGAGACGAGGCCGCCCTTGGTGCCGAGGTCGCCGACCTCCATCCGGAACGCGTGGTACGGCCCGCCCTCGATCACGTCCAGGTTGGGGTTCTCCAGGTTCGGGTCGCCGTAGTAGCGGTCGTAGGCGGAGTCGCCGCGGCCGAACTCGGGGTCCTTGCCCTCGCGCGCGTACCGGTTGAACGTCTCGACGGTCCCGCCGAGCGCGTCCGCCGGAACGCCGATCTTGCCGGCCAGCTCGGCGAGCGTGTCCGCCTTGAAGGCGATGCCCGCGTCGTAGAACGCCTTGGGGATCGGCGCGCCGGGCAGGATCTGCGCGAACGGGTAGCGGGCCCTGGCCTTGGCGTCCATCACGAACCAGCAGGGGACGTGCCCGCCCTCAAGCTGGTCGTGGACGAAGTTGACGTAGGGGGCCGACTCGTTGGTGAACCTCTTGCCGTCCTGCCCCACGATGACCGACCGCGGGATGCACCGCTCCGACAGCAGCGGGACCGTCGCCCCGGCCGGGTGCCGGACGGCGGGCATCCACCAGGCGTCGTCCATCAGGTCCAGCGCCGCGCCGACGCTCTCACCGGCGCGGATGCCGTCGCCGGTGTTCTCGCGGGCGCCCATCGCGAAGTCCTCCTGCCCGCCCTTCGGCAGGTAGGCGTCGCGCATCTCCTGGTTGTGGTCGAAGCCGCCCGTCGCGAGCAGGACGCCCCGGCGCCCGCGGACGCGCAGCGCCGCGCCGTCGCGCTCGACGACCACGCCGGTGACGCGGCCGTCCTCGACGACGAGCTCGGTCATGGGGGCCTTCAGCCAGAGCGGGATCCCGGCGTCCTTCAGCGCCATCCGCAGCCGCGCGGCGAGCGCCCGGCCGCCGGTCGCCATGTGGCGGCGCCGGACCAGGTTGGACGACACGCGCCACGCCGCGACGAGCGACGCGCGCCGGCCCGTCCAGGTGCGCTTGGCCATCGCGAGGTCGTGGTAGTCCTTCGCGGTGATCCACAGACCGAGCGGGCCCTTCATGCTGTTCGGCCGCTGGTACCGCTCGTCGTCGCCGAGCTTGCGGGTGTCGAACGGCTTGGCCTCGATGGACCGGCCGAGCGGGCGCCCGCCCTCGTACTCGGGGTGGTAGTCGGCGTAGCCCTTCGTCCAGAAGAACGTCATCCACCTGCTCCGGCACAGGAGCTCCATCGCGGCGGGCCCGTGGTCGACGAACGCGTCCAGCCGCGCGGCCGGGACGCGCCCCTCGGTGAGCCGGTCCAGGTAGCGGCGGACCGACGCGCGGCTGTCGTCGTGGCCGCGCGCCTTCAGCGTCGGGTTGCCCGGGATCCAGATCCCGCCGCCGGAGATCGCGGTGGAGCCGCCGAACCTCTTGCCCTTCTCCACGATCAGGGCCGAGATCCCGGCGTCGTGCGCGGCCAGCGCCGCGGCCATCCCGCCGCCGCCGCTGCCGACGATGACGAGGTCGTACTCGTGGTCCCAGCCGCTCCCGCTCACCGCTCGTCCTTCCGGGTCAGGAACGCCAGCACGGCGCTCTCCCAGGCGGACTTCTGCTCGATCATCACCCAGTGCCCGCAGTCGGGGAAGATGTTCACCTGGACGTCCGGGATCGTGCGCATCGGCACGAGCACCATGTCGACGGGGCTGACCCGGTCGTCGCGGCCCCAGGTGATCAGCGTCTCGGCCTTGAGCCGGTGGAGCATCGCCCAGTACGGCGGCTCGTCGGAGGCCGCCATCGCCTTGGCGCGGGCCGCCATCGCCTTGGAGCCGTACATGCGGCGCGCGCTGGCGAGCGTGTCGGGGTCGGTGGCCTGCTTCCAGCGCTCCTCGATCATCTCCTCGGTGACGATCCGCGGGTCGTACACCATCGAGTTCAGCCACCGGACGAGGCCCTCGCGGGTCGGGTCGTCGGTGAACTCCGCCAGCAGCCTGATGCCCTCGCCGGGCGCGGGGCTGAAGACGTTGCGGCCGATCCCGCCGATGGTGACCAGCCGCCGGACGCGGTCCGGGTGCCGCAGCGCCACCTGCGTCGCGACGATGCCGCCCATGGAGTTGCCGATGACGTCGACCCGGTCGAGGCCGAGGCCGTCCAGGAACCGGACGACGGCGCCGCCGGCCGCCATCATCGGGTGCTCGTCGGTCGGGTCGCTGACCCCGAAGCCGGGGAACTCCAGGACCAGGCAGCGGAAGTGCTCGGCGAACCGGGCGAGGTTGCCGCGGTAGTTGCGCCAGCCGGTGACGCCGGGGCCGGAGCCGTGCAGCAGCAGCAGCGGCGGGCCCTCACCGGCCTCGTGGTAGCGCAGGACGCCCTGGTCGGTGGCGAGCTCGCGCAACGTCGACTCGTAGGTCAGCTCCGCAGGCATGATCTCCCAGTCCTTCGACGGTGGCTTGTCCGGAACGTAATCGGCGGGACGGCGTGGTCAGGCGGTGGATCCCGATCAGCGGGACGCGGGTCTCAGGGCGGCTCGGCGGGCCCGTCCCGGCGCCCGCTTCCACTCATCGGGATCGGGGCGCGTGGCCGCGGCGGGGCCTGCCTACCTTCGGGCTCACCGGCCGCCCCTTGACCGGTGCCGGGTGAGTACCTGTTAGTAGAAATGTCGCATAGTGGATTCGAACGCCCGCCCGCTCGCAGCCCCGAGGTGAACACATGCCAGCCGAGCCAGCGCTCACGCCCCTGCACGACGCCGACGCGAACGACTGGCAGGCGGACGCCGCCACGGCCTCGCCGGAGCCGGCCGACTTCCGCAAGGCCATGGCGGAGTTCGCGACGGGCGTCACCGTGGTCACCGCCCTCGACGGCGGCGAGCCGGTCGGCTTCGCGTGCCAGTCGTTCGCCTCGGTGTCGCTGGATCCGCCGCTGATCCTGTTCTGCGCGGACAAGCGCGGCCGGTCGTGGCCCCGGATCCGTGCGGCGGGGCGGTTCTGCGTCAACGTGCTCGGCGAGGAGCAGCGCGACCTGTGCGAGCGCTTCGGGTCGAGCCGGGGCGCCAAGTTCGACGACCTGGAGTGGGAGGAGTCGCGGTGGGGCTCCCCCGCCCTGCCGGACGTCCTGCTCGCCGTCCACTGCGTCGTGCACGACGTGCACGAGGCCGGCGACCACGAGGTGGTGATCGGGCGGGTCCTGGCGGTGGACCGGCACGAGGTGCTGGACGGCGCGTGGCGGCGCCCGATGGTGTTCTTCCGCAGCCGGTTCGGCGTCGCGGAGCCGAACGCGCCGATCGCCCCCGACCCGTGGGGCATCGGCGACCGGTGGGGCTGGGGTTGACGTCACCTGCGGCCGCCCGTCACATCCAGTCGCCGCGCCCGTCGACCGCGAGCAGCCGGTTCATCGTCTCGGGCGACCAGCTGGTCTCCTCGCCGGTGCGGACGGCGCGCCCGGCGCGCCGTCCCCCGCGGGCGCCGGGGGCCGAGCCGGGGAACAGGGTCTGCGACGCCTCGCGGGCGGCGGTGACCACCAGCGGCGCGACGTTCTCCAGCGGCGCGCGGATGTCGCCGACCAGGGAGATCCCGGCGACCGGCCCCTCCGCGCCGCGGATCGCCGCGGCGACGCAGGCGATGCCGGGGTAGGACTCGCCCCGCTCGAACGCCAGGCCGCGGCGCTGCCGGATGCGGTGCAGCTCCTGGTGGAGCGTGCCGAGCTCGCCGATCGTGCGGCTGGTGAAGCGGCTGATGCCCGAGCCGAGCAGCGCGTCCACCTGCTCGGGCTCCAGCCACGCCAGCATCGCCTTGCCGAGCGCGGTGCAGTGCGCCGGGGCGCGCCCGCCGACCCGCGACGGGACGGAGGTGGCGAGCCGCCCGCCGAGCTTGTCCAGGTAGAAGATCTCGGCGCCGTCCAGCACGGCCAGGTGCGCGACGAGCCCGGTGGTGACCTGCAGCTCGTGCAGCAGCGGCGCGGCGGCCTCGCGGATCTTGCCGTGCCCGCCGTCCTGCCCGCCGAGGCCGAGGGCGCGCTGGCCGAGTCCGTAGCCGAACGAGTGGTGGGCGAGCCAGCGCTGCCGGACGAGCTGGTCCAGGATCCGGTGCGCGGTGGAGCGCGGCAGCCGGGTGCGGCGGGCGACGTCCTCCAGGGTCAGCCGGGCGGTCGGCCCGTTGAACGCGTCGAGGATCAGCGTCATCCGCTCGATCATCGACGGCGGCGACTCCCGGCGCGCGTCGCCGTGCACGGTCGCCGACTGCAGGGTGGCCGCGGTCGTCATGACGTCGCGCTCCGCCCGCGCCTCCGACGCGGTCATGACCTCCGGCGTCGCTGCCTCCGGCATCGTGGCCTCGGTCATCGCACCTCCCAGAACATGACTGAAATGAATTCTTGTTACCTGGAATGTAGCAACCGCTTGCTCTCAGCGGAAGAGGGGCAGTAAGACCAGGTCAGCCGGAGCATATGTGACCGGGACCGCGGCCCAGGTCGGGGCGGAGGGCGTGATAGAACGTTTTTCTGCCAACGAGAGGGAGCAGCCGATGCGCGTCGGGATCGCCACGCCGGTGGTGGCGCAGCCGCCCGGCCATGCCGCCTGGGAGCGCGGCGCGGGCGTCGAGGAGATCGCCCTGATCGCCGGGACCGCCGACCGGCTCGGCTACCACCACGTGACGTGCAGCGAGCACGTCGCCGTCCCGGTGGAGGCGGCCGAGCAGCGCGGCGGCGTCTACTGGGACCCGCTCGCGACCTTCGGCTACCTCGCCGCCCGCACGTCCCGGATCCGGCTCGCCACGCAGGTGCTCGTGCTCGGCTACCACCACCCGCTCGCCATCGCCAAGCGCTACGGCACGCTCGACCAGGTCAGCGGCGGGCGGCTCGTGCTCGGCCTCGGCGTCGGCAGCCTGGAGGAGGAGTTCGCCCTGCTCGGCGCGCCTTTCGCCGGGCGCGGCGCGCGCGCCGACGACGCGCTGGCCGCGCTCCGCGCGTCCCTGTCGCGGCGGACGCCGGAGTACCGCGGCGAGCACTACGCCTACTCCGGGCTGGTCGTGGAGCCGCACGCCGTCCAGGACCGCGTCCCGCTGTGGATCGGCGGCCGCTCGGAGCGCTCGCTGCGCCGGGCGCTGGACGCCGACGGCTGGGTCCCGTTCGGCCTGCCGCTGCGCACGCTCGCGGAGATGCTCGCGGACGCCGACGTGCCGCCCGGCTTCGACGTGGTCCTCGCGCCGTCGCGCCCGCTGGACCCGATCGGCGCCCCGGAGGCGTCCGGGACGGCGCTCGCCCGGCTGCGCGAGGCGGGCGCCACGATCGCCGGCGTCCGGATGGAGTCGGAGTCGGCGGCGCACTACTGCGAGCAGCTCGCCGCCCTGCGGGCGCTGGCCGCCGGCTACGGCCTGGTCTTCGGGGAGGAGGCGTGAGCGTCGAAGCCCGCCTGGCCGCCCTCGAAGAGCGGCTGCGCGCCCTGGAGGACGAGCGGGAGATCACCCGGCTGATCCTGTCCTACGGCCCGCTGGTCGACGGCGGCTGCGCGGCCGAGGTCGCCGGGCTCTGGGAGCCGGACGGCGTCTACGACGTGGACGAGCTGATGATGACCGGCCACCCGGAGATCGAGGCGATGGTCCGCTCGGCGAACCACCAGCGGTGGATCTCCGGCGGCTGCGCGCACGTCGTCGGCCCGCCGCACGTCACGCTCTCCGGCGACGAGGCCGCCGCCGTCGGCTACACCCTCATGATCGTCAAGCGGCCGGACGGCTTCGTGCTGCGCCGCGCCACCGCCAACCACTGGCGGCTGCGCCGCACCCCGTCCGGCTGGCGCGCCGTGACCCGCGTCAACCGCGTCCTCGACGGCCGCGAGGAGTCCCCCGACCTGCTCGCCTCCCACTTCCCGGACGCCGTCCGGCACCGCTGAGGAGCGGTCAGGGCGTGACGCCCATGGTGGCGAGGATCCCCCCGGCCAGCTCCGCGTCGCCCTCGGTCCGGACGGCGACGTCGCCGGCCGCGCAGCGGCCCGCGGTCAGCCGGACATAGGTCTCCCAGTCCATGGCGATCCTCGCCGCCGGGGACTCCGGCACGTCCGACCACGCGCCGCGGCCGTCGTCGCCGACCGTGACGGCGACCTCGAAGTCGGGCGGGCCCGAGATCGCGAGGGCGGCGCTCCGCCCGGAGGCGCCCTTCGCGGCGCGCGCCACGATGCGGGGCAGGGGGCGGCTCAGCAGCTCCCAGAAGCACCGCGCCGCCGGGGCGTCGAGGTTGCCGGGACGGCCGACCGCGCGGCGGACGTCCTGCTCGTGGGTCCAGCAGTCCATGGCCCGGAACTCCATGAACCGCGTGTAGGGGCCCTCCCTGCCGTCCGGGCACATCACGACGCGGCCGGGATCCTCGTCCGCGAGCTGCACGAGCCGGCGTTCGAGCGCGTCCGCCAGTTCCGCCGCGACCTGCGGGCCGGGGACGGTCCGCCGCGCGTGGACCGCGATCTCGGTGTAGCGGGCGAAGTCGTTGCGGACGTGGTCGAACTCGGGGAGCTCGACGGCCGGGGAGGGGTCCCCGAGCAGGTCGCGCTCCACGCCGGCGAGGTGGGAGAACTGGTCCTTGACCGTCCAGCCGGGGCACTCGGTCGGCCGGTCCCAGTCGTCGTCGGCCAGCGCCCCGGCGAGCGCGAGCGACGAGCGGATCGTCTGCTCGTAGGCGGCGGTGTTGGCGCGCATCTGCTCGTTCATCTCAGCCCCTCCGTCGGCTCACGCAGCTTACGACCCGCCCCGGCCGAGGGCGTGTTTCGAAGTGGTCTCGGCCACGCGCGCGCGAACGCGTGGGCTGCCCGGTGGAGGGAAGCCGGAGGCGAGCGGAACCGGGCAGATCGCGAAGCGATGCCGCGTTCGCCCAGGCCCGGTCGCGTAGCGAGCCGCCAGGCGAGCGAAGTGGGCCGGGACGTTGAAACACAGCCGGGGGGTCTGGCCGGGACGGGTCATCAGCGGGGTCAGGCGCCGAGGGCGCCGCCGATGACGGCGGCGTAGGCGGCCTCGCCCTGCGCGTTCGGGTGGAGGGGGGCGGCGGAGTGGACGGGGACGTAGCCCTCGACCCAGCGCTTGGACGCCGACTGGCACGCGTCATGGCCCGCGCTCGGCGCGACCAGGTCGATGTAGGTCCCGCCGTGCGCGGCCGTCCGCTGGCGGATCACGTCGTTCAACGCGTTCACGGAGCCCTGGAGGAAGTTGGCGTCCGTGGGGAGCACGGGCTGCACGGGCCAGCAGCCGTTCTGCTTGATGTAGAGGCCGTAGCCGGTGACGACGATCCGCGCCTTCGGGGAGCGGGCGCGGATGCCGTCCAGGACGGCGGACAGCTTCGGGCCGAAGTCGCGGGTGCGCTGGGCGACCTGCTCCTCGAACTCGCCCTTGCACGGGGTCGCGGTGGGGTCGAGGGTGGCGCAGTCCTGGGCGATGCCGACGAGGCCGACGTCGTTGCCGCCGATGGTGAGGGTCACCAGCGCGGTGGACGCGGTGAGCGCGTCGAGCTGCGGCGGGACGGTCCCGGTGTCGACGCCGCCGACGCTGGTGCTCTGCGACTGGGTCATGTGGGTGGTCCTGGCGCCGCTGCAGGTGACGTCCCGCAGGGCGGCGCCGAGCTTGGACGCCAGCTCGTGCGCGTAGTTGTGGGTGGAGCGCCCGCAGCCGACCGGACCGGTGATGTCGGGGATGAGCGGGCCGGAGGCCATCGAGTCGCCGAGCGCGACGTACTCCTGCGCGGCCGCCGCCGGCACGGCCGTCCCGCCGAGGGCCGCGCCCGCGAGGACGATCGCGCCGACCGCGCCTCTGACGACCCTGCCCCTGGAGACCCGGGCGGTGGACGGGCGGCCGTTGAACAGACGCATCATGAGCTGACTCCCGGCGTCATGGACGATGTCGCCGTGATCGTCCAGAATCTGGACACGCCGTTCAATTGGCGTGGGGACAGACTCTTCCGGGAGCCGTTGTGACGCGGGACAAGACGCCGGCGCTGCGGGTGGCGGGCCGGCCGATGGCGGCCCACCTGCGGGTCCGCGCACCGCTGCTGACCCGCCGCGTCGTGGCGCGGCTGCTCGCCGAGCTGCCCGTCTACGCCGAGCTGCCGCAGGAGGAGGTCGCCGGGGACATCGCCGGGATCGTCCAGCACAGCCTGCGGCAGTTCGCGGACGTCCTGGAGCGGCGCCGGCCGGCCCGCGCGGCCGACTTCGCCCTGCAGCGCGACTCGGCGGCGCTCCGGGCCGAGGAGGGCGTGCCGCTCGACGCGATCCTCGCCGCCTACCAGATCGGGGCGGCCATGGCCTGGGAGGAGCTGACCGCCGGGGCCGAGCCCGCCGACCTGCCCGCCTTCCAGGAGGCGCTCGGCTACTTCCTCGACTTCCAGCGGCTGCTGACGTCGGCCGTCAGCGCCGCCTACCTGGAGGTGCGGCAGATCCTCGACAGCCAGGAGCACGGCGGCCGGCACGCCCTGATGACCGCGCTGCTGGCGGGGGACACCGCGGGGCGCCGCCCGGCGCCCCGGTACGCCGTCCTGGCGCTGGCGTTCGGCCCGCATCCGGACGAGGCGGGCTCGGGGCAGCGCGCCCGGATCGCCGCCCGCCGCAAGATCCGCCGCGTGCGGACCGCCCTGGACGCCGTCGCCGACGAGCCCGCCCTCACGGCCCTGGACGCCTCGGGAGGGACGGCCCTGCTGCCCTTCTCCTGCGGCTGGGAGGCGCTGCACGACCTGGTCGCGGGCGCGGCGAAGGCGGCCGACATCGAGGTGACGGCCGCCGCGGAGATCACGGGACCGGCGGGGGTCCCGGACGCCGTCGCGCAGACCGCCGAGATCATGGACCTGGTCCGCCGCGCGGGCCGCGCGCCCGGCCTGTACCGGCTCGCCGACGTCCTGCTGGACTACCAGCTGAGCCGCCCGAGCGGCGCGCTGGCCGCGCTGGCCGCGCTGCTGGCGCCGCTGGACCGCAAGCCCGATCTGCTGGGCACCCTGGAGCGCTACCTGGCGCTCGGCCTGGACCGGCGCGCGACCGGCGCGGCGCTGCACGTCCACCCGAACACGGTCGGCTACCGCATCCGCCGCATCAGCGCGCTCACCGGGCTGGACCCGGGCCGCCCCGCCGACCTCCAACTGCTGAACGCCGCCCTGGTGGCCCGCCGCTCCCTGCGCTGATCCGTCACCGCCGGACCGCGATTCCGTGATCATGATAATGCGTATATAAATGTATATAGGTAACGTGATCGACCTGCGTTCGAACCCCGCTGGGAGTTGATCGGTGTGACCGTGGGTGCGGCCCGGACGTCCACCGAAGACGAATGGCCGGCCACGCTGAGCGTGCAGAGCCTGCTGGAGCAGGGGTGGCGGCCGACTCCGTTCCGCGAGTTCGTCCTGAAAATCCACAGCAGATGCAACCTGGCCTGCGACTACTGCTACATGTACGAGATGGCGGACCAGAGCTGGCGGCGCCAGCCGCGCCGCATGTCGCGCGCCACCCTGGACCGCACGGCCGCCCGCATCGCCGAGCACGCGCGCTCCAATGACCTGTCCCGGATCGGCGTCATCCTGCACGGCGGAGAACCGTTGCTCGCCGGCCCCGAGCACATCCGCTACGCGGTCGAGGCGGTCAATTCAGCCGTGGATTCCCGGACATCGGTGAGTTTCCACTTACAGACCAATGGCGTCCTGCTTGATTCGGTCTACCTGAAACTCTTCGACGAACTCGACATATTCGTGAGCGTCAGTCTGGACGGCGACGAGGACGGCCACGACCGCCACCGCCGCCGCGCCAACGGCAGGGGAAGCCACGAGGACGTCACGACCGGGCTGCACCGGCTGACGGAGCCCGCGTACCGGCGGTTGTTCAGCGGCCTGCTGAGCACGATCGACCTGCGCAACGACCCCGTCGCCACCTACGAGGCGCTCGTCGCCCACCGCCCCCCGGCCGTCGACTTCCTGCTTCCGCACGGCAACTGGGACACCCCGCCCCCGGGCCGCGGCGACGACGACGCGACGCCGTACGGCGACTGGCTCATCGCGATCTTCGAACGCTGGTACCGCACCCCGGTGCGGGAGACCCGCGTCCGGCTGTTCAGCGAGATCATCCGGCTGCTGCTCGGCCGGCCCTCGCACAGCGAGTCGATCGGGCTGTCGCCGGTCGCGGTCGCCGTGGTGGAGACCGACGGCTCCATCGAGCAGGTCGACACGCTCAAGTCCGCCTACGAGGGCGCGGCGCACACCGAGCTGCACGTCGGCAGGGACGCCTTCGACGCGGCCCTGATGCTCCCCGCGATGGCCGCGCGCCAGATCGGCCGCCGGGCGCTCGCCGACGCGTGCGCGGCCTGCCCCGTCCACCGCGTGTGCGGCGGCGGTCACTACACCCACCGGTACCGCTCCGGCACCGGCTTCGCCAACCCGTCCGTCTACTGCCGCGACCTCTTCCACCTGATCACCCATATGCGGGACGCGGTCTCGCAGGACGTCGAGGCGTACAGGCGGAAGACGTCGTCCCAGGAGGGAGCCGGATGAGCCCGGGCGTCCACCAGATCCCCGAGAAGGTCTTCCTGGCGCTCGCCGCGGGCGACGGCGGCTCCGCCGCGGGCGAGCTCCTCCACAGAGCCCAGTACAGCAAGCGCCTCCTGCTGCTGCGAGGCGTGCGCGACGCGGGCGGGCCTCGGGCCGCCGAAGCGTACGACCTCCTCGGCCGCATCCAGCAGGGAGCCCCGCGGGCGGTCGAGGCCGTGCTGCGGTGTCCGACCGTCGGCGAATGGGCCAGGCGCGCCCTCGACGACCCGTCCGGCGCGGGAGGCGGCGCCGGGCCGGCCGGCCTCGCCGCCCTCGCCGCCGGAGCGGCGGTCGAAGCGGGCATTCCCGGCGAGATCGAGGTACCGGCACGCTCGGGGGCGATCGTCCTTCCCGGGCTGGGACGCGCCCTCGTCCCCGGCCGGGAGAGCGCGCTCGTCCGGTCCGGACCGGGCGGGGCGGAGGTCGTCGCCGAGGATCTGCGGATCGGGCTGCCGGCCGACGTCCACCAGGACGCGCCCGGCTGGGAGGCCCTGCGGAGGCTGACCGCCGAACACCGCGGCGCGCACGCCGCGTTCCTGCTCGACGACCACGACCCGGACCGCATGCCCGGAGCGGAGCGGCTCCCGCACCGCCTGGGCGACGCCGAACTCGGCCACTGGCGGTCGACCCTGGACGGCGCCTGGCGCATCCTGGTCGAGCACCATCCGGGCTTCGCGGAGGACGTCGCGTCCCTCGTCTCCGTTCTGACCCCGCTCGTCGCCCCCGCACGGGGGCAGTCCAGCGCGACGCCCAGGCACGCTTTCGGCAGCATCGGCCTGTCCACCCCGCCCGACGCGCGCTTCCTCGCGGTCACGCTGGCCCACGAGGTCCAGCACACCAAGCTCACCGGGCTGCTGGACGTCGTCCACCTCACCGGACCCGACGACGGCACCACCTACTACGCGCCGTGGCGGGAGGATCCGAGACCCGTCGCCGGGCTCCTCCAGGGCGCCTACGCCCACCTCGGCATCGCCAGGTTCTGGCGGGACCAGCGCCTGCACGAGACGGGCGCGGCCGCCCTGGAGGCCGAGAGCGGCTTCGCGCGCTGGCGCACCGCCGCGGACCTCGTGATCCGGACCCTCGCCTCCAGCGGGAGGCTCACTCCCGAGGGCGAGGTGTTCGTCGGCGAGATGGGCCGGACCGTCCGGACCTGGCTGGACGAGCCCGTCCCCGCCGAGGCCCTGCGCCGCGGCAGCGAGGCCGCGGGACGGCACCTGACCGCCTGGCGCCGCCGCAACCCGGGGCACCCCGCGCCCTCCGGCGCCCTCTAGATCGGCGGCGGGTCGAAGTCGCAGTCGAGGTTCCGCCCCTCCCCCGCGACGACGGCGTCCGGATGCTCCAGGCCGAGCGTCCTGGCGTAGGCGGTCATCGTCTCCCGGTGCAGCCCGTCCGCCTCCTCCTCGTCGCCGAGCTCCCGCAGCGCGACCGCGAGGTTCGCGGCGCAGGCCAGCGTCATCGGATGATCGTGCCTGATCGTCGCGCGCAGCCGCCGCAGCGTCCCCCGGCCGAGCCTGCACGACGACTCCGCCTCGCCGAGCGCGAGCAGGTCGCTGGCCAGGTTGGTGGCCACGGTGAGCGAGTAGTGGTGGTCGCGTCCGAGCTTGACCTCCAGCCCCGCCAGGGCCTTCTCGTTGAACCCCCGGGCGGACACCGCGTCTCCGCACACCCGGTGCAGCAGCGCCAGGTTCCCGCCGCAGCCGTGGTTGTAGGGGTGCTCGGGCCCGTAGGCCTTCGGATAGCGGACGACGGTGTCGGCCGCCAGTTCCAGGGCCGACTTCAGGTCGCCGGTGCACCGCTGCGCGTTGGCCAGGCACATCGCCGCGGCCAGGGTGTCGGGGTGGTCCAGCCCGAACAGCCGCACGGAACGCGCGTTGACCTCCTGCGCCACTTCCAGGGCCCTGTCCAGCTCGCCGGCCCGGCGCAGCGCGATGGAGAGGTCCTTGGCCACGCGCAGCGTCAGGGGGTGCTCGGCGCCCAGTTCGTCGACGCACTTGGCGTAGGCGTCCTCCCCCAGATCGCAGGCTTCGGCGTACTCGCCGCAGAGGCGCACGGCGCGCGCCAGGCCTCCGAGCGCGTTGCTGACGTTGACCGCGGTGCCCCGGGCGACGTCCCCGAACCTCAGGCAGACGGTCTCGTGGAGCTCCTTCGACTTGACGTACTCGCTGTTCAGCCCGTGGTCGAGCGCCAGGTTGTGCATCACCCCCAGCGTGTCGGGCGCCGACTCGCCGAACGCCTCCATGTGCCGTTCCAGGGAGCGCAGGTCGTGGTCCCGGGCGTCCGAGAAGTCCCCGCGCGCCCGCAGGTCGGCGCCGAGCGAGTTCAGCAGCTGCAGGGTCATCCGGTGCTTGGGGCCGACCAGCGCCTCCGTCCGCTCCATGGCCTTCAGGTTCGACTCGTAGGCGGCGCCGTACTCGCCGAGGTCCCGCAGGATGTTGCCGAACTGGCGCTTGCCCTCCAGGAGGTCGATGTCGTCCTCCCCGGAGTCGGCCGCCCACTGGTCGAGGATGCGCTCGATCAGGTGCTGCGCGAACGCGTAGTCGCCGGACAGCCGCAGGTAGCGGACGATGTTGAGCGCGAACTTGCGGACCTCGGGGTCGGTGCTCTCGGCGACGGCGGAGGGCTCCACGTGGCCGATCAGCTCCGAGTAGCGCCGCCAGCTCGCCGGCGACTCCGCGTCCTCGGGCGGCGTCGCGGCCACCAGGAGCATGTGCACCTCGCTGCGGAAGCGCGCCTGCACCGCGGGGCCCAGCTCGTCGCGCAGCAGCGCCTGGATCAGCCGGTGCACCTGGACGGTCCGGCTCGGCGCGTCGATCTTCGCCAGCGCGTACCGGTTGACCTCCCCGAAGGCCCGCGCGAGCCGGATCGGGTTGCGCAGCAGCCCGGCCAGCGGCTGGCTGATCCCGGGCGGGGTCCGGGAGAACACCTCGCGCGGGATCGGCTCGGGACCGAAGAACGCGCAGCAGCGCAGGAGCTCGACGGCCTCGGGCACCTTCTCGGACAGGCTGTTCACCGACAGCCGCCACGCCGCGGTCATGGAGACCGGGTACTCGGTCGGCTTGCCCTCGGCCAGCAGCTGGCTGGTGCACTCGTCGAGCAGCCGCAGGTACTCCGTGACGGACATGCCGGTCTCAGCCTGCAACGCCCCGGCCTGCTCCAGGGCGAGCGGCAGGTCCCCGAGCTCGTGGGCGAGGCGCTTCGCGTCCTCCTCGCCGATCGCGCGCGGGACGCGCTTGTTGAGGAAGGCGACGCTCTCGTCACGGGTGAACACGTTGACCTGGACGGTGTGGCCGACCCCCTCCCACCGCGGGTTGCGCGAGGTGACCAGGACGTGCCCCTGCCCCTGGCCCTGGGGCAGCAGGTCCTGGATGTCCTCGGGCTGGTCGGCGTTGTCGAAGATGAGCAGCCAGCGGCGGTAGGGCTCCCCGCGGCGCAGCGCTTCGAGGACGTCGTTGGCCGCGTCCTCGACGCCCCGGGCCGTGGCGGAGGTCAGGCCGAGCTTGGGCGCCAGCGCCGCCAGCGCCGGCCGCACCAGGGACGGCTGGTCGGCCGGAACCCACCACACGACGTCGTAGTCGACGGAGAACCGGTGCGCGAACTCCACCGCCATCTGGGTCTTGCCCACGCCGCCGAGCCCGTGCAGGGCGTGCGGGAGCACGGCGGTGACCTGGCCCGAGATGCCCGCCTTCAGCTTGGTGAGCAGCTCCTCGCGTCCGGTGAAGTTCTTGTTCCTCGGCGGGATCTTCCCCCAGACCGCCGGGGCCGTCTCCGGGAGCGACACGCGTCCACCTCCGCATTTCGCCGATCATCACATGTCCAGATCGCTTCGCCGGCATGCGTACTTAGCTACCGTATTATCCCAATTCAGTCAGGGGGGGAATAGGTCACGCGTCACAGATCCGCCCCGCACCCGTTTCCGCACCGCACCCTTTTCGGTCCGACTAGTACGCCTGTTTCGACTGCACAATAAGGCGCGACCGGCGGCCGGGACGGCAATGGTCAAAGCAGGATTCTTCTGTAATCATTGAAGTTAGCCGCCCATGCACGGACAATCCTGTACGTGCGCCTGCCACCCGCCAGGCGGCGTGATCCCGCCCGAGGAGAATCCATGCAGCAGGAACCCGCTCTCCACGGCGATCTGATCGACGTGTCCGGACTCTCGCTCCGCGAACTCGACGACGTGCTCGGCGAGTCGGCCATCGAACTGGCCCTGCGCGAGATCCTCGACCCCGGCCGCGGAGAGATCGCCTCCGCGGGCTTCGAGAGCAAACTCGGCTGACCCGCCGGCCGCCGGCCCCGCGGCGCCTTCCGGCGCGGGGCCTGCCGGCGCGCCGCCCGGCCCCGGCACCCGTCGCCCGCGGAGCGCTTCGCGGCCGCCGCCCGGCGGCGAGAAGAGGGGTTCATCCCCCGCGCGGCCGGTGATCGGCATACCGTCGTTCAAGAGTCGTACGAGACTCGCCGGCCGCGAGTCGTTTTTCGACAATCGACCCGTTTCTCGCCGCGATCTCCACTAGAGTCTGCCTGCGACCTCGGCACTACGGGGGCGCAGGCTTTCTTCTCGGTATGAACGCGCCCGGAGCTTTTTGACCGTTTTCCCATAGCCGCTCATGCCGTTGAGCGAAAAGCCATTCGGGTCGGCGCACGTTCTGCCGCCGCCCGCTGCTCGGCGGCCGGGTCGCACCTTGACCAAACCGGACGCCATCGGTTCCGGGGAGGATGCAACAGGTGGCCGCTTCCGACGGCGCGAGCGGGTCCACGTGAAACCACGGGCGTCCCTGCCACGGGATTTCACCTTCCTGTGGAGCGGGTCGGCCGCCTCCCAGCTCGGCACCATGAACGCCGCCATCGCGATTCCGCTGCTGGCGCTGTCCCTGACCAGGTCGCCGGTCTTCGCGGGCTGGGTCGCCGCGGCCGGAACGTGCCCCCGGCTACTGCTCTACCTGCCCGCGGGCATGCTCGCGGACCGCTTCGACCGCCGCCGCATCATGCTGACCTGCCAGTACACCCGGTTCGGCGTGTCGGTGCTGCTGGCCGTCGGTCTCGCCCTGCACTACCACCCGGGCCTGCTGCTGGTCGGCGCGGCCGCGGCGGACGGCGCGCTCGCGGGCCTGTACAGCCTGGCCGAGGTCGCCGTCGTCAAGCGCGTCGTCCGCCCCGACGAACTTCCCGAGGCGATGGCGAGGAACGAGGCCAGAAGCCATATCGCGCTGCTCCTCGGGCGCCCGCTCGGCGGATTCCTCTATGGCCTGGACAGGGCGCTGCCTTTCGCCGCCGACGCCCTCTCCTCCCTTTTCTCCGCCATCACGCTGCACTGCATGCGAGAGAAGGGATTCGCGCCGGAAGAACAGCAGAATCCCGAACCCACTGATTTCGGAAAGTGTCTTCGCTTCATCCTGGGCCATCCGTTCCTCTGCATGATGATCAGCGTGTGCGCGGTGACGAACTTCGCCTTCCAGATCATCTTTCTGAGGCTCGTGGTGCAGGCGGACCACGAGTTCACCTCCACTTCGATGATCGGCATTCTCTTCGCGGCGTCCGGACTCGGGGGCACGCTCGGCGCCGTCGCGGCGTCCCACCTTTCCCGGCGCTACCGCCTGGCCCAGGGCAACCGGCCGATGCGGCTGCTGTTCTGCTGCGTCTGGGGATGGTTCGCGATGACCGCGATCGTGACGGCCTATGACAGCCCGCTGGCCGGGCTCGCCGCCTGGGGCGGGATCAGCTTCATCGGCGCGCACATGAACGTGGCGCTCACCGTCTACCAGGCGACGTGGATCCCCGACGACATGCTGGCGCGGGTGGCCAGCATCAACAGCCTCGTCACGCAGAGCGCCGTCCCCCTGGGGTCGCTGTTCTCCGGCTACCTGCTCTCGCTGGTGGCGAGCACGAGGATCGCGACCGGAGTCGTCACGGCGATCACCCTGTGCGTCGCCGTGGTCAGCAGCTGCTGCCTCTGGTCGCTGAGGAAGCGGCGGAACATCGGCTCCCGCCAGACGCTCAGGGGCGCGCTCGCGGACGTGGTCGGGCCGCCGCTCCGCCGGTGCTCGGCGGCCGCGCGGGCGGTCCCGGGCCGGGTCCGGTCCACGGCCCGCTCCACGGACCCCGAATCCGACACGGACCTTTATGGCAATTCCGCACCACCGGAAATCCCCCACGGGATCATTCCCCGCTGAACGCGTACGATATGCCCCACCGATGGGGGTCCCGGTGCGGTTTGGGTATCGGAGGGATGAGTGTCGGACGTGGCGTGGTCGCTGCCTTTCGAAGATCAGTCCCGCCTCGTGCGGGCCCTGTGGGAACTGGAGACGGTCCGCAAGCGCTCCTCCCGTGACCTCTGCACCTCCCTTCTGGAGCGGCGGCTGGGCCATCCCCTCCCGATCACCCGGGACGACAAGGACATCACCGATGTCTGGCACCTCGTGGACGCGTGCCTGTCCTATCCCGGGGCGTTCCACGCGCTGATCGAGATCGTCGAGGAGTTCCACCGCGGGAGCGTGCCGATGGGGAGGCTCCGCGATCTCGTCGAGGAGCTGCTTCCCGAACCGCTTCTGCGCCCGGAGGAGCGCCGGGACCTCGACGGCCTCCTGCGGAGCCTGGGCGACCGCGTCTCCGACGCCGTCGGCCCGGCCGCGATCCGGGCGCTCTACTGGGAGGTCACCGGCCCCTCCGGCCCCGCCCTCGCCGCCGACCCCGGCGATCTGTGGAGCGTCCTGGCCTGCCTGGAGGACCTCACCCTCAGCGCCGAGGGCGTCCCGCCGCTGCTGGCCTTCGTCGAGGGGCTCGCCGCGCGCGCGGCCGGGCCCGCGTCCGCCGGGCTGCGCGCCTGGGCCGACCGGCTCGCGCACCGGCTGGGGCCGGCGGGCGGCCTCCCGCCGGCGCGGCGGCGCGAGCTGCCGGAGTCGCGGAGCGCCGGGGCGCGGAGCTACCTGGTCATCGAGCTCCGCCGGGACGGAGCCGCGCCGGACCGGTACCTGGTCTCCGCGTGGCTGCAGGGGGACGGCGAGCACGGGCTCATGCTCCGCTGCGACGACGAGCCCGTCGCGTTCGACCGGCTGCCGGGACTCGTCAAGGAACTGCTGAGCGAGGACCATCGGGTCGTGAACCGGCCGACGCCGGAGCTGACGGTGGAGTTCGTGCTGCCGGTCGACATGCTCGGCCTGCCGGTCGACCAGCTGCGGATCACCGTGGACGGGCTGGAGCGGCGCCTCGGCATCGAGCACCCGGTGGTCGTCCGCAGCCTCGACCGGATGCGCAGGCGGGCCTACCACCACCACTGGCGCCGCAAGTGGCGGTGGCTGCGCGACAACCCCCACGGCGCCAAGGTGTGCTGGGTGACACAGCCCGGCCAGTACGGCGGTGAAAGCCTCTACAGCATGCTGCTGTCCGAACCGTCGTCGGTGTGCATGGCGATGGCCTTCCCCCCGCGCGAGGACGGGCCGGACTCCGCGGAACTGCGCGCGGCCCTCCAGGCCGGGGCGCCGATCGTCACCTGGTGTCGCCGCGGCCGCGATCCGGAGCGGTTCGCCCGGGAGTTCCAGGACCTGCTGGACAAGGGCGCGATGGACCTGCCCGACGCGGTGCTGGCACTGCGCCGGCAGGCGCTGCGCACGCTCGGCGGCAACGGCGGCGGCGACCATCTCGGCCTCGACCTGACGCTGGTCTTCGACGACGCGGACCGGATGCCCGAACCCTACGTGCGGCTGAACGCCCCGGCCTGAGCTCTCCTGGGAGGTACCTGTGGCGAAGACGGACACGCCTCCGGGCGGAGAGGCCGGGGACTGGGAGATCTACCGGGGTGACGGAACGCCGCACGACGGCCTGGCACGGCTGCCCGACCCCCCGCCCTGGCGGCGGTTCGACCTGGAGGACGGCGCGCCCCGGCTGCCCGGCGGCGGCCTGGAGCGCGCCCTGTCGTACCGTCCGAAACCGAACGTCGTCACCATGGTGAACGTGGCCCTGCGCCTGCGGCGGCCGCTGCTGGTCACCGGCAAGCCGGGGACGGGCAAGTCGACGCTCGCCTACAACGTGGCGCACGAGCTGGGCCTCGGTCCCGTGCTGGACTGGCCGATCACCAGCCGGGTCACGCTCCAGGAAGGGCTGTACCGCTACGACGCCATCGGCCGCCTGCACGAGACGAGCCTGCGCCAGGCCGTGGCCCCCGGCGCCGCCACCGAGGCCCCCGACATCGGCCGCTACATCCGGCTCGGGCCGCTCGGGACGGCGCTGCTGCCGCAGCCGCGCCCCCGCGTGCTGCTCGTCGACGAGCTGGACAAGAGCGACATCGACCTTCCCAACGACCTGCTCAACGTGTTCGAGGAAGGCGGCTTCACGATTCCGGAGCTCGAACGCCTTCCGGAGGACCAGCCGGTCGTGCACGTCATGCCGGCCAAGGGGCCCGACCGGGTGCCGGTGGGGCGCGGCCGGGTCCAGTGCACCGCGTTCCCGCTCGTCGTCATCACCAGCAACGGCGAGCGGGAGTTCCCCCCGGCGTTCCTGCGCCGCTGCGTCCGGCTGGTGATCGAGCCGCCGAGCCCCGAGGAGCTCGCCGAGATCGTCGAGGCGCACCTCGGCGGGGCGGCGCGCGCGGCGAGCGCGGAGCTCGTCCGGGAGTTCCTGGACCGCCGCGAGCAGGGCGACCTGGCCACCGACCAGCTCCTCAACGCGGTCTACCTGAGCACGACCGGCTCCCGCCCCCCGGAGGCCGCGCTCCAGGACATGGTCAGGGCGATCCTGCGCCCGCTGGGCGCCGCCGGCCCGGGATGATCTCCCGGCTGATCGGGGCGCTGGAGGCGCTCGACCCCCGGCCCACCGCGGAGGAGATCGCCGACGCCCTGTGGCTGGCGCTGTCCCTGCCCGGGGAGGCCCCGCCCACCGGGCAGGACCCGCCGCCGCCCGGCCCGGAGGCGGAGCCGGACCCGCCCGCCGGGCCCGTGGCGGCCGAGCCCGCGGTCGCCGAACCGCCCGCGCCCCGCCGGCCGGTCCGTCCCGCGTCGTCGGCCGCGCAGGCCGGACTGCACCTCCCCGTGCCGGGGTCCGCGCCGGGAGACACCGTGCGCGCCCCGGCGCCGCCCGCGCTCCCGCACGCGCTGAGCCTCGCCCGCGCGCTGCGGCCGCTGCGGGGCAGGGTCTCGTCCCGGACAGTGGAGAACCTCGTCGAGGAGGCCACGGCGCACCGGATCGCGGAGACCGGCATCTGGGAACCGGTCATGGAGCCCGCGCCGGAACGGTGGCTCGACCTCGCCCTCGTGGTGGACGGCGGCCCCTCCATGGTCGTCTGGACGCGGCTCGCCGCCGAGCTGCGGACCCTGATGGAACGCCTGGGCGCCTTCCGCGACGTGCGGGTGTGGCGGCTCGACACCGACGACGACGCGCTCGTCCTGCGCACCGCGAGCCCGCGGACCGGGCCGGGGCACAGCCCGGACGAGCTGATCGACCCGACGCACCGCCGCGTCGTCCTGGTCTTCAGCGACTGCATCGGGCCCGCCTGGGGCGACGGGCGCGCCGCCGCGGTCGTCGAACGGTGGGCGCGGTCCGGCCCGGTCGCGATCCTCCAGCCGCTCCCCCAGCGGCTGTGGAGGCGGTGCGCGACGGCGGTCGAGCCGGTGTGGCTCGGGGCGCAGCAGGCCGGGGCGCCCAATTCCCGGCTCGTGGTGCGGCCGCGTGAGGAGCCCGCCGTGCCGCCCGGCGTCGCCGTTCCCGTGATGGAGCTCGAACCTCGCTGGCTGCGCCCCTGGGCCGAACTCGTCGGCTGCGGGGCGGAGCGGATCCCGGCGATGGCCCTGTTCACCGGCGCGCCGTCCGCCGAGGCCCGCCCGGGCGCCGGGGAGGAGGACGGCGGCGACCTGTCGCCGGCCGAGCGGGTGACGCGCTTCCGGGCGGCCTCCTCGCCGACGGCGTTCCGGCTGGCGGCCTACCTCGCGGCGGCCCCCCTGCGGCTGGAGGTCATGTCGCTCGTCCAGAGGGCCATGCTCCCGGAGGCGACGTCGGCGCACCTGGCCGAGGTGTACCTGGGCGGCCTGCTGCGCCGCGCCCGGCGCGCCTCGGACCCGGCGGACGTCGAGTACGAGTTCCACGACGGGGTCCGGGACGTCCTGCTCGGCGGTCTGGGCCGCGCGGAGGCGATGGGCGTCCTGCGCAACGTCTGGGAGGTCGTGCGCGGGCGGTGGGGGTCCACCCAGGACTTCCCCGCGCTGCTGCGGGCCATCCAGCAGGGCGCCGAGGACCTGCGGCGCGATCCACCGTTCGCGCGGGTCGCGGCGCGCGTGCTCGCCCGGCTCGGCGGACGGTACGCGCAGATCGCGGAGCGCCTGACCCGGAGCGCCGCGGACGGTCCCGGCGCCGCAGTCCCCGATGGGGCCGGACCCGCGGCCGACGAGCCCCCCGCGCGGGAGGAGCCCGAAGAGCGGGACGCGCGGGCGCCGCTGCTGGGCGGCGGGCTCCCGGCGCGCAACCTCGACTTCACCGGTCGCGACGCCCTGCTCCGCGGCATCCGGACGGAACTGTCCGGCGCGGTGACCTCCCTGCTGCCCGCGGACCCGCGGCGGCTCGGCGGGCAGGGCAAGTCGCAGCTCGCCGTCGAGTACGCCCACCGCCACGCGGGCGACTACGACCTCCTCTGGTGGGTGCCCGCCGAGCGGACCGCGCTCGCCAGGTCGTCGCTCGCCGAGCTGGCCCGGCGGCTCGGCACCCCGCTGAGCGACGAGGTCAACCGCACCGTCGAGCACCTCCTGGACGCGCTGCGCGCGGACCCGGGGCACCGGCGCTGGCTGCTCATCTACGACAACGCCACCGACCCCGACGAGATCGTCCCCCTGATGCCCGTGCGCCGGGAGGAGCCCGGCGGACGGCTGACGACGGCCGTTCCGGGCGGGCACGTCCTGATCACCTCTCGGGACCGCCGCTGGGCGGAGCGCACCGCCGCCGAGGAGGTGGGCGTGTTCGAGCGCACGGAGAGCATCGCCCTGCTGTGCCGCCGCGTGCCCGGCCTCACGCCCGCCGACGCCGACCGGCTCGCCCAGCGGATCGGCG
Organism: Spirillospora sp. CA-108201; assembly: GCF_050936235.1. Lineage (NCBI taxonomy): Bacteria > Bacillati > Actinomycetota > Actinomycetes > Streptosporangiales > Thermomonosporaceae > Spirillospora > Spirillospora sp. CA-108201. The sequence continues at coordinate 7,900,807 of NZ_JBNJNE010000001.1, read as the reverse complement.
ACCTGCCGCTGGCGGTCGAACAGGCCGCGGCATGGCACGCCATCACCGGCCGGACGACCGCGGAGTACCTGCGGCTCCTCGACCGCCGGCTCCGCGGGGAGGCCCGGCCGGGCCTCCCGCCGGACTATCCGGCCGAGCTGGCCGCGACCCTGACCCTGGCGTTCGAGCGGCTGCTGGAGGACGCGCCCGCCGCCGGGCGGCTGCTGGAGCTGTGGGCCTTCTTCGGCCCCGAGCCCGTCACCCGGAACCTGCTGTCGGCGGGCCCCGCCGACGGCCTTCCCCCCGAACTGGAGGAGACGCTCGGAGACGCCGGCCTGCTCCGGACGGCGATGGCCGACATCAGCCGCTACGCCCTCGGCCGGTTCGACCCGGACCTGTGCAGCCTCCAGGTCCACCGGCTCGTGCGGACGATGCTCCAGACGAGCCTCTCCGGAGCCGATCGCCGGGCCGTCCGCGACCGGGTGCACCGGATCCTCGCCGCCGCGACGCCGCAGGCGCCGCCGGAGGACGAGACCACCTGGGCGACCAGAGCCGAGATCGCCCCGCACGTGGTGCCGTCGGGGGTCATCGGCGGCGCGTCCACCGAGGTCCGGGGGGTCGCGCTCGACCAGATGCGCTACCTGTACCTGCTCGGCGACTTCGAGAGCAGCCGGGTCCTCGCCGAACTCGCGCTGGAGCACTGGCGGCGGGAGCTCGGGCCCTACGACGAGTCGGTGCTCATCGCGGGCCGCGAGCTCGGCACCGCGCTGCGCGCGCTCGGGGAGGTGGCCGCGGCGAACCGGCAGAACGCCGACATCCACCGGCGGACGACCGAGCGCTTCGGGCCCGGCCACTCGCTCACCATGCGCGCCGCCCGCAACGTGGCCGCCGACCTGCGGCTGCGGGGCGACTTCCGGGCCGCCCTCGCCCTCGACCAGGACACGCTGCGCCGCACGGTCCGGCTGTTCGGCAACGGCCACGTCGAGACCCTCGTCGTCGCCAACAACGTGGGCGTCGACCTGCGCCTGCTGGGCGAGTTCGAGCAGGCCCGGGCGATCGACGCCGGCTCCGCCGGGCAGCTGCGCGCGAGCCTCGGCCCCCGCCACCGCGACACCCTGCTGGCCGTCAGCCAGCTCGCCCGCGACCTGCACGGGCTGGGGGACTACCGCGAGGCCGCCCGGCTCCAGCGGGACGTCCTGACGACCATGCGGGAGACACCCGTGCCCGAGCACGCGTTCGTGCTGCACACGGAGATGAGCCACGCCGTCACCTTGCGGAAGCTGGGTCTGCACGCCGAGGCGATGGCGCGGGCGGAGGACACGCTGCGGCTCCACACGCAGCGCTACGGCGAGCGGCATCCCGACACCCTCGCGGCGCGGCGCGTGCTGGTGGCGTCCTGCCTGGCGGCCGGCGACGCCGGGAGGGCCCGCGGGCTCGGAGAGGCCGCCCTGGCCGAACACCGCCGGGTCATGGGCATGGACCATCCGTTCTCCCACGCCTGCGCCGCGGACCTCGCCATGGCGCTGCGGGGCCTGGGCGACCACGAGGCGGCGCGCGTCCTGGACGACACCTCCGTCCGCGAGCTGCGCGCCGCGCTGGGCGCCGACCACTACTTCTCGCTCTGCTGCTCGGTCGGGCTCGTCCACGACCTGTTCCACATGGGCCGGCTGGAGGCGGCCCGCATCCGCTCCAACGAGACCTGGGAGCGGTTCAGGGGCCGGTACGGCCCGGACCACGTCTACACGCTGGCGTGCGCCCACAACCACCGGGTGATCTGCGGCGCGCTCGACCTGGAAGGCCCTGACGGCGACCCCGTCGGGGCCCTGGCGGACGTCCTCGGCGCCGGGCACCCGGACGTGAGGCGGGCCGGGGAGGGACGTCTACTCGACTGCGACATCGCGCCGACCCCGCTCTGAGCCGGATGGACCGGGGTGCGGCGCACGGAACCGAGGAGGAGCAGCGGACCATGCTTCCCGATCACGACGCCACCGTCCCCCTGTGGCGCCCCTCCGGGCCCTGCGTCATCGTCGGCTGCGACATCGCGGGTTTCGGCGACGCGGCCAGGACCGACGACGTGCGACGGCACATGCGCGACGCGCTGTACCGGCATCTGGACGTGAGCCTCTCCGCCGCGGGGGTCCTCCTCGCCGACTGCTACTGGGAGGACCGCGGCGACGGAGCGATGATCGCCCTGCGGCCCCATCTGGAAGTGGAGTCGGTCCTGGTCGACGTCGCCGACACGCTGCGGGCCGAACTGGGCCGCCACAACCGGGTCGCCTCCGAGATCGCCCGGATCCGGCTGCGGATGGCGGTGCACACCGGGGAGGCCGTGTTCGACGGCCACGGGCTGGTGGGCACGGCCGTGAACCACGCGTTCCGGATCCTCGACGCGCCCGCCTTCAAGGACGCCCTCGCCGAGTCCGGGGCCTGGTTCGGGCTGGTCGTCTCCGAGCGCGTCCATTCCGACGTCGTCCGGCACGCCAGGGGGAGGATCATCCCGGAGGACTACCGGCGGATCGAGGTGTCGGTCAAGGAGACCGACGCGTCGGCGTGGGTCAGGCTGCCGGGCGCAGGCGCCCGCTCGGACGCGCACCCGTATCCGGCGGCCGCGGTCTCGCCGACGCCGTCCGCCGACGCGCCGCCGCGGGACGCGCCGGGCCGGCCGGCGGTCTTCGATCTGGTCGACCGCATGCTGGAGGTGCCGCTGCTGTCGTCCCCGCAGGGCCGCGACCAGGTCGTCGGAGCCCTCCGCCGGGACGTCGCCGCCGCGGTCACCCGCCACACGGGCGCACGGATGGACTGCTTCGCCATCCTCACCACGTGCCTGGACTACCCCGGCGGGCTGAAAGAGCTCGTCGACGTCACCCGGGGGCTGGCCGGCGAGTCGCTGTCGGTCCACCGCCTGGAACAGGCCATGGCCCGGATCCTGTGAGCGTCGCCCGGACCTGCCTCTCGGGGCGGGCGCCTCAGGCGTGCTCGGTGCGGAGGTGGTGCTTGAGGGTCGCGAGCTCGAGGTGCGGCGCGTGGCAGCGGTCGCAGGCCCAGACTCCGCTGGGTATGGTCACGCCGCGCGCCGACGCGTCCTCGCGCGCGCACAGCAGGTTGTAGGACTGGACGAAGCGCCGCCACGTCCGCCGGACCGCCGATGACATTCCCGTTTCCCCTCCGAGCCCGCTTCGGTGCTCTGGACTCAGCATAGGGTAACGGGAATGTCAAGGCGAAACGCCGGGCATCACTGCCCGATCTTGAGGCCCGGCTCGCCCTGCCGGTACTCCAGGGGCCGCACTCCCCGGCCACCGGGGATGTTGGCGCCCTTGCGGATCATGCCCGTGGGCAGGATCGTCCGCCCGAAGCTGTTCGCGAACATCATCGCGGCTGCCGCGTACAGGGCGACCACCGACGCCACGACGAACAGCCAGCCGCCGACGTGCAGCGACCAGGTCGTGCCGGCCCAGAATCCGGCGGCCGTGAAGCCCGCGCCGACCGCCAGGCAGCCCCAGACCAGGGCCGTCATCAGGTTCTCACCGAGCGCGGCCAGCGCGCCCAGGGCGGTGATGACCGCGAGCGGGATGAACCAGAACGCGAAGCCCTGGAAGGCGGTACCGATGACGGGCGCCAGCGCCACCGGCGCCGCGCCGATGCTCACCAGCAGGAACAGCAGGCCCCAGCCGATGAAGAACGTGCCCCACATGCCGTGCATCGCGGTGGCCACGCCGTCGCGCGCCCGGTAGCCCCACAGGCCGGCCAGCAGCTGCGCGATGCCGCCGAAGGTCAGCACGAACGGCCACAGGATGAGCGGGGTGCCGGCGCCGCCGTACCAGCCGGCCTGCCACGCGCCCACCATCATGGCCGCGGCGGCGAGCCCGAACAGGCCGAGGATCGACGGTGCCGCGATGGGCTGCAGGAAGACGCGGGTGCGGTCCTCCCAGAGCGCGTGCTCGCCCGCCTGGTCCGTGCCCCTCGGCGGCGCCATCGCCGCGCCGTGCGCCGGCGTCGCCATGCCCTCCGCGGGCATCGCCGATCCGGTGTGCTCGCCGGGCGTCGGCGCGGATTGGTGCTCTCTACGCCTTGCCATGAGATCCCCCTCTGAATCGGAGAGCTGTAAATCCCTCCTAACCGTGTTCAAGCAGGTCAAACGGCACATAACCGTATCCTGAAGAGGTTCGCGTTTGCGCTCGGCACCCTTTGCCGCGCGCTGACGCGGGCATGGCGAACCGGTGGCTCAGCGGGGCGGCGGGCAGTGGATCTCCAGGCCCGGGGTGGCGTTCCACCCGATCAGCGCGAACAGCCGCTCGATGTGCGGGTGGACCCCGTGCAGGACGAGGAGGCCGCCGCGCTCGTGCAGGTCGCGGGCGGCCTCGCTGAAGACGCGCAGGCCCGCGACGTCCATGAACTCCACCCCCGACAGATCGGCGTGCAGGTCGCCGGGCACGCGGTCCTGGACGGCGCGCAGGGTGCGCGCCACCGCGGCGGTGTTGGAGACGTCGACCTCACCGGCGAGCAGCACCCGGGGCAGGCCCGACGCGGCCGTGATGCGCAGCAGCGCGGAATCGTGCTCGACGATGTCGTAGCGGGGAGCCGCCCGCGCACCGGGCTCGGGGCCGCCCTCACCGCCGGTGATCCGCCAGACCGTCATCTGCTCCTCGCCCTCAGCGGGGCGCCGCCGCTACCGTGCGCGGCCCCGTATATGCAAGGCTCTCACCTGTCGGGACCTTCTGGACCCCACCAGAGCGGAAAACCACGATCGGAAGCCATTTCATGGACGAGAAGGCGATCCTGGAACGTATCAACGATTTCATCGAGGAGGAACACGCCCTCCGGCGGTCGCACGAGCGGGCCGAGACCACCAACGCCGAGGCCCAGACGCGGCTGCGGCAACTGGAGGTCGCCCTCGACCAGTGCTGGGACCTGCTGCGGCAGCGGCGGGCCCGCATCGCGGCGGGACAGGACCCGGGCGATGCCCAGGTCCGTCCCGCCGGCGAAGTGGAAGGCTACCGCCAGTAGCGCGTCCCCGGGCCCGTCACGGGACCATCCAGTCGAGCACCGGGGTCGACTGGAGGCCGGAGAGCAGGCACATCCCGGCCAGGAACAGCAGGCTCCACAGCACGACGCGGCGGAAGATGTCGCCCTCGCGCCCGTCCAGGCCGACGGCCGCGGCGGCGATGGCGAGGTTCTGCGGCGACACCATCTTGCCGAGGACGCCGCCGGAGCTGTTGGTCGCCGCCATCAGGACCGTCGACAGGTCGGCCTTGTTCGCGGCGGTGACCTGCAAGGAGCCGAACAGCGAGTTGGACGAGGTGTCCGAGCCGGTGACGGCGGTGCCGAGCCAGCCGAGGACCGGCGACAGGAGCGCGAACGCGCCGCCCGCCCCGGCCATCCACGTCCCGAGCGTCACGGTCTGCCCGGAGGCGTTCATCACGAACGCCAGGGCGAGGACGGCCATCACCGTGATGATCGCCCATTTCAGCTGGACGAGGGTCGCCCGGTACGCGCGCAGGGCCCGGCCGAGGCCGACGCCGAGGGCGGCCATGGTGATCAGCCCGGCGACGAGCATCTGCGTCCCGGGCGTGGTCAGGTAGTTGAAGGTGAAGGTCGGCAGGGCCAGCGGCTTGCCGGACGGGCCCGTGAGGTGCAGGCCCGGCCACGAGAACGTCCGCGTCGCCCGGTCCAGCAGGTCCTTGACCGGGCCGATCTGGCAGACGACGAAGACCGCGATGATGATCGCGTAGGGCGCGTAGGCGCGGGCGACCTCGGTCCGCGGGTCCTCGCCCTGTCCCTCGACGCGCGCGGCGAACCCCGGGGTCGGCTCGTCCGCCGCGCCGCCCGCGACCGGGGCGGGCCTCGCCGGCGCCGCCGACGGGCGCAGCCGGACGGCGAGGACGACCGCCGCGGCCGAGACCAGCGACGCCACGACGTCGGCGAGCGGCACCGAGACGAAGTTCGCGGTGACGTACTGGGCGGCGCCGAACGCGGCGCCGCACAGCAGGGCGACGGGCCAGGTCTCGCGCAGGCCGCGCCGCCCGTCCACGATGGCGACGAGGACGAGCGGGACGAACACGGCGAGGATCGGGGTCTGCCGCCCGACCATGGCGCCGAGCGTGTCGCTGGACTCGCCGGCGACCTTGCCGAGGGTGAGGATCGGCGTCGCCATCGCGCCGAACGCGACGGGCGCGGTGTTGGCGGTGAGCGCGAGGACGGCGGCCTTGAGCGGCGGGAAGCCGAGCGCGATCAGCATGACGGAGGTGACGGCGACCGGGGTGCCGAACCCGGCCAGGGCCTCCAGCAGCGCGCCGAACGAGAACGCGATCAGCACGGCCTGGAGCCGGTTGTCGTCGCTGACCTGCGCGAACGAGCGGCGCAGCACGTCGAAGTGGCCGGTGGCGACGGTGATGTTGTAGACCCAGAGGGCGTTGATGACGATCCACAGGATCGGGTAGAAGCCGAAGGCGGCGCCTTCGGATCCGGCCAGGAGCGCCTGGCCGGCGGGCATGCCGTACGTCCAGACGGCGACGGCGAGCGCGACGGCGAGCGCGATCAGGGACGCCGGCCACGCGCGCATGCGGACGCCGCCGAGCAGGACGAACAGGACGGCCAGCGGCAGCGCGGCGACCAGGGAGCTCCAGCCGAGCGAGTCGGCGACGGGATCGAGGATCTGCTGGTACAAGGCGATCACCTCGCGGGGTAGTGGTCGCCCCCGAGTACGTCTCCCTGCCCGGCCCGGTGACGGAGATCACCTTGATAGTGAACTTTTCAACCGGTCAGAGCTCCGGAAGGAGCCGGGCCGGGGTGATGGGCAGGTCGCGGACGCGGATCCCGGTGGCGTGGTGGACGGCGTTCCCGACGGCCGCCGCCGCTCCGACGATGCCGATCTCGCCGATGCCCTTGGCGCCCATCGGGTTCAGGTGCGGGTCGGACTCCTCGACCCACGCGGCGTCGACGTCGCGGATGTCGGCGCAGGCCGGGACGTGGTACTGGGCGAGGTCGCAGTTGAGGTAGTCGCCGAACTCCCGGTCCATGACGCTCTGCTCCATCAGCGCCATCCCGACGCCCATCGTCATCCCCCCGATGAACTGGGACCGGGCCGTCGTCGGGTTGATGATCCGGCCGGCGGCGAACACGCCGAGCATGCGGCGGACCCGGACCTCGCCGGTGTCGGCGTCCACCTCCACCTCGGCGAACTGCGCGCCGAACGCGTGCCGGGCGTACTCGGCCCGGGCCCTGAGCTCCTCGCCGGTGTCGGCGGACGCCTCGACGCCCTCGGGCGGGACCGCGCCGTTCAGCTTGCCGCGCAGGGCCTCGCAGGCGCGGACGACGGCGGTGCCCCAGCCGGCCGTCCCGGCGGAGCCGCCCGCCACCGTCGCCCTCGGGAGCGAGCTGTCGCCGATCTCCACCCTGACGTCGGAGAGGTCCTCCTTGAGCGTCTCGGCGGCGATCAGGGCGAGGGCGGTGCGGGCGCCGGTGCCGATGTCGGCCGCGGCGATCCGCACGGTGAACGTCCCGTCGTGCTCGGCGCGGGCCGTGGCCTGGTTGGGGCGCTGGTAGGCGGGATAGGTGGACGCGGCGACGCCCGTGCCGACGAGCCCCCGGCCCTCCCGGCGGACGCCGGGCCGGGGGTCGCGCCCGGCCCACCCGAAGCGTTCGGCGCCCTCGCGGAGGCAGGCGACCAGGTTGCGGGAGCTGAACGGGAGCCCGCTCTCCGGCTCGCGGTCGGTGTCGTTGCGCACGCGGAGCTCGATCGGGTCGACGCCCGCGGCCACGGCCAGCTCGTCCATCGCCGTCTCCAGAGCGAACATGCCGGGCGTCTCACCCGGGGCGCGCATCCAGGACGGCGTGGGGACGTCCAGGGGCACCACCCGGTGCGACGTGAGGCGGTGCGGCGCCCGGTACATCATGCGCGTGGGCGTCGCGGTCTGCTCGGCGAACTCCTTGACGGTGGACGTCTGCTCCGCCACCTCGTGGAGGATCGCGTTCAGCCGGCCGTCGTCGCCGGCGCCGAGCCGGAGCCGCTGGATGGTCGGCGTCCGGTAGCCGGTGGTGGCGAACATCTGCCGGCGCGGGACGGCGAACTTCACGGGACGTCCCGCGGCGCGGGCGGCCATCGCGGCGAGCACGACGTTCGGCCGGGGCATCCCCTTGGAGCCGAACCCGCCGCCGACATGCGGCGACACGACGTGCACCCGGGACGGGTCGAGCCCGAAGACCTTCGCGATCATGGACTGGACGGTCGTCGCGCCCTGGTTGGAGTCGTAGAGCGTGAGGGTGCCGTCCTCGTTCCACTGGGCGATCGTGGCGTGCGGCTCCATCGGGTTGTTGTGCTCGGCGGGGGTCGTGTAGACGGCGTCCACCCGCACGGCCGACTCGCCGAACGCCTTCTCCGGCTCGCCCCGCTCGGTGTCCGCGGGGAACACCGGGTTCACCCTGTCCGGCTTGTACAGGCCGGGATGGTCGGCGCGGAGCCGCACGTCCGGCGTCTCCTCGGTGTACTCGACGCGCAGGAGGCGGGCCGCCTCCCGGGCGGTCTCCAGGGTCTCCGCGACCACGGCGGCGACGAACTGGCCGCGGTAGGCGACCGTCCGCGACTGGAACAGGGCCAGCTCGCCGTCCGAGGTGTCGCTGAGCTCGGGGGCGTTCTCGCAGGACAGGACGGCGAGAACCCCGGGCAGCCTCAGGGCGGCCTCCGCGTCGACCGACCTGACCCGGCCCTTGGCCACGCTCGCCTGCACCGCCGCCGCGTAGGCGGCGCCCTCCACGGGGTACTCGAACGCGTACCGCGCCGTCCCGGTGACCTTCTCGCGGCTCTCCAGCCGGTCGGTCATGAGTCCTCCGTAAGCTCGGTCAGCGTCCGGACGATCAGGTTGCGCGCCAGCGGCACCTTGTAGGCGTTGTCGCGCAGCGGCTCGGCGGCCTCCAGTTCGGCTTCGGCGGCGCGCCGGAAGGACTCCTGCGTGGCCTCCCCGCCGCGCAGTGCCTCTTCGGCGCGCCGCGCCCGCCACGGCTTGTGGGCCACGCCGCCGAGAGCCAGCCGGACGTCCCGCACCCGGCCGTCGCTGACGTCGACGGCCGCCGCGATGGACACCAGCGCGAACGCGAACGACGCGCGCTCGCGGACCTTGCGGTAGCGGGACGGCACGCCCAGCGCGGGAACCTCCACGGCGGTGATGAGGTCGCCCGGGTCGAGCGTGGTGTCGCGCTGGGGTTCGTCACCGGGAAGCCTGTACAGCTCCTCGATGGGGACGAGCCTCTCCCCCCGGTGCCCCTGGACGCGGACGGACGCGTCCAGAGCGGCCAGTGCGACGGCCATGTCGGACGGGTGCGTCGCCACGCAGGCGCCCGAGTGGCCCAGGATCGCCAGGTTGCGGTGCTCGCCCTCCCTCGCCGGGCAGCCGCTGCCCGGGGTGCGCTTGTTGCAGGGCTTGGAGGTGTCCTGGAAGTAGGAGCAGCGGGTCCGCTGGAGCAGGTTGCCTCCGACGGTGGCGAGGTTGCGGATCTGACCGGACGCCCCCGCGAGCACGGCCTGCGCCAGGACGGAGTGGCCCTCGCGCACGGTCCGGTCGGCGGCGATGGCGCTGTTGGTCACCGCCGCGCCGACGACGAGGCTCCCGTCCGGCCGCAGCTCGATCTGGTCGTACGGGAGATGCGCGACGTCGACGAGCCTGGCCGGCTCCTCCACCCCCAGCCGCATCAGGTCGACGAGGTTGGTTCCGCCGCCCAGGTAGACGGCCCCGTCCTGGTGGCGCCGGAGGGCGTCCTCGGCGCTGGTGGCGCGCTCGTATGCGAAGGGCCTCATGCCTCGGCCCCTTCTCTGCGCTTCGATGCCTGTTTCAGGGCCGCGACTATGCCGACGTAGGCGCCGCAGCGGCAGAGGTTGCCGCTCATGCGCTCGCGTATCTCGTCGTCGTCGAGGACCAGGTCGGCCCTGAGGTCCCCGGTGACGGCGCTGGGCCAGCCGCGTTCGGCCTCGTCCAGCATCCCGGTGGCGGAGCAGAGCTGGCCGGGCGTGCAGTACCCGCACTGGAAGGCGTCGTTGTCGACGAACGCCTGCTGGACGGGACTGAGTTCACCGTCCTGCGCCAGCCCTTCGACCGTGACGACGTCCGCTCCGTCATGGGCGACGGCCAGGACCAGGCATCCGTTCACCCGGCGCCCGTCGAGGAGGACGGTGCAGGCTCCGCACTGGCCGTGGTCGCAGCCCTTCTTCGACCCCGTCAGGCCGATCTCCTCGCGCAGGACGTCCAGGAGGGACGCTCGGGTGTCGACGTTGAGCCGGTGCTCCGTCCCGTTCACGACAAGGGTGACGTCGGCGTGCACCGGAGTGGCTTCGCTGTCCATGCCGGGGTGCCTACCCCGGATCTTCCGCCGGTCACAGAAGTCCGGCGGCCGCGTCGCCCGGCGATCACTCGTTGCCGGTGAGGATCTCCACGACCTGCCGGGCGGTGTCGGTCGGCAGCGGCGCCGGCAGCCCCTTCCACCTGCGGGACGCCGCCATCGCCGCCGCGCCCGCCCCTCCCCCGTACACGGCGGCGGTGATGAACGACGCCAGCTCGGGAGGCAGCCTCCTCTCCAGCAGCAGCACGTTCATGCGGTAGGCGGCCGCGGTCGCCATGACCCCGAAGGCCCCGGCCACGGCCCCCATGCGCAGCGCGGGGACGCGCTGCCTGGCCTTGTCGATCATTTCCTGCTGCGCGGCCTCGACCACACGCCGGGCGAGCACGAGGTTCTGCTCCAGCGGATCGCTGGCCGCGGGTTCGCGCGACTTCGACATGACCTCGGCTTACCCCCGGATTGGGAGAGGATTCCGGCAAGCAATGTGTCACTTTCAGTGACTTTGCAGGTGCTGTAGGTTGCCGAACCGGACCCGACAGAGAGGCCGGTTCATGCAACCCTTCGAGCTGCCCGACTTCTACGTCCCGTACCCCGCGCGGCTCAACCCGCATCTGGAGGGCGCGCGGCGCCACACCATGGCGTGGGCGCGCGAGATGAAGATGCTGGACGCCGACCGGGACCCCGGGACCCCCGACGTCTGGGACGAGCGCGCCCTCGAAGCGATGGACTACGCCCTCCTGTGCGCCTACACGCACCCCGACTGCGCCGCCCCCGAGCTCGACCTCGTCACCGACTGGTACGTCTGGGTCTTCTACTTCGACGACCACTTCCTGGAGGTCTTCAAGAAACCGCAGGACCAGGAGGGCGCCCGCGCCTACCTCGACCGGCTGCCGCTGTTCATGTCGCTCGACCCGCCCGAACCGGTGAACGCCGTCGAGCGCGGGCTCGCCGACCTGTGGGCGCGGACCGTCCCCGCGCGGTCGGACGCCTGGCGCCGCCGCTTCTCGGTGAGCACCCTGAACCTGCTGCGCGAGTCGCTGTGGGAGCTGTCCAACATCAGCACCGGCCGGATCCCGAACCCGGTCGAGTACATCGAGATGCGGCGCAAGGTCGGCGGGGCGCCGTGGTCGGCCGACCTCGCCGAGCACGCCGCGGGCATCGAGATCCCCGAACGCGTGGTGGCGACGCGACCGCTGCGCGTCCTGAAGGACACGTTCTCCGACGCCGTCCACCTGCGCAACGACATCTTCTCCTACCAGCGCGAGACCGAGACCGAGGGCGAGGTCAACAACTCCGTCCTGGTGATGGAGCGGTTCCTGTCCGTCGCGCCGCAGGTCGCGGCCGACACCGTCAACGACCTGCTCACCTCGCGGCTGCGCCAGTTCGAGAACACCGCGGTGACCGAGCTGCCGCACGTCTTCGAGGACCACGCCCTCGACCCCGCGGAACGGGCGGCCGTCGCGACCTATGTGAAGGCCCTCCAGGACTGGCAGTCCGGCGGCCACGAATGGCACCTGCGGTCCAGCCGGTACATGAACGACAGGTCGCTCGGCATGTCCGCCGCCCGCATCCCGGCCCTGCTGAAGTCGGCGCGGATCAGCCTGCCCCACGTCCCGTTCCAGAAGGTCGGGCCGACGCCGCTGCCCGCGTTCGACATCCCCTACGCGGCCGCTGCGAACCCGCACCGCGAGCGCGCCGGCCGCAACCTGCTCGCCTGGGCGCGGCGGACGGGCATGTTCTCGCCCCACCCGCGGACGCCCGTGCCGGTGTGGAGCCCCGAGCGGCTCGCCGGGATGGCGCTGGAGTCCTGCGGCGCGTCCCTCGTCCCGGACGCCGGTCCGGAGGCGCTCGACCTCGCCGTCCAGTGGCTGGCGTGCGGCACGTTCGGCGACGACTTCTTCCCGGCCGTCTTCAACCGCGACCGCGACATGGCGGGCGCGAAGGCGTTCAACGCCCGCGTCGCCCGGTTCCTGCCGCTGGACCTCGGCCCCGTCCCCGCCCCGGAGAACCCGTTCGAGGCCGGGCTGGCCGACCTGTGGCCCCGCACCGCCGGGCCCATGGACGACCGGGGCCGCGGCGAGCTCCGCGCGGCCGTCGAGCACATGGTCGAGAGCTGGGTGTGGGAGCTGAACAACCACCTCCAGTCGCGCGTCCCCGACCCCGTCGACTACATCGAGATGCGACGGCACACGTTCGGCTCCCAGCTGACGATGGGCCTGGCGCGCATCGGGCGCGCGAACGAGATCCCCGCGCACGTCCTGGAGACCCGCGTCCTCCGCGAGATCCACGCCTCCGCGATGGACGTCGGGGGCCTGCTGAACGACTGCTTCTCCTACCAGAAGGAGATCGAGTACGAGGGCGAGCTGAACAACGGCGTCCTCGCCGTCGAGAACTTCTTCGGCTGCGGCCGCGACGAGGCGCTGCCCATCGTGGGCGACCTCATCGCCTCGCGCCGCCACCAGTTCGAGCACCTCGCCGCCGGCGAGCTCCCCGTCCTCTGCGACCTGCTCGACCTGGACGAAGCCGTCCGCGCCGCACTCTCCTCCTACGTCGAGGACCTGCGCGGCTGGATGGCCGCCGTGCTGGCGTGGCACCGCGAGACCGACCGCTACGACGAGCGCGAGCCCGTCTTCCGGCTCCCCCGGCCCGCGGGCCTCGGGACGTCGGCCTTCCATCCCTTCGCGCGCGCCGCCCGCTGAGCGGCGCCCCCTCCGGTCGCCGCCGCGGTCCCCGCCCCGGGGCGGCGGCCCGAGGACACGGCTCGAAGCTTTCAGAAATGCTGTGCAATGTGCGGACATGTGCCCTGCGTCCGGTGAGAACGCCGCGACGAGAGGAGAGGGCTTGCCATCCCCATTGCGACGATCCGACGCGCAGGAGTCCCACCCGCCCGACGAGCGGCGGCGCCGTTTCGAGGACGTCTACGCGGCCAACCGCGCCCGCATCCTCGGGTACGCGCTGCGCCGCACCAGCGACCCGCAGGACGCCGCCGACGTCCTGGCGGAGACGTTCCTCACGGCCTGGCGGCGGCTCGACGACGTCCCGCCCGGCGACCAGGCCCGGCTGTGGCTGTACGGGGTGGCCCGCCGCGTCCTGGCCAACCACCACCGCGGCGAGCGCCGCCGGTCCGCGCTGGCCGCCGACCTCGGCTCCCGGCTGCGCGACGGCCTGACCGCCCGGGACGCGCCCGGCGTCGACCTCTCCGGCGTGGGCGCCGCCTTCCGCGGCCTGCCCGAACCCGACCGCGAGCTGCTGGCCCTGGTCGGCTGGGAGGGGCTGGACCACGGCGAGATCGCGGCCGTCCTCGGCTGCTCCCGCAACGCGGTGCGGATCCGCCTGCACCGGGCCCGCCGCCGGTTCGCCCGCGCCCTGGCCCGCGCGGACGCGGACGCCCCCGCCGCCTCCTCGCACGCCCAGCCGCACGCCGCTTCCCTGCCCACCGCGCCCCCGCGCGCCGCGTCCATGCCCGCGGCGGGGCGGCGGATCCCGAACGGAGACCCCACATGAACCGCGACGTCGACGCGCCGATCGGAGGGCTCGCCTCCATCACCGACCAGCAGGCCGCGGCCCTGCTGCCCGAGGACGCGGCCGCCACCCTCGCCGACCGCATCACCGCGACCGCGGTCCCCTCCGCCGCCCCGCGCGGGCGGCGCTCACCGGTCGTGCGCATCGGCCTCCCGCTGGCGGCGGCCGGCGTCGCCTGCGCGGCCGTCACGGCGGTCGTGGCGACCCGCGACGGCGGTTCCGGCGGCGCACCCTACATCACGCCGACGAGCCCGCGCGTCGCACTGGCCGCGGCGCTGACGTTCACCCGCAAGGGCGGCTACATCGACGTGCGCGTCCGCGACCCGCTGGCCGACCCGAAGCGCTACAAGGAGGAGTTCGCCGCCCACGGCCTCGACGTCACGCTGTCGCTGGTGCCGACGTCCCCGTCCATCGTCGGCACCGTCGTCATGATGGACACCGGCGAGCACACCACCGAGCGCGACGTCACCACGATCACCGCCAGGGGCGAGTGCGAGACCGGCGGCGGAGGCGACGTCTGCCCGGTCGGCGTCCGGATCCGCACCGGATACAAGGGCGCCGCCACCATCGTCTTCGGACGGGAGGCCCGTCCGGGCGAGCAGTACGACAGCACCGCGCCCGCCACGGCCCCCGGCGAGGTCATGCACGGCATGACCTACCGCCAGCACCGCGTGGGCGAGGTGCTGGCGGCCTTGCGGAAGCGGCACGTCACGGTGCCGGAGTACCGCGCCATGGAGGGCGACATCAGCAAGGTGCGCAAGCCCGGCCAGGTGCCGTCCACGTGGTACGTCCACGACGCGGTCCCCTGGGCGAAGAACCAGGTCCTCCTCTTCGTGGGCCCGAACCCCACCGAGGACCTCGGCGCCCAGCCGCCCGCGTCGGCGCCCCCCGGGGCCCCCGTCTCCCCCAGCGCCACCCCGACTCCATGACCGCCGGGCGGACCGCCCCGACCGGGGCGGTCCGCCCCCCTCGCGTCTTGATCAACCAGGCTCGCGGCGGGAGAGCGTCCGGTCGAGCAGGACGGTCGGCACGACGGCCGCCGCCAGCCCGGCGCCGATCCAGGTGAGGGACGTGAGTCCCGCGCCGGCGTTCAGGGCGGCCCCCGCGAGGGCCGGGACGAGGCTGATGCCGAGCTGGAACGCCGAGACGGTGGTGGCCCCGGCGAGGGTCGGGGCGTCCGCCGCGATGGCGAACACCCGCCCGTAGACGGCCGGGTTCAGCACGAACCCGGCGATCCCGAGCAGCAGGACGAGCGGGACGACCGCCCACGCGTGCCCGGCCAGGAGCGCGAGCAGCACGGACCCGGCCATGATCCCCACCGCGCCGGCCAGGAGCGCGTGCGTGGGCCGTCTGTCGGCGATCCGGCCCCCCACGGACAGGCCGGCGAAGGCGCCCGCGCCGAACAGCGCGAGGATCGCGGGCACCCACACGCCCGGGACGCCGGTGACGTCGGTCAGGAGCGCCGCGAGGTAGTTGAACGAGATCATGTAGGCGGCGGTGCTCAGGATGACGGCGGCGTAGACGACCCACAGTTGCGGCCGCCTCATGGCGCGCAGCTCCCGCCGCACGCTCGGCTCCGCGTCCGCGCTGGTCGCGGGCACCGCGAGCAGGCACAGGACCGCGCCCGCGGCGGTCAGGGCCACCACTCCCCAGAACCCGCCCCGCCATCCGGTGAAGTGGCTGAGCAGCGCGCCCGCCGGACCGCCGGCGATCATCGCCAGGCCGAGGCCGCTGACGACCGCCCCGGAAGCCCTCGCGGTGCGGTCGGGCGTGACGAGGCCGATCGCGGTGACCGCCGCGACGGCCCAGTACCCGGCGTAGGCCAGGCCGCACAGGAAGCGGGTGGCCAGCAGCACCGTGTAGCCGCCGGCCACCAGCCCGACCGCCACCGAGGCCGCGAAGACGACCTGCGCGGCCACCAGCGTGGTGCGGCGCGGCCAGCGCAGCGTCAGGACGGCGAAGGGCGGCCCGCCGACGACCACCCCGACGGCGAACGCCGAGATCAGCCCGCCGGCGGAGGACAGGCCGACCCCGAGGTCGTCGGCGATCTCCGGCAGGACCCCGGCCAGCAGGAACTCCGCGCTGCCCATCGCGAACAGGCTGAACGCCAGCAGGTACACCCCGACCGGCAGCCTCCCCCCGGAGGCCGTCGCCCGCCGCCGCGCGGTCTCCACACTCGCCGGACCCCGCCTCCGACCCGCCTCCGCGCCGACCACCGCGGCGTCGTACTCCGCATCGCTCATCGCGATCACCTCCGCCGCGGACAGTGGCCTCCCCGCCGTCCGGACGACAACCTTTGTTGCCATTTCCGGGACGTCCGCAGTGGAATGGGGACATGCATCACCCACCCGCCATCGCCGACGCGCTCGCCGAGGTCGGCCCGCGCCTCAAGCGGCTGCGCAACGAGCGCAACGTGACCCTGGCCGAGCTCTCCGAGGCCACCGGGATCTCGAAGAGCACGCTGTCGCGCCTGGAGTCCGGTCAGCGCCGTCCGAGCCTGGAGCTGCTGCTCCCCATCTCGCACGCCCACCAGGTCCCGCTGGACGAGCTGGTGGGCGCCCCCGAGGTCGGCGACCCCCGCGTCCGGCTGACGCCCCGGCACGTGAACGGCAACACCGTCCTTCCCCTGACACGCCAGCCCGGCCCGATCCAGTCGTACAAGATGGTCCTCCCGGCGGCCCGTCGCGTGCCCGACCTCTGCACCCACGAGGGCTACGAGTGGCTCTACGTGCTGTCAGGACGTCTGCGCCTGGTCCTGGCGGAGCACGACCTGGTGCTGGGCCCGGGAGAGGTGGCCGAGTTCGACACCCGGCTGCCGCACTGGTTCGGCACCACCGGCGAAGGCCCGGTCGAGGTGCTCAGCCTCTTCGGCCGCCAGGGAGAACGCCTCCACGTCCGCGCCAGACCCCGCCCCCGCCGGGACGCGGCGTCCTGATCGGGGCGCGGTCCCGGCGCCCGACCGGCGGCGAGGTGCGGCGGTCAGGAGGAGAGGGTCTCGCGGGCGGTCATCAGGGCGAAGCCCAGGAGGTTCTCGCCCTGCCAGGAGGCGGGGTCGTCGGCGCGGGGGTCGTCGGCGGCCAGGCCGATGCCCCAGACGCGGTCCAGGGGGCTCGCTTCCACGAGGACGCGGTCGCGGGTGGCGGCGAGATAGTCGCGAAGATCTTTGTTCTGGGCGAACTTGGCCTCGCTGGCCTTTGTGACAATGGTCACACGATTGTCACGCCACGTCCGCTCGTCGAAGTCGCGGACGCCGCGGCCGAGGTCTTTCGCGCGGCGGGGATGGGGCGCGGCGAGGATGGCGGCGGCCGTTTCCTCGTCGCCGAAGAGGCGGGCCTTTTCCGCCATCATGTAGTGCTCGGCGGTCGCGTAGGTCACGCCGTCCACGGTGAAGGGGGACGGCCACCACTGGCTGAGGTAGCCGCGACCTGGGGTCTGGTGGCCCCAGAAGAACAGGAACCTCAGGTGCGCGCCCTGCTCCTGGAGGCGGATGAGCCCGGCGACGTCCATGGATGAGAGCGTGCCAGGGAAGGCCGCCGCCGTCCATCCGGTTTCCCGCCGGGAATGGATGATCGATTGGCGTTGTTATGGGGTTTGCCGCGGCCCGGGTTGGGGATCGCGGTCTAGACCATTTTGCGGACCCGGCATCTCGCCGGGACCATCTATTGATCCGGCCCGGCCTTGAACAGGAGGACTGCGGTAACAATGGACAACGCCCTGGCGAACCCCCGGCGGACCAAGATCGACGCGTGGCCCGAATGGCGGCCCGCGGAACCGGTCTCCGAGCGCCCCATGGAGACCGATGTGTCCGAGGACGAGCTCGCCGCGCATTGACGGCCGTCAGGCCGATAGATGAGAACCCGCCCGGTTCACCGGGCGGGTTCCCTGCGTCTAGAGGACGTCGACCGCCAGCTCGCGGACGGTCCGCTCGTCCACCTCGACGCCGAGGCCGGGGGCGTCCGGGACGCGCGCGGTGCCGTCGCGGATCTCGACGGTCGGCCCGGCGTACGGGGACTCGATGAACTGGCGGCCGTTGAGGTCGACCGGGGTGTCGACGCCGAAGGCCGAGAAGAGGTGCAGGGACGCGGCGAGGCCGAGGTCGGAGTCGGTGAGACCGGAGCCCATCAGCTCGACGCCGCAGTCCTCGGCGAGGGCGCACAGGCGGCGGGACAGGGTCAGGCCCCCGGTGCGCTGGACCTTCGCGATGGCGACGTCGACCGCGTCGAGGCGGACGAAGGTCGCCAGGTCGGACGGGTGGCGGAGGGACTCGTCGAGGGCGACCGGGATCGGGCTGGCGTCGCGGAGGCGGCGCAGGCCCGCGACGTCGTTGGCGGGGAGGGGCTGCTCGAACGCGGTCACGCCGAGGTCCTCCAGGCGGTGCGCCATCGCGAGGGCCGAGCGGACGGTGTAGCCCTGGTTCGCGTCCACCCACAGCGCCGCGGCGTCGCCCGCGTGCAGGCGGACGGCCTCCACGACCTCGGCGTCCTCGGGGCCCAGGCCGACCTTGACCTTGAAGGAGCGGTATCCCAGGCCGCGGCCCTCGGCGACGCTGTCGGCCACCTCGGCCGGGGAGCGGCCGGAGACGATCCACCCGAGATCGATCGTCTCGCTGCGCCGCTGACCCCACATGACGCCCAGCGGGACCCCGGCGGCGCGGCCGAGGAGGTCGTGGAGGGCGACGTCCACGGCCGACTTGGCCAGCGGCGCGCCGATGCTGAAGCCCCGGTTGACGGCGCGGTCGAAGGCCGCCGTCACGCCGTCGAGGTCCCAGGCGGGACGGCCGGTGATCGCGGGCGCGAGGTACCGGTCGATCGTGGTGACGATCGACTCGGCGGTCTCGTACGTCCAGGCGGGGATGGGGGTCGCCTCGCCCCAGCCGTGCGCGCCCTCGGCGCTGACCTTCACCAGCACGCGCAGGCTGGGCCGCCCGGCGACGGCGACCGCGCCGCCGGACACCCCGAACGAGCGCCGGGTGGGCAGCGCGACGCAGAACACCTCGATTTTCTCGATCTTCATTCTCGCCTCCGGGAAGCGGGCGCCCGGGTCAGCCGGGCGGTGCGGTGCTGGCGCGCAGCACCACCTCGCCCGCGACGCGCTCGATGCGGCTGCGGCGGGTGGCGGGCTCGCGCAGGGCCAGGCCCATGACGCGCTCCCCCATCGCGTTCAGCGGCAGCGCGACGGTGGTGAGCGCCGGGGTCAGGTCGCGGACGATCGAGATGTCGTCGAATCCGGCGAGCGACATCTCCCCCGGCACTAACACGCCGCGGTCGCGCAGCGCGGCGAGCGCGCCGACCGCCATCACGTCCGTGACGGCGAACACGCAGGTCGGACGATTGTCGTGGCGGAGCAGCTCGGACACCGCCCGGTAGCCGCCGTCGCGGGTGAAGGGGGCCTCCACGATGTGCTCGGGCGCGACCCGGACGCCCGCGTCGGCGAGCGCGTCGGTGAACCCGCCGAGCCGGTCGTGGACGGTCGTCAGGGCGCGTGGGCCGGTCAGCACGCCGAAGCGGCGGTGGCCGAGGTCGAGCAGGGCGCGGGCGAGGGCGGCGGCGCCCTCGCGGTTCTGCGGCAGGATGGCGTCGACCTTGAGGCTGCGATGCCGGCTGAGGACGGCGACGCGGCCGCCGGTGCGCTGGTAGGGGTCGAGCTCGGCGGCCATCGCCCGCTCCCAGTCGCGGTCCTCGAAGCCGGAGCCGATGAGCAGGATCGCGCGGGCCCGCTGGGCGCGCAGCATCGCCACGTACTCGACCTCGCGCGCCGGGTCGCGGAACGTGCTGGCGAGCATCACCAGCATCCCGTGCTCGGCGGCGGTGCGCATGACGCCGCGGGCCACGGCGGCGAAGTAGGGGTCGCTGACGTCGTGGCAGACGACGCCGACGGACTTGCTGGAGGAGCTGGCGAGGGCCTGGGCGTGCGCGTTCGGGGTGTAGCTCAGCTCGGCCGCCGCGGCCAGGACACGTTCCCGCAGGTCGGCGCGGACCTGCGAGGTCCCGTTCAGCACGCGGGACGCGGTGGCCAGCGAGACGCTCGCCTCCCGCGCGACGTCCTGCAGGGTCACGTAGGCCCGGTCGCCGGCGCGCTCCCCTTCCGCCGCTTCCGTCATCCCCGTCCCCCTCGGCCGGCACGGGCCCTCGCGGCGGGTTCCTGGCGAAGACCCTCTTGACCGCGGCGTGTGCCGGTTCTTACGGTACATCAGAAAGCGCTTTCTGAACGCGCTTTCCGAACCACCCCGTCCGGAGGAACCCATGGTGAGTCAGGGTACGACGGCCGCACCGCCCTCGGCGGACGCGGCGGGCGTCGTGGAACGCGCCAGGCCCCGCGCGGGCGAGCGGATCCGCGACGGCCTGGAACGGTCGTGGCGACCCGCCGCCCTGCTGGTGGCCTGCTTCGCCGCGTGGTGGGCGATCAGCGCCTTCAAGCTGGTCGAGGCCTACCTCGTCCCCTCGCCCGGGGCGACGCTGCGGCTGATGGGCGACAAGTGGGGCTACATCTGGCACCACACGTGGGTCACCACGTACGAGACCCTGATCGGCTTCGCGCTCGCGGTGCTCATCGGCGTCGCGTCCGCGGTGCTCATGGTGTACTCGGCCACGGTCGAGCGCACCCTCTACCCGATCCTGCTGTTCGCGCAGGTCATCCCGAAGATCGCCATCGCGCCGCTGTTCGTGGTGTGGCTCGGCTTCGGCATCGGCCCCAAGATCGTCGTGGCGGTGCTGATCGCCTTCTTCCCGGTGGTGATCTCGATGGTCGCCGGGCTGAAGGCGGTGGACCCCGAGATGCTCCAGCTGTCGGCCACGATGGGCGCGAGCCCGATGGCCACGTTCACCAAGATCCGGATGCCGGCGTCGCTCCCGCACCTGTTCTCCGGCCTGAAGGTCGCGGTCACCCTGGCCGTCACCGGCGCCGTGGTCGGCGAGTTCGTCGGCGCGAACGAGGGGCTCGGATACGTGATCCTGCAGGCCAACGGCAATCTCGACACCCCGATGCTGTTCGCCGGGCTGCTGGTCATGTCGGCCATCGGCGTCGTGCTGTTCGTCGTCGTCGAGGTCGCGGAGAAGCTGCTGCTCCCGTGGCACGCCAGCCGCCGCGGCGACGCCGTCACCACCACCTACTGACGGCGTCGCCGGCGGACGCGCCCCCCGCCACCCGAACCGCCCGCCCGGAATCCGCCGGACGGGACGTCCCGACAGACCAACGGCCGAGAACAACCCACCCCTTTACGGAGGGCCGTCCTGATGAAACTCCGCACCCTCGCCATCGCCGTCATGGCTCCGGCACTCGCACTCACCGGCGCCGCCTGCGGCGGTGACTCCGGCGAGAGCACGAGCGCCTCGGGCAAGAAGCTCACCAAGGTCACGCTGACCCTGAACTGGTACCCCTACGGCGAGCACGCGCCGTTCTACTACGGCAAGCAGAAGGGGATCTTCGAGAAGCACGGCATCGACCTGGAGATCAAGGCGGGCCAGGGCTCGCAGAAGACCGTCCAGGCCACCGGCGCCGGGCAGACCGACTTCGGCTGGGCCGACACGCCCGCCCTGCTCGCCGCCGTCGACAAGGGGATGCCGGTCAAGAGCATCGGCGTGTTCCTGCAGACGACGCCCGCGTCGGTGCAGTCGTTCACCTCGGCCGGGATCAAGAAGCCCGCCGACCTGAAGGGCAAGAAGATCGCCGGGACGGCCGGGGACGCGCTGGCGCGCACCTTCCCGGTGTTCCTGCAGAAGAACGGGATGAGCGCGAGCGACGTCCCCGTCCAGAACACCGACCCGGCCGGGAAGATGGCCGCGGTGCTGGCCGGCAAGACCCAGGGGCTCATGGGCTTCGCGAACGACCAGGGCCCGACGATGGCCGCCAAGTCCGGCAAGGAGGTCTCGTACCTGCGGTACTCCGACTTCGGGCTGAACTTCTTCTCCAACGGCCTGCTGGCCGGCGAGCGGAAGCTGAAGAGCGACGCCAAGCTCGTCAAGGAGATGGTCGCGGCCACGAGCGAGTCGTGGACCGCCGCGGAGTCCGACCAGGCGGGCGCCGTCGCGAGCATGGCGGGCGCGTCCGAGCAGCTCCCGCCCGAGAAGGTGCTCACCGAGCAGTTCAAGACCACGCTGACGCTGCTGCACACCCCCGCGACGCAGGGCAAGGCGCCCGGCGTCAACTCCGAGGACGACTGGAAGCAGACGATCTCCACCTTCCAGCAGGCCGGGGTCATCGGGAAGGCGCAGGCGCCGTCGGAGTACTGGCAGGCGTCCGCCGCGCCGCAGACATGACGGGACGAGCGATGAGGACCATGAGCGAGCAATCCACCGCGAAGCCGGCCGCCGGCCGGGAGACGGCCGTCAGCCTCGACGAGGTCGCCGTCCGGTTCCGCACCCGCAAGCGCGACGTCACCGCCCTGCGCGAGGTGTCGCTGGACGTCCCCATGGGGGAGTTCGTCGCGATCGTCGGCCCGTCCGGCTGCGGCAAGTCCACGATGCTGAAGCTGGTCGCGGGGCTGCTGAAGCCCTCGACCGGGGACGTGCGGCTGCGCGGCGACAGCGTCAGGGGACCGCGCCACGACATCGGCTACGTGTTCCAGCGGGCCGCGCTGCTGGAGTGGCGCAGCGCCCGCAAGAACATCCTGCTCCAGGCGGAGATGCGCAAGATGCCGTCCGAGCAGGCGCGCCGGCGGACCGACGAGCTGATCGAGATGACCGGGCTCAAGGGCTTCGAGGACGCGCTGCCGCACGAGCTGTCCGGCGGCATGCAGCAGCGGGTCGCGCTGTGCCGGGCGCTCCTGCACGAGCCGCCCGTCCTGCTGATGGACGAGCCGTTCGGCGCCCTCGACGCCCTCACCCGCGAGCAGCTCAACATCGAGATGAACCGGATCTGGCGGGAGACGGGCACGACCGTCCTGCTGGTCACGCACTCCATCGCGGAGGCCGCCTACCTGGCGAACCGCGTCGTGGTGATGACCGACAGGCCCGGGTCGATCGACGAGATCATCGACGTCGACCTGCCCGCGGAGCGCGACTACGCCGCCACGATGGCCCGCCCGGAGTTCGCCCGCGTCACCAACCGCGTCCGGGGCCTCCTCGGCGCGGGCGGCGCGGCCGACTGACCGGCGCGCCGCAGAGGGCGCGCCGCACAGGACACACGACAGGCTAGGAAGGAACGGGATGGCACGCAGGTCCATCGGGATCGTCATGAACGGCGTCACCGGCCGGATGGGGTACCGCCAGCATCTACTCCGCTCGATCCTCGCGATCAGGGAGCAGGGCGGGGTCCGCACGGCCGAGGGCACCGTGCTGTGGCCGGAGCCGGTGCTGGTGGGACGCAGCGAGGTCAAGCTGCGCGAACTGGCCGAACGGCACGGGCTGACGGCGTGGACGACCGACCTGGCCGAGGCGCTGGCGCGTCCGGGCATCGACGTCTACTTCGACGCCCAGGTCACCGGCGCGCGGGTCGAGGCGATCCGCGCGGCGGTGGCCGCCGGCAAGCACGTCTACACCGAGAAGCCCCTCGCCGAGGACCTCGGCGAGGCGCTCGCCCTGGCCCGCCTGGCCCGGGACGCCGGGGTCAAGCACGGCGTGGTGCAGGACAAGCTGTTCCTGCCGGGGCTGCTCAAGCTCAAGCGGCTGGTGGACGGCGGGTTCTTCGGCCGGATCCTGTCGGTGCGCGGCGAGTTCGGGTACTGGGTGTTCGAGGGCGACTGGCAGGAGGCCCAGCGGCCCAGCTGGAACTACCGCGCCGAGGACGGCGGCGGCATCATCCTGGACATGTTCTGCCACTGGCGGTACGTGCTGGACGGGGTGATCGCGCCGGTGCGGTCGGTGCAGGCGCTCGGCGCCACGCACATCGGCGAGCGGGTGGACGAGCACGACAAGCCCTACGAGGCCACCGCCGACGACGCCGCCTACGGGATCTTCGAGCTGGAGGGCGGGATCGTCGCCCAGATCAACTCCTCGTGGGCCACCCGGGTGTTCCGCGACGAGCTGGTGGAGTTCCAGGTCGACGGCACCGAGGGGTCGGCGGTCGCGGGGCTGCGGCGCTGCCGCGTCCAGCACCGCTCGATGACGCCGAAGCCGGTGTGGAACCCCGACCTGCCCGCCACCGAGGACTTCCGCTCCCAGTGGCAGGAGATCCCCGACAACACCGACTTCGACAACGGCTTCAAGGCCCAGTGGGAGATGTTCCTGCGGCACGTCGCCGACGACGGCCCCTTCCCCTGGGACTTCTACGAGGGGGCACGCGGGGTCCAGCTCGCCGAGCTCGGCCTCCAGGCGTGGCGGGAGGGCCGCCGCCTCGACGTCCCGGAGCTGACGCCATGAGGATCGACCTGCCCGGGGCGCCCGGCCACGCGATGAGCGAGCCGCGCACCTACAAGCCGCCCGCCGGGCCCGCGGCGTCGCGGGTCGCGTACGCGGCCGCGCACGTGGTGGCGGGCGAGGAGTCGCTGGACTGGGACGCGACGCTGGCGTTCCGCCGGCACCTGTGGTCCTACGGGCTGGGCGTCGCCGAGGCGATGGACACCGCCCAGCGCGGCATGGGCCTGGACTGGACGACGACCCGCGAGCTCATCGTGCGGAGCGGTGAGGAAGCGCTTTCAGCAGGAGGCCGGATCGTCTGCGGAGCGGGCACCGACCAGCTGCCCCCCGGTCCCGCGTCGCTGGAGGACATCGCCGCCGCCTACGAGGAGCAGCTCGCCGTCATCGAGTCCGCCGGCGCGGTGCCGGTGCTGATGGCGAGCCGGCACCTGGCCGCCGCGGCGACCGGCCCGGAGGACTACGCCGCCGTCTACGGGCGGCTGCTGGCCCAGGTCAGGCGGCCGGTCGTGCTGCACTGGCTGGGCCCGATGTTCGACCCGGCGCTGGAGGGCTACTGGGGCTCGGCCGACCTCGACGTCGCGTCCGGCGCGCTGCTCGCCCTCATCGGCGAGCACGCCTCCCGGATCGACGGGGTGAAGATCTCCCTGCTGGACGCGGGGCGGGAGGTCGACCTGCGCCGCCGCCTGCCGTCCGGCGTCCGGCTCTACACCGGGGACGACTTCAACTACCCGGAGCTGATCCGGGGCGACTCCGAGGGGCACAGCGACGCGCTGCTCGGCGTCTTCGACCCCATCGCGCCCGCCGCCGCGGCGGCCCTGCACGCGCTGGACGGCGGCGACACCGCGTCCTACGAGGAGATCTTCGCCCCGACCGTGCCGCTGGCCCGGCACCTCTTCGAGACCCCCACCTACTACTACAAGACGGGTGTGGTGTTCCTGGCCTGGCTGACCGGCCACCAGCGGCACTTCCGCATGGTCGGCGGGCTGGAGACCGCGCGCTCGGTGACGCACATGTCCGGCCTCTTCCGGCTCGCCGACGCCGCCGGCCTCTTCCCCGACCCCGACCTCGCGGCGCACCGGATGCGCGCCTGGCTGACCGTCCAGGGGGCCGCGTGACGAGGTTCAGCCTCAACCAGTGGACGACCAGGCACTGGCCCCTGGAGGAACTGGCCGCCGGCTGCGCGTCCGCCGGGGTGACGGGGGTCGGGCTGTGGCGCGAACCCGTCGCCGAGTACGGCCTGGCCCGCACCGGCAAGCTCATGCGCGACCACGGGCTGGCGGTCACGTCCCTCTGCCGGGGCGGCTTCTTCCAGGAACCGGACGCGCTGGAGAACAACCGCCGCGCCGTCGAGGAGGCCGCCGAGCTGGGGGCGCCCGCCCTGTGCCTGGTCAGCGGCGGCCTCCCGGACGGGTCCCGCGACCTGGACGGGGCGCGCTCGCGCGTCGCCGACGTCCTGGCCGAACTCGCGCCCTACGCGGGCGAGCACGGCGTCCAGCTCGCGATCGAGCCGCTGCACCCGATGTTCTGCTCGGACCGCTGCGTCGTCTCCACCCTCGGGCAGGCGCTCGACCTCGCGGCGCCGTTCCCGTCCGCCCAGGTGGGCGTCATGGTCGACACCTACCACCTGTGGTGGGACCCGGCGGTGTGGGACGGCATCGCCCGCGCGGGCGCCGAGGGCCGGATCTCGCTGTTCCAGGTCGCCGACTGGGTCACGCCGCTGCCCGAGGGCGTCCTCACCGGGCGCGGCATGCTCGGCGACGGGCGCGTCGAGCTGCGCCGGTTCCGCGAGGCCGTGGACGCCACCGGCTACACCGGACCGATCGAGGTGGAGATCTTCAACGACGCGCTGTGGGCCATGCCGGGCCCCGAGGCCCTCGCGCTCACGATGGCCCGCTTCGAGGAGCACGTCTTCGAGGAGCACGCCACCGCGGAGCACGCGTCCGCGGAGCACGGGGCGTGACGTCCGCTCCGGCGCGCCCGCACACGTCCGGCGCCGGCGGCGGGCGGACGTGGCGGGCGGCGTCCGGGGCGTGGCTCGGGATCGGGACGGCGCCGGGCGCGCTGGTCCTCGGGGCACAGGTCGGCGCGCGGCACGGCGGCGCGCTGCCCGTCCCGGTCCTGGTGGTCGGCGGGGCGGTCATGGCCGCGCTGCTGGCCGCGCAGGGGCGGCTCGGGCTGCGGGAGCCCGCCGGGGAGAACGCCGGCATGGCCGACCTGTCGCCCCGCTACCTGGCCCCGGTCGCCGAACGCGCCTTCACGGCGCTGCTCGCGGTCGCGATGGTCGGCTGGTTCGGGTTCAACGTCGGCCTCGGCGGCGCGGCCGCCGCGGCGCTCGGCGGCGTCCCGGACGCGGTCGGCGTCGCGGCCTTGGCCGTCCCCACCGTCGCGGTGCTGGTCGCGGGAGGGGGGCGGTGGAACGCGGTCGCCGTCGCCACCACCCTCACCGCGGTCGCGCTGATCGGCATCGTCGCGGTGAAGCTCGCGCCGCCCGCCTCGCCGGTCTCGCTCGCGCGGGACGGTCCGCCCGGCGTCCTCGCCGCGGACCTCGCCGGGTACATCGGCTACGTGTCGGTGTTCGCCGTGCGGGCGCCCGACTTCACCGTCGGCCTGCGCGGCCGCCGCGACCTCGCGGCGTGCGTCGCCCTGCTCGTCGTCCCCGCCCTCGCGGCCTCCGTCGTCGGCGCCGGGGTCGCGGCGGCCAGCGGCTCCACCGACGTGGTCGCGGTCCTCGCCGGCCCGGACGGACTCCCGGCCGCGAACCTGTTCGTCGCCGCGTCGGTCATAGCCCCGACCCTCGCCGCCGTCCACTCCGGCGCCCTCGCCGCGGGCCGCTTCCTCCCCGCCCGTCCCGCGGCGCCCCCGCGTCGCGGGTGGAGGGGCGGCGGGTCGCGGCGGTGCTGGTGATCGCTCTGCCCGGGGCGGTGCTGGCGGCGCTGCGGGTCGACCGGATGCTGCTCGAATGGCTGACGGTGCTGGCGGCGGCGCTGCCGGCGCTCGTCCCGCCGATGGCGGCGGAGTTCGGGCGCAGGCGGCGCGGGCGCGCGGGGCGGCCCGTGGCGACGTGGATCTGGGCGCCCGGCGCCGCGGTGGCCGTGGCCCTCACCCTGGCCGGGCATGCCGCCGCCGCGCCCGTCGGCCTCGTCGCCTCCACGGCCGCGACGCTGGTCCACGCGTGGTTCCGCCGCGCGCGGTCGTGACGAGATGTCCACATCCGGCTGGCCCGAAATTCGTCCTTGACGTCGGGCGAGACCGGTCGTACCTTCTGGAAAGCGCTTCCAGAAAGCGCTTTCCTGCCCCCGATCCCCACCCTAGGACGGCCGGAATGCGAAGAAAGCTCAGCTGGTGTCTCCTGACGATCGCGGCGCTGCTGCTGCCGCTGCTCAGTGTCCCGCCTGCGGCCCAGGCCCGGGACGACGCCCCCATCCTCGACCCGATCCCCGAAGACCCCGCCCCGTCCGGCCTCGGCCTCGTCCTCCAGGAGGTCGCGCAGCTGCCGAAGTCGACGCCGTCGGGCACCCCCACCGACCCGCGGCTGCTGCGGTGGAACCGCATCAACCACGTCGGTGAGGTCCCCGACAACTCGGGCCGCCTGTACGTGCCCGACCTGAACGGCAACCTCTACCTGCTCGACAAGAAGACCCGCACCCCGCACGTCTACCTCGACGTCGCCGCCACGTTCGCGCCCGACTTCTTCTCCCAGGCCGGACTCGGCCAGGGCTTCGGATTCGTCGCGTTCCACCCCGACTTCCGGAAGAACGGGAAGTTCTACACCACGCACGTCGAGGCGGGCAACGCGCTCAAGACCAAGACGCCCGACCTCACCCCGCAGCCGAAGACCGGCTACCACGGCGTCATCGACGAGTGGACGGCCACGAACCCCAAGGCCGACACCTTCTCCGGGACGCACCGCGAGATCCTGCGCATCGGGTTCGCCGGTCGCGTCCACAACCTCCAGCAGATCGACTTCAACCCCAACGCCCGTCCGGGCGACGCCGACTACGGCAAGCTCTACCTGTCGGTCGGCGACGGCGGCAACGGCAACGTCGGCGACAACGGCGGCGACCCGCAGAACCTGGGCGTCCCCCAGGGCAAGATCCTGCGGATCGACCCGGCCGGGAAGAACAGCGCCAACGGCAGGTACGGCGTCCCGGCCGACAACCCCTTCGCAGGGCAGGCCGGCAGGCTCGGCGAGATCTACGCCTACGGCATGCGCGACCCGCACCGCTTCAGCTGGGACACCGGAGGCACGCACCGGCTGTTCCTCGCGCACATCGGCGAGCACGAGATCGAGTCGATCCACGAGCTCTACCCGGGCGCGAACATCGGGTGGAGCGAGCGGGAGGGCGCGTTCACGTTCCGCAAGGACGACCGCTGCCACCTGTACCCGCTGCCGGCCGACGACGCCAAGTACGACTACGAGTACCCGCTCGCGGCCTACGACCACGACCCGCCCGCGAACTGGGACTGCTCCAGCGACGTCGGCCGCGCCATCTCCGGCGGCTACGTCTACCGCGGCGCCAGGCTGCCCGCCCTGCGCGGCAAGTACCTGTTCACCGACATCGTCAGCGGCCGGCTCATGTACACCGAAGAGTCGGAGATGAAGCACGACGCGACGGGGACGAACCGCGCCCAGATCTACGACCTGGCGGCCTACGACACCTCCGGCAAGCCCGTCACGATGCAGGAGCTGGCCGGCGACAAGCGCGTCGACCTGCGGTACGGGTCGGACGGCAAGGGCGAGCCGTACCTGCTCGCCAAGGCCAACGGCAAGATCTGGAAGGTCGTCGGGACGAAGCGGGTCGCGTCCGGCGCGACGGGCCCGGTCCGCGTCGCGAAGGCGATGGGCGCCGCCGACTGGACGCCCGTCACGCCGTCCAAGTGGCAGTTCCCCGGCGACCAGGTGATCCTGGCCGAGGCCGGCGAGCAGCGCCCCGGCCCGCGCCGCCCGTTCGAGTACGCGGTGCTGAACAAGGGCCCCGTGCTCACCACGACGCGGATCGACGCGAAGGTCAGGCTCGACACGCCGGTGTCGGTCAGCAACCGGGACGTGATCGTCATCTTCGGCTACCAGGACGACACGCACTTCTACTACGCCCACCTGTCCAGCGACAACACCATCTACCCCCACAACGGGATCTTCCTGGTGAACGGCGCCGACCGGCTGCGCATCGACCAGCAGTGGAACGCCAACCGGTCGCACGGCGCCCCGCCCTCCATCACCGACGAGGCGTGGCACCGCGTCCGGGTGGACCGCCGCGCGGACACCGGCGAGACCGCCGTCTACGTGGACGGTTCGTCCAAGCCGGTCTTCACCGCCCTCGACAGGACCCTCGGCTCCGGCCGGGTGGGCTTCGGCTCGTTCGACAACATCGGCCGGCTCCGCGACCTGACGGTCCGCGGAGTCCCGGCGAAGTAACGGCCTCCTCCGGGCGGGCGCCGCACACCGCCGCCCGCCCGGAGGGCCCCAAGGAGTCGACATGATGATTCGCCGCGGCACCGCCGCACTCACCACCGCGCTGCTGGGCGCCTCCCTCTGCGCCACCGCAGCCCCGGCCCACGCCTCGACCGGCGGCGTCTTCCCGCCGCTGAAGAAGAACCTCATCTCCTACTACGACTTCGAGCACCCCGTCCCGGGCGACCCGTCCCGCGAGGCCGACAGCGGACGCTCCGGAACCACGATCAACCTGATCAACGGCGGCGCGGCCATGCGGGTCCGCGACGGCGCGCGGCGGCACGCCATCCAGCTCGGGCAGGTCAACCCGTCCACGAAGGGCAACGACGACTGGAAGGCGGGGGTCTACTCCCCGACCGGCGTCCCGTCCCTGCGCGCGTTCAACGCCGTCAAGGGCGCGACCCTCGCGGGCTGGGTCAAGATGACGGGGACGAACCCGAGCCCCAACAGCCAGAGCTCGAACCCCGACGACGTCTACAACGCGATCGGCCTGTCCGGCCTCCTCACCGGCGACTCCGACGGCCACGCCGTGCGCGCCCTGCTGGAGATCATCGAGGTCTCCGGCACCCTGCA
Organism: Spirillospora sp. CA-108201; assembly: GCF_050936235.1. Taxonomy (NCBI): domain Bacteria; kingdom Bacillati; phylum Actinomycetota; class Actinomycetes; order Streptosporangiales; family Thermomonosporaceae; genus Spirillospora; species Spirillospora sp. CA-108201. The sequence goes on along the minus strand of NZ_JBNJNE010000001.1, from coordinate 7,870,666 downwards.
CGTCGTCGCGCTGGGCCGCCGCGTGGACGGCTCGAAGTCCCAGACGTTCGCGGCGAGCGAGGACTGGCGGAGCATCCTCCCCCAGAACACCTGGGTGCACCTCGCTGCGACGTTCGACTACGACACCGGCAAGATGGCGCTCTACAAGAACGGCAGGCCGCTGGAGGGCTTCTACACGACGGCCGGGGACCCGTGGAGCCTCGAAGGCACCCCCTCGCCCCACGTCACGTCCGCCACGGACCCCCGCGGCATCAAGATCGGCGGCAGCTTCCCGCAGAACACCGCGGAGGGCAACCCCTGCAACTGCCGCATGGACGGCCTGATGTTCCTCGACCGCCCCCTCACCCCGAAGGAAGCGGCCGTCCAGTACAAGTTCGCCAACCGCTGACCTCCCACCCCACCCCCACCGCCGGCGCCCACGGGCGCCGGCGGTGCCGCGCGCGGTGACCGCGGCGGACCCGGCGTCCTCGGCGTAGCTCATGCCCTTCTCAAGGCTGTCGAACGTCTGCCCCTGGACAGGTCCGGGACGTGGACGGTGTGCCCGGCTCGCTGCAACCGTCCGGCGAACTCACGGACGCCGGCGGTCAGCCCGTGCCCGTGATGGAAAACCAGAACCCCGGCCATGTCGCTCCCCCACGCTGCGGCGCCCGGTGACGCCACAGCACGAGTATGTCTGCGCCACTGACATCTGAGGCGGAGGAGGAGGCGGCTCCGCAACCGGGAGGTGCTCCTAGCAGCCCAGGCGGGCGGTGTAGAGGGCGGTGTCCGTGGCGGCCAGGAGGGTGCCGTCGGGGGCCAGGGCCAGGTCGTTGGCCGGGGTCGGGAGCTTGATGCGGTGAGACGGGGCCGGGGCGGCGCCGTTCCAGGCCACGAGGGTGTCAGGGGCGTCCCGGAGGGCGGCGGCCACCAGGAGGTGACCGTCGACCAGGGCCGCGGTCACCTGGTCGCACTGGGCGGGCGCGGAGAGGGTCGCGAGGCGGTCGCCGTCCAGGCCGTGGACTCCGAGGCCCTCCGGGCACGGGCAGAGCAGCACGAGGCCGTCCGGGGACGGGGCGAGGGTCGCGGCGCCGGACGGGGCCGAGGCGATCTCCTCGCCGCGTTCGAGGTCCAGGAGCGCGGCCGCGGAGTCGCCGGTCAGGCCGGCGAGGGCGCCCGTCGCGGGCGTGGCGTGCAGGAGGCGGCGGCCGACGGCGCTGCGGTGGCCGAGCCAGAGGCGGAAGTCGGCGAGGCGGTCGCCCGTGCGGGCGTCCCACACGGCGACCTCGGCGTCGTTCGCGGGGCCGAAGACGGCGACGACCGCGCCGCGGCCGTGGTGGACGGTGAGGCCGAGCAGGTCGGGGTGGGCGTCCAGGACGAGTTCGCCGCCCGTGCCGAGGTCGTGGACGTGGAGGCGGTCGCGGTGCGTCCAGGCGACGGTGGGCGATCCGGCGGGGAGGCCGAACGCCCAGTCGGCCCGGTCGGCGGGGAAGCCGGGGATCGGCGGGCCGAGCGGCGCGCCGGCCGCCAGGTCCCACGCCTGGCCGGTGTTCACGCCCTGCCCGACCCGGGAGGTGAACGCCAGCGACGGGCGCTCGGCGGTGGCGGCGACGCCGTCGAAGGACCCTCGCGCCAACGGGTCCGCCAGCACGCTTTCCGGCATGGGTCGGAGCGTAGGCCACACAGCGGAGATCGTTCCAGACAGTCGGAAAATCGGTCAGGTCAAGCCCGAGTCAGACGCGGGCGGCGCGCAGCCGGTCGGCGATGTCCTCCGGCGGGACGTCGTTGATCCAGGCGGCCATGCCCGACTCCGATCCCGCCAGGTACTTGATCTTGTCGGGGGCGCGCCTGACCGAGAACAGCTCCAGGTGCAGGCGGAGCAGGTCGCGGCCCTCGCCGACCGGCGCCTGGTGCCAGCCCGCGACGTAGGGCAGCGGGACGCCGTAGAGGGCGTCGCAGCGGCGCAGCAGGTCGCGGTAGAGGACGGCCAGCTCGTCGCGCTCCCCCGCGTCGAGGGCGGCCATGTCGGGGACGTGGCGGTGCGGCATCAGGTGCACCTCGACCGGCCAGCGGGCGGCGGCGGGGACGTAGGCCGTCCAGTGCTCGCCGGACAGCACGACGCGGCTGCCGGCGCGCTCGGCCTTCAGCACGTCGCCGAACAGGCCGGGGTTCGCGGCGGCCGACGCCAGCATCCGCTCGGTGCGGGGGGTGAGGAACGGGTAGGCGTAGATCTGGCCGTGCGGGTGGTGCAGGGTCACGCCGATCTCGACGCCGCGGTTCTCGAACGCGAAGACCTGCGCGACGCCGGGGACCGCCGACAGCTCGGCGGTGCGGTCGGCCCACGCGTCGACGACCGCCCGCACGCGGGAGACGGGCAGCAGCGCCATCGAGGCGGCGTGGTCGTCGGTGAAGCACACGACCTCGCAGCGCCCGGCGCCGCGGGACCGTTCCACACCGTCGATCGGGGGCGGCGCCGGCGGGGTGCGGACGTCGAAGGACGGGAAGCGGTTCTCGAACACGGCGACGTCGTAGGACGGGTCCGGGATCTCCGAGGCCGGGCCGCCGGGGCACAGCGGGCACTGGTCGGCGGGCGGCAGGAACGTCCGCGTGTTGCGATGCCGGGTGATCGTGACGTGGTCGCCGGTCAGCGGGTCGCGCCGGACCTCGCACACCGGCTCGACGGGCGGCAGGCCGCGCGGATCCGCGACGGGAGCCCGGCCGGGGGCCTCGTCGTAGTAGACGATCTCGCGGCCGTCCGAGAGCCGCGCGCGTGTCCGGTTCATCTCGATCGGCAGCCTACAGCGCCGGGGCGTCCGCCCGCGTCGTCTCCTCGTGCACCGCCAGCAGGTACCTGACCAGCGTCGTGAGCACGTCCTTGCCGGACGTGCGCTCGCGGACGTCGCACATCACGACCGGGGTGCCCTCGCTGAGGTCGAGCGCGTCCCGGATCTCCGAGGGCGTGTAGTCGTAGCCGTCGTCGAAGCGGTTCACGGCGATCACGAACGGAAGGCCCCGGTTCTCGAAGTAGTCGACGGCGGGGAAGCAGTCCGAGAGGCGGCGGGTGTCGGCGAGCACGACGGCGCCGAGCGCCCCGTAGGACAGCTCGTCCCACATGAACCAGAACCGGTCCTGGCCGGGCGTGCCGAACAGGTAGAGCACGAGGCCGTCGCGGATCGTGATGCGGCCGAAGTCCATCGCGACCGTGGTGGTGGTCTTCTGCTCGACGCCCTCGGTGTCGTCGACGCCGACGCCCCGGTCGGTGAGCAGCTCCTCGGTCTGCAGCGGGCGGATCTCGCTGACGGACCCGACGAGCGTGGTCTTGCCGACGCCGAAGCCCCCGGCGACGAGGATCTTCACCGCGACCGGGGTCACCGAGGCGGCCCCGTCGCGGGGAGAAGGCCCCGCGCCGGCGGCCGCACCGGCGTTCTCAGAGGGCTTGGAGACCATGGAGCACTTCCCTCAGCAGACGTTCCTTGGAGAGCGCGCTCTCCTGTTGGGGACGGGTGGCGGTGATGAGCCGGTGGTGGAGCAGGTCGCCGAGCAGCACCCGCACGACGACGAGCGGCAGCCGCATCCGCGCCGCGACCTCGGCCACCGGCTGCGGTTGCAGGCACATCTCCAGGATGTCGAGGTGCTCGGGACCGATGCCGGGCGAGCCCGACCGCGGCCGCGCCGCGGTCGAGACTATCGTGATCATGTCGAAGGCCTCGCCGGTCGCGGGCCGGGCGCGCCCGCGGGTGAGCGCGTACGACCGCACGATCGGGCCGGCCTCGTCATCGAGCCATTCGCTGCCAGGACCGGTCATGGTCCGTCACGTTTCCTCGGTATCGAGGGACTCGGCGCGTCCGCGCCGGGTGCCCTGCTGGATGGACGACATCATCGACCGCAGCTGCTCGGGCGACCGGTCGGCGCGGTCGGACGGTGCGGGACCGGCCGGTGCGGGATGCTCCTCGCGCAGCTGGGAGGCCATGTTCTCCTGCCTGACGCGCTTCGGGAGCGAGGGCCGGTCGGCGCCGGACGACTTGCCCGGGGGACGGCGCCGCACCTCGCGGGGCGAGCGCGGCACCCCCGGCGGGGGCGGAGGCGGCGAGGCGGGCTCGGGCTGCGCGTCGCCCCACGGCGACGGGGCCGGCCGGGGCACCGGCGACGGGCCCTGGATCGGCTCCTCGAACACCGGGATGGGCCCGGTCAGCGCGTCCGCCTCCGCGAGGGGCTCCCCTTGTGGGGGCACGGCGGCGGCCGGGGGGATGAACGGGCGGACCGACTGGACGAGCGGCTCCTGTGGAGGGGCCTGCGCCGGAGACCTCGGCGGAGCCGGGGCCGGGACCGGAGACGGAGACGGGGCCGGGGACGGGGCCGGGGACGGATCCGGGGCCGCGTGCCGTCCGGACGGCAGGTGCAGCACGGACCCGCCCTCGTCCAGCACCGGCTGGGGACCGCTGCGAACGCTGGCGCCGCCCACGACCGTCCCGATGGGGACGAGCGCGTCCTCGGCGCGGCGGGTGGTGAGGGCGGGCGCGCTCTGCACCGGTGCGCCCTCGTCGGGGACGACGAGGTCCTCGGGCAGCAGCACGATCGCGGTCATGCCGCCGTAGGGGGACGTGCGCAGGGTCACCTTGATGCCGTGCCGGCGGGCCAGGCGGCCGACGACGAACAGGCCGAGCTGGGCGCTGTCGGACAGGTCGAACTCGGCGGCGGTGGCGAGCCGCTCGTTGGCGGCGGCGAGGCTGGGCTCGTCCATGCTGAGGCCGCGGTCCTCGACCTCCAGTGTGAAGCCGTGCGAGACGGCCTGCCCCTGCACCTGGACGGTCGTGTGCGGCGGCGAGAACGTCGCGGCGTTCTCGATCAGCTCGGCGAGCAGGTGGATGACGTCGGCGACGGCCGGGCCGACGATCGCGGCGCGGGTCATCGGGGCGACGTTGACGCGGGTGTAGTCCTCGACCTCGGACGCGGCGGCGCGGGCGACGTCGACGATCGCGACGGGGCTGCGCCAGCCGCGGCCGGGCGCCTGCCCGGACAGGATGATCAGGCCCTCGGCGTGCCGGCGCATGCGGGTGGCGAGGTGGTCGACCCGGAACAGGTCCTCCAGGTCGTCCGGGGTCTCGATGCGCCGCTCCATCGAGTCCAGCAGCTTGAGCTGGCGGTGCAGCAGCGTCTGGCTGCGGCGGGCGAGGTTGACGAACACGTCGCTGACGTTGCGGCGCAGCGTCGCCTCCTCGACCGCGCTCTGGATCGCGGTGCGGCGGGCGGCGTTGAACGCCTCGCCGACCTGGTCGATCTCGCGGGTCCCGAACGACAGGGGCGGCGCCTCGGCGCCCACGTCGACCTCCTCGCCGCGGCGCAGCCGGCGGATCACGCCGGGCAGCCGGACGTCGGCCAGGTCGATCGCCTCGCGGCGCAGCCGGCGCAGCTCGCGGATGACGGACCGGGCGACCCAGATCGCGAGGGCGAGGGTCGCGACGACCGCGAGCAGCCCGAGCGCGCCCGCCAGGACGACGCGGGTGATGATGCCCTCGGAGATCGGCTGGGCCCGCTTCTCCGCGCCCGCCGACACCGACAGTTCGAGCCCGCGGAGCCGGGTGAGGTTGGAGTCGGCGGTGGTCTTCCACAGCGCTCCGGCGACGCCGGTGGCGTTGACCAGCCGGGGCGAGGCGACGAAGCGGTCCTCCAGCGTGCGGAGCCGGCTGTGCTCGGGCATGCCGACGATGCGCTCGTAGTAGGACTGGTCGGGCGAGCGCAGCTCGGCCGCCGCGTAGGTGTACAGGGTGCGCTGCGTGCCGACGAGCTTGACGTACTGGGCGTGCTCACCGGCCGTGATCTTGCCGGCGGCGAGCGCGCCCGCCAGCAGCGCGTCCTCCTGCGCGAGGACCTCGCGGGCCCGGGTGAGCGACGCCTCGTTGCGGGCGTCCTTGGCGACCTCGGAGTTGTCCAGCGTGGAGAGCGAGCCCTGCAGCGCGCCGACGTCGCCCAGCAGGGCCGTGTAGTCGGCGAACGCGCGGGCCCGGTCCAGGCGGCCGGCGTCGATGGAGCGGCGCCGGTCGTCCAGCCCGTCCAGCTCGGTGAGGATCTTGCCGGCGATGCGGCGGGCGTCCTTCGGGGCGGAGCCGTCGACGGCCTCGGACTTGGCGAGGCGGCGGAACAGGTCGGCCTGCCGGTCGGTGACCAGGCGGCCGGACTCCATGGCCGCACGGTCGCCCTCCGCGCGTCCGCCGAGGTACACCATCGACAGGCGCCGCTCGGCCTGCAGGGCGCTGCCGAGCGCGCCCGACGGGTAGCCGTAGTGGTCCTGGACGGTCTTGACGTGGCGGAGGTTGAGCCCCTCGCCGAGCGCGATGCTCGCGGCGAAAGCCCACAGGACGCCGAGGGAGACCACCGAGACGGTGACCATCAGGACGACCTTGAAGCGAATGGACCGGAAACGGGCGGCCTTGGGAGCCCGCCGGTGTCCGGCGGAAGAGTCCGTTGTGCGGCCTCGATTTGGCACTGCGGCTGAACCTTCAACTCGGTCGGACGGGCTGGCATCGACTGGTCGGACGGTTGGCATCGATCGCGTGGGGAGCGGCTCACGCGGAACGCAGGAGAGCCTAGGACGGTCCGCCGCCATGTGTCGACAGTTTCCAGAGCATCACGTTTTGTGGCGACGGTCAGGCCAAAATACCCCTACGATGCCTCAGCGTGATGGCTCGTACCCCAGACGCGACGACGACCGTGCGCCCTCCGGCCCGCGTCCGCCGGACCCTGCTCGCCACGGGGGCCCTGGTCACCGCGATGCTGACCGCCGCCTGCAGCGGCGGCTCCGGCGGGGCCGCCGGCCCGCCCGACGTCCCGATGCTGCAGGAACTCGGCACCCCGGAGGGCCGGCTCGACCTCGTCGCCTGGGCCGGATACGCCGAGAACGGGACGAACGACCCCAAGGTCGATTGGGTCACACCGTTCACGAAGGCGACCGGCTGCAAGGTGTACACGAAGGTCGCCGACACCTCCGACTCGATGGTCGCGCTCATGAAGACCGGGCGCTACGACGGCGTGTCGGCGTCCGGCGACGCGAGCCTGCGGCTCATCAACGGCGGCACGGTCGCGCCCGTGAACACGGGCCTGCTCGGCAACTGGGAGGACATCGCCAAGTACCTGAAGAACCAGCCGTACAACTCCGCCGGGGGGCGGATGTACGGCGTCCCGCACGGCTACGGCGCCAACATGCTGATGTACCGTACCGACAAGATCACACAGCGTCCGACGTCGTGGAGCGTGGTGTGGGACAAGGAGTCCCCCGCCGCCGGGCACGTCGTCGCCTACGACTCCCCGATCTACATCGCGGACGCCGCGCTCTACCTGAAGACGCACCGCCCCGATCTGAAGATCAACGACGTCTACGAGCTGGACCAGAAGCAGTTCGACGCCGCGGTGGACCTGCTCAAGCAGCAGCGCCCGAACGTCAACCAGTACTGGGCGAACTACCTGGACGAGCTCCAGTCGTTCAAGAGCGGCTACAACTACGCCGGCACCGCCTGGCAGGTGACCGCGAACCTGGCCATGACGGACAAGGCGCCGGTCGCCACGACGATCCCGGACGAGGGCGCGACCGGCTGGTCCGACACGTGGATGATCTCCTCGAAGGCCCAGCACCCGACCTGCATGTACAAGTGGATGAACTGGATCACCATGCCGAAGGTGCAGGCGGAGGTCGCGCAGTGGTTCGGAGAGGCGCCCGCCAACCCCAAGGCGTGCCGGTACACCGCCAAGGGCTTCTGCTCGACCTACCACGTCGGCGACCCGGAGTTCTACAAGCGCCTGGCGTTCTGGAAGACCCCCGTGGAGGAGTGCGGGGACGACCGCGGCAAGAAGTGCGTCGACTACTCCCGCTGGGCCCAGGCCTGGACGCAGATCAAGGGCTGACCCCCCACCGACCTGCGCCGCCGCGGGCGGACGCGGTCACTCCCCCTCCCCCGGCCGGGACGCGAACCGCCACCCGCGATCGACGGTGAAGTCGAACGCCCCCGCCCGGGGGCGGCGCGGTCAGGGCCAGCGGTACTCCGCGCCCTCGGCCGGGACGTGATGGGGCAGGTAGCACTTCGTCGTGACGTGCTCGTCCTTGCAGTCGAGGCAGAGGTAGGTGCGGTGGCCGCGCAGCCCGCGGCCCCGCCTGTCGCAGGGCGGGCAGACGCACGGCGACCAGCCGACGATCACTCGGCCCGGATCGAGCCGGTGCCCGGCCGGACACAGGAACGGGACGTGTTCGGGAGCCTGCACGACTCGACACCCTACTCGAACATATGATCGATCGAGAAGGGGGTCTCGTGCGGCGTCGCCCGGTACGGGTGGACGGTCAGTGGTCTCGGTGGGTCATCAGGCGGGCCAGGGCCCGGAGTTCGGTGTCGGCGCAGGGGGCGACGCCGGCGGCGTCGAGGTCGGCGAGGGCGTCGGTGAGGAGCTCGTCGGCGTGGGCGGCGGCCCAGGCGCGGCCGCCCGCCGCGTCGACGAGGCCGGCGGCGAGGACCGCCTCCTCGTCGGTGAGCGGCGCCTCGCGCAGGTAGAGCGCGGCGAGGTCGCTCCCGGCGGCGCTGCCGGAGGTGAGGGCCGCGACGACGGGCAGCGACTTCTTGCGGCGGCGCAGGTCGGCGTGGACGGGCTTCCCGGTGACCGCCGGTTCGCCCCAGATGCCGAGCAGGTCGTCGACGAGCTGGAAGGCCAGGCCGAGGCGCTCGCCGAAGACGCGCAGGCGGGAGACCTGCCCGGCGGTGCCGCCGCCGTACACGGCGCCGAGCGCGCACGAGGCGCCGAGCAGCGCCCCGGTCTTGCCCGCGGCCATGGCCAGGCACTCGTCGAGCGTGACGTCGGCGCGCTCCTCGAACGCCAGGTCGGCGCGCTGGCCCTCGACCAGTTCCAGGACGGCGCGGGCGAGGATGCGCACGCCGCGGGCCACCACCGCGGAGGGCTCCTCTGCGAGGATCTCGTAGGCGGCGGCGAGCAGGGCGTCCCCGGACAGGATGGCGGCGTTGGCGCCGAAGACCGCCCACGCGGTGGGGCGGTGCCGGCGGGTGAGGTCGCCGTCCATCACGTCGTCGTGCATGAGGGAGAAGTTGTGCGCGAGTTCGACCGCCACGGCGGCCGGCAGGGCGGCCTGGACCGTCCCGCCGACCGCCTCCGCGGCCAGCAGCGTGAGAGCGGGCCGGATCGCCTTGCCGCCCGCCCCGGCGGCAGGGCGGCCGCGCTCGTCGCGCCAGCCGAAGTGGAAGCCCGCGGTGGAGCGAGACGCCTCCGGCATGGCCTCGACCACGTGGCGCAGCGCCGGGTCGAGCAGGCGGCGGCTCCAGGTGAGCACCTCCGCCGCCGTCCGGGGGCGGTGCTGCGGCCCCGTCCGGTGGTCGCAGCCGATCACGGCCGGGTCGTCTCTCCAGGCGGGCATGGCGGGTCCCCTCTCGTCAGCGGGCGATCTCGACGTTCTCCAGGACGCCGAGGGCGTCGGGGACCAGCACGGCGGCCGACTGGTAGGCGCTGACCAGGTAGGTCAGCAGCCCCCGGTCGTCGATGCCGGTGAACCGGACCGCGAGGCCCGGCCCGACCTCGCCCTCCAGCCCGGTGCGGTGCAGGCCGACCACGCCCTGGTCGTCCTCCCCGGTGCGCAGCGCGAGGATCGAGCTGGTCCCGGTCGGGGAGATGGGGATCTTGTCGGACGGGAGGATCGGGACGCCGCGCCAGGCGTGCACGCGACGGCCGTCGACCTCGACCGGCGCGGGGTACACGCCGCGCCGCGTGCACTCCCGGCCGATCGCCGCGATCGTCCTCGGGTGGGCGAGGAAGAACCGGGTCTTGCGGCGCCGCGCCAGCAGCTCGTCCATGTCGGCGGGGGTCGGCGGGCCCCCGAGGGTCTGGATGCGCTGGCGCAGGTCCGCGTTGTGCAGCAGGCCGAAGTCGCGGTTGTTGATCAGTTCGTGCTCCTGGCGCTCCCTGACCTCCTCGATCGTGAGCCTGAGCTGCTGCTCGACCTGGTCCATCGGCTCGCTGTAGAGGTCGGCGACCCGGGAGTGGACGCGCAGGAGCGTCTGGGTGACGGCCAGCTCGTACTCGCGTGGCGAGGCCTCGTAGTCGACGAACGTGCCGGGCAGGACGGGTTCGCCGCCGTGCCCGGACGCCACCTCGATCGCCGCCTCGCCGTGCCTGGTCTGCGGCGGGGCGGGCGCGGACCGGTACTCCTCCAGGTGCGCGCGCAGCGCGTCGGACCGCTCGGTCAGCTCCTCGACCGCCGCCCGCGGCAGCGACAGGACGATCACGGGGGTGAGCGCGCGGAACGTGTGCGCCCACTCCCCCGGCTCGTCGAGCAGGGCGCCCGCGCCGAAGAACCCGCCGCCGTCGCGGACGCCGACCCGCCCGGCGGCGTCGTAGGCGCCGGGGACGCTCTCCTCGACCTTGCCGTGCGCGATCAGGTGGACCGCGTCGAGGGGCCGGCCCGACTCCGCGATCATCTCGCCGGGCCCGTACTCGCGCTGCTCGAACCGCGCGGCGAGACCCTCCAGGATCGCGGGGTCGGACAGGCCCCGCAGCGGCGGCAGCTCGGCCAGTTCGGGCGGGACGACCCGGATCGCCGCGCCGTCGTTGACGAACGTCACGATCCCGTCGCCGAGCCGGTAGGTGAGCCGGCGGTTCACCCGGTAGGCGCCGCCGCCGGCCTGCACCCACGGCAGCTGCGACAGCAGCCACCGCGGGGTGACGCCCTGCGTCTGCGGGACGGACTTGGTCGTCGAGGCGAGGTTGCGGGCGGCGCGGGTGGAGAGGGCCAGCCGTTCTTCCGTCACGCGCCGGCACCGCCGTGGGCGACCTCGACCGACTCCAGCATGCCGAGCGCGTCGGGCACCAGGACGGCCGCCGAGTAGTACGCGCTGACCAGGTAGTTGAGGAGCGCCTTGTCGTCGATGCCCATGTACCGGACCGACAGCCCCGGCTGGTACTCGTCGGGCAGGCCGACCTGGTGCAGCCCGACGACGCCCTGCGCCGCCTCACCGGTCCGCATCAGCAGGATCGAGCTGGTCAGCGTCGAGGAGACCGGGATCTTGTTGCACGGGAAGATGGGCACGCCGCGCCACCCCGGCACCCGGTGGCCGCCGACGTCGACGCTGTCGGGGTAGATGCCGCGGGCGCTGCACTCGCGGCCGAACGCGGCGATCGCCTTCGGGTGCGCGAGGAAGAACGCCGGGTCCTTCCAGACGAGGGTGAGCAGATCGTCCATGTCGTCGGGCGTGGGCGGGCCCGAGCGGGTGTGGATGCGCTGCGACAGGTCGGTGTTGTGCAGCAGGCCGAAGTCGCGGTTGTTGACGATCTCCTGTTCCTGCCGCTCGCGCAGCGCCTCGATCGTCAGCCGGAGCTGCTGCTCGATCTGGTCCATCGGCTGGTTGTAGAGGTCCGCGACGCGGGTGTGGACGCGCAGCACGGTCTGCGCGACGCTCAGCTCGTACTCGCGGGGGGACGCCTCGTAGTCGACGAACGTGCTCGGCAGGACCGGCTCGCCGTCGTGCCCGGACGCCACCTCGATCGCCGCCTCGCCGTGGGCGTTGTGCGAGCGCCGCGGGCTCGCGCGGTACTCGTCGAGGTGCGCCTGGAGCGAGGACGACTGGCCGAGCGTCTCCTGGAAGTCGGACCGGCTCATGCTGAGGATCGTGCAGGAGGTCACCGCCTTGACGGTGTGGTCCCACGTCGGCGGCTCCTCGCCGTCCTCGGTCCCGAGGAGGGACTGCTCGCCGAAGAAGTCGCCGCCCGCGAGCGTCCCGAGGACCGCGTCCGCGCCGTACTCGCCCGCGCCGATCCTGCTGAGCTTGCCGTGCGCGACGAGGACGACGCGGTCGACGGGGCGTCCCCGCTCGACGACGACGTCGCCGGGCGCGTACTCCTGCTGGGTGAAGCGGCCCGCGATGGCGTCCAGGGTCAGGTCGTCGTCGTAGCCGCGCAGCGGGGCCAGCTCGCCGAGCTCGCGCGGGATCACGCGGACGTCGGCGCCGGTGGTCACGAACGTGACCCGGCCGTCGCCCAGCGTGTAGGTGAGCCGCCGGTTGACGCGGTAGGTGCCGCCGGACGCCTGCACCCAGGGCAGCAGCTTCAGCAACCACCGCGACGTGATGCCCTGCATCTGCGGGACGGACTTGGTCGTGGTCGCCAGGTTCCGCGCGGCGGCGGTGCCGAGGCTCAGCTGGTGGTCCTGTTGCTGCTGTTCCTGTTGCTGCTGTTCCGTCACGTCCACACCACCGATTCGTCGTGGTCCTGCGGGGAAGGGGCGGCCTTTGGCCACCCGTGACGCTACAGACGGTAATGAGACGGTCGCAAGGAGCCATGGACCGCACCTATGATTTGCTCTCACGCCACACAACTCGCACCCGGGCGCAACATCCCTCGCGACGGGCCAGCTCAGCGCCGTGGAAGAGGGCGCGCGACGCGGGTTGCCGCCGTTGCCGCGATCTTCCTGCGAGCGCTGTCGTTCATCGCCGGCGGGCGGTGCGGAGACCGCCTCGGCGCCCTCGGTCCCGGCACGGCGACGAGCAGCGGTTTTTACCCTCTGTAGAGGTTTGGTCGCAGGTCAGGCATGGCGGACGTGGGGTAGATCACCCCGCCGGACGGCCTCGCCGAGGAAAGATCTACCGCATTTCGATGTTGTACCCGGCGTGCACCGGACCGGGCCAGGACGGGCCCGGCGGAGCGCGAGAGGAGGCCCCCAGTGACCGGAGTGTGGACCGCGCTGGCGATCGAGACCGGAGCCGCGCTGGCGATCGCGGGCTCCCTGGCGGGCTGGGCCCGCCGGCACTTCGCCCGCTCCCGCTGACCGAACTTCCGAGCCGGGCCCGGCTCCCGGGCCCGGCTCGTTCTCAGCTCCGCCGCGCCCCGGAACCCACCGGTTCCGGGGCGTTCTCCTCCCCGGCCTCCTCGATCGGCACCCCGGCCGTCTCCGGGATCTTGATGATCGGCAGCAGCGCCACCAGCGCGACGATCATCAGGTAGTAGGCCGGGACGGAGTTGGAGCCCGTGGCGTCGATCAGCGAGCCCACGAGCACGGCCGCGGTCCCGCCGAACAGCGACGTCGAGATGTTGTAGCCGATCGCGAAGGCCCCGTACCGCACCTTGGTCGGGAACATCGCCGGGAACGTCGCGCCGATGACCGCCAGCATCAGCACCAGCAGCGCGCCGATGATCGCGTAGCCGACCACGACCCCGGCCGTGTCGTGCGTCTGCATGAGCGCGAACGCCGGCCAGGACAGCACGAGGAAGCCGACCGCGGCGGCGATCAGCAGCGGCTTGCGGCCGATCCGGTCCGACAGCGCGCCGAGCGGAAGGATCACCACCATCATCGCCGCCTCCACGCCGATCGTGGTGAGCTGCGAGGAGGTGTCGTCCATGTCCAGGAAGTCGACGAGGTAGGACGGCATGAACGTCAGCAGCGTGTAGACGGCGACGTTCAGCAGGATCACGATCCCGATGAGCCTCAGGATGGTGCGCCAGTGGTGCTCCACCGTCTCCTTGAGCGGCGACCGGGCCTTCCTGCCCTCCGCCTCCATGTGCTGGAAGGTCGGGGTGTCCTCGATCCGCGTCCGGACGTAGAGCCCGACGGCGCCGAGCGGCAGCGCGATCAGGAACGGGATGCGCCAGCCCCACCCCTGCATCGCGTCCTCGCTGAGCAGGAGGTCGATCAGCAGCACGAGCCCGGCGCCCATGATGTAGCCGCCGAGCGTGCCGAACTCCAGGAACGCTCCGTAGAACCCGCGTCTCCTCGTCGGCGCGTACTCGGCGATCATCGTGGCGGCGCCGCCGTACTCGCCGCCCGTCGAGAAGCCCTGGACGAGCCGGACGCCGAGCAGCAGCAGCGGCGCGGCGATCCCGATCGCGGCGTAGCCGGGCAGGACGCCGATCACGAACGTCGAGCCCGACATCAGGATGATGGTGGCGGCCAGCACCCGCTTGCGGCCGATCCGGTCCCCCATGGGCCCGAAGAACATGCCGCCGAACGGGCGGGCGAGGAACGCCGCGGCGACCAGCGCGAACGAGCGCAGCGTGGCGCTGCCGCCCGCGTCCTCGGGGAAGAACACGGTCCCGATGATCGACGTCATCACCCCGGCGCTGAACACGCCGAAGTCGAACCACTCGATGCAGTTGCCCATCGCCGAGGCGATCACGGCCTTGCGGACGGCGCCCTCGTCGGGCGCCCCGCCTTCCGGCGGTCCGTCGCCCCCGCCTCCGCCTCCCGGATCCGCTCCCTGCCGCGCGTTCGTCGAGTCGTTCACGGCCTGCCCCTGCCCGAAGATCAGCAAAGGTAACGCCGGGTTGGGCCTTCGATGACTCTGCGGTAGACGGCCCTGGTCTAGGGCCTGCTCTACGCCTTGCGGGACCGGCGCGGGGTCCGGGCGGTGTCCTCGTCGTCCTCGTCCTCTTCTGCGTCCCCGGCGCCCGGGCCTCCGAGGAGGTCGTCCGGCAGGGTGGGCAGGACGGTGGTGCGCTGCGGATCGCCTTCCAGGGGGTCGGCGGCGCGGCGCGGGACCTCGTCCCGTCCGGGCAGCTCGTCGGTGGTCAGAGGGTCGCCGGCGGCCCGCGGGTCCTCGGCGGGCTCTTCGGCGGTCTCGGGGGCGTCCGGCAGCTCGTTGGTGGTCTGCGGGTCGCCGCCCAGCAGCTCGTCGAGGGACGCGGTGGTCCGCGGATCGCCGGCCGCGCCCAGCAGGTCGTCCTCGGGGATCGCGACGAGCGCCTGCGTCTCCTGCGCCTCCCGCGTGATCACGCCGCTGGCGAGGACGGTGTTGCGGTGCCGCAGCGCGCCGTTCTCGCGGAGGAGGTTGTCGATGTCGGAGCGGGCGCGGGCGACGCGGCGCGACATCCGGACGTGCACGAGGAGGCCCCCCGCCGCGGCGCCGAGGACGAACCCGGCGACGGGGAGGCCGACGGCGGGCGGCGCGAGCGTGGCGACCAGCGCGACCACGACCAGCGCGACGACCACCGTGAGCGCGAGCAGGTGCTGTTCCACCCAGTCCAGGACGGTGTTGACGCGCTTGGGGATCCTCACTCGCCTTCTCCTCCACTCGGCTCGGAACGGGGGCAACGACCGGGCCGAGGCGCGATGTTCCAGCGCCGTGGCACCGCCGTTCCAGGGGACGCCGCCGGGCTCCGCGGCCGGGACGGCTCCGGGCTCGCGCCCTCGCGCGCCGCCCTGTCAGTCGACGGGCTCCCACGAATCGTGACCGGAGGGAGACCTTGGCGAAAACCCTAACAGGATGTGACGGCCGCGTCCGACCCGGCGCCCCGCACGCCGCCCGCGCACGTTCCGCACACCGCCACGAACGGCCCGGACCACCTTGTCACGCCCCGCCGTCGATCCGGGGCCGCCTGTCAATTCTCGCTGTCGGCACGCATCGGGACTGCCGCGAGGGCGGCGGCGGCCAGCAGGGCGGCGGCCGTCCAGAAGGCGCGCTGAGCGGCGGTGGCCGGTGCGGCGTGGAGAGCGCCGGTCTGGTAGACGCTGCCGATGACGGCGACGCCGAGGGTGCCGCCGAACTGCTGGACGGCGTTGAGGAGGCCGGCGGCCGAGCCGGTCTCGTGGCTCTTCACCGGGCTCAGCGCGGCGGTGAAGAAGGGCGCCGTGAACAGGCCCGCGCCGAGCCCGACCATGGCGAGGGTGGCCGGCAGCGGCGGCGGGAAGCCGTCGTGGGCGCCGAACGCCCAGACCGCGGCGAGGACTCCGGCCAGCATGGCGGCGAGCCCGGCGTGCATCACCCGTGCGCCGTACCGGGGCACCAGGTACGCGCCGGTGATCCATGATGCCGCCCCCACCGCCATCGACCAGGGCAGCAGGGTGAGCGCCGAGGTGACCGTGTCCCGGCCCAGGCCGAGTTGGACGTACAGCACCACGGCCAGCATCAGCCCGTTCATCGCCGCGAAGAACAGGACGGAGGTGGCCAGCGCGGCCGGGAACCCCCGCCCGGCGAACAGGCTCGGCTCTACCAGCGGCCGCCTTCCGGCCCGGGCACTGCGGCGCTGGTGCAGGCCGAACAGCGCCAGCACGACGAGGCCCGCCGCGATCAGGGCCCCGTCCCAGGTGCCCTGGACGAGGGGATAGACGACGAGTCCGCTCCCCGTCAGCGCCAGCGCGGTTCCCACGGGGTCGAGCCCGGGGCGGGACGGCGCGCGGTCCTCTGCGAGGAACGGTGCGATGGCCAGCACGGCCAGCGCGAGCGGGACGTTCACCAGGAACACCCATCGCCACGAGGCCGCATGGGTGAGCACCCCGCCGAGCACCGGCCCGCACACCGCGGCCAGGCCCATCACCGGGCCGATGCAACCCAGCGCCCTCGGCAGCTCGGCGCCGGAGAACATCGCGCGGATCAGGCCGAACGTCTGCGGGATGACGGCGGCGGCGAACGCCCCCTGCACCCCGCGCAGGCCGATCAGAACGCCCGCGGACGGCGCCAGCGCGCAGGCCAGCGAGGCCAGCCCGAATCCGGCCGCCCCGAGGCGGAAGATCCGTCGGCGTCCGTAGCGGTCCCCCAGCCGCCCCCCACTGATCAGCAGAAGGGCGAACGGCAGCGTGTACGCGGCGGTGAACCACTGGATGACGGCCGGCCGCCCGCCCAGGTCGGTGCGGATCGCCGGACCCGCGACCTGAACGATCGTGGTGTCCAGCAGGTTCATCGCCTCGGCGGTGAGCAGCGCGGCCAGCCCGGCCCACCGCCACCGGTGGACGGCGGCGGGGGCCCGCAAGGTGTTCTGTGACATGGCATGAGCATGGAAGGGCCTGGAGAGCGGATTCCATGATTGCCGTGGAGATCGCCGATATCTGCCACACACGAGGACTAGATTGGCGATCATGCCCACGCTGGACAGCCTCGACCGGGCTGTCGTCCATGCGCTCCAGCTCGACGGCCGGGCCCCGTTCACCAAGATCGCCGCGGTCGTCGGCAGCTCGACGCAGACCGTCGTCCGCCGGTACCGGCGGCTGCACGCCGAGGCGGGACTGCGCGTGGTCGGTCTGGCCGACCCGCGTGCCGCGGGCCGCAGGCAGTGGATCGTCCGGCTGACCGCGACCGCCCGCGCCGCGCAGGACATCGCCCAGACCCTGGCGCGACGCCCCGACACCTCGTGGGTGCGTCTCACCTCCGGCGGCACCGAGATCGTCGCGATCATCCACACCGGCGTCGGCGACCCCGACTCGCACGCCCTGCTGCTCCGCGACATCCCCCGGACCGCCAGCATCACCGCCGTCTCCGCGCACTACATGCTGCACACCTACGTCGGCGGCCCGGCGGCCTGGCCCGGCAGAGTGGACGCCCTCACCGGCGACCAGAAGCGCCGGCTGCAGAGGGAAGTCGATGCCAGCGCCCCTCCCAGGCTGACCCCGGATGACGAGAGGATGGTCGCCGCGTTGCGCGAGGACGGCAGGGCGAACTACGCCGACCTCGCCAGGGCCACCGGCCAGACGGCGGCGACGGTCACCAGGCGGCTACACGACCTGCGCGCACGAGGCGCGATCTTCTTCGACGTCGACCTGGACCCCGGTGTGGTCGACATCACGACCTCGGCCGTCCTGTGGATGGCCGTCGCCCCCGCGCACCTGGAGCGCGTCGCCACCGAGCTGGCCACCCACCGCGAGCTCGCGGTCGTGGCCGCCACCACCGGACGCACCAACCTCATGGCCCATGCGCTGTGCCGCGACACCGAGGACCTGCACCACTACCTGACCCGGCGCCTGGCGATCGACGCGATCACCGGTATCGAGACCGCCCCCGTACTGCGCACCCTCAAGACCGCGGCGACCCTCAGACCGTGAGCGCCCGGGACGGCGTGTCCAGAACCACGAAGGCCCGCGCCGGCGACTTCGGAGGCGCGGGCGGCCGCCGGGATGCGAGCACATGGTCGCGGCGAATATCGTCCTTGGATATGAGCGAACACTTTGACGTCGTGGTCCTGGGCGCGGGCCCGGGCGGTTATGTCGCCGCCATCCGGTCGGCGCAGCTCGGGCTGAAGACGGCGATCATCGAGGAGAGGTACTGGGGCGGGGTGTGCCTCAACGTCGGCTGCATCCCCTCGAAGGCGCTGCTGCGCAACGCCGAGCTGGCGCACATCTTCACGCACGAGCGGAAGACGTTCGGGATCAACGTCGAGGGCACCGTGTCCTTCGACTACGGCGCCGCCTTCGAGCGCAGCCGCCAGGTGTCGGACAAGCTCGTCAAGGGCGTCCAGTTCCTGATGAAGAAGAACAAGATCACGTCCTACGACGGGCGCGGCACGTTCACCGACCCGAACACCCTCCAGGTGGCCGGGCGGGACGGGTCGAGCGAGACGGTCACGTTCGACAACTGCATCATCGCGGCCGGCGCGCACACCAAGCTGCTGCCGGGCACGTCGCTGTCGGAGCGCGTCGTCACCTACGAGGAGCAGATCCTCAGCTCCGAGCTGCCGGGCAGCATCGTCATCGCGGGCGCGGGCGCGATCGGCGTCGAGTTCGCCTACGTGCTGCACAACTACGGGGTGAAGGTCACGATCGTCGAGTTCCTCGACCGGATGGTCCCGAACGAGGACGCCGACGTCTCCAAGGAGCTGGCCAAGCGGTACCGCAAGCTCGGCGTCGACGTCCTCACCTCCACCCGGGTGGACGCGATCGACGACTCGGGCGAGAAGGTCAAGGTCACCGTCACCGGCAAGGACGGCGCCCAGCAGGTGCTGGAGGCCGACAAGGTGCTCCAGGCGATCGGGTTCCAGCCGAACGTCGAGGGCTACGGGCTGGAGAAGGCCGGCGTCGCGCTGACCGAGCGCGGCGCGATCGACGTCGACGGCCGCTGCCGCACGTCCGTCCCGCACATCTACGCCATCGGCGACGTCACCGCGAAGCTGATGCTCGCGCACGCCGCCGAGGCCATGGGCATCGTCGCGGCCGAGACCATCGGCGACGCCGAGACGATGGAGCTCGACTACGTGATGATCCCGCGCGCCACCTACTGCCAGCCGCAGATCGCCTCGTTCGGCTGGACGGAGGCGCAGGCGAAGGAGCGGGGCTTCGACGTCAAGACCGCCAAGTTCCCGTTCAGCGCCAACGGCAAGGCGCTCGGTCTCGGCGAGGGCGACGGCTTCGTCAAGGTGATCAGCGACGCGAAGTACGGGGAGATCCTCGGCGCGCACATGATCGGCCCCGAGGTGACCGAGCTGCTGCCCGAGCTGACCCTGGCCCAGCAGTGGGACCTCACCGTCAACGAGGTCGCCCGCAACGTGCACGCCCACCCGTCCCTGGGCGAGGCCATGAAGGAGGCCGTGCACGGCCTGGCCGGCCACATGATCAACCTCTGATCTCCGGAGCGGCGCGAGGCCGCCGCCGCGGTTCGCCCGCGGCGGCGGCCTCGCCGTTTCCCGGTCAGGGCCAGCGCCTCAGAGCCTCGTAGGCGGGCCGCCACTGCGTCTCGAACGCGGTGCGGGCGGGCTCGGGCAGGGCGGACAGCGTGGCAGCGACCGTCGCGTCGTCCACTCCGTCGAGGAGCCAGGGGAGCACGCGCGGCGCGGCGGGCCCGACGTGGCGGCCGTGGACCTGGCCGAAGTTCTGGAACTGCGCCGGTTCCAGGGTGGCGTCGATCAGGGGCAGCGCCTCCTTCTCCTCGTGGGCGAGGTGCGCGGTCAGGGCGGTGGCGAGCGCGTCGACGAGTTCGCCCACGGGTTCGGCGCCGGTGTCGATGGCCTCGATGAGGGGGTCGACGGCGGCGTGCTCGGCCTCCATCGCGTCCAGCAGGGCCAGGTCGTCGGCGCGGCCGTCGAGCCTCTCCCGCAGGGCCGGCCAGAGGGCCTCGTCCTCGGCGCCGTGGTGGGCGTGCAGGGACGTCTTGAACAGCTCCCAGCCCGCGGCCGCGGCGAGGAGGCGGCGGGGGTCGTCGTCCTCGCGCGCGGTCACCTTGGCGAGATGCTCCAGCTCCCTCCTCAGCGCGTCGTGCATGGCGTACATCAGAGTCCAGTCGTATCCGGTCAACGTTCCTCCTTCTTCACCGCATTGACGGAGCGGCCAGAGGAAAGGTGACGGCGCGGAAGGCGACGGCTCAGGAGGTGTGCGTCGGCGCGGGGCGGTTGAGGCGGCTGAGGAGGCGCTGGCCCTGGCGGGAGCTGACGCCCAGGCGGCGGGCCAGCTCGGCGCCGGTGATGCCGGGTTCGGCGTGGAGGATCGCGAGGGCGCGGGCCTCGTTGTCGGTGGCGACGCCGCGCGGGGCCGGACGGCGCGGGGCCGCCTCGGGCGGGGCCTGCGCGGGCGGGGCCTGCGCGGGCGGGGCCTGCGCGGGCGGGGCCTCGTCCACAGGTTCCGGGGCGGGCGCGGTCAGCTCGGTGACGCGGGCGAGGGCCTGGTCGAGCATGACGCCGTCGGTGAGCATCCAGACGACGTCGGCGGGGGCCCTCTTCCTCCACCTGCGGCCGTAGCGGGCGCCCAGGAGGGCCAGGGCGTGGCGGCGGCGCTGCTCGGCGGTCAGGGCGCGGGGGTAGGAGGTGATCTGCCAGAGCACCATGCGGCGCCACAGCCGGAACGTCGAGAACGGGGCCAGCAGCCACCGGGCCAGAGGGATCCCTTCGCGGACGGTCCCGGCGGCGATCCCGGCGCGGCGGCGGATGGCGTGCCGGACGGCCTCGATGAACGTGATGAACAGCACCGGCATGGCGGCGTGCATCACCATGCCGGCCGGGTCGCCGTGCGCGGCCGAGACGTTCAGCCAGACGGTGGCGGCGGTGAACGCGAACGCCATCCAGCGCAGCGCGGACATCGGCATGGCCAGCCACTCCAGCAGGAGCGCGACCGACACCAGCGCGAGGATGCCGAGGTCGACGCCCGCCGGGACGATCCACGCCTGGCCGCCGAACCAGGGCTCGGCCACGTCCCGGACGGAGGCGAACGACCCGTAGCCGCCGAGCCCGGCGAGGCCGGCGAAGAACAGCCCGCCGACCCCGGCCAGGACCCGCTGGGCCCGGGTCAGCGGCACGACGGCCGCGCGCTGCTCGTCCATCGGCGTCCCTCCGTCACGGGGTCCGGATCACCCCGAGACGGTAGCGCGCCGGCGCCGCCCGTCCGGACGAAAGCGCCATAACCACCCAAAAGCCGCAGGTCGTCAGCGGAGCTGGTCGAACGGGTCCAGCGCGGCGGGACGGCGCCCGGTGGCGATCATCTCCGCGAGGAGGCTCCCGGTGGCCGGGCCGAGCGTGATGCCCCACATGCCGTGGCCGCCCGCGGCGAACACCCGCGGCGACCGGGTGGCGCCGATCAGCGGGAGGCCGTCGCGGGTGCAGGGGCGCGACCCCACCCACTCGTCCCGCCGGGCGCCGAGGTCGGCGCCGCGCAGCAGCGGCCGCGCGGCCTCGACGATCGCCCTGATCCGGCGCGGGTCGAGCGGCGCCTCGGGGCGGCGGAACTCCATCATCCCGGCGACGCGGAGGCGGTCCCCGAGCGGCGTGCAGGCGACCCGCTGCGCGGGGAAGTACACCGGCCCGTCCGGGACGCGCTCCATCGGCACGCTGAAGCTGTACCCGCGGCCCGCCTGGACGAGCGCGCCGACCCCGAACCGCCGGGCGAGGTCGCCGAGCCACACGCCGCTCGCGAGGACCACCGCGTCGAACGCCTCGAAGTCGCTGCCGCCCGTGCGGACGGCCACACCGCCCGGCTCGTCCCGGACGTCCGTCACGTCCGCCCCCGTGCGGATCTTGCCGCCGCGGTCGCGGACGGAGTCGGCGAGAGCGTGCACGAACACGCCGGGATTGATGAAGCGCTGGCCGCGCAGCAGGATCGCCGCGCCGATCTCCCCGGAGAGTGCGGGCTCCACCTCGCGCGCCTCGTCGCCGGTCAGGACCTCGTACTCCAGCTCCTGGCCGGCCGCCCGGATGTGCTCGATCTCCTCCAGCAGGACGCGCCGCTCCTCCTCCGTCCGGTACGCGGCGAGGAACGACCCGGCCTCGTTCGTCTTCGCGCGGACGCCGCCGTCCAGCAGCGCGTCGAAGCTCGGCAGCGCCCGGCCGTTGATCGGCACCAGCGCCTCCATCGCGCGCCGCCACCGGGCCGCGGTGCTGTTGCGGGCGAAGCCCGCGAGGAACCGCAGCAGCCGCGGGTTCGCGCTCGGCGGGACGTAGACCGGCGACGACGGGCTGAGCACCGCCCGCACGCCGTAGGAGAGGACGGCCGGTTCGGGCAGCGGGGTCGCCAGGCCGGGCGTCAGCCACCCGGCGTTGCCCCAGGACGCCCCGGCGGCGACGTCCCGGCGGTCGAACACGGTGACGTCGTCGCCGTGCTCCTGCAGGAACCATGCGGTGGACAGACCGACCATTCCGGCCCCCACGACGGCGACTCGGCGCGCCATGTCCTCTCCTCTCCTCGTGAAACCGATCACTTCGATGGTGATGCGTCCGCGAACCGAAACCCCTGTCGCCTTCGGCCAATCCGAACGGCCGCCATGTTGCGAAGCGCACAATGAAGGGGAAGGAGGGGGATCTCATGATCAGCGTGACCGGCCTGGTCGACGCGCTGGGCCCGGGGCTGCTGCGGCTGGTCGCGCCCGGCCGGGACGCCCAGGTGCACGACGTCGTCCTGGCCGAACCCGGCGAGGCCGCCGGGCAGCCGGGAGAGGTCGTCCTCGGCGCCGGCGTGACGGACCCGGCCGAGGCCGTCGCGCTCCTGGAACGCGCCGACGCGGCGGGGGCGAGCGGCGTCGTGTTCAAGTCGCCCCTCGCCGGGGCCGCCGAGGTCGCCGCCGCCGCGCGCCGCCTGCGGCCGGCGCTCGTCGAACTCCAGCGGGACGCGTCCTGGACGCACGTCATCTGGCTGTTGCGCGGCGCCGTCGACCGCGCCCACGCGCCGCTGCCCGGACCGTCCGGCCCGCAGGACGACCTGTTCGCCCTGGCCGACACGGCGGCGGAGATCGCCGACGCCCCGGTGACGCTGGAGGACGCGCGCTCCCGCGTCCTCGCCTATTCCGGCCGCCAGGACAGCACCGACCCGGCCCGCGTCTCCACGATCGTCGGCCGCCGCGTCCCGCCGCAGGTCATCGCCCATCTGCGCGCCTCGGGAGTGTTCCGCAAGCTGGCCCGGTCGAGCGACCCGGTCCTCGTCCCCGCCGGCCCGGACGGCATGCTGCCCCGCCTCGTCGTCCCGGTCCGCGCCGGCGGCGAGTGGCTCGGCTCGATCTGGGTCGTGGCGCGCACGGCGATCCCGCCCGACCGCGTCCGGCGCCTGGCCGACCTGGCCTCCGTCCTCGCCCTGCACCTGCTGCGCCTCCGGGCCGAGGCCGGAGTCGCCCGCCGCGTCACGGCGGACCAGGTGCGCGCCGCGCTCCAGGACGGCTCCCAGCCCGTCCCGGCGCCGCCGCCCTGGCGCGTGGTCGCGCTCGGCGACCCGGCCGAGGCCGGGGACGTCCGCCGCCGCCTCGACCTCTGGGACGCGATCACCCGCCGCTACGGCTGGCGCCGCCCCCTCCTCGCCGACCTCGCCGGCACGGTCTTCGCGGTCCTGACCGACCCCGGACGCGACACCGCCGAATCCGGGACGATGCCCTGGCTGCGGCACGTCCTCACCCGCGTCCGCGCCCACGACCGCACCCTGTACGCGGCCGCCGGCGGCCTGGCCCGCTCCCCCGCCGAGCTCCCCCGCTCCCGCGCCGAAGCCGCCGAACTCCACGCCCTCCTGACCGACCTCAAGCCGCCCTCGGGGACCGTCCTGCTGGAGGACGCATGGGACGCCGTCACCATCGACCGCGCCACAAAGGCGGTCGGCACCGACCTCCCGGGCGGCCCCCTCCCGGCCCTCCGGGCGCACGACGAGAAGCACGGAACGTCCTACCTCCCGACCCTCGCCGCCTGGCTGGACCACTACGGCGACCCCAAGGGAACGGCCCAGGCCCTGGCCGTCCACCCCAACACCCTCCGCCACCGCCTCCGCCGCATGACCGAGACCACTCCACTCGACCTCACCACCCCAGAGAAACGCCTGGCCCTCCGCCTCCAACTCGCCGCCATCTTGAGGTAGAGCCGAGTGACCACGCCGCCCGTGCCGTGTCCCCCTTGACACCTGGCCGACCTGTGGCCGTGCGAATTCAATGAGTGATGACGAACGGACCGGCACCAAGGAGGGCCCGTGAGCGACGACGCTCGTTCTGCGCGACAGCGTCCATGGGGATGGACGCGCATCACCGCTCGACTGCCCGAAGCTTCCACTGTCCACGGCTCTGTGACGTTGGACGCGGTCACGCAGACCGGCCGCTATCTGGATCAGCGCGGCGAAGTCATCGAGATGGGCAAGCACGGCACCAACCGCCAGACGAGCACGGCCACGAGGTCCGGCGGCGGGGACGGGAACACGCCACAGGTCCAGACCGTCGACGACTCCACCACCGATTACGAGTCGGACTGACGGAATGCAGGACGCCCCGGTGCTGGTCGTCACCAGTCTGGAGGACGTGACCGCGGACCTCGTCATCACCGCGTTGAACCGGCGCGGTGTCCCTGTCGTGCGCCTCGATCCCGCCGACATCGGCGGAGGGCTCACGTTCTCCGGACGCATCGGAGGCGACTCCCACGGATGGAACGGCCGACTGCGCACCGCCTCCCGCCTCCTCGACCTCGGTGAGGTGCGTTCGGTCTACCACCGGCGGCCGGGGCCATGGCAGTTCGACGGCCTTGAGCAGCGCGTCCGCGAGTTCGCAGCGGCCGAAGCCCGCCACGGACTGACCGGGGCTCCTCAACGATCTGCCCGTGCCCTATGTGAACGCCCCTCTGGCGAACGCCCGCGCGGAGTACAAGCCCTCCCAACCGCGAGCCGCCGCCGAACTGGGCCTCTCCATCCCGGCCACCCTCATCACGAACGATCCGGATGCGGCGCGAAGGTTCGCCGACGAGCACGGCAGCATCGTCTACAAGTCGTTTCGTGGTGTCCGTCCCTCGGACGGAGAGACAGGGGTGATCTGGACGCAGCGGGTCAGGGCCGCCGAGCTGGACGAGACCGTGTCCGTCACCGCGCATCTCTTCCAGGCCGAGATCCAGAAGTCCTTGGACGTGCGGATCACGGTGGTCGGGGCCGAGGTGTTCGCCTTCGGCATCCGGTCACCGGCTCCCGTCCTGGACTGGCGATCGGGCGACTGGGAACTCCTGGAATACACCCCGTTCGACCTGCCCGAAACATTCGCGGGTTGCCTCCGTGCCTATCTCGACCACTTCGGTCTGGCGTTCGGGTGCTTCGACTTCGCCGTCGAATCGACCACGGGTCAACCGATCTTCATCGAGTGCAACCCCAACGGGCAGTGGGGCTTCCTGCCCGCGTCCGACGCGATCGCGGACGCCTTCGCCGTCCTCCTCCAGACAGGATGAGCCCATGACGATCCCGCCTCCGACGCCCGAGCGGCTCCGGGCCGACCTGGCCATGGAGCTCGCGGTGGACGCCCCGCGCTGGCGGCGTGCGGTGGCGGCCGTGCCTCGGCACCGGTTCGTTCCGGGCTTCTACGCCGACTCCGGCCGGCGGTCCGAGGACGGCCTGACCGTCTGGGACCCCGTCACCGAGACGATCGACCGCGAACGCTGGCTGAAGGCGGTCTACAGCGACACCACGCTGATCACCCAGTTCGACGGCGACGAGCCGGACTGGGGCCGTCCGGCCTCCCGTGCCGGCGGCGTCCCCACGTCGTCCTCCACGCTGCCGTCCCTGGTCGTGCGCATGTGGGCGGACGCGGACGTCGACGACGGCCACGACATCTTGGAAATCGGCACCGGGACCGGCTACTCGACCGCCCTGGCCTGCGCGAGGCTCGGCGGCAGCGGGAACGTCACGTCGGTGGAGGTCGACGGCCGCCGCCTGAGCCAGGCGGCCACTGCTCTCTACGGGTGCGGCCACACTCCGGACCTCGCGTTGGCCGATGGGCTCTACGGATATTGGCCATGCGCGCCGTACGACCGGATCGTTGCGGCGTGCTCGGTGCGAACCGTCCCCCAAGCCTGGCTCGCTCAGACGAGACCTGGCGGGAAGATTCTCACTACCTTGTCCGGCTGGCTGTACGGGTACGCGCGCGTGCTCCTGACCGTGCAAGACGATGGCATCGCCGGGGGGCCGTTGCTGTGCGGCACGATCTCGTTCATGGCCGCGCGCGTTCAGGAACGTCCCGAGCCGGGGAACCCGACGCACTGGAGGGCGCTCGCCCGCAAGGCCGCCGCCCGTCCCGTCCGGCACAGCCCGGAGCGTCTCGATGAGCCGACGGAGGACGGGTTCTTCGGACGTTTCCTCGCCCAACTCGCCGCGCCCGACGCCCAGCTCGCGACATCCGACGAGGGCCTCCACCTCATCGACGTCACCACGGGTTCCGTCGCCGCCCTCACCTCGCGTCCAGACGGCTGGCAGGTTCAGCAAGCGGGGCCCCTGCGGTTGTGGGACTCCATCGAGGAAGTCTGGGATGTCTGGGAGCAGGCGGGCCGTCCCGGCCCCGCCTCCTCCCGCATGGCCATCGACGACGGCCACCAGCAGATTCACCACCGCACCGCCCCTGGCCTGGCCTTCTCACTGCCCGGCGCTCAGGGTCGGAGTGCCTGAGCAAGGACGGTCGATGCTGTCGGAGCGCCTTGTTTCCGAGCTGACGGGAGCGGGCGATCTGACACCGGAGTGGCGCGCGGCCTTCGAGAAGGTCGCGCGGCACCGGTTCATCCCCGACAGGGTCTGGGTCCAGGACGGCGGGCTGCTGGTGCCGGTGGACCGGGGCGCTGACGAGGCCGCGTGGCTGGAGTTGTGCTACCGCAAGGACTTCGTGGTCACGCAGGTGGACGACGGCGTCCCGGCCCTGCCCGATCAGGTCGGCCACGAGATCACCAGCTCGGCCAGCCGCCCGGACGTGGTCGCCCAGATGCTTGTGGAACGCCGAGCGGGTGACCTCGGTCGAGGTGGATCCAGCGGTGGCCGATGATCGCAACAGCCGCGGCCGCTCGGGTGCCCTGCGCATGGGCAGAGCAGACCCGGCCCGGCGGCCGGGTCCTTACGCCATGGGCGAGCGACTTCCACAACGGCGCGCTCGTGTCGTTCGCGGTGTCGCGGGACGGCTCCATGCGCGGCCGGATCGTGGGGAACGTGTCGTTCATGCGCCTGCGAGCCCAGCGCGGCAAGCGGGCTTCGCTGGACGACGACGTGCGCGGCACCGCAGGCGCGCGGCAGGCGTTCACGCGCCTGCACCCCTACCAGGTGCTCGGCGAGTACGACGCCTCGCTGGCGATCGGCCTCAGGGTGCCGCGCTGCAAACCGGTGGTCACCCACCACGACGGCGGGGCGTACACGGTGTGGCTGATCGACCCGTGGTCAGGGTCATGGGCCGCCGTGGACCACGAGCCCGGCGCGGAGAGGTTCGCCGTCCGGCAATCGGGCGACCGCAGCCTGTGGCAGGAGGTGGAAGAGGCCTTCCACTGGTGGGACGGCCTTGACCGCCCCGCAGCGGACCGGTGGGGCTTGACCGTCCGCCCGGAAGGCCAGCACATCTGGCTGGACACCGAGGAACATCGCATCACGCGATGACCGCGACTGCGGATACGCCGCTTCGGACAAAGAGAGCCTGATGGAGCACCACTGAACGCCAGGTCAGCGGCCTTCGCCTGTGCCGAAGATCACCTCGGACCGGCGTCGGTACCGCGACGGAGCGCCGCACGGGTTTCGCGGAGGTCAGCGGGCGAGGTGTTCTCTCAGGCCGGGCGGCCACGCCTCGACGTCCCGGTTCACCAGCGTCTCGGCGTGCTCGGCGGGCCCTTCGACCCGGAACAGCACGATCCGTCCCTCCGGCTCCGGACCGCCCACGGTCCGGTGCGCGATCTTCGCTGCGTCGAACGGGAAGTCCCAGTGCACCAGCCGGCCGTACACCCGGCCGTCGGCCACCAGCTCGGATCGCCCCACCCACCGGCTCCGCGGGCTGCGCACCACCGCACGGAGCAGAAAGCTCCCCTCGTGCGGCCAGCCCGGATCGGACTCGTCCACGATCACGGCCGACCCCGTCCGCAGCCGCAGCGGCTGCGTGGCGGCCTCGGTCAGGGCCTCCAGCAGGTCCTCGTCCGCCACCGTGATCCGCTCGACGAGCGCTGCCGCTTCCGCGGCGTCCACCTGGCCGTACACGTCGTAGAAGGAACCCGCGAGACCCCTGGCGAGCGCGGGATGCAGCGCCGGGTCCTCGGCCGCCTCCTGGAAGGCATGGTGCTTGGCCTCCCAGGGCACCGGGCCCGCACCGCTGATCAGACGGCCCCAGTGGGATCGCGGCATCTGGAGAGTCAGCGCCGTGAAGACCTGCGCCGCCTCGGACGATTCGAAGTAGTCGACCCAGAGCCCGTACTCGGCCGACTCCGCCACGGGGCCCGGACCGTGGACCAGCATCGCGGCGAACTGGCGCACGATCCAGTCCTGGAGGACGTGGTCACCGTCCGACCAGCACATTCGCAGGTACATCAGGATCCCGTAGGACGGGAATCTCTGGTGCAGCAGGACCCAGACGGCGGCGGCCTCGGCATCTGTTCCGAAATCCAGCGCGTGCGGGTCGAACTCGGCGCGGACATCCGCGGAGTCCAACGCAAGGTCCGCATCGGTGTCGACAGAGAGCCGGTCCAGCCCGATGCCCGCGAGTTCCCGGTCCCACTGGGGAGTCCCGATCCGCGGCGGGGGCGATGTCGGCTCTGCCATCCGGCAAACCCTAGTGCGCCGTCAATCGAGGCCGAACAGCGCGGAGACCCGCCGCGCCAGGTTTTCCTCGGTGACCGTGGAATCCACCTCCAGCCCGTGCAGGCCCAGGTGGCGGGTCTGTTCGGTGAGCCTGTCGGTGAACATCGCGTCGCGCTCCAGGACGTTCTGAAGGGCTCGCTCCGGGTCGCCGGTCTTGGCGATGAATCCCCAGTCGCGCCCTCCGCGGGTGTCGAACACCGCCTTGCGGAACTCGGGCGTGGGCAGCAGCCACACCGCCTGGCTCTCCCTTGCCAGAAGCGGCAGGACGAGGCCGGGCAGCAGCCGGAAGCCCTCGACCACCACGGGCCGGTCGGCGGGAAGCTCCAGAAGATCCTCGACGATCAACTCGAACCCCTCCCCCCGGTACCAGTGGAAGGTGTCGAGCATCGCGCGGGGACTCCGGTCCACCCATCGCTGGTCCATGGTCATGGCCGCGAACTCGCGCAGGTAGGGCGACTGCTCCGGCGCCATGCGGCGGGCATGGCCGGGCATGGCCGCGTCCGTGTCGAACAGGCGCATCCCATGCCGGTCGGCGAGCCGCCCGGCGATGGTGGACTTGCCACTCCCGCTGCCGCCACCGATCCAGAAGACGTGCCCCAACCGCTCCCGCACCCCGGCGAGCGGATAACCGCCGTATGACTCGTCGCCGCCGTCGCGTTGCCGAGCGACCCGCGCACTGCGGTTACGCCGCATAGGGCTGCCCCCCGGGTCGCCTTTGTCCTACCGTCGATCAGCCGCATCTTTATACCGTGGACCGCCCGCGAAATCTTCACGCGGGACACGGCGCCCACGAAATGGACAGGCCGCTGACCTGGAGAAACCAGCACCCCGAATGGGCTGGGACGGCAACGGCGTATCGCCCCACCGACGAGCGACGTCCTGGAAATGGGGTCGCTCAGGTGGCGGTCAGCGCACGCAGTTCTCGCGCCGCCGGCAGAGCCCGCGCCCGCTCGGGGAGGGCACGGAGTATCTGGCCGGTCATGCGGCGACGGGCGGGGCTCACCGGTAGGTCTTGGAGGGTCGTGAGCGTCTGGTCGAGCCCTGCGCCGACCTCTCCGCCGTGGACGGCCCCCATCGCATCGATGACCTTGAGGTTGGCGATCGGGCCGAGGGTTCCAGCCGGGTAGAGGCCGCGGGCGTCGTCCACGGCTTGGCGGGCCCTCGCGTCCCCCATCAACGTGAAGACATACGCCTCGTTCCAACGAAAACGCGCCTCGCTCCATCCGAAGGTGGCCGGGTCACCTGTCACTGACTCCGGCAGGCTTTCGAACACCTTCGAAAGGTCGTTCATGGTCTTGCGGGCGGTCGCCTGGTCTCCGTGCTCTGCGGCGACGCTGGCACGCACGGCGTAGGCCCTTGGCAGACCACCGCTGAGCGCTCCACCCGCGATCGCAATGGCCTCGGCGGTGCGAGCCTCTATCTCCTGCGCCGAGAGCCCGAACCAGAACGCCTCCTCCGCCTCACGCGCCCGAATCCAGACCTGAAGGTCTCGGTCGCCGGAGGCGTCGGCGGCGCGGCGCGCGGTCCCCCACGTCAGACGAGCGCCTCTCCGGTTGCCGATGTCGCCGAATTCGATGGCCAGCAGCGAGGAGAGCCCGGCGCTGATGCGGAGCAGGTCCGCACGCTGCGCATTGTCGCGCTTGAGGAGTTCCCCGATGCCGAGGATGTCGGCCGTCAGGTCGTTGATCAGTGAGCCGACCGGCTGCCGATTGATGAGGAAACCGTACTCGCGTATCGCGCGCTCCCATTCATCCAGGTCGACGGGGCGATCGAGCGCCCGGTCGATGCTGGAGAGAATTTCTTCGAGTGCTCCCGGCGGGATGGCTGTTCCGGCCCCCAGGGCGGCGAGTAACCGGAGTGCTGCGCGGCGTTTCACGTCGTCGGTCCCATCGTCGGGAGTGGCGCTCGGCTCTTTGGTACCCGCCGGGGTGTCAGGGGATTCCCGGCCGAAGAGGTCCTTCTCCTCCAGACCGAACGCGGTGGCGTAGGCGGAGCCCCAGTCGGACGGGAAGACCTCGCCCTTCTCGTGGCGGTTGATCTGCCGGGAGAGGTTCTTGACCTGGCTCGTGTCGGGGTGGTCGATGCCGGCGGCGGCGTACAGGCGGCGGGCGGCCTTGAAGGGGCCCCAGCCGCGGGCGCGGCGCTCGGTTTCCAGGCGTACCGCCCATAGCGGGCGCGGCTGATCAGTCATTCGGGCGGGCACCCTTCGACCAGGGGACTTGTGTCCCTCCTACAGCCCCATTGTCGCCTTTCTCGTTCCGTGCGCGCACGGTTTCACTGAGTTATGCGGGGCCATACGCGTCCCGCGAGAGACCGGAGGTGGAGGAGATGGACGGGCTGAGAAGCGCACTGCTGCGGCGGGGCGGCGTCACGCGGGCGAGCCGGGTGGCGCGGACGTACGTGTGGAAGTTGGAGGAGCGGGCGCCGGGGGCGGCCCGGCGGGCGGTGCGGGACGCGTTGGGCGGGTGGGGCGTCTCCGAGACCGACATCGATGTGGCGGTGCTGCTGACGTCCGAGGTCGTGACGAACGCCGTGCGGCATGCGCGAGACGATCTGCGGGCCGGCGGGGTGGTCAAGGTCCGGGTGCGGGTGATGGACGGGCTGCTGCGCGTGGATGTGACCGACCCGGGACCGGGCCTGCCCCGGCTCGTGGCGGCGTCCGACACCGACGAGGGGCATCGGGGAATGGCCATCGTCGCCGCGTCCGCCGATCGGTGGGGCTGGCATCCGGGGCCGGGGGGCGGCAAGACGGTGTGGTGGGTGCAGGTGCTGGAGGGCCGGGGATCCGCGGCTCCGGCCCGGGGCGAAGCCGCGAAGACGCGCAACGAATAGCCTCCACAGGGCGAAAACACGCAACGAAATGCCAGGTCAGAGCAAGATTGACGCATTGGATTGCAGCCCCGGGGTTCTTAGGCTTTCGCTGAGCCTGTTCCTCTTCTGTCCCTGGAGACATCCATGACCGTCATGCCGGCGATGGAGCCGACCGCCGTCCGGACCGCGCTGCGGCGGCACTACCTGATGTGCCGTCCGGACCACTTCGCCGTCACCTACGCGATCAACCCGTGGATGGACCCGGCGGCGGGCGCCGAGGCGGCGGTGGCCGTGGCGCAGTGGGAGGCGTTGCGGGAGGCGTACCTCGCGCTCGGGCACGAGGTGAGCCTCATCGACCCCGTCGAGGGGCTGCCCGACATGGTGTTCGCGGCCAACGGGGCGCTGGTGGTCGGCGGACGGGTGTACGGGGCGAAGTTCACGCACCCGGAGCGGTACGCGGAGGGGCCCGCGTACTCGAAGTGGATGCTGGAGAACGGGTTCTCCGAGGTGCTGGAGCCGCAGCACACGAACGAGGGCGAGGGCGACTTCCTCACGCTCGACCACGTCATCCTGGCCGGGACGGGGTTCCGGACGGAGATCGCGGCGCACCAGGAGGCGCAGGAGTTCCTCGGCCGCCCGGTCGTGACGCTGCGACTCGTCGACCCGCGCTTCTACCACCTGGACACGGCGCTGTTCCCCCTCGGCGGCGGCAACGTCGCGTACTTCCCCGGCGCGTTCTCTCCCGGCAGCCGGGCGGTGCTGGAGCGGCTGTTCCCGGACGCGATCCTCGCGAGCGAGGCGGACGCGGCGGTGCTCGGGCTCAACGCCGTCTGCGACGGGCGCAACGTCGTCATCAACGCCGAGGCCGTCGGGCTGATCGACACGCTGCGGGCGCACGGGTACGAGCCGCTGCCGGTCGACCTGTCCGAGCTGCGCAAGGCGGGCGGCGGCCCGAAGTGCTGCACCCTGGAACTCCGCTCCTGACGGCCAGCGCGCTCCGCTCCTGACGGAATGTTCGAGATGGCCTCGCCACGCGCGCGAACGCGGGAGCTGCCCGGTGGAGCGAGGCCGGAGGCGAGCGGAGCCGGGCAGATCGCGAAGCGATGCCGCGTTCGCCCAGGCCCGGTCGCGTAGCGAGCCGCTAGGCGAGCGAAGCGGGCCGGGACTTTGAAACACAGCGGCGGGCCAGGGTGCGGGTGCGCAGGACGCCCGCCACGCCGATCGCCCAGATGCCGATCTGGACGGTCCAGGCCGCCCGGAACGCTCCAGGCGTGAACTCGTCCCCGGGTGACAGGGCGTCCAGGACGAACCCGATCAGCAGGATCGTGATGAGGGAGGCGACGAAGCCGCCGATGTTGACGATGCCGGTGGCGGTGCCCTGCCGTCCGGGCGGGTTGAACGTCCGGGCGTAGTCGAAGCCGATCATCGAGCCGGGGCTGCCGGGCGCGACGCACAGCACGAGCAGGACCAGCAGCCAGGGCGGCGCGGGCGGCGGCACGGCGAGCACGGCCGCCCACGCGGACGCGTTGAGCGCGACGATGCCGAGGACGAGCCAGGAGCGGCGCAGCGGGTAGCGGGCGACGAGCCGTCCGATGAACGGCCCCGACACGACGTTGACCAGGACGAACAGGGTCAGCAGCGTCGAGGCGGTCGCGGGCCGCAGGCCCTGCCCGGACACCAGGTACGGGTAGCCCCACATCAGCGCGAAGGTGTTGGACGAGAACTGCGTGACGAAGTGCGACCAGAGGCCGAGGCGCGTGCCGGGGTGGCGGAACGCCTCGGCCAGGTTGACGCCCGTCTCGCGCAGGGACGGGACGTCCGCGCGGCCGGGCCCGTTCCTCAGGAAGGCGACGGCGAGCACGGCCATGAGGACGCCGAGCGCGGCGGCGGAGCCGAACGCGGTGCCCCAGCCGGGGCCGTGCAGGAGGACGACCAGGGGGATCGCGCTGAGCACCTGGCCGAGCTGCCCGAGCTGCCCGGTGAGCTGCGTCACGACCGGGACGTAGCGGCCGGGGAACCAGGTCGCGACGATGCCGAGGACGCTGATGAACGTCATGGCGTCGCCGGCGCCGACCAGCACGCGGGCGGCGACGGCCGTCCCGACGCCGGTGGAGACGGCCATGAGCGCCTGGCCGCCGGCCATGAGCAGCGCGCCGCCGGCGACCATCCAGCGCGGGCCGACGCGGTCGAGCAGGAGCCCGACGGGGATCTGGAGGCCCGCGTACACGAGCAGTTGCAGGACGGTGAAGGACGCGAGGATCCCGGCGGACGCGTCGAACCGGTGCACGGCGTCCAGGCCGGCGACGCCGAAGGACGTCCGGTGCAGTACCGCCACGGCGTAGGCGAGGACGCCGACGCTCCACAGCACCCACGCCGTCCGGGCGGGCTTCTTACGGGCAGGGGCTTTCTGGGGAATTGAGGCGGTCTGCACGTTTCCCCAGGGTAGGTCACGCCTGCCGGGGCCTCGCGCGCAGGTGCATCCGCTCCCCCTGCGGGCCGAACAGGCTGAGCACCTCGACCGGCCCGCCGTCGCCGCCGAACCAGTGCGGGAGCCGGGTGTCGAACTCCGCGGCCTCCCCCGGCTCCAGCACCATCTCGCGGCCGGCGAGGTGCAGGCGCAGGCGCCCGTTCAGCACGTACAGCCAGTCGTAGCCCTCGTGCGTCCGCGGCTCGGGCGGCGGGATCCGCTCGGGCACGACCATCTTGAACGCCTGGACGCCGCCGGGACGCCTGGTCAGCGGCAGCACGACCATGTCGTGCATGCGCAGCGGCCGGGGCCTGATGCGCGGGTCACCGACGGCCGGGGCGCCGACCAGCTCGTCCAGCGGGACCTGGTGGGCCTGGGCGAGCGGGAGCAGCAGCTCCAGGCTCGGCCGCCGCTTGCCCGACTCCAGCCGCGACAGCGTGCTCACCGAGATGCCGGTGGCCTCCGCGAGCGCGGCCAGCGTGACGGAGCGCTCCTGCCGCAGCCTCCGCAGCCTCGGCCCGACCTCGGCCAGGACCTCCTCGGTCGTCTCCATGCCCTCATTGCAGGATCGGCAACGAAGTTTGTCAAATCCGGAAGGCGTCGCGCACGCTCGGGGCATGAACGAACGAGACGTACTGATCATCGGTGGCGGGTCGGCCGGGCTGAGCGGCGCCCTCGTCCTCGCCCGCGCCCGCCGCTCCGTCACCGTCGTGGACGCGGGCGAGCCGCGCAACGCGGGGGTCGACCACATGCACGGCTTCCTCACCCGGGACGGGACGCCGCCCGCCCGCCTGCTGGAGACCGGCCGCGCCGAGGTGCGCGGCTACGGCGGCGAGATCGTCGCCGGGACGGTCACCCGGGCCGAGGAGGGCTTCGTCCTCACGCTCGGCGACGGCGCCCGGTTGCGGGGCCGCCGCCTGCTGGTCACCACGGGCGTGACCGACGTCCTGCCCGACGTCCCCGGCCTGCGGGAGCGGTGGGGGCGCGAGGCGCAGATGTGCCCCTACTGCCACGGCTGGGAGGTCCGCGACCAGAGGATCGCAGTGCTGGGGACGTCCCCGAACTCCGTCCACCAGGCGCTGCTGCTGCGCCAGTGGTCGCCGGACGTGACGTTCGTCGCGGACGCGCCCCCGGCGGGCGAGGACGCGGCGCGCCTGGCCGCGCGGGGCATCACCGTCGCGCCGAGCGGGGTCCGGCGCGTCGTCGTGGAGGACGACCGGCTCACCGGGCTGGAACTCGCGGACGGCTCGGTGCTCGGCTGCGACGCGGTGTTCCTCGCGCCGAGGTGGGTCCCCAAGGCCGGGCCGCTGACCGACCTCGGCTGCGAGACCGGCGAGGACGGCTTCGTGAAGACCGACCCGACCGGGCGGACCAGCGTGCCCGGTGTGTGGGCGGCGGGCAACGTCACCGTCCCGTCCGGCCAGGTCGTCATGGCGGCCGCGGCCGGCGCCATGGCGGCCGCGATGATCAACGCCGACCTGGTCGAGGAGGAGGTCGCGCGGGGGCTCGGTGTCTCAAAGTCCCGGCCCACTTCGCTCGCCTGACGGCTCGCTACGCGACCGGAACTGGGCGAACGCGGCATCGCTTCGCGATCCGCCCGGTTCCGCTCGCCTCCGGCTTCGCTCCACCGGGCAGGTCACGCGTTCGCGCGCATGGCCGAGGCCACTCCGAAGCACGTTCTAGGCTCGGCGTGTGACGGACGAGGAAGCGTGGCGGCGCGGGCGGGCGGCGCTGAACGCCGCCCGCGGCCGGTGGGGCGAGATCGCCGACGGGTTGTATCCGGGCGTGCCGCGCGTCGCGGGGACGCCGCTGCTCTGCCGGGACGCCTGGATCCCCGGGGCGCCGATCCCCCTGGAGGGGATCCGGCTGGAATGGGAGGCCCGTCCCGTCCCGCCCGCGGTCGCCGACCCGGCCGACGGGCTCCCGGACGGCTACCGGACGTACGCCGAGGCCGTCGCCGCCCTCGCCCCGCCGAAGGTGTTCGAGGACCGTCCGAGCCACCGGCTTCTCGCGGCCGGCCCGCCGGCGCTGCGGCTCGGCCCCGCCCGCTACTTCGACGCCGTCAACGTGGGCGAGGCCGTGGCGCACGAGCTGGCCGCAGGGGTGGACGGGCTGCCGCTGCGCGACCGGATCGGCGACCCGTGCGACCTGTCACGCAGGCCCGCGCTGCCCGCCGTCACCACGGTCACCGTGACGACGTCGGGACGGTACGTCCTGCACCGGCGCGACGCGGCGAAGGTCGCGCACGCCGGCGGGCTCTACCAGGTGATGCCGGTCGGGGTGTTCCAGCCGCTCGGCGATGAGCCGCCTGATCTGTGGCAGTGCATGGTCCGCGAGTACGCCGAGGAGTTTCTCGGCGCCGGCGAGGACTACGGTGACGACTTCGTCCAGGACGAGTGGCCTTTTCACCAGGCGATGACCGCCGCCCGCGACGAGGGGCGCATCCGGGCGCACTTCCTGGGGCTCGGCGTGGACCCGCTGACGCTCGCGGTCGACCTGCTGACCGTCGTCACGCTCGACGAGGCGCTGTTCGGCGAACTCTTCGGGGGCCTCGTCGCGGTCAACGACGAGGGCGAGGTGTCGATGGCGCCGTTCGGCGGGCCCGTCCCCCGGCCGATGCAGCCGGCGGGGGCCGCCGCGCTGGGCCTGGCGCGGCGGCACCGGGCGGCCCTCGGGCTGTAGCGGCCTCACGAGCGGCTGAGCGATCGCAGCTCGTCCAGCGCGTCCACGAGGTGGTCGATGATCTCCGACGGGTCGGGGATGAGCTCGCGGCAGGCGACGATGCCGACGTCCACCTTCCCGTCGTAGGAGAACACGGTGATGTTCAGGCCGCCGCTGACGTCGGTGATGACCGAGATCGGGTAGTAGCCGAGCACCTTCGCGCCGCACAGGTACAGCGGGAACTGCGGGCCCGGCACGTTGGAGATGACCAGGTTGATCGGGCGCAGCGACACCGCGGGCGCGGCCTGGAGCGCGATCCGCGTGACGGCCGCGGCGAAGGGCGCCGGGAGCAGCCCGCTCATGTCCCGCACCCAGCCGCCCGACGACCCGGTGAACCGCCGCTTCGCCAGGTCCATGTCGCGCTGGACGGCGGTGTAGCGGTCGGCGGGGTCGGGCAGGTGCGTGGCGAGCGGGGTGGTCATGATCGAGACCTGGTTGCCCGGCTCGGTCGACCCGCTCGCGCCGCGCCGCAGCGACACGGGGACGGCCGCGACGAGCGGGCGCTCGGGCAGCTCGCCGCGCTTGTCGAGCCACTGCCGCAGCGCCGTCGCGCACAGCGCCATGACCACGTCGTTGACGCTGCCGCCGAGGGCCCGCCGGATCTCCTTGATGTCGGCCAGCGGCAGCTCCCCGCACGCGACGGCGCGGCGCCGCCCGATCGGACGGTTGAACGGCGTCGGCGGCGCGCTGACCCGCGGCGCCCTCGGCAGCTGCGGGCGGCGCAGCGCGCCCTGCATCCACGACGACATCAGCCCCATGCCCGGGAGGGACGACAGGCCCGGGACCTCGTCCAGGTAGGGGGCGGTGCGCACCGCCGACACCGCCGACCGCACCGGGTGCAGCGCCGTCCGCAGCAGCCCGGTGCCGAGCATGCTCGCCATGCCGGGGGCGCGGGTCGGGACGGACTCGTCGGCGGGCAGGTCGCGGGGCTCGGGCGTCAGGTCGAGCAGGGCGGCGAGCGTCTCGGCGGCCATCACGCCGTCGATGGCCGCGTGGTGCACCTTCACGTAGACGGCCGTCCGGCCGCCGGCGAGGCCCTGGATGAGGATCATCTCCCAGAGCGGTCGGGACCGGTCGAGCGGCCGCTCGTGCAGCAGCGCGACCAGGTTGGCGAGCTGCCGGTCGCCGCCGGGCTCCGGCAGCCCGAACTCGGAGATGTGCCGCTCGGGCTCGAAGTCGGGGTCGTCCTCCCAGTACGGGTTGTCCAGGCCGAGCGGCACCTGGACGAGCCGCTGCCGCAGCGGCCGCGCCGCGAGGTGCGCGCGGGCGCGGATCAGCTCGGCGACGTGCGGGACGGTGAGCCGGCCGCCGGGGCACGTCCCGGGGTCGACGATGCCGAGCCCGGCGATGTGGGCATGCGTCGTCGCGTTCTCGGCATGGAGGAAGGTGGCGTCCACGGTGGTCAGCTGGGTCATGCTCTCTCGTCCGTCCGCTCGTCCTGCGCCGGCTTACTCTCTAGGAGTTATGCGCTGGAAGTCCGCAGGTCAATGAAGGCCGCCAGGAAGTAACAGCGACTTAACGGGACGTTTCACCCAGTTCATCGACCAC
Organism: Spirillospora sp. CA-108201; assembly: GCF_050936235.1. Taxonomy (NCBI): domain Bacteria; kingdom Bacillati; phylum Actinomycetota; class Actinomycetes; order Streptosporangiales; family Thermomonosporaceae; genus Spirillospora; species Spirillospora sp. CA-108201. Next base: position 7,832,459 of record NZ_JBNJNE010000001.1, on the reverse strand, counting down.
TTTTGTCGGCGCTGGAGAACATTTGCCCGTGTCCCGACCTGATGCGGTCAGAGAACTTCACATCACCGATCAAGCAGGCGAACGTCCACCGGCGCCAAGATCATCACACTAGGCTCGTACCCCATGACGGCACGACCACTCTCGGAGATAGTCGAAGCGGGATGGGCGTCCGCGCTGGACCCCGTCGCCGGGACCATCGCCGCCGCGGGCGACTGGCTGCGCGCCGAGGTCGCCGCCGGGCGCCGCTACCTGCCCGCCGGGAACCACGTCCTGCGCGCCTTCACCCAGCCGTTCGACGACGTGCGCGTCCTCATCATGGGGCAGGACCCCTACCCGACCCCCGGGCACCCGGTCGGCCTCAGCTTCTCGGTCGCTCCCGACGTCCGGCCGCTCCCCGGCAGCCTCGTCAACATCTTCCGCGAGTACTGCGACGACCTCGGCCATCCACAGCCGTCCAACGGCGACCTGTCCCCCTGGACGCGGCAGGGCGTCTGCCTGCTCAACAGGTCGCTCACGGTCATGCCGGGCAAGCCGGGCTCGCACCGCAACAAGGGCTGGGAGGAGGTCACCGAGCAGGCCATCCGCGCCCTCGCCGCCCGGGACCGCCCCCTCGTCGCCATCCTGTGGGGCCGCGACGCCCGCAACCTCAAGCCGCTGCTCGGCGGCGTGCCCTGCATCGAGTCCGCCCACCCGAGCCCCATGTCGGCCGACCGGGGCTTCTTCGGCTCCCGCCCCTTCTCCCGCGCCAACCAGCTCCTGGAACAGCAGGGCACCCAGCCCGTCGACTGGAAGCTGCCCTGACCGCGCCTGCCCAGGGGGGCGACCCCCTGGAACCCCCGTTGCGAGCCGTGCGGCCTCCAGGCGCCAGAGCGCCTTCCGGCCGCCCGACCCGCGGTCGTGGCTGAGCTTCCTACTCCTGGGGGAGCTTGCGGAGGAAGAGGGCGAATTCGCCGGCGCCTTCGGCCGCCGCGTCCGGGGAGAGGGGCGTGAGGCGGCGCTCGCCGTGGCTCCAGTAGACGCCGGGGGCGCAGGGGTCGTCGGCGTTGGCGTGCATCTCGCGGACGACGTCGGCGAATATCGGCAGGACCTCGCGGACGGCCGTGGAGGTGATCGGGTACAGCAGCAGCGTGCTGTGGCAGGGGACGCCGACCAGGGCGCCGTGCCCGTTCGGCCACGGCACGAACTGGTGGACCTCGCTGAGCAGCGCCGACACGTAGCGGCTGCCCGGCTTGCCGACGACGCGGACGTTGCGGCCCGGCAGGAGCGGCTGGTCGTGCACGGACACGTCGGCCAGCTCGCGGTCGTGGGTGTTGGTCATCACGTAGCCGAGCTTGTGCAGGCCGAGCAGGCCCGCGCGGGCCTTGGTGAGGGGGCCGCCGTAGCGGGGGTGCTCGATCATCACCATGGCGTCGAAGTGGTCGCCGGCGGGGACGACGACGAGGCCCTCGCGGTCCTCGGGGTCGAGCTTCGGCACGATGCGCAGGCGCAGCAGCTCGCGGACGTCGCCGAACAGCTCCATCTCGCCGACGGCGAGGAACGCGCGGTCGCCGACCTCGCGGACCCACTCGTCCACGACCTGCGGCCAGGCCGAGCGCGGCTCGCGGGCGCAGCGCTCCAGCACCGTCCAGCTGGAGGCGCGGGCCTCCGACCGGCCCACGGGCAGCACCACCTCGGAGGTGCCGTGATCGAACCAGGCGCTGGGCGCCAGGGCGGGCAGCACGTCGCGGATGAGCGCGTGCACGTCCGCCGCCGCGTCCAACGGTTCCATGGGGCTCATCCTCCCTCAGCCATCGGCGGATCAGTTGCACACCCACCTTCTCAGAGTTGGGCCCGGTTGTGCGATGCATCGCGATCCCCGCCTCGCACTCGCTGATCAGGAGTTGCTCAAGTACGGTGCCTACATGCGCGAACTCGTGTACCCACCGGTGATCAAGACGGCTCTCGGCGTGTTCAAGGCCCTGAACATCAGAATCCGTCTGGAGGGGACCGACCAGATCCCCGCCACCGGCGGCGCGGTGCTCGTCAGCAACCACGTCAGCTACCTGGACTTCATCTTCGCCGGCCTCGCCGCGCACCCGGCGGGCCGGCTGGTGCGGTTCATGGCGAAGAAGGAGATCTTCGACAACCGGATCGGCGGGCCGCTGATGCGCGGCATGCACCACATTCCGGTGGACCGCGACGCGGGCGCCTCCTCGTACGCGGCGGCGCTCAAGGCGCTGCGCGGCGGGGAGATCGTCGGGGTGTTCGCCGAGGCCACGATCAGCCGATCGTTCACGGTGAAGGACATCAAGAGCGGCGCGGTGCGGATGGCGGTGGCGTCCAAGACGCCGCTCATCCCGGTCGCGCTCTGGGGCCCGCAGCGGATGTGGACCAAGGGCCGCAAGCGCCGGCTCCTCCAGCGCAACGTGCCGGTGACGATCATCGTCGGCGAGCCCATGTACCCCAAGCGCGGCGACGACTACGAGCAGGTCACCCGGGACCTGCACGCCCGGATGGCGGAGCTGCTGGAGAAGGCGCAGCGCGAGTACCCCGACGTCCCGCGCTCGGACGAGACGTGGTGGCAGCCCGCCTATCTCGGCGGCTCGGCGCCGACGCCGGAGGAGGCCGAGAAGCTCGACCTGGAGGAGGCCGAGGCGCGCAAGGCCGCCCACGCGGAGCGCGAGGCGGCGCGCGAGGCCAAGGAGACCGAGGCCAAGGAGGCCGGCGGCTCCTGACGCGCCTTCTCGCCGACGCACGCGGGGCCTGACAGGCGGGCCCCGCCCCGCGGCGAGCACCGGTCCGCGCCCGCGTCCGGCTAATTGGGTGGACGCGGCGTACCGCCGGGCGTGATCATCAATGTCATGACCATGTCGCAGGAGAGGCCGCAGGAGGTCCTGCATCTGATCGAGCCCCGGGAAGGCGCCGACGCGCCGGAGCCCGCGCTGCCCGTGGTCTTCAACCTGTCCGACAACAACTCCCCCGCCGACGTGATGGACGTGCTGTCGCTGCGCCCGTTCGCGTCCGGGGAGCAGCCCTGGTCGCGGTCGACGCGGCTGGAGAACGTCCGCGCGGAGGCGCCGCTGCGCCCGGACGACTCCAGGCTCGTGCGGGTCGCGCACGAGAAGGGCAAGGAGTCGGTGCTGGCCGAAGGCGACGGCTGGACTCTGCTGAGCAACCGGTGGAAGAGCGGCATCGCCTACGTCGCGGTGTCCGCCGTGACCGACGAGCTGGCCGAGACCGTCCTCGCGGCGTCGGTGAAGGACGCGACCGAGCCGCCGAAGGTGGACGAGACCAGCGTCGAGATGGGCTTCTGGCACATGGGGTCGCACGGCCCCGTCCGCAGCGAGCGCGCCATCACGGCCGACGCGTGGGAGGACATCCGGCGCAACTACACCGCGCCGGTCGCCGAGGCGCTCGACTCGGTGATGAAGCTCACCCGCGAGGAGGTCTCCGGGCGGCTGCTGCTCCTGCACGGCCCGCCCGGCACCGGCAAGACCACCGCGCTGCGCGCCCTCGCCCGCTCCTGGAACGACTGGTGCCAGTCCGACTGCGTCCTGGACCCCGAGGGGCTGTTCGGCACGCCGAGCTACCTGATGGAGGTCGCGGTCGGCGACGACGAGGACGAGAACCGCCGCTGGCGGCTGCTCATCCTGGAGGACTGCGACGAGCTGATCCGCGGCGAGGCCAAGCAGTCGACGGGCCAGGGCCTGTCGCGGCTGCTCAACCTCACCGACGGGATGCTCGGCCAGGGCCGGGACGTGCTGGTGGCCATCACCACCAACGAGGACCTCGCCATGCTGCACCCGGCGGTGGTCCGTCCCGGCCGCTGCCTCGCCCAGATCGAGGTGGGCCGGCTCACCCGCGCGGAGTCGCTCTCGTGGCTGGACGGCACGGACGTGCCCGCCGCGGAGGTCGGCGCCGACGGCGCGACGCTCGCCGAGCTCGCCGCGCTGCGCAAGGGCGAGAAGCGTCCCGAGGGACAGGACGCCCCCTCCACCGCCACCGGCTTCTACCTTTAGCAGTCCCGGCCCACTTCGCTCGCCTGGCGGCTGTGTCTCAAAAGTCCCGGCCCACTTCGCTCGCCTGGCGGCTCGCTACGTGACCGGGCCTGGGGCGAACGCGGCATCGCTTCGCGATCCGCCCGGCTCCGCTCGCCTCCGGCTTCGCTCCACCGGGCAGCCCACGCGTTCGCGCGCATGGCCGAAGCCACTTCGAGACGGGCCCTCTAGGACGCCTTCCGCAGGGCCTGCTCGATGTCGGCCCAGAGGTCGCCCGGGTGTTCGAGGCCGACCGACAGGCGCACCGTTCCCTCGCCGATGCCGGCGGCGGCGAGGGCCTCGGCGTCCAGCTGCCGGTGGGACGTGCTGGCCGGGTGCATGACCAGCGTCGCGATGTCGCCGAGCGAGGGGCCGAGCGAGACCAGTTCGACGGCCTCGGAGAAGGTCCGGCCCGCGTCCCGGCCGCCGTCCAGCTCGAACGCGAGGACGCCGCCCGCGCCGTCCGGCAGCAGCCGCCGCGCGATCTCGTGCTGCGGGTGCTCCCTCAGCCCCGGGTAGTGGACGCGGGTGACCGACGGGTGCCCGGCCAGGCGGCGGGCGAGGTCGAGGGCGGACTCGCTCTGCCTGGCCACGCGCAGCGGCATCGTGGCGAGGCCCCGGACGGTGAGCCAGGAGGCGAACGGGTCGGGGGTGGAGCCCAGCTCGACGGCGTGCTCCCAGACCCGCCGGTGGACGGACGGGTCGGCGAAGACGGCCGCGCCGCCGATGGTGTCGCCGTGCCCGCCGAGGTACTTCGTCGTGGAGTGGACGACGATGTCGGCCCCGTGCTCGATCGGCCTGCACAGGAGCGGGACGAAGGTGTTGTCGACGACGGTCAGCACGCCCGTCCCGCGGACCGCCTCGGTGAACGCGGGAAGGTCCGTCACGTGGGTGGTGGGGTTGGCGACCGTCTCCAGGTAGAGGAGCCTGGTGGCGTCGCGCAGCGCGTCCCGCACCTCGGCCGGGTCGTCGCCGGAGACGAACGTGACCTCGACGCCCCACCGCGCGGCGAGGTCCTGGAGCAGCGCGTGGGTCCCGCCGTAGAGGGCGGCCTGCGCGATGACGTGGTCGCCCGCGCGGAGCAGCCCCATCAGCACCGCGTTGATCGCGCCCATGCCGGAGCCGGTGGCGAGCGTGCCGGAGCCGCCTTCGAGTTCGGTGAGCGACTGCTCCAGGGCGCGGACGGTCGGGTTGGCCATCCGGGCGTAGAAGAACGCCTCGTCGGGGCCCTGGAAAGCGGCGGCCAGCGCGTCGGAGGCGTCGAAGGAGAACAGGTGGCCCTGGTAGATCGGGACGCCGAGCGGGCGGCTGCCCTCGGGGACGATCACGGGCGGGTGCACGGCTCGGGTCTGCGGGTGATGTGCGCTCATGCTCCCAGCGTGCGGCGGGAGCCGCGCGGCGGAAACGGCCAATCGCGACCAGTGGCCCGGTGCGCCCCCCGGCTCATGCTCGCGCTCGCACCGCGCCGGACCACCGATCCGGCCGGAGGACCGCGTCCCAGGCCGGCCGGTACGGTATCGCCCGCCGGCTCGCCCACCCCGCAGGGGCGAACCGGCGGTCGAAGCCGTCCGGACGGGGACCAGAGAGCGGCGTCCTCGACCGGAGACACGATCATCGCCCGCGCGGGGGGCCGTCCGCCATCCGGGAGATCACTGGCATCCGGCGGGAGTTTGTACGTGGCGGCCGCCCTCACCGCCGCGCGGCACTACGGGGTCGCACGGGCGAAGAGCCTCCGGTACACGCACCGCAGACCGTGGAGATCACTGACAGGCGCGGCGAACGGGAGCCGCACGTCGAACGACGCGGGCGCGTCCGGCGCCGGTGCGGAGCAGCGCAGCCACAAGCCGTGGCGGTCGAGCCCGAGCGGGCGGACCGGTCCGGGCGGGACCGACTCCGGCAGCAGCCGCGGCAGCTCGTCGCGGTGGGCGGAGTCCAGGTGCGTCAGTATGCCTCCCTCGACGGCGACGAACGGGTCGGGCGCGGCGTCCGCGTACTCCTCGGGCTCCAGGGTGGCGCTCCCCCAGGCGTCGTCGACCTCGACCTGGGCGACTTCGAGGGCGAGGATCGTCCATTCGCGGCGGCCGTCGCGCTCGGCGCCGAGGTCGAGCAGTTCGGGACGCGGGTGCGCGTGCGAGAGGCGCAGCGCGGCGCCGCGCAGTTCGAGCTCGGGTATCTCGCTCAGCCAGCCGTGCACCCAGGCCCGGCCGCGGACGCGGTCCGGCAGCGGCACCGGCGCGACGTCGGAGATCCGCAGCGTGGCGGGCACGTCGTCCTCGCCGGCGAGGGCCGCCACGATGGGCGCGTCCGTCCGGACGAGCAGCAGCGGCCTGCCGTCGCGGTCGGTCGTGTGCGCCGGGACGGGGGCGTAGGGGACGCCCGGAGCGACGAGCACGCCGTCCGCGACGCCGTAGGCGAGGGTCCGCGCGCGTTCGGCCGCGGTGGGGCCCTGGATGGTCTGCCTGGACTGCGTGGTCTCCGCTCGCGGCACCGTGCCTCCTTGACGTTTCAGGTTAGGCTTACCTAACTTAGGCTTACCTAACCATCAAGGAGCGCGATGAACAACCCCCGTCCCAAGGTGCGGCTCTCGCGGGCCCTCGGCATCCCGCTGACGCCGAAGAGCGTGAAGTACTTCGAGGCCCGCCCCTACCCGCCCGGCGTGCACGGCCGCGCCCGCAAGCAGGAGAGCGGCTACAAGGTCCGGCTCCGCGAGAAGCAGCGGCTCCGCGCGCAGTACAACATCCGCGAGGCGCAGCTCCGCAACGCCTTCGACAAGGCCGCCCGGACCGGCGGCAAGACCGGCGAGGCCCTGCTCGTCGACCTCGAACGCCGGCTGGACGCGCTCGTCCTGCGCGCCGGGTTCGCGCGGACGATCTACCAGGCCCGCCAGTTCGTCGTGCACCGCCACGTGCTGGTGAACGGCCGGCGCGTGGACCGCCCGTCCTGCCGGCTGCGGTCCGGCGACGTCATCACGGTCGCCGAGCGGAGCCGCGCGATGGTCCCCTTCCAGGTCGCGGCCGCCGGCGGGCACGCCGCCGAGGTCCCGCCCTACCTGGAGGTCCGGCACGACGCGCTCGCCGCCCGGCTGGTCCGGCTGCCCGAGCGCGCCGAGATCCCCGTCATCTGCGACGAGCAGCTGGTCGTCGAGCACTACTCCCGCTAGCCGTCCCGGCCGCGTGCGGCTAGCGCAGGTCGCCGAGCTCCTCGCGGGCGGTGGTGCGCAGGACGCGCAGGGCGTCCACGAGGACGCGGCGCTGCTCCTCGGCGAGGGGGCCCGCGAAGTGCGCGCGGAGCGTCTCGGCGTGCACGCGCAGGGCCTCGTCCAGCTTCGCCCGCCCGGCCGGGGTCAGCGCCACGTTCTGGCGGCGCCGGTCCCCCGGGGCGGGCTCGCGGAGGACGAGCCCGGCCTCCTCCATCCGGTCGATGATGCGGGTCATGCCGCCGCTGGTCAGGATCAGCTCCCCGGCCAGCCCGCCCATCGACACCCCGCACCCGCCGCCCGCGCCGGACAGCTTCAGCAGCACCTCGAAGACGGCGTGCCGGATGCCGCAGCGGCGCTCCAGCTCGCGCCCCGCGATCCGCTCCAGCGCCGACGCCGCGCCCAGCAGCGCACCGAACTCGTGCACCAGCGCGTCCGGGACGGCCGTGCCCTGCCCGCCCTGTTCCGTCACGGTCGCCATGATGCCCCGCCTCCGTCCCCGCGGCCCCGTCATCGGCGCGGCGCCGTCATCGGCATAACGCGCGGGCGCCCCGCACGGCTTCCGTGCGGGGCGCCCGCGCTGCGCCGTGCCGCGACCCCTCAGTTCTCGGGCTTGTCGCTCTTCTCCGCCGCGGGCGACTTCGACGCGCCGCCGCTCGGAACCGCGGGCAGCTGGTTCTGCTGGTTCTGGTTCTGGTCGTTGGTGCCCGACGCGTACTGCTTGGTGACCTTCCACGTCCCGTCGATCTTGGCGAGGGCGAGCCGGAGCAGCGTCGCGGGGGCCGAGGTCGCGCCGTCCTTGGTCCGGACGTCGATGTCGACCATGACGACGGCCGTGGCGAACCTGCCGTCCACGCTGCCCACGTAGACCTGGTTCGTCTTGGACGTCAGCGACAGCTCGGGGTTGCTCTTGAACGTCTCCCCCAGGCTGGGGAGCGTGGTGCTCTTGAAGCTCTCCAGCAGGTCGCCGCCCATGAGCTTCTGGGCCTTGTCCATCTGCGTCTGGTAGTTCTGCGCGTTGTAGTTGAGCGCGACGTCGCCGTAGGCCGACGCGACCCTGCTCACGGCGTCGCGGTCGTCCTGCTTGGACGACAGGGAGCTCGCGCTCGTCCACTGCCAGATCGCCAGGCTCGCCAGCAGCGCGACCAGGACGACCACCACCACCGCCTGCACCATGCTGAGACCGAAGACGCCCGGCCGGTCCTGAGAGGACGCCGCGGCGCTCGGACGGGGGGCCTTCTCCGGCGCCTCCTCCTCGGCCTCGTCCTCCGGGGGTTCGAGGCGGGTCGGGCGCGGCTTGGGCTTGGCGGCCGGCTTGGCGGGGGCCTCGGCGGCGGGCTCGGCCGGGCGGGCCGGGGCCTCGTCCGGGGCCTCCTCGTCTTCGGCGTCGAGCGCCTCCAGGACCTCGTCGAGGTCCTCGTCGTCGATGACCTCGATGACCCGCACCCGGCGCTTGCGCCTGGCGGCGGGCTTGGCGGGCCGCTCCGCTGCCTGCGGCTCGGCGGCCTCGGTCTCCTCGGGCGCCTCCTCGGCCGGGACCGCCTCGACCTCGTCGGACTCGCCCTTGGTGGTCTTGGCTGTCACGTCGGATACTCCTCGGGGGTTGGGGTCAGTCCTTGCCCCGACGCAGTCGGGAAAGGCGGGACACCACGGGCACCGAGCCCATCATGACCCTGATCAGTACCAGGAGGGCGATGATCGGGGGAACGTACACCAGCCAGATCGGCGGGCCGCCGGAAGAGTCGCCGTTGTTCGCGGCCTTCTTGGCCTGCACGTTCCGCTGCAAGGCGGGATCGTGGGTGGGGATCGTCCCGCCCGGGTTCTTCGCCTTGTAGGGCTTCTGCTTGGTCACCCCCGGGGTGCGGCCGCCGGGGCAGGTCGGGACCTTGTTCACCGCCGGCTGCGCGCGGGGGTACTTGTACTCCAGCGTGGCGAGCTTCTTCAGCGTGACCTGGAAGACGACGTTCAGGACGGGCTGGCCCTGGTCCCTTCCGATCACGTTGTCCAGGACGACCTTGAGCTGCGGCGCCACCGCGAGCGTGGTGCGCAGGTCGTTCAGGTAGTTCGGGTCGTAGGTCCCGATGCCCAGGTTGCCGAGCATGTCCACGGTGCAGCCGAAGTCGGGGCCCGTCCTGTCGAGCAGGTCGTTGACGGTGGCGAGCAGGCCGGGGCCGCGGTCGCGCAGCTCGGCGATCTCCCCGCGCACCTGGCTGAGCGCGGCGGTGAGGGCGGCGAGGTCGTCGATCCCCGCGCCGAGCGAGCCGCGGTTCTGGTTCAGCACGTGGGTGATGCGGCCGAGGTCGTTGGTCAGCCCGTCCAGCAGCTCGGTGTTCTGCGCGAACGTCTGGGTGAGGTCGTCGCCGCCGTTGACGATCTGGCGCAGGGAGTCCTCGCGCCCTGCCCATCCGGCGGCCAGCTCCCGGGTGAGCACCTTGGCGTCGTCGGGGTCGATCGCCTTCAGGGTGTCGATGACGGCGCCGAACAGGTCGCCGTACTTCGGCGGGACCTTCGTCTGCGACACCGGGATGACCGTGCCGGGCTTCATCGGCGCGGCGCCGGACCTGCCGGGCCCCGGCGTCAGCTCCACCACCGGCTCGCCCACCGCGGACTTGCGGGCCGCGGCGGCGGTGACCCCCTGCGGGATCTTGACGCCGCGCTCCATGTCCAGCCGGACGACGACCTTGTCCTTCTCCAGCCGCACCGAGTCGATCTTGCCGACCCGCAGGCCGAGGTAGTCGACCTCGAAGTTCGGGTGCAGGCCCGGCGAGGACTCGAACTCCACGGTGATGTGGTACGGCCGGTCGATGAAGTCGAAGCGGACGACGTTGTTGAACGCCCACACGACCATCACCGCGGCGAGCACGCCGAACGCCGCCAGGTTGATCGTCAGCCGTCTGTTCATCCGCGCGGCTCCAGGATCTTGTCGAGGTCCGGCAGCGCGCCCTGGAGCTGCTTGGGGATCTCCGGCGACTCGGCCGTCTTCTTCTTCGGGCTCCGGCCGAGGCCCGGGAAGATCGGCGTCCCGTCCGGCCAGACGATCCGCAGGAGCGGGTAGAGCAGGAGCTGGCCGTCATAGGTGGCCCGCGGCAGCTTGTCGGAGAACTCGACCAGGCCGTTCACCAGCGCCGTGAGCCGCTTGCGGTTGCCGCCGAGCTGCTGCAGGACGGGGTCGAGGTCGCGCAGCAGCCCGCGGAACCGCTGGATGCGCCCCTCCAGCACCTTGTCGTTCAGCTCGCGCGCCGTCATGGTGAGCTTGTCCACCATCTGGAGGATCTTGTACTTGTCCTTGTTCAGCAGCCGGGTCGTGCGTTCGAGCTGCTCGGGCGTCTCGTTCAGGGCGTCGCTCCCCCTGGCCAGGGACCGGCCGAGCCGGGCGAACCGGTCGACCGACTCGCCGAGCTCGCGGCGCTGCTCGGCGAACACCTTCAGCAGCACGCCCGCCTGCGCGATCGTCTTGTTGAGCTTCTGCCCGTTGCCGTCCAGTGCGGTGGCGCCCGCGTTCACGACCGTCGCGACGTCGTCCCCGGCGAGGGCCTGGATCAGCGGCCCGGCCTGCCCGACGACCTGCTCGAACGCCGGCTGGACGCCGGTGTCGGTGATCGCCGCGCCGGTGGTCAGGTACGGGCCGCGGTCCATGCTCGCGCCGGGCGGCATCTGCAGGTCCACGTAGTTCTCGCCGAGCAGCGAGGTCACCTTGATCTCGGCCCGGGTGCCCCGCGGGATCTTGACGTCGTCCTCGATGGCCAGCGTCGCCTTCGACCGGTAGCCCGAGAGCTCGACCTTCGTGACGGTGCCGATCGTGATGTCGGACATCTTCACGCTGTGCCCCGCGACGAGGCCCTGCGCGTCGTCGAACGTGGCGGTCAGCTTCAGGCCGCCCTTCGGCGCGCCCGCCGTCTTGTAGGAGCAGCCGGAGACGGCGAGGGCCGCGGCGGCGGCGAGCACGACCAGCAGCCTGCCGCCGGCGGCCGCGCGGCGCCGTCCCGCGATGGCGAGCCTGCCCATCAGTTGCCTCCGTTCTGCCAGGGACAGTTGGAGTTGGGTGCGGGCAGCGGGCATTCGACGTCGTCGGAGTTCATCAGGCCCTTGAGCCAGGTCCGCAGGAACGCGTCCGTGGCGAACCGGATCTGCAGCGACTTGTTCTTCGGGTTGTAGCCGCCGATGAGCGCGTCGCTGATGCCGGGAAGGACGCGGATGAGCTGCGCCAGCTCCCTGGCGTTGCCCTTGAGGATCAGGGCCGTCCGGGTGAGGACCGCCAGGTCGTAGGGCAGGTTGCCCTTGTACTTCTGCAGCAGCTTGTCGCCGTTCTTCGCCAGCTCCAGGATGCCCCTGACCAGCTCCTGCAGCTCGCCGCGCTCGGAGCTCAGCACCTGGCTCGCGGTGCCGAAGTCGCGGATCATCGTGCCGAGGATCTGCTCGCGCCCGCGCACCACCCCGGCCAGCCGGCTGAGGTTGCGCGCGACCTCGATGAGCTCCTGGTCCTGCCCGGCGACGTTCTCGACGAGGCGGGCGCTCTGCTCCAGGGTGGCGTTGAACTCCTTGCCGTTGCCGTTCACCGTGTCGGCGGCCGTGCCGAGCGCGGACTGCATCTTGGTCGGGTCGAGCGCGTTGGCCAGGTTGGTGAACGAGCTGAGCGCGTCGTCCACCTCGACGGGCACGTGGGTGCGCTCGATGGGGATGACGTCCGCGGTCTCCTTGGCCTCCCCCGGCTTCCACGCCGGGTGCAGGACGAGGTTGCGCTCGCCGATCAGGTTCAGCGGGACGATCGAGGCCTGCACGCCCTTCGGCAGCGGGACGTCCCGGCGCAGATGGAACGTGACCTTCACCCGGTCGCCCTGGTTCTCGACCTTGTCGACCAGCCCCACGTCGGCGCCCATCACCTTGACCTTCGACTCCTTGTAGAAGGAGCGGGCCTTCGGGACGAAGACGACCATCGTGCGCTCGCCGCCCGCGGACGGGGCGAGCGAGCAGCCGCCGAGCGAGGCGGTCATGGCGAGGCCGAGCGCGACGGCCGTGCCGCGCAGCCGGCCACGCCCGGGGACGGAGCCGGGGCCTTCGGGGGGCCGTCCCCCCGTGCCGTCGCCGCTCATCAGTTGCCTCCCTGCGGTCGCCGCGTGGAGATCGGACCGGCCGGCTGCAGCGGGCCGAGCCCGGTGAGGAGGCCCTCGATGTACCGGCCGTTGCCCTTGAGGTTGGCGACCTGCTGGAACGTCGGGCCGAGCAGCGAGAAGTCGGTGTTCAGCGCGTCCATGTTGGGCGCGAGCCTGGTCGTCAGCAGGTGCAGGTTCTCCAGCAGGGTGTCGAGCTCCTTCTGGTTCCTGGAGATCACGTTGGACAGCGTCCGGACGGTGCTGCTGCCCTGCCCGATCGCCGCGGCCAGCTCGTCGCGGCGCCGCACGAGCGACTGCAGCAGCACCTGGCTGGCGTCGATGATCTGGCGCAGCTCCCGGTCCTTGCCCGCCAGCGTCCCGGTGATCGTCTTGCTGTTCTCGATCAGCCGCTGGATCTGCGGATAGGAGTCGTTCAGCGTCCGGGACAGCTCCTGGACGTTGACCAGGATGCGGCGCAGCTTCACCGCCCCCGGCGACTTGATCTTGTTGATCTCGGTGAGGAGCTTGTCGACGCTGCGCTGGTCGAGCTTGCCGACGATGTTCTGCGCGCCCTCCAGGGCCTCCGGCACGGTGAACGGGACGCTGGTGCGCGACAGCGGGATGCGCCGCCGCGACTGCGCCACGTCCGCCATGTAGGGCTTGGAGACGGGGCCGGACAGCCGCAGGTACCGGCCGCCGAGCAGCGTCGTCGTCTGGATCTCGGCGCGGGTCTTCGGACCGAGGTCGATGCCGGCGTTCACGTGCCAGGACACGATGACCCTGCCGTGGGCGAAGTCGGGCTCCACGGAGGTGATGCGGCCGGACTTCACCCCGGCGACCCGCACGTCCTGTCCCTTCTTCAGGCCGGCGGTGTCGCTGAACTCCCCGCTCATCGTGTAGCCGCGGTCGAGCAGGTGCAGCTGGCCGAGGGCGAACGCGAACACGCAGCCCGCGCCGAGCGCGGCCAGGGTGACGATCGCGACGATCTTGTGGTTGACGTCGCGCAGCGACTTCAGTGCCATCAGCCGCCACCCCCCAGCAGCATCGTGCGGAGCTTGGCGAGGTCGTCCTTGCTGGGCTGCCCCGCGCCCGGCGACTTCGGCAGCTCCATCGGGAACGGGCAGGGGCCCTGCACGACGTTCAGGCAGAGCGCGTTGGTGCGCAGGTAGTGGCCGCCGTTCGCGGAGGCGAACAGCTGCCGGAGGGTCAGCGGGAGCTGCTGCACCATCTTCTCCAGCTGGTCGACGTTCAGCCGGAACGTCTCGCTGAACCTGCCGAGGTTGGCGATGATGCGGGCGAGCTGCGCGTCGTTGCCCCCCAGCACCTGGTTGAGGTTGGTGGTGACGCCCGAGATCTCCACGACCGCGCTCTCCAGCAGCCTGCGGTTGCCCGCGAACACCTTCGTCAGCGACTCCAGGTTGTCGGCGCTGGCGGCGATCTGCCGGTCCCGGGTGGCGATCGCGTCGCTCACCGTCTCGTAGTCGTCGATCATCCCCTTGATCGTCTTCTTGCGGGCCGCGAACGTCTGCAGCAGCATGTCCAGGTTCTCGGTCAGCAGCGAGATGTTCTGCTCGTTGCCGTCCAGCGCCTGGGAGAAGGCGAAGAGGATCTTGTTGAGCTGGTTCGGGTCCAGGTTGCGGGTGAGCGGGCCGAGGCTGTTGACGATGTCGCCGAGGTCCACCACCGACCGGGTGTGCGGGACGCGGTCGCCGTCGCCCAGCCTGCCCTGGCTCGACCCGGGCTCCAGGTAGACGACCCGCTGCCCCATCACGTTGCGCCAGCGGATCGCGGCGGTGGAGTCCGACGGCAGCCGGACCTCCTTGTCGACGGCCATCTTCACCACGGCCTTGCCGCGCACCACCCTGATGCCCTCGACCTGGCCGACGGGCGTGCCCGCCACCTTCACGTCGTCGCCCTCCAGCAGGCCGGTGACGTCGTCGAACGTGGCCGACAGCCGGTAGCGGGACTTGAAGCTCGTGCCGAGGATCTGCTGGCCGATGTAGAACGTGAGCAGCCCGGTCACCGCCACGAACACCACGAACTTCAGGATCGTGGAGTACTCGGGCCCGCGCGCGGTCTTGCCGCGCAGCCGCGGCCTCACGGCCGCGTTCCCGTCGCCGTGCGGCCCTGCCCGCCCTGCCTGCCGCCCGCACCGGGGAGCGGCACGTCGAACGCGGTCGCCTTGGGTTTGGCCGGGCAGACGTCGATGAGGATCTGGCAGATGTCCAGCGGCAGGTCGTCGCGTGCCTGGGCGATCAGGGTGCCCTCCGGGCCGGGGATGCGGATGATCTGCGCCAGCAGGCCGAAGAACCCGGTCAGGCTGTCGAGCAGGACCGGGACGTTGCGGCGCTGCCCGTTGAACACGCGCACGACCTGGCCGCCCGAGTCGATGATCCTGCCGAGGTTGCGGCCGTGCCGCTCCAGGTTCGTGCCGACCGTCTGGCCGAGCCGCGTCGACTCGTCCAGCAGCTGGGTGACCTTGTCGGGCCGCTCGTTGACGACCCGGGAGAGCTGGTTGAAGTCCCCGGCGAACCGCGTGATGGTGTCGCCGCGCGACGCGAAGGTCCCGGACAGGCCGTTGATGTCGTTCAGCAGCGACTGGATCGCCGCCCGGTCCCGGTAGGTCGCGTCGACGACGATCGCTCCGTTGTCGATGGTCCGGCGCAGCGCCGGCCCCTGCCCGGAGAGCCCGGCGCCGAACGTGTGCAGGATCGTCGCCACGTCGTCGGGGTTGATCGCCCGGGTGAGCCGGTAGGTGGGCCAGGCCGTGTCCGACAGCTCCTGCGGGTCGTTGGTCTTCGCGATCCGCCCGCCGTCCCTGATGAAGGGGCCGGTCAGCTCGTGCGCGCCGAGGTCGAGGGCGAGGTCCTTCGGGCCGAACACCGAGACGGGCTCGACCGTCGCGACCGCCGTGTCGGCCACCCTGACGCCCTTGTCGACCCGGAGCCGGACGGTGACCCTGCCGTTGCGGTCGAGCCTGATGTTCTCGACCGCGCCGACCGCGATCCCGCGGACCTTCACATCGGACTTGCCCGGGTCGAGGCCCTGCCCGGCGCGGCCGAACGTCGCCTCGAAGTAGGTGGAGCCCGCGTGGGACGGCGTGGAGCCGACCGCGACGAACGCCGCGGCCGCCGCGATGACGCCGGCGCCGAACAGCCCGAACATCGTCCGGCGGCGGCTCGACAGTGACTCGTCGCTCATCCGGTCAGCCTCACCGTGCTGCCGTGGCCCCAGAAGATGTACGACAGGACCAGGTTCATGAGGATCATCAGGATGGTCGACTCCCGGATGGCGCGGCCGGCGGCGACGCCGACCCCGACCGGGCCGCCCGCCGCGTAGTAGCCGCGGTAGCAGTGGATGAACATGATGATGAAGGCGAACACCGCGACCTTGATGACGCTGTAGAACACGTCGATCGGCGGCAGGTAGAGGTGGAAGTAGTAGTCGTAGATGCCGGGTGACAGGCCGAAGTACTGGATCGTGATGAACCTCGTGGCGAAGAACGCCATGAACAGCGAGACCAGGTAGAGCGGCACCAGCGCGATGACGCCGGCGGCGACCCTGGTGCACACCAGGTAGGCCAGCGAGTTGATGCCCATGACCTCCAGCGCGTCGATCTCCTCGGAGATCCGCATCGCACCGATCTCGGCGGTGAACCCGGTGCCGACCTGGGCGACCAGCGCGACGCCCGCGATGATCGGGGTGACCTCGCGGACGTTGGAGTAGCTCGCCACCAGTCCGGTGAACGCCTCGGCGCCGATGCGCTCCAGCCCGGGGTAGCCCTGGAGGCCGACCATGGCGCCGGTGGCGAGCGACATCGTCGCGATCACGAAGATCATGCCGCCGCCGATGACGAGCGCGCCCACGCCGACGGTGATGTCGCTGACCTGTTTGGCGAGGGTCTTGCCGTACTTGCGCCGGATGATGATGTCGAACAGCAGGTGGTACAGGACCCGGCCGAGGAACACCGGCAGGTCGGCCGACGCGGCGAGGCCCGCGGTGCGGCCCCTGACGGCGCGGCCCAGCTTGCGGACGGGGGATATGGCGACCATCAGAACCTCGGGGGGAAGAGGACCTGGTAGATCATGGTGAGGATGTAGTTCGTCGCGAACACCACGATCGAGGTGACGACCACCGCCCGGTTCACCGCGCGGCCGACGCCGACCGGGCCGTAGTCGCAGTTCATGCCCATGTAGCAGGCGACGGCAGCGGCGATGAACCCGAACACCCACGCCTTGAACAGCGTGATCGCCAGGTCCGAGAACTGCAGCAGGGTGGTGGCTCCGTCGAAGAACGCGCCGGGGCTGACGCCCTGCTGGATGACGTTGAAGTAGTACCCGCCGATGACGCCCGCGAGGATCACCACCGAGCAGAGCAGCCCGGACACCGTGCTCGCCGCCCACAGCCTGGGGGTGACCAGGCGGTGGATCGGGTTGATGCCCATGACCTCCATCGCCGCGAGTTCGTCGCGGATGTTGCGGGCCCCCATGTCGGAGGTGATGGCCGACCCGCCCACGCCGGAGACCAGCAGGGCCGCGGCCAGCGGCGCCACCTGCTGGATCATCGCCGCGGTGAGCAGCGCCCCGGTGCCCGACTGCGCGCCGAGCTGCCGGGCGATGTCGCCCACCTGGAGCGAGATGGTCGCGCCGAGGGGCACGGCGATGAGCATGACCGGCACGCTGGTGACGCGTGCGAGGAACCAGCACTGCTCGACGAACTCGCCCCACCACTGGCGCAGGTCCCAGGTGCGGCGCAGCCCTTCGAGAAGGGTCACGCACAGCAGTCCGGTCTCGTCGAGTGCTCTCCCGACGCGTCTGCGTGCCAGGTCCGGGGCCTTGTTCAGGCTCAGGGCCATCAGCCGGTGCCCTCCCCCGGGGCGGGGATGAGAAGGGTCACTCCAGCCTCCTTCGTGCTCGGACGTCGGCGCCCATCCGAAACACCGGATCCTGCCGCTGCCGCGGGGGCGCCCTACCTCATGCTCGTTCGCGCGCCACAGCGGTCTCGGCCGAGACCGGTACCACAGGCGACTCCATGCACCCTCAAGAGCACACGGGCTCCGCCTGTGATTTGAGGCACTCTATTGGAAGAAGGTCTAAGAAGCGAGTACTTACATCTGGTTTTGTCCGAAGCTACGATCAGCCGGTGCAGACCGAGGCGCGACGAGGCGTAGAAGACGAGATGGACGACGGCGTGGACCCGCTGGTCATGGGCGTGCGCGACCGCTGGGAGGGCCAGGGGCTGCTCGGTGATCCGTGGCCGTTCCTGGCGATCTGTTCGGTCGGACGGCTCAACCAGTTGCTCAAGAAGGCCCTGGACGTGGAGCTGAAGCGGCTGGACCTCACCCAGACCGGCTACTTCCTGCTGACCACGCTCGCCCTCACCGTCCACGGGCGGGCCCGGCTGAGCGCGCTCGGGCGGATCCTGATGATGCACCCGACGACGGTGAAGCTCACCGTCGACCAACTGGAGGCGGCCGGGCTCGTCGGCCGCACCCCGCACCCCCGCGACCGGCGCGCCACGCTCGTCGAGATCACCGCGGCGGGACGGGACCGGGCCAACGAGGTGAGCCAGGCGCTGGAGGCGCCCGGCGGCGCGCTCGCGGCGTTCGACGGGATGCACCGCGAGCTGTTCGAGGCGCTGCAGCCCGCGCGCCTCGCGGCCGGCGACGTGGAACTGCTGAACCCCACCGGCGAGCGCGGCCGCGCTCGCCGGGCCGGGTGAACCGGGTATCGTCCGGCCTGCGTACTTGCTCTTCGAGAACACCACACCCGGGCGATAAGGCAGTCTTCTCCTATGCCACAGAGTCACGGCACACGCAGACGTCCCGCCGACGAAGCCGGAAGCGCCGGGGGGCGCCGCGGCTCCAGGAGGGCCGGCACGAGGCGCGCCGCGCGCGTGCCGGGGCCCCGCGACTCGTCTGAGGGCCACGGCGCGGGGGGACCGTACGGACCGGAGCCGTTCGAGTCGGACGACCCCCGCGACCCGTACGGGGAGCCGGAGGCGCCCCGCGAGGCGCGCGAGGGCGGGCGGCGCGTCCGGCGGGTGCTCACCAGCAACGTCACCATCACGATCGCGGCGATCGGCGTGCTCGGCGGCGCGCTGACGGTGGTCGACCTCGGCAGCTTCGTCGACGACGCCAGCAAGCCGCCCAAGGCCGCGAGCGCGGGGCTGTCCACCAACGACATGCTCGCGAAGCTGACCTCGGCGTCCGACATGGACAAGGTCGCGGCCGACGCGGTCGCCGTCGCCAAGGAGCGCGCCTACAAGGAGCACCAGCGCGAGCTGAAGCGGCTCAAGGAGAAGGCCAAGCGGGACGCGGCGGCGCGGGCGAAGCTCAAGGCGCAGCAGGAGCGCGAGCGGCTCGCCAAGTCGAACCCGAGCGCCGGGCAGAACAAGGCGTACGGCAAGAAGATGAACGAGCTGAAGGGATGGGGCCGCTGCTGGCCGTCCCTGCTGACGCTGTGGAACCACGAGAGCGGCTGGAACGAGCGGGCCGAGAACCCGTCCAGCGGCGCCTACGGCATCCCGCAGGCTCTGCCCGGCTCCAAGCTGGCCAGCTCGGGCGCCGACTGGCGCACCAGCTCCCCCACCCAGATCGCGTGGGGGCTCGGCTACATCAAGGCGCGCTACAAGGACCCGTGCGGCGCATGGTCCTGGTGGCAGGCGCACAACTGGTACTGAGCCCGACGCGGCGGCCCGGCCTGGCACCATGGGGGGATGCGGACGACCAGGGCGCGCCGCGCCGGCGACGAGCGGGCGAACGGCACGGGTGAGGGCGCCGGGGCCGAGGGCGGCGGAGGCCGCCAGTGGGCCCGCGCCGACGCGACCCGCCAGGCGCTGCTGACCACGGCGCTGAGAGTCTTCGCCGACCGCGGCTACGCCGACGCGGGCATCGCCGAGATCGTGGAGCGGTCCGGCATCAGCGTCGGCAGCCTCTACCACCACTACGGCGGCAAGGCCGGGCTCTACGTGGCGCTGTGGGAGGACCTCACCGCCGAGCAGGAGGCGAGCGCCGCGCAGGCGGTGTCGGACGCCCGCAGGGACGGCGAGTCCGACCCGATCGCGCTGTTCATTGCGGGCGCCCGCGCCTACCTGCGGGTGTGCTGGGAGCGGCGCGAGGCGGCCCGGCTGTTCCTCGCCGGCGAGGGCCCGTCCGGGTCGTCGCTGATGCGCCGCAGCCGCGCCCAGCACTGGATCGCGCAGAACACCAAGCTGCTGCGCGGCCCTTCCGGCGACGCGCCCGCCGGACGTCCCGAGCAGGTGCTGAGCCTCGTGCTCACGACGGTGATCGGCGAGGCCGGACGGGAGATCGCCACCGCCGAGAACGAGGCGGAGGCCGCCGAGATCATCGACGAGGTGTGCCGCATCCTCATCCGGCTGGCCCGCTGACCTCCTGGCGCAGGGCCTCCGCCGGCGCCATGGCGGACTCCGGAAGCCGTGTCCCGGCGGACGCGGCGGTCAGGGGCGGGCGGTGTGGACCCGGCGGACGGAGAGCCGGATCGGGGGGACCGGCTGGAGCGGGCGCGGATGCCGGGCGCGGGCAGGCAGCGGCGGGAGCGTCCGGAGCCGGGCCGCGGTGGGGCGCTTGTCCGCGACTCGCGAGCCGGCGGCGCGCAGGCGGCGGCGCGCGGCGAGCGGGACGCGGCCGTCGGAGCGCCGGATCAGCCGCATCCGGAGCAGCAGGAGCACCACCCCGGCCCCCAGGGCGGCGAGGAACCCCGCCTGGAGCGCGGTCAACTCCTCGATGGTGAACGGCTCGGGGGGCAGCCTGCGCAGGTTCGACACGGGGACGAGGGGCCCGGAGGCCGGCGCGATCTGCGGGGACTCGCCGGGCGCGATCGGCGGCAGCGCCACCTGCGGCCCGGTCATGCCGGCCAGGGGGTTGAAGTCGGGCGGGGTCAGCGGCGGGACGCCGGGCGTCGTCGGGCCGATCCCCGGCGGCAGCGCCCCGGACGCGGATGTGATGATCAGCTTGTAGCTGCGGGACACGCTCCTGGCATCGGCCGCCGAGACGGCCGCACGCAGAGTGATCACGCCGGGCTCCGCACCGGCCGGGGCCCGCACGGTCGCGATCGCGGAGGCGCCGCCGGATCCGACACTGCCGAGGGACTGCGTCCGGGGACCGACCGTGGCGCCCGAGGCCGACATCCGCAGGACGATCCCGTGCGCGGTGGCGTTCGCCGACGCCACCCGCACGGTCGCGGTGACCGAGCCGCCGGGCCGCATCGTCGCCGCCGACACCGTCAGCCCCAGGGACAGTACCGGCGTCTTGGGCTTGCCCGGGCCGGTCGGCGGTTTCGTCGGCGGATGAGTGGGCGGGTTCGTGGGGGGATTCGTCGGCGGGTCGGTCGGCGGGTCGGTGGGCGGGTCGGTCGGCGGATCCGTCGGTGGGTCGGTCGGCGGATCGGTGGGCGGGTCCGTCGGCGGGTCCGTCGGCGGGTCCGTCGGCGGATCGGTCGGCGGATCGGTGGGCGGGTCGGTGGGCGGATCGGTGGGCGGATCGGTGGGCGGGTCGGTCGGCGTGTCAGTGACGGTGGTGGTCGGCGTGGGGGCCGGCTCGTCCGCGAGAACCGGATGGACGCCCACCATGCCGATGAGCGTCACCGCTCCGAATCCGGCCAGGAGCGAAGCCGATCGTGAACGCACCCCGAACGCACCTCCACCGCATTGCGACTACTCCGCCGAATTGCATTGGATTGGATGGAAGCATGCAGCTATTCGGGGAATCAACCCCGCAGGTCAAGGTTCGTTTCAGGTGCTCATATCGCGCCGATCGGATATTGGGCGATTATCAATCGGTGCTCGTTCCCGCGCGGCGGCGCCATTCCCGGCACTCGTGCCGGGCGGGCGGGCGGCGCGTTCGCGCAACCGCGTCGCACGCAGCACGGCCTCGATCGCGAAGCGCGCCTCGGAGTCGGTCAGCCGGTCGCCCAGGACTCCTACGACCTGCCGCATCCGGTAGCGGACGGTCTGCGGGTGGATGCCGAGCTCCCTGGCGATGTCGTTGGCGGTGCCGCGGGTCACCAGCCAGGCGTGCAGGGTCTCCAGCAGGCGGTCGCGCTGCCGGGGGCTGAAGCCGTCCATCTCACCGAGGTGGCGGTGCGCGAGCTGGCCGATGAGGGCCTGGTCGGAGAGCAGCCAGAGGGTGATGAGGTGCTCCTCGCAGTCGGTCACCGGCGCGTCCTCGAGCACACCGGTCTCCACCAGGCCGAGGGCGCACCGCGCCCAGCGCAGCGAGTCGGCGACGCCCGCGATCGGCACGGTGAGGCCGATGACGAGCTGCCGGTCGGGCAGGACGCGGAGCAGGGATCGCCGACGCTCCGGGGTCGCCCTTCCGGGTACGACCAGGAACGGCTGGGTGGCGGTGAGGTCGGCGAGCACGTCCTCGTCCAGGGCGGCCCGGACGTACCGGGCGCCGGGCGGGGCCACGACGGCGGTCGCCTCGTCCGGCAGCGTCCATCCGGCCCGTTCGGCGGCCTCGGCCAGGACGCGGGACGACACGTCGCGGCGGAGCAGGAGCTCCAGCAGGCGGCGGCGGTGCGCCTCGGCCTCGCCGTCCGGGCGGGCGTCCAGGTAACCCTCCAGCGCGAGCGCGGCCAGTTCGTCGATGTAGGCGAACAGCGCGTCGGCGAGCTGGGCCATCACCTCGGGCGACAGTCGCCGGCGCGGCCCGACCTTCATGATGCGCCGCCACGCGACCTGGACGCCGATGCGCAGCGCGGCCTGGAGGGTGTCGAGCGTCCGGCCCTCCTGGGCCTCGAAGCGGCCGAGCCTGCGGTAGGTCTCCCGATGGCGCGCGCTCGGTTCCAGCGGGTTGGCGACCCGGTCGACGAAGTCGGTCAGGGCGCGGTCGACCCCGATGCGCAGTGCCTCGACGTAGGGACCCTTGAGAGGCCGCCCGTACTCGGGGATCGACCGGCGCACCTCGTCGATGATCTCCCCAGCGAGGCTGGGCAGTTCCGGCCGCATCAGCAGGGCGAGCCGGCGCGGCAGCCGGCTCGGGCGACTCGCCGCCTCCCGCGTCAACGTCTGCTGTGCCATGGGTCAGCACACCTCCAGACACCGCCATCGCGAACGAGGGGAATTCCGGGCGGGGCACCCGGTCGTCCAGATGATCGGCCATATGGCGTCAACACCGAGGGCACGCCGAGCGGGGACCCCGCGCACCCTCCGCACTCTGTGAGCTGAAACACGTTGAACTTAGATCATACGAAATCCAGCAAGGTAAAGGGAAGGTAAATTCGGCAGGCTGTGGCCCTGTCGTCACATTCAGCGCCCAAAAGGGGCGGTCTCATTTCAGTGCGGGGCCGCGCTCCCGCAACCGGTACGCGCGCAGCACCGCGTCCAGCACGAAACGCGCCGCCGGGTCGGCGAGCTGCCGGTCGAATTCCGCGCTGATCTGCCGCATCCGGTACCGGACGGTCTGCGGGTGCAGCTGGAGCCTCTGCGCCGCCTCCACCGCGTTCCCTTGCGCGTCCAGCCACGCGCACAGGGTTTCGGTCACGCGCTTACGCCGGGTGCGCGGCATTTCCACCAACGCGCCCAGTTCCCGGCGGGCGAGCTGGTCGAGCAGCGGTCCGTCCGAGAGCAGCCACAGCTCCAGCAGGTGCCGCTCGCACAGTGTGGGGCCGCCATCCTCCAGAAAGCCCGCCTCCACCAGCGCAAGCGCCCGCCGCGCCCAGCGCAGCGAGTCGGCCGCCTCCCCCAGCGGGACGGTCAGCCCCACCGCGGAGCGGCGCTCGGGCAGGGCGCGGCTCAGCATCGCCGCGCGCTCCGCGCCGTATCCGCCGGGGATGAGCAGGTGGGGCTCGGTGTCCGCGAGGTCGACGAGCACGTCGCGGTCCATCGCCTCCCGGACGCACCGCGCGCGCGCCGGCATCGCGACCATCGTCACCGTGGGGGGCACCGCCCAGCCGGCGGCCTCGGCGGCCTCGGCGAGCGCGCCGCTCGCCGCGCCGGGCCCGAGCACCATGCGCAGCAGCCGCCGGTGGTCGCCGGGCAGCTCGTCGGCCGACGACCGGACCTCCAGGTAGCCCTCGACCGACAGGGAGGCCAGCTCGTCGATGTAGGCGAACAGCGCCTCGGCCAGCCGCGTCGTCACCTCCGCGGGCAGCCGCCGCGTCCGCGCCACAGCCGCCACCCGCCGCCACGCGACCTGCACCCCGACCCGGTAGGCCGCCTGCAGCGCGTCCAGCGTGCGCCCCTGATAGGCCTCGCTGCGACCGAGTTCCCGGCACAGCTCGTCGCGCCGCTCGTAGCCGTCGCCGCCGCCGGAGACCTGGTCGACGAAGGCCGCCATGGCCTGCTCGACGGTGATCCGGTACGCGGCCTGTTCCGACATCCCCTCCTGCCGCGCGTACTCGGGCACCGACCGCTGGACCTCCGCGAGGATCTCTTCGGCCAGCGAGGGCAGCTCAGCAGTCAGAATGGCGGTGACCTGCGGCGGGAGAGCTCCGGGACGCCTCCCTCCCCCAACGAGGGCCCTCGTCATTCACTCCTCCCTCGCACCGTTCGAGAAAAGCCTCGGCAAAATGTCATCCTCCTCGTGTCCGGGAGCCGGGGGAGCCGACCGGAGCGGTCCGTGCCCGCGGGATCGCCGCGGGCACGGACCGCTCCGGTCGGACGGGCTCGCCGTCAGAGCTGGCTGTACTGCTTCGAGACGATGTACTCGTTCGACACCATGGCGTTCTTGCCGGCCGCCGACGGGAATCCACCGACCTGGTTGACGAGCCAGTCGGCGACGCCGCCACCGAAAAGGCAGCCCTTGGCGCCGGGGACCGCGAACGCGTTGTCGACCTGCTTGGCCTGCAGCACGTCGCCCGCCGGGTCCGGCCGCGCGACCGTGGGGTCCTCCCCGGTGATGGGAGTGTTGGGGGCGGGCGGGCTGGTGGTGCCCGTGGTGAGGTGCAGCTTGATCGGGTTGGCGTTCGTGCCGACCGTGCAGTTGCTCCCCAGGAGCGGGTTGATGAGCCGGACCTTCACCGCCATGGTGATGTCGAGGTGGCTGGTCGTCGGGATCTCGAAGGAGCCGGCGTACTCGACCCGCGCGTACACGGCACTCAGGAGCGGGTCGCCGAACAGACCGGGCTGGACGAGCATCTTCGGGGCCTTGAGGCCGCCAAAGATGATCTTGGTCTCGAAGGTCTCGAGGTCGAGGGTGCTCGCGTAGGTGAGCCTGAGCGGCTCTGTGATCTTCTGGTCGAAGTTGCCGACCTTGAAGGTTCCGCTGGTGACGACGGCCACCTGGCACCGCGAGTAGAACGGGCTGGCCCCCGCGGGCAGAGGCGGGCAGTCGGAGAAGTCGAAGCTGCTCGGAATCGGGTCCGGGTTGGCCGCCGCGGCGGGGGAGGCCATGCCGAAGGCGAGCACCGCCGCGCCGGCCACGGCGGGAAGCGCGAGCCGGGAACTGCGTGTCCGGAAACGAGTGAACTTCACCAGTCCGTCCTTTCTGGTACCGGGAGAAGTGGACAAAGAGCGCCGGACGGCCACAGCGTGATCCAGACGACGCGGAACCGTGAAGCGGATCCCACCGAGAGAAATCCTTGATTCCTAACCGGAGATTAATACTGAAACAATGACCGATCAATACGCCTCAACGCACGAATATGAAGATTTTTCCGGCCTTGGTATCGAATGCCAGATTGAGCGTTCAGCGGGCGGTCGATATTGTCACCGGCCGCGCATTCTTCCAAGAGCCTCGGCCTTTGATGGGGCATGGCGGGGAGCATGCACGGGCCACCGCAGCTCGCCGCAGGCCTGAACTGGCCTGCGGCGAGCCGACCGGGCCGAATCGCACCCGGGGTGGTGCGGGCGGATACGGCCGGTCCTGAGAACCCCCGGTTCGGATTCGGGCCGGGTCGGGGCAGCTACCTCACAGCGACGCACTCGGCCCGTCAGGGCGACGTTATCTGCAGCGTCCGCGGGAAGACGAAATCGCCCGTCCCCGAGTCGAAATTGAGGGAGTACTCCGTGAACCCCGGAATGTAGCACGTCGAGTCCGGCGACACCTTCAGCACCGAGGCATCCCCCGCCACGAACTGATCTTTTATGGAGAAGATCTTGGTCGCATTGTCATAGGCCCCGACGATCTCCCCGGGACCTTCCATCTGGGAACCGAAGAGCGACTCCATCGTGTTGGCGATCCGAAGATTGCACCGATTGCCGTCGACGTCCACTTCCGCGTTGAGCGTGACCCCGTTCAGCCTCATCACACGCCTTCCGTCTCCCGTTTCCCCGAAGAGCACGTTGAGCCACAACGAGCCTTCTTGGGTGACGTCGCCGATCACCTGGTACACCGAGCCGTCCAGTGCCACGACCTCGCATCCCTTGAGCGTCATGCCGCCCTTGCCCAACCTGGAGCGCGACTGCCAGTGCCCACGGTCCATATGGAGCCGCATGGTCGCCGAATCACATCTGAGCTGGGCTTCGCCCTGCGCGAGGACGAACGGCTTCGCGACCGCCGTGACGTCTCCGCCCGGTTTGACGGTGAAGGAAGCGGGAAGTGGGCCCGCACCGTTCACACAATTACTGGCACTTCCGGCTTCGACATCGCACCACCGCCCTGAGGCGGCATTCGCGTAGTTGCCCGAGCCGGACACGGTGGCGGTGAGGATCGGACTGATGTCTTCTCCCACCCCGCATCCAGAAAAGGCAGGAACTTCGAGATCCTTGGCAATGATGGTCTGCCCGTCGAGGTACTGGGTCGGCCCGCTTCTCCGGGTCCCCAGGAACCCCTGCGCGGAGAAGAGCGTCGGACCTGTCATGCATTTATCGCCCAAGGCGATGGGGACCCCGTTCACCTCGGCCGAACCCGCCTTCACTCGAACGTAGGCGCTGGCACGGAGCTCTTGTCTCTCAGGCGCGTTCTCCAGGGCAGAGTACGGGTCGAGCATCTGGATGGCCCGGATGTTTCCTGTGATCGGATCTGTCTGCCCAGATCCAGGCGCACGGGTCGGGATGGTCTTCGCCACCGCGCGCGTCGGCATGAACCCGAACCCGAGGACGGTCGCGGGGGTCGGATAGGTCTGATTAACGAAATACCCGCGGACCTCATAGTAGTTCGGCCCGAAGAAAACATTTCCGCTTTGCTGGAGAGTCGGCGCCCGCACCGAGTTCTCAAGGGCGACCGGAATGGCGTTCCCGGTCTTCTTTATGTTGACGAATCCGGTGGCTTTGACGCAGTACAGCGTCCCGGGCGAGGGGATCTCCATCAACCCGTCCGGAGTCGCCGGGGACTCGTAGACCTCCATCAACTTGGAATCGCCGTTGATGGCGTACCGCGGATCGGTCCCCGCGCCGGGGATCTTCTCACAGAGCCCGCCCTGGGCGGCGGCCTGACGGGTCGGCGCGCTCGGCGCACCGGGAGCCGCGGTCCCGCTCCTCGGCCCCACCCGTACGGTTCCGAGCACCCTCTCCTTCTCCGCCGCGCAATGCAGCGCCAGTTCCGCGTCCTTCTCCGGCGTCGTGTCACCAGGCACCAGCGACAGGTCCACTTTCCCGGCGGACCAGGACAGCCCGCCCGGCGATCCGGGGACCACCGGCGGCGCCACCCCGCTGCCGGTCAGGTGCACGGCCCCGTCACCACGTGGCGGTGCGGACGCCAGCGCGAAGGCCGGCCACCCGCCGCGCCGATCATCGCCGGGCTGCCGGACGGCGACCTCGATCTCCGCGACCCCTCCGAGCGCGGGGGCGGGAGCAGGCGACGGGGCAACGCCCGTCACCGGCGGTGTCGACGCCCCGGCCGGGGAACTCGCCCCGATCGCCTTGACCAGCTCAGCGGGGAGACCGACGTCGATCTTGATGGTGCCCAGCTGGACCGGCTGGCCGACGGTCCCGGACGACGGGACGGTCGTGTCGATCCGCAGGGCCACGTCGTATGTTCCGGCCTTACCGGAGCACACGAGCCCCAGGTCGGCACCGATGTCCGCGATCGCCGGCGGGACGGCCACCACCACGCCACCGCTCACGGCCAGGGCCGCGAGCGCCGCGAGCCGTGCGACGCCTCTGAACATCTGGTGCATCTCAGATCCTTGATCTATGGGAACCGCACCCGGGCGACGAGCGCCCGGGTGCGGCTTCGGTCGCGGCCGTGTCCTTGTCTCAGGGGGTGGCCAGGACGGTCAGGCCGGGCGTGATGTTGAGCGTGCCGGCGATGGTGACGTCGTCGTTGTTCGCTGCGATGGACGAGGGGCACGTCGCGGAGACGTTGGCCATCTGGATGTTGTCGCCCGTGTTAGGCGGCGGCGGCAGCTTGAGCTTGCTGGGGGCGGTGGGGGAGGTGCGGTCGATGTGACTGCCAGGGACGACACCGACGGCAGAGCCGGCGCCGTTGGCGTCTCCCGTGCAGTTGAGGGCGGGGACCACGATGTGAACGTCGACTCCGGTCAGCTGGCCCGGGGTCGACCCTGCCGTGGTGGCCGCGGTGACGTCGAGCCACCACGGGTTGGCGGCGGACGCGGTGGCCGTCACGGTGGCGGGGTTGCCGAGAACCGTGCAACCGGAGAAGGTCACGCTGGTCACCTTGGCGATGTGGGCCCACGGGAGCCCGCTGCCGCCACTCGGAATGACGCCCGTGGCGTTCAGGCCCGTGCAGATCAGGGCCACTCCGGTACGGTCGTTGGCACCGACGATGTTCCCGCTGTTGACCGCACTGATGGCGATGTTGGTACCGGTGGGGTTGATGGTGACGCTGGGGGCGAGCAGGGCGGCCGGGGCTGGGGCCGCGGTGAGGGCGATGGCACTGGCCGCCACCGCGGTAGCGGTCACGGCCTTTTGCGCGATCTTTCGCATGTCAGTTCTGTTCCCTTCAGGGAGTGGTTTCTTCTTCTACTCGTAGGGACCCTGACCGCGTTCTACAGAACGAACTCCTCTGGGTCGAAGGGAGCAGAACCCCGGAAGCCGAACTTCTTCAGCCTCACCGCAAGACCACCCAGTCCTGCCGTACTATTACCAGAATATACCTGCCAGTAGGGTACTTCTCAAGAGCCGCTTTGACATGTCCCTCGGCTCCCCATAAAGACCCTGCAGATTGTCAATCGCTTAGCATTCGATCACCATTTGAGTATCACCTGCTTACAGTCGAATCCAGGATGCTCGAAGTGCTCGCGCCCGGCATGTCCGCCCAGGGTGCGCCGTCCGCCGGCCGACCCCGTCCCGTCCGCGATCAGGCACCGAGGGTGTCGAGGGCGGAGACCTCCATTCGCCGTCGGCGTACAAGGCGTCGACGGCGAACGCGTCGGTGACCGCCGTGGTGAGTACCTGCTTCTGCCGCGGCGCCCGCTGACGCACCAGCGCGAAAAGCTGGTCGTACTGCTGGACGGCCTTTCCGGTGAGCAGTTCCTGCGCCGCTTTCTCTGTTTTGGCCACATCGGCGTAGTTGTAGGAGAAGACCGTGTTCACGACTGCGGCGATCTGGCCCTTCACCTCGGCGGTGCGGCCATTGTCGCTGAGGGCGTCGTTCCGCGCGGAGGCCGCGCCCGTCAGGTCGCCTTCCTGAGCATTCGACCAGGCGGCCACCGCACCCAGGTGCGGTTTCGGTCTGAGTCGTGCTCTCACGTGACGGTCGGGCCCTGATTAGCGGTGGAGTTGACACCCCTCAGTTCGATCACGCCGGCGACCGCGAGAACGTCACCGTACCTGACGATGCTGAGGGGGCATTGCACGGAGACGCTGGTCGCGACGAGGTTGGTGGTCAGCCTGTCGCGCGGCAGCGTGAGCGTGCTGGCGGCTCCAGCGCTCGTCGGGTTGGTGTGCTCACCGTTGATGAGTCCGTTGGAAGCAGTCGAGCCCTGGAACGTCGCAGAGCACGGGATGCCGGGGATATCCACCCTGAGATTGACGCCGCCCAACTGAGCGGATGTGACTCCCGAAACGGTGAAGCCCGGCAGGGAGAGGGTCCACGGTAGATTCTGAGGCGTCACCCAGGCGGGCAAGCCGCCCATCGTACAGTTGCCGAACGTCAGACCCGTCACCTGGCCGAGGGGCGAGGGCTCCGGGAGGCCGGTGCCGACCCTCACCGCCCCGGTCAGCGTCAAGGCCTTCGAAAGGGCCGTGTTGACGCAGGACAGGAGCCCGCCGGTAGCGGTGACAGCCTCGATGGAACCGCTGCTTCCTCCGGTGATGGGCTGGATGGAGGGTGAGGGCACGCCGGGCATGAAGACGCTGTGACCGTCCGCCCAGGCGGGGGTCGTGGTGAGAGCGGTGGCGGTGGTCGTGACCGCGGTGACGGCCAGGGCCATTCTGGTGATCTTTCGCATGTCAGTCCGACTTCTCTTCATGGGGGATGTTCTCTAACCCAGTACCATCCATTCCTGCCATTCTCCTATCGAGAGATATCTGCCAGTGACATACTGGTCAGAGCCGCCGGGAACCAGGGTGCTCGGACAGTCCCGCGCCTCCGCATGTCGCTGTTCCTTCTCCGTTCCATGGCGAGCCCCTGTGCGGTCAGGCGCCGAGGGTGTCGATGGCGGAGATCTTCCATTTGCCGTCGGCGTACAGGGCGTCGACGGCGAAGACGGCCGCGGAGTAGCTCGTCTTGTTCGTGTCGGTGCGGGTGTTGCGCTGGTCGGCGAAGACGAGGAGGCGGGCGCGGTCAGCGGTCAGGGACTTCACCGCCGAGTCGGTGACCGCCGTGGTGAGTACCTGCTTCTGCTGCGGCGCCTGCTTGCGCACCAGGGCGAAGAGCTGGTTGTACTGCTGGACGGCCTTTCCGGTGAGCAGTTCCTGCGCCGCCTTCTCGGTCTTGGTCACGTCGGCGTAGTTGTAGGAGAACACCGTGTTAACGGCCGTGGTCACCTGACCTTTGACCTCGGCGGTACGGCCATTGTCACTGAGGGCGTCGTTCTGCGCGGAGGCCGCGCCCGTCAGATCGCCCTCCTGAGCGTTCGACCAGGCGGCCACTCCACCGAGCGCTATTGTCAGCGCCCCAAGGAGAATGACCAGGCGGATGCGGGCGGTTCCGGGGACGAACCGTCCGGCCGAAGTGATCGCTGCCATTCGCTTTCTCCTCCCCGATCAGGGCGTACCGGTGGGGGCCTGGCCGAGCGCCGACAGTTTCCAGCCGTCCGAGGTCCGGGTGAGCCGGCCGGCGAACCGGCGGGTGTTGTCGACCGGCCTGCCGTCGGCACCGGTGATGGTGATGCGGACGGCGGCGATGACGGCCGCCTTGCCCGCGCGGGAGTCGAGTTCGGTCAGCCCGGATTCGAGGATCTTCGCGGTGCTGGTCGTCTTCGCCTTCTCCACCTCGGTCTTCAGCCGGGCCCGGCCCTGGACGATCTGGTCGTAGAGCTGCGCGGTCGCCGAGTCCTGCCACACCTTGAGGCCCGCGTCGACCTGCCGGTGGTCGAGGGTGTTGAGATTGACGATCTCCTGCCCCGCGACGGCGAGCACCCGGTCGCGTTCGGCGGCGTAGGCCATCGAGTCGTCGCCGGACGCGGCGTGGTACGACCAGCCGAACCACGCGGCGGCACCGGCCGCGACCAGCGTCACGAGCGACGCGACCTGGATCAGCGAATCCTTGGAGAGGCGGCGCCGCGGCCGGTCGGCCGTGTCCTTCGCCGGCGGCCCCGCGGCCGGCGCCTCACCGGTCTCCTTCTCGGACGGCGACGGCTCCGGGTCCTCGGCGGCCTCCTCTCCCGCGGGCTCTGGAGTCTCGGCCGCGTGGTCCGCGGACGGTTCCGGTTCGAGCGGTTCGCCGGTCGGGGTCTCGGGCTCGTCCGCCCGGACCTCGGGCTCGCCGGCCGCCGGGTCGGCGGTCTTCGTCCTGGTCTTGGTCACCTGAAATCCACCCTTTCTTTTCAGGCGGCCCGGAGGTCGCTGATGCGCCAGCCGTGGTCGTCGCGGGCCGTGACGATGAGCTGGGCCGCGACCGGCGGACCGGTCGCCCTGCCGCCGCGGGTGGCCTGCTGGTCGAGCAGGACCAGCAGGACCGCCGTCCCGTCACGGGAGAGTCTGATCAGCCCGGCCCTCGCGACCTTCGTGGTGAGGGCGAGCTTCATGACCGGCGCGTTCTGCTTCACGAGGCCGAACAGTTCGCGGTAGTCGCCGACGGCGCGGCCGGTGAGGACGTCGTTCGCGGCGCGTTCGGTCGCCGCCGGGTCGGTGTAGGTGTAGGTGAAGATCCGCGCGACCTTCGCCGAGACGTCGGCGACGGCCGCACCGGTCCGGGCCTTGTCGACGAGTGCGCGGTTGGCGGCCGGTGACCGCTCGCTTCGCCTGCCGGCCCAGCCGTCGACGGCGAGGGCGGACAGGCACAGCGCCAGCGCGAGGGCCGCCGGCCACCCCAGCCCGGCCGCCCGCCTGAGTCCGGAGACGAGTGTGCGCCGGGCGGTCCTCTTCTTCTTCCGCGGGGCGGGGTCGCGGCGCGCGGGGCGCTCCTCGGTGATGCTCACGGGCCGCTCCCCCCGGGCGCCGGCGCCTTCAGCGAGCTGATCTTCCACACGCCGCCGACCCTCTGCATCCCGACCTCGTAGCGTTTGCGCTGCTCGGTGCCCTGGGCGGCGTCACCGGCGGGCTCGGTGAAGATCCGGACCGAGGCGAGGACGGTCGCCTCGCCCGCCGACCGGTCGAGTGCGGTGACGGCGAGTGCGGTGACCCGTCCGTGCGAGGGGGCCTTCTGCCCGGCGAACCTCGCGCGCGCTCCCGGAATGTCGCGTTTCAGCGCGTCGGCGAACGGGCCGGTGGCGACGTCCAGCCAGTGCGTCATGTCCAGCTCCGCCACCTTGGGGTCGATGCTGTTGATCAGCGCCAGATCGCGGACGGCGGTCCGGCTCACGTCGTCCCGCGCGGTGGCGAGGTCGTGGTCGGCGCCCCGCCCGGACTGGAACAGAGAC
The DNA here is from genome assembly GCF_050936235.1 of Spirillospora sp. CA-108201. NCBI lineage: Bacteria > Bacillati > Actinomycetota > Actinomycetes > Streptosporangiales > Thermomonosporaceae > Spirillospora > Spirillospora sp. CA-108201. The sequence continues at coordinate 7,800,328 of NZ_JBNJNE010000001.1, read as the reverse complement.
CAGAGCGACAGCAGCAGAAGGACCGCGGCGGCGGCCGTGAGGGCGTAGCCGGCCGGACGGATCCAGCGGATCATCCAGGTCGGCTTGCGCAGCACGGTCGCCACGAAGGTCACCGCGCACCCCCGAGCCCGAGGAGGGCGGCGAGGTCGCCGGACGGCGCCTGCTCCTGCGCCAGCCCGGCCAGGCCCAGCGAGGCGAGCAGGCCGGTCGCCTCCGGGCCGCTCAGCGTGCCCGGCTTGGCCGGCGCCGGGACGCCCTTGCGCGGCGCGTTGGCGGTGCCGCGCACGTTGATGCCGCTGCTCGGGCTCTCCGCGCAGTGCGCGTCGGTGTTGAACGGGGCGGGCGACAGGGTGAGGCCGTCGCGGTACTTGGTCTTGCCGTAGCCGCGCGTGCAGGGCTGCGGGTTGAAGAACGTGGTGACCAGGCCCATCCGGAGCTTGCCGTCGGACACGATGCTGGGGCCGATCGCCGCGACCTGCGGGAGATTGGCCAGCATCTCCTCGATCGCGGCCTGGCGCGGCTCGGCCACGCGGGCGGTCGTGAGGAGGTTCGCCAGCAGCACGCCGAGGCTCGGGTCCAGGTCGTGGAGCAGGCCGGACAGCTCGGCCGCCGCGCCGGGCCCGGCCGTGATCAGCTCGCGCAGATCGGTGTCGGAGTCGCGGAGCTGCCGCGCGAGCAGGCTGGAGTCGGTCGCGAACGCCTTGAAGGCCCCCGACATCTCGTTCTGCGTCCGCAGCACCGCCTCCCCGTTGTGGATCAGAGCGCGCGATTCGGGGAACGCCGCGTCGGACGCCGAGATGAACCGGGAGCTCGTGTCGAGGAGCTGCTGGAGGTGCGGGCCCTGCCCGGCGAACGCCAGCCCCAGCTCGTCGATGAGGATCTTGGTGTCGTTCAGCGGCAGCGAGGCGGTGAGGTCGTTGACGCTCTTGAGCGTCTCGTCGACCGGCGCCGGGGTGGTGGTGACGCTGCGCGGGATCGTGGTGCCCTGCTCCAGATAGGGCCCGGCGCCGGCGCGGGGCCGCAGGTCGACGTACTGCTCGCCGACCGCGGAGCGGTTCGCGACGATCGCCTGGAGGTCGCGCGGGATGTCCGGCGCCGAGTCGTCGATCCGGAGTTCGGCGATGACGCCGTCCCGCGTCAGGTCGAGCCTGCCGACCTTGCCGACGGTGACGCCCCGGTAGGACACCGCGGACCCTTCGAAGAGGCCGCCGGTGCTGGGCAGGTCGAGCCGGACGGTGTAGTACCCGCGCAGCCCGACGTAGCGGCCGACGTCGGCGTAGCTGATGCCGATGTAGGCGACCACGACGATCGCGATGACGACGAACACGGCGATCTTGATGCGGGTGACCAGGGTCAGCATGTCAGTTCCCCTCCCCGAGCGTCGGAAGCGGAAGGGCGGGCTCGCTGCTCGGACTCTCGTTCCCGGGCGCCCGGCTCGGTGCCACCGGTTGCGGTGTCCCCGGGGTGGGAGTGTTCGGGGTGGGAGTGTCCGGGTTGGGGGTTCCCACGGCGGGCGCCGTGGCCGCGGAGCCGGGGCCGGTCGCGGTGTCCGGGCAGGGCTGCGGCTGCGGGCCGACGACCGTGGGATTCGCGGCGAGGGCGCGTGCCTCCGGCTTCTCCCCCTCGCCTTCGATGTCGTCGAACGGGCCCTCCTCCTTCACCGGCGGGACGACGCAGTCGAAGCCCTCGGCGGCGATGACGGTGACGTAGCCGTTGAGGTAGTCGCCCTTGATCGCCTTGAGCGCCTCGTCGGTGAACGGGTAGGTCAGCAGGATCTCCAGGGACTTCGGCAGGTCGCGGCCGGAGTCGGCGAGCTTGCGCAGGACGACCGCCAGAGAGCGCAGGTTCGCGGCCGTGTCCTCCTTGCTGGCGTTGATCGTCTTGACGGCGACGTCCGAGAGCCTCTCCAGCCGGCGCAGCATCTCGACGAGCCGGCCGCGCTGCTCTTCCAGCACCTTCAGGCCGGGCGACAGGTCGTCCAGGACGGTCCCGACCTGCCCGTTGCGGGCTCTGACCGTGGACGACAGCCGGTTCAGCCCGTCAAGCGCGTTCACGATCGACTGCCGGTTCCGGTTGAGCGTGCTCGTGAAGGTGTCGAGGTTCCGCAGCGCGGACCGGACCTTGTCCTCGCGCCCGCCCAGCGCCTGGTTCAGTTCCCGGTTGATGGTCCGGATCTGCGGGAGCCCGCCGCCCGACAGCAGCAGCGACAGCGCGCCGAACACCTCTTCGGTGTCGGCGTTGCGCGTCGTCCGGGACGCCGGGATCACGGCGCCGTCGGAGAGCCGCTGCGGGGACGGCGCCGTCGTCGGCGCGGCGAGCTTGACGTACTTCTCCCCCAGCAGGCTCGACTGCTCCAGGTTGGCGGTCGCGTTCGCGGGCAGGTGCACGTCGCCGTTCACGACGAGCGTCACCTCCGCCTGCCACGCCCCCGTCGGCAGCGACACCTTCTTCACCCGCCCGACCGGGACGTCGTTGACACGGACGGCGGCCTGCGGGACCAGGTTCAGCACGTCCTCGAACCGCACCTTCACCGTGTAGGGGTGGTCGCCGAGGTCGGCGCCGCCGGGCAGCGGGACGTCCTCCAGCCGCACCGAGCAGCCCGCCGTCAGGACGACACCGGCGGCGAGGGCCGCAACGAGCTTGGGCGTGCGCATCAGCGGTCCGCCTTCCCGCCGGTGCCGGCGTAGATCTTGCCCGCGGGCGGCAGCGGCAGCGCCGGCAGGCCGGTCTCCCGGGCCGGCGCCACCGCGACCAGCCCGCCCCTCTTCAGCCGGTCGCACTGCTCGCGGAGCGTCTGCGTGGCGGACGCCGCCGCGGCGCACACCGGCCGCTGGTCGGCGGCGATCGGGTCGACGCCCGGCTGGTCCAGGCTGCCGAACGCCTTGGTGATCTCCAGGAGGTTGCCGCGCGCCATCAGCGTCCGGGTCTTCGGGTCGTAGGCGCTCAGGGCGTTCTGCGTCACCAGCGGCGCGGTGTCGATGAGCTCGGCGAGGGACGCCCGCTGGTCGACCAGGACCTGGGTGACGTCCGTGAGCTTGCCGACGTTCCGTTTCAGCGCCGCCCGGTTGTCCTGGATGAACCCCTTCACCTCGGCGAGCGCCCGCGCGAGGTTGCGCAGGGCCGCGCCGAGCTCGTCGCGGTCGGCGGCGAGGAACCCGCTCACCTCGGCGAGCTGGTTCTCGGCGAGGCGGATCTGCCCGTCGTTGGCGCGGAGCATCTCGCTGAACTTGTTGAGGTTGGCGACGGTCGCGTACAGGTCGCCGCTGTTGTCGGCGAGGGTCTGCGACGCCTTGCCGAGGTTGGAGATCATGGTGTTGAGCGCCTGTCCGTTGCCGCCGAGGTTGGCGGCGCCCACCCGGATGACGTCCGACAGGGCGCCCTGCGCGTTCAGCCCCCGCGGGCCGAGGTCGCCCGAGATCTTCCGGACCGCGGCGTAGAGCTGGTCGAGTTCCAGCGGGGTCGCGGTTTTGCTCACATCGATCGACGCGCCGTCGGCCATCTTCGGGCCGCCGTTGTAGGCGGGGTCGAGCTGGACGTACCGGTCCGACACCAGGTTCGGCGCGATGACGATGGCGCGGGCGCCGGCGGGGACGTCGACGTCGTCGTCCACCCGCATCTCGACCTTGACCTTGTCGCCGAGCGGTTCGACGGAGTCGATCGAGCCGACCTTCACGCCGAGGACGCGGATGTCGGAGCCGGGGTAGACGCCGATCGCGGTGGCGAAGTACGCGGTGATCCGGTGCGTCGGCCCGCCGCTCAGGAAGGGGACCAGCGCGATCGCGACCAGCAGGACGAAGACCGTGATGAGCGCTTGCAGCACCCGCGTCCGGTGGTCGCGGATCGGCGAGCCGAGCTTCGGCAGCTTCACCGGGCGCGTCGAGGGGGACGCCATGTCACCGTCCTCCCGTCAGGTGCGGCGGCTTGCAGCGGTCCGGGTCCTCCGGTTGCCACCTGCCGTTCGCCAGGTACTCCTCGGGGACGGTCCCGCACAGGTAGCCGTCCACCCAGCGGCCGTTGCCCGTCGCGTTGCCGAGGACGCGGATGTAGGGCGTGGCCGTCGTCAGCACGCGCTCCAGGTTCTTCTGGTTGCGTTGGAGGACGCCGACGACCCGCTCCAGGGACGCGAGCGTCGGGCCCAGCGTGCGGCGGTTGTCGTCGACGAGGCCGACCAGCTCCGTGCCGAGCCGCTGCGTGCCGACGAGCAGCGCATGGATGGCGTCGCGCCGCCGGCGCAGCTCGCCGAGCAGCAGGTTGCCGTCCTTGAAGAGCGTCTCGAACTGGGAGTTCTGCGCGGCGATCGTGCCGGACAGCTGCTTGGTCCCGGCGAGCAGCCGGGACAGCTCGGCGTCCCGCGACGCGATCGTGGTGGACAGCGCCGACAGGCCGTGCAGCGCGACCCGGACGCTGGCCGGGGTGTCCTCGAACGTCGTGGAGATCGTCTCCAGGCTCTGCGCGAGCTTGGTCGTGTCGAGCTGCTCGAACGTCCGGCCGAGGTCCTGGAACGCCGTCGTGACGTCGTAGGGGGCCACGGTCCGGTCGAGCGGGATCGGCTTCTTCGGGTCCTGCCTGCGGTAGCCGAGCGGGTCCAGCTGGAGGTACTTCGACCCCAGCAGCGTCTTGATCATGATGGTGGCGCGGGTCGCGTTCCCGACCCAGGTGTCCTTCACCCGGAACGTGACCTCGACCTTGTTCCCCTTGAGCGAGACGCCGGTGACCTTGCCGACCTTCACCCCGGCGACACGGACCTCCTGGCCGGGGTCCAACCCGGCGGCCTCGGAGAAGTACGCGCTGTAGGTCGTCCCGCCGCCGATGAGCGGCAGCCGGTCGGCGCGGTAGGCGAGCGTGCCGAGGACGAGCAGGATCACGATGCCGACGGCCGCCACCCCGATCGGGTTGCGGTCGCGCAGCGGCTTCAGCCGCGGCCGGTCCCGCTTCGGGCGCGGCAGGGCGCGCGGCAGCGGCGGAGGCGGCGGAGGCGGCCCGCCCGCCGGGGGGACGGGGGGCGGGGTCGGGGGCGTCATCCGCGGCACCTCGCGTCCTTGATGGGCAGGCCGGTCGGCGGCGGCTGGTTCGACAGGTCGGAGCCCGCGTAGCTGACGCCGATCAACTTCACCTCGCACTGGTAGAAGTTCACCCACGAGCCGTAGGAGGCCAGGCGGCCGAAGGTCGCCATCTTCCCGGGCGAGCGCTGGAGGAAGCGCGTCAGCAGCGGCTCGTCGCGGTTGAGGTTGTCGCTGAGCCGGCCGAGCTGGACGATGTCGTCCTTCAGCGGGTCCCGCGTGACCTGGAGCAGCCCGGCGGTGGCGGTGGTCAGGTCGGCGACCGACCCGAGCGCCTGGCCGATCGGGACGCGGTCGGTGGCGAGGCCGGAGGTGAACCGGCGCAGCGTGGTGACCAGGTCGACGAGCTGCCGGTCCCGCCCGTTGAGGGTCTGGACGACGCTGTCGAGGTTCGCGATGAGCTGGCCGATCACCTTGTCCTTGGCGGCGAGCGTGCTCGTCAGCTCTCCGACGGTGCGCAGCAGGCTCTCCACGGTGCCGCTCTCGCCCTGGAGCACCTTGACGACCGACTCCGAGAGCTTGTTGGCGTCCCCGGGCGACAGCGCCTGCATGAGCGGCTGGAACCCCTGGAACAGCTGGGTGAGGTTGAGCGTCCCGGTGGTGTGCTCGACCGGGATCGTCCCGCCGGGCTTCAGCACCTGGCCGGGCGAGCCGGTGCCCTGGCCGAGGGAGACGTACCGTCCGCCGACCAGGTTCAGGTACTTGACGGCGGCGGTCGCCGACGCGGGGATCCGCCGGTCCCGGTCGACGGAGATCTTCACCCGGGCGAGCCGGCGGTCGCTGACCTTGATCTCCTCGACCTGGCCGACCTCGACGCCCGCGATCCGCACGCCGTGCCCCGGATGGAGCCCGGCCACGTCGGTGAACTTGGCGTAGTAGGTGGCGCGGTCGCCGCTGGTGGCGCCGGTGATGCTGGACGCCAGCAGCGCGGTCGCCAGCACCGTGACCACGATAAAGATCAGCGAGCTGACGAGCGGGAAGCCCATGCCCTTGATCCCCTGACCGGTGAGCCTCACTTCACCGTCACCTCCGTGCCCCGGTAGATCGGCCCGACCAGCACGCTGGACCAGTCCGGCAGCTCCTCGGGGACCTCGTCCAGCGGCGCCCCGGCAAGCTCGTTGACCAGGTCGTTCTCCGCCGCCGAGTTCGCCGGGCCGAGGCCGCTGCCGGCCGCGCCGCCCTGGCCCGGCGCGCCGCCGGCGGGCAGCACCCGCACCCCGTCCCCGGTCCCGAGGTAGGGGACGCCCGGGCAGCGCGGCCCGCCGCCGCCGTCGTAGCGGGGGGCGTCCTTGCCCGGGACGTAGCGGCCCTTGCTCGTGACCGGCACGACCAGGCCGTGGACGCCGTGCTCGTCCGTGCCCTTGCCGAGGACCTTGTTCATCGTCGGGATGAAGCCGGCGAGCGCGCGGAACGTGCAGGGCGCGGCCGGGGCGTAGCGGCGCATCAGGTCCAGGCTCCCCCGGCTCTCGGTCGCCAGCGCGATGATGTTGCCGGAGTTGGCGCGCAGGAAGTCCTCGAGGTCGGCGGACGATCCCGACACCGCGTCGTACAGGGTCGCGAGGGCGGTGCGCTGGTCGACGATCGTCCGGCTGGTGACCGTGAAGTCCGTGAGCGCCTGAAGCAGGTCCGGCGCCGCGTCGGAGGCGTGCTGGGTGAACGTCGCCAGCTCCTGCAGGTTGCGGGCGAGCGCCGGCACCTCCGGGTTGAGCCTGGTCAGGAACGCGTCGAGCTGCTCGAAGTTGCGGCCGATCTGGTCGCCGCGCCCTTCCAGCGCCCGCGCCATGGCGTTCAGCGTCGCCGAGAGCTTCGCCGGCTGGATGGTGTCGAGCAGGTCCATCGTGTGGTTGAGGACCTCCGACAGCTCCACCGCGTTCCGGCTGCGGTCCTCGGAGATCACGTCGCCGTCGGCGATCGGCCGTCCCGCCGACCCGGGCGGCGGGACGAGCGAGACGAACCGGGCGCCGAACACCGTCGTCGGCAGCAGCCGCGCCTGGACGTCCGCCGGGATCCGGTCGGTCACCCCCGGTTTCAGCGCCAACTCCAGCTTCGCGCCGGCCCCGTCCGCCGTGATGGACCGGACCTCGCCGACGACGACGCCGCGGACCTTCACGTCCGCCATCGCGTGCATCTCGTGCCCGGCCGTCGAGGTGCGCAGCGTCACCATCGTCGCGTCGGTGAACTGCTTGTCGTAGATCGCGATCGACAACCAGACCAGCAGCGCCGGGACGAGCAGGAACGCCACCCCGGTCAGGCGCTGCCCGACCACGTGCCGGGTGGTTCGCCGCGCCATGTCAGATCCACCCCATGTCAGATCCACCCCATGTCAGTTCGGCCCCATGTCAGCCCGTCACCTTCACGGTGGTCGTGGCACCCCAGATGGCGAGGCTGGCGAAGAAGTCCGTCACGCTGATCAGCACGATCGCGGTGCGGACCGCGCGCCCGACGGCGACGCCCACGCCGGCGGGGCCGCCGACCGCGCGGTAGCCGTAGTAGCAGTGCGCGAGCACCACCATCACGCTGAAGATCAGCACCTTGGCGAACGAGAGCAGCACGTCCTCCGGGGCGAGGAAGATGTTGAAGTAGTGGTCGTAGGTGCCGGCCGACTGCCCGTTGAACCAGAGCGTCACCTGTCTGGAGGCCAGATAGGAGCTGAGCAGCCCGATGCCGTACAGCGGGACGATCGCGACGGTCCCCGCGATGATCCGGGTGGTGACCAGGTAGGGCACCGACTGGATGCCCATGCCCTCCAGCGCGTCGATCTCCTCGTTGATCCGCATCGCGCCGAGCTGCGCGGTGAACCCGGCGCCGACCGTCGCCGACAGCGCCAGCCCGGACACCAGGGGGGCGATCTCGCGGGTGTTGAAGTACGCGGACACGAAGCCGGTGAACGCCGCCGAGCCGATCTGGTCGAGCGCGGCGTAGCCGGACAGGCCGACGACGACGCCCGTGAACACCGTCATGCCGATCATCACGCCGACGGTGCCGCCGATGACGGCGAGCGCGCCGCTGCCGAACGCGACCTCGCCGAGCAGCCGCAGCGACTCGCGCAGGTAGCGGCGCAACGCGCGCGGCGTCCACAGCAGCGCCCGGACGTAGAAGCCGAGCTGGTCGCCGGGCTGGTCCAGCCAGGAGACCAGTTTCACCGGGCGGAGGCGGCGAACCCCGGGGACCGCCATGTCACGCTCCCTTCGGGGGGACGACCTGCAGGTAGATGGCGGTCAGCACGAGGTTGACGAAGAACAGCATCAGGAACGTGATGACGACCGACTGGTTGACCGCGTCCCCGACGCCCTTCGGGCCGGGGCTCGGGTTCAGGCCGCGGTAGGCGGCCACCACGCCGGCGATGAATCCGAAGATCAGCGCTTTGAACTCGCCGATGTACAGGTCGGGCAGCTGCGCGAGCGCGGAGAACGAGGCGAGGTAGGCGCCGGGCGTCCCGTCCTGCAGCAGCACGTTGAAGAAGTAGCCGCCCGCGACCCCGACGACGGACACCAGGCCGTTCAGCAGCACCGCGACCGCCATGCAGGCGAGGACGCGCGGGACCACGAGGCGCTGGATGGGCGAGACGCCCATGACCTCCATCGCGTCCATCTCCTCGCGGATCGTCCGGGAGCCGAGGTCCGCGCAGATCGCCGACCCGGCCGCGCCGGAGATCAGCAGCGCCACGATCAGCGGGCTGGCCTGCTGCACGACGGCGAGGACGCTCGCCCCACCGGTGAGCGACTGCGCGCCGAGCTGCTTGGCCAGCGACCCGACCTGGAGCGAGATGACCGCGCCGAACGGGATGGACACGAGCGCGGTCGGCAGGATCGACACCGACGCGATGAACCAGAACTGCTGGACCAGCTCGCGGAGCTGGAACGGGCGCCGGAACGACAGCGCCAGCACCGTCGCGGCGAGCGCGAAGAGCCGCCCGGTCTGGCGCAGCGCGCCGGCGCCGGGAACGGCGGAATCAGGTGCCGCCACGCGCGTCTCCTTCCTCGGGCACGCGCGCGTCGGCGCGCGGTGCGGTCGGCTCGTCGGTTCGAGGACGGTCAGTTCGCATCGGGGACGCCGCCCTCCGGCGCGTGCCTGCGGTTGGCGTAGATCGCCTCCTGCGCCCGGCGGGAGAGGCGCGGCATCATCTCGTCGAGGCGCCGCGCGTGCCGCAGCTCGCCCTGCCGCGGCGGCGCCCCGGGCGTGGGACGCAGCTGCGGCGGGATCTCCAGGGTGCGTTGGAGGGGCGCGGGGAAGGCGGCCTCGGCGGCGAGCAGCGCGGCGTCCTTCTCCTCCGACATGCCGATCGGTCCGCGCGTGTCGCCGTGCAGGAACTGCAGGACGGCCGGCTCGTCGCTGGTCAGCAGCGCCTCGCGGGGGCCGAACGCGATGAGGTCGCGGCGGTACAGCATGCCGATGTTGTCCGGGACGGTCGCGGCGATGTCGATGTTGTGCGTGACGATCAGCATCGTCGCGTCGATCCGCGCGTTGACGTCGATCAGCAACTGGGAGATGTGCGCCGTGCGGACGGGGTCCAGGCCGGAGTCGGGCTCGTCGCACAGAATGATCTCCGGGTCGAGGACGAGCGCGCGGGCGAGGCCGGCGCGCTTGCGCATGCCGCCGGAGATCTGGCCGGGCAGTTTGCGCTCCTCGCCGGTGAGGCCGACCATCTCCATCCGCTCCATCACGATCCGCCGGATCTCGGGCTCCTTCTTGCGGGTGTGCTCGCGGAGCGGGAACGCGATGTTGTCGAACAGCGGCAGCGAGCCGAAGAGCGCGCCGTCCTGGAACATCAGCCCGAACCGCTTGCGCGCCTCGAACACGTCGCGGTCGCGGTCGTTGACCATGTCGACCCCGCCGATGAGGACGCGGCCCTCCTCCGGCTTGAGCAGCCCGACGAGCGACTTGAGGAAGACCGTCTTGCCGGTGCCGGAGGGGCCCAGCAGCACGCTCACCTCACCGGGCGGAAGAGTGAGCGTGACATCACGCCAGATCGTCTGCCGGCCGAAGACTTTCGTCAGCCCCTCGACGACCACTTCAATTCCCACGACACCACCGCTCGCGCTCGGAAGGAGGTTTCGAGGACGTTACGGCGCACTAGACACAGTATTCAATAGGGGATCGCAGACTCTTCGGCACAATTCGGTAAATGGCTTCAGGAATTTGTCACCGACTTAGCCCTCCCCTTCCCCGAAACCGTCACCAGGTGACTACCAGTCGGTAACATGGGGCGGGCCGGCGCCACGCTCGCCCTTACAGGCAAGCAGTTTTGTCACCGACCCAGCAACCGAACGTCGTTCTTGTCACATCACGCGCAAAGATGCGCCGCCGTGCGGCCGATCGAACCGAAGACCCTTGCCACCGCCGACTGGCGACTTTATGTTCACGGTGTTATCGATCTCATTCCAGGGTGTTCGCCTCCCGTCCGACACACCCCGTCCAGCGCCGCCGCCAGGACGGCGCCACGGCGCGCGGCCGACTCGATGTGGAGGTTCGCTTTCCCATGTCGCAGGCATTAGAATTGTCTGAACAAGATCGGAGTCAGACTGACTTCCAAGAATTCCTCGGCCTGCTGCGCGCGGAACTGTCCGACGTCACGAACGAGGTCGTCACCGAGATCAAGCGGAGCATCCCGGAGTACGACCGGACGGATCCCGCCTACGACCAGACTCTCCGGCTCTGCGCCGACATCCTGCTGCCGACCTTCCTGGACCGGATCTCCGATCCGGACGCCTCCACCGACCAGCGCGACGAGACCTGCCGCGCCCTCGGCCGCTTCGAGGCCATCGAGGGGCGCAGCCTCGACCACCTCCAGGCCGCGGCCCGGATCGCCTTCCACGTCGCGTGGCGCCGGACGGCCGTCCTCGCCGAGCGCGCGCAGGTCCCCACCTTCGTCGTGTCCGCCGCCGTCGACGCCATGCTCGTCTACCTCGAGGAATCCGTCGCACAGGCCCGCCTCGGCTACCAGCAGGCCACCGGGCACGCCGACCTGCGCCGCCGCGAGGAGCGGCGCCGGCTGCTGCATCTGATCCTGCAACGGCCCGCCGTCGTCCCCGAGGCCATCGAGGATCTCGCCAAGTCCACCGGCTGGTGGCCGCTGCCGGCCGAGGCCACCCTCGTCGCCGTCCACCCCGAGGCGCCCTGCACCCGCTCCGCGCTCGACACCGACATCCTCATCGACTTCGACTCGGCGGAACCGTGCCTGCTCGTCCCCGGGCCGCTCACCGCCGACCGGCGGACCATGCTGCGCGCCGCGCTGCCGGACGCCAGCTGCGTCCTCGGCCTCACCCTGCCGCTGGAACGTGCCGCCCACTCGCTGCGCTGGGCCCGCCGCGTCCTCGACCTCGCCGAGGAGGGCGTCATCCCGGACGGCTCCCTCATCCCCTGCGAGGACCACCTGATGACCATGTGGCTGCTGTCCGATCCGCCGCTGGTCGAGGAGCTCACCCGTCGGCACCTGGAACCACTGCGGGACGTGTCGGACGGACAGCGCAAGCGCCTCGTCGAGACGCTCACCGAATCCGTCACCACCCGGGCGACCGCCGTGGACATCGGGGAGCGCCTGAGGATCCACCCGCAGACCGTCCGGTACCGGCTCCGCCAGTTGGAGGGCTACCTCGGCGACAGCCTCGAGAACGCCGACGCCCGGTTCTCCCTCGACGCCACCCTCCGCGCCGCGAGTCTGTACCGCCGCCGGCGCGCCCGCCGGGGCCAGCCCGGCGCACGGTGACCGGGACCCGCCAGGGGCGCGGGTGACGTTCGGGTCACAGGGGGTGCGGCGGACCGTTATCCTGACCTCCTGGTTACCGGTTCCTGACGGAAAGTCGAAGGGGTCCATGCCGACGTCGACCTGGTTCCGCCTCAATGTCGCCAAGCGCGAACGCGTGCTCGAAGTGGCAATGCGCGAGTTCGGGGAACACGGGTACTCGACCGGCAGCCTCAACACGATCGCGCGCGAGGCCGGCATCGCCAAGGGCTCGCTGTTCCAGTACTTCAGCGACAAGCTGGAGTTCTTCGCGTTCGTGTGCGACGAGGCGTCGCGCCGCATCCGCGAGGAGATGGAGCGCCGCATCGAGCGGATCGACTTCGACCAGTCCTTCGACGAGTGGCTGGTCGACGTCCTGTGCGACTGGACCGAGTACATGGCCGACCACCCGCTGGAGCGGGGCGTCACCGCGGCCACGAACTTCGAGCTCGACAACGGCGTCCGGTCCGTCGTCCGCGACACGGCCAACCAGCACTACCTGCTGGTCATCCACCCGACGCTGGAGCTGTGGAAGGCGCAGGGCGCCATCCGGGAGGACGCCGACCTGGAGGTCCTCGCCACCTGGCTGATGATGATCCTGCCGTTCCTCGCGCTCGCCCCCTACTACGACGGCCTCGACCCGATCCACGACCTGCGCGGCCGCGCCCCGGCCCAGCAGCGCGCGGTGATCCGCCAGCTCGTCGCGGGCTTCCGCCCGATGTTCGCCCCCGCCAAGTGACCCCGCCGGGGGCGTGACCCGCGTCCCCGCTCCCGGGGCCCTCAGTCCTCGATCTCGGCGACCAGGAGGTCCATGCGGCGGGCGGCCAGGCGGGCGGGTGGCGGGAGTTCGGCGGCGTCGGCGGCCGTCAGCACGCGCGGGCGGCCGAGGCGGCGGACGCGGCCGAGCCGTTCCACGCCGCCGCGGCCCTCGGCGAGCAGGTTGCGGACCCAGTCGGCGTCCCGCCCGTACGGCAGCCCGACGATGAGCCGGTCGCCGCTGCGGAACGCGGTCACCGGCGTCCGGTACTCCCGCCCCGACCTGCGCCCCCGATGGACGATCACCGCGAGGGGCGGGAGGAAGGGCGCGTAGACGCCCTGCACCCGGTTCGTGACGGCCTTGTTGAACCGGGCGACCGATCTCGGCATCAGCGGTTTCACCATGCCTCCCAGCTAACACGGTCTCCCCGCCGGGCACGCGGTCAACGGGTGAGGACGAACTCCTCCGGCCTGGCCTTGCGGGAGCCGGCCCAGAACTCGAAGGTGTGGCCCGGCCAGAGGGTGCGGTTGACGCCCTGGTCGTCGAGGTACCAGCTGTTGCAGCCGCCCTCGTTCCAGACGGCGCGGCGCAGCCGCCGCTGCAGGCGGTCGTTGAAGCGGCGCGCGGCCTCCGGCTTCGGCTCGATGGCGTCGGCGCCGGCCTCCTGCATCAGGCGAAGGCAGCTCAGCACGTGCTGGATCTGCACCTCGATCATGAAGACGACGGAGTTGTGGCCGAGGCCGGTGTTCGGGCCGAGCAGCATGAAGAAGTTCGGCAGCCCGGGGATCGTCGTGCCGCGGTGCGCCTCGATGCCGTCCGCCCAGATCTCCTGGAGCTTGACGCCGCCCCGGCCGGTGACGCGCAGGTCGGCGAGGGCGTCGGTCACCTTGAAGCCGGTGCCGTAGATGATGCAGTCGACCTCGTACTCGCGCCCGTCCTCGGTGACGACCGAGTGCTCCCGCACCTCGGCGATCCCGGAGGTCTCCACCTCCACGTTGGGACGCGAGAGCGCCGGATAGTAGTCGTTGGACAGCAGGATCCGCTTGCAGCCGATCGTGTAGTCCGGCGTCACCTTGGCGCGCAGCCCGGGGTCGGCGACCTGGTGGGCGATGTGCCGCCGGGCGATCTTCTCCTGCGGGGCGGACAGCCGCGGGTCGATCGTGAAGCCGACCGCGCGGGCCTCCAGCGCCCAGTAGATGCCGCCGCGGAACGCGCGGGCGGCGGCCGGCGCCTTCCCGAACAGCGCGCGGACCGGCGCGGGGATGGGCACGTCGGGCTTGGGCTGGATCCACGGCGGCGTCCGCTGGAAGACGACGAGCTCGCCCGCCTGCTTCGCGACCTTCGGCACGAACTGGATCGCGGACGCGCCCGTCCCGATGACGGCGACGCGCTTGCCGGCGAGGTCGTAGGTGTGGTCCCAGTCGGCGGAGTGGAACGCCGTCCCCTGGAACCGCTCGACGCCCGGCAGGTCCGGGTAGGACGGGACGTGCAGCGCGCCGATGCCGGACACGACGGCCTTCGGGGTGAGGACCGTCCCGTCGGCGAGCGTCACCCGCCAGCGGCGGGCGTCGTCGTCGTACTCCATCGAGTCGACCGCCGCGCCGAAGCGGATGTGCTCGCGCACCCGGTACTTGGCGGCGGTGCGCTCCATGTAGGCGCGGATCTCCGGCTGCGGCGCGAACATCCGCGTCCAGCCCGGGTTCAGCTCGAAGGAGAAGGAGTACATGTGCGACGGTACGTCGCAGGCGCAGCCCGGATAGGTGTTGTCGTGCCAGGTCCCGCCCAGCGCCTCGCTCTTCTCCAGCACGACGAAGTCGTGGAAGCCGGACCACTTGAGCCGGATCGCCATGCCGAGGCCGGCGAAGCCGGAGCCGATGACGACGATCGCGGGGGCGCGCTCGCTCATGACCCCTCCTCTCAGATACCCTACTCGCAGTAAGTTACCGGGAGTAGGTTACTGACGGTAGGTCCAACAGAGGGGAATCTCCTGTGAGCGCCGCCACACCCCCGCCCCGCCGCCGCCGGATGGCGCGCGCCGAGCGCGAGCGGCAGATGCTGGACGTGGCGGAGCTCGTCTTCGGCGAGCGCGGCTACCAGGCCGCCTCCATGGACGAGATCGCCGAGCGCTGCGGGGTCTCCAAGCCGATGCTCTACGAGTACTTCGGCTCCAAGGACGGGCTGCTCGTCGCGTGCGTGAGCCGCTCCAAGGCCGAGCTGTTCGACGCCACCCAGAAGGCGATGGCGGGCGCCACCACCCCCGAGGACATCCTGTCGCGCGGGATGGTCGCCTACTTCCGCTTCATCGACGAGCACAGCCGGTCGTTCGCGATGCTGCTGCGCGAGCCGACGGCCGCCACGCCGGAGGCCGTCCAGGCGATCGACGACACCCGGCGGCAGCAGAGCGAGCTCATCGCGGGAGTGCTCGGCACGTTCGCGCCGTCCGCCCCGGCCGGCGCGGTCGAGGCCTACACGCAGATCATCATGGGCGCGAGCGAGCGGATGGCGCTGTGGCAGACGAGCCGGCCCGACGTGTCGGCGGAGGACGCGGCCCGCTACATGACCGACTTCTGCTGGAACGGCCTCAGCCCCTATCTGGCCCCCGCCGGGGAAGCGCGTCCAGCGCCCCGATGAGCAGGTCGAGGCCGAACTCGAAGTCGGTCTCGGGATCGACGTCGACCAGCGCCGGGCCGTAGGCGAGCACGTGCGGGAACTCGTCCGGGTCCAGGCGCGTCCACGACTCGGCCCCCGTCTCGGCGAGGTGCCCCAGCATCTTCGCCATGCCGACCTCGCGCATCTGGGCGCCGAGCGCGTAGGCGATGAGCGCCCGCATGATGCGCACGGCCGTCTCGCCGTCGAACCCGGCCGCGTCGGCGAGGGCCAGGGCGCGCTCGGCCGGGCGCAGCCCCACCGGCGTGTCGACCTTGTGGGTGAGGACGATCGACATGCAGCGCGGGTTGTCGTGGGCGACCTTCCGGAACGCCCGGACGAGCGCCCGCGCGCGCTCCTGCCACGGCTCTGACGGGTCGTCGGGCAGTTCCAGGCCGGCGACGACATGCTCGGCGACGCCCTCCAGCAGCGCGCCCTTGTTCGGCACGTGGTTGTAGAGCGACATCACGGCGACGTCCAGGTCGGCGGCGACCCGGCGCATCGACAGCGCGTCCGCGCCCTCCCGCTCGACCAGCCCGACCGCCGCCTCCACGATGCGCGCGCGGGTCAGGCCCGGTCGCGGAGTGTCGGAGGTCACACGCCTCGCCATCGCTTCCGCTCCTCCTCGCCGTTGACACCGCAAGTGTCCCATGACACGGTACGTACATTGTACGTAAGACGTACAGCGTACGTATCGCGGCGCAGTACGTCCGCGTTCGGGGAGGACGCCCATGTCGACCCACGACCTGTACACCGACTCCGTCCCGTCCGAGGCCTGGACCGTGCCGATGACCGGCGACGCCAGGTTCACCTGGGAGTACGACGACGGGCGCGACCGTCTCCTCGCCCTCTACCAGAAGGGCAAGGACAAGCAGTGGGACTCGGTCAAGCGCATCGACTGGGACCTGGAGGTCGATCCGCACGACGTCCTCGGCGTCCCCGACCAGTCCCTCGCCATCTACGGGACGAAGTACTGGGACAGGCTGTCGGAGAAGGAGCGCGGTGAGCTGCGGCGGCACTCCACGTCCTGGCAGTTCTCCCAGTTCGTGCACGGCGAGCAGGGCGCGATGGTCACCGCCGCCCGCATCGTCGAGTCCGTGCCCGACCTCGACTCCAAGTTCTACTCCGCCACCCAGACGATGGACGAGGCCCGCCACGTCGAGCTGTTCACGCGGTTCCTGCACGAGAAGGTCGGGATGGTCTACCCGATCAACACCAAGCTGCAGGACCTGCTGAACGAGACCCTCACCGACGCGCGGTGGGACATGCCCTACCTCGGCATGCAGGTGCTCATCGAGGGCCTCGCGCTCGCCGCGTTCGGCGTCATCCGCGACATCACCACCAAGCCGCTGCCCAAGCAGATCCTCGCCTACGTGATGCAGGACGAGGCGCGCCACGTCGCGTTCGGGCGGCTCGCGCTGCGCGACTACTACAAGCAGCTCTCCCCGGCGGAGCTCCGCGAGCGCGAGGACTTCGTCATCGAGGGCTGCTACCTGATGCGCGACCGCATCCGCGGCCGGGAGATCTGGACCAACTTCGGCATCGACCCGAAGGAGGTCGACGAGATGGTCGAGAACTCGCCCTACATGCGGATGTTCCAGAGCCTGCTGTTCAGCCGCATCGTGCCGTGCGTGAAGGACATCGGGCTGTGGAGCGACCGCATCCGGCGCGCCTATGACGACATGGGCGTCCTGGACATGTCCAAGGCCGACCTCGACGCCCTCATGCACCAGGACGAGGAGATCGCCGAGCGGGTCGACGCCGAGCGGTTCGCCGCGGAGGAGACCGAACGCCGAGCGGAGGTGGACGCCGTCATCGCCGACGCGGAGGCGGCGGGCTGAGTAAGTTCGGATCATTCGATCCGCCGCACACCTCGGAGGTCTGGATGCCCCTCGCGCACTTCGACGGAGCGCTCGCCGTCGTCACCGGAGCCGGCAGCGGCATCGGCCGGGCCGTCGCCCTCGCCCTGGCCGGGAACGGCGCCACGGTCGTCGCGGCGGACATCGACCTGCCCGCCGCCGAGCGCACGGTCGCCCTCGCCAAGACGCTCGGCGCCGGCGGCGCCGCCTACCAGGTCGACGTGGCCGACGAGGCCGCGATGGAGGACTTCGCCGCGCGGGTGAAGGAGACCCACCGCGTCCCCGACATCGTCGTCAACAACGCCGGCATCGCGGTCACCGGCCCCTTCCTGGACACGGGCGTCGAGGACTGGGAGCGCATCCTCGGCGTGAACCTCTGGGGCGTGATCCACGGCTGCCGGCTGTTCGGCCGCCAGATGAGCGACCGCGTGAACGCGCTGCCCAACAAGCCCGACAAGCCGAACCTCGGCGGCCACATCGTCAACATCGCGTCGGCCGCCGCGTTCGCGCCGTGGCGCGCCATGCCCGCCTACTGCACGACGAAGTCCGCCGTCCTCATGCTCAGCGAATGCCTGCGCGCCGAGCTGGCCGGCTCGCGCATCGGCGTCACCGCCGTCTGCCCCGGGTTCGTCAGCACCAGCATCGTCGACAACGCGATCCACCTGGAGCGCGACGAGGCAACCCGCGCACGCCTGCACGAGCGCGGCCAGAAGGCCGTCAGGCTGCGCAACTACCCGCCGGAGAAGGTCGCCGAGCGGGTCGTCAACGCCATCATCAAGAACAAGCCCGTCGTGCCCGTCAACGCCGAGGGGCACATCATGCACGCCCTTTCCCGGGTGTCCCCCGCATCCCTGCGCCTGCTGGCCAGGATTCCCGCCCGGGGCCAGCGCCCGCCCGACGGGCGCGGCCCCCGACTCTCCCCGCGGTGAGAGGAGATGGATCGATGCCCCCCGACGTCCTGATGAACGACGGCCGTCCCCGGAACTGGACGGCCCGGATCCGGTGCGGCGACGGCGACCACACGCTGGAGCTGACCCATCGGGAGGTGATCGCCGAGCGGCTGCTGCGCGCGTCCCGCAGGCACTCCTTCGACCCGGACGCGGACGTCGACTGGGACGCCCCGCAGGACCCGGACGTGTTCTACTTCCCGCCCCGGCTCACGTCGATCTACGAGACGCCGCTGTGGGACGGGCTGACGCACCGGCGGCGGGTGGAGCTGACCAAGCGGGAGATGTGCAGCATCGCCTCGTTCGGCATCTGGTCGGAGATGCTGCTGATGCAGTCGCTGGTGATGCACGCCTACCGGCACCGCTACGACAGCGACCACGTGGCGTACGCGCTGACGGAGATCGCCGACGAGTGCCGCCACTCGGCGATGTTCGGCCGGATGGTGCGCACCTGCGGGCTGCGCACGCACCGGCCGCGAGCGCTGGAGTTCCACTTCGCCAAGCTGTTCGGCGCCGTGTACGACCCGGTGCCGATGTTCGCCGGGACGCTGATCGTGGAGGAGTTCACCGACGCGTTCCAGCGGCTGACGTTCCCGGACGAGGACGTCCAGCCGATGATCCGACAGGTCACCCGGATCCACGTGGTCGAGGAGGCCCGGCACATCAGGTACGCGCGGGAGGAGATGAAGCGGCTGGTCGCGCGGACCCCGGCGGTGCGGCGGCGCGCGATCGCCTACGGGATGGCGCATGCCACGCGGCTGATGGCCGCGCAGCTCGTGCACCCGTCCTGCTACGCGGCGGTGGGGCTGGACCCGGGGCTGGCGCGGCGCGTGGCGGCGCGCAGCCCGCACCGGCGCGCGACGATGGCGTGGTCGTTCCGCAAATGCACCGCGTTCCTGGACGAGGTCGGTCTGCTGGACGGCCGCGCGCGCGACGTATGGATCCGGGCGGGACTGCTGGAGCGGTGACCGATACGCCGGGCCGCCATTCGCATCACCCTCGAACCGATTATTAGAAAATGGTTCGGTAATGGCCGGGCGCTGGCCCGGCCCGGACAGGCGAAAGGGCCGCGGAGCAGGGACCACTCCGCGGCCCTCGGGCGAGTAAGGGCTGCTAGCCCCGGATGTCACGCACCCAGGACACTCCGAACGATGGCATGGTCACGACGTCGATCCCCTCCTCCCCAGGCCTCGCTGCGCACCGATCATCCCGCCTGGCGCGAAAGCCCGATCGGCGCGCTCCCTCCCCTTTACCGGTTCACCCTAGAAGGTGCCGGCAGAAGTGAAGCCGTGATCGGCCGATTCAGGTCAGGAACGACTCAGTGCGGCGAGGACTTCGCGGGCGACGGCGGTGGCGGTCCGGAGGCAGGCGCGCTCCCTGGCGTCCGCACGCCCCCCGCGCGGCGCCTGCTCGCTGTAGCCGACCGTGAAGACCGCGTTGCGGGTCCGGGCCGTGACCTGACCGACCACGGTCGGCTGCCCCCTGTCGGTCTTGAACCAGAGGAACGCCGCGTCCCCGATCCCGCCCCGGCGCTCCAGGGAGACGGTCCGCACGAGCGGCGCGTCGTGCGCCTGCGCCCACTGCGCGTCGAAGTAGCCCTCGGCGTCCTGGACGGGCGTCGCGGAATCGCCCGGCGCGTACAGGTGCGCCTCCACCCGCAGCCAGCGGAACGCCGAGCCGGTCGAGGAGTACGTGCACGTGGTGAGCGTCGAGTTCGCGCTCTGCCGCCGCGTCGCCTTCGGCACGGCCCGCTCGACCGTGCCCGCCGCGACCGTCCCGCACGGCGCCGGAAGCGCGTTGATCACATTCTGCGGCGTGCCCGGCGACCCGGACGGCCGGCCGGGCGGCGTCCGGCGCGGCGCCGCCTCCCGCTCGCCTCCCCCGGACATCACCACGACGACCGCGACCCCCGCCGCGGCGAGCGCCACGGCCGCCGCGACCAGCGCGACCAGTGCGGCGAGCCTGCGGGGACGGCGCCCCGGGGCCGGCGGCTCCGGCCCGGAGTACGGCCGGTGGAACGGCTCGACCGGACGCTGAAGGCCCACGCCGCGCTCCTCACTCCCGACTCGCCGACCCGTTCCCGCCATCTGCCAACGTAACCAGGGCCGCGGCGCCTGGCCAGGGACCCTGGCGGTGCCGTTCGTCGGACCCGGTGGTCACAATGAGGAGATGCTGACAGCCGACATCGCACGGACCTCGGCGGCGGTCGCGGGCACCTCGGGCCGCAAGGCCAAGATCGCCGCGCTCGCGGAGTGCCTGCGCGCGGCCGACCCGGGCGAGGCCGCGACCGTGGTCGCCTACCTGTCCGGCGAGCTGCCGCAGCGCCAGATCGGGGTGGGGTACGCCGCGCTGCGCGACGTCCCGCCGCCCGCCGCGGAGCCGTCCCTGACCGTCCCCGAGGTCGACGCGGCGTTCGGCGAGATCGGCGCCGTGTCCGGGCCCGGCTCGGTCGCCCGGCGGCGCGAGCTGCTCGCGGCGCTCTTCGGCCGCGCCACCGCCCCCGAGCAGGGCTTCCTCATCAGGCTGCTGGCGGGCGAGCTGCGGCAGGGCGCGCTGGACGGGGTGATGGCCGAGGCGATCGCGGCGGCGGCGCGGGTGCCCTCCGCCGAGGTGCGGCGCGCCTTCATGCTGCGCGGATCGCTCGGCCCGGTCGCGACCACCGCCCTCGCGGAGGGCGTGGACGGGCTGCGCGCGTTCACGCTGGAGGTCGGGCGGCCGGTCAAGCCGATGCTGGCGGCCGCCGCGCCGTCGGTCGACGAGGCGTTCGCCAAGCTCGGGGGCGAGGCGGCCGTCGAGTGGAAGCTCGACGGCATCCGCGCCCAGGTGCACGTGTCCGGCGGAGAGGTCCGGGTCTTCACCCGGACGCTGGACGAGATCACCTCCCGGCTGCCCGAGGTGGTGGAGGCGGTGCGGGGGCTGCCCGTCCGCGCGGCCGTGTTCGACGGGGAACTGATCGCCCTGCGGCCGGACGGGCGCCCCCACCCGTTCCAGGTCACCTCCGCCCGCACCGCGACCCGCACGGCCAAGGGCGTCGAGCCGGTGCCGCTGGCCGTCTTCCTGTTCGACGCCCTGTACCTCGTGGAGGCCGGCGACGCCCCTCCGCAGGGCGCGCGCGGCGAGGACCTGCTCGACGCGCCCGGGGCCGAGCGGTACGCGGCGCTCGCGCGTGTGGTCCCCGAGGAGCTGCGGATGCCCCGCGTGGTCACCGGCGATCCCGCCCGGGCCAAGGAGGTCTTCGACGAGGCCGTCGCGCGGGGCCACGAGGGCGTCGTGGTCAAGGCCCTCGACACCCCGTACACGGCCGGGCGGCGCGGCGCGGGCTGGATCAAGGTCAAGCCCCGGCACACCCTCGACCTCGTCGTCCTCGCCGTCGAGTGGGGGCACGGCCGCCGGCAGGGCCTGCTGTCCAACCTGCACCTCGGCGCCCGCGATCCCGAGACCGGCGGCTTCGTCATGCTCGGCAAGACCTTCAAGGGGCTCACCGACGAGCTGCTCGCCTGGCAGACGGAGCGGCTCCGCGCGCTGGCCGTGCGCGAGGACTCCTGGACGGTGCACGTCCGGCCCGAACTGGTCGTCGAGATCGCGTTCGACGGCGTCCAGCACAGCCCCCGCTACCCCGGCGGCATCGCGCTGAGGTTCGCCCGCGTCCTGCGGTACCGGCCCGACAAGTCCGCCGCCGAGGCCGACACGATCGACACCGTCCGGGCCGTCGCCCCCGTCATGGACTGAGCTCGGGCGCCTCCGCCGGCGGCAGTTCCCCGGACGGCGGCTCGTCCCCGTGCGCACGGCCGCGGGCCCGCCGGGCGGACGCGGCGCGGGTCCGGAGCCGCGACCCGGTCTGCCCCCGCACGCGCGACAGGGTGCGGCGGCGCGCCCGGGCCGCGGCCTCCCGGTGGGCGCGGGCCGCGGCGTTGCGCTCGGCGCGCTCGACGGCCTCCCGCTCGGCCCGGAACGCGGCGCGGCGCGCCGCCCGCCGCTCGGCCCGGCGCGCCCGGCCGCGCTCGGCCCGGCGTTCGGCCCGCCGCTCGGCGCGGGCGGCGGCGCGGGCCAGCCTGCGGCGGCGGGCCCGCTCGGCGGAATCGGCGCGGCGCTGGAGCAGCTCGGGCGGGATGAGGTCGTGCCGTCCCGCGATGAACTCCTGCACCCAGATCTTGGCGCGGATCAGCGGCCGCCTGAGCCGCGTCTCGCGCCGGACGGCCCGCTGGTAGCGGCGCGAGCCGGGGTCGTAGCGCCAGCGCGACCAGGGCGAGCCGGGCCGCGCCACCCGGATCGCGCCGACGATCAGCAGCGCGGGCATGAACAGCCCGAGCAGGCCCGTCCAGATCTTGCCCTTGAGCAGCGTGACCACGGCGAGGACGAGGTTGACCGCGAGGGAGGCGATGTAGACGCGGGTGATCAGCCCGGTGCCCGGGTCGGGCGCGATGCCCTCGTAGCCGAGGGGGCGGATGCCGAGCAGCAGCAGCCCGGTCACCGCCATGGCGACGAACACGGCGTCGACGGACGCGCGGCCCTTCTCCGTCCAGTAGACGTCGCTGAGGTGCAGGATCAGCGCGAACTCGTCCAGGACGAGGGCCGAGCCCATCCCGAACACCGCCGCCGCCGCGAGGTCGAGGCCGACGTAGGCGTCCGGGACGGCGAGGCTCGCCACGCCGCCCATCAGCATCAGCACCACGCCGAACACGACGTGGTGGATGTGCACGTCGCCGGCCTTCACGTTCCGGAACCACCAGCGCACGTCCGCGCGGATCAGCCGGACGTTCACCCGCGTCAGCACGAAAGTGATCATGAACGCGACGAAGAAGCCGAACAGCGGCAGCCGCCCGGTGGCCACGATGCGTTCGTCGAACATCTGGATCATCTGCCCCCCGCCCTCCCAATGATGCACCGTGACATGCGCGGATATCGTGGGACCCCTGCCGACGATCAAGGAGAGATCCGTCATGAGCCGCATCGTGGACCGCTGCGATCCCGGATACCGGGCATGGATCGCCGAGGCGATCCGGCTCGTGGACGCCGACGCCAACCGCAGCGCCGACACGCACCTGCACGTGTTCCCGCTGCCGCCCGAGTGGGGCATCGACCTCTACCTGAAGGACGAGTCGGTCCACCCCACGGGTTCACTGAAGCACCGGCTCGCGCGGTCGCTGTTCCTCTACGGGCTGGCCAACGGCTGGATCCGCCGGGACACGACGATCATCGAGGCGTCCAGCGGGTCGACCGCGGTGTCGGAGGCGTACTTCGCGCGGCTGCTCGGCCTGCCGTTCGTCGCGGTCATGCCGGCCACCACCAGCCCGGAGAAGATCCAGCTCATCGAGTTCCACGGCGGCCGCTGCCATCTGGTGGCCGACCCGTCGGCGATCTACGAGGAGTCGCGGCGGCTCGCGGCCGAGTGCGGCGGCCACTTCATGGACCAGTTCACCTTCGCCGAGCGGGCGACGGACTGGCGCGGCAACAACAACATCGCCGAGTCGATCTTCGAGCAGATGCGGCTGGAGCGGTTCCCCGAGCCGTCCTGGATCGTGGTCGGCGCCGGCACCGGCGGGACGTCCGCGACCATCGGCCGGTACGCCCGCTACCAGCGGTTCCAGACGCGGCTCGCGGTCGTCGACCCGGAGGGGTCGGCGTTCCACGGCTCGTTCGCCGACGGTGACCCCGCCCGCACCGCGGCGGGCTCGCGGATCGAGGGCATCGGCCGCCCCCGCGTCGAGCCGTCGTTCCTGCCCACGGTGATCGACCGGATGATCCGGGTGCCGGACGCGGCGTCCGTCGCGGCGATGCGCTGGACGAGCGGGGTCAGCGGCCGCAGCGTCGGCGGCTCGACCGGCACGAACATGTGGGGCGCCGCCGAACTGATCGCCCAGATGCGGGCCCGCGGGGAGCGCGGCAGCGTCGTCACGCTCATCTGCGACGGCGCCGAGCGCTACGCGGGCACCTACGGGTCGGACGCGTGGCTGGCGGACCAGGGCCTCGACATCGGCCCCTACGTGGCCGCGCTGGACGGCTTCCTGAAGACCGGCGCGATGCCGGACGTCACCCCGTGACGCGGATCGGGTTGAACAGGTCGGCGTAGATCAGCAGGCCGCCCATGACGATCAGGACGACCGCCATCACGTACGTCACCGGCAGCGCCTTGGCGACGTCCACGTAGCCCGGGTCGGGCCTGCGGAAGATCCGGGCGAACGCCTTCTTGACCGCTTCCAGCAGCGCGCCGGCGATGTGCCCGCCGTCCAGCGGCAGCAGCGGGATGAGGTTGAACAGCCCGACCGCGAGGTTCAGCGAGCCGAGCAGCATCACGAAGAAGGAGACCTTCTGCGTGCCGGTGAAGTCGTCGGACGCGGCGACCTCGCCGCCGATCCGGCTGACGCCGACGACGCCGATCGGCCCGTTCGGGTCGCGCTCGTCGCCGCCGAAGGCCGCGTTCCACACGCCGACCATCTTCTGCGGCATCCGCACCAGCGCGCCGACGGTGCGCCCGGTCAGGTCGCCCATCGTGCTCGCGACCGCGCCCGGCCCCTGCCGCTCGATCGCGCTGGACGGCGTGATGCCGAGGAACCCGACGTTGACGACCTTTTCCTCGTCCTTGAGGTCGTACATCTGGTTGCGGGTGATGGGCACGTTCAGCCGCACGTCCCTGCCGTCCCGCCGGACGGTCATCGGGACGGTCCTGCCGCCGTCCTCGCGGATCAGCACCTGCAGCTGCCCGTAGTCGTCGATCTTCTTGCCGTCGAACGCCGTGATCCGGTCGCCGGCCTGGAGCCCGACCTGCCGCGCGGGCGTCGGCGCCGCGTTCGCCGGGCACGCGGCGACCTTGGCGCTGGCCGGCACCATGCACTCGGCCACCTCCTTGATCACCGGCTGCGGCTGGCTGGTGCCGATGCCCATCAGCAGGATCGCGAAGAACATCACCGACAGCAGCAGGTTCATCGCGGGCCCGCCGAACATGATGAGCAGCTTCTGCCACCACTTCTTGGCGTAGAACACGCGGTCGCCGTCGCCGGGCCCGACCTCCTCCAGCGAGGCCCCGCGCGCGGACTCGATCAGCCCCTGCCACGGCCCGGTGCTGATCCGCCGCACCTGCCCGGGCGCGTCGCCCTTGCGCGGCGGCAGCATGCCGATCATGCGGATGTAGCCGCCGAGCGGGATCCACTTGACGCCGTACTCGGTCTCGCCCTTGCGCCTCGACCACATGGTGGGCCCGAACCCGACCATGAACTGCGTGGTCCGCACCTTGAACAGCTTGGCGAAGGAGAAGTGCCCGAGCTCGTGCAGTGCGATGGAGACCAGCAGGCCGAAGAAGAGGATCAACGCTCCAGCCAGGTAGTAGACCATGCGGCGTGCCCTCCGGGTCCGTGCACCCCGCGAGCCCGGGGGTGATCTCCGACAACCAGTTCAGAGTACGTTACGGCCCGCGATCCGGTTGAGGCGAACGGAGAAGCGGCACACGCCTTAAGCCACTTTGATGCGCGGTGCTAACCCGGCCGCGCTTCCTTGGCACGAGAACCCGTATCCAAGGGGAGGGCCGACGCCGCATCATGGCCCCCACCCGCCCCACGGAGGTTCCCTTGAAGCGCGGTCACATAGCGGCAATGGCGCTGATCCTGCCCCTGGCCCTGGCCGGCTGCGACGACGGCAAGCCGGCGAGCGCGTCGTCACCCCAGGCCCCGACCGCCGCGACGACGGCCCCGTCCACCCCCAGGCCCGGCAGGACCACCGAGACGCCGCCGCTCCCCCCGGCCCAGTCGAAGGCGGTCAAGGCCTTCAACGACTGCATGCACAAGCAGGGCGTCCAGATGCCGACCCCCAACCCCACGAGAACCCCCGCCCCCGACGAACTGCAGAAAATCAGGGCGGCCCTGCAAACCTGCGTGAAGTCCATGTCCGCACCCCCCAACTGACAGCCTCCGCCAGCGCAGAGCCGAGCGCGGGACACCGCCACACGAACACGGAGCGCAACGGCCGGGACCAGCCGCATGCGGATGGACGGAAACAGGACCCCCAGCAGCAACCGTCTGACGAAGCCACCTCAGCCGCCGCCTAAGCCCCGTGACAACGCGGGGGCCGCGATCGCGTCCGAAGGCAGATCCGAGCGAAGCAAGGATCTGATCGCGAAGCGAGCCGCAAGGCGAGCCGGAGCGATGCAGCGATCGCACGCGTTTCCCCAGGGTCGAGGCCCCCAAGGCCTCGACCCTGGGGAAACGCAATGAACACTGCTAGCCTTCTGCGACAGCTGATGATCCCGTGCGGGAGAGTCCCTCGCAGCCGGTGGGGGGCGCCGAAGGAGCAAATCCTCCCCGGAACCTCTCAGGCCCACGGACCGCACGGGCCAGGCGACCTCTGGAAAGCGGGGACTCCTGTCCCCCGCCGAAGGTGAAAGCCCGCCGTGCCGCGGCGGGTGAAGCTCTCAGGCGCCGATGACAGAGGGGGAGGCACCGATACGCCCGGTGCGCGAGTGGGACGATGGACCATGCGCGCCCGTGACGAAGGAGCCGAGCCCATGTCCGCCGATCCGACCGCGAAGAAGACGCCGCTGCACGACGTCCATGAGGACCTCGGCGCGAACCTCGTCGACTTCGCCGGCCATCTGATGCCGCTGCGCTACGCGAGCGAGACCGCCGAGCACCGGGCGGTCCGCACGGGCGCGGGGCTGTTCGACCTGTCGCACATGGGGGAGATCTTCCTTTCGGGTCCGGGGGCGGGGGCGGCGCTGGACTTCGCGCTGGTCGGCAACCTGTCGCCGATGCCGGTGGGCAAGGCCCGCTACACGATGATCTGCGGGCCGGACGGCGGCGTCCTGGACGACCTGATCGTCTACCGGCTCGCGGACGAGACGTGGATGGTGGTGGCGAACGCCGCGAACGCGGCGGTGGTCCGGGAGGCGCTGGTCGAGCGGGCCGCGGGGTTCGAGGCCGCGGTGGACGACCGGTCCGGCTCCTACGCGCTGATCGCGCTGCAGGGCCCGCGTTCCCAGGGGATTCTCGAGGGGTTCACGGACGCGCCGCTGGCCGGTCTGAAGTACTACGCGATCCTGGCGGGGCGGGTCGCGGGCGTGGACGCGCTGGTCGCCCGCACGGGGTACACGGGCGAGGACGGGTTCGAGCTGTTCGTGGACGCGTCCGACGCGGTCCGGTTGTGGGGGGCGCTCGCCGCGGTGGAGGGGGTCGTCCCGGCGGGGCTGTCGGCTCGCGACACGCTGCGCCTGGAGGCGGGGATGCCGCTGTACGGGAACGAGTTGACGGCCGAGACGACGCCGTTCGAGGCGGGCCTCGGCCGGGTGGTCAAGCTGGACAAAGCTGTCGATTTCGTGGGGAAGTCGGCCCTGGCGGCTCAGGCGCAGACCCCGC
This sequence comes from Spirillospora sp. CA-108201, assembly GCF_050936235.1. Lineage (NCBI taxonomy): Bacteria > Bacillati > Actinomycetota > Actinomycetes > Streptosporangiales > Thermomonosporaceae > Spirillospora > Spirillospora sp. CA-108201. The sequence goes on along the minus strand of NZ_JBNJNE010000001.1, from coordinate 7,772,997 downwards.
CGGGCCGTAGGCTCGTGGGACTGGTCGCGCGGGGGCGTCGCGCGCCTCGCAAGGGGTACCAGGTCGTCACGTCCGGCGGCGCGCCGTGCGGAATCGTGACGAGCGGCGCCCCGTCGCCCACACTGGGCACGCCGATCGCGATGGCGTACCTCGACAGCGGCGTCGAGGAGGCCGGCCTCGCGGTGGACGTCCGCGGCCGGCGGGAGCCGGTGGACGTGGTGGCCCTGCCGTTCTACAAGCGTCCCTGATCTGCAAGCGTTCCTGAACAAGTTGTCCGGCGGTGTGGGGGCGCGCCCCCACGGTGGAAAGAGAGAAGTGATCGTGAGCGTTCCGGAGGAGCTCCGCTACAGCGAGGAGCACGAGTGGGTGTCGGGCCTCGGCGGCGAGGACGGCATCGTCACGGTCGGCATCACCGCGCACGCCGCCGACGCCCTCGGTGAGATCGTCTACATCGAGCTGCAGCCGTCGGAGGGCGACGCCGTCGAGGCGGGCGAGCCGTGCGGCGAGGTGGAGTCGACCAAGTCGGTCAGCGACCTCTACTCCCCCGTCAGCGGCGAGATCACCGCGATCAACAGCGCGGTGGTGGACGAGCCGAAGGTCATCAACGACGACCCGTACGGCGAGGGCTGGATCTTCAAGGTGCGGATCTCGCAGGAGCCGGGCGACCTGCTCGACTCCGCCGCCTACGACAAGCTGATCGAGGAATCATGAGCCTGAACGACTCCCTCGCGACGGCCGATCCGGAGGTCGCCGAGGCCGTCGCCGCGGAGCTGCGCCGCCAGCAGGGCACCCTGGAGATGATCGCGTCGGAGAACTTCGCGCCCGTCTCGGTGCTGGAGGCGCAGGGCTCGGTCCTGACGAACAAGTACGCCGAGGGGTACCCGGGCCGCCGGTACTACGGCGGCTGCGAGTTCGTGGACGTCACCGAGCAGCTCGCCATCGACCGGGCCAAGGCCCTGTTCGGCGCCGAGCACGCGAACGTCCAGCCGCACAGCGGCGCGCAGGCGAACACGGCGGTCTACTTCGCGCTGCTCCAGCACGGCGACACGATCCTCGGCCTCGACCTCGCGCACGGCGGGCACCTCACGCACGGGATGCGGCTCAACTATTCCGGCAAGGTGCTGAACGTGGTGCCGTACCACGTCCGCGCCGAGGACGGCCTGGTCGACATGGACGAGGTGGCCTCGCTCGCGGCCGAGCACCGGCCGAAGATGATCGTCGCGGGCTGGTCGGCGTACCCGCGGCAGCTCGACTTCGCGGCGTTCCGGCGGGTCGCCGACTCGGTCGGGGCGCTGCTCATGGTCGACATGGCGCACTTCGCGGGCCTGGTCGCGGCGGGGCTGCACCCCTCGCCCGTCCCGCACGCCGACATCGTGACGACCACGACGCACAAGACGCTCGGCGGCCCGCGCGGCGGGCTGATCCTCGCCCGCGAGGAGTACGGCAAGAAGATCAACTCCGCGGTGTTCCCCGGCATGCAGGGCGGCCCGCTGGAGCACGTGATCGCCGCCAAGGCCGTCGCCCTGAAGATCGCCGCGTCGGAGGAGTTCCGGGCCCGGCAGGCGGCGACCGTGGAAGGCGCGAAGCTGCTCGCCGAGCGCCTGCTCGCCGAGGACTCCGCCAAGGCCGGCGTCAGGGTGCTGACCGGCGGGACGGACGTCCACCTCGTGCTGGTCGACCTGGTGGACTCCGAGCTCACCGGCCGGGACGCCGAGGACCGCCTGCACGACATCGGCATCACGGTGAACCGCAACGCGGTGCCGAACGACCCGCGCCCGCCGATGGTCACCTCCGGCCTGCGGATCGGCACCCCGGCCCTCGCGACCCGCGGCTTCACCGCCGCGGACTTCGCCGAGGTCGCGGACGTGATCGCGCTCGCACTGCAGCCGTCCTTCGACCGGGACGCGCTCGCCGCCCGGGTGAAGGCGCTGGCCGACAGGCATCCCCTGTACCCGAACCTGTGACGTTCCGGCGCTCCCTCCCCTCGCGGGGAGGGAGCGCGGCCGCAACGAGGTAGCCATGGCCATCAGCGTTTTCGACCTTTTCAAGATCGGCATCGGTCCGTCGTCGTCCCACACGGGCGGGCCGATGGCCGCGGCGCACCGGTTCGCCCGGGGCCTGCGGCACGACGGCCTGCTGGAGAAGACCGCGTCCGTCACCGTGACCCTCTACGGGTCGCTCGGTCTCACCGGCAAGGGCCACGGCTCCGACAAGGCCGTCATCCTCGGCCTTGAGGGCGACAAGCCCGAGCTCGTGGACGTCGACCGGGTGGACGAGCGGCTCGCCGCCGTCCGCGAGCGCGGGGCCCTGCGCCTGTTCGGCGACCACGACGTGCCGTTCGTCGTCAACGAGCACCTGGTCTTCGAACGCAAGGTGTCGCTGCCCGGCCACCCCAACGGGATGCGCTTCACCGCCCTGGACGCCTCCGGCGAGGAGCTGCGCGCCAAGGTGTACTACTCGGTGGGCGGCGGCTTCATCCTGGACGAGAACGCCACCGGCGCCGACCGCATCAAGCCCGACGACACCGTCCTGCCGTACCCGTTCGACACGGCCGCCGAGCTGCTCGAACGCTGCCGGGAGACGGGCCTGTCGATCTCCGCGCTGATGCTGGAGAACGAGAAGGCGTTCGGCCGCGGCTCCGCGGAGATCCACGACGGCCTGCTCGAACTCTGGCAGGTCATGCGGGCCTGCGTCACCCGGGGCTGCACCCGCGAGGGCCTCCTGCCGGGCGGGCTCAAGGTGCGCCGCCGCGCCCCCCAGCTGCACCGCCAGCTCTCCGCCGAGAAGGCGTCCGACCCGCTCCACGCGATGGACTGGATCACCCTGTTCGCCCTCGCCGTCAACGAGGAGAACGCCGCGGGCGGGCGCATCGTCACCGCCCCGACGAACGGCGCCGCGGGCATCATCCCGGCTGTCCTGCACTACTACGACCGGTTCATCCCCGGCCGGGACGACGAGGGCGTCGTGCGGTTCCTGCTGACCGCCGGGGCGATCGGCGTGCTGTTCAAGCAGAACGCCTCCATCTCCGGCGCCGAGGTCGGCTGCCAGGGCGAGGTCGGCTCGGCCTGCTCGATGGCCGCCGCCGGGCTCACCGAGGTCCTCGGCGGCACGCCCGAGCAGGTGGAGAACGCCGCCGAGATCGGCATCGAGCACAATCTCGGCCTGACCTGCGATCCCGTCGGCGGCCTGGTCCAGGTCCCCTGTATCGAGCGCAACGCCGTCGGCGCCGTGAAGGCGATCAGCGCCGCCCGGATCTCCCTGCGCGGCGACGGCCGCCACTTCGTCTCTCTCGACAAGGCCATCAAGACCATGCGCGACACCGGCCGCGACATGCTCGACAAGTACAAGGAGACCTCCCGCGGCGGCCTCGCCGTCAACGTCATCGAGTGCTGAGCACCACGCTCGGGCCTGCGTCGGCAGGGTCGCCGGCCTCCGTCCTTCCGGGCGGCGGGGAGGTCAGCGGAGCGGGATGTCGAGGCCGTGCTCGTCTTCGGGGCGCGGGCCGTGGATGCGCCGGTCGGCCTCGCCGATCGCGACGTCGTCGATGCTCGCCTCCCGCCGCCGCATCAGGCCGCGCTCGTCGAACTCCCACAGCTCGTTGCCGTAGCTGCGCCACCACTGCCCGCCTGCGTCGTGCCACTCGTACTGGAACCGGACGGCCATGCGGTTCTCGCGGAGCCCGACCCCCGGCGGCGCGTGCTCGCCCTGTTCGACTGGCTCGGCGCGTGGTTCGCCGAGCCCGGCTTCCGCGGCTGCGCCTGGGTCAACGTCCACGGGGAGCTCGGCTCGTCCTCCCCGGCGGTCGCGGACGCGGTCCGCGCCCACAAGCAGGCCTTCCACGACCAGGTCGTCGCCCTGGTCTCCCCCGTCGACGCGTCCGCCGCCGAACCCGTCCACCTGCTCGCCGAGGGCGCCATCGTCCTCGCCGGCATCCACGGCGACCCCACCGCCGCCGACCGCGCCCGGACCGGCGCCCGGCTCCTCCTGGACAGGACCGGCCGGGTTTGACCCTGCCGTTGGCGGCAGGGTTCCAAGCTTGCGCCATGGAGACGAACTCACCGGACAGGGTCGTTCTGGTCACCGGCGCGGGAACCGGCATCGGACGCGCGACGGCGCGCATGTTCGCGGCCGAGGGGGCCCGGGTGGTGGCCGTCGGACGGCGACCCGGGCCGCTGGCCGAGACCGCGCGGGGCCGTCCCGGCATCGAGCCGCTCGCCGCCGACGTCACCGGCGACGGCGCCGCCGCCGAGATCGTGCGCAGGGTGACGGAGGCGCACGGACGGCTGGACGTGCTGGTCAACAACGCGGCGGTCGTCCGGAGCGGAACGCTGGAGGCCCTCGCTCCGGACTCGATCGCCCCGCAGCTCGCGACGAACCTGGTGGCGCCCGTCCTGCTGACCCAGGCGGCGCTGCCCGCGCTGGACGGCGGCGGGGTGGTCGTCAACGTCAGCACGTCCGTCGGGCAGCGGGGCTGGCCGGGAAACGCGTTCTACGCCGCCACGAAGTCGGCGCTGGAGACGCTCACCCGCGGCTGGGCGGTGGAGCTCGCGCCCCGCGGCATCCGGGTGGCCGCGGTGGCGCCCGGCGCGATCGCCACCCCGATCGGCGAGCACCAGGGCCTGTCCCCCGAGCGCCTGGCGGCGCTCCGGCGGTGGCAGATCGAGCACACCCCGCTCGGGCGCGTCGGGCGCCCCGAGGAGGTCGCGTGGGCGATCACGCGGCTGGCCTCGCCCGAAGCCGCGTTCGTCACCGGGGTCGTCCTCGCGGTGGACGGGGGCGCGGTGGTCGCCTGAGCGCCGGCGCACCCGGCGCCTGGTAGGACTGGGGGCGGAGGTGGTGGCGGTGCGGATCGGCGAGCTGGCGCGGATCACCGGGACGACGCCGCGCGCGCTGCGGCACTACGAGGAGGCGGGCCTGATCGCGTCCCGCCGGGCGGCGAACGGGTACCGGGTCTACGACGAGGGCGCGGCCGTCCGGGTCCGCAACATCCGCGAACTGCTCGCCGTCGGCCTCACCCTCGACGACGTGCGCGCCTTCTCCGTCTGCCTGGACGGCGACGTGGCGGCCTCGCCGCCGTCCGAGCGGGGCCTCCGGATAGCCCACGACCGCCTCGCCGTCCTCGACGCCCGCATCGCCGCCCAGACCGACGCCCGCGACCGCCTGGCCACCGCCCTGGCGCGGGCGGCCGAGGACCGTTCCGCACGGGCCCGCCGACGCGAATTTTCCGGCGAATCCGAGCGCTGACCGCTCCCCCGGCCGCGCGTTGCGGGCCGGGTCGGCGGGCAGGGTCAGGGGCGGGCGCCTCGGCCGGTCGGGGAGTGGGCGCCCTGACGGGCCTCGTCGCCGCAGTGGCGGCAGACGACCTGGGGGGCGACCGCCTCGCCGCAGGAGTGGCGCCAGCGGACGGGCGGGTCGTCCGGGTGCAGGTGCCGGTCGCCCCAGGCCATCAGCACGAGCAGGACGTCGCACAGCTCCACGCCCGCCGGTGTGAGGCGGTACTCGTAGCGCGCCGGGTGGTCGCTGTAGCGCTCGCGGCGGATGATGCCGTTCGCCTCCAGCTTGCGGAGGCGGACGGTGAGGATGTCGCGGGACGCGCCCGTGTTGCGGACGATCTGGTCGAAGCGCCGCACGCCGTAGCTCAGCTCCCGGATCGCCAGCAGGCTCCAGCGCTCGCCGACCAGGTCCAGGGTGTCGGCGATCGAGCACTCGCGCGGGTCGGCGTCCTTCGGCATACCGGGAAGCCTAAAGCCTGTCTCGAAGTGGCCTGGGCAAGGCACGCGAACGCGTGACCTGGCCGGTGGAGCGAAGCCGGAGGCGAGCGGAGCCGGGCGGATCGCGAAGCGATGCCGCGTTCGCCCAGGCCCGGTCGCGTAGCGAGCCGCCAGGCGAGCGAAGTGGGCCGGGACTCTGAAACACAGCCGGACCGCCCGTCAGAGCCGCTCCACGACGGTGGCGTTGGCCAGGCCGCCCGCCTCGCACATGGTCTGCAGGCCGTACCGGCCGCCGCGGTCCTCCAGGGCGTGCAGCAGCGTCGTCATCAGGCGGGCGCCGCTCGCGCCGAGCGGGTGGCCGATCGCGATCGCGCCGCCCCGCACGTTGACGCGCGCGAGGTCGGCGCCGGTCTCGCGCGCCCATGCGAGGACGACCGGGGCGAACGCCTCGTTCACCTCGAACAGGTCGATGTCGTCCAGGGTCAGGCCGGCGCGCTCCAGCACCTTCGCCGTCGCGGGGATGATCGCGGTGAGCATCAGCAGGGGGTCGTCGCCGGTGACGGCGAAGGCGTGGAAGCGGGCGCGCGGGCGCAGGCCGAGCCGCGCGGCGACGTCGGCGCCCATGACCAGGACGGCCGCGGCGCCGTCGTTGACCGGGGAGGCGTTGCCCGCGGTGATCTTCCAGCCGATCTCGGGGAACCGCTCGGCCATGCGCTCGTCGTGGTAGGCGGGCCTCAGACCGGCGAGGATCTCCGGCGACGTCCCCGGGCGGACGGTCTCGTCCCGCTGCCCCGTCCAGGCGACCTCCCGGTCGAACTCGCCGTTCTTCCACGCCTCGGCGGCGCGGCGGTGGGACTCGCCGGCGTAGGCGTCGAGCTCCTCCCGCGGCAGGTCCCAGCGGGCGGCGATCAGCTCGGCGCTGATGCCCTGGCCGACGAGGCCGCCCGGGTAGCGCTCGGGGAGCAGCGTCCCGAACGGGTCGCTGCCCGGCAGGACGCTCGACCCCATCGGCACCCGCGACATCGACTCGACGCCGCACGCGACGGCGATGTCGTAGGCGCCGCTCTGCACGCCCTGCGCCGCGATGTGCAGGGCCTGCTGGGACGAGCCGCACTGGCGGTCGACCGTCATGGCCGGGACGCTCTCGGGGAACCCCGCGGCGAGGACGGCGGTGCGGGTGATGTTGAGCGCCTGGTCGCCGGCCTGGGTGACGACGCCGCCGATCACGTCGTCCACGGCCGCCGGGTCGACGCCCGCCCGCTCGACCAGGACCGCCAGCGTCCGCGCCAGCAGGTCGGCCGGGTGGTCGCCGTGCAGGGCCCCGTTCGCCCTGCCCTTGCCCAGCGGCGTGCGCACCGCCTCCACGATCACCGCGTCCCGCATGGACCCCACCTCCGTTGTGTTTTCCAACTCACTCCGGCCAGTATCGGCACGGCGAGCCGGTGGGCACAATCCGCGGCCGCAGTGAGTTGGATTACACAACCAAGCACGCGAAAAACCCGGGGGCCGTGGCCGATCACCACTGCCCCCGGGTCTTCGGGCCGCTCAGCGGGAGGGGCCCATGCCGTGGTCCGTCTTTACCCTCCATGCGTCGAAGAGCCCCTCGGTGGAGCCGCCCGAATGTCGTCGGTCGGACAAGCGTGCCTCCTCGATCTCCTCGACGTCACGTTCTCTTTGGACGTTAGCCCCAAAAGCCGACATAGACCCAAAATGGGAGCCCAAACCGCCGTCAAGCATCGGGGCCGCCGTCCCGGCGCGACCGTCTACCCCTTGTACATCTCCCGCATCTTGCGCGCGGCGTCGCCCGGTTTGCGCTTCGGCCCCTTGCCCGTGTCCTCCTCGCCGCGGCGCGGCCTCTTCTCGCGCTCCGGTTCGGACTCCGCCTTGCCCGTGGGCTTCCCGGGCTTGCCAGGCTTGTCGTTCACGACAACTCCCCCGATGTCGTTCCAACTGTCGGTCCATAACTACCCCGTCTAGAGGGGATAGAAGCGCACCTCAGGACGGCCGACCTGGCCGTAGTGGGGCCGGCGGTCGGCCAGCCCGTTCTCCGCCAGGTACTCCAGGTACCGGCGCGCGGTGACCCGCGAGACCCCCGTGAGATCGGCGGCAGCGGCGGCGGACAGGCCGTCGGCGGCCGACGCCAGCACGCCGGTCACGGCCTGGAGCGTCTCCCCGCTCATTCCCTTGGGCAGCGCGTGGTGGTCGGGGGTCCGCAGGGTGGCGAGCATCCCGTCCACGTCCGCCTGGCCGCTGACCTCCCCCGAGCCCACCGCCTGCTCCCGGAACCGCGCATACCGGACGAGCTTGTCGCGCAGCGACGCGAACGTGAACGGCTTCAGCAGGTACTGGACGATGCCGACCGCCACGGCGGTGCGGATCACCGCCAGGTCCCGCGCGGACGTCACGGCGATGACGTCCACGTCCCGTCCCCCGGCGCGCAGCGCGCGGCAGACGGTGAGGCCGTGCGTGTCCGGCAGGTAGAAGTCCAGCAGGACGACGTCGACCTGCGTGCGCTCGCAGAACCGCAGCGCGTCCGCCCCCGAGTGCACGACCCCGGCGACGCTGAACCCGGCGACCCGCTCGACATAGGTCCGGTGCGCCTCCGCCGCCACCGGGTCGTCCTCGACCACCAGCACCCTGATCACAGCTCACCGCCCCCGGCCCCGGTCCCCCGCACGGGCAACCGCACGGTGAAGAGCGCACCGCCGCCGGCGCCCCCCGCGCTCACCCGCACGTCGCCGCCGTTGCGGCGGACGGCCTGGCCGACCAGGGCGAGGCCGAGGCCGTGGCCGACCGGGCCGCCGGAGGTCTTCGTCGTCCAGCCGCGCCGGAACATCGCGGGCACGGCGGACGGGTCCACGCCCCGCCCGCTGTCGGACACCTCCAGCACGAGCGCCCCGTCCTCCACGCGGGCGCCGACGCCGACGCGCGGCGGCCGGTCGGCGGCGCCCTCGATGGCGGCGTCGACCGCGTTGTCGATGAGGTTCCCGAGGATCGTGACCAGGTCGCGCGGCTCGACCCCGCCCCCGATGACGGTGTCCTCGCCGATCACGAGCTCCACGCCGCGCTCCGCCGCCTCGGCGGACTTGCCGAGCAGCAGCGCGGCCAGCACCGGCTCCCCGACCGAGCCGACGACCCGGTCGGTGAGCCGCTGCGCGCTCGCCAGCTCGGCGGTCGCGAACTCCACGGCCTGCCCGGGACGGCCCAGCTCCACCAGCGACACCACCGTGTGCAGGCGGTTCGCGGCCTCGTGCGCCTGCGAGCGCAGCGACTCGGCGAACCCGCGCACCGTGTCCAGCTCGCCGGTCAGCGCCTGGAGCTCGGTGTGGTCCCGGAGCGTGACGACGTTGCCCATCACCCGGCCCCGGGACCGGACGGGCGAGGTGTTCACCACGAGCACCCGCGTGTCCCCCACATGGATCTCGTCCGCCCGCCGCTCGCCCGACACCAGCGTCGCCACCAGCTCCTCCGGCAACCCGAGCTCCGCGACGTCCACCCCCCGCAGCTCCCCCGCGGACGACCGGCGGGGCGGGGGTGCGGCCTCGGGCGCGTCGAGGTCGAGGAGGTGCCTGGCGGCGTCGTTGCAGAGGACGACGCGGCCCGTGCGGTCGAGGATGAGGAGGCCCTCGCGGACGGCGTGCAGGATCGCCTCGTAGTACTCGAACATGCCGCGCAGCTCGTCGGGGGCGGCGCCGCGGGTCTGGCGGCGGAGGCGCGCGGAGACGAGGTAGCTGCCGGCCATCCCGACGGCGAGGACGCCCGCGGCGACGGCGCCGAGGGCCAGCAGGCGCCGGCGGAGCTCGGCCGAGATCGCCTTGACCGTGATGCCGACCGCGACCAGGGCGACCACGCGGTGGTCGTCGCCGAAGACGGGGGCGACGGTGCGCACGGACGGCCCGAGCGTGCCGGTGTAGGTCTCGGTGAACGTCCGCCCGGCGAGCGCGGGGGCGGTGTTGCCGACGAACGTCCCGCCGATGCGCGCCGGGTTCGGATGCGTGTAGCGGATCCCGGCCGGGCTCATGATCGTGATGAAGTCGACGCCGGTGTCGTGCCGGACGCGTTCGGCGTACGGCTGGAGGAGGCGGCTCGGGGCCGGGTCGGCGAGCGCGGCCCGGACGGTCGGGGCGTCGGCGATGCTCGCCGCGACCGCCGAGACCGTCTGGGTCGCGCCGTCGTCGACGGCGCGGCCGGAGTCCAGGAAGGCCAGCGACGCGCCGGCCGCCACGAGGAGCCCGACGATCGCCGCCTGGAGCACGAGGAGCTGCCGGGCCAGGCTCCAGCGCCCCGGCGCCGCCCATCGAGGACGCACTCCGCCCCTCCTTCCGGCGCCACCGCGCCGCACTTTCCGTGAACGAAATGTACACAAGGGTGACCCCCGTCACCCGACCGCGCATAGTCACGTGTGGACAGACCCAGAGCCCCCGCCTGAGCTGCTAGCTCACCTCCAGCGCGGCGCCCACGGTGTGCATGCTCCGGCTCCAGCCGGAGGATGGGCGCCGCCGCGGGGCGGCGGCCCGCCCGCGGATCCGACCGGACCGGGCGGGCGCCGCCCCTCGCACCGAGGCCGGGGTCCTCAGCCGAGGAGGTCCCCCGTGCCCCCGCCCGCCTCCCCGCCCCCGGCGGCCTCCGCGCCGGCCCAGAGCCGCGTGCACCTCCTCTACCTCGCCGTCGTCGCCGCCGTGATGGCGGGGGCCGTGGTCGGGCTGGTCGCGCCGGACTTCGCGCAGGAGCTGAAGCCGGTCGGCACCGCGTTCGTCGACCTGATCAAAATGATGATCTCGCCGGTCATCTTCTGCACGATCGTGCTCGGCATCGGCTCGGTGGCGAGGGCCGCCGAGGTCGGCCGGATCGGCCTGGTCACGATCGCCTACTTCCTGGTGATGTCGACGCTGGCCCTCGCCATCGGGCTGGCGGTGGGGAACCTGCTGCACCCGGGCGCCGGGCTGCACCTGGACCCGTCGTCGGTCGCCGAGGCGAAGTCGCAGGCCGAGGGCGGGGAGGGCACCACCGACTTCCTGCTCGGGATCATCCCGGACACGCTGGTGTCGGCGCTGACGCAGGGGCAGGTGCTGCAGGCGCTGCTGGTCGCGCTGCTCACCGGGTTCGCGCTCCAGGGGCTCGGCCCGGCGGGCGCGCCGATCCTGCGGGGCGTCGAGCACCTGCAGCGGCTGGTGTTCCGGATCCTCTGGATGATCATGTGGGCGGCGCCGGTGGGGGCGTTCGGCGCGATCGCGGCGGTCGTCGGGTCGAGCGGCTGGGACGCGCTGAAGAGCCTCGCGGTCATCATGCTGGGCTTCTACGCGACGTGCGCGGTGTTCGTGTTCGCGGTGCTCGGCGCGGTGCTGTGGGCGGTCAGCCGGATCAGCGTGTTCTCCCTGCTGCGCTACCTGGCCCGCGAGTTCCTGCTGATCCTGTCGACGTCGTCGTCGGAGTCGGCGCTGCCGCGGCTGATCGCGAAGATGGAGCACCTCGGGGTGAGCCGCCCGGTCGTCGGCATCACCGTCCCGACCGGGTACTCCTTCAACCTCGACGGCACCGCGATCTACCTGACGATGGCGACGCTGTTCATCGCGTCCGCGCAGGACCGGCCGCTGTCGGTCGGCGCGCAGATCCCGCTGCTGCTCTTCATGATCATCGCGTCGAAGGGCGCGGCGGGCGTCACCGGCGCCGGGCTCGCGACCCTCGCGGGCGGGCTCCAGTCGCACCGGCCCGCGCTGGTGGACGGGGTGGGCTTCATCGTCGGCATCGACCGGTTCATGTCCGAGGCCCGCGCGCTGACGAACTTCGCGGGCAACGCCGTCGCCACCGTGGTCATCGGCACGTGGACGGGGGAGTTCGACGCCGGGCGCGCCCGGCGCGTCCTCTCGGGCGAGGACCCGTTCAACGAGGACGCCCTGCTGGACGACCACGGCCCCACCGCCGAGCCGTCCGGGACGGGCGAGGGCCCGCTCCCCGCGCCCGGCGGGGTGCCCGCCTAGGGACCCGGCCGCCTGGCGCCGCGTGTCCCCGCTCCGGCGCCGGGCGGCCGTTTCACGCGGACTCGGGCTGCGGGCGGCGCCCGCGCGGGCGCCTCCGGGGCCGCTCGACCACCGGCCGGAAGCGGATCACCACCGGGAGGTCGGGCATGCCGACCGCGCGGCGGTACCGCTCGACCGGGCCCGCGCCCAGTTCCCCGTGCACCTCGCTCACGAGGGCGTCGCCCGCGCAGGCCACGGTCAGCCGGAGGCGGGGCCGGTCGGCCGTCCCGGTGAGGCGCGAGCGGGCCTCCTGCACGCCGGGCAGGTCGCGCGCGTCCCGGTGCAGGACGTCGGCGGCCACGTGGGCGCGGGCGCGGGTCTCGGGGTCGAGGTCGGGCCACCACTGGTGGACGACGGCCCGCCCCTGGAGGACCAGCCACAGCTGGCCGGCGAGCGCCAGCACCTCGGCGGCGCCCGCCGCGGCCGGCAGGAACCAGCCGGTCTCCCGGGTGAAGCGCGCCAGCGCGGGGTCGAGCAGCGGCCGCTCCGACAGCGCGCCGAACGCGTCGAAGGCGCCGAGGCCGAGGGCGAGGCCGGACGCGCCGGCCAGCAGCAGCACCGCCCCCGTCACCGCGATCGCGATCCTCATCTCAGTCCTTCCGCCAGCCGAGCCGGACGTCGACCGGCGGCCGGTGCATCGGCTCGATCCGGTCCAGGCGCGCGTCGACCGCGTCGTGGACGAGGTCGGCGAGGTTCGCCGGGTTGCGGTAGTGGGTGGCGGCCCGCACGAGCAGGCCCCGGCGGAAGAACCCGAGGCCCCGGACGCGGGCGCGCTCGATGCCGGGGACCTCCAGCGCGGCGTCCGCGAGAGTGCGGCGCAGCGCGGCGCGGCCGATGACGCCCGCGAGCCGCGGATCGGCGCCCGCCAGCGGCACCCCGCGCAGCCGCCCGGGCAGCGCGGCCGCCAAGAAGACGATCCCGAGGGCGGCCACCGCGCCCGACGCCACCAGCACGTCGGGGTCGTCCCAGGCGTGCCGCCGCAGGGCCTCCACGACCGGGGCGACGCCCGGCACCGGGTGGACGGCCGACCCGAGCGCCCCGGCGAGCAGCTCGATCGCGGCCGCCCCGCCGAGCGCGGTCACCAGCAGCGCCGCGGCGAGTCCGGCGAGCGCGCGGCGGGGCCGCAGTTCGCGGACGGCGAGCCGGCGTGCCAGCCGCCTGCCCTGCGCCTCCTCGATCAGCTCCTTGACCAGCGTCTCGGCCATAGCCACCCCCGTGAGCCCTCGGCACATCCGCCTTCGTCACCCATGGTGCGCGAAAGTCACGCGGAGTGAAACACGCCATGCCGACATCTCACGCGTTCGCCGCCGGGAAACCGCAGGTCAGCGGAAGACGACGGTCCTGTCGCCGTTGAGCAGCACGCGGTGCTCGGCATGCCAGCGGACGGCGCGGGCGAGCGCGAGGCACTCCACGTCGCGTCCCACGGCCACCAGCTCCTCCGGGCTGTGGGTGTGGTCGACGCGCGCGACCTCCTGCTCGATGATCGGCCCCTCGTCCAGGTCGGCGGTGACGTAGTGCGCGGTGGCGCCGATCAGCTTGACGCCGCGCGCGTGCGCCTGGTGGTAGGGGCGGGCGCCCTTGAAGCTCGGCAGGAAGGAGTGGTGGATGTTGATGATCGCGCCGGGCAGCTTGGCGCAGAAGTCGTCGGACAGGATCTGCATGTACCGGGCGAGGACGACGAGGTCGGCGCGGTAGTGCTCGACCAGCGTCAGGATCTCGGCCTCCTGCGCGGCCTTGCCGCCCGGCCCGGCCGGCAGGTGGTGGTAGTCGATCCCGTACGACTGGGTCAGCGGCCGCAGGTCGGGGTGGTTGGACGCGACCGCGACGATGTCGATGTCGAGCAGCCCGGACCGCGTCCGGTAGAGCAGGTCGTTGAGGCAGTGCCCGCCCTTCGACACCATGATCAGCACGCGCGGGCGCTCGGCCAGCGGGTGCAGCCGCCACTCCAGCCCGAGTTCGGGCGCCAGGGACGCCAGCGCGCCGCGCAGCTCGTCGGGGTCGGTGTCGCCGAGAGCCGTGAACTGCACCCGCATGAAGTAGGTGCCGGTCTCGCCGTCGCCGAACTGCTGGCTCTCGACGATGTTGCACCCGCGCTCGGCCAGCAGCCCCGAGACGGCGGCCACGATGCCGGGCCGGTCGGGGCAGGACAGGGTCAGCACGTACTCGTTCACGGGTTCGCTCACGGATCTCATTCTTGCCTCGGCGCGGGTCGCGCCAGCTCAGGACGGTCCCTCCCGAGCTTACGCGGCGGCGTTCCCGTCCCGCCGCCCTACCGGCCGGTCGGGCGGGGTCCGCGCGCCGCCGTGTCCGCCGCCGCCTTGTCTACCGGTGAGTAGTTCGAAGGCCCGCCTTGGGGTTACCTTTGCCCGCATGCGGCGAATCGCGCTCGTGGCGCTGGCGCTCACCCTGGCCTTGGCGGGCTGCACCGACAAGACCGGCGGGAAGGGCGGGAAGGGCGGCGATGGCGGGAAGGGCGGCCGCCGTCCCGCGACGGTCGGCGGCGTGCCGACCTCCGAGGGGACGCACAAGCAGAAGCTCGACGTGGGGACGGTCGGGCACCGCGAGTACCTGCTGCACGTCCCGTCCAAGGTCGCGGACGGGAAGTGGAGGAACGGCGAGCCGGCCGACAAGCCCGCGCTGGTCATAGCCCTGCACGGCGGCCTGGCCACCATGGCGAAGATGCGGGACCTGACCGGCTTCGACAAGCTGTCGGACGAGCACGGCTTCCTGGTCGCCTACCCCGACGGCTTCATGACGACGTGGAACGCGGGCGACTGCTGCGGCGCGGCGAAGGTCGGAAACGTCGACGACGTCGGGTTCCTCGGCAAGCTCATCGACGAGCTCACCGGCGCCGGGCTGGCCGACCCGAGGCGCGTCTACGTCACCGGGTTCTCCAACGGCGCCGGGATGGCGTACCGGATGGCCTGCGAGAAGCCGGGCAAGGTGGCGGCGATCGGGGTGGTCGAGGGCGCCCTGGTGACCAAGTGCGATCCGGGCCGCCCGGTGTCGGCGATGATCTTCCACGGGACGGCGGACGGGAACGTGCCCTTCAACGGGGGCGGCAACCGCGACTTCAACGACAAGCGGCCCTTCCCGCCAGTCTCGGACGCGGTGGACTTCTGGCGCAGGCTCGCGGGGCTCCCCCGGCCGCGCGAGCGGGTGAAGGCGCTCAGCGCCGACACCCGGTGCGAGAGCACGGGCAAGGGCGGGCAGGGCGTCGCCGTGGCCTTCTGCAGGATCGACGGCGGGCGGCACCGGTGGCCCAAGGAGGCGAGCCCGATGCTGTGGAGCTTCTTCGCCGCGCATCCGCGCGGTGGGACATGAGAGCTTTTCATATTCTCCCGGTAGTGTGGCATCGTGACGAGCATGAACCTCCGGGACCGCTATGACGCCGCGACCGCCGGGTTGGAGGCGCCGTTCGCCGTCGTCGACCTCGCGGCCTTCCGCGCCAACGCCGCCGACCTCGTGCGCCGCGCCGCGGGCAAGCCCATCCGGGTCGCCAGCAAGTCGGTGCGCTGCCGGGCCCTCCTGGAGGACGTCCTCGCGACGGACGGCTTCGCCGGGATCATGGCGTTCACCCTCCCCGAGGCGCTCTGGCTGGCCGCCGAGGGCGTCAGCGACGACATCCTCGTCGCCTACCCCACGGCCGACCGCACCGCGATCGCCGCGCTCGCGGGCGACGCCCGCGCGGCCCGCGCCGTCACGCTGATGGTCGACTCCGCCGAGCACCTCGACCTGATCGAGTCCGCCGCGGGCGACCGGCGCGTGCGGGTCTGCATCGACATCGACGCCTCGTACCGCACGCTCGGCGGCCGGGTCCGGATCGGCGCGCTGCGCTCACCGCTGTACACCGCGGCCGACGTCCGGGCGTTCGCCGAACTGGTCCTCAAGCGGCCCTCGCTCGACCTCGTCGGGCTGATGGCCTACGAGTCGCAGATCGCGGGCGTCGGCGACGTGCCGCCCGGCCGGCCCGGCCGGGGCCGCGTCATCCGCGCCATGCAGCGGCAGTCCCGGGCGGAGCTGGCCCGGCGCCGCGCGGCGATCGTCCGCGCCGTCCGGGAGCTGACCGAACTGGAGTTCGTCAACGGCGGCGGCACCGGCAGCGTCGAGAAGACGGCGGCCGAGCGCGCCGTCACCGAGGTCGCGGCCGGCTCCGGCCTCTACCAGCCGCACCTGTTCGACCAGTACTCCAACTTCAGCGGGCGCCCCGCCGCGCTGTTCGCGCTGCCCGTCGTCCGGCGCCCCGCGCCCGGCGTCGTGACGTGCCTCGGCGGCGGCTACCTCGCCTCCGGGCCGGCCGACGCCGTCCGCCTCCCCCAGCCCTACCTGCCGACGGGCCTGACCTACGACGGCAACGAGGGCGCGGGCGAGGTGCAGACGCCGCTGCTCGGACGCGCCGCCGACCTGCTGGCGGTGGGCGACCGCGTCTGGTTCCGCCACACCAAGGCCGGCGAGCTGTGCGAACGCTTCGACGCCCTGCACCTCATCGAGGACGGCCGGCGCGTCCGCACCGTCCCCACCTACCGGGGCGAGGGCCGCACGTTCCTGTGAGCGCCCGCCCGACCGTCTAGGTTGGAGGGCATGAGCGACGCTCCCATGATCAGTGTGCGCGGCGAGGCGGTGCTGGAGGCCGAGCCGGAGATCGCGCGGCTGTCGGTGCACGTCCAGTCGCAGGAGTCCGACCGGCGCGCGGCCCTCGACCGGCTCACCGAGCGGAACCAGCAGTGCCTCGACCTGGTCAAGTCCTACGGCGAGGCCGTGGAGAAGCTGGAGACCGGCGGCCTGTCGATCACGCCGCTGCTGAAGTACCGGCGGCGCGAGGGCGACGTGCGCGCCTACCGCGGCACCGTCTGGATCAAGATCACGGTCAGCGACTTCGCGGTGCTGGGCGAGCTGGTCACCCGGCTCGGCGACCTGGAGCGCACCTACGTCTCCGGGCCCGACTGGGAGCTGCGGCGCGACAGCGAGGTGTACCGGCGGGCCGCGCGGCAGGCGGCGAACGAGGCCGTCGAGCGGGCCCGCGGCTACGCCGAGGCGCTCGGGGCCCGCCTCACCGGCCTGGTGGAGCTGTCGGACGAGGGACTCGGCCGCGACACCGTCGCGGGCGGGCCGGTCGCGCTCGCCGCCGCCTACGGCCGCGCGCCGGGCGGGGCCGCCGAGGAGCCCGAGCCGATCGACCTGGAGCCCGAGACGCAGATCGTCCGCGCCACCGTCGAGGCCCGGTTCACCGCGACGGCCCCCGACCTCGGCTGAACGGCCCGTCCGCACTGAACGGCAGGGCCGCCGTGCCCGTACTCCAGGACGTGGGAGGAACGGACTGCGGGGTGTACCGGACCGGCCTCGGCGTCCACGCCATCGGGCGGCTCGCCGGCGCCGAGGCGGACGCGCTGGCGGCGCACCTGACCGGCTGCCCGCCGTGCCGGGACGAGCTCGCCCGCCTGCGCGACGTCGCCGGGCTCCTCGCCCGCTCCGCCCGGCTGTGGAACGCCGCCGCCCCGCCGCAGGCGAGCTCCGCCGCGCCGCGAGCCGACGCCGCTCCCCGGCGCCCGGGCGCCGCCCGGAAACGCGGAAGCGCCGGCCGCGGACCGCGGACCGGCGCCTCGGGGACGGGGCTCAGCGGCGCCTGCGCCTACGGCGCCGCAGGACCAGGGCGGTCACGATGACCGCCGCGCCGACGCCCGCGAGCACCAGCCGCTTGTCGATCTGAGCGCCCTCGCCGTCGTCGTCCTCGGAGGGCCGCACCATCGCGCCGAGGGCCTTGGCGACCTGGTCGGCCTCCTCCTTCAGCCGCTCCGCGCCCCGCTGCGCGACGTTCTTCGGGCTGACCCGCTCGGCGAGCTCGTCGATGGTGCGGGCCAGTTGCTGCCGGCTGCGCTCTATCTCCCGTTCCAGCGCCTCCGGGTCGCGGCTCTTGTCAGCCATGCCGTGTCCTATCGTGTCGGGCGTACTCGCGCGGGCCGGGACCGTGACGAGCCGAGCGATGATCCGCACAGTCTTGCAGGTCTTCCCGGCGGATGCCCGCCGCACCCCAGCCGGTACCGTTGGACCGACCATCCAAGCGAAAGGCGGGACAGGGTGTCCGAGCGGCTGCAGCCGGGCGATGTCGCCCCCGAGTTCGAGCTACCCGACGCCGACGAGACCGCGGTGTCGCTGGCCTCGCTGCGCGGCAAGCGCGTGATCCTCTACTTCTACCCGGCGGCCATGACCCCCGGCTGCACCAAGGAGTCGGTCGACTTCGAGGGAAGCCTGCCCGAGCTGGAGGCCGCCGGCGTCGCCGTCATCGGCGTCTCCCCCGACAAGCCGGCCAAGCTCGCCAGGTTCCGGGACAAGGAGGGGCTCACGTTCCCGCTCCTGTCCGACCCGGACGCGCAGGTCCTGCAGGCCTACGGCGCCTACGGGGAGAAGAAGCTGTACGGCAAGGTCGTCGTCGGCGTCATCCGGTCGACGTTCCTCATCGACGCCGACGGAAAGATCGAGAAGGCGTACTACAACGTGAAGGCGACGGGCCACGTGGAGCGCCTCCGCCGCGACCTCGGCCTGTAGGTGCCGCGCCGGCCCGCGCTCGGCGCGGGCCGGGTGCGGGCCGGGTGCGGGCGGGGGGATTCGAACCCCCACGGTGTCACCACCAACAGGACCTAAACCTGCCGCGTATACCTGGTTTCGCCACGCCCGCCCGTGCCCTCGTCCGGGCTCCCGTCCGAGGGCGCGTTCAGCTTAGCGTCCTGATCGGCGGGCGCGGGAGCGGATCGCGCGGCCTCGCCGCGGGGCGCCCGGTACAGGGCCGCGACGACGACCGCGGTCACGGCGAGCGCGACCGAAGCGGTGAGGAACGCCGTCTGGAGGCCGTCGCTGAAGGCCGCCCGCGCCTGGTCGGCGGCCTGCGGGCCGAGCCGCACCGCCACCGCGACCGACGTCCTCGCCTGCTCGGCGGCCGGGCCCGGCAGGTTCCCGAGGTCGAGGTTCGCGCGGTAGGACGACTGCAGGACGCTGCCGAGGACGGCGATGCCGAGCGCGCCGCCGAGCTCCCGGGCCAGGTCGTTCATCGCCGAGCCCACGCCCTGCTTCTCGGCGGGCAGCGCGTCGGTGATCGAGGCGGTGGACGGGGTCATGGCGAGGCCCATGCCGGCGCCGAACGGGACGAGGCCCGCGAGGAGCGGCCAGTAGGTGCTGCCCGCGTCCAGCCGCGAGAAGACCAGCATCCCGAGGCCGACCAGGAGCAGGCCGGACGTGATGACGCGGCGCGGGCCGAGCCTCGCGGCCAGCCTCGGCGCGACGACCCGGGCGGACGGCATCATCGCGAGCGCCATGGGCACCAGGCCGAGGGCGCCCACGAGCGCGCTGTCGCCCTTCACCAGCTGCAGGTACTGCAGGATGATGAAGATGAACCCGAAGGAGGCGAAGAACTGCACGGTGATCGTGAGCGAGCCGGCCGAGAACGCCCGGATGCGGAACAGCCGCGGGTCGAGCAGCGGGTTCGGCCGCCTCAGCTCCCACGCCACGAACCCGGTGAGGACGGCCAGGGCGGCGGCGAGGCCGAGCAGCGTCCGCGCGGAGGCCCAGCCGTGCGTCGGCGCCTCGATGATCGAGTAGACGCCGGCGCCGAGCCCGACCACGGTGATCAGCGCGCCGGTCAGGTCGAGCCTCGGCGCGTCCGGCTCGGCGGACTCGGGGACGACCGCGAGCGTCGCGGCCAGCGCGACCGCGGCGAGCACGACGTTCATCCAGAACACCGACCGCCAGGTCCAGAACTCCAGCAGGGTCCCCGACACCAGCAGGCCGAAGATCGCGCTGGCCCCGGCGACGCCCGCCCAGGCGCCGACCGCGCGGGTGCGCTGCGCGGCGGGGAACGTCGAGGTGATCGTGGACAGCGTCGCGGGCATGACCAGGGCCGCGCCGACGCCGAGCACGCCGCGCATCGCGATCAGCCATTCCGGGTCTCCGCCGAGGGCCGCCGCGGCCGAGCCCGCGCCGAACACGGCGAGCCCGGCGGCGAGCGCGCGGCGCCGCCCGTAGCGGTCGCCGATCGCGCCGCCGAGCAGCAGCAGGGCCGCGAAGACCAGCGCGTAGGCGTCGATGATCCACGCGAGCTCGGTGAGGCCGGCGCGGGTGTCGCGGGCGATGGACGGCACCGCGGTGTTGAGGGACGCCACCGCCGACACCACCGTGGCGAGGGACAGCATCACGGCCGGCAGCACCGCTCGGTGGACGGCGCCCGGCCCTTCCTTCGTGGTGTTCATGCCTCGACCGTGGACCGGGCCCCACTATATTTCAACTGTGATGAATAAATCCGGGGGCCGGCGGGGGCGGCGGCGCGGCGGATCCGACACCCGCGAGGCGATCCTCGCGGTGGCCCGCCGGCGGTTCCTGGCCGACGGCTACGGGCCGGTCACGATGCGGTCCGTCGCCGCCGAGGCGGGCGTGGACGCCGCACTGATCAGCTACTTCTTCGGCTCGAAGAAGGGCCTGTTCGGCGCGGTGCTCGGGCTCGTCGCCAACCCGCCCGAAGTGCTCGCCGAGGCGCTGCCCGGCGACCCCGCCGAGCTGCCCGAACGCGTCCTGCGCGCGATGCTCGGCGCATGGGACGACCCCGAGCGCGGCGGGCCGCTGCTGCTCATGGTGCGCACGGCCGTCCAGGACCCGGACCTGACCCGGCTGGTGCGCGAACTCCTCGAACGCGAGGTGGTCGGCCGCATCGCCGGCCACATCGGCGGCCCCGACGCCACCGCGCGGGCGGGGGCGTTCGGCGTCCAGCTCTCCGGGCTGATCTTCGCGCGGCACATCCTCGCGCTGGAGCCCCTCGCCTCCATGACGCCTGATGAATTGATCCGGCACCTCGCCCCCGGCCTCCGCGCCGCCCTCCGCGGACCGTCCCGCCGCCCCCGGACGCGGTGACCCGGTAGCGGACACGTCCGCGCGGTGGGAGCCGGACGGGCCGGAACGGCACCGCCGTGCGGCTGCGCATCGCCCTGCACGGCGCGACCACGGCGAAGCGCCCACCAGGCCACGGCGGCTCGGACGGAGCGTGAGGAACTCCATGCGTTGGGCTTCCAAAGGCACCGGACCGGCGTACGCTGAGCAGATCCGCCTCACACCGATGGGCAGGCCATGGACACATCCTGGTTCGCCAAGCGCCCCGTAAGCGCACTCCGTCCCGGAGATCACGGCTGGCTGGCCTACGGCGGCCAGGAGGAGCGCGACCGGGTCATCGAGCCTTTCGTCCGGGAAGGTCTGGAGACCACCGAGAAGGTCGTGTACATCACCGACCTCCCGGCCGACCGGCTGCCCGGCCTCGGCCCGGGGCAGCCGGTCGACGTGGAGACCCACCTCAGGTCGCGCCAGCTGCGGGTCATCACGCTGCGGGAGGCGTGCCTCGACCGCGACGGCGCGTTCGAACCGGCCAAGATGGCCGACACCGTCAACCGCGAGGTCGGCGCCGCGTTCGGGCAGGGCTTCCGCGCCGCGCGCCTCACCACCGACCACAGCTGGCTGCTGAACGGTCCCGGCCGACCCGACGTCGGCCGGATGCTGGGCTGCGAGCACCGGGTCGACGGCACCGTCTCGCCGAGCACCGTGGCGATGGCGATCTGCCAGGTCGACCGGCACGCGTGCCCGCCCGCCGAGCTCACCGCCCTTCGCGACACACACGAGGTCCTCGTGGAAGTGAACCCCGAATTCGACGACGGGATACTGAAGATCGTGCGCACGTTCGAGCCCGACGGGCTCCGCGTCGAGGGCGAACTGGACGCCGCGCGGCACTCGGTGTTCGCCGAGCAGCTCCGCCGGCTGCGGCCCGGCCGCAACATCCACCTCGACCTGTCCCGGCTCGGGTTCATCGACCTCGGCGGGCTGCACCTGCTGGCCAGGCACGCCACCCGGCTGCCCGCCGACGCCGCGCTGGTCCTGGACCACCTGTCGCCCGACGTCGAGTCCGTCATCGACATGGTCGGCTGGCACCGGCTGCCCGGCCTCGCCCGCGGGCGGCGGCTCGCGGAGACGGAGGGCATCGCCTGATGGCACTGGAGCACAAGGCGTTCATGTACCGGGGCACCGAGGACTTCCTGTCCGTCACCGTCCCCTACCTGCGATCAGGCGTGGAGAGCGACCAGGTCGTCATCGCCGTCGCCCGCGAGCCAAACCTGGCGGCCCTGCGCGACGAGCTCGCCCCGCACGGCGACGCGGTCGCCTACTTCGACTCCGCGGCCTTCTACCAGCATCCCGTGCACACCCTGCGCGACTACCAGACCATCGTGAAGCAGAGCGCCCCGCGCACCGTCTGCGCGCTCGCCGAGCCGGTCTGGCACGGATGGGACGAGCGCCAGACGCTGGAATGGGTCCGCTACGAGTCCCTCATCAACGTCGTCTTCGGCGACTCGGGCGCGCGCGCCCTGTGCCCCTACGACGCCGACGACCTGCCGGCCCGCATCCTCGACGAGGCGCGCCACACCCACCCGCTGCTGCTCGCCCCGGGCCACGACGGCGCGAACGCCGACTACATCGACCCGGTGAGGTTCGGGTCCGGCTGCGACCGCCGGTTCCGCTCCGACCGCCCGGCCGCCGCGGACTACTTCTCCATCGACGGCGACGACCTGCACGCGCTGCGCGTGTTCGTCGGCGAGCGCGCCCTCAGGCACGGCCTGGTCAGGCAGAAGGCGCAGAACCTCGTCACCGCCGCGAACGAGGTCGCCGCGAACGCGCTCCAGCACGGCACTCCGCCGATCGGGCTGTGGACGTGGCAGGACGGCGCCGACCTGGTCTGCGAGATCGGCGACCACGGCTTCTGGCGTCCCGGCCCCGACTCGCTGACCGGCTTCATCCCGCCCGACTCCGCGCTCCAGCGCGGCTTCGGCCTGTGGACCGTCCGCCTCCTGGTCGACCTGATGGAGCTGCGCGCCGGCTGGGACGGCACCTTCGTCCGCCTGCGCTGCGGGTGACCGGCCGCGCGGACGACAGGGCGGGCGGGGTCGTTCAGGCGAGGCCGGCGGTCCGGAGGGCGGCGGGGACGATCTCGGCGAGGGCGCGGAAGGCCCGGCCGCGGTGGCTGATGGCGTCCTTCTCCTGCGGTGCCAGTTCCGCGGTCGTGCGGGTCCCGCCGTGCGGAAGGAAGATCGGGTCGTAGCCGAAGCCGCCGGCGCCGCGCGGCTCCCGGAGCACGGTGCCGTGCATCCGGCCCTCGACGCAGTGCTCGGCGCCGCCCGGGACGACCAGCACGGCCGCGCACACGAACGAGCCGCCGCGCCGGCCGTCGGCGACGTCGGCGAGCTGGTCGAGGACGAGCCGCAGGTTGGCGGCGTCGCGGTCGCCGGCGCCGAACCGTCCCGACCAGCGGGCCGACAGCACGCCGGGCATGCCGTTCAGCGCGTCCACGCACAGGCCGGAGTCGTCGGCGACGGCGGGCAGGCCGGTGAACGCGGCGATCGCGCGGGCCTTCAGCAGCGCGTTGCCCTCGAAGGTCGCCTCGGTCTCGGCCACGTCGGGGGCGCCGGGAAAGGCGTCGAGCCCGACGACGTCGAGGTCGCCGAGGATCCGGTGCAGCTCGGCGACCTTGCCCTGGTTGTGGGTGGCGAGGACGATCCGGCTCATCGGCCGAGGGCCTCGCTCTGGATGCGGGTGAGCTCGGCGCAGCCCGCGGCGCCGAGGTCGAGCAGCGCGTCGAGCTCGGCCCGGTCGAACGGGGCGCCCTCCGCGGTGCCCTGCACCTCGACGAACCGTCCGTCGCCGGTGCAGACGACGTTCATGTCCGTCCCGGCGGCGGAGTCCTCCTCGTAGCACAGGTCGAGGCGCGGCTCGCCGGCCACGACGCCGACGCTGACCGCCGACACCGAGGTGATGAGCGGGTCGCCCCTGAGCAGGCGGCGCTCGCGCATCCAGCTCACCGCGTCGGCCAGCGCGACGTAGGCGCCGGTGATCGCGGCGGTGCGGGTGCCGCCGTCGGCCTGGAGCACGTCGCAGTCGAGCTGGACGGTGTTCTCGCCGAGCGCCTTGAGGTCCAGGCACGCCCGGATCGACCGGCCGATCAGCCGGGAGATCTCGTGGGTGCGCCCGCCGATCCGGCCCTTGACGGACTCGCGGTCGTTGCGGGTGTTGGTCGCGCGCGGCAGCATCGCGTACTCGGCGGTGACCCAGCCGAGGCCGCTGTCGCGCCGCCAGCGGGGCACCGAGTCCTGGACGGAAGCGGCGCACAGCACCCGGGTCGCACCGAACTCCACCAGCACCGACCCCTCCGCGTGGTCGAGCCATCCGCGCTGGATGCGGACGGAGCGGAGCTGGTCGGATGCGCGATTGTCAGGGCGAGCCATGCGCCCACCCTAGCGGGCGGGCTTTGTCAGACCCCGCTTACCACCGGTTGACACCCCGGCCCCCGATGGGTTGCTCTGGCATTGTCCTGTCGCGGCGAGCGGACGGCCTGAGGCGATGCCAGTAGAGATCGAACGCAAATTCCTCCTGGGCGCGGCGCCCGACTGGTCGCATCCGGCGTTCCGCGACGCCGACGTGATCGAGTACGAGCAGGTGTACCTGAAGGTCGACGGCGCCGACCAGGTCCGGATCCGCCGCGGCGTGCGGGACGGCCGCGCCGCCTACCGTCTCGCGCGGCTGCACCGGCTGTCGGACGGCGTGCGGGAGGTCGAGGAACGCGAACTCGGCCGCGCCGAGTACGACCGGCTCCGCGCCGGCCGGGACCCGGGCCGCGAGATCGTCGCCAAGGTGCGGCGCTGCTTCGCGTGGCGGGGGCAGCTCTTCGAGCTCGACGACATCAGCCGTCCCGTCAGCCGCGCCTGCCACCTGCTGGAACTCCAGGTCGAGAGCCTGGAGCAGCGGTTCACCCTGCCGGACTTCCTCGTCATCGACCGCGAGGTCACCACCGAGCCCGCGTTCTCCAACGCCATGATCGCGCTCGGCTGACGGGACGGCCGGTCTCTTCTGGAGGCAACATGACCCGCCACGAACTGGCGGCGCGGCTCGGGGAGAGGCTGCGGCCGCCGGGCGCGCACCCGGGCACCGCGCTGCACGCCGCGCTCGCGCCGTTCGCCACCCCGGAGGCCGTCCGCGACCTGCTGCGCGGGACGCTGCGCGACGAGCAGTGGCTCGACGCCGTGCGGGCCGCCTCCTACCGGCACGACAACGGCTTCGACAAGATCGTGCTCATGACGGGGGCCGGCTACCAGTTCCGCCTGCACGTGTGGCGGGAGGGCCCGCGCGAGACGGAGGCGGAGAACATCCACAACCACCGCTGGGACTTCTCCTCGGTGATCCTGCTCGGCGGATACCGGTTCCAGGAGTTCACCCCGGACCCCGGCGGCGGCGCCTTCCACGCCTACGGATACGTGTCCGAGCGCGGCTCCGCCTCGTACTCCCTGGAGTCTCTCGGACGCCGGGGCCTCACCCGCTCCTTCGACGCGCACCTGCGGGCGGGCACGTCCTACACGCTCACGTCCGACGTCCTGCACCGGGTGTCGAACCCTCCGGGACGGCTCACCATGAGCCTCGTCCTCCAGGGGCCGCACCAGCCGGACTCCGCCGTCCTGGTGTACGCGGAGCAGCGGTTGCCGTCGGGCCGGACACTCCCGCGCCCGGGGTTCTCGCGCCCGGCGCTGCGGCTGCTGCTGGAGGACCTCGTCGACGAGCTGGCCGACCCGCTCTCCGTCTGATCACCCCGGACTGGCGGCCTCCAGCAGCTCGCGCGCCAGCTCCGCGCTGCCGGCCGCGACGAACGACACCGGCCCGCCGTGCAGGGAGCGGTGCGCGGTGAGCGGGGCGCCCGACAGGTCCAGGACGTGGCCGCCGGCCGCGCCGACCAGCAGCATCCCGCCGCCGACGTCGAGCAGGCCGCCCTCGTGGCAGATCATCCCGTCCAGCTGCCCCGCCGAGATCAGGGCGAGGTCCAGGGCGGGCGCCCACAGGGACAGGAGCCGTTTGCACCGCCCGCCGAGCGTCCCGTGCATCCGCTCGCCCCAGACCCGTCCGGCGGTCGAGTAGTTGGTGACGAGCGAGACGGTCGCCCGTCGCAGCGGGACGGGCGGGCGCGCGGCCGCGGCGGCGCGGGGCGCCGTCTCCGTCGCGACGAACTCGCGCCCGAGCAGCGGGTCGACGACGAGCGCCAGGACGGGGCGGCCCCGGTGGAACAGCGTGATCGCGACCGCGCAGTGCGCGATGCCGTAGCCGAAGTTGTTGGTGCCGTCGAGCGGGTCGACCACCCAGACGGACTCGGCGCCGGGCCATTCGGCGGCCGGCCCCTCCTCCGCGATGATCCCGTGGCCGGGGAACTCCCCGGCCAGCGCGCCCACGATGCGGCGCTGCGCCTCGACGTCGGCGCGGAGCTTGACGTCGTGGTCGCCGAGGTACTTCTTCTCCGCCGGACGGCCGAACTGGGCCCGCAGGTAGTCGCCGGCCGCCCGTGCGCAGGCGAGCGCGACCGCGGCCTCCCGCTCCCAGCCGCCGGTCCGGGACGGTTCCGACTCCGACACGATCACTCAGCCTCCGTACGCCGGCTCCTGCGCCCGCTCCTTCGGATCCGATACTCCTCCCCGACGATGTTCGGCGCCACGGCCACGACGAGGGTGACGGCCAGCGTCGCGAGCCACGCCCAGATCTTGTCGGCCTTGGACGAGGTCAGCAGGTCGTCGAAGACGTCCAGCTGGTTCAGGGTGACGAGCGCCACGACGACGGTCAGCACCGACAGCCACGCCGTCTGCCCGAAGCTGCGCCGGCCGCCCGCGGGCGCGCGGCCCCCTCCGGTCGCCGTCTCCTTCGCGCAGCTCTCCAGGGCGGCGCGCTCCTTGGACCGGTACGGCTCCAGGACGACCGGCTCCACGTCGCTTCTCGTGGTGTCCATGACGCCGCGGAGGGCGTAGAGCGCGTCGTGCGTCGCCCACATGACCCGCGACCCGGGGGTCAGCGCGCACCGCCAGGCGCCGTCGGGGTCCTGGAGCTTGAGCAGCCTGTCGGTGCCGACGAGGACGATCGGGTCGCGCAGGTCGGCGCCCGCCATCGCCAGCGCGACGAGTGCCCAGGGCGTGGCGAAGTGCCGGAAGTCCAGGCGGGCGGAGGTGCGCGGGTCGATGAGCGAGGTGTGGGCGGTGCCCTCCCACGGCTCGTCCTTGGCGGGGTCGAAGGCGCCGCGCAGGTAGGCGACGGCCCGCCGGACGGCCGGGTCGCTCGCCGCGACTCCGGCGGTGAGCAGCGCGACGAGGGTGTAGGCGGTGTAGGCGGCCGAGGAGCTCTGCGTGCGCCCGGCCCCGGCGGGGAAGGCGCCCCAGCCCCCGTCCTCGTGCTGCGCGGCCCGGAGCCAGGCGACCCCCTTCGCCGCGTCGCTGCGCCCGTAGCGGGCGAGCACGCGCACGGCGCAGGTGGTCGGGAAGACCTGGAGGTCCGGCGCGGCGCCGTCGGCCGGAAGCGCGGACGGCCACCCGCCGTCCCTCTGCAGCGATTCGAGCCAGCTCAGGCCCGCGGCGACGACCGGGTCGGAGTCGGACCGCCCGATGCCGTGCAGCGCCCACAGGACGGCGCAGGTGCTCTCGGTGAGGGACTGGTCGGAATGCGCGCCGACGAGAGACTTGCGGACCTGCCAGCCGCCGTCGGAGTTCTGCATGCCCTCCAGCGACTGCACGGGCTTGCTCAGCTGGTCGCCGGTCACGCCCGCGTGGACGTGCGCCAGGATCCCCTCGGCCGTGGACAGGAGCCCGAGGGAGTGCCCGTCCATGTACAGGTTCCAGCCCCATCGGCCGTCTTCGATGGAGCGGTGGTTCTCCAGGTAGAGCAGCGACCTGTCGACGGCCTCCCGCACCCTGAGCGGAAGCTCCCTCGCCACCTCGGACGCGTGGTACCAGCTGAGCGCGGTCGCGAACAGCGCGGAGCGGTCGACCTCGTCGCCGCGCGCCTCCAGATCGGCCATCGACAGGATCCGGGTCCTGCCGCCCGCGCCCGAGAGCTCCTGCGGGCCGCGCGCCACCGCGCAGACGGTCAGCCGCCGCCGGGGCTCGCCGGACTCGGCGGCGAGCAGCCCGAGGTAGTCGACGTCGAGGCCGAAGCGGTCCTTCGCCCCGCGCACGACCAGCGGGCCGAGGCCGTCGCCCGCCGCCTCGCCGCGGCCGTCGCGGTCCACCGGCAACCGGAGCGGCAGGATCGCCGCCCCCTCCGTCCGGACGAGGAAGCCGGCCCTGCTCTCCGCGTAGAGGACCAGCTCCAGCCACGGATCCCGCCCGGCGGGACGCGCGGATCGGTCCCCGGTCTCGCGTGCCCCGTCGTCCACGGCCACCCCCGCGCTCGCGCCCCGGCGCGCGCGAGGCATGTGCCCATCGAGATTTCCGGGTCATGCTTTCATGCCACGACATGTCGGACTGTGTGGTCGTACACAGTCATGGCGGCGTGGTCAGAAGTCGTAGACGGCGCCGACCTCGGCCAGTTCGATCGGGCCGCGGAAACCGCTGGACTTCGCCTCGGAGAGCGTCTGGGACGCGTCGTTCCAGGGCAGCAGGTGCGTCAGGACCAGCCGGCCGACCTCCGCCCGCTCGGCGTGCTCGCCCGCCTCCCGTCCCGTCAGGTGCATGTCCGGCGGCAGGTCCGGCCGGTCGGCGAACCCGGCCTCGCACAGGAACAGGTCGGAGCCGCGGGCCAGCCGCACCAGGTCGTCGCTGTGGCCGGTGTCGCCGGAGTAGGTCATCGCGCTGCCCTCGTGCTCGATCCGCAGGCCGTACGCCTCGACGGGATGGTTCATCAGCGCGGTGGTCACCCTGAACGGGCCGATGCTCGTCGGCCCCGGCTCCAGCAGGCGGAAGTCGAAGGTGTCGGTCATCTCCGGGTTCGGTTCCAGCTCGTACGCCTTGATCATGTGGTCCGCGGTGTCGCGGGGGCCGTACACCGGGATGCGCGGCGCCGGGCCGCCCGGGCAGTACGTCCGCGCGATCCAGTAGACCGTGAGGTCGAGGCAGTGGTCCGGATGCAGGTGCGAGATGCAGATGGCGTCGATGTCCAGCAGGCCGTGGAAGCGCTGGAGGCTTCCGATCGCACCGTTGCCGATGTCGAGGAGCATGGAGAAGCCGTCCGCCTCGATCAGATAGCTGGACGCGGGGCTGTCCGGCCCTGGGAAACTGCCGGAACAGCCGATCACAGTGACCCGCACGCTCACTCCTCCTCTGGAGTCCCGAGGAATCAGGTCGTCAAAGCCTTGCTCAACGTGCTCTCCACCGGACCGATCTCCGGTCCGAGGAAGCGGCGGCCGAGCTCGGCGAACACGGCGGGGTCACCGGTGGCGCGGAACCGGTGCCGCGGCCGGGGCGTCGCCTCGGCGCGGGCCAGTCCCCGATCGTGCAGCACTCGGTACACGTCCTTGGCGGTCTCGTCGGCGCTTGAGACCAGTGTGACCCCGTCCCCGACCACATACGAGATGACGCCCGCCAGAAGGGGGTAGTGCGTGCATCCGAGGATCAGGGTGTCGCAGTCCGCGTCCACGATCGGCCGCAGGTAGCCGCGGGCGGCGTCGAGCAGCTCGTCGCCCATCGTCACGCCCGCCTCGACGAAGTCGACGAAGCGCGGGCAGGCGACGCCGACCAGCTCGATGTGCGGCGCCGCGGCGAACGCGTCCTCGTAGGCGCGGCTGTTCACCGTGGCCTCGGTCGCGATCAGGCCCACCCGCCCGTTGGACGTGGCACGGGCGGCGCGCCGGGTCGCGGGGTTGATGACCTCCACGACCGGGACGTCGTAGCGTTCGCGGGCGTCGCGCAGCATCGCCGAGCTGGCGCTGTTGCAGGCGATCACCAGCATCTTCACGCCCTCGCCGACCAGCTCGTCCAGCATCTCCAGCGCGAACGCCCGGACCTGCGCGATCGGGCGCGGGCCGTACGGCTGGCGGGCCGAGTCGCCGAGGTAGACGACCGGCTCGTTCGGCAGCTGGTCGAGGATGGCGCGGGCCACCGTGAGGCCCCCGAACCCGCTGTCGAAGATCCCGATGGGCGCGTCTCGGAGGCCGTCCCCCCGGGATGGATCTGACATGGTGCACAAGGCTAAGCGACGTGGCCCCGCCCAGGTGCGTCATGCGTTGGACATCACACCGTCACGCACCGGAAAACCGTCCAGCTCACGCCGCCGGCGCGTGATCCGGTCGTTCGCCGGCGCGAAACGCCGGTGCGCCGCCCCGGCTAGGAGCGGGCGAGGGGGACTCGGGCGATCTGCCGGCTCTGCGCGACGAGGCGGCCGGCGGAGTCCCACACCTCGACCTCCTCGTCGAACCAGCCGCCGGTGAGGAGCCGCCCGGTGCCGTGCACGGCGAGCCAGCCCGGCGCCGGGACGGCCCGCATGTGCCAGGTCAGCTCGACGGTCGGGGCCCAGCCCTGCGCGCCGAGGTTCAGCGCCACGGGCGGCAGCGCGTCCACGGCGAGGGCCAGGGAGTAGCCGTCGGGCTCCTGGCCGCAGGCGTGCCGGAACCAGGCGCGGATGTCCGGGCGGCCGCTCGGCCGCCCGTCCAGCCAGCCCATGGTCGTCCGGTCGAAGCGCATGTCGACCTGGTCGGCGAAGCCGCCGCCGGTCGCGGCGGGCGGCCGGAACCCCGAGCACTCCTCCAGCGGCGGCAGCCCGGCGGGCGGCCCGGTGGCGAAGTCGGGCTCGGCGGACGGGTCGAGGGTGCCGGTGGTGATCAGCGCGTCCACGGCGGGACGGCCGTCCTGGAGGAGGGTGACGAGGTACGAGGCGGCCGTGCGGCCCACCTTGCGGGAGTCGACGACGATCTCGACGGGGCCGGCCTTGGCGACGCGGTGGAAGTTCGCCGCGGTCGAGACCGGGTGCTCGTGCGGCGAGGCGTCCACGGCGGCGCGGGCGAGCACGGCCATGAGGTATCCGCCGTTCAGCGCCTGGGCGATGCCGTAGCCCTCGTCCAGGACGGCCTCGTACCGGCCTTCGCCGACCGGCTTCACCGCCGTCGAGTCCCCGAACCCGCTCATCCGCACTCTCCCGGTCCGACCGTCCCGGCGGATGCCCGCCGGGACGGTTCTAGAATCACGTTCGAGTAGCATACGCACACTACCCCGACCGCCGGCCGCCGGCCGCCCGGTCAGGCCCAGAGCTGGCCTTCGAGCCGGGCTTCGGCCTCCTCCAGGGTGCCGCCGTACGCGCCGGTCGACAGGTACTTCCAGCCGCCGTCGGCGACGATGAACACGATGTCGGCGCGCTCGCCGGCCTTCACCGCCTTGTTCGCCATCCCGATCGCCGCGTGCAGCGCCCCGCCGGTCGAGATGCCCGCGAAGATGCCCTCCTGCTCCAGCAGCTCGCGGGTGCGGCGCAGCGCGTCCAGCGACCCGACGGAGAACCGGGTCGTCAGGACGGAGTCGTCGTACAGCTCGGGGATGAAGCCCTCGTCGATGTTGCGCAGCCCGTACACCAGCTCCCCGTACCGCGGCTCCGCCGCGACGATCCTGATGTCCGGCACCCGCTCCCGCAGGAAGCGGCCGACGCCCATCAGCGTGCCCGTCGTCCCGAGCCCGGCGACGAAGTGCGTCACCGACGGCAGGTCGGCGAGGATCTCCGGGCCGGTCGTCTCGTAGTGCGCGAGCGCGTTGGCCTCGTTGCCGTACTGGTACAGCATCACCCAGTCGGGGTTCTCCCTCGCCAGGCCCTTGGCCACCCGCACGGCCTCGTTCGAGCCGCCCGCCGCCGGGGAGGAGATGATCCGCGCGCCCCACATCTCCAGGAGCTGGCGGCGCTCGGCGGAGGTGTTCTCGGGCATCACGCACACCATCGAGTAGCCGCGCAGCTTGGCGACCATGGCCAGCGAGATGCCGGTGTTGCCGGACGTCGGCTCCAGGATCGTGCAGCCGGGCGTCAGCAGCCCCTCCTTCTCCGCCTTCTCGATCATGTGGAAGGCGGGGCGGTCCTTCACCGAGCCGGTGGGGTTGCGGTCCTCCAGCTTGGCCCAGAGCCGCACGTCCTCGCTCGGCGACAGCCGCGGCAGCCCGACCAGCGGGGTGCCGCCGAGCGAGTCCAGCAGTGAGTCGAATCGCATGTGGCGCTCGTCCCGACCGGCTCAGCCGCCGGCGACGGCCGGGAGGATCGTGACGCTGTCGCCGTCGGCGACCTCCGTCTCCAGCCCGCCGAGGAAGCGGACGTCCTCGTCGTTCAGGTAGACGTTGACGAACTTGCGCAGGCCCTTGTCGTCCACGAGCCGGGCGCGCAGGCCGGCGTGCCGGGTGTCCAGGTCGGCGAACAGCTCGTCGAGCGTGCCGCCCTTGCCCTCGACGGCCTTGGCGCCGTCGGTGAGGTTGCGCAGGATCGTCGGGATCCGGACCTCGATCGCCATCGCGATGATCTCCTTAACGTCGTACGGGACTGCCCGCCCCTGGTGGTGGAACCGGGCGGGCGGCGGGATGATTCCAGGCGTGATCAGCGCGTCAGCGACAGTCGTAGACGACCTCGGCGCGCGAGTGCCCGAACAGGAAGCTCTGCACGGGCGGCACCGCTGGGGCCCCGGCACGGCGCCCGGCGCCGCCCGTCCCATGCCCGCTCGTCCGCATGTCGGCCAGTTTACCGGCCGCGGAGCCGCCGATCCCGGCCGCCTCCGGACCTCCCGCGCCGCGCGTCCCGCCGTCAGGGCCCGTCGACGACGGCGACCTCCTCCTCGGTGACCTCGCCGTCCACGATCCGGAACGAGCGGAACTCGGTCTCGCCCTCCTCGCGGGTCGAGACGAGGACGTAGTGCGCGTTCGGCTCGGACGCGTACGAGACGTCGGTGCGCGAGGGGTAGGCCTCGGTCGCGGTGTGGGAGTGGTAGATCACCACGGGCTCCTCGTCCCGGTCGTCCATCTCCCGCCACACCTTCAACTGCTCCTGGGAGTCGAACCGGTAGAACGTCGGGGAGCGCTCGGCGTTGACCATCGCGACGAACCGGACGGGCCGGTCCGAGCCGACCGGTCCCGCGATGATGCCGCAGGCCTCGTCCGGGTGGTCCGCGCGCGCGTGCGCGATGATCTGGTCGACCAGGGCCCGTTCAATCGTCAGCATGGCCGCAAGCTTAGGCGGCGCCTACTCCAGGGCGCGGACGAGACCGTCCTGCAGCATCGTCAGCCAGTCGTAGGCGGCGAACATGGGGGCGCGCGGGTCGCGCGGGTCCAGGCCGCCCGCCTCCTCGTACCAGTCCTCGGTGATCTCCAGCCGGGTGCCGAGCGCCAGCCGGACGTCGTTCAGCGCCCGCAGCCACTGCTGCGCCTGCTTCTCGTCGAGGACGGCCTCGGTGCCCTTCTCGCCCAGCGCCCCGAGCACCGTCCGGGCCGCCTCGCGCTTGCCGTCGCGCAGGCCCAGCTCGGTGTAGCGGCGGAACTCCCCGGCGGCCTCGCCGTCGTCGCGGTAGGCGTCCGGGAACAGCCGCGCCAGGACCGGGTCGTCCGACTTCGTGGCGTTCTCGGCGATGCCGAGGGACGCCAGCTCGCCGTCCTCGCCGGCCTCCTCGCCGAGCAGGGAGAGCATCTGCTCCATGAGGGCGCGCAGCAGCGCGGTCTCCTCCGGCTCCAGCCGCACCCGGAAGCCGTCGCGTCTCTTCCTCACATGGCTCATCGGCTCAGTCGTCCCGTTTCACTGTCGCCCACAGGCCATAGGAGTGCAGGATCTCCACGTCCCGCTCCATCTCCTCGCGGGTGCCGTTGGCCACCACCGCGCGGCCCTTGTGGTGCACATCGAGCATCAGCTTCTCGGCCTTCGCCTTGGGATAGGCGAAGACGGCCTGGAACACGTACGTGACGTACGACATCAGGTTGATCGGGTCGTTCCAGACGATCGCCAGCCAGGGCCGGTCGGCGCTCACGTCCTCCGCCGCGTCCGGCCGCTCCAGCTCCACCGGTGCGGGCGCCGTGCTCATGGCGCTCATTGGCCGGGCCTCCCCCTCTCTGAACTCGCGCGCGCGGCGCCGCCCTGGAGGACGCGGCCGCCCGCCGCATCCGATGCTATGCGGCGCTTCCCCGCCGCGTGTGACGGCCCGCGTCACCATGGTGCCCGCACCCGGCCCTAAAGTTCCACTTGTGGACCTTGGCGACGGCACCGCGCTGCTGACCGACCAGTACGAGCTGACCATGCTGCAGGCCGCCCTGCGCAGCGGGACGGACGGCCGCCGCGCGGTCTTCGAGGTGTTCGCGCGGAGTCTGCCCGCCGGGCGCCGGTACGGGGTCGTCGCGGGCACCGGGCGGCTCCTGGACGCCATCGAGGCGTTCCGGTTCGGCGACGCCGAGCTGGAGTTCCTCGCAGAGAACGGCATCGTGGACGAGCCCACGGTGCGCTGGCTGGAGAAGTACCGCTTCACCGGGAACGTCTGGGGCTACCCCGAGGGCGAGTGCTACTTCCCCGAGTCGCCGATCCTGATGATCGAGGGCACGTTCGGCGAGGCGGTCCTGCTGGAGACCCTCGCGCTGTCGGTCCTCAACCACGACTGCGCGATCGCGTCCGCCGCGTCCCGGATGGCGCAGGCCGCCCAGGAGCGCCCGATCATCGAGATGGGGTCGCGCCGCACCCACGAGCGCGCCGCCGTGGCCGCCGCCCGCGCCGCCTACATCGCCGGGTTCACCACCACGTCCAACCTGGAGGCGGGCCGGCTGTACGGCGTCCCGACCGCCGGGACGAGCGCGCACTCCTTCACCCTCCTGCACGACAGCGAGCGGCACGCGTTCGAGGCGCAGCTCGCCGCCCTGGGCGAGGGCACCACGCTGCTGGTCGACACCTACGACGTCGAACGGGCCGTCCGGACGGCGGTGGAGCTGGCGGGGCCCGGCCTCGGCGCCGTCCGGATCGACAGCGGCGACCTCGGCGTGATGGCGCGGCGCGTCCGCGAGCAGCTCGACTCCCTCGGCGCGCACGGCACGCGCATCGTGGTCACCGGCGACCTGGACGAGTACGGCATCGCGGCGCTCGGCGCGGCGCCCGTGGACGGGTACGGCGTGGGGACGTCCCTGGTGACCGGTTCCGGCGCCCCCACGGCGTCGCTCGTGTACAAGCTCGTCGCGCGGGCGGACGGCCCGCAGGAGGACGCGCCCATGCGCCCGGTCGCCAAGCGCTCGGCGGGCAAGCCGAGCCGCGGCGGCCGCAAGACCGCCGTCCGCCGCGTCGACGGGCACGGCGTCGCCTACGCCGAGACCGTGTTCACCACCGAGCCGGCGCCCGGCCCCCACGACCGCGTCCTCCAGGTGCCGCTGGTGCGGGACGGCGAAGTCGTCGGACGCGAGCCGCTCCGCGAGGCGCGGGACCGCCACGCGCGCTCGGTCGCCGAGCTGCCCCCGACGGCGCGCCGCCTCTCCAAGGGAGAGCCGGCCGTCCCGACCGAGTTCGTCAACGGCGGGCCACGCCGTTGAGCCGTCCCGCGTGCGGGAACGACGCTGGGGTACGGTCGTGGCAGATCCGGTGGGGCAACCGGCAGAGGGAGCGGTCATGGGCACGAAAGCGCTGATCATCGTGGACGTGCAGAACGATTTCTGCGAGGGGGGTTCGCTGGCCGTCGGCGGGGGCGCCGCGGTGGCGACCGCGATCTCCGAGTACGTGGCCGCGCACCGGTCCGAGTACGCGCGCATCGTGGCGACGCGCGACTTCCACCTCGATCCGGGCGGCCACTTCTCCGCCGATCCCGACTTCGCCGAGACCTGGCCGCCGCACTGCGTGATCGGCACCCCCGGCGCCGACTTCCACCCCAACCTCTCCCTCGCCCCCATCGAGGCCGTGTTCAGCAAGGGCCGCGAGACCGCCGCCTACAGCGGCTTCGAGGGGTTCTCCGACGACGAGACCCCGCTGGCCGACTGGTTCGCCGACCGCGGCGTCGACTCCGTCGACGTCGTCGGCATCGCCACCGACCACTGCGTCCGGGCCACCGCCGTGGACGCCGTCCGCGCGGGCCTGCGCACCACCGTCCTGCTCGACCTCACGGCCGGGGTCGGCAAGGCCACCGTCGACCGGGCGCTGGACGAGCTCGGGCAGGAGGGCGTCGTCCTGTCCGGCGCCCCGGTGGTGACCGCCTGACCATGCCCCCGGACACGCCCCCGAACGTCGCGGAGCCCACGGTCATCCTCGTCGCCGGAGTGTCCGGCAGCGGCAAGACGACCATCGGCGCGCTCCTCGCCGAGCGCCTCGGCTGGGAGTACGCCGAGGCCGACGCGTTCCACTCCGAGGCCAACGTCGCCAAGATGCGCGCGGGCCGCCCCCTCACCGACGAGGACCGCCTCCCCTGGCTGCGCTCCATCGCCGCGTGGATCGCCGACCGCCTCGCCACCGGCCGCCCCGGCGTCGTCACCTGCTCCGCCCTGAAACGCCGGTACCGCGACATGCTGCTCGACGGTCACGCGGGCGTCCGCCTGGTCCTCCTGGACGGCGACCGCGACACGATCGCCGCCCGCATGCGCTCCCGCAAGGGCCACTTCTTCAAGGCCGGCCTGCTCGACTCACAGTTCGCCGACCTCGAAACCCCTGCCCCCGACGAGAACATCGTCACCGCCCCCATCACGGGCACCCCCGAGGAAACCGTCACCCACATCCTCAAGACGCTGGCCCTGGACACCGCCTCCCCCTGACGGCCTTGGGCAGGGAAGCCGCTACGGCCGGGCGAGTTTGGCGGCCACCGCGTCGAGGACCCAGCCCAGGCCGGTCGCGAAGGCGGTCTCGGCGTCCGGTGGCGGACGACCTGAAAGTGACCGTAAACACGAGTGCTCTCCTGCCTTTTTGCGAGGCGGAGAGCACCGGGTGGGGGTGGCTGACGCGGAGACGTCTGCCACATGTCGGACCTCACGGCCACCGGAGGCTCCGGGGGTGGAGGCTGACGTCGGGGCCGAAGAAGAGCGTGTCGTCTTCCCCGATGGGATACTGCTGCCCGGGGGCAAGCTTCCAAGGGTCGCCTTCCTTGGGCTCGACCACAGTGCCGTTCGTGGACCCGAGGTCTTTCACGGACCAGCCGGCGGCGGCGGTGTAGCTCACCTCCGCGTGCTTCCGGCTGACACTGCCGGCAACGGGGCGGACGGTGCATGACTCGTCGCGGCCGACGGTCCAGACCGTGGCGATGGGGCCCTCGGGCGTCCGGGTCATGTGGGCGAGATTGCTCATGGTCGTATCTCCCAACTGCGTCTTCTTTGTGCTTCCTTGCGGCTCTACAGTCCTGAAATGATCAGCGATGGCAAGTGCGATCTGCAGCGGGCCGCCCTGTTCAGAGTCGAGCGGGCCACGTGAACCGATCACGCAGGCTCCCTGAGTCCGATGACCGACGACAGCGGATGTACGACCGTAGGTCGGCGGCATCGCGGCCAGTTGCGGCGTCCTCCACGCGGGAAGCCGAACCGATTCGCCACCGCGGCGTGCCCTCGGGCGTCAGGATCACGGCGGCCCGCCCCTCGACGCCGCGGTCATTGATGACCTGGACAGCGGACGCGGGGATAGCGTCCTGGAGCGCGCCCGCCGTCGCGGCGAGGTGGATCGACTCCCTCAACTCCCGGGCGAGGCCGAGCTGGGCGGTGGTGCAGGAGTCCACGGCGAGGCCGTTCACCGCCGGCCGGTCGACGAGACCGCGTCTCAGAGGCGATGCGGTACCCGTGCGACGGCTGGGCCGCTCCTGGGCGACGCCGCCCATCTGATGCCCCCGCTGGGAGCGGGCGCGAACCTCGCGATGCTGGAGGGCGCCGAGACCGTCGCCGCCGGCCCAGGAGATCTGGACAAGGCCGTCCGCGCCTTCGAGGAACGGATGTGGGCACGCGCCGGCACGTGGGCGAAGATCACCACAGCCGGCCTGGAACGCCTGGTGAGCCCGGACCCCGCCGAAGCGGTCGCCCTCTTCGACCAGGTCCAGCCGTCCTGACCGCCGAGCGCGCGAACACGAGGACCAAAGGCGGCGGTGCCCACGAGCAGCGGCAAGCTGCCAAGAAAGAGAACCGGCCCGCCCGATGAGGGGCAGGCCGGCCGTGTTCCTGTGCGGTTCATCGCGCGGGCCTGGGGCCCGCGCGATCGTTGAAGGCCCCCTCCGCCTCGAAGACGGTGGGTGGGTCGCGACAGAGCCGGGATGTGGCTCCGTCAGTCGTCCAGGTCCCCGCGGTCGGCGGAGGCCAGCAGTTCTTCGATCACCTCGGCGTGAGAGGGGTTTGGACGCGCCTTCCTCGCGGAGGTGTACTCCCACCAGAGGATGCCCTTGAGGCAGACCTCCAGGGCCTCTTCGTGTGAGTGGTCGTACTCGTAGGGGCAACAGGATCGTCTAAAGGGCGGTCACATGTGAGAAGGCTCGCGCCTCTTCGCACCACCCACGAGGGCCTGGCGCAGCCAGGCCCTCGTTTTTCTTCTGATTCGAGGGCTCAGGGAAGCGGGGACGCTCCCGGCCCGGGGGGTGATGAGGAGCTTGGGACCATCCGGGTCCTTGCAGTCACGAACTTTTTGTGTGGATCGTGCGCTTCGGTCGTCACCCTTGAGGTCCCCATCGGTGCCGCCTAGGGCCCTAGGGCGCCTATTCCCTGGATTCGGTCGGCGGCGGTCTCGAGAAGTCGGAGAGCATCACCACCACGCAGAGCGATGAGACCACCGTCCCGCCGAAGACGACGCTGGTCGTCACCCGCGGCTTCGAGATGCGCCGGATCTACGGGAACACGTACTACACGCGGAGCAACTGCAAGACCGGGAAGCACAAGAGCTTCGTGCTGACCGCGCCCCACGGCCGCTACACCTCGTTCAAATAGCCGGCCTGACTGCCTTTACGCGGCCGCGAGGATCCACGTAAAGGCAGTCGTGCGTTCGCTGATGCATGTGCGTCCGGCTTCCTTGATCTTTGCTCGCATGTGACGGTCGGCGGCGCGCGAGTTCGGTCCGGGACATGCGGCCATTGATCTGCGCTCTTGCTATCGGTTCGCGCCCGTGGACGGTCCAAGGTGCGGGGGTCGTCCCCGCAGTCCACGCGCAAACGAGAGACCGGAGTGCAGCAATGGCACAACAAGGCTTCAAACTCACCCGCAACCAGGTCATCGCAGCGCTGATCGTCGGGCTGTTGCTCGCGGTTGCCGCACTTCACGAAGACAAGGGGCGGGGTTCCAGCACACCGCAGGATGCCCCCTGCTCCAGCCAGACCACTCAAGAGCGACCGAGCCACTGATCGTGTCGCACCCGGCCGGGCCCTCTCGATGAGGGCCCGGCCACCTCGCTTACCGGACGGGGCGGCAGGAAGCGCCGCTCGGACCCGGCCACGTTTCGGCCGTTGGTGGCCGTGACCTACTAGCTAGGCGTTCTCGATAGCCGTGCTGAGGTCACGGAGGGCCTGGGGGGTCATGAGAAGCTTGGGGCCGTCGGGGTCCTTGCTGTCACGGACGGCCACGGCGTCGCCGACGCGGGCGAGCTCGACGCAGTTGCCGCCGTTGTTGGAGCTGCGGGACGCCTTGCGCCAAACCACTGAACTCAAGTCCATTTCTCCTGCGCCACCTTAGCTATCAGTTCGAGGGACTGGTCTACGGGATACGCGGCGGACTGAATTGAAGCGAACAACCCGGTGAGGCGATTGAGTTCGGCACGGTCTGTGGTCGTGTCGCCGTTGATCGGGTTGTCCTTGTACCCTACCTCGCTTCCGTCCGGGAGGGTACCGATGGCGAATGCGCCACCGATGCCTTCGTGAAGGTGAAGCGGAATGATCTGGATGCGCACGAGGCGCGACGAGACCGCGATGAGGCGTTGGAGTTGTTCGCGCATCACCTCGGCTCCACCGGCGTCGCGATAGAGCACGCTCTCGTCCAGCACGTAGAGGAGGTGCGGCGGCGTCCGGTCCCCGCTCAGGATGCCCTGCCGCGCCAGGCGTGCCTCAAGGGCCGCCTCGTCGTCGAGGATGGTGGCGGCGTAGGCGGGCACTTGGAGCAGGCCGGGCACGATCAAAGGCTCGTAACTCCGGATCCTTTCGAACTTCGGTTCCTGCATGGCCCAGTCGGCGAACCAGACCGGGACCGCGTTGGTTCCCTTGTACAGGCCGTCCCACAGGTGGGTGAGGGCCTCGCGGGTGTCGAGGACGCGATCGGCGTGGACGGCGAGGAGCCGGTCAGGGCGGGACTCCCCGCGTTCCACGGAACCGACCGTGCTCTTCGAGTAGGGCGCGCTCTCCTGAATGAGTTCGCAGAAGGCGGCGATGCTCAAGCCCGCCGCCTCTCGATAGCGACGTAGTTCGGAGCCGAGAAGCGCGTTCGGCGACTCCCAGGGCCGCAGATCGTTCGGACGCTGTCCCATCGCTGTTCCTCCCTTGCCTCGGATG
Source organism: Spirillospora sp. CA-108201 (assembly GCF_050936235.1). Taxonomy (NCBI): domain Bacteria; kingdom Bacillati; phylum Actinomycetota; class Actinomycetes; order Streptosporangiales; family Thermomonosporaceae; genus Spirillospora; species Spirillospora sp. CA-108201. Next base: position 7,733,068 of record NZ_JBNJNE010000001.1, on the reverse strand, counting down.
ACCGGAGATGACCGGGGGCGACCGGCCATGAGCGGCGGTTGACCTGCGAATGCGCACACTATGAGCACTCATCGCGGTCTTGACGCTACTCAGGGTGACACAGGGGCGATGATTCGACCACTGGATTTCGAAAACGAATTCCTGGAGGTCGAAATTATGATCGATTCGGGAACGGCCGCAGAAGCCGTCCTGCTCGAATCCTCGGAACATGCGCCGCAGCGGGCGCGCTCCTGGGTCGCCGACGTTCTCGCTAAGTGGCGCCTAGGCGACGACTACATCGCGAGGACCGTCGTCACAGAATTAGTCACGAACGCCTATAGGCACACCGAGACCAAAGCCATTCCCGTACGTCTCGTCTTGGAAAACGGCTACTTCGTGGTGGAAGTGGAGGACAGGTCCGATGTGGCACCGGTTCTCCAGGGCGAGGACGACGCGGCGGAGTCCGGGCGGGGGCTGCTCATGGTCGCCCTGCTCGCCGCCGACTGGGGCGTCCGGGCACTGGACGGCGGCGGGAAGGTGACATGGGCTCGGCTTCACGGGTGAGAGTGGCCCGCGGCCGGCTGGTGATGGGGTGGTGGCGTGTCCGGTTCTGGCATGCCACCGCCGAACGGCACCTCGACGTCCTGGCCGCCGCGACGCACGCTCACGGCTGGTCCCAGCTCAAGGTCTACGTGGAGTCGCCGCCGGTGCTGTGGATCTTCCCCGAGGGCGCCGGAAGCCTCGCGGTCAGCGTCACGGCGGAGCGTGCCGGCGGACGGTGGGCCTACCGGGTCTCAGGGGCGATGCGGTACCCGTGCGACAGCCCTCAGCGCGTTGCGGGCGTCCTCGACGACGTCCTCCGGGATCGCCTGAGCGCACGCGGCGCCGCCGGCTCAGCGGCGGGCTCAGCCGCGGCGCGGGGGTGAGGCGTCAGTGGCGGCGCTTGGCGGCCCAGTCGCGGATCTTGGCTATGCGCCCGCGGATCTCCTCGGCGCTCGCCTGGGGGACGGGCGGGCCGCCGCAGGCGCGGCGCAACTCGTTGTGGATGACTCCCTGCGGCTGGCCCGTCCGGTGGTTCCAGGAGTTGACGAGGCCGTTCAGCTCGCGGCGCAGGGCCGCGATGTCCTCCGCGGCGGTGCGGTCGGCGCGGGGGTCGCCGGTCTTGCGCCGGCGCTCGTTGGCGATCTGCTCGGCCTGCCGCTTGCGCAGCAGCGCCGACACCTGGTCGGGCTCCAGCAGGCCGGGGATGCCGAGGAACTCCTCCTCCTCGGCCGAGCCCGGCTCGGCGTTCATGCCGAACTCGCCGCCGTCGTAGAGCACGCGGTCGAACGTCGCGGACGCCTCGACCGTCTCGAACGGCAGCTCCTCGCCGACGTCGGGCGTGTCCTTCTCGCGGTTGGCCTCGGCGAGCAGGTCGTCGTCGAGGCCGTCCTCGCTGACGGGGCGGTCGAGGACGTGGTCGCGCTCCTCCTCCATCTCGGAGGCGTGGCCCATCAGCGTCGGCACCGACGGCAGGAACACCGAGGCGGTCTCGCCGCGCTTGCGGGCGCGGACGAAGCGGCCGATGGCCTGCGCGAAGAACAGCGGCGTGCTGGTGGAGGTGGCGTAGACGCCGACGCAGAGGCGCGGGATGTCGACCCCCTCGGACACCATGCGGACCGCGACCATCCAGCGGTCGTCGGTCTCGCCGAACGCCTTGATCTTCTTGGACGCGGTCGGGTCGTCCGACAGCACGATCGTGGCGCCCTGCCCGGTGACCGCGCGCAGCATCTTGGCGTAGGCGCGGGCGGCCTCGTGGTCGGTGGCGATGACCAGGCCGCCCGCGTCCGGGATGACGCGGCGCAGTTCGGTGAGGCGGCGGTCGGCCGCGGCCAGCACCTGCGTGATCCAGTTGCCCTTGGGGTCGAGCGCGGCCCGCCACGCCTGGGACGTCTGGTCCTGGGTGAGCGGCTCGCCGAGGGTCGCGGTGATCTCGTCGCCCGCGCGGGTGCGCCAGCGCATCTCGCCCGCGTAGGCCAGGAAGATCACCGGTCGGACGACGCCGTCGGCGAGGGCGGGGCCGTAACCGTAGGTGTAGTCGGCCCGGCTGCGCCGGATGCCGTCCGGCCCCTCCTCGTACTGGACGAACGGGATCGGGTTGATGTCGGTGCGGAACGGCGTGCCGGACAGGGCGACCCGCCGCGTCGCCGGCTCGAACGCCTCCCGGACGGCGTCGCCCCACGACAGGCCGTCGCCCGCGTGGTGCACCTCGTCGAAGATGACCAGCGACTTGCGCGCCTCGGTGCGGTTGCGGTGCAGCGCCGGGCGCGCGGCGACGGTCGCGTACGTGACGGCGACGCCGTGGAAGTCCTTGCCGACGGGCCCCTGCCCGTTCTGGTACTCCGGGTCGATCCTGATGCCGACGCGGGCCGCCGACTCGGCCCACTGCCGCTTGAGGTGCTCGGTCGGGCACACGATCGTGAGCGAGGCGACGACGCGGCGCTCCATCAGCTCGCGGGCGAGCCGGAGCGCGAACGTCGTCTTGCCGGCGCCCGGCGTCGCGACGGTGAGGAAGTCGCGAGGGCCGGGCGCCGTTCCGTCCACGCCGAAGTACGCCTCCAGCGCCTGCTGCTGCCAGGCGCGCAGGGAGGACGCGGTCCCCCAGGCGGCCCGCTCGGGGAAGGCGGGGGGCATGCTCGATGCGGCGAAGGTGCTCACGGTCATTGAAGGCTACCGAGCCGCACCGACAGATCGTGCCGCGGCCGGCGCACCTGTGCCGAGATCCACACGGTGGCGGCCGGCCTTGCGGGACCGGTACGCCGCCCACGCCGCCCGGACACGGCGGCCCTGACCTGTGGTGAAGCCCCGCATGCAGGAGTCGTGGGCGTAGTCCATGAAATTGTGGATCGGATCGCGGCCCCGCTGCGGGCACGAGTCGCGTCCCTGCGGGCAGCCCTGCGCCGGCTCCGCCTCGTACGGGGTGTCGGCCACCCCGTCGCCCGGCGACACGCAGCCGCCCTCGAACGTGTGCATGAGGCCGAGCCAGTGCCCGATCTCGTGGACGGCCGTGAACCCGTGGTTGAACGGCGCGTACGACCCGTACGGCAGGCTGCGGAAGTCGACGATGACGCCGTCCAGGCGCGGGTCGCGCCGGTACCACTGCGGGAAGGTGGAGAAGCCCAGCACGTCCGACCCGACGGCCGCCGTGTAGAGGTTGAGGGTCCCGCGCCCGCCCTTGCGGAGGCGCCGCTTCATCGGGCCCTCGTTGCGCTGCGGGTTGTGGAACCAGGCCGAGTTGTCGGTGCGGTCCAGGGAGTCGAGCCGGAACCTCACATGGGTGTCGGAGCCGCCGAGGCGCCCGCCGTAGGCCGCGTTCAGCGTGGCGATCTGCCGCTGGACCGCCGCCGTGGACAGCCGCCCGGAGCTCCCGCTGTGGACGACGTGGAACCGCACCGGCACGACGAGGCTCCCCGTCGCGCGCCGCTCCGCCTCGCGGCGGGCCGGGCCCGGAAGCGTCCCGCCGAGCAGGCGCGAGTCGAGGAGGGCCTCGTCGGACGTCCCGAACCGGTCGAGGAGCGTGCGGCGGAGGTCGGCGAGCATGGCGGCGGCCTGCTCGTGGCCGAGGTCGGCCCGGTCGCGCGCCCGGGCCGACCGCGCCGCCCCGCCCGAGGCGCCCCTCCCGCGGAGTGCGGCCCCGCCGGCGGCGGCCGTCCCGCCCGCGCGGCCGCGGACGCAGTCGTCGCCGCGGGCGGCGGGAGCGACCTTCGTCCGCTCCCAGTCCCCCTCACTCACCGAACCCGGAACAGCACACACCGTGACCGCCAGTGCGCACAGTGAAACCCCGGCCAAGCGCCGCATTCAATCCCCCGATTGTTCAGGGACGTCCCTTTCGGGGCGTCCCGCGACAGGAAACGCCGAGGTCCCGCGGCACATGACCGCAGGACCTCACGCGCGCACGCCTACCCGGCGCCGCGCCCTCGACCGCCGTTCAGCGGCCGGTCACTCCTCGCCCTTGCCCCCGCCCGACTGCATGGACTCGTAGATCTCCTTGCACTCCGGGCAGACGGGGTACTTCTTCGGATCCCGGTTCGGCACCCAGACCTTGCCGCACAGCGCGATCACCGGCGTGCCGGTCACCGCGCTCTCGGTGATCTTGGCCTTCTTCACGTAGTGGGCGAACCGCTCGTGGTCGCCGTCACCGTGGGAGAGGTCCGGCTTGACATCGCTCTGGGTGTCGCCGTCGGGAAGGATCTTCGTACTCACACCGTTCACCTTAGTTCAGCGTCGGGTCCTCGGGGAAAGTGGCGACGAAGGCCAGGTCGCCACCCTGCCGGCGCAGCACGTTCTGCCACAGCCGGTCCGGATCGCCGGCGAAAACGTCGCCGGCCTCGGCGGGCACCAGGTACCACGAGCCTTCCTCGACCTCGGTGCGCAGCTGCCCGGGCGACCAGCCCGCGTATCCGGCGAACACGCGCAGTTGCAGCAGTTCCGCCGCGAGCAGGCCGGGCGGGGCCTCCAGGTCGACCAGGCCCACCCTGGCGACCTCGGTGCCGCCGTGCAGGGCGCGCCATCCGAGCGGCTCGTCCTCGCCGGGGAGCCGGGCGAGGGCGAGCGCGTTCTCCAGCGCGACGGGCCCGCCCTGGAAGACCACGGCCGGGCCCGTCACCAGTTCCGCCCACGGCGGCAGCACGCGGTCCACCGGAACCTCGGTCGGCCGGTTGAGGACGACACCGAGGGTCCCCCCGTCGCCGTCGTGCTCGACCAGCAGCACGACGCTGCGCCGAAAGTTCGGATCCTCCAGCTGCGGAGTGGCCACCAGCAGGAGCCCGACCCTGATCCCGTCTTCCATGGGTCCCATGATGCGTTGCCCGGACCTCCGGCGGCACGCCCCCTCGCTCGTTAGCCTGTTACGCATTCCTATCGATGGGGATATCGGCACCACAAGGTCCTGGGTTAAGAATGATCTAGGATCATCGGCCACCCGCTTGGTGCGGGCCGGGAGGACCAGCGATGCAGTTGCCCAGGGTCGTCATCGCCGCCGTGTTCATCGTGATCGGGGCGCTGATCGCGATCCCGGCCCTGCTGGGGTCGGACGGTTCGGCGTCTCCGACCTCCAGCACCGAATCCACCAGCGCGAGCCCGAGCCCGTCCGGCGGTTCGCCGTCCGCCTCGGGCAAGCCCACCCGGACGCCGTCGCACACCCCGTCCCGGACGCCGTCGCACGCGCCCGCGCGGCCGGTGACGGCCACGATCGGATCGGTCTCCTGCCCGGACCGCACCGTGAACGTGAGGCTCCGCAACACCGGGACGCAGACCGAGGACTTCTCCGTCGAGAAGAACGACGACACCGCCGCCGTCCCCGGCAAGATCGGGCCGGGCACCACCCGGACGGTCGCGGTGAAGCTGCGCGAGGACCGCAGCACCCGCATCACCGTCCGCTGGGCGAACCGGCAGATCGAGAGCACCGCCGCCAAGGCGAACTGCAAGAAGGCGGGCGCCGCCGCGCCGCGCGAGACACCGCCCGGCAAGCTGCCGCACACCGGCCCCGACACCGTGCTGTGGGCGCGGGCCGCGACCGGCGTCGCCGTCATCCTGACCGGCGCGATCATCTTCTGGTGGGGCGGCACCTGGCCGCGCCGCCGCGAGCACATGTTCGCGGGCCGCAAGTCCGGCTGAGCGCCGCGGCGGGCCCGCACCCGGGCCCGCCCGCGCCGCCGGGCCTCTAGGCCTCGGTGCGGGGGCGGCCGCCCGCGGCCTCGCGGACGGCCCCGGCCACGCGGGTGCTGACCTCCGGGTGGAAGACGCTCGGCACGATGTAGTTCGGGCCGAGCTCGTCCGGGGTGACGACCTCGGCGAGGGCCTTGGCCGCGGCCGCGAGCATGTCGAGGGTGACGCCGTCGGCCTGGGCGTCCAGGAGGCCGCGGAAGACGCCGGGGAACGCCAGCACGTTGTTGATCTGGTTCGGGTAGTCGCTGCGCCCGGTGGCGACCACGGCGGCGTGCTCGCGGGCCTCGTCCGGCGAGACCTCCGGCTCGGGGTTGGCGAGCGCGAACACGATCGCGTCGTCGTTCATCGTGGCGATGTCGTCGCCGTTCAGGATGCCGGGGGCGGACACGCCGATGAAGACGTCGGCGTCCTTCACCGCGCCGCGCAGGTCGCCGGAGTAGCCGCCCTCGTTGGTGTGGTCGGCGATCCAGCGCAGCGAGTCGTCCAGGTCCTCGCGGCCCTTGTGCACGGCGCCGGCGTAGTCGCAGACGACGAGGTTGCGGGCGCCCGCGTGCATCAGCAGCTTCAGGATGGCGCTGCCGGCCGCGCCCGCGCCCGCCATCGCGATGCGCACGGCGCCGATGTCCTTGCCGACGACGCGCAGCGCGTTGGTCAGCGCGGCGAGCACGCAGATCGCGGTGCCGTGCTGGTCGTCGTGGAAGACGGGGATGTCGAGCAGTTCGCGCAGCCGGGCCTCGACCTCGAAGCAGCGCGGCGCGGAGATGTCCTCCAGGTTGATGCCGCCGAACGCCGGCGCGAGGATCTGCACCGTCCGGACGATCTCGTCGGTGTCCTGGGTGTCGAGGCAGATCGGCCACGCGTCGATCCCGGCGAACCGCTTGAACAGCGCCGCCTTGCCCTCCATGACCGGCAGCGCGGCCTCCGGGCCGATGTTGCCGAGGCCGAGCACCGCCGAGCCGTCGGTCACGACGGCGACGCTGTTGCGTTTGATCGTCAGCCGCCGGACGTCCTCGGGGTTGCGGGCGATGGCCAGCGAGACGCGGGCGACGCCGGGGGTGTAGGCCATCGACAGCTCGTCGCGGTTGCGCAGCGGCACCTTCGACTGCATCTCGATCTTGCCGCCGAGGTGCATCAGGAACGTCCGGTCGCTGACCTTGTGGATCTTGACGGAGTCGATCCGCTCCAGCGCGCCCGAGATCGCCTCGGCGTGCTGGGTGTCGCGGGTGGCGATCGTGACGTCGATCCGCAGGGTCTCGTGGCCCGCGGTGTTGACGTCGAGGGCCGTGACGATGCCACCGGCGTTCTCGACCACGTGGGTGATCTGGCTGACGGCCCGGCCGCCGGCCGGGACCTCCAGCCGGACGGTGATGGAGTACGACACGCTTGGCACGCTCGCCACGACAGCTGCTCCCTATTTATACGGGTTTGTCCACATTCGGGCGCGCCCCTCCGCGGGGGACGGTGCGTCCGGGGCCGCCGCCCGGTCCCGGACCGCGTCCCGCAGAGCCCGGACCGCGACGACGATCGGCTCGACGGTCGCGGGCACGGGCGCCCCCGTGGTGCCGATCACGAGCCGGTGCCGGGCACGGGCCGGTGTCGATCACGAGGCGGCGGAACCGCGGACCGGCCGGATGGGCCCCGTGGAGGTGCTTCACCCGTGGAAGTGCTCCACGCGGCCGCACGGGCGCGGTCATCAGTCAACGAGCATACGCTCACCAGCGCGGTCAGGTGTCCCGCTCGCCCCAGCTCGCCACCCTTCGGCTGACGCCCGTCCGCCGGCGCGCGCCAGGAGACGGGCCCGGGTCGCACCGCGGCCCGGGCCGGAACGGCGGCCGGCTAGAACAGGGCGGACTGGAGGCCGCGGCGGGCCTTGCCGACGCGGGGGTCGTCCGGCGGGAGGAGCTCGAACAGCGACAGCAGGTGCTTGCGCGCCGCGTCGCGGTCGTCGCCCGCACCGCGCCGCACCGCGCCGACGAGCCGGTCGAAGGCGTCGTCGATGCGCCCGGACACCATCTCCACGTCGGACGCGCTGATCTGCGCCTGGACGTCGCCGGGCTTCTCGGCCGCCTCCTGGAGGACGCGCTCGGCGTCCAGCGACCGCACGCGCAGGCTCAGGCCGACCAGGGCGAGGCCCTGCCTGGCCTGGTCGTCCCTCGGGTCGACGGCGAGGATGCGCTCGAACGCGACCTTGGCGCCGTCGAGGTCACCGCGCTGCAGGGCGTCCTCGGCCTCGGAGTAGACCGGGTCGGCCTCGGGGGCCTCCGCGCCGGGGGCCGGCTGCTCGCCCTCGGGGGCGTCCGGGAGGATGCCCTCCTTGCGCAGCGCCTCGAAGAGCTGGTCGATGGCCTGGCGGACCTGCGGCTCGGGCGCGGCGCCGTTCAGGAACGGCAGCAGCTGCCCGGCGACGACCGCCGCCACGAACGGGATGCCGCGAACGCCCATCTGCTGCATGTAGGCGCCGAGCTGCGGGTTGGCGTCGACATCGACCTTGGCGAGGATCCACTTGCCGGCCGCCTCGGTGGCGAGTTTCTCCAGAATGGGGCCGAGTTGCTTGCACGGACCGCACCACTCGGCCCAGAAGTCCACCAGTACGGGGACGGACTGCGAACGCTCCACGACCTCGGTGTTGAAGGTCTCGTCGGTGACGTCCACGACGTAGGGCCCGGCGCCGGGCGCGCCCGGCGCCGGCGCACCGCCGCCCTGGGCCCGGCGCTCCTGCTGCTTCCTTGTCGCGGCCTGGCGCGCTCCCAGGTCGATGGCCCCGTGCAACGAAAAGTCCCGAGAAGGCATGGGTCCATCCTGCCCCATGACCGCGCCCTGCCGTACGTCCGTACGCTCCCAGCGGAGCGCGGCGTGCGCGCCGCACGCCCGGCGCGTCCGTACGGGCGTCCCTATAGGCGGCATATCGAGAGAATTGTCCGCCTTTTTTATTCTCTTTCCCGCCGCACCCCGGGCAAAGACTTCCGTCGTCCTGCCGTAAAGGCGATTAGATTGCTGACAGCCATCACCAAGCCCGGTTATAGTCACGATGTCGATGCATTGCGGCCCGGCAAAAGCGACCGGGCCGGAGCCGCCGGGGGGCGGCCCGGCCTGCGGGCGCGCCGTGTGGCGGGTTGGGGGACCCGAGGCCACCGGCGCGGCGGGCGCACCGTCCGGCCGCCGCGACAGCATGACGAACAACGGGGGGAAACTTGTGATCGCGGAGCATTCCGTGATCGTGGCCCGAGGAATGGGTGTCCGCCGCGGGGGGCGGTGGCTCCTGCGCCCGGTGACCTTCGGCGTGCCCGAAGGCGTGGTCGGCCTGGCCGGTCCACCGGGTGCCGGGAAATCCACTCTGCTGGCCACGTTCGCGACCTTGCGCAGGCCGAACACCGGCGCGCTGCGTATTCTCGGGCACGACATCACGAACGCCGCCGGGCAGCGGGCCGCCCGCGCCGGGATCGGTTACCTGCCCGCCCGCTTCTGGCGCGCGGAGGGAATGACGGCCGGCGAGTTCGTCGCCTACGCCGCGTACTACAAGCGGACGAGCGCGTCCGCCGCGCAGAGCATGATCCGCCGCTTCGACCTCACCGACGCCGCCGGGACGGAGCTCGCGCTGCTGCCGCCGGACGTCCGGCTGCGGGCCGGGCTGGCCGCCGCCTGCGTCCACGAGCCGGGCCTGGTGCTGCTCGACGACCCCTTCGGCGAGCTGTGCGCCGCCGCCGAACCCTGGCCCACGGGCGCCGCGGGCCCCGGGCGGCACTCGCTCACCGCGGCCATGGCCGAGCTGATCCCCGTGCTGCGCACGCTGGCACCCACCGTGGTCGTCACCGCCGACGCCACCGAGACGCTCACCGGCTGGTGCGACCGCCTCCTCACACTCGCCCGCGGCCGGCTCGCCGAGCAGCCCACGCACTCGGCCACCACCCGCCGCGGCCGCTCCCCCGCCGACCGGCGGGGCGCCGGCTCCCCGCGCGGCGCCCTCCATCCGCAGACCGTCGACGCGATGACCCGGCGCCGCCCCGCCCGGCGCGCGCTGCCGCAGGTGTCGCTGCCGCAGGTCCAGCTGCCGCACCTGGCGCTGCCGCAGCTGCCCCTGCCACAGCTTGCGAAGGCGCGGGCGCGGCGGTCGCCCGCCGAGAGCGCCACCGGTGTCTGACCTCGGGCGGGTGCTCCGGCTGGACGCCCGCCGCACGGCACTGCTCGTCGCGGTGCCGGTCCTCACCGTGCTCGGAACGGCGGCGGCGTGCCTGTCGCTCAGCCCGGCGGTCGCCTACTGGGACAACTCCGTCGTCGCGCTGGTCAACGCCGTCCGCCTCCTCGGCCCGGCCGCCGCCGGCCTGGCCGCGTGGACGGCCGTCCGGGAACGCCCGCTCGACTACCTGCGCGACCTCACCGCCCGCTCCCCCGCGACGGGCGTGCTGTTCGACCTGCTGCTGCTGTCGTCCGCCGCGCTGGTCTCCTACATCGTGGCCACGGCGGTCGTCGTCGCCGTCACCCTCGTTCACCCGCACGCCGGGCAGCCCCAGCCGCTCGGCGTGGTCTCGGGCGCGGGCGCGCTCGTCCTGCACGTCGTCGTGGGCTACCTGACGGGACGCGTCGCACCGCACCGCGCCACCGCGGCCCTGGTGCTCGCCGCGACCTCCCTGTGGGCCGCCCTGCGCATCCCCGGCATGTCCTGGTGGAGCCTGCTGCCCCCGGCCGCGTTCCCCCACATCCAGCTGTTCACCACCCTGCGCCCCGCCGTGTTCGCCGTCCAGGTCCTCTGGGCCGCCGGGCTGACCACCGCGCTGATCCTCGCCTACGTGATGTGGGCGACGCGGCGGCTCCTGCTCGTCCTGCCCCTGGCGGTGGCGCTGGCCGCGACCGCCTCCGCCACCCTCGGCCTGCACCGCTCCGGCGGGACGGTCTCGCTCGTCCAGGCGGAGCCGGTGTGCCGGAGGTGGCCCATCACCGTCTGCGTGCACCCCGCGCTGCGGGACGCGCTGCCCCAGCTGATGGCGGCCGCCACCCCGCTCGCCGCGCGGCTGAACGGCACGCCCGGCGCCTTCACCATGGTCGAGCAGCGTCCCGCCTGGATGCCCGTCACGGTGGCGGACGGCGTCGCCGGCGTCCATCTCGACGAGGGCCTCTCGCCCGGCTACGCGTCCCGGGCCGTCCGGCAGATCAGCGAGGCGCTCAAGGACCCGCGGGCCTGCGCGGCCGGCGACGGCTACCGCGCGCTGGTCGACGCGTGGCTTCTCGGCGACGAGCCCCCGGCCGTGGCCGGCACGCGCGCCGGGCACCGGTTCGCCTCCTGGACGGAGCAGCGGCGGCGCGACTGGCTGCGGCTCCACTTCGCCGGGTACCGCGCCTGCACGCTCGGCCCGCACGACTTCCGCGTCCCCCGCACCGCCGAGAGCCGCCGCCGCGAGGCCCCGGATCCCCGTCCTGCGTGACCGCGACAGGACCCCCCGGCCCGCCGCGGTCACGCAGGAGGTCAGGCGCCCCGCCCCGCCAGTTCCGGCGCGGCGGCGCGCCGCGTCCAGTGGCGCTCCACGAAGAACGGCGCGACGGGCAGCACGGCGGCGCCGAGCGCGAGGGCCGTGCGCTTGAGGTCCCAGGCCAGCTGCTCGCGGACGAGGAAGACCAGGCCGACGTAGGCCATGAACAGGACGCCGTGCACCGGGCCCATCACCTGCACGCCGATCGGCGCGTCCGCCCCGTACTTCAGCGGCATCGCGACCAGCAGGAGGAGGAGGAACGAGAACGCCTCGGCGACGGAGACGAACCGGAAAGCACGAATCATGTCCACGCCCGGCTCAACGGCGAGGCATCGGCCCGCGGTTTCCGCGCCGTGTATGGCGTTGCTCACACGACCGTGCGCAAACCGTGACGTATGCCGCCCCCGGCGAGCCTCTAGTGTGTCCGCGTGGACTGGAGCCTGCTGACCTGCGCGCGCAAGGGGCACACCACCTACGCGCCGGACGAGGAGAAGCTGCGCGAGCGGCTCGTCGTCTCGTCCCCCATCGGGGAAGCGTGGCGCTGCCTGCGCTGCGGGACCTACGTGCACGGCGAGCCGCACGGGACCGGCCCGGCCGACCGGGCGCCGCTGGTCAAGCGCGGCCGGGAACTGCGCGACGCCCTCATCATGCGGTTCTTCGCGGTGGAGCGCGGCATCCGCGGCCTGATCGTGCTGGTCGCCGCGTACGGGGTGTGGCGCTTCGCCGGCAGCCGCGGCTCGATCGAGCGGATCTTCGAGAAGGAGATCCCGCTGCTGCGGCCCTTCGCCGAGCAGATCGGCTGGGACCTCGACCACAGCAAGGTCGTCACGTCCGTGCGGCACGTCTTCGACCTGGACGCGCGGACGCTGCGCTGGCTGGCCGTCGGCCTCATCGTCTACGGCGCGATCGAGCTGATCGAGGCGGTCGGGCTGTGGCTGCTCCGGCGCTGGGGCGAGTACTTCGCGGTCGTCGCGACGTGCTTCGGCCTGCCGATCGAGATCTACGAGCTGGCGGAGAAGGTCACCGCGCTGCGCGTCGGGGCGCTGGTGCTCAATATCGGTCTCATCGTCTACATCGTCGTCACCAAACGGCTATTCGGCGTGCGGGGCGGCCGGGCGGCCCACGAGGCTCATCTTCGCAGCGAGTCGCTGATCGAGGTGGAGCAGGCGACCCACGAGTCGGACCTGCGGCGCCCGAACCCGCCGGCGCCCGAACCCGCCGGATGAGGTAGCGGACGCCGCTGCCGGGAATGTCGGATACATGGCTCGCTCGGAAACGAAGCACGACGCGAAGAACGACGGGAAGAACGACGCGCCCGTCAAGCCGTCCCCCGGCCGGTCCCGCCCCCCGCGGCGCGGCCTGCTCACCCCGGTCGCGATCATCGTCGCCACCGTCGCGCTCGTCCTGGTCGCCCAGCAGGCGCTGCACGGCCTCCCCCACTGGCTCAACCCGTTCCAGGAGGAGACGAAGGACCGCAGCGGCCCCGTCCTGCTGAAGTCGATCCGCGACCTGCACCGCTACGAGGCGGCCAGCGGCAACTTCCAGGTCGTCGTGGACCTGGAGAAGGACGCCAAGTTCCTGCCGTCCTCGCTGCGCGGCAAGCGGACCCTGTTCGTCGGCAACGGCTCGGTCGACGCCTACGTGGACCTCTCCCGGCTCGGCTCGGGCGCCCTCAAGGTCAACGCGGACCGGACGGCGGCGACGATCACGCTCCCGCCCGCCCAGCTGGAGAAGACGAACCTCGACACGAAGAACAGCTACGTCTACGCGACCCAGCGCGGCGTCTTCGACCGCTTCGGCGACTTCTTCAGCAGCAACCCCAACAACCAGCAGCAGCTCTACATCCTGGCGTCCCAGAAGATCCAGACCGCCGCGGACCAGAGCGGCCTGAAGCAACGCGCCGACGCCAACACGAAGTCGATGCTGGAGAACATGCTCAAGGCCCTCGGCTTCACGAAGGTGACCATCACCCCCGCCCCCCAATAGGAAGCGCCGCCGAGGAGCAACGGTGGTCACGGGCCGCCGACCACCCGGACCGCTTCGGCCTGCTCGCCAACCTCCCGCTCGGCGAACCTGACCGCGCCATCGCCGAGATCGGCCGGGCCCTGGAGGAACTGCACGCCGAGGGCTTCGTCATCGTCACCAACTACGACGGCGCCTACCTCGGCGACCCGGTCTTCGCCCCGGTGGTCGCCGAACTCGACCGGCGCGCCGTCACCGTCCTGCTGCAAAATCATCGGCTCCGGGCGTTGGACGACGACGGCCACTGGAGATCTACTCCTCGTCGCGGCTGGAGGTCTGGCGGAGGTGGCGCGGCGCCCGGACCGGCGAGGACGGCGGTGGCACCCGTGGCCGGTCCGGGTCCCCCCGGCGAAGGGGGGCGGGCGCCTGCGGGTGCCGTCGGCCGAGCGGTTCGCGCCGGTGCCGGCGCTCTCGACGACCCTCACCACGAGTATCAGCCGACCGGGCGGCGAGGAGATCTTGGAGGGCGGCGTGGCGGAACTGGTAGAGGGGGCCCACCTGGCGCAGGAGGCCGTCTCGGTGGGCGTCCTGGAGGAGGCGCATGGGCCGCCAGGGGAGGCGGCGCCGGATGCCGAGGATGGCGACGGTGATGGAGTAGACCGCGCTCAGCCTGGTCGTCCCGAGGACCACCAGGAAGACCGCGGGAATGCGCATCGACGATCCGCCGGTGAGCAGGACCAGGACGGGCAGCACCAGCACCCCGACGCCCATGACCTGCACCGCGGTCAGTTGCAGGTCGCGGCGCAGAGCGTCGGGCAGGGTGAGCGCGGGCGCGTCCGCCAGGGGGGCGCCCAGGGCCGCCGCCAGGCCGATGACCAGGCCGATGACGACCCCGAGGCCCAGGCCGATCTGGGCCGCCGCGAGGAAGGCGGCCGGCCCGACCGGGAGGGAGGACAGCAGCCAGGGCAGGAAGCCCAGCCCCAGCACCGTCCCGCACGGCAGGCCCACGGCGAGCCCGGCCCGCAGTTCGGCGGCGACGAGGCGGCCCTTGCCTCGCAGGCTCAGGCCGGGATCGCCGGGGAAGTCGGGGAACATGGCGGTGAGCGTCGGCCACAACCCGCAGATCGCCCCGATGGTCAGACCGTGGTGAAGGCCGCTGAGCAGCGCCGCCTCCATGTCGTGCCCCATCAGGTTCAGGGCGAGCAGCAGCAGGCCGATCGGCGGGCCGACCAGCGCGCCGAGCAGGGTGCCCCGGGCCAGGTCGTTCAGCAGCGACATGGTGCGGGGCCGGCGGGGCCGGGAACGCGGGCGGGGCCGGTCGGGTTCGATGAGAAGCGCACTGAGGGTGCCGAACACCAGCCCGTTCAGCAGGCCGGACACGACCGATCCGCCCATGGCGTGCAAGGGCAGGTTGAGCAGGCAGTCGATGATCGCGACCAGAAGGCCCAGAAGCACGCCGGCACCGGCCTTGAACCAGCCGCGCGGGACGAGTCGCCCGAGATGCCACCAGGCCAGGTCACGCGTGCCCTCGGCCGACATGTGACCGGCCAGGAAGCCGAGCCAGCGTTCGACGTCGGCCGGTGTCCGCCCGGTCGGCCGCGCGTGCGGGGCCTCGACCCGGGCACGGACGAGGTGTCCGAGCAGGTGGGTGGTGACCGCTGACTCGGTAGGAAATCGGTCGGTGTCGAGCAGTTCGATGGGATTGCGGCCCGTCTCGATGTAGACGACTCGCAGCAGCCAGAGGGTGAGCGGTGCCGACAGGGCACGGGCCAAGGGGCTGTGCGGCTCGGCGGTCACCGCGGTCAGCAGCTCGGTCCAGCCGGGACGCGGGCTGGGCGGCAGGCAGGACCGCAGGTGGGCGACGACCCGGTCGACCGGGGCCGGTGCGGGTTCGATGACGGCCGCACCGCGCAGCACCCGGCCGTGCGCCTCCTCCACCATGGCGACGTAGTCGCTTGTGCGGCAGGTGATGATCACGGGGCCGACGCCGGCCGGTCCGTTGTCGAGCGCGGTCAGGACACTGGCTCGGGAACGCGCGCGCACCTCGTCCAGGCCGTCGATGACGGGCAGGACGCGGCCGCCTCCGATCAGGGTCCGCGCCGCGTCCCGGCCGAACTCCGGCGCGTCGAGGGCCGGGTAGGCGGCGCCGAGCTGGTCGGTCAGCCAGGCGGCCACCGGTCGCGCGGCGGGGTCCCAGTCCGAGACGGTGAAGACCACCGGCACCGGGTCGGTGGGAGTGCGGGTGCGCAGCAGTTCCTGGAGCAGGAGCATCGCCAGGGTGGACTTGCCCATGCCCGGGTCGCCCAGGATGACCAGCCTGCGCCGCGGCAGGGCACGGAACCGGTCGGCCAGTTCGGCCGGCCGGTCGGCCCGCCCGAACTCCCGGGCACGGCCACCGAGCCTTCTGGCCAGCCGGCGTCCCGGTTCGATGTGTTCCAGATGATCCATGACGGGCCGGTCGGTGAGTCGCCAGCCCAGGGCCAGCGGCGCCGGGTCGTTCAGGTGGCGGATCTGGATCTCGGCCTGCCACTGGGTCTGGACGAGCTCGGCCAAGGCCCGCGCGGCCCGGTCGGCGCACTCGGCGGGGGCGCGGGGGTCGGCCGCGGCCGCCCGTTCCCACCAGCCCATCAAGGTGACGATCAGAGGCGGGACCGCCAGCACGGTGGTGGTCAAGGTCCACCACCCCACATGGAGCCGCCAGGCGACGAACCATTCGCCGCCCGCCAGCGCCGCGGTCGCCGTCATGAAGATCAGCACTCGCCGACCGGTACTCATAGTCACATACTGATGACAACGAGTCGCCGTGTCCGCGCATCCCGAGAAGTACCGCGAGCCGCCCCGCCGGCCACGCAACCACCGCGACCGCGCGATCGCGTCCGAAGGCAGGTTCGAGCCCGCGAGAACCTGATCGCGCAGCGAGCCGCAAGGCGAGCCGAAGCGATGCCAGCGATCGCCCGTGGTCCGATCCGAAGCGAGCCGCTAGGCAAGCGCCGGAGGAGTCGGAACCCAGAAGCCGGCAAGCCCGCAGAACGAAATCACCACAGCGCCTCCAAGCCCGGCCACGCAACCACCGCCACCGCGCGATCGCGTCCGAAGGCAGGTTCGAGCCCGCGAGAACCTGATCGCGCAGCGAGCCGCAAGGCGAGCCGAAGCGATGCCAGCGATCGCCCGTGGTCCGATCCGAAGCGAGCCGCTAGGCAAGCGCCGGAGTCGGAACACTGATGAGCACAGCGTCGCCCTGGCCGCCGCCGCCGCAGAGGGCCGCGGCGCCGGTGCCGCCGCCGCGGCGCTTCAGCTCGTAGGCCAGGTGCAGGAGGATGCGGGCGCCGGACATGCCGACCGGGTGGCCGACCGCGATGGCGCCGCCGTTGACGTTGACCTTCTCGGGGCCGACGCCGAGGTCGCGCATCGACTGGATGCCGACGGAGGCGAACGCCTCGTTGATCTCGATCAGGTCGAGGTCGTCGACGGTGAGGCCCGCCTTGCCGAGGGCGTGCTTGATCGCGTTGGACGGCTGGGACTGCAGCGAGTTGTCGGGACCCGCGACGTTGCCGTGCGCGCCGATCTCGGCGAGCCATGCGAGGCCGAGCTCCTCGGCCCTCGCCTTGGACATCACGACGACCGCCGCGGCGCCGTCGGAGATCTGCGAGGCCGAGCCCGCGGTGATCGTTCCGTCCTTGCCGAACGCCGGGCGCAGCCGGGCCAGGCCCTCGGCGGTGGTGTCGCCGCGCACGCCCTCGTCGGCGGAGAACACGACCGGCTCGCCGCGCCGCTGCGGGACCTCGACGGGGGCGATCTCCTCGTCGAACACGCCGTTCTTGATCGCCTCGGCGGCCCGCTGGTGGGAGCGTGCGGAGAACTCGTCCTGCTCCTCGCGGGAGATGCCCAGCCTCGCGTTGTGGCGCTCGGTGGACTCGCCCATGGAGACGCCGTCGAAGGCGTCGGTGAGGGCGTCGTAGGCCATGTGGTCGAGGACCTCGACCGAGCCGTACTTGTAGCCGCCGCGCGACTTCGGCAGCAGGTGCGGGGCCTGGGTCATCGACTCCATGCCGCCCGCGACCACGATGTCGAACTCGCCCGCCCGGATCAGCTGGTCGGCCAGCGCGATCGCGTCCAGCCCGGAGAGGCAGACCTTGTTGATCGTGATGGACGGGACGCTCATCGGGACGCCGGCCTTGACCGCCGCCTGCCGGGACGGGATCTGGCCCGCGCCCGCCTGGAGCACCTGGCCGAGGATCACGTACTGCACCTGGTCGCCGGACACCCCGGCCCGCTCCAGCGTCGCCTTGATCGCGTGCGCCCCGAGGTCGGCCGCGGAGAAGTCCTTCAGCGAGCCCGTCAGGCGCCCGATGGGAGTGCGCGCTCCGGCGACGATCACGGACGAGGTGGTCATGTGGGGGCCTCCAGGGTGGTGCTGCGGCGACGTTTGCCACGATACCCAGGGGAGCGGCGTTCGGTTCCGTTCGCCCCCGCCTGGCCGTCCGAGGAGGGACAAAGCCCATGCTGACCCGTATCGACCACATCGGCATCGCCTGCCGCGATCTGGACGCGACCGTCGAGTTCTACAAGGCGACCTACGGCTTCACCGACGCGCACTTCGAGGTGAACGAGGAGCAGGGCGTGCGGGAGTGCATGCTCAAGATCAACGACACGGGGGACGGCGCGGCGAGCTACCTGCAGCTCATCGAGCCGATCCGGGAGGACTCGGCCGTCGCCAAGTGGATGGAGAAGAACGGCGAGGGCGTCCACCACATCGCGTTCGGGACGGACGGGACGGTCGCCGGCGAGGCCGCCGGGATCGCCGGCAAGGGCGTGCGCGTCCTGTACGACGCGCCGCGCGACGGATCGATGGGTTCCTTGATCAACTTTTTGCATCCCAAGGACTGCCACGGCGTCCTGACGGAGCTGGTGCAGAAGCGTCCGGACGCTGGATGATCTTGCAGGACGGGCCCGGCGGGGGTGCGCCAAGATCGTGACGTGTTCGATATCACGATCACCGACCGCGCGACTTGGACCGCCGCTCTGTGACCGTTCAGACACATCTGGTGTATTTGCACCCCCAACACCTGGGCTGCCGCGGGCCCGTCACATGTTCGAACAAAAAGGACATTCCACGCAGCGCGTCAAGATGAGCCCCCAACACGGCAGTGTCCGGAGTACGCTTCATTCGCCGGAAGAGGTCTGGGGCAAGTGCGTCCGTCATGCCAGGCGATCAACCGGTCCCCGGAACCACCCGTAGCCCCGTCACATCAGGATTGAGCCACATGCAGTCCGACATCGACGCCCAGCTCAGCAACTTCTTTGAAGACACGCCCCCGCGCGAGTTCGACGTGGTGCTTCGCGGCTACGACCGGCACCAGGTCGACGAGCACATCAAGCAGCTCGACAACGAGGTGCGGCAGACCCGCGAGCAGACCCAGGCCCTGCAGCGCGAGCTGTCGGACGCCCATCGTCAGCTGCAGGAGCAGGAACGTCCGACCTACTCCGGTCTCGGCGCCCGCATCGAGCAGCTGCTGCGGCTCGCCGAGGAGCAGGCGACCGAGCTGGTCCAGGCGGCCCGCTCGGAGGCGAACGAGATCAAGGCCGCGGCCAAGGTCGACGCCGCCGAGCAGCGCGCCACCGCCGAGAACGACGCCTCCGAGCTGCGCGCCAACGCGCAGCGCGAAGGCGACGACATGCGGCAGGCGGCCGAGCGGGAGGCCGAGGAGGTGCGCACCTCCGCCCGCCGCGAGGCCGACGAGCTGACCTCCACCACCGAGCGCGAGGTCGCCAAGCTGCGGGCCACCGCCGACCACGAGGTCGCCGAGAAGCGCGCCGCCGCCGAGCGTGAGATCGCCAAGCTCCGCACCACCACCGAGCGCGAGGTCGCGCAGCTTCGCGCGTCGACCAAGCGGGAGCGCGACGAGATCCTCACCACGGCCAAGCGCCAGGCCGACGAGATGCGGGCCCAGGCCCAGCGCATCCTGGAGGAGAGCGAGGCCCAGCGCGCCCAGGCCGAGGCCGAGTTCGAGATCCAGCTCGCCGCCCGCCGCGAGGAGGCCGACCGGCAGGACGCCGAGCGCCACTCCGCCGCCCAGGCCGCGACGCAGAAGCTGGTCGCCGAGGCCGAGCAGCGCGCCGCGTCCGCCGAGCAGCGCGCCGCGAAGGCGACGCAGCAGGCCGAGCAGACCCGGCGCGAGGCCGACTCGCACGCCAAGCAGCTGATGGCCAACGCCCGCAAGAACTCCGACAACGTGATCGCCGAGGCCAAGTCGCAGGCCGAGCAGCTGCTCGCCGAGACCAAGTCCGAGGCCGACCGCGTCCGGACGGCGGCGCAGCGCCAGGTCGACGAGCTGACCCGCCAGCGCGACAGCATCACCAGCCACCTCAACCAGCTGCGCCAGCTGATCGGCGGCGTCGCGCCGACGATGAGCCCCGAGCCCGAGCTGGCCGCGCCCCCGGAGAAGGCCGCCATCCCGGCGGCCGAGCCCAAGCCGGCCCCGGCGCAGCAGGCCCAGCCCAAGCAGCAGCCGGCCGCCAAGGCCGCGCCCGCCAAGCCGGCCCAGGCCAAGAAGTCCGAAGAGGACGACGAGGACTGGTGGCAGGAGTGACCCCTTAAAGGTCGGGCATGACGGGAAGCCTGGTGGCGGTGAAACGCCTCCGGGCTTTCCGTCGTCTCAACCCGGTAGACGCACGACAGAGGAGAGCGGCGTGCCCGACGAGACCCCCCACGACGACGGCCGCGAGCCCGCCCCTGGCGAGGGACGGTCCGCGACCGGCCGCCGGGTCCCCGCTCCGGCTCCTCCCGCCGACGACACGGCCGAGACCGAGACCGCCCCGTCCGGCGAGACCCGCGAGAGCGAGACCGCACCTGGCGGGACCCGCGACGAAACCGGCGCCGGCGAGACCGGCGGCGGCGAAGGCGGCCCCGGTGAGAGCGTCGACGACGAGAGCGTCGCGCCCAGCGGGGCGCTGATACCCGAGGAGATCGAGCAGCCCGTGGGGGAACGCGACCCGGCGACCGGCGCCCCGGTCACCCTCCCGGCGGCGCCGTCGGCCACCGAGCCGGTGGCGCCCGAGCCCGGCGCGCCCGACCCGGCGCACGACGTCGAGCAGCGCAGGCGCGAGGCCGGCGTCGACCACCTGTTCCCGTTCGGCAGGCCCGGCCAGCCGCTCGGCCGCGCGCATCCGTTCGTGTTCGGGTTCACCGCGGCGCTCGGCGTCATCACCGCCTGGATGCTGGTGAAGACCGCGACGAACGCCAAGTCGGTGCTCGTCATGATCGTGGTCGCGATGTTCCTGGCGGTCGGCCTCAATCCGGCGGTGGAGCGGCTCCGCAGGTTCGGCCTCCCGCGCGGCGCCGCGGTCGCCACGGTGTTCCTGATCGTGATCCTGTTCTTCGCCGGGTTCGTCGCCTCCCTCGTCCAGCCGGTGTCCGAGCAGGTCACCGAGCTGCGGCACAACATCCCCGAGTACGTCCAGCAACTGCAGAACAACAAGACGCTGGCCGACTGGGACAAGCGCTACGGCCTGCTGGAACGCGCCGAGAAGACGGTCAACGGCGACGGCTTCCAGAAGGGCCTCACCAACACCGCCACCGGCATCGGCAAGGTCGCGATCAACGGCATCTTCCAGACGATCACGATCCTGATCCTGACGCTGTACTTCCTCAGCTCGCTGCCGCAGATCAAGACGTTCTTCTACCAGCTGGCGCCGCGCACCCGGCGGGCCCGCGTCGCGCTGCTCGGCGACGAGATCCTCGACCGGATCGGCGGCTACGTCGCCGGCCAGTTCACGATCGCGCTCATCGCGGGCGTGTGCTCGTACGTCTTCCTGTCGGTCCTCGGGGTGAAGTACGCGCTCGCGCTGGCGCTGATCGTCGCGGTGACCGACCTCATCCCGCTCATCGGCGCCACGATCGGCGCGGTGATCGTCTCCCTGGTGGCGTTCCTGACCGGGACCACGACCGACCTCATCGTCTGCGCGGTCTTCTACGTCATCTACCAGCAGGTGGAGAACTACGTCGTCTACCCCCGGGTGATGAAGCGGACCGTGGACGTCCAGCCGGCGGTGACGATCGTGGCGGCGCTGGTCGGCGCGGCGCTGCTCGGCGTGGTCGGCGCGCTGCTGGCGATCCCCACGGCCGCCGCGATCTCGCTGCTGATCCGCGAGGTCGTCATACCGCGCCAGGAGACGCTCTAGCCGCGGCGCGCCCGCGCCGCGCCCAGAGCGGCGCGCCCGCGCCGGGGTCAGCGGGCGGTGCGGGCGAGGGCGGTGGCGAACTCCGCCACCGCCTGGTTGAACAGGTCGGGCTGCTCGACCGCGCACAGGTGCCCGGCGCGCGGGATGACCAGCAGTTCGGCGTTCGGCATCGCCTCGGCCATGGCGCGGGCCTCGTCCTCGGTGGCGAGCGCGTCCTCGTCCCCGATCATGACGAGCGCGGGGACGCGGAGGCCGCCGAGCGTCCCGAGGGAGTCCGCGCGTCCCGCCATGGCCCGCTGCGCCCACGCGGCGGCGAGCGGCGGCGCCGCCTGGACGAGGCCGCGGACCCGCCCGTAGACGAGCGCCCGCTGCCGGTAGGTGGTGGGGCCGACGAGACCGGGCAGCACCTCGTCCACGAGGACGCGGATGCTGCCCTCGCCCTCCAGCGCGGCGGCCTGCCGCAGCCGGTCCTCCCGGACGGGGGCGGTGTCGGCGGTGGCACGGGTGGCGGCCAGCACGAGGCCGAGGACGAGGTCGGGGTGGCGCCGGCACAGCGCCATCGCCACGTACCCGCCCATGGACAGCCCGCCGACGACGGCGCGCCGCACCCCGAGCGAGCGGCACGCGCGGGCCACGTCGTCGGCCATCGCGTCGACGGACGGCTCGTCGTCGCCCAGCCGGGAGCCGCCGAAGCCCCGCAGGTCGGGGGTGACGACCCGGAACCGGCCGGCGAGGCCCTCGCGCTGGGCGAGCCACATCGCCGACGACAGCGGGAAGGCGTGCAGCAGCACGAGCGGCGTGCCGGTCCCTACGTCCCTTGCGTACAGCTGCACCGTCATTGGGCAATGGTCGCCCTCTGGCAGGGCCGGTGGGACGGAGTGGCCGCGATCGGCCGCATGCGTTTATCTGTCCTTTTCATCCCATTCGGTGGGAAGCGGGTAGGCGGCCGGCGCGACCCGCCTGACGATCTCGTTCAGCACGATCCGGACGTAGGGCTCCCCCACCCAGAGGTGCTTGGCGTTGTCCACCGCGACCACCTCGGCCTGCGGGACGCGCTTGAAGCGCTCCCGTGCCTCCGCCGGGCGCAGATAGTCGTCGAACTCCGGCACCAGCGCCACGACGGGCCGTCCGTCGGCGCCCCACGCGTCAAGGTCGGCGTCGCCGGCCCGCTTCAGCGGCGGCGACAGCAGGATCGCGCCCTCGACGAGCGGGTCGCGCCCCCACCTGAGCGCCAGCTCGGTGCCGAACGACCAGCCGAGCAGCCACGGCCGCGGCAGGTCGTGGTACTCGGTGTACTCCAGCGCCGCCGCCACGTCGAACCGCTCGGCGTCGCCCTCGCCGAACTCGCCCTGGCTCGTGCCGCGCGCCGACGTCGTCCCCCGCGTGTTGAAGCGCAGCACGGCGAGGCCGGCGAGCGCGGGCAGCCGGAAGGACGCCTTGCGCAGGACGTGGCTGTCCATCATGCCCTCGGCCGTGGGCAGCGGATGCAGGCAGACCAGCGTCGCCGCCGGAGGCCGCTCCGGCGGCAGCGCCAGCTCCCCGACCAGCTCCAGGCCGTCGGACGTGTGCAGCGTGATGTCCTCGCGCCGCGCCGGCAGCACCGAGGCCGCCCTGATCTCCGCCATCGATCTCTCCGTCTCTCACTCGGCCGGGCGGCGTCCGCCGCGCTCCGGACGCCGGTCGTCAGTGGCGCGGGGCGTTCCGCGACCGCAGCACGCGGGGCGACCGGCGGGTCCGCGCCTGCCAGCAGGGCCGGTGCCAGTGCCGCCGGTCGTCGCCGCCGTCGCCCGCCCGCCATGCGACGACGTGGCCGACGCCCGGCGGGATCTCCTGGTCGCACCCCGGGCAGCGGTACGGCTTGGCCGCTCCGGCCCCGGAGATCGACCGGACGATCCACTCGCCGTCCGGCCCCTCCTCGGTCTCCTGAGCCCACGACGCGCCCCCGCCCCGGTCGGAACGTCCAGATGCGGCACGGCGATTCTTCCGGGGGCTCATGCCCTAAAGCATATGAACCCCCAGCCACCCCCACGTGTCGCCCGGTCACAGAAAGTCCCGTGCCGCCCGGAGGCGCCGGGGCTAGCGCAGTGGCTTGCCGGCCGTCGCGTGCTCCACGAGGAGGGGGGCCGGGGCGAGCGCCGGGTCGCGGGTCTCGGCGTGCAGGGCGCGCAGGACGGTGACGGCGAGGTCGGGGCCGATGCGGTCGAGGTCGGCGACGGGGCCGGTCGGGTAGCCGCAGCCCAGCGTCATCGCGGCGTCGATGGAGTCCGCGTCGGCGTATCCGGCGCCGAGCATGGCGGCGGCGTCGTTCAGGTACGGCAGGCGCAGGGCGTCCACGATCAACCCGGCGCGATCGCGGCAGCGCACGACGGTGAGCCCGAGGCGCGCGAGGAGGCCGGCGGCGCGGTCGGCGACGTCCGGGGCCGTCGCGACCGTGGCGGACATCTCCGCCAGCGCGCCGGCCGGGTCGGGAAGGTGCAGCCCGACGACGTCGGACGGGCGCCCGGTGGCCATGGCCTGCCGGATCGCGGAGCCGTCCAGCGAGGTGACGGCGATGACCGTGCCGGGCTTGGCGGCCCGCACCGCGGCGTACAGCAGCGCCCGCGCGGCCTCGGGGTCCTCCGCGGCCTCGATGATCAGGTCGCAGCCGGCGAGTTCGGCGGCGGAGTCGCCGACCCGGACGCCCGCCCGCTCGCACAGCGCGGCGACCGCGTCCGCGAGCGGCCCGACCCCGACGACGCCCACGCTCGGCGCCGCCGTCTCGGCCGTCCCCTCCTCGGCCTCGGCGGACGCGCCGTAGGTGTGGAAGCCGCGTCCGGTCTTGCGGCCGAGCAGCCCGGCGGTGACGAGTTCGCGCAGCAGGGGCGACGCGGCGTGACGGCGGTCGCGGGACTCGGCGTAGATCGCGTCCAGCACTTCGAGGCAGGTGTCGAGGCCGATCAGGTCCATCAGGGTGAACGGGCCCATCGGCAGGCCGGCGCCCGCCTTCATCGCGGCGTCGATGTCGTCGCGGGTCGCGTGCCCGGTCTCCAGCATGGCCGCGGCCTGGTTCAGGTAGCCGAACAGCAGGCGGTTGGCGACGAACCCGGCCCGGTCCCCGATCGTCACCGGCGTCTTGCCGAGACCCTCGACCAGGGCGGCGACCCGGGCGACGGCCTCCGGTTCGGTGAGGACGGTCCCGATGACCTCCACGAGCTTCATGACCGGCGCCGGGTTGAAGAAGTGCACCCCGACGATCTTGGTGGGACGGCCGGTGGTGACCGCGATGTCGGTGACCGACAGGGAGGAGGTGTTGGTGGCGAGGACGGCGTCGTCGCGGCACACGCGGTCGAGTTCGGCGAACACCGTGCGCTTCAGGTCGAGCCGCTCGGGGACCGCCTCGACGACGAGGTCGCAGTCGCCGAGGTCGGCGAAGTCGGTCGACAGGGTGATCCGTCCGAGGATCTCGCGCCGCGCGTCCTCGGTGAGCCTGCCGCGCTTGACCGCCCGCCCGGTCGAGGACTCCAGGTTGCCGCGCCCGCGCTCCAGCGCCTCCCGGTTCACCTCGATGCCGACGACCGCGAGGCCGCCGCGCGCCAGCACCTCGGCGATGCCCGCGCCCATCGTGCCCAGTCCGACGACCCCGACCCTGCTGAACGAACCACCAGTCATGGATCGCAGTCTTGCAGAGCGCTCGCCCGTCGCCCATGGCGGGTACGACGGGGACGTGCGCCTCGGAATCTTCCTCCTCGCCGCCCGTTTCCCCGGCCAGGACGACGCCGCCGCCCTGTCCCGCACCGTCGAGGCCGCCGTCGCCGCCGAGCACGCCGGGTTCGACGACGTGTGGCTGGCCGAGCACCACTTCATGTCGTACGGGGTGGTGCCGTCCGCGCCCCTGCTGGCCGGGCACCTGCTGGCCGCCACCACCCGGGTCGACGTCGGGACGGCGGTGAGCGTGCTGTCCACCCAGCATCCGGTGGCGCTGGCCGAGCAGGCCGCGATGCTGGCGCTGCTGTCCGGCGGCCGTTTCCGGCTGGGCGTCGGGCGCGGCGGGCCGTGGCGCGACCTGGAGGTGTTCGGCACGGGCCTCCCCCGCTACGAGCACGGCTTCGCCGAATCCCTCGACCTCCTCCTCGCGTGGCTGCGCTCCGACCGTCTCGCGTGGTCGGGCGAGCACTTCGCCTTCCGCGAGGTTCCGGTCGTCCCGCGGGCACCCGTCCCGCCGCCGGTGACGGTCGCCTGCACGTCCCCCGCGACCGAGGCGCTGGCGGCGGAGCGCGGCCTGCCGATGCTGCTCGGCATGCATGTCGGACCGGACGAGAAGGCCGCGGCCGTCGCCCGTCACGGCGACCCGTCCCTGCCGCACGTCTCCACCCATGTGGCCCAGGTCGCCGACACGCGGGAGCAGGCGGTCGCCACCCTCATGGACGCGATGCCGCGCTGGCTCGGCCCCGGTCTGGGCGGATACGTCCCCGTGGACGACCGGCCCCGCCGGCCTCACGACCCCGTCGCCTACACACGCCTGATGTGCGACCTCCACCCGGTCGGCTCCCCGGACGACTGCGCCGAGTCCCTCCTCACCACAGTCGAACGAACCGGCATAAGCCACCTGATCCTCCTGGTAGAGGCCGCCGGCTCCCACAAGGCCACCCTGGAGAACATCACCCGCCTAGGCCAGGAAGTCCTCCCCCAACTCCGCCCCGGCGGATAACGAAGCACCCCCGCCCAACGGGCGGTACTCACGACGACCGGCTCAGGGGCTCTCTCACCGAACTCTGGTGCGACGCAAGCGCGCGGCGCGCCGAGCGGGTCGGCGCGCCGCGTGGGGGGAGCGGTCAGCAGTCCCGGAGTTCGGGGGACTGGTTGAGGATCTGTTCGCGGGCCGTGACGAACGTCCGGTAGGCGGAGGAGTCCTGGATGGGGAAGACCGCGACCCGGTGGCAGTTCTGGAACGCCAGTCTCACCCCGAAGTAACGTTCCAGCGCGGCGCGCATGGCGTCGCTCGCGAGGACGCGGAGGAGCTGGCCGCGTGCCGTCTCGTCCGGCGGCGGGGTGAGGTTGTCGGCGAAGTCTCCCCCGTCCACCTGGAGCCGGGCGACGAGGCCGCTGATCATGTCCCAGGCGTAGGGGAGGGAGGTCCTGATGCACTCGACGAAGTCCGCGTCGCCGACCTCGCCCTTCTGCGCCGTCTCCAGCAGTTCGGGGGTCACGTCGAGAGACATGCGGGGTCCTTTCGCAGACGGAGGATGAACACCCACGTGCCGACGGTAATCACGGACCCGGGAGAATTCCAGGCTTGACAAAGGTTTTCATTCCGCTATGACCGCGGTCCCGGCCGGGCGGCCGACCGGGACCGTGATCACCGCGCGGGCGCGGCGCCGTGCCGGCGGCGCCGTGCGGCCGGGCGGGCGGCGAGGCGCTCCGCGCGCTCGGCCCAGTACTCGCGGGCCCGGCGCACCAGTCGTGCGTCCCGCTCGGCCCCGGCCTCCGCGCGCAGCGCGCGGACCCGCTCGCTCATGAGCGACTGCATGATCTCGTGGTGGTACACGGCCCCTCCCGAATGGTGCGGGCCGATCGGCACGGCCCGACATCCAAGAGACTCCCGCTAAGGCCCCCGTCCCCACATGGGCATGACGCCCTATATCGCCGGGTCAGCGGCCTTAGGCATGCTCAGGGCGGATGGTCGGCCCGGCTGGCATGATCGCGGCATGCACGATCGCGTGGGCGGACCGCCGGCGGGGTTGGACGACGTCGACTGGGCGGGGCTCGACCACGCCCACGGCTCCGCGGGGGACGTTCCCGACCTGCTTCGCGCGCTTTCCTCGGCCGACGAGGATGAGCGCGAGGCGGCGCTGGGCGAGCTGTTCACCAACATCTTCCACCAGGGAAGCCGGTACGAGGCGTCCGCGGCGGCGGTCCCGTTCCTGCTCGCCTTGGCGTCCGATCCCGGTATCCCCGAACGCACCTGGCCGCTCTACCTGGCGGCCGCGCTGGCGATCGGATACGACGAGGCGCACCTGCCGTCCGGTGTCGCCATCACGGCCTGGCGCGAGGAGGCGGCCCGGCTGCGCGAGACCGACCCCGCCGCCGAGGCGAACGAGCAGGAGCACCGCGACCGGGCGTACGAGCGGGACCACTTCGACCTCGCGTGGGCACGGCGCTCCGCCGAGGCGGAACTCGCGGCCTACGACGCCGTCCGCGCCGGCCTGCTGGACGGCCAAGCGCTCCTCCCCCGGTTGCGGGAGCGCCTCGCCGGTGCCGAGCCGCTTTCGCGCTGGGCCGCCGCGATCGCGCTCGCCCGGCTGGGCGCCGCCGACGCACCCGTCATCGCCGAACTCGCGGCCTCCAGCGCGTCCTCGCCGGAGACGGACGCGGACGCCCCGGGAGTCGCCTACCTGGAGGGCGATCCGCGCCTCTACTCGGCGCTGGCGCTCGCCGCGCTGGAGGAGGCGCCGCCCGATGCGGTCGACGCCGTCCTCGACGGCCTGTCCCGCACGTCCGGCGAGGCGTCGTTCCCGATGGCCGAGGCGGCGCTGAGACTGACGTTCCGCACACCGGCCCTCCCGCTCCCCCGGTTCGCCGACCTCGCCCCCGGGCAACAGCGGACCGTCCGCACGATCGCCGGACTGCCGTCCGAGAGCCGGCGGTGGGGCAATCTGCTGGAGATCCTCCGCGCCTGGGGCCTGCCCACCGTCCAGGACGAGTGCCGCCGGTACGCCGGTCTCGCCTGAAGCAGGCCCGACGTCGCACTAAGGTGATGCAGCGTGCGTCTCGTTATCGCCCGCTGCAGCGTCGACTACGCCGGCAAGCTCACAGCCCACCTGCCCATGGCCCTCCGCCTGATCCTCATCAAGGCGGACGGGAGTGTGAGCGTGCATGCCGACGACCGCGCCTACAAGCCCCTCAACTGGATGAATCCGCCCTGCTCGCTGCGCGAGGAGGTCTACGAGGAGAACGGCGCCGTCGCGCGCTGGACGGTCACGCACGGCAAATCGGGCGAGCGGCTGATCCTCACCATCGAGGAGCTCCTGCACGACACCAGCCACGAGCTGGGCATCGACCCCGGCCTCCAGAAGGACGGTGTGGAGGCGCACCTCCAGGAACTGCTCGCCGAGCACATCACCACCCTCGGCGACGGCTACACCCTGATCCGCCGCGAGTTCCCCACCGCCATCGGCCCGGTCGACATCCTGTGCCGCGACGCCGCCAGCGCCACCGTCGCCATCGAGATCAAACGCCGAGGCGAGATCGACGGCGTCGAGCAGCTCACCCGCTACCTGGAACTGCTGAACCGCGACCCGCACCTGGCCCCCGTCCGCGGCGTCTTCGCCGCCCAGGAGATCAAGCCCCAGGCCCGCGTCCTCGCCACCGACCGCGGCATCGCCTGCGTCACCCTCGACTACGACGCCCTCCGGGGCATCGAACACGAGGGCACCCTCTTCTGACCGACGTGCCCCGACCGGGCTCGCCTCTCGCGTTCCTTGCGCTCTTGTTCCCGTGGCGGTCATGAGGCGGGAAGCAGGGACGCGAATTCGGGCTTGAAGAGGGTTTTCACCTTGGCGTAGGGGATGGCGAAGTCGTAGGCGCTCGTGCGGCTCAGGTCGAACTCCGGGGAGCCGCCGCCGTCCAGTCCGGCGTAGATGAGGTCGAGCCGCCTCTCACCGAAGAACGGCAGCGCCCACGGGGGCGACTCTGGGCGCCGGGAGTTCGGGGTGAACGAGTAGCGGTCGAAGGGGTTGAAGAAGCCACCCGAGCCGGAGTGGCCGCGCATCAGCTGCTGCTTGTCGTGTCCCTCCGGGAGCGCGTCCCACAGCCGGGTCATTCCGGCCTCGCCGAACGAGGCGGGCTTGAAGACGTCGTCGGCCGTCAGCGCGCGGCCCGTGCGCAGGTCGACGGTGACGACGAACCCCGGGTAGTGGCCGGGCCCCTCGCCGCATCTGCTCTGGAATTTCGGGACGTAGCGCACCGACACGAGGTTCGGGCCGGTCAGCCCCTTGACGACGCTCATGCCGAGCAGGTTCGTCCCGCCACCGCAGGCGGCGCGCGCGGCGGCGGTCTTGCCCCATTCCTTGTAGAACGTGATGGCCTGGTCGAGGGGGACGCGCAGGGCCTTGTTCGCCGCGGCCTGGACCGAGGCCTTCTTCAGCCCCTTGATCTGGGCGTACCGGCCGTCCTGGACCCTCAGCGCCCGGTCGGCGTAGGTCCGGTTCAGGGAGGCGAGGGTGATCTTGGGCCCCTCCGCGGCCTCGGGGCGCGTCGTCTCGTAGGCGACCACGCTCACGGTGCCCGCGGCGGTCGCCCCGGCGACGACCAGCGCCGCCTTGGCGACGCCGGCCTTGGCGAGGAAGCCCGCCGCGGTGTTCCCGGCGCCCGTGGCGACGGTCCCGGCCGTCCCGGCGCCCCCCGCGCCCGCCGCGCCCGCGGCTCCGGTCCCCGCCGCGGCGCCGGCGGCGGTCGTCCCCGCCGGCGCGGAGATCCCCGCGGCGACGAGCGGGAACAGCATGGACAGTCCCGCCGCCATCGCGGCCAGCGTCCGGATGCCGCGGCCCTCCCAGTCGTCCCCGTAGGCCGCGCGGGCGACGCTCTCCAGCTCGGCGACGAACTCCATGGCCCCGGCGTGCCGCTCCGCCGGGATCTTCGCCAGCCCCCGGGCGACCAGCGGGCGCAGCGGCCCGGGAAAGTCCTCCAGCGGGACGGGGGCGGTGAGGTGCTGCCCGCGCAGCCCGACGGCGCTGTCCGCGCGGAACGGGCGCCTGCCCATGACGCATTCGTAGAAGACGCAGGTCGCCGCGTACACGTCGGCGGACGGGCCCGTCTCACCCGCCTGCCACTGCTCCGGCGCCATGTAGGACGGCGTTCCCGACCGCGACGCCGAACCGGCGGCCGACGCGATGCCGAAGTCGATGAGCTTGCTGCGCCCGTCCTCGGGCACCACCACGTTGGCGGGCTTGTAGTCGCGGTGGACGACGCCCGCCGCGTGCGCCGCCCCGAGTCCGAGCAGCGACCCCTTCAGGACGGTCAGCGCCGCGAGCGGTTCCAGCCGCCCGTGCTCGCCGAGGACGGCCTTGAGCGAGACGCCGTCGACCGCCTCCATCACGATGGCGGCGCCGTGCTCACCCTCCACCAGCTGGTACAGCCGGGCCACGTGCGGGCTCCGCACCCGGGAGAGCATCGCGGCCTCGCGCCGCAGCGCCTCCAGCGGGGCCGCGTCCGCCCCGACGGCGACGTATTTCACCGCGACCGGGAAACCGGTCTCCTCGTGCTGCGCCAGAACGACGCGGCCCTGCGCCCCCGCCCCGAGTTCCCGCACCTCGCGGAAACCGGAGATCCTCCACTCGCCCACGCACTCTCCTCGCCGCGTCCACCTTGTTGATCATGTGACGCGACGGCCCGCGACGATGTTCGACCCGGTATCCGGCGGCGTGGCCGTTACCCGGCGCCGTGACCGGAGCGGCGCCCCGGCCCGTGCGGAGTTCCGGACGCGCCTCCGAATCCCGCGAGGCGACGTTGACGCCCTCGGGGCTGCTCATGCCGTCCTCGGCGACGATCGACACGGCGCCGCGAGCGGCCGAGGAGCACCCGCCCGGGACCGGGCCCCGCTGCGGAGCTCCTCAAGGTCGGACGTGCCGCCCCCCGTTCCCCCTGGGCGGCTCCGGGCCGACGTCGATGAGCCCCGCCGGCTCGGCCTGCCGCCATCCCGCCCCGAGCCTGAGACATCCACATCCGGTGGGCACGAGAGGCGTCGGGCCGTCGATCGCCCCGGGCGCCGCCGGCGACGCGGCGGCCTCGCAGGACGCGCAGCCCTCCGCCGACGACCCGCCGCCTGCTCCGGAGCAGGCGCCGCCCCCCGCATGCCGCCAGCAGCAGAGCGGAGACCGCCACCGCCGCGATGCCCGCCCGTCGAAACACGTGCAACCTCCCCGAGAGACAGCTTCGGGCCATCCCACCATTGAGAGAACGGGCGGCGGATCGGCGACAGCACTGATCATGTGGCCGATTGTGGGCAACGACAGGCCTTGCGCGGGGTCGCGGAGCCCGTCCGGCGGAGCCGGCCACCGTCCCGGCGGATCCCGGCGGGGCCATCACATTCCAGGGGGCTGTTCCGTCATAGGGGTGAGAAAGCAAGAACCCAAGGGACCAAGGGGTGGACGGGTATGCCTGCGCAACGCGAGCACGACGAAGCCGAGATCCGGCAGCTGATCGACAAGATCGTCGAGGGGATCCGGGCCAAGGATCCGAAGGCCCTGGAGGAGGTGTACGCGGCGGACGTCGTGTCCTTCGACGTGGAGCCGCCGCTGCAGCACGTCGGGGTCGCGGCGAAGATGAGGAACTGGAAGAACGTGTTCACGTTCTTCCATGAGGCGTCCTACGAGGTCCGCGATCTGAAACTCACCGTGGGCGCCGACGTGGCGTTCGGGCACGGCTTCGGCCGGCTCAGCGGCACGCTGGGGAACGGAACGGCGACGAGCGGCATGTGGGTCCGGGCCACCTTCTGCTTCAGAAAGGTCGGCGACGACTGGCTGATCGCGCACGACCAGGTCTCCGTCCCCCTCGACGTGGCGAGCGGCGCGGGAGTGATCGACCTCCAGCCCTGACGGAACGCCGACCGGAGCGCCCGGGGCCTGCGACGCCCTGCTCGGTGCCGACCGAACCCGCGTCCCCGGAAGACGCCAGGCCGGCGCGGTGAACGAGCGGCCGTCCCCGGCCCTGGGACGGTCCCGGGCGTCCGGTCGCACGCATCCGCGCACCGACCGCCGAGGAAGGCGGTTCCTCCGCCGGAAAGGACGAGACCGGCGCAGTCCAGCACATCGCTCACCCAGGCTGAAAGCACTCGCCCCCCGGAGCCGAATCCCCAGGTCGCAACCCCCGTCACCAGCGCGTCGAGCACGAGGCAGCACCTTGACGCCGCCCTCCTCCTCCGGACTGTTCCTGATGGCCGCCTAAGGCGACCCCGCCGAACGGCGGAGGTAAACAAGATAGGAGGAGGCCAATGGAAACGGCCTTTTTCGAAAGGATGACCGTCGGCGACTTGCTTCGAGCAATGGCGCACGGTGATCTGACCGCAGAAGAGCTCACCACCCGGTGCCTGAACCGCATCGAACGTCTGAATCCCCTGCTGCACGCCGTCATCAGCGTGGATCCGTACGCGCCGGTGGAGGCCCGCAAGGTCGACCGACTTCGGGCCTCGGGCTTCCCGCTCGGACCGCTCGCCGGGATTCCGGTCCTGGTGAAGGACAACATCGACACCCTCGGCCTGCCCACCACGGCGGGTTCCGAGGCTCTGCGCCACGCCCTGCCGCTCCGCGACGCGGAGTTGGTGGCCCGGTTGCGCCGAAGCGGCGCGATCATCCTGGGCAAGGCGAACATGTCGGAGTGGGCCGCCTTCCGCAGCGACATCCCGCACAACGGGTGGAGCCCGGTCGGTGGCCAGACCAGGAATCCCTACGTCCTGGATCGGTCGCCCTGGGGGTCGTCCAGCGGTTCCGCGGTCGCGGCGGCCGCGGGTCTGGCCCCGGTGACCATCGGCACCGAGACCTTCGGCTCCATCGTCTCGCCCGCCGGGATGAACGGGGTCGTGGGTTTCAAGCCGTCCCTGGGGCGGGTCAGCGGGACCGGCATCCTGCCGATCTCGCCGTATCAGGACACGGCAGGGCCGATCACCCGGAACGTGACCGACGCGGCCGCGGTGTTCCAGGTGATCGCCACGCTCCGCCGCGCGATCCGTCTGGAAACGGGCCTTCTGGCCGGGACCAGGATCGGTGTGTGGAGGGGTGCGAAGAAGGACGGCACACGGCACCCGGAAGTGGATCGTGTTCTCGCCGAAGCCACGGCGAAGCTGCACGAACTGGGCGCGACCATCGTCGAGGTGGACCTGACCGTACCGGACACGTCCGAGGTGCTCTCCTACGAGTTCAAGGTGAGCATCAACGACTACCTGAGCACGGTCGGCGGCGACGGTCCGCACGACCTCGGCGACCTGATCGCCTTCCGGAGCCATCCGGCCGAGCGGACGTCCGATCTGGGCCTGGCCAAGTTCGAGCGGGCCCAGGATTCGGACATGGCCCGCCGGCCGAGCGACTACCTGGAAGAACGCGTTCGGATCACCGAGGAGGCGCGCGGAGGCATCGACCGCGTGTTCGGGCGTCACCGCCTGGACGCGGTCATGAGCCCGACCAACAGCCGGGCGCCGGGGGTCTCCCAGCGCGACTTCGCCTGGTTGCACTCCTCCGCTCCGGCGGCGGTCGGCGGATATCCGAACATCACCGTCCCGGCCGGCTACGCCGACTCCCAGCTGCCGCTGGGGGTCTCGTTCACAGGGCGCAGGAACCGCGACGAGGAGGTCCTGGGCATCGCCTACTCCTTCGAGCAGGCGACCCAGGCCCGCAAGCGGCCCCTGTACCTGCCCACGCTCCCGGCCTGACACCGGGAAGTGTGAAAGGTGAACTCCCGCCGGCCCCAGCCACCCGCTGGGGCCGGCCCCTTCTCCAAGGCCCGACCGGAACGTCCCATCGATTCTCCGCAGAACCAAGGCTCCATCGCCCTCGGTCCGGCCGGCGGTGCCTGGAGTCGCGCCGATCAAGCCGGAGGCGTCCCGTGTCGGGGATCTTCGTGGAGTCGATCATTGAGCCGGGGGTCCCCTGGTGTCGGACGGTGCGGGCATCATTGCGGGCATGACGTTTCAAGCCAGCGGCAGCTTCGACATCGAGGCGTGGGACGCCGACAAGCCCTATGACGAGCAGGGCGGCAACCGGATGACCCGGGTGCACGTGGGCAAGACGTTCCACGGCGACCTCGTGGGGACGAGCTCCACCGAGCTGATCACGGTGGAGTCGCCGGCGGGGCCGGTCGCCTATGTGGGGATCGAGCACGTCCAGGGGATCCTGCACGGCCGGGAGGGGACGTTCGTCCTGCAGCACAGCGCGGGCAGCGAGGACGGGACGGCCGACACCCAGTGGCTGCGGTGGCTGATCGTTCCCACCTCGGGGACGGGGGAGCTCGCCGGGCTCCGCGGCGTCGGCCAGATCTCCGTCACCGAGGACGGCGGGCACACCTGGGCGCTGGAGTACACGCTGGACTGAGCGCCGACCAGCGGCCGGTAATGTTCGGGTCATGCCCCCGATCACCGGCGACGCCACGCGCGAGCGCATCATCGACGCGGCCGAAGCGTGCTTCGGCCGTTTCGGCGTGGCCAAGACCACGGTCGAGGACATCGCCGCCGCCGCGAAGCTGTCGCGGGCGACCGTGTACCGCAGCGTCACCGGCGGGCGAGACGAACTGATCCTCGCCGTGGTGGTGCGCGACCTGCGGCGGTTCCTCGACCGGCTCGCCGAGCGGCTGCGCCGGGAGCGTTCGGTCTCGGAGGCGATCGTCGAGGGGACGCTGGACGCGGTGACCTACGTCCGCGAGGAGCCGGCGATCGCGCACTTCCTCGTCCCGGAGGCGGCGGGGCACATGCAGGCGGCGGTGGCGGGGGCGGCCGAGCACGTGCTCGCGCTGTGCTGCGAGTACGTGCGGCCCTATTTCGAGCAGGCGCAGCGGCAGCGGACGCTGCGCGCCGACATCGAGGTGGAGGGGACGGTCGAGTTCCTGTTCCGCATCATCACCTCGCTGATCGTGATGGACCGGGACCGGGACGCCGACGGGCTGCGCCGCTTCCTGCGCACCTATGTCGTGCCGGTCATCGCTACGCCGGCATCCGCATGACGACCTGGGACGGGACGCCGCGGAGACGGCGCGGCGAAAGGGGCCGGGAACGATGAATGGCACTGCGCGCGAGAGCCGGGGAGGCGCGGCCGTCCGGCCGAGCCCGGTGTTCCTCGCGGTCGTGGGGGCGACCGTCCTGTGCGGCCTGATCGCCTGGCGGTACGGGACGATCCTGGACAGGCCCGGCCGGATCGCGCTGTTCGGGTTCGTGGTCGCGGCGTGGGTCCTGTCACTGTCCCTGCACGAGTTCGGGCACGCGTACATGGCCTTCCGGTCGGGTGACCGCAGCGTCGCCGCCAAGGGCTACCTCACGCTGAACCCGCTGAAGTACTCCGACGTCACGCTGAGCTTCCTCATCCCGGTCGTGTTCATCGTGCTCGGCGGCATCGGCCTGCCGGGCGGCGCGGTGTGGATCGACCGGCACGTGATCCAGGGCCGGCTGCGGCACAGCCTGATCTCGGCGGCGGGCCCGCTGTCGAACGCGCTGTTCGCCATCATGCTCGCGGTGATCTTCAAGAACTTCGCCGACGCCGACCACGCGCTGTTCTGGTCGGGCCTGGCGTTCCTGGCGTTCCTCCAGGTCACCGCCACGATCCTGAACCTGCTGCCGATCCCCGGGCTGGACGGCTTCGGGATCGTCGAGCCGTACCTGCCGCGCCGCTGGGCGGACCAGGCGAACGCCTACGGCGGCTACGCGTTCCTCATCCTGATCGCGCTGCTGTGGCTGGGCCCGATCAACGAGGGCTTCTTCAACGTCATCTACTACCTCACCGACGCGATCGGCCTCGGCGAGTTCCCGTTCCGGGTCAGCGGCTCGATCGACCACTTCCCGATCGAGCTCGGGCACTACCTGTTCCAGTGGTGGAAGAACTAGCGCGTCAGGTGGCGGACGACGCGGCGGAGCTGCTCGGCGTAGTGCCTCTGGAACTCGGGTGACTCCGGGTCCATCCCGAAGACGTGCCGGACGGCGAGCGGCTTGGTCACCGGCGCCGACACCAGCGCCATCACGGCGAACATGATCGCGGCCGGGTCCAGGTCGCCGGGCAGTTCCCCGGCGGCCTGGCGGCGTTCGATGTCGGACAGGTCCTCCCGGGGGGCGCGGGGGATGTCCTTCAGGTCCTCGGTGAGGCCGCGCCAGGCGTTCAGCCGCGTGCCGCGCGGGTCGTCGAGGACGTGCCGCAGGTACCGGACCACGATCTCGTCGAACGGGACGTCCGGATCGTTGAACTCGGCCTCCCGCTCCAGCCAGCGGCGGTGCAGGTCGCAGTACAGCCCCTCCTTGCCGCCGAAGTAGTAGTTGATCAGCTGCTTGTTGACGCCGGCGCGGTCGGCGATGTCCTGGACGCGGGCGCCCGCGTAGCCCTTGGCGGAGAACTCCTCCAGCGCGGCGTCGAGCAGCAGGCGCCGCGACCGCTCGGCGTCGAGCGTGCGCTCGTCCGGGGCGGGGGCGCGCCGCGCCTGCCTCGCGCCCGGCCGCTTCGTCGGTTCCATCACGTTCCCCATGGTAGCCGGGCTTCTGAGAAGTTCAACCATCCAGCTGTTTGACAACTTCATCCGCTTGGTTGAAGCTGACCGCATGATTCTCGTAACCGGAGCGACCGGCAACGTCGGGCGCCATCTCGTCGGCGAGTTGCTCACCGCGGGCGTCGCCGTCCGCGCGCTGACCCGGAACCCCGCCACCGCGAACCTGCCCAGCGAGGCGCAGGTCGCCCGCACCGACGCGATGCCGCTGGACGGCGTCACGTCGCTCTTCCTCAACCCGGCCGTGTTCTGGGGCGGCCTCGGCGACCTGCTCGCCCGCGCGGCCGACCACGGCGTCCGGCGCGTCGTCATGCTCTCGTCCGCCGCCGCGCTGGACGACGACCCGTCCAACGACCTGGCCGTGCACCACCTCGCCATCGAGCGGGCGATCGAGGCCACCGGGATGGAGTGGACGTTCACGCGTCCCGGCGAGTTCGCCACCAACGCGCTGGCGTGGCGCGAGGCGATCCGCGCCGGCGAGCCCGTCCGCGAGCCGTACGGCGCGGCGCGCAGCACGCCGATCCACGAGCGCGACATCGCGGCCGTCGCGGCGAAGGCGCTGCTCACCGACGCCCTCGTCGGCGCCAGGCCGGTGCTGTCCGGCCCGGAGGCGCTCACCCATCCGGAGATGGTCGGGCTCATCGGGGAGGCGGCCGTCCGTCCGGCGCGGTTCGAGGAGATCGCTCCCGAGCGGGCGCGGGAGGAGATGCTCGGCCGCCCCTACATGCGCGAGGGCCTGGTGGACGTCCTGCTCCGTCTGCGCGCCCGCGCCGTCGACCATCCGATGGAGCCGTCCGGGGAGGTCGAGCGGATCACCGGTCGTCCGGGCCGGACGTTCAAGGAGTGGGCCGCCGACCACGCCCACGAGTTCAGCTGACCGACCCGGGCAGGGCCGCGGGCGTCACCGCTCGCGGCCCTGCCCGCGCTCGCCGCCGCGCTCGCCGAGGGACTCGATCTCGCACCGCGGAGATCGCCGCGACGGACGTGTTCCGGAGCATCAACCGCGTGCTCACCACCGTGTGGGCGGCGAGCTTCACCGTGCTGGCCGCCGCCCTCGGGTGCGTCCAGCACTGGTCACCGGACGACACGGCGCTGCTGGTCGCCGTCAAGGTCGCCGGTTTCCTGGTCCCGGCCGTCGTCACCGCCCGGTATCCCGAGGCCGCGCGCCTGCGCCACCTCAGGCGGCTCGGGCTACCGTTGGCGGAGGCGCCCGCCACGTCGCAGCCCGAGCCGTCCTCCCGCTGACCCTCGCCGAGGAACGGCCCGGAAAGGAGCACCGAGATGGGTGAGAACACCACCGA
Source organism: Spirillospora sp. CA-108201 (assembly GCF_050936235.1). Lineage (NCBI taxonomy): Bacteria > Bacillati > Actinomycetota > Actinomycetes > Streptosporangiales > Thermomonosporaceae > Spirillospora > Spirillospora sp. CA-108201. The sequence continues at coordinate 7,695,276 of NZ_JBNJNE010000001.1, read as the reverse complement.
GCGCCCCGCCACCTGGCTGGACGGTCACCTGGCCCCCGTCCCCGACGAGACCGACGCCCGTGACCTGGAGGTCACCGGCGTGCTGCCGCCCGAACTGACGGGCCGCTACCTGCGCAACGGCCCGAACCCCAAGCCCGGCGAGCCGAGCGGGCACTGGTTCACCGGCCACGGGATGATCCACGGCATCCGGCTGAGGGACGGCCGCGCCGAGTGGTACCGCAACCGGTGGGTGCGGACCGACGCCTACCTCAACGGGACGCCGTTCGTCCGCGACGACCTCACCTTCGACCGCCGCTCGGTGCAGGCCAACACCCACGTCGTCCCGCACGCGGGCAGGATCTGGGCGCTGGTGGAGGCCGGGTTCCCCTACGAGGTGACGCCCGAGCTGGAGACCGTCGGGGCCTGCGACTTCGGCGGGCGCCTCACCAGCGCCATGACCGCGCACGCGAAGGAGGACCCGGTCACCGGCGACCTGCTGTTCTTCGGGTACGGCGCGTTCGAGCCCTATCTCACCTACCACCGGCTGGCGCCGGACGGGACGCTGGCCGAGAGCCGCGAGGTCGCGGTGCCGGGCCCGACGATGATGCACGACTTCGCGATCACGGAGAACCACGTCGTGTGGCTCGACCTGCCGGTGGTGTTCGACGTCGATCTGGCGCTGTCCGGATCGACCGGCATGCCGTACGTCTGGGACGACGCCTACGGCGCGCGGCTCGGCGTGATGCGCCGGGACGGCGCGGGCGGCGTCACCTGGTACGACATCGACCCCTGCTACGTCTTCCACGTCGGCAACGCCCACGAGGACGCCGCCGGACGGATCGTGGTGGACGGGGCGCGCTACCGTCCCGAGAACTTCGTGACCCTCTGGGAGGACATCGGCGGAACCGTCGACCCCGTCACCGGGGCGGCGCGCTCGCAGGAGGCGCACCTGCACCGCTGGGTCCTCGACCCCGCGACCGGCCGCGCGACCGAGGAGCCGCTCGACGACCGCGGCGTCGAGTTCCCCACGCACGACGACACCCGCACCGGCAGGGAGCACCGCTACCTCTACACCGTGGGCGGCGAATCGATCGTGAAGTACGACCTGCGCGGGCAGGGGGCGTCCGCGCACGGGCTCGGCGAGGACGCGCACGTCGGCGAGGCGGTCTTCGTCCCGGCAGAGGGCGCCCGCGCGGAGGACGAGGGCTGGCTGCTGTCGATCGTCACCCGCGGCTCGGCGTCGGAGCTGCTGGTGCTGGACGCGGCGGACCTGTCGCCCGCCGCGAGCGTCCGGCTGCCGCGCCGCGTCCCGGCCGGATTCCACGGAAGCTGGATCCCCGACGACCGCACCGGCACATAGGGTGGTTTACTAGCCGGTACCGCTGTGCAAGCGGTCACTTACCAGGCCCCTCCCGGGAGGTTCCCCATGTCCGTGGCCACGGAGAACACCGAGACGTTCGCGTCGCTGAACCCGGCCACCGGCGAGGTCGTCGCCGAGCACCCCGTCCAGGACGGCGCCGCCGTGGCCGCGGCGGTCGAGCGCGCCCGCGAGGCGGCCGGCTGGTGGCGCGCCCTCGGCTGGAAGGAGCGCCGGCTCCGGCTGCTGAACGTCAAGGGCTCGCTCGCCCGCAACCTGAACCGGATGGCCGAGCTCATCCACCAGGAGACCGGCAAGCCCGTCCAGGACGCCCAGCTTGAGACGATCATGGCGATCACCCACCTGGACTGGGCGGCGCGCAACGCGCAGAAGGTCCTCGGGCCGCGCAACGTCTACCCCGGGCTCATGGCGATCAACCAGCGCTGCGTCCTGGAGTACCAGTCGCTCGGCGTCGTCGGGGTCATCGGGCCGTGGAACTACCCGATCTTCACCCCGATGGGCTCGATCGCCTACGCGCTCGCCGCCGGCAACGCCGTGGTGTTCAAGCCGTCCGAGTACACGCCGGGCGTCGGCGTGCTCCTCGCCGAACTGTTCGCCGCCGTGATCCCCGAGCACCCGGTCCTGCAGACGGTCATCGGCCTCGGCGAGACGGGCGCGGCGCTCGCCTCGTCCCCCCACGTCGACAAGATCGCCTTCACCGGCTCGGCCCGCACCGCCAAGCGCGTGATGGCGGCGTGCGCCGAGAACCTGACCCCGATCGTCGCCGAGTGCGGCGGCAAGGACGCCTGCATCGTCGACGCCGACGCCGACCTCGACGCCGCCGCCGACGCCGCGCTGTGGGGCGCCATGTCGAACGCGGGCCAGACCTGCATCGGCGTCGAGCGGATCTACGTGGTGGACGAGGCCTACGACAAGTTCCTCGGGAAGCTGACCGAGAAGGCCCGCGACCTGCGCCCCGGGTTCGACCGCGAGGCGGCCTACGGCCCCATCACGATGCCCTCGCAGCTCGACGTCATCGAGCGCCACATCAAGGACGCGCTGGACAGGGGCGGCAAGGCGGTCGTCGGCGGCGCCGAGTCCGTCCGCAAGCCCTACGTCGAGCCGGTCGTGCTGACGAACGTCCCGGACGACTCCTCCGCCGTGTGCGAGGAGACGTTCGGCCCCACGATCACCGTCCACCGCGTGAAGGACATGGACGAGGCGGTCGAGAAGGCAAACCGGACCAGCTACGGCCTCGCCGGGACGATCTTCTCGGGCGACCGGTCCCGCGCGATGGACGTCGCCCGCCGGATGCGGTCGGGCATGACGTCCATCAACGCCTTCGCCGCCTTCGCCCAGGTCGCGGCCCTGCCGTTCGGCGGGGTCGGCGAGTCCGGCTTCGGCCGCATCCACGGCGCGGACGGCCTGCGCGAGTTCGCCCGCCCGAAGGCCATCACCCGCCAGCGGTTCGCGACCCTGAACCTCACCACGTTCGCCCGCACCGAGAAGGAGATGGCGCGCGTCCTCGGCATGATCAACATGATCCACGGCCGCCGCTACAAGCGCTGACCGGGCGGACTCGGCAGCATGAACGCCCCGGTGCGGAGCCGTCTGGAGGTCGCCCTGGGGGCGCCGCCTCCGCCGCCGCCCGGTTTCCGGCCGTTCACCGGCGCCGACGTGCCCGCGGTGGCCGCCCTGATGTGGGACGCCTACCGCGGAACCCCCGACGAGGCCGACGTGGGGGACGTCCAGGGCGCCGTCCGCGAGATCCGCCTCACCATGGCCGGCGAGTACGGCTCGTTCCTCCCGGAGGCGTCGTTCGTGGCCGACCATGAGGGCCGCCCGGTGGGAGGGGCCCTCGTCACCGTCTACAAGGACCTTCCCCTGCTCGCGTTCCTCTTCACGGCACCGGCCCACGCCGGACGAGGCCTGGGCCAGGGCCTCGTCCAGGCCGTCATGCACGCCCTGGCGGCGCAGGGCCACGACACCCTCACCCTGGCGGTGACCCGCCGCAACCGCCGCGCCCGCCGCCTCTACGAACGCCTGGGCTTCGTCGAGACCGCCTGAGCGCCGCTAGTCGGCCACGAGGCGGGAGCCCCAGCCGCCGCGGGCGTACTCACGCTGGCGGCGGACGGCGTAGCGGCCCGGCGCGCAGCCGGAGGCTCCGTGCTCGGGATGCAGCAGGTAGACGGTCGCGGACGCCTCGAAGACGCCGATGGCCAGGCCGCCGGGCTCCGACACGCCTCGCGTCCAGCGGCAGGCGCCGGGGTCGGCGACGAGCGTGTGCGGGTTGCCGCCCGCCGCGCCCCGGAGCAGTTCGACGCCCTCGGGCGGCACGTCCGTCCACGTGGCGCTCGGCGAGACGGACAGTGACGGTATCTCGGACGTCGGGACGACGATCAGGTCGCCCTGCGCCTGGATCCCGTCGACGACGGGAACGCTCACCGACCGGTCGAGATGGTCGAGGACGGCGAGCCCCGTACGCTCGGAGAGGGAGGCGAGGGTCACGGTCTCGGGAATCACGGTCATGGAGATCACCCTTCAGGTTCGGCGGACGAGTCGTGAGTACTGCTCGGCGGACAGCCCGTAGGTCCATCCGGCGGCGGCCAGCGGGTCGTCGAAGACGCCGGGGACGGCCAGCCCGTACCGGCGGCGGCTCCCGTCGCGCTCGACGGAGCCGTTGACGGCGAGCAGCACCCTCGCCTGGTCGCGCAGGTCGTAGAGCCGCAGCTCCGAGCCGGGGTTGCCGGGATCCGGCGCGACGGCCACGAGCCGCAGCCCGGCCCGGTCGACGTACTCGCCCCAGCCGATGTTCTCGACCGCGCACCGCCGGACCTCGACGTTGGCCTCCGCCGCGATCCGCTCGACGCTCGGATCCTCCACCGCCCAGGCCGGCACCCTGGTGCCGTGCCAGGCGTGCGCGTCCCAGCCGTCGGCGTACCGGAGCGCGGGACCGTCCCGCCGGTGGAGGCGCACCTCGCCCTCGTCGCCCCAGACCTCCGTGTGGATCTCGACGGGGCGTTCGGAGAGGACGCAGACGTCCTCGCGCGGCCACCACCAGCCGCAGGACCGGGCCGGCGTCGCCCACAGGTCGATCAGCCGGTCCTGTTCGGGCGTGAAGACCACACCGGACGTGCGGCGGACCGCGTCGTAGTGGGCGCTCCAGGAGGCGCACAGGGCCCCGTGCCAGGCGGCGCCCCTGTCCAACGCCTCGCGCGCCGACCGGAGCGCGACGCGGATCGTGCTCTGGGCCGAGGTGGCGATCGGCGTCCGGACCGAACGCCACAGCATCGGGCCCAGCGATGGATCACCCAGCGCGACCCGGTTGTCCAACTCCACGGACAATCCGCTGATCAGCCTGCGGAAACGGGTGGGCAGAGGCCAGTCGGAGAGCCGGGCCGCGCTCTCGGACGGGCGCGGCCGCACACCGGGCGGGACGGTCTCCAGGGCGGCCAGCGGCGACGGCACCCAGTGGAAACGGGGTGGATCGAGACCGATCAGCCGGTACAGCTCGGATACGGCGGCCTCGGCGGCCGGACGGTCGGCGGGCGCGGTGGAGAGCAGATGCCCGAGCCACTCCGCGCGGACGGCGGCAGCTTCGCGCTGCGCGTCGACGCTCACCGGAGGAGGGCGGCGGCGCCCCTTTCATTGATCATGTTCTGGATGGTGGCACACCACGCCCCCACCTGTCCACACCCGAGACTCGGAAACACGGCTGAGCGTCCTAGGGCGGTCCTGCCGGCGGGACCGGGGCGCCTAAGGCGGTCTAGGCATGCCTAGATAAGGCGTCGTCCCGATGTTGGGGGTGGGGCCTTAGGGCGAACCTTGTACATGTCGGGCCAAGGGGGCCCGGCAGGGACAAGGAGAAACAGATGTTCAGCCAGGAGTTCATGAAGGTCGTCATCGAGGACCGGGTACGAGTGCTGCGGGCGGAGGGGAAGAACAGCCGGCGCGCCCGTATCGCGAAGGCGCTCAAGCGGTGAACCCCGCAGCCTGCGTCCCAGCGGCCACGCCCCCGTCGTCTCCGACGGGGGCGTTCCTCATTTCGGGGCGCCCGCGGGCGCGAGCGGGGTGCGGCCCAGGATCAGGTCGGCGGCGCGTTCGGCGATCGCGATGGTCGGCGCGTTGGTGTTGCCCCGCGGGACGGCCGGCATGACCGAGGCGTCCACCACGCGCAGGTCCTCGACGCCGCGGACGCGCAGCTCGGTGTCGCACACGGAGTCGTCCGCGCCCATCGCGCAGGTGCTGGTGGGGTGGAACAGCGTCGCGACCTCGCGGCGGACGAAGTCGACGACGGCCGCGTCGGAGTCGACCTGCTCGCCGGGGGCCCACTCGCCGCCGACCAGCGATGCCAGCGGCCCGGTGGAGGCGATCTCCCGGGCCTGCCGGACGCCGGCGACCAGGATGTCCAGGTCGGCCTTGTCGGCGAGGTAGGCGGGGTCGATCAGCGGCTTGGCGTGGGGGCTGGCGGAGCGGAGGGTGAGCGCGCCGCGGCTCGCGATCGCCACGGCGGTGACCATGATCGACAGGAGGCGTTCGGACAGCTCGGTCAGGCCCTGGTTGACGAAGGGCGTCGGCAGGACGTGGTACTGCAGGTCGGGGGCGGGCAGGCCCTCCACCGTGCGGGCGAACCCGCCGGCCTCGGCGACGTTCGAGGCGAAGGGGCCGCGCGCCAGGGTCTGGTAGAGGGCGAAGGTGCGGGCGTTCGCCAGTTCCCAGATGGGCTTGGTGCGGGGGGTGGCGAACATGACGTTCACGAACGGGTGGTCCTGGAGGCGCTGCCCCACCGGGGAGTCGACGAGGACGTCGATGCCGAGGGAGCGCAGGTGGTCGGCGGGGCCGACCCCCGAGAGCATGAGGAGCTGCGGGCTGTTCACCGCGCCGCCGGACAGGATCACCTCGGCCGCGGCGCGGGCCGACATCGTCTCGCCGCGCGCCTCGTAGCGCACGCCGGTGGCGCGGCCGTCCTCGATCACGACGCGGGTGGCGAGGGCGTCGGTGACGACCGTCAGGTTCGGGCGGCGCTCGATCGGGTGCAGGTAGCCGGCGGCGGCCGACCAGCGGCGGCCGCGCTTGTGGGTGACCTGGTAGAAGCCGACGCCGTCCTGGTCGGCGCCGTTGAAGTCGGGGTTGGCGGCGAGGCCGTACGCCTTGGCCGACTGCACCCACGCGCGGGTCAGGGGGTGCCGGTAGCGCGGGTCCTCGACGCGCAGCGGGCCGCCGACGCCGTGGTAGGGCAGCGCGCCGCGCTGCTGGTCCTCGGCGCGGACGAAGTAGGGCAGCAGGTCCTCGTAGCCCCAGCCGGTGCAGCCGTAGGAGTCGCGCCAGGTGTCGTAGTCGTACCGGGCCCCGCGGATGTAGATCATCGCGTTGATGGACGAGCTGCCGCCGAGCGTGCGCCCGCGCGGCCAGTACACGCTGCGCCCGGCCGCGTGCTCCTGCGGGACGGTCGCGTAGTCCCAGTCGAACGGCCCCTTGCTCAGCGCGGGCATGCCGATCGGGATGTGGATCTCGGGGGCGTCGTCGGGCGGGCCCGCCTCCAGCAGCAGGACCTTCACGGAGGGGTCCTCGGTCAGTCGGGCGGCCAGGACGCAGCCCGCGCTGCCGGCTCCCACGATGATGTAGTCGTACACGGCGGCCTCCGGGGTCTTTCCGAAACCCTACCGAACGGGCTTCTGCCGGCGGCAGGGCTAGGCTGCCACCATGGCGAAGAACAGGGACAATCCCGTCGTGCTCTCCCGGATCTACACCCGCACCGGGGACGACGGCACCACGGCCCTCGGCGACGCGTCCCGCACGTCCAAGACCGATCCGCGCCTCGCCGCGTACGCCGACGTGGAGGAGGCCAACGCCGCGATCGGCGCGGCGCTCGCGCTCGGGTCCCTGCCCGAGGCCCTGGTCTCGCTGCTGACCCGCGTCCAGAACGACCTGTTCGACGTGGGCGCCGACCTGTGCGCGCCCGTCGTCCCCGACCCGCAGTACCCTCCGCTGCGCGTCGAGGCGTCCTACATCGAGCGGCTGGAGGAGGCCTGCGACGAGCACAACGCCGACCTCCCGGCGCTGCGCAGCTTCATCCTCCCCGGCGGGGCGCCCGGCGCCGCGCTCCTGCACGTCGCGCGGACGGTGACCCGCCGCGCCGAGCGGTCCGCGTGGGCCGCGATCGAGGCCCACGGCGACGCCGGGGCCACGCCCGGGGGGAGCGTGAACCCGCTGACGGCCGCGTACCTCAACCGGCTGTCGGACCTGCTGTTCATCCTCTGCCGCGTCGCCAACGCCGAGCACGGCGACGTCCTCTGGAAGCCCGGCGGGGAGCGCTGAGACGCCGCCGGGGTGGGGCTAACCCCACCCCCGGTTGACCGGCTCCCCTCCTGGTGGCGCCGCGGCGCCTGGAGCAGGCTTGGCCTGGACGGGCGCACGCCGACGACGGGGAGAGACCACGTGAGGACCCTGACAGCCACGGCCACGGCCGCGGCCGCGGCGGCGGCGACGGCGGCGGCGCTGGCCGGCTGCGGCAACGTGAGCGTCGGCCGCCACCAGCAGGAGCGCTCCTACACGGCGCCCGCGGGCACCACCGGCCTGAAGATCACGGCGCACCGGGGCCGGGTCGAGGTCATCGCGTCCGACTCCCCCGGCATCAGGGTCACCGAGCGGCTGCGCTGGTCCAACGACAAGAACAGGCCGAAGGCGCGGCACGTCTCCGAGGGCCGCACGCTGGCGCTGTCGTCCTCGTGCGGCAGGAACGCGATGGGGTTCGGGGCGTGCGGTGTCTCCTACCGCGTCCAGGTTCCGCGCGGCATGCCCGTGCAGATCGACAGCGAGGACGGGGCGATCGAGGCGTCCGGCCTCGCCGGGGCGGTGCGGCTGCGCAGCCGCAGCGGCGCGGTCAGGGCGACGGACCTGCGGGCGACGACCGTGTCGATCAGCTCCGACGACGGATCGGTGCACGTGACGGGCCGGGCGGGCACCGCCGACCTGCACAGCGACAGCGGCGCGGTCACCGCCGACGGCCTCACCGCCGACCGGCTGAAGGTCCGCGCGTCCGACGGCCGCGTCCAGGTGAGCGGGCGCGTCGCCGTCGCCGACCTCGGCGCCGGCAGCGGCTCGATCCGCCTGGACGGGCTCGCCGCCGACCGGATCACCGCTCGGACCGACGACGGCGGCATCACGATGCGGCTCGACTCGGCGCCCGCGAACGTCCGGGCCACCGCCGGCAGCGGCTCGATCCGGCTGGCCCTCCCCGCCGGAGAGGGCTACGCCATCGCCCTGTCCGCCGAGGGGAGCAGGCGGATCGACCCGGCCGTCCGCCAGGACTCCCGGTCCCCGCGGCGCATCGATCTCCGCAGCGGCGACGGCACCATCACAGTCACCCCCAACTAGGGCATCCCGGTCATGCATAAACAGGACATCACCGTCACATCGGACCACCGGTCACGCCCGGCTTGACCCGCCCCGAGCTCTCCGGACGGTCTTCCATGGTGCTCGCAGCCGGTAGCGCGATGGAGACTCAACATGACCGACTCATCCGACGGCCTCGCCGAGGATCTCGCCGACCTGCGCGCGGTCGTCGAGATCCACGGCCATGGCCTCGCCCGGCACGCGGAGGTCATCAAGGGGCTTCGCGACCGGATCGTCTCGTCCCCGTCCATCGACACCGACGAGACCGCCGGCCGGCCGGACGACGAGCGCCCGCTCGTGCCGACCTTCCTGCTGTATCTGGACGGCCCGGAGCACACCCTCGAACTGGAGGCCATGGCCACCTGGGTCAACGTCCTCCTGGTCCCCGTCTACGTCCACCGGGTCAGCCCGCTCCGGCCGTGGTGCACGCGCTGGTGGGATCATCCTGAGGCACTCGCCCGCCTCCACGCCCTCTGGATGGCCTGGCAGGCGCTCACCGACTCGCCGGGATGCGGGCACACCGGCCCCAGCGTGTGGCACCGCGACCATCTCGACCCCGCGCTCGCGCGCCTGCGCGCCCCCGACGGCCCCTTCGCGGGGTGCATGGTCGATCCCGGGCGGCCCGCCCACGACCCCGGCCCGGCCACCCCGGTCGAAGACTTCGGCCCCCCTCTGGCATGACGCCGCACCGGCCGCGCGGAGCCCGCCGCTAGCGGAGCAGGTACGGGCCCTGCCACAGCGGGTCGTAGGACGGGTCCAGCCCCGGTGCGCGGCGAGCGCCGCCGTTCACCGCGACCGTCGTCCGGGCAAGGTGCTGCAGGACGTGCGCGACACCGTCGGCGTTGCTGTCGAGCATCTTGAGGTTCACGTTCTTCATGCGGTCGCATCTGGCGTGGTAGCACGGGTCGTACGCCTTGCCCGCCCGGCCGCCGAACACCTTGGCCTCCGCGGCGGTCTTCACTCCCTCGGCGCCGGTGTCCATGCCGCCCGCCGGGATGCCGCGCTCGATGAACGGCCCGTAGTCGGAGCGCCCGTTGAACCGGCTCTCGGTCGTCGGCAGGCGCCGGCCCGTGAAGTACTGCCGGAACATCCTCTCGATCGCGCCCGACCCGGCGGGCGCCCGCGTGCCCGCGCCGGTCGAGTGGTCGCCGTCGTAGACGCCCCGGGTGCCGTTCGGCGAACCGAGCATGTCGAAGTTCAGGTTCAGCGCGATCCGCTCGCGCTGGGCCGCGGGCAGCGACCGCAGGTACTGCTCCGAGCCCTGCGTGCCCTCCTCTTCGGCCCCCCACCAGGCGAAACGCACCCGGTTGCGCAGGCCGTCCCGGCCGAGCTCCTTGATCTTGGCGGCGATGGCGAGCAGGGTCGCGGCGCCGGTGCCGTTGTCGTTGATCCCCGGACCGGCCGGGACGCTGTCCAGATGCGCTCCGACGACCACGACGTTGTCGGCCCGCCCCTGGCGGGTGTCGGCGATGACGTTGGTCGACGTCCGCCGTCCGTGCACGGTGTCGGTCCGCACCCGCAGCTTCAGGCCCCCCTTCCGCGCGGCCTTCACCAGCGCGGCGCCCACCGCGTGCGTCGGCCCGACGACCGGGATCGCGGCCGGCCTGGACAGCGTCCCGTTCACCGGCCCCTTCTCCCCCGGCCTGTTGAAGATCACCACGGCGGGCGCGCCCGCCGCCCGGGCCCGGGCGGCCTTCTGCGCGAACGTGCAGGTCCCCCGCTGGACGAGCGCGATCGAGCCCTTCGTGAAGCCCTTGAAGTCGGCGGCCTCGCAGCCGCTCGTCCCCTCGCCCTTGGCCGGGACGTCCACCGCCTCCGCCGGCGCCGTCACATCACCGGAGCCGGAGTACGCGAACGTCAGGAAGTCGGCCTCCCGCTTGTAGGACGCCTTGGACGGCGCCGTCCGCGCGAACCTCGCCTGCGACCGCTCCTGCCAGTACGGGTAGGTGAACTTCTGCACCTTCGGCGAGAAACCGGCCTTCTTCAACCGTGCGGTGACGTACCGCACGGACACGTCGTAGCCGGGCTTCCCCGCCGCGCGGTTGCCGCCGTTGTAGTCGGCGATCTCCTGGAACGCGGCCAGGTGCGGCCTGATGTCCTTCGACGTGACCAGCGCCGCCAGATCCGGACGGGCGGGCGCGGCCCCGGCCATCGGCAGAGCGGCGGGCAGGAAGGCGGCGGGCAGCGCCACGGCCGCGCCGAAGAGGAGCCGGCGGGCGACGGGATGCCTGCGGCCGGTGAGGAGCATGCGCACGTGCACTCCAGCGGGCGGAGTAGGGAGCGGACCAGCGCGATCATCACCCCGCGCCCCCGGCCGCCTCAAGCAGCGGCGGCACCGGTAGGCCGTTTCGATACCGGGGTCTTACCGGCCCATGCCCGGCCCGCCCTCATTCGGGAGAGTGCAGGTCCACCGGGAAGCCGGGCGGGGCCGCCTCCAGCCACGCCAGGAACCCGGTCAGGGCCGCCGCGCCCATCGCCAGTTCCACCGTCAGGTCGCCGCTCCTGACCTCGATGACGCTCACGTCCGGCAGCAGGCCCTCGGCCTCCTCCCGGTCCGGGGGGCGCCGGTTGGACACGACGAGGCCCCGGCGGTGGATCACCTGCCGGGGCCGTCTGCGGAAACCGAACACGCGGTGCCAGTGCAGGACATCGCCCTTGTAGCGGCCGATGCCGAGCCTCCACACTCCGGGGGCTCCGCCCTCCCGGGGGAGTTCGCGCAGGCTGCACTCCACGGTGCCGCCGCCGCGCGTGAACAGCCAGCGGCGCACCGCCATGGAGACGAACAGCAGCGCCGCCGCGAGGACGAGCGCGGCGAGCACCCCGCCGACGTCCAGTGCCAGGTGCTCGCCCAAGTCCCCCGCCGTCCGCCCGAAACCTAGGCCTCGACGCCCGCCGCGCGCAGCCGCGCCCTGGCGCGCCGCTCCGGCGTCGCGTCCTCGCCCTCGGCGGACAGGGCCGCGTCGAGCGCCCGCTTGGCGTCGTCGACGTCGATCTCCTCGTCCCGCTCGACCTGCTCGGCCAGCACCGACACCTCGTCGCCGGCGACGGAGAAGAACCCGCTGCCGACCGCCGCCAGGACCGGCGCACCGCCGTCCGCGGGCTCGATCTTCACCACGCTGCCGTCGAGGAGCACGCCCAGCACCGGGGCGTGCCCCGGCAGGATGCCGAGAGAGCCCTCGATGGTCTGGGCGACCACCATCTTGGCCTCGCCGGACCAGACCTCGCGCTCCGGCGAGACCAGCCCGACCTTCAGGGTTGCCACGTCTTTCCCTCCGACTACTGGAGCGGATCCGGCGGGCCGCCCCGGGCGCTGGGCCCGGGCGCGGCCCGCCGGAGCGGACTACTTCTCCAGCTCCTTGGCCTTCTTCTCGACATCCTCGATGCCACCGCACATGAAGAACGCCTGCTCGGGGAGGTGGTCGTACTTGCCCTCCGCGATGGCCTTGAACGAGGAGATCGTCTCGTCCTTCGGCACCGTCTCACCGGGCTGGCCGGTGAACTGCTCGGCCACGTACATCGGGTGCGACAGGAAGCGCTCGATGCGCCGCGCCCGCTGGACGGTGACCTTGTCCTCCTCGGAGAGCTCGTCGATGCCGAGGATCGCGATGATGTCCTGCAGCTCCTTGTACTTCTGCAGGATCCGGATCACTTCCTGGGCGACCTCGTAGTGCTCGTTCCCCAGGATCTGCGGGTCCATGATCCGCGAGGTGGAGTCGAGCGGGTCCACCGCCGGGAAGATGCCCTTCTCGGAGATGCCTCGCGACAGCGTCGTGGTGGCGTCCAGGTGCGCGAACGTGGTGTGCGGCGCCGGGTCGGTGATGTCGTCGGCGGGCACGTAGATCGCCTGCATCGAGGTGATCGAGTTACCGCGCGTCGAGGTGATCCGCTCCTGGAGCACGCCCATCTCGTCGGCCAGCGTCGGCTGGTACCCCACCGCGGACGGCATGCGCCCGAGCAGCGTGGACACCTCCGAGCCGGCCTGCGTGAACCGGAAGATGTTGTCGATGAACAGCAGCACGTCCTGGTTCTGCACGTCGCGGAAGTACTCCGCCATCGTCAGCGCTGACAGCGCCACCCGCAGCCGGGTCCCCGGCGGCTCGTCCATCTGGCCGAACACCATCGCGGTGTCCTTGAGGACGTCCGCCTCGTCCATCTCCACCCAGAGGTCGTTGCCCTCACGGGTGCGCTCGCCCACGCCGGCGAACACCGAGGTGCCGCCGAAGTTGCGGGCGACGCGGCGGATCATCTCCTGGATGAGGACGGTCTTGCCCACACCCGCGCCGCCGAACAGGCCGATCTTGCCGCCCTTGACGTACGGGCACAGCAGGTCGATGACCTTGATGCCGGTCTCCAGCATCTCGGTCTTGGACTCCAGCTGGTCGAACGGCGGAGCGCTGCGGTGGATGCCCCAGCGCTCGTTGATCTCCAGCGAGGCGGTCGGGACGTCCAGCGCTTCGCCGAGGGCGTTCCACACGTGGCCCTTGGTGATGTCGCCGACCGGCACCGCGATCGACCGGCCCGAGTCGGTCACCGGAGCGCCGCGGACGAGGCCGTCCGTCGGCTGCATCGAGATCGCCCTGACCATGTTGTCGCCGAGGTGCTGGGCGACCTCGAACGTCAGGGTCTTCGCCTCGCCGCCCAGGGTGACCTGCGCGTTGAGGGCGTTGTAGATCTCCGGGATGGCGTCGGCGGGGAACTCCACGTCGACGACCGGGCCGATCACGCGCGCGACGCGCCCGGTCGCGGTCGCCGTCTCTACCTGAGCAGTCATACCCTTCTCACTCCCCGCCAGAATCGGCGAGCGCGTCAGCGCCACCGACGATCTCGCTGATTTCCTGGGTGATCGCCGCCTGCCGCGCCTGGTTCATCTGGCGCGTGTAGACCCCGATCAGTTCGTTGGCATTGTCGGTCGCCGACTTCATGGCCCGCCGGACCGACGCCTGGAAGGACGCCGCCGACTGCAGCAGCATGTGGAAGATGCGGCTCTCGATGTAGTTCGGCAGGAGCAGGTCGAGCGCGGCCTGGGCGGACGGCTCGAACTCGTACGCCGGCGGGACCTTGGAGGACTCGGCCTCCTCGATCTCCAGCGGCATCAGCCGGGTGACCCGGACGGTCTGGGTCAGCATCGAGACGAACTCGGTGTAGACCACGTGGATCTCCCCGACCCCGCCCTCGGCGTCGGTCTTGAGGAAGTCCTCGGCCAGCCGCCGCCCGATCCCCTCGGCGTCCGCGAAGTTCGGGCGGTCGCTGAACCCGCGCCAGGACTCGGCGACGTCGCGCCCCCGGAACCGGTACCAGGTGATGCCCTTGTTCCCGATGACATAGGGGACCGGCTCGCGGCCCTCGTCCCGCAGCGCCTTGATCAACGACTCGGCCTCGCGGAGGACGTTGGCGTTGTAGGCCCCGCAGAACCCGCGGTCGCTCGTGATGATCAGCACGGCGCTGCGGTTGTCGGCCGGCTGCTCCTCCAGCAGCGGGTGGTCGATCCCGACGTGATGGCTCACCAGCGCGGTCAGGGCCTGCGTGATCTGGTCGGCGTACGGCTTGGAGGCCGCCACCGCCTGCTGGGCCTTGACGATCCGCGACGTGGCGATCATCTCCTGGGCACGAGTGATCTTGGCGGTCGACTTGACCGTCTTGATCTTCTGCCGGAGTTGACGAAGCTGTGCGGCCATCGCCGTCAGCCCTTCTTGACGCGGGTGATCGTCTCCTGCTTGACGTCCTCGTCGTCGATCGCCTCGACCGGCTCCTCGGCGAGCAGCTCGCCCTCGCTGGTCTGGAAGCCCTTCTTGAACTCCGTGATGGCGTTCTTGAGGCTGGTGAAGCCGTCGTCGGACAGCTTGCCGGTCTCGCGGATGGAGGTCAGCACGCCGCCCTCCTCCCGCTCGACGTAGTCGAGGAACTCGCGCTCGAAGCGGCGGATGTCGGCCACCGGGACGTCGTCCAGCTCACCGGAGGTGCCCGCCCACACGGACACGACCTCCTGCTCGACCGGGAACGGGTTGCCCTGCGGCTGCTTCAGCAGCTCGACCAGCCGGGCGCCGCGCTCCAGCTGCGCGCGCGACGCGGCGTCCAGGTCGGACGCGAAGGCGGCGAACGCCTCCAGGTCGCGGAACTGCGACAGCGCCAGGCGCAGCGTGCCGGCGACGGTCTTCATCACCTTGATCTGCGCGTCGCCGCCGACCCGGGAGACCGAGATGCCGACGTTGATCGCCGGACGGACGCCCTGGTTGAACAGGTCCGTCTCCAGGAAGCACTGCCCGTCGGTGATCGAGATGACGTTCGTCGGGATGTAGGCCGACACGTCGCTGCCCTTGGTCTCGATGATCGGCAGACCCGTCATCGAGCCGGCGCCCATGTCGTCCGACAGCTTCGCGCAGCGCTCCAGCAGGCGCGAGTGCAGGTAGAACACGTCACCGGGGTAGGCCTCGCGGCCCGGCGGGCGGCGCAGCAGCAGCGACACCGCGCGGTAGGCCTCGGCCTGCTTCGACAGGTCGTCGAAGATGATCAGGACGTGCTTGCCCTGGTACATCCAGTGCTGGCCGATCGCGGACCCGGTGTAGGGGGCGATGTACTTGTAGCCCGCCGGGTCGGACGCGGGAGCGGCCACGATCGTGGTGTACTCCAGCGCGCCGGCCTCCTCCAGGGAGCGGCGGACGTTGGCGATCGTGGAGCCCTTCTGCCCGATCGCGACGTAGATGCAGCGGACCTGCTTCTTGTCGTCGCCGGACTCCCAGTTCTCCTTCTGGTTGATGATGGTGTCCACGCAGACCGTCGTCTTGCCGGTCTGGCGGTCACCGATGATCAGCTGCCGCTGACCGCGGCCGATCGGCGTCATCGCGTCGATGGCCTTGATGCCGGTCTGGAGCGGCTCGCTCACCGACTGCCGCTGCACGACCGTGGGGGCCTGCAGTTCGAGCGCGCGGCGCTCGGTCGTCTCGATCGGGCCCTGCCCGTCCAGTGGGTTGCCCAGCGCGTCCACGACGCGGCCAAGGAAGCCGTCGCCGACGGGGACCGAGAGGACCTCGCCGGTCCGGCGGACCTTCTGGCCCTCTTCGATCTTGCTGAAGTCACCCAGGACAACGGCGCCGATCTCGCGTACGTCCAGGTTCAGAGCCAGGCCACGGGTACCGTCCTCGAACTCAAGGAGTTCGTTCGCCATCGCGGAGGGCAGGCCCTCGACGTGGGCGATACCGTCGCCCGAATCGACGACGGTGCCGACCTCTTCGCGCGCGGCGGCCTCGGGCTCGTACGACTGGACGAAGCGCTCCAGCGCGTTCCGGATCTCATCCGGACGGATCGTCAGCTCCGCCATGATTCCTCTCTTGCTCCCTATGGGGTCAGCTAGCCGGCGGGTCAGCCGGTGCCGAGCCGCCGGCGGACGTCGTCCAGCCGTCCGGCGATCGTGCCGTCGATGATCTCGTCCCCGATCTGGACCGACAGGCCGCCGATCGCGGTGGGGTCGAGCTCGATGTTCAGATGTACCTCGTGGCCGTAGGCGGCGGCGAGCACCGCGGCGAGCCGCGTCCGCTGCGCCGCCGACAGCGGGGCCGACGTGCGGACCAGGGCGACCAGGCGCTGCCGTCGCTGGGCTACGAGCTTGCCGTAGTCGGCGAGCCCGCTTTCCAGGCTACGTCCTCGCGGGCGCAGCACCAGTTCGGTGACGAGCGCCAGCGTCGCGTCGGTGACCTTGCCGTCCACCAGCGCGTTGACCAGGCCGAGCTTGTTGTCGTCCGGCAGCGCGGGGTTGGCCAGGGCGCCGCGCAGGTCCGGCTCCCCCTCGACGACCCGGGAGAACCGGAACAGCTCGTCCTCCAGGTCGTCGATCCTGCCGTCGGCCTCGGCGCGGGCGGACTCGGCGGTGACCGCGAGGATCTCCACCGCGTCCGACAGCTCCGACGGCGTCGACCAGCGCAGCCGGACGACGTCGGCGACCAGCCCGAGAGCGGCCGGCGACACCTTGCCCTCCAGCAGGATCTGGACGAGCTGCGCCTTCTCGGCACCGTCGCGCGCCGGGTCGGAGACCGCCCGCCGCAGGCCGTGCTCGCGGTCGATCAGGTGCAGCACCGCGAACAGGTCGCCGCCGAGCCGCGCCAGGTCGGCGGAGGGAATCACGGCCTCCAGCCGCTCCCTGGCCTCGGCCAGCGACGCCCTGCTCACCGCTCCCGTGATGGTCATGATGTGATCTGCTCCTGGGTGCGAGCGCGTTCCTCGAGCTCCTCGAGGAACCGGTCGACGACCCGGCTCTGCCGCGCGCTGTCCTCAAGGGACTCGCCCACGACGCGTCCGGCGAGGTCGACCGACATGGCCCCGATCTCGGCGCGCAGCGACTGCAGCGCCTGCTGCCGCTCGGCCTCGATCTGCGCCTTGGCGTTCTCGACGATGCGGCGCGCCTCGACCTGGGCCTGCTCCTTGGCCTGGGCGATGATCTGCGCACCCTGCTCCTCGGCCTTGCGCCGCTCGTTCGACGCCTCGACCGCGGCCGCCTTCTGCTGGGCCTTGTACTGCTCAAGGACCTGCTGGGCTTCCTTCTGCGCCTCCTCGGCCCGGATGAGGCCGCCCTCGATCGCCTCGGTCCGCTCCTCCAGCGTCTTCTGGATGCGCGGGGTGAGGATCTTGCCGAGGACGATCAGCACGACCAGGAACGAGAAGATGCCGACGACCAGCTCGAACGGGTGCGGAATGAGAGGGTTGTTCTCCTCCGCCGCCAGGACGGAAGCTGCTGTGATCATGTCTGCAGCCCTTCCTCAGGTTCGGACGGCTCTCAGATGTTCTTGAAGATGAACGGCGCCACCAGGCCGATCAGGGCGAGCGCCTCGGTAAGCACGAAGCCCAGCAGCATGTTGGTGCGGATGACACCGGTCAGCTCGGGCTGGCGGGCGATGGCGTTCACGCCCTGGCCGAAGATGATGCCGACGCCGATGCCCGGGCCGATCGCCGCGAGGCCGTAACCGATCGAGGTGACGTTACCGCTGAGGGCAGCGAGGTCTCCCATGTTCTTTCCCTTTTCTGTCGGCCGGCGGAAGCTCCGCCGGTCTGGGCTTACGAGGTTGTCCGGAGGGGCCGCGGAGCCGGGGGCGTCGCGTGCCCCGCGGTCCTAGTGGTCGGCTTCCAGGCCGCTCTGGATGTACATGGCGGCCAGCATGGTGAACAGGAACGCCTGCAGGAACTGGATCAACAGCTCCAGCGCCGTCATCGCGATGGTGACGAGCACGCCGACGATGCCGACGCCGAACCCGGCGACCGTGGGCTTCTCGAACAGGAACCAGAAGCCGACGAGGCTGAAGAACGCCAGGATGGTGTGGCCCGCGAACATGTTGGCGAAGAGCCGGACCGCGTGGGTGAACGGGGCCAGGATGAAGGTCGAGAGGTACTCGATCGGCACCAGCAGGAAGTAGACCGGCAGCGGCAGGCCGCTGGGGATCATGTTCGAGAAGTACCGGATCCCCTGGTGCCGCAGACCGAGGTAGATCTTGACGATGTAGACGAAGAGCGCCAGGACGATCGGGAACGCGATGTGCGAGGCGATCGGGAACTGGATGATCGGAACGACCGCGAAGATGTTCCATATCCAGATCAGGAAGAACATCGACATCAGCATCGGCATCCACCGGTCGGTGTTCTTGCCGAGGAACGGGCGGGCGATCTCGTCCCGCACGAACATGTAGCCGACCTCGCCGAGGTTCTGCACGCCCCGCGGCACGAGCTTCGGCTTGGCGAAGGCGCTCCAGAAGAAGACGCAGACCACCAGCGACCCGACGACCGCGAAGACGACGGGCTTGGTGAGCCAAGCGGGGCCGCCGGCGAACAGGGGCGGGAAGTCGAACAGCTCTGGGCCGGGGGCCTGGAACTCATCTCCGCCGGAGGCGAGGACCGTCAGCGCGTTCACGCGGCGTTCCCTTCATCAATGTGGTGATATTTCACGAAGGCTTCCTCGGCGGCGGGGCCGCTCAGGAGGAGTCGCGACCGAACTTCACGTAGATCAGGTAGACGGCGAGCACGATGCCGACGACCAGGCCGACCGGGACCAGCCAGGCCTGGTGCGTCCATTTGGACAGCAGCCACCCGAGACCGCCCCAGATGAGCATCCCGGAGAGGAGATAGCTGGGCGCGGACCATGCGGCGTCGGCGAATTCCCGCTGGCCGTCCTCCGGCCGGCGTTTCTGCTCGCTCATCGCGCTCCGGACGATAGCAGGCCATGCCCGCGGTGGTCATATTGGAGTAGTCCGTCATGGGGGCCGGCACCGTCCGCGAGCGCATCATCACGGACTCCGGTCCAGCACGTTCTCAGGTTCGTCAATGTAGGGCCTCTGCTGGAGGACGACCCGGAACTCGGCTCCGATCCAGAGCAGCGCGAGCCCGATGACCGTCCAGCCGAAGACCCGGGTATCGAAGATCGACACACCGTCGATGACCGTGACCAGGACCATCACCGCGAGGATCTTCACCGCGTAGCTGGCGAGGGCCGCCAGCATCATGGTCTGGGACGAGTACTTGGCGGCCCAGGAGACCGCCAGCGCGCTGACCGAGAAGAAGGCGATCACCACGACGGAGGCCAGCGCCGCCGCCAGGGCGCCCTTGGCGCCGGCGGCCAGCAGGCCGATCACGACGGCACCCACCCCGACGACGGACGTCGGGATCGCGGCGCCGCGGAGCATCCGGGCGTCGGAGGTATGCATGAAGGCTCCGGCTGGTCACGTTCAGTGGTCGTCTGTTGTTCGTGAAAGGTATCACAAGCGTCCGGAATGTCCACAATTACCCTAGAGGTAATGCGATCCGGCGCGCGCGGGGGACTACCGCGCGCAACGCCCGCACGAGGGACTGTAGCCGAGCCCGCCCTGTGCCCACGCACGTTCGGGGTCGGCGAGGCGATCGGCGCCGTGTCCGCCCGGACCCGTCCCGCCGCAGGTCAGACGGGTATCGAGGGCTGCTCGGCGGGCTGCTCGCCGGCGCCCGGGTCCTTGGCGCGGGAGGACCTGCGGCGACCGGGGATGCGGAGCATCAGCAGCACGCCCGCGACCGCCACCAGCAGGGTGACGCCGAGGGTGATCCAGGCGGCGTCGAACAGCGCGAGGCCGACCAGCCCGGAGGCCAGCAGCCCGACCCAGAAGTACATGATCAGCACGGCGCGCCGGGTGGAGTGGCCGAGCTCCAGCAGCCGGTGGTGCAGGTGCTGCTTGTCCGGGGAGAACGGCGAGCGGCCCTGGTTGGTGCGCCGCCACACCGCGAGCAGCATGTCCATGAAGGGCACCGCCGCCACCGCCGGGATCAGCAGCACCGGCACGAAGAACGGGAACAGCCCGTTGGCGAGGACGGCCGGGTCGAACTGCCCGGTCAGCATGATCGTGGAGGCGCTGAGCAGGAGCCCGATCAGCATCGAGCCGGTGTCGCCCATGAAGATCTTGGCCGGGCTGAAGTTGTGCGGCAGGAAGCCCGCGCACATGCCGAACAGCACCGCGGCGATGAGGGTCGCGGCGGTCAGCGTGGTGAGGCCGTTCGTCCTCGACAGCAGGTAGGCGTAGGAGAACAGCGCGAGCGCGGCGATCCCGACGACGCCGGCGGCGAGGCCGTCCAGCCCGTCGATGAAGTTGACCGCGTTGATCGTGGCGACGACGACGAAGACGGTGAGCGGCACCCCGTAGGCGGGCGGCAGCGACAGCGAGTCGCCGGTCGGCAGCGGGATCACGTAGATCTGGATGCCCTGCATGATGAAGATCCCGGCGGCCGCGACCTGCCCGGCGAACTTGGTGAGCGCGTCCACCTCCCAGCGGTCGTCGGCGATCCCGATCAGCACGATCAGCCCGCCCGACAGCAGCAGCGCCTTGCTGACGCTGATCCCGCCGTCGCCGAGGACCTTGCGCATCTCGGGCAGCCCGGTCGCCACCACCAGCGCCGCCACCATCCCGCCGAACATCGCGAGCCCGCCCAGCCGGGGCGTCGGGATCACGTGCACGTCGCGCTCGCGCGGGACGGCCTGCGCGCCGAACCACACGGCGAACCTGCGCACCGAAGGGGTCAGCAGGTAGGCGACGAGAGCGGCGACAAGGATCGTGAGCAGGTACTCCCGCACTCCCCTGCGCCTCCCCTCGCCGGTTGACCCACCGATCGACGATGCCTACGTGCCCCGTCCGGGACGGGGTTCACCTCTGGTTGACGATCCGCCGGGACGATCAGTTCACGTCGCGACCGGCCAACTGTAGTCCTCCCGGACGGCCGTCCGCCGCATATCGGGCACTACGGGCTCGCTGAACGCACACGATCCCGGCCCCGACGATCATGAACGCGAGGCCGGCGAGGCACCGGTCGCCCAGTGAGAACGCCCACGGGCCGCTCGCCGCGACGTCGTCCCCCGCGTCGGCGACGACGAGCAGCGTCCCGGCGGCGGCCAGGGCGGCGCCGGTCCCCCGCCGCGGCGCCGGGCGGCGCGCGAGCAGGGGCAGGGAGGCGAGCGCGAGGGCCAGCACGGCGGTGCCCGCCCAGTGGCCCGTCCAGCGCGGCGGGACGTACCGCGGGGGCGGGACGGCGATCGCGTGCTTGGGCAGCCGGACCCGGATCGTCATCCCCTCGTGCGGGGCGAGCGCGTTCTGGACGAAGTCGATGGCGTACGGCCCGTCGCGGTCGCGCAGGCACCGGGTCGTCGCGCCGGGCGCGCCCGCCCGGCAGGTCGCGTGGCGCAGCGGCACCGGCGCCTGCACCCGGACCGCCGCGTTCCCGATGGGGACGTCCCAGCCCGTCCCGATCGCGTCCCACAGCAGGTCGTCGTGGTCGGCGCGCGGGGTGAACGCGCGGCGCACCTCGTACTCGATCACGTAGGCCTGCCTGCCGCGGACCTCGCGGTGCCGGTCGCCGACGCTGATCCGAAGGTCGCGCAGGAACCGGGTCGTGCGGACCCGGGCCGGGGCGCCGGTGGAGGAGCTGCTGCTGACGCCCCGCACCTCGTAGAGGCGGTCGCCGCGGCGGAACGGCACGCTCCGGACGATCCCGTGCTCCCCCGCCTGGTCGAAGTCGTAGGTGATCGTCTCCCGCACGTACAGCACGCCGTCGGCGCCGATGGTGAGGACGACGTCGTAGACCGGGATGCTCTCGCCGCGGTAGGCCGGTTCGGGTGGCGGCGCGACCCCGGAGGCCCCGGGCGCGGGCTCGGCGGCCCCGGGCACGGGCTCGGGGGCGGGTGCCGCGGACCCGGGCGCGGGCTCGGCGGCGCGCGCCGGCCGCCCGGCGCAGGCGGGCAGCCCGATCACGAGGAGGAGCAGCAGCACTCCCGCGATGGTCGCGGGGCGCCGGACACGGCCACGCACGTCGGGCATGCTTCCACCGTTGCCGTGATCGTGTCGCTGTAACGCCCCCGATACGCCCCCTCGGGTAAGCCCTTTGCCGCGGGCGCGGACGACCGGGGCCGCCTTGGACGCCTCCGGCGCCGGATCGGTTCGGCGCATCGCCGGATCCGGCCTGCCCCGGTCAGATGATGATCCCCCCCGAAAATCCCTGGTAGGGGGCTGCTAGCTTGTCGCTCGCAAACCCCCCAATCCGAACACGGAGGGATCTATGCGGCGAATCGCTGCAGTTGCCCTGACCGCCGGAACGCTGATGGCCGGCATGGCCGCCGTCGGCGTCCCCGCCGAAGCCGCCGCCACCGGCAGCTGGCAGCCGTACAACTCCTACAGCCACGTGCTCGCCAAGGGCACGTACACGCGGAGCGGCGGCAGCACCGCCGTCACGGGCTACCTCTACGACGACAAGACCAACGGCTGGACCTCCTGCGTGCGCTTCAAGTTCACCGAGGGCTCCAAGGTGTACTGGTCGCGCTTCAAGATCATCGGTGTGAAGCCGGACGGCACGCGCTACAACTTCGACGGCAAGGCGAAGGTCAAGATCAGCGTGAAGTCCTCCTACGGCAGCCACATGTGGGTGCAGGAGTGCGGCCGGAACAAGAAGACCGGAAAGTACCTCTACGGCAAGGGCAAGAAGATCTTCTGATCGCCCCCGTCCGGCCTGACGAAGCACGGGCCCCGCCCGGCCCGGCGGGGCCTTCACGCTTTTCCGGGCCCTTTCCGGGACGCTTTCTGCTCACCAGTCCAGGTCGTAGAAACCCTCGCCGACCCTGATTCGCGAGACCGCGCCGGGCTTTGCGAGATCGATCAATCCGTGACCCGTCGCCGGGTACCGCCCGGTCGCGTCCGCCTTCATCGCCGGGTCGCCCGCGAAGGAGGCGCCTCGACCGCGGATCGACCGCAGGACGCGGCCGTCTCCGGCCGATATCTCCAGGACCGTGAACGGCGCCCCGGCCCCCGCCTCGGTCGTCTCACCGCCGTCCCCGGAGACCGATCCCACCGAACCCTCGATCACGAAGACGCGGCGGCCGTCCGCGCCCGCCGCGACGCCCTCGAACGTCCTCGGCGAGGTCACGGCCCTGATGGGAGGCGCGGCGGCCGACGGGGCTCCGTCCCGGCCCACCGGCAGGGAGCGCGGTTCCTGGACGGTCTTCTCGGGCCCCCGGTACCGCGAACGCACGCAGAAGAGCCGATCGCCCCGCCCGGTCCAGGAAAGCTGGTCGGCGAGCGCCGCCGACGGTTCCCGCCATTCATGACGTTTCCCGCTCACGAAATCCAGAATCGTTATTCTCGCGTCCGAGGCGATCCGCGTGATGGGCGGATCGGCGCACGAGACCACGCTGTAGGCCAACCCGCGCCCGTCGGGGGTCACCGCGAGAGAGCCCTGCCCGGGAGGCTCTCCGGAAACGGCCGAACCGGCCACCTCCGAGCTCTGGACGATCCTCCCCGCATCGCTGACCGACATCTTCTCGGCCGTCGTCGCGCACATCGCCCGCGCCCGCTTCAGAACGTAAAGCGTCCGCCCGTCGCCGGACGCGGCGAGACTGAGGAAACTCGTTCCGCCGGGCGCGGATTTCGCGTCCAGGATGCGGCCGGAGCGGGATTCGCGGACCTCGACGCGGGAGGGCTCCCCGCCCCCGGCCAGATAGCTGGCGAAGTAGAAGCGAGGCATCGTGGGGACCTTCAGAAGGCGCCGGTCGGGCTCCATCGTCTTGCGGACGCCGACGATCCCGGCCGCCAGGGCGAGGACGGCCAGCACGGCGCAGACCGGGACCAGCCACCGCCGTGAGAGGGCGCCGCGGCGCGCCGGGGACCTCCGCTCGGGGAAGGGGCGCGGCTTGTCCGCGTCCACGCTCGCCGCCGAGGCGCGCAGGGCGGCGAGCGCCCTGGCCATCGTGGACCGCACCGTCGCGGGCCGGATGCCCATGGCCGCGGAGACCTCGTCGTCGCTCAGATCGAGGTAGTAGCGCAGCACCACGGCCTCGCGCAGGCGGCGCGGCAGCCGCCGGAGGGCCCGCATGACCGCCCGGCGGTCCTCCCCGAGCATCGCCGCCGACTCGGCCGACCGGACCGGCGGCTCATGGGGCTCGGTGTGCCGCCGCATCATCCCGCGGCGGCGCAGGACCATGCGGCAACCGTTCAGGACCGCCGCGCGGACGTAGGCGAGCAGCTTCCCCTCGCCCTCCAGCCGGGGGGACCTGTCCTGCATGCGCAGGAAGACGTCCTGCACGACGTCCTCGGCGGTGGCCTCGTCCCCGACCAGCAGGACCGCCATCCGCACGAGGCGGAGCTGGTGCTCCTCATAGAGCGCGACGAGATCGCTGGTCCGGGGGACGACCACGGGGCGTGATCTTAACCGCGCCGCCCGCGGAACCGTCGCGAACCACCCGCCCACCCGCCCGCTCGGCGGCCGGTTGAGCCCAGAGCCGCCGTCCGTCGCGACGCGGGCGTCCGGCCGCACCGCTCCAGGAGCCCCCGGAACGCGGCGCTGGGCTGGAGGCCCATCTCCTCGTCCAGCAGCCGCCGGTAGCGCGTGAACACGCGCCACGCGCTCACCTGGTCCTCCCGCACCAGGTGCGCGGCCGCCCGCCCGCGCGTCCTCCTCCGGCCGGCAGGGCAGCAGCTCCGCTCCGAGCAGCTCCACCTCGTCCGGCTCCGCGGCCGTGACCGCTCCCCCGGCCGCCCGGCCGCGCGAGCCGCTCGCCCCGGCGCAGGTCGACGTCGACGCCGTCCGCGAGCGCCACGTGGGACGGCGTCACGGCGAGCAGCCGCGCGCCGGTCTCCCGCCGGACGCGCCACAGCGACTGCCGCAGCCGCTTCGCCGGCTCGGCGGCCTCCGCGTCCGGCCACAGCCGCCCCTGCAGCGATTCGCGACCCAGCCCGCCCGGCTCCAGCGCCACCGTGACGATCAGACGGCGCGGCGCGGGGGCCGGCCGGACGTCCCGTCCGCCCACCCGGCACCGGAAGAGGCCGAGAAGCCCGAGCCCGGCGTCCTCCCCGACCACAGCATTTCGATCACCATGCATGCACGGTTGATGCACGACCCCCGCCGCCCGCTGCTCCCTCCGCCGGACTTTCTCGCGCGAGGGGGACCGGACACCGAGAGGCGGCATCAGCGCGCGTCTCCCGGTCTCAGTCGGTGCCGGGGTCGTTCTTGTTCAGGGAGGGCTTGGCGGTCGGCTCAGGAGCTTCCCGGGGGGACTCAGACGGCTCGTGGGGAGGCGGAGGCGTCTCGCCCTTGACGAGGGAAGGCTTGGCCTCCTCGGCGGTGGAGGGAGGCTCTGCGGGCTTCTCGGGCTCGTCCTCCTCGGTGAGCAGGACGCCGACCACCGCGCGGATCTTGTCTTCGGGGACGGCGCCGGCGCGCAGGAGGCGGGGGACCGAACCGGTCAGGTCGATGATCGTGGAGGGGTCGGCGTGGCCGGAGGCGCCGCCGTCCAGGTAGACCGCGACCGAGTCGCCCAGCATCTTCTCCGCCTCGTCGACCGTGCGGGCGGCGGGGCGGCCGGACAGGTTCGCGCTGCTGACCGCGAGCGGGCCCGTCTCCTTGAGCAGCTGCACGGTGAGCTCGTGCATCGGCATGCGGATGGCGACGGTGCCCTTCGTCTCGCCGAGGTCCCACATGAGGTTGGGGTTGGCCCGGCAGACGAGGGTCAGCGCGCCCGGCCAGAACTCGTCGATGAGGTCCTGCCCGTAGGTGCCGAGGTCGTCCACGAGGGCCGTGGCGGCGCGGACGGAGCCGACCAGCACCGGCGGGGGCATCTCGCGGCCGCGGCCCTTGGCGTCCAGGAGGGCGGTCACGGCGGGTGGCATGAAGGCGTCCACGCCGACGCCGTACACGGTGTCGGTCGGCAGGACTATCAGCTCTCCGCGCCGGACGGCCGAGAAGGCCTCGGCGATCCCCCGGCTGCGCTCCATCGGCTCAGAGCAGTCGTAACGTCGGCTCACGGTCGCCCGTCTTCCCATCTGCACAGCGCTCGCGGGTATGGCACCGACCAGGATAGCGGGGCTAGTCGGCGGCCAGGCGCGCGGTGACAAAGCGGTCCCGGTTCGCCAGGTCGCGGCGGTTGCGCACGTCGCGCCAGCCGTGCTCCTCCGCGAAGACCCAGTAGACGCCGTTGCCCTGCAGATCGCTGTGCTCCACGGACACGTAGCCGCCGGGGCGCAGGAGGCGGCGGGCGGTGCGCTCCACCACGCGGATCGCGTCCAGGCCGTCGTCGCCGCCGCCCCACAGGGCGTCGGCGGGGTCGTGGTCGCGGACGTCGCGCGGGACGTACTCCCACTCGCTCATCGGGATGTACGGGGGGTTGCTGACGACGAGGTCGACGGTGCCGTCCAGCTCGGTGAGGGCGGTCCCGAAGTCGTCCAGGTGCAGGCGGACGCGGCCCCGCTCGTCCAGCTCCTCCACGTTGCGGGTCGCGTGGACGAAGGCGGTCGGGTCCTTCTCGACCGCGTGGACGCGGGCGCGGGGGGCCTCCAGCGCGATGGACAGCGCGATCGCGGCGGAGCCGGTGCCGAGGTCGACGACGAGGGGGTCGCGGACGTCCATGTCGCGCAGCGTCTCCAGCGCCCAGCCGACCATCACCTCGGTCTCCGGGCGCGGCACGAACACGCCGGGCCCGACCTTCATCTCCAGGTAGCGGAAGAACGCGCGGCCGGTGATGTGCTGGAGCGGCTCCCCCGCCTCGCGGCGCGCGACGAACTCCCAGAACCGGGCGTCGAACGCGCTGTCGGGGACGCCGTGCAGCTCCGAGCGCCGCACCCGGTGGACGGCCGCCGCGAGCTCCTCGGCGTCGGCGCGGGGCGAGGCGGCGCCCGCGTCCGCGAGCCGCGCGGTGGCCCTGGCGATCTCGTCGAGCAGCAGGTTCATGATCCTGCCCTCCGAGGGGGGACGACCCCCCACACCCCCCGATTCGCTGCGCTCATGAGCTCTGCCCTCCGAGGAGGGACGACCCCCCACGCCCCCCGATTCGCTGCGCTCATGAGCCCTGCCCTCCGAGGGGGGACGACCCCCCACGCCCCCCGATTCGCTGCGCTCATGAGCCTTGCGCTTCGGCCAGGCGGCGTTCCATCTCGGCGTCGACCAGCGACTGCGTGACGTTGTGGAGGTCGCCGTCCAGCACCTGGTCGAGGTTGTAGGCCTTGTAGCCGACCCGGTGGTCGGAGATCCGGTTCTCCGGGTAGTTGTAGGTGCGCACCCGCTCGGACCGGTCCACCGTGCGGACCTGGCTCTTGCGCTCGGCGGAGGCGGCCGCGTCGGCCTCCTCCTGCGCCATCGCCAGCAGCCGGGACCGCAGGATGCGCAGCGCCTGCTCCTTGTTCTGCAGCTGGCTCTTCTCGTTCTGGCAGGAGACGACGACGCCGGTCGGCAGGTGCGTGATGCGGACGGCGGAGTCGGTCGTGTTGACGCTCTGCCCACCCGGCCCGGACGAGCGGTACACGTCGATGCGCAGGTCGTTCGGGTCGATCTGGACGTCGACGTCCTCGGCCTCGGGCGTCACCAGGACGCCGACGGCGCTGGTGTGGATGCGCCCCTGCGACTCGGTCGCGGGCACCCGCTGCACCCGGTGGACGCCGCCCTCGAACTTCAGCCGCGTCCAGACCCCCTCCTCGGAGCCCCTGGCCTTCACCGCGACCGTGACGTCCTTGTAGCCGCCGAGGTCGGAGGGGTGGGAGTCGAGGATCTCGGTCTTCCAGCCGACGCGCTCGGCGTAGCGCAGGTACATCCGCAGCAGGTCGCCGGCGAACAGCGCCGACTCCTCGCCGCCCTCGCCGGCCTTGACCTCGAGGATCACGTCCTTGCCGTCGCTCGGGTCGCGCGGGACGAGCAGCCGCCGCAGCCGCTCCTCCAGCTCCGCGCGGCGCCTGGCGAGGTCTTCGGCCTCGGCGGCGAACGCGGCGTCCTCGCCGGCCAGCTCGCGGGCGGTGCCGAGGTCGTCCTCGGTGGAGGCCAGCTCGCGGTGCGTCTCGACGATCGGGCGCAGCTCCGCGTAACGCTTGCCGAGCTTGCGCGCCAGGCTCTGGTCGGCATGGACGGACGGGTCGGCGAGCCGTTCCTCGATGCCCGCGTATTCGCTGATCAGATCGTCGAGATTCACGCTGTGTCCTGGCCCGTCGCGGCGTGGGGACGGCCGCCCCCGCGCCGATTTCGGACGGCCCGGGGACCTGGAGTCCCCGGGCCGTCCCTGGCGTCCGCCGTGCGGCTCGTCCTACTTGCCGGCCTTCTTCTTGCCGAAGCGCTGCTCGAAGCGCGCGACCCGGCCGCCGGTGTCGAGGATCTTCTGCTTGCCCGTGTAGAACGGGTGGCAGTTCGAGCACACGTCCGCGTGGATCACACCGTTCGCGGCGGTGCTGCGGGTCTCGAAGGTGTTGCCGCACGTACACGTCACGGTCGTGACGACGTAGTTCGGGTGGATGTCGGGCTTCATGGGTTCTCCTCGCTCCAGGCGGTCGCCGGGCGCCCCCGGATCCGCATGGCGATGCCATGGGAGATGTGGGAGGCGTGAACCGGTACCGCAGCGGTTGCACACCAAGTGTGCCAGATACCCGAACGTGCCGAGCTCACCGGTCATTCCCGATCACCCCGGAGTCGCCGGGCTAGCAGAGCCCCAGGTAGGCCAGGACCGCCATGACGCGGCGGTGGCCGCCCTGTGCGGGCTGGAGGCCGAGCTTCATGAAGATGTTGGAGATGTGCTTCTCCACGGCGCCCTCGGTGACGACGAGGTCGGCGGCGATCGCGCCGTTGGAGCGGCCCTGCGCCATCAGCCCGAGCACCTCGCGCTCGCGCGGGGTCAGCGCCTCCAGCGGGTCGCCGGTGCGGCGCCGGCCGAGCAGCTGGCCGATCACCTCGGGGTCGATGACCGTCCCGCCGGCGGCGATGCGGCGCACCGCGTCGATGAACTCCTCGACGTCCGACACCCGCTCCTTCAGCAGGTAGCCGACGCCCTGGGCGCCGCCGCCGATCAGGTCCGTGGCGTAGCGCTCCTCCACGTACTGCGACAGCACGAGGATCGGCGTGCCGGGGCGGCGCGCCCGGACGTCGAGGGCCGCGCGGAGCCCCTCGTCGGTGAACGAGGGCGGCATCCGGACGTCCACGATCGCGAGGTCGGGCGCGTGCTCCTCGACGATCCCGAGCAGCCCGGGGCCGTCGCCCACGGTCGCCGCCGTCTCGATCCCGGCGTCGGCGAGCAGCCGGACGAGCCCTTCCCGCAACAGCACCGAGTCCTCGGCTATCACTACCCGCATCCGGCCATTATCGTGCTCGCGGCGGCGCCGCGCGCCGGGATCACCACGTGCAGGGCAGATCCGCGCGCACGATCGTGGGGCCGCCGGGCGGGCTGTCCACGAGCAGCATGCCGTCGATCGTCGCCGCCCGGTCGGCCAGCCCGGCCAGGCCGCCGTCCGGCCGCGCGACCGCGCCGCCCACCCCGTTGTCGATCACCTCGACGACCACCCAGCGGTCCTCGCGGGCCACGCGGACGGACGCGCGGGTCGCGCGGGCGTACTTGGCGACGTTGGCGAGCGACTCGGCCACGATGAAGTAGGCGATGCTCTCGACCGCCGCCGGCGGGCGCTCCGGCAGGTCGACCTCCACCTCGACGGGGACGGGGGCGCGCCCGGCGAGCCCGGACAGCGCCGGGTCCAGGCCGCGGTCGGTGAGGATCGCCGGGTAGATCCCGCGCGCGAGGTCGCGCAGCTCGGAGATCGCCTCCCTGGTGCCCGCGTGCGCCTGCTCGATCAGCGCCCGCGCGCCCTCGGGGTCCTCGTCGAGCTTGGCGCGGGCGCGGCCGATGTCCATCGCCACGGCCAGCAGCCGCTGCTGCGCCCCGTCGTGCAGGTCCCGCTCGATGCGGCGCCGCTCGAACTCGGCCGCGTCCACCCCGCGGGCGCGGCTGGCCCGCAGGTGCTCGGTCCGCTCGCGCAGCGCGGCGTTCTCGGCCTGCGACGGGCTCGGGCCCAGCATCAGCGCGGCGAACGCGGCGTGCCCCATCGCCAGCGCGCGCGTCACGTACATCGCCGGGACGAGGAGCACCAGCCCGAGGACCGACATCGGCAGCGCCTCCACCGGATTGCCCGCCCAGTACGAGATCCCGAAGTTGACCTCTGCGCCGCCGGCCACCGCCACGACCGCCGGGAGGAACAGCAGCGTGCCCGTACCGGCCCACGCCGTCACCGACACGACGAACTCGACCAGCGTGATCGGGAACAGCACGGCGAAGTAGACCAGGTCCTTCCAGGTGGCGGGGTCCCCCGCCATCCCCTTCAGCCGGGTCAGCGGGTTGCGGCCCGCCGGCGTGCGGCGGTAGGGGGCCGGGATCCGGACGCCGAACGCCGCCCGGACGAACCTCCGCTCCAGCACCGCGCCGAACCGCCACGCCACCATCAGCATCGCCAGCAGCGGGACGCCCACCCAGATGATCAGCAGCCCGACCGACAGGGACAGCCCGACGGCGAGGACGACGAACCAGCCGAGCCCCCACGCCAGGCTGACGCCCAGGTACAGCGCCGAGCGCCAGGTCAGCGAGGACTTCGCCATCGCGAGCGGATGCCAGGACCGGTTCATGACGGACGCCGACCCGTCGCCGGCCCGCGTCGCCGTCGCCCACCGCGCCGCGGCCCACTGGACGGCGACGCCGCCCCCGGCGCCGGTGTCCTTGCTCAGCTCGCCCACGTCGTCCCTCCGTGCAACTCCGACCTGCGTTGGCCCTTTCCGTCCTGCGTGTCAAGCGTGCCGGGCGGGACGCGGGGCCGCCATGACGTCCGCCGCCCGATCGGAGGTGGGGCTAACCCCACCCCCGCCCCCGGGCGCGGACGGCGACGCCCCCGCCCGGAGGACCGGACGGGGGCGTGCGCGGCGCGTCTCAGCGATCGTCGGAGACGGTCGTCTTCTGCACCTGGAGCAGGAACTCGGCGTTGGACTTGGTCTCCTTCATCTTCTCGATGAGGAGCTCCAGCGCCTGCTGCGTGTCGAGCGCGTGCAGCACCCGGCGCAGCTGCCAGACGACCCGCAGCTCCTCCGGAGCCATGAGGATCTCCTCCTTGCGGGTGGAGGACTGGTCGACGTCCACCGCCGGGAAGATCCGCTTGTCGGCGAGCGACCGGTTGAGCTTCAGCTCCATGTTGCCGGTGCCCTTGAACTCCTCGAAGATGACCTCGTCCATGCGGGACCCGGTCTCCACCAGCGCGGTGGCGAGGATCGTCAGCGAGCCGCCGTTCTCGATGTTGCGCGCCGCGCCGAAGAACCGCTTCGGCGGGTACAGCGCGGTCGAGTCGACACCGCCGGACAGGATGCGGCCGGACGCGGGCGCCGCCAGGTTGTAGGCCCGGCCCAGGCGGGTGATCGAGTCGAGCAGCACGACGACGTCGTGGCCGAGCTCGACGAGCCGCTTGGCGCGCTCGATGGCCAGCTCCGCGACCGTGGTGTGGTCCTCGGCGGGACGGTCGAAGGTCGAGTGGATGACCTCGCCCTTCACCGTCCGCTGCATGTCGGTGACCTCTTCCGGACGCTCGTCCACGAGGACGACCATCAGGTGGCACTCCGGGTTGTTCTTGGTGATCGCGTTGGCGATCGCCTGGAGCACCATCGTCTTGCCGGCCTTCGGCGGCGACACGATCAGGCCGCGCTGGCCCTTGCCGATCGGCGACACCAGGTCGATGATCCGGGTCGTCAGGATGCCCGGGTCGGACTCCAGGCGCAGCCGCTCCTGCGGGTACAGCGGGGTCAGCTTGGAGAAGTCGACGCGGCCCTTGGCCTGGTCGGGCTCCACCCCGTTGACGGTGTCGAGGCGGACCAGCGCGTTGAACTTCTCGCGCCGCTCGCCCTCGCGCGCCTGCCGGACGGCGCCGGTGATGACGTCGCCCTTGCGCAGCCCGTTCTTGCGGACCTGCGCCAGCGAGACGTACACGTCGTTCGGGCCGGGCAGGTAGCCGGTCGTCCGGACGAAGGCGTAGTTGTCGAGGATGTCGAGGATGCCCGCGACGGGGATGAGGACGTCGTCCTCGGTGATCACCGGCTCCTCGTAGCGCTCGCGGCCGCGGCCGCGGTTGCGCTCCCGGAACCGGCGCCCGCGACGGCCCCGGCCGCCGCCGTCGTCGTCGTCGTGCTGGCCGCCGCCACCGCCCTGACCGCCGCCGCCCTGACCGCGCTGGCGTCCGCCGCCCTGGTCGCCGCGGTCGCCGCGGTCGCCGCGGTCGCCCCGCTCACCACGGTCACCACGGTCACCACGCTCGCCCCGCTCACGGCCCTCGCCGCGCTCACCACGCTCGCGGCCCTCGCCGCGCTCGCCGCGGTCGCCGCGCTCGCCACGGTCGCGGCCCTCGCCGCGCTCCCGGCCGCGCTGCCGCTGGCGTCCGCCGCCCTCGCGGCCCTCGCGGCCGTCGCGGTTGCCGTCGCGGCCGCCCTGGGACTCGCCGTCCTCGGCGTTCTGCTCGCGCCCCTGGTCGCGGCCCTGCCGCTCGCCGCGTCCCTCGGACGCTCCCCGGTCCTGCTTCTCGCCCCGCTGCCGGCCGCCCTGCCGGTCGGCCTTCTCCTGCCGGTCGCCCTGCGCGGCCTTCTCGGCCGTGCCGGACTGGCCCGCCGAGCCGGACTGCCCCTCGGACGCGGCCGCGTTCTCGGACGCGGGCGCCGCCGCGGGCGCGGCGTCGGCGATGGTGACCTGCTCCTCGGACACCTCGCGCTTGGCGGCGGTGCGGCCGCGGCGCGGACGCTCGGCCGTCACCGGGGCAGCGGCTCCCTGCTCGCCCCCCGCCGAGCCCTGCCCCTGGCCGCCCTGCTTCTCCTGAATGGCGGCGATGAGCTGGCTCTTGCGCATCCCGGTCGTGCCGGTGATGCCGAGGCTGGACGCGAGCGACTTGAGCTCGGGCAGCACCATCGCCGACAGGCCGGTGCCGCGGCGGCGCCGGGGGGCGGCGGTCTCCGCGCCGGCCGGAGCGGCGGCGGCTTCCGTGCTGGTCGCGTCCGTAAGGAGTTCGCTGGATTCGCTCACTAAGGGTCCTTCCCAGGGCGCGGGCGTTGGCCGGCGTTCGGCCAGTCGACCCGGTGGTGCGGCCCGGCGGGGGCGCCGGATCGGGCTCCGCTGATCACGATGGAACCGGGATCTGCGAGTTCTGGGCACAGCCAGATGGTGGACGGGACGTTCCGCTCGTGCGTGTCCCCGGTACCGCCACGTCCGAAGTTTCGCTGGAATGCCTGACAACGGGAAGTCACGGTGTCGGGGAGCCTGGTACGCGGGACCGACACGGCCGGAGGGCCGAAAAGGCGACGCGTGGCTGACGAGCACGCTGCCCCGAACGGGGCATCTGGTGCGGCAATCAGCCTAACATCACCAGGGCACACTGCTATTCCCCAGAGGTCGATGTCTTCGCATTTTACCTAGTGGAATCCTGCCGGAACGGCACCGGCCGGAGCGACGCGCGTCCCCCGCCCCCGGCGCCGTCGTCAGTCCCGGAACCCGGATTCTCCGGTCATGACGCGGGCGCCGCGGGTCGCGACGTCCAACGGGTGTTCGTGCCAGCCTTTACCCACTGCGCCGCCGATCGAATCAAGGCGTGACGCGGTTGTGAAGGCCAGGACAGTCGGGCCCGCACCGGAGATCACCGCCGGGACGCCCGCGTCCCGCAGCCGTGCGACGAGCGCCGCCGACTCGGGCATGGCCGGCGCGCGGTAGTCCTGGTGGAGCCGGTCCTCGGTCGCGTCGAGCAGGATCCCGGCGTCCAGGCCGCCGGTGAGCGCCGCGACGAGCAGCGCGGCGCGCCCCGCGTTGGCGGCGGCGTCGCCGTGCGGGACGGTCTCGGGCAGCAGGCCGCGGGCCCGCTCGGTCGCGAGCCGCTGCTCGGGAACGAGCGCGACGACCCGCGTGACCTGCGACTCCAGCCGCACCGAGCGGGGGCCGCCGGGCGCCGTCCAGGCGACGGTCAGCCCGCCGGCGAGGCACGGCGCCACGTTGTCGGGGTGGCCCTCGATCTCCGTCGCGAGGCGCAGCGCCCCGGCGTCGTCGAGGCGCTTCCCGCCGGGGTGCAGCGCGCGGGCCGCGACGATCCCGGCGACGATCGCGGCCGAGGAGGAGCCGAGGCCGCGGCTGTGCGGGATGCGGTTGCGGCACCGCAGCCGGAGCCCGTCCGGGCGCGCGGGACCGGTTCCGGCCAGGTCGTCCAGGACGTCGAAGGTCCGCCGCAACACCCGCACGATCAGGTGCCGCTCGCCGCGGTCGGCGACCTCGGCGCCCTCGCCGTCCACCTCGATGGACAGGCCGCCGTCGGTCGCCTCGACCTCGACGTCGTCGTACAGGGCCAGCGCGAGGCCGAGCGAGTCGAACCCCGGGCCCAGGTTGGCGCTGGTCGCCGGGGTCCGCACCAGCACCGGGCCGTCCTGCCAGCCCACCTCAGGTGAGGCCGAGCTCGGAAGCGGCGGAGTGCGCGTCCACCTTGATGGTCGTCGGCGCGGGCGCCCCGGAGATGGCCCAGTCGGGGTCCTTGAGGCCGTTGCCCGTCACGGTGCAGACGACGCGGGCGCCGGCCTCGACCCCGCCCTGCTCGGTGGCCTGGAGCAGGCCGGCGACGCTCGCCGCCGAGGCGGGCTCCACGAAGACGCCCTCCTCCCGGGCGAGGAGCCGGTAGGCGGCGAGGATCTGCCGGTCGGTGACCGAGTCGATCGCGCCGCCGGACTCGTCCCGCGCGGCGACCGCGAGGTCCCACGACGCGGGGTTGCCGATGCGGATCGCGGTGGCGATGGTCTGCGGCTTCAGGACGGGCTCGCCCTTGACGAACGGCGCCGCGCCGCTCGCCTGGAAGCCCAGCATGCGCGGGGTGCGCGAGGAGACGCCGTCCTTGGCGTACTCCTTGTAGCCCATCCAGTACGCGGAGATGTTTCCGGCGTTGCCGACGGGCAGGCAGTGGACGTCGGGCGCGTCGCCGAGCGTGTCCACGATCTCGAACGCGGCCGTCTTCTGGCCCTGCAGCCGGTACTTGTTGACCGAGTTGACCAGCGCCACCGGGTAGTCGACCGACAGCTTGCGGGCCAGTTCGAGGCAGTCGTCGAAGTTGCCGTCCACCTGGAGCAGCCGGGCGCCGTGCACCAGCGCCTGCGCCAGCTTGCCCATCGCGATCTTGCCGTTGGGGACCAGGACCGCGCAGGTCATCCCCGCCCGCACCGCGTACGCGGCGGCCGACGCGGAGGTGTTGCCGGTCGAGGCGCAGATGACGGCCTTGGCGCCCTCCTCGGCGGCCTTGCTGATCGCCATCGTCATGCCGCGGTCCTTGAACGACCCGGTCGGGTTGGCGCCCTCGACCTTGAGGAACACCTCGCAACGGGTCATCTGGGAGAGCCGCGGGGCGGGCACCAGGGGGGTACCGCCCTCCAGCAGGGTGACGGCGGGCGTCGCGTCCGTCACCGGAAGCCGGTCGCGGTACTCCTCGATAATGCCGCGCCACGCGCGGGCGTTCGCGTTCACTCGGTCTCCTCGGCTGACCTGCGATGTTCGACCGGAAGTCTACCGGGAAGGGCCCCGCCTCACTCGTCTCCCTCGACGCGCATGACGCTCGTCACCTCTCGGACGATCTCCAGCCCGCGCAGGCCCTCCACCGTCTCCGACAGCGCGGCGTCCGGCGCCCGGTGCGTCACCACGACGAGCTGCGCCTCCTCGCCAGAGCCCACCTGCCGGACGGCCTGGATCGACACCCCGTGCCTGGCGAACTCCTCGGCGACCGTGGCGAGCACGCCGGCCTCGTCCGTCACGTCCACCTCGATGTAGTAGCGCGTGACGGTCTCGCCCATCGGGAGCACCGGAAGCTTCGCGTAGGTGACCTCCACAGGGCCGGGCGTGCCGCCGACCACGTTGCGGGCCACCGCGACGAGGTCGCCGAGGATCGCCGACGCCGTGGGGGCGCCGCCCGCGCCCGCGCCGTAGAACATCAGCGAACCCGCCGACTCCGCCTCGACGAACACCGCGTTGTACGCCTCGCGGACGCTCGCCAGCGGGTGCGACCTGGGAATCATCGCCGGATAGACGCGGACCGACACTCCGCGGCCGTTGCGGCCGTCCTGCGACGGGATCCGCTCGCAGATGGCCAGGAGCTTGACGACGCAGCCCATGCCCTGGGCGCCCGCCACGTCGGCCGCGCTCACCTCGGTGATGCCCTCGCGGTGGACGTCCGCCGCCGTCACCGGCGTGTGGAAGGCGAGCTGCGCCAGGATCGCCGCCTTGGCCGCCGCGTCGAAACCCTCCACGTCGGCCGTCGGGTCGGCCTCCGCGTAGCCGAGTGCCTGCGCCTCCTCCAGCGACTCGGTGAAACCGGCGCCGTGCGTGTCCATCTGGTCGAGGACGTAGTTCGTGGTGCCGTTCACGATGCCGAGCACCCGGTGCACGTGGTCGCCGACCAGCGACTCCCTCAGCGGCCGCAGCAGCGGGATCGCGCCCGCCACCGACGCCTCGTAGTACAGGTCGGCGCCGTACTCCCGCGCCGCCGCGAACAGCGTCGCGCCGTCCTCGGCCAGCAGCGCCTTGTTCGCGGTGATGACCGACTTGCCGGTCTTCATCGCCTCCAGCATCAGCGTCCTGGCCGGCTCGATGCCGCCGATCACCTCGATGACGATGTCGACGTCGTCCCGGGTCACCAGCGCCTGCGCGTCCGTCGTCAGCAGCCCCGGATCGATGCCCGCGCGCACCCGGTCGGGCCTGCGCACGGCGATCCCCGCCAGCTCCAGCGGAACTCCGACGCGCGCGGCCAGATCGTCGGCCTGCTCGTTCAGCAGCCGGACGACCTCCGTCCCGACCACACCGCAACCGAGCAGCGCCACGCGCAGTCCGGGTTTCACGCTTCGACCTCCGCATCGAGCCGCAGCAGGTCCTCCGCGCTCTCCCGCCGGACGATCACTCGCGGCCTGCCGTCCCTCACCGCCACCACGGCCGGCTTCGGAACATGGTTGTAGTTGCTGGCCATCGACCGACAGTACGCACCGGTCGCCGCCACCGCCACCAGGTCCCCCGCCGAAAGATCTTCGGGGAACCACAGGTCCCGCACCACGATGTCGCCGCTCTCGCAGTGCTTGCCGACAAGCCTACTGAGCATGGGGGCGGCGTCGGACGTCCTGCTCGCCAGCACGCCCGTGTACTCGGCGCCGTACAGGGCCGTGCGCAGGTTGTCGGACATGCCGCCGTCGACCGACACGTACGTGCGCAGCCCCTCGACGTCCTTGACCGTCCCGACCTCGTACAGCGTGACGCCGCCGGGGCCGATGATCGCCCGTCCCGGCTCCACGGTCAGCCGCGGCATCGACAGCCCGTACGCCCGGCACTCGCGCGCCACGATGCCGCGCAGCCCGTCCGCGATCGACTTCGGGTCGTGCGGCTCCTCGCCCGGCACGTACGCGATGCCGTAGCCGCCGCCGAGGTCCAGCTCCGGAAGCTCGATCCCGTGCTCGTCCCGGATGGCCACCAGCAGCTCGGCCAGCCGGTGCGCGGCCACCTCGAACCCGTCCACCTCGAAGATCTGCGACCCGATGTGGCTGTGCAGCCCCACCAGTTCGAGCTGCGCCAGCTCCAGGACCCGCCGGACCGCCTCCAGCGCCGCCCCGGAACTCCGGGAGAACCCGAACTTCTGGTCGTCGTGCGCCGTGGCGATGAACTCGTGGGTGTGCGCCTCCACACCCGTGGTGACGCGCACCATCACCTTGGGCCGGACGCCCATCTCCCGGGCGAGGTACCCCACCCGGGCGATCTCCTCGTACGAGTCGAGCACGATCCGCCCGACCCCCGCCTCCAGGGCCTTCTCCAGCTCCCAGGGCGCCTTGTTGCTCCCGTGCAACGTGATGCGCTCGGTGGGAAAGCCGGCCGCCAGCGCCACGGCGAGCTCGCCCCCGCTGCACACGTCGAGGCCGAGCCCCTCCTCGTTCAGCCACCGCGCGACGGCCGTGCACAGGAACGCCTTGCCCGCGTAGTGGACGTCCCCGTCATGGAACGCCGCCGCGTACTCCCTGGCGCGGCTGCGGACGTCGTCCTCGTCATAGACGTAGAGAGGCGTCCCGTACTCCTTCGCCAGGTCCCTGACGTCCACGCCGCCGATGGTGAGGACGCCGTCCTCACGCTTGGAGTTCCGCGGCCACACGGCGGGCTCGAGCGCGTTCAGGTCCTCCGCCGGCCCCGCCGGATGATCCTCCGGCAGGACGTCGGCATGCCGCGGTCCAGCAGGGTGTACTCGACTCATATCCGCTCTCTAGGTGTTTCACCGATCATGTTCATCCCGTTGCCGAGGACCACCTCGACGGCCTCCGCCAAGCCGACCCGCCCCGCGTGCGCCGCCCCCGGCTCCTCATCGCCCACGGGCAGCGCGGGAAAGCGCTCGTGCACCTCGTGGTAAGCCCCGGCCACGCTCTCCAAGCACAACATCAGGGGCCTGGCGTCGCCTTCCCGCTCCGCCTGCGCTGCCCGTCCGGGAACGTCCCCCAACGCCCCCACGAGCTCCTCCGCACCACCCTCGAACGGCCCGGCCGCGACCCCGAGTTCCCGCGCCCAGCGCCCCACCCAACAGGCCCGCGCGTAGGCGTAACGCACCGAGAACCCCGGATTCTCGAACGTCCGGGGCCACTCGCTCCACCCGCCATGCGGCACCCGCGCGACCCCGTAACCAGGATCACGCCGGATGGACTCCACCAGCTCGGGCCCCACCACGAGCCTGACGAACCCGGGCCCGGAGACGCTCCCCCCGGCCCGCCGCGCGATCACCCGCGGATCGACGCCGAGCCTCAGCGCCACGGGACTCTCGAAGACCCCGCCGCCCCGCCCGAAGACCACGACCTCCTCGGGGACGGCGACATCGATCTCCCCCGCGTCCACGGCGTCCCGCACCGCCCGCACGAGAGCATCCCCTGGAGTCACCCTGGTGAGACTAGCCGACCACTATCTGGACACCGCGGCCAGTTTCCGCACCGTCTGGATCAGCTGGTTCGGGTCGAACGGCTTCGTCACGTACGCGTCGACACCGATCTCGTGCCCCCGCCGCACATCATGCTCCTGCGCCCGCGCCGTGATCATCACGACCCTGATGTGCGCGGTCCCGGGATCCTCCCGCAGCCGCACCGCGGTGACCCACCCGTCCAGCCGGGGCATCATCACGTCCAGCGTGATCACGTCCGGCCCTATCTCCACCACCTTGTCCAGGCAGTCCTGACCGTCGACCGCGGTCGACACCTCGAACCCCTCCAGTTGCAGGTTCACGGCGATGAGCTGGCGGATCACCTCGTCATCATCGACGACCAGCACGCGTCCCAGTGGCTCGGTCACGGCCTCGAAGTTAGCCCACTCCACCCCCCGGACGCACGGCGAACCTCCCCGTGCGCGTCACCCCGCCAACCCTGGTAACCTCATACCGCGTCGCGCCCCCTTAGCTCAGGGGATAGAGCAACGGCCTCCGGAGCCGTGTGCGCAGGTTCGAATCCTGCAGGGGGCACCTCAGACGACCACCGCAAACCCCGGTTGACCAGGCATCTTGTCTGTCGCCGGGGTTTGTTGCATATGCTGCCAAGTGCCAGCGGAAGC
This sequence comes from Spirillospora sp. CA-108201, assembly GCF_050936235.1. Lineage (NCBI taxonomy): Bacteria > Bacillati > Actinomycetota > Actinomycetes > Streptosporangiales > Thermomonosporaceae > Spirillospora > Spirillospora sp. CA-108201. Next base: position 7,655,683 of record NZ_JBNJNE010000001.1, on the reverse strand, counting down.
CGCCGATTGTCGCGCTTCCCGGAACATACGCGGAACGCGGTCACCGGGCGGCCGCGCATCGCGACGCGTCCGCCGGCTTCGCCCCATCCGCCCTCCACGGGGGCGCTCCGCCGTTATGGGCAGTAGTCGAGGCTCCGCTCGACCTTGGCGAGTACCTCGGCCCCCAACTCAGTCGCCAGAGCTGTCATCTCTGCCCGCTCAGCCTCTGTGACCGGCCGGTCTTCCTCAGCCAGCCAGTCCGCGACCGACTCGATCGCTGGGCCGTACTCAGCATGCGCAAGGAACTCCGTGCCCCCGCGGAGCTGGTCATCAGTCAGCCGATCCGCCACCAGACACAGGAGCGCCGCCATGCGCGTCTCCCATTCACGAATGGCGATGTAATCCTCATGCCTGCGGTACAAGCCCATGAGTCATCCCTATCGGCCTCCCACCACACCGCCAAGTGGGTTGAGGCGTGTTGCCGGTTGGGCTGGAAGGGTGGGGAAGAACAGCGGCTACGCCGCACGCCCAAGGCTGCCGCGGGGACCGGACACCGCGCGACGAGAGGGCTGCGGAGACGTCCCAGACGCTAGCCGGCCCAGAGGATGTCGATGATGCGGACGCTCTCTGCCTTGTCGTCGACGAGGAGGGTCAGCATGCCTTGGTTGCCGTTGCCGAAGAACGCATGGCGCAGCGCCGTCTGATCCCGCCGTTCCGGGACGGCGTCCCACGGGGACTCCAGGAGTTGGAGGAGCCGTTCAAGCAGTGGGCCGTTGCGGATCTCCTCGGGCAGCCCGTTCAGCTCGTACAGCGCGCGCCCGTGAAAGCCGTCGAAGCGGTAGGTCACACCTGGCCTTCCCAGCCCGGCGGCGTGTACCGCACGAAGGCGTCCTCACGGCCCTGCAGGGCGTCCTGGACAGCCTCCTCGTAGCCGGGACGGGCGTAGGCGATGGCTCGTAGGCGCCACTGCTGGAGCAGCGTTCTGACCTGTTTGAAGCGCGCCAGGTCGTGTGCGGCGTCCAGCGCCTGGTCGTACTCGGCCCGGAACTGCTCCCGGTGTGACCGCGGGAGCGCGTCGTAGATCGCGGCCGGATCCTCGCCGGGATCGTGCGGCGCGGGCGGTTCCTCGGGCTGGGCGGTCATGGCCCCAATCTACCTGTGCTCGTTGCGGAACATGCGCGGAACGGGCGGGCGCGGGAGAGGCAAGACAGAGCGTCCCAGCGCAGGTCAGAGGCCCTATGGCCGGTGATCAGGTAACCGCCCTCCGGAGCCGTGTGCGCAGGTTCGAATCCTGCAGGGGGCACCCCAAAACGATCAGCCGGTTCTCGCTGTTGACCAGCGGAAACCGGCTCTTCTCATTCCTGGCCCATGCAACACCAGACGGCACCACGGGCCGCCGTGTGTTCCATTTGTGTTCCAGCACCGAGGTCGCCGGCCGCAGACTCTTGGCGCCACGCGCCTGCCGGCCTGAACGACCGACTTACCCGCAACCCATTCGCGACGTCGTGGCAGTCGCGGCCGCCTCGTTCGTCGAACCCTGCCGAACGGCGGGGGGGCTTGCGGCGTCCAAGGGGCATGAGTCCCAGGTGTGAACGGTGTGATGGGCCGCTGGTGCCGGTGGAGTTCGGCAGGCCCGTCGGCGACGAGTTGTACAGGCGCCACGAACGTCGCGAGATCTACTACACCGGCGGGTGCATGGGCCCGGCGGAGCCGTGGTGGTGCTGGTCATGCGAGCGGCTCGCCGACCCCGAACCGCGTCCCGACCCCTCGATGACCGTGGAGGGCTACCAGCAGTCCGTGCTCATTCGCATGCGCGAGATCGCTCCGGAGGCGCCGCTGCCTGTGCCGGCGCCCTACGACGATCCGCCGGCCCATCTGTTGGAGGAGGCCGGCCGGTGGAGGAACATGCAGCTGCCGAAGATCAAGGATCTGGCTGTGGTCCTGGGTGATCCGGTGGACGGCGGCCCCTCCCGTCACCGGTTCGCCCTGCCGCTCTGGCCCGATTTCTGGCTTGAGCACACGAGTTCGGAGGAACAGTTCTTCGGCCTCCAGAGCATGACGGACAACGCGGAGTACGTCGTCGACCGCCGGTTCGTGCGCAAATCGGGAGAGCCGATGCGGTCACCCGACGACCTGCGCCCCTGGTCGGTGCTCCGGCTCGAAGCCGAGGCGTTCTTCGGCTGGGAACCGACCCGGACGCCCAACAGCTATTACCACATCGTTCCGTTCGAGCTCGATGGGCGCCCGATGAAGGCCTACTTCGTCTACGAACTCCTCGTGCACGTCGAGGAATCCTCGACCGACTAGTGCCGCCATACCGATCAGCCGATCGGTCAAGACCCACAACAACGCGACGAGCCTGAGTCCATGAGGCCATACCAGGGCCCTGAAGTGAGTTCCTCAGATGCGTCATCAGAATTGTACTGGTGAGTGCATTTATCCAACTTGCTCCAAGCGCCGAGCGTCGCCGTTCTCGAAACGTGGTTGAGGGCGTCTGCCTGTGGGGCGGAGCCGGGGCTCAGCTGTCAGGCGTCGAGGAGTCGCCGAAGACTTCGGCCACCATTTCTTGGACTCGGCCGTAGAGATGTGCGTGTGGCGACGCGTCCAAGCCTTCAGCTCGGAAAACCGCGTCCGTGAAGCCATCCACGTCGCCGGGTGGCGAGTCGCACAGCGCATCCTGATCCTGCGGCGGCAGGCAGAAACCGAGTTCAACGCAGAGGTCACGGAGCAGAAGTGCGACGTCCTCGCGGGACAGCTTTGTCGGTTCCACTGCTCTACGGTGACACACCGCCCAGCGAGTGGGGAGGGTCAGCAGGCCAGGGCATATGCCACCGAGCCGGTGCTCAGCAGGATCGGCATGCCGAATGCGATGGGCGTGTCGGGGAGTTAACGGGTGGTGTCGTGCGGGCCTATTATCGTCGCGACTTCCTTGTGCGGAGGCATGGCGCGATGATCATCTGGAGGGGTGGCGGCATTGCGGCCATCGCCTACGTGGGCGTGGGGGCGGGGCTTGGGTATCTGATCGGAGGGGAGCTCGGGCTCTGGTCGGGCGTCCGCCCGAGGAGCAGGATCAGCACGAGCTGTGGTTCGTTCTGATTCAGTATTGGGGAATGGGGGGCGCGCTCGTCGGTGCGTACCAGGTCATCGTTTACTTCCTGCCCTGAGCTGGTCTACGGCAGCTGCTTGCGCATTAGTGTGCACACCGTCTCGTAGCGGGTGATGGTTCCGTCGACGCTCTCTACTTCCCACGACTCGGGGGCTTGGCCGTAGGGGACGTAGCCGAGACGCTTGGTCGCTACTGTCCCGTTGCGCGATCGGTCGTTTCGAGGGTGGGCGTGTCCTGCGGGGCCTGTTTTCTGGTGATTATCAGGAGGGCTCTGTCGTCTGTCAGCTTTCCTCTGGCGTACTGCTCAAGGTCTTGGCGGACGGTTGGGGCGATTTCGGTGGGGGCCAGGTCTTTCCAAGTCGGCAGGCGCTCTTTCAGGGGGTAGAAGGCGCCTGAGGGGTTGCGGGTTTCGGTGATGCCGTCGGTGCAGAGGAGGAGGGTGGAGTCGGTCGGGAAGTTGAAGGCCGTGACCTTTCGTGGTTCTGAGCTCAGGGAGGCCAGGCCCAGTGGCAGGGCTGGTTCTCCCAGGGGGACCTGGCCGGTTTCCCGGTCGGACAGCAGGTAGGGCGGGATGTGACCGCAGTTGATGGCTTGGGCCGTTGTCCGCGGGCCGATGTCCAGGATCAGGGCTGTGACGAATCGTTGCTCCTCGCCTGACTGGGCGGCGAAGGAGTTGTGTCGCAGGACCGAGTTCTCCAGGGCGTTCACGACGGCGGTGAGGGTGGGCTCCGCCAGGGCCGCCTCGCGGAAGGAGCTGAGCACCGCGAAGGCGGCGCTGATGGCGGGGAGGCCCTTGCCCTGGACGTCGGCGATGAGGACGCGGCTGCCGTACGGGGTCGGCATGGCCTCGTAGACGTCGCCGCCGACCATGCTGTCCTCCTCGACCGGCTCGTACAGGCCGTGGACGACGAGTTCGGCGGTGGCGAGGGGGAACGGGCGCAGGATCTGGCGCTGGAGGGCGGCGGCCGCGGAGCGGAGGCGGCTGATCTCCCTTTCCTGGCGGATGCGCCGGACCGCCTGGACCACGCTCAGGCCGTTGAGCGCGACGGCGAAGGTGATCACGCTGGCGGTGGCCGCCGCGTTCGCCGGCGGGCTGCGGATCAGGGAGCCGATGATGACCAGGATCGTCCAGACGGAGGCGACCGTGGTCTGCCGGACCGTTCCACGGCCGGCGATCAGAGTAGGGAGGAAGACCAGGAACGGGGCGAAGCCCGTCTCCCTGCCGAGCGCGACGCCGGTCACCGCGAGGGCGGCCGTGATCCCCACCATCCATCCCGCCACGACCCGCCAGGTGAGGCCCCCGCCCCGTCCCGTGGCGCCGTCCGGATCCTCCGAGATGCGCATCTCCTGCCCCGCCGAAAGCCGTCCCTGCTGTGATCATTAGAACACGCACCGCGGTTTCCAGGGGTGCGGTCCGCTCAGGGCTCTCGTTCGACGGGCGGCGGTCCGGCGCCGACGCGGTGTCGCGTCGACGCCGAACCGATGATCACTCCGCGTAGGGCTGGTCGGCGCCCTGGGCGCTGTAGCCGAGGCTCCAGACGTAGCCGTCCGGGTCGGCGAAGGTGCCGCCGTACCCGCCCCACGGCAGGGCGCCGGCGGGCTTGAGGATCGTGGCGCCGGCCTTCTCGGCCTCCGCCATGACCTCGTCGACGCGCGCCTCGCTGCGGACGACGTAGGTGAGCACCAGCCCGCTGAAGCCGCTGCCGTCCGGGCTCGTGCCGACCAGGTCGGCGAGGCCGTCGCGGCCGTAGAAGCCGACGGGCGAGGCTCCGTCCGACTCGAAGAACACCGAGATGCCGTAGTCGTTCTTGATCTTCCAGCCGAGGCCCTCGGTGTAGAACTGCTTGGCCCGGTCCATGTCCCGGACGCCCAGCAGGATCGAGCTCACGTGCGCCTTCATGTCGTGTCCCCCTTGGATGCGTGGTCGTCTGCCTTGCAGGGATCACGCTACGTAAGGGGAGGGGGGAGGTACTTCTCGATTCCTGATCGATCCTCCGGGCGGGTTCAGCAGGGGTGGAGGTCCAGTGCGGCGCGGATGATCGAGTCCGCGTCTATGCCGTGGTGGCGGTGGACGTCCTCCATGGAGCCCGACTGGCCGAAGGCGGTGACGCCCAGGGGCGTGCAGGGGACGTTGTTCACGCCGGCCAGGAAGGCCAGGGTGTGGGGGTGGCCGTCCAGGACGGTGACCAGCGGCGTCGCGCGGGAGGCGGGGAACGCCTGGTCGAGGATCCAGTTCGGGCCGTCGTCCTGGCCCTGGCGGGAGCGCAGGGCCTGGAAGAGCAGCCCGGGGCTGGTCACGCAGACCACGTCCGTGCCCACGCCGGCCTGCTCCAGGCGGTCGGCGGCGGCCAGGGCCTCGGGGACGAGGGCGCCCATCGCCGCGAGGGTGACGGCGGGACGGGCGGAGCGGCGCAGCGGGTAGGCGCCGGCGATCACCTGGCGGCGGCGGCGCTCGCGGGCGGCCGGGTCGGCCGGGACGTCCGCGAGGGTCTGGTCGACGGGACGGGTCGACAGGCGCAGGTAGGCGGAGCCGCCGTCCGGGCGGCCGAGGCGGGCCATGCTCGCGAGCAGCGTCCACTCGGTGTCGAGGACGAACGCGGGCTCGTAGGCGACGCAGCCCGGCTGCTCGACGCCGATCGACGGGGTGACGATGGACTGGTGCGCGCCGCCCTCGGGGGCCAGCGTGACGCCGGACGGGGTGCCGATCAGGATCGACTGGCCGCCCGCGTAGATGCCGAACGACCAGGGTTCGAGCGCGCGGCCGACGAACGGGTCGTACAGGACGCCGATCGGGAACAGGGGGCGGTTCCAGCGGCTCCAGGTGGCGCCGAGTTCGCCGAGGAGGCCGACCAGGTTGGTCTCGGCGATGCCGAGTTCGATGTGCTGGCCCGCCGGGCCCTCGCGCCAGTGCAGGATCGTCTCGCCGTCGTCGGCGAACCAGTCGCGGCGTTCGGAGGTCGACCAGACGCCGGCCTTGTTCACCCAGCCGCCGAGGTTGGTGCTGGAGCTGACGTCCGGGCTCACGGTGACGACGCGGGCGGCGGCGTCGGGGGCCTCGCGGGTGAGGTCGAGCAGGAGGCGGCCGAGGGCGGCCTGGGTGGTGGCGGTGCCCTTGGGGGTCCGGCCGATGTCGTCCGGCACGGAGGGCGGGGCCTGGAGATCGGCGGGGGCGCGGCGCAGGCGCGCGGCCGTCTCGGCGCACAGGCGGGCGGCGTCCGAACCCTCCTCGAAACGGGCCCAGGGGGCGTCCGGGTCGGCGCCCAGGCGCGGAGCGAGCTCGGCGATCTGGTCGGCGGTGAGGAGCGAGGAGTGGTTCTGCGGGTGGCCCTCGCTGGGGAGGCCGTGGCCCTTGACCGTGTACGCGAACATCACGGTCGGCCGGGTGTCGTCGATGGCGTCGAACGCCTCGGCCAGGGTGCCGGGGTCGTGGCCGCCGAGGTTGCGCAGGGCCGCGAGGAGGGTGGCGTCGTCGAGTTCCGCGATGAGGCGGGCGACGGGCTCGCTGCCGCCGGGGAGGCGGTCGCGGAGTTCGGCGGCGTCGCAGCGCAGCAGGCGCTGGTACTCCGGGTTGGGCATCGCGTCGATGCGGGCGCGCAGGTCCTCGCCGCCGGGGCGCTCGAACAGCCCGGTGAGGAGCCGGCCGTACTTCAGCGTCAGCACCTGCCAGCCGGCGGCGGCGAACATGCCCTTCAGCCGGTGCGCGGCCAGGTACGGGACGACGCGGTCGAGGGACTGCCGGTTGAGGTCGACGATCCACACGATCTCGCCCAGGTCGGCGACGCCCGGGTCGAGGATCGCCTCCCAGACGGCGCCCTCGTCCAGTTCGGCGTCGCCGACCAGGGAGTACTGGCGTCCGGCGGGCGCCCCCTCCACGTACCGGCGGGCGACCGCGCCCCAGATCGGCGCGGTGGCCCCGATGCCCACCGATCCGGTGGAGTAGTCGACGGGGTCGGGGTCCTTGGTCCGGCTGGGGTAGCTCTGGAGCCCGCCGAACTCGCGCAGGGTCGTCAGGTACCGCTCGTCCAGCTCGCCGAGCAGGTAGTTGATCGCGTGCAGGACGGGGGAGGCGTGCGGCTTGACCGAGACGCGGTCCTGCGGGCCGAGGTGGCGGAACCACAGCGCGGTCATGATGGACGCGATCGACGCCGAGGACGCCTGGTGGCCGCCCACCTTCAGCCCGGACGGGTTGGGCCGGACGCGGTTGGCGTGGTGCACGATGGCCGTGGACAGCCACAGCACCCGCCGCTCGACCTCCTCCAGCACGCCGGAGTGCGTGGCCGTCGCCACAGGATCGTTCATCGTCGGCTCCTTCGCCTCAGCGCCAGGGCGGGGTCAGGTCGACGGAGATCGACTGGATCTCCGTGACGGCCTCCGCGATGTAGCGGCCGCCCAGCCGGCCGTGCCCGCTGTCGGTGCCCGGCGCACCGCCGAACGGCAGGTGCAGCTCCCAGTAGTTGCTGGTGTCGTTGACGGTGACCTGGCCCGCGCGGAGCCGGCCGGCCACCGCCAGGGTACGGTCCAGATCGCGTCCGAAGACCGCCGAGCTGAGCCCGTAGCGGCCCCGGTTGGCGGCGGCGAGGATGGCCTCGGTGTCGTCGGCGACCCGGAGCACTGGCGCCAGGGGGCCGAACGTCTCCTCGCTCATGGCCGCGGCCTCCGCGTCCAGCCCGACCAGGACGGTGGGACGCCAGTACAGGTCGGTGGGGCGGTCCGGCAGGGGGCCGCCGCCGAAGGCCGTCCGGCCGCCGCGGGCCAGGGCGTCGGCGACGTGCCGGGCCATCGTGTCGGCCACACCGCGCGTGTGCACCGGTCCCATGGTGGTGCCCGCCTCGAAGGGCGACCCGACCACCTCGCGCCGGGCCTCTTCGACCAGGCGTTCCTCCAGTTCGGCCGCGACCGATTCGGCGACGACGACCCGTCCCGCGGCCGAGCAGGACTGGCCCGAGTTGGCGAACGCCGCCGAGGCGATCGCCGGGGCGGCCCGGTCCAGGTCGGCGTCGGGCAGCACCACGATGGGCCCGTTGCCGCCCAGTTCCATCACCTGGGCCTTGCCCGCGGCGAGGCGGGCGATCTCGGCGCCCGCCTTCGAGCTGCCGGTGAACCCGACGCCGTTGACGGCGGGATGGGAGACCAGGCGCTGCGCCGGGCCGAGGTCGGGGCCGGTGATCAGGTTGACCAGGCCGGGCGGGACGCCGGCGTCCTCGATGCAGTCGCAGAGCGCGCCCGCCACCGCCGCCATGGAGGGGGCCGGACGCCAGACGACGGCGTTGCCGCAGGCCAGCAGCGGTCCGAGGTACTCCACGGGGATGTTCACCGGGAAGTTGAAGGGGGTCATCACGGCGAACACGCCGCGCGGTCTGCGGGTCGTCAGCACGAGCTTGGCGCCGTCGCGCGCCGGGATGGTCTCGCCGCCGAGCCGCTTGGCCTCCTCGGCGGCGAGCCGGAAGCCGTCGGCGGCCAGCCGGATCTCGGCCTCGGCCTGGTCCACCGGCTTGCCGTGTTCGAGGGACAGGAGCCGGGCCATGACCGCGGCGCGCTCCTCGACCAGGCCGGCGATCCGGTGGCACCGGTCCGCCCGGGTGAACGCGCTCTCCTGGCGGTGCGCCTCGAACGCCTCCGCGGCGGCGGCCACCGCGGCGTCCACGTCGGACTCCGCGGCCCGCGCGACGGCGGCGATCCGCTCCCCGGTCGCCGGGCTCACCGCGTCGTAGACCGCCTCCCCGCGGGCGGCGCGGGCGCGGCCTCCGATCCGCAGGGCGACATCGTCAGGCATTCCGGACCTCCTTGGCGGCCGCCGGGGCGGGCGTCCACGCGACCGCGTCGCCGTTCCCGGAGTCGAACAGATGGACCTTCCCGGGACGGACGCGCATCGACACCTGGGCGCCGGCGTCCAGGTCGACGTCCGGGTCGGCGCGGGCGATGACGTCGCCGGACGGGAACGAGGCCACGACGATCGCCTCCACCCCGAGCCGCTCGATCAGGCGGACGCGGCCCGCCGCGCCGGAACCGTCCGGCTCCAGGGTGACGTCCTCGGGGCGGACGCCGAGCGTCAGGCCGTCCCGGGCGGCGCCGGTCCAGCCGATCGGCACCGTCCAGTCGCCGTGCGCGAACGAACCGCCGGCGTCCACCGCGCCCGGCACGAAGTTCATGCCGGGCGTCCCGACGAAGCCGGCGACGAACCGGTTCGCGGGCCGCCGGTAGAGGTCGAGCGGCGGGGCCTCCTGCTGCACCACGCCCCCGTTCATGACGACGACCTGGTCGGCCATGCTCATGGCCTCCCCCTGGTCGTGCGTGACGTACACGAAGGTGCCGCCGAGTTCGCGTTGCAGTTCGCGCAGGCTGATGCGCATGTCGGCGCGGAGCTTGGCGTCGAGGTTGCTGAGCGGCTCGTCCAGCAGGAAGACGTTGGGGCGGCGGACGATCGCCCGCGCCAGGGCCACCCGCTGCTGCTGGCCCCCCGACAGCTGGCGCGGCTTGCGGTCCAGGAGCGCGCCGATGCTGAGCATGTCGGCGACCTCGGCGACACGCGCCGCGATGTCGGCGGCGGGCAGCTTGCGCAGCTTGAGGGCGAACGAGATGTTCTCCCGCACGCTGCGGTTCGGGTAGAGCGCGTACGACTGGAACACCATCGCGACGTCGCGCTTGTTCGGCGGGACGTCCTGCACCTGCACGCCGTCGAACAGGATCTCCCCGGAGGACACCTCCTCCAGCCCGGAGATCATGTTGAGGGTGGTCGTCTTGCCGCACCCGCTCGGGCCGAGCAGCACGGTGAAGGCGCCGTCCTCGATGGTCAGGTCGACCGAGTCGACGATCAGCGTGTCACCGAACCGCTTGGTGACCTGCCGGAGTTCGATACTGGACACGCGTCACACCTTTCCGACGCCTGAGGTCAGGCCGCGTACGAGGAACCGCTGCGAGACGAGGGCGAGCAGCATCGTGGGCAGGGCGGCCAGCAGGGTGCCGGCGGCCATGATGCCGAAGGACTGCTCGCGCACGTTGTAGAGCCCGGAGATGGCGGGCTGGATCAGCATCGCGTCCGTCCGCGAGTTCAGGACCAGCGCGAACAGGAAGTCGTTCCACGACACCATGAACGAGAAGAGCCCGACGCTGATGATCCCCGGCCGGGCGAGCGGCAGCACCACGCGGGCGAAGACCTGCCAGCGGGTGCAGCCGTCGATCATCGCGGCCCGGTCCACCTCGACGGGGACGCCGTTGAAGTAGGCCCGCATCATCCACACCGAGAACGGCACCGTGAACCCGAGGTGGGCGATGACGACGCCCGCCCTGGTGTCGGTGAGGCCGAGCGAGTGGAGCATCACGTAGAAGGGCACGACGAGCGCGAACACCGGGACGAGCTGGCTGCCGAGCATCAGGCCCGGCACCGCCCGGGAACCGGGGAAGCGGAACCGGGCGAACGCGTAGCCCGCCGTGCTGGCGATCACGACGTTGAGGGCGGCGACGCAGACCGCGACCACGGCGCTGTTCTGCATGCCGGGGACGATCAGGTCGCTGGGGTTGCTCGGCGGCGCGGAGCTGAACGCCGAGTCGAGGATCTGCCGGAAGCTGCCGAAGTCCATGGCGGGGATCCACCGCGGCGGGGTGCGCAGCGAGTCGGCCCGGGACGTCAGCGCCACCAGCAGCAGGAAGTAGAACGGCAGCAGCACCCATGCCAGCAGCGCCAGGACGGTTCCGGCGCGCAGCGCGCGCGCCGCGGCCTTCCTGGCGGTGCGCCCGCGGTCTCCGGCGGCCATCACGCGGTCCTCCCTTCGCGGTTCCTGCGGGGTCCCCGGATGACGAGCGCGGTCAGCCCGGCGAGGAGCACCATCGCCAGCGTCATCAGGTAGAAGATCGCCGCGCCCCGGCCGAGGTCGAGGTCGCGGAACGCGGTGGTGTACCCCCACCAGGACAGCAGCGTCGTCTCGGTGCCCGGCCCGCCGCCGGTCAGGATGTAGATCAGCGCGAACGCCAGGAACGCGTTGATCAGGGCGAGCACGGACACCACCAGCACGGTGTCGCGGATCCAGGGCAGGGTGACGAAGAAGAACCGCCGGACCGGCCCGGCGCCGTCGATCCGCGCCGCCTTGTGCAGGTCCTCGGGGACGGTCTGGAGCGCGCCGAGGATCAGCAGCGTGGCGAACGGCACCAGGCTCCAGACGAACGCGACCGCCATCACGGTGAGGGCCACCTGCCCGGAGGCGAACCAGGCGACGTACTTGTCGATCACGCCGGCCTGCTGGAGCGCCCCGTTCAGCGGGCCGAACGTGGAGTTGAAGATCCAGCCGAAGGTCAGCGCCAGCGTGATCTGGGACAGCGACCACGGCAGGATCAGCACCCCCCGCACCACCGACCGGCCCCGGAACTCCTGGTTCAGGGCCAGCGCGAACACCGTTCCGAGCAGGAGCGTGCCGAGGACGACGGCGCCGGCGAACAGGACGGTGCGGGTCAGCGAGGGCAGGAAGATCGGATCGCCGAGGACGGCGGTGTAGTTGTCGAACCCGACCCAGCGGGCCGGGGCCCGGCTGCCGAGCGTCTGCTCGTGCAGGCTGACCCAGAACGAGTACACGAGCGGGTAGCCGAGCAGGAGCAGCGTGACGACCAGGGCCGGCATGGCCATGGCCATGCCGAACCTCGCCTCGCCCCGCCCGTAGCCGGTGCGGCCGGTGCGGCCGGACCGGCCACGGCGTCCGGCGCCGGTGGGAGGTGGACGTTTGCTGGAACGTTCCGGTCGCCGGCGCGGCTGCGCCGGGCGCCGGTCGGACTCGGTCGTCATGTCCGCGGCGGGCTCGCTTCCTTGGGTCGGGGACACGGCTACTTCTGCGTGCCCGCGAAGTCGCTCAGCTCCTTGAGCCCCTGGTCGGAGGACTTCTTGCCGAGCACGACCTCCTGGAGCACGGCGCACGCCATGTCGGCGAACTTGGGGTACCAGGTCTTGGTGGTGACGGGCCCGAGGGGCACGGTCTTGGCGAGCTGGCCGGTGAGGGCGTCCACGTCCGCCCACTCGGCCCACGACTTGAGCACGGCCGGGTCGGAGTCGACGCTCCTGTAGCCGCTGGAGAGGCCGAGCGCGGTCGCGACCAGGTTCTTCGGCACGTGGAAGGAGCCGTCCTTGCCCGCGCCGCCGAGGTAGTCGATGACCGTCCCGGCGTTCTTCTCGCCCTCGGTGTTGTACGAGAGCATCCAGTACGCGCCGAAGCTGTGGGTCTGACGCGTCTTGCCGGGCATCAGCACGTTCTTGATGTCCTTGGCCGCCGAACTCTGCTTCGGGTCCTTCCAGCCGACGACCTGCGCCTGGTAGCGCATCGAGAAGCTGCTCTTGCCGCCGCCGAAGACGTTGGTCACGCCGCCGTAGTCGGTGGTGAACAGGTCCTTGGGGACCAGCCCCTCGGAGTACAGGGTCCGCCAGCGCTCCAGGGTGGCGCGCGCGACGGGGTTCCCGGCGAGGTTCGCCTTCCCGGACGGGTCGAACAGCGAGCCGCCGCCCTCGGAGGCGACCTCGGCGGCGAACTGGTGCCACATCAGGAACGCGTACTTGATCCAGTACGGCGAGTACGGCGTCTGGCTGATCCCCTTGGACTTCAGCTCCCGCGCCTGCTCCAGGAACTCCTCCCAGGTCGCGGGCGCCGACGCGTCGATCTTCTTGAGGTGGGCGGTGTTGACCGCGAACAGCTCGGCGCCCTGGAAGTAGGGCAGCGCGTAGACCTCCCCGTCCGGGCCCCTGAGGGCGTCGGCGACGCCGGGGTTCATGTTGGCGACCAGCTTGTCCAGGCCCGGCAGGTCCTTGAGCGAGCGGACCCACTGGTTCTTCGACCACGACTCCAGGTAGCCCTCGTCCGCGAACAGCACGTCGTAGGACGCGTTGCCGCCCGCGAGCTGCTGGTTGGTCACGGTGAGGTAGTCCTGCGCGACGTAGGACGTGCCGAGCTTGAGCGGGGCGTAGTTGGTGTTGAAGTAGTCCACGTACGGCTTGAACAGCGGGCCGACGGCGGCGTCGTGGTGCATCTGGAGGTCGTTCGGCGAGCCGTCGTCGCCGGAGGACCCGCAGGCCGTCAGCAGGCCCGTGCCGCCGAGCCCGGCGACGGCGCCGAGCGCCATCGTCCCGCGGAGGAAGGAACGTCGGGTGACGTGCGGTGCGGCCGGGGACGCGTTCCTGGGTGCCATGGTCTGCTCCGTTCCAATCGGTGCGTGGGGGACGGTCATGCCGCGCGCAGGACCTTGCCTGGGCGCCGACCGGTGGGGCGGGAGTTCTCGATGGCGGGTTCGCCGTTCACGAAGACCCAGCGCATGAGGTCGGGGTAGGCGCGCTCCGCTGCCGGAGCCGCGCCCGCCTCCGTCCCCCGGCCGCTCTCGTAGGCGGCGGCGCGTCCGGGGTCGGCGACGGCGATGTCGGCGAACGCGCCGGGGCGCAGGGTCCCGCGGCCGTCCAGGCGGAGCCGCCGGGCGGGCGCGGTGGCCAGGTGCCGGACCGCCCGGTCGAGCGGGGTCCGCCCGAGGAGCGCGGGGACCAGCACCTCGGTGGTGCTCGCGAGGTTGCGCGGGTGCTCGTGCCGCGCCTGCCCGGCCGTCATCAGCCAGCCGTCGCTGCCGTGCATGGCGGCGGGGTGCGCGGACACGCGGGCGAGGTCGTCCCGCGAGGCCGCCGGGACGATCATGGTCAGGCTCTCGCCCTCGGCCAGGATCAGCTCCAGCAGCACCTCCACGGGGGCGCGGCCGAGCCCGGCGGCGTAGTCCGGCAGCGTGCGGCCGGACGCGTCCGGCCGGGTCCGGGAGCGGCCGATGATGATCTCATCGGGCCGGAACTGCGCCGCGCCGTCCAGGTGGCGCAGCAGGCGCAGCCGCTCGGCGCCCTCCCCCGCCCGCGTGCGCAGCAGCGGCCAGCCGCCGTCCAGCGAGCCGGGCGGCAGCAGGCTGGAGACGCCCGTGCTGCCGGAGGTGTAGGGGTAGTAGTCGACGGCGACCTCGACGGCGCCGCGGGCGTTGGCCTCGTCGACCATCGCGAGGGTCTGCTCCGTCCGTCCCCAGTTGGCCCTGCCCAGCGCCTTGTGGTGGGAGATCTGGAGGTCGACGCCCGCCCGCTCGGCCGTCGCGATCGCCTCCGCCACGGACGCGACCAGGCCGTCCCGCTCGTCCCGCAGGTGGGTGGCGTAGAAGCGGCCCGACCCGCGCAGCGGCGCGATGACCCGCCGCAGCTCGTCGGCGGCGGCGAACCGGCCCGGCGTGTAGACCAGGCCGCTGGAGACGCCGAACGCCCCCTGGTCGAGCCCGTCGTCGACGAGGCGCCGCATCGCGGCGACGGCCTCGTCCGACGGCGGCCGGGGGTCGGAGCCCGCGACGTGCTCGCGGACGGCGCCGAGGCCGACGAGCGGGGCGACGTTGACGCCCGTCCCGAGCGACTCCAGGTGGGCGGCGTAGGCGTCGAGGTCGGGGAAGCCGGGGTCCAGCCGCGAGCTGAAGAAGGACCCGAAGCCCCTGCTCGTCCTGGGCAGCGGGAAGGGGGAGAAACCGCAGTTCCCGGTGACGTCGGTGGTGACGCCCTGGTGCAGGCGCGCCAGGGCGTCGGGGTCGTGCTGGAGCGTGAAGTCGCTGTGCGTGTGCATGTCCACGAAGCCCGGCAGGACGACCAGCCCGGAGGCGTCGATCACCGTCGCGCCGGCGGGCGGCGCGATCCGCGCCGCCAGCGCCGTCACCCGCTCGCCCTCGATGAGCAGGTCGAGCACGGCGTCGGTGCCGGCGCCCGGGTCGACGACGCGACCCCCTCGGATGATCTTCACCACTGTCCTCTGCGTTCCATTCTGTGGTTTGGCATTCCACATGATGGGATGTTGTGGCAACCTAATCTCGCTGCCAGTCCCCGGTCAAGGCATTCCTGGAGGCGTTCGTGGTGCAAGTGGTCGATCGCGTCGGTGCTCTGCTCGCCGCGTTCAGTCAGGAGGAACCCGTCCTCGGCCTCGCCGAATGCGCCGAGCGGGCGGGGCTGAGCAAGAGTTCGGCGCACCGGCTGCTGAGCGGGCTCGCCGAGATCGGCATGGTGGAGCGCGACCCCGAAGGCAACTGGCAGATCGGGGAACTGCCGCTCCGGCTGGCCGCGATCCGGCTCTCGCACCGCAACATGCGGCGGGACGCCATGGCGGCGCTGGCCCCCCTCGGCCGGCGGTTCGACGCCGCGACCGCGTTCTCGGTCCCCAACGGCGACGAGATGGTCTACGTCGAGCGCACCGACAGCAGCATCCCGTTCGCGCCGAGCGCCCGGCTCGGCAGCACCGCCCCGATCTGGGAGGGCGCGGCCGGACGGGCCGTGCTGGCCCGGCTCGACGCCGCCCAGCGGCGGGACCTGTGCGCGGGCCCCCGCTGGTCGGCGCTGTCGGACGAGGTGCGCGCCCGGATCGCCGACGACGTCGAGCGGTCCGCGACCCGCGGCTACTCCGTGGACCGGGGCGAGTTCTTCGACGGCATCGCCGGCGTCGCGTCGGCGCTCGGCCGGCAGGGCGAGCCGGTCGCCGCGCTCAGCCTGATCGTCTCGGTCGAGCGGATGTCGCCGGAACTGGAACGCGAGATGGGCCCCGCCGTGGCCGACCTGGCCCGCGAGATCACCGGCAAGGCCACGCTGCCGGGGGTGCCCCGATGACGGGCGCCGGCTGGGCCGCGGTCTGCGCCGGGGACGGGCCGCCGACGCCCTTCCTGGCCCTGCGCCACTCCCGGCTCATGGCCAACATCCGCGAGATGGCCGACCGCGTCACGGGCCGCGGCGGGCACTCCACACCCCATCTCAAGACCCACAAGTGCCTGGAGATCGCGCGGGCCCAGGTCGCGGCGGGGGCCTCCCGTGCGACCGTCTCGACCGCCGACGAGGCCGCCCTCGCCTTCGACGCGGGCTTCCCGTCCGTGCTCGTCGCCTACCCGCCCGTCCCGGGCGAGCGCGTCCGCGCGCTCACCGAGCTCACCGGGCGCGGCCGGGTCGCCGTCACCTGCTCGCGCCCCGAGCACGTCGCCGCGCTCGCCGCGACCGGCGCGGAGTTCGACGTCTACTGGGAGATCGACTCCGGGACGCGCCGGCTCGGCACCGCCCCCGGCGCGCCCACCGCGGACGCCGTCGCCGCCGCGCCGTTCGGCGGACGCGTCCGGCTCCGCGGCCTGATGACGTTCGCCGGGCACGCCTACGCCGCCGCCGACGCCGCCGGGCTGGCCGCCGTCCGCGACCAGCAGGACGGCGCGCTGGAGAGCACGGGCGCGGCGCTGGCCGGGCGCGGGATCGAGGCGCCCGTCCACAGCGTCGGCGTCACCCCGCTGGCCCGGCTGGAATCGGGCCGCGCCCACGAGTACCGGTACGGCAACTACGCCTTCTACGACGCCACGCAGGTCGCGCTCGGCGGCCCGGACGCCGCCGAGTGCGCGCTCGCCGTGGTCAGCACGGTGGTGGACGTCCCGGCGCCGGACCGGCTCGTCCTGGACGCCGGGGCCAAGAGCCTGCCCGCCGAGCGGATGACCACGCTGACGCCCGGCTTCGGCCTGGTGGACGGCCACCCGGGCATCGTCGTCGAGAAGCTCTACGAGGAGCACGGGCTCGCCGGATCGGCGGAGCCGCACGGCCTGGCGCCGGGCGACCGGGTCGCGGTGATCCCCAACCACGCCTGCACCGCGGTGAACCTGTTCGGCCGGTACCAGGTGCACGACGGGACGTCCTTCGCGGACACCTGGCCCATCCAGGCGCGCAGGCGCTGACCGGACGAAGGGAACGCACGCATGATGACAGCGGTGAGAGGGCGCCTCTCGGCAGGCCCCGGGCTGGACCTGGAGACCGTCCGGTTCGGCGACGGGGACGGCCCCGCGGTGACCGTCCTCGGCGGAGTGCACGGCGACGAGATGGAGGGCGTCCTCGCCGCGTACCGCGTCGCGGACCTGCTCGCCTCGGCGACGGTCCGCGGCACGGTGACGGTGCTGCCGCGCGCCAACCCGCCCGCCCTCGCGGCGGGCACCCGGCACGGCGACGGCGACGCCAACCTCGCGCGGCTCTTCCCCGGCGACCCCGGCGGCGGCCTCAGCGAGCGCATCGCCCACGCGATCGCCACCGCGCTCATCGACCCGTGCGACCTGCTGATCGACCTGCACTCCGCCGGACGGCGCTACCGGATGCCCCCGATGTGCGGGTTCGGGGCGAACAGAACGCTCGGCGGCCGGCCGCTGCTGGACGCCGCCCGCACGACGCCCTTCCCCTACCTGTGGTCGCACGCGTCGGTCGCGCCGGGCCGCTCCGTCAGCCGCGCCGACGCCCTCGGCAAGCCCTGGGCCTACTTCGAGAGCGGCGGGGGCGGCGCCCTCCGCGAGGCCGACGTCGACCGGTACGCGCAGGGGGTCCTGCGCCTGCTGGAGGTCGCGGGCGCGGTCGATCCCGTCTCCTTCGCCGGCCCGCCGCCCGCGCGGCAGGTCGTCGTGACGGGCGGGGACGGCAACACCGACACCGGCGTCCTGTTCGGTACGGCGGGAGCCTTCGTCTCCCGCGTCGCCGCCGGGGACGCGGTGGCCGCGGGTCAGACGATCGGCGCCGTGTACGACGACGGCGGGCGCCGGGTGGAGACCGTGCGGGCCGACGCAGCCGGCGTCGTCATGATGCTGCGCCACGACCTGCGGGTCACGCCCGGCGAGGTCGCCGCGATCGTCGCCGGGGAGGACGGCCGTGCGGCTTGACGCGGCCGTCGACCTCGTCGGCGGCGGACGGCTCGGCCCCGGGCTCAGCAACGCCTACGACGGCAACGTCTACCTGCTGCGCGGCGACGACGGCGCCTGGCTGGCCGACACCGGAAGCGGCCTCGACCAGGAGGTCCTGCTCGCGCGCGTCGAGGAGGCGCTCGCGGGGCGGCCGCTGAGCGGCGCGGTCGTCACGCACGCGCACGCCGACCACGCGGGCGGCGCCGCCGGGCTCGCCGCGAACGGCACCACGATCGTCGCCGGTCCGCTGACCGCCGAACTGGTCCGCGACGCCGACCCCGGGCCGCTCGGCCTCACCGCCGCGCTGCGCGCCGGGATCTACCCGGCCGGCTACCGGTTCGCGTCCTGCCCCGGCGTGCTCACGCCCGCCGAGGCGGGCCTGGAGGAGGGCCCGCTCCGGGCCCTGCCGACCCCGGGGCACAGCGCCGACCACACGGCCTGGCTGTTCACCGCGGGCGGCACGACGTACGCCTGCACCGGCGACCTCCTCTTCAGCCGGGGCCGGATCGTGCTCCCGGGCGCCGAGGACGCCGACGTCCAGGCGCTGCGGCGGTCCCTCGAACGGCTCCGCGCCGCGCGTCCCGACGTCCTGCTGCCCGGCCACGGCACACCGGTCATGTCGGACGCGATCTGGCACATCGAGCAGGCCCTGTCCGCCTTCGAGCTGGGCCGGCTGCCCGGCACCTTCCACTGACCCGAGGAGCGCCCATGAGCACCAGCGTCATCGTCACCGGCGGAGGGGGCGGGATCGGCTCCGCCATCACGCGCCGCCTCGCCGCCCCCGGCCGGACCGTCGCCGTCTTCGAGGCCGGGCCCGCCGCCGAACGGGCCCGCGCCGACCTCGGGCCCGCCGCCGAGGTCATGGCGGTCGACGCCGGCGACCCGGCCGCGATCAGCGCCGCCGTCGCCGAGGTCGCCGCCGCGCACGGGCCCCCGGAGATCCTGGTGAACTGCGCGGCCGTGACCGGCGTCCCGGCCAAGGCGCCCCTGCTCGACACCTCCGACGACCTGCTGGCGCGCATCCTCGCGGTCAACACCGTCGGGCCGTTCGTCTGCGCCCGCGAGGCGGCGCGGCACATGGTCGCGGCGGGCGGCGGCACCATCGTCAACATCGGGTCGATCGCCGCGCACCGGGGCCAGCTCGACGCCTCCGCCTACACCGTCAGCAAGTCGGCGATGACGGGGCTGACCCGCGCGCTCGCCATGGAGCTCGGGCCGTCCGGCGTCCGGGTCGTCCAGGTCGACCCGGGCGACATCAGCACCCCGGGCAGCGACCGGCTCGTCGAGTTCGTCGAGGCCGACCGGGCGCGCTCGGGGGTCGCGGGCCTGCCGCCGCTCGGCCGGCGCGGCCGTCCCGAGGAGATCGCGGACGTGGTCGCCTTCCTCTGCTCGCCGGGGGCCTCGTTCGTCTCCGGCACCCAGATCGTCGTCGACGGCGGATACCTCGCCGGTTAGGGGCCCACCATGATCGATCTTCGTTCCGACGTGATGACGCTGCCCACCGAGGGCATGCTGCGCGCGATGACCGCCGCCCCGCTCGGCGACGAGCAGGAGCGCGAGGACCCCACCGTCCTCGCGCTGGAGGACGAGCTGACCGGGCTGCTCGGCCAGGAGGCGGCGGTGTTCGTCCCCTCGGCGACGATGGCCAACCAGATCGCGATGCTGTGCCAGGTGCAGCGCGGCCAGGAGATCGTCGGGGAGCGGCACAGCCACATGTTCCGCTACGAGGCGGGCGGCCCCGCCTTCCTCGCCGGGGCGGTCGTCACCGGCCTGCCGGGCGAGGCCGGGGTGTTCACCGGCGACCAGGTCCGCGAGATCGCCCAGGTCCGCGACTCCGAGCACCGGCCCCGGACCGCGCTCGCCGTCGTGGAGGACACCCACAACGTCTCCGGCGGCCGGACCTGGCCGCTCGCCGCGCTGGACCACCTCTACGACACCTGCGACGAGCTGGGGCTCGCCGTCCACATCGACGGGGCGCGCCTCTTCAACGCCGCCGTCGCGCTGGACGTCCCGCCCGACCGGATCACCGCGCGGGCGCGGACCGTCGCCGTCTGCTTCTCCAAGGGCCTCGGCTGCCCCGCGGGCGCGGCCCTCGTCGGGCGCGCCGACGTGCTGGCCCCGGCCCGGCGCGTCCGCCAGATGCTCGGCGGGTCGCTCCGCCAGGCCGGCGTCCTCGCGGGCGCCGCCCGGTACGCGCTCCGGCACAACGTCGCGCGGCTGGCCGACGACCACGCGGGCGCCCGCGCCCTCGCCACGCTGCTCGCCGAGGGTGGCCTGCCGATCGACCCCGCCGCGGTCGACACCAACTTCGTCTTCCTCGACCTGGCCTCGCTCGGGCTCGACCGGGACGATGTCCGGGCACGCCTGCGCTCGAACGGCGTGCTGTGGTCCAACGCGCACCACCCCACCGTCCTGCGCGCCGTCACCCATCTCGGCCACACCGAGGCGGACCTCCGCACCGCCGCCGCCCGCACCGTCGAGGCCCTGTCGAAGGACCTGTGACCGGGTGGTCTCAGCCGGCCGGTGACGTGGTGACGAGGTCCAGGGAGGCGCGCACGGCGGCGGGCAGGTCGCGCAGCCGGTGGAGCGGCAGTTCGAGCAGCGTGACGTCCCGCGCCCAGGGAGCGGCGTCGGCCACGACCGCGCGGGCCTGCCGCTTGGTCAGGCCCGCGTGCGCGTCGAGCAGGGCGTCGCGCCAGACGTTCGCGACCTTCCCGTGCGCCCGGTCCATGATGGCGCGCACCACCCGCTGGATCGGGTCGGACGTGTCGGACGGGGTGCGCACCGCCTCCACCGTCGAGCCGCGCCGGGCCAGCTCGTACACCGCCGCCAGCGACGCGGCCTCGTCAGCGAGGTCGCCGGGAGGCTCGGGCAGGAACACCCGCACGTGCTCGGCGCGCGTGGCCAGCAGCACGCGGACCAGCGCGCCCTCCAGCCCCGGGGGCAGCGCGACGGCAGCGCGCCGCACCCGCGCGGCGTACGGCTTGGCCAGCCAGGTCGTCAGCCGCACCCGCGGCGCCTGCGGGAGCACCTGCTTGGGCCAGTCCCCGACCAGCACGTCCGGCCGCAGGTCGGCGACGTCGTCGGGCGACGCCGGCGCGGCCGTCCGGGCCTCGACGGCCTGGGGCCCCTGGGTGTAGATGGCGGTGGCGAACCGGTCGGCGCGGGCGTCCGCGGCAGGCAGGCTCCTGCCGGTCGGCCGCAGGACGTAGAGGTCGGCGCGCGAACCGATCGCCTCCGCGCCGAAGTAGCCGTTGAAGTCGGGGTAGACGGCCTCGCTCACGAGGTTCAGGTCCATCAGCGCCTGCTGGACCTTCAGCGCGAGCATCGGGGTGCGGTCGCTCGCCCCGTAGGCCAGCAGCACCCGGCCCTGCCCCTGGTCTCGCAGCCCCTGCACCGCGCGGGCCACGAACAACCCGACGCCCTCCGGGGTGTACGGAGGGTCGGTCACCGCCAGATCCGCGTACCCGACGGCCGACGCCGGCAGCCCCAGCCTCAGGTCTGCCCAGCGGGTGCGCACGTCCACCCCCAGCTCGGCGGCGCAACCGTCGATGTAGGCCAGGATCCGCTCGTCGACGTCCACGACGGTGGTCTGCACGCCGGGGTGGACGAGCCCGACGGCCAGCGAGGTCAGATCGTGGTCCCCCACGCACAGCAGGCGCGTGCCCGGCAGCCAGAACCGCGCTCCCAGGAGCAGTGCCCGCCGCACCACCGTCTCCGGCGTGGCCGACACATGGTCCAGGACGTGCCGCGCCCGCGGAGCCCGCTCGATCAGCCCGGCGATGCGCTCCACCACGGCGGCGTACTCGGGCAGCAGGTGCGCCACCGGATCGGCCGGGTCGAGCGGGCGGTGTCCCGTGCGCAGCGACTCGGCGATCTCGCCGGCCTGCTCCGGGGCGAGGCGGAACCGGTCGCCGCCCGCGTGCTCCAGCGAGAGCCCGGCCAGCAGCGACTCCACCGAACGCCGCGGCGCGCCCGTCTCCCGGACCAGCTCGCCGAGCGTCCGCCAGCGCCGGTCCGCCAGCAGGCTCAGCGCGGCGTGGATCCGCCGGGGATCCATGTCCGCCGCGACCGGCGGCCCTGTCGGTGCTCCCCCATCAACCACCCGCGAATGCTACCGGCGCACGGGCCGGAGCGAATTCTCCGCGACGACGCCAGAAATTCACACGGCCACCTCTGGTCACGATAAGCACTTCACTCACTACTTTGAGTAGCGTAGCTTTGGGGTATGCCCCTCCCCACAGAGCCCATCGGCAGCATCCCGCGTCCCCAGGAACTGCTCGCCGCCTCGCCGTCCGAGCTGGCCGCCGCCCAGGACCGCGCCGTGCGCGAGACCCTCCGCCGGCTGGAGGAGCTCGGCTCACCGGTGGTGACCGACGGTGAGCAGTCCAAGCCGAGCTTCGCCACCTACCCGATCGCGGGCCTGGCCGACCTGGCCCCCGACGGCGCGGTGATCCCGTTCGCCGACGGGCACCAGCGGCAGCTGCCGCGGCTGACGGCGGGCCCGTTCCGCTACACCGGCCACGCCGTGGACTACCTGCGGGCCGCCCAGCGCCACGCGACCGCGCCGGTCAAGCAGGCGGTGATCGCGCCCTCGGCCCTGAGCCTGCTGTACCCGGCCGACGGCATCGAGGGCTACCCGCGCGAGAGGTTCCTGGACGACCTGGTCGACGAGGCCGAGGCCGACATCCGCTCCTGCCTGGACGCGGGCGCCCACGTGGTGCAGCTCGACTTCACCGAGGGGCGCCTGTCGCTCAAGCTCGACCCCAGCGGCGGCGTGCTCGACGCCTTCATCGCGCTCAACAACCGGGTCCTGGAGCGCTTCTCCGCCGACGAGCGCGCCCGGATCGGGGTGCACGTGTGCCCGGGCGGCGACCTCGACTCCACCCACAGCCTCGACGTCGACTACGCGGGGCTGCTGCCCAAGCTCTTCGAGCTCAGGGCCGGCAACTTCTACCTCCAACTGGCCAGCGAGCCCGACCCCGACCGGATCCTGGCCATCGTCGCCGGGCACCTGCCCTCGGACGCCCGCGTCTTCGTCGGCGTCGTCGACCCCATCGACCCGCGCGTCGAGACGCCCGAGCAGATCCGCGACCGCGTCCTCGCCGCCGCCCGCCACCTGCCGGTCGACCGCCTCGGCACCTGCGACGACTGCGGCTTCTCCCCGTTCGCCGACGACACCTCCACGTCCCGCGACACGGCCTTCGCGAAGATAGCCGCCCGCGTCGAGGGAACGGCCCTGGCCGCCACCGAACTGGGCCTCTGACCCGCCCCGATCCGAGTTCGCCCCCGCCGGTGGCGTCGAGGTCCCGCCTCATGGGCCAGGGCCTCCACGCCACCGGCGTCGGGCTGTGCGCTCGTCGGTTCGGGCGGCCGCCGGGGGCGAGGCGGGCGGTGAGGCACCGGAAGCCGGGTTCAGGACGACGCCGCGGCGTCCCGGAAGGCGGCCGGCCCGCCGGGGTGGGGCCCGAGCGGCGCCCGGCCCGCTGACGCGGCTTCCTTGGCAATGCCGGCGTGGTCGGCCGTCGCGGTCATCGGGAGGCGCGCCCGGCGGCGGTGTCCGAGGGGGCGGGGGTGCGGATCAGGAAGATCACCAGGGCGGCGACGGCGGTCAGGGCCAGGGCCGAGACGGTCGCACCGGTGGTGTAGCCGTGCACGAGGGCGGTCACCCGTGAGCCGCCCGGGCCGTGCTCGCGCAGGTAGCCCGCCGTCGCGCCGATCGCGACGGTGTTGACGACGGCGGTCCCGATCGAGCCGCCCATCTGGGACGCGGCGTTGACGACGGCGGCGGCGACCCCGGCCTCGCGCGGGGAGACGCCCGCGGTCGCCAGCGAGAACGCCGGCGGGAACGCGGCGCCCATGCCGAGCCCGAGCAGGACCTCGACCGGGACGACGGCGGTGGCGTAGCCGCTGCCCGCGTCGAGCCGGGTCAGGACGGCCAGCCCGGCCGCGGCCGTGAGCAGGCCGCCGGCGATCAGCAGCCGGGCGGGCACCCGCCGGATGAGCACGGCGCCGACCAGGTAGCCGCTCGCGGAGTTCGCGACGGCCATCGGCAGGAACGCCAGCCCGGTGCGCATCGGCGAGAAGTGCGCCACCACCTGGAGGTAGTAGGTGAGCGTGAGGAAGACCCCGAAGGCGCCGACGACCGCGGTGGCCACCGCGAGGTAGGCGCCGGCCCGGTCGCGGTCGGCGAGGATCCGCAGCGGCAGCAGCGGCGCGCCGTGCCCGGCCTGGCGCGCGACGAACAGGGCGAGCGCCAGGACGCCGATCGCGAGGGGCGCGAGGGTCTGCCAGGCGTCCCAGCCGTGCGGGGCGGCCTGGCCGGCGCCGTACACGACGGCCGCCAGGCCGCCGGTGACGAGGACGGCCGAGATCCAGTCGAGGCGCGACCCGGGGAAGCCCGGCGGCGCCGGCAGGACGATCCGTCCCGCCACCGACGCGGCGGCGGCGATCGCCACGTTGACGTAGAGGCACCAGCGCCAGTCGGCGTACTGGGTCAGCGCGCCGCCGAGCAGCAGCCCGACGGCGGCGCCGCTGCTCGCCACGGCGCCGTACACGCCGAACGCCTTCGCGCGCTCCTTGGGTTCGGTGAAGGTGACGGCCAGCAGGGACAGGGCCGTGGGCGCGAGCAGCGCGGCGAACGCCCCCTGGAGGGCGCGCCCGACCACGAGGACCCCGAAGCCCGGCGCGGCCCCGGCGATCATCGAGGCGACCGCGAACCCGGCCAGCCCGGCCAGGAAGCTGCGGCGCCGCCCGACCAGGTCGGCGATCCGGCCGCCGAGCAGGAGCAGCCCGGCGAAGGACAGGGTGTAGGCGGTGATCATCCACTGCCGGTCGGCGTCGCCGAAGCCGAGCGCGTGCTGAGCCGTCGGCAGCGCGATGTTCACGATCGTGGCGTCGAGGGCGATCATCAGCTGCGCGACGGCGATGACGACCAGCGCCGCCCAGCGCCGGTTCG
Organism: Spirillospora sp. CA-108201; assembly: GCF_050936235.1. Classification (NCBI taxonomy): domain Bacteria; kingdom Bacillati; phylum Actinomycetota; class Actinomycetes; order Streptosporangiales; family Thermomonosporaceae; genus Spirillospora; species Spirillospora sp. CA-108201. Next base: position 7,630,940 of record NZ_JBNJNE010000001.1, on the reverse strand, counting down.
GGGCGCCCGCGTACGGGCCGGACGCGGTCCGCGCCGTGATGGCGGTCATGGAGCCCACCTCCCGGTAAATGAAGGATTCTCCTCCGGATAATAACTGGAGGTTTCTTCTCCGTCTAGTGACGGATCGAGTCTCGTTCGCCGACCGGACGCCCCGCACCGGCGGCTCGCACGACGGCCGACAGGGCACTGAGCTGCGGAAATCGAGATGCGTGACCTTGCCGTTTCTTTACGATTTCAGTAACTTTGCCCCTTCAAGACGTCTTCCAGGCGTTTTGTCCCACATGGTGGGGCGGGGTTCCCACCCCGCGACAAGGCCCGAGACGCGACGTCGATCGGGTCCCACATCGTCAGCGCCGCTGTCCCCCAGCGGCACCCGCCGAGTCCGCCATGGCGCGGAGCCGGGGACCCAACCCGCACTGGGGTGAATCGGCCTGCTCAGGCCGTAGGGCGACTTCCACGTCCGAACCCGTCAGCTAACCCGGTAGGCGGCACATGGAAGCAAGGAGCCCCCCTGTGAAAGGCAAGCAACCGAAAGGCGAGCACGGCAAGTGGTCGCGCGTTCTGCGACCGACCCCCTGGGCCACGGTCACGCTGACGGGTCTCGCCGTCTTCGGCGTGACGGCGGCCGTGCCGACGGCCTTGCAGCACGCGTCCACCGAGACGGTCGCCGCCGTCCAGACCGTGCCGCAGCAGCGGACCGCGCCGCAGCAGGCCGCGCCGCAGGAGCAGACCAGAGCGCAGGTCCAGGTCCAGAAGGACTACATGGCGCCGGTGAAGGCCGCGCCGTCGACGAAGAGCAAGCCCAAGAAGCAGGCCGCGGAATCCAAGTCGGACGAGCGGTCCAAGGTCATCGCGCGGGCCAGGACCTGGCATCCGCACACCGGCGAGCGGGTCCCCTACAGCCAGACCAGCACGCACAACGGCTACCGCACCGACTGCTCGGGATTCGTGTCCATGGCGCTGGGGCTGCCCAAGCCCGGGCCGAACACCGTGGGCCTCACCTCGTCGCGGTACACCGAGCGCATCAAGATGTCCGAGTTGAAGAAGGGCGACCTCGTCATGGACGCCCTCGGCAGCAACACCACCCGGCACGTCGTCATCTTCGAGAAGTGGGCCGACAAGAAGCACTCGTCGTACTGGGCCTACGAGCAGCGCGGCCGGTACGGAACCGACCACCGGACGCTCGACTACGGGCTTTCCTCGGGCGACGAGTACAAGGCGTACCGCCCGACGTCCCTCAAGTAGGCCGCCCCTGAAAGACGCCCGGCACCGGCGGATCGCCGGTGCCGGGCAGAACGGGTCGTGAGGCGGGACGGGATCAGACCGATCGGACGGCCCGCAGCGACTCCTTCAGGGAACCGAGGGTCGAGAAGACCGCCGTGGGCTCGTAGCCGCAGTGGGCCATGCAGTTGGCGCACCGGGAGTCGCGGCCTCGTCCGTAGGAGTCCCAGTCGGTCTCGTCCAGGAGTTCCTGGTAGGTCTGCGCGTAGCCGTCCGACATCAGGTAGCAGGGACGCTGCCAGCCGAAGAGGGAGTAGGACGGGATCGCCCAGGCCGTGCAGGGGAAGTCGACCTTGCCTTCCAGGAAGTCCAGGAACAGGGGCGAGTGGTTGAAGCGCCACCGCTTGCGGTTGCCGTCCCCGAACGCCTTGCGGAAGAGCTCCCGCGTCTCCTGGACGCCGAGGAAGTGCTCCTGGTCGGGCGCCTTGTCGTAGGCGTAGCCGGGCGAGATCATCATCTCGTCGACCCCGAGGTCGTCGTTGAGGTAGTTCAGGACGTCGATGACGGTCTGCGGCGTGTCCGTGTTGAAGATCGTCGTGTTGGTCGTGACGCGGAACCCCCGCCGCCGGCACTCCTCGATGGCGGCGACGGCGTCGTCGAACACGCCCTCCTTGCAGACGGACTCGTCGTGGCGTTCCCGCAGCCCGTCGATGTGCACCGCCCACGCGAAGTACGGCGACGGCGTGAACCTGTCGAGCTTCTTCGGGATGAGCAGCGCGTTCGTGCACAGGAAGACGAACTTCTTGCGCCTGACGAGCTCGTTCACCAGCTCGTCGATCTGCGGGTGCATGAGCGGCTCGCCGCCCGCGATGGAGACCATCGGCGCGCCGCACTCCTCGATGGCGGCGAGGGCCTGCTCGACCGGCATGCGCCTCTTCAGCACGTCGTGCGGGTGCTGGATCTTCCCGCAGCCGGCGCAGGCGAGGTTGCAGGCGAACAGGGGCTCCAGCTCGACGATGAGCGGGAACTTCTCCCGGCGGCGCAGCTTGTTGCGCAGGATGTAGCCGCCGATGCGAAGGCTCTGGCGGAGCGGCATGCTCATGGTGTCCGGACCTCCTTGTGCAGGGTGGACTCGGTGGTCTCCGCAGGACCGCGCGCCCGCCTCATGCCGCGCCGTCCAGGTAGCGGCCGAGGGCGCTGACGGGGAACACCAGCCGGTACAGGTGGTAGTTGATGTAGAAGTCGCCGGGGAAGCCGGTGCCGGTGAAGTGGTCCTCGTCCCAGGTGCCGTCCGGCCGCTGGTGGTCGACGAGCCACCGCACGCCGGCCTCCACGGCCGGGGTGCGCTCGCCCGCGGCGAGCAGCGCCAGCAGCGCCCAGGCCGTCTGCGACGGGGTGGACTCCCCCCGCCCGACCCACGCGGGGTCGTCGTAGGAGCGCAGGTCCTCGCCCCAGCCCCCGTCGGGGTTCTGGTGGTCCTCCAGCCAGACCACGGCGCGCCGGACGGCGGGCTTGCCGGGACCGACCCCGGCCGCGACGAGCGCGGGCACCACGCCGCCCGTCCCGTAGACGTGGTTCGCCCCCCAGCGCCCGAACCACGAGCCGTCCGCCTCCTGCGCCCGGAGCAGCCACACGACGGCGCGCCTGACCATGGCCGACTCCGCGAGGCCCTCCTTCGACAGCGCCTCGACGACATGGGCGGTGACGTCGGCGGACGGCGGGTCGATGACGGCGCCGAAGTCGCAGAAGGGCAGTTTGGTGCACAGCTCGCGGGTGTTGTCGGCGTCGAAGGCGCCGAAGCCGCCGTCGCGCGACGCCATCCCCTCCAGCCATCGGACGGCCCGCCTGATCGGCTCCTCCGCCTCCGGGAGGCCGACCCTGCGCAGCGCCAGGATCGCCTCGGCGGTGTCGTCGGTGTCGGGGTAGACGTCGTTGTCGAACTCGAACGCCCAGCCGCCCGGCGGGACGCCCGGCCGCTTCACCGCCCAGTCCCCCGGCCCGCGGACCTCCTCGCCGACGATCCATTCGGCCGCCCGCAGCAGGGAGGGGTGGTCGGCGGCCACGCCCGCGTCGGCGAGCGCGTTCACGGCGAGCACCGTGTCCCAGACGGGCGACTGGCACGCCTCAAGGCGGCGTCCGTTCCCGTCCCGGATCGTGAAGCGTTCGAGCCCGTCCAGCCCGCGCCGGACGACCGGATGGTCGAGGCCGTAGCCGAGCTCGTGCAGCGCCATCAGCGAGTACACCCACGGCGGCTGGATCCCGCCCCAGCAGCCGTCGGCCTCCTGCCGGGCGATGATCCAGTCGGCGGCCCGGCGCAGCGCCGCCCGGCGCAGCGGGCGCACCGGCCGCCGCTCGTACACGTGCAGGACCCGGTCGAGGGCGTTGAACGCGGCTCCCCAGCCCCGGGCGTCCTTGGCCGGCATGACGCCGCGGCGCAGTTCGGGCAGGTCGAACGGCAGCGCCCGGACCGGACGCAGCGAGCCGAGGACCGTCAGCGGGACGATCGTCTGCCGCGCCCAGCACGCCCAGTCGTAGACGTTCAGCGGGACGCGGCTCGGCAGGAACATCAGCTCCGGCGGCATGACCGGCAGGTCGTCCCAGGACCACTGCCCGAACAGCGCGAGCCAGATGCGGGTGAACACGCGGCTGCCCTCGATCCCGCCCGCCTCCCGCACGTAGGCGGCCGCCTCGCGCATGTGCCCGGCGTCCACCGGGTCGCCGGCGAACCGCAGCGCGACGTACGCCTCGATCGTCGTGGACAGGTCGGCGGGGCCGCCGTGGAAGTTCGCCCACGTGCCGTCGTCCCGCTGCCGGGATCGGATCCAGCGCGCCGCGTCCTTGGTGTCGGCGTCGGAGCGGATGCCGAGGAACTGGCGGAGCAGCAGGTCCTCGGCGTCCATGGTGACGTTGGTCTCCAGCTCGGCCTTCCACCAGCCCTCGGGCGCCTGGAGGCCGATCAGGTGGTCGCGGGCGGCCGCCGCCGCGGCGGCGGCCGCGCCGGTGAGTCCGGGCGCGTCGGTGGGTCCGGGCACTTCGGTGGTGGTCATGCAGCGCTTCCCTTCTCGCCGCGCGGCGGGGTCAGTGGTCCCGGGAGGTGACGAACAGCGCGATGTCGCGGAACTCGGCGGCCACGGGGGCGTCCATGCCCGAGTCGTCGAGGTGGCGCCCGGCCGCGGCGACGCGGCGGCCGGCCGCGGCGGCGGCCCACTCCCGTCCGCCCGCCGCCTCGACGAGCCGGGCCATCTCCCGCAGGACGTCCTCGGACGGCGGCCCGGGGTCGGCGTACAGTTCGGCGAGCCGCCGCGACTCGGGGCCTTCGGCGTTCAGCGCGTACACCACCGGAAGCGACTTCTTGCGCGCCCGCAGGTCGGCCAGGACGGGCTTGCCGGTCGTGTCCGGGCTGCCCCAGACGCCGAGCAGGTCGTCGACGAGCTGGAACGCGAGTCCCATCTCGGCGCCGAACCCGGTCAGGGAGGTGACGAGGCGGGTGGGGCCCTCGGCCAGCATCGCCCCGATCGAGCAGGCGCAGGCGAGCAGCGCGCCGGTCTTGTCCGCCGCCATCGCCAGGCACTCGTCGAGGGTCACGTCGTCGCGCTGCTCGAACCCGATGTCGAGCGCCTGGCCCGCGATGAGCCGCTGCGTGGCGGTGGTCAGCGCCCGCGCCGCCCAGTGGGCGCCGCGGGTCTGCCGCTCCAGGAGCAGGTTCTCCGACAGCGCCATCAGCGCGTCGCCGCCGAGGATGGCGGCGGACGGGCCGAACACCGTCCAGGCGGCGGGACGGTGCCGGCGGGTCCGGTCGCCGTCCATGATGTCGTCGTGCAGCAGCGAGAACGCGTGCACGAACTCGACGGCGACGGCGCCGGGCAGCGCCGTCTCCTCGGACGCGCCGGCGGCCCGCGCGGACAGCAGCGCCAGCGCGGGGCGCAGCGCCTTGCCGCCCGCGGCGGCGGGCTCGCCGTTCTCGTCGGTCCATCCGAGGTGGTAGGCGACGACGCGGCGGGTCCACGGGTCGAGCCGTTCCGCGGAGGCGCGCATGGCCCGGTCGACCAGGGCGCGCCCGCCGGTGATCGAGGTCGGGACGGTCATCGGCCGCTCACCTCGCCCGCGGCGGTCCGGTGCAGGCGGCGGCGGACGAGACGGGCCGCGGTCAGACCGCTGCGCACGGCTCCCTCCATGGTGTCGGGCCAGCCCGTGTCGGTCCACGCGCCGGCGAGGAACAGCCACGGCAGCCGGGTCGCGGACGCGGGACGCAGCGCGCCGCTGCCGGGGCTCTGGCGGAACGTCGCGTGCCGCTCCCGCGTCACGAAGAAGTCGGTGACGCGGGCGCGGCGGGCGGCCGGGAACAGCCGCTCCAGCTCGGCGAGGTACACCGCGCGCAGCTCGGCGGTGGGCGCGTCGATCCAGCGGTCGGCCGCCGAGACCGAGATCGCCAGGTACTGGCCGCCGCCGCCGAGGCCGCTGACCCCGGTGCGGTCGAACACCCACTGGACGGGCGAGCCGACCGCCGCGGCGAAGGGCGGGTCCGCGCCGTCCACCCGCAGGACGGGGCGGTCGTAGACGACGTGGACGTTGACGACCGGGCTGGAGCCGAGGCCGCCCCAGCCCGCCCGGCCGGGGGCCGCCTCCTCGGGGACGAGCGCGGCCGCCGCCCGGTGCGGCACGGCGACGACGACGGCGTCGGCGCCGACCGGGGTCCCGTTCACGACGAGCTTCGGCCCGGCGTCGATCGCCGTCACCTTCGCGTTCAGGTGGATCCGGCCGCCGTCCCGTTCGATCCTGGCCGCCGGGAGCGCCCCGTGGAGGTCGCCGAGCGGGACCGTGGGCACGCCGATGTCGGCGGCGTCGGCGCGGCCGAGGAGCGCGGTCCGGCAGACGAACGCGGCGGGGCCGAGCGCGGCGCCGTCCAGGCGGGCGTTGAGCGCGGCCGTGACGAACAGCTCCCAGAGCGCCTCGCGCGCCGAGGGCCCCTGCCCGTGTTCGGCGAGCCAGGTGCCCATGCTGATCCGGTCGAGCGACGGGTCGGACGGGTCGAGGCGGTCGAGCGCCAGCGACGCGCCGACGGCCCGCAGCCGGTCGGACGGCGAAAGCAGCCGGTACCCGGCGAGCGCGGGCAGCAGGTGCAGCGGTCCGGGGGCCCGCACACGGCGGAGCCGTCCGGCGCGGCCGTCCGGGGTGAGGACGCGGACGTCGAAGCGGTCCTGGACGCGGACGCGGTCCAGCGCGTCCAGCCGGGCGAGCAGCCCCTGGTACGCCGAGCAGCACCTCAGGAAGACGTGCTGCCCGTTGTCGACGGTCAGCCCGTCCCGCGAGAACGAGTGGGTGGCGCCGCCGAGCCGGGGACGCGCCTCGTAGATCGTCGCGCGCACCCCCGCCTCCTGGAGCGCCAGCGCGGCGGTGACCCCGGCGAGCCCGCCGCCGACGATCGCGACCTCCGGCGGGCCGCCGTCGCGGGCGCTCACCGGTGGATCCCGGCCATCGCCATGGCGGACACGCTCGCCTTCTCCCAGGCGGGCAGGGACGTCCGCGTCTCCAGGGCGGTCAGCGGGTCGGCCGTGATGCGCCGCAGCAGGTGCCGGTAGATGCCCGCCATGGCGCCCGCGCAGGCGGCGCTGCGCCGGTCGAGCATGGGCAGCAGCCTCAGGCCTTCGGCGTACCACCGTTCCGCCCGTTCCGCCTCGAAGCGGATGAGGCTCGCCGACCGGTCGGGATCGTCGGTCGTCCGGCCCTCGGCGTCGCGGTCGAGCGTGCACCCGAACCGGGCGAGGTCCTTGGCGGGCAGGTAGACGCGGCCGTTCGCCCCGTCCTCCCGGACGTCGCGGAGGATGTTCGTCAGCTGGAGCGCGACGCCGAGCGCGTCGGCGCGCGGCACGGCCGCGGCGGGGTCGGCCGTCCCGAACACGCCGAGCGACAGGCGGCCGACGGAGCCGGCGACGCAGCGGCAGTACCAGAGGAGGTCGTCGAAGGTGTCGTAGGTCGCGCCGCGCACGTCGGCCTCGCAGCCGTCGATGAGCTCGCCGAACGCGTCGAGGGGGATCGGGTGGCGGCGCGCCGCGTCGGCCAGCGCGACCAGGACCGGATCGCGGGGGTGGGCGTCGAGGCCGGTGAGCCGCGCGCGCTCGTCCGCGAGCTCGGCGAGCCGGTCCGCCACGGGCGCGCCGTGGTCGTCGCCGATGTCGTCGACGCGCCGGGCGAACGCGTACACGGCGCTGAGGGCGCGCCGTTTGGGCGGCGGAAGCAGCCGGATCCCGTACGAGAAGTTGCGCGCCTGGGAGCGCACGACGCTCTCGCAGTGCCGGTAGGCGGTGGATGCGTCCATCTATGCCGACCTTCTCCTTCCCATGGTCCGCGACCACTCGGCGAGCAGCCGCACCTTCCTCGGCCGCGGCGGGCCCGGCAGGACGTCGTAGGCGGCGCGCTCCAGCGCGTCGAGGGCGGCGTGCCCCCCGGCGACGTATCCGGCGACGGCGATCCGCGCGAAGCCCCGGAGCCCGCCGGTGAGGGCGGCGCCCTCGCCGAGCATGCGCCGCGCCCGCCTCGCCTGGAGCGCCACGACGCCCCGCAGCCGGGTCGGGGTCGCCGCGGCGGTGAGGTCGTCCTCGGTGCAGCCGAACCGCCGCAGGTCGTCCACGGGCAGGTAGACGCGCCCGTTGCGGTGGTCCTCGGCGACGTCCTGGCAGTGCTCGATGATCTGCAGCGCGGTGCACACCCGGTCCGACAGTCGCAGCCGGTCCGGCGTGGCGGCGCCGAACACGTGCAGGACGATGTGCCCGACCGGGTCGGCGGACAGCGCGCAGTAGCCGACGAGGTCGTCGAAGGTCGCGTACCGGGTGACGTCCTGGTCGCGGCGGTTCGCCTGGACGAGGCGGCGGAACGGCTCGGCGGGGATGCGGCGGGCGACGATCGTCCCGGCCAGGTCGCGCAGCACGGGCAGCTCCGGCCGCTCGCCCGCATAGACGCGGTCGAGGTCGCGCTCGACGAGGTCGAGGAGGCCGGCGCGCTCCCCCGGCGGCGCCTCGTCGCCGATGTCGTCGACCAGCCGGGCGTACCCGTAGACGTTCAGCAGGTGCGCGCGGTGGCGCGCGGGAAGCAGCCGGGAGGCGACGGGAAAGTTCTCTCCGGACTGCAGTTCGTTCCTTGCCCGGCGTTCCTCGGTGGCGTTCCACAATCGCTCGCTGACGGACATGGCGTTCCCCTGGGGCGGTGGCGGCGCGGGGGCGTACATCGATGCCCGTTAACCAGGTGATCGACCGGTAAACATGGCGATCGACGGGGCCCATGATGCGTACGTCCCCGATCGGGGGCGCCGAGCCTCCCGATTTTCCGTCCTTTATGAATATAGGCCGGAAGCGGTCAGGCGGGAACAGGGACCGGGCGTTGAAAAACGATCACCTGCGGTCATCGCGCATTCGCCCGCGAATGATCGCGGCCCCCCGCCGGACGGGGGGCCGGGGATGGGCGGAACGGAGGCGGACGGCTCAGTAGGTGGCGAGGATTCGCGCGAGCCTGTGCGGTGTCTGCTCGGGCGGCGCGGCCTCGGTGACCAGCGTGTTGAAAATGTGCCAGTGGTGTTCGATCTCGGCGCGCCGCGTCGGGTACACGGCATTGTCGGGACGCTCCAGATAGACCATGTCCTGCAGGCCCTGCTGCGGGAAGCGGACGAGGGTGAGCGCCCCGTCGCCCGCCACCTGGCCGGAGATGCCGAGGGGCGCGATCTGGATGGTGACGTTCGGGCGCCGGCACTGCTCGACGATGTGCCGGATCTGCACGCGCATCGTCGCGGGCGCGCAGACGGGACGCCAGAGCGCCCCCTCGTCCAGGACGACCCAGAGGTTGAGCGGGCGCGGCCGGCGGCGCAGGACGCGCTGCCGCAGCATCCGGAACTCCACCCGCCGCTCGACCTCGGTCTCGGACGCGGTCTCGGACGCGGTCTCGGACGCGGTCTCGGACGCGGTCTCGGACGCGGTCTCGGGGCGCAGGCGGCGGACCAGCTCGCGGGTGTAGTCCTCGGTCTGCAGCAGGCCGGGGACGAACTGGGCCTCGAACGTGCGGACCAGCTTGGCCGCCTGCTCGGCGCTGAGGTAGTCGCGGGCCCAGTGCGGCACGATGTCGCCGTCGGCGTGCCACCAGGGCCGCGCGCCGGTCTGCTCGGCGAGGGCGAGCAGGGTCGCGCGCTCGCCGGGGTCGGCGCCGTACCGGTCGAGCAGGCCGCCGACGTCGCGGGCCTTGGCGCCGGTGCGGCCCAGCTCCAGCCTGGCGATCTTCGACTCGGACGCGCCGATCGCCAGTCCCGCGTTGGGCCGGGACAGCCCGGCCGCCTCCCGCAGCTCGCGGAGCCGCTTGGCGAGCAGCATGCGCGGGACGAGCGGGTCGCCCTGCGCGCGGGCCGTGCCGGCCGGTGCGCCTCGGGCCGGCGTCGGCTTCCTGCTGCCGGTGATCGTGACGGAGGCCAAGGGGGACTCCCATCGATGGACGGCATGGACGACCGCTCCGACTATAGTTCACGCTAAGCGTCGGAGATAAGACCGATTGTTACCTACCGTCCCGGCCACGCGGCCCGGACCCCGGAGGCGGTTCCCGGCACGGCGCGTCAGAGTTTACGGGCCACCGCGCACCGGGTCGGCAGCTCCTCGCCCTCGATCGGCCCCACTTCGGGGCGCCACGCCCCGCTCGTGACCAGGCCCGGCTCCTCGATCTCCAGGCCGTCGAAGTAGCCCCGGATGAACTCGGGGGTGCGCAGCCGGAACGGGATCGCGCCGGTCTCGTCGTAGGCGCGCTGCGCCGCGTTGAACCTCTCGTTCTCGTCGGTGGAGTCGTGCAGGATGAGGTAGCTGCCGGAGGGCAGCGGGTCCATCAGCCCGCGGACGACGCCGTACGCCTCGCCCGGTTCGACGATGTGGCCGAGCACACCGATGATCATCAGCCCGACGGGCTGGGACAGGTCCAGCAGCTCCGAGGCCCGATCCATGATCGTCTTCGGGTCGTGCAGGTCGCAGTCGATGTAGGCGGTGCGGCCCTCGTTCATCAGGGCGCGGGCGTGCGCGAGGACGAGCGGGTCGTTGTCGACGTAGACGACCTTGGCGTCGGAGGCGGCGCGGCGGGCCATCTCGTGGGTGTTGTCGACGGTGGGCAGGCCGGTCCCGCAGTCCATGAACTGGCGGATCCCGCGCTCGCGGGCCAGGAACCGGATCGCCCGGTCCATGAAGTAGCGGCCCGCGCGGGCGATGTTCACGATGCCCGGGTAGAGGCCGACGTAGTGGTCGCCGGCGACGCGGTCGGTCTCGTAGTTGTCGGTCCCCCCGAGCCAGTAGTTCCAGATCCGCGCCGACTGCGGCACCTCAGTGTTGATCTTGGTGTCCGATCCCTTTCCCGGGCCCCGGGTGGCATCCGTCATGACTGACGCTCCTTACAGCAGGTACGGGCACCTCTCGCGGCAAACCTAGACCCCGCGCCTCGAAGGCGGCCGGAAAAGTGGAATTCGGGCCTGTCCGCCTACCAATTCGGGACGATAACGAATACACAGAGTGGACAAAACGCCAAGAAACGGCGTGGCGCGTGCGCCTGCCGTGACGAAGGGGACACGGAACACGCCGCCGACCGGAGGATGTTCGGAAGACCCGAATGATCACTCACTGTACGGCCATGGATCGCTGTCCGGGACGCCAGGGCGATCCGACGGGCCTCGGTGAATTCGCCGCGCTTCTTTTGCAAAATTTTACCGAATAGGGCGGCCCTCATGACCACGACCCCAAACCCGATCACATTCCTCCATTTCAGGCGACTTTGGTACCGCGACGGCGGGCGTCACCCGGGATGGCGCGTTTCTTGAACACGGCTTTCGGACATCGGCCCCGTCCGTCGCGCGACCGGACCGGAGGGTGGCTCAGCGGCCCGCCCAGACGGCGATCGCCAGCGCCACCCGGTCGTCGAACCGCATCGGGTCGCGGCCGGTCAGCGACTCGATCCGGGACAGCCGGTGGCGCAGGGTGTTCGGGTGCAGGAACAGGGCCCGCGACGTCGCGCCGACGGCGCCGCCCATGTCCAGGAAGGTGCGGAGCGTCTCGGTGAGGCGGGTGCCGTGCGCGGCGTCGTAGTCGCTCAGCGGCCGGGCGATCTGCTCGGCGAACGGGGCCAGCTGGTGCTGTTCGAGACGGTCGAGGAGGGCCTGGAAGGTGGCGAGGTCGGCGGCGTGCACGACCCCGCCGGTGCGGCGCGCGGTCTCCAGCGCGGTGAGGCTCTCGGCGAGCGACAGCGGCAGGTGCTCCAGCGGGCCGGGGCTGCCGACGCCGGCGGGCTCGGTCCAGGCGTGGGCGTCGTTGGTGACGAGCAGCGCCGTGTGGTCGTCGACGCCGAGGACGCCGGGCAGCTCCTCCTCGGCCGCGCCGTCCATCGCGATCACCAGCAGGGACGCGGGGTCGAGCCCGGCGTCGTCGATCCGCGGGCGCAGCGCCTCGGCGGACGCGAGGCCGTCGCGCACCATGCGCAGCAGCCGTCCGGTCTCCTCCCGCTCGTGCCGCTCGTCGCCGACGGACGCGAGCCGCTCGGCGAACCACTCGGTGAACCCGAGGAACGGGACCTCCTGCGGCACCTCCAGCAGCGGGAGGCCGACGCGGTCGCAGGCCTCGCGCAGTTCCTCGGGGACGGCGTCGGTGACGTCGCCGACGCCGTAGCCGATCGCGCTCGCGCGGCCGGCCCTGGCCGAGTCGGCGAACGCGGCGCACGCGCCCGGGTCGCGCAGCGACGCGCCGACCGTCAGCACGACCTCGTGCCCGCGCAGGTAGGGGCCGGGGTCGAGCAGCTCGGTGGAGTGCGCCCAGCGGACCGGGCGGTCGAGGCCGTCCTGCCCGGCGACCAGGCGCAGCCGGAAGCGCGGCACCTCGAGGAGCTGCCGGACGGTGAGGTGCGGCAGCGCGGGATCGCTGGTCACAGCCTCACCTTCTCACCCCGGCCGGGCGCCGTCCCGCGCCCGTGACCGTGTTTTGGGCAAGTGCACGAAAGGCCGGGCGCGCCGTGGTGGGTTCGGCCAAGAAATCCCCATGACGCTTGTCACCAGCGGTTATGCCGGGTTTGCCTGGAGCCCTGCGACTGTTGCGAGGTGATCGGATGCGGGGGCGGGTCGCGCTCGTCACCGGGGCGGCCGGCGGCATCGGCGGCGCGCTGGTGCGCGAGCTGGCGGGGCGCGGCTGGCGGACGGTGGGGCTGGACCTGCGCCCGGCCCCGGACGCCGACCACTCGGTGGGCGTGGACGTGGCGGAGCGCGCGCAGGTGTGCGCCGCGATCCGGCGGATCGAGCGGGAGCTCGGCCCGGTCGAGGCGGCGCTGTGCGCGGCGGGGCACTACGCGATCGTCCCGGTGTCGGACATCGCCTGGCCCGACTGGCGGCGGATGCTGCGGGTGCACCTGGGCGGCGTGGTCAACGTGTGCTCCGCCGTCGCGCCCGGAATGGCCGAGCGCGGCCGGGGCGCCGTGGTGGCGGTCGCCTCCGACCTGGCGATCGGCGGCGGGAACGCCGAGGCGCACTACGCGGCCGCCAACGGCGCGATGATCGGGTTCGTGCGGTCGCTGGCGGCGGAGCTGGCGCCGTCCGGGGTGCGGGTGAACGCGGTGGCGCCCGGCCCGACGAACACGCCGATGCTCCCGCCCGACTCGCCGTGGCGCCGGCCGTCCTTCCTGCAGAGCCTGCCGGCCGGGCGGCTGACGTCGCCGGAGGAGGTCGCGCTCGCCGCCGCCTACCTCGCCGAGGACGGCACGTTCTGCGCCGGCGAGGTCCTGTCCCCCAACGGCGGGACGGTGATCTGATGACCATCGCGCTGATCACCGGGGCGGCCGGCGGGCTCGGCGCGGCCGTGGCGCGCCGGCTCGCGGCCGACGGGCGGGTGGTCGCCCTGAACGACCGTCCCGGCCGGGACGTGACCCCGCTCGCCGCCGAGCTGAACGGGGTCGCCGCGCCGGCGGACGTCGCCGACCCCGCGGCGGTGGCCGCGATGGTGGCGGAGGTGGAGCGCCGGACGGGCGGGCAGATCGGGCTCCTGGTCACCTGCGCCGCCCAGATGGCGATGGCCCCGTTCACCGGGCTGGACAACGGCGACGGCTGGTGGCGGACGGTCGACGCGGACCTCGGCGGGACGTTCGCGTGCGCGCAGGCCGTCATGCCGGGCATGGTCGAGCGCGGCGGCGGCCGGATGGTGTTCACCGCGTCCGAGTGGGGCGTGATCGGGTGGCCGCACGCGAGCGCCTACTCGGCGTCCAAGGCGGGCGTCGTCGCGCTCGCCAAGTCGCTCGGCCGCGAACTGGCCCCGCTCGGGATCGCGGTGAACGCCGTCGCGCCGAGCGCGATCGACACGCCGCGGCTGGAGGTGGACGCGGCGGCCGCGGGGGTGCGCGCCGACGAGATCCGCGCCCGGTACGCCGCGCGGGTGCCCCTCGGCCGGATCGCGACCCCCGAGGAGGTCGCGGCGGCGGTCGCGTTCCTGGCCGACGAGCGCCTCCCGACGCTCGTCGGCCAGATCCTCCACGTCAACGGCGGGACCACCCGCTCCCGCGCCTGACCGGCGTCACTCGCGGGCGCCCACGGCCTCGGCGGGGCGGCGGGCCATGGCGAGGCGCGCGGCCGGGAAGGTCGCGGCCGCGGCGAGCAGCAGGCCCCAGGCGAGCACCCCCAGGTGGCCGAGGGGCGGGACGTGCGGGGGGCCGCCGGTCATGCCCGCGCCGAACGCGGTGAGCGCGGCGAGGGCGATCGCGGTGCCGAGGACGGCGGCGATCACGGCGACGGCCAGCGTCTCCCACCCGAGCATCGCCATCACCTGGCGGCGGGTCGTCCCGACGAGGCGCAGCAGGGCGAACTCGCGGGACCGGCCGGCGGTGGCCATCGCGAGGGTGTTCACCACGGCGATCGCGGTGAAGGCGATGATCAGCCCCATGGCGACGTAGGCGACCTCGGCGTTCGCGGACGCGCCGGCCCCGGCGAACGCGCCCGGGGAGGCGACCGGGACACCGCGCGGGGGGACGCCCGCGATCAGCAGCGTGCCGCGGGGGTCGTCGACGTGGGCGGCCAGCAGGTCGCGGTCGACGGTGAGGTCGCCGAAGCCGAGGCCGCGCTCGTAGACCGCGATCACGGTGGGCGCGAACGGCGCGCCGTCGCCGAGGGTGAGCGGCAGCCGGTCCCCGGGCCGGACGCCGAGGCGCCGGGCGGCGGTGGCGCTGACGGCGATGCCGGAGGCGTCCAGCCGGTCGAGCGACCCGGCCCGCACGCCGAGGTCCATGGTGCGGTCGAGGCCCTGCGGCGTGACGCCCTGGACGCCGTAGTTCTCCAGGCCGACCCGGACGGTGCCGTGCAGGACCTCGGTCACGGCGGTCACGCCGGGCGTCCGGCGGATCCGCTCGGCGGCGCCGTGCGGGACCTTGGGACCCGCGACGTGCGCGGCGAGCGTGCCCTCGCGCGCCTGCCGCGTCGCGGCGTGCCCGATCGTCGTCTGCATGAACAGGATCGTCGCGGTCAGTCCGATCATCAGGGTCAGCGGGGTGAGGACGGACGCCAGGCGCCGCGCCCCGGCGGCGAGGTTGGCCGCCGCCAGGTGCCCGCCGCCGGGCAGGACCCGGAGCGGGACGGCGAGCACGGCGATCGCGGCACGGGCGACGACGGGGCCGAGGAGCGCGACGGCCGCGGTCCAGACGATCGCGGTCAGCATCGTCACCGGGCTGGACGCCGCCTCCGTGTCGAGGTGCGCCAGCAGCACCGTCAGGGCGACGGCCCCGGCCGCGACGGCGACTCCGGCCGCGATCCGGACGGCGCCGAGCCGGGCGCGGCCCGTCGCCGCGTCGCCGAGGGCCTCGACGGGACGGATCCGGGCCGTCCCGCGGGCGGTGATCCGGGCGGCGGCCACGGCCGCGAGGACGGCGGCCAGCGCGGCGGCGAGCGGCGGGAAGGGGCCGACGACGAGGTCCAGGTTCGGCGGAGGGCGCCGAGGCCGCGGAACTCGTCCCGCAGCCAGAACGCCAGCGGCAGGCCGGCCGCCGCGCCGAGCGGTCCGGCGACCAGCCCGACCAGCAGCGCCTCGCCGCCGATCATCCGGCGGACCTGCCGCGGCGTCGCGGCGACCGCCCGCAGCAGCGCGATCTCGCGCTCCCGCTGCCGCACCGACAGCGCGAACGTCCCGGACACCACGAGCACGGCGACGAGCAGGGCCGTCCCGCCGAGGGCGCCGCCCAGGGAGATCAGCTTGACGCGCGCGTTCTCCGCGCCGAGGAACTCCGCCCGGCCCCGGTCGCCGCCGGTGTGGACGGTCGCGCCGGTGCCGCGCACGGCCTTCGCGACGGCCCCGGCAGGGCCGTGTGCGCCGACGGCGGTGACCATGCCGTCGCGGCCGGACAGGCGGGCCGCCTGCGCCGTCGAGAAGAAGACGGCGGTCTGGTGCGCGAGCGCCTGCCGGGTCACGCCGACGACGCGGTAGGCGCCGGGGACGGCGGACTCGACCCGCACCACCGAGCCCGGGTGCAGGCGCCGGGCCCGCGCCGTGGCGGCGTCGACCACGATCTCGTCGTCCGCGGCCGGGGCGCGGCCCTCGCGGAGGGTGAACGGGGTCAGCGCGGCGGACTCCCACCCGTGGCCCCAGGACGGGCGGCCCTCCTCGGCGGCGCCGATCTCGGCGGGGAACGTCACCTCCGTGACGACGCCCCGGACGCCGTCCGCCGCCCGGACCCTCGCGGCGACGGAGGCGGGCAGCCACACGCGTTCGGCGAGCGGCTTGGCCTTGTGCTTGCGCTTGCCCTTCTTCTTGACGATCACCTTGTGGACGGCCTGGTCGCCGGTGACGACGACCGGCGCCCCCGCGTACCGCTCGGGGGCGACGGAGCCGCGCAGGCCGGTGTCCAGGAGGACACCGCACGCGCAGACCAGGGCCGCCGCGCACAGCAGCGCGGCGAACGCCCCCGCGAAGCCCGCCTTGCGATGGCGCAGCGTGCCGAGCACGATTCCGAGCATCAGTTCCACGCTCCCAGCCGGGTCATGCGGGCGGCGACCTTGTCGCTGGACGGGGCGTCCATCGAGTCGACGATCCGTCCGTCCGCCAGGAAGAGGACCGTGTCGGCGTAGGAGGCGGCGACGGGGTCGTGCGTGACCATCACGACCGTCTGGCCCATGCCGTCCACGGTCTCGCGCAGCAGCGTCAGCACCTCCCGCGCCGTCATCGTGTCGAGCGCGCCCGTGGGCTCGTCCCCGAACACCACGTCCGGGCGCGTCGCCAGGGCCCGCGCGATCGCGACCCGCTGCTGCTGCCCGCCGGACAGCTGTCCCGGCCGGTGCCCGGTCCGGTCCGCCAGCCCGACGCGGGCGACGACCTCGGTGAGCCACTCCTTGTCGGGGCGCGTGCGCGCGAGGCGCAGCGGAAGGGTGATGTTCTGCTCCACCGTCAGCGACGGCACCAGGTTGAACGCCTGGAAGACGAAGCCGACGCGCCGCCTGCGCAGTTCGGTCAGCTTCGTCTCGTTCATGGAGGACAGTTCGGTGTCCCCGAGCCGGACCGTGCCGGACGAGGGCGTGTCGAGACCGGCGGCGCAGTGCAGGAACGTGCTCTTCCCGGAGCCGGACGGCCCCATCACCGCCGTGAGGCGGCCCCGCGGCAGGGCCGCCGTCACCTCCCGCAGGGCCGCCACCGCTCCCCTGCCCCGCCCGTAGACCTTGCTCACCGCGTCCATGCGCACTGCGTCGTTCATGCAGACCAGTCTTGTGACCAGCGGTTCCGGCCGCCAGAGAAGGGATCACCGGTCACCCGTGACCTCGTCATGGGTGCGGGCGTGACGCCGTCCCGGCGGCTGGTAGACATAAGCCGTGATCAAGGTCCTTCTCGCCGACGACCACCACGTGGTGCGCGGCGCCCTCGCCGCGCTGCTCGCGCTCGAACCCGACCTCACCGTGGTCGCCGAGGTCGAGCGCGGCGACGCGGTGCTGCCCGCGGCCCGCGCGGCCCGTCCCGACGTCGCCGTGCTGGACATCGACATGCCGGGCCTGGACGGCCTCGCGGCCGCGGCGGCGCTGCGCGAGGCCGTCCCGGACGTCGCGACGCTCGTGCTCACCGGGCACGGCAGGCCCGGCCACCTGCGCCGCGCCCTGACGGCGGGCGTCCGCGGGTTCCTGCTGAAGACCGCGCCGCCGGAGGAGCTGGCCGCCGGCATCCGCAGGGTCGCCGCCGGCGAGCGCGTCCTCGACCCGAACCTCGCGCTCACCGCCTGGGACCTCGCCGACAACCCGCTCACCCCGCGCGAGACCGACGTGCTGCGGCTCGCGGCGGAGGGCGCGGACGCCCCGGAGATCGCCGGGCGCCTGCACCTGTCCGCCGGGACGGTCCGCAACTACCTGACGGCCGCCGTCACCAAGCTCGACGCCCGCAACCGCACCGACGCCGCGCGCATCGCACGCGAGGCGGGCTGGCTCTAGTCTGTGTTTCACAGGCCCGGCCCACTTCGCTCGCCTGGCGGCTGTGTTTCCAAGTCCCGGCCCACTTCGCTCGCCTGGCGGCTCGCTACGTGACCGGGCCTGGGCGAACGCGGCATCGCTTCGCGATCTGCCCGGTTGCGCTCGCCTCCGGCCTCGCTCCACCGGCCAGGTCACGCGTTCGCGCGCGTGGCCGAGGCCACTTCGAGACCGACTCTCGCCTCCAGGCGGAAGCAACCCTTGCCGTCGGCGCGCGCGCTGAGGGTTCCCCCTGCTGAGGCGAGCCGCGTGGACAGGTTCCCGATGCCGGCGCCGGGGGCGGTCCGGGGAGCCGCCGGGTCGAGCCCGTCGTTCTCCACGACCAGCCAGACGGCGCCGCCGTCCCGCCCGGTCGCGATCGTGCAGCGGGTGGCGGCGCTGTGGCGGAGCACGTTGGTCACCGCCTCGCGCAGGACCGTGCCGAGCACCGCCGACACGCTCCCGTCCAGGTCCGGGTGCCCGAGGGCGGTCTCGACCTCGACCCCGGCGGCCGCGAGCACCGACCGCGCCGACGCCGCCTCCCCGTCCAGCGCGAGCTCGGTGTCCCCGCCGGTCGCCGTGCGCAGGTCCCCGCGCGCCTGCTCGGCCATGGCGACGACCTCGGTGAGCTCCGCGCGGGAACGCTCCGGGTCGGCCTCGGCGAGCCGGCGGGCCAGCTCGCACTTGAGCAGGATCGCGGCCAGGCTGTGCCCGAGCAGGTCGTGCAGGTCCCGGGCGGCCCGCAGCCGCTCCTGGACGGTCGCCGCCCGCGCCAGCTCGTCGCCGGCCGCCCGCAGGTCCCGCACCAGCCGCGCCAGCCGGACGAGCCCGTAGACCACCAGCCCCGTCACCAGCGTGCTGATCACGTAGTTGGCGACGGCCGCCGTGCCGAGCCCGAGCGTCCGCGCGGCGACGCCGGTCGCCGCCATGCACGCCGCCACGAGCGGGACGGCGGCCCAGGCCGGGAGCCCGACCAGGAACGTCCCGGCGAGGAACCCGGCGAGGCCCAGCCACGCCTTCCCGAAGACGGCGAGGAGGGCGAAGCAGATCACCGCCAGGGCCGGCGGCCACCACCGGGGCCGTCCGCGCCCGGCCCAGAACAGCTGCACCGCCGAGATCAGCGCCAGCCCCGCGGCGGCGGCCGGCCACAGCGGCCCCCACGGGACCAGCAGCAGCCCCTTGACGGAGAACCCTGCCAGGACCGCCGCCAGCAGCGCGAGCGAGAGCCGGTACGCCGCCCGGTCGGGCAGGCTCACCGTGCGCTCCCCCGCCGCGACGGCGGCCTCCACCGCGAACCGGCCGTCCCCGTCCAGGCCGGCCGAGAAGGTCCCGCCCGCCGCGCGCACCCGTCCCGCCGCCGCCTCCAGCCCGTCCGCGCCCTGCTCGGCCGTCCGGACGCCGTCGTTGACCACCCGCAGCCCGACCAGGCCGCCCCGCTCCGACGTCGCGATCAGGCAGGTCCGCGCGGAACCGGCGCGGACGACGTCCGTGACCGCCTCGCGCAGCACCGTCGCCAGCAGCGCCCCGGCCGGGCCGAGCGGCTCCCGGTGCCCCTCGCGCACCTCGGCCCGGACGTCCGCCGCCTCCAGCAGCGCCCGCGCCGCCGCCATCTCGGGGGCGAGCGACATGCTCCGCAGGTCGGCCGCCGCGGTGCGCGCCCTGTTCAGCGACTCCCTGGCCACCGCGAGCACGTCCGCGACGCCCTCCGGCCGGTCGAGGGCGCGGCGGCTGCCCGCCGAGATCGCCCGCAGGCCGTCGCCGAGGCCGCCGTCCAGCTCCGCCGCGATCCGCAGGCGCTCGCGCTCCACGGCCGCCACGGTGAGGGGCAGCCGGGCCGCCGCGACGTCGTCCGCCCGGTCCGCCAGCCGCACCAGCCCGTAGACCACGAGCCCGGTCAGCAGGCAGGTGATCGTGACGTCGGCGCTCGCGCCGCCGCGCAGGGCGTCCGCGAGCGCCGCGCTCGCCACGACCGCGGCGGCGGCCGGCCAGGCGCCCGCGAGCAGCAGCGACCCGACGACGAAGCCGAGGATCCCCGCCGACGTCCCGAACGCGAACACGCCCGTGTACGCGGCCGCCGCCTGCGCCGGCAGGCTCCAGCCGCCGAGCCGTCGCCGCCAGTGCGGCACGACCTGGACGAGCTGGGCCAGCAGGACCACCGCCACGAGGGCGGTCGCCGCGGCCGCCCTCGCGGCGCCTTCCGTCCGTGAGGGCGCGGCCAACACGTGCACGCCGGCGAACGAGGCGAACACCACCCCGACGACCACCCGTGCCGACCGCGGCCCCAGTACCGCCCCTGCCACCCGTCCCCCGCTCCCCGGCCCGAAGGCCGCCGTTCCCGCCGCCCGCGCCCCGAGCCGGGGCCGGGGCGGCGGATGCCAGGGTACGAGCCGCCGCGAGCGGCCGGCTGGTCAGGGCGGCCGTCGCGGGATGACCTCGCCGTCCCCGGGGCCGTGCAGCCGCAGCGCGCTCAGCGCGAGGACGAGCTCGACCAGGTCGCCGGGCCGGGCGAGGGTCCGCCCGGTGAGCAGCTCGATCCTGCGGAGCCGGTTGAGGACGGTGTTGCGGTGGCAGAACAGCCGGTCGGCCGCGCGGGCCGCGGAGCCGTCGCACTCCAGCCAGGTCTCCAGCGTCGTCAGCAGGGCGTCGCGGAACCCGGGGTCGACGTCGCCGAGCCCGCCGAGCGCGACCTCCCCGAGGCGTCCGGCGAGGCGCGGCTGGGACAGCACGAGGGCGTCGGGGAGCCTGCGGTCCAGGCGGGCGATCTGGTTGCCGGGGCCGCGACACGTCCGCAGCGCCAGCTCGGCGAACCAGCGGGCGCCGCCCAGCTCGGCGAGGTTGCCGACGACCGGGCTCACGCCGGCGTGCGACCGGGCGTAGGGGCGGACGGCGTCGACCAGGTCGTCGAGCTCCGCGGCGCCGAGCGCGACCAGCGCCACCTGGGCGTCGGTGCGCAGCCGCCAGATGAACCGCATCCCGCCGGTGTCGCCGGGCCGCGGGTTCACGCCGTCCCCGAAGCCGCCCTCCGCGCCGAGCATCACCACGGCGTAGCGGCCGGTCGCGGGCAGCCCGAGGACGGACGTGGCGGTCGCCAGCAGCCCGCCGTCGGCGTCCTGCCCGTCCAGGAGCGCGTCCACGATCGCCTGGACGCGCTCCTCGCTGCGCCGCGCGAGGTCCAGCTCGGTGCGGTGGTAGGCGGCGGCCGCCGCGCCGGACTGCTGGTCGATCGTGTCCCAGGTGCGGGTCGCCTGGCGGATCAGCGCCGCGACGTTCTCCGGGTCGTGCCGGCCGACGACCTCGACGACGGCCTCCCAGAACACCCGCCCGGCGAGCCGGTAGGAGCGCAGCAGCTGGTCGAGCGGCTGCCCCTGGTGCGCGCGCCGCTGCCCGAGCCGCCGCGCCCAGTCCAGGTCCGCGCGGCCGCGGCCGGGGTCCAGGATCGTCTTGAAGCCGTGCCCGAGCCCGGTGTGGCACATCTCCCACACGTCGTGGCGGAAGGCGTCGTCGCGGTCGCCGCGGTCACCGGAAAGGATCTCGGCGGTGAGCCGGTCGGCGAGGTCGGGCAGCCGGTCCGCGAGCCGCAGCACGGCCGTGCGCATGATCGTGCGGTCGGCGTCCACCTGGGCGACGTTCATCGCGGGCCGCGCGGGCGGACGGCATCGGCGGCGGCGACCTCGACGCGGCCCGCGCGTCGGGGCTGCTGCGGTTCGAGGGCGACGGGGTCACGGTCCGCAACCGGCTCGTCCGGTCCTCGCTGTGGGCGGACGCGGCGCGCGAGGAGCGGCAGGACGCGCACACGCTGCTCGCCGCGGTCCTCGTCCAGGAGTGGCAGCGGCCGCGGCGGCTCTGGCACCGCGCGGGCGCGGGCGGCGCTCTCGGCCCTCGCGCTCGGCGACGGCTCCCGCACCCGCGCGCTGGCGGCCGAGGCGGTCGCGTCGGCCCGGCGGTCGGGCGACGCGCCCGCCGAGTCGTTCGCGCTGATGGCCGCCGGGCGCTGCGAGGCGCTCCTCGGGCATCCCCCCGCGCCGATCGCCGCCTGCCACGACGGCCTGCGCCTCGCCCGGGCCACCCGCCTGCACGGGCACGCCACGGAGCAGCTCGCCACCCTGGCCCTCACCGCCGCCTTCAACGGCGACGAGGCCAGGACGCGCGAGCTGCTGGAGCAGCTCACCGGCGCCGCCGACGAGCGCGGCCTCGCCCGCGCGGCCGCCCTCGGGTCATGGGCGCCCGCGTGCCTCGACCTCGCCGCGGACCGGCCCGCCGACGCGGCCGCGCGGCTCCGCCTTCCGGGCGGCGCCGGGCTCGCGCACCCGCCGGCGCGGCTCCTCGCCGTCCCGCACCTGGTCGAGGCGCTGGTCCGCGCCGGCGAGCACGATCCGGCCGCGGGGGCCTACGAGCACTTCCGCCGCTGGGTGGACGGGATCGGCTCGCCCCCGGGCCGGAGGCGCTCGGCCGGCGGTGCCGGGCCCTGCTGGCCGGATGCGACGACGAGGCCGGCGAGCACTTCGCCGAGGCCCTCCGCCTGCACGAGGCCGCCGGCGCCGTGTTCGAGCTGGCCCGCACGGAGCTGCTGTTCGGGCACCGGCTGCGGCGCGGGCGGCGGCCCCGCGCCGCCCGCGAGCACCTGCGCGCCGCGCTGCGCGTCTTCGAGCGCTACGGCGCCGCCCCGTGGACGGCGCGGGCCCGCGCCGAGCTGCGCGCCGCCGGGGAGACCGCGCCGCGGGCGGCGAGCGGGTTCGGCAAGCTCACCGCGCAGCAGGCGCACATCGCCCGGATGGCCGCCGAGGGGGCCACCAACCGGGAGATCGCTGCGCGCCTGCTGCTCAGCCCGCGGACCATCGACCACCATCTCCGCAACGTCTTCACCCGCCTCGGGATCCGCTCGCGCGTCGAGCTGGCCCGGCTGATCCGCTGATCCGGCCGGCCGCCGGTCAGCGGGCCTCCTGGTACTCCTCCTCGCGGTCCTCGGTCTTGCTCCCGCGGGGGGCGGAGGAAGAGGAGGAGCTCCGGGTGCCTCGGCCGTTGCTCCGGGAGCCCTTGGCCTCGGAGTCCATGGAGTCCTTGGAGTCCCTGGCGCTCTCGGAGCCCTTGGAGGACGCGGAGCCGTTGCCCTTGCCGGACTTCTCCTCTTCCTCCGTGGCCTCGTCGTGCGTCCGGACGACCTCGCTGTCGCGGATCTCGCCGCGCCAGCCCTCGATCTCGTCCGCGCGGGTGAGCGAGTTCGTCATCACGTACCGGCGGAAGTGCTTCAGTTCGAGCCGGGCGCGGCGGCCCTGGGCGCGCCAGAGGTTCCCGGTCCGCTCCATGAAGCCCTGCGGGTGGTACTCCAGGACGACCAGGACGCGGGTCAGGTCGGGCGTCACCTCGTGGAAGCTGACGGACCCGTGGGCGTAGCCCTTGGGGCCCTTCGAGCGCCACACGATGTGCTCGTCGGGGACCTGCTCCTTGATCGTCGATTCCCAGGTCCGCGCCGACCAGAAGATCTTCGCCTTCCAGTTCAGCCTGGTCTCGTCGGCCTGGTCGACGCTGACGACCTTCTTCATGAAGGACGGGTAGTCCTGGAACCGCGTCCACTGGTCGTAGACCAGCCGGCGCGGCGCGCCCACGTCGATCTGCTCGACGATGTTGGTCGGCTTCCCCTTTCGTCCCCGCCCGAAGATGCCGACGAGGGTCTCCTTCAGGGCCGTCCAGCCGAAGCTCAGCAGCGCGCGGAAGGGGGACCTGCCCTCCTGCAGCGCCTTCACTCCGGCCAGGGCGGCCCTTCCCAGCGGGCCGGCCTGCTCCGCCCTAGCGGTGAGGCTCCGGACCGCGCGGTCGAGCCGCCGTTCGAGCCTGGTGACGAGCCCCGCCGCGGCACGGCGTGCCAGGCGCAGCGCCGAGAGCGCGGCCAGCGCCGCGCCGGCGCCGGCGGCCGCACCCGCGATCGGGCCCGTCCGGAGTCTCATGTCCTGTCCACCTCATCGTCCAACTCGGGTACGGCGCCGGGTTACCCGGTCAAGCAGGTGCAAAACAGGACGCAGGCAAGATGCGGGACATCTCGGACGGCTGGCCGCATCAGGACGAGGTCTCGGGCGGGGCCTGGAGCGAACGCGCGGACGCTGCTGTCGGGCGACCAGACCAGCCCAGCGTGGACACCGGACCAGATCAGCGTCTCGGAAACCTGACATAACGGTTGAGATTCGTGCTTTACGGCCCCCTTGAACTGGTACGGACCAGTGTTTATCTTCATCCCCACCACGCGCGTTTGTGCTCGGGGGGCGTTCACACCGCGCAGAATCTTTCATGCGCGAAAGCCGGAGAAGGCGGGGACAGATGAAACGGCACCTCATGGGCGTCGTCGCCGCGGGCCTGACCGTGGCACTCGGCGTCAGCGGCTGCGGCAAGGGCAGCTCGTCGGGAGGCGACTCCGACGGCAAGACCATCAAGTTCGTCGCCGCGATCTACGACGACAACACCAAGCCCTACTGGGACGCCCTGATCAAGGACTTCGAGGCGAAGAACTCGGGCTACAAGGTCAACCTGGAGATGGTCGACTGGACCCAGATGGACGCCAAGGTGAAGACCTACGTCCAGACCAAGCAGGTTCCGGACGTCCTCAACTACAACGCGTTCTCCGACTTCGCCCGCGACGGCCTCATCTACAAGGCCGACGAGGTGCTGTCGCCGGGCACGCTCGGCGACTTCACGCCGACCTTCGTCCAGCAGGCGCAGTACAACGGCGCGCAGTACGGCCTGCCGTTCATCTCCAGCGCCCGCCTGCTCTTCTACAACAAGGCCCTGTTCAAGAAGGCCGGCATCAGCGACCCGCCCGCCACCTGGGACGAGGTCAGGTCCGACGCGGAGAAGATCAAGAAGGCGGGCGCCACCGGGTACGGGCTGCCGCTCGGCCCCGAGGAGTCGCAGGCCGAGTTCTACTCCTGGGCGATGAACAACGGCGGCGGCTGGGTCGACGCGTCCGGCAAATGGGCGATCAACCAGAAGGCCAACGTCGACACCCTCGCCTTCCTCAAGGAACTCAACAAGTCCGGGCTGACCCAGCCGAACCCGGAGACCACCGACCGCAAGACGGTGTTCAACCAGTTCGCGCAGGGCAAGATCGGCATGGCGATCGGCGGACCGTTCACCAAGGCCGGATTCATCGACACGGTGAACAAGGAACTGGACTTCGGCGTCGCGCCGCTGCCGAGCAAGAGCGGCACCGAGCACAACACCCTCGGCGTCATGGACGTCCTCGCCGCGTTCAAGAAGGACGGCGGCAAGAACAAGGAGGCCGTCAAGAAGTTCCTCGACTTCTTCTACCAGAAGGAGAACACCTCGAAGTTCCTCAAGACCGAGGGCTTCCTCCCGGTGACGAAGTCGGCCGGCGACGCGCTCAGCGCCGACCCGTACATGAAGCAGTTCGTGGACGCGCTGCCGACGTCGAAGTTCGCGCCGACGTCCAACCCGGCGTGGTCGGCGGTCGCGGGCGCGGTCAAGCAGGACCTCGGCACCGCCGCCGCGAACGAGGACCCGAAGAAGATCCTGGACAAGATCCAGGAGACGGCCGAGAAGGCCGGCTGAGTGCGGGATCTCACCACCGCGGAGCGGGGGGCCGCCGCCTCGGCGGCCCCCCGCCCCTCGCTCCTGCGGCGGACCGGACGCGCCCTGGCGCCGCTGCCGTGGCTCGCCCCGTCCCTCGCGCTCATCGCGATCGTGGTGCTGTGGCCCGTCATCGAGATGGTCCGCACCTCGCTGCAGAAGATCAGCTCGTCCGGCGTCACGCTCGGCTACCGGGGCGGCGGCAACTACACCGACCTGTTCGGTGAGGACGACCTCGTCCCGGTCGTGCTGCGGACGCTGCTGTGGGTCGCCGGGGTCGTCGTCATCACGATGGTGCTGTCGCTCGCCCTCGGCCAGCTGCTGAACGCCCGCTTCCCCGGCCGCCGCGTCGTGCGCTGGGCCGTCATCGTCCCGTGGGCGGCGTCGGTGCTGATGACGGCGCTGATCTGGAAGTGGATGCTGGACAACTACTCCGGCCTGGTCAACCGCGTGCTGCTGGACCTGCACGTGATCGACGAGCCGGTGAACTGGCTGGCCCACCCGGGCCAGGCGATGCTGTGGATGATGTGGGTGGCGGTGTTCGTCTCGCTGCCGTTCACCTCGTTCGTCATCCTCGCCGGGCTCCAGACGATCCCCGGCGAGGTGTACGAGGCGGCCCGCGTCGACGGCGCCGGGCCCGTGCGCACCTACCTCGCCATCACGCTGCCGCTGCTGCGGCCCGCGATCCTCATCGCGTCGATCATCAATGTGATCAACGTGTTCAACTCGTTCCCGATCATCTGGGCGATGACGGGCGGCGGCCCCGGCAGCAAGACCGACACCACCACCACCTTCATGTACAAACTCGCCTTCTACGACCAGAACGTCGGCGAGTCCGGCGCGATGGCGGTCGTGAACTTCGCCCTGATCCTCGTGATGGTGCTGCTGTACCTGCGCGCCGCCCGCTGGCGGGAGGAGGTCCGATGACGCGCCGGATCGTCCTCACGGGCGTCGGCTGGCTGGTCGCCCTGGCGTTCCTGCTGCCCTACCTGCAGATGTTCGTCACCGCGCTCAAGCCCGAACGGGAGCTGACCAGGTCGCCGGGCACCTACCTGCCGGCGCACTGGACGTGGTCGAACTTCGCGGACGTCTGGTCGGCCGCGCCCGTCTGGACCTACATGCGGGTGTCCCTCACCGTCGCGGCCGCCGCCACCCTGGTCACCCTCGCCTGCGCGATGCCCGCCGCGTACTACACGGCCCGCAACCGCTTCCGGGGGCGCGGGGCGTTCCTGCTGCTCGTCCTGGTCACGCAGATGTTCGCGCCGACGGCGCTGGTGATCGGCATCTACCGGGAGATGGTCGCGCTCGACCTCACCGACACGCTGCTGTCGCTCATCCTGGTGAACGCGGCGTTCAACCTGCCGTTCTGCATCTGGATCCTGCACGGCTACTTCTCCAGCATCCCGAAGGAGCTGGAGGAGGCCGCGTTCCTGGACGGCGCGGGCCGCGTCCGCGCCCTCACCCGCGTCACCCTGCCCATCTCCATGCCGGGCGTCGTGACCGCGGTCGTCTACACGTTCATCGCGGCCTGGAACGAGTACATCGTGGCGCTGACGGTCACCGCGTCCCCGGACCGCCGTCCCCTCACGGTCGGCATCCCGTCCTTCGTGACCCAGTACCAGGCGCACTGGCAGTACCTGTTCGCCACCTCGCTGATCGCGATCGTTCCGGTGGTCGTCCTGTTCGTCTTCATCGAGCGCTACCTCATCGGCGGCCTGACGGCGGGCTCGGTCAAGTGACGCTGATCGGCCTGGACGTGGGCGGCACGACGATGAAGGCCGCCCTGGTCGGTGAGGGCGCGCGGGCGGGCGAGGACTCGGCGGTCCTGGCGAGCGAGTCGCGGCCCACCGACCGGGCCGACCCGGTGGGCGGGATCCTCGACTTCGCGGCGCAGCTCGCCGCCCGCGCCGCGGCCCTCGGCTCCCCCGCCCGCGCCGCGGGCATCGCGCTGCCCGGCATCGTGGACGAGGCGGCGGGCACGGCCGTCCACTCCGCCAACCTCGGATGGCGGGACGTCCCGATCCTGCGCCTGGCGCGCGAGCGCCTGGGCGTCCCCGTCGCCGTCGGCCACGACGTCCGCACCGGCGGCCTGGCCGAGGCCGTGCTGGGGGCGGGCCGCGGCGCGGGCGACTTCGTCTTCACGGCCATCGGGACCGGCATCGCCGCCGCCCTGGTCCTGAACGGCACGCCCTACCCCGGGACGGTCGGCTGGAGCGGCGAGATCGGCCACGTCGTCGTCCGTCCCGGCGGCGAGCCCTGCGCCTGCGGGAACCGGGGCTGCCTGGAGACCTACGCCTCGGCCTCCGCGGTCTCCCGCCGCCACGGCGAGGGCGTCCCCGCCGAGGAGGTGGTCGCGCGGGCCGGGCGGGGCGAGGAGAAGGCGGGACGGGTCTGGTCGGAGGCCCTCGACTGCCTGGCCGACGGCCTCGCCGCGGCGACCCTCCTGCTGGACCCGGGCCTCATCGTCGTGGGCGGCGGCCTCGCCCGCGCCGGGGACGCGCTGCTGTCCCCCCTCGAATCCCGCCTGGCCGCCCGCCTGAAGTTCCGCGCCCCGCCCCGCCTGCGCCGCACGGAGCTGGACGACCAGGCGGCCGTCAAGGGCGCGACGATCCTCGCCCACCGCGCCCTCGCCGACGGCTGAGTGTTGTATCCCCCGGGCCCTTGAGTTCTAGGAGGGCATTTTGTGGGCGCAGCCTTCGGTCGAGCGGCCGGAGACGCCGGCGAGTACCAGGCGGAGCTCCGCCAGCGTGTCGTCCAGCGCGGCGCGCTGGTCCGCGGCGCGCGCGACGTCCAGGGCGCTTTCGCAGAGCCCGCCGTACAGCAGCGAGGTCGCGGGATCCAGCGGCCGTTCGGAGATGCACCCGGCCTCGACGGCGATGGCCAGCCCGCGCCGCATCTGGTCCTTGCATCCCGCCTGGATGTCGCGCATGGCGGACCAGCCGAGCGCCCCCGGCGCCTCCACCAGGGTGATCCGGCGGACGGCGGGTTCCAGCGACGCCTCCAGCATGGCGCGGCAGCCCGCGAACACGCCGTCCCAGGGGTCCCGCTCGGTCTGGAACGCCTGCCGGACGAGCGCCGCGAGCCTCTTCTGCTCGGCGGCGTAGAGCTCGCGGAAGACGTGTTCCTTGTTGCTGAAGTGGTGGTAGAAGGCGCCGCGCGTCACCTGGGCCCTGGCGCAGATCGCGTCCAGGGTGGTGGCGGCGAACCCGTCGGCGGCGAAGAGCTCGCGGGCCGCCGCGACCAGGGCGCCCGTGGTCGCCTCGGTGCGTTCCCGCTGACTCCGGCGCGCATTCGTGTTCGTTGCCACCCGCACATCCTCTCGTCCTGCGTCGAGAACAGGAGAACGCACGCGGGGGCGGGTCTCGGAGGGACCCGGCTGCTCGTCCTCGAATCCGAGCGGCCGTCACACGTCCAGAAGGGGCAGGATCCGGTCGGCGATCGACACGTCCTTTCCGCTCCACAACCGCCGCATCGCCTCGATCGACTCCTCCAGGCGGCTGAAGCGGGTCCGGAAGGGGACGCCGCCCGCGGCCCGGTCGCGGGTCGGCAGCAGGTGACCGATCTTCACGTGATCTCGTTCCCGTGCGGGATCGCCGGTTCGGCACCGGAGCCGCGCGCGTCCTGGAGGAGGACGTCCGCCAAGGCGCGCGGTGCGGTGACCATGGCGTCGTGACCGACGTCCAGGATCGTGGGCGCCCAGCCGTGCTCATCGGCGATCCGGGCGAACGGCATGGGGCCGTCGGGCGTGCAGAGCACCGCGCGGCACGGGATCGCGTCGACGGCCCCCGACAGGCGGGTCGGCTCGGAGAACGTCCGCCGCGGGTGGGGCGTCAGCTTGGACTCCAGCCATGCGGCCTGGTCGGGCTCGGTCACGCCGACGGTGGCCGCGGGGGCGGCCGGGATCAGCCCGTCGACCGCGGTCGACTCGGCCCAGTCGCGGAAGAAGGCGGGGGCCAGGTCGTCCAGCGACTGCCCGTCCCGGCCCGCCCAGGCGTCGACCAGGGTGATGCGGGCGACGCGTTCCGGCATGCGGTCGGCGGCCTCGCGCACGACGAGACCGGCGTAGCTGTGCCCGGCGAGCACGACGTCCCGGAGATCCTCGTACCTCAGCAGGCCGAGGATGTCGTCCGTGTGCGTCCGCAGGCCGACCTCGGGCCCCGCCAGGTGGGCTCGCTCACCGAGACCGGTCAGCGTCGGGGTGTGGACCTCATGCCCCGCCTCCCGCATCCGCGCGGCCACGGCGCGCCAGCACCAGCCGCCGTGCCAGGCGCCGTGGACCAGCACGTACGTCGTCATCGCGCCGCCTCCTCCGCCCGCTCGCGCCAGGCGGTGAACTTCGCCGCCGCGGCCTCGGTGGACAGTCCGAGCTGCTCGCACATCTGATGGAAGTCGAAGAAGAACCGCTCATGTGCGATCAGTCCGTCCCGCACGGTCCAGTGGCAGGCGAAGGGCAGTGCGAAGGACCTGCCCGTGGGTTCGATCCCCACCAGTCCCGACTTCATGGTGGCCCGGACCGTCCCGGCGCCGACGGCCAGCTCACCGGCCTCGACCAGGTACTCCAGTTCCACGCCATAGTCGGGGAAGGTACGCAGGAACGCGGTGTTCTGCCGGGCGACCTCGTCCCAGCCGGTCGCGACGGCCCGGAAGGGGATCGTCTCGAAGACGACGTCCGGGTGGCAGAACCGCATCGCCGCCGGGACGTCGGCACGGCTCTTCGCCCGCGCGTAGGCCCGTACGACCTCGGTCGGCGCGGCGTGCTTCTCGGGCATTCCGGTGTCCTCCCGTCTCACGCGGGCTCGCCGACCGCGAGCACGATCTTGCCGGTGGTGCGTCCGCCGGCGACGCGCTCGTGCGCGGCCGCCGCCCGCGCCAGCGGGAACACCGCGTCGACGTGCACCCGGAGCCGGCCTTCGGCGACGAGCCCGGCCAGCGCGCCGAGCCCCGCGCCGTCGGGGTCGACGAGATAGTCCACGGCGCGCACGCCGAGCTCGCCGGCGCGCTCGTGCAGCCCCGGGGTCCAGGCCGCCTGGCCGCTGACCAGGACGCCGCCCGGCCGCAGGCAGTCCAGCGCGCCGAGCCCCGCCCGGCCGCCGAACATCTGGATGACGACGTCCACGTCCCGCACCACGGCGGACACCTCGGCCGAGGTGTAATCGACCACTTCGTCCGCGCCCAGCCCGCGGACGAAGGCGTGCTTGGCGGCGCTCGCGGTGCCGGTCACATGCGCGCCGCGGGCCTTGGCGATCTGGACCGCCAGATGCCCCACGCCCCCGGCCGCGCCCGCGACCAGGACCCGCTGCCCGGGAGCGACGGCCGCGACCTCGACGAGCATCTGCCACGCCGTCAGCCCCGCCAGCGGCAGCGCCGCCGCCTCGGTGAAGTCCAGGCCCTCCGGAATGCGGGCGAAGTGGCGCGCGGGGGCGGTGACGTACTCGGCGTAGGCGCCCGCCGCCCGGGGGAACCACGGCATCCCGAACACCCGGTCGCCGGGCCGGAACCGGGGCGTGCCGTAGCCGGTCTCCACGACCACCCCGGCGACGTCCCAGCCGTTGATGAACGGCAGGTCGAGCACCCGGTTGTACGCCTGCCCGCCGCGCGTGTGGACGTCCACCGGATTGACCCCGGCCGCCGCGACCTCGACGAGCACCTCGCCGAAGACCGGCGCCGGTCGGTCCACCTCGACCAGTGCCATGGTCTCGGTGCCTCCCCACGCCGACTGCTGTACCGCCTGCATGAGCGTTCCTCCTGAAGAGATCCCTCAGGATGCTACATACGTACAGCATGTATGTAAATGCCCGCGCGTATCCGTCATCAGGCGTCGACCGACTCGGGCAATGGCGCCGTCGCCATCGGGCAGGACGAACTCGTCCGCCTCTGCTAGGCAGCGAACACCCTGGTCAGCACACGCTCATGGATCCGCCGGACGGGCCCTGGTCCTTCTCGACGAACGCGGCCAGGTTGGCGAGGGCCATCCGGGTGCCGGTCTCGTTGTCGGCGGCGGGGACGATGTCGGGCAAGCCCTCGTGCACGATGAGCACGTCCGTGCCGCCGCCGGCCTCGGTGAGCGTCGTGGTCATCGTCATCTCGCCCTGGAGTGCGGGGTCGTCGGTCTCGAACGCGAACACCTCGACCACGCGCTCGCCGGGCACCAACTCCACGAACCGGCCGTGGTAGGTGTCGGTGCGCGCCGACGACTTGCCGGTCCCGGTCGGCGCCTCGTAGGTGAGCGAGATCCGGAACGCGCCGCCCTCGCGTCCGTCGAACTCGTGCACCTCGCTGGTCATGCCGTCCGGCACCCGCCACGTCATGATCGCGTCCGCGTCCACCAGGGCCCGGAAGACGTCCATCGGCCGTGCCCTCACATGCCGCGACACCCGCGTCGAGTACATGCGCCCACCCTACGGAACCCCTCCGACATGGACCGGAGTCGCGGGCACAGGGCCCGCCCTGCCGACCTTGACAGCGGCGGTCTCCCCGGGACGATCATCCGCAGGGGTGGCAGCACGGAGGTCACCCGACACGCCAAACAAGGGAAACCGAGATGGCTAAGCAGAAGAACCCGCAGCGCTTCGACAACGCCACGCCGGGCATGGGGAACGCGAACGCGATCATGCTCAAGAACCAGGCGGAGCTGTCGCCGACCGGCAAGGTCGACGTCCAGTCCGGCCACAACGGCAACCACCACACGATCACGACGGTGAGCGGCGACCAGTCCGCCACCGAGATCGAGGCCCAGGTGGAGCAGGCGCGGGAGTAGTAGTGATCCGCGCTCGCTGACGCTCTGAGCACAACTTCCGAGGCCCTGGGGAGCACCACCGTCCCCAGGGCCTCTCCTTGTCTTCGATGCGGCCGGTCGGCGGGTGGTCCGGCTTGTAGTGTTTCGGCGTGTTCATGGGGCGAGACCGCGAGAGGGACCGCGTCGCCGGGGTTCTCGGGGACGCCCGTTCCGGGCTCGGCGGGGCCCTGGTGATCCGGGGCGAGGCGGGGATCGGCAAGACCGCGCTGCTCGGCCGGGTCCCGGCGGACGCCGGGGACATGCGGATCATTCGCGGCACCGGCGTCGAGTCGGAGAGCGAGCTGGCGTTCGGCGGGCTGCACCTCATGCTGCATCCGTACCGCGACCGGTTCGGCGCGCTGCCCGAGCAGCAGGCGGCGGCGCTGCGCTCGGCGTTCGGGCTCGCCGCCGGGCCGGCCGGCGACCGCTTCCTGATCGGCGCCGCCACCCTCACCCTGCTGTCCGAGCTGGCCTGCGACCGGCCGCTGGCGTGCCTGGTGGACGACGCGCAGTGGCTCGACAGCGCCTCCCTGGACGCGCTGCTGTTCGCCGCCCGCCGGCTCGGCGCCGACCCCATCGCCATGATCTTCACGGTCCGGGAC
Source organism: Spirillospora sp. CA-108201 (assembly GCF_050936235.1). Taxonomy (NCBI): domain Bacteria; kingdom Bacillati; phylum Actinomycetota; class Actinomycetes; order Streptosporangiales; family Thermomonosporaceae; genus Spirillospora; species Spirillospora sp. CA-108201. The sequence goes on along the minus strand of NZ_JBNJNE010000001.1, from coordinate 7,598,323 downwards.
GGCGCCCGCCCCTTCCCCGACCGCGGCCTGGAGGTGCTGCGGCTGGCCGGCCTGGACCGCGGCGCCGCCGAGGAACTGGTGGCGGCGCACGCGCCCGGCCTGACCGTGCCGGTGCGGGAGCGCCTGCTGGACGAGGCGGCCGGGAATCCGCTCGCGCTCATCGAGCTGGGCGGCGCCCTGCGGTCGCGGCCGGCCCATGCCGCCGGTCCGCTGCCGGTCGGCGGCAGGGTGCAGGAGACGTTCCGGCGCCGGCTGGCCGAGCTGCCGGACGCCACCCGCCGGCTGCTCCTGGTCGTCGCCGCCGACGGCACCGCCGACCTCGGCATCGTCCTGCGCGCCGGGGACGCGCTCGGCCTGACACCGGCCGATCTCGGACCGGCCGAGGAGGCCGGGCTCGTGGTCCTGGACGGCGGGGAGGTGCGGTTCCGCCACCCGCTGATCCGCGCCGTGGCCTACCAGGACGCGGCCCACCACCGGCGGATCGACGTCCACGGCGCCCTGGCGGGCGTCCTGCACGGCGACGAGCACGCCGACCGGCGCACCTGGCACCTGGCCGCGGCCGTGACCGGCCCGGACGAGGGCGTCGCCGCCGGGCTCGAACGGGTCGCGCACCGCGCCGAGCTGCGCGGCGGGACGGCCGCCGTCGCCTCCGCGTACGAGCGCGCCGCGCGGCTCAGCACCGAGCCGGAGGGCAAGGCCCGCCGGCTCGTCCACGCGGCGCGGGCCTCCTACGACGCGGGCCGGCCCGACCAGGCCACCCGCCTCGCCGAGGAGGCCGAGCACCTCACCGCGCACGACGGCGTCGTCGCCGAGGCCACCTTCATCCGCGCCCAGGTCGCCTACGAGCGCACCTCGCCCGCCGCCGACGCCGAGCTGGCGCTGCGGGGCGCGGCGCTCATCGCCGGAAGCGATCCGGAGCAGGCGGTGTCCATGCTGACGGAGGCCGTCTGGTCCGCCCGGGACGCCGGCGCCCACGGCCTGGTGCGGCGCGGCGTCGAACTGCTCGGCACGGTGCGGCTGCCCGCGGGCTCGCCGAAGGCGCCGGTGGCCGCCGCGCTGATCGCCTACGGGCGGCTGGCGGACGGCGCGCCAGGGGCCGTCCCGGCGATGCGGGCCCTCTTCGAGGCGGCGCGCAGCGGCGAGGTCGAGGAGGCCGTCGAGCTCGTCATCGGCGGTTTCATGGGCCTGCTCGTGGCCGACGACCGCGCCGCGACCGCGCTGCTGGAGTCCATGGCCGCGCAGGCCAGGGCCCGGGGCGCGCTCGGCTGGCTCCCCTACATCCTGGAGGCGCTCGCGATCGGGCGGGTGCTGCTCGGCGACCTGCGCGGAGCGGATGCCGCGGCGGCCGAGGGCATGTCGCTGGCCGCCGACATCGGCATGGACACGCAGGTGACGGCGCTGCGGTGCATCGTGGTGCGGCTGGAGTCGGACGCCGGGCGCAGCCGGGCCCTGGCGGCGGACGTCCTCGGGCACGCCGACCTGCACCCGACCAACACCGCGCTCGCGGCCTGGGGCCTCGGCCTGCTCGACCTGGCCGAGGGGAACGCCGGAGCCGCCCTGGAGCGGCTGGACGCGGTGTGCTCCGGCCCGGCCCGGCACGACGTGCCGATCCGCGCCGTCCCCGACCACGCGGAGGCGGCGGTGCGCGCCGGGCGCCCGGAACTGGCCCGCACGCACCTCCCCGCGTTCGAGACGTGGGCGGCGGCCACGTCGAGCACGGCCCTGGTCTCCCGCTGCCGCGCCCTGCTCGCCCGGGGGGACGAGCCCGACGAGCACTACCGCACCGCCCTCGGCCTGCACGGCGACCGCGCCTACGACACCGCGCGGACGCGCCTGCTGTACGGGGAATGGCTGCGCCGCCGGCGCCGCCGCACCGAGGCACGGGAGGAGCTGACCGCGGCGCGGGAGGCGTTCGCCCGGCTCGGCGCCGAGTGCTGGGCCGAGCGCGCCCGCGCCGAGCTGGAGGTCCTCGGGGACCGGCCGGCGGCCCGTTCCGGTGACGCCGACCCCCTGAGACGGCTGACCCCGCAGGAGCTCCAGGTCGTGCGGCTCGCCGCCGCCGGGCTCAGCAACCGGGAGATCGGCGCGCGGCTCTACCTCAGCCCCCGCACGGTCGGCCACCACCTCTACAGGGCGTATCCGAAGATCGGCGTCACCCGCCGCGCGGAGCTGGCCCGGCTCGTATCGGGCACCTGACTTAGCCCTGCCGCCGCGTCCGCCGGGGCCGCCTCGTCCGAACCGCTTCCCGGGGCCGTCCACCCCCGCCGGCCTGCGCCGTCGCACGCCCGTCCGATGACCGATGCGGGCCGTCCGGCCGCGCTCGTAGCGTCGTGGCACTCGAACGAAACGGAGAGCCACGATGCTTCTGGAGAACAAGACCGCGGTCATCTACGGCGGAGGCGGCACCATCGGCGGCGCCATGGCGCGCGGCTTCGCGGCCGAGGGCGCCCGGGTGTTCCTCGCCGGCCGCACCCCCGCCAAGCTCGACGCCGTCGCCGAGGAGATCCGGGCCGCGGGCGGCCTCGCCGAGACGGCCCGCGTGGACGCCCTGGACGAGGACGCCGTGAACGGCTGGGTCGACTCGGTCGTGGAGACGGCCGGCAGCGTCGACGTGTCGGTCAACCTCATCACCCAGGACGCGCTGTTCCGGCCCATGATCGAGATGCCGGCGGCGGACTTCGGCCGGGCCATGGAGAAGATCGCGCGCTCGTTCCTGGTGACCACCCAGGCCGCGGCGCGGCACATGGTCAAGCAGGGCTCGGGCGTGATCCTGCACTTCGGCGGATCCGACAGCACCAACCGCGCGACCGGCCTCGGGAGCGTGCAGATCGGGTGCGACATGGTCGAGGCGATGCGCCGCCAGTGGGCGTGCGAGCTCGGGCCGCACTCGGTCCGCGTCCTGTCGATGCGCACCGGCGGGATCCCCGGCGACGCCATGCCGGACCCGGTGAAGCAGCAGATGGTGGACGCCACGCTGCTCAAGCGCGCCGCGACGCTCACCGACGTCGGCCGCGTCGCCGCCTTCCTCGCCTCCGACCACGCCGCCAGCCTGACCTCCACCCAGGTCAACATCACCGCCGGCGCCCTCGTCGACTGACAGGCCCCGCTCCCTCCGGCGAACCGAGGCTCGCCGGAGGGAGCGGGACGCCGTCGGCGGGCTCCGCCTCCGTTCAGCCGCGTCCGCCCGGCTTCGGGACGAAGGAGGACACCGTCAGGGCGCCCCAGCCCGTGATCTGGCCCTGCTTCACGGGCAGCAGGCCGGGCTCCCGGCGGTCCTTCACGGCGATGACACGAAAGCCCAGGTAGGCATAGGTCTTCGGGTCGATGAAGATCTCGCTGCGCAGGTAGCCGTCCTCGACGCGGTAGAGCGTGACCCCGCGGCGGCGTCCCAGATCGGCGGGCCTGCGCCATCTCGGCCCGTTCGTCGGCACGGGAATGGTGGCGCTGCTCCTCGGGACGAGGTTCTGGCTCCCCCAGATCCTCTCCCTGCGGAAATGCGCCCGGGTGCTGAACGTCTACGACTTCGGGTTCCGCTCCCCCGTGATCAAGTCGGACCTGCGCGGCCACGGGATGCGGTCCCTGACCCTCGGCGACGGCTCTGCGCGCATGGCGGCCCGGGAGCCGCTGTGCTCCGACCGCTGGCCCAGGGGGATCGAGCACGGCGTGTGGTTCGCCGGGGACGACCCCTTCGGCGGGGTGATCCTCGTCCCGGACACGGGCGAGCTGATGTGCGTGCAGCCCGCGGCATGGCCGGCGCACGACAGGGATCGGCGGCAGGCCGGTCCGGATCGCCGGGAGAGGGCCGCGCGGGCCGGTCTCGCGCGAAAGACGATCTAGCGGCTACGGGGTGATGACGAGCTTGCCGCGCGTGTGCCCGCCGCGGCTGGCGTCGAACGCCTCGCCCACCTTCTCCAGCGGATACGTCCCGGCGACCTCTACCGCCAGCGCGCCGCGGTCGGCCATCGCCGCGAGCTCCGCCAGCTTCGCGCCGCTCGGACGGACCCAGACCCAGTGCCCGCCGTGCTCGCCGACCGTGTCGTCGGCGATCGACACGTGCCGCCCTCCCGCGGCCAGGACGGCGAGGGTCGTGTCGAGCCGCCCGCCCACGAAGTCGGCGACGGCGGTCACCCCGCCGGGCGCCAAATCCCGGACGCGCTCGACCAGCCCGTCCCCGTAGGCGACGGGCTCGGCGCCGAGACCGCGCAGGAAGTCGTGGTTCTTCGGGGAGGCCGTGCCGATGACGCGGGCGCCGCGGTCCCGCGCGATCTGGACCGCCAGGCTCCCCACCCCGCCGGACGCCGCGTGGACGAGCAGGACGTCGCCCGGACCGATCTCCAGGCGGTCCAGGGAGCGCTGCGCGGTCATCCCGGTGAGCGGCAGCCCGCCGGCCTGGTTCCAGTCGAGCGACGCGGGCCTGCGCGCCACGTCGTCCGCCGCGACCGCGACGTACCGCGCGAACGTCCCGGCGCCGACGACGTCCTTGCGGGCGTAGGACATGACCTCGTCGCCGTCCGCGAACTCCGGCGTGTCGGGACCCCGCCCCCGCACGACCCCGGCGACGTCCCAGCCGGGGACGACGGGGAACATCGCGTCCATCATCCCGTCCAGGCCGCCGGCCATGACCTTCCAGTCCACGGGGTTGACCCCCGCCGCGCGGACCTCGATCAGGACCTGCCCGGGGCCGACCTTCGGGTCCGGGACGTCCCCGACCGTCAGGCGCGAGTTGTCGGCGGCATAGGAGTCATAGGTGACGGCACGCATGCCCTCAACCTGCCACCGCGCCCACCCGGCAAACATTCGACGCGTAGGGATTCCCCTACGCTTGACAGGTAGGAAATACCCTACGTATCTTCGGGCGCATGAACATCACGCACGTGCGGCTGCTGACCGTGCCGGTCTCCGACCAGGACGCGGCCAAGGACTTCTACGCGACCAGGCTCGGCTTCGAGGTGGTCGTCGACCGCTCGACGGGCCCGGTGCGCTGGCTCCAACTGGCGCCGAAGGGCGCGGAGACGAGCGTCGTCCTGGCGAACCACGTGCGCGGCGCCGTGCACGGGCTGATGCTGGAGACGACCGACCTCGACGCGGACTGCGAGCGCCTGCGCAGCGCGGGGGTGCGGGTCGAGGGCCCGCAGGACCTCCCGTGGGGACGGCAGGCGACGCCGACCGACCCCGACGGCGACGGCATCGTGCTGGCCGCGCGGTGACGGCGGACGTCTTCGCGGCCCTGGCCAGCCCCGTCCGGCGGGAGATCACCACCCTCCTGCTGGACGGGCCGCGCCCGGTCAACGACCTCGCGGCGCACTTCGCGATGAGCCGCCCGAGCGTGTCGGAGCACCTGAGGGTGCTGCGCGACGCCGGCCTGGTCAGCGAGCGGCGCGACGGCCGGCAGCGCCTCTACCGGCTGGAGCCCGCGCCCCTCCGCGAGCTCTCGCGGTGGCTCACTCCCTACGAGCGGTTCTGGCGGGAGAAGCTCTCCAACCTGCGCGACCTGCTGGACGAGGAGGGCCTGTGACACCCGTCGCCGAGAACCACACCACCAGCCCGGGTCTTCGGTGCGTGCTGCGGTGGGTTTCTGCCGGCGGATTCCTAACGCGAGTCCAGGGCCGGTGGAATCCATTGGAGGTGGCGCCGTATATGCGACGACATCTTCGAGTCCAGCCGCACATGCAGCTGAGCATTCCCGCAGGCCGCGCAAATGTAGGCGTCGAAGACGGGCTGCTTGGCCCCGAACGAACCCCCGCCCGTCTTGCGGAGCCCGCTCTGTGCCACGTACTCGCCCTGGAACACCTCGCCGGCGCCGCACGCGCCGCACTGCCCGTAGCGCATATCCCCATTCGTCATGAGATCACCCTAGGTTTCGCACTCGGTGACGGGCATCGTCATCACGTGACGGCGCCGCCCGGGTGCTCCTCCCTGGCGCGGCGCGCCTTGGGCACCACGTCTGGCGAGCGCCGACCCAGACCGTCGGGAGAGTCCCGATGTCGGGCGCCGTCGCCTTCGCCTTCGCCGATTTCTGCTTCGCCTTCGCCGATTTCCGCCTGATAGGACACGGGACAGGGGAGAACATGAGTGGTGAGCGGGCCTCGATCGAGGTGGACGAGTTCCTGCCGCATCCGCCGGCGAAGGTGTGGCGGGCGCTCACCGAGCCGGACCTGCTGGCCCGGTGGCTGATGCCGAACGACTTCAAGGCCGTCGTCGGGCACCGCTTCACGTTCACCGCCAAGCCGATCCCGGTGGCCGGCTTCGACGGGACGATCGCGTGCGGCGTCCTCGACGTGGAGGAGGCCCGGCTCCTGCGCATCAGCCGGCGCGGCGGCGGCCTCGACACGACGGTCACGTGGCGGCTCGTCCCCGAGGGACGTTGTCGAAGTCGGGTCAGGCGACGGGCTCCAGGGGCGGGTCGTCGGCGAACTGGGTGCGGTAGAGGTCGGCGTAGCGGCCGTCCGCGGCGAGGAGTTCCTCGTGGGTGCCGCGTTCGATGATGCGGCCGCTCTCCACGACGAGGATCAGGTCGGCGGCGCGGACGGTGGACAGGCGGTGCGCGATGACCACGGCGGTGCGGCCGTCGAGGGCCTCGGTCAGGGCCTCCTGGACGGCGGCCTCGGACGTGGAGTCGAGGTGCGCGGTGGCCTCGTCCAGGATCACGACGCGCTGGCGGGCGAGCAGCAGCCGGGCGATGGTGAGGCGCTGGCGCTCGCCGCCCGACAGGCGGTAGCCGCGCTCGCCGACGATGGTGTCGAGGCCGTCGGGCAGGCCCTCGATGAGGGCGTCGAGGCGGGCGCGGCGCAGGACGTCCCAGAGCTCCTCCTCGGGCGCCTCGGGGCGGGCCAGCAGGAGGTTCTCGCGGATCGACTCGTGGAACAGGTGCCCGTCCTGCGTCACCATGCCGAGCGTGTCGCGGATGGCCTGGAACGACAGGTCGCGGACGTCGACGCCGCCGAGCCGGACGGCGCCGGAGTCGACGTCGTAGAGGCGCGGCAGCAGCTGCGCGATCGTCGACTTGCCCGCGCCGGACGAGCCGACCAGGGCGACCATCTGGCCGGGCTCGGCGCGGAACGAGACGTCGTGCAGGACGTCGACGCCGCCCCGGGTGTCGAGGGTGGCGACCTCTTCGAGCGAGGCGAGGGAGACCTTGTCGGCGGACGGGTAGGCGAAGGTGACGCCGTCGAACTCGACGGCCACCGGGCCCTCGGGCACGTCACCGGGCTCGGGCTTCTCGGCGACGAGCGGCTTGAGGTCGAGGACCTCGAAGACCCGCTCGAAGCTGACGAGCGCGCTCATCACCTCGACGCGGGAGCTGGCCAGGGCGGTCAGCGGCGCGTAGAGGCGGGTGAGCAGCAGGGCGAGGGCGACGACCGCGCCGGCGTCGAGGTGGCCGCGCAGGGACAGGAACCCGCCGACGCCGTAGACGAGCGCCAGGGCGAGCGCCGAGACCATGGTGAGCGCCGTGATGAAGACGTGCTGCACCATCGCGGTGCGGACGCCGATGTCGCGGACGCGGCGGGCCCGGGCGGCGAACTCGGCCGACTCGCGGGCCGGGCGCCCGAACAGCTTCACCAGCGTCGCGCCGGGGGCGGAGAACCGCTCGGTCATCTGCGTGCTCATCGCGGCGTCGTGCGACGCGGCCTCGCGTTCGAGCTTCGCCAGGCGGCTGCCCATCCGGCGGGCCGGGAGGACGAAGACGGGCAGCAGGACCAGCGCGAGCAGGGTGATCTGCCAGGAGATGCGCACCATCACGCCGAAGGTGAGCAGCACGGTCACGAGGTTGCTGACCACTCCGGAGAGGGTGTCGCTGAAGGCCCGCTGAGCGCCGATCACGTCGTTGTTCAGCCGGCTGACCAGGGCGCCGGTGCGGGTGCGGGTGAAGAACGCGACCGGCATGCGCTGGACGTGGTCGAACACGGAGGTGCGCAGGTCGAGGATGAGGCCCTCGCCGATGCGCGCCGAAAGCCAGCGGTTGATCAACCCGAGGGAGCCCTCGGCCAGCGCCAGGGCCGCGATCACGATGGCCAGCCACACGACCGTGGACGTGGCGTCATGGTCGACGATCGCGTTGACGACCCATCCGGCGAGGACGGGCGTCGCCACGGCGATGACGGCCATCATCACGCTGAGCAGGAGAAAGGCCGTGAGTATGCCCCGGTGCGGGCGGGCGAAGCGGCCGATGCGCCGCAGCGTCGCCCGGGAGAACGGCCTGCTGTCCCGCGCGTTCATGGCGTGGTGCAGTGACATCCACGCCGTGACTTCCATGTCCATGGAGACCCCTGTGATCGTTAGCCTGGAACAGCAAGCATGCGACCTCAAGAAAGGTTGAGGTCAAGCCGCCGCCGGACCCCAGGGTCTCGCGGGGGTACGACATTTCCGCGAGGGAAGGGCGCCTGTGGACATCGACGAGCTCCGGTCCGACACCCCCGGCTGCGCGAAGGTGGCCCATCTCAACAACGCCGGGGCCGCGCTGCCGCCGCGTCCCGTCATCGACGCCGTCGCCGGGCACTTCGAGCTGGAGACGCTGATCGGCGGATACGAGGCGGCCGAACGCAACGAGGCGCCCATCGCCCGCTTCTACGACGCCGTCGCCAGGCTGATCGGCGCCCGCCCCGGCGAGATCGCCTTCGTGGAGAACGCGACCCGGGCGTGGGACATGGCGTTCTACGCGATCCCCTTCGCGGAGGGCGACCGCATCCTGACGACGACGAGCGAGTACTCCAGCAACGCCATCGCCTACCAGCACGTGGCGGCGGCCAAGGGCGCGCGTGTGGAGGTCGTCCCGGACGAGGCCGACGGCGCCCTCTCGCTGGACGCGCTGGAGGCCGAACTGGCCAAGGGCGACGTCCGGCTGGTGTCGCTGAACCACATCCCCACCCACAACGGGCTCATCAACCCGGCCGCCGAAGTCGGGCGGCTGTGCCGCGCGCACGGCGTCCTGTTCCTCCTGGACGCGTGCCAGTCGGTGGGCCACCTCGCGGTGGACGTCGAAGAGATCGGCTGCGACATCCTGTCGGCGACGGGGCGCAAGTTCCTGCGCGGCCCGCGCGGCACGGGGTTCCTCTACGTCCGGCAGGAGATCCTGCGGACGCTCGTTCCGCCGTTCCTCGACCTCCAGGCCGCCGAGTGGAAGGCGCCGGACGGGTTCGAGATGCGCGAGGACGCGCGGCGGTTCGAGACGTGGGAGCGGCACGTCGCGGGGCAGATCGGGCTCGGCGTCGCCGCCGGCTACGCGGCCGACCTGGGGATGGCGCGGATCGAGGAACGCGTCCTCGGTCTCGGCGCCCGGCTCCGCGAGGAACTGGCCGCCCGGCCCGGGATCACCGTCCTGGACAGGGGCGCGCGGCCTTCCGGGATCGTCACGTTCACCGTGGACGGACGCGACCCGGCCTCCGTCAAGGCCGCGGCCAGGGAGCGGGGCGTGAACGTCAACGTGACCGACCCGCTCTCACACGGATACGACCCGCACGCCCGTCCGGCGGCCGTGCGGGCCTCCGTGCACTACTACAACACCGACGAGGAACTGGACCTGCTCCTGTCCGTGCTGCCCTAGCAACGCCGGGCACGCGGCCCGGGACCGGCCCCGGCCCGCCCCCGCTCCCGGGTCCGTGCCCGCTCGGGCAGGCGGCGTCAGGTGTTGGAACGCGCCGCGCTGATGTCGGCCAGCGCCGACGTCGCGTCCCTCTCGATCGCCAGGTCGCCGATGGACACGATGCCCACCGGCCGGCCGTCCTCCATGACGGGGAGCCGCCGCACGGACCGCTCGCGCATGATCTGCGCGGCCTTGTCGACGGAGTCGTCGGGCCCGACCGTCGCGGTCACCCTGCTGGCGATCTGCCCGATCCTGGCCTGGGAGGGGTCGCCGCCCGCGGCGAGCCCGCGCACCACCAGGTCGCGGTCGGTGACGACGCCCTTCAGGTCGTCGCCCTCCGCCACCAGGACCGCACCGATCTCCTCGTCGCGCATCGCGCGCGCCACGGTCACGATGTCGAGCTCCGGCGACACCGACGTGGGCGAGCCGGTCATGATGTCGCGGACTTTCGTGGCCATCGCTCACACACTCCTTGCTCGTGGTCGTAGCCGGGACGATGCGGCCCCTACCCCTGAGGAAGGGGATCACTCATCGCGTCCGGAACGGCGCGAGCACCTTGCGGGCGGCGGGCTCGTCCACCACGAGCCGGTTCGGGTCCGCGGGCGCCGGACGGACCGGGATCGTCGTGGCGGCGACCCCGCCGCTCGCGTCGAACCCGCGGGCGAGCGTGCGCAGCGCCCCGGCGTCCAGCCTCGGCGTGCTCTGGACCGAACCGGCCACGACGGTGAGGAAGCGCGCGAACCTCAGCGGGTCCTCCGCCATGACCTTCTCGGCCTGGCGCGCCAGTGAGGCGAGGAACCGCTGCTGGCGCTGCACGCGGTCGAGGTCCGAGCCGTCCCCGAGGCCGTGCCTGATCCGGACGTAGGCGAGCGCCTGCTTCCCCTCCAGCCGGTGCCGGCCCGCGGAGAGCCTCAGCCCGGAGTTCGCATCGTCGACCGCCGTCGGCAGCGTCACCTCGACCCCGCCGAGCGCGTCCACCACCTTCGTGAACCCGCCGAAGTCGATCACCACGGTCTGGTCGATCCGGACGCCGGTCAGCGCCTCCACCGTCCTGCGCGCGCAGGAGGCTCCGCCCAGCGGGAGCGCCGTGTTGATCGCCGCCTGCCGGGCCGCCGTCCGCCCGCACGCGGGGATCCGCACGAGGACGTCCCGCGGGATGCTCACCACCCGCGGGCTCCTCCGGTCGGCGGGGACGTGCACGAGCATCAGGGTGTCCGAGCGCGGCGGGCCGCCGCGGCGGGCGTCCAGGCCGAGGACCAGCACGTTCAGCGCCGTGGCCGGGGCGGGCGCGGTCGAGCCGGTCGCCGCGGGCCGACCGCCGCGCCCGTGCAGGAGCACCGCCGGGACGAGGATCGCCGCGGCCGTCACCGCCGCGACCACGCCGAGCAGCGTCCAGCGCAGCATCCCCGTCCGGCGCGGCATCCCCGTCCGGCGCGGCATGCCGCGGCGCCCGCGGCGCGCCTCGTCCAGCAGCCGGTTCCGCTGGCGGGCGAGGGACGGCGGCGGCTCGTGCTCCAGGTCGCGGCCGAGGTCGCGGATCAGGTCCAGATCGTCCACGGTCACGCCTCCTCGCGCGTCGGGTCGGTGTCGCCGAGCGCCGCGCGCACCTTGCGCCGGGCCCGGTTGAGACGGGAGCGGACCGTGCCGATCGGGATGCCGAGCGCCCGCGCGGCCTCCTCGTAGGACAGGTCGCCCCACGCCACCAGGAGCAGGACGTCCAGGTCGCGGCGCGCCAGGCCGGACAGGGCCGCCGTCAGCGCGGGACGGGTCGCCGACGCGGTCACCCCCGCCGCCACGCGGTCGTCGGGCCCCTCCACCGGGCCGTCCACGGGGCTGCGCCGCAATGCGCGGTAGCGCGCGGCCTCCGCCCGGTGGTGCCGCGCGGCCAGCTTCGTCGCGATGCCGAACAGCCACGGCCGCGCGTCCCGCTGCTCCAGGTCGTAGCGGTTCCGCTTGCTGAACGCGACCAGGAACGTCTCCCCGACCACGTCCTCAGCGGACTCGGGCCCGAGCCTGCGGGAGACGTACCGGTAGAGCATCGCCGAATAGCGGTCGAACAGCGCGGCGAACGCCTCGGGATCGGCGAGCGAACTCTCGATGAGAGCGGCGTCGCACTCCCGAGCCGTCGGGGGAACGGTCATCGCGACCACCATGGCATGCGCACCGGGCCTTCCCGTGCGGGGACGTTGTCAGCGGTGTATCTCCGCAACCCGCTTTTCAGGTTCACGGCCGACACGGCGCCGCCGATACGGATCCTGGCGAACCTTCCCGATAAAATGCGCATCCTCTATATGCACGGGGTTGTCGGCAGGACCGCTCCGCCGCCTGTCGGGGACGAGCAGAGGGGGTCTGCACGTGGGCGACGACGCCGAGCTTGACGCGGAACCGGCGCGCAACAGAACCGCCGAGTTCCGCGTGCCGGTGAAGGTCAACCTGACCCGTCCGGACATCGCCGTCCGCCGTCCCGCCAAGCCGCGGGACGAGCCCGAGGACGAGGCCACCGACGAAGGCCCGGACGACGGCCCGGACGAAGGTGTGGACGAGGCCGCCGTCGCGGAAGCCGTCGAAGAAGCCGAGGAAGCCGAGGAAGCCGCCGACGAGGTCGGCGACGAGGTCGGCGACGAGGCGTCCGAGGAACCGGCGGGTCCGACCTGGTACGTCCAGTTCACACCTCCTCCCCAGAACGAGGAGCCCGAGCAGGAGGAGCCTTCTTCCGCCGCTCCTCCGCCCCCGGAGACCAAGCCCTGGCGTCCCACGTCCCCGTCCGTCCAGGACGAGGAGCCCGCCGAGGAGCCCGCCGAGGAGGACGACACCGCCTCCCCCGCGGCGGAGGAGTCCCCGGCCGCCCAGACCACCGCGCCCCAGCAGGACCGGGCGGCCGACGCCGCGCCGCCGGAACAGCGGGAACGCGCCGACGACGCTCCCGAGGCGCGCGGTGCTCCGGCACCGCGCCACGCCGCGCCCCCCGAGTCCGACGACGATCCCCCACCGGCGGTGACGCCGCGAAGCAGCGGCCGCCACGCGATTCGCCCCGCGACCGAGCCCCCTCAGGGCGCGTCCGAGCCGGAGACAGAGCAGGAGGCGGCGGGCGACGCCCCTGAGGCCCGTCCCGGCGCGGGGCGGCGACGCGCGGCCCCGCACACCTCCTCCACACCGCCGGAACACCAGCAACACCCCGGCGACTTCTACGAGCCGCGCGGCAGGCGAGCGCGCCCCGGGCCGCCCGACGCCGAACGTCCCCAGGACGCGCCCGCGTCGGCGCAGCAGGGCCCGCCCGGAAACGTCCGCGAGCCCCGTGCCGGCGCCGCGCCGGTGACTCCGTCACGACCTGCGCAACGCCCCGAGACGGGCCGTCCCCACCCCGCGCCCGCCGAACGCCCCCCGGGTGCGGCTCCGCACACCGCCCCCGCGCCGCCGCAACACCAGGAACGCCCGGGCGACGTCCTCGAGACGCGCGGCGACCGGGCGCTGCCCGCCCCGCAGCGACCACCCGCGCCGCCCGAGACCGAACACCCCCGGTCCGCGGCGCCGGCCATGTGGCCGGAGGCGCCCGGCGGCGTGCATTCGCCCGCCGGACCCACGCGGGTCGAGCGGCTGCCCGATCTGTCGGCGCAGGACGGGCCCTGGGAGGCCGCGCCTCCGGCTCCGGCGGCGCGGACGTCCGGGCAGTGGAGCGTGCCCTGGGACGGAACGGCCGCACCGGCCCTGCCGGCGCCGCAGGCCCCGCAGGCTCTCCCGGCCCCGCAGGCGCCTCCGGTCGCGCCCTCCGAGCCGGAGAAGCGGAAGAGCAGGCGTCGCTGGCCCGTCGTCGTCGCGGCGCTGCTGGTCCTCGTGGCCGGGGTCGTGGCCGGTCAGCTGCTCCGGCCGCCGCCCGACCCCACGGTCCGGCTGACCATCGCGTCGAGCCACACCTTCCCCGGGCAGGCCCCGTCGCTGCCGTGGCCCGCGGTGGGCCAGGCGGTGCTCTACGTGGACGGGGTCGGGACGATGGGCGCGTCGGGCGGGGCCGTGCCGACGCCCACGGCGAGCGTCGCGAAGGTCATGACGGCCTACGTCTACCTGAGCGAGCATCCGCTGAAGTCCGGCGAGGCGGGGCCGGTGCTCACCGTGTCACCGCAGGCGGCGGCGCAGATACCGGCGCGCAAGCGGCGCGGCGAGTCGCTGCTCGGCGTCACGGCGAACCAGCGGCTGACGCAGCGCAAGGCGCTGGAGTCCCTGCTCATCATCTCGGCGAACGACGTGGCGCACGAGCTGGCGCGCTGGGACGCCGGGAGCGACCAGGCGTTCGTGGCGAAGATGAACGCCGCGGCGCAGCGGCTCGGCATGACCTCCACGCGCTACACCGACCCGAGCGGCTACCACTCCGGCACCGTCAGCACCGCCGCCGACCAGGTGAAGCTGCTGCGGGCGGCCATGCAGATCCCGGCGTTCACCGAGATCGTGAACAACCGGATGTACGTGCCGGACGGCGGCGGCCCCCCGCGGCAGGGCGGCAACTTCATCCTGGGACGCAACGGCGTGGTCGGCGGCAAGACCGGCTACACGGACGCGGCGGGCGGGAACTTCGTGTTCGCCGCGCGCCGGAACGTCGGCGGCGCGCAGACCCTGATCGTCGGCGCGGTGATGGGGCAGCGCTCCCCCAACGCGGCGGACGCCGTCAACGCGGCGGAGGGCATCCTCGTCGCGGCCGAGCAGGCCATGGTCGTGGCGCCGCTGGCGCGCCCCGGGCAGAGGGTCGGCTGGCTCGACGACGGGCTCGGCGGCCGGAAGGCGCTGACCGCCGCGTCGCCGGTGAACGTCGTCGGCTGGCCCGGCCTCACCGTGCCCGTCAGGTTCGACGGCGACCCGCCCGCCGAACTCGGCAGCGGCGCCAGGGCCGGTGCCGTGGACGCGGGCGCCGCCCGCGTTCCGGTCGAGGTCGGCACCGGGCGCTCCCCGTCCATCCTCAAGCGCCTGACCCGCCTCGGCTAGACGCACGTCCGGGCTCAGGCGTAGAGGGCGGAGAGGAAGCGGATCAGCAGGGCCTCGCGGGTGGCGGGCGGCAGGGCGTCCAGGATGGCGTTGACCATGGCCATCTCGGGCTCCGCGCCTCCCGCGAGGTCGACGCCGACCGACGCGAGCAGCCCCGCGAAGCCGGCGTCGTCGAGGCTGTCGAGGTCGAGGCCGGCGAGCGCGTCCACCAGGCCGGACGGGACGTCGGGCGGCCCGGCCTCGCGGGCGGCCTTCACCGCGTCGGCGAGCGTCGCCAGGAGCGCCTCGACGTCGCTGACGCCGGTCAGCGTGAAGTGCAGGTTCGGCGGGACGCCCTGGTAGGACAGCTGCGGCTGGAAGAACCAGCCGCGGGCGCGGGCCTCGTCGGCGAGGACGAACACGTCCAGTGCCGGGTCGGTCGAGGCGATGGCGACGAGCGGGGCGGCGGGCTCGCCGAGCACCCGCAGGCCGGGGATCTCGGCGACCCCCGCGACCAGCCGGTCGGCCGCCGCCATCGCGGTCTCGGCGAGGTCGCGGTAGCCCCGGGCGCCGACCGCCGTGAGGGTCGCCCACGCGGCGCCCAGCGGTCCGGCGCTCTTGCTGCTCTGCACGCCCGCGTTGATGACGGTGTAGCCGGGCCATTCCGCGGACGCGAAGTAGGCGCGCCTGCGAAGCGACTCGTCCGCGAACAGCACGACCGATGCCCCCTTGGGCGAGTAGCCGTACTTGTGCAGGTCGCAGGAGAGGGACGTGACGCCGGGCACGGACAGGTCGAACGGCGGGACGTCCCGTCCGGCGTCGCGCAGCCAGGGCAGCACCCAGCCGCCGACGCAGGCGTCCACGTGGCACGGCACCCCGGCGGACGCGGCGATGGAGGCGATCTCCGGGACGGGGTCCATCACGCCCTGCGGGTAGGACGGCGCCGAGGCGACGACCAGCGCCGTGCGGGACGTGAGCGCGGCGGCGGTCGCGGCCGGGTCGGCGCGGAACGCGCCGTCGACGGGGACGTGGACGACCTCCAGCCCGAGGTAGTGCGCGGCCTTGTGGAACGCGGGGTGCGCGGTCGCCGGCAGGACGATCTGCGGCGTGCCCTCGACCTGCCGGGCGTCCCGCGCCGCCTTCACCGCCAGCATGATCGACTCGGTGCCGCCGCTGGTGAAGACGCCGGTGCCGCCGCCGAGCTTGTCCGCGACCCACCCGACGACCTGCCGTTCGAGCGCGACGATGCTCGGGAACGCCGTCGGGTCCAGGCAGTTGACCTCCAGCATCTCCTGGTAGGCGGTGGCGGCGAGGTCGTGCACGGCCTCCCGCCCGGTGTCGTAGACGTAGGCGGTGACCTGGCCGCCGCGCACGGGCAGGTCGGCGCCGCGCAGCCGGGCGAGTTCGGCGAGCAGTTCGTCGCCGGGGCGGCCGGCTTCGGGAAGGCGGTCAGACGGCATGTTCCGGTGTCCCCTCGATCGGGCGGTGGACGGCGGCCCGCCGGCGGTAGGCCAGCAGGAGAGGGACGCTGAGCAGCAGCAGCGCGGCCGGGACGAGCGTGAACCCGGCGGTCAGCCCGGTGAGGGCCGACTCCGGCTGGACGACGGGGGTGTCCAGGTCGGAGGACCGGAACGACGAGACGGCCAGGATCAGCGCGAAGACGCCGGGGCCGAGGGCGAGCGCGCCCGTCTCCGCCGCCGTCCACAGCCCGGTGAAGGCGCCGGACTGCGCGTGCCCCGTCCGCCCGGCGTCGGCGTGGACGGTCTCGGGCATCAGCGACAGCGGGAGCAGTTGCACGGCCGCGTAGCAGACGCCGACCAGGGCGCTGAGGGCCAGCACCCCGGCCGTGGAGGTGATGAGCGGGTAGGCGGCGGCGCCGGTCGCGGCGAGCGCCACCAGCGCCGCCGCGTAGCAGCCGACCTCCCCGTACCGGCGCGCCAGCCACCGCCACAGCGGGACCGCGAACGCGCTCGGCCCGACCATGCAGACGAACATCGCCGAGGTGAGCCCGTAGTCGTCCAGCCGGTACGTCGCGACGTACGGCGCGCCCGCGAGCATGATCGCGACGGCGAGGGTGTTCCCGACGTGCGCGCCGAGCAGCAGGAAGAACGGCCGGTTGCCGCGCGCCATGCGCAGCGCGGCGACGAGCCCCAGCGGGTGCGGCCCGGGGCGGGAGGGGATCCAGCGGGTCGCCAGCGTGCTCGCCGTCATCGCCGCGCCCATGACGATCCCGATCACGCCGCCCATCAGGGCGTATCCCGCGCGCCCGCCCCCGGCGCCGTCGGTGAGGACGGGCGCGAGCCCGCCCGCGACCAGGATGCCGACCGTCAGGCAGACGACGCGCCACGCCATCGCGCGGCCGCGCTCGGACGGCTCGCCGGAGATCTCCGCGGGCAGCGCCACGTACGGCACCTGGAAACACGCGAACGCGCTGGCTGCCAGCAGGAACGCGACCCCGGCCCAGGCGGCGGCGAACCCCGGCGAGCCGACCGGGACGGCGAACATCGCGGCGAACGGGACCGGCAGGGTCAGCGCGCCCAGCAGCAGGAGGCGGGTGCGGCGTCCCGTCCGGACGGCCTCGCGGTCGCTGGCGGCGCCGACGACCGGGTTGAGCAGCACGTCCCATGCCTTGGGGACCACGAGGACGGCCCCGGCGATCGCGGCGGACACGCCGAGGACGTCGGTGAGGTAGTACAGGAGCAGCAGCCCGGGAACCGCGGAGAAGACGCCGGTACCGATCGAGCCGGCGCCGTAGCCGAGGAGCCGCCGCCGGGACAGCGCAGCGGTCATCCGGCGCGCCCGGCGGGCGCGCCGATCGCCGCGGCGACCGTCCGGCGCATGTGGGCGCGGAACCGGGCGACCGCCTCCGGGTCGTCGATCGTCCGGCGTTTCCCCTGCTGGTCGAGGAGGCCGCCGGAGCCGAACCCGTGCGTGCACCAGACGACCGTCCACACGAGGAAGTCGAGGTCGACCCCGTCGCCGACGACCCCGCGGGCGGCCTCGCCGACCAGCTCCATCAGCGGCCGGACGTAGTCGTCGTCCAGATGCGCGACGTCGGCGGCGTCCGACAGCCACCGGTGCATCCACAGCGCGGGGATCTCGGGCTGCGCCACGCACAGCTCGACGTAGCGGTCGACGAGGGTGAGGACGCCCTCCACGTCCGGGGTCATCTCGGCGAGGGCCTGCTCCAGCACCTGCCGTTCGGCCCGGTGGGCGCGCTCCATGACGATGAGGTAGAGGTCGCGCTTGCCGCCGACGTGGTAGGCCACGGTGGCGACGTTGAGCCCGGCCGCCTCCGCGATCATCCGGGTGGACGTCCCGTCGTAGCCCAGGGCGGCGAACAGCCGGGTGGCGGCCTCGATGATCCGGTCACGTCCGGTGTCGCTGCTGCTCATGGGCCCAAGCTAGGTGCTCGACCGCGCCCGGTCAATCGCTTGATGGAGACGCGGCGGCGGGCGCGGTGAGCCGGACGGTCCGCACCATCTCCAGCTCCAGCCGCAGCTCCGGCTCGTACATCCGCTCGCCGAACAGCTCCTCCAGCTGGTGCAGCCGGTAACGGACGGTCTGCGGGCGGACGTGCAGCCGGTTCGCGACCTCGGTGGCGTTGAACCCGTTCTGCAGGCAGGCCAGCAGCGTCCGCATGAGCCGCTCGCGGTGCCGGGGCCGGACCTCCTTCAGCGGCGCGAGCCGCAGCTCGGCGACGGCGCGGACCAGTTCCTCGTCCTTGAAGACGACCAGCGCCGGCATGTGCTCGGCGCAGCGGACCAGCCCGTCGGACGGCAGGATGCCCCGGCGCGCGAGCGGCAGCGCCTCCCGGGCCCAGCGCAGCGACCTGGCCGCGTCCTCGGTGCGGACGGTCGGGCCGAGCGCGGCGACCCAGTCGCGCAGCGCCGCCTCCAGCATCCGGCCGCGCCCCGGGCCCTCCGGGTCGGGCACGAGGAGGCACGGTTCGCGGCGGTTGACGTCGGCGAGCACGTCGGGCGGCAGGGACGGGTGCGAGAAGGGCTGCCGCCCCCGCTCGTACAGGACGACGGCGGCGACCGTCCGCGGGACGCGCCACTGGGCGAGGCGGGCCAGGTCGGCGACGGCCTGCGGGGCGGCGGGCGGCTCGGCGAGCAGCAGGTGTCCGGGTCCATGATGAGGTCGACGAACTGGCGCAGCGCGCCCTCGACGGCCAGCCGGACGAGCCGCGCGTACTCCTCGTCCTGCGGGCGGGAGTACTCGGGGATCCCGGCGAGGATCTCCTCGATCATCTCCTCGGCGAGGGCGTCCAGATGCGGCCGGAACACGGTGGACAGCTCGCGGGGGACGCCGGCCCAGGGTTTCAGCGGCGAGCGCTGCTCAAGGCTCGTGTTCACCGTTCGCACCTCCCGCTCCGGAAGCTACCGGCGACCGGCCCGGCGGGCTGCAAGACGCGATAAGCATTGCGCTGCCCTACTTGTCAGCGGACTGACAAAAGCGCGGCCCGCAGGAGCGCCGAGCGGACGGCATCCCGCTTCGCGGCCGGACTTCACGCGCGGCGGGGGCTCGGGGCGGCGAACACGGCCGCGGCGCCGAGGGCGAGGTAGATCAGCCCGGTCGCGTACCGCTGCCGCCGCCGGAACGCGGGACGGGCCCGCAGCCACGCGCCGATCGAGCCGGCGGCGACCGCGTACACGATGTCAGCGGCCAGCCCGATCAGCGCGGTCGCGGCCCCCATCACCGCGATCTGCAGCGGCACGGCGCCCGCGTCCTGGTCGACGAACTGGGGCAGGAACGCGAGGAAGAACAGCACGACCTTCGGGTTGAGGACGTTGACGAGCACGCCGTCCAGGTAGACACGGCGGAGCGGCCGCGGTTCGAGTTCGGGCCCGCCGCCGTCATGGCGGCTCCGCAGCGTCCGATACGCGAGGTAGATGAGGTAGGCCGCGCCCGCGTAGCGCAGGAACCCGAACGCGGTCGCGGACGCGGCGACGACCGCGGACAGCCCGGCCGCGGCCGCGCCGATGTGGACGAGCGTGCCGGTCTCGACGCCGAACGCCGACGCGATCCCTGCGCGACGGCCCTCACCGACGCTGCGCGTGGTGATGTAGAGGTGGTTCGGTCCCGGGATGGCGACGAGCGCCAGGGCGGCCAGCAGGAACAGCGGCGGGTTCGTCATGGGAGCACGCTAGGGGCGCGATGGTCCGTCCTCTAGAGCCAATCCCTGCCGGGCGATGTGGACCAATCAGCTCGGGGCGGGGGCGGCGAACGCGCCGGCCAGCACCAGCCGTCCGGCGGTGCGGACCATCGCGGCGACCTCGTCGGCCGGCTGGCGCAGCGACGCGAGGCTGATCAGCGCGGCGAGCAGGATGTGCCCGAGGACGATCTCGACGTCGTCCCGCTCCGGCACCGGGTCGCCGATGGCCGTCGAGAGCCGGTCGCGCAGGAACAGGAACAGGACGGTGCGGGCGTCGTCGACGCTGGAGTCGTCCGAGGTCACGGCCTGGATGATCGCCGAGGTCAGGGTCGGCTCCGCCGCCGCGACGTGGACGATCCGCTCCAGCAGCGCGGTCAGGCGCTCCTGCGGGGTGTCGCCGACGGCGAGCGCGTCGATGTCGTCGGTGACGCGGTGCGCCCACGTCGCCGCGACCTCGGTGAGGAGGTGGTCCTTGGTGGCGAAGTACCGGTAGACGGTCGCGCGGGCGACGCCGGCGCGGTCGGCCACGTCGTGCATGGTGACGGCCGGGTAGCCGCCCTCCAGCGCGAGCTCGCGGGCCGAGTCGATCAGGCGCTCGCGCCGCGCCTGCTGATCCTTGCTCAGCGTCCGCGTGACGGTGAACCGCGCATCGCCGCTCAAATCGCCCTGCCTTTCCGCTTCCCCGCCTCGCCGTGACCGTTCCTTATTCTTCCGTATATCAGCCCCGAACGTGCCCATCCTCGGGCGTATACCCCTTTACCGGTCTAGTGTCCCGATTCACGATAGACCTACCGCTTGCTTGGGTGAGATGCTGGTCTCGACTCACGTCTCCCTCCCCCTCCCCCGAGGAGCGAGCCCATGGCCATCGACCTTCTCGACGGCGAGATGTACGCCACCGACCCCTGGTCCGTCTACGCGAGGCTCCGCGCCGAGGCGCCCGTCTACCACGACGAGGAGAACGGCCTGTGGGGCGTCTCGCGGCACGCCGACGTCTTCGCGGTCGAGCGGAACCCGAAGGTGTGGACGAACTCCGGCGGGTACCGCCCCCAGCTGCCGTCCGACCCGTCGATGATCGGGCAGGACGACCCCGAGCACGCGCACCGGCGCCGCATGGTCTACCAGCGCTTCACCCCGCGCGGCGTCTCCCGCTACGCGGGCCGCATCCGGTCGACCGCCGTCGACTGCATCACCGCGGCTCTGGAAACGGGCACCGTGGACGCCGTCCCGGCGCTGGCCGCTCCCCTGCCCGCCCGCGTCATCGGCTGGCTGCTCGGCTTCCCCGAGGACATGTGGCCGCGCCTCGTCCACTGGTCGGCGACGGCCGTCTACGCCGGCGGCGGCCTCCGCTACATCACCGACGACGCGACGGTCGCCGCCGGGGAGTACGCGCTGGAGGTCCTGGAGATGGCCGAGGACCGCCGTGCCCGCCCGACCGACGACCTGCTGTCGGTCTGGTCGAACGCGACCCCGGACCAGCCCGCCTACGACGACGAGCACCTCGCGCACGAGGCGCTGCTCCTCCTGGTCGGCGGCGCGGAGACGACCCGCACGGTCATGGCGACCGCCCTGGACGCCCTGATCCGGCACCCGGCGCAATGGCGGAAACTGCGCGACGACCCGTCCCTGATCCCGGACGCCGTCGAGGAGTTCGTCCGCTGGACGACCCCGATCCTGAACATGTGCCGGGTCGCCGCACGCGACGCCGAGATCGCGGGCGTGGAGATCCCGGCGGGCGACCAGATCCTCCTCATGTACGGCTCCGCCAACCGCGACGAGTCGGTGTTCGGGGACCCGGACGTCTTCGACGTGACCCGCCGTCCGGGCGACCACATCGCCTTCGGCCTGGGCCCCCACTTCTGCCTGGGCGCCTCCCCGGCCCGCCTGGAACTCCAGATCTTCTTCGAGGAGTTCGTAGCCCGAGTCGACACGGCGGAATGGGCGGACGACGAAGGCCCCCGAATCCTCCGCAACGCCTTCGTCAGGGGCGTGACCGAATTCCCCGTGACCCTGACGCCCAGGTAACCGACTCCGCTCGG
This sequence comes from Spirillospora sp. CA-108201, assembly GCF_050936235.1. Classification (NCBI taxonomy): domain Bacteria; kingdom Bacillati; phylum Actinomycetota; class Actinomycetes; order Streptosporangiales; family Thermomonosporaceae; genus Spirillospora; species Spirillospora sp. CA-108201. The sequence goes on along the minus strand of NZ_JBNJNE010000001.1, from coordinate 7,576,599 downwards.
GAGAGGTTGTCGGCGAGTTCGCTGTAGTGCTTTGCCGAGGACAGCACGAATGTGGTCCGGATCGGCCTCGCCGTCGTCGAGGAGGATGGCCGCGCACAGGCCGTCCGACACGGCGACGAAGGCTTCGACCGCGTCCGGGTCGTCGGTCTGCGTCCGGGCGAGTTCCGCGACGTCGTCGCGCCATCGTCGCGCCACCGGCCGCAGGGCGGGCCGAGGCTCCGGAGAGGCTGACGCGGTAGCTTTCGGCCGCGGCCGGGGTCAGCCCGGACGGGGCCTCGACTCCGCTCCGGTAGATCACGGCGGTGAGGCTTCCCAGGAGCGCGCCCCCCGGGTCGCATCGCAGCCACGTCCCACCACAAGTCATTCTGACCGCGTGGCGACACCGCAGGTCACCACGCCCGGCCGGGGTTTCGGCTCCCCGATGGCCGAAAACGGCTGACGAAGATATCGACTACGGCACGGAGTCGCTATATATAGTGCAAGTGTTTAGCCTCTGGGCGACCGGCAGCCTCGGTTCGCGCGGCACTGTCACCGGCCGGCCGCCCGACTCCGAGGAGGAAGCGCGTGCGTTCAAGACTCGATGTTCGACGACCGCTGGCCTTGGCGGCCGTGCTCATCCTCGCCACGGGTGGCGCCGTCGCGGATCCCTCCCGCCACCCGAGTGCCGCCGCGAGCGTGATCCGCGTCGGTTCGAGCGTCGTCGGCAGCGACGGCGTCCGGCACTCGGTGACCAACCATCTCGTCAGGACGCGGACTCGCACGAATCGCCACACGCGGCGGGAGTACGTCCTCGCCTGGGCCGGAGCCGCCGATCCGGGCACGGAGGGCTCGCCCAACCCGGACTTCCTGGCGGTCATCGACGCCACTGCCGGCACCCCCGACTACGGAAAAGTGGTCAACACCGTAACGATCGACGGTTCGACCGGCAACGAGCCCCACCACCTGCAGTACATGTGGCACAAGGGCCAGAAGATCTACGCAGGCGGCATCCTGTCGGACACGGTCTTCGTGTTCGACGCGACGCGGCTGCCGCAGATCGGTTTGAGCGGCGTGGTTCAGGCCTCCGACACTCCGTGTGGATCCGCGCCCGACGCTTTCCAGGTCCTCTCCGACGGAACCGCGTACATGAGCGCCGTGGGCGGTCCGGACGTGACCGGACCGTGCCGCTATTCCGGGGGGCAGGTCCGCGAAGGAAACGGTTTTGCGGGTTCGCCGGGCGAGATAGTCCGCATCGGCCCGAACGGCAAGGTCCTCAGTGAGGCACCCGCCGCGACCAAGGAGGGCGAAGACCCGAAGCTGTGCCCCAACGTCCCGGCGCTCCCTCAGCCGAGTTGCGCCAACCCGCACGGCCTCCAGGTGCGCGAAGATCTCAACCGGCTGATCACCAGCGATTTCGTCGAACTTCGAACTCCGATCGTGGACAACCCGAATCTGGCACGCGACACCGTGCGGATCTTCGACATCTCTGATCGCAACGCGCCTCGCCTGCTGTCGGTATCACGCCTGCCGGCCGGCCCTCGACACGACGCCGACCTCAACACCGCCGAACCGCGCGGGGCGATGGAGACGGGAGTGACGCACCAACCCCGGCACCGGGGCGCCTTCGTCGCCACCAGCGGCGGCGGCGTGATCTACTACACCCCCGACGTCACGGCGAAGAAGCCGCGGTGGCGGGAGGTCTTCGACGACGCCACGGCGTTCAAGTCGCTGTTCCCGAAGGACACGCCGACCTCCGATGGGGACGCCGGGAGCTGGGTGCAGGTCAGCCCGGACGATCGATTTCTCTTCCACGTCGTGGTCTCGGGCGGTTACACGTCACCCGGAGAACGTGAGACCGGCATGCTGTACGTCCTCGATTTGCGACGACTCCTCGCCGCGGGCAATCGCACACGGTGCTCGATAGATTCTCCCGCGGAGGTCACTGCCGGAGGCGCCGAGCCCGACTGCCCGTCCCTGATCGGCGCCGTTCCGATTCGCGATGTCACCTCGGGTGGTGCGCACTGGGGCTCGTTGGACAACTTCGCGCTCGGCCGTGACGGCTTCTACCACGAGACGGCACAGATTCGCCGAGTGGTGACGTCGAACTACTTCGTCGCGTTCACCGGCGTCGACGGGAACCATCAGATTTGCGTCAGCCAGGTGAGCCGGAGCGGAAAGCCGTCGCTTGACACAGGCTTCGTGGACGAGAACACCCATGCTCCCTGTGTCGAATTCAACCGTGACAAGTGGCCACACGGCGTCCACGGGCCGGCCAGGCCGCACGGAGTGGTGTTCGCGGTCGCCGACGCCGATCTGCGCTGAACGCTCACGCTCTCAGAGCCGGCGGCGGGGAGCCACGCACCGAGACATCCGGGATGACCACGCCGGATGTCTCGGGCGACGGCTCAGGAGCTTGATCGCTCGTTTGCGGTACGTGGGCGAGCCGCGCTCGTCGTCGGTGAGCGAGGTTGCCCACATCCGAGTCGAGCAACTTAAGTAACCTGTAGTGCGCATTCGTTAGGCGAGGTGGGGAATGGCGCTCGTCACGGTTCTCCTGACCGCTCCCGGCTGGGACGGGAGCCACACCCACCACGCTCCGGCCCCGCCGCCCTTCACAGTCCTGGCCGCATTCCGTCACCTTGCGGTCGCGGCGATCGCGGTGGTCGCGGGGAGCGCGCTGCTGCGGCCGCTCGCCGGTGCACCCACGCCGGGTTGCCGGAATCTGACCCGCATGGCGGCGGCCGTGGCCGCCGTCTCCCCGGTGATGGCGATCGGAATCGGAGGCGCCCTGCCGCCGGCGCTCGCGGGGATGGCGGTGCTGACGCTCGCGCTGCCGCCACTGCTCTCGCGCGCGGCCGCGAGTGCTGCCGCAGGCGCCCTGTCCACCGCCGCCCTCGCGACGTACCTGGCCACCACCCTGTCAGCCGGAAGCGCCTCGGGTGTCCGCGGCGTCGTCGACGCCGCTGCGGTGCTCCTCCAGGGGGTGGCCGCGGCCGTGTGGACAGGTTCGGCGGGTCACCTGGCGACGGCACGGGCCGAGGACCGAGACCGGACCACACGGCGGCTGCTGCCGGCGATCCTGGCAGCCACGGCGGCGCTGACCGCGGCCACGGCAGCGCGACTGGCGAACGACGGCCCGCCACCGTCCAGTGCCACCTGGACGGCCATCCTCGCCGCCGATGCGATCCTTGCCGCGGGCGCTGCCACAGCCGTGACGGTGGTCTGGCTCAGGCGCTCCGATCGTCCGATGACGCGGCCGCCGGCCCGTTCGGCGAGCACGGCGGTGGGCCTCGCCCTCACGGGCTTCGCCGCAGCGGCGCTTGTGGCCGTGCCGCCGCCGGCCGTACCGCCCGCGCCGGGGGTTCCGTTCATGGACGGCATCGCCGCCGGCGGGCGGCTGATACCGGTTCTCGTCGCGCCTGCCCGGCCCGGCTGGAACCTCGTCCATGTCGGTGCCGACCGCGCGTACGTCGGGGCCGGGCGCGGCCGGCTCACCGCCGCGGCCACCCGGCCCGGCACTGGGAACATCTGGGCACAGGTATGGCTTCCCGCTGGGCGCAGCCGGCTGCGGGTCAAGGTCATGGGCACCATGAAAGCCGTGCGGGTCGACACCGGCCCCCGTGACAGTGGTGCTCCCGATCTTCGTGGATCGGATGGGCCGGAGTGTGCCAGCGTCGCCCTGGGCCGGATCCTCGCGGGGGCGACCGGCCCGCTCCGGTCCTGCCCGGCCGACCGGCTCACGGCCTCCGACGCCGCCGCGCTGAGGGCCACGGTCCGGTTCGTGGCCGGCCGCGGTGCACGCACGCTGGGCCTCGTCGCGGACTCCTCACCCCGCAGCCGGCAGGCGGCCACGATCGTCCGAGCCGCGGCGCGGCGCGAGCACATCACCGTCGCCGCCCCGGGCCGGGCGCGGATTCCACTCGTGATCGTGGCAGGCTGGGGGGCCGCCTACGGAGTGGTGCGTGACGTCGGCACGGGATACACGACCTCCCAGGGCACCTACCTCGCGCCCTGGCTGCTCAACACGTCGCTGCTCGTACCGCCGGCCGGTCAGTTGCTACCGCTGCGGTTCCCCACCGGTGATCCGGCAGCGGTGAAGTACATCGCCGAGTTGAGCCGCCGTTTCCCTGGCGAACCGGCATCCGCCGCGGGGTACACCGCGTGGCTGAAGACCGCCCGCGAGGGGCCGATACGGCTCTACGCGGCCTCGCCGCTTCTCGTACCCGGCGTCCCGGACCATCGTCACCCCACCGGCGCGTGGCTGCCGCACGGCAGCATCACTGCGATCACGAGCCCGCTCGCGGAGTGAGCCGGCCCTTCCCGGAGGCCGTACCTCAAGCGCCGGGCGGCCCGGCGTCGGCGTCTCGACGCTGGGCACCGCCGTCCACACCCCCGAGGAAGTCTCCTCTTCGGCGAGTTCGCCGTCCTGATCTGAGCACGTGTTCGAGGGGCGTCGCGCCCGCGGTCAGAACGTGGCGATCGGGTTGACCGGGCTGCCAGACGTTCCGGCGAAGCGGACCGGGGCGACGGCGAGGTGGAAGTCCCACTGGCCGAGGCCGGCGGCCGTCGCCGCGCACGCCTCCAGGTCGCAGTTGTCGAGCAGCCACAGGCCCATCGCGACGAGGCCCACGGCGTGGACCGGCATCAGCACGTCCTCGTACCCCGACGGCTGGACGTCCTGCGGGGTGTCGGCGCCGATCAGCGCGACTCCCCGTTCGTGCAGCCACGGCAGGCAGGACGCGTGCCAGCCCGACTGCGTGAAACCGCCGCCCGCGCCGGACTCGTGCCGGACGCGGCCGTAGCCGGTCCGCAGGAGCACCGCGTCACCGGGACGCACCCGCACACCCTGGCGACGCTCGGCCTCTTCGAGATCTTCGGGGAACACGCCCTGCCCCGGTTCCAGCCACGGCACGTCGCGGACCCTCGCGACGTCCAGCAGGACACCACGCGTGACGATCCCGTTCGCCGCCGCCGTGACGGCCGCCCACGCCGACCCCGTGGCGGCGTCGACCAGCGCGTGCGGCCGCCCGTTGTACATCGCGCCGTCCCAGTAGATGTGGCACGGCGAGTCGACGTGGGTGAGGGTGTTGCCGTGGAACATGATGCCGAGCCGCTCGGACGAGTAGCCCCAGCGCCGGTCGTTGTGGAACGCCTTCGGCATGTGCTCGGCGCCCGGCATGTCGGCGGCGCACGGGCACGTCGTCGTCGACCGCTCCATGTCGTCCGGCACGGCGACCTCCCATGCGCACGACACGCTCCGGCCGTGGCGCACGGCCCGCGCCGCCGCCAGCCGGACGTCGTCGGTGATGTGGTTCAGCGTGCCGAGCTCGTCGTCGTCGCCCCACCGCCCCCAGTTCGACAGCGTGTCGAAGTACCCGAGCACGTCGTCCTGAGTCGGCATCGGCCGCCCTGCCGTCATCGATCCTCCGGTCACGCTCTCCGAGGCACCAGGGCCCGCTGGACCGGCATCACCCTAGATCAGCGGTCGGACGCCTGGACGGGTTGGCGGAGGACGGTCCTGAACTTGGCGGGCTCGGTGCGGCGGTGGTCGCCGAGGTAGATCTCGTGGTGGTGCCCGGACATGCGCAGGTTGTTCGCGGCGAGGTACTCGTGGTGGAGCCTGGCGAGCGCGGGGCCTTCGTCGTCGTAGGGGCCGACGTGCAGGAGCTGGGCGCAGGTGCCCTCGTCCAGTGTCACGCGGTGGACCTCGGCGATCGCGGGAAGGCCCTTCTTCGCCAGCGCGGTCTTCTTGGCCTCGTCCATGAGGTCCTCGGTGATCCAGTCGGGCTGGCTGATGAGCATGCGCCACTGCCAGGCGTCCTTGACGCGGGTGACGAACACCTCCGGGTCGTCGGACCACCACAGCCCTTCGAGCGGCCCGACGACGAAGTCCCGGTCGAGGACCTTGCTCGCGAACTTGATCGTGTAGGCGACGGCGTAGAGCGCCTCGACGGCGCGGACGTAGCCGGCGCCGGTGTTGGGGTCGCCGCTGCCGTCGACGGCGATGAACTGCTGCGCGGGCACCTCGACCAACGCCCAGTCGGTGTTCTTGGGCGCGTAGCACTGCTTGAGTTCGCGCTTGACGTCAAAGCGAGTCACGGTCGTCCGCCTTCCTGTCGGGGCCTTGGTGGGTGATCGGTCGCCGACTTCGGCCGCCCGGTAGTCGTCCAGCCATCGCTGTTCGGCCGCGAGCTGCCCCAGCGAGTAGTCGAAGGTGGCGCGGACGAACCCGGGCACGCCGGGTTGCGCGTCGCGGGCCGCGCCGACGGCGGCGATCTTCTCCGCCAGCGCCGCGGCCCGCTGGTCGAGCGCCGCCCGCAGGCGGACGGGCGGAATGACCGGCTGGTTGGCCAGACCGACCAGCAGAGGCGGGAACACCGGCCGGAGCTCGGCCACCGCGGCCTCGGCCGCCCGCGCGCACACCCGGTACCCCTCGGGCGTCGGCCCGTACACCCGGCGGGTCTTCCCCCGACCACCGCGCGGCGCGTCGACCTCGGCGATCAGCCCACGGTCCCGGAGCCGCGTCAGCAGGTAGTAGATCGAGCTGAACCCGATCTCAGTCCACTCCCGCATCCCCCGGGCGTCGATGACTTCGTCCAGCTCATAGCCATGCCTGGGTTTCTCCACGAGCAGCCCGAGCAACGTCAACTCAGCAGGCGTCAGATCAGCAGCCACAGCATTACTCTAGCGCTAGAATAAAGCACCGCACACAACCACCCCACTCCTCCACGCGCCCGCCTCATCCCGGCTTCACGAGGCGGGCAGCACCCGCATGGCCGCCCCTCGGGAAGACGCGATCGCCCTCGCGATGTGGATGGCCAGCCCCTCGGAGCGGTGAGCCGTCCACTTCGATCTTCTTGGGGAGTCGACGGGGACGGCGGCGGGCAGTGTTCCGAGATGTGCTGTGCGGGGACGTCACCTCGTCGTCGCTGACGAGGTATCCGGGACGCCGGCGTGGACCTCAGGCTTGGAAGCCTGTCCACGCAAGCGGTAAACGGTCAGGGGCTTTGCCGCCACGGACGGCGACCATCCCCGCGGCGAACGGCCGTTCTATGCGTTGACACGGACCGGCATGTGAGATGACTTCTACCAGCTCACGTCGCCAAAATCTCATGACGTCGGATCGCTTCTCGCCTCAGGCGGACGGACTAAAGGTTCTTGAGCGCGGCGGCAAAGCACCGAAACTCACTGTGACCAATGATGAGCTTGGGACCATCAGGATCCTTGCTGTCACGAATGGCGACAATGCCAGGGAACTCGGATATCTCAATACAGTTGGAGCCGTCTTCCTTGCTACGCGACGCCCTACGTCACACAACTTCTGTTATTTCCATCTATCATCAATCACCTTTCTAATCAGCGCACGCGCATCTCTCACATTAAGCGCCTCGCCTTGCAACACGATGAATGTCTCATTCACTAACGCCACATGCCGTGGGCTCGTCGTGGTCTCACCTCCGCACGCGTTGTCCGTGTACACAACTTGACGCTGGTCAGGCAAGGTAGCGATCACGAAGGGCGCCCAAACATTTCGAATGTGGCGGATCGGAGCTATCTGAAGGGTTATCCTGTCTCTACAGGAGAGCTCGATGAGATGCTCCAACTGCTCTCTCATCGTCTCCTTCCCGCCCACCTCACGATAAAGAACGGTCTGGTCCATTACTACCGAGAGCGCCCGCCTTCGCGATGCGGGCGGCCAGACCTCGGAGCGGCGAGCTGTCCAGTTCAATCTTCCTGGGGAGTCGGCGGGACGACGGTGCGAACCTCAGGCTTGGAAGCCTGTCCAGGCGAGCAGCAAGCGGTCAGGGGAATTGCCGTCGCGGACGACGGCCATCTCCACAGGTAACGGCAGTTTTATGCGACAACAAAACCATCAGTCCGAGATTCCACAACCGGCTCCTATCGCCCTACCCAGGAAGCCGGATCACTCCTTTGACCAGGGACGGATCAAAGGTTCTTGAGCGCGGCAGCGAAGCGCCAGAACTCACCGTGGCCGATGATGAGTTTGGGACCATCGGGGTATTTGCTGTCACGTATGGCCACAGCCCCTGCCATGCCAGCGATCTCGATGCAGTTGTCTCCCGACTCATTGCTGCGAGACGCCTTACGCCAAGCCAGCTTGCTCAAGTCCATCTTTCTTGAAAACCTCTCGTATCAACCTCAGCCGGTCTCTGACGTTAAGTGCTCGATTTGCAGGGTAGCCTGCGTTTTGTTAGCCAGCGCCCAACGCGAAGCGGGCTACTCGATGTCTCACCACCGTACGCCTTGGCCGCCTCCCTGGGGAGTCGGCGGGGACAGCGGCGGGCGGTGTTCCGAGATGCGCTGTGCAGAAATCACCTCGTCGTCGCTGACGAGGCATCCGGGCCGCCGCCGTGACCTTCAGGCTTGAACGCCTGTCCACGCGATCAGTAAGCGTCAAGGTTCTTGCCGTCACGGACGGCGGCCATCGCCGCAGCGAACGGCAGCTTTATACGATGACACGGATTGCCATGTGAGATAACTTCTACCAACTCGCGTCACAAATCTCATGACGTCGGATCGTTTCTCGCCTCAGGCGGGCGAACTAAAGGTTCTTGAGCGCGGCAGCGAAGCGCCGAAACTCACTGTGACCGATGATGAGCCTGGGACCATCGGGGTCCTTGCTGTCTCGGAACGCCACCGCCTGCGAAATCCCGGCGATCTCGACGCAGTTGTCTCCCTCGGCTGTGCTTCGCGAAGCCTTGCGCCACGCCACCTTTGTCAGGTCCATCGCTCGTCAATCACCCTTCTGAGCAGGGCGCGAGTGTCTCTCACATTGAGCGCCTCTGCCTGAAGACTAGCGAATCGCTCGTGCAGGTTGGCGAGATCGTCCGGATCTGCACTAGTCATTCCGCCCGTCCCAGTTACGAGGTATGCGGCGTCGCTGCGGTCAGACTGGGTGGCGATGGTGAAGGCGGCTCGCGCGTCCTCCACGTACACGGTGGGAAGCACCTGCACCCGAATGCCGGGCCGCTCAGACAACTCCAGTAGGTATTCGAGTTGCCCACGCATAACCTCCTGGGTGCCGACCTGCCTGTGGAGAACACCCACCTCAAGGACGACGAATATCTTTGGAGCAGAGGCGTCCATGACCTGCTTCTGCCGGTTCATTCGCGTATTCAAGATATCCGCGTCCTTGATGATTTCAGCGGCATAGGCTTCCGTCTGAAACAGGCCGTTGACGATATGAGTCTCGTAGACGCGGATGATCGCGGCCGTCGACTCGACCTTGGGGAAGTTCACAAAATAGGCGGCATACTTCACGGACTTGATAGATTCCAGTAACTGGTTCCACGCCCCAACGATCTCACCATCGGCCCGTAGCGCATCGTCGAGACGCTTGGCGAAGTCTGAGCGGCATCGAGTCTTACCGAGCTCGACATGTCCGATGTAGGCGCGAGTGACGTTCACCAGGGCGGCCAGTTCGATCTGCTTGAGCCCGGCCGCCTCCCGCAGCCTCCTCACCACCGCCCCGAACGACCGCAACTCGGGGGTGCGCCTGCGGTTTTCGATGGTCGAAGCCATGACGATCTCCCTTCTCAGGAAGGCAACTCAGCGCTAGCGGAAGCAACCCGAATGCGGGCGTTTTCGAGGTCTCCTGAGAGAGTACGCCGCCTTCTGGCCTGATGGTGTTTGTTCAATCACACAGGGTGATAGTGGCTGATTCTCCTGGTTTGGCGTGATGGCTCCGTCGAGATCAGCCGCCGTCCAGGCTGGAGGGATTCAGCGATGCCAGTGGTCATGCTCGCGCCGGAGGTGGCGCCGCTCGTTCTGGAACCGTCCGACGAGGCTCCCGCGAAAGCGCGGCGCTACCTCACCGACAGATTCCGCGAACTCGGGCACGCTGACGACTTCGTCGGGCGGCTCGTGGTTACCGAGCTGGTTACCAACAGCTACAAGCACGTGGGGGTCGGGCACATCGTCGTGCGGATCTTCCCCGACGTCCGCGCGCCGCTCACCGTCATCGAGGTGTGGGACGAGAGCAGGGCCCTTCCCGTCGTCCAAGGCGAGGACGACGACGCCGAGGGCGGGCGCGGGTTGCTCCTGCTGTCCGAGCTCGTCCACGACTGGGGCGTCCGACCGCTCAACGAGGAGGGAAAGGTCGTATGGGCCCGCTGCGCCCGCTGATCGCCCACGCGAGAGCGCGCCTGGCGTGGTGGCGGACCCGGCTGGGCCGCGCAACCGCGATCCTCTACCTGGAGCTGCTCGCCGCTGCGATCGAGTCCAAGGGCTACCGCTGCATCAAGCACTACCAGGCCGACGACTTCCCCACCTGGAGGCCGCTCCTCCTGGTCCTCGCGTTCAGCCCCGACGACCACGTCCGCCTGACAGTGAGCGTCCGCCCCACGCCCGGCCGAAACTGGGCCTACTACGAAGCCGGACGCGGCAAGCACGGCTACCTCTCCCCCTGCGACAACACCGACCACGCCGCAGACCAGGTGGACACCCTCCTCAAACACCGCATGTTCCCCTCCACCTGGTAACAACAACCGCCACCAACGGAAACGCGATGACCCACCTTCTCGGGGGGACGCTCCGCTAATCCCCGGTCCACTCGCACAATTTCAGATCGGGCGTGTTGGGCCAACTCGCCCCTGACCCAGGCTATCCATGGGCTTTTGTCCGACCGGTGGTCAAACCTCGGGCCCAGCCAAGGCCTCGACGCCCCTGCCCCCATCTCTTTGCAGGCAGCACTTCCCCTTGAGGAGGGACAACGCGCCACAAGCCGCGGTTTTCGGAAGGCGGGTGTGGTTCGACACGGCGGATGATTGCCGGTCGCTACGATCGAGGAACGGCAGCCTGTCGGGTCTACAGGGAGGCGGCATCACCCGACGGCCGCTTCGGACCTGTTTCATTCTTCGCCCTTTTGCCACTTCGATCACGTTGGGTCAGGAGTTCCCATGGCATCACGGCGGTTCGACCCCCCGTCCGGCACCCGCGACTTCCTCGCCGGTGGCCTGCGCACCCGTGAGCGTGTGTTCGCGCAGATCCGCGCGGTATTCGAACGATATGGATTCGAGCCGTTGCAGACGCCGGCGTTCGAGCGGCTGGAGACCCTGACCGGCAAGTACGGCGACGAGGGCGACAAACTGATCTTCAAGATCCTTCGACGTGGTGAGCACGAAGCCACCGGTGAGGCCGATCTCGCGCTGCGATACGACATGACCGTGCCGCTCGCCCGTGTCGTCGCGAACTACGGGTCCCAGTTGCCCACCCCGTACAAGCGGTATGCGATGGGGCCGGTGTGGCGGGCGGACCGCCCGGGCAAGGGCCGCTTCCGTGAGTTCGCACAATGCGACGTGGACGTGGTCGGGTCGGCATCTCCTCTCGCCGATGCCGAGGTGGTGTGCGCCCTCACCGACGCGCTGGACGCGGTCGGCGTGCGGAACTACCAGGTTCTGGTGAACTCACGCCAGGCGCTGTCCGGACTGCTGGAGGTCTACGGTGTTCCGGCAGAGCTGGGCGGCGGCGTGCTGATCACCTTGGACAAGCTCGACAAACTCGCTCCGGAAAGGGTGGCCGCCGAGCTGGTGGACGCGCGGTCTCTCCCAGCGCATATCGCCGAGGCGTTGGTGAACGACCTGACCGCCGCCGATGCGGTGGAACGGATGCACACCACGCTGAAGGACAGCGAAGCCGGGCGGGCCGGCCTTGAGGAGATCACTCGGCTGCTGGAGCTGGCCACCGGCAAGGTGGGGCGTGAACGGATCGCCTTCACTCCGAGCCTCGTGCGGGGGCTCGACTACTACACCGGCGTGATCTTCGAGGTGACCGCGGAGGGAATGCCGGGCTCGATCGCCAGCGGCGGCCGCTACGACGGACTGATCTCCGCGCTCGGCGGCCCGGACGTCCCCGCCTGCGGCGGTTCCCTCGGCATCGAGCGGATCATCGGCCTGCTGAGCGACCACGAAGGCGACGTCCATCGACTGGACGTGGCGGCGACAGTGATCGCCGAAGACACCGCGACAGAAGTGGTGGGCTTCGCCGCCCGGCTACGAGACGCCGGGCTGAGCACCGAGATCTATCTGGCCGCAAGCCGCAAGCTCACCAAACAGCTCACATGGGCTGCCGACCGCCATGCCCGCTTCGCGCTGATCTACGGCGCGTCCGACAAGGAAGCCGGAGTGGTCACCGTCCGGGACATGGACTCGGGCGAGCAGGCGCAGATCCCGACCAACGAACTCGCCGCGCACCTCATCAGGAGATGCGCGCCGTCGAGGTGACTACAGAAGGATGACGGCAAGCTACGTCGACGGTCTCAGCGCGAACACGCGCCGCTGGGCAGCGGCTCGACCGACCTCATGATGCGCATGCCCGACCGGGGCGCAACTCCTACTCCCTGAGACGGCACAGGGAGTTGCGACTCTGGAGCATGCGGGCGGGCGTCCCGCGAGACCTCATGTCCCGCTGGCCGCCGTGATCGGTCTCGAAGAACTTCGGGCGTGTTGGTCAGGGCACAGGCAGGATGCCGTGCTCCAGGGCGGCCATCACCGCCGCCGTGCGGTCGGAGACGCCGAGTTTGCCGAAGATGCGCAGGAGGTGGGTCTTCACGGTCGCCTGGCCGATGTAGAGGCGTGCGCCGATCCCGGCGTTGGTGAGGCCCTCCGCGACCAGGGCGAGCACCTGCGACTCCCGCGCCGACAGGACGGGCGGCCGCGCCTCGCCCGCCGCCGCCAGCCGCGCCGACACCTCCGGCGACAGCACCCGCCGGCCGGCCGCGACGTCCCTGACCGCCGCGGCGAGGTCGGCCCGCGAGGCGTCCTTGAGCAGGTACCCGGCGGCGCCGGCCTCGATCGCCCGGACGATGCCGGCGTCCTCCTGGAACGTCGTCAGCACGAGGATCCGGTGGCCCGGCAACCGCTCGATCGCGCTCACCCCGTCCCCGGACGGCATCCGCAGATCCATCAGGATGACGTCCGGACCGACGGACGGCACCACCGCGACGGCCTCGTCCCCGGACGCGGCCTCCGCCGCCACCTCGATGTCCGTCTCCGCCGCGAGCATCCCCCGCAGCCCCTCCCGGACGATCGGATGGTCGTCGACGATCATGACGCGGAGCACGGCACCGCCACCTCGACCCTCGTACCTTGCCCTCCCGCGACGGTGAACGTCCCGCCGGCCTGCTCGACCCGGCTCCGCATCCCGCGCAGCCCGAACCCGCGGCGGACCTGCCCCGGCTCGAACCCGCACCCGTCGTCGGCGACGGTCAGCCGCACCGGATCGCCGTAGACCAGCGACACCCGCACCGACTCCGCCCCCGAATGCTTCCGGACGTTCGCGAGCGCCTCCTGCGTCACCCGCAGCAGGACGACCTCCACCGCGTCCAGCGACCGCGGTTCCCCGTCCACGACCAGATCGACGGGAACGTCGAAGTCGCGGGCCATCTTCCGCAGCGCCTCCGCGAGCGAGCCGCCGTCCAGCGCGGGCGGCGCCAGCGCCGCGACCAGGCCCCGCGTCTCGGCCAGGTTCTCCCGCGCCGCCCGGGCGGCGAGCTCCAGATGCCGGTTCGGGCCGACCTCCGCCTCCGCCGCCTGCAGCAGCATCGTGATGGACGTGAACCCCTGCGCGATCGTGTCGTGGATGTCGCGGGCCAGCCGCTCCCGCTCGGCGAGCACCCCCGCCTCCCGGCTCACCCCGGCCAGCTCGTCCCGCGTCCGGTCCAACTCCTCGATCAGGCGTATCCGCTCGTGGTTCTGACGGCCGAGCCGTCCGATGAACACGGCGAGCAGCACGCTGCACGCGAGCGCCGCCGTGATGATCACGACCGCCACCGCCCGGCCCGCCCCGGACCTCGACAGCCCGAGCCCGACCGGCCCGGAGAACAGCGCGACCATCAGCGCGAAGCCGCGGGCCGTCCCGTACATCATGTAGACCTGCGGCGCCAGCGCTGCCAGCCCCGTCGCCGCCACCGGCGCGAGCAGCGTCGCGGGGACGAACATGCAGATCAGCGCGACCGCGTAGATCCTGCACCCGGGCCGCGGCACCTCCTGCGACCGCAGCGCCTTCCGCCCGGTCGCCGCGTACGCCAGGCTCAGCAGGACGAGCAACCCGATCGCCGCGGCCCGCCTGCCCGGCGGCACCGCGTCGGCGGCCGTCGCGGCGATGGTCCCGACCAGCACCATCGCGAAGTAGGCGTCCCAGAACGGATACGAGTGCTGCCAGGCGTTCTCCGCCCGCGCCACCCCAGGATCACCGGTCACGCCCTGATCCCCCGCCCGCCCCGCTGTCCACCGACCGGTGGATAGTACTGCCCTCCAAGTCACAGGATCATCGTGACCATGAACAAGAACCCTATTCGGCAGGCCCTCTTTGTCCTCACCATCGTTTACGGCCTCGTCATCGGGCTCCTCGCCGTCCTCGACGTGAACGCCCTCGGCCTCATCGCAGCCGCGGGCGCGGTCCTCCTCGGCCTCGGCTGGGGCTTCTCCGGCATGCTCGCCCGCCACAAGCCTCAGAACTGACCAGGGCCGACTCCACTTGCGACGCCTCGGCGAGGGCGCTCAGCCGCAGCTCCTCCCAGCGCAGCACGCCCGCCTCGATGACCGGACGGTCGAGACCGGCGAGCACCGGCACCACCCGTTCCGGCTCCAGCAGCAGCGCCGCGAGCACCAGCCGCGCCCGGCCCCCGCCGAGCCCGACCGGCTCGCCGCGCACACAAGCCCGCAACGGACCCAGAGCCCGGAAACTCAGCTGCCGTCCTGTGGGTGGGCGGTCAGGAGGTAGAGGGCCGCGGTGGCCGGGCCGAACAGCCACCACGGGCCCGCGCCGAGCACGCCCGTCGCCGACAGGCCCGCCAGCGCCAGGGCCAGCCAGCCACCGCCCACCAGCGCGGGCAACAGCGACCGGGCAGCCAGCAGGGAGCGGCTTCCGGCGGCCGACAGCCGACAGCCGCATCAGGCTCGGATCCTGGACGTCCCGCCGGGCACCGGACGTGCAGGCTCGCCGCCGCGGCGAGCGTTCCGGCGGCGACCGCGACCGACACGACCGGTGTGAGGCCATCGCCCGCGCGGGCCGCCAGTGCGGGCAGCGCGGTACTCGCGGCCAGCAGCGCCGCCCGGCCCGGGCGCCGCACCAGACCGCGCCACTCGACCCACGCGAGCGTCGGCGAGCCGCGCAACCAGCGCGGCAGCGGCCGCGAACGCAGGATGCGGCGCCGCCAGTGGGCGTCTTCCGCGATCCAGCTCAGCGCGCCGGGATCCAGGACGACCGCCGCGGCCACCAGAGTGCCCGTCCGCGTCGAGGCCGCCAGGATCCGGTGCGCCGGGACGTGCCCGAGCGCCGTCCACGCACACCGCACCAGCACGGCGGCGGCGGTCGCCGCCGCGACCGCCGCGGCGGCCCACGCGTCCGCGGATCCTCCCGCCGCGGCGGCGACCAGTAGCCCGCGGCGCGAACTGGTCGCCCGCGCCGACCGCCGACAGCAGGCCCAGGGCGACCGCCAGGCCGGCCGGCAACGACACCGCCGCCAGAACCACGACCGTCTTGCGCAGCACGCTCCGGCGGAGGGCGGCCGAACCGGCAGGGGCCGTGCTGAGAGGATCATCATCATGCAGTTCGACAGTCAGAACGCCGTTGTCCCACTCATACGCGCCACTCTCCGACAGGATTCGACCGCATCGGCGGAAGACCCGATGCCCGCCGACCGGATCATCGCGGCCGTCCAGTCCGGCGCGGAGGGCGAGGAAGGAATCGGACGTCTCGCGGTGGGAATGGCCGCTGCCGCGGGGGCGGTGACCGAGGGGTGGGTGATCGCTCGCGGAGGCTCCGTGAACGACTTCCTCGAACTCCTCCCGAGGCACGCGCCGGCCGTCGCCGGGCATGTCCCCGAGATCATGCGGGCCCTCCTGACCCCCGGTCCGCGGCCCTTCTTCGTGGTGATGGGAGACCTCGTCCGTCAGGGAGAGGTCGGCGTCTTCGAGCTGATCACTTCTCTCGCCGACTACGCGGCCGGATTGATGACCGACCTGGAAAGGGACGGGACGCGTACCGCCGAGGAGTGCCTGGCCGAGGTCGAGGCCGTTCTACGCGACTGGGCCGCACGCGACTGAGTCAGAGCGGTGCGCAACCACTGGGGCGCCGCCCGCACAGCACGCCAAGCCGTCTTCCGCCGGGTCACCCGCGACAGCACCCGCCGCAGGCACTCCCGCCTCGGACAACTCTCACCGGTCAACGACGGGAGGACACCGGCAGCCTGACCACTGCCGCCAGAAATCGGTGCCCACCTTTCGGGGGGAGCCGTCATCCGAGGCAGGTGTGAGCAGCACCCGGACCTCGGGCGGAAGCTCGGCCGCCACGTGGGCGGGCACGTTCAGGATGCTGTTCGCGACCGGGCGCAGCCAGCCCGCGCGGTAGCCGCGCGACTGGCTGCGCCGCCGTTCGTCCTGTGTGCGGTTGGCGCCGCAGTGCGGGGACTGCGCGGGCTCGCTGTTCAGGGGCCACGGGGACGATCTCGTAGTGGCGTGAAACTGGTCGTCCTGCCGCGCCGACTTCAGCGGGCAGCGGCTGCCCGGGCACAGGACGCCGCGCTTCAGCGATCGGGCGGCCCCCGTCTCCGGTGCGCGGAACGCTGCATGTGGGCTCCGCGGGAGGGGCTTGCGAAACCTTGGTTAAGCTTGCTAACTTCTGGTTATTCCAATTAACCAAGGGAGAGAGACGATGGCCTCCATCGCCGCCGCGCCGCGCCGCGGACCACTGAACGTTCCGACCGTCGCCGGAGCCGGTTTCCTGGTCACGTGGGTGGCCGGGTTGTCGGTTCCGGTGCCCGCGCCCGGGTTCGGGGCGAGCGGCAGCGAGATCGTCGCGGCCTACGCGGGCCACGAAAGCGCGTCGACCGTGCAGTTCCTGCTCACCGAGGGCCTGCCCCCGGCCGCGCTCGCCCTCGTCCCGCTCGCGCTCGCCCGCGCGGCCGGGTGGTCGCGTGCCGGCCGGGTCGCGGCGGTCGCCGGGCTGGCGGCGGCGGTCGTCTCGTTCGCCCAGTTCCTGTTCGGGATGGCGCTGGTCGCCGCGTCGTCGCCCGGGGCCGCGCACGGTTGGCTGGAGGCGCTCAACCGCGCGGACGGCGTCAAGATGTTCCTGCTCGCCACCGTCGGGGTCGCGGGCGCCCTCGCGGGGGTGCTCCCGCGCTGGCTCGCCGCCACCGGGCTCGCGCTGGCCGTCGCGATCGCCGGGTCCGGCATCGGGTACGCGCTGCTGCTCACCGGCGTCGCTACGCTGGCCTACGTGTCGCTGCCCCTGCTGATCCTCTTCATCACCGGTGCCGGCATCGCCCTCGGCCGGAAGGCGGGGCAGCCGTGCCGCGCGCGGGGCTGACCCCCGAGCGGGTCGTCCGGGCGGCCGCGGACGTCGCCGACGAGGCGGGGCCGGAGAAGCTGACCCTCGCGGCCGTGGCGCGGCGGTGCGGGGTGTCGCTGCCCGGTCTCTACAAGCACGTCGACGGCCTGGACGCGGTCAGGCGCGGCATCGCGATGCTGGCCGTCGAGGAACTGGCGGCGCGGCTGGCGGCGGCCGTCGCGGGCGTGGCCGGACGCGAGGCGCTGGTGGAGCTGTCGGCCGCCTACCGCGGCTACGCCGCCGAGCGCCCCGGACGGTACGCCCTGAGCGTCCGGGCGCCGGCGCCCGGCGACACCGAGCACGAGGCGGTCTCCGACCGGGCCGTCGCCGTCGTCGCGTCCGCGTTCAAGGGCTACCGGCTCGACGACGGCGGCCTGGTCCACGCGATCCGCATGTGGCGGATCGCCTGCCACGGGTTCGTGACGCTGGAGCGGGACACCGCGTTCGGTCTGCCGGAGTCGCTCGACGAGACCTTCCGCCGCCTCGTCGACGCGCTCGACCAGGCGTTCCGCGAGGCGGCTCCTCAGCGGGCGGGCGAGCCCGGACGGCCCGCAGGGGGCCGATGACCGCGCCGCCCGCCGCACAGTGATCAGCGGGATTCTTCTCCGGGCGGGGGATGACCTTCTCCCCGGCACGGACTCCCGCCGCCCCGAGGGCCTTGTGACCCCAAAGGTTGCGGGCTGTCGCGGAGGCGGCGGGTGATGCGTTTGGTGCCGATCAGGGTTTGGTAGCGCGGGCGGGTTTCGAAGTCTTGCCAGGTCCACACTGCGGGGTGTCCCACCTCGGCGCACAGGTGCAGGATCTGGTCGTTGTCGGCGCAGACTCCTACGTGGGCGCCCCACGTGTTCTGGGTGGCGTTGAACAGGACCAGGTCGTAGGGGCCGGGCTCCGCTACCTGCTCGGTGAACTCCGTGTCGGCCCACAGCTCACTCGAACGCAGGTCGGGCGGGTCGAATCCGAACAGCCTGAGCACCTCGTAGGCGAACAGTTGGCAGTTGGCCCCGTCGGCGAGGCCGGGCTTGTCGGCCACCAGCGGCGCCCCCGGAAAGCGGGCGCCGACGTAGCGGGTGGCCCACAGACCGTCCGGCAACTTCTCCAGCACGGTCCCTCCCGCGATGACTGCGGCCCTGGCCTGTCGAGGAACGACCGTAACCACGAGCCGGCCGTGCGCCAAGTCGTCACACCCTTCGGGCGGGCGTGATCCTTTTCCGGGTGCGGGGGTGATCTTCACCTGGGGATCGACGGGGGTTGGGGTGCTGATCGTCACGCTGAGGTGATCACCGATCTTCGGTGGTCACCGATCGTGGGGAGAGACCCATGCGCCGCTCGGCCCTCGTTTGCACGCTCGCCGTCGTCCTGCCCGTCTCGGCCGGCTTTCTGGTCGCGCCCGCCGCCGCGCACACTCCGCGCCCGGACCGCGAGGCCCGGCAGCGGCTGGTGCCGCCGCCGCCACCGGACGCGGCCGCCGCCCGCACCCACCTCGGCGAGCTCGTGGTCGCGCCGGAGGGGTCCATGGACGG
The DNA here is from genome assembly GCF_050936235.1 of Spirillospora sp. CA-108201. NCBI lineage: Bacteria > Bacillati > Actinomycetota > Actinomycetes > Streptosporangiales > Thermomonosporaceae > Spirillospora > Spirillospora sp. CA-108201. The sequence goes on along the minus strand of NZ_JBNJNE010000001.1, from coordinate 7,557,751 downwards.
GTACTCCCGTGAGAAGTTCCCCCACTGGGCCACGGTCCAGGGCACCTGCGACACCCGCGAGACGGTCCTCAAGCGCGACGGTCAGAACGTGGAGACCAACTCCGCCTGCCAAGCCACGTCCGGCCGGTGGGAGAGCCCCTATGACGGGGGCGTCTGGACCGATCGCCAGGATCTCGACATCGACCACATGGTCCCGCTTGCCCAGGCCTGGCGTTCGGGGGCCGACGAGTGGACGACCGCTCGGCGCCGCCAGTTCGCCAACGACCTGGAGAGCAGCCAGCTGTGGGCCGTCACCGACAACGTCAACCAGGCCAAGGGCGACAAGGACCCGGCCCGGTGGAAGCCGCCCCTGACCTCCTTCTACTGCACCTACGCACGAAGCTGGGTCGACGTGAAATGGCGGTACAAGCTGAACACGGACGCGGCGGAGAAGAGCGCCCTGACCGACATGCTCACCACCTGCTGACCGCTCCGCCGCCCTGACCCCGCGCGAGCGCCGTGATCAGGGCGGCAAAAGAATACGATCAGCCATAGTGCAGTCGAGGCGAAGATACATCGACGCGGAAGTCGGTTTTGCCGGGCGCTCTCTTCTCTAGATTCGACTCTCGTCCATCCGTGCACCATTGACCAGCCCGGAGAACTGGATGAGAAAAGACTGCTTAGTCCGTAAATATCTCGACATGGGGGCGGCGGCCTTGGCGCTCGCTCCCCTGCTCGTCGCCGGGAGCGGCGTCGCGTCCGCGGAGGAGGCGCCGCCGGTTCGGGCGGGGGTTCCGCATGTGGTGCCTCCGCTCGGGCCCAGCCGGCCGCTCGACGCCACGCGCGTCGCAGTGGGGTTCAACCCCACCGTGGGACGCCTCGAATTCGACGATCCCGTCCGCCATGAACACGTCCTCTGCACGGGGGCAGTGGTGAGAAGCAACAACAGGAACCTGGTCATCACCGCCGGGCACTGCATGTCCAAGGGCGGTGAGAACCGCAAGTACGTGAACTTCAAGTTCCGGCCCGGCGCCTCCAAGGACGAACCGGCGCCGTTCGGGATCTTCGATGGCTTCAGGGCCAACAGCGTCAAGCGGTGGGGCGTGGACGGCGACGACCGCTACGACTTCGGCTTCGTCAACTTCAAACCGAACCAGCAGGGCCAACGGCTCGGCGACGTGGTCGGCGAGAACGGAATCGCCGTCAACGAGTCCTACGTCGCGACGCGGACGGTCATCTCCTACCTGGGCCCCCTGCTCACCCAGAAGGAGTGCTTCGGGGAGACGCGGGTCTTCCTGCCGCCGCCCGAGAGCAGGGTCAGGATCGACTGCGACTACCCCAAGGGAAGCAGCGGCGGCCCGTGGCTGAAGGACTACGACGCGAGCACGCATCTGGGCCTCATCAACGGCGTCCTCAGCCACATCGTCCATGACCCCACCTACAACCTGTCCCCCTACTTCGACGACGGGGTCTGGGAGCAGTACGAGCGCTCCGCCACCTACTGAGACGCGGCCCGTCCGGTCGCCCCCTCGCGGAAGGTGCGGGCGACCGGACGGGCCGGGGCGGGTCAGGCGACGTCCGGTTCCCTCCGGCGCTCGGCCCACTGGAGGGAGTGGCGGATGGCGTCCTCGACGGTGTACTCCGGCTTCCAGGCCAGCAGGTCCCATGCCTTGGCCGGGTCGACGTAGGCGCCGACGACGTCGCCGGGGCGGGCGGGGGCGTCCTCGGCCCGGAAGGAGTCGCCGACGACCTCGCGGAAGGCGGCGACGAGCTCGCGGACGGTGGTGCCGTCGCCGGTGCCGAGGTTGATCACCTCGTGGCGGGCGTGGTCGCCGGCCGGCGGGATGACCGCGTCGAAGCGGGCGGCGGCCGCGTGGAAGGCGCGGGCGATGTCCCAGACGTGGATGTAGTCGCGGATCGCGGTGCCGTCACGGGTCTCCCAGTCCACCCCGGTGATCTTGAAGGGGACGCCGAGCGAGTAGCACTCGATCATCTTGCCCAGGGCGTGGGTGGGCTTGCTGTTCTGCAGGCCGGTGCGCAGCCGCGGATCGGCGCCGATCGGGTTGAGGTAGCGCAGCGAGATGACGCGCAGACCGTACGCCTTGCAGAAGTCCTGCAGGAGCAGCTCCGCCATCATTTTCGAGCGCGTGTAGGGGTTCTGCGGTTCGAGCTCGGACGTCTCGGAGACCGAAAGGTCGGCCTCCGGGCGGTACATCCCCGCGGTGGACGCGAAGATCATCCGATCGCAGCCGTTGCGGACGAGGTGGCCCGCGAGATCGAGGGTCCTGGACAGGTTGACCCGGTAGTAGCGCAGCGGGTCCGCCATCGAGTCGGGCACCACGATCAGCGCGGCGCAGTGCACGGTCAGCGCGATGTCGGGATGGTCGCGGAAGATCTCGTCGACCAGGTCCCCGTCCCCGATGTCGCCCTGGTAGAAGACCCTGCCGTCGGTGAACTCGCGCCGTCCGGTGATGAGGCTGTCGAGCACCACGGGGGTGGCGCCGCGCTCGGTGAAGGCGGAGGCGATCGTGCTGCCGATGAAGCCGGCTCCCCCTGTGATCAGCACTTTCATGTGGCATCCCTGCAGGCCAGTGCGTCCCCTGAAGTTTCAGCCACAGGATGAGCAGGCGACCGCGGGCGGTCAATGTCCCGCGACCGCGGTGACCGGGTCCGGTCTCGCGTGAACCGGCCGGGGCCGGCCGCGTCCGCGCACGAGCCTTCCCCGGAGCCGCGGCCCCGAGAGGCCGCGAGTCGGGCCCCGGGCAATCGGACGGCCGAAACGAAGTACAGCGTTTGCAGGATCCGCCCGGGCCGCTCAGCGGTCATCGTCGGTGCATGGAACCGATCCGTGTCCTCATCGTGGACGACCACGCGCTCTTCGCCGAGGCGCTCGCGGCGCGGCTGGGGCGCGAGCCCGACCTGGTGATCCTCCCGATCGCCGCCGACGTGCGGCGCGCGCTGGCGCTGACCGCCGCCGAGCGCCCGCAGGTCCTCGTCCTCGACCTGACGCTGGACACGGAGAGCGGGCTGGACGTCCTGGAGCGGGTCCGCAAGCGCCACCCCCACGTCCGGGTCGTGATGCTGACCGCGATGAGCGACGTGGACGCGATGGTGCGGGCGGTCCGGACCGGCGCCGTGGCGTGGGTGGAGAAGACCGAGAGCGCCGATCTCGTCGCCCGGGTGATCCGGTCCGCGGCGCGGCAGGGCGGCTGGATCCCCCCGGACGTGCTCGGCGAGGTGCTGCGGAGGCTGACCGAAGGCGGCGGCGGTGGCGGGCTGATCGCCGAGCTGACGCCGCGGGAGCGGGAGGTCCTGCAGTGCATGGTGGACGGCCTCGGCCGCGCGGAGATCGCCGAGCGGCTGGGCCTGTCGGCGAACACCGTCCGCACCCACACGCAGAACCTGCTGGCCAAGCTCGACCTCCACTCCGCCCTGGAGGCGATCACCCTCGCGATGCGCGCCGGCATGCGGCCCGCCTCGGACGACTACTGAGCGTGGGGAGCGCTCTGGTGCAAACGGCGTAGACCGGGGTCGTCTTTTGCGTGATTCCTCCGGCGGGGCGGCTTCCTACGCTCGGCCTTGACGGAGCCGGAGGGGAAGACCTTGGAGATCGACGAAGTCGCCGCGCGGGTGGTCCGGAGCTACTGGGCGCTCCTGCTGGTCATGACGGTCCTCCCCCTCGTGCTGGTGGGCCTGGCGATGAACGGGCGGGAGCCGCCCTACACGGCCGGAACGCGGTTGCAGGCGAGCAGCAGGGCGACCGACGCGGCGCCCGGGGACGCGGGCGTGTCCATCGTGGTCAGCCAGGTGAAGGCGTTCGCGACCAGCGAGAACCTGCTGGGCGGGGTCCTGCGGCAGCAGCGCGTCGACCGGTCCACGCTGAAGACCGCGAAGGCGATCGGGGTGACCGGGCTCGGGACGTCCACCGTGGTGGAGCTGTCGGTGAAGGACCGGGACCCGGCCGTGGCGCGGCGGCTGGCCGACGCGATCGGCGCCGCGGTCGTCAAGGAGATCAACGAGTCCAACCAGGGGTCGGTCCGGCGGCAGATGGACGGCATCGACAAGCGCGTCCGGGACCTGGAGAAGAAGCTCGGGCCGCTGTCGCGGCGGGCGGGCGCGCAGCCGAACCCCGACATCGGCGCCGCCAACGAGCGCGAGCGGGTGCAGGCGGAGCTCACCGACCTGCGGTCGAACCGGTCGGACCTGCAGACGCAGCTGTCGTCGGCGGGGACGGCGTCGGTCGTGCAGCCGGCGGTGCTGGCGCCCCGCACGAACCCGGTCGTGATGACGGCGGCCGTCGCGGGCCTGGTCGGGCTGGTCGGCGGGATCCTGATCGCGGTGGTGACGGAGACGGCGCGTCCCACGATCCCGGGGCAGCGCCGGGTCGCGCGGCGGCTCGGGGTGCCGCTGCTCGGCTGGGTCGACCGGGAGCCCGAGCAGCTCGCGGACCTCGGACGGCGCATCAGGCTCGCCGTGAAGAAGGAGGGGGTCGGGCGGATCGCGCTGGTCGGCGCCCCCGGCCCGCTGCCCGCCGACCTGGTGTCGTCGATCGCGTCCGCGGTGTACGGGGACGAGACGAAGGTCGTCACGGCCCGCCCTGGAGACGACGACCCGGACGGCGACGGCGGCGAGGGCGGGACGTCGCCCGACGGCGGCGGGCCGGGCGAGAAGAGCGGCACGGCGGTGGCCCGTGCCGGCGGCGGCATCGCCGTGATGACGAAGAAGTCCGAGATATCTCCTTCGGAGACCGGCCAGGCGGCCCCGGTGCGCCGGCTCTGCCACGTGCACGCCTTCGAGGAGATCGATCCGGGTGCGGACGACGAGGTCGGCGTGGTCGTGGTGGTCGGTCCGGTGACGCGGGCCGCGGGGCTGGAGACCGTCCGCGACCTTCTCGCCGCGTCCGGCTGGCCGCTGCTCGGCGTCGTCGCCGCATCCCGGAAGATCAAGGGGTGACCAGATGAGTTCGTCCGTTCCGTTCACGGTTCCGCCGGTGTCCGGCGAGGCGGCCGACGCCGTCGTCAAGGTGCTCGACTCGGGGTGGATCACGACGGGGCCGCAGACGGCCGCGTTCGAGCAGGAGTTCGCCGACCATCTGGGCGCCGCCCACGTCGTCGCGGTCTCCTCGTGCACGGCCGCACTGGAGCTGTGCCTGCGCGCGCTGGACCTTCCGCCGGGCTCGGCGGTGCTGACGCCGAGCCTGACGTTCTGCGGTGCGATCAACGCGATCCTGCACGCGGGGCACCGGCCCGTCCTCGTCGACATCGACGAGGACACGCTGGTCCCGAGCCCCGCGACGGTCGCGGCGGCGGCCGGCCGCGCCGCTCCCGCGGCGATGGTCGTCCAGAACCAGGGCGGCTACCCGGTGGACGTCGCGGCGCTCGCCGAGGCGGCGGGCCTCGACCGGACGAAGATCGTCGAGGACGCGGCGCACGGGCCCGGCGCCGGGCGCGGCGGAGAGCCGGTCGGGTCGGAGTCGTTCGCGGCGTGCTTCTCCTTCTACGCCACCAAGAACATGCCGATCGGCGAGGGCGGCGCGGTGGCGTCGAGCGACGCGGAGTTCGCCGACCGGGTCCGCGCGATGCGGATGCACGGGATGAGCAAGGACTCCTGGAAGCGGTACCTGCCCGGCGGCAGCTGGCGGTACGACGTGAGGACGGTCGGGCTGAAGGCCAACATGACCGACGTCCAGGCGGCGATCGGGCGGGCGCAGCTCGCGGAGCTGCCGGGCTGGCAGCGCGACCGCGCCGGGATCGTCGCCCGCTACGACGCGGAGCTCGGGGGCCTGCCCGGCCTCGTCCTGCCGCAGCGCGACCTGGACGGCGTCCAGCACGCCTGGCACCTCTACCAGGTCCGGGTGCCGGACCGGGACGCGGTCAGCGCCGAGCTGGAGGCGGCGGGCGTCGCGACGTCCGTGCACTTCATCCCCGCGAACCAGATGACGGCCTACCGGCGGATCCTGGGCACCGAAGAATGCGGGCGCGTGCCGGTGACCGACCGGGTCGGTGAAGAGCTGCTGTCGCTTCCGCTGTATCCGGGGCTGACGGCCGACGGCGTCGGACGCGTCGTCGCCGCGCTCTCCGCCGCGCTGCGGAACCGGAGCTGACCGTGCGCGGACGAGGCGGGTTCCGGCCCCGGCCCTCCCGGCCTGCGCGGCGCCGGTGAGCACCCCGGAGAAGCTCAGGGTCGCCACGGTGATCACCCGGTTCAACGGGGGCGCCGGCCAGGTCGCGCTGAACGGCGCGCTGGCGCTGCCGGACGGCGGCTACGAGCGCACGATCGTCACCGGCGGCGTCGGTATGGACAGCACGGCCTCCTCCACCGGCAACGGCGTCCTCTACGGGGAGGAGGCCGTCGCCAACGCCGCCGCCGGTGACCTCACCCGCCAGGCGCACGCGGCCGGGATGGAGATCGTCCAGGTGGGGCCGCTGGTGCCGCAGGTGTCGCCGCGCGACGACCTCGCCGCGCTGCGGACGCTGACCCGCGTCCTGGCGGAGGGGCGCTACGACGTCGTCCACACCCACAGCGCGAAAGGCGGCGTGCTCGGGCGGATCGCGGCGGCCCGCGCGGGCGTCCCGCGCATCGTCCACACCTGGCACGGGTTCCCGTTCAACGAGTTCCAGTCGCGGGCGCGGCGACACCTCTACATACGCCTCGAACGGGTCGCGGCCCGGCGCACCGACGCGTTCCTCGCGATCGGGTCGGAGACGGTGACGACGGCGCTGCGGCTCGGGCTGACCACGCCGGAGCGGGTCCGGCTGTCCTGGCCGGCCGTCGACACGGACGCCTACGCGGCCGAGCCCGGCTCCCGCGCGCAGGCCCGGCGCCGCCTCGGCCTGCCGCTCGGCGTGAAGGTCGTCGGGTCGGTCGGGCGGCTGACGTTCCAGAAGGGACCGGAGATCTTCGCCAGGGCGATCGCCCGGCTGCCCGACGACGTGTTCGGCCTGTGGGTCGGCGGCGGCCCGATGGCGGGCGAGATGGAGAGGCTCACCGCCAGGCTCGGCATCGGTGGGCGGATGCGCTGGCTCGGGCACCGCGGCGACGTCGCCGACGTGCTGCCCGCGTTCGACGTGATGGCGATGGCGAGCCGCTGGGAGGGGCTCCCGTGCGTGCTGGTCGAGGCGATCGTGGCGGGGATCCCGCTGGTCGCGACGGCCGTCCCGTCCAACCAGGACCTCGTGCTCGCCGGGGAGACCGGGCTGCTCGTCCCGCCCGGGGAGCCGGCCGGGCTCGCCGCCGCCGCGGCGGCGCTGCTGGACGACCCGTCCGGCGCCGCGCGGATGGCGGAGCGGGCCCGGGCCAGGGTCGGCGCGTGGTTCTCGCCCGGAGACCTCGGGACCGTCCTGGACGAGACCTACCGAGGCGACTCCCGCCGCCCATGACCACGGTCATCGAGGCCCCGCCCGCGCCCGCGCCGCCGCCTGCGCGGCGCGGGCGGCGGACGGCGGCCGCCGTGCTGGTCGCGGGCATCGCCTCGCTGCCGATGCTGATGCCCGCGGGCCTCCCGCCGGGCCCCGGCAACACCGGGCTGCCCGACCTCGCGCTGGTCGGCCTCATCGCGACGACGCTGGTGTGGGCGGGCCGCCGCGGGCTCCCCGTCCGGTGGCCGTTCCTGATCCCCACCCTGATGACGATCATCGCGGGCGGGGTCGCCGCCGTCGTCAACGAGGCGGGCGCGCTCACCCTGCTCAAGGACATGTTCGTGCTGCTGTGGGCGGTGAGCATCGCCAACCTCGGCCGCGACCCGGCGCTGCTGCGGGTCGCGCTCCGCGCTTTCGTCCGGATCGGGACGGGCTACGCCGCCGTCATGATCGTCGGCTTCGTGCTGGGGATCGAGGCGCTGTCGGGCAAGCAGGTCGACGGCGAGCGCGCGATGTTCACGTTCGGCGACGCGAACTACGCGTCCAACTGGTTCATCTGCGTGTTCTTCGTCGCCCGCGCGACCCGGTATCCGCGGGGCCGCGGGAGACGGTGGGCGGTCTGCGGCGTCCTGCTCGCCGCCGAGCTCCTCACCGGCTCGAACGGCGGCCTGCTCGCGCTCTGCGTCGCGGTCCTGCTCGGCTTCCTGTTCCGGCTGTTCCGCGAGGGCCGGGCGCACCACGCGATCGCCGTCGGCCTGTTCGCCGCGTTCGTGGGCGGGGCCGGAGTCGCGGTCGTCACCCAGGTCGACGTCCAGCCGTACCTGGACCGGGCCGGCCAGGCGTCCCCGATCCTGCGCGACTCCATCGGGCGGACGACCGGGGAGAGCACGAACTCGCGCGGGACGGTCCTCGCCACCACCCTCCAGATGATCGGCGACCAGACGCACCCGTGGGGCATCGGGCCCGGCCGGACCGAGGCGCAGATGCTGGTGCGGCAGGAGACCTACGTCCGGGAGGCGCACAACGACTACGTCGCCGCGGTCCTGGAGCGCGGCTTCCTCGGCGGCGTCGCGCTCGTCGTCCTGGTCTTCGTCCTGCTGCGCACGTGCGTCCGAGTCGCCCGCCGGGACGCGCTGACCGGCGAGTACGCGCGGCTCGTCCCGCGCCCGGAGCTGTTCGGCGCGCTCGTCGCCGTCTTCCTCGTCTCCGGCCTCTTCTACGAGACGCTCCACTACCGGCACGGCTGGGCGATCTTCGGGCTGATCGCCGCGCTCGACCTCTTCGGACGCCGGGGCGACTCCCCCGTCCGCCGGGCCGGGTCACGACCGCGCGCGAAGCCGGTGCCGATCCCGTCGAGGACCGGCCGGGCGGTGAACGGCCGGGCGGTGAACGGCCGGGCGAATCTGAACGGCGCGCCGGTCGCCGCACCGCCGCCCCCGAAGCCCGAGGGCCGGACGGGGAGCACGCGGCGCAGGCTGCTGGCGCTGGTCGCGGGGAACGTGGCGGGGCGGGTCGGCGCGCTCGCCTCGCTCGGCGTGGCGACGATCCTGGTGGCGCGGATCGGCGGGCCCGCGCTCGTCGGCGCCTTCACACTCGTCCGGATCCTGCCGGGGCTGCTGTGCCAGCTGGCCAGCGCCGGATTGCCGGGCGCGGCGCCCTTCTTCCTCGCCCGGGGCGGCTACGACCAGAGCCGGGTGCGGCCCACGCTGGCGTGGCTGACGGTGATCGGAGCGACGGTCTCCGGCGCCGGCTGGCTGGCGCTCAGCCCGCTGGTCTACCTGGTGTTCTTCAAGTCGTTCGGACTCTGGGTCGCGGTCGCCGCCGCCGCGCCGTCCTTCACCCAGGGCTTCGTCTCGGTCGGCAAGGGCCTGCTCCAGGGGACCGGCGACCAGCCCGGCGCGAGCCTCGCCATCGCCGTCGAGGAGTTCGTGTTCCTCCCGATCTACCTCGTGCTCCTCACCGGCTGGTACGGGCCCGGCGCGCTGATCACCGGCCTGGTGCTCGCCGACGTCGCCGCCGCCGCGTGGATCGCCCGGCGGCTCGCGCGGCGCGGGTTCTTCGCCGGGTGGGGGCGCCCCGACCGGCGGCTCGGCCGGTCCATCGCCGGATACGGGCTGCGCGGCTACCTCGGCCAGCTCATCGACCTGCTGCAACTGCGGTTCGACATGGCGCTGCTCGGCGCGCTCGCCGGGCCGAAGGTGCTCGGCGTGTACACGGTCGCGAGCAAGTTCGCCGAGCTCGTCCAGCTCCCCGGGCTCGCGGTCAACTACATCCTGTACCCGGACTTCGCCAAGGAGGACCGGGACACCGCGATCAGGCGGACGTCCCGCCTGATCCTGCCCGCGCTCGGCGTGTCGGCCCTGGCCGCGCTGCCGCTCGCCCTCGCCGCCGGGACCGCGCTGCCCTGGATCTTCGGCGACGTGTTCGACGACGCGGTCGTGCCCACCTACATCCGGCTCGCAGGCGTCGTGACGTTCGGGGTCACCGGCCTCGTCATGGCGTGCCTGTACGGGGTCGGACGGCCCGGCGCCGCGTCCGCGGGGCAGGGCGTCGGGCTCGCGGTCGTCGTCGTGCTCGGCGCGGTCCTGATCCCCGCGCACGGCGCGGTCGGCGCCGCGGTCGCCACGTCCGTCTCCTTCGTCGCCACCACGGCGGCGCTGCTCGTCCTGTTCCGGCGCGCCGGGAAGGCCGCGCCCACGCCCCCCGCACCCGAACACCAGGGGTGATCATGTCCGAGTTCGCGAGCCGTCCCGTCGACACCTCCGACGGCGTCCCCCCGTCCGCGGCGCGCCGCGTGCTGGACGTCGCCGGCGCGGCCGCCGGGCTGCTGGTGCTCAGCGTCCCGCTGCTGGCCGTCTACCTGCTGGTGCGGCTGTCCAGCCCGGGGCCGGGCGTGTTCCGGCAGACCCGGGTCGGGCAGGGCGGAAGGCCGTTCACCATGTACAAGTTCCGGACGATGCGGCAGGGCGTCGGCGGTCTCGCCGTCACCGCCAACTGCGACCCGCGCCTGACGAGGACCGGGAAGATCCTGCGCCGGTGGTCGCTGGACGAGCTGCCCCAACTGGTGAACGTGCTGCGCGGCCAGATGACCCTCGTCGGGCCGCGCCCGGAGACCTACGACCTCGCCGTCCACTACGACGCGCGGTGCCGCTGGGTCTTCGACCACCGGCCCGGCCTGACGGGCGTGTCCGAGGTCCGGTTCCGCGACTTCGACGTGCTCGGCCCCGGCGAGGAGGTCGACCTCGCCGGCTACATCGAGCGGATCGTCCCGGCGCGGGTCGCGGTCGACGCCGTCTACCTGCGGGACCCGTCGATGCGGGCCACGTTCGGCGCGCTCTGGGACACCGTCAGGCACCTTCTCGGCTTCACGGTCCCGCCCCTGCGGGTGGACGCCGCCGGGGCCGTCCGCGAGACCGCCGCCGAGGGGGCGCGGGAGCAGCCGGTCCGCGCCGCCGAGGAGCCCGGCTCCGCCGCCTGACCATCGCCTTCGGGGAGTGACGCGGGATGGACGTCCAGGACGCCCGGTTCAAGATCGCGGCCGTCGCCACGGCGGTGGTGCTGGCGGCCGGTTTCCTCTTCCACCTGCACCGGACGTCCGGCGAGCGGCCGTACCGGGGGCCGACGGCCGCGCCGGGGACGCCCGCCACCGAGCCCGGGAGGACCCGCCGGATCGCGCTGAACACCCAGCCGTCCGACTATCCCCGGCTCCGGTCGCTCGGCTACGACCTGGTGGACGTCGAGGCGGACCCCTCGCTCGTCGCGGGGGTGCCCGCCGGGATGCAGGCGCTGCTCTGGGTCGGCAACTTCACCTGCGGCGACTTCGAGCTCGGCTGGGACGCTTTCACGCGGGCCGTCCAGCGGTTCGGGCGCGACCCGAAGGTGTACGGGTGGTACCTGTCGGACGAGCCGAACACCGGCGACTGCCCGGAGGTCGCCGGCGAGATCGGCCGCCGGGCCCGGTACATCGAGCGGAACGCGCCCGGGCAGATCTCGTTCGTCTCGCTGACCGACTGGCCGATGAAGGCGTTCACGCCGCGGCGCGCCGGCGTCGACCTCGTCGGCCTGGACCCCTACCCCTGCAAGGGCTCGCCCGAGGCCCGCGGGCGCTGCGACATCGGGGCGATCGACCGGATGGTGCGGATGGCGGACGCCGCGGGCATCCCGCGCGCCCGGGTGGCGCCCGTCCTGCAGACGTTCGGGCAGAGCTGCGCCGAGGGCGACCGGCAGTACTGGATGCCGACGCGGGCCCAGTTCCGCGCGATCCTCGCGCGCTGGGACCGGCTCGCGCCGCGGCCGCCGCTGGAGATCTCCTACTCCTGGGGGCGGCAGAGGGAGTGGGCCTGCCCGACCCTCGCGGACGCCTCCGGCGGCGCCCATCCCGACCTGCAGAGCCTCATGAGGGCCCGCAACACGGCGCGCTGAGAGGTCAGTGCCCGTCGGGCTGGTCGGCCACGGCCGGATGCGAGTTCGACGGGACCGAGAATTCGAGCGACCCCAGCCTCAGGGCCAGGACCTCCATCACACCGACGGCCAGAATCAACGCGACGGCCACCAGGCCGAGCTTCCTGCGGTTCAACCGCGCACCCCTTACAACCCCCGGACGAGCAAGCAAAAAATTTAACACGGCATGATCTATCTTCTGTTCCGGATCTGCCCGTTTCTCACCCTTCGTAACGCCTTTGTGATCCTGCGCAGTCCCGTGCAGTTCCGTGCCGCCCCGCACGGTTCCCGCGGCGCGGTCAGATCGGGCGGCTGGTGAGGTTGGCGGCGCGGGCGTTGAGGCACTCGCCGGTGGCGAGGTCGAAGGCGAAGTTGTGGGCCAGGCAGTGGATCCGGCCGTCCCGGACGACCGCGCCGACCGACAGGTCCTCGCCGGCGTGCGGGCAGTAGCGCGGGATGTCGTAGCGGACGCCGCCGTCGGCGACGACGATGCGCTCGCTCTCGTCCCGTCCGGTCTCGTACGCCTCGACGGCGTTCAGCGCCGGCGCGTTCGCGTGCTTGAGCAGCCCGACCAGGTGGTCGTTGTAGACGTCGGGGTCGCGGTAGAGGCTGAGCCGGAACGAGATGAGCAGGTCCTCCCACGCCATCCGGCCGGTGAGCACGCCGTCCAGCCAGCGGGCCGCCGTGGTGATCCGGTAGTGCGGGCGGACGTCCGGGGACGCCTGCGCCACCGTGAGGCCGTCCGGCGAGAAGTCGACGTCCCAGACGCCGCCGTTCGGGCCGGTGACCTCGAACCGGACGGTCATCGCGATCCGCCGGAGGAAGTAGTCGCTGAGCCCGCCGAGGTGCGCGAAGTGGGCGGTGAACCGGTCGAACAGGTCCGGGCCGGGCTCGGGGTGGTCCGCCAGGACGGCGGCGATGGCGTCGGCCCGGTCGGCGGCGTAGCGCCGGAGGTAGTCGCTCCGGGCGGCGTCGGCGAAGGAGAACTCCGCCGAGACCGGGTCGCGGGTGATCTCCCCGGTGTCCAGGTCGACGGCGTCGCCCGGCCTGAAGCACTCCCAGCGCTGCGCCGGGAGATGCTCGCGCAGCCAGGCCGTGGCGACCTCCGGGTCGCAGAACGCGCCGTCCGCCTGGTCGAGCACGCTGTTGAGATGGTCGACCTCGGCGTCCAGGAAGCACGGCGGCCCGGCGAACGGCGCGGCCAGCGCGGGCTCGGTCTGCCGGACCAGCCGCTGCGCCGCGCGCAGCTTGGAGACGCGCTTGGCCATCGAGACCTCGGCCATCTCGGCGTCGGAGTACTCGTAGCAGATCGGGTGCCAGGACGCCCCGGACGTCTGGAGCGCCATCAGGTCGAGCCGGCCGCCCGCCATGTGCCTCGCCCGGCGGGCCTGCGCGGCGGTGAGCCTCGCGTCGTTGCAGTGCAGGATCCCGCGGCCGTCCGCCACGATCAGAAAGGCGGCGTCGTGGCACATGGGCGACAGTTCCGGAATGACGGTGATCCAGGAGCCGCGATCATCGAGCGCGAATTTCTCCCAGGGCCGGATCTCGATTACCCGCCGCCCGCCCGCGGCGGCCGCCATGCGCTCCCGGAAGGCGGGTCCGGGATAACACGGAATCAGGATCCGGGTTCGGACGGGAAGGCGCTCGATGACCCACGGGTCGAAATGGTCGAGATGCTCGTGCGAGACCGCCACCCAGTCGGCGTCGAGCAACGGCGCGAGATCCAGGTGATCATTTCTCGGATACTGGTGCCAGGCGCCGAGAAAGGCCCCGGTCGGAGCGAACCACGGGTCCGCGAGCAGATGGAACGCGGCCGCGTCCACCGCCACCCCCGCATGCCCGATAAATGTGACAGTCGGCATGTCCAGACTGTCTCTCCGCGATCCCGCCGGCACACCCGCCGAAGTGCGTAAAGGGGCTACGCCGTCAGCATGAAAGGGATATTCGCACGGTCTTGATTTGTCGGTCGAGACGTCCAAAAAATAGATCGAGTTTACCCCCGACAGGGAATGACCACTTCCGGACAAAAGGGGTATTCTGCTGGGAGCGCCGCTGGACATCCGCGGGGCGGCCGGGCGATCGTCGATGCGGGTGCTGGAATAGCGGGCGGTGGTCGTCATGAACAACGGGCGGGCTCGGTCTACCCGAGCGGACACTCCCGCGGGCGTGAGGACGCTCGCGGGTACGGGCGTCCGGGAGGGCAGGCGCCACGACCACCGCGACCGGACGGGCGCGTCCGACCACGGCGGGCAGCAGCTGTGGCGGCGGCGGCTGCGCCACGACATCCGGCACGAGTTGGGCACGATCATCATGCTGGCCTCGGCCGTCGCCGTCGCCGACGACGTCGGCGACACCAGCCGGGCCCGCATCGAGCAGCTGCTCGGCGAGACCCGGTGGCTCGACCACCTGCTGCGCCGGCTCGACGAGGACGACGACCGCCCTGCGCCCGCCCCGGAGCGGATCCGGGTGGACGACCTCACCGCCGAGGTCGTCACCGGGATGCGGCTCGTCACCGCGCACGAGATCCGCCTCACCGCCGGCGAGGCGTGGGCGCACCTGGACCCGGTCGCGCTCTGGCGCGCGGTCCGCAACGTCCTGGAGAACGCGTGCCGCGTCGCGGAGGGACGCGTGGACGTGCTCGTCGAGGCGGTGCAGGGGCGGCTCGTCATCCAGGTCGACGACGACGGCCCGGGGTTCGGCGCGGCCTGGGGGGCGCCGGCGGGGCGGGGCCCGGCCCGGCCCGGCCTGGCGTCGCTGGGACTCGGCATCGTCCACGACCTCATCTCCGGGTACGGCGGCTCCCTGGAGATCGACACCTGCGCGATGGGCGGCGCGCGGGTGCGCATGCTGCTGCCGGCGGCCCCGCCCCCGCGCGACCGCGCGGCGGGCGCCCTCGCCGACGGGCACTCCGACGACTGGCGGCCGTACCCATGAGGGTGGTCATCTGCGACGACCACGCGGTCTTCGCCGAATCGCTGTCCCTCGTGCTGGCGAACGCCGGGCACAGCGTCGTGGAGGTGACCTACTCCCCCGCCGAGGCGCTGCCCGCGCTCCGGGCCGGGCGGCCCGATCTCTGCCTCATCGACCTGCACTTCCCGTCCGGCACGGCGCTCGACTGGATGCCGCGGCTGCGCGGCTCGTCCCCGCGGACGAGGTTCGTCGTGCTGACCGGCTTCCTGGAGCGGCCGGTGCTGGAGGCGGGTCTCGCGGCCGGCGTCCGCGGGTTCGCGCACAAGGGGCAGCAGACCGGCGACGTCCTCGCCGTGCTGCGCCGCGTCGCCGACGGAGAGATCGTCGTCGACCAGGAGCTCCGGCGGGGCGACGGCCGGCGGCACGACCAGGCGCGGACGTTCGCGCGGTTCCTCACACCGCGGGAACGCGAGGTGCTGACGCGGCTGGCGCGCGGCGAGTCCACCCAGATGCTCGCCAGGGCGATGGGGGTCACGCGCAGCACGGCGCGCAGCCACGTCCAGAGCGTGCTGAGCAAGCTGGGGGTGCACTCGCAGCGGGAGGCCGTGATCGAGGCCGCCCGGCACGGCCTGGTCAGCGTGGAGACCGGAGAGTGGCTCGCGGGATGACCGGCACGCGGTTTCGGGGGGAATCCCGGCGGGCACGGCCGAATCCGGCCCTTCAGGGTGCGGCCGCAACACGTTAGCGTCTGCCTGGTAGAGGAGGTTCCCATGCCTCAACGGCGAGGCACGCTGCCCGTCTCCGACGCGGGGGTCCTCGACTGCCCGGACGCCTACGCGCGCGGGGTCCCCTACGAGAGCCTCGAACGGCTCCGGACGCGGACGCCGGTGGTGTGGCTGGACGGGCGCACGGCAGGACGGCCGGGCGCCTGGGCCGTCCTGCGCCACCGCGACGTCCGGCATGCCCTCACGCACCCCGAACTGTTCTCCCCGCAGGTGGACGGCGTCGTGCACGGGCCGGTGAGCGGGGACGAGCCGCCGGGCGAGGCCGCGCTGATCGACATGGACCCGCCGGTGGAGGCGATGCTGGCGCGGATCCCGCCGGGCGAGCCGGTCGACTTCGTCCGCGAGGTCGCCCGCGACCTTCCCGAGACGCTGCGCAACACCCTCGCCGGCGGCCTGCACGCGCTGCTGCGCCACCCGGCCGAGTACGTCCGGCTCCGCGAGGGGCGGCGGGACGACCGGCTCCTCGACAGCGCGGTCGAGGAGATGCTGCGCTGGTGGACGCCGGTGCTGCACGTCCGGCGCACCGTGCGGCGCGGCACGGTCATGGGCGACGTGCCGCTGCTCGCGGGCGAGGAGCTCATGCTGTGGCTGGTGTCCGCGAACCACGACGACGAGGTGTTCCCCGAGCCGGGGCGCTTCGTCCCCGACCGGTTCCTGGGGGACGCCCCGCCCCACCTGTGCTTCGGGTTCGGGCACCGCGCGTGCCTGGGCGCGCGGCTCGCGCGGGTGCACCTGCGGGCCCTGCTCGTCGCGCTGTTCGAACGCCCCGGGCTGCCGCGGGCGGCGGGCGAGCCGGTGATGCTGCGGTCGAGCGCCCGGCACGGGTTCGCGCACCTGCCCGTCCGCTGGGTCCGCTGAACTTTTCCCGCCCCCCGGTCGTAGTAGATGCGTGGGACTCACGAGCCCGGGGACGCTGAGCCTGCTCGTCCTGCTGGCCTTCGGCTGCATGGCCGCGACCGTGCGGGCCTGGCCGCGCGCCGCGGCGCCGGGGCCGCGCGCCGCGGCCGCCCGCGCGCTGATGCTGCTGGGCTGCCAGTTATCGGTCCTGCTCACCCTGGTCGCGGCCCTGAACGCGCACTACCTGTTCTACGGGTCGTGGACGGACCTGCTCAGCGCCGCGGGCGGAGGGGGCCAGGGGCACCGGCCGCCCGGCGGGAACGCGGCCGCCGCGACGCAGGTCGTGCGGACGGTGCAGGCGGGCCTCGACCCCGGGCCGCGCGCCGAGCACGTCCCGGCCGAGGACGGCCAGGTCGAGCGCCTCGACATCCGCGGCGTCCGGACGGGCCTGGCGTCGCAGGCGTACGTGTACCTGCCGCCGCAGTACTTCCAGCGCGCGTACGCCGGCCGCCGCTTCCCGGTGGTGATCCTGCTGGCCGGGTACCCGGCGGCGGACCGGCTCGTGTGGATCCGCCAGGGGCACGTCCCCGAGGACGCCGCGCGGGCCCAGGCACGGGGGCGGATCCAGCCGATGATCTACGTGATGACGCGGCCGACCGTGGTGCGGGGGTGGGACACCGAGTGCGCCGACGTGCCCGGCGGGCCCCAGGTCGAGACGTTCTTCGCGCAGGACGTCCCCGAGGCGGTCGCCGAGACCTACCGCGTGCCGCGCGACCGGAGCGGATGGGCGCTCGCCGGGTACTCCACCGGCGGGTTCTGCGCCGCGAAGCTGGCGATGCTCCACTCCGACAAGTTCTCCGCCGCCGTCAGCATGGCCGGGCACTTCGACGCGCTGATGGACCCGACCACCCGCGACCTGTACGGCGGGAGCAGGGCCGTGCGGGCGAGCGACGACCTGGTCTGGCGGCTGCGGCACCTTCCCGCGCCGCCGGTGTCGATCCTGGTGGCGTCGGCGGACGCCGGCGAGAAGACGTTCCCGTCGGCGGAGAGGTTCATGCGGGCCGCGCGCCCCCCGATGGTCGTGGACAAGGTGCTGCTGCGCAGCGGCGGCCACAACTTCAAGACGTTCCGCAAGTACATCCCGCCGTCGATCAGGTGGCTGAGCGCGCGGCTGCGGGGCGGGTGACGTGGAACCGGTCAGCGCGACGCTCATCGGCCCCGTGTGCCTGCTGGCGCTGGGCTGCGCGGTCGCGGTCGTCGTCCTGTGGCGGCGGCTCGCGGGGGCGGGGGTCCGGGCCGTGCTGGCGCGCTCGGGGCTCCTGCTGGCCGCGCAGGCCGCGCTCACCGCGTCGATCGTGCTGCTGGCCAACCGGTACTTCGTGTTCTACGCGACGTGGAACGACCTGCTCGGCAACGATCCCGCGCGCCTCCGGGTCGAGCACGTCCAGCCGCGGCGCGCGGCGGGACCCCTCGTGGAGCGCACCGCCACCGGCCTCGGGCCGAAGCGGGCGGGCCACGGCGCGGACCCCGCCAGGGACGGACGGGTCGACCGCCTGACCATCCACGGCACACGCAGCGGCACCGAGGCCGAGGCGTACGTCTACCTCCCGCCGCGGTACTTCCAGCGAGCCGGGCCCCTGCCCGTGGTCGTCCTCATGGGCGACGGCGCGCCCACGGACCGGCTACGAGACGCCGACCTCCTCCGGGCCGCCGGAGGGACGCAGCCGATGGTGTACGCGGTGGTCCGGCTCCACGGAGCCGCCGACTGCATGGACGTTCCGGGACGGCACGCCACGCTCGGCGAGACCTACCTGACGCAGGACCTTCCGGAGTCCCTGGTCTCGCAGTACCGGGTGGCGGAGGCGCGCGAAGGCTGGGGCTTGGCGGGGACGGGCGACGGCGGCTGGTGCGCGGCGCGGCTCGCCATGGTGCGCTCCGACCGGTTCGCCGCCGCCGCGAGCCTGGGCGGCCGGTTCGGCGCGCCGGCCGGCGACCTCTACGGCGGCAGCGAACGCTACCGGCTCGGCGACGACCTGCTGTGGCGGCTCCGGAACGTCCCGCCGCCCCCGGTGTCGATCCTGGTCGCGGCCGGGAGGAACGACGAGCAGGCCCGGCGGTTCGCCGCGCTCGCGCGCCCGCCGATGCGCGTCGAGTCGTCCCCGGTGGACGGCTCCCCCTCCTCCGGCTCCGAGGTCCCGCCCGCCGTGCAATGGCTGGGGGCGCGGCTCCGGATACCTCCCGGGGAGTAGGGGCGCTGACTCCTCTGGGCCGACGTGGCGCCGAGGGCCCATGACTTAACGTGCAGGAATGAGCACTTCGCCGCCGCGTTGGCCGCGGCCCGCCGCGTGGCCGGTGTGGATCGTCCCGCTGCTGGTCGCGTTCCTCCAGGTGGCCGGGTCGCTGGGCGCGCAGGGCGACCGGTCGCCGGGAAGGCGGCCCGGCGGCCCGCCCTGGGAGCACGGGGGCGACTCCCTCGGGCACACCGACCTGGACGCGCTCGGCTTCGCGCTGCTCCTCGCCGGGCCCGTCCTGCTGCTGTACCGGCGCCGGCACCCGGTCTTCACGGTGTGCTCCATCGCGGTGGTGACCGCTCTGTACTTCCTGCGGGCCTACACCTACGGCCCGGCGCCCCTGGCCCTGGCCGTCGCGATGATGGCCGCCGTCGTCGCCGGGCACCGGCTGCTGGTCTGGGCGGGGACGGGCGTCGGCCTCGCCGCGTTCTTCGGACTCACCGCGCTGATCGGCGTCCCGGCCGCCGAGCGCGGGCAGGGCGGCCCGTTCCCCGTGGAGGAGCCGACGCTCGGCGGGTCGGGCTTCGTGGTCGGCTGGGCGCTGGTCGTGCTCGTCACCGCGGAGCTGATCCGGATGCGCGGCCAGCGCGCCGCCGAGACCGCCCGCACGCGCGCCGAGGAGGAGCGGCGCCAGGCCAGCGAGGAGCGGCTGCGGATGGCCCGCGAGCTGCACGACGTGCTCGCGCACAACATCTCGATGATCAACGTGCAGGCGGGCGTGGCGCTGCACCTGATGGACGAGAACCCCGAGCAGGCCCGGACGGCCCTCGCCGCCATCAAGGACGCCAGCAAGGAGGCGCTCACCGAGATGCGCGGGGTGATCGGCGCGCTGCGGGCGCAGGGCGAGACGGCGCCCCGCGCCCCGACCGCCGGGCTGGACGGGCTGGACGACCTGCTGGCCCGCGCGCGCTCCGCGGGGCTGGACGTCGACGCCGAGGTCACCGGGGAGCGGCGGCCGCTGCCCGCCGGAGCCGACCTGGCCGCGTTCCGGATCGTCCAGGAGTCGCTGACCAACGTGACCCGCCATGCCGGGCCCGGCCCCGTGACGGCGCGGGTCCGCATCGCCTACGGTGAGCACGAGATCGTGGTGGAGGTCGAGGACGACGGCCGGGGCGCGTCCCCGCTGGACGACCGGCCGGCGGGAAGCGGGATCCGCGGCATGCGCGAGCGCGCCGCCGCGCTCGGCGGTGCGTTCGACGCCGGTCCGCGGCCCGGCGGCGGGTTCGGCGTGCGGGCGCGGCTGCCGCTGGACGCCGATCCGGCCGGGCCGCAGGAGGGTGGGCGATGATCAAGGTGCTGCTGGCCGACGACCAGGTGCTGGTGCGGGCCGGGTTCCGGGCGCTGCTGGACGCGCAGCCCGACATCGAGGTCGCCGGGGAGGCGGGCGACGGCGAGGAGGCGGTGGCGCTGGCCCGCCGGCTGCGTCCCGACGTCATCCTGATGGACATCCGCATGCCGGGACTGGACGGCCTGGAGGCGACCCGTCGGATCGCCTCCGACGAGCGGCTCGACGGCGTGCACATCGTGATCCTCACCACGTTCGAGCTGGACGAGTACGTGTTCGAGGCGCTGCGCGGCGGCGCGAGCGGCTTCCTGGTCAAGGACACCGAGCCGGTGGAGCTGATCCACGCCGTCCGGGCCGTCGCGGACGGGGACGCGCTGCTGTCGCCCAGCGTCACCCGGCGGCTGATCGCCGAGTTCGCCGCGCGGGCCAAGGAGCCCGCGCCCTCGCCGCGGCTGAACGCGCTCACCGACCGGGAGCGGGAGGTCATGGCGCTCGTCGGCGAGGGACTGTCGAACGAGGAGATCGCGGCCCGGCTCGTGGTGAGCCCCGCGACGGCGAAGACGCACGTCAGCCGTACGATGGTGAAGCTCGGGGCGCGCGACCGGGCGCAGCTCGTGGTGTTCGCCTACGAGTCGGGGCTGGTCAAACCGGGCTGGCTGCCCTAGAAATTTTACTCTGCGGCGATTCACTGTTGTCGTCCGCAGGACCATGACAGGGTGGACGGCGCAGGCCGTCACCGACGTGAGGGAGTCCGGTGCCGCACGACGCGAGGATTCTGGCCGTCGACGACCGCGAGGAGAACCTCACCGCCCTCACGGCGGTGCTGGACGCGCTGCCGGTCGAGGTCGTGCCGGTCACCTCCGGGCAGGCCGCCCTGAAAGAGCTGCTGAACGACGACTTCGCGCTGATCCTGCTCGATGTCGTGATGCCGGAGATGGACGGGTTCGAGACGGCCGAGCACATCAAGGCCCGGCCGCGCACCCGGGACGTCCCGATCATCTTCCTCACCGCGGGCGGCGGCGCCGGCGAGCAGGCGTTCCGCGGCTACGCGGCGGGCGCCGTCGACTACCTCACCAAGCCGTTCGACCCGTGGCTGCTGCGCGCGAAGGTGTCGGTGTTCGTGGAGCTGAACCGCCGCAACCAGCAGCTCCAGCAGCAGGCCCGGCTGCTGCGCCAGACGCTGGACGACGGCGAGAACGCCCCGGCCGGGTGCGACCGGCTCCTGGCGGCCCTGGACCAGCGGGTCGCCCGCATCGAGGCCGACGTCGCGCGGCTGCGGTCCGGCGAGCCCGCCGACGGGCTCGACGCCCATGTCGCCGATCTGCGGACGGCGCTCGACGCCCTGGCCGCGGGCGGCTGACCCCCCCGCATCCCTTGCGAGGGCGGGGCTCCCGCGCTCGTCAGCGGCCTACTCACCGTAGCCGTTCGCGGGCTGCGCGCCGCCGGGGCGGACGTCTCCCCAAGAACATGATCTTGCAGGTCAGCGAACTGGAATCTTTTACCTTCGGGGACACTTGTCCGGTTTGTCGCAAGTAAGTACTTGAGGGTAACTTGCACTCTGCGTCACACCAGTGACCAGCGTCACCGCGGTCCCCACCCGGACCGCGAACCCCCGGAGGCCCCCATGACCCCCTCGTCCGACGCCGCGCTCGGCCGCGTCCGCTGGAAGCGGTTCGCCGCCATCGCCGCCCCCGCCGCGATCGGCGCGGGCGCGCTGGTCCTCATGACGGCGCAGGGCGCGGTCGCCTCCTCCTTCGCCGTCTCCGGCGGCAGCTTCAAGGTCAGCGCCGACTCGCTGAGCGGGCAGGGCTTCGTCCAGTACGGCGGGGTCGACGAGAGCGAGGACGGCGCCAAGCACCCCGTGCAGATCTCCGCCATCAGGTCCGCGCAGATCCGCGACATGTGCCAGTCGGTCAAGGTCGGCCCGTTCACCCTGCGGCTGACCGCGGGCACCGGCGCCAAGCCCGTGGAGGCGAGCGACCTCGTCCTGGACGTGGAGCAGCTCAACGCCGACGCCACGTTCTCCGACATCGAGATCGGCCGGGACGCGAGCACCCTGGACAGGGGCCCCGGCGGCGCCCGCGGACCGGCGGGCATGTTCGGGCAGCAGGCGTCCGCGATCGAGCTCCGCAACGTCAAGCAGGTCGCGTGGGCGACCACCGCCGGGACCTTCAAGCTGAACAACCTCAGCATGAAGCTCGGCGCCGAGTGCTTCTGAGGCCATGACCCCTTCCCACCCTTCCGCCCCGCACGGGTTCCGCCGCTGGCGGCGGACACGCCCCTTCTGGGGCGGCGTGCTCGCCGTCCTCGGCGGCGTCGAGCTGGTCGCGATCCCGCTGGCCCCGATGCCGCTCGTCGTCCACCAGGGCCTGGCCGGCGTGGCGAGCTGGCTCATCGGCGCGCTGCTCGTCACCGCGGGCGCGCTGATGTGGCTCCAGCCCGCCCAGCGCAGCTTCTACGGCATCTTCGCGGTGCTGCTGTCGCTGGCGTCGTTCCTCACGTCCAACTTCGGCGGGTTCCTCGTCGGGATGCTGCTCGGCCTGCTCGGCGGCGCGCTGGGCTTCGCCTGGTCGCCCGCCCAGGACGGGCCCCGGCCGGACGCGGCGCCTCAGGACGGCCGTCACGGCGCGCACGCGGCGCCGCGCGGCGGGCGGCTGACGGCCCTGGCGATCCCGGCCGTCCTGGGGATCCACCTGTTCGCGCCGTCGCCGTCCTCGTCCTCGTCGCCGTCCTCCGCCGGGACGCCCTCCCCCTCGGCGACGCCGTCCGCGAGCCAGGCCCCGTCCGCGCAGCCGAGCACCAGCGCGCCCCCAACGCCCACGCCGACGCCCACCGCGACGCCCGGCCCGGCGAAGGACGCGGGGGCCGGGCCGCGCGTCTACTCCGACGCCGGGACGCTGCGCGCCGACTCGCTGACGATGTCGGGGCTCCGCTACGACGGCGTCGCGTCCCTGCCCTCGGCGGGCGGGACGGTGAAGGCGCTGAAGTTCAGCATGTCCAAGGCCGTCCTGAAGAACGTGGACCAGACGGCCGCGCACGGCGGCGCCACCGCGCGGACCCGGACCGGCGGCCTCACCCTGACCGGCGACGTCGTCATGTACACGACGAAGATGTCGGCCAAGCTGCTGGGCATCCCGGTGGCCTTCACCCCGGCGGCGCCGCCGCCGCTCACGCCGCCCTACATGGTGATGACGGACGTGGTCTCCGAGCAGCCCTCCGTCACCGCCGGCGGGGCGCAGATCAGCGGCCTCGCCGCCGGCTGACCGGGCGCGTCGCCCAGCGCGGCGGCGCCCAGCTTGCCGCGCAGGATGAACGCGCCCAGCAGCACCGCCGCCACGACGAGGACGACCGCGACCGTGACGACCACCACCGTCCTGCGGCGCTCCCCGCGTCCGGGCCCGTCCTGGGCGGGCGGCGGCGGAGGCTGCTGCCAGTTCGTGTACTGCTGCGGCTGCTCCCACGGCGGAGGCGTCTGCGGCGGAAGGCTCGGATGCGGCTGCCGCACGGACGGGTGCTGCACCCCCGGATGCTGCACGGAGGGTTGCTGCACGGAGGGTTGCTGCACGGAGGGTTGCTGGACGGCCGGGTGCTGCACGGAGGGTTGCCGCACCGACGGGTGCTGGGACAGGGGCGGCGGCGCCCACTCCGTCTCCAGCGGTTTCCGCGGCTCCGGATCCGGACGGGGAGGGGACGGCGGCGGGCGGTGCGCGGCGCCGCGGTCCTGGAACCGGCCCGGGTCGCGGCGGGTCACCGGATCGGCCTCACCGCGGTCGCCGGGCTCGCGGCGGGTCACCGGGTCGAGGCGGGCGCCCTCCCCCACGTCGCGGCGCGTGACCGGATCGAGGTCCTCGGGGTCGAGGACGGTCTCCGAGGCGCCCTCGGACCGCCCGGCGGGCAGGTAG
The DNA here is from genome assembly GCF_050936235.1 of Spirillospora sp. CA-108201. Lineage (NCBI taxonomy): Bacteria > Bacillati > Actinomycetota > Actinomycetes > Streptosporangiales > Thermomonosporaceae > Spirillospora > Spirillospora sp. CA-108201. The sequence goes on along the minus strand of NZ_JBNJNE010000001.1, from coordinate 7,533,964 downwards.
CGGGCGGACGGCTCGTCCGTCACCGTCTCGTTCGGCGGCGGCGGGGACGGCGCCCCCGGCGGGGCCGGCTGCGGCAGGGCCGCGACCCGGGTGAGCAGCGGCAGCGCCTGCGCCGCCGTCATCCGGCCGAACGGCTCGCGCGCCAGCAGCCCCTCCAGCACCCGGCCGAGCGGCCCCGCGTTCCGCGCGGGCGGCACGGGCTCGGTCAGCGCGGCCTGCAGCGACGACATCGCGTCGGACCGCTCGTAGGGGGAGCGCCCCTCCACGGCCGCGTACAGCGTCGCGCCGAGCGCCCACAGGTCCGAGGCCGGGACCGCGCGCTCGCCCTGGACCCGCTCCGGCGCGATGTAGGCGGGCGACCCCATGACCAGCCCCGTCTGGGTGAGCGTCGAGTCGCCCTCCATCTGCGCGATGCCGAAGTCGGTGAGCACGACCCGCCCCGCGTCGGTGACGAGCACGTTGCTCGGCTTGACGTCGCGGTGCAGGATGCCCTTCTGGTGGGCGTGCTGGAGCGCGCCGAGCATCTGCAGCCCGATGTCGGCGACCCGGCGGTGCTCCATCGTGCCGCGTTCGAGGATGTCCTGCAGCGACGGGGCGAGGACCAGCTCCATCACGATCCAGGGCCGGTCCGACTCCTCGACGACGTCGTGGACGGTCACCACCCCGGAGTGGTTCAGCCGCGCCGACGCGCGGGCCTCGCGAAACGTGCGCTCGTAGAGGACCGCGCGCTCGGACTCGCTCAGCCCCGGCGGGAGCACGACCTCCTTCACCGCGACCTCGCGGTCCAGCATGGTGTCGAAGGCGCGCCACACGGTGCCCATGCCGCCGCGGCCGACCACCGAATCGAGCCGGTAGCGGTTACCGAGCAGACGTGCCTGTGCCATCTCTAGAAGGTCCCCCCACTGGTCATCCCACCCCGGAGGGCTGGAACGTGTCGAGCACATTGTTCACGAGTGCCTCGTTCTCGTTCCACTGGGAGGTGGGTACCGCCACCACCACGGCGAAGGGCCGGCCGTTCACCATGGCGCCGCGGTCCTTCGCGCGCGTGCCGCCCGAGCGGGACCAGGTGAACTCGATGTCGGCCGCCGGACGCCCGGCGACGGTCGTGCGGGTGATCTCTCCGATCCGCTGGAAGCCCTGGAGTTTGCCGTCGGCGAGCGCCTCCCGCTCCCAGGTGACCCAGTGCTCGTAGGGATCGCCGGACCACACCGTCCGGTCGACCTGAACATAGGCGCTGGACGCGGGGTCGGTCCAGACGACGCTGTTGCCCTGCACCGAGCGCCGCCACCCGCGCGGCACCGCGATCGTGTAGCCGGGCCCGCTCGCGGGGACGAGCCCGCTCGGGATCTGCGGCTCGCTCGAACTCTGCTTGGGCGCGGGGTCGTCCGAGCGCGTCGTCGGCTCCGCCTGCGTGGCCGGGGTGGTCTGCGCCGTCTGCCCGCCGGCCCGCGGCGACCGCGTGGTCCCCGGACCGCCGGAAGAGGAGCCCTCCGGCCAGAGGGCGAACCCGGCGATCGCCAGGACCGCCGCCGCCACGACGACGCCGGCCAGAACCGGCACGATCGGCGACTTCTTCCGCGCCGGCGTGGCGGAGGTGTGCCCCTGCGCCCACTGCGTGCCCGTTCCGGGCGGGTAGAGGTCCGCCGGGTCGGGCGGGACGGGCACCGGCATGGACGCCTGCGTGACCGGCTGAGCCGGCGCGGACGACGACCCGGACGGGAGCGTCGCGGTCCAGGTGCCGCCGGCGGCCGCCGCCGCCTCGTTCGCGGCGATCTGCGCGGCGGCCGCGTCCGCGGCGTGCCCGGAGGCGACCGCCCTCAGCGCCTCCTCGGCCCGGTCCCCGGTCATCCGCCGCACCGGGTCGCGGTCCAGCAGCCCGGTGAGGACGGGCGCCAGCGGCCCCGCGTTCTTCGGCGGCGGGACGTCCTGCGTCATCACGGCGGCGAGGACCGCCATCGCGTCGCTGCGGTGGTGCGGCGCCTTGCCCTCCGTCGCCGCGTACAGGGTGGCGCCGAGCGCCCACAGGTCGGACGCGGGGATCGCCGGGTCCCCGTTCACCCGCTCCGGGGACATGTAGGCCGGCGACCCCATGATCAGCCCGGTGCCGGTGAGGGTGGCGTCGCCCGCCACCTGCGCGATGCCGAAGTCGGTCAGCACCGCCCGGTCGTCGCCGGTGACCAGCACGTTCGCCGGCTTGACGTCGCGGTGCAGCACGCCGATCGCGTGCGCCGCCCGCAGCGCGCCCGCGATCTGCGCGCCGATGGACGCGACCCGTCCGGGCGGGAGCGGGCCGTCCTCGTCCACAACCTCCTGGAGAGAGCGGGCCCGCACCAGCTCCATGACGATCCACGGCCGGCCGTCCTCGTCCACGACGTCGTGTACGGTCACGACGCCCGGATGGTTCAGCCGGGCCGAGGCGCGGGCCTCGCGCAGCGTCCGGCGGTGCCGGTTCTCGCGCTCCTCGTCGCCCAGGCCCGCGGGCAGCACGACCTCCTTGACCGCGACCTCGCGGTCGAGGGTCTCGTCGGTGGCGCGCCACACGGTGCCCATGCCGCCGCGTCCGACGACCGATTCGAGCCGGTACCGACCGGCCAGCAGCCGCCCGTCCATCAGGCGTCCGCGGGCTTGAAGAACCGGTAGACCGGCTGGAGTTCGGAGTACACCTCGTCCCAGTCGCCGGCAGGGGCACGCAGCAGGATCGCGTAGCCGTGCCCCTTCGTCACGAACCCGCGGTTGAGGATGTGCACCCGGCCTCCGTCGCCGTCGTAGGTGAACTCCCAGTCCGCCGACTTGTCGCCGTTCCCGGTGTCGGGCACCGGGGGGTGGTCCCCGGTCGCCGCGATCCTGAGCTTGCTGTAGCCGGGCCAGCCTGAGCCGCCCCGCTCCTGGCGCCGCCAGTCGTCGATCGCGCTCGGGCCGGGGTCATCGGTCTGGTCGATCTGGATGTAGGTCTTGCGGCCCGGCGCGTAGAAGAAGTCGCCGCCGTTCTTGCGCTCGGGCCCCTTCCACTCCCGCGGGACGGGAACCGAGTAGCCGCTGCGGTCCTTGTGCGTCCTGAACCCGGCGGGGAGGGCCGGGCTCGGGTTCTCGGACCTGACCGGGGAGGACGAGGACGCCTTCCCCGTGGCCGCCGGGGACGAGGCGCTCTTCCTCTCCCCCTTCTTCTCGTCGCCGCCGCTGCTGGCCAGCGCGATCCCCGCGACGACCAGGATGACGAGCAGCACCACCCCCGCGATGATCAGCACGTTGCGGTTGGACGCCAGCGCGGGGCGCCCGGTGGCGGGGTGGTGGGTCGTCGGCGGGAAGTGGGTGTCCGGCCCGGGCTCGGGCCCCGCGCTCGGACCCGTGACCCGCCCGGCGGGCTGGGTGCGGGGGCCCGGCCGCCACGAGCGGACCCGGTCGGGGTCGGGCGCGGTCTCGGCGGGGTCGGCGGACGCGGGCGCGCCCGGCGCCCCCATCGGGAGGTCGAAGCTGGTGAGCTGGTCGGGGCGGGCGCCGGCGTCCGCCGGGCGGGGCGCCTCGTCCGGGGCCTCCGGCATGGTCGTCTGCGTGCCCGGCGACTCCTCGACCGGGTACTCGACGGCCATCGTCCGCTGGGTGTCGACGGTCTCCTGCCGGACGATCTCGTCCAGCATCCGGCCGGCCTCGATCGCGTCCATCCGCTGGTCGGGGTTCTTGCGCAGCAGCCCCTCGATGACCGGGACGAGCCGGCCGCCCTTCTCCGGCGGGTCGGGCTCGTCGGAGATCACCGCGACCAGCGCGGCCATCGGCTCGGGGCGCTCGAACGGCGACTTGCCGTGCAGCATCGCGTACAGGGTGACGCCCAGCGACCACAGGTCGGAGGCCGGGCCGGCGACGCGGCCGCGGGCCCGCTCCGGCGCGATGTAGGCGGGCGAGCCCATGACGAGCCCGGTCTGGGTGAGGGTGGCGTCGCCCGAGGCGGTCGCGATGCCGAAGTCGGTGAGCACGGCCCGCTCGCCCATCCGCCCGGTGCCGGTGATCAGCACGTTGCTCGGCTTGACGTCGCGGTGCAGCACCCCGGCCTCGTGCGCGGCGTGCAGCGCGGCGAGCATCTGCCGGGCGATCTCCGCGGCGCGGCGGGGCTCCATCGGACCGTCCGCCTTGATCACCTGGTCCAGGGAGCGCGCCCTGATCAGCTCCATGATGATCCAGGGGCGGTCGTCCTCCTCGACGACGTCGTAGACGGCGACGACGCCGGGGTGGCTCAGCCGGGCCGCGGTACGGGCCTCACGGAACGTGCGCTTGTGGTGCACGACGCGTTCCTCATCGGTGAGACCATGCGGGAGGATGACCTCCTTCACCGCAACGTCACGACCGAGGACCTCATCGTGCGCCTGCCAGACCGTCCCCATGCCGCCTCGGCCGACCTGGGTCACCAGGCGGTAGCGGCGAGCGAGCAACCGCTCGCCGGTGGGTTCATTTGGCATATCCGCGACCATATCGACTTTTGCTGACAACCTTGGACTGAGAGTGCAAGCCACATCCCCCTACCCGTACGACGCCCGAGATCACCACGCGGTTCGCCGCCGGACGGGCACACGGGGGAGAAGGCGTGATCGACGTGCGACCCGGTAGAAAGGGGACCATGACCGAGCAGGGCCAGCAGCGCGGCCTGCGGGGCGAGTGGGGGCGGCTGATCCAGGCCGCGCCCACGATCTTCTTCTGGTACACCCGACTCTCCGGGATCCTGTCGCTGCTCGCATGGGTCTCCTATGGTCTCATCCTTGAGATAGCCGATATCTGGGCGTTGCGATGGATCGGTTATCTGGGCTGGTTCCCGAGCGTCCCGATCGGCCTGCTGTGGATCCTGCTGTCGATGGGCGTGCGGCGGCGCAAGAAGGCCGCGTGGCGGATCCTCGTCCTGATCTTCTGCCTCCCCACCGCCCTCGGCGTCACCGCCGTCCTGACGACGCTGTTCAACCCGGACAAGTCCACGCCCGTCGGCCTGATCGTCACCGCCGCCGTGTACCTGGCGGTGCTCGGCCTGCTGATCTCCGCGCGCGGCCAGTTCACCACCCTGCCGGACCGGGCCAACCGGCGGCTGGCCACCCTCGTCTTCACCAGCCTCCTCATCGTGACCTGCGGGATCGGCACGTTCCTGGTCACCGTGACCGACCGCAACCCCCGCGGCGACTTCTGGACGCACCCGCTCTACGCGATCTCCCAGACCGTCCTCGGGCCGCGCGTCACCGGCAAGCCGATCGACGTGTCCGTGCCCTTCTGGGTGGACGTGATCCTGTGGGTGCTCGGCACCGGGCTGATGATCGCCACGTTCTGGGCGCTGTTCCGGCCGGGGCGGCGCGACCCCGTCCTCAGCCCTCCGGAGGAGCTGGCGGCGCGCGCTCTGCTCGCCGAGTACGGCGACCAGGACTCCCTCGGCTACTTCGCGCTGCGCCGCGACAAGGACGTCATCGTCGCGCCGAACGGCAAGGCGGCCATCGCCTACCGGGTGGAGGGTTCGGTCTCCCTGGCCAGCGGCGACCCGCTCGGCGACCCCGAGTCGTGGGACCAGGCGATCGAGGCGTGGCTCGGCGAGTGCCGCGCGCACGCCTGGATCCCCGGCGCGGTCAGCGTCGGCGAGCGCGCCGCCCGCATCTACAAGCGGCACGGCTTCGACGCGCTGGAGCTCGGCGACGAGGCCGTCGTCGACCTCACCGACTTCAACCTGGACGGGCGGGAGATGCGGCAGGTCCGCCAGGCCGTCCGGCGCGTCGAGCGGGCCGGGTACACCGTGCGGATCCGCCGCCACTCGCAGATCCCCGGCTGGGAGATGGCCAAGCTCATCCGCAGCGCCGACGCCTGGCGCGGCGAGGAGACCGAGCGCGGCTTCTCCATGGCGCTCGGCCGGCTCGGCGACCCCACCGACGGGCGCTGCGTCATGGTCGAGGCGTTCGACGCGCACGGCGAGCTGCGCGGCCTGCTCAGCTTCGTCCCCTGGGGGCGGGCCGGGCTGTCGCTGGACCTGATGCGCCGCGACCGGCTCGCCGAGAACGGCCTCAACGAGTACATGGTCGCCAAGCTCGCCGAGAAGGCCGCCGCGGTCGGCGCGCAGCAGCTGTCGCTGAACTTCGCGATGCTGCGCTCGGCGTTCGAGCGCGGCTCCCAGATCGGCGCCGGCCCCGTCGCCCGGCTCTACTACCGGTTCCTGTCGTTCGCGTCGAAGTTCTGGCAGCTGGAGTCGCTGTACCTCTCGAACGCCAAGTACATGCCCGAATGGCGTCCCCGCTTCATCTGCTACGAGCACGGGCGGCACCTCGTCCGGCTGGGCCTCGCCTACGCCCGCGCCGAGGGGTTCCTGCCGAGCCTGAACCGCCCCAAGCTGGACCGGGCCGCCGCGATGGTCCCGTCCGACGAGCTCGTCGACAAGATCAGGGAGATCGAGGAGGCCGCGGAGGCGGCCCGCGCCCCGCAGCGCCGGCTGTCGGAGCAGGAGCGGGTCCGGCACGCCAAGCTCGACCAGATCCGCGCCGCCGGGATGGAGCCCTACGCGCTCGGCTGCGAGCGCACCGACGTCGCCGCCGGCATCCGCGAGCGGCACGGCGGCCTCGCCCCCGACGCCCGCACCGGCGACGTCGTCGCGATCGCGGGGCGCGTCGTCCTCGCCCGCGAGCACGGCCGGCTGATCTTCGTGACGCTGCGGGACGAGACCGGCGACCTCCAGGTCATGCTGACCTCCGACGCGCTCGGCGAGGACTCGCTGCGCCGCTGGAAGTCGCTCATCGACCTCGGCGACCAGGTCGGGGTGCGGGGCGAGGTCGTCACGTCCCGGCGCGGGGAGCTCTCGGTCCTCGCGTCCTCGTGGACGCTCGCCGCCAAGTGCCTGCGCCCGCTGCCGAACAAGAGCACCGGGCTGTCGGACCCGGAGGCCCGCGTCCGGCAGCGGTACGTCGACTTCATCGTCAACGACGAGTCCCGCCGGATGCTGCGGATGCGCGGCGACGCCGTGGCCGCCGTCCGGGACGGCCTGCGCGCCCGCGGCTACCTGGAGGTCGAGACGCCGATGCTCCAGCCGGTGCACGGCGGCGCCACCGCCCGCCCGTTCACCACCCGCATCAACGCCTACAACATGCAGCTCTACCTGCGGATCGCGCCGGAGCTGTACCTCAAGCGGCTCCTCGTCGGCGGCGCCGGCCGCGTCTTCGAGCTGAACCGCAGCTTCCGCAACGAGGGCGTCTCGCAGCGGCACAACCCCGAGTTCACGATGCTGGAGGCCTACGAGCCCTACGGCGACTACGACACGATGGCCGAGCTCACCCGCTCCCTCGTCGTGGACGCGGCCCGCGCCGCCCTCGGCACCACGGTCGTCGTCCGGGACGGCGCCGAGTACGACCTCGCCGAGCCCTGGGAGGAGATCACCGTCTACGGGTCGGTGTCCAAGGCGCTCGGCGAGGAGATCACCCCCGGCACCTCGCAGGAACGGGTCCACGCGTTCGCCGAGCGCGCGGGGCTGAACGCCGACCCGCAGTGGGGGCAGGGCAAGGTCGTCCAGGAGCTGTTCGAGGCGCTCGTCGAGGAGAGGCTGTCGGCGCCGACGTTCGTCCGCGACTACCCGGCCGAGACGTCCCCGCTGACCCGCCCCCACCGCGACGACCCGCGCCTGGCCGAGAAGTGGGACCTCATCATCTTCGGCCTCGAACTCGGCACCGCCTACTCCGAGCTGATCGACCCGATCCTCCAGCGGCAGCGGCTGACCGAGCAGTCGCTCCAGGCCGCCGGAGGCGACCCGGAGGCCATGGAGCTCGACGAGGACTTCCTGCGCGCCCTGGAGTACGCGATGCCGCCCGCCGGGGGCATGGGCATGGGCATCGACCGGCTGCTGATCACGCTGACGGGCCGCAGCATCCGCGAGACGATCCCGTTCCCGCTGGTGCGCCCCGGCTCCTAGAGGCTCCGCGGGACGGGACGGAACCCCTGCCCCGCGAGCCACGCCCGCGCCGCTCCCCGCCGGGCGTCCTCCCCCTCGGGCAGGACGCCCGGCGACACCGGCAGCCCGTCGGCCTCGCCGGCCGGGAGCACGTCCCCCCGCTCGGGGTCGAGCACCTGGAACCCGTCCTGCATCGCCGCGGCCACCGCCCCCAGGTCGACGGGGAGCGGCGCCAGCCCGGTCGGCGCCCGCACCCCGAGCGCGGCGGCGAGCTCGTCCGCCAGCTCGACGTCCCCCGGCAGGCCGCGCTCCTCCAGCGCGTCGAGGCAGGCAAGGGCGAGGGACCGCTCGTCACGCCCCTGCGCCAGGGCCGCGACGAGCACGTCCCCGGCGTACTGGAGCACGGAGACCAGCGGACGCCCCCGGAGCAGCCCGGCGTCGCCGACCCCCCGGTGCGCCGCGGCCCGCAACCGCGCCAGCGCCTCCTCGCCCCATCCCGTCACGCACACATTTGTACAGACATCCTCTGACACACGCTCCGTTTACTGGGCGCGCTTGTCCTCCACGTGGACGACCGTGAGTTCCAGCCCGTCCTGACCGCGCTTGGTGCGGCCGAGAAGGCCCACGGTCAGATCGGCGGGGTCGTCCCCGACCTCTTCGGGTGCGACATAGGTGAGGATGTCGTTGTGGTGGCCGTACACGGCCCAGCCGGGCGCCTGGTCGAGATCGATCGTCCCGAAGTCCCCGGCCGGGGTGCCGCCGTGGACGGGTCCGTACTCGCGCAGCAGCTCCACCGCCTGCGCGCTCAGGTCGTCTTCGGGCTCCATCAGGATGACGCACGTGCCGTTCTCGAACAGCACCCACGACTTTCCGTCGCCCTGAATGACGTCCCGCCAGACCTGGACCAGTTCCTCGGTGATCATGAGCGCGATTGTGCCGGTCCTTCCCGACATTCGCACTCCGATTACGGGACCTCCTCCCACTTCCTGCCACTCTGGTCCCCCGGCGTCGGAGAGGGAACGATGACGAGACCGCAGATCGTGGCAGTGGTGGTGGGGGTCGTCTGCGCTGTCGTCGGTTGTGCGGGGGTCCTGACGGCGGACGCCGGGCTGCGGCGGCACAGCGTGGTGGTGGACGGCGTGCCGGTCGAGATCGTGCGGGGCGCCGGAGCGTCCGGGCGGGCGCCGGGGGTCGTGGTGGCGCACGGGCTCGGGGCCGGCGGGCGGTTGATGCGCGGGTTCGCCGACACTCTGGCCCGGCGTGGGTACGCCGTGGCGCTGGTCGATCTCGCGGGGCACGGAGGCAGCACGCGGCGGCTGCCCGGCAACGGGGACGGGCCCGCCGCCGACGCGCGGCTCGACCGCGATCTGGACGCCGCCGTCCGGCGCCTGCGGGCCACGCCGCGGGTGGACGGCGGGCGCATCGGGCTCGTCGGGCACTCGCTGGGGGCCGCCGCGGTCATCCGGTACGGCGCGGCGCATCCGTCGATCGGGGCGACGGTCGCGATCTCGCAGGGCGCCATGGCGGTGCCGGCGTCCGCCCGGAACGTGCTGCTGATGGCCGGGGGCCTGGAGTTCCCCGCGTATCGGGACGGCGCCGTCCAGGCGCTGCACGACGCCTACCCGGACGGACGGCCCGGGGCGACGTACGGCGACGCGCAGAAGGGGACGGCGCGGCGGGCCGTCATCGTGGGGGGTGTCGAGCACGTCGGCGTGCTGTTCAGCCCGCGCACCCATCGCGAGACCGGCGCCTGGCTCGACGCGGCGTTCGGACGTCACTCGGCTCCGGTTCCGGGCGTGCGCGCCGTCCAGCGGGCGGGCTCGGCGCTGCTGCTGCACCTGGCGGCCGTGCTGACCTTCGGGGCGATCGCCACGGCGCTGCTCGGACGCCCCTCGGAGCGGCGGGAGGCGCGCCGCCCCCTCTCGGTGAGGTTCACGCTGGTGGCGGCGGTGTTCGCCGTCGGCGTGGCGGTGCCCGCGATGGGGGTCTTCCGGTTGCCGCTCGCGGTGGCGGGTCCGCTCGCCGGGTTCTTCGGCATCGCCGGCGTGGCGGCGCTCGTCTGCACGAGGGACGCCGGCTTCCTCGGGGGGCGGCCCACCGCGCGGACGGTGGCGGCGGCCGCCGTCCTCGTCGTCCTGACCGTGGTGTCGTTCGCCGTCCCGGCCCAGTCGGGGTGGGCGCACGCGGTGCCGGTGGGCCCCCGGGGGTGGGCGCTCGTCCCGATCGCCCTGGGCGCCGCTCTGTACTGCCTGGGGGTCGAGGCGCTCTGCGCCGGCCATGGGCGGCCGACCGCGATCGGCCTGCACGCCTGGACGGCGACGGCCGCGCTGGCGGCCCTCCTCGCGGCCGCCCTCGTCGGGGCCGTCTCGCCGTTCGTGCTGCTGGTGTCGCCGCTGATCGCCGGTCTGCTGGCCTGGCAGGGCGTCCAGGCGGCCGCGCTGCGCTCGACCGGCGCCCCGGCATGGGTGACCGCGCTGGTCGGCGGGGTGCTGCTGGCCTGGCCGCTCGCGGTCACCATGCCGATCACCTGACGTCCGGCGCGCTCACCGCGTGATGCGCAGGACGTGGTCGGCTTCGGCGGCGGCGAACTCCAGGAGGCGGGCGGCCTCCTTCCGGACCGCCTCCTCGTCGGGGAGCGGCGCGAACGGTTCCACGGTCAGCTCGGCACGGCCCGCCTTCCGGTCGTGCCTGAGCGTCCAGATGCCGTGGACCCGTCCGTCGACGAGAAGGGCCGGCTTGGTGAGGGACCCCACGCACACCGCCTTGCGGTGCTCGTCCGTCATCAGGCGGCTCCGGTCGGCGTAGGCGAGGATCAGGTTGTCGAAGGCCGGGAGGAAGCGGACGGGCGCCGGGGCGTCGGCGTCCGGAGGCGCCAGATCGGGAAGGTCGAAGAGCTCCGTGCCGTCCTCGTCCCGGTAGGTCCGGAGCGAGGGGCGGAGCTCCTCGAAGGCGGCGTCCATGCGGCGCATTCCGGACCACGTCTGGAAGTCCTTGACGGAGGCCGGGCCGAACGCGGCCAGGTAGCGGCGGATCAGCCGGTCCGGCGACGCCTGGGCGAGCGGGCGGCCGATCCACTCCTCCGCCAGGGCGAACGGCGTCGCGCCGCCGGTGTTCCACGTCCCGCTGGGCGGCGGGTGGACGACGGAGACCAGCGCCTGGACCGACCAGCCGAGCGCCTGCGGGTCGCGGTCGGGCCAGCGCTCGGCGAGGGCGCGGGCGAGCTGCGGGCGGGTGAGGACCCGTCCCGCCAGGAGCCTGCGCGCCTCGGCGGCGAGCCCGTCCAGGTCCCAGCCCCGGCCGGCGCCGCCGAAGGCCGCCTGGCGGCCGCGCAGGAGGCTCTCCTGGACGAGGGGGCGCATCCACAGGAAGTCGGCGGCGGACGCCATGTGCTGCGTCCCGCGCAGGATCGAGCTGCGCACGGCGGACCGGTCGTAGAGCAGGCCGGTGAGGTCGTCGCGGCGGAAGCCCTCCAGCCGCGTCCAGAGCCCGATGTACGGCATGTTCGTCTCCTGCGCCTGGAGGGCGACGAGCCGTTCGACCGCTTCCAGGACGGGCATGCCCGAGCGCTCCAGGAGCAGCTGCCGTTCCAGCGCGGCGCGGTTCAGCGTCCGGCGATCGAGTGTCCGCGTCATACCGCCAGATTAGCAGAACGGAATACTCTATTCCAGTAGCTCGCCACGCCCCTGCGCGGCGAGACGCACAAGGGGATCGCCTGCCGCCGGCGGGCCGGTGAGCGCTACCGGGTGCCCTCCCGGTACGCCTCCACCGCGTACCGCAGGCGGGCCCCGACGAGCAGCGCCTCGTCCTCCGGGCATCCGAGGAGCCGCGTGACCAGCTCGACGACCTGGTCGTCGGTGAGGTCCGGCTCAAGCTCGGCGACATGCCCGACGATCTCCACCAGCTCGGGCCGCTTGTAGGACGCGATCGACCGCCCCCGCCGCACCGTCGCCTGCCCGCCCGAGCCCCCGCCCGCCTTCGGCCGCTGCTCCGGCACGGACTCCCCCTGCGACCGCGCCCCCTCCGAAGATTCCGCCGCCGACGGGGTCTCCGCCCGCGGGCGACCTTGTTGCTGCGGGCGCTCCCGTTGGGACGGGGTCTCCGGTTGCGGGCGGGGTTGTGCCTGGTGTGGAGGCGGGGGGTGCGGCAGGGGGCCGGGCCTGCCCCAGATCGCGGGGATGTCCGATCGGCCGGGGGGCGGAGCGTGCTCGGGGTCCGGGACGCGCGGGTTGGGGCCCGTGGGCTGGGCGCCCGGCTCCTGGGCTGGCTCGTCCCGCCTCATGGCGTCCAGCCGCCGGGGCGGACGGCTGCCGCCCGGCCTGCCCTGGTCCTCCCCCTGCGGCTCCCGCCGCGGCGCGTCCAGGCGCCGGGGCGGGACGCCCCGGCCGGGCGCACCCGAGCCCGGGCGCGCGGGCGGCCGGGCCCGTATGTCCCGCTGCGTCACGTCCGGCCGGTCTTCAGTGCGCGCGGGCGGGCGCTCCCGCGCGTCCTGGCGCGGCTCCTTCGGCCGTTCGAGCGGGCGCGGGTCGCGGGGCCTCGCCGGTGCTTCCTCGCGCGGAGCCGCGGGCGGCCGGGGGCGGAGGTCCTGCTGCGTCACGTCCGGCCGCTCCCCCGCGCGGGGGTCACCGGGTCGCGGCTCACGCGCGGGCGGGCCGGGGACAGGGGGCTGGGAGGGCTTGGGGCTCGGCGGGTGGATCGGGATGTCCCGCTGGGTCGCGTCCGGTCGCTCGGACAGGGGGCGCGCGGCGGGAGGCGGCGGGGTGCGGGGGGCGGTGAGGGCGGCGAAGAGCGTGGTGGTGGGGGTGATCGCGTCGTGCAGGCCGGCCGGGAGGCGCGGGCTCGGCGGCGGGCCCTCGGGGGGCGGGAGGTCGGGGCCGGACGGACCGACGAGGATGGTGCGGGGAGCGTGCCAGAGGACGAAGAGGGCCTCGGCGCCGGCCTCGTGCTCGCCGTCCACGATGACGACGTCGAAGCCGTCGGGGGAGGGCGAGAGGACGTCCGGGACGCGCCACAGGGGCAGGATCCACGCGGGCACGACGTCGGGACCGGAGCGGGTGCGGGCGGACGCGGCGGCGCGGGCGGCGGTGAGGTCGGCGCGCGCCTCGCGCAGGGCGTCCTCGGCCTCGGCGAGGGCGTGGCGCAGGCGGTCCGCGGCGGCGGGGCCGGTGGCGGCGGCGCGGCGGCGGGCCCACGTCCAGGCGTCGTCCCAGCGGCGGGCGCGGTCGTGCCAGATCTCGTCGCCGTCGGTGGCGATCATGAGGTTGGCGAGGTCGGGGTGGAGAGCGCGGACGCGGGCGACCAGTTCCTCGCAGCGGATCTGCCGGGAGCGCTCGTGCCGGGCCTCGGCGAGGGCGCCGAGGGCGCGGCCGTAGGCGGCGGCGTCGCGGGCGTCGACGGCGGCCAGCGCGGCGCCGAGCTCGGGCGGGTCGTCGCCGTCGGCGGGGCCGATCGAGTCGCGCAGGGCGTCCAGGTCGGCGGTGGCGCGGCCGACGCCGAGCCCTTCCAGGGCGTTGCGCAGGGCCGCGGCGTAGTCGTGCCACTGGATCGGGTGGACGAGCGGGACGCGGAAGCCGGAGCGTTCGAGGAGCCGCCGCGTCGAGTCCAGGGCGGTCATCGCGTCGCGGACGCGGGCGAGCCGGGCGTGCGCGCGGACGAAGCGGGCGACGCGCTCGCCGGGCGGCGGGTCGGCGGGGAAGGAGATGCCGGCGGCCTCCCACACGTACTGGAGCTCGCGGCAGGTGATCCGCACCATGAGGTCGGTGTGGACGATGTCGAGCAGCTCCGGCGTCGTCGGCGACGCGCCGTCCACCCGCACCGCGGCGAGGAGGGGTTCGGCCTGGCGCTGGGCCCCGGACCGCAGCGGCCCGCGCTTGAGGGCGCCGCCGTCGGCGAGGTACGCGCGCAGGTCCTGGGCCGCGGCGGCGAGGCCGCGCAGGTCGGCGTCGGAGGGCAGTTCGACGCGGTGGCCGCCCAGCTCGGCGAGGGCCTGCTCGGCCCACTGGGCGCGGGACGTCATCTCCACGACGCGGGCCCAGATGAGGGGGCGCCGCTCGGCGAGGGCGTCGCCGAGGGCGCGGACGGCGAGGTCGGAGGGGTTCCAGCCGCCCGGGTGGCCCTCCAGGCCGAGGTCGCGGAGGGCGGCGCCGACGACGGAGGCGTCCCCGTCGAGGCGGGCGAGGAGGGTGACGTCGCTGTCGCGCAGGAGTTGCGACAGCTCGGTCCTGGATCGTTCGGCGCGCTCGGCGGCGGCGGTCTCGGCCTCGATCAGGGTGCGGACGTAGGCGGCGCTCGGCAGCGCGCCCGGGTCGACGTCGCGCTGCTCGGTGCGGGCCTTGCGCTCGGTGGTCTCCTCCGCGAGGAGGACGACCAGCTCGGCCGCCTCGGAGCGGGAGATCGGCGGGCCCGGCGGCAGGTCGGGCCGGACGGGCATCCACGACAGTTCGGGTTCCTCGCCGCGCAGGTCGGGCGGGGGCTCGGCCGGTTCGCCGCCGCGCAGCCGCTCGGTGATCTCGGCGACGCGCTGGGCGGCGGCCTCCTCCCGCTCGGCGAGGGCGCCTGGGCCGGGGTCCGCGGAGGCGCGGACCGCCTCGGCCACCCGGGCCGCCATGGCCGAGTCGGTGGCGGTGAGGGCGGCGAGGCCGGGGGCAGCGCTCCGCGCAGCGCGGCGGACGCGGCCGGGCCGGACGTGGCGACCAGCACCCGGCGGCCCCGCGCCAGCAGCCCGGCGAGCAGGTCGGGGACGGTCTCCGGCGCCCGCTCCGGGATGTGCATGACCTGCGGTTTCAGCGCCGGGGTGACGAACCGCGCGACCCCCTCGGGAACGCCGCGCGGCAGCAGGCTCAGGAGCCGGGCGTGGTGGTCGGCGACGGCCTCGCGGCCCGCCGGGCGGACGACGAGGGCGGGCGCGAGGCGCAGGCGCGGGACGGGTGAGGCGGTGTCGGCGTCGGGCGTCCAGTCCTCGCGGTAGTCGGCGGGGCTCGTCAGCGCGACCTGGCACCACTTGCGCAGGACGTCCCCGACGGAGGCGTTGAGCCCGTAGCCCTGCCCGGACTGCACGGCGTCGGCGATCCAGTCCGCGGGACGGAAGCCGGGGTGCCCGGACAGCAGTTCCCGGTCGCGCAGGGTCGTGTGCCCGGCGAGGACGACGTCGACGCGCTCGGTCCGCTCGTCCAGGACGATCCGGACGGGCGTGCTCAGCAGATGGTCGTGGACGGCGGGCCGCCACGACAGCAGCCCGGTCGCGAGGACCGCCTCCTCGCCGGACAGGTCGCGCAGGACGCGGTACCAGTTGCGCAGGGCGAGCCAGCCGTCGAACTCCTCCAGCACGACCGGCGGCGTCAGCGGGATGACCGGGACGCTGAACAGCACCTCGCCGGGCCCGGCGTCGGCCTCCACGTAGAGGTCGCCGGGCAGCCCGGCCAGCCAGTGGACGTGGTCGTGGTCGGCGATGTCGCGCGAGGGGCGGCGCCGGGCGCGCGCCAGGTCGCGCAGGTACCCGAGCAGTCGCGCCGCGTGGTCTGCCTCCCGCGCGGCGGCTTCGTCCAGGGCCCGGCCCGTCCGGCCGGGACCCGGAGCCTCGTCAGGCACCGCGGCTCCTCCCCACGGGAATGGTGGTGCCCCGATCTAACACCCCCGGGCGGCCCCGGTCGAGCGCAATCGTTGATCTTGAGTTAGCGGGCGCCGGCCATGTGGCGGTCCTCGTTCGGCATCATGACCCAGAGGACCAGGTAGACGACGAACTGCGGTCCGGGCAGCAGGCACGAGAGCAGGAACAGGATCCGGACGGTCCAGGGGGTCATGCCGAACCGGCGCGCGAGACCGGCGCAGACACCCGCGATGACGCGGTCGCGGCGCGGACGATAGAGGCCGTTCATGGGTTCTTCTCTCCCCGATTCGTCGAGCGGTGAACACGGCCGCGGTTCTCACGGCCACGTCTCTCACGCTACGAACCGGACGGCCGGCCTCACATCGCTCTCGCGGCCCGTTCCCGGCTGCTACCTCAGGAGTACGGGAGGTCCCCTAGGGGGCGGCCCGCGTTGTGCGCGGCGACGAGGCTCGGCAGGCCGGCCAGGTCGTCGAGCACGAACAGGCACTCGCCGAGCGCCTCGTCGTCCTTCTGGATGTTCCCCCAGGGGCCGCGGCGCAGGAACGCCGCCCGCATGCCGAACTCCAGGGCGGGCCTGACGTCGTTGTCGATGCGGTCGCCCACGTAGAGGACGCGGTCGGGCAGCACGTCGGCGAGCTGGGCGCAGCGCTCGAAGAACTCGTGCGACGGCTTGCTGACGCCCCACACGTCCGAGATGCCGACGACGTCCGCGTCCAGGCCCAGCTCCGCCATCTGCTCGGCCGCCTGGACCGGCTGGTTGCCCGCGATCCCGACGAACAGGCCCTGGTCGCGCAGGCCCGACAGGCACGCCCGCGCGTCCGGGTACAGGTCGTCCGGCCCGAACCCGTTCGGGACGCCCGCCTCCTCGCGGCGCCGCTGCTCCTCCTCCAGGTCGAACCCCGGCCGGAAGTACTCGAACAGGTCCCCGTGGTCGCCGCCGGTCGCGAGCAGCGCGCCGAGCTTGGTGAGGAAGGTGTGCCTGGGCGCGCCGAGCCAGTCGGCCCAGCGCCCGTAGATCTCGCCCTCGTTGATCAGGGTCTCGCCGATGTCGAAGAACACGGCCTGGACGGAGCGGGGCACGGGGAGGCCCGCCCCGGGCGTGGAGGAACCGGCGCGCTCGGCGGGCGGCGGGCCGGCGGCCGGGGGGACGCGCGGGGAGGCGTTCACTCGGCGGCCAGGTCCACGGTGGTGCCGGGGGCGAGGCGCGCGAACGTCCTGCCGAGCTCGTCGCCGGCGCCGGTGAGGACGCGTTCCATCACCTGGAGGCCGATGTCGTTGAGCAGCCCGTCGTGGATGGCGAAGGCGCGCCCCGGACGGACCGCCCGCGTGTACTCGTAGAGGTCGAGCGCGCGCATCCAGGGCGCGTTGCCGGGCAGGCACAGCGTCGGGACGGGCTCGGACGGGACGGTCAGCGCGTCCCCCGGGTGGAAGACCTCGCCGTCGACCAGGAACCCGACGTTCGGGACGGGCGGCAGGTCGGGGTGCATGAGCTCGTGGTCCTCGCCGTAGACGTGGACGTCGAAGCCGGCGATCGTGACCGCGTCGCCGTGGCCGACCTGGTGGACGCGTCCGCCGAGGTCGGCGAGGTTCTCCGCCACGGTCCGGGACGTCCACGCCTCCAGCGCGGGGCGCTCGGCCATCGCGGCGCGCAGCGCGTCCGGGTCGAAGTGGTCGAAGTGCTCGTGGGTGATCAGTACGGCGTCGGCGGCGGCCAGCGCGTCCCCGGCCTCGCTGAACGAGCCGGGGTCGATGACGATCGTGCGGTCGTCCTCGGTGAGCTGCACGCACGCGTGTCCGAGCTTGGTGAGGCGCATCCGGCGATTTTTTCACGGGCGTCCCGCCGCCCATTGACCACCCCCCGGAGCGTTGATAGAACACGTTCTAATTTGGGCGCGACCCCGGCCAGCAGGCACGGCAAGGAGGCGGTGCGATGCCCGTTCCCGACCAGCGCGACCCCGAGATCACCAGGCGGGCCCTCACGGAATGGCTGGACGGCCGTCTGCCCGGCGTCCGCATCCCGCACGTGGAGACCCCCCAGACCAGCGGGTTCTCCAACGAGACCCTGCTCTTCGAGGCCGAATGGGACGGCGGCGACGGCGCGCCGCGGCGCGAGCGGCTCGTCGCGCGGGTCGCCCCGGAGAAGTACCAGGTCTTCCCCGAGCCGCGGTTCGAGGAGCAGTACCGGCTGATGCGGATCCTGGACGGGCGCACCTCCGTCCCGGTGCCGCCGATCCGCTGGTACGAGCCGTCCCGCGACGTGCTCGGCGCCGCGTTCTTCGTGATGGGCCGCGTCGACGGCCGCGTCCCGACCGACATGCCGCCGTACCACATGGACGGCTGGGTGACCGAGGTCCCGCCCGGCGAGCGGGCCGCGATGTGGTGGTCGACCCTGGAGATCATGGCGCGGCTGCACCGGCTGGACGTCGGGGGGCTCGGCCTCGGCTTCCTCGACCAGCCGGCGTGGGGGGCGCCCGGCCTCGACCAGCGGCTCAACTACTACGAGCACTTCCTGGGCTGGGCCTACGGGGGTCCGCAGGAGACGGCGCTCAGGGCCCTGGAGTGGCTGAAGGCGAACCGCCCGGACGAGCCGGACGACCCCGTCGCGCTGTGGGGCGACGCCCGCATCGGCAACGTGATCTTCCAGGACGGCGCGCCCGCGGCGGTGCTGGACTGGGAGGGCGCCGTGCTCGGTGCCCCCGAGGAGGACCTCGCCTGGTTCATGTTCCTGGACCGGCACCACTCCGAGGGCGTCGGCGCGGCCCGGCTGGAGGGGTTCCCGTCCTACGCCGAGACCGTCGCCCGGTACGAGCGGCTGCTCGGACGCCCGATGCGCCACATGGCGTACTACGAGATCCTGTCCGGCTTCAAGTTCTCGGTGATCATGGCGCGGATCGGCCAGGCGATGATCGACTTCGGCTGGATCGAGGAGACGGACGACTTCCCCCACGACAACAACTGCACGCAGCTGCTCGCCCGCATCCTGGGAGGGGACCGGTGACGCTCTCGCCGCTCGACGACTACCCGATCCACCAGGCGCCGGAGGTGATGCGGCACGTCACCACCTCCGACCGCAACTTCTACGACCGGTACTACTTCAACGTCCACCCGTGCTCGGACGAGCTCATGATGATCATCGGGATCGGGCAGTACCCGAACCTCGGCGTCATGGACGCGTTCGCGGTCGTGCGGCGCGGGCCGGCGCACAAGGTCGTCCGGGCGTCCCGCGAGCTGGGGGACGACCGGATGGACACCGCGGTCGGGCCGTTCCGCGTCGAGGTGGTCGAGGGCCTGAAGCGGCTCCGGGTCGTCCTGGAGGAGAACGGGCACGGCCTCTCGTTCGACCTCGCGTGGGAGGGGTCGGTCCCGGCCACGCTGGAGCCGCCGCACTACCTGCGCTGGCAGGAGCGCGTCGTCTTCGACTCCCGCCGCCTCGCGCAGACCGGCCGCTGGACGGGCACCATCACGGTCGACGGCGAGACCGTCGAGGTGACGCCCGACCACTGGTGGGGCTCGCGGGACCGCTCCTGGGGCATCCGTCCCGTGGGCGAACCGGAGCCGCCCGGCATCCAGGCCAAGAACGCGGGGACGTTCTACTGGCTCTACGCGCCGATGCAGTTCGAGGACCACGCCATCTTCTGCATCGTCCAGGAGGACGAGAAGGGCCGCCGCCTCCTGGAAGAGGCCACCCGCGTGTGGCCGGGCCGCGAACCCGAGTATCTGGGACGTCCCGAATACCGCCCGGAGTACGCGGAGGGCACTCGCGACGTGGTCACGGCGACGCTCCGGTTCGCGCCGCCCGGCGGAGAGCCGTTCGAGGTGAGCGCGACGCCGATCCTGCCCGTCCACCTCATGGTCGGCACCGGCTACGGGCTGGAGCCCGACTGGAAGCACGGCATGTACCAGGGACCCGACCTGAAGGTGGAGGGCGTCGCCTACGACACCCGCGAGCCCGACGACGCGGCCCGCATGTGGGGCATGGTCGACGCGGTCGGCCGGTACGAGTACCTGGACGGCGCGCAGCCCGCCGGCGCCGCCACCGGCTACGGCCTCTTCGAGTACTGGGCCCTCGGCCCGCATCCGTCCTTCCTGGAATGACCGGTTCCCAGGGGCCGGGAAGCGGAGATCCCGGCCCCGCCGTGACACGGCCCGGGCGGGCGGCGCGTGGAGCGGTCTATCTGCAACACTGGCGCTCGTGACGCCCCCGCCTTCGCCCGACCCCCTGGACGCGGGACGGTCGTTCCGGCGAAAGCCGGACCGGCAGGCACGCGACCGTTCTTCCGCATGGCGCGACCAGCCGCGCGGCCTGGCCTGCGCGGTCATCGCCGCGTTCGCGGTCCTCACCGCGGCGGCGTTCGTGTTCGCCGTCATCGCCGTCGTCGCGGCGATGCGCTGACACGCCGGACTCCGGCGGCGGAACACGGGACCGGAGCCGCCCGGCGGGCGCGCCCCGGTCCCGCCTCCTGCGTCAGGTGGGAGTTCCCTCAGCCCCCTCCGCGATGGTGAAGGCCACGTCGCCCTGCGGGTCGACCTGGGCGTCGAGGGTCTTGTCGTCGAGCATCTCGGCGACGGTGGGCTCCAGGTACACCTTGGCGCCCTCCTCCTCCACGACCTGGTCGCCGGCCTCGGGGGCCGGGGCCACCGAGAGCCGCAGCGCGTCCGAGCCGTCGAGCCCGGACTCGATGCGGATGCCGGTCTCGGGCGGAAGCTCCGGGTTGGCGGTCACCGTACGGATGACCTGGACGGCACCGCTGGTCAGCGTGAGCACGATCAGCTCCTCACGTCTCTTCGTTCTCGCTGTCGGGATTTGCCCCACCCTCCCCGATCCTCCCGGCCGTAAACATCAGGACGTGATCAGGCGGTCTCAGTCCGCACTCGGCGCGAGCGCCCGCACCGCCTCCGCCCGGGAGAGTCCTCCGCCCGGAACGATCGCCAGCACGGGCGTCGTGAGGCCGTTGTCGACGTACTCGCGGACGCGGGCCCGGCACCGCTCCGGGGAGCCGTGCACGATCAGGTCGTCCACCACCTCGTCGGGGATGACCTCCAGCGCCTTCTTCCGGTCGCCGGCCGCCCACGCCTCGTTCATCGGGCGCAGCGCCTCACCGCGTCCGAGCCACTCGTGGAACGCCCGGTAGACGGGGACCGTCATGTACGCGGCGATCATCCAGCGGCCGATCGCGCGGGCCTCCTCGGCGTCGCCGGTGGGGCAGACGAACAGTCGCGCGATCAGTTCCGGCCCGTCGCCGAGGGCGCCGCGGACCGTCCGGACGTCCTTCGGCGCGAGCCAGTTGGTGATCGCGCCGTCCGCCTCGCGGGCGGCGAGCCGCAGCATGCCGGGGCGCAGCGCCGCGAGGACGATCGGCGGCGGCGCCGCCGGCGCGCTCTCCAGCTTGAAGCCCTTCACGGCGAAGGTCTCGTACTCCTCCTTCACCTTCTCCCCCGCGAGCGCCCTGCGGAGGAAGCGCAGCGTGTCGCGGGTGCGCTTGTAGGGCTCGTCGAACGGGACGCCGTTCCAGCGCTGCACGATCGTGTCGGACGAGGTGCCGATGCCCAGCACGAAGCGTCCCGGCGCGAGGTCGGCGAGGGTGGCGGCCTGCTGGGCCAGCAGGGCGGGGCCGCGCGTGTAGACCGGGACGATCGCCGGTCCGAGGCGCAGCGCGGGGTCCCACTGCGAGGCGAGCGCCAGCGGGGTGAAGGCGTC
The DNA here is from genome assembly GCF_050936235.1 of Spirillospora sp. CA-108201. Taxonomy (NCBI): domain Bacteria; kingdom Bacillati; phylum Actinomycetota; class Actinomycetes; order Streptosporangiales; family Thermomonosporaceae; genus Spirillospora; species Spirillospora sp. CA-108201. The sequence continues at coordinate 7,512,778 of NZ_JBNJNE010000001.1, read as the reverse complement.
GGCGCCGTTGGTCTCGGCCGACCAGGCGTCGGTGTAGCCGAGCTCGGACAGCCCGGAAACGATCTCGCGGTGCTCGGCCAGCGGGAGGCCGGTCAGCGGAATGGTCAGTCCCCAGCGTGACATGCGCGTCTCCCTGTTCCTCAGCGTTCCTCGGCGGGTCTGTGGACGGTCAGGCGATCGAGGGCCGGACGGTGGCGCCGCCGTCCACGACGAGCGTCTGCCCGGTCATCCAGGACGAGGCGTCGCCCGCGAGGAACACCGCGGCGTTGGCGATGTCCTCGGGCTCGCCGATGCGGCCGAGCGGCATGTACTTGCCGATCTCGGCCTCGTTGTTCTCCCACAGGGCGCGGGCGAGCTGCGTCTTGACCAGGCCGGGCGCGATGCAGTTCACGCGGACCTTCGGGGCCAGCTCCATCGCGAACTGCCGGCTGAGGTGGATCACGGCGGCCTTGGTGGCGTTGTAGTAGCCGATGCCGTGCTCGGTGACCAGCCCGCCGACCGAGGCGATGTTGATGATCGAGCCGCCGCGCTCGGCGAGCGAGGCGCGCAGCGCGAGCTGCGTCCACTGCACGATCGCGAACTGGTTGACCTGGACGGTCTTGGCCGCGGCGGCGGGCTCGATGTCGGCCATGGGGCCGAAGTAGGGGTTCGTGCCGGCGTTGTTGACGAGGATGTCGAGGCCGCCGAACTCGGCGACCGCCGCGTCCATGCAGGCGGCGGCCTGCTCGGCGTCGCCGACGTGCGCCGCCTTGGCCAGGACGCCCGCGCCCGGGTGGGCCGTCCTCATCTCCTTGGCGACCTCGTCCAGCGCCTCCTGCTTGCGGGAGGACAGGACGACGTTCGCGCCCTCGGCGGCGAGCGCGACGGCGATCGCCTTCCCGATCCCCCGGGAGGCCCCGGTGACCAGCGCCGTCCTGCCCTCTAGACCAGTCCGCATCCGCACGCTCCCTACCTGTTCGCACCCTGGGGGCTGCCTGTTCCCCACCCCGCGGGCGGCATGAGCAGAATCCGACTCGGTTCACTGTACCGAAGTGACTGACGAGTCAGTTAGGTGGGTTCACCGGGTCCGTCCCGCTCACCGGACAGGTCCCGTTTCGAGCTCCTGCTCGGTTGTTACGCTGCGCCCGGTCGGAGACGAGGAGGACCGCGTGACCACGACCAAGGAACGCCGTCCGGCGATCGAGGGCTGGTTCACCACCGGGGACGGCGACGTCCGCCTGCTGGGTACCCGCTGCGGCGCCTGCGGCACCCCGTACTTCCCGCGCAACGAACTGGCCTGCCGCAACCCGGGCTGCGCCGGCCCGAAGGACGGCTCCGAGCTGGAGCCGTACGCGCTGTCGGGGCGCGGGCGCATCTGGTCGTTCGCCGACTCCCGGTACAAGCCGCCGCCCCCGTACGTCTCCCCCGACCCGTTCGTCCCGTACACCGTCGCGGCCGTCGAGCTCGAAGCCGAGCGCATGGTCGTCCTGGGACAGGTCGCCCCCGGCCACACCGTCGACGACCTCGCCGTCGGCATGGAGGTCGAGCTGACCGAGGGCGTCCTCTACGAGGACGACGAGGCCGAGTACACCGTCTGGATGTGGAGGCCCGTGATATGACGCGCGACATCGCCGTGCTGGGCGCGGGCATGCATCCGTGGGGCAAGTGGGGCCGCAACTTCGTCGAGTACGGGCTCGCGGCGGCGCGGGCCGCGCTCGCCGACGCCGGCCTCGCGTGGACGGACGTCCAGTACGTGGCGGGCGCGGACACCATCCGCAACGGCTACCCGGGGTTCATCGCGGGCGCGACGTTCGCGCAGGCGCTCGGCTGGTCGGGTGCGCGGGTGTCCAGTTGCTACGCCGCGTGCGCGTCCGGGGCGCAGGCCATCGGCAACGCGCGCGCGCAGATCCTCGCGGGACTGTGCGACGTCGCGCTCGTCGTGGGCGCCGACGCCGCGCCGAAGGGCTTCTTCAAGCCCGTCGGCGGGGACCGCCCTGACGACCCCGACTGGCTCCGCTTCCGCCTCCTGGGCGCGACCAACCCCATCTACTTCGCCCTGTCCGCGCGCCGACGCATGGCCATGTACGGCGCGACGCTGGACGACTTCGCCGCCGTCAAGGTGAAGAACGCCCGGCACGGCCTGGCGAACCCGAACGCCCGGTACCGCAAGGAGGTGACCGTGGAGGACGTGCGCGAGTCCGCCGTGGTCGCCGACCCGCTGCGGCTGCTGGACATCTGCGCCACCAGCGACGGCGGCGCGGCGCTCGTCCTGACGTCCATGGAGTTCGCGCGCAGGCACGGGATCGCCGACCCGGTGCGCATCCCGGCGCTGTCGACGGCGACGCCCACGTTCCCGAAGACCGTCCTGGACCTGCCCGACTTCGCGACGGACTCGGCGATGACCGCCCCGGAGCCCGAGCGGCCGTTCCGGTCCGCCATCGCGCACGCCGCCTACGAGGAGGCGGGCCTCGGCCCCGAGGACCTCTCCCTCGCCGAGGTCTACGACCTGTCCACCGCCCTCGAACTCGACTGGTACGAGGACATCGGCCTGTGCGAGCGGGGCGGCGGCGAGGAACTGCTCCGGTCCGGCGCCACGACGCTCGGCGGCCGCGTCCCGGTCAACCCGAGCGGCGGCCTCGCCTCGTTCGGCGAGGCGATCCCGGCGCAGGCCGTCGCCCAGGTCTGCGAGCTGACATGGCAGCTCCGCGGGCAGGCGGAGGGCCGCCAGGTGGAGAACGCGCGGGCCGGCATCGCCGTGAACCAGGGCCTCTTCGGCCACGGCTCCGCCGTCATCGCCGTCCGCTGACCGGGGGGGACTAGGCGACGGTGAAGCCGTCGCAGGTCAGGTAGTAGGCGTCGCCGTTCGGCTTGACGTGCAGCCAGATGACCGTCCAGTCGCCCTTCAGCAGCGGATAGGCGTCGCTCCCGGCGCCCTCCCACGCGAACTCCGACGGGTAGCTCATGTTCAGCCACGCGGCGCCGCCGGGGTACAGGCGCGGCTTGCTCCGCACCACCCCGGTGACGCTGTTCCCCTGCTGCTCCACTGGCGGGCGGACCTCGACGGCCACGTAGTACTTGGGCGGCTCCTGGTACTTGAAGCGCAGGCCGAAGTCGGCGGTCTTCTTGGTGTAGGGCTCCCGCGGCACCGACGTCTGGGTGTCCTTGGTGAGGTCGAAGTCCTCGGGACGGGCGGCGGGCTGGCACGCCGAGTTCGCCGAGCTCCACCGGAGGTCCGCCATGTCACCTGGCTGCTTGACCAGGATCCGGTCCGGCGGGGCGCCGCCGGAGCCGCCCGGGGTCGTGGCGCCGGGCGTCGCGCCCGCGGGGTCACCGGTCGCGGCGCCGCCCTGCGTCCCCTGCCCCGCCTGCGGCTTGTTCCGGTTCTCGTCGCCGCCGTCCTCCTTGAGGACGAACCGCGCGAGAAGGGCGCCCACCAGGATGACGGCGGCCACCCCGGCGCCCGCCGCGACGATCGCGGCACGCGACCGTCCGCGCGAGGCGCCCGGGACCGTCCTCGTCCGGTCGGCCGGGACGAGGCCCGACGCGACCGCGTCCGTGACGCTGGCGGGCATCGGCCGGGGGACGCCAACGATCCGCCGGTAGGCGGGATCGGCGGCGAGGGGCCCCGGCACGGGCACCTGCCGCAGCAGCGCGTCCAGCGTGACCCTGGCCTCGGGCTCCTTCTGCGCGCACCGCCGGACCAGGCCGGCGACGCGCGGGTCGACGCCCTCCAGGTCGACCTCGCCGCTGAGCGTGCGATGGATGATCGCCTCGATGCGGCCGCCGCCGAACGGCGGACGTCCCGTGGCGGCGTAGGCGACCGTCCCGGCGAGCGAGAACACGTCCGACGCGGGAAGGGGCTGCTGCTCGCGGACGACCTCGGGCGCGACGAAACCGGGGGTGCCGTTCCACGCGCCGGTCTGGGTGATCTGCGTCTGGCCCTCGCCGCGCGCGATGCCGAAGTCGATCAGCCGCGGCCCGTCCGGGGCGAGGATCACGTTGCCCGGCTTGAGGTCGCGGTGCTGGACGCCGTGCCGGTGGATCTCCAGCAGCCCCTGCGCCAGCTCGGCGAGCAGGCGCAGGCAGGTCTCCGGGGGCAGCGGCCCGTGCGCGGCCACCGCCTGCCGGAGCGTCGGCCCGGGCACGTACTCCGTCGCCAGCCAGTACGGCGGCGCGTCGAGGCCGGCGCCGACCATCGCGGCGGCGAACCTGCTGCGCACCCGCTCGACGGTCGCGACCTCGCGCCGGAACCGGGCCAGCGCCGTCGGCCCCTCGAAGTCCTCCCGGATCACCTTGAGCGCGATGTGCCGCCCGCTACCGGCCAGCCCGAGATAGACCTGCCCCATTCCCCCCGCGCCCAGACGCCCCAGCAGCGGATAGCCGCCGATCTCAGAAGGATCTTCCAGACGGAGTGGTTCCACGGTACTTATTGCGCCCCTCTCCTCCTTCGGGCCTTGAAGGCCCTCCATCGTCGAAAAACGCGGCGATCGCTGGCATCGCTCCGGCTCGCCTGGCGGCTCGCTGCGCGATCAGGTTCTTGCTTCGCTCGAATCTGCCTTCGGACGCGATCGCAGCCCCTGAGGTAGTTGCGGGGTTTGCGGTGGTTGATCTTAGCGAGCGCCGCTGGGGGAAGGGGGCCGTCAGTCGGCTTCGCGGGCCACGTGGAGGGCCCAGGCTATGAGGGGGGCCTGGAGCGGCAGGCGGCCGTAGGCGGCCGCGCGGAGGGGCAGCGGGCGGTGGCGCCAGTCGCGGGCCATCTTCACGTTGGCGGGGAAGACCGCCGCGAACAGGCCCGCCGTGGCGAGCGCGCCCGCCCTGCGGGTGCGCGGGTGGGCGACCGCCGCGGCGCAGGCCAGCTCGGCGACGCCGCTGAGGTAGGTCCAGGTCCGCGGGCCTCCGGGGAGCCGCTCGGGCACGAGCGCGTCGAACGGCTTCGGAGCGATCAGGTGGAGGGTGCCCATCCCGGCCATGAGCGTGGCCAGCCTGCGGTGCGCGCGCGACGACTCGGTCATCCCCGGATTCTGCCAGATAAGACAGCGTGTCCAATAGCGATTGGGCCGCCTCACTGATCAAATGCGGCGTATGTGACTCAAATCACGCCCTTGTGCCGTGTGATGCGAGTCGTGGGGGTGACGTGTCTGATGTCACCGCTTCGGCGGATTCGCGAGGTTCATAGCGGAGCTCCGTTTGCACTGACCAGTCAGTTCAAATTCAGGCTCTTCGGAAGGTCGCGATGACGTCCGAGCACGAGACTCCAGGGGCGGCCGCCGCGGCCGGGGGGACCGCGGCGCCCGTCCCTGGACCCCGCCCGACCGGCTCGGGGGCAGGCGGGGGCCGCCCCGGAGCCGGTCCCGCGGCCGCACGCGGATCGTCCGTGCGGGCGCGGGGCCTCGGAGTGAAGGGCGCGCGGGGCTGGGTCTTCCGCGACGTCGAGCTGGACGTGCCGGCGGGCGCGCTCGTCGCCGTCAGCGGCATCGCCGGCACCGGGCGCACCGCGCTGCTGCTCACGCTCGCCGGGCGCATGAAGCCGGCCGAGGGCACGGTCGCGGTCGGCGGGGTCACCGGGCTCAGGCGGATCCAGCGGGTCGCGGCCCTCGGGATCGTGCCGGGGGTGACCGGACTCGACCCGGCGCTGACCGTCCGGGAGCACGTCGACGAGGCGCTCGCCCTGAGCGAGGGCGTCCTCGGCGGGTTCCGCGGGCGCGGGGCCCGCAGGCGCCGGACCCTCGAACGGGCCGGTCTGGACGTCGACCCCGGGACGCTCGCCGAGGAACTCGCTCCCGACGAGGCCCTGCTCCTCGGCGCCGCCCTCGCGCTCGCCGGAGGACCCGGGCTGCTCCTGCTCGACGACGTCGACGAGGGCCTGCCCGCCGGCCGGCAGCGCGGCCTGTGGCGGCGGCTGGCCGGCATCGCCGCCGGCGGCGTCACCGTGATCGCGTCCTGCCACGACGCCGCGCCCGCCGAGGGCCTCGCCACACACGCACTCTCGCTCTGACCAGGAGATTCCCCCGATGAGACTTCCCGCGTTGACCTCGGGCGGCCTTGAGCTGCGCCGCTTCCAGCGCAACCGGCCGACCCGCGTCGCGATGGCCGGACTGGTGCTGCTTCCGCTGCTGTACGCCGGCCTCTACCTCTGGTCGTTCTGGGACCCGTACGCGCGGCTCCGGCACGTCCCGGTCGCGCTGGTCGTCCAGGACCAGCCCGCCAAGGCGGGAGGCAGGACCGTCCATGCGGGGAGCGACCTGGCGGACGAGCTGAAGAAGCGCGAGGTCTTCGGCCGGCGCACCGTCTCGGCGGCGAAGGCCGAGGAAGGCGTCCGATCGGGGAAGTACTACATGTCGCTGACGATCCCCGCCGACTTCAGCGCGCGGATCGCGTCGCCGTCCGGGGACGGGACGCCCGCGCCGGCGGGCGCGGGCAAGCTGAAGGGCGGCATCGACGAGGCCCGCGCCGGCAGCGGCGAGCTGACCTCCGGCCTGGAGGAACTGCGCACCGGAACGGGCCAGGTCGCCGCCGGGATGCAGCGGCTCACCACGACCGTCGACCGCGCGGGCGACACCCTCGTCCCGCTGCTGCGGGAGAACGCCCCCGAGATCCGGCGGGCCGCGCTCGCCGTCGCCCGGGGCGCCGACGCCCTCGCGGGCGGCGCCGGACGGCTCCCCGCCCAGACCGGCGCCGCCGTCCAGCGGGCGGAGAAGGCGCGGGCCGAACTGAACGCCCACCTCGCGGCGCACCCGGAAGTCCCCGCGAACGTCCGCCAGGACCTCACCCGGGCCGCCGCGCAGGTCGTCACCGTCGCGAAGCAGGTGGACGGCTACGTCACCGACCACACCGGCGACCTGCGCACGCTCGCGGCCGACGCCCGCACCGTCGAGCGCGCCGCCCGCAGGATCGCCGAGGACGCCCCGTCCCTGGCCGCCGAGGTCGACACGGCGCGCCGCGACGTGGACCGCCTCAACGCCGGAACGCGCCGGGTCGACGCGGGCGCCGGCCGCCTGCTCGCCGGATCGTCGCGGCTCACGACGGGCCTCGGCGTCCTGTCCGGCGGCGCGGGCGAGCTCAGGGGCGGGCTGGGGCGGCTGTCCGGCGGCGCGGTGTCGCTGGAGACGGCCCTCGCGCAGATCTCCGGCGGCAGCGAGCGGCTGGCGGACGGCCTGAACGAAGGGGTCGCGCAGATCCCGGACTACAGCGGGCGGGAGCGCGCCGCGCGCGACGACATGATGAGCAACCCGGTCAGGCTCGCGAGCGCCACCGAGAACGAGGTGCCGAACTACGGGACCGGGTTCGCGCCGTTCTTCGTCCCCCTCTCCCTCTGGGTCGGCGGCATGATCATCTACATGCTGCTGCGCCCGCTGAACCCCCGCGCGCTCGCGGGCACCGCGCCCGGCCGCCGCGTCGCGCTCGCCGGCTGGCTGCCCGCCGCGGCGATCGGCGCGGCGCAGTCCTGCGTCGTCCTCGCGGTCCTGCGCTTCGCGCTCGGCCTGCGCGCCGAGCACTGGCCCGGCCTCGTCGCGTTCCTCGCGCTCGCGTCCGCCGCGTTCCTCGCGGTGATCCAGTGGGTGAACGCCGCCCCGCGTTCTTCCAGGCCGTCCGCCCGTACCTGCCGATGCCGTGGGTGGTGGACGCCGCCCGGCGCCTGATCAGCGGCGGCGACCTCTCGTCCGTGTGGCAGGGTGGTGCGGTGCTGGCCGCCTTCCTGGCCGGCGGGCTCGCGCTCACCGCCCTGGCCGTCCGGCACAACCGGGTCTGGACGATGAAGCGCCTGCACCCGGCACTGAAGCTCTGATCGGAGGCGGGGACGTGGCGCGCATCGCGACCCGGGAGAAGCTCTTCACCGCGGCGATCGAGCTGATCGCCGAGAGCGGGCTCGCCGCGACGACCGTCGACCAGATCGCCGAGCGCGCCGGCGTCGCCAAGGGCACCGTCTACTACAACTTCGACAGCAAGGCCGCGCTGTTCGCGGCGCTGCTGGAGTACGGCGTCGACCGCCTCGCCACCGCGCTGCGCGAGGCCGCGGCAGGCCGCCCCCCGCTGGAGGCGCTGGAGGCCGTCGTCGCGGCCGAGCTGGCGTTCGTCGGCGAGCACGAGTCGTTCGCCCGGCTCCTGATCGCCGAGACGTGGCGGGCCGGCGGCGACTGGCAGCACGCCGCCCGCCTCATCCGCGAGCGCGCCATCGGCGTCGTGGCGGACGTCCTGCGCGAGGCGGTCGCCGCGGGCGACCTGCGCTCCGACCTCGACACCGGCACGGCCGCCTCCGCCGTCTTCGGCATGGTCCTCACCGTCGCCCTGGACTGGCGCGCCCTCCAGCCCGGCCGCTCCCTGACCGACGTCCAGGGGACGCTGCTCGCCCTCCTCCGGGGCCGCCTCGCCGCCTGATCCTCACTGGACGAGCTGCTGGCCGCCGTCGATGTCGTAGGTGGCGCCGGTGAGCGCCGTGTTCGCCATGATGTGGACGGCCAGTGCGGCGACGTCGGCCGGGCCCACGACCCGGCCGATGGGGAGCGTCGCCCGCAGCTCGTTCCTGCGCTCGTCGAGCCGGTCCCCGAGAAGCGACGCCGACAGCGGCGTGTCGACGAAGCCCGCGGCGATGAGGTTGACCCGGACGGGCGCGAGTTCGAGCGCGAGGGTCGCGGTGAACGGGGGCAGCGCGGCGGTGGCGGCGGCGATGAGCCCGAGTCCTCGGCGGATGCGGCGGCCGCCGGTACCGCCCATGAGCAGGAGCGTCCCCCCGGGGCGCATCCTGGGAGCCGCGCTGCGCGCGATCTGGAGCGCCACCACCATGTGCCCGCCGACCTCCTCGCGCACCTCGTCGGCGTCCATCTCCAGCAGAGGCTTGTAGCGCGGCCCTCCGGCCGTGATCAGCACATGGTCGACGGGCGAGGGGAGCTCCCGGAAGAACCGTTCCACGGCGTCCCGGTCGTTGGCGTCGAACACGGCCGTGCTCCGCGCGCCGACGTCCAGCGCGGCGCGCTCCAGCCGTTCCGGACTGCGCCCGGTGAGGACGGCCTCGGCTCCCTCGGCCCGCGCGAGCCGGGCGGTCTCCAGCCCGATCCCCGCGCTTCCTCCGACCAGGACGACGGTCTGCCCGTCCAGCTGCGTGCCCATGATCCCTCCGACGGGTGGCGGCCTCCGGGGTCCGCCGATGCGGCGGCCGGAAGGCGTACGGCATCACCATCACCCGCGCGATTCAGACCAAACCCCTCCTTTAACAGCCCTTACTGGCCTTTAGCTGGATGCTCGTCTTGCGTCACGGCGCGTCCGTGAGCGCGGCGACGTCGGGCGCGTACGCGGCCATCCAGTGCGGATGCAGCCGGTAGTAGACGATCTCGTCGTCCCAGTCGAAGGCGTTCTCGCCGTAGAAGCCCTTGAAGTAGGCGAGCAGGTCCGGCCAGTCCGCTGCCGGCTCGCCGTCCGGAGGGTTGAGGATCTCCACGGTGCCGTGCGTGAACACGCCCAGGTCCTCCCCGCGCATGTGCGCCGCGCTGACGGCGGGCCGGGCGGCCAGATGGCGGGCCTTGGCCGCGTCGCGCGCCGTGCCGAAGTGCCACTTGCCGTGCAGGAAGTGGCCGTCCGCGCCGCTGATCCGCGGCTCCCCCTTGGCGGTCACCGTGGAGAGCGCCAGGGTGCGCATCCCGGTGAGCACCTGGCAGAGCTGCCGCGCGCTCAGCGTCCGGTCCGCGTTGATGATCGAACGCAGATGCGCCGTGGAGCGGGAAAGGGAGTCGTCCAGGAGGGCCTGGAGCTCTTCGAGTTCTTCTTGCGTCTCACGCATGACACGTCCTAGTCCGAAGGGTCCGGTCCACATCTCATCCCCCTGTGCCGGCCGGTCTCCCCATGCTGACCTCGAAACCTGACGTCTACCGTCAGGTTTTCGCCGCCCATCGAGAAGCGCCGCCGAGGCGCACCGGACGCGGTCCGGGAAAGGTTCCGGGACTCAGCGCGAACTTCCCCGTGCCCTCAGGACATCCGGACGGCCGCCGCGGGGCGCGGGTTCGCGGCGCGGACGGTCGGATTGATCACGTCCCGGCGCGCCAACTTCCGCCGGGGCGCACCGCATCTCACCCCACAGAGCGCGACCACAAGGGGCCGCGCACCGAGAACGAGAGCGGGGACCCATGCGGAAGATCATGATCACCGGAGCGGCGGCGGCGCTGGCGTTCGGCCTCACGGCCTGCGGCGGCACCGGCGACGGCAACTCCGCGGCGGCCCCGCCCCCCTCGCCCACCGGCTCCGCGCCCGCGTCGAACGGCGGCCCGACGCCGGAGGTCACGCCCACGCAGGGCGGCGCCTCGACCCCGCGGGGCTCGGGCGGCTCGGGCAACCCCGGGACCCAGCCCACCCCGCTCGGCCAGCAGGGCGGCCAGCAGGGCGGCCAGCAGATCAAGTCGAAGTGGGGGCCGCTGCGCTACCTGGCGCCCGGCAAGTACACCGTCGGCAACGTCGCCTTCTTCACCACGACCGACACCGTCCTGTACGTCGCCGGGGGCACCTGCCCCGACGGCTCCCCCACCCCGCCCGACGTCAGCAAGTGCTCCGTCGACGGACTCGACCAGTGGGCGAAGGCGTCCCCGCACAACGTCAACGTCAACTTCTCCGGCCAGACCGCCACCCGCATCACCGAGACCCAGTAGCGCGGCCGCTCAGCCTCGGGAACCCCGCCGGCGGACCGGCGGGGTTCCCGCGCTTCCGGCGCCGGGCCGCGTCAGGGGAGTTTGCGGATCTCCTCGATGACGGACGGCATCGTCTCGTTGTTGTGGCGGATCCAGTCGAGGAGGAGGGCGACCTGGTCGTCGGTGTAGGTGTCGAGGCGGTCGCGGAAGGCGCGGCCGATCGGTTCGAAGTAGCGGGCGAACTGGGCGACGTTCTCCTCGACGAGTTCGACGATCACGCGTCGGCGGTCGTCGGGGTCGCGGGTGCGGCGGACGTAGCCGGCGCGCTCCAGGCGGTCGATGACGGCGGTGATGGCGCCGCCGGTCGTGATGCCCATGAGCTGGGCGAGCTGGCCGGGCGTCTGCGGGCCGTCCAGCGTCAGCGCGTTGACGCACTGCGCGTCGGTGACGTTCATGCCCGCCTTGCTCGCGGTGGCATGGTGCAGCAGCACCGTGAACATCGTGCTGCGCTGCATCGCCATCTGCAGCTCGCCCGCCATCCGGTCGCGCTCCGGGGTCGACACGCCTTGACCTCTCTCCCTTTATCTCTCATATAGAGACACTCATTTAGAGAGTGACTCTCTGAGGGAGATTCTATCCGCCCGGCCCCGTCGGGACCAGGCGGGACGGCGACGGCGTGTGGCGCAGCCGACACCGTTCAATGATCGCACCACTGAGGGGCAGCACCTAACATGGTTTTTGTTAGGACCGCTAACAGCGGGTCCGCTTCTGGCCCCGAATCCCACGAAGGTTCGGGGCCGCCCCCTATCCGGCCTCCTCCGCCACCTGCCTCGCCCAGCGGTAGTCCGCCTTGCCGGCCGGGGACCGCTTCATCTCGGCGACGAACGCGTAGACGCGCGGCACCTTGTAGCCCGACAGCTTCTTGCGGCAGTGCTCGTTCAGCTCCTCGGAGGACGGCTCCGCGCCGGTGGGCTGGATCACCGCGGCGACGCGGTTGCCCCAGCGCTCGTCCGGAATGCCCGTCACGACCGCGTCGTAGACGGACGGGTGCCCCTTGAGCACGGCCTCCACCTCTTCCGGGAACACCTTCTCGCCGCCGGTGTTGATGGCCTGCGAGCCGCGGCCGTACACGGCGATCGAGCCGTCCTCCTCCACGGTCGCGATGTCGCCGGTCAGCAGCCAGCGCCGGCCGTCCACCAGGGGGAACGTCCTGGCGGTCTTCTCCGGGTCGTTGTAGTAGCCCCGCGCGATGTGGCCGGTGCGGGCGACCTGGCCGATCACGCCGGATCCCGGCTTGACGGGCTGGAACGCGTCGTCCAGGACGGTGACGTTCTCCACGTCCGGCGCGAACCGCAGGCCCTTCTCCGGGGTGGAGCCGGCGACCGCCTCGGCCGTCGACCCCGACTCGGTCGAGCCGAAGCGGTCCAGGATCATCGTGTTCGGCAGCAGCCCCTGGATGCGGTCGCGGACCGTGCCCGTGAAGATCGCGCCGGTGGAGACGTAGGCCAGCAGGGACGAGGTGTCGTAGTCCCCGCGCGCCAGCTCCTCGGCCATCGGGATCGCCATGGCGTCCCCGGTGATCGTCAGCGAGTTGACCTTCTCCCGCTCGATCGTCCGCCACACGTCGGCCGCGTCGAACTTGCGCGTGTAGACGAGCGTCGCGCCCATGAACCAGGCGATCCAGGTGGCCATCTGGGCGGCGCCGTGCATGAGGGGCGCGACCGGCATCATCGTCATCGGGCCGCCGCCGCGGGCGTTCTCGACGACGTCCTCCGGCCTGGCCGGACGGGGGTAGGTCGGGTTCCAGAACGCGAGCAGCATCTGCTCGGTCGACCACATGACGCCCTTCGGCATCCCGGTCGTCCCGCCGGTGTAGATGATGTAGAGATCGTCCCTGGAACGCGCCGGGAAGTCGCGCGTCCCGTCCGCGTCCGCCAGCGCCTCGTCGTAGGCGACCGCGCCCGGGATGGACGGCCTCCCGCCCACCGCGACGAGATGCCGCAGCTCGGGCGCCTCCGCGACGGCCGCCGCGACCCGGTCCTCGAACTCCACGTCGTACAGCAGCGCGACGCTGCCCGAGTCCCGGTACACGTAGAGCAGCTCGCTCTCCACGTACCGGTAGTTGACGTTGATGGGCACGGCCCGGATCTTCAGCGCGGCCAGCAGCGCCGCGGCGTACTCGACGCCGTTGTAGAGCTGGACGGCGACGTGCTGCCCCGGCCCGACGCCCGCGTCCGCCAGGTGGTGCGCGAGGCGGTTCGCGTGCTCGTCCAGCTCGGCGTAGGTGAGGCGCCGGTCGCCGCACACCAGCGCGAGACGGTCCCCGATCGCGTCCGCGACGCCCTCGAACAGGTCAGCGTGGTTGAACTCCATCGGACGGGCCTCCGGGAATCAGGGTTTGTCGCTGCCGACGATCCACATGGCGAAGAACTGGGCTCCGCCTCCGTAGGCGTGGCCGAGCGCGCGGCGCGCGCCGTCCACCTGGTGCTCGCCCGCCTGGCCGCGCACCTGCAGCGCCGCCTCGGCGAACCGGATCATCCCGGACGCCCCGATCGGGTTGGACGACAGCACGCCGCCGGACGGGTTCCACGGGATGTCGCCGTCCAGGGCCGTCGCGCCCGCCTCGGTGAGCTTCCAGCCCTCGCTCTCGCCGCAGAACCCGAGGTTCTCCAGCCACATCGGCTCGTACCAGGAGAACGGGACGTAGACCTCGGCGCAGTCCAGCTCGCGGCGCGGGTCGGAGATGCCGGCCTGCCGGTAGACGTCCGCCGCCGCGTCCTTGCCGCCCTGCGGGCTCACGGTGTCGCGCCCGGCGAACTGCATCGGCTCCGAGCGCATCGCCGTGCCGTGCACCCACGCGGGCGGCGCCGGGGCCTTCTTCGCCGCGTCCTCCGAGGCCAGCACCATCGCGCACGCGCCGTCCGACGACGGGCACGTCTCCAGGTAGCGGATCGGCTCCCAGAGCATCGGCGTCGACTCGACCATCTCGCGGGAGATGCCGGGGATCTTCAGGTGCGCCCACGGGTTCTTCAGGGCGTTCTGCCGGTCCTTGACCGCGACGAGCGTCCCGATGTGGTCGGGGGCGCCCGAGCGGCGCATGTAGGCGCGGATGTGCGGGGCGAAGTAGCCGCCCGCGCCCACGACCAGCGACGTCGTGAACGGCGAGTTCACGGTCAGCGCCCACGTCGCGTTCGACTCCGACTGCTTCTCCCACGCGATCGTGAGGACGCGGTCGTGGACGCCGCCCTGGATGAGGCCCGCCGCGACGATCGCCGTGGAGCCGCCGACCGACCCGGCGGTGTGCACCCGCATGACCGGCTTGCCGGCGGCGCCGAGCGCCTCGGCGAGGAACGTCTCCGGCATCATCACGCCCTCGAACAGGTCGGGGGCCTTGCCGACGACGACCGCGTCGATGTCCTTCCAGGTCAGCTGCGCGTCCTCCAGCGCCCGGCGGGCCGCCTCGCGCAGCAGCCCGGCCATCGAGACGTCCAGCCGCTTGGTCCTGTACGCCGTCTGCCCGACGCCGATGATCGCGCAACGGTTAGCCATGGTTCTCTCCCGACAGGACGCAGACGAGGTTCTGCTGGAGGCAGGGGCCGGACGAGGCGTGCCCCAGCGCGCGGGACGCCGAGCCGTCGTGGATGCGGGACGCGGCCTCGCCGATCCGGATGAGGCCGGCGGCCATCATCGGGTTCGCCGACAGCGGCCCGCCGGACGGGTTGACCACCGTGTCCTCGCCCAGGCCGAGCGCCTCCCGCAGCATCAGCTCCTCGTGCGTGTACTGCGCGTGCAGCTCGGCGACCTCGATCCCGGTCGCGCCGGCCCGCTCGCCCGCGACGCGGGCCGACTCCGAGCGGCTCAGGTCGCGGACGCCCGGCGCGTGCGGCTCGGTGCGGTGGTCGATCCCGGTGATCCAGGCGGGGCGCTCGCACAGCTCGCGGGCCCGGTCGCCCGCCGCGAGGACGATCGCGGCGGCGCCGTCGGTGATGGGCGCGACGTCGTGGGGGTGCAGCGGGGCGACGTCGTAGTCGTCGCCCTCGGGGCCCGGCAGGTGCAGCGCGAACGGGTTGCCGCGCCCGGCCTCGCGGGACCGCGCGGCGACGGCGCGCAGGTCATCCTCCTTCGCGCCCGACCGCTCCATGTAGGCGCGGGCCTGGAGCGCGGCGAGCGACACCGCGTCGATGCCGAGCGGCGCCAGGTGGTACGGGTCGAGCTGCTGGGTGAGGACGGCCCGCAGGTTCCCCTGCGACGACTTCCCGAACCCGTACACCAGCGCGGTGTCGATGTCGCCGTGCTGGAGCCTCACCCACGCCTCGTACAGGGCCCAGGCGGCGTCCATCTCGACGTGGCTCTCGGAGATCGGCGGCCAGGCGCCGATGGCGTCCAGCGCCGACACGAACGCGAACGGGGCGCCGGCGAGGTAGTCGCAGGATCCGGAGCAGGTGAAGCCGAACTGCTTCTGGCCCGTCCGCTCCTTGATCTCGGTGATGACGGGGGCCAGGAGCTCGATCTCGGCCATCCCCCGGTCCTCACCGCTGTGCTCGGTCTGCGCGAACGCGACCACGGCCACGGGACGAGGCATCACATGAAGTCCTTGATCTCTTCGAAGGGGACGTCGGGCTCGTCGAGGGGCTCGAACCACTTGATGTTGCCCATCGTCCGCTCCCACTCCTCGCGGGGCCGCCACGCCGCCTTCACCCGCATGCCCATCCGGACCTGGTCGGCCGGGATGCCCGCCACGAGCGTCAGCATCGTCAGGCCCGCGCCGTCCAGCAGGACGTAGGCGGACACGAACGGCACCTCGGGCGCGCGGGGGTCGGGGATGTTGTTGACCGCGAAGGTGGTGACGGTGCCGGTGTCGGGCAGCTCCACCTCCTCGGTCGTGGGGACGCCGTCGCGCGGGCACAGCCCCTTCATCGGGACGATGACCGACTCGCACACCGGGCACCGGTGGCCGAGGATGCGGCCCTCGGACATGCCCTCCAGGAAGCGCTGCAGAGCCCGCCCGCCCTTCAGCCGGTACTCCAGCCGCGTCGGCGCGTTGATCATGGTGACCTCGGGCTGGAAGCACTCGATGTCGCCGATCCCGCCGGTGCGCTCCGCGCGCCACCGGGGGCGGACCCGCATCCCCGTCCTGAGGAACTTCGGCGGCTTCGCGCCCTCCTCGAAGACGCCGAGGTCCAGGGCGTGCAGCAGCGCGGTGTCGGCGCCGTCCGGCCGGACCAGCGCCCAGGCGAACGGGCGGTCGAGCGGGTGCTCCTTCGCCGGGTGCGCCACCCACGACCAGGTGGTGACGGTGCCGACCGGGCCGACCTCGACGAACTCCTCCGTCACGTCCTCGCCGGTCAGCGGGTCGTACTCCGACGGCGGGACGAGGACCCTGCCGTCCGCCGTCCGGACGCCGACCAGCCGGCCGTCGCGCAGCTCGCTGAGGAAGCGGCCGATCACCGGGCCGACCGAGCGCGTGTAGCCGCCGGGGAACTCCAGGACGTGGTTCGGCTCGGGCTGGCCGGTGCCGGCGGGCGCGGTCTCTGCGGGCGCCGTCTCAGATGGCACTGTCGCGGTCCTTCCAGTACGGGTCCCTGAGCTTGCGCTTGAGGAGCTTGCCGTTGGGCTCGCGCGGCATCGCCTCGATGAAGTCGACCGACCTCGGCCACTTCATCTTGGCCAGCCGGCCCTCCAGCGAGGCGAGGATCTCCGTCGCGAGCTCCGGGCCGGGCAGGGCGCCCTCGGCGGGCTCGACGACGGCCTTGATCTGCTCGCCCCACTCCTCGTCCGGGATGCCGAACACGGCGACGTCCCCGACCTTGGGATGCAGGATGATCTCGTTCTCGATCTCGGCCGGGTAGATGTTCGCGCCGCCCGAAATGATCATGTCGGCCTTGCGGTCGGACAGGAACAGGAACCCGTCCTCGGTCAGGTAGCCGATGTCCCCGACGGTGAAGAAGTCCTTCAGCCGGTTCTTCTCCGTCTTCTCCCTGTCGCCCTTGTACTCGAACGCGACGCCGGCCATCTTCATGTAGATCGTGCCGTGCGCCCCGGTCGGGACGGGCTCGCCGTCGTCGTCCACGACCAGCAGCTCGCTGATCGGCCACGCGTTGCCGACGGTGCCGGGGCGGGCGCGCCAGTCGGCCGGGCTGGCGATCGTCCCGCCGCCCTCCGTCGCCGCGTAGTACTCCCAGATGCAGTCGCCCCACCAGTCGAGCATCTGCTGCTTGATCGGCACCGGGCACGGCGCCGCCGCGTGGATCGCCCACTTCATGCTCGACACGTCGTACCGGGACCGGACGTCCTCCGGCAGCGACAGCAGCCGCTTGAAGTGGGTCGGCACCATGTGGGTGTTGCTGACGCGGTGCTCCTGGATCAGCCGCAGGGTCTCCTCGGCGTCCCACTTGTCCATGTAGACGAGCGTGTGGCCCATCTGCAGGGCCGTCCCGCCGAACTGGGTGACGGCCGTGTGGTAGTTCGGGGAGGTGACGAGGTGCGCCTGGTGCTCGCCCCCGGCGGGGCGGCCCGGAGTGATGCCGAACATGCCGAGCAGGAACGTCATCAGCTCGGCGCTGTCGTCGGGATCCATCCCGGCCAGCGCCCGCTTGACTCCCTTCGGCCGTCCCGTCGTCCCGGACGTGTAGTGCATCGTGGCGCCGTTGCTGCGGTCGTCCGGCAGGGTGTCCGGCTGCCCGTCGACGAGTTCGGCGATCGGCCGGAAGCCCTCGACCTCCCCGAACGCGAACCGCCGGCGGGCCTCGATCTCCTCGCCCGCCTTCGCGCCCTCGGCGGCGTACCGCTCGTGCACGAAGAACGCCCTGGCCTCGCTGTCGGCGACGATGTAGCCGATCTCCGGGCCGGTCAGATGCCAGTTGATCGGCGTGTAGTACCAGCCCGCCTGGAGCGCCGCCAGGTAGAGGACGACCCCGTCCGCGCCGTTCGGGACGAGGCCGCAGATGCCGTCGCCCTTCTCCAGGCCCAGCGCGCGCAGGCCGTGGACGAGCCGGTTCGCGCGTGCCAGGAGATCGCCCGCGGCGTGCGGCGTCCCGTCCGGATCGACGGCGGCGACCCACTCGGGGTCGGCCTGCGCCAGCCGCCAAAAGCCCAATGACCCCATCGGATCTCCCTACGTGAGCACCGAGAGCACAGTGAGAACCGGCACCCGCGGCGGGCGCCCGGCAGCCAAAGTAGATCACGTTCTCGTTTTGCAGTTCAACCCCTACCGGTAGGGCTACGGCCTAACTAGAATCTGTTCTCGTTTGACATCTGAGCTGGAGGAACCATGACGGAACGGCTGCCGATCAGCACCGAGCACTGCGTCGTCGAGCGCGACGGCCACGTCGTCATCGTCACGATGAACCGCCCGGAGGCGCGCAACGCGCTCAGCTCGTCCATGCTGGTGGGCCTCGCCGACGCCTGGACCTACATCTCCGACACCCCCGGGGTCCGGGTCGCCATCCTCACCGGGGCCGAGGGCACGTTCTGCGCCGGCGCCGACCTGAAGGCGATGGGGCAGCAGCCGTCCGACCCCCGCGTCCGGGAGCGGATGGCGCAGATCCCCGACTTCCACTGGAAGGGCCTGCTGCGCGAGGGCCGGCCGACGAAGCCGCTGATCTGCGCCATCGAGGGGTACGCCGTGGCCGGCGGCACCGAGCTGCTCGTCGGCACCGACCTGCGGGTGGTCGCCGAGGGCGCCACCCTCGGCCTGTACGAGGCGAAGCGCGGGCTGTTCCCCATGGGCGGCTCCGCGATCCGGCTCCCCCGCCAGATCGGCTACGCCAACGCGATGGACATCCTGCTGACCGCCCGCTCGGTCACTCCGCGGGAGGCCCTGGCGATGGGCCTGATCAACAAGATCGTCCCGGACGGGCAGGCGCTGGCCGCCGCCCGCGAGCTGGCCGACCAGATCGCGGCCTGCGGTCCCCTCGCCGTCCAGGGCATCCTGCGCACCTACCGCGAGACCGAGCACCTGTCCGAGGAGGACGCGCTCAAGATCTCCGACGAGATCGGCTGGCCGGTCATCGGCTCCGAGGACGCCAAGGAGGGCTCCCGCGCCTTCAAGGAGAAGCGTCCCGCCGTCTACCACGGCAAGTGACGCCCGTCCGGCAGGTAATGGACTGTCCGTAAATAGGGGTCCGGTTTGCGGGGGGCCTCGCGTGGCATCGCCTGGAGCGAAGGCGAGCACGGAAGGACCTAGCCATGGCCCTGCATCTGGGACGCAAGCACGAGACGCCGGAGGAGACCTCCCCCCGTCCGCCCCGGCGGACGCTCCGGCGGCGGACGGACGGCACCGACGTCCAGCGCAAGCGGCCGCGGTGGCGGCGCAGCAGGCCGAACCCGGTCAGCGTGATGATCATGGCGGCGGGCTGGGCGGCGGTCGCGATCCTCGCCCTCGGCATGCTGCTGACGTGGGGCGGCGCCAACCCGGGGAACACCCTGGTGGACGCCACGCTCGACGCGGGCCGCTGGCTCGCCACGCCGTTCCACGACGTCTTCACGCGCAGCGACCCCGAGGAGCAGCTCTACATCAACTGGGCCCTCGCCGGCGCCGTCTACTACGTCCTGGCCCGCGCGCTGTCCTGGATGACCCGCTTCTGACCTGCCCGCGGGCCGACGGTCCTGGCCGGAGGCACCGCGTCCCGAACGCGAGCGGACCGGCGCCCGCCCCGGGGATACCTATCCCTCGGGAGGGGCGCCGGCCCGGCCGGTTCACCGTCAGTTGCTGCGCCAGTGGGCCAGGTCGGCCCACCGGGTCGCGTTGGTGATCGTCGTACCGACCGCCCACATGGTCGTGGTGCCCGGGCGGAGGGCCAGCTCCGAGGGGTTGACCGTCGTCCCGGCGGGCTGGGCCAGCTTCTTGCCGGACCAGACGCCCGCCGCGGTGCGGTGGCGCATGGCGCCGCTGGCGGAGACCCAGATACCGCCGGCGCCGTCCGAGGCGACCAGGGTCATGTAGGTGCCGGAGGCGCCGAGGGCGGTGGTCCACTTGGTGCCGTTCCAGTGCGCCAGTATCGCCCGGGAGGCCGTCTTGCCCGCCCCGTCCGAGACCCGCGCCGTGCCGACCGCCCAGACGTTCTTCCCGGAGGCGGCGTACACGTCGGTCAGGGCGGACGCGATCTCACCCTGGACGGTCCCGGCGACCTTGGGGAACGGGACGGTGGTCCACTTGGTGCCGTTCCAGTGGGCCGTGGCGGGCAGCCCCGCGCCCGCCCAGCCGACCGCCCACGCGCTGGTCGGCGAGACGGCGGTGATCGCGCGGGGCTTGATCCCGATCGGAGTGCCGGCCCACGACTTGCCGTTCCAGTGCTTGGCCGCCGAGGTGCTGACCGCCCAGGCGTTGCCGGGGCCTGTGGTGGCGATGTCATCGGGCTGGAAGTTCAGCGGGGCCTTGAACGTCCTCCAGGCCTTGCCGTTCCAGTGCAGCACGGCGTTGGAGTCGCCCGAGGTGTTGAGCTGGCCGGCCAGCCACAGGTTCGACGCCGACGTGGCCGCGACGGCGTTGAAGCGGTACGGGGCGGCGGCCGCCGGCAGCGCCACGTCGCTCCAGGTGCCGCCGGTCAGGCGCTGGAGGATCGGCTTGTACTTGCCGCTCGCCTGCTGGCCTCCGGCGGCCCACATGGTGCCGTCCGGTGCCGCGGCGAGACCACTGAGGCTGGTCCCGGTGTCGGCCTTGGGGCTGCTCTGGACGAGCGGCCACGTGGTGGCGGCGGCATCCGCGACGGACGCCGCGCGGTGCTCGCCCGAGCCCGCCGTGGCGGTGATCCCGACGGTGACCGCCGCCGCGCCCAGCGCTGCGGCCGCTCCGGTGGCCGCCAGCTTCCTGCTCTTCTTCACTCGGCTTCCTCTGCCTCAGAATGATCTTGGCCGCCGGGAGATGATCCCGAGCCGCGGCCGGATGGTCCCGGTCGGCGCCGGGGAACGACGCCGACCGGGGAGCCACCTGCGCGACCGTCAGTTGCTTCGCCAGTGCGCCAGGTCGAACCACCGGGTCGCGTCGGTGGTCGTCGTACCGACCGCCCACATGGTCGTGGTGCCCGGGCGGAGGGCCAGCGCCGAGGGGATGACCGTCGTCCCGGCGGGCTGGGCCAGCGTCTCGTCGGACCAGACGCCCGCCGCGGTGCGGTGGCGCATCGCGCCGCCGAGCGCGGAGACCCAGATGCCGCCGGCGCCGTCCGAGGCGACCTTCCTCAGGTAGGTGCGGGGGGCGCCGAGGACGTTGGTCCACTTGGTGCCGTCCCAGTGCGCCAGCATCGACCGTCCGTCCGAACCGCCCGCCCCGTCGGAGACCTCCGCCGTGCCGACCGCCCAGACGTCGTTCTCGGAGGCGGCGTACACGTCGCTGAGGGCGGAGGCGACCTCGCCCCGGACGGTCCCGTCGACCTGGGGGAACGGGACGGTGGTCCACGAGGTGCCGTTCCAGTGGGCCGTGGCGGGCTGCCCCGCGCCCGCCCAGCCGACCGCCCACGCGCTGGTGGGCGAGACGGCGGTGATCGCGTAGGGCTTGATCCCGATCGGAGTGTCGGTCCAGGACGTGCCGTTCCAGTGCTTGGCCGCCGAGGTGCTGACCGCCCAGGTGTTGCCGGGGCCCGTGGTGGCGATGTCGGAGGGCTGGAAGTTCAGCGGCGTCTTGAACGTGCGCCACGCGGTGCCGTTCCAGTTCAGCACGGCGTTGGAGTCGCCCGAGGTGTTGAGCTGGCCGGCCAGCCACAGGTTCGACGCCGACGTGGCCGCGACGGCGTTGAAGCGGTACGGGGCGGCGGCCGCCGGCAGCGCCACGTCGCTCCAGGTGTCCCCGGTCAGGCGCTGGAGGATCGGCTTGTGCACGGTGGAGGTCTGCTGGCCTCCGGCGGCCCACATGGTGCCGTCCGGTGCCGCGGCGAGACCGCTGAGGCTGGTGCCGGCGTCGGCCTTGGGGCTGCTCTGGACGAGCGGCCACGTGGTGGCGGCGGCTCCCGCGACGGACGCCGCGCGGTGCTCGCCGGGGCGCGCCGCGGTGATCCCGGCGGCGGCGACCGCACCCAGGGCGAGGGTGGACCCCACGACGACGGCGAGCTTCTTGCTCTTCTTCACCCGATACCTTTTCCCCGTTGAAACGATCTTGGTTGTGGCACACCGTAACAGCGGCCACCGTCGATATCCGGGCTTTGGTGATCTTTGTCCGACTCGTTCCCGGGACGCGGCCGGGAACGCGTGCGGCCCCGGCCGGCGCTGGGAGGAACAGCGCCGGCCGGGGCCTTCGGGCAGTCAGCCTTCGGTGATCGCGTTGAGGCGCTCGATCGCCTCGACGTACTCCTCGATCAGGTCGTAGACGACCTGGGCGGCCGGTTTCACCTGGTTCATCGATCCGACGATCTGGCCCACCGGGAAGGTGACCAGCTCGCCGTCGCCGGACCGCTGGATCCGGGGCAGCGCGTCGGCGATCAGCATGAACTGCATCGGCATCGGGAGGTAGCCCGGCGAGTCCTCGCTCTCCCACGCCTCGGTCCACGCGGTCTTGAGGAAGCGCGCGGGCTTGCCCGTCCAGGCCCGGGACCGGACGGTGTCGCGGGACGTGGCGCCCAGCAGCTTCGGCAGGGCGCGCTCGGGGGTGTCGGCCTCGTCGACCGTCAGCCAGATCGAGCCCGTCCAGACGCCGTCCGCGCCGAGCGCCATGCCGGCGGCCATCTGGCGGCCCCGGCCGATGCCGCCCGCGGCGAGCACGATGGTGTCCTCGCCGACGGCGTCCACGACCTCGGGGATGAGGACCATCGTGGCGACGTCGCCGGTGTGCCCGCCGGCCTCGGTGCCCTGCGCGACGATGATGTCCACGCCGACCTCGACCTGCTTGCGGGCGTGCCGGGCGTTGGACGCCAGCCCGGCGACCTTCACCCCGTGCTCGTGCGCCTGCTCGACGACGTCGGCCGGGGGCGGGCCGAGCGCGTTGGCCAGCAGCGCGATCGGGTGCTTGAGCGCCACCTCGACCTGCGGCCGCGCGGTCACGTCCGTCCAGCCGAGCAGCGCCTTGCCGGCCTGCTCGCCGCGCGGCTCCACGCCGTGCTCGGCCAGCAGGTTCTCCAGGAACTCGCGGTGCTGCGCCGGGATCAGGCCCTGCAGCTTGCCGAGCAGCTCCTCGGCGTCGCCGGCGTCGGAGCCCTCGTACTTGGCGGGCATCACGACGTCCACGCCGTAGGGCTTGCCCCCGACGTTCTCGTCGATCCACTTCAGCTCGAGTTCGAGCTCCTCGGGGGTGAAGTGCAGGGCGCCGAGGACGCCCATGCCGCCGGCGCGGCTCACCGCCGCGACCACGTCGCGGCAATGACTGAACGCGAAGATCGGGTACTCGATGCCGAATAGTTCGGTGACTCGTGTCCGCACAGCCACGACCCTAGGTGCGCCCCCACAAAACTGCAACAGGTTCTAGTTAAGAATCTCTTCCCGGCCACACCAAACCCCCTCATCTAGAACACGTATCAGCAGCCCTGCCCGAACCCGCGGGACGCGCAAGGTGTACGGATTTCGCAAAGCGCACGACGCGCGCAGCGCACGGCGCCGAGCGCGCAGGATCCACAAAGTGGAAGCGGTACCGGACAAGCAAGGTCCGCGAGGCGCGCGGGGCAGGCGGCACGCGGCACGGAAGGCGCGCGGGGCGGGTGCGTCTGGTGGGTGGGGGCGGACGCCGAGGGGCTGCGCGGGTGGGGTCAGCGGCGTTTCGCGGGATTGGCGGCCTTGCGTTGCTGGCGTTGGCTGCGGGGCGCCGGGCGGCGGCTCCGGGCTGGGCCGGCGGAGGGGGCGATCGGCCCGGCCGACTCGGTGGGGACGCCGGACGGCTTGGACGGGCCGGGCGGCTTCGGCGGGCCGGGCGCGGTCATGTCGCCGAACTTGCCGTCAGGGCGGCGCGGAGCCTCCAGGGGCGGGGCCTCGCGGCGGCCCATGCCGAGGTAGCCGCCGACGAACAGCAGGATCAGGCCGAAGAGGACGCCGGTGGCCGGGATGTAGCTGCGGACCATGTCGATCTGCAGGGCGGTGCTGTTCGCCATGTCGACCAGGCCCCGCTGGTCCTTGTCGACGGTGATGAGGTCGGCCTGCGCGACGATCATCGAGCCCTTGCCGTCGGCCGTGCGGACGGTGCTGCGGATGTTCTCGCGGTGCTTGACCGGGATTCCCGTGCGCGGGTCGACCCAGACGGTGTTGTAGGCCTCGGCGTACCGGTCGACCTTCTGGTTCCCCGCGTCCTCGGGCAGGCCGAGCATCTTCGCGGGCAGCTTGGCGTCCAGCGAGGCCGTCTTGGTCAGGGGGATCGTCTGGGTGAACCGGTACGTCGTCAGCCCGCGGACCTTCTCGACGGCGTTGAACTGCATCGGCGCCGTCTGCCGGGTCGTCATGTCGTAGAAGGGGTAGTCCTTCTTCTGGACGTTCGCGATGGGGAACAGCAGCCCGTACCCGGTCATCCGGACGCCGTTGTCGCCGTCGACGTTGGCGCCGCAGCAGTTGGTCAGGACGCCCGTCCGGCGGTCGAAGGCGATCCGGTAGCCCTGGATCTGGATGGGCTTGTCCGGCTTCTCCTGGTTGTAGATGCTGGTGGTGGAGTCCCAGACGGCGATGTCGTCGTTGCCCTCGTTGGCGCGGACGTCCCCGCGGACGGTGTTCCTCGCCAGCAGGGTGACGCCGGTCTTGAGCTTGACGTCGGCCTCGTCGAAGTAGGTGGAGCCCTTCGACTCCAGGCTCGTCACCTGGTAGCGGTTCAGGGGGGCGACGACCACCTGGTCGGCCACGTAGAAACGGACGAGGGGCGCGAGCGTGAGGAAGAACGCGCCAAGGCCGATCAGGACCAGGCCGACCGGTCGCCGCATGAACACCTCCGGGGCTGCCGTCGCTCGCACGGCGGGCGGGGGCCTCTCCGAGCCGTCGGGGCCCCACCTCCAGCATGTCCGGGTCACCCTACCGGACCGGTGTACTGGTCGGTAAGCTCCCCGTTACCTTGCCGGCGCCCGATCGGCGGGAGGGCCGGGCGGGACGACACGGACGGTGAGGTGGCGATGGCTGCGGCGCCCCCCAGGTGGGACGGAGCACGCCCCGAGGACGGGCACCGGGCCACGCTGGCGCGGTCGGTCCGGCTTCTGAGCGCGTTCCGGCGCGAGCAGAGCGAACCGGAGTACTTCTACGACCTGATGGCGCGCGACACCGTCGCGCAGCTCGGCGCGTACGCCGAGCTCGCGGGGGCGACCGTCGTCGACGTGGGGACGGGCTCCGGGTTCTTCGCCCGCGCGCTGGCGGCGGCCGGAGCGCGCTGCACGGGCGTCGACCACGACCTCTCCGAGCTGACCGCGCATGCCGTCGACGTGCCCAACACGCTCGTCGGGAGCGCGCTGGCACTCCCGTTCCGGACGGGGTCGGTCGACGTGTGCTTCTCGTCGAACGTCCTGGAGCACGTCCCCGACCCCTGGCGCATGGCCGGCGAGATGGTCCGGGTGACCAGGCCGGGCGGGACGGTCTTCCTGTCGTTCACCAACTGGCTGTCCCCGTGGGGCGGCCACGAGACGTCCCCCTGGCACTATCTCGGCGGCGACCGGGCCGCGCGGCGGTACGAGCGCCGGAACGGGTTCCCGCCGAAGAACCGGTTCGGGCTCGGCCTGCATCCGGTGTCGGTGGCGTCGGCGCTCAGGTGGGCCCGCGGGAACGACCAGGTGACCGTCCTGGACGCGTTGCCCCGCTACCACCCGCGCTGGGCCGAGGGCGTCGTCCGGATCCCGGGCCTGCGCGAGGTCGCCACCTGGAACCTCGTCCTGGTCCTCAGGAAGCACGGCACCCCCCGACTGCCCGACGCGCCCAAGCAACCCGACGCCGCCAAGCAACCCAGCGCGGCCAACGACCCCAGCGCGGCCAAGCAACCCAGCGCCGCCGAGGAACCCGGCGCGGCCAACGAACCCGGTGCGGCCAACGAACCGGGCGGGCTCGGGAAGGCCGGCGTGCTCAGGCGGCACGGTCGGTGAGGCCCGCCGCGGAGGCGGGCCCGCTCGGGGCGCCGCCGATGTCGGGCCATCAGGGCACCGTGGACGGGCTTCGGGCCGTGGCGGCCCTGGTCGTGCTGGTCTTCCACGTCGCGAGCGCGGCCGGGTCGATCACCAATCCGAACGGCGCGCGGTGGCTGTTCAACGGCGGCCAGGTCGGCGTGCCGATCTTCTTCGCGCTCTCGGGGCTGCTGCTGTACCGGCCGTGGGCGGCGGCCGTCCTGGAGGGGCGGACCGCCCCGCGGACGGCCGAGTACCTGCGAAGGCGCGTGTTCCGCATCCTGCCCGCGTACTGGGCCGTGGTCACGGTCTTCATGCTCACGGCCGGGCGCGACCACATCGGCGACCCCCTGACCTGGGGCTCACTGCTCACGCTGACCCAGACCTACCTGCCCGGCCCGTGGTGGAACGGCGACCTCGGGCCCGCGCAGCTCGGGCAGATGTGGAGCCTCGTCGTCGAGGCCGGCTGGTACGTCCTGCTCCCGTTCACCGCGGCCGTCCTCTCCTGGTACGCGCGCCGGACGGGCGCCGGCGACGTCGGTGTCCGCGCCAGGCGGCTCCTCGCCGGGATCGGCGCGTACGCGGCGCTGTCGCTGCCGTGGACCGTCCTCATGTTCGTCCCGGAGCGGCACACCGGCATGGGCGTCTGGCTTCCCCGGTACTTCGCCTGGTTCGCGATCGGGATGGCGCTCGCGGTGGTGACGGTGTGGGCGCGGCTGGACGAGCGCCGCCCCGTGGCCGCGGTGTGCCGCGCCGTGTCGGACTCGTGGGCGGCGTGCTGGGTCGGGGCGGCGATGCTGTACGTGGTGGCGGCGACGCCCGCCGCCGGACCGCTCAGCCTCCAGACGCCGGACGCCTTCTGGACGTCCCTGCTGCACGTGGTCGTGTTCGGGCTGTGCGCGGCGGCGCTCGTCGCGCCGGTCGCGCTGGCCCCGGCGGACCATCCGGCGCTCGGCGCGATCCTCGGGAACCCGGTGATGCGGTTCCTCGGCCGGATCTCCTACGGCGTGTTCCTGTGGCAGCTCCTGATCATCATCGCCTGGTACGACGCGACCGGCCGCGGGTTCCGGGGGAACGTCGTGACGGATCTGCCGGTGATGGCCGCGGCGACCATCGCAGCGGGGGCCCTGACCCACTGTCTGGTGGAGTGGCCGGTTCAGCGGCTGACCCGGCGCCGGGCCCCGTCGCGTCCGGCGGACCCTGCCCGGGCGCCGTCCAGCTGAGCGAGATCCGGCCGCCGGAGCCGCCGCCGGGCGGCTTCGGCCGCCACAGCTCGACCGCCAGCCGCCCGACGATCACGAGCCCGAGCAGCTGCGGGACGAGGTCGCCGAGCGGGCCCGACGGGGCCGCCGGGTTGTCGAGCAGGTCGAGCCGGACGGCGGCGGCGAGGCACCCCGCCCCGGCGAGCATGGCGAGCGCGACCGGCCACGGCGAGGCGAGGGCGCGCGGCACGGCGGAGCGGCGGGTGCGGGCCCAGCCGCAGACGGCCGCGACGGCGGCCGCGACGGCGAGGCCGGGCAGCCCGGCGATCCAGCCGCCGAGCGCGGCGGCCAGGCCGACCGCCGCCCACGCGGGCCAGCCCGTCCCGGCGACGAGGGCGCGGGGCTCCGGGCGGCGCCGGCGGCCGCGCCCGCCCGGCCGGACGGCGGCCAGCAGCAGGACGACCAGGAGGGCGAGGCCCGCGACCACGGCGATCCGCTGGGCCCGGTCGGGGGTGTAGACCAGCTCGACGACGCCGCTCGTCCCCTTCGGAACGACCCAGCCCTGCTTCCATCCGTCGAGGCGGACGGCCCGCAGCTCGGCGCCGCCGACGGTCGCGCGCCAGCCGGCGTTGAAGTTCTCGTTCACCGTGAGGAAGGAGGCGGTGGCGGCGTCGACCTCCAGCCTGCGCTCGCCCGGCCCCCAGCCGAGCACCCTGACCTGCCGCGACGCCGGGGCCGCCGCGGCGCCGCCCGGCTTCGCGCCGACCGTGACCGTGTCGATGCGGTAGGGGTCGAACGGTGCGGACGCCAGCCGGTTCGGGCCCGCCCTGAGCGAGGCCGGCGCGCACGCGGCGAACCGCAGCGGCCGGCCCGCGAGCAGGTCGCCGAGGGTGCCGGTCGCCTTGGTCTGGACGGCGGCGCCGCCGATCCGCAGCTTGGGGCCGTACCCGCACGGCAGCCGCAGCGGGAGGGCGCGGACGTCGGGGACCGGCTTGACGCCGGGGATGGCGAGGTCGGTCACCTGGACGGGCTGGGCCCGGCCCTCCCTGAAGAAGGTGAACGTCACGCGGTCGGTCGTCATCGGGGCGAACGCCAGCCCGCCCTGCGCGTCGGACAGCCCTTCGCGGGTCTGGCCGTTCTCTCCCACCACCCGGATGCGCATGGGGCCCGACGCGCCGGGCGGACGGGTGACGGTGACGGCCGCCAGCCGCTTGCGGCCCTTCCACCGGACGGTGTACGTGGGCGCCGCGTCCCTCTCCCCCGCGATCCAGGCCGTCTGCGGGTCGCCGTCGAAGGCCGACCTCGGCTGGTCGGCCGGGTGGTCGGCGAGGACCGAGCTCGCGGCGACGGCCGGCTGACCGCGGGCGGCGGTGAAGCGCTCGACGAGCCGCCGGTCGGTGAGCACGGCCGTCCCGGTGACGGCGGCCCTGCCCGCGGCGGCGGCGGTGAGCGTCCGGTCGAAGCCCGCCTCCTCCTCGTCGCCGGAGCCGAGGGACGGTGAGCACACCCAGCGGCGGCCGCCCTTCACGCACGCGCCCGCGGCGCCCTGCGCCCGGCTCATCACGTACGTCGCGGGCCCGTCGGCGCCGGCGGGCGCGGGCATCGTGAACGTGCGGGTGGGCCGCACCCCGCCGATCGACAGCTCCGACACGCCCGCGCGGGCGAACCCGGCGACGAGCGGCTCGGAGTTCAACCCGAGGATCCGCAGGCGCAGCCAGCGGGTCGGGCCGCCGGGCGCGCGGAGGGGCTGCCCGGTCACGATCCTCTGGACGTCCTGCCGCACCGTGCCGTTCTCGGTCTCGACGGCGACGCGCGCGACGGCGGGGCCGAGCGACCCGTCCTGGAGGAACGCGGCGGTGAGGTTCCGGACCTCCCGGGGCCGGTCGAAGTCGACGCGGAGCCACTGCCCCACCGGCCCGTTCCAGCCGCCCGTCCTCCAGGCGGTGAACCGGTCGCCGTCGAGCGCCGCGAACGGGGTCGCCGCAGGCTCTCGCGCCTGCGGGACGGCGTCGTCGCCCGCCGCCGAGGTCGACGCCGTGACGTCGCGGACGCCGCCGCCGTACGTCGCATGGGTCGCGTAGCGCCGCCAGCCGGTGTCGAGGACGTCGGCGGCCTCGCCCTCGCGGGCGGCGGTCAGCGTGGGGGACGTCTGGTGCAGCTCGCCGAAGTTGCGGCGCAGCAGGCGGGGCGAGTCGGTCACGACCGGGGCGCCCTTGAGGTCGGGCGCGTCGTCGTCGAGCAGGACGGGCCCGCTCGGCAGGGTGCCGCCGTCGGCCATGGGCAGCAGCGACTCCGGCCCCCCGTACACGCGGACGGGGTTCGCGGCGTCGGCGAGGTTCGCGACGCCGGCGGCCCCGGCGACCTCGTAGACCTCCAGCGCCGGGTACTTCTGGTCGACGGCGGTCACCGCGTCGTCGGCGTCCGCCCCGACGGGCGCGCCGAACGCGGCGGCTCTGCGCATCCCGGGCGAGTCGCCGAGCGCCTGGTGGAGGCGGGCGGGCCAGGCTCCGCGCAGCGTCTCGCGCCGCAGGTCATTACGGACCAGGAGGTACCGGACGCCCATCCGGCCGAGGAAGGCGCTCAGGCCCGGCGACCCCTGCCCGGACCGGACCTGCTGGTCGATCGCGTCCAGCGCGCGCGTGTACCCGGGCGAGCCGGCCGGGACGAGCTGCCGGACGCCCCACCGCGCCGACAGCAGCGGCTGGACGATGTCGTCCATGGGGCGGCCCCACAGGTACTCGCCGAACGGCGCGCCCGGTACGGCCAGCACCCCCTGCCGCCCGGCCCGCGCGTTGATCCACGCCGCGGCGTCCCGCCAGTACCGGGGCACCTCCGTGAACTCGCCCGGCCCGGACAGGCCGTGCGAGACGGCCGTGAGCCCGATGCCGCCGAGCGCGACGGCGGCGGCCACCGGCAGGCTGAGCAGCGCCTTCAGCGTCGCGCCGAACGCCGGCTCCCCCTCGCGGCGCGGGCCGCGGGCGGCGCCCGCCGTGCGGCGGGCGGCCGCGGCGAGCGCGTGGCCGAGGCCGAGCGCGAGCGGCAGCCGGACGACCGCGTCGAACTTGTGCAGGTTGCGCAGCGGGGCGAGCGGGCCGTCCAGCAGGTCCCGGAGCTGCCCGGCGAACGGGCCCGGCAGGTCGCCGAGGTGCCCCATCGACAGGATCGACAGCCCGGCGAGCAGCGTGAGCAGCAGGAACGTCCGCTCGGGGAGCAGCCTGCTCAGCAGCCCGGCGAGCCCGAGCGCGGCGGCGAGGCCCGTGCAGACGATCGCCACCGGGCCGAGCGACAGGCCGTGCCCGACCGGCCACCAGACCTGCCCGTCCACGATCAGGTAGTTGACCCAGCGCTCCGCGCCGCGCAACACGTTGATCAGGCCCGTCGGCCCGGTCGTGGTCCGCGCCTTCTCGGTGTAGGTCAGCCAGGAGAACCCGTAGGTCCCGGTGAGCAGGAGGGGGGCGAGCCACCAGGCCACGGCCGCGCCCGCCGCCGCCGACCACCACGCGAGCATCCGCGCCCGGAACGACCCCCGGGGCCGCGTGAGCACGTAGACGACGGGGACGACCAGCACGGCGACGGTCGCGGTCGCGTTGACGCCGCCGCAGCAGGCGATCGCCAGCCCCGACCGGGCCGCCGCCCTGAGCCGTCCGGTCTCCCCCGACGCGGCGCCGGCGAGCGGCAGGACGATCCAGGGCAGCATCGCGACCGGCAGGTACTCCGAGGAGATCTGCCCGAGCGTGGCCAGCCCGTTCGGGGCCAGCGCGTAGGCCGTCGCCGCGAAGAGGCGGGCGCCCTGCCCGACTCCGCCGGCGGGCCCGGCGCCGAAGCCGAGGCGCCCCGCGAGCCGCCAGGCGCCGGTGAAGGCCAGGCACATCAGCAGCGCCAGCCAGAACCGCTGGGTGATCCACGCGGGCATCCCGGCGACGTCGCCGAGCGCGAAGAACGGGCCCATCGGGAACAGGTAGCCGACGGCCTGGTTCTGGAGCTGGCCGAACTGCTCGGCGTCCCACAGGTGCAGCGCGCGGCCGAGGAACCCGAGCGGGTTCACCGCCATGTCGATCTTGGTGTCGGCCAGGATCGCGCCGGGCCGGGTGCCGAACGCGAGCGCGGTCAGCGCGAGGCAGCACGCGAGGACGCGCAGCCGCTCGCGCACCCGGCCCGCGACGTCGGGGCCGTCCGGCACGGGCCGGCGGGACGCGCCGGCGCGGGGCGGATTCGCCTCTCCCACGGCCATGCTCGCCCCCCGCCCCTCTCCGCCCTCGGCCTGGTCTCCGTGCTTCCCCGGGCCTCAGCCAGGGTGTCCGTCACCGTACCTTCGCCCGCCCCGCGGGCCGGCCGGACCGGCCCGGACGGCGGAGGCCACGAGGTCCCGCATCCGGGCGGCGGTGCGCGCCCAGTCGAACTCTGCCGCCCACCTCTGACATTCCGTGGCCATCCGCTCGCGCTTCGTGCGTTCTCGCAGGTCATCGAGGGCACGTCGGACGACGCCGACCTGGTCGTCGCCCGCGCGGACGAGCCATCCGGTGACCCCGTCGCGGACGGCGTCGCGCAGGCCGTCCACGTCGTGCGCGACGGTCGGGACGCCGAGCGCGGCGGCCTCGATGACGCTGAGGCCCCAGCCCTCGCCCTGGGACGAGCTGAGGTGCAGGTCGGCGCGGGCGACCAGGGCGGCCTTCACGTTCTCGGGGACGTGGCCGTGCGCGATGACGACCTTCTCCAGGCCGCGGGATCTGATCGCGGCCGCGAGTGCGCCCGCCTCGGGGCCGTCCCCGACGATGTGGAGCCGCAGCCCCGGGTGCGTCTCGCGAAGGCCCTCCGCGAGATCGAGGAGAAGGGGAAGGCGCTTGTGCGGGACGAGCCGGGTCACGCAGACGAGATCGGGGTCCCCCGCGGGCTCCGGGACCGCGCCGTCGGGTTCGGCGACCACTGTTCCGTTGGGGACGACGTGAGTCGGGCCCGTCCAGCCCAGTCGCTCCCTGACGGCGCGCTCTGTGGACGGCGAGACCACTACGAACGCATGCCGCCGGTACGTCCAGCGGCTCACCGGCCCTTCCAGGACTTGGCCGACCCACGCGAGCCATCTGGGGAAGTACAAGCCGAACTGGGCGTCGTGCACATGGTGGATGACGCAGAACACCGGGACACGGCGCGGCATGACCCACGGCGTGAAGAAGGGGATGCCGTTCTGGCAGTCGACGACCGCGTCGAAACGCCGCCGCCGGAGACGGGAGCCCAGCATCCACAGCAGGACGAGGGGGTAGACGGTGAAACGGCCGCCGAGACGCACGAACTCCACGCCCTCGGCCCGTTCCCTGCGTTTCTGACCCGGCGCCCTGCTCGTCACGTAATGGACGCGGGTTCCCTCACCGGCGAACCTGCGCGCCAACTCCCAGGCATAACGTTCGGCGCCGCCCGCAGAGGGATGCCAGGGGTCCCGCCAGTTGACGACCGCCAGCCGCAGGTTCTCGCTCATCCCGTCTTCGCGCGCGGCGCGGGAACGTTCTCCGCCAGAGCAACCGGATTGGACAGGGCGATGGGCTCCGACAGGGCTACCGGCACAGGGCCCGGCTCGCCGAACGCCGCCCGCAGCGGCACCACCGGGATGTTCGGCCGCACCGGCAGGACGGGCAACCGGACTCCGGCGCGCGCGCGGATCCGGGCCAGGTCGAACAGGCATTGCAGTGAATGCCGCCTGACCGAGAACGTCGACCCCGGGCGGTCGCGCCAGACCACCGGGATGTCCGTCACGGACGCTCCGCGCCGCACGCAGTGGGCGAGGAGTTCGACGTCGAACGAGAAGCCCGGCGTGCGCAGGTCCGCCGCCGCGGCCCGTCCGAGCGGGCCGTAGAAGAACTTGAACCCGCACTGGGTGTCGGGGATGCCGCCCACGAGGTCGCGGACGATCCGGTTGAACGTGATGGCGCCGAGGCGCCTGACGGGCAGCGCGTACCCCTGGACGACCGACCGACCGTGGCGCCTTGACCCGACCACGACCGGGCGGCCCTCGCGCAGCAGGACGATGGCTTCGTCCAGCGCGGCGAGGTCTGTTGCCATATCGGCGTCCATGAACCCCACGTAGGGGGCCCGTGTAGCGAGCAGTCCGGCGCGGACCGCCGCTCCCTTTCCCCGGCGCTCGCAGCGCACCAGCCGGACGGGGACCGGCCCGTCCCAGGACTCGACGATGCCGGCCGTCCCGTCGGTGCTGGCGTTGTCGACGACGATGACCTCGGCCCGCGCCGCAAGCCCCGCGAGCTTGCCGCACAGCAGATCGAGCCCCGCCGGAAGCCGGTCGGCCTCGTTGAAGGCGGGAACCACGATCTCCAGAAGTGCGGGCCGGTCACGCCTGGTCCCCATCAGGGCCTACACGTCACCGGGAGCCGTAGTTGTACAGCGGCTTGATGACGGGGTCCTTCTGGGAGGCGCTTGCGAGCTGGACGGCGCCGAACGACGCTCCGGAGGCCAGCAGGACGCCGACGACTGCGGCGATGGCGATGCGCATCAGAGGGTCCTTCGTCGGGGATCGGGTCTGCGGGGCGTGATACCGCCGAGTAACGGGAAGCTCAGAGTAGTCCTTGAGGCCGTGAATGACCAGAAAACGGCGAGACTCGTCAGCACCCACGCGGCCACCGCGGGCACCACCGGGACCGTGTCCCGAGCCCCGCCCACGGCCCCGTCTATCCGATAGACGACCAGGTCAGAGCCGCGCAGCACCGCCGTCGCCGCACCGGAGGGACGATGCCTCCCCGGCTCCGCGTCCACGACGACGTACCGTACGCCCCCGTCACGCAGCGTGTCCGCCGGCGGTGTTCCGGTCCGCGCGTCGGGCGCGAACTCGACCGCTCTCGGGTCCTCGGGGGCGACGGTCGCGCCGCCCACGGTGACGGCGTCGTCCACGACGACGCGGCGGTGCAGGTAGCGGGGCATCGGGTCGAGGACCCGGCGGCCGTGGTTCCACGGGTAGCTCCGGTAGGACGCCCAGGGCAGGACCAGCACGTCCCCCGGGGCGGGGTCGCCGTCGATGATCTGCCGTGCCCGCGCCCAGTCGTCCGGGTATCGGACGGACCGCAGATCGCCCGCCGCGCCCCATGCCAGCGTCGGCAGGAGGAGGACCGGGACCGCCGCCGCGGCGGCGGCCACTCCCGGCCACCGGGCCTCGGCCGCCCGGTCGGCGGCCACTCCCAGCCCGACGGCGACCACCACGGCGAGCGGGGCGACGAACTGCTGCCCGTCCCGGAGGACGGCGAATCCCGGCCAGAGGCCGATGACGCCTTCGAGGACGGGCGCCGCCACCGCGCCGAGAGCCGCCACGACGAACCCGGCCGCCGCCGCGACGGCCGCGCCCCGCCACCAGACGGGCTCGCGGCACCACTTCCCGTAGGCGGCCAGCGCGACGACCACCACGACCAGCCAGATCGTCGCGACGACCGGCGCCCCGTAGCCGCGCGGCACCGCCTCGCCGTTCCACACCCCGCCGAGCAGGAGCAGGCTGCCGAGCGTCCCGAACGGCGTGTCCGCCCTGGCCGCGAAAAGGTCGACGGCCGTCCCGTCCCCCGGCAGGCCCGCGGGTCGCAGCGCCCCCGGGACCAGCCAGGGCAGGCCGAGCACGCCCGCGGCCGCCGCGACCCGGGCACCGGCACGGAGGCGCTCGGCACCCGGCGAGGCCACGAGGGCGACGGCCAGGGCCGTCATGGCGGAGACGGCCAGGGCCGCGAAGCCGCCGATGGCGGCGGGAAGCAGGGCGCGGACGAGCCGCCGGCCGCCGCCGGGCCCGTCCGTCCGCGCGGCGGCCGCCACCACCCAGGGCAGGGCCGCGTAGCCGAGCAGGAGCGCCCACTGCCCGAGCAGCAGGCGTTCGGCGACGAACGGGTTCCAGGCGTAGCAGACGCCGGCGGCCAGGCGCGGCAGCACGCGGGGCGACGGGACCAGCGACGCCGCCGACGTGCACGCCATCACGAAGACCGCCAGCAGGACGAGCTTCTGCACCGCGTCCGCCGGGACGACCGCGGCGAGCGCGGTGACGAACGCGTCGCTCGGCACGTGCCGGGGCACGACCCCGGTCAGCCCGAACGTCAGGCGGGTGAACGCCGGGTCGGGCACGAACACCATGTCGTAGGACAGCACGAAGCCGGGCGCGAGCCCCGGCCCGAGTGCCGCGAGCCCGAGCCCGAGGCCGGTGAGCGCGGCCACCAGGTGCCGCGTCCGGTCGGTCACGCAGTCCGCTCCCGCATGTGAGCCTGGACGCTACCCGACCGGCTCGGGGTCGCGGGGCAGGCCGAGGATCCGCTCGCCGATCACGTTCAGGTTGACCTCGGTGGTGCCGCCTCCGATCGTCATCGCCCGGGAGGCGAGCAGGTAGCGGGTCCAGCGGGCGCGCAGGGGGTCGCGGCGGCCGCCGGTCAGGGCGCCGTCCTCGCCGAGCAGCGTGAACCCGTACTCGGTGACCTGCTGGCCGTGCTCCATCGCCACCAGCTTGCGGACGTTCGCCGTCGCACCCGGGTCCGTGCCCGACAGCCGCTTGAGCGTGGCGCGCAGCCCGAGCAGGTTGAACGCGTGCTCGTCACAGGCGAGGCGCCCGATCCCGTCGCGGACGAGGGGGTCCCCGTCCAGGCCGAGCTCCGCCGCGAGTTCGAGCAGCTTGGGCAGGTCGCCGCCGAGCTGGAAGCTGCTCGTCAGGCCGACCCGCTCGTTCGCCAGCGTCGTGCGGGCCACCCGCCATCCCTCGTTGACCGGGCCGACGACGAGGTCGTCCGGCACGAACACCCCGTCGAGGAACACCTCGTTGAACACGGCGTCGCCGGTGCACTCGCGCAGCGGCCGCACCTCGATGCCGGGCGAGGCCATGTCGACGAGGAAGTAGGTGATCCCCTCGTGCTTGGGACGGTCCGGATCGGTCCGCGCGACGCAGATCCCCCACCGCGCCTCGCGGGCCAGCGACGTCCAGATCTTCTGACCAGTGATCGTCCAGCCGCCCTCGGCGCGCTCGGCGCGGGTGCGCAGCCCGGCCAGGTCGGAGCCCGCGCCGGGCTCGGAGAACAGCTGGCACCAGATGATCTCGCCGCGCAGCGTCGGCGGCAGGAACCGCCGCCGCTGCTCGGCCGTCCCGTACTGGACCAGCGAGGGGACGACCCATGCCGCGATCATCAGCGGCACGGGGCGCACCTTCGCCGCCCTGAGCTCCTGCTGGATCACGATCTGTTCGAGCGGCCCGGCGTCCCGTCCCCACGGCTTCGGCAGGTGCGGCGTCACCCAGCCGCCCTCGGCCATCGCGGCGCGCCGGCCGAGCGGCTCCATCGCGGCCAGCTCGGCGACGCGGGCCCGGATCTCCTCGCGGACCGGCGCCGCCTCCCCGGCCGGCTCGACGCTCATCGGGCGCCGGACGCCCCCGACCGCGAGCGCGGCGACCTCCGCGCGGTGCGTGCTCGCCCGTCCCAGAAGCGCGCGCAGGGTGAGGGCCCGCCGGTAGAGGAGGTGGGCGTCGTGTTCGTAGGTGTAGCCGACGCCTCCGTGGACCTGGATGTCGCCTTCGGTGCAGGTGACGGCGGCGTCCGCTGCCAGAGCGGCGGCCACTCCGACGGCGTAGGCGCGCTGGTCTTCTGGCTCGTCCAGAGCGCGCGCGGCGTCCCATACAGCCGCCCTGGCGCGCTCAACGGCGATGAGCATCCGCGCGCACTTGTGCTTGACGCCTTGGAACTGGCCGATCGGACGGCCGAACTGCTCGCGCAGCTTCGCGTAGGCGACGGCGTCGTCCAAGGCGCGTCCGGCCACACCGCACGCCTCGGCCCCTAGAAGAACGGACGCGAGGGCGTGCACGTCCACGCCGCTGATGAAGCACTCGTCCGGAAGGGACACGGCCTCGACCGTGACCGACCCGACCGGACGGGTGATGTCGAGAGACTCCAGCGGTTCGACGGTGACCTCGTCCCGCCGCAGGACGGCCCAGCGGTCACCGGCCGGGAGCACGAAGACGTCGGCCAGGGGCGCGCCCAGCACCGGCCGCACCGTCCCGGAGACGGTCGGGCCGTCCGTGTCGAGACCGCCCGAGAGGCCG
Source organism: Spirillospora sp. CA-108201 (assembly GCF_050936235.1). NCBI lineage: Bacteria > Bacillati > Actinomycetota > Actinomycetes > Streptosporangiales > Thermomonosporaceae > Spirillospora > Spirillospora sp. CA-108201. The sequence goes on along the minus strand of NZ_JBNJNE010000001.1, from coordinate 7,475,967 downwards.
ACCGCCGCCTTCCGGTCCCCCGTGGCGAGCCCTCGCACCTCGGCCCCGGCCGCGTGCAGGATCGCGGACGCGAGCACGGTCGGCGCGTACGGGCCGGGAGCGAGCGCCCGGCCCAGCTCCTCCAGCACGACGGCCTGCTCCAGGATCCCGAAGCCCTCGCCGCCGGCGTCCTCGGGCAGGTGCAGTCCGAGGAGCCCCTGCTCGGCGAGCGCCGGCCAGAAGCCCGCGTCCGCGTTCCGGACGGCCTCCCGCGCGACGGCCCGCTCGGCGAAGCCGCGCACCGACGCCGCCAGCGCCTCGTGTTCCTCGGTCAGCCCGATGGCCATGGCCACACCTTTCTCAGGGGTGGCCTCAGCGTATGAGAACGCGATTCGGCTGTCAGGGGCCGACCGGGTCAGGAAGCGACCGCGTCAGGAAGCGACCGCGTCAGGAAGCGACCTTGAGCTGCCCCAGGAACCGGTTGACGTCCGGCCACTGCTTGCGGTTCGTGTTCGGCATCGACGCGAACACCACCGCCGGCGCCTTCCGGCCGGTGTCGACCACCGCCACGGCGACGATCTCACCGGTCGCGCGCACCCCGGCCCGCTTGTAGGTGAGGTACGAGGCGACCAGCCAGCCCTTGTGCCCGTCCACGTTCAGGGCCTGCGACGCCAGCGGCGCCGACTTGTGGGGGAAGGAGTAGTACTGCGCCTCGTAACCCTTCGCCGCCAGCCCGGCCACGTTCTTCACGCTGTCCGGCCCCTGGTAGGAGCTCTGCAGGGAGGGGATCAGCGTGCCGGTGAGGAGCTGCCCGTACCAGAGCCGGCCCGCGCGCCGCTCCGTCAGGAGGATCTGCTGGCCGGACCATCCCGGCGTGCCCAGCTTGTTCTTCTTGGTGGGCACCTGCCAGGGCGCGGCCAGCCGCGGGTACGACAGCCCGGAGTGGACGTCGTTGACCCGCCCGAGCATCCGGCTCGGCTTCCCGGGGAACGTCGCGAGGCGCTTGTCCGGCGGCATCTCCGCCTGCGCCGCCTCGGACTGCTCCGCCGCGGCCCGCCGGTCGGCGTTGTCGGCGGTGTCGCCGCCGCCGGCCGGCTTGTCGCCTTCGCCGCTCTTCATGAAGTAGACGCCGCCGGCCGCGAGCAGCGCGACCACCAGCAGGCCGATCCCGCCGAACAGCACGATCCGGGAGCGGCCGCCGCCCCCGTCCAGGGCGTCGCGCCGGGGCTTCGGCGAGCCGCCGAGCTTGGCGTCCGCGGCGTCCTCGTCCGCCATCCAGTCGGGCATCTGCCAGTTGCCGCTGCTCGGCTTGCCGGGCTTCGCCGGCTGCCCGGACCCGGTGGGGACGGCCCGGACGTACTTGTCGTCGCCGCCGCCGTCGTCGCCCTCGTCGAAGAGCGACCCCTCCCACTGGGGCGCCTCCTCGGCCACGGGCGCGACCTTCACGTCCTCGGGGTCCGGCTCCTCGCTCGCGGGAGCCTGCCGCCGACCGGTCTCGACCTTGCCCCAGACGTCGTGCGTCCCGCCGCCCTCGCCGGACGCGGAGAAGTCGGTGCGGCCCGTCGGCGGGGGCACCGGCACCTCCGGCACCTTCGGCTCGGGGAAGGCCGCCAGCGGCCCGGTCGAGCCGTCCCGCGGCTCGCTCTCGCTCATTTCGGTCCAGCGCACGCTGCGCTCCCCCTGATCGGACATGCGGCACACGTTACGCCAAGATCACTCGCGCCGTTCCGGCCGGTCATCACGCTCAGGACACATCTTCTCATCGCCTCGGTGCCGACGTCCCGGACGCCTCAGCCGGGACTCGCCAGGCCCGCGTCGGCAGGCGGCTCCCCGGCCAGGCGTTCCCGCGCCAGCAGCGTCCCGCCGGCCACCGCGCCGGGCATCGCGAGCACCGCGCCCAGCGGGATGAGAAACACCACAAAGGTCGCCGCGCCGAACCCGACGGCGAGCGGGCGGTCCGCCTTCAGCCGCGCGAACCGGTCCCGGCGCCGCAGCCCGCGCCGCTCCAGCGCGATCGACGTCAGCTCGCCCGCGAGGAAGTAGCCCGACACCAGCGCCGCGACCACCGGCACGACCGTCTGCCCCACCACCGGCAGGAACCCGCAGGCGAAGAACACGACCGCGAACACCAGCGCCACGGCCGCGAGGATCAGCGCGTCCTTGACCGCCCGCCCGATCTGGACGAGCAGCGGGACGTCCGGCTCCGGCGGCGCGCCGCCCTGCGACTCCTCCACCCGGACCGCGATGGCCTCGTAGAACGGGTCGCCCACCAGCAGCGTCACCGCCGTGAACGTGATGATCGCGAGGAACAGGGCCGACCCGTACAGCGCGATCCCGGCGACGACCCGCAGGGAGGTGCGCGCCGCGTCCGACCAGCCGTCGGCGAAGCCCGTCGCCCATCCGGCCAGGTCGTCGATCCGGTACGCCAGGAAGACCAGCGCCGCGACGTACACCGCCAGCACGATCAGCGCGGGGATCAGCCCGAACAGCCACTGGGCCGGATGCCGCGCCACCCATCCGATGCCGCGCAGCAGGTAGCCGACGCCGTTGAAGAAGTCCTTGAACGCGGAGGGCCGCCGCGGCGGCTCCGGGGCCGGCGGCCCCGGCGGACCCGCGGGGATCGGCTGCTGCGGGCTCGGCGGCGGGCCCGGCTGCGGCGGGCCTGGCTGCGGCGGACCGCTCCAGGGGTCGGGCCGGTCCGGCGGTCCGTACGGTTGGCTCACGCACCCTGACCCTATAGGGCCGGCAGCCCCACAAGACGGACAGAACGGTCCCACACCGCGCGCCGCAGTTCCGAATCCTTCAGGGCCTCGACCATCGGCAGCATCCCGGCGCCCGGCGTCGCGGCGTAGTAGCCGCCGCTGCGCCCCTCGAACTCCTCGTCCAGCGCGAGCCGGAGCGCCATCCGCGCCCCCTGCGCCGGCGTCCGCGTCACCGGGGTGTGCGAGAACAGGGCCAGGACGCGTTCGGTTCCGCGGACGTCCCGGCCGAGGCTCGTCGCGACGAAGCCCGGGCACACCGCGTTCGCCGTGACGCCGCTGCCCTCCATCCGCCTGGCCAGCTCCTGCGCGAACAGGATGTTGAGCAGCTTGGAGCGCCCGTACACGCGCAGCGCCCCGGCCGGGCCGTAGGACACGGGCTCGGCCATCCGCTCGACGTCGAGCCGGTCGGAGAACCGGTGCGCCTCCGACGCCACGACGACCACCCGCGACGGCGCGCCCTTCTCCAGCAGCCCCAGAAGCAGGTTCGTCAGCAGGAACGGCCCCAGATGGTTGGTCGCGACCATGCGGTCGTACCCGTCCGCGCTGACCTTGGCCCGCAGCAGGTACACGCCCGCGTTGTCGACGAGCACGTCCAGCCGGTCGAACCGCTCCTCCAGCGACGCCGCGACCCGCCGGACGTCCATCTGGACCGACAGGTCGCCGATGAACGTCTCGACCCGGGCGTCCGGCACGTCCGCCGTCAGCTCCTCGACCGTCGCGGCGGCACGCAGCTCGTTCCGGCAGACGATTCCCACCAGCAGCCCCGCCCGGGCCAGCCCGCGCGCGATCTCCTTGCCGATCCCGGACGTCCCCCCGGTGACGATCGCGACCCTGCGCTCCATCCCCCCACCGAACCACCCCCCGGCGCCCGCGGGCAACAACGCGCCGCCCCTGGCACCGAAGTGGAACACGTTCTACTATTTCGGCCATGAGGTTCACCTACGCCGAGGCCATGACGGATCCCTCGTTCTACCTGCCGCTGGCCAGGGCCGCCGAGGAGGCCGGGTACACGAGCATGTCGGTCGCCGACTCGCTCGTGTACCCGAAGGAGTCGGACTCGGTGTACCCGTACACCGCCGACGGGAAGCGGGACTTCCTGGAGGACAAGCCGTTCATCGAGACGTTCACGCTGATCGCGGCCATGGGGGCGGTGACCACCCGGCTGCGGTTCACGCCGTTCGTGCTCAAGCTGCCGGTGCGTCCCCCCGTCCTGGTGGCCAAGCAGGCGACGTCGATCGCGTGCCTGACCGGCGGGCGGCTCGGCCTCGGCGTCGGGCTCAGCCCGTGGCGCGAGGACTTCGAGGTGATGGGCGTCCCGTGGGAGCGGCGCGGGAAGCGGATGGACGAGGCCATCGACATCGTGCGGGGGCTGAGCGGCGGCGGGTACTTCGAGTACCACGGCGAGCACTTCGACGTCCCGGCGCTCAAGATCTGCCCGGCGCGGCCCTTCCCCATCCTGGTCGGCGGGCACAGCGAGGCCGCGCTGCGCCGCGCCGTCGTGCGCGGGGACGGCTGGATGCACGCGGGCGGCGGCGACGACCTGGACGACCTGCTCGCCCGGCTGGGCCGGATCCGGGAGGCGGAGGGCAAGGCCGGCGACCCCTTCGAGGTCCACGTCATCTCGATGGACGCCTACACGCCGGACGGGGTGAGGCGGCTGGAGGACAAGGGCGTCACCGACGTGATCGTCGGCTTCCGGACGCCCTACGCGCAGGGCCCCGACACCGAGCCGCTGGACAAGAAGATCGAGCACCTCGAACGGTTCGCCGAGACCGTCATCGCCAAGACCGCCTCCTGAACCAGAAACGAGAACACGTTACAGTGAATGCGATCGCCTGGGACGCCCCCGACTCCGACCACCCGGCCCGCCGCGCCGCCCGCGCCTCCATGACCGCCGTCGCCGAGGGCCGCAGGGACGACTGGCTGGCCCTCTTCGCCCCGGACGCCCTCATCGAGGACCCGGTCGGCCCGTCCTTCCTCGACCCGGCGGGCGCCGGCCACCGGGGCCCGGACGGCATCGAGAACTTCTGGAGCTCCTTCATCTCCACGATCGCCGGCTTCCGCTTCCGCGTCGCCGACTCCTTCGCCAACGGCCCCTGCTGCGCCAACGTCGCGACGATCACGACCACGACGCCCGGCGGCGCCGCGATGACCATCGACTGCGTCCTCGTCTACACGGTGGACGACGCCGGCAAGATCACGTCTCTGCGCGCCCACTGGGAACCCGACCGCGCCATGGCCACCCTCACCTCGCCCTGACCCGGCCGGGTCCGGTTCCAGCCCGAGCGAGCCGCGGCGGGCAGGCCGCCGCGGCTCGCGCGCGGACGGTCAGCGGCGGCCTCCGGACCGGCGCTGCGCGTTGAAACGGTGGTCGCGCCGGACCAGGTCGGCCACCTTGTTCCGGCCTTCGCGATCGAGGACGCCCCCGGTCCGGGCGACCTGGTCGAGCAGGGACCGGGTTCCGATGCCGACGACGTCGACCCCCGGGTTCCGGCAGGTGCCGAGCTCGGCTCGGTCGTGCATGACGACCACGGCGGTGCGCACCGGGACGGGCGCGCCGCGGGAACGCAGGAACTCCTCCAGCGCTCCGGCGACCTCGCCGACCTGCCGTCCCCAGCTGCGGCCTCGGCCGTCGGCCAGGACGCCGGTCTTCACCCGGTTCCCGTAGCGGTCGAACTTCTCGAAGCGCCAGTCGTCGCCGGTGACGTGCACCTTGACGGCCTGGCCCTTGACCTCGATCGCCCAGACCCCGCCGGGCCCGACCAGCAGGTGGTCGACCTCGCCGCGCCGGTTGGCGTAGCCGCGGAACAGCGTCCAGTCCCCGCGCAGGGAGCGTTCCAGTTCGGACGCCACCCGGTCCTCGGCGTCGACGCCGGCCTGCTGCTGCGCGCGCCGATGCATGACCGCGGGGTCGAGCGCGGGCGCCTCCCGCTGCAGGGCCTGCAGTTCCCTCGCGTCCCGGAACCGCCTGGCGAGCTGCCACCACCGGCGGGACGCCTCCTGCCGCCGGCGGAGATCCTCCACGGCCCGGGCGTGCTGGGCGACGCGGTCGCGCTCGCGGGCGAGCGCCGCGTCGGTGTCCTGAAGTTGGGAACCGGGGTGGTCTGATAGCACTTCGATCCGCATTGATCCAAGATAGTGCGAACTGCCGACTTAGCCTGAGTTGCCGAGAAAGTCATCGGCCATCCCGAGAGATGTCTGTCCAATTTCGGTCACTTATGGGCAGTAGATGTCACCCTTTCGCGCATTCTGGCGGACGGTTCCGCGGTCCTACCGTCAGGGCGCGCCCCCGGCGGGAGGCCGGGGAGAAGGGGCGGGGATGAATCCTTCATCGAAACCACAGGCTCTGATCGGCAAGTACCTGGTGCGCGAGACCGACCGGACGAAATGGGGTGACGGCGAGTACGCGCCGCAGCAGAACTTCCTCGGCGATCTGTCCGGGAACACGGTGGACCACTTCGTCAACGGAGTGGCGTACTTCAAGGCCCTGGAAGCCGAGATCGAGGCCCTGCGCACGTCCACGGCGAAGGGCCGGTACCTTTACCTGACCGCGTGGTGGCTCGGCCTGTCCAAACTGCCCGCCGACACCGAGGTCCAGGCGTTCGGCGAGTTCGGCAGCGCCGTCGTCCAGCAATTCCCGGTACTGAATGATCTGACCCGGCCGGTGCAGGTCGGCAAGGAGTACCCGCCGCTGACGCTCCCGAGCGGCGAACTGCTCTCCCGGCGCCTGGAGGACCTGCACAAGTCCGGCGCCGACGTGCGGATCCTCGCCTGGGTGTCGCCCTTCGGCGCCCGGTACGCCGTTCCCGAACTCGGCGGTATCCGCATCGTGAACGCGCAGACGCTGCTCAGCGTCGCGGAGATGCGCAGCCGCTTCGGCGAGGCCGGCGCCGGGAAGGTGATGGTCAACCTGACCGCGCACCCGCTCGGCGCGGTGCACTGCAAGCTCGTGGTGGTCGGCGACCACAAGACGACGCGCGCCTTCACGGGCGGCATCGACCCGGTCATGGACCGGACGCACCCGGCCTGGCACGACCTCGCGGTCCGGGTCACCGGGCCCGCGGCCACCGCGGTCCACCGGTTCTTCCAGCAGATGTGGGCCGAGAACCTCAAGCTGCCGCCCGAGAACTTCCTGGTCGACCGCCACCCGATCGAGTCGCGGCTCAAGACGGCCGCCCCGGTCCCCGACCCGCCGGAACCGCCGCGCGGGGACGGCACCGGCGCCCACGTCCAGGTGCTGCGGACCGTCCCGAAGATGCGGTTCTCCTCGTCCGGCCCCACGTGGCTCTACGACAAGAGCTCGGTGGTGCGGGCCCTCATCACCGCCGGCGTCGGCTTCAGAAAGGAGCCGATCAGTTTCGCGCCCGACGGCCTCTTCGAGTTCAAGGTGGCGCTGGAAAAGGCGATCGGCCAGGCCGAGAAGTACATCTTCATCGCGGACCAGGCCTTCAGCAGCAAAGAGATCATGGGCTGGATCAACGCCCGGATGCTGGCGAAACCGGACCTCAAGGTGATCCTGCTGCACGGCGGAGATCCCAGTGACCCGCCGAGCGGGGACATGCCCGAGGCGGTCAACAACCACCTGATCCCGCGCGTGCCCACGGTCCTGTTCGGCGGCCCCAGCGGCCTCCAGGGCCTGGAGGTCTACGGCTGGCCCGGCACGGCCGTGCACTGCAAGGTGACGATCATCGACGACGTCTTCTGCGTCGTGGGGTCGGCCAACGCGATGCGGCGCAGCCTCTACACCGACACCGAGCTGTCCGTCGCGGTCCTGGACGCCACGGACACCGGCCTCGTCCGCCGCCTGCGCCGCGACCTGTGGGCCAAGTACTGCGGCATGCTCCTGCCGGACGAGATGCTGCTGAGCGGCGCCACGCAGCCGGGCTACGACGAGCTGCTCCACCTCGACAACGCGCTGTCGATGTGGTCCCCGACCTGGGGCGGCGCGCTCCCGGCGGACGTCAAGCCGGTGCCCGGGATCAAGGGCTTCCACCTGCCGATGCCGGTGACCGTCCCGTACTCGCAGCAGGACCACGACCGCAAGGACGCCGACTCGCGCATGACCTTCTAGAGCCGGCGCCCCTCGTTTGACAGGTCGCGACGCCTCCGCTAAAAAACCATCTGGTTATAGAACCGGAAGGTTTTCTCGTGGACACCACCACCCTGGACACGACGTTCGCCGCGCTGGCCGACCCCACCCGGCGGGCGATCCTGGCCCGGCTCACCCGGGGCGACGCCTCGGTGGGCGAGCTGGCCGCGCCGTTCGCCATGAGCCAGCCCGCCGTGTCCAAGCACCTGCGCGTACTGGAACGCGCCGGCCTGGTCACGCGCGGCCGGGACGCGCAGCGGCGGCCGTGCCGGCTTGAGGCCCGCCCCCTCCGGGAGGCCCTGGACTGGCTCGCCGACTTCCGCCAGTACTGGGAGGAGAGCTACCGGCAGCTCGACGCGCTGCTCGCACGGCTCGAAGACCGGGACGACTCGTGACGGCGTGGCCGCCCCGCGGGGCGGGCCTCGTGGTCGGCACACCCTCCGGCACGGAGATCCGGCTCAGCAGGACGTTCGACGCGCCCCGCCGGCGGGTGTTCGACGCGTTCACCCGTCCGGAACTGCTCAGGCGGTGGCACGGCGCCCGCGGCTGGCGGCTCGCCGTCTGCGAGATCGACCTGCGTCCCGGCGGCGCGTGGCGCTTCGTCTCCCGCGGCCCCGGCGGCGCCGAGATGGGCTACGGCGGCGTCTTCCTCGAGGTGGACGCGCCCGCGAGGCTGGTGCAGAGCGAGATCCGCGACGGCTGGGAGGCCGGCGAGGCCCTGGTCACCACCGTCTTCGACGAGCGGGACGGCCGCACCGCCATGGACGTCACCGTCCGCTACCCCACCCGCGAGATACGCGACAGCGTGCTCCGCACCCCGATGCGGCGCGGCGCGGGCCAGTCCTACGACCGACTCGACGACCTGCTCTCGAAAGGAATCCCGATGACCGAGCCCCAGCCCGAAGGCGCCCCGGTGCTGCCCGTGCGCCCGGGAACGCTCCTGCTCGAACTCGTCCCGGTACCGGTCGGCGACATCGATCGGGCCAAGGACTTCTACACCCGTCTCGGCTTCAACGCCGACGTCGACGTGCGGCCCGCGGACGGCGTCCGGTACGTCCAGCTGACGCCCCCGGGCTCGGCCTGCTCGATCGCGCTGACGGAGGGCCTGCCGGGAATGGACATGCCGGTCGGGTCGCAGCGCGGCCTGCACCTGGTCGTCAGCGACATCGAGGGGGCCAGGTCCGACCTCGTCGAGCGCGGCGCGGACGTGGAACCGGTGGAGGACATGGGCGGCGTCTTCTACGCCCGTTTCGCCGACCCGGACGGCAACGCCTGGACCCTCCAGCACATGCCCTGGCGTCCCTGACCTCGGGCCGGCCACCCGGGCCCGCGCGCCTCCCGTGAGAGGATCCACCGCAGTCCGTGCCGGCTCTGGACAGTGGAGGCGTTGATGTACGCGGTGTCCCTCGGTGACGACGGCGCGGAGTTGCGGCCGCTCGAACCATGGCAGGCCGGGGAGTTCCTGGCCCACATCGACCGGGGACGGGAGTTCATCGGCCGGTTCGTCGGGCTCCCGGACCGCGTCACGGACCTGGACTCCAGCCGCGCTCAACTCCAGGCGTACGCCGACAAGGCCGCGGCCGACCGAGGGCGCATCTACGGCATCTGGACCGGCGGCCGGCTGGTGGGCGGGGTCCTCTTCGTGACCATGGACGTCGAGCAGGGCACCGCCGAGGCCGGCTGCTGGCTGGAGCCGTCGGCGGCGGGCAAGGGCCTGGTGACCAGAGCGGCGCGCGCCATCATCGACTGGGCCATCGAAGAGCGCGGCATCCACCGCGTCGAATGGCAGGTCTCGGCCGCCAACGCGGCCAGCATCGCGGTCGCCAGGCGGCTCGGGATGTCGAAGGACGGCACCCTGCGGGAGAGCTTCCTCTACCGCGGGAAACGGCAGGACATCGAGGTCTGGTCCGTCCTCGCCCCGGAGTGGCGGGCGACCGGGCAGGCGCCCTAGGCAGCGGTCAGCCGCGGTCCTGGGCTATGGTCCAGCGGCCGGACGTCGCACGAGGCGCGGGACGGGTCCCGGGGTCGCCCCCAGAGGGGAACACGGCGATCGCGACGTACACGTGCTGGCCCTTGCCGAGGCCCTTGGGCGTCTCGCCATCCCCTCACCACGTCCCCCAGGGCGCGGCGCGGATGGCGGCTACGGCGGGAGCGGGCCGGTCAGCCGACCGGTGCGAGGCACAGGTTCGTGGCCAGGCCCCGTGGGTCCACGCCGAGGAACGTCTTGACCATCGCGCCGCCATTCCAGCCTGAGTAGTACCTGCAGCCGCGGGTGGGGTCCTGACGGGCGCCGTCGGGATCGTCGGCGGTCCGGCCGACGACCTTGTAGGCCGCGCCCTCGGCCAGCCGCAGGCCGCACGGCGTCCGGTACCACTCCCCCTCCTTCGTGCCGAACCCGAAGTCGGAGTCCCCGGCGCGGTACACGCAGTCGCCGATCGCGGCGTCGGCGCCCGGCCGCCCGTACACCTGGCGGCCGACCAGCATGGCCAGGCCGAGCAGGGCCGCGACCGCACCGATCGCCGCGACCGTCCGGCCGGCGGCTGAAAGCCGCCCCCACCACGACGTCCCGTCACCGATCCGCGTGCGACCGTCGTTCGACTCGGCGAGCGGTCTCCCGGCCGTCGGACGCCCGGCCGTCTCCGCGTCGCGAACGCGCCGGTCTCCCGGTCCGGAGGCGCGGGCGAGAAGCACGCGCGCCTCGGAGATCGTCGGACGCTCGGCCGGATCCTTGGCCAGAAGACGCGTGATGAGCCCGGTGAGCCCTCCGGCGCGCCTCGGCGCTGCGGGAGGGTCGTTGATGACGGCCTTGAGCGTGGCGGAGGTGGTGTCGCGGCGGAACGGGGAGACGCCCTCCACCGCGTGGTAGAGCGTCGCGCCCAGGGAGAACAGGTCGGAGGCGGGGTCGTCGTTCCCGTCGATGCGTTCCGGGGCCATGTACTCCAGCGACCCGATGAACGCGCCGGTCGCGGTGAGCGTGGTGTCGGAGTGGTGGACCGCGATGCCGAAGTCGGTGAGGACGGCGTCCCCGCCTCCGGTGAGCAGGACGTTGGCCGGCTTCACGTCCCGGTGGACGATCCCGGCGCCGTGCGCCGTCTCCAGCGCGTCCAGCAGGCCGGCGGCGACGCGCGCGGCCCCGGCCGCCGGCAGGGGGCCGGACCGCGCGATCCGGTCGTGCAGGGAGTGCCCGTCGACGAGCTGCATGACGATCCAGGGGAGGCCGTCCTCGACGACGACGTCGTGCACGCTGACGATGTTCGGGTGGTCGCGCAGCCGTGCGGCGTTGTGCGCCTCGCGGGTGGCGCGCGCGACCCGCTCGGCCAGCTCGGCGGCGGGCGGCCGCATCTCCTTGACCGCCACGTCGAGCCCGAGTGCGGTGTCGTGGGCCTTCCACACGCGTCCGAACCCGCCACGCCCCAGCGTCTCGACCAGCCGGTACCGCCCGCCGACCAGCCGTCCGGGGGCCGCCTCCGGTGCAGTCGTCACACCGGCGAACCTACCGACGCCCCCGACACTCGTACAAGATTGTTCTTTTGCCGTCGCCGCGGGCCTTCCGACAAGGCTCGGGCCTCACAGACCGATGTTGCTCTTGGCGCCCATGTAGGAGCCGGCACCGGGGAACCCTGCCCTCGCGAGGTCGGCGAACCGCTCGCCGAAACCGAGCGACGCCAGGTCGGCCAGGCGCACGAACTCGACCCCGCGGATCGGCCGGGAGTCCGCCGCCCCGGCCACGACCCCGACCGCTCCGCCCGTGCGGCGCACCTCGAAGGTGATGTGCAGGACGTGCACGTCACCGCGGATGTGGTCGCACACGTACAGCAGCCGGCCGACCTCGACGTCGACGCCGGTCTCCTCCCGCATCTCCCGGACCAGCGCCTCGGCCAACGGCTCGGACTCCTCCACCTTGCCGCCCGGCAAGGACCACGACCGTCCGGTGTCGGTGTCCTGGTCGAGCAGCAGGATCCGCTCGTCCTCGATGACGATCCCTGTGACCCGTATGTCCACGCGGGCAACCTACCGGCCGCGGAAGCGACGGGTACACCAGTGCCCGGCGCGAGTGGCGCGGCACGTGATCCGAACCAATGGCGAGTCACCGGCGTCCAGTTCAGAGGCGAGGATTGCCGAAGCGGGAACGGGCCTCGCCATGGCACGATTGCGGTGATTCATGAGGAGGTTCGGGGTGCATCGTCTGGTCGTGTCACTGACCTCCCCCGGGGCGTATCGGACAGTACTCGAAGCGCTGAAGGCGCCGCTGCCGTCGGGTGCACCCCCTGGACGGCACATCTTGATCGAGCCGGGCTCGTATCCGAACACGGGATTCCGCAGTACGGGCGACTTCGTCATGACGGCCGTGGAGGGGCTGGGCTCGGTGACGCTGGACGGTCGCACCGTCGGCACGATCGAGGTCACCGGCAAGGTGACGTTGCAGGGCCTGATCGTCCGGAACTGGAGTGACAAGGGGCTGGCCCTGGAGGCCGCCGAAGGCACCATCGTGGCGGAGCAGTGCGAGTTCATGACCAAGAACTCCCTCGCCGTGCGGGCGTCGAAGGGCGCGCACCTCACCCTGCGGGACTGCGAGGTCCAGGACGGCGCGATCGTGTACAGCGCCTCATCGGGGGTCATGGAGGGCACCACCGTCACCGGGACGAGCGGCAACGCGGTGGCGCTCCGCAGCGGCAGTACGGTGACCATGCGGTCGTGCCAGGTCAAGGACGCGGGCGGGGACGGCATCTGGGTGACCGAGGGCGCCAAGCCGCTGATCGAGCGGTGCACGGTCAGCAACCCGGCCAACGCCGGCATCAGGGTCGACGACCGTGCGGACGCGACGATCCGCGACTGCGAGATCGACGGCTCGGACAAGGAGTCCCAGAAGGCGTCCCTGTTCGTGACGACCAAGGGCGTCGCGCTCGCGGAGGACTGCCGCCTCGTGCGCCCCGGGTTCGACGGGGTGTGGGTGACGGCCGGCGGCTCGCTGATCGCCCGGCGGATCAAGATGACCTCGCCGCGGCGGATCGGCGCGGTGGTGCAGAAGGGCAAGGCGCTTCTGGAGGACTGCGAGGTCGTCGGCGCGGCCTCCAATGGCTACTACCTCTCCGACAAGGCCGACGTCACGGTCGTCCGGGGGCGGATCGCCGATGCGGGAACGTCCGGCATCGGGCTGAAGGACGGTGATCCCCGCGTCCTGCTGGACGGTCTGACGATCACCGGCAGCAAGCTCGTCGGCGTGAACGTGGAACCGGGGGGCCACCTCACCGTCCGCGGCTGCACGCTGGCGGGCAACCAGGGCCACGGCATCCTCGCCTGCCTCGGGACCACCGTGGAGATCGACAACCTGACGAGCGTCGGCAACGGAAGGCCGGACCTGCTCGACTACGATTTCGCCGCCGCGACCGCCAAGGCCGAGAAGGAAGCGTCGGCCGAGCCCAAGAGCAAGAAACCGGCCGAGCCCGCGAACCAGAAGCCCGCAGAGCCCGTCAGCCAGGCGCCCGCCGAGCCCAAGGCCGCGCCGCCCGCGCCGAAGAAGGTCGGCGGCGCCGCGGATGTGCTGCTGGCCGAGTTGGACGCGATGATCGGTCTGGCGGGGGTCAAGCGTGAGATCCGCAAGCTGACGAATCTGCAGAAGGTGGCCGAGCAGCGGCGGTTGGCGGGGCTCCCGCCGGGCCCGTCGATCGGCCGCCACATGGTCTTCGCGGGCCCGCCCGGCACGGGCAAGACCACCGTGGCGCGGCTGTACGGCGGCATCCTCGCAGCGCTCGGAGTGGTCGAGAAAGGCCAGGTCATCGAAGTCGGCCGAGCAGATCTGGTGTCGGAGAACATCGGCGGGACGGCGCTGCGTACGACCGAGATGTTCGACCGCGCCCGCGGCGGTGTGCTGTTCATCGACGAGGCCTACACGCTGTCGCGCAAGGCGTCCGGCACCGACTTCGGTCAGGAGGCCATCGACACCCTGGTGAAGCTGATGGAGGACCACCGCGACGAGGTCGTGGTGATCGCTGCCGGGTACTCGGCGGAGATGCGCGAGTTCCTGGCCGCCAACCCGGGGCTGAGCTCGCGGTTCTCCCGGACGGTGGAGTTCGAGAACTACAGCCCCGCCGAACTCGTCCAGATCGTCGGGACGCAGGCCGACAAGGACGGCTACCAGCTGGCCGAGGACGCGCGCACCGCGCTTCTGGCGCACTTCACCTCCATGAAGCGCGACGCGTCGTTCGGCAACGGCCGCGCGGCGCGGCGGGTGTTCGAGGCGGCGGTGGAACGGCAGGCGCAACGCCTGGCCGACATGGAGGAACTGCCCCCCGGCGAGGAGCTGTCCCGGCTGGTCGCCGAAGACCTCGACGTCGACACCGGTCTGGCCGCCCGGTTCGGAGAGGCCCGCGACCCCGACCAGGTCACCACCCTGCTGGCGCGGCTGGCGACGATGACCGGACTGGACGAGGTCAAACGCGACATCCGCGACCTGCTCGACCTGATCGCCTCGGCACGGCGCCGCCGCGCCGCCGGACTGCAGGCCGAACCCTTCACCGGCCACCTGATCTTCGCCGGCCCACCCGGCACCGGCAAGACCACCGTCGCCCGGCTCTACGGAGAACTCCTCACCGCCCTGGGCGTCCTGGCACAAGGCCAGGTCGTGGAGGCGGCACGCGTCGACCTGGTCGGACAGTACGTCGGGCACACCGCACAGAAGACCAGCGAGGTCTTCGAACGCGCCCGCGGCGGCGTCCTGTTCATCGACGAGGCCTACACGCTGTCCCGCCAGGCCGGATCAGGCAACGACTTCGGCCAGGAGGCCATCGACACCCTCGTCAAGCTCATGGAGGACCACCGCGACGAGATCATCGTCATCGTGGCCGGATACACCTCCGAAATGGAAGGATTCCTGGCAACCAACCCCGGCCTGGCATCGCGTTTCGCGCGCACCCTCACCTTCCGCCCCTACGAGGTCGACGGCCTGGTCTCGATCTTCCTGGGCAAAGCCGAGGCAGCCGACTACCGCGTCCCAGAACCCACCCAGCAGGCCCTCACCACGTATCTGGAGGCCAGCCGCGACCGCTTCCAGGTGGGCAACGGGCGCGAGATCGACAAGCTGTTCCGTTCCGCGGTGACCGCCCACGCCCGCCGCACCGAACAGCTCGCCAGCACCAGCGCCGAACTCACCACCGAACAACTCGCCACCCTCCTCCCCGAAGACATCATCTAGGGGCCGCGACCCGTTGCTGGACGACGAGACGGCGGGCACCCGTTTCCCGATCCGCGACGCCGAGCCCGAGCAGGCCGTGCCCGCCGCTCCAATGGGCTACGACCTCGACGCGGAACGGCCGCTGCTGCACACCGCCCACTCGTCACCGCCTCCAGCGCCATATGCGCCGCCTCGTCCGGCTGATCCGCAGCCAGCAGCGCGAGCGCGAGATCAAGCCGCGCTGAGGCAGCCCGCCGCGGCCGGACAGGACCCGAGGACGGACGCTCCAGCCGAGCCAGGACGCCGCGCGCAAGCTTCACGGCCTCCTGAAGGTCGCCGTCGGTGATCTGCCGGGACGGCGGCCGGGGCACCGCCCGTCGGTGATCGACGACAGCTCCGGCGAGGAGCGTCGCCAAGGGTCGGCCTCCGTCCCGAGAACGCTCAGGAACCGCTGTGCCGGTGCTGTTCGGGCAGGCGGCTCTCCGGGTGCACCCACAACAGGACGTTGTCACCCGGCCCCGCGCCTTCCGCCTCCCACTGCCGCCGGAAGAACGTGAGGATCTCCCGGTCCGAGTGACGCAGGCTGAAGTGGGTCAGAACGAACAGCGTCTCCGGGTGAGCCTCGACCACGGGTCTGAGCCGGCTCCACACCGTGTGCCCCACCCGGTTCGCGCGGTCCATTTCGGCGTCGTCGAGAAAAGTGCACTCCGTGATGACGACCGGATACTCGAAGAGCCACGGGTTCCGCTCGAAGACGCCGACGTGCGTGTCACCGAGAAAGGCGAACAGCGGCCGGCGGACCGCGATGTCGACCTCGGTCCCCTCCGCGCGGCGCCGAGCCATGATCCGCCCGAACTCCTTGCCCCGCCCTTCCCCCACCAGGGACCGCCGCAGTTCCTCGAACTCCGGTCGCAGCGCCTTGCGCTGCTCCGAGAAGGCATATCCCACACAGGGCACCTTGTGCTCGCACTCCACCACCCGCACATGGTGTCCCCGGCGCCCGAAAACGAACTCGTCGTCCCGACGGACGCCGTGCAGGCGGTAGCCCCCCGCCAGCGCGGGGTCGAATCCCGCCCCGTGGTTCAACTCGGCGGACGCGCGCAGGTAGGACTCCACGTACGGCACCGCCTCGGCGGGCAGGTACACGTCCGGGCCGGGCGTCCGGGAAGTCAGGAAGTCGAGATCCTTGGAGTGGTCGTGGTGGGTGTGCGTCAGGAACACCGTGTCGACCTGCCGACCCTCGCACAATCCCGCGTCGAGGCTGCACCTCAGCTCTGGGATGTGGAAGAAGGTCTTGTCGTTCGCACGGGAGTAGCCGGTGAGGGTCAGCTCGGTACCGGGAATTCGCCACGTCTTCCACTGGCGGAAGGGATGCCCTCGCTCCAGTGGTTCGGGGTGCTCGGGCCCCTTCTCCCTGATCCGCATCGTCGGGCGCCTTTCCAGACCGGTCGCGGGCGGTGCCGCCGGACCATCGTGATCAAGCTCCGCGATCGTAGCGGCCGGCCCTCCCCCGGGCACACCGGTTTTCAGCCCGGCGGCGAACACCGCGCCCCGAAACGAGAAAGCGCCCCCGAGGGGGCGCTCTCACGCGTCTTTCCTGAGTGGAGGTAATCACCTCCTACTCGAACACGATCCCCAGCTCACAGCACTGTGCTCGAGGGTGCACTGCTCGGCTGATCTGTCACAGCCATCGAAGGGTCAGGGCTTCCTTCAGGATCTGCACCAGGACCCACAGGACGAACTTGACGGATTCGATGCGGATGCGCGTGCGCCAGTAGCGGTCGGCTTCGGCGGAATCAGCCGCCGGCGCAAGGCGGCTCGCCATGATGGCGCGGTCGTCACTGCGGCGGGTCCATCGGCGGTGGGCTGTCATGGTGGCTCTCCGTCTCCGGCTGTCGAGGGTGCCGGTTGCCCGGCCGACCGTGAGGGCGACCGCTGCCCAGTCCACCGCCTGGCACCGGTGTCCAGTAGGGGCTTGGACGGGCCAGGACGCGCGGCGACAGCAGCCGTCCGGATTTGGACATCAACGGCTCCACAGCTATGCGCGGTGCGCACTGCTCCCCTAACCTGCGGCCACGAGCGTTGGACATCTGAGGACAGCCGGAGGGCAGGCGTGTAAGCCATGGAGAGCGCCGGAGGGAAGGTCCCACCGAACACCACCGATCTTCAGGCCGCACTGGCGACCGTGGGGACGAAAGACGGACTCGTGACACTGCTGCATCGACTGTGGCGTCGTGCGGGAAGACCTTCGGCTCGGACGCTTGAGACACGTTCACGCCACTTGGAGGGGCTGTCGAAATCCACGGCTCACACTCTGGTGACGGGTCAGCGCTATCCCAAGCGTTCGGCATTGGTGGCTTTTGTACTGGCCTGCGAGGTTCCTGCTGACCAGGTCAACCTCTGGACCACCGCATGGGAACGACTTGAGGATCCTGGGAGCCCGGCTGCTCCGGATACTGTTGAGACGCGGATACGAGAGGCCAACGAGCAAGCCCGACTCATCCTCGCACAAGCCCGTCGAGAAGCCGATGAGATCCGCGCAGCAGCGCGGTCAAGCACGACTCTGCGCTCTCGGGCGATCGGCGCGAACAAGGCCGGTGTGACCGCCATGTACCGCGGCGACATCGGCCGCCGGGGCGTCTACCGAAAGAAGACCACTTCGGCTGAGCCACCGCGCTGGCTCAGCAAGATCGGTAGATCGCTCTTCTCCTCGCCCGTCGTGGCGAACGGAACGGCGTTCATCGGAACCGGCGATCGCGAAGGCAACCTGACCGGAGGTCTGCTGGCCCTGGACGCCACGGACGGCACGGTGCGATGGCACATCGAGCGCGCTGTCTCGGTGACGTCGTCAGCCGCCGTGGCTGACGACACGGTCTATGCAGGAACCCACGTCGGGTATGAACGGAGGGGTGGTGGCGTTCTGGCCGTGGATGCCGCGACCGGCGAGCGGCGATGGTTCCACCACACCGGAACCATGGTGTACTCGTCACCGCTGGTCGACAACGACACTGTCTATATCGGGCTCAACGGCGGCGCGTCGCCGGCGACTCTGACGGCGTTGGACGCGGCCACCGGGAAGCGTCTGTGGCACCTGGAGCTCGGCAGGAGGATCGTCGCCTCGCCGGCCATGGCGGACGGGACGGTGTTCCTCGGCGCAGAGAGCGGGGAGCTGATGGCGGTGGACGCGGCCACCGGAGAACTCTGCTGGCGCCGCAGGCTCAGTTCGGGAGTCCTCTCCGGCCCGGCGGTCGCTGACGGCGTCGTCTATGTGGGCCTCGGCCAGGAGCTCACAAGAGCGCCGGGCATGCGCGGCGGACTTTTGGCCGTTGACACCGAGACCGGCGAGGAACGCTGGCGCTTCGCCACGGGCATCGAAATCAGATCATCTCCGGCGGTAGCCGACGGCATGGTGCATGTCGGGCTCGGCTACAGCGACTTCTACGGCGGCGGGGGCCTGGTGACGGTCGACGCCATGACGGGGGCGGAGAAATGGCGCTACCAGCCCGGCATCCCCGTGGACTCGTCTCCGGCGGTGGCCGACGGAACCGTCTACATAGGTTTCGGCACTGTCCCGGACGCGATCTCGTCCGGCCGAGGTGGCGGCTTGGCCGCCGTAGACGCGGAGACCGGCGACCTTCGCTGGCACTACGGCCCTGTCGTCCCCATCCACTCCTCACCGGTGGTGGATGAAGGCGCCGTCTACTTCGGCACCGCAGCAGGCGCGCTCTACGCTGTGGACGCCGCCACCGGGCAAGGGCCGACGGACCCCGGTCACGACGAACAGCCCGTGCCTCCGGTACGGGATGACACGAAAGCGCCCTCGGATGCGGCCCGCTGAGATCCATGATCATGGACAGCAGTACGGCCTGACCGGAGAGTTCCGATCAGGCCGTATCTGGGATTACGCGTGGACCTAATCACTCACTACTCGAACACATCTGACCAGGTAGAGCGTCTACGCACGCGGATGGAATCCAGAGCGCCTCGTTGAAGACGTCAGGGACGACCCGGATGGTCAGGTCGGGCTCGCCGTACAGCGCTGCCGCACCGGGAGATCCCACAGGACCCCCGGTAATGGAACACTATGGGGCGTGATGCTAAACCCGTTCCCATCTGACACCATCGTCGCGATGGTGTAGTCGTGGACAGAGATGTCCTGATGGCGCGCTTTGTTCGCAGCACCGCTGGGGCGATCGTCTTCCTCCTCGTCGGCCTCGCCATGGTGGCGGGCGCCGTCGGCGCGCTCGTGACGTACCTGCCCGACGGTGACCTTGACCTGCGCGCATACGAGGCGGCCACGCCCTGCCCCACCGTCCCGATCGAGCCTGCCGACTGCCTGTGGAAGCAGGGGTTCACGGTGACGGAAGTCGACGACCCTGGCGGCCGGGGCAAGGAGCCGTACACGGTCCTGACGGACGCGGATGGCCACCGGTGGAGGTCGACGTTCGCCAACCGCGGCCCGGTCTGGGGCGAACTCGCCAAGGGCGCCCGTGTCACCGGCACCATTTGGCGCGGCACACTGACCGAGATCTCGAAGGGGGGCGCGTCCCAGAGGACCAGTCAGGCCCCGGCTGACATGCGCGCGCGGAGCGCCGTACTCGCGCTGATCTTGCTACCGTCCGGCCTGATCCTGGCGATCGTGTCCGCCTGGCGGGTTGCGCGGCGCCGCGCGTCCCCCACCCTGACGCCGGGCCAGAGCGCGAGCTTCAGGCTCTCGTTCGGGCTGTTGACGGCCGGGCTGATCTCCCCGATCCCTGCTGCCCTTCTCCCGTACGACGGCGAGTTCGAGCACGCCAGGTTCACCGCGCTCATCTGGCTCCCGATCGCCGGCCTCATGGCCGTTCTCGCCGGCCTCCACACCATCCGCGCGCGACGCCGTCAACCTGTGGCCTGACCGGATCGGGCAGCGGCAGAACGGCCCGACCGTATTCCGGTCGGGCCGCATCTTGCATTACGGGTGGAGGTGGCGGGAATCGAACCCGCGTCCTTCGGTGATGGGTCAGGGCTTCTCCGGGTGCAGCCTGCTTAGCGTTTTCTCAGTCCCGGCGCTCACGCAGGCGTGTCGCCGACGGGCTCAGTCGCTGTCAGGTGTCCCTACCGGGCCCGCGACCGGACCGGCAGGTGAAGTCTCCTAGCGATGCCAGACCCCGGGACGGAGACGCGCCCGGGCTGACAGAGTTCGCTCCTCGCTCAGGCGGCGAGGGCGAACTCGGACTGCTTCTTGTTGGCAGTTATTGGTTTGCTGTCACAGGATTTACGAGGTCACGACAGCAACCCTCGACCCGCTTCCCCTGGCTCGAACGACCGAAGTCGAAGCCGGTCACCCCCATGTTCAGTTGTCAAAGCGTCCGTCCGGGGACGTCCGCACGATGACGTTACATGGATAACGCGTGCGGGGGCAACGTGATTCCCCCCCGGGCACACGTGAACCCCGGTGGACGCGAAACGCGTCCACCGGGGTCGACCGGCAGGGTCGGGCCGGTCCGGACGGCAGAGCCTCCCCCGAGACGAGGCTCTGGTCTCATCACGGCGACTGAGTCCGCAACCCCCCAAGCGGTGGCTCAGTCACCCGTAAAGACGCACGCGGAGGGCGGGTTGGTTGCGTCCCCGTCCGTAAAGAGCTGACAAAGGGCCTAGCCGCCGAGGAACTTCGCCGCCAGCGCAGGGGTGTTGACGACGCCCTCGACCGCGATGGCGAAGGCGCGGTCGCCGCTGGAGCCGACGAACCAGGAGACGGTCTTCGGACGTCCGCCCTCGTTGTAGGTGGTGAGGGCGGCGACGCCGACCACGTCGCCGGAGACGCGGGCGCCGCGGGCGTTGCCGCGGGACGCGGTGCGGCTCAGGACCTTCTTGAGGTTGGAGATGGACTCGGGCGGCAGGGACTGGGCCTGCGGCGCCTGGGCGGTCGTGGAGGGGTCCTTGAGGACGTAGGGCGGCCGCCAGGTGCCGCTGTAAGCGGCGGCGGCCACCATGGCCATCGCCAGGGGGCTGACCTGGACGGCGCCCTCGCCGACCATGGCCGCGGCCTTCTCGCCGTCGTTCGCGGGCGCCGGGACGGAGCCGGTGAAGGCGGGGACGCCGAGGCCCCAGTTCTTGCCGATGCCGAGCTGGGTCGCCTCACGGAGGAGGGTCTGCCCGTCCACCTTGCTGCCGAGCTGCGCGAGGGTCGTCTTGCAGGACGCGGCGAAGTGGTTGGCGAAGCTGCTGTCGGGGCGGGCCTGGTTGGTGAACGTCTTGCCGCCGATGGTGACGGTGCCGGGGCAGGTCGTCTCGGTGGACTGCTTCATGCCGCCCTGGGAGAACAGCGCCTCCGCGGACACGATCCCGAACGTGAGGCCGGGCGGGTAGTGGCCCTCGAACGCGACGTTCTGGCCGCCCGTGCCGTGGTTGGACACGGCGAGCACCTCTCCGGTGCTCGGCCGCACGGCGACCATGGACGCCGGGAACTGCACGCCCGCCAGCGCGTCGTCGGCGTGCTGCTGGTAGCCGGGGTCGAGGGTCGTCTGGACCTGCTGCGGCTCCTGGCCCGGCCAGGAGCGCAGCTGCTCGGTGCTCTTGCCGGTCTCGTCCTGCGCGACGACGCTGATGGTGGGCGTCCCGGCGAGGCGGCGCTGCTGGAGCAGCTGGATGCCGCTGACGCCGATCGTGTCGCCCGGCTGGTAGGGGGCGCCGACCTGCTGGAGCCGGTCCGCGGTGGCGGGGCCGAGGTTGCCGATCAGCTCGGGCGCGTACGCGGGCGCGATCGGCGCGCGGGCGCCCTGGAACCGCAGCCCCGGAATGTGGGTGAGGCGCTGGATGAGCGCGTTGTGCGCGGGGACCTGCAGGGTCAGCAGCGGCAGGTACGTCTGCGGCGGGGCGGACCGGACGCGGCCGAGGAGGCGCTCGGAGTCCAGCCGCCGGCCACCGTCGATCTTGGTCTGCCTGGCGAGCTGGTCGATGGTCTTCTGCGGGTCGGCGAGCTGCCCGGGGAACACCCCGACCTGGTAGGCGCCGATCTCGCGCAGCGCGGAGCGGCCCTGGGTGTCGGTGATCGGGGAGCGCTTGGGCACCTGCGTCACCACGGCGAGGCGCTGCCCCGGCTTCAGCTTGGTGTTGATGATGGACGCGTCCCAGACGACCTTCCACTTGCCGCCGACGCGGCGCAGGTGCATCAGGCCGGGGTACTCCCACGGCTGCCCGTTCTCACCCAGGTCGATCTTCACGGTGAAGCGGGCGTCGGCCTCGTCGCCCTTCTTGACGATCTGGTCGACGCCGGAGCCCTCGACCTCGGTGCCGAGCGACAGCCGCAGGGACGCGGCGTCGAGCTGCTGGCGGACGCGGCCGAGCGCGTCCTCCACCTGCCTGCGGTCGGCGCCGACGGTCCGCCCGGCCGCCGCCTCGTAGTTGCCGACCTGCCAGGCGATGAGGAAGTCGCGGACGGCGGGCATCGCCGACGGCTCGGCCCAGCATCCGGTCGTCATCGTCCCCACCAGGGCGCCGCAGGCCGCCAGCGCGACCGCCCGGCGCCGCGCGGGCGACAGCAGCTGCCTGCGGGCCCCGGCACGGGCCCGCCTCCGGCCTCGGTTCGTCATCGA
This sequence comes from Spirillospora sp. CA-108201, assembly GCF_050936235.1. Taxonomy (NCBI): domain Bacteria; kingdom Bacillati; phylum Actinomycetota; class Actinomycetes; order Streptosporangiales; family Thermomonosporaceae; genus Spirillospora; species Spirillospora sp. CA-108201. The sequence continues at coordinate 7,453,392 of NZ_JBNJNE010000001.1, read as the reverse complement.
CACCCTTCACCGTCTCCTGAACCGGGCCGCCGCAGCCTTCTGCATCTCCCGCTCGGCTTCCCGCTTGGCGATGGCCTGGCGCTTGTCGTAGGTCTTCTTACCACGGGCCAGGCCGATCTCGACCTTGGCCTTCCCGTCCTTGAAGTACAGCGAGAGCGGGATCAGCGTCCAGCCCGGCTCCTCCGACCTCGCGATGATCTTCTGGATCTCGCGGCGGTGCAGCAGCAGCTTGCGCCGCCTGCGGGGCGCGTGGTTGGTCCAGGTTCCCTGCGTGTACTCGGGGATGTGGACGTTCTCCAGCCACACCTCGCCGTCGCGCACGTGCGCGAAGCCGTCGGCGAGGGAGGCCCGCCCGGCGCGCAGCGCCTTCACCTCGGTGCCCATGAGCACCATGCCCGCTTCCCACGTGTCGTCGATGTGGTAGTCGTACCGGGCCCGCTTGTTCTGGGCGATGAGCTTGTGCCCGGTGTCCTTCTTGCGCCCGGTGTCCCGTGCCACGTCCTCAGTCCTCGTCCCGCGTCGTCGTCTTCAGCCCGGCATCGTCGCTTCGAGGCCGCGCAGCACCGTCCGGGCGCGCCGCTCGGCGGCCCTGGCAGGGCGGTCGGCGGAGACCTCCACGTCGGGTTCGATGCCGACCCCGTCGAGGTTACGGCCGCTCGGGGTGCGGTAGCGACCGACGGTCAGCTCGATGACCGACCCGTCGGCGAGCCGGAGGGGTTCCTGCACCGAGCCCTTCCCGTACGTACGCGATCCTACGATCACCGCGCGGTCGCGGTCGCGCAGGGAGCCCGCGACGATCTCCGCGGCGCTCGCGGTGCCCGCGTCGACGAGCACGACGAGCGGGGTCCGGGCGTCGCCCGGGGCGGTGACGGCGCGCCGCTGGACGGGCCTGCCGCGCGGCTCGTAGGTCACGACCGGGCCGCCGGCCAGGAACGCCGACGCCGTCTCGACCGCCTCGTCCACCAGCCCGCCGGGGTTGCCGCGCAGGTCGAGCAGGACGCCGCCCCCGGAGCGGTCCGCGGGCGGGCGCCCGGTCACGGCGGCGCGGACCTCGCGGCCGGTCCCGCGGGTGAAGGCGCCGATCCGGATCATCCGCGCGCGCTCGGGGAGCTCGGTCACGGTGACGTCCCCTCCAGAGACCTTCGTGCGGACGAGGTGGAACCTCCTGGTTCGACGCTCGCGCTCCACGGCGAGTTCGACCGTCTCGTCGGGACGCCCGCGCAGCGCCTCGGCGACGCGCGAGATGTCCCAGCCGGTCACGGAGGCGCCGCCGACGCGGGTGACGACGTCGCCGGCCTGGACGCCGGCGCGGGCGGCGGGGGTGCCGGGCTGGACGCTCGCCACCAGCACGCGGGAGTCGCCGTCCTCGCGGCCGAGCCACAGGCCGACGCCGCTGTAGCGGCCGGTGAGGCGTCCCTCGACGTCGTCGTACTCCCGGGCGGAGTAGTAGTGCGCCCACCGGTCGCCGAGCCCGCGCAGCATGCCCTCGATGGCGGCGCGGTCGAGCACGCCGCGGTCGACGGGCCGCTCGGCCCGGCCGCCGATCTTGGCGGCGGCCTCGTCCAGGACGGAGCCGCCCCCGGCGACGGCCGCGTGCCGCTCGGAGCCCGAGCCGCTCGCGACCCCCGCGCCGTAGGCGCAGGCGACCGCCGCCGCGATGGCGGCACCGCGCAGCACGCCGCCCGGTCGCCTGCTCAGCGGGGACACGGGCGCGACGGGGGCGCGGAGGGGGTCATGCGGCCAAGTCTAGGGCGGCGCGGCGGCCGGATCCGGCGGTTGGGCCGGATCCGGCCGCCGCGTCAGATCCGCAGGTATCTGCGCAGGGTCAGGAACGAGGAGACGGCGCACAGCAGGACGCCGAAGCAGATCGACACGATGATGACGAGGATCACCACGCTCCAGCCGAGCTGGCTGACGAGCTGGACGTCCCCCGCGAGTCTGTCGACCAGGAGTTTCTTACTGAAGATCAGCAGTACGGACGCGAACAACCCGCCGATCAGCCCGGCGATCGCGCCTTCCAGGATGAACGGCATCTGGATATAGGTGTTGGACGCCCCGACCAGCCGCATGATCCCGGTCTCCCGGCGCCGGTTGAACGCCGACAGCCGGACGGTGTTGCCGACCAGCATCACCGCGGCGATCACCTGGATCAAGGCGATCGTCAACGCGGCGACCTGGAGGCCGTTCAGGATCCGGAAGAACCGCTTCAGGATCTCCTGCTCGTTGATGACCGAGTCGACGCCGGGCTGGTTCAGCATCGCCTGCGCGACCGCCTTGTACTCCTCCGGGTTCTTCAGCTTCACCCGGAACGAGTCGGGGATGTCGCCCTCACGGGTGCTCTCCACGAACCCGGGCGAGCCGGCGAAGCGGTCCTTGAAGCGGGTGTAGGCCTGCTGCTTGTTCTCGTACTGGACCTGCGAGACCTGCGGCATCTTCTCCAGCTGCGCCTTGAGCGTCTGCCGCTGCTGGTCGGTGACGTCCTGCTTCTGGCAGACGGGGTTGGAGCTCGTCTTCGCGCACAGGAAGATCGACACCTCGATCTTGTCGTACCAGTAGCTCTTGGACGCGGAGACCTGCTGCCGCAGGAGCAGCCCGGTGCCGAAGAGCGCCATGGCGATGGCGACGGTGATGACGAGGGAGATCGTCATCGTCATGTTCCTGCGGAGACCGATCCAGATCTCCTGGAGAACGAACTGTACGCGCATGCCTCGCTGTCCTTGATCGCCGTTGCTGGGCCGGGAGCCGGGGCGGCCGCGGGACGCGGCGCGGGCGGCTTCCTTTCGGGCACCCCTCTGGGTTTCCTACGACCCGGCGGGAATCGATGGTTCAGATGTCAGTGCGCCCGTGTCGGCACGCCTGTGTCGGTACGCCCGTGTCGGCGCGCTCGTATCAGTACGCCTGGCCGTAGACGCCGCGCGACTGGTCGCGGACGACGCGGCCGTCCTCCAGCTCGACGACGCGCTTGCGGAAGGCGTCGACGATGGCGGCGTCGTGGGTGGCCATGACGACGGTCGTACCGGTCCGGTTGATGCGGTCCAGCACCTTCATGATGCCGATCGAGGTCGCGGGGTCGATGTTGCCCGTCGGCTCGTCGGCGAGCAGGATCATCGGGCGGTTGACGAACGCCCGCGCGATGGCGACGCGCTGCTGCTCGCCGCCGGACAGCTCGTCCGGCATCCGGTGGGCCTTGCCCTCCAGCCCGACCAGGTCGATGACCTCGGGGACGACCTTGCCGATGAAGCGCCGCGGCTTGCCGATCACCTCGAGGGCGAACGCGACGTTCTCGAAGACGTTCTTGTTGGGCAGGAGCCGGAAGTCCTGGAAGACGCAGCCGATCCTGCGGCGCAGGTGCGGCACCTTCCAGTTGCTCAGCCTGCTCAGGTCCTTGCCCGCCACGTGCACGTGACCCTGGGAAGGACGCTCCTCCTTCAGGACGAGGCGCAGGAAGGTCGACTTACCGGAGCCGGACGGGCCCACCAGGAACAGGAACTCGCCCTTCTCGATGGCGACGTTCACATGCTGCAGAGCGGGCCGGTTCTGGCTCGGGTAGACCTTGGTGACGTTGTCGAAATGGATCACGGCTGCATCACGGCGGTTCGCTGTAGGGGTTGGGGAGCGGGCCGGCCCGCGGCCACGGAAGGCTCCGTGACCCCTTGCCTGCGCCGCCCGGCTTCGCGGCCAGGTGGGACGCGGAGCCTTCGAGCAGTGTAGAGGGGAGAGGCGACCACCTCGTCCCACTCCCAGTGGTACGGGCGCCCGGGGCCGGCACCGCGTCCGATCAGTGCGTGACGTCCGATCAGTGCCATGTGAACCGTCTCCCGACGTCCGGCCGTTTTATACCATCTAGCCCCCGGACTTGCCGGAACGACCATACAGTCCGGCTACGCTGGATGCTGGCGAAAGATACCTAATAGGTGGACGAACGACCAGACAGGCCGACGCTTCCCGTACGGACCACACGCCGTTGCCGAAGATTGGGGCCCACGACATGAGCTGCGAACATCTCATCTGCGCCCGGTGCTCGAACCCGGTGGTGGAGGGACGCTGCCCCACCTGCCGGGAGGCCCGCTCGGAGCTGCACGACCACGGCCCGTCCGTGCCGCCCGCCGTCGTCCTGGCGATCCTCGTCGCGCTGCTGTTCGCGGCGCTCGTCCTCCAGCGCGTCTACGGCTGACGGCCCGGCGCCCGCGGCGTCACGGCTTCTTGATCGGCGGCGTGCCGGCCTTGGTCACGGCGCCGTCGTCGGCGACCATGTGCGCCTTCGGCTGCGCGGCGCCCTTCTTGGCCTTCGCCGGGTCGAACGCGGCGAAGTGCAGCGTGGCCGTGGTGTCGACCTCGTTGCCCTCGACCGTCCCGTCGAGCAGGTGCTCGGCCTCCTGCGGGATCTCCGGCTTCGGCGTGCCGGGATCCTTGGCGATCAGTGAGGCGTTGCGGAACAGCGAGTAGATCACCAGGCCGCCGCCGTGCTCGGTCCGCAGCCCGAAGTAGGGGAACGGGGTCGCGGTGTAGACGGCCGTGTAGGTGACGTCCTTCTTCTTCGCCTTCTTCTTGGCGCGCTTGGCGTCCTGGTAGAAGCCCGTGGTGACGGCGTTGGGCCGCATCACCTTCGCGGCGACGCTGCGCGGCCCCTCGGCGGCGATCGTCGCCTGGATCCCCCCGACGTCGCGAGGGCGGATCAGGACGGACGCGTCCTCCGCGCTCATGGCCGTCGCGTAGCCGGCGGCGTCGACCGCGACCTTCGGCTCCTTGGCCTTCTCCTGCAGAAGGGTCGCGACCGTCAGCTTCCAGTGGTCCGACGGTCCGCGCAGGATGAAGGCCATCAGCGCCCTGCGCCTGCTCTTGGACCGGCCTACGACCGAGCGATCGGCCGACACCACGAACCACTGCGGGTAGGCGGCGTCCCTCAGCTTCGGCACATAGATCTTGGGCTCGCCGTAGACGAAGCGCCGCACCGGGTCGCCGTCGTAGGCGGCCTTGCGGAACTCGGCCGCGGTCAGCTGGGACTGGCCGTCGGACGTCCACGTCAGCGCGAGACGCTCGTCGCCGGCGGCCCTCGCCACGTCCTCGTCGGTGACGTAGGAGCGGAACGCCTGGCCGGCGACCTGCGGAGTCAGCGCCACCGGCGCGGGCGGGGACGTCTCGGGCATGGTGACGGTCGGCCGCGCCTCCGTCTTGCCCTCGGCGCAGCCCGCGGCGGCGAGCAGGGTGAGCAGCACCCCGGCCGCGACCACCCGCAGGAAGCTGTGCAAAGACCCGTCCCCCGGACCGAGAATCCAGGGCCGGCCGCCCTCGGCCGACCACCTCGGCCCGTGATTCTGCCACCCGCATGATATTCGCCGGACCTCCGGTCGCCCGCCATCGAGCGATAAGCAGTGCCGGGACGGCGATAGGCTCGGACCGTGGCAGGCATCGAACCCGAAGAACAGCTCAAGGAGCTCGGATCGACCCTGTCCAGCATCGAGCAGGTGCTGGACCTCGACACCATGCGCCGCGACATCGCCGAACTGCGCGAGCAGTCGGCCGACCCCGACCTGTGGAGCGACCAGGAGCGCGCCCAGGCGGTGACGCGCCGCCTGTCGTACCTGGAGAGCGAACTGAACCGGGTCGAAGGCCTGCGGCAGCGGCTTGAGGACGCCGCCACGCTGTACGAGATGGCCCGGGAGATGGACGACGCCGACACGCGCACCGAGGCCGACGAGGAACTGGCCGCGCTGCACAAGGCCGTCCAGCAACTCGAGGTGCGCACCCTCATGTCGGGCGAGTACGACGCCCGCGAGGCGCTGGTCACCATCAACGCGCAGGCCGGCGGGGTGGACGCGGCCGACTGGGCCGAGCAGCTCCGGCGGATGTACCTGCGCTGGGCCGAGCGGCACGGCTACCCGACGGAGATCTACGACACGTCCTACGCCGAAGAGGCCGGGATCAAGTCGACCACGTTCACCGTGAAGGCCCCCTACGCCTACGGGACGCTGCGCGGCGAGCACGGCACCCACCGGCTCATCCGGATCTCCCCGTTCGACAACCAGGGCCGGCGGCAGACGTCGTTCGCGGGCCTGGACGTCGTGCCGGTGGTGGAGCAGAGCGACCACGTCGAGATCGACGAGAGCGAACTGCGGATCGACGTCTACCGGTCCTCGGGTCCCGGCGGCCAGGGCGTCAACACGACCGACTCGGCCGTGCGGATCACCCACATCCCGAGCGGCATCGTCGTGTCCTGCCAGAACGAGCGCAGCCAGCTGCAGAACAAGGCCACGGCCATGAACGTGCTCCAGGCCAAGCTGCTGGAGCGCAAGCGCAAGGAGGAGGCGGAGAAGCTCTCCGAGCTGCGCGGCGAGGGCACCACCAGCTGGGGCACGCAGATCCGCAACTACGTGCTGCACCCGTTCAAGATCGTCAAGGACCTGCGCACCGGCGTCGAGGTCGGCAACACCTCCGCGGTCCTGGACGGCGACATCGACGAGTTCATCGAGGCCGAGATCCGCTGGCTGCGCCAGCAGGAGAGCGACTGACCCGAGGCCCTCCCCCGAGCGGTCCCCCACCTTTTACGGCCGACTTCCGTGTTCGCAGAGTGATCACATGATCACTCTGCGAGGATGCCGGGTGGTCCGGATCAACGTCGCCATTCGGGGGGCCTCATGGCCGCACGCACGCTCGTTCCGCTACTCCTACCCGGCCTGCTGGCCGCCGCCGTGAGCACCGGCTGCTCCGGCGGCAACACCTCCTCCGCGGCTCCGGGGAAGCCGCAGGGGCCGCCCGCCCTCACCAAGGAGCAGGCGCAGCAGGTGCTCACGTCCTTCGCCTCGGGGATGAACCAGGCAGGGCTCAGATTCAGCGGCAGGACGCTGCGCACGGTCGAAGCCGACCCGCAGCTCACCATGGACGTCGCGGCGCTGAAGCTCCGCCGCGCCGTCCGGCAGCGCCCGCCCAAGGTGACCTTCACCCACACGACGTTCTACATCCCGCGCGTCGACGGCTACCCGCGCTGGTTCGCCGCCGACTCCGTCAGCGGCAAGGGCAAGCGGGCCCTGCGGCACGCGCTCCTGTTCACCCAGGCCGCGCCGAACGCGCCGTGGCTGCTCGCCGCCGACCCGTACCCGTCCGAACTCGCCCTCGGCCGCGTCGCGCTCGACCCGCAGGGGTACGCCACCCCGGTCGCCCCCGACGTCAAGGACCTCGCCATCGCTCCCGCGAGGCTCCCCAAGGCCCACGCCGCGCTCCTCACCGACGGGCCCCGCGCCTCCGGAGCCTCCGCCCTCGCGGACGGAGCGAAGACCAGCGAGACCTACAAGGCGCTCAAAGCCGGCGAGAAGACCCTGGCCGGGCGCGGCGTCACGCTCTCGTCCCGCTTCTCCCCCACCGAGTACAAGGTCTACGGGCTGCGCACCAAAGACCGCGGCGCCGTCGTCTGGTACGTCCTGAAACAGAACGAGGCCTACTCGGCCACCCAGCGGGGCAAACTCGCCGTCACCGGCGACCTCACGGGGCTCGCCCCGTCCGCCGCCGCCCGGACACGCCTGGACACCACCGTCCTCGTGCAGTACCTCGCCACCGTCCCGCCCAAGGGCCGCGTCACCATCAGCGGCATGTACCGCAAGGCCGTCACCGCCCAGGGCTCCTGAACCCCGTCGAGTGCCGGCCGGCCCGCTCCTCCTGACCGCTGCAGCGGAACCGGCCGGCGCTCGCCGGTATTTTGCTTTTTCTCCTCCTTCGGGCCTGGCGGCCCTCCATCGTCGATAAAAGCGGGCGATCGCTGGCATCGCTCCGGCTCGCCTTGCGGCTCGCTGCGCGATCAGATTCTCGCTTCGCTCGAATCTGCCTTCGGACGCGATCGCAACCATTCAGGTCGTCGCGTGGTCCTGTGGCGGCTGGGGTTGCTGTGCCTATGGCAGTGCTCTCCTCCTTCGGGCCTGGCGGCCCTCCATCGTCGGGCACTGCGGGCGATCGCTGGCATCGCTTCGACTCGCCTTGCGGCTCGCTGCGCGATCAGATTCTTGCTTCGCTCGAATCTGCCTTCGGACGCGATCGCAACCATTCAGGTCGTCGCGTGGTCCTGCGGCGGCTGGGGTTGTCGCGTCTGGTGGACCTTCTTGTGGTTCCGTGCGGGGTGGGGTTAGTGCGGTCGGTTTTGGTTGCTCGGTGCCAGGAGGCCGTAGGACGTCATGATCGCTAACGCTGTGCCGCCGGCTCCTACGCCTACGCCCAGTGCGGTGGCGATGATGGCTCCGGTCTCGCCGCAGGCCAGGAGGAGAAAAATGGTCACGGCGGCGATGTTGAAGCCCAGGGAGAGCGCGAGAGATATGCAGAGCTTGCGCATGCGGAGATCCACGGCGTCCTTTCAACGAAAGGCGATGAATGGCTTCGGGGGCCCGCCCTCGGTCCGGGGCGAACCACGCGGCGGGCCCAACGGTTGCGATCGCGTCCGAAGGCAGGTTCGAGCGAAGCGAGAACCTGATCGCGCAGCGAGCCCCTGGGCGAGACGAAGCGATGCCAGCGATCGCCCGCGTTTCTCGACGATGGAGGGCCTTCAGGCCCGAAGGAGGAGAGAAACGCCATGAACCCGCCCGCCGCGTGGTTTGAGGTGAAACCACGCGGCGGGCTCAGTGGCCGCGATCGCGTCCGAAGGCAGGTTCAAGCGAAGCGAGAACCTGATCGCGCAGCGAGCCCCTGGGCGAGACGAAGCGATGCCAGCGATCGCCCGCGTTTCTCGACGATGGAGGGCCCTCCGGGCCCGAAGGAGGAGAGAAATGCCATTTACTCAGCGGGCAGGCTGCTTGAGGTGACGAGGGTGCGGATGGCGCCTAGGGCTACCGAGAGGGTTGCCAGGTCGAAGCTGTCGCTTTCCCAGATCTCGCTCAGGGTCTGCTGGGCTCGTTGGACGGCCGGCTTGTTCTTGTCGGCCCAGTGGATCATTCGCTCCTCGGGGTTGCCGCCCGGCTCGCTGGTGACGAGGACGTCGCGGGTGAGGGCGGAGTGCGCGGCGTACAGGTCGTCGCGGAGGGCGGAGCGGGCCATCGAGCGCCACTTGTCGTCGCGCGGGAGCGCGATGATGCGTTCGCGCAGGCGGGACAGCTGGAGGCGGTCCGCCAGGTCGAAGTAGACCTCGGCGACCTCCTCCACCGGGCGCTGCGCGTCGTGCGCGATGCCGACCACGTCGAAGGTGGAGTAGGCGGGGACGAAGGTGGCGCACTGCTCGGCCAGTTCGTCCGGGACGCCCAGTTCGGCGAAGCCGTCGCGGCGCTGCTCGAAGGCGGCGAGGTCCAGGCCGACCAGGAGCTTCGACAGGCGCGCGCTCAGGGTGGCCGCGCCGCCGCGGAAGAAGTCGATCGTCTCCTGGATGTCGAACGGGGGCCGCCGGTTGTGCAGCAGCCAGCGGGCGCCGCGCTCGGTGAGCTTGCGCGCCTCCAGCCGCATCGCGACCTGCGTCGACTCCTCGACGTGGTGCGACAGGCTCTCCACCGACCGCCAGAACTTCGGCATCTCGAACACGTCGCGGGTGACGAGGTAGGCGCGGGCGATGTCGGAGGACGAGGCGCCCGTCTCCTCGTTCATCCGGAACACGTAGGTGGAGCCGCTCGCGTTGACCACGTCGTTCACCACGGCGGTCGTGATGATCTCGCGGCGCAGCGGGTGCCGGTCCATGTACGGGCGGAACCGCTCGCGCAGCGGCGTCGGGAAGTAGTCGACCAGCCACGACTCCAGGTAGGGGTCGTCGGCGAGGTCGGAGGCGACGAGGTCGGCGTCCAGGGCGAGCTTGGCGTAGGCGAGCAGCACCGAGAACTCGGGGCTGGTCAGGCCGAGGCCCGACTGGCGGCGCTCGGCGAGGGCCTTGTCGTCCGGCAGCGCCTCCAGGCGCCGTTTCAGGCGCCCGTCGCGCTCCAGCTTGCGCATGTACCGGGCGTGGACGTGCAGCATCGCGGGCGCCTGCGCGCGGGCCGCGGCGAGCACCACGTTCTGCGCGTAGTTGTCGCGCAGGACGAGCCGTCCCACCTCGTCGGTCATCTCGTAGAGCAGCCCGTCGCGCTGCTTGCCGGCGAGCTCCCCGTCCCGCACCGACTGGTCGAGCAGGATCTTGATGTTGACCTCGTGGTCGGAGGTGTCGACGCCCGCGGAGTTGTCGATGAAGTCGGTGTTGATCAGGCCGCCGCCGCGGGCGAACTCGATGCGGCCGAGCTGCGTCACGCCGAGGTTGCCGCCCTCGCCGACGACCTTGCAGTGCAGCTCGGCGCCGTCCACGCGGACGGGGTCGTTGGCCTTGTCGCCGACGTCGGCGTTGTTCTCGGCGGACGACTTGACGTAGGTGCCGATGCCGCCGTTCCACAGGAGGTCGACCGGCGCCCGCAGGATGGCCCGGATCAGCTCGAAGGGGGGAAGGCTCCTCACGCCGTCGCCGAGCCCGAGGACCGCCCGCATCTGCGGGGTGATCTGGATCGCCTTGACGGTGCGGGGGAACACGCCGCCGCCCCTGGAGACCAGCGAGGTGTCGTAGTCGGCCCAGCTGCTGCGCGGCAGCTCGAACAGGCGCCGGCGCTCGGCGAACGAGGCGGCGGCGTCCGGGGCGGGGTCGAGGAAGATGTGCCGGTGGTCGAACGCGGCGACCAGGCGGATGTGCTCCGACAGGAGCATCCCGTTGCCGAAGACGTCCCCGGACATGTCGCCGATGCCGACGACGGTGAAGTCCTCGTTCTGGATGTCCTTGCCGAGGGCCCGGAAGTGGTACTTCACCGACTCCCAGGCGCCGCGGGCGGTGATGCCCATCCCCTTGTGGTCGTAGCCGACCGAGCCGCCCGAGGCGAACGCGTCGCCGAGCCAGTACCCGTAGTCGGCGGCGACGCCGTTGGCGATGTCGGAGAACGTCGCGGTGCCCTTGTCGGCGGCGACGACCATGTAGGTGTCGTCGCCGTCGTGGCGGACGACGTCCGGCGGCGGGACGACCTTGCCGTCCACGAGGTTGTCGGTGAGGTCGAGCAGGCCGGAGATGAAGTCCTTGTAGCAGTCGATGCCGGCCTTCTGCCAGGCCTCCCGGTCCACGGACGGGTCGGGCAGCTGCTTGCCGACGAAGCCGCCCTTGGCGCCCGCGGGGACGATGACGGTGTTCTTCACCGCCTGCGCCTTGGCCAGGCCGAGGATCTCGGTGCGGAAGTCCTCGCGCCGGTCCGACCAGCGCAGCCCGCCGCGCGCGACGGACCCGAACCGCAGGTGCACGCCCTCGACCTTCGGCGAGTACACGAAGATCTCGTACATGGGGCGGGGCTGCGGCAGCTCCGGGATGCCCGCCGGGTCGAACTTCATCGCCAGGTACGGCTTGTTCTGGTAGTGGTTCGTGCGCAGGGTCGCCTGGACGAGGTCCAGGTAGGAGCGCAGGATGCGGTCCTCGTCGAGACTGGCGACGTCGTCCAGCTTGCCGCGGATCTCCTCGGTGATGCCGTCGCTGCGCTCCTCCTCGCCGCCCTGGAGCGTCGGGTCGAGCCTGCTCTCCCACAACCGGATGATCAGCCGGGTGATGGAGGCGTTGCGCAGCAGCACCTCCTCGAAGTACCGCTTGGAGAACGCGGCGCCCGCCTGCCGCAGGTACAGGGCGTAGGCCCGCAGGATCATCGCCTGCCACCAGGTCAGGCCGACGTGCAGGACGAGGGCGTTGAAGCCGTCGTTCTCGATGTCGCCGCGCCACAGCACCATGAACGCGTCCTGGAACAGGTCCTTGACGGCCTCCTCCGGGACGTCCGCGGGCGGCACGTACCGCAGCCCGAGGTCGTAGATCCAGAACCGGCGGCCGTCGGCGGTGTTGATCTCGTAGGGCCGCTCGTCGATGACCTCGACGCCCATGTTCTGCAGCAGCGGCAGCACCCGCGACAGCGAGATCGGCTCGCCCAGCCGGTAGATCTTCAGCCGCCGCTCGCCGGGCCCGGCGCCGGCCGGCCCGTACAGGTCGATCGAGGTGTCGGCGGCCTCGTCGAGCGCGTCGAGGCGGCGCAGGTCGGCGACGGCGGTGCGGGCCGGGAAGTCGGCTTTGTAGCCCTCGGGGAACGCCTCGCCGAACGAGCCGCCGAGCGTTCCGGAACGTTCCTCTCCGCACTGCTGGACGATCGCGTCGGCGAGGTCGTCCTCCCAGGAGCGGGTGGCGTCGGCGAGGCGCTCCTCCAGTTCCGGGACGTCCACGTCCGGCAGCGGGCGCCCGCGCTCGCCGCGGACCACGACGTGCAGCCGGGCCAGGTTCGACTCGGTGACGTTCGCGCTGTAGTCGACGCTGACGCCCTCGAACGCCTCCTTGAGCAGGTCCTGGATGCGCAGCCGCACCTTGGTGGTGTAGCGGTCGCGCGGCAGGTAGACCATGCAGGACATGAAGCGCCCGTACAGGTCCTTGCGCAGGAACAGCTTCAGCTGGCGGCGCTCGCGCAGCCGCAGCACGCCGAGGGAGATCTTCAGCAGGTCGTCCACCGAGATCTGGAACAGCTCGTCGCGCGGGTAGGTCTCCAGGATCTCGATGAGGTCCTGGCCGTCGTAGCTGTCGGGGGTGAACCCGGCGCGTTCCAGCGCCTCGTCGAGCTTGGGCCGCAGGACGGGGACGTGCGCGATCGACTCGCTGTAGGCGACGTGCGTGAACAGGCCGAGGAAGCGGCGCTCCCCGATCACCTCGCCGGCCGCGTCGAACTTCTTCACCCCGATGTAGTCCAGGTACAGGGGGCGGTGGACGGTGGAGCGGGAGTTCGCCTTGGTGAGGACGAGCAGGCGCTTCTCCGTCGCCTTCTCGCGGACCTCCGGCGGCAGCGCGGCGAAGCCGGCGGACTCGCGCTTGTCGTTGCGCAGGACGCCGAGGCCCGAGCCGGGCTCGGGCCGCAGGGCCGTGCCGTCCTCGGTGAGCGTGTAGTCGCGGTAGCCGAGGAAGGTGAAGTGCCCGTCGGCCAGCCAGTCGAGCAGCTCGACGCCCTCGGCGAGCTCCTTGTCGGACAGCGGCGGCGGGACCTCCTGGACCGCGGTCGCGATCTCGTGGGCGCGGGCGCGCATCTTGGGCTCGTCCTCGACGGCGACCCGCACGTCCTGCAGGACGCGGATCAGGTCCTTCTCCAGCACGTCCAGGAGGGCCTGGTCGGTGGTGCGGTCGACCTCGATGTGCATCCACGACTCGTCGACGTCGGCGTCGCTGTCGAGCTTGCCGCGGAACGCCCTGAGGTGGCCCGCGACGTCGCGGTCCACGCCCAGCAGCGGGTGGACGATCAGCTGGGTGGCGAGGTGGTGCCGGCTCAGCTCCATCGTCACCGAGTCGACCAGGAACGGCATGTCGTCCGTGACGACCTGGACGACGGTGCGGCCGGGGTTCCAGCCGTCCTCCTCCAGCGTCGGCGTGAAGACGCGGACCTTCGCGCGCCCCTGCGGCCGCTCCTCGGCGAGCGCGCGGTGCGCCATCGCGGGCCCGCAGATGCCGGCCGGGTCGCGCTCCAGCAGGTCCTCCCGCGCGACCTGGCGGTAGTAGAGGCGGAGGTAGGCGAGAGCCTCCTCCGCGTCCCCGCGCGCGTCCGGACGCCGCGCGCACGTCTCGGCGGCCCGCCGGAGCAGGTCGTCCTTCTCTTGATCGAGCATGCCGCTCATCGACAATCTCCCCTTGAGACCCATCGCCACCTCGTTGTGGCGCCGCTCACTGCACGAGCGTAACCAGGAATCGCCGCAAAGCCGACCTGGTCCCGTGCACGGCCGACGTGGCCTATCCCACCCTGCCAGGCGGCCCGGCACAGCTCAGGGTGATCTTGGAAAATCAGTGCCGCGCGTCAGCCCGCCGCCTGCGCGCCCGTGCCGGTGCCGGTTCCGGTGCCGGTTCCGGTGCCGCCGCCCCCGGGCTCGGTGCCGCCGCCACCGGGCTCGGTCGGGCCCGGGTCGGTGGGCGTGCCCGGGTCGGTCGGCGTGCCCGGGTCGGTGGGCGTCTCGCTCGGCGTCGGCCCGGTCGGCGTGTCGGTCGGCGTCGGGGAGCCCGTCGGCGTGGGGCTGTCGGTGGGCGTGGGGCTGTCGGTGGGCGTCGGCTCGTACGACGTCGGGGGCTCCTCCTCCACGGGCCGGCGAATCGGCGGCGGCGCGGTGCTGGGCTCGACGTCGGTCGACGCGGGCGGCGCGCTCGGGTCGCTGACCTTGCGCCCCGCCTTGCCGCTGTCGCCGGAGCCGAGGAGCAGGACGGAGGAGACCACGATGAGCGCGACGACCAGGGCGGCGGCCCCGGCGAGCGCGGCGGAGCGTCCGGAGCCGGCGAGGGAGCGGCGCAGGCCGCCGCCCTTGCCGCGGGCGCCGGGCATGGTGTCGACGGCGGCCCACTCGGCGGGCGTGCCCGGCGGGTCGGCCTCGTAGGCGTCCGGGACGGCCGCCCCCGCCGGCGCCGGGTAGGCGTCGTCGTCGAAGATCGGGCTCTCGTCGGGGACGGCGTCGCCGGCGAACGCGGCGGCGGGCTCGAACGCCTCGTCCTCGTCGCCGCCCACGGCCGCGAGGACGGATCCGGCGGCCAGCATCGCGGTCTCGTCGGTGTCGCCGGACGGGCGGGCGGCCGGACGCGCCGCGGCCTCCTCGTGCCCGAGCAGCCGCATCAGCACCTGCCGGGCGCCCGGCCGGTGCGAGGGGTCCTTCTCCAGGCAGTCGAGCACCAGGTCGCGCAGCGGCCCGTCGAGGCCGCCGAGCTTCGGCTCCTCGTGCAGGATCCGGTTGATCACCGCGGGGATGGTGTCCTGCCCGAAGGGCGGCTCCCCGGTCGCGGCGTAGGCCAGCGTCGCCGCCCAGCAGAACACGTCCGCGGGCGTCCCGACCTCGTCGCCGCTGATCTGCTCGGGCGCCATGTAGGACGGGGTGCCGATGACCCGGCTGGTGAGGGTGGTGCCGCCGCTGAGCGCGCGGGCGACGCCGAAGTCGATGACGCGCGGGCCGTCGGGGCCGATCAGCACGTTGTGCGGCTTGAAGTCGCGGTGCACGATGTCGGCCTGGTGGATCGCGGCGAGGGCCGTGGCGGTGCCGACGGCGAGCCGGTCGAGCACGGCGCCGGCGAGCGGGCCGCCCTCCAGCACCTGCTGGTTCAGCGAGGGGCCCGGCACGTACTCGCTGACGATGTAGGGGCGGTCGCCGGTCGCGTCGGCGTCGATCACCTGCGCCGTGCAGAACGGCGCCACCTGCTTGGCGACCTCCAGCTCGCGCAGGAAGCGGGCGAGCGCCTTGTCGTCGGACGTCAGCTCGGCGTGCAGCAGCTTGACCGCGACCTGCCGGCCGTCCTCGGCCACGCCGAGGAACACCGTGCCCTGGCCGCCCTCGCCCACCCGGCCGATCAGGGCGTAGGTCCCGAGCCGGTCCGGGTCTCCGGACCGCAGCGCCCCAACCTCCATGCGTGGAACCGTCCCTCTCCTTGATCGGCGAATCGCGCGTGCCCCCGGCCCGGATCGCCCCTCCGACTGTGTGACGCGCGAGCCCCGAGCTGAGTTCACCCGATCCCGCGACCATTCGGAGCGATATGGACGATCATCTCCGGGGGCCGGCTTTGGGTCGTAGACCACCCTAATGGCGTTACTTCCCCCAGCGCTGGGGGCGCGCCCACTGTCCTTACGGAAGCGGTGTTCCTGGCCGAGAAGTGTCGCTCGCGGAGCGGGGGCGTACAAGCGGAACGGTGCCACACGCGGGACACTGAGCCCATGGCGACACTCGACGGCCGCCGCGTTCGCACGCGCGCCGAACTCATGGACGAGCACGGGCTCGGGCGCAGCACCCTGGAGAAGTGGTACCGCGAGCGCGCCGCCAACGGCCACCCCGAGTCGGCGGGGACGGTCGGCTCCCAGCTCGCGTGGGACGCCGCCGACTGGGACCGCTGGTACGCGGCACGCCGGTCCCGCGACGTCCCGCCCGGCCTCGCCACCCGCGACGAGCTGGCGGAGCGCCACGGCCTCAGCCGCCACCGCCTCAAGCAGCTCTGGGCGGACCGCGCGTCCAACGGCCACCCGGGCGTCGCGCACCGCGCCGGCAAGGCCCTGTACTGGGACGAGGCCGCCTGGACGGCCTGGTACCGCGCCCTGGACGAGCGTCCCGCCGAGGAGGGGCCGGACGACCTGGTCACCCTGGCGGAGGCCGCCCGCATCCTCGGCCTGGCGCAGACGAGCGTCACCGTCTACGCCGGGCGCCCGCCCGCGGGCTGGCCGGAGCCCGCGCGGGTGGAGCCGCTGGGAGGAGGCCGCGTGCGGCGCCTGTACCGCCGCCGCGACGTCCTCGCCTACGCCGCCGCTAGGGGGTGAAGTGGGTGAGCACCTCGGGGTTGGCCATGGAGTCGCGGTTGGCGGCCCGGTCGACCGGGGTGCCCTGGAGGATCTTGCGGACGGGGACCTCCAGCTTCTTGCCGGACAGCGTGCGCGGGATGCCGGGCACGGCGGTGATCTCGTCCGGGACGTGCCGGGGCGACAGCGCCGACCGGATCCGCCGACGCAGGTCGGCCGCCAGCTCGTCGGTGAGCGAGGCGCCCTCCGCGAGCTGGACGTACAGGAGCAGCCGACCCTCCTGGCCGAGCCGGCCGGTGTCGATGACGAGGCTGTCGGTGATCTCGTCGAACGCCTCGACGACGCGGTAGAAGTCGGAGGTGCCCATGCGGACGCCGCCGCGGTTGAGGGTCGAGTCGGACCGCCCGTAGATCACGCAGCCGCCGTCCGGCCGGATCTTGATCCAGTCGCCGTGCCGCCAGACCCCCGGGTACATGTCGAAGTAGGAGTCGCGGTAGCGCGCGCCGCCCTCGTCGTTCCAGAAGAAGACGGGCATGGACGGCATGGGCTCGGTGATGACCAGCTCCCCCACCTCGTCGGTCACCGGCTTGCCGTCCTCTCCGAACGCCTCCACCTTGGCGCCGAGGCCGCGGCACTGGATGACGCCGGCGCGCAGCGGCAGGAGCGGCGACGGGCCGACGAAGCCGGTGCACAGGTCGGTTCCGCCGGAGAACGAGCCGAGCAGCAGGTCGCGGCCGACGGCGTCGTACACCCAGGCGAAGCCCTCGGGCGGGAGCGGCGAGCCGGTGGAGCCGATGCCGCGCAGGGCGGACAGGTCGAGTTCCTCGCCGGGGCGGCGCCCCTCCTTCACCGAGGCCGAGATGTAGGGCGCGCCGACCCCCATGTAGGTGACGCCGTTCTCGGCGGCGAGCGACCACAGGTCGAGGGGGGCGCCGTCGTACATGACGATGGCGGATCCCACCAGCAGCCCGCCGATGAGGTAGTTCCACATCATCCAGCCGGTGGTGGTGTACCAGAAGAACACGTCCTCAGGGCCGAGGTCCTGGTGGAAGGACAGCGCCTTGAGGTGCTCCAGGACCACGCCGCCGTGACCGTGCACGATCGGCTTCGGCAGCCCCGTCGTCCCGGACGAGTACACGACCCACAGCGGATGGTCGAACGGGACGTCCTCGAA
Source organism: Spirillospora sp. CA-108201 (assembly GCF_050936235.1). NCBI lineage: Bacteria > Bacillati > Actinomycetota > Actinomycetes > Streptosporangiales > Thermomonosporaceae > Spirillospora > Spirillospora sp. CA-108201. The sequence goes on along the minus strand of NZ_JBNJNE010000001.1, from coordinate 7,435,998 downwards.
CTCCAGGGTGTCGTGGCCCTGGCGGGGCAGTTCGCCGTAGTGCAGGCCGACGCGCAGGCCCTCCGGCGTGGCGGCCGGGTCCAGGTACGGGACGAGCACGGTGGCGGCGAGGGTCGGCAGCGCGGCCTCGATCTCCGTGACGATCTCGCGGCGGTCGAACCGCTTGCCGTTGTAGGCGTAGCCGTCCACGGCGATCAGGACCTTGGGTTCGATCTGCGCGAACCGGTCGATCACCGAGGAGGAGCCGAAGTCGGGAGAGCACGACGACCAGACCGCCCCCAGCGAGGCCGTGGCCAGGAAGCAGACCAGCGCCTCGGGGATGTTCGGGATGTAGGCGGCGACCCGGTCGCCCCTGCCCACGCCGAGCTCCGCGAGGCCCGCGCGGACCTCCGCGACGTGCAGCGCCAGCTCCCGGTACGACAGGAGCCGGTGCCCGCCCGCCTCCGACCGGAAGACGACCGCGGTCTCGTCGGGCGTCTCCCGCGCCCGGCGCAGCGCGTTCGCCGCGTAGTTGAGGGTCGCGCCCGGGAACCACTCCAGCCCGTCGACCGGCATGGGGCCGCCCGTCCTGACGGGCCCGTCGCCGCGCTCGCCGACGACGTCGAAGTACGACCAGATCGCGTCCCAGAACGCGTCGACCTCCGTGACCGACCACTGCCAGAGCTCGTCGTAGGACTCCTTGAGGACGCCCCGGTCCCCCAGCCAGTGGGCGAACCGCGTCACCCGCGCGTTCGCGACCACCTCCTCCGACGGCTCCCACAGCGCCGAACCCTCGGATACCTCCCGGGCCATCTCTCTCCCTCCCCGCCGCGCCACGCTGCGCGGACATCCCAATATCGGGCCCGCCCGGCACACCGCGCAACCTGCCCGCCACGCCCGACGCCAAGCCCCCGAGCCGGTCCTATCGCAGGTCAAATCGCGTCGTCGGGCAACCCCGCGCCGCCACACAGAACCGGACCCGGGTATCCCCGGCTCCCACACACCCGGAAGAACCGGCGGCTTGGAGAGAGCACACCGGCGGGCACGGCGGTGTGTCGGCCGCCGTGCCGGGGCAGCGCCCCGCCCGGAGGGATCAGCCTCGCTGCGGGCGGCAGTTCCGGCCGTCGGCCCAGAGCGAGCCCTCGGCCCAGCCGGTGCGGCAGTGGTAGGTGTCGTCGTTGCGGCGGTCGACGACGGTGAAGTCCGAGAGCGGCCCCCACCGGCCGGGGTTGCAGTTCCGGCCGAAGACCTGCGGGGACCGCGACTCCACCTGCTCGCACACGACCATCTCTCCGGCGCGCTCCGCGGAGGCCTGGGCGGGGTCGGCCGGGGGCGTGGTGAGCAGGAGAGCGGCGGCGCCGAGGGCCGCGGCGAGGACGGTGGACAGGGCGACGGCACGACACGGCATGGCAATCACTCCTTGACGTCAAGTGATTACCCGAAGTTATCGAGGGTGTGCGGGCCCCGCCGCTTTTCCGAGGTGACAACCTTGTCTCAGCCGCGGGCCGTTCTCACATGCGGGTCAGGTCGGCGACCGCGCTCACCACCGCGTTCGTGTCGGCGAGCGTGGCGAGGACCCGGTCGGCGCCGGCCGCGCGCAGCTCGGCCTCGGTGGCGCTGCCCGTGGCGACGGCGATGATCGGCGAGCCGGCGATGTGCGCGGCCTGGACGTCGCGGGGCGAGTCGGCGACGTAGACGGTCGCGGACTCGGGGTAGCGGGCGCCGTGGCGCTCGCCGGCGCGGGTGCGGGCGAGTTCCAGGAGGGCGGCCTTGCTGTAGACGCCGTTCTCGTAGCCGCCGGCCTCCAGGTCGAGGCGGCCGGCGAGGCCCAGCTCGGTCACCTTCAGCACCGCGTTCGGCTGGAGGGACCCCGTCAGCACCGACTGGACGACGCCGGGCACGTGCGCCAGCGCCTCCACGGCCTCGCCAGCGCCGGCCAGGACGCGCCCGTGCGCGCGCAGGTCGGCGCGGCGGTTCGCGAACGCCTCGGCCAGCGCGTCGAAGAAGGCCGGGAGGTGGTCGTCGGTGGTGACGACGTCGTTGAACGCGAGGGTCTCGAAGATGATCTCGGATTCGGTGCGGCCGGGGGTGGGCGGCAGGCGCACGAGCGGGCGCCCGATGGTCCGCCGGAACGCCTCGGCGTAGGCGTCCCGGGTGATCCGCCCGACGTCGACCAGGGTGTGGTCGATGTTCCACAGCACGAGACGGTTCAGCGTCGACATCCCGTTCCCATGACGGCTCCAGGGGGTGTGCTCCAGCGCCGTCCAGCGGGCGGCGAGGCGAGCCTATCGTCAAGCCTGCCACCGCTTCGACCGGTCGTGAAGGGCCCCGGCCGGTCTCCCCGCGACGACCCGGCGAGCGCGCCTCAGCCCATGTGCGGGTAGCGGTGGTCGGTGGGCGCGACGAAGGTCTCCTTGATGGAGCGGGCGCTCGTCCAGCGGGTGAGGTTCAGGATCGAGCCGGCCTTGTCGTTGGTGCCGGACGCGCGGGCGCCGCCGAACGGCTGCTGGCCGACGATCGAGCCGGTCGGCTTGTCGTTGACGTAGAAGTTCCCGGCGGCGAAGCGGAGCCGCTCGGTGGCCGCGGCCGCGGCGGCGCGGTCGCCGGCGATGACGGCGCCGGTCAGGGCGTAGTCCGAGACGCCCTCCATCTGGGTGAGGACGCCGTCGTAGTCGGCGTCGTCGTAGACGTGCACGCCGAGGATCGGGCCGAAGTACTCGGTGGTGAAGATCTCGTCGGTCGGGTCGGACGACTCCAGGACCGTGGGGCGCACGAAGTAGCCGCGCGAGTCGTCCAGCTCGCCGCCCGCGAGGATCCGCACGGTGTCGGTCCGGCGGGCGCGCTCGATGGCGCGGCGGTGCTTGGCGAACGCCCGGTCGTCGATCACGGCGCCCATGAAGGCCGACAGGTCGTCGGCGACGTCGCCCACGGTGAGGGCGTCCACCTCGGCGCAGAAGTCGTCGCGCATGCCGTCCCAGATGGAGCGCGGGACGTAGGCGCGGGACGCGGCGGAGCACTTCTGGCCCTGGTACTCGAAGGCGCCGCGGACCAGCGCCGTCTTCAGCACGGCGGGGTCGGCGGACGGGTGCGCGACGACGAAGTCCTTGCCGCCGGTCTCGCCGACGATCCGCGGGTAGCCCCGGTAGCCGGAGATGTTCTCGCCGATCGTCCGCCAGAGCTGCTGGAACGTGGCGGCCGAGCCGGTGAAGTGCAGGCCCGCGAGCTCGGGATGGCGCAGGGCCACCGCGGAGACGGCGGCGCCGTTGCCGGTGACCATGTTGATCACGCCGGGCGGGAGGCCGGCGGCCTCCAGCAGGCGCATCGTGTGGTGGGCGGCGAGCTGCTGCGTCGGGGACGGCTTCCACACCACGACGTTGCCCATCAGGGCGGGCGCGGTCGGGAGGTTCCCGGCGATCGCGGTGAAGTTGAACGGGGTGATGGCGAGGACGAAGCCCTCCAGCGGCCGGTAATCCAGCCGGTTCCACACCCCCGGCGGCGACAGCGGCTGCTGCTCGTGGATCTGCTGGGCGAACCGCACGTTGAACCGCCAGAAGTCGATCAGCTCGCAGGCGGCGTCGATCTCCGCCTGCTGCACCGACTTGGACTGGCCGAGGATCGTGGCGGCGTTCACCGTGGACCGCCACGGCCCGGCGAGCAGCTCGGCGGCGCGCAGGAAGATCGCGGCGCGGTCGTCGAAGGACATGGCCCGCCAGCCCGGCGCCGCCTCCCGCGCCGCGGCGATCGCCTCGGTGACGTCGGCCTCGGTCGCCTCGCCCATCCGGCCGAGCACGTGCCCGTGGTCGTGGGGCTCCACGACGTCGACGGGCGTGCCCGCGCCCATGCGCCGCTCGTCCCCGATCGCCATGGTCAGCTCCGTCTGCGCGCCGCCCAGCTCCTTGATCCTGGCTTCCAGCGCGGCCCGCTCGGGGCTTCCCGGCGCGTACGTCCTGACCGGTTCGTTCATCGGAACCGGCACGGTGGTGACGGCGTCCATCTGGCGTCCCCCTGCGATCCGGCGGCATGGTCGGCGTGCCGAGGGACCTACCCCGCGCCGGGACCGCTAGTCGAGCAGGTGGACGAGTTCCTGGGTGGCGTACCAGAGGAGCTCGTGGCCCTCGGCGCCGTCCACGGTGAAGCGGGCGTCCTCGTCCCCCGCGTCGGCGGCCGCGAGGGCCTGCGCGGCGGCGTCGACGTCAGGGACGGCGTCGGGGTCGTCGACGTGGCCGGAGGCGATCCGCTTCCACGGGACGGCGGCCGCGAGCCGGACGAGGGCGCGGTCGCCGTTGCCGAGGGCCGCGTCGCCCGGCGTCCAGGAGACCTGGTCGTCGGGGACCTCGGCGGCCAGCACGACCCGGCGGCGCGGGACGGACGGGTCGGCGGCGAGCAGGCGCAGCGAGGCGCGGGCGGCGGCGGACATCGCCGCGTACTCCAGTTCCTCCTGGTCGCCGCCCGCGTACCACTCGCGCAGCGAGGGCGTGACGGCATGGGCGGCGAGCGGCGCGGGACCGATCTCGCGCGCGGTGTGGACGCCGGCGAGCAGCGTGAGCGTGGACGGCAGGTAGACGCGCATGACGGTCAGCAAGTCTGCCAGACGGTCAGGGCAGCAGACCCATTCCGCGCAGTTCGGCGATCGTGGTGTCGGGGGCGGTGTGCAGGATGCCGCGGATGCCGAGGGCCTGCGCGGCGCGGATGTTGTGCTCGATGTCGTCGATGAAGACGCACTCGGCGGCGTCCAGGCCGAGCAGGTCCAGGGCGTGCCGGAAGATCCGCTCGTCGGGCTTGCGCATCCCGACCTCGCAGGAGATGACGACCGCGTCGAAGAGCTCGGCGAACAGGTCGCGGGGGTACTCGTTGCCCCAGGAGTTCGACAGCAGGGCGGTGCGGGCGCCCGCGGCGCGGACCGCGTGCAGCGCGTCGTACATCGGCTCGACCGGGGCGAACGCGCCGAACATCCGGGCGATGAGCCCGGCGGCCTCGACGGGGCCGCCGTCGACGGTGAGCAGCTCGGCGGCGAGGAGCCGCTCGAACTCGGGGGTCGGCAGGGAGCCGTCCTCCAGGCCGTGGACGGGGTTCGTCCCGTCGCCGTCGTAGGCCTGCTTCACCCACGCCCGCATGACGGTCTTGTAGCGCTCGACGTCGATGCGGTCGGCGGTGAGCCAGACCTCGATGGCGTCGGCCAGGGGGGAGGTGAGGACGCCGCCCCAGTCGGTGATCACAGCTTTGACGCTCACGGGCCGATGGTAGGCGATCCCGGGCAAAGGGACCGAATCCCGTTCTGTCAGAATGCGGCGCATGGACTTCGAACTCAGCCCGAAGGCACGCGACTACCGGGACCGTCTCCAGGAGTTCATGGAGGAGCGCGTCCACCCGGCTGAGCCCGTCTACGCCGCCTGGCGGGCGCAGAACGACCCGCACGCGCTGCCGCCGGTCGTCGAGGAGCTGAAGGCCGAGGCGCGCGGGCGGGGGCTGTGGAACCTGTTCCTGCCGGACGTCTCCGGGCTGTCCAACCTGGAGTACGCGACGCTCGCCGAGCTGACCGGCCGGTCGCCCGACCTCGCCCCCGAGGCGGTCAACTGCGCGGCGCCCGACACCGGGAACATGGAAGTCCTGCACATGTTCGGCACGGACGAGCAGAAGGAGCGCTGGCTCCGGCCCCTGCTGGACGGCGAGATCCGCAGCGCGTTCGCGATGACCGAGCCCGAGGTCGCCTCCTCCGACGCCACCAACATCACCACCTCGATCGTCCGGGACGGCGACGAGTACGTGGTCAACGGCCGCAAGTGGTTCATCACCGGCGCCGCCGACGAGCGCTGCAAGATCTTCATCGTGATGGGCAAGACCGACCCGGACGGGCCGCCGCACCGGCAGCAGTCGCAGGTGCTCGTGCCGCGCGACGCCCCGGGCGTGACGGTCCTCCGGCACCTGCCCGTGTTCGGCTACCAGGACCAGCACGGCCATTCGGAGATCCTCTTCGAGGACGTCCGGGTGCCGGCGGCGAACCTGGTGGCGGCCGAGGGCGACGGGTTCATGATCGCGCAGGCGCGGCTCGGCCCCGGCCGCATCCACCACTGCATGCGGGCGCTCGGCATGGCGGAGCGGGCGCTGGAGCTGATGTGCCGCCGCGCCCTGTCCCGCGAGGCCTTCGGCGGGCCGCTGGCCGAGCAGGGCGTCGTCCGGGAGCAGATCGCCGAGTCGCGGATGGCGATCGAGCAGGCCCGGCTGCTGACCCTCAAGACCGCCTGGCTGATCGACCGGCACGGCGCCCGGGGCGCGCGGACGGAGATCGCCGCGATCAAGGTGGTCGTGCCGCGCGTCGCGCACGAGGTGCTCGACCGCGCGATCCAGGTGCACGGCGCCGCCGGCGTCTCCGACGACACGCCGCTGGCGGCGATGTACTCCTGGGTCCGCGCGATGCGCATCTTCGACGGCCCCGACGAGGTCCACGTCCGCACCGTGGCCCGCCAGGAACTCCGCCGCCACGAGAACTGATTTATTGCATTTCTCTCCTCCTTCGGGCCCGGAGGGCCCTCCATCGTCGATAAACGCGGGCGATCGCTGGCATCGCTCCGGCTCGCCTGGCGGCTCGCTGCGCGATCAGATTCTTGCTTCGCTCGAATCTGCCTTCGGACGCGATCGCGAGTGTCGGGGTCGTCGCTGGTTGCGGCGGTGGCCGGTGTTGTCGGGATCGCGGGCTGAGGTGAGGGCAGCGGTTCGCGCTTGCGGTGCTAGGCGGATCTGAGGCGTTGCAGGGCCTCTCGGACGCCGCCGTCGGTTTCCTCCAGGACCACCGTGGCGCGTTCCGCGGGGACCTCGCCGAGCAGTGAGACCAACGCGACGCGGGTGTTGCCGCCCGCCTCGGCCAGCGCGTTCTCGCAGGTGCGGGCGTCCATCCCGGTCGCCTCGGTGAGGATGCGCACCAGCCGGGCGCGCAGCTTGGCGTTCAGCGCGTTCACGCTGACCATCAGGTTGGAGTAGGTGCGCCCCATCCTGATCATCAGGGTGGTGGAGAAGGAGTTGAGCACCAGCTTGGTCGCGGTGCCCGCCTTCATCCGGGTGGACCCGCTGATCACCTCGGGCCCGGTGGCGAGCCCGATGTGCACCTCCACCTCGGCCCCGTACGGCGTGTGCGGGTTGCAGCTGATCAGGGCCGTGCGCGCCCCGACCGCGGCGGCGGCGCGCAGCGCCCCCACCACGTACGGGGTGCGGCCGCTCGCCGCGATGCCGATCGCCACGTCGCGCGGCCCGACGTCGAGGGCGTCCCGGCGGCCGAGGTCGACGTCGTCCTCCACGCCGGAGACGGCCTGCGACAGCGCGCCGGGCCCGCCGGCGTTGTGGGCCACGACGCGGCCCCAGATGCCGAACGTCGGGGGGAGTTCGGCGGCGTCGAGCACCGCGAGCCGGCCGGACGTGCCCGCGCCGAAGTAGTGCACGCGGCCGCCCGCGCGCAGGGACTCCACGGCGAGGTCGACCAGCCGGGCGACCTCGGGCAGCACGGAGCCGACGACCGTCGGCACGGTCGCGTCCTCAGAGTTGATCAGGCGTAGCACCTCCATGGTCGGCAGCGTGTCGACGTCGAGGGTCCGAGGGTTCCGTCCCTCCGTGGGGAGCTCGCAATCGATCACCGACGCCTCCGGTCGGGTCGCACGGTCCGTCCGCGGACCGCCTCGTACGTGGCTTCGAGGGCCTTGCGGGTAGACCCGTAGGTGCGCTGCGCAACTCCGACGAAGAGGCAGTCCACCACCGTGAGCTGCGCCAGCCGGCTGGCCGTGGCGCCCGAGCGGAACGTCGTCTCCCGGGCGGCGGTCGTGAGGATCAGGTCCGCGACCTCCGCGATGGGGGACTTCGGGAAGTTGGTGAGCCCGACGGTCCGGGCGCCCCGGGTCTTGGCGACCTCCAGCGCGTCGATGGTCTCCACCGTCGCCCCGGTGTGCGAGATGCCGATCGCCACGTCGCCGGGGCTCAGGACGGCGGCGCTGGTCAGCATGATGTGGGCGTCCGCCCAGGCGGAGCAGACCCGCCCGATGCGGTGCAGCTTCTGCTGGAAGTCGGCCGCGACGAACGCGCTCGCGCCGACGCCGTAGACGTCGACCCGGTCGGCGGCGACGACGGCGTCCACGACCTGCTCCAGCATCTTGATGTCGAGTTGGGACGCGGTCTCCTCGACGGCCCGCGCGTCGGCGAAGGTGACCTTCTCCACGATCTGCTCTAGCGAGTCGTCGGGGCTGATGTCGCTGCCGATGACCCGGCCACCGGAGGCGCTCTGGGCCCGCCCCGCCTCGGTGGCGAGGGTCAGCCGCAGCTCTGGATAACCATGGAACCCGATCGCCCGGCAGAACCTGATGACCGTGGTCTCGGAGGTGCCGCAGTTCTGGGCGAGTTCGGTGATGGTCGAGTTGGCGACCCCTTCGGGGTCGTCGATGACGCGTTGAGCGACTCGTCGCTCGGCGGGGGGCAGCGAGGGCAGCAGCGAACGGACCCGCACCACCGTGCTCAGCGGCGTGGCGTCCCTGTCCCTGCCCGCCGCGTCGTCCCGTGGCGCCGCGGGCTCCCCCGTGTTCCCCCGCTCGGGGCCCCGGTCGGGGCCGATGGGTTTCCTCATGGAAGAAATTTTCTTACGCGCTGGATGTCACGTCAACGTTAGGAAAGGCTACGGTCGCCATGTGTTGACCCATTTGGCCGGTCCTTACGTGGTCGGTATCGACGCGGGTGGCACGAAGACCCGCTGCGTCGTGCTGACGCTCGGGGGAGCCCTGGCCGGTTCCGGCACCGGCCCAGGGGCCAACCCCAACTCAGGAGGCGACACCGCCGGGGCGCTGACCACCGCCCTGCGGGAGGCGCTCGGGGATCTAGACCGTACCCACATCCTCACCGGCGTGTTCGGCATCGCCGGCGCCGGCTCGGCCGGCCGGCCCGCCGCGGTCGCGGCGGCCCGGCAGGCCTGGCAGGCCGTCGGGCTGCGCGGCTCGCCCGCCGTGGTGACCGACATCGCGGTGGCGTTCGCCGCAGGGACCAGCGAGCCCAAGGGCATCGTGGTGTTCTCCGGCACGGGCGCCGGCGCGGCGGTCATCAACGACGGCGCGATCGTGCAGCGCGCGGACGGCTACGGCTGGCTCGTCGGGGACGAGGGTTCGGCGGTGTGGCTCGGGAAGGAGGCCGTCCGGGCCGCGCTCGCCGCCTACGACGGCCGAGGCTCCCCGACGCTGCTCACCGATTCGGTCCCCCGAGCGCTGCTCGGCGCCACCGTGGTCGCGCAGATCGACTCGGAACGGCGAAGACCCCGCCACCCCAGGGCGCTGGCCATGGCCGGCGCCCCTTCGCCTTCACCGGGCTCCTCCGCGCTGTCCACCGGCGGGGGCTCCCCCGGCGGGCGCACCGGAACCGCCGTCCTCGCTCCTGGATCCGCCTACCCGCCGTCCGCCCGCTACCCCGTCCCCGGCAACGGGCCGCCGGGCCCGCACGGACCGCCGTGCCACCCCGAGTCTCCCGGCACCCCGCCCAATCCCCGCCTCGCCCAGGCGATCATCAAGGAGGTGTACGGCCGCCCGCCCGCGGCCCTCGGCCGCCTCGGCCCGGTGGTCGCCGCCGCCGCGGCCGCCGGCGATCCCGTGGCCAGGCGCATCACCGACGAGGCGGCGCAGTGGCTGCTGGCCGACGTCGACGCGGTGCGCCCGGCCTTGTCCGACCCCTGCGCACCGGTCGTCATGCACGGCTCGGTGCTCCGTGAAGGCCCCGTCGCCGAGGCCGTCCGCTCCGGGTTGCGCGCCCGCTTCGCCGAAGCGCCGCGCAGCGCCGGAGACGGGGCCGTCGGCGCGGCCGGGCTGGCGCTGCGCCGCCTCGGCCACCCCTTGCCGGGCTGAGCGCCGCCCGCCCTCGCGGCGAAGGGCCCGCCCGGCCCCGGCCCGGCCGATCCGGCCCGGCCGCCGGTCCATCGCGATGGACCCCACATGATCCGACACCGCTCGCGGTCCGGGGTCCATCGTGATCGCCGTGTGACCGCCGGGACCGCAGAGCCCCGTGATCCGTCCAGATCGTCCAGGTCGCCGGCGTCGTCCAGATCATCTGGATCGTCCGGGTCGCCGGAGTCGACAGCGGCGCGGGGAGCGGCTACGGTCGCGGGCGTCCGATGCGACCGAGTAACCGAGACCACGTCGGGGGGCCTGGTCAGGTGCGTGCTTCACGTTCACTCGCGCTCGCGGCGGCGGTGTCCGCGCTGGTCGCGGGGGCCGCGGGCTGCGGCGGCGGGAACGGCGAGGGCGGGCGGACGCCGTCCGCCGGATCCGCCGCGCCCGGCGCCCCGCGCACGCCCGCGCCGGACGCCTGGATCCCCGGCCGGGTCGCGAAGATGAGCGTGGCCGAGAAGGTGGGGCAGCTGTTCGTCCCGACGTTCTCCAGCCGCGCCGACGCGCTCACCAAGATCAGGAAGTACCGCGTGGGCGGGCTGATCTACTTCCCCGGCAACATCGGCACCCCGGCGCGGACGGCCGCGCAGTCGAACGCCCTGCAGAAGGCCTCGAAGATCCCGCTGCTGCTCGGCGTGGACGAGGAGCAGGGCATCGTGTCGCGGACGCCGTTCGTCACGACGTTCCCCGGCAACATGGCGCTCGGCGCGACCCGCAGCCCGGCCGACGCCCGCGCCGCCGCCCAGGTCACCGGCGCCGAGCTGCGCGCGGTCGGCATCAACCTGGACTACGCGCCGGACGCCGACGTGAACGTGAACCCGCGCAACCCGGTGATCGGGCTGCGCTCCTTCGGGTCCGACCCCGCCCTGGCGTCCACGCTCGTGCGGGGCGCGGTCGGCGGCTTCCAGGCGGCCGGGGTCGCGGCGGCGGCCAAGCACTTCCCCGGCCACGGCGACACCGCGACCGACAGCCACACCGGCCTGCCGGTGATCCGGCATTCGCGGCGGACGTGGGAGCGGCTGGACGCGCCCCCGTTCCAGGCGGCGATCGCGGCGGACGTCGACCTGATCATGACCGCCCACATCGTGGTCCCGAAGCTCGACGCGTCGGGCGACCCGTCCACGCTCTCCAAGACGGTCCTGACGGGGCTGCTGCGCGGAAAGCTGGGCTACCAGGGCGTCATCACCACCGACTCGCTGGAGATGGCCGGGGTCCGCGAGAAGTACGGCGACGCCGGCGTCCCGGTCCGGGCGATCAACGCGGGCGCCGACCAGCTGCTGATGCCGCCCGACCTGCCGCGCGCCTACGACGCCGTGGTGAAGGCCGTCCGGACCGGGAAGATCACGCAGAAGCGGCTGGACGAGTCCGTCACGCGGATCCTCAGGCTCAAGCAGCGGCGCGGCCTGTTCCAGGGGACCGCCGCCGATCCCGCCAAGGCCGCGGCGGCGGTCGGCACGCCCGCGAACAAGGCCGTGGCGCGGCGTGTCGCCGAGCACTCGGTCACCCTCGTCCGCAACGACGGCGGCGTGCTGCCGCTCAAGGGCAGGAAGGTCGCCGTGACCGGGCCGGACAGCGCCCGGCTCCAGGCGGCACTGCGCCGCCGGGGGGTCGCGGTCACCGCGCCCGGGTCGGCCGACGTCGTGGTGCTGACCACGGTGAACGCGGGGGCGGCGACCGCGTCCCGGATCCGGGCGCTCGGCTCCAGGCCGGTGGTCGTCGCCGCGCTCGGCCGCCCCTACGACCTCGACTCGGCGGGCGGCGCGAAGGCGACCCTCGCCGCCTACTCCTCCAGCCGGGTCTCGGTGGACGCGCTCGCCGGGGTGCTGAGCGGAGCGGTGAAGCCCACGGGCAGGCTCCCGGTGCCGGCGGGCGGGAAGCCCGCCGGGCACGGGGCGGGCTACCGGTAGGGGCCGCCCGCCCCGGGGGAAACGATGGACGCGGGAGCCGGTCTGCTGGGAAGATCGGGCCGCCTTCGCGCTCCCAGGAGGTCCCCGTGCGCGTCCGCCCGTCCCTCACCGCCCTGGCTCTGCTTCCGCTGCTGGCGGCGTGCGGGAGCGGCGACGAGGTCACGATGCCGCCGCTGACCCCCGAGCCCGGCGACTCCCGGCCCGCCGGGACGTCCCCCGCCGCGGCGCCGCGGCAGACCCTCCCGGCGCGGCTGGCGCTCTACAGGTACCTGCGCGGGATCTCGGTGGGCAGCGCCAGGGCCTGCGCGTACCTGGCGCCCGCCTACGAGCGGCGCGTGTTCGGCGGGCCCGGCCGCTGCCGTTCGGGGCTGGGCCGGGCCCGCGCGAGACTGCGCCCTCAGGACCTCGCGGCGCTGCGCGGCGTGACCGTCCCGACCTGCGAGGAGGGGCCGGGCGCCGGGGAGTGCACCGTCCGGTTCGAGCACCTGCGGTGGAAGGGCGCGCCCGCCCGGCCCGGCGGCCTGCTCGCCGCGAGCTTCGTCCTGCGCGGCGACGGGAACCGCTGGCAGGTCGCGGGCTGACCGCGGGTCACAGCCCGAGCTCCGCCAGCCCGGGCAGGTGGGCGCGGGCCGCCTCCCTGGCCTGCCCGGCGGTGCGGGCGGCGCGGGCCGCCGTCGCCGCCGCACGGCACTCCTCCAGCGTGTGCCGCGCGAGCGCGGCCCGCACCAGCGGGAGGGACGGCGCGCTCATCGACAGCGACGTCACGCCGAGGCCCACCAGCACGCACGCCAGCGCCGGGTCGGCGGCCGCCTCCCCGCACACCCCGCACGGGACGCCCGCGCCGGCCGCGGGGGCGACCAGGTCGAGGACGGCGGGCTGCCACGGGTCCTGGAGATGCGCGAGGCCGCCGATCTGCCGGTCCGCCGCGCACGCGTACTGGGTGAGGTCGTTGGTGCCGATGCTGAAGAACTCCACCTCGGGCGCCAGATCGCGGGCGCGCAGCGCGGCGGCGGGCACCTCGATCATGACGCCGGGATGCTCGACGCCGGCCTCCCGGCACGCGGCCGCGAAGGAGGCGGCCTCCTCGGCGTCCGTCACCATCGGCGCCATGACCTGCAACTTGACGCCGAGGCCCGCGGCGGCGCGGGTCAGCGCGGCGAGCTGGGAGGCCAGCACGTCCGGGTGGCGGCGCATCATCCGCAGGCCCCGCTCGCCAAGCGCGGGGTTGGGCTCCTCGCCGGGGGCGGGCAGGAACGCCAGCGGCTTGTCGGCGCCGGCGTCGAGCGTCCGGACGACCACGCGGCCCTCCGGGAACGCCTCCAGCACCTTCCGGTACGCCTCCTCCTGCTCCTCGTCGGACGGCGGCGCCGCGCGGTCGAGGAACAGGAACTCCGTCCGGTACAGGCCGACGCCCTCGGCGCCGTTCGCCAGGGCCGCCTCCACGTCCTTCGGGCCGCCGACGTTCGCCAGCAGCGGGACCGGGTGCCCGTCCCTGGTCGCGCCCGGCCCGGTGGACTCCTGCAGCGCGGACGCGCGGGCGGCGGCCGCGGCCCGCGCCTCGGCCACCTGCGCATCGGACGGGTCGGGGAGCACCGTCCCCGCCGCGCCGTCGACCAGGACCCGGATCCCCTCGGCGAGCGAGGCGGCGCCGGGGAGCGCGACCACGGCCGGGACGCCCATCGTCCTGGCCAGGATCGCGGTGTGGCTGGTGGGGCCGCCCTCCTCGGTCACGAACGCCACGACCTGCGCCGGGTCGAGGACGGCCGTGTCCGCCGGGGCGAGGTCGCGGGCGACGAGCACGAACGGCTCGTCGGACTCCGGGACGCCCGGCACCGGCAGGCCGAGCAGCCGCGCGACGGCGCGGTCGCGGATGTCGTCGAGGTCGGTGACCCGCGCGGCCATGTACTCGCCGGCCCCGGCGAGCATCTCCCGGTAGACGCCGAACGCCTCGAACACGGCGCGCGCCGCCGACGTCCCCTCGCCGACCCTGGCGCCGACGCCGTCGGCGAGGCCGGGGTCGCGGGCCATCAGCGCCTGCGCGTTCAGCACGTCCCGCCCGTCGGTGTTGCCGGCGGCGGCGGCGCGCTCACCGCGCTCCTCCAGGTCGGCGGCGACGGCCTCCAGCGCGGCCAGCGCGGAGTCGCGCTCGGCGCCGGCGTCGCCGCCGTGCCGCGACCCGGCGGGCGGCTCCGGGACGGCCCCGGCGATGGTGCGCACCGGCCCGGTCCCGACGCCGGGGCTGACGCCCGCGCCCTGCATCACCTCGCCCATCTCACGCCCCCTCGGGCTCCGGGGTGGACAGCAGCTTCTCCAGGCTGTCGAGCAGCTCGCCGGCGCCGTCGCCCTCGGCGGACAGCACGATCTCCTCCCCGTGCCGCGCGTCCAGCCCGAGCACGGCGAGGATGCTCTTGGCGTTCACCGGGACGCCGCCGCGCTTGGACACCGTCACGTCCCCCGGGGCCTTGGCCGCGGTCTGGACGAACAGCGCGGCCGGCCGCGCGTGCAGCCCCACCCTGGACTCGATCTTGACGTTCCGCTCGGTCACCGCATACTCCCCATCAGCTCGTTACCGTCCGGTGCACCCGCAGCGCGGGGCCCGGCACGACGTCAACTTCCATGAAATCCGCCACCACGTGGTCGGCCCTTGCCAGCGCGCCCACCGTCTGCGTGGTGACGACGCCCACGCAGGTCATCCCGGCGGCCTTGACCGCCGCGACGCCCGCGGGGGCGTCCTCGAACCCGACCGCCTCCTGCGGGGGGACGTCGAGGTCGCGCGCGGCGGCGAGGTACCCCTCCGGATGCGGCTTGCCGGTGACGACGTCACCGGCGGTCACCACCAGGTCGAGCAGGCCGCGGATGCCCAGCACGTCCAGCAGCCGCTCGGCGTAGGGCCGCTGGCCCGACGTCACCACCGCGAGCGGCACGCCCGCGTCCGCCAGCGACCGGACGAGGTCCACCGCGCCGGGGACGGGCGCCACGTCCGGCATCCCCGGCAGCGACTCGTAGGAGACCGCCTGCTCGAACAGCTCCTCGACCGTCCGGCCGGGGAACAGGTGCACGTGGTCCGCCAGCGCCTCGACCCCGCGGCGCCCCGCGAACGAGCCGATCAGCGCCTCGTCGTAGGGGACGCGGTGGGCGTCGAACAGCCGCGACCACATCAGGCGGTTGCGCGGCTCCGTGTCGATGAGGGTGCCGTCGAGATCGAACACCGCCGCGCCGAGACCGATCATCGCCATGCGCTCAGCTCCATGTGAACAGCTCGGTGCCCTTCGCCACCTCGCCCGACTCGCGTACGTCCGACAGGGCGTCGGCGCCCGCGTCCAGCGCGACGATCGCGCAGATCGGCGAGCGGCCGCCCGCCTCGATCACCGCCGGGTCCCAGCCGACCAGCGGCTGCCCGGCGGTGACCTCGTCGCCCTCGGCGGCCAGGAGCTCGAAGCCCTGCCCCTTCAGCTTGACGGTGTCGATGCCGAGGTGGACCAGGACCCCGTGGCCCTCGGCGTCCACCACGACGTAGGCGTGCGGATGCAGCTTGACGATCTTCCCGGTGACGGGCGCGATGGCGTGGCCGGGGCCGCGCTCGGGGTCGACGGCCGTGCCCGGGCCGACCATGGCCTGGGCGAACACCGGGTCGGGGACGCCGGCGAGGCCGACGACCCGGCCGGCGACCGGGGACAGTACTCGGGTCATCAGAGGGGTTCCCTTGGTCGGTCGAGGAAGTCCTGTCAGTCGAGGAGGTCCTCGATGTCGCTGGCGATGGTGTCGGCCTCCGGGCCCACGACGACCTGCACGACGGTGCCGCTGCGCATGACGCCGTACGCGCCCGCGCTCTTCAGCGCCGCCTCGTCGACCTTTCCGGCGTCGGAGACCTCGGTGCGCAGCCGGGTCGCGCACGGCTCGATCTCCACGATGTTCTCGGCCCCGCCCAGGGCGGCGACGATGGCCTCGGCCTTGTCCATGCTCGCTCTCTCTTCTCGGGTCCGGTCGCTCAGTCGGTCTGGGTGACCTTGTTGAGGCCGCGCGGGACGTCGGGGTCGAGCCCGAGCCGGCGAGCCAGGTTCTCGACCAGGATCTGGCCGGGGACGATGAGGCCCAGCGGCGCCACCCACTCGGGCAGCCCGGGGCCGGGCAGCGCGGCCGTGCACGCCCCCGCCAGCTCCTCCCCGCCGCCCACGCCGAACGCGGAGGCGCCGGCGCCGCGCACCCGGTGGGCCAGCGCGACCGTGCCGGGCAGCGTCGGACCGGAGTCGGCGGCCACCAGCAGCGCGGGGGTCTGCGCGTCGACGACGGCGATCGGGCCGTGCAGCAGGTCGGCGTACGACAGCCCCATGGCGTGCAGGTAGCACGCCTCCTTGATCTTCAGCGCCAGCTCCAGCGCGGTCCCGAACGCGATGCCGCGTCCGGAGACCACGGTACCCGGCACCTTCGCCAGTTCCTCGACGATCTCCGGCAGCGCGGACGAGCCCTCGGTCAGCGCGATCATCCGGGCGACCTCGTCGGGGACGCGGCGCAGGTCGTCCGCGGCGACCTGCGCGCCGAGCCCGAGGCCGAGCACCGACAGCGCGGCGAGCTGCGTCGTGTAGGTCTTGGTGGCCGGCACCGCGATCTCGGCGCCCGCCTCGGTGATCAGCGCGACCTCGGCGGCCTCGGCGAGCGGCGACCCGGCGCCGTTGGTGACCGCGACCGTCCGGGCGCCGCAGTCGCGCGCCCAGTCGAGGGTCTCGACGATCTCCTCCGTCTTGCCGGACTGGCTGATCGCCACGGCGAGCACGCCGGACAGGTCCAGCCGGCGCCGGTAGGCGGTCGCGATGGACGGCGCGGCGAGCGTCGCCAGCCGCCCGGTGTGCGCCTCCACCAGGTAGCGCCCGTACACGGCGGCGTTGTCGGACGACCCGCGCGCGACGAACAGCACCTGCCTGGTCTCCCGCCCCAGTGCCGCGATGTCGGGCACGCGCGGGAGCAGCGCGTCGATCGTCCGGCGCAGCGCGTCCGGCTGCTCACCGATCTCGGCGCGCATCTGACTGGTCATGATCCCCCTCCGAAGACTTCCTGCCCGTTGACCCACGTCGCAAGCGCCCGGTGGTCCGGCCCCAGCCAGACCAGGTCGGCCGCGGCGCCGGGGGCGATCCGCCCGAGGTCCGGCCGGCCGACGAGGCCGGCCGGGATCCGGGTGGCGGCGTCGACCGCGTCGGCGGGGTCGACGCCGAGCGCGACGGCGTTGCCGACCGCCTCGTCCAACCGGAGGCCGGATCCGGCGATGGTGCCGTCGGCGCGCAGCGGCGGGCCCTGTTCGGGCATGGTGATGGGCTCGCCGCCGAGGTCGTAGGTGCCGGGCGGCATCCCGGCGGCCGAGGCCGCGTCGGTGACGAGCACGACCCGTCCCGCCGCGGCCCGCAGCACCAGCGTCGCCACCTCGGGCCCGACGTGGTGCAGGTCGAGAATGAGACCGGGGCTCAGCCGCTCGTCGATGAGGGCCTGCACGGCCACGCCCGGGTCGCGGTGGTGGACGCCGGTCTGCGCGTTGAAGACGTGGGTGACCTTGCGGGCGCCGGCGTCGGCCGCGGCGGCCACCTGCGCGGCGGTGGCGTCGCTGTGCCCGACGCTGACCAGCACGCCGGCCGCGGTGAGGGTGCGGATCGCCTCCAGGGCCCCGTCCCGCTCGGGCGCGAGGGTGACGAGCTTGACCAGGCCCGTCTCCAGCAGGGTCGCGACGTCGCCGGGCGCGGGGTCGGTGAGGTGCGCGGCGTTGTGCGCGCCCTTGCGCTTCTCCGACAGGAACGGGCCTTCGAGGTGGACGCCGAGGACCCGGGCCCCGGGCGGCAGCTCCGGCAGGAGGTCGCGGGCGCGGCGGAGCGCGGCGGCCTGCGTGCGCACCGGGGCCGTGATGAAGGTGGGGAGGAACGCGGTCACGCCGGTCTCGGGCAGGCGGGACACGACGGTGCGCCAGCCGGTCTCGTCGGCGTCCACCATGTCGTGCCCGAAGTAGCCGTTCATCTGGAGGTCGACGAGTCCGGGGGCGAGGAGGCCGTCCGGCAGGTCGACGTCGGGCACGCCCTCCGGGCGCCCTTCCCCGGCCTCGACGATCACCCCGTCCGCCACGCGGACGTATCCCGGGGACACGACGCGTCCAGGTCCGGCGGACGGGGTAAGGACCATGCGGTCGGCCGTGATCAGCAGTGATGCCATGGGGGCGCGCTCTCTGTGACGCGAAGATCGCGAGTGGGTTCCTCCGGATACCAACTGGTCTAGTCCGGACTAGACCAGTACGCACCATACTCCACGAATCGGAGGGAGATGAAGATGCGGGACGAAACTTCGTCCGGCAACGGACCGCCGCGGGAGTTCCGGCCGCCGGAACGCGGGGACGGGTGCCGGAAATGGTCATGAAACCGGGTTCACAACCGGAGGCGTCGTCCGGTACACCCGATCTGACCTGCGACTTTGTCGATCTTGGCATCGCCATTGCGTGATCGGGCCGTTACGCATTCGTGCATTGACATGCCTTTCGGTGCTGTGGTCTAGTCCGGCCTAGACCAGTACGAACCAAATCGAATACCGTCGAACAACCGACCAGCCCACCCATCCGTCGAAACCCGGCGAATCCCATCGATCCGGCTACCGGCCATCGAGGACACCCCCGTGACGACCATCGACCCGCACAGCCCGGTACCGAAGTACTTCCAGCTCCGCGCCATCCTGCTCGACCTCATCGAGAGCGCGGAACTGCCCGTCGACGCCCCGATCCCCTCGGAGCGCGAGCTGTGCGTCCGGTACCAGCTGTCCCGCATGACCGTCCGGCAGGGCGTCGACCAGCTGGTGTCCGAGGGGCGGCTCTACCGCGTCCCCGGCAAGGGCACCTTCGTCGCCCGGCCCAAGATCGAGATGCCGCTGCGGCTCGTCTCGTTCACCGAGGACATGCTGGCCCGCGGGCTGCGGCCCGGAGCCGTCGACCTGGACCGCCGCACGGTCCCGGCCGACGCGCGCCTCGCCCGCATCTTCGACGTCGAGCCGGGCACGCAGATCCACGTCATCGAGCGGCTGCGCACCGCCGACGGCGAGCCCATGGCCCTCGAACGCGCGCATATCCTGGCTTCGCTCGCGCCTGACCTGCTGGATCGCAGGCTCGCCGACCGCTCCCTCTACGGCGTCCTCGAAGCGGTCTACGGGCTCGTCTTCGACGCGGGCGACCAGACCATCGACGCCAGCCTGGCCGACGCCGCCGACGCCAGGCACCTGCAGATCGCCCGGGGCAGTGCCGTACTGCTCCTGCAACGGCGCTCCTACACCGGAGGAGTGTGCGCCGAGCTGGGCGTGTCGACCTACAGAGCAGACCGGTACCAGATCCACACGGCCCTCGGAAATCCCCCGCCGCACTCCTGAAACCCCTGAGGAGGAACCTCGCGATGACTGCGACAACAGTGGACTCCGCGCCGCGGCGCGGGTCGAGCGCCCTCGCGGTGCTGCAGCGGATCGGCCGCAGCCTCATGCTGCCGATCGCCGTGCTGCCCGCCGCCGCACTGCTGCTCCGGTTCGGCCAGCCCGACATGCTCGGCGAGGACGGCCTCGGCTGGAACCGCGTCGCCGAGGTCGTCGGCGGAGCCGGCCAGGCCCTGTTCAGCTTCCTGCCGCTGCTGTTCGCGGTCGGCGTGGCGATCGGGTTCGCCCGCAAGTCCGACGGCTCCACCGCGCTCGCCGCCGTGGTCGGGTACCTGGTGTTCGACCAGGTCTCCAAGATCATGTTCTCGCACAGCGACGAGCTCAAGGGCAACGTGCTGATCACCAAGATGGTGGACGGCGCGCCCAAGGAGGTCATCGACTTCGGGGCCAAGAACCCCACCGACGTCCTCGGCGGCATCCTCATCGGCGTCGTCGCCGCGCTGCTCTACCAGCGCTTCTACCGCGTGAAGCTGCCCACCTACCTGGCGTTCTTCGGCGGCCGGCGGTTCGTCCCGATCATCACGGCGCTCGCCGCCCTCGTGCTCGGCGTCCTGATCGGCTTCATCTGGCCGGTGTTCGGCAGCTGGCTGACCGACTTCGGCAACTGGATCACCGGCGCGGGCGCGGCCGGCGCCGGCATCTACGGCGTCATCAACCGCCTGCTGCTGCCGTTCGGCCTGCACCACATCCCGAACTCGCTGATCTGGTTCGTGTTCGGCTCCTACAACGGCCCGGACGGCACCGTCCACGGCGAGATCAACCGGTACCTGGCCGGCGACCCGCACGCGGGCGGCTTCCTCGCCGGGTTCTTCCCCGTCCTGATGTTCGGCCTGCCCGGCGCGGCCCTCGCCATCTGGCGCGCCGCTCCCCCGCACCGCCGCCCCGCGGTCGGCGGCATCATGATCTCCGCCGCGCTCACCGCGTTCGTCACCGGCGTCACCGAGCCGATCGAGTTCGCGTTCATGTTCGTCGCGCCCGTCCTGTACGGGGTGCACGTCGTCCTCACCGGCATCTCGATGGCGGTCCTGGAGGCGGCCGGCGCCCAGCTCGGCTTCGGCTTCTCCGCGGGCGGCATCGACCTGCTGCTGAACGCCTCGAAGGACAACACCAAGGGCCTGTGGCTCATCCTCGGCATGGGCGTCCTGTACTTCTTCCTGTACTACTTCATCTTCAAGTTCCTGATCACGAAGTTCAACTTCGCGACCCCGGGCCGCGAACCCGACGACGAGGAGTCGACGGCCGTCGACGCGGGCGCCGACCCCGAACTCGCCGGCGGCCGGAAGAAGAAGGGCCGCAAGGGCACCGCCGAGCCGCAGGACTCCCCGGCCGGCTGAGCCCTCCCCGAGTCCCGGGCCCCCGCACCCCGGGACCCGCTCCCCGGCGGCGGGACGCACCTCGCGTCCCGCCGCCTTTCGCATTCCCGTTACGGGAGCGGCCGTATGCGGTCAGGACGTATTTTCCACAGGCTTCGTGACTCCTGTTTCAAAAAGCGATTCAGGAGGTTTCATGGTGCGTCCGGTCACAACCGGAGCGGTCCGGTTCGTTCGGTACCGCCCGGCGCCCGCCGTGCGGGGATCGCTGGCACTGCGGCCCGCGGCGCCGCCCGCGCCGCCGGGGCCGGGGCTGCGGCTCGTCCGCCCGGCGGACGGGGAGGACGCGGAGGTCCAGGCCGTCGCGGAGGCGGCCGTGCGGCTCGCTGTCGAGGTCCTGGCCGGGGCGCGGCCGCCCCATCAGCTGTCGCTCGTGGCCGTCCCGGCGGTGTGCCGGGAGATCGCCGCCCAGCTCGGCCCGAGGCCGCGCGGCGGGCGGATCGTCCCGCCGAAGGTGCTGTCGACCCGCACGCAGCGCCCGGCGTCCGCCGTCGCCGAGGCGGTCGCCCTGGTGGTCGTCGCAGGCCGCGTCCACGCGCTGGCCCTCCGCCTGGAACACGCCCGAGGCCGATGGCGCTGCACGGCCCTCGAAACAACCGCCCCCAACAACACAACCCCAAGCCCCGACGCGCACAAACGAGCCCCCTACGCGAAAGGCCCCTGACCTGCGCGGACGGCTCTGAGGCGCGGAAGCGGCCTTGACACGCGCAAGGCCCTGACCTGTGCGGACGGCCCGTGAAGCGTGGAAGCGGATCTGAAGCCCGGAAAGGACCCTGGAGCCCGAAATGGACCCTGGCGTGCACGGACGGGCTGTAGTCGCCCCAGAGGGGCCTTACGAGCGGACGGGGCCCCTGACACGCGGAAGCGGCCTCCCGGGCTTCGGGAGGCCGCTTCCGCGCGTTCTGCTCGTGCTTCCGGGCCGGGGCCTACTTGGCCTTGCTGCGCGGGTCGCCGTGGCAGCGCTTGAACTTCTTGCCGGAACCGCAGGGGCACGGGTCGTTGCGGTTGACGCCCGCGTACTCGTCCGCGGTCTCCTCGCTATGGCGCTCGACGCCGCCCTCGCCGTCGACGGTCGGGGCCGAGTACTCCAGCTTCTTCGGGCGCTTCGGCTCGTCGAGGCCCTTCGCCTTGATCGCGACGGCCTCCTCGGCCTCCTCGACGTCCGCCTCGTCGGCCTTCTCCACGTCCACCGCGGGGGCGGACTTGGCGACCGACACCGGCTCGGCGCCCACGACGGGGGTCTCCGGCTGCTCCTCGACCTCGACCTCGAGGTTGAACAGGTAGCCGACCGACTCCTCCTTGATGCCGTCGAGCATCGCGTTGAACATGTCGTAGCCCTCGCGCTGGTACTCCACCAGCGGGTCGCGCTGCGCCATGGCCCGCAGGCCGATGCCCTCCTGGAGGTAGTCCATCTCGTAGAGGTGCTCGCGCCACTTGCGGTCCAGCACCGACAGCACGACGCGGCGCTCCAGCTCGCGCATGACCTCCGCGCCGAGCTCCTCCTCGCGCTTGTCGTAGGACGCCAGGGCGTCCTCGCGGATCTTCTCGGCGAGGGTCTCGGCGTCCAGACCGGAGATGTCGCCGCCGACGTCCTCGACCAGCTCGTCCACCGTGATCGAGATCGGGTAGAGCTGCTTGAACGCCTTCCACAGCTTGTCGAGGTCCCACTCCTCGGCGAAGCCCTCGCCGGTGGCGCCCGCGACGTAGCCGGCGACGACCTCGTCGATCATCCGGCGGACCTGCTCGTGCAGGTCCTCGCCCTCCAGCACCTTGCGGCGCTCGGCGTAGATGACCTTGCGCTGCCGGTTCAGCACCTCGTCGTACTTCAAGACGTTCTTGCGCATCTCGAAGTTCTGCTGCTCGACCTGGCTCTGCGCCGACTTGATCGCGTTAGAGACGATCTTGGACTCGATCGGCACGTCGTCCGGGATGTTCAGCCGAGTCATGATCGCTTCGACGCGGGCCGAGTTGAACAGCCGCATCAGGTCGTCCTCGAGCGAGAGGTAGAACCGGGACTCGCCCGGGTCGCCCTGCCGGCCGGAGCGTCCGCGCAGCTGGTTGTCGATGCGCCGCGACTCGTGCCGCTCGGTCGCCAGGACGTACAGGCCGCCGACGTCGACGACCTCCTCGTGCTCGCCCTTGACGTCCTCCTTGGCCTTGTCCAGCGCCTCCGGCCAGGCCGCCTCGTACTCCTCGGGCGTCTCCAGCGGAGACAGCCCGCGCTGGTGCAGCGCCAGGTCCGCGCGGAAGTCGGGGTTGCCGCCGAGCATGATGTCGGTGCCGCGGCCCGCCATGTTCGTCGCGACGGTGACGCCGCCCTTGCGGCCCGCCTCCGCGACGATCGTCGACTCCTGCTCGTGGTGCTTGGCGTTCAGCACCGCGTGCGGGATGCCGCGCCGCTTGAGCATCTTGCTCAGCCGCTCGGACTTCTCCACCGACGTCGTGCCGACCAGGACCGGCTGGCCCTTCTCGTGCCGCTCGGCGATGTCGTCCACCACGGCCTCGAACTTGGCCTGCTCGGTCTTGTAGACGACGTCCGCGACGTCCTGGCGGATCATCGGCTTGTTCGTCGGGATCGGCACCACGCCGATCTTGTAGGTCTTGTTGAACTCCGCCGCCTCGGTGTCGGCGGTTCCGGTCATGCCGGACAGCTTGCCGTAGAGGCGGAAGAAGTTCTGCAGGGTGATCGTGGCGAGCGTCTGGTTCTCGTCCTTGATCGCCACGCCCTCCTTGGCCTCGATGGCCTGGTGCATGCCCTCGTTGTAGCGGCGGCCGTGGAGGATGCGGCCGGTGAACTCGTCCACGATCAGGACCTCGCCGTTCATGACGACGTAGTCCTTGTCGCGCTTGTAGAGCTCCTTGGCCTTCAGCGCGTTGTTGAGGAAGCTCACCAGCGGCGTGTTCACCGAGTCGTAGAGGTTGTCGATGCCGAGCCAGTCCTCGACCTTCTCCACGCCGGGCTCGGTGACGCCGACCGTGCGCTTCTTCTCGTTCACCTCGTAGTCGCCGGGCCCGTACTCGTCGACCTGCCCGGCCGTGCTGATCAGCTCGGCGCGCTTCAGCCGCGGGACGATCTTGGCGAACTCCGAGTACCACTTGGAGTTCTGCTCGGCCGGACCGGAGATGATCAGCGGGGTTCGGGCCTCGTCGATGAGGATCGAGTCGACCTCGTCCACGATCGCGAAGTTGTGGCCGCGCTGGACGCACTCGTCCAGGCTCCACGCCATGTTGTCGCGCAGGTAGTCGAACCCGAACTCGTTGTTCGTCCCGTAGGTGATGTCGGCGTTGTAGGCCGCCCGGCGCTCGTCCGGGGTCATCTGCGGGAGGATGACGCCGACCTCGAGGCCGAGGAACTGGTGGATGCGGCCCATCCACTCGGCGTCGCGCTTGGCCAGGTAGTCGTTCACCGTGACCACGTGGACGCCTTCGCCCGCGAGGGCGTTGAGGTAGGCGGGGAGCACGCAGGTCAGGGTCTTGCCCTCACCCGTCTTCATCTCGGCGATGTTGCCGAGATGCAGCGCCGCGCCGCCCATCACCTGGACGTCGTAGTGCCGCTGGCCGAGCACCCGCTTGGCGGCTTCGCGTGCGGTCGCGAACGCCTCGGGCAGCAGCTCGTCCAGCGACTCGCCGTCGGCGAGGCGCTCCCGGTACTTGTCGGTCAGCTCGCGCAACTCGGCGTCGCTCATCTCGAGGAAGTCCTCCTCGATCGAGTTGACCTGATCCGCGAGCTTCTTGAGCTTGCGCAGAGTTTTTCCCTCGCCCGCACGAAGGATCTTGTCGATGACTGGCGGCACTCTCGAAGGCTCCTTGCAGATCGTGGGTCACCGCTCCAGGCGGCGCGCACACCACACGTACGATGCCCATCGTAGGCGAGACCCAGAATGGTCTAGGTCACTCCGGAGCGCAATCCACCGAGCGCCCCGTTTGACTTTCGGGGCCTCGGAGAAGATGTCTCACACCTCAGGAGGGAGCCGCTATGTCGGAAGAGTCGCACGGTTCGCACGCCGGCCGGCCGAGTTCGTGGATCGCCGTGGCCATCATCTTCATCGGTTTCGTGGTGGGCGGCGTCGGTCTCTGCCTGGGCCCGATGTGGGTCATGTTCTGGGTCGGCGCCGGCGTCATCGTGCTCGGCATGCTCGTCAGCTGGGCCGTCCACCTCTTCTCCGACGTCGTCGTGGACGCGCCCCGCGTCATCCCGGAGATCGTCGACTACTCGCTGTTCGGATCCCGCACGTCCAAGCGGCGCGGCGGCGACGCGGGCGAGGTCCTGGACGTCCCCGTGGCCACCGACACCCAACAGGCCCCCCACGGCTGACCGGCCCCCCAACCCAACCTCCGCCCCGCACCCGCACGAGACCGCGACCCCGCAGGCGACTCCCCGCTTCAAGCGCTGGTCGAGCGAGACTCCAGCCCCGCGGGCGACTCCCCGCTCCTGAGCTGGCCGTGCGAGACCCCCGGCCCGCAGGCGCCTCCCTACCTTTGGCGGTCGGGCGAGACACCGACCTGCGCGCTGCTCCCGGCTTTTGGCCTGGACGGGCGAACCCCCCGGCCCGCAGGCGGCTCCCCCGCTTTTTGGCTGGTCGGGCTTGATTTCAGGTGGGGGTTGTGGCGGTGAGTGCGGCGTTGAGGAGGGTGGGGGGCAGGGCGGTGCGCTCTATGCGGACGTCGTCGCAGCCGACCCAGGCGGCGGCGCGCCACAGGGCGGCGGCGAGGGCCGCCGCTGACGCCTCCGTGCGGGCGGCGGTGCGGGTCGCCCACGGTTCCAAGGACACCTGGCGGGCGATGAGCGTGCGGCCCTCCCTCGCGGGGTCGACGCGTCCGATGAGGCGCCCGCCGGCCAGGAGCGGCATCGCGAAGTAGCCGTGGACGCGCTTGTCCTTCGGGACGTACGCCTCCAGGCGGTGGTCGAAGCCGAACACGCGTGAGGCGCGGGCACGGTCCCAGACCAGGGAGTCGAAGGGCGAGAGAAGCGCGGTGGCGTGCCTGCCCTTGGGCGGTGAGGCCAGCGCGCCGGGGTCGGCCCAGGCGCGCTGCGGCCATCCGGCGACCTCGGCGGGGACGAGCCCGGCCGCCTCGACCACGCGGTCGACCTGGTCCTGTTTGATCCGGTAGTAGTCGGCGAGGTCGCCGCGGGTGGCGACGCCGAGGGCCCGGCCGGCGCGGGCGACGAGGGCGGTCAGGCAGGCGTCGTCGTCGAGGTCCGTCGCGAGGAGACCGGCGGGGACGGCGCGTTCGGCGAGGTCGTACACGCGGCGCCAGCCGACCCGCTCGACGCAGACGACCTCGCCGATGTCGAGCAGCCACTCGATGCCGATCTTGTGGTCGCTCCAGTCCCACCAGTCGGCGCTCGCCTTGGCGCCGCCGAGCTCCTTGGTGGTGAGGGGGCCGTCCGCGCCCAGCCGGGCCCGGATCTCGTCGCAGACGCCCTCGGGCACCTTGTGCCAGCGCCAGCCGCGGCGCACGTAAGCGCGGCGCCGGAACGCGAACAGCGGCCAGTCGGCCATGGGCAGGATCGACGCGGCGTGGGCCCAGTACTCGAACGTCCCCCCGGCGGGCGAACCGTTGGCGCTCGCCGTGTGGACGGCCGGGCCGCCGGGATCCGGACGGACGGCGGCCGGCGCGGGTGGCGCGGGCTTCGTGGAGGGGCGTGCTCCGGGTTTCGCGGTCCGGCGCCTGCCCCAGTAGGCGGCCTCGATCCTGTCGCGCCCGACGGGGCCGAGGCGGGCGTAGGGCACCAGCTCGTGGGATCGGGCCAGAACGGAGATCGTGTCGAGCTGGACGGCGCCGAGCCGTTCCAGCATCGCCGGCACGCCTCCCTTCGGGCGCGCCCCCAGGAAGCCCTGGGCGCGCAACTGGAGCCGCCTTGCCTCGTCCGCGCTGAGTTCCACCACGCGGCGATGCTACGACACAACACCGACAAACCCGGATTGCCGGTCGCACTCACCGCCGCCGGCCGACCGCGCCGGCCACCCTGGCGCAGCCGGCGGAGGGCTTCTCGGGCTCTCCGGGCAAGGCTCGGCGCTGGGTGGCCGCGGTCGGGCGGGTCAGGTTATCTCCAGGAGTTTTTCGCGGACGGCGTAGACGACGGCTTCCATCCGGGAGTGGAGCTGGAGCTTCTCCAGGATGTTGCGCACGTGGTTCTTCACCGTGTTCTCGGAGATGAAGAGCTCGCGCGCGATCTCCCGGTTGCCGAGGCCGCGGGCGACGAGGCGCAGCACCTCCATCTCGCGCTCGGTCAGGCGGGGCGCGGGGACCTGCTGCGTGCGCTCCTCGCTGCGCTTGGCCAGCGAGGCGAACTCGGTGATGAGCTTGGACGCCATCGACGGGCTGATCAGCGACTGGCCGCCGTGCACGGCGCGGACGGCCTGGGGGACCTCGTCGATCGAGATCTCCTTGAGCAGGTAGCCGCTGGCGCCCGCCTTGATCGCCTCGAAGAGGTCCTCCTCCTCGTCGCTGATGGTCAGCATGACGATCTTCGCGCTGGGCGCGGCGTCCTTGATCGCGGTGCACGCCTCGATGCCGCTGCGGCGCGGCATCCGGATGTCCATGAGGACGACGTCCGGCAGCAGGTCGCCGGCCATCTCCACGGCCTGCTGGCCATCGCCGCCCTCGCCGATGACCTCGATGTCGTCCTCGCTCTGGAGGACCATCTCCAGGCCGCGGCGGAACAGCGCGTGGTCGTCGACGATGAGCACGCCGATGGGGTCTCCCGCTCCGGTCGGCGTTTTCGCCTCCCGGCCGGCGGGGGCGGTGCCGGACTGACGCGGTACCGCCGCGGCGTCGCGAGGCTCGGGATTCTCGCTCACCAGAGTCGCGGCGTGGAGGAGACGCCGCTTCCCCCCTTCACTATTCAGCGATATGGAACTGCCGGAGGGTCGTTCTCCAACGGGTCGTCCTCGGGAACTTACGGGGTCCGGGGACGAACCCAAGGGATTTCGGACCGGGGTGTCTCCCGGTTAACCGCCGCGCGCCCCGGGAGGTTCCCCCGGGACGCGCCGCGTCGCGGATCGGCAGGTGCGCCTTTTCAGATCATGACATGGTTCGGGTGGTCACGTGTCGCGAGTATCGCATCACTCTTCGACGAGCCTGATGACTCCGTAGTCCCAGCCCCGCCTCCGGTAGACGACCGAGGGGTGGCCAGTGGACTTGTCGCGGTACAGGAAGAAGTCGTGGCCGACGAGCTCCATCTCGAAGAGGGCCTGCTCGATGCCCATCGGCTCGGCCTTGTGGAACTTCTCGCGGACGACGAGGGGGCCGTCGCCGTCCATGGGGATGGGGACGAGGTTCTCCTCCGGAGAGACCGCCACGGTCTCGGCCTCCGCGGGGGGCGCGGCCTGCTCGACGGGCTCGGGCTCCACGGCGGGGAGCGCCTCGGGGAGCGTCTCCATCGTGGCGAGCTTGGCGCGGCCCTTGCCGCCGTGGTTCTTCGCGCCGTGCCCCTTGCGCCGCTCCGAGTCGCGGCGGAGCCGCGACTCCAGCTTGTCCAGCGCCAGGTCGAGGGCTCCGTAGCGGTCGTCGGCGGCGGCCTCGGCCCGGATCACGGGGCCGCGGGAGCGGATCGTGAGCTCCACCCGCTCGCGCTGGTCGGCAAGGCGCGGGTTGCGTTCCTCCGAAACCTCCACGTCCACGCGGATGACCTTCTGGTCGAGCCGCTCGATCTTGGCGAGTTTGTTGTCGACGTGCCGACGGAACCTGTCGTTGACGTCGGTGTGCCGGCCCCTCACGGTGATGTTCACGTGGGACCCCCCTTCTCCCGGTTACGTTTCATGCCCGTTCCGGGGCCCCTGACGGCCCCTGACGGGTACCAAAGGACGGTGGGTCGCACCCGCCCGGCCGACCTGGTCTTCGTCCCCACATCCGCCTGCTGAGGGGCTCGCGGCGCTTTCGCCACTACTGCCCTTCTCCCGTTACGCGGGATGTCGGATCCCACGACGGGGCAGGACTTACCTCTAAGGCGCACCGTGATCGGTCGACGAGAAGTCGCCTTACGTGGGCCGTTTCGCCTGCGCCTGGCATCGGCTAGCCGGATCGTCTGCCATGCCCCTGACGGGCACTGCGATCCAACGCAACCACGGACCCGGGCGGGTGCCATGTCAGGAACGCTAACCCCTTACGCCACGAATGTCAGGGGGGTGAGGCGAGGAAAAACTCACTGACCGTCATCGTTGACTGCCTCAGCGGGGTCTCCCGCCGGCTCTCCGGGTGCCCGTCACGGACCCGGAACCCCCGTGTGGGCGCCGCTCACGGGCCTCGCACCCGCCCAGGTCAGCTGGGACTGACCCCTCGGTGAGTTTCCGAAATCTCTGCTGCCTCATGTCCTAATGTGACTCGATTAACTTCACACTGTCCCCCTACACCACACAGGCCCGACAACTTCCGCTACACGCCGTCACCAGAGCCGGTGCCGGGGCGTCGCCGCGATGGTGGCGGCCGCCGCCACGTCCGCGCCCGCGGCCCGCAGGGCTCGTGCGGCCTCGGCGAGGGAGGCGCCCGTCGTGACCACGTCGTCCACCAGGACGACGCGGTGCCCGGCGACCTCGGCGCGCGCCTCGATCGCCCCCGCGAGGTTGGCGGCCCGCTCCCTGGCCGAGAGCCCGGCCTGGTCGGCGACGCGCCCCCGCTGCCGCAGGGCGCCGAGCGCGGTCACGGGCACACCGCCCGCGCGGAGCCGCCGGACCGCGACGTCCACCGTCCCGCGCATGGGGTCGTGGCCGCGTCGCCGCACGGCCCGGCGCCCCGACGGCACCCACACCACCAGCGGCGGGCCGGGACCGGAGGGGAGCGCGGCATGGACCGACGTCGCCAGGGCCTCCCCCAACGGGACGGCAAGAGCCGCGCGTCCGCGCTCCTTGTAGGAGGCCAGGATCGTGCGGAGCGGCCCCTCGTAGGCCGCCACGGTCCACGGAGGGGGCAGCCCGGCGGGCGCCTGCCCCGCGGGCCGCGCCTCCGCCCGCAGGGGACGCGCGCACGCGTCGCACAGCAGCCCTGGATGATGCCCGCACCCGGCACAGCGCTGCGGAAGGAGCAGGTCGATCAGATCGGCGAGAACGCTCATGCCCCCGACGATGCCGGGCCCGCCCGCCCACCGCCCCGCACTCCCCGAACTGTGGATAACTCTCAGTGATCAGGAGCCCCGCAAACGATCGACGACGACCGCCCCGCTTCGGCGTGTCGCACCCTGCGATCACCCCGGCAGAGGCGCACGACCCCCGGCGCCCCCACCGCGAGAAGGCGCTCGAAGGGCCGGCGCCCCCGCGTGAGCGTGTCGCGGTGCCTTTGGACCGGAGCAGACCGAGCGAAGGCGGACCCCCTAGGCGCCTGCGGCGAGCAGATGATCGGCTGGCGGGGAGCGCTGCGGCGGGTCGCGGTGTGTCTTCGGCGTGGAGCAGTTCGGGCAGCGGTGGACAGGCCTGGGGCTTGCTGCGGAGAGGCGGTCGACGGGCCGGTGCCGCTCGCCTGGCGCGTCTGGCCTGATGCGAGCGGGCGATCGGTGACAGGCGCCGCTCCGGTGGATCGGTGTACGCCCCGGACCTCGATCAACCCGGGTGGGCGCTGACAACCGCTCGGGCTTGCGGCGAGCCCCCCGTCAGAGGCCACGGGGCGGACGCTTGGACGGCCTGAGGTGAGCAGCCGGTCGCAGGGCTCGTGCCGCCGGGTCGGCGTTGCTCGGGGTCTTCGGTGTGGCTGGGTCAGCCCGGGTAGGAGGGGTCTTTTGCGGGGGTGGGGCAGATCCAGGGGCTGTAGGAGTTGCTCGGGGAGCGTTGGCGGCAGACCTGGTCCTTGCCGGACGAGCGGGTGCCGATGAGGATCGGGGCGCCGGGGGCGGCGGCGATCGTGCGGGGCTCGCCCAGGGAGCCGACGCCCAGGGACGTGATGGCGCTGCCGCTGATCGGCATCAGGAACGGGAGGGTCTGGGAGTCGCGCTTGGCGCGGCCGAGGACGGCGAGGGTGCCGTAGTCGCGCCAGGCGAGGTCGACGGCGTCCTGGAGTTCGGAGCTGACGGGCAGGAACGAGCCCACGTCCAGGGCGCCGCCGGGAGACTGGACGATGCGGCCCACCTGGACCTGGGGGCGGCCGTCGACGCGGGCGATCACGGCCGCGCGGACGCCGTCGCGGGCCACGCGGAAGGCCAGGACCTCGCGGCCGCCGAGGCCCCAGTGGGCGGCGCGGACGGGCGGTTTGCCGCGCTTGCGCACCCACAGGGATGACTCGTCCTTCTTGGTCTCCACGACCCACAGGGTGCCGTCGTGGCTCCAGGTCGGCGCGGTGAAGCGGGCTCCGGGGCGCGCGGTCAGCAGGACGCGGGGCGCGGGCTGGCCGGTGACGGGGGCGGCGACCAGGATCTGGCTCTCGTCGGCGCTCAGGCCGGCGAACTCCTGGTGGTCGGGGGCGACGGCGGGACGGGTGAGGCGGCCGGCGGCGCCGGTGACGACGGGCTGGGCGCGGTCGCTCTCCAGGGTGCCGAGGAAGCCGGAGGGGCCGACGACGTAGGCGTTCTGCTGGACGCCCTGGGTGGGCACTTGGCCGTCGGGCGAGTTGCCCTCCCAGCCGTTCACGGGCTGCGTGGCGTCCGTGCCGTCGGGCGCGACGGTCTCCCCCTCGATCGACAGCCGCCACGACTTGATCTCCGAGAGCTGCCGCATCGTCCAGGAGAGCTGGGCCGACATGCGCTCGACGTCGCCGCCGCGGGCCTGGCCCGTGAGGTCGACGGTCGCGACGTCCTTGTCGATCCGGACGTTGCGGCGGAGCCGGGTGCCCTCGGGGAAGGCGGTGTCGACCGCGCCGTTCAGCCAGGAGGTCGGGCCGGTCAGCAGGGCCTGGACGAGCTGGGTGGGCAGCGTCTGCCGGTTCACGACGGGCAGGAAGATCCCGTTCGGGACGAGGGTGCGCCGGTCGGGCGCGAAGAAGAACAGGTTGACGGTGCGCATGGCGCGCTCGACGTCGTCCTTGGTGAGCAGCAGGCCGGCCTTGTCGTCGCCGGGCAGGCCGTTGATGCGCCAGACGCCCTGCGGGGACCTGGTGAGCTGGAACGTGGCGTCGAGCGCCTTCGGGGAGGCGGTGTACTGGCCGTCGGCGGTGATCGTGCCGAGCTCCTCGCCGGTGACGCGGACGGTCGCCTGGTTCGCGGACGACTTGATCACGTGCGGGTCGGTGATGCGGCTCGCCAGCACGGTCACGAAGGGCCGCAGGCCGGGGTTCCAGGACGTCTGGCCGGACAGGTACTGCTTGGCGACCTTGTGGCCGTCGTCGAAGCTCGCGGACGCGGAGAGGAAGCCCGAGACGATCTGGGCGGGGCCCCACTCGGGGCGCGGCTTCACCGGGATCAGCCGGACGTAGGGGTCGTCGACGCGCTCGGCGCGCTCGGCGGGCTTGCCGGAGACGACCTGCCCGCCGCTCGGGACGTTCGCGCAGCCGGCGCCGCCGAGGACCAGGACGGCGGCGGCGAGCAGGCACGTGATCCGCCGGGTTCCCGCGCAGGGGCTCATTCGCCGGCCTCCAGCTCCGCGAACAGCGGGCGGGCGTCGCCGGCCCCCGGCGGGACGAGCGGCAGCGGCGAGCCCCGCAGCTCGGCCCCGGCCACGCGCGGCAGCGAGAGGCGGAACTGGGAGCCGGCGCCCGGCTCCCCCCACGCCTGGAGCCAGCCGCCGTGCAGCTGCGCGTCCTCCCGGGAGATCGACAGGCCGAGCCCGGTGCCGCCGGTGGTGCGGGCGCGGGCCGGGTCGGCGCGCCAGAAGCGGTCGAAGACCATCTGCCCCTCCCCCGGTTTCAGCCCCACGCCGTGGTCGCGGACGGCGACGGCGACGGCGTCGCGGTCGGCGCCCACGGAGACGACGATGTCCTCGCCCTCGCCGTGCTCGACGGCGTTGACGAGGAGGTTGCGCAGGATGCGCTCGACGCGGCGGCGGTCGACGTCGGCCATGCAGGGCTCGCCGGGGAGCTGCAGGATGACCTTGCTGCCCTTGCGCTCGGAGAGGCCCTGGATGTCGCCGACGACGCGGAGCACGAGGTCGCGCATGTCGAGGGACTCGGCGTCGAGCGTCGCGGCGCCGGCGTCGTGCCGGCTGATCTCCAGCAGGTCGGCCAGCAGGGACTCGAACCGCTCCAGCTGGCTCTGGAGCAGCTCGGCGGACCGCCCGACGGACGGGTCGGCGAAGCCGTCGCGGTTCTCGTAGAGCATGTCGGCGGCGATCCTGATGGTGGTCAGGGGCGTGCGCAGCTCGTGGGAGACGTCCGAGACGAACTGTCGCTGCACCTGCGACAGGTCCTCCAGTTCGCCGATCTTCTCCTGGAGGTTGGCGGCCATGTCGTTGAAGGAGCGGGCGAGCCGGGCCAGGTCGTCCTCGCCCCGGACCCGCATGCGCTCTTCGAGGCGTCCGGCGGCGAGCCTCTGCGCGCCCTGGGCGGCGAGCCGCACCGGGATGACGACCTGCCGCGTGACCAGGGAGGCGATCGCGGCCAGCAGGAGCACCAGGACGATGCCCACTCCGGCCAGGGAGCGGCTGACGTTGGTGAGGGTCTGCTGCTCCTGCGTCAGCGGGAACAGGTAGTACAGCTCGAACTGGCCGGTCTTGCCGCCGACGATGAGGCCGCGCTCGTCCGGGCGGTCGCCGATGTAGGAGAGCTTGCCGTAGGTGTAGGCGCGGGATCCGGCGGGCGCGTTCTTCAGTTCCTCGCGGAGCCGCTTGGGGACGCTCTCCTGGCGCAGTTCGTTGGTCGTGTACCCGTCGAAGTACTGCTCGGTGGTGTCGCGGATGTAGACCTCGTAGAGGCCGGAAGGCCCGCTGCGGGCCTTGAGCCGGTCGATCGTCGAGTTCAGCCTGCTGCCGTCCCCGGTGGAGTTGCCCAGGTCGCGCTGGACCTGCGCCAGGCCGTCGTCCAGCTGGAGGCGGGCCGCCTTGACCTTGCCGTCCATCAGCGCGGACGACACCTGCTGCATGAGGAACGCGCCCAGGATCGCCACCACGATCGCCGAGATGAACAGGGTGGACGTGACGACGCGGACCTGGATCGACCGGCGCCAGCGCAGGAAGCCGGCGCGCGCCGCGCCCTGCAGCACGCGGCGGACCGCGCCCAGCCCGCGCCGGACGAACCGCTTCGCCCTCCTCATGTCGACGTTCATGGGAGGTCCGCGAGGCGGCGCGGCGGTCCGGCGGGTCGCTGGTCGGTCATCGGCGTGTCACGGGGACGGCGGGACGGCGGGACGGCGTCAGGCCGGGCCGGCCTTGTAGCCGACCCCGCGCACGGTGACGACGATCTCGGGCCGTTCCGGATCCTTCTCGATCTTGGCGCGGAGCCGCTGGACGTGCACGTTCACCAGCCGGGTGTCGGCGGCGTGCCGGTAGCCCCAGACCTGCTCCAGCAGCACCTCGCGGGTGAAGACCTGGCGCGGCTTGCGGGCGAGGGCGACCAGCAGGTCGAACTCCAGCGGCGTGAGCGGGATGTGCCGGTCGCCGCGCTTGACCGAGTGGCCGGCGACGTCGATGGTGATGTCGCCGATCTGCAGGGTCTCGGGCGCCGGCTCGTCGGTGCGGCGCAGGCGGGCGCGCACGCGCGCGACCAGCTCCTTGGGCTTGAACGGCTTGACGATGTAGTCGTCGGCGCCCGACTCCAGGCCGAGGACGACGTCCACCGTGTCGCTCTTGGCGGTCAGCATGACGATCGGCACGCCCGACTCGGCGCGGATCTGCCGGCACACGTCGATGCCGTCGGCCCCGGGCAGCATCAGGTCGAGCAGCACGAGGTCGGGCCGGGTCTCCCGGAACGCCTCCAGCGCCTTGTCGCCGTCGTGGACGAACGACGGCTCGAAGCCCTCGCCCCTCAGCACGATGCCGAGCATCTCGGCGAGCGCGAGATCGTCGTCGACGACCAGTACACGTCCTCTCATGGCCCTCATCGTCACAAGTCGGGGTTCGGTGGAGTGGGGCGCGATGCTCCGGCGCCACCTCGCCAGGGAGAGTTATGCCTTGGCGTGCAAGGTTACCCGCGTTTGCGTCGTACGGCGCTCCTCCGCATCGTCCGGGCGACTCGCCATCGTAGGCGCCACTCCCGAAACCGGCGCAAGATCTACGCCGCGCCCATGACAGGATGACCTGACCGGCGGCCGCATACAGGCCCGGATCGGGCCAGATCGGACGTGTCGCCGACCCGCCGGAGAGCGCAGGGAGACGGGATGCCGGGACCGGACGGCTGGGACGGCGACGCCGACGCCGCGGATGTGGCGCGGGGCGTCCCGTTCCGTCCCATGTCCATCTCGGAGATGCTGGACGGCGCGATCGCCGGGATCCGGCGCCGGCCGCGCGCCACGCTGGGCCTGTCGGTGGCGGTCAGCACGGTGATCCAGGTGACGAGCTCGGTCGCCGCGTACTTCTTCATCGGCGACGAGGCCCGCGACGAGGTCACCCCCGACCTGCTGATGGAGTCGCTGGGCGCCCAGCTGACCCTGACGCTGCTGGGGCTCGTGCTGTCGGCGTTCGGGATCCTGCTGCTGGCGGGGCTGGTGGCGCCGATCCTCGGGCGCGAGCTCGTGGGCATGCCGATCGGGCCGGGGCAGGCGTGGCGGGACGCCCGGCCGCGCCTCGGACGGCTGGTCGCCACCGCGGCGGCGGTGATGGGCGTCTCGCTGGGCGCGCTGGCCCTGCCGGTCGCCCCGTTCCTCGTCCTGATCGCCGCCGGGGCGCGCCCGGCGTTCGCCGTGCTCGCGGGGATCTTCGGTTTCCCCCTCGGCATCGGGCTGATGGTGTGGCTGTACATCCTGTTCGTCCAGGCGGTCCCGGCGGTCGTCCTGGAGCGGCAGACCGTCGGCGGCGCGCTGCGCCGCGCGACGACCCTTTCCAGGGGACGCTGGTTCCGGACGTGCGGGACGCTCCTGCTGGCCCTGCTCGTGACCGTGTTCATGGGGTTCTTCGCGTTGCGGATCCCGTTCCTGTTCGCACAGTTGATCTTCTTTGGCGACTCCTCCGGCAGCGGGCCGACGATGGGCGCGCTCGCGGTGGACACCGCGGGGCGGATCGTGAGCTGGTCCGTGGTGATGCCGTTCGACGCGGGTGTGATCGCACTGCTCTACATGGACCGGCGGATGCGCCGCGAGGGCTTCGACCTGGACCTGCGGACCCGGGGCCGTTCGGCCGCGGCCGTCGCCGCCGGGGAGCGCGGAGCCGCGGGAGAGCAGGGCGCCGCCGAGTCGGACGAGGGGTTCGTCGGCCTGTGGAGGACCGGCCCGGCGCAGGCCGGCCCGGCGCAGGCCGGCCCGGCGCAGGCCGGCCCGGCGCGGGGGCGTCCGTGGACGGGAGCGGGCACGTGATCCTCGATCCGATCGGCCGCGACGAGGCCCGCGAGATGGCCCGGCGCGAGCTGGAGAAGCAGGTCTACCAGCGCGACAAGCCGTCCTGGCTGGAGCGGACCTGGGACGACTTCGCCGAATGGCTGCGCCACCTGTTCGAGAAGGCGCCCGCCCCGGACTCGCAGGGCAGCGGCGGCGGGTGGACGTCCATCGCCATCGTCGTCGCCATCGTGCTGGTCGCGGTCGCGCTGGTGGTGTGGCTGATGTGGGGGCGCCGGAACCCGCGCTCCCGCAAGGACCCGCTGCTGGAGGACGCGCCGTCCACGGCGCTCGACCACCGGCAGGCCGCGGAGCGGCACGCCGAGGCCGGGCAGTGGGCCGAGGCGATCCGGGAGCGGCTGCGCGCCATCGCCCGCGATCTCGAGGAGCGCGCGGTGCTGTCGGCGCGGCCGGGCCGGACCGCCGACGAACTGGCGGCCGAGGCGGGCGAGGCGGTGCCCGAGCTGGCCGGGGAGCTGGCCGCGGGCGTGCGGATCTTCGACGACGTCTGGTACGGGGACCGCCCGGGCACCTCCGAGGGATACGCGCGGATGAAGGAACTGGACGAGCGGCTGAGGGCGGCGCGGCCGAAGCCGCTGGAGTCCGACGACCTGACTCTGGCCGGAACCGGCGACGAAGGGGGGCCGCGGTGGTGACGGCCTCCCCGCCGCGCGACGCGCGGCCCGCGGCGGAGCCGTCCGCGCGGCAGGTCGCGGGGCGCCGCTGGCGGTCGGCGCGCGGCGTCCTCGCGGCGGTCCTCGCGATGATCGTGGTCGCGGTGGTGCTGGCCGCGCTGCGCCCCTCCGCGTCGGCCGAGGCGCTCGACCCGGAGTCGCCGAAGCAGGACGGCAGCCGGGCGCTCGCGGAGATCCTCCGGCGGCACGGCACGCCGGTGACGGTGGCCCGGAACACCGGCGACGCCCTCGGCGCGGCCGGGCCGGGCACGGTCCTGGTGGTGACCCGGACGGAGCGGCTCACCGAGGAGGACCTGGCACGGCTGAGCCGCGCCCCTGCGGACGTGCTGCTCGTCCGGCCGACGTCGTTCGCGCTGGAGGCGTTCGCCCCGCAGGTCCGCAGGCGGGGCCCGTCGTCCGGGGAGATCGCCGAACCGGGCTGCGCCCTTCCCGTGGCGTCCCTCGCGGGGTCGGTCGACTTCCACGAGTCGGACACCTACGAGGTCGTGGGCGCGGGCACGTCCTGCTACCGGTCCGACTACGGCGACGCGAGGCTCGTCCAGGTCAGCACCGGCACGCACACCGTGACGGTGCTCGGCTCGACGGCGCCGCTGACGAACCGGCGGCTCGTCGAGGAGGGCAACGCGGCCCTCGGCATGAACCTGGCCGGCGCGGGCACGTCCGCGGTCTGGCTCGCCCCGGACCTGCCGAAGGCGGGTTCCGGCGCGGGCCAGCGGTCGATCGGCGACCTGCTGCCGTTCGGCGTGAAGCTGCTCATCCTCCAGCTGCTCGTCGCGGTGCTGCTGGTGGCCCTGTGGCGGGCCCGCCGCCTCGGCCCGGTCGTGGCGGAGGCCCTGCCGGTCGTCGTCCGGTCCGCCGAGACGGTCGAGGGGCTCGCCCGCCTGTACCGCGCCGGCCGCGCCCGCGACCGGGCCTCCGACTCCCTGCGCTCCGGCGCCCGCGAACGGCTCGTGCCGCTCCTCGGGCTCCCCCGCAGCAGCGCGCAGGATCTCTCCGCCGCACAGGAGATCGTCACGGCGGTCGCCCGCCGCACGGCGTACGACGAGACGTACGTCGGAGCGGCCCTGTACGGTCCCGAACCCTTGGACGACGCCGGGCTGATCGCCCTCACCGACGTCCTCGACGACCTGGAAAGGCAGGTACGCGAGTCGTGAACCCCCCTGTAGAGCTCGGGAAGGACGACGTGCCCGGCGGCGCGGGGCCGGGCACGATCTCCGAGGACGCCCGGCGCCAGGCCGAGACGGCCCGCGCGGCGCTGGCGGCCCTGCGCGCCGAGGTCGCCAAGACGGTCGTCGGCCAGGACTCCGTCGTCACGGGGCTGGTGATCGCGCTGCTCTGCCGCGGCCACGTGCTGCTGGAGGGCGTCCCCGGCACGGCCAAGACGCTGCTGATCAAGACGCTGTCGCGGGCCCTCGACCTGGACTTCAAGCGCGTCCAGTTCACCCCCGACCTGATGCCCGGCGACGTGACCGGCTCGCTCGTGTACGACAACCGGACGGCGGAGTTCGAGTTCCGCGAGGGCCCCGTCTTCACCAACCTCCTGCTCGCGGACGAGATCAACCGGACGCCTCCCAAGACGCAGGCCTCCCTCCTGGAGGCCATGGAGGAGCGCCAGGTCTCGGTGGAGGGCACCGCGCGGCCCCTGCCCGACCCGTTCGTGGTGTGCGCGACGCAGAACCCGATCGAGTACGAGGGGACCTATCCCCTGCCCGAGGCCCAGCTCGACCGGTTCCTGGTCAAGCTGACGGTGCCCGTCCCCACGCGGGACGAGGAGATCTCCATGCTCCAGCGGCACGCCGCCGGGTTCGACCCCCGCGACCTGTCCGAGGTGAAGCCGGTCGCCGGAGCGGCCGAGCTGGCCGCGGGGCAGGCCGCCGTCAGGACCGTGCACCTCGACCCCAAGATCGCCGCCTACGTCGTGGACCTGTGCAGGGCCACCCGGCAGTCCCCGTCGCTCCAGCTCGGCGTTTCGCCGCGCGGCGCGACGGCGCTGCTGGCCACGTCCCGCGCCTGGGCGTGGCTGTCGGGCCGCGACTACGTCACGCCGGACGACGTGAAAGCGCTGGCCAGGCCCACGCTGCGGCACCGCGTCCAGTTGCGTCCCGAGGCGGAGCTGGAGGGCGCGAGGGCCGACGGCGTGCTGGAGGGCATCCTCGCCCACGTCCCCGCCCCGCGCTGATGGCGCTGACCGGGCGTCTCGGGCTGCTGGCCCTCCTCGGCGCGGTCGTCCCGCTGTTCGCGCCGAGCTGGTGGGCGCTCTTCGCGGTGTGGGCCGTCCTGCTACTCGGCGTCGCCGCCGACCTCGCCCTGGCCGGGAACGTGCGGGCCCTGCGCTTCCACCGCGCGGGCGACGCCAGCGTGCGCCTCGGCGAGACGGCCCAGGTGTCGCTGATCGTGGAGAACCTCGGACGGCGGCGCCTCAAGGCCCGCCTGCGGGACGTGTGGCCGCCCAGCGCGGGCGCCGCGCCCCGCATGGTGAAGGTGGACGTGCCCGCCGGGGAGCGGCGCCGCGTCGAGATGGCGCTGACGCCGACCCGCCGCGGCGACCGCAGGGCCGTCACCGTCGTCGTCCGCTCCGTGGGGCCGCTCGGGCTGGCCGCGCGGCAGCTCTCGCGCCCCGCCCCGTGGACCGTCCGGGCGCTGCCCGCGTTCCCGTCCCGCCGCCACCTGCCCGCCAAGCTCGCCCGGCTGCGGGAGCTGACGGGCGCGCACGTCGCGCTGATCCGCGGGCAGGGCACCGAGTTCGACTCCCTGCGCGAGTACGTGGACGGCGACGACGTCCGGTCCATCGACTGGCGCGCCACGGCGCGGCGCGGCGACGTGGTCGTGCGGACCTGGCGCCCCGAACGCGACCGCCGCATCTACCTCGTGCTCGACACCGGCCGCACGTCCGCGGGCCGCGTCGGCGACATCCCCCGGCTCGACTGCTCGATGGACGCGGCGCTGCTGCTCGGCGCCCTGGCGTCCCGCGCCGGCGACCGCGTCGACCTGCTCGCCTACGACCGCCGCGTCCGCGCCCGCGTCGAGGGCACGTCCCGCACCGACCTGCTGCCCGCGATGGTGCACGCCCTCGCGCCGCTCGACCCGGAACTGCTCGAATGCGACGCCGCCGGGATGGTGTCGACGCTGATGGCGCGCGTGCGGCAGAGGTGCCTCGTCGTGCTGCTCACCGAGCTGAACACCGCCGCGATCGAGGAGGGGCTGCTGCCGCTGCTGCCGCGCCTCACCGCCCGGCACCTCGTCATGATCGCCGCGGTGTCGGACCCGCGCGTCGCGGAGATGGCGGAGGCCCGCGGCGACCTCGCGTCCGTCTACGACGCCGCCGCCGCCGAACGAGCGAGAGCCGAACGCCGCCGCCTGACGGCCGAGCTGAGAGGCCACGGCGTAGAAGTGGTAGACGCCCCACCAGCAGAAATAGCCCCCGCCCTAGCCGACGCCTACCTAGCCCTAAAAGCAGCAGGAAGGCTGTAAGCCCCAGCCCCCACCGAACCACCCCACAACCAGGGGCCGCGACCGCGTCCGAAGGCAGGGGCGAGCGAAGCGATGCCAGCGGTCGCCCGCAGTACCCGACGGTGGAGGGCCGCCAAGGCCCGAAGGAGGAGATAAAAGCTAAGCAGACACAGGAGCCAGGTCGGGGTGGAGGTCGGTGTCGCCGGTTTCGCCTTGGCGGACGGCGCGGCGGCCCAGGACGATCACGTAGGCGAGGAAGGCGGCCTCGGCGACGACGCCGATGGTGATGCGCAGCCACGTGATGTGCACCCAGCCGGTCACGAATCCCTCGATGAGGCCGGACACGAGCAGCACCGCGATGAGGCCGAGGGCGATGCTGACGGCGGCGCGGCCCTCCTCGGCCAGGGCCTGGGCGCGGCGGCGGGGGCCCGGATCGATGATCGTCCAGCCGAGCTTGAGGCCGCCGGCGCAGGCGAGGTAGACGGCGGTGAGCTCCAGCAGGCCGTGCGGGAGGATCAGGCCGAAGAAAACGCCGCCCTTGCCGTAGGCGAACATCAGGCCGCCGCTGATCCCGAGGTTGACCTGGTTCAGCAGCAGGACGTACAGGGTCGGGACGCCGAGCAGGATGCCGAAGATGAGCGCGGTCGCCGACACCCAGGCGTTGTTGACCCACACCTGGAAGGCGAACGAGGACGCCGAGTGCTCGGTGTAGTAGTTCGCGAAGTCGTGCTCGACGAGTTCGCGGATCTCGTCGGGCGTCCCGATGGTCGCCTGGACGTCGGGGCTGTGCACGACCCAGATCGCCAGGGCGAGCGACAGCAGGTTGCCGAGGACGGCGCTGCCGAGCCACCACCATCGCATCCGGTACGCGGCGGCCGGGAACGACACGGTCGCGAAGCGGGTGACGTCGCGCCAGAGCGGGGCCTGCGCGCCGCCCACGGCCGCCCTGCCGCGCGCCACGAGCGACGACAGCCGCCCCACGAGCTGGGGGTCGGGCGAGCTGGAGCGGACGACCGACAGGTGCGTCGCCGCGCGCTGGTAGAGATCGACCAGTTCGTCGGCTTCGGCGCCGGTCAGCCTGCGGCCGCGGTTGATGAGCCGTTCGAGGCGCAGCCATTCGGCGTTGTGCGCTGCCACGTAGGCGTCGACGTCCACCCGGCGAGACTAACGCCTCGGCCCGCGGAACCGGCACAATGGTCAATCCGCCCGCATCGGAGGACAGGACATGGCCGATCTCGTCACCGGCGAGGCCGTCGCGCTCGACATCCGCGTCGCGCGGTCGGCCAGCCGTGCCTGCGCCATCCTCCTGGACCTGCTCTTCCAGATGGTGCTGCTGAACATCGTCGTCTACGTCACGGCGATGACCTCGCTGGTGGCCGACGACGCCTGGACGGTCGGGCTGACGCTGCTCGCCGTCGTCGCGGTGATCGTGGGGTACCCGTGCGCGTTCGAGACGCTGTCGCGGGGGCGGACGCTGGGCAAGATGGCCGTCGGGCTCCGCGTCGTCGGCGACGACGGCGGGCCGGTCCGGTTCCGGCAGGCGCTGGTGCGGGCGCTCGCCGGGTTCGTCGAGTTCTGGGTGTTCTACGGCTCGCCCGCGCTGATCACGTCGTTCTGCAACCGGCGCGGCAAGCGGCTCGGCGACCTGTTCGCCGGGACGATCGTCATCCAGGAGCGGGTCCCCGCGTCGGCGCTGCTGGGGCCGGTCGCGGTGATGCCGCCGCAGCTCGCCTGGTGGGCGCGGAACCTGGAGCTGTCGATGATGTCGGACGAGCTGGCGATGACGGCCCGGCAGTACCTGTCGCGGTTCTGGGAGCTGCTGCCGGAGGTCCGCGACTCGCTGGGGCAGCGGATCGCCTCGCAGGTCGTCGCGGTGGTGAGCCCGCCACCGCCGCCGGGGGTGCGGCCCGAGATCCTGCTGTCGGCCGTCCTCGCGGAGCGCCGCCACCGCGAGGAGTTGCGGCTCGCCGAGCGCCGGGCGCGCCGGATGCGCCGTCTCGGACTCCCGGTGTGGGGCGCCGCGCCCGTCCCGGTGATGGCGATGGCGGGGCCCGCGCCGTACGGCCCGCCGCGGCAGGGGCCTCCGGTTCCGCCGCCTTTCAGCGCTCCCCAGCCCGGCCAGCCGCGGTTCCTCCCCCCGAACAACTACGGCTCTGGGCCGTACCAGAACGTCCTGAACGCGCCCCGCCCGCCCGCGCCGTATCCGGCGGGGCCCGGGGGCGGCCCGCCGCCGCAGGGCCCGCATCCGGGCTACTGACAAGATTGTCAATAGCGGCCGGAGCGCCGCGGCTTCGTTGTGCACTTCTGTCGCTTCCTCCGGGCGCGCACGCCTCCTAGAATCCGAAGAAATTTCAGGTTCAGGAGGCGGCATGCGCGTCCGTACTGCCCTCGGCCGGGTCGCGCTCGCGGCGCTCGCCCTGACCCCGCCGGTCCTGGCCGCGACGCCCGCACATGCGGAACCGGCGCCGCTTCCCGCCATCACCGACGACCGGGGCAGGACGCTCCTTCTGCACGGCCTCAACACCGCGGGCAGCGCCAAGGGGCCGGGCGGGTTGCCGTGGGTGGACCGGGAGGACGTCGTCCGGGAGGCTCGCGAGCTGGGCACGAACTCCGTCCGGTACCTGGTCCAGTGGAAGAACGTCGAGCCGGAGCCCGGCCGCTACGACGACGCCTACCTGGACGACGTCGCCGAACGTGTCGCCTGGTACGGCGAGCAGGGCATGCACGTCATCCTCGACATGCACCAGGACATCTACGGCCCGTCCGCGTGCGAAGGCTCCGGCAACGGCGCCCCGGCCTGGGCCACCTTCACCGACGGGCTGCCCTGCACGCCGCAGGACCCCTGGGTGCTGACGTACCTCCAGCCCGGCATCCTGCGCGCCTACGACAACTTCTGGAACAACACCGGCAAGCACCCGGAACTGGTGCAGCGCTACACCGCGATGTGGCAGCACGTCGCGCAGCGCTTCTCCCGCGTCCCAGCCGTCCTGGGCTACGACCTGATGAACGAGCCTTTCGGCGGGACGCGCCAGGTCGGCTTCTTCGAAGGCCCGATCCTGACGCCCTTCTACCAGGGCATCGTCAACGCGATCCGCAAGGTGGACGGCGACAACTGGGTGTTCGTCGAGCCGCAGGCGCTCGGCCCGAACGAAGGAGCGGAGACGTCCCTGGGCACGGTTCGCGATCCGCGCCCCGGCGGGCCGCGGATCGTCCTGGCGCCGCACTTCTATCCCGGCGGAGTCGACCTGGGCGGCTCCTACGACGGCGTGGCGAAGATGCTCGTCCAGGCGCAGTTCACGCTCTGGAAGCGGAACATGCCCGCCGCCGCACGGCGCATGAACGCGCCGATGTGGCTGGGCGAGGTCGGCGGCATGGGCCAGGACGCCCCAGGCGCCGCCGACTTCACCGGCGACTGGCTCGCCATGGCGGACGAACTCGGCATCGGCTGGGCGTACTGGTCGAACGACCCGGGCTCGTCCGGAATCACCGACGGCGAAGGCGCGCCGACCCTCTTCGCGGAACTGCTCGCCCGGCCCTACCCCCGCGCGGTCGCCGGCACGCTCACGAACGTCGCCCACGCATCAGGGACGCTCACCGTGACCTGGCGCGAAAAGCCCGGCGTGGCGGGTCCCACGGAGATCTGGTTCCCGTCCGCCCCGAAGGTCGCCTCGACCGACCCGGACGGGACGTGGCGGACGTCCTGGGACGCGACACGCCACGTCCTGTCAGTGTGGGCCGACGCGGGCACGCCGACCCACACCGTCACCGTGAAGCCCTAGCCCGGCAGCGAGCGCAGCTTCTCGGTCAGCGTCGGACGCAGCTTCTTCAGGCAGAGCACCGGCCGGAAGGAGCCTTCGCTCGTCATGTAGTCGGTGGCCTCGGCCGGGCACTCCTTCGCCGTGGCCACCCTGCCGACGACCTTCGCGATGGCGTCGCTGGACCCGCACTGGGCCTTGTC
The DNA here is from genome assembly GCF_050936235.1 of Spirillospora sp. CA-108201. NCBI lineage: Bacteria > Bacillati > Actinomycetota > Actinomycetes > Streptosporangiales > Thermomonosporaceae > Spirillospora > Spirillospora sp. CA-108201. The sequence goes on along the minus strand of NZ_JBNJNE010000001.1, from coordinate 7,391,984 downwards.
CAGGTCACCGACGTTGAACGAGGGGTCCTCGATGCAGTCGCCCGGGGACAGCACGCCGCCGCCCGCGCCCAGGCACAGCACCGGGTTGCCCGCGTTCCCGCCGCCGAAGGACCGCAACTTCATGGTCTCCAGCGTCTTGGCCGGGCACGCGTTCTCCGCGGCGACGCGCGCGATCACCTTGCCGTACCAGTCCGGCTTGGAGCACGGCTGCTCCTTGCCGAAGCCGATGGAGCCGCTGCTCACGCAGTCGCCCGCCGAGAGGAACGCCCCGCCCGCGCCCGGGTCGCCCGGGTGGGAGCCCTTGAGGTTGCGCACGCACGCCTCGTAGTAGGTCTTGCCGTCCTTCTTCTCGCGGACGTTCGTGAAGCCGTCCGTGCCGCTCGGGCAGTCGGGCTCGGCGCGCGAGCCGAACTGGAAGGCCGACGCCTCCTTCTTGCCGACGACCTTCACCACCTTGGCCTTCGCCTTGGCGTCGTCGCAGCTCACCCGGAGGCTCGGCGGGATCCTCTTGCCGTCGTCCATCCCGAACCCGGTGTCGACGCACTGCTCGGCCTTCACCGGGCCGGTCGGCGCGCCCGTGCCGTGGAGCGCCAGGAAGGCCACGCCCGCCAGCACGACCACGCCCGCGACCGCCACGGCCGCCCACACGACCGGTGAGGGCCGCTTCGCGGGCGGCGGGCCCGGCGGACCGGAGGGCGGAAAAGGGCCGCTCATCGGCGGGCCGGGCATCGGCGGCCGTCCCTGTCCCGGTCCCTGCGCCCGACCCTGCCCCTCCGGAACCTGCCCGTACACGCCACAACCCCCCATAACCGATCTTGTCGAACGAGTACGAGAAGATACCGCATGCCAGGTCAGGGCAGGTTCGGCGGGGATTCCAGGGCGGTGAGCTCGATGCCGGGCGCGGCGAGCACGACGTCCCCGGCCAGGTGCACCGACTCGACCTCCCCCGTGGACAGGTCGGTGATCTCGTACTCCGCGACGGGAAGCGGCCCGGCGTCCGTCGCGTGGGCGGACGTCCCGGCCAGCCGCCAGCGCCACAGGGCCGTCAGCGCCGACAGCGAGGGCCCGCTCAACCGGACGAGCCGGACATCGGTCTGCGCGCCCTCGCCCAGTTCCAGCGAGCGCGCGACGGCGACCAGGAACCCCGGCGAGTCATGGAGGAAACCCGACGCGCGCTCGGCGTGCTCGGCGCCCGACTCCCCGCCCGCGCGCACCCAGGCCAGCTCGCGGCCGGTCACGCCGCCGCGCACCCGCCAGCCGGGCGTGACGACCTCGACGCGGATCTGGCGCCAGCGCGCGTCCACGACGAGGTCCACGCGGACGCCGTCGGAGCGCGAGGAGGTGTACCGCCACCCGCCGGGCCCCGGCGCGCACCGGAAGCGCTCCTCAAGCCCCTCGTCGAGGTGCAGGTACGTCCCGGCGGGCACGGGTCAGGACCCGATCCGCCAGGAGTGCAGGTAGTCCTCCTGGTCGGGGGTCAGCAGGTCGATGGAGACCGACATCGAGGCCAGCTTGAGCCGCGCGACCTCCGTGTCGATCTCCTTCGGCACGTCGTGGACGGCCGGGGACAGCGACCCGTGGGACGTGGCGAGCCACGCGCAGGTGAGGGCCTGGTCGGCGAAGGACATGTCCATCACGGCCGCCGGATGCCCCTCGGCGGCGGCCAGGTTGACGAGGCGGCCCTCCGCGAGCAGCACCAGGCGCCGCCCGTCGGCCAGCACGTACTCGTCCGCCTGCGGCCGGACCCCGTGGTGCACCTCCACGGCCAGGTCGCCGAGGGCCCGCACGTCGATCTCGACGTCGAAGTGCCCGGAGTTCGCGAGGATGGCCCCGTCCTTCATCACGGCGAGGTGGCCGGCGTTCACGACGTCGCGGTTCCCGGTGACCGTGATGAACACGTCGCCCTCCGCGGCCGCCTCGGCCATGGGCTGGACGGCGAAGCCCTGCATGGTCGCGTCCAGCGCCTTCACCGGGTCGATCTCGGTGACGACGACGCGCGCTCCGAGGCCCCGCGCCCGCTCGGCCAGACCGCGCCCGCAGTAGCCGAAGCCGGCGACGACCACGGTCTTGCCCGCCAGCAGCGTGTTGGTCGCGCGCACGATCCCGTCGAGCGTCGACTGGCCCGTCCCGTACCGGTTGTCGAACATGTGCTTGGTGTCGGTGTCGTTCACCGCGACCACGGGGAACTTCAGCGCCCCCTCGCGGGCCATCTGGTGCAGCCGGATGACGCCCGTCGTCGTCTGCTCGCACCCCGCCTTCACGGTGCCGAGCAGGTCCGTCCGGTCGGTGTGCAGGGTGTTGACCAGGTCGCACCCGTCGTCAAGGACGAGGTCGGGCCCGGTCTCCAGGGCCTGATGGATGTGCGCGTAGTAACCCTCCCGGTCGGTGCCCGCGCGCGCGAACACCTCGGCCCCGTACTCCTCCACGAGCGCCGCGGCGGTGTCGTCCTGCGTGGACAGCGGGTTGGACGCCGCCAGAGCCACGCTCGCACCGCCCGCCTGGAGAGTGCGGATGAGCCCGGCCGTCTCGGTCGTGATGTGCATGCACGCCGCGACCTTCAACCCGTCAAGCGGCCGCTCGGCGGCGAACCGCTCCCGGATCTGCCGCAGCACCGGCATGCTCCGATCCGCCCACCCGATCCGCTTGACGCCCTCATACGCCAACGCCCGATCCGCGATATCGCTCATCAACACCCTCTAGAAGTAGCTGCCGGACGGGTTCCCCCGTCCGGCAGCCTCAAGCACGTCACTCTTCCCGGGCCGGTGCCCGCATCCACCGTGTCACAGCGACCTCAGCCCCCACCGCAACCCCGCGACAACCTGAGGAACCGCGATCGCGTCCGAAGGCAGGTTCGAGCTTGCGAGAACCTGATCGCGAAGCGAGCCGCCAGGCGAGACGAAGCGATGCCAGCGATCGCCCGCGTTTCTCGACGATGGAGGGCCGCCAGGCCCGAAGGAGGAGAGAAAGGCAATCAGTAACGGTAGTGGTCGGGCTTGTAGGGGCCTTCGACGTGGACGCCGATGTAGCCGGCCTGCTCCTTGGTGAGCTCGGTGAGCTTGACGCCGAGGGCGTCGAGGTGGAGGCGGGCGACCTTCTCGTCCAGGTGCTTCGGCAGGACGTAGACGCCGATCGGGTACTCGTCGGTCTTGGTGAACAGCTCGATCTGCGCGATGACCTGGTTCGTGAAGGAGTTGGACATCACGAAGGACGGGTGGCCGGTGGCGCAGCCGAGGTTCATCAGGCGGCCCTCGGCGAGGACGATGATGGAGTGGCCGTCGGCGAAGCGCCACTCGTGCACCTGCGGCTTGATCTCGATCTTCTCGATGCCCGGGGTCCTGGCGAGGCCGGCCATGTCGATCTCGTTGTCGAAGTGCCCGATGTTGGACACGATCGCCTGGTGCTTCATCCGGCCCATGTGCTCGGCCGTGATGATGTTGAAGTTGCCGGTGGTGGTGACGAAGATGTCGGCGCGGTCGACGACGTCGTCCAGGGTGGTGACCTGGAAGCCGTCCATCGCGGCCTGGAGGGCGCAGATGGGGTCGATCTCGGTGACGATGACGCGGGCGCCCTGGCCGCGCAGCGCGTCGGCGCAGCCCTTGCCCACGTCGCCGTAGCCGCAGACGACGGCGACCTTGCCGCCGATCAGGACGTCGGTGGCGCGGTTGAGGCCGTCGATGACGGAGTGGCGGCAGCCGTACTTGTTGTCGAACTTCGACTTGGTCACCGAGTCGTTGACGTTGATCGCCGGGAACGCCAGGGTGCCGGCCTTCGCCATCTCGTAGAGGCGGTGGACGCCGGTGGTGGTCTCCTCGGTGACGCCCTTGATCGCGGCGGCGGCCTCGGTCCAGCGGCCGGGCTTCTCGGCGATGGTGCGGCGCAGGGTGTCGAGGATGATGCCCCACTCCTCGGGGTCGTCCTCGGTGGCGGCCGGCACGGCGCCCGCCTTCTCGTACTCGGCGCCCTTGTGGACGAGGAGCGTCGCGTCGCCGCCGTCGTCCAGGATCATGTTGGGGCCGCCGCCGTCCGGCCACCGCAGGGCCTGGTCGGTGCACCACCAGTACTCTTCGAGCGTCTCGCCCTTCCACGCGAACACCGGGACGCCCTTCGGGTCCTCGACGGTGCCCTCCTTGCCGACGACGATCGCGGCGGCGGCGTGGTCCTGGGTGGAGAAGATGTTGCAGGACACCCAGCGGACGTCGGCGCCGAGGTCGACCAGCGTCTCGATCAGCACGGCCGTCTGGATCGTCATGTGCAGCGAGCCCATGATCCTGGCGCCGCGCAGCGGCTGGGCGGCGGCGTACTCCTCGCGCACCGCCATCAGGCCCGGCATCTCGTGCTCGGCGAGCCGGATCTCCCGGCGCCCGAAGTCGGCCAGCGACAGGTCGGCGACCTTGTAGTCCATGCTTTCGTTGCTCCCTTGGTCATGTGCGCGCCGTCGGGTACGCGGGGTCTTGACGGGCGAGTGCACGGCCGCGTCAACGGGGGCGAGTCTACGGGCGGCGAGCGCCCCAAGGCACGGCCGGGGAGGACTTTCTGACACTGATTTGTCAGAATCACCCCCATGCGTATCACGGAGGCCGCCCGGCGGCTCGGCACCTCGCCCCGGATGCTCCGCTACCGGGAGGCCCTCGGGCTGCTGCCCGTCACGCGTGAGGCCGCCCTCACGAGGCGCGGAGGCGGCCACCGCCGTTTCGGGGACGCCGAACTGCGCGCGGTCGCGCTGGCCCTCGCGCTGGAGAAGCGCTACGACATCGGCCCCGCCGAACTCGCCTTCGGCCTGCGGGTCCTGGCAGAGCCCCAGGTGCAGGCCCACGTACGCGAACTGGGCGAACGCATAGGCCGCCTCTCCGCCCCACCCACCCGAGCCCTGGACTTCGAAAAAGAAAAGGCCATGCGCCTACTACGACGTCGCTGAGTTTCTCAGCATTTCTCACCTCCTTCGGGCCTGAAGGCCCTCCATCGTCGAGAAACGCGGCGATCGCTGGCATCGCTCCGGCTCGCCTGGCGGCTCACTGCGCGATCAGATTCTTGCTTCGCTCGAATCCGCCTTCGGACGCGATCGCGGCCCCGCGGGTTGTCGCGGGGTTGCGAGGGTGGCTGAGGCTGCTGGGAGTGGGGAGTCAGCTCGCGCTTTCTCCGGGGACCACGACGCCGGATTCGTAGGCGAGCATGACGGCTTGGGCGCGGTCGCGGAGGCCCAGTTTGGTGAAGACGCGGGCCACGTGCGTCTTCACCGTGTGCTCGCTGACGAAGAGGCGCTGCGCGATCTCGCCGTTGGACAGGCCGCCGGCGATCAGGACGAGCACCTCGGTCTCGCGGGCGGTCAGGGTCGACAGTTCCGACGGCGCCTGCGGGCGGTTGCGCCGCTGCTTGGTGAACTCGCGGATGAGCCGCCCCGTGACCTGCGGCGCCAGCAGGGAGTCGCCGCGCGCCACCACCCGGACCGCCGACACCAGCTCGTCCGCGGTCGCGTCCTTCAGCAGGAAGCCGCTGGCGCCGACGGCGAGCGCCTCGTAGACGTACTCGTCGACGTCGAACGTGGTGAGCACCAGCACCCGGACGTCGTCCGAGCCGGGCAGCGCGAGGATGCGGCGGGTGGCCTCGATGCCGTCCATGCCGGGCATCCGGATGTCCATCACGACGACGTCCGGGCGGCGGCGCTCGGCGAGCGCGACGGCCTCGCGGCCGTCGCCGGCCTCGCCGATCACGGTGATGTCGTCCTGGGCGGCGAGCAGGGCGGCGAAGCCGGCCCGCACGATCGTCTGGTCGTCGACGATCAGCACGTTGATCACAGCGGCCGTCCTGGGGACGGGGGGACGGCAGGGTCAGGGACGGCCGGGCGGCGCCTGCGAACCGTGTCCACGGATGGAATTCCCCTCACTCGTCACCGGAAGCTCGGCCTCCACCAGGAACCCGCCCTGGGTGGCCGGGCCGGCGGAGAACCGCCCGCCCAGCATGGTCGCACGTTCCCGCATCCCCACGAGGCCGTGTCCGCCACCGGATCCGGACTCCTCCAGGCGGGTGCGCCCGGCGTCCCCCGAGGCCGGGCCCGCGGGGTTCGGCCCGCCCGTGCGGGAGCCGGGATCCCGCGGGTTCAGGACCTGGGTGGGCGCGGAGGCGCCGCTGTCCTGGACGCGGACCGCGAGCCGGTCGGGCAGGAACGTCAGGTCGACGCGGACCCCGGAGCCGGGGGCGTGCCGCCGCGCGTTGGTCAGCGCCTCCTGGACGATCCGGTACGCCGACAGCTCCACCGTCGTGGACAGGGCGCGCGGATCGCCGTGCACGGCGAGGTCGACGTGGCCGCCGGCGCCGCGGTGCTGCTCGATCAGGTCGGGCAGCCGGTCCAGGCGCGGCTGCGGGGAGTTCGCCGCCTCCGGTTCCGGCTTGGCGTCGGCGCGCAGCACGCTGAGCAGCCGCCGCATCTCCACCAGCGCGTCCCGGGCCGTCTTGGCGATCTCGGTGTAGCCGGCGCGGGCCTCGGGCGAGAGGTCCTCCATCGTGTACGGGGCCGTCTCCGCCTGCACGGCGATCATGGAGACGGAGTGCGCGACGACGTCGTGCAGCTCCCGCGCGATGCGGGCGCGCTCCCGCATGACGGCCTGCTCCCGCTGGACGGCGGTGAGCCGGGTGAGGGTCTCGTTGGTGCGCTCGGCGGCCTCGGCCTCCGTCCGGCCGGCGGACTCCACGACGCGACGCGCGTCCCCGAGCCCGATGGCGGCGAGGACGGCGACGATCGGCGCGGGCCACGGGATGTCGTCGAGGGTGCCGGTCGCGAGGTAGACGACCCCGAGCGCGGCGACGCTGCCGACCGCGAGGACGCCGGTGGACTGGCGGGGCAGCCTCCGGCCCAGCGCGTACAGCGTGTAGAGGGCCGCGAAGCTGGTCGTGACGAGCAGGACCTGCCCGGTGAGGAGGCTCGCCGCGACCGCGCTGAGCACGACCGCCGCGACGGCGCGCAGGTTCTCCCGGCGCCACACGAGCGGGAGCGTCGCCGCGACGGCGAACCCGCCCGTCAGGCTGACCGGGGAGTCGACGCGCGGCGCCAGCTCCGCCAGCGCCGCGATCGTCAGGGCGAGTCCGGTCAGCGGCGCGAAGTACCAGGCGCCGACCATCTCCCGCCAGGTGTTGATCCAGCGGGGCAGCGGCGCCGTCTGCCCCGGCGGTCCCCCGGGACCGCGTCCCGTCCCGCCGTTCAGCCGCGCGCCGAGCCGGACCGCGAGCGGGCGCAGCAGGGTGCCGACGCCGGTGAGGATCCACAGCAGCAGTTGCCCGACCCCCGCCACGATCCGGCCGGACAGCCGCCACGCGTGGTGCGCGACGGCTGGGCCGAACCCCGCGGGGTCGGGTCCGGTCCGGGCCTTGTCATCGGTGGTCACCCCTCCATACTGACCGCTGAGGCGGGGCATGGCCTCACCGCGCAGGCGTATGCAGATCGCGGGGATCCGTCTGGAGTACCACGCGGGTTCCCTCCTTCAGGGGGACGTGCGGACGAGTGCCGCGAACGTAGTGTCATGAACGTGACCGCGACGGTGGCCATCGCCGACGTAGGGGGTTCGGCGGGGGCCGCCGCGGTCACACCAGAACCGCCCGGTTTCAGGGGTCCGGGCGGGGAGGCATGGGAAAGCACCTCGCCGGACGGCCGGGTACGCCTCCTCGGAGGCACTCGCCGGTCTCGCCTGGGCTGGGGTTCGGCCGGCACCTGCCGCGGCCGCCCGGCGAGGGGTCCCATGTCCGGCGCGGCCCGCGGAACGGGCCGCGCGAAGCGTTCCGGTCAGGACGACGCGGGCGTCTCCGGCTGCGACTCCACGGCGTGCGCGCGGGACGGCTCGTCGAGCGCCGGCTCCAGGTAGATGAGCTTCGCCTCCGGGATCTGCGCCCGGACCCTCGCCTCCGCCGCGTCGATCCCGCGGGCCACGTCGGCGGCGGTGTCGTCGTGGTTGACGGCGATCTTCGCGGCGATGAGGAGCTCGTCCGGGCCCATGTACTCGGTCCTGATGTGGATGAGGTGGTCGACCTCGTCCACCGACTCCAGCGCCTCGATGATCCGCCGCTCGGTCTGCGGGTCGACGCCCTCGCCGATCAGCAGGCTCTTGGTCTCGATCGCCAGGATCGTCGCGACCGCGCCGAGCAGCAGCCCGATCGCCACGGTGCCGACGCCGTCCCAGACGCCGTCGCCGGTGGCCACCGCCATCGAGACGCCGAGCAGGGCGAGGATCAGGCCGACGAGGGCGGCGAGGTCCTCCAGCAGGACCACGGGCAGTTCGGGGGCCTTCGCCCGGCGGATGAACGTCCACCAGGACTGGTCGCCGCGGACCTCGTTCGACTCCTTGATCGCCGTGCGGAAGGAGAGCGACTCCAGCCCGATCGCGATGATCAGCACCGCGAACGCCCAGATCGGGGCCTTGACCTCCTCCGGGTGGGAGATCTTGTGGTAGCCCTCGTAGAGCGAGAACGCGGAGCCCACGGTGAACAGGACGACCGCGACGACGAACGCGTAGAAGTAGCGTTCCCGCCCGTATCCGAACTGGTGCTGGGGCGTGCGGTCGCGTTCGGACCGCTTGCGGCCGAGCAGCAGCAGCCCCTGGTTCCCGGAGTCGGCCACCGAGTGGATCGACTCGGCCAGCATCGACGACGAACCGGTGAACGCGAACGCGACGGCCTTCGACGCGGCGATCCCGAGGTTGGCGGCCAACGCGGCGACGATGGCCTTCGTTCCACCCTCAGCACTCATCTACGCAATCCTCGCTCTGAGCTCTCGAACGGCAGGCTCGGACGCGGGGTCCACGCCGAGCGCGATAGCCAAGTAAACCGTGACATAGTCGGCCAACGCGATCAGAGACGCGACTCTCTCCAGCGGATGGTCGCCCTCCGCCCGCATCTCGGTGACCGCCACGCCCCGGTCGCGGGCCAGCGCGGCGGACGCCTCGCGCCGCTTCAGCGCCCGCGGATGCTCCCCCGCGTCCCGCAGGGTGACCAGGTGCAGGCCGTGCTCCGGTTCGTCCTGCCGGTCGCGGAAGAAGTCGCCGGGGTCGGCCGGGGAGCCGGCCCGCGCGAAGAGGCCGTCGAACACCGCGACCTGGTTCCGGCCGGCCTCCGGGAGCTCCCCGAAGACCGCCGGGTACTTGGCGTTCTCGTTGAGCTGGCAGCACATCCGGTACGCCGCCGCGACGGACAGGTCGGAGGATCCCCACACCAGCGGGACGTCGCCCGCCAGGTCGAGCGCGATGCGCTTGGCCGGGTTGACGAACGGCTCGCTGGACGGGCGGCACCGGTGCGCCACGTCCTCCAGCAGCACGGCCGTGGACTCCAGGACGGCGTCGGGGACGTCCGCCAGCCGCAGCGCCCGCGCGGCGAGGAGCAGGGGGACCGTCAGGCCCCACAGGGTGGAGCGGGGCCGTCCGGCGGACCGGACGGGCACGAAGACGCCCCGGCTCCTGCCGGCCAGGTCCGCCAGGGGCGAGTCGGCCCCGCCGACGGCCAGCAGGCGGCAGCCGCGCCGGGCGGCCTCCGCGGCGACCTCCAGCGTCTCCTCGGCGGTCCCGGCGGACGAGACCGCGACGACCAGGTCGGCCGCGCCCACCCAGCCGGGCAGCCGGTCGCCGCGCACCGTCGAGATCGGGACGGCGCAGCCCGTGCCGCACACCGCCGCGAGCACGTCGCCCGGGACGGCGCAGGAGCCCGTGCCGACGACGACGACCGCGCGGGGGCGGCCGTCCTCGGCCAGCCCGGCGACGCCGGCCTCCGCCGCGGCGCGCCGCGCCTCCCGCACCTGGGCGGCCGACGACGCGACCTGCCGGAGCATCCCGCCGGGATCCGCCGCCTCGGCCGCCTCCGCGCTCTCCAGCCGCGAGGGGTCGAGGGAGACGCTCACGGGGCGGGGGTCCGGGCCTCGTCCACGAGGAGGACGGGAATGTCGTCGCGCACCGGGTAGGCGTAGCCGCAGGAGCCGGTGCACACCAGCTCGGCGCCCTCCTCGTCGGCGCGCAGGCCGCCGCCGCAGTTGGGGCAGGCCAGGATCTCCAGGAGCCAGGAGTCCAGCTTCATCGTCATGGCAGCGTCACATCTCCCTTGCAGTCACTTTTCTGACCCGTTCAGTTCTTCCTGACCAGGGCCAGGACCTCGTCGCGGATCGCCGCCATGGTGTCCTCGTCGCCTGCCTCGGCGTTCAGGCGCAGCAGCGGTTCGGTGTTGGAGGGGCGCAGGTTGAACCACCATCCGGCGGCGGCGTCGCGCACGGTCAGCCCGTCCAGCTCGTCGACCTCGACGCCGGGCCGCCCGGCGAAGGCGTCCTCGACCTCGGCGGCGGCCGCGGCCTGGTCGCCGACCTCGCTGTTGATCTCACCGGAGGCGGCGTAGCGGGTGTACTCGGCGAGCAGCTCCGACAGCGGCCCGTCCTGCTGCCCGAGGGCGGCGAGGACGTGCATCGCCGCCAGCATGCCGGAGTCGGCGAACCAGAAGTCGCGGAAGTAGAAGTGCGCCGAGTGCTCGCCGCCGAACACCGCGCCGGTCTCGGCCATCGTCTGCTTGATGAACGAGTGCCCGACCCGCGTCCGGACGGGCGTCCCGCCGTGCTCGGTGATGATCTCCGGGACGGCGCTGGAGGTGATCAGGTTGTGCACGATCGAGGAGCCCGGGTGCTTGGCCAGCTCCCGGGTCGCCACCAGCGCCGTGATCGCGGACGGGGAGACGATCTCGCCGCGCTCGTCCACCACGAAGCAGCGGTCGGCGTCGCCGTCGAACGCGAGGCCGATGTCGGCTCCGGTCCCGCGGACCTTGGCCTGCAGGTCGCGCAGGTTCTCCGGCTCGATCGGGTTGGCCTCGTGGTTGGGGAAGGTCCCGTCCAGCTCGAAGTACAGCGGGACCAGGTCGATCGGCAGGCCCTCGAACACCGAGGGGACGGTGTGGCCGCCCATGCCGTTGCCCGCGTCCACCACGACCTTGAGCGGGCGGATGGACGACAGGTTGACCAGCGTCTTCAGGTGGTCGGCGTAGCCCTTGAGGATGTCGCGGCGCGTCACCGTTCCCGGCTCGCCGCCGTAGGCGGGGACGCCCTTCTCGACCAGGTCGCGGATCTCGCCGAGGCCGGTGTCGCGGCCGACGGGCCGGGCGCCGGCGCGGCACAGCTTCAGCCCGTTGTACCTGGCCGGGTTGTGGCTGGCGGTGAACATGGTGCCGGGCAGGTCGAGGCTGCCGCTGGCGTAGTAGAGCATGTCCGTGGAGCCGAGCCCGGCCTCGATGACGTCCGCGCCCTGGGACGTGGCGCCGCGCGCGAAGGCCTCGGCCAGCGGAACCGACGACTCCCGCATGTCGTGGGCGGTGACGACCGCGCTCGCGCCGGTGACGCGCACGAACGCCGCGCCGATCGCCTCGGCGGTCGCGGGGTCGAGCTCGTCCGGCACCACGCCGCGGATGTCGTACGCCTTGAAGATCTTGGCGAGGTCGCCCACTCCTGCTCCCTGTCCGAAGAACCGTGCGCGGAAACGGCAGGCTCACGAGCCTACCGGGAAGGGCGGGCGCGACCCGCCGCGACGTCGGACGGGGATCGGGACGGGCCCGTGGACGGGGGCCGGGGGCCGGGCCCCGCGTTCACTCCTGGCCGGGCTGCGTTCCGGCGGGTTCGGAGCGCAGGACGCGCAGGTGGCCGCGGCGGCCGACCTCGGTGCCCTGCCCGACCGGCTCGTGGCCGGATCCGGGGGCGGGCCTGGCGGCCTCGCGGACCGCGTCGGCGAGGGCCTCCAGGTCGTCGGCGCTGGGCTCGGACTCCTCCTCGACGGGGAGCCGCACCAGCTCCCACCCCATGGGGGCGGTGAGCCGTTCGGAATGCTCGGCGCACAGGTCGTAGCAGTGCGGCTCGGCGTACGTTGCGAGCGGCCCCAGGACCGCGGTGGAGTCGCGGTAGACGTACGTGAGCGTGAACACTGCTGGCGCCTTGCAGGCGGTGCGGGAGCAAGTGCGGACGGGGCTCACGATGGCTGACCGTACCTCCCCCCACCCGGCTCCGCCACCACCCCGGCGCACGTGTCGCCGTTACCGGGCGATTTCCTTGGTAACGACTACATTCCGTAAGGACGGGGTGCACGGACCGTTCCGGCCGGGCCGTGCATGAGGGCCGCCGCGCGAGCAGAGGTACTCTTGTGGCGTGCGATCCCGTGTGGCAGGCGTACGCCGCCGCGACCGGCACGGTCGTGGCCTTCGTGGTCCTCTGACGCCCCAGCAGGCGCCGGTCTCACGCACCCGCGCGGAACGGTTCGCCGACCTCGTCGACGACGAGGTCCGGCGGCTCGGTGCGCGCTGGGGCCGCGAGCTGGCCCGGGTGGAGTTCGCGGTCGAGGAGGTGCCGGCCGCCGAGGCGCTGCTCGACGGGCCCGTCCCGCTCGGCCAGACCCTCCCCGGCGACGGCGAACTGCCGGTGCGCATCGTCGTCTACCGCCGCCCCGTGGAGGCCCGCGCCGCCGACGAGGCCGAGCTCACCCAGATGATCCGCGACCTGCTCGTCGAAGAGGTCGCCGACCTGCTCGGCCTCTCCCCCGAGTCCGTCGACCCCAGCTACGACACCCCTGACGACTAGAGCGAGGATCAGTTCGGGGTCAGGGCCGTCTGGGAGTCGGCGGCGGCCGGAAGGCGCAGGGTCGCGGGAGCCGGGACGATCGGCAGGACGGTGAACAGGTAGGCGCCGCCCTTGCCCTTGGAGAGGATGCGGGACGCGTAGACCGGGGCCGATCCGGGCTTCGGCGTGATCACCGCGCCGTAGGGGGCGTCCGCGCCGGCGCCGGGGGCGGCGAGCCTGGTCTCCACGGTGCGCCCGGCGGGGACCTCGACCTGCCGGGGAGTGCCGGCGCCCTGCGCGTTCATGGTCGTGACCTGGACGCTCGCCGCGCCGGACGGGGCGGTCAGCGACAGGAACGAGTCGAAGCGGTTGTCGGCGACGACGCCGGGGCCGGCCGCGCCGAGCGGCGGCGTGGCGGCGCCGTAGGCGACGTCGGCGCCCCGGTCGGCGGCGAAGCCCGCCAGGACGGGGCGGTCGGCGACGAGCCGGACGGCGGCGGCCCGGCCGGCCAGGGCGCCGTCGAGGGGGACGGACGTCACGCTCCTGCCGGGGGCGTCCAGGACGTCCTGGCCCTGCGGGGCGAACGCGCCCTCCGCGGTGATCACCTGGACCCTGACGCGGGCGTCGGCCTCGCCGGGGACCGCGACCAGCAGGCGGCGCCCGCCGGAGCCGCCCGGCACGCCGGGGACGAGGGCGGAGGCCGCGGGCGGGGCCGACCGCGGCAGCCACTCGATGCCCTTCTTCTCGCCGATCCGGACGCGCAGGGACGCGGCGACGCGGCCGCTGGTGGTGTGCACGCGCAGGGCGAGGTCGGCGGCGGTCCTCACGATGTCGCCGAGCCCCTCGGGCGATCCGCCGATCTTCACGACGCGGGTGGTGTAGGGCTCGACGGGCGTGCCGCGCCCCTCGGTGGTGTCGAGGGGGCCCTCGCCCGACAGGGCGGAGACGTCGACGGAGGCGGGCTGCGCGTCGACGTTGGTCAGGTAGAGGTCGAGTTCGTCGGCGGCGACCGGCCCGGGGCCCATGAACCACAGGTCGGTGCCGGGGGCGGCGCAGCGGGCGCCGGCGAGGCCGCGGTCGTCGCCGCCGTCCTCGTAGGTGGTCTGCTCCGCCTCCAGCCCGCCGGCGATGGGGCCGGCGGCGCGCAGGGTGTAGGAGTCTTCGCCGGACTTGGTGTCCTTGCCCCAGCCCTGGCCGGGCGACGTCAGGGACCCCAGCGGCGATCCGCCCTTCGTCGGCGTCAGGTCGACGCGGCCGCCGCCCTTCTTCCGGGCGAGGGACTGGACGGCGAGGCGCCCGCCCTCGTGCCCCGGGCAGACCGCCACGGCGTGCGTGACCGGCGTTTCCCGGCCCTTCTCGGACGCCTCGCCCGGACGGGAGAACGTCGCGGCGCCGTAGAGCGCGGCCACCGCGACGAGCATGAGCGCGGCGGTGGCGTAGCGCATGCCGAGGAGGCGCAGGATTCCGTCCATCAGGAGACCTCCTCGGCGCTGGGCTCCTCCGCGGGCTTCCGGGGCTCCGGGGGCTCGGCGGCCTCCGCGGCGCCCGGGGGCGCGGCGGGCGGCAGCGCCCGCTGGGCGCGGGCGCGGGGCGCGCGGCGCCGTCCCCGCCGTCCGCGGCGGCGGCGTTCCCGTTCCACGGCCGGCATCAGCGTGTCGGCCTGTGCGCCCGGCAGCGCCAGGACGGCCACCAGCAGGACGGCGATGCCCTGGACGACGACCCAGATGTGGCGCATCGTCATCGACCGGGTCAGTTCGAACTCTCCTCCGGTGGAGGGGATGGCGTACCCCTGCGCCCAGCCGTCCACCGTCCGCGTCTTGACGTCGTCGCCGTCCAGAGTGGCCCGCCACCCGCCGTCGGCGGGTTCGGCCAGCAGAAGCGTGCGCGGGCCTGTGCCGGCCGGGATCCGCACCCGGGCGTTGACGCGCCCGGCGGACACGGGCGTGACCGTCGAGCCCTGCAGCAGCATCATCCGGGCGGACGTCGCCTGGAGCCGCCACACGGCGAACGTGCCCGTGCGGCTGAGGCGCGTCAGTTCGGGCGACGCGTCCAGGACCCTGGTGAGCGGATCCTTCGCGGGGTGCGGCACCAGCAGGTACTGGACGCCCATCCGCGTCAGCGCGGGACCGTCGTCGCCCTCCCGGCCCGCGGCCAGACCGGCGACGAGGTCGTCCATGCGGTCGCGGGCCCGCCCCTCGACGGGCGCCTCCGCCTCCCCCAGGCGCGGCCGCACGCCCCTGAGAACCGTGTAGGAGACCCGCCCGGCCGGTTCCCGGTGCAGCACCAGCGTCCTCACTCCGCCGGTCCCCTGGACGAACTGGGGGACCGTGTCGGGATCGAGCCGCCCGAGCGGGCCGCCCGCGCCGCCCGCCACCCAGAGCGCGGCGGCCAGGACGGGGGCCGTGAGCGCCGCGGCGAGCACGGCCGCCCCGCCCGCCTTGTAGATCAGGTGGTTGCCCGCCAGGACCTCGGTGGCGCGCTGGACGGCGGCGGTCGCGGCGAGCAGCACCCCGGCGCCCGCGAACAGCAGCGCGGCCCCGGGCCACACCGGCGCCGCGTCCGCTCCCTTGGTGACGGTGGCGGCGCTGGTCAGCACCGCGACGAGCAGCCCGAAGACCGCCAGCAGCCAGCCGGCGAGCACGTGGCCCCGGCGGCCGCGGAGCGGCAGCGCGCACACGGCGACCGCGAGCAGCCCGGCGAGCGCCCACCGCGCGGGCGTGCCCGGTCCGCCCGGGTCGAGCGCCAGCAGGTCGGCCGGGGCGGCGGGGACGAAGCGCCGGTGCAGGCCCGCCTCCGTCAGGAAGCGGGACGGGTGGAGCAGCAGCCCGGCGGTCCACGGGAGCGTCAGCAGCGGCGGGACTCCGAGCGCGACGGCCAGGCCGCGCAGCCCCTGCCGCCCCGGCCGGTCCAGGAGCGCCCGCACCGTCCCGGCGGCCAGCAGGGCGATCGGCCAGACCAGCGGGACGAAGGACATCGCGACGGCGAGCAGCAGCGCGGCCGTCCAGGCGGCCCGCCCCGCGCGCTTGCGGCGCGTCCGGACGTCCAGCGCGGCGGCCTCCGACCGGGGGAAGCCGTAGAAGCGGGCGGCGTGCACGGCGATCAGCGGCAGGAGGACGAGGACCACGCACGTCCCGATCCGCCCGCCCGCGACGGCGCCGGTCGCGGCGGGAAGCAGCGCGTACACGGCGGCGAACCAGGCGCGGACGGCCGCCACCGGGACGCGGCGGCCGGACGCGCGGGCGCGCCGCCCCGTCCGCGGCGCCTCCACCACCAGCAGCCGCGACGCGCGGTAGGCGGTGAGCCCGGCCAGCGGGACGCCGCCGAGCAGCAGGACCGACACCGCCAGCCACGGCTTGCCGAGCGCCGCGGTGGACAGCACGGCCAGGACCCCGACGTACGGGGGGCTGCCGGCGTCGGTGCCGAGCCCGACCGGATGCCAGCCGGACAGGTACTGCGCCCACAGGTCGCTCGCGCCGCCCCACGCGGGGACGAGCGCGCCGCCGCCGCGCCGCCCGGCGGCGGCCGGCAGGGAGCGTTCGGCGGCGACCGCGACGGCGGCGAGGCCGAGCACGACCAGGACGCCGGGGCGGGCGAGGAACCGGCGGATCGGGCCGGGCTCGTCGGCCGTGAGGTCGTCGTCCCGGTCCTCGCGGTCGCGCTCGTGGGCGGCGAAGCGCTCCGAGACGGCCTCGCCGGCCCGGCGCAGCACGACCCAGCGCGTCTGGAAGCGCCGGACGCTGCGCCGCACACGCGCGCGGCCCTCGGCGCGGGCGGCCCGCGCCCGCCGGAGCCGGCCGGGCGAGCGCAGCACGTCGCCGAGCGCCCGCAGCTCCTCGCGGGCCAGGCCCGGCCGCTTGGTCGCCACCAGGACGAGGGCGTGCGCGAGCGACGCCCACACGTTGCGGACGAGCGCCCGGGGCAGCGCCCCGAGCGTCTGGTTGGCGAGCAGCGTGAGCAGCGCGTTGCGGCGGTCGCGGCGGGCGGGGTGCTCGGCGGTCATGCCGATGTCGCGGAGGCCGCGCCGGGACGCCTCCGCGTGGTAGACGACGGCGTCGCTCGCGGTGACGACCCGGTACCCGGCGGCGTGGACGCGCCAGCAGAAGTCCAGGTCGTCGCGGAAGATGCCGTACTCGACGTCGAAGCCGCCCAGCTTCTCCCACACGTCGCGGCGGACCAGCATCCCCGCGCTGCCGACCGACAGGACGTCCCGGACGCCGTCGTGCTGGCCCTGGTCGAACTCGCGCCGGTCCAGGCCGGTGTGGCGGCGCCCGGCGGCGTCGACGGTGACGCCGACCTCGCGCAGGACGCGGCGGTCGTCCCAGTCGCGGACCTTGGGGCCGAGCACCGCCACGTTGGGGTCGGTGTCGGCCGTCCGCAGCAGCCGGTCGAGGGCGTCGCGGTCGGGCGCGCAGTCGTCGTGCAGCAGCCAGATCCATTCCGTGCGGGGCTTGGCGGGCCCCTGGGCCTGGTCGGCGTGGTGGGCGGAGGCGGCCTCGTCGTCGCCCGGGACGGGCGCGGACGCGGCGTCCTGCCGGAGCGCCTCGGCGACGGCCTCGCCGTAGCCGGTGGTGCGGGGCAGCGTGAGGAACTCGCCCTCGCCGACGACCTCCGCGAGGACCGCGGGGCCGCGGTCGGCGCTGCCGGTGTCGACGGACACGAGGCGCTGCACGGGGCGCGACTGCGTCAGCAGCGCCTTCAGCGCCTCCGGAAGCCACCGCGCGCCGTCGTGCGCGACGAGCACGGCGGTGACGACATGGCGATCGAGGGTGGGGGCCAAGGGTCGCTCGATCTGTGGGTGGACGGTGTCGGTGCCGGCCGGACGGGCGGTGCGAGACGAGCTCGCGGCGCCGGACGGACAGCAGCCGTGCCGGCCCTGGGGCCGGCACGGCTGATTACTGTACGCGTGGCCGCGCCGGGCACGCTCCGGATCCCCCGAGATCCGGGGACGCGGCCGTGGGTCAGACGGCCTGCCGCTTCAGCTTCCGGCGTTCCCGCTCGGAGAGCCCTCCCCAGATGCCGAACCGCTCATCGTGCTGCAGCGCGTACTCAAGGCACTCCGTACGCACCTCGCATGCCCGGCACACCTTCTTGGCCTCGCGAGTGGAGCCGCCCTTCTCCGGAAAAAACGCCTCCGGGTCCGTCTGCGCGCACAGGGCGCGCTCCTGCCAGCCCAACTCTTCGCCGTCTGTGCCGTGCGCCAG
Organism: Spirillospora sp. CA-108201; assembly: GCF_050936235.1. Classification (NCBI taxonomy): domain Bacteria; kingdom Bacillati; phylum Actinomycetota; class Actinomycetes; order Streptosporangiales; family Thermomonosporaceae; genus Spirillospora; species Spirillospora sp. CA-108201. Next base: position 7,374,236 of record NZ_JBNJNE010000001.1, on the reverse strand, counting down.
CGGGATGACCACCTCGCTCACAGCGCACCTCCCTGCCCGTGGAACCCCCTGGTCAATGCCCTCCCACGAGTTCCTTCCCCCGAGACGGCATTGAAACTACACCGACGAAATTACACGCGTGTAGCGACCGCCCCGTCAAGCCGGAAGACATTCTCGGGCGACATAGCGGGTTTTGCCGGGATGGGCATGCTGACCCTTGGATGAAGATCAGTTAATCGGGCGGTCACCGCCGGGGCCGCGGCCCCGGCGCGGGAACCTCACTGCGGGGGCGGGGGCCGGTTGTCCCGGTACCAGTCGCCGCCCTCCTGGTCGCCGCCCTGCGGCGGGACGGGCTGGGTGCCCTGCGGGTCCTGGCCGGAGCCGCCGCTGCCGCCGCCGTAGGCACGGGTCCACTCGCCCATGTCCTCCTGCTCGGCGGGCGGCTGCCCCTGCTGGCCCGGCTGGCCCGGCTGGTAGCCGCCCTGGCCGCCGTACTGCTGGTACTCCTGCGGCTGGCCGTACTGCGGCTGCTGGTCGTAACCCTGCTGGCCGGGCTGGCCGGGCTGGCCGGGCTGGCCGGGCTGCCCGTACTGCTGCTGCCCGTACTGCTGCTGGTCGTACCCCGGCTGCGGGGGCTGCTGACCTTCACCGGCCTGCTGCCCGTACTGCTGGTACTGCTGGTCGTAGCCCTGCTGGCCGGGCTGCCCGTACTGCTGCTGGCCGTACTGCTGCTGGCCCGGCTGGCCCTGCTGGTAGCCGAAGTCGGGGTAGCCGCCCGGCTGCTGCATCTGCGGCTGCGGGCGGGGCGGCTGCATGCCCTTGAAGACCGTGAAGGCGAACCAGCCGCCGACGCCGACGACGGCCAGGTCGCCCGCGCCGACCAGGAAGGTCGTGAGCTTGGTCACCGCGCCCGCGTAGTCGGAGTCGGCGAGCATCCCGCTCAGCCACGAGATCACGCCGAACAGCCCGATGCCGCCGAGGACGCCGAGCGCGCCCATCGTGATCGTCCGCGCCTGCGGGGTCGGGGTGGCGCCGGAGGTGGTCAGCGCGATCGCCAGGACGACGAGGCCGACCATCGCGACCTGGAGGAACGTCCCGTCGTTGGTCTGGCCGAGGGCGCGCAGCGTGAAGCTGCCATCGCCGCCGAGGAGCGAGATGATGCCCGCGAGAAGGTGGACGCCCGCCGCGGCGAGCAGGACCCAGGCGGCCGGTTCGCGCAGGCGCTGGACGGCTTCCTTGTTCACGGTGGCATCTCCAGACTCGTGACCGGGCGTTCTCCGATAGCAGGCAAAGCTTTGCATAGTGTCGCCCGGGGCGGCGACCCCTCCGGCCTCCTCGGGGATCACCGTAGGGTTGAGGGCATGAAGATCGTGGCGTTGGCGGGCGGGATCGGCGGCGCCCGTTTCCTGCGCGGGCTCCTGGCGGCCGCCCCGGAGGCGGAGATCACCGTCATCGGCAACACCGGGGACGACATCTCGCTGTTCGGGCTGCGGGTCTGCCCCGACCTCGACACCGTGATGTACACGCTCGGCGGCGGCATCAACGAGGAGCAGGGCTGGGGGCGGGCGGAGGAGACCTTCGCCGTCAAGGAGGAACTGGCCGCCTACGGGGCGGGGCCGGGGTGGTTCGGGCTCGGCGACCGCGACTTCGCGACGCACATCGTCCGGACGCAGATGCTGGAGGCCGGCTACCGGCTGTCCGCGGTGACCGAGGCGCTGTGCGACCGGTGGCGGCCGGGGGTGCGGCTGCTGCCGATGACCGACGACCAGGTCGAGACGCACGTGGTGGTCGAGGACGAGCAGGGCCGGCGCGCGATCCACTTCCAGGAGTGGTGGGTGCGGATGCGCGCGTCGGTCCCGGCGCTGTCGATCGCCGCGGTGGGCGCCGCGGAGTCGGCGCCGGCCCCGGGCGTGCTGGCGGCGGTCGAGGCGGCCGACGTGGTGCTGTTCCCGCCGTCCAACCCGGTGGTGAGCATCGGGACGATCCTGGCGGTCCCCGGCATCCGGGACGCGGTCGCGACCAAGACCGTGGTGGGCGTGTCGCCCATCATCGGCGGCGCGCCCGTGCGCGGGATGGCCGACGCGTGCCTGACCGCGATCGGCGTGGAGACGTCGGCGCGCGCGGTGGCCGAGCACTACGGCCTCGGGCTGCTGGACGGCTGGCTCGTCGACGGGGCCGACGCGGACGTGCGGGTGGAGGGCATCGAGGTGCGCTCGCGCCCGCTGCTGATGCGCGACGCCGAGTCGACCGCAGCGATCGCGCGCGCGGCGCTGGACCTGGCGGTGGAGCTGAAGCGGGCGGGGGTCGCCGAATGAGCGCGGTGCCGGGCGGAGCGGCGCGGGAGGCCGTCCCCCCGCAGAGGATCGAGGTCTTCGGCGTGCCGGGGCTCCCGGAGGTCGCCGAGGGCGACGACGTCGCCGCGCTGATCCCGGACGGGACGGTCGAGGACGGCGACGTGCTCGTCGTCACCTCCAAGATCGTCAGCAAGGCGGAGGGGCGGGTCCTGGTCGCGGACGACCGGGAGAAGGCCATCGACGCCGAGACCGTGCGGGTGGTGGCGCGGCGGACGCACGCGCGCGGCGAGACCCGGATCGTGGAGACGCGGCAGGGGCTGGTGCTGGCCGCCGCCGGGGTGGACGCGTCCAACACCCGGCCCGGGACGGTGCTGCTGCTGCCGGAGGACGCGGACGCCTCGGCCCGGCGCATCCGCGCCGGGGTGCGGGAGCGGACCGGCGCGGACGTGGCCGTGATCGTGTCGGACACGCTCGGGCGGCCCTGGCGCAACGGGCTGACGGACGCGGCGATCGGCGTCGCCGGCCTGGCCCCGCTCAGCGACCTGCGCGGGCGCGACGACGCCTACGGCAACCGCCTGGACGCCACGATCACGGCGGTCGCCGACGAGGTCGCGGCGGCCGGCGAGCTCGTCAAGGGCAAGCTGGGGGGCGTGCCGATCGCGGTCGTGCGCGGGCTGTCCGACCTGGTCACGCGGGAGGACGGGCCCGGCGCGCGGGTGCTGGTGCGCCCGCCCGAGGAGGACATGTTCCGGTTCGGGTCGGCGGACGTGCTGGGCGCGCGGCGCACGGTCCGCGAGTTCACCGCCGAGCCGGTGGACCCGGCCGCGGTGCGGCGGGCGGTCGGCGCGGCGATCACCGCGCCGGCGCCGCACCACACCACGCCCTGGCGGTTCGTCCTGCTGGAGTCGGCGGACGCGCGGACGCGGCTGCTGGACGCGATGCGCGACGCCTGGGAGGCCGACCTGCGCCGCGACGGGTTCTCCGACGAGTCGGTCGCCAAGCGGCTGCGGCGCGGCGAGGTGCTGCGCCGGGCCCCCTATCTCGTCGTCCCGTGCCTGGTCATGGACGGGTCGCACGACTATCCGGACGAGCGGCGGTCCCGCGCCGAGCGGGAGATGTTCGTGGTGGCGGCCGGCGCGGGCGTGCAGAACCTGCTGGTCGCGCTGGCCGTGGAGGGGCTCGGCTCGTGCTGGGTGTCGAGCACGATGTTCTGCCGGGACGTGGTCCGCGACGTCCTCGACCTGCCGGACGCGTGGGACCCGATGGGCGCCGTCGGGGTGGGCCACGCGGCCGCGCCCCCGCGCGAGCGCCCGCCGCGCGGCCCGGACGCCTTCATCGAGGTCAGGTGAGCGGTTCAGGGACCCCGCGGGAATAGATGCGGGCGGGCCTCGGCTACTACGGCCGGGGCCTTTCCCTTTTGTCCGGTCTTTGGGCCCCCGGCGCGGCGCCGAATATGACGATTGGCATAGAGTGCCCGCATGGACGGCACGAGCTCCGCTCTTCGCCGGGCCCTGGCCCGCGCGCGCGACGGCAAGACACTGGACCGATCCGAGGCCACCACGCTGCTGCGGGCCCGCGGGACGCAGCTCGACGACCTGCTCGCCCACGCGGCCCGCACCCGGGACGCCGGACTGGAGGCCGCGGGCCGCCCCGGCGTCATCACCTACAGCCGCAAGGTCTTCATCCCGCTGACCCGGCTGTGCCGCGACCGCTGCGGGTACTGCACGTTCGCGACCGTCCCGCACCGGCTCGACGCGCCCTACCTCAGCCCCGACGAGGTGCTGGAGATCGCGCGGCGCGGCGCCGAGACGGGCTGCAAGGAGGCGCTGTTCACGCTCGGGGACCGTCCCGAGGACCGGTGGCGCACGGCCCGCGAGTGGCTGGACGCGCACGGCTACGACGACACGCTCTCGTACGTGCGCGCGATGGCGATCCTGGTCCTGGAGGAGACCGGGCTGCTGCCGCACCTGAACCCCGGGGTGCTGACCTGGCGCGACTTCCAGCGGCTCAAGCCGGTCGCGCCGTCCATGGGGATGATGCTGGAGACGACCGCGACGCGGCTGTTCAGCGAGCGCGGCGGCCCCCACTTCGGGTCGCCGGACAAGGACCCGGCCGTCCGGCTGCGGGTGCTGGAGGACGCGGGCCGCACGAACGTGCCGTTCACGACCGGCATCCTCATCGGGATCGGCGAGACGGTCGAGGAGCGCGCCGACGCGATCTTCGAGATCCGGCGGACGATGCGCGAGTACGGGGCGATCCAGGAGGTGATCGTCCAGAACTTCCGCGCCAAGCCCGACACGAAGATGCGCGACACCCCGGACGCCGAGCTGGAGGAGCTGGCCGCGACGATCGCGGTGACGCGGCTCGTCCTCGGCCCGAAGGCGCGCGTGCAGGCGCCGCCGAACCTGGTCGCCGAGCAGTACGCGCTGATGCTGCGCGCCGGGATCGACGACTGGGGCGGGGTCTCGCCGCTGACGCCCGACCACGTGAACCCCGAGCGTCCGTGGCCGCAGATCGACGAGCTGGCCGACAGGACCGCCGCGGCCGGGTTCGCGCTGCGCGAGCGGCTCACGATCTACCCCGAGTACGTGCGGCGCGGCGAGCCGTGGCTGGACCCGCGCCTCACCGCGCACGTCGCCGCCCTCGCCGACCCCGCGACGGTGCTCGCGCGGGAGGACGCCGTGCCCGAGGGACGCCCCTGGCAGGAGCCCGACGGCGGTTTCGAGGCGTCCGGCCGGACCGACCTGCACACCGAGATCGACACGACGGGCCGCACCGCGGACCGGCGCGACGACTTCGACGAGGTGTACGGCGACTGGGACGCGCTGCGCGACCGCATGGCCGCGCCCCAGCGGTTCGACGCCGACGTCAAGGCCGCTCTCGCGCGCGCGGAGCGGGACCCGGCGGGGCTGTCCGACGACGAGGCGCTGGCCCTCCTGCACGCCGACGGGCCCGAGCTGGACGCCCTCGCCGCGCTGGCCGACGGCCTGCGGCGCGACACCGTCGGCGACGAGGTCACCTACGTCGTCACCCGGAACATCAACTTCACGAACGTCTGCTACACCGGCTGCCGGTTCTGCGCGTTCGCGCAGCGCCGCACGGACGCCGACGCCTACACTCTGTCACTGGAGCAGGTCGGGGACCGCGTGGACGAGGCGTGGGAGGCCGGCGCGACCGAGGTCTGCATGCAGGGCGGCATCCACCCGGACCTGCCCGGCACCGCGTACTTCGACCTCGCCCGCGAGGTGAAGCGCCGCGCGCCCGGCATCCACCTGCACTCCTACAGCCCGATGGAGGTCGTGAACGGCGCGTCCCGGACAGACCTGTCGATCCGGGAGTGGCTGGAGGCCGCGAAGGAGGCCGGCGTCGACTCGCTGCCGGGGACGGCCGCCGAGATCCTGGACGACGACGTGCGCTGGGTGCTGACCAAGGGGAAGCTGCCCACCGACCAGTGGGTCGAGGTCGTCACCACCGCGCACGAGATCGGCATCCCGACGACGTCCACGATGATGTACGGGCACGTCGACACCCCCGCGCACTGGGTCGCGCACATCAGGCTGCTGCGGTCCGTCCAGGAGCGGACGGGCGGGTTCAGCGAGTTCGTGCTCCTGCCCTTCGTCCACCACAACTCGCCCATCTACCTCGCCGGGCTGGCGCGTCCGGGGCCGACCGCGCGGGAGAACGTCGCCGTCCACGCCCTGGCGCGCATCCTGCTGCACGGCGCGATCCCCAACATCCAGACGTCCTGGGTGAAGCTCGGGGACGAGCTGTGCACGCGCGTCCTCCAGGGAGGGGTGAACGACCTCGGCGGGACCCTCATGGAGGAGACGATCAGCCGGATGGCCGGATCGGAGAACGGATCGTTCAAGCCCATCAGCGAGCTGGAGGCGATCGCGGCGCGCGCGGGCCGTCCCTCCAGGCAGCGCACCACCCTCTACGGGGACGTCCCCGCCGAGCGCCTGGAGGCGTCCCGCCGCACCGACGGCATCGGGCGTTTCGGAAGGCAGGCGCTCACCCTGACGCCGGTGACCCCTCCCGCGTGACCGGCGCCGCCGTCGCGGAGGGGCCCGGTCAGGGCGCGCCGCGACGGCAGCTCGGGCGCCGCTCGACCAGCAGGTCCGCCGAGCGGCGCAGCTCCCGCAGGACGGCCTCGACCGACGGCCGCACCTCCGCTCCGGCGCGGGTCCACATGACCATGCGGCGGTCCACGGGGGCGTCCGCGACGTCCCGCACGACGATGCCCTCCTCCCGCTCGGCGAGCGCGAGGTCGGGCACCAGGCACACGGCGCCGCCCTGGGCGACCATCGCGAAGATGACCATCAGGTCGTTGGACCGGCAGCGGACGTCCGGCCGGAAGCCGCCCAGCTCCACGCACGTCCGTTCGAGCAGGTCGGCGTGGTTGGTGCCGACGTGCCCGGTGGCCCACGGGCACCCGGCCAGGTCGGCCATCCGCACCGGGCCGCCCGGCAGGGCGAGCGGATGCCCCTCCGGCATGCCGACCCGCATCGTCTCGGTGACGAGGACCTCGGAGGCCAGCTCGGGCCGGCGCGGCCGCGGCAGGTGCGAGTACTCGTCCGTCAGCACGACGTCGATCTCCTGGAGCACCAGCGCCTGGAGCACCCGGTGGAACTCCTCGTCCAGCACGTCCACCACGAGGTCGGGGTAGGCCTCCGCCAGCCGCGGCAGCGCGGGCGCGAGGACGTGCAGCAGGGCCGTCTGGAAGCCGACGACCCGCACCGCGCCCGCCACGCGCCCGCTCGCGGCGAGCGCCGCCTCCTCGGCCCGCTTCGCCCGCGCCAGCAGCGCCTCGGCGTGCTCGACGAGCACCTCGCCCGCCTCGGTCAGCCGCAGCCGCCGCCCGGCCCGCTCGACCACCGGCACGCCGACGTCCCGCTGGAGCTGCGCGAGCTGCTGCGACACCGCGGAGGGCGTGTACCCGAGGGAGTCGGCGACCGCCGCGAGCGTCCCGCGCAGCTTGAGCTCGCGCAGCACCCGCAGACGTCCGAGATCCAACATAGTGAAGGGATTCTTACACAATCCCTACAGAAAGCCTCGCTGGACCTGAATGTTGGACGGAGTCAAACTGTAGGTGCGACGGAAAGAGGCGGAGACCCCGGCTCCTCCGGACGCCCCGCGCGGGAACGCCGCCACTGCGATCCCAAGGAAGAAGACATGCTGTACGTACTCGGCCTCATCATCGCCCTCGCCGTCCTCGGCCCCCTCTTCGGCGCCGACAGCCGGGACGGCCTCGACTGGGCCCCGGACAACTTCTGGCTGCGCCGCCGCACGGCGAAGGCGCCGGTCAGAAGGACCGGTAGTCCCGAACGGGCAAACGGGGGCCACGCCTCGGCGGGTGCATCCCGGACGATTCCAGCAGCCGGGTGACCCGGTAGCGATGACCGGCGTAGGGCTCCAGCAGTTCCAGCATCCCGGCGTCGTCGACCTTGCGGCCCGCCAGCGCCCAGCCGACCAGGCCGGGCAGGTGGTAGTCGCCGACGGAGACGGCGTCGGGATCGCCCGCCGCGCGCTGCCTGACCTCGGCGGCCGTCCACACCCCGATGCCCGGCAGCGACCGCAGCCGCGCCTCGCCCGGATCCTCCTCCAGCCGCCGCGCGACCCGCGCCGCCCCGATGATCGTCCGGGCCCGGACGGCCTCCAGGCCGGAGCGGTGCCACTCCCACGAGGGAATCCGGATCCAGACCTCCGGCGGCGGCGGGACCCACAGGTGGGGGGCGCCGGGCGCGGGCTGCCCGAACCTGCGCAGCAGGTAGGCCCAGGCGCGCCACGCCTCCTGCCCCAGCACCTTCTGCTCCATCACCGCCGGCACGAGCGCCTCGAAGACCCGCCGCGTCCTTCCGATCCGCAGCCCGGGGCGCTTGAGCGCCTGGTCGCGGACGACGTCGTGCAGCGCGACGAAGCCGTCCGGCTCGTCGGCCGCCCCCAGTAGCTCGGGCACCCCGTCCAGCAGCCATCCGGCGCCCGGCCCCCAGGCCGTGGCCTCGACGGCGTCCCCGGCCCACCCCACCCGCAGCGTGCCGGGCCCGTCGGGGGTGTGGGACGTCCGCCAGACGGACCCGTCCCGCTCGAACCGGCACGCCGGGTCGCGCGCCCCTCGCCGATGCGGCGCCAGGGCGTCCCGCAGGTCCAGCGCCCACGGCGGCCGCCACACCCGGACCTGGCCGGGAAGGCGCCCAGCGGTCGCCTTCCCGGCCGCCCCGGACGACGGTTCAGCAACGCTCAACGAGCCGACTCTCCCTGCTTGACATGCCCCACTGGTCCCGGCCACCAGTCTGCCACCGCCCGGCACCTGGTCTCCCACCCGAGGGCAGACCATTAAATGGTCACCGTAAAGCGATTATCTTTGCCCGACCCAAAAGCGACTGCGCCGACGCGTCGACACCGGCGAACATTCGCAGGTCGACGCCGCCGAGCCCCTAAGAACCCAGCCGATATTGCCAAGCGGATCGGGGCGTACGAACCGGAACCGGCGGTGGCCAGAACAGGCGTCCAGTTATTACTTGCACGACTTCTGGTCTCAGTGGATTCTCTCTGAAAAGGTCTCGTCGTCGCCCAGTGGAAGCATCATGCTCCCCAAGATCGCCACGACCGCCCTCGCGCTCGCCCTGAGCGCGAGCGGGCTGGTCCTGACTCCCACCGCCGCCACCGCCGCGCCGGGCAGGGCACTCGCCGCGCCGGGCTTCAACGCGAGCGGCATCTACACGATCTTCCAGAGCCGCGGGGGCAACGTCCAGGTCAACGTGACTCAGGACGGCGGCGGCAGACGCCTGTCCGGCATCACCTTCGACCTGAACCACCCCTCCAGCCAGGCGACCTGGAGCACCACCCGCACCTTCTGAGCAACGGGTCCGGCCGGAATGCAGACGGAAAGGGGCCGCGGCGCGGCCGATTCCGGCGGACCGCGAATGCGTTGCCGGATTGGAACGGGATAAAGGACGGCACACTGCCCGTCCTCGACTCCCTGTCCCTGTCCCGCGGTCGCCAATTCACCGGCGGCCGCGGACGGGAAGAAGCCCGACCCAGGGCGCCTCGCGCAAGGCCGCCTTACGCCGCCGTGCGTCAGTCGTCGGCGGAGAAGCGGACGGCGGTCGGGGGCAGGTGGATGCCCGGCCAGACGCGGACGCCGGAGCGCAGCTCGTTGCCGGGCCCCACCACCGCGCCGTCGCCCAGGACGACGCCGTCGAGGACCGCGCCGGGGCCGACCCGCGCGCCCCGGCTGAGGACGGAGTCGCGGACGGTGGCGCCCTCGGCGACGAACGCGTCCTCCAGCAGGATGCTGCCGACCACGGTGGCGCCCGACTCGACCACCGCGCCGCGGCCGACCGTGGTGCCGCCGCGCACGACCGCGCCCGGCGCGACGCGCGCTCCCGCGAGGGCGAGGCGCTCGCCCGGCTCGCCGGGCATGGCGGGCGAGGCCAGGGCGCCGAGGACGAGGTCGCGCGAGCCCCGGACGAACGCCTCGGGCGTGCCGACGTCCAGCCAGTAGCCCGACTCGACGTACCCCATGACCACCGCGCCGGAGGAGATGAGCGACGGGAACGTCTCGCGTTCGACGGAGACCACCTCGTGCTCGGGGATCGCGTCGATGGCCGAGCGGCGGAAGACGTAGCAGCCCGCGTTGATCTGGTTCGTCACCGGACGGGGCGTCTTCTCCAGGAACGCGGTGACGCGGCCGTCGTCGGCGGTGGGGACGCACCCGAAGCGGGACGGGTCGTCGACCTCGGTGAGGTGGAGCGTCACCTCGGCGGCGGCGTCCTCGTGCAGCTTCACCTGGGCGCGGACGTCGTGGCCCGACAGGATGTCGCCGTTCAGGATCAGGACCGGGTCGTCCCCGCCGCAGGTGAGGGCGCGGGAGGCGTTGCGGATGGCGCCGCCGGTGCCGAGCGGCTCGTCCTCGCTGACGTAGACGAGGTCGACGCCGTAGGCGCGGTCGCCGAAGGCGGCCTCGAACATCTCGGCGCGGTAGGACGTGGCGAACACGATGCGCTCGACGCCCGAGGCGTGCGCGCGGGCCAGCTGGTGCGCGAGGAACGCCACCCCGGCGGTGGGGAGCAGCGGTTTCGGTGTGGAGATCGTCAGAGGGCGCAGGCGGGTGCCTTGACCTCCTACCAGGAGGATCGCTTCCACTGGGTTCCTTTCTCCACGCGCGGTCGGAGAAAGCCTAGTGGGTGCGTGCGGCGGCGTACTGGTCCACGGCGCGCCGGTAGGAGGCCATGTGCGCCTCCGCTGACGCCGACCAGGAGAACCGCTCGGAGCGGGTGTGGGCGGCCTCGGCGAGCTCGGCGCGGCGGGACGGGTCGTCGATCAGGGCGGTGAGGGCGGCGCCGATGCCGTCCGGGTCGGGCTCGGTGTAGGCGACCGCGTCGCCGCCGACCTCCGGGAGGGGGCCGCGGTGGGTGGTCAGGACGGGCGCGCCGCAGGACATGGCCTCCAGGACGGGCAGCCCGAAGCCCTCGCCGCGGCTCGGGAGCGCGACGACCAGGGCGCCGCCGAAGAAGCCGGGCAGGGCGGGCCAGGGGAGGTAGCCGGGGCGCAGGACGCGCAGCTCCAGCGGGACGGTCGCGAGCGCCGCGTCGACCTCGTCGTCCCAGCCGCCGCTGCCCGCGAGGACGAGGGCCGGGGCGTCCTCGCGGCCGGCGCAGGCCCGCACCCAGCCGCGGATCAGGTTCGGGACGTTCTTGCGCGGCTCCAGCGCGCCCAGGTAGGCGACGTAGGGGCGGCCGTGCAGGCCGAGGCGGTCGGAGACGTGCTTGACCTCCGGCTCGGACGGGCGGTGGAAGACCTCGTGGTCGACGCCGTGGTAGGCGACGTCGATGTGGGACGGGTCGGCGCCGAGGATGCGGACCAGCTCGTCGCGCGTCGAGCGGGACGGGGCGATCAGCCGGGTCGCGCGGCGGGCGGCGGTGCGGGTCGCCGACTTGATGTAGGAGGTGCGCACCGGGTCGTGCGGCTCCGGCTCGGCGAAGAGGGTGACGTCGTGGATCGTCACCACGGTCGGCAGGCCGGCGCTGACCGGCATCGTGTAGGCGGGCAGGTGGATGACCTCGGCGCCGACGCGCCGGGCCACGTGCGGCAGGCCCGACTGCTCCCAGGCCAGCCGGGTGGCGCGGTGCGAGAGCGTCGCGGGGCCGGCGACGACCTGCGCGCCGGGGGCGAGGCCCTCATAGCGTTCGGCGTCCGCGCGCTGGCAGGCGACGGCGAGGTCGGCGCCCAGCCGGTGCAGGGCGCACAGCAGCCCGTCCACGTACCGGCCGAGCCCGCCGCGGTCGGCAGGCACGGCGGTGGCGTCGAGCAGAATCCGAGGCGCCACGGTCCACTCCCCCATCCAGCGCGGTGGCGTAGATCACTCTTTACTCTCCGAGCGTACGCCCGGAAGGCGCCAACTCGCCGGATCTCGTTCCACGCGATTCATCGTGAGGGGCCCTCCCCACAGGGCCACCTCTTACGCGCCCGGCCTCCCGCGCCCTATCTTTTCCGGGCGCGGACCAGAACGATGCTGCCGCGCTCGTTCGGCGCGGCGCGGTCGGCGAGGGCGACGAGCGGCGTGAGCGGCGCGGCCGCGTTGAAGCCGACCCTGCCGCCGTAGGTGGACAGGGAGAGGTAGAGGCGCTCGGTGGCGGCGGTGCGGAACTGGTAGCTGTGCCCGACGAGGTCGAGGCCGCGCTCGTCCATCAGCTTGCTCAGGCTGTCGTGGGTGTAGGTGTGCTGGACGTGGTACTTGGCCTTGTGCGCGTCGCGCAGCTTCGGCCAGGCGTCGGCGCGGCTCAGCACGTCGGCGGACATGAAGATCTCACCGCCGGGCTTGAGCACCCGCGCCATCTCGTCCAGCGACCTGCCGCCGTCGTCGAAGTGCTCGATCGCGCAGACCGACAGGACCGCGTCGAACGAGCCGTCGGCGAACGGCAGCCGCAGCGCGTCGCACTCGATCAGCGCGGGGGCGTGCGCGAGCGTCCGCCCGTAGACCATCTTGCCGCGGGCCAGGTCGATCGAGACGGCGTCGGCGCCGCGCCGGCGCGCGCGGCCGGCCCAGTAGCCGTCACCGCCCGCGACGTCGAGGACCCGCCTGCCGCGCAGGTCGCGCCCCATCCAGTCGAGCAGCGTCCCCGCCTCGCGGTACCGGCACACGTGCACCTGGTGTCCCATGAAGGCGACCACATCCGAAATCTTCATCGCTCCCCAACTCTAGGCGGAGCGGGCGGCCGCGAGGTCACGTTCGCCTACGCTGGGCGCGTGAAGATGAAGGTCGTCGCCGTCCGGAGCCTGCGCGTGCTCCTGGTCCTGCTCGCGCTCGCGTTCTGCGGCTACAGCGTCGCGTCCCAGCGGGACGCCGCGGTGGACGCGTTCCGGCAGATGTCCTGGGCGACGCTCGCCGGGGCGCTCGCCGCGGGGCTGGCGGGGCTCTTCGTCTGGATGCTCGGCTGGCGGGAGTTCCTCGCCGGGCTCGGGTCGCCGCTGCCGGTGCGCGCCGTCTTCCGGATCTCGGGGATCAGCCAGCTCGGCAAGTACGTCCCGGGCAAGGTGTGGGCGCTGGTCACCCAGATCGAGATGACGCGGGAGCACAAGGTGCCGCCCGAGCGCAGCTTCGGCTCGACGATGCTGGCGGTCGCGACGTCCACCGCGTGCGGGCTCGCGGTCGCGGCGGTGACGCTGCCGCTGACGTCCGCGGCGGCGCGGCGGGAGTACTGGTGGCTGTTCCTGCTGGCGCCCGTCCTGCTGGCGATGCTGCATCCGAGAATCGTGAGCTGGGCGCTCGGCGTGATGCTCAGGCTCGTGCGGCGGCCGCCGCTGGAGCATCCGGTCGGCCTGGCCGCGACGCTCAGGGCCATCGGGTGGACGGTCCTCGGCTGGGCCCTGTTCGGCGTGCACACCTGGCTGCTGTGCGCGGCCGTGGGCGGCGACGGCAAGGGCCTGCCGTTCCTGGCGACCGGGGCGTACGCGCTGGCGTTCGTCGCCGGCTTCCTCGTCTTCATCGCCCCGGGCGGCATCGGGGCCCGGGAGGCGGCCCTGACGGTCGTGCTGACGCCGGTGCTCCCGGCGGGCGCGCCGGTCGTGGTCGCGATCGCGTCCCGGGTGCTGCTGACGGCCGCCGACCTGCTGATCGCGGGCGCGGCGTTCCTGCTGGGCAGGACGGCCCCGGCCGCGGGGAATGAACCGCGGTCCAAGGAGCTTGTGACGGGTACGCAGCCCACGACGGGTACGCAGCCTACGAAGGAGGGACCGTGACGGCCCCGATCACCGTGACCGACGCGACGTTCGCGGACGAGGTCCTGAGCAGTGACACCCCCGTGCTGGTCGACTTCTGGGCCGACTGGTGCGGGCCGTGCCGCATGATCGCTCCCGTGCTGGAGCAGATCGCCGCCGAGCAGGACGGCAAGATCAAGATCGCGAAGATGGACTACGACGCGAACCCGCAGACGCCGGGCAAGTACGGCGTCATGGGGCTGCCGACCCTGCTGCTCCTCAAGAACGGCGAGGTCGTGGAGCAGATCGTCGGCGCCAAGCCGAAGCGCGCCCTGATGAAGGTCATCGAACCGCACCTGTGAGCGCGTCGAGGTAGGCGGCCCACACCGGGCCGTGGTCGACCGGGCGGACGCCGGAGCGCAGCCGCTCCGGCTCCCCCGGCGCGTAGAAGCGGCGGAGGGCGCCGGCGAGCGCGGGCACGTCGTCCGGCGCGCAGACCAGGCCGTCCACGCCGTCGCGGATCTGCTCGGCGAACCCGCCCACATCGGTGGCGATCACCGGGAGGCCGTGCTCGTGGGCCATCCACACGTTCTGCGACGAGGTCGCCGACCGGTAGGGCATGACGAGCGCGTCGGAGGCGGCGAACAGCCCCGGAATGTCGGCGGCCGGGACGTATCCGGGCCGCAGCTCCACCCTGGACGCCAGGTCCAGCGAGGCGACCAGCTCGCGGGTCTCGTCCAGGCCGCCCCAGAACTCGCCCGCGACGGTCAGCGCCACGTCGTCCGGGCCTTCGGCCAGGGCGCGCAGCAGGACGTCCAGCCCCTTGTAGGGGCGGACGATCCCGAAGAACAGCAGCCGCCGGCGCACCTTCCCGTCGCCGGGCGCGGCGGGCCCCGCCGAGGGCAGGTGCGCGGCCATCTCCGCGACCCGCACGGGCCGCCGGGTGAGGCCCCGCGCCAGGCCGGCCTGCGCCTCGGTGTGGACGAGGACGCCGTCCGCCTTCCGCAGCAGGCGCCTCATCAGCGGCTCGTCGTAGGGCTTCCGCTCGTGCGGCAGGACGTTGTGGCACAGCGCCACCACCGGGGTCCGGCCCCGGATGCCGGCGAGGATCCCCAGGTAGGACGGCACCTGGACGGTGCTCAGCACCACCAGGACGACCAGGTCGCACGAGCCCAGCGCGCGGCCGGTGCGCCACCAGCCGTCCGGGCGGCGCCAGTCGAGCCGGCGCCGGGTGCCCGGGAACGGCTCCCCCTCCGGCTCGGAGATCGTCTGCTGGCCCGGGTACAGGAACGCGGGGTACTGGGCCCGCCAGGACTCGATGACGACGTCGTGGCCGGCCGCCGCCAGCCGGTGGGCCAGCTCGGTGGTGTGCCGGGCGCCGCCGCCCTTGTAGGGGAACGCGGGCCCGACGATCGCGACGCGCATGCCGCTAGACGTCGCCGCGCGAGCGGACGATCAGGTCGGCCAGCAGCGCCAGCGACGCGATGATCAACCCCGTCACGAAGATCATGATGGTGTTGTTGGCGAAGTAGCCGAAGTGCACCACCATGTCGAACACGCCCTTGAGCAGCCCGATCACGATCAGCCACAGCGCCGGCGGCATCAGCACCTTGAGCGGGTTGAAGTACATCACCATCCGCAGCACCTGGAGGATGTAGCGGTAGGCGTCCTTGGTGAAGTGGAACTTCGACTTGCCGGCCCGCTTGGCGTAGTCGATCGGCACGTACCGGACCGGGTGCTGGTTCGACAGGAACGCGATGGTGATCGTCGTGACGCAGGAGAACCCGGGCGGCAGCAACCGCAGGTAGGGCAGCGAGACCTCGCGGCGGAACGCGCGCAGCCCCGAGTTCAGGTCGGGGATCTTCGTGTTGGTGAGCCGCTCGGCGACCTTGCGGATGAACCACTTGGCAGGCACCCGCAGCGCCTTGTGCGTCCCCTCCTCGGTGGTGCGCGCCCCGACGACCTGGTCGATCGCGGGGTCGGAGTCCAGGAGCTCGACCAGCTCGGGGATGCGCTCGTTCGGGTAGGACATGTCGGCGTCGGTCCACACGACGACGTCGCCGCGGGCCTGCTGGGAGCCGATGCGCCGGACGGTGCCCGACCCGCTGTTGTGCTGGAACGCCATGATGCGCATGTTCGGGAAGCGGGGCGCCGCCTCCTCCAGCCGCGCGAGCGTCGCGTCGGTCGAGCAGTCGTCGACGGCCAGCAGCTCGTAGGTCTTGCCGCTGGCGTCCATCGCCTCGCAGATGCGCTCGATCTCGTCGATCACGTGGTCCTGCTCGTTGTAGCAGGGCAGGACGATCGTGACGTGGACGGAGCCGGACGGGGCCGGCGGACCGGGCGCGGGCGCCGGTTCGGGCACGGGCGCGGGGTCGGACGCGGGCTCCACATCGGCGGGCGGCTGGGGCTTCGGCTCGACAGACTGGGTGCTCACGCAGCGCGAGGATACTCGCCCCCGCGCGCATCGGCGGCCTTACGGCCCGGCCGGCTCGGCCGCCCACACGTCCATGGTCAGCCCCCAGGTGCCGCCGGGCGGCCCGGTGAGCGTGCGCCCGTCCTGCCGCGTCACCAGGTGCAGCACCTGCCGCGGCGTCCCGTAGGGGGCCACCTGCTCGGGCTTCGCCGCCATGATCACCGGGCGCCGCCCGGCCCGGAACGCCCCGGCGACGACGCGCCGCACGTCCCCGGGCGACGCGGAGCCGGTCGTGCGCGCGGCGGGCAGCCCGCACTCACCGCGGACGACCTGGAGGAACCGGTCGGCGGTGGACTGCTCGACCATCACGACGGACGCGCGCGGCGGCAGGGCGCCGCACATCCCGTCCACGGCGGCGACCTCGCCCTGCTCCGTGCGGGTCACCAGGTAGCCGCCGGACGTCAGCAGGATCGGCACCAGCATCAGGGCGACGCCGCCGACCGCGCCCGTCCGCACCACCTTCGGCCCGTAGCCGAGCCGCCGGACGCGCTTGACGGTCCAGGCCGACGCGAACACCGTGAACAGCAGCAGGCCGGGGATCGCGAGGCCGACCAGCCGCCGGGAGGCCCACGGGTGGTCGGGCGTGATCCCGGGACGGACCAGCACCTGCGCGGTCGTCCAGACGACCATCGCGTAGGGCGGCAGCCATTCCGGGGACTGCCCGCGCAGCAGCCGCCGCACCAGCAGCGCCGCGCCGAACGCGGCGAACAGCAGCGCGGGGACGCCGACGTACCAGACGACCCAGTACAGCGACAGCTCCGAGTACTGCCGGGTGCCGTCGACCGGGAGGTGCTGGATCTTCTGGATCATCTCGATGAACCGGACGTTCATCGCGTCGTCGCCGGTCGCGGGCGGGCGGCGGACGGTCTGCACCAGCGGCCGGAGCGCGAAGGCCGCCGTCACCAGCACGGTGAGGACGGCGGCGGCGTCCGGCAGGCGGCCGCGCGCGACCGCCGCGCCGGCGCGGCGCAGCCGGGCCCCCGCCGGGTCCCAGCGCAGCGCCGCGACCAGCAGGACCGTCGCGACCAGCACGGCGGCGGAGATGGCCAGCAGCGGCACGAGCGACGAACGGAGGTAGGTCAGGTAGGGCCGGGACATGGTGAAGCCCTCGACCAGCCCGGCGCCGGCGCCGAGCAGCAGGCCCCCTGCCGTCCAGAGACCGGCCGGCCGCCTGCGCGCGATCAGCAGGCCCGCGAACGCCGCCACCGGCAGGACGTCCCGCAGCCCGTCGATGCGGACGAGCACGATCAGCCCGAGCGCGGCCCCGGCGAGGAGCGCCTTGAGGCCGGTGACGAGCCCGTCGCGGGGCTCCCGGCGGACGTCGTACATCAGCGACAGGCCGCCCAGCAGCAGGACGATGGCGGGCAGCTCGCTGAAGGTGTTGCGGGAGACGTAGAGCATCGGCAGCGTCAGCGCGAGCAGCAGCGCCCCGGCGGGCGCCCAGCGGGGGCCGACGAGGCGCGCGACGAGCCCGGCGAACGACAGCACGCAGCAGGCGCCGAGCAGCGGTGCCATCAGCACCATGCCGTGGGCGCCGCCGACCCACCCGGCCGGCGCCAGCACCAGCGGCCAGCCCGCCATGAACTGCGGGACGACGGAGCCGCCGTGCTGGTAGAAGGCGGGGCTCGCGAAGTCCAGGGCCGGGTCCGGGCCCCCGAACGCGCTCTGCGCCAGCGGGATCGGCAGCGATCCGTGCTTCGCCAGCCACATCGCGAACTGGACGTAGGACGCGGGGTCGCGGCGGACGACGATCTGCTCGGAGCACATGACGACCTGGACCACCAGGAACGCGGCCGTGACGGCGAAGACCGACCACACCGGCCAGCGCTGCACCGCGTCCAGACCGCCCGGGGCGTTCAGGCTCCCCGGACGCTCACCGGCGTTGTCCCCAGGACGGGACCGCAGGCCGAGCCACAGCACCAGGGCCGCGACCGGAACGAACAGCGCGACCGCCGGGGCCGGGCGGAACACGCCCGCCATCAGCAGCGGCAGCGAGACCGCCAGCCACGCGACGAGGACCAGCGCCGGGGCCGCGGTCGCGCGGACGAGCAGCCGACCAGCGTTCATGATTTCGCCCCAGGCTCGCCGTCGCGGCGTGCGCCCGCCACTGTTCCGTCCTTCACCCGTGCGGAGCGTAGCGGCATCGGCGCGATGGCGACGCCAGGACGATCATGCGGGCATACGCTCGGACCATGAGCTCACATGCCGGGGCCGCGGGCACGCCCGCGGAGCTGCTGGCGCGGCGGGTCGCCGGCGACCCGTCCCGCCCGCTGGTCACCTTCTACGACGACGCGAGCGGCGAACGCGTCGAGCTGTCCTCGCGGACGTTCGGCAACTGGGTGGCCAAGACGGCGAACTTCCTGGTGGACGGCCTCGCCGCCGAGCCGGGGACCCGCGTCGTCCTGGTCCTGCCGCCGCACTGGCAGACCGCGGTGTGGCTGATGGCCTGCTGGTCGGCCGGTCTCGTCGCCGAGCCGGCCGATCCGGAGGAGTTCGCGCGCGGCGGCGCCGAACCGGCCGGGGGGCCGGATCCGTACATCCTGGCGGCGGCGCAGGAGGTGCTGGACGACGTGCTCGCGGACGAGGTGCTCGCAGGAGGGGCCGAGGAGATCGTCGGCCTGTCGCTGCACGCGCTCGGCGGCCCGCTCGCCGACTGCCCGCCCGGCGTGACCGACTACGCGGCGGAGGTGCGCGCGTACGGAGACCGATTCGTCCCGGGGCCCGAGGCGGGGCCGGAGGCCCCCGCGCTGAATGTGACAAAGGACACATTGAGCGCGGCGGAGCTGGTGGGCGCCGCGCGCGGGGCCGTTGAGAAATGGGAGCTCGACGCACGCGACCGGCTCCTGGTTGACATGTCCTTCGCCACACTCGACGGGGTACTGACCTGCCTTCTCGCACCGCTAGCCTCGGGTGCTTCCGTCATAATCCAACGAAACTTTGACAAAGCCGCCCTAGATCGTCGCCTGACCCTGGAGCATGTGACGGTGGTGGCCGGTACGCCCGGACCGAATGACGAATCCGGCTCCGTGTACCGCCTCCCCTGACCTACGCTTCCCCTTGCCCTCGTCCCGTCCGTTCGAACCATGAGCCACGGGCCGGCCCCCACGCGGGGGACGTCCCCCGGACCCCCGGAACCGCTTATCTCCCCGGACCTCGGAGCCGATGAACAGCAACCCGATGTACATGGAGTACGTCGACGACGCCGACCCGCAGCCGGCGCCGCGACGCGGCTGGCGCATCCTCGGCTGGGTGTGCATCGGACTGTCGGCGGTCATGGTGGTCGGCTCCCTCACCGCCTACGGCCTGTACCGCCAGGCGTTCGGGAACATCTCGCACGAGGACGTCAACGCCCAGCTCGGCCCCAACCGGCCGAAGAAGCTGAACAGCGCGATGAACATCCTGATGCTCGGGTCCGACACCCGTGAGGGCTCGAACGCCAAGTACGGCCGCTCGATGAAGAACGAGGTGCCGCGCTCGGACACGATGATCCTGCTGCACCTGTCCCCGGGCGGCGGCCAGGCGATGGGCATCAGCTTCCCCCGCGACCTGATGGTCCGGATGCCGTCCTGCAGGAGCCGCAAGGGCGGGACGGTCCCGGCGCAGACCCGCGCGCAGATCAACTCGGCGTTCAGCAACGGCGGCGCGGCCTGCGTCATCAAGACGATCGAGAGCATCTCCAACATCCGGATCGACCACTTCATGCAGGTCGACTTCAACGGGTTCAAGTCGATCACCAGCGCCGTCGGCGGCGTTCCGGTGTGCCTGCCCAAGGACGTCGACGACCCCAAGTCCAAGCTCAAGCTGAGCGCGGGCAAGCACAAGATCAAGGGCGAGACCGCGCTGGCGTACGTGCGCGTGCGGCACGGCCTCGGCGACGGCTCCGACACCGACCGCATCAAGCGCCAGCAGAAGTTCATGGGCTCCCTGGCCGGCCAGGCGATGAGCGCCGGCGTGCTCAGCAACCCCCGGCGCATGCTCCAGCTGATGAACGCCGTGACCAAGTCGCTCACCACCGACAAGGAACTGACGCCGCAGGTCATGATGGACATCGGCCAGGAGATGCAGGGCATGACCACCGGCAAGCTCCGGTTCGTCACCGTCCCCTCCGGGCCCGACCCGCTGGACCCGAACCGGGTGGCGCTCAACACCTCCGCCCAGCCGTTCTTCTCCGCCGTCCGCAACGACAAGACCGTGCCGAAGGAGCCCACGCCGGGCGCCACGAAGATCCCGCCGAGCCAGGTGCGCGTGCGGGTCTACAACGGCAGCGGCATCGACGGCCAGGCCGGGCGCGTCGCCAGCGACCTGGAGTCGCAGGGCTTCCAGGTGACCGTGGGAGGGAACGCCCCCTCGCCCACGACCGTCACGAAGGTGATGTACGGTGCCGGTGCCGACCAGCAGGCGCAGACCCTGACCGCGCTGATCCCGAGCAAGCCGCAGGCCGCGGCGCGCACCACGGGCGGCACGCCGGGCGTCGTCGACCTGTTCGTCGGCCAGGACTGGACGAACCTCAAGAGCGGCGGCGGCGGCATCCCGAAGCAGCAGGGTGAGATCCGCGCCAGCGACGACATCTGCAAGGAGAGCTGACCGGGCAGCCGTATGACCTACACCACCAGGCCCTCAGAGGCCGACGCGGCACAGCGAACCGAACGGCCGTCCGTCACGGACCCGGCGGCGCCCCCCGAGGCGGGGGCGCCGGGAGCCGCGGGCACCGACCCCTCGGGGAGCCCGGCCCCGCGAGGCGCCGCGCGCAAGGTGCGCGACCCGTTCTTCGACAACGCCAAGTACTTCGCGATCCTGCTGGTGGTGGTGGGGCACTCCCTGGCCAACCTGCTGAACGTCCCGCTGGCCAAGGGCCTGTACCTGTTCATCTACCTGTTCCACATGCCGCTGTTCATCGTGATCACCGGCTACTTCTCCCGGAACTGGACGTTCGCCGGCGGCAAGGCCCGCAAACTGATCACCAACGTCGGCGTGCCCTACGTGGTGTTCGAGTTCGCCTACTCGATCTACGACTGGCTCGCGGGCCGCAACCACCTCGAGATCAGCCTGCTGAACCCGTACTACCTGACGTGGTTCCTGTGCGCCCTGTTCATGTGGCGCCTCTCCACCCCGGTCTGGCAGCAGATCCGCTGGCCGCTCGCCGTGGCGACGGTGTTCGCGCTGCTGTCGTACATGAGCAACCTCGGCGGGACGTTCGACATCCACCGCGTGATCGGGCTGCTGCCCTTCTACGTCCTCGGGCTCACGCTGAAGCCGCAGCACTTCGAGTTGCTGAAGAAGCCGATCGCCCGGCCGATCGGCGCGCTGGTGCTCGCCGGCGGCCTCGCCGGCTCCTATCTCGTCATGAACCACATGTCGCGGAGCTGGATCTACTGGAAGCACGCGAACTTCCAACTCCACGTCGGCAACCTCACCGGCACCGTGGTGCGGATCTCGATGTTCGCCGCGGCGATCGTGTTCGTCGCCGCGTTCCTCAGCCTCATCCCGCGCAAGCGGTACTGGTTCACCTCCCTCGGCTCCTACACGCTGTACGCGTACCTGCTGCACGGGTTCGTGACCCGGCTGCTCAACTTCACCGGCTGGTGGGGCGCCGACTGGATGCACACCCCGACCGGGGTCGTCATCGTGATCGTCGGCGCTCTGGTGGTCGGAACGTTCCTTTGCTCGAAGCCCGTCGTGCGGACGATGAGCTGGGCACTGGAGCCGAAGATGAAGTGGGTCTTCACTCCCCTGAGAAGGCCCGCCCGCTCCCGCTGACGTTTCCTTTTCCGCTCCTTTCCCGCTCCCGCCGACGCCCGACCCCCCGGAGATATGACCGACGTCCTCCCCACCCCGCCGCCCGCCACGGGCAGTGCGCCTGCCGCCACGGGCAGTGCGCCCGCCGTGTCCGAGGCGCCTCCCGTCCCCGGTCCCCGCCACGCGGCCCCGCCGGAGGGCGCGCCGCGCCGCCCCCGGGACGCGTTCTTCGACAACGCCAAGTTCTTCACGGCCGTGCTGGTCGTGGTCGGGCACTTCTGGTCCCAGTTCGGCGACAGCCGCGCGGCGCACGCCGCGTACGTCGTCCTCTACGCCTTCCACATGCCGGTCTTCGTTTTCATCACCGGCTATTTCTCGCGCGGATTCATGCGCTCGACGGACAAGTTCCGCGGCGTTCTTCCCACGCTTGTCGTCCCCTATGTCATCTTCATTCTGCTCTACCGGGCGCAATTGATCCTCATCAACGGGGTGCAGTTCCGGCTGAGCGAGCTCTTCCGGCCGCATTTCCTGATGTGGTTCCTGGTGGCGCTCGTGTTCTGGCGGCTGAGCGCGCCCCTGTGGGGGCACCTGCGCCATCCGGTGGCCGTCTCCGTGGCGTTCAGCCTCGTCGGCGGCAGCTGGGCGTTCACCGCCGACTCCACGCTCAGCCGGACCGCCGGGCTGCTGCCGCTCTTCGTCCTCGGGCTGACCGTCGACCCCGGGCTCGTGCGCCGCCTGCGCGCCCGCTGGGCCCGGTGGGCCGGGCTCGCCGTCCTGGCCGCCGCCCTCCCCCTCGCCTACGTCTGGGAGCTCGGCACGGTCGTCCCGAAGATCGACAGCGGTCTGCTCTACTGGAACAAGGGTTACGATGCCATGGGCTTCGGCGCCGCCGAAGGCATGATGTGGCGGCTCGTGGCCCTCACCATCGCCGTTCTCCTCGGCGCCGCCTTCCTCGCGTGCATACCGCGGGAACGGTCCTGGTACACCGAGATGGGGACGCGGACGATGTACGTGTACCTGCTGCACGGACTCGTCATGAAGACGTTCGATTACACCGGCATGCTGGACAAGCCAGTCCTGCACAACCCGTTCGGCATCGTCTCGGTCACCGTGGCCGCCGCCGCGCTCGGCGTCGTCCTCGCCACCGCACCCGTGCGGCGGCTCACCCGGTGGGCGGTCGAGCCCGACGCGCGGTGGCTCCTTCGATCCGCGCCCGCCAGGACCTGAGGTTCGATCCCGACCTGTGGGTATAGTCCAGAATCACCGAGTAGTTGATTGGCCTTCGCGTGAGCTCTGATCACGATATCTCCCTGAGCATCATCGTGCCCGTGCACAAAGTGCAGGGGTACATCCGGCAATGCCTTGATTCCATCCTCGATCCGGACCTCCCCAATCTCGAGGTCATCGCCGTCGACGACCACTCGCCGGACGGCTGCGGCGAGATCCTCGACGAGTTCGCCGAGCGCGACCCGCGCGTCAAGGTCCGGCACCTCAGCGAGAACGTCGGGCTCGGCCGCGCGCGCAACATCGGCCTCGACATGGCGACCGGCGACTACGTCTGGTTCTTCGACAGCGACGACTACGCGACCGAGGGCGCCGTCCGCGCGATCTGCGACCGGCTCGCCGAGACCCGGCCCGACGTGCTGGTCTTCGACTACGCCCGGTCGTACTGGAACGGCAAGGTCAAGCGCAGCATCATCAACCACCTGTTCCGCGAGCCGCCCGCGCCGGAGGTGTTCACCCTCGCCGAGCGGCAGAGCGTCCTCGAGATGATGATGACGGCCTGGAACAAGGCGATCCGCCGCGAGTTCCTGCTGGACCTCGGGCTGCGCTTCAGCGGCGGCTACTACGAGGACGTCAACGTCACCTACCCGATCCTGATGGCCGCCGAGCGGCTGAGCCTGCTGGACCGGGTCTGCTACATCTACCGGCAGCGCCGCCGCGGCGCGATCACCAAGACCGCGGGCGCCAAGCACTTCGACGCCTTCGCGCAGTACGACCGCATCTTCGAGTTCATGGACGGGATGGGGGCGAAGGCCGACCCGTTCCGCACGCTGATGTTCGACCGGACGATCTGGCACCTGCTCGTCATCATCGAGCGGCCCGACCGCGTCCACGAGTCGGAGAAGCCGCGCTTCTTCGCGGAGATGTCGAAGACGTACCAGAGGTACGAGCCGGCGGGGCACGTCCCGCCGGACGACAAGCCGTTCCTCGCCGACAAGCACCGGATGATCAAGGCGGGCGACCACCGGGGCTTCGAGCGGGTCCGCGCCGCCGAGGCCAAGGACAAGGCGAGGAACCGGGGCGGCAAGGCCGCGAAGATCCGCAGGCGCGGCGTGCGGCTGGGCAAGGAGCTCGCCAAGGAGCGCTACTACCAGATGCAGCGGCGCCTCCCGATCGAGGAGGACCTCGCCGTCTTCGGCGCGTACTGGTACCGCGGGTACGCCTGCAACCCGGCGGCGATCTACGAGAAGGTCCGCGAGCTGGCGCCGGACGTCCGCCCGGTGTGGATCGTCAAGCCCGGCACCCGCAAGACGATGCCGGAGGGCGTCGACTACGTCGTCGCCGGCTCCGCCGACTACTACCGGACGCTGGCCCGCGCGAAGTACTTCGTCAACAACGTCAACTTCCCCGACAACTACGTGAAGCGGCCGGGGCAGGTGCACATGATGACGCAGCACGGGACGCCGCTGAAGAAGATGGGCCTCGACCAGATGGAGTACCCGGTCGGCGCCAACGACATGGACTTCAAGGCCCTCATCGCCCGTTCGGACCGCTGGGACTACCTCGTCTCGTCCAACCCGCTGTCCTCGGAGGCGTGGGAGCGCGGGTTCCCCTGCGACTACGAGATGCTGGAGATCGGCTACCCGCGCAACGACCGGCTCGCCGCGGCCGACGCGGACGAGCGCACCCGGCTGCGCGCCGAGCTCGGCGTCCCGGGCGGCGCGACCGCGATCCTGTACGCGCCGACGCACCGCGACTACCAGCGCCGCTACACGCCCATGTTCGACATCGGGCGGATCGCGGACGCGCTCGGCGAGGGGCACGTGCTGCTGCTGCGGGCGCACTACTACTACAAGATCAAGAACATGGCGGCGGACCTGGGCTGGCCGGAGGGCCGGGTCATCGACGTGTCCAAGCACCCGTCCGTCGAGGACCTCATGATCGCCTCGGACGCGCTGCTCACGGACTACTCCTCGGTGATGTTCGACTACGCCAACCTCGACCGCCCGATCGTGATCTACGCCAACGACTGGGAGACCTACCGGCTCACCCGCGGGGTCAACTTCGACCTGATGGAGACCCCTCCCGGCGTCGTCGCCTCGACCGAGGCCGAACTGGTCGAGGCGTTCACGTCCCGGGCCGCGTGGAGCGACGCCGCCGCGAAGAACCTCGCGAACTTCCGGGCGCGGTTCTGCCCGTGGGACGACGGGCACGCGGCCGAGCGCGCCGTGCGCCGCATGTTCCTCGGTGAGAAGATCCCGAACCCGCCGCAGTAGGCCCCGGAGCCGGACGGCCCGGCGCCGTCCGGCGCACATCCAAGTCACGCCCGAAGGAGTGGGTAGCTTTGCCCTCCAGCAGGATCAGCGTCGTCGTGCTCTCGCACGGAGCCGGAGAGTCGCTCGGCGGCACCCTCGCGTCGATCGCGCGCCAGTCGCACGCCGACCTGGAGGTCCTGGTGGTGGACGACGGCGCGGGCGCCGCCGCCGGGGTCGCCCTGCCCGACGAGCGGTTCCGCGTCGTGCGGCGGGGCGCGCCCAGCCGGGGCGCGGCGCGCGACCTCGGCGCCGCGCACGGCGACGGCGACTTCCTGCTGTTCGTGGACGGCGGCGACGAGCTGCCGGAGGACGCCGCCGCGGCGCTGGTCGCGGCGCTGGAGGCGTCCGGGTCCGACATCGCGCTCGGCCGCGAGGCCGTCCGCCGCGGGCCCGACCGGGCGCCGGTGTGGCGGCCGGTCGAGCCGTCCCTCGCCCCGGCCGCCGGCACGGACGTGCGCCGCACCCCCGATCTCGTCCGCGAGCGCGGGGTCCGCGGGAAGCTGTTCCGCCGGTCGTTCTGGACGTCGCACGGGCTGGACTTCCCCGACCTCGGCCGCTACGAGGACCTGGCGCCGGCGGTGCGGGCGCTGCACCTCGCGGAGCGCGTGGACGTGCTGCCCGGCGTCGTCCTGCACCGGCGGGGCCAGCGGTTCCGGGCCACGACGGAGGCGCAGGAGATCGCGGACGGGTTCGGCGCGGTCGCCCTGGCCCTCGCCTGGCTCGACGAGCACGGCCACGCCCGGTCCCGGCGGCGGCTCCAGGCCCTCGCGGCCGCCGAGGAGCTGCGGGTGTTCCTGGACGCGCTGCCGGATCTCTCCGCCGACGAGCGCGAGCAGGTCGTCGCGCAGGCCGGCGCGTACGCCTCCGGGCTGCCCGCCAAGCTGCTCGCCGACATCCCGGCGCTGGCCCGGCTGAAGTGGCATCTCGCCTCCGCCGGGCACACGACCGAGCTGGTGAAGGTCGTCCGGTACGAGCGGGGGAAGGCCTCGCCGTCCATCGTCCGCGACCCGCTGCGCCGCTACGTGGTCTACCCGTACTGGAAGGACTCCAAGGTCGACGTCCCGCGCGAGGTCTACCGGGCGCGCGGCGAGCTGCGGATGCGGGGCCGGGTCCACGCGGTCGGCTGGGACGGCGACCGGCTCACCGTCACCGGCGAGGCCTACATCAACTCCGTCAGCATGCGGCGCCGCTGGACGTCGGTGAAGACGATCACGCTGCGGTCCGGCAGACGGAAGATGACCGCGCGGGCCCGGCAGGCGCCGGCGCCGGGCAAGAAGTCGGGCTGGTCCGGGTTCGATTTCGCCTTCGACGTCGGCCGCCTCCGCGACCACGGGACGTGGGTCGAGGGCGTCTGGACGGTCGAGGCGTCGGTGCTGAACGCGGGCGTGCTCCGGCGGGGACCGCTGCGCGGCGGCGGCTCCGGCAGCGGCGCTCACCCGCCGTACCGCTACGTCGCCGACGGCGTGCGCGTCGTCCCGCGCATCGACGACGGCCGCCTCGTCATCGAGGTCGAGCGGGTCGCGGCGGCGGCCGTCGCGCTGTCCTGGGACGGCGACATGCTGGTCATCGAGGTGGAGGCGGACGAGGCGCCGGACGGGCTGTCGCTGACGCTCGGCGACGACCGCGTCGAGGTGCCGGTCACCGCGTCCGGCGGCCGGTACGTCGCCCGCGTCGCCCCGGACGCCCTCGAAGGGTCCCCGCTGCCGCCGGAGGAGATCGACGACACCCGCGACTGGACGGTCCGCGTCGCGGGCCGGCCCCTGGTGCTCGCCGAGGACGTCGAGGACGCCCGCCGGGCGTTCGGCCCGCTGGAGGTCGCCGCGGACCGCGGGCCCGGCGGCTACCTGCGCGTCCGGCGCACCACGGCGCGGCTCTCCGTCGACGCCTGCGACTGGCGGCCGGACGGCACCCTCGTCCTGGCCGCGGCGCATCCCGCGCACGGCGGCGGCCAGATCGTGCTGCGCGGCCGGTGGCACCGCAAGGAGTACGCGTTCGACCTCGTCGCCGACCCGGAGTCGGGCGTCCTGCGCGGGCAGGTCCCGGTCGCGGCCGTGCCGGGCGTCGCGGGCGTCCTGCCGCTGCGTCCCGGCCGCTGGGACGTGCTGTTCCGGCCTCCGGGCGAGCGGGCGCTGACCGTCCGGCTGTCGCCGGAGGCGCAGCGCGACCTGCCCGGACCGCTGGAGGTGGCGCGGCGCGGCTACGCGCTGGAGGCGCGCGACGGGCGCCTCGCCGTGGCGGTGACGGGCGACGTGCCGCAGGAGGAGAAGAGCGCCGGCACCCGGTACCGGGAGGAGGCGCGCCGCCGCGTCGACCGCGACGGGCTGCGCGACGCCGTCGTGTTCTCCTGCTTCGGCGGGCGGCAGTTCTCCGACAGCCCGAAGGCCGTCCACGAGGAGCTGGTGCGCCGTGGCTCGGACCTGGAGCAGCTCTGGGTCGTCAACGACGCGCAGGTCGAACTGCCGGACACGCTGCGCTCCGTCCGGCTGCACGGCAGGGAGTGGCACGAGGCGCTCGCGACCTCCCGCTACATCGTGGCGAACCACCGGC
Source organism: Spirillospora sp. CA-108201 (assembly GCF_050936235.1). NCBI lineage: Bacteria > Bacillati > Actinomycetota > Actinomycetes > Streptosporangiales > Thermomonosporaceae > Spirillospora > Spirillospora sp. CA-108201. Next base: position 7,346,469 of record NZ_JBNJNE010000001.1, on the reverse strand, counting down.
TGGGCGACGCGTTCCGGCGGCACCCGGACCAGGTCGTCCTGCAGACCTGGCACGGCACGCCGCTGAAGAAGATCGGCGGAGACATCAAGGAGGTGCACTTCGCCTACGCGCCCGGGATGAAGAAGGCGCTCCAGTCGCGCTCGAAGGACGCCGGGCCCGCCCTGCCGGAGTGGAGCCACCTGCTGTCCCCCAACCCGTTCAGCACGGAGATCTTCCGCCGCGCGTTCGCGTTCAAGGGCGAGATGCTGGAGGTCGGCTACCCCCGCAACGACCTGCTGTACCGCCTGGACGCCGACGCGGTCGCCGCGCGGGTGCGGGCCCGGCTCGGCATCCCCGAGGGCAAGCGGGTCGTGCTGTACGCGCCGACGTGGCGCGACGACCAGTACTACAGCCGCGGACGCTACAGGTTCGACATGCGGATCGACCTGGAGCGGGCCCGCGCCGCGCTCGGCGAGGACCACGTCCTCCTGGTCCGGCTGCACACCAACGTCGTGGACGGCGTCCGCGAGGACGAGCACGGCTTCGTCCGCGACGTGTCGGCCTATCCCGACATCACCGAGCTGTACCTGATCTCCGACGTGATGATCAGCGACTACTCGTCGGTGATGTTCGACTACGCGGGCACCGGCCGGCCCATGCTGTTCTTCACCTACGACCTGGCCGACTACCGGGACCGGCTGCGCGGCTTCTACTTCGACTTCGAGTCCGAGGCGCCGGGGCCGCTCGTGGAGACCTCCGACGACCTCATCGAGGCGGTGCGCGGCGCGGAGTCCGCCATGGACGGCTATCGCGACCGCTACAAGGACTTCGTCGCGCGTTTCTGCCCCCTCGACGACGGGCATGCCGCCTCCCGTGCCGTCGACCGCGTCTTCGGTTCGGCGGGCGGAGACCGGTAGGCGTCATCGGGGAAGGCGACTGGTCCGTGAACAGTGTTCCTGACCGTTGCAAGGAGTTAGACCGGTGCGGGGTGGCCGACCACTGCAGGGTCGGCGCGGACGACACCCTGCGCGTCCGCTGGCCGCGTCCTGCGGCTGAGGGCGAGCGGATCGTCCTGCGCCACGGGGCGTCCGGGGAGGTCCGCGCGGGGCCGCTCGCGGACGACCGGCGCTCCGCCGCGCTCGCGGTGGGCGGGCTCGCGCCGGGTGCGTGGGACGTTCTCCTCGGCGCGGACCGCCCGCTGCTGACCGACGACCCCGGGTTCTCCCTCGACGGGCTGCGCGAGTACGCCGGGCGGGCGCGGGAGCGGGCCGTCCGCGTCGTGCGGCTGCCGGACGGGCGGGCCACGCTCGACGTCCGCGTCGTCTCCCCGCACGCGGAGGTCGAGGAGGTGCACCCGCTCGACGGCGAGATCAGGGTCACCGGATGGCTCGCCTACTCCGGCCCGCGTCCGGGCGAGGCCGCCCGCCTGGTCGCGGTCGCCCGCGACGGCGGCGGCAGGGAGACCTGGAACGCCCGGTTCGGCGGGACGGTGTTCGACGCCCGCCTGGACGTCCGCTCCTTCACCCGGTGGGACCCCTCCCTGTGGGACCTCTGGCTGGACGCGGGCGACGTCCGCGCCCGCCTCGCCGCCCTCCTCGACGACGCGCCGGGCAAGCGCGGCACGCTCTCCTACCCCCGGCAGGTCGCCGAGTCCGGCGGGCGGCGGATGAGCGTGCGGCCCTACTACACGCTGAAGGACGGGCTGGCGGTCGCCTGCCACCTCCTCCCCCGGGACGGCGACTCATGAGGATCACGTTCCTGCTGCTGGAGGCCTGCACCATCGACGGCACCGTGCGCAGCACATTCACGCTCGCCGGCGAGCTGTCCCGCCGCCACGACGTCGAGATCGTCAGCGTGCGCCGCACGGCCGACCGGCCGGTGTTCCCGCTCCCGGACCGGGTCCGCCTGCGCTTCCTGGCCGACGTCCGGCCGGGCGCGAAGGTCCCGTGGCCGAACACCGAGCGCGCCGGGCGGCTCATGGCCGAGCCGACGCGGATCGTCCACCCCGAGGAGCGCAGCTTCTCCAAGTACTCCGCCTGGACCGACGAGCGGCTCACCCGCTTCCTGCGCAGGCCGCGCACGGACGTGCTGGTCACCACCCGCGCCGGGCTCAACCTGATGGCGGCGCGGCTGGCGCCGGCCCGGGTCGTCGTGGTCGGGCAGGAGCACCTCCAGCTCGGCATCAACGACACCGGGATCCTCGCCGAGATCGAGGAGTGGTACCCGCGGCTGGACGCCCTCACCTGCCTGACGGCCGCCGACGCCGCGGACTACGGTCGCCTGCTGCCCGACGGCTCGTGCCCCGTCCACACGATCGGCAACGGGCTGCCCCCGGGGGTGCATCCGCGGTCGCGGCAGGAGAACAGGGTCGTCGTCGCCGCGGGGCGGATCGTCTGGATCAAGGGGTTCGACCTCCTCGTCGACGCGTTCGCGAAGGTCGTGGAGAAGCATCCGCAGTGGCGGCTGCGGGTGTACGGCGAGGGTCCGCGCCGCGCGGAGATGCGCCGCCGCGCCACCCGCCTCGGCCTCTACGACCACGTGCGGATGCTGGAGCCGGCCCACGACATGGAGGGCGAGCTGGCCAAGGCGTCCGTCCTCGCCCTGCCCTCGCGCGCCGAGCCGTTCGGCATGACGATCATCGAGGCGTTCGCGTGCGGGCTGCCGGTGGTCGCCTTCGACTGCCCGCACGGGCCCCGCGAGATCATCACCGACGGGGCGGACGGGCTGCTCGTCCCGCCCGAGGACTCCGGCGCGCTCGCCGAGACGCTGATCCGGCTGATCGACGACGAGGAGCTGAGGCGGGCGATGTCGGCGAACGCCCTCGCGTCGGCCGAGCGGTTCGCCGTGTCCGCGGTCGCCGCGCGCTGGGAGCGGATGCTCGGCGAGCTGCTCGCCGGCCCCCGCCGCGACACCGGGCGGCGCTAGGCTGCGTTTCAAAGCCCCGGCCGCATTCGCTCGCCTAGCGGCTCGCTACGTGACCGGGCCTGGGGCGAACGCGGCATCGCTTCGCGATCTGCCCGGTTCCGCTCGCCTCCGGCCTCGCTCCACCGGCCAGCCCACGCGTTCGCGCGCGGGGCCGAAGCCACTTCGAGACAGGCGCTAGGAGGGCGGGCCCTGGGCGGGACTCCTCCCGGGGCGCGGGCACGCGCGGCGGGCGGAGCGGCGGGAACAGCGCCAGGCCGAGCGCGACGCAGGCGAACGGGACGGCGGGCATGACGTAGCGGTAGTCGAAGTCGGCGGTCGCGGCCGGGATCACCAGCAGCGCCAGGCTCGTCCCCCACGGGAGCAGCGCGCCCTGCGCCCAGTGCCGGACCGGCCGGCCGGGGCGCCACCGCCCGCCGGGCCGCGCGTGGGCCGCCGCTCCGGCGAGCCCGCCGAGCATCAGGACGCCGAGGATCGTGCCGGGCATGACCACGTGGTCCTGGTAGGCGAGGACCACGCCCGCCCACGGCCGGACGACGCGGGTCTCGCCGTCCCCGCCGTACTGCGCGGCGAGACGGGCCTGCCGGTCGCTCCACGCCTCGCCCTCGGGGAACTCGTACTGGAGCCACGTCCACGGCGTCGGGTACGGCTGCCGGCGCCAGGCGAACGCCCGCAGCGTGTCGCGGACGACGATCTCCGTGTAGGCGACGGGCTGCGTCCTGATCGCCGCCCAGGCGAACTCGCCCGCGAGCCGGTTGCCCTGCTCGCCGTAGACCCATCCCGGGATGCGGCGGAACGGGGAGTCGGGCGTCCACATCACCGAGAACGACCTGGAGATCCGGGGGTCGCTCCGCTTCGGGCACATGACCGCCAGCTCGGGCCGGGGCCTGATCACCCGGCAGTCGGCGAACGCGGCGGTGCGCCCGTACAGGAACACCTGGTCGGCCTCGGCGAGCCTGTACCGGCCGTGCTCCGCGTGGAACCAGACCAGGTAGCCCGCGACGGGCAGGGCGAACGCGGCCGCCGCCGACGCGCAGGCCCGCCAGCCCGCCCTCCTGACGAGCATCGCGGCCAGGACCAGGGCGACCAGGGGCAGCCCCGCCGTGCGGGTGAGCGCCGCGCACGCCGTGGACGCCCCGGCGAGGGCGCCGAGCCACCAGGCCGGCCGGCGCCGCCACAGCACGGCCGCCACCGCCGCGAGCAGCAGGAACGCGAACAGCGAGTCCGACATGAGCATGTGCTCCAAGGCGACCTGGTGCGCGGGGACCAGCACCGGGACGGTCAGCGCCGCCGCGGCCGCGCCGGGCAGCCACACCCGCCACCGCTTCCCGTCCGCGACCGGCCAGGCCGCCCGTCCCGCGCGCCAGACCAGGACGTACACCAGGACACCGGTGAGCACCCCGATGGCGTGCTGCACGGACACCATCAGGACGAAACTGTGGAAGGGCTTGAGCATCCACAGCAAGATCGGATACCCACTGGGACGCATCTCGTCCGGCCGGAGCCCGATCGCGGCCTTCAGGTACCCGGGCGAATCGCCGAACCACAGCGGCGCCGGATAGGCCAGGACGGCGACGGCCCGGATCCAGACCGCGACCGCGAGCACTCCGAGAAACGGCAGATGGGGCAGGCAGGGGAGGACGGAACGCGCGCGCACCCCGCCTCATGTACCCACGGCGCTGATCGTCATGTGACCGGACGATCACGATCCGGGAGATCCCCGGTGTCCGGAACCGGACAGCCGATACGATCAGACCGCTCCGCGACTGAAAGGAACCCCATGGCGAACTTCACGCTCGACGACGTTCGGCAACGGACGTACAAGGCGCGTGACGCCTGGTGGACCGTGCTGCTGGTCGACCCGCTCGCCGCACGGCTGGTCAAGTTCACGGCCAACCGGACGCGCGTGACGCCGAACCAGCTCACCGTCGGCGCGCTGATCCTCGGCCTCGCCGCCGGCGCCTGCTTCGCCGTCGCGTCCTGGCCGTGGCTGCTCGCCGGCGCGCTGCTGTACCACCTGTCGTTCACGCTCGACTGCATGGACGGCAAGATCGCCCGGTTGAAGGGCACGGGCTCGGTGTTCGGCGCCTGGCTCGACTACATCTTCGACCGCGTCCGCGTCCTGGCCTGCGCGATCGCCCTGATGGCCGGCCAGTACGCCGCCACCGGCAACGTCGCCTACGTCTGGACGGCGCTCGCGGTCGTCTTCCTCGACATGCTGCGCTACATGGACGCGCTGGAGATCTACAAGGTCCGCTCGCAGATGCGCACGACCCTGACCGCGGCCCGCGAGGAGGCCCGGACGCTCGAACTCGCGGCCCGCCGCGCCAACGGCGACCTGGTGGAGACCGACGAGGACCTGCGCTCGGCCGAGGCGCTCACCGAGGACCCCGAGGCCGACGCGGAGAACCGCGTCGTCGGCGACGACCCCAACGCCGCGGCCCTCCAGGCGGGCTTCAACCAGCGCTTCCCCTGGTACGCCCGGATCCGCAACGTGCTCATGGCGGGCCGGATCCGCCCCCACCTGATCAGCGGCATCGAGTTCCAGATGGGCGTCTTCATCGTCGCGCCGATCGCCGCCGCGATCGTGCCGGGCGCCATCATCCCCGTGGTGGTCGTCAGCGGCGTCGGCCTGCTGGCCTTCGAGCTGATCATCATCTACAAGTTCTGGCTCTCCAGCCGCGACTACAGCCGCAGCCTCGCCAAGCTCAACGCCAAGATCGAGTCCCACCGGGCCGACCTGCCCGCCGAGCCCGTCCAGGCCGGCGCCGCCGTCGGCAGCTCCGGCTGACCCGTCCACGAAGAAAGGTCCCCGCGGCGGCGCCGCGGGGACCTTTCTTCGTGGACGGGCCTCCTGCGGGCCGTCGTTCAGCCGGCGAGGAGGTCCGTCCACTGGCGGCAGACCTCGTCCAGGCCGTAGGCGGCCTTCACCTGGGCGCGGCCGAGCTCGGCGTCGTCCTGCCAGTGGCCCAGGGAGACCGTGGTGGCGATGGACGCGGCCATCGCCGAGGTGTCGTCGTGGATCCAGCGGCGGTCGTAGATGGTGTCGGCGCCGGGCCAGGGCAGCAGGGCCGGGACCGCCCCGGAGGCCATGCCCTCGGCGGGGGCGAGGTGGAAGCTCTCGTCGTCGCTGGTGGACAGGACCCAGCCGATGCGGCGCAGCCAGGAGGCCACGTCGCGGCCGTAGGAGTCGAACACGACGCCGCCGGAGAGGAGGCGGGAGCGCCGGATGCGGCGGAAGACCTCCTCGTAGTGGGCCCGCTCGTCGTCCTTCTGCCAGATCCACCAGTACTCCCAGGGGAGCTTGGACTTGACGAAGAGGGTGAACCGCGGGTCGTCGCGGCGGAGCTCCTCGACCACGTCGAGGGCCAGGTCCAGGCGCTTGCGGGACGGCGCGATGCCGATCATCCCGAGGTGGTGCTCGGCGCCGGGGAGCTTGGCGCGGTCGAGCTGCGCGTCGTCCACCCAGTTCGGCACCGTGACGACCTTCTCGGCGGGCCAGCCGGTGATCTCGCGGGTCAGCGCGCCGTAGTGCGGGCTGACGCAGACGACCCGGTCGACGGCGCCGATGTCGAGCTGCCTCGGCCAGCCCGCGTACAGCTCGAAGCGGTGCAGGCGCACGACGAGGCGCTGGTCCGGGCGCTTGTGCCGCGCGAACCACAGGGCGTTCGGGCCGCACCACTCGCAGACGATGACGTCCGCCCAGTCGACCAGGGCCTGGCTGCGCTCCTCGTCGTGGGCCTTCAGCGCGGCCCAGTGGTCGACCTGGACCTCCAGGTCGGGGCGGGAGCGCAGGTAGTCCAGCAGCCGGGAGAAGAACTTCAGGTCGTGGCCCGCCACGCCCACGCGCAGCCGGCGCCCCTTCACGGCGAGCACCGCCTCCAGCGGTTCCGGGAACGCCTGCGCCAGGTGGTCGCGGAGGCGGGCGGCGGCCGCGTCGAGGGTGTACTCGGCGGCGGCCGCGCGGCAGCGGTCCGCGGCGAGCGTGAAGACCTCCGGGTTCTTGCCGATGAGGGTCAGGGCGTCGAGCACGTCGTCCTCGGTGGCGGCGAACAGCGGGTAGTCGGTCCCGAGGAGCCGCTCGTGCATCGGGGTGCGGTTGAGGACGACCGGGACGCCGAGCGTCCCGCACTCCAGCACCTTCGTCGACAGTTCGAGGCTGGCGTCCATGGAGGCGTCGCGCCAGGACAGGCCCACGTCGCCGGCGGCGGTCAGCCGCATCGCCTCGGCCCGCGGGTGGCCGCCGTGCCAGACCACCCCTTCGCCCGTCTCCAGCGCGGTCCTCATCCGGGACGCGAAGTCGGGGTCGGACGGGTCGTCGTGGATCTTGTCCCCGACCATGTGCAGTTCGGCGTCCACGCCCCGCATGGCCAGCAGGCGCGGGAGGGACGTCATCTCGTAGGTGTTCCAGCGCGGCGCGAACTTGCCGGTGTAGACGAGGCGGAGCGGGCCGTCGCCGAGGCCGGGACGGCGCGTCTCCAGGCCGTCCGGGAGCACGACCACCGGCGGGAACAGCACGCTCTTGCCGGCCGTCGCCGGGACGGCGCTCTCCAGGAACCCGCGCAGCTCCTCGGTCTGGCAGAGCAGGACGCGGGAGGCGTCCGCGATCCGCCGCAGGTCGCCCTTGGCGGAGGCGGTGAACTCCGCGGCCGACTGCGGGACGTCGGTGAGGTACGTCCAGAGCCGCCCGGCCATCGGGCCGGCGGCGAGCTTGCCCGCGAGGATCCGGCCGCGCACGACGACGAGGTCGTACGGGTTCTCCGCGTCGACGCGGGCGAGCACCTGCGCCGCGTGCCGGGCGACCATGCCGCCGGGGCCCTCGTACAGGCCCTCGGCGTGCGGGCTGCGGACGGTGACGCCGGGCAGTGCGCGCAGCGGGTCGACGAGCCGGCCGGTCCGGACCGGCGCCTTGAGGACCAGGGTCACCTCGCAGCCGGCGCGGACCAGGGCCTGCACCATGCCCTGGGCCCAGATGGCCGAGCCGTCGATGATGTTGAGGTCGACATCGCCGTAGACGAGGGCACGTGGTCGCACGGTGGTTCCTTTCAACGGGCCGGACTCCTCGTGGCGGCACGGTCTGCCGCGCCGTCCGGCGACGTCGCCGGGTCGAGGAGCCGGGCGAGCCCGGCGGGCGCGGTGGCGGTCGCGTCCCAGTGCAGGGACGCCAGGGTGGCGGGCGGCGCCTCGCCCCACAGGACGAGCGGGAGCGAGCGCGCCGCGGCGATGCGGCGGATCTCGTGCAGGGCCAGGTCGCGGTCGTACATGCCGGGGACGCCGAGGTAGGCCCACGGACCGCCGGGCTCGCCGGCCGCCGCGTCCACCACGAGGGCGTCCACGTCGGCGGATTCGAGGGCGATCGCGGCGTCGTGCGGGTACAGCGCGACGACCTTGGCGTGCTCGGCGAGGGCGGCCGCCGTGCCGGGCGCGAGCACGCCCGCGATGATCGGGACGTCGGACGGGCCCGCGACGAGCAGGCGGTCCTCCGGCCGCTCCACGCGGTCCGGCTGGACCCCGCCGCCGGCGTTGCGCGCCGCCGCCGACACCGGCGCGCTGCGCTTGCGCCAGAGCCGGTACAGCTCCCTCGGCAGCCGCTTGCCCCGCTTGGGGTTGCGCGCCGCGCCGGCGACCAGCCGCCCGAACTGGAGGGCCGTCGAGGCCTCCAGGGCCGCGAGCCGCTTCTCCATCTCGTCCAGGCGCGCCTCGCGCTCGCGCAGCGTGGACTTCAGCCGCCCGAGCTGCTGGTAGGCCTTGGCGTTCTTCTCCTCGTCACTCACCCAGGAACTCCATGATCACTTCGGCGATGCGGGGCCCGGCGTGGCCGTCCCACAGCGGCGGCCTGCGCTCGCCCGGCCCGCCCGCGGACGCCGGTCCCCCTTCCAGGCACTTGCGGACCCCCGGCACCAGCTCCTCGAACGTGACGAGCCGGTTCGTGCCGTGGGTGATCGTGATCGGCCGCTCGGTGTTGGGGCGGACGGTCAGGCACGGCACCCCGAGGATCGTCGTCTCCTCCTGCAGCCCCCCCGAGTCCGTGACGACCACCGCCGCGCCCCGCACGGCGGCGACGAAGTCGATGTACCCCAGCGGCTCCAGAATGTGCACGCCGTCGTGCTCGTCCAGCCCGGCGGCCAGCAGGTTCGCCCGCCCGCGCGGGTGGACGGGGATGACGAGGTCGGCGAGGTCGGCGACGCCGTGCAGGCGCCGGACGAGGGCCGCGGCCGTCTCCGGCGCGTCGACGTTCGCGGGCCGGTGCATCGTCGCGAGGACGTAGCGCTCCGGGAGCCCGTGCGCCGCCCGCACCGCGGCCGTGTCGAACTGGTCCAGGTTGGCCAGCAGCGTGTCGATCATCGGATTGCCGACCAGGTGCGCCCGGTCCACCGCGACGCCCTCGGCGGCCAGGTGGCCGATCCCCTCCGGGCTCGTGACCAGGCACAGCGCGGAGAGCTGGTCGGTGAGCCTGCGGTTGACCTCCTCCGGCATCGTCATGTCGAAGCTGCGCAGCCCGGCCTCCACATGGGCGACCGGGATGTGCAGCTTGGCCGCGACGAGGGCGGCGGCGATCGTCGAGTTCACGTCGCCGTACACGATGACGAGCGCGGGTGAACGGCCCGTGAACTCCTTCTCCAGCCCGATCATGAGCGCGGCGGTCTGCTCGGCGTGCCCGCCCGAGCCGACGCCGAGGTTGACGTCGGGCTCGGGAAGCCCGAGCTGGTCGAAGAAGATCTCCGACATCCGGGCGTCGTAGTGCTGGCCGGTGTGGATCACCGCCTGCTCGGCGCCCGCCGCGGCGAGGGCCGAGATCACCGGCGCCGCCTTGACGAAATTGGGCCTTGCCCCGAGGACGTGCACGATGGGTGCCAACACAATTTCCCTTCTGTTCATCGGGGTTGCCTACCGTCCGGCCCTGTGGCCGACGAACCCGTGAAGAAAACCGTCTACCTGGCCGGACTCGCCTGGCGGCAGCTCCGCGACGACCCCGGACGGGCGTCCAGGCTCGCCGTGCGGCTCGCCGCCCGGACCCCGCTCGGCGCCCGGCTGCGGCGCTCCCGCCTCGTCGTGCCGAAGCCGCGGGACGTGGGCCGCGAGACGCGGGATCTGCGGCTCCTGCTCGCCGAGCCCGCGTCGCCGCGCGCCCCCCGGGCCGTGCGGGGCACGACCGTCCTGCAGTTCGTGACCAACGCCCTGCCGCGCACGAACGCGGGCTACACCGTCCGGACGCACCGGATCGCCCTCGCCCAGCGCGAGATGGGCCTGGACCCGCACATCGTGACCCGGCTCGGATATCCGCTCAGCCAGGGCGTCGGCGACGCGCGGGCGCGCGTCGAGGTGGACGGCGTCCCCTACCACCGGCTGCTGCCCTGGGCTCCGCCGACCGACCCGCGCGAGACCGTCGCGAAGAGCGCCGACCTCGCCGGACGGCTGGTGGAGGAGCTGCGGCCGTCCGTCCTGCACGCGGTCAGCAACCACCTCAACGCGGCCGTCGCGCTGGAGCTCGGACGCCGCCACGGCGTCCCGGTCGTCTACGAGGTGCGCGGCTTCCTGGAGGACTCCTGGCTGTCGCGCGACCCCGCGCACCGCGAGGACGACGAGTTCTACCGGTTGACCCGCGAGCTGGAGACCCGCCGGATGGCCGAGGCGGACGCGGTCGTCACGCTCGGCGAGGCGATGCGCGCGGAGATCGCCTCCCGCGGCGTTCCCGAGGAGAAGATCTTCACGGTGCCGAACGGGGTGGACGAGGCGTTCCTGGCGCCGCTCCCGGACGGCCTCGGCATGCGCGAACGGCTCGGGATCGACCGCGGCGCCGCCGTCGCCGGCCTCACGTCCTCGTTCTACGGCTACGAGGGCATCGACACGCTCATCGACGCCGCCGCCCTGCTGCGCGACCGCGGCGCGCCGGTCGTCCTGCTGCTGGTCGGGGACGGCCCGGAGCGCGGCGCGCTCGAACGGCGCGCGGCCGAACGCGGCGTCCACGCCGTGTTCACCGGCCGGGTGCCGATGGAGTCCGTTCGCCAGTACCACGCCGTCCTCGATGTCTTCGCGGTTCCGCGCCGGGCGGACCGGGTGTGCCAGTTGGTGACGCCTCTGAAACCGATCGAGGCCATGGCGGGGGGAATCCCCGTTATAGCCAGTGATGTCAAGGCTCTTCGCGAAATCGTGGAACCCGGCGTGACCGGGGCGTTAACAGTTCCGGAAGACCCGGAAGCCTGGGCGAATTGTCTGGAAGACCTGGCTTACAGTCCCGAAAGGAGACAGAAAATCGGGCGGTCGGCCCGTGAATGGGTCGCGGCGGAACGGACCTGGCGCGCCGTGACGGCCGGATACCGGGCCGCCTACCGCTTCCCGACTCGCCAGAGCACATAGATCGAAGGGGGCCTGCCGCGTGGATCTCGTGGTCATCGGACTCGGCTACGTGGGGCTGCCGCTCGCGCGGGAGGCCTGCGGGGCCGGCCTGCGGGCGGGCGGACTCGACCGGGACGCTCGCGTGGTCGCGGGCCTCAAGGCCGGGATGTCGCACGTCGACGACGTGTCGCCGGAGGAAATCGAGCGGATGCTGCAGGCGGGGTTCGCCCCGAGCCTGCACGAGGACGTCCTCGACGGCGCCCGCACCGTGGTCATCTGCGTCCCGACGCCGCTCTCGCCGGAGGGCGGACCGGACCTGACCGCGGTGCGCGGCGCGGCCGAGACCGTCGCCCGCCACCTGGAGCCCGGGACGCTGGTGGTGCTGGAGTCCACCACCTACCCGGGCACGACCGAGGAGGTCGTGCGGCCGATCCTGGAGACGTCCGGCCTGGTCGCCGGGGAGGACTTCCACCTGGCGTTCTCGCCGGAGCGGATCGACCCCGGCAACCCGGTCTACGGCGTCCGCAACACCCCGAAGATCGTCGGTGGGCTGACCCCGGCCTGCGCGTCGGCGGCCTCGTCGTTCTACGGCAAGTTCGTCGACCAGGTCGTGGAGGCCAAGGGGACGCGCGAGGCCGAGATGGCCAAGCTGCTGGAGAACACCTACCGGCACGTCAACATCGCGCTGGTCAACGAGATGGCGGTGTTCTGCAACGAGCTCGGCATCGACCTGTGGGACGCCATCGACTGCGCGGCCACCAAGCCGTTCGGGTTCCAGGCGTTCCGGCCGGGGCCGGGCGTCGGCGGGCACTGCATCCCGATCGACCCGAACTACCTGTCCTACAAGGTCCGGTCGCTGGGCTACCCGTTCCGGTTCGTGGAGCTGGCCCAGGAGATCAACGACCGGATGCCCCGGTACGTGGCGGAACGCGCCCAGCAGCTGCTCAACCGGGAGGGCCGCGCGCTCAAGGACGCCCGGGTCCTGCTGCTCGGCGTCACCTACAAGGCCGACATCGCCGACCAGCGCGAGTCGCCGGCCCGCCCGGTGGCGCGGCGGCTGGCCCGCCTCGGCGCCGACCTGTCGTTCCACGACCCGTTCGTCACCTCGTGGGAGGTGGACGGCGCGCCGGTGGTCTCCGCCGGGAGCGACCTGGCCGCCGCCCTGGAGGCGTCCGACCTGGCGATCGTGCTCGCCGACCACGCCGCCTACGACGCGGCGACGCTGGCGCGGTACGCGCGGCTGCTGTTCGACACCCGCGGCCGGACGCGCAACGTCCAGCAGGACACCGTCGAGCTTCTCTGACGGGCGGCTCCTTTCGATGGCCGGCTTCTTTGACAGGGCTTTTCCGTCCTGTGGCGCTCGGCTGACCGACGCGACTCCCTTTTCTTCAGGGACGAGTCGCCCGGCAGCGTCCACGCCCCGGACAACGGGAATTCATCGGCAATTCGCATCGGCACCCAAGACTCGCCGGTGATGGACGATTCGGACGTTGCGGAGTGAGTGTGATGCGGGTCTGCGTTTGCACGGTGGTGCACCACCCCGAAGACGCGCGCATTCTGCACCGGCAGATACGCGCCCTGCTCGACGCCGGTCACGAGGTCACCTACATCGCCCCTTTCCGGGCGTGCAACGCGACCCCGTGGCGCCAGATCAGCCCGGTGGACGTCCCGCGGGCCACGGGGCGCCGCCGGATCCGGGCCCTGCGCGCCGCCCACCGCGCGCTCGCCGAGCACGCCCTGTACGCCGACGTGGTCCTCCTGCACGACCCGGAGCTGCTGGTGTCGCTCCCCCGCGAGCTGCTGGCGCGGACGGTCGTCTGGGACGTCCACGAGGACACCGCCGCCGCCCTCTCCGCCAAGGGCTGGGTGCCCGGACCGGCCCGCCCCCTCCTGCGCCCGGCCGTGCGCCGCCTGGAGCGGCGCAGCGAGCGGCGGCACCGGCTGCTGCTCGCCGAGGAGGGCTACCGGTCCCGGTTCCGCGGGGACCACCCGGTCGTGCCCAACACCACCTACGTGCCCGACCTGCCGCCCGGTCCGCCGGACGGCCGCCGCGCCGTCTACGTCGGGCAGCTGTCGCGGGCCCGCGGCGCCCTCGACATGATCGAGATGGCCCGGACGCTGGCCGCCGGGGACGTGCTGGTGGAGCTGATCGGCGCGGCCGACGCCGACGTCCGGGACGCCCTGCGCGCGGCGCAGCGCGAGGGGATCGTGCGCTGGTACGGGTTCGTCCCGAACGACCGGGCGCTGCGCATCGCCGAGGGCGCCATGGCCGGGCTCGCGCTGCTGCACGACGAGCCGAACTACCGGCACTCGATGCCGACGAAGGTCGTCGAGTACATGGCCCGCGGCATCCCGGTGATCACCACACCGAACCCGCCGGCCGTCGACATCGTCGAGCCCGCCGAGTGCGGGCTGGTCGTCCCGTTCCGGGCGCCGGAGGCCGCCGCCAAGGCCGTCCTGCGGCTGCGGGACGACCCGGTCCTGCGGACCGGGTTCGGCAAGCGCGGCTACGAGGCCGCCCGTGAACGATTCCACTGGCCCGTCCACGCCGAACGCTTCGTCGCCCAACTGGAGGCGTGGGCGGGCCGCTCCCCTCTGACCGTCCCGGAGCCCGAGCCCGAACCCGAGGCCGAGCCCGTTCCCGAGTTCTGAGCCGCCGGGCGGCGGGAGCGCGGGCGGGTCAGGAGGGGGCCTGGGACTGGTGGCGCAGGCGGTAGGCGACGGAGCGGGCGAGCCGGGCGGCGGCTCCCGGCGGGCGGTTCGCCTCGACCATCACCACGCACCGGCCGACCCGCAGCGCGATCATCCCGGCGGTCGGGCCGATCTCGTAGGCCTCGTCGCCCCCGATGTCGCGCCGCCGCCGGGCCTGCGCCTGGGACGCCTGCAGCGTCTCCAGCATCCGCGACGCCGCCGCGTCGGTGTCGGCCACCCAGCGGACGCTCACGGTGAGGCCGGTGACGGCCGGCTCCCGGCCGCCGTCCCGCTCCGGGCCGTCCTCCCGCGGCCCCGCCGTGGGATCGGGCGTGGCGGAACCGGGCGCTCGCGACTCGGGCGGGGGCGATCGCCGGGCCCCGGCCCCGGACGGGTCGCGCCCGCCGCCGCGCGGCGCGTACGTGCAGGACACCGGGTGGGGGAGGCGCACCGTCCCGGCCTCCGCGGGGCGCGGTTCGGTGACGTAGCCGGTCATCCGCGCCGCGGCCAGATCGGGCTTCCTGAGCAGGGAGCACGCGTCCGGCCAGTCCTTCTCCGGCACCCCGCCGAGCTCCGGCGGCCCGGCGCCGGCGAGCCCGCCGCGCAGGGCGACCAGCCGCGCCGCGCCGTCCGGGCGCGGCGCGGCCTGCGGGAGCGCCGCGTACAGCAGCCCGCCCGCGGCGGCCAGCCAGGGCCGCACGCCCGGCAGGTCCGGGTCCATCGAGAACGGCGCGGGCGCGGTCGTGACGCCGCCGTCGCCGGGCCGGACGATGTCGACCCCCGCGGGCAGCAGCCGCTCCGACAGCCGGGGCCGCAGCGCGAACACCTGCCCGCCGGCCTGCGCGAGCGCGGTGTAGGCGGGCACGGCGCGGCTCCACGCGACCCGCCCGGACGGCACGTCCACCGCCTCCATGCGGGCCTCCTCCGCCGCGAGGCCGTCGGCGCCCGCCCCGCCGGTCCCCGTCCCGCCGTCGCCCGCCCCCTCGGTGCCGGTTCCGTCCGGGTGGTAGACGACCACGAGCCGGCCCGGGGCCAGCACGCCCGGGCACATCAGGTCGCCGCAGACCCCGTCGCCCTTCCAGACGCCGAACTGGCGGCCGCCGTCGTCGAACGCCCGCAGCGCCGTCCCGTCCGAGACGAGCGTCACCCCGTCCAGCATCGACACCTCGGGCGACTCCCGGGAGCCGAGCCGCCGCTCCCAGCGCACGAGGCCCTTCACCGGGTCGACGGCCAGCAGCCGGCTGCGGTGCGCCTCGTCGCCGGGGCCCGCGCAGCGCAGGCCCAGCGCGGCGAGGTCCTCCCGGCCGTCGGACGGATGCGCCCCGCCCTCGAAAAGGCGGCAGCCGCGCGGCAGCGCCAGCCGCCACACCCGGTTCCCCGTCACGGCCGACACCCCGAACAGCGTCCGGCGCCCCTCGTCGGCGGTGAGCAGCACGCCGGACCCGGCGGGCCAGCGCAGCGTGGTTCGGGAGACCGCGGCGGGGCGCTCGTCCTCGCGCCGCCACAGCAGCCCGCCCGACAGCGCGTCGAACGCGACCAGCATCCGGTCGCCGCGGTCGCCGTCCCGCTCGAAGTAGGCGACGGCGCGCGAGCCCGTGGACGTCCAGCCGAGCAGGGACCACCCGGCGCGGCGGTAGCCCCAGCGGGACCGGCCGGTGCGCGCGTCGCGCGCCTCGATCCCGTGCCCGGACGCCGTCAGGACCTGCCCCCGCGCGACCTGGAAGGCGACGCCGTCGTAGCCCGCGACCGAACCGCGGTGCGTCCGCGTCGCCTGCTCCCAGCTCACCGCGAGCGGGCCCGGCGGCGGGCCCACCTCGCTCTGCGGCGCCACGGGCTCCCCGGTCACGGTGTGGCGGACCTGCCACCACTCGGCGCGCAGCACGTAGGCGTCGACGAGGACGACGCAGAGCGCGACGGCGACCGCCCCGGACAGCAGACCGAGCGCGACGCGGACCCTGCCCACGGACTCCGGTCGGCCGTCAGGCCGCTGCCGGCTCCCGACCACGACCGCGCCGCCTCCCTCCACGTACGGTAATCACCGACGCTTGCTCATAAGGACGACACCCACCATGCCCTGTGCGGGGCTCCCGCGCGACACGGGCGGGAAGAACGGAGCGAACCCGTGGAGGTCTTCACCCGCTGGCACGACTGGGAGACCGCCCGCGCGGACCTGGCCGCGGACGGCGCCCGCGTCGACCTCGACGGCCTGGACCGGGCCGTCGCGGCCGCGCGGCGCTGGCACGGCGACCAGCGACGCCCCACCGGCGCCCCCTACGTCGAGCACCTGCTGGAAGCCCTCGAAGTGCTGGTGCGGGGGGCGGAGGTGACGGCGCCCGCCGTCCTGTCCGCCGCGGTCCTGCACGACGTCGTCGAGGACACGCCCGCCTCCCTCGCCGACGTGGAGGCCGAGTTCGGGCCCGAGGTGACCGAGCTGGTCGACTGGGTCACCAAGCCGCCCGCCGCGGGCGCCGGGCGCCAGGCCAAGCGCGCGGCCAAGGCCGCCTACCTGCGGCGGCTGGGGGAGGCCCCGCGCGAGGCGGTCCTGGTCAAGCTCGCCGACCGCGTCAGCAACGTGCAGACCCTCGACCGGATGCCGCCGGACTTCCAGCGCCGCTACTACGCCGAGACCCTCACCTACATCGTCCCGCTGGCCGAGTCCGAGCCGTGGTTCCGGGCCTGGTACGCGGACTGGCGCCGGCGTTTCGCCCACCTCCAGTGACCCACCGGTCATGAAGGTGGGAGGATGCGGAGCCATGGAGCGCGAGTGGGTCGTCGAGGAGAGCGTGGTCGTCGCCGCGCCGGCGCGGGACGTCTACGCGGCCGTCGCGAATCTGCGGCGGATGGGCGAGTGGAGCCCCGAGGTGTTCGCGACGTGGGTGCGCGGGCGCGCCGTCAGGCCGGGGACGAGGTTCGTCGGTTTCAACCGCATCGGCTGGCGCGTGTGGTTCACCACGTGCCAGGTGAGCGCGGCGGTGCCCGGTGAGGTGTTCGCCTTCCGGGTGTCGAGCTTCGGGGTGCCCGTGGCGCTGTGGGGTTACCGGTTCGAGGACGTCTCGCAGGACCCGTCCGCGCCCCGCACCCGCCTCACCGAGTACTGGGAGGACCAGCGCCGCGACCACCGGGGCGCCGGGTTCGTGTCGCTGCTCGGCAAGGTCTTCACCGGCGTCCCCGCCGAAGGGCGCGCCGAGGTGAACCGCGAGGGGATGCGCGCCACGCTCGACCGGATCCGGACGGGCGCCGAGAAGGGCTGACGCCCCTTCCCCCGGCGCCGGCGCTTGGCAGCAAAACGAGAACCTGTTCTACTTGGCGGCGTGACAACTACCGCGCGGGCGCACGCGATCCAGGGGGAGCGGGTCACGCTCCCGGTACGGATCCGCGACGCCGCCGTCGGCTCGGCGATGTTCGCCGTGCCCGCCGGCGCCGCCCAGGACGTCATCGCCTACTCCGGGCTCACCGTCGCGGAGCCGCTGCCGGGCAGGGCCGTCTGCTCGCTGGCGTTCGTCCGGTACGCCGAGGGCGACCTCGGCCCGTACCACGAGTTCGCCGTCGCGTTCCTCGTGCGCCCGCCCGGCGCGGCGCCGCCGGGCGTGCTCGGGCGGATGCGCGGGATCGGAGCGTTCATCCACTGGCTGCCGGTCAACCAGGAGTTCACCCTGGAGGCCGGACGGTCGATCTGGGGCTTCCCCAAGGAGATCGCCGACATCCCCATGGACCTCGCCGGGCGCGTGAAGCGCTGCGCGGTGCGGCTCGGCGGGCGGACGGCGATCGAGGTGGCGATCCGGCCGGGCGTGCCGATGCCGTCCGGCCCGGCGGCCCCCGACGTCGACGCCTACTCCTGCCTGGACGGCGTGACGCGCCGGACGCCGTGGACGCTCACGCTGTCCGGCGTCCGGACCCGCCCGGGCGGCGCGGCGGTCGTCCTCGGCGACCATCCGGTCGCGGACGAGCTGCGCGGCCTCGGGCTCGACCGGGCGCGGGCCCTCACCACGAGCACCGTCGGGCACCTGCGGATGGTGTTCCAGGGCGCCGAGGAGGTGCGCGCGTGAAGCGGACGGCTCTGGTGACCGGCGCCGCGCACGGGCTCGGCGCCCTGGCGGCGCGCCGGCTGGCCGCCGCCGCGTGGGACGTCGTCGCGGTGGACGTGGACGAGCTCGGCCTCGCCAAGACGGCGCAGCGCTCCCCCAACACGCACGTGCGGGTGTGCGACGTCGCCGACCCGGACGCCGTGGCCGAGGTGCTGGCCGTGACGGGCCCGGTGCACCGCGTCGTCCACGCCGCGTCGGCCGCGCCGTCCGGGCCCGTACTGGCGCAGCCCCTCGGCGAGGTGGAGGACGTCCTGCGGACGAACGTCCTCGGCACCGTCAACGTCGTCCGGGCCACGCTGCCGGGGATGCTGGAGCGACGGGCCGGGGAGCTGTTCCTCTGCCCGGACGCCTCCGGCCCGCCGGCGAGCCCGTCCGCCGCCGCCGTGGCCGCCTACGCCGACGCTCTGCGCGCCGAGCACGGCGGGCGGGGCGTGGCGCTGCGGTGCGTCCACGCCGCCTCCGGGACGCCGCACGGCCAGGTCCTCGACGCGATGGACCGCTCGCTCGCACGGCCGGCCTCGGGCGTCCACGTCCGGGTCCGGCCGCCGCGCCGGCCGCTCCCGGCGGCGCTCGCCCGACGCTGAACGTCGGCGGGACCGCATAAGCTGTCTCTTCGCCTTCGGGATGTCGGGGGACGTCCCCGACATGACACACGCGCGAGGAGCAGCCTGCATGTCGTCCCAGGTCAACGGGCGGCCGACCGGTCCCGTCGGCACGGTGAAGGACCGGGAGATCGCCGTCGAACAGCGCTACGTCGACACCGCCTACGCGCGGCTGGAGGTGATGCGCGCGGACGCCCAGGCCATGATCCGCGAGGGCTACCGCCAGTCGCTCGCCGGCACCAAGGCCTCGCTCGTCGACCGCGACGCGATGGTCCACCAGGCCGCCCTGCGCGTGCAGGCCCTCGACATCGCCGACGACGGCCTGGTGTTCGGCCGGCTCGACCTGGCCTCCCGCGAGGTCCGCTACATCGGCCGCGTCGGCGTCCGCACCAGCGAGCACGACTCCCTCGTCATCGACTGGCGGGCCCCCGCCGCCGAGGACTTCTACCGCGCCACCCCCGAGGACCCGCGCGGCGTCGTGCGCCGCCGCGTCCTGCACTCGCGCGGCCACACCGTCGTCGACCTGGAGGACGACCTGCTCGACCCGGAGGCCTCCGACGGGATGACGGTCGTCGGCGACGGCGCCTTCCTCGCCTCGCTCGCCCGCACCCGCGAGGGCGCCATGCGCGACATCGTCGCGACGATCCAGCGCGAGCAGGACGAGGTGATCCGCGCCCCCGCCGACGGGACGGTCCTGGTGCGCGGCGCCCCCGGCACCGGCAAGACGGCCGTGGCGCTGCACCGCGTCGCCTACCTGCTGTTCCGGCACCGCCGCCGGTTCGGGTCCCGCGGCGTCCTCGTCGTCGGCCCGAACCGCCGCTTCACCGCCTACATCGAGCGGGTGCTGCCGTCGCTCGGCGAGGGCTCGGCGACGCTCCGCTCGCTCGGCGACCTCGTCGACGGCGCCACCGCGACCGTCCACGACGCGCCGCGGCTCGCCCGCGTCAAGGGCGCGGAGACGATGGTGACGGTGCTGCGGCGCGCCGTCGCCGACCACGCCCCCGGCGCCCCGGACGAGCTGCGCGTGGTGTTCAAGGGCGTCGTCGTCACCCTCGACCGCGCCCGCCTCGACCGCATCAGGAACGAGGTCCACCGGCGCAGCCGCGGCAGCGTGAACGCGGCCCGCGGCCGGGCCGCGGAGATGCTCCTGGACGCCCTCTGGCGCCGCTTCGGCGAGATCGGCGGCCCCGAGGCGGCCGAGGCCGAGGAGGGCGCCGAGGCGGGCCTGTGGAACGCGATCCTCGCCGCCGACGGCCTGGGCACCCTCGACGAGGAGCCCGCGCGCGGGAACGGCGCCGGCGACGGCGACCCGAAGCGCGCCCGGTTCGACGCGCGGGTCCGCGAGCAGCGCGCGTTCACCGACTTCCTCGTCGCCTGGTGGCCGATCCGCCACCCGCTCGACCTGCTGCGCTCGCTCGGCGACCCGGCCCGGCTGCGCCGCGCCGCCGGACGCGACGTCGACCGCGCCGACGTCGAGCCGCTCGCCGCGTCCTGGGCCGGCGACGGCGCGCCGCTCAGCTACCAGGACGTCGCGCTGCTCGACGAGATCGACTCCTTGCTCGGCGCCCCGCCCCGGCCGTCCCGCCGCCGCAGGGCCCCGTCCGAGGACGACCCGTTCGTCGTGGACGGCGTCAACATCCTCACCGGCGAGGAGGTCGTGGACGAGACGTGGGAGCCGGAGATGCAGGAGCTCACCACGTCCATCGAGCGGCTTGAGCGCTCCCGGCGGGTGGACGACGGCGTCGTCGAGGAGCGCCCCGAGTACGCGCACCTCGTCGTGGACGAGGCGCAGGACCTCTCCCCCATGCAGTGGCGGATGCTCGGCCGCCGCGGCCGCCAGGCCAGCTGGACGATCGTCGAGGACCCCGCCCAGAGCGCCTGGGAGGACCTGGCCGCCGCCCGGCGGGCGATGGAGGCCGCGCTCGGCGGCGAGCGCCCCGCCTCCCGGGGCCGCCGCCGGGGCCGCAAGGCGCCCGCGCCCCGCGCCCGGCACGAGTACGAGCTGACCACGAACTACCGCAACTCCACCGAGATCGCCGCGGTCTCCGCGCGGGTGCTCGCCCGCGCGCTGCCGGAGGCGAGACCGGCCCGCGCCGTCCGCGCGTCCGGCATCGAGCCGGTCGTCCGGGTCGTCCCCGAACCGGGTCTCGGCTCCGCCGCCCGCGCCGCCGTCGAGGAACTGCTCGGCCAGGTCGAGGGCACCATCGGCCTGATCGTCCCGCTCTCCCTGGAGGAGTCCGGCGGCCAGGCCTCGCTGTTCGACGGGCCGGCCGCCGCCTGGGACGCCGCCGAACGCGACCGGCTCGGCGCGGGGCTGCCCGAGCGCGTCCAGGTGCTCGACGTCCTGGAGGCCAAGGGCCTGGAGTTCGACGCCGCGGTGATCGTGGCGCCCGAGACCGTCGCCGCCCAGTCCCCGCGCGGGCTGCGCGTGCTGTACGTGGCGGTCTCGCGAGCCACGCAGCGCCTGACCGTCCTCACCGCCGACCCCCACTGGAGGGACGCGCTCACCGGCGCCTGACGGGCCCCTCCGCCCGATCCGCGCGGCGTTAGGCTGGCGCTGCCCCATCCGCACGGGTGAACGGAGACCGATGAGCGGCCGCAACCCCGCGCCCCGGCGCAGCTACGCGGGCCGGTCGGCCGAGGAGCGCCGCGCGGAGCGACGCGAGCGCCTCCTGGCCGCGGGGCTCGAACTGTTCGGGACGCGCGGCTACGCGGCGACGTCCATCGAGCGGCTGTGCGCGACGGCGAGCGTGTCGACCCGCAACTTCTACGAGGAGTTCTCCGGGCGCGAGGAGCTGCTCACCGCGCTGCACCGCGGCATCAACGAGCGCGCCGCCGAGGCCGTCTCCGCCGCCTACGCGCGGGCGGCGGGCGCCGGCTTCCCGGCCCGCGTCGAGGCCGCGGTCCGGGCGTTCGTCACCGTGACCGCGAGCGACCCGCGCCGGGCGCGCATCGCGTTCGTCGAGGTGATCGGCGTCAGCGCCGGCCTGGAGCGGCACCGCTTCCGCTGGCGCGGCCGGTGGGAGGACGCGATGCTCGCGCTGGTCCGCGAGGCCGCCGCCCGCGGCGAGGCCGTCGACCGCGACCACCGCCTCACGATGATCGCCGTCATCGGCGCCGTGAACAACCTCGTCCACCACTGGTCGGCCCGCGACCAGAACGTCCCCCTGGACGACATCACCACCGAACTGACCCGCCTGATAGTGGCCGCCGTAACAACCCCCTGAAGACACGGCGATCCCCAGAAGAGCACCCCGAAGGGGCCGAGCCTGTCTCGAGTCACGACCAAGGCCGCAGCAGCCGACACCCATCCTTGCCAGCCGATCCCAGACCAGCCGGCACAAGACTCACAGTCTGTCTCGAAGCGGCCTCGGCCACGCGCGCGAACGCGTGACCTGCCCGGTGGAGCGAAGCCGGAGGCGAGCGGAACCGGGCAGATCGCGAAGCGATGCAGCGTTCGCCCAGGCCTGGTCACGTAGCGAGCCGCCAGGCGAGCGAAGTGGGCCGGGACTTTGAGATACAGCCGCCAGGCGAGCGAAGTGGGCCGGGACTTTTGAAACACAGCCCCTAGATGATCGGGGGGCGGCCCGTGCGGGTCATGCGCCAGGCGGTGCGGTAGGAGATGGGGCGGCGGGGGCCGGCGGGCTTGCGCCAGCCCTCCAGGAAGCCCTTGAACCAGGGCTTCAGGGCACTCGGCTTGCGCTCGCGCAGGACGGTCATGCCGACCCACACGGCGAGGTAGGTGAGCGCCAGCGGCCACGGCAGGTTGCGGCGGGCCAGCCACACGCGGTTGCGGGCGTTGTAGCG
This sequence comes from Spirillospora sp. CA-108201, assembly GCF_050936235.1. NCBI lineage: Bacteria > Bacillati > Actinomycetota > Actinomycetes > Streptosporangiales > Thermomonosporaceae > Spirillospora > Spirillospora sp. CA-108201. Next base: position 7,324,046 of record NZ_JBNJNE010000001.1, on the reverse strand, counting down.
GTAGAACATGGCGTGCCGCGTGGGGAGGACGGCGGGGTGGTACATCACCGCCGCGGCGTCGTAGACGATGCGGTAGCCGGCGTTGAGGACCTGCCAGGCGAGGTCGGTCTCCTCGTGGGCGTAGAAGAAGTCCTCCGGGAGGCCGCCGCCGGCGTCGAACGCGGCGCGGCGCATCGCGCAGGCACCGCCGAGGAACGTGGTGACGGCGGAGGAACGCTCCGGGTCGCCCGCGCGCAGCCGGGGGACGTGGCGGCGCTCGCCGCGCCCGCCCTCGGGGTCGCGGACGCGGAACGAGACGACGCCGAGGTCGGGTTCGGCGGAGAACCGGTCGCGCAGGTGCGCGCCCAGGCGGGTCGAGCGGTACCAGCCGTCGTCGTCCAGGAAGAGGACGACGTCGCCGCAGGACGCCTCCACGCCGCGGTTGCGGCCGCCCGGGATGCCGAGGTTCTTGGGGAGGCTGAGGGTCTTGACGCGCTCGTCGTCGAACGGCGCCGAACCCGCCGCCGCGCCGACGGGGTCGGCGCCGTTGCCGACGAGGACGACCTCGACGTCCACGTGCTCCTGCTCCAGGGCGCTGCGGACGGCGCGGGCGAGCTCCTCCGGCCGGTTGCCCATGGTGAGGACGACGACGGACAGTTTCACTTCAGCCTCCGGGAGGCCAGGATGCTGACCAGGTGCAGCAGGGTCTGCAGGACGGCGACGGCGGCGACCGCGACCATCAGGACGCGGACCGCGACGGGGTCGTCCGCGCCGGTGAGCGTGTCGATCACGGCGGCGGCGAGGATCAGCAGCGACAGCTCGACCGCGCCGATGATGCGGTGGAAGCGCAGCATGGACGCCGCCTGCCGGGCCAGCGCGATGCCGGTGGAGCGGGGCCGCAGCGCGCGGTCGCCGCCGGTCGGGTCGGCGGTCAGTCCGGACTTGGCGCGGGCGACGACGACGTTGTCGGTCTCCGCCTTGATCAGCGCGGCGCCGAGGGCGGCGAGCAGGCCGAGCTCGACCCAGCCGCCGTTCTCCCAGCCGCCCTGCGCCATGAAGCCGAGCCCGGCGAGCAGCGAGACCTCGGACAGGTAGTGGCCGATCCGGTCGAGGAACACCCCGGCGACCGACGTCTGCCGCAGGTAGCGGGCGACCTCGCCGTCGACGCAGTCGAGCAGCAGGTAGACCTGGATGAGGAACGCGCCGGCGAGCGCCGTCCACAGCGGGTCGGCGGGCAGCGACACGGCGACGCCGGCGAGGACGCCGCTGAGCATCATCAGGTAGGTCAGCTGGTTGGGGCTGAACCCGAGCCGCAGCGCGATCCACCCGAAGAACGGGGACAGGTCGCGCATGTAGAGGCGGCCCGCCCAGTGCTCCTCGTTGCGCCGGTCCTTCAGACCGGGCGGCTGGCCGTACCGGCGGATGTCGGCGATCCTCGCGCCCTTGCGGTGCGGCCGGTGGTCGTCGCCGGGGGGCTCCGCGGCGCCGGGTGGCTCGGGGGAGCCGGGGGGCTGCGGGGAAGGGTTCTGCCCGGACAGCTCAGCCTCCATGGGCCTGGACATACTCGTGCACCGCCTTGAGCGTCTCGTCCTCGTCGAGGCTGAGGTGTTCCAAGATCGTATAGCGGCCGGGGCGCGTCTGCGGGGCGTACCGCACGGCCTCCGCGAACTGCTCGGGGGACAGCCCGATGTCGGCCGGGAACCGGGGCAGTCCGTGCCGCCCGAGGCAGGTGAGGATCTCTTCGAGCCGCTCGTGCCCCGCGCCGAGCCGGGTGGCGCGCAGGTGGTAGCAGAACGCGGCGCCGATCCCGGCCAGCTCGCCGTGGTTGGCGGTGTCCGGGAAGAGGTGGTCGACGGCGTGCAGGATCTCGTGGTCGCCGCCGGACGCCGGGCGGGAGTCCCCGGCGAACGCCATCGCCATCCCCGACAGCACGAGCCCCTCGGCGAGGACGGTCAGGAACCGGTCCGAGTCGATCGAGCCGGGCTGGTGCAGCAGGGCCTCGGCGGCGGTGCGCGCCACGGTGAGCGCCATCCGGTCGACGCGCTCGCCGCACTCGTCGGCGGCGAGGAGCCAGTCCTCCACGGCGGAGAAGTTGCTCACCACGTCGCCGATGCCGGCGCGGACGAGCCGGTCGGGGGCGGCGCGCACGTAGTCGAGGTCGACGATCATCGCCAGCGGCATCACGACGCCGAACGAGCCCTTGCCCTTGTCGTGGACGAGGGAGGCGACCGGCGAGCAGATCCCGTCGTGCGACAGGTTCGTGGCGACCGACACCATCGGGATGCCCGACAGCGTCGCCGCGTACTTGGTGGCGTCGATCGTGCGGCCGCCGCCGATGCCGACGACCGCCTCGTAGGACCCGGCGCGCAGCCGGGAGCCGAGGTTGACCGCCGCGTCCACGGTGCCGCCCGCGACGTGGAACACCTCGCAGGCCGCCAGGGACGGCCGGACGTGCTCGGCGATCTGGTCGCCCTGGCCGGGGCCGACCGCGATCGCGACGCGCCCCTCGGTGGCGATCCGCTTGTCGGCGAGCAGTTCGCCGAGGGTCGCCACTGCTCCCCGCCGCACGTCGATGGAGAGCGGCGCGTTCAGCATCCGCGTCAGCAGGGGCATGGGCCTCCTCGTGCCGTGCGTGCGGTCGGTTCGTGCCGTGCGTGCGTGCGTGCGTGCGGTCAGTAGCCCTTGGCGATCCGGCGGGCCTTCTCCAGGTCGTCGTGGTTGTCGACCTCGACCCAGTCGACCTCGCCGATCGGCGCGACGCCGATGCGGCCGCCGCGGTTCACGAGCTCCTGGTAGCCGTCCTCGTAGTAGAGGTCGGGGTCGCGCTCCCAGGTGGCCTTGAGCGCGTCGGCCAGCGGCTCCGCGGCGACGGGCTCGATCAGGGTGGCGCCGATGTACTCGCCGTTCGCGGTGGCGGGGTCCATGAGCTTGGTGATGGTCCGCAGGTGGCCCTCGGTGTCGAGGATCACCTTCATCTCCTCGTCGGCGAGAGTTTTCACGTCGTCCACCGCCAGGAGGATGTCCGGTCCGCGGTTCGCCAATAGGGTCTTCTCGACGCCCACCGGATGGACCGTGTCGCCGTTGACCATCAGGACGCCCTTGGAGAAGTACTCCCGAGCGAGCCACATGGAGTAGGCGTTGTTCCACTCCTCGGCCTTGTCGTTGTGGACGAGGGTCAGCGACACCCCGTACCGCTCCTCCAGGGCGCCCTTGCGCTCGCGCACCGCCTCGGCGCGGTAGCCGACGACGATCACGACGTCGGTCAGCCCGACCTCGGCGAGGTTGCCGAGGGCGATGTCGAGGATGGTGGTCTCGCCGTCCACGGGGACCAGGGCCTTGGGGAGGGTGTCGGTGTACGGCCGCAGCCTCCGGCCCGCGCCCGCCGCCAGCACCATGCCGATCATGCTTTCTTCTCCCTCTCGCCGTGGGGGCCTTCCCCCACACCCCCGGACAACTTCTTCGTCAGGTCGATCGTCACTCCGCCGGCGCGGCCGTGCCGCGCCCACGTGGCGGCGCTCTCACCGCCGGACAACACGCCAAGGTAGGCGGCCAGCGCCGCGTACGCGAACGGAAGCGGCGCGAACACGGCCGCGAAGGCCGTGATCAGCATCCGGCCCTCCCAGCCGAGCCCGGCGAGGCGGACCCACCGCGGCGGCCGGCGCCCCTGGCGGGTGCGGTAGGCGGCGTCGTAGTGGTGGAGCGCGAGAACCGTGAGCAGCACGTAGACGAGCGGCGCCGGGACTGCCCGCGCGTCCCCCAACACGGCGAGGTAACCATACTCGATCCCGCGCAGAATGGGCGGAACCAGCCAGTCCAGCCGCCCGGCGTGCGGGTTCCCGGACGCGGGCGCGGCCAGCAGCAGCACGACGAGCGGCGCGAACACCGCGGGTTCGGGCCCGAGCCGCGCTCCGGGCTCCGGGCCGGCGGTGAGCAGCAGGGCCGTGGCGGCGGCCGCGAGGACGGCGGCCGGCAGCGGCGAGGCCGCCCGCCCGCCGCCCTGCCGAGGGCGCGCGAGAGCGGGCCGTCGTCGCGGTACGTCCCCACCGTCGTCATCGCGACAGCGACCTCGCCACCCGTCCGGCCAGGGTCGCCGCGGCGGCGGCCGAGCCCCACGCGAGCAGCGCGGCGAGCGCCGGCCGCGCGCCGGCGAGGGCGGCGACGACCGCGATCAGCGCGAGCCGCTCGCCGAGCGGCAGCCGCAGGCTCTTGGCCGCCCGCCGCGCGACCCTGCCCCGCGGGGACGGGCCGTGCCGGGACGAGGCGCGGGCGGCGCCCGCGCTTGGACGCCGCATACGAGGCCGAGACCGTGTGGCGGACGGACAGCAGCGCCGCCGCGCCCGCCGCCGGCCACCAGGCGCTCGTCCCGGAGGCCGCGGCCCCGGCCGCCAGGCCCGCGTAGACGGCGAGCTCCCCGACCCGGTCGAGGACGGCGTCCGGCCGGGCGGCGAACGGGCTCGCCCGGCGGCGCAGGCCCGCGCCCGCCTGCCCGAGGACGAGCGAGGCGGCCAGCAGCAGGGCGCCGGCCACGAGGCCGCCTCGCACTCCGGCGGAGAACCACACCGCCGCCAGTCCCGCGAACGCGAGCGAGGACGCCGACACGGCGCCGGCGGCGATCCCGCGCCCGTCGGCCCACCGGGCGACGGCCGTGGCGCCCGGCCCGGTCAGGTACGCGGCGACGAGGCCGTCGCCGGGCCGGACGCGATCGCGCGGGCGCGCGCCGTCCGCATCGGCGTCCACGGTGTCCACGGCATCGGCGGCCTCTCGATCCGGGCGGGTGACCGCGGGGCGGTCCGGTACGTTGAGCGTGACCGGCCGCTCACGCGCGGGCGCCTGATCCATCGGTGCCTCCGGGCCGGTCGCAGCAGCAGGGCAGTGCAAAGCGTAGTGGCTCGACTGCGCAGGGTCATGGAAACCGGGAAGAGATGGCGACGCGTACGGTTGCGGTGGTGCTCGCCGGCGGGGTCGGCGCGCGCATGGGCGCCGGGCGCCCCAAACAGCTCATGGAGGTCGGCGGGCGGCCGATCCTGGCGCGCGCGGTCGGCGCGTTCGACGCCCATCCGGGCATCGGCGAGGTCGTGGTGGTGATGGCGCCCGGGCACCTGCGCGAGGCCGCCGCGATCGCCGCGCCGTTCCGCAAGACGGCGGCGGTGATCGAGGGCGGCGCGACCCGGACCGCGTCCACGGTGGCGGCGCTGCGCCTGCTGGAGGACCGCACGGACGACGTCCGCGTCCTGTTCCACGACGCGGCCCGCCCGTTCGTCGACCCCCCGGTCATCGACCGCGTGCTGGAGGCGCTGGAGTCCTGCGAGGCCGTCGCGGTCGGGGTGCCCTCGTCCGACACGATCGTGGTGGTCGAGGACGGGACGGTCGCGTCGATGCCGCCGCGCGAGACGCTGACCCGGTTCCAGACGCCGCAGGCGTTCCGGCTCGGCACGATCCGCAGGGCCTACGCGCTGGCCCTGGCCGACCCGGGGCTGCGCGCCACCGACGACTGCGGGATCGTGCACCGCTACCTGCCGGACGTCCCGATCCGGGTCGTGGCGGGCAGCGAGCGCAACCTCAAGGTCACCCAGCCGCTCGACGCCGTCATCGCCGAACATCTCGCCAGCGAGGAAACACCGTGATCTTCGAGAACACCCCCACCGTCATCGGCCACCGCGGCTTCGGCTCGGGCGAGGTCGCCCCGCCCGGGGCGGCGGAGCCCGTCGCCGAGAACACGCTGCCCTCGATGCTCGCCGCGGTGGAGGCGGGCCTGTCCTGGATCGAGATCGACGTCACGCGGACCGCCGACGACGTCCTCGTCCTGCGGCACGACCCGACGACCGTGGACGGCGACCACCTGATCGACCTGCCCGCGACCGCGAGCGGCCTGCCGCGGCTCACCGAGATCTTCGACGCGCTGCCGGCGGACGTGGCCGTCGACGTGGACGTGAAGACCGTGCTGGAGGACGCGCTGGACGAGCCGGCCCGCCGCACCGGCGCGCTCCTGGCACCGGTGCTGCGGCGGGAGGCGGAGCGGCGCCGGCTGCTCGTCACGTCGTTCGACCCGTCGCTGCTGATGTTCCTGCGCGAGGAGGCGCCGGGCGTCCCGCTCGGGCTGCTGACGTGGCTGCGGTTCCCGCTGTGGCACGCCGTCCCCGCCGCGGCGGGCCTCGGCATGGACGTCGTCGCGGTGCACACCGGCTCGTGCGGCATCGAGCACCCGGACACGCGGCTGCGCCCGCTGGAGCACTGCGTGGAGATCGCGCACAAGGCGGGCCTGGAGGCGGTCGCCTGGTGCCCGTCGGCCGAGGCCGCGCCGACCTACGCGGCCGCCGGGTTCGACGCGATGGTGGTCAACGACATCCCCGGCGTGCTCGCGGCCGTCTGAACCGCCGGCGGGGCCGCGGCGGGCTCAGCTCGGGCGGTTGCCGCCGTACATCTGCGTCCACTCGCCCGGGGGCTCGTCGTCGTCCGGGCGGCCCCTGGCGGGCGGCTCGGACCGGCTCCCCTCGGCGGGGCGGGCCGGCGGCGGAGGCGGGTTCGACCCGGGCCGCTGACCGTGCGGCTGAGCGGGCGCCTGCCCGTACTGCGGCGCGTCGTGCCAGGGCGGGCTCTGCCCCGGCGCGGGGGCGGCTGGGGCGCTCCCATGGGCGCCTGGCCGCCGGGCATGGGCGGCGGGCCCAGCGGCGCGGGCGGCGGGCCGCCGTACCGCGGCCCGGCGGCGGTGCGGGCCTTCCACCGCGACGGCGCGAGCGAGGCGACCAGGAGCGCGACGCCCAGCAGCAGGAAGATCCCGTAGGGGGCGAGCGTCGTGTAGCCGAGGTAGAGCTCGCGGCTCAGCAGCCCGCGTCCGGAGTGCTCGAACGCGAAGCGCGGCGACGCGAGCCACAGGACGCCGATCCCCGCGTAGGCCGCCCCGGGGATGAGCGAGGCGAGCGGCGAGACGCGCGAGCCGGCGGCCAGGCCCACCAGGACCGCCGCCACCAGGACCGCCGCGGCGCCGATCCAGCGGTCCTCGCCGCCCCGGGTGAAGAAGTACCGGAAGTACTCCGTGAACTTGGTCGTGCTGTACATCAGGCACAGCGCGATCACCGGGGTCACCACGAGCCCGATCAACACGCCGAGGCCGTGGCGCGCTCCGTTGGACATGGCCACCTCCGTTGCGGCGGGCGGGATCCCGCCAAACCTAACGGTCAGACGGGCCCCGCACCATGCTGGTTCAGAGGTGATCGTACATTTATGTCCTATTACTGGACGGATTCGCCGGGTTTGATCGGTGTGGGCTGGCCCAGCCGCGGCGGGCTGGTCAGGAACCCGACGCCCCAGGTCACGTGCATGGTGGCGAAGACGAGCGGGAGCCGGATCCAGGCGGCCGCCGGCAGCCCGCGCCCCTCCACCGCCGCGCCGGCGATCATCGCGGCCGCGTACCCGCCGGGCACGATCCAGCCGGGCCAGAAGCCGAACAGCCCCGCGACGACGCCCGCGGTCATCGCCACCACGGCGATCGGCGGCGCGAGGTAGCGCAGGTTGAGCGTGCCCTGGTGCTCGCGCCCGACGACGCGCCGCCAGCGCCCGGTGTGGAAGTACTGGCGGGCGAGCGCCCGCAGGTTGGGCCGGGGCCGGTAGGTGACGCGCATGCGCGGGGTGAAGTAGATCCGGCCGCCGGACTGCCGGATGCGGTGGTTCATCTCCCAGTCCTGCGCGCGGGTGAACGTCTCGTCGTAGCCGCCGACGCGGTCGAGCGCGCTGCGGCGGAACGTGCCGAGGTAGACCGTCTCCACCTCGCCCGCCTCGCCGCCGGTGTGGAAGCGGGCGTTGCCGACGCCGAGCTTGGACGTCATCGCGCGGGCCACGGCCTTCTCGAACGGGGTGACGCCCTCGGCCGCCATGATCCCGCCGACGTTGTCGGCGCCGGTCTCCTCCATCGTCTCGACGGCGGCGCGCACGTAGTCGGCGGGCAGCAGGGAGTGCCCGTCCACCCGGACGATGATCGAGTACTGCGACGCCTTGATCGCGATGTTGAGGCCCTGCGGGGTGCGCCCCGTCGGGTTCGCGACGACGATGACGCGCGCGTCCTCGGCGCCGAGCTTGCGGGCGATCTCCTCGGTGCGGTCGCGGGACGGCCCGATGGCGAGCACGAGCTCCAGCTCGCCCGGGTAGTCCTGGCTGAGGATGCGGCGCACGGCGTCGGTCAGGTGGCGCTCCTCGTTGAGGACCGGCATCACCACCGAGACGGCGGGCCACGTGCGCTGACCGGAGTCGGGAAGGGGCTTCACGGAGTAGCGGGTTTCCTGGTTCATGGCGCGCTGGGCACGGGGAGACGAATTCATGTGGGCTCGCGGGCGCACCCGTCCGGCGGACCGGAGGGAGGCGCACCTTCCTCTCTCTTGCTCGCTTGTCTGACGCAGCCCACGCCACCCAGGTTTGCGTGCGGGCCGCCGGGGTGTGGTCAAGACGGCGCCACGTTACTGCAAGGACACGAGGTCCAGGTAGCGAACGGACGGGTGTCCCCCACTTTAGAGTGGTGGGGACTCGCGTCAGCGTGTGATCTTCGGGAGGCGGCGGCCGGCATGGCAGACGGGCACGACTCTGGTCGCGGCGACGCCGACCCCCTGGAGCGCTATTTCCGGCCGCGTCCCGGTGCGCACGCGGCCGAGGACGACGGCGACATCGAGGGCGTGACCATCGACGGGATGCCCGCGCCGCGCGTCCCGGTGCAGAGCCCGCGCGGACCGCGCCGGCCCGGCCGGGGGCTGAGCCCGCGGGCGGCGACGAGCGCGCGGCGGCAGAAGCGCTTCCTCACCCTGACGGGGACGGCCTCGGCGTTCGTGCTGCTGACCTCGGGCGGCGCGTGGGCGTTCCAGAACTACGTCACCGGCCTGATCGACAAGGTGTCGGTCGGCGGGCTCGGCAAGGGCCGGGACACGCCGAAGGGCGCCATGACCATCCTGGTGGCGGGCGTCGACCGGCGCGAGGGGCTGACGAAGGAGCAGCAGAAGGCCGCCAAGCTCGGGCACGAGGCGGGCGAGCGCTCCGACACGATGATGCTGGTGCACGTGTCCCGCGACCACGACAGCGTGTCGGTCGTGAGCCTGCCGCGCGACTCCTACGTGACGATCCCGAGCCACAGGTCGAACGGGTCGGAGGGCGCCAAGGGGACGCGGGTCGCGGCCCGTCCGGGCAAGCTCACCTGGGCCTACCAGTTCGGCGGGCCCGACCTCACCGTCAGCACGGTCAAGCAGGCGACCGGCGTGTCGATCGACCACTACGTCGAGGTGAACTTCTACGGGTTCGTGCACATGGTGGACGCGATCGGCGGCGTGGACGTGTGCACCGAGGAGGCCGTCGACGACAAGAAGAGCGGCCTGCGGCTCCCGGCCGGGAAGTCGCACGTGGACGGCCTGAAGGCGCTCGCGTTCGCCCGCGCCCGCTACTCCCTGACGGGCGGCAGCGACCTCGGCCGCATCGACCGGCAGCAGCAGTTCATGGCGGCGATGATGAAGCAGGCGCTGTCGACGAAGACGCTGGGCGACCCGGTCAAGTCCACGAGGTTCCTGAACGCCTCGCTGAAGTCGCTGCGCGTCGACGAGAAGCTCGCCGACAACCTGCCGGGGCTCACCGACCAGATGAAGAACCTGTCGACCGACGACCTCACCTTCGCGAAGGTGCCGCTGTCGAACCCGGCCTACGACGCCGTGCTGTGGAACGCGCCGTCGCTGCAGTCGACCGTCCAGTGGGACCAGCACAAGGCGCGCGACCTGTTCACCCGGCTCCGCCGCGACCAGCCGCTCGCGACGCAGAGCCCGAAGCCGAGCGCCACGCCGACGAAGAAGTCCGGCGACGAGCCGACGGTGCCGCCGGACGACATCTCCGTCCGCGTCCTCAACGCGATCGGCACCCGCGGCCTCGCCACCCGGGCGGGCGGCGAGCTCCGCAAGGCCGGCTTCAAGGTGACCGTCTCGCCGGGCGTGGCGCGGCGCGGGCAGCAGACGACGCAGATCCTGTACGGGCCGGGCCGGGAGGACTCGGCCCGCACCCTCGCCGCCGCGATCCCCGACGCCGAGCGCAAGAAGGTCTCCTCGCTCGGGTCCCAGGTGCAGGTGATGGTCGGCGCGGACTGGGACGGCGCCGACTGGGCCGGCGTGAAGGAGGTCGAGGTGAAGGAGTCGCCGAGCCCGTCGCCGACGGAGGGGTCCGCCATCGAGGCCGGCACGGCCACCCAGAAGCTCTGCGGCTGAGCGGGGCGTCCGCGCCCCCGCCCCGCGCCTTCTAGAATGCGTTTCTAGTCGCGAGCGGGGAGGCAGCAGCATGGGCGAGGACGTGCCGGCCGGGTCGTTCTACGAACCGCTCGGCGGGGGGCGGTTCGCGTCCACGGCCGCGACGGCGGGCCCCTGGTCGCCGGGCCTCCAGCACGGCGGGCCCGTGTCGGCCCTCATCGGGCGGGCCTTCGAGCGGCACGCCCCCGTCCCCGGCACCCGGCTGGCGCGGGTGACCGTCGAGATCCTCAACCCGGTGCCCGTGGCGGAGCTCGAGGTCGGCGTGCGCGTGGTCCGCCCCGGCCGGAGGGTCGGCTTCCTCGAAGGCGAGATCACGCACGAGGGGAGGCCGGTCGTCCGCGCGAGCGCCTGGCGGATCATGGCGGCCCCCGCCCGCCTGGAGCCCGTCGTGCACGCGGCCGCGCCGCCGGACCTGCCCGCGACGCCGGAGCCGTTCGGCGAGTGGGCGGGCATGCACCGGGACGGCTACCTGGCCGCGATGGAGTGGCGGCTCGTCCGCGGGGCCTTCGGCGAGCCCGGCCCGGGGACGGTCTGGGCGCGGCCGCGGGTCCCGCTGGTGGCGGGCGAGGACGACACGCCCCTCGCTCGCGCGCTGACGCTCGCCGACAGCGCGTCCGGCATCGGCGGCCAGCTCGATCCGGCCGAGTGGCTGATCATCAACACCGACGTCACCGTCGCGCTGCACCGCGAGCCGGTCGGCGAGTGGCTGTGCCTCGCCGCGTCCATGGACGCCGCCCCGGGCGGCAGCGCGCTCTGCCAGGGGACGCTCGCCGACCGCCGCGGCGAGCTCGGCCGCGTCCTGCAGACCCTCCTCGTGGACGAGCGCCCGCCGGGCTGACACGGCCTGGAAAGAGCCCGAACGGCACTCTGTGCGACCATTCTGCTACGGTGAGTAGCGCCCGGGCGACAGAGAGCACAGAGAGCAGAGTTCCTACCTCGTCAGGAGTGCAGAGATGTCCACAAGGATTCTCGGCTTGCTCACCACGACCGCCGCCGTCTCGTTGGCGCTCAGCGGCGGCGTCGCCGCCGCGAGCGTCGCGCGCACCGCACCTCCGCCGGCAGCACCGGCACCACCGGCGCCGCCGCAGGCGATCGCCCCGTCCGGGACGAACCCGGCGTTCGACATGGACCCGTTCACCATGAACCCGTCCGACCCGGCGCCGGCCCCGAACGCGAACCCGAACTCGGCGGCGAACGCCGAGCCGAAGCCGAACACCGCACCGGAGCCCGGCACGGCGCCGGAGCCGAACGCACCGAAGCCGAACGCCGCGCCGGAGCAGGGCGCCGCGGCGCCGAAGTCGAACGCGGCGCCGAGGGGCAGGTCCGGGGCCAAGGACGGCACCGACCTGAAGGCCTGCGAGGACGCGGAGTGCCAGGTCGAGATCAAGGACGGCCAGACGATCACGTTCGACCGCAGGCTGGGGATCGACCCGCTGAAGGTCAAGATCGAAGGCGACCGGGTGACCTTCTCCTCGCGCGGCCGCCACGGTGTGATGATCACCTCGATCGACGCGTCGCGGCCCCACTCCAACGCCACCTACAACAACATCACGCTGCGGCCCCACCGGGCCAAGAACGGCGCCATGATCCTCGACATCTCGCACGACTGAGCGAACGCGGGGCGCTGAACCGACCCACGGAAACGGAGGGGCGGGCCGATCGGCCCGCCCCTCGTTTCCGTGCCTCGTCCGCGCCGCCGCGCGCTACTTGAGGAGCTGGCGGGCCATGACCATGCGCTGGATCTGGTTGGTCCCCTCGTAGATCTGGGTGATCTTGGCGTCGCGCATCATCCGCTCCACCGGGAACTCCCGCGTGTACCCGTACCCGCCCAGCAACTGCACCGCGTCGGTCGTCACGTCCATCGCCACATCCGAGGCCAGCGTCTTGCACGCCGACGACACGAACGTCAGATCCGGCACCCGCTCCCCGCCCATCGCCCGCTCGGACTTCACCGCCGCGTGATACGTCAGCTGCCGCGCCCCCTCCAACCGCATCGCCATATCCGCCAGCATGAACTGCACACCCTGGAAATCAGCGATCGCCTTGCCGAACTGCCGCCGCTGCTTGACATACCCCACCGCGAAATCCAGCGCCCCCTGCGCGATCCCCAGCGCCTGCGCCGCGATCGTGATCCGCGTATGGTCCAACGTCGCCAACGCCGTCTTGAACCCCGTCCCCTCCGCACCGATCATCCGATCCGCCGGAACCCGCACGCCCTCCAGCACCACCTGACGCGTCGGCGACCCCTTGATCCCCAACTTGCGCTCCCTGGCCCCGAACGACACCCCCGCATCCTGCCGCGCGTCCACCACGAACGCCGAGATCCCCCGCGCCCCCGCACCCGGCTCGGTCACCGCCATCACCGTGTAGAACCGCGACACCCCCGCATTGGTGATCCACATCTTCGCGCCGTCCAGCACCCAGTGATCCCCATCACGCACCGCACGCGTCCGCATCCCCGCCGCGTCCGACCCCGCATCCGCCTCCGACAACGCATAGGAGAACATCTCCTCCCCCCGCGCCACCGGCCCCAGAAACCGCTCCTTCAACCCCGGCGACCCCGCCAGCAGCACCGGAACCGTCCCCAGCTTGTTCACCGCCGGAATCAACGACGAGGACGCGCACACCCGCGCCACCTCCTCGATCACGATCACCGTCGCCAGCGCATCGGCCCCCGCACCCCCGTACGATTCCGGCACGTGCACCGCATGCAGATCACCCGCCACCAGCGCCTCCAGCGCCTCCTGCGGGAACCGCGACTCCTCGTCCACCTCCGCCGCGAAAGGAGCGATCTTGGCCTCGGCCAGCTCACGCACCGAACGCCGCAACAGCTCATGCTCCTCCGACGGCGCGTACGTGGGAAAATCAGCACTCATGCCGCCGATGCTACCGGCCAGTAGGCAGTGGCGGCCGACGTGGGCGGGCGCCCGCGGCGGGCACGTGTCCAGTAGGGCCGCTAGTCGGCGACAGCGAACGGAGAGGAGCAGGCCTTGTCCCACCGGCTGACGGTCATCGGAACCGGTTACCTCGGCGCGACCCACGCGGCGTGCATGGCCGACCTGGGTTTCGAGGTACTGGGCCTCGACGTGGACGCGGAGAAGATCGCGCGGCTCTCGGCCGGCGACCTGCCCGTGTACGAGCCGGGCCTCGAACCCGTGCTGCGCAGGGGGCTGGAGACCGGCCGGCTGCGCTTCACCACGTCCTACGAGGAGGTCGCGGAGTTCGGCGACGTCCACTTCCTGTGCGTGGGGACCCCGCAGAAGGCCGGGGAGTACGCGGCCGACCTGTCCTACGTCGACGGCGCGGTCGCGGCGCTGGCGCCGCTGCTGACACGGCCCTGCCTGGTCGTCGGCAAGTCGACCGTGCCGGTCGGGACGGCCGCGCGGCTCGGCGAGGCGCTCGCCAAGGCGGCGCCGGCGGGCGAGGACGCCGTGCTCGCGTGGAACCCCGAGTTCCTGCGCGAGGGCTTCGCCGTCCAGGACACCCTGCACCCCGACCGGATCGTGGCCGGGCTCCCCGCCGACCCGGGCGCCGCCGAGCACGCCGAGAAGGTGCTCCGCGAGGTCTACCGGACGATGATCGCCGAGGGGACGCCCTTCATCACCGCCGACTTCCCGACCGCCGAGCTGGTCAAGGTGTCGGCGAACGCTTTCCTCGCCACCAAGATCTCGTTCATCAACGCGATGGCGGAGGTGTGCGAGGCCGCGCACGCGGACGTGACGAAGCTCTCCGAGGCGCTGTCCTACGACGACCGGATCGGCGGGAAGTTCCTCGGCCCGGGTCTCGGGTTCGGCGGCGGCTGCCTGCCGAAGGACATCCGGGCGTTCATGGCCCGGGCGGGCGAGCTCGGCGCCGACCAGGCGCTGACCTTCCTGCGCGAGGTCGACGAGATCAACATCCGGCGCCGGATCCGGATGGTGGACCTCGCCCGGCAGCTGCTCGGCGGCTCCTTCGCCGGGCGGACGGTCGGCGTCCTCGGCGCCGCGTTCAAGCCGAACTCCGACGACGTGCGCGACTCCCCCGCGCTGGACGTGGCCGCCTCCATCCGCGCGCAGGGCGCCCGGGTGACCGTCTACGACCCGCAGGCCATGCGCAACGCGCGCCGCGCCCAGCCGACCCTGGAGTACGGCGAGTCGGCGATGTCGGCCGTGCAGGACGCGCACGCCGTCCTGCTGCTGACCGAGTGGGCGGAGTTCCGGGACATGAACCCGGCCACCGTCGCCGAGGCCGTGGCGGAGCGCAACATCGTGGACGGGCGCAACGCGCTCGACCCCGAGCGGTGGCGCGCGGCCGGGTGGAACTACCGGGCCCTCGGGCGCCCGTGACGCGGAACTAAAGCGGCACGGGCGGTGTTGAGGCGTGCATGAGCGCTGACTTCGCCGACCAGGCCGTGATCCGCCGCCTGCTGAACGAGTCGAGGACGTGGGCCTTCGTCGGCCTCGGAGACAACCCGGCGCGGGAGGTCTACAGCCAGGCCCGGCTGATGCAGCAGCGCGGGAAGCGGATCATCCCCGTGCACCCGGAGGCGCGCGAGGTGCTCGGCGAGACGGGGTACGCCTCCCTCGCCGACGTCCCGGGCGCCTCCGAGGTGGACGTGGTGGGCGTCTACCGCCGCGCCGAGCACGCCGGGCGGGCGGTGGACGAGGCGATCGCGGCGGGCGCGAGGGCGGTGTGGCTCCCGCTCCAGGTGATCGACGAGGCGGCGGCCCGGCGCGCCAGGGACGCGGGGCTCGACGTCGTCATGGACCGGTGCCCCGCCGTCGAGTGGGCCCTGCGGCGCTGATCGTCCCCCCGCCGCGCCGAGCGGCGGGCGTCCCTCAGAGGCGCTCTCGGAGCCGCGCGCCCTTCGCCTTGGCCTCCCCGTAGAGGTGCCGCTGGAACACCGCCATCTTGGCCCGCAGATCGTCGTCGTAGGCGGCCAGGATCCGGACGGCCAGCAGCCCGGCGTTGCGGGCCGCGCCGACCGCCACCGTCGCGACCGGGACGCCCGCGGGCATCTGCACGATCGACAGCAGCGAGTCCATCCCGTCCAGGTACTTCAGCGGGACGGGCACGCCGATCACCGGCAGCGGCGTCACCGAGGCCAGCATGCCCGGCAGGTGCGCGGCGCCGCCCGCCCCCGCGATGATCACGCGCAGGCCGCGGGCCGCCGCGTCCTCCCCGTAGGAGATCATGTCGTGCGGCATGCGGTGCGCGGACACCACGTCGGCCTCGTAGGAGACGCCGAACTCCTCCAGCGCCCGGGCGGCGGCCTCCATCACCGGCCAGTCCGAGTCGCTCCCCATCACCACGCCGACGACCGGGTCGTTCACGCGCGCCTCCCCCTCGAATCCGTCACTGATGATCTTTCATGGCGGGGCCCCAGCGCAGGTAGTCGGCGGCGTGCCGGGCCCGCTCGCGGACCTCGGCGAGGTCGGCGCCGAGCGCGGTCACGTGGCCGATCTTGCGTCCCGGGCGGGACTCCTTGCCGTACATGTGCACCTTGACGCCCGGGTCGTGGGCCATCACGTGGATGTAGCGGGGGTAGACCTCCGGGTCGTCGCCGCCGAGGACGTTGGCCATGACCGTGTACGGGGCGGCCGGCTCGGTGGAGCCGAGCGGCAGGTCGAGGACGGCCCGCAGGTGCTGCTCGAACTGCGACGTCCGGGCGCCCTCGATCGTCCAGTGCCCGGAGTTGTGCGGGCGCATGGCCAGCTCGTTCACCAGTAGCCCGTCGCCGGTCTCGAAGAGCTCGACGGCGAGGAGGCCGACGACGCCGAGCTCGTCCGCGACGCGCAGGGCGAGGCTCTGCGCCTCGGCGGCCAGGTCCTTGGACAGGCCGGGGGCGGGCGAGATCACCTCGGTGCAGATCCCGCCCTCCTGGACGGTCTCCACGATCGGGTACGCGGCGCCCTGCCCGTAGGGGGAGCGGGCGACGAGCGCGGCCAGTTCGCGCGCGAAGGCGACGTGCCGCTCCACCATCAGGTCGACGCCCTCGGCCTGCAGGCGGTCGGCGACCGCGGCCTCCTCAAGGTCGCCGACCACCCAGACGCCCTTGCCGTCGTAGCCGCCGCGCGTCGACTTCAGGACCAGCGGCCAGCCGTGCTCGCGGCCGAACGCCTCCAGGAACGCCCGCGGCTCGGGCGACGGGACGGGCGCGTAGGCGGGGCAGGGGACGCCGAGCTCGCTCAGTCGTTCGCGCATGACGAGCTTGTCCTGGGCATGGGCGAGGGCGGCCGAGCCGGGCCGGCACGGGACGCCCGCGGCCTCCAGCTTCCGGATGTGCGGCCCGGGGACGTGCTCGTGGTCGAACGTCACCACGTCGCAGCCCTCGGCGAAGGCCAGCAGGTCGTCGAGGGCGCGGTCGTTGCCGACCCGCGCGTCCGAGACG
Organism: Spirillospora sp. CA-108201; assembly: GCF_050936235.1. NCBI lineage: Bacteria > Bacillati > Actinomycetota > Actinomycetes > Streptosporangiales > Thermomonosporaceae > Spirillospora > Spirillospora sp. CA-108201. Next base: position 7,307,438 of record NZ_JBNJNE010000001.1, on the reverse strand, counting down.
ACCAGGGCCGCCGACTCGTCCGGCGCCCCGGCGAGCACGCGCAGCGGCACGCCGAGCGCGATCGCGGCCTGCTGGGTCATCCGGGCGAGCTGCCCTCCGCCCGCCATCCCGACCACGGGCATCTCACGAACCTTCACGTCGAAAGGCTATCGGGCGGCCGGGCGAACGAATCACGCGGCGTCCGCGTCGAAGATGCGGGGAGATCTTCGTCGGTGTGTGGGCGGCCCGGCAATGGGCACGAATCCATGCGTGTGGGCGAAGCGCCCATGTTGTTGCAGCGTCCCGGGGGGCCACGGGCGTCTATTCTCGTGGTACCTCCCCGCAGTCGCCGGCCGCCGGCCGCGCCGCGCCGTGCAAGCCCGGAAGGACGGTTTCGCTTCGTGAGCCTCGTCGCCAGAATCCATCGGCGGTTCTCGCACCTCGTGCGAGAACTGGCCCAGTTCGGCAGCGTGGGCGCCATCGCGTTCGTCATCACCGTCGGCGTCGGCAACGGCCTGCACACCGGCCTGGGGGTGGGGCCGCTCACGTCCAACGGCGTCGCCACGGTGGTCGCGACGACCTTCTCCTACCTGGCCAACCGCTACTGGACGTTCCGGCACCGCGACCGCACCAACCTCGGCCGCGAGTACGTGCTGTTCTTCGCCCTGAACGGCGTCGGCCTGGTGATCACCGAGCTGTTCATCGGCTTCTCGCGCTACGTCCTCGGGCTGGAAGGCGCGGTGTTCTTCAACATCGCGCTGGTCATCGGCACCGGGGTGGCGACGCTGTTCCGCTTCTGGTCCTACAAGAAGTGGGTCTTCCTGCCGGCGAGCGCCCCGCCCGTCGACCCCGCGTCCGGGCTGCCCGAGGCCCCCTCCGGCGAGGCCGCGGCCGCCGAGGGCCCCGGCGCGACCCGCGCCGCCCCGGGGGCCGGGGGTCGGGGGCCGCGCCCCTTCGACCGCACCGCCGAGGACTACGCCGAGATCTGACCGCCCGGCCCGGCGGGCTCAGGCGGGGCCCATGACCACGCGCTCGGCGGCCAGCCGCACCTCGGCGGCCTGGCGCAGGAACACCCCGAAGACCGCGGGACGGGACTGGATCAGCTCCAGGCGCCCGCCGTCCACCACCGCCAGGGAGCGGGCCAGGTAGAGGCCGAGGCCGGTGCCGCGGCCCCCGGAGACGCTGCGCTCGAAGACGCGGGGCTCCAGCTCCGACGGGATGCCCTCGCCCTCGTCGCCGACCTCCACCACCACCGAGCTCGCGCCCGGCTTGGTGTGGATGGTCACGGTGCCGGCGCCGTGCGTCAGCGAGTTCTCCAGCAGCGTGGCGACGATCTGGGAGAGGCCCTCGGGGTGGGTCATGCCGACGAGGCCCTGCTCGCCGGTGATCCGCACGTCCCGGCCGGCCTTGCGGAAGCTCGGCCGCCACTCCTCGACCTGCTGGGCGATGATCTCGTCGATCGAAGACGGGACGGCGCCGCCGGTCCGGTCGTGCCGGGCGCGGGCGAGCAGCTGCTCGACGACCGCGACGAGCCGCTCGGCCTGCGCGACGGCCGCCGCGCCCTCCTCCCGGACGACGTCGGGGTAGTCGGCCGCCTCGATCATCTCCTCCAGCCGCATCGACAGCGCGGTCAGCGGGGTGCGGAGCTGGTGGCTGGCGTCGGCCGCGAACTCGCGGCTGGCGACCAGCAGGTCGGTGATGCGGACGGCGCTGCGGTCCAGCACCTCGGCGACCCGGTCGACCTCGGGAATGCCGTAGCGCCGCGGGCGCGGCCGGGCGTTGCCGCTGCCGAGCCGGTCGGCGGTCTCGGCGAGGTCGACCAGCGGCAGCGTCAGCTTGCGGGCCTGCACCATCGCCAGGCACACCGTGACGGCCACGCCGAGCAGGGCGAGGCTCCCGACGAGCAGGAGCAGCCGCAGCGCGGCGTCGCGGACCTGCGCCTCCGGGCGCGACACCCGCACCCTGACCCGGCCGTGCACCGCCGTCGCCGACAGCACGCGTCCGCGCCGGGGCGGCCCGGCGGTGAGCGTCCGGCCGTCCGGCAGCGTGATCGAGACGTGCCGGCCCGGGTACTCCCGGGCGAGGACGGCGGCGGTGACGGGCTGGCGCGCTTCCAGGCTGTAGCCCACGCCGCCGGCCAGGGAGGACGCCTCCCGGTCGAGCGACCGGCCGGCCTCCTCGTAGACGAGCTTGTGCGCGGCGTAGGCGAGGGGTATGCCGAGCAGGAGCAGCGCGACCACCGCCACCGCGAGCGTCGACAGGAGCAGTCGGCGCCTCATCAGGGCTCCTTCGAGGGTGGGGCCGCGGACCGTGCGGCACGCGCCCCGGGGGCCTCTCGGGAAGGCCCCCGGCGTCCCGCCGGGCCGCGGCGGCCGGTGCTAGTCGCCGCGCTCGAACCGGAAGCCGACGCCCCGCACCGTGGTGATGTAGCGGGGGCTGCCGGCGTCGTCGCCGAGCTTGCGGCGCAGCCAGGAAATATGCATGTCGAGGGTCTTGGTGGAACCCCACCAGTTGGTGTCCCACACCTCGCGCATGATCTGTTCGCGGGTCACGACCTTGCCCGCGTCCCGCACGAGGACGCGGAGCAGGTCGAACTCCTTGGTGGTGAGCTGCAACTCCTGGTCGCCCATCCAGGCGCGGCGCGACTCGGCGTCGATCCGCACCCCCTGGACGATCGGGGTCTCGGTGCTGCCCCGGCGCAGCAGGGCGCGCACCCGCGCGAGCAGCTCCGCCAGCCGGAACGGCTTGGTCACGTAGTCGTCGGCGCCCGCGTCCAGTCCGACGACGGTGTCGACCTCGTCGGCACGGGCGGTCAGGATCAGGATGGGCACGCCGTGCCCCTCGGCCCGCACCCGGCGGGCCACCTCAAGGCCGTCCAGCTCGGGAAGGCCGAGATCGAGGACGATCAGGTCCACACCGCCCCCGAGCGCCCGCTCCAGCGCCTGAGGGCCGTCGGGGCTGACTTCGACGGTGTACCCCTCGCGACGCAGCGCGCGGGCGAGAGGCTCGGAGATGGACGTGTCGTCCTCGGCGAGCAGTACTGAGGTCATGAACCGATCGTATGACCAAACTTGACCTTTGCTCGGCTACCGCCGCGCTCTTGACCTGCGGTTTGCCACTCGTAGTACATCCACGAACACGGCTTTTCAGGCTCTATCGGGATGTAGGCCATATCATGCCCGCAGTGCGGGGGGCCCGGCCAGGTCGAGGACCGCGACCGAGGCGCCCGGCAGCACCACCGAAGCCGTTCCGGAATCGCCGAGGCCGACCGGGTCCAGGCGAATCGCCGGATCCGACGCGATCAGCAGCCCCGGTGCGGCACCGCCGGGACCGGGCGCCGGAACCAGGACGGGTCGGTCACCGAGGTTCGCCGCCGCCCACACCGAGCCGCGCCGCACGGTCAGCCAGCGCGCCGCGACGTCGTCCGCCTCGCCGCCCCCGCCTTCGCCCGTCTCGACCTCCGTCGCGGTCAGCCGGGGGTCGTTCAGCTCGGGCCGGGAACGCCGCAGCGCGATCAGGTCGCGGTGCCAGTCGAGCAGGCCGGCGTGCGGCGGCCGGTCCGGTTCGGACCAGTCGAGGACGGACCGGCGGAACGTGTCCACAGCCTGTGGATCGGGGACCTCGCCGCTCCAGCCGTGCCGGGAGAACTCGCGCCGCCGCCCCTCGCTGACCGCGCGCGCCAGCTCCGGGTCCTGGTGGTCGGTGAAGTAGCACCAGGGGGTCGTCGCGCCCCATTCCTCGCCCATGAAGAGCATGGGCGTGAAAGGCGCGAGCAGGAGCAGCGCCGCGCCGACTTTGAGCAGGCCGGGAGACGGCACAAGGGCCCCGATGCGGTCGCCCGCCGCGCGGTTTCCCACCTGGTCGTGGTTCTGCAGGAAACCGAGGAACCTGTGCGCGGGCGTCTCCCGGACATTCACCGGACGGCCGTGAATCCGCCCCCGGTAGGCCGACATGGTCCCGTCATGCGCGAACGCCTTGGTGAGGACCTTCTTCAGCGTTTCCAGGGAGCCGAAGTCGCAGTAGTAGCCCTGCCTCTCACCGGTGAGCGCGGCGTGCAGCGCGTGGTGGAAGTCGTCGCTCCACTGGGCGTCCAGGCCGTATCCGCCCGCCTCTCTGGACGTCACCAGGCGCGGGTCGTTCAGGTCCGATTCGGCGATGAGGAACAGTTCCCGGCCAAGGTGAGCCGAAAGCGCCGCCACGGCGCGCCCCATCTCCTCCAGAAGGTGCACCGCGCCGTGGTCGGTGATGGCGTGAACGGCGTCGAGGCGCAGCCCGTCGAAGTGGTAGTCGCGCAACCACATCAGCGCGTTCTGGACGACGAACGCGCGAACCTCGTCCGAACCTTCCTGGTCGAAGTTCACCGCATCGCCCCAAGGGGTGGCATGGGCGCTGGTGAAGTACGGGCCGTAGCTTCCCAGGCGATTCCCGTCCGGCCCCAGGTGGTTGTAGACGACGTCCAGGACAACGGCCAGACCGCGCGCATGAGCGGCGTCGACGAAACGCTTCAAACCGTCCGGGCCGCCGTAGGGCTCGTGCGGCGCCCAAAGGTGAACACCGTCGTAACCCCAGCCGTGATGGCCGGGGAAGGACGCGACCGGCAGCAGTTCCACGGCGTCGATGCCGAGCGCCACCAGATGGTCGAGGCGTTCGATCGCCGCGTCGAACGTCCCCTCGGGCGTGAACGTGCCCACGTGCATCTCGTAGAAGACGCTCCCGGCGAGCGGGCGGCCGTGCCAGCGCTGGTCGGTCCAGGCGAACCGCCCGTGGTCGTGGACGCGGCTCCGACCGTGGACGCCATCGGGCTGCCAGGGCGAACGCGGGTCGGGCAGCACATCGCCGGCCTCGTCCAGGACGAACCCGTAGTCGGTCCCATGGGAGGCGTCCGCGACTTCGGCCTCCCACCATCCGGCGGGCCGCGCCTCCATGGCGTGCCGGGCGCCGCCGGCCTCGACGTCCACGCGGTCCGCGGCCGGGGCCCACACCTCGAAACGGGCGCTCACCGATCGATCTCCCGGGGGACGAGCAGCGCGACCGGAAGGTGCTCGAACACGCGCGAGGCGTCCAGGATCGGGCCCATGTGCGTGCAGCCGGTCAGGACGTCCCGCCAGCCCTGGCGGCGGACGTCCACCCGCGTCCCCTTCCAGCCGCCGCGGCGCTCCAGGCCCACGGGGAGCCGGGTGGCGAGCGCCACGGCCTCGCCCCGCGCGAACCCCACGACGTGGTCGGCGGCGGGCCCCCGCGCGGCGACCGGCTCGTGCCGGGAACCGGGCCCGAACCACTCGGGATGGGACCGGCGCAGCCGCAGCGCCCGGGACGTGACCAGCAGCTTCTCGTCGTCCACTTCCTTCGGCTGCCGCCCGGTGTCGAGCCGGAACAGGTGCTCGCGGCGCCGCCCGTAGTCGACCGGCCGCCGGTTGTCGGGGTCGACGAGCGCCAGGCCCGTCATCTCGCACCCCTGGTAGACGTCCGGGACGCCCGGCATCGCCAGCTGCACGAGCTTCTGCCCGAGCGTGTTCACCCGCGCGTACGGCGCCAGCTTCGCGACGAACGACGTCATGTCGGTCACCAGGTCAGGATCGGCCAGGACGCCGCGCGCGTACTCCAGAACGGCCTCCTCGTAGCCGGGATCCTGCTCGGTCCACGATGTGCGCGTCTTGGCCTCGCGCATCGCCTTGACGAGGAACTCCTCCAGCCGTCCGGTGGTGAGGGGCCACGCACCGACGAGCGTCTGCCAGAACAGGTACTCCAGGTCGGGCTCCAAGGGCGAGGAGCCGGCCCCCCAGTTCCGCCACCGGTCGACCGATCCGGTCCACTCGGCGGGCAGTTCCGACAGCACCGCCAGCCAGGCACGCACGTCCTCCTCGCGCTTGGTGTCGTGCGTGGACAGCGTCGTCATCGTCAACGGCCAATCGCGGGCGAGCCGTATGCAGAACGCGTGGAAGTCGGCCTGGCCGACGCTGAACCTCCCCGGCGCGCCGCCGACCTCGTTCAGCGCGGCCATGCGGTTCCACCGGTAGAACGCCGTGTCCTCCACGCCCTTTGCGGCGAGCGGGGACGTCGTCTGCTGGAACCGCACGATGAACTCGGCGTCGGTGCGCTCACCGCGTCCGAGGGCCAGGTCCACGACGATCTCAAGGTCGCCGTGCATGTCCTCCGGCAGGTGCTCGCGTGCCCTGCGGGCGGCCTCGTGCACGACGTCCACGGCCTGCTGAGGGGCGTCCTCCCCCGGCACGACGTACGCGCGGTAGACGGGCATGGCGACCAGCAGCTCGACCAGCGCCCGTTCCAAGCCGGGGCGGTGCTCGCCCACGGCCCGGTCGAGGACGCGCTGGAGCCGCTCGATCTCGGGCCTGAGGCTGTGCGCGGCGGCGTGCGCCCTGGCGTCGCGCTCGACCTCCTCGAAGGCGGCCGGGTTGCCCGTGAGCGCCACGTAGTAGGCGGTCAGCGGCTCCTCCCCGGCCCGGTCGAGGAACAGCCCCCCGACCATTCCGAGCGCGTCGTAGCCGGTGGTGCCCGCGCACGGCCAGTCCGGCGGCAGCCGCTCCTCCCCCTCGGTGATCTTCTCGACGAGCAGCCAGCGGTCCGGGGCGGCCTCGGCGAGCCGCCGCAGGTAGCCGCGCGGGTCGGCGAGCCCGTCCGGATGGTCGACGCGCAGCCCGTCCACCAGACCGTCCCGGAGCAGGCTCAGCAGCAGCGCGTGCGTGCGCTCGAAGACCTCCGCGTCCTCCTGCCGCAGCCCGATCAGGCCGGAGATGTCGAAGAAGCGCCGGTAGTTGGGCTCGCCCTCGCCGGGCGGCACGATCCGCCCGCCGCCGGCCTCCCAGTCGATGTCGAACCACCGGGCGAACCGCGACCGCGGCCCCTCCGCCAGGACGTCCGCGAAGGGCAGGTTCAGCCCGGCCGGCTCCGGGACCGCCATGTGGTTCGGGACGACGTCCACCAGCACCCGCAGCCCGTGCGCCCGGAGCCGGGTCGCCATCGCACCGAACGCCTCGGGCCCGCCGAGCTCCTCCGACAGCCGGGAGTGGTCGACGACGTCGTAGCCGTGCGTGGAGCCCGGCGCGGCCTGGAGGACCGGCGACAGGTAGACGTGCGACACGCCGAGGGCGGCCAGGTAGGGGGCCAGCGCCGCGGCCTCGGCGAACCCGAAGTGCCCCTCGGGCGTCCCGCGCAGCTGGAGACGGTAGGCGCCGGTCGGGGTTGCGGCGAGGGCGTCCTCCTCCGGGAGGCCCCTGTCCGCGTGTTCGGCCGTCTCGGCCCGTTCGGGCCTGTGATCCTCGGACACGTTTTCCTCGGGGGGTTCGGCGACGGGGAGCGGTTCCTCGGGGGCGGGCTCGGCCTGGGGCCCGCCGCCCGCCGGCGCGCCGCCCGTCAGCGTGTCGTCGTCCATCTGCGTATCCCTGCCTCAGACCCGGCGCATGACCTGGATGGAGCGCGCGGCGACCGGCACGTTCTCGCGGGACTTCACGACGGGCGACTCCTCCTCGGCCAGCAGCGGGTCGGCGGTGTCGAGCACCTTTATCCACATCTGCCCGTACAGCACGGGCGGAAGCGCGTACGCCAGGTCGCCGTCGTGGGCGTTGACGAGCAGCAGGAACGAGTCGTCCCTGACCTGCCGTCCGCGCCGGTCCGGTTCGCCGATCGCGTCGCCGTTCAGGAACACGGTCAGCGACTTGTTGAAGCCCGCGGACCAGTCCCGGCCGGTCATCTCCGCCCCGCCGGGCGTGAACCAGACGAGGTCGGGCAGATCCTCGGGCCTCGTCTCCGCCCGGGTGCGCGCGGGGCCGTCGTCGCCGCGGAAGAAGCGGCGGCGACGGAACACCGGATGCTCGGTGCGCAGGGCGGACAGGCGGCGGACGAAGTCGAGCAGCGGCCCGCGCTCGTCGAAGAACGTGTCGTCGCGCAGGCCCGTCCAGTCGACCCAGGACAGCTCGCCGTCCTGGCAGTAGGCGTTGTTGTTGCCGCGCTGCGTCCGGCCGAGCTCGTCGCCGTGCAGGAGCATCGGCACGCCCTGCGACAGGAACAGCGTGGTCAGGAAGTTGCGCTTCTGCCGCTCGCGGAGCGAGATGACGTCCAGGTCGTCCGTCTCGCCCTCGTGGCCGCAGTTCCACGACCGGTTGTCGTCGGTGCCGTCCCGGTTCCCCTCCCCGTTGGCCTCGTTGTGCTTGCCGTCGTAGGAGACGAGGTCGTGCAGCGTGAAGCCGTCGTGGCAGGTCACGAAGTTGATCGAGGCGATGGGGCGGCGGCCGTCGTCGGCGTACAGGTCGGACGAGCCCGTCAGCCGGGAGGCGAAGTCGGGCAGCGTGCCCGCCCGCCCCCGCCAGTAGTCGCGCGTCGTGTCCCGGTACTGGCCGTTCCACTCCGTCCACAGCGGCGGGAAGTTGCCGACCTGGTAGCCGCCCTCCCCCACGTCCCACGGCTCGGCGATCAGCTTGACCTGCGAGACCACCGGGTCCTGCTGGACGAGGTCGAAGAACGCCGACAGCCGGTCCACCGCGTGCAGCTCGCGGGCCAGCGTCGCGGCGAGGTCGAAGCGGAACCCGTCCACGTGCATCTCGGTCACCCAGAACCGCAGCGAATCCATGATCAGCTGAAGGACGTGGGGGCTGCGCATCAGCAGGCTGTTGCCGGTGCCCGTGGTGTCCATGTAGTAGCGGCCGTCGTCCTCCGTGAGCCGGTAGTACGAGGCGTTGTCGAGACCGCGGAACGACAGCGTCGGCCCGAGGTGGTTGCCCTCGGCGGTGTGGTTGTAGACGACGTCCAGGATCACCTCGATCCCGGCCTCGTGCAGCGACTTCACCATCGCCTTGAACTCCAGCACCTGCTCGCCGCGCTGCCCGGACGAGGAGTACTCGTTGTGCGGGGCGAAGAAGCCGATGGTGTTGTAGCCCCAGTAGTTGCGCAGGCCGCGGCTCGTCAGCGCGTCGTCGTGGACGAACTGGTGGACGGGCATCAGCTCCACCGCCGTCACCCCGATCGAGCGGAGGTGATCGGTGATCACCGGGTGGCCGAGCGCCGCGTACGTGCCGCGCATCGCCGGCGGGATGTCCGGGTGCCGGGCGGTGAGCCCCTTGACGTGCGCCTCGTAGATCACCGTCTCGTGGTAGGGGGTGCGGGGCGGGCGGTCGTCCCCCCAGTCGAAGTACGGGCTGACCACCACCGACCGCATCGTGTGGCGCGCCGAATCCCTGTCGTTGCGCGACCAGGGGTCGCCGAAGTCGTAGCCGAAGCACGCCTCGTCCCAGTCGACCTGGCCCTCGACGGCCTGAGCGTACGGGTCGAGCAGCAGCTTCGCGGAGTTGCAGCGCAGGCCGCGCGGCGGATCGTAGGGGCCGTGCACGCGGAACCCGTAGCGGCGTCCCGGCATGATGCCCGGCAGGTAGCCGTGCCATACGAAGGCGTCGACCTCCGGCAGCGTCAGCCGCGTCTCCTCACCGTCCCCCGCCGGTCCGTCGAACAGGCACAGCTCCACCTTCTCTGCCACCTCGGAGAAGACGGCGAAGTTCGTGCCAGCGCCGTCGAACCGGGCTCCCAGGGGGTAGGCGTCACCCGGCCAAACCTGAGCCAACTGTTCCGCCCTTCGTCGGGTGCGGCGCCAGGGGGCGCCCGACCGCGCGCGTACCGGGGGCCGCACCCCGGAAGCCCTTCCCCCTGGGGGATGGATCACACCGATCGGGACCCCACTGGCCAGAACGGACATCCGTGGGTTACGTTAGGGGAGCCTTACCTAATGAGGGCGCCCTTACCGGTGCCGGTGGGGCACGCCGCGAAGAGGACGAGCCGCACGGAAGGTCTCCCACCGGAATGTACGTCTGCATCTGCAACGCCGTCACGGAGGACGACGTTCACGGCTGCATGGCGAGCGGTTGCACGACCGCCAAGGCCGTCAAGGCGGCCTGCGGCTTCAAGCCCGGCTGCGGTCTGTGCACCAAACGCATCCACACGATGGTCAGCGAGTACCAGGCCTCCACGGCCATGGCGGACGCGCTGGCCGGCGGCCCGCACGCCCTGACGGCCCTGCCCGAGGCGCCCCTCGCCGGCCCGCCGCTCCTGGATCCCGCGCAGATCGCCTCCGAGGCCGCCGGGACCGGCCCCGCCTCGTCCACCGCCGCCTGAGCAGGCCCGCCCCCTTACCGTGCGTTTCGATTTGGATACGCACTGTGTGCGATTAGGTGCTGTCCTCCATCCGGTCCGGCATGGAAGCATGGGGCCATGGAAGGCGACAACGAGATCATCGCGCTGCTCAACGAGCAGCTCACCGCCGAGCTCACGGCGATCAACCAGTACTTCCTGCACGCCAAGATGCAGGAGAACTGGGGCTTCACCCGCATCGCCAAGCACACCCGCGACGAGTCCTTCGACGAGATGCGGCACGCGGAGCGGCTCACCGACCGGATCCTGTTCCTGGAGGGCCTGCCGAACTACCAGAAGCTCGGCACCCTGCGCATCGGGCAGACCATCGTCGAGCAGCTCAAGGCGGACCTGGAGGTCGAGATGGAGGCCGTGGCCCGGCTGCGGCCCGGCATCGAGCTGATGCGCTCGCGCGGCGACGTCACCTCCGCCCGGATCTTCGAGGACATCCTCGCCGACGAGGAGGAGCACATCGACTACCTGGAGACCGAGCTGAGCCTCGTCCAGGCCCTCGGCGAGCAGAACTACCTGCAGCGCCTCACCGACGCGCCCGGCGAGGGCGGCCCGAGCCCCGTCTGAGCCCCGTCTGAGCCCCGTCTGAGCCCTACGTCGCCCGCCCGCTCCTGCGCAGCACGTACGGCTGGACGATGCCGAGACCGCGGACCGGGCGCTTGACGATCCGCGTGACCTCGTAGCCCGGCGCCTTCTCCAGGCACGCCGCCAGCTCGGCGTCGATCACCACCGCGCCCGGCCGGGCGAGGGAGGTGAGCCGGGCCGCGAGGTTCACGGTCGTGCCGAACACGTCGCCCATCAGCGGCAGGACGGGCCCGTGGGCCACGCCGACCCGCACGTCCGGGACCTCGGTCTCGTCCTGGATCGCCGCCGCCACCGTCAGCGCGATCTCAGCGCCGATCTCCGGCGTCTCCGCGCTGAACAGCACCTCGTCGCCGAGCGTCTTGACCAGCCGGCCGCCGCAGGAGGCGATGATGTCGGCGGCGGTCTCCTCGAACCACTCCACCACGCGGGCCAGCTCGATCTCCTCCAGCTCCCGGCTGACCTGCGTGAAGGAGACCATGTCCGCGAACCCGACCGTGGTCATCGGCCGGCCCGCGGAGTCGCCGTTCTCCCGGCTCGCCGCCGCGGCCAGCGCCCGCGTCCCCGCCGCCGCGAGCTGCCGCCGCCAGGCGTGCAGCACCAGCGGCTCGAAGTCGCCGATGTGCTTCTGGGCGATGTCCACCACCGTGTCCACCGCCTGCGCCGACGGCGTCTCGGTCAGATCCTGCGTCAGCATGCTGCGCAGCAGGTTGACCTGCCACTCGGCGAGCTTGGTCATCGTCTGGCCGAACGCCCTGACCAGGCGGATCACGCCGTCCTCGTCCAGGACCCCGTCGTCGACGAGCCCGCGGAGCCGGTCCAGCGCCGCCACGTCGCCCTCGGTGTAGGCGATCGTCTCGTCCGGCATCGACGGATAGCCGAACGCCCGCCAGATCCGCCCGGCGAAGTCGCGGGACACCCCGGACAGCCGGACCGCCTCGACGCGGTTGTACCGCAGCTCGCCTCCGAGCAGGAGCTCTTCGATCTCCTTCGGATCCGGCAATCCGGCCGCCATCATCCGCCCCTCAGTCCGCAGCCGCCGTGGGCCGTGGCGGCGGCGTCGTGAATCGGTACCCGCACATATCGTCGCAGATCAGCATCAACTTCAGCGGCCGGATGCCGGATCGTCCGGTCCCGTTCACCGGACGTGCACCACATCGCCCGCACCGACCGGGACGTCGCCCTCCGCTCCGGCCACCACGAGCCGCCCCGCCCCGTCCACGTCCCGCGCCGTCCCGGCCACCCGCTCGCCGCCGGGCATCTCCACCCGCACCTCACGGCCGAGGGTGGCGCACAGATCCCGGTAGGCGGTACGCAGCCCGCTGCTCTCCGGATCACCGTCGAGCGCCGTCCACTCCTGGTACCAGGTGCCGAACTCGCGCAGGATCGCGCGCAGCAGCGGCGCCCGGTCGCTGAGCGGCGCGCCCTCGATCGCGAGGGACGTCGCGGTCGGCACCGGCAGCTCCTCCTCGCGCAGGCCCACGTTGAGCCCGACCCCGACCACCAGCCCGCCGTCGACCATCTCGGCGAGGATCCCGGCGAGCTTGCGGTTCCCGACCAGGACGTCGTTCGGCCACTTCAGGCGCACGTCCACCGCGGTGTCGCCGTCCTCGCCGCCCTCGCCGCCCTCGCCGAGGAAGCCCTCCCCCGCCTGCGACCAGGCGGTCATCCGCCGGAGGGCGGTGGCGACCGCGACGCCCGTCAGCAGCGACGCCCAGGCGAACCGCGCCACCGGCACCCGGGGGCGCAGCAGCATCGAGAACATCAGCCCCGACCGGGGCGGCGCCGTCCAGGTCCGGCCGAGCCGCCCGCGGCCGGCGGTCTGCAGCTCGGTGACCAGCACGGTCCCCTCCGGCGCGCCCTGCCGCGCCCGTTCCGCGAGGTCGGCGTTGGTGGACCCGGTCTCCTCCACCACGCGGACGTCCCGCCACAGCCCGCCCTCCCGCACGAGCGCGCGCCGCAGCGCCGCCTCGTGCAGAGGCGGCCGGTCGAGATCCCCATACGGTGATTCGGTCACACGACCAATCCAACCCCATCACGATTTCGATCGTGGGACCGGCGTCCGGCCGCGGCGACCGCGCTCGTTAGGGTGCCCCCTATGGATGGTGTGACGCTGCGGCGCGACGGGCACGTCGCGGAGATCGTGCTCGACCGCCCCGAGGCCCTCAACGCCCTGTCGACCGCGATGGCCCGCCGCCTCGCGGACGTGTGCGCCGAGGTCGCCGCCGACGCCGCGGTCCGCGCGGTGGTCCTCGGCGCCGCCGGGGAGAAGGCGTTCTGCGTGGGCGCCGACCTCAAGGAGCGGGGCGCGATGACCGACGCGGAGATCCTCGCCCAGCGCCCCGTCTTCCGCGCCGCGTTCGGCGGCGTCCTGAACCTCCCGCAGCCGGTCGTCGCGGCCGTGCACGGCTACGCCCTCGGCGGCGGCTGCGAGTTCGCGCTGTCCGCCGACATCATCGTCGCGGACGAGTCGGCCGTGTTCGGCCTCCCGGAGGTGGGCGTCGGCCTCGTGCCCGGCGGCGGCGGAACCCAGCTCGCCCTGCGCCGCCTCGGCCCCGGCAAGGCCGCCGACCTGGTCTTCACCGGCCGCCGCCTCGGCGTCGAGGAGGCCCTCGCCTGCGGCCTCGCCGACCGCCGGGTCCCCGCGGGCGCCGCCCGCGAGGAGGCCCTCGGCATCGCCGAGGCCATCGCCCGCAACTCCCCCACCGCGGTCCGCGCCGCCAAGCGCGCCATGCGCCAGGGCGCCGGCGCCGCCCTGGAGGCCGCCCTCGACCTCGAAGAGAACGCCTGGCGCACGGCCGCCTTCTCCGCCGACCGCCGCGAGGGAATCGCCGCCTTCAACGAAAAGCGCAAACCGGTCTGGCCCGGTTAGCCCAGGGGAAGCGCCTCCCCTGGAACCCCCGTCACGAGCCGGTGCAGGTCCTACTCCAAGAGCGTCAGGCGTGGCACGTCCAAGAGCGTTGGAGTGCTTCGGTCGCTCGCGTCGTGTCCCGGTTGCTCCGAGGGCCTGTCGCGAAGTGGGCCGGGACTTTGAGACGCCGCCTAGGTCAGTGTGTCTGGGCGGCCTGCTTTCAGGCGTTGCCACTGGGATGTCGGGCGGCCGTCGGTGCGGGCGAAGCCGCCGTCGGTCGAGCCCTCGCGCGGCCAGCCTTCGGGGGAGTCCTCCCAGGTCTCCTGGCGCCCGTAGACGGTCATGTCCATGAGCGAGTAGGCGATGTCCATGGCCTCGACGCCGCGGCCGTTCGTCCAGTAGGTCTCGAAGACGCGGTCGCCGTCCGCAGGTAGAAGACCAGGTGGAACATGCCGGCACGGCGGCCGGCGAGCAGGGACCCGGCGGAGTCCTGGGCGGAGTACCAGGGGACGTCCCAGCCCATGAAGTCGCGGTACCGGACGCTCTCCCCGTAGGGGCCCTGGCAGAGCGTGGCGTAGGTGATCCCGGCGGCGTGCAGGTTGGACAGCTCCCTGAGCTGGCCGTTGAAGTACGTGCAGCCCTCGCACTGCTCTGCCGCGGGGCGGCCGGTGAACCACATCATGTAGTACGCGATCAGCTGGCGGCGGCCCTCGAAGGCGTCCAGCAGCGTGACGGGACCGCGCGGGCCGGTCAGGGGCGTGGAGGCGTCCACCTCCAGCATCGGCAGCCGCCGGCGGGCCGCCGCGAGCGCGTCGCCCGCGCGGGTGTGGGCCTTCTCCCGTACCCGCAGGGCGTCCAGTTCGGCCTGCCAGGCGGCCCGGTCGACCACCTCGGGCATCGGCGTCGTGGTGCTCATGGCTTCCCTTCCTCTCGGTGGACCGTCGCCCCACCGACGAAGGGCGTCCGCCGGGATCGACACCGGCGGCGAAGAACTTCTCAGAGTTCGCGAAGGCGGCCCGCCAGGTAGCGGCGCTCGGGCTCGGTGGGCGCGAGTTCCAGCGCCTCCTCGTACTCCGCTCTGGCCTCGGCGGCGCGGCCGTCGCGGCGGAGCAGGTCGGCGCGGGTCGCGGGCAGGAGGTGGTATCCGGCGAGGCGCCCGGACGCCGCGAGCTCGTCGACCAGGGCGAGGCCCGCCGGAACACCGTCCGCCATCGCGACCGCCACGGCGCGGTTGAGGTCCACGACGGGGGACGGCGCCAGGCGGGCCAGCGCGCCGTACAGGGCCGCGATCTGCCGCCAGTCGGTGGCCGCCGCGTCGGGCGCGGTGGCGTGGCAGGCGGCGATGGCGGCCTGCACCTGATAGGGACCGGTGCGCCGCATCGCGACCGCCTGGTCGAGCGTCGCCACGCCCTCGGCGATGAGCGCCCGGTCCCACCGGGACCGGTCCTGGTCCTCCAGGGCGACCAGGACGCCGCCGTCCGTGCGGGTGGGGCGGCGGGCCTCGTGCAGGAGCATCAGGGCGAGCAGCCCGCGCGGCTCGGGTTCGGCCGGCATCAGCCGGACGAGCACGCGGGCCAGGTGGACGGCCTCGGCCGCGGCGCCCCGCCGGTCCTGCTCGCCATAGCCCTCGTTGTAGATCAGGTAGAGCACGGCGGCGAGGCGTTCCGGAAGGAGCGCGGCGGGCGGGACCCGGTACGGGACGCCCGCCTCCCGGATCCTGCGCTTCGCGCGGACCAGGCGCTGCGCCATCGCGGGCTCGGCGGTCAGGAACACCCGGGCGATCTCGGCGGTGCTCAACCCGGCCAGCATGCGCAGGGTGAGCGCGACCCGGGCCGGGAACGGCAGCGCCGGGTGGCAGCAGGTGAAGATCAGCCTGAGCCGCTCGTCCGGGATGTCCTCCTGCGCGGGCTCCGGCGCGCCTTCGGCCGCGAGCAGCCGCAGCTTCGCCGCGCCGGTCGCGTCGCGGCGCAGCCGGTCGAGCGCGCGGTTGCGGGCCGCCGTGGTGAGCCAGGCGCCCGGACGGCGCGGGACGCCGTCGCCGGGCGCGGTCACTCCCAGAGGGGGCGGATCTCGACGCCGCCCCAGCGCGCGTAGGGGTGGCCGGAGGCGATCTCGATCGCCTCGTCCAGGTCCGCGCACTCGATGGTCAGCAGGCCGCCGACGACGTCCTTGGTCTCGGCGAACGGCCCGTCGGAGACCAGGGTCTCGCCCTCGCGGACCCTGACCGTGGTCGCGTCCGCCACCGGCCGCAGCCGCACGCCGACGAGCCTGGCGCCGCGCCGGTCCAGATCCGCGTGCCAGGCCTGATGCCCCGGATCGGCCGCCAGCTCCTCGTTGCTCGGCGAGACCGACTCGTCATCGCAGATCAGCAGCGCATACCTCATGCGCCGATTCTGCCCGACGACACCGACGCCGAGCCGCTACGGCTGGGTGGGGACGTCTTTGGTCATGTGGACGATGGCGCGGCCGCCGATGTCCTCGCGGGCGGTCTGCCGGTAGCCGAGGCGCTCGTAGAGGGCGATGTTGGGGGTCATCAGTTCGTTGGTGTAGAGGCGCAGGCGGGGCAGGGCCAGGGTGCGGGCGCGGTCCTCGGCGAAGGCCATGAGGGTGCGGCCGATGCCCCGGCCGTGGCGGTCGGGGGCCACGGCCACGTTCTCGATCAGGAGTGTCCCGTCCTCGGGGATGAGGACGATCAGGCCGTCCGGGCCGGGGCCGGTCACGAAGACCCGGCCGGCGCCGATCAGGGCCCCGTAGTCGGCGTCCATGGGGATCGGGCGCGCGCCGATGATCTCCGCCCAGGGGGTGTAGGCCGCCTCGACGATCTCCTCGACGCGGGGGCGGTCGGCCTGGGCCGCGGGTCTGACCATCGTCAGCCGGTGTTCTGGAGGCCGGCGGCGACGCCGTTCACCGAGAGGAGGAGCAGGTCTTCCAGGTGGGTGCGCTCCGCGTCGTCCTCCACGCCCGCGCGCAGGGCCTTCAGCGCGCGCAGCTGGAGGTGGGAGAGGGCGTCCACGTAGGGGTTGCGGAGCTCGACCGCGCGGGAGAGGACCCTGCGGTTCTCCAGGAGGCGGTCGTGGCCGGTGACCGCCAGGACGAGGCGGCGGGTGCGGTCGTACTCGGTCAGGACGGTCTCGGAGAGCCCGGGGCGCTCGCCGAGGGCCAGGTAGCGCTCGGCGATCGCGCGGTCGGACTTGGCGAGGCTCATCTCGGCGTTGTCGAGGAGCGTGTTGAACAGCGGCCACGCCTCGTAGGCCTCGCGGAGCTCGGTGAGGTCGCGGCCGTCGTCGGAGACGGCGGCCAGGCCGCTGCCGAGGCCGTACCAGCCGGGGAGGTTGACGCGGGTCTGCGTCCAGGCGAACACCCAGGGGATGGCGCGCAGGTCCTCCAGGCCGCGGGCGGCCTTGCGGCGGGCCGGGCGGGAGCCGATGCGCAGCTCGGCGATCTCCTCCAGGGGGCTGACCCGGGCGAACCAGACGGCGAAGTCCTCGGTCTCGATGAGGCTCCGGAACGCGGCCCTGGCCGCCTCGCTGATCTTGTCGGCGAGGGGGCGGAAGCGGGCGGCGGCCTCGCGGGCGCGGTCCTGGACGGCGTCGGTCGAGGCGAGCAGGACCGCGCTGGTGACCTGCTCGACGTGCCGCTTGGCGATCTCGGCGTGGCCGTAGCGGGCGAAGATGACCTCGCCCTGCTCGGTGACCTTGAAGCGGCCCGCCACCGAGCCGGGCGCCTGCGCGAGGATCGCCCGGTTGGCGGGACCGCCGCCGCGGCCGAGGGAGCCGCCGCGCCCGTGGAACAGCGTGAGCCTGACGTCCGCCCGGGCCGCCCACGCGGCGAGGGCCTCCTGCGTGTCGTACAGGCGCAGGGTGGCGCTGGTCGGGCCGAGCTGCTTGGCGGAGTCGGAGTAGCCGAGCATGACCTCCAGGCGGCGGCCGGTGTCCTCCAGGCGGCGCCGGACGGCCGGGATCTCCAGCATCCCGTCGAGGACGGACGGCGCGCGCTCCAGGTCCTCGCCGGTCTCGAACAGCGGGATCACGTCCAGGACGGGCGCGCCGTCGCCGAGGGTCTGCGCCAGGGCGTGGACGTTGGCGATGTCCTCGGCGGAGCGGGTGAAGGAGACGATGTAGCGGTGGCAGGCGCGGACGCCGAACCGCCGCTGGATCCAGGCGATGACCCGGAGCGTCTCCAGGATCTCCTCGGTCATCTCCGAGCGCGGGCCCCCGGCTCGGACCTCCGCGAGGGCCTTCTCGTGCAGCTCGGAGTGCTGGCGGACCTCCAGCTCGGCGAGGTGGAAGCCGAACGTCTCGACCTGCCAGATGAGCTGCTGGACGCGCCCGTACGCCTGCCGGGGCGCGCCCGCGGCGGCGAGGGAGTCCTGGACGGCGCGCAGGTCGGCGAGCAGCTCCTCCGGGGAGGCGTAGGCGAGGTCGGCGTCGCGCTCGCGGGTCGCGGAGATGCGGGCGGCGGCGTGCAGGAGGAACTGGCGGTGCGGCTCGCCGGGCGAGCGCTTGGACGTCTCGCCGGCCAGCCGCGGGTGGGCGGTGCGGGCGGCGGCGAGGGCGTTCAGCAGGTCGCCGGACGCGGGGGTGGTCGACTCGTGGACGGTGAGCTCCCGGCCGATCCGGGCGCACGCCGCCTCCAGGGCGCGCAGGACGTGGTCCGCCTGGATCATGACGGCGTCGCGGGTGACCTGCGCGGTGACGTAGGGGTTGCCGTCGCGGTCGCCGCCGATCCAGCTGCCGAACCGCAGGTAGGCGCGGGCCTTCGGCGGGCGGGCGCCGAGGGTCTCGGCCCCGGCGTCGCCCGCCAGGGCGCGGTCGAGGGACCGGTAGACGTGCGGGACGACCCGGAAGATCGTCTCGTCGAACGCGGCCATCGCGGTGCGGACCTCGTCCAGCGGGTCCATCTGCGTGCCGCGGCGCAGCGCCGTCCGCCACAGCAGGTCGATCTCCTCGCGGAGGCTGCGCTCGGTCTCCTCGCGCTCGCTCGCGCCGGGGTCGCCGTTCAGCCGGGCCAGCAGGTCGCTGATCCGCTGGATGGCGGTGACGACCGCGCGGCGGCGGGCCTCGGTGGGGTGCGCGGTGAAGACCGGCCGGAACTCCAGGCCCTCGACGACCGCGTCGAGCCGGCCGTCGCCCGCGGCGCGGATCTCCTCGACCGCGGCGGCCGCGGACCCGGAGACGGCGCCGCCGGTGTCGCGCTCCCGGAGCGTCCGGATGCGGTGGTGCTCCTCGGCCAGGTTCGTCAGGTGGAAGTACACGGTGAACGCGCGGGCGACCTGCCCGGCACGTTCCAGCGACCAGCCGTCGACGAGGGCGGCGACGTCGTCCCCGCCCGTCTCGCCGCGGCGGGCCGCGATCACCGCGTGGCGCAGGCGCTCGACGTCGTCCAGAAGCCCCTGGCCGCCGTACTCCACGAGGGAGTCGCCGAGCATGGCGCCGAGCAGCCGCACGTCGCGGCGCAGCGGTTCGGGCATGTCCTGCCGGAGGATGTCTCGCGTCTTCGTAGCCACCCGACCAAGGGTAACGAGAGGCCGCGAGGCGCCCGCCCACCGGCCCGCGCCTCCCCCGCGGCCCGCGTCCGTCCCGGTCAGCGGGCCCCGGCCGCAACCGCCGCATCAGCGGCCGGTTACCCTGGCGCGCATGGCGATGGAAGCCCCTGAACCCCCGGTGGACTACGACATCCACACCACGGCGGGAAAGATCGCGGACCTGGAGCGGCGCCGCTACGAGGCGGTGCACGCCGGTTCGGCGCGCGCCGTGGAGAAGCAGCACGCCAAGGGCAAGATGACGGCCCGGGAGCGGATCGACGCGCTCCTGGACCCCGGCTCGTTCGTCGAGTTCGACGAGATGGCGCGGCACCGCTCCACCAACTTCGGGATGGAGAAGAACCGCCCCTACGGCGACGGCGTCGTCACCGGGCACGGCACGGTGGACGGGCGTCCCGTCGCGGTCTTCAGCCAGGACTTCACCGTCTCCGGCGGCTCCCTCGGCGAGGTCTTCGGCGAGAAGATCTGCAAGGTCATGGACCACGCGGTCACGAACGGCTGCCCGGTGATCGGCATCAACGACTCCGGCGGCGCGCGGATCCAGGAGGGCGTGGTCGCGCTCGGCCTGTACGCGGAGATCTTC
Organism: Spirillospora sp. CA-108201; assembly: GCF_050936235.1. Classification (NCBI taxonomy): domain Bacteria; kingdom Bacillati; phylum Actinomycetota; class Actinomycetes; order Streptosporangiales; family Thermomonosporaceae; genus Spirillospora; species Spirillospora sp. CA-108201. Next base: position 7,287,758 of record NZ_JBNJNE010000001.1, on the reverse strand, counting down.
AAGCGGAACGTGCACGCCTCCGGCGTCGTCCCGCAGATCTCGCTGGTCATGGGGCCGTGCGCGGGCGGGGCCGTGTACTCCCCCGCGATCACCGACTTCATCGTCATGGTGGACCAGACGTCCCACATGTTCATCACCGGGCCGGACGTCATCAAGACGGTCACCGGCGAGGAGGTGACCATGGAGGAGCTCGGCGGCGCCCACTCGCACAACGCGCGCTCCGGGGTCGCCCACTACCAGGGGTCGGACGAGGACGACGCGATCGAGTACGTCAAGGCGCTGCTGTCGTACCTGCCGTCGAACAACCTGTCCGACGCGCCCGCGTTCGACGTGCCCGTCGACCCGTCGGAGGTGGACGAGGAGCTCGACTCCCTCATCCCCGACTCGCCGAACCAGCCCTACGACATGCACACCGCCGTCGAGCACGTGCTGGACGACGGCGAGTTCCTGGAGGTCCAGGCGCTGTACGCGCCCAACATCATCGTCGGGTTCGGCCGGGTCGAGGGCCACTCGGTCGGCATCGTCGCCAACCAGCCGATGCAGTTCGCCGGGACGCTCGACATCGACGCCTCCGAGAAGGCCGCCCGGTTCGTCCGGACGTGCGACGCCTTCAACATCCCGGTGCTGACGTTCGTGGACGTCCCCGGCTTCCTGCCCGGCACCGACCAGGAGTGGAACGGGATCATCCGGCGCGGCGCGAAGCTGCTGTACGCCTACGCCGAGGCCACCGTCCCGCTCGTCACGATCATCACCCGCAAGGCCTACGGCGGCGCCTACGACGTCATGGGGTCCAAGCACCTCGGCGCCGACATCAACCTGGCGTGGCCGACCGCGCAGATCGCCGTGATGGGCGCGCAGGGCGCGGTGAACATCCTGTACCGGCGCGAGCTGTCCGCCGCGGACGACCCCGACGCCCGCCGCGCCGAGCTGATCACCGAGTACGAGGACGCGCTCGCCAACCCCTACATCGCGGCGGAGCGCGGCTACGTCGACAACGTGATCAAGCCGTCCGAGACGCGCGGCCAGGTGGTGCGGGCGCTGCGGGCGCTGCGGGAGAAGCGCAAGACCCTGCCGCCCAAGAAGCATGGGAACATCCCGCTCTAGCGGGGACACGCCCGGAAGGTGGGAGATGAACTCGTGACCGCCGACAGCACGCCCTTCCTGCGGGTCGTCCGCGGCGGCCCGGGGCCGGAGGAGGTCGCCGCGCTGGTCGCGGTGCTGACCGCCCGCGCCGGGGCGGCCGCCGCGGCCCGGGACGCCGCCGCCCCGCCCGCGCCCTCGCGCTGGGCCGACCGCTCCCGGCTCGTCCGCGCCACGCTCGCGGGCGGGCCGCGGCCGCGGGGGCCGGGCGCGTGGAGGGCGAGCGGTCTTCCGCGCTGACACCCGGCGCGGGCCTCGCCGGGCGGCCCCGCGACACGTAACCGTGGTTCGCACCCGGCAGGGCGCCCCGCACGAATAGGGTGGAAGGCCATGGCCACCTCGGAGTACGTCCCACAGCCCGCGCGATACGCGATCTTCGTCGACGCGGGGTACCTCTACGCGGCCTCCGGGGCCCTGCTGCTCGGTTGCGGATCCCGGCGGGAGTACCGGGTCGCCGCCGAGAAGCTCATCAAGGCGCTCACCGACCACGCCGACGAGCAGCGGCGCGGCGAGCTGCTGCGGGTGTACTGGTTCGACGCCGCGCCGAAGCGCCAGCCGACCGTGGACCAGCGGGTGATCGCCAACCTGCCGCTGGTGAAGCTGCGGCTCGGCAACCTGAACGCGCAGGGCCAGCAGAAGGGCGTGGACGCGCAGCTGCGCGCCGATCTGGAGGCCCTGGCCCGGCACCGCGGGATCACCGACGCGGTGCTGCTGGCCGGCGACGAGGACATGCTGCCCGCCGTGGAGGCCGCGCAGCGCTACGGCATCCGCGTGCACCTGTGGGGCGTGGAGCCGACGCACGGCTCCAACCAGGCCGAGTGGCTGGTGTGGGAGTCCGACACAGTCGAGGTGCTGCCCGCCGAGTTCCTGCGCCCCTACTTCACCAAGGCCAAGGTGCTGCCGGTGCCCGCGCCCGGCTCCGCCGCCGCGGTCCGCGACGCCGCGGCCGCCGCGCAGCGCACCAACCCCGTCCCGTCGCCGTCGCAGGTGTTCGCGGGACGTCCCCCGTCGGTCAAGCCGACGCCCGCGGCGACCCGCGCGGCCGTCCCGGCGCCGGGCGCCGCCACGCCCGCCACGGTGGCCGCGTCGCTGAACTCCACCACGACCGCGCCGTCCGACGGCAAGCTCGGTCCCGACCGCGACCACATGCTGGAGATCGGCGAGCACGTCGCCCAGAAGTGGATCTTCGAGCGGGGCCGGGACAACATCCGCGACCTGCTGCCCGGCCCGATCCTGCCGCCCGTCATCGACAAGGAGCTGCTGATCGAGGCGGAGAAGGAGCTCGGCGGGTCGCTGCGCCCCTACCAGGAGGCCCGCACCTGGCTGCGGGACGGCTTCTGGGAGCGCGTCTACCGCGAGTTCGGCATAGGCATCGGCAAGTCCGACTAGCCGGTACCGCGATACCGCCGCCGCCGGGAACACGTTTGGCAATTAACCGGATACCGAGCGTCGTCCCTAGGTAAGGTCCCCGCCGTGATTGGGGGAGACCGCGCATGCAACCTCACAAGGGACGATCACGGGCCGCCGCGCTGCCGCTCGCCGCGGCGCTCGCGCTGACCGGCCTGGCCGGATGCGAGTCGCCCGTCCCCTTCTACCGGCCCGGGGAGGGCTCCCCGGACGACCCGGTCGTCGGGCTCGGCGGGCCGGCGCCCTACCTGCCGGCGCGCCCGGGAGGCGCGGCTCCGCGCGCGTCCGGGTCCGGGGCGCCCGGCGGGGTGCCCGTCGCGCCCGCGGGCGGCAGCGTCTACGCCGCCGCCGGCCCCGGGATGATCGCTCCGGCGGCGCGCGGGCTGCCGCCGCGGCTCTACGTCCCGAACGGCCCCTACGTCGACGTCCTCGACCCGGCCGGGCTCCGGCTCGTCGGCCGCTTCCACACCGGGGGGACGGCGACGCGGGTGGCGCCGTCGTGGGACCTGCGGCGGCTGTGGGCCACCGATTCCGCGAACGGCCTGCTCATCCCGCTCGGGCCGCGCAGCGGGCGGCGGGGCCGCCCGGTCGCGGTCACCGCGCCGGCCGGGCTCTACTTCACCCCCGACGGGCACGACGCGCTGGTCCTGGCGCACCGCCCGGACCGGGTCGAGCTGCGCGACCCGCGCACGATGGCGCCGCGGGCGTCGGCGCCCCTGCCGTGCGCGGCGGGCCACGCCGACTTCACGCCCGACGGCGCGTCCCTGGTGGCCACGTGCACCGCCGCCGGCCTGCTCGCCCGCGTCGACCTGGCGGGCCGCGCCGTCTCCGGCACGATCCGGCTGCCGGACGGGGCGAGGCCCGGCGACCTGCGGCTCTCCCCCGACGGTTCCGTCTTCTACGTCGCGGACGCCCGCCAGGGCGGGGTGTGGCTGGTGGACGCCCGGCGGTTCGCCCCGCTGGGGTTCGTCCGGACGGGCCCGGGCGCGCGGGGCCTGGTGATCAGCCGGGACGCGCGCCGGCTCTTCGTCGTGGGCGGCGGCGCCGTCGCCGCCGTCGAGTTCGGGTCGCGGCGGCTCGCGGCCCGCTGGCCGCTGCCCGGCGGCGGCTCGCCCGCGCCGGGCGGGGTCTCCTCGGACGGGACGGCGCTGTGGCTCGCCGACCCCGCCGGGCTCGTCTACGCCGTCTCGACCCGGACCGGGCGCGTCGTCCGGTCCGCGTGGCTCGGCGGACGCCCGGCCGGGCCGTGCGTGCATCCGCAGCCCGGCCGCCACTCGCTGGGCGGCACCGGTCTGTACCGCTAGCGGGACCCGACGTGGTGCCAGTCGGGGAGCAGCTCCTCGACGAGCGCCTCCGTCTCGGGCTGGAGCCCGTCGAACAGCGGGTCCCGGACGACGCGGCCGCGCAGCTCGTCCACGGCCACCTGGACCTGCGCGACGTCGCCGGTCGCGTGGGTGGCGCGGAGCAGGTCGCGCCACAGGCCCTCGTCCTCGGGGGCGAGCCGCAGCCCGGCGCGGGCCGCGCCCACCGCGCCGCGCGGGTCGCCCTCCTCCAGCCGCAGCACGACGAGGCGGTGCGCGACGTCGATGACCCGCGCGGGCGCCTCGAACTCCAGGTCGTGGTCGGCGAGCCAGGCGTACCGGCCGCGCGGCCGGTCGGCGAGGAGCGGGCCGCGGACGAGGTCCAGCGCGTACGCCATGTAGGCGGTCTCGGACGCGGGCTCGGCCGCCGACCGCCACACCAGCCAGCGGAACACGTTCAGGTCGACGCGCACCTCGGAGCCGAGCCTGATCCGGCCCCGGTCGTCGTAGTACAGGTTGGGGCGGCCGCGGGCGTCGCGGCCGAGCCAGTCCGACACGCGGGCCACGCACGCGTCGCGGACCCCGGCGCTGACGCCGCGCGGCCAGACCGCGCCGGACAGCACCGTCGGGTGGACGCCCTCCGGGTGCGCCGCGAGGTACACCAGCAGTTCCGTGCACAGCTCGCGGCGCGACTCGTCCATCGGCCCCGGCGCGTCGACCTCGATCGGGCCGAGCACCCGGACCTCCACCGACGACTGCTGCGCGGTCGGCGGCTCCTCGCCGCCCGCGAGGCCGGGCAGCTCCACCGGCTCCAGCCGCGCGGCCGTCCGGAACAGCTCGAACACGCCCCGGTAGTCGTCGTCGCCGACGAGCTGGGCCTCGACCTCGAAGCCGAGCACGCCGGCCTGGAGGCGCCCGGCGTCGTCGACGTCCCACGTCCAGGTGGCGCCCTCCACGTCGCCGGGCACGAGGTAGCCGGCGGCCATCCGGGTGCCGGTGCGGGCCAGCGCGACGAGCCGGTCGGCGTCCCGCTCCGGGGGCTGGTCCGCCATGATCAGGTAGTGCGGCATCCACGCCTCGCCGAACACGCCGCGGCAGCGTCCGGTCAGCACCGAGTCGACGCCGGACGCGGCCAGCGCCTGCCGCACCTCCTCGCTGCGCCCCTCCAGCTCGGGCAGCGCGTCCTCCAGCGTCGGGACGGACCGGACGCGGTCCGGGGCGATCTCCGCCAGGCCCTCGCCGAGCTCGGCGTCGAACCCGACGAGCGTGATCCGCATGTGGTCGGACCAGCGGTTGGTGGCCAGCTCCAGCGCGACCGCCGACAGCACGGCGCGGCGGGAGTCCTCGGGCCCGCGCAGCGCGATCAGCCCGTGCGCGGCCTCCAGGTCGACGAGGATGCGGCCGTTGTCGTTCGTGCCGATGGAGACGAGGCCGGGGTAGGGGGCGAGGACGTCGACGAGGTCGGAGGCCTCCAGGGCCGGCAGCGCGTCGGCGCCGAGCCGCCACACCTGCCCGTCGTCGAACGCCTGCCAGGGCGCGGGCGGGTTCCGGTCGGCGGGCGCGATCCACAGGTCGAGGCTGCCGCGCCCGAGGTGCACGCCGTAGATGGTCGGCAGGGCGCGCCCGCCCGCCGCCATCGACTTGGACATGTGCCGCAGCCCGAGGTCGAGCAGCCGCGCGGCGTCGTCGTCGGCGCCGATCCGCAGCGCGCGCTCCGCCTCGACGGCCGCGCCCTCCGGCCGGACGATCATGTGCCCGAACGCGCGGTTCCACATCTGGGTGCGGCGCCGCCGGCCGAGCGCGCCGAGCACCCCGGCGGCGAGCAGCGACGCCGCCGCGAGGCCGTGCGGCCAGCTCACGTCGAACGCGCCGCCGGTCTCGTCCGAGGGCCTTTCCGTCCCGCCGTCGTGCGCGGACGGCTGCGCGGGCCCCGTCTTCTCCGGTGCCGTCTTCTCCGGCGCCGTCTTCTCCGGGGCGGGCGTCTTCTGCTCGGTGTGCCGCGGCGCCGGGGCCGCGGACGCCGACGGCCGCGGGGCGGCCGGCGGAGCCTGGGAGGCGGGCGGCTGCGTCGGCGGCGCCTCCTGCGTGGGAGGAGTCTGCTGCCGCGGCGGTGTCTGCTGCCGCGGGGGCGTCTGCTGCTGCGGGGGCGTCTGCTGCGCCGGCGGGGTGGGCTTCGGCGCCGCGGGCGGGGCCGGGCTCGTCCTGGCGGGCGCGTCGGGGACGGCGTGCCCGTGCTTGAAGTAGTCGTGGAGGTCCTTGGTGGGGATGACCTGCGCGTGCTTGGCGTCCGCGGGCATCTCCAGGATCCAGCCGGGACGGATCAGGCTCGCGATCGTCAGCCGCGTCCCGTCGGGCTGGATGTGGCCCTTGTTGAGGGAGTAGATCTCGTTGTAGCGGCGGCCCTCGCCGAGGCACTTCTCGGCGATCTCCCACAGGGACTCGTGGTGCCGGCCCTCCGGCGGGTGCACCCGGTAGATCTTGGTGGTGGCGGCCTTCTCCGCCGGGTGCGCGGCGAGGTTCTCGGCGGCCGGGGCCGCGGCGGGACGCTCCGGCGCCTCGGGGATCCGGTGGAACTCCTGCGACTGCGGCTGCATCTGCACGGCGGGCGGACGCTGGGACAGCCCGCCGGAGAGCGCCGGCATGATCGCGGTGGTGGCGGTGAACAGCAGCAGCGCGGCCACGACGAGCCGGTGCACGAGCGACTGCGTCCCGCCCGCGAGCGGTACCCGCGCGGGGACGCCGACGCCGCGGATCCCCGCGTACACCTCGACGACCACGCACGCCGCGAGCTGGATCCAGGCGAGCCACACCAGCACGACGAGGATCGCGATGAGCGAGCCCGGCCCCACCTTGTGCGTGAGGTCGGACGCGGACGGCACGTGGTCCGGCAGCGGCGAACCGAAGATCGTCAGCAGCGCGAACGGGACGCCGGCCATCAGCGCGGCGAGCAGGACGAGCGCCCCGATCCCGGCCAGCACGTCGCCCGCGCCGCGCTGCCTTCGCACCCGGACGGGTGTCCTTCGACCCTGCCGCGTCACCATCGCGCCCCTGCCGTTCTCCGGTCCGTGGACGTCGTCCTCATGGTAGATCTGTTCTCGCCGATGCTCACGGGTTGACTCCTCCCGGTCCGCCCGTGACGGGGCGGGCGGTCGCGCTGGAGGTCAGCTGGAACTCGCCGAAGCCCGGGATGATCCCGAGCAGCTGCGGCCGGACGCCGATCCGCACGGTGACGGCGACCTCCTGCTCGTCGGCGTCGCACCGCGAGCCGGTCACCTGGTCGCTGTAGGAGGCCAGCAGGTCGCACGCCGCCGCGCGGGCCCTGCCCGGGTCGAGGACGGGTTCGCCGGTCCGCCGCAGGGCGTCGGGATCGATCTGGTTCGCCCCCGCGCGGGCGGCCTGCTCGGCCATGTCCGCGGCGCGCTGCCGGGCGTGGATGGCGAGGCCGCCGTCCACGAGCAGCCCCGCCAGCAGGATGACGACCGGCGTGAACAGCACCGTGTACATCGCGATCGTGCCCCGGTCGCGGCCGTCGTGCCCGGTGGGGCCGCCGGCCGCGGCCCGCTCCCCCGGCGCGGTGCGCGGTCTCGTCATGGCGCGCCCTCCGGCTGCTCGCCGTCGGTCCCGCGGAAGGTGTAGGTGTCGACGGGCGCGATCGCGCGGCCCTGGAGCCGCTTGCTGCCGGGCAGCCCGATGAACGCCAGGTCGCCGAGGTCGACGTCGCAGGTGATGGTCACGCCGACGCTGCCGCCCGGCCCCCAGCGGGACACGTCGGTCCGCACGGAGGGGCCGCCCGAGCACCAGGAGGTGCCGCGCAGCCCGGCGGACGCCGTGTCGGCGGCGAGGCTCTGCGCGGATCCCGCGCTGCGGGCGATGGACGCGGCGCGGGCGGCGTCGCGGGCCGCGCCGTCCACCTGGCTCTTGGCGTCCACCATGCGTCCGGCGCCCGCGAGGAACAGCAGGAACGCGACGAAGATGGGCGTGACGAGCACCATCTCCAGGGACATGGAACCGCCGTCGGCGGAGCGCGCCGCGCGGGCCCGCATCAGCCGGCTCCCCGCTGGCAGGCCGTCCCGGAACCGACGTCGGGACGGAAGCACTCGATCGGCCCCTGCGAGCGCTGCGACACGTGGAACGTCATGAACGGGACGACCTGGACGGCCTCGCCGCTGACCTCGACCCAGCGCTCGTCGTTCTCCTCACCCGCCGTGACCTGGAGCCCGCCGAGCAGGTTCGGGCCGATCTCGCGCACGCTGCCGGACGCCTTCGCGGTCGCCGCGCCCTCCCAGCCGCCGCCGACCGGAGAGGTGCGCGCGACGCGGGCGCCCGACTGCGCCGCCGCGAGGGCGACGTGCCGGGCGTGGAAGACCATGGCGAACTGCACCGCGGCGAGCATCATCAGGATGAGGACCGGGGTGAGCAGCGCCCACTCCATCGACGAGGCGCCCGCGTCGGAGGAGGAGGCGCCGGGTTCGCTGGGCCGCACGGCGCTCAGCCCGTGTTGATGCTGTTGGCCTTGTCCTGGATCTTCTTCTGGATCACCGCCCCGATCGTGATCGCGATCAGCGCCAGGATCGCGGTGATGATCGCCCATTCGATCGCGGAGGCGCCGCGGCACCGCTCCTCCTCGTCTCGCAGCCGCGCCAGGCGGGTGCCGAGCAGGGCGCGCAAGTAGACGACGGCCGGGTCGTTCAGGGGATTGAGCGGACTCATCGTGACACCTCCAGAGGGCGTTCGGCGGGACTGTCAGCGGTCGTACGGGTCGTGGTCGTCCGGGGCGTGGTCGCACGGGTCGCGGTCGCACGGGTCGCGGTCGCACGGGTCGCGGTCATGAGGCCAGCACCCGCATCAGGGCCGGATACGCGAGGAAGATCAGGAAGCCGGCGCACAGGAACAGCTGCGCGATGAGCATCGACTGCGAGCGCTCCCCGGCCTTGCCCTCCAGCTCCGACAGCTCGCGGCTGCGCATCGTGGCGGCGCGGGCGGCGAGGGACTTGCGGACCTGCGCGCCGTCGTCGGACACCAGCGCGAGCGCGCCGGCGAGGTCGCGCAGCTCGGCGATGTCGACCTCCTCGCCCAGCCCGCCGAGCGCCTGCCAGGGTGTCCGGCCGGTGATGCGGGCGTTGGACAGGGCGTCGCGGATGCGGTGCATGGCCCAGCCCTCGCCGACGTTCGAGGCGGTCATCAGGGCCTCGGGGACGCCGCGGCCGCCCGCGAGGTTCATCGAGACCAGGTCGAGGAACGCGCCGACGACGTGCCGGAAGTCCTGTCGGCGCGACTGCGCCTCCTGCCGGAGCTGCATGTCGGGGAAGAAGAAGAACAGGCCGGCGAACAGCACGCAGATCCATACCGGGACGGCGACCGACGAGCCGAGCCCGAGCAGCGAGAAGTAGGCGACGATCAGCGGGATGAACAGCAGCGCGCCGGCGGGCAGCAGGAACTTCGTGGCGAGGAACGCCTCCAGCGACCGCTCGGTGATGGCCAGGTCGGCGCGGACCGACCGCAGCCGCCAGCCGCGCGCCTCGCAGAGCCGCGCCAGCTCCCGCCCGAGCTTCTCCCGCGTCCCGCCGAACCGTCCCGGCGCCGCCGGCGCCGCCCCGGTCCGCCGCTCCTCCAGGTCGCGGCGGCGGGCGGCGTCGAGCGCGGCCATCCGCGCGGCGAGGCCGGGACGCGACGGGAACAGCGCCCGGACGAGGACGTACAGGCCGAGACCGACGACGGCGCCGGCGATCATCGCGGCGTTCACGGGGCGCCACCGCCCTCGGCGGTCCGGCCCTGCCAGCCCGCGACGGTGCTCGGCACCTCGGCGGGCACGCCGGGCTGGGCGGCGCCGCGCGGCTCGCTGAGGAACCGCCCCGGCATCTCGTACCGCGACAGGCGGCGCAGCCACAGGAACGCGGCGCCGTACAGGGCGACGACGATGCACAGGACGAGCTGCCCGAGCACGTCGTCGTAGGGCTCGACGTAGGAGTGGTTGAACACGGCGAGCGCCAGGGCCGTCCCGACGGAGACGGCGACGACGATCCGGACGCTGCGCCGGGTCGCGCGGCGGTCGGCCTCCACGCGGCGCCGCATGTCCAGCTCGGCGCGGGCCGAGTCGGCGAGGGCGCCGAGCATGTCGCGCAGCCCGGGGCCGCGCAGCTTGGCGTTCAGGATGAGGGCGGCGATCACCAGGTCGGCGGACGGGTCGTCCAGGTCGTCGGCGAACCGGCGCAGCGCCTCCGGCATCGGGACGCGGGTGTGCAGCCGGTCGACGAGGTTGCGCAGCGGCTGCTGGAGGGCGGGCGCCGCGGCGCGCTGCGAGGAGGGGATGGCCTGCTCCAGCCCGACGGCGCCGGCGATGGTGTCGCGGAGCGACTCCGTCCACGCGGCGAGGGCCTCCAGCCGCGCCATGCCCCTGCGCTCCTCGGCGGCGCCGCCCGCCAGCCCGTTCCAGGCGAGGACGAGCGCGCCGGTGCCGGCGGCGGCGATCGGCCAGCGCGTCACGATCAGCACGACGGCGCCGACGATGACGGCGACGGCGGTGCGGGTGGTGAGCGTGCGGACGAGGTCCTCGCGGCTGCGGCCGCGGGCCCGCCCGCGGCGCGGCGGCAGCCCGCGCATCGCCACGACCAGCAGCAGCAGGCCGCCGCCGACCGCGGCGCCGGCGACGACGGCGAGCATCACGTCCGGCGCGTACATCGCGCACCACCCCCGCGCGTCACCAGCCGCCCCCGGCGGCCGGGTCGTAGCCGTGGTCGACGAGGTCGGCGACGCACGCGATCGGGGCCGCGGGGACGGCGTACCCGGCGGGCCCGAGCGCGAAGATCTCCGAGGACAGCACGCGCCCGTCGACGCCGGTGACCTCCCGGACGCTGGCCACGTAGCGGCGCAGCCGCCCGCCGGAGGCGTAGTCGTTGCGCTTCTCGATGAACACGACGAAGTCGATCGCGCCCGCGATCAGCATGTGGGTCGCCTCGACCGGCAGCCGCTCCTCCGACTGGATCGCGTACGTGGCGACGCGGTTGAACACCTCCGCCGAGGAGTTGGCGTGGATCGTCGACAGCGACCCGTCGTTGCCCTGCGTCATCGCGTTCAGCATCGTGACGATCTCGTCGCCGAGCACCTCGCCGACGATCACCCGGGACGGGTTCATCCGCAGCGACCGGCGGACCAGCTCGGCCATCGAGATCGCGCCCTGGCCCTCGGAGTTCGGCAGCCGCTGCTCGAACGCGACGCAGTTCGGGTGCAGCTCGGGGAACGCGTCGAGGCCGAGTTCGAGGGCGCGCTCGACGGTGATCAGCCGTTCGTGCTGCGGGATCTCGTTGGCGACGGCGCGCAGCAGCGTCGTCTTCCCCGCGTTGGTCGCGCCGGCGATCATGATGTTCTTGCGGGCGTGCACGGCGGCGCGGAAGAACCGCCCGACCTCCTGCGTGATCGTGCCGTTGCCGACCAGGTCGGCGAGGAACACCTTGCCGAGGCGGGCGCGGCGGATCGACAGCGCGGGGCGGACGGTCACGTCCATCACCGCCGACAGCCGCGACCCGTCGGGGAGCCGCAGGTCCAGCTGCGGGTTCGCGGTGTCGAACGGGCGCGAGGACAGCCCGCTGTAGGCGGCGAGGATCTGGATGAGCTCGACCAGCTCCTCGTCGCTCTCGGCGACCGGCTCGCCCATCGCCTCGCGGCCGTCGGCGTAGCCGAGGAACACGCGGTCGCAGCCGTTGATGTCGATGTTCTCGATCTCGGGGTCCTCCAGCAGCGGCTGGAGCCGGCCGACGCCGAACAGGGCCGCGTGCACGCCGGCGGCGAGGGCCTCCTCCTCTTCGGCGTTCGGCGGCCGGCGCCCCGAGGTGATCTCGCCGCGCGCGAACTCCTCCAGCACCTGGCCGATCAGGGCGCGGGCGAACTGCCGCTCGTCCTCGCCGGACATCGGCGGCAGCCCGTTGGCGGCGTCCAGCCGGCGCTGCCGGGCCAGCCGGTCGCCGACCTCCTGGCGGAGGCGCTTGACCAGAGCGTGGTCCATCTAGCGCCTCCCCTCCTCGTGCCCGCCGCCCGCGGGCACGTGCGGCGCCTGCCGCGGCAACGGCACGTGGCCCTGCGGGGACTGGTCGGGCGGCCCCGCCGGGGGCGGGACGTCCTCCCGCGCGGGCGGCGCCCCGGGGTGCCCGGCGGGAGGCGCGGCGGGGGCCGCGGGCAGGCGTCCGGTCAGGTCGGCGGCGACCTCGCGCGCCGACCGGATGAGCAGCGAACGGTCCAACCGCCCGCCCCAGCTGCCGGACAGCAGGTCGGCGCCCTTCGGGTCGAGGGCCAGGCCGCCGAGGACGGTGACGTCCGGCGGCGGGGCGCCGTGCGCGGCGTCGGAGGCGCGGCCGCGGACGCCCGCGAGGATCCGGTCGACCTCGGCGATGGAGCCGCGGAAGTCGCGCGGGTCGGCGAGCACCAGCACCCCGACGGGCGGCCCGCCGCGCAGCTCCGCGGTCAGCGCGGCGACGCGCTCGCGCAGGTGGGCGACCTGCTCCAGGGTGGCCCTGGTGAGCAGGACGACGAGGTCGGCCTCGTGCATCAGGTCGACGAGCGGGCTGGCCGCGCCGAGCCGCCCGCAGTCGGCGATCACGTCGACGGGGGCGAGGCCGGCGAACGCCCGGCCGAGCGGCCCCCACAGCCACGTCATCGCCTGCGCCTGCTCGGCGTTGGTGGTGCCGACGAGCACGTCGAGGCCGCCGGAGAGCCGCTGGCAGTGCTCGGCGACCTGGTCGGGGCGCAGCCCCCGGCGGGCCGTGGCGGCGAGGCTGAGGAGCCCGCGCGAGGGGTTGAGCATGCCGCCGTCGGCGTCGCCGTCCGACTGGGCGGAGGGCAGCCGGTAGACCAGGTCGCCGCCCGCCTGGTCGCACTCGGCGACGAGCACGGGACGCGGCCAGACGGCTCCGAGCGCGACCGCCGCGGTCGTGACGCCCGGCGCCCCCTTGTCGGCCGCGAGCGCGATGAGTGCCACCGTCAGTTACCGCCGCCCGTGCCTGGGCCCGGGGTGCCGGTTCCGGGGACGGGCTGGACGCCGGTGCCGCCGTCCTGCCCCTCGGGCGCGGCGGGCGGCACCGAGACGTTCGTGCCGGGCGGGACCAGCGCGAGCGCGACCGTCCCGGCGGAGGCCGCCTGCGTCACCCGCGCCGCGTCCGCCGGGAGCACGGCGACGTCGACGCTCGTCTGCTCGGACCGCAGCCGCGTCGGGCCGCCGCCGTCCCCGCCGCCGACGTTCAGCACGACCGCGTCCCGCGCGAGGACGGTCCCGGCGCGCGGCCCGCCGGTCGTCCCGCCGCCGACCGCGAACAGGGTGACGTGCGCGCCGCGGGAGACGTCGCCGGAGGGCATCTGGCCCGGCTTGAGCGCGAGCCCGACGACGAGCCGGCCGCTGGCGGGCGCGTCGGCCGGGCTGATCATGGAGTTGGTCAGCAGCGCGCCCTTCACCAGCGGGACGGCCGCGAAGTAGCGGCTCACCTTCGCCCGCTCGGACCACCTGAGGTACTGGATGCCGGTGTCGCCGATCTGCACCTCTTCGAGAGCGCCCGCCGGGATCCGCTGCCCGGCCGCGACCGGCTGGGCGATGCGGATCGCCGACACCCGCTCGCCGCTGGCCATCACGAGGTAGGCGCTGGCGAGCGCGCCGCCGAGGATCAGCAGCACCGCGAGCGCGGCGAGCGCCGGCTTGCGCTCGCGCGAGGACGCGGGGAGCCGCTGCCCTCCCGAGGTGCCGAGCCCCGACCGTCCGAGCCCCGTCCCGCCGGACGTGCCCGCCGTGCCGCCGCCGGAGATGGTCGACTGGTTGGCCTTCATCGCGCTGCCCACGCGCTCCTTCCCGCCCTGACGCGCCCCGTCCCGCCGGAAGCCCGCGTCGTCGAGCGATCCATGCTCGCGGGGGCGGAGAGGTCACGTCAATGGATTCGCGGGAGCCGAGCGCCTCCATATCCGAGCGGACGGCGATGACCTGCGAATTCACGGGTCACATGGCTTCTTACCACCAGTCACATCCGTCACTGACCCCCGGGCCGGACGGCCCGGAACGCCCGCCGCGTCACGGCTGGAGGCCGACGAGGCGGGCCAGCAGGGTCATCGTGTGGTCGAAATATGCGGTTCGTTCCTCGATCACGTTGTTGTACTGGCCGAACAATTCGAAGCTGACGGTTCCGTACAAAGCAGCCCACGCGGTGAACGCCCGCGCCATGACGTCGTCCGGGACGTCCATGGGGAGCATGGCGCGGGCGCGGGCCATGTCCTCGGCGATGGCGGCCGGGGGCGGCGGGCACGGCCCGGCGGGGACGAGCGCGCCGGCCGCGTGCGCCTCGGAGACGATCCGCGACATGACGACGGTGTCGCGCATGGCGGCCGGGACGGTGTCCTCCGGGGCCTTGTAGCCGGGTACGGGCGAGCCGTAGAGCAGCGCGTACTCGTGCGGGTGCGCGAGGGCCCACTCCCGGACGGCCCGGCACACCGCGAGCCACCGCCCGCCGTGGTCCGGCGCGCCGCACTCGGCGTCGGCGCGCTCGACGGCCTCGCCGACCGCGTTGTACCCGTCGATGATCAGCGCGGTCAGCAGGTCGTCGCGGCTCGGGAAGTACCGGTAGATCGCCGACGACACCATCCCCATCTCGCGGGCGACCGCGCGCAGCGACAGCCCCGCGGCGCCGTCGGTGGCGAGCTGCCGCCTCGCGATCTCGGTGATCTCCCGGACCAGCTCCGCCCGGACCCGCTCGCGCGCCGTCTGCCCCGCGCTCATGCCCACCTCCCCGGGGCGGTCGCCCGCCCTTCGCCTCACCCGTCTCCCGGAGGCTAGCAGAGCGCCGCGCTCTTTCGAGAGCGCCGCTCTTGACAACACTGCTCTCAACAGAGAGCATTGCTCTCGAAACGGAGCACCGACCAGACGGTATCGAGGGCTCCGCCTGAGGCGGAGCCCCCCATCACCGAACACACCAGCGTCAGGAGAGCACCATGGGCAGGCACGTGATCGTCGGAGCCGGGCAGGTCGGGACGCACCTCGCCGAACTGCTGACCGCGCGGGGGCACGACGTCGCCGTCGTGACGCGGTCCGGGTCGGGGCCGGACGGGGTCGAGCGGATCGCGGCGGACGTCGCCGACCGGGAGCGCCTCACCCGGATCGCCAAGGGGGCCGACGCGCTCTACAACTGCGTCAACCCGCGGTACCACCGGTGGACGCAGGACTGGCCGCCGATGGCCGCGTCCTTCCTCGGGACCGCCGAGGACACCGGGGCGGTTCTGGTGACACTGAGCTGCCTCTACGGTTACGGCCCCGTGGGCGGGCCGATGACGGAGGACCTGCCTCTCGCGGCGACCGGCGCCAAGGGGCGGGTGCGGGCGAGGATGTGGAAGGACGCCCTGGCCGCGCACGAGGCGGGCCGCGCCAGGGTCACCGAACTGCGCGGATCCGACTACTACGGGCCGCGCAGCACCGACCAGGCCTACATCGGCGAGACGCGGTTCGTGAAGCCGCTGCTGGCGGGCAAGCGCGTCCCGTACCTCAGCGACCCGTCCGTCCCCCACGCGTGGACCTACCTGCCGGACGTCGCGCGGGCCCTCGCCATCGCCGGGACGGACGAGCGCGCCTGGGGACGGCCCTGGCACGTCCCCACCGGCCCGGCGGTGTCCACCACCGAGGTCGGCGAGCGGCTCTGCGAGATCGCCGGAGCGCCGGCCCCGCGCATCCACGAGGTCCCGCGCGCGATCTTCCACGCGGCCGGGCTCCTCTCGCCGATGGTCAGGGAGCTGCGGGAGACCCGCTACCAGTTCGACAAGCCCTACATCCTCGACTCTTCGGCCTTCGAGTCGGCTTTCGGGATGGCCCCGACGCCGCTGGACGACGCACTGAAGGCGGTCGTGTCGGCTTCCCGGATGGCGGAGGGGACGGGTAATTAAGCTAGGCCCGGTTGTCCAGCGGACGTCGGAGGGCTCGGATGCGGATCTCGTTCACGGCGCTGACCGGTGGAGGCCCCCGCGACGTCGTGCTGAGCCTCGACTCCGAGGCCACCGTGGACGGCGTCGCCCAGACGCTCGCCGCCGCGCTGGACGGCGGCCCCGCGATCCCCGCGCCGCGCTTCTCCAAGGACGCGCTGCTGTCCCGGGGTGCGCGCAAGGCGCTCTGGATGGACGGCCGGATGCTGGACCCGCAGGCGCTCGCCGTGAAGGAGCTGCGGGACGGCGCCGTCGTGGCGGTCGAGCGGCGCGGCGCCGCCGCGACCGTGCTGACCGAGCCGACCGGGCTGGTCGAGGTGCGCGTCGTCGGCGGCCCGGCGGCCGGGTCCGTGCACCGGCTGGGGCTCGGCGTCTGCACGATCGGGTCCGGGCACGACGTCGACGTGGTGCTGGACGACCCGTCCGTCCCGGCCCGGTCCCTGCGGCTGACGGTCGAGCGCACGGCCGTCCAGGTCGAGGCGTCCGCCCTGACGATGCAGGGGGCGGTCGTGCTGGACGGGACGCCGCTCGGCGCGAAGACGGCGTGGCCGATGGGCGCGCTGCTGACGGTGGGGGCCAGCGTCCTGGCCCTCGCGCCGTGCGCCGCCCCCGACACCCATCTGGAGCCGCTGCCGGAGGGCGGCCTCGCGTTCAACCGGCCTCCGCGGCTGAACCGGCCGCGGCGGGCGCGGACCCTGGAGGTGCCGAAGCGTCCCGAGCGCAACCCGCGCGAACGGCTGCGGCTCTTCGGCGCGCTGCTGTTCTCCGTGTTCGGGCTCGCCATGGCGTTCGGGCTCGGCCAGTGGTGGTGGGCCCTGTTCGCGCTGGCCTGGCCCGTCATGACGCTGGGCGAGTGGCTCGGCGACCGGATGCACGGCCGCAAGTCCTACAAGAAGTCGCTGAAGGAGTACCACCGCAGGACGGGAGAGTTCGACGGCGAGCTGGAGCGGCTGCGGCGCGAGGACGAGGCCGAGCGCCGCGCGCTGAACCCGGACCCCGCCGAGGTCCTGCTCACCGCGACGGGCCCGCGGCGCCGCCTGTGGGAACGCCGCCGCGACGACCCCGACGTCCTGCACCTGCGGGTGGGTCTCGCCGACCTGCCCGCCCGCATCGAGCTGACCGGGGACGCCGAGCCCGCGGGAGGACCCGGAGGCGAGCCGGGGCAGGAGGAGCCGTCCCCCGGCGGGCACGCGCTCCGGGTCCCCAAGGCCCGCCAGGTACCGGTCGTGCTGCCCCTCACCGAGCTGGGCGTCATCGGGCTGACCGGCCCCCGGCACGCGTCGCGCGCCCTGGCCCGCTGGCTGGTCGCGCAGGCCGCCGCCCTGCACAGCCCCCGCGACCTGGCCATCGTCGTGCTGTCCGCCGACCAGAACGCCGGACACGAGTGGAACTGGGTGCGCTGGCTGCCGCACTGCGCGCCGCGCGAGGGCGAGGACTGCGTGGCCCTCGTCGGCACCGACCCCGAGTCGGCGGCGCACCGGGTCACCGAACTCGCGATCCGGGTCACCGAGCGGCGCCGGGCCGCGCAGGCCGAGTCGTCGTTCTTCGGGAAGGACGCCCGGCCGGCCGACGGCGCGCCGTACAACATCCTCATCGTCCTGGACGGCGCCCGCGCGCTGCGGCGCGTCCCGGGGATGCCGATGCTGCTGTCGCGCGGGGCCGAGTACGGGCTCTACGCCATCTGCGTGGACGACGAGGAGCGGATGCTCCCCGAGGAGTGCAGCGCCGTCGCCGCATGGGACACGCAGCGGCACTCGACGATCCTGCTCCAGGGGCAGGGCCTCGACGCCGTCGGCCCCGTCCTGGCCGACCAGGTCTCCGCGACCTGGACCGACCGGGTGGCGCGCGCGCTGGCCCCCGTCCGGGACGTGTCCCGCGAGGACGCCGAGGACTCGCTCCCCTCCGACGTGCGGCTCCTGGACGTCCTCGACATGCCCGAGCCCACGGCCGAGCACATCCTCCAGTCGTGGAGCAGGACGGGCGGGCGGACGACCCGCGTCCCCATCGGCCTCGCCTCGGGCGGCGGCTACGAGATCGACCTGCGCGTGGACGGCCCCCACGGCCTCATCGCCGGGACCACGGGCGCGGGCAAGTCGGAGCTGCTCCAGACCCTCATCGCCTCGCTCGCCGTGGCGAACCGCCCGGACGAGATGACGTTCGTCCTCATCGACTACAAGGGCGGGGCGGCGTTCAAGGACTGCGCGAACCTCCCCCACACCGTCGGCATGGTCACCGACCTGGACGGCCACGCCACCGAGCGGGCCCTGGAGTCGCTGGCCGCCGAGCTCCGCCGCCGCGAGGAGATCCTGCTCGGCGCCGGCGCCAAGGACGTCGACGACTACGACGACCTGCGCCCCGCCGATCCGGGGGCGGCGGCCATGCCGCGCCTCGTCCTGGTCATCGACGAGTTCGCCGCCATGGTCACCGAGCTGCCCGACTTCGTCGCCGGCCTGGTCGACATCGGCCGCCGGGGCCGCTCCCTCGGCGTCCACCTGATCCTCGCCACGCAGCGTCCCGCCGGGGTCGTGACCGCCGACATCCGCGCCAACACCAACCTGCGCATCGCGCTTCGCGTCACCGACCCCGACGAGTCCTCCGACGTCCTGGACTCCCCGGACGCGGCGCAGATCTCCAAGTCCTCGCCCGGGCGCTGCTACGTCCGCTCCGGGGTGTCGTCGCCGCGGGCCGTCCAGTCGGCGCGGATCGGGGGGCGCCGCCCCGGGGCCCGGTCCGGGACCGGGGCGCCGACCGTCCACGCGCTGCCGTGGCAGGGCCTCGGCCATCCGCTGCCCGCGCCGCGCGACGCGGCCGACGACGCGGTGCTCGCCACCGACCTCGGCGTGCTCGTCCAGGCGGTCGACGAGGCCGCCCGCCGGGCCGGGATCGCCCGGCAGCCGTCGCCGTGGCTGAGCCCGCTGCCCGAGCGGGTCGCGCTGGCGCCCCGCACCGCCGCGGGCGGCTCGGTCGTGGACGTCCCGCCGGTCCCCTTCGGCGTCACGGACCTGCCCGCCGTCCAGTCCCGCGAGGAGCTGACGCTCGACCTCGCGGCCGGCGGCCACCTCTACATCGCCGGGTCCGCGCAGTCGGGCCGGTCCACGGCGCTGCGCACGATCGCGGGGTCCCTCTCGGGCGCCTGCTCCCCCTACGACGCCCACCTGTACGCCGTCGACTGCGGCGCGAACGCGCTGCTGCCGCTGGTCTCCCTGCCGCACTGCGGCGCCGTCGTGACCCGCGACCAGCTCGACCGCTGCGAGCGGCTCCTCACCGCGCTCACCGCCGAGGTCGCCCGCCGCCAGCAGGTGCTCGCCGAGGCGGGGTTCTCCTCGCTGGCCGAGCAGCGCGCCGCCGTCGCCGCCACCGACCGCCTCCCGTGGATGGTCCTGCTCCTCGACCGCTGGGAGGGGTTCCTCGGCGCGTTCGAGCACTACGACTACGGGCGCCTCGTGGACCAGGTCGTCCGGCTGCTGCGCGAGGGCGCCGCGGCCGGCCTGCGCGCCGTGTTCACCGGCGACCGCTCCGGTCTCGGCGGGCAGGTCTCCACCGTCTTCGACCGCCGCCTCATCCTGCGCATGGCCGACCCGAACGACTACGGGTACGGCGGCCTCCAGGACAGGCAGATCCCCGCCGAGATGCCGCCCGGACGCGCCCTGGAACCCGCCGGGCCCGGGGCGCCGCCCCGCGAGTCGCAGATCGCCCTCCTCGGGGACGACGCGTCCGGCGCGTCGCAGGTCGCGGCCCTCCAGGAGATCGCCCGCAACTCCGTGTCCCGGTACGGCCGGCTGCCGCGCCGCCGGGGCCCCCTGCACGTGGACGAGCTGCCCGTCCGCGTCACCTACCGGGAGGCGATGTCGCTCGACCCGGAGTTCCTCGCCCCGTCGGCGCTGTGGGCGCTGGTCGGCGTCGGCGGCGACACGCTCGCGCCCGTCGGGGTCGACCTGCTGGGCGAGGGCCCGGGGTTCGCCGTCGCGGGGCCGCCCCGCTCGGGCCGCTCGACGACGCTGCGGACGATCGTCCACTCGCTGCTCGACCCCGCGGTCGGCGGCGGGCTCGTCCCGGTCGTGCTGGTGACGCCGCGCCGCTCACCGCTGCGCCTGCTGTCGGGCCGCCCGGGCGTGCTCGGCGTGCTGACCGCCGACGCCGACGCCGGCGACCTGGAGCGCGCGATCGGCGACGAGCACCGCTACGCCGTGATCGTGGACGACGCCGAACTCCTGGACGAGACCGAGATGGACGAGGCCCTGACCGGCGTGCTGCGCACCGCCCGCGACGGGGAGCACGCCGTCGTCATCGGCGGCACCACCGACGACCTCGGCCGCGGCTACCGGGGTTTCCTGTCCGACACCCGGCGCTCCCGGTCGGGCGTCCTGCTGTCGGTGGACTCGCCGGACGACGGCGACCTGTTCGGCCTGCGCCTGCCCCGCAACGCGCCGCTGGGCGGGCCCACCGGCCGCGGCCTGTTCGTCGCCGCGGGCGCCACCACCCGGATCCAGGTGGCGCTTCCTCCTCCGGTCAGCGCCGACTGATCGCCGCCCGGAGCGAAACCCCGGACGGAAAGGCGCGGAAAAAGAAAAAAGGCGGGTCCCGGCCTCGGGGGGATGGGCCGGGACCCGCGGCTCGCGGAGGCTCAGCGCGTGGCGGCCTCGATGTTCTGCTGGGACCGGCGAATGTCCTGGCCGCCCTGTTCGAGCGCGAGGGCCATCTTGTCGAAGGCCGTCTTCGCCTCGGCCCAGGAGGCGCGGAAGCGGTCGGCGCCGGGGCCCCACCAGGCGGCGCTGCTGCTCACGGTGCGGCCGTTGAGGTCCTTGATGAGGGCGTCGAGGTTGCGGGAGTGCTTGCTGAAGATGCGGGACAGTTCCTCTAGCTCGCCCAGGTTGGCGCCGCGCTTGTCACCCATCGCCCCGGCCCTTTCCTCGCTGATCGTTGGAACGTTTCCAGCCGCTACCGCGGGAATGGCGCCACCCTACGCCCCACCGATCACTTCCAGCCAGCGACCCCGGCCGGATCGCCCGTCGAAACGGCCACATACCCACCATCCCAGCCTGTCCGGATGTGGCCAGCACGGGAGGTTCGGATGGCTTGTGACGAGCATAATTACTCCCCGTCAAGGGAGTTTCAGAGCTGTTTCCGCGACGAATGGAGGATCGCGGCGGCAAAGGAAGGAAACGGCGCGTCAGCGGCCGTCGCCGAGAGGGTCGTTCACCGGGTGCGCCCCCGGGTCGAGGACGCGCTCCCCGACCATGGTGATCTGCTCGCCGCGCGCGCGGAACTCGAACCGGCGCCGCACCGACTGGGTGACCTTCCCGCGGCCCCCGCGGCCGTAGCGCATCTCGGTGTGCTCCACCGCCTCCAGCGTGATGCGGTCCCCCGTGCGGACGGCGCGGCCCTCGTCCAGGCGGGTGCGGGCGCCGGTGTAGGCGGGGCCGCCCGCGACGGGGGCGCGGTTGCGGGTCTCCAGCTCCCGGAAGGCCTTCTCCTGCGACCGCACCAGCGACGGGGAGATCAGCACGCCGAGCACCTCCGTGGGCGCCGTGCGGCGGCCCCGGCCGTCCTTCTGGACGAGGGCCTCGGAGCGGCGCGCCAGGTAGGTGTTCGCGGCGACGGTGAGCTGGCGGGTGACGTAGTCCTCCACCGCAGGGGTCTGCCCGCGCACGCCGGACGAGGGCGCCACCAGGCAGGCGGCCAGCACGATCGCCAGTCCGGCCCGGGGCCACGGGCGAACCATCGGCCTCTCCCGCTGATCAAAGGCTGGTAGGTCCGGGCCGACACTACACGGCCCGGACCCGGGAGGAACGCCGGTTCAGTCCGTTTCGCTCTCCAGTGCGGCGACGCGCGAGCGGGCCTGCGCCATCGCCTCGTGGTAGCGCTCCTCCCACTCCGGATCGGCGTCCGGGATGGTGGCGACCGTCTGGCGTCCGATCTCCGCGAGCACCTCCCCGGCGGCGCCGCGGGAGACCCGCCGGACGACGACCGCGGTGGCGCCGCCGGACGACTCGGTGTGCGTCTCCCACCGGGCGCCGCCCTCCAGCCGTGCCCGGCCCCGCGACGCCCGGTCGGAGAACCCGTAGAACAGCAGGACGACCACCGCGGCCGCCACCGCCAGCGCCACCAGAACGATCAGGAACCGCACGACCGCCTCCTCGCCGTCCGCGTCCGGCGCCGCACCGCCGCCTACCTGCCTCGCAGGAGCGAGCCGTTCGGGTTGCCGGGCGCGTAGACCGTGATGCCCTGCGGGAGGGCCTTCAGCTCCTCGATCCTCGCGCAGGTCGGGCACTTGTTGTAGCCGTCCTGGCGGGCCTTGTTGGCCGCGGCCTCCGCCTTGGCCGACGCGACCTTCGCCTGGGCCTCGCTGATCTGCGCGAACGCGGCCTGCGCGCGGTCCACCGCGTCCTGCACCTTGGAGGGCAGGGTGACCCGCACCAGGTTGAAGTGGATGTTCGTGACGAACTTGCCGCCGAGCGTCTGCTCCAGGTCCGTGGCCAGGCTCGTGTTGATCGCGTTCTGCACCTTGGCGATGTTCCCGTTGTTGCTCTGCGCCTGCTGCCCGGCGGCCTGGGCGTTCTTCGGCGCGGAGGAGTTCTGCACCAGGGCGCAGGAGGAGACGAGCTCGGCGCAGCGGAAGCTGTTGATCTGGCTGCGCAGGTCGTTGTCTATCACCGGCCGGACGATCTGGTCGAGGAACGCCGACCAGCCCTTGTCGCCGTCGTAGACGTTGTAGGTCTCGCCGCTCGCGCTGCGGAACTTGCGGGTGCCGTACTTGTCGTCGAACTGCCTGAGGGCCCGGTGGTCCTGGTTGAGCGTGAAGTACAGCGTCCCCTCGATGCCCATGTTGACGCCGTCCGAGCTCGGCACGGTGACGACGTCCACGCCGGACTCCTCGCCCTTCCCGGCGTCCGAGGTGATCGTGTAGAAGCGCTGCTGGGCGGGGTACTTGTGGACCTGGGAGTAGAGCCCGATCCAGACGCGGCCGGATCCGGGGTCGATGACCTGCCGGATCCTGTTGTTGTCGAAGAACCCGCCGTTGCGGATGACGGCGATCTCGCCGCCGCCGGTGCGCTCGTACCCGCCGAACAGCGCGCTCAGCACCGGCCATCCCACGACGACCAGCAGCACGGCGGCGACGACGGCGGTGCGCTTGCTGGGCGCCCTCACCCCGGAGCGCCGGGTCGCACCGGCCCGCTCCTTGGCTGCGGACGTCTTCTTCTCGGCCACTGTGGCTCCTCTCACACCCGCGCGGGGGGATCGCGCCGCGGGTTCGTGGATCAGACGGCGCGGAGCCTCGCCGGGATCCCCGTGGGGGTACCGCTTTCTCGTGAAACCTCCCGCTATCCGGGACCACGCCCCCCATAAGGAGGGGCTTACGAAAACCTGGGATCGCGGTTATCTAGACTGCCTGCGAGGTTGAAGGAGGAGACCCACGTGCGCAAAGTCCTGATCGCCAACCGCGGCGAGATCGCGGTCCGTATCGCCCGTGCCTGCCGCGACGCGGGGCTGGTCAGTGTGGCGGTGTACGCCGAGCCCGATCTGGAGGCGCTGCACGTTCGGGTCGCCGACGAGGCGTTCGCCCTGGGCGGGCGGACGGCGGCCGAGAGCTACCTGGACATCGACAAGCTGCTGAAGATCGCCTCGGAGTCGGGCGCCGACGCCGTCCACCCCGGCTACGGGTTCCTGGCGGAGAACGCCGACTTCGCCGAGGCGGTGCGGAGCGCGGGGCTGACCTGGATCGGTCCGCCGCCCGCCGCGATCACCGCCCTCGGCGACAAGGTGCAGGCCCGGCACATCGCGCAGCGGGTCGGCGCGCCGCTGGTCGCCGGCACCGCCGACCCGGTGTCGGGCGCGGACGAGGTCGTCGCGTTCGCGCGCGAGCACGGCCTGCCCATCGCGATCAAGGCCGCGTTCGGTGGCGGCGGGCGCGGCCTCAAGGTCGCCCGGACGCTGGAGGAGGTGCCCGAGCTCTACGAGTCGGCCGTCCGCGAGGCCGTGGGCGCCTTCGGGCGCGGCGAGTGCTTCGTCGAGCGGTACCTCGACAAGCCCCGGCACGTCGAGACGCAGTGCCTGGCCGACCAGCACGGCAACGTGGTCGTGGTGTCGACCCGCGACTGCTCGCTCCAGCGGCGCCACCAGAAGCTCGTCGAGGAGGCTCCGGCGCCGTACCTGTCGCAGGAGCAGCTGGAGCTGCTGTACTCCTCGTCCAAGGCGATCCTGAAGGAGGCCGGCTACGTCGGCGCCGGGACGTGCGAGTTCCTCGTCGGCCAGGACGGCACGATCTCGTTCCTCGAGGTCAACACGCGCCTCCAGGTCGAGCACCCCGTCACCGAGGAGGTCGCCGGGGTCGACCTCGTCCGCGAGATGTTCCGCGTCGCCGACGGCGAGGAGATCGGCTACGGCGACCCGGAGCTGCGCGGACACTCGATCGAGTTCCGGCTGAACGCCGAGGACGCCGGGCGCGGCTTCCTGCCCGCCGTCGGCACCCTGACCGCCTGGCACCCCCCGACGGGGCCCGGCGTCCGGCTGGACGCCGGCTACGAGGCCGGGCAGACCGTCCCGCAGGAGTTCGACTCGCTCGTCGCCAAGCTGATCGTGACGGGCGCGACGCGGCGGCAGGCCGTCGAGCGGTCCCGCCGCGCCCTCGCCGAGTTCGTCATCGACGGCATGCCGACCGTCCTGCCGTTCCACCGGGCGGTGCTGGAGGACCCGGCGTTCGTCCCGGCGGACGACGAGACCCCGTTCAGCGTCCACACCCGGTGGATCGAGACGGAGTTCGACAACACGATCCCGCCCTATGAGGGCCCCCACGCGGGCGAGGAGGACGAGGGCGAGCGCGAGCGCGTCACCGTCGAGGTCGGCGGGCGGCGCATCGAGGTCGTCCTGCCCGCCGGGTTCGGCGCCTCCGCCGCCCCCGCCGCGGGCAGGGCGGCGCCCGCCAAGCGGCGCGGCGCCAAGAAGGGCGGCGGCGCGCAGGCGTCCGGCGACTCCCTGGTCAGCCCGATGCAGGGCACCATCGTCAAGCTCCTCGTCGAGGAGGGCGCGACCGTGGCGGCCGGCGACACCATCGTGGTCCTGGAGGCCATGAAGATGGAGCAGCCGCTCACCGCGCACAAGGCGGGGACGCTCACCGGCCTGTCCGCCGAGGTGGGCCAGACCGTCTCCGCGGGCGCCGTGATCTGCGAGATCAAGGACTCCTGAGCCCGTCACCCGGGCCGCATCCCCTCCCGGGCCCCGGGAGGGGATGGGGTGCGGTGCCCATGGGGGGCCTGCGCAAATCCGTCCGGCGAAGGACGTATCGGCGCGCCCACGTGGGCAGACTGTCTGCATGAGGACCGAGAACCGGGCGGTCCGGGCCGCTCGCGGGGGCGCCGTCGCGACGATCATCGCCGCCGTCGCCGTCCCGGCGTTCGCCCTGGCCGCCCCGGCGGGCGCCGCCGCGTCCCGGGGCGCCGCGCACACGACCGGCGCCGCACCCGTCACCGCGGCGGCACCCGCGACCGCCGCGCAGGCGGCGGCCGCGCGGGCGCCGGCCGACGACACCGTCGGCCAGATCGCCAAGGGCCTGCTCGACTCGCGGCTGTTCGTGACGAGCGGCGCCGGGAACCCGCTGACCCCCGCCGACCGGAACGAGATCGAGACGTCCCTGGGCGGCGACAGCAACGCCGACATCCGCGCCGTGGTGGTCCGCAGCGACGTCACCTCCACCGAGGTCCGGCAGATGCTCCCGGCCGTCGCCGAGCGCGTCGGCAAGGGCGGCACCTACGTCGCGATCACCGCCGACGGCGCCCGGATGGGCGCGGTCTCCAAGAAGCTGGACCGCGCGGAGCTCAACCAGCTGGTCACCCGCACGGAGGGCGCGCCGCTGAAGCAGCGCCTGATCCAGTTCGGCGGCCTGGCCGAGAAGAAGGTCGACGCCGACTCCCGGTCCAGCGCGACGGTCGGCTACGTGCTGCTCGGCGTGCTCGTGCTCGTCGTGGCGGCGGTCACGGGCGTCATGCTCAACGCCCGCAGGAGGCGCCGTGAGCGCGCGGCCCGCGAGATGGCCGACCTCAAGGCGGGCGTGCAGGAGGACGTGACGCTCCTCGGCGAGGACATCGCCCGCCTCGACCTGAACGTCATGGACAGCGGCCTGGACCCCGACACCCGCGCCGACTACGAGCGCGCGATGAACTCCTACGACCGGGCCAAGTCCGCGACCGAGCGCGCCGCCCGGCCGCAGGACATGCAGGAGGTCGCGACGGCCCTGGAGGACGGCCGCTACTTCATGACCGCGACGCGCGCCCGGCTCGCCGGCGACCCGGTCCCCGAGCGGCGCGCGCCCTGCTTCTTCAACCCGCAGCACGGGCCCTCCGTCCAGGACGTGACGTGGGCGCCGCCCGGCGGCGTCGCCCGCTCCGTCCCGGCGTGCGCGGCCGACGCGGAGGCCGTCCTGAACGGCCGCGACCCGGACGTCCGCATGGTCCCGGCGGGCGGGGGACGGCAGCCCTACTGGAACGCCGGCCCCGCCTACGCGCCCTACGCCGGCGGCTACTACTACGGCTACGGCGGCGTCGACCTGCTCAGCGGGATGCTGATCGGCACCGCGCTCGGCTCGATGTGGGGCGGCGGCTTCGGCGGTGGATTCGGCGGAGGCGACTTCGGCGGGGGCGACGGCGACGGCGGCTGGGACTTCGGCGGGGGCGACTTCGGGGGCGGAGGCGACTTCGGAGGGGGCGGCGACTTCGGCGGCTTCTGAGGGGCGTGCCCCGTGAGAAGGACACCCGTGTCCGCGCTGTTCTGGCGCATCCTCGGCATCAACGGCCTGATCTTCGTCGTCGGCACCCTCGTGCTGGCGGTGGGACCGGCCACCGTGTCGACGCCGATCCTGCTGAACGAGTTCTTCGTGCTGCTGGGCGGGCTCGCGGTCATGGTCGCGGCGAACGCGCTCCTGCTGCGCGCCGGCCTGGCGCCGCTGGAGGGGCTCACCGCCCTGATGGCGCGGATGCACTCGCTGCGCTCCGGCGACCGGCTGCCGGCCGGCGGCAACGGCGACCTGTTCCATGTGGTCGACCAGTTCAACGCGATGCTGGACCGGCTGGAGGCCGATCGCAGCACCAGCACCGCCCTCGTCCTGGACGCGCAGGAGGCGGAGCGCCGCCGCATCGCCCAGGAGCTCCACGACGAGATCGGCCAGACCCTCACCGTGGTGCTGCTGGAGCTGAAGTCGGTGGTGAACCGGGCGCCGGAGGAGGTCGCGCGGGAGCTGCGCGACGTCCAGGAGGCCGTCCGGTCCAGCCTGGACGAGGTGCGCAGCGTCGCCCGGAGGCTGCGTCCCGGCGTCCTGGACGACCTCGGGCTGACCAGCGCGCTCACCGCCCTCGCCACGGACTTCTCCGGGACGGGCGGCCCGCGGGTGACCCGCCGCGTCCAGCCGGGGCTTCAGGGCCTCGGCCCCGATGCCGAACTGGTGATCTACCGGATCGCGCAGGAGGGCCTGACGAACGTGTGGCGGCACTCGGGCGCGCGGAACGCCGAGCTCTCGCTCGCCCAGGACGAGGAGGGGCGCGTCGTCCTGCGGGTGGCCGACGACGGGACCGGCCCGCCGGAGCGGGTCGGCTCCGGCATCCACGGAATGCGGGAGCGCGCGATGCTCATCGGCGCGCAGCTGACGATCGGCCCGGCGGACGGCGGCGGCACCGAGGTGCGGCTGGTCGTCCCGCCGCGCGGCGCCCGGCGCGCCTGACCCCGCCCCGTCAGGGCTCGACGAGCCCGACGCGGATCGCGTACTTCGTCAGCTCCAGCCGGTCGCGCATCCCGAGCTTGCCGAGGATGTTGGCGCGGTGCCGGTCCACGGTCTTGACGCTGATCGTGAGCGTCTCGGCGATCCGCTTGGACGAGTAGCCCTCCGCGACCAGCTTGATGATCTCCTCCTCGCGGGGTGTCAGGATGCTCGCCTGGCCCTCCCCGCGCCGGTCCCGGTCGAGGTACTCGCGGATCAGCGCGGTCACGGCCGCCGGGTACAGGAACGGCTCGCCGCGCATCGCGGCGCGGACGGCGTGCAGCAGGTCGCGGTCGGCGACGGACTTCAGCACGTACCCGGACGCGCCCGCCTTCAGCGCCTCGAACAGGTACTGCTCGTTGTCGTACATCGACAGGATCAGCGTCCGCACGTCGGGGAGGCGGCGGGAGATCTCCCGCGCGGCCTGCAGCCCCGTCATGCGCGGCATCGCGATGTCGAGGATCGCCAGGTCGACGCCGCCCGCGCCGAGCGCGTCGAGCGCCTCCGCCCCGTCGGCGGCCTCCGCCACCACGGTCAGGTCGGGCTCGGCGTCCAGGATCAGGCGCAGCCCGCGGCGCACCAGCGCGTGATCGTCGGCGAGCAGGATCCGGGTGGCCGACTCCCGGGTGTGCGCGACGCCTCCCGTGTGCACCGATCACCTCCGCCCTCGCCCCCATCCTAGGCGCGCCGCCCCGGCGGGACCCCCGGCCGCCTGCGGATACAGGATCCGCACCCCCGGATATGGGTGACGCGCCCGATGGGGACGCGGGCCGCCGCCGAAAAGACTGGAAGCCGCAGGACGAAAGGGGCGGACGCATGGCACGGCGAACGGGCGGAGGGCACAGTCCCCCGCCCACGGCACCGCGGAGGCCGTCCCGTGACGGGTCCGCCCCCGGCGCCAGAAGGAGGACCCTATCCACCCGGAGGACCAGGCTTACCGGAAGCCGAAAGGACACCATGCAAGCGCGGGACATCGCCGTACAGGTGCCCACCGTGACCCTGGGCGACTCGATCGCCCACGCGATCCAGGTCATGGCGCTCGGGCGGCTGCCCGGCCTGATCGTGATCGACGAGGCGCAGCGCCCCCGGGTCGTCCTGCCGGGCACGCAGGTGCTGCGGCTGGCCGTCCCGGTCGCCTACCAGGAGGACCCGGCGCTGACCCGGACCGTGGACGAGGCGCACGCCGACGTCTTCTGGCACGAGATCCGCGACCTCACGGTCGGCGACTGCCTCGCAACGCCCACTCCCCGCCCGGTGATCGTCAAGACGTCCGCGACGCTGCTGGAGCTCGCCACCCTGATGGCGCGGCAGCGCAGCCCCCTCGTCGCCGTGGTGGACGAGGCGGGCCTGCTGGCTGGCGCGGTCACCCTCGACCGGCTGCTGTCGGCGCTGGCGCTGACCAGGCCCGGCGACTGAGCGGCGGACTCCCCGCCGGCGCCCGGCGCGAGGGCGCGCGGTGACCGCGGTCGCGGCACTCGCCGTGTTCGTGGTCGCGTTCTTCTTCATCGCGACCGAGAAGGTCGACAAGGTCAAGGTCGTCCTCGTCGCCGCCGGCGTGATGACGGTGCTCGGGCTCGCGCCCGGCGCCGAGGTCTTCTTCTCCGAGCACGACGGGATCGACTGGAACGTCATCTTCCTGCTGCTCGGAATGATGATCATCGTGGGGATCGTCAAGGGCACCGGGCTGTTCGACTACCTGGCGATCTGGGCGGCCAAGCGGTCGAGGGGCAGGCCGTACCGGCTGCTGGTGATGCTGATGCTCATCACCGCGGTCGCCTCGCCGTTCCTGGACAACGTCACCACGATCATGCTGGTGGCGCCGGTGACGGTGGTGGTCTGCAACCGGCTGCGCGTCCCGGCCCACCCCTACCTCATCGCCGAGGTGCTGGCGTCCAACATCGGCGGCGCCGCGACCCTCATCGGGGACCCGCCGAACATCATCATCGCCAGCCGGGCGGGGCTGACGTTCAACGACTTCCTCGTCCACATGGCGCCGATCGTGGTGGTCGTGTTCATCGCCTTCGTGCTGCTGGCCCGGGTGCTGTTCCGCTCCTCCTTCCGCTACGACGAGCGGTACGCGGCCGAGGTGATGTCGCTGGACGAGCGCAAGGCGATCACCGATCCGGCGCTGCTCACCCGGTGCCTGGCCGTGCTCGGCCTCGTCATCGTCGGGTTCTCGCTGCACTCGGTGCTGCACGTCGAGCCGTCCGTCGTCGCGCTCGTCGGCGCGGGCGTGATGCTGCTGGTCTCGCGCGTCCAGGTCTCCGACGTCCTCGAAGAGGTCGAATGGCCCGTCCTGGTCTTCTTCATGGGGCTGTTCGTCATGGTGGCCGCCCTCGGGCACACCGGCGTCATCGAGAAGATCGGCACGTGGTCCGTGGACGCGGTGGGCGACGACCACTTCGCCGCGGCCACCGCGCTGCTGTTCGGGTCGGCCGTGCTCGGCGCGTTCTTCGACAACATCCCCTACGCGGCGACGATGGCGCCGATCGTGGAGGGGATGGCCGCGGGCGCGCCCGACCCCACGACCGCGCAGGCGCTGTGGTGGTCGTTCGCGCTGGGCGCCGACTTCGGCGGCAACGGGACGGCCGTCGCCGCGAGCGCCAACGTGGTCGCGATCGGCATCGCCGCCAAGACCGGCAACCCGATCAGCTTCTGGCAGTTCACCCGCTACGGGATCATCGTGACGGTCATGAGCACGGTGATGGCGTGGGCCTACGTGGCCCTGCGCTACTTCTGACCGGACCTCCGGCCGGGCACGCCTAGTAGGCGTGCTCGGCCATCAGGCGCCGGGACGCCTCGGTGATGCTGCCCGACAGCGACGGGTAGACCGCGAACGTGTGCGCCACCTGGTCGACGGTGAGGTGCTGCTGGACGGCGATCGACACGCCCAGGATCAGCTCGCTGGCCCGCGGCGCCACGACGACGCCGCCGAGCACGATCCCCGTGGACGGGCGGCAGAACAGCTTCACGAAACCGTCCTCGAAGCCCTGCATCTTGGCGCGCGCGTTGGTGAACAGCGGCAGCATGACCGCCCGGGCGTTGACGTCACCGGAGTCGACCATGTGCTGCGTCACGCCGACCGACGCGACCTCGGGGTCGGTGAAGATGTTGGAGGAGACCCAGCCGAGCTTCAGCGGCTGCACGGCCTCGCCCAGCGCGTGCCACATCGCGATGCGCCCCTGCATTCCGGCGACGGACGCCAGCATGAGCACGCCCGTGCAGTCGCCGGAGGCGTAGATGTGCGGGACGGACGTCCGCGACACCTTGTCGACCTCGACGAAGCCGCGCGCGTCGCAGCGCACGCCGACCTCCTCCAGGCCGATGCCCCGGGTGTTCGGGACCATGCCCACGGTCATCAGGCAGTGCGTGCCCTCGACCTTCGTCCCGTCCTCCAGGGTGACGATCACGCCGTCGCCCGACCGCTCCACGGCCGCGGCGCGCGACCGCGACATGACGTTCATTCCGCGCCGCAGGAACACGTCCTGGAGGACGGCCGCGGCGTCGGCGTCCTCCGTCGGCAGGATCCGGTCGCGGGAGGAGACCAGCGTCACCTTCGAGCCGAGCGACAGGTACGCCCCCGCGAGCTCGGCGCCCGTCACGCCGGAGCCGACCACGATCAGCTCCCCGGGCAGCTCGGGCAGGTCGTAGAGCTGGCGCCAGTTCAGGATGCGCTCGCCGTCGGGCTCCGCGCCGGGCAGCACGCGCGGCGTCGCGCCGGTCGCGATGAGCACGATGTCGGCGTCGATGCGGCGGTCGCCGACCGCCACGACGTGCGGCTCCACCAGCCGCGCCTCGCCGCGGACGATCTTCACGTCCTCGTAGGCGAGCCGTTCGGCGACGTCGAACGACTGGGCCCGCGCGAGGTCCTTCACGCGCTTGTTGACGGTCGCGATGTCGGCTTCGAGGGCCCCGACGATCCCGTCGGGGCCGCCGTTGAAGCGCAGGCCAAGGCCGGCCGACTCCGACATGACCGCGATGCGGGTCGAGGTGGCGATGAGCGTCTTGGAGGGCACGCAGTCGGTGAGCACGCACGCGCCGCCCGGACCGTCCCGTTCGACGACGGTCACGTCGGCGCCGAGCTGCGCCGCCACGAGCGCGGCCTCGTAACCGCCCGGGCCTCCTCCGATGATCACGATGCGGGTCACATCTTCCATTGTTTCCTACTCACGGCAGTGAAAAGTCCCGCTCCGGCCCCTTTCTTCCTGCGACGACCCCGGAGAGGCCCATCAGCCGGTGTGGTGCGTTCCATCGCGGAGCCCGACCCGCCGCACTCCGCCTCCCGGGCGGCGCGTTCCTTGTGGGGGGCGTCCCCCACACCCCCGAGCCTTACTTGGCGTAGCCTTCCAACGTGGCTCTGTACGCGGCGTACGCCTCCAACATGGACCCCGAGCAGATGTCCGGCCGGGCTCCCCACTCGCCCATGCGCGGCACCGGCTGGCTCGCCGGCTGGCGCCTGACCTTCGGCGGGCAGGACAAGGGCTGGGACGGGGCCCTCGCGACCGTCGTCGAGGACGACTCCGAGCAGGTCTTCGTCGTCGTCTACGACGTGCCCGCCTGGGACGAGAAGGAGCTCGACGCCTGGGAGGGGGCCGCGCTCGACGTCTACCGCAAGATCAGGGTGCGGGTGCAGACGCTCGACGGCGACGCGCTGTGCTGGATGTACGTCCTGGACGACTACGAGGGCGGGCTGCCGTCCGCACGCTACCTCGGCATCCTCGCCGACGCCGCCGAGAAGGCCGGCGCGCCCGACGACTACGTCAAGGAACTGCGCACACGTCCCTGCAAGTCGCTGGGCGACTGACCGGCGGCGGCGCGGCGGCGCGGCGGTAGTGTCGCCCGTGTGAGCAACGACGCTTTTTCACTGGCGCGGGACGCGGCGGACGAGCTGCGTTCCCGCACGTCCATCGACTCCTTCGACGTCGCCCTCGTCATGGGGTCCGGCTGGGTTCCGGCGGCCGACCGGCTGGGCGAGCCCGTCGCCGAGCTGACGGTGACCGAGCTCCCCGGGTTCGCGCCGCCGGCCGTGGAGGGCCACGCCGGGCGGATCCGGGTCGTGGAGATCGGCGGGCGCAACGCGCTGGTGTTCCTCGGCCGCACCCACCTGTACGAGGGGCGCGGCGTCGAGGCGGTCGTGCACGGCGTCAGGACGGCCCTCGCCGCGGGCGTGGGGACGGTGGTGCTCACGAACGCGGCGGGCGGGCTGCGGCCCGAGCACCAGTCGGTGGGCGACCCGGTGCTGATCTCCGACCACCTGAACCTGTCCGGCGCGAACCCGCTGACCGGCGCGACGTTCCTGGACCTGACCGAGGCGTACTCCGGACGCCTGCGGGCCCTGGCCAAGGAGGCCGACCCGAGCCTGTCGGAGGGCGTCTACGCGGCGTTCCGCGGCCCGACCTACGAGACGCCCGCCGAGATCCGCATGCTGCGCACGCTGGGCGCCGACATGATCGGCATGTCGACCGTGCTGGAGACGATCGCGGCCCGCCAGGGCGGCGCGGAGGTGCTCGGCATCTCCCTGGTCACCAACATCGCGGCGGGGCTGTCGGACGAGCCGCTCGACCACGAGGAGGTCCTCGCGGCGGGACGCGCGTCGGCCGGCCGCATGGGCACGCTGCTCGGCACCGTCCTGGCGAAGCTGTGAGCGACCTGCGCGCGCGGGCCGCGGACTGGCTCGGGCAGGACCCCGACCCGCGGACGCGCGCCGAACTGCGGGCGATCCTCGACGCGGGCGACGAGGCGGCCCTCGCCGACCGGTTCGGGGCGCGGCTGGAGTTCGGCACCGCCGGGCTGCGCGGCGAGCTCGGCGCCGGGCCGAACCGGATGAACCGGGTCACGGTCATGCGCGCCGCCGCCGGCCTGGCCGCCCGGCTCCCCGCCGGCGGCCGAGTGGTCATCGGGTTCGACGCGCGGCACGGCTCCCGGCGGTTCGCCGACGACACCGCGGCCGTGCTGAGCGGGGCGGGGCTGCGTCCCGAGGTGTTCGCCGATCCCGTCCCGACGCCCGTCCTCGCGCACTTCACCCGGGCGTTCGACGACATCGTGGCGGGCGTCATGGTCACGGCCAGCCACAACCCGCCGCGCGACAACGGCTACAAGGTGTACTGGGCGGACGGGGCGCAGATCGTCCCGCCGACGGACGCGGAGATCTCCGCCGCGATCGACGCCGTCGGCCGCGTGGACGAGCTGCCCCTCGGCGAGGGCTGGCCCGTCCACGAAGGCGCCGGCCTGTACCTGGACGCGGTGTCGTCCCTCCGGCTCGGCGGCGACCGGGACGTCTCGATCGTCTACACGCCCCTGCACGGCGTGGGCCGCGACGTCCTGCTCACCGCGTTCGAGCGCGCCGGGTTCCCCGCGCCCGCCGTCGTCCCGGAGCAGGCCGAGCCCGACCCGGACTTCCCGACCGTGGACTTCCCGAACCCGGAGGAACCGGGCGCGCTCGACCTGGCGCTGGCCCTCGCCGGGGCTCGCGGCGCCGACCTGGTGATCGCGAACGACCCGGACGCGGACCGCTGCGCCGTCGCCGTCCCGGGCCCGTCCGGGTGGCGGACCCTCACCGGGGACGAGGTCGGCGGGCTGCTGGCCGAGCACGTGCTGCGGCACACCACGGGCGAGGACCGCCTGGTCGCGACGACGATCGTGTCGTCGTCGCTGCTGCGCTCGATCGCCGTCGCGCACCGCGTCCGGTTCGCCGAGACGCTCACCGGCTTCAAGTGGATCATGAAGGCGGCGTCGTCCGGCCGCGGGAGGCCCGACCGGCTGGTGTTCGGGTACGAGGAGGCGCTCGGCTACAGCGTCGGCGACGACCGGGGCGTGCTCGTCAACGACAAGGACGGCATCGGCGCCGCGCTCGCCGTCGCCGCGCTCGCGGCGGACGCCAGGCGCGACGGCCGCACGCTGCTCGACCTGCTGGACGCGCAGGCCCGCAGGTACGGGCTGCACGCGACGTCCCAGCTGTCGGTCAGGGTGAGGGACCTCTCGCTGATCACCGCGGCGATGGCCCGGCTGCGCTCCGATCCCCCGCGCGAGCTGGGCGGACGGCGCGTCGAGTCGTTCGACGACCTCGCCCGGCCCGCCGGAGACCTGCCGCCCACCGACGGGCTGCGGTTCCGCCTGGCCGGAGGGTCGCGCGTGGTCGTGCGCCCCTCGGGGACGGAACCGAAGCTGAAGTGCTACCTGGAGGTCGTCCTCCCGGTGGACGGGGACGTCGCCGCGGTCCGCGCGCGCGCCGCCGCCGACCTGGAGGCCCTGCGCGCGGACGTTTCCGCGGCCCTCGGCTGACCGGGCGGCCCCTCAGCCGACCGCGCCCGCGATCAGCAGGGCGACGACCACCGCGAGCGGGACGGCGAGCGCGGCCAGCGCGGGAACGGACCAGCTGACCGTCCCCCTGGCCGGGCCCTCCTCCTCCTCGGCCTTGGCCTTGGCGGCCTTGTCGGGCGCGCCCGACCGGGCCTTGGGGCGCTGCCGGTCCCGCATCTCGTTCAGCTGCTGCGCCGCGTACGCGGTCGGCGTCCGTCCCCGCAGGTCGAAGCCCTGGGCCTGGCCCTTGTCCTTGCGGGCCTCCTTCTCCGCGCGGGCCTCCGCCTTGGCCTGCGCCCGCGGCGAGGTCTGGAGCACCCACGCCCGGGTCTCCAGATCCGTCCCGTCCGGGCCGGAGAACACCACCGTCAGCGCGTTCCTGCCCTCGATCCGGCGGACCGCGCCCCACGGCACCCGGACGTCCCGCAGCGGGTTGCGGATCGTCACGCCGGTCTCGTCCCCGGCGACCAGCGGCCGCAGGCCGACCGTGTAGGCGATCCCGCAGCCGAGCAGCAGCAGGAACGCGATCGTCACCGTCGTCAGCGAGTAGTCGGGGTCACCGGTGATGCCGACGAACAGGTCGACCAGGTTGAGGGCGGCGAACACCAGCCACGCGTACGCGGCGACGCGCCCGCCGGTGGAGCGAATGGTCATGGCTCGATCATGCCAGGGGCCGGGCGCCGCTCCACTTGAGCTGCGCGAAACCGGGTTTGATCACCCCGTTGATCAGTTCGAGCCGCTCGTTGAACGGCGCGAACGCCGACTTCATGGCGTTCACCGTGAACCATTGCAGGTCGTCCCATCCGTAGCCGAACGCGTCGGCGAGCTCGGCGAACTCCTCCGACAGCGTCGTGCCGCTCATCAGCCGGTTGTCGGTGTTGACGGTGACGCGGAAGCTCAGCCGCCGCAGCAGCCCGATCGGGTGCTCGGCGATCGACTTCGCCGCGCCCGTCTGGATGTTGGAGGTCGGGCACATCTCCAGCGGGATCCGCTTGTCCCGCACGTAGTCCGCGAGCCGGCCGAGCCGCGCCTCGCCGCCCTCCACCTCGATGTCGTCGATGATCCGCACGCCGTGCCCGAGCCGGTCGGCGCCGCACCACTGGATCGCCTGCCAGATCGACGGCAGCCCGAACCCCTCGCCCGCGTGGATCGTGAAGTGCGCGTTCTCGCGCTGGAGGTACTCGAACGCGTCCAGGTGCCGGGTCGGCGGGTATCCGGCCTCGGCGCCCGCGATGTCGAACCCGACGACGCCCGCGTCCCGGTACCGGACGGCGAGCTCCGCGATCTCCATGCTGCGCGCCTGGTGCCGCATCGCGGTGACGAGCGTCCCGACGCGGATCCCGAAGTCCTCGCGGCCGCGCGCGAAGCCGTCCAGGACGGCCTCGACCACCTGCTCCAGCGACAGCCCCTCGCGCAGGTGCTGCTCCGGCGCGTACCGGACCTCCGCGTAGACGATCCCGTCCTTCGCGAGGTCCTCGGCGCACTCGTAGGCGACCCGGGTGAGCGCCTCGACGGTCTGCATCACCCCGACCGTGTGGGAGAACGTCTCCAGGTACCGTTCGAGCGATCCGGAGTTGGACGCCTCCTCGAACCACGTCCGCAGGGCGTCCGCGTCGGTGGTGGGCAGGTCCCCGTACCCGGTCTCCCGTGCCAGGTCCACGATGGTGGCGGGCCGTACCCCGCCGTCCAGGTGGTCGTGCAGCAGCACCTTCGGGGCGCGGCGGATGTCCTCAAGAGTCGGGCGAGCGTTCATCCCACGAACCTACCCCTCCGCCGCGCCCGGGAGGCGGTCGAGGAACGCGGCGACGAGCGGCGCGATCTCCCGGAGGTGCGTTTCGAGGGCGAAGTGGCCGGTGTCGAACAGGTGGAGCTCGGCGTCCGGCACGTCCCGCAGGTAGGCGCGCGCGCCGGGCGCGGGGAAGAACGGGTCGCCGGCGCCCCAGACGATGAGGGTCGGCGGGGCGTGTTCGCGCAGCCAGGACTGCCAGCGCTCGTAGCGCGCGACGTTGGACCGGTAGTCGAAGGCCAGCGCGACCTGCGCCTCCTTGCGTCCCGGCAGGTCGAGGAAGTGCTGGTCGAGGGTCCAGCCGTCCGGGGCGACCGATTCGGGACGGGCGACGCCCGCCTCGTACTGGCCGCGGGTGCCGTCCAGGGTCAGCAGGCCGCGGACGGTCTCCTCCGCCCCCGGCGCCCCGGGACGCAGGGCGATGAACTCGCGGGCGCCGTCCGAGAGGCCCTCGTCGTAGGCGTTGCCGTTCTGGACGACCAGGCCCGCGATCCGTCCGGGGCGCCGTTCGGCGAGCCGGAAGCCGACCGGAGCCCCGAAGTCGAACATGTACAGGGCGAAACGGGTGAGCCCGAGCCGCTCCACGAAGCCCTCGACGACGTCGGCGAGCCCGTCGAAGCCGTAGACGAAGCCGTCCGGCGCCAGCGTGCGGCCGAAGCCGGGGTAGTCCGGGGCGATCAGCCGGTAGCGGGCGCCGAGGACGTCGATGAGCCGGCGGAACTGGTGCGACGCCGACGGGAAACCGTGCAGCAGCAGGAGGACGGGCGCGTCCTCCTGCTCCGGCAGGGACTCGCGGTAGAAGACGCGGACGTCGCCGACGTCGACGTGGCGGTGGACGGTACGGGCGATCGAGAACATTCCTAATGCCTTTCAGCGTGATTGAAGCATTAGGTATAGCGACCGCCCGTCTAACGGGTCAACCCTGCGATGTACCGTTAGGTCATGGACGACCCGAGCCCGCTGATCGGCGAGCCGCCGGCCCTGGACCTGGTCAACACGCGCCCCGCGGGCGCCGACCTGCTGTCCACGCCGGATGATCTGCGTGCCTGGCTGCGGCTCCAGGCCGCCCGGTCCGACGAGGCGCGGGCGTTCGCCGCCGCGGTCACGTCGGAGGCGGCGCTGGCCGCCGTCCGGGACGTCCGCGAGCACACGGCCCGGGCCCTCGACCGCGTCCGCCGCGGCGAGCCGCCCTCGGCCGATGACCTGGAGGCCCTCCACCGGGCCCAGCGCGCCGCGCCCGCCATCACCGAACTGGCCTGGAACGGCGGGGCCCTGGTCGCGGCCCGCCGCCGCACCGGCCCGCCCGGCCTGCGGCCGGCGGCGTGGCTCGCCGAGGCCGCCGCCGGGCTCCTCGCCGACCCGGCGGTCACCGCGGTCCGGGAATGCGAGGCCGACGACTGCGTGATGCTCTTCCTGCCGGCCCACCCCCGCCGCCGGTGGTGCTCGGCGGCGCGCTGCGGCAACCGCGTCCGCGTCGCGCGCCACTACCGGCGTCACCGGCCCGCGGAGAGCGGCCCGGCGTCCCCCTGACGTGCAGAAGCGGGGGCGTCCGACCCCCGCTCCACGAAACCGAACGCTCAGTGCTTGGCCTTGGCGTACTCGCCGATGCCGCCGGCGAAGTCGAACACGACGCAGGGCTCGTCTCCGACGACCCACGCGTCGTGGCCGGGCGTCGCGACGAACACGTCACCGGGGCCGACCTCCTGCTCGGCGCCGTCCCGCATGCGGATGTGCATCCGCCCCGACACGACGTAGCCGTTGTGGTGGACCTCGCAGAGGTCGGTTCCCGCGATGTCCTTCACCGACTCCGTCCAGCGCCATCCGGGCTCGAACGTCGCCTTCCCGAAGACGAGGCCGCTGAGGTTGGCGATCTCCAGGTGTCCCCTGGGGAAGTCCCGCCGGTCGTCCGGCTTCTCGATGCTCTTGATCTCAATCATGATGGGTCCCCCTTCCCCCTCATTTTTCACGTTTGCACCGGCACTGACCTGCGTCAAGACGTCCGGGCCGGACATTGCCCGGCGGTTGCGGAACAGCAGCGCCGGGGTCGCCAGGGACAGGACCCCGGCGACCGCGACGGCGGTTCGGGGGCCGGTGAGGCCGGCCAGCAGGCCCCACAGGCCGGTGAGGGCCGCGATCGTGAGCTTGCTCGACACCGACCACGCCGCCAGGACGCGGGCGACCCGGCCGGGCGGCGTCCACTCCAGCCGGCAGGTGGCCTGCAGCGGGTTGAACACCCCCATGCAGGTGATCAGCCCGAGCTCGACGGCGAGGACGAGCACCAGCCCGGCGGCGCCCGGACGGACGAAGGCCAGGCCGGGCAGCCAGCACGCGCGCAGCGTCCCGAAGACGAGCATGGTCTTCGGGCGCCCGAACCGCGCGGCGAGGCGCCGGGACGCCCGCGAGCCGGCGAGGCCGCCCACGCAGGGGGCGGCGAACGCCAGCGCGTACTGCCAGGGCGCGAACCCGAGGCGGCCGAGCATCAGGACGGCCAGCACCGGCGCCGTCGCCATGATCAGCCCGCTGACCAGGATCGCGTTGAGGAACAGCGGGCGCAGCGCCGGACTCGTGAGGATGTGCCGCCACCCTTCGAACAGGTCCCCCGCACGGAGCCGGGGGCCCGCCCCGCGAGCGGCGCCGCTCCGGGCGGGGCGCGGCTCTGTCCCGCCCATCGCGCGGATCCCGGCCGCCGACAGCAGGAAGCTCGCCGCGTTGGCCGCCACCGTGACGAGCGGGCCGAACAGCCCGATCGCGGCCCCGCCGAGCGGCGGCCCGAGCATGGTGGCGGTCCAGGCCGTGGACTCCAGCCGCCCGTTCGCGGCGAGCAGGTCGTCCGGCCGGACGAGCGCCCTCAGGCAGGCGCCGCTCGCCGCGGTGAAGGCGATGTCGGCCGCGGCGACGACCACCGACACGACCAGCAGCTGGGCGAAGCCGAGCCCGCCGAGGACGAACGCGGCGGGCAGGCTGAGCAGCGCCGCGCACCGGACCAGGTCCATCGCGATCATCACGGGGCGCTTGCGGCGGAACTCCACCCAGGGGCCGAGCGGGACCGCCACCGCCGCCCCCGCCAGCAGACCTGCGGCGGCCAGCGCCGACACCCGGGCCGGACCGGCGTGCAGCACGGTGATCGCGATCAGGGGGAACGCGTCGAAGGCGAGCCACGTCCCGAACGCGCTGACCGCGTAGGCCGTCCAGAGCCACCCGAACCGCCGCCCCAGCGACCGCCCCTCCCCCGTGCGCACCCTCGCCACGCTCCCTCCGCCGGCCGCGCCCGCGCCGGCCAGGGAGATCAAAGCGGGCGGCGGGCCCGCGGATCAAACAACCGCCGGCCCCTCGGCCACAACCGCGCGTTGTCCCGCCGGAGCGGAGGCGACGCACGGACGGCCGCCACGGCTAGCGGACCGCCGTCTCGGCGGCGTAGACGATGACGTTGTCCCGGTAGCTGCGCTCGGCCCGGTCGAACGCGCCGCCGCAGGTGACCAGGCGGAGCCCGGGGTGGTCGAGGGCGCCGTAGACGCGCGCGGTGGGGAACCGCCCCTTCGGGACGCGCTCCACGGACTCGACGGTGAACACGGCCACCCTTCCGTCCGCGCGGCTCACCTCGACGCGGTGCCCCGGCCTGAGCCGGCCCAGGTCGTAGAAGACCGCGGCGCCCTCCGCGGAGTCGACATGGCCCAGGATGACCGCCGCGCCGCGCTCGCCGGGGGCGGGCCCGCCCTGGTACCAGCCGGCCTCCCCCGGCCGGTCGGCCGGGGGGACCTGCACCTCGCCGCCGTCCCCGAGGCCCAGGCGGGCCAGCGGCGCCCGCACCC
This sequence comes from Spirillospora sp. CA-108201, assembly GCF_050936235.1. Lineage (NCBI taxonomy): Bacteria > Bacillati > Actinomycetota > Actinomycetes > Streptosporangiales > Thermomonosporaceae > Spirillospora > Spirillospora sp. CA-108201. The sequence goes on along the minus strand of NZ_JBNJNE010000001.1, from coordinate 7,247,339 downwards.
CGATGGACGGGACGGACACCTGGACGGGCGGCGAGCGGTCCAGCGCCGGCCCGTGCCGGTCGACCGCCCGGGTGGCCGCGGCCCACGCGGGCGGGCTCGGCGGACCGTCCGGGCCGCGCAGCCCGAGGACGACCAGGGCGAGGCCGGCGGCCGCCAGGACCGCCGCCGGCACCCCCGGGCCCCACCGGCCGCCCTTTGCCCTCATCGCCCTTCCCGTCCCATCGGAATTGTCAGTACCGGTTCTCTGCAAAATGGCTCGCTACGACGCGGCCGCGCCATTCCGGCGGCGGACGGCAATGGCGCCGGCGCCGATCCCGCCCAGCAGCAGGACGCCGCCCCCGGCCAGAAGGGCGGTGTTCCCGCCGCCGGCCCCGCCGCCGACACCCGTCGCCGGCCCGCCGGTCGGGGTGGGCTGGGACATCGGGCGCGCCTTTCCGTCCACGACGTGGACCTCGCCGACCCCCCTGAACGCGCCGCACCGCACCAGCACCGTGTAGGTGCCGACGAAGGTGTCCTTCTTGATCGTCGCGAGACCGGCCCGTCCGTCGACCTCCTCCGCGCCGTTCAGCGGGACGGCCCCGCCGTCGAAGGCCAGCGAGCCCGCCGTCCCGTCCACCTGGCACTTCTTCCCCACGACGGTGACCTGGTCGCCGGGGCGGGCCATGCCCTCATCTGATGAGGACGCCACCGATTTGGTTCGGTGATCCTTTTCATCAATGGCCTGGCGAGGCATCCCGGCTGGGAATTCGAGAAAGGCCCGCGGCTCGCGGCGGGTCCGCCGGCCTCGCATCGGTCAGGAGCCGCCGAGGAGCCGCAGGAGGCCGGCACGGAGCGCGTCCTCGGCGACCGCATCGGGCATGCGGCCCGCCTGCCGCTCCTCACTCGCGGCATGGGCCAGCGCGATGGTGGCCGCGACCAGCCAGCCGACCGGGAGCCGATCGTCGAACTCGCCGCCGCGCCGCCCCCGCTCGATCACCCGCCTGATCCGGTCGGCGACGGGCTCGTGCCGCTCGTGTTCGGCCTCCGGGCCGAGAGGCGCCGCGCCGATCCGCCGCGTCAGGACGGGGTGGCGCCCGGCCGTCCGCGCGGCGGCGTCGAGCAGCCGCATCAGCGCGTCCGCGGCCGGCCCCGCGTCGAGACCGGCGGCGTCCATGGCGGCCACCGTCTCCTCGGTGAGCCGCTCGGCGATCGCGTGAAGCAGCTGCTCCCGTGAGGAGAAGTGGGCGTAGACGGTCTGGCGGGTCACCCCGGCGGCGTCCGCGACCGCCCCCAGACCGGCGTCGGGCTCGGCGTCGAGCACCCGCGTCGCAGCGTCCAGGATCGCGTCCCTGCTGCGGCGGGCGTCGGCGCGGCTGTTGCGGGCCGGAGGCGGCATTATTTCTTACACCTTGTCAAAGTTAGGTCTCCGCTCATATCTTACAGAGCGTCAAAGATCGTACCGAGCACTCCGACGGGGGATCCATGCGCCCACTCGACGAAACCGAACCCGGGCGGTTCATCGCCGACTTCTACACCTCCTTCACCGAGGACCTGCTGCGCGGCGACGACGACCCGGCGCTGATCGTCGACCGCTACCACACCCCGGACATCGTCCAGCTCGCCGACGGGATCCGGATCGACCGCGACAAGCTCATCGCGCACACCCGGCCGGTCCGCAAGAACCGGCCCGCGAGCAGGGTGGAGGTGCACGAGGCCGTCGCGGACGGCGACCGCCTCGCCGCCCGCTACACCCTGCACGTCCGCCAGCGCGGCAAGGACCTCTCCATCGAGGTCTACTTCTTCGGCCGCTTCGCGCCTGACGGGCGGATGCGCCAAGCCCACATGTCCACTCGCACCACTTCCGCGGACACCGCCCCCTGAGCCCACGGCGAGGCGTCGCCGTGGGGGCCGGACGCGGGGGCTCTCGAAGGCGTGCGCCCGGAACGCCGATTCGGCGGTCCGGGCGCACGCCCTGGTGAGTGCCTGCCCGGGGTCAGTCCTTGGAAAGGGGCAGGGTCAGGGTGCTGCCGGACAGGTCGACCTTGACCTTGGTGCCCGCCGGGTAGCGGAGCGTGTAGGCGTGGTCGGTGGCCAGCACCATGAGGCCGATCCGGTGACCGGGCTTGAAGACGTAGTCGTACGGCTGCATGGGCCAGCTGAACGTGTAGTCCTCGCCGGGCCTCACCGGGGTGCTGCGCCAGATCGACTCGCGGTTGCGGACGTCCGTCCAGCCGCGCGTCACGATCTTGAACGGGCTGACGGCGGTGGTGTACTTCCGGACGGTGCGGCAGCCCTCGTCGCCGGGGATCGAGTCGCCGTAGCACCACCGGTCGGACGTCGGGACGAAGCCGGAGACGCGCTCGTCGGAGCCGTAGTCGACCAGGAGGGCCGACAGGTACGGCGAGCGGCCGTCGACGGAGGCGCGCAGCCTGATCCGCGCCGTGCCGCTGAGCCGGGTGGCCCTGGTCAGCTTCGGCGTGAGGTAGACTAGGCGGTTCGGGTCCGCCGCGTCCGGGTTCGCCGCCAGCTCCTCGGCCTTGCGGGCCGGGTCGTCCACCAGCTGCTGGACGCCGCGGCCGCGCTCGCCGAGGCCCGCGGCCGACAGGCCGAGCGACACCGGACGCGCCGAGGCCTCCGGCCAGTCCTTGTGCGTCTCCCACTGGCCGGGAGTGCGCTCCAGGTCGACCTTGGGCCGGCGCATGATGTCGTTGCGGACGTTGTAGAGCTCGTGCGCGAACCACAGGTTCAGCGATTCGAGCCACACGCTCTGGCGGACGTCCAGAGGCTCGTCGTGCGCGGCCTGGTGGATCCAGAGCTTGCGGTCGACGCCGGCCTTCTTCAGCCCGTCCCACAGGAGGGGCATCTGGATCGGCTTGACGTTCCAGTCGGCGAGGCCGCTGGTCATGAACACGCTCGCCTTGAAGCGGGGCGCGGACTTGGCGAAGTTCCGCTCGTCCCAGGTCCGGTTGTAGTCGCCGGTGACCCGGACACGCCGGTCGCCGCGGCCGCCAGCGGCAGCGTGCCGTCGTAGGACTTGCCCGCCATGGCGACGTTCCCGGTCGACCAGCCCGCACGGACCTTGCCGCCCTGGGCGTCGTACGCGGTCGCCTTGCCGGTGAGCCACTGGACGACCGACTTCATGCCCTGCGCCTCGTTCGGGCCGACGGCGGTCGGGCAGCCGTCGGAGTCGCCCGTGCCGAGCGTGTCGGCCGCGACGACGGCGTAGCCGCGGGAGACGAAGTAGTTGTCGTAGTAGACCCGCGAGTAGCTCGTCGGGCCGGGCGGCGGCGTCCACGGCGCGAGGCGCGGGTAGTCGGTGACGTCGGCCGGGTGGTACGGCGGGTCCTGGAGGCCGGCGTAGTAGGGGCTGCCCTCAAGGATCGAGGCCACCTTCAGGCCGCCGTTCGTCTCCTTGGGACGGGTGATGTAGACGGACACGCGGTCGCGTTCGCCGTCCCGGTCGCTGTCCACGTTCGTCTCGACGAACACCTTCTCGCGGACGGCGTCCCTGAACGAGAACGTGGGCTGCGTCTTGCCGTCCTTCACCACGATGTGAGGACGTCCCGCGTCGGCGTACGCGGGCACCGTGCCGGCCACGAGGCCGACCGTGCCCGCGAGCGCCGCGACGGGCAGGAGTGAGAGTCGCAACGTCCGCTCCTTGGCTGCTGAGAGAAACCTGATCAGCGTCCAGAGCGGACACAACGCCCGTCAACGGTGATTCTTAACAAATCGGCCAGTTCACGCGATCCGGTCGATGACCAGGGGGTGCGCGGACACGGCGCCGCCTGCCTCGATGTCGAAGGCGCCGTCCAGGGCCTCCAGCGCGCGGCCGAACCTGGCCTCGTCGTCGGCGTGCAGCGTCAGCAGCGGCCGGCCCGCCTCGACCGTGTCGCCCGGCTTGGCGTGGCAGATGACGCCCGCGCCGAACGAGACCGCGTCCTCCTTGCGGGCCCGGCCCGCGCCGAGGCGCCAGGCCGCGACCCCGACCCCGAAGGCGTCCAGCCTGGTCAGCACGCCCGAGGACGGGGCCGTGACCACGTGGGTCTCGCGGGCGGCCGGCAGCGGCGCGTCGGGGTCGCCGCCCTGCGCGGTGATCATGCGGCGCCAGGCGTCCATGGCGGAGCCGTCCTTCAGCGCGTCGGCCGGGTCCCGCCCGGAGATCCCGGCGGCGGCGAGCATCTCCCGCGCCAGCGTCAGGGTCAGCTCGACCACGTCGGACGGGCCTCCCCCGGCGAGCACCTCGACCGACTCGGCCACCTCGACGGCGTTGCCGACCGCGTTGCCGAGCGGCCGGTCCATCGCCGTCAGCAGGGCGACCGTGCGCAGCCCGTGGTCGGCGCCGATCGCGACCATCGTCTCGGCCAGCTCGCGGGCGCTGTCCACCGTCTTCATGAACGCGCCCGACCCGACCTTGACGTCCAGCACCAGCGCGCCCGTGCCCTCGGCGATCTTCTTCGACATGATCGAGGAGGCGATCAGCGGGATCGACTCCACCGTGCCGGTCACGTCGCGCAGCGCGTAGAGCTTGCGGTCGGCGGGCGCGAGACCGCCGCCCGCCGCGCAGACGACCGCGCCCGCCGAGCGCAGCACGTCCAGCATCTCGGCGTTCGACAGCGACGCCCGCCAGCCCGGGATCGACTCCAGCTTGTCCAGCGTCCCGCCGGTGTGGCCGAGGCCGCGCCCCGACAGCTGCGGGACGGCCGCGCCGCACGCCGCCACCAGCGGCGCCAGCGGCAGGGTGATCTTGTCGCCGACGCCTCCGGTGGAGTGCTTGTCGGTGGTCGGGCGGTCCAGCGCCGCCCAGTCCATCCGCTCGCCGGACCGGATCATCGCCTCGGTCCACCGGGCCACCTCGGCCCGCGACATGCCGTTCAGCAGGATCGCCATCGCCAGCGCCGACATCTGCTCCTCGGCGATCACGCCCCGCGTGTAGGCGTCGACCGCCCAGTCGATCTGCTCGGGGGTCAGCGTTCCGCCGTCCCGCTTGGCGCGGATGACATCGGTGGCGTCCACGGATTCCTCTCGGTGGTCGGGCCGGCCGGGGTGCGCCGGCCGGGGGGTGTCGGTCAGGCCCGGTCCACGAGGTCGTCGGGACCGAAGGCGTCCGGCAGGACGTCCGACATGGGCAGGATGCCACGCGTGGTCTCCAGCAGCATCGGCGCGCCGCCGTGCTCCCACAGCAGCTGCCGGCAGCGCCCGCACGGCATCAGCGGGTTCCCGCGCCGGTCGACCACCGCCATCGCGACCAGCCGGGGCCGCTCGGACTTGCCGGGCCCGTGCAGCGCCGACACGACCGCGCACTCCGCGCACAGCCCGACGCCGTACGAGGCGTTCTCCACGTTGCACCCGGTGATCACCCGGCCGTCGTCCACCAGCGCGGCGGCCCCGACCGGAAACCCGGAGTACGGGCAGTAGGCCCGCCCCATCGCCTCCCGCGCGGCGACGCGCAGAGCAGGCCAATCGATATCCATAAGGCCCTACCTTTCTGGGAGGACGACCCCTCAAACCCCCGGCAAGAGCAGCCGGCCGCATCCAGATCTGGGGGCGCCCCCAAACCCCCCGACGGTCAGCGTGCCTCGCCGCGGCGGTAGCGGAGGCCGTTGGCGGCGGGCATGCGGAGGCGCTGGCTGGCCAGGGCCAGGACGAGCAGCGTCGTCAGGTGCGGGGTGAAGGAGACCAGCTCGCCGGGGACGATGTCGCTCAGCAGGAACCAGGTGAGCAGCGCGGCGGCCGCGACCAGGGACAGCGCGGAGCCGGCGACGGCGGCGCGCATGTCGCGGCGGTGCGCCGCGTCCAGCGCCGCCTGCGGGAGCAGCCGGTTCGCGCGGACGCCCTGCCACACCGCGACGCCGATCAGCAGGATCGCCACGAACAGCAGCAGCGCGTGCACCGACTGGCCGCCGCCGCGCACGTTCATCGCGTCGGTGTAGCCGAACAGCAGCGAGCCCGCGGCGAGGCCGCCCGGCCGCCAGTTGCCGAAGATCATGGCGGCGAGGCCGATGAACCCGCGACCGTTGGTCTGGCCGTCCTGGTAGATCGGCGCGGCGACCGTGACGAGGAACGCGCCCGCCAGGCCCGCGAAACCGCCCGAGATCATCACGGCCGCGTACTTCATCCGGTAGACCTGCACGCCGAGCGACTCGGCCGCGTACGCGTCCTCGCCGCACGAGCGGATCCGCAGCCCGAACGCCGTCCGCCACAGCACGAAGAAGCTGGCGGGCAGGAGCAGCAGCGCCACGAGCGTCAGCAGCGACATGTCGCTGGTCAGGCCGCGCACGATGCCCGCGAGGTCCGACACCAGGAACCAGTGGTGCTTCTCCAGCGAGCCGAGCCAGTCGGGGCTCTGCCAGCCGCCGATCTTGCCGCCGGACAGCACCGGCAGCGTCAGCGTCGGGATCGGATCGACGGGCGGCGACTGCCGGGGGCCGCCGCCGAGCGCCTTCGCCTCCCCCTTGTCGAAGATCAGTCCGGCGAGGAACTGGGTGAGGCCCAGCCCGAGGATGTTGATCGCGACGCCGGACACGATGTGGTCGACGCCGAACGACACGGTCGCGACGGCGTGCAGCAGCCCGCCGAGCGCGCCGCCGATGATCCCGGCGAGGACGCCGATCCAGGGGCCCCACTGGTAGCCGGCCCAGGCGCCCGTCCAGGTGCCGAGGATCATCATGCCCTCAAGGCCGATGTTGATCACGCCGGAGCGCTCCGACCACAGCCCGCCGAGCCCGGCGAGGAAGATCGGCACGGCGAGGCGCAGCGCGGCGCTGACCGTCCCGCTGGAGGTCACCGGGTCGGCGTCGTCCACCACCCGGACCAGCGACAGCAGCACCAGCAGGCCGGACGCGATGAGCAGGTGGTGCGGCCAGCGCAGCCGCAGCTTGCCCCCCGCGGCCTTCTTGGCGGGGGCCGTCTCGGTGGCGGTGCTCATGAGGCGCTCCCAGCGGCCTCGCGGGCCAGGTCGTGGCCGGTGGCCAGCTCGGCGGCGACGGCCCGCTGCTGCAGCCGGATCTCCCAGCGCCGGACGAGCTCGTACACGATGACGACGGTCAGCACGACCACGCCCTGCATGACCCCGACGATCTCCTTCGGGACGTCGACCTCCTGGAGGACGTCGGAGGTCTGGTCGAGGAACGCGAACAGCAGCGCGGCGAGCGCGATGCCGGCCGGATGGTTGCGGCCGAGCAGCGCGACCGTGATGCCGGTGAAGCCGAGGCCGGCCGGGAAGTTCAGCGAGTACTCGTAGGAGGCGCCGAGCAGCTCCGGCATGCCGATCAGGCCCGCCACCACGCCGGACGCGACCATCGTGTAGACGATCATGCGGCGGGCGTTGACGCCGCTGGCCTGCGCGGCCGACGGCGACAGGCCCGACACCTTCAGGTCGAACCCGAACCGCGTGCGGTTGATGACGACCCAGAACACGACGCCGACCAGGATCGCCAGCGGCAGCAGCCCGTACACGTCGCCGGGCAGGTCGATGCCGATCGAGGACAGGAGGCCGTTCAGGCCGCCGACCCGTCCCGACTCGGGGATCTGCGGCGTCGCGACGTTGTTGCTGCCCGGCCGCACCTCGGCGAGCCGCTTGTCGTTCAGCAGGTAGGCGATCAGGCCGGTCGCGATGGCGTTCAGCATGATCGTGGACAGCACCTCGCTGACCCCGCGCGTCACCTTCAGCACGCCCGCGATCGCCGCCCACAGCCCGCCGACCACCATCGCCGCGATGATCGTCAGCATCTGGCCGAGCGGGGTGGGCAGCGCCAGCGCGCCGCCGAGCGCGGCGGCCAGGAACGCGGCGATCCGGTACTGGCCGTCCACGCCGATGTTCAGCAGCGCCATCCGGAACCCGATCGCCACGGCCACGGCCGACAGGTAGTAGCGGGCGGCGCGGTTGAGGATGTCGACGATCGAGTTCTCGGTCGTGCCGTAGTCGACCATGCTCTGGATCGAGCTGACCGGGTCGGCGCCGGTGACCCGCAGCAGGATCATCGTGATGCCGAGAGAGATCAGGAGCGCCAGCACCGGCGCGCCGATCCTCAGGCCGAGCCCCCGCGGGCCGAGGCCGCGCAGCATCGCCTTCCACGACGGCACCGCCTCCGGCTCCGCCGGTCCGGGCGCCTTCGCGTCGGCCGGCTCGGATCCGGGGGCCTCGCCCGGCCGCGGCGCGGGAACGCCGGCCGTTCCCTTCCCTGCCCCGGGCTCACCGCCCGCCGCGTTCCCCTCCGGCGGCGTCGTGCCCGCCGGCCCGCCGTCCGCGGGCTCCTCGCCCGCCGGGTTCAGGTCCTCGCGCTCGTCGCTCATGCGGACGCCTCGGCGCCGGTCATGGCGGAGCCGAGCTCCTCGGGGGTGACGGTCCGCGGATCGACCTCCGCGACCAGCCGTCCCCGCAGGATCACGTGCAGGGTGTCGGACATACCGATGAGTTCCTCAAGATCGGCGCTGATCAGCAGCACGGCCAGCCCGTCCGCGCGGGCCTGCCGCAGGTACTCCCAGATGGCGGCCTGGGCTCCGACGTCGATGCCGCGGGTCGGATGCGCCGCGATCAGCAGCCGCGGGTCGCCGGACATCTCCCGCCCGACGATGAGCTTCTGCTGGTTGCCGCCCGACAGCGCGGCGGCGGGCACGTCGATCCCGGGCGTCCGCACGTCGTAGGCCTGGACGATCCGGGTGGTGTCGCGGCGGGCGCCGCGCCGGTCGACCCACGGGCCGCGGACGTTCGGGCGCTGGGTCTGGTGTCCCAGCATGCGGTTCTCCCAGAGCGTCCCCTCCAGGATGAGCCCGTGCCGGTGCCGGTCCTCGGGGATGTAGGCGATCCCGGCCTCGCGGCGCCGCCGCGTCGCCCACGAGGTGACGTCCTCGCCGCCGTAGCCGATGGTCCCGGCGTCGGCGCCGCGGATCCCCATGATCGCCTCGATGAGCTCGGTCTGCCCGTTGCCCTCGACGCCGGCCAGCCCGACGATCTCGCCGCGGCGGATGCGCAGCGACACGCCGTCCACCACGGGACGGCCCTCGGCGGTCAGCACGGTGAGCCCGGCCACGTCCAGCTGGACGTCCTCGGTGACGGTCGACTCGCGCAGCTCCGGGGTGGGCAGCTCCGACCCGACCATCAGCTCGGCCAGCCGCCGGGACGTCACCTCCCGCGGGTCGAGCCGGGTCGCGACCGTCGCGCGCCGGATCACCGAGATCGTGTCGGCGACGGTCAGCACCTCGTCCAGCTTGTGGGAGATGAACAGCACGGTCAGGCCCTCGGCGCGCAGCTCGCGCAGGTTGCCGAACAGCTCGTCGACCTCCTGCGGGACGAGCACCGCGGTCGGCTCGTCCAGGATGAGCACGCGGGCGCCGCGGTAGAGCACCTTGAGGATCTCCACGCGCTGCCGCTCGCCGACGCCGAGCGTCTCGACCAGCACGTCGGGGTCGACGCGCAGCCCGTACGCCTGCGACATCTCCTTGATCTTGGCGCGCGCGGCGGCGAAGTCGATGCGGCCGCGCCGCCGGCCCTCGGCGCGGGGCTCCGCGCCGAGGATCACGTTCTCCAGGACGGTGAGGTTGTCGGCCAGCTTGAAGTGCTGGTGCACCATGCCGATGCCGCGGGCGATCGCGTCGGCCGGCGTCCGGAAGGCCACCTGCTCGCCGTCGACCTCGACGGCGCCCTCGTCCGGCCGCTGCATCCCGTAAAGGATCTTCATCAGCGTGGACTTGCCGGCGCCGTTCTCACCGCACAGCGCGTGCACCTCGCCGCGCTCGATGGTGAGGTTGATGTCGCGGTTGGCCACCACTCCGGGGAACCGCTTGGTGATCGATGTCAGCCGCACGGCCGGCACCTGGTCAGGCACGAGTGCCCCTCCCCCTGCCTAGAACGTGAGAAGACTGGACCGGAAGGCGCCGCCCCGCGGGGCGGCGCCCGGTGCCCCGGCCGCGGCGTCAGGCCTTGGTCGGAACCGTGATCTTGCCGCTGACGATCTCGGCCTTCAGCTCGTCCAGCTTGGCCTTGATGTCGTCGACGTTGCCGCCGGAGGCGGCGTACCCGATGCCGTCGTTGCTCAGGTTGTACTGCGTGGTGCCGGCCTTGAAGGTGCCCTTGGCGACGCTCTCGACGAAGTCGTAGACCGCGACGTCCACGTGCTTCTCCATGGACGTCAGGATCTGGGCCTTCACCCCGGCGACCGCGGGCTGGTTGTACTGGTCGGAGTCGACGCCGATCGCCCACTTCTTGGCCGCGCCGACGGTCTTGATGACGCCGATGCCCGCGCCGCCCGCCGCGTGGTAGATCACGTCGGCGTTCTCGTCGAGCTGGCCCTTGGCCGCCTCGTTGCCGAGGCCGGCGTCCTTGAAGCCGTTGAAGTTCGGGGGCTGCGTCAGGTACTTGGCGGGCAGCACCTTGATGCCCGGCTTGGCCTTCTTCGCGCCCGCCTGGTACCCGGCGAAGAACTTGTTGATCAGCGGGACGTTGACGCCGCCGATGAACCCGATCGTGCCGGTCTTGGACTTCAGCGCGGCCGCGGCGCCGACCAGGTAGGAGCCCTGCTCCTCGGAGAAGCAGGCGCCGCTGACGTTCGCGCCCTCGACCTTGCACTGGTCGGCGTCGACGACGAGGAACTTGGTGTTCGGGAAGTCCTTGGCGACCTTGTTGATCGAGGCCGTGTAGGCGAAGCCGACGCCGATGACCGGGTTGTAGCCCTTGTTGGCCAGCAGCCGCAGGCGCGACTCCTTGTCGGAGTCCGGCTCGTCCGGCTTGGCGGAGATCTCCTCGGTCTTGACGTCGAGGTCCTTCTTGGCCTTGTCGAGGCCCGCGGCGGCCGAGTCGTTGAAGGACTGGTCACCGCGGCCGCCGATGTCGAAGGCCAGACCGATCTTGAGGGTCTTCTTGCCGTCGCCGCCGTCACCGCTGTCGGCCTTCTTGCCACCGCACGCGGAAGCGCTGAGCGTCAGCGCGGCGCCCGTCACGGTGACGAGCGTAATCTTCAGTCCACGGCGCAAGGTAGCGCTCCTTCCGTTCCCCACCCACGGTCCGGTGACCGATCCGGTCACCGAAATCGTTGGGACGCTACCTCGCGAATGAGGGCAAACTTCCGCCTTGCACGGTTTCGCAACAGGTCCGTTACCAATGCGTAGGCATATCGCCACAGGTCAGCGCCGCCATGGACGGCGCTGACCGGCGTGCGAAGCCCTCATGCGCGGACGACCGGGAGGACGGAAGGCGACAGGCCAGGCGATCACCCATGGTGATCAAGCTCGGTCGCCGGAGGGCGTCTAGGCCAGCGCGGCGCCCTCGATCGACTCGGCGTCGCCGGGCCGGACCCCGTCCCACAGCGCGGTCAGCGCGGTGGCGCTCAGCACCTTCGTGCCGACGGCGATGCACCGCTCGTCGACGTCGAAGTCGCCGCGGTGCAGGTCGTACTCGCCGGGCGAGCCGGGAGTGCGGACGCCGAGCCGGGCGAGGGCGCCGGGGATCGACTCCAGGTACCAGCCGAAGTCCTCGCCGCCGAGGCTCTGCGGGGTCGGCACGACGCCGTCCTCGTCCATGACCTGGGCGGCGGCGTCGCGGAACATCTGCACGCTGGCCGCCTCGTTCACGGTCGGCGGGACGCCCCGGACGTACTCCAGCGACGCCTCCACGTCGTAGGCGGCGGCGACCGACTGGAGCAGCGCCTTCATCATCTCCGGCGCCCGGTGCCACGCCTCGTCGTCCAGGCAGCGGACGGTGCCCTCGGCGATCCCGTCGTCGGGGATGGCGTTGGCGACCGACCCCGCCGAGACGCGCCCCCACACCAGCGACAGGCTGGAGCGCGGGTCGACCCGCCGCGACAGCGCGGACGGCAGCTCGGTGACGATCTTGGCGAGCGCGTAGACCAGGTCGGCGGTCAGGTGCGGCCGGGCGGTGTGCCCGCCGGGCCCGGTGACCTTCACGTAGACCTTGTCGCAGGCCGCGGTGATCGGGCCGGTGCGCAGCCCGAGCTGGCCGACCTCGATGCGGGGGTCGCAGTGCAGCGCGAACGCGCGGTCGACGCCCGCGATGCCGCCGGCGGCCATCACGTCCAGCGCGCCGCCGGGGGTCTCCTCGGCGGGCTGGAACAGCAGCCGGACGCGGCCGGGCAGCAGCCCCGCCTCCGCCTGCTGGGCCAGGAAAAGGCCCGCGCCCAGCACCATCGTGGTGTGCACGTCGTGGCCGCACGCGTGCGCGACGCCGGGGACGGTCGACCGGTAGGCGACGCCCTCCTTCTCGTCCTGGAGCGGGAGCGCGTCGATGTCGGCCCGCAGCGCCACGGTCGTGCCGTCGGCGGGGCCGATGTCGCAGAACAGCCCGGTGCCCTTCGGCAGGATCACCGGCTCCAGCCCGGCCGCGCGGAGCCGCTCGGCGAGCCTGCGGGTCGTGCGGTGCTCGGCGTAGCCGAGCTCCGGGTGCATGTGCAGGTCGCGGCGGAACGCGATCAGATCCGCCTCGTGCCCGGCGAGGAACGCGTCGAGCTGCGGTTGCAGCACGGCGCCGCCGAGCACCGCCGGGACCCCGGACACCGCCGGGGCGCCGGCCGCCGCGGCGGTGGCGTCCCGCCGCTGCGCGGGTCCGTCGGCGCCGCGCGGGACGGGCCCGCCGGACGCCGTGCCGGCGGCGCCGGCGGCGTCCCGGTCCTCGCGGCCCTCGGGACCCTCAAGTCCCGGGGCGGCGGGTGGTTCAAGGCCGGGCATCACCCCGGGTCCCGGATGTGTCATGTGCGCCCCCTGCGCGATGGCGGTGCCGTACGGCGCCCGCCGGGTGATGTTCTCGTTGGTGGAAGCGTTGCTGTTCTCGATGTCGTTCTCGAAGGACGCGTCGTTCTCGGGTCTGCTCGCGGGATCGGTGCTCGCGGCATCGGTGTTCGCGGGGTTCCCGGCGCGGTCCGGTTGCTCAGGCTCCGGCATGTGCGACCTCCCCCAGTGTGACGAACCTGTCCTCCGCGAGCTCGGCGATCGCCGCGTCGACGATGTTCTCCAGCGTCCCTCCGCCGGCGCGGATCGCGCGCTGGCGCTCGTACGGGGCGCCGTGCTCCAGCACCTCGCCGGCGACCTTGAGCTCCTCGGCGCAGCCGAGCCGGTCGGCGACCGGCTCCAGCTCCCTGATCAGCTCGTACAGGTCGTCGCGGAGCGGAGCGGTGTTCCCCGTGTCGTCGGTGATGACGATGGCGTCGAGCCCGTACCTGGTGGCGCGCCACTTGTTGTCGCGGACCACCCAGGCGGCCGGCCGCGGGAGCGTGTACCCGCGGTCCAGCTGCTGCTCGAACAGCGTGACGAGGCTCTGGCACAGCGCGGCGGCCATCCCCACCTCACGCAGGGTGGGAATCCCGTCGAACATCCTGATCTCGACGGTGCCGAAGTCAGGATGCGGCCGGATATCCCACCAGACCTCCTTGATGCTCCTTATGGTTCCGGAACGCATCAGCGTGTCCATGTAATCCTCGAAGGCCGCCCAGTCGTCTAGCAAGTGGGGCGGCCCGGCCGTGGGCATCTGGCCGAACACGACCGCCCGGCAGGACGCGAGGCCGGTGTCGCTGCCGCTCCAGAACGGGCTGGACGCGGTGAGCGCGAGGAAGTGCGGAAGGTAGGACGAGAGCGCGTTGACGATCGGGATCGCCTTGGCGCCGTCGGAGATGCCGACGTGGACGTGAACGCCGAACGTCTGGATGCGCCGGGCCAGCCACTGCATCTCCTCGATCAGCTGGGCGTAGCGCCCCATGGGCGCCATCACCGCCTCCCGCCAGTCGCTGATCGGGTGGGTGCCCGTGCAGGCCAGGGCGAGGCCGCGGTCGGCGGCGGCGGCGCGCAGGGCGGTGAGGGTGCCGGACAGGTCGGCCTTGGCCTCCCCCACGGTGTCGCTGATCCCGGTCACCACCTCGATGGTGGACTCCATCAGCTCGTGCCGGACGCGGGGGTTGTCGCCATCGTCCCTGAGGGAAGGCAGGGCGGCGAGCACCTCGCGTGCGTCCTGCCGCAGGTGCCTGGTCTCCGCATCGACCAGCTGGATCTCCCACTCGACGCCCAGCGTCGCCCCGTGCGATGCGTTGAAGTCAATGGCCACGGCCAACCTCCGTCCACAATCCTTGCAGGTCGTTGCGTGGCACGTGGCGCAATTCAGCCAGCGGGTCCCTAAGCCTGGACAAACGCCGGTCCAGGTCACGTGTTCGTTCCATGATGGCGTCCGTGCCCGCCCCCTGCCGGGCGTCCATGCCCTTTGCGGATCAATTGACTCATGCGAGCCGTCGGATGGTGGGCGGACGTCCTACTTTTCGGTCATCGATCTTGACGTGCGCACCACTAGATCGAACTAGTCAGTCTGTCCAAAATACCGTCAGCCGGTCTCAAAATCCCGGCCATGACGGATGGTAACCGATCGCCCTCGTCCCATACGTACCGTGATATGACGGGTGCGCCCTCCGTCACATCCGTCGCCTCCGCCCCACGCTTGCCGGATTCGCGATCGGGTACCTCTTCGCCGGATAGGTCGCCTAGTCTTCGGGGGGAGTCATGGGCATTGGGCGCCTGCGCGCCGGGAGCGATCGAGCTCCCATGGGATTGAGGAGCGTCGGGAGCTTGCCACGACAGCGACGAGGGCCGGCCGGCGTCCGCCGCGCCCTGACGTTGATCACTCTGCCGGTCACGGCCGCCTCGCTCGCGGCGGCCCCCGCGTTCGCCGCCGCCCCGGCCGGCGCCGCCCGCGCCGGAGGCCCGCCGGGCGCGGGAGCCCGCGCCCAGGCGTCGCCGGCCGCCTCGCCGACGGCCGAGACCGTGGGCGGGCCCGGGCTCGCGACCCGCGGCGTCGTCGCGGGCACGGCCCCGGGCGTCCCGGCCCCGCCGAAGATCAAGGCGGCCTCGTACCTGATCGCGGACGCCGACACCGGCCAGGTCCTGGCCGCCAAGGACCCGCACGGGCACTACCTGCCCGCGAGCACCCTCAAGACCCTCACCGCGCTGACGCTCGTCCCCAAGCTGGACCCGAACAGGCTCGTCCGGCCGTCCCAGAAGGCGTGCGACACCGAGGGCACCAAGGTCGGCCTGACCCCGACGATGCAGTACAAGGTCTCCGACCTGTTCCACGCGCTGCTGATGATGTCGGCCAACGACGCGGCGGTGACGCTGTCCGAGGCCGACGGCGGGATGCGCAGGACCCTCGCCGACATGAACGCCGAGGCCGTGCGGATCAACGCGCGCGACACGCTCGCCGGGTCCCCGAACGGGCTGGACAAGGACCTCGGGCTGAACGTCCGGACGCAGCACACCTCGGCCTACGACCTCGCGCTCATCCTGCGCGAGGGGATGAAGAACCCCCAGTACCGGGCCTACATGCAGGCGATCGACTTCCAGTTCCCGGCGCCCGCGACCAAGAAGGAGCGCAAGAAGGGCAAGAAGGTCGGCGGGTACCCGATCCACACGCACAACCACATGCTCCCGGGCGAGCGGCTGGCCTACACCGGGATGCTCGGCGGCAAGAACGGCTACACGATCGCCGCCCAGCAGACCTTCGTCGCCCAGGCGCGCCGCGGCGGGCACACGATCGTGATCTCGCTGATGCGGGCCGACATGCCGCCGTCGGCGTACGCGGCCAAGCTGCTGAACTGGGGCTTCGCCGCCCGCGGCAAGGTCCGGCCGGTGGGCACGCTCGTCCCGCCCGGCGACGTCGAGCAGACCCGCAAGAACGGCGGCTCGGGCGTGCTGCCCGACGCGCCGCTCGCCTCCGACGACTCGTCGCGCATGTGGCTGCTCGTCGGCGGCGGCACGGCCGGGGCCCTGCTCGCCGTCATGGTGCTGTTCGTGGTGCTGCGCCGCAGGCGGCGCCTGGAGGCGGCCCGCCGCCACGGCGGCCGGTAAAGCTTCTCCCACCCCTTCCCACGGGCCTGGCACCCGCGCTTCCGCCCGGCCTACGCTCGCGGTGGCGCCGGTGATCGCGTCACCGCCGGGGGACGGCGGAACGGCGCCGCGGGGAGGAACTGCGCCATGTCCGACTTGTATGTCCCGGTGCTCGGCGCACCCGCCCTCGCGCCGGAGCCGCCGCCGACGTACGAGCACCCGAACGTCACGCTGCTGAAGGACGGCTACACGGCCTTCGCCAAGGGCGACATGGACCTCATCGGCGCCCTGCTCGCCGGCGACGTCGTGCACCGCGTCCCCGGCCGCGGGCCGCTCTGCGGCGAGTACCGGACGCCCGAGGAGGTCCTGGGCCTCTACGTCCGCCTGTTCGAGCTCTCGGGCGGGACGTTCCACACCGAGCCCTACTCGGTCATGGCCAACGACGAGCACGGCGCGGCCCTCGTCCAGACCTACGCCGAGCGCCCCGGCCGCGTCCTGGACGCCCGCGCGGTCGACCTCTTCCGCATCCGCGACGGCAAGATCACCGAGATCCGCACCCTGGCCGAAGACCAGCACGCAGACGCCGCCTTCTGGTCCTGACCCGGCCCGCCGCCGGCCCCGCGCAGCCACATCCCCGGCGGCCCCGGCCCCGGTCGGCTACTGGGGTCAGGCCGGTCTTCCGGTTTCGAGGGGCTTTTCGTCTTGCGTCGGCTTCTCGTCTTCGAGCCGGCCGCCGGACTCGGCCGGTCTTTCGCGGCGGCCCGGCCTTCTCCGAACGTCCTGGGCCTCGCCGTGGGGCGGGTCCTCGTCTTCGGACGGCTTCTCGTGCCTGCCGGGCTTCTCGCCGGCGCGTTCCCGGAGGGCCTCGACCTCCGCGAGGTCGGCGCTGTTCTCCGGGTTGGCGGCGTCGGCGGTGAGGACGACGCGGCGCGTCGCCGTCCAGGCGGCGACGAACAGGGCGAACCGGGTCGCCACGTTGATCCACACCATCAGCCCGACCAGGACGGCGAACGTGCCGTAGACGGGGTTCTGCGTCGTGCGGCCGACGAGGAACGCGGCGATCTGCTTGAGGATCTCGAAGCCGACCGCGCCGAAGACCGCGCCCCTGATGATCCGGCGCCAGGGAGCCCGGGTGCCCGACAGGCGGGTGAACAGCGCCAGGAAGACCACGGTGTCGAAGAAGATGGCGCAGGCGAGGGACAGCAGGCGCAGCCCGGTCCCGGCTCCGGGGACGTCCTCCAGGGCGAGCCAGCCGAGGACGGTGTGGGTGGCGGACGTCGTGACCGTCGTGACCGCCATGCCGCAGATCAGGATCAGGCCGAGGAACGCGAGCACGCCGCCGTCCCAGAGCCGCTTCAGGAAGAAGTTGCCGCCGCCGCCCGGTTCGTTGCCCCAGATGTCGCGCAGGGACTCGCGCAGCACCTGCACCCAGCCGATCCCGGTGAACAGCAGCGCGACCAGGCCGAGGACGCCGACCGCGGTCCTGGACTGGGCGATCTGCTCGACGTCCAGCTGGCCCGCGAGCCCCGGCAGCTGCGAGTTGATCGCCCGGACGAAGTAGGCGCGGGCCTCGTCGCTGACCCCGACGAGGTAGCCGAGCAGCGCGTACGCCAGCGCCATCAGCGGAAAGAACGACAGGAACGCGTAGCAGGTGAGGGCGGCCGCGAGCCGGTCGCCGCGGCGTTCCTGGTACCGCTCGAACGCGCGCGCCTGGTGGTCGAACCACCGGGATCGTTCCCGGGAACGTTGCAGCAGCGCCTTCCCGTCGCCGAACAGGGACTCGCTCCGCCGTTGGACCCCGTCGATCACCTGCCGCATGCACGCAACGTACCCAACCCGGGCCACACGATGCCGCAGACGGTAATCGAACGGTCAACGCAGCGTCTTGTGGCGCCGCTCACCCGGACGCGGCCGGCCCGCCGCGTCCGCCGCCCGGGGAGGGCACGGCGCCGTCCCCGAAGACGAAGTCGCACTGCGGGCGCCACACGCCGTCCCGCCCGTGCTCGTACAGGGAGAAGCCCCAGGTCTCGAAGTCGGCGCTGTAGCCGGCGAGGTCCTTGAACGCCCGGTCCATGACGCTCTCGGGGAGGTGGTGGGCGATGGTGACGTGCGGGTGGTACGGGAACGGCAGCGGCCGGGCAAGCGGTCCCGACAGAACCTTCGCCTGTACCCGTTCGCAACCGCCGATTCCTTCGGCGAGTGCCACGAACACGACCGGCGACACCGGTCGGAACGTTCCGCTGCCTCGCAACCTGATCGGGAACGGCGTCTCGGTACTCGCGACGTCGCGCAGATGCTCCTCGATGGCGTCGATCTCGGCCTCGGGGATCTCGGTCGGCGGCAGCAGCGTGATGTGCGTCGGGATGGCGTGGGCGAGCGGGTCGCCGAAGGAGGCGCGCCGGGCCTGGAGGAAGGCGCCGTACGGGTCGGGGATGGGGATGGCGACGCCGATCGTGCGGGAGCCGCCGTCCCCGCCGGGGGTCACGCCCCCGGCCGCGGAGGGCGCCTTCCCAGGGCCCTCCGCGGCGTCGGAGGCGGGGCCGTCAGCGACCACGTCCCACGAATCCCACCCGTTCGCGCACGGTCTCCATCGTCGCGGCGGCGACCCTGGAGGCGCGCCCGGCGCCCAGGGCGAGCACCTGGTCGAGGCGCTCCTCGTCGTCCAGCAGCTTGAGGGTGCGCTCCCTGATCGGCGTGAACGTGTCGAGGACGACCTGTGCGAGGTCCTTCTTGAACTGCCCGTACCCCGAGCCCGCGTAGCGGGTCTCCAGGTCGGGGACGGAGGTGCCCTCCAGCGCGGAGAAGATCCGCAGGAGGTTGGTGACGCCGGCCTTCTTCTCCTCGTCGTAGACGACCTCGGAGCCGGTGTCGGTGACCGCGCGCATGATCTTCTTGCGCATCGGGCCGGGCTCCTCCAGCACGTCGATGATCCCCTGCGGGGAGGACGCCGACTTGCTCATCTTGGCGTCCGGCTCCTGGAGGTCGGTGATCTTCGCGGCGCCCTCGGGGATGTGCGCGTCGGGCAGCACGAACGTGTCGCCGAACCGGTGGTTGAACCGCTGCGCGAGGGTGCGGGTCAGCTCCAGGTGCTGCCGCTGGTCCTCGCCGACGGGGACGCCGATCGCCCGGCCGGGCTCGGTCGTGGGGTCGGGCGAGTAGAGCAGGATGTCGGCGGCCTGAAGGACCGGGTAGGTGAACAGCCCGACCGTCGTCCCCCCGGTGCCCTGCTTGGACGACTTGTCCTTGAACTGGGTCATCCGCTGGGCCTCGCCGAACCCGGTGAGGCAGCCGAGCACCCAGGCCAGCTCGGCGTGCTCGGGGACGTGGCTCTGCACGAACACCGTGGCGCGCTCGGGGTCCAGGCCCATCGCGAGGAGCTGCGCCACGGCGACCTTGGTCCGGCGGCGCAGCAGCGCGGGGTCGTGCTCGACGGTGATCGCGTGCAGGTCCACCACGCAGTAGAAGGCGTCGTGGGTGTCCTGCATCGAGACCCACTGCCGGAGCGCCCCCAGGTAGTTGCCGAGATGGAACGAGTCGGCGGTGGGCTGGATGCCGGACAGCACGCGCGGCGGTGCCGCGGCCGTTCCGGCGGACGCTTCGGGGCTGGGCGCTTCGGGCATGTGCACGGACCGATTCTCTCAGGTGTCGCTTGAGGCTTCGCCGCCGGTGGCCTGCCGGGTGCCGGGGCCGGCGGCGGCGTCGCCGATCGCCGCCCGCGGGGTCGCGGACGGCGTGCCGGGCGGCGCCGGTGCGGCCTGCGGCGACGCCCGCGGCATGACGCGCACGCGGGCCACCCGCCGGCCCTCCATCCGGGCCACCGCGAGCCGGCGCCCGCCGGCCTCCACCGAGTCGCCCTCGGCGGGCACGCGGCGCAGCGCCGCCATGATGTGCCCGGCGACCGTCTCGTACGGCCCGGCCGGCAGCCGGATGCCGGTCTCGGCGGCGAAGTCGTCCAGGTTGAGCAGGCCGTCGACCTCGACCACCCCGCCGTGCAGGCGCCGTGCCTGCGCGTCCTGGACATCATATTCGTCGCGGATGTCGCCGATGAGCTCCTCCAGGAGGTCCTCCAGCGTGACGATGCCGGCGACGCCGCCGTACTCGTCCATGACGATCGCCAGGTGGCAGCCCTCGCGGCGCATCTCCGACAGCGCCGGCAGCACCCGCTTCGAGGACGGCAGGAACTTCACCGGACGCACCAGGCCCCCCACCCGGCCGTCGCCCGCGGGGGCCCCGGCGGGCCCGTCCGGCGGGACGGGCACCAGCAGGTCGCGGATGTGCACGAAGCCGATCACCTCGTCGTGGGAGTCGCGGCAGACGGGGAACCGCGAGTGCGGGCTGCCCGCGGCGATCCGCGCGGCGGCGGCCAGCGGGAGCGAGGCGTCCAGGAACTCGACCTCGGTGCGCGGGACGAGGACCTCGCGCAGCGGCCGCTCCCCCGCCGCGAACACCTCCCCGATCAGTGCCCGCTCGTCCGGGGTGAGCTGCGTGTTCTGCGCGACCAGCACCCGCATCCGCTCCGCGGTGATCTCCTCGCGGAGCGCGCCCGGGTCGCCGCCCGACAGCCGCACGACGAGGTGGGTCGAGTTCGACAGCAGCCACACCAGCGGGCGGGCGAGCGCTCCCGCGGGCCCCGCGGGCGGCCGGGACGGCGTCGGGTCCATGGGTTCAGCCTTCCCCGTTCGGCGTTCCGGATAGCCTGGGCGGATCCCTGGCCTGGACGCGCCCCGCCGTCCCGACCATCGTGAACCGGCCGAGAGTCTCGTCGTGGAGGTCCGTCAGTGAAGCTGCTCGTCACCGGAGGCGCCGGCTATGTCGGCAGCGTCGTCTCCGCTCTGCTGCTGGAGGCGGGACACGAGGTCGTCGTGCTGGACGACCTGTCCACCGGGCACGAGGACGCGGTGCCCGAGGGCGCCCGGCTGGTGCGCGGCACGCTGCGCGACACGGCGGCGGAGGTGCTCGGCGGCGCCGGGTTCGGCGCCGTGCTGCACTTCGCGGCCCGCTCGCTCGTCGGGGAGTCCGTCGAGAAGCCCGGCCTGTACTGGGACAAGAACCTCGGGGAGTCCCTCGCCCTGCTGGAGGCGATGCGCGTCGCGGGCGTGCCCCGGATCGTGTTCTCCTCGACCGCCGCGACCTACGGCGAGCCGGAGTCGACGCCGATCCTGGAGACCGACCCGACCCGGCCGACCAACCCCTACGGGGCGTCCAAGCTGGCGATCGACACGGCCCTCGCCGAGTACGCGCGGCTGCACGGCCTCGGCGGCGTGTCGCTGCGCTACTTCAACGTGGCCGGCGCCCACGGGCGGCTCGGCGAGCGGCACACGGTCGAGACCCACCTGATCCCGAACGTGCTGAAGATCGCGCAGGAGGGCGGCGGCGCCGTCAAGATGTTCGGCGACGACTACCCGACGCCGGACGGCACCTGCGTCCGCGACTACATCCACGTGACCGACCTCGGCCGCGCCCACCTGCTCGCGCTGGACGCCTGCGAGCCCGGCCGCCACGAGATCTTCAACCTGGGCAGCGGCACGGGCGCCTCCGTCCGCGAGGTCGTCGAGGTCTGCCGCGAGGTCACCGGCCGCGACATCCCCGCCGAGACGGCGCCGCGCCGCCCCGGCGACCCGGCCGTGCTGGTCGCCTCCTCGGAGAAGATCCAGTCGCGGCTCGGCTGGAAGCCCGAGCGCGACCTGCGCGCCATGGTCGGCGACGCGTGGACCTTCCTGCGCTCCCGATGACCGGGGCGCTCCGCGAGAGCTTCACCGCGGCGTTCGGGCGGGCCCCGGAGGGCGTGTGGCACGCGCCGGGACGGGTCAACCTGATCGGCGAGCACACCGACTACAACGACGGGTTCGTCCTGCCGTTCGCGCTCCCGCGCGGGGTCTCGGTCGCCGCCGCCCGCCGCGACGACGGCGTGGTGGAGGTCCGCTCCTTGCAGGCCTCCACCGCCGTCACCGCGCCCGTGGACGGCGGGACGGTCGCCTCCGAGGACTGGCCCGCCGACCGGGAGTGGGCCGCGTATCCGGTCGGCGTCGCGCGCGTGCTGCGCGAGCACGGGACGGGCGGCGCGTCCCTGCTGATCGACTCCGACCTCCCGCAGGGCGCGGGCCTGTCCTCGTCCGCCGCCCTGGAATGCGCGACCGCGCTGGCGCTGTGCGACCTGCACGGCGTGGAGATCGACCGTCCCGTGCTGGCCCGGCTGGCGCAGCGCGCCGAGAACGAGCAGGTCGGCATGCCGTGCGGCCTCATGGACCAGTCGGCGTCCCTGCTGTGCGCGCCCGGCCGCGCGCTGATGCTCGACTGCCGCAGCGGGTTGTCGTCGCAGGTCCCGTTCGACCCGGCGGCCTCGGGCATGGTCCTGCTGGTGGTCGACACGCGGGCCTCGCACGCCCTGACGGGCGGCGACTACGGCCGCCGCCGCGCGGAGTGCGAGGAGGCCGCGTCCCTCCTCGGCGTGGAGGCCCTGCGCGACGTCGAGGACCTCGCCGCCGCCCTCGCGGCGCTGCGCGACCCCGTGCTGCGCCGCCGCGTCCAGCACGTCGTCACCGAGAACCACCGCGTCGAGGCCGCCGTCGGGCTGCTGCGCGCCGGCGCCCTCCCCGAGCTCGGCGCCATGCTGAACGCCTCGCACCTGTCCCTGCGCGACCAGTTCGAGGTCTCCTGGCCCGAGGCCGACGCCACCGTCGACGCCGCGGTGCGCGCGGGCGCCCGGGGCGGCCGCATGGTGGGCGGGGGCTTCGGCGGCTCCGCCATCGTCCTCGCCCCGGCCGCGCGCGCCGGGAAGGTGCGGGACGCGATCACGGCCGCCTACGCCAGGCGCGACTGGACGCGGCCCGAGTTCCTTGAGGCGCCCCCCTCGCAGGGCGCCCACCGCGTCAGCTGATCCACACCCCTGCCGGGCCTCCGCGCCGGCGGAGGCCCGCGTCAGCGGAAGGCGGCGTCACGCACGGGCCGACCTGAGGTCCTTGAGAAGCCGGCCGGCCTCCTCGGCGGCGTCGGTCTCGTCCAGGGCGGTGAAGCCGTCGACGGCCGCCGACGCGTGCGCGACGGCCTCGGGGAGGCGGCCGGCCCGGGCGAGGACGCGGGCCTGGTCGTAGGAGACGAGAGCGGTCTCCCAGACGCGGGCGGGCTCGTCGTCCGCCGGGAGCCCGGCCAGGGCCGCGCGGGCCGTGTCCATGGCGGCGACGGCCTCGTCGGCGTCGCCGCTCCACAGCAGGCAGATCGCGCCGCGGCGGCGGGTGCGGACCACCGCGTAGGGGTCGCCCGCCTTCTCGCCGGCCTCGGCGGCCTCGGCGAACCGGGCGGCGGCCTGGGCGTCCCTGTCGAGGGCGGTCAGGACACCCCCGGCCTCCTCCAGGAAGTGCGCGACGGCGTCGTGCCGGCCGTCCCGCGCGGCGTCCTCGGCGAGGGCGGCGAAGGTGGCGGCGGCGTCCTCCTCGCCCATCTCCTTCTGGGCGTGCGCCAGGAACAGGCGGCAGCGCCGGGCGGCGTCGCCGTCCAAGCCGGGCAGCGCCTCCTCGGCGGCCTCGGCGGCCTCCAGGTGCCGGCCCACGGCGAGGTACGCGGCGGCGAGGTCCACGCGCAGGTGGACGGCCTGCTCGTGCATGCCCTCGGCCGTCCAGGCCGCGATCGCCTCCGCGAGGTCGGCGACGGCGTCCGCCGGGCGGTCGGCGGCGAGGAGCGCGAGGCCGCGGTCGCAGTGCGCCGACGCGCGCATCGGCGACGGGGGCAGCACGGCCACCACCTCGTCGAGCAGGGCGAACACCTCCTCGTCCGGGCCGGACTCCTGGCGGGCCAGGGTCCGGGCGAGCAGCAGGCCGGGCGAGGCGACCGTCTCCGGCTCGCCGGAGGCGCGCGCCGCGTCGGCGGAGCGGCGCAGCGCCGCCACCGCGCCGCCGGTGTCGCCGGTCAGCAGGAGCGCCTGCCCCCGCAGGAACCACAGCTCACCGGCCCGGTCGGGGGCGTCGTCCGGGTCGACCCCGTCCAGCGCGGCGAGGGCCTCGGCCGGACGGTCCAGCCCGAACTGCGCGGTGGCGAGGCGGAGCAGCGCGGCCGTGGCGTCGCCGTCCTGCCCCGGATGCGCGGCGAAGTGCTCGGCGGACGCGACCACCTGCTCCAGGCCGCCCTCGTCGCCGAGGTCGACGCGCATCGCGCCGAGTCGGCCGAGCGCGCGGTGCCGGCGCTTCTCGTCGCCCAGCTCCGCGAACAGCCCGGACGCCTCCTCCCAGCACCGCGCGGCGCCGTGGCCGTCGCCCTCGACGGCGAGTTCGACGCCCCGGCCGTCCAGGCGGCGGGCCTTCTGGACGGGCGTCGGCTCGGTGGTCTCGGCGACGGCGTCGTACCGCCGGAAGGCCGCCAGCATCCCGGGCAGGTCGCCGTCCCGGCGGCGCCGCTCCACCAGGTCGAGCAGCTCGCCGAGATCGTCCACGGCGGCGAGGTCGTCCGCTGGGGCCGGCTCCCTCCGCGGGGCCGGCGCGGGCGCGGGACGGCGGTGGTGGGGGGCCAGCGGCAGGAAGTCGACGACCGGCTCGGCCTCCAGCGTGCGGCGCACCTCGTCGCCCTGGTGGGACGTGCCGTTGCGGGCGTCGAACCGGGCCGCCAGCGCCGTGGCGCGCCCGGCCAGCTCGGCACGGAGCTCGGTCAGGGCGCCTCCCCCGCCGGGCGGTCGCCGGCCGCCGGGCGGCGGATGGTCGCCGCGCCGTGGCCGGCGTCCTCGACCACCCTCAGCAGCAGGGCCGCCGCGGCGGAGAACTCCATGTCGGCGTGCGCGCTCGGGGCCCGGTCGAGCCAGCCGAGGTGCCGCTGGAGGATCTCCAGGCCGCGCGCCCCGTTGCCGGTGACCGCGCAGAACTCCAGGTGCTCGGCGACATCGCCGAGGTCGGCGAGGCGCGCCCGGTGCACCCGGTAGGCGCGGCGGTGCGCGGCGGCGGCCTCCTCCAGGCGGCCCATGCGCAGGTACACCGGCAGCAGCGCCGTCTGGATCGACTGCGGCTGCTCGTTGCAGGACAGCCGGGCGCTCAGCACCGGCGCGGCGATCTCGAACGCCTCCTCGTGCCGTCCGGCCTCCACCAGGTGGCGGGCCATGCCGGTCGGGTCGCAGCCCTCGCAGTCGGACAGCTCGTCCCGCTCGGCCGCGCGCCACTTCACGAACCACGCGTGCGCCGAGTCGTCGCCGATGTGCCGCGCCACCACGTTGCGGTAGTGGTACACCGCCTGGAGGCTGTGCCCGCCCGCCTTGTAGCGCCGCTCCATGTCGTCC
Source organism: Spirillospora sp. CA-108201 (assembly GCF_050936235.1). Taxonomy (NCBI): domain Bacteria; kingdom Bacillati; phylum Actinomycetota; class Actinomycetes; order Streptosporangiales; family Thermomonosporaceae; genus Spirillospora; species Spirillospora sp. CA-108201. The sequence continues at coordinate 7,222,300 of NZ_JBNJNE010000001.1, read as the reverse complement.
AGGACGGCGTGGGCCCGGTCCAGCGGGATCTCCGGGAACGCGGTCAGGGAGCTGACCACCGCCTTCATCTGCCACAGCAGGCTGTGCGTCTCGTCGAACCGGGCGGGGTCGCGGTCGTGGTCCGCCAGCGTGCGGCTGAACGTCGCGAACGCCTTCACGGGCTCGCCGCCGTACCGGTAGGCGTCGGTCAGCCTGACCCGCACGTGGAACGCCAGCACCTCGTCGCCGGCCGCCTCGGCGCGGCGCAGCGCGTCCTCGATCAGGACCGTGCGGGCCTCCCCGTAGGGCAGCTCCTGCGACCGCGCCATCAGCGCGTAGACGTCATCCGTGCTCATCAGGGGCCTCCGGGGAGTGGACGGCCCACTCCAGCAGGCCGATGAAGGAGCGGTTCAGGACCGCCGTGTCGACGGGCCGCAGCGGATGGTGGCCGAGCAGCAGCGCCTGCCCGTACAGGGCCTGGACGGCCGCCTCGACCGGCCCGCCGTCGCCGAGCGAGGTGACGCGCCGCGCCAGCGGGTTGCGGTGGTTCAGCACCAGCTGGGGACGGTCGGCGCTCGTGGTGGCGCCGACCGCGCCGAGCACGTCCGCCCACAGCTCGTCCGACTCCTCCCGCGCGCGCGCCAACTCCTCGCGGAACTGCGCGTCCCGGCTCGTCAGGTACAACGCGGGCAGCGACGCGGGATCGAAGTCGCGGACGACGACCTCGCAGCCGAGCCGCTCCACCGCCTTCTGCGCCGCCGCCAGGAACGGCCGCAGCGCCAGCTCCGCCGCCGGGTCGAGGACGCCGAACGCGGTGGTCAGCTCGGCCGCGTCCAGCCGCGGGAGCCGGACGTCCGGGTCCAGGTCCGGCAGCCGCTCGATGATCTCGGTGTCGTGGACGTAGCCGCCGTTGACCAGGCCCACGCCCTGGGCGCCCGCGACCGCCGCGAGCCGCCGGAACTCGTCCACGTCCGCGGTGAACCGGCCGTCCGGGTGGCGGCGGCGGAACTCGTGCAGGGTCATCGGCCCGGAGGACGTCTCGTACTCCAGCCACCGGTCCACGATCCGCAGCATGTCGTCGTCGTGCAGGGCCATCGCCTTGACGCCGAGCTGGTGCAGCCGCAGGAACGCGCGCAGCCGCGCCGGGTCGGTCTCGGCGAGCTTCACCAGCCACTGCCGCAGCACCTCGCCGAGGCCGTGCCGCGTCGATTCGAGCAGCTCGTCCTCGTAGAGGGCCTCGCGGCTCGCGGTCGGCCGCAGCTCCCCCGCGTCCACGACGCAGCGCGCGAAGAACGCCCAGTCGGGAAGGAGGCCCTCGACGCTCTCGGCCAGCAGCATCCGCTTCAGGTAGACGCGGTGCGCGGCGCGCGCGGACGGCGACACCGGCTCGGGCAGGACGAACGCGACGCCCGTCAGCCCGGCCTCCGGCACGTCGAGGTCCACGACGTCGAACGGGGTGAACCCGCAGACCTGCTCGCAGTACCGCTCCAGCGCCCGCCTGCGGTCGGCGGGATCGCGGTGGGACGCCCGCCACGGCGGGCCGCCGCCGGTGACGGCGACGCCGTCCACGACCAGCTCGACCGGGAGGAGCGACCCGTACGCGGCGGCCAGCTCGGCGACGACCGGCGGGCTGAGCAGCTCCGACGCGCCCGGCCGCGCCCGCAGCGTCACCGTCGTGCCCGGCTCGTCCCGCTCGCCCGGCTCGACCCGGTAGCTGCCCTCGGAGCGTCCCGTCCACCGCACGGCGGCCCCGCCGCGCGCGGACCGCGTCACGACCTCGATCTCGTCGGCGACCAGGAACGCCGACAGCAGCCCGATGCCGAACTGGCCGAGGAAGTCGTGGCGCGCGAAGCCGAGCTCGTCCCGCTTGGACGACCGCCCGATCGTCGCCAGCAGCGCGTGCACCTCGTCCTCGGTCAGGCCGACGCCGTCGTCGTGGACGCGCAGGACGCCGCCGCCCGTCTCGATCTCCACGCGCCCGCCGGCGCCGCGCGCCGTGATCGCGTCCACCGCGTTCTGCAGCAGCTCCCGCAGGTAGACCCGCGGGCTCGCGTAGAGGTGGCGGCTCAGCAGGTCCACCACGCCCCGCAGATCCACCTGGAACGCCTGTTCGGCCACCGGCACGCCTCCCCCGATCACTTTCCGAGCGATCACACCCTAGCGACCGATACCGACGGCTTCAGATTATTTGTCCGCAGATCATGGATCCGCCGGGCGCCGCGGACCGCCGGGGGCCGGGACGCGGACGAGCCCCGGACCGGGTGCGGTCCGGGGCTCGTGACGCATGCCCTCCGGGGGCTCGCTCAGATGAGGCCGAGCTTGCGGACGGCCTCGCGCTCCTCCGACAGCTCCGCGACGGAGGCGTCGATCCGGGACCGGGAGAAGTCGTCGATCTCCAGGCCCTGGACGATCTCCCACTTGCCGTTCCCGGTGGTGACCGGGAACGAGGAGATCAGGCCCTCGGGGACGCCGTAGGAGCCGTCCGACACGACCGCCATGGACGTCCAGTCGCCGTCGGCGGTGCCGTTCACCCAGGTGTGCACGTGGTCGATCGCGGCGGACGCGGCCGACGCCGCCGACGACGCGCCCCGCGCCTCGATGATCGCGGCGCCGCGCTTGGCGACGGTCGGGATGAAGTCGTTCTCCAGCCAGTCCTGGTCGTTCACCGTCTCGGCGGCGTTCCGGCCGGCGATCTCGGCGTGGAACACGTCCGGGTACTGGGTGGCGGAGTGGTTGCCCCAGATCGTCATCCTGCGGATGTCGGCGACGGAGGCGCCCGCCTTCCTGGACAGCTGCGCGAGGGCGCGGTTGTGGTCCAGGCGCGTCATCGCGGTGAACCGCTCGGCCGGGACGTCCGGCGCGTGCTGCTGCGCGATCAGCGCGTTGGTGTTCGCCGGGTTGCCGACCACCAGGACCTTGACGTCGTCGGCCGCGCCGGCGTTGATCGCCTCGCCCTGCGGCTTGAAGATGCCCCCGTTGGCCTCCAGCAGGTCGCCGCGCTCCATGCCCTTCGTGCGCGGGCGGGCGCCGACCAGCAGCGCGACGTTCGTCCCCTCGAACGCCCGGACGGCGTCGTCGAAGATGTCGATGCCGGACAGCAGCGGGAACGCGCAGTCGTCCAGTTCCATCGCGGTGCCCTCGGCGGCCTTCACCGCCTGCGGGATCTCCAGCAGGCGCAGGCGTACGGGCACGTCCGCGCCGAGCAGGTGCCCGGACGCGATGCGGAACAGCAGCGCGTAGCCGATCTGGCCCGCGGCGCCGGTAACGGTAACGGTGACTGGGGTGCGAGTCATGCGTCCTTCTCCTGCTGTGACCTGACGGGCTCAGGCGGCCATCCTTGGGAACCCGACCGCCCGAGAGGCCGCCCGCCTGCGCTGCGTCGCGCGGGTTCTCTCGCCGTCGAGATAGTTGCGGTGCCAGGCTATCGCGCACGCCCCGCCCCCCACCGCGCAGGTGCGCCTCCCGGCATGCGCCCCCGTCCCGAACAGGCCGAAGGCCGCCCCGGAACATCTCCGGGACGGCCTTGCGCTTCCGCGTGCGAGGGGAGCACGGTCGTGAGACCCCCGGCCGGCCGCCCAGGGAGGATCACCCCCGGGGCGGCGGGGAGGTCTCGCGGGGGTGCTAACCGTTGATCTTCTTCTGGAGGTTGGTGTCGAGGGCCTCCAGGAAGTCCTGCGTCGTCAGCCACGGCGTCTGGGAGCCGACGAGCAGGGCCAGGTCCTTGGTCATCTGGCCGCTCTCGACGGTCTCGATGCAGACCTGCTCCAGCTTGCGCGCGAAGTCGGCGACCTCGGGCTGGCCGTCGAGCTTGCCGCGGTGCTCCAGCCCGCGCGTCCAGGCGAAGATCGACGCGATCGGGTTGGTCGACGTCGGCTTGCCCTGCTGGTGCTGCCGGTAGTGCCGGGTCACCGTGCCGTGCGCGGCCTCGGCCTCGACGGTCCTGCCGTCGGGGGTCATGAGGACGGAGGTCATGAGGCCGAGCGAGCCGAAGCCCTGCGCGAGGGTGTCGGACTGGACGTCGCCGTCGTAGTTCTTGGCGGCCCAGACGAACCCGCCCTCCCACTTCAGCGCCGCGGCGACCATGTCGTCGATCAGGCGGTGCTCGTAGGTGAGGCCCTTGGTCTCGAAGTCCGACTTGAACTCGGTCTCGTAGATCTCCTGGAAGAGGTCCTTGAACCGGCCGTCGTAGGCCTTGAGGATCGTGTTCTTCGTCGACATGTACAGCGGCATCTCGCGGCTGAGCGCGTACCGCATGCTCGTCCGGGCGAAGTCGCGGATCGAGTCGTCGTAGTTGTACATGCCCATGGCCACGCCGCCGCCGGGGAACGAGGCGATCTCGAACTCCATCGGCTCGTCGCCGTTCTCGGGGGTGTAGGTGATCGTCACCTTGCCCGGGCCGGGCACGACGAAGTCGGTGGCCTTGTACTGGTCGCCGTGGGCGTGGCGGCCGATGATGATCGGCTTCGTCCAGCCGGGGACCAGGCGCGGGATGTTGGACGCGATGATCGGCTCACGGAAGATCACGCCGCCCAGGATGTTGCGGATCGTCCCGTTCGGGGACCGCCACATCTTCTTCAGGCCGAACTCCTCGACGCGCGCCTCGTCGGGGGTGATGGTCGCGCACTTCACGCCGACGCCGTGCTCCAGGATGGCCTTGGCGGCGTCGACGGTGACCTGGTCGTCCGTGGCGTCACGGTGCTCGATCCCCAGGTCGTAGTACTTCAGGTCCACATCGAGGTAGGGCAGGATCAACTGGTCCTTGATGAATTTCCAGATGATCCGCGTCATTTCGTCGCCGTCGAGTTCGACGACCGGGCCCGCTACTTTGATCTTGGGCATGCTGTTGCTGTCCCTTTCCTACACCTGGCCAGCAGTCCTTGTAAGGCTCAACTGGCAAGGCTAGCCGAGGCGGTCATGAGGTCTAGACCTGCCCTTGCCCTGGGACCCGCCGCATGCGCCCCGACCTGCGCCGGCGCGTCAGCCGGGCGGCTCCTCGCCCGTCCGGGCGGAACGCCCGGCGAGGACCAGCCGCGCACCGCGCGCCAGCATCGTGAGCGCGATCAGCACGCCGAACGCGCCGGCGAGGACGAGCCCGGTCTTGTTCATCGGCGGGACGCTCAGCGAGACGAACGCCACCATCTCGCCGAGGATCACGAGCGTCCAGCAGTCGACCGACCGGCTCCGGACGGCGAGCGGGCCGAGCTGCGACTCGGGCAGCAGCAGCCGGGCGAGGGCGCCGATGAGCAGCGCGGCGGCCATCAGGCCCGAGCCCTTGCGGAAGTAGTTGAAGGCGCACAGCGCGAGCCCCGCGCCGACGCCGCTGAGCACGAGGAGGTACGGCAGCCGCGCGAGCCAGTGCGGGGCGGCGCTCCTGCGACGCGGCGCCTTGCGCCTGCGCCGCTGCACCTGGGTGCTCATGGCCCTCACGGTATAGGCAATCGGATCCCGGCACGACATCGCGCACGACATCGCGCACGACATCGCGCACGCCCTCGGCGGGAGGAGGGCGCGAGGGGGACGCGAATGAGTCGCGGCGGAGAGGCAAGGAAGGCGGCGGGGGAAGAGTCCGGCTTGTCACCCACCGCCGAAATGCGGATGGGACCTATGTGCTCAAGGTGATGGCCGAGAGCTCGGAATCCCCTGCGCCATCGGTCCTACTCGCCAGTAGGAGGGTGTGACGGCATGGCACCCGGGTAACCCGGCAGACAGGGGTCGCTAACTAGCTGGGAGGACTGCCGTGGAGGGGCCGTTCATGCGGATCGAGGACAGCGGGCTGGTGGTGCCGCTGCGCCCCGACGTGACGACGGTCGGGAGAGGGAGAGGAGTGGACATCCGCCTCGACGACCCGAGTGTGTCCCGATTGCACGCAGAGATCGTCCGACGTGGCCCGTACGTCTACGTGGTGGACATGGGCCTGTCCCGCAACGGGACGCGCGTCAACGGCCGGCCGATCGCCCGTCGTGTGCTGGAGGACGGTGACGTCGTGAGCTTCGGCACGGCGCGCTGCCGGTTGGGGGGCATCCCCCGTGAGGAGGTCGACCCGGACGTCGAACTGCGGCGCGCCGTCGCGCCCGAGCTCACCCGCCGGGAGGTCGACGTGCTGACCTCGCTGTGCCGGCCCGCCCTGTCCGACGAGGCGTTCGTGGCTCCGGCCACGGCACGCGACATCGCCGGCGAGCTGGTCGTCACGGAGGCCGCGGTCAAGCAGCACCTGCTGCGCCTCTATCAGAAGTTCCGCATCCCCGAGGGCGCCAACCGGCGCACTCGGCTCGCCAACGAGGTCATCGCCATGGGCCTCGTCCGCCCGCTGCCCCCGGTGCACGTGCCCCAGCAGGGCCGTCCGCCGATGGACGGGCGCGTCCCCGGTGCGCGCGGCGCCACCGCCGAGACGCGCCGGCCGGGCACGACCGGCCATGCTCACGCCCCGGGCCGCCCGGCGCACAGCACGGCCGCGGGACGGAGGGCCAGCTGATGTGAGACCCGCGGTCGCCCTCCCCGGCAGCGCGAACCGGAGGGCGATCGCTCAGCCCCCGACACGGCCGCGCAAGTGACGGCGCGGCCGAGGGCCACGTGAGCGGGGGCCGCCACCTGGGTGCTGGTGGCGGCCCCCGCGGCACGCCCGTCTCCGGAGACCGCCCGTCAGGCGGCCTGCTCGGCGGCCTCGACCACGTTCGCGAGGAGCATGGCGCGCGTCATCGGGCCGACGCCGCCGGGGTTGGGCGCGACCCAGCCGGCGACGTCGCGCACGTCGGCGGCCACGTCACCGGCGAGCTTGCCGTCCACGCGGGACACGCCCACGTCGAGGACGGCCGCGCCGGGCTTGACCATGCCGGCGGTGATGAGGCCGGGCACCCCGGCCGCCGCCACGACGACGTCGGCCTTGCGGGTGTGCTCGGCGAGGTCGCGCGTGGCGGTGTGGCAGAGGGTGACGGTCGCGTTCTCGGTGCGGCGGGTCAGCAGCAGGCCGAGGGAGCGGCCGACCGTGATGCCGCGGCCGACGACGGTGACCTCGGCGCCCCGCAGCGGGACGTCGAAGCGGCGCAGCAGCTCGACGATGCCCTTCGGCGTGCACGGCAGCGGGCCCGGCTGCATCAGCACGAGCCGGCCGAGGTTGGTCGGGTGCAGGCCGTCGGCGTCCTTGGCCGGATCGATGCGCTCCAGCACGCGCTGCTCGTCCAGGCCCTTCGGCAGCGGCAGCTGGACGATGTAGCCGGTGCAGGCGGGGTCGGCGTTCAGCTCGGCGACGGCGCGCTCCACCTCGTCCTGCGAGGCGGTGGCGGGCAGATCGCGGCGGATGCTCTCGATGCCGACCTCGGCGCAGTCGCGGTGCTTCATGTTGACGTAGGAGTGGCTGCCGGGGTCGTCGCCGACCAGGACGGTGCCGAGCCCGACGGAGACCCCGCGGTCGCGCAGCGCGTCGACGCGGACCTTGAGGTTCGAGCGGATCTCGGCGGCCGTGGCCTTGCCGTCCAGAATCTGTGCCGTCATGCGTTCCTCCGCGTGGATCTCGGCCGGGACCGGGCCCCGGGCGAAGAGCCCGGCCGGAAAAGGTCCCGTCCACCCAGGCGCGCGGTGTCCGGACTGTCGTTCGCTCCCCGGTGGTGATCCACCTTGACCGCGCCAGTCGCGTGAACCCCCATGCTAACCGGCCCGCCCGCAGGCGGCGGCCCCGTGGCCCCACCGCCGGACGGCCGCGCGAGTGGCCTGCGGAAAACGGCGTCGAGTGGCTCTGCCGGATGCCGCCCGCGGGCTCCTAACGTGCTCGGCATGAACGACGAATGGTTCGAGCGGCCCGTCCTGACCGGGCGTTACGTGCGGCTGGAGCCGCTGACGGCCGAGCACGCCGCGGGCCTGTTCGAGGCGTCCGAAGACCCGGAGCTGTGGACGTGGATGAGCCAGCGGCAGCCGCGAAGCGCCGCGGACATGCGCGCGCAGGTCGACAAGGCGCTGGCGGCCTGCGAGCGCGGGCTGCGCCTGCCCTGGACGCAGATCGACGCGGTGACCGGCGAGGTCGCCGGGACGACGTCGTACTACGAGATCTCCCCGTCCGACCGCGGCCTGTGCATCGGCCACACCTGGATCGGTTCGCGGTGGCGCCGGACGGGGCTCAACACCGAGGCGAAGCTGCTCCTCATGGGCCGCGCGTTCGGCGCCCTCGGAGCGATCCGGGTCGGCTGGCACACGCACGTCCGCAACGAGCGGTCGCGCGCGGCGATCGAGCGGCTCGGCGCGTCGTTCGAGGGCGTCCACCGCAAGCACCGGATCCGCGCGGACGGCTCGATCCGCGACACGGCCGTCTACGCGATGACGGACGACGACTGGCCCGCCGCCGAGCGCGCCCTGCGCGCGAGGCTGCGCTGAACCGGAACCGGCGCTCAGTCCTCGGAGCGCTCGCGCCGGCCGATGAGGCGGTCGGTTCCGTGCCAGCCGAACCGGGCGGCGAGCATCGCGGCCAGGAACGCGGCGACCAGCCCGATCACCTGCCGGGACTCCATCAGCAGCAGGTCTGCCTGGTAGACCACGCCGAGCATGAGGGACAGCAGCAGATTCATCCCGCCTCCACCACGGAACGCCCGCGCCGGGGTCAGGGGAGGGTCAGGGGGGCGCGGCAGCCTGAGGGTACCCGTCCGGCGGCGGTGCGCGGTCCCGCGGCGGGAGACGAGTCGCGCGGACGCGGGTCGCGCGCACGGGGGCGGGACCGCCGTCAGTGGATGATCGCGATGAAGATCAGGCAGCAGATGATGTTGACCATCCAGCTGTTGTGCGTCATCCACTCCCGCGCGCGGGGCATGGCGCGCTCCGCGCGCCGGTGGAACAGCAGGAGGGCGAGCAGCGGCAGCGCCGCGACCAGGAGGGTGGCGCCGATGAAGACGGCCGCCGTCGCCACGCCCTCGTGGTGCTGCTCCAGGTTGGCCCCCACGGTGAGCATCACGAGGATGTCGGAGGGCATCACGATGATCAGCAGCAGCCCGGTCTTGAACGCCCGGCCGGGTCCGGCGTTCATCAGCGACCCGAGCCATTTGGGCGGCTCGATCGTGGCCCGCTTCACGTAGTTGCGCAGGATGGCGAGCAGCAGCAGCGCGATCAGCACGTACTGGATGATCTTGCCGACCGAGCTGTCGTCGGACGGCTTGCCGATCGACACGCTGTTGCCCACCAGCGCGAAGATCCCCCGCGCGACGGCGACCCCCACGGTCGCCGAGATGGCCACGCCGGCCAGGAACGCCAGCGAGGCCCGCACGGGCCGGGGGGTCGTCACCAGGATGATCGCGGACATGATCTGCGGCCCGGCCATCATCGTGATGGCCAGCGGGAGCACCTGAAGAGTCATGGCCCCTCCCCGCCGTGCCTCCCGCAGCGCGGGAACCGCCCTCGTCAGGACTCACGGTAGAGGAGCGTTCGGGGCCGGATCCCCTGGTCGACGCGTTCTTGACCGGCGGATGATCCTTTCCTCTGCTCGGCGTGCCCCCGATGGCCCGCGCCAGGGGCGCGGCTGACCCGCCGCTGAGGAGCGTGGACGCGGCTCCCCGCGTCGTCGCGGGCCCGGGAGGCGCGCGGGCGCGCCGGCGGGACGCTCCCCGCCGGCGCGCCCGGCAGTGCGGTGCGCCTCGTGGCCCCTCAGTGGCCCCTCAGTGGCCCCTCAGTGGAAGAAGTGCCGGACGCCGGTGAAGTAGAGGGTGATGCCGGCCTTCTCCGCCGCCGCGATCACCTTGTCGTCGTTGACGGACCCGCCGGGCTCGACGATCGCGCGGACACCCGCCTCGGCCAGCACCTCCAGGCCGTCCGGGAACGGGAAGAACGCGTCGGACGCCCCCACCGACGCCGCGGCCCGCTCCCGCCCGGCCCGCGCGACGGCGAGCTTGGCGGAGTCGACCCGGTTGACCTGGCCCATGCCGACGCCGACGGTGGCGCCGTCCGCGGCCAGCAGGATCGCGTTGGACTTCACCGAGCGGATCGCCCGCCACGCGAACGCCAGGTCGCGCAGGGTCGCCTCGTCGGCGGCGGCGCCGGTCTTCAGCTCCCAGCCCGACGGGTCGTCGCCGGCGGCGTCCACGCGGTCCACGTCCTGGAGCAGCACGCCGCCGTCGACGCGCCGGTACTCGACGCCGCCCGCCGGGGCGTCCGGGCAGACCAGCAGGCGGATGTTCTTGAAGCGGTCCTTCAGGACGGTCACGGCCTCGTCCTCGAAGGACGGGGCGACCAGCACCTCGGCGAAGCTCTCGGTGACCTGGCGGGCCAGGTCGGCGGTGACCGGCCGGTTCGCCGCGATCACGCCGCCGTACGCCGAGGCCGGGTCGCAGGCGTGCGCCCTGCGGTGCGCCTCGGCGATGTCCGCGCCGACCGCGATGCCGCACGGGTTGGCGTGCTTGATGATCGCGACGCACGGCTCGGCGAAGTCGTAGGCGGCGCGGCGCGCGGCGTCGGTGTCGACGTAGTTGTTGTAGGACATCTCCTTGCCGTAGAGCTGCTCGGCCCCGGCCAGGCCCGCCTCGCCCGGCGAGCGGTACAGGGCGGCCCGCTGGTGCGGGTTCTCGCCGTACCGCAGGGTGTTCGAGCGCTCCCAGGTGGCGCCGAGGAAGTCGGGCCAGCGTGTCTCGGCGGCGGTCGCGTCGGGCGCGTAGTCGCCGGCGAACCAGGAGGCCACGGCCACGTCGTAGGACGCGGTGTGCGCGAACGCCCGCGCGGCCAGGCGGCGCCGCTCGTCCAGGGTGAAACCGCCGGCCCTCACGGCGTCCAGGACGGTCCCGTAGGCGGACGGGTCCACCACGACGGAGACGCTCGCGTGGTTCTTCGCGGCGGCGCGGACCATCGTGGGCCCGCCGATGTCGATCTGCTCGACGCACTCGTCCGGCGTCGCGCCCGAGTCGACCGTGTCGGCGAACGGGTAGAGGTTCGCGACCACGAGGTCGAACGGCTCGACGGCCAGGTCGTCGAGCTGCTGGAGGTGGTCCTCCTTGCGCCGGTCGGCGAGCAGGCCCGCGTGCACCTTCGGGTGCAGGGTCTTGACCCGTCCGTCCAGGCACTCGGGGAACCCGGTGAGCTTCTCCACCTTCATCACCGGGACGCCGGCGGCGGAGATCCGGCCCGCCGTCGACCCGGTCGAGACGATCTCCACTCCCGCCTCGTGCAGGCCGCGGGCCAGCTCCTCCAGCCCGGACTTGTCGTACACGCTGATCAGCGCGCGCTTAATCGCCACCCGACTCACCGGTCGAGCTCCCCTCTTGATCGGACGAACCTCTGTCAGACGAACCGCTGTCAGACGAAACCCTGTCGGGCGGGTCAATGGCGGAGGCCTCCCCGCCGGGCGGGTCCGCGCAGGTCCGGCACTTCATCGAGACCCGCCTGCCGCGCGCGGTCCACCCGTCGCGGGCCAGCCGCCCGACGACGTCGACGAGGAGCCGGCGCTCCACCTGCTTGATCCGCTCGTGCAGGGAGTCTTCGTCGTCATGCCGGCCCACGGGGACGCTCTCCTGGGCGATGACGGGTCCGGTGTCCACGCCTTCGTCGACGAAGTGAACCGTACAGCCGGTGACCTTCACCCCGTAAGCCAGGGCGTCCCCTACGGCGTGCGCGCCGGGGAACGAGGGCAGGAGGGCGGGGTGGGTGTTGACCGTCCGGCCGCCGAAGCGCGCCAGGAACCGCGGGCCGAGGATCTTCATGAAGCCGGCGGACACCACGAGGTCGGGCTCGTGCTCGGCGACGGCCTCCGTGAGCGCCGCGTCCCAGTCGTCCCGGGACGGAAAATCAGGGATGCGAAGGGTGAAAGTGGGCAATCCCACCCGTTCGGCGCGCTCGGTTCCGCCGATATCGGGGCGGTCCGCCCCCACGGCCACCACTTTCGCCCCGTAGGCTGGATCCGCGCACGCGTCGAGCAGCGCTTGTAGGTTGGTCCCCGCGCCGGAGACGAGGACGACGAGCCGGGCGGACACCATGACTCCCCGGTGGACGTTGCTGGGACATCACGAAGCCTATCGGGCGATGTCGGCGCCGCCTCACCCCAGACCGCCCGAACCGCAAGTCCACCCCGCACCAGAGCCCAAACGAGAACAGACCGTACGAACATCCCGCATGCAACCGAGATGCGCACGCCCCAGGAGGAGAAGAACGTGAGCGAGCAGCCGGACCGTCCGGCCCAGCCCGAAGACCGCCCCGACGGGCGGCCGGCGGGAGAGCCGCCCGCCGGGCCGCGCCAGGGCGGGCGGGGCACCGGCTGGCGGGCCCTGTGGCTCGGCGGCATCGCCCTGCTGACCGCGTTCTTCTTCTACCCGCTCGGCCTGGTGCTCGGCATCGCCGCGCTCGTCGTCGGCATCAGGGCCCGCCGGAGCGCGCGCCGCACGCGGGACGCCGCCCCCGGCGCCGTCCCCGGCATCGTGCTCGGGTCGATCGGGCTGGTGTTCTCGCTGCTGTCGGTCTCCCTGACCGCGTTCCTGTGGACGGAGCTGAGCGGCTACCAGCGCTGCGTCAGCGCCTCCAACACCACCGCCGACAAGCAGGCGTGCCGCGCGGAGTTCTACCCGAAGATCGAGAAGAAGCTCGACCTGCCCGCCGGCAGCATGGACAAGTACGGCGACCTCCTCTGACCGGCCGCCCCGCAGGTCCGACCCGACACGCCTCCGGCCAGGCCGGGCCGGGCCTGTCTCGAAGTGGCCTCGGCCGCACGCGCGAACGCGTGACCTGCCCGGTGGAGCGAAGCCGGAGGCGAGCGGAACCGGGCAGATCGCGAAGCGATGCCGCGTTCGCCCCAGGCCCGGTCACGCAGCGAGCCGCCAGGCGAGCGAAGTGGGCCGGGACTGAATGAACACAGCCGCCAGGCGAGCGGAGTGGGCCGGGACTGTGGAACTAGGCGTCCTGGTCGGGGTCGTCTCGCAGGACGTAGATGGCGCCGCCCCGGTTCTCGGTGCGTCCCGAGTCCTCGCGGGGCGGGGGGACGGGACGCCGTGACTCGGCGGGCTCGCGCTCGCCGGTCTCATGGCGCCCGCCGGGCTCCTCGGGCTCCAGGTGACCCTCGACGACGATCGTGCCGTCGCCCGGCGGCGCGGGGTCGTCCTCGACGGTCTCGGGCGCCGGTTCCGCCCGGCGGCGGGGGCGCCGGGGCGCGAGGACGGGCTCGGCCTCCTCGAACTCCAGCGGGTCGGGGGCGTGCGGGGCCTTCGGCGCCGGCTTCGGCGGGCCCTCCAGGCGCAGGTCGTAGTCCCCCGGAACGGGCGCGGACAGCGGCAGGGCGGGCTCCGGAGCCGCCCGTACCGGCTTCTTCGGCTCGGCGGACTTCTTCGCCGCCTTCTTCGCCGCCCCCTTCTTGGAAGGCGCCTTCGCGGCGGAGGCCTTCTTGGCCGCCCGCTTCTTGGAGCCCCGCTTCCTGGACGGGGCGCTCGCCGGACGCCGCAGCACCATCCAGTTCGCTACCCAGGCCGCGATCGCCGCCGAGATCCCCACCTCAAGGGCGGCCAGCAGCCCGACCTGCCACGCGGACGGGCCCACGGTCGCCATCCGCCCGCCGCCGAGCGGCCCTCCGGCCAGCGCGCTCAGCAGGGCCGCGACGGCCCCGGTCAGGGCGCCGGACACGAAGCCCCACAGCGGCGCGCCCTCCGACACCGGGCTCGGCAGCGACCGGATCGTCAGGACGCCGCCGACCGCCCCCGCGACGAACGGCGCCGCCAGCGCCAGCAGCGAGATCGCGGGCGCCGGGCCCGGCTGGGGAAGGGCGGCGAGCGGCGGGAACGCGGGCACGGCGTTCAGGAACACCCCGGTCGGGGAGACGCTCGTCCCGGCGCCGACGGAGAAGCCGGGCCCGATCGCGTACGCCATGCCCCAGATCGCCGCGTTCGGCAGGAACGCCAGCTCGACCAGCAGCAGGAGGACGCCGCCGACGGCGCCGGGGGCGAGCATGTCGTAGAGGTCGCCGGCGTCCGACAGGTGCGTGGCGAGGGACCCGCCGACGAGCAGCGCGCCCGACGCGAGCAGCACGCTCAGCGACCCCGCCACGCCGATCACCAGGGAGCGCGGCCGCTCGGGCAGCAGCCGCAGCAGCGCGCCGAGCCCGGACCGGACCCGCCGCCCCCGCGCCTCCGCCACCACGATCGCCCGCGCCGCGCCGAGCCCGCCCGCGACGGCGGCGACGAGGAAGCACCCGACGAGCGCCTGCCACGCCGACGGCCGCACCTCCTCGGACGCCGCAGCGAGCGCGAGCAGCCCGGCCAGCGCCGCGTACGGGGCGGCCAGCGCGACGGCCACGCGCAGGACCGCGGTGCGCTGCCGGTGCGGCAGCCCGGCCACCCGGATCATCCACCCGCCGCCCCGGTACAGCAGGACCCCGGGCAGGACGAGGACGCCGAGCGGAAGGAGCCCGAACCGCCCCTGCCCGTAGGAGAAGCCCGCGTGGTGCGAGACGAGCCAGAAGTTCACCGCCGTCCGAAACACCCCGGCCATGCCGTGGCCGAGCGCGGTCTTCGGCGCGGCGATCCAGCCGATCAGAGTGATCGTGGTGAGCACCGCGAGGCCGATGCCGATGCACCACAGCGCCGCGACGAGGCCCGTCACGTACAGCGGCCTGGCGGGGACGGCGGGCGGGCGCCCGCGCCCGGGGTCCGCGCCCGGCGGCGCGGCCTTCGGCGCCGCCTTGGGTGCGCCCTTCGGGGCGCCCTTCGGCGGGACGGCCTTCGACGGCTCCCGCTTCGCACGCTGCCCGGGGGTCTTGTCGCTCACCGGTCCATGCTGGCACCGCGCCCGCCCCCGCAAGGCCCGCCCGCCCGGCGTGTCGCCTTTGTGATCACACTCCGTGTCCCGGCCGCCGGCGGCGGGCCGGAACGGCCGGGACGCGAAAGACGCCCGGGCCGCGGGGCGGCTCGGGCGTCTTTCGGGTGGTCCGGGGGACCTAGCGGTTCTGCATGATCTCCCGCATGAGGACGGCGGTCTCGCTCGGGGTCTTGCCGACCCGCACGCCGACCTTCTCCAGGGCCTCCTTCTTCGCCTGCGCGGTGCCGGCGGAGCCGGACACGATGGCGCCGGCGTGGCCCATGGTCTTGCCCTCGGGCGCGGTGAACCCGGCGACGTAGCCGACGACCGGCTTGGTCACGTGCTGCTCGATGTAGGCGGCGGCGCGCTCCTCGGCGTCGCCCCCGATCTCACCGATCATCACGATGGCGTCGGTCTCCGGGTCGTCCTGGAACGCCTGGAGCGCATCGATGTGGGTGGTCCCGATGACGGGGTCGCCGCCGATGCCGACGCAGGTGGAGAAGCCGATGTCGCGCAGCTCGTACATCATCTGGTAGGTCAGCGTGCCCGACTTGGACACCAGGCCGATGCGGCCGGGCGTCGTGATGTCGGCCGGGATGATGCCGGCGTTGGACTTGCCGGGGGACGCGATGCCGGGGCAGTTCGGCCCGATGATGCGCGTCTTGTTCCCCTTGGACTCCGCGTACGCCCAGAAGTAGGCGGTGTCGTGCACCGGGATGCCCTCGGTGATGACGACGCAGAGCGGGATCCCGGCGTCGATCGCCTCGACCACGGCGTCCTTGGTGAACTTCGGCGGGACGAACACGACGGAGACGTCCGCGCCGGTCTCCCGCATCGCCTCCTCGACTGTGCCGAACACCGGGAGGGACGTGCCGTCGAAGTCGACCGTCTGCCCGGCCTTGCGGGCGTTCACGCCGCCGACGACCCGGGCGCCGGAGGCGAGCATCCGGCGGCCGTGCTTGGTGCCTTCGGAGCCCGTGATGCCCTGGACGATGATCTTGCTGTTCTCGGTGAGCCAGATGGCCATTGTCATGCACCTGCCGCTGCGAGTTCGGCGGCGCGCCTGGCCGCGTCGTCCATGGTGTCGACCTGCTGGACGCCGGGCAGCGCCGCGTCGTTGAGGATCGTGCGCCCGAGCTCGGCGTTGTTGCCGTCCAGCCGGACGACGAGCGGGCGGTTGACGGTCTCGCCGCGGTCGGCCAGCAGCTTGTAGGCCGACACGATGCCGTTGGCGACGGCGTCGCAGGCGGTGATGCCGCCGAAGACGTTGACGAAGACGGACTTGACGTCGGCGTCGGACAGGACGATCTCCAGCCCGTTCGCCATCACCTCGGCGGACGCGCCGCCGCCGATGTCGAGGAAGTTCGCGGGCTTCTGCCCGTCGAACTGCTCGCCCGCGTAGGCGACCACGTCGAGGGTGGACATGACGAGCCCGGCGCCGTTGCCGATGATGCCGACGCTGCCGTCCAGCTTGACGTAGTTGAGGTCCTTGGCCTTCGCCGCCGCCTCCAGGGGGTCGGCCGCGGCCTTGTCCTCCAGCTTCTCGTGGTCGTCCTGGCGGAACGAGGCGTTGTCGTCCAGGGAGACCTTGCCGTCGAGGGCCTTCACCTGGCCGTCGGCGGTGAGGATCATCGGGTTCACCTCGACGAGGGAGGCGTCCTCGTCGAGGAACACGGCCCACAGCCGCTCGATCAGCTCGGCGGCGCCGTCGAGGGCCTCCTGCGGGAGGCGGCCCTTCTCGGCGATCTCGCGCGCCCGGGCGCGGTCGACGCCCTCCAGCGGCGAGACCGGCACCATCGCCAGCCGGTCGTGCGGCACCTCCTCGATCTCCACGCCGCCCTCGACGGAGCAGATGGACAGGAAGGTCCGGTTGGCGCGGTCGAGCAGGAACGAGAAGTAGTACTCCTGCGCGATCGCGCTGCCCTCCTCGACCAGGACCTTGTGGACCGTGTGGCCCTTGATGTCCATGCCGAGGATCTGGGCGGCGAGCTGCTCGGCCTCGTCGGCGGAGTCGGCCAGCTTCACGCCGCCGGCCTTGCCGCGGCCACCGGTCTTCACCTGGGCCTTGACGACGACCTTCGAGCTCCCCGCGGCGAACAGCTCCGCCGCGATGGCCCGGGCTTCCTGGGGAGTACGGGCGACCTTGCCGGTGGGCACCGGTACCCCGTACTCGGCGAAGAGTTCCTTCGCCTGATGTTCGAACAGGTCCACGAGGGCGTCCTTTTACGGATCGACAGCCAAATGCGACCACGCGAGTGGGGGTTACACGGGTGTCCGTGCGGCCGGCACTCGGCGGTCCGCTCCGTCGATGAAGCCTAGTCAACCCGCCTTCATGGTGAGGCCGCCGGGTCCGTTTGTCACGCGGACTTCTCTTGAACGGGAGCGCGCGGGGCGGTAGGTGTGCTCATCCTCAAGGGAGGGCACGAGTGGCTCGTGGGGAGGATGAACCGGATTGACGTAGTTTGATGTACTAATTCGGCGAGGCGGCCAGGCGGACAGGGGGCGAACGCATGGCGATGGTGGAGAAACGGGATACTCCCGTCACGGAACCCACCTCCGCCGCGCCCGTCGTCTCCGTCCCGCCGCCCGCGGGCGGGCCCTCCGCCCCGCGCCGGCCTTCCGCCCAGCGCCGGCGCCCCGCGCCGCGCGGCCGCTCGGGCGCCCGCAAGGTGCGGCGCACCGCCGGCCTGCTCATCGCGGCGGCGCTCGTCGCGACCGGCGGCGCCACCGTCCCCGAACCGCCCGCCCCGGGCTGGGCGAGCCCCGGGCTCGTCGGCGGCGGCGGATGGCCGTTCGCGAGCGTCCCGCTGCCCCCCGACCAGGCCGAGGGGGCCGCCTACCTGGCGGGCAGCTCGGTCATCAGGCTCGCGGACGGGCGGATCCGGCTCGTCCCGTCCGGCGGCGAGGCGCCGATCACCGTGGACGCGTCCGACCCGCGGGTGGGCCGGGCCGTCCGGTCCGACGGCGCGTGGCTGGCGCAGGGCACCGTCCCGGCGGGCGGGAAGGGCGAGACCTACCGCGACATGGCGACGCGCGCCCTGCTCGACCTCCGGCTCCTCACCCGCCCGAACGGCGCGTCCCTCGCGTCCTGGTACTCCAAGTGGCGGTACTCCTGGCCCCGCGACTCCGCTTTCGCCGTGGCCGCGTTCACCGTGACCGGGCATCCGGCCGAGGCGCGCCGCATCCTGTACTTCCTCGCGCGGGCGCAGCACGAGGACGGCATGTGGGCCGCGCGGTACAACGCCGACGGGACGGCCGTCGCGGACGGCCGCGCCCCGCAGCTCGACTCGCCGGGCTGGGTGCTGTGGTCGACCTGGTTCTACGCCGTCCAGACGGCGCACCAGGACGAACTGCCCACGCTGTGGCCGATGGTGCAGCGCGCCGCCGACCATCTGGCGCGCTCACTGGACGCCGAGGGCCTGCCGCCCGCCTCGTCCGACTACTGGGAACGCGACCACCGGCGCGAGCAGGACCCGCGGCGCCCGACGCTCGGCGTGGCCGGCCCCGCGCTGGCGGGGCTGCGCGCGGCGGCCGACCTCGCGCGGATGCGGGGCGAGGACGCGAAGGCGGCGCAGTGGCGGCACGCGGCGCAGCGCGTCTCGGACGCGGTGGCCAGGCAGTTCGCCCCCTACGGCTATCCGCGCTCCCCCATCCCCGGCGGGCTGATGGACACCTCCGTGACGTTCATCGCTCCGCCGTTCGCACCGGCCGACCCGGGCGTGACCACCGCGATCGCGGACGCCGAGCGCAAGCAGGCGCTGCCGAACGGGGGCGTCCTGCCGGGCGAGCGCTGGTCCGGCGATCCCGACGTCGCCTGGACGCCGGAGACCGCGCTGTTCGGGCTGAACGCGGCCGCGTCGGGCCGGAAGCACGAGGCCCTGGCCCGGCTCGACTGGCTCTCCGCGCACCGCACGTCCCTGGGGGTCCTGCCGGAGAAGGTCGGCGTGACGGGAAGGCCCGCGGGCCCGGCGCCCCTGGGCTGGACGGCGTCGCTGGTCCTGCTGAGCCTCTCCGCGCTGGACCGGCCGCTCCCCGTCCCCGTGACGGGGCCCTAGCCGAACTGCTCGTACCCGAGCTTCAGCACGAGGGCGGCGACGACGCCGAGCAGTACGATCCGAACGAAACCGGCCCCGCGGTTGATCGCCATATGGGCCCCGAGCTGCGCGCCGACGCTGTTGCAGACCGCCATGCCCAGCCCGATCGCCCACAGCACGTGCCCCTGCGCGGCGAACACGGCGAGCGCGCCGAGGTTGGTGCCCGCGTTGATGATCTTCGAGGTGGCGGACGCGTCGACGAAGTCCATGCCGAGCAGCGCGGTGAAGGCGATCACCAGGAAGGTCCCGGTCCCCGGCCCGACCAGCCCGTCGTAGAAGGCGATCGCGACGCCCGGGACGAGGACGGCGGCGGCGACCCGGCGGCGCGTCCGCAGCACCAGGCGCGGGGCCCGGCCGAGGTCGGGCCTGAGCACCACGATCGCGGCCACCGCCAGCAGCACGACCATGATGACGGGTTTCAGCACGTCCGAAGAGATCGCCGCCGCGCAGAGGGCGCCCCCGGCGGAGCAGCACACCGCGAGCAGGCCCGCCGGGACGGCCACCCGCAGGTCCGGCTTGGCCTTGCGCGCGTACGCGATGGCGGCCGACGCGGTGCCCGCGATCGACCCCAGCTTGTTGGTGGCGAGCGCGGTCGCGACCGGCTGCCCCGGGTTGAGCAGCAGCAGCGCGGGCAGCTGGATCAGGCCCCCGCCGCCCACCACGGCATCGACCCAGCCCGCCGCGACGGCGGCGGCCAGCAGCATGACGACCTGCTCGGCGTGCACGGGGGCCTCCGGGGGTAAGGAGTAAAGCCAAAATCACCGATTACTCTAGCGACCCGGTCCGCCGCCCCGTCCCGCGGCACGCCCGCCGCTTCCTCAGGGGGCCGTCCACTCGTGCGCGAGGATCGCCCACACCTGGACGTCGCGACGGTCGCCGTCGAGGACGAACGCCTGCCGCAGGACGCCCTCGCACGTCATCCCGAGACGCTCGGCCACGGCCGCGCTCGCGGTGTTGCGCGGGTCGCACAGCCACTCCACCCGGCGCATCCCCCGCGCGCCGATCGCCCAGTCGATCATGATGCGGACGGCCTCGGTGACCAGCCCGCGCCCCCGGGCCTCGGCCGCGAGCCAGACGCCCGCCTCGCAGACGCCCTGCGCGGTGTCGAACGTCCGGAAGACCGTGCCGCCCTGGAGGACGCCGTCCACCCAGATGCCGTACATGCGGCCCTCGTCCCTGGCCTGCCTGTGGGCGTACGCCTGGAGCAGTTCGCGGGCCGTCTCCTCGTCCACCACCGTCCGGGCCCAGGGGATGTACCGGTCGATGTCCCTGCGGACCCGGTCGGCGTGCTCGGCGAACTCGGCCGCCTGCCAGGGCTCGAACGGGCGCAGCTCAGCGCCCTCGGCGAGCGTGCGGGCGAACATGGGGCCTCCCGGGGGGACACGTACCGAACGTTTGTTATGTACTCTACGGGCATGCCTGCCCGAGGTGACCACGAGGCCCGCCGCCGGGACGTGTCCGAGGCCGTCTGGCGCGTGCTGGCCGCCCGCGGCTTCGGCGGCCTGACCCTGCGCGCGGTCGCGGCGGAGATGGACGCGTCCACCGGACTGCTCACGCACTACTTCCCGACCAAGACGGCCCTCGTCGCGCACGCGCTGGACCTCGCCGACGAGCGCACCGCGAACCGCGCCCTCAGCGAGGCCCCGCCCGGCCTGGCGTCCCTGCGCGCCGCCCTCCTGGACGTCCTCCCGCTGACCCCCGCCGCGGCGGACATGAACCGCATCTGGGTGAGCTCGTGGGACGTCGCGCTCGCCGATCCCGGGCTCGGCGAGCGCCAGCGGGACCGCTACCGGAACTGGCGCGCCCGGCTGCGCCCCCACGCCGCCGCGGCCGTCGAACGCGGCGAACTGCCCGCCGAGCCCGGCGCGGACGAGGTCGTCGCGAACGCCGCCGCGTTCGCGCACGGCCTGGTCGTGCACGCCCTGTTCGATCCGGACGCCTATCCGCCGGCGCGCCAGACCGCGATGCTGGACGCCTTCCTGACCGCCCTGACCGCGGGCCCCGCCGTCCCCGCGGCGCCCGGAGAGGGCCGATAATGCCCCGATGACCAAGCCGCGCACGCTGCGCTGCCCCCGCCACCTCGGCATGATCCTCGCCGGCGTCGCCGTCGCCGCCCTCTGCGACGTCGTGGCGACCCAGAAGGCCCTCGACGGCGCGGGCGCCCCGGCGCTCGCCGCCGGCGCCGCGTGCTTCGCCCTCGCGCTCGGGGTCGTCCCCCAGTTGCGGACACGCATGATCCTGGACGCGGAGGGCCTCACCCTCGTCTCCGGGTACGGCCGCCGCCGGTTCGCGTGGACGGAGATCATCGAGATCAGCGCGGACGCCCACCAAGGCTTCTGGCTGCTCCAGGTGCGGTCCGAGGACCGCGAGCGCCAGGCCGCCTTCTTCCCCGTCAGGTTCGCGTCGATGCCCGTGGACCAGGGCACCCGCTTCCGGGAGCCGTCCGGCGACACCCCCTACGGCCTCTACCGGCTGCACGCCGAACTCCGCGAGCGGTGGCAGAGCCACGCCCCGCGGCCGGAACCGCCGCGACGGGCCGGAAGCCGCTGAGCCATCCTGGTCCCATGACGACCAGGACCCGCGCCCTCGGTGAGGACTTCGCCGCCCCCCTCGACGACCGCTACTTCGAGGACTACACCGCCGGCACGGCCTACGAGTACGGCCACGTCACCGTGGACGAGGCGGAGATCATCGAGTTCGCCCGCCGCTTCGACCCGCAGCCCATCCACGTCGACCCGGACTTCGCCGCGTCCGGCCCGTTCACGGGCCTCATCGCCAGCGGCTGGCACACCGGCTCGATCATGATGCGGCTGTTCGCCGACCACTTCCTGTCCCGGGTCGCCAGCCTCGCCTCCCCCGGCGTGGACGAGCTGCGCTGGCCCGCCCCCGTCCGTCCCGGCGACACCCTGCGCCTGCGCGTCGCCGTCCTGGAGGCCCGCCCGTCCCGCTCCAAGCCGGACCGCGGCATCGTCAGCACCCGCGCCGAACTCCTCAACCAGGACGACCAGGTCGTCCTGCACACCCTGCCGGCGAACCTCCTGCGCCGCCGCACGGCCTGATCACCGCGCCCGATCACCGCGCCCGATCACCGCGCCCGGTCACCGGGCGCCCTCCCGCACCGCCCGCGGCGCGGCGGGCGCCGGGACGGCGGGCTCGGGCAGCGTCCGGAACAGCAGCCAGGCCAGCGCGGGCAGCGCGATCAGCGGGGCGAGGGCGACGCGCAGCGACCGTCGGCGACGGCGCCGAGGACGGCGCCGTCACGGACCCCTGGTAGACGTCCACACACGCGTGCCCGGCGGACAGCAGGAGAACCGGCCGTGCATCTCGTGAACTCGTCGACACGCCCCCATGCTCGCGCCGGGGCACGATGTCGGACTTCCGATAATCTGCCAAACGATGCAGGAAACCCGCCATCAACCGATCGCGCCGACCCGGGCGCGCTCACTGGCGCCGGGCGCCGCCATCGACGACCACCGCCATGACGACCACCAGATCGCCTACGCCGGACGGGGCGTGGTGGCCGTCACCACCGGCACGGGCACCTGGGTGGCGCCCGCCGACCGCGCGATCTGGATCCCGGCCGGGGCGGTCCACGCCCACCAGGCCCACGGCGAGCTCGAACTGCACCTGGTCGGCCTGCCCGCGACCGACAACCCGCTCGGGCTGGACGAGCCGGCGGTCCTCGTCCTCCACGCGGACCCCGCCGACGACCGGACCCTCGCCGAACTGGGCAGGGACGTCGGCGCGAGCGACCGCACCCTGTCCCGGCTCTTCCGGAGCGACCTCGGGATGACGTTCCCGCAGTGGCGGACCCAGCTGCGCCTCTACCACGCACTGATCCTGCTGGCCGGGAACGCGCCGGTGACCGCGGTGGCCCACCGGTGCGGCTGGTCGTCCGCCAGCACCTTCATCGACGTCTTCCGCCGGGCCTTCGGCCACACCCCGGGCACCCACCACCCCGCCTGAGCGGGCCGCCGGAAGGGTCAGTTCTTCAGGAAGTCCAGGAGGTCGGCGTTGAACCTCTCCTTGTCGCCCGGCACGAGCG
Source organism: Spirillospora sp. CA-108201 (assembly GCF_050936235.1). NCBI lineage: Bacteria > Bacillati > Actinomycetota > Actinomycetes > Streptosporangiales > Thermomonosporaceae > Spirillospora > Spirillospora sp. CA-108201. The sequence continues at coordinate 7,199,449 of NZ_JBNJNE010000001.1, read as the reverse complement.
CGATGCCGTGCGAGGACCCCTCGTACACCTTCAGGACGGAATTCGGAATGATCTTGGCGGCCTTGCGGGCCGTCGCGTCGATCGGCACGATCTGGTCGTCGTCGCCGTGCACGATCAGCGTCGGGATGTCGAACTTGCGTAGGTCCGCGTGGAAGTCGGTGCGGGCGAAGGCGTCCACGCACTTCACGCCGGCCTGGATGCTCTCGTGCATGCCCATGAACCAGAACGCGTCGCGGTTGCCCTGGGTGACCTTGTTGCCCGGACGGTTCGCGGAGAAGAACGCCTCGGAGGCGTCCTTCCAGTACTGCGAGCGTTCGCGCAGGATGCCCTTCTTGATGTCCTCGAACGCCTGCGCGGGAACGCCCTCGGGGTTGTCGTCGGTCTGGAGCATCAGCGGCGTGATCGCCGACAGCAGGACGGCCTTGCGGACCCGCCCGGTGCCGTGGCGCCCGATGTAGCGGGCCAGCTCGCCGCCGCCCATCGAGTGCGCGACCAGCGTGACGTCCCGCAGGTCGAGCTGGTTGATCAGGTCGTTGAGGTCGTCGGCGAAGGTGTCGAAGTCGTAGCCGTCGAACGGCTGGCTGGAGCGCCCGTGCCCCCGGCGGTCGTGGGCGATGCCGCGGTAGCCGTTGTCGGCCACCATCTTCATCTGGTCCTCCCACGCGTCGGCGTTGAGCGGCCAGCCGTGGATGAAGACCACGGTGTGCCCGCCGCCCCAGTCCTTGTAGAAGATCTCGTTGCCGTCGCGAGTGGTGACGAATCCCATGCTCGAACCCCCGTAGCGCTCCTGTGGACACGATGGTCGGGGCGACCGCGCCCCCGGCGACGGAACGGCCGTCCAGCAACCAGCCGCACCGATACCCCGACTACCGCCCGAAACGACCAATGACCAGTCGAAGTGTCTTTACCTGGTCTTCCAGCGGCAAAAAGCCCGAACCGCACAGATCTGGGACCACCAGTCGCTTCCAAGCCCAGCCTTGGGTCGAACGAACCGAACCCATGGATTGACGAGGGTCGATCTCAGCGCGCAGCCTGTCGGGAGGCCGGCGACGAGGGAGCGTCCGTGACGGCAGAACAGGACGACCGCGTGGACCGCGAGACCGATGCCGCCGAACTGCTGCGCGCCAAGCGCGCCGGCGTGATTCAGCACCCCGGCGGCACTCTGCTTGAGCACCTCCACCGCGTGCACGCTCTGCTGGACGTCTGGGGTGCGCGGCCCCCCGACGGAGTCTTCGCCGACCGCTTCACCGGCACGCCGTCCCACATCTCATCGGGGCAGCGCCAGGACTTCGCCGAACTCACCGTCGCCAACGAGCTGGACGTCGTGCATACAGCGGCCCTGAACGGATCCCAGGTCGCAGGTCTCCTGAACCTCTTCGTCACCTGGCGGCTCCTGCTGAGCACCCCCGCGTCCCACGCCGTCGAAGACGCCCGCCGGAGCATGCTCCCGACCGACGGCCATTCCCTTCCGGAAAATCGCTGACCACAACAGAATGGCACCATGCGCAGTTCGGACCGTTGGGCGTTCATCGTTCTGGGAATCGGCATCGCGGCGGTCCTGGGAGGCGTTCAGCTTTCGGCGATGCTGGACGACTCGCCTGATCCCCCGGCACCCCAGTCCGATTTCTGCCCGGCGCGAGCCGGTGGTGCGGCGCGATCCGACACCGACTACAAGGAGAGTGGCAGGCCCTATCGCGGCGACGGCCCGCACCCGGTCGAGTTCAACCTCCGCTATTCCAGGCCAGGGGAGGTCGACATCCCTGAGCAGTGGAAACCGGGCCGGGACGGCACTCCGCCCGGTCCGCAGCTGGTCGCCTGCGCCTATGACGGCTCGGGCCCGGCGAAGAAGACGGACACCTGCCAGTACTCCTACACCTGGAACGCTCAGGTCACCCCCAAGCACACGACGAAGGTCTCGCTTCTGCAGGCCGCCTACATCTACCAGCTGTACGAGGCCACGACCTCCAAGCCCGTCGGCCGGATCCAGGTGCCGGGCTCCGCATCGTGCCCGATGACCTACACGGCGGGCTCCGGTGAGGTCGTCTACCAGGAACCTGACGCCGAGAAGCTCCGGCGGGTCCTGCGGCCCTACGTCGAGCGCTCCCTCCCCTGAGCCCGCGCGGATGATCGACATTCGCCCGGCAGCGGACTCTCCCGACCGGGGCCCGGCTCGGGACCGGTGCACAACTGGGCGGACAGGGTGGAGTGGACCCACTCCTCCCAGTCGCCCGGCGTCCAGCCGCGGTCCTGGACGAAGAGCAGGTACAGCTGCGGGCTGAGCAGGCCGAACAGCAGGTCCGCGGCCATGGCGGCGGAGACGCCGGGGCGCGCGTCGGGCTTGGCGACCAGCGCTTCGGCCGCGGCGTGCTGCACCGTGTGGCGCGCGTCGGGGCCGTCGGGCCACTGCGCGGCGATCTGCGGATCGGTGGAGCCGGCGGCCTCGATCATCGGCATGATCGGGGCGACCCGGCCGAGGATCTCGCTCGTGCCGCGCACGTGCGCGCGCAGCTGGCCGGCCGCGGTGGGCGCGGCGCACGCGTCGCGGAACCACTCCCGGTCCAGGGTGGCGACCGGCTCGGCGTCCCCGGCGATGGACGTGTCCACGACGTCCTTGAACAGCGTGCGCTTGTTGCCGAAGACGAAGTACACCGTCTGGACGGCCACCCCCGCCCGGTCGGCGACCTCCTGAAGGCTCGTCGCCCCGTAGCCCTGCGCGACGAACAGCTCCCGCGCCGCCTCGATGACCTTCGCCCGGGTGCGCCGCGAGCGCTCGGCCCGCCTGTCCGGGCGCTTGACGGTGTCCATGGCGGGAGTATATCTCTAGAGTTCGTCACTAGAGTTCACCTCTAAAAACTTGGCGCTCGCGGACCGGCCCGTGGCCGCGCCCTCAGCGAAGGAGATGCGATGCACGCAGTCGTCAACGTCCAGCAGGCCGAAGCGTGGAACGGGTGGGAGGGGGCGGCCTGGGCCGACAACGCCCCGCGCTACGACGCGATGATGGGCGGTTTCAACCAGCCGCTCCTGGATCTCGCCGCGATCGGCGGCGACGAGACCGTCCTGGACATCGGATGCGGCACCGGGCAGCTCACCCTGCTGGCCGCGCGCCGGGCGGCGCGGGCGGTCGGCGTCGACATCTCCGAACCCATGGTGGTCCGCGCCCGCGCCGACGCCGCCGAGCAGGGCATCGCCAACGCGCGCTTCGACCAGGCCGACGCGGAGGCCCACCCGTTCGAGGAGGGGGGCTTCGACGTCGTCGTCAGCCGCGGCGGCGTCATGTTCTTCTCCGACCCCGCCGCCGCGTTCGCCAACATCGGCCGCGCTCTGCGGCCCGGCGGCCGGATGGTGTTCATCGTCCCGCAGGCCGGCGGCCCCGACAGCCGGTACGCGAAGGCCACCGCCGCTCTCGCGCCGCTGATGCGCCGCCCGTCGCCCGCGGCGCGCGGCATGGGCTCGCTGTCCGACCCCGACCGCATCCGCCAGGTACTGCACCAGGCGGGCTGGACGGACGTGAACACGAGTCCGGTCCAGGCGCCGATGGACTACGGCCGCGACACCGCCGACGCCGCGGACTTCATCCTCAGCCAGGGCCCGGTCCGCTACAACCTCCAAGACGTGGACCAGCCCACCGCCGCGCGCGTCCGCCAGGAACTCCGAGCGGCGCTCGCGGACTTCGAGACTCCCGAGGGCATCCACATCCGCGGCTCCGTATGGCTGGTGAGCGCCGTCCGCCCCTGACCCCGGGCTCTCCATCGTCGTGACCGAGGAGTCTCGCCCGGTCGTCCGCAGCCCCTGGCCTCCGGAGCGCCCGGCCAGGGGCCCGGCCCGTCCGGGGCGACGTCAGCCCTCCGGGTAGAAGAGGAACAGGGTGCAGCCGGTGGACGTCTGCGGCACGTGGGAAGAGCCCGCGGGGGCGTGGATGAACGAGCCGGCCGGGTAGTCCCGGTCACCGTCGTTGAAGGTTCCGGAGACCACGAAGACCTCCTCCGGGCCCGGGTCGTGGACGTCGACTCCTTCCCAGCAGGTGTCCGGGTCCATCTGCAGAACGAAGGCCTTCGCGCCGCCGTCCCCCTTCCACAGCGGCCGCAGGCGGATGCCCGGGAAGAGTTCGCGGACCGGGGCGTCCCGAACGGTGGACCACACATAGCCGGGCGTGCTCTGTTCCGTCGTCATGAGTCCAGCCTGGCGACCGGCGTCCCGCCCGGCCGAGTGTCAGAAAAGACATGTTGCGGTACTTTCATGCCATGCATCGCGTCGCGGCGCTCGTGCGCCCGCCGCAGTCGACCTTCGAGCTCGGCTGCGCGGCCCAGATGTTCGGCGTCGAGCGCGCCGGGCTTCCGGACCGCTACACCTTCGGCGTGTGCACGGAGCATCCCGGCCCCGTCGCGACGCCGGCCGGGTACGACATGCACGTGGCCGACGGGCTGGACGCGCTCGACGCCGCCGACACCGTGGTCGTCCCGGGTTGGCTCCCCGCCGGGGAGCCGCCCTCCCCCGCGGTCGTCCGGGCCCTGCGCCGCGCGCACTCCCGCGGCGCCCGGGTGGTCAGCATCTGCTCCGGCGCCTTCGCCCTCGCGCACGCCGGTCTCCTGGACGGGCGGAAGGCGACGACCCACTGGGGCCTGGCGAAGGAGTTCGCCGCTCGCTTCCCGCACGTCCAGGTCGATCCGGACGTGCTGTACGTGGACCACGGAGACGTCGCCACCAGCGCCGGAGCCGGAGCCGGCATCGACCTGTGCATGCATCTGATCCGCGCCGACCAGGGCGCCCGGTACGCCGCCCACGTCGCACGGACCATGGTCATGCCGCCCCACCGCGAGGGCGGCCAGTTGCAGTACTCGGCCCCGCCGCACCCGGCGCAGATCGACGGCACGCTGGCGCCCCTGCTGGACTGGATCGCCGGGAGGCTCGGCGATCCGGTGACCGTCGAGGGCATGGCCGCGCACGCGGGCGTCTCCACGCGCACCCTCGCCCGCCGGTTCGCCGAGCAGCTCGGCACCAGCCCGGGGCAGTGGCTGCTCACCCGGCGCGTCGCCGCGGCCCAGGATCTCCTGGAGTCCTCCGACCTCCCCCTGGACGCCATCGCCAGGCGCACCGGACTCTCCTCGACCACCAACCTCCGCAGACGCTTCCTCAACACCCTGGGGACGACTCCGGGCGCCTACCGCCGCACCTTCCGCGCCCAGCCCCGGGAGCGCGTCCCGCCTTCGAGGTGAAGCCGCTCCTGCGTCTCAGCCGGATTCCGCGTCCGCGCTCGCCGAGTGGCCGGTCAAGACGCGTGCCAGCAGGTCACGAAGGTGCTTCTGGTCGGGGCCGGGTAGTTCGAAGATGGTCCGGGCCAGCGCGTGGACGCTGGAGCGCAACTCCCGTCGCTTGTGCTCGCCGGCTTCGGTGAGCACCACGTGCTTGACGCGGCGGTCGCCCGGGGTGGGCCGGCGGATCACCAGGCCGCGGCGTTCCAGGCCGTCGACGATGCCGGTGACGTTCGAGGGCTCGCATGACAGCCAGTCGGCGAGCTGACGCATCGGGGCGGGGCCGGACAGGTTGGTCAGGACGAGCGCCTGGGCCGGGGGAAGGCCGAGTTCCGCCGCGGCGGCGTTGAACTGGGCCCGCAGCCGCCCGGTGACCTCGAAGACCAGAGCGCTCAACTCGACCACGACCGCATCCGCATCCGCGTCGGCACCGGCCCCGACACCGGTCACGGCGTCGCCACCTGCGTCGGTGTCGGTCCTGGCGTCGAGGCTCATACGGCCAGCATAGCCGTCACTTCAGCCACTTGATTGTTTAGCTCCTGAAGCAAATGCTACGCTCCCCGGCGAGGAAGAAACTTCAGGAAATGAACTATCAAGCAGCTGAAGGAGATGTTGCGATGACGCACGTGAGCAGGAGCGGGCGCGCCCGCCTCGGAAGTCCACGAGGCGCGCGGGCGCTCGCCGTGGCCGGTGCGGTCGCGGCCGCGCTGGCGGTCTGGGCGGTCGGGGAGCCTCTGCTGGGCCATGATCTGGTCGTCCGGCAGGAGGGACAGGAGCCGCGGGATCTGGGGGCGTCCGCCATCGGCGCCTTCGCGCTGGTCCCGTCGCTGCTCGGCTGGGCGCTGCTCGCCGCGCTGGAGCGGGTGACGCCGCTGGCGGCCCGGATCTGGACGGCCGCCGCCCTGATCCTGCTCGCGCTTTCCTTTCTGCCCATCATCGGCGTGCAGTCCTCCGGCGGGAGCAAGGCCGTCCTGGCCCTCACCCACGTGGCCGTCGGAGCCGTTCTCATCCCCGTCTTCCGGCGGACGGCCACGTCCCGCCGCGCCGGGACCGGGAGCGGGAGATGACGTCGTCCGGCGAGGAGGTCCACGACAGTCCGACCCCCTGGGTCGCCGACCACATCCGCGCCTACCTCGGATCCGACGGCGCCCAGGGCCACCTGTACCAGGAGTGGCCGACGCTGCTGCTCACGACGCGAGGCCGGCGGTCCGGGAGGCTGCGCCGCACCGCGCTGATCTACGGCCGGGACGCGGACCGCTACCTGCTGGTGGCCTCGAACGCCGGAGCCGTCCGGTCTCCCGCCTGGTATCTCAACCTCAGCGCGGACCCGCACGTGACCGTGCAGCTCGGAGCCGACACCTTCACCGCGCGGGCACGCACCGCCACCCCGCAGGAGAAACCGGCGCTCTGGGCTCGGATGGCCTCGCTCTTCCCCCTCTACGACAGCTATCAGGCCACCACGGACCGCGACATCCCGGTAGTGATCCTGAACCCCGTCACGACCTGACGCCGTCCCGCCTGCGGTGGTCCACCGCAGGCGGGATCACCGGCCATCCGCCCGTCCCCCCTACACGATCTAGGCGTCGTCGGACTGGGGGAGGCTCGCCTTGGCCGTCTCGTAGTCGCCGGTCGGGGCCTTGTCGTCCAGGCCGTAGACGAGATGGACCACACCGGTCGCGAAGGTCGTGGACGAGAGGAGCTTCAGCGGCAGCGGCGCGTCGGCCTCCTCGAACAGCCGCATCCCCTTGCGCACGGCGATCGGGTGGACCAGCAGGTGCAGCTCGTCGAGGAGGCCCGCCTCCAGGAGCCGGCGGACGACCGAGACCGAACCGCTCATCGCGATGTCCGAGGTGGACGGCTCCTTCTTCAGCGCGGTCACGGCTTCGACGAGATCGCCCTGGAGCAGCTCGGAGTTGCGCCAGGTGAAGTCGAGGTCCTGGCCGGACACCACGATCTTGCGGGCGTCTCCGAGCTTCCTGGCGAAGTCGGCGTCCTCGCCGCCGGCCTTCTCCCGGTCCGGCCACGCCCCCGCGAAGCTGTCGTAGGTCCTGCGGCCGAGCAGGAGGGTGTCGGCCGACCCCATCTGGGCGTCGACGGCCTGGCCCATCTCCTCGTTGAAGTACGGGAAGTGCCAGTCCTGCGGGTCTTCGACGACCCCGTCGAGCGAGATGAACAATCCTGCAGTGATCTTCCGCATGTCAGGACTCCTTGAACGGCGTGACGACCATGATGCTCACCAGGTTCGACCGGCGCCACCGCCGAAACTCATCGGAACCGGCCGCCACGCGCGGGCCCTCGCCGCCCGCCGCACCCGCGCCACCGGCGCCCGCCCGTGATGTCCGCACGGCTCGGATGACCGGCCGGGCGGCGGGCCGGCGGTGCGGGGTCAGAGCTTCTCGATGGTGGCGAAGCGGAGGACCAGGGTGCGGACGCCGTAGTCGCCGCCGAAGTCCACGCTGGCCTTCTCGCCCCTGTCGTAGACGGAGACGACGGTGCCCAGCCCGAACGCGTCGTGGGTGACCTTGTCGCCCGGGGAGAGGGACGGGACGGGACGGTTGCCCGGTGAGCGGGTGCCCGGGCGCTGCGCCATCCGCGACATGGCGGAACCGGACGTGGAGGACGCCTCGCGCTCCCATTCGACGAGGGTTCCCGGGACCTCGCCGAGGAAGCGGGACGGCGGGTTGACCTGGGGGGCGCCCCACGAGCTGCGCATCGTGGCCCGGGAGACGTAGAGGCGCTGCCGGGCGCGCGTGATGCCGACGTAGGCGAGGCGGCGCTCCTCTTCCAGCTCCTTGGGGTTGCTCATGGCGCGCAGGTGCGGGAAGACGCCGTCCTCCATGCCGGTGAGGAAGACGACCGGGAATTCGAGGCCCTTCGCGGTGTGCAGCGTCATCAGGGTGACGACGCCGTGCTCGCTCTCCTCGGGCTGCTCTCCCGGCGGGACGGGCCCGCCCTTCGCTCCCCCGGGGATGGAGTCGGCGTCGGCGACCAGGGCGACCTGCTCCAGGAACTCGGGCAGGCGGCCCGCGGCGGACTCGCCGTCGAGGCGCTCCTCGAACTCGCGGGCGACGGCTTCGAGCTCCTGGAGGTTCTCGACGCGGGTCTCGTCCTGGGGGTCCTTGGACGCCTGGAGCTCGGCGATGTAGCCGCTGGCCTTCAGCACCTCGGCGATGAGGTCGGCGGGGGCGAGCGTCTCGGCGGCGGCGCGCAGCTCGTCGAGCAGGGCGACGAAGTCGCGGACGGCGTTGAGCGAGCGGGTCGCCATGCCGGGGACGTCCTCGGGCGTGCGGAGGGCCTGCCAGAACGAGATGCGCTCGCGGGACGCGTACGCCTCGACGCAGGCCTCGGCCCGGTCGCCGATGCCGCGCTTGGGGACGTTCAGGATGCGGCGCAGGGAGACGGTGTCCTCGGGGTTGGCGAGGCAGCGCAGGTAGGCGAGCGCGTCGCGGATCTCCTTGCGCTCGTAGAAGCGGACGCCGCCGACGACCTTGTACGGCAGCCCGACCCGGATGAAGACCTCTTCGAAGACACGGGACTGCGCGTTGGTGCGGTAGAAGATGGCGACGTCGCCGGGACGGGCCTCGCCGTCGTCGGTGAGCCGGTCGACCTCGCGGGCGACGAACGCGGCCTCGTCGTGCTCGTTGTCGGCCACATAGCCAATGATCTTGTGGCCCTCGCCCTGGTCGGACCAGAGCTTCTTGGGCTTGCGGTCGGCGTTGCGCTCGATGACGGCGTTGGCGGCGGACAGGATCGTCTGCGTGGAGCGGTAGTTCTGCTCCAGCATGATCGTGGTCGCGTCGGTGTAGTCGCGCTCGAACTCGAGGATGTTGCGGATGGTCGCGCCGCGGAACGCGTAGATCGACTGGTCGGCGTCGCCGACCACGCAGAGTTCGGCGGCCCCGACGCCCTCCACGGGCGCGGTCAGCTCGCGGACGAGTTCGTACTGCGCGTGGTTGGTGTCCTGGTACTCGTCGACCAGGACGTGCCGGAAGCGGCGCCGGTAGTGCTCGGCGGCCTCCGGGAACACCTGCAGCAGGTTGACCGTCATCATGATCAGGTCGTCGAAGTCCATGGCGCCGGCCTGCTGGAGCCGCGCCTGGTACATCTCGTACGCCTCGGCGAGCGTCTGCTCCATGTGCGTGGACGCCCGCGCCTTGAACGTCTCGTAGTCGATCAGCTCGTTCTTCAGGTTGGAGACCTGGGCGCTGAACGACTTCGGCGGGTAGCGCTTGGGGTCGAGGTCGAGCTCGCGGCAGACGAGCGCCATCAGCCGGTTCGCGTCGGCCTGGTCGTAGATCGAGAAGCTCGTGGGGAAGCCGAGGCGCCTGGCCTCGCGGCGCAGGATCCGGACGCACGCGGAGTGGAACGTCATCACCCACATCGCCCGCGAGCGCGGCCCGACGAGGGCGTCCACCCGCTCCTTCATCTCGGCGGCCGCCTTGTTGGTGAAGGTGATCGCGAGGATCTGGCCGGGGTGCACCTCCCGCTCGCCGAGCAGGTGGGCGATGCGGTGGGTGAGCACCCGGGTCTTGCCCGAGCCTGCGCCGGCGACGATCAGCAGGGGGCTGCCGGAGTGCACGACGGCGGCGCGCTGCTGCGGGTTGAGGCCGTCAAGCAAGGGGTGAGCTTCGGTCTTCGACATCACGTGCGAGTCTACGGCGCCGCGCGGACGTTTTCGGCTGCTCCGCCGAGCCGGGGTGTCCCGCCCCGGCTGCATGTGGACAGATGGCGCGCCTTTTGAACACGGTGGGTTGACTCGATCTCACGTTCCGGCCGACGTTGGAGATGGAGCGGACACCGGTCGGGCCCCCGGCCCGGCCCAACTCGGAATGCAGGGCCCCGTACTGCATCCCCGCATGTCCGCGCACAGCGGCGCAGCGTCAACAGGGGCTCACGCACTGTCATAGGGGAGGTGGCTTGGATGACCCACCAGCAGGAACTCCAGACCCAGCTCGACGCCGAGATCGTGGTACCCGCGCAGTGGCCGGGACGTGCTTCCCAGGCGGCGCCGCTTCCGCGGGCCGTCCCGCGGCCGGTGCCGGTACCGGTGCCGGTGCAGCCCGGCCACAGGTTCCTGATCTACAAGCAGGATCCGTCGGTCGCCGACCTCGGCGCGCGCCTGACCTATATCCCGACCGTGGTGCTGAACGGCCCCATGGACGTGCGCGTCCAGACCGATCTGCAGGGCGTCACCCCGGTCGCGCGCAACATCAACGGCGACTTCGTGTTCACCCCGGGAACCCCGCAGTTCGACTGCGCGCACACGTTCGCCGTCGTCCGGGAGACGATGGCCATGTACGAGCGGCACAACGGCGGGGTCCCGATCCCGTTCGCGTGGAACGTGGGGGGCGACACCGAGCGCATCACCGTGTTCCCGCACGCCGCCGAGGGCGCCAACGCGTTCTACACGCGGACCGCCAAGGCGTTGAAGTTCCTGTTCTTCACGCCGAAGGGGCAGCCCCCGTCGAACGTGCTGTTCACGTGCCAGTCGCTCGACATCGTCGCGCACGAGACGGGCCACGCGATCCTGGACGGCCTCAAGCCCGGCTGGCTGTCGGCGGACGCCCCGCCGCAGACCGGCGGCCTGCACGAGTCGTTCGGCGACATCACGGCGATCTTCCTGGCGCTGGCGCAGCCGGACCAGGCGGAGGCGCTCGTCGCGCTCACCAAGGCGAACCTGCACGACAGGTCGTTCCTGGCGGAGCTGGCCGAGCAGTTCGGCAAGGCGCTCGGCATGCCGTCCGGGCTCCGCAACGCCGACAACGACCTCAAGCTCAGCGAGGTCGGCAACGAGGTGCACGCGATCTCGCAGGTGTTCACCGGCGCGATCTACGACATCCTCGCCGACCTCTACACCTTCGAGCTGAGCCGGCAGCAGCGCACGAAGGACGCGACGATCGTGCTGATCGAGACGGCGTCCGCGCTGTGCAAGCTCGTGTTCGACGCGATCGTCGCGTCCCCCGCGACCGGCGCCCGGTACGTGGACGTGGCGAACAAGATGCTGCAGGCCTCGGCGAACCGCGGCGACCCGGCCGTCTACCGGACGTCCATCCGCAACCGGTTCGCCGTCCGCGAGGTCACGACGGCGGCGACGCCGCTGCGCGATCTGATGAGCGGGCGGATGGCGATGACCGAGGCCGCCTACACCGGGGACGGCCAGGACGTCACCGAGGTGGAGGCGCACGACGAGAACTCGGCGAGCCTGCTGGCCGCCCAGGACAGGTCGCGCTGCTGCGGGACGATGCAGATGCCCGAGTACCAGCTCGTCCCCGCGGAGAAGCTCGCCCAGGGCGGCTCGCTGGACGACGACGACATCCTCCGCGGCCAGCTGGACGAGCTGCGCAGCACGTTCGGTTAGACATCCCGTTCCGGAGGTGGCGGCCCGCGGTGAGCGGGTAGCGAGCAAGGGCAGGCGAGTCGACGGGGAGGTGCGCGGCATGCGCGTGACGATCGAGAGCACCGGCGGTTTCAGCGGCCACAGCACGGTCGTCGCGCAGTACGACACCGCGGCCCTCCCCGCCGGCCAGGCCGGCCGCGTCCGCGAGGCGGTGGACGCGCTGGCCGCGGCGCACGCCCGCGGCGAGCCGGGCGAGATCGGCGCGGACCTGCCCGCGTACCGGATCACGGTGTCCGGGGACGGGGCGGAGGAGTTCGGGGCGGCCGGGGAGGCGCGCGTCTACGAGGTCCGGGGCGACCCGACCGCGGGGGTCGCCTCCGTCCTCGGCGTCCTCCTCGAAGGCCCCGACGCCACCCCCTGAACCCGGGCGCGGGGGTCAGCTCGTCTTGCGGTGGTCGCGGGCGGATTCGGCCGCGGCGTGGACGGCGGCGAGGTCGGCGCCGGTCGCGGCCATGGACGCGGCGGCGACCGCGCCCTCGACCAGCGGGGCGTCCGCGAGCAGCACGTCGTCGCCTTCGGCGTCCTCGATGAGCATCTTGGCGGTCAGCACCGAGCTGCCGAGGTCGGCGAGCAGCACGACGCCGTCGCCGCCGCCGGCCGCGGCGACGGCCTGCTCGACGAGGTCGATGCTCGTCCCGAGGCGCCCCTCGGAGTCGCCGCCGGCGGGTTCGACGACGGCCTTGCCGACGCCCATGGCGCGGGCGACCTCGGCGACGCCTTCGGCGAGCGTCCGGCTGTGGGAGATGATGACGATCCCGACCATGTCAGCCCTCCCCGGCGGATTCCGCGACATCGGCCAGGGCTTCGAGTACCAGGGCCGTTGACGAGGCGCCGGGGTCCATGTGCCCTTCGCTGCGTTCGCCCAGGTAGCTCGCCCTGCCCTTGCGCGCCCGCATCGGGACGGTGCCGTCGGCGCCCTTCGCGGCGGCCTCGGCGGCGGCCCGCGCGCATCCGGCGAGGCCGGTGCCGTCGGCCAGGGCCGCCTCGTACGCCGCGACGGCCGGGGCCAGCGCGTCGACCATCGTCTTGTCGCCCTCCACGGCCTTACCGAGGTCCTGGACGCCCTCAAGGGCGGCCCGGAGCGCGGCGCCGAGCGCGGCGGCGTCCACGTCGGCGGCGTCGCCGAACGCCTTGCCCGCCCGTCGCAGCGCCGTCCCGTAGAGGGGGCCGGACGCGCCGCCGGTCTTCGACACGACGGCCCGCCCGGCCGCGATCAGCACCTTGCCCGGCGGGGCGTCCCCGGGCAGCGCCTCCACGGCGGCGCGGAAGCCGCGGTCGAGGTTGAGTCCGTGGTCGCCGTCGCCGATCGCCGCGTCCAGCCGGGTCAGCCGCTCGGCGGCGGCGGACACCCGCTCGGCCGTCCGCCTGATCCAGCCGGCGAAGTCCCCCGCGTCCATCGAGCCCCCGGTCACCGGCCCCACCGCAGCCCCGGGGTCTCGACGGGCGCGTCCCACAGGCGGGTCAGCTCGGGCGTCACCCGGCACACGCTGATCATGCAGCCCGCCATCTCCAGGCTGGTCACGTACGGCCCGACCAGGCTGCGGACGACGGTCGCGCCGTGCCCCTCCAGCCACTGCGCCGCGGCCGCGTAGGCGACGTACTGCTCGATCAGCGGCGTGCCGCCCATCCCGTTGACCAGCACGAGCACCTCGGAACCCGACAGCGGCATGTCCGCGTCGATCGCGCCGAGCGCGGCGTCCACGATCTGCGCGGCGGTGCCGACGCCGACGCGTTCGCGGCCGGGCTCGCCGTGGATGCCGATGCCGAGCTCCATCTCGTCCTCGCCCAGCTCGAACGTCGGCGCGCCCGCGGCCGGGACCGTGCAGGACGACAGCGCCACGCCGAACGACCTGCTGCGCTCGTTCACCTCCCGGGCCGCCGCCGCCACGTCCGCGAGGGCCGCGCCCTCCTCGGCGAGCGCCCCGGCGATCTTCTCCGCGAACAGCGTGGCGCCGGTGCCGCGCCGCCCGGCGGTGAACGTGCTGTCCTCCACCGCGACGTCGTCGTCGACGATGACGGACACGACCTCGATGTCCTCGTCCTCGGCGAGTTCGGCGGCCATCTGGAAGTTCATGACGTCGCCGGTGTAGTTCTTCACCAGGTGGAGCACGCCGGCGCCGCCGTCCACCGCCATCGTCGCGGCGATGATCTGGTCGGGGACGGGGGAGGTGAACACCTCCCCGCAGCAGGCCGCGTCCAGCATCCCGTGTCCGACGAATCCGGCGTGGAGCGGCTCGTGACCGGATCCGCCGCCCGAGACCAGGGCGACCTTCCCGGTGCGCGGGGCGTCCCCCCGGATGACGGTCCCGTTCCGCGGGTCGACGTTCAGCGACGGGTGCGCGGCGGCCAGCCCGCGCAGTGCGTCCGACACCACGTCCGCCGGGGCGTTGATGAGTTTGCGCATGTCTCAGCTCTACCCCGGCGCGGGGCCCCGTCCCAGGCCCAATCGCCGATCATGTGGTTTCCGCGGGTCGCCCGCACCGCGTAGGTTGCCCCCGTGACGAAGGCACCGAAGATCCTCTACGACTGCGACACCGGCATCGACGACGCGATCACCCTGCTCTACCTGGCCTCGCTGGTCCGTGCGGGGAAGGCGGAACTGGCGGCGGTCGGGACGGTGCACGGCAACATCGACCCGATGACCGGCGCGCTGAACACGCTGCGCGTCCTGGAGGCCGCGGGCCTCCCCGCGGGCGGGCGGGGGCCGGACGGACCGGTGCCGGTCGCGGTCGGCGCCGCCCGGCCGATGGCGCAGAAGGTCCACTACGCGCTGGACTGGCACGGCGCCGACGGTCTCGGCGACACGCGCCTCCCCGAGCCCGCGGGGCGCCCGGCCGCCGAGCCCGCCGCCGCGCAGATCGTCCGGCTGGCCCGCGCGATGCCCGGCGAGCTGACCCTGCTCGCGACCGGGCCGCTGACCAACCTGGGCTCGGCGCTGCTGCTGGACGGCGAGCTGCCGTCGCTGATCCGCGAGGTCGTGGTGATGGGCGGCGCGTTCGACCACCCCGGCAACATCACCACGCACGCCGAGGCGAACATCTGGCACGACCCCGAGGCCGCCGACCTGGTGTTCGCGGCGGACTGGCCGATCGTCCTGGTGCCGCTGGACGCCACGCACCCGACCGCCGTCCACGACGACTGGCTGGACCGGCTCGCCGCGCACGACACCCCGGTCGCCCGGTTCGCCGCGAGAATCCTGGAGTTCTACACGGACGCCTACACGCCCACCCTGAAGCGCCGGGGCGCGGTCATCCACGACGCCCTCGCGGCGATGCTGGTCGTCGACCCGGAGCTCGGCGAGTACGCCCGGCGCCCGGTGCGGGTGGAGCTGCGGGGCGAGCTGACGCGGGGCACGACCGTCTGGGACGCCCGATCGCTGCCCGCCGAGGACACCCGCCGTCCGGTGAAGGTGGCCGTGGGCAGCGACGTGGCGGAGTTCCAGGAGCGCCTGCTGTCGGCCCTCCTCACCCTCTGAGCAGGGCGCACGCCGCCCCGGCCTTACCGGTGCGGGCGGGGCGGCCGTCCGGCGCACCCGTAACGTTCACTGAAAGCGCGACATCCGGGTATGCCGGAACCGTTGGCCGACCTTATTGTTGAAGATGTGACCAACGTTCTGGACGACAGCGAGCTGCAGCGGATCCTCGCCGTGATGGCGCATCCCGACGACGTCGACTTCGGCGCCGCCGGGACGGTGGCGGGCTGGACGGACAGCGGCATCGAGGTCGTCTACCTCATGGTCACCGACGGCGACGCGGGCGGCTTCGACGACGCCGTCACCCGCGAGGAGATGGCCGCGCTGCGCCGCGAGGAGCAGCGCGCGGCGGCCAAGTGCGCCGGGGTGAGCGACGTCCGGTTCCTCGGCTACCCGGACGGGCGGGTCGAGACGAGCTTCGGCCTGCGCCGCGACATCGCCCGCGTGATCCGGCAGGTGCGCCCGGACCGGGTGCTGATGCCGAGCGCCGAGCGCAACTACGAGCGGATCTACCCGAGCCACCCCGACCACCGGGCGGTCGGGGCGGCCGCGCTCGACGCCGTCTACCCCGACGCCCGCAACCCCTACGCGTTCCCGCAACTGCTCGCCGACGAGGGCCTGGAGGCGTGGGCGGCGCGGGAGGTGTGGACGTCCGGCGGACCGTTGGTCAACCACTACGTCGACATCACCGACCAGTTCGACCGGAAGGTGAGCGCGCTGCGGGCCCACGCCAGCCAGACCGGGCACATGGGGGACGGCCTGCCGGAGATGCTCCGCGGCTGGCTCGGGAGCAACGCCGCCGCCGCGGGACTGCCCGAGGGGCGCCTCGCCGAGTCGTTCCAGGTCATCGACACCGCCTGACGCTCCGCGCGGCCGGCTTCCGGAAACGCGCCCCGCGAAGGCTCATCGATGCGGTCACGCCGCCCAAGTATCGGTCACTCAGCAAATACACTCTCTTACAAGCCGTAATCAGCCTCCGAGCGGGCATGTACCTCATGTGACAGAACTCGGGGGGTCGTCATGCCGCGTGAGATCGAGGCCACCGCCACATCCGCCGCCGCGCCTGAGGTGATCTTCAAGCACCTGTGCGTGCCGGAGGCGTGGGACGAGTGGAGCGGTTTCTGGACCAGGGTGCGGCGGGAGTCCGCCGGTCAGGAGCACCCGAACGGGCTCGGGGCCACCCGGTACGTCCGGTCGTGGCGCGAGGAGGTCGTGGCCTGGGATCCGCCACGCCACTACGGATACGTCGCGCTCGCCGGCCGTCCGGAGCGGCGCCTGCGCGCGGACATCACGCTGGAGCCGCACTTCGCGGGCACGCTGATCCGGTGGCGCGGCGAGGTGGACGGCTTCCCGGGCACCGGACCGCTCACGAGCGCCGTCCTGCGCCGCCGCCTCGACGCCTACGCGCGCCGGGTGGCGCGGCACTCCGAGCGCTGCGAACCGGGCTGCCCCGCCCGCCTGCCGGGCGCCCTCTGAGCGAGGGCCGCGCGCGACCGCCGGATGCACGCCCACGGAGGTGTGCCCGGTAGGTCGTGCACGGCCGCCGGCCCACGCGCCGCCGCCAGGTCTTGCACGGCAGGAGGCACACGCCCTTCGCCGGGACGCGCATGCCCACGGGGTGATGCGCGGCTGACGCCTGCGCTTGCCCCTTCGAGTTCGACGTTGGTCTTCGGTCGCATGACATTCGGGGGAATCGATGCGGCGTCATTTCATCGTGCTCGCTCTCGTGGCGGGCCTCGGGGCGGGTTCGGCCGCCTACCGGTTCATGGCGGACGGGGAGCGCCGCGGAGGCGGTGTCGTCGCGAGGGCCGGGGAGTCCGCGGCGGCGGGACGGGACGTGTCCGCCGTGCGGCTGGCGGTCCGCCCGTTCGACTCCGGGCCGCTGCGCCGGGCCGTGCGCGCCTATCTCCGGGAACGCCCGGGCAGGGTGGGGGTGATGGTGACGGACCTGCGGACGAACAGGTCGTTAGGCGAGAACGAGGACGGCCGGTTCGTCACCGCCAGCATCATGAAGGTCGACATCCTGGCGAGCCTCCTCCTGCGCCGGCAGCGCGAGGGCCGGGGGCTGACCGGCGCGGAGCGGGCGCTGGCCGGGGCGATGATCAGGGAGAGCGACAACGCGGCGGCGAGCGCCCTGTACTCGGAGGCCGGGTACGGTCCCGGCGTCGCGAGTGCGAACAGGACGTTCGGGCTGAGGCGCACGAAGCCGTTCCCCACCTCGTGGGGTTCGTCCCTGACGAGCCCGGCCGACCAGGTGCGGCTGCTGGCGAACCTGGTGTCGGACGGCAGTCCGCTGAAGGCGCGCGGCCGCCGGTACGTCCTCGACCTGATGGGCTCCGTCCTGGACGAGCAGGCGTGGGGCGTCAGCGCGGCGGCGCGGCCGGGAGAGAGGGTGGCGCTGAAGAACGGCTGGGTGCCGCTCCGCTTCCAGGGGCACGGCTGGTCGATCAACAGCATCGGCCGGATCAGCGGGGGCGACCACGACTTCCTCGTCGCGGTGTGCAGCAGCGGCAACCCGACGATGGAGACCGGGGTGTCCACCGTCGAACACGTCGCCGAGATGGTCGTCGACGGCCTTCGCGCGTCGCGGCCGTAGGCGGGTCCGGGGACTCGCGGCTCCGTACCGGGCGGCGGGCCGGCCGCCCAGCGGATGCCGGGAGCGTCAGCGGTGCAGGGGCCGGGAGAGCTTCTTGCCGTCGGCGGCGGCCACGGCGACGCAGGTGACGGTGCGATCACCGGACTTCCACGAGTCGGCCGACGGGTAGTAGTAGGAGTTCGCGATGCCGCGCGCGGCCGGGTCGCGGTTGATCCGCGCCTGCGTGCGGAGCTTGCACCCGTTCGAGGCGAGCTGCTGGAGCTGCGACTCGGGCGGGATGACGAACCCCTTCAGCCGGAAGACCGCGGTCACCTCGCCGTCGTGCGGCCCCGTACAGGGCACGATCTTGACGCTCTCCACCTCGACCGACTCCTCGGTCGTGGAGGTGGCGGCGCCGGAGTTGTCGTTGATGCAGTCGCCGACCTTCATCTTCTTGGCGTCGACCTCCTTGGGCTTGGTCTGGGTCGCCTTCGGCACGGCCCCGGCGCCGTCGGAGCCGCCGCCGCCGCGCAGGGCGAAGGCCGCGATGCCGAGCACGATCCACAGGCAGGACAGGACGATCCCGGCGATCGCGAGGCCGCGGCCCTTGCCGCCCTTCTTCGCGATCTGGCTGAGGGAGACGGCGCCGAGGATGAGGCCGACGACGCCGAAGCAGCCGAGGAGGCCGGTCACGAACGCGGCGATCGCCAGCCCGTTGGTCTTCTCGGCGCCGGATCCGTACGGGGAGCCGGGGCCGTGGTCGCCCGGCATCGGCGGGGGCGGGGGCGAATACGGGGCCTGGGGGCCCGGCTGCGCGGGCCCGGGTGGGGGATATGTCATGATGAGCGACTGTTCCACACCGCGGGGCGATCGTGATCATGATGCACGGCAATCGCATATTACGATTCGCTCACGGCTGTGGTGAAAACGTTTACTCCGGGCCCCTCCCGGGCATAACGGGGGGGCCGCTAGACGAGACGGCGGGCGGCGGCCCAGCGCGACAGCTCGTGCCGGTTCGACAGCTGGAGTTTCCGCAGGACGCTGCTGACGTGCGTCTCCACCGTCTTCACCGAGATGAACAGCTCCTTGGCGATCTCCTTGTAGGCGTAGCCGCGCGCGATCAGCCGCAGCACGTCGCGCTCCCGCTGGGTGATCTGGTCCAGTTCCGGGTCGACGGCCGGGACGTCCGAGGCAGCGAACGCGTCCAGGACGAACCCCGCCAGCCGCGGCGAGAACACCGCGTCGCCGTCGGCGACCCGGCCGATCGCGTCCGTCAGCTCGGGTCCGGAGATCGTCTTGGTGACGTAGCCGCGGGCGCCGCCCCGGACGACGCCGATCACGTCCTCCGCCGCGTCCGACACCGACAGCGCGAGGAACTTGGACGAGACCGCGCCGTGCAGCCGCCGGAGCACCTCGATGCCCCCGCCGCCGGGCAGGTGGACGTCGAGCAGCACCACGTCCGGCCGCGTCCCGCGGATCACCGTGACCGCCTCGTCGACGTCGCCGGCCTCCCCGACGATCTCGACGCCGCCGCCCAGCTCCGCCTTCACGCCGGTCCGGAACATCTGGTGGTCGTCGACCAGCACGACCCTCTTCAACGCCTCGCTCATGTCAACGTCCCGCCCATGTCAACGTCCCGCCCATCTCGACGCCTCGCTCGTGCCCGGCACCCGGGGACGCCCCCGGCGGCCGCGCTCACGACTTCTTGATCTCCAGGCGCACCTCGGTGCCCTCGCCCGGCGCGGTGCGGACGGTGGCCTTGCCGCCGTTGCGCTCCATACGTCCGATGATGGACCCTCGGACGCCCATCCGGTCCTCCGGGACCTCGTCGAGGACGAATCCCTTGCCCCGGTCGCGGACGAAGATCGCGATCTCGTCGCCCTCCACCTCGGCGTACACCGACACCGACGGCGCCTCCGCGTACTTGGCGGCGTTCACCATCGCCTCCCGCGCGGCCTGGAGCGCGGAGCCGAGCCGCTCGTCCAGCGCCGTGTCGCCCACGCAGACGACCTCGATCGGGACGTTGTGGTCGTCCTCGACCTCTCCGGCCGCCTCCCGGATCGCGGCGGCGAACGTCTGGTCGGGGTCGGCGCGCGGCTGGTAGAGCCAGGTCCGCAGCGTCCGCTCCTGGGAGCGGGCGAGCCGCTGGACCTCGCGGGTGTCGTGCGCGTTCCGCTGGATGAGGGTCAGCGTGTGCAGCACCGAGTCGTGGATGTGCGCGGCCAGCTCGGCGCGCTCCTGGGACCGGATGCGCTCGTGCCGCTCGGCGTCGAGGTCCTGCCAGAGCCGCACCACCCACGGCGTCACGATCACCGCGACGCCGGTGAGGATGATCAGCATGGCGATGAGGACGGACCGCGCCTGGGCGGCCTCCACCTTCTGCGCCACGAACCCGCCGATGCCGCCGACGACGAGGAGCAGGCCGAGCAGGCTGCGCAGCCACCGCTGGCGCAGCGGCAGCGTCCAGCGGTGGCGCTGGTCGCGGTCGGCCTGCTGCCACAGGATCACGGCGCCGACGCCGCCGACGATGAACGGCCACAGCGCCCACCGGACGACCCCGGCCGCACCCCACGGCAGCGCCGCGAGCCCGAACGCGACGGCCGCGTAGGCGAGCAGCTGCCCCCAGTCCCGGCCGCGCCGCCGCCCGGCCGCCTCCGCCGAGGTCCTCTCCTGGACGGGGACGAGGATCCAGAACGCGGCGTAGGCGGCGACGCCCAGCCCGCTCGCCATCGTGAGCAGGACGAACGCGCCTCGCACGAGGAACACGTCCACGCCGAGGTGCACGGCCAGGCCCCGGCACACCCCGGCGAGGAGCCGCCCCCCGGCCGCCCGTTCCAGCCGGGCGGGCCCGAGGGGCGTCGCGCCCGCCGGGCCCGCCGACGCCGCCGGCGCCGCCGACCGTCCCGCCGCCTCCTGGCTCACCGCCGCCCTCCCCTGGGTTCTCCCACGTCATCGATCGTCACACGCCCGGACATGATTCGCATCAGGGACCCACCCCGGGATCGGTCTCAGGGTCGGAATCAGGGACGTCCCCGATACCGAGCACCACGCGCGACAGGCGACCATGTCTGGCATGGGCGAGAAAGAGGACCGGAACGAGGACCCGCGCGGACGCGCTGACGAGGAGCACGGCGCCGAGGGGCCCGGAACCGAGAAGCACGGTACCGGGCGGCACGGCGCCGAGGACCACGGGGCCGGCGGGCGGGCGGCGGGCGGCTACCGGCGGCTCGCGCGGGACGCCGACCGCAGGATGCTCGCCGGCGTGTGCACGGGGCTGGCCCGCTACACCGGCATCGACCCCGTCGTGTACCGCGTCGGGTTCGCGGTCCTCGCCCTCGCGCACGGACAGGGGATCTTCCTCTACATCGTGGCGGCGCTGCTGATGCCGGCGAGGCCGGGCGACTCGTCGCTCGCCGAGCAGTGGTTCAGGCGGTGGTTCGACGGCCAGGCCGTCCTGACCATCCTCGGCGCGCTGCTGTGCGTCGGCGTCGCGTTCAGCCTGTTCGGCGGGGTCCCCACCGACGCCATCGCCCCCCTGACGGTGGTCGGGCTGGTGCTGCTGGTCGCGCACTCGCGGGGCGTGGACCTGGTGTCCGCGGCGCGGACCGTCCCCGAACGGATCACCGGGCACGCGCCGGAGCCCTCCGCGCGGGGGCCGCGGACGGAGACCGCGTCCGTCGGCGGCGTCTCCCTCGACAAGGACGTTCCCGCCGGCGGGCCCGGGGCGCCCCGGGCGGGGGCGGGCGGGCTGCCCGACGGCATGATCGATCTCGCCGCCTACTCGGCCGCGTGGGCCGACGCGCCCGCCGCCCCGGCGCCCTCCGGCGCCGCGCCCGCGGCGCCGGCCGAGCACGGTTGCGGCAGGAAGACCTCGCCGGTGGCGGCGATCACGCTGCTCGCGGCCATGGCCGCCGGCGCGGCGCTGATCCCGGTGGCCCGGTCCTACCCCGCCCCGGACTCGTGGCTGATCGTCATGGCGCCCGCGCTCGCCGTCGTCGGGCTCGGCCTGGTCGTCGGCGGCTGGTTCCAGAACCGCGGCCTCGCCGCGGCCGGGACCGTGCTGACCCTCGCCATGCTGACCACCTCGGTCGCGGGCGACGTCCCGCGGGGGGCCGAGTACGGGGAGGTCGACTGGCGGCCCACCGACACCTCGCAGATCGGCCGGGTCTACAAGGTGGGCGTCGGGCAGGGCGACCTCGACCTCACCGCCCTGCCGGTCGCGGCAGGCCAGCGGGTCACGATCAACGCGGAGGTCGGGCTCGGCGGCCTGGAGGTCACGGTGCCGCCCACCGCCCGGGTCATGGTGGACGCGCGGATCGGTCTCGGCGACGTGCGGATCGACCACCGGACGACGAGCGGGCCCGCCGCCAGGGTCGTGCGGACCCTGGAGCCGGAGGGCGCGCACGCCGCGGACCCGCCGGTGATCGTCCTGCGGATCCGCGGGAAGCTCGGGGACGTGGACGTGCACCGTGTCTGAGCGCGGGCGGGCAGGCCAGACGGGTTCCAGCAGGACGGGTTGCGGCGAATGAGGGCGGGCGAGGAGATGGCGGGCAAGAAGGCGGCGGCCCGGAAGCGGTACCGGTTCGATCCGGCGGGTCCCGTGACGGGGCTGTTCTTCCTCTTCCTGGCCGGGCTGTTCCTCGCGGACGGCCTGACGGACGGGGGCGTCCTGCCCGTCACGGCGCTCGTCCCGGTCGTGCTGATCGGCCTGGGGCTCGTCGGGACCGTCCGGGTGCTGACCCGCTCGCGCCGCCGCCACCTGCGCTGACGCTCCCGGCGCGGTAAGGCGGCGGTGACCGGCGCCGCACGGTCCGGGGCTTCCCCCCCGCGCGGGGAACGCCAAGTAATGTGACCTCGACGGCAGGTGACGGATCGAGGGCCGATGGCGGGGAAGGCCGGGACACCGGAGGCGGGCTGCGCCGACGCGCTGCCCGGATCCCGGTCCGCGCTGGACCCGGGGCGCGCCATCAAGCCGGGCCGCCACGGGCTGTCCCCCGAGACCGTCGCCGGGATCCAGCGCGAGCGGCTGATCGACGCGCTGGTCCACGTCGTCTCGGAGCGGGGCTTCGCGCACACGACGATCAGCGGGGTCACCGAGGGCGCGGGCGTCACGAAGAAGACGTTCTACGCGCACTTCTCCGATCTGGACGCGTGCTTCCTCGCCGCCTACCAGCGCGGCATGGACATCCTGCTCCGCCGCATGACCGAGGCCTACGGGGCCGCGCCGTCCTGGCCGGACGGGATCCACGCGGGGCTGCGCACGCTGCTCGCCGCCCTCGCCAGGGAACCTCGGTTCGCGCGGGCGTCGCTGGTGGAGGTGAACGCGGCGGGGCCGCAGGTCCGGCAGGCGCGCATCGACAACCTCACCCGTTTCCGCGCCTTCTTCACCGACCCGTCCCTGCCGCCCGTCCCGGTCGCGGTGGTGGACGCGATCGTGGGCGGCATCTACAGCGCGATCCACGTCCAGATGGAGACGGGCGAGGCGGAGGAGCTGCCCTCGCTGCTGCCGTCCCTCACCTACTTCGCGCTGCTCCCCCTCGTCGGCCGCGAGGCCGCCTCCCCCTACCTCGGCGGCGACCCCGGCTGACCGGATGCGGCCGGAGGATCCCCGCTCCCTTGACGTGAAAAACCCACGGGTTTCTATTGGTGTGGATCTTGCGTGGGACGCCCGGGGCCGTCCGGGGCGTCCCGCGCCGACCCCCGATACGCGCGCGGCGGGCCACATCCCCCGGGGCCCGTCGCGCGCTCCCCTCCCAGGAGGACCCATGCGGCCTGCCGTGACCGCACTGTGCCTGCCCCTGGCCGCGCTCGTCCTCTCGCCGGCCGGCTGCGGCGGTTCGGGCGAGCCCCAGTCCGCGCGGCCCTCGCCCTCCGGGCCGGCGGCGCGGCCGACGCCGCCGCTGCTGAACGGGGTGCGGCCCGGCGCGGAGCTCAAGTCGCCGCTGGACGGCACCTGGACGGCGGGCGCCGGGTCGCGGCGCGTGGCCCTCTTCCTCTACCGGGGCGCCGCCGCGCTGAACTCGCCGGGCTTTTGCACCGGAACCGTGGACGGGACCGGCCGTATCAAGCTGAGCTGCGCGAACGGCTCCCGTGACCGGCTCGACGGACGGGCCGCCCTGCGCTCGGGAACGCTGGTGGTCACGTGGACGGGCGGGCCCAAGGACGTCCTGCACCGGCGTGCAGGCTGACCGCGAACGCCGGCCCCGGATTCGTCAGCGCGCGCGTCCCGTCGCAGGACTCCCCCTGCGGGCCCGCCGGCGAGCCGCCGCGAGGGACCTCGTGCGGGACCTCGTGCGGGACCTCGTGCGGGCCGCCGTGCACCCGGACCCGGTTGGCCCGCAGCGGACGCTCGGTGGCGCCCCGCGCGGTGATCAGCACCTCCGCCAGCTCGCCCGCGATCAGGGTGCTGACCTGGGCGCGGACGGTTCCGCCGTGGCCGGGCGGCCAGGTGGTCAGCCAGGTGTGGGCGTCCAGCGGGACGTGCACCGGCCCCGCGGCGTCGAACCGGACGAGCCGCCACCACTCGGCGGGCCGTGCGGCGAGGTCGCGGACGCGGGCGGCGAGCTGCCCGACGGTCGCCGGGCGGACGGCGGTCGCGCGGCCGTGCGGGTCGTCCTGGCCGCGCATGGTGAGGTCGGGAACCACGGAAAGGTCCATGGGAAGTCCTTCGTGCAGGTGTGCCGGCTGGAAAGGGATCGTCAGCGAGAACGGCGATCGCCCGGGAGGGGGATCAGCGACGGCACGAAGGACACAGCGCGCTCGCCACACGGCCCAGGGCCACGGGGCTGTCGGTCTGCACGCGCTTCGTCACGGACACAAGGAGACACTCGGTGACCGAACCTTGTCAAGCTGATCACCCAGAGTCGTCCGGAATCCGCCCGGCCGAGGCGCCGGCGGCCTCTCGGCGGGCCCGCCCCGCGGCACGCCTCAGCGGCTGAGGAACACGTACACGACCCAGGTGAGCACCAGGGTCACGAACAGCGACCCCAGGCATCCCAACCGGGAAGAGGCAAAAAAGAACATAGGCGGCTCCTACCCCGGAAACGGCGAAAATCCCCTGCTCAGAACGCCACAGCCCGCCCGTGACGGCCTTTTCCACCCTCGTCCCGGACGTCATCGGAAGGCGGCGCGACCTCCCTCCCCCAGGGGGATCGGGAGCCGCGAGCGCCCGGGCCGATCGGCCGTCGCCGCTGGTGAACGGCAGAAATCCAACGAACACGTGTTTTCGTGCAAAAACCGGAGAAAGTGGGGTTGTTCCCATTACGGTCGGCCCGGAGCCGCTGACGGAACGGAGGAGGCTCCCGACCGATCGGACAGCCCGACGCTGCGGAGAAGCAACGTGACCCCCCAGACCGAAACAGACACCGCGGAAGCGACCCACATGGACGAGGTGGACGTGAACCCCGCCGTCCACCGGGCCACCGAATCCGACGAGGAGCAGATCCTCCACGAGCTGTACGGCGCGCCCGACGCCGACGGGATCTTCCGCGGACGGGGCGAGGCCCTGCCGGAGGGCGCCGAGCAGGCCGAGGACACGGCATGAGCGCCGCGGGGATGATCGCCGAGGCCCGCAAGTCGCTCGGGATGTCGGGCCGCCCGAACACCATCACCCGGGAGTACGCCTCCAGGCACGGAAGCGAGTTCCTCAGCGCGTCCTGGTGCGACATGGCCATCACCTACTGGGCGCGGCACAGCGGAAACGCGAGCGCCGTCCTGCCGGGCGGGGACCGCGCCTACACCGTGTGGCACGCGCAGGACTTCCAGAAGGCAGGACGCTGGCACAGCGGGACGACCGCGAGCGTCGACCAGGCGAAGCCCGGCGACATCGTGTTCTTCGACTGGGGCGCCACCGACAGCATCGGCGCGATCGACCACGTCGGCGTCGTCGAGAAGGTCCTCGGCGGCGGACGGCTCCAGACGATCGAGGGCAACACGAGCGACTCGGTGAGGCGCCGTGTGAGGAACTCCAGTGTCATCGCTGGTTACGGACGGCCCGCCTACGGCGGGGGCAACTGGACGGAGGACATGGTGAAGAAGCTGCCGGAGCTGAACAAGGGCGACTCGGGGGAGCATGTGGAGACCCTCCAGGGTCTGCTCCTGGCGCGCAGCCACCCCGAGGTGAGCATGACCGGGAAGTTCGACGACACGACCGAGACGGCCGTGAAGGCCATGCAGCGGTGGGGCGGCGTCGACGACGACGGGATCGTCGGGCCGAAGACCTGGCCGGTTCTGCTCCGCGTGCACTAGCGGCCATCAGTCCCCCAGACGTCGGTAAATAGGCGACGCCGGGGACTAGTACGGCATTCAACCCCGGCATAGGTTCGGAGGGTCGCCTTCCACGGAGGTGGCCCCGATGACGTGGCCGGATCAGCGCGCCCCTCCCAGGGACGTCTCTCTCGCTGTCCACCCCGAGACGTCCCTGGGAGAAACCGCATGCCACGTATCCGTGTGGGGGTCGACGGAGCGACGTACGAAGACGACGTCGAGCCGCGCCTCCTTCTCGTCCACTATCTGCGCGAACGGCTGGGAAAGGTCGGGACCCCGGTCGGGTGCGACACCAGCAACTGCGGAGCCTGCACCGTCCTGATGGACGGGATGAGCGTGAAGAGCTGCTCCGTGCTCGCCGTCCAGGCGGACGGCCATGACGTGACGACCGTCGAGGGGCTCGGCGTCGACGGCGAAACGCACCCGATGCAGCGGGCCTTCCACGAGGAGCACGCGCTGCAGTGCGGCTACTGCACGCCCGGCATGATCATGGCGTCGCTCGACCTGCTGAGGGAGAACCCCGACCCGTCCGAGGACGAGGTCCGGGAGGGGCTGGAAGGGAACCTGTGCAGGTGCACGGGCTACCAGAACATCGTCAAGGCGGTGCGGCGAGCGGCGAGCGACATGCGCGAGCCCGGCCGGCAGGAGGTGACGCCGTGACCGTGCAGGAGGTCGGCACTCCGCGCAAGCGGTCCGAGGACGCCCGGCTCATCACGGGCCGGACGCGGTGGACCGACAACATGACGCCGGCGGGGACGCTGCACGTGGCGTTCCTGCGCAGCCCGTTCGCGCACGCCCGGATCACCCGGGTCGACACGGCGCAGGCGAAGGAGCGTCCCGGAGTCGTCGCCGTGTTCAGCGGCCAGGACTTCGCCGCGGAACAGGGTTCGCTGCCGTGCGCGTGGGTCGTGACCGAGGACATGAAGCATCCGGCCCATCCGTCCATGGCGGTGGACGAGGTCCGTCACGTCGGTGAGCCCGTCGCATGCGTCGTGGCCCGTGACAAGGCCGCGGCCATCGACGCCTTGGAGGAGATAGACGTCGACTACGAGCCGCTGTCCGCCGTGCTGGACATGGAGGCGGCCATAGCCGACGGCGCCGATCTGGTCCACGAGGACCTCGGCACGAACAAGTCCTACACGTGGGTGTTCGAGAACGGCGACCTCGACGCCGCGATGCGGGACGCACCGGTCGTGCTGGAGCGCCGCTACGTCCAGCAGAGGCTCATCCCGACGGCCATGGAGCCGCGGTCGGTGCTGTGCGTCCCCGAGGGGGACGAGTTCACGCTGTACTCGGCGACGCAGATCCCGCACATCCTGCGGTTGATGCTGGCCACGGTCACCGAGATCCCCGAGCACCGGATCCGGGTCGTCGCCCCGGACGTCGGCGGCGGCTTCGGCTCCAAGCTCCAGGTGTACGGGGAGGAGGTCCTCGCGCTGCTGCTGGCCCGCAGGCTCGGCCGTCCGGTCAAGTGGACGGAGACCCGCAGCGAGGGCAACATGACCGTCCACCACGGCCGCGACCAGATCCAGCGGCTCACGCTCGCCGCCGAGCGCGACGGCCGGATCCGCGGCCTGAAGGTCGAACTGCTGGCCGACATGGGCGCCTACCTGATGCTGGTCACTCCCGGCATCCCGCTGCTGGGCGCGTTCATGTTCAACGGCATCTACAAGATGGACGCGCTGTCGTTCACCTGCACGGGGGTCTTCACCACCAAGACGCCCACGGACGCCTACCGGGGCGCGGGGCGTCCGGAGGCCACCTACGCCATCGAGCGGATCATGGACGAGCTGGCCGACGAACTGGGCGTCGACCCCATCGAGGTGCGGCGCCGCAACTGGATCGCGCACGAGGAGTTCCCGTACGAGACGATCGCGGGCCTCACCTACGACTCGGGCAACTACGAGGCGGCCACCGACAAGGCGCTGAAGCTGTTCGAGTACGACAAGCTCCGCGCGGAGCAGGCGGACAGGCGGGAGCGGCGCGACCCGGTGCAGCTGGGCATCGGGGTGTCCACGTTCACGGAGATGTGCGGCCTCGCCCCGTCCCGGGTCCTCGGGTCGCTCTCGTACGGGGCCGGCGGCTGGGAGCACGCGTCGGTGCGGGTTCTGCCGTCCGGCAAGGTCGAGGTGGTCACCGGCACGTCCCCGCACGGGCAGGGCCACGCGACGGCGTGGGCGCAGATCGCGGCCGACCGGCTCGGCGTGCCGTTCGAGGACGTGAAGGTGCTGCACGGCGACACCGCCATCTCGCCCAAGGGGATGGACACCTACGGGTCCCGTTCCCTGGCCGTGGGAGGCGTCGCGCTGTTCTCCGCCTGCGAGAAGGTGGTGGACAAGGCCCGCAAGGTGGCCGCGCATCTGCTGGAGGCGTCCGAGCAGGACCTGGAGTTCGCCGGCGGGCGGTTCAGCGTCCGCGGCGTCTCGGAGGAGGGCAAGACGATCCAGGAGGTCGCGCTGGCCGCGTTCGCCGCGCACGACCTGCCGGACGGCGTCGAACCGTCCCTGGACTCCGACGCCACGTTCGACCCGGAGAACTTCTCCTTCCCGCACGGCACGCACCTGTGCGCGGCCGACGTCGACACCGAGACCGGGATGGTGAAGCTCCGCAAGTACGTGGCGGTTGACGACGTGGGCAAGGTCGTCAACCCGCTCATCGTGGAGGGGCAGGTCCACGGCGGGCTCGCGCAGGGCATCGCCCAGGCCCTCTACGAGGAGGCCGTGTACGACGCGGACGGCAACCTGACGACGACCACGATGGCCGACTACCTCGTCCCGTCGGCCGCCGACCTGCCGACGTTCACGACCGACCGCACCGAGACGCCCGCGACGTCCAACCCGATGGGCGTGAAGGGCGTCGGCGAGGCCGGCACGATCGCCTCGACCCCGGCGGTCGTCAACGCGGTCGTGGACGCGCTGCGCCCCTACGGGGTGCACGACGTGCCGATGCCGTGCACGCCCGAGCGCGTCTGGCGCGCGGTGCGGGCGGAGGAGAGACCGGCGGCCGCGGAACCGGGCGCGGGCGGCGGACTCGGCTCGGCCGGAGGTGACCAGTGATCCCCGCGACGTTCGACTACGTCCGCCCCGCCTCGGTGGACGACGCCGTCCAGGCGCTGGCCGACGCGGGCGAGGACGCCAAGGTGCTGGCGGGAGGGCAGAGCCTGATGCCGCTGCTGCGGCTGCGGCTCGCCTACCCCGACGCGCTGATCGACCTCGGCCGGCTCGACGCGCTGCGGGAGATCCGCGACGAGGGCGACTCGCTGTTCATCGGCGCCATGGCGACGCACTACCAGGTGGTCCGCGATCCGCTGGTGCGCGAGCACGTCCCGCTGATCGTGCGGGCGACGGAGACCGTCGCCGACCCGGCGGTCCGGCACCGCGGCACCTTCGGCGGGTCGCTCGCCCACGCGGACCCGGCGGGCGACCTGCCCGCCGTCGCGCTCGCGCTCGACGCGGTCTTCCTCGTCCGGTCCTCGCGAGGCGAGAGGGAGATCCCCGCGCCGGAGTTCTTCGTCGACTGGATGACGTCGGCGATGGAGCCGGACGAGCTGCTCGTGGGCGTGCGCGTGCCGAAACTGGGTGCGGGCTGGGGCGTGCACTACGAGAAGTTCCACCGGACCGCGCAGGCGTGGGCGATCGTCGGCGTGGCGTGCGCCGTCCACCGCGACGGTGACGGCGTCGAGGAGGCACGCGTCGCGCTGACCAACATGGGCCCGGCTCCGGTGAGGGCCGGCGGGGTGGAGACCGCCGTCAGAGGGGGGCCCGCTTCGGAGGACGCGTTCCGGACCGCGGCCGCGCAGGCCGCGGCGGGCACGGAGCCGCCCACGGACCTGCACGGGTCGTCGGAGTACCGGACGCATCTGGCGACCGTGCTGACGGCCCGCGCGCTGGCGGCCGCCGCGGGCTGACCGCCCGCGGGGAGGAACACGCGGCCGGGGGCCGTCGCCCCGGCGCCCGGCCGCGTGGCCGCCCGCGCCGCATGATCGTGCCGCATGATCACCGCGGGGCGGGGTACCGGGGTGCCTGAGGCGCGGCGAGGCGCCCGGGGCCCCACTGGCGACGCGACGGGCGGCCGCCGTAGGGTCGGGGCGAGGTCTCCGGACGATAAGGACACTGATCATGGAGCTGGACCACGATTTCACCGTCCCCGTGCCGGTGGATCAGGCCTGGTCGGTGCTGCTCGACGTGGAGCGCGTCGCGGCGTGCATGCCGGGCGCGACGCTCGACTCGGTCGACGGCGAGGAGTACTCGGGCCGGATGAAGGTGAAGGTCGGCGCGATGACCATCACCTACCGCGGCACCGCGCGGATCGTCTCGGCGGACGAGACGTCCCGCGTCGTCACGATGGAGGCGTCCGCGAAGGAGGCCCGCGGGTCCGGCACGGCGGCGGCGACCGTCCAGGCGAGGCTGCGCGAGGAGGACGGCGTCACCCGCGTGACCGTCCACACCAAGCTGAACGTGACGGGCCGCCCGGCGCAGTTCGGCCGCAACATCCTGTCCGAGGTCGGCTCCAAGATCATCGCCCGGTTCGCGAAGCAGCTGGCCGCCGAGCTCCAGGCGCCCGGCGGCGCCGCCGCCGAGGCCCCGGCCGCCCCTGTCGAGAAGCCTCCGGCCGAGAAGCCCGCGGAAGAGCCCGCCGAGGCCGCCGAGACGCCGGCGACAGCCGCCGCGACGCCCGCGGACACGCCTGCCGCGCCGCCGCGAGAGCCCGCCGGCAAGCCCGGCCCCGTCAAGGCGGAGCCCGGGGAGCACCCGCCGCCGCACGTGGCGGAGGAGGGCGAGGAAGGCGGGCCCGTGCGGCGCGCGGAGGGCAAGGACGACGCGATCGACCTGCTGGAGTTCGCGGGCCCGTCGATCGCCAAGCGGGCCGTTCCCGCGGTCGGCGGCCTGGTCGCCGCCCTCCTGGCCCTCCGGTTCCTGGTGCGCCGCCGCAGGAGGCGCTGACCGGAACCGGCGCCGGCCGGCGCGCAAATCCGCGACGGGGTCAAGGCGGCGTCAACGATCCGTGCGCGGGCGGCGGCGTCGATGGAACGCGCCGCCGCCGGTGCGGTCGGCTGGTCCGGTGGACACCATCGAGCTCCAGCGGATCGCGCGGATCGAGCACGGCAACTGGTGGTACCGCGAGCGCCGCGAGATCCTGTCCGCCGAGCTGCTGCGGTTCAGCGTGCCCGGGACGGCCGTCGACATCGGCGCCGCGTCCGGGACGTCCTGCCGCGTGCTGGCCGGCCACGGCTGGAGCGCCACCGCGATCGACCTGAGCCCGGACGCCGTCGCGCTGGCCCGCGCCTACGGCGTCGAGGCCTACCAGGGCGACGCGCGCTACCTGCCGCTGCCCGCATGCGAGTACGACCTGGCGCTGGCTCTGGATGTGCTTGAGCATGTGGAGGACGACGGGAAGGCTGCCGCGGAGGTCGCGCGGGTGCTGCGCCCGGGCGGGACCGTCCTGGTGTCCGTGCCCTGCGACATGGCGCTGTGGTCGGCGCATGACGTGGCGCTGGAACGCGTCCGCCGCTACTCCCGCCGCACGCTGGTCGAACTGCTGGAGGACGCGGGGCTGGTGCCGGAGCGCGTGTGGAGCAGAGGCGTCCTGCACCGTCCGCTCCTGCGTGTGCTCAGGAACCGGACGGTGCGGCGCGAGGATCTGGCTCCGCTGCATCCGCTCGTCAACGAGACGCTGCGCCTGTCCGCCTCGCTGGAACGGCGCCTGCCGGTCGCCTCGTGGCCCGGCGTGTGGCTGTTCGCCCGGGCCCGCCGCCCGGGCTGAACGGCGGGCCCCGCCCTCAGGCCCTGCCGAAGACGCGGTCGACCACCCTGGACGCGGCCTGGCCGTCGTCGTGCGGGCAGTACTTCACGAAGAAGCGGTCGTAGGCGTCCGCGTAGCGCTGCTCGGCGCCCGGCGCCGCCCTGACCGCTTCGGCGACCTCCGCGGACGTCCGCACGACCGGGCCGGGCGCTTCGGCCTCCAGGTCGAAGTAGAAGCCGCGCACGTGGTCGCGGTACCAGTCCAGGTCGTAGGTGAAAAGGACGATGGGGCGGCCCAGGATCGCG
Organism: Spirillospora sp. CA-108201; assembly: GCF_050936235.1. Lineage (NCBI taxonomy): Bacteria > Bacillati > Actinomycetota > Actinomycetes > Streptosporangiales > Thermomonosporaceae > Spirillospora > Spirillospora sp. CA-108201. The sequence continues at coordinate 7,167,444 of NZ_JBNJNE010000001.1, read as the reverse complement.
TAGTCGAACATGGCGGACGAGTAGTCCGTGACGAGCACGTCGGCGGCCATGTACAGCTCGGCGATGTCGGGATACCGGGACACGTCGATGACGAAGGGGCCCGCGTCGCGCCCCGCGGACCGGCCCGCCGCGATCCGGTCCCGGTCGGTGATGAGGTGGTGGGTCCGCAGGAGGAGGACGTAGTCGTCGCCCAGGGCCTGGCGCATCGTCTGCACGTCCAGCTCCAGCGAGAAGCCCTGCCTGCCTTCCGCATGGTGCCGGTCGTCACGCCATGTCGGCGCGTAGAGGACGACCTTCTTGCCCTGCGGTATCCCCAGTCGCTTCCGGATGTGGGTTCCGATGCGTTCCCACTCGGGGGTGCTGAGGATGTCGTTGCGCGGGAACCCGGTCTCCAGTACCTGGCCCTCGTACCGGAAGGCCCGCCGCATGACCTGGGTGGCGTACGGGCTTGAGGACAGCAGGAGATCCCATCGCGGCACCTCCTCCTCCATCCAGTCCAGCCGCTCGGTGCGCTGGTAGGGCATGTCCTGCAAGTCGTAGGCGAGGCGCTTCAGCGGGGTGCCGTGCCAGGTCTGGAGGTAGGTCTGGCCTGTCCGCTTGAAGAACCAGGGCGGCATCGCGTGGTTGGCGACGACGTACCGTGCGTGCGCCAGGGCGCGATAGTGCTCGCGGCTGCCTGCCAAGACGGTCGCGGCTTTTCCGTCCACCGCGAACTGGTCGTCCTCGGAGACCCACACGCATTCCAAGTCGGTGTCGCGACGAACGAGTTCCTCGTAGACGGCCCTCGGGCTACAGCTGTACTGGGAGCCTTCGTAGCTGCTGAACACCACCATGTCTGCCAGAGGGCTCCGCAGGTAGACGGAATAGTCCCTCTGCTGGAGAAGGGTCTGCGCGTGCCCCCCGCGCTCGTCGTCCTCCAGTGACACGCGGCTGTGCAGCATCAGCGCATCGATCTGGTGGACGTCGACCTCGAACTCGTGGGTGCCCGCGCGGTGCCGGCCGGGCAGGTCGGGGATGGCCTCGCGTTCGACGACGACGGCCACCTCTCCGGAAGGCGTGCGCGCCAGCAGGTCCCAGGTTCCGCTGCTCAGCGGCAGATCCGTCCCGAACAGCGGCACCGTCGCGGGGGTGAGCACGGCGGTGAAGCGGCCTTCCCTCCCGGCGGCGCCGCCCTCCCAGGTGACGGGGACGCGGTGCTCGTCACCGGACCGGCGCCGCCGCAGGACGAAATGGTCGGGGCGGTGTTCCGGGTCGGCGGAGTCTCCGCTCAGCGCGAGCAGCCCGCCCGCGTCCCACTCCGCAGCCGTGACGACCGGGCGGAAGCTGCGCTCGACCCCGCGCAGGTTCCCGAACGCGGTGCGGCTGACGGCGAACTCCCGGCCGCGCCCCGCGCTCTCCGGCAGCGCGAAGCGGGCGGGCCTGACGTTGCTCGCTACGGTGAGGCGCAGCGGGCCGCCTTCGCCCGTCAGCCTGATGTCCCAGTCGATGGCGTCGCGCAGGTGCGCCCCGTACGGCTCGCCGTTCGGCACGGACGCGAGGTACTTCAGCGGCAGCCGCGCCGTGAAGTCGAACCCGGTGCCCTCCGCCATCCGCAGGACGGCCGCCTGCCGCAGCGTCACCTCGCCGCGGACCTCCTCGCCCCCGTGCCTGCGCACCGCGACCATCGCGGCCCCGGCGCCGAGCGCGCGCCGCGTCCAGCCGGACAGCACCAGCGCGTCGCCGTCGAGGCGGATCCCGGTGAGAACGGCCTTGGCCCGCTTGACGTGGACGACGAACACGTCGTCGTCGCCTGCCGCCGGCTGGACCGCCACGTGCTCGTCCACCTGCCGCGCCGACGTCCACCGGACGGCCGGAGCCACCGCGCTCAGCCGCTGCACCGCCCTGCGCCCGGCCGTCGACACCTCGGCGAACAGCTCGTAGGTGGCCGTCCGCCATTCGTCGTTGTCCAGCAGGTACTCGGGCTCGACCCGCACCGTGAAACCCGACCAGTCGAGGGAGACGTTCGCCTGCCCGGAGCGTGCCGTGACCTCCGGGACGTACCGGCGCTCCACCGGCAGCCGGATCTCCTTGCCGGTCCGCACGTCGCGCATCCACACCCGGATCCGGGAGTCGGCCGCCGCCGCCACCGCGAACCGCTCGAAGCAGGCGTGCCCCTCGACGATGAGGGTGTCGACGTCCCACTCCACACGGTCGACGTCCGCCCACAGCGCCAGCTCGTCGGTGACGTCGTACACGTCCTCCGGGACGCCCCGGCCCGCGTCGTCGAAGAAGGGGTAGCGGGCGTACCAGCGCTGCCGGAGCCTGCCGCGCGCCACCAGTGGGACGTCGCGCAGCCCGCCCTCCTCGAAGCGGAGCACCTCCAGCAGTTCGGGCAGCATGCACTCGCCGAGCAGGTACGTCTCCAGCCGCCTGATCGCCTCAAGGCCGGCGGCGGCCCGGCGCCCGGCGGCGGCGACGACCTCCGCGCCCAGTTCGACCAGATGCTCGCGCTCCTCCCAGGTGGCCGCGGGGAGGGCCAGCATCAGCTCGCGCACGTCCAGGTCGAGCGCGTACATGTCGTGGAAGGCCAGAAGGTCCGGCGCATGCGTGCGGATGATTTCCCGCGTCCTCGCGAGGGTCGCGATGCGTTCGGTGATGTCGGCCGGGTCGGGGCGCATGCGCGGGGCCGTCCCCGGCCGGTCCCTCCAGAAGTAGACGGTCGCGTCCAGCACGTCCACGGCGGAGGCCAGCACGTGGCTCTGCACGGCCAAGAGGAGATCTCCTCCGGCCCCGAACTCGAAGCCGTACGCATCCCAGAAGGAGCGCCGGTAGACCTTGTTCCACACCGTCCTGTCTTGCAGGAGGGCGGGGTGGCGGGTCACATGCGTCGACAGCATGGTCTCCGCGTAGGGGTCGCTGTGGAGCGGCGACTGCCACGCCTGCTCCTCGTCCAGGCACATGACGTTTCCGCCGGCGAGGTCCGAACCGGTGTTGTCCAGCGTCCCGACCAGCAGCTCGTAGGCGTAGGGCGGCACCGCGTCCTCGCCGTCGGCGAAGGTGAGGTAGCGGCCCTTCGCCTGCTCGGCGCCCGCGTCGGCGGCCGTCGCGCCGGGGGCGGGCTGCAGGAGGGCGAAACGCTCGTCGCGGACCGCGAACTCCTTGGCGACGGCGGTGTCCTCGGCGGAATCGCCGGCGTCCGGGCCGTCCGGCACCATGAGCACCTGGAGGTCGCGCAGCGTCTGCCCGGCGATCGACTCCAGGCACTCCGCCAGGCGGCCGCCGGTGCTGCGGATGGGGACGACGATGCTGATCTGCGGGGACACGGGCGGCTCCGTACTGGGCTTTCGGGGATTCGTCGGATTTCGGCGGTTCAGTCGGGCCTAGCGCAGGACCCGGTCGAGCACGCGGGCGCCGGCGCGGCCGTCGTCGTGCGGGCAGTACCGGGCGGCGAAGGCGGCCCGCGCGTCGCGGAACCCGGCCTCCAGCGCCGCCGGGTCGCGCAGCGCCTCGACGACGTCCCGCGTGGTGGCGAGCAGCGGCCCCGGCGCCTCGGCGTCGAAGTCGAAGTAGAAGCCGCGGACGTGGTCGCGGTAGCGCTCCAGGTCGTAGGTGAAGAACACCGTCGGGCGGCCGGTGACGGCGAAGTCGAACATGGACGACGAGTAGTCGGTGACGAGCACGTCGCTGATGAGGAACAGCTCCGAGATGTCGGGGTAGACCGAGACGTCCATGACGCAGTCGCCCGGCCTCAGCCTCGGGCGGTCGGTGACGAGGTAGTGCGTCCGCAGGAGCAGGACGTGGTCGTGGCCGAGCGCGGCCCGGAACCTGTCGATCTCGAATTCGAGGCGGAACGCGCGCTTGCCGATCGCGTGGTGGAAGTCGTCCCGCCACGTCGGCGCGTAGAGGACGACCCGCTTGCCCTCCGGGATGCCGAGCCGCCGCCGCACCGCAGCGGCGATCTCGTCGCGGTGCGGGCTGCTCAGCACGTCGTTGCGGGGGTAGCCGCTTTCGAGGACGTCCCCGCCGTAACCGAACGCGCGCCGGAACAGCGGCACGGAGAACGTGTTCTGGGCGAGCAGGAGGTCCCACTGGGGGACGTCGTACTCCATCCAGTCCACGCCCTCGGTGCGCTTGAAGGGCATCTGCTTGACGTCGTATCCGAGCTTCTTGAGCGGCGTCCCGTGCCAGCACTGCACGTAGGTCTGGTCTTCGCGCTTGGTGAACCACTCCTGCTGCGACCAGTTGCCGAAGATGTAGCGCGCGCGGGCGAGCACCTCGTAGTGCTCCCGCGTGCCCGCCAGGACGGTGCGAGCGCCAGAGGGCTTGCCGAACTGCCCGTTCTCAGTGACCCACACGCATTCCAGGTCGGTTTCGCGGCGCCGCAGCTCGTCGTAGATGCCGCGCGGGTTGCACGCGTACTGGCGCCCCTTGTACGCGTCGAACACGGCGATGTCACGGACGGGCAGGTTCAGATGGCGCCGGTAGTGCCCGGACCGTATGCGGCTCTGGGCGTACGCCCCGCGCTCGTCGTCGTCCAGGGCCGTCTCGATGCGCAGCTGCAACTGGTCGGTCTTCTGGACCCGGACGGTGATCCTGTGCAGGCCCGCCTCGAACGGCTCGGGCAGGTCGCGGAGGGTGTGGCGGCGGACGACCACCGGCTGCTCCTGCCCTCCGACGGCGGCGAGGGCGTCCCACCGTCCGGAGACCAGCGGGCGCGACAGCCCGAGCACCGGCATGCGCGCGGGCGAGAACACCGCGACGAACCGGTCGTCCTCCCAGAGCAGCCGGACGGCGTGCTCCTCGCTCGACCGCCGCCGCCTGAGGATCAGCGTGTCCGGCCGCCCGATCCGGTCCGAGCACGTGCCCGCCAGGCGAAGGGCGCCCTCGGACGACCACGACACCTCGTCGACGGCGAGGACCGGGCCCCGGGAGACGATCCGCAGGGTGCCGCGCCGCGTCCTGGCGATCTCCAGTTCCCCGCCGGGGATCCGGAAGGCGGCCCCCGCCGGGTCCTCGTCCAGGTACGGGCGGATCCCCTCCGAGAGGGCGATCTCCCAGTCGCCCTGCCGGCGGGCCAGCCCGGCGACCGGCAGCCGCGCCCGGAAGCCCTCGGCGCCGACCGGCTCGACCGGCCCGAGCACCGTGGCCCGCCCCACCCTCGGGGTGGCGGTGACGCGCGGCTCGTCCCCGGACGGGACGCGGCTCCAGCCGTCCAGCCACAGCTCGCCGCCCTCCAGGTGGCAGCCGACGACCGCCGCCGGCGTGCGGCGCACCTGGACCACGAACCGGCTCCGGCCCGCGACGCCCTGGACGAGCACCCCCGGCGCGCACTCCCGGTCCCGCGGCCACTGCCGCCCGGTGAGCCGCGGGCCGGCGAACGTCGACCGGCGCCGCAGCCCCCGGTTGACGATCTCGACGCACGGCACCCAGTCGACGTCCCGCCAGCGCCCGAACATCCGCAGCGCGGACGGGTCGATCTCCGCGACGAAGCCGGACCAGTCGTAGGAGACGTTCGACTGCCGCGACCCGGCGGTCACGTCCGGCCTGCGGACCCTCCGGACCGGGACGCGCACGAGGCCCCGCTTGTTGGCGGCCACCAGCCAGAGCCGGATGCGGGACCCGTCCTCCCTGGAGGCGTCCAGATGCCGGATGTAGGCGTGGCCCTCCAGGCGGAGCAGGCCGTCCGCCCAGGTGCACCGGTCGATCGCCGCGACCGGTCTGAGCTCGTCCGTCACGTCGTACACGTGGGCCGGGACGCCCCGGTCCTCGTCCTCGAAGAACGGGTACTCGGCGTACCAGCGGTGCCGCAGGCCGCGCCGCACGCGCGGCACGTCGGCCGCCTTGCGCAGCTGGACGAAGCGCAGCACCTCCAGCAGCTCCGGCAGCATCCGCCGGCACAGCAGGTGCAGTTGCAGGCGCGTCAGCGCGGGCTGCCGCTTCAGGACGCGGGCGCTCACCCGCCGGGCCAGGGCCGCGCCCATGGCGACGAGTTCCCCGCGCTTCTCGTCCCGCGTCCTCGGAAGGGCCTCGAACAGGACGCGGAGTTCGATCGGGATCAGGACGTGCTCGTCGTAGGCGTTCAGAAGCTGCGGCGCGTAGTCGGCCAGACCGTCCCGCACGGTCCGCGCGGAGCGCATGCGCTGGCTGAAGTTGTCCCAGTCGTAGCGGTCCTCTGTGATGGACCCAGGGCGCCTGCGCCAGAAGTAGACCGTCTCGCTCAGGACGTCGACGGAACGTGCCAGGGCGTGCGCGCGCGCCGTGACGGGAGGGTCCTCGTAGTAGCCCGGAGGGAACTCCAGACCCGTCCGGGTCCAGAACGCGCGCCGGTACACCTTGTTCCACGGCGTCCGGTCGCGCATGAGCATCGGCATGGACGACACATGGGTCTTGGAACGGGGCTGCGTGAACAGGCCGTCGTGCAAGTGGGACTGCCAGGTCCGGTCGTCGTCCATCCGCTGGACGTTCCCGGACGCCAGGTCCGACCCGGTCCGCTCCAGGGAGGCGACCAGACGCGCGTACGCCTCGGAGTCCACGACGTCGTCGGCGTCGGCGAACGCCAGGTACTCGCCCCTCGCCTGCCGCACGCCCGCGTTGCGGGCGGGACCGGGCCCCTCGTTCTCCCGAGTGAGCAGCCGGAACCGCGGATCGCGGCCGCACATGTCCTTGGCGATCACGGCGCCGTTGTCGGTGGACCCGTCGTCCACCATGATCACTTCAAGGTCGCCCAGCGTCTGGCCCGCCAGCGATTCCAGGCACTCCTGGAGATACTCCTCGGTGTTGTGGAACGGCACGACCACGCTGAGCTTCGGGGACATGGGGCCTCCTCCTCGCCCCACGAGCATGGTGACCCCGAGTCATCGGGCGAACACGCATCGCGATTGCGAGGCCGTCCCCTGACGCAGAATTGACTTCGCCTGGCCGTGCCTTGACCTGGGCGTTAACCCGGAGAATGAGAGTCCGGCGATCAGGCGGGGCGGATGCCGGGGGCGACGCCCGATTCGGCGACGCCCGATTCGGAGAGGGCGGCGCGGACGCTCGCCGCGAGCGCCTCGAACTCGTCCGCGCGCGGCGACGTCGAGCGGAAGCCCAGGCCGACGCGGCGGAACGGCGCCGGGGCCGCGAACCGGTGCAGGCCGAGGTTCGGCGCCCGGCGGGTCTCCACGGGCAGCGCCGTCTCGGGGACGAGCGTCACGCCGAGCCCGCCCGACACGAGCTGGACCAGCGTCGCCAGGCTCGTCGCGTACGTGGCCGCGGCGGCGCGCGCCCCCACCTCCCGGCAGACGTCCAGCGCCTGGTCGCGCAGGCAGTGGCCCTCGTTCAGCAGGATGACGTCGAGGTCGTTCAGCGCCTCCCGCGCGACCCCGGTGGCGCCGAGTTCGAACCCGGCCGGCGCGACGAGCACGAAGTCCTCGTCGTACAGCGGCAGCTCCGTCATGCCCGACGCCGGCACGGGCAGCGCCAGCAGCACCACGTCCAGGCGTCCGGCGAGCAGTTCCGCGACGATGTGGCTTGTCCGCTCCTCGTGGACGGACAGTTCGAGGTCGGGGAACTCCTTGGCGATCCTCGGCAGGACGACGGGCAGCAGGTACGGCGCGACGGTCGGGATGACGCCCACCCGGAGCGGCCCGACGAGCATCCCCCGCACGGCCTGGACCTCCTCGACCAGCCGGTCGAGCTCCGCCAGGACGGTTTCGGCCCGCCGTGCCACCCGCTCCCCCGCAGGCGTCAGCAGGACCCTGCGCGTCGTCCGTTCGACGAGCTGCGTCCCGAGGCCCTCCTCAAGCGCCGCCACGGCCCCGGACAGGGCCGGCTGGCTCATCCGCAGAGCGGCGGCGGCGTCACGGAAATGCAGGTACTCCGCCAATGCCAGGAACGCCCGCAACTGCGCCACCGTCGGTCTGCTGATCCCCATCCTGCCGGAGACATTACCCAAACCCGGTCACGCACCGTGACTTGCCCCAGGTCGAGGCGGGGTGGTGTTCACCACAGCGGCCGGTCGGGCACTCAGCGGACGGGCAGGCGGTCGGGGTGCGGGATGGGAGCGCCGGGGTCGGCGACGCGGGGGGTGAAGGTGCCGTGGAAGCCGAACGGGATGTGGTGCGGGAGGTGGAGGTCCGCGACCGGAGCGAGGTCTCGGGCGTCGAGGATGGTCAGGCGTGAGCGATGCTCTGCGGCCAGGTACACCACCGTTAGCAGCCACCCGTCGTCCTCGGCGGAATCCGGTGCGCGGGGCACGAAGATGGGCTCGCCCACATAGGTGTGCGGGCCGGCATCATGCGACTGCGTGCGGCCGGTGTCGTTGTCGACTTTCAGGACCGTGTCGTACTCGCCGGTCGGGCCCGTCCGTCCCGTCATGTAGGTGAAGCGGTGCCTGCGCGTGGAGCGGCGCCAGTCGTACTGGGGGAACTCGCCGGGCAGGTCGGACAACGGCGTCTCGATCACGCGTCCCGCCGGGGTGATCCTGTAGCGCATCAGCCTGCTGGACGGCAGGTCGGTGAAGCGCGTGCGGAAGTCCGACAGGTCACGCCTGATCGCTTCGAAGTCGTCGAAGAGCACCAGGTCGACGACGGTGTCGGCGCCGTCCTCGAAGGCGTTCGCCAGATGGACGTGCACGAGCGCCTCGTGCTCCACGATCCGCGCCGGGCCTCCGTCGCGCGGCACCAGCACGAACCGCGTCCCCTTCTCGGGACGGTGCCGGATCGCGTCGAACACCGAGGCGCCGCCGGCGAACATCGTGCGCAGGTCGACCATGTACGGGTCCAGGACGAACACCATGTGCCGGGTCGTCAGCGCCACGTCGTGGTTCCACGGCATGTTCAGGATCTTCACGCGGGCGAGCCGCCGCAGCCGCCCGCGCCGGTCGACCTTCCAGCAGTTCAGCGACGGCAGCGGACTGAAGTCCTGGCCGAAGTTGAACATCTCGCCCGTCGCCGGATCCCACTTCGGGTGGGCGGAGAAGGCCTTGAGCGCGCCGCGCAGCCGCCCGTCGAAGTCGTGGACGCCGAGCGTCTCCAGGGTGTCGGGGTCGAGCCGGTGCGGCGGGCCGCCCTCCCACAGGGCCAGCAGCCGGTCGGCGTGCAGCGCGATGCCGGTGTTGGCGGGGTTCGCCGGCCCCTTCCCCTTGACGAAGTTGGCCCAGAAGCCGCCCGGAAGCGGCGTTCCGACGCCCGGCCGGACGGGCCCGCCGGCGACCATGCCGTGCTTGAACTGCGGCGTCCGGACGTACCGGTTGCGGTACCGCGCGGACCGCCCGTCGAAGGCGAACTGCGAGACCATCCCGTCGCCGTCGAAGAGGTGGTGCATCAGCGTGCGCCCGACCTCCCACTTGCCGGGACCGATGCGGTACAGCGTCCCGGTGAGGCCGGGCGGGAGCTCCCCGTCGATCTGGTCGACGACGTAGTCGTGCTCCCGCATGAGCGGCGCGAAGACGCGCGCCATGTCCGGCCCGCCGTCCGCGGGCGCCGCGGTCTCGCTGGAACGTGACTCGGTGGTGCTGGCGCGGGGTTCTGTGTCTCTGGTGCCGGGCACGGGGGCCTCCCCATCTGGCTACGCGTGTTGCCAGAAAAGTAGATTCTGGCAACGGCTGTGTCAAGATTGCGGGGTGAGTCCTCGCCCGTACGGCGGCGTCACCGCCGACCGCCGCCGCGCCGACCGCCGCGCCGCGCTCATGGAGGCGGCCCTCGACCTGCTCGCGGCGGAGGGCGTCCGAGGGACGTCCCTGCGGGCGGTCTGCGCGCGCGCCGGCCTCAACCCGCGCTACTTCTACGAGAGCTTCGACGACCTGGACACCCTCCTCACCGAGGTCCACGACCGGATCGTCACGGAGATCGCCGAGGCCGCCGCCCGGGGCGCCGCCGCCGCCGGACCGGACGCCGACCTGCGCACGACCGTCCGCTCCGCCGCCATGGCCGCCCTGGACACCGGCCGCGCCGACCCTCGCGGGATCCGGGTGATGCTGGTCGAGGCGACCGCCAGCCCCGTCCTGCGGGCGCGCCAGCACGCCGCCCGCCGCGACTACACCCGCCTGGTGATCGAGTACGCCCGCACGTTCTGCGACATCCCGCCGGACGCCGACGCGCGCGTGCTGTTCATCGCCACCATGCTGGTCGCCGGCTGGAACGAGAACCTCATCGCCTGGCTGGACGGCGAGCTCCCGACCACGCCGTCCGGCCTGGCCGACATGTTCGCCGACGCCGCCGAAGCCCTCGCCACCCACGCCGCGGCCCGCCCACGGGAGACGACGCCGCCGGAATGAGATCGGCCGGCGAAAGGATCGCCCCGGCGCCACCTCATGCATTTACGCGTGCTTTGAGGTATTGGTCACGTGATGCCCATTGTGGGGCGTCTACGCCCTACAATGACTCGCTACCGAGCGTGAAGCCCATTTTGGGTGAATCGATGTGATGTACATCTAGCACCCGACCGCCAGACCAGGCTACACGCCCGCTCCGCCGCAGGTCAGAGGGCCTTCCGAGTCATTGATAAGAAACTCCTATCGATCAGTTGGGATCGATCGATTTCTCTTGGGAATCGGGTCGCGGCACGCTGAGTGACACGGCCGCCGGGGCGCAAGCCCGCGGCCCTCCCGCGCCTCTCATGGCGAGGCGACCCCTTTCTCATGATGAAGGAGCATACGTGCTTACTGTCGGTGACAAGTTCCCCGAGTACGAGCTCACCGCGTGCGTCTCGCTGGACGCCGACAACGCGTTCGAGACGATCAACCACAAGACCTACGAGGGCAAGTGGCGCGTCGTCTTCTTCTGGCCGAAGGACTTCACGTTCGTCTGTCCGACCGAGATCGCGGAGTTCGGCCGCCTCAACGAGGACTTCGCCGACCGCGACGCGCAGGTGCTCGGCGCGTCCGTCGACAACGAGTTCGTCCACCACGCGTGGCGCAAGGACCACCCGGACCTGCGCGAGATCCCGTTCCCGATGCTGTCGGACCTCAAGCGCGAGCTGTCGGAGTCGCTCGGCATCCTCACCGAGGACGGCGTCGCGCAGCGCGCGACGTTCGTCGTCGACCCGAACAACGAGATCCAGTTCGCCATGGTCACCGCCGGTTCCGTCGGCCGGAACGTCAAGGAGGTCCTGCGGGTGCTGGACGCCCTGCAGAGCGACGAGCTGTGCCCCTGCAACTGGAACAAGGGCGAGGACACGCTCGACGCGGCCAAGCTGCTCGCCGGGGCCTGAGCCTCCCGCCGGGCCCGGATCCGGCGGAGCCCGAGCACGGACCCACGGCGGCCGGCCGCGCGACCCGCGGCCGGCCGTCCGCACGAAAGGACGCATGATCATGAGCGTTGACGCGCTGAAGGGCGCCCTCCCGGGCTACGCCAAGGACACCAAGCTCAACCTGGGCTCGCTGACCTCCACCTCCCAGCTCACCGACCAGCAGCTGTGGGGGACGGTCCTGGCCTGCGCCCTCGCGACGCGGAGCGCCGTCGTCATCCGGGAACTGGCCGAGGAGGCGGGCGACACCCTGTCCGCCGAGGCGTTCGAGGCGGCCAAGGGCGCCGCGTCGATCATGGCGATGAACAACGTGTACTACCGCTCCACCCACCTCATCGGGGACGAGACGTACGCGACCCTCCCGGCCCGGCTGCGGATGTCGATCATCGGCAGGCCCGGCGTGGAGAAGGTCGACTTCGAGCTGTGGTGCCTCGCCGTGTCGGCGATCAACGGTTGCGGGCGGTGCCTGGAGTCGCACGAGAAGGTCGTCCGCGAGGCCGGCCTGTCGCGCGAGCTCGTCCAGGAGGTGCTGCGGATCGCCGCCGTGGTGAACGCGACCGCCGCGACGCTGGACGCGGAGGCGGCCCTGGCCCCCGCCACGGTCTGACGGCGGGCACGGAGAAGGCCCGGACGGATCTCCGTCCGGGCCTTCTCCGTGCCTACTCCTCCGCGTCCAGCTAGGGCCTGTCCCGAAGCGGCATCGGCAGCACGCGCGAACGCGTGACCTGGCCGGTGGAGCGAAGCCGGAGGCGAGCGGAGCCGGGCAGATCGCGAAGCGATGCCGCGTTCGCCCAGGCCAGGTCGCGTAGCGAGCCGCCAGGCGAGCGAAGCGGGCCGGGACTGTGAGACAGAGCTATTCCCACTCGATGGTGCCCGGGGGCTTGGAGGTGATGTCGACGGCGACGCGGTTGACCTCGCGGACCTCGTTGGTGATGCGGGTGGAGATCCGCTGGAGGACGTCGTAGGGCAGCTTCGCCCAGTCGGCCGTCATCGCGTCCTCGCTGGTCACCGGACGCAGCACGATCGGGTGCCCGTAGGTGCGGCTGTCGCCCTGCACGCCGACGGACCGGACGTCCGCGAGCAGGACGACCGGGAACTGCCAGATGTCGCGGTCGAGGCCGGCGCGGGTGAGCTCCTCGCGGGCGATGGCGTCGGCGTCCCGGAGGATCTCCAGGCGGTCGCGCGTGACGGCGCCGATGATGCGGATGCCGAGGCCGGGACCGGGGAACGGCTGGCGCCAGACGATCTCGGCCGGCAGGCCGAGCTGCTCGCCGAGCGCGCGGACCTCGTCCTTGAACAGGGTCCGCAGCGGCTCGACCAGCTTGAACTGGAGGTCCTCGGGGAGGCCGCCGACGTTGTGGTGCGACTTGATGTTGGCCGCGCCGGTGCCGCCGCCCGATTCGACCACGTCCGGGTAGAGGGTCCCCTGGACGAGGAACTCGACCGGCTCGGCCGCGTCCCCGGCCGCCCCCGACCCGCCGTGGACGATCTCGCGGGCCGCCTCCTCGAACACCCGGATGAACTCGCGGCCGATGATCTTGCGCTTCTCCTCCGGGTCGGTGACGCCGTCGAGGGCGGACAGGAAGCGCTCCTGGGCGTCCACGACGTGCAGGTTCACCCCGGTGGCGGCGACGAAGTCCTTCTCGACCTGCTCGGGCTCGCCCTTGCGCAGCAGGCCGTGGTCGACGAACACGCAGGTCAGCTGGTCGCCGATGGCGCGCTGGACCAGCGCGGCGGCGACGGCGGAGTCGACGCCGCCCGACAGCGCGCAGATGACCCGCTTGTCCCCGACCCGCTCCCGGACGGCCTCGATCGACTCGTCCGCGATGTTCACCATCGTCCAGCTCGGCCGGCACCCGGCGCCCTCGTAGAGGAAGCGCCGCAGGATCTCCATGCCGTGCTCGGTGTGCAGGACCTCGGGGTGGAACTGGACGCCGAAGAAGCCGCGCTCCAGGTCCTCCATGCCCGCGACCGGGGTGACGTCCGTACTGGCCGTCACGGTGAAGCCGGACGGGGCGCTGCTCACGAAGTCGCGGTGGGACATCCATACCGCCTGCTCGTGCGGCAGGCCCGCGAACAGCATGCCGGGGGAGGCGACGGCGACGGTGGCGCCGCCGTACTCGGCGACGTCGGAGTTCTCGACCGTCCCGCCGAGGGCCTGCGCCATGACCTGGTGGCCGTAGCAGATGCCGAGCGTGGGGACGCCGATGTCGAAGAGCCCGTCCGGCACGACCGGGGCGCCCTCGGCGTACACCGACGCCGGGCCGCCCGACAGGATGATCGCCTTCGGCCGCCGGGCGAGCATCTCCGCCGCCGGCATGGTGGACGGGACGATCTCGCTGAACACATGGCACTCGCGGACCCGTCGTGCGATCAGCTGCGCGTACTGCGCGCCGAAGTCGACGACGAGGACGGTGTCAAAGGATTGGTCTGCGGCCACCAACTACGCCTTTCGCCCGGCCGGAAGAGACTCCCAGTCTACGGGCCGCTGCCTGCGCCGATGCGCCGCGTCCCCGGCGTGATCGTGACCGAGGGCGACTGTCCTGTAACGGTCAGCATCCATTTACCTTGATCACACGCACAGGATGACTGCGCTCTGATATCAGTTGATGACACCCTGTGTTCAACGAAGCGCCGTTTCTCTCGAAAACGCCGTACTCGCCGGAACGCCGTCACTAGGAGTGCCGTGAAGCTGCTCGCCGCCGCCGCTCTGCTCGCCGCCCTCGTCCCCGCCGCACCTCACGGGCAGTTCACGCCGTCCGCGAGCACAGGGCCGTCCGCGAACACGGGGCCCTCCGCGAGCACAGGGCACGATCGCCGGAACGGCGACTGCGCACGCCCCCTCGCGGCGACCCGCCCCGAGGCGCGCCACCGGACGGACGGCCATGCCCGCGACCGCATGGACCTGAGCCCCGCCGAAGCCGCCGCCGTGGAGGCGCGCCTGAACCGGATCCTGAGGAACAAGGCCCTGCGCAGGGCCGCGCCGATCACCATTCCGGTCTACTTCCACGTGATCCACGCCGGCGCGAGGGGCAACGTGTCCAACGCGATGATCCAGCGCCAGCTCAGCACGCTGAACACGTCCTACGGCGGCGGCAACGGAGGCGCGGACGCCCAGGTCTCCTTCACGCTCAAGGCCGTGAGCCGCACCGACAACGCGGCATGGTTCGGCGATCCGGAACGCTACGAGGGCACCTACAAGCCGAGACTGCACCAGGGCGACAAGTCGACGCTGAACCTCTACAGCACCTACATCGGCGGCGACCTGCTCGGCTGGTCGACGTTCCCCTGGAAGTACAAGGCCGAACCCCAGATGGACGGCGTGACCGTCCACTACGCCAGCATGCCGGGCGGTTCCATCGAGAACTTCAACAAGGGGTTCAGCGCGACCCACGAGGTCGGCCACTGGCTGGGGCTCTACCACACGTTCCAGGACGGATGCAGCGACCAGGGCGACCGCGTCGCCGACACCCCCGCCGAGCGCGACCCCACCAACGGCTGCCCGTCCTCCAAGGACACCTGCCCCGCGCCTGGGGAAGACCCGGTCCACAACTACATGGACTACAGCTACGACACCTGCATGACGTCCTTCACCCCGGGCCAGGGCGCCCGCATCCACAACGTGTGGACCGCCTACCGCGCCTAATTTTCACAGTCCCGGCCCACTTCGCTCGCCTGGCGGCTGCATCTCAAAGTCCCGGCCCACTTCGCTCGCCTGGCGGCTCGCTACGTGACCAGGCCTGGGCGAACGCGGCATCGCTTCGCGATCCGCCCGGTTCCGCTCGCCTCCGGCTTCGCTCCACCGGCCAGGTCACGCGTTCGCGCGCGGCCGAGGCCACATCGAGACGGGCCCCAGCCCCCGAGGCCGCATTCTTGCTAGTTCGTGCGCCTGGGCTTGCTGGTGGGAATGTTCTGGGCGGCGGTTTTGAGGCGGGCGGCGTCTTCGGGCGGGAGGTGGCGGAGGGCCTCGCGTAGCGTCACCGTGGAGATGGCGTCCACGCGGGGCTCGACCCAGGCGGTCACCCACTCGGGGTCCTTCTTGGACAGCTCGCGGAGCACCCAGCCGATCGCCTTGCGGATGAAGAAGTCGCGTTCGCCCAGGAGCGCGCGCCCGTAGCGGTCGATGCGGTCGAGATCGGGGTCACCCGCCCGGACCCCCGCCAGGAGCGCCAGCATGGCCGTGCGTCGCACCCACATGTAGGGGTCGGCGACCCACGCGTCCAGAACCGCCGCCAGATCCGGGTGGCGGACGACCAGCGCTCCGACGACCTTCTCCGCCAGATGGTCGACGTACACCCAGCTCGCCGAGTCGCGGATGAGCCGTTCGGCCAGGCCCACGTCGCGGGGTTCCAGCAGTGCCGCCCGCTTCACGAGGACCTCTATGGCAGCCATGCGGGCCTCGTGCACCGGACGGCCGTCCTCGGTGACGTCCCAGAGCACCCCGGCCAGGGAGACCAGTTCCTCCCGCGTCGGCCTCGTCCTGACCGCGGACAACGCCACCTTGCGCACCGCGGGGACGGGCACCCCGATGTGGACGAACTCGCTCTTCAGGTAGCGCTTCTCTCCTTCGGCGCGTGCCGGATCGGCCTGCGCCCTCAACTCGGCCAGGACCCGCGCCGCCTCCGCCTCCGTGTCCACATCCACATCCACGTGGGACACGCTACGCCGCCGCGCTACGGTGCCGTATTCAGCATTACTCACCCCTGTTCGTCGGGGTTTGCTAAAGACGCCGTGTTTGTTCGCATCCACCCTGGTTCCAGCAATGACTCCGCTCCCACGCGCGCTCCCCCGCACGCGCCGCACCCCCAAGGAGTTCCATGAAACGCGCCGGAATCGCCGCCGCCCTCGGCATGGCCGCCGCCTTCACGGCCTACGCCCCCGCCGCCCCCGCCACCCTGGCCGCACCGTCCGCCTCGTCCACGGTGTGCGCCGACCAGCCCGCCCAGGCCCGCGTCCGCGCCGGGGCCCACGCCACCGAGCGGAACCAGCCCGGAGCGGCCCAGGTCGCCGCGATGGAGAAGGACTTCCAGGACCGCATCGGCAAGCTGAGGAAGGCGAGCACGGCGGCGGCCATCACCGTCCGCGTGCACTTCCAGGTCGTCTACGGCAGCGCGGGCAACGTGTCCGACTCCGTCCTGACCAGGCAGCTCAGCGTCCTCAACAACGCCTACGCCGGCAGCGGCGTCACGTTCACCCTGGCCGAGACCAGGCGGACGAAGAACGCGGCCTGGTTCTCCGACCCCGAGGGCTACGAATCCCAGATGAAGTCCGCCCTGCACGCCGGCAACGCGCAGGACCTCAACTTCTACACGGCCGACCTCGGCAGCAGCCTCCTCGGCTGGGCCACGTTCCCGAGCGGCTACCGCTCCCAGCCCAAGATGGACGGCGTGGTCATCCACTACCAGAGCCTGCCGGGCGGCTCGCTGGGCAACTACAACGAGGGCGACACCGGAACCCACGAGGTGGGCCACTGGATGGGGCTCTACCACACGTTCCAGGGCGGGTGCAGCGGCTCGGGCGACGGCGTCTCCGACACGCCCGCCGAGCAGAGCCCCGCCTCGGGCTGCCCGACCGGCCGCGACACCTGCTCCACGGCCGGCGTCGACCCCATCCACAACTTCATGGACTACAGCTACGACTCGTGCATGTACGAGTTCACGCCGGGCCAGTCCACGCGCATGCAGAACCAGTGGGCCGCCTACCGCGCCTGATCACGGCACCCGGCGCCGAGGCGGGCCACCGCCCGGCGCCGGGCCCGTCCTCCCTCAGGTGACGTCGACGATCGGGAGCCTCAGGGCCGCGGGGGCGCCGGCCGGGACGACCGGGTTCTTCGGGGCGACGGGGGTCAGCCGGAGGTAGGCGTCGCCGAGGGCGGGACGCCGGTCCGCCTCCGAGCGGTTCGGCCAGAACGACATCGCGCGCTCGGCCTGGGCCGTGATGGTGAGGGACGGGTTGACGCCCAGGTTCGCCGAGACGGCGGAGCCGTCCACGACGTGCAGGCCGGGGTGCCCGTAGACGCGGTGGTAGGGGTCGATCACCCCGGTCTCGGCGGAGTCGCCGATGGCGCAGCCGCCGAGGAAGTGCGCGGTCATCGGGACGTCGAACAGGTCGCCCCAGGCGCCGCCGGGGATGCCGCCGATCTCCTCGGCGATCCGGCGGGTCGCCTCGTGCCCCTCGGGGATCCACGTCGGGTTCGGCTCGCCGTGCCCGGCCGACGCGCGGACGTCCCAGCCGAACGGGCCCCGCTTCGGGCTCAGCGTGATCGAGTTGTCCCGGGTCTGCATGACCAGGGCGATGACCGTCCGCTCCGACCAGTGCCGGACGTCGAGGAGCTGGAGGAGGTCGCCCGGCCGACGCAGCGCCTGCCGGGCGAACCTGCGGATCCGGGGCGTGTGCGGCTCGCCCGGACGGTCGCCGTCCACCAGGAGGGTCTGCAGGGAGGCGAGCAGGTTCGAGCCCCGGCCGTACCGGACGGGCTCGACGTGGGTGTCCGGCGCCGGGTGGAACGACGACGTGATCGCCACGCCCTCGGAGAAGTCCGGGCCGGGCCTGCCGTTGCCCCGCCCGGCGCCGAGGATCGCCTCGGAGTTGGTGCGGGTCAGCGCGCCGAGCCGGTCGGACAGGCGCGGCAGCAGCCCGGTCGACTTGAGCTTGTGCAGGAGCTTCTGCGTCCCGTAGGTGCCGGCGGCGAAGACGACCTGCTCGGCGGTGAGCGTCTTGCGGTTGCGGCCGAACGAGCCGGTCCGGACGATGTCGACCTCGTACCCGCCCCCGGCGCGCGGCCGGACCGCGGTGACGCGGCTGAGCGGCATCACCCGCGCGCCCGCCTTCTCGGCCAGGTAGAGGTAGTTCTCCGTCAGCATGTTCTTCGCGCCGTGGCGGCAGCCCACCATGCACTCGCCGCATTCCAGGCAGCCGCGCCGGCAAGGACCCGCCCCGCCGAAGTAGGGGTCGGCGCTCTCGACCCCGGCGCCGTTCCCGAAGTAGACGCCGACCGGCGTCCGCACGAACGTGTCGCCCTTGCCCATCCGGTCGGCGACCCGCTTCATGACCTTGTCGGCCGCCGTCGTCGTGGGGTTCTGGACGACGCCGAGCATGCGCTTCGCCTGCTCGTAGTAGGGCGCCAGCTCGTCCCGCCAGTCGGTGATGTGGGCCCACTGCCGGTCCTTGAAGAACGGCTCCGGCGGGACGTACAGCGTGTTGGCGTAGTTGAGCGACCCGCCGCCGACGCCCGCCCCGGCCAGCACCATCACGCGGCTCGACTTCGCGCCCCGGACGAGGTGCATCCGCTGCATGCCGGTCAGGCCGAGCGCGGGCGCCCACAGGTAGCGGGCGATGCGCCAGTTCGTCTTCGGCAGCTCCGGGTACCGGGACCCCGGGGCGCCGCCCGGGTCGGTGTCGAAGCGGCGGCCGGCCTCGATGACGCCGACCCTGTAGCCCTTCTCGGTCAGCCGCAGCGCGGAGACGCTGCCGCCGAACCCCGACCCGACGACGAGCACGTCGAAGTCATGCTTCACAGGCGATCCCTACTTGATCCGCAGCTTCTTCATGAGCTTGATGCCGGTGGCCATGTAGTCGGCGAACGTGTCGTAGCCGATGGCGCCGGGCGGCTCCAGGTCCATGATGTGCTGGCTCGCGACGGTCTGGACCTCGGTGAACTTCAGCAGTCCCTCGGACCCGTGGCGGCGTCCCACACCGGACTGCTTCATCCCGCCCATCGGGGAGTCGTAGGAGGCGTAGGCGGCGCCGTAGCCGTCGTTGATGTTGACGGTCCCCGCCTGGATGCGGGCGGCGAGGCGGCGGCCCCGCGCCGGGCTCTTCGTCCACACCGACGCGTTCAGCCCGTAGGACGTGTCGTTGGCGCGGGCGACCACCTCGTCCTCGTCCCGGTACTTGTAGACCGCGACGACGGGGCCGAACGTCTCGTTCGCGCACAGGTCCATGTCGCCGTTGACGTCGGCGAGGACCGTCGGCTCGTAGAACAGGGGGCCGACGTCGGGACGGGGCTTCCCGCCGGCCAGGACGGTCGCGCCCTCCTCGACCGCCTGGTCGACGTGCGCCGTCACCGCGTCCAGCTGGCGCCGGTGGGTCAGCGAGCCCATCTCGGCGTCGAAGTCCAGGCCGGCGCCGAGCCGCATGCCCTTGACCAGCTCGACGAACCGCGGGACGAACCGGTCGTAGACGTCCTCGTGGACGTACATCCGCTCGATCGAGATGCACAGCTGGCCGGCGTTGGTGAAGCACGCGCGGACGGCGCCGCGCGCGGCGCGCTCGACGTCGGCGTCCGGCATGACGATCATCGGGTTCTTGCCGCCGAGCTCCAGCGAGTAGGCGACCAGGCGCGGCGCCACCCTCTCCGCGATCGCCTTGCCCCCGCGCGTCGAGCCGGTGAACGAGACGTAGTCGGCGCCGTCCACCAGCGGGTCGCCGATCTCGGCGGGCTCCCCGACGACGATCTGCCAGAGGTCCCGGGGAAGGCCGAGCGAGACCAGCAGGTCCAGCACCCACAGGCTGGACAGGCACGTCTGGGTGTCCGGCTTGTGGATCACCGCGTTGCCCGCCATGAGCGCCGGCGCGATGTCGCTGGCCCCGAGCGCGAACGGGTAGTTCCACGGCGCGATCAGCGCCACGACGCCCTTCGGGTGCCGCAGTTCCCGGACGCGCGTCAGCCCCGGCACCATCCCCTGGCGGCGGCGCGGCCTCAGCAGCCGCGGGGCCCGCCGGGCGTAGTAGAGCGAGCACAGCGCGACGTCGAGGAACTCCTCCATCGCGTGGCGGCGCGCCTTGCCGGTCTCCAGCTGGATGACGTCGAGGATCTCCGCGCGCCGGTCGACCAGCGCGTCCGCGAGCCGCAGGAAGGGCTTGGCCCGCTCGCCCGCCGGCAGCGCCGCCCAGGCCCGCTGCGCATCGCGGGCCCGCTCGTAGGCGGCCCGGACGTCCTCGGGGGTCGAGAGCGGGACGGTCGCGAGGGGCTCGCCGGTGAAGGGGCTCGGGATCGTCGCGGTGGCGGCGCCGTCCGAGGCGACGTGCGAGACCAGCCGGTCGATCAGGGCCTGGGGAAGCATGTGCTCTGCCGCGCCCGTGGCGGAGTCCACCGCGCCTTCGGCAGTGCTCGCCGCGCCTTCGGCAGAGTCCGCCGCGCCTGCGGCGGGAACCGTCGGGGATGCCATGCAGGCAGGGTATGACCACCCGCCCAGTTTGGCTACCCGCAAGTAACGCGCTACTTGCGGTGATCTGCCCCACTGGCCCGCCATCTCGACCCGCGGGCTCCCGCCCTCTCCGTCCGCGATTGACGACCTCTGCCGAACGGACCGTTCCAAGCCAGGTGGAGTTGTGCAAGTCGGGGACTGGCCGCCCCCGCCCGGTGTATCCCGAAAGCAGCGAGAGAATTCCAGCGCCGTCGGGGTGCGGCGCCGCCCAGGGGAGGGACAGCGATGACGGACGTCCGCGGCCACACGCCCGAGGACGGCGCCGGCCGCGCCGGGGCGCGCCGGGACCGGCGCGAGCAGACCCGCGCCGCCCTGCTCGCCGCCGCCGAGCGCCTCTGGGCCGAACGCGGCATCCACGGCGCCTCGCTCGACGACATCGCGGCGGCCGCCGGCCTCACCAAGGGCGCCGTCTACTCCAACTTCGCCGGCAAGACCGACCTGCTGCTCGCCCTCATGGAGCGCATCACCAGCTCCCGCACCCGGACCGACGTCTGCGACGAGCTCCGCGCCGCCGCCGAGGACGCCGACCACACCGGCGGCCGCCCGTCCCGGCGCGACTCCGACGAGGCCCCGCGGCGGCTGGCCCTGCTCCTGGTCGAGTTCTGGCTCTACGGCATGCGCGACTACGCCGCCGGCTGGCGCATCGCCGACTGGTACGCCGAGCGCCGCGCCCAGCTCGCCCGGGAGCTGGAGCCCGCCGACGGGTCCGCCCCGGGCGGGCTCGACCCCGGCGACCGCGCCACCCTGACCATCGCCCTCGACTTCGGCCTGGCCTTCCAGCACCTCCTCGACCCCGTCCGGGTGCCCGCCGACCTCTACAGCGCCGGCAAGACCCTCGTGCAGGGCCGCCCCCGGCCCTGACCGCCGGCGTCCAGGTCAGGGGGTGGCGACGGGGACGATCTCGGGGGCGCCGCGGCGGTGGGCGTCGGCCTCCTGGTCGTCCTCCTGGGTCTGCGAGGCGCGCTCGGCCTCGACGCGCTTGCGGTAGTACTCGATCTCCCGGTCGCGCTGCTTCTTGGACCAGCCGAGCACGGGCGCGAGGAGGTCGGCGGCCTCCTGGGCGACGTTGACGCCGCGGTCCCAGGTCTCGATGGAGATGCGGGTGCGGCGGGCGAGGACGTCGTTGATGTGGCGGGCGCCCTCGTGCGTGGCGGCGTAGACGACCTCGGCGCGCAGGTAGTCGTCGGCGCCGCTCAGCGGCTTGGCCAGGTCGGGCTTGTCGGCGATCAGTTCGAGCAGGTCGTCCAGGAGCGTCCCGTAGCGGCGCAGGAGGTGCTCGATCCGGGCGACGTGCAGGCCGGAGCGCGCGGCGAGGCGGTGCCGGGCGTTCCACATGGCCTGGAAGCCGTCGCCGCCGACGAGCGGGATGCGGTCGGTGCAGGACTCGGCGACCTTCCCGTCGAGGCCGTGCGCGACGGCGTCGATGGCGTCCTTCGCCATGACGCGGTAGGTCGTGTACTTGCCGCCCGCCACGAGGACCAGGCCGGGGACGGGATGCGCGACCACGTGCTCGCGGGAGAGCTTCGACGTCTCCTCGGTCTCGCCGGTGAGGAGGGGACGCAGTCCCGCGTAGACGCCCTCCACGTCGTCATGGGTGAGCGGCGTGGCGAGGACGGAGTTGACGTGGTCCAGGACGTAGTCGATGTCGGCCTTGGACGCGGCGGGGTGGGCCCTGTCGAGGTCCCAGGCGGTGTCGGTGGTGCCGATGATCCAGTGGCGGCCCCAGGGGATCACGAAGAGCACCGACTTCTCGGTGCGCAGGATGATCCCCGTCGCGGAGTGGATGCGGTCCTTCGGCACGACCAGGTGGATCCCCTTGGACGCCTTCACGTGGATCTGACCGCGGCCGCCGACGAGTTCCTGGATGTCGTCCGACCACACTCCGGTGGCGTTGACCACCTGCTTGGCGCGGACCTCGCTGGTCGTGTTGCCCTCAAGGTCGCGGATGCGCAGGCCGGTGACGCGCTCCCCCTCGCGCAGGAAACCCAGGCACTGGGTTCGCGAGGCGATCTGGGCGCCGTACTCCGCGGCCGTCCGCAGAGCGGTCATCACGTAGCGGGCGTCGTCGACCATCGCGTCCCAGTACTGGATCGCGCCGGTGAAGGCGTCCTTGCGCAGGGACGGCGCGAGGCGCAGCGCCCCGCGGCGCGTCAGGTGCCGGTGGTGCGGGACGCCGCGCGTGCTGCCCATCTGGAAGGCGAGGAGGTCGTAGAGGGCCACGCCCGCCCCGAAGTACGCGCGCTCCCACACGCGGTGCGTGGTCGGCAGCATGAAGGGGACGGGCCGCACCAGGTGCGGCGCGATCTGCTGGAGCAGCAGCGCCCGCTCGGTCAGCGCCTCCCGGACGAGGTCGAAGTTGTACTGCTCCAGGTAGCGCAGCCCGCCGTGGATCAGCTTGGAGGAGCGCGACGAGGTGCCGGACGCGAAGTCGCGGGCCTCGACCACCGCGACCGACAGGCCCCGGGTGGCCGCGTCGAGCGCCGCGCCCGCGCCGACGATGCCGCCGCCGACGACGACCACGTCGAACTCCTCGCGGGCCATCCGGTCGAGCGCGGCCGCGCGCTCGGCCGGGCCGAGCCGCGAGCTTCCAAGGCCGGTCACCGGTGATCCCGTCATCGCGCATCCCCCCACAGCGGTTCGGTTTCCGAACGGTTCTTACCCAAGAGTAAGGACCGGTTCACACCGAGATGTGAATGAACGGACGTGGGGTCGCTCTCAGTCGGTGGACTGGCCGGGGGCCACGACGACCTGGACCCGCTGGAACTCCTTCAGCTCCGTGTATCCCGCGGTGGCCATCGAGCGGCGCAGCGCGCCGATGAGGTTCATGGAGCCGTCCGCGACGTGGGACGGGCCGTGCAGGATCTGCTCCATCGTCCCGATCGTCCCGATCTCTATGCGGGAGCCGCGGGGAACGTCGCCGTGGTGAGCCTCGCTGCCCCAGTGGTAGCCGCGCCCGGGCGCCTCGGTGGAGCGGGCGAACGGCGAGGCCACCATCACGGCGTCGGAGCCGCAGGCGAACGCCTTGGCGATGTCGCCGCTGTTGACCATGCCGCCGTCGGCGATCACGTGCACGTAGCGGCCGCCGGACTCGTCCATGTAGTCGCGGCGGGCGGCGGCCACGTCGGCGACCGCGGTGGCCATCGGGACCGCGACGCCGAGGACGGTCCGCGTGGTGTGCCCGGAGCCGCCGCCGAACCCGACCAGCACGCCGGCCGCGCCGGTGCGCATCAGGTGCAGCGCGGCGGTGTAGGTGGAGCAGCCGCCGACGATCACGGGGACGTCGAGGTCGTAGATGAACTGCTTGAGGTTCAGCGGCTCGGCGCGCCCCGACACGTGCTCGGCGGACACCGTGGTCCCGCGGATCACGAACAGGTCGACGCCGGCGTCGATCACGGCCTTGTGGAACTGGGCGGTGCGCTGCGGCGACAGCCGCGCCGCGACGGTGACGCCCGCCTCGCGGACCTCCTGGATCCGGCGGCCGATCAGCTCCTCCTTGATCGGCTCGGAGTAGATCTCCTGGAGCCGCTGGGTGGCGCGGACGTCGTCCAGCGAGGCGATCTCGGCGAGCAGCGGCCCGGGGTCGTCGTAGCGCGTCCAGAGCCCTTCGAGGTCGAGCACCGCCAGGCCGCCGAGCCGCCCGACGGCGATCGCGGTGGCGGGGCTGACGACGCTGTCCATCGGCGCGACGACCAGCGGGATGTCGAACCGGTAGGCGTCGATCTGCCAGGCGACGCTGACCTCCTCGGGATCGCGCGTCCGGCGGGACGGCACGATGCCGATGTCGTCGAAGGCGTACGCCCGACGGCCGCTCTTGCCACGGCCGATCTCCACCTCAGCAGCCACTGCGCCCTTCCTCCACGTGATCCGGTCTTCCCGCGGTGCGCGGGACCAAGCCCCGGAAGAGCTTACGTCAGGTCAGCGGCCCTGGTAGTTGGGGGCCTCCACCGTCATCTGGATGTCGTGCGGGTGGCTCTCGCGCAGGCCCGCGACGCTGATGCGCATGAGCCGGCCGCGCTCCTGGAGCTCGGGGACGGTGCGGGTGCCCGCGTACCACATCGACTGGTGGAGCCCGCCGACGAGCTGGTGCGCGACGTTGGCGAGCGGACCGCGGTAGGGGACCTGGCCCTCGACGCCCTCGGGGATCAGCTTCTCCTCGGCGTTGACGTCGGCCTGGGCGTAGCGGTCCTTGGAGTAGGAGGCGCCGCGCTCGCGGTTGCGCATGGCGCCGAGCGAGCCCATGCCGCGGTAGGACTTGTACTGCTTGCCGTGGACGAAGATCAGCTCACCCGGGGACTCCTCGACGCCGGCGAGCAGGCTGCCGAGCATCACGGTGTCGGCGCCCGCGACCAGGGCCTTGGCGATGTCGCCGGAGTACTGCAGGCCGCCGTCCCCGATCACCGGGACGCCCGCCGCCTTCGCCGCGCGGGCCGCCTCGAAGATCGCGGTGATCTGCGGGACGCCGACGCCGGCCACGATGCGGGTGGTGCAGATGGAGCCGGGGCCCACGCCGACCTTGATCGCGTCGGCGCCCGCGTCCACCAGCACCTGGGCGCCCGCCTCGGTGGCGACGTTCCCGCCGACCACCTGGACGGACGAGTTGCCCTTGATCGCGGCGATCGTGTCGGCGACGCCCTTGGAGTGGCCGTGCGCCGTGTCCACGATGATCACGTCGGTGCCGGCCTCGATGAGGGCGCGGGCGCGGCGCAGGGCGTCCTCGCCGACGCCCACGGCCGCGGCGACGAGCAGGCGGCCGTCGGCGTCCTTGGTGGAGTCGGGGTACTGCTCGCTCTTGGTGAAGTCCTTGGTGGTGATCAGGCCCTTGAGGCGGCCCTCGCCGTCCACGAGCGGGAGCTTCTCCACCTTGTTGCCCGCGAGCAGGCGGAACGCCTCCTCGCGCGAGACGTCCACCGGGGCGGTGACGAGCGGCATCGCCGTCATGACCTCGCGGACCGAGCGCGACAGGTCGGTCTCGAAGCACATGTCGCGGTTGGTCACGATGCCGACCAGCACGCCGCGCACGTCGGTGACGGGCACGCCGGAGATCCGGTAGCGGGAGCACAGCGCCTCGACGTCGGCGAGCGTGGCGTCCGGCAGGCAGGTCACCGGGTTGGTGATCATCCCGGCCTCGGAGCGCTTGACGCGGTCGGCCTCCGCGGCCTGCTCCTCGATCGACATGTTGCGGTGCAGCACGCCGATGCCGCCCTGGCGCGCCATCGCGACCGCCGTGCGGGCCTCGGTCACCGTGTCCATCGCCGCCGAGACGAGCGGGATCCGCAGCGAGATCTCGCGGGTCAGCCGGGTCGTGGTGTCGGCCTCGCCGGGCTGCAGGTCGGAGTACCCCGGCAGCAGGAGCACGTCGTCGAAGGTCAGGCCCTGGGGGAGGAACTTGTCGGACTCGGCGGCGGGGTTCATGACAACCTTCCCGTGGTGGTGGCGGCATCGGGCCAGGTCACGAGGGACCCTGTCCCCATGGTAGGGGCTCAGCCCGGGGCCGGGCGGGCTTTGCGCGCGACGGTCACGTGGTCTTGATGACATCTGCCAACACGCCGGGCGGTCCTTTCCATTCCTGCGCGCCCGCGCGCCTGGCGGTCGTTC
The DNA here is from genome assembly GCF_050936235.1 of Spirillospora sp. CA-108201. Lineage (NCBI taxonomy): Bacteria > Bacillati > Actinomycetota > Actinomycetes > Streptosporangiales > Thermomonosporaceae > Spirillospora > Spirillospora sp. CA-108201. The sequence goes on along the minus strand of NZ_JBNJNE010000001.1, from coordinate 7,141,435 downwards.
GCGGACGGAGAGGGACCGGGGGGTGCACCTCCCGGGGCGTCTCGCAGTAGCGTGTATATGTGCACGACGATGCTCCGCTCGACCCGTTCGCCGGAGATCCGGAGGATCCGGCCGCGGCGCTCGGCGACCCGGGCGACGAGACCGCTCCGCTCAGCGTGACGGAGCGGGAGGACGTGCTGGCCGACCTCGCCGACCTGGAGGTCTTCCGGGCCCTGCTGGAGCCGCTCGGGGTCCGCGGCCTCACGGTCGACTGCGGCGACTGCGGCAAGATGCACTACATCGACTGGGAACTGCTGCACGGCAACCTGCGCCACCTGCTGGACCAGGGCCTCCCCCGCGTGCACGAGCCCGCCCTCTCCCCCGACCCCGTCGACTACGTCAGCTGGGAGTACGCCCGCGGCTACGTCGACGGCGTGATCGACAGCGAAGAGGGCCGCGACGAGAACTGACCCGCCGGTCTGACCGCGCCGTCCGGCCACGCGAACGCCGGCGAGGATCTCGCCGTCAGTCCTCGGTGAGGCGGTTCTGGTGGTCGAGGGCGCGCTTGCGGGCCATCCGGCGCAGGTCGTCGAGGCGGGGCCGCGGGTCGGCGACCGGCTGCGCGCCGGGCTTCTCGACCGGCTCGGCGAACATCGTCGGAGCCTCCTGCCTGCGCTGGGGACGGCGCGGCAGGTGCCGGGGGAAGGGCCCTTCCAGGCGCCGCCTGAACTGCCGGTTCTTCTCCCCGCGTCCCGGGTCGCCGGGCTGGGTGCGCGCGGCGGGAAGTCCCGCCTCCGGGGCCGGCCGCACGGGCGGCCGCGGCCGCTGGAGGGTGCCGGCGTCGGTGTCGGCCGTCCTGTCCGCCTCCTCCGCCGCGCCGGACGCGCTCGGCGCCGGGGAGGCGGCGGTGCGGTCGGCGACGCCGCCGCCCGCGGCCGCGACGCCGCTGCTGGCGAGGACGGCGCCGGCCACGCCCAGCGCCACGATGGTGCGCGGCCCGCGGCGGCGCGGGCCGGGGCCCGAGGGGGCCGGCGGTCCGGGGGCGTCGCAGGTCTGGTCGTCGACGTCGACGATCAGCGCGCGCAGGAGCCGCACCGCGGGGTCGCGGTCGTCGTCCGGCGGGGCGGCGCGGCGGGCCTCGGCGGCGTCCGCGGCGGGGCCCTCGGCGGGTTCGTCAGCGGGGGCCGCGGAACCGGCAGCGTCCCGCGCCGCCAGCGACTCGAAGAGCGCGTCGGTACGGCGCACCGCGGACAGGTCCGCGGGCGGGACGGCGGGCGGGCGGGACGGCGGCGCCTGCGCCGGGGCGTCGCCCGAGCGGGCGGGTTCGTCCGGATCCGGGGCGCCCCGCAGGCCGGTGAGGGGGCCGCGCTCCGTCAAGCGATCGACTCCTCTCTGGCCATCGCGCGGAGCCGGGCCAGTGCCCGGTGCTGCGCGACCCGTACCGCCCCCGCGGACATGCCCAGCACATTACCGGTCTCCTCCGCCGACAGACCCGCGACGACCCGCAGCAGCACCAGTTCGCGCTGGTGCTCGGGCAGCCGGGTGAGCAGGTCGCGGGCGCGCTGCGCCTCGATGTAGCGGACCACCGTCTCCTCGGGGCCCGGACGGTCGTCCGGACCGTCCGGGAGGTCCTCGGTGGGCACGGCGGCGCGGACCGCGCTGCGCAGCGCGTCCGCGATCTTGTGGGAGGCGATGCCGAAGACGAAGGACGCGAACGGCCGGCCCATGTCCCGGTAGCGGGGCAGGGCCGACAGGACGGCGATGCAGACCTCCTGCGCCACGTCGTCGGCGATGTGGTACTGCCCGGAGACCCGGCCGAGCCGGGCCCGGCAGTACCGGACGATCATGGGGCGCACCTCGGCGATGAGGATCTCGATCGCGCCCGGGTCGCCCTGCACGGCGAGATGGGTCAGCTCCCTGAGGTCGCCGTCGCCGGCGTCCGCGGCGCGCAGCGCCCGCGCCGAACGGGCGGTGTCGCGAGGTGCGGGAGGGGCGGGCCCGTTCGAGGGTTCGGCAGCGCGCGCGGTCATGGTCCCGGCGAAGCATCCCTCGGTCACGTCAAGCATGATGCCCAGCACCCCCGGGCGTGTCTCCACTGTCCTCTACAACGGAATGGTCACAGTGCGGGAGCGAACCTGGCATTACTACACGTCGTGGTCATCGTGCTGCCGCGCGTGGCGGACTTTCGCCCGTCCCCTCACGCGACGAGACCCCCGTCCGGACGGACGGGGGTCTCGCCTACGCTCCCCGGACGGGACGAGCCCGCCGGTCGGCCGTTCTCAGTGGCCGTGACCGTGACCGTGGCCGCCGCCGGCGGCCTCCTCGGCCTCCTCCGGCTTGTCGACCACGAGCACCTCGGTGGTGAGCAGCATGCCCGCGATGGAGGCGGCGTTGGTGACCGCCGAGCGGGTGACCTTCACCGGGTCGATGACGCCCTGGGCGATCAGGTCGCCGTACTCGCCGGTGGCGGCGTTGTAGCCGTGCCCGGCCTGCAGCTCCTCCACCTTGGAGACGACGACGTAGCCCTCCTGGCCGGCGTTCTCGGAGATCCAGCGCAGCGGCTCGGGCAGCGCGCGGCGGACCGCCTCGGCGCCGGTGGCCTCGTCGCCGGACAGGCCGAGGGCGCCGAAGCCCTCCTTGGCGACGTGCACCAGCGCGCTGCCGCCGCCGGAGACGATGCCCTCCTCGATCGCCGCGCGGGTCGCCGAGATGGCGTCCTCCAGGCGGTGCTTCTTCTCCTTCAGCTCCACCTCGGTGGCGGCGCCGACGCGCAGCACGCAGACGCCCCCGGCCAGCTTGGCCAGGCGCTCCTGCAGCTTCTCGCGGTCCCAGTCGGAGTCGCTGTTCTCGATCTCCACCTTGATCTGGTTGATCCGGGCGGTGACCTCGTCCGCCGCACCCTCGCCGTCGACGACGGTGGTGGCGTCCTTGGTGACGGTGATCCGGCGGGCGCGGCCGAGGTCCTCCAGCCCGATCGAGTCGAGCTTGAGGCCGATCGACTCGCTGACGACCTGGCCGCCCGTCAGGGTGGCCATGTCGCCGAGCATCGCCTTGCGGCGGTCGCCGAAGCCGGGAGCCTTGACCGCGACGGACAGGAAGGTGCCGCGGATCTTGTTGGCGACCAGCAGCGCCAGCGCCTCGCCCTCGACGTCCTCGGCCACCACGAGCAGCGGCTTCTTGGTCTGGGCGACCTTCTCGGCCAGCGGCAGGAACTCCTGCACGTTGGAGATCTTGCCGTCCACGATCAGGACGTAGCCGTCCTCCAGGACGGCCTCCATGCGCTCGTGGTCGGTGACCATGTGCGGCGACAGGTAGCCCTTGTCGAACTGGAGGCCCTCGGTGAACTCCAGTTCGAGGCCCATGGTGTGGGCCTCCTCGACGGTGATGACGCCGTCCTTGCCGACCTTCTCGAACGCCTCGGCGATCAGCTCGCCGATCTGCGGGTCCTGCGCGGAGATCGTCGCGACGTGCGCGATCTCGCTCTTCTCCTCGACCTCGCGGGCCGTCTTCAGCAGCTGGTCGGAGACGTACTGGGCGGCCACGTCGATGCCGCGCTTGAGGGCGAGCGGCGAGGCGCCGGCCGCCACGTTGCGGGTCCCCTCGCGGACCAGCGCCTGGGCGAGGACGGTCGCCGTGGTGGTGCCGTCGCCCGCGATGTCGTTGGTCTTGGTCGCCACTTCCTTGGCGAGCTGGGCCCCGAGGTTCTCGTAGGGGTCCTCCAGCTCCACCTCGCGGGCGATGGTGACGCCGTCGTTGGTGATCGTCGGCGCGCCGAACTTCTTGTCGATGACGACGTTGCGGCCGCGCGGGCCGATCGTCACCTTGACGGCGTCCGCGAGAGCGTTGACGCCGCGCTCAAGAGCCCGGCGAGCGTCCTCCTCGAACTCCAGGATCTTCGCCATGCGGATACTCCTCTTTCACGCGATCCGCCCCGGCGGGCCGCCCGAAGGCGGCGCCGACCGGGGCGGGTGCATCACGTCTCGGTGATTACTTCTCGATGACCGCGAGCACGTCGCGGGCCGAGAGGACGAGGTAGTCCTCGCCGTTGTACTTGACCTCGGTGCCGCCGTACTTGCTGTAGAGCACGACCTCGCCGACCTTGACGTCGACGGGGACGCGCTCGCCCTTGTCGTCGACGCGACCCGGGCCAACGGCAAGGACGGTGCCCTCCTGGGGCTTCTCCTTGGCGGTGTCCGGGATCACCAGGCCCGACGCGGTGGTGGTCTCGGCCTCAAGCGGCTGGACGACGATGCGGTCCTCAAGCGGCTTGAGGACAACCTTGGTGGCGGTCGTCACGATCTGACCTCCCCTTCGATTGGTCCTCGGCCGGCCACGGATGACCGGCCAGCACATGTGACAGAAGAGGCGACCCTGGACCGGCCTGCCGTCGCGGGTGCCAGACCGACCTTCGTCGCTGTATTTGGCACTCTACCCTTGAGAGTGCCAGTCGTGAGACTATTCCGTGCCCGTGACCCCGTCAACACGGACACGGGCCCGCCCGGCGGCCGTCTCCGGTTGTTCACCGGGCGCCGCTCTCCGGCTCTGCCACTAGCTTCCACCCTATGGACATCGCGTCGTTCCGGTCCCTGCGCACCCCCTCAGGCCAGGCGCTCCTCAGGGAGACGGCCGAGGCGGACGTGAGCGAGGACGCCCTGCTCGCCACGGCGTCGCGGCTGCGTGAGCGGCACGAACCGTCGCTCGTGGCCGCCGCGCTGACGCAGGTGCGGTTGCGGGAAAGGGCCCGGGCCAAGTTCGGGGCGGACGCCGACCGCATGTACTTCACGCAGGCGGGGCTTGAGCAGTCGACCCGCGCGAGCGTGGCGGCCCACCGCGGCGGACGGTTCGCGGACCGGCTGCCCGGCGCGCGTGTGCTGGAGCTGGGGTGCGGGATAGGCGCAGACCTCATCTCCCGAGCGCGCGCGGGCCTCGTCGGCGAAGGCGTGGAACTGGACCCGTTGACCGCCGAGGTGGCACGCGCCAACGTGGCCGCTTTCGGGCTGGACGGTCTCGCCTCTGTCCGGGTGGGGGACGCCACCGAGGAGGACCCGTCCGGGTTCGATGCGGTCTTCGCCGATCCTGGACGGCGCACGGCGCGGGGCCGCGTCTTCGATCCCCGTTCCTACGAGCCTCCGCTCGACGTCGTCCTGGCCATGGCCGGCCAGGTGCCCGCGGCCTGCGTGAAGGTCGCGCCCGGCATTCCGCACGAGGCCGTCCCGGACGACGCGGAGGCCGAGTGGGTCTCGGTCGGAGGCGACGTCAAGGAAGCGGCCCTGTGGCTGGGCGGGCTGGCCGGCGACGTGCGACGGCGGGCCACCCTCCTGTCGTCCGACACCCGGTTCTCAGAGGACGAGCCCCAGATGTGGACCCTGACTCCCCAAGGGCTGGACGTCCCGGACGTACGCGCGTGGGGCCGCTACCTGTACGAGCCAGACGGCGCGGTGATCCGGGCCCACCTGGTCGGCGAAGTCGCGGATCTGGTCGGCGGCGGCTTGGCGGACCCCCACATCGCGTACGTCACGTCGGACGAGCTGCGCCCGACGCCGTTCGCCTCCGCCTACGAGGTGGAGGACGTGATGCCGTTCTCCGTCAAGCGGCTGCGCGCCGAACTGCGCCGCCGCGAGGTCGGCGTGCTGACCGTCAAGAAGCGCGGCTCCGCCGTCGACGTCGACCGGCTCCGCCGCGACCTCGGCTTCGGGGGGCGCCGCGCGGGACGCGGCGCCGGGGAGCTGACCCTCGTGGTGACGCGCGTGGGACGCGACCCCGTCGCCCTGCTGACGCGGCCGGCCTCCGGGGCCTGACCGGCCGGCCGCCCGGCCGGACCCGCCCGGAACGGGCGCCGCCCGGCAACCCTGCCCAAAGATCTTCCCCTCGGCGGCGCAACGCCAAGCGGGAGGGCGCGACGCGCCACGGCGGTGCAAATCATCGGCGCTTTCCGGCATTGCGCGCACCAGGGATTGCGGCCGCCCGGCAACGGCGCGGCGCGGCGCGGGAATCGGTGCGCGGAGATCAACCGGCGCGGAAACACCAAGGCAGGTTCACCCGCGGGGGCACCGGCTCCCCAAAAGCCCTCCCGAAAAGGCCCCGGACACGCCCTTCCGCATGACGCCGGCGGCACACGCGTCGGGGCGGTGTAGGCGTCCGCGCGGTTCGGGAACTGCCCATGTTGGACGAGATGTACGGACAGAACGGCACCCGGAACGCCGGACCCGTCCCGCACCGCCCGCCACCGCCCGCCCACATCTCCCCCCAAGATGGGCAATAACCCTGAAGCGGGAAATTCGCCATGCTTTCGGCGATACTCACTATCCCGTCTAGTCGGATAACAGGCGCATTCCGCAGAACTCGCAATCTTCTCTGCTACCCGTTTTAGCCGCGCTCTACACGCACTACAGTGGCCACTCCAGAGATTCATTTGCCGTGCGTCATTTCGTCGCGCCGGCACACGAAGGAGCATCGGGTGGAAACGAATCACAACTTCCTGCAGACGGGGGGTCAACCGGTCTCGGATCGGATGCGGGAGTTGCTCGCCCGTGCGGCGCAGGACCACGTCTACGAACAGCGCTCACAGGGTCAGGTCCTGGACGAGATCCGCCAGCGCCTCGAAGGCATGGAGTGGCTTCTCCGCGAGGTCCGGGAGCGGGAGCTCACCGGGCTGACCGGGCAGATCGAGAGCGTCCGCGGGCAGGTCGACGACCTGTCCGGCAAGCCCCCTGAATGGGCCGAGGGCCTGGCCGAGCACATCGAGGCGTTCGGCGAGCGGGTCAAGCCCGTCGCCGAACTGCCCGCGCTGTGGGCCGACGTGGGCGTGGTGGCCGAGAACGTCGACGAGGGCCTGACCCGCATCCAGGCGGTCCTCGACTCGGCGCAGCAGATCACCGACGCCTCGCAGCAGGCGTCGCAGCGCATGGACGAGATGACCAAGCGGCTGGACAAGCTCCAGGGCAGCATGGAGGCCGCGTCCGTCCGCTTCAACCGGCTCGACAAGTCGCTCGCGGAGCTCGGCCACCGGTCCGAGCGGCTCGAACACTCGGTCAACGGGGTCACCTCACGGGTCGACCAGGCGCTCGGCGAGATGGCCGAGCGGATGGAGCAGGGCCTTGAGGCGGTCAACGGCCGGGTCGAGGGCGTCGGCGGCCGCCTCGACGGCCTCGACGGGCGGCTGGACGGCGTCGACGGCCGCCTCGAAGGGGTGTCCGGCAAGCTCGGCGGGCTGGACGGCCGCTTCGAGAGCGTCGACGGCCGCCTCGACGGGCTCGGCGAGCGGATCAACCGGCTGCCCGCCGCGCTGGAGATCGCCGAGGTGCACCGGCTGCTGACCGACCTCGCGCAGCGCCCGGCCGCCGAGTACGGCGACCGGTTCGACGCGCTCGAGAAGCACCTCGCCGAGGCCGTCGACCCGCTGATCGAGGAACTGCGCGCCCGGCCGGACCGCGACGAGGTCAAGGCCACCATGTCGCAGATCGCCGAGACCGCCTACAGCGACGTCGCCAAGCGCATGGACGAGTTCTCCCGCAGGTTCGAGGACGTGCACGACGACGTCCGCAAGCGCATCGAGAACATCCACGAGGAGGTCACCAAGCGGGTCGACAGCGCTCTGGAGGAGTTCACCGCGCAGGTCGACATCGTCTCCCGCCGCGTCGAGTCGGTGCACACCGACGTCGCCAAGCAGGTCGAGTCCGTGCACAGCGAGATGTCGCGGCAGGTCAGCGGCGTCCACCACGACTTCGGCAAGCGGATCGGCGACATCCACGACGACGTCACGCGGCAGGTCGGCAGCATCCACGACGACGTCGCCAAGCAGGTCGGGACCATGCAGGAGGACGTCGCCCGGCAGGTCGGCGGCGTCCAGTCCGAGTTCGCGAGACGGGTGGAGGGCATGCAGGACGAGGCCGCGCGGCGCGCCGCCGCGGCGCAGGCGGATTTCGCCAAGCGCTTCTCCCATGTCGAGGACGAGGTCGGCCGGAAGATGGACGGCGTCCACGACGATGTGTCCAAGCAGGTCAACGCGGTGCACGAGGACGTGCTGAAGCGGCTGTCCACCCTGGAGGAGACGATGCTCGCGCTCGCCGAGGCGCTGCTGCGTCCCCGCCGCGAGACCAAGGACTGACGAGCGTCCGGGTGGGGCCGGCGCGGGCCCCACCCGGCATTCGGATACCTACCGGTATCCGCGGCATTCGTCCCGCGAACGGCCGGGACGACCGAAGATGCTTCTCTCATGTCACCCCGATGACGTGCGTTTTGTTACTTTCCGTCTTCGCAAAATCACTCCCAATACCCTTCGGAATCCGTTTTCATGGATCAGGTGACCCACCTACCGGCTCCCTGCCTGCCGACCGGCGCCCCGCCCGGGCACACCACCCTGCGATGGGTGGAGGAGTGCCTCGGCAAGGGCGCCGAGGTCCGCATGGTGCGGCCCCTCGCCGGCGGCTCCGCCCACGCCAACCACGCCCTCCTCGTCGAGAGCCGCTCCGGCGAGGCGCACCACCTCGTCCTGCGCCGCTGGACCTCCCGCGAGACCGCCCCCCGCCACCGCTACGGCGACGCCGAGTTCTCCCCCGAGCGCGAGATCGCCGCGCTGGCGCTGCTCGCCGGCTGCACGATCCCCACACCGTCCCTGGTGGCCGCCGACCCGTCGGGCGCCTACTGCGACGTCCCCGCCCTGCTCATCACGCGGCTGCCGGGCCATCCGCCGCGCCCGTCCCACGACGACCTGCCCGAGTACCTGATCCAGCTGGCCGCCGCGCTGCTGGAGGTGCACGACCTGAACGGCGCGTCCACGATGCCGCCGTACGTCCCGCACAACCGCCTCGACGTGCGGCTCCCGCCCAAACACGCGCTCCGCCCCGACCTGTGGGAACGCGCCTTCGAGGTCGCCTCCCGGCCCGCGCCCGAGGCGCCCGCCCGGTTCATCCACCGCGACTACCACGCCGACAACACGTTGTGGTCCTACGGCAGGCTCACCGGCATCGTCGACTGGTCGGACGCCTCGTCCGGCCCCGTCTCCGTCGACATCGCCCGCATGCGCCGCGGCCTCGCCCTGCGCTACGGCGCGTCCGTCGCCGACCGCTTCCTGTGCTCCTTCGACCAGGTCTCCGGCGGCCACGTGCACGACCCGTACTGGGACGTCCGCAGCCTCCTCGACCTGCTTCCCGAGGACGACGCCACCATGATCGACGAGCCCGGGGTCCCGTTCCACGAGGAGTACCTCGACCGCCTCCTCGCCCACTGCTGAGGCGCGGCCCCCGGGGCGCGCCGTCGCGCCGGGCGCCCAGGGCGCGCGACGGCACGCGCGGTCAGGGCAGGAGGACGGCCTCGATCGGGAGGCTGGAGTCGGCGGGCAGCTCCAGGTCGGACGGGCCGATCCCGGAGGCGACCAGCTCCGAGCCCAGGGCGGCGACCATGGCGCCGTTGTCGGTGCACAGCTTCGGCCGCGGGACCCGCAGACGGACCCCGGCGGCAGCGCAGCGCTCCGCGGCGAGGGCGCGCAGCCGCGAGTTCGCCGCGACGCCGCCGCCGATCAGCAGGTGGTCGACGCCGTTGTCCTTGCAGACCTTCAGCGCCTTCTGCGTCAGGACGTCCACGACGGCCTCCTGGAAGGACGCCGCGACGTCGGCGACCGGGACGGGCTCGCCCGCCCGCTCCTTCGCCTCGACCCAGCGCGCCACGGCCGTCTTCAGGCCGGAGAACGAGAAGTCGTAGGTGCCGTCGTTGTACTTGCCGCGCGGGAACGCGATCGCGGCCGGGTCGCCCTCGCGGGCCATGCGGTCGATGACGGGACCGCCGGGGAACCCGAGGTCCAGGACGCGGGCGACCTTGTCGAACGCCTCGCCCGCCGCGTCGTCCACCGTGCCGCCGAGGGGCCGGACGTCGCCCGCCACGTCCGGGACCAGCAGCAGGGAGGAGTGGCCGCCCGAGACCAGCATCGCCACGCACGGCTTCGGCAGCGGGCCGTGTTCGAGCTGGTCGACGCACACGTGCGCGGCCAGGTGGTTGACGCCGTAGAGCGGCTTGCCGAGCGACAGCGCGTACGCCTTGGCGGCGGCGACGCCGACCATCAGCGCGCCCGGCAGCCCCGGGCCCGCGGTCACCGCGAACGCGTCCACGTCGGTGAACGCCACCCCGGCGTCGGCGAGCGCGCGCTCGACGGTCGGCCCCATCGCCTCCAGATGCGCCCGCGACGCGACCTCCGGCACGACGCCGCCGAACCGGGCGTGCTGGTCGACGCTGGAGGCGATCGCGTCCGCCAGCAGCGTGTGCCCGCGCACGATCCCGACCCCGGTCTCGTCGCAGGACGTCTCGATGCCGAGCACCAGTGGCTCGTCCCGAATCACGTGATTCTCCCTGTCTCCCCGTTCGTCCCGTCCCGCCGCGCGCCTCCAGGGCGCCTGCCGCCCCGGCTCATTCGGCCCTGGTGAAGCCCATGGGCGGACGGTCGCGGAGCTTGCGGCACATGACGATCGCGTCCACGTCCGAGGGCTGGTAGTAGCGCTTGCGGATGCCGACCCGCTCGAAGCCGAACCGCTCGTACAGCCGGTGGGCGGCGTCGTTGTCGGCCCGGACCTCCAGGAACACCGACTCGCTGCCGCGCCGGACGGCCTCCTCCAGCAGGGCGGTGAGCAGCTCCGCGCCGACACCGCCCTTGCGGCGGTCCGCGCGCACCCCGATGGTCTGCACGTCGGCCTGCCCGCCCGCGGCGGCCAGGCCCGCGTAGCCGACGATCTCGCCGCCGGGCGCCTCCGCGACGACGTAGAACCGGGTGCGGGGCTGGTCGGCGAGCTCTCCGGCGAGCATCTCCTCGCTCCAGGTGTCCTCCGGGAACAGCTCCCGGTCCAGCCGGTGGACGGCGGGAAGGTCCGCACCGGTCATGGGCCGCAGGGCGACGTCGCTCACGCCGGCGTCACCTTCTTGCGGGGCCCCGGCTCCTTCGCGTCCGGCCTGCGCAGGTAGAGCGGCTCCGGCGGCAGCAGCTCGGGCCCCTTCAGGCCCGACAGCCGCGCGACGGCCAGCTCGGCGAGGGCGCCCGCGGCGGGAAGCAGCGGCTCGTGCCCGGACTCTCCGAGGACCTCCGGGTACAGGGCCGCGCCCTCGCCCACGACGGGCAGGCCCTCGGGCGCGCCCTTCAGGACGTCCGCCGCCGGTCCCACGGCGGGCTCGGTGGCGCGCGACCGCGCCGAGTCGTACCGCGCCCAGTAGACCTCTTTGCGGCGGGCGTCGGTGGCGACGGCGAACGGCCCGTCCCGCTTCGTGGCCCAGGCCATGATGTCGAGCGTGCAGACGCCGTGCACCGGCACGCTGAGCGCCGCGCCCATCGCCCGGGCGGTGACCAGCCCGACCCGAAGGCCCGTGTAGGGCCCCGGCCCGACGCCGACGGCGATCGCGCTGAGGTCTCCCGGCGCCGCGCCCGCCTCCGCCATCACCTCGGCGATGGACGGCGTGAGCAGCTCGGTGTGGCGCCGCCGGTCGACGGCCTCCGCCAGACCGCGCGGCACCGCGCCCTCGCCCGGGGTCCACTCGTACAGCGCCACGGTGATCGCGGCGGTCGCGGTATCGAAAGCCAAGACCAGCACGGGTTGTAAGCCTACCGGCCGCCGGAGGGAGGTGGCCCGGCACTTGCCGAGGCGGGCTCGGGGCCCGCCCCGAGCGGGCTCAGCGCCGGCTCAGCGCCGAGACAACGCCGAGACCACGGCCTTGGTGACCTCGGTGGCCCCGCCGGTGGCGGCGTCCGACGACAGCGGATCCCCCTTGTCCGAGCCGGAGTAGTGGACGGTGACGAGGACATTGGCCACCCGGACGTTGCCGATGGCCTCGCCGGAGCCCTGGTTGTCGTCCACGCTGTAGACGATGTAGCCCTCGTCGCCGACGCCGGTGAGCCGGATCTTGTCGGTGAGCTTCTGCCCGGACAGCAGCGCCTTGCCGGACTCGTCGGCGGTCCGCTCGGTCGCGAACGTCCTGCGGGCGGCGTCCGTGGGCGAGGCCGCGGCCCCGGCCGCGATCGCCCGCAGCTCGATGGTGAGCTGCCGCCTCTTCTCGCCCGCGTAGGCGCCCCAGACGCACTGGTTCTGCTGGTCGTCGCCCTGGTAGTTGTCGGCCTCGGTGCGCTCGGACGCGGGCGCCAGCCGGCCGATCAGGTCGTCGCCGACGATCGTGCAGGAGTCGGGGACGGCGGCGCGCTCCCCCTTGGCCGCCGGGGAGTCGTCCGTGGCGCCGCTGCCGACCACCTGGCCGGTGCTCCTGTCGCCGCTCGCGCCGACGCCCGTCAGGACGGCGAACGCCGCGAGCCCGCAGACGGCGACGCCGGCGACCGCGCCGCCGAGGACGACGGCCCAGCGCCGCCCGGTGCGTCGCTCGCGCGCCACCCGGTGGCTGCCGGTCCGGTATCCCCCGCTCGCGCCGCGGTGGGCGCCGCTGCCCGCCCGGTATCCGCCGCTTTCAGTGCGGTATCCGCCGCTCTCGGCGCGGTACTCCCCGCCCGCGCCGTAGCCGCCGCCGTCCGGCCGGTAACCGCCGTCTGATCCCTGGCCACCGCCCGAAGCGCGATAGCTGTCGCGGTAATTCCCGCTGCGATGGCTACCACTCACCGGCCCCACTCCCGTTCGGAATCGATATGTCGCGAAGGTGAGGTTCGTTCCGGCAAAGAGTACGACATCAAACCTTAAAATGGACCAACCGGCCAGGCAAAAACCGGAGAAGTTGCCAGACCCAGATCATCCGGGGTGGAGTTCCAGCTCCGACCAGCGATCACCGACCCCGACGATCCTTACCTCGCGCCCCTCTCCGGACCCGTCCCCGCGAGAAATGATCACTTCCAGGCGGTCCTCGGCGAGGCCTTCGGCGAGCCCTTCTCCCCATTCCACGATCGTCACCGATTCCGCGACGGACGCGTCGAGATCGAGATCGTCCAGTTCCGCGAAACCGCCCAGGCGGTAGGCGTCCACATGCACCAGCGACGGGCCCCCCGCCAGCGACGGGTGCACCCGGGCGATGACGAACGTGGGCGAGGTGATCGGGCCGCGCACCTTCAGCCCCTCGCCGATGCCCTGCGTGAGGGTCGTCTTGCCCGCGCCGAGGTGGCCCGTCATCACGAGCAGGTCGCCCGCCCGCAGCAGCCCGGCCAGGCGCAGCCCGAGCTCGTGCATGTCCCCGGCGGTCGGGACGGTGACCGTGACGGCTTTCACGCGGTGCGCTCCTCTTCCTCGTACGCGGGACGGACCCGTTCGACCAGCCGGCGCAGGCCCCCGGTCACCACCCCCGGGTACTCCAGCGGCAGCACGTGCCCGGCCTCCTCCACCTCTACCAGTTCCGCGTCCGGCAGCGCCGCGGCGATCCGGCGGGCGTGCTCCGCGGGGGTCAGCCGGTCCCGGCCGCCCGCCAGCACCAGCGTCGGCACCCCGCCCAGCACGTCCAGGCACCCGATCTTGTCGTGCGCCATCAGCGCCGGGTAGTACTCCGCGATCACGTCGATCGGCGTCTCCCTGATCATCTGCTCCAGGAAGCCCACCACCGACGGGCTGACGTACTTGTCGGCGAACGCCATCTTCCGCGTCACGACGAACGCCAGGTCGGCGCCGAGCCCGCGGGCCCGGTCGACCAGCTCGGCGCGGCGGCCGAGGCCGCGCAGCGTCCCCGGGGCGAGCGGCCGGACGGCCTTGGCCAGCACGAGCGGCAGCCCCAGCGTCATCTCCCCCATGTCGCCGCAGGAGGTGTTCACCAGCGCCACGCCCACGACCCGCGACCCGAACAGCTCCGGATGCCGGTCCGCCAGCGCCATGATCGACATGCCGCCCATGGAGTGCCCCACGAGGACGACCGGACGGCCCGCCGGGACGGCCGCGTCCAGCACCGCGCGCAGGTCGTCCCCGGTCTGCTCGATCGTCGCGTCCCCGGGCCTGCCCCGGCCCGAACGGCCGTGGCTGCGCTGGTCCCAGAACACCAGCCGCAACGACCCCCGCAGGTCGCGGCGCTGGTAGTGCCACGAGTCCTGGTTCAGGGTGTAGCCGTGGCAGAACAGGACGGTGAGGTCGGCGTCGTCGGGACCGTCCACCTCGACGTGCAGCGGGACGCCGTCGTCGGCCCGGACCGGCAGCTCCCGCCCGCGCAGCTCGCCGAAGGGCTCGGCCGCGTCGGGGTCGGGGCGCAGCCGCACCCGCCCCACGGCGAGCCGCCGCAGCCCGACCGCCGCGCCCACCCCGGCGGCGCCCACGCCCGCGACCACACCGGCCACGCCGATCCTGCGCCTGTTCCTGCTGTCCATGTCCGCCGCCCCCTACAGCGCCCCTCCCGGGTACGCCCTCGGTACCCGGGCCCCGATGCGGGTGACGATCTCATACGAGATCGTCCCCAGCGCGTCCGCCCACTCCTGCGCGGTCGGCTCGCCCCGGTCCCCCGGGCCGAACAGGACGATCTCGTCCCCCGCCGCGAGCGGGTCGTCGCCGAGGTCGATGACGAACTGGTCCATGCAGACCCGCCCGGCGATCGTCCTTCGGCGCCCGCCCGCGAGGACCTCCAGCACGTTGGACCCGTGCCGCGGGATCCCGTCGCCGTACCCCGCGGGCACCACGGCCAGCGTGGTCTCCCGCTCGGTGGTGTACGTGTGACCGTACGACACCCCGCTGCCCGCCGGAACCCGCTTGACCAGCGCCGCGTCCGCCACGAGCGTCATCGCGGGCCGCAGCCCGAACCCGCCGAGCGCCGGCACCGGGGTCAGCCCGTACGTCGCGATGCCGGGCCGGACCAGGTCGAAGCGCGCCTCCGGCAGCGTCAGGGCCGCCGCCGAGTTCGCGATGTGCCGCACCTCGAACCGCGCCCCCGCCTTCTCCGCGTGCGCGACCATCTCGGTGAACGCGCCGATCTGCGCCGCGATCGAGGGGTGGCCCGGCTCGTCCGCGCAGGCGAAGTGCGACATGACCCCGGCCACCCGCACGTGCCCCGTGGCCTCCGCCTTGAGCGCCGCGTCGACCAGCGCCTCCCACCCGTCGCCCCGCGCGCCCCCGCGCGACATGCCCGTGTCGGCCTTGAGGTGGATCCGCGCCTCGCGCCCCGCCCGCTCCGCCGCCCGGACGACCTCGTCCAGCAGCCAGACCGCCCCCACGGTCAGGTCCACGCCCCGCGCGACGGCCTCCTCGTAGGGCTCGCCGGGAACGCCCAGGCAGACCAGCGTGCGGACGGTGATCCCCGCGTCCCGCAGGCGCAGCGCCTCGGCCAGCTTCGCGACGCCCAGCCAGGACGCCCCGCCGGCGAGCGCGGCCCGGGCGGCCTCCACCAGCCCGTGCCCGTACGCCTCGGCCTTCACCATGGCCATCGCCTCGGCGCCCCCCGCACGCCGGCGCACCACCCCGATGTTGTGACCGATGGCCTGGAGATCAACTCGTGCCTCCGCAGGAACCCTCATGGTCACCCAGTCTGCCGTCCCCGACCCCCTGCCCGCGCCTCATCCCCCAGGTCACGGCCAGAACGCCCCCTCACAGGCGCCCCCCGGGCGCCTCCCATGTCCTATGAGACGCGATTGCCCGACTGCGAGTTCAACCCCCACCCCACGGCCCACGAGAGCGTCACTCCGCGGCACGCCGACGACGCCACGTCGGCCGTCACAGGCACGACCGACCGCAACGGCGGCGTGAGGATCGCCTGCGTCGTAACGGGGGTCCAGGGGTCGCTACCCCTGGAAAGACACAGTTCTGAAGGCTTCGGGGAGGGCTTCGGTCACGTCCTGGGGGTTGATGGGGGCCTCGGGACCGGGGGTGGGGGCCGAGGCCAGGCGGGCGGCGAGGCCGTGGAGGTAGGCGCCGGCGGCGGCCGCGTCCAGGGCGGGCATCCCGCCGGCGAGGAGGGCGCCGATCAGGCCGGACAGGACGTCGCCCGTGCCGGCGGTGGCGAGGCGCGGGGTGCCGGTCGGGTTGACGCGGACGGGGCGGTCCTGCTCGGCGACCAGGGTCGTGGAGCCCTTGAGCAGGACGGTCGCGGAGAGTTCGGCGGCGGCGCGGCGGACGTGGTCGAGGCGGCCGGCCTCGATGTCCTCGCGGCCGGCGGAGATGAGGCGGGACAGCTCGCCCGCGTGCGGGGTGAGGACGGTCGGGGCGGCGCGGCGCAGCAGGTCGCGGCGGCGGGCCAGGACGGTGAGGCCGTCGGCGTCGACCAGCACGGGCAGGTCGGTGGTGAGGACGGCCTCCAGCAGCGACTCGGCGGCGTCGCCGGTGCCGAGGCCGGGGCCGGCGACCCAGGCCTGCACCCGGCCGATGCGCTCCAGGACCCTCGCGTCGTGGCGGCCCGGCTCGACGACCGTGGTGACCACTTCGGGCCAGCGTTGGCGGACGAGTTCGACCGGGCGGGCCACCGAGGCGAAGCGGACCATTCCGGCGCCGCCGCGGACCGCGCCTCCGGTGCTGAGGACGGCCGCGCCGGTGAACCGGTCGCCGCCGGCGAGGATGCCGACGACGCCGCGGCGGTACTTGTCGGACTCGGGGTGCGCCTCGGGCGGGGCGATGTCGGCGGGCCGGGCCGCGACGACGTCGGGGTCGGGCAGGTCGGGGCCGAGCCCGATGTCGACCAGCTCGACCACGCCGCAGTGGGACGCGCCGGGGTCGATGAGCAGGCCCGGCTTGTGCGTGCCGAAGGTGACGGTGACGTCGGCGTGGACGGCCGCGCCCTCGACGCGCCCGGTGCTCGCGTCCACGCCGCTCGGGACGTCGCAGGCGACGACGAGGCCCGCGGACTCGGAGGCGAGCGCGGCGTACCGGGCGTGGGGCTCGCGGAGCCCCCCGCTGCCGCCGATGCCGGTCAGGCCGTCGATGATCAGGTCGGCCTCGGCGATCGCGGCCTCGGCGCCGGCGTCCAGCAGGCCGCCGCCGGCGGCGCGCAGGTCGGCCAGCCCGGCCTGGTGGATCGCGGACCCGGCCTGGACGACCCGGACGCGGGCGCCGCGGCGGGCGAGGCGGGCCCCGGCGTACAGGGCGTCGCCGCCGTTGTCGCCCCCGCCGACCAGCAGCACGACGCGGGCCCCGTAGACGGCGGGCAGGACGCGCGCGCAGACGGAGGCCAGCCCGGCGGCGGCGCGCTGCATCAGGGCGCCGTCCGGGAGGCGGGCCATGAGGGCGCGCTCGGCCGCCCGGACCTTGCCGACCTCGTGCGCGTACCTCATCCGCGGCTCCCCAAGTCGATCACACACTTAGAGTGCCACGTGGGGACCGTCCGCAACCTCCGGCAGAGGTGATCACAACTTGCACCGCAAGTTTCGGTGTCATGTGCGTAAAAGAATCATCAGCCGTAGAATCTTGGTCCACCGGTCCGATGTATTCGCGCCGCGACCCCCCGGTGCGGCAGAATGCGCCCAGATCAGTCCGCCGGGACTGGAGAGGCCCGAGCAATGAGCACTTCCCGAGGTCCCTCCGTCCGCCAGCGGCGGCTGGCCGCCGAGCTCCGGAGGCTGCGCGAGAGCAGGGGTCTGACCGGAGACGAGGTCGCCGAGCGGCTCGCCTGGTCCACAGCCAAGGTCAGCCGGATCGAGAACGCGCGGACCGGCGCGAAGATCGGCGACGTGCGGCGGCTGCTCGATCTGTACGAGATCGACGCCGCGCGGCACGACGACCTGATCGCCCTGGCGCACGACGCCGCCCAGCGGGGCTGGTGGGAGGACTACCGCGACCTCCCGAGCCAGCTCGCCGACTTCATCGCGCTGGAGTCCGAGGCCACCGCGGCCAGGGAATGGGGCAGCACGGTCATTCCCGGGCTGCTGCAGTCGCAGAGCTACGCCCGAAATGTGATCGGCGGGTGGAGTGACCTGGCCACCCTGCCCCCGCAGGAACTCGAACGCCGACTGGACGTGCGAATGCGGCGGCGCGAACTGCTGGACGGGTCCACTCCGCTGGAACTGTCGGCGATTATCGACGAGGCGGTTCTGCGGCGCCGCATCGGCGATCACAAGGTCATGCGGGAGCAGCTCGAACATCTGTACCAGATGACCGAGCGGCCGAACGTGAACGTACAGATCTTGCCCTTGGACATAGCACACTCGGTGTTGGCTGAATCGTTTATCCTTCTAGAATTCTCTTCGGTGCACGACATCATCTTCCCTGATATCGTTCATACGGAATCACTGACGATCAGCCACTTCGGGGATGAAGCCGTCACCTATATGTACCGGCTCGCTTATTCGAGCCTGTCCCGGCAGGCGCTGGACGCCGCGGAATCGCGGCGGCGCATAGCCGAGGTCAAAGAGGCGTGGTGACGGTCCCCCAAGGGGCTCAATTCTTGTGAAAGGCACCAAGTGTCCCCTTTCGCCTCTCCTGTTCCACAATGGAGGAAAAGCGCCTACTGCGGGGCGAGCAACACCTGCGTCGAGATCGCCACACTGGTCGATTCATCCCGTTTCATCGGGGCACGCGACGCCAAGCACGGCACGCAGAGTCCGGTTCTGTCATTCTCCCAGGCGGAATGGCGGGAATTTCTCAAACGAGCCAAGAAGGGTGATTTCGACCTGGGCTGCTGACCCGGCGCCGACGCGCCGTCCGGCCCCGTCCGCCCAGCGCGGCGCGGGGCCACGCCGCACGGGCCGGGTCCACCGCTGACCCGGCTCGTCGCCGCCCCATCCGGAACTCTGCAACTACCTCGGCACGCCTGTCACACGGGTACCGCGCCACCCGGACGTGATCAGGCGTTTTTTGCGATCTTGTTACCGTGTGCTTGAGCACCGGCAGCGCAGCCGCGGGCAATGCAACTTTCGATGCAGGGAGCCGGAATGAGTTTCCAGGGGACACCGCCCGCCCGATGGAGAAAGAGCGCTCGATGCGGCGCCAGCAACGGCTGCGTCGAGGTCGCGGGAGGTGGCGGGGACGCCATATCCGTGCGCGACACCGAGGACACCTCGACGATCCTGTCGTTCCGGTCCGACGAATGGCGCAGGTTCACGGAGGAGGCCAAAGACGGCCGTTTCGACCACCCGCTGAAATAGTCACTGCAACTTGCACCGCCGGAGAGAATTCCAACCGGCCGGAGAATTGCGTCCAGCGGGAGCGGATACGCGCCGCCGCATGATATGCCACATGATTTTCCGCCGCCCCCGCTCCCGCTGATCGCATTTCCCAGAAGCCGATCGCATTGTGAGCCCGCTCACGCCACGCGAACGCCCCGGGGAACCCGGTGAAGAGGCGTGCGCAGGCGGGAGGTCGTGATCACCACGGCGCCTCCCGCGAGAGCCAGATCGAAGGCCAGCCCCCACGGCCACACCGCGGGCCCGCCCCGGCGGTGCGGCTCGTAGCCGTCGTCCCCCTCGCGGAGCCCGCGCACGCCGCGGCTGATCTGCCCGAGCGGGTCCGACGACGCCGAGCGGGTGATCACCTGGTCGCCGACGACGATCCGGCGCTCGGGCAGGCGCGGCGCCGCGTCGGCGAGCGCGACGACCGGGTTCGGGGCCAGCAGCCACCAGACCCGCTCGGTGTGGTCCTCCTCGTACCCGCCGTAGGAGCCGTCGACGTGCTCGGACGTGAGCGGGACCGCCAGCGTGAACAGCAGCGGCGTCCCCACCAGCAGGCCGAACACGGTCAGGTAGGACAGCAGGATCGAGGTGACGCTGCGGGCCAGCACCGCCGACCAGGCCTGCGAGACCGCGCAGACCACGCCGATCATCAGCGCCGTCACGAGCAGGACGACGAGGGCCCGGCCCGCGCCGATGGCGCCCTCGGCGACCGGCAGCAGCAGGCTCGGCAGCGTCAGGAGGAGGGTGACCAGTCCGGTCCCCCAGGCGGCGGCGAGCTTGCCGAGCGCGATCTCGCCCGGGGTGAGCCGGGTGACCTGCAGCGTCGCGAGCGTCCCGCGCTCCCGGTCCCCGTTGACCGACTGGCCGCCGAGCGCCGGGGTGACCAGCAGCGTCAGCACCAGCACCCCGAGCAGGACCCCGCCGAACATGGGGACGCCGGGCTCGCCGTAGGAGGAGGTGTCGCCGTACTCCAGCGCCAGCCGGAACAGCAGCCCGAGCCCGTTGACGATCAGGAACCAGACCGCCAGGAGGATCTTCCAGCGGCCGGTCCGCAGCCGCGTCCTGCTCTCCTGCCGCGCCACCAGGCCGATCCCGCGCAGGGTCACGGCGCTCACCTCCGGTCCTCGGTCATCGCCAGGTAGGCCGATTCGAGCGCGCTGCCGGCAGGCGCCAGGCCGCTGACGGGCACGCCGGCGGTGACGAGCCGGCCCAGCAGCGCGGCCGCCTCGCCCTCGGTCAGCGGCCCGACCTCGGCGCCTCCCGCCGCGTCGGCCGCCGGCGCCCACGGCGGCCCGTCCGGCTCGCGGTCCAGCGCCGCGGCCAGCGACGCGGGGTCGAGCGCGCGGATCCGCCACCGGACCCGCGCGGACGCGCCGGCGATCTCCGCCATCGCGTGGTCCCCGGCCGTCCGTCCGCGGTCGACCAGGACGACCCGGTCGGCGATCTCCTCCAGCTCGCTGAGGATGTGGCTCGACACGAGCACCGCCACCCCGTCGGCGGCGAGGGAGCGCAGCAGGTCGCGCAGTTCGATGCGGGAGCGCGGGTCGAGTCCGGACGCGGGCTCGTCCAGCAGCAGGACGCGCGGCCGGTGCACGAGGGCCCGCGCCATCCCCAGCCGCTGCTTCTGCCCGCGCGAGAGGGCGTGGACGGGCTGCCCGAGCCGGTCCTCCAGGTGGACGAGGCTGAGCAGCGCCCTGATCCGGCGCGGCCGCTCCTGCTTGGACAGCCCGTAGGCGTCGGCGAAGAACGCCAGGTACTCGTCCACCGTGAGCTGGTCGTAGACGCCGAACGTGTCCGGCATCCAGCCGAGCGCCTCGCGGGCCCGCGCGGGGTGGGCGAGCGCGTCGTGCCCCGCGATCCGCACCGTGCCCGCGTCGGGCGCGAGCAGGGTCGCCAGGATCAGCAGCAGGGTCGTCTTGCCCGCCCCGTTGGCCCCGACGAGCGCCGTGACCTGCCCGTACGGGACGGTGATGTCGAGGCCGCGCAGCGCCTCCACCAGCCCGAAGCGCCGCCCCACCCCGCGCGCCTCGATCGCGAGGCCGCCGTCTCCTGCCACCCGTCACCTCCGCCACCGGGCCGGTCCCGATTCCGATGGGACGCGGCCCGCCGCCGAAGGGTTCACTTCATTTCGGGCGGTTCGCCCGGACCGGCGGCTATTCGACGGTGACGGACTTGGCGAGGTTGCGGGGCTGGTCGACGTCGTGCCCCTTGGCGGTGGCCAGCTCGCACGCGAAGACCTGCAGCGGGACGGTCGTGACCAGCGGCTGGAGCAGCGTCGGGACGGCCGGGACGCTGATCAGCGTGTCCGCGTACGGCTCGACCGACGCGTCGCCCTCCTCGGCGATCACGATCGTCCGGGCGCCGCGGGCCCGGATCTCCTGGATGTTCGACACGATCTTGTCGTGCAGGACGTCCCGCGCCCGCGGCGGCACGACGACCACGACGGGCAGGTCCTTCTCGATCAGCGCGATCGGGCCGTGCTTCAGCTCGCCGGCGGCGAAGCCCTCGGCGTGCATGTACGCCAGTTCCTTGAGCTTGAGCGCGCCCTCCAGGGCGACCGGGAAGCCCACGTGGCGGCCGAGGAAGAGCACGCACCGCTCGCCGGCCAGCGAGCGGGCCAGCTCCCGCACCGGCTCCATGGTCTCCAGGACCTTCTCCACCTTCTCCGGCATCCGTTCGAGGAGCTGGACCATGGCGAAGACCTCGTCGCCCCACTTGGTGCCGCGCACCTGCGCGATGTAGAGGGCGATGAGGTAGACGGCGACGAGCTGGGTGAGGAACGCCTTGGTGGACGCGACCGCGATCTCCGGCCCGGCGTGCGTGTAGAGGACGCCGTCGCACTCGCGGGGCAGCGTGGAGCCGTTGACGTTGCAGATGCCGAGCAGTTTGGCCTTTTGCTCGCGGGCGTGCCGGACGGCCATCAGCGCGTCCATCGTCTCGCCCGACTGGGAGATCGCGATGACCAGCGTCGTCGGGGACAGGATCGGGTCGCGGTAGCGGAACTCGCTGGCCAGCTCGACCTCGCAGGGCAGCCCCGCCCAGTGCTCGATCGCGTACTTGGCGATCAGCCCGGCGTGGAAGGACGTCCCGCACGCCACGATGATGATCTTGTCGACCTCGCGCAGCTCCCGGTCCGGGATGCGCATCTCGTCCAGGTGCAGGCGCCCGTCGGCGCCGATCCGGCCGAGCAGCGTGTCGGCGACGGCGCGCGGCTGCTCGGCGATCTCCTTGAGCATGAAGTAGTCGTAGCCGCCCTTTTCCGCAGCGGACACGTCCCAGTCGACGTGGTACTCCTTCACCTCGGCGGGGTGCCCGTCGAAGTCGGTGACCCGCACGCCCTCGGCGCGCAGCTCGACGATCTGGTCCTGGCCGAGCTCGATCGCGTCCCGGGTGTGCTCGATGAAGGCGGCCACGTCGCTGGCGAGGAAGTTCTCGCCGTCGCCGACGCCGACGACCAGCGGGGAGTTGCGGCGCGCCCCGACGACCAGGCCCGGCGAGCCGGTGTGCGTCGCGACCAGCGTGAACGCGCCCTCCAGCCGGCCGCAGACGCGGCGCATGGCGTCGGCGAGGTCGCCGCCGCCCTTCAGCTCGTCCTCCAGCAGGTGGGCGACGGCCTCGGTGTCGGTGTCGGAGCCGAGCCCGTGCCCGCCCTCCTCCAGCTCCGCCCGCAGCTCCGCGAAGTTCTCGATGATGCCGTTGTGGATCACCGCGACGGAGCCGGTGCAGTCGACGTGCGGGTGGGCGTTGCGGTCGTTCGGCGCACCGTGCGTCGCCCAGCGCGTGTGCCCCATCCCGAGCGTCCCGGTGGGCGGGGGCTCCTCCTCCAGGGCTCCGCGCAGGTTCACCAGCTTGCCCGCGCGCTTGGCCGTCGCCAGCTTCCCGTCGGCCAGCACGGCCACTCCGGCCGAGTCGTAGCCGCGGTACTCCAGCCGCGCCAGCCCGTCGACGACCACGTCGAGGGCGGAACGGCCGCCTACGTACCCCACGATTCCGCACATGGCGGCAACTCTATTCGGTGCGGCCCACCGGACCTACCTGCGAGGGCCGTCCAAGCATGACGCTAGCGTGGACGACCGGTGGAAACCCGGTGACCGGAACGCGGCCCGGTTAGTGTTCAGCCATGACGAGCGGATGGGACAGCGTGCCGAGCCCCTACGTGGAACTCTCCCGTGAGGCCTGGCGCCGCCTGCGCGAGAACACCCCGCTCCCGCTCACGCCCGGTGAGCTGGACGCCCTGCGCGGCCTGCGCGACCCGATCGACATCACCGAGGTCGAGGAGGTGTACCTGCCGCTGTCCCGGCTGCTCAACCTGTTCTTCCTGTCGGACGGGCGGCTGCGCGACACCGTCAGCGGCTTCCTCGGCGGCGAGGTGCGGCCCACCCCGTTCATCCTCGGCGTGGCGGGCAGCGTCGCGGTGGGCAAGTCCACCACGTCCCGGCTGCTGCGCACGCTGCTCGCGCGCTGGCCGGAGCACCCGAGCGTGGAGCTGGTCACGACCGACAGCTTCCTGCACCCGAACGCCGTCCTGGCCGAGCGCGGGATCATGGACCGCAAGGGGTTCCCCGAGTCCTACGACCGCCGCGCCCTCGTCCGGTTCGTGTCGGCGATCAAGTCGGGCGCGGCGGAGGCGTCGATCCCGTTGTACTCGCACCTGGAGTACGACATCGTCCCGGGCGCGGCGCAGACCGTCCGGCGCCCCGACATCCTGATCGTCGAGGGCCTGAACGTGCTCCAGGCGCCCCCGCCCGGCGGGCTGGGCGTATCCGACTTCTTCGACTTCTCCATCTATGTGGATGCGCGGGTCGAGGACATCCGGCAGTGGTACATCGACCGGCTCTTCGCGCTGCGCCGCACCGCCTTCACCGACCCGCGCTCCTACTTCCACAAGTACGCCCGCGAACTCGACGAGGACGAGACCGCCGCGTTCGCCCAGCGCGTCTGGCGGGACGTCAACGAGATCAACCTCGTCTCCAACATCCTCCCGACCCGCCCCCGAGCCACCCTCGTCCTGCACAAGGACAAGGAACACAGTGTTCAAAGGATCCGACTCCGTCGGATCTGATTCCTCTGTGTTTATTGCAGTGCTCTCCTCCTTCGGGCCTTGGCGGCCCTCCATCGTCGGGCACCGCGTGCGATCGCTGGCATCGCTCCGGCTCGCCTTGAGGCTCGCTGCGCGATCAGATTCTTGCTTCGCTCGAATCTGCCTTCGGACGCGATCGCGGCCCCCAGGTTGTTGCGTGGTTGCGGTGGTGGCCGGGGTCGGCGGCCACGGGTTCTCATCCGTGGGCTAGGCGGTCAGCGGGTCCAGGGGCCTGTTACGGCGAACGTGGTTCCCGGGGTGTAGACGTTGACGTACATCGTGCGCTCGTCGGGGGAGAACGTGACTCCGGCGAACTCGCCCCATTCGGGGGCGGTTTCGGTGCCGATGTTCTGGCGGTTGCGGGCCATCGGGTAGACGGTGCGGCGGCGGGAGACG
Source organism: Spirillospora sp. CA-108201 (assembly GCF_050936235.1). NCBI lineage: Bacteria > Bacillati > Actinomycetota > Actinomycetes > Streptosporangiales > Thermomonosporaceae > Spirillospora > Spirillospora sp. CA-108201. The sequence goes on along the minus strand of NZ_JBNJNE010000001.1, from coordinate 7,117,013 downwards.
CCGAAGACGTGCTGGGCTCCGTTGCCGTCCTCGCACACCATCAGGCCGCCCTGCGGCGCCAGGCAGATGTTGTCGGGCGACTCGCCGGGCTTCTCGACGTCGGTGTCCGGGCCGAACACGATGACGAGGGTGAGCCGGCGGTGGCGCGGCTCGTAGGACCACACCTGCCCGAAGTGGTCGGCCCGGGACCCGTCCTTCGTCTTCGCGAAGCTCGACACGAAGTAGACGCGGTCGCCGCCCCAGTAGCAGCCCTCCAGCTTCTGGGCGTGGGTGACGCCGCCGGACCCGAAGTCCTGGAAGCGGATCGGCGTCTGCGCCGCGAGCGGGTCGGGCACCTTCTTCCACTCGACGTGGTCGAACACGGTGCCGGGCTCCTGCACGACCGACAGGTCCGGGACGCCGGGGACGCACAGGGCCTCAAGCCGCCCGCCGGCCCGCAGGCTCCCGAAACCGCCGCGCGGCCGCTTCGGCTGGAACCGGTAGAACAGTCCGAACGGCTTCTCGAAGGCGTCCTCGGTCTCGTAGACGGTGCCGTCGCGCGGGTCGACGGCGACGGCCTCGTGCTGGAACCGCCCCATCGCGGTCAGCGGCTCGGGGACGGTGCGGCCCTGGTCGTACGGGTCGACCTCGAAGATGAAGCCGTGGTCCCTGGTGTAGTTCCCGGTGCCCGCCCTGTCCTCGGTCTCCTCGCAGGTCAGCCACGTGTGCCACGGGGTGGGGCCGCCGGCGCAGTTGACGGCCGTCCCGGCGATGGCGACGCGCTCGGTGTGCACGCGCCCGGCCGCGTCGACCTCCAGCGCGGTGCAGCCGCCGAGGCCGCCCGGGTCGTAGGTGACGTCCTCGACCGCCGGCACGCGGTGGGCGGCGTCCGGCCGGTTCTCGTGGTTGCGGACGAGCCATGTGCGGTTCCGGCGCCCGGGGAAGGCCGCCATCCCGTCGCAGTGGCTCGGCACCGGCCCCTCTCCCGAGCGCAGCGGGTCGCCCTCGCGGGACAGGACGGTGTAGCGGAAGCCGCGGGGCAGGTCCAGCAGCCCCTTCGGGTCGGGCACGAGGGGCCCGTAACCGTCGTGGCGGCCGGTCGGGGCGGCGGACGCGCTTCCGGCGAACAGCTGCTCCACGGATCCGGAGAAGGCGATCCCCGCCCCCACCGCACCCGTCCTGGCGAGGAGCCGGCGTCGCGAAACTGACATGAGCACACTCCCTGATGGATCGTTACAAGATCCTCTCGCCCGTTGTAACACGCGTCACATCGAATGTGAACCGCACCGGCCCCGAGCAGGGCGAACCGCAGGCCACGGCGATGCGTCTGAAGATCGATCGATACTGTCCGTGCCTGTCGCGAAACTGGAGCGATGACCGACACCCCCAGCGTCGAGGACGCCCCCGAGAGCGCTCTGCCCCGCCTGCTCGTCGAACCGCCGTGGACGCGCCGGGCGCCCGCGAGCGCCGGGCCGGTCGTCCTGAAGGGCCTGAAACGACCGAAAACGCCCACGGTGGAGTCCTGGCCGACCGGACTGCGGGACGAGTGGCTGAAAACTCCCCACATGTTCCCCAAGGCGTACGAGCCGTACTCCGAGGAGCCCGACTGGAAGGAGCTGGCCGAGCGGTTCCGCAGCGGCGACGCGCTGAGCGACCCGCGGGGCGGGGACCGCGGCCGCGGGTACTACTGGCTGGTGATGCGGGGCCCCGACGACCTGGCCGAAGAGCTCCTCGCCGACGAGCGCTACCACGGCGACTGGGACAGCTACGTCTACGTGGTCCCGCTGAAGCACTTCGCCGCCCGCCGCGGCCTCGCCGCCCACCGGCTGCTGCTCCGCGCGGTGAAGGGGCACGTCTCCTGCTCGGCGGCGCTCGTCCCGTTCCTGGACGACGCCACGGCGCAGATCATGATCGCGGCGCTCGGCCGGGTCGACGAGGCCGCGCGGCTCTGGTTCACCTGGCACGGCGCCGGCGCGGCCCCGTTCGTCGTCCCGGAGGCGCTGCGCAAGCCCGGCCCCAAGCGCACGAAGGCCGAGCAGGGCCTCATGCTGATCGCCCGCGGGCACGGCAGCGGCTGCCTCGTGGACGCGGCGCGGGAACACGGCGAGGAGGCGGTCGCGGCGATCGAGTCGCTGCGCACCGACCCGCTGGACCAGTACCCCGACGATCTGCCGGAATGGGACGAGGAGACCATCGCCAAGCTCCCGCGGGTCCTGCTGCGCGGCCGCGAGCGGGCGCTGCCACTGAAGGCCACCCGGCATTTCGTGACGATGCTGCTCATCTCCACTCCGCAGGACCCGTACCCGGGGTGCGAGCAGGTCATCGAGCTGTGCGACCCGGGCTCCCTGGCCGCGTTCGTCTCGGCTCTCGACGTCCACGACCGGGGCAGCGGGCTGTGGGCGTCGCAGGGCGTGCAGTACGCCCTCCGGCGCCTCGGCGACGCCGCGACGGCCGCCCGGCTGGCCGACCGCATGGTGCGCTGGGACAACTACTACACCTGGACGTTCAAGGGCTGGACGGCGATCGACGTCCTCATGGCGATCGACATGCCCGCCGACGACAGGCTCCGCCTTCTGGACCGCATCGCCCGCCGGGGCGCCGACGCCAAGCACCTGCGCCCCCGCGCGCAGGGCCGGTTGAACGCCGCCGCCCGCGATCGCGGGCTGGCCCCCGAGCAGCTCGCGGACCTGCTCGTCCCCGACCTCGGCCTGGACGCCGAAGGCTCGATGACGCTCGACTACGGCCCGCGCCGCTTCGTCGTCGGCTTCGACGAGCAGCTCAAGCCCTACGTGACCGACGGGGACGGCAAGCCCCGCAAGACGCTGCCGAAGCCGGGCGTCAAGGACGACGAGAAGCTCGCGCCGCTCGCCCACCAGCGGTTCGCCGACCTCAGGAAGGAGGCCCGGGCGGTCGCCGCCGACCAGATCAAGCGGCTGGAGAAGGCGATGGCGGCCGGGCGCTCCTGGACGCCCGGGGAGTTCCGCTCGGTCTTCGCGGGGCACCCGCTGATGCGGCACATCGCGCGCCGCCTGGTGTGGTCGGCGGACGGCGCCGCGTTCCGGGTCGCCGAGGACGGCACGCTCGCCGACGTCCACGACGACGGGTACGTCCTCCCGCAGGAGGCACGCGTGACGCTGACGCACCCGGTCCTGCTCGGGAAGGACACCGTGGCGGCCTGGGCCTCGGTCTTCGGCGACTACGAGATCCTCCAGCCGTTCCCGCAGCTCGGACGCCCCGTCCACGAGCTGGAGGACGGCGAGCGCGACGCCACCCGGCTGACCCGCTTCGAGGGGGCCACCGCGCATTTCGGCAGGTTCATGGGCATGACGTCCCGGGGCTGGGAGCTCGGCGACAAGGAGACCGGCGGGTTCCGCCGCCAGGTCAACCTGTTCACCCCGGACGGCCGGCACGTGATGGTCGCGATCGAGCCCGGCATCCGCGTCCTGGACCCCGAGGAGTTCGCGGAGCAGACGATCGAGCGCGTCATGCTGATGACCGGCCGCTACTCCGGGAAGGCGCATCCGTTCGGCGCGCTCGACCCGGTCACCGCGTCCGAGATGCTCGCCGAGCTGACCCGCGTCACCTCCTGACCCGACCCGCCGGCGGACCGGCGCCTCCGTCCACCGATCGGTGGACGGAAGGTTCCACCGGTCGAGGCTCATGCGCACCGGGGCCCCGCGGCCAGCATTTCCGGTATGACGGATCTACTCGTACGCATGGCCCGGTGGAGCGCCGGGCACCCCTGGCGCGGCATGGCGGCCTGGCTGCTGTTCGTGGTCCTGTGCCTCGGCATCGGCGTCGCCGCGGGCGGGCACGCGGCCACGACCGAGGACTTCCGGATCGGCGAGGCCGGACGGGGGGAGGCGATCGCCGCCGAGGGCGGGCTCCAGCAGAGGCCCGTCGAGCGCGTGCTGGTCACCGGCGGGGGCGCGGCCGCCGACGCGGCGGCGCGGGACGCCGCCGCGCGGATGGGGCGGCTGCCCGAGGTCGCGTCGGTGTCCGCGCCCGTGCGGTCCAGGGACGGGTCGGCGGTCCGCGTCGACGTGACGCTGAAGGGCTCCGAACTCCAGGGCAAGGAGCACGTCGAGCCGCTGCGGGCCGAGACCGCCGCGGTCCGGGCCGCGCACCCCGGCGTGCGGGTCGAGGAGACGGGCGGCCCGTCCATCAGCAAGGGCGTCGGGGAGCTGCGCGACGACGACCTCGCCCGCACCGAGATGATCGCGTTGCCGATCACGCTGGTCACCCTGCTGCTGGTGTTCGGCTCGTTCGCGGTGGCGGTCGTGCCGGTGGTGCTCGCGCTGACCTCGATCGTCGCGGCGATCGGCCTGTCGATGCTCGCCTCGCACGTCTTCCCGGACGCCGGGGTCGGCGCCAGCGTGATCCTGCTGATCGGCATGGCGGTGGGCGTCGACTACACCCTCTTCTACCTCAAGCGGGAGCGGGAGGAGCGGGCCCGCTCGGGCGGCCGGCTGGACGCGCGGGCGGCCGTGGAGACCGCCGCGGCGACGTCGGGCCGCGCGGTGGTGGTGTCCGGGCTGGCGGTCGCCGCGTCCAGCGCGACCCTCTACCTGGCCGACGACGTGATCTTCTCCTCGATCGCGACCGCGGCGATCGTCGTCACGCTGATCGCGGTCGTCAGCTCGCTGACCGTGCTGCCGGCGGTGCTGGCCAAGCTCGGCGGGTGGGCGGAGCGGCGGGCCGTCCGGCGCGGCCGGGCGCCGAAGCCGCCGCGGACGGGCGGCGGGCGGATCACCCGGGCGATGCTGCGCGCCACCGGGCGGCGCCCGGCCGTGACGCTGGCCGTGGCCGTGACGGCGATGCTGGCCCTGACCGCGCCGCTGCTGAGCATCGACCTCACCGACATGGGCCGCGACAGCCACCCGCGCGAGATCCCGGCGATGCGGACCTACGACCGGCTGAACGCGGCGTTCCCGGAGCTGAAGGCCATGCACCAGGTCGTCGTCAGGGCCCCCGCCGGACGCGCGGACGAGGTGACCGCGTCCCTGCGCGCCCTGGCGGAACGCGCCGGGAGCGACCCCCTGCTCGCCGGGACGTCCGAGCTGCGCACCTCGCCGGACGGGCGGATCAGCCTGCTCGAACTCGCGGTGCCGCACCACGTGAGCACCGACGCGGCGCGGCGCTCGCTGGAGCGGGTGCGCGGCGAGTACGTCCCGCAGACCGTCGGGAGGCTCGGCGTGGAGACCGCCGTGACCGGGGACGTGGCCCGCTACGCCGACTATCCCGAGCACCAGGAGGGCAAGCTGCCGTTCGTCGTCGGGGCGCTGCTGCTGGTGACGTTCGCGATGACCGTGTGGGCGTTCCGCTCGGTGGTCCTCGGGCTGATCGGCGTGGTGCTGAACCTGCTGTCGGCCGGCGCCTCGCTCGGCCTGCTCACCCTCGTCTTCCAGGGGACCTGGGCGGAGGGGGCGCTCGGCTTCACCTCCACCGGCTCGGTCGGCTCCCGCGTCCCGCTCTTCCTGCTGGTGATCCTGTTCGGGCTGTCGATGGACTACCAGGTGTTCGTGATCAGCCGCGTCCGGGAGGCGGCGCTGCGCGGCGCCTCGACCCGGCAGGCGGTGCTGGACGGGGTCGGCGGCTCGGCGAGCGTGGTGACCAGTGCCGCGTTCGTCATGGTCACGGTGTTCGCCGGCTTCGCCACCGTCCACATCATGGAGCTGAAGCAGATGGGCTTCGCGCTGGCGGTCGCGGTGCTGCTCGACGCCGCCGTCATCCGCGTCACGGTCCTGCCCGCGCTGATGCTGCTGCTCGGCGACCGGTGCTGGTGGCCCGGCCGGCGGAACCGGCGCGGCCCCGGCAGGACGCCGGACGGCGTGACCGGGCCCGTGCCGCAGAACATAGGCTGACCGGCATGGTGCAGCCCGGTGAACGTCCCCAGGTGCGGGCGCTCCGCAGGTGGTACGCCGCCGCCTGGATCCTGTTCGGACTGGTCCCGTCCGCCCTGGCCGTGGCGGACGAGCCGGACTCCACCAGGGCCCCGACGCTGGTGCTGCTGTCCGTTCTCGGGCTCTGCTACCCGGTCACGGAGACGTTCCCCGGGAACCCCGTGGTCCGCCGGTACACGTTCCTCGGCGTGCTGGCCGCGGGGATCGGCGCCGTCTCCTTCCTGATGGGCGGCGCCGCGTCCCTGCTCATCGCGTCCCTCCCGCACTTCTGGATTTTCGCGGGCAGCCCGCGGCGCGCGGTGCTGCTCAGCGGCGCCGGCGCCGCGGCCGCGGTCGCCGGCGGCGCCGTCCGGCACGCCCCGGACGGGGAGCCGCTCAGCGGCAACTCGATCGCCGCGCTCGTCGGGTACGCGGCCGGGGTCCTGCTCGGGCTGTGGATGAACCGGGTGGTCGGGCAGCACGACGAGCGGGCCCGGCTCCTTGAGGCCGGCCTGGCCGACGCCGAGCGCCGCCTCGCCGAGGCGCAGCGCCGGCAGGGCGCCGCCGACGAGCGCGAACGGATCGCCCGCGAGATCCACGACACGCTCGCGCAGGGGCTGGCGTCCATCGTCGTCCTGGCGGAGGCGGCCCGGGACGGCCTGCGCTCCGACCCGGACCGCAGCGGCCGCCAGCTCACGTCGATCGAGCAGACGGCGCGGGAGAACCTCGCGGAGGCGCGCGTCCTCGTCGGCGCGGCGTCGCAGGGCAGCGTCGCCCCCGCGTCGATCACCCGGACCCTGCGCCGCACCCTCGACCGGTTCGCCGAGGACACCGGGCTCACCGTCCACGCCGAGCTGCCCGACGTCGAATGCGACCAGACGACCCGGATCGCGCTGCTGCGCTGCACGCAGGAGTCGCTCGCCAACGTCCGCAAGCACGCCGCCGCGTCCACGGTCGGCGTCCTGCTCGAACGGGGTCCGCACGGCGTCGAGCTGGAGATCACCGACGACGGGCGCGGGTTCGCGGTCCCCGGACCGCGCGGCTTCGGCCTCGACGGCATGCGCCGCCGCCTCGCCGAACTGGGCGGCGAGCTCACCGTGACCAGTTCCCCCGGCGAGGGCACCCGCATCCTCGCCATGATCCCCGCGAGGACGTGAGATGACCGCGAAACTCAGGATCATCGTGGTGGACGACCACACGGTCATGCGCGCGGGCGTCGTCGCGCTGCTGGCCGCCGAGCCCGGCATCGAGATCGTCGGGGAGGCCGGCGACGGCCGGGAGGCGATCGCCCTGGCCGAGCGGCTGCGGCCCGACGTCGCGCTGCTCGACCTGCGGATGCCCGTGCTGGACGGCGTCGCGGCCACCGGCGAACTCGGCCGCCTCGGGACCCGCGTCCTCGTCCTCACCACCTACGACACCGACACCGAGATCGAGCGCGCGATCGAGGCCGGGGCCGTCGGCTACCTGCTCAAGGACACCACCCGCGACCAGCTGGTCGACGCCATCCGTTCGGCGGCGCGCGGCGAGACCGTCCTCGCGCCCCGCGTGGCCGAGAAGCTCGTCGCCCGGATGCGCCGCCCGGAACCGGTCGCGCTGACCGCCCGGGAGATCGAGGTGCTCCGGGCGGTCGCCGACGGCCTGTCCAACGCCGAGATCGGGCGGCGGCTCGTCATCGCGGAGGCGACGGTCAAGACGCACCTGCTCCGCGTCTTCGCGAAACTCGACGTCGCCGACCGCACCCGCGCCGTCGTCGTCGCCCTCGACCGCGGCCTCCTGCCCCGCTAGTCGGCGCTGGCGACGGGCAGGGAGCGGAGCCGGAAGGTGGCGAGGAACGCCCCGACGAGCGTCACCGCGACCAGCAGCCCGACCGCCACGGGCAGGTCGACCGTCGACCTCACCGGCGACGCGTCGGTGAGCGCGTCCGTCACCGACAGGCACCACTGCTGGATGGACGCCGACTTGGCGCCCGGCGCGAAGTTGCCGAGCAGCGACTCCCACACCAGCGCGTACAGCAGGCCGATCGTGACGGCGTTGCGGCTCGCGACGGCCAGCGCGACGAACACCGCGCTGTAGACGACGCCGCCGATCAGCACCCCGATCGCGAACGCCGGCGTCAGCTGCGCGGTCGTCCCCGTGAGGACCAGCCCCGCCAGCAGCGTCGGCACCGCCGCGAACGCCGTCACCAGGACGATCGCCACGACCAGCTTCGTCAGCACGATCACCTCGCGCGGGACCGGCTTGGTCAGCACGTACATGATCTGGCCGTCGTCGATCTCCGGGCCGATCACTCCGGTCCCGGCGATCAGCGCGAGCAGCGGCAGCAGCGTCGCCAGGCCGAACTTCTGCAGGACGCCCGCCGAGATGTCCAGGTCGTCGTTGCCGGTCGCCTTCAGCGCCGCCGCCAGCACCAGCAGGAGCAGCGGCAGCCCCAGCAGGAGCAGCGCGCGCTTGCGTCCGAGCATCGCCCGGAACGTGATCATCGCGATCGTGCCATTCATCGGGCCACCAGGTAGGAGAAGACGCTTTCGAGGGACTCGTCGGCCGGGGAGACCTCCCACAGGCGCACGCCCGCGTCCCGGGAGACCTGCGGGAGCAGCCAGGTGAAGCGCTGGAAGTCGACCGCCTCGACCTGCAGCCCCTTGTCGGTGAGCTGGACGCTGCGGGCCGACCCGTCGGCGATGACGGCGGCGGCGAGCCGCCGGTCGTCGGACGAGCGGACGAGGAAGATGTGCGGCCGGTCGGTCATCAGCCGCCGGATCTTGCGGAAGTCGCCGGACGCCGCGTGCCGCCCCGCCACGATCACCTCGATGTGGCTGGCGAGCCGCTCCACCTCCTCCAGGATGTGCGAGGAGAACAGGATCGTGCGGCCCTCGGCGGCCATCCGCTGGATGAGGTCCATCAACTGGAGCCGCTGCCGCGGGTCCATGCCGTTGAACGGCTCGTCCAGCAGCAGCACGGGCGGGTCGTGCACCAGCGCCGACGCCATCTTGATGCGCTGCTTCATGCCCTTGGAGTAGTTGCCGATGGGGCGCCCGGCCGCGTAGTCCATCTCCACCAGGCCGATGGCGCGGCGGGCGGCGGCGCGCGGATCGGGCAGCTTGTGCAGCTTGGCCATCGCGAGGATGAACTGCTCGCCGGTGAGGAAGTCGTACGCCGACTCCCGCTCGGGCACGAGCCCGAGGCTGCGGTAGACGCCCGGGTTCCGCCAGATCGGCGTCCCGTCCAGCGTGACGGAGCCGGACGACGGCGCGAGGAACCCGCCCATCATGTGGATGAGCGTCGACTTGCCCGCCCCGTTCGGGCCGAGGAGCCCGGTGACGCCCGGCCCGACCTTCATCGTCACGCCGTTGACCGCGACGACGTTCCCGTACCACCGGGACACGTTCTCCAGTATCAACTCACTCATGCTGTGCTCCTTCGCGGGGGGACGACCCCCCGCACCCCCCGGTTCGCTTCGCTCAACCCGGCTCCCCGTGGGGGGACGACCCCCCACACCCCCCGGTTCGCTTCGCTCATTTAGGAGAGCCCCGCCTTCCGGAACCTGCGGTACAGCACCGCGACCGAACCGAGGACGATCAGGGCGCACACCGCGAGCGCGACCACGCCGCCGGCGACGCCGGACGGCACCCCGGCCGACGACGACTGGGCTCCGAGCAGCCGCACCTGGACGATGTCGACCAGGTTGAACGGCGTGAACAGCCCCGCCCAGCCCTGGAGGGTGAAGTTCGTCTGCGCCTCGGCGATCCCCTGGACCGCGCCGACGAACGCCGCGCTGATCATGTAGACGGCGATGACCGCGGCGACCCCGAACCCGCGCCGCGGGGTGAACGCCGCGACGACCATCCCGATGGCGGCGAGGACGAGCGCGAACAGCACGCAGCCGACGAGCGCGCCGAGGTACTTCAGCAGCTGCTCGCCCGGATCCGGCATCTTGGAGATCAGCCCGCCGACGTACAGGACGGTGACGGGCACCGCCGTCAGCGCGAACAGCGCGCTCGCCATCGCGGCGGCCTTCGCCAGCACGAAGTCGAGATGGCCGACCGGGCGGGAGAAGTACAGCGGGATGACGTGGAAGCGCACCTCCCGCGAGGCCAGCACCGGCGCCTGCGTGGCCAGGAAGATCGCCACGATGACCTGCATGATGTTGGCGTAGGAGGCGTAGCGGAAGAGCGCGTCCTCCTGCTTGGTGAAGGCGAAGGCCGCGACCGACCCCGCGGCCGGCAGCAGCATGATCGCCGCCAGCAGGAACGGCATCACCTTCGCCCGCGCGGGACGGCCGAGCCCGAAGGCGGCGCGCAGGTTGTGCACGTACAGCGACCGCAGCACGTACGCGCGGCCGTTGCGGCGCCCGTCGTAGTGCCGGTAGCCGATGTCGTGGATGGTGCTGGTGCTCATCGCGGCGCTCCCTGCTGGACGTCACCGGGCTGGACGTCACCGGGCCGCGCGCCGCCGGGCGGGGCCTGCGGTGCGGGCGGCGTCTGGAAGACCTCTTCGATGTGGTGGCGCCGCTGCTCCATCCGGATCAGCCGGAGCCCGAGCTCCGCGACGCCGTCGCGCACCAGGTCGTAGGTCTGCTCGCCGGCGATGTCCACGACGAGGAACCGGCCCTCCGGACGGACGGCCACGCCCTGGTCGTGGAGGTGCCGCCCGAGCGTGTCGCGTCCCTCGTCCACCTCGACGGTGAGGACGCCGCTCTCGGCCGTGTACGCCTCGACGGCCTGGGAGCGCAGCAGCTTCCCGCCGTCGACGATGACGACGTGCTCGCAGACCCGCTCCAGCTCGCCCAGCAGGTGCGAGGTGACGAGGACGCTGATCCCGAACTCGGTGCCGATCCGGCGGATCAGGTCGAGCATCTCGTCGCGCCCGGCCGGGTCGAGGCCGTTGGTGGGCTCGTCCAGGAAGACGAGCTTCGGGTCGTGGACGAGGGCCTGCGCGAGCTTCACCCGCTGGCGCATTCCCGTCGAGTAGCCGCCGATGGGGCGGTAGCGCTCCTCGTACAGGCCGACGTGCCGCAGGGTGTCGGCGGCGCGCTCGCGGGCCGCGGTCGGCGGCAGACCGCACATCCGGGCCATGTGCACGACGAACTCGGTCGCGGACACGTCCGGCGGCAGGCAGTCGTACTCGGGCATGAAGCCGACGCTCTCGCGGATCCGCAGGCCCTCGCGGGCGATGTCGAGGCCGAGCACGGTCGCGGTCCCGGAGGTGGGCGGCAGCAGCCCGAGGAGGATCTTGATGAGCGTCGACTTGCCGGCGCCGTTGGCGCCGACCAGGCCGACGACTCCGGGCTCGACGGCCACCGAGAGGTCGTCCAAGGCGGTCACCCGGGGGAACCTCATCGTCAGGCCCTGGGTGGCGATGATGGGCATACCGTCGAACCTAGCGGCTGGCTCCGCGCGGCACGTCCCCCTGAAGGGCGATCAGAGGGAAGCCTTTCGTCCGATGCCGGAGCGACCTAAGTTCCCCGCGGCGCACTCCTTCGGCCGCGCCGGCGCAGCACGACGGCCCACACGGCCCGCTGGAGGAGCAGGGTCAGCGTCCCCGCGATGATCATTCCGGCGACGTTGACGCCGAGCTGGAGCAGCGACCCGTTGATCTCGCTGCCGTGCCTGAGCGCCATCGCGACCGCGAGGTTGCCCGCCGCGGGCACGGTGGTGACCGAGATGAACACCCCGACCAGCGCCGACGACTTGCCCGCGGTGAGCGACAGCACGCCCGCGGCGCCGGCGAGCAGCGCGACGATGAACGACCAGCGGTCGGGGCTGTAGATGAACGCGGTGAGCGGGCGGTCGGCCGGCAGGCGGTCCAGCTCGATCACGCCGGTCCACCGGGCCGCCAGCGCGCACGCGTAGGTGACCGCGATCGCCGCGGCGAACCCGATGACCAGCGCCCGCAGCGCGTGCACGATGCGTCCGGGCTGGAGCCGGGCCAGCCCGAAGCAGATCGCCGCGATGGCCGCGAACTCCGGTCCGAGGACCATGGCGCCGACCACCAGCACCGGCGAGTCGATCAGCGCCGCGATCGCGGCGAGCTGCGTCGCCAGCACGAGGAACGCGACGAACGACCAGGTCAGCGCGGTCCCCTCGCTGACCTGCCGGTCCAGTTCCTCCCAGACGACGGCGTCGTCGCCGTGCCCCGGCGCCAGGTCCTCGGCCACCTCGGCCCGGTCGGAGAGCGTGAGGTCGACCTTGTCGAGGGCGATCGACCCGTCCCGGTCGACGCCGAGGGCGCGCAGCGCGTCCAGTACCTCGTTGGCCGACTCGCGGGCGATGTCGGCGGTCACGAGGTCGCCCTGCGGGGCGCGGGCGGCGCCCTCGATCACGACGACGTTCGCGGCGCCGGCGCAGGCCGCCAGCTCCTTGCAGACCGCTTCCGTCCGGTCGGCCGGGACGATCGCTCTGAGATGCAACACGGGCTAATCGTGCCGCATGGATCGCGGTGCCGCGTCCCGGGCGGAACCGGAGGAAGACCAGGCCACAATGATTGATCGATTATTTACCTCCAAGAGGGCAAAAACCCTCAGAAACTCCCCCCAGGACGGTGAAGTCATGACACAGCCTCCAGTGCTGATGAAGGCCGCGCGGACGGCCGCGGCGGGCCTCGCGCTCGCCGTCCCGCTGGCGACGGCGGGCTGCGAGGGCGACGTGGGCCTCTCGCAGACGGGATCGCCCTCGTCCGGCTCGACCAAGCCCGCCTCGGGCGAGGCGGGCAAGGCGCGCAGGAACCTGTCGGGGCTGCGGATCGCGTCCGCCGCCGACGGCGGCTACCGGCGCGACAAGTTCGGCACGCGCTGGAAGGACACCGACCACAACGGCTGCGACCAGCGCAACGACGTCCTCGCCCGCGACCTGACGAAGGTCGAGAAGAAGGGCCGCTGCATCGTGCTCTCCGGGAGTCTCGACGACCCCTACAGCGGCAAGCAGATCTCCTTCGAGAAGAAGAAGGACGCCGCCGAGGTGCAGATCGACCACGTCTACCCGCTCGCCCTCGCCTGGCGGATGGGCGCCTCCCGCTGGAGCGAGGACCGGCGCGAGCAGTTCGCCAACGACCACGACAACCTGCTCGCCGTCTGGGGCGTGCCCAACCGGGAGAAGAGCGACTCCGGCCCCGGCGAGTGGAAGCCGCAGAAGGGCTTCCAGTGCGTCTACGCGATCAAGTACGTCGCGGTCGCGAAGGAGTACTCGCTCCCGGTGACGCGCTCCGACCACGACGCGCTCCAGAACTTCCTCGCCCGCTGCTGACCGGCCGTAGGCTCGTCCCATGAGCGAATCGCGCGGCGAGGGAGCCGACAAGGACGTGGAGAGCGCCGAGCGGGAGCTGCCGCGGGTGCGGACGGAGCGGGGCGTGGGGGCGCGGGCGACCGGGGCGGAGGTGACCGGCGCCTCCGCGACCGGTCTCACGCTGCGGGCCGGGAACGGGCTCGGCTCCCTGGCGCTCGGCGCCATGGCCCTCGGCGCGGTCGCGGTCGGCGCGGTCGCGATCGGCAGGCTCGCCGTGAAGCGGGCGGTCATCGGCCATCTCCAGGCCGGGACCGTCGAGATCGCGCATCTGAAGGTCGGCCGGCTGGAGATCGACGAGCGCTAGCCGGGCGGGGCGGCGCCCGCCCGGCCGGGCGCCGTGCTAGCCGAGGGCCGTGCGGACCACGCCGGCGAGGTGCTCGGCCACCGACTGGGCCTGCGCCTCGGACGCCGCCTCCACCATCACGCGCACCATCGGCTCGGTGCCGCTCGGGCGGATCAGGACGCGGCCGGTGCCGCCGAGGCCCTCCTCGGCGGCGGAGACGGCCGCGGCCAGCTCCGGGGAGGTCTTGGCCCGGTCCTTGTCGACGTCCTTGACGTTGACGAGGACCTGCGGCAGCCGCGTCATCACCTTGGCCAGCTCGTCCAGCGGGCGCCCGCGGCGGACCATCGCGGCGAGCAGGTGCAGGCCGGTGAGGACGCCGTCCCCGGTCGTCGCGTGGTCCAGCATGATCACGTGGCCGGACTGCTCGCCGCCGAAGCCGAAGCCGCCCGCCTTCATCGCCTCCAGGACGTACCGGTCGCCGACCGCGGTCTCCACGACGGTGATCCCCGCCTCCCGCATGGCCAGCTTGAAGCCGAGGTTCGACATCACGGTCGCGACCACGGTGTCGGCGGCGAGCGCGCCCGCCTCCCGCAGGTCCAGGGCGAGGATCGCCATGATCTGGTCGCCGTCGACGACCTCGCCGTCCGCGGTCACCGCCAGGCACCGGTCGGCGTCGCCGTCGTTGGCGATGCCGGCGTCCGCGCCGTGCTCCCGGACGGCCTTCTGCAGCGTCTGCAGGTGGGTGGAGCCGCAGCCGGAGTTGATGTTCAGCCCGTCGGGGGCGGTCCCGATCGTGATGACCTCGGCCCCCGCGCGGCGCAGCGCCTCCGGGGCGACGTCGCTGGACGCGCCGTTGGCGCAGTCGATGACGACGCGCAGGCCGTCCAGCGAGACCGGGAGCGTGGTCAGCAGGTGCGCGACGTACTGCTCGACCGCGCCGTGCGCCTCCCGGACGCGGCCGACGCCCGCGCCGGTCGGCGGCTCCCACACCTCGCCGAGCCGCGCCTCGACGCGGTCCTCCAACTCGTCGGGGAGCTTGTAGCCGCTGCGGTCGAAGAACTTGATCCCGTTGTCGGGGGCCGGGTTGTGCGAGGCCGACAGCATCACGCCGAGGTCGGCGTCCAGCGCGTGGGCCAGGTGCGCCACCGCGGGCGTCGGCAGGACGCCGAGGCGCAGCACGTCCACCCCGGCGCTCGCGAGGCCCGCCACGACGGCGGCCTCCAGGAACTCGCCCGAGGCGCGGGGGTCGCGGCCGACCACCGCGACCGGGCGGTGCCCCTTGAACGCGCCCTGCTCCCCCAGGACCCGCGCCGCCGCGACGGACAGGTCCATGGCGAGCGGGGCGGTCAGGTCGCGGTTGGCGAGTCCGCGCACGCCGTCGGTCCCGAACAGACGAGCCACAGTTCAACTCCCGATCAGAGAGAAGGTTCCGGAAAAGAGGCAGAGGACACCCGGAAACGCGGACGAGCCGCCGCACCCGGGTGCAGCCGGCCCTGGGGGCCGGCTGCGAAGTAGCCACGGGGTGCGACGGCTCGTGCCGTCGATCAACGCTTGCTGTACTGCGGAGCCTTGCGGGCCTTCTTGAGACCGGCCTTCTTGCGCTCGGGCACCCGCGCGTCGCGGGTGAGGAAGCCGGCCTTCTTCAGTGCCGGGCGGTGCTCGATGTTCGCGAACTGCAGCGCGCGGGAGATGCCGAGGCGCAGCGCGCCGGCCTGGCCGGTGGTGCCGCCGCCGTTGACGCGCGCGAGCACGTCGAACTGGCCCTCCAGGCCCAGCAGCACGAACGGCTCGTTCACGATCTGCTGGTGCACCTTGTTCGGGAAGTACTGGTCCAGGGTGCGGCCGTTGATCTTCCACTGGCCGCTGCCGGGAACGATGCGGACCCGCGCGATGGCCTGCTTGCGGCGGCCGGTGCCGGCCGCGGGGCCGGTCGCGACCGGCTGGCCGAGGAAGCCCTCGCCGGCGGTCTCGGGGGTCTCGGTGCTGTACTCGGAGGGCGCTTCCTCGTACGAGTCGAGCTCGGCGGCCTGCTCGGCGCCGGTGGTGTCGTCCACGGTTCTCCTCGGGGTGTTCTAGCCAGGGCGGCTGGCCCGTCAGTCGGGTGCCCCGGCGGCCTCTGCTTCCGGGTCGCGCACGATCGGCTCGTGCGCGGGCGTCACTTCTTGATCTGGCTGATCTGGGTGATCTCGAACGGGACCGGCTTCTGCGCCTGGTGCGGGTGGTCCGGCCCGGCGTAGACCTTCACCTTGCCGAACATCTTCCGGCCGAGGGTGTTCTTGGGCAGCATGCCCTTGATCGCCTTCTCGACGGCGCGCTCGGGGTGCTTGGCCAGCAGGTCGGCGTAGCTCACCGAGCGCAGACCGCCCGGGTAGCCCGAGTGCCGGTAGGCCCGCTTCTGCTCCAGCTTGTTGCCGGACAGCGCCACCTTGTCGGCGTTCACGATGACGACGAAGTCACCGGTGTCGAGGTGCGGGGCGTAGATCGGCTTGTGCTTACCCCGGAGCAGCGTTGCGACCTGACTGGCGAGACGGCCCAGCACGACATCGGTCGCGTCGATGACGTACCACTGACGCTGGACGTCAGCGGGCTTAGGGGTGTACGTGCGCACGGTCGTAAGCCTTCGTTTCTCGTCGACTCTCAGCGGTTTCGATCCTCCACCCGACCTCGCGGACGGGTGCCACCTGGCAGCGGAATCCTGCTCGCGCCGATCAGAGGATCACCAACCCGGCGCTCCGGGATGCCGGGGCCCGCACGCGGCCACGAGGACGCACATGATGGGGACGCACCGACAGGTCGCCGCGCCTCCCACCTGCAGCGAGCAGGCGCCGACGCACACAACAAATACGCAGGATACTCGGCCACGCGCACACGGGTCAAAACGAGCCGCGCTGGCGCTTCCGGCCGCGTGCCCAGTATGCCGTACGCCCGGCGGTGCCCGGGAGGGGACGTTCAGCACCGCGGCGATAACACATGGTAGCGGTTGAGCCTTTTCTGGAATCATTTCGGTAACAGAGGGTCCATATCGGGATATGGTGCCGGGCGACCGGTCCACGCCGGCTCACGCCGGCCCGCACCCGGGAGCCCTCGCTGACTACTCCCCGCAGACCAGCCGACCCCGCCGGACGCCGGCGGCCCGGCCCCGCCGGGCGCCCCGGCCCCGCAGGACGCGACGCCTCCGCGCCGCGCGATGTCCCCCCGCGTTCCGACGTCCCCCCGCGTTCCGACGTCCCCCCGCGTTCCGACGTCCCCCCGCGTTCCGGCGTCTCCCCCTACCGCGACGAACTCGTCGCCAGCGGCCCGCGGCGCGCCCGCCGGGAACCCCCGCCCGCGGAGCGGCGGCCGAGCGACGGCGACGTGTTCTGGAACGGACGCCCGCCGGGCGACAGGCGCCCCAGGAGGAAGGGCGCGAAGGGGATCGTCGTGGCCGCCACCGCGTCCGCCCTCGCCATCGGCACCGGCGTCGTGATCGACCGGGTCGTCCTGCCCCAGTTCCGGTCGGAGAAGACGTCCGCCTCCGGGGCGCAGCGCAGCCCGTCCGTGGAGGTCCCGGCCGGCCCGCAGAGCGACCCGCTCGCCGCGACCGGCAAGAGCCCCGGTCCGGGCTCCGGCAGCGGCTCCGGGACGGGCGCGGGCGGCGCAGGCCGCACCGGCGCCTCTTCCGCGCCGGCCGCCGAGGAGCGGACACCGCCGCTCAAGGTGATCCACCCGCCGAAGAGCGCGTCGGCCGAGCCCACGAAGTCCCAGAGGTCCGCCGGGTCGGACGCCCCCTCGACGCCGGGCGGGAGCACGACTCCGGGCGGCGGGTCCGGCGGCTCCGGCGGGTCGTCCGGTCCCGAGGCGAGCGTGGTCTCGCTCACCAACGCCGAACGCGCCAAGCACGGCTGCCCGGCGCTGCGCACCGACGCGCGGCTCGCCACCGCGGCCCGCAAGCACTCCGCGGACATGGCGGCCAACAACTACTTCGACCACACGTCCCGCAACGGCGACAGCCCGTGGAAGCGGATGGAGGACGCCGGGTACAGCAGCCCCGGGGCGGAGAACATCGCCAAGGGCTACCCGACCGCCTCGGCCGTCGTGAAGGGCTGGATGGACAGCCCCGGCCACCGGGCGAACATCCTGAACTGCGGGCTGCGCGCCATCGGCGTCGGGATGGCCTCGGGGTCCGGCGGGCCGCTGTGGACGCAGGACTTCGGCTGGAAGTGACCGCCCTCGCCCGGCGGGGACATGACCTTCGGCAAATCACCGGCGTCCGGTTCGTTCCCATGTCATGGTGGGTGTCGCGAAGGTCCAGAACCCTGAACGAGGAACGGTAAGGTCCAACCCATGGGTTATCCGGGCGATCAAGGCAAACCCGGCGACTGGCCTCCCCGGCAGTCGCCGCACGCGCCGTACGGACCCGGAGCCGAAGCGCCGCCGTACGGCCAGGACAACGACGAATCCCCTTTCGCGCCACGCCGCGAGAGGCCCGGCAGGCCGCCGGCGTTCGGCAGCGGCGGCTTCGGCGACGACAAGTACGGCCAGGACGACTTCGGCCAGGACAAGTTCGGCAACGACGGGCTCGGCAACGCCCCCTACGGCGGCGGTGCGCCCGGCGGTGCGCCCGGGGGCGAGGCGCCCGGTGAGCGGACCGCGGCCTGGTCCGACCAGCCGCGCGCGTGGGACGACGAGCCCGTCGCCGGCGGCGCCTTCGGCGAAGGCCCCCCGGGCGGGGGCGGCTTCGGCTCCTACGAGGGCATGCCGCCCGGGCCGTCCGACGCGCCCGCGCGCCCCGAGCGCCGCCGCAACCTGCCGCTGATCATCGGCGGCGCCGCGGTCGCCGGGATCCTCCTCATCGGCGGCGGCGTCGGGCTGTCGTCGATGCTCAAGGGCGACTCCAAGCCGGCGCCGAAGCCGACGCAGGCCGCCTCCCGGCAGCCGCAGGCCACGCCGAGCCCCACGCAGCCCGTCCTCGCCCCGGTGAAGCTGCAGAGCCGCACCACCGACCCCGCGCCGCTGACCCTCAAGGAGGCCTTCGGCAAGGCGACGTTCAAGACGGGCAAACTCAAGTACGTCCGGACGGCCGCCGCAGGGAAGAAGTCCTGCACCGGCGTCGTCGGCGGCACCTCCCTGGCGGCCGCGCTCAAGAAGGGGCGCTGCACGCAGGCGCTCCGGGCGACCTACGCGCTGAGCAACGGCTCCCTCATCGGGACGGTCGGCGTGTTCAACCTGCAGACCGAGGTCGCGGCCAAGAAGGCCGTCAAGGCCGCCGCGGCCAAGGACGCGTTCCTGGTGGCGCTGCCCGGCAAGGGCGTCAGCAAGAACAACGGCAAGGGCGAGGCGCTCGGCACCTCGCAGGCGCGCGGCCACTACGTCATCATGACGTGGGTGCAGCGCCCGGACGGCAAGAAGATCTCCAGCAAGTACCATGCCGCCGTTCAGGTCTTCGGCACCCAGCTGGTCAAGGGCAGCAACCTGGCACTGGCGCTGCACTACCGGGAGACCGAAGGCAAGCCCCTCCAGAAGTGACCCCTTTGAATACTCTCACTGCTTATGTCTGGACCTAGAGACGCACGGGAGCACGGCGAGCAGGCCGACGAGGCCGCTCCCCTCAAGCTCCCCGCCTTCGGACTGGAGGCCCCCTGGTGGGCCGCGGAGTCCGCGGAGGCCACCCCGCCCGCCGAGCAGGCGCCGGGGATGCTGTCGGCGCCCGTCGTCGAGGACGCCGTGGTTGAGGACCCCGTGGTCGAGGGGGCCGAGGACGAGGCGGGCGTCTCCGCTCCCGAGGCTCCCCTGAACCCCGGGGCGCCCGGCGCCTTCGGGGCCCCCACGGCCTTCGGGGCTCCCCCCGCCACCGAGGCCGGCTCGGCGCCGCCCGGGACCCTCGTCGCCGGGAGGGGCGTCCCGCGCGTCGACTCCCGCGGCGCCGTCCCCGCCGAGCCGATCGTCAAGCCGCAGATCTCCCCCGACGAGACCGACCCCGAAGGCTTCCCGCCCGTCCCGCCCGCACAGGGCGGGCCCCGGGACACGGCGCCGCGGGGCGGGGCCGCGGGGGCCGTCACACCAGAGACCGAGGCCACCGTGGACAACCCCGCCGTGACCGACACCCACGCCGCGGCCGACACCGCGACGGACATCCCCGCGTCGCTCTCGGCGTTCGAGAAGGCCCGGGAAGCGGAGGACTCCGCCTCCCCGGAGCCCGTGCTCGTCCCGGACGCCATCCTGCCGCCCGGCGTCGTCCCGCCCACCGGAAGCGGCCCGTTCCCGCACGGCGATCCGGCCGCGGTGGGCGCGGCGGGCGCGCAGCAGCCCCCGGGCGGCGCGCCATTCCACGCCGAGGGCGCGGCCCCGCCGACGCCCCGCCGCCCGGACGCCCCCCGCAGGGCATGCCCGCCACCGGCCGGGGCGCGAGCAAGGGGCGCCCGGTGCTGATCGGCGGCGTCGCCGCGGTCATCCTCGCGGCGGTCGGCGCCCTGTTCCTCATCGGCGGGACGGGATCGGACGGCAAGGACGGCAAGGACGGCAAGACCCCCGAGGCTCCCGCGGCGGCGCAGACCACGCCCGCGGCGACGCCGTCCGCCACGCCCACGGCCCCCGTGGACATCACCAACGAGAAGACCGACACCGCCGACCTGACGTTCCGCGACGTCTTCCCGACCGAGACCATCCGGTTCGGCGACCGGACCTACCTCCGGGACCGCTGGTCGCTCAACCGGGACGTCACCTACGCGGCCCGCGGCTCCATGCTCGCCGCCCTCCGCAAGGAGCAGTGCCGCAAGATCGTCCGCGCCACCTACATCGACCCGGAGAGCAAGCTCGCCGTCACCTCCGGCATCGCGGTGCTGCCGACGAAGGCGGCCGCGACCGCCGTGAGCAAGGCGGGCGACCCCGCCCGCTACGAATGGTTCCGCGGCATGGCGGGCAAGCGGTCCCCCGACATCGACCAGGCCGGCGGGTACGCGGCGGCGACCGTCCGCGGCCGGTACGTCGCCTACGCCTACGTCCAGTGGGCGAACGGCAAGAAGGCCAAGCCCGGCGACCCGACCATCAAGAAGGCGGCGCAGCAGTTCCTGGACTACGACCTGCGCCCGGTCGTGGCGCGGTCCCGGGGCTGAGCCCCGGGACGGCGGGTCAGCCGCCCTGCCGGGGCGCGGCGCCCCCGGGCGGGGCGGGCTGCTCGGCGGCCGCCGCGGCCGTGGCGTTCAGCGTCCGGACCCGGCGCGTCTCCTGGGCGCGCCTGGCCAGGCTCTCGTCCCCGGGGTAGCGGATCTCCTCCAGCGACAGGCCGTGCGCGGGCGCCACGTTCACGCCGGAGTCGCGGACGCGAGCCGCGAGCACCTGCGCGGGCCACTCGGTCTCGCGCCGCCCGTCCCCCACCATCAGCAGCGCGCCGACGAGCGCGCGGACCATCGAGTGGCAGAACGCGTCGGCCTCCACCGTGGCGAGCGCGAGGTGCGGGTCGCGGTCGTCGCGCGCCCACTCGTAGCGCAGCAGCTCGCGGATCGTCGTCGCGCCCTCCCGCCTGCGGCAGTACGCGGCGAAGTCGTTCTCGCCGACCAGCCGGCGGGCGGCCTCGTTCATCCGGCCGAGGTTCAGGGGGCGGGGATGCCACAGCACGTCGTGGCGGCGCAGCGGCTCCACCCCGAAGGGGTTGTCGCACACCCGGTACACGTAGCGGCGCGACAGCGCGGAGAACCGCGCGTCGAACCCCTCCGGGGCGGTCGACACGCGCCACACCCGCACGTCCGGGGGCAGCAGCCCGGCGAGGCGGCGCGGCATCGTCCCGTTGATCGCCGAGTAGGCGGCGACGGGGACGACGAGGTGGGCGACCTGCCCGCGGGCGTGGACGCCGGCGTCGGTGCGGCCGGCGACGGTGAGCATGGGCGGCGGGTCCAGGCGCAGCATCCGGGCCAGCGCGTCCTCGATGACGCCCTGGACGGTCCGCTGGTTCGGCTGCCGCGCCCAGCCCGCGAAGTCCGACCCGTCGTAGGAGATGTCGAGCCGGAGTCGTACCAGTGCGGTCATGTCAGCCGAGTCGTCCTTCTGCAACGTCCGTTCTTCCCTCCGGGCACCCCGCGCTCGTCGGGCACTCCCCTGACACGATCCCCGGTGAACCGTCGCCCTCCTGCCATGACCATGCGATCAAGTCTGGCAAAGTTCGGGCCCGCCGTCCCGATGGAAACGGCGGGCCCTCACGAAGGTCGAGCAAACGCTCGCCCAGGTCAAAAGGCGGATTACTCCTTCTCGCCCTCGTCCTTGGCTTCCGCGTCGCCGGCGGCCTCGTCCTTGGCGTCGACCGCCGCGGTCTCGTCCGCCTTGGCCTCGCTCTCCTCGGCCTTCGGCGCCGGGGCGGCCTCGGCGGCGGGAGCGGACCCGCCGGTGGACGCCGCCAGCTGCTCCTGCACCAGCTCGATCACGGCCATCGGGGCGTTGTCGCCCTTGCGCGGCCCGATCTTGGTGATGCGGGTGTAGCCGCCCGGACGGGTCTCGAAGCGCGGCGCGATCTCGGTGAAGAGCTCGTGCAGGACGCCCTTGTCGCGGATCGTCTTGGCGACCAGGCGACGGTTGTGCAGGTCGCCCTTCTTCGCCTTCGTGATCAGCTTCTCCGCCAGCGGACGCACCCGCCGGGCCTTGGCCTCGGTGGTGGTGATGCGGCCGTGCTCGAACAGCGCCGTGGCCAGGTTGGCCAGGATCAGGCGCTGGTGCGCGGCACCGCCGCCCAGGCGGGCGCCCTTGGTGGGCTGGGGCATGTCGTTTCCTTCCTGCACCGGCCGTGTCAGGTACCGGTGTCAGCTGGTTCCGGACCGGCCGGGGACCGCGGTCCCCGGCCGCCGGACTCGGGTTCCTAGTACTGCTCGGTCTCGGCGTAGCCCTGGTCGTCGTCGCCGTAGTTGTCGGCCGCCGCGCTCGGGTCGAACCCGGGCGGGGAGTCCTTCAGCGACAGGCCCATGTCGTTGAGCTTCTGCTTGACCTCTTCGATCGACTTGGCGCCGAAGTTGCGGATGTCGAGCAGGTCCTGCTCGCTGCGGGCGACGAGCTCGCCCACGGAGTGGATGCCCTCGCGCTTCAGGCAGTTGTAGGAGCGGACCGTGAGGTTCAGCTCCTCGATCGGCAGGGCCAGGTCCGCGGCGAGCGCGGCGTCCGTCGGGGACGGGCCCATGTCGATGCCCTCGGCCTCGACGTTGAGCTCCCGGGCCAGCCCGAACAGCTCGACGAGGGTCTTGCCGGCGGAGGCGACCGCGTCGCGCGGCAGCATCGCCTGCTTGGTCTCCACGTCCAGGATGAGGCGGTCGAAGTCGGTGCGCTGCTCGACTCGGGTGGCCTCGACCTTGTAGGTGACCTTGAGCACGGGCGAGTAGATGGAGTCGATCGGGATCCGGCCGATCTCCTGGCCCGGCTGCTTGTTCTGCGCGGCCGAGACGTAGCCGCGGCCGCGCTCGACCGTCAGCTCCATCTCCAGCTTGGCCTTGTTGTTCAGCGTGGCGATGTGCAGGTCCGGGTTGTGGACCTCGACGCCCGCCGGCGGCGCGATGTCGGCCGCGGTCACCTCGCCCGGGCCCTGCTTGCGCAGGTACATGACGACGGGCTCGTCGTGCTCGGAGGAGACGACGAGCTCCTTGAGGTTCAGGATGATGTCGGTGACGTCCTCCTTCACCCCGGGCACGGTGGAGAACTCGTGCAGGACGCCTTCGATCCGGATGCTGGTGACGGCCGCACCGGGAATGGAGGAGAGCAGGGTACGGCGCAGCGAGTTGCCGATCGTGTACCCGAAGCCCGGCTCCAGCGGCTCGATGGTGAACCGCGACCGGTACTCGTCGACCTGCTCTTCGGTGAGAGTGGGACGCTGAGCGATGAGCATGGTGGTGCCTTCTTTCCGCGGTGCCCGCTATTTGACTACCGCGTTCTGGATTCTTCCCCGATCCGCCGGGACCCCACCCGGGGCCCCGGCGGGCGTTGAGCCCTTACTTGGAGTAGAGCTCGACGATCAGCTGCTCCTGGACGGGAGCGTCGATCTGCTGCCGGACGGGCAGCGAGTGCACGAGGATGCGCATCTTCTCGCCGTCGACCCCGAGCCACGCCGGGACCGGGCGGTCGCCGACCTCGGCCTTGGCGACCTGGAAGGGCGTCATCTCCATCGACTTGGCCTTGACGTCGATGATGTCGGCCTCGCCGACGAGGGCCGACGGGATGTTGACCTTCTTGCCGTTGACCCGGATGTGGCCGTGCCGGATCAGCTGGCGGGCCATGTCGCGGGACTTGGCGAAGCCGGCCCGGTAGACGACGTTGTCGAGCCGGCGCTCCAGCAGCGTGAGCAGGTTGTCACCCGTCTTGCCCTGCTGGCGGTTCGCCTCGACGTAGTAGTTGTGGAACTGCCGCTCCAGCACGCCGTAGATGCGCCGCGCCTTCTGCTTCTCGCGAAGCTGCAGCAGGTACTCGGTCTCCTTGGGCCGACCGCGGCCGTGCTCACCCGGAGGGTAGGGACGGATCTCGATCGGGCACTTCGGGCCCTCGCACTTGCTGCCCTTGAGGAACAGCTTCATCTTCTCGCGGCGGCAGAGCTTGCAGTCCGCACCGGTGTAACGAGCCATTGTTCTAGATCTCCCCTGCTCAGACCCGGCGACGCTTCGGCGGGCGGCAGCCGTTGTGCGGAACGGGCGTGACGTCCTGGATCGAGCCGACCTCGAGGCCGGTCGCCTGCAGCGACCGGATGGCGGTCTCGCGGCCCGAGCCCGGGCCCTTCACGAAGACGTCGACCTTGCGCATGCCGTGCTCCATCGCGCGCCGGGCGGCGGCCTCGGCGGCCTGCTGCGCGGCGAACGGGGTGGACTTGCGCGAGCCCTTGAACCCGACGTGGCCCGAGGAGGCCCAGGAGATCACGTTGCCGTTGGGGTCGGTGATCGAAACGATCGTGTTGTTGAACGTGCTCTTGATGTGGGCGTGCCCGTGAGCGACGTTCTTCTTTTCCTTGCGGCGCACCTTCTTGGCGCCGACACGGCTCTTAGGAGGCATGTGCTCTCTCTACTCTTGAGGTCATCGATCCGGAGGACCGACTCCGGACTACTTCTTGCCGGCCTTCTTCTTGCCGGCCACGGTCTTCTTCTTGCCCTTGCGGGTGCGCGCGTTGGTCTGCGTGCGCTGACCGTGCACCGGAAGCCCGCGGCGGTGCCGGATGCCCTGGTAGCACCCGATCTCGATCTTGCGGCGGATGTCCGCCTGGACCTCGCGGCGAAGATCACCCTCGATCTTGTAGTTCGCCTCGATCCAGTCGCGGAGCTTGACCAGCTCGTCGTCGCCGAGCTGGTGCACGCGCAGGTCGCCGCTGACGCCGGTGCCCGAGAGGGTCTCCAGCGCCCGCGTCCGGCCGATCCCGAAGATGTAGGTGAGAGCGACCTCAAGGCGCTTGTCGCGCGGAAGGTCGACGCCGAGGAGGCGTGCCATGTGGGCAGTTCCCTTCATTCGTCCGGAGGTATGGACGCACCGCTTCCGCGAACACCCTGCCCGGGTGGCGGCCCCGGCCTCCGAAGGTTCCGGGGGTGCTCCTCCACACGACACTGCCGTACGGCCGGGCCCGCGGATTCGCGGGACCCGGCGCGTACGGCCGTGTGAAGGCTGCGGTGCGCTTGCTGGGTTGTGAGCGTCAGCCCTGACGCTGCTTGTGGCGCGGGTCGGAGCAGATGACCATGACCCGGCCGTGCCGGCGGATGACGCGGCACTTGTTGCAGATCTTCTTGACGCTCGGCTTGACCTTCACTGGGTCTCCTAGAGATAAGGGTCACCCCCGCGCCGCCACGCACGGGGAAGGCAACCCCAGTGGGATTTACTTGTAGCGGTAGACGATCCGACCGCGCGTGAGGTCGTAGGGGCTCAGCTCCACAACGACGCGGTCGTCCGGCAGGATTCGGATGTAGTGCATCCGCATCTTGCCGCTGATGTGGGCGAGCACCTTGTGCCCGTTGTCGAGCTCCACCTTGAACATGGCGTTCGGCAGAGACTCGATGACGGTGCCCTCGATCTCGATGGCCCCTTCTTTCTTGGGCATGTCCTCCGCGCTTCGCTGATCGGCTCATTGGACGCGGCCCGGCTCTCCAGGGGAGAATCGGCCGCGACCCGCACCGCAGCGCGGATGCGCCAGGAAGGGGAAATCGGGCGGCCGTCGACGGACCGACAAGGAAGTTTACGCCAACCGGCCGTCCAATGCGAAATCGACGCATGACACGTGTCCGGAGACTGCTCCCGAGTCAAGCATACATCGCCTGCGCGTTGTACCTTTCCAGGAGAGCGACGTTCGAGGAGGGTCAGCATGCCGAGCTATGACTTCGCGCTGATCCTCAGCCGACCCCTCTACGAGGACGAGCTCGACCCGCTGTTCGACCGCACGCACGGCGCCGTCACGGTGTCGATCATCAGCGAGCCGCAGCACGGCGACCGTCCTCCAGCCCCCGCCCACCACCGTCCAAACGACGAGCTCCGCTCGGCCGACCGTCTGGGCAACGCCTCGTGCACCTGGTCGGGCGCCACCCTCGCCGCCGCGATCATGGAGGTGGTCGGGCACGTCGAGGAGAGCGCGCCCGGCCTGCACGTCCTGCACGTGGAGGCCGACCCGCTGCTGACCATCCGCGACATCGCCGAGCGGGTGGGCCGCTCCCTGGACTCGGTCCGCCACGCGATCACCGGGGCGCGCGGCGCCACCGGCTTCCCGTCCTCGGAGATGTCCACCGCCGGCCACCGCCTGTGGCGCTGGTCGAAGGTCGCCGCCTGGTACGGGCTGGACGACCCCCAGCTCATCGAGGCCAAGCCGACCGTCCAGGCCATCAACGGCTGGCTCGCCCTCCGCGACGTCGTCCCCGACATAGCCCCCGCCCCCGAAGAGGTCACCTCGGCCCTCTCCCTGGTGATCCCCCACGTCGCCTGAGCAGCGCGAGACGACCGTCCCTCCGGAGAGCGCGGGCCTCCTGCCAGGTGTGGGCTATCCCTGAGGTCTGCCGGGGGCGACCTTCAGCGGATCGGGCCCTGGCCGGGGGGCGAGTCGACAGTGCCGCCGCCCGGGCGCGAAGATCGTCCCGGCGCCCGCTCGCCCGGGGCTGCCCGGAGCCCGGGGTTCCGTGATGTGCTGGGGGCAACGGGGAGGGGATCGATGGCGATCATCGCTCAGCTGAGCGACATCCATCTGGCGGCCGCACGCGACGGCAGGATGGATGACGACTCGGGGCCGGTCCGCGCGCTGCGGGCCGCCGTGTCGAGCCTGCTGTCGCTGCCCGCGCGGCCCGACGCCGTCGTCCTCACCGGCGACCTCGCCGACCGCGGCCTGCCCTCCGAGTACGCCCGGCTGCACGCGCTGCTGTCGCCGCTGCCGATGGCCGTCTACCCGATGTGCGGCAACCACGACGACCGCGACGAGATGCGCCGCATGTTCGCCGACCACCCGGCCGTCGCGGCGACCGGGACCGGGCCCGGGGCGCCCGTCCAGTACGCCGTCGACGTGGCCGGCGTGCGCCTGGTCTGCTGCGACACCACCGTCGACGGCCATTCCCACGGGCACATGAGCGAGGAGAGGCTGGCCTGGCTGGAGGAGACGCTGAGCGCCGCCCCCGGCGTCCCGACCGTGATCGCCACCCACCACCCGCCGTACCCGATCGGGATGCGGTTCATCGACGACCTGCGGTTCGTCGACCCCGCCGGGTTCGCGTCCGTGATCTCCCGGCACCCGCAGGTGGTGCGGGTGATCTCCGGGCACGCGCACCGGGCGACGGTCGGTTCACTGGCCGGGCGGGTCTGCACCACCTGCCCGAGCACCTACCGGCAGCTGTTCCTCGACCTCACCCAGCGGGGCCGCGCGGCCGTCACCGGGGAGCCCGCCGGGTTCGCCCTCCACCTCGTCGGCGAGGACGGCACCGCCACCACCCACTTCGCCCCGACCGGCAACTACCGGCCCCTGATGGACGTGGAGTGAGCCCCGCAGGGCGCGGTCGCGACGGCCCCGGCGGGCGCGGCGACCGGGGCTCTGGCGGGCGGGCGCGTCGTCAGTCGCCCTGGCGGCCGCCGAAGATCGTGCGCATCAGGAGGACGGCGCCCCACGGGCCCGCCACCCAGATCCACCACGGGTAGACCGCGCCCGACGTCACCAGGATGATCAGCCATATGGTCACGTTGATCGCGCTGACCGTCGCCCAGGCGGCCCACATCGCGCGCATCCGCTGCGGTTCGAGGTCGCCGGACGGCGGCCGCGCCGGCGACGCGGTGCCCTTGCTCTGGGTCGCGGGGACCGGGAGCTGGTACAGGTCCTCCTCCGGCAGGTCGGAGGTGACCTCCTGGAGCTGCCCGAGCGTCTTCGCCCCGTAGACCGCGTCCAGCCGCTCCTGCAGCTCGTCCATCGTGATCCGGCCCTCCGCGCAGTGCTCGCGCAGACTCGCCGCCACCCGGTCGCGGTCGGCATCCGACGCCCGGATCTCAGGGTTCGGCGCCATCGTTCCTCCGCTCCTCAGGACCTGCCTTCCCTATCCATTCTGCGGCGCGGATCCGAGGTTCGCGAACCGGTCTCGGCCCTCGTCCAGCGCCGTCAGGACGCGGGGACCGTCGGCCGTGACCGCGAAGGTGTGCTCGAAGTGCGCCGAGGCGCGCCCGTCGGTCGTCACGACCGTCCAGCCGTCGTCGAGCTCGGCGGTCTCCTTCGTGCCGAGATTCACCATCGGCTCCACCGCGAAGCACATGCCGGGCTCCAGGACGGGCCCGTGCCCCGGCGCCCCGTGGTTGGCGATCAGCGGGTCCATGTGCATCTCGGTCCCGATGCCGTGCCCGCCGTAGCCCTCGACGATGCCGTAGGGGCCCTGAGAGCGGATGTGGGACTCGATGGCATGGGAGATGTCGGTGAGGTGGGCGCCGGCGAGCCCGGCCGCGAGGCCGCGCCACAGGGACGCCTCGGTGACCTCCAGCAGCCGCCGCTCCTCGTCGGTGATCTCCCCGACCGGGACCGTGATCGCCGCGTCGCCGTGCCAGCCCTCCACGATCGCGCCGCAGTCGATGGACAGCACGTCGCCCTCGCGCAGGATCTTGTCGGCCCGCGGGATGCCGTGCACGATCTCCTCGTTGACCGAGGCGCAGATCGTGCCGGTGAAGCCGTGGTAGCCCTTGAACGACGGGACGCCGCCGTTGTCGCGGATGTGCCGCTCGGCGAGCGCGTCCAGGTCCAGGGTGCTCATGCCGGGCTTGACGGCCTCGCGCAGCAGCTCCAGCGTCCGGCCGACGAGCAGCCCAGCGGCGCGCATCAGCTCGATCTGCTCCGCGGTCTTCATCTGGATCGCGGGCCTACGCCGTTTGAACATCTCTCCCCTTGCCCCGGTTCTCGCGCCGGAACGGCCGCGCGGACGCGGGGAGACCGCGTCCGCGCCGGCAGTTCCACGGCAGGCCCGTCACTTCTCAGGCGGGCCGGTCACTTCTCCAGCGGGCGCAGCGCGGTCAGGGCACGCTTGGTGACCTCTTCGACCGGTCCCGTCGCGTCGATGCCGACGAGGATGTTCTCGTCGGCGTAGAACTGCACCAGCGGCGACGTGTCGTGCCGGTACACCTCCAGGCGGTGCATGACGACCTCTTCCTTGTCGTCGTCCCGCTGGAACAGGTGACCGCCGCAGTCGTCGCAGATGTCGTCCTGCTTGTCGTCGAAGTCGACATGCCAGATCCGGCCGCACTTGTCGCAGGTGCGCCGGCCCGACAGCCGCCGGACGACCTCGTCCTCGTCGACGACGAGCTCCAGCACGATGTCGAGACGGGTCTCCCACTCGGCGAGGATCTTCTTGAGCGTCTCGGCCTGCGGGACGTTGCGCGGGAACCCGTCCAGCAGGAACCCGTCGCGGGCGTCGTCCTCGCCGAGCCGGTCGCGGACCATCGCGATCGTCACCTCGTCGGGGACGAGGTCGCCGCGGTCCATGTACTGCTTGGCCTGCCGGCCGAGCGGCGTCCCGCCACTGACGTTCGCGCGGAAGATGTCACCTGTCGATATCTTCGGGACCGACAGGTGAGATGCGATGAACTGGGCCTGCGTCCCCTTGCCCGCACCCGGGGGGCCCACCAGGACGATACGCACTACCGGAGGAAGCCCTCGTAGTTGCGCTGCTGGAGCTGACTCTCGATCTGCTTCACGGTATCCAGTCCGACGCCGACGACGATGAGGATGCTCGTGCCGCCGAACGGGAAGTCCGAGCTCGCCTTCATGAGTGCGAAGGCGACCATCGGGACGAGGGACACGAGCCCCAGGTAGAGCGCACCGGGTGTGGTGATCCGGGTCAGCACGAAGTCGAGGTACTCGGCGGTCGGCCGACCAGGACGGATACCTGGGATGAATCCACCATACTTCTTCATGTTGTCGGCGACTTCAGTGGGGTTGAAGGTGATCGCCACATAGAAGTACGTGAAGAAGATGATGAAGACGAAGAAGATCCCCATGTGCCAGGCGTTGTCCTGCTGGAGATAGGGCTGCACCTTCTGCAGCCACTTGGTGTTGGGCCACAGCTGGGTGGCCAGAACCGGCAGGTAGAGCAGCGAGGACGCGAAGATGATCGGGATGATGCCGGCCTGGTTGACCTTCAGCGGGATGTAGGTCGACGTGCCGCCGTACATGCGGCGGCCCACCATCCGCTTCGCGTACTGGACGGGGATGCGCCGCTGCGCCTGCTCGACGAACACCACCCCGGCCATGATCGCCAGACCCACCAGGATCACGATCGCGAAGACGAACCCGTTCTTGGTCTTGTAGATGCTCCAGAACTGGGCGGGGAAGACCGCCACCACCTGGGTGAAGATCAGGATCGACATGCCGTTGCCGACACCGCGGTCGGTGACCAGCTCGCCCAGCCACATGATGACGGACGTGCCCGCCACCATGATGATCACCATGGTGACGATCGGGAAGATGCCCTTGTCGTACAGGATGTCGCCGCTGCCGGAGATGCCCTGGAACAGCTGGCCGGTGCTCGCCATCGCGACGATGCCGGTCGCCTGCAGGATCGCCAGCCCGACCGTCAGGTACCGGGTGTACTGGGTGATCTTCGTCGTGCCGGCCTGGCCCTCCTTCTTCAGGGCCTCCAGCCGCGGGATCACCACCGTCAGCAGCTGCAGGATGATGCTGGCCGTGATGTACGGCATGATGCCGAGCGCGAAGACCGACAGCTTCAGCAGCGCGCCGCCGCTGAACAGGTCGACCAGGCCGTAGAGCTGGTTGCTGTTCTTGGCCGCGTCGGCGGTCTCCTTCAGCACCTTCACGTTCACGTTGGGCGTCGGCAGGATCGACCCGATCCTGAACACGACGATCATGAACAACGTGAAGAGGATTTTCTTACGCAGGTCAGGCGTACGGAAAGCCCGAGCGAACGCGGTCAGCACCATTCCTCCTGCGCGGCTGGCGGGTTCATGGCCGCCGGGGAGGCGGTTTCAGGTCCATGAGTTCGGGCGGAGAATACCCGGTGTGGTGGCAGAGTGCGCAATCTCACGCCGGATACCTTCGCTCGTGTGACTCTAACAGCAGATGACACCGGGGCCGCCCCGCCCGACCCGGCGGCCTCACGGCCCCGGGCCTCACGCGGGTACGGCCCCGGCATCGAAGGAGTTCCTTCTTACAGCTCGTCGGCGGATCCGCCGGCGGCGGCGATCTTCTCCTTGGCGGCGCCGGAGAAGGCGTGCGCCTTCACCTGCACCGCGACGGAGATGTCGCCCGTGCCGAGGATCTTGACCGGACGGCCGCGGCGCACCGCGCCCCTGGCCGCCAGGTCCTCCGCCGTGACCTCGCCGCCCTCGGGGTAGAGCGCGGCGAGCTTGTCCAGGTTCACGACCTGGAACTCGACCCGGTTGGGGTTCGTGAAGCCCTTGAGCTTCGGAAGCCGCCGGATCAGGGGCATCTGGCCGCCCTCGAAACCGACGGGGACGGTGTTGCGGGCCTTCGTGCCCTTGGTGCCGCGACCGGCCGTCTTGCCCTTGGACGCCTCGCCGCGGCCCTTGCGGGTCTTGGCCTTGTTGGCGCCGGGGGCCGGACGC
Organism: Spirillospora sp. CA-108201; assembly: GCF_050936235.1. Lineage (NCBI taxonomy): Bacteria > Bacillati > Actinomycetota > Actinomycetes > Streptosporangiales > Thermomonosporaceae > Spirillospora > Spirillospora sp. CA-108201. The sequence goes on along the minus strand of NZ_JBNJNE010000001.1, from coordinate 7,085,595 downwards.
AGGTCGTGCACCTTGAGCGGGGTGCCCTCGGTCTCCGCAGCGGAGTCCTTACCGAGATCAGCCGCCATGTCAGTCGACCTCCTCGACGGTGACCAGATGCGCCACCGTCCGGATCATGCCGAGCACCTCGGGGCGGTCCTCGCGGACCACGCTCTGCCCGATCTTCTTCAGGCCCAGGGTACGCAGCGTGTCACGCTGGTTCTGCTTCTCGCTGATCACGGACTTGGTCTGCGTGATCTTCAAGTTGCTCACGACGACGCGACCTCCGCCCTCGGCTCGCTGCCCGCGGCGCGCGCGCGCAGCATGGCCGCCGGGGCGACGTCCTCGATCGGAAGGCCGCGCTTGGCCGCGATCTCCTCGGGACGCTTCAGCGACTTCAGACCCGCGATCGTGGCGTGCACGATGTTGATCGCGTTGTCGCTGCCCAGCGACTTGCTCAGCACGTCGTGGATGCCGGCGCACTCCAGGACCGCGCGCACCGGGCCCCCGGCGATGACGCCGGTACCGGGGCTGGCCGGACGGAGCAGGACCTCGCCCGCCGCGTCGCGCGCCTGCACCAGGTGCGGGATCGTGCCCTGGATCCGCGGCACCTTGAAGAAGTGCTTCTTGGCCTCCTCGACGCCCTTGGCGATCGCCGCGGGCACCTCCTTGGCCTTGCCGTAGCCGACGCCGACGGTGCCGTTGCCGTCACCGACGATCACCAGGGCGGTGAAGCTGAAGCGACGCCCGCCCTTGACGACCTTGGCGACACGGTTGATCGCCACGACCTTCTCGATGTACGACTGGCCCTTGTCGGCGCCACCGCGGCGGTCGTCGCGGCGGTCGCGACGGTCGCCACCCTGACCGCCACCACGCCTCTGCGCTGCCATCAGTGGTTCCTCTCGTTCACCTTGTAAAGGGCCATCAGAGCTCCAGGCCCCCCTCGCGCGCACCGTCCGCGACTGCGGCGATGCGGCCGTGGTACTTGTTGCCGCCGCGGTCGAACACGACCGCGTGGACGCCGGCCTGCTTGGCCCGCTCGGCGACGAGCTCGCCGACCTTGCGGGACTTGGCCGTCTTGTCGCCGGAGTCGGCGCGCAGGTCCGCCTCCATCGTCGACGCGCTGGCCAGCGTGTGGCCCTTGTCGTCGTCGATGACCTGGACGAACACGTGCCGGCTGGAGCGGGTCACGACCAGGCGCGGCCGCGCGGCGCTGCCGACGACCTTCTTGCGGACCCGCAGGTGCCGGCGCTTGCGAGCAAGCTGGCGACCGCTCGTGGCCTTGCCGGCCAGGGTCTTGGTGCCTGCCATGACTACTTACCAGCCTTTCCGACCTTGCGGCGGATCTGCTCGCCCTCGTAGCGCACGCCCTTGCCCTTGTACGGGTCGGGCTTGCGCAGCTTGCGGATGCGGGCGGCGATCTCACCGACGAGCTGCTTGTCGATGCCCTCGACGACGAGCTGCGTCGGCTTCTCCACCGTGAAGGTGATGCCCTCCGGCGCCTCGAACGGGATCGGGTGGCTGTAGCCGAGCGAGAACTCCACGTTCTTGCCCTTGGCCACCACCCGGTAGCCGACGCCCTGGATGACCAGGGTCTTCTTGTAGCCGTCGGTGACACCGACGACCATGTTGTTGATCAGTGTCCGGGTGAGCCCGTGCAGACCGCGCACCTTGTTGACGTCGTTGGGCCGGGAGACGACGAGCTGGCCGTCTTCCTGCGCGACCTCGATGGGTTCGGCGACGGTGTGCGAGAGCGTGCCCTTCGGGCCCTTGACGGTGACCTCGCGGCCTTCGAGCTTCACCTCGACGCCGCTGGGCACGCCGATGGGGAGACGTCCGATACGAGACATTAGAAGTGCCCTCCCCTCACCAGACGTAGGCGAGGACTTCCCCGCCCACTCCGCGCTTGCCGGCCTGACGGTCCGTCATCAGGCCCGAGGACGTCGAGATGATCGCGACGCCCAGCCCGCCCAGGACCTTCGGCAGGTTGTCCTTCTTCGCGTACACGCGCAGACCCGGCTTCGAGACGCGCTTGATGCCGGCGATCGAACGCTCGCGGGTCGGGCCGAACTTCAGCTCGATCAGGAGCTTCTTGCCGACCTCGGCGTCCTCCACGGTCCAGCCCGAGATGTAGCCCTCCTGCTGGAGGATCTCGGCGATGTGCGCCTTGATCTTCGAGTACGGCATGGCCACGGAGTCGTGGTACGCCGAATTCGCGTTGCGCAGACGCGTCAGCATGTCTGCGATCGGGTCGGTCATCGTCATGGCCTACTGGCCCTCCCTCGCCACGGTTTCCTCGGGTTGATGCGGCCCGTGGACCTTTGGCGCGGTCGTGGACACCCTCTCAGGCGCCCGGTTGGTCATTACAGGCCGGCTTCCGCCGCCCCCGGAGCGCGGCTCCGGGGACGCGGTCACCAGCTGGACTTCGTGATGCCAGGCAGCTCACCGCGGTGGGCCATCTCCCGGAAGCACACGCGGCACAGGCCGAACTTCCGGTAGACGGAGCGCGGACGCCCGCAGCGCGAGCACCGAGTGTAGGCGCGCACGCCGAACTTCGGCTTCCGCCCCGCCTTGGCGATCAGCGACTTCTTCGCCATGCTCAGTTCTCCTTGAAGGGGAAGCCCAGGAGCTTGAGCAGCGCCCGGCCCTCGTCGTCGGTCTTCGCGGACGTCACGACCGTGATGTCCATGCCCCGCGAGCGGTCGATCTTGTCCGGGTCCACCTCGTGGAACATGACCTGCTCGGTCAGCCCGAAGGTGTAGTTGCCGTTGCCGTCGAACTGCTTCGGCGACAGCCCGCGGAAGTCGCGGATGCGGGGGAGCGCCGTGGCCAGCAGGCGGTCCAGGAACTCCCACATCCGGTCGCCGCGCAGCGTGGCGTGCGCGCCGATCGGCATGCCCTCGCGCAGCTTGAACTGCGCGATGGACTTGCGGGCCCGGTTCACCGCGGGCTTCTGCCCGGTGATCGCCGCCAGGTCGCGGATCGCGCCCTCGATCAGCTTGGCGTCCTTGGCCGCGTCACCGACCCCCATGTTGACCACGATCTTGGTCAGCGAGGGGATCTGCATGACGTTGGCGTAGCCGAACTGCTCGCGCATCTGGCCCGCGATCTCCTCGCGGTAGCGCACCTTGAGCCTCGGCGTCGGCACGGGACGCTCGGTAACGGTCTCGGTCATCGGTCTCAGATCTCCTTACCGCTACGGCGCGAGATCCGAACCTTCGTGCCGTCGTCGTTGGTGCGGTAACCGACCCGGGCCGGCTTGCCGTCCTCGACGATCGCGACGTTGCTGACGTGCAGCGGCGCCTCGACCGTGACGCGACCGCTCTCCTTGCCGGCACGCTGCTGGTCGGCCTTGATGTTCTTGGTGATGAGGTTGACGCCCTCGACGACGACCCGCTCCTCGCGGGGGATGACGCGCAGGACCTTGCCCGTCGCGCCCTTGTCCTTGCCGGCGATGACGATGACCTCGTCGCCCTTGCGGATCTTCATCAGAGCACCTCCGGCGCGAGCGAGATGATGCGCATGAACTTCTTCTCGCGCAGTTCGCGGCCCACCGGGCCGAAGATACGGGTGCCGCGGGGGTCGCCGCCGTCCTTGATCAGGACGGCGGCGTTCTCGTCGAAGCGGATGTAGGAGCCGTCCGGGCGCCGGCGCTCCTTGCGGGTGCGCACGACGACCGCCTTGACGACGTCACCCTTCTTCACGCCGGCGCCGGGAAGTGCGTCCTTCACCGTCGCGACGATGATGTCGCCGACTCCCGCGTAGCGCCGACCCGAGCCGCCGAGAACCCGGATGCAAAGGATCTCCTTCGCACCCGTGTTGTCGGCGACCTTGAGTCGCGACTCCTGCTGGATCACGTCTAACTCCTGTTCGTCACACCGGTTCTCGGCGCCCCCTTCACGGGCGCCGAGCCTGGTGGAACCAGACTGTGGTCAATGGCGGGACTGCGTCCCGCGGGCCCTGCGGCCCTACTTGGCCTTCTCGAGGATCTCCACCACGCGCCACCGCTTGGTGGCCGACAGCGGGCGGGTCTCCATGAGACGGACGCGGTCGCCGACGCCGCACTCGTTGGCCTCGTCGTGCGCCTTGTAGTTCTTCGTGCGGCGGATCACCTTGTGGTACTTCGGGTGCTTCACGCGGTCCTCGACGGACACGACCACGGTCTTGTCCATCTTGTCGCTGACCACGAGACCCTCAAGGATCTTGCGGCTGCTCCGCTGCTCGGTCGTCTGCTCGGTCATTCGTTGCCCTCCGCGGCGTCCTCGACCGTCACGATGCCGAGCTCGCGCTCCCGCATCACGGTGTAGATGCGAGCGATCTCGCGCTTGACGGTGCGCAGCCGCCCGTGGCTCTCAAGCTGGCCGGTCGCGGCCTGGAAGCGGAGGTTGAACAGCTCCTCCTTGGCCTCCTTGAGCTTGGTGACCAGGACGTCCTCGGGCTCGGTCCGCAGGTCGTCGGCGGTAAGACCCTTGGCCATCAGGACTCACCCACCTCTCGCTTAACGATCTTGCACTTCATCGGCAGCTTGTGGATCGCGCGGGTGAGCGCCTCCCGAGCGACCTGCTCGTTCGGGTAGGAGATCTCGAACAGCACGCGGCCCGGCTTGACGTTGGCCACCCACCACTCCACGGAGCCCTTGCCGGAGCCCATGCGGGTCTCGGCGGGCTTCTTGGTCAGCGGGCGGTCCGGGAAGATGTTGATCCAGACCTTGCCGCCGCGCTTGATGTGGCGGGTCATGGCGATACGCGCGGCCTCGATCTGCCGGTTGGTCACGTACGCGCTCTCGACGGCCTGGATGCCGTACTCGCCGAACGTCACCCTCGTGCCGCCCTTGGCCATGCCGCGGCGCTTCGGGTGGTGCTGCTTGCGGTGCTTGACCTTGCGAGGGATCAGCATCGGTTACTCAGCTCCCCTCACCCTGCGGAGCAGCCTCGGCGGTCGGCGCCGGCTGCTCGGAACCCTGCTGCTGCTTCTGCTCGCCGCCGCGGCCGCCGCCGCCGCCGGCACCGCCGGCGCCACCGCGCCCGCCGCGCCCGCCGCGCCCGCCGCCACGACGCTCACCGCGGCGCTCGCGGCCACCGCCGCCGCCCGCGGCGCGCTGCTGCGCGGCCTGCTGCTCGCGCTCGGCGCGCGTCTGCGCGGCCTCGCCCTTGTAGATCCACACCTTGACGCCGATGCGGCCGAACGTCGTCCGGGCCTCGTAGAACCCGTAGTCGATGTCGGCGCGCAGCGTGTGCAGCGGGACCTGGCCCTCGCGGTAGAACTCCGACCGCGACATCTCGGCGCCGCCGAGGCGGCCGCCGCACTGGACCTTGATGCCCTTGGCGCCCGACTTCATCGCGGACTGGATCGCCTTGCGCATGGCGCGGCGGAACGCGACGCGGCTGGACAGCTGCTCGGCCACGCCCTGCGCGACGAGCTGCGCGTCGATCTCGGGGTTCTTGACCTCGAGGATGTTCAGCCGGACCTGCTTGCCGGTCAGCTTCTCCAGGTCGCCGCGCAGGCGCTCGGCCTCCGCGCCGCGGCGGCCGATGACGATGCCCGGCCGGGCGGTGTGGATGTTGACCTCGACACGGTCACGGGTCCGCTCGATCTCCACCTTGGAGATGCCCGCCCGGTCCATGCCCTTCTGCAGCATGCGCCGGATCTGGACGTCTTCCTTGACGTAGTCCTTGTAGAGCTTGTCGGCGAACCACACGGACTTGTGGTCGGTGGTGATGCCGAGCCGGAACCCGTGCGGGTTGATCTTCTGACCCACTACCGGGCCCTCCTCGTCTTCTTACCGCCGCCGGACGCGGCCACAGCGTCGTCTCGCGACTCCACGACCACGGTGATGTGGCTCGTGCGCTTGTTGATGCGGTAAGCCCGGCCCTGGGCGCGGGGGCGGAAACGCTTCAGCGTCGGCCCCTCGTCCACCCACGCGCGACTGACGACGAGCGTGCCCGAGTCGAGCTTGAAGTTGTGCTCGGCGTTGGCGATGGCACTCGCCAGCACCTTGCCCACCGGCTCACTCGCAGCCTGGGGGGCGAACCGCAGAACCGCCTGAGCCTCCGCGGCAGGCAGGCCGCGGATGAGGTCCACCACGCGGCGGGCCTTCCTGGGCGTGACGCGGATGAACCGCGCCTGGGCCCTGGCTTCCATCGCTGTTCCCTCTCTCCTACGTGCTAACTGCTCTGCCTGCTCAGCCTCGGCGGCTGCGGCGGTCTTCCTTGACGTGGCTGCGGAACGTCCGCGTCGGCGCGAACTCGCCGAGCTTGTGTCCCACCATCGAGTCGGTGATGAACACCGGGACGTGCTTGCGGCCGTCGTGCACGGCGATCGTGTGACCGATCATGTCCGGCACGATCATGGAGCGCCGCGACCACGTCTTGATGACGTTCTTGGTGCCCTTCTCGTTCTGCACGTCCACCTTCTTGATGAGGTGGTCGTCCACGAACGGGCCCTTCTTCAGGCTACGTGGCATGACGAGCGACTCCTACCGCTTCTTCTTGCTGCGACGACGGACGATCAGCCGGTCGCTCGACTTGTTCGCCTGGCGAGTGCGGCCTTCCTTCTTACCGGCCGGGTTCACCGGGTGCCGGCCACCGGAGGTCTTGCCCTCACCACCACCGTGCGGGTGGTCGATCGGGTTCATGGCCACGCCGCGGACGGTCGGGCGCTTGCCCTTCCACCGCATGCGGCCGGCCTTGCCCCAGTTGATGTTCGACTGCTCGGCGTTGCCGACCTCGCCGACCGTCGCGCGGCAGCGCACGTCCACCATCCGCATCTCGCCGGAGGGCATGCGCAGCGTGGCGTACTTGCCCTCCTTGGCCAGCAGCTGGACGCCGGCGCCCGCGCTGCGGGCGATCTTGGCGCCGCCACCGGGGCGAAGCTCGATGGCGTGCACGACCGTACCGGTCGGGATGTTGCGCAGCGGAAGGCAGTTGCCCGGCTTGATGTCCGCGCCCTGCCCGTTCTCCACCCGGTCGCCCTGGCGCAGCCCGCGCGGGGCGAGGATGTAGCGCTTCTCGCCGTCCACGTAGTGCAGCAGCGCGATCCGCGCGGTGCGGTTCGGGTCGTACTCGATGTGCGCGACCTTGGCCGGCACGCCGTCCTTGTCGTGCCGGCGGAAGTCGATCACGCGGTAGGCGCGCTTGTGCCCGCCGCCCTGGTGCCGGGTCGTGATGCGGCCGTGGTTGTTGCGGCCGCCCTTCTTGGGGAGCGGACGCAGCAGCGACTTCTCGGGCTCGCGGCGCGTGACCTCGACGAAGTCGGCCACGCTGGAGCCGCGACGACCCGGAGTCGTCGGCTTGTAATTACGGATGCCCATCTTTTTCGTTCATCCCTTGTCTGTCTCCGGGACGACCCGGCCTGTTTAGGCCGGGCCGCCGAAGATGTCGATCCGCTCGCCCTCGGCCAGGCTGACGATGGCGCGCTTGGTGTCCTTGCGCTTGCCGTAGCCGAACCGCGTGCGCTTGCGCTTGCCCTGCCGGTTGAGCGTGTTCACGCTCTGCACCTTGACGCCGAACACCGACTCGACGGCCTGCTTGATCTGCGTCTTGTTGGCGTCCGGGCGGACGACGAACGTGTACTTGTTCTCGTCCAGCAGCCCGTAGCTCTTCTCCGAGACGACCGGCGCGATGATGATGTCGCGGGGGTCAGCGATCTTGTTCATGTGCGACCCTCCTTACTTCTTCTTCGCGCGCGAGATGAACGCGTCGTACGCCGTCTTCGTGAAGACGACGTCGTCGTTCACCAGCACGTCGTAGGTGTTGAGCTGGTCGGAGACGATCACGTGCACGCTCGGCTCGTTGCGCAGGCTCTTCCAGGTCACGTCGTCCTCGCGGTCCAGGACCAGCAGGACGCGCTTGGCCTCGGTGACCTCGCGCAGCGCCTTCAGCGCCGTCTTCGTCTTCGGGGTGTCGCCCTCGACGAGGCCGTCGACCACGTGCACCCGGCCGAACCGGGCGCGGTCCGACAGGGCGCCGCGGAGCGCGGCGGCCTTCATCTTCTTGGGCGTCCGCTGCGAGTAGTCCCGCGGCTGCGGGCCGTGCACGACGCCGCCGCCGGCGAACTGGGGCGCGCGGGTCGAGCCCTGACGGGCGCGGCCGGTGCCCTTCTGCCGGTACGGCTTCTTGCCACCGCCGGAGACGTCGCCCCGGGTCTTGGTGGCGTGCGTGCCCTGGCGCGCCGCGGCCAGCTGCGCCACCACGACCTGGTGGATCAGCGGCACGCTGGTCTTCGCGTCGAAGACCTCGGCGGGCAGGTCGATGTCGAGCTTGGAGGTCACTTGCCCGCTCCCTTCACTGCGTCGCGGACCAGCACCACGCCGCCGTTGGGACCGGGAACCGCGCCCTTGATGAGCAGCAGGTTCTTCTCCGCGTCGATGGCGTGGACGGTCAGGTTCTGCACGGTGGTACGGGCGTTCCCGTGCCGTCCCGCCATGCGGAGGCCCTTGAAGACGCGACCCGGGGTCGCGCAGCCGCCGATCGAACCCGGTGAGCGGTGCTTGCGCTGGGTGCCGTGCGAGGCGCCGAGGCCCTTGAAGCCGTGGCGCTTCATGACACCGGCGGTGCCCTTGCCCTTGCTCGTACCGGTTACGTCGATCTTCTGGCCGGCCTCGAAGACGCCGGCGGTGATCTCCTGGCCGAGTTCGAACTCGGTGGTGTCGTCGGCCCGCAGTTCGACGAGGTAGCGGCGCGGCGTGACGCCGGCCTTCTCGAAGTGACCCGTGCTCGGCTTGTTCACCTTGCGCGGGTCGATCTGCCCGAACCCGATCTGGACGGCGTTGTAGCCGTCCTTCTCCTGGCTCTTGAGCTGGGTGACGACACACGGCCCGGCCTGGACGACGGTCACCGGAACGATCCGGCCCTCATCGTCGAAGACCTGGGTCATGCCGAGCTTCTCGCCCAGGACGCCCTTCCTCTGCGTACTCATCTCTCGGTGCGTCCCTTAGAGCTTGATCTCGATGTCAACGCCGGCCGGAAGGTCGAGTCGCATCAGCGAGTCGACCGTCTTGGGCGTCGGGTCGATGATGTCGATCAACCGCTTGTGCGTGCGCATCTCGAAGTGCTCGCGGCTGTCCTTGTACTTGTGCGGCGAGCGGATGACGCAGTACACGTTCTTCTCGGTCGGCAGCGGCACCGGGCCCGCGACCTTGGCGCCCGTCCGCGTCACCGTCTCAACGATCTTCTTCGCGGAGGTGTCGATGACCTCGTGGTCGTAGGCCTTGAGCCGGATGCGGATCTTCTGTCCCGCCATGGTGGCCTCGGTGTCCTTTGCTGTAGTGCCGCTGGTTACTTCACTGGTCGTGACGCGGCGGCCCGGTTGGGGTTGCCCGACGGCCGGGCCGCCGCGTGACGAGGGGTGTTACTTGATGACCTTGGTGACGCGACCGGCGCCGACCGTCCGGCCACCCTCGCGGATGGCGAACTTCAGGCCCTCCTCCATGGCGACGGGCTGGATCAGGTCGACGCGCATTTCGGTGTTGTCGCCCGGCATGACCATCTCGGTGCCCTCGGGGAGGTTCACCACGCCGGTGACGTCCGTGGTCCGGAAGTAGAACTGCGGGCGGTAGTTGTTGAAGAACGGCGTGTGCCGGCCGCCCTCGTCCTTGGACAGGATGTAGACCTGCGCCTCGAACTCGGTGTGCGGGGTGTTCGTGCCCGGCTTGATGACGCACTGGCCGCGCTCGACGTCCTCGCGCTTGATGCCGCGCAGCAGCAGGCCGACGTTGTCGCCCGCCTGGCCCTGGTCGAGCAGCTTGCGGAACATCTCGACGCCGGTGACGGTGGTCGAGGTGGACTCCGGCTTGATGCCGATGATGTCGACGGTCTCGTTGACGTTGACGACACCGCGCTCGATGCGGCCGGTCACGACGGTGCCGCGGCCGGTGATCGAGAAGACGTCCTCGATCGGCATCAGGAACGGCTTCTCGGTGTCGCGCACCGGCTCCGGCACGTTCTCGTCGACGGCGTCCATCAGCTCGCCGATCGACGCGGCCCACTTCTCGTCGCCCTGCAGCGCCTGGAAGGCGGAGACGCGCACGACCGGGACGTCGTCGCCCGGGAACTCGTACTCCGACAGCAGCTCGCGGACCTCGAGCTCGACGAGCTCCAGGATCTCCTCGTCGTCCACCATGTCGCACTTGTTCAGGGCGACGACGATGTAGGGGACGCCGACCTGGCGGGCCAGGAGCACGTGCTCCTTGGTCTGCGGCATCGGGCCGTCGGTCGCGGCGACCACCAGGATGGCGCCGTCCATCTGCGCCGCACCGGTGATCATGTTCTTGATGTAGTCCGCGTGACCGGGGCAGTCCACGTGCGCGTAGTGCCGGGCCTCGGTCTGGTACTCGACGTGCGCGATCGAGATCGTGATGCCGCGCTCGCGCTCCTCCGGCGCCTTGTCGATGTCCTCGAACGGCGTGAAGGGGTTGAGGTCCGGGTACTTGTCGTGGAGCACCTTGGTGATCGCCGCGGTAAGCGTGGTCTTACCGTGGTCGATGTGTCCAATGGTGCCGATGTTCACGTGCGGCTTCGTCCGCTCGAACTTGGCCTTCGCCACTGGTTGCTCCTTGTTGCGATCCTCGGCCGCCTAGACGACCGCTTCGTTTACGTCTTGGTGATCTGTGGGCAGGCCCGGGTGCTTACTCGCCCCGCGCCTTGGCGATGATCTCCTGCGCGACGTTCGTGGGAACCTCGGCGTAGGAGTCGAACTGCATGGTGAAGACAGCCCGGCCCTGGGTCTTGCTGCGCAGATCACCCACGTAGCCGAACATCTCGGACAGAGGCACGAGCGCCTTGATGACGCGCATGCCGTGCCGCTCGTCCATGGACTGGACCTGACCGCGCCGGCTGTTCAGGTCGCCGATCACGTCGCCCATGTTGTCCTCGGGCGTGGTGACCTCGACGGACATCATCGGCTCCAGCAGCGTGGGGGACGCCTTGCGGGCGGCCTCCTTGAACGCCATGGAACCGGCGACCTTGAACGCCATCTCCGACGAGTCGACCTCGTGGTAGGCGCCGTCCTTCAGCGTGACCTTGACGCCGACCATGGGGTAGCCGGCGAGGACGCCGAACTCCGCGGCCTCCTGGCAGCCCGCGTCGACCGACGGGATGTACTCCCGCGGGATGCGGCCACCGGTGACCTTGTTCTCGAACTCGTAGCCGTCGGACCCGCCGCCGAGCGGCTCCAGGTCGATGATCACGCGGCCGAACTGGCCGGAGCCACCCGTCTGCTTCTTGTGGGTGTACTCGACCTTCTCGACCTTGCGGCTGATCGTCTCGCGGTAGGCGACCTGCGGCTTGCCGACGTTGGCGTCGACCTTGAACTCCCGCTTCATCCGGTCGACGAGGATCTCCAGGTGGAGCTCGCCCATGCCCGAGATGACGGTCTGGCCGGTGTCCTCGTCCGTGCGGACCTGGAAGGAGGGGTCCTCCTCGGCCAGGCGCTGGATCGCGGTGCCCAGCTTCTGCTGGTCGGCCTTGGTCTTCGGCTCGATCGCGACGTGGATGACCGGCGCCGGGAAGTTCATCGACTCCAGCACGATCGGGTTCTTGTCGTCGGACAGCGTCTCACCGGTGGTGGTCTGCTTGAGACCCATCACCGCGACGATGTCGCCGGCGCCCGCGCGCTCGATCTCGGTGCGCTTGTTGGCGTGCATCCGGTAGATCTTGCCGATGCGCTCCTTGCGCTCCTTGACGGAGTTCATCACGTTCGCGCCGGACTCCAGCACACCGGAGTAGACGCGCACGAAGGTGAGCTTGCCCAGGTGCGGGTCGCTCGCGATCTTGAACGCGAGCGCGGCGAACGGCTCGTCCTCGCTCGGCTTGCGGATGAGGACCTTCTCCTCGTCGCGCACGGCGTGGCCCTCGATGGCCTCGACGTCCAGCGGCGAGGGCAGGTAGCGGACGATCGCGTCCAGCAGCGGCTGCACGCCCTTGTTCTTGAAGGCCGTGCCGCAGGTCACCGGGGTGAGCTTCGCGGCGATCGTCGCACGCCGGATGCCGTCGTGCAGCTGCTCCACGGTGGGCTCGGTGCCCTCCAGGTACAGCTCCATGATCTCGTCGTCGTTCTCCGCGAGGGTCTCGACGAGCTTGTCGTGCCACTCGCGGGCCGTCTCGGCGTGCGACTCGGGGATGTCGACGGTGTCGTACATCTCGCCGAGCTTGGCCTCCTCGTTCCACACGAGGGCCGTCATACGGACGAGGTCGACGACGCCCTTGAAGTCGGACTCGGCGCCGATCGGGAGCTGGAGCACCAGCGGCGTGGCGTTGAGCCGGTTCTCGATCATGTCGACGCAGCGGTGGAACTCCGCGCCGACCCGGTCGAGCTTGTTCACGAAGCACATGCGCGGCACGCCGTACCGGTCGGCCTGGCGCCACACCGTCTCGGACTGGGGCTCCACGCCGGCGACCCCGTCGAACACCGCGACCGCACCGTCGAGCACCCGAAGGTTGCGCTCCACCTCGATGGTGAAGTCGACGTGGCCGGGGGTGTCGATGATGTTGATCGTGTGCTTGACGTCGTCGACGGGCCATTCGCAGGTGGTGGCGGCGGAGGTGATGGTGATCCCCCGCTCCTGCTCCTGCTCCATCCAGTCCATGGTGGCGGCGCCGTCGTGCACTTCGCCGATCTTGTAGCTCATCCCCGTGTAGTAAAGGATGCGCTCGGTCGTGGTGGTCTTGCCCGCGTCGATATGGGCCATGATCCCGATGTTGCGGACCTTGGCCAGGTCTACACCGGTTTTGGTAGCCACTGCCGTCCTCGCGTCGTCTCTCGTCGTTGCAGATCCGCCGGGATTACCAGCGGTAGTGGGCGAAGGCCTTGTTGGACTCCGCCATCTTGTGCGTGTCCTCGCGCTTCTTGACAGACGCGCCAAGACCGTTGCTCGCGTCGAGCAGCTCGTTCATCAGCCGCTCGGTCATGGTCTTCTCGCGGCGCTGCCGGGCGTAGAGCACCAGCCAGCGCAGCGCGAGGGTGGTGCTGCGCGCCGGCCGCACCTCGACGGGGACCTGGTAGGTCGCGCCACCGACGCGGCGGCTGCGCACCTCCAGGGTGGGCTTGACGTTGTCGAGCGCGCGCTTGAGCGTGACGACCGGGTCGTTGCCGGTCTTCTCGCGGGCGCCCTCCAGGGCGTCGTACACGATGCTCTGCGCGATGGAGCGCTTGCCGTCCAGCAGAACCTTGTTGATGAGCGCGGTGACCAGCGGCGAGTTGTACACCGGGTCAGCGATCAGCTGGCGCTTGCCAGCGGGGCCCTTGCGCGGCATCAGCTCTTCTCCTTCTTCGCGCCGTAGTGGCTGCGCCCTTGCTTGCGGTTCCGGACGCCCTGGGTGTCGAGGGAGCCGCGAATGATCTTGTACCGAACGCCGGGGAGGTCCTTCACACGGCCGCCGCGCACGAGCACGATCGAGTGCTCCTGCAGGTTGTGGCCGACGCCGGGGATGTAGGCCGTGACCTCGATCCCGCTGGTCAGCCGGACACGGGCGACCTTCCGGAGCGCGGAGTTCGGCTTCTTGGGCGTCGTCGTGTAGACGCGCGTGCAGACGCCCCGGCGCTGGGGGCTGCCCTTCAGCGCGGGCGTCTTGTTCTTGGTCACCTTGTCCTGGCGGCCCTTGCGGACCAGCTGCTGGATCGTGGGCACCGCGTCTCCGTCTTCCTCGTACCGAGCCGGTAAGTCCTATTGCTGCAATCACCACCTCAGGTGAGGCTGTGACCTGCCGGTTTCCCGACCTCTCCGACCCCCGCGGTCGGGCGTGTCGCCGCCTCACGGAAATACAACCGCGCGAAACCGACACAGACCGCCCGGCCCTTACTGGGCCGAATCAAGCCGGGGAGTAGATGCGGCGCGCTGGGGCCGGCCAACCGGCCTCGCCGACACGCACGCATAGCGGCCCGCACACAGCGGGCACAAGTGAAGAGGTTACCGACCACTCAGCCAAAGTGCAAAGTGAGCAGAGGCGCGCCTACGGCAGCGCTTACGGCAGCGCTTACGGCGTCCCTCTCCTTCTTCGGGCCTGGCGGCCCTCCATCGTCGAGAAACGCGGCGATCGCTGGCATCGCTCCGGCTCGCCTGGCGGCTCGCTGCGCGATCAGGTTCTCGCTCCGCTCGAACCTGGCTTCGCACGCGATCGCGGAGGCTTCGGTCGTCGACGGCCGGGGCGCCTCTGCTGCATTGTGGCCCACGTTCCCGTGTTTGGGGAAGTCGTGGAGCAGCTTTTACGCGTCCCCGGCCGTTCCGTGTTCTGGGAGTTTCGCGTCCTACAGGACGAAGGCGACCACCAGGACGACGAGGATCACGACGACCGCGACGGCGCCGCCGACCAGCAGGAGCGTGTTCTTGTTGCCCTTGCTCTCTTCGCCGCCGTAGGTGGACGGCTGGCCGTACTGCCCCTGCTGCCCGAACTGCTGGGGCTGGCCCTGCTGGCCCTGCTGGCCGTACTGCTGCTGACCGAACTGCTGGCCCTGCTGCTGTTCGCCGCCGGGCTGGCCGAACTGCTGGTCGCCCTGCTGGCCGCCGAACTGCTGCTGCCCATAGCCCTGCTGCTCGCCGTAACCCTGCTGCTCGCCGGACTGGCCGCCGTACTGCTGCTGGCCATAGCCCTGCTGCTCGCCGTAGCCCTGCTGGCCGAACTGCTGTTGCTGCTGCTCGCCCTGCTGACCGCCGTACTGCTGGCCGTAGCCCTGCTGCTGCTCGGGCTGGCCGTACTGCTGCTGGCCGTACTGCTGGCCCTGCTGCGACTGCTGCTGGCCCCACTGCTGCTGGCCGATGTCGAGCCGGGTGTGCTCGGCCATGCCGGGCGACTCGGCGGCGTGCCGCCCCTGGGGTTCGGCCGCGTGCCGTCCCTGGGAGGCCGCGGCCGGGTCGAACGCCTCGGTCGGGCGCGCGTCCTCCACGTTGCCCTCGCCGGGCGGGCGGTACAGGTCGTCCACCGAGGGACCGGCCGGCTGCGACCCCGCGCCGTAGCCGGAGTCGGGCGGCGGGACCATCATCGTCCGCTCGTGGTCGGACTGGCCCGGCTGTCCTCCGGGCTGGGACGACTCGGGCGACCACGGCTCGGGCGTGGACGGCGGGGTCGGGGCCGGGGCCTGCCACGGCTCGCCCACGGGCTCCTGCCTGCGCTCGGGGCCGGTGGCGACCGGAATGTCGGTGCCGGGCGACCAGTGCAGCGTCGCCTGGTCGTCCACCACGGGCCGCTGCGGCTGCTGCTGCTCGGGCGCGCCGGAGGCCGGGCCCGGGACGATCAGCGTCCGGTCCGTGCCCCCCTCCTGCGGCTGCTCGGGGCGCGGCGCCTGCTCGCCGTACTGGGGCTGGCCGTACTGCGGCTGCTGCTCCTGGGGCGCACCGTGCATCGGCTGCTGCGGGTACCCCGACTGCTGCTGCGGAGGCTGCTGCCCGTACTGCTGCTCAGGCTGCTGCCCATAGGGGGACTGCTCAGGCTGCTGGCCGTACTGCGGCTGCCCGTACTGCTGGGGCGGCTCGTACTGCTGGGGCGGCTCGTACTGGGGCTGCTGCTGCTCCTGCGGAGGCGGGAATCCGCCAGGCCCGGGAGGCGTGCCATAGGGCATCTGCCCGGCGGGAGGCTGCCCGTACTGGGGCTGCTGGTCCTGCGGGGCGCCGTAAGCGGGCGGGGGCGGGGGCTGCTGCTCGCCGAACTGCTGCATCGGCTGTTCGACCATCGTGGGGGGCGCCGGGGGCGGCGCCTGCCGCTCCTCGTCGCGGGGCTGCGCCGGCTGTGCCGGGGGCCGGCCGCCCAACTGAGGAGCACCGAACACCACGGTGCGGTCACCCAGCGGCCGGGCGGGGGGCTCCTGGCCCTCCGGCGGCCTGGGGTGCCCCTCGTCCTCCGGCATCGGCCGCTGCGGTCCCTGCGTGCCGTCGTTCTCGGTCATCGTCGGGCTCCTTCAGCGCCGTCGTCCCGGGGCTCCTCAGCTCCCGGAAAGTCCGGAGACGCGCGGCGCATAACGCGGCCTCCGAACCTTGTCACCGATGTCCCCACCTGGCGGGCTTGCCATGCGTGGGCGTTCTCGCCACCAGCCTGCCCCGATCGCCGGTGGTATCGCAAATCACCACCCCTGATAGACGCGGGACGCCTCCGGAGCGTTCCGCCCCGCAGACGTCCTCCGTCGAATCCGTCAGGAATGTCCGATGACCGTGTGGGGCCGGTACGGGGCCTGCATCCGCTCGACCTCCTTGTCGTCCAGCCGCAGGTCCGCCGCGGCGACGGCGTCGTCCATATGAGTGAGCTTCGTCGCTCCCACGATCGGCGCGGTCACCCCCGGCTTGGCGAGCAGCCACGCGAGCGCCGCCTGCGCCGCCGGGACGCCCCGCTCCGCCGCGACCGCGCGTACGGCGTCGACGACGTCGAAGTCCGCCTCGTCGTACAGGCTGTCCCCGAAGGAGTCGTTCCGGGACCGGACGGTCTTGCGCTCGCCGCCCCTCTCCCGGTTGCCCGCGAGCATGCCCCGCGCGAGCGGGCTCCACGGGATCACGCCCACCCCCTGGTCCAGGCAGAGCGGAATCATCTCCCGCTCCTCCTCGCGATAGACGAGGTTGTAGTGGTTCTGCATCGCGACGAACTTCGTCCAACCGTGCTTGTCGGCGACGTGCTGCGCCTTGGCGAACTGCCAGGCGAACATGCTGGACGCTCCGATGTATCTGGCCTTGCCCGACTTCACCACGTCGTGCAGGGCCTCCATGGTCTCCTCGATGGGCGTCCCGTAGTCCCAGCGGTGGATCTGGTACAGGTCGACGTAGTCAGTGCCGAGTCGCCTGAGGGACGCGTCGATTCCGGCCATGATGTGCTTGCGCGACAGTCCCTGGTCGTTCGGACCGTCCCCCATGGGGAGGCACACCTTGGTCGCCAGCACGTAGTCGTCCCTACGCGAGAAGAACTTCGGCAGGAGACGCCCGGTCATCTGCTCGCTGACGCCCAGCGAGTACACGTCGGCGGTGTCGAAGAACGTCACGCCGCCGTCCACGGCCCGCCGGACGATCGGCTCCGCCGCGCCCTCGTCCAGGGCCCACGGCCGCACCGCCGGGTCGCCGAAACTCATCATGCCGAGGCAGATCCGCGAGACCCTCATACCGGTCGTTCCGAGCCGTACCTGTTCCATGACCTCTCTCCTCTCAACGTTCTCCACGGTTCCCAGCTTCTCCACGGTGCACCGCCACCCCGGCGATCACCAACCCCACGCCGGCGACCTCCGCCGGCGCCGGCACCTGCCGCAGCACTCGATCGTCCGAGACTGGCAGGACAGGGGCGTGAAGACGGCGCGCGGCAACGAGTGGAGCGTCCAATCTCTCAAGGTCGCAATGTGCAGTCCCCGCATCTGCGGGTGGCGGGAGATCCACGGGGAGTTGGTTCGTGGGGCGGACGGCGCGCCCGTTCAAGGCCAGTGGGAACCGATCGTCGACCCTGAACAGTGGTCGGCCGTCCGGGCGGTCTTCGAAAGCCGCAAGGGGCACTTCGTCGGACGTGACATGAAGGTTGGGCGTGCGCACCCTGCCGACTACCGGGACCACACCTATCTACTGTCGGGCATCCTGCGCTGCGGGCGGCGGTTCCCGGACGGGACGCTCTGCAACACGCCTCTTCGTTGCAACGGCCAGAAGGACGGGACGCACACCTATACCTGCCTGGGCCGTGCCGAGGGTGGGTGCGGGGGTGTCTCCCGGCGCGGTGACCTGGTGGACATGTTCGTCTCCGAGGCGGAGTTGACCCGGCAGTGGAACGCGTGCCAGATCACCAACGATCTGTTCTTCAAGCTGGTCCCTGGGCTGGAACAGCAGATCAACGGGCTGCGTGCGGAGAAGAACAAGCATGAGGCCGCCGTGGCGGCGAAAGCGGCGCAGCAGGAGACGAGCGCCTCCGAGGTGCGGCGCCGGTGGTACCTGCCAGAGGCGGAGGGTGGGTTCCCGATCTCGGTGAAGCGGACCTGTATACGGTCGGCCCTGCACACGGTGATCATGTACCCGGCGGGCAAGGGCAACAAGAAGTTCGACCCTGAGCTGCTCGACCCGGTCTGGCGCACTGACTGACGCCGCCGCGTCGGCCCCTGTGAGGAGGTCCCGGGACCTCGATTCCCGGGACCCCCTCTTTCGTGTCCGGCCCCCGTCGTGGCGGGAGCGGGACACAGGAACGCGCGGCGGACTTCCGGGGGAACAGAGTCCGCAGTCATGCGCCCCTCTTCGCGCGGCCCACCTCCGCGCGGTTCTCCCCCCTACCTGGATGGCTCCGGCGGGGAACTCGGTTCTGCCGTTCTTCCGGTGAGCGCTGGCCGCGTCATCGCTGCTCGGGGCCGAATGGGAAGCGGGCGTGGCTTGGAACCCCGTGGATCGCCTGGCGCTCCGGCCGTGGCCTCCGGGGGCGCTGCGGACGAAGGTCGCGGACGTTGCCGGGTCCCCGTCCCCTGGCGGACGGCTGCCCGGCAACGTGTCGGCCCCGCTGGTGTCCTCTGCGCCGGGTTGCCCACAGGGCCCCGATGACGAGACCGAACACCAGGAAGGCGGCTCCGACCGTCCCGAACGCAACCGCCATACGGATCAGTTCGCCCGGGTCACCCGGTGACGTGTACATGCCGGGAGTCGTCGCGGCCGTCATGTCCGCTCCTGCATCGCGAACCTGCGACGGACGGCTTCGAGCGTCTCCGCGATATCCTCAACCGCCGCGATGGCCTCATGGTCGGCCGCCCACGCGAAGCACGGAACCCCTTGGTGGATGATCACCGTCACCTCGGTCGCGTGGCCTGAGGGGGCTTGGCTGATCTCGGCGGCCAGCTCGCCGTCGGGACGGACGAGACGTCCCACGAGTTCGGTACGGCTGTTCGCGACGGCGGCGAGCTTGAGGGGGAGCGGCACATTGCCAGAACCCGAAGCACTCGACCCGGACAGATCATTATGGGACTACATCGCAGTTGAGATGCGCAGACTGCGCGAGGCGCGCGGACAGTCCGGCAACAAGCTGGCCGAGCAACTCGGCTGCGATCGTTCGTACGTTTCCCGAGTCGAAAACGGACGCCTCCATCTCTCCCCGGACTACGCGAGACGGCTGGATCGTCTCTGGGGCACGACCTTTGCCCGGCTCGTCCGTTTGGCGGAGACGAGCGACGATGGCGACTGGTTCACCGGGCTCACGGACCACGAGGCCCGCGCGACACGTCACCGGATGTGGGCCGCGCTGCTGGTCCCGGGCCTGCTCCAGACTCCGGAGTACGCGCGGGCCATGCTGTCTACCGGAATGGTCTCGGGCATCGAAGAGGCCCTAGAGAAACGGCTCGCCCGACAGGCGGCCGTGTGGGAACGGTCTGAACCGGCACTGGTCAGCGTCATCCTCAGTTGGGCCGTCCTCGCTCAACCCGTAGGCGGTGCAGAGGTGATGCGCGCACAGATCGCGCACCTGGTGGAGCTGGCGAAAGCACCCCACGTCTCCATCCGCGTTCTGGAGGCGTCCGGCGGAGCCCATAACGGCCTTGACGGGTCGTTCCGTCTCCTGACCGTGGGAGACAGGGAGGTCGCGTTCACGGACGCACCGGAACGGGGACGGCTCGTAACCACCCCGACCGACGTGATGAAGTACGCAGTACGCTACGACCGACTGAGCGACATAGCGGCACCTGTCGGCACGTCGCGAACCCTCCTCGACGGAAGCCTAGAGACCTACCAATGACCGACTGGCGTAAGTCGTCCCGCAGCGGCTCAACCGCGAACTCCGACTGTGTGGAGATGGCGGCCCTTCCCGGCGCGGTCGGCATCCGTGACAGCAAGAACCCGGACGGGCCAAGGTTCGCTCTCCCCCCGCCCGCCGCGCGGGAGTTCCTGACCCGCATCAAGCGCGGTGACCTCGACATCGCCTGATCAGAACGTGGCGGCCCCGTCCCGGAACCGTCCGGGGCGGGGCCGTGCCATGTGTAGACCCGTGACGCCGTGAGGGCCGCGGCTTCCCTTGCGTGCTGACAGGGTCGGGGCCGGTCGATGGCCGTAGGCCACCCCGCAGGGGCGACCGGAGGGAGTCAGCCGGCGCCGTGTCGGCAATTCCGTCTCAAGCGTCGCCCGGCCTGGAAGCCGCTGCCCGGCACCTGTGCGGCAGCCTTCGCGCGGGGCCTGCCTCGGCTTGCGCGGTGCGGCACGGGCCCAACCCCGCACCCGGCCCCGCGCCACCCCTGACGAGACAAGTCCCCGAGTGTCGCCTGTGCCACGCGTTGAAGCTGTACGGAACCGGCCAGCGGCACCCGGCCCTCAGGTCGACCGGCATCACGATTTGACCCTTTTCCCCGTCGACGCGATGATCAAGCTACAACTAAAGATTCCATCGCTCTCAGCCATCACTCGGTGATGGCCGCCCGGTGTCTGAGGTTTGCATTAGTGCTCTGAAGGCACGGGGTGAGAGCGAATCAGGTCGATCTACATCGACGCTGATTGGCGCCCTGTGCCTTCAGACTCATCCGAGAAGGAGAGAGTCAATGCGTGTTAGCAGGGGTACATACAAGGACCAAGGCGACGCGTCGGAGCAGACCGGCTCGCAGCCGGACCCCACGCCCATCCGGACCGAGGCCGACACGGTCGAGGACCTGGAGGGCTCGGACGACGACTGAACTCGATCTGTGGACGGGGCGGCTGAGTGGCCTACCACGGCCCCTCAGCTGAGACCTCGACCGTGATCCACATTTGCGGTCCCACCTCCGGCAGGAGGTGGGACCGCTCTTTCATCTCTCACAGACAGGACAGGCCGCATGCCCTGTTGCAGAAGCTGACGAGCCGCCAGCGGCCGCGTAGCGGGCGCCTACACGTCGGCGGTGTCGAAGAACGTCACGCCGCCGTCCACGGCCCGCCGGACGATCGGCTCCGCCGCGCCCTCGTCCAGGGCCCACGGCCGCACCGCCGGGTCGCCGAAACTCATCATGCCGAGGCAGATCCGCGAGACCCTCATACCGGTCGTTCCGAGCCGTACCTGTTCCATGACCTCTCTCCTCTCAACGTTCTCCACGGTTCCCAGCTTCTCCACGGTGCACCGCCACCCCGGCGATCACCAACCCCACGCCGGCGACCTCCGCCGGCGCCGGCACCTGCCGCAGCACCACGAGCCCGGTCACGGTCGCCGTCGCCGGAAGCAGCGACACCATCAGCGCGTAGGTGGCGCGGCCGAGACGCGCCATCGCGAACTGGTCGCACACGTACGGGATGACGGACGAGGAGATCCCGACGCCGATCCCCGCGGCGAGCGCGACCGGATCGGCCAGCGCCGGCACGGCCTGCACGCCGCCGAGGGGAATGACGGCCACGCTCGCGGCGACCATCGCCATGGCCAACCCGTCGATGCCCCCGGCGTCGGAGCGCGCGGCCTTGTGGGCGACGACGATGTACACCGCGAACAGCGCGGCGTTGGCGAACGCGAAGACGAACCCGAGCGGCTCTCCTTCGATCCGCACCTCCGTCAGGACGTACACGCCCCCGACGGCCGCACCGAGCGCGACGATGTTGCGTCCTGTCCTCACCCCTAGGGCGGCCAAGAGGATGACGGGCAGGAACTCGATCGCCGCCACCGTCGCCAGGGGCAATCGTGCGATCGCCATATAGAAGGACGCGTTCATCACCGCGAGCGCAGCGCCCCACACCAGGACCGTCCGCCTGCTCCTGCCCTTGGGCGTCCGCCATAGCCTGCGCCAGAGCACGAAGACGACGGCGGCGCTCCAGATTCGTATCCCGGCCACGCCCAAGGGCCCGACACGGGGGAACAGCAGCACGGCGAACGAGGGCCCCAGGTAGTGGAACGGAAACGACATGGTCGTATCGTCGGCCTGTCCGTAAGTTGGGGGAATGGCGAACCGAAGGGGCCGACCGGGTCGCGCCTACGAACCCAAGCCGCTCGATCCGACCGACCTGCGGATCCTCACCGAACTGCAGCGGGACGGCCGGGCGTCCATCGCCGAGCTGGGCCGCCGCGTCGGGCTGTCCGCACCGGCCGTCGCCGAGCGCGTCCAGCGCCTGGAGGACACCGGCGCCATCACCGGCTACCACGCCACCGTCGATCCGGTCACGCTCGGCTTCCCGATCGCCGTCCTGGTCCGGGTGAGCCCGAGCCCGCGCGAGCTGAGCCGCATCCCCAAGATCGCCGACGAGGTCCCGCAGATCGTCGAGTGCCACCGCATCACGGGCGACGACTGCTTCTACTTCATCGCGCACCTGCGCGCCGTCGAGGAGCTCGAACCGATCCTCGACCGCTTCACCCCGTACGCGAAGACGACGACGTCCATCATCCAGTCGTCCCCGGTCCCCCGCCGTCCGCTGCCCCTGTCCTGACGCCCACCCGCGGCCATCGGACCGGGTTGTCGCCGGAAACGCGCTGCGGGCGCGGCTCGGCGGCGCGAACTCGCCAGAGCCGGACTCACGACAGAGTGGCCCCTCGCGCACCCGAGGGGCCACCGGGTAGGGGCCGTCACCGGACCGGTGACGGCCTGCTGAGGTTCACGACGCGAACGTCACGCCCTCGGCCAGTCGTCCGTGTGCGTTACGGTCACGTCCTTCGCCTTGTACTTCTTGTCGCCCTTCGCGTCCGTCTCGACCACCACCGCGTAGTCCGCTCGGGGCGAACTGACGCCGGTGGTCGTACCGAAGAATTCGGCTGTGAGGCGCTTGATCTCCGCCTCGATCTCGGTGAGGCTGCCACCGAAGACAGGCGGAAGGTCGACGCTGCGCGTCACCCTTTCCGGCCTGTCGCTCCAGTAGAGCTGAACGCGCACGCCCTCGACCACGTACCGCTTCGAGTCGCTGAACCGGTCGTCCGTCAGCTTCGCGTGGTACCGGTCGGGGAACGCCAGGTCGACGGTCCCGAAGAACTCGCGCGCCCGGCGCTCGATCCCCGATTCGATCTCGTCGACGTCGTTGCCGGTGACAGGGGGGATTTCCAGAACGGGCTTCGGATAGCCCATGAGAACTCCTCTATGGAAAGGGCGACGCAGCCGTCGAGACGGCGTCGCCCGATTTGGTTTGCCTCTTGCGTCTGGGACAGTCCTCGCGTACTCCGTCCCGGCAAGTCAGGGCGCTCGTCTCAGCGCTCTCCGCGATGCCGCCGGTCGAGCCGAGCCATGACGAACCGGTCGCGCGCCGCTTCTCCCTCGTCCTCGCCCCCGTCCGTGTCCGAACGGCGGTCCTTTCCTGACGCCCTATTGCGGCCATCGGTGCGGGGGCGGGAGGCATTCTCGATCGCGCGCGGCGGGCGTAACGTCGTCAGCGGGGGGCGAAAGGAGTGTCGCCGTGGCCAGATTCGCTCCCCTGGACGGTGACGATCCGCGGGCCGTCGCCGGATACGCCTTGCGGGCGCGGCTCGGCGGCGGCGGCATGGGGCAGGTCTACCTCTCCTACACGCCCGGCCGGCGTGCGGTCGCCGTGAAGGTCGTCCGGCGCGAGCTCGCCGACGACCCCGAGTTCCGCCGCAGGTTCCGCCGCGAGGTCGAGGTCGCCCAGCGGGTGCAGGGCCTCTACACCGCCCCCGTCCTGGACACCGACCCGGACGCGCCGCGGCCGTGGCTCGCCACCGCCTACGTCGCCGGCCCGACGTTGCAGGAGGCGGTGGCCGAGCACGGTCCGCTGCCGCCGCCGGTCGTCGCCCGGCTCCTCGCCGGCTGCGCGGAGGCGCTGGCGAGCGTGCACGCGGCCGGACTGGTGCACCGCGACTTCAAGCCGGGCAACGTGCTGCTCGCCGACGACGGCCCGAAGGTCATCGACTTCGGCATCGCGCGGGCCGCGGACGCGAGCACCCTGACCCGGTCGGGCGTGCTGGTCGGCACCCCGGCGTTCATGGCCCCGGAGCAGATCACGGGCGGCGAGATCACCGCGGCCGCCGACGTGTTCGCCCTGGGCCTGACCGCCTTCTACGCCGCCACCGGGACGAGCGCCTTCGGCGAGGGCGACCCGAGGGCCGTGATGTACCGGATCACCAGCCAGCCGCCGGACCTGGAACGCTGCCCTCCCGAACTGCGCGACATCCTCGGCCGGTGCCTGGAGCGGGACGCCGGCTCCCGTCCCGGGACGGCGCAGATCATCGAGGCGGCCGGCGCCCTCGTCCCGGACGAGCCGGAGACCTCCGAGTCCGTCGAGGCCGCGGACGAGCCGGACCCGTCTGGGGACGGGCACTGGCTGCCGTCCGGGATCGCCACCACGATGCCGCGCTACCGTCCGCCCGCCCGGCTCCAGCACGCCCCGCAGCCCGTCCCGCCCGGCGCGGGGAGGCCGCACTCCTACGCCAGGCCCCCGACCTGGCCCATGCCGCCCGCACGCACACTGCCCTTCGGAAGCACAGGGCCCTACGGAAGCACGGGGCCCTACGGACCTTTACCGCCGAGCAGGCCGTTACCGTCGAGCGGCCCGTCCCTGGCCCCTCTGCTGATCCCCGCGGCCATCGCGGTGACAGTGCTGGTGATCGTGGTCGCCGCCATCGCCTTCGCCTCCTCGCGCGGCCGCGCGAGGACTCCGAGTGCCTCACCGACCAAGTTCGGTGGCGGAATCGTCGCCGAGTACACGTCCATCTCCTTCACCCTCCTGGGCGGCGACGCGGAGGATGGCGATGATTCGGGCGTCACGTTCACGGCGCATGGTCCAGAAGTCATCACCGACCAGGACAACACTTGGGAGGCGGACCTGCTGTACCGGCCCGCCCCCTCCGGCGGCGCTCTTGTCCTCTACGACAGCGTTCAAGCGGCCTCCGTCAAAGGCACACCGGACGGCGCCACCTGCTACACCGCGATCAAAAGGCATCCGATCAAACCGACGATCCGTTACGCGGACATCCGCGTGGGGTCGGCGTTCTGCCTGCTCAACTCGGAGACCGACCAACTCGCCCACATCCGGCTGACGTCCAAGCCGTCTTCGAACGCGCTGTGCTGGTCCGCGACCGGACGGCAGGCGGCCGACGAGTAGGCGCAACCGGGGGGCGGGGTTCGGGATAGAGGGGATGTCAGCACTCCCCCGGACACGGAGACCGCACTCCATGAAGAGACGCCCATGGCCATGGTGAGCCATGCCAGGGACGAGCTGGACGATTCGCGGATCGTCGCCGCCTCCCTGGACGACCCCGAAGCCTTCGGCGAGCTGTTCCGCCGCCACTCGCCGCGGCTGCACGCCTACGTCAGGCGGCGTCTCGGCGGATCGCTCGCCGACGACGTGGTGGCGGAGGCGTTCGCGACCGCGTTCCGGCGGCGCGACAGGTTCGACGGGCGCGCCGAGTTCGGCGCCTGGTTGTGGGGCATCGCGAGCAACCTGATCGCCAAGCACCACCGCCAGGAGACGCGCATGTACCGCGCGTTCGCCCGCACCGGCGCCGACCCCGCCGAGGACGGCGTCGCCGACAGGGCGAGCGAGCGCGCCTCCGCGGCGGCGTGCGGCCCCGGCCTGGCGCGGGCGCTGGCCTCGCTCGGCGCGCAGGACCGCAACGCCGTCCTGCTGCTGGCGTGGGGCGAGATGTCCTACGCCGAGATCGCGATGACGCTCGGCCTGCCGGTCGGCACCGTCAAGGCCAAGATCCACCGAAGCCGGGCCAAGCTGCGCAAGGCCCTCTCCGAGGAGTGACCATGGATGAGATCGACGCCCTGCGGCAGATGCGGACGGGGCTCGCCGTGGAGGAGCCCCCGGAGCGGCTCGCCCAGCGCATCGACTGGCGGGACGGCGGCGGAGCGCGCCCCCGCCCCCGGCGCCGGCTGCGGATCCGGCTGGTGAGCGTGGCGGCGACGGCCGCCGTGGCCGCCGGGGCGGTCGCCGCCGTCGTGTCCACCGGGGACGGCGACGGCGACCCGGCCCACGACCCGCGTGTGGAGAACCCCGTCCCCCTGAAGGGCAACGCGCTGCTGGTCGCCGCCACCAACGCGCTGAAGGCGCCCACCGGCACGTACTGGCACACCAGAACCGTCATGGGAGAGATCTACGCGGTCGGTAAGAGCGCCGCGAACCACTACAAGGTGGACTCAAGGCAGGGGAACGAGGCCTGGTTCGGCCCGGACGGCAAGGGCCGCAACACCCACGTCGAGTTCGCCGACGTCCCGGTCACCGCCGCGGACAAGCGGAAGTGGGAGGCGGCGGGATCGCCCAAGATGGTTCCCGTCCCGGACCCGGAAGGCACCGGGCAGACCGTCTTCCTGGACATGGCGTCCGGGGAGGGGGCGCCGCACTGGATGCCGGACGAAGGCGACTTCGACGGCATGACCATGAAGCAGCTCAACGAGCTGCCCGCGGAGCCCGAGGCGCTGAAGGAGAAGCTGCTCGGGCTCAGGGGGCACTGGCACGCCGTCTCCACGGACGGCGAGAGGGCGGAGCCGATCCGCGCCTTGCGGGGGCAGGAGCGTGTGCGGGCTTTGAGCGACGTCGCCGGGGACCTGCTGTCCACCGCACCGGCATCGCCCAAGGTGCGCGCGGCGGTCTTCCGGATGCTCGCCGACCTGCCCGGCGTCCGGCCAGAGGGCCGGACGACCGACCCGCTCGGGCGCACCGGAACGGTGGTCTCGCTGCCCCTGACGACCACCGCGCCCCTCGGCCTGTTCACCGCCCCCAAGCAGCTCGGCACGTACCGGCGACAGTTCATCGTCGACCCCGCCACGGGTTCCCTGCTCGCCGTCCGCGACCTCGTGGCGAGGCCGCCGCACGGCAGCAGGCCGCTTCCCCCGGGCGACAACGGCCGGCCACGCGCGCTGAGGGCGAAGGACATGCCCGACCGCTTCCACAAGCCCGGTGAGGTCGCCGCCTACCGGGCCTTCGCGACCACCGAATGGACCAACGCGCAACCCCCGCGCTGACCCCCGGCAAGGCCAAGGGGCCCGCTCCCCCCAGGGCGGGCCCCTTTTCCATGCAGCCTTTTACGCGAAAGCGGAGCACTCCACTGTGGCGCGGCGTTCGGTCATGCCCTGCTGGACGGCCGAGGTGACGCACGCGCGCTGCTTGTCGTTCAGCTTCGGCCGGCCGCACTCCTCGACGCTGGAGTAGGTGCGGCAGTCCTGGCGCGTGTTCTGGTTCCCGGAGTCGGCGGCCTGGGCGGCGGCCGCGCCGCCCACCCCGCCGATCCCGACCACGGCGGCGATCAGTGCCCCGGTCATGACCCTCTTCATCTGCTCTCTCCCCCGTCGCGTGCATCGAGCAACGACGGCCTTCATCCCCGCCGCCAAAAACCCCAAAACCCGTCAAAGGGTCAAAAAACCGACGCCCACCTTCCGGCCACCCTCCGGGCAACCGCGCAGGTCATCGGGCGAACTCGGCGCGGACGCCCAGCAACCGCACCGGTCGCCGTCCGGCGAACAGGTCGAGCGCGGCGAGGGCGGCGTCCTCGATCCCGGCCGGTCCGGTCGACGGCGCCTCCAGCGTCCGGCCGTGGGTGCGGGTGGTGAACGGCACGTACCTGACCTTGACGACGACGCGGGCGACGTCCCTGCCGTCCGCGGCCACGTCCGCGGCGACTCTCCGCGCCAGCCGGACGACCTCGCCGCGCACGTCCTCCCAGTCGTCCAGATCGCGCTGGAAGGTGGTCTCCCTGCCGCACGAGCGCGGGACGTACGGCGCGTCGCTCACCGGGGAACCGTCCCGCCCCTGGGCGAGCCGCACCAGCCACGGCCCGGTCATGGGACCGACCTCCCGCGCCAGGGCGCCCGGATCCGCGGCCGCGAGGTCGCCCACGGTGGCGATGCCGAGCCCCCTCAACCGCTTGGCCGTCTTGGCCCCGATGCCCCACAGCGCGTCGGTCGGCCGGTCGCCGAGCACCTCGAACCAGGTCTCCCCGGTGAGACGGAAGACCCCGGCGGGTTTGCCGAACCCGGTCGCCAGCTTCGCCTGGAGCTTGTTCTCCCCGATGCCCACGGTGCATTCGAGCCCCGTCGCCGCCCGCACCCGGTCGCGGATCTCCCGGGCCATCGCCTCCGGATCACCGCCGTCGACGGCCAGGAACGCCTCGTCCCACCCGAGCACCTCCACCACGACGCCGAGACTGCGCAGCGCGGCCATGACCTGCTCCGAGACGGACTCGTACAGCTCCCTGTCGACCGGGAGGAACACGGCCTCCGGACATCGACGCACCGCCGTGCGCAGCGGCAGCCCGGAATGAACGCCGTACTCGCGCGCCTCGTAGGAGGCCGTGCTCACCACGCCGCGCTTGCTCGGATCGCCGTCCCCGCCGACGACGACCGGCCGCCCGCGAAGCTCCGGATGCCGGAGCACCTCGACGGCGGCGATGAACTGGTCCAAGTCCACATGCAGGACCCACCGACCCACACCCCCATTGTCCCGCACCGGACCGGAGGCACTCCTTCGGCCGGGCTGATCAGGAATCGAGAAGCACAGGTCACGGCCCTGCGGCCGGCGTGGCCGAAGGCTCAGCACCCGCCGCCGACGTCCACGGGGAAGAGCCATTCCAGTGCGGCGAGAGACTTGTCGAGGTACTTGCGGTGCCCGGTTCCGAGCCCGTAGGCCATGTCCTCCAGCACACTGCACCTGGCGTAGAAGCCCGCGCGCACTCTGACATCTTCGACGTCGGCCTGGTATGCGCTCAGGGCGAGGTCGAGGGCGTCGGGGCCGAGGTCGCGGAAGAGCAGGCCGAAGTCCCGGGCCGGATCGGTGATCGCGGCGTCGCTCCAGTCGATGACCCCGGTCACGGTCCAGGCGTCCGGGTCGACGAGGACGTGTTCGATCCCCAGATCGTTGTGGGAGAACACCAGGTCACGCGGGTCGGCCGGCGGCGCGGCGCCGAGGAACGCCTCCACGGCGGGACGGTGCGGCGGCGGCACCGCTTCGGAGATCGTGCCGTAGATCTGCGCGGACTCCTCCGCCCACACGCTCATCGGCTCGTCATCGGTCCCCACCAGGCCCGCCATCTCGCCGCTGGGAACGGCATGCAGCGCGCCGAGGAACTCCCCGAGCGCGACGGCGACGGAACCGACCTGGGCCGACCGCCGCGTCGGATCAGCATCGATCAGCGGGAGACCGGGGAGTCTGAAGTAGGCCAGGCAGCCCCGCTCCGCCACCGTGAAGCTCGGTTCGGGCACGGCCACCGGTGACACGCCGGCGACGGCGGCGAGCAGGCGGGCTTCACCGCGAACCCGCGCCGCCCGGCTTTCGGGGTCGGGCTCCTTGCCGAAACGGACGATCAGCTCGCCGTTGACCGAGAAGGCGATGTTGTCCTCGCCCTCCCCCAGAAGCACCACGGAGTCGACGCCGTAGCCGGGCAGCTGCGCCGCCACCACGTCCCGGACCTCCACGCCACGCCCCTGTCTTCCGGCCCCCGTTCCGACCTCGTCCTTCGCCACCCGTCGACGCTATCGCTCGGGCCGGCCGCCCCGATGGTCGGTGCGGCGCGGAGGAATCTGCCGGAGATGGTCAGCCGACACCGCAGGGTGCGCTGTTGACGGTGGAGATGTCGCCGCCGGGGAAGGCGAAGTGGTCGTGGGTCACGACGGCGGCCAGGACGAGGGCGAAGGCGGCGATCAGTGCCGTCGGGTAGCAGAGGAGGCGGGCCCAGAGGGGGGAGCGGGCGCCGGCCGCGAGGACGGCGACGGCGAGGACGAGGGCCAGTACGGCGGCGGCGAGAACGCCTACGGGGAGCCAGGCCCCGTACCCGTGGCTCCAGTGCGCGGCGGCCCGGTCATGGACGCAGGCGAACTCCCGTGCCCGGTCGGCGCGTGCCTGGAGAGCGGACATGCCCCAGAACCCGAGAACGCAGAGTCCGACGAGGCCGGATGCCAGCGCGCCCAAGCAGCGCCACAGGAGCCCTTCGGTCATCCGGGGATGTTAGGACATGACCGGACGGGCGCCGCCTCGGCGAACGCTCTGGAACTCCCCAACCGGGGCGGACTCAAGCTTCACGCGCAAAAGCCGCGCAGTCGGGGCAGTCGTCGAGATACCGGTGCCTGCACTCGACGGTGTGCCGCAGGAAGGTGATCGCCTGCTGCCTGTGGACGATCTCGCCTTCGAGTGCGCCGATCTTCGCCCTCACGACCGCCTGTGCCGCCGACTTGGTCGGTGCCATGGCCGCCACGACCTCGGGCAGCGAGAGCCCGACCCGCCGCAGTTTCAGCACGGTGCGCGCTTGCTCCAGAGCGCCATCGTCGTAGACGCGGTAACCGTTGCCATCGCGCCGCACCGTGAGCGTCCCGGCGTCTTCCCAGTGCCGAAGGACGTGGGCCTCGATCCCGAGTTCCGCGGCCGCTTCTCCGATCGTCTTCACCACGCGCGCCTTGCCTTCATGCCGACCTGAACCCCTAACGTCCCGATCATGCCTGACAACACTCGTTCCGCGGGGCCTCGCCCCCGTCCATCGATCCTGGTCACCGGCGCGACCGGCAACCTCGGGCGAGAAGTCGTCACCCGTCTCCAAGCGGATGGGGCATGCGTGCGAAGCCTCGCGCGCCGCCAGACCGCTCCACGCGCCGGAGTCGAGTCGGCGGTCGGCGACCTCACAGATCCTGCTTCCGTCCGTGAGGCGCTCGCGGGCATCGACGCCGTTCTGCTCCTGTGGCCGCTGCTCGATTCCGCCGCCGCCCACGACCTGATCGCGGAGCTCGACGCGGCGGCACCCCGTGTCGTCTACCTGTCCACGACCGCCATAGACGACGAAGCCGCTCGCCAGTCCGATCCCATCGCCCAAGTGCACGCGGACATGGAAGCCCTGCTCCACGGAGCCGGCCTGCACCCCCTGGTGCTGCGCAGTGACACGTTGGCCTCCAACACGCGGGGCTGGGCACCGCAACTGCGGACGGGTGACGTGGTGTCAGGCCTGGACATAGCGCGCACGGCCGTCGTGGACGAGCGCGACGTCGCCGACGCGGCCGCAGCCGTACTGCTCGCGCATCACGAACCAGACCGGCGGCTGCACGTGCTGACCGGACCCGAGGTCCTCAGCCGCGCCGACCAGGTCGCCCGTCTCGGTGCCGCTCTCCGGCGCCGCCTGCGCTTCCAGCCGGTTCCCGCCGGCCTCGCACGATCACAGATGCTCGCGGACGGCCGCCCCGAGCCACTGGTGGAAGCGCTGATCGCCGCCTCGGCGCGGCGCCCCGGCTCGGACCGCACCACCGACCACGTCGAGCGCCTCACCGGCCGCCCGCCCGCCACCTTCGCAAAATGGGCCGCAGACCACGCAGCCGAGTTCAACTGAAGACCTCGGAAGGCACCCATCCGCCGACCAGGGCACGCACCGCACGCCGATACACGGAAGGCGAACGAACCGCGTCCGCACCGTTCGAGCAATGTCAGACCTTCTGACAAGTCACCGCTTCAACTCGGACAACAGCGCCGCAAATTCCCGTCGGGCGATCAACAACCTCGGCCCGTTCGGGTCTTTGCTATCCCGAACGGCCACCGCTTCGGGAACATTCGCCAACTCCACACACTCACCACCGTTCGCAGTGGTAAAGCTGGACTTGCGCCAGACGATCCCAGTCAGGTCCATTTCTCCCGTACCACCTTACGAATCATCTCAAGGGACTGGTTCACAGGCAGGGCTAGCGACCGAACGACCATCAGCGTCCTATTGAGGGTCGCGATGTCATCCAGGTCGCTCGTGGTGAGCCCACGCGCCGCCATATCGGCGTAGGCGATCTCGGTTCGGTCGGGCAGGGTGGCGATGGTGAACGCACCGCTGTTGCCCACGTGCTCTCCCCGGCTGGGGACGATTTGCAGGGCCACGGTGCCACACTCCGCCACGTGAAGCAGATACTCCAGTTGCTCTTTCATCACCTCAGGGCTGCCAGTGAGCCGGTGGAGAGAAATTTCGTCCTGAAGAAGGGAGAAGTCGGGCGCTGGCGGGTCTTCCCTTGTCAGAATGCTCTGTCGATTAACCCGGGCCTCTACGGCCTCCTTGTCTCCCTTGAGTATCGCGGAAGCGTAGGCCGGGATCTGAAGCAGACCATGCACCAGAAGGGGCTGATATGACTCCAGCATGCTCGCTTCAGGCTCGACGGTGTGCCAGTCGAACCAGGTGGGGAATGTGGCGTCCTTGACCAGGTCGTCATAGAGATAGAGCAGTTCGCCGTTCGCATCGAGCGCGTGGTCCATCGTCTCCGCGAACTCACGGGTACAGCGGGTGCGGCCGTTCTCCACTGCCCCGATGTACTGCGGTTTGACGCCCTGGCCGCCGTTGGCTCGACGGGCCACGGCTTCCTGCGTCCAGCCCTTGGCCTCCCGGAGCCGCCGGAACCGACGGCCGAACGCGAGCAGCGTCGGCGAGATCGTCCCGCGCTTCCGCTGTGGAGCCATATCTTTATCCTCCCTCGCAAGGGGCGCCCAACCAACACCCAAGTGGTGAGGACGCACGGAGCCTGACTTGCCGCCCATACCCTGGGCTTTATAACGCAGAGTACTTACTTCATGACTGAATGTCGTCAAGTATTCACGACTCAGTCAAGAGGTGGTGCCAGATGGCTCCGACGGCTGTGGCTCCTGAGGTGCCGACGCTCGTCCTCGAACCGTCCGACCGGGCGCCGGGGCTCGCGCGGCGGTTCGTCGGCGCGTGGTTCCGGGCGTGGGAGATCGCGGACGACGCGGACGCGCGGGTCGTCGTGTCCGAGCTCGTCACGAATGCGCTGCTGCACGGGGAGGGGCCGATCGTCGTCCGGCTGTTCCGCGACGAGCGTGACGGGCGGCCCGTGATCGAGGCGTGGGACGGCGGGCCGGGGCGGCCGTCCGTCCAGCCGGAAGACCACGCGGCCACGGGCGGGCGGGGGCTGCACCTGGTGTCGCAACTGACCGCCGAGTGGGGGACGCGCCCGCTACTGGAAGGAGGAAAGGTCACGTGGGCGAAGTGCTGAGCGCATGGGTGGAACGCTCCGCCCTGTACTTGCGAGCGCGGCTGGGGCGGAGGACCGCGTACGGGTACCTGGAGGTACTCGCGCTGACGCTCCGGCCGCAGGGCTGGCGGTTCGTGAAGCTCTACCGGCCCGCGCCCGTCCCGCTCCTCCGGGTCTACGCGAACGGGACCGAGGAGATCGCGATCGAGGTGAGCGCGCTGCCGGTGCCGGGCGGCGCGTGGGCCTACCACGACGCCCGGCTCGGTCGACGCGGCTACCTGCACCCGTGCGACGACGCCGACACCGCGGCCAAGGTCGTCGACGATCTCCTCAAACACCGCATGTTCCCGTCCACCTGGTGAGCCGCCACGTCGGGAGGTCTCGTGGGGGCTGCTTGGGTCAGGCTTCCCAGCGGGCGGCTTCGAGGACGTCGGTGACGTGGGCGGCGGCCTCCCGGCACAGGCGCGGCATGCACTCTCGGAGAGGCTCGACGATGGCCTCGGGGACGGTGCCGTACCCGACGAGATTCCCCAGGGAGTGAGCGATCTCCTCCTGAACCACCGGGTCGGCCTCTCGCGCGAGCGCCTCCACGAGCGGCAGCACGATCGGGGACGTGTCCAGGCCGCCCCTGCACGCGCCGATGAGCAGATCCCCGAGCCGGGCGGCGGCCAGCTCACGGACCTTGGCCTCCACGGCGGACAGCCGCTCCGGCAGTTCCTCGGAACCGCCGGTTCGGAGCGCTTCGTCACTCATGCCCACCCCCGGGTCAGGGCCGGAGGACGATCTTGCCGTGGGTGTGGCGTTGTTCCAGTTCGCGGAAGGCGTCCTGTACCCGGGCCAGCGGGTAGACGCGGGCGATCGTCACTTCCAGCTCCCCGTGCGCGACGAGGCGGGCCATTTCGCCGAGGACGGCCGCGCAGGCGGCCGTGCTCTCCCCGGCGGTCTGCGCGCCGACCCTGGCCGCGGTCCCCCAGTCGCGGATCGTGTTGATCCGCTCGGGACGCACGCCCAGCTCCACCGCCAGGTCGACGTAGCCGGTGCCCCACGTGTCGATGAACGCGTCGACGGTCCCGCCGGACGCCTCCCGGATCCGGTCGGCCACGCCGTCCCCGTACTCGACCGGGATGACGCCGTGATCCTTCAGCCAGGCGTGGTTCGGCTCGCTCGCCAGCCCGATCACCGTGGCGCCGCGCCGCCGCGCGAGCTGCACGGCGAGGGATCCGACGCCGCCCGCCGCGCCGGAGACGACGACCGTGTCGGACCGTCCGGGATCAACGGCGAACACGCCGGCCCACGCGGTCGCGCCCGCCACCTGCAGCGCCCCCGCCACGTCCCAGGACAGCCCGGCCGGGCGCGGGGTCAGCCGGAAGTCATCGACCGCGACGAACTCCGCGTGGCTCGCCCTGTCGTGGGTGAAGCCGAGGACCTCGTCCCCCATCGCGAAGCCGCGCACCTCGGGGCCGAGCTCCACCACGACACCGGCCAGGTCGGTGCCCTGCCCGGAGGGGAACGTCGCCGGCCAGCGCGCGTGCAGCCCGCCCTCCCGGATATGCGTCTCACCGGGCTGGATCCCGGCCGCGCGGACCTCCACCAGCACCTGCCCGGGGCCGGGTGCCGGACGCTCCACCTCCTCCACCCGCAGGACATCGATCCCGCCGTACTCGTGGAACCGCACCGCCTTCATCGCGTGATCACCGCTCTTCCCCGTTCGGGCAGGCCCCGGATGGCCGCCACTTGAGCCTGCCTCGGTTCCGGCGGCCGAGAAACGGACCGCTCTCCCTAGGATCAGCGGTCCGGGTACTGGCGGCACTCGCCGGTGAAGACGGCGGCCAGTTCGGCGTCGATGACCGAGGCCGCGAGGTCCGCCGTGGGGACGCCGTTCAGCACGTCCGGATCCCGGTAGACCTGCATCCCGAGGCCCTCGGTGACGGCGGCGAGCCGGACGGCGGCGGGCACGGGGTCCAGGCCGGGCTCGACCTCCCCGCACTCCTTGCCGTTGCGGACGGCCTGGGCGATGTCGGCGCGCAGGGCGCGGGCGGTCGCGACGTCGACCTCGGCGAGGGCCGGGGCGTCGAGGGCCCGCCCGGCGAAGGCCGTGGCGACCCGGAACTCGGTCCGGCGCGTCTCGTCCAGGGGCAGGAACTCGGCCATCGCCTCGGCGAGGATCCGGGCGATGGGCCTGCGGTGCTCGGCCCCGGCCCGGATCCGCGCGTCGACCCGGCCGCGGATGGACGCGCTGACGTGGCCGAACGCGTGCAGCAGCATGTCGTCCTTGGTGCGGAAGTAGTGCTGCACCAGCCCGACCGAGATGCCCGCGGCGGCGGCCGTGCGGGCGACGGTGACGGCGTCGATCCCCTGCTCGGAGACGAGCGCGCAGACCGCCAGGGCGATCTGGCGGCGGCGCTGCTCGTGGTCGGCGGTCCTCGGCACTTGATAACCATATCGCCGTACGGTAAAACCGTATGCCCGTACGGTTATTCACGCCCGAGGACTTCGCTTGCGCACCTTCTCCGCGGCCCTGCTCGCGCTGCTCATCCTTCTGCTCTGCGTCCCGCCCGGCCCCGCCTCCGCCTCGGCCGGCCCGTATGCCGAGATCGACGCCTATGTCCGTGACCGGATGAAGGCCACGCACTCACCCGGGCTCGGGTACGCGGTGGTCGGCCCCGGCGGTCCGCTCCACCAACGGGCCTGGGGGACGGACGGACGCGGCGAGCGCGTCACTCCGCGAACCCCCTTCCTGTGGGGCTCGCTCGCCAAGCCCGTCACGGCGACCGCCGTCATGACGCTCGTCCAGTCCGGACGACTGCGCCTGGACGACCGGGTTTCCGACCGCCTGCCCGGCTTCCGGTTCGGCGGCCCGGCCCACGCCTCCAAGGTGACGATCCGCCATCTGCTGACCCAGACCGCCGGGATCCCCGCGTCGGCCACGTCCAAGGTCACCGACTGCCACGGTTCCGGCTGCCCGGGGGCCGCCGGGCGTCTCGGCGCCCTGAACGGCGTCGAACCGCTGGGCCCTCCGGGCACGAGATACGCCTACACCAGCGCGAACTACCTGGTCCTCACCGCCGTGGTCGAGTCGGTCACCGGGCGCCCCTTCGCCGACCATCTGCGGCAGGCCGTGCTCGGCCCGGCGGGCATGGACGGCACCGTCGCCGACGCGGAATCCGCCAGGAGGCGGAAGCTCTCGCCGGGGCACCAGTTCTTCTGGGGTGCCCCCGCGGCGACCGCCGACGGGTTCGACGAGCACGGCGCCGGCTACGGGTACCTGGGCGGAGACCTCGATGACCTGGCCGCCTTCGCGTCCCTCCAGCTCCGGGCGGGCGCGCCCGTCCTGACCGCCGAGTCGGCACGGCTCATGCGCCAGGAGGGCCTCCTCCCCGGCGGCGGCGGGACGGGCTACGGGCTGGGCTGGCGGGTCGGCGGGCTGGACGCGCCACTCGACACCGCCATCTGGCACACGGGAGCCACCCCCGGCTACTCGGCGATGCTGTTCCTGCTGCTGCGGCGGAACGTCGCCCTCGTCCTGCAGCAGAACGTGTACGGGCTCACGCAGGACGCGGCGATCATGCAGGTCGGGTTCGGTGCCGCGCGGACGCTCGCGGGCGGCGAGCCGGGCGGCGCCCCGTCCGCGTCCGGATACCTCCTGGCCGTCTGGGGCCTCACCGCGGCGGCCATCGCCCTGGTCGTGGCGGCCGGCCGGTCGGTCCTGCTCCTGCGCCGCCCCGCCTCGGCGCCGCCCCGGATCGCGGCGACCGCCGCATGGACGGTGACCGGCGCGTCTCCCCTGCTCGCCCTCGTGGCACTGGGTGGTATGGGACAACTGCGTCCGCTGCTGACCTGGGTACCCGACGTCTTCCTCGCCGGATGCGCCGCCGCGTGCGCCGGAGCCGTGCTGGCCGCCCTCCGCCTCGCCTTCGCCGTCCGCGCTCCCTCAGCAAAGTGGAAGCGGGCCCGGCGTCGCCGGACCCGCTTCACGTAGGCGGTGGTCAGATCACCTGGACGGTGGTCAGGTCACCGCTGCTGCGGGTTCTGGGCCTCCTCGCGCAGGTCGTCCACGACCTTGTCCGCCGTGGTGCCGGACTCGACCGTGACGGTCAGGTCCTGGTGGTGGACGCTGTCGAAGACGTCGTCGAGGGCGCCGGTGAAGCTCAGCTGCACCGGTTCGCCGCTTGCGGCGGCCAGGTGCAGCGCCTGCTCTGCGGCCGCCCTGGGGTCGCCGCTCAGGGGCAATTTCTGGGGCATGACAATCTCCCTCTGGTCTTTCGATTAGGTCCCGCAAGCGGGACTTCCTACCTGAGATCGTCCAGAAGGAGGAGAGCGACGCCAGCCCGCGCCTCGCGGGCCGTCAGAGCGGCGTGAGCCAGCGGGCGGCCTCCCGCTGGAACGGAACCTCCGCCTCAAGCTGGCAGAGCACCCCGGTCCCCACCCCGAGCGCGCGCTGGGCGGCCACGTACTCGGGCGGGAAGGCCAAGCTGAGGCCGACCGGGATCGACGAGGTCATGCCGTCGAGGACGGCACGCAG
Organism: Spirillospora sp. CA-108201; assembly: GCF_050936235.1. Taxonomy (NCBI): domain Bacteria; kingdom Bacillati; phylum Actinomycetota; class Actinomycetes; order Streptosporangiales; family Thermomonosporaceae; genus Spirillospora; species Spirillospora sp. CA-108201. The sequence goes on along the minus strand of NZ_JBNJNE010000001.1, from coordinate 7,048,367 downwards.
GAAGGCGCCGTCGAAGTGGAACGTCTCCGCCCGGACGGCCTCCCCCGACCGTTCGAAGAGCGCCATCAGCCGCGCCCCGTCCGCCCGCACCCCGGGCCGTAGGAAGCCCAGTTCGCGGAGCACGCGGACGAGATCGTCCGGGTCGTCGGCCAGATGGATGAGCATCCACTGGTGGAGCGGGCTCATCGCCGCCGGCCTGTGGCGGTACATGGCGCCGAAGTCCAGGACGCCGAGGCGCCCGTCGTCGAACAGCCGGAAGTTCCCGGGATGCGGATCGCCGTGCATCATCCCGGTCCGCGGGATGCCGGAGAACATCAGCCTGGTCATCAGCAGCCCGGCCCGGTCCCGCTGCGCCCTGGTCCCCGCGGCGATGATCCGTGCCAGCGGGGTGCCGCCGACCCACTCCGAGACGAGCACCCGCCCCCTCTGGAGGACCACTTCGGGGACGACGAAGTCGGGGTCGTCCAGGAACCCCGCCCGGAACGCCGCCTGCGCCTCGGCCTCCCGCGCGTAGTCCAGCTCCTCGGCCAGGCCGTCCATCAGCTCGGCGGCCAGCGCCCGGCCGTCCAGCTCGGGGGCGACCAGCGAGGTGAACCAGCGCATCGCGAACACCGTCAGGTCACGGTCGTCGAGGAGCTCCTCCCGGGCCGCGGGGTACTGGACCTTCACCGCGACCGGGCGACCGTCCGGCAGGACGGCGCGATGCACCTGGCCGAGGGAGGCGACCGCCGCGGGCTCGGGGTCGAAGGAGCCGAAGACGCCGCGCCAGTCCGGGCCGAGGTCGTCCTCCAGCACCCGGCGCACCCGGGCCGCGTCCTCCGGCCGGGCCGCCTCCTGCAACCCGGTCAGCCGCTCCCGGTAGACCGCGGAGATCGACGGCGGGAGGACCGTCTCGTACACCGACAGCACCTGACCGAACTTCATCACGCCGCCCCGGAGCCCGCCGAGGATGTCGAACAGCTGGTCGGCGGTGCGCTCGTGCAGTTCCAGGGAGGTCTCGTCGGTCAGCCGGCCGAGCGCCCTGAGCCCGCCGGCGACCGCCATCCGCCGCCCGGCGCCCAGCGGGAGCGCCGACAGTCTCGCCAGGCGGGGCAGTGCCTTGATTCGCATGCCGACAGCGTCCGCCGCCGCCCGGCCCCGACGCATCGCCCCACGGTCCAGGCCGTGCCGCGCCTCCGGGCGGTGCGGTCTCTGACCGTGGTGGCAGCCGGCCTGCGACCACGGTCGGATGACGGCACGGTCGGCGAAATCTAGGATCTGCGCATGCGATGGACCGCCCCGCCCTGGCCGCTGCTGAGGCTGCTGGCCCTGACGGGGGCGTGCTGGGCGCTCCTCGCCGTGCTGCTCGCCCCCGCCCCACCCGCCCGAACCGTCCTGGTCCTCGGGTATGTCGCGCTGTGGACGTGGCTGTCGATCCGGCCCTGGAATCCGCCCGTCGCGGCGGTGCCCCTGCTGGCGCCCCTGCTCCTGCTGCCCATCGTGTGGGCGCCCGCCGCGAGCGGGAGCGAGGGGTTCCGGCCGTTCCCGTTCGCCGAGGGCACCTACGCCGACGGCGCGCTCGCCGTCGGCGCCGCCCCGATCTGGATCCACCTCGTCGTGCTCGCCAGGGGCCGCGACCTGGCGTGGTCGATCCCGGCGGCCCTGGCCGCGGCTCCCGTCCGGCACCTGCTGGACGGCGGACTGCCGCTGTGGCCGGCCTGGATCATGTGGGGGGCGGGGTTCATGGTGCTCGGCTCGGCCTTCCGCGTCCACGGCATGCTGTACGAGGCGCGGCTCCGGCTCGACCGGGAGGCCGTCGCCGAGGAGCGCAGGAAGATCGCGCGCGAGGTGCACGACCTGGTGGGGCACGGGCTGGGGGTGGTGATGCTGAACATCACCGCGGCACGGCTCGCCACCTCCCGGGGCGACGCCGGGGCCGCGGGCAGGGCGCTGGAGGAGGCCGAGCGGGTCGGCCGGCAGAGCGTGCGGGACGTCCATCGCGGGCTGGTGCTGCTCCGCGACCCGTCCGCCGGTGCGGCGCCGCCCGCGCCCGCCCCGCCCACCGCGGAGGACACCGGGGCCCTGGTCGCCGAGCTGCGGGCCGGCGGGCTCGCGGTGGCGCTCAGCACGCGGGGCGACCTGGGCGCGGTCGACCCGGCGGTCGGGCTCACCATCTTCCGGGTGGTCCAGGAAGCCCTGTCCAACACGGCCCGGCACGCGCCCGGCGCGCCGGCCGCCGTCACCGTGGACGTGCGGCACGGCACCGCCGAGGTCACGGTCACCGATCCCGGGCCGGCGGCGGCGCGGGCACGGTCCTCGGGCGGCGGGCTCGGACTGGTCGGGATGCGCGAACGGGTCGCGGCGCTGGGCGGCACGCTCCGCGCCGGGCCCGTCGGCGCCGGATGGGCGGTCCGCGCGACCATCCCCCTCACGGGGACGGCATCGTGATCAGGTTGCTGCTCGTCGACGACCAGCAACTCGTCCGCGCCGGGCTGGCGCGCATCTTCGAGGGCGAACCGGACGTGGAGATCGTCGGCGAGTGCTCGGACGGGGACGAGGTCGTGCGCGCCGTCGCGCGATGCGCCCCCGACGTCGTGCTGATGGACGTCCGGATGAAGCGGCTGGACGGGGCCGGGGCGACCGAGCGCCTGAGGTCCCGGCCCGGCGCGCCGCCCGTGCTGGTCCTCACGATGTTCGACGATCCGGAGGTCGTCGCGGCCGCGCTGGCGGCCGGCGCCGCCGGCTTCGTGCTCAAGGACGCGCCCGGCGAAGAGATCATCCAGGCGACCCTGGCCGTCGCCGCCGGGAAGGGCTGGCTCGACCCCGCCGTCACCCCGCACGTCCTGCACGCCTGCCGGGCCGTGTTCCGGCCGCGGCCCGCGCCGTCCGGCGGGCTCTCCGACCGCGAACGCCAGGTGCTCGCCCTCATCGGCGCCGGCGCCACCAACCCGGAGATCGCCGCACGCCTCAGCATCGCCGAAGGCACCGTCAAGACCCACATCGGCAGCATCTTCACCAAGCTCGGCCTCCGGGACCGCGCCGCCGCGGTCATCTACGCCCTCCGACACGGCCTCGCGGGCGACTAGGGGCCTGTTTCAGAGCAGCTTCGGCCCCGCGCGCGAACGCGTGAGCTGGCCGGTGGAGCGAAGCCGGAGGCGAGCGGAAGCGGGCAGATCGCGAAGCGATGCCGCGTTCGCCCAGTTCCGGTCACGTAGCGAGCCGCCAGGCGAGCGAAGTGGGCCGGGACTGTGAAACACAGCCGTCCCGAAGCACGAGAGAGGCCCCTTCCTGGTGGAAGGGGCCTCTCTCGCACCGCCGGTCTGGTGCCCGCGAACCGGGACGCCGCGAACACGGCGTCCCGGAACGGAGGTCAGCGGTTGTACTGACCGAAGTCGTACTCCTCCAGCGGGACGGCCTCGCCGGAGCCCTGGCCGAAGGCGTACTCGGCGCCGTCGTCGTAGGAGCCGACGGAGTACACCGCCGCCTTCGCCTCCTCGGTCGGCTCGACCCGGACGTTGCGGTACTGGGGCATGCCCGTACCGGCCGGGATGAGCTTGCCGATGATGACGTTCTCCTTGAGGCCGAGCAGCGGGTCGCTCTTGGCGTGCATCGCGGCCTCGGTGAGCACCCGGGTCGTCTCCTGGAAGGACGCCGCCGACAGCCACGACTCGGTCGCGAGCGAGGCCTTGGTGATGCCCATCAGGACGGGGCGGCCGGCGGCGGGGACTCCGCCCTCGGCCACGACGTTCCGGTTCGTCTCCTCGAAGATCGGACGCTCGACCAGATCACCCGGGAGCAGGTCGGTGTCGCCCGACTCCAGGATGTTCACCCGCTTCAGCATCTGGCGGACGATGATCTCGATGTGCTTGTCGTGGATCGACACGCCCTGCGACCGGTACACCTCCTGCACCTCCTGCACGAGGTGGAGCTGCACGGCGCGGGGACCGAGGATGCGCAGCACCTCGTGCGGGTTGATCGCACCCGCGATGAGCTGCTGGCCGACGCCCACGGGCTCGCCCTCCTTGACCAGGAGGCGGGACCGCATCGGCACCGGGTAGGCGATCTCGTCGGAGCCGTCGTCCGGGACGACGACGACCTTGCGGGCCTTCTCCGTCTCGTCGATCTTGACGCGGCCGGCGACCTCGCTGATCGGGGCCACACCCTTGGGGATGCGGGCCTCGAACAGCTCCTGGACACGCGGCAGACCGTGCGTGATGTCGCCGCCCGCCACACCGCCGGTGTGGAAGGTGCGCATCGTCAGCTGCGTGCCGGGCTCGCCGATGGACTGCGCGGCGATGATGCCGACGGCCTCGCCGACGTCCACCCGCTTGCCGGTGGCCAGCGAGCGGCCGTAGCAGGCGGCGCAGACACCGATCTTGGCCTCGCAGACCAGGGCGCTGCGGGTGCGGACCTTCTCCACGCCCGCCTCGACCAGACGGGTCACGACCGCGTCGGACAGGTCGGTGTCGGCGGGGAAGATGACCGTCCCGTCGACGACGACGTCCTCGGCGATGGTGCGGCCGACCAGGCTCGTCTCCGAGGTGGCGAGCTTGACCAGGGTGCCGTCCTGCAGGCGGTCGGCGACCTCGAAGGGGATCGTGCGGTCGGTGCCGCAGTCCTCCTCGCGGACGATGACGTCCTGCGCGACGTCCACCAGGCGCCGGGTCAGGTAACCCGAGTCGGCGGTGCGCAGCGCGGTGTCGGCCAGGCCCTTGCGGGCGCCGTGCGTCGAGATGAAGTACTCGACGACCGACAGGCCCTCGCGGAAGGACGACTTGATCGGACGCGGGATGGTCTCGCCCTTGGGGTTGGAGACCAGGCCGCGCATGCCGGCGATCTGGCGGAGCTGCAGCGGGTTGCCTCGGGCGCCCGACTGGATCATCATCCAGATCGGGTTGGCCTTCGGGAACGCCTTCTCCATGTCCACCGCGACGTCCGCGGTGGCCTTGTTCCAGATCTCGATGAGCTCCTGCTTGCGCTCGTCGTCGGTGATCAGGCCGCGGTTGAACTCCCGCTGCACCTTCTCGGCGCGCGCCTCGTAACCGCCCAGGATCTCCGCCTTGTTGGGCGGGGTGATGACGTCGTCGATCGCGATCGTGACGCCGGACCTGGTGGCCCAGTGGAACCCGGTGCTCTTCAGCGCGTCCAGCGCGTTGGCGACGGCCACCTTCGGGTAGGTCTCCGCCAGCTCGTTGACGATCGCCGAGAGCTGCTTCTTGCCGATCTCGTCGTCCACGAACGGGAAGTCGTCCGGGAGCGTCTCGTTGAACATCGCGCGGCCGAGCGTCGTCTCCAGCCGGTAGGGCCGGCCGGGCTCGTAGCCCTCGGGCGCCTTCCAGCCGCGGGGCGGCGGGATGTCCTTGAGCCGGATCTGGATCCGGGCCTGGAGGTCCAGCTCGTGCCGGTCGTAGGCCATGATGGCCTCGCCGATCGAGCCGAACGCGCGGCCCTCGCCCGTCGCGCCGTCCTTCTGCGTCGTCAGCCAGTACAGGCCGATGACCATGTCCTGGGTGGGCATGGTGACGGGCTTGCCGTCCGACGGCTTCAGGATGTTGTTGGTCGACAGCATCAGGATCCGCGCCTCGGCCTGGGCCTCGGCGGACAGCGGCAGGTGCACCGCCATCTGGTCGCCGTCGAAGTCCGCGTTGAACGCGGTGCAGACGAGCGGGTGGATCTGGATGGCCTTGCCCTCGACCAGCTGCGGCTCGAACGCCTGGATGCCGAGCCGGTGCAGGGTCGGCGCCCGGTTCAGCAGCACCGGGTGCTCGGTGATGACCTCTTCCAGCACGTCCCACACGACCGGGCGGGCCCGCTCGACCATCCGCTTGGCGGACTTGATGTTCTGCGCGTGGTTGAGGTCGACCAGCCGCTTCATGACGAACGGCTTGAACAGCTCCAGCGCCATCTGCTTGGGCAGGCCGCACTGGTGCAGCTTCAGCTGCGGGCCGACGACGATGACCGAACGGCCGGAGTAGTCGACGCGCTTGCCCAGCAGGTTCTGCCGGAACCGGCCCTGCTTGCCCTTGAGCATGTCGGACAGCGACTTCAGCGGACGGTTGCCGGGCCCGGTGACCGGGCGGCCGCGGCGGCCGTTGTCGAACAGCGCGTCGACGGCCTCCTGCAGCATCCGCTTCTCGTTGTTGACGATGATCTCGGGAGCGCCGAGGTCGAGCAGGCGCTTGAGCCGGTTGTTGCGGTTGATCACCCGGCGGTACAGGTCGTTCAGGTCGGACGTGGCGAACCGGCCGCCGTCCAGCTGGACCATGGGACGCAGGTCCGGCGGGATGACCGGGATGCAGTCCAGCACCATGCCGAGCGGGCTGTTGCGGGTGTTGAGGAACGCCGAGACGACCTTCAGCCGCTTGAGGGCGCGGGCCTTCTTCTGGCCCTTGCCGGTGCGGATGATGTCGCGCAGCTTCTCGGCCTCGGCGTCGAGGTCGAAGTTCTGCAGCCGCGCCTGGATGGCCGCGGCGCCCATGCCGCCCTCGAAGTACTTGCCGAAGCGGTCGCGCATCTCGCGGTAGAGCAGCTCGTCGCCCTCCAGGTCCTGGACCTTGAGGTTCTTGAAGCGGCTCCAGACCTCGTCGAGGCGGTCGAGCTCGCGCTGCGCGCGGTCGCGCAGCTGCTTCATCTCCCGCTCGGCGCCGTCGCGCACCTTGCGCTTCTGGTCGGCCTTCGCGCCGGCCTCCTCCAGCTCCGCCAGGTCGCCCTCCAGCTTCTGCTGGCGGGCCTCGACCTGCGCGTCGCGGGCCTGCTCGATCTGCTGGCGCTCCACGGAGATGTGGGCCTCCAGCGTCGGCAGGTCGCGGTCGCGCCGCTCGGCGTCCACGCTGGTGATCATGTAGGCCGCGAAGTAGATGATCTTTTCGAGATCCTTCGGGGCCAGGTCCAGCAGGTAGCCGAGCCGGGACGGGACGCCCTTGAAGTACCAGATGTGCGTGACGGGCGCGGCCAGCTCGATGTGGCCCATCCGCTCACGGCGCACCTTGGCGCGGGTCACCTCGACGCCGCAGCGCTCGCAGATGATGCCCTTGAACCGGACGCGCTTGTACTTACCGCAGTAGCACTCCCAGTCGCGGGTAGGACCGAAGATCTTCTCGCAGAAGAGCCCGTCCTTCTCCGGCTTGAGGGTCCGGTAGTTGATCGTCTCCGGCTTCTTCACCTCACCGTGCGACCACTGGCGGATGTCGTCGGCGGTCGCCAGACCGATGCGAAGCTCGTCGAAGAAGTTGACGTCAAGCAACTGTTTTCCCCTTGAGTTCTCAGACCTCGTCGACGCTCATCGCGCCCTCGTTCGGGCGGCGGGAGAGGTCGATGCCGAGCTCCTCCGCGGCGCGGAAGACGTCCTCGTCGGTGTCGCGCATCTCGATGGACATGCCGTCGCTGGAGAGCACCTCGACGTTGAGGCACAGCGACTGCATCTCCTTGATGAGCACCTTGAAGGACTCGGGAATGCCGGGCTCGGGGATGTTCTCGCCCTTGACGATGGCCTCGTAGACCTTCACGCGGCCGAGGACGTCGTCGGACTTGATGGTCAGCAGCTCCTGGAGGGCGTAGGCGGCGCCGTAGGCCTCCAGTGCCCAGACCTCCATCTCACCGAAGCGCTGGCCGCCGAACTGGGCCTTACCGCCGAGCGGCTGCTGGGTGATCATGGAGTACGGGCCGGTCGAGCGAGCGTGGATCTTGTCGTCGACCAGGTGGAGCAGCTTGAGGATGTAGATGTAGCCGACGGAGATCGGGTCGGTGTAGGGCTCGCCGGTGCGGCCGTCGAACATCCGCGCCTTGCCGCCCGGTCCGACCATGCGCTGGCCGTCGCGGTTCGGGAGCGTGCTCTCGATCAGGCCGGTGACGTCGTCCTCGCGGGCGCCGTCGAACACCGGCGTCGCGGTGTTCGTCCAGGCCGGAGCCTCGTCGGCGCCGATGGCCTTGAGGGCCTGCTTCCACTCGGCGTCGTCGCCCTCGACCTTCCAGCCGCGGGAGGCGACCCAGCCGAGGTGGGTCTCCAGGACCTGTCCGACGTTCATGCGGCCGGGCACGCCCAGGGGGTTCAGGACGATGTCGACGGGGGTGCCGTCCTCCAGGAACGGCATGTCCTCCACCGGCAGCACCTTGGAGATCACGCCCTTGTTGCCGTGCCGGCCCGCGAGCTTGTCCCCATCGGTGATCTTGCGCTTCTGCGCCACGTACACCCGGACCAGCTCGTTGACCCCCGGCGGCAGCTCGTCACCGTCGTCGCGGGAGAACACCCGCACCCCGATGACCTTGCCCTGCTCACCGTGCGGCACCTTCAGCGAGGTGTCGCGCACCTCGCGCGCCTTCTCACCGAAGATCGCCCGCAGCAGCCGCTCCTCGGGCGTCAGCTCGGTCTCCCCCTTCGGGGTGACCTTCCCGACCAGGATGTCCCCGGGCACCACATCGGCGCCGATCCGGATGATCCCCCGCTCGTCCAGGTCGGCCAGGACCTCCTCGGACACGTTCGGGATATCGCGGGTGATCTCCTCAGGACCCAGCTTGGTGTCACGCGCGTCGACCTCGTGCTCCTCGATGTGGATCGAGGACAGCACGTCGTCCTGCACCAGCCGCTGCGACAGGATGATCGCGTCTTCGTAGTTGTGGCCCTCCCACGGCATGAACGCCACCAGAAGGTTCTTGCCCAGCGCCATCTCACCGTCGTCGGTGCACGGACCGTCGGCGATCACCTGACCGACCTCGACCCGCCGGCCCTCGTCCACGATCGGCTTCTGGTTGAAGCACGTGCCCTGGTTGGACCGCTTGAACTTCGACACCCGGTAGGTCGTCCGGGTCCCGTCGTCGTTCATCACCGTGACGTAGTCGGCCGAGACCTCCTCGACCACACCCGCCTTCTCCGCCGTGATCACATCACCGGCGTCGGTCGCGGCACGGTACTCCATGCCCGTCCCCACCAGCGGCGCCTCACTGCGCAGCAGCGGCACCGACTGCCGCTGCATGTTCGACCCCATCAGCGCACGGTTGGCGTCGTCGTGCTCAAGGAACGGGATCATCGCCGTCGCGACCGAGGTCATCTGCCGCGCGGAGACGTCCATGTACTGGACCTCGCGGGCGGGGACCAGCTCGACCTCGCCGCCCTTACGGCGGACCAGGACGCGGTCCTCGACGAAGGTGCCGTCGTCGTTCAGCAGGGAGTTGGCCTGCGCGATGACGTAGCGGTCCTCCTCGTCGGCCGTGAGGTAGTCGATCTCCTCGCGGACGACGCCGTCGGTGACGCGCCGGTACGGGGTCTCGACGAACCCGAACGGGTTGACGCGGCCGAACGCGGCGAGCGAGCCGATGAGGCCGATGTTGGGGCCTTCGGGCGTCTCGATCGGACACATCCGCCCGTAGTGCGACGGGTGGACGTCACGGACCTCCATGCCCGCGCGCTCACGGGACAGACCGCCGGGGCCCAGGGCGGAGAGCCGCCGCTTGTGGGTGAGGCCGGCCAGGGGGTTGGTCTGGTCCATGAACTGCGACAACTGGCTGGTGCCGAAGAACTCCTTGATGGAGGCCACCACCGGCCGAATGTTGATCAACGTCTGCGGCGTGATCGCCTCCACGTCCTGCGTGGTCATCCGCTCACGCACCACCCGCTCCATGCGGGCCAGACCCAGACGCACCTGGTTCTGGATCAGCTCCCCCACCGTACGCAGCCGCCGGTTGCCGAAGTGGTCGATGTCATCGACCTCGATCGGCACCGCCACACTGCCCAGGGTCGCCTCCTCCTCACCCGCGTGCAGCCGCACCAGATACTCGATCGTGGCCACGACGTCGTCCTCGGTCAACGTCCCCTGGTTCATGTCCAGGTCCAGACCGAGCTTCTTGTTGATCTTGTAACGGCCGACCTTCGCCACGTCGTACCGCTTGGGATTGAAGTACAGATTCTCCAGCAGCGTCTGCGCCGACTCCCGCGTCGGCGGCTCACCCGGCCGCAGCTTGCGGTAGATGTCCAGCAGCGCGTCATCCTGCCCGGAGGTGTGATCCTTCTCCAGCGTCACATTGATCGACTCATACGAGCCGAACCGCTCCCGGATCCGCGCCTCGTCCCACCCCAGCGCCTTCAGCAGAACCGTCACCGGCTGCTTGCGCTTGCGGTCGATGCGCACACCCACGTTGTCACGCTTGTCGATCTCGAACTCAAGCCAGGCACCCCGACTCGGGATCACCCGGCACCCGTAGATGTCCTTGTCCGACGCCTTGTCCAGCGCCCGGTCGAAGTACACCCCCGGCGAACGCACCAGCTGGGAGACCACGACACGCTCGGTGCCGTTGATGATGAAGGTGCCCTTGGGGGTCATGAGCGGGAAGTCGCCCATGAACACCGTCTGGCTCTTGATCTCACCGGTGGTGTTGTTGATGAACTCCGCCGTGACGAACATCGGGGCGGAGTAGGTCATGTCCTTGTCCTTGCACTCCTCCACGGAGTACTTGGGCGGCTCGAACCGGTGATCCCGGAACGACAGGGACATGGTCCCGGAGAAGTCCTCGATCGGACTGATCTCTTCGAAGATCTCCTCCAGCCCCGACTGCGTCGGGACGCTCTTACTTCCGGCCTTCTGGGCCGCCTCGACCCGGGCCTTCCACCTCTCGTTGCCCAGCAGCCAGTCGAACGAGTTGGTCTGCAGAGCAAGGAGGTCCGGGACTTCGAGCGGCTCCTTGATGCGCGCGAAGGAGACGCGGTTCGGACCGGTTGCGGTATTCGAGGCGTTGCGCGAGGCTGCCAAGAGTGGTCCTTCCGAGGGCTCGCGGCGTAACAGATGACACGCACGCCAGACGATCCACGTTCGAGACCTGCTCAAAGAGGTCCAAACCGGACCCTCAAAGAGGCCCGAACCGGGCCTTCACAGGAGTGCTCTCACACGTGGATAGTCAGAGGGCAGCGCAAAGGGGCAGTGTAGCCGAACCGGTACACCGCTCGCAACTCTAGCGCCGCAGTATGCATCACGTTGCCATGGAGCATCGCCCCTCAGCGCCTCTCAGTCAAGAGCGGACTTGGACTTTTCAGGCCCTGACCTGCAGTGAGGAAGGCCATAGTTTAGGGATCCGGGTTGACAGCGCGCGAATCGCCGCGGGCGGCGGGTCGCGCGCCCGCGGGCCGCCCGGCCCGCGACCTCGGCTAGGCACGGCCCAGGAGGGTTAACAGCGACTCGTCCAGAACCCATACCGAGCATCTGGAAGACGCCAGGAGAGACACCCGTCCAGACCCCGGCCGGGCCAGCTGACGGCCGCCCCAGAGGGTCGGCGGCCAGTCCCGGAGGCCGGCGTCCAGGCCGAGTGTCTAGGGCGGGGGTGGGGCGGGGGTCAGGACAGGACCGTGAGCTCGGAGGCGAGCCACCTGCCGTCCTTGTTGACCATCGTCAGCTTGATGCGCAGCGGCTCGGGAAGGCGCTGCTGCTTGTCGGTCTTGGTCGCCGACGAGCGGTTGGCGTAGACGAGCGCCACGACCCTGTCGGGGGTCGCGCTCACGACGCCGACCTTCATCACGGTCGTGTTGGAGACGGCCTGCTGCTGGATGGCGACGGTCTTGAGCTGCTGGGCGAGCTTGTCGTACTGGATGTGCAGCTTGCCCGTGGTGGTGGCGGACGCGGCCTTCAGGTCGGTGTCCAGCGTCTGGTAGTCGTACGAGGACAGCTTCTGGGCCGCGCGGGACGCCGCGAAGGACGCCTCCTTGGACGCCTGCTCGGTCGCGTTCTGCTCGCGGACCTTCAACGCCAGCGCCGTGGTGCCCGCCGCGAGCGCGACCGCCAGGACGACCAGGACGGCGATGACGGTCGACCTGCCGCCCAGCCGGGACCGGCCCGCCGGCTCGTCGTCCTCGTCCTCGTCCTCGTCCGCCTCCGCGTCCTCGGCGTCCTCGGCGTCCTCGCCGGTCGCCTGGGCGGGCTTCTTGAGGTTCAGCCGCTTGGTCCGGGTGGGCTTGGCGGGCTTGGCGGGCTTCGCGTCCTCGGCGTTCTCCTCGGCCTCGGCGTCTTCCTCGGCTTCGGCGACTTCTTCGTCCTCGGCGAGCTTGGTGCTCTTCGCAGCCTTGGTCGTCTTCTTGGCCGCCTTGGTGGCCGTGGCCGTCTTGGCCGTCTTGGCCGCCTTTGAGGGCTCGGCGTCGGACCCGGTCGCGTCCTCTTCGGGCTTCACGTCCTCAGCGACGGTCTCGGCGTCCGTCTCGGCCGTTGACTCGCCCCCTGCGGCGTCGGCGCCATCGGACGTGACTTCGGACCCTTTCCGGCCACGACGGGGCTTCCTGGGGGATTTGAGGGCCTTGGGCGAGCCTTCTGGGACGTCCCCCTCGGGGGTCTCAGGCTCCTCGTCCGCCGCGTCCCCTTCGGCGGCGACCGCCTCCTCGGCGGCGGCCGCCTCGTCCGCGGCGATCTGGGCGAGGCGCGCGGCCTCCCGGGCCTTCGCGGCGGCCTCCTCCGCCAGGCGCGCCGCCTCGGCGGCCTCCTCGGCCCGGGCCGCTCGATCCGCCTTGATCGTCACGGGACCACCTCCAGTCCGGACACGAGCCAGCGGCCGTCGACCCGTGTGAGGTCCATCTGGTACCGGTAGCCCTGCGGCGTACCGTTCTGCACCTTTTCATTGGTGACGGTCCCGGTGAGGGACACCATCACCTCGGCGGAGTCGCCGTCGATGGAGACCAGCGCGGCGTCCACGTCGCTGACCGTCGACTTGGCCTTGGCCTTGCTGATCTGCTGCATGAAGGCGCTCGACTGGCTGCCCAGCTTGTTCTTGAGGTCGCCGGTGGTGCCGCTCACGATGCGGTCCAGGTCGCGCTGGGCGGTGGCGGCGTCGAGCGACATCAGGTTGACGCCCATCTGGCGCGCCGACTGGATCGCCTTGGCCTTCTGGTCGGCCTCGCCCTTGTTCCTGAGGGAGACCACGCCGAGCCAGCCGGACGCGATGGCGAGCCCCACCACGGCGACGCTCAGGACGATCGCGGTGATCAGGGGGAGACGGCGCCTCATCGTGCCCGCCTCACTGGCTCAGCGGTCCGAGCAGGAGCCACTTCCACGAGGATTCCTCTCCCAACTGGCGTGTACCGGCGCTGCGCGGCATGACGTATCGCTTGCCATCGGGGCCGTAGACCGCACCCGTCGATGGATCGTATCCAGCGAATTCGACCGAACCGGCCGGATATGAGAGGTACAGGTTCCCGTCCGCGAGCTGGCCCGTCGGGGCGGCCGCGGCCTTCGCCTTGGTCTTGCCGGAGCCCTTGGCGTCCGTCTTGCCGCCGCCGCCGCCGTCGCCGTCGCCGTCGTCGCGGGTGCCGTACGCGCCCCCCTCGGGGAACCCGGCGCCGGTGGTGGCGCCCGCGGGGACCTGCGGGAACGGCGCGATGGCGTCGCGCGGGAAGTTGCGGGCGCCGCGCACGGCCGTGGGCGCGTCGTGGGGCGCGGTGCAGCCGACGTCCAGGCGCGGCTTCTTCTTCGAGGTGTCCTGCGGCCAGCGGTGCTTGACCTTCTCGTAGCCCTTGGTGCAGGCGGGCGGCGCGTCGATGTTCAGGTCCAGGCCCAGGTGCTGGGTCCCGTCGCCGGGCGTGACGGTGAACGCGCCCGCGACCGTGACCGGGTAGAGGATGAACAGCGACCGCAGGCCGGCCTTGCGGGACGCGATGACCTGGCCGGTGGTGGTGAGGTTGGCCAGCAGGACGGGCAGCGTCGGCGCGAGCTGGTTGATGGCCTTGTGGGTCTCGTCCACCGCGCCCGGAGCGTTGTCGATGGTCTTGCGCAGCGCCGGGTCGTCGTTGCGGAGCGAGGTGGTCAGCGCGTTCAGGTTGCGGGCGAAGCCCTGGATGTTGGCGGCCTGGCCGCGCTGGGTGTCCAGGACGGTCACGCTGTTGTTCAGCAGCCGCTCGGTGTCGGGGTAGGCCTCGTTCGCGGTCTTCAGCAGCCGGTCGGTGTCGTCCAGGATCGACTGGAGGTCCGAGGCGGAGCCGGAGAACGCCTTGTCCAGCTCGTCCACGATGACGCCGAGGTCCTTGGTGTTCACCGAGCCGACGAGGGAGTCGACGTTGCGCAGCAGCTCGGCGGTGGACACCGGCAGCGTGGTGCGGCTCCGCGGGATGGTGTACGGGTCGCCCTGGTCCATGAAGGGCCCGGACTTCGTGGTGGGCTCCAGGTCGACGTACTGCTCGCCGACCGCCGACCGGTTCGCCACGACGGCCTTGGTGCCCTCGCGCGGGATCCGCTTGCCGCGCTCCAGCAGCAGCTTGACGCGGATGCCGTCCTTGGTGAGCTCGATGGGGCCGACGCGCCCGACCGGGACGCCCCGGTAGGTGACCTCGGCGTTGGTGAACACGCCGCCGGAGTCGGTGAGGTCGACGTAGGCGACGTACTGCTTGCCGAGCAGGTCGCGGCCGATGCCGATGTAGTTGACCGAGACGATCGCCACGCCGACGACGGTGATGACCGCGAAGGCGATGAGCTGGACGATGACGCCGCGCTTGAGGATCACGAGAGGCCCCCCGTCATCAGGGTCCGCAGACCGCCGTCACCGGGGTCCGGGGCGAGCGCGCCCGGGCGTCCCTGGCCGTTCGTGCCGGCGGTCTTCCCTGGGGTCTGTGTGGTGCCGCCGGGAAGGCCGGGCAGCCCGCCCTGGCTCCCGCCGCCCGGCGTCTGCGGCAGGACGCCCAGCGGGGAGTCCGGCAGCGTCACGTTCGGGACCTGGAGCATGCCGCGCATCTGCTTGCCGCTGCCGAGCAGCCCTTCCAGGTCGGTGCCGCCGAGCAGGTTCCGCGCGATGGACTCGAAGTCCAGGTCGACGGTGAGCCGCACGTTGCCGTAGTCGCCCGCGATGACGTTCTCGAACGTGGCGGGGAACGGGAAGGTGATCAGCGTTTCCAGCGACTTCGGCAGGTCGGAGCCGGCCTTGTTGAGGTTGCGCAGGATCGTGTCGAGGTCCCGCAGGTTGGCCAGCATGTCGGCCTTGGAGTTGTTGATCACGTAGGTGGTGGTGCGGCTGAGCTTGTTCAGCGCGACCAGCATCTTGGTGAGGTCGGCGCGGTTCCGGTTGAGGACGGCGATCGCGGGGCCGGTCTTGTCGATGGTGTCCTGGATCGTCTTGCGCTCGTCGGACAGCTTGCCGGTCAGCCGGTCGATGCTGTCCAGCGCCCGGGTGATCGCGGCGCGGTTCTGGTCCAGCGTCCCGGCGAAGGTGTTCACCCGCTGCAGCACCGACTTGATCGTGGACTCCCGGCCGCCCATCGCGGCCTGCAGCTCGTGGCTGATCGTGGAGACCTGCTCCAGGCCGCCGCCGTTCAGCAGCAGCGACATCGCCGACAGCACCTCCTCGATCTCGGTGCCGCGGGACGTGCGGTTCAGCGGGATCAGGTCGTCGTCGGAGAGCTCGCCGACCGGCGCCTCGTTCTTCGGCGGTTCGAGCTGGACGAACTTCTCGCCGAGCAGGCTGGTCTGGCTGACGGTGGCGATGGCGTTGTCGGGGAGCCTGACGTCGCCGCGGAACTTGACCGTGACGACGGCGTGCCAGCCGCCCTGCCCCGCCTGTCCGCCCTGGCCGCCCGCCAGCTCGATCTTCTCGACCTTGCCCACCGACACGTCGTTGACCTTGACCGCCGACTGCGGGACGAGGTCCAGCACGTTCGCGAACTCGATCTTCACGGTGCGCGGGTGCGAGCCGAGGTCGGGCCCGCCGGGCAGCGGCAGCGACTCCACGCCGTTGAACGAGCAGCCCGACAGGGCCGTCACGCCCGCGAGCGCGGCGGCGCCGAGCAGCCGCGCCCTGCCGACCGGCGCCCGGCCGACCGGCGCCCTCCTGATCGACCGCGTGCTCATCGGCCACCTCCAGGCAGCAGCGCCGTGATGTCCGTTGGCTTGTTCGTGGTGCTCGTCTTGCCGGACTTGCTGGGCCTGCCCTGCGGACCGTAGGCGTCCGGCGGGACGGGAACCGGGTCGTAGTGCGTGGTCAGCGCGGTGATCCAGGACAGGTCGAGGCTGAACCCGGTCAGCGCCTTGCCGATCCCGTTGTAGGGCGTGACGAAGTCGAGGCACTCCTTGGCGGGCGTTCCCACCGAGTAGGCCAGCGAGCAGATCCAGTCGGCCAGGTTGTGGAACTGGCGGAAGTTGTCGCGGGTGTGGATCGTGCCGCTGATCGGGTCGTAGGCGCGGGCCAGGTTGTTGACGGCGAGCGGGCCGGTGGTGAGGATCTCGGTGAGCGCGCCCTTCTCCTTCACCAGCACGCCGGTGATCTGCGCGAGCTGCCGGACGTTGGCGGCCAGCTCGGTGCGGTTGCCCTTGACGAACCGCTGCACGTTCTTCAGCGTCGGGGCCAGGGTGTTGAGCGCCGCGCTCAGCTCCTCCTTCTCCCCCGCGAGCTGCCCGGAGACGCCGTTGAGGTGCCCGGAGAACGACTTGATCTGCTGGTCGTTGGCCTTCATCGCGTCGGTGATGATCCGCAGGTTCCTGATCGTCGCGGCCACGTCGCCGCGGTCGGTGCTCAGCGTGCTGAGCGCCTTGGACGCGTCGGCGATCGTCTGCCGGATGTCCTCGCCCTGCCCGTCCAGGTTCGCCGCGCCCACCTGGAGCAGCCGCGACAGCGAGCCCGGCTCGCCGTTCGCGCCGGGCGCGTTCGCGCCCTGCGGGCCGAGCGCCCTGGACAGCTCGTTGAGGTTCCCGCCGACCTCGTCGACCTCGACCGGCACCGCCGTGCGGTTGGTGCCGAGCGTCGCCCCGTCGGCCAGGACGGCGCCGCCCTTGTAGACGGGGGTGATCTGGACGTAGCGGTCGGCGACGAGGGTCTGGTTGACGATCACGGCCTGCGCGCCCGCGGGGACCTTGTACTTGGCCTCGTACCGCAGCTCGACCTTCACCGCGTCGCCGACGGGCTCGACGCTGGTGACCTCGCCGACGGGGATGCCGAGGATGCGGACGTCCGCGCCCTTGTACAGGCCGACCGCCTTGCTGAAGTACGCCGTCATGTGGCGCTGCTTCGGCTCCTGGAGGACCAGCAGGAGCACGGCGGCCAGCACCGCGACGGCGAGGATCGCGCCGCCCAGGCGGAGGATGCTCGTGGAGTTACGCACTGGTGACCTGCCTGCTCACGGGAGGAAGGGCAAAGGGTTGTCGCCGTTGCCGGTCTTGCCGGTGCCGGGCGACCCGCCGCCCGGACGGGCGCCCTGCTTGTTCGTCGTCGCGCCGCCGCCGCCGGACGGGGGGTTCTGGATCGAGGCGGGGATCGGGAGCAGGTTCTGGATCCACGAGTCGAACCAGCGGCCGGTGCCCGTCACGTCGGAGAACTGCCGGGCGAACGGCGCGAACAACTGGAGGATCCGGTCCAGGTTGTCCTGGTTCCTCAGCAGGATCCGGTTGACCTCGGCCAGGTTGTCCAGCATCGGGCGCAGCTGCTTGTCGTTCTCGCTGATCAGCGCGTTCACCTGCTGCGACAGGGTCACGGTGTTGATCAGAAGCTGGTGGATGACCTCGCGCCTGGCCTGCACCGCCTGGAGCACCTTGTCGCCGTCCTGGAGGAGCTTGGCGAAGTCCTGGTTGCGGTCGGCGAGCAGCTTGGAGACGTCCTTGGCCTTGCCGGCCAGCTCGTGCAGCTCGTCGTCGCGGGACGCGACCGTGTTGGACAGCCGGCGCAGCCCCTGAAGGGACGCCCTGACCTCCTCCGGGGAGTTCTTGAAGGTGTCCGACAGGACGTCGAACGACTTGGCGACCTGCTGCACGTCGATCGCGCCGACGCGCTGGCTCAGCTCGCTGATCGCGGGGACGACCTCGAACGGGGTGTGGGTCCGCTCGATCGGGACGTTGCGGCCGAGCCGGCCGCGCCCGCGGGGGGTGAGCGCGAGGTAGTGCGCGCCGAGCACCGTCTTGATCTTGATGTCGGCCTCGGTGCGGTCGCCGAGCCGCACGCCGTCGTCGACCCGGAAGGTGACCTTGACGTGGTCGCCGTCCAGCTCCAGCCCGGTGACCTTGCCGACCTTGACGCCCGCGATGCGGACCTCCTCGCCGGACCGCAGCCCGGCCGCCTCCCGGAACGAGGCGGTGTGGGTCTTGCCGCCGGAGATGACCGGGATGTTCTCCAGGTTCATCGCCAGCACCACCAGCACGATGATGATCGCGAACGCGGAGAGCCCGATGGGGACCGGGTTGCGTTCCCGGAACGGGATCCTCATCTACTTGCACCTCGCGTTCTCGTTCACGATCGCCGGCGTCTGGTAGACCGGTCCGCCCGGCAGCCGCACCCGCGCGTCGAGGCCGCAGATGTACATGTTGAACCAGGAGCCGTAGGAGGAGATGTTCACCAGCCCCTCCAGCCTCTTCGGCGTCCGCTTCAGGCCCGCGTCGAGCTCCTTGCCGTTGGCGTCGAACGTGGCGGTGAGCTTGCGCAGCCCGGCGATGTCGTCGCGGATGTCCGGGCGCGCGTCGGCGAGCAGGTCCTGCGTGGTGCCGGTCAGATCGTTGATCGCCGCGACCGAGTCGAAGATCGCCCTGCGGTCCCCCGAGACGCCGCCGACGAACCCGCGCAGGTCCGTGATCAGCTGGTTGACCTCGGTGTGCCGCTCGTCGATGGTGCCGAGCACGGTGTTCAGGTTGTCGATCACCTGGCCGATGACCTTGTCCCGGTCGGCGAGCGTGTTGGTCAGCGACGCCACGTGCGCGAGCAGGCTGTTGATCGTCCCGCCCTCGCCCTGGAGGACCTGGATGATCTGCATGGCGAGCGTGTTGACGTCCTTGGGCTCCAGCGCGCGGAACAGCGGCCGGAACCCGTTGAACAGGGTCGTCAGGTCGAGCGCGGGCGTGGTCTGCGCGACCGGGATCGTCCCGCCGGGCCTGAGGTAGTCGTTGGCCTCCCCGGCGCCGTCCGTCAGCGCCAGGTACCGCTGGCCCATCAGGTTGCGGTACCGGATCTGCGCCTGCGTGGACGTGGGCAGCCCCGCCTTGAAGACGCTCTCCTTCTGGAGGCTGAACGTCACCTCGGCCTTGTCGCCCCGGTACAGCTCGATGTGCTCGATCTGGCCGACCCGGACGCCGGCGACGCGCACGTCGTCGTTGTCGAGCAGGCCCGTCACGTCCGTGAAGATCGCCTTGTAGGTGCTCGTCTCCCGGAACCGCATGTTGGAGATCGTCATCGCCAGCACGCCGGTGGCCAGCGAGGTGACGACCACGAAGATCCCCAGCTTGATCGCCGCGCTGGTCGTCCTCACTTGACCGTCACCACCGATCCGTCGCCCAGCAGCGGCCCGAACATCAGCGCCGCGACGTCGGACAGCTGGTCCGCGCGGGTCCGCGTCACCGGGCCGAGCACGTTCTTGATCTTGTCCTTCTCGCTCATCGAGCCCGGGTCCACGAAGACGTTCGACAGGGCCCGGCCGCGGCTGCCGCCGGCGTTCGGGTCGTCGGGGTTCCTCCACCACAGGTCGTCCTGCGTGCCGTCCAGCGCGAGGTAGGTCGGGGACGGGACCTTCGGGTTCGGCAGGCCGTAGCAGCGCGGGTTCCGCTGGTCCTTGGCCTCCGGCTTGTCCAGCGGGTGCTTGTAGCCCGGCACGGGCTTGACGATCTCGACCGTCAGGTTGAAGGTCTTGGACCCGTTGCCGCCGGCCACCCGCTGCGACTCCGGCTTGAGCTTCATCAGCCCGGCGAACACGCACGGCAGCGACGGCGAGTAGCGGGCGATCAGGTCCAGCCCGTCCCGGTTCGCGATGTTGAAGCCGATGATCTTCGGGGCGTTCTGCCGCATGAACACGTCGCCGTCCTGGGCCAGCGCGGTCGTCGCCGGGATCAGCTGCTCGATCGTGGCCTTCCTGTCGGTGATCGTCCGGCTGGTGACGTTGAGGTTGCGGAGCGTCTGCAGCAGGTCGGGGGCGGCGGCGCTGTAGAGGTCGGAGACGTCCGCCAGGGCGTTCAGGTCGTGCACCAGGGTGCCGAGCTGCGGGTTGACCTTCCGCAGCAGCTCGTCGGCCTCCTCCAGGTTCCGGCCGATCTGGTCGCCGCGGCCCTGCAGCGCCGTCGCGAGGGCGTTGAGCGTCGCGTTCAGCTCCGCCGGCTTCACCGCCTGGAGCAGCGGGAGCAGGTCGTTCAGCACCTTGTCGATCTCGACGGCCGCCTGGGAGCGGTCCTGCTGGATCACCTGGCCCGAGCGCAGCCCGGCGGGGCCCGCCTGCGCCGGGATCGCCAGGTCCACGTACTTCTCGCCGAACAGCGTCTTCGGCAGCAGCCGCGCCTGGACGTTCCGCGGGATCAGCTTCGCCTTGCCCGGGTCCAGCGCCAGGTGGAGCGTCGCCCCGCGCACGTCGGCGTCGGTGCTGCGCACCTCCCCGACGATGAGGCCGCGGACCTTCACGTCCGAGTGCGGCAGCAGTTGCAGCCCCGCCCGCTCGCTCCGCACCTTCACGTCGAGCGTCGGCGTGAACGCCTTGTTGTACAGCGCCACGGTCAGCGCCAGCAGCAGGACGATCACGATGATCATCGAGATGCCGAGCACCCGGAAGCGCAGCCGCTCGCTCATGGCTTCGCCACCTCCCGTGGGGGGACGACCCCCTGCACCCCCCGCATCGCTCCGCTCATGCCGGTCACCCCGCGATCCGGACGCTGGTGGTGGTGCCCCAGATCGCCATGCCGAGCATCAGGTCGACCACGTTGATCACCACGATGCTGGTGCGCACCGCGCGGCCCACCGCCACGCCGACGCCCGCCGGGCCGCCGGAGGCGTGGTAGCCGTAGTAGCAGTGGATCAGCATCACCAGCACCGCGAAGACGATGACCTTTCCGAACGACCACAAGAT
Organism: Spirillospora sp. CA-108201; assembly: GCF_050936235.1. Classification (NCBI taxonomy): domain Bacteria; kingdom Bacillati; phylum Actinomycetota; class Actinomycetes; order Streptosporangiales; family Thermomonosporaceae; genus Spirillospora; species Spirillospora sp. CA-108201. Next base: position 7,027,639 of record NZ_JBNJNE010000001.1, on the reverse strand, counting down.
GTCGTACGGCGGTAGGAACAGATGGAAATAGTGGTCGTAGGTGCCGGTCGACTGGCCGTAGAACATCGTCACGATCACCCGGGTCGCGCCGTAGGAGGCGAGCAGGCCCACGATGTACAGCGGGATGACCGCGATCATCCCGGCGAGCATCCGGGTGGTGACGAGGAACGGCATCGACGGGACGGCCATGACCTCCAGCGCGTCGATCTCGTCGGAGATCCGCATCGCGCCGAGCTGGGCGGTGAACCCGCAGCCGACCGTCGCCGACAGCGCGAGCGCCGACACCAGCGGCGCGATCTCGCGGGTGTTGAAGTAGGACGCGACGAACCCGGTGAACGCGGCCGTGCCGATCTGGTTCAGCGACTCGTAGCCCTGCAGGCCGACCTGGCTGCCGGTGAAGAACGTCATGAATCCGACGATCACCACCGAGCCGCCGATCACCGCGAGGCCGCCGGTGCCGAGGCTCACCTCGGCCAGCAGCCGCAGCACCTCCGTGCGGTACCGGCGCAGCACCCGGAACACCCACGCGAACGCGCGGGCGTAGAACGACATCTGGTGGCCGAAGTCGTCCAGCCGGTCGAGCGGCGCGCTCACCACCCGCCGGGCGGCCTTGCCCGTCCTGCCAGGGGCGGTCATCTACATCCCCTTCGACGGGACGAACTGGAAGTACAGCGTGGAGATCAGGAAGTTCTCCAGGAAGAGCAGCATGAACGTGATGACGACGGTCTGGTTGACCGCGTCGCCCACGCCCTTCGGCCCGCCCTTGGCGTTCAGCCCCTTGTACGCGGCGACCAGGCCCGCGGTGATGCCGAAGACGAAGGCCTTGAACTCGGCCTGCAGCAGGTCGGGCAGTTGCGCGATGGCGTTGAAGGAGGCCAGGTAGGCGCCGGGGGTGCCGCCCTGCAGCATCACGTTGAAGAAGTAGCCGCCCAGCAGGCCGACCACCGAGACCAGCCCGTTGAGGAACAGCGCGACGAACGCGCAGGCGAGCATCCTCGGCACCACCAGGCGGTGCAGGGGGTTGATGCCCAGCACCTCCATGGCGTCGATCTCCTCGCGGATCTTCCGGGAGCCGATGTCGGCGCACATCGCCGACCCGGCGGCGCCCGCGACCAGCAGCGAGGTGACCAGCGGGCTGGCCTCCCGGACGATCGCGACCACCGCGGTCGCGCCGGTGTAGGACTGCGCGCCGAGCTGCCGGATCAGCCCGCCGACCTGGAGGGACAGCACGCCGCCGAAGGGGATGGCGACCAGCATCGTGGGGACGACGGTGACGCTGACGATGAACCAGGCCTGCTGGATGAACTCGCGCCACTGGAACGGCCACTGGAACATCGCGCGGCCGGTGTCCAGGCACAGGGCGAAGAACCGTCCCGGCTCCCTGATCGCGACGTTGGCCGCGCCGTCCCCGATCTTGCGGAACGTCGCCGAAGAGCCCCTGCCCTTCCCTGCCCCTCGCTGGTCCGCGCCGATACCAGGAGTGGACATCAGTAGCCCGCACCCGCCCCCGGTCGGCCGGGCGGCGGGTTGCCGGGGAACTGGCCGCCGGGACCGCCGGGCGGCGGACCGGCGGGCGGCAGGCCGCCGGGCGCCCCGTGCGCGCCGCCCGCGGGAGTGCCGACGGGCGTCATCGACGCCACGTACCGGGGCCACTCCTCCACCCAGTTGCGGCCGAGGTCGTCGACGAACGAGCCGGGCGGCGGCGTGACGCCGTGCGCCGCGCACCACGCGCCGGGCGCGTGCATGCCGGAGCGGATCAGCCCGTTGCTCGGCATCTGCTGCGGCGGGATCGGCGGCAGCTTGCCCGGGTCGTGGCCCATCTTCGCCTCGGCCTCCAACTCGGACTCGTCCTTCTCCTCGGACATGCCGATCGGGCCGATCTTGCTGGCGTTGAGGAACTGCCGGACCACCGGCTCCTCGCTGGACAGCAGCATCTCCCGCGGCCCGAACATCGCCAGGTGCCGCTGGTACAGCAGGCCGATGTTGTCCGGGAGGGTGCGGGCGGTGTTGATGTCGTGGGTGACGATCAGGAACGTCGCGCCGATCTGCGCGTTGAGGTCGATGAACACCTGGTTGAGGAACGCGGTGCGGACCGGGTCGAGGCCGGAGTCCGGCTCGTCCACCAGAAGGATCTCGGGGTCCAGGACGAGCGCGCGCGCCAGGCCCGCGCGCTTCTTCATCCCGCCGGAGATCTCGCCCGGCAATTTGTGCTCGGCGCCGAGAAGACCGACCAGGTCCATCTTCTCCATGACGATGCGCTTGATCTCGGACTCGGACTTCCTGGTGTGCTCGCGGAGCGGGAACGCGATGTTGTCGAACAGGTTCATGGAGCCGAACAGGGCCCCGTCCTGGAACAGGACGCCGAACAGCTTGCGGGTCTCGTAGAGCTTCGACTCGGGCAGGTACGGCAGGTCCCGGTCGCCGATCCAGATGTGCCCGCGGTCGGGCTTGAGCAGCCCCACGAGGGACTTCAGGAAGACCGACTTTCCGGTACCGGACGGACCCAGGAGAACGGAGATCTCACCTGCGGGAATGGTCAGCGACACGTCCTGCCAGATCACCTGGCGGCCGAAGGACTTCGTCAGGCCCTCGACTCTGATCTCGACGCCCACTCGTCACCTTTCGTCCAGGCCGGGGGAATCCCGAACCAATGAGCGAGTAGCACTCAGGCTCTTTCTGTCGTCACATCGCGTTCTGTCTCCACGCCGCGTTCTGTCGTCACACCGCGTGTCCGCCGCATTACTACCGTCCGGTAGCTGTGACGGGTGCCACCACCGTAGCGGCCCTCCGTCCAAATGGAAGGGGTTCCCACCCAGATCAGCGGCTAAATGCGACGTCGTAAGACAATCGTTACTTACGACGCCTATGAGACTAGTGGTCCAAGAACCGGAGCCTCAAGACCGGGGGTGCCGGGGAGGGCCGCGACCGTGCGGCCCGCCGCACTGCGGAGACGCGGGCGGCCGGGTGTGGCCGCAGCGCCTGACGGGACGCTACGCCGGGGGCGGGAGACCGCACAACCCGCCGGGGCACACGCTTTCCCGCAGGTGTTTGTCACCTCAGCACAGAAAACGGACCTTCTCGGCACCACCACTCCGCACCCCACGACAAGACCGCTCACCGGCGGCGGACCGGCCAAACAGAAGGAGGCGGTCACCCCCGATCGGGGTGACCGCCTCCTGGAGAGCGGTGGAGCCGCGCGGGCTCCGGAGCTCTGGAGCGTCGTTACTTGACGGTGACCGAGGCGCCGGCCTTCTCCAGGGCCTCCTTGGCCTTGTCGGCCGTCTCCTTGTTGACCTTCTCCAGCAGCGGCTTCGGCGCGCCGTCGACCAGGTCCTTGGCCTCCTTGAGGCCGAGGCTCGTCAGGGCGCGCACCTCCTTGATGACCTGGATCTTCTTGTCGCCGGCACCCTCGAGGATGACGTCGAACTCGTCCTGCGCCGGGGCCTCCTCGGCGCCGCCGACCGCGCCGCCCTGGCCCGGGACGACGGCCGCGACGGGGGCGGCGGCCTTGACGTCGAAGACCTCTTCGAACTGCTTCACGAAGTCGGAGAGCTCGAGAAGGGTCATTTCCTTGAAGGCGTCGAGCAGGTCGTCGGTGCTGAGCTTCGCCATGATGATTCCTCCGCTATGGCTAGTGTTCTGGGGTGGTACGGAACCGCGGGTTGCCTACTCGGCGGACGCCTCGGCGGCGGGTGCCTCGGCGGTCTCGCCCTCGGCCTCGCGCTTGGCGCGCAGCGCCTCGGCGAGCTGGGCGGCCTGCGTCGGCAGAGCGTTGAACAGCGCGGCGGCGTTCGCCATCGAGCCCTTCATCGCACCGGCCAGCTTCGCGAGGAGCACCTCGCGCGACTCAAGGTCCGCCAGCTTGGTGATCTCGGCCGCGTCCATCGACTGACCGTCGATGAAGCCGCCCTTGATCACCAGCATCGGGTTCGCCTTGGCGAAGTCGCGCAGGCCCTTGGCCGCCACGACCACGTCGCCGCGGACGAACGCGATGGCCGACGGGCCTTCGAGCAGGTCACGGAACTGCTCGTCGACACCGGCCTCGTTCGCGGCGCGCTTGGTCAGCGTGTTCTTCACCACGCGGAACCGCGCGGTCTCGCCGAGGTTGTCGCGCAGCTCCTTGACCTGCGCGACGGAAAGCCCGCGGTACTCGGTCAGCACGGCGCCGTTGGAGCTCTCGAACTCGTTCTTGAGCTCGGCGATCGCCGCGTCCTTGTGGGCCTTGGCCATAGCCCTCCTTCCGATTACCTGGGTGGTCCGATCCGCGCCGCGGTCCGCGAACGGACTGGGGCGCCGATCCACCAAAAAACGCCCCGGCGCAGGCGCACGGGGCGTCCAGGCAAGGCACGGAGGCCATGCGGGAAGCTCTCGTCTCACCTACGCAGGCCGCCCGAGCTGAGTCGGGTCCTTCGGTCACCTCGCGGGAGGTGACGACCGGCGGTCTTCGGCATCGGACAGCATACGTGCCCTGACCGAGGAGGCCAAATCAGCGAGGCCGCATCGGCTCGTCCGGTCAGGTCGCCTCAGGGCTCGTCAGCGGACGGAGCGAGGGACCGCGCCCCGGCGGGGCGCGGTCCCTCGGTCGCGCTCAGGGCGGGTCAGGCGCCGGGCATGCCGCCGTTGCCGAGGCGGCTCATGATCTGGCCGAAGTCGGTGACCTCGCTCGCCGGCGGCTCGGTGACCTGCACCGGCTTGCCGTAGTCGCGGTACTTCATCGTCATGACCATGTCGCCCGCGGTGGACTGCGTCGACTTCATCGTCATCTGGCGCGGCAGCTGCCGGCCGTCCACCCACAGGTCGAAGTGCATGGCCTGGAGGCCGGTCGTGCCGAGGCTCTTGCGGTAGGCCTCCCGCGTCTCCGGGGAGAGCTTCGCGACCGCGTCCTCCATCTTGTACGTGCCGGTGTAGTGGGTCGTCTGGACGCCGTCGACCGTCTCCTTGCCGACCTCGCGCGCGTCCTTGGACGCCGTCAGCATCTTGGTGTTCTGCACCGGGTCCAGCTGCCGGGACTGCTGGAGCAGCTCGTCGATGTTCATCCCGGTCTTGGCGCCCAGCTCGTCCAGCGAGATCTTGATCCACGGCTTGGTCCCGCCGCCGAGCTGGGACAGCATCGGCATCTTCATGTACATGTTCCGGCCGACGAGCCGCTGCTCCATGCCGCCCGTCTGCTTGCCCGCGACCGTCATCTGCCCGAAGTTCATGCTGTAGGCCAGGTCGGGCTTCGTGCGGTACTGCATCGTGCCGTTCATCGACATGTCGCCCGTCGACGAGCCGGTCGACTTCATCGTCATGTCGGCCTGGAACGAGTCGATCTGGCCGGTCTTCTCGGCGGCCTTGCCGAGGACCTGCGCGGCCGACAGCCGCAGGCCCTTGCCTGCGTCGTCCACCGTCTTCCCGGCGTCCCCGAGGCAGCCGGTCAGCGAGAGGGCGAGGCCGGTGGCCAGCGCCGTGCCTGCCGCGAAACGACGGATCATCAGGGGGTCTCCTTGGTCTTCTTGGCGCCCGGGCGATGGGGCAGAACGGTACATCAGACGCAAATGACCCCGCTGCGGTTCATCGTTCTCAGTTGCCGCCGAGCAGCCCCTGGACGGACAGCTGCCCCACCTGGTCGGACGGAGGGGTGTTCACCTTGAACGACTTGCCGTAGTCGCTGTACAGGACGGTCACCGAGCCGTTCTCGCCCTTCGAGCCGGTCGCCTTGGAGACGAGCTTGCGCGGCAGGTTGTCGCCGTCCGTCCACAGGTCGAAGTTGATCTTGCCGTTGGCGCGGTCCTTCGGCAGCCACTGCTGGACCTTCGTGCGGGCCTGCGCGTCCAGCCGGTTCAGCGCCTCCTCGACGGTGACCGTCCCGGCGTAGTGCGTCGTCTTCACGCCGTCGACCGTCTCGGTGCCGACCCTGCGGGCGTCCTTGGAACCGGTGAACATCTTCGTCTGCTCGGCCGGGTCCACCTTCTGCACCTGGTCGACCAGGCCCCGGACGTCGAAGCCCGTCCGCTGCGACATCTGGTTCACGTCGATCTTCACCCACGACTTGCCGCCGCTGATGAACTGCGCGAACTGGGGGACCTTCGCGTACAGCACGTTGCCGGTGAAGACGGCCTGGCCCTTGGCGCCCGGCATGCTCTGCCCGTTCCGGCTGAAGTCGTCCAGCTTCGCGCTGAACTCCAGCGTCGGACGCAGCCGGAACTGCCCGTTGGCGTGGACCTTTCCGTTCTCGTCGCCGGTGCCCGTCACCGTCAGGTCGGCCTTGAACGTGTCGGCCTTACCAGTCTTCTCGGACGCCTTCAGCAGCGCCTGGTTCGCGCTGAGCTTCATGTTGCCGGTGTTCTCCGACCCGTCCCCGTTGCATCCGGACAGGAGGAGCGTGGCACCCATTGCGGTGCCGCCGGCCGCCACCACGAATCGTCGGTTCATGAGGGTTGAGCCTCCCTTGTCGCCCTGCTGGTGTTCCCAGTCTCTTCGGGCGCTAACGGCGGGGCATCCCCCGGTGGTACGAATGGGTCCCCCCACGGTACGACCAACGGCGTAGCCTCCCCCCGGCCCGACGTCAGGGTGAGCCGCCGGCGCGGACCCGCGTCAGCGGTAGGAACCGAAGGTCATCGACCCGGCGAACCCGGCGCCCGGCGCCTGCGCGCCGAGACTGATCGTGGTGGGACGGGCGTCGCTGTCGGCCACCAGATCGAGCCCGCATCCGGTGCTGTCCGGTATCCACCTGCGGAACTCCGTCGCCGCGTCCTGCGGCAGCAGCGCGTACACGCCGCCCATGAGCGCCTGCGCGGTGAAGCGCGTCAGCCCGGCGGCGTCCGGCTCGCCCGCCGTCATGCCGGGCAGCGTCCCGATCATGAAGGTGAACTGCCGGGGGTCGGACTCGTTCTGCAGTCTGCCGAGCTGCGCCGGGGTCAGCGTGGACCGCGTCCACTTCTGCCCGTCGTACCCCTTGAGCGTGCTCCCCTGGACGATCACCTTCTGGGTGACCTTGGACAGCTCGCCGCCCTTCATCGTCTGCGTGACGCCCGTGGCGCTCATCGCGAACTTCGGCCACAGTGTGAACGAGGCCGTCTCGGTGGCGTGCTGGTAGTCGCCGTCCGACCCGACCGTCACCTTCATGTCCGTCTTGCGGGTGAAGGAGTGCAGGCTGGGGCCGGGCTGGGGCGGCGCCGTCGGCAGGCCGTGCGCGGCGCCCCCGTTCCCGGGAGCGCGCGTGCCGGGACGCGCGCTCGCGCCCGGGCCGGCCCCCGGCGCGCCGGGCGTCCCCGGGGTGACCGTGGCGGACGCGGCGCCGTTGGGGTTGGCGGGGTCACGCTGGGCCATCGCGGCGGACGGCGGCAGCGCCCCCGCGTCCTTCGGGGAGTCGCCCCCGATCTTCACCACCATCAGGATCGCCGTGGGCACGACGGCCACCGCGGTCACGGCGGAGATGGCGATGGCCCGGTCGGTGCGACGCTTCACGCGGCAATTCAACACCAGGTTCCTCGGCGGTAACAAAACATTCGCATACCAAATTGTCCGGTTCTGGACTCCAAGCCGTGTATCCACCCCTTCAAGGCTCTTAGAGGCGTTCAGCCGACTCCAACGACCGGCCCCCACGGGGCGCCCGGCAGGCTCGAAGCGCGCGGCGCGCCCCGGGCCGATCAGCCGATTCGGGCCGATCAGCCGACTCAGCGCGCTCGGCAGGCTCGGGGCGATCGGCCGACCCAGGGCTGACCGCCGACCCCGGGCGGCGGGCCGTCCGGGTCGGCGGTCAGCTCAGCGTGATCGGCTGGGGCGGAGCGAATCGGCCGGATCCGGGCTGATGGGCTACTCCGGGCGGTCCGTGAGTCGGGTGCGGAGGGCGGCTTTGCGGATCTTGCCGGTTCCGGTGCGTGGGAGGGCCTCGACGAACTCGACGCGCCGGGGCGTCTTGAAACCGGCCAGGCGGGCTCGGCAGGCTGCGATCAGCTCGTCCTTCCGGGGCGGGACGCCGTCCGGCACGATCACCGCGCACACCGACTGGCCCCACCGCGGATCGGGCAGCCCCACCACCGCGACCTCGCCCACGCCCGGGACCGCGCGCAGCACGTCCTCGACCTCGCGCGACGAGACGTTCTCCCCGCCCGTGATGATCACGTCCTTGAGCCGGTCGGCGAGGTAGAGGTAGCCGTCCTCGTCGACGCGGCCCGCGTCGCCGGTGCGGAACCAGCCGCCCGTGAACGCCTCGGCGGTCGCCTCGGGGTCGTCCCAGTACCCGTCCGCCACCTGCGCGCCCCGGACGACCACCTCGCCCTGCGCACCGGGCGGCAGCGGCGCCCCGTCCTCGCCGATCACGGCGATCTCCGCGCCGTCGCCCGGACGGCCCGCCGACACCGCCAGCCCCGGCCTCCCCTCGACCGCGGCACGGTGGTCCGCCGGGGACAGGAAACTCGCGTTGCCGGACAGCTCGGTCATGCCGTAGCCCTGGTTCAGGTCGCATCCGAGCACCGCGTCCGCTCGGCGCAGCAGCGGCACCGGCATCGGCGCCGAACCGTAGGCGATCACTCGGACGGTGGACCGCAGCGCCTCCAGCGCCGGCGGGTCCCCGTCGAGGTGCGCGAGCAGATCCTCCAGCATCGTCGGGGCGAGCGACAGGTTCGTGACGCCGTGCCGGCGCGCCGCGTCCACCAGGACGGCCGGGGAGAACCGGCGCAGCACGACGGCGTGGCGCCGGAACAGGTGATGCAGGACGACCTGGTAACCCGCCACATGGCACAGGGGGAACGGCGTGCAGAAGACGTCGCCCGGCAGCACGGGACGTCCCGACGCCGTGACCGCCATGCCCGCGAGCAGGCTCCTGTGGGTGAGCCGCACGCCCTTCGGCCGGCCGGTCGTGCCGCTGGTGAACATCAGCCAGGCGACCTCGGCCGGATCGCGGTCGCCCTCCCGCGAGACGGCCGGGCCGTCCCAGGGGAGGTCGGCGACGTCGACGAGCGGCGGATGGTCGGCGGGGAGGCCGCCCTCGCGGGCCAGCCTCTCCAGCGGCTCCGGCTCACCGATGACGATCTCGGCGCCGCAGCGGACGATCTGGTCGGCCCATTCGCGCGGATGCAGCCTCTGGTTGAGCGGCACCAGGATCCTGCCGTCGCGCGGTACCCCGTAGTAGGCCGCGACGTACTCCAACCGGTTGTGCGCGAGGAGCGCCACCCGCGCCCCGGGCGAGCACCGCGCGGAGAGGCAGGCGCTCAGCGCGTCCGTCCGGACGCGTAGCTCCCGGAACGTCCACGTCGTGCCGTCGACCGACAGGGCCGGAGCCTCGGGAGCGTCGTCCGCGGCCGCGTCGAGCACGTCGTACAGCCGGTGGACGTCTTGACGCTGCGTCCCGCCCATCACATCCCCTTCGCCGAGGCCCCGGGCGCCGAATCTAGCGCCGAACCGGCGGGCGGGCCTGACCGCGTCCCGCTGACCGCGACCGGGGGCCGCCCCCTCAGAAAGGGCGGCCTGCCGGAAAGGGCGGCCCGGCGGAGTGGGCAGCCCAGCGGTAAAGGCGGCCCCGTGGCAAGGACGACCTCGTGAGGGGGATGACCTAGTGGAGAGCGCCTCCTCGCGGAGAGCGCGACCTCGCAGAGAGGACGGCCGCGTGGGGAGCGCGGCTTCGTGGACGGCGGGCCGCTTCGTGGGGAGGGCGGCTCTGGGGGCAGCGGGCTGGGCGGAAAAGCGGGCAGGGCGCCCCCGGGGTTACCGGGGGCGCCCTGCTCTGCGGCGTTCGATGCCGGGGTCGGTCAGGCCTCTTCGAGCTCGGCCGTCAGGTTGCGGACCGCGTTCGGGTCCACCGGGATGCTCGGGCCCATCGACGTGGTCAGCACCGCCTTCTTGACGTACCGGCCCTTCGCCGCGGACGGCTTGAGGCGCTGGATCTCGTCGACCGCGGCGGCGTAGTTCTCCACCAGCTGGCGCTCGTCGAAGGACGCCTTGCCGATGATGAAGTGCAGGTTCGCGTGCCGGTCGACCCGGAACTCGATCTTGCCGCCCTTGATGTCGGTGACGGCCTTGGACACGTCCATGGTGACCGTGCCGGTCTTCGGGTTCGGCATCAGGCCGCGCGGACCGAGCACCCGGCCGAGCCGGCCGACCTTGCCCATCTGGTCCGGCGTCGCGACCACGGCGTCGAAGTCCAGGAAGCCGCCCTGGATCCGCTCGATCAGGTCGTCCGAGCCGACCAGGTCGGCGCCCGCCGCCTCGGCCTCCTGCGCCTTGGTGCCGACGGCGAAGACGAGCACGCGGGCGGTCTTGCCGGTGCCGTGCGGCAGGTTGACCGTGCCGCGGACCATCTGGTCGGCCTTGCGGGGGTCGACGCCCAGCCGCATGGCGACCTCGACGGTCGCGTCGAACTTGACGACCGCGGTCTCCTTCGCCAGCTTCACGGCCTCGACGGGGCTGTACAGCCGCTCCCGGTCGATCTTCTCCGCCGCTGCGCGGTAGCCCTTGCTGCGCTTCATGTGCGTTCCTCCAGTCGGAACTCGTGGTGGGGGCCAGCGCCTGGCCCTCCCACTGGGACGGCTTACTTGACCTCGATGCCCATCGACCGCGCGGTGCCGGCGACGATCTTCTCGGCGGCGTCCAGGTCCTTGGCGTTGAGGTCGGGCATCTTGGTCGTGGCGATCTCACGGACCTGGTCGCGGGTGACCGAGCCGACCTTGGTCTTGTGCGGCTCGCCGCTGCCCTTCTCCACGCCCGCGGCCTTCAGGATGAGCTGCGCGGCCGGCGGCGTCTTGGTGACGAAGCTGAACGACCGGTCCTCGTAGATGGTGATCTCTACGGGGATGACGTTGCCGCGCTGGGACTCCGTGGCAGCGTTGTACTGCTTGCAGAAGTCCATGATGTTGACGCCGTGCGGACCGAGCGCGGTACCGACGGGCGGCGCCGGCGTGGCCTGGCCGGCCTGCAACTGGACCTTGACCAAAGCGGCGATTTTCTTCTTCTTGGGAGGCATGCCTCTCCCTCGTGTTCCGTTTCACGGTGGTCCCGACTCCCGGACATCGGGCAACACGGCGGGCGGAACTAGACCGCCGCGTTGGGACCTTGGCAGACCCCGCATCCCCGCGTGCGCGGGGAGCAAAGCTGCACCTTCACGAGCGCAGCGATCTTGGGGTCATCCCCGCGCGAGCGGGGCCGCCGGGCGCCCGCCTCCGAGGATCGGAGGCCGGAAACCCGAACCCGCCCCCGCCTGGGCGGGGACGGCCCGTCCAGGATACGGCCTGGCCGCGGCGGCCCGGACGCGTCCCGGAATCGGTCAGATCTTGGAGACCTGGTTGAAGGAGAGCTCGACCGGCGTCTCGCGGCCGAAGATGGAGACCAGGACCTTGAGCTTCTGCTGCTCGGCGTTGATCTCGTTGACGGTCGCGGGGAGGGTGGCGAACGGGCCGTCCATGACGGTGACCGACTCGCCGACCTCGTAGTCGACGGTGGCGGGGGCCTTGGCCTGCTCCTTGGCGGCCTTGGCGACGCCCTCCTCCGGCTCGGGGGCCAGCAGGTTGGCGACCTCGTCCAGGCTGAGCGGGGACGGCTTGTTCAGCAGGCCGACGAACCCGGTGACGCCGGGGGTGTTGCGGACCGCGGCCCACGACTCGTCGGTGAGCTCCATGCGGACGAGGATGTAGCCCGGCAGGACCTTCTCGTTGACCTTCTGGCGCTTGCCGCCCTTGATCTCGGTCACCTCGTGCTGCGGGACCTCGATCTGGAAGATGTAGTCCTCCATGTTGAGGGTCTGCGTACGGGTCTCGATGTTGGTCTTGACCCGGTTCTCGTAGCCCGCGTAGGAGTGCACGACGTACCAGTCGCCCGGCTGGAGGCGCAGCTGCATCTTGAAGTCGGCGTACGGGTCGGCCGGCGGCTCGGCCGCGGCCTCCTCCTCGTCGCCGGCCTCTTCCCCGGCGGCCTCGCCCTCGACGGACTCGGCGAGCTCGGCGGCGCCCTCGGCCGCGTCCGGCGCGGGGCCCTCGCCTTCGAGCTTCGTGTCCGCGGGCTCGGCGTCGCCGGCGGAGACGACCTCCTCGGCCGTCTCGTCGGCGGGCTCGGCCGCCTGGTCGGCCGCAGCAGCCGCAGCGGACTGGGCCTCTTCAACGGCCTCGTCGTAGGGCTGTGAGGGCTCGGACACGGTCAACTCTTCTCTCGGTCTGCGGTGATGGACTTGCGAAGGTACGGCGGGGCCCGGCGTCCGGCCCTGGCCGGGCGGCGTCAGCCGAAGAGCTCGTAGATGCCCTTCTGCAGCCCGTAGTCGACGCCGGAGACGATCGCGACCATGACCAGCACGAACACGAGCGAGACGGTCGTGTAGGTGATCAGCTCCCGCCGCGTCGGCCAGATGACCTTGCGCAGCTCGGCGATGATCTGGCGCACGAACAGCGCGGGCGAGGTCCTCTTGGAAGGGGCCTTCTTCTTGCCCTTGCCCTCGTCCTTGGCCTCGGGCTCGTCGCGAGTCTCAGTCGCCATTTGCCGCCGTTCACCTCATAGGTCGTGATTCAACCACCCTGTGGTTGCCGCGCGGTCCCGTGCCGCGGAGTGCCACGGCGACGCCATGGCGCGGCCGGCACGGGTGCGCGCACCGCACCTCGCAGGGCAGGAGGGACTCGAACCCCCAACCGCCGGTTTTGGAGACCGGAGCTCTACCAATTGAGCCACTGCCCTTCATTCTCCGGCTAAGGAGAAACCCGACCACAGGATCGGGCGGTGCCGAGTCCCAGCTTACGGCCTGATGATGCCCGCGTGCGGACAGGATCGTATACCGGCGACACGTCACTTGGTGGAGGAGTCTACGTGCCGGAGGGGCCCGCGTCGAACCGGATACCGGCGGACCCCCGGGACGCCCCGGCGGCGACCCGTCCGACCGGCCCGGATATATGGCTGCGGGTCCCGGGGCCCCGTCTGTAACGATAGGGGCATGAGCATCGACCGTCCTCGCATCTCCAAGCGCATCGCCGCGATATCCGAGTCCGCCACGCTGGCCGTCGACGCCAAGGCCAAGGCGCTGAAGGCGGCGGGCCGCCCGGTCATCGGCTTCGGCGCGGGCGAGCCCGACTTCCCGACGCCCGACTACATCGTCGAGGCCGCGGTGACCGCGTGCCGGGTACCGCGCTTCCACAAGTACACGCCCGCGGGCGGGCTGCCCGAGCTGCGCGCCGCGATCGCCGAGAAGACCGAGCGCGACTCCGGCCACCGGGTCGAGGCGTCGCAGGTGCTGGTGACCAACGGCGGCAAGCAGGCGGTGTACGAGGCGTTCGCGGCGCTGCTCGACCCGGGCGACGAAGTGATCGTCCCGACGCCGTACTGGACGACCTACCCCGAGTCGATCAAGCTGGCGGGCGGGGTGCCCGTGGAGGTCGTCGCCGACGAGACCACCGGCTACAAGGTGAGCGTCGAGCAGCTGGAGGCGGCCCGCACCGACCGGACGAAGGTGCTGCTGTTCGTGTCGCCGTCCAACCCGACGGGGGCGGTCTACGGCCGCGACGAGATCGAGGCGATCGGGCGCTGGGCCGACGGGCACGGGCTCTGGGTCGTCACCGACGAGATCTACGAGCACCTCGTGTACGGGTCCGCCGAGTTCCACTCGATGCCGGTGGTGGTGCCGGAGCTGGCCGACCGGACGCTCGTCCTGAACGGCGTGGCCAAGACCTACGCGATGACCGGCTGGCGGGTCGGCTGGCTGATCGGCCCGGCGGACGTGGTGAAGGCCGCGCAGAACCTGCAGTCGCACGCGACGTCCAACGTGGCGAACGTGTCCCAGGCCGCCGCGCTCGCCGCGGTGACCGGCGACCTGTCGGCGGTCGCGGAGATGCGCGTGGCGTTCGACCGGCGCCGGCAGACGATGGTGCGGATGCTGAACGAGATCCCGGGCGTGGTGTGCCCCGAGCCGGAGGGCGCGTTCTACGCCTACCCGTCGGTCAAGGCGCTGCTCGGCAAGCAGCTGCGCGGCAGGCGCCCTCAGACGTCGGTGGAGCTGGCCTCGCTGATCCTGGAGGAGGTCGAGGTCGCGCTGGTGCCGGGCGAGGCGTTCGGCACGCCCGGCTACTTCCGCCTCTCCTACGCGCTGGGCGACGACGACCTCACCGAGGGCGTCTCGCGCGTCGCGAAGCTGCTGTCCGAGGCGAGCTGACCTCCGCCGGCGCGCCGCCCGCACGGGGCGGCGCGCCGGAAGCGGCGTGACGAACACGAAACCGGCCCCGGGCGCACAACTCCCGGGGCCGGTTTCGTATGGGACGGGTTCCGCCGGTTCCCGTCCCGGGAAGTCCGGCGGGACGTCCCGCGCGCGGCCCCTCTCCGCCGTGGGACGTCCCGCCGGAACGGGGTTCAGGGGCGCACGCCCTCCGCGATGCGCATGAGCCGCTCCTTGGCCGCGCCGGAGGCGGTCACGGTGACGCCGACGCCGTGGCGCGCGAGCCAGGAGATCTGCCGCGCGGCGTCGGCGCGGTCGCCGGTCAGCGCGGGCATCCCGTGGACGGAGGTGCGGCCGGGGATGCCGGGCACGTGCATCAGGTCCTGCGGGCCGGTCAGCCCGCCGCCCTTCACCAGGGCGATCTCCACCCAGCCGCCGGTGCCGCGCCACGTGCACGTCGTCGTCCTGCGGTCGGCGCCGCCGTCGTCGGAGACCGCGCACGGGCCGGCGGCGGCCAGGCCGTCCGGCAGGTACGTGATCCACTTCGGCAGCGCGTTCACGATGCCGCCCGCGCCCGGCGCGGCCGGGGTCTGCCCCGGGGCGGACGAGCCGCGCGGCTCCGGCTCCTGCGAGGCTCCCGCCTCGGACCTCCCCTTCGGAGACGGGGACTCGGGGAGGCCCGAGGCGGGAGGTCCCTCCGGCACCCGGAGGGCCGAGACGGTGTTGCTGGGACGGGTCGTCTCGGTGTCTCCGACCGGTGTCGCCCGGAGCGACTGATAGGTGGGTACGAGGGCCAGGGCCGCGACCGAGGCCGCCGCGACGCCGGCGGCCGCGTGGAGGCGGGCCTTGCGACGGCGGTGGCGCCGCTTGACGTCGGTGACGAGCGACTGTGACGCGGTCGCCCCGGCCACCTGCTCGGCCATGGCCTTCCGCAGTTCACTCTCCAGGTCCATCGCTCATCTCCCCAATGGGGCCAGGTTCGTGTCGAGGCGTTCCCGGAGCCTGGCGAGCCCCCGGGACGCCTGGCTCTTCACCGTTCCGACCGAACAGCCGAGAGCCTGGGCCGTCTCCGCTTCCGAAAGGTCCTCCCAGAAGCGCAGGACCAGCACCGCGCGCTGGCGCGGGCCGAGCTTGCGCAGCTCATCCATGAGGGTTCCTCTCAGCTCGACGGAATGGTTCGGCGAGTCGGCCGGCGTCTCCGGGAGCCTCGCCATGTGGATCTCCCGGAGCACCTTCCAGCGGCGGGCCCGGCTGATCACCAGGTTGACCAGGATCCGGCGGACGTAGGGCTCGGGGTCGCTGTCCGTCTCCAACCGCCCCCAGTGGCGGTAGGCCTTCTCCAGCGCGGTCTGCAGGATGTCCTCGGCGTCCTGCCGGGCCCCGCACATCAGTGCCGCGGTGCGCAGCAGGGCATCGCCGCGTGCCGCCACGAACTCCACGAACGACTCGTCGTCTCGACGCCCCACAGTGCTCCGTCCCGGCTAGAGCGGTTCCGGCAGTTTTGTGTTGTCGGGAGCGGGCGGCCTCCGCGCCAAGGCCGCCCGCCCACGTCTTTGTTGTGTTGCTGGTGTTACTGGTGTCGCCCTGGTCCGTTACCGGGTGTCAGCCGGCGTGGCGCAGGGCGGCGGCCACGTCCTTCGTCCCACCGGCCAGGGCGGGGCTGCCGTTGACGAACAGCGTGTAGCCGTTCGGGTCGAACAGCAGCACGCCGCCGCCGTTCGGGCTCTGCCACGCGGCCAGGCCGGCGATGGTCAGCGGGGTGCCGCCCTGGGGCAGGGCGAGCGCCTGGCGCAGCTGCTCCTGCGTCATGCCGGCGCGCGTCTTGATCGTCTCGACGGTGAGCCACTGGCCGGACTTGCCGGTCCACTTCTGCGTGACGGCGCAGATCTGCGCCTTGCGCAGGTCGGCGGAGCCGGGGACGGACGACACGTAGCGCAGGCCCTTGGCGGTCATGACGGTCTTCTCGACCGTGCTGCCGACCTTCACGGCGGGCTTCAGCGAGCTGCAGTCGAGCTTGGGCAGCGCGGGCACGGCGGGCTTGGCGGGCTGGCCGGGCACCTGCGCGTTCGGCTTGGCCGCCGGGGCGCCGCCGGGCAGGTCGCCGGTGGACGGCACGCAGGTGGGCACGTTCGCCGGGACGCCGGGCTTGGCGGGCACACCGGGCTTGGCGGGCACACCGGGCTTGGCGGGCACGGCGGGCACGGCGGGCAGGTTCTTGCCGTCCGGGACCTTCGCGCCGGGGAGCTCGGTGTTCGGGATGCCGGCCTCCGGCTGGCCGGGGACGCCGGCCTTCGGCAGCTGGCCCTCCGGCAGGTTCTTGGTGACCGGGTTCTGCTTGAGGTGCTGCTCGACCTGCTTCTTCGCCCCGTCGGCGGGGACCTTCGGCAGCGCGGGCTTGGCGGGGACCTTCGCCGGGAGGCACGTCGGGAGGCCCTTGGGGGCGGCGTCCTGCAGCTTGCGCTCCACGGCCGGGGCCTTGGCGCCGTTCGACTGGAGGCCGGCCTCGTGGTGGGAGCCGGTCATGGCCCACGTCGCGCCGCCGCCCACGGCCACGGTCCCGACGGCGGACGCTGCGATCAAGGCGGCCTTCAGCGTGATCATCGTGAATCCCTTCTAACGCGGGGTGTTGCTCGGGGGGTGTTGCTCAGGGGTGCCTGTCTCTCTCTGGCGCCCCTCGTATACGCACGGTGCCGGTGGGGGGTTGCACGGGATTCCAAAGTTTTTTCGGGGATGCCCATGGCGCATGATGGCCGCCGCGTGTCATGCGAGGTAGTCCGGTGTGGTGATACTGCCGGGGCGGGCGTTCGAGCGGGACGATGATCCGGCAACATTGGGTCATGGAGGCCCGTACCGTTTCAGCCCGTCCGGCCGAGGACCGTCCCATGCCGGACCCCCGGGAGCCCGCGCCCGCGCGCGGTCCCGCCCGTCCGGACGTGGCCCTGCTGCCCAAGGCACACCTGCACCTTCACTTCACCGGGTCGATGCGGCACTCCACGCTCGTGGAGCTCGCCGGCCTGCACGGCGTCCAGCTGCCGGACGCCCTCGTCGAGGACTGGCCGCCCCGGCTGCGCGCGACCGACGAGCGCGGCTGGTTCCGGTTCCAGCGCCTGTACGACATCGCGCGCTCGGTCCTGCAGACGCCGGACGATCTGCGCCGGCTGCTGCGCGAGACGGCCGAGGACGAGGCCGCGGAGGGATCGGGCTGGCTGGAGATCCAGGTCGACCCGAGCGGGTACGCGGGGCGCTTCGGCGGCCTGACCCCGACCGTGGAGCTGGTCCTGGACGCCGCGCGCGAGGCGTCGGGCGCGGCCGGCGTCGGCATCGGCGTGGTGATCGCCGCGAACCGGACCCGGCACCCGCTGGACGCCAAGACCCTCGCGCGCCTCGCCGTGCGCTACGCCGGCGAGGGCGTCGTCGGGTTCGGCCTGTCCAACGACGAGCGGCGGGGCCGCGCCTACGACTTCGAGGGCGCGTTCCGGATCGCCAAACGCGGCGGACTGCTGTCGGACCCGCACGGCGGGGAGCTGCTCGGCCCCGCGAGCGTCCGCGAGTGCCTGGAGACGCTGGAGGCCGACCGGATCGGGCACGGGGTCCGCGCCGTCGAGGACCCGCGGCTGCTGGAGCGCATCGTGGACCGCGGCGTGACGCTGGAGGTCTGCCCGGCGTCGAACGTGAGCCTCGGCGTGGCGGCGACGGCGTCGGACGTCCCGCTGCGGCGGCTGTTCGAGGCGGGCGCGTCGATCGCGCTCGGCGCCGACGACCCGCTGCTGTTCGGCTCGCGGCTGGCGCGCCAGTACGAGCTGGCCCGCACCGACCACGCGTTCACCGACGCCGAGCTGGCGGAGCTGGCCCGGCAGTCGATCCGGGCCTCCGCGGCCCCGGACGACGTCCGGCGCCGCCTGCTGGCAGGCGTCGACGCCTGGCTCGGCGACCACCCGCACTGACGCTCCCGCACCCGGCCCCGGGGACCAGACGGCCGGGTGCCGTGGCTGCCGGACAGGCGGGTGGGGGCCTGGGGGCGTTGGTCAGGGGGCCGGGCGCCACAGTCCTTGGCGGTTGAGGTGGAGGACCAGCAGTTCTCCCGCCCGGACGATGTGGGCGCGCATCTCCTCGCCCGCCGCGCGGGCGTCGCCGTCCCGGAGCGCCGCCAGGATCCGGTCGTGGTCGCGGACGGCGACGTCCGGCCAGTCGGCGAGCCGGCCGTACAGGCCGCGCGGCACGTACCGGGCGGCCGTGCCGAGCGACCAGGCGAGCTTCGGCGAGTCGGCGGCCAGGTTGATCTCCCGGTGGAAGAGGTGGTTGCGCTCCTGCATGAGGTCGGGGCGGCGCGCGGCCTTGTCGCGTGCCAGCGCGTGCTGGAGGCCGTCCAGCCGCTCCAGGACGGCGGGGCCGATCCTCGCCGCGGCGCGCACGGTCAGCTCGGCGGCGATGCCCGCCTGCACCCAGAACAGGTCCTGGACGTCGCGCTCCGACAGCGGCGCGACGACGAACCCGCGCCGCGGCTCCAGGACGACGAAGCCCTCGCTGCGCAGCGACTTCAGCGCCTCCCTGACGGGTGTGACGCTGATGCCGAACTCCAGGGCCAGCCGTTCCAGCCGCAGGTGGTCGCCGGGCCGGACGCGGCCGTCCATGATCAGTTCGCGGATGCGGGCGGCGGCCTCGTCGCTCAGCTGGAGCCGCGTGCCGAGCGACCGCCGCGGCGCGGGAAGGGAGGCGGGTAGGGCCACGGTGGTAACTCCCGTCCGGGCCCTGCCGCGGTGGAGCCTCGCGGGTTCAGGGGCCCTGGAAGGAGTGTTCCCGCCGGGTCACGCGGTGATGCCCTCGATCAGCAGCAGGACGCCGAAGACGGCGAACCCGGCCGCGGCGCCGTACCTGATGACCCGCTCGGGCAGCTTGCGGCCGAGCATCTGGCCGACGACGATGGCGAGCGCGTCGGCGGCGACCATCCCGACCGTCGAGCCGAGCCACACGCCGGCCAGCCCGGCGAGGCCGCCGTGGTCGGCGGCGAGGGTGACGGTCGCGAGCATCGTCTTGTCGCCCAGCTCGGCGAGGAAGAACGCCCCGCCGACGGCGAGGATCGCCGACCCGGTGGCGAGGCGCGCCTTGTCGCGCTCGTCGTCGTCCAGCTCGTCGCCGCGCAGCGTCCACAGCGCGAAGCCGAGGAACGCGACGCCAGCGATGATCGAGATCGGGCCGGTGGGGAGCGCTGCGCCGAGGGCCGCGCCGAGGGCGACGCTGGCCAGGTGGACGATCGCGGTCGCGGCCGTGATGCCGATCAGCACCGGGAGGGCGCGGAAGCGGGTGGCGAACGTCATGGCCATGAGCTGGCTCTTGTCGCCCAGCTCGGCCACGAAGATCACGGCCAGGCTGATGAGGAAGGCGGTCACCTGATCCCTTTCGCTCGTGCTGCCGGGCGAAGGGCGGGGGCTCGCGCGCACGACCTCGGCCCGGCATGACTGCCGGGCCGAAGGTCTCGTCCGCCGCGATGGTCAACCGGGCCCGCGTGACCGGGCGCCGTCGGCGGCGCCAGTATGTCGACCACGCGATTGGGACTACTCCCCCTCGACGCCGCCCACCCTACCAAGGAGCCCCTGGCGGGCTCGCGTCAGAGGGTCGCGCCGATCATGACGGGCTCGTTGACGAGCTCGACGCCGAACGCGTCCCGGACGCCGTCGCGTACCTCGCGGGCCAGCGCGAGCAGGTCGGCGGCGGTGGCGCCGCCCGGGTTGGTGAGGGCGAGGGTGTGCTTGGTGGAGATGCGGGCCGGCCCGCGCGCGTGGCCCTTGGTGAACCCGGCGCGGTCGATGAGCCAGGCGGCGGACGTCTTCACCCGGCCGCCGGCCTCCGGGTAGCGCGGGAACGCCGCGTCCGGCCCGAGCCGCTCGGCGACGCGGCGTTCGAGTTCGGCGAGCTGCTCCGGGCCGAGGATCGGGTTGGTGAAGAAGGATCCGGCGCTGCGGGTGTCGGGGTCGGTCGCGTCCAGGACCATGCCCTTGCCGCGCCGCAGTTCGAGGACGGCGTCACGGGCCTCCTTCAGAGCGACGCGGTCACCCGGCCGGACGTCCAGCCTGCGCGCGAGTTCGGCGTAGGCGATCGGCTGCGACTCCTCGCCCTCGTCCAGGGCGTACGTCACGTCCAGGACGACATACCGGTCGTTGCCCTTGAAGGCGCTGTGCCGGTAGGTGAACCGGCAGGCGCCGCGGTCGAGGGTGACGCAGGCGCGGGCCCGGCGGTCGTAGGCACGGACCTCCACGATCGTCTCGCTGACGTCCTGCCCGTAGGCGCCGACGTTCTGGATCGGCGTGGCGCCGACGCGGCCGGGGATGCCGGACAGGCACTCGACGCCGGCGAGCCCGTCGGCGACGCACCGGGCGACGAAGGGGTCCCAGTCCTCGCCCGCCTGGACGCGCAGGAGCACCCTGCCGCCCTCGGCGGCGACGCGCTCGGTGCCGCGCGTCCCGGCGTGCACGACGGTGCCGGGGAACCCGTCGTCGGACACCACGAGGTTGCTGCCGCCGCCGAGCACGAGGACCGGCTCGCCCTCGTCGTCGGCCTTGCGGACGGCGGCGACGAGCTCCGCCTCGGTCGTCGCCTCGACGAAGCGCCGCGCGGGGCCGCCCAGCCGCAGCGTGGTGTATCCGGCCAGGTTCACGTCTTCGGCGAACACCGCCACGTCGTCTCCCCCTCCTGCCCTGCCCCGCGCCGCCGGGCCGGCCCGCCCCGTCCTCGTCCGGTGACGTGCGCACCGGCCGGGGCGTTCCCGGCCGGTGTGCGCCGCGCTCAGGCGAGCCTGACGACCGCCTTGGCGCGCGTGAGGACCTTCTGGTCGTTGGACCTGGCCGTGAGCGCCACGACGACCTTGTTGTCGTCGAGCTTCTCCTCCACCTTGCCGCTGATCTCCAGCGTCGCGCCGCCCTCGTCGGGGACCACGACCGGAGAGGAGAACCGTACCCCGTAGTCCACGACGGCGCCCGGGTCGCCGGCCCAGTCGGTGACGAACCGGCCGCCCTGCGCCATCGTGAACATGCCGTGGGCGATCACGTCCGGGAGGCCGACGGCCTTGGCGACGCCCTCGCGCCAGTGGATCGGGTTGAAGTCGCCGGACGCGCCCGCGTACATGACGAGGTCGGCGCGGTCGACGGCGTAGGTCTGCTTGGGGATCTCGGTGCCGACCTCGACGTCGGCGTAGTTCACCTTGGCGGTCATCAGGCACCCCGCTCCACGATCGTGTTGTAGGACGTGCAGACCGGCTCGCCCTCGACGGTGGCGATCTCGGTCTCCACCACCATCTTCTCGTTGTTGCCGATCGACCTGATCTCGGTGATCGTCGAGGTGCAGGTGATGACGTCCCCGGCGCGCAGGGGGCGCGTGTACGCGAAGCGCTGCTCGCCGTGCACGACCATCGCGTAGTTGAGGCCGAGGTCGGGGTCGGCGAGCCCGGGGTTGCCGAGGGAGACCACGATCGGGAAGGTGGGGGGCGCGATGACGTCGGGGTACCCGGCCGCCTTGGCCGCCTCGCGGTCGCGGTAGAGCGGGTTGCGGTCACCGATCGCGTCCGCGAACTCGCGGATCTTCACCCGGCTGACCTCGTAGGGCTCGCTGGGCGGGAAGCTCCGCCCGATGAAATCACGGTTGAGTGCCATGCAGTCCGTTCCCTCCAGTGGACCAGGGCCCCGCGGACCGGCCCGGCCGCGCCGCTACGTCGGCCGGGGTGTCCGGGCGCCCTCTGAGCGCGCTGGTTCCGTCTCTTCGGACGGACGGTAACAGAACGGCATTCACACCGTCCGCGCGGGTCTCACCGCCAGAACAGACCTACCGGGACCATCCGAGGCGTCGTTCGCATAAGTGAAACTCCCGGGCGGGCAGCGAGGCGCTGTCCGACCGGGAGTCCAGTGACGCTCAGGGATCCCGCCTGGAGAGCGGGACCCTTACTTCACGCCGTCTCCTAGGAGGCGGCGCGCTTGGGCATGAGGGCCATGACCTCGTCCTCCGTGTCGACGACCTTGATCAGGTCGGGGTCCCCGGGAGAGATCTTGCCGCTGGCCAGCAGCGTCTCCCGGCTCCACCCGTCCAGGTCGCCCCAGAACTCGCGGCCGACCAGCACGATCGGCCGCGGGGGGATCGACCCGGTCTGGACGAGGGTGAGCACCTCGTACGTCTCGTCGAGGCTGCCGTTGCCACCCGGCAGCACCACGAGCGCGCCCGTGTGCTTGGTAAGCAGCACCTTGCGAGTGAAGAAGTACTCGCAGAGGAACTTGACGGTGAGGTACGGGCTGAACTCCTGCTCGTGGGGGAGGACGATGCCCACCCCGACCGACACCCCGCCGATCTCGAAGGCCCCCTGGTTGGCGGCCGCCATGGCGCCGGGACCGCCGCCCGTGAACACCGGGAAGCCGGCCCCGGCCAGCGCGGCGCCGACCTTGACGCCGAGCTCGTACTCCTCCGTGTCGGGCTCGGTGCGGGCGCTGCCGCACACCCAGACCCCCGACTCGATGCCGTTGAGGAGCCGATCGCCGGTGGCGAGCTCCACCATCGACTTGAGGGCCAGGGTCGGGACGGGCTCGCCCAGTGCCAGCTCGACCAGCGACTGAAGGCCCTGGAGCGAGATGGGCCGGCCCAGTGCCAGCTCGTCCGCCACTTCCGCCACTGAGGCGGGCAGGTGAATGCTGCCTCGTTCCCCCGAACCGAAGGAACAAATCGGATCTGTCATCTTGGTTCTCCGTTGAACCTCCTTGCGCCGTCCTAGACGTCGCAAGGGCACCCGGATCTCGGGTCACGGTCTTGATCGTCCGGCGATGCGGGCCGTCCGCAACCCCCGTAGGGCCGAGTTACCGGCGGGCGGTGACCGGTGTGCGCACCGCTCTGATCGGCCCGCGCACCGCGCCGAAAGGGCCGCCCATCACACGCTCCCCGTCCGTTGCGATGAGCGGCCGATCCGGGACAGTCCAAAGTGCGGCATAGTGCCGCGCCAAAAAAACCGACAAACAAGAAGCAGAGGAAGTGAAGCAGCGATGAACGCTGCCCCGAAGAAGAAGAAGTGCGACGGTTACTCCGTCGCTGTCATCCCCGTCGATCCGCAACTGGGCGTCCTGGTCGGCAACATCTCCGGCGGCCGCGGCGTGTCCGGTGTGGGTGGGCACGTCAAGGACGACTTCCGCGACTACGAGGAAGCGGCCCGCGGAGAGGTTCCCGAAGAGACGGGGTACACCGTCAAGACACTGGTGAAGCTGTACGAAGAGCCGGTGTGGCGTCCCAACCCCTGCCTGCGCGGGAACGGTCCGTTCGGAATGGGCCACTACTGGCAGGTCTACTTCGCCGACGTGGAGGGGTGCCTCACCCCGGACAAGAACTCGTTCAGCGAGATGCGATGGGTCTCCAAGGCCGAACTGCAGAAGCTGGCCGAGCGCACCCTGCTCCGCGTCAGGGGCGACCTCACCGACGAAGAGTGGCTCAGCGAGCCCGGGATCACGTTCTCCTGGGTCCGGTGGTTCGTCGATGCCGGCCTCATCGAGGTGACCGAAGCGGAGCTGCTGGAGATCGAGGAGTTCATGCTCACGGACGAGTCCAATCGTCCGTGATCCCCGCCTGGGCGTCGACCGGGTGAAACCTGCCTGGGAAACGACCGGGTGAAACCTGCCTGAGGGTCGGTCGGCAGCCGAGCTGCCGACCGGTCCTCGGGACATGCCGCTTCGGACGGGCGGCACCGGAACGACGTTCAGCCCGTCCTCGCGGGTCCTGCTGCGAGAACGGGCTGATTCGTGTCAGGGCAAGCGTGCGAAGAAGTCCGCGTCAAGGACTCGCGCCGTGGACGGGTCTCCCGGGCCGGACTAGGCGTCCGGGGCCTTCGGGAACTCCCTGGTCGGACGGCGGGTCCTGGCCCTGCGGTCGAGCGCGGCGGGCAGTACTTCTCCGTCCGGGACCTCGGTCAGCGGGTCTCCCGGTGCGCACGGTGCGTGCGGCAGTTGGGGCAGTACTTCTTGATCTCCAGGCGGTCCGGGTCGTTGCGCCGGTTCTTCCGCGTGATGTAGTTGCGGTGCTTGCACTCCTGGCAGGCCAGCGTGATCTTCGGCCGGACGTCGGTGGCAGCCACGATGGAGTGCCTTTCTGAGCTAGGGACATGGACTTTCGGACCTCGGCCGTCCCCGGGGGACGGCCGGCGATTCGACCCAGCCTGCTCACCCCCGTCGGGGGGTGAGAGACCTGGGTAGTAGCGAGGGCCGGACTTGAACCGGCGACACAGCGATTATGAGCCGCTTGCTCTGCCTGACTGAGCTACCCCGCCGCGATGGTCGGTGTGGACCGGATTGCCAGGATACCGGATGCGCACCGAGCCCTGGGAACACGAGAACCCGGACGAAGATCGGGGAACCGGTTCCGCGGGCTCCGCGGGACCGTCTCCAGAATACCGGGTGCGCCGGTGAGCTGCGAAACGTCCTGCTGGAACCGGTGGGACGGTACCACAGGCCCAGGTATGGAGCGAATCAGGACGCTCGGCGCCGCGGGGACGGCGGCGGCCGTGACGGGCACGAAGCGTCCCTGGCGCGAGGCGTCCCGGGGTGTCCTGGTGAAAGGCGTCCCGGGACGACGAAGGCCGCCCTCCGGAATGCGGATGGCGGCCGATTTGCCGTGAGCCCCTTTACGGAATCGAACCGTAGACCTTCTCCTTACCATGGAGACGCTCTGCCGACTGAGCTAAAGGGGCCTGCGTCGTTCGCGCAGTGAAACCATACACGGCCCGGGCGCGTGGTGCGAACCGGAATCCCGAGCCGGTGTCCGCGCCGGTCAGCGCAGCAGGTTGCGGGCGATGACGAGCTGCTGGATCTGGCTCGTCCCCTCGTAGATGCGGAAGAGCCTCACGTCGCGGTAGAAGCGCTCGACGGCGACGCCGCGCATGTAGCCCATGCCTCCATAGACCTGGACGGCGCGGTCGGCGACCCGTCCGACCATCTCCGAGCAGTAGTACTTGGCGCAGGACGGGCCGAGCTTGGTGTCCTCGCCGGCGTCGTAGGCGCGGGCCGCCTCCAGGACCATCGAGCGTCCGGCGTACAGCTCGGTCTGCGAATCGGCGATGAGCCCCTGGATGAGCTGGTATTCGCCGATCGCCCTACCGCCCTGACTGCGTTCCTTCGCGTACGCGACGGTCTCGTCCAGGATCCTCTGGGCGAGACCCACGCAGACGGCGGCGATGCTGACCCGTCCGTGGGCGAGTGACGCCATCGCGGTTCGAAAGCCCGTCCCCTCCGTCCCGACCATCGCGTCAGCGGGGACGCGCACGCCGTCGAGGAAGACCTCGGCCGTGTGGGCGCCGCGCTGGCCCATCTTCTCGTCGGACGGGCCGACGCTCAGGCCGTCCGCCCCCTTCTCGACGAGGAAGGTGGAGATGCCGCGCGAGCCGGGGCCGCCCGTCCTGGCGAAGACCATGAAGACGTCCGCCTCGGGCGCGTTGGTGATGAAGCGCTTGGCGCCGTCGATGACGTAGTCGTCGCCGTCGCGGGACGCGGTCGTGGTCAGCGCGCTCGGATCGGACCCGGCCTCGGACTCGGTCAGCGCGAACGCCCCGATGACCTCGCCGGACGCGAGCCTCGGCAGCCAGGCGTCCTTCTGCGCCGCCGTCCCGGCGTTCACCAGGACCTGCCCGGCGATCCCGTTGCCGGTGCCGAACATGGAGCGGAACGCGGGGCTGGCGTAGCCGAGCTCGAAGACCAGCCGCACCTCCTCGCCGAGCGACAGGCCGAGCCCGCCGTACTCCTCGGGCAGCGCGTACCCGAACAGGCCCATGTCGCGGGACGTGCGCCGCAGCGGCTCCGGGATCGCGTCGGTCGCCTCGATCTCGTCCTCGCGCGGGACGACCTGGTCGCGGACGAAGCTGCGGACGGCCTTGATCACGTCGGCGAGATCCTGTGGCTCCATGGACATCATTCTAGAATCAGATTCCAGGACGGCGGGCGGATTCTCACCCGCTGTGCCCGATATGCCAGGGTGATCGATTATGTCGCTCCAGCATCTCGTCGATCAGATCGTCCGGGCCGCGGTGGTCGAGGACCGCTCCTTCGGCGACCTCCTTCCGCAGCTCATGCAGGTGTTCGAGACGGCCTCGCCCGCCGAGATGAACGCAGCGATGCCCCGCCTGGCCGAGGGCATCGCCGAGGCGCCCCCGAACCTCGGCGGCTGGCTCGCCGTCGTCTCCGGCGCCTGGGTCGAGAACGGCGCCGACCCCGCCCCCCTCGGCGCGCCCCTCGTGCACCGGGCCTCCGAGGTCACCGCCGCCGCGCTGGCGTTCGCGAACGCGTGGGACCAGGCCACCGGCGGCAAACCGCCGGACATGCAGGAGGAGCAGCCGTCCCAGCAGGTCTTCGACACCGTCGCGCCGCACCTCGGGGACGGCACCGTCACCGCGATGATGTCGTGGTTCGCGCTGCCGCAGTTCACGATGGCGGGCTGCACCGTCCTGCAGATGGGGCCCTCGGTGCGGGCGGGCCTCGCCGACCGCGACTTCCTCGCCTTCGCCGCCGGGCAGGCCGGCCAGTACCTCGGGCAGATGGGGCACTACCAGGCGCTGCTGCGCGTCCTGGACGGCGAGCGCCTCCTCGTCCTCGACCGCGCCGGCCGCAAGGGCTGGACGGTCACCATCGGCGGGATCGGCGACAACTTCCAGCTGCACGTCCTGCTCGCGGGCGCGCTCATCGGACGCCCTGGCGGGCTGACCGGCGACCGCCCCGCCCCCGAGATCATCGCGAGCTTCCTGAACGCCGACGCCCCGCCCGGGCCGCCGGTCGTCTCCAGCCCGTGGAACCTCGTCGACGCGCACGGCGAACCGATCTGGAACGAGGGCGTCCCGGCCGACATCCCGGTCGTGAACGGCACCCGCGTCATCGTGATCGACCCGCCGTCCTACGAGCGCACGTTCCCCGCCGGGCGGCGCTTCCCCCTCATGCCCGCCACCCTCCGCATGGAGGGCATGCACCTCCCGGAGGACCTCGACGCCTGGTGGCCGCACATCTCGGCCCCGACCCGCTGACGCACTGACGCCGAGCGGGCGCCGTCCAGGCCGCGCGGGTCAGTCGAAGCGCACGAAGACGGCGGTGGCGTCGTCGTACCGCTTTCCGCGGGCCGCGGTCGCCGCCGCCTCCGCGGCCCTGGTCCTCCTGACCAGCTCCCGCGGTCCCTCCTCCTCCAGGAGGCGGAGGAGATCGCCCCACCCCATCCGGCCGAACCGCTCCACGAGCCTGGACGCGCCGTCGCTCAGCACCGCCGCCCGCCGCAGCCCCTCGACCGGGACCTCACCGGTCAGCCCCTCGTGCGCCGCCTCCGGTTTGGTGCTCGCCACCCAGAACCCGCCGGGGCTGTTGCGCGACCGCCGCACGCCCTCAAGGGTGTAGCTCGGCAGATGGTCGACCCGGTCGTCCCGGAAGACCCTGATCTCACCGACGTCCATCACGATCGGGGAGTCGGCGAGGACGTACCACTCCACGGCCCCGCCGCGGCGGCGCAGCAGCGACACGGTCGCGGACGGGCTGTCCGGATTGCCCAGGTCGCACGTTCCGGTGTGCGCCTCCCCGGTCACCTTGATCGCCTCGGCGACCAGGTCGGGCAGCGGTTTGCCGTCCTCCAGCGCCAGCAGCGCCGCGATCCGTCCGCCGAGCCTGCGCACCAGCCACGCCGGGTCGTGCCGGCATCCGCTGTCGACCCCCTGCGGCGCCGTCGCGCCGTCCAGCAGCACCACCCATCCGGGCCCGGCCGCCACGAAGTCCTCGTTCTCCCGCCCCGGCGTCGCCACACTCACATAACTCACCTGCACAGATGCAGGTCTACCCGCTGACCCGCCCTCCGCGGGCCGCTAGACCGAATACCGCACCCCGCGTCCTGAAGTGGTCGCCCGACTCCGGCGCCGATCAGTCCTCGACGTCGACGCCGAAGCCGCGCGCCAGCCCGTCCAGGCCGGAGTCGTAGCCCTGCCCGACCACGCGGAGCCGCCACCGCCCGTCGCGCCGGTAGACCTCGGCGAGGAGCATGGTCCGCTCCGTCGTCCCGGCGTCGAGGATCGCCTGCGCCAGCGCCCCCTCGCCGTCGCCCGGGCCCGCGGTCACCTCGACGGCGCCCAGCTCGCCGAACGTCACCGCGCCGTCGATCGCCGCCACGACCGTCACCCTGCGGACGGCCTCCGGCAACGCCGCCAGGTCCATGACGATCGCCTGCTGCGCGGGGCCGCCCGCGGCCAGGCGGACCGTCCCGTCCGGCGTCTCGGCGGCCCCGTAGAACACGAAGTCCTCGTCGCGGGACACCCGGCCGTCCTCGCCCAGGAGGAAGGCCACCACGTCCACCTCGCAGGACACGTGCCGCGCCCATGACGCGCCGACCGTCCACCGTCCGGCGTGCGGAAGGTCGATCGCCGCTCCCCTGGGCAGAACCATCGGTGACATGTGCTTCGCTCTCGTCTCCTCCGGCGCGTCGAGCCATTCTTTCGCGTGGACGGGCAGACGCGGTTCCGGCCAACGCGGACAGTCGAGCCGCTCCGATAGGTTCCGGTAGGTGGACGGAATCACGGGCACGGTCGCGACGGCGTGCGGCATGTTCGCGGCGACGAACGTCGACGACCTCATCATCCTGACCGTCCTCTTCCTTTCCGGGCGGGCCGCGGGGACCCCGAGGGCCTGGCAGATCTGGGCGGGCCAGTACGCGGGCATCGCCGCCCTGGTCCTCGTCTCGGTGGTCGCCGCGCTGGGCCTGACGATCGTCCCCGACGAATGGATCGGCCTGCTCGGCCTCGTCCCGCTGGCCCTGGGAGTCCGGGGCCTCGTCGCGGCCGTCCGTTCCCGCGACCACGACGGGCCTCCCGCGGTCGCCTCGGGCCTGCTGCCGATCGCCGGGGTGACGATCGCCAACGGCGCCGACAACATCTCGGCCTACACTCCTGTCTTCCGTACCATCGGCCCGGAATCCACCCTCGTCACCGTCGCGGTCTTCGCCGCCGGCGTGGCGCTGTGGTGCCTCACCGCGTCCTGGCTGGGCTCGCACAAGAAGGTCATCGACCTCCTCGACCAGCACGGCCGATGGCTGGTCCCGATCGCCTTCGTCACCATCGGCACACTGATCGTCCTGGAGTCGGCCGGCGACCTCCGCCACGCCCTGGGCCTGTGACCCCCGCCCCGCTCCTCTCGCAGTCGGCCCACGTGCGCGGGTTCGATGACACGCCTTCCCGTGGCCTACCAGGCGAAAAAGGGCCGGGCCCCCTCGGTGAGGGGGCCCGGCTGGAATTCTGTGCGATCAGCGCTGCGGCTTCGTTTCGTTCGACTTGCCGTCGCAGGGAGCTTGCTGCTGGTTGGTGCCCCGCTTCTCGTCCTTGCCACGGGTCACCGCGAGCAGGCCTCCTGCGGCTGCCGCCGTGAGGGCCGCACGCCTCGTAATCTTCGCCTCTCCCATTGCTCTTGCTCCTTTTCTCTTGTTTTTCAGTTGACTGCGGGACCGCGTCCCGCAAAATGGACCGTCCGTGGACGATGCCCCGCCGCAAGCGACTCCGAGCACTCGGCGAGCGCGGCCGCGCATGGGGCTAAGCCCGCGGGGCGCCGGGGGCATCGCGCGCATCTGCGGCCGGTGCCGCGCCGAAGCCTGACCGACTCAACGCGGCATGCGGTACGATCACGACGCGAGAGTCGGGCTCACTCTTGCTTCGTACGCCCTGGATTCACACGTGAGAAGCCTCGGCGTACGCGGGCGCGGAACGAGAGCCGGCAACTCTCGTATCGCATCCAAGAAGATCGGTGTCTCGGGCAAGACACCCCCCACCGTGAGGTCGAAGGTCCGCCCGACCTGAAACCTCATGCACAACGGTGGGAGTGGCGTCCCCCCGAAGAGTCCAGCGGCCATGCCGCTGGACTTACTTGCGGAGAGAGGTCCCCCCTCTCCACCGCTACAAGATGCATTGGGGCGGAGCCCCTCCCCGATGCTTCCAACTGACGGCGGGCAAGGTCCATCCTTCCCGCCGTCTTCTCTTTGCCACGACACCGATTCGCTGGATCAGGCCCTTGATGCCGGCCGACCACGCGTTCCCATCGCGCGCCACCACTCAGTAGAGGCGCCAGGCGTTCTCTGCGGCCATGGACGATGAACACCGTGCCCTCGCGCTTCCGCTGGAGGCGATCACCGCCTCCGTTCAAGCCTGACTTCAGGTGAAGCGGGAGAACGTCACATAGTCGGCGACGGGCTGGTAACCGAGACGTTGGTAGGCGGCGGTGTTCGCCGGAGTCGTGACATGCACGACCTCGGTCGCACCGTCGTCCAGCAGTGAGCGGGTGAGGGCGGCCACCAGGGCGGTCGCGTAGCCGTGACCCCGGTGCTCGCCCGTCGTGTAGATCGGGTCGAGGCGCACCGCCGAGCCGAACCGGGGCCCGTGACCGGCCACCGCCACCACGCGGCCACCGGCCTCCCAGACCTCCAGATCGCCGGCGGCGAGCCGTCCTGCCACGGCGCCGGGCATGCCGTGGCCCCGGGTGATCGCCTCGTACCAGCGGTCCAGCAGGTCGCGGTCCGCCGGCGCCGCGGGCCGCGCGGAACCGTCCGGCGCCGAATACGGCCGGAGCGTCTCCAGCCGGTGCAGCCGCGTTCTATGACCGACCGGCTGCCCGGGACATTCCAACGCGAACGCCTCGGCGAGGTCGCTGCGGCCCTCCCACGCGTGGGGCGCGGCGTCCAAGTGCCCGGGCAGCGCGGCGGCGGCCTCCAGCGGCATGTCGCCGAGCAGCAGAGAGCCGAACGACGGCTGGACGAACGCGCCGCCGACGGCTCCCTCGGGGCTCGTCCACCAGCCGAACAGCGGCGGAGTCCGGCCGCCACCGGAGCGCCGGGCGGCGGACAGCGCGACCAGCAGAGGGAGGTTGGTCGCCGCCCGTCCGAGCAGGAACTCCTCGCCCGCGACGAACTCGTCCGGGTCGCCTGCCAGAGACCAGCCGGAGGTCAGCGCCATTGCCGTCCCCTCCAGAAGGAGGAAGGGACGACCGTCGCCCTCGCCCCGCAGCGGCGCAGCGAGGCCGGCAGGCCGCTTTGACCGGGGCCGGTCGACATCAGAGGCGGCAACACCGGTTCGGCCAGAAGATCCGTCATCCCCCCATGATCTCGCGCCGCACAGTCCAGACCGCGTAGCGGCTCGTTGCCAGCCGGCGGCGTCCCTGTGCGGCCTCATCGACCCCGCAGCGGCGCGAATTCCTGGCTCTTCGGAGAGGCCCGGTGTCCACAGCCATAGGTGTCGTTCCGAGGCGAGGCCGGAGCTGCTCGCGGGTGTTCGGGTTGACCGCGCGTCTGAGTCTCTGGTGATTCCCCGGCAACCCGCATGAGCCTGCGTGGGCATCCTTCACCCTGCGCTGCATGACCTCGGAGAGGCCGCCGGACTCCTCTGCGATTCGGTCGGTTGCTTCGACGATGGAAGGAGGGCCTTCAAGGATGACGACCTCTGCGGCGCGGTGGACGTCACGGGCACGAGCGATGAAGTGCTGCACTGTCCCGTCCAGTTCGGGCAGGTCGGGAGAAGCCGCCTGCAGGGCGTCGAGGATCGCGTCCATGGCGATATCGCGGTCATGGAGAGCACCGAGGTAGGCGGCATAGGCGTCGCGTCGATGCTGACGGCGCCACTGCGCACGTTGTGTTCGTGCTTGCGTCCTGCCGTTCACGACAGCTGCACCCAGAGTGGTGAGGGAGCCAACGGTGGCACCGAGCAGTGCGGCAAGTCCTGCGTCCATGGCCACATTGTCGCGTCACGAGCTTGAGCTTCGTGAGACTCACGTTCTGGGCGGCGGCTGCGAAGGTGGCACGTAAGCGGGAGTTCCTCCACAACACGTACGAGACCGCTTCGGGCACGTTCAACCGGCTGGTTCCCAGGTTGGCCTTGCGTGTACTGATGCGGTGATCTTGGTTCGGGGCACCGCGCCCCTCTCACCGGCGTCCGCCCGTCACCGTCCATGCCGGCCGCCTGGTCGATGTGGAGTTCGAACTGGATGATCTAGAAGTTGTCCCGGTGTGGGCGGTGTTACCGTTCCGGGCGTTGGTGGTCCACAGATCATTGGAGCAGTCGTGGTGGCTTTGGAAGCCCAGCCTCGTATCGACCATGCGAAGCGGAACCGCGCTTCCAAGCTGGATCTTTCCGGTCTGGAGCTGACCGACCTACCGGAGTCGCTGGGGAACCTCACCAGCCTCACCCAGCTCGACCTAGGCGGTAACCAGCTCACCGCGGTACCGGAGTGGCTGAGGAACCTCACCGACCTCATCTGGCTCTCCCTGGACTGTAACCGGCTCACCGCGATACCCGAGTGGCTGGGGGACCTCACCGACCTCATCCGACTCTTCCTGTCCAGAAATCAGCTCACCGCGGTACCAGAGTCGCTGGGGAACC
This sequence comes from Spirillospora sp. CA-108201, assembly GCF_050936235.1. Taxonomy (NCBI): domain Bacteria; kingdom Bacillati; phylum Actinomycetota; class Actinomycetes; order Streptosporangiales; family Thermomonosporaceae; genus Spirillospora; species Spirillospora sp. CA-108201. The sequence continues at coordinate 6,995,159 of NZ_JBNJNE010000001.1, read as the reverse complement.
TCACCGGCCTCCAATCACTCGACCTAGGCGGTAACCAGCTCACCGCGGTACCGGAGTGGCTGAGGAACCTCACCGACCTCACCCGGCTCGACATGGACGCTAATCAGCTCACCGCGCTGCCAGAGTGGCTGGGGAACCGCACCAGCCTCCAATCACTCGACCTGTCCGGCAACCGGCTCACCGCGATACCCCAATCGCTGGGGAACCTCACCAACCTCACCCGGCTCGTCCTGCACGGTAACCAGCTCACCGCGATACCCGAGTCGCTGGCGCATCTTGTCGAAGATCACGGAGCCGGGTAGATGCCTCTCTGCGGGCAACCGCCCGTCGACGGCACACGACACGGTCACTCGTGGATCCCCAAACACCAGGTCAGCGACCCTGGCGAGCCCCGTCCCCGACCGTCTGATCTCCGCCGTCAAAACAGCCTGGCATTCATCCGCGGCTACCTGAGGGGCCGCGGCTTCTCTTCTGGGTGGCAGAGTCGGGGCCTGCCGGTCTGACCGCAGGCCATCCCGAGGCAGCCGTTACGACGAGTCCGGCCGGCACCGTGAGCAAATTCCTGAGCCTGCCGGATGACGGCTGGGGCGAGATGCGGCTGACGCATGCCGAACCGCGGAGCGGCTCGCGGTGGACGGACAGCGGGAAGCCGCGGGACAGGCAGCCTCTCAAGCATGGCTGGGGGCTGGTAGGCCGCCCGCTCAGGTGGCCGAGTGGCGGGGCACAGCGTCGCCGTCCTGCTGCGCGTCTACGCCAAGTGCGTAGCCGGACAGGCCAAAGAGCCCTTGGTGCGTGTTTGAGAAGGATCTGTTCGAGGGGGCGTCGGGCTTGGCGGACGGCGGGCCGTCCGCCACGTGCCAGGTACCCGTGACCTCCACCAGTTGAGGCCGCCGCCATCCCTCGGTGCCTCCGTCCTCGCACAACCTGCGAGCCCGTGAGACTTGGCAGCGCATCACCCTGGCGCGCCACATGCAGCTGCGACCCGCAGGGGTCGTGCCGTCGAGGATCTCCCTGGCCCGGTCAACCACAGGATCCGAGGAAGCCGCCCGCAACGTGTCGCGACACTGGCCAGTACTTTCGCCGCGCACGCCATGCCTGTCGCGGATGAGGAGGGTCTCGCACGACAAAGGGCGGGGCGGATCGTTGTGATCCGTCCCGCCCTCGACTGGCGTCCCGGCGCCGTCAGTGACGCTGGGATGAGTTCATCGGCCAGGACCGAGCCGCGAGTCCCGGTCGGGCCAGTGACCGTACCCTCGTGCTCCGACGAACAGGTAGCCGGATACCGAGGTGTCGCTCAGCGGGCCGTTCCCGCCGATGCCGGTCTTCGTGAGATCCCCGTCGACCGTTTCCATCAGCCGATAGAAGCTCTCCAGCGCGGTTTCCTTGGAGCTGGAGAGACGGACCACGGCCGCGAATTCGGAAGCGACCGGCCGGTAGATGGTCTTGTTCAAGACTGCCGGCTCGACCTTGTCGATCGCGGTGGTCAGCATGTACTTGTCGATCGCCATGAACTGGGGATCGGCTTCGGGGCTGTCGGGGCAGCCGGATGCCTGGAGGCGATGGACGTCGACCCAGATGACGGCGTAGACGTCTTCCGACTCCCTCCTGGATTCCAGGGCCTGCGTCAGGGCATCGGCGCCGGGCAGGTTCGCCAGCATCTTCGCGTCCTGCGCGCAGACCTCGGCGTAGGTCGGCGACCGGCCGTCGGTCTTTCCGGAACTGCAGCCGCTTGCAAGCAGTGCCAGCAGCGCCAGGAGCAGCGCGATGGCCCCGCGTCGTGTGGTAGGCACGTTGGGTCCTCCGGATTTTCTTTGTGGACCGCTCTTTCTGGCGGTCGTTCTCAGAGGACCGTCGCTGGTCGGCGCCGATCGGCAATGCGCCACCCGAGCGGCTTGCCGGTCAGGCGGGGATCGCTGCCAGTGGATACATGTCGACTCCTGTGCAGCTCATCGACCTCATCATCATCGGCGACATGCGATGACGGTGCTGGGCGAGCCGGCCGCCGGACTCGGTCTGAGCGGCGCTGGTGCCGCCGCCGCAGCGGGTCACGCTTCGGATGCTCGATGTCCGGGCAAGAAGGTGGCGGTGCGCAAGCGGTTCACCGTCACCGATACTCCCGGCCGTTGATCACAGTGACGGTGTGCGCCGCGAGTGTCCAGGACCATCTCATCCGGTCTCTAGGTGCTGGCGCGTGACCTAACCATTACGAGTCTCACGAGCAAGATCCACACCCGTCCAGACTCATCCGCCGACCTGCTGGGCAACCCTCCGGATCGCCTTTCTGTTCCACCTTCGTCCAGCCCCGTCCAGACCTGCCGTTCGCATCCGCGTTAGCAAGCCTGAGCGCTCCGCGCCGACCGGTCCAGGGGCGGCGTCAGCCCCCTGGTTCGAACTCGCACAACCGGGGCGCGCGCCTAAAGTTCGGCGTCAGCCGTGCCAGGTCGCGTAGAGGCGGTTAGCCCAGGCGAGTCGGTCGTCGCCTACGTTTGTCAGGAAGTCGACGTCTACCCGTTGCAGGGAGTCTGTGGCGTCATCGGCGGTCATACCGGCGAAACGCAGCAACGCGTAAGCGAACATCCCGGTGCGGTGTATGCCTGCTGAGCAGTGGATCAGAACGTGACCGCCATCGCGCAGCACGGCGGCCAATTGCGTGAGGGATGCGCCGAGACGGCCATCGTGCGTGGTTGGTGGTGGCCCGGCATGCGGTAGCGGCGTCCATGTCCACTCAAGACCAGCGCTTCTAACAGCGGAGCCCAGTTGCCGCGCACCTTCCTTCTGTGACAGGAGGGTCACCACATGGCTGCCACCCAACTCCCGGAACGTCGGCAGCGCATTCAACCTCGGCCGCCTGGATGTCGCGAGCGTTCCGTTGCCAACGATGACCGAGTTCAGCGGCCGTGGGGAAGCCATACGCAGGAAGGCTAACGATTCGTGCGGTGATCTCGCCTCCCGTTTTCCGGCCCGTTCGCCGGGGTGGGGCGGCCGTGCCGGGCGGCACGAGACGGGACCGGACGGAACAGGCCGCATGCTCGGCTCGCAGAGCCGGGCGCGGTCGCCCGGCGCCTCGCGAAGCGGGGCGCCCTTGAAGACGTGGAGAAAGGTCTCACCCGGCACGGGCGGCACGCCCGCCGCGGCGAAGACCGTCGCCAGGAAGCGAGCGATCTTCTACGGCGCGCTCGACTACGCCGTAGAACTCGACATCTTGCCGGCGAACCCCATCGACCGCGTGGCCTGGACAGCCCCGGCCATCGCTGAGGAGGTCAACCGCAACGTCGTGGCCCGGCCCCGCCAGGTCCGGGCGCTCCTGGCCGCGATCGAGGACAAGCGGCCCGAACTCACGGCGTTCTACGGCTGGGGGCCGACGGTCGAGATCATCCGGTCCGGGGCGGTGCCGTCGGTTATGCGCCAGTGTCCGTCGCGGCCGTCGGAGCCGTCCGCCGGTTCGACGTCCTGTCCGGCGACCAGGGCCAGGACGCCGACCGCGTTCGCGGCCCGCTCGCCAGTTCCTGCTCGGGCAGATGGCCCAGCGGCCGCAGTGCGTCACCGACCAGGGCGTCCACCAGCTCGGCGCGGGCCTGCTCGTCGTTCCAGGTGATGCGGGGTTTGCCCGGATCGGTGTGGTCGTGCGCGGTGCACTGCACCGCGGCGACCTCGGCCGCTCCCGGCACTTCGCGGCGGCCTTCCACCGCAGGTCACACCGCAACTCCTGAACCGTCTCAAAGTCCGACAGCCCGTGCAGTGCCTGCAGGGTGATCGCCGCGGCCAGGATCTGCGGCGGCATCGACGGCCCCCCGTTGGCCGAGGGATACATGTCGGCGAACATCTCCGCCGGGATCAACGCCTGCCGGTGCTCGGCCAGGAACGCGAACACGCTCCCCGCCTGAATCAGCTCCGGCGCGTCTCCCCCACATCCGGACCGACCGACTCCCCAGCCCACTCACCCATCACCACAACACACTGGCCCCGCCGCATCCGCGGCGAGGCCAGAACCCCAAGATCTTCAGCAGTCTTCTAGACGCACCCCTCGAACTGCGGCACCTCGATGATCGACAGGTCCAGCCCGGTGCCACCGAACCACCGGTGCATCAACCTCGCCGCCGTCCCGTCCTGGTACATGCGGGTGATCGCCCGGTTCAGCGCCTCGCACCCCTCGACGTCGCCGCGGCGGAGCCCGATGCCGGTGTTCTGCTCGCTGATCCGCGCGTTGACGAGCCGATACCCGCGCCCCTCCCGCCGGACGAGGCCCGCCAGGATGACGTCGTTCGTCGTGATCGCGTCCACCGTCCGACCCTTGATCATGCTCATGCACTGGTCATAGCTCTTGGCGGGGACGGTCCTGGCGGTCATCCCGTGCACCGCCAGCAGCCGCTGGATGGGGTCGGCCCCCTCGACGGCGCAGAACCGGCGCCCCGTCAGGTCCCGGACGCCCTTGACGCCGCGCTCGTCCGCCCGGACCAGCACGTCCTGGTAGGACATGTAGTACGGCCCGGCGAACGCGATCTGCGTCTTGCGTTCGGGCGTGACCGACAGGGTCGCGAGGACGAGGTCGGCGCGCCCCGACGTCAGCGCCGTGATCCGCTCGGACGCCAGCACCGGGACGAACCGCACCTCCTTCCCGAGCCGGTCCGCCACGTACCGCGCGACATCGATGTCGAACCCCTCGAACCGGCCGTCCGGTCGCCGCAGCCCCAGCCCCGGCAGGTCCGGCCGCACCCCCACCACCAGGGTCGGCTCGTCCAGCAACGACTCGGAGCCGCCCTGCCCGCACGCTGTCAGCATTCCACTCGCCAGCACGACCGCCGCCAGAATCCGCCCTACCGCCACCCGGACCTCCCGCACGTTTCCAACGGAATGACCATAGACCGGCTGAAGACGCTGTAGGCGGACGCCGGACTCATTCGCCGCGCGGGCCGAACGCCACGCAGCAGTGACCGGAGTGGGGGCGAGCGTGGCCTCGATGCTGGACGCGCCTAGGGCGCTCGCACGCCCCTGCCGTGTTCCGTGAACACCCGGCAATGGCCGGGAGGAGTGGGGAGCTACTGGGAAACAACGAGAACGGCCCCTGACAGCGTTCTAGCTGGTCAGGGCCGTTCTACGTGGCGGTGGCGGGTGCAGGGTTCGAACCTGCGTAGGCTAAGCCGACGGATTTACAGCCCCGGCCGCCGAACCGCTCTGACCTGCTATTTCTCTCCCACTCGGCCGATTCTCGGACGCATTCGGCACAGGACCTGATACCTGCTTGCGAGGGGCGTCCTCGATCCGCGCTGCTCGCTGCTGGCCGTCCATAGGGACGGTACCTCCGACCGGCGGGCTTGAAGGTGCCGTTCGTCGGCGTTCAGCAGCAGGCGGAAGCCGCGGTGGGTTCCTCGCCGGTGACGGCCTTGGTCTGCTGCCCGGCCTCCTCGGCGCTGCCCGTGGCACAGCACGCGGAGCCCTCGGCCTTGGCCAGGGTGTCGGCGTCGCCCTTGACCACGTAGACCTCCCACGGCTCGGCGCCGGGGCCATGGACCCAGACCTTGTCCTGGAGCGCGTAGCAGCACGAGGTGTCGTTCTCCTCCAGCGTGGCGAGACCGGCCTCGGCCAGACGCTGCGTGGCGTCGTGCACCTGGGCGGCGTCTTCGACCTCGACACCGAGGTGGTCCAGGCGGGTGGGCTCGTCGTCCTGGCCCTCGATGAGGACGAGCTTGAGCGGCGGCTCGGTGATGGCGAAGTTGGCGTAGCCGGGCCGCAGCTTGGCGGGCTCGGTGCCGAACAGCTTGGAGTAGAAGGCGATCGAGCCTTCCAGGTCGGACACGCGCAGGGCGAGCTGGACGCGGGACATCGGAACCTCCTGCTTTGACGTTCATCGAATCAGCCGATGAGTCGAGTTTGCGCTCCTGCATAGATGGGTGTCAAATTAGAGGCATGTCTAAGCAGGAGTTGCCGATCCTGGACGTCTCGCCGACCACCCCGGGCGACGGTGATCAGGCGTGCTGTGTCCCGCTGGTCTGCGAACCGCTCGACCAGGGCGAGGCGGCCGAACTGGCGCCGTTGTTCAAGGCGCTGGGCGACCCGGTCCGGCTGCGCCTGCTGTCGCTGATCGCCTGTCACGAGGGCGGCGAGGCGTGCGTGTGCGACCTGACGGCGGCGTTCGAGCTGTCGGACCCGACGATCTCCCACCACCTGAAGGTGCTCAAGCAGGCGGGGCTGATCGACTCCGAACGGCGTGGGACCTGGGTGTACTACTGGCTCCGGCCCCAGGTCCTGGAGCGGCTGTCGATGATTCTGGGGCCGCGTCTGGCCGCTGCGGCCGCCTCGTGACCAGCGCCGAACCCGTCGTGCGTCCTGCGGTTCCCGCTGAGGCGGGCGGGGCGGTGGCGGGACGGCTGTCGCCGCTGGACCGGTTCCTGCCGGTGTGGATCGGCGCGGCCATGGCGCTGGGCCTGCTGGCCGGACGTTCCATCCCGGGCCTGGGGTCGGCGCTGGAGGCGGTGAAGGTCGGCGGGATCTCGCTGCCCATCGCGCTGGGGCTGCTGGTGATGATGTACCCGGTGCTGGCCAAGGTCCGCTACGACCGCCTCGACGCCGTCACCGGCGACCGGGGCCTGCTCCTGTCCTCCCTCGTCCTGAACTGGGTGCTGGGTCCAGCGGTGATGTTCGCCCTCGCCTGGCTCCTGCTGCCCGACCTGCCCGAGTACCGCACCGGCCTGATCATCGTCGGCCTGGCCCGCTGCATCGCCATGGTCATCATCTGGAACGACCTGGCGTGCGGGGACCGCGAGGCCGCCGCCGTCCTGGTCGCGCTCAACTCGGTGTTCCAAGTGATCGCGTTCGCCGGGCTCGGCTGGCTCTACCTCCAGGTCCTGCCCGGCTGGCTCGGGCTCGACCAGGCCGACCTGGACGTCTCGGCGTGGGACACCGCCCGCAGCGTGCTGATCTTCCTCGGCGTCCCGCTCGCCGCCGGGTACCTGTCGCGCCGTCTCGGCGAACGCGCACGCGGCCGCACCTGGTACGAGGAGCGGTTCCTGCCCCGCGTGGGCCCGGCCGCGCTGTACGGACTGCTGTTCACCATCGTCGTCCTGTTCGCCCTCCAGGGCGACGCGATCACCTCCCGGCCGTGGGACGTCGCCCGGATCGCGCTGCCGCTCCTGATCTACTTCGCGGTCATGTGGGCCGGAGCCTTCGCCCTCGGCCGCGCCGTCGGGCTCGGCTACCCCCGCACCGCGACCCTGGCCTTCACCGCCGCGGGCAACAACTTCGAACTCGCCATCGCCGTAGCGATCGCCACGTTCGGCGTCACGTCCGGCCAGGCGCTCGCGGGCGTCGTCGGCCCCCTCATCGAGGTCCCCGTCCTGGTCGGCCTCGTCTACGTCTCGCTGGCCCTGCGCCGGCGCTTCACCACCCAGGAGCCGTGATGCCCGAGGTGCTGTTCGTCTGCGTCCACAACGCCGGACGCTCCCAGATGGCCGCCGTCCTCCTCGACCACCACGCCGCCGGCCGCGTCCGCGTCCGCTCCGCCGGATCCGCCCCCGCCGACACCATCAACCCCGCCGTCATCGAGGTCATGGCCGAACTCGGGCTCGACCTGACCAAGGAATTCCCCAAGCCACTGACAGGCGAAGCCGTCCAAGCCGCCGACGTCGTCATCACCATGGGCTGCGGCGACGTCTGCCCCGTCTTCCCCGGCAAGCGCTACCTCGACTGGCAGCTCCCCGACCCGGCCGGACGCCCCGTCGCCGAGGTCCGCCCGATCCGCGACGAGATCGACCGCCGCGTCCGCACCCTGCTCACCGAACTACTCCACACCGCCGACACCCCCGAGCAGCGCTGACCTACCGCACCGAGCATCGCCACGTCGCCACCGCCCCTCACACGCACCTCAGCAGGCCCCCGGCTCAGGTGGCCGAGTGGGCCGGGCACAGTGTCGCCGTCCTGCTGCGGGTGTACGCCAAGTGCGTGGCCGGGCAGGAGGACGACGCCAAGCGGCGAATTGCTGAGGCGACCAGGCAAAAGGACGGCTGAAACTTCGGCCCGTATTCGGCCCGGCCCCCCGTAGAGGGCCACTCACAGCCCGATACAGCCGGACAAGACGAGAACAGCCCCTGACCGGGTTACGCCTGGTCAGGGGCTGCTTCGCATGATGTGGCGGGTGCAGGGTTCGAACCTGCGTAGGCTAAGCCGACGGATTTACAGTGCGTCACGGATTACCGAGGTACACACCCTCTGACCTGCGAAGAATCTGCCAGCTGCCATCTTGGGAGCGGATGTGATTCCGCGCATTCTCCGGATCTTGAAACCTCTGCGCTTGGGGTGTCATCGACGGACATCCGCACCACTCCCCTACCGGACCGACGACCGAACCGGTCCGGAGGGTTCTCCCGCGCGAACGGCGCGAACCCCGAGACAGACAGATTCGCGCGGGAGTGCCCTCCGGTTCCAGGAGGGGTCTGGGGAACCACGGGGTTCCCCAGTAGCGCACGCTCAACCGATCTTCCGGCAACTCCCCTGACGACTCCAACGGCGCTCGACCACAGTCACGCCCTGGTGCTCGTCGCCGAACCGGTCGAGCAGACTCACGCCCAGCATCAACCGAGGAAGGACAACAGGGGTGCCCGCCGCCGGGTGTGAAACGAGAACAAGGGCCCGGCGGCATGCCGCCGGGCCCTTGCAGGTCGTCTTGCGGTCTAGCGGTCGAGCCAGGACCAGGCCGCGATGCAGCCCATGCCCATGGTGCAGGCACAACCGAAGCCGAACAAACCGCCGACGTAGGTGTTGAAGAAGAGATCGCCGGGGAGGATGCGGTCGAAGAACGCAAACCCACAAGACCCCCCGACAACGCCACCGACGGCAAGGTTGAGGCCCACCGGGACGGCGACGTCCAAGAAGGCGAGCGCATAGGGCGCGCGGAAGCCGACGCCGTCGACCACGTTGGCGATGCCGCAGGCAACGACAACGATACCGGCGCCCGCGACAGCGCAGATGACAAGGGCGACGACGCCCAGGAAGCTGAAGATGCTGTCTTGGTCGCCGTTGCTCATGATGGCGGCGCAGACGCCGGCGATGATGGCGCCCGCGACGACAAGGACAGCACCGATGACAGCACTGCGGATGAAGACAGCACTGCGGATGAACATGAACTTCGTCATTGGATGACTCCCCGGTTTGTGGCGCGCGTAAGTACGCGCGACTCGATTCGGGGTCTACCGTCCCGAACTTGGCGGGACACGCATGGGTGTCGCCGACAACCCGCCGACAGGGCGTCAAGCATCAACCGATGCCGGAGTGTCAAGCATCAACCGAGGAAGGACGCAGGGCGTCCGTCCTGCGGATGAGACCTCCGATGTGGTTACGGAGTCAAGTGACAGGTGAGTTTTCCGGTGACTGATCCTTGTTCTTGGGCCGTCGGTGAGCATTAGCGTGATCAGCGTGGATGCGCACGAGGGGGGCCGACTGTCCGCCGAGGAGTTTCAGAGCATGCTGCGCCTGCTGCGACGCTTCGCTGACACCGAGATGGACCAGTTCGCACTCTGGCGGCTCGAAAGCGGAAAGGCCGAGCCGGTCTATGTCTCGGTTGGGCTGAAGCCCGTCGGTGCCGCGGAGTCCTCATTCATCCGGTTCGAGACCCCTGACGTGGGGCGCTAGACTAGCTGCGATGCGCTTGCTGCCTCACGCTGCTGCCGCGACGTGTGGCGCGAAGGCTTTGACCGGGTCGTAGTGCTGCCTGGTCTGGAGGCAGTGGTGGAGTTGTCCGAGCATTCGGTTGAACAGGTTGCGCAGTGCGGCTGCGTGCCGGTCTCCGTGGTCGCGTCGCTGCTGGTAGTGGCTTCGCGGGGGCCCGGCTTTGGCTGCCGCGCAGAACGCCCATCTGAAACCGGTGGCGGCCAGGCGGTTGTTCTTGATGGAGCGCCGGGTGATGGACACGCTGCGTCCCGAGGCGCGGGTGACCGGCGCTGACCCGGCGTAGGCCTTCAATGCCCGGGCGTCGGCGAACCAGGCCCGGTCATCGCCGATCTCGGCCAGCAGCCGGGCGCCGAGCTCGTCGCCCAAGCCGGGGAAGCTGGTGATGATCTCGTAGTCGGGGTGCTGGGCGAACGCCTCGGCGACCGCCTGGCCGAGGCGGTCGACGTTGCCGCATTCGGCGTCTAGGACGGCCAGCAGCGCGCGGGCCTGGACGCCCATCGCGTCTTCGACCAGCGGTGGTTGATGCAGGTGCGGCTGCCGTAGGGCCTGCTGGATCCGGCGGGCCAGCTCGTCGATGCCGCGTTGCCGACCGGCCCGCCGCAACGCCGCGGCGATGCGGGTGCGCGACAGCCGGGCTGCCGTTGTCGGGGTGAACGCGAGCGCCAGGACGGCGCGGGCGTCGCGCCCGGCCAGGTTGGTGGAGCGGTCGCCGGCAAAGGCGGCCAGGAAGGCCGGGAAGTACTCGCGCAGCAGCGACCGCAGCATGTTGGACGCGCGTGTCCGCCGCCAGATCGCGTCCTGGTGAGCCCGAGCCAGGACGGTGATCGCCTTGGCCAGATCGCTGTCGTCGGGCAGCGGCCGGTGGACGTGCGCGTCGGTGCGCAGGATGCCTGCCAGCGTCATCGGGTCGATGTGGTCGGACTTCTTGCGCGCGACCGAGTGTCGCTCGCGATAGCGGGCCACCGCCATCGGGTTGATGGCGAACACCTTGCGGCCCGTGCTCCGCAGCGCCGCCACCAGCAGGCCACGAGGTGTCTCGATCGCCACCGGGATCGGATCGCCGGGGTCGTCTCCGACGTCGGCCAGCAGCTTCAGCAGTTCCTCGAACCCCTCGGCGCTGTCGGCGATCCGGCGCTTGGCCAGCAGCTGGCCGGCCTCGTCGACCACGGCGGCGTCGTGATGGTCCTCGGCCCAGTCGATCCCGCAGAACGCTTTCACCCCGGTGCTCTCCCTCGATCACCTGTGATCTGTCAGTGCAGGTGGCGGCCTGGCCGGGAACGCGCGGCGCCCTAATCACAAGGCTCTACGGCCTTCCCTCCGATGGAGCCGTTCGCGATCCCAGCGACCCGCGCGGGCCCCAGTCTCATCCGAGAGCTCCAAAGCTCAGAACTTTCTCAGAGGTCACCGCGCGGGCAGCTCGAACCACGACAGGCAACCTGCCACCAACACCACCGCGGCGAGGCCCACCAGCCGGACCCTGTCTGGAAGCCCAACGACCCTGATTAGAACTTTCTCTACGTCTTTAAAGGCGCCCCGCTGGCGCGGGGCGCCGGGCGGCCGCGCCCGGCTCTGCGAGCCGGGCATGCGGCCTGTTCCGTCCGGTCCCGTCTCGCGCCGCCGTGCACGGCCGCCCCACCCACCAGCGGAACACCATCAGCACGCAAGTAAGCCAGCCAGCCAGCCAGCCAGCCAGCACCAATCATGCGCCATATCCGGCGAACTGCACGGCCCTTATCCGCCTGCGCGGGTCTCTGCGAAGGTCGGTTGAGCCTCCTGGTACCAGGGGGCTCCCGCCCCCTGGACCCCCGGAGCCGGAGCACTCATTCGCGCGAATCTGTTGTGCCCACACCGGGCCGTTCGCGCGAACGAGCACTCCGGACCGATGCCGAGTGTGCGACGTGCGCACGGGCGAAAGCATGTCCGGTCTAACAGACCAGTCACTACGAAAATGCCAAGAAGTCGGGGCGATTCGCCAGAATGGCGACACACCAGCCGTCACGAGCCCTGGTCGTTCTGCCGGGCTGATGACTCCCGGCCACACCCCCACCGATACAGCAAGAGAGGGGCCGGACAGCACGTGTGCTGTCCGGCCCCAAGGTGCACCCGGGCAGGGTGCGTGTCGTCAGCGACCGGCGCGGCCGCTGATGAACTGTTCGATCACGTCCAGGTCCTCCGGTCGCATGTCGATGAGCTCGACGATGGCGAACCATTGGACCCAGACCGGCTCGATGCCGGGTCGGGCGGTCCAGTCCTGGACGGTGAGCTGCCCTCGCGCGCGGTTCAGGGTGCGCTCAGCGAGCTCCTGGAGTTCGCTGCGAGTCGCCCAGCGGACGTTGCTGAACGATCCCGGGTCGATGGTCATCTGACCGGTGACCGAGGCGCGGTAGATCTGCCAGCGGTGGCCACTCCCGTGCGGGCCGTCACCACGCTTGCAGCGATTGGGACGCCACACCCACCCGTCGGTCACCTGCTCCAGCAGGACGACGGTCAGGCCCGCTTCCTCCTCGACCTCGGCACGGGCTGCGTCGTCGTAGCTGCTGTGAGCGTCGAAGACGTGCCCGGCGATACCGGCGGCGCCGGCACCATCTGTGCGATCACCGATCAGCACACCATCTTCGGTCTGGATAACGACGCCGACGGAGGCGCCGTCGCAGACCTTGCGGGTGCTGCTCGATGTGGTGGGGTCAGTCACTGCTACCCACTCCTTGTCTCTCGATTGGACGTGCACGGCCGCTTGCCGCAGTAGCAACCGTCCGGAGCTCCCGGTCTTCGACAACCGACAGTCGTCCAGGACAGCAAGGAGAAGACCTAAGCACTCTCAGGCGAAGGGCCTAGGGAGGTAGGCCATGGGGCGGGGAGAGCTCACTCCGGGCCGTCGCGGCCAAGCACACGCAGCAGTGCGCGAGAAGGAGGAGCAATCGAGCTCCTACCGGCTTCTTTGGCGCGCCCCCCGCCGTGCCCCACGCGTGCCCGTGGGGGCGGTGAAACAAGGAGATTCAGGGGGACTCACGGTAAGAAGCCAAAGGGCCTTCCTCGGCACGTTTCGCCTGGTAGGAAGGCCCTTTAGCTGCTGGTGGCGGGTGCAGGGTTCGAACCTGCGTAGGCTAAGCCGACGGATTTACAGATCTACGCTCGGTTCGTGATCTTGGCCGGTTCCATCGCAGGTCAGGCCGGGATCGGAGCGGCCGGAGGATCCTGGTCATCCTCGTCGTGCCCCGTACGTGCCCCAGGCTCGATCTTTCCCTCTCGGAACTCGTCCAGGCCCCGCGCAACGTCGTGGTCCTTGCCTTCCAGCCTACGCGCGTAGTGCCGGGTCGTGATGGTGGTGTTGGAGTGGCCGAGACGACGCCCAGCCGCCAGGACGCCGAACTCGTCCGCGACCCACGACGCATGAGTGGCCCGCAGGTCGTGAGGCGTCACGCCGTCGAGTCCGGCCTTCGCGACCGCCGGGTCGAACTTCCAGGTACGCCACGCGTTGTAGTGCAGCGCGTTCCCCCGCTTGTTCACGAACAGGAGGGCATTCGGCGACGTGCCCGCCATCTCGTCCAGGTGAGCCCGCAGCCGCCGCACCAGGAAGGCCGGGATCTGCACGTCTCGGACCTGGTGATCCTTGGGGGTGCCGAAGGAGGTCTTTCCCGAGATCTCGACCAGGGTCTCAGTGACGCGGATGGCTCCCGCATCGAGGTCGATGCTCTTGCGCTTCAGCGCGAACGCCTCGCCGACGCGCAGCCCCGCGTAGGCCATGATCTCGATCAGGAGGTCATGCGGAGCGACCGCCGCATTGACCAGGTTCTCGACCTGGTCCCGCGTGAGGATGACCGGATCATGCACGACCAGACGAGGCAACTTGGTGCCCACGCAGGGCGAGACTCGGATGAGTTCGTTGGTCACCGCCGTTTCCATAATCAGGGCGAGCACGACGTGAGCCTGGCGGATCCGGGAAGCACTCAGGCCGCGAGCGTTCATGTCCGCGACCCATTCACTCACCCCGATCGGTCGTATGGACGTGAGCGCCTGGTCGCCGAACTTCGGCTTGATCTGCGTGCTGAACAGCGAGAGGTAGGAGGCGTACGTCTTGGGCTTGAGGCTTGGACGCACCGAGTCCAGCCACCGCGCGCCCCATTCCCCCAGGGTGATCTTTCCGGCGTCCGGGTTGATCCACTCTCCCTTTTCGATTTCCGCTCCCTTGAGGGTGAGCCAGCGGTTCGCGTCCCGCCTGGTCGTGAACGTCTGGGGGGCGGTACGCCGTTGTCCGTCTGGCGACCGGTAGCGCGCCTGCCAGCGCCCAGAGGGCAACTTCCGCACGCTTCCGAAATCACGCTTCGCCATTACGCAGCCTTCCCGATGTTGGTTGTCGTCATTGGATCGACCAGCCCGGCAGTGATGTACTCCCGGAGCGCGGACTCCGGGATGCGGACGGGACCGCGTTTGCCCGGATCGCCCAGCCGGACGAAGCGGATCCGCCGTTCGTCGATCAGCCGCCGGACGAACCGTTCTGGGGTGTTCAGGTGCTCAGCCGCTTGCACGGCGGTCAGTAGGCGTTCGTTCAGGTCGAACAAGGGCGCTCCATTTGCCTTGCTCATGCGGCTTTCCTGTCTGTCGATGCGGGAGGCGGTAGAGGTCTTCCGGTGAGTGCGGCGGTGACGAGCGCTTCGCCGCGTGTGAGGCCCTGACTCTGGAAGCGCCATTCGCCGATGGCGAGAATCAGCTCAGGGTCTTGGTCGTCGGGTGGTTGCCAGCCGGGGAACTGCTCGCGGACGTAGGCGATACGGGCTTCGCGGAGCGCGCCGAGGGTGGTGGAGTAGCGGCGGGACTTGGTTGAGAAGTGGCCCCGGAAGCCGAGCATGTGAGCCCAGTGGACGAGCCGGAGATCCTCGAACGCCTCCAGGGCGCCCAAGCGAAGGCATTCGCCGATGAGCCGCCGGGCGTGCGGAGTGATCGGCAACTCGGCCAGGTCGTCAGCGGGACGAAGTCGCCGGTCGAGGGTGCCGACGCATTCGGCGGCTTTGGTGGCGTACTTGGCGATGTAGCCCGCTACGGCCTGTTGCGTGAGCGTCCCCGAGGATGTGACGGTGCGGACGTCGACCTGTGCTCCCCAGGCCAGGGAGCGCGCCGGGATGTCGGGTGCCGCCGGAGTGGTGACCGACACGGCGCCGGCTGCGTGGCGAACGGCGTCCTCCAGGAGCGGGACGTTCGCCCATCCGGGCGGGGGCGTGGCGGGGCCGCCGGGGCCGTCGAAGCGGATGATGGCGTGGAAGTGGACGACGCCCCGGCGCTGGTATTCGGCGACCTTGGCGAAGGAGACGGCCAGGGTCTCGCGGAACTCTTTCTGGGTCAGCCCGGCGGACTTGGCGAGGTAGCGCCGCAGCGCGAGCGTGAAGCGTCGCCACAGTTCCGGGGCCAGGGCGTTGAACAGCACCGACCCGGCGTAGTCGTAGCAGTCGGGGCACAGCGGCTCGCCGAGCCGGGGGTCGTCCTCCCCGTGGCGGACGCCGCAGGAGGCCACCACGCCGTGGGGGCATGGTGTAGCGCCCCGTCGAGGGTGGCAGCGCTCGACCTGTCCGCCGTTGCACACCCGCCGTGCGTGGACGGGACCGAACGAGGGCGCGGTCAGCGTGACGAAGGCGGCCGGGTGGCCGGAGACGCTTTCCGGGATGCCTTTGCCACCGGCCAGGCCCGCGCGGATGAGTTGGTAGGTGTCGGCCCGGTAGACCTCGGCGCAGGCCGGGCAGCGGGACGCCCGGCGGGTCTTGCAGGCCACCGGGAGGGCGCCGTCAGGTTCGGTGTCGGTGGAGTAGCTGTGAAGCAGTTCCCCCGTACCGGTGTGGACGTGCTTCACCGTGCCAGTGATGAAGACGGGCTGAGCGCAGCCGCCGGTGGAGCGAGCACGAGCGGCCCAGCGCTCGAAGTCGGGCCGGTCGATGATCTTCGCCATCAGCCGGGCGTCCTGCGGAGTCAGGACCGGATGGGGCACGATGAAGGGGTCTCCTTACCGATTGTGCGGATGAGGGGACGGCCCCCGACGTGACGGCGTGACTTGGCGGTTGAGCGGTCACGCCGGGGGCGCTCAGATCACTGGCAGTGGCCCAGGCCCGAGCAGTGCGGGCAGGTGTCGCCGTAGGAGTCCAGGCCGGTCCCGCCGCAGTTGCAGCACTGCCACCACTGGCCGAACGAGGCGGGCAGCCGCGGGAAGGTGACAGCCGATCCGCTCACCGAGTCCTGCGCAGTCACCTCGTTGGAGCCACAGGCCGAGCACGAGGGGCCGCCCCGCAGCGCGAAGAGGGTCACCCAGTGCAGGCCGCCAGCAGTGACGTTGCAGGCCCGGCAGCGAAGTCGCCATGCCGTCGTGTTCTGGTCGCTCATCAGGCGGCCCGCCCGGCGTCCTGGTCGTCGTCCTGGTCGTCGTCCTGGTCGAGGCGGATGTTCGCGCAGTAGCTGTTTTGGGCGTGGTGCTCGTCCATCTGCCGGGCGGGGATGTGGACGATTTGGTAGGTGATGCGGCCGAAGGTCTTGGAGGCGATGTAGTGGCCGCCGGGGCGGTCGTCGGTGACTTCGGTGTTCAGGAGCGCGGCAACCTGGTCGACTACGGCGACCGCTGAGGCGTCGTCTCCGGTGCGGGTGTAGACGCTGTAGTCCCCGCCGTACTCCTTGACCGGCACGGCCGGGTTGGCCTCCAGGAAGTCGGCCAGGGCGCGAAGGCCCGCGATGGTCTGGTGGCGGGCGAACAGGTCACCGGGCACCGGAGGAGAGGTCTGGCCGTTCGGGATGGTGGACGCGGTCATGACGAGTTCCTCCAGGGGTCAGGAGACGGACGCGGTTGCTTGGGGCTGGTCGGTGCGGAGCTGGCGGAGCAGGTCCGAGGCGAGTTGGTTGGAGACGCCGAGCCGGGCGCGCAGCGCGTCACGGGTGATCGGCCGCCCGTGACGGCTTTCGTGCTCGGTGGCGACGCGGCGCGCGAAGTCGACCAGCGGACCCGCCGCACCCGGGGACGAGGACGAAGCAGATGGCGAGGCGGACGGCATCGCGGGGGCCGAGTCGGTGGGGACCGGAATGGAGGTCTGGCCGTCCTGCTCGTCGCGGTCGCGGTCGCGGGGTTCGTCCTGAGCAGCGGGGACGGCAGCGGCGGAGACGGTGGGGTGCTCGTCCTCCCAGACCACCCACGGGGACGGCGTCGAGGGCGAGCCAGACGAGGACGAGACGACCGGGGCCGGGGCCGGTTCGGGACTGCCGAAGGACTCAGGGACGGGTGAGGTGTGAGCCGCCGCCTGGGTGCCGGCCTTTCGGCGCTCCAGCATGGAGACCGCGACCAGGAACGCGCCCGCCGGAGTGCCCGCGGTGATCCAGCCCCACACCGAAGGATCGGCCTGTGCGAGGTTGGCGGCGAGTGAGAGCAGGATCCCGCCGACCAGGACCACGGACGGCCACGACAGCCGCCCCGTGTCTCGCCCGGTGCTCTTGTCTCGTTGGCGTTCCCCGGCCGCCATGACGCATGTCAGGTCGATGCAGACCGCGATAGCCCACGCCATCCACCCGCCTTGACCATGCTCGGTCGCCGTGTCGCGGATGTGAGTGAACGATCCGGCCGCAGCGATCCCAGCCAGGACGACCACCGGTGCGGAATCAGCCACCGCCCCGACGAGCCGCCGCATCACGCCGCCCGCCGGTTGGTGACGAGCGTGAGCAGTTCGACCAGTTCGGGGTCGCAGCGGTGGACGTCGGCCCAGTCGTCAGCTTCCGCCGAGGAGGACGACGCGAATGACTCAGTGCAGCACTGGCAGCGAGCGACGTGCAGTGAGCGGAACTCGTCCCACTCGACGCCGACGGGCCACACGTCCCAGGACGACACCGACGCCACCCGGGACGAGGGCGAGGACGGGGACGAGGGGGACGGGACGGCGACGAACCGGGGACGAGGGCGAGGACGAAGGGGGCGGACGCGGGCGACCATCGGGCAGCCTCCAGGGACGGTTTCGGGCATGGGGCGGTAGGGACGTGGCGCGATCAGGGCTCACGCCGAGCCGGAGCAAAGAGGGAGGGCGGGGGACGGCCGGGTTATGCGGCGGAGTCGATGTCCGGGACCGAGCCGACGAGGGTTTCCCAGGCCGGGGTCAAGTGCGCGAAGTCCCGAGCGGCCTGCTCAGCCTCGTGTTCGGGGACGTAGACCGACCGGGCCCGGTGCCACGAGCCGTCTTGTCCTGCGACGATGCACACGCCGGGAGTCTCGGCCGCGATGACGCGGGCAGCGTCCAGGGCGGCCGGGTCGAGGTCACCGAGCGCCATGTTCGCCGTCTCCGGGTCGTTGACCCGGTGGCACACCCGCCCCGACAACTGGGCCCGCAGCGCAGTAACGCCCGGCCCGAGGTCCGAGCCGACACGTTGCCCGCACACGACCAGGTAGACCGCGAACGCCCGGCCGAGCTGTGCCACCCGCAGCAGCGCGGTAGCGGTCTTGGCCACCTCGTCCTTTTCGCTCTTGTCGGCCATCAGGAACAGTTCGGCGACCTCGTCCACCAGGACCACGATGGGCATCGGCCGAAGATCCTCCGGCAGCGTCCACACGTTCCGCGCACCGTGCGCCCGGCAGAGCGCCATCCGGTTCTCGACCTCCCCCACCAGGTCGACCAGCAGATCCACCGACTCTTTGCGGGTCGTGGCCAAGGCCGAGAGCCGAGGCGCGTAGGGCGTGAACTCGACCCCGCCCTTGAGGTCGAAGCCCACCAGGGCGACCGGTTGCGGAGCCAAGCCCTTGAGCAGGGCATTGGCCAGGTTCGACTTCCCCGACTGCGTCGCGCCGACGTTCAACAAGTGCGGCACCGTCCGGAAGTCGATCACCCAGTCTCGGCCGTTCTCCAGCTTGCCGGGACGCACGGTCAGAAGCTCACCGGTTTCGGGCGCGGTGACCACTTCGACCAGCGGGTCACGCATGGTGGCCCACAGGGTGACGCGGCCGGGCCGGACGTCGACCACCCGGACGGAGTGGACGCGCCAGGCATGCGCGATCCCCTCGGCCGCTTTCTCGTAGTCGGCGGGGACTTGCCCGTCGTGCAGGCGCAGCCGCATCCGCCACCCCAGCCGGGTAGGCCGCAGGACGCCGAGGCGGGGGGAGCGCTCGACGTCGACCCGCCGCACCCGCCGCTTGTGCTCGACCACCGTCGCAGCAGAGCGGGAGGCAGGCCCGACGACCGGGATGGCGTCGAGGGTGAGGCGGAACCGCCGCCGGTTGCGGGTGAGCTTGCACCCAGAGGCGACGTGATGCCACGTCAGGTACACCAGCACCGCACGGGCCGGGAATCCGACGCCGTACCAGAACGACACCGGGTGATACCGGCGCCAGGCCCAGAGCCCGGCCGCCGCAGCGGCCAGGACCCCGAGCACCAGGACGAAATCAGTCATGACGGCAGCCCCGTTCAGGCCACGCCCGCCGGAGCGGACGAGTCCGACGCCGGGACAGCCGACACGGGGGCGATGCGCTCAGCGCGGAAGGCAACGCCCCATCGCTTCTCACCGCCGAGAACCGCCTCCCACGGGAACGCGACCAGCCCGACCGGCGTCACGACCTCCCCGATGGTCACCGACTGGTCGCCGGTCACCGCGACGTTGAGCAGGTCGACCCGCCCCGTGGCGTCGGCGGCCGACAGACCGACCGTGAACACCGTCTGCCCGTTGCGGTCGGTCTTCACCTCTCCCGTGTCCTGGTTGATCAGCTTGGGACGCGGCGGGGATACGCAGACGAACGTCAGCGTCGACACGTCCACCGGGATGTTGCGCATGGATCCTCCTGAGATCACCTCTGCATCACTGGTTATAAAGATACCTAGAAAACCGATGAAGTCAACCGAATGGCCAGATGTTTCCTCAGGTACCTAGAGACCTAGACGCGGGCGTACACTGCCTGACATGGCAAAAGGCCCGGTAGACCGACGCAAGACCTACGTGCGCATCGCTGACGATCTGCGCCGCGACATCGCGTCCGGTGTCTATCCGGTGGGGGAGACCCTGCCGCCGGGCGCCAAAATCGCCGAAGAGTACGGCGTCTCAGGGATGACCGTCAGCAACGCAATAGCTGTGCTACGCGAAGAAGGCTTGATCACCACCCGCCAGGGCGCGAGGGGGGCAACCGTCATCGCCACCCCGGACATGCAGGAGGCTGGCGACATCCCACCGGAACGGAGCGAGGAGTTCCAACTCCTGTTCAAGCAGCTCCAGGACATCCGGGGTCACCTTCGCCGCCTCGGCACCAGGCTTGACGACCTAGACGAGCGCACCAAAGACCTTTAGGGCAGGCCGCGAACCTGTCGCCCACCCTCGTCTAGCAACGGCCGTGCGGCACAGGACCTACCGCGCCCGCTTTGAGTCCTGTGCCGCACGGCTTCGCGGCCATGGCCACCCCTCAGGATGCTTGATGGCCATGACCAGCTCTCGGGGCGAGACCGCTTCCACCAGGCGCCACCCGTCATCACAGCGCACCAGCGCCCATAGCGAACGGGTGTAAGGCCCCCACCAGCACGTAACCCCGAAGTTCTTCGAGATCTCGGCGAGGGCCTCCCCGGTGCCCATCAGGCTTCGCCCGCCCTCCGCAACGAGCCCGCCGCAGCCACCCAGTCGTCTAGCGACGCCATGACCCGCGATACCGCCAGCTCTAGTTCCGAGCAGGGCGCGAGTAGGGCCCCGGTACTGGACCGGTACCACCACCCACCATCCCCACGGGCAATGGTGACGCTCTCGCCCAGGCCCGCCACGTGGGGGAAGTGCACCCGCAGGATGGGGAGCGTTTCGGCGTACCGACGTTCCGCGCGCCACCCGCGCCGCCGCAGTTCTCGCGCGAGCCGGTTTAGCAGCCGCCGCGCCTTCCATGGCCGAGGCAGCGCGGCCGGTGCATCCGGGGGGACAAGCACCCGCCGCGCCGCCTCAGCCTCCCCCCAGGCCGCCCCGCCCATCCTCGGGGCGGCCTCCTCTGGTGATGGTGGGAAGCTCCACACCACCATCACCAGGTCCTTGTAATCACCGGGCGGCCCGCACGCTGCCGCTCCTCCACCAACGCCCTACGCAGCGACTCCGAGTCCGGACGGATCACCGTCGCATCAACGCCGGCGGCTGGGTCATGCAGCGTGGCCACCCAGTCGCCCGGACGGCCATCCCACCGCCGAGCCCGCCAAAGCCGATGCCCGGTGAACTCGTCTTGGAGCCGCCGCAAGGCCGGATCATCGCTATGCGCACGCGTTGCCATCGCACGTCCCAACGTGGAGTCGCTGACCTCAGGCCGCACCGGTCTTGTGAGCCGAGGTGATGTCGGTACCGGCCCGGTGGACCCGAGCCACGATCCGCCGTGTCCGTTCGTGGAGGTCTTCGAGCTCCGCCGTAATCTCGGCGAGTTCCGCGAGAAGAATCTGACGCTCGCTCTCGGTCAGCTTGGCCGACCGCCCTGCGGTCCCGTGACGAGCAGGGGCCATCTGGACTACCGGACAGGAACCAGCCGCGCTTACGTCGCCCACGTAGACCTCCATATCTGAGCAGGGCGACCAGCATGGACCGGAGGAGCCAGCGATCCGATACACAGCGTGTATATCGAGGACGTATCGTCAGACCGTGAGCGATCGAGGACCCTGGACTGACCCGAAGTTGCGTGCAGCGTGGGCGGCTGGTGATTGGCGAACGATCTTTCGCCGCTACCGGGCCGTAACGGGGCTCTCTCAGCGTGAGGTAGAGGCGCTAACAGGACTCACTCAGCCTCAGCTCTCCAACTACGAAAACGGGGTAAAGAAGCCGACCTATGCCAAGGTCATTGAGCGGATCACGAGGGGGCTGGGAGTGCCGGACGAGTTGAGTGGAACGTCTGCCTACCAACCGGAAGATTCAGGTTGGCAACCACCCGCAGAGCTGCGCGAGCGGATCGCACATGCACACTCCAGGGGTCACGCTGACATGCGCGTCGCCGAATGGATCTCTCAAGTCCTGGCAAGCCACCGCCGAGCCGAGGACGTTGTGGGAGGGCGCGAGCTGTGGCCAGTGGTCAGGAGCCAGCTTGAGCAGGTAACCCGCCTACTGCCCGACGCGTCAGGCCGGGCGACCGATCAGCTTCTCATTCTGGCTGCCGAGCATGCTCACTGGTTGTCATGGGTGGCGGCGCGTGAAGACCAGCCCGGTCCGGCGCTCGCTTGGCTCGACCTTGCTCAGGGATGGGCGTTCGAGGCCGGTTCCGATGATCTCGTCTCGTGGGTGACGCGGGTCCGATCTCACTACGCCCTCACCAACCAAGACCCAGTGCGAGCCCTCCGCACGGCCGAGATGGCAAGAGGCTCAATGCGCGCTCTCTCTCCGGCAGCAGCCTCGATTGCCGCTCACACTGCGGGTATGGCCGCCGCCGCAGTTGGCGAACGCGACCGAGCACGAACTCTCGCAGACGAAGCGCTCACACTCGCCGAGCAGGTTCCCGACAGCGAAGACCGCCCCGGTTGGCTGTACTGGCTGGACCCCGTACGCGCGCGGCTCCAGTACGCCGACATCGCATACTCGGCTCATGCTTGGAGCGACGCCGCCGCCGGGTACGCCGCAAGCCTGGACCAGCTTCGCGACTACCCGCGTGACCATGCGTACTACGCCAAGCGCTACGAGGACGCGCGCCGCAGGACCAGCTCTAGCTAGCCAACTCTTCGGCGTCGGTAAGTACCGCGCCTTCCCCTGCATGCTCGCGGACCGCCGAGCGCATCAGTTCAAGGATGGCTTGTTCGTCATTGCC
Source organism: Spirillospora sp. CA-108201 (assembly GCF_050936235.1). Taxonomy (NCBI): domain Bacteria; kingdom Bacillati; phylum Actinomycetota; class Actinomycetes; order Streptosporangiales; family Thermomonosporaceae; genus Spirillospora; species Spirillospora sp. CA-108201. The sequence goes on along the minus strand of NZ_JBNJNE010000001.1, from coordinate 6,972,763 downwards.
TGTCCGCGCCATGCCTCCGGTCGGAAGATCAACCTCGTGTGTCGATGTCGGCGCACCCTCCAACCCGAACATGCCGCTTCCGTCGTTCACGACGTACGTGAGCTTCCAAGTCTCCATACTCGCCATATCGCGCTCCCACCGTCTTGCCATCCACTGCACTGTGGAGCCTAGCGGCGAACGAGGAAGGCTCGTCCCGCCGGGAAAGTGCCACCGGACGAGCACTCGTCCTACATGTGATGGGACAGAGGCGTCAAGCATGTCCCGGGACAGGACAGGCCAGGCAGGGGCCCCGGATGAGAACTTTCTTTACGTCTTCAAGGGCGCCCCGCTTCGCGGGTCGCCAGGCGGCCGCCCGCCCCGGCGGGCCGGGCATGCGGCCTCTCCGGGCCGACCCGGCCCGCCGGGTCAGACAGCCGCCCCCGACCGCAGAAGGAACGCCGAGAAGCCCGTTCGACAATCACCACCAGGGCGACGAGCCCGAGCGTCTGTCTCGGCACTTCAGAAGCACGTCACGCACGCAACGGCCCGGAGCATTGGAAGGGTTGTTCGTGCCCGAAGCGGGGGTCTCGCGCCCCCCAGCCCCCCGCGAGCCGGAGCACTCATCCGCGCGAATCTGTCTGTCACATCGTCTCGCCGTTCGCGCGGATAAGCACTCCGGACCGTGGCGACCAGGCGCGACGAGGGAACGCAAACCCCAGGCATACGAGAGCGCATCAGTGCCGGGCAGCGGCTTCTACGTGGGATGACGCTCGGACTGGAATCTGCCCACGGCGCCGGCTACTCCCTTCGGTCGCCCCTACGGGGTGGCCTACGGCCATGACCGGCCCCGACCCTGCCAGCGCATAGGGAAGCCGCGGCCCTCATGTCGTCGTGCCAAGTCCCGAAGCAGCAAGCAGGGAACGAGAGCCGACGACCCCCAGGGCCCATATGCGTGCCCCGTCGTGCCCCCGCCGTGCCCCTTACGTGCCCGTAGAGGCGGTAAATCACGGGGACTCACGGGGACTCACGGTAAGACAACAAGAACGGCCCCTGGCAGCGTTGAAGCTGCTCAGGGGCCGTTCTGTGTGGTGGTGGCGGGTGCAGGGTTCGAACCTGCGTAGGCTAAGCCGACGGATTTACAGTCCGCTCCCATTGGCCACTCGGGCAACCCGCCGTGGTGTTTCGCTGGAAAGGATAGCGGACCGTCGGGGTGGGTGTGACATCGAGGCGGGGCGTACGGGGGGTGGGGAGTCGATACGCTCTGTAGATCGTGATGCCGCTGCTGAGGGGATGTGTGGGCCATGGCCGACTCGTCGTTTGACATCGTGTCGAAGCTCGACCGGCAGGAGGTCGACAACGCGTTGAACCAGGCCGCCAAGGAGGTGGCGAACCGGTTCGACTTCCGGAACGTGGACGCGGGGCTCAAGTGGTCCGGGGAGTCGATCGAGATCCAGGCCAACACCGAGGAGCGGGCGAACGCCGTGCTGGACGTGCTGAAGGACAAGCTCGTCAAGCGGGCGATCTCGCTGAAGGCGATCGACGCGGGTGAGCCGAGGCTGTCGGGCAAGGTGTACAAGCTGGGCGTGAGCCTGAAGGAGGGCATCGCCCAGGAGGACGCGAAGAAGATCGGCAAGATCATCCGGGATGAGGGGCCGAAGGGGATCAAGGCCCAGGTCCAGGGGGACGAGCTGCGGGTCAGCTCGAAGAAGAAGGACGACCTCCAGCAGGTCATCACCCTGCTGAAGGGCAAGGACCTCGATGTCGCGCTGCAGTTCGTGAACTACCGGTAGGACGAGGGGAGCGCGCCGGCCCCATCCCCCGCAGAAGTGGCCGGCGCGCTCTTGTGTGTTATGACGCGGCTGCGTCCGGAGTGGTTCGGCCGAATTCAGCGGTGGCCGGCCATGCGCTCCAGGCGGGCGATGCGGTCGGCGGTCGGGGGGTGGGTGGAGAAGAGCTTGCCGATGCCGGCGCCCTGGAAGGGGTTGGCGATCATCAGGGAGCTGGTGGTGGCGAGTTCCGGGTCCTGCGGCAGGGGGAGGGCGCGGGTGCCCGCGTCGATCTTGCGGAGGGCCGAGGCGAGCGCGAGGGGGTCGCCGGTGAGGCGGGCGCCGGCGGCGTCGGCGGAGTACTCGCGGGTCCGGCTGATGGCCATCTGGACGACGGCGGCGGCGACCGGGCCGAGGACGAGCATCAGGAGGGCGCCGAGGATGCCGGGGCCGTCGTCGTCCTCGGAGCGTCCGATCGGCAGGAAGATCGCCAGGTGGGACAGGTAGGTGATCACGGTGGCGATCGCGGCCGCGACGGAGGAGATGAGGATGTCGCGGTTGTAGACGTGGGAGAGCTCGTGGCCGAGGACGGCGCGCAGCTCGCGCTCGTCCAGCATCTGGAGGATGCCGCGGGTGCAGCAGACGGCGGCGTTGCGCGGGTTGCGGCCGGTGGCGAACGCGTTGGGCTGGCGGGTCTCGGAGACGTACAGGCGCGGCATGGGCTGGCGGGCCGAGGTCGACAGCTCCCGGACGAGGCGGTACAGCATCGGCGCCTCGACCTCGCCGACCGGGTGGGCGCGCATGGAGCGCAGCGCGATCCGGTCGCTGAAGAAGAACGCGACGCCGTTGGTCCCGAGGGCGATGACCAGCGCGATCGCCAGACCGGCTCCGCCGCCGAACGTCCAGCCGGCGACCAGCACCAGCGCCGACAGCGCGGCGATCAGTGCTGCCGTCTTGACGCCGTTGAACTGCACCTGCGTTGCCTCCCCGTCGACTCCGGCATGAACATCAACGGTTTGACCTGGGGGAACGTTCCCGAACGTTTCCCCGGTTACGTGGCCTGCCCGACGGTCTGCAGGACGATCTGCGGCGCGGCCGACAGCACGACCGCGCCGGCCGCCGCCGCGGTGACGGCGGCGCGGACGGCGAGACCGGGCGCCGCGTCGTAGTCCTCGCTGGTGGCGGAGGGGGTGAACAGGCGGACCGCCCACGCGAGGTAGTAGTACAGGCCGATGACCGTGTTGACCGCCATCACGACGGCGAGCCAGGTGACGCCGCCGGCGAGGGTGGCGCGGAACACGACGACCTTCGCGAACAGCCCCATCACGCCGGGCGGCAGGCCGGCGAGGCAGATGAGGAAGAAGGCGAGGGCGGTGGCGACGGCGGGGCTGCGGCGGGCGAGGCCGCGGTAGTCGTCGAGGGTGTCCCAGCGTCCCGTGGCGGCGCCGCGGCGGTGGAAGCCGATCACGACGGCGAACGCGCCGATGTTCATGACGGCGTAGAGGGCGACGTAGGCGGTGGTGGCGGCGACGGCCTCGGGGAGGCGGTGCGAGCCGACCGCGAGGGGCGCGAGCATGTAGCCGGACTGGGCGACCGACGACCAGGCGAGCAGGCGGATCGCGGTCCGCTGGCGGAGCGCGGCGAGGTTCCCGAGGGTCATGGTGAGCGCGGCGAGGACGGCGATGACGGGGCCCCACACGTGACCGTAGGCGGGCAGGCCGAGGGCGAGGACGATCGCGAGCCCGGCGAACCCGGCGGCCTTGGAGACCACGGCGAGGAACGCGGCGACGGGCAGCGGGGAGCCCTGGTAGACGTCCGGGGCCCAGAAGTGGAACGGGACGGCGGCGACCTTGAACGCGAACCCGGCGAGGACGAGGACGGAGCCCAGCGCGGCGACGGGGTCGAGGTCGGCGGGCAGCCGGGCGAGGGCGGGCGCGATGCGGTCCAGGTGCATGGCGCCGGTCGCGCCGTACACGAGGCTGATGCCGAACAGCATGACCGCGGTGGACACGACGGAGACGAGGAACAGCTTCAGCGCGGCCTCGGAGGACGTCCCGTCGTAGCGGCGCAGCGCGGACAGCGCGAACACCGGCAGTGAGAGGGTCTCCAGCGCGACGACCAGCAGGACGAGGTCGCGGGCCGCGACCAGGGTGAGGGCGCCGATGACGGCGGCGAGCAGCAGGAAGTGGTACTCCCCCACCGGGATCTTCGAGTCGGTGATCTCCTGGAGGGACAGCAGCACGACGATGACGGCGGCGCCGAGGATGATCCCCTGGAAGAGCAGGGTGAAGTCGTCCGCGACGTAGGAGCAGGAGGCGGGGCCGCCGGAGCGCAGGCCGTCCGGCAGGCAGAAGGTGGCGCGGCGGTCCCCGGCGGCCAGCGCGACCACGGCGGCGAGCGCGGCGGCGAGGGACCCGCCGGACACCAGCGACAGGACGCGGCGGGGCGCGTCGAAGGCGTCGGCGAGCAGCAGCACGATCGCGGCGACGGCGAGGACCAGCGGCGGCGCGACCGCCGCGTAGTCGATGTCCTGGATCATCAGCCGCCTCCGAACAGCGCGCGGACCGGACCCGTGGTCACGTCCAGCAGGGTCTTCGGCCAGAGGCCGACCAGCAGGGTCAGCGCGATCAGCGGCGCCCAGGCGGCGTACTCCTGGAGGGACACCGGCGCGACCGGGCCGCGGGGGACGGCGACGCCGTCGGACGGCCCGTGGGTGAGCTTGGCGAGCATGCGCAGGAAGTAGGCGGCGGTCAGGACGGTGCCGAGCGCGGCGACGGCCATGAACGTCACGAACGTCTCGCGGGGCAGGCCGGAGTGCGGCCGGTAGGCGCCGATCAGGGCGAGCACCTCGCCCCAGAAGCCGGCGAGCCCGGGGAGGCCGAGGGACGCGACGGACGCGAAGGTCAGGATGGAGGCCAGCCGCGGGGACGTGCCGAGCATGCCGCCGCCGAGGGCGTTCATGTCGGCGGTGCCCCAGCGTTCCTTGACCGAGCCGGCGAGGAAGAACAGCAGCCCGGTGATGAGGCCGTGCGCGATGTTGCCGAACAGGGCGGCGTTGACGCCGACCGGGGTCAGGGTGGCGATGCCGAGCAGGACGAACCCCATGTGCCCGACGGACGAGTAGGCGATCATCCGTTTGAGGTCGCGCTGGGCGAGGCAGGCGAGCGCGCCGTAGACGATCCCGATGACGGCGAGGAGGCCGAGCCACGGCGCCCAGAACCGCGCGCCGTCGGGCGCGAGCGGCAGCGCGACGCGGACCAGGCCGTAGGTGCCCATCTTCAGCAGCACCCCGGCCAGCAGGACGGACCCGACGGTGGGCGCCTCGGTGTGGGCGTCCGGGAGCCAGGTGTGCAGCGGCCACATCGGCGCCTTGACCGCGAACCCGATGCCCATCAGGGCGAACGCGGTGACCTGGAGGCCGTGCGAGAGGCCGGACCCGTGCCGGGCGGCCAGGTCGGTCATGTCGAGCGTCCCGGCCTTGGTGCCGACGAGCAGCATCCCGGCGAGCAGGAGCCCGGAGCCGAGGAGCGTGTAGAGGATGAACTTGGTGGCGGCGGCGCGGCGCCCCGTCCCGCCCCACAGCATGATCACCACGTACATGGGGATCAGGACGGTCTCGAAGAACACGAAGAACAGCACGAGGTCGAGGGCGGTGAACGTGCCGAGCATCCCGACTTCGAGGACGAGCAGCAGCGCGGTCAGCAGCCGGATCCGGCCGCCTTCCGGGGGGTGCCGCAGCGTGTAGAGGAAGCACAGGAACGTCAGGAGGGCGGTCAGCACGACGAGCGGCAGCGAGATGCCGTCCACGCCGAGGTGGAACCGCAGGCCGACGGCGGGCGCCCAGGGCCGGTCGACCTCCAGCTGCACGCGGGACGTGTCGCCGAAGTCGAAGGCCGTCATGGCGGAGATCGCGACGAGGAGGGTCGCGGCGGACACCGCCGTCCCGAACGCGCGGACGGCGAAGCCGGTGCGCAGGAACCGGTTCGCCGGGAGGAGCATCGCCAGCGCCCCGAGAGCCGGGATCGCCATCATCAGCACGAAGATCACTGGAAGATCACCACCGCGGCCGCGATGGCCACGACACCGGCGAGCAGGCCGGTGAGGTAGGCCTGCGGGTTCCCGTTCTGGACGAATCTGACCAGGCCGCCGAGCCGGCCCGCGGCCCGTCCGGCGCCGACGACCGCGGCGTCGACGCGCCGCTGGTCGAACAGGACGACATGTCGCGCCAGAGCCTGGACGGGCCGGACGATGACCGCCGCATAGAGCTCGTCCACGAAGAAGGCCCGTGCGAAGACGGTACGGACGGGACCGAGCGCGCGCGCGGGATCCAGGGCCGGGTCGCGGTTCCACGCAAGGAACGCCCCACCCGCGCCCACGGCGAGCAGCAGCACGCTGAGCAGCGAGGCCCCGAGTTGGGGACGCAGCTCCGGAGCCCCGAGGCCGAAGAATCCGAGGACCGCGGCCGGGACGGCCAGTGCCGCCACGGTCCACGACATGATGCGCGCCGGGTCGCGGACCTCGTACGTTCCGCGTCGCTCACCGAAGAACGTCATCAACCACGCACGCATCGCATAGGCGGCCGTCAGGACGACCGTGATGAGCAACCCGACATAGACCAGCCACGCGATCCCGCCCGAAGTGACCTCGCCGCCGTGCAAGGCGGCGTGCTGGGCGGCCTCGATGACGGCGTCCTTGCTGAACCATCCGCTGAACGGCGGGACGCCCGCCAGAGCGGCGAAACCCACGGTCATCGACCAGAACGTGAGGGGCATGCCGCGCCGGAGACCGCCGTAGTGGGCGAGCATGTTCGACCCGGCGGTCACGATGACGCACCCGGCGGCCAGGAACAGCAGCGCCTTGAACGCCGCGTGCGTCAGCAGGTGGAAGACCGCGGCCGACGTCGCGCCCACCGCGAGCCCGGCGGCCATGACGGCGAGCTGGCTGATCGTGGAGTACGCCAGGACGCGTTTCAGGTCGTCCTGGGCGAGGGCCGCGCAGGCCGAGCCGACCATGGAGACCACCGCGAGGACGCCGAGGACGGCGAGGGCGGACGGGGCCGCGAGGAAGACCCCGTCCAGGCGCGCCACGACGTAGATCCCCGCCGCGACCATCGTCGCCGCGTGGATGAGCGCGCTGATCGGCGTGGGGCCCGCCATCGCGTCCGGGAGCCAGGTGTGCAGCGGGAACTGGGCGCTCTTTCCCGCGACCCCGGCGAGCAGCAGCAGCGCGGCAGCGGTCGCCGTCGACTGCGGGAGGTCGCCGGCCGTCCGGACGATCCGGTCGATCTGGAACGTCCCGGCGCCCACGCCGAGCACGATCACGCCGACGAGGAAGCCGGCGTCGCCGAGCCGCGTGACGAGGAACGCCTTGACCGCCGCCCGCGAGTTGGCCCGGTCCTCCCAGTGGTGCCCGATCAGGAAGTACGAGCAGATGCCCATGACCTCCCAGCCCACGTACAGGACGAGCAGGTCGCCGGAGTAGACGACCAGCAGCATCGCGGACGTGAACAGCGAGATGATCGCGGCGTAGGACGAGTACCGCCGGTCCCCGGACATGTACGCGACCGAGAACACCTGGACGGCGAGCGCCACGCAGCACACCATGAGGCCGACGACCGCGGCCAGGCCGTCCACCTGGAGCCCGACGCCGATCGGCACCGATCCGGTCTCGACCAGCGTGAGCGTGCCGGTGCGCTCGCCCGGGTCCCGCCAGACGGCGAACGCGACGATCGCCGACAGGACGAGCGACACCGCGACCGGCACGCACGCGATCAGCGCGGGTCCGTTCCGCAGCAGCGATCCCGTACGGAAGGACGGACCCGTGTGCAGTGGCGAGCCCGTGTGAGACGGCGAGCCCGTGGGCGGCTCTTCCTGCGACGCCGACTCTTCCTGCGAGGACGAGTCCGTCTGCGATGGCAGGTCCGCGTGCGGAGGCAACTCGGTGTGCAGCGGCGGGGCTGGGGGAGCGCCGCGCAGCAGGCGGGTCAGGGACGGGCCGAACAGCATCCCGGCGAACGCTGCGAGGAACGGCAGGAGGGCGGCGAGCGACGCGAGCCAGATCACGGGGACGCCTCCTCGTGCTCGGGCGCCGGTTCCGAACCGGCCTCGCTTCCCACGGGCGCGCGTCCGGCAGGGAGGGGGGCCGCGCCCTCCGCGTCCGCCCGGCCGTCCGCCTCCTCGTTGAGGGCGCGCAGCCGGTCGACGTCGATCATCTGCCGGTTGCGGAACACCAGCAGCACGAGCGCGAGGCCGAGCCCGATCTCCGCCGCGGCGATCACGATGGTGAACAGGGTGAGGACCTGGCCGCCGTGGAGGCGGTCCCGGTACCAGACGTCGAAGGTGACGAGGTTGAGGTTCACCGCGTTCAGCATCAGCTCGACCGACATCAGGACGAGGATCGCGTTGCGGCGCGCCAGCACCCCGTACACGCCGACGGAGAACAGCAGGGCGGCGACGACCGTCGGGTAGGCGAGGTGCATCAGGCGTCGCCCTTCCGGTCCGGCTCCGCGCCGGACTTCCCGGCCCGCTTCGCCTCCGCGGCGGGGCGGGGCCGGATGTCGGACCGCGACAGGACGATCGCGCCGACCAGCGAGGCCAGCAGCAGCACCGACAGGACCTCGAACGGCAGCACCCACGTCCGGAACACGGCGCCGCCGAGCTCGTCCGCCGATCCGCCGCCCGCGCGCAGCGCCGTCCGCGCGTCGCCGAAGCCCATGACCATGACGGTGACCAGGACGGCGGCCGTGGCGGCGGCGACGGCCAGCGCGGCCCACCGGTTCCCGGAGTCCAGGTCGGCGGACTCTCCGATCGGCGCCCGCGTCAGCATGACCCCGAACAGCAGCAGCACCACGACGGCGCCGACGTAGATGAGGACCTGCACCCAGGCGACGAACTCCGCGGTGAGGACGAGGTAGCCGCCCGCGAGCGCGCCGAACGACACCACCAGCCACAGCGCGGCGTGGACGAGCTGCCGCGTCGTGACCACGAGGATCGCGGAGCCGACCGCCACGACGCCGAGAAGCGTGAACACGATCTCCTGGCCGCTCATCCGCGCTCTCCCGGCTCGCGGGGCGGCCCCGTCCGGGGCGACCGGGCGGCGCGCGCGGCGGCCTTCTCCGCCGCGGCCACCTCCTTCGGCGGCTCGGCGGACGGGTCGTGCGCCTGCGGCGGGGGGACCGTCCACATCCACTCGCGCAGCCGCTCCTTCTCGTGCGTCAGCTCGGCGATGTCGTACTCGGAGTACTCGAACTCCGGCGACCAGAACAGCGCGTCGAAGGGGCACACCTCGATGCAGATGCCGCAGTACATGCACAGCGCGAAGTCGATCGCGAAGCGGTCGAGGACGTTGCGGGTGCGGGGGCGCCCGCCGCCTTCGGCCGGGAGCGTCTCCTTGTGCGAATCGATGTAGATGCACCAGTCGGGACACTCGCGGGCGCACAGCATGCACACCGTGCAGTTCTCCTCGAACAGCGCGATGACGCCCCTGCCGCGCGGCGGCAGATCCGGTTGCACTTCGGGGTACTGACGCGTCACGGACCGCCGCGTCATCGTCCGCAACGTGACCGCCAGCCCCTTGGCCAGCCCGCCTCCTGGTAGCCGTCCCACGCGCCCCATGATTGCGCACGATCGGCGCGGGGGGAACGCGCCGGGTTCGGCGTTCGTCCAACGAGGTATAGGTCGTGTGCCGGAGCGCATGGCTTGCGGCCGGGGAGGGCATGTGGGTCATCAAGCGGAGCGCCCCGACGATCCCGAGAGCGAGCACCGTTCCCGGCCGGCGTACGAGCGCGCCCGTCCCCAGCACCGATACCCGTCGCGGCCTCCGCGGCGTCCGCACGCGGCGCCCGGCTGGCGTCCCCCGTACCCGGGTCCGCCCGTGCCCCCGCAGCCGCGTTCGCCGTCGCCCGTTCCGATGCCCGCCCCGCAGACGGCCCGCGGCATCCTGTGGGCCTTCGTGCCCTTCGTCACCCTCGGCTACGGGACGCCTGCCTCGTTCCTGTACGCGGCGATCCGCCGGCAGTCCCTGGGGCTCGGGATCACCGCCGCCGGCTACGGCGCGGGCACGGCCGCCGTGCTGATGATGCTCCAGTCCGGCGACCCCGTCTTCATGTTCCTCGGCTCGTTCGTGGCGATCCTGCTGTGGATCGCCGGGACGGGGCACGCGTTCGCCGTCCGGTCGTCCGTCTTCCCGCGCGAGAACCCCGGCAACGCGCTGAACGAGCACGCGATCGAGGTCGCCAGGTACCGGCGGACGCTGCGCGAGCAGGCCCGCACGCTCGCCGCCGAGGACCCGCCGCTCGCCCGCGAGCTGCGCATCGGACGCCCCGACGTGCCGCGCACCTACGACGACGGCGGGCTCGTGGACGTCAACCACGTGCCCCGCGAGATCGTCGAGGCGCTGCCCGGCGTGACCCCGGAGATCGCCGACCGGATCGTCCGGCGCCGCGTGCAGACGGGCGGGTTCGTCTCCGTCGAGGAGATGGCCGTCGACGCCGACGTCCCGCCGGACGTCCTCCCCCAGCTGGCCGAATTCACGATCTTCCTCAGGTGACGTCCGGGCGCCGGCGGCGCGCGGCTGGGAGGGCGGCTGGGAGGCTCAGAGGGCGACCCTGAGGACGCCCGTCAGCGCGAGCTGGGCCAGCGACAGCGGGACGAGCCACGCCCAGGCGAGCTTCTGCAGCTGGTCCTCGCGCATGCGCGGGTAGCTGACCCGCAGCCAGATCACGCAGAACGCCAGCACGGCGACCTTCAGCAGCGTCCAGAGCCAGCCCAGCTCGGTGTTCAGGAACGGGCCCTTCCAGCCGCCGAGGAACAGCACGGTCGTCAGCGCGCACAGCACGACGATCCCGGCGTACTCGGCCAGGATGAACAGCGCGAACCGCAGCCCGCCGTACTCGGTGTACGGACCGAAGATGATCTCCGAGTCGGCGACCGGCATGTCGAACGGCGGGCGCCGCAGCTCGGCCAGGCCCGCGACGAAGAAGACCACGCCGCCGACCGCCTGCCACGGCAGCCACCACCAGCGCCACTCCTCCACGACGCCCTGCAGCGACAGCGTCCCCGCCGCCATCGCCACCGACGACGCCGCGAACACCATCGGCAGCTCGTAGGACATCAGCTGCGCCGCGACCCGCATCCCGCCGAGCAGCGAGTACTTGTTCGCGCTCGCCCAGCCCGCCATGATCGCGCCGATCACGCCGACGCCCATCACGGCGAGCGCGAAGAACACCCCGGGGCCGAGGTCGAGCGCGACCTGCCCGCCGGGCCCGACCGGGATCACCAGCAGCACCAGCAGGTACGGGACGATCGCCACGCCCGGCGCCAGCTTGAACACCCACCGGTCGGCGTCGCGCGGGACCACGTCCTCCTTCTGCGCGAACTTGACGCCGTCGGCGACGAGCTGCGCCCAGCCGTGGAAGCCGCCCGCGTACATCGGGCCGAGGCGGCCCTGCATGTGCGCCATCACCTTGTGCTCGGCCTGCCCCACCAGCAGCGGGAGCACCGCGAACGCGCCCGCGACCAGCACGAGCTTGACCACGACCTCAAGCATTGGGCCCCCAGCCCTCCGGGACCCCCGGCGGACGGACGCGGCGGCGGCTCGGCGCCCCGTGCCCCGACTCGCCCGGTTCCTTCGCGCCCGGCCACGGCTTGGCGACGCGGGCGGCGAGCACGAAGTCCTTGCGCAGCGGGTGGCCCTCGAACCCGTCCGGCAGCAGCAGCGGGACGAGGTTCGGGTGGCCCTCGAAGAGGATGCCGAACATCTCCGACGTCTCCCGCTCGTGCCAGCCGGCGCCCCGGTAGACGCCCGTCGCCGTCGCCAGCACGGGCGCCCGCTTCGAGACGCGGGTGCGGACCAGCAGATGGTGGCGGCGCTCCAGCGAGTACACGTGGACGACGACCGCGAAGCCGTCCTCCAGCTCGTCCACGCCGGTCAGCCAGTCGAAGAAGTCGCAGGCCAGGTCGTCGCGCGCGAAGGTGAGCGCGTCCACCCAGAGCTCGGACGCCACCCCGACGGCCAGCCCGCCGAAGGTCTCCTCGGTGGTGACCTCGTCGCCGAAGCGTCCCGTCCAGGCGTCCGCGAGTGCCGCTCCCGGGGGCCCTGGGCTCATCGGTCGCGTCCGATCTGGTCGTCGTGGTCGTCGTCCACCAGGCCGGGGATGATCGAAGGATCGTGCGACGGGTCCGCGCCCGGGTCGTCGTCCTCCACCACCGGGACGGGCGCGGTGACGTACTGGTCCTCGACCAGGTGAACGGGCTGCGTGGTGTCGGTCGGATTCACGGGCGGCTCGGGCGTCGGGCCCACCGCAGACTCGGCCTCGGTGAGATGCCGCACCGGCTGGGTCGTGTCGGTCGGCGCGGCGGGCGGCGCCTTGTCCTCCGCCCGAACCTGCGGCGGCTCGGGTTTCAGGTCGGGCTCGGCTGCGACTTCCGCATCTCCGAGGTGCCGGACGGGCAGCGTCTCGTTCTCCGCCGCCTCGTGCAGCGCGACCTCGTCCTTGGGGGCCGCGGCCTCCTGTCCCTCGGGCTCCCGCCCCTCGGCCTCCAGGCTGTGCCAGTGCTCGAAGGTCTCGTGCTGGTCGGACGGGGGCGGCGGCTGGAGCGGGCGGCGCAGGACGGTGGCCGGGATCGGCCGCGGCGGCGGCGGAGGGGCGACGGGCTCGCCGCCGCCGTTCCCGCCGTAGCGGTCGCCCAGCGACTCGGCCGCGATCTTCTCCTGGAGGTGGACGATGCCCTGCAGCAGCGCCTCCGGGCGGGGCGGGCAGCCGGGCACGTAGACGTCCACCGGGATGATCTGGTCGACGCCCTTGGTCACGCAGTAGGAGTCCCAGTACGGGCCGCCGCAGTTGGAGCAGGCGCCGAAGGAGATGACGTACTTGGGCTCGGGCATCTGCTCGTAGAGGCGGCGCACCGCGGGGGCCATCTTGTCGCTGACGGTGCCGGAGACGACCATCAGGTCGGCCTGCCGCGGGCCGGGCGCGAACGGGATGACGCCGAGCCGGATGAAGTCGTGCCGGCTCATCGACGTCGCGATGAACTCGATGGCGCAGCAGGCCAGGCCGAAGTTGAAGACCCAGAGCGAGTAGCGGCGGCCCCAGTTGAGCACGAACCTGATCGGCTTGGGCGCGACCCGCGACAGCGGCCCGACGCTCGGCGGGGGAAGATCGATGGTGCCCACGACGCCATTGTTACAGCGCCAGGGGGGTCAGACCCAGGACAGGACGCCCTTCTTGCCCGCGTACGCGAGGCCCGCGGCCAGGAACGCCAGGAAGACGAACATCTCGCCGAGCGTCGTCGCCCCGTAGCCGGGGGCGGAGAAGACGGTCGCCCAGGGGAAGAGGAACACCGCGTCCACCGCGAACACCACGTAGAGGTAGGCGAAGACGTAATAGCGCACGTAGGAGTGGGCCCAGCCCTCGCCGACGGGGTCGACGCCGCACTCGTAGGTGGTCAGCTTCTCGGCCGTGGGACGATGGGGCCGCAGCAGCCTGTTCGCCGCCAGCGCTCCCCCCACGAGCGCGGCGCCCGCGAGGAGCAACACGACCAGAACGACATATGTGTCGAAATAGTTATGCACCAGATCCTCCTCGCGTGCGTCACATCCAGTATCTCGCGAAGCAGCATCGGGGAGTGTGACGTCCTACCTCCACCCCGGAGGATCACAATGTCATGCTCTTGCTGCACACTAGGTTCGCATGGGTCGTTTTTGACCTGGAAGGACGTGACCGGATGAGCAACCCCCCGCCTCCCCCGGGCTGGGAATCCCCGGGTGGGGCCTCCTGGCCGCCTCCGCCGCCGCCAGCGGGCCCGGGCGGGCCCGGTCCCGGCGGACCCGGCGGTCCGGGCGGGCCACCCCCGCCCGGCGGCTACGGAGGTCCCGGAACACCGCCCCCCTTCTTCCCCCCGCCCCCCGGCGCTCCGATGGGCCAGCCGATGCCGCCGCCGAGGCGCGGCGGTGGCGGCGGCCTGGTGATCGCCCTCGTCGGGGGCGGCGTCGTCCTCCTTGTGATCATCGCGGTCGTCGTGTTCGTGGTGGCCAAGGGCGGCGGCAAGTCCCCCGAAGAGAAGCTGACCGCGGCCGCGACCAACATGGACACGGCCCGCGCGGTCTCGCTGAAGGGCACGTTCGGCGGCAGCGAGACGCTGCGCGGTGAGCTGAACGTCACCAAGGGCGGCCGCGCGATGGGCCCGGTCACCTGGAACAGCGACCAGGTCACCGTGCTGTCGGCCGACGGCAAGCTGTTCGTGAAGGGCGACCGGTCCTACTGGACGCGGCAGATCTCCTCCACCGACACCCCCTACTACCTCACCTCCGGTGACCAGTGGGGCCGGCTGAGCGCGGACGAGCTCGACCTCGACTTCAAGGAGCAGCTGTCGCCGGCGGCGCTGGCGAGCAAGATCCGCTCGGCCCGGCTGTCGCGCGTCAAGCCGATCGAGACGACGTGGATGGGCAAGAAGGCGCTCAAGTTCAGCACCTTCTCCTCGACGCTCTACATCACCGACGACGACGACGCCGAGCTGATCCGCTACGAGGCGACCACGCCGCGGGTCGCGCTGGACGTCACCCCGAAGGACTCCGGCGACGCCTCGTCCCTCATCTCGGACATGCGCACCAGCATGGGCGAGCTGAAGGACTCCTTCAACGCCTCGTCGAAGCCGACGGTCGACGAGTGGAAGAAGGGCGGCTGCAACGGCAACTCCGGGTGCACGGTCGAGGCCAAGATCCGGCCGCCGTACGACGTGGAGAAGCCCGTCACGATCGACGTCCGGTTCCGGCTCACCGCCGGCACGCTGACCGGCCGCGACCTCGGCAACTGCACCGCGCACGTCACGATCACCAGCAGCCTCTCCCAGTGGACGAGCTGCCGGGTCGTGAGCAGCTCGTGGACGAGCTGGGCGAAGGCGACCGGCGGCACCTTCTACAAGCACGCGGAGTACAAGGTGATCGGCGCCACCTCCGACGAAGTGTCGGGCCTGCAGAACGGCCTCGACAGCGAGTGACGCCGCAGGTGAGGCGCCTCGCGCGCTGATCCGCGACCGCAGGGGTGCCCGGCGGCGCCCCTCCCCTTCCGGGAGGACGCGCCGCCGGGCACCCTTATGCTCTTTGTGGACGGCCCCTCCAGGGCCCGGCGGCCGCCCCTCCCCCCGCACGTTCCGGGCCCGTCGGCGCCCACCCCGGGGACGCCTCCATGATCCCTTGCTTTGTGTCTGACGGTCGGGCCGGTACCTGGCCCCGGAAGTGAGCAGAGTGAGCCCCGAGTGAGCGCTGAACAGGACGAGCCGTCGCCGACGGCCTCTTCCCGACCCCCGTCCCCGGACGATTCCGGGACGGCCCCCCGCCCGCCCCAGGGCGGTCCCGTGCTGCAGGGCCCCCACCCCGGGGACGTCCGCGTCGCCGGCGGCCAGGCCCCACCGGCCGGCCCGGACGCGGCTCACCCGGCTCCCCCCGGCGCGGACCCGGGTGCGACCCCCACCGATCCGCGCGGCACGCCCTCCTTCGTCCCCCCGGGCGCGATCCCGCCCGGCGCCGACTTCCCGCCTGACGCGGGCTCCCCGGGCGAGCCGGGCGAGCCGGGCGCGGCGGGCGAGCCGGGCGCGGCGTTCTCGCCGAGCGGTCCCGTCCCGCCGGGGCGGCGGCCCGGGCCCCGGCGCCGGCGCGTCGTGGTCGCCGCCGGAGCGGCGGCCGCCGTGGTGCTGGCCGGCGCGGTGGCGGCCGTGGCGTTCACCGGGGGCGAGGAGTCCCCGGAGAAGAAGCCGAAGGCGACCGCGGCGGCTCCGCCCCCGGCGTGGACCGTCGCGGCGGGGCAGGCCCTCACCTCGGGGACGGGCCTGCGCTACGACGGCACTCTGACGATCAACGGGCGGCCCGTCCAGGCGCGGCTGCGCGTGACACCGGCGGGAGCGGCGAGCGGGACGCTCACCGCCGGCGTGCTGACGGCGGAGGTCGTCGCGATCGGCGGCGACACCTACCTCAGGGCCGGGACGGCCTTCTGGCAGGCCTACGCGAGCGGCGTCGCGCACCCGGAGTACTACGCCGGGCGCTGGGCCAAGGCGCCCGCGTCGCTGCCGGGTTTCGACGTCCCGGACGTCCTCGGCCCCAAGGCGATCGCCAAGTCGCTGAGGAAGGCCCCGGCGCAACCTCCCACGGAGAACGTGAACGGCGTCCGCGCCTTCAAGGTCAAGGCGTCCGGCGCGGAGTACGTGCTCACGGCCGAGGCCCCCTACCGGCTGCTGGCCGTGCGGCCGGACGGGCAGGCGGCGCCGCGCTTCACCGTCGCGCCCGTGGCGGCCCCGGCGGCGCTGTTCGCCGAACTGCGCCCCCGGGTGGCCCGGCTGGGCGGGGCGACCGATCCCGGCCTGCGCTTCACGCCGGGGACGCTGGCGTTCAGCAACTGCGAGCAGAACACCAGCGGCTGCACGGTGAACATGCCCGCCACGCTCACCGACCCCGCGAAGGCGCCCGACGGCGCGCGCGCGGTGCTGCGGGCGGCGATCTCGTCCCAGGGCCGGCCGCTCGGCACGTGCACGGGATCTGGACCGGTCCCGGCCAACCGATCGCTCGTTCTGCGTTGCACGGTGACGAGCAAACTGTGGCGGCACTGGATGCGCGCCGCCCTCGACAACCCCGGCTCCTACCCCTACGAGGCGAAGGCGCGCGTCGTCGGCGAGGCCGTCGACGTCGCCGACGTGCCGAAACTCCTCGCCCGCGTCGACCGCGAGCGCAAGGCGGTGGTGAAGGCGGCTGCGAGCCCGACGGTGTCGGGCGAGCCGTCCGTCAAGCACTCAGAGGGGCCAGAAATCGCCACATCCAAGACACCAGGGGCACCGTGAGCCCCACCCGCAGGGGCGGTGCGTTCGAACGGGATTCCGGCTGTCTAAACTTCGGGTCGTGAACTCCACGCCTCTGGGGAGCGAATGCTCCTCGACGAGTCCCGCGCGGCTGCTGGTCCGGCGTCTGCACGTCGACCTGTGCCGCCAGCGCAGCTGCCTGTGTTCGGGATGAACCCGGGGACCCGTGCAGGTCGTATCGCCCGATAGGACCCGCGGAGCGTTCGCCGCCCGTCGCTCGCCTCCTTGACGCGCGGCCACCCGCACCGGACGAGGAACGCGCGTCCTTCCCTCGCGCGGTCATCCAGTGTGCGGCCCGTCCCCGCTAACCCATACCGTCCCGGACATACCATGAAGGTAAGCCTAAGTAGCATCACGATCCTGGGTGCCTCCCCCAGGACGGATGCTGCGCGTCGAGGAGGTCTTCCTCTGTGACCAAACAGGTCCAGCAGCTCGACCGCGTCATCATCCGCTTCGCCGGAGACTCCGGCGACGGCATGCAGCTGACCGGCGACCGCTTCACCCAGGAGACCGCGGCGTTCGGCAACGATCTTTCCACGTTGCCGAACTTCCCGGCCGAGATCCGCGCCCCCGCCGGGACCCTCCCCGGCGTGTCCAGTTTCCAGTTGCACTTCGCCGACCACGACATCCTGACCCCGGGCGACGCGCCCAACGTCCTGGTCGCGATGAACCCCGCCGCCCTCAAGGCGAACATCGGGGATCTTCCGCACACCGCCGACCTCATCGTCAACACCGACGAGTTCACCAAGCGCAACCTCGCCAAGGTCGGCTACGCGGCCAGCCCCGTCGAGGACGGCTCGCTGTCGGAGTTCCGGGTCCACGCGCTGCCGCTGACCTCGATGACGGTGAAGGCGCTCGAAGACTTCGACATCTCCAAGAAGGACGCCGAGCGCGCGAAGAACATGTTCGCGCTCGGCCTCCTGTCGTGGCTGTACCACCGTCCCACCGAGGGGACCCTGGCCTTTCTCGAACGCAAGTTCGCCAGCAAGCCCGTGATCATGAAGGCCAACATCGCGGCCTTCCAGGCGGGCTGGTCCTACGGCGAGACCACCGAGGCGTTCTCGGTGCAGTACGAGATCAAGCCGGCCGAGCACGAGCCGGGGCTCTACCGCAACATCACCGGGAACCTCGCGCTGGCGTACGGGCTGGTCGCGGCGGGCGTGCAGAGCGGGTTGCCGATCTTCCTCGGCTCCTACCCGATCACGCCGGCGTCCGACATCCTGCACGAGATCTCCAAGCACAAGCGGTTCGGCGTCCGCACCTTCCAGGCCGAGGACGAGATCGCCGCGGTCGGCGCGGCGCTCGGCGCCTCGTTCGGCGGATCGCTCGGCGTCACCACGACGTCGGGCCCCGGCCTCGCGCTGAAGAGCGAGACGATCGGCCTCGGCGTCGCGACCGAGCTTCCGCTGCTGGTCATCGACGTGCAGCGGGCCGGCCCGTCCACCGGGTTGCCGACCAAGACCGAGCAGGCCGACCTGCTCCAGGCCATGCACGGCCGCAACGGCGAGGCGCCCGTCCCGGTGATCGCGCCGCAGTCCCCGTCGGACTGCTTCGACGCGACGATCGAGGCGGCGCGGATCGCGGTGAAGTACCGCACGCCGGTGATCCTGCTGTCGGACGGCTACCTCGCCAACGGCTCCGAGCCCTGGCGGCTGCCCGACGTGGCGGCGCTGCCGAAGATCGAGCCGAACTTCGCCGAGCCGTCGCAGGAGGACTTCCAGCCCTTCGAGCGCGACCCGGCCACCCTCGCCCGCCCGTGGGCGGTCCCCGGCACCGCCGGGCTGGAGCACCGGATCGGCGGCCTGGAGAAGGCCGACGTCACCGGCAACATCTCCTACGACCCGGCCAACCACGACCGCATGGTCCGGCTCCGCCAGGCCAAGATCGACGGGATCGCTAGCGACATCGAGCCGCTCGCCGTCGACGACCCGTCCGGCGGGGCGCGCGTCCTGGTGATGGGCTGGGGCGGGACGTTCGGGGCGATCTCCGCGGGGGTCCGGCGGGTCCGCGCGTCCGGGCGCGCCGTCGCGCAGGCCCACCTGCGGCACCTCAACCCGTTCCCCGCGAACCTGCCCGAGGTGCTCCGCTCCTACGACAAGGTGATCGTCCCAGAGATCAACCTCGGTCAGCTCGCGCTGCTGCTGCGCGGCCGGCTGCTCATCGACGTGATCGGCTACAACCAGGTCCGCGGCCTGCCCTTCAAGGCCGAGGAGCTCCAGGGCGTCATCCAGGATGTGATCGACAGTGAGTGACAACGGAGCGGTCGGCAACGGCTCCGCGAACGGCAACGGCTCCGGCAACGGCAACGGCAACGGCCCGGCCAACGGCAACGGGTCGGCGAACGGCCGCGGGCTGCTCTCCCTCGTCCCGAAGGCGGACGGGAAGCAGTCGATGAAGGACTTCAAGACCGACCAGGAGGTGCGCTGGTGCCCCGGGTGCGGTGACTACGCGATCCTCGCGGCCGTCCAGTCGTTCCTTCCCGAGCTCGGGCTGCGCCGCGAGAACATCACGTTCATCTCCGGCATCGGCTGCTCGTCGCGGTTCCCGTACTACATGAACACCTACGGGTTCCACTCGATCCACGGCCGCGCGCCCGCGATCGCGACGGGCCTCGCCACGTCCCGCCCGGACCTGTCGGTGTGGGTGGTGACCGGGGACGGCGACTCGCTGTCCATCGGCGGCAACCACCTGATCCACGCGCTGCGCCGCAACGTCAACCTCAAGATCCTGCTGTTCAACAACCGGATCTACGGGCTGACGAAGGGCCAGTACTCGCCGACCTCCGAGATCGGCAAGATCACCAAGTCGACGCCGATGGGCTCGCTCGACGCCCCCTTCAACCCGCTGTCGCTCGCGATCGGCGCGGAGGGCACGTTCGTCGCGCGCACCATCGACTCCGACCGCAAGCACCTGCAGTCGGTGCTGCGGGCCGCCGCGCAGCACCGCGGCACCGCGCTCGTCGAGATCTACCAGAACTGCAACATCTTCAACGACGGCGCGTTCGACCCGCTGAAGGACGCGGCGGTGCGCGACGACGTCACCGTCCGGCTGGAGCACGGCGAGCCCATCGTGTTCGGGTCGGACCGTGCCAAGGCGCTGCGCCGCACCCCGGGCGGGTCGTTCGAGGTCGTGAACGTCGCGGACGTGGACCCGGCCGAGATCGCCGTGCACGACGCCCACAACCCGGACCCGTCGCAGGCGTTCGCGCTGTCGCGGCTGGACCAGCCGGCGTTCGAGCACACCCCGATCGGCATCTTCCGGGACGTCGACCGCCCGTCCTACGACGAGCTGATGCGGGCCCAGCTCGACGAGGCCGTCCAGACGCAGGGCGAGGGCGACCTCGCGGCCCTGCTCGGCAGCGGCGACACCTGGCGCATCGACTGACGGCGTCTCCGCAGGCCCGGCCCCGCTTCGCCGGGGCCGGGCCTTTTCGCGCTTTGAAACCCCGCGAACGGGGCACGGTCTCCCTCGTGCCGGCCGTCCGGCGCGATCCGCGACGGTCTTCCGGGCGGGACGCGATGCGCGGCGCCGTCCCCGCCTGACAGACTGGGGCAGATCATGAACCGGGAGGTGACGATGCGGGTCATACCGCGCCGTAACAAGGGTCGCCGGCGGGACGAGGAACCCGCACCCGCCCCTCCGCCTCCCGCCCCGTCCCCCGAACCGGCGGTCCCGGACCCGAACCTGAAGTGGCCGCCCCCGCCGGCCCCGCTCGCCCCCGTGGACGCCGCCGGGACGACGCGGCCCCAGCCGGCCGCGCAGGCCCGGCCACCCGTCCCCGCCCCGCCCGGCGAGACCGCGCCCGCCGGCGCGACCCGTCCCATGAAGCCCGCGCTCGATCCGGGCCGCGACCCGGCGGGGACGCTCGGGCAGGAGAGCCTCCGCGACCCAGGCGCGCGCCCCCAGGCCACGACGGCGGTCCTGCCCGCCGTCACCCGCCCGCCGGGCACGGAGGCCGAGAGACGGCGCGCGCGGGCCGCACAGCGGCAGCGGGAGGCCGCGGAGATGAAGCGGAGCCGGGCGGCGCGGCGGCGGGGCCGCCCGTACCGGGAGGCGACGCCCGCGCGGGCCGCCGACCAGCACCGGTCGGCGCTGCTGGTCATGGTGCTCACGCTGGGGCTGCTGACCGCGGCCGTCGCGGTGACGGGCGGGATGATCGCGTCCTCGATGCGGACGCGCCCGGTGTCGCTGGCCGCGCCGCTGCACATCTACCCGGTCGCGCAGGTGCTGCCGGGCCAGTGCCCCGCCGGGACGCAGGGCATCACCGGCCAGGCCGCGACCGGGATGAGCTGCTACCGGCTCACCCAGGGGATCGCCATCCACAAGGTCGCCGACCTGCGCGTCCAGAAGTCGCGGGTGAGGCCGGGCGGCTACGACGTGGCCGTGACGCTGCGCCCCGGCGACCGCCGCGCGTTCGCCGCCCTGACCCGCGCGACGGTCGGCCGCGACCTGGCCTTCGTCGTCCGCGACCGCCTCGTCACCCTGCCGCGCGTCGACATGGCCATCACCGACGGGAAGGTCGTCGTCACCGGCTCCCCCGACCGCCCCTCAGCCAACGCCCTGGTCCACCAGCTGCGTTCTTGATTGCGTTTTTGATTGCGTTTTTCTCCTCCTTCGGGCCTGGCGGCCCTGCTGTGCCTATGGCAGTGCCCTCCTCCTTCGGGCCTTGACGGCCCTCCATCGTCGGGCACCGCGGCGATCGCTGGCATCGCTCCGACTCGCCTGGCGGCTCGCTGCGCGATCAGGTTCTCGCTTCGCTCGAACCTGCCTTCGGACGCGATCGTGGACCTTCGGGTTGGTGCGTGGTCCCGGTAGCGGCTTAGGTCGGTGCGCAACTGGACGTTCTTACGGCAGTTCTTCTCCGAGGAGGGCCTGGATCTCCAGTTCGACCTTCAGGCTCTCGCCCACCAGGGAGATGCCCGCTTCCACGATCTGGTTGAAGCGGATGCCGAAGTCGTGGCGGGGCAGTTCGGCGGTGGCGCGGAAGGCGGCGCGGGTGCCGCCCCACGGGTCGGGGCCGGTGCCGAGGTAGGTCATGTCGAGGTCGACGGGCTGGGTGATGCCGTTGAGGGTGAGGTGGCCGTGCACCGTCCAGCGGTCGGGTCCGACGCTGGTCAGGCCGTGGCCCTCGTAGGTGAGGGCGGGGTGGACGTCGGCGTTCAGGAAGTCGGCCGAGCGCAGGTGGTCATCGCGCGTCTTGTTGCCGGTCTCGATGGACGCCGCCTCGATGCGCGCGGTCACGCGGGAGTTCTCCACCGGCTCGGTGATCTCGACGCGTCCCTCGAAGGCGGCGAACCGGCCGCGGACGCTGGACAGGCCGATGTGCTGCGCGACGGCGCCGATGTTGGAGTGCGCAGGGTCGATCGTCCAGATGCCGGGCGGCGGGAGCTCGGCGCCGCCCGCCCGGCCGAGCACGACCTTCCCGATGTCGGCGGTGCCCGCGCTGGACACGATCATCGTGGCGGCCGCCGGATGGAAGCCCATGGCCGTCACGATCACCGTGTAGGTGCCGGCGGGCAGCGGGCCGGCGGCGAGCACGCCGTCCTCTCCGGTCTGCTCGCGCGCGACCTGGTCGCCCGCCAGGTTCATGACCGTGACGATGGCGTGCCGCACCGCCCAGCCGTCCTTCGTCCGCACCGTTCCGCGCAGACCTCGGTTCGCGTCCATCAACGACCCGCACTCCAGGTTCCGTGTCTCGTGGCCGCCGCCTGCGGGCGGCCCGGGCTCGCTCGTGTCGGTCACTCGTCGGGGTAGCCGAGCTTCAGGTCGTGATCGTCCAGCCCGCCGCCGAACAGTGACAGACCGGTCGCGACCGGAGGATATCCGGACGCGATCACCGTGTACTGGCCGCCGGTGAGGTCGGTGAAGGCGTACTCGCCGTCCGATCCGGTGATGACCATGGCGATGACGTTGCCGGCGGCGTCGACGAGCGTGACCCGCGCCTCGCCGACCGGCTCGCCCGCCTCGTTGCGGACCGTTCCGCGGATCCGGGCGCCGGGCGGCATCTCCACGTCCAGCCGCGTCTGGCCGTTCCCGGTCACCTCCACCGGCATCGCGACCGGGCGGTGCGCGGCGGCGCTGACCGCGAGCGTGTAGGCGCCGGACGTGAGGTCGGAGAACGTGTAGCGGCCGCCCGCGTCGCTGCGGCCGGTGCCGACGACGTCGCCGCGCACGTCGGTGACGACGACCATCGCGTTCACGATGGGGGTGCCGTCGGCGCTGCGGACCGTTCCGGCGAGGCCGCCGCTGCCGGCCAGCAGCAGGTCGAACTCGATCGGCCGGTCGCCGACGACGAGGGTCGCGGCCTGCGGCTCGTGCCCGCCGGTGGCGGCGATCAGCACGTAGCTGCCGGGGCCCGGCGTCGGCAGCGCGTACCGGCCGTCCTCCCGCGTGGTCGCGCGGGCGAGCTGGTGGCCGTCGACGCCGATGAGGGTGAGGGCGGCGGACGGGACGGGCTCACCGTCGCGGGTCCGCACCACGCCGCGCACCGGGACGCCGCCGTTGGCGTCCTGCTCGATCTGCTGGGCGAGGAGCTTCGCCTGGGCCGCCAGCTCCGTGGCGGCAGGGGCCGCCGCGTGGGCGGGCGCCGCCGGCGGGGCCGGGGGCGCGGCGACCGTGGCGTAGCGGCCGTCGTCCAGGTGGCCGTTGCCGCGCGCGTGCCTGCCGGCGCCGACCGCGCCGACCGCGCCCGTCCGCGCCGCCGCGGACGGCGGGCGCACGACGCCGCTCTCCGCCGGTGCGTCGGCGGCGTCGGGCGGCGGCGCGTCCTTGCCGCGGTGCGCGGAGCCGCGCAGCGGATGCTCCTTCAGCGCGAGCATCGCGAGGAAGCCGACCAGGGCGACCGGGATGCCGACGAGGAAGACGGTCTGCAGCGAGCTGGTGAAGGCGTCCTGGATGATGCCCCTGATCTGCGGGTCGAGCTTGCTGATCTCCTCGGGGGAGCCGAGGTCGGTCGCGCCGCCGCCGGCCGGCACCGGGATGCCCGCCGCGCGGAACCCGCTGGTGATCTCGCTCGCGACCCGGTTGGTGAGGATCGCGCCGAACGCGGCCACGCCCATCGCGCCGCCGAGGTTGCGGAAGAACGAGACACCGGACGTCGTCGAGGCGAGGTCGGCGGGCGCGGCGGCGTTCTGCGCGGCGAGGATGAGGATCTGCAGGCTGAGGCCCATCCCGACGCCGAGGACGGCGAGGTCAGCGCCGACGATGACCTTCGGCGAGTCGGTGTGCAGCAGCGACAGCAGGTACAGCCCGCCGGCGACGCACAGCAGCCCGACCACCGGGAAGATCTTGTAGCGGCCCGTCCGGGTGACGACCTGGCCGGAGCCGGTGGAGGTGACGAGCATCCCGAGGACCAGCGGCAGCGTCATCAGACCGGACGCCGTCGGGCTCATCCCCTTGACGATCTGCAGGTACTGCGGCATGTAGATCATCACGCCGAACATCGCCATGCCGACGCAGACGGAGACGAACGAGGTCAGCAGGAACGTGGGGTTGCGGAACAGCCGCGGCGGCAGGATCGGGTCGCGCGCGACGCGCTCGGCGACGATCGCCAGGACGAGCAGGACGGCGGCGACGCCGAGCAGGATGTAGGTCCACTGGGAGTTCCATTCGAACTCCGTCCCGCCCATGGACAGCACCAGCATCAGCACGGCGGCGCTGCCGGTGATGGTGAACGCGCCGAACACGTCGATGCGGGTGTCGCGCCGCACCTTCGGCAGCTTGAGCACCTTCTGGATCACGAGGAACGCGACCACGGCGAGCGGCACGCACACGTAGAAGCACCAGCGCCAGCCGAGGCCGTCGGCGTCCACGATGAACCCGCCGAGCAGCGGCCCGGCGACGGTCGCGACGCCGAACACCGCGCCCATGTACCCGGCGTAGCGGCCGCGCTGCCGCGGCTCGACGACGTCTCCGAGGATGACCTGGGCGAGCGCGGACAGGCCGCCGACGCCGAGGCCCTGGAACGCGCGGGCCGCGATGAGCTGGCCGATGTTCTGCGAGAGCCCCGCGCCCACCGAGGCCACCACAAAGATGATCAGGGCGGTCTGGAACATGAGCTTGCGCCCGGCGATGTCGGACAGCTTGCCCCACAGCGGCGTGGACGCGGTCATGGTCAGCAGGGACGCGCTCGCGACCCAGGAGAGCTTGTCCTGGCCGCCGAGGTCCCCGACGATCGTCGGCAGCGCCGTGGCGACCACCGACGTCGAGATCATCGACGTCAGCATCGCCATCATCAGGCCGGCGAGGATCTCCAGGATCTGACGGTGCGTGTACTGCGGTCTCGCTGGCTCTGGCGCCGCCGGGCCGTGCGACGCCACGCTCGCTTGAGCCACCCTGCCCCCACAACTCCGATGAATTACCTGTGCTTTGCACATACTGTATGTAGACGCTTGTTTACTTGCAACTCAGGCCATAATGGACACCGACTGTAACGGCGACCGGGGGCTGACGGAATGCGGGGCGAGGAAGAGGCCGGCGGCGCTGCCGCGCGGCGGCGCAAGCGCGACCGGGAGGCCACCAGGCGCCGCATCCTGGCCGCCGCCCGCGACCTGTTCGGGGAGCACGGGTACGACGGCGTCACCGTCCGCATGATCGCCGCGCGCGCCGAGGCGAACACGGCGCTGGTCCACCGGTACTTCGGGTCCAAGCCGGCGCTGTTCGGCGAGGTGCTGGCCGGCGAGTCGGTCATCCGCGGCGTGATCGCGGGCGACCCCGAGGGGCTGCCGCGGCGGCTCGCCGAGCACTTCGTCCGGCAGGTCGACCAGCGCTCGGTCACCGCGATGTCCCGGATGCTGGACCGGTCGGCCGGCCACCCCGAGGTCAAGGAGATCCTTCTCCGCTACCTGGAGGACGTCATCGTCGAGCCGATGGTGGCGCAGCTGGAGGGGCCCGACGCGCGGGCGCGGGCGCTGCTCGCCTCCACGATCATCATGGGCGGCGGGCCGGTGCGGCGCCTGGTCGGCCTCGGCGACCTGCGCGCCGCCGACCCCGCCGACCTCGCCGACCGCCTCGCCGCGATGTTCACCGCCGCGCTCGCCCCGTCCGTCCACCGCGAGACGTAGCCTCCCGGGCCCGCGTACCCCGGCGGGAGCAGGCGAGATCGGCTTGGGGGCGGAGCGGGCGGACGCGGGCCGCGCATAGGGTTCTGGTCATGGGGCGGGCGGGCGCGTTCAGGGCGCGGTGGGACAGGACGGGACGGCCCGCACGCTGGGCGTCGGCGGCGGCGGCCGTGGCGCTGGCGGGCGGGGCCGCGGCCTGGGGAGCGGCGGCGGCCGGCGGCGAGGCCCGCGTCCTGACGTCCGAGCAGCGGGTGGCCGTCGTCGACGGGCCGAAGGACGACCGGCGCGTCACGCTCGACACGACCTTCTACAAGCCCGTCGGGCGGGCCAAGGGCCCGGCGGTCCTGCTGGGGCACGGCTTCGGCGGCGACAAGCGCGACGTCGCGGGCGAGGCGCGCGACCTCGCCCGCGCCGGCTACGCGGTGCTGGCCTGGTCGGCGCGCGGGTTCGGGCGCTCGACCGGCGAGATCGCCCTCAACTCGCCCGACTACGAGGTCAAGGACACCCGGCAGCTGATCGACTGGCTGGCGCGGCGCCCGGAGGTCCGGCTCGACGGGCCCGGCGACCCGCGCGTGGGGATGGCGGGCCAGTCCTACGGCGGCGCCATCGCGCTGATGACCGCCGCGTACGACCGGCGGGTGGACGCCATCGCCCCGCAGATCACCTGGAACAGCCTGTCCGACGCCCTCTTCCCCGACGCCGCCTCCGGCGCGAAGCCCACGGACGGCGTCTTCAAGAAGCTCTGGGCGGGGCTGTTCTTCACCGGCAGCGCGGACCGGACGGCGTGCGGGCGTTTCCTGCCGTCCGTGTGCGAGATGTACCAGGAGGTCGCGGAGAAGGGCCGTCCCACCGAATCGGCGATCGCGATGCTGAGCCGGTCGAGCCCGGCATCCGTCGCCGACCGGATCAGGGTGCCGACGCTGCTCGTCCAAGGGCAGTCCGACTCGCTGTTCCCGCTCGACCAGGCCGACGCCAACGCGAAGGCGATCGCGCGGACCGGCGCGCCGGTCTCGGTGGTCTGGTTCCAGGGCGGGCACGACGGCGGAGACCCGGAGACCGAGCGCGTCGAAGGGCTCGTGCGCGACTTCTTCGACGCCCGTCTCATGCGGTCGTCCGCGCCCGCCCCGCACGCCGGAGCGGGGAACGGGTTCACGGTGACGCGGGCGGGCGGGCTCGACTCCTCCACCCAGGAGGTCGTCGTGGACGAGGCGTCGACGCGGCGGTACCCGGGGCTCTCCGGCGACGCGTCGAGCCTGCCGCTGACCGGGGCCGAGCAGACGATCTTCAATCCGGCGGGCGGGTCGCCCGCGTCGGTCTCCGCGCTTCCCGGGCTGGGGGCGCTCGGGTCGCTGGGCGGGTCGCTGGGAGGCGCTCTGGGCGGGCAGTTGCCCTCGGACATGCCAGGGCAGACCGCCACGTTCGACACGCGTCCGCTGGACCGTCCGCTGTGGTTGACGGGCGCCGCGACCGTCCGGCTGAAGATCAGCGGGGACGGGCCGCTGTTCGCGAAGCTCTACGACGTCCCGCCGGGCGGGGCGGCCGCTCCGGCGCGCCGGCTGGCGGCGCCGTTCCGGGTGTCCGGCGGCGAGGTCACGGTGACGCTCCCGCCGATGGACTACCGCTTCGACCGCGGGCACCGGCTCCGCGTGGTCGTCGCCACCACCGACATGGGGTTCGCGACGCCCGCCGAGCCGTCGTCGTACAAGGTGCGGGTGGTGTCGCCGCTGACCGTCCCGTCCGTCCCGTCACTGAAGGCCGCACCGGCGCCTCTGCCCGTCTGGGTGTGGGCCCTGCCTGTCGCCGCCATCGCCTTGGCCCTCGCCGTCCTGCTCCCTGGACGTCGCAGGCGCGGCGCCGAAACGGACAGCGACGTGCCCCTGGAGATAACGGGCCTAACGAAGGCCTACAAGAACGGACACCTCGCCGTCTCCGATCTGTCGTTCCAGGTGGAGAAGGGCCAGGTACTCGGCCTCCTGGGGCCGAACGGCGCGGGGAAGACGACGACACTGCGCATGCTGATGGGCCTGATCCATCCGGACTCCGGCTCGATCCGCATCTTCGGGCACCGCGTGTATCCGGGCGCGCCTGTGCTGTCCCGCCTTGGTTCCTTCGTAGAGGGGCCCGGGTTCCTGCCCCACCTCTCCGGTCGCGACAACCTCGACCTCTACTGGCGCGCCACTGGACGCCCCTTGGACGAGGCCTACCTGGACGAGGCGCTCCAGATAGCCAACCTGGGTTCGGCGCTAGACCGGGCCGTCCGTACGTACTCGCAGGGGATGCGGCAGCGTCTCGCCATAGCGCAGGCCATGCTCGGGCTGCCGGACCTCCTCGTGTTGGACGAGCCCACGAACGGACTCGACCCGCCCCAGATCCGCGAGATGCGTGAGGTGCTCGTCCGGTACGCGGCCGCCGGACGGACGGTCATCGTCTCCAGCCACCTGCTCGCCGAGGTCGAGCAGACCTGCACGCACGCCGTCGTCATGGCCGGCGGCCGCCGCGTCGCCGCCGGCCCGGTCGCCGAGATCACAGGGTCCGGCCGCCGACTGGAGGACGCGTTCCTGGAGATCATCGGGGAGGGTTCATGACCGCCTACCACGTCCGGCGCACCCTTCCGCTGCGGGTCGAGGCCGTCCGGCAGTTCCGGCGCCGCCGCACGCTGGTCGCCTTCGCATTCCTGCTCGTGCTGCCGTGGGTGCTGGTCGCCGCGTTCAAGATCGGCGGAGATCCGGGCCCGGACGGCGTCCCCAGCCTGGTCGACGTCGCCACGTCGTCGGCGCTGAACTTCGCCCTGTTCGCCCTGTTCGTCTCGACCGGTTTCCTGCTGGTCGTCGCGGTCGCCCTGTTCTGCGGCGACACGGTGGCGAGCGAGGCGGGCTGGTCGTCCCTGCGCTACCTGCTCGCCGCGCCCGTGCCGCGTGCCCGGCTGCTGCGCCAGAAGCTGATCGTGGCCCTCTCCTACGCGGTCGTCGCCGTCGTCAGCCTGCCGCTGATGTCGCTCGTCGCGGGGACGGCCGGGTTCGGCTGGGGCGACGTCGAGCTCCCGACCGGCGGCACCGTCCCGGTGGGCACCGCCCTCGGCCGCATGGCGATCATCATCGGCTACTCCCTCGTCGCGCAGCTCGTCGTCGCCGCCCTGGCGTTCCTGCTCTCGGTGACCACCGACTCCCCCCTCGGCGCGGTCGGCGGCGCGGTGGGGCTCGTCATCGTCAGCAACATCCTGGACGCCGTCACCGCGCTCGGCTCCTGGCGCGCCTTCCTCCCGACGCACTGGATGTACTCCTGGATGGACGCCCTGCAGCCCGAGATCCAGTGGGCGGGCATGACCAAGGGCGCCGCCGTCTCCCTCTCGTACGCCGCCGTCCTGTTCGCGCTGGCCTTCCGCCGCTTCCGGACACGCGACATCGTCTCCTGATCCGGACACGGACCGCGGTCGCCCGGACGCGAACCGTCGATCAAGACCCCCCGAAAATCGGTCGAACCGGCAGCGCCGGTGACATAAGCTCGGCGAACCTCGACCGGCCCGGCCGCGTCATACGGGGTAACGGCTCGATCCCCGGGTTTTAAAGGCAGCCCGGCGGGGGGAGATGATCACCATGGCACGGCAGCAGCTCGTCAAGCGCCCCAGGCCCCCACGTCAACCGAGCCCACAAGACCTGCGGACCCCTTCGGGCCGCCTCCTGCCGTACTGACCCTCAGCCGGAGAGCCGCGAAAGGAAGCTCTCCCTCTCGACGACGGCCCGCTCGATGCGGCCCCGCCCCACCACCGCGCCCCGGTCGTCGACGGCTTCGAACGCGAACGCCAGGCGCGTCCCGTCCACCTCGCGCAACTCCGCCGCCACCGTCACCCGCCCGCCCACGGGCGTGGCCGTGCGATGGCGCACCTCGACCCGCGTCCCCACCGAGGTCTCGCCCTCCCCCAGGCAGGACTCGACCGCCTCCACCGTGGCGGCCTCGGCGAGCGCGATCAGCCTGGGCGTCGCCAGTACGGGCACGTCCCCGCTCCCCACATGAACGGCCGTGTCGGCCTCGGCGACGACGATCTCGACCTCGGCCCGCAACCCCGGCGTCAGCTCCATCCCCCCATCCTGCCCGCCCAGGCGCCGGGTCTCCCCCCGTGCGGTGAGGCCGGCGTTCCAGCGTGCTGATGCGCCGAGAAACCTGGTTGGAGGGTCAAGGCCCCCCATGGTCACGCTCCAGGCGACACTCTGCCGCCGCTCGGAGAAGGACGACCGATGAGCGCGGCAGCCGTCAGAGCATGCGGCCGTCGCGACGGAGGACGCTGCTCAGGACGTTGTCGTTCCGCGCCTCGACAGCCTCCAACAGCCGTTCGCCCCAAACGCAGAGACTGGCTTCCCACGGATGTCCGAAGGTCCCGAACGAGAAGTCCTGCGCCAGGAAGATGTCGTAGTCGTCGTCAGGAAAGACGGGGACGACCCAGGAGTCTTTGTTCTCCGGCTCGGTCATGCGATGAGGCCAGAACCGGTAGCAAGGATGCTGCCAGTCCAGGGCGTAGAGCCACTCTTCCCGTTCGACGCAACTCTTGAAGGCATCATCGAGCAGCGCGTTGACGTCGTCAGGCCGTACGGCGAAGTCCCAGGCCCCGGTTGGAGATGCGGGACGCTCCCGAGCAAGGTCCCACGTGACTGACGGGGAGGGCTCACGGATGCTCGGCCACCGGCCGGAGTCGTAGGTACGCTCAAACGAGGCGAACTCCCCGTAGGCGTCCCATACCTGGAACAGCTCGGAGTCGGAGAGCCGAGCCCAAGTCGGCGGGCCATCCGTCATCTGACACTCCCCCGGTCCGGTCGGGCACTCTCACTCGGCACCGGTCGTCCACGGCGCGGCGCCATCGCCCCATCCTCCCCCACCGCCCCGGGCGAAGGGGCACGGGTGATCCAGGGCTGACCTAGGGTTCTCGGATGCGCATGTACCTGTCCTCGTGGCGGACCGGGAAGCATCCGGAGCGGATGCTGCGGCTGCTGGAGAGCCCCGGCGGGGCGCGGGCCGCAGTGATCGCCAATGCCGTCGACGCCCTGCCCCGGGCCGAGCGTCGCGCCGCGGTCGAGCGCGAGATCCACGCGCTCACCGACCTCGGACTGCGGGCGGACGAGGTCGATCTGCGTGAGTTCTTCGACCAGGATTCGACCCGGGTCGCGGCCGAGCTCCGCGGATTTCCCCTGCTCTGGGTCCGGGGAGGCAACGTCTTCGTCCTACGTCAGGCCCTGGCGAGAAGCGGCGCCGACCGCGCGATAGCCCAGTTGCTGCACCAGGACGCCGTCGTATACGCCGGTTACAGCGCCGGCGCCTGCGTCCTGGCCCCGGACCTTCACGGGCTGGAGCGGTGCGACGATCTCCAAGCCGTCCACACCGCCCATGGAGCCCCGGCCCGCTTCGACGGCCTGGCCGTTCTCGACTACGCCGTGGTGCCGCACATCGACTCCCCCGGACATCCTGAGTCCGAGATCCTCGGCACGGTCGCCGACCACTACCGTGCGCAGGGCATCGCCCACCGCACGCTGCGCGACGGCCAGGCCATCGTGATCGACGGCATCACCACCGCCGTCCGCTGACCCGCTCTCCGGACCCGGCCGGTTCAGCCGTCGAGGATGCCGCTCAACTCCGTGAGAACGTCCTGCCACCCCGGCATGCGCGCGTGCGCGGGAGCGAGAGGGTCGAAGAGGACGTGGACGCCCATCGAGCGGAGTGCGTCCAGATTCCGGCCGAACGCCACATGTCCGGCAAGCTCGGCCTTGACCTGCGGGACCGCCAGCGTCGGCACGCCCATCCCCACGAGCTCGCAGAGCATGCCGACGGCGACCGTGTCCGTGATGCCCAGCGCCCATTTGTTGATCGTGTTGAAGGTGGCCGGAGCCACCACCACGGCGTCCGCGGGCGGCAGGCCGTTCGACGTCTCGTGCGGCTGCCGGAAGTCGGTCCGCACCGGGCCACCGGTCAGCATCGCGAGCCGGTCCATGTCCAGGAACTTGGCGCCCATGGGGGTCGCGATCACCCGGACATGCCAGCCCGCCTTCCGCGCCAACCGCACGAAGCTCTCCAGATCGGACGCCGCACCAGCCCCGCACACGATCGCGTAGAGCACCTTCGCCGAAGGCCGTTCACCGAATCCGCGCTCCTCGTCCGCATCCACATCAGCAAACTACTTCAGGCGGCGAAACGCCCACGTCTATGCGGGCCTGTGGAAACGGCGAGATAAGGGTGTTCAGACCAGGCCGTGAGCCGGTCTGAACACCCTCGCGTTCCTGCCCTCAGCCGAGCGGCAGGGCGATCACGACCGCGATCACGGCGACGATGTTGTGGACGGTGTGCACAAGGATCGAGTCGAGCAACCCGTGTGCGGACCTGAGCTTCGGTTCGGTGGACTCAGCGCGCCGAACGCCGCGCAAGTACACCCAGGTGAGCACCCCACCGGTGAGGGAGAGCGCGAGTGCGGCGGCCACCGGAACACCAACGACCAGGTGCATGAACCCGAAGACGAGCGCCCAGTGGATCCGCGTTCCGGCCGCCTGGTGCTCCGCGCCGTTGCGGAACTGGACTTCCTCCATCATCGCGAAGATCGGAAGAGCGGCGACGAAAGCCAGGATCATCGCGACGCTGACCACGATTCCCACGACGGCGGTGCCGCGCGTCAGCCCGAATGAGAGGTTGCCGATTCCGCCGATGGCCTGCCACCAGCTCCAGGTGAGGAAGTCCCACCCCGGTGCCTCGAAGAGCGCCACGCCGGCGACCGTCACGCCGAACGCCGCGATCCCGGTGGCGATGTGGCGCGGCCGCATTTTCTTGAGCATGCGGTACGCCAACCGATAATCGATCTTGCGGGCGGCGTACGCGGCCGCGATCGTCATCAGGACAGCGATGAGCAGCGTAATGATCTCCATTGGTATCTCTCCTTTGTAATGACGCCCTAGGCGTGCTTCTTTGTAGTGACGCCCTGGGCGCGCTTCAGGGAGAACCGTCCGGGAATGACTGCCGCCAGCCACCGGCTCTCGCCCGTCAGAGCTTGGTCGAGCACCGGTTGCCGTGCGCGTCGCTCGCCCCGCACAAGATCGGCGTAGAGCACCTTCGTCGAGGCCATCGGCCCGTCCCAGAGCGGAGCACGGCATCTGCGCCCGGGCTCTCGGAAGCCGTCTCACACACGACGAACGCTTACCGCAGGACGGTCACCGACCTGGATCCGCTTGCACAGGTGGAACGCTCCCGGACCGTCCTTTGTAGATCACGCGCAAACCAAACATGGACGACTCCGTCGTCCCAAACATTAGGGAAATCAGCCATGAACCCCTACCGCATCGGGCCGTTCCTGGTCCGCGTGCACGACATCACCGGCAACAGCTGGGAAGAGGTCGGGACGAGGGCGCTGAACGCGGCGCGCGAGGCCTTCCCGCCGAACACCCGCCTCCAGACCTGGGGCTCGATGGGCGGCCCGTGGAAGAATCCGCCCGCCGAGCTGAAAACCGACGACCTCTACTGGGAAGCCAACCTGAGCGTCGGCGCCTACGACGGCGACGAGGCGTTCGGATGCGTCCCGCTGATCTGCCGCGAGACGGTCTGCGACCGGCTCGTGGTGATCGATGGCGTGACCGGCGACAGCCCGGACGAGATCGCCCGGAAGGCGCTGGAGGACGCTCGGGTTCACGAGGTCTTCCGCGAGGACGAAATGCTCCAGGTCGACTTCTTCCTGGACCTGGAGACCAGGATCCCCGATCACCTGGCCACCACGGACCGCTACTACGTCCCGTCCGTGTGGGTCGGTTCGGTCGACTGACGGGGAACCCGCGCCACACCGGCGCTCTCAGGGCCCTTCCCGCGCCCCGCTCGGGAAGGGAGACGCTTCCGCGTCGCCCCGAAGGATCGTTCTCATCGATCCCCTGGAAGTCCGCTGGCCTCCCTCTCCCCGAAACGGGAGACGGAGGCCAGTACGTCTTTCAGCGGAAGTGGACGTGTGGAGGTACCCATGGGATGAAGGCCGCTTGGTCAGCGTCGGCGTTCGATGAAAGGCAGGCCGGCGAGGGAGCTGGGGAGACCGGCGGACCAGATCGAGCGCGTTCCCGGTACTCGGGCCAGGTCGCGGATCCACACGGCGGTGCCGGGGCGCCCCTCGCCGCTTTCGGCGGTCCAGCCGCCGTCGCTGTAGTGCAGGTAGCTCTTGTCGTCGTCGACCGTGCTCACCGAGACCCAGGCGCCTTGGCCGCCGTCGTCGGCGAGTGCGGGGAAGTGGTAGGCGAACTGCGCTGCGGGAATCGTGGTCGACGTCCAGTTCTTCCCGTCCCAGTGCATGAGCTCGGGGGTCGCGTAGCTGGTGCTGGCGCGGTAGGCCCAGACGCTCGTCGCCGAGACCGGTGCGATTTTCGCGATGTAGGTCTGCTCCTTGGGCGGGTACCGGATCGTGCGCCACCTGGTGCCGTTCCAATGCAGCATGGCCTCGGTCGGGCCGGTCCCTGCGATGTCACAAGTGCAGGCGATCCAGATGTCCTTCGCCGACCGAACGGCGACGGTAGAAGCGCTGACCATTGGGACCGGCGTCCTCTGGCGCACCCATCGTCCGTTCTGGAAGCGCAGAGCGACGGCCTTCTTCGCCTGTGAGTCGTACCCGAGCGACCAGGCCGGTCCGCCGGGCGCCGCCGAGACGATCTGCAGATACGTGGGCAGAGGAGACGGCATGGTCGGCCGCACCCCGGCCGGGTAACCGACTCTGCGCCAAGCGGCGCCGTTCCAATGCAGCGCCGACGAGCCGTCCTCGTTCAGGTAGATGCCCCAGGCGTTGCGCGGTCCGGCGGCGGCGAGGTCGACGACCTGGCCCGTGCCCGGCGGCAGCACCTGGCGCTGCCACTGCCGACCGTTCCAGGCCAGCATGACGGGCTTCCCGCTCGACGTCGCGTCCTCGACGCCGGCCGCCCAAGCGGCGCGTGGTCCGGCCGCCGCGATCTCGGTCACCACCCCGAGACCGTCGAGGGGCGGGGTGGGCACCCTCTCCCACTCCAGAGGTGCCGCGGCGGCGGCGGAGGGCGTGAGCACCAGGCCGGAGAGAGCGGCGATCCAAGCGGTGACGTGGAGAACTCGATGTCCAGCCATGAAGACTCCCGCGGCGTCCGGCGGCATCCCGAGGCGATCTTGCCGCCATCTGCTGGCAAGCTACTGGGGGCCACGGAGATCCACAAGGCCAAAAAAACGAATCCGTTCATATGAAGGCTTCCGGGGGTACCGGGAGAGCTGCGTCCACCCATCTCCGCCGACCAAGACGACACGAGCTCAAGCGCGGCACATCCGACGCGGGACTTGAAGAGTTCGTTCAAGAGTTAAGCGGCCCCTCAGTCGAGGGGCCGCTTCAGAAGGCGTGCCGAGCTTCCGCTGTCAGCGGCGCTGGGCGCTGAAGATGACCACGCCGTGGACGACCATCAGGACGGCGCCGAGGACGATGTTCATCGAGTTGAGGCCGTTGTGGCCCATGGCGACCACGCTTTCGATACCGAGAAGGAAGCACAGCAGCCCGCAGGCGAAGCCCGCGGCGCCGGCCTTCAGGGCGAACTCCTGGTCACTAGCAGGGCTCATGAGAAATCTCCTTTGTACGCGATCGATTCGCTGTCCACTTCCACCGTCCGGGAACATGCATCTGCGACAACCCGGTGACCGAGTGTCATCACGGGAGTAAGAGCGCCCCGAGCATGCGGCCACTGCGGGCCGACCCCGGCACGAACCGGACAGCCGCCCTGTCATACGGATGCCGACTCTGTTCGATAACGCACCCAGAACAAAAGACCCGGCCCCACCTGAAAATGGTGGAGCCGGGCGTCATTTGATTAAAAAGTTGTCAGCATTTAGTTTGAAAATTATCTTGCTATCGCAATGCCATCCGGAAGATGTTCCACAAAAAGTGAAACTTGCCCAGGCGACCCGATCCGTGACAGTTGTAACAGACTTCGCCCATGACGAGGCCGGATCCTTCGCAGGTCCCGCATTCGGGGTGATCGTCCGTCACTGCAACCACTTCCTTTCTCTTGTTTGTGCCTTGCACCTTGTGACTGTCCGATGGCCACCGACTCTGTCAAGACACGGCGTCCATCGGTCCTGGGTCGGCGAATACGTTCGGGACGAAGAGCCATGAGGCGGCAAGCCGGTCAACCAAGCCAGAGCGGGGCTAGCGACGCCCCTGGACGGCGCAGCCCGTCAGTGAACCGATTCGGCCCGCCCGTACCGCACCGCGCAAGCCGAGGAAGGCCCCGCGCAAAGGCTCGACGCGCAGGCGCCGGGCGGCGGCTTCCAGGACGGGCGACGCTTGAGGCGGAGTTGCCGACACGGCGCCGGCTGACTCCCGCCGGTCGCCCCTCCGGGATGGCCTTCGGCCATCGACCGGTCCCGACCCTGTCGGTCTTACTCCCCGGCCCAAGACCGCGCGTCACCGCCAGGAATGAGGGATGACTCCTGAGCCCGCCTCATAGAGTCGTCCCTCTTGTGGCCCCGCCGGGTTGCACCTTGATTAGCGCTGAGACGCGGGATTGAACTTGGGGAGAGGCCACGGCCAGGCCGCCGGGTTCCTCAACGCTTCCCGCAGCTCGTCAGCGGTGGTCGCTTCCACCAGCCGTGCACCATCTTGCGAGGAGGCCAGCGCCCACCACGTCCCCGTTGCGCGTCCGTACCAGGTGAGCGCATCGGCCGACGAGTGCCTACCCATCGGCTTGCGCGGCGAGCTGGCCCTTCACTGCCACCACCGCGTCAGGAATGTGCGCGTCGCCGGCCGGAGCGATTGCACCACCGCCGGTGAAGAGGAACCACAACTCACCCCCACAGATCGCCCGCCGTTCACAACGCACCCCGACCGGCGGCCCGCATGCGGCCGGAACCGTCAGCAGTGGCAGAGAATCCGCGATCTCCACGGCGTATCCGTGCGCCTTGAGCGCCTGCGCCAGCGCCCACACCCGCAGACGCCGCGCCTCCGTCACCTCCGAAGCTTCCGTTGTCATGGAAGCCGCCCCTTCGTCGTGTGTCGTTGCACGTCAAGGCTTCGCCAGCCCAGGGACGTCTTAGTGACATATAAACGTCCCCATGGCCGTTACGAGCGACTACGCACCGCCCTGGTACGTGCCGGACTCAACTACGCCCAGTCCGCCGAAGCCGTAGGCGTGGACCCCAAGACCGCCGAGCGATGGGTCAGCACGGGCAGGACTCCCCACCGGACCACCGCCTACAAGGCCGCACGCACTCTCCGCGAGGACATGGCCTATCTGTGGCCATCCTTGGAACAGGGCCGCCGCAGGCGGGGACTCCACCCCGAGTTGATCGCCCTACACGACACCCGCGCCGACGCCCCTTTCGACCTATGGCGAACCCTCTTCACCAAGGCCCGCGAGCGGATCGAGATCCTCGTTTACGCGGGTGTCTTCATCCACGAGCAGTGGCCCGACTTCAATGACCTCCTGCGTGAGAAGGCCGCCGCCGGATGCCGTGTGCGCATCCTTTTAGGCGATGCCGACGCGCGAGCGGTCAGCGAGCGGGGCGACGAAGAGAGGTACGGGCACGGCATCGAGAGTCGTTGCCGCGTGGCTGTCATGCACTACGCCCCGCTGATCGGCACACCAGGTGTCGAGGTGCACCAGCACAAGACGACGCTCTACAACTCGATCTATCGCGATGACGACCAGATGCTCGTCAACACGCACGTATTCGGTTTGAACGCCTACGCCGCGCCAGTCTGGCATCTGCGCCGGGAGCCGGAAGGTGGTGTGTTCGACCGCTACGCAGAGAGTTTCGAGGCGGTGTGGGCACTGTCCCGCCAAGCCGTCAAGGAGTGAACCGTGACGCGCACCGAGTACTACGACGATCCCTCCGCACCGGTCCCGAACTCCATGGTCGTCGCTGCCTCCGCAGTCGTCACCAACGAACGCGGCGAAGTACTCATGCAGCGACGAGCCGACTCCGGTCTCTGGGCTCTGCCCGGCGGAGGGATGAACCTGGACGAGTCTCTCCCGGACACAGCGGTCCGCGAAGTCAAGGAAGAGACCGGGTACGACATCCAGATCACGGGCCTGGTCGGCACCTACACCGACCCCCGCCACATCATCGCTTACTCAGACGGCGAGGTACGCAGACAGTTCAACGTCTGCTTCAAGGCCCGGCTACTCGGCGGCGAACTGCATGTCAGCGACGAGTCCCTGGACGTCCGCTGGGTGCCCGCCGCCGAGCTGGACGGCTTGCCCATGCATCACACGCAGCGCCTGAGAGTGCGCCACTACCGCGAGCATCGCGATACCCCGCACCTCGGCTAGAGCGGCGAGCCATCCCTAGCCAGGCGATGTTTGCAGGTCCGCCGTCACTCGGCGGGGGCGACGCCGACCGGGCAGGAGAGGCCCGTGCCTCCGATTCCGCAGTAGCCGCCGGGGCTTTTATTGGCTGAGAGGTACTGCTGGTGGTCGGCCTCGGCGTAGTAGAAGTCGGGGGCCCTGGTGATCTGGGTGGCGATGGGGGCGTAGCCGGCGTTGGTGAGGGTCTGCTGGTAGGCGTCGCGGGAGGTTTCGGCGGCCTTCTGCTGGGCTTCGGTGCGCGGGAAGATCGCTGAGCGGTACTGGTGCCGATGTCGTTGCCCTGGCGCATGCCCTGGGTGGGGTCGTGGGCCTCCTAGACGCGGAGCAGGTCCTCGTAGGCGACCTTGGCGGGGTCGTAGACGACGCGGACGGACTCGGTGTGGCCGGTCAGGCCGCTGCAGACCTCTTCGTAGGTGGGGTTCGGGGTGTAGCCGCCCTCGTAGCCGACCGACGTGGAGATGACGCCGGGGGTCTGCCAGAACGTGCGTTCCGCGCCCCAGAAGCAGCCGAGGGCGAATTCGGCGATCTCGGCGCCGTCGGGGTAGGGCGGCGCGAGGGGCGCGCCGAGGACCTCGTAGCGCGGCGGCACCAGGATGGGCTCGTCCCTGCCGGGGAGCGCCTTCTCCGGTGTGACCATCTTGGTCTTCGCAAAGCCGAACATGGCCCCAGGCTGGTGGTCCCGCACGTCAGGACCGTTCTCCCTTTTGGTTGATTACATCCTGATATGTTGCGTTCGTGAAGCGGGGCGTGGTGTGCGGCGTCGCGGCGTACGCGATGTGGGGGCTGTTCCCGCTCTACTGGCCGCTGCTGAAGCCGGCGGGGGCCGGGGAGATCCTGGCGCACCGGATCATGTGGTCGCTGGTCGCGGTGGCCGCGGTGCTGGCCGCGCGGCGGAGCCGGGGATGGCTGCGGACGCTGGGCTGGCGGCGGGGCGTGCTGCTGGCGCTCGCGGCGCTGGTGATCAGCGTCAACTGGGGGACCTACATCTACGCGGTCAACAGCGGGCGCACGATCGAGTGCGCGCTGGGGTACTTCGTCAACCCGCTGATCAGCGTGGTGTTCGGCGTGGTGGTCTTCCGGGAGCGGCTGCGGCGGTGGCAGTGGGCCGCGGTCGGGATGGAGGCGGCCGCGGTGGTCGCGCTGACCGCCGGCTACGGGCGGCCTCCCTGGATCGCACTGGTGCTGGCGTTGGCGTTCGCGCTGTACGGCCTGCTGAAGAAGTTCGCCGACATGCCCTCGGCGGAGAGCCTGGCGGTCGAGACGGCCGTGATGTTCCTGCCGGCGCTGGGGTTCGCGCTGCTGCTGGAGGGACGGGGAGACGCGGCCTTCGGGCACCACGGCGTGGGGCACGCGGTGCTGCTGGCGGGGGCAGGGATCGTGACCGCTGTGCCGTTGATGCTGTTCAACGCGGCGGCCGTCCGGCTCCCCATGACCGTCGTCGGCATGTTGCAGTACCTGGCGCCGGTGCTGCAGTTCGCCATCGGGCTTTTCGTGCAGCACGAGGAGATGCCGCCGAGCCGGTGGGCGGGGTTCCTGCTGGTCTGGCTCGCGCTGGTGACGCTCACGTGGGACGGGTTGCGCCTCGCGAGGCGGACGGCCGAGCGGACCGGACGAGATCGTCTAGAGGGAACGCTACAGAGGCATTAGAGTGCCGGACGTCACATCCCCCCGTCCCAGGAGCCTCCGTTGCGTTTGTTCAGCGTCGCCGTTCTCGGGACAACGCTCGTCGCTCTGGGACTGGCAGCGCCGGCGACGGGCGAGGCGCCGGCCACGGGGGCCGGCGATGACCACGGCGAAGTGGCGTTCACCCCGGGGACGGCGCAGCCGGGCGACCGGGTGGAGTTGACGGTGCGCGGCTGCCGGGACGAACCGCGGCCGTGGGTCTCGTCGGCGGCCTTCACGGGACGCGTGCCGCTGCACTCCGGTCATGGCACCGCGGCGATCGACCAGGCCGCAGATCCGGGCAAGCACAAAGTGGTCGCGCACTGCGGTTCCCAGTTGAGGTCCGGCACGCTG
Organism: Spirillospora sp. CA-108201; assembly: GCF_050936235.1. Taxonomy (NCBI): domain Bacteria; kingdom Bacillati; phylum Actinomycetota; class Actinomycetes; order Streptosporangiales; family Thermomonosporaceae; genus Spirillospora; species Spirillospora sp. CA-108201. The sequence goes on along the minus strand of NZ_JBNJNE010000001.1, from coordinate 6,932,786 downwards.
GTCGTCTCCGCTACGCGGTCGTGGCCGTCCATTCTTCCGGACGCACTCTCGACCGGTTCCAGTGATGGGCGGCGCGCCGGCTGACCCAGCCGCGAAGCGGGCGAAGGTCTGGTTTCACCGCGCGGGAATCCGCTCCGTCCGCGACAGTTATTCGAACAATTGTTCGGTTTCAGTCCGCGGCGTTCCCCCCTCATCCATTGAGGCGGCAAAACGTGACGCCCTACACGCGGACAGTGACACTTCAGAGGTCAAGTCGGGGTCGACTCTCCTGACATGTCGCCGGTCAGTGATGTGAACAATGCGCATTGTGGCAGATTTCACCCTGACCTTAACCTTGATCCGGACAGTTGATCATGTGATACTTCCGATTAAACGCCCAGATGGCCCCACTGGCCGCAAACTGCACAAGTAACCCTCCTCAGAGCATTCGTCCCAATCACATCTGTGGAGGCGCCGGACGTCCCGCCGCCGTCCTGATTTCTCCAGCACGGACAACTTCAGATGAGGACACGCAGCATGACCGTCGACGGTGCCGACCTGGCGATCAGAAAGCCCGGAAAGATTCCCTTCCAACACGGCTTTCCCCGGCTGTTGCGGGATCCGCTGAGAGCATTCGAACAGATCGGCCGCGAGTCGGGCGGCGAGATCACGAGGGTGAATCTGGGTCTCACCCGTCCTTACCTCATCACCCGTCCGGAGCACGTCCTGCGCGACAACGCGGCCGACTACCCCCGCCGAGGCATGATGTGGAAGCCGCTGACCCGGTTGGTCGGCGAGATCGCAGGCGAGGGGCCTGAATGGGCTCTGAACAGGGGAATCTTCCAGAGGCTGCTGTCGGGATCCAACATCGCCAAGGTAACCGACGGGCTGGCGCGGACGATCGTCGAGGGCGTCGACGACCTGGCGGCGCGCACCCCGCCGGGCCGGCCCGTCGACGCGCAGACCGAACTGACCCGCATCGTCCAGCGCGCCGTCATCCGCGCCTTCTTCGGCAACAGGATCAACCTGTCGGAGGCCGACCATCTGGCCGACGCGATCAGGACGGCGACGCGGTCGATGGGCGCCCGGATGCTGCTGCCGTTCGTCCCTCTCTCGGTCCCTCTCCCGGGCGACCGGGCCTTCCAGCGCAGCGTCCAGGCCGTGGACGAGGTCATCCTCCCCCTGGTGCGCGAGGCGCGACGGGGCGAGGTCTTCGACCGGGACATCGTCTCGATGCTGATCGGGACGCACGACGAGCAGGGCCGCAGCCTCGACGACCAGCAGGTCCGTGACGGTGTGGTCGCCATGTTCACGGCCGGGACGGAGACCACGGCGACGGCCCTGACATGGCTCTGCGTCATCCTGAACAGCCAGCCGGAAGTCGCCGCCAGGCTCCGCGCGGAGATCGACGGAGTGCTGGGGACCGACCATCCGAACCGCTCCCACCTGCCGGAGCTGCGCTACACCAAGATGGTCATGCAGGAGCTCATGCGGGTGTACTCGGTCGGCTGGATCATTCCGCGGACCTCCGTCGCCGACGACGTCATCGACGGGGTGCGGATCAAGGGCGGCAACACCAACCTCATCAGCCCGTACCTCACCCATCGCCTTCGCGACGTTTGGGCGCGGCCGGAGGTCTTCGACCCGGAGCGCTTCTCCCCGACGCGTTCCAAGTCCCGCCACCGATTCGCGTACATGGCGTTCGGGGCGGGCCCCCACCAGTGCGTGGGCACCCTCTTCTTCACCATCGAGGCCCAGCTCATCGCCGCGACGATGCTTCAGCGGTTCCGTCCGGTGGTGCTGGGCGAAGGCCCGGTCGAACCGCAGGTGAGGCTGGCGCTGATCCCCCGGGAACGCGTCGAGATGGTGCTCGAACCCGTGGGATCGCGATGACCGCCGGCGCGGCGCACGCCGTTGAGGACGAGTTCAAGAGGGCACTGGAGTCCGGAAGCACGGCCGCCCTGGCGGCGGACTGCCAGCGCGACCTGCAGGAGTGGGCGGCCTCGTTCCCCGTCCTCTTCTCGGCACGTCCCTTCGACGCGCGGTTGTTCAGCACGGTCGCCCTGGCCAACGCGTTCGGCGCCCCCTGGGAGTCCGCCGACCGGCTGCGCATCGCCGTCCGCGCGTCCCTGTGGGTCTTCGCGGCCGACTGGGTCGTGGACTACAAGGCCGAGACGCGGGCCGACGTCGAGCGCGCCACGCGGGAATGCCTCGCCCTGCTGGAGCCCGAGGGGACGAACCGTCTCCCGGGGCCCGGGCCGGAGAGCGCGGCCGCCGAGACGGCCGCCGCCGGGCTCGCCCGGTGCCTGTCCGATCTCCAGTCCGACCTCGCCACCTCGCCCGCGTTCGGCGCCCACAGGGAACTGTGGGGCGACCGGCTCCGCCGCTACCTGGACGCGATGGCGCGGGAGTGGGACTGGAAGGCCACCGGACTGCCGGATTTCGAGCAGTACGTGGCGAACGCCGACAACTTCGGGTCCTCGCTGGTCAACGTCGCGCACTGGATCTTCACCGGGGACGAGCGCACGTTCGCGCATCTGGACGAGCTGTGGACCGTGAGCGCGGGGGTGCAGCGGGTCCTGCGACTGCTCAACGATCTCGCCACCTACGAGCGCGACCTCGCCTGGGGCGATCTGAACTCGCTCATGCTCGGCGTGGACCGCGCCACGGTGACGGACCGCATCACGCAGATCGTCGGCGAGTGCCGTGAGCGGCTCGTCCCGCTGAAGGAGACCTGCCCGGTCGAGGCCGTCTATCTGGAGCGCCAGATCGCCTACAGCACCGGCTTCTACGGCGTCACCGACTACTGGGGTTCCCTATGAGCGTCGATGACCGCCCGGCGCTGGCCGCGAGCCCCGCACGGCACACCGCGGCCGACGACTACACCGCCCGGGCCGGCGAGCTGGTCATGAGTCTCGTTCGCGAGCCCTGGGGGCAGGTGTCGCCGTCGGTCTACGAGACCGCGCGCCTGGTCGCGCTCGCCCCCTGGCTGACCGGCCACGAAGAGCGGCTGACCTACCTGCTCGGCGCCCAGCGAGAGGACGGCGGGTGGGGCGGTCCGGGAGGATACGCGCTCGTCCCGACGCTGAGCGCGGTCGACGCTCTCCTGGACGCCCTCCGGTTCCCGCCGGAGGGCGTCGGCCACGCGACCCTCGCACGATCCGCGGAACGCGGTCTGCGCATGCTGTCCTCGCTGCTTCCGAGCCTGAGCACGGGGGACGGCGGTGAAGGCACGGTGGACGTCCCGGACACGCCCGCGCTGGACATCATCACCGTCTCGCTGACGTCCTCGATCGCGGAGCATCTGAGCGCCCTGCGCGAGCGCGACCCCGAAGGCCGGGAGCCGGGGCCCTCGTGGACGCTGCCCGATCTCCCCGGCTTCGGCCGCGACCGCCTCGACCTCGTGCTGGCCGCGCTGGACGCGGGAGCCGCCCTGCCGGGGAAGGTCTTCCACGCGCTGGAGGTGGCCGGCGCCGCCGCCGTCGGCGCGGTGGGGGTGCCGCCGGCCCCGACGGGCACGGTCGGCGCGTCCCCGGCGGCCACCGCGGCGTGGTCGGGCGGACGGGAGCCCGGCGCCTCCGGCGAGCGTTCGGCGCGGCGCTACCTGGAGACCGTCGTGCGGAAGTTCGGCGGTCCGGTCCCCTGCGGGCTCCCCATCACGGTCTTCGAGCGCTCGTGGGTGATCGGCGGTCTGCTGCGGGCCGGTCTCTCCCCCGCCGTCCCCGCCCGCCTGTCCGCCGAACTCGCGGCGGCCCTCGGTCCGGGCGGCACTCCGGCGGCCGCGGGACTGCCCGCAGACGCGGACACCACCGCGATGACGCTCTACGCGCTCTCCCTCCTGGGTGTCAGGCGGACACCCGATGCACTGCTGCGGTACGAGTTGGAGACGCATTTCTGCACGTGGCAGGGAGAGAACGGTCACTCGACCAGCGTGAACGCGCACGTCCTCGATGCATTCGGCCAATATCTCCGCGAAACAGGAGAGCGAACGGACGGCGAACAGGACGCCTCTCACAACCGCTTTGTCGCAGCCGTGAGAAAGCTCTCATCGTGGCTGTGCGCCGAGCAACGGGAAGACGGCAGCTGGCACGACCGGTGGCACGCATCCCCCTATTACGCGACGGTGTGTTGCACGCTCGCGCTATCCGACTTCGGCGTCGGGGACGCGGGAGCCGCAGTGGGCAGGGCGGTGGCCTGGGTACTGGCGACGCAGCGTCCGGACGGCTCTTGGGGCATATGGGGAGGCACCGCCGAAGAGACCGCGTACGCGCTCCAGATCCTGCTACTCGCGGGGGCCTCGGGGGATCTCGCGACCGAACGCGCGGTCACGGCCGGCCATCGGTATCTTCTGCGCGCGGCACGGCAGGACGGGCGTCCCGCTCTGTGGCACGATAAGGATCTGTATCTGCCCGCAGCGGTCGTGGAGGCGGAAATCCTCGCGGCACTTCACCTCGCGGCTGGCCGGTCGGCCGGCCGGGGCTCCCTCCCAGCGAGACCAACAAAGCCCCAAAGTTAACATATAGGACATCAAGGCTGCCGCAGGCCTCCACCTTGAGTCGTATTGACGGAATTGCTAAGGTTCATCCCGGCATGGAACGTATCTGTTTCGGCCCGTCATGCCCTCACCCGTCGGGCGCTTTGGATCCTCCGGCCCCTGGAGCAGCCTCTGGGAGGCTTTCTATTCTCCTGGGCAGGTAAAATGCGCTTGCGCAATTCGCGTGTGCGGACCAAGATCACAGCGTTGCTGCTGTCCCTTGTGGCGCTCTGGGGATTCGCGGCGTGGGTGACTCTGCGCGAGGGCCTCGACCTGCTGTCGGTCAGCACGCTGGACGAGAACACCGGCCGGCCCGGTTCCGACATGATCACGGCGCTCCAGGCGGAACGCCGGGCGACGATGGTCTACCTGGGCCGTCCAGGCCCCCAGCAGCGCACCGCCCTGACCGCTCAGCGCGCCAAGTCCGACAGGATCGTCGCGAAGTTCCGGCGTCTCGCCGGCAGCGACGACACCAAGGACGCGGCGAGCGCCATCGGATGGAAGCGCACCAAGGAGACCCTCTCCGCGCTGAGCGGTCTCTCCGCGGGCCGCCGCGCCGTCGACGCCGGCATCGACCGCGGCCAGGCCGCGCAGCCCTACAACGCGATCATCGACTCCACGTTCCGCATCTTCCGTTCGAGCGCCGGCGTGGACGACGAGGAGATCGCCAAGGACGGCCGGACCCTGATCGACCTGACCCGCGCACGGGAGATGCTCTCCCGCGAGGACGCGCTGATCTCCGGGGTCCTCACGGCGGGCCGCTTCGGCGGGACCGACCTGATCGACTTCACGGAACTGGTCGGCACCCAGCGCTTCCTCTTCGACGAGTCGGTGGTCGAGCTCCCCGCCGCCGACCGCAGCGCCTACGAGCGGTTCCGCGCCGGCGCGGACTACGGTCGCCTGCGGCTTCTGGAGGACCGCATCATCCAGCGCGCACGGACCGGCCTCAAGCCGCCGGCCACCGCCGAGAACTGGAGGGCCACCGTCCAGCCGGTCCTGGCGGCGCACGAGCAGCTCGTCCTCAAGGGCGGCGACGGCGTCGTGGAACGCGCCACCCCGGTCGCGGTCGGCGTGGTCATCAGGCTGATGCTGGCAGGCGGCCTCGGACTCCTCGCGGTCATCGCGTCCGTCGTCGTGTCGATCACCACGGCGCGCGCCCTCGTCCAGCAGCTGGAACGCCTGCGCCGAGCCGCCTGGGAGCTGGCCGAGCAGCGGCTGCCCGGCGTCGTCGAACGGCTCGGGCACGGCGAGAAGGTGGACGTCGCCGTCGAGGCGCCGCCGCTGCGGTTCGGCACCGACGAGATCGGGCAGGTGGGGCGCGCGTTCAACGCCGTCCAGGAGACCGCGATCCGCACCGCCGTCGAGCAGGCGGAGCTGCGCCGCGGCATCCGGGACGTCCTGCTGAGCCTGGCCCGCCGCACCCAGACGCTGGTGCACCGGCAGCTCACCATGCTGGACACCATGGAGCGCCGCCGCGACATCGAGACCAAGGAGCTGGAGGAGCTGTTCCGGCTCGACCACCTCGCGACCCGCATGCGGCGCAACGCCGAGAACCTCATCGTGCTCTCCGGCGCGCTCCCGGCCCGCGGCTGGCGCAACGCCGTCCCGATGGTGGACGTCGTCCGCGCCGCGGTCGGCGAGGTCGAGGACTACACCCGCGTCACCGTCCCGCCGTTCGGCCCCGTCGAACTGGCCGGGCGTGCGGTCGGCGACGTCACCCACCTGCTCGCCGAGCTGATCGAGAACGCGGTGTCGTTCTCCCCGCCCGACACCATCGTGCAGGTCGGCGGGCACCTGGTCGCCAGCGGCTTCGCCATCGACATCGAGGACCGCGGCCTCGGCATGACCGACGAGAAGCTCGCCGAGATCAACGCCCGGATCGCCGACCCGCCCGACTTCCACATGCAGAGCTCGGTACAGCTCGGCCTGTTCGTGGTCAGCAAGCTCGCCGAGCGGTACAACGTGCAGGTCTCGCTGAAGCGGTCCGCGTACGGGGGCACCACGGCGGTCGTCGTCATCCCCCGGGACCTGATCGCCGAGCAGGGCCCGGCGGCCGTCGCGGCGGGCACCACCACCCGCAACGGCCTTGAGGTGCGCCGGCCCGCCGCCGTCGGGGCGTCCACGGGCGGGCGTCCCGCCTCCCTCAGCGCCGCGACGGCGCCTGGTTCGTCCACCACGGGGCCGCACTCCACCGGGCCCGCGCTGGTCGCGGTGCCCCCGCCCCTGGAACAGCCGGCCACCGAGCCGCCGCCCGGCGGAACGAACGGTGCCGACGCGCCCGCCACATCCGCGACCGGATCCGAGCCGCGCCGGCGGCAGGACGAGGTCCTCGCGGACGGCGGGAGACACGATCCCACCCAGCCGGAGGCGGTGCCATCCGTGCCCGACATCTCCACCACACCGTCCGGTCTCCCCGTTCGGGTGCCGCAGGCGAACCTGGCCGAACCCCTGCGCACCGATGAGGCCGTCGTCGCCGACGAGCCCGAAGAGCCGGGCGACCCGGGCCGCTCCCCCGAGGAGATCAAGCAGATCATGGGCTCTTATCAGCGCGGCACCCAGCGGGGCCGCTCCGACGCGGCGGAAGCCCTCGGCAGCAACACAGCGGAAGGCGAGGCAGATCAGTGACGCAGAAGACCAGTTCCTCCTCCGATCTGGGCTGGTTGCTGGACGACCTGGTCCACCGGCTGCCGAACGCCCGCAGCGCGGTCGTGCTCTCGGCGGACGGCCTGCTCATGGCGTCCTCCGAGGGCATGTCGCAGGACGACGCCGAGCATCTCGCCGCCGTCGCCGCCGGCATCCAGAGCCTGGCCAAGGGCGCCGGCACGCGCTTCGGCGGCGGCCCGGTCCGGCAGACGATCGTCGAGATGGCGTCGGCGTTCCTGCTGGTCACGGTGGCAGGCAAGGGCGCCTGCCTCGCCGTCCTCGCCGACGAGGAGGCCGATGTCGGCCTCGTCGCCTACGAGATGGCGATGCTCGTCACGGCCATGGGCCACCACCTGACCTCACCGTCGCGCTCGGAGTCTCCGCAGGAGGGGCGCCCGGCATGATGCCCCCCGAGGATCCCGCCCAGGAGCCCTGGGGGGAAGAGACGGCGACGCACCCGCCGTTCCACGACCGGTATCTCGACGAGCAGGCCGGCCCGATGGTGCGGCCGTACGTGATGACCAGCGGCCGCATCGAGCCGACCCGCGGGAGTTTCGACCTCATCACGCTGGTGGTGGCGGCCGAGGCCGAGCCGGAGGGCGCGATCGGCCTCGGACCCGAGCACCTGTCCATCATCCGGCTCTGCCAGTCGGTGATGTCGGTGGCGGAGATCACCGGCCATCTCGACCTGCCCGTGGCGACCGTGCGGGTGATGCTCGGCGACCTCCTCGACAAGGGGTTCGTCTCCATGCAGGAACCGGAACCGGAGGCGGACATGCACGACATCAGGCTCTACAAGGCGGTGATCGATGGTCTCCGGGCCCTCTAGGCGCGACACCCGCGCCCGCCGGCTCCCCACCGCGGTCAAGATCGTGATCGCGGGCGGCTTCGGGGTCGGCAAGACCACGATGGTGGGCACGGTCTCGGAGACCGCCCCCCTGCGCACCGAGGAGTTGCTCACCGACGAGGGCATCGGCGTCGACGACCTCTCCGGTGTCGAACGCAAGAAGACCACCACGGTCGCGATGGACTTCGGCCGGATCACGATGCGCGACGAGTACGTCCTCTACCTGTTCGGCACCCCCGGGCAGGAGCGCTTCTGGTTCATGTGGGACGAGGTATCGCTCGGCGCCCTCGGCGCGGTCGTCCTCGCCGACACCCGCCGCCTGCCGGACTGCTTCCCCTCCGTCGACTACTTCGAGCGCCGCGGCACCCCGTTCATCGTCGCCGTGAACTGCTTCGAGGGCGCTCAGCGCTACGACCTCGCGGAGATCCAGATGGCCCTCAACCTGGGCCCCAAGGTCCCCGTCATGCTCTGCGACGCCCGCAGCCTCGGCTCCTGCAAGGAGGTCCTCATCGACCTCGTCCTGCACGCCATGAAGACCCGCGGCCTGACCGAAGAACCAGAACCCCAGAACGCCTGAAACCCCGAGAGCGGGGCCGTGGCCGCCGGCGCCAGCCGCCGCCACGGCCCCGCTTTGCTTTGGCGGCCGCCGCACCCTCGGGCGCGTCAACCTCGACCACCGCCGCGCCCCCGCAACAACCAGATGGCCCGCGATCGCGTCCGAAGGCAGATTCGAGCGAAGCAAGAACCTGATCGCGCAGCGAGCCCCTGGGCGAGCCGAAGCGATGCCAGCGATCGCCGCAGTACTCGACGATGGAGGGCCGCCAAGGCCTGAAGGAGGAGAGCACTGCAACAAACACAGCACCGACCTCAGCCGACGGCGCAACCCCGCGACAACCTCAATGCCCGCGATCGCGTCCGAAGGCAGATTCGAGCGAAGCAAGAATCTGATCGCGCAGCGAGCCGCCAGGCGAGCCGGAGCGATGCCAGCGATCGCCGCAGTGCCCGACGATGGAGGGCCCTCCGGGCCCGAAGGAGGAGAGCACTGCAATAGACACAGCAGGGCCGCCAGGGCCCGAAGGAGGAGAAAAACGCAAAGCTAACCAGTACGGCTCATGACGTAGTCGCAGAGGTTGGTGAAGGCGTCGCGGGCGGGGATCTCGGGGAGGGTGAGGAGCTCGGTGCGGGCGTCCTCGGCCCAGCGGCGGAGGTCGGCGCGGGCGCGGTCCATGGCGGGGTGGGCGCGCAGGAGGGTGAGGGCCTCGGCGTGGAGGGCGTCGTCGGTGAGGTCCTGGGCGAGGAGCTCGCGGAGGCGGGCGTCGTCGGGGCCCGAGCCGATGCCGGCGAGGACGAGGTGCGTCGGGAGGGTGCGGATGCCCTCGCGCAGGTCGGTGCCGGGGGTCTTGCCGGACTCCTCGGTCTCGGAGGCGATGTCGAGGATGTCGTCGGACAGCTGGAAGGCGATGCCGATCTTCTCGCAGGCGGAGGTGACCGTGTCGACGACGTGGGCGGGGGCGCCCGACAGCAGGGCGCCGAACTGGCCGGAGACGGCGATCAGGGACCCGGTCTTGTCGGCGACGACCTGGAGGTAGTGCTTGAGGGGGTCGGCGTCCTCGCCGGGGCCCACGGTCTCCTGGATCTGGCCGCGGACCAGGCGGGCGAACGCGCGGGCCTGGATGCGGACGGCCTCCGGGCCGAGGTCGGCGAGCAGGTCGGACGCGCGGGCGAACAGGTAGTCGCCGGTGAGGATGGCGACGGTGTTCGTCCAGCGCGAGTTGGCGGACTGCTGACCCCGGCGGACGGTGGCCTCGTCCATGACGTCGTCGTGGTAGAGGGTGCCGAGGTGGGTGAGCTCGACGACGACGGCGGCCGGGACGACGCCGGGCGCCGCGGGGTCTCCGAAGTGGGAGGCCAGCAGCACCAGCATCGGACGGAACCGCTTGCCGCCCGCCTCGACGAGGTGCTGCGAGGCCTCGGTGAGCAGCGGGTCCTCGCCGCGGACGCAGTCGAGCAGCAGGGACTCGACGGCGGCGAGGCGCTCCTTGGCGTCGGACGCGAGCGCGGCGTCGACGGGAAGCCCGAACGGGCCGGTCTCCTGAAGGGCCGGCCCGCCGGACTTCTCAGCGAATGGGTTGCTCACCCAAGACTCCCTACCGGACGAACATGTGGGTCGTGGCCTGCCCCGCCAGATCCAGTACGGGCTGCGGGATCACGCCGAGTACAACAGTAGCCGTCACTCCGACCGCGACCGCGACCGCGGTCGCCGGGCCGGCCACCACGACCGGGCCCTCGGCGTCCGGCTCGCTGAAGAACATGACGACGATCACACGGACGTAGAAGAACGCGGCGACCGCGGAGGAGATCACGGCGACGATCACCAGGGGCGTCGCGCCGCTCTCGACGGCCGCCTTGAACACCGCGAACTTCCCGGTGAACCCGCTGGTCAGCGGGATGCCGGCGAAGCCGAGGAGGAAGAAGGCGAAGACGCCCGCGACCACCGGGGAGCGCTTGCCGAGCCCCGCCCACCGCGACAGGTGGCCGGCCTCGCCGCCCGCGTCCCGCACCATCGTCACGACGGCGAACGCGCCGATCGAGGTGAATCCGTAGGCGACCAGGTAGAACATCGTGCTGGACAGGCCGTCCGGGGAGCTGGCGATCACGCCCATGAGCAGGAAGCCCGCGTGCGCGATCGAGGAGTAGGCCAGCATCCGCTTGATGTCGGTCTGGGTGATCGCGATGATCGAGCCGGCGACCATGGTGAGAATGGCCACACCCCACAGGACGGGCCGCCAGTCCCACTTCAGGGTCTCGAACGCGACGTAGTAGACGCGCAGGATCCCGCCGAACGCGGCGACGACGGTGCAGGACGCCATGAGCGCCGTGATCGGGGTCGGGGCGCCCTGGTAGACGTCCGGCTTCCACATGTGGAAGGGGACGCCGCCGAGCTTGAACAGCAGCCCGACCGACAGCAGCGCGACGCCCGCGAGCAGCAGGGTCTCGCTGCCCGCGTCCTTGCCGATCTGTGTGGAGATGTCCGACAGCCGGACGGACCCGGAGTACCCGTACAGCAGCGCCGCCCCGTACAGGAAGAACGCCGAGGAGAACGCGCCGAGCAGGAAGTACTTGACCGCCGCCTCCTGGGAGAGGAGGCGCCGCCGGCGGGCGAGCCCGCACAGCAGGTACAGCGGCAGCGACATGACCTCCAGGGCCACGAACATGGTGAGCAGGTCGTTGGCCGCGGGGAACATCATCATGCCGCCGACGGCGAACATCATCAGCGGGAAGACCTCGGTCTGGGTGAACCCCGCCTCGGTCGTGCGCTGCTCGGCCTCGCTGCCGGGCAGGGCGGAGGCCTGCGCGGCGAAGTGGCCGCCCACCTTGTCGCCGCGCTCGGCGATGAGCAGGAGGCTGACGAGGGCCAGCACCAGGATGGTGCCCTGGATGAACAGGGTGGGGCCGTCCACGCCGAGGGCGCCCTCGGCGGCGACGTGGTGCGGGGTGCCGCGCCACGCCAGCGCGATCGTCCACCCGAACCCGCCCGCCAGGCCGAGGAACGCGAGCGGCACCTGCACGTGGTAGCGCGCGGTGCGGCCGACGAACGCCTCGACGAGCACGCCCACGACGGCGACGCCGAGGACCAGCAGCAGCGGGGCGAGCTGCCCGTACTCGATGTGCGGCGCGGGGATGTCACCCCCCTGCGCGAGGACCGCGCTCACCTGACTGGTGGTGCTCATGGACGGGCTCCGTTCTCGGCGACGTTACCGGTGATGTCCGGCGCCGGGTCGTGCTGGTCGACCCGCGCCAGCGTGTGGTCCACCGACGGGTTGATCACGTGCAGCACCGGCTGCGGGAAGAAGCCCATCGCCACGATGATCGCGATGATGGGCGCGACGGCCCACTTCTCCCGGGCGGACAGGTCCTTCATGCCCTCGACCGCGGGCGTCTTGGGGCCGCCCATGGTCCGCTGGTACATCCACAGGACGTAGACGGCGGCGAGGACGACGCCGCTCACCGCGAGCGCGCCCGCCCACTCGTACCGGGTGAACGTCCCGACGATGACGAGGAACTCCGACACGAACGTGGACAGGCCGGGCAGCGACAGCGCGGACAGGCCGGCGACCAGGAACATCCCGGCGAGGACGGGCGCGACCTTCTGCACCCCGCCGAAGTCGGAGATCCGCGCCGACCGCCGCCGGACGATCATGAAGCCGATGACGAGGAACAGCGCGCCGGTGGAGAACCCGTGGTTCACCATGTAGAGCGCGGCGCCGGACTGGCCCTGCGACGTCATCGCGAAGATGCCGAGGACGATGAACCCGAAGTGCGACACCGACGTGTAGGCGATGAGCCGCTTCATGTCGACCTGGCCGATCGCGAGGATCGCGCCGTAGATGATGCTGAGCACCGCGAACGCCAGGACGACCGGGGTCGCCCACTTGGCGGCGCCGGGGAACAGCTCCAGGCAGAACCGGAGCATCCCGTAGGTGCCGACCTTGTCCAGGACGCCGACGATCAGCACCAGCGCGCCCGCCGGGGACTGCTGCGCCGCGTCCGGCAGCCAGGTGTGCACCGGCACCATCGGCGCCTTGATCGCGAACGCGACGAAGAAGCCGAGGAACAGCCACTTGGCCGTCGTCGGGTCGATGTTCATCTTCGACAGCTCGTCGAACATGAACGTGCCGTGCCCGAGGCCGCCCGCGTCGACCGACCGGCTCGACAGCGGGTACAGCCAGATGACGGCGACGAGCATCAGCAGCCCGCCGAACAGCGAGTACAGCAGGAACTTCACCGCGGCGTAGGAGCGCTGGGCGCCGCCGTAGTACCCGATGATGAAGTACACCGGGATGAGCATCGCCTCGAAGAAGACGTAGAACAGGAACACGTCCGTCGCGGCGAACACGCCGATCATGGCCGCTTCCATCGCGAGCAGCAGCGCGAAGTAGGTCTTCACCGACCGCTGTGCTTCGCCCCCGTGGCTACGCCCCGCCTCCCCCCGGGCCGGGACGTCCACGCCGCCGGACCGGTCGGCCTCGTTCCACGAGGCCAGCATGACCAGCGGGACGAGGACCACCGACAGCACGATCAGCACCAGCGCGACGCCGTCGACGCCGAGGGCCCAGTGGACCCCGAACTCCTTGATCCACCAGTACTTCTCGGTGAACTGGAACCGCGCGCCGCCCGCGTCGAAGCCCGAGGCCATGACCCCGGTGAGGGCCGCGACGACGAGGGAGACACCGAGCGAGAACTGCTTGACCAGCGCCTCCCGCTCGCGGGGAATGACGCTGAGCAGCAACGCGCCCACCAGTGGCAGCGCGATGAGGACGCTCAGCCAGGGAAAGTCGCTCATGACACGTTCACCACCAGGAGCGCCGCGACCACGAGGGCCGCGCCGCCCAGCATCGAGAGGGCGTAGGAGCGGGCGAAGCCGGTCTGGACGCGCCGGAGCCGGCCGGAGCTGCCGCCGACGCCGGCGGCCGTCCCGTTGACGGCGCCGTCGACGCCGCGCCCGTCGAACCAGACCGCGAGGCGGGTCAGCCACTGGCCGGGACGCATCAGCAGCGACTCGTTGAGCGCGTCGCCGTAGAGGTCCTTGCGGGCCGCGACGGTGACGAACGAGCCCTTGGGCGCCTCGCGCGGCACCTTGCGGGCGCCGTACTGCATCCAGGCGATCCCGGCGCCGACGATCATCAGGACGAAGGTGGCGGCGCCGGACGCGGTGAGCCACTTGAACTCGTGCGCGTGCTCGGGCGCCCCGACGACCGGTTCGAGGAACTCGGGGAAGCGGCCGAGGATCAGGAATCCGCCCGCGAAGACGGAGCCGACCGCGAGCAGCATCAGCGGCCAGGTCATGACGGCCGGGGACTCGTGCGGGTGGACGTCGTCCTCCCAGCGCTTCTCGCCGAAGAACGTCATGAACATGACCCGCGACATGTAGTACGCGGTGATCCCGGCGCCGATCAGCGCGCAGGACCCGAGGATCATCCCGGACGTGCCGCCCTTGGCGTAGGCGGCCTCGATGATGCCGTCCTTGGTGAACCAGCCGGACAGGCCGGGGAACCCGATGATGGCGAGGTACCCGAGGCCGAACGTCACGTAGGTGATCATCATGACGGTGCGCAGCGCGCCGTAGCGGCGCATGTTCACGTCGTCCTTCATGCCGTGCATGACCGAGCCGGCGCCGAGGAACAGGCCCGCCTTGAAGAAGCCGTGCGCGACGAGGTGGGCGATGGCGAACACGTAGCCCGACGGGCCGAGCCCGGCGGCCAGCACCATGTAGCCGATCTGCGACATCGTCGACCCGGCGAGGGCCTTCTTGATGTCGTCCTTGCCGCAACCGATGATCGCGCCGGCGAGCAGCGTGGCCGCGCCGACGATCGTCACCACCAGCTGCGCGGTCTCGGACATCTCGAAGATCGGCCCGGATCGGACGATCAGGTAGACGCCCGCGGTGACCATCGTGGCGGCGTGGATGAGGGCCGACACCGGGGTCGGGCCCTCCATCGCGTCCAGCAGCCAGGACTGCAGCGGGAGCTGCGCGGACTTGCCGCACGCGCCGACCAGGAGCAGCAGCCCGATGGCCGTCGCGGTGCCGGTGCCGAGCTTGGAGGCGAGCCCCACGTGCTCGGCGCCGGTGCCGAGGACCGAGCCGAAGTCGATGGTGCCGAACGAGGCGAAGATCAGCGCGATCGCGATGATCAGGCCCATGTCGCCGACGCGGTTGACGACGAACGCCTTCTTCGCGGCGGTCGCAGCGGTCGGCTTGTGCTGCCAGAACCCGATCAGCAGGTAGGAGGCGAGTCCGACGCCCTCCCAGCCGAGGAACAGGATCAGGAAGTTGCCGCCCAGCACCAGCACCAGCATCGACGCCAGGAACAGGTTCAGGTAGGCGAAGAAGCGGCGCCGGTCGGGGTCCTCGGCCATGTAGCCGATGGAGTAGATGTGGATGAGCGAGCCCACCCCGGTGATCAGCAGGACGAAGGTGATGGACAGCGGGTCCACCAGCAGGTCCATGCCGATCTTGAACGTGCCGACGTCGATGAAGTCCCACAGGTGCAGGGTGCGGCGCCGGGCCTCGGCGTCGTACCCGATCATCTGCGCGAACATCGCGACGCCCACCGCGAACGACGCCAGCGACATCGCGGCGCCGAGCAGGTGGCCCCACCGGTCCGTTCGCCGCCCTCCCAGCAGGAGGATCGCGGCGCCCGCCAGCGGGAGCGCGACGAGGAGCCAGGACGCGGCCTGGATGCCTTCCGCTTTCATCCCTGGCCTCTCAGTACTTCAGCAGGTTCGCGTCGTCGACCGACGAGGACCTGCGGGTCCGGAAGATGGTCATGATGATCGCCAGACCCACCACGACCTCCGCCGCGGCCACCACCATCACGAAGAAGGCGATGATCTGGCCGTCCAGGTTGCCGTGCATTCGGGAGAACGAGACGAACGCCAGGTTCGTCGCGTTCAGCATCAGCTCGACGCACATGAACACCACGATGGCGTTGCGGCGCACGAGGACGCCGAGCGCTCCGATGGTGAACAGGATCGCCGAGAGCGCCAGGTAGTGCCCCGGGCTCATTCCCCTGCCTCGCCTTCACTCGCGCCGCCGCCGGCGGCCGGCGTCCCCGACTTGACCGAGCGCTCCTCGGCGTCGGAGTCGCGGACGTCCTCGGTGACCGTCTTGACCGCGGCCACGTCCCGTTCGACGGCCTCCTCCTCGGAGCCGCCGTACAGGTCCGCGTGCCGCTCCGCGGTGTCGGTGCGGGCCGCGATGACCGGGTTGACCGACAGCTCCGAAGGCGTCCCGTCGGGCAGCAGCGCCGGCATGTCGACGGCGTTGTGCCGGGCGTAGGTGCCGGGGCCCGGCAGCGGGCCCGGGTGGGTGCCGGACAGGAACCGCTGCCGCGACAGGTCCTTCTGCGTCGGCTTCGGCTCGGTGCGCTCCCGGTGCGCCAGCACCATCGCGCCCAGCGCCGCGGTGATCAGCAGGGCGCTGGTCGCCTCGAACGCGAACACGTACTTGGAGAACAGGAGCCGGGCCAGCCCGATGACGTTCCCCTCGGAGTTGGCCTGGGTCAGCCCGGCCGAGCCGCCGAGCGCGGCGTTGCCGAGCCCGACGGTGAGCAGGACGATGAAGCCGATCGCGGCGATCGCCGCCCAGAACCGCTGGCCCCGGATCGTCTCCACCAGCGAGTCGGTGGAACTGACCCCGACGAGCATCAGCACGAACAGGAACAGCATCAGCACCGCGCCGGTGTAGACGATCACCTGCACGAACGCCAGGAACGGCGCGTTCTGGATCGCGTACAGCGCGGCCAGGCAGAGCATCACGGTCGCCAGCAGCAGTGCCGAGTGCACCGCCTTCCGCATGAAGATCATGCCGAGCGCGGCGGACACCGAGACGATCGCCAGCAGCCAGAAGAAGAACGGCTCGCCGGACTGCTTGTCGGCGACCTCGGCGGCGAGCACGTGCGCGCCCGCGACGGACCCGGTCACCTGCCCTCACCGCCCTTCGGAGCCGAGGGCGTTCCGGAGGACGACTGCTCGCCCTCCTGGAGGCCGAGGCGGTAGTAGTCCTCCTCGGTGTCGCCGAGCCGCATCTCGTGCGGCGGCGCCTCCATGCCCTCGCGCAGCGGCGCGAGCAGCATCTCCTTGGTGTAGATGAGGCTCTCGCGGCTGTCGTCGGCGAGCTCGTACTCGTTGGTCATCGTGAGCGCCCGGGTCGGGCACGCCTCGATGCACAGGCCGCACAGGATGCACCGCAGATAGTTGATCTGGTAGGTGCGTCCGTAGCGCTCGCCCGGCGAGTACCGCTCGTCCGCCGTGTTGTCGGCGCCCTCGACGAAGATGGCGTCCGCGGGGCACGCCCACGCGCACAGCTCGCAGCCGATGCACTTCTCCAGGCCGTCCGGCCACCGGTTCAGCTGGTGCCGCCCGTGGAAGCGAGGAGCCGTCGGCTTCTTCACCTCGGGGTACTGGACGGTCTCGCTCTTCATGAACATCTGGTGGAACGAGACCCCGAACCCCTTGACCGGGTTCAGGAAATCAGTGAGTCCCACTGGTGACCTCCTCGGAGGGGGTTTCGATCGTGGCCGGCCGGACCGGCTCGCGGGCGCGGCCGTGGTAGTGGGGCGCGTCCATCGGCGGCACCGGGAAGCCGCCCGCCGACGGGTCGGTGCGCGGCCCCGGCGCCGCCCCCGGGACGATCTCCTTGCCGTCCTCGCGGCCGCGGACCATCTCCCAGATCACCGTGGCGACCAGCACGACCGCGGCGACCACGGCGGCGGCGATGAACAGCTGCCGCATCTCGTAGCCGTCGTTGCGCAGCGCGCGGATCGTCGCGACCAGCAGGATCCAGCCGAGCGAGAAGGGCATCAGCACCTTCCAGCCGAGCTTCATCAGCTGGTCGTAGCGCACGCGCGGCAGCGTGCCGCGCAGCCAGATGAAGAAGAAGACGAACAGGAAGAGCTTGATCAGGAACCACAGCACCGGCCACCAGCCGGAGTTGGCGCCCGCCCACACCGTGGAGATCGGCGCGGGGGCGCGCCAGCCGCCGAGGAACAGGGTGGTGGCGAGGGCCGACAGCGTCGCGAGGTTGATGTACTCCGCGAGGAAGAACATCGCGAACTTCAGCGACGAGTACTCGGTGTGGAAGCCGCCGACCAGCTCGCCCTCGCCCTCGGGCAGGTCGAACGGGATGCGGTTCGACTCGCCCATCATCGTGATGACGTACACGACGAACGACGGCGCGAGCAGCACCACGAACCACTTGTCGTGCTGCGCCTCGACGATCTCCGAGGTGGACATCGAGCCCGCGAACATGAACACGGCCACGAACGACAGGCCCATCGCGATCTCGTAGGAGATCATCTGCGCGGACGAGCGCAGCCCGCCGAGCAGCGAGTACGGCGACATCGAGGACCAGCCGGCCAGCACGATGCCGTAGATCGCCATCGAGGACATCGCGAGGACGAGCAGCACCGCGACCGGAAGGTCGGTGCCCTGCAGCGCCGTCCGGTGCCCGAAGATCGACACCGTCGGCCCGAACGGGATCACGATGAAGGAGATGAACGCGGGCACCGCCGCCATCACCGGCGCCAGGATGAACACGATCTTGTCGACCTGGCGGGGGACGATGTCCTCCTTCAGCGCCAGCTTGACGCCGTCGGCGAGGCCCTGCAGCAGGCCGAAGGGCCCGGCGCGGTTCGGGCCGGTGCGCAGCTGCATCCGGCCGATGACCCGCCGCTCGATCCACATCGTCATCAGCACGGTGACGACGAGGAACACGAAGATGGCGAGGACCTTGCCGCCGATCAGCCACCACGGGTCCGACCCGAAGTCCTGCAGCTGCGGGTCGGGCGCCGGCGCCGCGGCCAGGGAGCTCATTCGATGCCTCCAGCGTTCTCGGTCGCGGTCGCGGGCACCGCGCCCGCGATCTTGACGACGCCTCCCGCGGCCGCGCCGAGATCCCGGTGCAGGGCGCAGCCCGCCGAGTTCGTCGGCAGCCACACCACCCGGTCGGGCAGGTCGGGGGTGATCTCCAGCGGGAGCGTGACCTCGCCGCGCGGGCCCGACACCGTCACCGCGCCGGTCGCGCCGACCTCCGCGGCCGTCGCGGGCGACAGCCGGGCGGCGGCGGGCTTGGCGGTGCCCGCGAGGAACGGCTCGCCGTCCTGGAGGCGGCCGCGGTCGAGCAGCAGCCGCCAGGTAGCCAGGAGGGCCTCGCCCTGCTCGGGGTGCGGCGCCAGGCCCTGGGCGACGCTCGGCGCGTCCGGGCGCACGCCGCGGTGGGCGCCGAGGCCGGCCATCTCGCGGCGGGCGGCCTCCGGGCCCGGCAGGCCCAGGTGGACGTCCATCTCGTCGGCCAGCGCGTCCAGCACCCGCAGGTCGGACATCCGCCCGGCGGCCTTGAGCACGACGTCGAACGGGCGGCCGCGGCCCTCCCAGTCGACGAACGTCCCGGACTTCTCCGCGACCGCCGCGACCGGCAGGACGACGTCGGCGCGGTCGGTGACCGCGCTCGGCCGCTGCTCCAGGCTCACCACGAACGGGGTGGCCTCCAGCGCCCGCAGCATCGCCTCGGGGTCGGCCAGGTCGTCCGGGTCGACGCCGCCCACCAGCAGCGCGCCGCGCCGTCCGGCGGCCGCCGCCGCGATGATGCCGGCCGTGTCCTCGCCGGCTTCGGCGGGCAGGTCGGCGACGCCCCAGGTGCGGGCGACCTCGGCGCGCGCCTGCGGGTCGGTGACCGGACGGCCGATCGGCAGCAGCCCGGGCAGCGCCCCGGCCTCGACCGCGCCGCGCTCACCGGCCCGGCGCGGCACCCAGGCCAGCCGGGCCCCGGTCGCCTGCGCCACCCGGGTCGCCGACGTGAGCGCGCCCGGGCTGGTGGCGAGCCGCTCGCCGACGAGGATGACGGCGCCGGGCGCCTCCAGCAGCGTGCGGATGTCGGACCTGGCGTCGTCCCCGATGAGGGAGCCGAGCACCTCGGCCTCCGAGCCGGGGAGCGTCGGCAGCAGCGTGCCGCCGACCTTCGCCAGCCCGCGCGTCGCGAACGGCGCCGCCGCGAACACCTTCAGGCGGTTCTTGCGGAACGCCTTGCGGAGCCGCAGGAAGACGATCGGCGACTCCTCCTCGGGCTCGAACCCGGCGAGCAGGACGACCGGCGCCTTCTCCAGGTCGGCGTAGGTCACCTCGATGGGGTGGCCCGCGACGGACGAGGCGAGGAACCGCGACTCCTCCTCCGACAGCGGCCGGGCCCGGAAGTCGACGTCGTTGGTGCCGAGGGCGATCCGGGCGAACTTGGCGTAGGCGTAGGCGTCCTCAAGGGTGACGCGGCCGCCGGCCAGGACGCCCGCCGAGCCGCGCGCCGCCGCGAGGCCGCGCGCCGCGATGGTGAGCGCCTCGGGCCAGGACGCCGGCTCCAGCTCGCCGTCCTCACCGCGGACGAGCGGCTGGGTGAGCCGCTCGGGCCGCGTCCCGTAGGTGAACGCCCAGCGGCCCTTGTCGCAGTTCCACTCCTCGTTGACCTGCGGGTCGTCCCCGGCCAGCCGCCGGGTGATCTTCCCGCGGCGGTGGTCGGTGCGCAGCGCGCAGCCGGACGCGCAGTGCTCGCAGACGCTCGGCTGCGAGACCAGGTCGAACGGGCGGGACCGGAACCGGTACGCGGCCCCGGTCAGCGCGCCCACCGGGCAGATCTGCACGGTGTTGCCGGAGAAGTA
This sequence comes from Spirillospora sp. CA-108201, assembly GCF_050936235.1. Classification (NCBI taxonomy): domain Bacteria; kingdom Bacillati; phylum Actinomycetota; class Actinomycetes; order Streptosporangiales; family Thermomonosporaceae; genus Spirillospora; species Spirillospora sp. CA-108201. The sequence continues at coordinate 6,912,577 of NZ_JBNJNE010000001.1, read as the reverse complement.
GGACTGGAACGGCTTGCCGTCCGCCGCGCCGACCTGCTCCTTCGCGCCGCGCTCGAACAGGTCGATGAACGCGTCGCCGGCGATCTGGTCGGAGAACCGGGTGCAGCGGGCGCACTGGATGCAGCGCTCCCGGTCGAGCAGCACCTGGCTGGACAGCGGGATCGGCTTGGGGAAGGTCCGCTTGGCCTCCACGAACCGGGACTCGCCGCGGCCGTTGGACATCGCCTGGTTCTGCAGCGGGCACTCGCCGCCCTTGTCGCAGATCGGGCAGTCCAGCGGGTGGTTGATCAGCAGCAGCTCCATCACGCCGTGCTGCGCCTTGTCGGCGACCGGCGAGGTGAGCTGCGTCTTGACCACCATGCCCGGCATCACCGCGGTGGTGCAGGACGCCTGCGGCTTCGGCATGCCGCGGCCGTTGCCGGCGTCGGGGATCTCCACCAGGCACTGCCGGCAGGCCCCGACCGGGTCCAGCAGCGGGTGGTCGCAGAACCGGGGGATCTGGATGCCGATCAGCTCGGCGGCCCGGATGATCAGCGTGCCCTTGGGCACCTCGATCTCGAAGCCGTCGATGGTGCAGGCGACCATCTCCACCGGCCTGTCCACCGCCGACTTGTCGTCGGTGACGGTCACTTGGCACCTCCCCAGAGGGTCGACTCGGCCGGGTCGAACGGGCAGGCGCCGAGTTCGAAGTGCCGGAGGTACTCGTCCCGGAACAGCTTGATGGACGAGACGACCGGGCTCGTGGCGCCGTCGCCGAGGGCGCAGAACGATCGGCCGAGGATGTTGTCGGACAGGTCCAGCAGGGTCTCCAGGTCCTCCTCGGAGCCCTGGCCCGCCTCCAGCCGCTTCAGCATCTGCTTGTACCAGTAGGTGCCTTCGCGGCACGGCGTGCACTTGCCGCACGACTCGTGCGCGTAGAACTCCGACCAGCGCAGGACGGCGCGGACGACGCAGGTCGTCTCGTCGAAGATCTGCAGGGCCCGGGTGCCGAGCATGGACCCGGCGGCGCCGACGGACTCGAAGTCCAGCGGCACGTCCAGGTGCTCGTCGGTGAAGATCGGGGTGGACGACCCGCCGGGCGTCCAGAACTTCAGCCGGTGGCCCTCGCGGATCCCGCCCGCCATGTCGAGCAGTTCCCGCAGCGTGATGCCGAGCGGCGCCTCGTACTGCCCGGGCCGCGTGACGTGCCCGGACAGCGAGAAGATCCCGAAGCCCTGGGACTTCTCGGTGCCCATCGAGGCGAACCATTCCGGCCCGTTGGCGATGATCGAGGGAACCGAGGAGATCGACTCGACGTTGTTGATGACGGTGGGCCCGCCGTAGAGGCCCGCGACCGCCGGGAAGGGGGGCTTGAGCCTGGGCTGACCGCGGAACCCTTCGAGGGAGTCCAGCAGCGCCGTCTCCTCGCCGCAGATGTAGGCCCCGGCGCCGCTGTGCACGACCACGTCCAGGTCGTAGCCGGAGCCGAGGATGTCCTTGCCGAGGTAGCCGGCCTCGTACGCCTCCGCCACCGCCTGGTGCAGGCGGCGGATCACGTGCAGCACCTCGCCGCGCACGTAGATGAACGCGAGGTTCGATCTGATCGCGTACGAGCTGATGATGACGCCCTCGACGAGCACGTGCGGGTTGGCCATCATCAGCGGGATGTCCTTGCACGTGCCCGGCTCGGACTCGTCGGCGTTGACGACGAGGTAGCGCGGGTTCGGACTGGTCGGGGGCAGGAAGCCCCACTTCATCCCGGTGGGGAAGCCCGCGCCGCCGCGGCCGCGCAGTCCGGAGTCCTTGACCGCCTGGACGATCTCGTCCGGCTCCATGCGGAACGCCGCGCGCAGCGCGTCGTAGCCGCCGTCGCGCTCGTAGCCCGCGCGGGTGAACGAGTCGGCCCGGTCCCAGTTCTTCGTGAGGATGGGGGTCAGCGTGGTCACTTGTTCCGCCCCTCCTGCGAGCCCGGCTCCTCGGGACGCTCGCGGTCGACGTCCGCCGTGTCACTCTGGGGGGACGACCCCCCGGCAACCGCCTTGGGGGGCGCCTCCCAGCCGCGCTCCTGCGCCAGCTTCAGTCCGCGCAGCGACTCCGGCCCGGCCTGGACGCCCTCGCCGGCGCGCCCGTCCGGGAACCCGGCGAGCACGCGGGACGCCTCCTTCCAGGTGGCCAGGCTCTCCGGCCCGCGCGAAGGAAGCACTTGCTTACCTGAGCGCAGGTCGTCGACGAGCTGCTTGGCCTTCTCGGGAGTCATGTTGTCGAAGAACTCCCAGTTGACCATCATCACCGGCGCGAAGTCGCAGGCCGCGTTGCACTCGATCCGCTCCAGGCTGACCCTGCCGTCCGCGGTGGCCTCGTCGTGCCCCACCCCGGCGTGCTCGCTCAGCTCGTTCCAGATCTGGTCGCCGCCCATGACCGCGCACAGCGTGTTGATGCAGACGCCGACGTGGTACTCGCCGACCGGCGCGTGCTTGTACTGCGTGTAGAAGGTCGCGACGCCCGTCACCTGCGCGGCGGTGATGCCGAGCTGCTCCGCGCAGAACTCGATCCCGTCCTCGGTGACGTGGCCCTCCACCGACTGCACCAGGTGCAGCATCGGCAGGAGCGCCGAGCGCGGCCGGGGGTACCGGCCGATGATCTCCTTGGCGTCGCGCTCCAGCCGCTCGCGGACCTCAGGTCCGTATGTCATCGGTCCACTCCCCCCATGACCGGGTCGATGCTGGCCACCGCCGCGATGACGTCGGCGATCATGCCGCCCTCCGACATCGCCGGGGCCGCCTGCAGGTTGACGAAGGACGGATCGCGGAAGTGGACGCGGTACGGCCGGGTGCCGCCGTCGCTGACCACGTGGGCGCCGAGCTCGCCGCGCGGCGACTCGATGGGCGCGTACGCCTGCCCGGCGGGCACCCGGAACCCCTCCGTCACCAGCTTGAAGTGATGGATCAGGGCCTCCATCGAGGTGCCCATGATGTGCGCGATGTGGCGGGGCGAGTTGCCCATGCCGTCCGCGCCGATCGCCAGCTGCGCCGGCCAGCCGATCTTCTTGTCCTCGATCATCACCGGGCCCTTGACCGACTGGAGCCGGTCCAGGCACTGCTCGACGATCTTCAGCGACTCCTCCATCTCGTCCATCCGGACGAGGTAGCGGCCGTAGACGTCGCAGGTGTCCTGCGTCGGGACCTCGAAGTCGTAGGTCTCGTAGCCGCAGTAGGGCTGCGACTTGCGCAGGTCCCACGGCAGGCCGGTCGAGCGCAGCATCGGGCCGGTGACGCCGAGCGCCATGCAGCCGGTCAGGTCCAGGTACGCGATGTTCTGCGTGCGCGCCAGGTAGACCGGGTTGGCGTCCATCAGCTTGCGCATCGCCTGGATGCGCTTCGGCATCCGGTCCAGGTAGTCGCGGATCTTGCTGGTGGCGCCGCTCGGCAGGTCCTGCGCGACCCCGCCCGGACGGACGTAGGCCATGTTCATCCGCAGGCCGGTGATCTCCTCGAACAGGTCGAGGGTGTACTCGCGCTCGACGAAGCCGTTCAGCATCACCGTCGTCGCGCCGAGCTCCAGGCCGAACGTGGCGATCGCGACCAGGTGCGAGGAGATCCGGTTCAGCTCCATCATCATCACGCGGATGATCTGGGCCCGCTCCGGGATCTGCTCGGTGACGCCGAGCAGCTTCTCCACGCTCAGGCAGTACGCCGTCTCGTTGAAGATCGGCGCGAGGTAGTCCATCCGGGTGCAGAACGTGGTGCCCTGCGTCCAGGTGCGGAACTCCATGTTCTTCTCGATGCCGGTGTGCAGGTAGCCGATGCCCACCCGCGCCTCGTTCACCGTCTCACCGTCGAGCGTCAGGATGAGCCGGAGCACCCCGTGCGTGGACGGGTGCTGCGGGCCCATGTTGACGACGAGCCGCTCGTCGCCGAGGTCCTCGGCGCCGGCGACGACCTGGTCCCAGTCCTGCCCGTTGACGTCGAAGACCCTGCCCTCGGCCGCCTCCTCCGCGGCGTAGGCGTCGTACTCGGTGTACTTCGTGGAACTCATACGTACGACCTCCGCTCGTCGGGCGGGGGGATCTCCGCTCCGCGGTACTCGACGGGAATACCGCCGAGGGGGTAGTCCTTGCGCTGCGGATGGCCGACCCAGTCGTCGGGCATCTCGATGCGTGTGAGCGCCGGGTGGCCGTCGTAGACGATCCCGAAGAAGTCGTAGGTCTCCCGCTCGTGCCAGTCGCTCGTCGGGTACACGGGCACCAGCGACGGGACGTGCGGGTCGGCGTCCGGGCAGGTCGTCTCCAGCCGGACGCGCCGGTTGTGCGTGATCGACAGCAGGTGCACGACCGAGTGCAGCTCGGCGCCCTCGTCCTTCGGGTAGTGGACGCCCGACACGCCCGAGCACATCTCGAAGCGCAGGGACGGCTCGTCCCGCATGGTCCGCGCGACCTCCAGCAGGTGGTCGCGCTTCACGAAGAACGTGATCTCGCCGCGGTCGACGACCACCCGCTCGACGGCGTCCCCGAAGTGCGGGTACGCGCGCTCCATCTCGTCGGCGACCTCGTCGAACTCGCCCGCCTCGGCGGCGCCGCCGGGGCCCCCGTAGGGGCGCTGCGCGGTGACCCGCGGGCTCTGCCGGATGACGAGCCCGCCGTAGCCGGAGGTGTCGCCGGTGGTCCGCGCGCCGAACATGCCCTTGCGGACGACCGGCTGCTCGCGGCGCTCCTCCTCGGCCTGCGCGGGGAGCTTGTCCGCGCCCTGCTCGGCCCGCTGCTCAGGGTTCTCGGAACTCATGTCACGCTCCCTGTCCGAGCAGCGGGAGCCTGCGGCGCCTGGCCTCTTCGAGTTCGGCGATCTGCTTCTCGCGCTGGGGCCCGAGCTTGGCGTTCTGGACCTTGTCGTGCAGCTTGAGGATCGCGTCCAGCAGCATCTCCGGCCGCGGCGGGCAGCCGGGCAGGTAGATGTCCACCGGGACGATGTGGTCCACGCCCTGCACGATCGCGTAGTTGTTGAACATGCCGCCGGACGAGGCGCACACGCCCATCGCGATGACCCACTTCGGCTCGGTCATCTGGTCGTAGATCTGCCGCAGCACCGGCGCCATCTTCTGGCTCACCCGGCCCGCGACGATCATCAGGTCGGCCTGGCGCGGCGTCGCCGAGGCACGCTCCATCCCCCACCGGGAGAAGTCGTGCCGGGGGTCGCCGGTCGCCATCATCTCGATCGCGCAGCACGCGAGGCCGAACGTCGCCGGCCACATCGAACTGCTGCGCGCCCACCCCGCGACCTGCTCGACCGTGGTCAGCAGGAAGCCGCTGGGGAGTTTCTCCTCTAGACCCATGTCAGTCCCACTCCAGACCGCCGCGCCGCCAGATGTAGGCGTACGCCACGAGGACGGTGACGATGAAAAGAACCATCTCGACAAGGCCGAAGAGCCCCATCCGGTCGAACGCGACCGCCCAGGGGTAAAGGAAGATGATCTCAATGTCGAAGACGATGAACAGCATCGCCGTCAGGTAGTACTTGATCGGGAAGCGCCCGCCGCCGACCGGCTGCGGGGTCGGCTCGATGCCGCACTCGTAGGCGTCCAACCGGGCGCGGTTCCAGCGCTTGGGCCCCGTGAGCGCGGCCATCGCCACCGAACCGCCGGCGAAGGCGAAGGCGAGCACTCCCAGCACGATGATCGGAATATAGAGATCCATATCTCTACAGCCTCTCCTCGGGACGTACGACGTTGTACGGGACGGGCCGCCTGCGACCCGCCACCCTAGCCAAGGTGATCAATAGCGCTCCCCTCAGGGGGTCGGGTACTGCACTTTAGTCCGCTCACCTGCGGAAGCCTGAATTCCACGCGCGCGCTCATGCCGCCGGCGCCACCTTCTGCATCGCGTTGATGACGCGGTCCATCGCGTCGCCGCCCTTGGGGTCGGTGAGGTTCGCGAGGAGCTTCAGCGTGAAGCGCATCAGCGTCGGGTGCGGCAGGCCGTGCGCGGTCAGGAACTTCATGATCCGCGGGTCGCCGATCGCCTGGACGAACACGCGGGCGAGGGTGAAGTAGCCGCCGTGCTCGTCCTTGAGGATGCGCGGGTACTCGTACAGGGTCCGCTCGCGCTGCGCGGGGGTCCGGCGGGCGAGCGCCTGCACCATGATGTCGGCGGCCAGCCGGCCGGACTCCAGGGCGTAGTCGATGCCCTCGCCGTTGAACGGGTTGATCATGCCGCCGGCGTCGCCGACCAGCAGCATCCCGCGGGTGTAGTGCGGCTGCCGGTTGAAGCCCATCGGCAGCGCCGCGCCACGGATCTTGGAGGTCGCGTGGTCCTCGTCGAACTGCCAGTCCTCCGGCATCTGCGCGCACCAGCGCCTGAGCATGCCGCGGTAGTCGACGTTCTGGAACGCCTTGCTGGTGTTGAGCAGGCCGAGGCCGACGTTGGACGTGCCGTCGCCGACGCCGAACACCCAGCCGTAGCCGGGCAGGAGGCGCTGGCCGTCCCACAGCTCCAGCCACGCCTCCATGAACTCGTCGTCGTGGCGCGGGGTCTGGAAGTAGCGGCGGACCGCGACGCCCATCGGCCGGTCCTCGCGGCGCCGCAGCCCCATGGCGAGCGACAGCCGGGTCGAGTTGCCGTCGGCGGCGACGACCAGGGGCGCGTGGAACTCGATCTCCTCGCCCTCGTACTCGGCCGTGACGCCGGTGATGCGGTCGGTGCGCTCGTCGACGATCGGGCCGGTCACGTTGCAGCCCTGCAGGAGCTGCGCGCCGGCCTTGGCGGCGTGCTCCGCGAGGAGCTGGTCGAGGTCGGTGCGCTTGCGGACGAGGCCGAAGTCGGGGAAGGAGGCGAGCTCCGGCCAGGGCAGCTCGACCTTGACGCCGCCGCCGTAGATGCGCAGGCCCTTGTTGCGCCCCCAGCCGGGGTCGTTGATGTCGACGCCCATGCCGATGAGGGCGCGGACGGCCCGCGGGGTGAGGCCGTCGCCGCAGATCTTGTCGCGCGGGAAGGTGGCCTTCTCCAGCAGGAAGACGTCCAGGCCGGCCTGCGCGAGCCAATAGGCGGTCGACGATCCGGCGGGGCCCGCCCCGACGACGATGGCATCCGCGTGTCGGGTGGAGTCGGTCACGATGGTCCTCTTCGCTCGTTCGCTTGTGAAGTACTTCACAAGGATCCGGTGGGGAGTCTATTCCTTTATCACGACTGGTGGGTACTTCTGGGCCGGTCCAAGTTTGGACCGGTCCGAAACCACCGGCCGCCGTCTGTCAAGCAGGCTTGACGGACGGGTTGACGGCATGGTGCAGGGCGACCACCCCGAACGTGAGGTCGCGCCACCGCACCTCGCCCCAGCCCGCGTCCTGGATGAGGCTCGCCAGCCCCGCCTGGTCGGGCCAGGCGAGCGTCGACTCGGCGAGGTAGCGGTAGGAGTCGGGGTTGGAGCTGACCCGTGCCAGCAGCGGCAGCCCGTAGCGGAGGTGCGCCTTGTGTCCGAGCGCCAGCAGCGCGTTCGGGGGATGGCTCACCTCGCAGATCACCAGCCGCCCGCCGGGCCTGGCGACCCGGCGCAGCTCGCGCAGCGCGAGCCCGGTGTCGGCGACGTTGCGGAGCCCGAAGGAGATGGTGACCGCGTCGAAGGAGCCGTCCGCGAAGGGCAGCCGCAGCGCGTCCCCGGCCACGAAGCGCAGGCCCGTGACGTCCGCCTGGCGGCGCACGCCGACGCGCAGCATGCCGAGCGAGAAGTCGCACGCGACCGTGTCGGCGCCGGCCTCGGCGAAGGGCACCGACGACGTCCCCGTGCCCGCCGCGAGGTCGAGGACCCGCTCACCCGGCCGCGCCTCCAGCGCGCGGACGACCTCTTGCCGCCACCGCCGGTCCTGGCCGCCGGTCATCAGCGAGTTCATCAGGTCGTACCGCTCTGCGGTGCCGTCGAACATCGCCGCGACGTCGGCGGGCTGCTTGTCGAGTGAAGCGCGGGTCATGCCCCCAGCCTAGGCCGCGCGAGGCCCTGCGCGCGGGCGCGGGGGGTCGGTCCGCGGGAGTGCGCCGGATCATTCCGCGCGGGTGCGCCGAAGTCACTCCGCGCGGGTGCGCCGAGTTCACTCCGCGCGGGTGCGCGGGGCGTCCTCCTTGGCGACCGACCTCTCGAACTTCTCGCGCTGCGAGCGCACGCCCCGCGTGACGACGGCGGACATCCGGTCCCGCTGCGCGGACAGCAGCACGTAGCTGACGACGCCGCTGATCAGCAGCGCCAGCAGCAGGAGCAGGAACCCGCGGGCCCCGAAGAGCGCGAGGACCCCCGCGGTGACCGCGAAGATCACGGCGCGGGCCAGGGTGTAGAGGATGACGGAGCGCATGACCCTTCGAGGTTATCCCCGGCTCGGACCGTCCTCTCCCCGGGGTCGGCTCAGCACGTCCAGGAAGAGGGCCGGGTCGACGTTGCCGCCGGACAGGACCGAGACGTAGGTGCGCCCCTCGGGAAGCTCCGCGCGGCGGTAGAGGTAGGCGGCGGTGGCGACGGCGCCCGCCGGCTCGGCGACGAGGCGCGCCTCGCGGGCGAGGCGGCGCATCGCCTGCCGGATCTCGTCCTCGGTGACCGTGACGATGCCGTCCACGTGGGCGCGCATGTGCGCGTACGGCAGGTCGCCCACCCGCTGGACGCGCAGCGCGTCGGCGATGGTGCGGCCGGTCTCCTCCGCCGCCCACTCGACCGGACGCCCCGCCGCCAGCGAGTCGCGGGCGTCCGCGGCGAGCTCCGGCTCGACGCCGACGACCCTCGCCTCCGGGCGCAGCGCCTTGACCGCGGCGGACACGCCGGAGATCAGGCCGCCGCCGCTGACCGGGACGAGCACGACGTCCACGTCCGGGCGGTCCTGGACGATCTCCAGCCCGGCGGTGCCCTGGCCGGCGATGATCCGGGCGTCGTCGTAGGGCGGGACGAGCGTGAAGCCGTGCGCGGCGGCGAGCTTGTCCGCCGTCTCGGCGCGGGCCTGGGAGGTCGGCTCCACGTAGACGATCTCGGCGCCGAGCGCGATGCACGCGTCGACCTTCACGCCCGGGGTGGTGTGCGGCATGACCAGGACGGCCCTGGCGCCGAGCGCGCGGGCCGCGTAGGCGACGGCCTGCGCGTGGTTGCCGCTGGAGTGCGTGACGACGCCGCGCTCGCGCTCCCGCGGGGCGAGGGAGGAGATCGCGGAGTAGGCGCCGCGCAGCTTGAAGGCGCCGATCGGCTGCAGCGACTCGGCCTTCACCAGCAGCGCGGGCGCGCCGGCGGCGGACGGGGCGGGGTCGCGGGAGAACGGGACGAGCGGCGTGCGGACGGCGACGCCCGCGATGCGCTCGGCGGCCCGTTCGATCTCCGGCAGCGATACGAGGTCGGACATGCCCGGAGACTACTTCTCCCGGGTGCCCGCGGGGGCGCCGGCGGCGTGACATGGCAGGTCAGCGGTGGTCAGGGTGATCACTGTGACCCATGACCGGATCACCGTCCGTCATCGCCGCTGTTCGGCGGACTACGGTCGGTGATCTTTTCCGAAAACAAGGGAGAAATCGGTCTTGACCCGCCACACTGTTAAACAGTCCACCCGCGCCGAAGGCGGGACAAAGGGGGAGAGAAAACGTGGAAAGCACGAGCGAGCGCCTGCTGACTCCAGGAGAGGTCGCCGCCCTCTTCCGGGTCGACCCGAAGACGGTCACCCGGTGGGCCGCCGCGGGCCGGATCAGCAGCATCCGCACTCCGGGGGGCCACCGGCGCTTCCGCGAGTCCGAGGTGCACGCGCTGCTGCGCGGCGAGGAGCCCGTCGCCGAGCATTCGGCCCACTGACCTGGGCCCACCGCCCGGACTCCGGTCCTGAGCCGCCCGGACCGCCCGCCGAAGCAGTCCTTGGCCGAAGGCAGTCCTCGCCGGGCGGCCGGGGCGCCTCCCGCCCCGCCCCCCGCTCACCCTCGAAACCCGCTCCCCGGGCTCGCGCCCGCCCTCCGGCGCTCACTCCTCGGCGCCGCCCGCCTTCCACTCCTCGAAGCGGCGGAGCAGGTCGGCGTCCTCGTCCCGCCAGCGGCGCCGTCGCTCCGCCAGCTCCTCCTCGGTGAGCGACCCGCGCAGCAACCGGTCGTAGTCGGGATCGTCCGGGCCGATCTCGACGTAGGCGTCGGCGATGATCCGTCCCTCGCCCGCCTCGGACCCGGACTCGCCGCCGTCGGCGAGAACGCTGTGGGGGACCCGGAGCGTGCCGTCGGGAAGCCGGATCACGTACATCGTCGATCACCTTCGCCGTCTGGTCGTCGCGCGGCCTGTCATCTCGTCGGTGTCCTAGATCCCGTACCTGCGGTTGAAGAAGAGCATGACCTCTAGGGCCGTGCGGATGTTGCCGGCGAGCATATCCACCAGGGCGGGGCGCTGCCGGGAGGAGATCGCGGCGAACGCGTCGGCGAAGAACTCCCGGCGGCCGAGCGCGTTCGGCTGCTTGTGGAACTCGCTCGCCAGATACGGCAGGCACTCCTCGTAGAGCTGCCGGAAGGCGGGGCTGTCGGACGTCCACTCGCCGTCGCCGCCGTCGATGTCGTCGAGCGCGTGCCCGACCTCGTGCAGCATCACGTCCGGTGTCGGGGACGGCCGGTCCCCCACGACGATCTTGTGGTCGCCGTACGCGCCGGCGCAGATGTCCCAGGTCGCGCGACCCGACGGCAGCGGCCGGTCGCGCAGGTGGCCCATGTCGTCGAGCTGCGGGACGCCGCCGGGGCCGACGTAGATGCCGTCGAGGCCGCCCGCCAGCCTCTCCTTCAGCGGCTCGGGCAGCGACGCCAGGCTCTCCACCGCGCCGATCACCGCGTCCGGCGGCGGCCCCTCCCGGACGTCCCACTGCCGGTGCAGGACGGACTCCAGCACGCCGCAGTCGCGGCGGCCGTCGGCGGCGTGCGGCATGCCCGGCGGGTGGGGCTCGACGCGCGGCCGGTCGTCCTCCAGCTCGAAGTCGCTCCAGGAGTAGTCGCCCGCCCGCGGCCGGCCGTGCCCGCGCCGCCCGAGCCGCCCGGTCATCCCGCGCAGGCCGCCCGCCGTGTCGACGGGGCCCGCCTCGGGGCGTTCGGGTCCGAGCGCGAAGTCGTCGTCGCGGCCCGCCTTGCGGAACCGGCCGAACCGGTCGCGCGGCTGGTTGCTGCGCGGCCGCACCTGCCCCGAGTCGGGCGGGGACGGCGCGTAGGAGACCTCGTCGCCGGCCGCGTCCGCGCGGAACCGCCCGCCGCGGAACGTCTCCCGGGGCTTGCGGTGGACGCCTTTGAAGCGCATCGGGCTCCTCTGTCAGCCGGACCCGCGGGGGTATCGAGCGGCGTCCGCCGCCGGACCGGGTCCCTGAGGAAGGGTAAGCCGGAAGCCGACTCTCCGTCATCCCTCGGAGTCACGCGGTCGCGGCGGGCGGCCGCGCGTCAGGCGTAAGAGTGCAGGCCGGAGAACATGTAGTTCACGCCGAAGAAGTTGAACAGCAGCGCGGCGAACGCGACCAGCGAGAGGATCGCGGCCTTGCGGCCCTTCCAGCCGGCGGTGGCGCGGGCGTGCAGGTAGGCGGCGTAGATGATCCAGGTGACGAAGGACCAGATCTCCTTGGGGTCCCAGCCCCAGTAGCGGCCCCACGCCTGGTCGGCCCAGATCGCGCCCATGATGATCGCGGCCGTCCAGATCGGGAAGGCGAACATCGTGACCCGCATCGAGAGGCGGTCCAGGGCCTCCACCGACGGGACGCGCGCCAGCACGCCGCCCGCCGCGGCGCCGCCGCGCGACTCGGCCCGCTCCTTCAGCAGGTACAGCACCGTCGCCGCGCCGGCGACGGTGAACGCGCCCGTCGCGATGATCGCGGCGGTGACGTGGATGGCGATCCAGTAGGAGTTCAGCGCCGGGCTGACCGGGCCCACCGAGTCGTACAGCCAGATGTTGGCGACGCCGAGGGCGACGACCGCGGCGGCCATGACGAACGCGCCGAGGAACCGCGCCTTGTAGCGGAACATGACGACCATGAACGCGGTGACGGCGGCGAACGAGATGGCGGTGAGGAACTCGTACATGTTCCCCCACGGCCACCGGTTCGCGGCGAGCCCGCGGGTCACGAGGACGCCGAGCTGCGCTCCCCAGCCGAGCACGTTCAGCAGGACGGCGAGCCGGATCCAGTCGACCCTGGGTCGCTCGGCCTCCTCGTCCGCGGCCTCGGCGGAAGCGGCCGTGTCCGTGTCCGTGTCCGAGGCGTCGGACGCGGCCTCGGCCCCGGCGGCGCCCACCAGCACCTTCGCCCCGCTCTTGGCCGGGACGGCCGCCACCGCGCGGCGGCGGCCGAAGCCCATGTCGGCGGCGTAGGCGACCAGCGCGATGATGTACATCACCACGGTGGTCAGCATGAGCTTGTCGCTCAGGTTCGCGAGGTCGGCGTTGCTCACCTCGTCACTCCTTCGGTTCGGTCGCCGCACCCGTGGGGCCGTCGGCGGCGGGGGTCTCACCGGGCTCGGAAGCGGGCCCGTCCTGCGGGCCGCGCAGCGCGGCCACGATGTCGTCGAACTCCGAGGTCGGGTTCCCCAGCGTGAGACCGCCGACCTCCACCACCGTACGCCCGCCCTCTCCGGCGCTCGCACGGACCCACACCCTGCGCCGGCGGACCATGAACGAGGTCGCCACGCCGAGCACCGCGAGGATGGCGGCGATCAGCGCGGGGATGCGTCCGGGGTCGCGGTTGACCGACAGGCTCGTCCACTCCTTGAGCCCGTCGAAGGTGACCGTGCCGGCGCCGCCGGGCAGCTTGAAGGTCTCCCCCGGCTCCAGCAGCTTCTGGCCGTCCTTGACCGGCTGGAGCGTCCTGCCGATGCCCTCCAGCTTGTAGACCGACTGGGGGCTGCCGGAGTCCAGGCCGAGGTCGCCCTTGAAGGCGGTGATCGTGACGACCGGGCGCAGCGGCGCGGGGAAGGCCGAGACGATCTGCTTGCCGTCCTCGCTCGCCACCGCGGTCGGCCACAGGATGGCGTAGAAGGCGAGCTGGTCGGGCTCGGCGTCGGGGGCCTTGATGACGCCCTCGGACGTGAGGTTCCGCGGCTCCATCTCCAGGAACGGCACCGAGTCCTGGAAGGCGACGTTCCCCTTGGCGTCCCGGACGGTGAACACCGGCGCGTACCCGTGGCCGAGCAGGTACACCTTCGCGCCGCCGACCTTGAGCGGATGGTTGATCTGCAGGTCGTAGGGCTTGTCCGGGGCGTCCGGGCTCGACCGGTAGTGGATCTTGGCGTTGAACGAGGTGGCCTGGCCCCGCTTGTCGCCCTCGGCCTCGTACTCGGCCTTGAAGTCGTCCAGCGTGATCGTGAACGGGGCGAGCTCGCCGCCGCTGAACGCGCGTCCGGGCTGGAACTGGTCGTAGAGGCCGAGCGAGTTGGCGAACGTCTTGCCCTCGGTCAGCAGGACGTTGCCCCGGTAGCCGAACAGGTTGCCGAGGCCGAGCGCGAACAGCAGCGCCAGCAGCGCGAGGTGGAAGAGCAGGTTGCCGGTCTCGCCCAGGTAGCCCTTCTCGGCGGACGCGGCGCCGCCGGCCACGTCCACGCGGAAGCGGCGGGCGCGCAGCGCCGTGCGGGCCTCGGCGAGGACGTCCTCCGGGGAGGCGCCCGTCTCGTACGTCGCCGACTGGGGCAGCCTCGCCAGGTTGCGGGGGGCGGCCGGCGGGCGCGCCCGCATCGACCTGTAGTGCTTCACGGCGCGCGGGACGACGCAGCCGGCCAGCGAGACGAACAGCAGGATGTAGATGGCCGCGAACCAGGGGGCCGCGAACACGTCGAACATCGAGAACCTGTCGAGCCAGGGCCCGAGCGTCCCGTGCTTCTCCAGGTAGGCGGCGACCTTCTCGGGCGCCTGGCCCCGCTGCGGCAGGATCGAGCCCGGCACCGCGCCGAGCGCCACCAGGAACAGCAGGATCAGCGCGGTCCGCATGGTGGTGAGCTGCCGCCAGCCCCACCGCAGCCAGCCGAGCGGGCCGATGCCCGAGGGGCGCGGCACCTCCCGCGGCGCCTGCCGAGCGGCGGGCGCCTCGGTGCCGGTCTCCTCCGCGGCCCGGTCCTCGGCGCCGGTGTGGTCGGTGTTGGTGTCAGTCATCTCAAATCACCGGTTCGAAGCCGCTGATCCACGACCTCAGCTCGATCGTCAGGTCACCCCACAGGCCGCTCACGAGCAGCACCCCGATGAGGACGAGCATCCCCCCGCCGATCCGCATGACCAGGGGGTAGTGGCGCTTCACGGCGCCGAACGCGCCGAGCGCCCTACGGTAGGCGATCGCGGTGGCCACGAACGGCAGGCCGAGGCCCGCGCAGTACGCCAGCGACAGCAGCGCGCCCCGTCCGGCGCTGGCCTCGGTGATCGCCAGTCCCTGCACCGCGCCGAGCGTCGGGCCGATGCAGGGCGTCCAGCCCAGCCCGAACAGGACGCCGAGCAGCGGCGCACCGGCGAGCCCGGCCGCGGGGAGGCGCCCCGACTTCAGCGTCCGCTGGAGCCCGGGGACGAAGCCCATGAACGCGAGGCCGAACACGATCGTGATGACGCCGAGGACGCGGGTGATCGTGTCCTGGTACTCCAGGAGCCACCGTCCGAGGCCCCCGAAGACCGCGCCGTAGCTGACGAAGACGACGCTGAACCCGGCGACGAACAGCAGGACCCCGGCGAGGAGCCGCCCCCGCCGCTGCTCGGCGAGGTCGGCGCCGGTCATGCCCGTGACGTACGACAGGTAGCCCGGGACGAGCGGCAGGACGCACGGCGAGGCGAACGAGACGAGCCCGGCGAGGGCCGCCAGGGGCGCCGCCGCCACCAACGACCCGCTCACGACCGTCTCGTCCAGGGAGCTCACTTCTCCGCGAGGACCTTGCCGACCAGGGGGTCGAGCTTGGTGAACGTCGTCGCGCCGATGACGCGGGCGGCGACGCGCCCCTGCCGGTCCAGGACGAGCGTGCTCGGGATCGCGCTCGGCGGCACCTCCCGGAACGCCAGCGTGATGCGGCCGTCGGCGTCGAAGAGGCTGGGGTAGGTGACCTTGAACTTGCGCTCGAACGCCTGCGCGTTGGGCTTGGAGTCCTTGAAGGCGACGCCGACGAACTCCGCGCCCTGCGCCTTCCTGCCGTCGTAGACGTGCTGGAGGGACGGCGCCTCGCCCCGGCAGGGCGCGCACCACGACGCCCAGAAGTTGACGACGACGACCTTGCCCTTGAGGTCGGCCAGCTTGAAGGACCCGCCGCCCAGCCGTTCGCCCTCGACGTTCGCGAGGCTCTTGCGCTGCGCCGGCTTGTACTCGGTCACGTTGCCGTCGCCGGAGATGAAGCGGTTGTCTCCGCCGTCGGGCCCGCCGTCCGCGGCGCCGGTGCCGGCGCAGCCCGCGAGCAGGCCGCAGAGCGCGACGGCGGCGCCCGCGCGGAAGGGAGCGCGCGAAGGCGCGATGCGGCGGGGGTTCACGGGCCCCTCCTCGGCACTACAAGGCGTTCAGTACAGGACGGCGAGTACTACAAGATGTAGTACAAACTTAGCGGTGCGGTCAGGCACCCGCGACATCGGGGCCCTTCGCGATCCCGGAGGCGGGCTCGCAGTAGGCGACCTCCACCAGCCGGCCTCCCTCGAACGTCAGGCTCGTGAGGCTGGCGAGCGAGCACTCCCGGCGGGCCGGGTGGTGCCAGAGCCGGCGGCGCTCGGCGTGCAGCCGCAGGATCCAGATCGGCAGCTGGTGGCTGACGCAGACGGCCTCGTGGCCGCGCGCCGTCTCCCGGGCCCGGATGACGGCGGCGCGCATCCGGGCGGCGAGCGCCTTGTACGGCTCGCCCCAGGACGGCCGGAACGGGTTGACGAGGTGGCGCCAGTGCTCGGGACGCCGCAGCGAGCCGGTCCCCACCCCGAAGGTGAGCCCCTCGAAGTGGTTGCCGGCCTCGATCAGGCGGTCGTCGACCGTCACGGGAAGGCCGAGGGAGTCGGCCAGCGGCGCTGCCGTCTCCAGCGCCCGCTGCATCGGCGAGGAGAACAGCGCGGTGACGTCCCGGTCGGCGAACCACCGGGAGGCGGCCTTCGCCATGAGGACGCCGTCCTCGCTGAGGCGGTAACCGGGCAGCCGCCCGTAGAGGACGCCCTCGGGGTTGTGCACCTCGCCGTGCCGCAGGAGGTGGACGATCGTCGTGTCAGTCATGGCGTGGTCAGATTACCCGCGCCGCCGCCTCCTCCCCGCAACCGGCCGGGACGGCGGCGCGCAGGGCGGTCACGGCGGCGCGGATCGCGGGCCGGCGGGCCGCCTCCTCGCGCCAGACGGCGTACACGCGCCGCGACAGGGGGGCCGAGAGCGGGACGATCGCGACGCCGGGCGGGACGTCGCAGCGGCCGAGGCGGGGCAGGATGACGTTGCCGAGCCCGGCGGCGACCAGGGAGAGCTGGGTGGCGAACTCGTAGGCCTGGTGGTCGATCCTGGGTTCGCTGTCGATGGCGCGCAGCGTGCGCAGCAGCCAGTCGCAGCAGATGCTGTCGGACGAGGAGCTGATCCACGGGTCCCCGGCGAGCTCCTTGAGGTCGATCGTGTCGCGCCGGGCCAGGTCGTGGCCCGCGGGCAGCGCCACGTCGGCGACGTCCTCGCAGATGACGCCCTTGTGCAGGCCCTCGGGGAGCGGGAGCGGCTCGTTGTTCCAGTCCTGGACGACGGCCATGTCGAAGTCGCCGCGCAGGACGAGCGGCATGCTGCGCATGGGGTCCTCCTCGCGGAGCAGGACGCGCAGGTCCGGGTGCTCGGCGCGCAGGGCGCGCAGCGCGGCGGGCATCAGCCCGCGGATCGCGGTCGGGAACGAGGCGACGGTGAGCTGGCCGACGACCGAGCCGCGGTGCGCCTCCAGGTCGGCCTGCGCCTGCTCGACGAGCGACAGGATCCGCTCGGCGTGCGCGACGAGCAGCTCGGCCGCGTCGGTGAGGCGGACGCCGCGGCCGTTGCGCTCCAGGAGCTTCTGCCCGGTCTCGCGCTCCAGCTTCGCGAGCTGCTGGGACACCGCGGACGTGGTGACGTGCAGGACGTCCGCGGCGGCGCTGACCGAGCCGTACATCGCGACCGAGTGCAGGGCGCGCAGCCGTTCCAGATCAAGCATGAAGCAATACTAAAGCGAGGTGTCAAGAAGTTCTCGCTTGTCCTAAAGCCAGTGTTTCCTCACGATCGAGGCATGAGATCGCGCCACGTCCTGCTGGCCACCCTGATCGCCGCGCTGTGGGGCTTCAACTTCGTGCCCATCAAGGTGGCCCTGGACGACTTCCCGCCGCTGCTGATGGCCGCGCTGCGGTTCACGGCCGCGGCGGTGCCCGCGGTCTTCCTCGTCCGCCGCCCGCCGGTCGCCGCGCGCTGGCTCGTGCTGGTCGGCGTCCCGCTCGGCGTGGGGCAGTTCGGCCTGCTGTTCCTCGGCATGAGCATGGGCATGCCCGCCGGCCTGGCGTCGGTCGTGCTCCAGGTGCAGGCGGTCTTCACGGCGCTGTTCGCGGGCGTGCTGCTGGGCGAGCGCGTCGGGGGCCGCCAGATCGCCGGGATGGCCGTGGCGTTCGCCGGGATCACCCTGCTCGGCGTCGCGCAGGGCGAGGGCGGAAGCCCGGTGGGGGCGTTCCTGGTCTGCCTCGGCGGCGCCGCCGCCTGGGGCCTGGCCAACGTCGCCATGCGGGGGATGAACCGGTCCACCGAGGAGCCGGTGGACGCGTTCGCGTTCATGGTGTGGATGTCGCTGGTGCCGCCGCTCCCCCTGCTCGCCCTGTCCCTGATCTTCGAGGGGCCGGGGGCGCTGCCGGAGGCGGCGCGCCACCTCTCGCTCGCCGGGGTGGGCTCGCTGGCCTTCATCGCCTACGTCGCCACGCTGTTCTGCTTCGGCGGCTGGGCGTGGCTGATCCGCCGGTACGAGGTCGGCACCGTCGCCATGTACTCGCTGCTCGTCCCGCCGTTCGGGCTCGTCTCGGCGGCCCTGCTGCTGGACGAGCACGTGGACGCGGTCCGGCTCGCCGGCGCCGCTCTGATCATCGCGGGGGTCGCCGCCGGCAGCGTCCGGCCGCGGTCCCGCGCCCTGCCGGCGCCGGCCGCGCACGCCGCGCCGGCCGCCCGAACGAGATGAGATCCATGCACGGAATCCACGCGTCGCTCGTCACGCCGTTCACCGGCTCCGGCGAGGTGGACGCCAAGTCCCTCGAACGCCTCGCCCGCCACTGCCTGGAGAACGGCGCGGACGGCCTGGTCGCGCTCGGCACCACCGGCGAGGCCATGCTGCTGAGTCCCGCCGAGCAGCGGACGGTGCTGGAGGTGTGCCGGGCCGTCTCGATCGAGCACGGGACGCCGCTGACGGTGGGCGCCGGGACGATGGGCACCGAGGACTCGATCCGGCAGGCCCGCGAGCGCGCCCCGCTCGCCGACGCGCTGCTCGTCGTCGTCCCGTACTACCTGCGGCCGTCGGAGGAGGGCGTCGTCGACCACTTCGCCGCCGTCGGCGCGGCCGTGGACGTCCCGCTCGTCCCGTACAACGTGCCGTACCGGACGGCGAGGCCCCTGTCCGCCGACGCCCTCCTGGCGATCCTCGCGCTCGACTGCGTGACCGGCATGAAGCACTGCGCGGGCGCGATCGACCAGGACACCCTGGCCATCCTGGCGGCCGCCCCGGGCAAGGCGATCCTGTCGGGGGACGACGCCTACATCTACCCCATGCTCCAGCTCGGCGCGGCGGGCGGCGTCGCCGCGTGCGCGTGCCTCGCCCCGGCCGCCTACGCCGCCATGGCCCGCGCCGCGCGGGAGGGGAACGCGGCGCGCGGGCTGACCTTCCACAACGCCCTGCTGCCGGTGGCGGAGACGCTGTTCGGCGAACCGTCCCCCGCCGTCCTCAAGGCCTGCCTGGCCGCCGAGGGGCTGATCGACGATCCCGCGGTGCGGGCTCCCCTGCACGCACCGCGCCCCGAATCGGTCGCCGCAGCCCTGAGGGCCTTCCGCGCCCTGCCGTTGTAGGGCACGGCCGTTCTAGGACGCCGCCGTTCTAGGACGCCGCCGCTGCCGCGGCGCGGGCGGCGTGCGGGAGCGCCTCCAGGACGCGTCCCAGAGCCTCGTCGTCGTGCGCGGCCGACAGGAACCACACCTCGTACGCCGACGGCGGCAGGTAGACGCCGTGCTCAAGGGCGGCGTGGAAGAAGGCCGCGTACGCCTTGGAGTCCTGGCGCTGCGCCGCGGCGAAGTCGCCCACCGCGCCGTCGGTGAAGAAGATCGAGAAGAGGTTCCCGGCGTTCTGCAGGGAGTGCGGGACGCCCTCGCGCTCCAGCGCCTCGGACGCGGCCTTCGACACGATCCGCGCCGAGCGGTCGATCGCGGCGTACACCTCGTCCGTGGCGCCGCGCAGCGTGGCGAGCCCGGCGGCGGTGGCCAGCGGGTTCCCCGAAAGCGTCCCGGCCTGGTAGACGGGCCCGGCGGGGGCGAGGTGGTCCATGACGTCGGCGCGCCCGCCGAACGCGGCGGCGGGCAGCCCGCCGCCCATCACCTTGCCGAACGTCACCAGGTCGCCCGGCACGCCCTCGATCCCGAACCACCCGGACCGCGACGCCCGGAACCCGGTGAGCACCTCGTCGATCACCAGCAGCGCGCCGTGGCGCTCGCACAGCCGCTTGAGCAGCGCGTTGAACCCGGCCAGCGGCGGGACCACGCCCATGTTGCACGGCACCGCCTCGGTGATCACGCAGGCGATGTCGGTGCCGTGGTCGTGGAAGGCCGTCTCCACGGCCGCGACGTCGTTGTAGGGCAGGATCAGCGTGTCGGCGGTGGTCGCGCCGGTCACGCCCGGCGTGTCGGGGAGCCCGAACGTGGCGACGCCGGAGCCCGCCGCGGCGAGCAGCGAGTCCACGTGCCCGTGGTAGCAGCCCGCGAACTTCACGATCTTGGTGCGGCCGGTGAACCCGCGGGCCAGCCGGATCGCCGACATGGTCGCCTCGGTCCCCGAGTTGACCAGCCGGACCTTCGCCGCGGGCGTGCGGGACACGATCTCCTCGGCGAGCTCCACCTCGCCCTGGGTCGGCGCGCCGTAGGACGTGCCGCGCCCGGCCGCGTCCCGTACCGCCTCCACCACGGCCGGATGCGCGTGCCCGAGGATCATCGGACCCCACGAGCACACGAGGTCCACGTACGTGCGGCCGTCGGCGTCGGTAAGGTACGGACCGCGCCCGGACGCCATGAAACGGGGCGTCCCGCCTACGGCGCCGAAGGCCCGGACCGGAGAGTTGACGCCACCGGGCACGACGGCGGCGGAACGGTCGAACAACTGCCGGGAGCGATCGAAGTCAGTCACGGTTGCAGTGTCTCAGTTGCAGTTCGGCGACTTGCCTTGACCCGGTGGCGTATGGGCCGATATTCCACCAAGTACGACATCGGAGGGATGGCTTTCACCGTGGTCAACGGCTGGACGGTCCCGGGCTTCACCCACGAACGCGAACTGGGCGGCGGAGCCTCGGGCCGGGTGGTGCTGGCGGTCGACGACATGACCGGCACGCGGGTCGCGATCAAATACCTCGACCCGGCGCTCGGCGCCGACGAGGCGTTTCTCGCGCGCTACCGCGTGGCGGCACGAGGCCTGTCCCAAATGGAAGACCCCAACGTGGTCGACCTCTACGACTTCGTGGAGGCGTCCGACGGGGCCGCGATCGTGATGCAGCACGTCGAGGGGGTGAGCCTGCGGCGGATGCTCGCCGCGCAGGGCCCGAGCGGCCCCCTCGCGGCGCTGTCGATGCTGGGCGGAACGCTCCTCGGCCTCGCCGCCGCGCACGACCACGACCTCGTCAACGGCTCGATGCGCCCGGCGAACGTCCTGGTCGACGCCGAGGGCAACGCCCGCCTCACCGACTTCGCGACGGCGCCCGCGGGCACCGAGGCCCAGCACGGCCCGCAGTACGCGGCGCCCGAACTGTGGGACGGGGCGCCCGCCACCGTCGCCACCGACCTGTACGCCGCCACCGCGATCTTCTACGAGTGCCTCACGGGGCGGCCCCCGTACGCGGGCCGCAACATGGCGCGCCAGCACCGCGAGGCGCCGATCCCGGCCGAGGAGGTCCCGGGGCCGCTGCGCGACCTGATCCACCACGGTCTGGCCAAGGAGCCGGAGAAGCGCCCGAAGTCCGCCGCCGACTTCCTCGGCGCGCTGGAGGACGCCGCCGTCTCCGCCTACGGGCCGTCCTGGGAGGCGCAGGGCCGCGGCCGCCTCACCGAACTCGCCGCGAAGGCCGCGCAGCAGCCCGAGCCGCCGAAGCCGAAGCCGTCCCGCAGCAGCGGCCGCACCCCGGTCGCCGCCGGCCCGCAGGGCGGCCGCCGGTCCCGGACGCGCTGGGCGGTCGCCGCCGTCGCCGTGGTGCTCGTCGCCGCCGGGGCGGGCGCGGCCGTGCTGCTCAAGGGCGGCACGTCGCTGGGCGGCGACAAGGAGCCGCCCGAGCCGACGCCCGCGCAGAGCAGCAGCCCGCAGCCGACGCTGCCGGTCGGCGGGGTCGACCCCGCGCCCCTCGTCGCCCGCATCGACCAGGCGGTCGCCAAGGCGCCCGGCGCCGCGTTCAGCTACCGCCAGACCGGCTGCTGCGGCTTCCCGGTCAGCGGCCAGGGGACGATCGGGCTCGTGCAGGGCGGGACGCCGTCCTACACCCTGACGCTGGCGGGGACCGGCGCGGCCCGCAAGCCCGTCCGGGCCGTCGTCGTCCAGGACCGGCTGTACGTCCGCGCCGGCAAGAAGTGGCGGCAGTCGCCCCTCGGAGGCCGCGGCTACCCGGCCGCCGCCGACCAGGTGCGCCAGGGCGGCTCGGTCGCGAACCTGACGGCGCTGCTGCGGGCGGCGACGAAGCTCAGCAGATCTGGAGCGGTCTACGAGGGCGAGGCGCCCGCCGAGAAGCTGGCGCAGGCCCCCGGGGTCGGCCCGCTGTACGCGCAGATGGCGCAGGCGACGGGCGCGCAGCAGATCACGTTCGCCGTCAGGCTCGACGCCGGCTACCGCCCCGTGAAGTTCTGGGTGCGCGCCGGGCCCGAGGAGGGCCGCAACCAGATGCAGCGCGGCTCCTACAGCGGCTGGGGCCGCAAGGCCCCCATCAAGGCGCCCCGCTGAGCGAAGGCGGCCCCGCCCCAGGCGGGGCCGCATGAGCGGCTAGGCGCCCTCACAGGCGTCCGAGAGGACTTCCAGGAGGCGCAGCGGGTCGGGCAACGGGCCGCGGGACGGCGGGCGCAGCCACGCCGCCTCGCGGCCTCCCGGCAGGACGGACGGCGGCGCGACGACGTAGCTGTCGCGGCAGTGCCAGCGCATCCCCGGCGTCTCGGCGACGTCCTCCGGGGAGCAGTCGAGCTGGCAGGACCACCACTCGTCCTCGTCGACGGGCGCGCCGCGCGTCGCGACGAAGAACAGGTGCCGGTCGCCCCCGAAGGACGCGACCGGACCGACGGGGAGGTCGTCCCGTGCGATCCGGTCGAGGGCGATGGTCCCGGCCGCGGCCGGTACGTCGAACACGTCGAACACGCGGCCCGTCGGCAGGATGATGTTGGCCTGCGGCCGCTCGGCCCACCAGCGTTTGATCACGGCCGCGTCGACGCTCGCCTGGTGCGCCCAGGCGGCCGACACCGGATGCGCGCCCGGGTCGGGACAGCCGATCCGGTCGCACGAACACGCCCGGTCGCCGCCCGCCGGGGGGTGGGCACCGGGATAGCAGGGCCACCCCAGGTCCGCGTACTCCCGCGCCGCCGCGGCCATCCGGTCGCGCGCCGCCCGCTGCCGTCTGCTCCCCGAGACCGCCAGCATCTCCGCCCCCCAATACCCAAGGTCGCACGTGGGTTCCTGGTTAACGATGATGCCCGCCGGGATGAACTCCGGACACGGCAACCCCGGGAAAACGACCCTAAGTGACTAGAGGGCGGAGCGGTCGGAGGACGTCTAGGCCAGCCGCCGGGCGACCTCGGTGGCCCAGTAGGTGAGGACGATGTCGGCTCCGGCGCGGCGGATCGACACCAGCGACTCCATGATCGTGCGCTCGCGGTCGATCCAGCCCCGCTCGGCGGCGGCCTCGATCATCGCGTACTCGCCGCTCACCTGGTAGGCGACCACGGGGACGTCGACGGCGTCGCGGACGCGCCGCACGATGTCGAGGTAGGCGCCGGCGGGCTTGACCATGACCATGTCGGCGCCCTCGTCGAGGTCGAGGAAGACCTCCCGGAGCGACTCGTCGGCGTTGGCCGGGTCCTGCTGGTGGGTGGACCGGTCGCCGAACTGCGGGGCGCACTCGGCGGCCTCGCGGAACGGGCCGTAGTACGCGGAGGAGTACTTCACCGAGTACCCCATGATCGCGATGTCGGAGTGGCCCGCGCCGTCCAGGGCCTCGCGGATCACGCCGACCTGGCCGTCCATCATCCCGGACGGGCCGACGACCGCCGAGCCCGCCTCGGCCTGGGCCAGGGCGACGGAGGCGTACCGCTCCAGCGTGGCGTCGTTGTCGATCTCGCCGGACGGGGTGAGGATGCCGCAGTGCCCGTGGTCGGTGTACTCGTCCAGGCACAGGTCGGTCATGACCACGGTCGCGTCGCCCAGGTCGGACCGCAGGTCGCGCAGCGCCTGCTGGACGATGCCGTCCGGGTCGTCGGCGGCCGACCCCGTGCCGTCCTTCACGGCCGGGACGCCGAACAGGATGAGGCCGCCGACGCCGGCCTCGGCCGCCTCGTGCGCGGCCTTGCGCAGGCTGTCGCGGCTGTGCTGGAAGACGCCCGGCATGGACGCGACCGGCTGCGCCTCGGAGATGCCCTCCTTGACGAACACCGGCAGCACCAGGTCGGCGGGGCTGAGCCGGGTCTCGGCGACGAGCCGCCGCATCGCGGGCGTGCGCCGCAACCGCCGCGGACGCGCGGCGGGGAACTGTGCAGACATGATCCCTCTGTGTCTCCGCTTTCGGGGGTCTACTTCCGGCGCCGGGCGCCCCGGCGCATCTGGCTGGGCTTGCGGAGCGGGTCCCCCGCCTCGATCTGAGCCGCCCTCCGCCTGGCACCGTACTCCGCCAGCGCCTCCGCGAGTGCCGACACCGACGGTTTCTCGGCCATGACGTCGACGCGCAGCCCGTACTCCTCGGCCGTCTTGGCCGTCTGCGGCCCGATCACGGCGATCACGGTGACGTTGTGGGGCTTTCCCGCGATCCCGATCAGGTTCTTCACCGTGGAGGACGAGGTGAACAGCACCGCGTCGAACCCGCCGCCCTTGATCGCCTCGCGGATCGGCGCGGGCGGCGGCGCGGCCCGGACCGTCCGGTAGGCGGTCACGTCCTCGCACTCCCAGCCGAGCTCGGTGAGCCGGGCGATGAGCACGTCGGTGGCGATGTCGGCGCGCGGCAGCAGCACCCGGTTGATGGGGTCGAGGTCCTCGTCGTAGGGCGGCCACTCCCGGGCCAGGCCCTCGCCGGACTGCTCCCCGGACGGGGTCAGGTCCGGGTGGACGCCGAACTCCACCAGGGCGGCGGCGGTCTGCTCGCCGACGGCGGCGACCTTCAGCCCGGCGAACGCGCGGGCGTCCAGGCCGTAGTCGGTGAACTTCTCCCGGATCGCCTTGACCGCGTTCGTGGAGGTGAACACCACCCACTCGTACCGGCCGGTGACCAGGCCCTTCACGGCCCGCTCCATCTGCTGGGGCGTGCGCGGCGGCTCGACGGAGATCGTCGGGACCTCGTCCGGGACGGCCCCGTACCCGCGCAGCTGGTCCGACAGCGAGGCGGCCTGCTCCTTGGTGCGCGGCACGAGGACCCGCCAGCCGAACAGCGGCTTGGTCTCGAACCAGGACAGCTTGTCGCGCCAGTTCACCACGTCCCCAACAATGATCAGGGCGGGCGCCTCCATGCCCTTGGTGTCGGGCGCCAGCCTGCTCAGCGTGGAGACGACGGTCTCCTGCTCGGTGGTGGTGCCGAGGCTCGTCATCGCGGCCGGGGTGGAGTCGGGCCGTCCCGCCGCCACCAGGCCCTTGGCGACCTCGGCCACCGCGCCCTCGGCGCCGAGCACGACCAGGGTGGTGTCCGGGGCGGCGAAGCGCTCCCAGTCGACGCCGCCCTCGGAGGCGTCGACGACGCGGATCTCGCGGTTCGCGGCGTCGGTCAGCGGGATGCCCGCGTACCCGGGCACCGCGGTCACCGAGGACACGCCGGGCACCACCTCGAACGGGACGCCCGCCTTGGCGAGCGCACCGCCCTCGGCGGCGTAGTTGCAGGCCACCCCGGGGTCGCCGCGGAACAGCCGGACGACCCGGCGCCCCGCCTTGGCGGCCCGCGCGGCGAGCCGCACCGGGTCACCGCCCGCCGTGTCGAGGATCTCGGCGTCCGGGCGGCAGTGGTCCAGGATCTCGGCCGGGCAGTGGGCGCGGCTCACCACGACGGTGTCGGCGCGCTCCAGCTCGGCGGCGGCGCGCAGGGTCAGCAGGCCGGGGTCGCCCGGTCCCATCCCGACGATCGCGACCGTCCCCGGCCCGGCCGTCCGGCGCGGCGCGGCCGGGGCGGGCGCGGCGCTCCTCGCGGGCCTGCCGGCCTTCGGGGGTCCGGCGGTCCTCTCGGCGCCGGCCTCGCCGGCGGTCGGTCCGGTGGTCGCGCTCTCGTCGGCGGTGCTCTCGTCGGCGGTGCTCTTCGTTGCGGCGCTCTTCGCGGCGGGGCTCACTCGCGTTCCCCCATCAACTGGTCGGCCCCCTGCGCGAGCAGCCGGTTCGCGAGATCGCGTCCGAGCTGCTCCGCGGCGTCCGGGTGGCCGCTTGCGGACAGCCGCACCTGCCTGCTGCCGTCGTACGCCGCGACGGCAGCCGTCAGATGCAACCTTTCATCTACTTCGGCAGCGTATGTTCCCACAGGCGCGGAGCAGCCCGCCTCCAGCACCGCCAGTACCGTCCGCTCGGCGGTGACCGCCCGCCGGGTCGCGGGGTCGTCGATCGCCCCGAGCAGGTCGCGCAGGTCGTCGCGGTCGGCGCGGCATTCGAGCGCGAGCGACCCCTGCCCCGGGGCGGGCAGCATCTGGTCGGGGTCGAAGACCTCGCTCACCGCGTCCAGCCGGCCGATCCGCTTCAGGCCCGCGTGCGCCAGCACCACGGCGTCCAGCTCGCCGTCGGTCACCTTGCGCAGCCGCGTGTCGGCGTTGCCGCGGATCGGGACGACCTCCAGGTCCGGGCGGAGCGCGCGCAGCTGCGCGACGCGGCGCGGCGAGCCGGTGCCGATCCGGGCGCCGCGCGGCAGGTCGGCGAGCTTCGCGGGGCCGCACAGTGCGTCGCGGGCGTCATCGCGGGCCGGGGTGGCCGCGAGGGCGATCCCGGGCGTCTCCGACGTCGGCAGGTCCTTCAGCGAGTGCACCGCGAAGTCCACCTCGCCGGAGAGCACCTTGTCGCGAAGCGCGTTGACGAACACACCCGTCCCGCCGATCTGGGCAAGCAGGGCCTTGGAGACATCACCCTGCGTCGTTACCCCGACAAGCTCCACCGCATGCCCCGTGAGCCGCGACAACGCGTCGGCCACCCCCTGGGACTGGGTCGTCGCCATCAGGCTCTTGCGGGTGCCCAGCCGGAGCGGGGTCCTGCCTCCGGTACTCACGCTTCGTCTCCTTCGTGCGCGGGGACGGCGTCGCGGGCGCTGACCGCCCGCACGCTCGCGGCCCGCGCGTTCACCGTCTCGGCGTTCACGCCCTCGGGGGGCTCGGACATCGCCTCTGACATCGCCTCTGGCAGGGCGCCCTGTCCCTGCGCGGACGCGGGGCTGACGCAGTCGGCCTCCGCGCACTCCGGGTTCGGATCCCAGGCGGCGCCCTCACGGGCGTCGGCGTCTCCCATGTCCGCGCGGGCCACCGCCTCGGGGGCCTTCGGGTCCAGGTCGAACAGCTCGCGCAGCGCGTCGGCGTAGGAGTCGCCGCCCGGCGCCGCCGCCAGTTCCTTGACCTTGACGGTCGGCGCGTGCAGCAGCTTGTCCACCACGCGCCGCACGGTCTGCTCGATCTCCCGGCGGGCCCGGACGTCCATCTCCGGCACCCGCCCGCTCAGCCGGGTCAGCTCGGCCTCCACCACGCCGGCCGCCTTGCTGCGCAGCGCGACGACGGTGGGCGCGACGGCGGCGGCGCGGGCGGCGGACAGGAACGCCTCGACCTCCGTGCACACGATCCGCCGCACGGCCTCGACCGCCTCCGGGCCGACGGCCTCGGCGGCCTCCTGCGCGGTCCGCAGGTCGTCCAGGCCGGCCAGCCCGACGCCCGGCAGGTCCCGGACGGCGCGGTCCACGTCGTGCGGGAGCGCAAGGTCGAGAAGGAAGCGGCGCCGTCCGTCCGCGCCGATCCCCTGCGCCGCGAGCTGCTCGGCGGTGATCACCAGGCCGGCGGCGCCGGTGCACGACACCACGAGGTCGGCCTCGGCGAGGGCCGCGTCCAGCCCGGCCAGCCCGGTCGCGCGGGACGGGACGTCCAGCGACTCGGCGAGGCGCGCGGCCCGCTCGGGGGTCCGGTTGGCGATCACGATCTCGCGCGCCCCGGCGCGGCTCAGCGTCGCGGCGGCCAGTGCGCTCATCGAGCCGGCGCCGACCACCAGCGCGCGGGCGTCCCCGAGGGGGCCGAGGTGCCGGGCCGCGACGTCCAGGCCCACGCTGACCAGCGACGCGCCGGCCTTGTCGATCCCGGTCTCGTGGTGGGCGCGCTTGCCGACCCGCAGCGACTGCTGCAGGACGTCGTGCAGATCGCGGCCGAGCGTGCCCTCCTCCTGGGCCAGCCGGAACGCCTGCCGGATCTGCCCGAGGATCTGCCCCTCGCCGACGACCATCGACTCCAGCCCGCACGCCACCGCGAACACGTGCTGGACGGCCCGCTCCTCGTAGTGGACGTACAGGTGCCGCGACAGGTCGTCCATCGGGACGCCGGAGTGCAGGGCCAGCAGCTCCGAGATCGCCGAGACGCCGCCGTGGAACTTGCCGACGACCGCGTAGATCTCGACCCGGTTGCAGGTCGAGACGATGGCGGCCTCCGCGACGTTCGGGGAGGCGTGCACGGCGTGCAACAGCTTGACGAGATCGTCACCGGCGACCGCGGCCCGCTCCAGCACCGCCACGGGCGCGCTTCGGTGGCTGAGGCCTACGACCAGAATGCTCATTTGCCGTCTCCAGCATCTTCCGAGTCTCCGCCCACCCGCGCCGCGCGAGCTCCTGCCGGGAGGGGGCCGTCCGCGGCCCCTCGGTGCGCTCCACTCATGCCGGTCGAGGGAAGGGGGGCGATCCTCCACGCCTCCCGTTCTGTCCCCCTCATGCTTCCACCGTTTCCACGTACTGCGCAGCGCCGGCCGGCGCCTCGGCGGCCGCCAGCGGGGCGAAGCCGTCGGGCCCGCCCGCCTTGCGCTGCTCGTGGAACGCGAGAATCTGCAGCTCGATGGAGAGGTCGACCTTGCGCACGTCCACCCCGTCGGGCACCGACAGCACCACCGGAGCGAAGTTCAGGACGCTCGTCACGCCGGCGGCGACCACGCGGTCGCACACCCCCTGGGCGGCGGCGGCCGGGGTCGCGATCACGGCGATGGACACCCCGTGCCCGGCGATCATGTCCTCCAGGCGGTCGGTGTGCTCCACCGTCATGCCGGAGATCTCCTGCCCGACGATGGCCTCGTCGGCGTCGAGCAGGCCCGCCACGCGGAAGCCGCGGGACGCGAAGCCGCCGTAGCCGGCCAGCGCGCGGCCGAGGTTGCCGACGCCGATGATGGCGACGACCCAGTCCTGGGTGAGGCCGAGCTCGCGGGAGATCTGGTAGACGAGGTACTCCACCTCGTAGCCGACGCCGCGCGTCCCGTAGGAGCCGAGGTGGGACAGGTCCTTGCGGAGCTTGGCCGAGTTGACGCCGGCCGCGGCCGCGAGCTCCTCGGAGGAGACGGTCGCGACGCCGCGCTCCTGGAGCCCGGTGAGGGCCCGCAGGTAGACCGGGAGCCGCGCCACGGTGGCTTCGGGGATGCCGCGGCCCGCGCGGTCGCGGTGGCGGTTCTGTCGAGGTGTCACGGCCTGCTCTTCGGCTCGACGGTGTGTCCCCCAGGTTAAGCCCTTGTGAATACGCGCACAAAGTCGCCCCCCGGTTCGGCGGACCGCGCGTGCTCTGGACGGCGCCCCGGAAAGGCGGCCATCAGGGGCTTTTCAGCATACGGGCGAAGCACCAGGAAGCAGGCGGGTGTGACCGACCAGACATGCCCGCGCGGGCGGCCGGCGGCGGGCGGCTAGCGCAGGTCGGCGATCGCCGCGCGCAGGCGGCCCTCGTCGACCCGCCAGAAGTCGTGCTGGACGCCGTTGATCAGCGTGACGGGGATCTGCTCCCAGTACTGCTCGGTGTCCTGCTCGGACCGGGTGATGTCGCGCTCCTCCCACGGCACGTCCAGGTCGCGGGCGACGCGCTCGACCACCGCGCGGGCGTCCTCGCACAGGTGGCAGCCGGGCTTGCCGAGCAGCGTGATCATGATGTCGCGCGCCATGTCACCTCCCGGGGAACTCCGGCGCCGGGAGCGGCACCTTGGCGGGGCCGAGCTTCAGCTCGATCACGTTCGTGCTGATCACGTGGGTGCGCGACTCGCCCAGGAAGCGCTGCAGGTGCGGCTGGCGGCGGTGCGCGGCGAACGCGGCCTCGTCCCGGAACAGCTGGTAGAAGATGCGCTGCGTGGGGGCGCCGACCACCTCGTGGCAGGCGAAGACCAGCGTCTCGGGCTCGGTCGCCAGCGCGGCCTTCACCAGGTCGGCGACGAGCCGGTCGAAGGCGTCCTCGCGCCCGTCCAGCAGCGTGTAGACGGTGATCTGGCCGCACGCGTTCGCCAGCTCGCCGCCGAGCGCGCCCGGCTTGGCGAGGCCGGCGAGCGGGGACCGGTCGAGCGGGCCGCCGAGCGGGCCGCCGAGCGGGCCGTCCACGGCGGTGGACCCGGCCGGGCCGGGGACCGCGGGGTGGGCGGGCCGCTCCGGGATGCTGGTGTTCTCGGGGTAGCGCAGTTCCTCGGAGGCCGGCTCGGGGAAGCGCAGCTCGCCGCGCCGGGAGTCCGGGGGCGGGGTCGGCGCCGGGACGGGCTCGGCCTTGGCGGCCTTCGCGTAGCCCTGCTCCTCGTACCCGGTCGCGGGCTCCTCGCCGTACTCGTCGTAGCCCTCGCCGTCCTCGTCGTACACGGGGATCGTGCGCATCGAGCCGTACCAGACGAGGCCCGCGGCGGCGCCGAGCGCGATCACCGCGAGCGGCGCGGGCAGGAACCCGCGGGTGCCGCTGACCACCAGGACGCCCGCGAGGGCGACCAGCGCCACCGGGATGAGCAGCTCGGCCGCCTCCTGGTCGCGCTTGCTGGCCAGCCAGGCGGTCACGCCGGTGCAGCCCGCCAGCGCGAGCACGGCGATGACGTGCCCGCCGTCGACCAGCAGCAGCGGCAGCGCGTCGTAGGTGGCGCTCGGCTTCGGCAGGCTCTTGCCGAGCGAGCCCTTCAGCGGGTCCAGGATCAGGATCACGATCGCGACGACCGTGTAGGAGATCGTGAACAGCCAGGCGGCGAACCGGACCTGCACGTACCGCGCGATCAGTTCGATCATGCCGAGCGCGAGCCACACCGGCCCGACCAGCGCGGCGCCGAGTTCCATGACGCGGAAGAACGCGCCGTTGAACCCCATCATGAAGCCGAGGCACATGGACAGCAGCGCGAGCGTGAGCCCGACCTGCGTGAACGACCAGGCGATCAGGTAGAGCAGCCGGTCCTTGTAGGCGCGCTGAACCAGCAACCCGGTGGCCGCCAAGGCACCAAGGGTCGCGAGCAACGCGAGAAGAGCATCGACCATCGCGCACCCATGGTGCCCGATCCGGGGGGTTGACGGGTAACCGCGGCCAAGGAACGCACCATTGCCTCTCGTACCTTTCGTTATCTAAGGTGGCACTTCACGCCTGAGGTCGCGTAAGCCCCGAGGAGAACTGCATGAGCAGCTTGACCCTCGATGCCGGGGTCATCCCGCTTCCTCGCCATTCCCGAGGCCCCCTCGCCCGTCCGGCCGGCCGCGCCGGAGACCGCGCCGCCGACCAGGCCGCCGACCAGGCCGCCGAGCGGGCCGAGATGCTCAAGGCGCTGGTGCTGCGGGCGCGGGACGGCGACGCCGAGGCGTTCGGCTCCCTCTACGACCACTACGTCGAACTCGTCTACCGGTACGTCTACTACCGGGTCGGGACGCACCCGCTCGCCGAGGACCTCACCAGCGAGACCTTCCTGCGGGCCCTGCGCCGCATCTGCGACTTCCACTGGCAGGGCAAGGACTTCGGGGCCTGGCTGGTGACCATCGCCCGCAACCTGGTCACCGACCACTTCAAGTCCGGCCGCTACCGGCTGGAGGTCTGCACCGCCGAGCTGATCGAGCCGGGCAGCCCCCAGGAGGGGCCGGAGCGGGCCGTCCTGGACGCGATGACCAACCGCACCCTGCTGCGGGCCGTCCAGGGGCTGAACTCCGAACAGCAGGAGTGCGTCGTGCTGCGCTTCCTGCACGGGCTCTCGGTCGCCGAGACGGCGCTGATCATGGACAAGAAACCGGGCGCGATCAAGGCGCTGCAGTATCGCGCGGTCCGATCGCTGGCCCGTATGCTCCCGGACGACCTGCGCGGCTGACCGGCTCGCACACCGGGTCGCACATCGGGTCGCACACCGAGTCGCACACCGCCCCGCGGCACCGCGAGGCCGTCAGATAGTTTATTAATGAACTTTCGGGCCGTAACCCGACCCACCTTCCGATCGTTCAAGCGGGCAGGAGCGTGTTCGCGCCAGGAGTCCGCAAGGGAGGCGAGTGAGAACCCGGTGTTGACGAGGCGGGAAAAGATCGCGGAGCAGGGGAACGCGCTGGCCCGGCTGCGGGAGAGCGCCGCGGGACCGGACCCGCGGTTCCGCGCCGCGCTGCGCGAAAGGCTGCTGGAGGCCGCGAGCGACAGGAGTGAGGACTGTCGCAATCACGGCCAGGGGGAGGGCCGCGGGGAGGCGGTTGACTAGGCTTCGCCTCATGCGGCGATTCTGGCAGTCCGGATTCTGGGGACGCGGCAGGGACGAGGACCACAAGAGCGCGGGGCAGGTGGCCGCCGCCGCGGCGGCCGAGTACGCCCCGCTCCCGACCCCCGACCCCGCCGCGGCGGCGTTCTTCGACGTCGACAACACGATGATGCGCGGCGCGTCCATCTACTACTTCGCGCGCGGACTCGCCGCCCGCAAGCTGTTCACCATGCGCGACCTCGCCATGTTCGCCTGGGGGCAGGCCGCGTTCCGGCTGCGCGGCAGCGAGAACTCCGAGCACATCGGCAGCGCCAAGGAGGCCGCGCTCGCGTTCGTCGCCGGGCAGAAGGTCAGCGGCATCGTCAAGCTGAGCGAGGAGATCTACGACGAGGTGATGGCGGACCGCATCTGGCACGGCACCCGCTCCCTCGCCCTCCAGCACCTCGACGCCGGGCAGCAGGTCTGGCTCGTCACCGCCACGCCCGTCGAGGTCGCCCGGACGATCGCGCACCGGCTCGGCCTCACCGGCGCGCTCGGCACGGTCGCCGAGACCCGCGAGGGCGTCTACACCGGCCGGCTCGTCGGGAACCTGCTGCACGGGCCGGCGAAGGCGGAGGCCGTGCGGGCCCTGGCGCAGCGCGAAGGGCTCGACCTCGCGCGCTGCTCGGCCTACAGCGACTCGATCAACGACCTGCCGATGCTGACCGCCGTCGGCCACCCGCACGCCGTGAACCCGGACGCCGAGCTGCGCGCCCACGCCAGGGACCACGGCTGGCCGATCCACGACTTCCGCACGGGCCGCAAGGTCACGATGGTCGCGCTGCCCGCCGCCGCGGGCGCCGGGGCCCTCGCGGGCGGCGTCGCGGCGGGCATCGCGCTGCGCCGCCACTACCGGACGAGCTGACCGCCGTCCCGCCCGGGCCTCGCACGACAAACGCGACCTATCGCGTTTGTCGAACACGTCCTACCCTGTCTCCGTGACCGTGGAGCTGAGGGTGCTGTCCCGGGTCGTCTGCCGGGGCCGGGACGTCACGAGCCCGCGCCTGCGCGGCCTGCTCGCGCTCCTGGCGGGCGAGCCGCGGGCGGGCGCGTCCGTCGCCCGGCTGGTGGAGGGGTTGTGGCCTGAGGAGCGCCCGGAGAACCCGGCCAAGGCGCTCCAGGTCGTCGTGTCCCGGGCGAGGTCGCAGCTGGGCGCGGACGTCGTCGCGAGCACGCCGACCGGATACCGCATCGGCCTGGACGCGTGCGCGGTGGACGCCTCCGCGGTGCTGCTCGCCGCCACCGCGAGCGCGCGCCGCTCCCGCGACGGCGACCACGCGGGCGCGCTGCGCGACGCCGAGGCGGGGCTGGCGCTCTGGGACGGCCCGCCCGAACCGGACGGCGCGGACGATCCGGTGTCCGTGCTGCGCGCGGACCGGGCCGCGACCTACTGGACGCTCACGCGGGCCCGCGCACTGGCCCTCGCACGGCTCGGCCGGCACGCGGAGGGCTTCGACGCGCTCACCCGCGCCGCCCGGAGGTACCCGCGCGACGAGGAGGTGCTCGCGGAGCTGCTGCGCTGCGAGGCGGCGACGGCCGGGCCGCCGGCGGCGCTGGCGCGGTACGAGTCCTACCGGCGCTCCCTGCGCGACGATCTCGGCGCCGACCCGGGAGGCGCGCTCCAGCGCGTCCACGGGGAACTGCTCCAGGACGACGCGCCCGTCGTGCGGCGCGGCGTGGCACACGAACCGAACCCGCTGCTCGGCCGGACCGGGGACCTCGCCGCGGTCCTGGACCTGCTGCGCGGGTCCCGCGTCACCTCGATCGTCGGTGCGGGCGGGCTGGGCAAGACGCGGCTGGCGAACACCGTCGCGCGGGAGGCGCCGCACCGGGCGGTGCACTACGTCCCCCTCGCCGGCGTCGCGCGGGACGAGGACGTGGCGGGCGAGGTCGCGTCCGTCCTCGGGGTCGGCGAGTCGCCGCGGGTCCGCGGCCTGGCCGGCGGGCCCGCCGACCTCGTCTCGGCGATCGCGGAGGTGCTCGGGCCCGGCTCCGTCCTGCTCGTGCTGGACAACTGCGAGCACGTCGTCGAGGGCGCCGCCGGCCTCGCCGGCGCGCTGGTGTCGACGACCCGGGACCTGCGGATCCTGACCACGAGCCGCGCGCCGCTCGGGCTGTCGTCGGAGTCGGTGTACCCGCTGCCCGCGCTGGACCCGGCGACGTCGGCCGAGCTGTTCCGCCGGCGGGCGCACGCGGCGCGCCCCGGCGCCGACCTGCCCGCCGGCGCGGTGGAGGAGCTGTGCCGCCGCCTGGACGGGCTGCCGCTCGCGATCGAGCTGGCGGCGGCGCGCGTCCGGGTCATGTCCGTGCCGGAGATCGCCCGCGGCCTGGAGGACCGGTTCGCCCTGCTGCGCGGGAACGCGCGCGACGCGCCGTCCCGGCACCGGACCATGCACGCGGTCGTGGACTGGAGCTGGAACCTGCTCTCCCCGTCCGGCCGGGCGGCCATGCGGGCGCTGTCGGTCTTCCCCGCCGGCTTCACCGCGGACGCGGCGCGCCACGTGCTGGAAGGCGGCGACGCGCTGGAGGTCCTGGAGGACCTCGTCGACCAGTCCCTCCTGGAACCGGTGGAGGGCGACCCCGGGACCCGCTTCCGGATGCTGGAGAGCGTTCGCGAGTTCAGCGCGGCCCACCGGGAGGCCGAGGGGGAGACCGGCCGCGCGGTGGACGGCCTGCTCGCCTGGGCGCGGGAGTTCGGCGCGGCGCACCACGAGGCCCTGTTCGGCGCCGAGCCGTTCGCGTCCGTCCAGCGCGTGCGGGTCGAGCAGGACAACCTCCAGCAGGCGCTCCGCCACGGCCTCGCCCGCCGCGACGGCCCGGCCGTCGCGGCGGTGACCGCCGTCCTCGGCGGGGTCTGGACGCTGGAGGCGGGCTACAGCCGGCTGCTCGTCCTTGCCGGGGAGACCGCCGGGCTCCTGAGCCGCCACCGCCCCGGTCCCGGGGACGTCGAGATCACGCGGACGGCCCTGACCCTCAGCGTGCTCGCGACGGGCCTGTTCCAGGGACCGCAGGCCACCCGGGCGCTCGTCGCGCTGCGGCGCCTCCCGCCCGCGCCCCCGGCCGGACTCGTCCCCGCGATCGCGACGGTGCTGGCCGCCCTGCCGGAGATCCTCGCCCCCGGCGGCTCCGCCCTGGACGAGATGTGCGCCCGGGAGGAGCCGCTCGTCGCCGCCATCGCGAACTGCGCCGCCGGATACCTGCGCGAGCGCGACGGCGACGTGGCGGGGGCGCTCGCGGCGACCGAGGCGATGATGGAGATGACCGGCGCGCCGGACATCCCGTGGTGCCGCCTGCTCGCCCACTCGCGCCTCAGCGAACTGCTGATGCAGCTCGACCGGGCCGACCGGGCCCTGCACCACCTGCGGATATCGCTGGATCTGCTGGAGCGGTACAGGTGGCCCGACATGTTCGGACTGATGTGGGCGCTCGCGTCGGGCCACATGGCGGTCGGCGAGTACGACGAGGCCGAGCGGCGGCTCGACCAGTCGCTGGTCGACGGGCCGGACGAGTCCTTCGGCACGGCCGCCTTCAACCTCGGAGCGCGCGCGGAGATCGCCCTCGGCCGCGGCGACGTCGACACCGGCCTGCGCCTCTGGCGGGAGGCGGTCGCGCGGCTCACCGCCGAGGAGGGCCCGATGGCGCTCACCGGACTCGACCCGTGGACGCTGGAGGCCCACTGCGTCACCGTCGTCGCGCACGCCCGGCACGGGCGCGCGGATCTCGTCGAGGACATCGTCGCCGGGCTCCCCGCCAAGCTGGCGGCGCTGGCCGACGGCCTGCCGTTCCCGATGCCCGCCTTCTACATGGACCTGCCCGTCAGCGGCGGGCTTCTGCTCGCGCTCGCCATGGTCGACCTCGCCCGGCCCGGCGCCGCGCCGGACGTCCGGACGCGGGCGGCCCGGGCGATCGCGCTGGCGCAGCGCCTCCACCACGTCCGGTCGTTCCGGCCGACCATGTCCACGGCGGCGATCACCCGAGCCGCCGAGGACGCCGACGGGCCGGCCTACTCCGACGCGGTGTCGGGGTACGCCGGCCTGGGCCGCGAGGAACTGCGGGCCGCCGTGGCCGAACTCGCGCGCGAGTTCGGACGGGGCTAGCGGGGCGCCTTCCGGTCGAACAGCACCTTGGAGAACGCGTATCCGACGACGGCGAGGCCGGCGCACCAGGCGACGGACAGCGCCGCGTCCCGCCCGCTCGGCGTCCCGGTCAGCAGCCCGCGCAGCGTCTCGATCATCGGGGTGAACGGCTGGTACTGCGCGAACCACCGCACCCCGGTCGGCATCGACTCCGGCGGCACGATCGTGCTGCCGACGAACGGCAGGAACTGGATGATCATCGGCGTGTTGCTCGCGCCCTCCGGGTTCTTGGCCAGCAGCCCGAGCATGACCGCGAGCCAGGTCAGCGCGAACGTCAGCAGGACCAGCAGGCCGCCGGCCGCGAGCCAGTCCGCCGCGTCGCCACTCGTCCGGAAGCCCATCGCGACCGCGACCGCGACGACCGCCGCGGTGCTCAGCAGCGTCTGGATCATGCTGCCCGCGACGTGCCCGGTGAGCAGCGACGACCGCGAGATCGACATCGTCCGGAACCTGTCGACGATGCCCTCGGTCATGTCCACGCAGACCGACACCGACGTCGCCATGCAGCCGGACGCGACCGCCATCAGGATGATCCCCGGCGCGACGTACTGGATGTAGTCGCCCTTGGCCGCGCCGCCGACGCCGTCGCCGAGCGCGTTGCCGAACACCCCGACGAACAGCAGCATGATCATGATCGGCATCATCATCCCGGCCATCGTCAGGGACGGGTAGCGCAGCGCGTGCCGCAGGTTGCGGCGCAGCATCGTCGCGGAGTCGGCCGCCGCGTGCGTGAGCGTGGTCATCGCGAGGTCACCTTCTCGTGGGCCGTGCCGGTGAGGGCGAGGAAGACGTCGTCCAGATCGGGGGTGTGCACGGACAGCTCGCCGACCTCGACCGAGGCCGCCTCCAGGCGTCCGAGCAGCGTCCGCAGGGAGGCGACGCCGCCGTCCCCGGGCACCTGGAGGGCGAGCGCGTCGTCGTCCCGCGTCACCGACCCGAGCGTGCGCGCCGCCGCGTCGAGGGCCGCCAGGTCGGCGAACCGCAGCCGGACGTGCCCGCCCGGGACGAGTCGCTTCAGCTCGTCCGAGGTCCCCTCGGCGACCAGCCGGCCGCCGTCCAGCACCGCGATCCGGTCGGCGAGATGGTCGGCCTCCTCCAGGTACTGCGTCGTCAGGAAGATCGTCACGCCGCCCCGGACCAGGCCCCGGATGATCTCCCACATGGTCCGGCGGCTGCGCGGGTCGAGCCCGGTCGTCGGCTCGTCGAGGAAGATGATCTGCGGGCCGCCGATCAGCGTCATCGCGATGTCGAGCCGCCGCCGCATCCCGCCCGAGTAGTCCGCCGCCTTCTTGTTCGCGGCCTCCACCAGGTCGAGCCGCTCCAGCATCGCGTCGGCGGCCCTCCGCCCGGCGGCCTTGCCGAGCCGGTGCAGGTCCGCCATGAGGATCAGGTTCTCCCGGCCGGTCAGCAGCCCGTCCACCGCCGAGTACTGCCCGGTCACGCCGATCGCCCGGCGCACCCCGTCGGGGTCCGCGCGCAGGTCGCGCCCCGCGACGCTGACCTCGCCGGCGTCCGCGCGGATCAGCGTGGACAGGATGCGCACCGCCGTCGTCTTGCCGGCCCCGTTCGGCCCGAGCAGCGAGAAGACGGTTCCGCGCGGCACCTCGAAGTCGATCCCGTCGAGGACGGTCTTGTCCCCGAACGCCTTGCGCAGCCCGGTCACCTGGATGGCCGTCTGCCGTGCCTCGATGTTCATGCCCCGAAGCGTGCGCGCCCCCGCCTTCAGCCCGCTTTCACACCGGCTTCAACCGGCCGGGGCGCCTGAAAGTCACCAGGCCAGGGGCAGCGTGTCCAGGCCCAGGACGAGGCTCGCGTGCTCCACGGGCCCGGCGCCGGGGGCGATGCGGTAGTCCGGGATGCGGGCGTGCCATTCGCGCAGCGCGATCTGGAGTTCGAGCCGCGCCAGGTGCGCGCCGAGGCAGCGGTGCGGCCCCGCGCCGAAGGCCAGGTGGCGGGCCGGCGGGCGGTCGAGGTCGACGGTGGAGGCGGCGGGCACGGCGCGGGGGTCGCGGGTCGCCATGGCGGTCGGGAGCATGACCATCTCCCCGGCCTTCATCGGGCAGCCGCGCAGCTCGACGTCGCGGGTGAGCCTGCGGGCGGGCAGGACGGGCGCGTAGACGCGGAGGAACTCCTCCATCGCGTCCGGGACGGCGCCCGGGTCGGAGGCGATCCGGGCACGGTCCGCGTCCTGCCTCGCCAGGTGCCAGAACGTGTAGGACAGCTGGGCGGCGACGGTGTCGAGACCGGCGAGGAAGAGCAGGACGAACAGCTGGAGCAGCTCGTCGTCGGTGACGGGCCGCCCGTCGACGGCGAACCCGGTCGCGGCGCTGACGAGGTCTTCGCGCGGACGGGCGCGGCGGTCCCGGATGAGTTCGGTGAGACAGGCCGTCAGCGCCGCCATGGCCTCGGCCCGTCCGCCCGTGGAGGGCCGCGAGTGCAGGATGGCGCGCTCCCACCCCAGGAACTCCTCCAGCCTCTCAGCGGGCAGGCCGACCAGTTCCAGGAAGATGGCGGTGGGGTAGAGGCGGGCGAAGTCGGCGACGAAGTCGCACGAACCGCGGGACGCGAAACCGTCGATCAGGGCGGCGCAGTGCCGGGTGATCCGGTCCCGGAGCACGGCGGCGGCCACGGGGGTGAAGAACGGCCGGAGTAACCGCCGCCACGTCGTGTGCGGCGGCGGGTCCAGCATGACCGGGATCCACCGGTGCGCCGGGTCGGGGTCGATCACGGCGATCGCGCGGCTGGAGAACGTCTCCGGGTCACGGAAGGCGGCGAGGATGTCGTCGTACCGCGTCAGCACCCAGAACGCGGGCTCCGCGGTGCTGCGGAACGCCGGATGCGCCTCGCGCAGCTCGTCCATCCGCGCATGGACCGTCCCGGCGGGCCGCGGTCCGGCGAACGGATCGAAGCCCACCCGCGGACCGCCTGCCTTGTGGTGTTCCGTCCCGTCGCGCACCACGGCCTCCCCGCACAAGGGTGTGTTCCGTTGGCCAGGATGACACGAGTCGTCCGGGACGGCCCGTCCGTCAGGCGGAGGGCAGCTCCTCGGCGAAGAGGGATCTCACTCCGCCGGATCGGCGGTGCGGGGCGCCGTCGCGGGACGGGTGAGAGTGGTGGTGATGAAGAGCGCGAGCAGCGCGGCCATCAGCAGGAGGGTCCCCGGGATGCCGGCGGCCGGGGCGGCGAAGATCGTGAGGACGACCAGCACCGCCGTGGCGAGGAGGAGACCCGGACGCGCGTTCATCCGCCGCATCGGGGCGTGCAGCACCCACAGCATGACCAGGACGACGGCGACGGGCACGGCGACCGAGGCGGCCACCAGCCGCGCGCCCGCCTCGATGTGGTGGCCGGAGGACGCCACCGCCGTCTCCAGCCCGGCGCCGATGGCGGCGAGCGCGGCGAAGACGAAGTAGTGGCCGTAGCCCCACAGGAAGGACAGGTCCCGGCGCCGTTCCAGGCCCTCGCCCGCGGGCTCGGAGAAGTAGATCCACCAGAGCGCGAACAGGATGGCGAGCCCGGCGAGGGCGATCGTGACGAGCGCGCCGCCGACCCCGTGCTCCACCGCGTCCTGCACCGCGTTCGTGGAGGCGAGCACGCTCTCCCCCAGCAGGATGATCGTGAACAGCCCGTACCGCTCGGCGATGTGGTGCGGGTGCCAGGTCGTCGTGCCGGGCCGCTCGGCGATCGGCGGGACGGACAGGTCGAGCGCCGCGCAGACGAAGAACACCCACGTCGGGCCCTGGTCCGGCAGGGCGAGCCGCCCCACCCAGAACAGCTGGACGACCGACAGCCCGATCGCGTACCGCAGGGCCGTGGCACGGCCCTCGGGATGCGCGGCGGCCGCGCGCAGCCAGAGGGCGACCAGGCCGGCGCGCATGACGAGGTAGCCGATCGTCACGGTGGTGAAGTCGCCGTCGAACGCGTCGGGGACGCCTGCCGCGAGGACGAGGACGCCCGCCATCTGCACGAACGTCATGAGCCGGTACGGGACGTCGTCGGTGTCGTAGGCGGAGGCGAACCACGTGAAGTTCATCCACGCCCACCAGATCGCGAAGAACGTCATGAGGAACGGGGCGAGCGCGTCGCCCACGTGCCCGCCCTCGGTGGCGTGGGCGAGGCGCCCGGCGACCTGCGACACCGCCGCGACGAACGTCAGGTCGAACAGCAGTTCGAGGGGGCTGGAGACGCGGTGGGGTTCGCCCAGGTCGCGAGCGACCATGCGGCTGCGGAGCGGCGGCATGGCGAACACTCTAGATCCGCGCGCGGGCGGTCAGAGAAAGGCGGGGCCCCGTCGCAGCAGCGTCTCGTAGAGCATGTGCTGGACGTTCTCGCGCACGTGGTCGGTGATCTCGAAGACCGTCATGGGATCGTCGGCGGCGTCCGCGTCGTGGCCCTCCAGCGACATCGGCTCGCCGAACCGGATCACCCACTTGGACGGGAGCGGGACGAGCCCGGCGGGGCCGAGCAGCGGGAACGTCGGCGTGACCGGGAAGTAGGGCAGGCCGAGGAGCCGGGCCAGCGGGCGCAGGTCGGCGATCTTGGGGTAGATCTCCTCGGCGCCGACGATGGCGCACGGCACGATCGGGACGCCGGCGCGCAGGGCGGTGCCGACGAAGCCGCCGCGCCCGAAGCGCTGCAGCTTGTAGCGCTCGGAGAAGGGCTTGCCGACGCCCTTGAAGCCCTCGGGGAAGACGCCGACCAGCTCGCCCTTGCCGAGCAGGCGGGCGGCGTCGGCCTGGCAGGCGAGCGTGTGGCCGGCCTTGCGGGACAGGTGCCCGAGCAGGGGGATCTGGTAGACGAGGTCGGCGCCGAGGAGGCGGACCTGCCGGTCGGCGTGGTCGTGGAGGGCGACCGACAGCATGAGCGCGTCGAGCGGGATCGTGCCGGAGTGGTTGGCGACGAGGAGGGCGCCGCCCTCGGGGATGTTGTCCAGGCCGTCGAGCTCGACGCGGAACCAGTGCTCGTAGAGGGCGCGGGCCAGGGGCAGCAGGACGGTGGAGTTGAACTCGGGGTCGAAGCCGAACTCGTCGATCTCGTACTCGCCCGTCAGCCGGCGGCGCAGGAACGCCAGCCCGGACGCCACGGTCCGTTCGAACTGGCCGCGCTCGGGCGGCCGGTCCTCGCCGGGCGGGTCCGCGCCCCGGTCCGCTCCCGGGGCGTCCTCCCGGACCGCGGAGAGCCGGATGACCTGCGCGCCCTCGTCGTCCCCGGGGTGCGCACCGTTCGTCATCT
Organism: Spirillospora sp. CA-108201; assembly: GCF_050936235.1. NCBI lineage: Bacteria > Bacillati > Actinomycetota > Actinomycetes > Streptosporangiales > Thermomonosporaceae > Spirillospora > Spirillospora sp. CA-108201. The sequence continues at coordinate 6,871,243 of NZ_JBNJNE010000001.1, read as the reverse complement.
CGGCTCTCCTCTCAGATGGGTCCAAGCGGCTCAGGCCCGTCCCAGCAGGGACGTCAGGCCGCCGCGGACGAAGCCGCGGGCTGCGGCGAAGTCGGCGAAGGCGGCTTCGGAGCTGTACTTCGGGTGCCACGCCAGCTCGCGTTCCAGCGCCGTGGTGTCGAGGACCCGGCCGTAGGTCAGCCAGCGCAGCAGCTCCGGGGAGAACCCCGACAGCCCCGCGAAGCGGCGCCCCATGTCGCCGAGGACCGAGATGGACGGCGACGGCACGGGAAGGTAGGGCCGCCCGGCGCGACGCAGGGCCTGCGACAGCAGCAGCACGCCGTCCCCGGCGACGTTGTAGCAGCCGGGGTGGTCCTCGACGGTCATGCGCCGCAGCACCTCGACGCCGTCGTCCTCGTGGACGAACTGCAACCGGGGGTCGAACCCGAGCACGGTCGGGACGACCGGCAGGCGCAGGTACCGGGTGAGGGGCGAGTCGACGCCCGGGCCGAGGAAGTTCGCGAACCGCAGCACCGACACGGCCAGGTCGGAGCGGCGCCGCATCAGCCCGCGGACGTAGCCCTCGACCTCGACGGCGTCCTTGGCGTAGCCGGACCGCGGCGCCTCGACGGGCTCGTCCCGCTCGGTGAACACGGCCGGGTCCATCGGGGAGGAGCCGTAGACGGCGGCCGACGACCGGACGACCAGCTTGCGCATGTCGGGCGAGCGCTGGCAGGCCGCGAGCAGCTGCATCGTCCCGATGACGTTCAGCTCCTTGACCTTCGCCCGCGGAACCGACGAGGACGTCACCAGGTTGAGGTGCACCACCGTGTCCACCGCCGCCGACGCGATGATCTTCGCGATGCCGGGCGTGCGGATGTCGACCCGGACGAACTCGGTGCGGCCGAGGGACTCGGCCGGCGGCACCGTGTCGACCCCGATGACACGCTCGATGCCCGGGTCGGCTTGCAGGGTGTTCGCGACCCGCGCCCCCAGGAAACGGGAGACGCCCGTGACGAGGACGACACGGGCCGCGGCGGCGGGCATGGACGACACTGGGCCCTACCCCTTCACGGCTGGACGGCCGGCGTGGTCGCTACTTCTTGTTGCGGCGCTGGATGCGCGTCTTCTTCAGAAGCTTGCGGTGCTTCTTCTTGGCCATCCTCTTGCGCCGCTTCTTGATGACAGAGCCCACGGAACCTCGCTCGGAGTCTCGGGTGATGTGCAGGAGACGGGCGTGCCGCTGGAGAGCGACTCTCGGTAAGCGCGCACGGTCCGAGGCCCCAGGGTACCGCTGCGGCAGTGGAGATCATGCCGCGGCCTGCTCCGCGCCTGCGGGACGACCGGCGCGGACGGCGGCCGGCACCGCGCGTCGCACGGCGCCGGGCACCGTCCCTTCCGGGCGGGCGTGGCCGGCGGCCATCGCCCGTCCGTTCGGTGTCCGGACCGTTCTGCCGGTCCTCGTCCTGCTTCCCCAGCTTCGGGACGGCCCCTCGGGGCCTTCCCGACGCCCCCTGCACGGCCGGGTACTGAGTTCGCGGCGGGGTCATGCCCCGCCCCTACCCGTTATCCGGCTTCGATGTACGCGTCGCGCAGGTAATCGTGGACGGCCTGCTCGGGAACCCGGAACGAGCGGCCCACGCGGATCGCGGGCAGCTCTCCCGAGTGGACGAGGCGGTAGACGGTCATCTTGGACACCCGCATCACCGCCGCCACTTCGGCGACGGTCAGGAACCTGACCTCGCTCAGAGGTCGCTCGCCTGAGGTCATCGGACGCCCTCTTCCACACGTGCCGCGCGCCGGCCCTTCGGGTGACTTTGATCACGCACGTGTACTTCCTCCAGCGTAAATCGCGTACCGGCAGTCGCAAGAGGGGAGTTCCGCACATTTCCGTATCCGACCTGACCGCGGGGATACAGTGCTGATTCCCTACGGAGGGTGGACGGGACGGTACCGCGCGTGTCGTGACGAACACTTGTTAACCAAAACCACGAAATGGCATGCGGTTCCGCAGCGCCAGACGCCTCTCGGCACGCTCATGCGCCTCGTTACGGCAGTCCTGTCACAGGGCGTGACAGGCGAGAAGCCGCCACCCAGGCGTCTCCCCGGAGTAAGCCTCCGGGCCGGCGCCTCAGCCGGACGGCCGCAGGCCCGCCCGGTCGAGGATGTAGGCGGTCAGGGGCGCGTAGTGGTGCGTGGAGACGCCGTCGTCGAGCGGGACGACCACGTCGATCTTGCCTTCGGCCGCCCCCGCGAACAGCGCCGGGTCGTTACAGTCCGCGAACCCCACGGTGTCGATGCCCGCCTGCCCGGCCGCCCCGGCCCAGCCGTGGTCGGCAATGGCCAGATCCGGCCAAATAACTGGTTTAGCTTCCGCATTCTGCTCGGAACCGCTAGCGGAAAGCTCCCTGAGCATGGCCTCCATCGGGCGCGAGTCGTGCGTGTGGTGCGTCCGGAGGTCCTCGCCCTCCAGCATCGCGACGCCGGGGGAGGCGTACACGATGCGGCGCAGTTCCGAGCCGCCGTATCCGGCGTCGATCTCGTAGGTCCAGCCGGCCGCGGGCGCCAGCACCTGGCAGCCCGCCTCCTCCAGCGCCCGCGCGACCGCCTGGTACAGCGGCGTCAGCGCGAACGGATGCCCGGTCGCGAAGATCACCCGCTCCCTGCGCCGAGCCGCGAGGCCGATGCGCTCCCCCATCGCCTCCAGCGTGTCGAGCGTGATCTCGGGATCGATGGTGTCGTCCCCGTACAGATGCAGCGGATCGGGGTGGACGCCGCACCGCTCGACCATCATCTCCAGCACGGAGCGCTCCGTCCACGACGGCTTCAACTCCAGGCCGAACTGGTAGGACGGGTCGCCGCCCGCCATCCGCCGGTAGTGCAGCAGGTTGTTCTGGCGCGGCGTGGCCACGTCGCCGGCGATCATCGTCCGGACGAGGTGGGCGCGCAGTTCGTCCCGGGTGGGCACGGGGCCTCCGGGCGCGGGGGGCGGCTGGTTCATGGGCGGATGGTCCCTGGAGGGTTCACTCGTCGGTCATCGGGTCGAGGCCGTGCTCGGGGAACACCGCGCGGCGCGTCGCCAGCACCGCCTGGTCGACGGGGCTCCCCGGGTCGTAGCCGTCCCCCCACCTGCTGACCCCCACCGTCTCCGTCCCGTCCGTCATGCGGAGCGGGGCGATCTCCTCGGTCCGCCGCCGGACGAACTCGCGCCAGTCGTCCGGGGTCGCGGTTCCCGGCGGGATCGGGGCGCCCGCCGCCTCGGCGAGCAGGTGCGCCCAGGCCCGCGGGACGACCTGGACCAGCTCGTATCCGCCGCCGCCGGTGAGGACCCACCGGCCGCCCGCGGTCTCGTGCGCCAGCCGGTGCAGCATCGAGTACGCCGTCCGCTGCCCGTCCACGCTGAGGATCAGGTGGGCGAGCGGGTCGAGGGCGTGGCCGTCGGCGCCCTGCTGGGTGACGAGGACGTCCGGGCGGAATCGGCGCAGCAGCGGCGGGACGATCGCCTCGAACGCGCGCAGCCACGGCCGGTCGCCGGTCCCGGGCGGAAGCGAGATGTTGACCGAGGTGCCGTCCGCGCCGGTCTCGTCGGGGAAGCCGGTGCCGGGGAACAGCGTCCGCGGGGACTCGTGCAGGCTGATCGTCAGCACGCGCGGGTCGTCGTAGAAGGCGGCCTGGACGCCGTCGCCGTGGTGGACGTCGATGTCGACGTAGGCGACGCGCTCCGCGCCGTTCTCCAGCAGCCACGCGATCGCCACGGCCGGGTCGTTGTAGACGCAGAAGCCGCTGGCGGCGTCGCTCAGCGCGTGGTGCAGGCCGCCGGAGATGTTCGCGGCGTGCTCGGCGCGGCCCGACCACACCGCCTCGGCCGCGGCCACCGACGCGCCCGTGACCAGGGCGGACGCCTCGTGCATGCCGAGGAACACCGGGTTGTCGGGGGTGCCGAGGCCGTGCCGGAGCTCCGGCAGCCCGGTGGCGCCGGAGTGCTTGACCGCCGCGATGTAGGACTCCTCGTGGACGAGCCGGAGCAGCTTGTCGCCCGCGGCCTCGAACGTCGAGACCCGCACGTTCGGGCGGTCCAGGACGCCGAGCCCCCGGGCGAGCGCCATCGTCAGCTCGACCCGCACGGGGTTCATGGGGTGGCCGGGACCGAAGTCGTAGGAGATGAGCCGCTCGTCCCAGAAGATCTCCAGTTCGCAGCTCTCGGGACCGGCGGACTGGGACGAATCGGGACTGCTCATGACCTCACGGTATCGCGCAGGCCCTGTGACCCGGCCCACAGCTCCCGTGCCCGTGAACGCGGCACGGACGCGGCGCACCGCCCCTTGAGGCCGCCGCCCGCAACATATCTGTGACGTGAGTTACATGCCGGAAACGGGCATACCTCCAGCAGGCAGATATCTCCTCCGGGGGGTGCAAATGGACGACGGCCCCAGCGTTCGCAGCCGCGCGATCAGCAACGCGCTCCGTCTGGGCGTTCGTCCTTTCCTGCACTACCTTCCCGGTCACGCGACCAGCATCCGCACCGCGCGCTCGACGGTGGACGCCGCGTCCCTGCTGCTGCGGCACAGCCCCCACGTGCGGGTCGAGTCGCTGAACGACCCGGCGCCCGAGGACGACGGCGGCCGGCCGGTCCGGGGCGAGTGGATCGTTCCGCGCGACGCCGCCCCCGAGCACGCCCCCGAGCACGCCTCCGAGCACGCCTCCGGCGCCGTCCTCTACCTGCACGGCGGCGGCTACGTCGTCTGCTCGCCGCGCACCCACCGCCCCATCACCTCGCGGCTCGCGCTCGACACGGGCCTGCCGGTCCTCGCCCCGCGGTACCGGCTCGCGCCCGAGCACCCGTTCCCGGCGCCGCTGGAGGACGCCGTCGCCGCCTACCGCTGGCTGCTCGCGCGCGGCGTGCCCGCCTCCGGCATCGTGCTGGCGGGCGACTCGGCGGGCGGGCACCTGTCCGCCGCGCTGACCGGCGAGCTGTGCCGCCAGGGCCTGCCGGGCCCGGCCGGGCTCATGCTGTTCTCCCCGTGGGTCGACCTGACCTGCGAACTGTCGATGGGCGCGCAGAGCCGCGCCCGCGACCCCTACATCAGCGCGTCGTCCGCGCGCCGGGTCGCCCGCCTCGTCGTGGGGCCGACCGGGTTCGAGGACCCGCGGCTGGCCCTGCTCACGTGCGCCTGGAACGACATGCCGCCCGTCCTCATCCAGGTGGGCGGCGCCGAGGTGCTGCGCACCGAGGCGGAGGCGTTCGCCGAGGCCCTGCTCCGCGCCGGCGCCCACTGCGACCTGCAGATCTGGAAGGGGCAGATGCACGTCTTCCAGATCCTGAACCGCGTGCTCCCGGAGGCGAGCGCGGCCATGCGCGAAGCCGCCCACTTCGTCCGCACCGTCACGGGCGGGAAGGGCAAGCACCCCAGGGCGAGGAAGCGCTCCAAGGCGGCCTAAGTTTCGCAGTCCCGGCCCACTTCGCTCGCCTGGCGGCTGTGTTTCCAAGTCCCGGCCCACTTCGCTCGCCTGGCGGCTCGCTGCGTGACCAGGCCTGGGGCGAACGCGGCATCGCTTCGCGATCTGCCCGGTTTCGCTCGCCTCCGGCTTCGCTCCACCGGGCAGGTCACGCGTTCGCGCGCATCGCCGGGGCCACTTCGAGACAGGCCCTAGTCCTGGCGGTCCCGGCGATCCGGGCGGTTCGCCAGGATTCCGGCCAGCAGGGCGGCTGCGTGGTCGGCCATGAAGCGCGGGACGCGCGCCCTGAGCAGCGCCTTGTGGAGGGCGGACGCCGGAAACGGCACCTCGGTGGGGCGTTTGCGCCGCTCTTCCATCCGGGCCCCCAGGGTTCCAAGATCAATTCGATGGTATCCGGGGCAGGCCCGGCCATGCCGCCGAAATCGTGATCTTTCCTACGCCTCGCAGGGGCCTCGTCACGCTCGGTCCGCATCGCGCGGCGTCACCGCAGGCTATTCGCTTCCCGCGTCCTGGGGGGACCGTCAGACGACCGCCGGCAGCGGCCGGATCGCACCGCCTCCGGGTCAGAAGCGGCCGGCGGGCTCGGGTTCGGGGAGCTCGTCGCCGGCGCGGCGGCCCCGACCCGCGGCGAAGACGCCGACCAGCGCGGCCAGCGCGGCGCCGCCCTCGCCGGCCAGGCTGATCGTCTTCTCCAGGTACCAGACGGGCTCGTGCATGTCCGGCAGCGGGCCGAGCGCGCCCACGTCGACGTAGTAGTAGAGCACGAGCGCGCCCGCCGCGCTGGCCGCGACGAGGAAGGCCAGCGCGTACGCCCAGCGGGTCGCGTAGGTCAGGATGATCACGGCGACCACCCCGGCGACCGCGGCCTGGACGCGGAACAGCAGGTCTCCGTCGATGGAGCCGCCCTGCACGAAGGCCATGTCGGGCGCGAACGTCCAGTGCACGACGGCGTCCGCCGCGAGCCCGGCGGCGACGATCAGGCGGAGTATGAGTCCCATACCCACTACACGGACGCGGCCCCCGCGCGGCTCAATGTTCAAAGCCGAACTTCCGCAGCCGTCCCGGGTCAGCCGCTCGCGAGCTCGCGCCCCCGGTTGCGGGCCGCCTCGATGGCCTCCAGGACGGCGGCCCGGACGCCGTGCCGCTCCAGCTCGCGGATCGCCGAGATCGTCGTCCCGCCCGGGGACGTCACCGCCTCGCGCAGCAGCACCGGGTGCTCGCCGGAGTCGCGGAGCATGACGGCCGCGCCGACCGCCGACTGGATCACCATCTCCAGCGCGGCGGCGCGCGGCATGCCGAGCAGGATGCCCGCGTCCACCATCGCCTCGACGAGGTAGTAGAAGTACGCCGGCCCGCTGCCGGACAGGGCCGTGGCGCCGTCCTGCAGCGACTCGGGGATGCGCAGCACCTTGCCGACCGGCGACAGCAGCTCCTCGGCCAGCTTCAGGTGCTCCTCGCCCGCGTGCGACCCGGGCGAGATGACGCTCATCGCCTCGTCCACATGGACGGGCGTGTTCGACATGACGCGGACGACGGGGACTCCCTCGGGCAACCGCGCCTCGACGAACCCGGTCGTGATGCCCGCCGCCATCGAGATCACCAGCCGGCCGGGCGGCACGTGCGGGCCGACCTCGTCCAGCAGGGCCCCCATGTCCTGCGGCTTCACCGCGAGGACCAGCGTCTCGGCGGTCGCGGCGGCCTCCGCGTTCGGCACGATCTCGACGCCGTAGCGCTCCCGCAGCAGCGCGCCCCGCTCCTCCCGGCGCGCGGTGGCGATCAGCTCGGACGGGCGGCGGCCGGCCCGGAGCACTCCGGACAGCAGCGCCTCGCCCATCTTCCCGGCACCCAGAATCGCGATCATCGACATACCTTGACGTGGGGTTCCAACGACCCGTCCAGCCTATCGCCGCACCGCACGGCGACCGCCCCTCGGGCCGCCCCCGGGGCGCCCTAGGACCGCCCGACGAGGGAGCGCATGAAGAAGCGCAGGTTGGCGGGCCGCTCGGCGAGCCGCCGCATGAAGTACTGGTACCACTCGCGGCCGTAGGCGACGTAGACGCGGACCTGCGCGCCCTCCGCGGCGAGGCGGCGCTGCTCCTGCGGGCGGATCCCGTAGAGCATCTGGTACTCGAAGGTGTCGTCGTCACGCTCGTTCAGCACCGACAAGGCGCCTGCTATCTCGATGAGCCGAGGGTCATGCGTGGCGAGCATCGGATAGCCCTTGCCTGCCATCAGGACCTTCATGCACCGCACGTACGACCGGTCGACCTCCTCCTTGTCGGTGAAGGCGACCGCCGCGGGCGCCGCATAGGCGCCCTTGCACAACCTCACCCGCGACCCCTCGTAGGCCAGTTCCGCGCAGTGCTCCTCTGCACGACGCAGATACGCCTGGACGACCGCGCCCACGTCCGGGTAGTCCCGCCGCAGTTCGTGGACGATTCCCAGCGTCGAGTCGACGGTGGTGTGCTCTTCCATGTCGAAGGTGACCGTCGTGCTGGCCGAGCGGGCGGCGGCGCACACCCGTCGTGCGTTCTCCAAGGCGAGGCCTTCGTCGAAGGTCTGCCCGATGGCGGACAGCTTGAGCGACACCTCGGCGCGTCTCCCGAGCCCACCGGCGCCCAGTCGTCCCAGAAGCTCGACGTAGTGGGCGACGTTCGCCTCGGCGCGGGCCTCGTCGTGGGTGTCCTCGCCCAGGACGTCCAGGCTGACGAGCAGGCCCTCGCCGGTCAGCCCGCCGGTGACGCGCAGGGCGTCGTCGATCGTCTCACCGGCGACGAAGCGCCGGACCACGTCGCCGGTGAACGGCGCGGTCTCCATCACCCTGCGCGCGCCGCCGCTGCGCGACGCGACCAGCAACGCCTGACGAAGCACTGTGCGAACCCCTCGTTCCCCGTGCGTACCGGGTCCCGCCTACCGTCCCAGGTTATGCCGCCCGGGGCCCGGCGCTCACGACACGGTGCCGAGGCTGTTCCCAGCGCCGTACTGCTGGACGTACTCCTTCATCCGCGCGGTCTTGACCGCCTCGAAGAGGGCTTTCGCCTTCGTCCCGTCCAGGAACACGACGCTCTGCCTCTTGCGCATGCCGGTGCCCTTGTGCGGCAGCGTCATGAACATCACGTCCGACGCGCGGACGCTGCGCATGCTGAGCGCCAGCGAGCGCAGGTCGCCCGCCGACACCCCCTCGTCCACGCTGATCGACTTGGTGAGCGCCGACAGGAACCGGTCGAGCTTGAGCGGGTTGGTGAGCGTGCCCCGGTCGGCGGCCTGCTTGGCGAGCGCCCCGAGGAACGCCTGCTGCCGCTTGATCCGGTCGAAGTCGCCGTTCGGCAGGTTGTAGCGCTGCCGGACGAACAGCAGCGCGTCCTCGCCGTTCAGCTTCTGCCGTCCCGCCTCCCAGCGCTTCTTGCGCGCCGGGTCGTACACGCCCTGCTTGATGTTGACGGTGACGCCGCCGAGCGCGTCCGTCATCGACTTGAAGCCCTCGAAGTCGATCGCGCCGTAGTGGTCGATGCGGATGCCGGTGAGGCTCTCCATCGTCTCGATCAGCAGCTTCGGCCCGCCGAACGAGAACGCCGCGTTGATCTTCTGCGGCCCGTAGCCGGGGATCTCCACCCACGAGTCGCGCGGGAACGAGACGATGTAGGCCTTCTTCCGGTCCGCCGGCAGGTGCAGCAGCATGATCGTGTCGGTGCGCTGCTGCCCCGGCTTCCAGACCTGGTTGCCCTCGCCGGTCGTCGCGTCGGCCCGCGAGTCCGAGCCGACCAGCAGCCAGTTCTCCGTCCCCTCGACGTTCGCGCCCGGACGCTTCTGGGAGTCCTCCGGCATGACGCCCTTGATCCGGTCGATGTTGCCGTTGTAGGACGACTGCCGCTGCCAGGCCAGCCCGCCGAGGCCGGCCACGACCAGCGCGACGAAGACCCCCACGGCGATCAGGACGCGGGGCCACCGCCGCTTGCGCCGCGTCTCGCCGCCGCCGTCCGAGCCGCCGCCCCAGAACGCGGCGTCGGCGTCGGCGTCGCCCCCCGGCCCGCCCGGGGCCTCGGGCCCCGCGGGCGCGGGCGCCCCCTCGTCGCGCCTCGGCGGCACCTGCGAGCCGTGAAGATCAGGGGAGGTCATGGCGCGAAGCTACCAGCCGAACCGGGCAGGGATGGCCGACTTCGGCCTACCTGTCCGGTTGCGGCGCAACCGCCCGTCCGGGTAAACCCGGACCCCCCTTCGCGGGTCCGTCACCCGCTCCGGCGGCGGAGCGTCACCGCGCCCAGCAGGAGCGCGACGACCACGAAGGCGGCGATCACGGAGACGTCCAGGACCAGGGTGCCGGTGAAGCCGGGACTGGCGCTGATCTCCTGCATGCCCTCGACCGCGTAGGACAGCGGCAGGACGGCCGCGATCGCCTGGAGCCAGGACGCCATGTCCTCGCGCGGGATGATCAGGCCGCAGAGCAGCAGCTGCGGCAGGACGAACGCGGGCATGAACTGGACGGCCTGGAACTCGGTCCGCGCGAACGCGCTGGCGAACAGTCCGAGTGCCATGCCGAGCAGCGCGTCCAGCAGCGAGACCAGCACCAGGGACGCCAGCGAGCCGCTCAGGTCGAGGTCGAGCCACGTCAGCGAGACGGCCAGCACGACGGCGACCTGGACGAGCGCCAGCAGCCCGAAGGCCAGGGCGTAGCCGAGCAGCAGGTCGAGCTTGCCGAGCGGCATCGTCATCAGCCGTTCGAGGGTGCCGCCGGTGCGCTCGCGGAGGGTGGCGACGCTGGCCACCACGAACATGACGACGAACGGGAACAGGCCGAGCAGCATGGGCCCGATCCGGTCGAAGGCCGCCGGCTGGTCGAACACGTACCGCAGCAGGACCATCAGCAGCGTCGGCACGCCGATCAGCAGCGCGAGCGTGCGGTGGTCGTGCTTCAGCTGCGCCAGGATGCGCCGCTTCCTGGACGGGGTTGGCCTGGGTGTTCCTGCCCGTTCCGGATGCTTCCGGTCTGGTGGCGTCTGCCCAGGTCAACCCCGCTTTTCCGGGGTGGGGCGTCCACCGGGGTTGGTGTCCGTTCCGGTCCGTTCGGGGCCGTTGCGACCCCTCCGGATGACGTGGTGTTGACGCGGCGATGACGCCTTGGGCGGTGCTTCTGCGCTGGTCACGGCGCTATCGCTTGGACCGCAGCAGGCACGGGCCGCAACGGTGTGGGTGGACGGATGCGGCCTTGACCGGGGCGGCGGGCTGCTAGCCTCGCGGGGCTTCGGGCTGCCCTTGGGGCTGCCCACATCAGGCCGGGGCGGCCCGTCGGAGGGGTCCCCGGTCAAGGCCGCATCCGGCCGCCCGTACGCACGCTCAGCCGTACCGAACCCCTGCGCAACGAAGCCCCGACCAGATCGGTCGGGGCTGCATCGAAGGGTTCAGAGGGCAAGTTCGTCGCGCTTCATCCTGGCAACGAGTTCGGCGAAGGTCTTGGGCGAGAGTGTGAGATGACCGGCGTTGGGTGCCTTGCTGTCTCGGAGGCCAACGTTTCCAGCAAGGTCGGCAACCTCTACGCACTGCCCTCCGGTCGTGTTGCTCCGACTGGACTTCCGCCATGTGGTCATTTGTAGGTCTCCTTGATGCTTTCGATCAACGTTCGCGAGGGTCCGACGGGGGATGCTACGTCGCTGATTCGGTCGTACATCGCGGCAAAGGTCTGGACGTCCGCTGGGTCGATCATAAGACGGCCTCGCTCGGGCGCGTCTGCGAAGGCGATGTCTTGGTCATCGACGGTGAGCAAGGTGAATGAGCCGTTGAGCCCGATGTGTGCTCCGGCGCTCCGATCCAGCACGCGGATGCTGACGTGGGGAAGCTCCCCTACTTCCAGCAGGTGGGCGAGTTGCGCATGCATGGTCGCAGGGTCTCCAACCATCTGCTCCAGCACAACCCAATTAAGTATGACGGAGAGGAGCGGGGGCTTTGGCCTGCTGTAGACGGCTGTCTGCCTGGCCATTCGTTTTTCTAGCGCCTCATCGACTCCATCGAGGAGGCCGGATGCAAGCACAGCTCGGGCGTACTCCGGAGTCTGAAGAAGACCGGGTATGAGGAGCGCCTCCCACATTCGATGGCGCGTTGCCCGCGCCTCGTGATCGGTAAGGCCAGTGAACCAGTCGCCATCGTCACTGGCGCTCGCGAAGCGAACGAGTCTCGTGAACAGGTTGGAAGTACCCCACAAGTCATCAAGCCTGGACGCGTAGTCGGTCGAGAGCCGACGAAGCCCGTTCTCGATCCTGGAAACAGTGGAACGATCGCAGCCAAGTACAGCCGCCAGCCTGTTACCTGATAGCCCATGAAGCTCGCGCTGTCTGCGCACCTCAACGGCGATGAAGTGCCAGAGCGAACGGTCCGGATCAAGACGACTGCTCATGGTAACGACTCCTCCGCGTGTTGCCACCTGTGCAGGAACCTAGCGCAGCACCCATCAGAACGCGACCCTTGGTACCAATCAGCAGCACGCGAGGAGCGGTTGAGATGATCGCGTTCAAGCCCGATGTCAAGAAGATCAAAACGGCGCGAGACCACATCGCGGAGATCACAACGAACTGGCCCGTTAACGCCTACCACGGGCGCGTAGTCACTTCTGAGCTGGTCACCAACGCCATCCGCCACGCGGTAACCGACGAGATCCGAGTGGACGCTTACACGGACGGACGCATCTGCGTGGTGAAGGTGCTGAAGTCGGCTGGGCGGTGGTCGTGATGGGCGGTTACGCGGTGCAGGAGCCTGGGACTGCGAGTGGGCTGTTGACGATGGAGTGCTTGGCGTCGCTGACGGCTCCTGCTCAGGTGCGGATGCTGGTGGGTCTGCGGCTGGAGGGGTGGGGGCTGTCGGGGTGGCGCAACGACATGGGTGTGATCGCCAGTGAGCTGGTGACCAACGCGGTGGTGCACGGGCCGCAGGACGGCACGGTGCGGGTGCGGTTCACGAGGGAGCGCGGCGGGGTGCTGCTGGCGGTGTGGGATTCCTCGGATGCGATGCCGGTGCGCCGGGTGGATCCGGAGGGGTTGAGCGGTCGGGGCCTGGTGATGGTGGAGGCGCTGGCAACGGCGTTCGGCGCTAACCCGACCAGTCCGAACGGGAAGTGGGTGTGGGCGCGGTGCCGGACGGATTGACAGGGAGCGCTGCGGAGGAGATGCCGGGGCTGCGAGGGACGGCGGGACGGGCTGGGGCGATGAGTGCGGGAGGCGTGAAGGGCGTGGGGGCCGTGAGGCGGGCTGAAGAGGTGTACGGCCGTGTCGGTGGGGTGCTGTCGGGTGCGGTGGACCGGGTGGAGCGGGGTGTGCTGCGGGGGCGTGATCTGGCGGGGGTTGGGGTGCGGGTGCGGTATCTGGACCTTTTGGCGGTGTCGCTGGTGCGGTCGGGGTGGGGGTGTGAGCGGCTGTATCGGTTGCCGGTGCGTCCGCTGCCGGTGCGGTGTCCGGTGTTGTGGGTGCACAGCCGTGCGGGTGATGCGGGTCTGCCGGTGACGGTGCTGGCTACGTGCCTGGGCTGGTCGTATGTGGACGCCAGTGACCGGGAGGCGCGGTGGGTGGGGTGGTGCAAGGACCGGCCGGGGGCGGTCGCGACAGTGGACGCGCGGTTGATGGCGCAGATCTCCGTGCAGGAGGGGCCTTGGGTGCCGCTGAAGTTCGGGGGCGGGCGGTGAGTGGGCCGGACACGGTCGGGCCGGACACGGTGGAGACGGCGCTTGAGGCGCTGTACCGGCAGGCGCAAGCGGCGTGGGAGGTGGTCGGCCGTGATGGGGACGGCTTGTCGCTGCCGGGGGTGGGCGATGCGGTGCAGGCCACCGTGGATGTGCTGGATCTGGTGTGGGCGGTCGTCGGGTCGGTGACGGCGCGTGCCGGGGCGATCCGGGACCGGGAGTTGAACGAGCGGCGCGAGGGTTCCTCGCTTGAGGTGATGGACGATGCGTTGGTGCATCTGCACTACGGCCAGGAGGGGCTGATGGTGGCGCGTCATCTGCTGGGGATGGGCCGGGGTGAGGTGCTGCGGATCGCGCGCGGCGAGGTGTAGGCGTCACGTTTCGGGGGCCGCGAGGGTGAAGGGCCGCGGCCCCCTTTCGCGTCCTGCGTGAGGGGGTGGGCCGGCGGATATGGCCGAAGGCCACCCCGTAGGGGCGACCGTGAGGGAGTTCGGCCGGCGCAGGCCCGTCCCTGGGCACCTTCCGTCTGAGTTGGTGTCGGTGCGGGGGCCGCTGCCCGGCTCGGGCCTGAACGGTCGCGGGGTCTTGTTGTGGTGTCGGTGTTGGTGAGGGGTCGCTGTGGGCGGTGGCCGGGAAGGAAGAGACGGCGCGATGACGGAGCTTCGGATGAGCTATGTGAATGTCGAGCACGGCGGTAGGGCCGAGGCGGGGTATTCGGGGTACTCCGGTGACGGCGGCCTGTTCGACTTCGGCCGGGTGACCGGGATGCTGCATGACGGGGACTGGCCTGATGTGCTGGTGGTGGGTGAGGGCGACCGGTACGAGCTGAACGGGATGGAGGGCGCGCACGAGGCGGCGGCGGCGCTGCGTGAGGCGGGCGGCCCGGCCTACGTGCCGTATCCGTGTTCGCTTCCGCGTGAGGGCGGGATGTTCGCGCCGGTGATCTACGTCGATCCGGGCAAGGTGGTGGTGCGCCGGTTCTTCGGTCATCGGCTGCCGGACTTCGCCTCCCGCAACCGCAACCTGATGGTGTTCACCCTGCCGGGCCGTCGTGACCCGGTGCGGCTGGTGGCCTGGCACGGCGACATCTACAGCGGGGATGACCGGCTGGCCGACGCGCGCCGGTTCGACCGGTTCTCGGCTCCGGGCATTCCGTGCGCGCTGCTGGGCGATTGGAACACCGTCCCCAGCGGCCCCCACTTCGAACCGGCCGACATGAACACGCCGGGTGTGCACAACCCGCGCCAGGTCAACTACCGCGTTGAGTGGAAGGGTGGGCCGTTGCTGGCGGGGCCGCACGTGTATGACACGCGGGCGCTGGACGCGTTGTGCGGCTGGTGGAACCCCTCGACCCGGAAGCGGGAGGGCGGCCTGGGGTTCAGCCATTCGGCGGAGCTGGCGGGGGACTACACCCCGACGCAGGTCGAGCGGCCCAACGGACGCCAGTGCCTGCCGATCGACGCGATCCTTCTCAACGAGCCTCTGGCCGCCGCTTATGTGGCGGGCTCCTACCGCGTCCACGACTTCCGCGACCCTCAGCGGCCTGACTCCGACCACAAGCGGATATCGCTCACGGTCGACATCTGAGCCGACCCGGCGGGGAAGCTGCGGCGGCGTCAGGGCGGGCGCGGCTGGAAGTAGCGTGCGCTGCGGGCCGTGTTGCGGTCTGTGCCTGGCCCCGCGCGGTGCGGTGCGTGCGGGCCGTCCACGGCGTTGTCGGGGGCTGTGGGCGGCCGCCGCGCTGCGAACGGCCCCCAAGGCCGCACGCGCAAAGCGCGTGCGGGCCGTCCATCGGCCCCCGGCCTGCGGTGGGCGGGCCCGGCCCCGCGCTCGGCCCGCGCTTGCGCGGGCCCTTGAACTAGTAAAGAAACTTTGAGCCCGCTACATCACGAACGCGATGCCGAGCATGGCGGACTCCTCGGGGTCTTCGAAGATGGTTCGTTGGTCGGTGACCTCGGACATGGGGGCGACCTCGAAGTGTGATGCGGGCACCTTTACTTCGGTGATCTCCAGGATCTGGCCGTGCTGGGTCAGCATGGCCCGGGTGATGATCAAGATCGCGTCCGCGTAGTCCATGCTCAGGGCGGCCCGCTCGTCCTCGTAGGCAAGGCGGGCGGCGGTGGTGGTGGCCCATTGGACTGGGCCGTGCTGGCGCTGGATGGTCTGGTAGAAGAACGCGGCGCGCTTGCGGTACTGGGCGGATCGCTTGGGGTCGTCCCAGTCAGGGATCAGGTCGGCGTCGGCGTAGGAGTTGATCTCGACGCGTCCACCGAAGGAGAAGCGCCAAGCGCTGTGGCGGTGGATGAACGGGTGTCCCGCTTGCAACGGGGCGAACCGTCTGGCCAGTTGCCGGTCGGCGGCGAGTCGCTGGCTGTCGAATGGCTCGTCGGCCCAGTCGCGTCGAGCGAGCCGCCAGCCGAACGCGCGAACGTCGGGGTGGTAGGCGGGCGCGGCCAGGTCGGGCCGATCGGTGTCGCCAATCATGATGACCTGGCGTGCGGGTGCGGGACGGACGAACGATCCGCGTCCGCGCAGGACGTAGACGAGGCCCTCGGACACCAGGCTTTCGATGGCCTTGCGCACGGTCGGCCGGGATACCCCGTAGTGGCGCGCGAGGTCGGGTTCGCTGGGCAGGGCGGCACCAGGGAGGTAACGGCCGTCCAGGATGGCGACGCGCAGGTCGGAGGCGATGACGCGCCACTGCGGGTCGCCGGTTGGTGCCTGGGTGGTGTCGTCGTTTGCCTGCATGGGGAACCGCCTCCGCTCGTCTTCCGTCGCACTACTTGTACTACAGGTTGCATATAACCGTCCATGTCGGGCAACCTGTAGTACAAGTGGCGAGGTTCGCGAAGGAGTGGCGGGATGACCAGCGAGCAGAGCGGCGAAGGATCCAAGCAGGGAGGAGAGACGGCGGGGGGTGCGTCGCCGGATGCGGCGGTACCGCAGTGGTTGCGGGCGGTGGCGGAGGTGGTGTCGGCACCGGGGTATGAGCGGTGGACTCAGCAGGTCGCGGGGACGGGCGGGTGCAGTGCTCCGGTTCGGCTGGTGGGCGAGTCGGAGGTGATCGACCGGGGCACCGGGGAGGTCGTGCACGTCTACCGGACGGCGGACGAGGCGACGGGGTATCTGCTGGTGGCGTGCGGGAACCGGCGGGCGTCGGTGTGCCCGGCCTGTTCGGAGACCTACCGGCGGGATGTGTTCCACCTGATCCGGGCGGGCCTGGCGGGCGGCAAGGGCCTGGCGGAGACGGTGCGGGAGCATCCGCGCGTGTTCGCCACGTTGACCGCGCCCTCGTTCGGGGCGGTGCACACGTTGCGGGAGCGTGGCGGCAGGCCGGTGGCGTGCCATCCCCGCCGCCGCCCGGTGCGGTGCGAGCACGGGGTGCCGGACGGCTGCGGGGTCCCGCACACCCCCGAGGATGCGGTGCTGGGGTCCCCGCTGTGCGGTGACTGCTACGACTACGCCGGGGCGGTGCTGTGGCAGGCACACGCCGGGCAGTTGTGGCACCGGTTCTCGCTGGAGCTGCGGCGGCAGATGGCGCGGCGGGCGGGGATGTCGCGTCGGCGGTTCGAGGCGCAGGTTCGGGTGTCGTTCGCCAAGGTCGCCGAGTACCAGCGGCGCGGGCTGGTGCACTTCCACGCGGTGATCCGGCTGGACGGTCCCGGCGGCTACGACGACCCCCCGCCGTCCTGGGCCACGGCGGACCTGCTCACCGACGCGGTTCCGGAAGCGGCCGGACGGGTCCAGGTGCGGTCGCTGGACCCTGGACAGGGTGACCGGATCCTGCGGTGGGGGACACAGCTCGACGTGCGGCCGATCCTGGTGTCCGGGGACGGCGGCGGGCTGTCGGATCAGGCGGTGGCGGGCTACATCGCCAAGTACTCCACCAAGGGCGCGGAGGTGTCGGGAACGGTCGACCGGCGGCTCACCTGCCCGCGCTGCAAGGGTGCGGGGCGCGTGGACGGCTACGGCGGGGTCGGGGTGTGCAAGCGGTGCGGCGGGCTCGGCACCGCCTGGGGGGTGGACCTGGACCGGCTCCCGGTCTCCGACCACGCCCGCCGCATGATCCGAACCTGCTGGGACCTGGGCGGCCTGCCGGAACTGGCGGACCTGCGGTTGAGGCCCTGGGCGCACATGCTCGGATTCCGTGGCCATTTCGCCACCAAGTCCCGCCGCTACTCCACCACCCTCGGCGCGCTCCGCCAAACCCGCGCCGATCACCGGACCGCTGATGCGCGGGAACGGCAAGGGCTCCCCTCACCCGAAACCACAGAAGTGATCGGCCATTGGCGGTTCGCCGGTCAGGGCTTCAGCGAAGCCGAGCAACTCCTGGCCGACCACATCAGCCAACGCGTCCAGGCCGCCCGGAGAATCGCCGCCGAACGCGCAGAAAAGGAAACCGGCCCTTCCTCCGCAGAGACCGCGAAGCACGACGATTCGGAGGCGTCATGAATCCGGACGACGCACTGTGGACCATTAGCGAACTGGCGCATTTCCTCCGCAAACCGAAGTCGTGGGTGTACGACAATTACCGCGACCTGTTCCCGTACTACAAGATCGGGCAGCAAGTGCGCTTCGATCCTGCCGAGGTACGGACCGCCCTCCGCAACGTGACTGCCGACAAATAGGCGGGAGAGGGCGCATGGAGGAGGCGGACGACGAAACCCCTTGCCCTTCCTGCGGCGGGCGCGGCTGGAAGCTGATCAGCCCTGCGCGGTGCCTGACGCTGCGGGCCCTCGACCCGGACAAGGCCGCTGAGCCTCGGCGTGAAGACTGCCGGTGGTGCGCGGGCACTGGAAAAGCAGAAAGCAGATGAATAGCCGATCGGCCTGGGCGACTTGCGACACATCGCCCAGGCCGACGCCGGCCGAGCCGCATAAATGAATTCAGCGCCGCGAATGCGGCTCATTCTTTGGGGCGGGTGGTCGGGGGACGGAATGGCGGGAGCGCCGCCACCTGGCCGTCAAGCTTAATTCGCAAAAACAAAGGGCCGATACTGGTCTTGCGAGCGCCACTTTCATTGCGTCAACACAGATAAACTGTTCTCAGTAGTCAACGAAAGGGCTGGTGACCATGGGTCGCGAATGGCGGGACGGCGAAATGCGGGACGGTATCCGCAGGGTGCGGAACGCTCGGGCCTCCAAATCGGCGGGGAAAGACGTCTACTCGTTCAAGGTGCCATACCGGGACGCGAACGGAAAGCAGACCAGCGAAACCTTCACGACGTACAAAGCGGCGGAGCGCTTCCGCAACAAGGTCCGGCGGCAGCGTGACGAAGGATTCGCTATCGACCCCAAAGCCGGGCGCATCTCGGTCAAGGCATATACCGATGGGTGGCTGGAAGGCGCACGGGTCAAGCGTGCCGGTACCTACACCGCATACGAGAGCCACGCACGGCTCTACATCGCTCCCGCACTGGGCGGCCGTCAGCTCCGGTCGGTCACGCGGGAAGACGTTCAGCGGTTCGTCAACGGGCTGGGGAGCGGCGGACTGGGACTGTCGCCGGTCACCGTGCGCCACGTCTACAGGACCCTCGTAGCGATCTTCCGGGCGGCACACAGCCTCGACCGCAAGATCGCCGACTCTCCGTGCGTGGGGATCGTCCTTCCGGAGATCCCCGATCGCAGGGTGCATGTGCTCACTGCCGACGAGGTGCGCGCGGTGGCAGCCAAGATGCCCGACCGGTACCGCGCCGCCGTGCTGGTGGGCGCTGGCACGGGCCTGCGCGTCTCGGAGATCGCGGGCCTGTCCTGGGACCGGGTGGACCTGGACGCCGGGACGGTCACCGTAGACCGTCAGATGACGCCTGAACGGCTCCTGGGGCCGGTCAAGACCCGCAAGTCCCGGCGGGTGGTGCCCCTGCCCGCCATGGTCGTGGACGCGCTCCGGGCGCACCGCAAGGAGGTCCCGCCCGTGGTCCAACAGGTCGGGGACGTGGACGGCTCGACGGTGCACCGGACGGCACTGGTGTTCACCCGGCCCGACGGGAGTCCGGCCAACCATGACAGCCTGCGCAAGCCCTTCTACAAGGCGCGTGACGCGGTCCGGCTGGCATCCTCGGTGTCCTTCCATGTGCTGCGGCACACCTACGCCTCGCTCCTGATCGCGGCGGGAACCCACCTGACCGCGATTCAGGAACGCATGGGCCACGCCTCAATCAAGATCACCAGCGACACCTACGGGCACCTGTACCCGGCCGAAGACGACCGGACCCGCAAAGCCATCGATGACGCCTTCTCCCCCGACACCAACGGCAAGTCAGGCAAATAGCGACGCTCTGACCTGCGAAAACACAACGAGGTGACAGGATGTTGACGCGGCCCCCTCCTCAGACGGCCACACCTGGCTCTGACCTGGGCATACGCGCAATTTCCGTCCCCCTTTCCAGGATGCGCCGCATCGTGGCCAGCGTGACGGCGGCGCTCATGACGGGCTCCCCGCCTTCTCGTGGATCAGGTGGAGGAACGCCCCTTCGAGGTCGGAGGCGCCGGTGCGCGAGCGCAGGCCGTCCGGCGTGCCGTCGGCGAGGACGTCGCCCTCGCGCATCAGCAGCAGCCGGTCGGTGCGCCCCGCCTCGTCCATGACGTGGCTGGACACGACCAGCGTGGCGCCGCGCTCGGCCAGCTCGCGGAACAGCTCCCACAGCTCCTGCCGCAGCACCGGGTCGAGCCCCACGGTCGGCTCGTCCAGGACGAGGAGCTCGGGCTCGCCGAGCAGGGCCACGGCGAGGTTGGCGCGGCTGAGCTGCCCGCCCGACAGCGTCGCCGCCGTCTGGTCGCGGCTGCGGCCGAGGCCGACCTCGTCGATGACGCGGGCGACGTCCGAGCGCCGCGCGCCGAGGACGGACGCGAAGTAGCGCAGGTTCTCGGCGACGGTCAGGTCGGCGTACACGGCGGGGTTCTGCGTCGCGTACCCGACGCGGCGCCGCAGCCCGGGCGACCCGGCGGGCTCGCCGAGCACGGTCACGGTGCCGCTCCGCACGATCTGGACGCCGACGAGCGCCCGCATCAGGGTCGTCTTCCCGCAGCCGCTCGGGCCGAGCAGCCCCACGATCGAGCCGCGCGGGACGTCGAAGGCGAGCCCGTGCAGCACCTCCCGCCCCCCGCGCTCGACCCGCAGATCGCGCACCTCCACGGCGGACCCGCCCGCACCCGCCGGACTGGAACTCATCATGTGTTGAATTTAAGCGCCCGCGCGACCCGGGTCAAGAGGCCGAAGGTCCCCGCGCGGGCGGCCGCGGAAGGTCCGCGGGGCGGCGGAGGGGAGGGGTTCAGGAGGTCAGGTAGCGCTGGAGGGTGGGGGCCACCAGCTCGATCAGTTCGTCCTCCGAGGCGGAGGCCAGGGGCTCGACGCGCAGGACGTAGCGCAGGATCATCAGCCCGATCATCTGGCCGGCCGCCGCCTGGATGCCGAGCGGCGGCGCCTCCGTCGCCTGCGAGGCCCGCCCGAACAGCGCGGACGTGACGAACTCGCGCAGCAGCGCGGCCGCCCGCTCGTTCGTCATCGCCGAGCGGAGCATCGCGAGCATCGGGGCGCGGCGGTCCTCGTCCCCCCACACCTGGAGGAAGGTGCGGACCATCCCCTCCCCGAGGCGGTCGCGGGGGAACGCCATGATGCGCGGCAGCAGGACGGACGGATCCACCGGAAAGCGCATCGCCTCGACGAACACGCCCTCCTTGTTGCCGAAGAAGTGGTGCACCAGCGCGGGGTCGACCTCGGCGGCGCGGGCGATGGCGCGCAGCGACGCGCCGTCGTAGCCCTTCTCGGCGAACAGGTCCCGCGCCGAGGCCAGGATCTTCTCGCGCGTCTCGGTCGGGCCGGGCCGGCGGCCCGGGCCGCGGGTCCTGGCCCCCGCCCGCTCCCGCGGGTCGCTCACCGGCGCACGCCCCGGCGGGTGATCTCCCCGGCCGAGGTGACCTCCCACGTGTGGGCGGCGGCGGCCAGGTGCAGGCGCGCGAACGCGAGGGCCTCGGCGAGATCCTCCATCCGCTCGATCCGGCTGGACGCGCGCCGCGTGTTGACCTCCAGGACGATGTGCCCCTTGAACCCGCCCTCGGCGAGGTTCTCCAGCATCGTCCCGCACGGCTGGTTGCCCCGGCCTGGGACGAGGTGCTCGTCCTTGTTCGTGATCCCGACCCCGTCGGCGAGGTGGACGTGGCGCAGGCGGTCGCCCAGGCTCCCCGCCATGTCGATGGCGTCCGAACCCGAGACGGCGGTGTGCGACAGGTCGAGGGTCACGTACGGGTAGTCCTGGTCGACGGGATTCCAGTCGGGCAGGTACATGCCCGCCTCCGCGCCGCGCGCCTTCAGCGGGAACATGTTCTCCACCGCGAACAGCACGTCCGTCTCGTCCTGCATGCGGGCGAGGCCCTCGACGAACTCCTTCGCGTAGTCGCGCTGCCAGCGGAACGGCGGGTGCACGACGACGACCTCCGCGCCCAGTTCCTCGGCGACTTCCTTGGAGCGCACCAGCTTGCCCCAGGGGTCGCGCCCCCAGACGCGCTGGGTGAGCAGAAGGCACGGCGCGTGGATCGACTTGATGGGGACCTGGTGGTAGTCCGACAGCCGGCGCAGGACGTTCAGGTCCTGGGACGAGGCGTCCGTCGAGACCATGACCTCGATGCCGTCGTAGCCCAGCAGCGAGGCGATCTCGAAGGCGCTCGGGACCTTCTCCGGGTACACCGACGCGGTGGACAGCGTGATCGGCGCGTCCGGTACGCGGAGCGCCGGTGAAGGGGCGCCGTTGTGCTGCGGGGCCAAGGCTTCCTCGCCATGAATGATCGCTCGGCTGTGTCGTAGAAGAGAGCCTATGCCGCGGCGGCCGTGATGAGACACTCGCCGGGAGTGATCTCGCTTGTTCCGCCGGATGCGCGGCTACCCTCTGCTGCGTGGCCGAGATCGCGCGGGGCGCCGTGCCCAGCCCCAACATCTGGAACTCCCCCCAGGTCTACGAGCTGGAGAACCGCGCCGTCGACCCCGACGGCGTGCTGGCCGCCGCCATGCGCGCGGTCCGTCCCTGGGACGGCGCCGACGTCCTCGACGTCGGCTGCGGCACCGGCTTCCACCTGCCGTTCTTCGCCGGGGACGCCCGCCGGGTGATCGGCGTGGAGCCGCACGCCGGCCTCGCCGCGGCCGCCGCGCGCCGGACGCGGGACCTCCCCAACGTCACCGTGCGCACGGGCGCCGCGCAGGCCCTGCCGCTCCCGGACGCGTCCGTCGACGTCGCCCACGCGCGGTGGGCCTACTTCTTCGGCCCCGGATGCGAGCCGGGCCTCGCCGAACTGGACCGGGTCGTCCGCCGCGGCGGCGCGATCCTCATCATCGACAACGACGCCACCCGCTCCACGTTCGGCCGCTGGTTCCAGCGGAGTCTGCCGAAATACGACCCCGCCGCCGTCGAGCGGTTCTGGACGCGGCGCGGCTTCCGGCGGGAGCCGCTGACGATCCGGTGGGCGTTCCGGAACCGCGAGGACCTGGCCGCCGTCCTGCGGATCGAGTTCCCCCGCGATCTCGCTGACGCCTGCCTGCGCGAACTCCCCGGCCTCGAGGTGGACTATGCCGTGAATTTGTGGTGGCGTTGCCCCTGAGTTACCAGTCAGTTGGCCTTTCGGGAGGAACCCACCATGGGTCGCGCCGCCGCCACGAGCCGAGTCACCGCCGGAAGAGCGCTCGGGGGTCTCCTCGCCGCCACCGCCCTCGGCGCGGCCGGCGCCGGCGCCGGGCTGGTCGCCCAGCGCCGCGCCATGCGCCGCCTGCAACTGCGTCCCGACCCGTTCGCGGGCGAGCCGTTCGGGTCGCTGCGCGGCCGCCCCCATCCCGTCCGCGCCGACGACGGCACCCGCCTCTACGCCGAGATCGACGGCGAGGACCGCACCGACCTCGCCGTCGTGTTCTGCCACGGCTGGACGCTCACGCAGGACTCCTGGCACTTCCAGCGCAAGGCCCTGCGCGGCCTCGGCCGCCTCGTCTTCTGGGACCACCGCGGCCACGGCCGCTCCGACGGCGGCGCCCGCGACGGCTACGCCGTCCCCCGCCTGGCCCGCGACCTCGGCGCCGTCATCGAGGCGACCGTCCCCGCCGAGACGCCCGTCGTCCTGGTCGGCCACTCGATGGGCGGCATGACGATCATGCGGTACGCCGACGAGAACCCCGATCTGGTCGGACGCAGGATCCTCGCGACCGGGCTGCTGTGCACCTCGTCCGGCGGCCTCGGCGAGATCACGCTCGGCATGCCCGCGCTCATCGCCCGCACCACCCATCTCCTCATGCCCGCCGCCCTCGGCGCGCTCGGCGCCGGCTCGGGCGTGGTCGAGCGCGTCCGCCACCTCGGCCGCGACGCCGCCGCCCTCGTCGAGGACCTGGTCGCCTTCGGCCCGGACGCCAGCCCCGCCGCCGTCGCCTTCGCCGAGCAGATGATGGCCGACACCCGGATGGACGCCTTCGTCGACTACTTCCGCTCCATGGTCACCACCGAGGTGATCAGCGAGTGCGCGTCCCTCGGCGACGCCGACACCCTGGTCATCGGCGCGGAGAACGACCTGCTCACCCCCGTCGAGCACAGCCTGAAGATCGCCTCTTGCGCGCCGTCGGGACGGCTGGAGGTCGTCCCCGGCGCCGGGCACATGGCCATGCTCGAACGTCCGGGCATCGTGTCCGACCACCTCGGCGACCTGATCGAACGGGCCCGCAAGGACAGCTGACCCCCGCCGCGCCCGCGCGCGGGATGAATACTGTCGGTGCCCGGCCCTACGCTTCCGCGCATGGCGAAGGCGAAGACGGCCAAGGCCGCCTACCGGTGCTCGGAGTGCGGATGGCAGACCTCCAAGTGGGTCGGGCGCTGCGGCGAGTGCCAGACATGGGGAACGGTCACCGAGGCCGCGTCCGCGACCCCGGCCCGGGTCGTGTCGGCCGGGCCGGTCAGCTCGCCGGCCCGCCCGATCGGGCAGGTCGACGTCCGGTCCGCGCAGACGCGCGCCACCGGCCTGGACGAGCTCGACCGGGTCCTCGGCGGCGGCATCGTGCCCGGGGCCGTCCTGCTGCTGGCGGGCGAGCCCGGCATCGGCAAGTCGACGCTGCTGCTGGAGGTCGCCGCGCTGGCCTCGACGACGTCCGGCGGCGCGGAGTCCGGCGGCTCGGCGGGCTCCGCGGGCTCGGCGGCGGGCGAGAACGTCCTGTACGTGACGGGCGAGGAGTCGGCCGAGCAGGTCCGGCTGCGCGCCGACCGCGTCGGCGCGATCACCGACCGGCTGTACCTCGCGGCCGAGACGGAGCTGTCGGCCATCCTCGGCCACATCGACTCGGTCGACCCCGCGCTGCTCGTCGTCGACTCCATCCAGACGGTCGGCACGTCCGAGGCCGACGGCGCGCCCGGCGGCGTCACCCAGGTCCGCGAGGTCGCCGCCAACCTGATCAGGGTCGCCAAGGAGCGCGGCATGACCGTCGTCCTGGTCGGCCACGTCACCAAGGAGGGCTCGATCGCCGGGCCGCGCCTGCTGGAGCACCTGGTCGACGTCGTCCTGTACTTCGAGGGCGACCGGCACTCCCGGCTCCGCATGATCCGCGCGATGAAGAACCGGTACGGCCCCACCGACGAGCTCGGCTGCTTCGACCTGTCCGAGGTCGGCATCGTCGGCCTGCCCGACCCGAGCGGCCTGTTCCTCACCCGCCGCGAGGAGGCCGTCCCCGGAACCTGCGTCACCGTCACGCTCGAAGGGCGCCGCCCCCTCGTCGCCGAGGTGCAGTCGCTCGTCGCCAAGTCCCACCTCCCCGCGCCGCGGCGCGCCACCTCCGGGCTCGACACCTCCCGCGTCGCGATGGTCCTCGCCGTCCTCGCGCAGCGCTGCAAGATCTCCATGCACGAGCAGGACGTGTACGTCTCGACCGTCGGCGGCGTCCGGCTCGCCGAGACCTCCGTCGACCTGGCCCTCGGCCTCGCCGTCGCGGGCTCCACCGTCGAGCAGGCGCTGTCCACCAGCCTCATCGCGCTCGGCGAGGTGGGCCTCGCCGGGGAGGTCCGCATCGTGCCCGGAGTCCAGCGGCGGCTGGCCGAGGCGGCGCGGCTCGGGTTCAGGTACGCCGTCATCCCGCGCGGCTCCCTCGAACTGGCCGACGGGCCCCTCAAGCGCGCGGATCCGCAGCTCAGCAGCTACGAAGGCATGAAGGTCATGGAGGTCGACAGCCTCCAGCAGGCGCTCCAGGTCGCGTTTACCGCGCCCTGACAGGCGTCCCGCCAGAGTATTACTTCACACAACGCACGCTTGCGACCTGGGGAGGAACCAGCGCGCGGCCCGCCTCGGTAAACTGGCGCCCGTCCAGCGACCTCCGGGGGCCAGGTGCCATCACACGACAAGGGTCATGACGAACGACGCCGCGCCACACTGGCCGCGGTGGCTCCCGGCACCCAGATCCGGGACGGACTGGAGCGCATCCTGCGGGGGCACACCGGCGGCCTGATCGTGCTCGGCTACGACAAGCCCGTCGCCGAGCTGTGCACGGGCGGCTTCGAGCTCGACGTCGAGTTCTCCGCCACGCGGCTGCGCGAGCTCGCCAAGATGGACGGCGCGATCGTCCTCGACGACAGCCACACCCGCATCGTCCGCGCCGCCGTCCACCTCGTGCCGGACTCCACCCTCCCCACCGAGGAGTCGGGGACCCGCCACCGCACCGCGGAGCGCGTCGCCCGCCAGACCGGCCTGCCGGTCATCTCGGTGAGCCAGTCGATGCACATCATCGCGCTCTACCTCGACGGCATCCGCTACGTCCTGGAGGACTCGGCGGCCATCCTCTCCAAGGCCAACCAGGCCCTCGCGACGCTCGAACGCTACAAGCTGCGCCTCGACGAGGTGTCCGGCACGCTGTCGGCCCTGGAGATCGAAGACCTCGTCACCGTCCGGGACGTCAGCGCCGTCGTCCAGCGCCTGGAGATGGTGCGCCGCATCGCCGACGAGATCGAGGGCTACGTCGTCGAGCTCGGCACCGACGGCCGCCTGCTGTCCCTCCAGCTCGACGAGCTGGTCTCCGGCGTGGACGTCGACCGGCAGCTGATCGTCCGCGACTACCCGTCCGACGACACCCGCACCCGCGGCGTCGACGCCATCCTGTCCTCCCTGGACACCCTGTCGGCCAACGAGCTGCTCGACCTGTCCACGGTCGCCGAGGTGATGGGCTTCGCCGGCCCCGACGCCCTCGACCTGCCCGTCAGCCCCAAGGGCTTCCGGCTCCTCGCCAAGGTCCCCCGCCTGCCGAGCATGGTCGTCGAACGCCTCGTCGAACACTTCGGCGGCCTGCAGAAACTCCTCGCCGCCAGCATCGACGACCTCCAGGCCGTGGGCGGCGTAGGCGAGTCCCGCGCCCGCAGCGTCCGCGAGGGCCTCTCCCGCCTGGCCGAATCCTCCATCCTGGAACGCTACGTCTAGCCCAGCCGCCCCTGTTTCACAGTCCCGGCTGTATCTCACAGTCCCGGCCCACTTCGCTCGCCTGGCGGCTGTATCTCAAAGTCCCGGCCCACTTCGCTCGCCTGGCGGCTCGCTACGTGACCGGGCCTGGGCGAACGCGGCATCGCTTCGCGATCCGCCCGGTTCCGCTCGCCTCCGGCTTCGCTCCACCGGGCAGGTCACGCGTTCGCGTGTGGCCGAGGGCACTTCGAGACAGGCTTTGAGTCTTCTGCCCACTGGTCTGGGATCGGCTGGCAAGGGTGAGTGTCGGCTGCTCCGACCTTGGTCGTGACTCGAGACAGGCTCGGCCCCTGCGGGGTGCTCTTCTAGGGATCCCCAAGCCGTCAGCAAACGCCCCTGCCGCGAACGCGCCACGCAAGAACGACTTCCAAAGAACAGCCCAGCACACCCCGCACGAGCCTCCCTCACCTGTGCTTCGCTCCCCCGGGAGGGAACCGCCGAAGCACCGCCACTGCCCCATCCAGAACGCCTGAGACCGGCACAGCCTGAGGCCCAGCCTGTTAACGCCGCACCTTGAGGACAGCGCAACTGTGAACGGCGCAGCCTGAGGGGTTAGGCGCAGAGGGCGGCTCGATGCAGTCGGCGGGGTGGGGCGGAGTCAGCGGAGGCTGAAGACCTGCTTCTTGACCTTCGCGCCCCTCAGCGCGGCCACGTAGGTGCCGGGGCGGGCGCGGACTGCGCCCTTGCAGTCGCGCCGGCGGTCCCAGACGACGTCGTCGACGTAGGGGATGCCGCGCCGGAGGGTCGCCTTGGGCGCGTCGCCCTTGCGGCACTTGGTCGACGACCAGACCCGGTCCGCGCCGGAGGTGATGCGAACGTCCAGCGACCCCGGGTCGAACGCGCATGACCCTTCACCGGTGCTGACGACCGTGACCCGGAACTCCGGCCGCTCGGACCCCGCGTAGACGTCCTTCACGGCGGACATGTTGACCACGAGGTCACTCCGGTCGCAGGGGCCGCCGTCGGCGCGCTCCGGCGCGGGCGTGGTCGTCGTGGTGACGGTGACCGTCGGCATCGCGCTCGGCGGCGGGGCGCTCGTCCGCTCGGCCGCGCCCGCGTCACGACCCGGCTCATCCTGCCCGGCGCCGCCGGTGCCGCCCTGGCACGTCCAGGCCAGCAGGCCGACGGCCCCGAGAACGCCTGCCAGGGCCCACACGCGCCGCCGCCAATATCGGTCGAGTCCAGAACCATCCTGGTCACGCTCAGTATTCGACCCCATGCGGGCAGTATGCATTCACCGAACCAGGAAGAGCGGGCGACCCGCCGCGTGCCACAATGGCGGCGCGCCATGAACATCGACTCCGCCTACACCGCACCGATCCTCGACTGGTACGACGCGAACGCGCGGGACCTCCCGTGGCGGGCACCGGACGCGACCCCCTGGGGCGTCCTCGTCAGCGAGATCATGCTCCAGCAGACCCCGGTCTCCCGTGTCCTGCCCGTATGGGAAACCTGGACGACCCGCTGGCCGACGCCCGCCGCGCTCGCCGCCGAACCGTCCGGCGAGGCCGTCCGCGCGTGGGGCCGGCTCGGCTACCCGCGCCGCGCGCTGCGCCTCCACGAGGCCGCCCGCGCGATCACCGAACGGCACGGCGGCGACGTCCCCTCCTCGCACGCGGACCTGCTGGCGCTCCCCGGCATCGGCGCCTACACCGCCGCCGCCGTCGCCAGCTTCGCGTTCCGGCAGCGGCACGCCGTCCTCGACACCAACGTCCGCCGCGTCCTGGCCCGGCTGCTCTCCGGCGTCGAGTACCCGCCGAAGACGCAGACCAAGGCCGAGATCAAGCTCGCGGAGAGCCTCCTGCCACTCGACCCACCGACCGCCGCCCGCTGGGCCGTCGCCGTCATGGAACTGGGCGCCCTGGTCTGCACGGCCCGCTCGCCCCGCTGCGTCGACTGCCCGGTCATCGACAGATGCACGTGGCAGCTGAACGGCCGCCCCGCCTACGACGGACCGCCGCGCAAGGGCCAGACGTACGCCGGCACCGACCGGCAATGCCGGGGCCGCCTCCTGGCCGTCCTGCGGGACGCCGAGGAACCCGTCGAGAAACCAGCCCTCGACGTCGTCTGGTCCGACGCCGTCCAACGCGAACGCGCCCTGGACGCCCTCATCGCCGACGGCCTGGTCGACCCCCTAGAAGACGGCCGCTACGCCCTCCCCGCCTGACCAACCCAGGTTGAGCCGCCGCCCCCAGGAGAACAGGCGGCAGGATTCTGATCCGCCGGCCCTCTAGGGAAGCGGGAGGCCGGATTCTCGGGCGCGGATTTCGGAACGGACGAGTTCCAGAAGGCGGCCCACCCAGTTGCGGCCTTTATCTCCGCGAGTGATCCAGTGGTCGGATTCGACTCCGCCGTACCCGATCGGCGCGTCGCCCGTGCCGAGCAGGATCTTCGCCAACTCTGGGTGCTGCGCGTATTTCGCGCGGAGGAGTCCGGCCATCACCGCCGTCCTGGCCTGCGCCCATCCCTGGACGCGGGACGCCTCTTCCGCGATCTTCTGGGCGTCGTAGGGGCGTTCGGCCGCGCGAACCTGCTCCCGGACCTGGGAATCCTCGGCGGACAAGGCCCAGTAGGCATGGGTGACCGATGGGTAGAGGACACCGCCGACCTCGATCGGGGCCGGGTAGTCGTTCTGCAGGGCGTCGATCCCCGGGTCGTCCGGCCACCCTCGCGGAAACACGCGCCCGCCTAGATGAATGGTTCCGCCCGGAGCCTCCTGCGGGTCATCCGCCGACCGTTTCGACGCGTATTCAACGCGAGCACGAGCCTCTTGGGCGAAGTACTCCAGCGCCCATTCCCGCATGGCTTCGGTGACCACGTCATCGTCGAACCAGCCACCGATGGGCCGCTCATCGATATCGGTGCACAGGTAGACCAGCGGCCGGTCCTTGTTGTCCATGTCACCGAGCGCATAGTGGCGCTTGTGCGCGGGGATCTCCAGGTACGCCTCGCGCAGCGCCAGCCGGTCGGCCTCGTTCCGCGACTCCAGGTACCGGTCCAGCGCGGCCAGGCAGCGGTCGGTGGAATCCGGACGGTCGTTCAACTTCTCGATGTCGTCGGCCACCTCCCCCAGCAGCATCTCCGGGGTGAGGCCGAACCTCGGATCGGCGGCCTTCCACCGGCCCAGCTCGAACGCGCTGATCTCACCGCCCTCGGGTACCTCCGTCACCACCCAGCCGTCTTCGAGCTTCTCCCGGAGACCCTCCAGGTCGACCCACTCCCAGCAGCTGATGGCACCGTCCGCGAACACCAGAAGGTTCGTGAGGTGGTACGTGAAGTTGTGAATGAAGACGGGGCGCGCGATGCCCTCGATGCGCTGCCCGTCCTCCATCCGGTGGATCCGTAGCAATACGGGAACTCCTCAATCCTCTTCCAGCGGAGCGCCGCCGTTCGACCGCCTCCGCCTCAGCTGGTGACCCGGCGCCACACCGCGGACTCCGCGTCCGGTCGATCATGGGTCGATCCCCCGAGGCCGGTCAACGAATATTCGCTCGTCAGCTCCGGCCTCGGGCTCGTACCGTACGCCAGTGCGCGATCTGCTGACCCTGCCCAAAGCCCACCTGCACGTCCACCTTGAGAGCACCGTGCGCCACGGCACCCTGCGTGAGATCGGTGCCGCCAACGGCGTGCAGGTCCCCGACGACGTCGGCGCGTTCGGCGACTTCGCCTCCTTCTTCGCGCAGAACGACCTGGTCCGCGCCTGCCTGCGGCGACCCGATGACTTCCGCCGCATCGCCTACGAGTTCTGCGAGGACGAGGCTGCTCAGGGCGTCCGGTACGCCGAGGTCTCGTTCACGGCCGCCGCCCATGGCGAGCGCCTCGACGATCTCGGCATGCCCCTGGCGGCCGTCCTGGAGGGCCTCGACGCGGGCCAGGAGGCCTTCGGCATCGAGTGCCGCCTGATCCTCGACCACTCCCGCCGCCGCTCCGTCGAGCGCGCCTGGCGGACCCTCGACCTGGCCCGCCGCCATGACCGCGTGGTCGCCGTCGGCCTCGCCGGCGACGAGGCCCACTCCGGCGACCCGTTCACCGAGGTCTTCGCCGCCGCCCACGACGCCGGACTCCACGTCGTCCACCATGCGGGCGAGGGCGAGGGCCCGGCCAGCATCCGGCAGGCGCTGGGACCTGGCCGCACCGAGCGCCTCGGCCACGGCATCCGGATCCTGGACGATCCCGACCTGGTCGCCGAGGTGCGCGAACGCGGAATCCCCCTGGAAGTCTGCCCGTCCTCCAACGTCGCCTTGGGCTTCGTCCCGTCCTTGGACGCGCACCCCCTCCCCCGCCTCCGCGAGGCCGGCCTGCTGGTCACCCTCAACACCGATATCCCCGCCCTGATCAACACCCCTCTCGCCACCGAGTACGCCCACGTCCGCACGACCTTCGCCTACGACGACGCCGACCTGGCCGACCTGGCCCACGCCGCCGTGACCGCCTCCTTCGCCCCAGCCCAGACCAAGAAGACCCTCCACGAAGCAATAGGAACCTGGCTCGCCACCCCACTCCCCTCGCCGTAGCCCCCGCCCCAGCGCCGGCGCATCGCACACGCTGATCGCCAGCCCGGACACCAAACCTTCGCGGCGGCCGCAGCATGGTCATTGGCACCCACCCCAGTCGGCGCCGCAACCCCGCAACAACCTGAAGGGCCGCGATCGCGTCCGAAGGCAGATTCGAGCGAAGCAAGAACCCGATCGTGAAGCGAGCCCCTGGCCGAGCCGAAGCGATGCCGGCGATCGCAAGCAGTGCCCGACGACGGAGGGCCCTCAAGGCCCGCAGCAGGACAGCACTGCGATAAAGCTGCCATCAGACGCAGGGCATGAGGCTGGACCTGCGGATCTCGCGGAGGAAGGGGTCTGTGTCGTCTCGCCACTGGGCCAAGGAGCGGACTACCGCGTGGACCGGGAGCCCCAAGCGGGCTGCCGCCTCCTGGGCGGTGTCGAAGGCCGCTTCGGGCGGAAGTTCGCCGATCACCAGGACTTCGACGTCCACGGGTGAGGTGCCGGGGACGCCTTCGTAGCGTTCCGCCCAGGGGCCGAAGAGGTAGAGCTCGCGGACCGCCGGCAGGCGGCCGAACTCGTCGGCCACCACGGCGGCGGGACCGAAGGTGAGCATCAGGAGCCTGGCCAGCGGCTCGTAGAGGGGGCTCTCGGCGTTGCGTGTCACCATGCGTCCGGCCAGGGTGCGGCGCAAGGTGAGGACATCGGCTCGGGCCAGCCGCTCCACCTCGCGCATGACGGACGCGAGATCGCTGCGGAGCATCACGGCCAGGTCCAGCATCGAGATCTCGCCCTCGGGGCCGAGCAGGAGTCGGGCGAGCAGTTCGCCCTGAAGCCGCGAGCGGAAGATCGGAGGCGGGGCGGGGGACCGCGCCCGCGCGTCCCCGAGGGCGGCTCGGCCCCGCCGCCTGAAGCTCGCCGTCTTCGAATGCATGTTCGAATTCTAGGCTTCGACTCTGACAGTCCGCGGTGCCGCCGAGGCGAGCGGGTGAGGTGTTCGGATGGCGGTGAGTGTGGTGCTTCAATCGCATGCCGGCCTCCCTGAAGTCACGTCCAGAGTTCACGACAGCGGCCAAAGCGCGAGACCGAACAACGTTCTGTGGATAAGCCCAGCGACCGAACGGACCATCTACAACTGGACCTCTCAGCGGCGAGCCACCTCAGGGGCTTGTGCGACCTGGCAGAGTCGGCAGACCGATGACGTGACCGGGAGAAAGTGGCCGAGCGGGCGCTCTACG
Source organism: Spirillospora sp. CA-108201 (assembly GCF_050936235.1). Taxonomy (NCBI): domain Bacteria; kingdom Bacillati; phylum Actinomycetota; class Actinomycetes; order Streptosporangiales; family Thermomonosporaceae; genus Spirillospora; species Spirillospora sp. CA-108201. The sequence goes on along the minus strand of NZ_JBNJNE010000001.1, from coordinate 6,838,962 downwards.
CGGTTGAAACGGAGCTGGCCAACGTCATCTAAGTGAAAGCCGCCCCAGACGGCGGCGCCCACGGCCTCGGCCTGCCGGCACAGGGCCGCCTGGTCGCCCGGCTGGTCAACGCCTCCGCAACAGGTTCCAGGGCATCCCTTCTCGAACCCTCGGACGGACCACCCGCACCAGGCGTCCCAGCCGCCCACGTGGGGGTTGAAGAGCGGCTCTGTCCACGGCGACAGGCCAATGCTGCTGCCGAGAAGAGAGGTAGAGCGGATGGCTTCCGGGGCCGACACAGCCCCGGGACGCTGTCACCCGATGAAAGTCGGCCAGGACGCATCCACGGCCTACGGCCTGTTTCGCGACAGCATCCAACCGTCCACCTCGGAGGCCCACGGATCATTCGCAACTGAGCGCCCCCGGTGGTGGGGTGGCCCACATGCGGCTTGTAGAGCGGCTCAGTCTGGAACGACGGGCTGATGCCGGCGCCGCGGGCACAGGGCAGAACCGGTGGGGCCTACGAGGCCGAGAAAGACCAGGACGTTGTCATCCGACTGGGGGAGTCGGGCCGAGACGGCACCCACACCCCCGGCGCTCCACAAACCCCCGCGCGCTCCACCACCCCACAACCTCGGCGCACTCCGCGAACCCGCAGCCTCCCAGCCGCACTTTGCGGACCCGCAGCCGATCAGCGCACTTCGCGGACCCGCAGCCTCAGCCCACTTCGCGGACCCGCAGCCTCTCTGCGTTTCGCGTGTCCATGACTGCGATGTGTTTGACCGCGCCCACGGCCTCAACATGCTTCGCCGCCCACCTCAGCCACCGGCGCAACCACGCGACGACCCGGGGAACCGCGATCGCGTCCAAAGGCAGGTTCGAGCGAAGCAAGAACCTGATCGCGCAGCGAGCCGCAAGGCGAGCCGAAGCGATGCCAGCGATCGCCAGCAGTGCCCGACGATGGAGGGCCGCCAGGCCCGAAGGAGGAGAGCACTGCAATGAACACAGCCCGCGACAGCGTGGCTGTCGCGGGCCGTGTTCGTGGGACGTCAGTCCTTGTTGAAGTTGACCGCGCCCTCGATGGGGGGCGGGCTGTCGGGGACGGTCGACGGCTTCGGCACGCCCTTGAAGGTGAACTTGGCGTTCTCGGCGGTGTCGGTGTTGTCGGGGTCGAAGCCCTCGGTGCCGACGATGACGATCTGGCCGGGCTTGAGCTCGTTGTAAAGGATCTTCTCCGACAGGTTGTCCTCGATCTCGCGCTGGATGGTGCGGCGCAGCGGCCGCGCTCCCAGCACCGGGTCATACCCGCGGATGGCCAGCAGGTCCTTGGCCTCCTGACGCAGCTCGATGCCCATGTCGCGGTCATGGAGCCGCTGGTCGACCTTGGCGATCATCAGATCCACGATCTGGATGATCTCCTTGGGCGTGAGCTGGTGGAACACCACCGTGTCATCGACGCGGTTGAGGAACTCGGGCCGGAAGTGCTGCTTGAGCTCCTCGGACACCTTGGCCTTCATCCGCTCGTACGAGCCCTGCTCGTCGTTCTGCCGGGCGAAGCCCATCGACACGCCCTTGGAGATGTCCTTGGACCCAAGGTTGGTCGTCATGATGATCACGGTGTTCTTGAAGTCCACCACCCGCCCCTGGGCGTCGGTCAGCCGACCGTCCTCCAGGATCTGCAGCAGCGAGTTGAAGATGTCCTGGTGCGCCTTCTCGATCTCATCGAACAGCACCACCGAGAACGGCTTGCGCCGCACCTTCTCGGTCAGCTGACCGCCCTCCTCATACCCGACATAGCCGGGCGGGGAGCCGAACAGCCGCGACACCGTGTGCTTCTCCATGAACTCCGACATGTCCAGCTGGATCAGCGCGTCCTCGTCACCGAACAAGAACTCCGCCAGCGTCTTGGACAACTCGGTCTTGCCCACCCCCGAAGGCCCCGCGAAGATGAACGACCCGCCCGGACGCTTGGGATCCTTCAACCCCGCCCTGGTGCGGCGGATCGACTGCGACAGCGCCCTGATCGCGTCCTCCTGACCGATCACGCGCTTGTGCAGCTCGTCCTCCATCCGCAGCAGCCGCGTCGACTCCTCCTCGGTCAGCTTGAACACCGGGATCCCCGTCGCGGTCGCCAGCACCTCGGCGATCAACTCATCGGTGACCTCGGCGACCACGTCCATGTCGCCGGCCTTCCACTCCTTCTCCCGCTGCGCCTTCTGCCCCAGCAGCTGCTTCTCCGAATCACGCAGCGCCGCGGCCTTCTCGAAGTCCTGCGCATCGATCGCCGACTCCTTGTCACGCCGCACATCAGCGATCTTCTCGTCGTACTCGCGCAGGTCCGGCGGCGCGGTCATCCGACGGATCCGCATCCGCGACCCCGCCTCATCGATCAGATCGATCGCCTTGTCCGGCAAGAACCGATCCGAGATGTAACGATCGGCCAGCTGCGCCGCCGCCACCAGCGCACTGTCGGTGATCGACACCCGGTGATGCGCCTCGTACCGGTCCCGCAACCCCTTCAGGATCTCGATCGTGTGCGACAACGACGGCTCGGCCACCTGAATCGGCTGGAACCGCCGCTCCAACGCCGCGTCCTTCTCCAGATGCTTGCGGTACTCATCCAGCGTCGTCGCACCGATCGTCTGCAGCTCACCCCGCGCCAGCATCGGCTTCAGAATCGACGCCGCATCGATCGCGCCCTCCGCCGCGCCCGCACCCACCAGCGTGTGCAGCTCATCGATGAACAAAATGATGTCACCACGGGTCCGGATCTCCTTGAGCACCTTCTTCAGACGCTCCTCGAAATCACCCCGATACCGCGACCCCGCCACCAGCGCACCCAGATCCAGGGTGTACAGCTGCTTGTCCTTCAGCGTCTCGGGCACCTCACCCTTGACGATCTTCTGCGCCAGACCCTCCACCACCGCGGTCTTACCCACACCCGGCTCACCCACCAGCACCGGATTGTTCTTGGTACGCCGCGACAGCACCTGCATGACCCGCTCGATCTCCTTGTCCCGGCCGATCACCGGGTCGAGCTTGCCCTCACGGGCGGCCTGCGTGAGATTGCGACCGAACTGGTCCAGCACCAGCGACGTCGACGGCGCCGCCTCCGACGGACCACCCGAAGCCGCCGGCTCCTTGCCCTGATACCCGTGCAGCAACTGGATCACCTGCTGCCGCACCCGGTTCAGATCCGCACCGAGCTTCACCAGCACCTGCGCCGCGACACCCTCACCCTCACGGATCAACCCCAACAGGATGTGCTCGGTCCCGATGTAGTTGTGACCCAGCTGCAACGCCTCACGCAGCGACAACTCCAAGACCTTCTTGGCCCGAGGAGTGAACGGGATATGCCCCGACGGAGCCTGCTGCCCCTGACCGATGATCTCCTCGACCTGCTGACGCACAGCCTCAAGACTGATCCCCAGGCTCTCCAGAGCCTTCGCGGCAACCCCCTCACCCTCGTGGATCAGACCCAGGAGGATGTGCTCGGTGCCGATGTAGTTGTGGTTGAGCATCCTGGCCTCTTCCTGAGCCAGAACGACAACCCGCCGCGCGCGGTCGGTGAACCTCTCGAACATCTCGTCGCTCCTCACAGAGCGGTTGGGCAGAGTCCGGAACGTCCGGAACTGTCCTTCCGCATGCTAGCCCGCCCCGAGGAGGCCGCCCGGTGCACTCCCACCAGGAGACGTTCCCCAGCTATGCGCTGTTCAGTCTCATCCAACTACCGCATCGGTGCGTCATGTTCCCGCTACGCCCCAAGCGAACGAGGGGCTTTCCGCAGGTCGGTCAAGGCGCGGGCCGAGAGTGCCGAATGTGGGTGGAGTTTCCACCCGCGGGCCCTGTGTACCTCACGGCGGACACGCCGAACCGCAGCGACGCTACGCCACAAGCGAACGGCTCTTCGCATCGATCCGGCGGGCTGTGAATCCGCCCCCGAAGGCGCGGCGGTGACGAACGGCGAAGGGCTCGCTCTGCGAGCGACTCACGGCGCGAACGTCGAACGGCCCGCCTCGCGAACGAAGACGGGCCGCCGGCGGTGCGGGCGGGTCAGTTGGCCGCCTCGTACTGCTCGATCACGTGAGCCGGGATGCGGCCGCGCTCATTGACCTTGATGCCGTTGTTCTTGGCCCAGGCGCGGATCTCGGCACTGCGCTCGCGGCTGGACGCGCCGCGCTGCCGCCGGCGGCGGTTGACCGTGCCCGCCTTGCGCGACTTCTCGACGAACGGCTGCAGCGATTCCCGCAGCTTCGTCGCGTTGGCGCCACTGAGGTCGATCTCGTAGGAGGCGCCGTCGATCGAGAACGCTACGGTCTCGTCCGCCTCGCCACCGTCGAGGTCGTCGACGAGAAGCACTTGAACCTTCTGTGCCATGGGGACAGACCTTTCAGCTTGAGCAAACTCCAATCGAGTGCCAAAGATATACCTAGAACTTCGCGGATGACAATTCCAGCATCCACCGTGAACCGGCTCTCACACGAAGTCGCCTTCCTGCCCGTGACCGGCTGTAATCAGCCTCATCGTTTCGGGTGGGCGCGACCCCTCGGACGACACCTGGATCCGGTCCCGGTGTCCATGAATTTCCAAGCTCCGGCGACGCGCCCGGGTTTTCAGGCGTGACCGGTGTCACGGCCTGGCGGCCTGACCTGCACTTGCGTACGCGCATTGGTCCGGCGGCCCCGGCCGCGCGGCGATTAACCCTCCGTATCGCCACTAAGCGCGCCCGCAGCGTAATACGCAGCCGACCCCGGCGCCTGATCAACGCCCGGACCGGGGGATGTCGACGAATAACGGCGGAGGGTCCGGCATCGAAATCTGTTGCCGGGGCCGGGCGCGAGTAGTCCGCGCCCAGCTCAGGACGCCGATGGGTCACGGCCGACCGCGATCGCTGCAAATCGGGAGATTTGGACACAATCCCACCGCCTGCCCCAGTTCTTCGACCCGGCGCCCGAGTCTGGAGCAGGGCCGGCCTCCGACTCCACGCCGCTCGTCGGCATGCCGCGCGAAAGGTCCGTTCCTAGTGCGGGAGCATGCCATCCGAAGTAAGTCCACGGCCGCCGACAAGCGGCCGCGTTCTGGTCACAGCAACAGCATCGGAGGGAACTGTCAAAGCGGAGGCGACGTCCGGGACGCGACAGATCCCACCGGTTTCAGGACCGTAACCGGAACGAGCGGGCATATGCCGTCGACACCCTGGACGTCCGGAAACAGGTGACCATCTCGACGAAAACATGTATGGCGCATGCGAGTGGACCGGGGCACGCGTCCGCCCGCGCACCCGAGTGCGCGGTATCGGACGGGTGTTATCGGACCCCCGCGAGCACCTCCCGGCGCGGCGGAGAGTGCCTCAGAAGGCCGAGGATTCGGGCCGCGGGCGTTTTACCACGAGCGTCCCGGCGAGCCTGTCGTGAACGGCCTGGCGGCGAACGCCCTCGAACACGGCCCCGGCGTTCACGACCCAGAAGATGCTCGCGAGCACGCCGAGAACCGGAATCGGACGGAGCCCGATCGGCACCGAATAGACGGCGGCCCGCAGGACGCAGTGCAGGACGTCAGGACGCACGGTCGCGCCCGTCGTCACCGCCTCCGGCTCGGCCGCGGTCTCCTCGGGCCTGGGAGCCGCCACGGGCACGAATCCGGGCACGGAGACGGGGAAAGCCGACACGCCGCCGAGCCCGGCGCCCCCGTCCGCTCCCCCAGCTCCCCGTGGCGCCGCTTCAGGCGCCTCCTGAGCCGTCGCCGCGACCACTTCGATGCCCGCGACGCGCTTGCCCAGCGTCCGGCCCCAGAGGGCCAGCTGGATCGCTTCGTACAGCAGCATGCATCCGGCCACGGCGGTCGGAGCGATGACGTCCGCCGTGTGCCCGGATACCAGTTCACGGACGGCGAGAACGACGGGCACGCCCACGACGAGCGTGTCCACGACGCGCGCCAGGAGCCTCTGCCCCGGCTCGGCGAGCGGTGCCGCCATCGTTGCCTTAGCCCGCGTACTCGGAGTACTCGGAATCGTCATATCCGACCCGCTCGTCTATGACGAGCGTGCCGGCAAAGCGATCGTGCAGCGACTGATGCAGAGGCTGGTCCCAGATGGCCCACAGGTAGGCCATCAGCGCACCGGCCCAGACCAGCACCATCCCGTAGGCGGCGTAGTCCCACACCATCACGGCCAAGACGAGGAAGAAGAAGACGCCGAGCTGGTAGCCGACGTGGGTGATCCCGGCACGCCAGACAGCCTGCGTCGTGGTGATGGGGCTGCCCGCGGGCCTCGCCTGTACGACACCCAAGCCCAGGACGCGCTTCCCCAGCGTCCGTCCCCACATGGACAGCTGCACGGCCTCGTAGATGAACGGCAACACGGACAGGACGCAGAAGAGGGTGAAGATAATGGGCCAGTTCCACACACCCCCCTCGTCCTCCGTCTTGCTGCCGGGCTTGCCCAGGCCGAAAGCGCCGATCGTCACCGGCAGGACGAGGGCGAACCCGAAGACCGCGACGAGCGCGTTGTCGATGATGCGCGCACCCGCACGACGGTGGATCGGCGCCAGGACCGGGTCACCGCCGTCGTCGTAGGAGCCGTAGTCGTCGTAGGCGGGCTGCTGGTTCCACTGCTGCTGTTGCGTCTGCCATTGCTGCTGGGGCTGCTGGTCCCAGTGCTGCTGGGACGGCTGCTGCTGTGGTTGCTGCCACTGAGAACCTTGGTACGGAGGCGGCGGGCCGTAGGAACCCGGCCCCTGCTGGGGCCGGTAAGGCCGCCCGCCGTGGGGGGAATCGCTCATTTGGGTCAGTCCTCCAGGCGAAGCAACATCCGGGTGTTGCCCAAGGTATTGGGCTTGACCCGATCGAGGTCCAAGAACTCTGCCACGCCTTCGTCGTAGGAGCGGAGAAGTTCCTCGTACACCTCTGGCGCCACCGGAGTCCCCAGGATCTGCTGGAAGCCGTGGCGGGCGAAGAACTCCACCTCGAAGGTAAGGCAGAACACCCTTCGCACGCCGAGTTCACGCGCGTTCTCCAGGAGGCGGGTCACGATCCGGTGCCCGATCCCCCGTCCGCCGCACCCCTTGTCCACGGCGACAGAACGGACCTCCGCGAGGTCCTCCCACATGACGTGGAGGGCGCCGCAGCCGACGAGCGGCCCGGGCGTCCCGTGCTGGATGTCCTCGGCGACCCAGAACTCCTGGACGTCCTCGTAGAGCTTGACCGTCGACTTCTTCAGCAGGCGCCGCCCCGACCCGGCGTACAGGTCGACGAGCCTGCGGATCTCCTGGACGTCGGCGGTGCGAGCCCGCCGGATCACGACTTCCACAAACAGGCGAGATTATCGAACGCCGCGGACCGTCCGGGAGACGCCCTCCGCCGGCGGGCGCCGAGCACCGCGCGCAAGTGACTAGATAAAAGCGACTAGGCACTCGCGGGGACGGCGGAAAAGTGAGGCAGAACACAGGAGGCGAGGCGCGACCCGTCCGGCGTTTCGCTCGTTCACCGCGCCGCGCGACCTGCGAATTCGCATGTTCTGGTTGGCATCCAATGCGGGGTCCGTTAGTGTCCATCGCTGACGTCGGCCCACCGCGAGGACGGGGGCCGCACCGCCGAGTCCCACGGGTCGCAACCAGCTGCCCGAGGAGCCGGGGACCCACTTTCGGAGCGTTTCGGGGGATCGCCCTGAGCGTCCGAACGCGAGGGGTGAATCCGCATTCGCGGGCGATCGGTTCGCTCGCGGGCGCGGACGGGCTGCTCCGGCCCGAACCCGTCAGCCGACCCGGTGGGCGGCTGAGGAGAGGAGTATTCGTGAAGCGATCGCGGCATGCTTCCCTTTCACACTTCCGTGGGCGCGCGGTCATCGTGGTCGGCGCGCTCGCCGTCGTCTCGGCCGCCCCGCACGCGATCGCCCCGCAAACGATCGCCGTCGCGCACGCCGACCCCGAGCCCTCCGCCAAGGAGCTGCGGACCAAGGCGCTCAAGCTCGCCGACCAGCTGGAGCAGCTCACCGAGCAGTACAACGGGCTGAAGGTCCGGCTCGCGCAGTCGCAGCGCGCCGCCAAGGTCGCCACGGAGAACGCCAAGCGCCAGGAGAAGACGCTGGAGGCGCTGCGCCAGAAGGTCGGTTCCCTCGCGGCGACGAGCTACATGCAGGGCGGATCCGACCCCGCGGTGTCGTTCGTCGCCTCCCAGGACCCGCAGTCCATCCTCGACCAGGCCGCGACGCTCCACTACTTCGCCAAGCAGGACAGCACCCAGGTGCTCGGGCTGATGCAGGCCATGCAGTCCGCGCAGCGGGCCCGCAAGTCGGCCGAGGCCCGCGCCAAGCAGGTGAAGGACCTGAAGACGCAGCTCGACTCGCAGCGCACGAAGGTCACCGACGCCTACGAGAAGATCCGCGGCAAGCTCGTCGACAAGGACCCGAGCCAGCTCGCCAAGCTCCCCGTCATCGGCACCGGCAAGGCCGCGCAGGCGCTCCGGTACGCGATGAGCAAGATCGGCCGGCCGTACGTGTGGGGCGCCGCCGGCCCGACCACCTTCGACTGCTCCGGCCTCACGATGTGGGCCTACAAGCAGGTGGGCATCAACCTGCCGCACTACACCGGCAGCCAGTGGAACGCCGGCACGCACGTGTCGCGCGGCGACCTGCAGCCGGGCGACCTCGTCTTCTTCTACTCCGACCTGCACCACATGGGGATCTACGTCGGCGGCGGCAAGATGCTGCACGCCCCGCACACCGGTGACGTCGTGAAGATCGCTTCCATGGGCGGACGCCCCTTCGCCGGCGGCGTCCGAGTCGCCTAACCCCTTCCCCGCCGATCCCCCTCACACTCGCCGCCCGCGCCGCTCGGCCCGTCGGACGGGTCGAGTTCGTGGTGGGCGGGGTGGCCCGTCGCGTCGATCGAGCCCGTCGCACCGTTCGGCATGAGGTGCTGGTCGATCGCGGGGCGCGCTGACCGTGAGCGTCGCGGGGGTGGGCTTACCGGAGGCCGGGCGGGGCTGTCAGGACCGAAAGCCGTCCGCGGCGACGCCTTCTGCAGGGACCTACCTGCCAGGGCGCGGGCGCCGCCGCTGCGGGGTCGGACGGAATTCGGACGTGCCGCCGTTTCTCCGGATGACGCTCGCCGTCCCCTGGCGAGCGTCGGGGGTGCATCGCTAGATGAGCTGCCTCCGGGCCGCCCACACCACGGCCTCGATAGGGGTGTTGACCTCCAGCCGGTCGCAGATCGTCCGCAGCCGGCGCCGCAAGGTCCGAGCGCTCAGTTCCAGCTTGCGTGCCGCCACATCGGCGGTGACACCGCTGGCGATCTGGGCGAGCAAGCGGATCTCTTCCTCGCTCAGCCCGTAATCGTCGGTGCCACGACGTGCGAGTGTGGCTGTTTCCACTCCGTCCTCCCTCGTCCGTGGTGATGACCGCGGGGATGCAGCCGTCCGCTGCACAGGCACGGGTTGGGCCTCGATCTGTACGCGCGTTGGGTTGCCGGGTCCGGACCCTTCCGGACTTAGATCATCGGATTCCTCTTCTGTCTCGCGTGCTTGGCCGGAGGTGGCCGCATGGCCGATTGCGGGGGTGTACGGGGGAACTCCGGGTGACGATTCACTCGTTGGCCTGCCGAAGGAGACGGGATGTGATCGCCAGCCATCCACCCGTCCCCCCTCGCCGAACCCACCGGTCCTCGCGCTGAACGAAGATCGTGAATCGTTTCAAGCTACGCTTCGGCTCGGAACGCTAGGCGGCCGGATCCGGCCCGTCAAGCGCCGGTCAAGAGCGCTGCGTGCCCGATCGCTCACCATGTGTGACCGTGCATTCGGCGCCCCGCCATGCCAAACTCCACTACCTGGGAAAACGCCCATGGAGCGGGACGAGGAGCGAGTTGCCACAGACCAGTATTCGTGAGGTCGCGAGGCGTGCTGGGGTCTCAGTTGGGACCGTTTCGAATGTCCTAAACCGGCCAGATCTCGTGGCCGAAGCTACCCGTGACCGCGTCCGCGCGGCGATCGAGGAGCTCGGATTCGTCCGCAACGCGTCCGCGCGGCGGCTCCGCACGGGCCCCGAACGGACCGCGGGCGAGTTCGGCGATCAGCCGCGCCGGGCGTTCGGCGTCCTCGTCGAGGACCTCGCCAACCCGTACGCGACCGACGTCGCGCGGGGCGCCGAGGCCGCGCTCAACGCGGCGGGCCACGACGCCCTGTGGCTGTCCAGCGACCATTCCGCCGACAAGGAGCGCCGCCTGCTGGCGCTGCTCGCCGACCAGAACGCCGCCGGGGTCCTCGTCATCCCGGTGGGGATCGGCCCCCGCGACATCTCCCGGCTGCGCGCCGCGGGCATGAGCGTGGTGCTGATCGACCGGGACGCCTCCGACGCGTGCTCCGCCCAGGTCGACCATGTGGCGGGCGGTGAGGCCGCAGCGGCGTACCTGCTCGGCATCGGACGGGAGCGCATCGCGTTCGTGACCGGGACCCCCGAGCCCCAGCCCTGCGTGGAGCGCCGCGACGGGGCCGCCCGCACGATCGCCGCGGCGGGTCTCGGCAAGCCCCCGGTCCTGACGCAGGACGCCCTGAGCCCGGCGGAGGGGCAGGCCGCGGCGCACCAGATCATGGCCATGTCGCCGGTGCCCGACGGTGTGTTCTGCGCCAACGACCTGCTCGCGATCGGCCTGATCAACGAGCTGACCCGGCTCGGCGTCCGCGTCCCCGGGGACATCGCCGTGATCGGCTACGACGACATCGAGCTCGCGGCGAGCGCCGCCGTGCCGCTCACCACGGTCCGCCAGCCGCGCCGCGAGCTCGGCTGGGAGGCCGCCGAGCTGGCGATGGCCGAGATCGGCGAGGGCAAGGCCCACCAGCACCGCCAGGTCGTCCAGCGGCCCGACCTGGTGATTCGAGAAAGCGCTTAGCGTCTCGCGGCCTGCGCTGTTGACATCGCGTCTCAGGTTCGGTCCGCTGGAGGTATGGAGGACAGGACGGGCCAGGCGGTACAGGCCGGGGCGAGCGCGATACTCGGCTTCGATCCGGGCGATCCGGCGTTCCGGGCCGACCCGTACGCCCACTACCGGACGCTCGGAGCCGACGGCCGGAGCCTGCACACGACGGACGTCGGCCTGCGCGTCACCGCGTCCTACGAGCTGTGCGAGCGGGTCCTGCGCGATCCGAGGTTCGGGCACCGCCCGTCGGAAGGCGGCATGTGGCGCGAGGCACGGACGCGGCACCGGTCGTTCCTGACCATGGACCCGCCCGACCACACGCGGCTGCGCCGGCTCGTCAGCAAGGCGTTCACACCCCGTCTCGTGGAGCGGCTGCGGCCCCGGGTCGAGGAGCTCGTCGACGCGCTGCTGGGGCCGGTCTCCGGCGAGGTCGACCTGATCGCGACGCTGGCCTACCCGCTGCCCGTGATCGTGATCAGCGAGATGCTCGGCGTCCCCGCCGAGGACCGCGACCTGTTCAAGGGCTGGTCGGACAGCCTCGCGCGCGGCCTGGACCCCGACTTCCTCCTGCCGGAGGCCGAGATCGCCCAGCGGGACGCGGCCCGCGACGAGTTCGCGGAGTACTTCCGGGTCCTGGCCGCCAAGCGCCGGGCGGAGCCGCGCGACGACCTCCTGAGCGCCCTGGTGGGCGTCTCCGACGGCGGGGACGTCCTGTCGGAGCAGGAACTGCTGGCGACCTGCATCCTGCTGCTCGTCGCGGGCCATGAGACGACCGTGAACCTCATCGGGAACGGCGCGCTGGCGCTGCTCCGCGACCCCGCGCAGTTGCGGCTGTTCCGGGAGCGGCCGGAGAACGCGCAGGCGGCGGTCGAGGAGCTGCTGCGCTTCGACCCGCCGGTGCAGCTGACCCTGCGGTCGGCGCTGGAGGACGTCGACCTCGACGGCGCGCTCATCGAGCGCGGGAAGCTCGTCCTGCTGCTGACGGGCGCCGCCAACCGCGACCCGGCGGTCTTCGAGGACCCCGACCGGCTGGACCTGCTCCGCTACTCCGAGGGACGGGACACGCCGAAGCACCTGTCGTTCGGGCACGGCGCCCACTTCTGCCTCGGGGCGCCGCTGGCCCGGCTGGAGGGCCGCGTCGCACTCGGCAAGCTGTTCGAGCGCGACGTGGCCCTCGCCGAGGGCGACCTCGTCTACCGCGACAATCTCGTGCTGCGCGGGCTGCGCGAACTCCCGGTCGTCATTCGGGCTTGACCAGCGGGAACAGGATCGTGTCGCGGATCCCCTTGCCGGTGAAGGCCATGATCATGCGGTCGATGCCGGCGCCCATCCCGCCCGTGGGCGGCATCGCGTACTCCAGCGCGCGCAGGAAGTCCTCGTCCAGCTGCATGGCCTCGGGGTCGCCGCCCGCGGCGAGCAGCGACTGCTCGGTGAGGCGGCGGCGCTGCTCGACCGGGTCGACCAGCTCGGAGTAGGCGGTGCCGAGCTCCGTGCCGAAGCCGATGAGGTCCCACTTCTCGGTGAGCAGCGGCTCCTCGCGGTGCTGGCGGGTCAGCGGGGACGTCTCGACCGGGTAGTCCATGACGAACGTCGGCTGGACGAGGGTGTGCTCGACCAGCTCCTCGAAGATCTCCTGGACGATCTTGCCCTGCCCCCACTTGGGGTCCCACGAGATGGCGCGGGCGTCCGCGAGCTTGCGCACGGACTCGATCGGCGTGTGCGGCGTGATCTCCTCGCCGAGCGCCTCCGACACCGCCCCGTACAGGGTGATCCGCGGCCACTCCGCGAGGCCGAGGTCGATCTCGACGCCGTCGTGGACGACCACGGTGGTGTCGAGGGCGGCGACGACCGCCTTCTGGTACATCCGCTGGGTCAGGTCGGCCATGTCGTTGTAGTCGAGGTAGGTCCCGTAGGCCTCGATCATCGTGAACTCGGGGTTGTGCGTGGAGTCCGCGCCCTCGTTGCGGAAGTTGCGGTTGATCTCGAAGACCTTCTCGATGCCGCCGACGACGAGCCGCTTGAGGTACAGCTCGATCGCGATGCGGAGGTAGAGGTCCATGTCGTAGGCGTTGATGTGCGTCCTGAACGGGCGCGCCGCGGCCCCGCCGTGGATCGGCTGGAGCATGGGCGTCTCGACCTCGAGATAGCCCTCCTCGTGCCAGAAGTCGCGGACCGCGCGGACGGTCGCGCTGCGCACCCGCGCCATCCGCCGCGCCTCGTCGTTGACGATCAGGTCGACGTAGCGCTGCCGGACCCGCGCCTCGGGGTCGGTCAGGCCGGCGTGCTTCTCCGGCAGCGGCCGCAGGCACTTGGACGTGATCGCGAACCGGTCCGCCATGATCGACAGCTCGCCGCGGCGGGACGTGATGATCTCGCCCTCGACGCCGACGTGGTCGCCGAGGTCGACCTCGCGCTTCCAGAAGTCGAGCTGCTCCTGCCCGACCTTGGCCAGCGACAGCATGACCTGGAGGTCGCCGCCGGCGTCCCGGATGGTGGCGAAGCACAGCTTTCCGGTGTTGCGGATCAGCATGACGCGACCGGTGACGCCGGCCTTCTCACCCGTCTCGGTGCCCGGCTCCAGGCCGGCGTGTTTCGCGCGGATCTCGGCGGTCGTCGCCGTCCGCGGGAAGGTCACCGGGTAGGGGTCGATCCCGCTCTCGCGGAGCCGGTCGAGCTTCTCCCGGCGCACGCGCATCTGCTCCGGGAGCTCGTCGAAGGTCTCGTCACTCACATCGCAAGGCTATCCAGCCCGTCCGGTGCGGGGCGAACCACTTCGGCGCGATCACCCGTCCCGTCCCGGCGTGTTGCGCTCGTAGATGAGCCGCAGGCCGATGAGGGTGAGCCACGGCTCGTACTCGTCGATGCTGCGGGACTCCTCCAGGACGAGCGGGGCGAGGCCGCCGGTGGCGATCACCGTGACCTCCTCCGGGTCCTCGGCGAGCTCCTCCGACATGCGCTCGACGATGCCGTCCACCTGGCCGGCGAAGCCGAAGATGATCCCGGACTGGAGCGCCTCGACGGTGTTCTTGGCGATCACGTTGCGCGGCCGGACCAGCTCGATCTTGTGCAGCTGCGCGCCGCGCGACGACAGCGCGTCGATCGAGATCTCGATGCCGGGGGCGATCGCGCCGCCCACGTACTCGCCCCTGGCGGAGACGGCGTCGAAGGTGGTGGCGGTGCCGAAGTCGACCACGATCGCGGGCCCGCCGTGGGTGTGGACGGCGGCGAGCGCGTTCACGATGCGGTCGGCGCCGACCTCCTTCGGGTTGTCCATCCGGACGGGGACGCCCGTCTTGACGCCCGGCTCCACGATCACCGCGGTCACGTCGCCGTAGTAGCGGCGGCACATCTCCCGCATCTCATGCAGGACCGAGGGGACCGTGGAGCACAGCGCGATGCCGCTGATGTCGGTCTCGGCCAGCAGCGGGCTCTGCTGGACGAGCCCCTGCAGGACCACCGCGATCTCGTCGGCGGTGCGCCGCGGATCGGTGTTGATCCTCCAGTGCTCGATCACCTCGTCGCCTTCGAAGAGACCGAGAACGGTCTGGGTGTTACCGACGTCGATGGTCAGCAGCATCAGGTCCCCGCTGTTCAGGTGAAGTCAAGGCCGATGTCGAACACGCGCGCCGAGTGCGTCAGCGCGCCGACCGCAAGGTAGTCCACCCCGGTCACGGCGACGTCTCGGGCCCGCTCCAGGGTAAGGCCACCGCTGGCCTCGAGCTCCGCCCGCCCTGCCACGAGCCGGACCGCGTCGGTCATCTCGGCGTCGGTCATGTTATCGAGCAGAATGCTCGTCGCTCCCACAGCCAGGGCCTCCTCGACCTGGGCGAGGGTGTCGCACTCCACCTGGACGTGCAGGGACGGGTACACCGCGCGGATCGCCTCGTACGCCTTGGTGACGCCGCCGGCCGCCGCGACGTGGTTGTCCTTGATGAGCGCGGCGTCGTGCAGGCCCATCCGGTGGTTGACGCCGCCTCCGCAGTGCACGGCGTACTTCTGCAGGGCGCGCAGACCGGGGAGGGTCTTGCGGGTGTCGCGGACCCTCGCCTTGGTGCCCTCCATGGCGTCCGTCCAACGGCGGGCGGCGGTCGCGATTCCGGACAGGTGCGTGAGGAGGTTCAGCGCCGTCCTCTCCGCCCTCAGGATCGCCCGGGTGGAGCCGCTGACCGCGATGAGGACCTGCCCGGGCGCGATCCGGTCGCCGTCCTGAACCTTCGTCTCGTAGGCGAGGTCCAGCAGTTCGAAGACGACGCACGCCACCGGAACGCCCGCGACGACACCCTCCTCGCGGGCCCTCAGCTCCCCGCTCGCGGTGTCCTGCGGCGCGAAGATCGGGGTGCTGGTGACGTCGACCTCGCCGTCCTCGGCCAGCGCCGTCCGGACAAGGTTTTCCACAGCCTGTGGATCCAGCCCGGCGGCGGTCAGCCTCTGCGAGAGTTCCGGTGTCATGAGCGCTTCCCTTCCAGTGGTTCGTAGGTGGTCGTCAGGACGTTCCCCGCCAGCCGGGTGACGAGGCGGCCGCGCCACGTCCCGTCCGCGCGCTCGGGGAAGTCCTCCCGCCAGTGGCTCCCGCGCGTCTCCTCCCGCCGCCGCGCCGCCGCCGCGATCGCGGACGCGACGGTGTACAGGTTGGTGACCTCCCAGGCCTCCACCCCCGGCTCCGCGCTCCCGCGCCCGAGCCCTTCCAGCTCGCGCGCCGCCGTCTCCAGCCCCTCGGCGTGCCGCAGCACCCCCACGTAGGAGGTCATGATCCGCTGCACCTCCGCCCGCACTCCCGGCTCCAGCAACCCCCCGACCACGCCTTCCGCCGGGTGCCCCGCAGCTCTAGCCGGGCCCTGCACGGGCGCCGAGTCGGCGTGCCCAGGCGTCGGCACGTCCTGCGCGGACGTCGAGTCGGTCGGGGCGGGCGGTGGGGCGGCGTGCGGAGGGAGTGGTGCGGTGGGTGTCGGTGTGGTGTTCGGGTGGTCGTCGGTACGGGGGGCGCTGGGTGGCCCGGAGGCGGCGAGGTCGTCGGGGAGGGCCTCGGCGATTCTGGCGGCGAACACCAGGCCTTCCAGCAGGGAGTTGGAGGCGAGGCGGTTGGCGCCGTGGACGCCGGTGCAGGCGACCTCGCCGCAGGCGTACAGGCCGGGGACGGACGTGCGGCCGTGCAGGTCCGTGCGGACGCCTCCGCTGGCGTGGTGGGCGGCGGGCACGATGGGGATGGGCTCGGTCACCGGGTCGATGCCGTGGTGGCGGCACGCGGCCAGGATGGTCGGGAACCGGGTCTCCCACATCGCCGCGCCGAAGTGGCGGCCGTCGAGCAGCATGTGGGAGGCGCCGGTCTCCCGCATCCGGTTGATGATCCCCTTGGCGACGACGTCGCGGGGGGCCAGCTCGGCGAGCTCGTGGCGGCCGGTCATGAAGCGCACGCCGGCGTGGTCGACGAGGTGCGCGCCCTCGCCGCGGACGGCCTCGGAGATCAGCGGCTGCTGCCCGGTCGCGCCCTCGCCGAGCCACAGCACGGTCGGGTGGAACTGGACGAACTCCAGGTCGGTGACCTCGGCCCCGGCGCGCAGCGCGAGCGCGACGCCGTCGCCCGTGGAGACCTCGGGGTTGGTGGTGGCGGAGAACACCTGGCCGAGCCCGCCGGTGGCGAGCACGACGGCGGGGGCGCGGACGGCGCCGACGCCGCCGGGCTGCCCCTCGCCCATGACGTGCAGGGTGACGCCGGCGGCGCGTCCCGCGTCGTCCTTCAGCAGGTCCAGGACGAGCGCGTGCTCGATCACCTCGACGCCGGAGTCCTTGAGCTCGGCCAGGAGGGCGCGGCTGATCTCGGCGCCGGTGGCGTCCCCGCCGGCGTGCGCGATGCGGCGCCGGTGGTGGCCGCCCTCGCGGGTGAGGGCGATGCCGCCGCCGCCGAGGCGGTCGAAGGCGGTGCCGAGGTCGATCAGGCCGCGGACGGCGTCCGGCCCCTCGGTGACGAGCGCCCGGACGGCGTCCTCGTCGCAGATGCCGACGCCCGCGGTGAGGGTGTCGGCCAGGTGCTCCTCGGGCGTGTCGTCGGGCGCGAGCGCGGCGGCGATGCCGCCCTGCGCCCACCGGGTCGACCCGGCGTCCAGGAGGGCCTTGGTGACGAGCAGCACCCGGCCGTGGGGGCGGCAGCGCAGCGCGGCGACCAGGCCGGCGATGCCGGACCCGATGACGACGACGTCGGCGTCGGCGGTCCAGCCGGGCGCGGGGGCGTGCAGAACGGAAGGGATCACGAGCCCTCCTCCGGGGTCGGTTCTCGTCATTATGACTCTAACCCCGGGCGGACCGAACCCCCGCCCCCCGCCGAAGGTCAGTTGCGGATCAGATCGCCCCGGGTCGTACCGGTGCCGGGCACGGGCTCCGCGGGGTCGGACCCCAACGAGATGATCTTGTTGGAGCGGTCGACGTGCACGACGGCCGGGACGAACTCGCGGGCCTCGGCGTCGGTCATCTGCGCGTAGCTGATGATGATGACCAGGTCGCCGGGCTGCACGAGGCGGGCGGCGGCGCCGTTGATCCCGATGACGCCGGAGCCGCGCTCGCCCGCGATCAGGTAGGTCTCCAGGCGGGCGCCGTTGTCGATGTCCACGATCGAGACCTGCTCGCCGGGCAGCAGGTCGGCGGCGTCCATCAGGTCCTGGTCGATGGTCAGCGAGCCGACGTAGTGCAGGTCCGCCTGGGTCACCGTGGCGCGGTGGATCTTCGACTTGAACATCGTCCGGAACATCAGTGCTCCTTGCCGAGCTGGAGGGGAACGTTGTCGATGAGGTGGGTGGCGCCGACGCGGCCCGCGACGGCGAGGACGGCCCGGCCGAGGCCCGGCCCGGTGATCTCGGTGAAGGTCGACGGGTCGACGAGGACCAGGTAGTCCAGGGCGAGGGGCGGGTCGGCGGCTTCGGCCTCGGAGAGCACGGCGCGCGCGGCGGCCAGCACGGCGTCCGGCCCCGAGGCGCCGGCGTCGGCCCCGGCCCGCAGGGCGCGCGACAGGGCGAGCGCGGTCCGGCGTTCGGGCGCGGACAGGTAGCGGTTGCGGCTCGACAGCGCCAGCCCGTCCGGCTCGCGGACGGTCGGCGCGCCGGCGACCTCCACGGGGACGTTCAGGTCGGCGACCATCCGGCGGATCATCGCGAGCTGCTGCGCGTCCTTCTCCCCGAAGACCGCCACGTCGGGGCGGACGAGGTTGAGCAGTTTCAGCACGACGGTGAGCATCCCGTCGAAGTGGCCGGGCCGCGCGGCCCCCTCGACGACCTCGCCCATGGGCCCCGACTTCACCGTGACCTGCGGCTCGTCCGGGTACATGACCTCGCGCGCCGGCGCGAACACGAAGTCCACGCCCTCGGCGGCGCACGCCTCCAGGTCGGCGGCGAACGTGCGGGGATAGCGGTCGAAGTCCTCGCCCGGCCCGAACTGGAGCGGGTTGACGAAGACGCTGACCGCGACCGCGTCCGCGCTCCGGCGGGCCTGCCGCATCAGCGCCAGGTGCCCGTCGTGCAGGGCGCCCATGGTCGGAACGAGCGCCAGCGTGCCGCCGGCCTTCGACCGGGCCCGCGCCAGCTCCTCGCGCGTGCGCGCGACGATCGGTGTCACGACGCCTCCGTCCTCTCACGCGACGGCGGGCGGCGGCCGGGGCCGTGCTCGCCGGAACAGCCAGAAACCAATGCCGTCCCCTTCCTGTTCAGCCGTGCCGTGGGCCGGCCGGCGCCGTCAGTCGGCCAGCGCTTCGAGGAGCCGTTCGGCGTCCTCGGGTCTGAGCAGTCCGGCGCCGAGCGCGCGGTCGGCGGTGAGGCGGGCCAGCGCGATGTAGGCGCGGCGGCTCTCCCCCGACACCCTGCCGAGCTCCGCGACGTGGTCGGCCACCGTTCCGGCGTCCCCGCGCGCGACGGGGCCGGTGAGCCCGTCGATGCCGAGCCGCAGCCCGTTGTCGAGGGCGGCGCCGAGGAGCGGGCCGAGCATCCGGCCGGGTTCGGCGACGCCCGCGGCGCGCAGCAGGTCCATGGCCTCCACGACCAGGGTGACCAGGTGGTTCGCGCCCCCGGCGAGCGCCGCGTGGTAGAGCGGGCGTGCCTCCTCGGTGATCCAGACGGGCTCGCCGCCCATCTCCAGGACGAGGGCCTCGGCGACGGGGCGCAGCGGCTCGGGCGAGGTGACGCCGAACGAGATGCCGGTGAGCCGGTTCACGTCGTCCGGGCGTCCGGTGAAGGTCATCACGGGGTGCAGGGCCAGCGGCAGCGCGCCCGCCCGGGTGAGCGGGTCCAGCACGGCGGCGCCGTGGCGGCCGCTGGTGTGCAGGACCAGCTTGCCGGTGACGGGGACGCCCGCGGAGACGAGCCCGGTCGCGAGCTCGGGCAGCTCGTCGTCCGGGACGGTCAGCAGCACCAGGTCGGCGGCGGCGACCACGTCCTGCGGGGCGGCGACGGCGGCCCCCGGAAGGCGCTCCTCGACGCGGGCCCGCGACCGCTCCGACACGGCGGTCGCGGCGACGACGCGGTGGCCCGCGCGCGCCAGCGCGGCGCCGAGCGCCGTGCCGACGCGGCCGGCGCCGACGACGCCGACCGCGAGCCGCGCGGGCCGGTCCTCGGGCGTCTCCGGCTCGCTCCTGCGGGAGGCGTGGGGGGTGGCGCCCCCGCCGGGGGCCGACCCGTTTCCGGGCGTGCCGGAAGAGGGCGTGACCTGTGGGTCCATCGGTTTCGTTCCAGTCCTCAGGTAGGTACCGGACGTGCGCGCCCCAGAGTACCCGCGGGACCCGGCCGCGCGGCCCGGCGGGTGACGATCGTCACCCGCCCCCCATTCAGTCATGCGCGAGGGACTCCACGATGGACGTCTTCGCGGCGCGCCGCGCGGGAAGCACGGCGGCGGCCATCCCGGCCGCGCCCGCGAGGACGACGAACCCGATCACCTGGAGGTAGGGCAGCGAGAAGATCGAGTCGCTCGCCATCGCGTTCGTCGCGGCCCAGCCGAAGCCCACCCCGAGCACGACCCCGGTGGCCGCGCCGATGACGGCCATGACCAGCGCCTCCACCGACAGCATCCGGCGCAGCTGGCGCCGGGTGAGGCCGAGGGCGCGCAGCAGCGCCGACTCGCGGGTGCGCTCCACGACCGACAGGGTCAGCGTGTTGGCGATGCCGAACAGCGCGATGACGATCGCCAGCCCGAGCAGCCCACCGAAGATCATCAGGACCATGTCGATGGCCTTGGTCAGCGTCTCCTCGAACTCGGCCGACGAGGCGACCTTGGCGGACGGGTAGGGGCGCGCGGCGTCGTCCACGGCCCGGCGCGCCTGGGACGCGGGCACGCCGTCCCGGGTCTTGACGTAGATCCCCGTCGGGTCCACGGCGCCGAAGTACCGGGTGAAGTCCGACTCCGGGACGATGATCCCGTCGAGGCCCGCGCCCACCGCGTAGACGGCGGCGACCTTCACCGGGACGACGCCGTCGTCCGTCCGGACCCGCAGCGTCTCCCCGAGGGCGCGGCCGGAGGTCTTGGCCGTCTCCTCGTCCACCATCGCCGCGCCGGGCTTCAGGGCGGCGTCCAGGGACCCCGCCTTGACCTCCGGCTTGAGGATCTTCCCGAGCGCGGACGTGGTGACGGTCGAGATGTCGCCGTCCTCGCCGCCGATCCGGGTCTCCTCGCGCCGGGTCTCGACCACGCCGGCGACCTCGGGCCGGGTGCGCAGCGTCCCGGTCAGCGCGTGCGGGAGCGTCCCGTCGAAGCTCTGCGGCCGGATCTGGAACTGGACGGGGAACTGCTCCTCCAACTGGTGCGCGGCCGTCGCCTTGCCGCTCGCCGCGACCACCGCGAACAGGCTCATCAGCCCGACGCCGACGGTCAGCGCGATCGTCGTGGTCGCGGTGCGGCGGGGGGCGCGCTGCGCGTTCGCCACGGCCAGCCGCGCCGGGACGCCGCCGAGCCGCGCCGGGACCGCGCCGGCGACCCGTCCGAGCGGCCGGACGAGCGCCGGCATCGCCGCGATCACACCGAGGAAGAACACGCCGCCGGCGAACGCGACCGCGTACATCGCGGTCTCGCCCTTCTCCATGCCGAGCGAGCCGAGGCCGCCGACGGCCAGGCCCGCGACGCCCAGCAGGACGGCGAGGACGGTGCGCACCAGGCCGAGCCTGAACCTTCCGGTGCCCGGCTCCAGGTCGGCGCGCAGCGCGGCGACCGGCGAGACCCGGGTGGCCGCGCGGGCGGGCAGCAGCGCGGACAGGACCGTCACCACGATCCCGACCGCCAGGCCGACCGCGATCGTCCGCACCGCCAGAGACGGCCCGGCGACGGCCACCCGCTCGTTCAGCCTGCTGACCAGGACCAGTGCGCCCTCGCCGAGGCCGACGCCGGCGACGAGGCCGAGCAGCGAGCCGACCAGGCCCACCACCGCGGACTCCGCCACCACGCTCCCGAACACCTGTCGGCGGGTCGCGCCGACGCAGCGCAGCAGCGCCATCTCCCGCATCCGCTGGGCGATCAGGATCGAGAACGTGTTGTAGATGACCAGGGCGGACACCAGCATCGCGACCAGCCCGAAGATCAGCAGACCGGTTCTAATGATCTTGGTGTCGGCGCCCGCCGCCCTGGCCAGCCGCTCGCCGAGCTCCTCGCCCGTGTAGACGCGGTAGGCCCCGCCCGCGGCGGCCTTGACGGCGGCCCCGGACCCGCCCGCCACGTCGAGTTCGCGGTAGGTCTTCTCCCCGGTCATCCGCATCGCGGTCGCCGGGTCGAAGCCCACGGCCCCCCGGAAGCTCGCCTCCTGGTCCATCCCGAAGTCGACCAGGCCGACGACCGTGAACCGGTGCGGCCGGCTCGCGTGGTCCAGGATCGTCACCGTGTTCCCGACGGCGAAGCCCTCCCGCTTGGCGATCTGGGTGTCGAGGACGGTCTCGCCCCCGCCGGACGGGGGACGCCCCTTGTCGACGTCGTAGCGCAGCAGGCGCCCGGACGGCACGGACATCCCGACCGTCGGGAAATCGCCGACCGCCTTGCCGTCCTTGCCCACGAGGGCGGCATCGCCCTTCACGACGCCCTGGACGTCCGTGACGCCGGGAAGCGCCTCGATCTTGCCGAGCAGGGCCGGAGGGGCGCCCTTGTCGGAGTCGTCGCTCTTGGGCAGCACCGCGTAGTCGACCTTGTCGGCCGACTTCGCGAACGTCTTGGAGACGCCCTTGTCCAGCGTGTCCGTGAGGACGAACGTCCCCGAGATGAAACCGACGCCGAGGGTGATGGCGACCGCCGTGAGCAGCAGCCGCAGCTTGTGGGCGCGCAGGCCCGCCAGAGTCGTCCGCAGCATCACGCCCCCAGGCCCTTCAACCGGTCCAGGACCGCGTCGGGGGTCGGCTGGAAGATCTCCGACACGATCTCCCCGTCCCGCAGGAACACCACCCGGTCGGCGTACGAGGCGGCCGCCGGGTCGTGGGTGACCATCACGATCGTCTGCCCCATCTCGCGGACCGAGGAGCGCAGGAACCCCAGGACCTCGGCGCCCGCGCGGGAGTCGAGGTTGCCGGTCGGCTCGTCCGCGAAGATCACCTCGGGCCGGGCGACGATCGCGCGGGCGCACGCCACCCGCTGCTGCTGGCCGCCCGACAGCTCGCTCGGCCGGTGCCCGAGCCGGTCCCGCAGCCCCAGGGTGTCGACGACCCGCTCGAACCACGCCCGGTCGGGCCTGCGGCCGGCCAGCTCCATGGGCAGCAGGATGTTCTGCTCGGCGGTGAGCGTCGGCAGCAGGTTGAACGCCTGGAACACGAACCCGACGCGGTCGCGGCGCAGCATCGTCAGCTGCCGGTCGCCCATCCCGGTGATCTCGGCGTCGCCGAGGACGATCCGCCCGCCGGTGACGGTGTCCAGCCCGGCCAGGCAGTGCATCAGCGTCGACTTCCCGGACCCGGACGGCCCCATGATCGCGGTGAACGCGCCCCGGGCGAACCCGACGCCGACCCCGCGGAGCGCGTGGACGGCCGCGTCACCGGACCCGTACACCTTGGACACGCCCTCGGCGGTGACGGCCGGCGGCGCCCCGGCGGCGGGGGATCTCCCGGGCGGCTCGGCGAACGTGCTGGTCACGGTGACTCCTTCAGGTCGTGGATGGACGCGCTCCACGCTAGGAATCCGCGCCGTCCCTGCCATCGACCCGGCGGCCACGCTCCGCCTCACTCTGACGGCTATCCGGCCCGCCCCCGTACGACCTGAGTCGTACACACCCGTCCCACCCGCCACCGACCCCGCCCCGCCCCGCACAAGCGAAGGCGCCCCCATCGGACAGGCCGCGCGGGCGGGAGGCGCGGGCGGCGGTAGAAGCGACTGGCGCTGGCGGGCGGCGCGGGGGCGGGCATGCCAAGGCGCCGGAGACATCGTCGGTCTCCGGCGCCTCATCGACGGGCGGCGGGCCCGTCGTCGCCGTGTCAGTGCCCGTACTTGACGGACGAGCCGCCCTTGCAGTGGGCGCTCGCGCCGCCGATGACGGCGACGGCGTTGCCGCAGACGTTCACGGGGACCGAGATCGGTGCGATCACCTGGGTCCCGTTCAGGATCCCGAAGTTGTCGCTGGTCTTGTTGTGGCTGAACCAGTTCTCGTCATGGCCCTTGCCATGGTGGCCCTTGCCGTGGTGGTCCCAGTCGCCACCGAAGGTGGCGGCGTATGCGGGCGCCGCGGCGAATGCGGAGCCGGCGACGGCGAAACCGAGGATGCCGGTGGCGGCGAGCTTCTTGAACACGAGAGTCCTCCCGTACGTGGGCTTGGCAGTGCCCAAGGTGACATTGCCGACGCCGCCCACTGGGACGGCGTCGCGTACGGTAGTTACCCGGCTACGTTAAGGAAGATCGAATGCGCTTCCCAGGGGGGCGCCAAATGATGATCACGAGCTGCCCAAGGCGTTACGAGGACGGGCCGTTCTGGCCGCTTTTCACTAGACCCGTCTCATAAGCGAACACGACCGCCTGGACCCGGTCGCGCAGGCCGAGCTTCATCAGGATCCGCCCCATATGGGTCTTCACCGTGGCCTCCGAGACGTAGAGCCGCCCGGCGATCTCCGCGTTCGACATGCCGCGCGCGACGAGGCGCAGCACCTCGTTCTCCCGGTCGGTCAGGCTCTCCAGCGCCCCGCCCGCCTTCTGCGCGGCGTCCGGGAGATGCACCGCGAACCGGTCCAGCAGCCGCTTGGTCGTGCTCGGCGCCACCACCGCGTCCCCCGAGTGCACCGCCTTGATCGCCTCGATGAGCTGCGCCGGCCCCGCGTCCTTCAGCAGGAACCCGCCCGCGCCCGCCTTGATCGCGGCGAACGCGTACTCGTCCAGGTCGAACGTGGTCAGGATGACGACCTTCGGCCCGGACCGCGCCACCACCTGCCGCGTCGCCTCGATCCCGTCCATCCGCGGCATCCGGACGTCCATCAGCACCACGTCCGCCCGCGTGCCCCGCAGCAGCTCCAGCGCCTGCACCCCGTCCCCCGCCTCACCGGCGACCTCGATGTCGGGCTGCGCGTCGAGCACCATCTTGAAGCCGGCCCGCACCAGCTCCTGGTCGTCCACGAGCACCACCCGGATGGGCGCCGCCACGTCCGTCATGCCATCTCCCTGTCCGCGGCTCCTCGCACGTCCGGCGAGGGGCGCCGCATGCCCTGGTCCCGCCCGCCGCCACCGGTCACGCGGCGACCTCCTCGCGCACCGGCAGGCTCGCCGCCACTTCGAAACCGCCGCCGGCACGCGGGCCGGCGGCGACCGTCCCGCCGTACACCGCGACGCGTTCGCGCATCCCCGCCAGCCCGTGGCCGCGCCCGTCGTCGGACGCGGCCGCACCGCGCCCGTCGTCGACCACCCGGACCTCCAGCGCGTCGCCGGAGTAGCTCAGCCGCACCGACACGCTCACCCGCGGGCCACCGTGCTTGAGCGTGTTGGTCAGCGCCTCCTGGACGATCCGGTAGACCGTGAGCTGGCGCCCCTCCGACATGGGCGCTGAGGGCCCGTCCACCTCGAACGCCACCGGCAGGCCGGCCGCGCGGACCTGTTCGACCAGGTCGTCCAGCTGCGCCACGCCCGGCTGCGGCGCGTACACCCCCGCGTCGTCGTTCTCGCGCAGCACGCCGAGGAGCCGCCGCATCTCCGCCAGCGCCAGCCGCCCCGTCGAGGAGATCGTGTCGAGCGCCTGCCGGGCCCGTCCCACGTCGGTGTCGATGGCGTAGGACGCGCCGTCCGCCTGCACCACGATCACGCTGACGTTGTGGGCCACCACGTCGTGCAGTTCGCGGGCGATGCGGGCGCGCTCGGCCGCCATCGCCACCTTGACCTCGTTGTCGCGCTCGCGCTCCAGCCGCTCGGCCCGCTCCTCCACCGAACGCAGGTACGCCCGGCGCGTGCGCATGTGCAGTCCGAGGACGTACACGCCCGCCACCAGCACCGTCATCATGACGAACGTGAACTTGCGATCGTCGGCGCCGGACGGGTAGCGGTAGGTCACCATGACCGAGCCCGCCTCGCCGACCAGCGCCGCCGCGATCCCCCAGCGGAACGTGCACCCGGCCGCGACCGTGTAGAGCCCCATCAGGACCGCGGCGTTCGCCGGCACCGGGATCTGCCCCAGCACGCACTGGACGCAGGAGACGAGCGCGACGACGGCGAAGACCGACCGGGGGTACGTCCGGCGCAGCACCAGCGGCCCGGTCAGCGCGACCGTCAGCGCCACGTAGTGCCAGGGCCTGATCCCGCTCGGCCCCACCAGCAGCGACGGCACCGAGAAGAGCAGGACCGGCAGGGCGAAGAAGGCGTCGACGAGCGGCTTCTTGCCCCGCAGCCACTCCCAAGCGCTCGCCACCATGCCGACAGCGTACGTACCCGCAGTTCACTCCCGGATCAGCCGCAGGTCGGACCCGTGTCCGCCGCGAGGATGGCCCGCCCGGGGCCGCCGCCCACGGTAACGTCGCAGTCGTGGAGTCGCTGGTTTCCGGATGGCTGACGTGGCGCACCGCGATGGAGCGGGCCCTCTACGGGGAGGACGGTTTCTACCGGCGCGAACGCCCCGCCGAGCACTTCCGCACCTCGGTGCACGCCTCGCCGCGGTTCGCCGCCGCCATCGCCCGCCTGCTGGTCGAGGTCGACGCCCTGCTCGGCCGCCCCGACCGCCTGGACGTGGTCGACATCGGCGCCGGTTCCGGGCGCCTGCTGGGCAACATCCTGGCCTGCGTGCCGCCCGACCTGGACGCCCGGCTCGTCCCGACGGCGGTGGAACTCGCGCCGCGCCCCGCGGACGTCCCGTCCCGGATCACCTGGCGGCCCGACCTGCCCGCCCGCATCACCGGCCTCGCGGTCGCGAACGAGTGGCTCGACAACGTCCCCCTGGACGTGGTGGAACGCACCCCCGAGGGCGTCCGGACCGTGCTGGTCGACCCGTTCAGCGGCACCGAGCGGCCGGGGCCGCCGCCGTCCGACGAGGACCGCGGCTGGCTGGACCTGTGGTGGCCGCTGGCCGAACCGGGCGACCGCGCCGAGATCGGGCATCCGCGCTGCGCCGCCTGGGCCTCGGTGATCGGCCGCCTCTCCGCCGGCCTCGCGCTCGCCGTCGACTACTCGCACTCCCGCGAGTCCCGGCCCGTGTACGGGACGCTGACCGGCTACCGCGACGGGGCCACCGTCCCCGCCGTCCCGGACGGATCGTGCGACGTCACCGCCCATGTCGCACTCGACGCCTGCCAGGTCGCGGGACGCCGCGCCGGAGCGACGTCCAGCCTCCTGACGACCCAGCGCGAGGCCCTGCGCGCCCTGGGCCTCTCGGGGGCCCGCCCGCCCCTCACCCTGGCCCACCAGGACCCCCGCGCCTACGTAGCGGCCCTCTGCCACGCAGGCGAGGACGCCGAACTGATCGACCCCGACGGCCTGGGCGGCTTCGGCTGGCTCACCCAGACCACCGAGATCCCCATCCCCACCCTCCTCACCCACCTCAACTGACCCGCAAGCCCAGCCCTCTCCGAACCCAGCAGAAGCCCGCATGCCAGGACCCGCGCCCTCCTGCGCCCCACGCCTGCTCCTGAGTGACTCCAAGACGCGCCGCAGCCGGCAAGGCGCGTCGCAGCCGGCAGGACGCGTCGCAGTCGGCAAGCCGCGTCGCAGCAGGTCAGGAGGCGCCCTTCCCGTCCAGGCCGGCGCCACTGCTGGAAGCCGACCTGGCACCTGGCGCACTGGCCGCCCGCTACCAGGTCGCGTCGGTGTGCGTCCGGCCCGCCGGCGTGCCTCCAGGCCGCACGCGCTCCGAAGGGCACTGGCCTGGCCGTCGGCACAAGGCAGCGAGCCACCAGCCTCACCGCGGCCCTTCTGCGGACGGGGTTGGTCAGCGCTCCACTTGGAGGGCGGTCAGGCCGCGTAGGACGTAGCCGGGCTTCCAGTCTGGTTCGGTGGTGAGGCGCAGGTCGGGGGCTGCGCGCAGGAGCGCGCCGACCGACTCGGCGAGTTCAATGCGGGCCAGGGGTGCTCCCAGGCAGTAGTGGATGCCGAGGCCGAAGGTGATGTGCGGGTTCGGGTCGCGTCCCAGGTCGAGCCGGCCCGGGTCGGCGAACACCTCCGGGTCACGGTTGGCGGACGCGAACTGGAGGGCGACCTCGGCGCCACGGGGGATGTCGACGCCGGCGACCCTGATGTCCTCCAGCACCCAGCGTTCGAACATGGGCGCCGGGGTGTCGTAGCGCAGCAGTTCCTCGACCGCGGTGGGCACGAGTGACGGGGTGGAGCGGAGGCGCTCCAGCTGGTCGGGGTTGCGGAACAGTGTCCACCAGCCGTTGCCGGTCGCGTTCACGGTGGCCTCGTGGCCCGCGTTGAGGAGGAGAACGCAGGTGCCGATCAGCTCGTCCTCGGTGAGCCGGTCGCCCTCGTCCACGACGTGGGCCAGCGCGGTGATCAGGTCGTCTCCCGGTTCGGCCCGCCGGGTGCGGGCCAGGTTCCGCAGGTAGTCGGAGAACTCCACGGCCGCGCGGACGGCGGTCCACTGGACCTCCTCGGGCGGGTTCAGCTCGTACATGCCGCAGATGTCGGCGGACCAGGGGCGCAGCAGGTGCCGGTCCTCGACGGGGACGCCCAGCATCTCGGCGATCACGTTCACCGGCAGCGGCTCGGCGATCTCGGCGAGCAGGTCGCCGCCGCCCCTGTCCGCGAGCCCCGACGCGAGCTCCTCGGCGAGGCGCCGGATCGTCGGGCGCAGGCCTTCCACCATCCGCGCCGTGAACGCCTTGGACACCAGGCGCCGCAGCCGCGTGTGGGTGGGAGGCTCCACGTCCAGCATCCCGGCGCGGATCAGGTCCCAGAAGGGTTTGAGGAAGTCGGGCTCCGGCTCCTGCCCGAACTCCTCGTGGCTCGCGATGTGGAGGTAGGACCGCCCGAGGCGCCGGTCGCGCAGCAGCGCGTCCACGTCCTCGTACCGGCTGATCACCCACTGGCCGGTGGGCTCGTGGAAGAACACCGGCCGCTCGGCGCGGAGCCGCTCGAACACCGGATACGGGTCCGCCACGAACGCGGCGGACCAGGGATCGTAGGCCAGGTCGCTCATGTCCCGAAGATATGCGCCCTTCGCAGCCGATCGACAGCGGAGCCGACCCGAGCAATCCGGGCGGCACAGCCTGCAGCACCGCCATGAGCACCCGCGCCCCGCTCCTCACCGGAAGACAGGGCGGGCGCGGGAGCTGAGCTGTAGCTGGTTGGGGCTTCAGCGAATGTGGCAGGTCCATCGGGGACGTCCCTTCCGCGGGGTCGTGTCACTGCTGGGCGGAGTCGGCCCGCCCTCCCCCCTTGGGCGGGCCGACGTGTTCATCGTCGGGGGACGCTCAGGGGCGCGGAAGTAGAACGCGGTTCTGTGGATAAGTCGTCAGCGGGCCCAGTGGGTGGGGTCGCCGCCACCGGCACGGCGGGCGGCGAGGGCTCGGCGTGAGGTGGATTCGACGATCGCGCGGGCCTCGCCCAGTTCGCGGTCCGCCGCAGCCACTTGGACCGGTCCCGGGGGCGCGTCCACGTGGACGGTGGCCAGGCCCAGCATGCGCTGGAAGAGGTTCACGGTCAGCCGCACGCTCTGCGCGCGCGCGTGGGCGATGACGTCCGTGCGGCGGCAGGGCCACCCGTGCCGGGACACGAAGACCACGTCGTCGGTGCCGGCGCCTTCCGCGTGCTCGATCGACACGGTCTTGGAGGACGCGGGGACGAGGGTGACGGCGTCCACCTGCGTCCCTGGGAAGACCTGCGAGACGAGGTGCATGGCGACGTGCCGGGGCGCGACGGGCAGCAGGGTCGACGACAGCGCTTGGCGCTCGCCCGCGTATCCGGCGACGGTGACGTCGACGCGGGCCCAGCCCAGGCTGCGCCAGATCAACGGTTCGACGATGCTGACGGCCTGGACGCGGCCCGGCGGCAGAGTCTGCATCCGGGTCTCCAGCAGGCCGTAGCGCAGGCGGATCCCGTCAGGTGACATCGCGACCGTGAAGTTGGCGTACATGACCAGCGGCGCGATCACGGCTCGGATGAGGCCGAGCAGGACCGGGATGGTGACGGCCAGGATGCCGCCCTCCGCGTACATCACCAGGAAGATGAGGGACGCGAGGAAGAGCAGCGCCGTCCCCAGGACGGGGAGCCGCACGACGAGCGATCCGAGCAGGGAACCGAACGAGACCCGCCACAGGTGACGCTCGGGCGCTTCCGGAGTGTGGCCCGGGAGCCCCGCAGCGCGGGCGAGGAGTTCGGCACGCAACTGTTGCGCCGACTGCCGTCCCAGGTAGCGGAGAGCGATCTCGCTCTGCTCGCCCCCTGCCAGCTCCACGCGCACCTCAGAAAGCGCGAACACCCGCGTCACCAAGGGGCGCACGACGTCTATGGCCTGGATCCGCGAAAGCGGGATGCGGCGCGCGTTCTTACGCAGGATGCCGGTTTCGACGACGAGGTCGTCGTTGTCGACGCGGAAGCGCAGTGCGAGCCAGGTCCACAGGCCGGTTCCTACCGCGACCAGCCCCATGGGAATGGTCACGAGGATGAACCGCAGGATCACCTCCGGCGTGAGTGCCAGAGTGATGCCGCCGTCTGTCTGCGTCAGCAGCAGCGGGAAGCCGAGCAGGACGAAGTAGATGATGAGGAAGACGAACGCGCGCAGGGGTGCCGTCGCCCAGTGAAGTCTGTGGGTGCCCTCCGAGAACCGGATCGGTGGACGTTGCGGCTGCGGCGGTCCATAGGCATACGGAGGCCGGGGCGGGCCGTACCCCGGGCGGGGCGGCGGGTACGGCGGCCCTGCAGGACGACCGTAATGACCCGGTGGCCCGGGTGGCCCGGGCGGCCCGGGCGGACCGGGGCGTCCAGGCGGACCATACGGGCCGTAGGGGCCGCTCATAGGCCCATGCTCCGTTCCTCGCCCTTCTGCGCGAGACGGTCGCGCAAGAGCGCGGCCTCGGCAGTGGGCAGTCCCGGGATCGTCGCGTCCGTGGCTGCGGCCGCGGTGTGCATCCGGACGGTGGCGACACCCATCCACCGCTCCAGAAGCCCTGCGGTGACGTCCACGAACTGCATCCGCCCGTACGGGACCACGATGAGCCGCCGGACGAGGACGCCATGGGTCACGATGAGGTCGTCGCCACGCTCGACATAGCCGTAGGCCCGGCGGTCCAGTTCGGCGACCACCCAGGTGAGAATGACCCCGAGGACGACGGCGGCGACCCACATCGAGGCCGCGACCACGGTGCCGTTCCTCCAGATGATGAAGGCGCCCACACCGCCCACGGGAATCGCCCACAGGACCGCGGTGACAAGCCTGTGCCACGCGTGGCGTTTCGAAACGGGCGACCAGTGAAGGCCGGCGCCAGGCGCGAAGGCCTGGTCCGCCTGGTAGGCGGGCGGTCCCTGGCGCGGCGGGTAGGGTGCCCCTACCTGTCCCTGACCAGGGGGCTGACCGCCGTGGCCCGGACCGGACGGCGCGGGCGGACGCACCGCGCCCTGCTGTCCAGGGTGCGCGGCGGGATCGAACGGCGGTTCGCCGTGGCTCGCGTTCATTGCCCCCTAGTCAATCGGATAACGACTACCGCTCGCCATGGGACCATGAAGCGGTGATCGGAGTGGCGGAGGCTCGACCATGACCACCGAACGGATCGTCGGGATCGGTGCGGGCGCCAAGGAGCTCGCCACCGAGGACATGACCCTGAACATCGGCCCCCAGCATCCGTCCACGCACGGTGTCCTCCGGTTGAAGCTCACCTTGGACGGCGAACGCATCTCGGCCGCCGAGCCCATCGTCGGCTACATGCACCGTGGAGCGGAGAAGCTGTTCGAGGTCCGCGACTTCCGGCAGATCATCGTCTTGGCGAACCGGCACGACTGGCTGTCGGCGTTCTCCAGCGAGCTCGGCGTCGTCCTCGCCGTCGAACGCATGCTCGGCATGGAGGTCCCCGTACGCGCGGTATGGGCGAGGACGCTCCTGGCCGAGCTGAACCGGATCCTCAACCACCTGATGTTCCTCGGTTCCTACCCGCTGGAAGTGGGCGCCATCACCCCGATCTTCTACGCGTTCCGCGAGCGCGAGGTCCTGCAGCGGGTCATGGAGGAGATCTCCGGTGGACGCATGCACTACATGTTCAACCGTGTCGGCGGGCTGAAGGACGACCTTCCCGCCGGTTGGACGGCGCGCGCGCGGGCGGCGGTCTCGGAGGTCCGGGCCCGCATGAGCGACATCGACGACCTCATCATGGGGAACGAGATCTTCCGGGCCCGCACCAGGGGGGTCGGCGTCCTCACCCGGGAGCAGATCCTGCAGTACGGGGTGTCCGGGCCCATCGCGCGCGCGTCCGGTGTGGACTTCGACCTGCGCCGGGACGAGCCCTACCTCGCTTACGACGAGCTGGACATCCGCGTGGTCACCCGGTCGGAGGGGGACTGCCTGGCCCGCTTCGAGTGCCTGCTGGACCAGGTGCACGCGTCGCTCGACCTAGCGGACGCCTGCCTCGACCGCCTCGCCGAGCTTCCTCAGGGCCCCATCAACCAGCGGCTGCCGAAGGTCCTGAAGGTCCCCGAGGGGCACACCTACGCCTGGACGGAGAACCCGCTGGGCATCAACGGCTACTACCTGGTGTCGCGCGGCGAGAAGACCCCGTGGCGGATGAAGCTGCGGTCCGCGTCGTTCAACAACATCCAGGTGCTGGCGGAGCTGCTGCCCGGCAACCTCGTCGCCGACATGATCGCCATTCTCGGCTCGATGTTCTTCGTCGTCGGCGACATCGACAAGTAGCCCCGCGCCCTCGCGGCACAGGCAGCCCGGCGCCCGCCCCTGGCCTCAGGCCCGGGACGCACCGCGCTGGTCGTGCTGCTCCTCGTCCGGCCCCTTGGGCACCCGGCACGCGAACTCCAGGAAGAACGCCGCCGCCACCAGCACGACGGCCGCGAGGAACGTGCCGCCGCTCACGAAGAAGTCATGCCGGGGGGTCGACTTGTCGAGTTGTGAGGCGAGGCTGACGGCGAACCCGCCGAACACGCCCGCGATGACCGCCGCGGAGTGCGCGCTGGCCTTCCCCAGGGCCGCCAGGCGCGCGACCGCCATGGGATCCAGCGGCTTCTGCCTCGGCTTGCGGACGTTGTCCGGCGCGCGCCCCTTGGAGGGTTTGCGGCGGATGCGGCGCAGCACGTTCAGCCCGGTGAACGCCTCAGCGAGGGCGAGCAGGAGCAGCGTCGGCACCGCCGTCCACGGCAGCGGGGGCAGCGACAGGTAGGCAGAACGCAGCACCGCCCAGGTGATGACCCCTATGACCACCACGAGGGCGACAAGGAACAGTGGGCGGGACGGCTTCATGCAGGCTGCTGCAAGGGCAGGTCGTCACGCCGGCGGCAGGCCGACGGGCCGCCCTCCGCCTGTTTGGCCTCGGCCAGGTCGCCCACGCGGCCGTGCCCCGGCAGCAGCACGTCGGGCTCGATGTCGGACCACGGGACGAGAACGAACGCGCGCTCGTGCGCGCGGGGGTGCGGGAGCGTCAGATCAGGGTCGTCGGACGTGATGTCCCCGAAAGTCACGATGTCGATGTCGAGGGTGCGCGGGCCCCAGCGGACCACGCGCTCGCGGCGCATCGCGTTCTCGATGTTCAGGACCCGCTCCAGAAGGTTCTCCGGTGGCAGGCGCGTGTCGGCGATGAGCACGATGTTCAGGAAGTCGCCCTGCTCGGGGATGCTCTCCCCGGGCGGCGCGTAGGGGGCGGTCTCGTAGACGGGAGAGAACGCCACGAAGTTCAGCCCCGGTGCGTCGAACAGGGCGTCGACCGCCTCCTGGATGTTGTCCAGGCGCTCCCCGAGGTTGCTGCCGATCGAGAACACGACCCGGTGCTGGACCAGCATGTGCCCCCCGGTGGCGGTGCGGTCGGGCATGCGGTCGGACGCGGTCATGGGCGACTCCTCGTGATCTTCACGGCGACGTCCGCGAAGGGATGCTGGATCGGGGCGCTCGGCTTGTGGACGGTGATCTCGACCTCGGACACCGTCCGTTCTTGCAGACATATCTTCGCCAACCGGTCGGCCAGCGTTTCGATGAGGTTGAGGGGCTCCCCCTCCACGACGGCGACCAGCCGGCCGGCGAGCGTTCCGTAGTCGACGGTACGCGAGAGGTCGTCGCCTTCCGCGGCGGGGCGCGTGTCCAGGCCGAGGACGGC
Source organism: Spirillospora sp. CA-108201 (assembly GCF_050936235.1). Lineage (NCBI taxonomy): Bacteria > Bacillati > Actinomycetota > Actinomycetes > Streptosporangiales > Thermomonosporaceae > Spirillospora > Spirillospora sp. CA-108201. Next base: position 6,805,442 of record NZ_JBNJNE010000001.1, on the reverse strand, counting down.
GTCCACGACGAACTCCTGGCCCAGGTCACGCTCGGCGGGCAGGCACCCGTGGCGTCCCCGTGCCCGAAGCCCGCGCAGTTCAATGCGGTCGAGAGTCATTCTTCCTCTGCATCCACGACGTTGAGGACGGGGGAACCGTGGTGGAGCAGCAGCCGCCACTCCCCGCCCGCCCGTACGAACACGTTCGTCGCCACGATGCTTCCACCGGCGAGGAACCCTGCTTCGGTGTCCTCGTCTGCGGTCAGAACGTTCTCCTTGCACGTCACCACGGCGTGGTCGCCGTACACGTCTGTCTCCACATCGGTGAGCACGAACTGGATGTAGGACGTGTTGGCCATGATGAGCGCCCACGAGCGCAGGACCGCCTCACGTCCCCGCAGCATCGTCCAGCCGGGGTGCACGCAGGAGACGCCCTCGGCGTACTGGCCGTCCGCCCAGACCGCGGACATGCGGTCGAAGTCACCGGCCTCGAACGCGGCATAGAACTCGGCATGGACCTCGTCCACGTCGGCGCGGTTCACGGCACGGCTCATAGGCGGGGACTCCCGTCGTCACTGACCTGCTCAAGGCTGTTCGGGGGGACGCTGTCCTGGTCGACCGGACGGGCCGCGCGCATCGCCGCCGCCACTCGTACCGCGTCGGCGTTGGGGCGGACCCTGTGCACCCTTACGCACCATGCCCCGGCGGCCGCTACGAGAGACGTGATGGCCACGGTGGCGTCATCGCATTCGCCGAACGGACGACGCGTCCCGTCCGCTTCCGCCAGGAGGCGCGTCAGAAACCCCTTGCGGGACGCTCCCACCAGGACGGGGTAACCGAGACCGGTGAACGCGTCCAGATGGGCGAGCAGCGACCAGTTGTGCCCCGTCTCCGGGTTCTTGGCGAAGCCCAGCCCGGGGTCGAGCACCACCATCGACGGGTCGACGCCCTCCCCCAGCACGGCGTCGACCCTGTGCAGCAGCTCGTCGCGCACCTCACGCACCACGTCCGTGTAGATGGCGCGGTTGTACATGTCGTGGCTGTGGCCGCGCCAATGCATCACCACGTACGGGACGCCCGCGGCGGCCACCACCCGCGGCATGTCAGGGTCGGCCAGGCCGCCGCTCACGTCATTCACCAGCCGGGCGCCCGCGTCGACCGCGGCCTCGGCGACCTCGGCGCGCATGGTGTCGACGCTCACGGGAACGTTCTCGGCCACGAGCGCCTCTATGACGGGCACCACGCGGCGCAGTTCCTCTTCCTGGGACACACGCTGCGCGCCAGGGCGCGTCGACTCGCCGCCCACGTCCACGATGTCGGCGCCCTCGCCCACGAGATCGAGCCCGTGGCGGACCGCCTTCTCCGGATCGAACCAGGCGCCGCCGTCGGAGAAGGAGTCGGGGGTCACGTTGACCACGCCCATGACGAGGCAGCGCCCTGGCTCGGGCAGCCCCGGAACGGCGGCACTGGTCATGTCACCCAACCCTATGCCTTGCGATCGACCCGCCGGAGCGGCGCTTCGGCGGCCCTGTCCGTCCGGCATACCCTCTCCGGGAGCAGCAGAACGGGCCTCAGCTTGACGCTGAGGCCCGTTCAGACGTTCGGACGCACCCGGGAAGCCCGGGAGCTCGTCAGCGGCCGAGAATCAGGCTCATCGCCTCGGACCGCGTCTCGGCATGATCCCGGAAGTCGCCGCGCACCGCCGACGTCACCGTCTTCGCGCCCGGCTTCCGCACCCCGCGCATCGTCATGCACAGGTGCTCGGCCTCGATCACCACGATGGCGCCGCGCGGCTCCAGCACCGCCATCATCGCGTCGGCCACCTGGCTCGTGAGGCGCTCCTGCACCTGCGGCCGGCGGGCGTACACGTCCACCAGCCTGGCCAGCTTCGACAGACCGGTGATCTGACCCCTCTTGTTGGGCGTGTACCCCACGTGGGCGACCCCGTGGAAAGGAACCAGGTGATGCTCGCAGACGGAGTACACCTCGATGTCCTTCACCAGGACCATTTCCTCATGGTCGGCGTCGAACACCGTGGTCAGCGCGTCCTCTGGCTGCTGGCGCAGGCCCGCGAACTGCTCGGCGTACGCGCGCGCCACCCTGGCGGGGGTGTCGCGCAACCCGTCGCGGTCCGGGTCCTCCCCGATGCCGATCAGGATCTCGCGGACGGCCTTCTCGATGCGCGCGTGGTCGAAACGCCCGCCGTGCAGTGTCTCGCCCGGCGGGTCGTTCTCGATCGGCGCCTCGTCGTACGGGATCGCCAAGGCCGTCAGCTCTCGCCCGGGGCCGGGTCGACGGCCTCAGAGGTGACGCCGCTCTGGCCGTTGTTCTTGGTCAGGTCGGTGACGTCCTGCGGGCCGAGCAGTGCCAGCTCCTTGGGCGAGAGCACCGGCGGACGGTCGGACGGGAGGCGCTTGCCGTAGCCGGTGTAGGAGTTCTGGTGCGGCCGCTTCTCGATCGGCGCGAAGATCTCCAGCACCTGGTTCTTGGACAGCGTCTCCTTCTCCATCAGGTTGACGACGAGCTCGTCCAGGACGTCCCGGTACTCGACGAGGATCTCCCACGCGGTGTCGTGCGCGCCCTCGATGTAGCGCCGGACCTCGTCGTCGATCGCCGAGGCGATGTCCTCGGAGTAGTCGCGCTCGTGGCCCATGTCGCGGCCGAGGAAGACCTCGCCCTGCCCGGAGCCGAACTTGCGCGCGCCGAGGCGCTCGCTCATGCCGTACTCGGTCACCATGTTGCGGGCGATGGAGCTGGCCTTCTCGATGTCGTTGGCCGCGCCGGTGGTCGGCTCGTGGAAGACCAGTTCCTCGGCGGTGCGTCCGCCCAGCAGCATGGCGAGCTGGTCGGTCATCTCCGAACGGGTCGTGAGGAACTTGTCCTCCATCGGGAGGGTCATGGTGTAGCCCAGGGCCCGTCCGCGCGGAAGGATCGTCACCTTGTGCACCGGGTCGGAGTTCGGCAGCGCGTGCGCCACCAGCGCGTGCCCGCCCTCGTGGTAGGCGATGATCTTCTTTTCCTTCTCCGACATCACCCGGGTCTTGCGCTCCGGCCCGGCCATGACGCGGTCGATGGACTCCTCCAGGGTGTCCATGTCGATCAGCTTGCGGTCGAAGCGCGCGGTGAGCAGCGCCGCCTCGTTGATCACGTTGGCCAGGTCGGCGCCGGTGAAGCCGGGGGTGCGGCGCGCGATCACGTCGAGGTCGACGTCCTGAGCGAACGGCTTGCCGCGCCCGTGCACCCGCAGGATGCCCTTGCGGCCCTCCAGGTCGGGACGGTCCACGGTGACCTGGCGGTCGAAGCGGCCGGGACGCAGGAGCGCCGGGTCGAGGATGTCGGGGCGGTTCGTCGCGGCGATCAGGATCACGCCGCCCTTGACGTCGAACCCGTCCATCTCGACCAGCAGCTGGTTCAGGGTCTGCTCGCGCTCGTCGTGGCCGCCGCCGAGGCCCGCGCCGCGGTGCCGTCCGACGGCGTCGATCTCGTCGATGAAGATGATCGACGGGGCGTTGGTCTTGGCCTGCTCGAACAGGTCGCGGACCCGGGACGCGCCCACGCCGACGAACATCTCGACGAAGTCGGAGCCGGAGATCGAGTAGAACGGCACACCGGCCTCGCCGGCGACGGCGCGCGCCAGCAGCGTCTTGCCGGTGCCGGGCGGGCCGTACAGCAGCACGCCCTTGGGGATCTTCGCGCCGATGGACTGGAACTTCGCCGGGTTCTGCAGGAAGTCCTTGATCTCTTCAAGCTCCTCCAGGGCCTCGTCGGCCCCGGCCACGTCGGCGAAGGTGGTCTTCGGGGTGTCCTTGGTGATGAGCTTGGCCTTGGACTTGCCGAAGTTCATCACCCGCGAGCCGCCGCCCTGCATCTGGTTCATGATGAAGAGGAAGATCAGCACGATGACCACGATGGGCAGCAGGCTGAACAGCAGGTTCAGGAAAAAGCTCTGCTTGGGGACATCAACGTTGTAACCGCCGGACAGCTTGCCGGCGTTGGCCTGCGTCTGCAGCTGCTGCTGCAGCTGGAGGCCCTGGCCCTCGACCCAGGAGGCCTGCTGCTGCTTGCCGTTGGTGAGCGTCAGCTCGATCCGCTGGTCCTTGTCAATGATCTTCGCGGACTTCACCTGGCCCGCGTTGATCTCCTGGACGACCTTGGATGTGTCGACCTTCTCGAACGAACGGCCGGGATTGACGCCCCACATGACGAGGGCGACCAAGAGGCCGAACAGCAGGATCCACAGCAGCGGCCCGCGAAAATAGCGCTTCACGTCCATTTATCCGGTTACCCCGTAGGGGCCCGTCCCTCCTGACCAACTCTGTGTGCGATCCTCGCTCGCCCCGGAGGACGAACGCCACTGCGACCAACAACGCGACCAACGGGAAGGCCCGTCGCCCGGGGCTCCGGTCCCACCGTGCCGGCTTCCCTCATATGGCTTCCCGAACCCGGGGTCCGGGACACCGACGGTACACCGCAGGCGCAGGAGACGCAGCCGCCGCTGTCCTCCCGCATCCCTTGCTTATACCCGTCAACGACCTTTGCAACGATTCGTCACGGTCCCTTGTTCCCTGGGGTGTTGGTGCGCCCCCCGGCCAGTGTGGGCGCGGCCCGCCTGATCCGCCCCTCCCCGGCGCCCTCCAGGACGCTCAGGCTCCGCCTCCGCCGTACACGTGCGGGGCCAGGGTGCCGACGAAGGGAAGGTTCCGGTAACGCTCCGCATGGTCGAGCCCGTATCCGATGACGAACTCGTTGGGGATGTCGAACCCGATGTACTTCACGTCGAGGTCGGTCTTGACGGCCTCCGGCTTGCGCAGCAGCGCGCAGATCTCAAGGGAGGCGGGGTTGCGCGAGAGCAGATTGCTCACCAGCCACGACAGCGTCAGGCCCGAGTCGACGATGTCCTCCACGATCAGGACGTGCCGGTCGAGGATGTCGGTGTCGAGGTCCTTGAGGATGCGGACCACGCCGGAAGACTTGGTGCCCGAGCCGTAGGACGACACGGCCATCCAGTCCATGGAGGCCGGCGAGTGCAGCGCCCGCGCCAGGTCGGCCATGATCATGACGGCGCCCTTGAGGACCCCGACGAGCAGAAGGTCCCTGCCCGCGTAGTCGGCGTCGATCTGCGCGGCGAGCTCGCGCACCTTGGCCTGCAGGTCGTCCTCGGGGATCAGCACCTTCGCCAGGTCGTTGCCCAGGTCCTTCTCGTCCACAACCCCAACCTCTCAGCTCAGACCTCGCCCGTCCGGTGGGACGGACGTCGAACGGACACCGCCGCGCGCCGTTCGGGCAGTGCGCGGCGGACGCGGTGCGTGATGATCCGCACACGCCGCGGCGTCAAACCAGGCCGAACAGCAGCTTTCCAGACCTGCGGAAGGCGCGCAGCCCCCCGGGCAGATCCACGTGCCGCTGGCCGTGCCAGGCCGTGACCAGCCGATCCACTGCATCGATATGGACCGCCGCGAGCGTACCCGGTGGGCTGCCGGCCCTGACCGCCGCCATCCGCAGGACCCTCGTACGGACGGCTCTGGGCAACCCTTCGAGCCCCTCCAGGCGGACGGCCACGTCATAGCCCTCTTCGGACGTCTCAAGGTCGGGATAGGCGCGAGCAGCCATCTCGTCGAGGGCGTCGGCGTCGTCGCGCAGCATCCTGGCCGTTCGCGCCAGCGCTTCGGCCACTCCCGGGCCGAGCGCCCTCTCCAGAGCGGGAAGAGCCTCGCGCCGGACGCGTACGCGCGCGTATGCGGGGTCGACATTGTGGGGGTCGTCCCAGGGGTCGAGACCCATGGCCTTGCAGGCACGGCGTGTGGTGGTGCGATCCAGTTCCAGAAGGGGCCTCAGATACAGGGTGCCGTTGGAGCGCCTAAAGGCCGAGGGCATGCCCGCCAACGACCGGGCCCCGGAACCACGCGCCAGGCCCAGCAGGACCGTTTCAGCCTGGTCGTCTTGCGTGTGACCGAGCAGGACGGCTGAAGCACCCATCCGGTGGGCGGCACCGTCCAGAGCCGCGTATCGCGCGTCGCGAGCTGCATTCTCCGGGCCGCCGGGTCCGTCGACGGTGACCGCGATCGATCCCGCGGGGTCGAGGCCAAGGCCCGCCATGGTTCGGACCACCGTGTCGGCGCGCTCGTCCGAGCCGTCCTGCAGGCCGTGGTCGATGGTGATGCCTCCTCCCGGACGCCCTGCTCTCGGCGCTTCGAAGGCCAATGCCCCGGCGAGCGCCAGCGAGTCGGCGCCCCCGCTGCACGCGGCGAGCACCGTCGCTCCCTGGGGCAGGTCGGCGAGCACCCGGCGCACCGCAAGACGTACCGCCGCCACCGCCGGATCAGGGCCCATGGCAAACGTCTACCATCACGCGCCTTCGGACGCGCAAGGCATTCACGGCCTCAGGGGCGCCGGGGTCAGGCCTCGTTGGCCTTCGGCGGGGCGTCGATGGCGCGTGTACCGACGACCCTGCTCATCCACAGGGCGGGTTCCTTGATCTCGTCGTGGGTCGGGAGCGTCTCCGGCGACTGCCAGACCTGGTTGAAGCCGCTCATGCCGACCTCGGTGACGACCCTTCGCACGAACCGCGAACCCTCCGCGTACTGCTTCATCTTCAGGTCGATGCCGAGCAGGCGCCGGATCGTCTTGTCGAGCTTGGAACCGCCCGAGCGCCGCCCCTGGAAACGCGACCGGATCTGCTGGACGGACGGCACGACCTCGGGGCCCACCGCGTCCATGACGTAGTCGCCGTGCCCTTCGACGAGCGTCATCACGGCGGTGAGGCGGTCGAGGATCTCCCGCTGCTCCGGCGTCTGGATCGCGTCGATGAGGTTGGAGTCACCACCGCGCACCGCGTCGGCGACGGCCTCGGCCGCGTCGCGGATGCGGTCCAGCATCATGCCCGGGTCGAGGTCGGACGCGAGGAGGAACTTGGTCATCTGGTCCTGGACGTACTCGCGCAGCCATGGGACGCCGGTGAACTGGGCGCGGTGCGTCTCCTCGTGGAGGCAGACCCAGAGGCGGAAGTCACGCGACTCCACACCGAGCTCCTGCTCCACATGCACGATGTTGGGCGCGACCAGAGTCAGCCGCCCTGTCGGCGCACGCCCGGACGGGTCCGGCGGCAGGAACAGCTCGTACTGCCCCAGAACACGGCTCGCCATGTACGCCAGAATCGCGCCCACCTGCATGCCGGTGACACGGGAACCGACCGCCTGGACGACGACGTTGCCCGCCCCGCCGAGGGGGCTGCCGTTGCCCTTCGCCGACATCTGCTCCATGAGCGGCTCCAACACGACCCGGAAACCGTCCACGTTGGCGCGGATCCAGCCCGGCCTGTCCACGATCGTCGCCGGGTCCGGGTCGAGCTCGGACGCCATGCCGGTGAAGTCCCGCACGTGCCCATGGGCGATCTTCGACAGGGCGCGCAGCTCCTTGACGACCTCACGGGCCTCGGCGTGGGTGACCTGCGGCCCGGGCCTGACGAGCCGGGTGCCGGCCTGGACCGCCAGGTTCCAGTCGATCATTGAGGCGCTCATGTCACCACCGTACGTTCGGAACGCGGCGCCGGAGCGCCCTGCATGGTCCTTCAACGAACAACCGTTCTGGTTATCTCCCGTACGGCCGACCCCACACCCGCGCCCCCGCTCGGGTGTGGGGCCTCAGATCAACCGCATCCGCAGGTGGCCACCGCCGCGGCGAGCTGGTCGAGCTTGCCGGGATCGACCGGCCCCTTGCCGTCCCCCGCCATGAACGCGAACGCGAGCAGGCGGCCGTCCGCGTCGTAGGCGAGCCCTGCCAGGGTGCTGACTCCGGCCAGGGTGCCGGTCTTGGCGCGCACCATCCCCGCGCCCGCCTGGCTGGCCGCGACGGTGTAGCGGGGCGGGCTCAACGTCCCGGAGAACCCCGCGATCGGCATGCCGGTGATGACCGGGCGCAGGTTCGGATGGTCCCCGCCCGCGGCGAGCGAGACGATCCGGGCAAGCGCGATGGGCGAGATGCGGTTGGAAGGCGACAACCCGCTGCCGTCGTTGACCGTGACGCCCTCGGCCACGCCGAGCCCGGCGAGAACCTGCCGGACGGCCTGCGCGGCATCGGCGAACGTCGCCGGACGCCCCAACTTGATGGCGACCTGGCGGGCCACCGCCTCGGCCACGTCGTTGTCGCTGTCGGTCAGCAGATGCTCCACGAGCGCGGAGAGCGGCGGCGACTGTACCGCGCCGAGTTGGACGGCCTCCTTCTGCGCGACCGTCGAGCGCCCCGTCTTGGCACTGACCCCGTTCTTGGACAGCAGACGCGCGAACTCCCTCGCCGCGGCGGAGGGCGGGTCTGAGACCCGTGTCTTCCTGGACGGGTCCGACGGCGCCACACGTCCCTCGTCGACGGTCAAGGCGCTGACAGGCGCCACCTCACCGTCGGGCAGATAGTTGGGTTTCCAGCCCGCGGCCGTACGAGGACCCTGATAGGCGGACGCGTCGTAGTCCACACGCACCTGGCCCGCACCGGATGCCTTCAAGGCCGTGGCCGTCTGGCGGGCCAAATCCGCAAGCGACGCGTAGGGCGGATGTCCGGCCCCAGGACGCGGCGGCAGCGCCGTCAGGGTAGGATCCCCGCCTCCGACCAGAATGATCCCGTCGCCGGCGCCGCGCACGACCCGGGTGGTGATCCGGTGTGCCGGGCCGGCCGAGGCCAGCGCCGCCACCGACGTCGCCAGCTTCGTCGTCGAGGCCGGGGTGGCGGGCTGCCCGGCGCGCAGCTCGTACAGCGGCCGCCGGGTCTCCGCGTCGACGACCACCGCGTTGATCTTCGCCTGCGGTCCCCCGATCAACGCGGACAGCCGTCCCGCCAGGGCGGACGGGTCGGGTGTACGGCCCGATCCGGGCCCTGCGGCGGGGATCGCCGCGGACGACGGCGCGATCCGCACCAGGTCGCGGGCCGCCACGCTGGGCGGTTGCGGCGACAGGCGCCGGTCCGGTGTGAGTTTCACCACTGCCAGACCTGCGAGGACGGCGAAAACGTTAAGGAGGGACAGCGACAGGACTGCGAGGGCCCGGCCCCGTCCAGGCACGTGACCGCCCCTCTCCCACTCAGCACTCATCAACGTGCGACATCCTTATACAGGGGAACACTCACCTGTGGTGCCGGCCTCGCCCACAGGCTCCCGAAAGACTATTCACTGCGAGCGCGCAGGGAGCGGAGGACATCTTGAATTTCGACGTCACGATTGAGATCCCCAAGGGTCAGCGGAACAAGTACGAGGTGGACCACGAGACCGGCCGCATCCGGCTCGACCGCATGCTCTTCACCTCCACGCAGTACCCGGCCGACTACGGGTTCGTGGAAGACACCCTCGGCGAGGACGGCGACCCCCTGGACGCGCTGGTCCTGCTCCAGGAGCCGACCTTCCCCGGATGCCTCATCCGCTGCCGCGCCGTGGGCATGTTCCGCATGACCGACGAGGCCGGCGGCGACGACAAGGTCCTGTGCGTCCCGGCGACCGACCCCCGCATGGAGCACCTGCGCGACATACACCACGTCGCCGAGTTCGACCGGCTGGAGATCCAGCACTTCTTCGAGGTCTACAAAGACCTGGAGCCCGGCAAGTCCGTCGAAGGCGCCAGCTGGGTGGGACGCGTCGAGGCCGAGCAGGAGATCGAGCGTTCCTTCAAGCGCGCCTCCGACCAGGGCGGCCACTGAGACGTCCCCGGCCCGTGCGGCCGGCCGGGCCGTGCGAAGTCGCCGACGGCGCCGACCCGCTCCCCGCCGCACACGCGACGCTCGCGAGGAACCCTTCTGTAGGACTTCTACAGAAGGGTTCTCTCTTTCTTCGGGACTTCCTTCAGCCTGCGGGACGCGTGGCACCGACCAGGTCGTGCCGGTGAATGCTCGCAATGCGTACCTGTGCGCCTGTGTAGGGCGCCTCCACCATGCGACCGTCGCTGAGGTAGAGGCCGACATGGTGGATCGTGGCGGGGTCGGATCGGTTGGTGGCGAAGAAGACCAGGTCGCCTGGACGGAGTTTGCTGATCGGAATGTGCGGCCCGGACGTCCACTGAGTGCCCGTCCAGTGGTCGAGTCGCACACCCGCCTTGTTCCACGCGTACATGGTCAGGCCTGAGCAGTCGAAGCCGACGGTCCCGGCGCCCTGAGCGATGCCGTACGTCGGCCCGTCCATGTCACCCCCGCCCCAGGAGTAGGGCGTGCCGAGCCACTTGAGCGCCGCCTCGACCGCGATGGCACCACGCGCCTCACGCGGAACATCATCAAGAGACTTCGGAACAGGGAAATCCGACCGGACCGCGCGCGTCCGCTCCTTCTCCAATGCGCGTTCCCGCGCGCGCTTGACCTCCGCCGTCTTCGCCTGCGCCTTGCCGAGCTTGCGTTCCAGGCGACGCTTGTCAGTCTCGATGCGCTGAACGGCTGCCTGCTGGGTGGCCACGGCATCCTGCGCGAGCCGTTTGGCCTCGTCGGCACGCCTCGTCGCCGCTCCTTGCTCGTCCAGCGCGGTCTTCGCCTGGCGGCGGAACACGTCCGCGACCGTCTCGGAGGCTTCGACCCGGCGGAACATGGCGGTTCGCCGTTCGGCGAGCATCTTGACCATGCCGGCGCGGTCCATGAATCCCTGAGGTCCGCCTTCACCCGCGACGGCTGAGGACATCGGGTCGTAGCCGGTGTTGTCTCGGTACACCTGCGCGGCGAAGGACGCCAGTTCCGCCCTCGCCTCCTCAACTCTCCGGTTCGCCTCGGCGAGTCTCCCTTGGACGTCCCTGTACGACTCTTGCGCGCGACGCATTTGCACCAGTTCACCGTTGTAGCGCTCAACAGCGGCCTCCGCGGCGACGGCGAGCCTGTCGAGTTCGCCGTCCGCCTGGGCGAGCATGGCCTTCGTCCGCCCTACCTCGGCCGCGCGCTCTCTGACGTCGCGTTCGCTCCGTTCGACGTCCTTCGCGCTGGGACCGGGAGGGTCGGGCCGACGGGCCGACGCGCCCGGCACCAGCACGCTCATGCCGATCGCGACGCCGGAGGTGAGAGCGGCCAACCGCAGCGCCCTGCCACCGGCGGGAGACAGGGTCACGCGACGGCGACGTAGCTCGGGTGCGCCAGGTGCCATGATCACGTTCTCCCCGCCCGCGGTCCTGCCTAGCGCAAATGATCAGCTACGAAGCGTAGTTGACTCGGGAAATGGCAGGTACAAACGCCACGCGATGGACGGGCGCAACAGGGGGATGTCAGGCGCCCGGTGGTGTCGGACTCGGGGCGTCAGGGCGCCATGTGACGTTGACCCGGTCCCCACCAGGCCGGAACGTGACGGCGATTTCTCCGCGAGACCGCTGCTTTCGCGAGATGTACACGTTAACGGTCACGCTCTGTCCGGCTCCAAGGCGTCCAGAGGATGGGCTGGCTGAGGGGGCCTCGGCCCTTCGCATGCCGGTTCACTGCCCCGTCCTCTGCCCGCAGTTCGATGGAGCCGTGGGATCCCCCTGCCAGGTCCAGGAAGAGAGGCGAGGCAACCAACACGCCATTGTCCGCAGGCTGTGCTGATCCGAGAAGACCAGCATCGAAGACGTGTCCAAGAGGACGGGTGGCGAAGCAGACGATCCACGTGCACCCAATGGAACCGTGGCCGACGGGACAGCGCCGAGGGTGTCGGACACATGCGGACGCGCAGTCGGCCGCCGCCCAGACCCGGGCTCCTGAGAGATACCGGGTCTTGCCGTCGGACGCGAGCCGGCGTGCTTGTCCTTGTCCTCGCGTTGGGCGCCTACGGCGTACATGGACGCGACCCCGGAGGCGGACAGGAGCGCCACGACCACGAGCACGGCAGCGGCACGACTCGCCTGTGCGTAGAGCTTGGCCGGCTCCCCCTCCTTGGATGCCTTTCGGGCGCGGACGAACCGCCGGCGCCTACCTTGGCGAGACGCCCGTCCCGGACGGCCGAAGGCGGTCTGGACGGGAAATCCATCGGACCTGAACTCCGTGACGCGAGTGGCCACAAAGAGCCTGTAGCCGACAAGCTCCGGATCCAGGAAGCAACTCATGACCCTGAGCCGTGTCTCCGGCGCGGGTACCGCGTCCGGCAGCAGCCCGTAGACCTTGGCGGCCGACACGGACCGGGGACGGAGGACTCCACAGGCGGAACACTCCTGCGCATGCTCCATCAGCTGCTTGCTGACGTCTTGGGTGAGGTCGCCACGTCGCTCCCGCAGGAGCAGAGCGCGCTCGGGGCAACCGCATGGCCCGCTACTGGCGAGCATCCCCGCGGTCACCGCCGCTTCGAGTTCACTGTGCGCGCCGTCGAGTGCCGTCTGGGCGTCCCTCAGCGATAACTCGAAAACGGTGGCGAGGTCGGGAACCGACAGCTGGTGCCTGACGCGCAGTTCCAGGAGCTCCTGGGAGAGGGGCGACATCCCCAGCACCGTCTGCCACGCCGTGATGCGCTCGTCGACGTCCTCTTGGTCGTGGCCGGTGACCGGCACGTCCGGCGCCTGGCATCCGGCCGGCATTCGGCGGGCGCACTCCAACCGGGCGATGGCGTAGAGCCATGGCCCGAACCGATCGGGCTCACGCAGCTTGCTGATGTGCGCCTCGGCCACGATGAAGGTGTCCCGCAGGGCGACCTGTGCCGCATCGCGTGCACGCAGCTGAAACCAGCAGTACGCGTAGAGCCCCTCGGCATGGGTGTCGTACACCGCGGCCGGGGCACCGGGGTCGCGCTCGCGCAGCGTCTCGACCAAGAGGTGGGCGCTCATGCCAGAAAAGGTAAAGGGCGCAAGCGCTCTTTACCAGTAAATTCAAGAGGTCACACTCCGATACCGAACATCACTCTTACCCCTTAAGTAGTTCTTCCGGGAGTGTGTCGCACCTAATGGACTTTAGGGCACTTCGGCCCACATACTGCAAGGTTCACTGGTTCGCATGACCAGCACACCGCCCCGATCGGCGACCGGAGGGTCACCAAGCGTGACGACAATGATTTCGGACTTACATTCCGGAATGAGCATTTTTACGATAGGCGATGCCACACTTCCGGCAACGGACATAGGGGCCTAACCAAACAGTCACCCCGGACGCCTATTTCCGCCATCTCGACACCCCGGATGGCAATTCGACGACGGGTTCGTCCGCGGGCCGGGCGACTCGACGTCCAATCCGATCCAGAGCCCCGGGCACGAGCAGGGCACCCGGAGGCTTGGTCGACGCCGGGAAGGCGCCCGATTCCGATCCGCCGCCGGCCGCATGCCCGCGCGGCCGCGAGAGAGGTGAGCCGCGAGGGCCAATCACCGCCCGAACGAAGTTGACACTGTCATCGTTACAGTGTCATCATCGGGCCATGGACGATGACACCTGGACGATCGCCGAACTGGCGGACCGTGCCGGCGCGGCTCTCGCGGCGGACGGGTCCGCGCAGGTCAGCGCCCGGGTGCGCGACCTGCCCAACGAGCGGCTGATCCGCTGGTACACCACGATCGGCCTGCTCGACCCGCCCCTCGGCCGCCGCGGCCGCACCGCCCTCTACGGGCCGCGCCATCTCCTCCAGCTCATCGCGGTGAAGCGCCGCCAGGCCTCGGGCCGATCCATCGCCGAGATCCAGGTCGAGCTCGCCGCCGCCACCGACGCCGAACTGGCCCGCATCGCCGCACTCCCCGACCCCTCGGGCGCCCGTTCGACCGCCCCGCCGCCCGAGGCCTCACCCGGCCGACCGGCCGAGCCCCCCGGCTCGAACGCCCAGGCCGCTCGCGACGCTGAACGGGCTCCCCGTGCCGCCCCGGCAGGACGCACGTCCTCGACGGCTCCCGAAGATCTGGAGGGCGCAGCGGGAAGCGGTGAGCGGGGCAACTTCTGGAGCACGCGTCCCGATGTGTCGTTCCGTCAGACCTTCGTCGCCGACGGCTATGGCGAACTCCGTCCCGCGATCGTCCAAGGAGTCCGCCTCGCGCCCGGCCTCACCGTGCTCCTCGAGGTCCCGAACCTGAACGGTGACGACATCGCCGCGATCGAAGCGGCCGCACGTCCACTGCTCGACGAACTGCGCGGCCGCGGCCTGCTCGCCCCCGTGCAGACCCCCGCCGAAAGCCCCGAATTCCAGCCCGCCGACCCACCCCGGAGGATCCAGTGACCGTGCGCATTCTGCCGCTACCCGAGACCGCGCCACCGGTACCCGACCACGGGCTCGGCGCGCTCAGCACCAACAAGGGAAACCTGCCGCTCGACTCCGTGGACGTGCACGCGTCCATCACCGGTCTCGCGGCCGGCATCGAGGTCGTCCAGGGCTTCCGCAACCCGTTCGGGGTGCCGCTGGAGGCCACCTACGTCTTCCCCCTGCCCGACCGCGCCGCGGTCACCGCACTGCGCATGGAGGCCGCTGACAGGGTCATCGAAGGAAAGCTGAAAGAGCGCGGGCAGGCGCGGCAGGACTACAACACCGCCATCGCCGCGGGTCAGCGCGCCGCCATCGCGGAAGAAGACCGCCCAGACGTGTTCACCATGCGGGTCGGAAACATCCTGCCGGGCGAACGGGTCACGATCAGGCTCTCCCTGGACCAGCCGCTGCCGCACGAGTCGGCGTCCAGCGCGACGTTCCGCTTCCCCCTCGTCGTCGCCCCCCGCTACATCCCCGGCGCCCCGCTCGACGGCGAGCGCGCGGGCTCCGGGGTGGCCGACGACACCACCGCCGTCCCGGACGCGTCCCGGATCAGCCCGCCCGTCCTGCTGCCCGGCTTCCCCAACCCGGTTCGCCTGGCCCTCACCGTCGGCATCGATCCGGCCGGGCTCCCGCTCACCCAGATCCGGTCGGCGCTGCACGTGGTCGCCGAAGCGGACGAGGGCGAGCGGACGACCGTGCGCCTGCAACCGGGCGAGCGGCTCGACCGCGACTTCGTGCTCCGCCTCGACTTCGCCCCCCACGAGAGCGCGGCCCTCTCCCTGATCCCGGACGAGTCCGGCGAGGAGGGGACGTTCAGCCTCACCGTCCTGCCCTCCGGCGAAGCCAAGCCCCGTCCACGCGACGTGGTGCTCGTCCTCGACCGTTCCGGCAGCATGCAGGGCTGGAAGATGATCGCCGCACGCCGCGCCGCCGCACGCATCGTCGACACCTTCCGCGCCGAGGACCGGTTCGCCGTCCTGTCCTTCGACAGCGTCATCGAGCGCCCGCGCGACCTCGGCTCCCGACTGGTCGACGGTACCGACCGCAACCGGTTCCGCGCCGTCGAGCACCTCTCGGCGCTGAACGCGCGGGGCGGCACCGAGATGCTCGCCCCGCTCGACGAGGGCTGCCGCCTGCTCGCCGACCCCGACCGCGACCGGGTCCTCGTCCTCATCACCGACGGCCATGTCGGCAACGAGGACCAACTCCTCGCCCACCTCGAACCCCGGCTGCACGGCGTCCGCGTGCACACGGTCGGCATCGACCGGGCCGTCAACGCCGGCTTCCTGAACCGCCTCGCCGCGATCGGCCAGGGCCGCTGCGAACTGGTGGAGTCCGAAGACCGCCTCGACGAGGCGATGGAGCACATCCACCACCGGATCGCCGCCCCGCTGGCCACCGGCCTCGCCCTGCACGCCGCGGGACTGGAGATCGTCCCTGGCACCGTCGCGCCCGCCCGGCTGGGCGCCCTGTTCCCCGATGTGCCGCTCCAGATCGCAGGCCGATTCCGAGGCGCGCCCTCCGGCAGCGTGTCCGTTCGGGGGACGGCATCCGACGGCACGGCCTGGGAGCAGCAGGCCACCGGCGTCGTCGCCAAGGCCTCGGCCGCCCGATCCATCTGGGCCCGGGCACACCTGCGCGACCTGGAGGACCGTTACACGGTCGGCGGCCCCGGCGACCTGGAGCAGCGCATCATCTCGACCTCTCTCCAGTTCGGTGTCCTGTGCCGCTTCACCGCGTTCGTCGCCGTGGACAGGCGGGTCGTGACCGACGGCGAAGCACCCCACCAGGCCGTCCAGCCGGTGGAGATGCCAAGCGGCTGGGCGGGAGCCGCACCGATGGCCGCGCCGCGCATGGCCCCCGCCGCCTTCGCTGCCATGGACATGGACATGGATGTGGACGTAGACGTGGACATGGAGACCGCCGCCCCACCGGCGGGCGCCGCCCCCTTGCCCCCTCCGCCCATGCCGGCCGCCCCCGCCGGTCCACCGCCGATGCCGCAGGGTGCCCCTCCCGGATACGGCACCCCGCCCCCGGCAGCAGACCGACCCTCCGGCCGTCCCGCCCGCCGGGCCCGAAGCGCGGCTGCGCCCTCGCCCCTCGCCGGATTCCAGCAGGAACTGGCCAACGTCCTGGGGCGCCTCCGCCAGGTCCCCGACACACGGGAAGAGCGCATCCAGCACCTGCTGAGCGAACTCCTCCCCATCCTTGAGTCGATCGTGCAGCGAATGCAGCCCCTCTCCCTCGACACCAAGCCCCTGGCCGACCTCCGCGACGCCCTGCACCGCCTCCGGCCCACCGCCGATCAGCCCACCGTCAACGACCAGTGGACCCGCGCCCTCCAGACCCTCGCCGACTTCACCGGCGAGTCCCCACCCCTCCGCCCCTTCTGGAAGCGCCCCAACTGACCCGAGGCGGGGGCGGCCTTCAAGAAGGCCGCCCCCGCCCCACCACCCACCTGCACGGCGCACACACCACAGCACTGTGAAGCCCTGCCCCACCGCCCCGTCCCCGAAAGATCTCCCGAAACGCCCTCGCCGCCTCAGCAGGCAGCGCCTCCAGACCGCCCCTCGCCCCCACCTACCAGCGCTGGAGCGGCCGCCAGCACACCTGCGAGCACAGACCGACGAAGGCCGCGAGGTACAGACGTGGACCGGCGCAATTCCAGCTGCGGTAAGGCCGAGCCAGCACAGCCGGACGAGCACACCCAGGGAGGGCCACGAGATGGAGACGTGGACCCGCGCAATTCCGGCTGCGCGGAGCGGACCTGCCACAGCCGGACAGGTCAGCCGGGCGAGGGCCACAGGAGTGAGACGTGGGTCGGCGTGAACCCAGCAGCGCATGGAAAGGCCCGCCAGCACATCCGGGCAAGCTCACACCCCCGGCGAGCACACCCCGAGCGAGCTCACCCACGACAAGCGCGCCCCCGGCGAGCGACCCTTGGCGAGCGCACCCCGGGCAAGCGCACCCCCGCAAGCGCACCCCCCGCAAGCGCACCCCGAACGAGTACACCCCGGGGCGAGCACCAGCGAGGCGAGCGCACCCCCGGCGAGCGCACCCCGGGCGAGCGCACGCTGAGCGAGGGCCGTGAGATGGAGAGCTGGATCGACGTGGTTCGGGCTGCGGTGAAGGCAGGCGACGACGGCCGGACGAGCACCACCGGACGAGAAGCGCCAGACACAGACATCGACCAGCCTGGCTTCGACCGCGGTGAAGGCGGGCCGGACAGCTGGGCGAGTTCGGCTGGGTGAGTGCAGCCAGGCTGGGAGTGCGGGATACGTGTGGGCCGGCGGGATTCTGGTTGTCGGTGAGAGGGGCTGGGCGGCCCAGCTGGGCGAGGGGGCCTGGGATAGGAACGTGGGCCGGGCCGCACCGTTGGAGGCGCGGGCCCGGCCCACGTTGGTGGCGGGGGGCGGTGCTGGGACGGTCAGGTGTGCTTGGGGCGGTAGCGGCGCAGGAGCGGAATCAGGTTCAGGGCCAGTCCGATCACGGCGACGGCGCTCACCAGGTTGACGCCCGGGTGGAACTCGGCGAAGCCGTCGCCTCCGGCGGCCGTCCCGCCCGCGACCAGGGCGGTGACCAGGGCGAGGACCAGGGCGGCGCCGACCTGGCCCGAGGTCTGGACGAGGCCGGAGGCCAGCCCCTGCTCGGAGTCGTCGATCCCGTCCGTGGCCTGGGCCATGATCGAGCTGAAGCCGAACGCGAACCCGCCGCCCAGCAGCAGCATCGTGGGCAGGATCGTGAACGCGTAGTGCGGAGCGTTCCCGGCCGTGCCGAGGAACCATGCGTAACCGAGGCTCAGGGAGGTCATCGAGCTGATGATCAGGCGGGGCGTCCCGTACCGGTCGATCAGGCGTCCGACGAACGGCGAGCCGAACGCCACGAGGAGCCCGGCCGGCAGCAGGGCCATGGCCATCTTCAGCGGCGACCAGCGCAGCACGTCCTGCAGGTAGAGCGTCATCATGAACTGGAAGCTCAGGTACGAGCCGAACAGCGCGACGATGCTCAGGTTGGCCCGGACGATCGATCCGATCCGCAGGATGCCGAGCCGGATCAGCGGGTGGCGCACCTTGTTCTCGGTGATGAAGAACGCGATCAGCAGGGCCGCCGCGACGGCGACGGAGCCCAGCGTGAACGGGTCCAGCCAGCCGCGGTCAGGCGCCGAGACCACGGTGTAGACCGCGAGCAGCATGCCGCCGGTGAGCGTCACGGCGCCGAGGATGTCGTGCCCGCCCTCGGCGGACGAGCGGTCCCGCGGGATCAGCGCGATGCCGGCGACAAGGGCGATGACGGCGAGCGGCACGGGCGTCAGGAACGTCCAGCGCCACCCGAAACTGGTCAGCAGCCCCCCGAGGATCAAACCGGAGGAGTACCCGCTGGCCCCGAAAACGGAGAACACCGACAGCGCCCGGTTGCGCGCCGGCCCCTCGTGGAAGGTGGTGGTCAGGATGGACAGCGCGGTCGGCGCGGTGAACGCGGCGGCCAGCCCCTTCACGAACCGCGTGGCGATCAGCAGCGTGCCGTCGTTGACGAGCCCGCCCACCAGCGACGCCACGGCGAACACGGCGAGAGCGGCGAGGAACACGCGGCGCCGGCCGAGGAGGTCGGCGGTGCGTCCGCCGAGCAGGAGCAGCCCGCCGTAGCCGAGGACGTAGCCGTTGACGATCCACTGCAGTGACGTGGTCGAAAGGCCCAGTTCAGCGCCGATCGACGGCAGCGCGACGCCCACCATCGAGACGTCGAGTCCGTCGAGGAACAACACGGCGCACAGGACGGCGAGGACTCCCCACAGCCGGGGGGTCCAAGCCTGTTCGGCCGGCGCGCCCACGGCGCCCGGCCCGCGGACAGCGGAGTCGGGTGAGGTCTCGGTGATAGTCACGTCGAGGGACAGTACATGCACGTGCATCAAATGTCCACGCACAAAGTTCTGACGAATTTAATTCCCGTGCATCTGATGCGCATGCATGGTACGATGCGCGGCATGGAGGCGGAGTCTGCTCTGGTCGACCGCTGGCGCAAGCTGGCGACCTGCTACAACGCGGTCGCATGCGCTCTGGACCGCGCCCTGCAGGACGTCCACGGCCTGAGTATGAGCGAGTACGAGACGCTCGACCGTCTCGTGGATCAAGCCTGTGAGAAGCGTCGCATGCAGGACATCGCCGCGGCCATGTACCTCAGCCAGAGCGCCCTGTCCCGGACGGTCGCCCGCCTGGAGAAGCACGGCTACGTCCAGCGCGGACTCTGCGAGGCCGACCGCCGCGGCGTCTTCGTGGAGATCACCGACGCCGGCCGCCGCTGCCACGCCGAAGCCCGCGACACCCACCTGAAGATCCTCGCCGAGCACCTGTCCGACTGACCCGAGTGCGGCAGTCGCAGACGATGCGGGTGGAACGCCACTCGTCAACGAATTGATGCCCGGACAGTCGAGTCACCTTAGGGTGCCGTGGTCGCGATGACCCCGATGTTCATCGCAACCCTCCTCAGGCGACGGGGGCGGCTCCCGCCGTCCTCGGCCTAGGCGCGCTGGCGACGCCTTCCACGTTTGAGCGGCAACGCCCGTCCACCGTCCTCGATGGTCAGACGCGGCCTCCCGCCGGGCACGGCGCTACTCCCCAATCGTCCCGTCCAGCAGTTCCCGGGCGACGTCGAGGTGGCCGACGTGGCGCGCGTACTCCTGGAGCAGGTGGAACAGGATCCTGCCAAGAGACGGAGCCTGATCGGACGTGCGGAAACGACCGCCCAGGCGTGCCTTGTCGTCCAGCGAGGCACCCTCCGCCAGGGTCCGTGTCTTCTCGGCTTCCAGCCGGTAAGCCGCCAAGACCTGCGCAGTGGACCGGTCATCAGGAACGCCCCATTCGGCCGCGTCTCCCCCTGGCGGGTAGGCGAGGACGTCCTCGGCGGCGAATCCCCAGCGCATCCACCGGCGCTCGACCCAACCGAGGTGTTGCACCAGCCCGAGGGGAGACCACCCCAGCGGCTCGACCGGCTCGCGGAGCTGGTCGTCGGACAGCCCGGAGAGTTTGCGCATGAGTGCCTCGCGATACCACTCCACGTATCCGAGGAGGAGCTCACGAGCGTCCGTCACCCCGGCGTCTGGGCCATCGAGGAGAGCGGGAACCTCGTCTGGAGGGTTCTGCATTCGCCGAAGAGTAGTGCGGCCCCAGCACCTACGGCGGGACTGTCATCGGGGTAAGGGCATCGGCCGAAGCCATGCCGTCTCGTCAGCAGAAATCGGCCTTCGTCATACCGGCCGGATGGCCGGGCGGCCATTGCACGAGCTCGATCCTGTAGCCGTCGGGGTCGGTCAACCAGGATGTCCGAAGCCCCGGCCCCGGTTCGCTCGGCGGCTCGGCCGCGACGCCCTTGGCCGCCAGGTCGGCGATCGTCGCATCAAGATCGTCTACTTGGACGACGAGGTGGTTGACGGCGCTGGTGTCCTCGACCGGTTTCGCGGGATCGTGCACGAGCTCAAGGCTCACGAACGGATCGTCCGGCAACTGAAGCATGGTGAGGCTGCCGAACCCCGTCTCGGGAACATGGCCGACCTCGGCGTACCCGAGCGCGGTGTAGAAGGCGAGCGATCGCTCCAGATCGGTGACTCGCAGCCCGAGGTGCAGCATGCGCATGCGCGGCAGGCTAATGCGCCCCACCCGAGAGCACCACGTCCACCGACAGCACCGGCTTCCAGCAGAGAAGGAGTTCCCCACTCTCGTTAGGACACGACCGACGTCCGCCCGTAGGCACTACGCCGCGCGCCTGGTTCCCGGTGAATGCGCGGCCTGCGTCGGTTTGGGGTTTGTTCTTGCCGGTCTGGTTGCGGACCCATCGGCCGCGGGCGACCTTGCCGCGGCCAGCGGGGGTGCGGATAACCGGCATCTGCTGGGTTCCTTGATCGCTCGGGGCTGTCGTCGACCGGTTCGGGGTGGCGGGAGGCGTCGGCGCGCTGGGGTGGGGTCTCGTGCAGCAGGGCCCGCCTGAGTCTGGTGCTGGCGGCCCCGACTTTGGACGGGATGCTTCTGCGAACCGTACGGGGTATCTGCGACACAGCAGGTCAAGGTCAGGGCGGTCCGAGCGTCCTGGCGCCGGGTGTACGTACAAGGTTGCCTTCCGTACGCAGCATCCGCTTGGTGTGGTGGTGAACCGGCCCTCGGTGTGGCCTGACGGTCGGCATGAACCTGAGCCTGGACGGCTACATCGCCGCGCCCGGCGACGACCTCGGCTGGAGCGTGCCGAGCGACGAGCTGTTCCAGTGGTGGTCCGACCGGGTGGGGGCGACCGGCCTGGCGCTGTACGGACGCAGATTGTGGGAGACGATGAGCTCCCACTGGCCGACCGCCGACCAGCAGCCCGGCGTCACACCGGCGCAGATCGAGTTCGCCCGCCGCTGGCGCAGGACATGCCGAAGGCGGTGTTCTCCTCCACGATCGACAAGGTCGACTGGAACACCCGCCTGGTCACCGGCGACGCGGGCACCGAGATCACCCGGCTCAAGGCCGAGGACGGCGGCCCCATGGACATCGGCGGCGCCACACTCGCCGCGGCGGCCATGCGGGCCGGGCTGATCGACGAGTACGCGATCGTCACCCATCCGGTCCTGGTGGGCAGCGGCACGCCGTTCTTCACCGCGCTGGACAACTGGGTGAACCTGACCCTGGTGGAGACCCGGACGTTCCCCGACGGCGTACTCCTGACCAGGTACGAGACCAGGCGCTGAGCACCCGACCTCGGATCGCCCGTGCTTCGGGCCACCCAAGGATCTCGCGGCACCGTGTTCCGAGGCGATCGTGATACCCGTCCCGGATCACAGGCCGTGCATGGAGGGATCGGCTCACGGACACACGTTCTCTGGAACCCCCCGCAGGTGTGTCGGTGACAAGTGTGTTCCCGAGTACGGCTGGTTCCGCCCTCTGTGAGGTCTCCCTGGGGGTCGTCCTGATCGCGGTCGCCGGCCCCCGAACACACGATCGCCCACCCCTGAACGAGTACCCCGCGCGCACAGCCCACCCCGGCGCCGTGGACCGGCTGAAACAACTGCATTGGGCTGCAAGCCCCGTTCGGGCACGCCCGGCACTCTGCCCTGCGCACCCGCTGATCAGGCGATGACCGAAGCGACGAAGGCGTCCAGATTCGTCCTGATGCGCGCGACCTTCTCCTCAAGGGGGACACCGTCGTCGTGGCCGTCGCCCAGGAGGGTCTGCTTCCTGCCCCGCACGTAGAGGGAACAGGCCAGGTCGGTGCACAGGTACTGCCCGACGGTGTTGCCCCGCTTGCCGGCCTCCCCGCTGCGCCGGGCGCTCATCAGCGCGACACCGCCGCCGATGTGCACGGTCTGGCAGAACGAACACAGACTGGTCGAGTTGAACCCGCGCGCCTTGCCCGGCGAGGACGCGAAACGCAGCGCGATGCCGGTCAGCCGTTCGCCCGTCTCGGCGACCAGGTAGGCGCGGTCGGGCGCCTTGGGATCCCGCCAGCCGAGGAAGTCAAGGTCGTCCCACGGTGACTGCGCGAAGTCCTTGGGGAGGTTGAGGCGCTTGGCGTCGCCCTTGGAGCAGTTGACGAAACAGGACCTCAGGTCGCGTTCGGTAATCGCGCGCATGAGGTGCGAGCCTAGGTTCGCGTTCGCGGCAGGGGCAAAAGGTTATCGGGCTGGCGACCATGGGAAATAGCCAGCGCCCAGAAGCCGCTGCCCCCCGCTTGCCCGGCTCGCAGAGCCGTCCGTGGGCGCCCAGCGCCCACGGAGCGGCACCCTTGACGTAGGCGCGGGCAGGGCTCTGGCGCCCCCTCATGGCTGCGTCCACGGCTTGCGCCACGTCCACGCGACGGCCCTCTTCCCCTGGCGGGCGTGCCCTCCCACGGCGTCGCCGCTCTCCGGTTCTTCCAACTCTGCTCGGGGCTGCCCGGAGGGATTCCGGGCACCTCACCCAGGCGGCGTTCGGGCGGCGTGCACACGTCGTGACCTGCCTTGAGCCCTCCCCCTGTCCCAGCGGACGCGTTCGAGAGAAGACCACTGATCCAACTTCAACCGCCCTCTGGCTTGCCGTGCGCCGACAGTCATCGCCGTGACGTCCAGAGGCGTCACGGCAGACCTCACAAACGAAAGGAAGAAAATAATATGTCCGATATTTCGGGCACGAATGGAGCTGACTTCGCACGAGAGGGTCCGCCAGGGGGCACCCCTGAAGCGGCTCAGCAGAATCTCAAGCTGTTCCGCTCGCTGCGGAACCACCACAACTACCGGCTGCTCATGGCAGGTCAGGGCATTTCCGGCATCGGCGGTTGGATGCAGATGACCGCCCAGGACTGGCTGGTGCTGGAACTGACGCACGGCAGCGGCGCCGCGATCGGCATCACGGTCGGCCTGCAGCTACTGCCGGTGGCGATGTTCAGCCTGTACGGCAGCGTCCTGGCCGACCGGTACCGCAAGCGGCGCATCCTCATGATCAGTCAGGCGGTTATGGGCACGCTCGCGCTAGTGCTCGGCCTGTTCACCGTCACCGATTCCATCGAATTGTGGAATGTGTACGCTCTGGCGTTCGGTCTCGGGGTGGTCATGGCGCTGAACAGGCCGGCCTGGATGGCGTTCACCTTCGAGGTGGTGGGGCCCAGTGACGGGTCCAAAGCCATCAGCCTGAACAGCGCGGCGTTCAACACGACGAAGATTCTCGGTCCGGCCGTCGCCGGCGTACTGATCGCCGCCGTCGGCACCGGTCCGGTCTTCCTCCTCAACGCCGCGTCGTTCGGCGTCATGGAACTCATGCTCTGCCTCATGCGTGAGGACGAACTGTATGTCAAGGCTCCGGTGCCACGGGCGAAGGGCCAGCTGCGCGAAGGCCTGCGCTACGTCCGAGAGCATCGCGACCTGGTCATGCTGTTGACCATCGTGCTGCTGGTCTCCGCGTTCGGCATGAACTCCTCGGTGACCGATGCCCTGATGAGCCGAGAGGTCTTCCATACCGGAGCCTCGTCATTCGGTCTCGTCACGGCGATGGCGGCCCTCGGCGGGCTGGTCGGCGCGCTGCTCTCCGCCCGCCGGAAGCAGCCGAGCATGCGGGCATGCTGACCGCGGCGGTAGCCTTCTCGGTGCTCGTCACCGTGACCGGGCTGATGCCGAACTACTGGACGTTCGCGGCCATGCAGCTACCGACGGGCATGGCGCTGATCGCGTTCACCACTGCGGCCTACTCGCTCACGCAGCTGATCCCTCCGGAGGAGATGCGCGGCAGGGTGGTGGGCCTGTACCTGCTGGTGATCACCGAGAGCGCCCCGATCGGCTATCCCCTGGTCGGCTGGCTGGCCGAGACCTTCGGTCCACGCTCGACTCTGGCCATCGGCGGCCTCGCGTCCCTGACCTCGGTGGTGGGCACCGTCGCCTTCATGGGGCCGGTGACCGCAAAGCTGCCCGCACGCGGAACAGCACCGTGGACCTGAACAACACCGCCGGCGCACTGCCGGCTCAACTCACACTCAACGAGTGCTTCAACCAAGGGCCCGGCATCAGCCGGGCCCTGCCCATATGAGGCGAAGTCGTAACCGCCGTGGTCGGTGGAATCGCCCTACGGAGCGGACTCCAGCACCCCTCGCGCCTCGGCCACGCTGACCCGGCCACCACACTGGGGGTCTACGCGTGATCCGGTCGACCGAGGTGGCTGCGGACGTGTTCGCGCGGGTCGCGAACGAGGCGGCCTAGACGCCACTGTTAGCAAGCCCGTAAGCACAGAGGCCCCTTCCAGTGTGGAAGGGGCCTCTGAGGTGGAGCCGCCTATCGGAATCGAACCGATGACCTATTCATTACGAGTGAATCGCTCTGCCGACTGAGCTAAGGCGGCGTGCCGTGCGAGGCACGGCGGGAAGAAGTCTACCGGGTGTCGGGGGGTGGGTGTGCACTGGTTATTCAGCGGCAGGTGGTCCCGTTCTTGGGCGGGTCGGCGCTGATCAGGTAGTTGTCCGTGGCCTTGGTGATGCAGGGGTTGCCCTGGAGGTATGCGGTGTGGCCGTCGCCATCGAAGGTGAGGAGGACGCCGCTGGAGAGCTGGCCGGCCAGGCTCTGGGCCCACTTGTAGGGGGTGGCGGGGTCGCGGAGGGTGCCGATGACGACGATGGGGGCAGCGCCCTTGGCAGTGATGGGTTTCGGTGCCTGCTCTGTCTGGGCGGGCCAGTAGACGCACGGGAGGCCGCCCCAGACGACGAACGGTCCGAAGCGGGGGGCGACCTTCTTGGCCTGCTCGGCGGCCTTGCCGTAGGCGGCGAGGTTCGGCGGGTTGGGCTTGTCGACGCAGTTGACGGCCATGTTGGCGTCGATCTGGTTGCTGTAGGTGCCGTTGGCCTTGCGTTCGACCATCTCGTCGGCGAGAGCTAGGAGGAGGGTGCCGTCGCCCTTCTGCGTCGCCTGCGCGAGTGCCTGGCGTAGGACGGGCCAGTACTCCTTGACGTAGAGGGCCCGGGCGATGCCCATCACGGCCAGGGACTCGGTGACCTTGCGGGAGTCGCGCGTGTTGCTGAGCGGCTTCTTGTCCGTGGACGTGAGGAAAGAGGCGACCTTCTCGATGACCGCGTCCGGGGTGGTGCCGAAGGCGCAGCTACCCGACTTCACGCAGTCGTCGGCGAAGGCTCGGAGGGCGGTCTCGAAGCCCTTGGCCTGCTCGATCAGCAGGTCGGTGGACGACAGCTTCGGGTCGACGGCGCCGTCCAAGACGAGGGCGCGGACGTTCTTGGGGAACTGCTCGGCGTAGAAGGCACCGAGGTACGTGCCGTAGGAGGCGCCGTAGTAGGTGAGCTTCTGGTCGCCCAAGGCCGCGCGGAGGACGTCCATGTCGCGGGCGGCGTTGACCGTGCCGACGTAGGGCAGCTCCGAGTCGGCGTTGGCCTTGCAACGCTGCGCGAATGCCTTGCTCTCGCTGCCCAGCTTGTTGGTCTCGTTCTGGTCGTCAGGAGATGCGTCGGTGGCGAAGAACTTGTCCAGCTGGGGGCCCGTGTTGCAGTGGACGGGATTGCTGGACGCCACCCCACGCGGGTCGAAGCCGACGATGTCGAATCGGCGGCGCAGGTCGTTCCCGAAGGTGCGGGCAGCCTGGCGAACGAAGTCGACTCCGGAACCGCCGGGTCCTCCAGGGTTCGTGAGCAGCGAGCCGATTCGTTCGGACTTGTCTTCGGCCGGGAGCCTGATGAGCGAGATGCCGACCTTCTCACCGGACGGCTTGGTGTAGTCCAAGGGGACCTGTACGGTCGCGCACTCGAACCCGTTGCGACAGCCCTTCCAGGACGGTTTCTGACCGTAGAACTGCCCAAGGCCCGTGGGGACGCTTGCAGCCTGGCTCTTGTTCTTGTCACCGCTGTCGCAGCCGGTGGCCGTTGCCAGAACCAGCACAGTGGCCACGCTGATGAGTCTTGCTGCCCGCACCAGGTCCCCGTCTCGTCGTAGCGGCACGTACGCCGCCGCCTACGCTACGTCGGCATGGTGGTCGAGGGCTACTTCCCTCGGTATTCGTGTTCGATGCCGTCTAGCAGCCACTTCATTCCCAGCTCGAAGCTGTCGCTGCGGTAGAAGCTCGTCTCCAGGAAGGGTTTGAGGTGAGGGAGCTCGCCCCGTTCCACCAGTAGCCGTACGTAAGCCTGCTCCAGTGGGGTCGTCTGGACGCGCTGCGGCCCGGCCTCGGCGACCTGCTGCTCCATCATGACGAAGCCCAGCATGTAGTGGTCGACCGTCTTGACGATGGCCAGCATTCCGTCCGGGTCGTCGGTGAGCCGGGCGGCGGCGGCCATGGACTGCTCGATGTGGCGCAGTCCGTTGGGCCCGATGCGTGGAGAGCGGCCCGCGAGTTGCAGCATCCACGGATGCCGGAGCCCTGCCTCGCGCTCCTTTCGGGCGATCTCCAGCATCGCCTCGCGCCAGTCGTCAGGCAGGTCCCCCTGGACCAGGACCCCTTCGGCGACCTCGTCGTACATCAGGTCGAGGAGGTCCTCCTTCGCGTCGATGTGCGTGTAGAGGCTCATCGCCCGGACGCCCAGCTCGCTCGCGATGCGGCGGATGGACACCGCGTCCAGGCCCTCCGCGTCGGCCAGTTTGATCGCCGCCTCGACGATCGCCTCACGTGTCAGCTTCGGCCGGCGCCCGCCGGGCGGACGCGTCCACACATCGCCTGACCTCGGTGTTCCCGCCACACCAGAGATCGTACGCGATACGCCGTATCGATACGGTGTACGGTTCGACCGAGACGCTGTATGGTGTTGCCGATACGGTGTACGGAAACGGGAGGGGAACGGGATGACCACGGCAGGCACCGCACCGCCCGCCCAGAAGGCGCCGATCGATCCGCACCTGCGCAATCTCGCGGTCGTCGTGGTGCTCGGCGCGATCATGACGGTGCTCGACAGCACGATCGTCAACGTCGCGGTCACCGCCCTCGGCCGGGACTTCGGCACCTCGCTCTCGACCATCCAGTGGGTCGTGACCGGTTACACCCTCGCCCTCTCGATGGCGATCCCGCTGACCGCGTGGTCGGTGCGGCGGTTCGGCGCCCGGACGATGTGGCTCGTGTCGCTCGGCCTGTTCATCGGCGGGTCGCTGCTGTGCGGGCTCGCCTGGTCGGTGCCCTCGCTGATCGCGTTCCGCGTCCTGCAGGGGTTCGGCGGCGGCATGCTGATGCCCGTCGGGCAGACGATGCTCGTCCGGGAGGCCGGGCCCGACCGGATGGGACGCGTGATGAGCATCGTCTCGGTGCCCGCGATGCTGGCCCCGGTCCTGGGCCCGCTGCTCGGCGGCGTGATCGTCGACAATCTGAGCTGGCGGTGGTTGTTCTTCGTGAACGTCCCGTTCTGCGCGCTGGCGCTGCTCGCCGCCCTGCGGATGCTGCCCCGGGACGGTGAGCGCAGCACGGACGCCCGGCTGGACGTCGTCGGCATGCTGCTTCTGTCCCCCGGGCTGGCGGCCCTGGTGTACGCGCTGTCGGAGGCCGGCAACGGGAGCCACCTGACCAGCGCACGCTTCCTCGTCACCGCGATCGCCGGCGGCGTCCTCGTCGCGGCGTTCGCCTTGCACGCCTTCCGCAGGGGCGACGGCGCCCTCATCGACCTGCGTCGCCTCAGCACCCGGGCCTTCACCGCCGCGACCGGCGGGTTCTTCCTCTACAGCGCGGCGATGTTCGGGCTGATGATCCTCGTTCCGTTGTTCGCGGGGATCGTCCGCGGGGAGTCGGCCCTGGACGCGGGCTGGCTGCTGGCTCCGATGGGAGTCGGCGCGATGGCCACCATGTCGGTGTCGGGACGGCTCGGCGATCGCTTCGGCGGACGATGGCTCGTGGTCGGCGGCATCCTCTGCGTGCTCGCCGGAACCGTGGCCCTCACCACCCTCTCCCCCGGCACCGCCCGTGTCACGATCATGGGCGCGATGCTGGTCGTCGGCCTCGGCCACGGAATGATCGCGCCGCCCCTGATGGCGATGGCCTACCAGGGCCTCCCCCGCGAGGCGGTACCGGCAGCGACCACCGGGGCGAACATCCTGATCCGCATCGGCAGCTCCTTCGGCACGGCGGTGACGGCGGTGATCCTGCAGATCGGGATCCGCAACGAGATCCCCGGCGCCTCCGGCAGCCTGGACGAGGCCGCCTCGCACACCACGACGGAAACACCGTCCCTCTTGGCGAACGCCTTTACCGACACCTTCTGGTGGACGGCGGTGT
Source organism: Spirillospora sp. CA-108201 (assembly GCF_050936235.1). NCBI lineage: Bacteria > Bacillati > Actinomycetota > Actinomycetes > Streptosporangiales > Thermomonosporaceae > Spirillospora > Spirillospora sp. CA-108201. The sequence goes on along the minus strand of NZ_JBNJNE010000001.1, from coordinate 6,776,666 downwards.
TCCTGGTAGCGGCCCTGGTCCCCGTCATCGCCGTCCCACGCAGACCAAAAAAAGCCCTGCCCTCCCCGGCCTGACCGGCCCCTCCAGCTCCGACTTACAGCTACTAGCTACCGCTACCGGTTTCCCCGGTTCCGGCTTCCGGTTCCGGTTTCCCCGGTTCCGGCTTCCGGTTCCGGTTTCCCCGGTTCCGGTTTCCCCGGTTCCGGCTTCCGGTTCCGGCTTCCGGTTCCGGCCTCCGGTTCCGGCTTCCGGTTCCGGCTTCCGGCGCGGCGTGCCGCCGGTACGGGACACCGCGCGGCCGCGACCGCTTCCGGCTTCGGCTCCTTACCTGAACGACAACACCATCCGTCAGGTGCGGATCGGCCGGGAACGGCTGCGGCAGATCCTGCATGAGCGCGGGATCTCGTTCCAGCGGACCCGCACCTGGAAAGGATCCAAAGATCCCGACAAAGACGCCGGCTGGACCGGATCGAGGAGGTGACCAGCCGATTCCCCGACCGGTGTTTCGCCTTCGACCCGTTCGGACCGCTGTCGATCCGGCCATGTCATGGCACCTGCTGGGCGCGCAGGAAGAAACCGGATCGACTGCCGGTCACCTACCACCGCACCCACGGCCGCCGCTACTTCCACGGCTGCTACTCCTTGGGTGATGACCAGTTGTGGGGCGTGGTTCGTCCCCGCAAGGGCGCAGACCACACCCTGGCGGCCTTGAAGTCGATCCGCTCCGCCCGCCCAGACGGCGCCCCGATCTACGTGATCCTGGACAACCTGTCGGCCAACAAACCCCCGCCATCCGCGCCTGGGCGAAGAAAAGCAAGGTCAACCTCTGCTTCACCCCAACCAGCGCCTCATGGGCCAACCCGATCGAGGCCCAGTTCGGCCCCTTGCGCACCTTCGTCATGGGTAACTCAAACCACCCGAATCACACCGTGCTGAACCGGGAGCTGCACGCATACCTGCGCTGGCGCAACGCAAACGCCCGCCACCCCGCCGTCCTGGCAGCCCAACGCAGCGAAAGCGCCCGCATCCGCAACGAACGCCGGCAACGCTGGGGCCGCCCCAGGCCGAAAGCAGCCTAATGGGAGCTGCCGGGTCGTAGAGACTCGGTAGCCGTAGCCGCCAGCAGGTGAGCACTCCCGCCGCCGGAAGCCGTCCGACTTCTGAGGTCAGACCGTGCCCCTGCTGGTCGGCCGGGAGGCCAGACCGCTGATGGGGTGGCGTGCCCGCCCAGTGGGGTGTGAGCACTGGATCCATTAGGCCGCGTGCCGCGCTTTCCGCAGGCTGCAGGGAGCGAAGTACCTGACCAGGAGGACGAGTGCTGCTGATCGGCGATGACTGGGCCGAAGACCACCACGATGTCGAGGTCCAGGACGAGACCGGCCGGAAACTGGCCGCCGCGAGGTTGTCCGAGGGCGTGGAGGGGATCGCCAAGCTGCACGAGCTCGTCGCCGAGCACGGCGGTGGGGACCTTGATGCCGCCGAGGTCGTGGTCGGGATCGAGACCGACCGCGGCTCATGGGTGCAGGCCCTGATCGCCTCCGGTTACCAGGTCTATGCGATCAATCCCCGGCAGGTGGCCCGGTTCAAGGAGCGGTACGCCTCCTCCGGCGCCAAAAGCGACAAGGGCGACGCACACGCGCTGGCCGACATGGTCCGCATCGACCGGGCCCAACTGCGGCCGGTGGCCGGGGACAGCGCCCAGGCCCAGGCCGTCAAGGTCGTCGCCCGCGCCCACCAGACCCTGATCTGGGAACGCACCCGCGCCTTCCAGCGGCTGCGCAGCACGCTGCGGGAGTACTTCCCCGCTGCCCTGAACGCCTACGCCGACCTGGCCCTGACCAGCACGGACGCACTGGAACTGCTGATCAAGGCGCCCGCCCCGGCAGCCGGGGCGAAGCTGACCCGCACCCAGATCACGGCCGTCCTGGCCCGCGCCCGCCGACGCAACCGGGACGCCAAAGCGGCCACGATCCAGACCGCGCTGCGCCAACGGCAGCTCGGCCTGCCCGAGCCGGTCACCGCCGCTTACGCGGCCACCGCCACCGCCCACGCCCATCTGATCATCGCGCTGAACGAGCAGATAGCCGCAATGGAGGAGCAGGTGAAGGCCCATTTTCGAACGCACCCGGACGCTGAGATCTACCTCTCGATGCCCGGCATCGCGGAGATCACCGGCGCCCGGGTGCTCGCCGAGTTCGGAGACGACCCCACCCGCTACGCATCCGCCAAAGCCCGCAAGAACTACGCCGGCACCAGCCCCATCACCCGGGCCTCCGGCAAGAGCCACACCGTCCAGGCCCGCTACGTCCGCAACAACCGCCTCGCCGACGCGCTGCAGACCCAGGCGTTCTCAGCCCTGCGCGCCTCGCCCGGCGCCCGCCGCTACTACGACAAACAGCGCGCCCGCGAGACCGGCTACAACCCCGCCCTGCGCCAGCTCGGCAACCGCCTCGTCGGCATCCTCCACGGATGCCTCAAGACCCGCACCCCCTACGACGAAGCGACCGCCTGGTCGCACCACGCACACCTCCATGCCGCTTGACATCAAACGACATGGGGTGTCTGACCTGACCCGGCAAACGTTCTTGGGCAACGGCACCAGCCGTGTACGGCGAGACCGTCAAGAAGGCGTCGCTGTCTTTGTGTTACTGGCGCTTCAGCACAGGCAATTCTCCGCTATCCAAGTCCTGCTGGGTGAACTCGTACACGCCGGTCTCGTTCGAGTTGTACTCAATGGAGTCACACGCCCTCAACAGGGCACGGCCGAAGTCGGCGTAGGTGCTGGGTGCCAGCCGTTCCTGATAAGCGGTGAGCACCGCAAGAACGTCCACGAGCTTTCGCTGATCCTCGTTCGGCTGCGCCGTGTTGCGGCGACTGGCGTACTGTCCACAGCCGTGAATTAGCAGTTCGTGGTCCTCCCAGTCACCAATGCCTTCGATTCCGACCGATACGTACATACCTGCATACTCGACATCAAGCTCGCAGGCCGGTGTCTTGTACCGGGCCCCCGCTCCGGGCTCCATGACCATTGGTTCATCGGTGCGGGTGGTGACGTGGTAAGTCCGCCAACCCTCAGTGCGCAACGTATCGAGTATCAAGACGACGTCGGCACGCTGGTCTTCGTCGAGTTGGATCGTTTCGAATTCACCAGCCACCATGCGGGCCCCTCCTGCACCTCTGCGGCTTGCCGATAGCGATCGATACTGGCAGATGCAGGACAGGTATGAGGAACTCCACGCCTCTCTGCGACAACGCAACCCCCAACGCCCGTCACCCGACGCCGCGGACGAGCCTGGTCCGCAGTCAACGCTGGTGCATGCCAGAGCCCGAAGCCGCGTGATCAAACCGGCGAACGCATGTGGTCAGCGCACTAGCCATCGGTTTCAGCTTCAGCTTTCGTTCGGCCTCCGGCTTCCGGCTGAGGCGTCCACCTCCGTTACGGCTTTGGCTTTGGGGGATTTGGGATTTGGGGTTTGGTCGGGTTGGAGTGCGGGGGTGAAGTCAGTTGTTGCTGTTCTGCTGTGGGGGCGCGGGTGGGTTGCCTTGTCCTCTGCCGTTGCCGCGCTGCGGGGCCAGGGAGGCGCACGCTTGCATGGCCTTCTGTTCTGCCGCGGACCTCGTTGGGCGGTTGGTCGGAGCGCCGGAAGGGCGGTTGCCGGTCGGGGGTCCGCCTGGCCGGCCGGTTGGGGCGTTGGTGGGGCGTCCCGTCTGCTGGCCGTCAGTGCCGCCGGTTGGGGCGCCGGTTGGGGCGCCGGTTGGGGCGCCGGTTGGGCGGTTCGACGGGCGGGCGGATGGCGGTGTGCCGCCGGGGGCTCTGCCTCCGTCTGGGAGATCGACGCCCTGCTTCTCCAGGCAGGCGCGGAACGAGGCCATCGGGTCGGCCGCGGCTTTCTTGTCCGGGCCCGCGGCGGCGCTGTCGCCGTTTCCGCAGGCCGCGCTCAGCAGGACCGCCCCGCCGACGGTCAGGGCGCCGAGCATGCGGACTGCACGTGAGTTGCCCATTCGAATCCTCCTCCTTCTTCGCCCCGCCGAGATATTCACGTCAGGAACCTGACGAGGGTCGGGGCGGTCAACGGCCGGAGCCCTCGTTCACGGTGGTCGCGGTCAGGGAGCCGTCCTGGCCCGTGGAGCCCTGGACGACAACGGTCGTGCCCGCGCCGAGGTCGCGGAGCTCGCCGTCCTCGACGATGCGGATCTTGGTCTTGCCGGTGGTCCTGACCTTCACGGTCTCGCCGGACGCGGTGCGCAGGTACAGGGTGCTGCCGACGACCCTGGTCACCGTTCCGGCGGTTCCCGGGACGTTCCCCGTCCTGCCGTTGGCCGCGCTGCCCGATCCGTCACCCGGCATCCCGCCGGGCCCAGCGCCCGGCCCACCGTTCGCGCCGTTGCCGGGGGCGCCGTAGCCGCCTTGGGGTGCCGAGGCGCCAGGCGGGCCGCCGTAGCCGCCGGTCCTGCTGCGTCCACTCTCTTGTCCTCCGGCAGCGCCGCCGGAGGACCCGTCCGAGGACCACTTGTGCGCCTGGACGCCGCCGAGGAAACCTGCGACCAGGATGACCCCGGCCGCGAGGTAGAGGGTCGGCCCGGGCAGCAACCTCTGCGACGGCCGCGCCACCAGCTCGGCGTCCAGATCGTCGTCGAAGGGCGAACTCGCCAGCAGGTCAGCGTCCCCCTTCGGTTCTTCAGGCATATGCCGCCTCCAACTCACAGCGCATCTTCACGACGCACACCGCATTCCTCTGCTCGGCCCGTCTTCTCGTGTGTCCCGCCCGTTCGACTGCCCTTGGGCGGGTTGTTGGTGGGTGCTTGCTTTGTGGGTGGTGGATTGCATTGGGGGCCTTGGTCAGTCGTGGCGCAGGGCGTCTATGGGGCGGAGCTTGGCGGCGCGGTTGGCGGGGTAGCTGCCGAAGAACAGGCCGATCGCCAGGGAGACGGCCAGGGCCAGGACGATGGACGAGGGCACCAGGACGGGCCTGACGCCGGCGATGGTGAAGAGGCTGCCGGTGACGCCCGCGAGGACGCCGAGCAGGCCGCCGGTGAGGCTGAGGACGGTGGCCTCCGCCATGAACTGGCCGAGGATCGCGCCGCGCGGGGCGCCGATGGCCTTGCGGATGCCGATCTCGCGGGTCCGTTCGGTGACGGTGACCAGCATGATGTTGGTGATGCCGATGCCGCCGACCAGGAGGCTGATCGCCGCGACGGCGCCGAGGAGGACGGTGAAGGTCCGGCTCGACTCGCTGACCGCCGACTGGACGCTCGCCTGGCTGGAGACCGTGAAGTCGGCGGCGCCCGACGAGGCCGCGTCGTGCCGCTGGCCGATGATCTGGGTGACCTCGGCCTCGGCGGCGCCGACCGTGTCGCTGCCGGTGGCCTGGACGATGATCTGGTCGAGCGCGCCGTAGCCGGTGAGGGTCTCCTGGACGGCCGGGAGCGGCGCGACGGCGATGCTGTCCGGGTCGGAGAAGGTGGACGAGGAGGAGCCCGTCGCCTTGAGGACGCCGGCGACGGTGAAGCGGATCCCGCCCACGTCGATCTTCCTGCCGATCGGGTTCACGCGTCCGAACAGGTCGGACGCCACGGTGCTGCCGAGCACGACCGTCTTGCGCGCGGCGGTGACGTCGTCGGCGGTGAACGCCGCGCCGGAGGCGAGGGTCTTGTTCGCGGCGCCGAAGTAGGACGGGGTCGTCCCGACGAACTGGCCGATGGTCGCGCTCGTGCCCGCGTACCCCGCGGTGACGGACTGGCTGGTCACGACGGGTGAGGCGGTTCTGACCGAGGGGGCCTGGCCGGCGGTGAGGGCGGCGGCGTCCTCCGCGGTGAGGTCGCGGGCCTGGGTGCGCGGGCCCGAGGCCTGGTCGGTCATCCCGAAGCCGCCCGGACCGCCGCCGCGGCCCGTGGTGGACGGGGTGACGGTGAGGGAGTCGGCGCCGAGGCGCTGGATGCTCTTCTTGATCTGCTCGGACGAGCCGTTGCCGACCGCGACGAGCAGGATGACGGCGCCGACGCCGATCAGGATGCCGAGGGTGGTGAGGGCGCTGCGCAGCTTGTTGGCCGACAGGCCGCGGACGGCGAAGCGCAGGATTTCCAGGGCGCTCACCCGGCCTCCTTCGGTTGCGGGGGGCGCGCGGCTCGGAGGTCGAGGCTCACCGTGCGACCTCGCGGCGGACGTCCTCGACGATGCGGCCGTCCACGAGGCGGACGACGCGCTTGGCGTGCGCGGCGACGTCGTCCTCGTGGGTGATCACGACGATGGTGCGGCCGGTGCCGCTGAGCCGGTCGAAGACGTCGAGGATGTCGGCGGTGGAGGCGCTGTCGAGCGCGCCGGTCGGCTCGTCCGCGAGGAGCAGGGTCGGCGCGGTGACCAGGGCGCGGGCGACGGCGACGCGCTGCTGCTGGCCGCCCGACAGCTCGTTCGGCTCGTGCCGGGTGCGGTCGGCGAGGCCCACCTCGCGCAGGGCGGCGAGGGCGCGGCGGCGCCGGTCGGCGCCCTTGAGCCCGCCGTAGGCGAGGGGCAGTTCCACGTTGGCCTGCGCGGTCATCCGCGGGATCAGGTTGAACGACTGGAAGACGAACCCGATGCGGCGGTTGCGCAGGATCGCGAGCTCGCGCTCACCGAGGCCGACGACGTCGATGCCGTCGAGGAGGTAGCGGCCGGCGCTCGGCACGTCGAGGCAGCCGATGATGTTCATCAGCGTCGACTTGCCCGAGCCCGACGCGCCCATGATCGCCACGTAGTCGCCGCGTTCCACCGTCAGCGAGACGCCGCGCAGGGCGTGGACGGCGGTGTCGCCGGTCCCGTACACCTTGGTCACGCCGCGCACGTCGAGCACGGGCGGGGTGCGGGCGGTTTCCGGCGCGGTCATCGGCGGCCTCCGCCGCCGGGCGCGCCGCCGCCCGGGGCGCCGCCGAGCCCGGGCCCGCCGCCGCCCGGCAAGCCGCGCTGGCCGGTGTTCCCGGTGCCGGACGTCGAGGCCACGGCGACCTCGTCGCCCTCCTTCAGACCGGATTTGATCTCGGTGCCCTGGTCGCCCCTGACGCCGGTCTCGACCGTGGCGGGGACCTGCCTGCCGTCGCGGACGACCGTGACCGTGCTCTGACCGCCGGCGGTCCTGACCGCGGCGGTCGGCACGTAGAGGACGTTCTCCGCCCGCGCGACGGTGATCTCCACCGTGGCGGTCTGGCCGAGCCGGACCCCGGACGGGACGTCCTCCAGCGCGATCACGGCGGGGAACTTCACGACGTTGTCGGTGGTCGTCGGCGCGGCGCCGATCGAGGTGATCCTGCCGGTGGCGGTCTTGCCGGTGAGCGCGTCGAACGTGACCGCGGCGGTCTGGCCCGCCTTGAGCCTGGTGGTGTCGGCCTCGGTGAACTCGCCCTCGACCTGGAGGTGCGCGGTGTCGGCCAGTTCGACGAAGCCCGAGCCCGACGTGCCGGACGACGAGGTGGAAGTGGAGGTGGGCGACGAGGATCCGCCGCCCGACCCGGAACCCGACCCCGAGGAGGACGAGGACGAACCGCTCGAACCGCCGCCCACCGTCCCGTTGACGGCGGTCACCGTCCCGCCGAACGGGGCCTTCAGGACGGTCCCCTGGTACGCCCGCAGAGCGGAGTTGTAGGAGTTCTTCGCCTGGACGTAGCCGGCGTACCCCTTCTCGGATGAGGTGTCCCCGCCGGCGGCCACGGCCAGGTTCGCCTTGGCGGCGTCGACGTTCTCGAGCGCCTCGGTCTGGTCGAGGCGGGCCAGGACGTCGCCCGCCCGCACCTTCTGCCCCGCCTTGACGTAGATCTTGGCGACCGTCCCCGAGGCGCCGAAGGACAGCGAGCGGCTGCGGGCGCTCTCCACGGAGCCGGACGCCGACACCGACGAGACGACCGTCCCGCGCGCGACGCGGGAGAGGCGGGTGGAGGCGGCGGCGCCGTCGCTCCCGTCGCCGAGGGCGAGGTACGCGGTTCCGGCCCCGGCGACGAGCACCACGCCCAGTGCGCCGTTGACCAGGAGTGTCCGATTCATGCAGATGAGGCTCTTGATGGCTCATGTGGCGTTCGTGAGGCGAGAGTGAGAATTAGATGAAATAGGGGCCGAACCGGCGCGGTTCCCCAGACATGGGCACACCGCGGAAGACCGGCCTCAGGATCGAGGAGAGCGGCAAGCGCGTCAGGGCTTACCTCGGCGGCCGTCTGGTCGCCGACTCGCCACGGCCGTCACTCGTCTGGGAGATCCCCTACTACCCGACCTACTACTTTCCCGAGGCGGACGTGCGGGCCGAACTCGTCGAGGACGGTCCGGGCAAGCGCTCGCCGAGCAGGGGCGACGCGACCGCCTACACGGTGAAGGTGGACGGCGCGCAGGCCCCGGGCGCCGCGCTCCGCCATACCGGGCTGCCCGGCCTCGTCCGGCTCGACTGGGCGGCGATGGACGCCTGGTTCGAGGAGGACGAGGAGGTCTTCGTCCACCCCCGCGACCCGTACACGCGCGTGGACGTGCTGGCGTCGTCGCGGCACGTCCGGGTCGAGGTGGACGGGGTGACGGTCGCGGAGTCGTCCAACCCGCGGCTGCTGTTCGAGACGGGCCTGCCGGTGCGCTTCTACCTGCCGAAGCCGCATGTCCGGATGGACCTGCTCGAACCGACCGAGACCGTGACGCACTGCCCGTACAAGGGCACCGCGGAGTACTGGTCGGTGCGGGCGGGCGGCACGCCGCACGCGGATCTGGCGTGGTCGTACCGGACTCCGCTGGACGAGAGCCGCAAGGTCGCCGGGCTGGTCTGCTTCTTCAACGAGAAGGTCGACATCTTCGTGGACGGGGTTCTGCAGGAGCGGCCGAAGACCAAGTTCTGAGGACGGGGCGCTCGTCGGCCGGGACGGGAGACCGTGCCCGGCCGACAATGTCCGATCCACCTCTTATCAACAGGCATCACATCATCGAATGGAACATCATCGGGCGGCCGCCCGGCTCCTCACGACTCCGCTGCTGCCGGAGGACTACCTCGGCCTGGTCGACCCCTGTGGTCCACGGCCGAGCCGCGCGGGCGGATCGAGGCCGTCCGGCACGAGGCCCCCTCCACCGCGACCCTGCTGATCAGGCCGGGCCGTGCGGGGAGCGGCCACCGGCCCGGCCAGTGGGTCAAGGTCGGCGTGGACATCGGCGGCGTCCGGCACTGGCGGACGTTCTCGCTGTCGTCGCCGCCGCGCCGGGACGGCCGCATCGCGGTCACCGTCAAGGCCGCGCGGGACGGGTTCGTCTCGGCCTACCTGGTCAACGAGATCCGTCCCGGAACGGTCGTCCGCCTCTCGCCGCCGGAGGGCGCGTTCACGCTGCCCTCGCCGGTCCCCCGAAGGCTGCTGTTCGTGACGGCCGGCAGCGGGATCACCCCGGTCATGGCGATGCTGCGGCATCTCGGCGGTGCGTCCGACGCGGTGCTCGTCCACTCGGACCGGACGGCCGGGGACGTCGTCTTCGGCGAGGAGCTCCGCCGGATGCAGGGGGTGCGGCTGCACGAGCGGCACACGACTCCGGACGGGCGCCTGAAACCGTCCGAGATACCCGGCATCTGCCCCGACTGGGCGGAGCGCGAGGCGTGGGCGTGCGGGCCGGGAGCGATGCTCGACGAGCTCGCCGGGCACTGGCGGGCCGCCGGCGTCGGGGAGAGGCTGCGCGTCGAGCGCTTCCGCACCGTGCTCTCCGGCGGCGGGGGCGAGGGCGGGCGCGTCACGTTCACCAGGAGCGGCGTCGCGGCCGACGCGGACGGGGGCACGCCCCTCCTGGCGGCGGGCGAGGGCGCCGGCGCGCTGCTGCCGAGCGGGTGCCGGATGGGCATCTGCCGCGGCTGCGTCGGGCGGCTGCCGTCCGGCAGGGTCCGCGACCTGCGCACCGGCGAGGTGCACGGCGACGAGGGCGAGATCGTCCAGACCTGCGTCTCGGCGGCCGCCGGGCCCGTGGAGATCGAACTGTGAGGGGAGCGGCATGACCGACCATCTGACGGCCGAGGACCACGAGACCATCGCCGCCGAGCTGGACGCGCTGCGCGAGGAGATCATGTCCGGTCTCGGCGAGCGCGACGCGTCCTACATCCGGCGGGTGATCCGCTGGCAGCGGGGGCTGGAGATCGGCGGCCGGGCGCTGCTGCTGGCCTCCGCGCTGCCGCCCGCCTGGATCGCCGGGACCGCGACGCTGGCCGCCGCGAAGATCCTGGAGAACATGGAGATCGGGCACAACGTCATGCACGGCCAGTGGGACTGGATGCGCGACCCGAAGATCCATTCCACGACCTGGGAGTGGGACAACGTCTCGCCGGCCGAGCAGTGGAAGCACTCGCACAACTTCGTCCACCACACGTTCACGAACGTGCTCGGCAAGGACAACGACGTCGGCTACGGCATCCTGCGCGTCGCCCCGGAGCAGGAGTGGTCCCCGGCGCACCTCGCGCAGCCGCTCTCCAACCTGCTGCTGGCGATGTTCTTCGAGTACGGGGTGGCGCTGCACGACCTGGAGATCGACAAGATCCGGCACGGGACGGCCGACGAGGCGGTGACCAGGGAGAAGCTGCGCGCGATCGGCCGCAAGGTCCGGCGGCAGTGGGGCAAGGACTACCTGGCGTTCCCGCTGCTCAGCGGCCCGCAGTTCCTGTCCACGCTGGCCGCGAACGCCACCGCGAACGTGGTCCGCAACGTCTGGGCCCACATGATCATTTTCTGTGGTCACTTCCCCGGCGACGTGGAGGTGTTCGGGGAGGAGCGGCTGGACGGCGAGTCGAGGGGCGAGTGGTACGTCCGGCAGGTGCGCGGCTCGGCGAACATCACCGGCGGCGAGCTGTTCCACCTGATGACGGGCAACCTCGGCCACCAGATCGAGCACCACCTGTTTCCGGACATGCCGAGCAACCGGTACGGCGAGATCGCCCCGCGCGTCCGCGCGCTGTGCGACAAGTACGACATCCCGTACCACACGGGCACGCTGTCGAAGCAGGTCACGGGCACCTGGAAGAAGATCCTCCGCTATGCGCTGCCCGGCGGGAGGCCGGCGGAGCCGGAGGCCGGCTGAGGTCAGCCGAGGGCCTGCGCCACGGGCAGGTGGAGGCGGGACGGGTCGTTCGCGATGGGCGCGCCGCACTCCATGACCGTGGTGGTGAACGCGGGCTCCAGGCCGTGCCGCCGCGCCCAGTCGACCAGTTCCGGATGCCGGTGGTCGATGTCCAGGCGGATCGGCCCCGCCGGGACGATCTCCTCGACGAGCGCGAGCGCGGTCTCGGCGTCCTGCGCGGTGACCGGGCCGACGACGGCCCTGCCGTCGTTCCGCCACACGCCCCCGAACCCCTTGATGCCGGACTCGTCCCGGACGACATGGAACGTCTCGCAGAACGACGGCAGCCCGTCGACCAGCCGTGAACGGTCGGCGCCGAAGACCTCGGTGTCGAGTGCGTGGACGGCGGGCATGTCCTCCGCCTCCGCGGGCACGGACACGCCCCGCCCTGACGGCCCCTCGCCCGTGCCCGTGTACGTCGTGCAGAGCCCGACGGAGCGGTACCCCAGACGCTCGTACACAGGCCGCCCATATTCGGTGGCCGTCAGGCAGAAGCTCTTCGTCTCGGTGTTGTCCATCGCGTGCCGCATGACGCGCCCGCCCAGGCCGCGCCGTTCGCAGCGTTTCGCCACCAGCACCATGCTGATGGCCGCGACGTCCGTGCCGTAGGGGGTCGAAACCGCCACCGCGGCGAGTTCGCCCTCCTCGTCCTCGATGCCGTAGACGTCGCCGAGCGAGAACAGGAACCGCCACTTGCGGTCTTCACGCCCCCAGTCGCGGTCTTCGGCGAGCCGCTGGCAGGCGGCCAGGTCGTCGATCCCGAGCCGCCGTGCGGGCCTGTTCCAGTCCATGGGAGGGGACGCTAGATCGGCCGCCGCGGACCGCACAAGCCGATTACGCGTCATTACCCCTCAGGTCATCGCCTCCACGACCTCCCCGGCGAGATCGTCTGGGTGCGGACAACGACGACCTGAGGAGAAACATGCCGCACACGGCGACTCCAGTGGCGGGACGGCACCCGCGCGAGGCCGCGCCCTCGGCCGCCGCGTCCCTCGGCGCCCTGCTCGTCCTGCTGACCGGCGTCTTCATCACCACGCTCGACTTCTTCATCGTGAACGTGGCGATCCCCGACATCCAGACCGACCTGGGCGCCGGAGCGACCGCGATCCAGTGGGTCGTCGCCGGTTTCGGGCTGGCGCTCGGCAGCGGGCTGATCACCGGCGGCCGCCTCGGCGACCTGGCCGGACGCCGCCGGATGTACGTGATCGGCCTCGCGGCGTTCACGGCCGCCTCGCTCGCGTGCGGGCTCGCCCCGGGCCCCGGCGCGCTGATCGGCGCCAGGGTCGTGCAGGGGGTCGCGGCCGCGCTCCTGATGCCGCAGGTTCTCGGGATCATCAACGGCGCGTTCACCGGGGAGGCGCGCGCCAAGGCGTTCACCGCCTACGGCCTCGCCCTCGGCCTGGGCGGCGTGTTCGGGCAGCTCATCGGGGGCGCGCTGATCCAGGCGAACCTGTTCGGCACCGGATGGCGCAGCATCTTCCTGATCAACGTCCCGGTCGGGATCGTGACGCTGGCGCTCGTCCGCCGGACCGTCCCGGCCCAGCCGCGCACCGCCGGAACCCGTCTGGACGTCACCGGAACGGTCCTGGTCACCCTCGGCCTCATCGCGCTCGTCCTGCCCCTGATCGAGGGGCGCCGCCTGGGCTGGCCCGCCTGGACGTGGGCGTCGCTCGCCGCGTCGGCCGCCCTGCTCGCCGCGTTCGCCCTCTCCCAGCGCCGCAGCGGCGCGCCGCTCGTCGCGCCCGCCCTCTTCCGCGAGCCCGTGTTCCGCGCCGGCAGCGGCCTGGCGCTCGTCTACACCCTGGCGATGGCGTCCTTCTTCCTGTACCTCGCCCTGTACCTCCAGCAGGGGCGCGGTCTCAGCGCCCTGGAGTCGGGCCTGCTCTTCGCGGCCCTGGGCGCCGGCTACTTCGCCGCGTCCACCCGCGCCACGGCCGTCGCCGCCCGTCTGGGACGCCAGGTCCTCGCCTTGGGCGCCGCGGTCCAGGCGGCCGGCTGCGTCCTCCTGCTCGCCGCGATCGGGCACGCCATCGGCTGGCTCATCCCGGGCCTGGCCCTCGTCGGGGCGGGCATGGGGTTCGTCCTGGCCCCGCTGTCGGCGCTCGTCCTGTCCGGCGTGACCGACCGGAACGGCGCCTCGGCCGCAGGCGTCCTGTCCACCGCCCAGCAGGTCGGCAACGCCCTCGGCGTCGCGCTCGTCGGGATCGTCTTCTACGGCGCGCCGGGCGAGGTCGCGGACGCCTTCCGGGCGTCGCTCTTCCCGGTCATGGCCTTCTGCGGCGTGACCGCGGCCCTCGCCCAGCTCCTCCCCAGGCGCTAGTAGACGCCGGCGCCGAAGGCGCTGAGCACCGGGGAGATCGGCTGGAAGAAGGACGAGCCGCCGCCGGCGCAGTCCCCGATCCCGCCGACGCCCAGCCCGACGGCGGTGCTGCCCGAGAAGTACGGGGCCCCGGGAGTCTCCCCGGGCTCCGTGCATATGGTCGTCCTTGCCAGACCGGTGATCGTCCCCTGGGGGAAGTTCACGGTCACGTTGACGGCCGTCACGCTGCCGCAGCGCACGCCCGTGGTGGGCCCGCTGCGGCAGACGCGCTGGCCGACGACCGGCGGGCCCGCCGTCGTGATGTCCTGCGAGCCGGGGTAGAGGTGGACGCTGCCGGGCCGCTCCACGGAAGGCTCCACGTACCGGACGAGCGCGACGGCGAGGTTCGTGACGGAGACGACCGTCCCGAGCTGGACGGTCAGTCCCGGATCGGCGTAGATGTCGAGGCCGACCTGGGCGCAACCGCCCGCGGTGAGGAAGTGGTAGGCGCCGTTCTGCCGCACGTTGAACCCCAGGGTGCAGCGCACGCCGTTGGACCCGTAGATCGCCTGGCCCCCTTCCGCTCCCGGCGCCGCGACGGGACGGGCGCCGCTCGGCGAAGCGGACGCGCCGGGGCTGACGGCGGCCAGGACGGCGACGATGCCCGCGAGCAAGGTCGCGACGCGCAGTCTCACGGAATACCTCCTGCGGGGAATGGCGGCTTGCCGGAATGGTGCGTAAGGCCGAGGGCCCCGGCAAGGGGGCGAAGGTGCCAAGGTTGCCCGCGCCCCTCTGGCAACATCACGACGACGCCCCGCGAAGAGCCTGGTCAGCGGTGAGTACGGAAGGCCGCGCCGGCTAGGTACGGGAGCTCATCCGCCGCGTTTTCCCGCGGCGCAGGATGGGGCGACCGTTTCGGGATGGAGACCGCATGAGAATTCGTTTGCCGAAAACCGGCGCCGTGGCCCTGCTCGCCCTCGCGGGCTGCGGGGTGCCGGCCGTCGAGGCGGCGCCGTGGAGCCCGGGGACCGGCGGCGCCCGGTGGCGGGTGGAGGTCGCGGACGCGTCGCTGCGCGTCGACCCCCAGATCGTCGCGGTGGGGCCGAAGGACGTGTGGGCGTTCGGCGGGCGCGGCCCGGACGACACGGTGTGGCGGCCGACGGCCAGGCACTGGGACGGCCGCGACTGGAGCGGGGTCGCGCTTCCGGGCGGACGGATCGGCGCGGTCAAGGCGGCGGGGGCGTCCGCGGCGGACGATGTCTGGGCGGTCGCCCTCGGCGGGTCGGACTCGACCGTCCTCCACTGGGACGGCGGGCGCTGGACGATCGACCGCCGTCTCCCGGGATTCACCGTCACGGCGATGGACGTGTTCTCTCCGCGCGACGTCCGGGTCTACGGCACGGGGGCGCGCGCCGCCGGAACGGCCTGGACCCGTTCGGCGAGCGGATGGTCGCAGACCGGCCTGCCGTTCCGGATCGCCCGGACCAGCGCCCGCTCCGCCCAGGACATCTGGGCCCTCACCTTCGGGAACAGGCTGTACCACCAGGACGGCTCCGGCTGGAGGCACGTCCCGCTGGACGGCGTCCTGCCGTCCGGGAGGAGAAGCGGTTTCGAGGACACGAAGTACCAGCTCGGCACGATCACCGCCACGTCCTCCGGCGTCTGGATCACGGCCGAGGGCGCCGGAGGCATCCCGTCCAGCGAAATGGACGGGACCCGTACCGAACCGCTTGGCCCGGACGACCTCCGCCTGTCGTCCCTCCTCCTGCACGGCGACGCCGACGGACGCCGCTGGACCTCCGAGAGCCTCATGGAGAAGACGGGACGGCTCAGCCCGTCGGTCGCCCCGATCATCGACGCGGACGGCGGCATCTGGCTCATCGGCTCGACCGACGTCAACGCCGAGGAGTCGGCCCTCGCCCACCGGACCCCGAAGGGCACCTGGACCAGCAGGGGGATCCGGGCGTCCGGCCTCAGCTACTTCGAGGCCCGCGCCATCGCCCGCATCCCCGGCAGCACCCGGATCCTCGCGGCGGGCATGACCGACGGGAAAGGCGCGATCCTCTCCACTCCCTAGCCCTCAGCTCGGGTCGGCGGTGGGGTTGTAGTGGGCGTCGTGCTGCTGGCGGGGGGGAGCAGACCGAGGCCGAGGGGCAGGAGCAGCGGCGGAAGCCGACCTTCACGGTCACGCGGTCGCCGGGGACGTCGTAGCCGATGACCTGGCCCTCGCCCTCCGGGGTGCTGACGCGCGACCCGAGACGCGGCGCCTTCTCCTTGAACTCCATGTAGAGGGGGTGCTCGCGCCGCAGGCCATCGATGCGCGCCGATCAGCCCAGGATGCGGGCTGGGTCGCTGCCAGGGGCGAAGCCGGCCAGAGCACTCGGCTCCCGCTCGCTTGCCATGTCCTCCGCCCAGCCGACGGCATGCGCCACGACGTAGTCCTGGTCGTTCCCCGTTTCAAGAATCAGGCAGTGGGCTTCGACACCGGGCTCAACGTCGCTGCTCTCCGCGTAAATCCGCCTGGCTTCCTCTTGTCCGGCGCATCGAATGACGAGGCCGTGCCTGTACTCGGTCCTGACCTTCATGGCCAGGACCGGCTTGAAGACCACATCTATCCGTGACGACCTGACCCCGTCCCGCCAGGTCGTCCGCGTGCGCAGCAACAACTGACCGTGGCTGACGGTGTACGCCCACACCGTGAACGACCTGTCCGAGCGAAACAACTCGCTCCCAGGGACGAACTGGCCGCTCTCATGCAGCCAAACCCGCGCGCTCATGCGTGGATCCTGCCACGCACGCCGCCTGTCCAGCTCGATCAGGTGCCGTCGGCAGGGGCGTTGTAGTGGGCGTCGTGTTGCTTGCGGGCGGAGTACGGGCCGGGTCGCTTCCAGAGGCGAAGCCGGTTGGAGCACTCGGCGCCCGCTCGTGCGTGTTCGCGGATCTGCTGGACGGTCATCGGCAGTACCCACACAAAGCAGACCGACGGCCCCAGGTCGTCATGAATTGTCGGGAGAGATCCATGACCACCATCACCCCGCAGGCCCCCAACAGTGCCACCGAATGGCTCCGGATCAACGACGTCAAGGGCACGAGCGAAGAAGAGGTGGCGCGCAAGGCGCTTCGCCTGGCACGTCAGTTCTTCGGCCCCGGCGTCGAGATCGAGGTCGCGGGCAACCACTGGTCCGAAAGCCTGGGCGGCACGGAGACGGTGTACGTCAAAGCGACCCTGCCCATGCCCTCACGGGTCGGCGAGCGCACTGGCACATCGTTCGAGCTCAGGCTCAACGACCTTACGGGGAACACCCTGCGGCAACTGAAGCGCAAGGCGGCTCACCTGGCACATCAGTGCTTCGGCCCTGACGCCTCGTTCCAGATCAACTTCACGAACGGCCTGGAGAGCACTCCCGAGCGCCTCGGCACCACGGACCGCTACTGGACGACGTCCGTGGTCGTCCTGGCGGTCGTGCCCATGTCCCGGCGGGTCAGCGGGCCGGCCGGCACGCCGGTCGAGCTCACGCTCCGCGACGTCACGGGGAACAGCATGCGGCAGGTGGAGCGCAAGGCGCTTCAACTGGCGCGTCGGTGCTTCGGCTCTGGCGCCGTGCTCCAGGTCGGTTTCGACCACCCTTGGGGGTGGGCCACCAGGGGCCTGGAGAACAACCCGCCCGAACGCCTGGGCACCACGGACCGCTTCTGGGCGGAATCCGTGTACGTCCGGGCGATCGTGCCCGTGTCCCCGCGGACCGGCGAGCGAACCCGCACGCCGGGCCGGGTCGGGCTCACCGACATCACGGGGACCAGCTTGCCGCAGATGGAGCGCAAGGCGCTTCAACTGGCGCGTCAACGGCGCCCTCTCGCCGGCCCCGACGCCGAGTTCCGCGTGAACTGGGCCTCGATGATCACGGGCCTGGAGGGCACCTCGCAGACGCCTCCGGGTGCCGAGCCGCGATTCCTGGCAAGGCACGTGGAGGTCGAAGTGATCTGACCCCAGGGGCGCCGCGCATGCGACGTCCTCGGTCACGGGTGGCCCTTCCGAACGTCGGGAGGGCCATCTGTTTTCGAAGCGCGAGCCCTGCCGACCCGACTCCGCCTGCATCACGCCAGGCCCAGCGTTCGCAGCCAGCAGTAGCCCATTCACGCTCGGCCACCGAAACAACGAGTTCCGAGTCGAAGTCGCCCTCATCTCCGCTTGCGAGCGAGCGGGTCGCCCCTGCTGGAACGGGGGCCGACCCCACGCGATTCTAGCTGCGCTCGCTGTCGTCCGAGGGGGTGTAGCGGGCTTCGTGTTGTTGGCGGGGGGAGCAGACTGAGGCTGAGGGGCAGGAGCAGCGGCCTCCGCTGTTGAGGCGGACCGTGACCTTGTCTGAGGGGACGTTGCGGCCCACGACCTGGCCTGGGCCGTTCGGGGTGTCCACGCGCGATCCCAGCTTCGGCATGCTGTCGTGCGCCTTGACATACAACGGGTGCTCGAACCACACCGCCCAACTGCCGGC
Source organism: Spirillospora sp. CA-108201 (assembly GCF_050936235.1). Classification (NCBI taxonomy): domain Bacteria; kingdom Bacillati; phylum Actinomycetota; class Actinomycetes; order Streptosporangiales; family Thermomonosporaceae; genus Spirillospora; species Spirillospora sp. CA-108201. Next base: position 6,758,797 of record NZ_JBNJNE010000001.1, on the reverse strand, counting down.
TCCGCGGCCGGTCGCGAGTCCTTGGCCGGCATGCAGCCTCTTCGGATTGTTCCGCCCCAGGCAAGCCGAACACAATCAGCAGCTGAGCCCTCTCACATATGTAATGGCCTCAACAAGAGCGTCAGGAGACGTGATGCCAACTGCCGTGAGGAGGTCCGTAGCTGTCGCGTATACCATTACCGACGAGATGAGCTGCCGAGCGCGGACCTCGTCAGTTGTTCTGGCGAGGGCTTCGATGGCATATGCAGCCGCCGGAGGGTTGACAATGGATCCAACGACAGCTTCAGCGCGCTCAACTTGTCCAGCTTCAACCAAGGCGTCCACCACTCTGCTCAACGCCGAAGCCTGACTCTGGGGGCTGGTGATAGTGCGGGCGACGGCTTCAGCCCGTCCCAGACTCCCAATTCGCACCAGCGCGTCGACCACGCTGCTCAACGCATAGGCCCGATCCTGGGGGTCAGTGATAGCGCGGGCAACGTTCTCGGCTTCGGTAGCCAACTCAGCAGCCCGCTCAACCTGACCCGCCTTCACCAACGCGTGGACCACAAGGCTCAGCGCATTTGCCTGGTTCTGGAGGTCGGTGATGGTGCGGGCGACAACTTCAGCCCGCTCTAGACTCTCCATGCTCGCCAGCGCCCAGACAACGTTATTCAGCGCGGACCCCTGACTTCGGGGGTCGGCGATAGTGCGGGCAAGGGCCTCGGCTTCGGTAGCCAACTCACCAGCCCGCTCAACTCCACCCACCTTCACCAAAGCGCCGGCCACTCTGCTCATGCCAAACACCTGGTGCAGCAGATCGTTTATGGCGCGGGCAACGTTCTCCGCTTCGGTAACCAACTCAGCAGCCCGCCCAACCCCACCCACCTCCACCAACGCCTCGACAACACTGCTCAGCGCGTCTGCCCGGTGCTGGGGGCTAGTGATGGTCCGGGCGACAACTTCAGCCCGCTCTAGACTCCCCATGCTCACCAATGCGTCGACCACGCTGCTCAGCGCATACACCTGACTCTGGGGGTCGGCTATGGTGCGGGCAACGTTCTCCGCTTCGGTAGCCAACTCAGCAGCCCGCTCAGTCCGACCCGCCTTCACCAACGCGTCGACCAGATTGCACAGCGCATAGGTATGGCTCTGGGAGTCGGTGATGGTGCGGGCAACGGTCTCGGCTTCGGTAGCCAACTCAGCAGCCCGCTCAACCCCACCCACCTCCACCACCGCGCGGGCCACTCTGCTCAGCGCGTAGGCCTGGTGCTTGGGGGTGGTGACGATGCGGGCGACGGCTTCAGCCCGTTCGAGATTCCCAATCCTCACCAGCGCGTCGACCACGCTGCCCAACGCATAGGCCTGACTCAAGAGATCGGGAACGGAGTGGGCGACGTTCTCGGCTTCGGTAGCCAACTCAGCAGCCCGCTCAACCTGACCCGCCTTAGCCAACGCCTCGACAACACTGCTCAGTGCGTCCGCCTGGCTTCGAGGGTCGGTGATGGTCCGGGCGACGACTTCAGCCCGTCCTAGGCTCCCCATGCTCACCTGCACCCAAACAATGTTCCTCAGTGCGTACGCCTGGTTTTGGGGGTCGGTGATAGTGCGGGCGACGTTCTCCGCTTCGGCAACCAACTCAGCAGCCCGCTCAACCCCACCCACCTCCATCAACGCGCGGACCACTCTGCCCAGCGCGTAAACCTGGTTTCGGAGGTCGGTTATAGTGCGGGCAACGGTCTCGGCTTCGGTAGCCAACTCAGCAGCCCGCTCAACCCCACCCACCTTCACCAACGCCTCGACAACACTGCTCAGCGCATTGGCCTGACCCTGGGGGTCGTTGACGGTGCGGGCAACGGTCTCAGCTTCGGTAACCAGCTCAGCGGCCCGCTCAACCCGACCCGCCTTAGCCAACGCCTCGACAACACTGCTCAGCGCGTCCGCCTGGTTGCGGGGGTCGGTGATGGTGCGGGCGACGGTTTCAGCTTGTTCTAGCCTCCCGAGGCTCACCAGCGCGTCGACCACGACGCTCAGTGCATAGGCTTGACTCAAAAGATCGGGAACGGAGTGGGCGACGTTCTCGGCTTCAGTGGCCAACTCAGAAGCCCGCTCAACCCGACCCGCTTTAGCCAACACCTTGACAAGATTACTCAGAGCCGCTACTTGGTTCTGAGGATCGCCGAGAGAACGGGCCAATGCGAGGGCACGGTTGAGATTTCCCAGACGTGCCCAGGCAGCCGGAAGTCCTACGGGGATGTTGCTATTGCGCTGGATAAGGCGTTGCCGGGTCAAAGCAACTTGGAGTGCCGAGGCCAAGTGAGGGCTAGGCTGGTCACGAATGTACTCCAGAACGGCGACAACGTCAGCTATTGCCGCGCCATCACCTTTGCTGACATCCAGCATACGGTCCAAACGTTCTTGATCGGCGATCAGTGTTCGCATGCGCGGCAGATCGCCGATCTTGTGAAGCAGTTGAAGGTAGCCGCGGAGTAAATATTCCGGCGTCCCTTCGGGCCAACCGGAATTTCGATAATGCTCCGCCCAGGCATGGATCCGCTCCCGCCATGCTTGAGTCTCCACTTGGCGGAGGGATCGCAGAACACTCTGCACGAGTTCCTCATGAGCCAGCACAAGGAGTTCCTCGCCATCGTCAGCCCACTGCGGGGCACGACAAGTGAATGATCGGCCCGTGACCGCATGAAGGATCCGTTCCACCTCCCCCAAGGGCTCACCTGTCAATTCCGCCAAGTCCCGGCCCGATAGGCCACCTCCTGCCGTTACCAGCAACCCAAGCAGGTCACGGCCTACCCCGCCGCCGTCCAAGAGGTCTGACAACTCGCGCTCGGCTGCGGCTCGAAACGCCACCGCCCAATCAGAAGTCCGCAACGGACGGACAATTCCCTGGTCGCGCAGCGGATGCCAGTCCGGCACGTCCCCCGGTACTGGCGGGTTCGGACGGCCTGACACCACGACGCGCACCCCTTCAGGAGGCCGCCCGGGCAACAAAGCGGCGATGCTGTGAGCATCCCTGCTACGTCGCACACCCCGGTCCTCGTCCAATCCATCGACCACGAGCACCAGTCGGCATCCGTCAGCCGCGCACTTGCCCGCAGCCTCCTCCAGCAGTTGCAAGAACCACTGCTGGCTATTCGACTCAGTCAACACATCCGGCAGCGCTTGGCCCGTCAACTCCGCCAATTGCTCCAACACTGCAGCCAAAAATGCGGTCCGATCGCTCTGGCCCGCAAGGCGTGCAGTGATGAAAAACGACACCACACGGACCCCCGCCGGCGGATTCTGCACAAAAGACGCCAGCAACGCCGACTTGCCGGCCCATGCCGGAGCTTGCCACCACACATATCCAGATCCTTCCGAGCATGCGCAGAACTCTGCCAGCTCTTCAAGTTCCGCTCGGCGATCCTTCAGTTCACCGGAGAAAATCTGCTCAACCTGCCGCGCATATGCCGAGCGAAAAGGACCCGTCGCTCGCATTCCGTAATAATTGTTCTGGATGCCAGTATTCACATTCGCGCCATCACCACCCGACGCGCTCCCCGACCGGCGAACCCAACCCCACCAGGGTCGCCTCGTCAACGCGACTCCACCCCGCTATTGGCATCCCCGCCCTCAGCATCGCCCGTGCGATCCACCCGGACGCCATCCGGTACCGAACCACCCGCCGAGAGTCCTGTGTTCGCCCTTCCCCCATGCCCCGCCGTCGCCTTCCCCGTCCGAGACACACGCACACCTGAGCGGCCTCCCCCGACCACCGGCCAGGCCGCCCACACCGCCACCCCTACCGCAGCAACCCCCGCCAAGGCCGAGGCACTAGTCGCAATCTTGTTGGCGTCGTCCCATTTCAAAACCAGGAACAAGACTGCCAACACCGCTACCACGACACCCGTCGCAATCAGTGCGACCCGCCCACCATGCATTCCGCCATCTTCCCTCAAGATCACCAAATGTTACCGAGAGCTAGAAGATAAGATCCAACTAGGTCAACGGCCTCAGCAATTACAAGAAGCCATCCCTGCCGGACAGTCGTCGCTTGGAATCCTCCTATGAGATCTGTCCAGGTTGCTCGGCATTTGGGCCCGGCGATCGCCGTTGCCTGGCTGAAGTCAGCTCAGGGCTTGGGGCGATCGGTGACCGGGGGTTCACCGTGCGCAGCCAGATCGTCTTCGCGCTCTCCACTGGTCGCTTCGACGAGTAGCAGAGAGTTCACGTAGCGGTCTCGTCGGGAGTGGGGGTGTAGCGGGCTTCGTGTTGTTGGCGGGGGGAGCAGACTGAGGCTGAGGGGCAGGAGCAGCGGCCTCCGCTGTTGAGGCGGACCGTGACCTTGTCTGAGGGGACGTTGCGGCCCACGACCTGGCCTGGGCCGTTCGGGGTGTCCACGCGCGATCCCAGCTTCGGCATGCTGTCGTGCGCCTTGACATACAACGGGTGCTCGTACTTGAGGCAGCACATCAGGCGGCCGCAGGCGCCGGCTATGCGGAGGGGGTTGACCGGGAGGTCCTGTTCCTTCGCCATGCGGACGGAGACGGGCTCGAAGTCCTTGAGGAAGGTGGCGCAGCACAGGTCGCGGCCGCAGGGGCCGATGCCGCCCTGGAGGCGGGCCTCGTCGCGGGGGCCGACCTGGCGCAGTTCGACGCGGGCCTTGATGCCGCGGGCCAGGTCGCGGACGAGGGCGCGGAAGTCGACGCGGTGCGGGGCGGTGAAGTAGATCTTGAAGACGTTGTCGGCGTCGAGGTAGTCGACGCCGATGACCTTCATCGGGAGGTCGTGCTTGCGGATGAGGCGCTTGGCGATGGACCGGCCCTCGGCGCGGCGGCGGCGGTTGGCCTCGTCGCGGGCGAGGTGCTCGTCGGTGGCGGGGCCCGCGCACTCGGGGAGGCCGTCGACGTCCTCGGAGACCCACTGCGGCGCCCACACGCACTCGGCGACCTCGGGGCCGGAGTCGGTGGGGACGAGGACCTTGTCACCGACCTTGGGGCTGTGCGAGCCCGGATCGAGGTAGAACAGGCGGCCGTAACGGGTGAAGCTGACGGCCATCATCATGCCCACGTTTCGCTCCGTTCGCCCAGTTTTGTGCGACCCACTCTAGGTCTCACCAGGCGGCGTCGGCGAGATCCCCTGCCGGGACGGCCGGGACGCCCTGCGCGTACAGGTCGCCGGCGGTCGCGATGAAGCCGTTGCCGGTGTGGGCCATGTCCAGGGCGGTGGGGACGCCCTTCACCTTCTGCGTCCACAGGGTCTTGGCGGGGCTCCCCTGCAGCGTGAAGGTCTGGAGGGTCAGTTCGGAGTTCTTCGCTATGGCCGCGACAAGGGACGTGCCGTCCGGGCTCATGACGGCGTTGGAGCTGCCCCTGGGCAGCCGCATGACGGCCTTGCTGGCCTTGAGGTCGCCCGCGGCGCCGCTGATGTCGAGGGCGCGGACCTGGTGCCTCGCCAAGCCGACCGGGCTCCAGACGAAGGACAGCGTGGTGCCGGACCAGGAGAGGCTTCCGACGCGGGCGCGCAGCCTGGTCGTCCACACCTTGTGGACACCGGTCTCCGGGGTGACGACGTCCACGCGGGCGCTCGCGCCCTTGTAGGTGACGTAGGCGAGCTGTGCGCCGTCCGGGCTCGCGGCGAGGTCCGACCACACGGCGGAGACGCCGGGGACGGTGGCCTTGGGAAGGGGCCTGAGATCCTTGGGGCGTCCGTCCTCCAGGCGGAAGCGCTGGAAGGTGACGTCGCGGGCCCCGGGGGACGCGACGATGTACGAGCCGTCCTTCAGCGCGGCGACGCGGTGGAAGCGGCGGCCCTGCGGGGCGGCGACGGGCAGCCCCACGTTCGCGCCGGTGCGCACGTCCCGGACGAGGAGGGAGGTGCCCTTCTCGGTGACGCCGACGACGAACGGCGGTCCGGTCTTCTCGGCCTTCGCGGCGGGCTTGGCCTCGTGCTCCTTGTCGGCGGCGCGCTGGTGGCGGTGCACCACGTCCACGCCTCCTCCGATGAGCAGCGCGGCGGTCGCGGCCGCGCAGAGGGGGACGAGCCCCTTCCACGAGCCGAGACGGGTAGCCGGGTCCTCGCGCCTGCCGTCGTCCATGGGGTTCTCTACCTGACCTTCCTGCCGGATCGCCCGTCGTTTCTACCGCATCTGGATCGCGACAAAAACCCATGAACGCGGAGTTACCAAGTCGTGAGCCGCGTCAGCCGAGGGACGCGCGGGCCGCCTCGGCCAGGGACGCCCGGTACGACCCGCCGAACAGCGCCACGTGGACGAGCAGCGGGTGCAGCTGGTGGAGCGGGACGCGGTAACGCCATCCGTCCGCCAGGGGCGCCGCCTCATCGTAGGCGGCGAGCACGGTGTCGAGGTGCGGTGTTCCGAACAGCGCCATCATCGCGAGGTCGGTCTCGCGGTGCCCGCCGTGCGCGGCCGGGTCGATCAGCAGCGCCCGCCCGTCCGTCCACAGGACGTTCCCCGACCACAGGTCGCCGTGGATGCGGGACGGCGGCTCCGGCGGTCCGGCGAGCGTCCCGATGTCCGCCATGACGCGCTCCACCAGGCGGACGTCGCCGGACGAGAGGTGCCCGGCCCCGAGGCGCAGGAACGGTTCGAGGCGGCGTTCGGCGTACCAGGCGGGCCAGGGGCGGTCGTCCGGGGTGTTGTCCAAGGGGAGGTCGGCGATGAAGCCGTCCCAGGGCGCGCCGTAGGCGTCCGGGCGGTTCCCGGTGTGCAGGGCGGCCAGTTCCCGTCCGAGGCGTTCGGCCGCCTCGCGGGACGGCGGGGCCGAGCGCAGCCACGGCAGGACGAGCATGCGGTCGTCCGCCGCGACGACCTCGGGGACGGGGGTCCCGGGGCCCGCCTCCCCCAGCCAGCGCAGCCCGGCCGCCTCCGCGGCGAACACGCCCGCCTGGTCCGGCGCCGCCTTCGCGAACACCTGGCGGCCATCGGCCAGGGAGGCCCTGTGCAGCGTCCAGGAATGGCCGGACCCGAGGTCGTGCAGCGTCTCGACGCCGGTTCCGAGCAGCCGCTCCAGCCGCGGCCGCTCAGCCGTCATCGAGCACCGAGCGGATCTCCTTCAGCAGGCCGGGCATCGCCGCCTCCACCTGCCGCAGAACGAGGTCGAAGTCGTCGCGTCCGCCGTAGTAGGGGTCGGGGACGTCGAGGTCGCCGCCCGCGTCCGGGTCGAACTCGCGCAGCCGCCAGATGCTCCCGCGCGCCTGCCAGTTCGGCGCCATCGAGCGCAGCGCCTTCTCGTGGCCCGCGTCCATCGCGATGATCATGTCGTAGCCGTTGAACCAGGCGGCGTCGAACTGCCGCGCGATGTGCGCCGACCGGTAGCCGGCGCGCTCCAGCGCCGCGACCGTCCGCTCGTCGGCGCCGTCGCCGACGTGCCAGCCGCCGGTGCCCGAGCTGTCCACCTCGACGTCCAGGCCCTCCTGCTCGACGTGGTGGCGCAGGATCCATTCGGCCATCGGGGAGCGGCAGATGTTGCCCGTGCAGACGAAGGTGACTCTGAGCGGCATCCCCCCATCATGCACGAGGGGCCCGCGACCGCGGGAGGCGGGAAAGAACGCGACCCCCGACGGGAGCCGGGGGTCGCGTCCTGGGGTGGTCCGGGCGGGTCAGCGCGAGACGGCGTTCAGCGCGTCCACGATGCCGCTGCCGAAGAACCCGTTCTGGCCCTTCGAGCCTTCACAGGTCTGGGTGGAGGTGTGCTTCACCCACTGGCCGTTCGACTGGGTGTACCAGACGTACTCGGCCGTCCGCGGGCTCGGGCAGTCCTTGGGGGTCGCGGTGCCGCGCAGCACCCGCTCGACCAGGCGCGGGTCGAGGGTCAGGCCGCCGCTGCGGTCCCGGTGCCCGTACTTGCTGACGATGAGCGCCGCGACGCCGACCGCGTGCGGGGACGCCATCGAGGTGCCCTGCAGCGACTGGTAGTAGGCGCACTTGTCGCCCTTGCAGCTGCGGATGATGTACGACACCTTCGGCGTGCCGTCGGCGTTCAGCTCGCCGCGCTCCTTCGCGAGCCGCTCGGGGTAGGCCGCCCAGATGCCGCCCTTGTCGTCGGGACGCTGGCCGGCGTTGTCGACCTTGTCGCCGCCGGGCGCCGCCACCGCGACGTAGCCGTTGCCGAAGCTGCTGTAGTAGGACTTGCGGCCGCTCGGGCCGGTGGCCGAGATCGGGATGACGTTGTCGCCCTCGGACGGCATCGACACGCAGCTCGCCGGGACGGTGCGGTCGTGCGGCTCCTCGCCCGGCGTGGACGGGAAGTCGGGGCTGCTGTCGTCGGTGTTCGTCTTGGTGTAGTCGACGAGGTCGTTGCCGGCGGCCGAGATCAGCGTGACGCCGCGGTCGTGCGCGAAGTCGAGGGCGCGCTGCGCCGCCTTGATGATGGTCCGCTGCTCCAGCTGGTCCTCGGGGCTGTCGGCGGGGTTGTTCCCGCAGTTCCACAGCCACGGGTCGATGTAGTACGACATGTTGACGACGTCGATGCCGTTCTTGGCCGCGTAGGTCAGGCCGTCGACGGTCGGCTGGAGGAAGAAGTAGCCGGAGTCCTGGCCGACGCGCAGGTTCACGATCGACACGTTCGGCGCGACGCCCGCCATGCCGAGGCCGTTGCGGGGCGAGGCGATCGTGGACGCGACGTGGGTGCCGTGGTCGTTGTCGTCCCAGTCATTGGGGTCGACGCACGACGCGAACTCGCAGGGCCCGTCGACCTCGTTGCCGTTGGCGTCGGTCGGGATGTCGCGGGTGAAGTTGCGGCTGAGCTTGCGGTTGAAGTTCGGCGCGATGTCCGGGTGGTCGCCGTCCACACCGGTGTCGAGGACGCCGACCAGCACGCGCCGGTCACCCGGCTCCTTCTTGTAGGAGCCGTCCGCCGTGGCGCGCATCTGCTTCATGTCCCACTGGAGGTCCGCCAGGGGCTCGGTGTCCTTGGACGGCTTGCCCGCGGGGGCGGCCTTGTTCTGGGCGCCGTGGACGGCCCCGGTCAGCTTCTCGACCTTCGCGGCCTTCTTCTTGGCCTTGGGCGCCTCGCCGATGACCCGGTTGTGCGCGACGCCGTCCAGCGCCCGCTGGTTCGTTACGGCGTGGATGAACTCGGGGTTCTGGGACGTGACGGTCGCGACGCCCACGTCGCGGTTCTCGTGCACGATCTTGCCGCCGGCCGCCGCGACGGCCCGGTGAGCCTGTCCGAGGGACGCGCCCTCCTTGTAGAGGACGACGTACTCCGAGGCCTCGCCCTTCGCCTGTGCCGGGCCCGGAGCTGCGGATGCTGGGAACGCGAGGGCCGTCACGGTGGTGACGGCGCACGCGGCGGAAATCAAGGCTCGCCGCAAGGCAGACCTCCTGGCTGTGGGGGTTAACCAACCGGATTTCGGTCGATCAGCCAGCGAACGTTACGGGGGCGCTCATTGAGAGTCGCGTACGGAAATGTAACGAATGGGGACAAGTTGTGTAAGCCCCACCCGAATCACCCGTGACGCAACGCCAAGGTCAGCGCCTCGAAGGCCAGCTGCGGATTGACGTTCGCCGCCAACCGCTCCCTGCAGTCCATGATCGCATCGAGGCGCCGGAGGGTGTCCTCCGGGCGGCCGTCCCCCGCGGCCGACCGCAGTTCGGGGCCGAGCTCGATGTTGACCAGCTCGCTGCCCGCCCCCAGCTGCAGCGTCAGCACGTCCCGGTAGTAGGACGCGAGGTCGAGCAGCGTCCGGTCCAGGGCGTCGCGCAGGATCCGCGTCGCCCGCGACTTCTGCCGGTCCTCCAGCTCCTTGAGGGCGCCCGCCGTCCCGCGCGGCATCCGCCCCTTCTCGCTCTCGCCGAGCGCCTTGCGCAGGGCGGAGGTCTCCGCGTCGTTCAGGTCGGCGGTCTGCGCGTCCCGCTCCGCCTTCGCCGCGCCGACGAGCGTCTCCGCCGCCGCGACCGCGGCGCTCACCCCGGTCAGCCGGCGCGGCACCGCCACCACCTGCTCGCGCACCCGCCGCATCCGCGGGTCCGAGGCGAGCCGGCGCGCCCGGCTGATGTGGCCCTGCGCCGCCCGCGCCACCACCTCGGCGGTCTCGCGCTCGACGCCGTCGCGCTGGACGAGGAAGTCGGCGATCGCCGTGATCGGGGGCGTCTGCAGGGTCACCAGCCGGCAGCGCGACCTGATCGTGACGAGCAGGTCCTCCGGCGACGGCGTGCACAGCAGCCACACCGTCCGCGGCGGCGGCTCCTCGATCGCCTTCAGCAGCGCGTTCGCGGCGCCCTCGGTGGCCCGGTCGGCGTCCTCGAACAGCACGATCTGCCGGCCGCCTCCGCTCGGCGAGGACGAGGCCCGCAGCACCAGCGCGCGGGCGTCCCTGATGCCGAACGACAGCCCCTGCGGGCGGACGACCTCGACGTCCGCGTGCGTCCCCTGGAGCACCTGGTGGCAGGACGCGCAGTGCCCGCACCCGCGCGGCGTCTCCGTGCACTGGAGCGCGGCGGCGAACGCCCGCGCGGCGGTCACGCGCCCGGACCCGGGCGGCCCGGTGAACAGCCACGCGTGCGCGAGCCCGCCCGTCCGCTCCGCCGCCGAGGACAGCTGCGCGATGACGGGCTCCTGCCCCACCAGGTCGTCCCACACGCTCATGGAACAGAGGCTAGCGGGCTCAGAAGTCGGTGATGACAGGGAACGTGCTCGTGGCGTCCTCGGTGCCGAGCGGGACGGGGTCGGGCAGGATCTCCCGGATGCGGTACTGGATCTCCCGGCTGAGCTCGGCCTGCGGCCGGCTCGCGTCCAGGATCAGGTAGCGGTCCGGGTCGGCCTCGGCGAGAGCGTGGAAGCCCTCGCGGACCCGCTCGTGGAACTCCTGCGACTCCGACTCCATCCGGTCGGCGGGGGCCGACAGCCGGCGCAGGCCCGCCTGCGGCGGGATCTCCAGCAGGACGGTCAGGTCGGGGACGAGGCCGCCGGTCGCCCAGGCGTTGACGCGGGCGATGTCCTCCACCGGCAGGCCCCGGCCGAAGCCCTGGTAGGCCAGGGACGAGTCGACGTAGCGGTCGCTGACCACGATCACGCCGCGGTCCACCGCCGGCTTGATCACGTTGGCGACGTGGTCGGCGCGGTCGGCGGCGTACAGCAGGGTCTCGGCCCGGTCTGACAGGCCGGTGGTGTCGCGGTCCAGCAGCATCGCGCGCAGCCGCATCCCGATCTTGGTGGCGCCCGGCTCGTGCGTGGTCACCACGTCGTAGCCGTGGTCGCGCAGCCAGATCGCGGCGAGCCGCGACTGCGTCGTCTTGCCCGCGCCCTCGCCGCCCTCGAACGCGATGAACACGCCCCGGTTGCGGTGGACGGGCTGCGGCGCCGCGGCGGCCGGCTCCGGCGGCGTGTAGATCTCGCCGCGCAGGGCGGCGCGCAGGTCGGGGACGAGCGGGATGCCGCGCCGGTCGTCCAGCCGCCGGAAGGCCAGCAGCCCGCCCAGCAGGGCGACGACGGCCGCGACCAGCAGGGCGACGCCGGTCCCGTGGGCGTCGTAGACGCCGCCGCCGAGGTCGAGCCGGTGGGATCCGACCGCCGCCGCGACCAGCGGGACGACGGCGACCGCGAGCAGCGCGGTGACGAGCGCGACCGACCGCAGGTAGGCCGCCGGCCGGGCGTCCTCCGGCGCCTCGGGGTCGTGCACCGCCGCCTTCGCGGTCGACCACGCGGCCCCGGCGAAGACGCCGAGGAACGCCGTCGCGAACACCACGACGACGAGGTTCTGGACGAGGGCGAGCACGACCAGCGCCAGCGCGGCGGCGATCACCGCGAGGCCGAGGAGGCGGCGGCGGCTGAACGGGACGAGCACGCGCGGCCCGAGGAACAGCCCGAAACCGAGGCCCACCGTGAGCGCGGTCAGGACGGAGCCGTACCCGGCGTCCCCGCCGCCCAGCTCGCCGGCGTGGACGCGGGCCACCGCCACGACCGCGCCCGCCGCGACGGACGCCGCGGCGATCGCGAGGCCGAGCCCGCGCGCGGCGGCCGACCCCGGGCCCTGGAAGATCAGCTTCAGCGGCGACACGGCCGCGACCGGCTCGGTCGCCGGGATCTCGCCGGCCATCGCCGTGACGGCGGCCGAGACGAGGAACAGGCCCGCCGTGACGTAGAGGGCGAGGTCGGCGCGGGAGCCCGCGCCGAGCGTCCCGCTCGCGACGAGCGCGAGGACGGCGAACAGCAGCGCGGCGGCGGGCGCCGGGGCGTACAGGACGCGGGTCGCGGCCCGGCGCGCGGCGGGCCGCCGCTCCTCGTCCGGGACCAGCGCGGGCAGGGACGCGCGCGCCGCCGGAACCCACAGCAGGCCGAGGCACGAGACGAGGAACGCGGCGGCGAACGTCCACGGCAGCGCGTGCACGAGCGGCACCGTCACGACGACCACCAGCCGCAGGGCGTCCGCGATGGTCAGCATCAGCCGGCGGTCGACGCGGGCGGCGAGCAGCCCGGCGACCGGCGGGAGCACCACCGCGGGCAGCAGCATCAGCGCCAGCGTGCCGCCGATCGCCTGCGCCTGCGCGGCGGCGCCGTCGCCGCGCGTCAGCATCGCCGCCATCGCGGTCAGCGCGGGCACGCCGATCCACTGGGCGGCGCCGGACAGCGACAGCGCGATCCGGAGCCGCCGGAACGGCCCGATCGACGAAAGCGACGAAACGCCCGGCGGCGGTGACGCTGCGGGGTGCGGCCGGGGTGCGCCCGTTCTGGTCATGTCGGTCAGGGTATCGGCGTAGATGTCCCTATGAACCGGACTTTGCGGAGGTTCGACGACGCGGTGCCGTCTTCTTCTTCCCGCCGCCCGCGGCGACCTTCTCCCGGCGCTCCGCGAGCAGCTCCGCGGCGCGCTGGATCGTGATCGACTCGACCTCGTCGCCCTTGCGCAGGCTGGCGTTCGTCTCGCCGTCGGTGACGTACGGGCCGAACCGGCCCTCCTTCACCACGACCTGCTCCCCGCTCGCCGGGTCCTTGCCCAGCTCGCGCAGCGGCGCGGCGGCCGCGGCCCGGCGGCCCCGCTGCTTGGGCTGCGCCAGCAGCTCCTTCGCCCGCTCCAGCGTCACCGTGAACAGCTCGTCCTCCGAGCCGAGCGACCGGCTGTCGGAACCCCGCTTGATGTACGGGCCGAAGCGGCCGTTCTGCGCGGTCACCGGCTCGCCGTCCAGCTCGCCCAGCGTGCGCGGCAGCGACAGCAGCTTCAGCGCGTCGTCGAGCGTGATGGTGTCGAGCGACATCGACTTGAACAGCGACGACGTGCGCGGCTTGGGGGTGTCGGCCTTCTTCGTCCGCTTCTTGCCGTCGGCCGGGGGCGCCGGCTCGGGCAGGATCTCGGTGACGTACGGACCGAACCGCCCCGACTTGGCGACGATCGTGTGGCCGGTCTCGGGGTCGGCGCCGAGCTCCCGGTCGCCCGACGGCTGCGCGAACAGCTCCTCGGCCTTCTCGGCGGTCAGCTCGTCCGGCGCGATGTCCTCGGGGATGTTGACGCGCTCGCCGTCCCGGTCGAGGTAGGGCCCGTACCGGCCGACCCGCACCATGATGTCGGTGCCCTTGATCGGGAACGAGCTGATCCCCTTGGCGTCGATGTCGCCGATGTCGCCGACCAGCTCCTTCAGGCCCTCCTCGCCGGTGTCGCCGAAGTAGAACCGGGTCAGCCAGCGGACGCGCTCGGCCTCGCCGCGGGCGATCTCGTCGAGACCGTCCTCCATGTGGGCGGTGAAGTCGTAGTCGACCAGGTTGCCGAAGTGCTGCTCCAGCAGGTTCACCACGGCGAACGCCAGGAACGACGGGACGAGCGCCGTGCCCTTCTTGAACACGTACTCGCGCGCCAGGATCGTCCCGATGATCGAGGCGTAGGTCGACGGCCGCCCGATCTCCCGCTCCTCCAGCTCCTTGACCAGGCTGGCCTCGGTGTAGCGGGCCGGCGGGCGGGTCGAGTGGCCCTCGGCGTCCACCGCGTTCGCCGTCAGCGGGTCGCCCTCGGACAGGTTCGGCAGCCGCCGCTCCTGGTCGTCCCGGTCCGTGGACGGGTCGTCGGCGCTCTCCACGTAGGCCTTGAGGAACCCGTGGAACGTGATCGTCTTGCCGGTCGCGCCGAACTCGGCCCGCTCGTTCCGCGTCGAGACCCCGGTGACCCGGATCGACACCGACTGGCCCACGGCGTCCTTCATCTGGGACGCGATCGTGCGCTTCCAGATCAGCTCGTACAGGCGGAACTGGTCGCCGGACAGGCCCGTCTCCGCGGGCGTGCGGAACGTGTCGCCCGCGGGGCGGATCGCCTCGTGCGCCTCCTGCGCGTTCTTCACCTTGGACGTGTAGACGCGCGGCTTGTCCGGGACGTACTCGCCGCCGAACAGCGACGCCGCCTGCCGCCGCGCCGCGGTGATCGCCGTCTCCGACAGCGTGATCGAGTCGGTACGCATGTAGGTGATGAAGCCGTTCTCGTACAGCTTCTGCGCGACCGACATCGTGTACTTCGCGGAGTAGTTCAGCTTGCGACTGGCCTCCTGCTGGAGGGTCGTCGTGCGGAACGGGGGGTACGGGCGGCGCGTGTACGGCTTGGGCTCGACCGACTTGACCTCGTACGGGCGGCCGCGGAGCCGCTCCGCGAGGGCCGTCGCCGCGGCCTCGTCCAGGTGCAGCGCGTCCCGCGTCTTCAGGGCGCCGTCCGAACCGAAGTCGCGGCCCTGCGCGACGCGCCTGCCGTCGACCGAGACGAGCCCGGCCTTGAAGGCCGTCGGCTCCTCGTCGCCGCCGGTGTCGAACTGGGCCGCGATGTCCCAGTAGTGCGCGGGGACGAACGCGATCCGCTCCCGCTCACGCTCGACGACCAGCCGCGTCGCCACCGACTGCACGCGGCCCGCCGACAGCTTCGGCATGACCTTCTTCCACAGGACGGGGCTGACCTCGTACCCGTAGAGGCGGTCCAGGATGCGGCGCGTCTCCTGCGCGTCCACCAGCCGCATGTTCAGCTGGCGCGGGTTCGCGGCGGCGCGCTGGATCGCGTCCTTGGTGATCTCGTTGAAGACCATCCGGTGCACGGGGACCTTCGGCTTCAGGACGTCCTGGAGGTGCCAGGCGATCGCCTCGCCCTCCCGGTCCTCGTCCGTCGCGAGGAAGAGCTCGTCGGCCTCGGCCAGCAGCTTCTTGAGCTTCTGGACCTGCTGGCGCTTGTCGGAGTTGACCACGTACAGCGGCTCGAACTCGTGCTCGACGTTCACGCCGAGCTTCGCCCACGGCTCGCCCTTGTACTTGGCCGGCACCTCCGAGGCGCTTCCGGGCAGGTCCCGGATATGGCCGATACTGGACTCCACGATGTAGCCGCGGCCCAGGTAACCGGCGATCGTCTTCGCCTTCGCGGGCGACTCGACGATCACCAGGCGCGTCCCCGCGCCGTTGCCCCGGCCACTGTTCGCGGTGCCGTTCTTGGCTGGCACAGTCGCTCCAACTCGCTGTCTCGGGTCCTCTGACTCAGGCTCTTCCTACCGGCTTCGTACAACGTCGCATGGCGGCTGGTTTGTGCCCGCGCCTTCCCGCCGCCGCCTCGCGATCATCGTGCCGCCCCCGCGGAGGGGCGGGATTCTCACCGCCGCACGCCCCCGACAGGATGACATGCCGCCGCGCGACGCGCGGACCGGGAGGCCACGGTACGGTGCCGCACGGCCGGTAGACCAAGTAATAATGGTCGCAATGGCGGAGTACACCTACCTCGTCCTGTCACTGCCGCGCGGTACCACCCGTGACGCCGCCCGGCAGATCATGACCGAGCACGCGGAGCACGGCGGCTGGGAACTCGATCGCTTGCGCCTGTACCCGGACGGCCGCCGTCGTATTCAACTGCGCCGCAAGATCATTCGCGCGGTCCGTACGTTCTGACCGTTCCCAGCGGCCTGTCCGGAGCGTAGCACTGCGTACGGATTCCCTGACGTGACGTTACTGTGTCCGCGGCACGCGCGGCCAGCCCGCCCGCAGACACGGCCCCGCCTCCCGCGGACACGGCTTCGCCCGCCCCGGTCCGCGCCTCCGGGACGGGCGAAGGTCCTCCGCATGCCGGCCCTCAGGCCGGCTTACCTGCGGTCTGGTGGATCTAGCGGCGGCCCACCCGGATCCGCCGGCCCAGCGCCAGGGCCCCGGCCGCGGCGGTGAGCACCCCGGCGACCGCCGCCAGCAGCGTCGCGCCCGACCTGGTCCCCGGCGTGATCGTCCGCGTGGACGCGACCGGGCTCATCGGGCCGATCCGGTCCGGCGCGTCCGCGAGGTCGACGGTCGCCGCACCCCGCACGTCGACCGGGAGGACCGGCTTGGCGGGCAGCGAGATCGCGGCCGGCGCCCCCTCGTCCGGCCGGACGCGCTGGGCGCCGGCGCTCACCGGCGCGCCCTTCCCGGCCAGGCCCTGGGCCTGGGGAAGCACCCGCGTCGCGGGGAGCACCTGCGACACACCGTCCACGCTCGGCAGGACGCCCACCTTCGGCAGACCGGGCACCGGCGGCCGGCCCGCGCCTCGGCCGTTCACCTTGGGCGGCACCCCGCCGGCCGGCAGGGCCCGGGTGTCCAGGAGCGAGACGGCCGCCGGGGCGCCCTCGCCGCCGAGCGGGCCCTCGGTGCGCCGGTTCCGGCCCGCGGGCCCGCCCTGCGCTGGCAGGCCGTCGACCAGTCCGGACCCGCCGTCCAGGGCGGGAACGCCGTCGAGGCCGCCGACCGCGGGCGGGTCGATCTTCGAGCCGGGACGGGGGGCGGTGCCGGCCGTCCGGGAGTAGGGCTCGTACCCGCCGTTGCCGGGCTCCTCGCACACGGCGACGGCCCCGCCGACCACGGCGGCGGCGTTGCCGCACACCTCCGCCGGGACCTGGACCGGCGCGTTCGCCTGGTTCCCGGAGCCGGTGCCCTGGTCGCCGGACGTCTTGGCGCCGGACCCGTGCGAGCCCTTGACGAGCGCCTGGCCGTTGCACGCCGCCGCCGCACCGCCGACGACGGCCGCCGCGTTGCCGCAGACCTCGACGGGAATGGAGATCGGGGCGTTGCCCTGGTTCCCGGAAAGGATCCCGCGCACCCCGGAGGTCTTCTGGTCGCCCCCGGAGGCGCTGCGCACGTGCGCGCCGCCCTCGCAGAGCGCGCCGGCCCCTCCGACGATCGCCGCCGCGTTGCCGCAGGCCGTCACCGGGATGCTGATCGGGGCGTTGCCCTGGTTTCCGGAGAGGATCCCCCGCTCCCCGGAGGTGGTCTGCCGCCCCGTCCGGTGGCCGCCGTTGCGGACGGAGGCGCCGCCCTCGCACGCCGCCACCGCGTTGCCGACCGCGTTGCCGCAGACGTCCACCGGCACGCTGATCGGAACGTCGGCCTGGTTGCCGCTGCCGACGCCGCGCACGCCGGACGTCTGCTGCCTCGATCCGGTGTTCCCGCCGCTCTTGACCTTCGAGCCCCACTCGCAGCCCGCGAGCGCCCCGCCGACGACGGCGACGCCGTTGCCGCACGCGTTGACCGGCGCCGAGACCGGGGCCTTCACCTGGTTGCCCGCGAGGACGCCGTCCGTCCCGTCCGTGGTCTGGCCGCCCTTGCCGCTGCCCTTGACCTTGGCGCCGCCCTCGCAGCCCGCCTGCGAGCCGCCGACGACCGCGACCGCGTTGCCGCAGGCGTTCACCGGCAGGGAGATGGGGGCGTTGACCTGGTTCCCGGACGCGACGCCGCGCTTGCCGGACGTCTTCTGGCCGCCGCCGCGGCCCTGGTCGACCTTGGCGCCGCCGCGGGACGCCGCCCGGCTGCCGCCGACGACGGCGACGCCGTTGCCGCTCACGTCGACGGGCGCGGAGATCGGCGCGTTCACCTGGTTGCCGCTGAGGACGCCGCCCCTGCCGGTCGTGACGTCGGCGAAGGCGTTGACGGGGATGGCGCTCACGCCGAGGGCGACGAAGCCCGCGGTCAGCATGGTGCCCTTTGCCCACGTTCGCATGATGCTCCTAGGGGAGAGTTGGTGAAGAAGAGACACGTGTGTGTCGGGGGGGAAGGCCGCGCATGAGGGCACGGCGGAAGACCGGATCGGCGCGCCCGAGCCGCACGGGCACGCGTCCGGAGACGGTGGTCGGGAACTAGTCGGGCGCGAAGGAGGGCTCGTCCGCGGCGGTGCGGACGGCCGGCGGGACCGCGCCGAAGACATGGCGCGGCGATGCCCGGTGAGGTGCGGGGACCCGTGTCCCGGCCGCCGGGAACCCGGCGGCGGCGCCGCCCGCGACGAGGCCGCCGGTCGCGGAGTGCGTGCCCGGCTTCTCGGGCGCCGGCATCGGCGCGGGGTGGTCCCGGACGATGGCATGGCGTGCCGCATGGCCGCCGCTCGACCGCGTCCGGGAAAGGCGGGAGACGGCGGGCGCCGCCCGGCGGTGCGTCTCGGGCGCGGCGGCGACCTCGGTCACGACCGGCCCGGACTCGTGCTCGACCACCGGCTCGCCCCGAACCTCGGGCCGGGGCGGCGGAACCTCAAGCACGACCTTCTCTTCACGCGGTTCCGGGGCCACCACGGGAACGACCTCGACCGGGGCGGCGACGCCGGGCGCCTCCCGCACCGGCCCGCGCTCGCGAACGGTCCGCACCGCGTCTCCCAGCAGGGGCGTCTTCTCGACGACCCCCGTCACGGGCGCGGGCGGCGCCTCCTCCGCGTGCGCGGACTGCGCCGCGCACCCGAGGAGCCAGCCGGCGATCAGCAGACCGCCGAGGACCAGCAGGCGCCGCGCGGAACGCCCGACGGCGGCGCGGCGCAGCAGGACGGAGACCGCCCCGACCCGCGCCGCGCCACCTGCCACCGGACATCCTCCGCAGTAACCGATCCGTCCTCAACGGACAGTGACGATAGCACCACGGAAAGCTCTGGTGATGGCAAATTCAGGAGCGATCAAGGAATTTGTCGAGAACCCTGACGCCGAACTTCAGACCGTCCACGGGAACGCGCTCGTCGACCCCATGAAACATTCCGGAAAAGTCCAACTCTGGGGGCAATTTCAGCGGCGCAAAACCGAAGCACCGCATGCCCAGTGTGGAGAACGCCTTGGCGTCCGTCCCGCCGCTCAGGCAGTACGGCACCGGCAGCGCGCCCGCGTCCTCCGAGGTCAGCGCCGCCTCCATCGCCGCGACGAGCGCGCCCTCGTAGTCCGTCTCGACCGCGCGGTCATGATGGATGAAATCGCGCTTTACGTCCGGCCCGAGAAGTTCGTCCACCACCGCGAAGAATTCCGTCTCGTGCCCGGGAAGGAAACGTCCATCCACCTGGGCGGTGGCCGTCTGCGGAATCACATTCGCCTTGTAACCGGCGTCCAGCCGCGTCGGATTGAGCGTGTTGCGCAGCGTCGCCCCGATCATTCGCGCGAGCGGCCCGATCTGTTCAAGGCACTTTTCGGGATTTTCCGGATCGAACTCGACGCCGTACGCCATGCAGGCCCGCTCCAGGAACGCCCGCACCGACTTCGTCAGCCGCACCGGGAACTCGTGCGCCCCCAGCCGCGCGACCGCCGCCGCCACCGCCGTGACCGCGTTGTCCGGATGCACCATCGACCCGTGCCCGGCCGTCCCCTGGGCGGTCAGGTTCATCCACGCGATGCCCTTCTCCGCCGTCTCGATGAGGTACATCCGCCGGTCCCCGGGCACCGTCAGGCTGAACCCGCCGACCTCCCCCACGGCCTCGGTGCACCCCTCGAACAGCTCGGGGTGCTCCCGCACCAGCCAGTGGGCGCCCCACTTCCCCCCGGCCTCCTCGTCGGCCAGGAAGGCGAGCACCACGTCCCGCGGCGGCTTGCGCCCCTCCCGCATCCGCTGCCGCGCCACCGCGAGGATCATCGCGTCCATGTCCTTCATGTCCACGGCCCCGCGCCCCCAGACGCACCCGTCGGCGATCTCCCCGCCGAACGGGTCGCGCGTCCAGTCCTCCCTGCGCGCCGGCACCACGTCGAGGTGCCCGTGCAGGAGCAGCGCGTCCCGCGACGGATCCTCACCCTCGATCCGCGCGACCAGGCTGGCCCGCCCCGGATGCGACTCGAAGATCCGGGTCTCCAGCCCGACCTCCTCCAGCTTCTCCGCGACGTACTCCGCCGCGCCCCGTTCCCCCGGCCCCGAATGATCGCCAGGGTTGCTGGTGTCGATCCGGATCAGCTCCTGGCAGAGCCGGACGACCTCGTCCTCGGCGGTCGGCTGCCGCACCACAATGATCACCTCGCGTCGCTCGCGTACCGTCCCATGGTGCCCCGACGATCGACTTCGCCGCGACTCTCCACCTTTGGTATGGTGAACTCCGCTGCCGCAGCCCCGCTGCGGCCTGCGACCTGTCCGGGTGGCGGAATAGGCAGACGCGCTAGCTTGAGGTGCTAGTGCCCTTTACGGGGCATGGGGGTTCAAGTCCCCCCTCGGACACGTACTGACCGCACATGTGGAGGCTCCGGAATCACTCGGGCCTCCACTTCGTGTTTCTGGGGATAGTAGGTCATCGTCAGGCCCAACTGCTGGTAGAGGTCGGCTTTGTCTTCAGGTTCGGCGTTGATGGCCAGCTGAGCCAGGTCCCCGGTTCGCTGGAGCAGGTCGGCGATCTCGTCCCGGGAGATGCCCGAGCTGCGTGGGGCGGTCTTCACCTCGCGTTCCAGGCGGGCACGTTCCTGCTTGACGTCGTTGATCCAGCCGGTGACCTCCGTCGGGTCGGCTCCGGCGTCCAGCGCAGCCCGGTACTGGATGAGCTTGCGATCACATCGCGTTAGTTGCTTGCGCAGGTCGGCTGCTCTCTGTGCGTCGGGGTCGGTCATCTGGGCGGCCATCATGTCGATGACCGACGCGATACGGTCCGGTGTGAACGCGGTCGCCAGCCACCCGTCGACCTCGCCGAGGATCTCCGCTTCGCGCAGGTAGACGACCTTGGGATGGTCGATCTCGTTCACCATGGCGTATTCGGCGGGGAAGCGGCACCGGTAGTAGGCCTGCTGGTTGTTCCAGTTCCCCTGCATCTTGCGTGTGCAGTAGCCGCAGTGCAGGCATCCCCGGAAGACGTAAGGGCGTGAGGTCGGGTTGCCCTTCTTGGAGTAGGAGCCGCGCGCTCGTGATTGCCGGAGTTGCTGGGCTCGTTCGAAGTCCTCGGTGCTGATGAGTGCGTCGTGGACCTTGTACTCCGACCAGATCCAGTCGGCGCGGTCGTTCCATCGCATCTTGGTGGTGTGGCCGAGGGCGACGTCATCAACGTCGATGAGGACTTCGTCCTTGCGTTGCTTGTTCCAGATCTCCCGGCCGGTGTACCGGGGGTTGTTGACGATCGTCCGGACGGCCGACTTGGACCAGGCGAGTTGGTTGCGGTGCGGGTTGCGAGCCGGGTCGCTGGCTGAGGGGCATGGGATGCCCTGCCGGGTCAGTTCCTCGGCGATGTCCAACAGCCCGCGTCCTTGTTGCTTGATGTACTGCGCGAAGATCCACTTCACGACCAGCGCGTGGACCGGGTGCGCCTCCAGCCGCTTCAAGCGCTTGCCGTCGGCGGCCTTGGCCGGGTTCGGGTGCGGACCGGCGTCCACCAGCTGGTAGCCGTAGGGCGGACGGCCACCGAGATAGCGGCCTTCGGTGACCGTCATCGCGGCCATCGCGGACCGTACGCGGATCTTGATGCGGTTCCGCTCGCCCTTGGACAGGCCACCGAAGACGCCCATGATCATGTCGTGGGCTTCATTGGCCGGGTCGATAGGGCCGCCGACCTCGGGCACCCAGAGTGGGACCTTGAAGTGCTCGAAGATCGGAAACGTCAGGGAGTACTGGTTGCCGTAGAAGGCACGGTGCGGCTCTCCGATCACCACCGCGTCGAAGTTCCGCCGAAGGTCCTTGAGCTCCTCGAGCAGCAGCGAGGCATGCGGACGCCGCGACCACGGGATCGAGCGGGACTTGTCGACGTCGAAGAACTCGGCGACGATCACGCCGTCCTTTGGCTCGATGAGTCCGCGGGCTCGGCGAAGCTGCCAGGCGCGCGACGCCTCGGGGTCCTGGTTGTCCTCGGTCGACACCCGCCCGTAGAAGGCGAATCGGAGACGCGGCGGTGCGGAGGTCCGGCTGTCGTCGTCGCGCCCGGACTGCGTCTGCAGATCGGTGGACCTTCCGGTCACGACGCTTCCTCCTCGGCGATGGAGCACCGGGCGGCCCCGTACGGCCCCGGTCCCAGGCTGGTTCGGCTATAGATCGCGAGTCTGGTCATTTCGTGTCTGGCTCCTTGTCCTGGTTCTTGAAGGGTTCTCGGCTGCTGTGAGCAGGATCCGCAGCAGCACCTTGGCCGCGCCGGGGGTGAGCTGTGGTGGCTCGTCCGGCGCGACCAGGCGCAACCTCCTGCCGGTCTCGGTCACCGTCGTCCTGCTGGCGAACCGCCGCCCGTTCGCTGCCTGCATCCTGGGATGTGGCTGCCCTCGTGGGGATCCCAGCGGTCCCGGTATCGACGCCTGCCTCGGCCGTGAAGGTCAAGCCTGTTCCCAGGGCGAATGTGGGGCATTGTGACGGGTGGGGCGATGAACTGGGGCCGACCTGTAGGGACGGTCAGGTGCCATGTATTGCCACACTGGTAGGCGCGCAGCCGGATGCCGGGTGCGGCGATTCGGGCGGCGCGCCGGGCCGTTCGGCGGGTGGGGTAGCAGGCCCGTCCGCACCGTCCGCACAGGCCGTGCTGAAGAATTGCCAGCATCTCCAGAACCCGGTTACGTCCCGTCGGGTTACCCTGCCGGTTCTTCATCATCGGCTCGCCTCCGGCAGGTCGGTGGCGGCTTGGAAGAGCAGGAGATCTTCATGCGCGGTGGCGCAGGCGGGTAGCCCGCGATCACGGGCGCGGCGGGTCTCCAGCATCTGGAAGAACGAGGCCCGGTTGACCAGTCGGCCATCACGCAATCCCGCCAAGAGGGCAACGTGACGGCCGGTCAGAACCAAGCCGGACCGGTCGGCGGTCTCGATGACCTGGCCTGGCAGGTCAACCAGTTGGCCCCTGACGCGGATAGGGCGGACGGTCACGGCGATCACACCGCCGGGGCGCAGCAGGGTCCCGCCGCTGGACAGGATCTGCCCGAACCCGGTGAGGAGGCCTGGTAGCGGCTGGTGGGCGAGGTTGCCGCGGTCGGTGGAGTAGCGATGGTGGCGTTTGAGGATCTTTCCGCCGCCGTTGTCGCGGCCGGAGCGGATGTGCCCGTGTGTGTGTGATCCGTAGGGCGGTGAGGTGAGCACCAGCGCCGCCTTGCCGTGCAGCGCCCGGTAGATGGTGGCGATGTTGCGGGCATCCCCACAGGCCAGCTGCGGAGTCCCTGTGGCGCCTTGGGAGTGGGCGAGCCCCAGATTGTCCAGGGTGAGGTGGACGAAGTTGGGTTCGTACTCCACGCCGGCGGCGTCGCGGCCGAGGTGGATGGCCTCGACCAGGGTGGTACCTATCCCGCACATCGGGTCGACCACCAGGTCACCGGGCCGGGTGAACGCCTCGATGATGGTGGAGGCGATGGCGGGCAGCATCTTGCCGGGGTGGCGCATCGACTCGGGCGTGTACCGGCCGTGGCGCTGCAGCCGGGACGGGCGCTGTCCAGTCGCCAACACCGACGGCAACGCCTGGACGCGGGAAAGGTCTTCGTGGTTCATCGGGTCCTCCCGCTGTACGGGCCGTCGGGACCAGGTGAACTCGCGGGCTGTTGAGGTTTGCTGAACAGGGACACCGCGGCGTGGACGCCGACCGTAGGTGGAAGGGCGCTGGAACTGGTGTCGCGGAGTTGCGCGAGGTCGGTGGGACCCGCCTGGACGACCAGTGCGTCGCCTTCGATCGGGACGCGCAGCGCGATGACGTGCTGGGCGTAGCGAAATCCCAGGCTCTGGGCGTGGCTGATGATGCGCGGGGCCGGGTCGATGAGGCGTCCGGCCTGGTGGCGGGCCGTCGTGATCATTGCCAGGACACCGCCGGGAGCCAACACCCGCCACGCCGCTGCCATGAACAGCCCGAGTTGCTCGCTGGAGAGCATCCACAAGTCCGCCCGGCACGCCGGGCAGCGCGGCTCACCGACCCGCCGGGGACGATGGCCACCGGTCTCGTAGGGCGGCGGGGCACCGATGACCAGGGAGACCCGTCCAAGGTGGTCCGCCAGACCCTTGGCCAGCTGGTCGGGCCGGACGGGGCGCATCTGCACTCGCGTCAACT
Source organism: Spirillospora sp. CA-108201 (assembly GCF_050936235.1). Lineage (NCBI taxonomy): Bacteria > Bacillati > Actinomycetota > Actinomycetes > Streptosporangiales > Thermomonosporaceae > Spirillospora > Spirillospora sp. CA-108201. Next base: position 6,734,695 of record NZ_JBNJNE010000001.1, on the reverse strand, counting down.
GTCGCTGATCGAGGGCGGCGCGGAGTCGGTTGCCGATGTACTGGGCGAGCGGGAAGTGCGGGACCAGCGCGATGGCGCGGCGGTCGAGTTCGGCGGCCGTGATCAGGGTGGCTTCGCTGGTGGTGAAGCCATCGGCGACCAGTGCCCCTTCGCTGGTGCAGGTACTGATCAGGTGCTGGGCCAGTTCCCGCCCGATGGACTGGCGGTGCTGAACGCAGATCGCGGTACCGGACATCTCTCGGTTCGAGCGGGCGCTCGGTCGAGACGGCAGGTCCTCGCTGCGAGGGTCTGAGCACAGCCAGACGGTCAGCGGGACCATGCGCCGCTCGTCGGCGGGCCGGTTGTTGCTGGTGGGCGGGTGGTTCGGGTTGGACGGTGTGTGGTTCATGCGCTGGGTGACCCGAGACGGCCACCCGATCCCCGTGCACCGATAAAGCACCGCCGAGGGGCCCGGTTTTCGTGATCTGCCAAGTCATGATCCGGTCAAGAGCGGCGGACCGGCTCCTGACCGGGCGCTTATATCCCTGCGGACGCTGAGGCCCCGAAAAGCCAGGCGGCTTGGGGCTCGCTGAGGCTCTCAGGCGAGCAGATCGTCCTCTGGGCGGACCAAGTTTTGATCAAGGATTCCGGTGGGCTGTGAATTCGGGTCTGTTCGGCGGTGCTTCATGGGTGCCAGTCGAGATCACCGGTGAACGGTGCGGCCCTCGGGTGGACGGCCAGATACCCGGTCCCCGCCGCAGTCATCCGTCCCACAGTCGCGTCGAGGAGGACGCCCGCAGCCCGAGGCCGCGTCGTTTCCCGCTGATCGCACGGCTGGCAGCCGACTCCGTCAAACGACGTTCTGGAGACGCTGCCATGCGCACTCGCAGGTACTCGCACCGAACCATCTATCGACTCATTCCGGAATGGTCCGCCCGAAACCGCGGTAAGAGCAGCCGGACCATCAGGCAGCCTGAAACCACCTCGTCCGAGCGCTCCGCAAGCGACCAAGTGCCGCTCCGCCAGCGGCCGTCGCGGCGGCGGCTGGCGGCTGCGTCGCTGGTGTGGACGGCCGGGTGCGTGGTGACCGCGCTAGTGGTGCCCGGTGTCGCCGAGGCCGGCACCGGCCTGGCGGCGGCTGCCTCGCTGGACGAGGTGATCACCAACCTGCGGAATGTGATCGTGGGGTTGCTGGTGGGGTTGGCGACGTTGTTCGCCACGATCGGCGGGGTCCGCTACATGCTGGCCGGCGGCGACCCTGGCGAGGTCGAGGCGGCCAAGAAGACCCTGCGGTATGCCGCGGTCGGGTACTCGGTCGCGGTCTTGGCGCCGTTGCTGGTCAAGATCCTCCAGGGCATCGTCGGCGCGCCGTGACCAGCGCGACGAGCCCGTCCGCTTGGCCACCTAGGGCCGTGGCGTCTGCCATCGCGGTAGCGCTGCTGGTCATGGTGACGGCGGGTGTGGTGCTGTGTGTGACGGCCAGGCCGGTCTGGGGTGCGGCCGATCCCGCGCCCCAGACGACAAGCGCGTCAGCCGAGACGTCCGCCCGGAGGCTGGCAACACCTGCGCCCGGCACTACGCCGCCCTCGTCCTCACCTCAACCAGTCGTGCCGTCTGAGTCTCGGCCCCCGTCTCATCCTGCGGGAGCGACTCCTTCACCGGCCCCGGCGTCTCCGGGTGAGCAGAACCCTCGTGGTGGTGAGGGGGCGGGGTGCGGGTTCATGGACGTGGGCTGCATGGCCAAGCAGGCGGTGAACGGTTGGTTCGCCGATTTGGTGACCAGCGCGGCCAAGCCGGTCTGCGACCTGCTGGCGCAGACCGTGTTGGGCACTCCGCCTCTGGACTCGCCCGACATGGCGCGTGCCAAGGACCTGTGGGGTGTCTCGCAGACCATCGCCAACACGTGCTATGTGCTGATCATCACCGCGGGCGGTGTGCTGCTGATGGCCGGGCATTCACTTCCCGGCAGTGAACTGACGCCCGGGCAGTTGGTGGCGCGGCTGGTGGGTGCGTTTCTGGCGTCCAACCTCAGCCTCATCTTGATCGGGTACGTGATCACCTTTGCCAACGGCTTGTCCGCCGCGTTCCTGCGCGCGGGGGCCGAGGCGGTCGACCCTGGCCGGGTCGCCAAGGCGATCTCCGCCTATCTCGTCGCGAGCCTGGTCCCCAATCAGCCGTTCACGATCTTCATCGGGCTGGGCGTGGTGGTGCTGGCGGTGTGCGTGGCGTTCATCTACATCGTCCGGATCGCGCTCACCATGGTGCTGATCGCCGCCGCGCCCGTGGCGTTGATGTTCCACGCCCTGCCGGTCACCGATGGGCTGGCCCGGTTGTGGTGGCGCAGCATCACCGGTGTTCTGGCGATCGGGGTCTGCCAGTCCCTGGTACTGGCGACGGCGTTTCGGCTGCTGTTCTCCGACGTCAAGCACCCCGGTAGCGACTCGGGCGGTCACTTCCCCGGAATCGTCTCGGGGACCGGGGTCGACCTGCTGCTGGCGCTGTGCCTGCTATGGATCATGGTCCGCGTCCCCTCCTGGGTCGCCCGGACCATCTGGCGCGCCGCCCAGCCCAGCGCTCTGACCGGGATGGTCAAAAGTCTCATTCTCTACCGCGGTCTGGGCGCCCTGATGCGCCGCCGCGTCCCCACCCCCAAATTCTGGAACCCAACTCCGCCACCTCCGCCAGCGCCTCCGCCACCACCTCGGCAGCACTTTCGTCCGCTACCGACACCGTCCGGCCCACCACGCCGGGCCCTGCCACCGGCGGACACTTCGCACGCGCTGCTGGAGTCGCCCGGCCCGCCTGCTCCGCCGCTCGCGCTGCCCGGCGGAGCGATCCCGATGCCGCCTGGAGCTATCCCGATGCCGCCAGGCCAGCCACCTGAACCCGACCGCGACAGGCAAGGAGGCAGCCACCCGATGCAGCTCGCACTGCCGATCCCGGCCGCCCCCGGCCCCGCCGGCACGAACGCGGCGCGTCGGCCGACGCAGCTGGCGTTGCCGATCCCGGTGACCCGTCCACCACGGCCGCCCTCACCCAGCAGCGCTGCGGCGCCGGATGGGCGGCCGCAGGTGCGGTCGCGGCAGCTGATGCTGCCCGGCATGCCCAGACGGCCCGTCCCACGACGACAGCTGACCTTGTGGATCGACCCGCCCAAGAACCAGGCCAGGAGACGCCGATGAGCACCCGCCACCACCACGCCGTGACGCCGATGAGCGTGAAGATCCCCGCCGACGTCGACCAGCCCGACAAGATCCTCTACGGCCTTACCGCCCGGCAACTGGCCATCCTGGGCGGCACCGCCGCCAGCTGTTTGTGGATCTTCCTCACCTTTGGGCCGCTGGTGCCGCTTCCGGTCCTGGTCGCGGTGCTGGTGCCGGTCGTGGTCGCCGGAGTCGTCCTGGCGGTCGCCCGCCACGACGGTATGGACCTCGACCGGTACAGCATCGCCGCCCTGGGGCATCTGCGCGCGTCCAAAGAGCAGGTGACCGCCGCAGGGCCGGTGCAGCCGCCGCCAGCCTGGTGCCGGATGCGCGGACGCCTCCCCGAACCGTTGCGGCTGCCGGTCCGTGCCGTCCGCCAGGACGGAGTCCTGGAGTTGGCCGGGGGCGGTGTGGCCGTCATCGTCCGCGCCGGCACTCTCACCTTCGGGTTGCGCACCCCGGGTGAACAGGCCGGGCTGGTGGCTGTATTCGGCCGCTGGCTCAACTCCCTCGATGCCCCTGTCCAACTCCTCGTCCAAGCCCGCCCGGTCGACCTGACCGGTCTGGCCGACCACATCACTCAGCACGCGCCCGCGCTGCCCGATCCGGCATTGGAGCAGGCCGCGCGTGAGCACGCCGCATTCCTCACCGACCTGGGCGCTGCCCACGACCTGCTCATCCGGCAGATCCTCATCGTCATCACCGACCACACCCGCTCCGCAGGCCCGGCTCCCGCTCTGCCCTGGCGGAAGGACACCCGTCACCGAGTGGGCCGTGACGCGGGCGCGGCGGTCGCTCTACGGCGCGCTGGCGAAGCCGTACAAGCCCTGTGCGCGCTCGCTATACCGGCCGAGGTTCTGGACGCCGCGAGCGCCACCGCCGTCATCGCCGGATCTCTATCCCCAGGCGAGCCCCATCTTGTGGACAACGCGGCCCCCGAGGACGTCATCACTCACCGGCAGGAGGATTGATGCGGCCTTCATTTGGTGCGCTGTCACGCGTCCTCACCTTCACCGCCCAGTCTCAGACGCCGGGCGATCCTCTCGCCGAAGACGGCCCTGGAGGCGGCCTGGGCGACTGGGGCTTCGGACCGTCAGCCCTGCGGGTCAACGCCCGGTCGCTGGAACTGCCTGGCGGGGTGTGCGCGTCGTTCGCCGTAACTGGGTACCCGAGGGAGGTCGGCGCGGGCTGGCTGGAGCCGCTGATCACCTACCCCGGGCGCCTCGACGTCTCCCTGCACATCGACCCGATCCCGCCGCTGATCGCCGCGCAGCGGCTCCGTCGGCAGCTCGCCCGCCTGGAGTCGGCGTCACGCGCCAACGCCCAGCAAGGCAGGTTGGCCGACTTCGCCGCCGAGGCCGCAGCCGACGACGCCGCCGAACTCGCCGCCTCCCTCGCCCGCGGTCACGGCCGTCTCTTCCGGGTCGGGTTGTACCTCACCGTGCACGCCCCGGACGCGGGTGTGCTGGAGGACGAGGTGCAGCGGGTGCGGGCGCTGGCCGCCTCGCTGCTGCTGGACGCCCAGCCCACCACCTTCCGCGCCCTGCAAGGCTGGACCACCACCCTCCCGCTCGCGCACGACAGCGTGCGGGCGCGGCGGGTGTTCGACACCGCCGCGCTCGCCGCCGCGTTCCCCTTCACCTCGCCAGACCTGCAGCCGGTGCTGGGTGACACGCCGGTGCTGTACGGGCTGAACGCCTACTCAGCGGGGGTGGTGGTGTGGGACCGGTTCGCCCAGGACAACTACAACTCCGTCACCCTCGCCCGCTCGGGCGCCGGCAAGTCCTACTTCACCAAACTCGAAACCCTGCGGCTGCTGTACCAGGACGTCCATGTCGCCGTCATCGACCCTGAAGACGAGTACCGGCGGCTGTGCGACCACGTCGCCGGCACCCGCATCGCGCTCGGGGCGCCCGGTGTCTGCTTCAACCCCTTCGACCTCCCAGAGGGGCAGGGCGAGGACACCCTCATCCGCCGCGCGTTGTTCTTGCAGACACTGATCGCGGCGATGCTCACCAAGCCGCTCACACCTGGGGCGCGGGCAGTGCTGGACCGGGCGGTGCTGGCCGCCTACCGTGCGCGCGGTATCGGCTCCGACCCCCGCACCTGGGCGCGGCCCGCCCCCGTTCTGGCCGACCTCACCGCCCAGCTCGACGCGGTCGCCGGGTCGGAGGCGCCAGAGTCGGGCACGGCGGCTGGCCTGTCGGCGCGGCTGGCGCCGTACGTGACCGGCTCCCACCGTGGCCTGTTTGCCGGGCCGACAACGACCCGCCCGGCCGGGCACTTGGTGGTGTTCTCGCTCCGGGACCTGCCCGACGAAGTCCGCCCAGTCGGGATGCTCCTGGCCCTGGACGCGATCTGGCGCACCGTCGCCAATCCCGACGAGCGGCGCCGCCGGCTGGTCGTGGTCGACGAGGCCTGGACTCTTATGCGCGAGGACGAGGGCGCCCGATTCCTGTACCGGCTGGCCAAGTCCGCCCGCAAGCACTGGGCCGGCCTCGCCGTCGTCACCCAGGACGCCGGGGACCTGCTGTCCACTGATCTGGGACGGGCGGTGATCGCCAACTCCGCCACCCAGATCCTGCTCCGCCAAGCACCCCAGGCCATCGACCAGATCACCGAAGCCTTCGACCTTACCGACGGCGAGAAGACCTTCCTGCTCGCGGCCGACCGCGGCCAAGGCCTGCTGTGTGGAACCGGCGCCGGTTCGGACCGAGCCGCGTTCACCTCCATCGCCAGCGGCCACGAGCACCAGCTCGTCACCACCGATCCTGCCGAACTCGCCACCCGCGCTGAGCGGGACTACGCCACCGCAGCCACGGACACGGAGGCCGACCAACGATGACCCGAACGACTCTCATCCAGGACGCCGCCAAAGGCACTGGCCTGTCCGGGCTCCTGTCCGACCTCGGCCACGTCCCGGACCATCTCATCGACCTGGCCACCGATTACGGCCCCATCACCGAGCTGGGTGTTCTCGGTGCTGCCGCGACCTGGGCGAGTGTCCGGTGGGTGCTGTGGGACTGGCGCAACAGCCGACTCGCCCCGGGCGCCCGGTTGATCGAGGTGGCCGTGCCACCGAAGGTGGAGCCGGCCAGCGCCACCGCCTGGTGGGCACGCCTCATCGGCCTCACCCACCCGCGCTGGAAGCGGCTGGTCTTCGGCCAGCCGCACCTCGCCTTTGAGTACCGCGCCGACCACAAGGGCGTCCGCTTCCACATCTGGGTCCCCGGCACCATCCCGCCCGGAATAGTCGAGAAGACCGTCCGGGCGTCCTGGCCCGGCGCCACCCTCACCACCCACCCCGCCGCACCACCACTCCCTCTCGACCCAGAGCACCGAGCGGCGGGCGGATGGCTGGTACTGGCTAGGCCGGAGCACTTTCCGCTCGCCAGCGACCACGACGCCGACCCCCTGCGGGGGCTCCTGGGTACCGCCTCCGGGCTGGCCGAAGGCGAACACCTTGCCGTGCAGATTCTGGCCCGCCCCGCCACCGGCCACCGCCTCGGCAAGGCCCACCGAGCCGCATCAGCGCTGCGCGGAGGCCGCTCCACCGCACCCCAGAGTCTCCTGTTCGACTTGCTCACCCCCCGCATGTCCGGGCACCACAACCCCAGCGAACTCACCCGCCAGCACCCCGAACGCGCCGAACAAGTCCGCGCCGTCCTCGGCAAAGCCGCCCAGCCGCGCTTCGAGGTCCAGATCCGCTACGGCGTCGCCACCCGCCACCCCGACCAAGCCGGTGCCGGGTGGCTGCGCGCACACGCCCACGAAGTAGCATCCACATTCGCGCTGTTCACCTCGGGCCACCAGCACCTACGCCGCCGACGCCTCCATCGTCCCGCCGTCCAGCTGGCCGAACGCCGCCTTCAACGCGGCTACCTGCTGTCGGTGCCGGAACTGGCGGCGCTGGCGCACCTGCCCTACGACCTGGCCGCGCCCGGCGTCACCCGCGCCGGCGCCCGCCCCATCGCGCCCTCCCCGACCGTCCCCATCTCCGGGCCCGGTGTCCGTGTGCTCGGAGACTCCGAAGCAGGGGCGCCGCGCCCGGTCGGGCTGACGGTCGCCGGCGCCCGCCAGCACCTGCACGTGCTCGGGCAGACCGGCGTCGGCAAGTCCACCTTCCTGGCCAATCTCATCCTGTCTGACGCACGAGCGGGGCGCGGCGCCCTGGTCATCGACCCAAAAGGCGACCTGGTCGCCGACGTCCTCGCCCGACTCCCCGAGCGGGCCGTCGGCACAACCGCGGTGTTCGATCCCGGCGACCGTGGCCGCCCTCCCTGCCTGAACGTGCTGGCCGGAGGCGACCCGGCGTTCGCCGCCGAGTCGATCGTCACCACCTTCCGCCGCTGCTTCTCCTCTTCCTGGGGGCCGCGCCTGGACGACCTGCTGCGCTCGGCCTGCCTGACCCTCACCCGCGTCAACGGCACCCGCGCCACCCTGGCCGATGTCCCGCGCCTGCTGACCGATACCCCCTATCGCACCCGCATCACTGCACGCCTCGATGACGAACTGCTGCGCGGGTTCTGGGCCTCCTACGACGAGCTGACTCCGGCGGCGCGAGCGTCGGTGATCGGGCCGGTGATGAACAAACTCCGCGCGGTGCTGCTGCGGCCGTTCGTCCGCAACACCTTGTCCGGCGGTGCCTCCACCCTCGACATCGCCAGCATGCTCGGCACCGGTGGTCTCATCTTGGCGCGGCTGCCCAAAGGCGTACTGGGCGAGGACGCCGTCCGGCTGCTCGGGTCGCTGCTGCTGGCGCACACCTGGCAGGCCATCACCCCGCGCGCCACCCAGACCGAGGGCGAGAGGCGGGATGCCGCGGCCTACATCGACGAGGCGCACAACTTCCTCAACCTGCCCGGATCGATCTCCGACATCCTCGCCGAGGCCCGCGCCTACAGGTTCAGCCTCACCCTGGCCCACCAGCACCTGTCCCAGCTCCCCAAAGATCTGCGCGACGCCGTCTCGGCCGACGCCCGCAACAAGATCTACTTCGCCGCCTCACCCGAAGACGCCACCGACCTGGCCCGCCACACCGCACCCCTGCTCGCCCCGCACGACCTGTCCCACCTCGGGGCGTACCAGGCCGCCGCCCGCCTGATGGACGGCAACAGCCCCACCCCGGCCTTCACCTTCCGCACCCGGCCCCTGCCCGACCCGATGCCCGGCCGCGCCACCGCCGTCCGCCGCGCCTCACGCGAACGGTTCTCCGCCGTACGCGGAAAGCGCCTCATCCCCGCCGTCGGCCTCCGTCACCTCGACACCGCCCCCGCCACAACCGCCGAGCCGGCCGACTCAGCGGGGGACGCCTCACACGTCCAGCCGGAGGAGTCGTGACACGCCAGACCAAGACCTCGACCCGGCTGCGCGGCACGCAGGTCCGGCCGCCCAGGATGACCGCCGAACTCGTGGCCGAGGTGGCCTACAGGCTCACAGCACGGGACCGGGAACTGCTCGCCCTGGTCTGGGAACACCGCGTTCTCACCACCGGCCAGCTCACCGCGCTGTTCTTTCCCAGTCCCGAGCGTGCCCGCCAACGCCTCAACCACCTGCACCGCCTGCACACCCTGCTGCGGTTCCGGCCCTGGACCCCGGTCGGATCCCGGCCCTGGCACTGGGTGCTGGGACCCGCCGGGGCGCACGTCCTGGCCATCCAGCACGGCCACACCATGGCCGAGTTCGGGTATCGGCAGGACAGCGCGTCCGGCATCGCCGTCTCACCCCGCCTGGCCCACCAGACGGGCGTCAACGACTTCTTCGTCAACCTCCACGACTCTGCGCGCCGCCGCGGCGATGGCACCGCCCTGGTGCAGTGGTGGTCGGAGCAGCGCTGCGCGGCCCTGTGGGGTGACCTGGCCAGACCGGACGGGTTCGGGCGCTGGACCCAGTCCGGCCCCGGCGGGGCGACGCGGACGCTGGACTTCTTCCTCGAACACGACACCGGCACCGAAACCCTCGCCCGGGTCGCCGGGAAACTCGGCGGGTACGCCGACCTCGCCGAAGCCACCGGCACTACCACCCCCGTTCTGATCTGGCTGCCCAGCCCCAGACGCGAAGCCAACCTCCGCGCCCTGCTCGGTAGCCCCGAGGTTCCGGTCGCGACCGCCGTCCACACCTCTACCGCTTCATCCGACGGCCCTGCAGGACGGGTATGGCAGCCCGCCGGAACCACAGGCCGCAGGTATCGGCTCATCGACCTGGCCACCTTCTGGGGCACTACGCCACGGCAAGAGTCGGAGACCCGCTGATGCCCCTCCTGGTCGGGGCTACCGCTGCGCTGCTCGGCCTGGCCGCCGTGCTCGTCGCCGTGCTCGGCGCCCTCCTCCCCGGCCTCGGGACCGGGACTGGGGCCGGCGCATGCCAGCCCGCTCCCGGCGGGTCCGTCAGCGACATCCCACCCGCCTATCTGAGCCTCTACCTCAAGGCCGGCAGGGAGTACGGGATCGGGTGGCACGTCTTGGCGGCCGTCGGGAAGGTCGAGTCCGATCACGGGCGCGGCGCCGGCCCCGGCATCGCCTCAGGCCGCAACCATGCCGGAGCCGCCGGGCCCATGCAGTTCATGCCCGGCACGTGGGCCGCGTTCGGCGTCGACGGCAATCGCGACGGCCGCAGGAACGTCTACGATCCGGCCGACGCGATCCCCGCCGCCGCCCGCTACCTCAAACACGGCGGCGCACCCGAACGCGTCCGGGCCGCGCTGTTCCAGTACAACCACTCGCGCTCCTACGTGGAACAAGTCCTCAAACGAGCCCGCACCTATGCCCGAGGTGGGACTGGCCAGCCCGAGGCGACGATGGGGGCAGGGTGCGGCAACGGCAATGGCTTCTCGGCGGTGCCTTCCGGCCAAGCCGCCGCCAAGGCGATTGCGTTCGCCCGCGCGCAACTCGGCAAGCCGTATGTGTGGGGCGCTACCGGACCGCGCGCCTTCGACTGTTCCGGCTTGACCTACGCCGCCTACCGTGCCGCCGGGATCAGCATCCCGCGCGTGTCCGGCGCGCAATGGCGGCACGGCCCCCGCATCCCCATCGGACGCGAGCAGCCGGGAGATCTGGTGTTCTTCAACTCCGGGCCCGGCACCTCGACCAATAACCCCGGCCACGTCGGCCTGGTCATCGGCGGCGGAAAGATGATCGCCGCTCCGCACACCGGCACCGTGGTGCAGGTCCAGTCCTACCGCCGCTCCACCTTGCTCGGTTTCACCCGACCGACCGCGCACCGGCGAGCAAAGGCACCGGGGAGAGGAGCCGGCCGGTGACCGATCGACTGATCAAGGCGACCACGGCGCTGGCGGTGGTGGCGGTAGCCGTCGTCGCCGCGCTCATCTCCTACGCGCACATGCTCGACCTGGTCCGCTCCCACGGCGAGCCCGGTGCGACGGCGAGACTGGTCCCCTTCACCGTGGACGGGCTCATCTGGGCGGCATCCATGGTGATCCTGGACGCCACCCGCCGCGACCGGCCCGTACCGGCGCTGGCCGGGTGGAGCCTGGCTGCGGGGATCTGCGCCACGGTGGGCGCCAACGTGGCGCACGGCGCCGCACACGGGCCCATCGGCGCGCTGGTCAGCGCCTGGCCCGCCCTGGCACTGGTCGGCTCGTTCGAGCTGCTGATGACCCTCACCCGCCATGCACCCTCGCCTCCAGCATCCGCGAAAGGCGTACGCACCGGAATGGAACTGGCCGAGTCGATCTGCACCGAAGTGGAGCAGACGCCGGAGCAGGCCATGTTGGCCGAGTACCGCGCCAGCTTGCACGGGCCCGGCCGACCGGTCTCCCAGCGCTTTCTGGCCGAGAAGTACGGCATCGACCGCCGCAAGGTCAAGCAGATCATCACCGGCGTCCAGGGTCCCGCCCCGTCCTGACGTGGTGCCTGGACGGGGCGGGAACGCGACGGGCGCCCTTCAACGGAGAGGCCCTCAGGGGGCGGTGGCCGGTCAGGCCTGTTCGGGGTCGCCGTCGGTGTCATTGATCCGCCATTCGTCGTGCCAGCGGCGCGTGGCGTCGCCGGACACGTGACGGCGGTGGACATTGCCTGCCTGTTCCAGGTGCCGCAGGGCCTTGCCTGTGGCGGCGGGGCTGATCCTGGCCGCAGCCGTGATCTGGGCGGCGGTCATCGCGGTGCCGGTGGAGGCCAGCACGTCCAGGACGGCCCGCTGGGTGACCGTCGGTACCGGGCCAGTGCTGCCCCGGCGGGTGTAGCCGGGGTCGGGATCGGGGTCCAGGCTGAGCCAGCGGCGCAGAACCTCGTTGGAGGATTCACCTCGATGCCTCCTGCGGCGTGCCAGAAAGGCGCGGACCTCATCATCAATGCGGATCGTGCGGGGCATCGAGGCTCCTTCACCGGGCCGGTTCATGGTGGCGGCTGGCGGGGGCGGTGTAGCTGGGGCCGCTGAGGGCGTGGCCGAGTTCGTGGTAGGTCTCGGCGACGTCAGTGCTCCCGATGTGATGTCCGCACCGGCCGCCGCTCAACTTCTGGCAGCCGGGGCACAACTCGGGGATAGGCGGGCGGGCGAGGGCCGCATCCCGCAGAGCAGTGATCAGCGCGGCCTCGCCGTCCAGGACGGGACCGGCTGCGGCGCCGACGCGGTAGGCCGCCGCGACCACCTCTTGCATGGCCTGGTGTCGGTCGCGGGGTTTCTCATCGAGTCTGGCGGTGGCGCCGATGAGGCCGCACAGCTCGAGGATCAGGCAGGTGCCGGTCGTCTCGGGCTCGGTCGGGGCTGGTCGAAGATGGTTCACGAGCTGGGCCTTTCGGTGCGGGTGGCGAGGGCGTCCAAGTGGGCCGTGTCGCGGGCGCGCGGCGGCGCCTCGACAGGGTCCAGGCCCTCGTGGCTGATGCCGGGGACCGGCTCGTCCCACCAAGACGCGGTGGCGCGGGCGGCGGCGACCGGGGCGGCGATGTCTTCTCCTTCGTCGAGACCGGGGAGCATCTTCGCCTCTGCCTCGCAATGCCGCTGGTGAGCGTCGTCATGGCGGTCACGAATGTAGGACTCCATGCGGTTCACGGTGTGCCTCTCCTGTCGGTGTTGGAGCTTTCTTTGGATTGGCGGCGTCCCGGTGACGCCTGTCCGTTCCGGGCGGTCCTAGGGCTGATAGCGGGCGGCGGGTGCCGTCGTGGGGGGCCTGGTCGGCCCGGTGCGCCCCTGCCCGGGGGGCACACCGGGCGGCGGGTTCAGGCGGTGCGGAGGGCGCGGGCTGCGGCGACGCCGATGGCGTCGGCGGCTGCGGCGGGGTCGGTCAGGGTGACCAGGTGCGCGCCCTTCATGGGTTTGGTGCGGCCGGACATCGACAGCCACAGCACGCCGCACCCGGCGGCGGTGAGGCGGTCGATGCGTTTCTGGCCTTCTTCGCGCTGGTCGTCTTTGAAGATGCCGTCGGACACGATGACCAGTAGCCGGGCGGCGCCGGTCCGGGTCAGTTCCACGGCGGAGTCGAGGGCGTCGACGGCCTGGACGAAGTCTTCTCTGGGGTCGCGGGCGGCGAACTCGGTCACGGCGGCCGGGGTGTGCCCAGGGTGGGCGATTGGTCGGACGCGGGCGCCGAAGATGACGGTGGCCGCTAGGGCGTCGGGGAGGTGCCCGGCGGCGCGGGCCATGATCCACGCGGCCGATGCCACCGGTGCGGCCAGGGTGTTCATTGATCCGGACACGTCGCAGGCGATGCCCACCCGCAGCGGTGGCGCGGGCACGTGACGCCGAACCGTCCGGCTGAACGGTTCGGCGGTCGGGGTGACACCGGCGGCGCGCTGGGCGTCGGCGGCCAGCGCACCCCTCATGGACAGGCGTCCGGGCGGGGTGGGTGAGGTGTGGGTGGTGGTGACGCGGTCGCGGTGCGCGGCGGCGCGGAACCGGCGGGCCAGACGGCGGGCGGCGGCCTGCTCGTCGGGGTTGGGCGGACGGGTACCGGTGATCGCGGTCCGCCCCCGCGCCGTGGTCGAGGCGGTGCTGGCGCCGAACACGCGGCGCGCGGCCCGGTCGGCCTTGTCTCGGGCGTCCTTCTCCTGCCGCCGCTTCTCGGCCGGATCCGGGCCGGGCGCGCCGGTGGCCGGGGTGGCGGCGGCCGCGTGAACGGCGGCCATGGTGGCGCCCAGGGCTTCGGCCAGCGGGGAGGGGTCGCCCGAGGCGCCCGGTGTTCCGGGCGGCGGGGGCGGGGCGGGGCGTTCGGGGTTGACGTCCAGGATCCGGCACCACCGCCGCCCCAGGTCCATCATGGTGGCGGTGTCGTCGTCGCCGGTGGCGTGCGCGAGGTGCCATAGGGCGGCCAGCGCGCTCAACCGGGTCGGTCCGAGCACGTCGAGAACGACCTCGGCCAGAGTCTTGGTTTCTGCTGGTTCGAGGATTCCGGCGTCGGTGCGAGCCAGCAGCAGCGCGGCGGCGCGTCCGGCGTTCCACGGCGTCATGGCGGTATGCGGTGTCGTGACCGGCGGGGCGGTCGGCGGGGTGGCCGGTGCACCTGCCGAGGTGCCAGACGGCGCGCCACCGGACGGCGCAGACCCGCCACCGGGTGCGGTGGCCGCTGCGGTGGCGGGCGCGGTGGGGCCGGTGGTGAAGTCGGCCAGGATGAGGCTGGTTGCGGATGCGCGCAGCCAGCGGCGGTCAGCGGGGCGGCGGCGTACCTGGACCGCCTCGATCCGGGACTCTTCCAGTGCCATCGCGGCGTCGGCTGCGGCGGCGGGCGCGCCGTCCGGGACCGACCAGCGGGTGTGGGTGGCGTGCGCGGCCTCGTGCGTGAGGACGCCCCACAGGACCGGGTATCGGTCGCGGTCGGCGGGCCAGGACGGGTCGCATGTGGCCGGGTCCTGCCGCAGGTGCGTGCCGTCGAGTTCGATGGCGGCCAGCGACGGGACGAAGCAACCGGGCGCGCCTCGCCCGAGGCCAGGCGCGCACTGAACGGTGAGGTCTTCGCGGTCGGTGAGGTCGGTGACGGCGTCGGTGAACGCTGCCGACAGCCGCAGCCACGCCCCGCTCGGCCCGGTCACCGGCGCGGGGGCCGCCACCGTGGCGGTGGGGGCGGTAGCGCCTGCCCCGGTGCCGGGCGGCGCGGCGGCGGGCGGGGCGGTGGGTGCGGGGATGACGTGCGTTGCCATGGTTCCTCCGTGAGGGTGCGTGCGGGCGCGGGTGCGGGGATGTGCGGGCGGGTGCGGGTTAGATCTGCTGGCCGAGGGCGAGCGGGGTGACGGCGCGTCCGTAGACGGAACTGATGACCTCGGCGACCACGTCGCGGTCTTCTTCGGGGGCGATGCCGAGAAGGTTGGCCACCGCCGCCTCGGGGCCCAGGACCCCGGACATCTTCTGAAAGGCGATCAGCTCGCGCAGTTGCGGCGCCCAGCCGATCTCGCCGGACTCCTGGCGGCGGGCCAGGTTCCGCGCGACCCGCACCGCGCGCTGCTCGATATCCAGCGTGCGGGCCAGGTCATAGTCGGTCGACACTCGGATTTGCGCGGCGAACCGGGAGGCCAGGGCCTCGGTGAGCACGGCGCCGTGAACGCCGGGGTTGTGACCGGCGACCACGTAGAACCCCTCGGCGGCGGTGATCGTCTCGCCCTTGTGCGCCTTGACGGTGATCTGCCGCCGCCCGTCCATTGCCGGGTACACCACCGCCAGCACCTTCGGCGAGATGAGGGTGGCGTCGTCAATCAGCAGCGCGCGGCCCTCGGTCATCGCCGTGATCAGCGGCCCGTAGACGAACTCGTAACCACCGCCGGGCGCCTGGGTGTACTCGCCGACGAAATCGGCGACGGCGGTGTCCCCGTCCCCGGCCACGGTGATCAGGTCCGGGAACGCCGCTTCGACCAGGGACGTCTTCCCCGTGCCGGGCGGCCCGTACAGCAGGGCGGGGATGGACGCCTCCCGCAGTCGCCGCAGCGCCGCCACGTCCGGCAGGTCCGCCAACCGGCGCGGGTGGTAGGTCTGGCCGTTCGGCCTCACCACCGGCCCGACCGCCGACTTCCCACCCTTCGCCGACGTCCCCGAGGCAACGACTGTGCCGGACGTGCTGGGCGTCGGCGCGGGCGCGGCCTTCGGTGCGGGGGCGGTGGCGGGGCGCGCGGTCCGGGCGGCGGACGCGCCGCCGCCTTTGAGGGCGTCGGCGGTGGTGGCGGTGGCCCGGTAGCGGCGCGGCCCGGTGGCCACCAGTTCGGCCTGCCCACGGTCGGCCAGCACGGCCAGCGCGTTACCGACCGCACCTGCCGACCGGTCCAGGCTCCGGGCGATCTCACCTGGGGTGAACACCTCGCCGGGCCGGTCGGCGAGGATGGCGGCGACCCTTCGACGCAACTCACCTTGTCCGAGGCGACCGGTGCCACCAGGCGCGGGTACCGAGCCGGGTCCGGCGGTCGGCGCAGTGGTCGGGGTAGCGGCGGCCGTTGGGGTGGTGGGGACGGTGGTCATGTGACGGCTCCTTGCAAGTGCGGGTGGTCGGGACGCCGGGGGCGGGTGCGCGTGGCGCGGCGGCCCGCCCCCAAGTGGCGGTCGGTGCGTGCGGTCAGCGCGCGGCGCGCTTGGCGGGGCGGGCGGTGATGGCGGTGAACCGGCGGGGCCGGTCGCACACCAACTCGGCCTCACCGGCCTCGGTGAGGCGGTCCAGGGCGTTGGACACCGCCCCCGCCGAGTGCCCGATCACCTTCGCGATTTCGTGTGGAGTGAACGACGCGCCAGGGTGGCCGGTCAGGTGTCCGGCGACCTTCGCGCGCATCTCACCCGGCGCCGAACGCGGCGCCCCCGACGCGGTACGCGGGCGCCCGTTGGCGGCCGCGCGCACCAGCCGCCGCGCCTTCCCCGACCCGCCGTAGACGCCCTCAACCGCCGCCAGCGCCCCCGCACCGTCCCCGCCGTCCAGCGCGGTCAGCGCCGCCGCGATGGCGTCCTGCAGCCCGGTCAGCGCGTCCCGCGCCTCGGCCACCGCCGCCACGTCCATCCCAGCCCCAGCGTCCCCGGCGTCCGTGGTTTCGCTCGCGTCCGCGTCCCCGGTGGTGACGGTGTCCGAACTGGTCGGGGCGTCCTCGTCGGCGGCGGGCGCCTCGGGTGCCGCGTCCGTTCCGGTGGCGGTGTCGTCGGTGGTCGGCGCTTCGGTGGTGGCCTGGGTGTCGTCGGTGGCGTCCGCGTCCCCGCTCGGCGCGTCCGATGCGGACGCGTCCGGGGTGCCGTCGGTGGTGGCCGTGACCGGGTGCCAGGTGTCGGGCTGCCGCTTCCCGCCGTCCCGCCCGCCACGCGTCCGGCAGGCGTACCCGTCGCGCTCCAAGGCGGTCAGCGTCCGCGCGACGGTGACACGGCTGACACCCGACGCCTCCGCCAACGCGGTCACGGTCGCACCGGGGTTGCCGGTCAGCGCGCCCCACACGTCCCCAGCCGCCCCGGACGGGCGCGCCCCGCCCCCAGTGACGGCGGCGCCGTCCCCGGCGTTCTCGGTGCCCGTGACGCCATTTCCTGCGGCGTCATTTGCGGTTATGTTCTTCGCGGCCATTTCATCTCCCATTCGATGTGACCGGCGACCGGACTTCCGGTGCCGTTCCCGTTCATCGGGAGCTCGACCATTTCTCGATGCCGCCCGACCAGGCAAGCACCTTCGGCCACATTTTTAATCACCTTCAGGGCTGAACAACCTAACCATTCGCGCCAGCAACACTAAACCCATCCGACGGCAAAGCGAGTTTTCCCCCAATTCACATCCGAGACCTGGCTCGATGGACACACATTTTCGAAGGCCCGTTCACCAAAGACGCGATTCACCAAACTGCGGCACCTCGAATGAGGCGTTTCACGCCTCTCGCGCCTCGTCGACTCGTCGGGCAACGGCGACCTCGCACCTCGGGCGCGAACGGCTCGTGCCGGACGGGCCCGCGGGCAGGTCGGCTTACATGCGGTATTTCGACGGGAGAGGGAGGAACAGCAGGCCAGCCGGAGGGCGTGATCAGAAAACGGAGTAGAACCGAACCCACATCGCGAGCTATTACCAGGGGTCGTCCTGGTGACGAGTCGGGGCCACGAACAGAATATGCACCACGCCTACGACCTGCCCAGAGATCGAGGCCGGCACCTTCTGTTCATAGACAGAGCCCCGGAAAGAAGACCGAGAAGAACCCCGAAGAGAAGCCTGAAAAGGTGGCCCGCTGCCAGCGCCGATCACTCGCCAGACAAAACCCTCAAACCGGCACAGGCATGCGGCGGCCCCGTCGGCAGACCCGCGGATGCGGACCTACGGACGGGGCCTCCCCTCGCAAGCAGCGTTCTTCTACGCTGTTCCTTGAGGGACCAGCCTGCTAACCCCAGGCTGGGCCCTCCCTACGACGCCAGCGTCGCCTGCTGGCCCGGGCCGTTCTGGGCGGTGCGACGCAGGTCCATGTCGGCCCACACCGTGAAGCCGTCCTCGGGACTGCCGTGAACCCCCATCGTCAAAGCCAGCTTGGACACCGTGAGCAGGCCGTATCCACCCACCCGCGGCTCGCACCCCGGCGTCTCCGACCGGATCGTGGGTACACAGCCCCCACCCAGGTCGGTCACCGCGATGTAGGCGATGTCGGACAGCGTCACCTCCAGACCGAACCAGCCCCGCTCGCCTCCCGACCGCGAATGCCTCACGGCGTTGGTCGCCAGCTCCGCGACCACCACCGCCACGTCCTCCTCACGCCCGGTCCCCTCGAACAGCGTCGCCGCGAACACCCGCGCCACCCGCACCTGATCGGCCCGGCCCGGGTAGATCCGACGCCACCGCATCGGGTCCACCCCCCACAACCACTCGCCGGGAGAGCACATGCCCCAGCCTTTCTTCTCCACGTTTCCATTCCCCTTTTCTCCCGGTCGCCCGCTGCCGCTTTTGTAGCCGCTTGAAACGAGCGACCGGACACAATCAGCACTCGCCTCTATCCATGGCGTCAAGTATGCAGCACTTAGAAATAGTAAAAATTTGATGCTGCACATCGTCGTTTCAACTCGAATCTCCAGCTCTCCACCGAGCGACGAATTCCGCTAGAGAATCCGCCGTATCGCGCTCAATTAGCTGGTCTCTCAGCATGGTCCCCTAATGTTTCCTCCAGCAATGAGGTCGGCCGTATCTGCTCTGGGGTCGCCTGGACAGCGGGCACGAGTGGCGAGTCGAAAGACGTATCGTCCAGGGCCCCAGGAGAGCCGTCCGGATCCCACACCGGGCTGCGGCAGCACATCCTCCCGGCCCGCCGCACTCGCCGTAACAAGTACGCGGGAAGGCCTGGTGGATCCGACGGCAACCTTGGGCGTGCTTACTCTCAGACGGCTGCCAACCGCACCATCATCGGCCTGACGCCGACGCCCAGAGCGATGTCCCCTCCCAGACTCTGGTCGGGTGATCATCTGGCCGAAGAGGACGACGCGCAGGCGCTCACGGCCTGCCCGCTGCCTGACCCTCTGGTTAATCGATGCACGATGACCGACTCTCAGCACTGGGTGGCGATCTGGTCACCGTTAGTGAATCTGTGGCGGGCGCCACAGCTCTAGCCGACAATGTTCGACAGCTTGCGACATCTTCAGCGTTCGCCCGGCAGCCGACAGACAGGGAGGTGCACGCTCATGCCCTATGAGACGACCCCACAGGTGCGCGCTCGGCTGCGCCGTGAACGGCGGACGAGGGGATGGGACATCCCCCGCATGGCTCAGGAGCTGCGCGACGCAGCCGACTATCCCCACAAGATGCCGAGCGTCCGCAGCCTGCGCCGCTACATCGAGCGGTGGGAGAAGGGCGATGTCGTCCGAGTCACCGAGCGCTACCGCATCCTGTACACCCGGGCCTTCGGTATGAGCGACGACGCACTTTTCGAGGACGGGCCTGAACCGCCACCCGCACCCAAAACCAACGAGGGAGACGTCGAGGCGATCCGCGGCATGCTCGCAGCGCTGATGACCTCCGACCGGCAGTTCGGCGGCACCCGCGTTCGCCAGCAGGCCACTGACTACCTGACCGACGTCATCGAGCCGCGGCTGCGCGGACACGCGTCCGATCCCCTCCGTCGGCGGCTCTTCGCGGTCTCCACCGAGTTCACATTGCGCGTGGCGGCGATGAATCTGGATGCCGACCGGCTGGCCGCATCACTGACGCTGCTCGGCCGGGCCGCGAGCATGGCCAACGAGTCCGGCGACCCATCGCTGACGGCGTGGGTGTTGTCGCGGCGTGGGGAGCATGAAATGCACCAAGCCGCGCTTGCCCGCCGTCCCACCCAGAAATCGGGATACGTGGAACAGGCACTGGCCTACACCGAAGGCGCTGCCGGCATTGCTCGCGCGGTCCCTCCGCTCGGGCGGGCCTTCCTGACGACCAAGGCCGCGCTCGCATGGTCGCTAACAGGTGACCGTGCGCGCACCCAGCGCGTCCTCGGCGATGTGTGGGACGCCTATCAGCAAGCCGGAACGACGACCGAACCCAATTGGATAAGCGCCTACGGAATCGGGCATCTGCGCCACGAGGAAGCCCGCTGCTACATCAACCTTGGAATGGGACGGCACGCCGTCCGTTCCGCCGAGCAGAGTCTGGTCATCCGTACCGAACCACGCCCCCGCGCCTTCACCCTCGGCGTCCTTGCGATCGCACACGCGCAGAGCCTGGATATCGAACAGGCCTGCGCCCGCGGCCATGAGTTCCTCGCGCTCGCCGCTCAGATCTCTTCACGCCGTGTCTGCCTTCGGGTCACCGAAGTGCTCGCCGCCCTGCAGCCTCATCAGGGTCAGCCGGCCGTCACCGAGCTATACGAGGCCGCACGTCCGGTACTGGCCCGCTGCACCCGGTGATCTGCGGATAGTCACCCCCATGGCAGCTCTGCCAGACCAGATCCGGCTCCTCATTGACGCGATCAGCGAACGGTACTCAATCCCGACGGGTGACGCCCGCCTGGTGGGGCAGCACAGCAACACGGTCATCGCGCTGCCGACGGCACGACTGGTCGTTCGCATCGCCGGCACTCCCAAGGCATTCGACAGGATCACCCAGTCCGTCACGGTAACGCGATGGCTGGCCAGCCGTGGCTTCCCATGCACCGAGCCTGCCGAGGCCGATCCTTTCCACGTCAACGCGCACGTGGTGTCGATGTGGCGGTTGCTCGACGTCTGTGACGGGCCACCGGGAACCGGCGCCGAACTCGGCCGGCTGCTCCGGGCGCTACACGATCAGCCGGTCCCGCCGTTCAAGCTGCAGCTGATGACCGACCCGTTGGGCAGTGTCGCCGAGGCAGCCCAACGCCACCCCCATGCCATGAGCAACGAGGATCGATCATGGCTGCTCACCCGAATCAGTGTGATGCGCACCGCCTGGACGAGACTGGTCGGCGTGCTCTCCTCTGGGCTGATCCACGGAGACGCCCACACCAATAATCTCATCCGGGTCCGCAATGGCGAGGTCGTGCTCGGCGACTGGGACCACGTCGCCCACGGTCCGCGCGAGTGGGACTTGATCCAGCCTCACTACATGCGCCGCCGGTTCAACCGCCATACCGAACAAGACCTTCATGCCTTCACAGCCGCCTACGGCTGGGACGTGCGTACCTATCCAGACTTCGACGCGCTCATGCACGTCCGTGAACTCAGTGGGCTGAGTCCCTACATCCGCAAAGCTCCGAGCGACGACTGGGCCCGGCGAGAAGTCGCTCACCGCCTCGTCACCCTGCGGAATGACGACACGGCCACCAGGTGGAACAGCCCTCCGAGACCGACATCTGCGAAGCAGGGCTGAACCTGGCTCGGCGAGAGGCATCGTCACTGCGTCGTTCGTCCTGTCTGCCTTGCTTATCGCCAAGGACTCATACGTCTCACGGCAGTTTGGCAGAGAGAGGCGGCTGCGCCTCCCGCGTCGCCGCTCACGAAAGCTGCGGAGCGAAGTCATCCGGAAGCCCCTGCGGCCGCTTCCCGGTCGCCCCCACGAAGGAGAGCACGCTGTTGTCAGGGAACTCCGCGTTGCTGAAATCGACTGTGTCGGTCACGAACTTGGCGCCGTTGAAGTTGACCTCGCCGGCGGTGAACTTCGCTTCGATGAAGAGGACCTCGCCGCCCGTGAACTCCGTACCGGAGAAGTAGATGCTGGTGCCTATGAACATCGCGCCGACGAAATAGACCGTGGCGCCCGTGAACTCCGCACCCACGAAGCTGACCGTACCGTCCGTGAACTGCACGTTTTGGAGGTCGACCGTGCCGCCCGTGAACCGCGCAGCCCTGAAGTCGATCGTGCCGTTCGCGAATCGCGTGCCGCTGAGATCGAGACGCCCTGAGGCGAAGGCGGCACCGGTGAAGAGAGTAGCGCCGGTGAAGACAGCGCCGTGGAGGTCGCCGCCGTCGAAGACGACGACGGTGAAGTCGAAGTCGTGGTCCTGCCAGGAGACCGAGGCGTCGTCGCGCAGGTGGTTGCCGATGATGCGGATGACGGTGTGGCGGACCTCCCGGAGTGCCCGGTAAGCGGCACGGGCGCGGAAGTGAGCTTCATACCCGGCCGGGTCCGCGCTCTCGTCGGGGCGGTCGCCGGGATCGGGATCGTAGGGCAGGCGCAGGTAGGCACACAGCACATCGATGCAGGTCTGACGGAGCTGGGGAGTGGGGGCGTCGTCTGCCAGACCGGCCAAGGCGTGCACTCCGCCCAGCTGCACGGCGGGAGAGGGATCGCCGAGCTGGGCGACCGCAGCGGTGAACCGGTCGCTGTGCAATTTGGTGTCCTCGCGCAACGCGCTGTTCTCCTCAGTGCGCTGTTTGCGATAGGCCACCACCAAGGCCACCAAACCGCCTACGCCGGCGACCATGGCGAATGACAACTTCACCAGGTCAAACAGCACCTTGGAGTCGATCTGCTTCTCGTGCTTAACGCCGTGCACGTCCAGCAGCCACAGTCCCGACCACAACGCCACACCGGCGATCACCACGGCACAGGTGAATGTGACCGGCAGCGCAATCCACATCGCCGCCAGTTGCACCGGCCGACGCGATCGGCTCTTGGCGGCCCGCCGCTCAAGCTTCGCATTACCCACCTACGTCAGACGCGCCCGCCCCGCCCCGCGTTCACCAACTAGGGCTCTCACGTAATCCGCATCGATGGGAGGCCTCGCGTCGGGGGCCGTTCCGGCGGGAGCTGGGCACTCGTCGAGCACGACTTCCGCCACGTACGCACCACCCGTCGGTGACAACACCGCAGGTCGCAGGGATTATAGGCACTCTGTGCACACTCCAGTGACAGGTGCTGCGCTTGCACATGAAGCACACAGGCAGCGCTGCGGGCTGTTCGTGTACTGGTGCACGGCGACAGCGCGACCGGCTGGCACGCCGGGCCACCTCCGGCAGCATCAGGGACACCGCATGGAGCAACTCGTCCTCAAGGGTCCTCCCGCTCGCCCACCAGAACCATGGGCAGCACCAAACCGGCAGCGCCGGGCGTCGACAACGCATCGCCGTGCCATCCGAGGCCAGCCCGCATCAATTCACCGCGACAACGGCTCCGAGCAGCACACAACCAGACCCGATGCAAATCATGCAGAAGTTCGCATGCAGGTATGAGAGGGACTTTAGCAAGCGAGACCGCGACCGGGGTCGTCAGCCACTCTGAGATCTTTACCGAAGAAATCTGGCAGTGGGTAAACAGCCAGGCAGCGGCCGTTTTAAACACTGGATCGACTTTGCCTGTTTGGACGAAAGAACGTCGCAATTAGGGCGTCATCGCAGGCCAGGGCCGTTTCTAACACGCCGTCAACACTTCGTGTGCACAGGCGCCCCACCCATGGACTGTTCATGATCTGCACACGCCGTGGTGGACACCTGGAGTCATCGATCCATCACGATCTCTCGGGGGACGGCATGAACCACCACCGCACCTATCACCAGCACCCGGCCAACACGGTTGCGTTCCGGTCGCGCAATGCGCTGACTGTTGCCGAGGACTCCTTCCGGCTACTGACGACCGGCCCCGGCTCGCTCACGGTGGACGGCCGAGTGATCGGGCACGGCCTGCCTCCGCGGCCGGTCGACCTGAGCACGCTGAGAGACCTGCTGCTGGAGCGCTCCGCATCCAGCGATCTGAAAGACCAGGTGTGGTGCGAACTCATCCGCCGGGCACGGACCGGAGAGCCCTCATGGGTGGTGGGCTGCGTCGGAATGGCCATGCCCGGCCTCAAGAGCATCGCGGCGCGGATCATCCGTTCCAGCTCGAGCCACCTCGCTGACGACATCGTCTCGGAGTTGCTGACCGAGTTCGTCGCCCAGGTGGCGCGTATTGACACCTCGCGTCCGCACATCGCCGCACGCCTGATGTTCTGGGCCCGCAAGGGCGCCCTGCGGGCTCGTGGCAGGGAGGCCCGCCACATCCCGTGCGACCCGGGCGAACTGCCCGACCGTGCGTCCGCGGCCGGCCCGGACCCGGTGCTGTTGCTGCTGGACGCCACACGCCAAGGGGTCATCAGTCCCGCCGCCGCCGAACTGATCATCACCACGCGGTTGGACGGCACCTCCGTCCAGGAGTACGCCCGAGTCCAGGGAGTGTCGGCGAAGCCCCTGTACAAACTGCGGCACGTTGCCGAAACAAGGCTCGTCGCAGCCGTTCAGGACGGACGAATTTCCGCCGACTCCGCTGTTCCTCCCGGGATGTGAGGAGAAAGCTGCACCCAATTCGACATCCAGGCGGGACGCCTCTCCCCCCAATTATGGGCATACCGCCATATTCGGTACATATGCATCCGCCTTTGGCCGTAGGCATCCGGAGATTTACTCTCTTCACGGCGGGACAAGGATGCGAAGTCCTACCGTGCGCATCTACGATCGCTCGACATTGTGGTGCTGCTGCGGCAGCACCGAGAATGATCAAACACAAGGAGGCAGGAACTTGATCGCGATCCGCCGACGGGTGGCCGCTCTGCTCTGCCTTCCGGGCGCCATTGGTCTTGCGCTCCTGCTGACGGGCTGCGATACCGAGGGTCGCACAGCCACGCTCCCTTCCACCAAGACCACGGCCCCGACATCCCCGCCATCCGACGATGAGGCTGTGACGACCGCGTATACGAACGTTGTTGCGCAGTTGGATAATGCCGACTCCCTTCCGACGGATATCCGCGAGCAAGAGTTGTCGAGGTTCATGTCCGATCCCCAGTTGTCGCGGGTAATCAATCGCGCCAAGCAATTGAATGCCAAGGACTTGACTTCCTACGGGAATTCCATCCCGCACGTGCAGAGCGTCCGCATCAATGGCGACAAGGCAATTCTTCTCGACTGCTTGGACGCCAGCAACGCTGGCCTACAGAATTCCCGCACGCAAAAGAAGGTGAATCGAGGCTTCAGAGAGGAAGGAGTCAAGGCACACTTGTCCAAAGGAAGCGATGGACAGTGGCGCGTAGTCAAGATAATCTCGCTCGGTGAAGGCTGCTGAGAAATGTATGGCACTACAGTCAACGTTCTAATTGTAGGGTCACTTTCAGCCAACATCGCGAACCTGATGTCACCCCCAACGGATCCGCTGCCGCCAGTGGCCAACATTCACGGATACGAGTACGGCGCCAATTCCCCTGGAAGAGACAGGCCGAGTGGTAGACCGAGATCGCACTCGTCTAATCATCCACCCATCGAATCCGAAGAAATGAGGCCACGGGATTGCCAGGAACTCCAGGAGTACGTGCAGGTCGTGTGCGCACCCGAATCCGAGGGCGGTAAGGCACCAAAGCCTTCACCCGCGCAACTGGCAATGACGAAGTGGGCGCAGATGCCGGTTCCCGCACCGAAGGTGCATACTGCACCACCGCGGCGATCGGCGGGCTTGGTGGGCTTGCCGGAGTGGTTCTGGGTCACGAACTGGCACACGATCACCAGCCGGGCCAGCGCACGTGATGTGTGGGTTGAGGTGTCGGCGGGGCCGCAGAGCATGACGGTCGACCCGGGCAACGGACGCCCCGTTCGGTGCACAGGTCCTGGAACCGCGTACGACAAATCTCGTCCGGCATCTGCGCAGCGCACCGATTGCTCGTACACGTTTCAACGGTCATCCGCGCATCAGCCGGGCGGGGCCTACCGGGTGCGGGTGAGCGTGCTGTGGGGCGGCACCTGGCGGGGTTCGGACGGATCGGGTGGAGCATTGCCGCCCCTGACGCGGTCGACGAGTTTCCGGCTGCGGGTGGCCGAGGCGCAGGGACTCTACGGATGAGAGGTGGCATGAAGACCAGGAGCGGCACGCTGCCCAAGCCGACGGTTCCGAAGCTGACCGGCGGCCCGAATCCCGCGCCGTCCAAGCGGCTGGCGCGGCAGCGTCGGCCCCGATGGGTGGTGGCCGGCGTGATGCTGCTGGCGTTCGCGGTCTTGGCGAATGTGTACCTGTTCCAATCATCGGGTCAGCGGGTCGCGGTGGTTCGGCTGGCGCGTGATGTTGCGGTCGGGCACAAGATCGTGCAGGCGGACTTGGACGTCGTTCGCGTCGCCACCGGTTCCACAGTGCCGGTGGTTCCTGAACGTCAGCTGGGTGAGGTGGTCGGGCGACGTGCCGCCGTGGGCCTGAGGAAGGGGACCCTGCTGGCGGCGTCGCAGCTCGCGACGCAGCAAAGTCCGCCGCCTGGGCAGGCGCTGGTGACGGTGCCGCTGAAGGCCAGCGCGATCCCGCCGGGGCTGGCTCCAGGCTGGCGTGTCCGCGTGGTGTTCACGCCCAGCGGCCAGGAGCAAGGCGCGGGCGCGAGGCCGGGTCAGGAACAGGTCGGTGTGGCTCGGGACGTCTCAGGCGTGGTCGATCAGGTGGAGGGTCCGGACGCAGAGGGGGCGATGACGGTGGCGCTGCTGGTGGCTGATGCCGACAGCAGCCGAGTGGCGCGGCAGGCGGCGGCCGGGCTGGTCGTCCTCGTGGTGACCGAAATGAGGGGCTGAGGAGATGGCGCTGCACTGCCTGATCTCTCCGGGCGGGTCCCCGGGGGTGTCGACGACCGCGCTCGGGCTGGCGTTGGCCTGGCCGGGCCGTGTTCTGCTGGCCGAGTGCGACCCGATGGGACGCCGGGTGCTGCCGGGGTTCATGGCCGACCGGATGCATGCGTCTGCCGGGCCGGGGCTGCTCGGGCTCGCGATGGCAGCCGAGGCCGATCCCCAGGGCCCAGTCGCGCTGGAGGAATACGTGGTGCCGATCACGGACGACGGGCATGCGCGGTTGCTGCATGGTGTCCGCGATCCCCGACACGGGATCCGGCTGAGGCCGCTCTGGCGGCGGCTGGCCGAAGCGCTGCTGGCCTGGGACGGTGACGTGATTGCCGACCTGGGACGAGTCGGCGGCACCGATACCCCGACCGAGTTGCTGAAGTCGGCCGACGCTGTGGTGATGGTCCTCAAGCCGACTGTGACGCAAGTCGATGCCGCCGCAACTCGATTGGACGCGCTCAAGGAGTTGGTGGGCGGGCAAGCGGCGATCAGGCTGTGCTTGATCGCCGATGGGGCTTACAGCGCTGCAGACGTCGAGCGGGTGCTGGGTTTCCCAGTGCTTGCCGAGTTGCCGTGTTCGCCGACGGACGCCCGCGTCCTGTCGGACGGCGCGCGTCCCCGGCTGACCTTCAGAACCTCGCTGCTTGTTCGGTCGCTGGACGTGCTCGGGCACCGTATCCGGGGGACCGTCGCCGAGCCGGAAACCGCGGCCACCGCCCTCGATGGAGCGAGGCGGTCAGCGTCGCCGCTGGCGGCTTCGGGGGTCCGCCGATGACCGTATCGGGATGGTCCTCCACGAGGCCGGGGCTCTTTGGTGCTGCTCCCCACGCGCAGGCGGCACCGAACGCTCTCTCATCCACTGGTGAGACGAATGTCTGGGCGGCAGTGCGTGAGATATCGGCACAGCTGGTCGACGTCTTGGCCGACGGGGTGGACCGTGTGCGGGCGCGGCAGCTGATCCAAGCGCAGGTGCAGGCATGGGCGCACGAGCAGATGGCGGCCGGTCGCTTGAACTCAGCGTCGGAGCAGCAGCGGGTAGCGCAACTGGTGTTCGACCGCCGGTTCGGACTGGGAGCGCTTCAGCCGTTCCTGGAACGCTCCGACGTGGAGAACATCGTCGTCAACGGCTGCCGTCAAACGTGGATCAGCTACACCAACGGCACCAAGGAACCCGGTCCGCCGGTCGCCGAAACCGACGACGACCTGATCGAGTGGGTCCAGTTGCTGGCGCGGCGCGGTAACAGCGGCCGGGAGTTCTCCCACGCGTCCCCATTGCTGGACGTCGCGCTGGCCGACGGAGTCCGGCTGGCGGTGGTGGGCTGGGTATCGCGGCATCCGCATCTGGCGATCCGGGTCCATAGGCTCGTCGACATCAGCTTGCGCCAGCTCACCGAACTCGGCACCCTCACCGCACCGCTGGAGGCGTTCCTGCGAGCGGCGATCTCCGCGCACCGCAACATCATCGTGTGCGGGGAGGTCAACACCGGTAAGACCACGCTCGTACGCGCCCTGGCCGGAGAGATCTCGCCCGAAGAGCGGATCATCACCCTGGAAAGCGACTACGAGTTGTTCCTGGATGACCCTCGCCTGGCACACCGCCACCCGGACGTGGTCGCGCTCGAAGCACGGCAGGCCAACTCCGAAGGCGCCGGCCAGGTGCGGCTGCAGGACCTGGTGCCAGCGTGCCTGCGCCTCAACCCCGACCGCGTCATCGTCGGCGAGGCCCGCCACGGCGAACTCGCACCGATGCTGGAGGTGATGTACTCCGGAGCGCGCGGCTCGATGTGCACGCTGCACGTCCATCGTCCCGAGCATGTCTTCAGCCGCGTCGTGCAACTCGGCCGCCGCGCTGACCTCGGCCTCGGCGCCGAAGACGTGCACATGATGTTCGGACTTGCCGAGCCCCTCGTCGTCTATCTGCGCCGTGACCAGGCCACCAACGCCCGGTACGTGTCACAGGTGATGGAGGTCGGTCCACCCGCGGATTCAGCCGAGCCGACCCGCAACTTCATCTTCAGTCCAGGTCCCGGCGGACGCGCCGCCCCGGGCGGCGGACACATCAGCCCAGCCCTGCTGGAGGAACTCGTCGAGCACGGCTTCGATCCCGCGGTCCTTGATAGGAGCTGGCAGTGATGGGCTGGCTGGCCGCCTTCGCCGGCCTGTGCACCGCCGGGGCTCTACTACTCATCGCCGTCGGCGTTGCCGGTGCCGGTCCTGGGGCATCGGAGGGGCGCCCACCGTCCCGGATACAGACCATCTTGCGATCTCCGGCATGGCCCGGTCGTCGTAACCGGCTGCTCGCCGGCGCCGTGTCTGGCCTTGTGACCCTGCTGTTGTCGAAGTGGCCCGTCGCGGCACTGGCAACCGGAGCCGGCGTGTACGCGCTGCCGCCGATGCTCTCCGGGCGAGCACCACAACGGCGGATCGCACGGCTGGAGGCGCTGGCGCAGTGGTCGCGGCGGCTCGCCGAGATGATCGGTGCCAGCCGCGGCCTGGAACAGGCTCTGGCCGACAGCGCCCGCATCGCACCTGCGCCGATCCTCGGATCAGTCGAAATCTTGTCCCGAAGGCTGAAGAGCCACGCCAGTACCGAGCAAGCACTGCGGGCGTTCGCCGACGAGCTGGACGACCCCATCGGCGACCTCATTGCCTGCTCGCTCCTCCTGGCGGCCCGGCGCCGCGGCCCCGGCACCCGCGAGGCGTTGAGCCTGCTGGCCGACGCGGTCGAGCACGAGGTGATCGTCCGCCGAGACGTCGAGGCCGAGCGGGCGGGACTGCGCACCACACTGATCGTGATCGTGTCGTCAGTCGGCGTTCTCAGTGTGCTGTTCGCATCGTCGGACACCCTCGCCGGCCCCTACGACACCGCTCTCGGTCAAAGCGTGCTGGCGGTAGTCGTCGGGATCTACGCGGCAGGGCTGTGGTGGATGCGGCGCCTGGCCGTGCTGTCCACCGGCACCCGTTTCCTGCATATCGCCCGCCCAGTAGCCAAACAGGAGGTGACCAGGTGACCCTCCTTGCCGTTTTCGCCGGCTGCCTGGCCGCCGCCGGGGTCATCGTGCTCGTCCGGGAGTTCCGGCCCGCACCGCCACGTCTCGATGCCGTTCTGGCCCGCGTCCAACCCGTGCCATTTCCGCCCGCTTCGGTGGACACTGGCGGCTCGACGACCGCTGACCAGGTCGGACAGTGGCTCGTCGAACGTGTCGCACGTCCGGCCGGGATGCTCGCTGCTCCTCGAGCCGACCTGGCACTGCTGGACCGTCCAGTCGAACGCTTCATGATCGACAAGCTGGCCTTGTTCCTCACCGGACTCGCCGCCCCATCCATGCTGACCTGCCTCATCAATGCGGCGGGCGGCGGACTGCCGTGGGCCGTTCCACTCCTCGCGGGCATCGTCCTGGCGGCGGCGCTGTCGCTGGTCCCGGACTGGAACGTGCGCTCCCAGGCCCGGCAGCGCCGCCGCGACTTCCGCTACGCCTTCACCTCCTACCTGCAACTGGTCGTCCTGGAACGCCAGGCCGGCGCCGCGCTCAACGCCGCCCTGGAGAACCCCGCGAAGATCGCCGACGGATGGCCCTTCCAGCGCATCGACCAGACGCTGACCCGTGCCCGGCATGGCCAGCAACAGCCGTGGCGTGCACTCGCCCAGCTCGGCGCCGACATCGATGTCCGGGATCTGACCGACCTGGCACACACCGCGGAGATCGCCGGTGGCGAGGGCGCCAAGATGCACGACGTCCTGATCGCCAAGATCACCTCGATGCGACACGAGGCGTCCGCCGCTGCTCGCGCCGAAGCCAATGCCCGCACCACCGCCATGTGGGTACCGACCTCGCTGCTGATGCTCGGCTTCGTGATCCTGATCGGCTTCCCGTTCTTCTCCAAGCTCCTGGCATCCGGCTAACACCAACAGCGCAACACCGACTCGGGGGACCATGAACACGCTCAATACCGCTGCGGCACGCATGACGATCGCCGTTCTCAACCGCCTCGCGGACCTCGACATCCGTCGAGACCGGGGGTCGGGTGTGGTGGAGACCATCATCATCGTGGCCGGATTCGCCGGCCTGGCCTTCACCGTCTACCTCGCCGTCGCCGGGAAGGTGAACGGCTGGCTCAGCAAGATCCCCGGCTCCAGCGGACCATGAACCGGCGCAACCGGGCCGGAGGTCTTGGACGGGAGACGGGATCGGCGACCGTCACGGCCTCGATCGTCTTTCCCGCCGTCGGCGTGCTGTTCCTCGGCCTACTGCAAGCGGTCATGGTCTCGGTCGCCCGTGACGTGGCGCTGTCATCGGCGGAAGAAGGACTACGCGTGGCTCGCGCCCGACACGGCACCGCAGCCGACGGCCGCTCCGCCGCCATCTCCTTCGCTCACGCCGAACCCGTCCTGCGTTCACCGGACGTGACCGTGTCCGGAGACACGACCATCACCGTCCGCGTCGCTGGAAGTGCCCCCTCGATTCTGCCCGGCGTCGATATCGCCATCAGCCGCACGGCACGGGGCGCAAGAGAACGCTTCACCATCGAGCAGCCATGAGGAGCAGTAACGGGCAGAGGGGACCGTTGCGCGCGAGGGACGCCGGGAACGCCGCCGTTGAGGTGGCGATCCTCGCACCGCTGTTCATCACGTTCCTGGCCGGGCTGCTGGTGGCGATGCGCGTCCAGCACGGCGGCGCCGTCGTCGCCCAGGCCGCCGCCGACGCGGCCCGACACGCCTCCATCGCCCGAACCCCCGCCCGAGCCCGCGCGGACGCGACATCGAGCGCCATGGCGACGCTGAGTGACCGGGGACTGCACTGCCGCCCGACCGTCCAACTCGACCTATCCGGTTTCCACCGTTCGGTGGGCCAGGCCGGGACAGTGTCGGCGCGGATCACCTGCGTCATCCGGCTCACCGACGTGGCGCTACCGAGCATGCCGGGATCACGAACCGTAACCAAGACTCACCGGTCCCCTGTCGACCCCTATCGGGGAAAGACGCGGTGACTGCCTTGCCCTCATGGATCAGCCGTTACCGACAGCGCCTTAACGACGCCGGCAGTGTGAGCATCTTCGCCATCATCCTCACCCTGGTAGTGGTGGTGTTCTTCGGCGCCGTCGTCGACTTCGAGCAGAAACTCGAAGCCCGCCAGGACGCCACCACCGCAGCCCAAGAGGCCGCCCGCGCCGGCGCCGGGCGCGTCGACCTCAACCGCGCCTACACCGAGGGTGCGTTCACCATCGACCGCCGTGCCGCAGTCCGCGCCGCACGCGACTACCTGCGGGCGGGCGGCTACACCGGCACGGTGACCGCGTCCGGAACGCGCGCCATCCAGGTCCACGTCACCATCACCCGGCCCGCGCTTTTCCTACCCGTCATCGGAATCAGCCACCTGCGTGCCGACGGTGCCGCAACCGCGAACCTGACCACCGGAGTGCGAGGACCCGCCCAGCCATGACCCACGCCCGACGCACCCGCGCCACCGAGATCCTGCGAGGACTCGGCGCCCTCGCGGTCTTCGCCCTCCTGCTGGTCGGAGTCCCAACCGGCCTGTACATCGTGGCCGGCTCGCCCATCCCCGAACACGTTCCGGCCTGGGACCAGATCACCGCCACACTGCTGCGCCCCGACACCGACAACCGGCTGTTCCTGACGGCGGTAAGGCTGCTCGGCTGGACGGCCTGGACTCTGTTCGCCGCCACCACCTGCACGGAAACCATCTGCTACCTGGCCGGACGTACGACTCCTTCCCTGCCGCGTCCGGTCCGGCCCCTGCAACTATTGGCACGGGATCTGGTCGCAACCGCCACCCTCCTCTTCGGCACTGGCGCAGCCCTGTCCGCACCGGCATCGGCGACCGCTCACGCCAGCACAGACACACCCTCAGCGCACGAGCCCAGCGTCTTCCCTCCCCAAAGCACGGAGTGGGAACCGCTGCTCAGCGACGCCACGCCCCAGACACCAGATCCCGACCAGCAGACGTGGCGGACGCGGATCATCCATCGCGGCGACACCCTGTGGGGCCTTGCCCGTCGCGCCTACGGCTCGGGCGACCACTACCTCGAGATCTTCAAGGCCAGCCGCATCGTCGACCAGCCCGACGGAGTACCGGCTCTCACTGACCCCGACGACATCCACCCCGGCCAGCGCGTCAGGATTCCCCAAGCCGGCAAAAAGACGGCCTCTCCACCACCGGCCCGCAACCCGGGCTCTGCGAAGACCAGCGGTCCTTCAAAGCCCGGGCAGAGCCGAGAAGGCAGCCATGCGCCGCGCGCTCCACACACCGGATCCAGCGCCACGGCGGAGGGGCCGTCGCAGGTTCCAAGCCCGATCGTCGCACCGCCAGAGGAAAGCTCGCCCGCCAAACCGCCCCAGCCCAAGCTGCAGAACGCGGAGGAGGACCGCCCGTCGTCAGCCATCACCCTGCCGTCCGGTTCCTATCTCGGCCTCGGCCTCGCCGCCGCGCTCAGTCTCGCCGTAGCCGCCACTCGCCTGCACCGCCGCCGCAGCCGTCCCCTCGCCGACACCGCGGACGTTTCCGCCAGCCCATCGGGTCCTCCGGAACCGGTCGCCAAGGCCCGCAAAGCCCACTTGGATCGTGTCTACGCCGATCACGACGCCCCGATACCGTCCGACGCCGAGCTGGTCGGCCAAGACCGCACCGCCCCAGCAGCCGACCACATCACCCTGGGCACCCGCGACCGCACGGCAATCACGCTCCCGCTGCCCGGGCTGAACCTGGGCCTGGCCGGAAGCGGCGCCCAGGGTGCCGCTCGCGCGGCCACCACCGAGCTCCTCGCCAAGGCTCACCGCGACCGCGCCGAAATCCTCATCCCACGGCCCGACGCCCAGATCCTCTACCCTGACACCGCCTTCACCGGCGTCCCAGGGCTCACCATGACGCCCACGCCGGAGGCCGCCATCACACAGCTCGAGGCCGAGGTTCTTCGTCGCGCCCGGCTTCTGGAAGCTGCCAGTGAGACCGATCTGGCCGCCGTACGCGCCACCGACCCGGCCGAGCCCCTCCCCAACCTCCTGCTGGTCGCCGCGATCCCCGAAGCGACGGCACCCACCGTTCACGCCATCACCCAGCTCGGTCGCCGCTACGGAATCGGTGCCCTCATCCTCGGCCCCTGCTCAGCAGGGACCACCGTGCACCTCTCCGACGACGCCACCGTCGTACAAGCCGACGGCCCCCACGCCGACAGGCTCACAGGAACGAGACTGTTCCATCTGACCGGCGACGACGCCAAAGCGATGCTCGACACCCTCCGCACCTCAACAGGCGCCTCCCCGCCCCCCCAAGCCCCGCAACCCAGGACGCCCCTCGACGAGGTCAGCGCCCCCAACAAATCGGACACCAAATCCCAGCCCCTCCCGCAGCCCCGGCCCAGCGGTCGACAACGATCATGTCCCGTCTCCCTGCAACTGCTCGGCCCAGTTCGCATTCACACCGCAGACAGCACCATCACCACCGGCGTCCGCCGCAGCGCCCGCGACCTGCTCGCCTACCTGGCCCTACAACCCAACGGAATCACCCGCGACCAGGCCATCGGCGCGCTGTGGCCCGACCACGACCCCGAGGCCGCCGCCAACCAGTTCAACACCGCAACCGCCAACATCCGCAAGACCCTGCGCACCGCCACCGGACTCCGTGAACCCATGTACGTCATCCATACCGCGGGCAACTACCGCCTCGACACCGACCTCATCGACACCGACCTGTGGCGCCTGACCAAGACCCTCGACCACGCACGGCACGCCACCACCGACCCCGAACGCATCACCGCGCTCACCCCTGTCACCGACCTCTACACTGGCGACTTCGCCACCGACCTCACCCACGACTGGGCCGAGACCTACCGCGACCACCTCCGCTTCACCGTCACTGACGCCCTCACCCGCCAGGCCCGCCTTCTCCAGCACGACAAGCCTGACCTGGCCGTCGCTGCCCTAGAACACGCCATAACCCTCGACCCCTACGCGGAGCCCCTCTACCGCGACCTCATGCAACTCCAAGCCCAACTCGGCCATGCCGACGCCGCCCAACGCACCTACCAGCTCCTGTCCACCCGCCTCGCTGACCTCGACACCGAACCCGACGACCGCACCCACCAACTCCTCCGAACGCTTCAAACACCCCCGCACACATGACGGATGGTGTAAGTCCCGCGCTCGGGTGAACACTTCCGCGGACACGCGAGCGCGGTCTGAGCAATTCCGCGATTCAGTGGACAATCGCAAGGCAGCTGGTCATCGTCGAGCCAGTGCGGAACTGACGTTCTCGGGCCGGTTCAGATGGATACGTAGGTCTTGTTCGACCTAAGCTCGAAGAAGCGTTCGTTTAGGAGCTCGACCAGATCGTCGGTATCGGTGAGCTTGCCGACGTCAGCGCAGGTAATCACTGTGATCCGGACCTGGTTGGCCAGTTCCAGATGGATCGCGTCATGCGCCCGGTGGCCTGGGGCGCCGCTCAGCCCTGCCCGGGTGACCAGCAGCCCGTCGGTGCCGGAGCTGTAGCGGATCTTGGCGGCGAAGTCGCGGATCTCGCTCGCGGAGGTGGATCGCTGCTCGTTCTTGCACTCCACCGGCAGGTACAGGTCGGAGAACGGGAGGCCGCAGACACCCGAATGGCGGATCCAGAGATCCTTCTCATCGCTGCGGGTGTGGTCGAGGATGTTCTTGGCGCGGATGGTGACGCCGGGGATCTGGCTGAGCAGGTAGTCGGTCAAATGCTGGAGGTTGTTCCCCTTGGCAGTGGTGTTCGCGGCAGTATCCAGCCCCTCGAGTTCCCGCTGGATGCGCGCCACGTCGTAGGGGGTCATCCGGCCTGGTGCGCCCATCGGTTGCGTCCGCTGTTGAGAAGCACGGCGAGGTTGGTACGTGCAAGAGTGTCGGCTCCGATCGTCGCGATCGCAGAAACCGCGGTAATGCTCCAGTCGGGCTCCCGTGCACCGTCGACGACGATCAGTCCAAGCACGCACTTATG
The DNA here is from genome assembly GCF_050936235.1 of Spirillospora sp. CA-108201. Classification (NCBI taxonomy): domain Bacteria; kingdom Bacillati; phylum Actinomycetota; class Actinomycetes; order Streptosporangiales; family Thermomonosporaceae; genus Spirillospora; species Spirillospora sp. CA-108201. The sequence goes on along the minus strand of NZ_JBNJNE010000001.1, from coordinate 6,699,675 downwards.
GGCGGCGAGTATTTCCTGAAGGTGCTCCTTGGCAGTAGCTGCACTGTCGTTACCTCTGCCTGGTTTGAGCTTTCGTTTGACCTGGATGAGTACGGGGTTGAGGCTCGGATGGGGGAGCCCGTCGACCCAGACCGCTAGGTCGTACCCGGTGTCAGGCGCCTGGTCTAGCCTTTCGGGGGCGACTCGCGCTCCCTGCTCCTTCAAGATGCTGGCCACCTTCATCTCGAAGGTGACACCGACCGCCGAAGCGGGTGGGCCCTGAATGGCGTGGGCTGGTTTGAGACCGGTGCCGGGATCAGCCGATTGCGCCTCGATCAGCGCGTGGAGGGTCTCGGTTAGGCGGGTGCCAGCTGCCTTTTGATCACCTTTGACCACGATCGTCGACAGGTCTTGGAGCACCGGTCCGATACCTGTAGCGGCATCGGCGTTCGTCGCTAGGATGACCACCGGCAGGCCCCGCCCCAAGGCCGCGCCGATCTCCAGGATGACCGCGGGACCTACAAGCGGCCGGTCGACAATCGCGACCAGGGCGGTGCATCTGCTCAGCCTGGAGGCCAGGCTCCGGGCCATTCCGCCTTCGGTGACTTCGGTCCAATGCATAGGCTGGAATCCGCCACCGAGGAGCATCAACGAGACTGGTCCGATGTCTGTGCCCAGACCTGCAGACAGGAAGACGAGAGGGCGGCGGGAGTGGGTTCTAAAGGGGGGCGCAGTATCGCTCACAGACCCATCATCCTATCCTCGGCCGGGGCCCGGCCGCGACTTCGATCCGGCTGCATTCTTGGGCCTCCTCCTGAGATCGGCCGCGAGAGCAATTAGCACCGCCACCAAAGTGAACATGGTGCAGCATAGACATCAACAGTGACGGCCCCAACGGTTCATAATTCCGTCTCACCGGTCTCCACAAGGAGGGATTCAGGCAACTCGGCGGCACAGCGGATTCCGGTCGCATCCCTCCAGATCAGGATCCGGTCGGGCACCGTGGGCATTGAACCGTAACGCAAGTCTTGATCTCACATGTAGAAGGCGTAGCGACCTTGTGGGCGGTCTTGTGGGTTGAGATGGCGCAGGATTTGTCCGACTCGGTCCGCGGTGCGCAGGGTGATCGGCTCTCGCCCGTCGAGTTGGGTCTGGTTCCAGTTCATTTTGGTGAGCGCGAGCAACTCTTCGGCCAGGTATTCCGGGCTGGACTCGGTCTGGATCATCCGGAACGGCAGCGGGGTCGGGATGTACATGCCGGGATAGGCCCCGTAGAAAGGGACGCTTCCTCGGGTGTAGAGGACGTGCTGGCTCGCGTCCAGGCTGAGCAGGGTGCCCCGTAGAGGCGGGTGCGTGGCGGGCCGGAACAGCCGTACCGGGTCGTGGCCGGGGAACCAGAGCAGCTCGACGGTGTCGATGTCCGCGGTTTCCGCAGCTGCACGGAATCCGGCGATCTCTTCAGGAGTGTAGGAGGAGGTCTTGTGCAGCACGACGCGGGCGGGCAGGTGCCGATGCTCCTTGCGGTAGCGGCCGAGTGCGTCGGATAGGAGGGCGTGGGCGTCGTTCTCGTTGAGATGGGGTTGCTTGTCATGGTGGGAGACCTTGGCGGGGGCTCCTCGTACGATGACGCCGTCGCCGCGCTGGTTGAAGACCTGGGCGACGCTGGTTTCGAGGGTGGTGTGATCGCCGCTGCGGTAGAAGGTGACACCGACGTAGCAGCTGTCGAGGTCGGTGGATTTGCGCGGTAGGCGCCAGGGCACGCCGCCGGCCTTGTAGTAAAGAGCGGTGTGCAGGTTCCATGCCCGCGTCGCCTCATCCTGGAGACGCGGCTTGTCTTTGCCGGGGGGCATGTAGGAGGGGTCCCAGGTGGTGCGTCGGATGAGCTGGATGGGGCGGCTGTAGCGCATGGCAGCGGCTTTGAGTAGGGCGCGGAAGTCCTCAACCGGTACAGCAGGTGGTGCTTTCTTCCAAGGGGCCTCCGGATCAATCTCGGGCGCGGGGCGTTCGGGGAGGTGCTCGGGCCGGGCGATGAGGACGACGTCGCAACCGGGTTCTTCATCGAGAACGTCGAGCTCCGCGGCGTAGAGATCTACGGCGGCCTTGACCGCGGCTTGGGGCGGCAGGTTGGCTAGATGCTTGAGATCGCGGTCGCGGATCGGCCGTTCCAGGCGCGAGTCCCACACGAGGGTGGAGCGGAAGCCGGCGCTGGTGTCGAAACCGGGGAACGGGACGAACAGCCGCCCGAGGCGGCTGTCCTTGGCAGCGATGGGCTGGCGGCATCCGTCTAGCCAGCGGCGCAGTCCTTGGATGGACGCGGGAGCACCGACGATGCCGACGCGGATGGTACGCAGAGCGGTGTTGGTGGCGTCGGCGGGTCCATAGTCGGTGATGCCGTGACGCGGGTCAATGTGGCGGGCGCTGCCGCTGAACTCCAGCGGCGGCTCGTCCAAGACGGTCAGGTTCACTGCTCCACCTCGAACAATGTCAGCTCGTCGGTCTCAGGAGATTCCTTGCCAGCCGACTCGTCGATGTCGGTCTCGCGAGGGTCAGCCAACCATGAGGCGTCGTTGATGGCCCGGTCGGCGGTGAAGTCCAGCAGGCCGCCATAGGTCAAGATCGTCTCGTGAGGTTCGAGGACTCCTTCATCGCCCAGGAGGTAGGTCGCCCACATACGGGTGTGGCCGTGGACGGCGGGGTTGCGGTCGAGTTGTTTGATGCCGGTTAGATACTCCGACAGGAACAGCGAGTCGCGGTAGCCATCTCGGGTGTAGTGGAAGGTCGGGCTCAGCGCGCAGTACCACTCGTCGCCGAACTGAAGGAATCTCCATTTCAGGGCGGCGTGTTTGCAGTAGCTGATCTCCTCTGGCTTGTTCTTCTTGAACTTTGGGTGGAACACTAGCCGAGCTTTTCCAGTAGCCCCGCGAATCTGGCGCTGCTTGAGGTCAGCAGTGGCCCGAAAGTAGACGATCTTGCGTCCGTTGTGCCAGTCGCAGTCGATATTCACGTCGCGTTGCAGGGCGTAGTTGAGGAGTTGCACGAGCCAGCGCTGCCGAGCGAGGTCGCTGGCCCATTCTGCCGACTCGATCGCGTCCGTGGCGCCTTTGGTGACGTGGCCAAGCGCGGTCTCCTGCGGCGGCAACCAGCTATAGAGGTATCCGCGTCGCAGGATGAAGTCGCGTCGCAGGTCTGCGGTGCCGGTCTCCTGCTGCCGTGCGATCACCTCGCGAGGATCAGCGATCGTGGTTCGAGCGCGATAAAGGAGCGCGGGAATGGTGACCTTGAGGAGGTTGCTGGTCAGAACCTCCTGCCGGTCGTCGGCCACCGCGACGTGAGCGTGGCCGTGCGGGTCGGCGAGGTTGAGCAGCCGGTGGGCCGCACTGTGGTCGAAACTCTGCGTGCGCTTGTCGAAGTCGATGCGGCCTGACGCGCGATGGCTCGGGTCGCCGAACCAGCTCTGAATGTGCATCCACCACGCCTGGCCGGCCTGCGGGTGAGAGCAGATCAGCAGAACGGGATTGTCGGCGCTCATCCAGTAGTCCACGTCAGCCTGTTTGCACAGATAGTGGAAACTCTGGTCGTTCTCTCCGGGGAAGGGCCGGTCGCTCGCCTTGCTCTGGACGAAGATCACCCTGTTGGCGACCTCCCCTGTCGACGGGTCGCGCAACTCGATCTCACCGTCGACCCCCGCATCAAGGGTTCCAGTGCGCTCATGCCACACGAACCCCATCGTGTTGACCATCTGGTGAATGAGCGCAACCCCGCTGTCACCGATGTGCGACCCCACACCGATCCTCTTCATCCGCGCCTCGCCGTCGAGCCCCGACCGCGTGTCCTATTCCTCCGAGCCGAGCTTGGATTGGACATCCCACAACCCCCCGTCACGTTGCCCCGAATGCTACGCCGTGGGTCTGACAAAGCAGGAGAGTGCAGACTGGTTGGCCATGATCTCCGCGGCGGATGCGATGGTGGTCCCGCCAGCAGTGAGCGCGGTGACTGGGCGGAGCGAGTGTCGACTGCCCAGAATCGGCGGAACCTACCGTTTCGTCGCTTGATCATCGAATGCGGACACCCAGGTCAGCGAGTCCTGGTTGGTCGTTGAGCTACGGAACCTACTGATGGTGGCGTTCATCAGCGCCGACGCACTGCCGAACCCCTCCCCCACAAAACCCGGTGCCCAAGTGACTCTGTGGCCGAAGTCCGCCCGACTCGAGAGGCCTGTTAGGCGCGAGGTGGGCGCGGGCCTGGCCGAGCATCATGGCTGAGGCGTCAACGGCAAGGAATCGTGCTTGCGGGAAGCGGGTGAGCAGAGCACGGGTGGGCCGTCCGTTGCCGCAGCCGATGTCGGCGACCACCGGCGCACCGACGTCGTACCGCTTGGCCGGGAGGATGGCGGAGGCGAGCAGGTCGGCTGCGGTTTCGCCGACGTGCAGGCCGTGCGTCTTGGCGCTCAACAGCGCATTGCTGCGCCGTTCGATCCGGCGGCGATCGGCGTGCAGGCCGGAGATCTGTGCCGGGTCGGTGAACGGCCGCTGGGCGTTCGAGTCCGGCTGCCCAAGGAGGGAGGACGGCATCGGGTCACCGCCTCTGGGCGGTCAGCGGACGGTGCGCTCCAGTTCCGCGGTGAGGCGGTTGGCCTCGCGGCGGGACCGCACGATGAACACCTCGGCGTCGCCGGCGTGATCGCCGAGCAGGGCTCGTACCCGCGGCGCCATCTCCTTGCGATAGCCCCAGACGTACTTGATGAAACCCCAGTTGACGGTGTCGTAGACGCCGTCGTTGTGCTGGCCGCCGCGGTAGCGCCAGCGTCGTTGGGCGATGCCCCACAGGCAGGTGATGCCGGGGAGGTCGAGGAAGATGACGTGGGTGGCGCGGCGCAGCCGGATCGGAAGGGTTCCGGCGTAGTTGCCGTCGATCACCCAGGTGTCGGCGGCCACCAGTTCTTCCTGGATCGCGGCGAACTTGTCCTGCGGCAGCTTGTTCCACTCGTCGTCGTAGTACACCGCGTCCAGGTGCGTGATCGTGGTGCCGAGCGATGCGGCGAGGCGTCGGCCGACGGTGGTCTTGCCACTGCCTCCACAACCGATGATCGCGACTCGCTGGATGGCTTTCATGTGCATCGACGGTACCGAGCACCGGCCGGTGACGTGGCCGTACTCGCCAGACGAGCATTGCCTGTCGGAGCGATGACGACGACCTGCCGAGTTCGAAGCGTCCGCCCCCGGGCGGGAGCCCCAGCCCATCGCCGTCAGGGCGCTTGGCGCCAGTCAGGTCCGCGGTCGGGTGGTTCGGACGATGACGCGGGCGTGCTGCTTATCGGCGATGAGAAGCCCATCCCCTCGTGGCGTGGTCGCGGCCGGGTGGACCTCGATCCAGATGTCGCCGCCGGAGCGGCTCTCTTGTTCCCATCGGTGTATCCGGCCAGCGAGATCGGCCGCGACCTGGTCGCCGAACGGCCCGTAGGAACAGACACCTAGTTCGAAGACGCGTCGCCCGCCGGGACCCGCAGGAGCGGGTCGCATGGTCAGGTAGCCGATCGTGCCGTGCTGGATCACTGCCATGCTTCCCCACCGGTACATCGGTTCGACCAGCCCGCCTGCGTCGGCGCCGCCGCCGGTCAGCAGGCGGCAGAACCCTTCCAGGTCGGCCAACCAGAACTCGACGTCACCGACGGCGTCCTCGGCAACGTTCACGCCCAGCCAGTGGTGCACCGGCGGATGGTCCAGCGCGGCGCGCAGGGCGTCGGCGTCCACCCTCATCCCGTCGTCCAGCCGCACCGACACCTCCGGGTCGTCGCAAAGCCGGATGGTGGGCTCGGCGCAGTACCCGGCACCGCGCATCGGGATGAAGCCGCAGTACTGCAAGGAACGGCTGACCAGGAAACCGTCCTGGCGCTCCAGCGCCACCGAGCGTGTCAGCCCTCGTATCCGAAGCGGCACCACGATCCGCCCGCCCGGCGCGAGCTGGTCGGTCCAGGCCGCCGGCACATCCCACGCGCCGGCGGTGACAATGATCCGGTCGTAAGGGGCGGCCTGACGGTAGCCGTACTCACCATCGCCGCACGCCACCCGAACAGCGCCCAATCCAGCAGCAGCCAGCGCAGTTTCGGCGCCGTCCACCACGTCCTGGTCGATATCGATCACCGTGACGCCCCCGTCCGGACCCGCTAGATACGCCAGGAGGGCAGCGTTGTAGCCGGTGCCGGCCCCGATCTCAAGGACGCGGTGGCCGGGCTGCACGTCGAGCTGCTCCAGCATCTGCGCGACCACCGGCGGGGCCGATGCCATGCTGCGCGGCCGACCGTCGGCGCCGGGATGAGTGACGACGCCGTCCTGAGCGTAGGCCGCCTGCACGGTGGCGCCAGGGAGGAACAGGTGCCGCGGCACCGTGCGCATCGCGGCCTCGACCCGCCGGTCGTGAAGCGACCCCCACCGCACCAGCTCGTCGACCATCGCGTTACGCAGAACCACCGGTGACTCATCGGCCGCGACGCTACTCATCCAAGGAAGGGTAGGCCCCGAACGCTTCGCGAAGCGGGGATCCAGCGAAACCACCGCGAGTCTCGGCGGCGGGAAACGCGGAGAGCTGCGGACGTCCCGCAGCCAGCTTGCCGCCCGGAGGGCTGGGGATGGTGACCTGGTAATCGGCCAGGCGGCTCGCCTCACGGAAGCGGAAGGCGTGCGGGTCAAGCAGGACCCAGCACGACGTTCAGCGACGCTGCGGCGAGTGCGGCGAGGTCTTCACCGCTGGCGGCTGCGTACAGACTGGACCCAAGTCGCGCCGACGTCCATCTGACCACAACCACACGCTCCTCAACGCGCACCTGCACAACCACAGTCAAGCGGACGATCCCAGCGGCAGTGGCAGCACCAGCACGTCGAACAATGGAGCGTCTGGCCAGTTGGGACGCAATTGGCTAACTCTCTCCCAACCCCAGGACGAGTAGGCGCGGTATGCCGTGACGTTGTCGGCTTCCACCAAGAGGGTCGCCCGGGTCTCCGATCGCTCACCAAGGAGGGCATCGTGCAGGGCATGGGCGATTCCTTGGCCCTTCCACTGATCACCGACCATGATCTCTGAAAGAGCGAACGTCCTGGCGCCGTCTTCCAAAGCGAAGCCCGGCTCCGGGACCTCAAGGAGGCCACACCACCAGGCGGTGTCGGGACCGAGCGGCCAGCCCCAGGTTTGCCCAATGGGCTGGCCGTCCTCGAAGGCCATGACCATGTCGAACCCGCGACCGGAAGACGTGTAGGCGTCAAATCGCGTGATGAACCGTTCGGGCGAGTCGAACGGATCACCACTGGCGATGGCATCGACGTAGGCATCCCGGTAGATCCCCTCGACGATGCCACGGATCTCGCGAGCCTGCTGGGCATCGAACCGGCGAAACTCAGGTGATGTCATGTCGACGACGATACTTTTGTGGCGAGACCGTCCGCTACGGCCCCATACCGGTCGTGGAAGTCAGAGTCGGCATCGGCCAGAGGCTGAAGGGCTTTGAGCGCCCGGACCGACCCCACGGACTTCTCCAGGTCGTTCAACGTCACATGCCCTGTCTCCAGTGCGCTCGCGATGTCGCCTGCCGCCAGCCGGGTCTCTGCCAGCGTGGCCCGGTAGAAGGTCCTGTTCCGCAGTGCGAGGGCGGGATCATCAAGCACCTGTTGGAGCAGCCCAGTCGCCTTCTCTTCGTAACCGAGGATGGAAGCTACCCGCGCCTCGTGTCCCAACAGTTCGGTCCACGTCACGAACCCCAACGATTGCCACTCGTCGGGATGACTGCCTCGATCAAGTTCACGCTTGGCAGCGCCGATCGAGGCTTGCGCTCCTGCCTCATCAGCCAGCAAAGCTCTGACGGTCGCGGTCCGCATGTCGATGAGCGCATGAAGTTTCGGCGAGGGATGATGTTTTGCGGAGTCCGCCGCGATCTTCAAAGCGCGCAGTGCTTCACGCGCAGGCCCTCTCCGCTTGCTGATCCGCGCGAGAGCAGTGGACTGCATCGCCATCGTCGCGTAAACATGGGCGCGCAATGCCGAGTCCTCGCCACTGTCGGCGAGCGTCGCTGCCTCCTGCGCGAGTCTGCGGGCCAGCGCGATATCTCCTGCATCGAACGCCAAGAAACTCGTGCAGTTGGCGAGATGAGCCCCTGCCCGCATCAAGCCGAGCCCGATTCCCTCGGTGTAGTCGCTCTCATCCAGCATCGTCTTAGCTCGACCGACCAGCTTCAACGCCTGCATGAGGAGGTTGGCGCCGCCGACACTCCAGTCTCGGGTCCACAACTCATCGGCGCAGGTCTTCAGATAGTTGACGTGCGCCCGTCCGACCCGGTTCGGCGGGACGAACCCATCCGGCAGGAACGCCGAGGCCGTCAGCGCCAACAGACCCCCGTTGAAGGTCCTGCGATCCATGCCTTGCTCCTTCGAGGCCCACTGCAACACAGGCCCAGTGTCTGGCTGGCCGAGGACGAGTGGTACCAGTGCTTCACGCGGCATGCAGATCGCGTCGGCCCATGCGAGCAGCTCGCGTATGTCGTACAAGGTCCGACGTTCACCCGACTCGATCCGCGTGACTTTGGTCTTTGTCCAGCCCGGCACGAGATCAGCCATCTCTTGCTGTGTAAGCCCGGCCGAAGAGCGCACCAACGCAAGGACGCCGCCAAGATTCATTTCAGCGAGGGCCCTGCGCATCGGTTCGGTGTCCCATATCCAGACAGGCGCGCTGATGCTGTGACTCTCCGTAGCCCGCCGGCAGAGGCTGCAGACCGGCTCGGGGTTGTAGCGCGAGAGCAGCGTCTTTCGGCACCCGGGGCACAGCTTTGAATCCGGCATCGGCTCGGCCTTCCCAACGCGGGAGACATACGTCCTCCACACCACGCTAGGGGGCGGACCGTTCCTCCGCTACCAGCCCTGTTGCCAATGTGGCACCAGCCAGCGATCCGGCCATGTGCCGAACTGGTCGTTGTATGCCTCTTGGAGGCGTGGCTGGCTTGTAAGCCTCACCCGTAAGTCGGGAGGCACATGGTGACCCAGCCAGACCACGAGGCGATTCTCCACCTGACGGCGCTTGCCGAACGACTCGATGAGACTGCCGACCTGATCGTCGAACGCACTTTCGGGCAAGTTCCTCCGGAACTGTCGATAAGGAACACGAACATGCGCGACGGGCGTGTTTGGGAGCTTTTGTCAGGTTCCGTCCAAGTCGTGGCCGACCGCGGCAAAAGCTGGTTCGCATGGGATGACGGTGACCGAATCACCCTCACTGAACACGTGGACGCAGCTGCCGAGCGAGTGAGGCGCGCGCTCACGGTGTCCGAGTTGGTTCAACCATGCACACAGCCAAGGCACTCGCGCACTCCTCACCCATGACTACGGCGGCGGGGAGACCGTCCCACACCGGATCCCCGTCGCCGTCCGCACCCCGTCTTCGCCAACAGGGAAACAGCATGAACACAACGACGGACGTCTCTGACGCCATCGCGCGGGCCAAGGCACCGCTGAAGCGGGACTTCCCGAACTGGAACATCGTCCACTCCAGCGCCGACCGCTGGTGGGCCTTCCTCGACCCGAAACGGCGTGGGAGGGACACGGCCCCCACCCGGACAACTGCGGTGGACGCCGACACGGCCGAGGGGCTCTACAAGCTGCTCGCTGCGGCGGAGTCATGATGATCCCGCCCGGTCTCGCCCGCGACTTCACCCGAGCCTGCGAAGCAGGCGTCTACAACTTCTACCTGGGCGGCAAGAGCTGGACTGCGGCTGACAGGGAGACCGCCCTTGCTGTCATCCGGACTTCCGCGGACGCGCCGGCGGTCGCGAGGGAGAACTTCCTGTTCGCCAGCCGCGCCGCTTCCTGGGCGGTCGCCGAGTACGGCATCAGGCAGGTCTTCGACATCGGTGTCGGCATTGTTGACGACGTGTCGCTGGACTCGGTGGAGACCTGCGTTCGCAACGTCGCCCCTGACGCCGTCGTGCTCGCCTACGACAACGACGAGGTCGTGCTCGCGCGCGCCCGCGCCCTTCGCACCGGCTACGGCCGTGTGCTCGGCGGTGACGTCACCGACCTCGACAGCATCTTCAACCACCCTGACCTTGAGGGGCGCATCGACCTCACCGCGCCGGCGGTCGTGGTCCTGGCCGCCGTCCTGCACTTCGTCGACGACCCCGCCGCCGTCGCGGCTGGCCTGCGGGGCCGTCTGGCCCCTGGCAGCGTCCTCGTGCTGTCCCACGCGACTAAGACCCGCACCAGTCAGGCCCGCGTCAGCGGAATGACCAAGGCGTACGAGAAGGGCCGCAGCTCGATCATCTTCCGCGAGGAAGAGGACATCGCCGCACTCGCGGACGGCTGGGACCTCCTACCGCCCGGCCTGGTCGACGTGCAGCTCTGGTCCCCCGACGGCAGCTATCAGGGTGAGCTGTACGAGACAGTTCGTGTCGTCGGCATGGTCGCCCGCCTCCCTGGCCCTCAGGGGTCAGGCCATACGCCGGGTGGTGCCCGGTGAGCGGCGGTATGCCACACGACTGCCGCTCCGCTGAACGTGGTCTGAGCGGATACGACCCCGACCAGCCTGCGATGCCGCGTTTGTGGACCTTCTGGGGCGGCGGGAAAGACTTCAATCCGGCAGATCGTATCCTCGGCGAAACCGTGGAAGCGCAGTGCCCGCAGATCACCTCGATGGCCCGGCATCGGCTCGCGTTCCGAACCCGCGCAGTGCGGGCCATGGTCGGCGAGTGCGGCATCGACCAGCTGCTGGTCGTCGGCGTCGACATGCCGATGCACGACGAGCCGCACTTCATCGCCCAGTCGATCAACCCGCGCGCCCGAGTGGTGTACGCCGACGCTGACCTACTGGTGATGCTCCACGCCAACATCTACTACACCAGCAGCGACCTCGGCGCTTGCGGATTCGTGCAGGCAGGGCTGGACAACCCCCGCGCGGTGCTGAACGGCGCCACCGCCACGTTGGACCTGGAACGTCCGGTGGCCGTGCTGTTGATGAACAGCTTGGACGTCCTCGCCGAACCCCAGGCGGTCGCGGCCCTGGCCGCCTTCCGGGCTGCCCTGGCAGCCGGCAGTTGCATCGCCTTCTGCCATCTGACCGCCGAGCACGACCACAGCCTGACCGCGCTCGGGAGTCTCTGCGCCGACATCAGCCCCGGCCCGCCACGCGTCCGGAACCCCGCAAGTCTTGAGAGATTGTGCGCCGGGATGGTGATGATCCCACCGGGCCTGGTCCCGGCACCGGTATGGCGTCCGGACCTCGGCCCGTGGCCGGTTCCCACCGACGTGGATCTGTGGTGCGGCGTTGGGGTGTTGCCGTGAGGCCCCATCTTCCTCAGACGGCGGTTCGGCTCAGCGGCGCTGAACCATTCGGGCAGGCTCTCGACCACGCGCGTGAGCTGGCCAGTCGTCTCGCTGCTCGCGGGTTGCGCGCTTCGACTGCGCCGCTCGCGGGGGGCCCTGCGGGTGCGATAGCGGTCACCGCGCAGCGTGTGGACGTCCACCCGCATGTGGGTCGGCTGGTGGCGCTGCTACCGGGCCCCGGTGATCCCGGCGAGTTGTACTGGCATTGGCAGCGGCCTTTCTTGGGACGTCAGTGGATCGGGGCTCGCTGGTTCCAGGCGTTCCGTCCGGCCGACGCTTACGACGACACCGCCGACGCCATCGTTGCGGTGATCGCGGCTGACCTGCGTGCCCGTGCCCGTCTGCTGCACGCGCCGGCCGCCCGGCTGGACGCGGCTGAGGAGCCCGACAGTGAGGTTCTGGTCTACGTCGGGCACCGGGTGCATTCACTGGTGAGCCGGATGCTGGAGCGCCTCAAGGCCATCGAGAACGACCTGGAAGATCCCGATCTCCTCGCGGATCTGTACGGAATCGATCATCTGGCGACCCAGCTGCGTCGCGCTGCCGCGCGGTCGGCGGTGCTGGGGGGCCGTACCGCGCGGCGCGCCTCCGCGCCGATGCCGATCTCGACGGTGCTGCGTCAGGCGATGGCCGAGGTCGAGGCGTACCAGCGGGTCCGGCTGACGCTTCCCAACGACGATGTGGAGATTCCGGGTTACGCGGGCCCGGATGTGATCCACATCCTGGCCGAGCTGGTGGAGAACGCCACCCGGTTCTCCAGCGGCGCAGTGCGAATGGCGACGGTCCAGACACCCAAGGGCAGCCTTGGCGTGGGGGTCCAGGACGAGGGCGAGCTGGCATTGTCGGCGCAACGACTTGCTGCGCTGCAGCGAATTCTGGACGCGCCGTTCCAGATTTCCCTGCGAGAGCAGGTCCAGCAGGGGCAGGTTGGGCTGCTGGTGGCGGCGCGGTTGGCAGCCCGGCACGGCATCCGGATCGAGCTGCGTCCGCAGTCGCCCGGGATGCACGCGCTGGTATTCCTGCCCCACACCCTCCTGAACCCCCCGGCCCCCGCTACCGTGCTCCCGCAGAACACCCTCCTCCGCCGCGCCCTCGCCCCGACCGGCCCTTCGGCATCCCCTCCAGCGCCGCCGCCGCCCGCATCGGCCCCAGCCAGTGCTACCGCGCAGGGACCACCGGCGGGAGAGCCGCCCTCATCCGCTGCGCCGTCCGCGCCGCCGGTGCCGCCGGTGCCGCCGGGCGGTCGGCCCCCGCTTCCCCGACGCCCCAAGACGGGAGTCGTTCCGGACGCCGTGCCACCGCCTCCCGCCGAGCCCGCCCCGGTGCCGGTGCCGGTGCGGCCGCCGTCACCGGAGCTGGTGGCGCGCTTCACCACCGGGGTCCGGCGCGGCCAGGCCGAGCAGCGCCTCGACTCCACCGACGGGCCCGAGAGCGGCTGACCTTCGCTCCTGAGCCGCGGCCATTCCACATCCATGGAGAGAATCCGATGACGACTCCCCCACCATCGCCCCCCGCAGCAACCTCGACAACGAAGGGTGACTTGGCCTGGCTTCTGCAGGAGTTCACCTGTCGGGTCGCCGGTGCGACCCACGCCGTGCTGGTGTCGCGGGACGGGCTGAAGATGGCGGTATCGGGCTTGGACACCGCTGCGGCCGACCGGGCCGCCGCGTGGATGTCCAGCCTGCACTCCCTGGCCCGGTCCGCCGGCGCCCTGATTGGAGCCCCGGACGGGGGTTTCCGGCAGCTCGTCATCGAGGACGCCGGCTTCCTGGTGTTCGTCGTGAGCGCCGATTTCGCCGCCGCGACCGGGCCCAGCCTCAAGCCCGATGCCGAGTCCGGTCTGGTCGGCTGTGTACTCGGCGTCCTGGCCGACCCGGACGCCGACGTCGGAATGGTCGGCTACGAGATAACCCTGCTGGTCAAGAGCGTGTCCGAGCACCTGACCACCGCGACCCGCGGCAGCCGTCACACCGACGGGGGCCGGTGACCATGCCCGAGCCGGCGGGTGACGACCCGCACCGCCCTCCAGGTGCCCCCGCCACGGCGGCCCTGGCCGGCGCGGCTGGTGCGCCGGAATGGGATCAGGCGTGGGAGACCTACGACACCGAACAGGTACGCCCCTACGCGATCACCGGCGGCCGGACCAGCCCGCAGCACGCGATGCGGCTGGTGACCCTGCTTCAGGCCGCGGACAACGCACACGTCCACGGGCTCGGTCCCGAGTCGGCCCAAGCGGTCGAGCTGTGTCGGGAGCGGCCGTGCCCGGTCGCCGAGATCGCCGCCCGCCTCGGACTCCCCGTACAGGCCGCCAAGATCATCATCAGTGATCTGATCGACCGCGGTGCCCTGGTCATGGCCCTGCCCGGCCCGGGAGCGTCCGACCGACTGCAGTTGCTGGAAGCACTGCGGTCCGGCCTGGAGACGAGGCTGTCTGATGTCGCCTGACCGCGCGGAGACCGCTAGACCCAGGCGAGGCGATCCCGCGCCCCTGGCGGCGAAGATCATCGTCAGTGGCGGGTTCGGTGTCGGCAAGACCACCATGATCGGCGCGGTCAGCGAGATCGATCCGCTGACCACCGAGGAGCAGCTCACCGTGGTCAGCGCCGGCGTCGACTCCCTGGTGGGCGTGGAGGACAAGACCACCACCACCGTGGCGCTGGACTTCGGCCGCCTCACCTTCGAGCGGCAGCAGATCGTGCTGTACCTGTTCGGCACACCCGGCCAGGACCGCTACTGGTTCACCTGGGACGACCTCACCTACGGCGCGGTCGGCGCCGTGGTCCTCATCGACACCCGCCGGCTGCCCGACAGCTTCGGCCCCATCGGCTACTTCGAGCAGCGCGGCATCCCGTTCGTGGTCGCGGTCAACGAGTTCGCCGACGCCCCGTACCGCTACACCCCCGCCGAGGTCCGCCAAGCCCTGAACATCCCCGGCCACGTCCCGATCGTGCGCTTCGACGCCCGCGACCCTCACTCGGCCATCACCGCACTGCTCGATCTGGTCGACCACGCACTCGCCCACACGCACACAGCAGAGCAGCCGCACCAGCCCTTCGGAGCATCCGCATGAAGTACGACCCCGATGCTGGCCTGCACGTGCCCACCTGGCACGACGCAGCCGAGCAGCGCATGAAACTGCTCGCCGAATACGGCCTCGGCGAGCCGGACGCCGAGTTCGACCGGTTCGCCGCCCAGATCTCCGACACCTTCGCTGCCGAACTCGGCGAACACGGCCAGAACCTGTACGCGATGGTGAACCTGTTCACCGAACAGGAACAGACATTCGTCGGACTGCACAACCCGCCGGGCATGCGGGCGGTGGACCGGACCATGCGGCCCGATCACGGGTTCTGCCCCGAGATGCTCGACCGCACCAAGGCGCTGATTCTGGCGGACGTGTGCGCCAACCCGCACTTCGCCTCCAACCCGGTGGTCGACAAGCTCGGGGTCCGCACCTACGCCGGCGCGCCACTCATCCACGAACCCACCGGGACCGTGCTGGGCACCGTGTGCGTCATCGGCACCGATCCACTCCCCCGGGACACCGGGCAAACCTCGCTCGCACTGATCAAGCGTCACCGTGACGCACTCCTGGACGTGCTCGCGCAGCGAGCCGACACTCGCGGCCGCCACAGGTCCGGTGGCACAAGCGGCTGATACCGGTCCCCGGCGATGACATGTGCCGGATCCGACCGTCCGGCAGTGGGCCCAAGTGGAAAGGGATGGTGTCCGTGTTCGAGACCGACGACCACCAGGACCTGCGCAAGGCTGTGCGCGCCTTCGCGCTCGCCGAGGTCGCGCCCCGCGTCGCTGAGATGGAATCCTCCGCCTTCGTCGACCACGTCCTTCCCGACCTGATCGCCCAGCAGGGATGGATCGGGGTGACCAGCCCTGCCGAGTACGGCGGCATGGGCGCCGGGCACCTCGCCAAGACAATCATGATTGAGGAGCTGGCCCGCGTGAGCGGCGCGGCCGCCGCGATCGCACAGGCGTCTCAGCTCGGCGTCGCCAAGGTCCTGCATTTCGGCACCGAGGAGCAGAAGCATCGGTGGCTGCCGCCGATCGCGGCCGGCGCCTGCCTTCCCACCATCGCCACCACCGAGGAGGACTCGGGCGGGCATGTGCTGGGGATGCGGGCCAGCGCCCGCCGCGTCGGCGACCACTACATCCTCAACGGCCGCAAACAGTACGTCGGCAACAGCCATGTCGGCCACGTACACGGCGTCATCGTCCGCACCGGCGACGCCGACACCCGGCCCTCCAAGAGCCTGTCGGCGTTCCTGGTGAGGGCGGACCTGCCCGGAGTCCGGCTCATCCCGCACCAGCCCGCTCTGGGCCTGCGCGGATTCAGCTTCGGCGACATCGTGTTCGAGGACGTCCGAGTCCCGATCTGCGACCGGCTCGGGGAGGAAGGCGACGGCCTCGACGTCGCCTACAGCTCATCGGTCCTGTACGGCCGGCCGAACCTGACCGCGGTGTCGCTCGGCATCCATCAGGGCATCGTGGACTCGACCGTCGAGTTCGTGACCACCCGGGTCCGCTACGGCGCTCCGCTGGCCGACCTGCCCACCATCAAGCACAAACTCGGGCTGATGCAGCACCGGCTCCTCACCGCGCGAGTGGCCGCTTACCACGCCGTGCACCTGCTCGACCACGGCGAACCCTGTGACGGCGAGTTGATGAGCGCGAAGTACGGCAACGTCGAGTCGGCGATGGACTCGGCCCGCACCGCGATGGAGATCCATGCAGCCGCCGGACTGCGCACCGACCGGGAGACGCAGCGGTACTACCGCGATGCCGCCTGCATCTACGCCCCCGCCGGAACCGGCGACATCCAACTCCTGCGCCTGGCCGAGGTCGCCCTCGGTATCGACCACGGACCGCAGTGGTCGGTCCGGTTCGCGCACGTGACCGCTCTTAACCCCCAGTCCAAACGCCACGAGCCCGCGGCATAACCCCTCCATTCCAACCGTCCTCCCCGCCCTGGCGTGGGGCAGGGAGGACACCCAACTCTCCTTCCCCGACTCAACGCAATCGACAGGAAAAGACGAGAAGTGAAAACCACCTCCCTCACCGCACCAGCAAAGAACTCGCCGTTGCGGGGCGACTTCGCTGAGGCGATGCACGCCAAGTACGTCGCCAAGGACGGTCACAAAGCCAGCAAGCGCAGGATCCTGATCGTCCCCGCCCTGCTTTTGGCCGTCGGCATCGGCCTGGGCGCCGCGGCCCGAGCAGGTCTGTCCCCCGCCTGGGCCTCGACGGTTACAGGCGCCCTGGCCGCCCTGATCGCCGGCTGGGCCGTCTCTGCCGTCTGCGTGACGTTCCGCGCCAGCCCACTGCGGGGCGTGGACTGGACCACCGCCGACGCCTACGAGCAGGAGCTCACCTCCGGTCTGCACCCGGATGTCCGTGCTGCCCTGGCCCGCGCCCAGGACCATGTCCGCCGGCGGTTGCCCTTCGCCGACCGCGTCCACCTGTACTCCCCCGAACACCTGCCCGAGCATGCCTGCGCCCTGGACACCACCGGCTGTGACTGCGCCCGCATGCGCGTCAACGCCGCGGTTATGCCCAACCGGCGGCACCCGGTCATCGTGGTCGGCGACCGGCTCCTGGACAAGCCTGCTGCGCTGGCCTACGTCCTGGCACACGAGGTCAACCACGTCCGCCGCCCCTGGCTGCTGATCTACGGCGTGCTGCAGGTGGTCATCCTGGCGGGCTGGCTGGGGATGGGCCTGATCCTCCCCTGGCACACCCTGGTCGTCGCCGCCCCAGTCGTGTGGGTAACGACCATGCTCCTGAGCTGGGTCAACGAAATCGCGGCCGACATCGCCGCTCGCACCACCGGCCCCGACGCCGCCCGCGCCTTCTGGACGATGCTGCGCGCCGCCCGCCCCACCCGCACCGGCCTGTCCCGACTCACCGGCGCCGTCATGGCGGTGCTCGCGCCGACGCATCCACCGATCACACTGCGCGCGGCCCTGGCCGACCGCATCGCCCACCGCCCTCTTCCTTCACCCAGAAGGGCCGATGAAGACCTCGATATGAAAGGGCCCGCACGATGACCGGACTGCGGCTCAGCTACATCAACGTCGAACACGGCGGCCGGACCGAAGCCGGGTTCTCCTCCTACTCCGGCGACGGCGGCCCCTACGACTACAGCAAGGTCACCGGGATGTTCCACGATGGGGACTGGCCCGACATCGCCGTGATCGGGGAGGGCGACCGGTACGAACTGAACGGGATGGAGGGCGCCTACGAGGCCGCCGCGGCGATGCGGGAGGCGGGCGGGCCGGCCTATTCCCCCTACCCGTGCTCGCTACCCCGCGAATGGGGCATGTTCGCCCCGGTCATCTACGTCAACCCGGAAAAGGTCGTGGTCCGCCGGTTCTACTCCCACCGGCTCCCCGACTTCGCCTCCCGGAACCGCAACCTGATGCTGTTCACCCTTCCCTGCCGCACCGACCCCGTCCGGATCGCCGCCACGCACGGCGACATCTACTCCGGCGACACCCGCCTCGCCGACAACCGGCGGTTCGATCGGCTCGCCGACCCGGCCATCCCATGCGCTCTGCTGGGCGATTGGAACACCGTCCCGAGCGGCCCGCACTTCGAGCCCGACGACATGAACAAGCCCGGCCTGCACAACCCGCGCGCGATCAACTACCGCGTCCAGTTCCAAGGCGGGGCCCGCCAGGCAGGCCCGCACATCTACGACACCCGCGCCCTGGACGCCCTGGTCGGATGGTGGAACCCCGACACCCGGCAACGGGAGGGCGGTATCGGCTTCCACCACGCCGCCGAACTCGCCCAAGACTTCACCCCCACCCAAATCGAGCGCCCCAACGGCCGCCAGTGCCTGGCGATCGACGGCATCCTCCTCAACGACCCGCTCCGTGACGCCTACGTGCCCGGCTCGTACCGCGTCCACGACTTCCGCGACCCCGACCACCCCGACTCCGACCACAGACGCATCAGCGTGACGGTCGACATCTAGCCCCGCCCTCCATGCCAAGCACCGTGATCTATCCGGTCGGTGAGACCGCCCCCATGGTCATCGCCGTGCGGCTGCGTTTGAGTGAGATGCGCCGCAACACCCGGATCTGAAGACCGCCGGGCCCGTCCGCGGCCCGGGGAGAGGAGAACACCGTAATGACCAGCACGAGGCCGACAGTGTCGGCGAGAACCCTGCAGGAGGCCGACGAGCTGTTCGTCGGTCACCTGACCCTGGAAGTCCCGTCGGCCGAGGCGCTCAACAGCAAGGAGACGGGCGACTCCGACACCTACACCGAAGAGGACTGACCCGTTCAGAACCAAGCGGCCCCCGGCCCGGATACATCGCCGCGTGACCCGGGCCGGGGGCCGCATCATGCCGGAAGGAAGTGAGTCAGGATGCTGAAGCTGCAAATCACCGCCCCCGCCGCTAAGACCGGCGCCAGCCCGGGTTTGGCGGCCGGATGGGAGTTCGACGGGAAACGGTGGGCCGCCCCGTGCGGGTGGTTCGAGCCCTTCCCACACGAGGCCCTGGAACACCAAATGGTGACCCGGCAAGACGGCGGTAGCGCATTCCTGCTGGTACGTGAACGCGCTACCGGGCTCCAAGACAGGCCGGACAGCCTCCCCACGCTGCGGGTTGACGCGGGCCCACTGAGCCTGCCTCCCAACCGGTACCAGGCCCACCGCGCCGAGGCCGCAGGCTGGCCCCTCGGCTTCACCATCATCGACCTGATCGAGACCAGGCACAACGAGACCAAGGGCGGTGTGGAAGTCACCTGCGGAGCGGTCAGCGCCGCGCCGCTCCAACTCGCCGCCGCCGACGGTGTCCTGCATGGTTCCTGGGACCTGCTGGACCTGTCGGCGTTCTGGTCGGCCGATCGGCTGAACCTTGATGACGTCACCCGGTTCTGCGTGATGCGCGCCCTGTACTCGTCCCAGACACTGCTGCGGGACGTGCTGACCCTCACCGAACGCGCGACCGCCCGGTTCGACGGCACCGGCCTGGCCATCACCTACCCGCCGCCCGCCGAGCACGCGCTGCCGCGTGAACTGCGGCCCGGAGCGGACCCGGTCCAGGTGTGGGAGCGGATGCTGGTCGAGGTGACCGGCCGGTGGGCGGCAGCCACGTCCGGGAGCGTGGCGGTGGAGCTGTCGGGCGGAATGGACTCGGCGGCCGTCGCGGTTGCTCTGGCCGACCTGCGCGGGCACGGGCATCGCGAAAGCATCCGCACAGGGGTGCTGCGACTGCCCGGAGAACCCGGCGAGCAGCAGATGTCCCGCCGCGCGGACATGATCCAGGTCCTGGAGCTGGGGGCCGACCATGTCGTGCCAATCGCCGAGCACGCCCCGTTCCGGCCGGGCGGGGCGCGTCGGGCCGGGGTGCCGTTCACGCCCCGCGACGGCAACACCGCCGAGGGGACCATCGTGATGCAGCAGCAGTTGGTCAAGGCCGGGGTCACGACTGTCTTCACCGGCGCGGCGGGAGACGACCTGATGGGGTTGAGGCCGGACGAGCGGCGCCGACTCGGGCAGCCGCGTACGCTCCGGCCCATGCCCGGATGGCTCGGGCCGGCCGGGCGAGACGCGGTCGAGCGCCTGGACCGGGGCCCGGTACCAGCACCCGTGCTGATGTACTCGATCCTGGCGGGGCTGGAGCCGCGCTGGCCCCAGACGATGCGGCAGGGGCTGTGGCCGGTGTCGCCGCTGGCCACCCCGGACCTGCTGCGTTTCACCGAGCAGCTCCCCCTGCAATGGCGTCGCCACAAACGGCTGCTGCGCACCTACCTGGCCCGGCGCGGCATGTCCGAGCAGACGGTATGGCCGGTGCTGCGGGAAAACTTCGCCCCCGTCATGGAGACCGCCATGCGCCGCTGGGGCGTCCCCCTCCTCACCGAGCTGGTTCGCAATGGGACGATCTTGGGCGACCTGGGCGTCATCGACCCCACCGCGGTCCTGGAAGCCTGCCAGGATGCTCGCGCCGGCGGGCCCGTAGAGGGGCTGTCCCGGCCGCTGATGATGGAGGCAGCGCTCCGGTCGGTCATCGGCGCCTAGCCGCTCCCAGGATGCGTACGGTGCGGCAGCACCGGCTCGCTGGAGCCCACTTCCCGCCGGCGCTGGCCGGGTGCGGCGCGTCCGTCACACGAGCCACGGGGATCGCCGTAGGCTCAGGGGACCGGTCTCCACCACGCGCCGCCGCCCCCTGGCGGCCACCTCGAGAGGGCATTCAGCGTTGTCGGATCAGTTCGCTCACCTGCACGTTCACACCGAGTACAGCATGCTGGACGGGGCGGCAAAGATCGGCCCGCTGGTGTCCAGAGCCGCAGAACTCGGGATGCCCGCGGTCGCGATGAGCGACCACGGCAACATGTTCGGTGCGTACGAGTTCTTCAAGCTCGCCGGCAAGGCCGGGATCAAGCCGATCTTGGGGATTGAGGCCTACGTGGCGCCCGAGTCCCGCCACGTTAAGAAACCGATCCTGTGGGGCGAGCCGCACCAGAAGAAGACCAACGAGCAGACCGGCGAGGGCGGTGACGTCTCGGCGTCGGGCGCCTACCTGCACAAGACGATGTGGGCCCGCGACGCCGATGGTCTGCGGAACCTGTTCAGGCTGTCCTCGCTGGCCTCCTTGGAAGGCCATTTCCGCAAGTGGCCGCGGATGGACGACGAGCTGTTCTCCCAGTACGGCAAGGGGATCATCGCCACCACTGGCTGTCCGTCGGGTGCGGTGCAGACCCGGCTGCGGCTCGGCCAGTTCGATGAGGCACTGGCCGCAGCCGCAAAGTACCAGGAGATCTTCGGCCGAGAGAACTACTTCCTGGAGCTGATGGACCACGGGCTCCCACTGGAACGCCGGGTGCGTGAAGGTCTACTGGAGATCAGCAAGAAGCTGGCGCTGCCGCCCCTGGTCACCAACGACTCCCACTACGTCACTGAGGACCAATCCGAGGCGCACGACGCATTGCTATGCGTGGGCACCCAGGCGCTGATCACCGAGCCGAACCGGTTCCGGTTTGGAGGGTCGGGCTACTACCTCAAGACCGCCGATGAGATGCGCGCGGTCGACTCCTCCGACGCGTGGCTGGAGGGGTGCCGCAATACCCTGCTCGTGGCCGAGATGGTCGAGCCCTACGACCCGGTGTTCGAACGCCGGGACCTGTCCGCCAAGTTCCCCATCCCCGAAGGGGAAAACGAGTCAACCTGGCTGCGCAAGGAAGCCGCGCGCGGCGCGGTGAAACGCTACGGCGACCCGGTTCCCGCCGAGGTCCTGGAGCGCATCAACTACGAACTGTCAGTGATCGATGAGATGGGCTTCCCCGGCTACTTCCTGGTCGTGGCCGACATCTGCAATTACGCCCGCGAGAACGGGATCTGGCTCGGCCCGGGCCGGGGGTCGGCAACCGGGAGCATGGTCTCCTACGTCACCGGCATCACCGACCTGGACCCCATCGAGCACGGACTGATCTTCGAGCGGTTCCTCAACCCCGAACGCGTCTCCATGCCCGATGTCGACCTCGACTTCGACGACCGGCAGCGCGACCAGATGATCCGCTATGTCACCGACCGCTACGGCGAGGACAACGTTTCGCTGATCATCACCTACATGAGCATCAAGTCCAAGGCCGCGGTGAAAGACAGCTGCCGCATCCACGGGCTACCGTTCGCCGTCGGCGACAAGATCACCAAAGCTTTCCCGCCCGCCGCCGCCGGCAAGGAAATCCCCCTGTCAGCGATCTTCGATGACAAACACCCCCGGTACGGTGAGGCCACCGAACTGCGGCAGCTCTACAGCGACGACGTGGACGTCAAACGCGTCATCGACACCGCTGTCGGCATCGAGGGTCTGACACGCGGCACCGGCGTGCACGCCGCAGGTGTCATCCTGTCGTCCGAGCCGCTGATCAACGTCATGCCGATCCAAAAACGGCCCGACGATGGCGCACGCATCACCGGGTTCGACGGCCCCTCCTGCGAGGAGCTGGGCGCTCTGAAGATGGACTTCCTGGGGCTGCGGAACCTGACGATCCTGGGCGACGCGATCGATAACGTCAAAACCAACCGCGGCATCGAGGTGAACCTCACCCAGATCCCGATGGATGACTCCAAGACCTACAAGCTGCTGCAGGCCGGGTGGACGCTGGGGGTGTTCCAGCTCGACTCGTCCATGATGAGGGACCTGACCAAGCTGATGGCCCCGACTCGGTTCGAGGACGTCTCCGCCGTCCTGGCCTTGGGGCGGCCGGGTCCGATGGGCGCTAACGCCCACACCAACTACGCGCTCCGCAAGGCCGGGCAACAGGAAATCACCCCAATCCATCCCGAGCTCAAGGACGCACTGGAACCAATCTTGGGCAACACCTACCACCTGGTGGTGTACCAGGAGCAGGTCATGGCGATCGCGCAGCAGTTGGCCGGCTACACCCTCGGCGGCGCCGACATCCTGCGCCGCGCGATGGGCAAGAAGAAGAAGGAGGAGATGGACAAGCAATGGGCCATTTTCTCCGCAGGGATGGCCGAAAAGGGCTACTCGGCCGAGGCCGCCCAAGCCGTCTGGGACGTGCTGGTCCCGTTCTCCCAGTACGGGTTCAACAAGTCCCACACCGCCGGGTACGGGATGGTGTCGTACTGGACCGCCTACCTCAAGGCCAACTACCCTGCCGAGTACATGGCGGCGCTGCTGACCTCGGTCGGCGACAACAAGGACAAGATGGCGGTCTACCTCGGTGAATGCCGCCGCATGAAGGTGAAGGTGCTGCCGCCGGACGTCAACGAGTCGGTCGGCAGGTTCGCCGCCGTCGGCGAGGACATCCGGTTCGGGTTGGACGCCATCCGCAACGTCGGGGACAACGTCGTGGAAGGCATCACCACTGCCCGCAAGGAGAAGGGCGCCTACACCGACTTCACCGACTTCCTCAGCAAGGTCCCAATGCCGGTCTGCAACAAGCGCGCTATCGAATCGCTGATCAAGGCGGGCGCGTTCGACTCCCACGGCCACGAGCGCAGGGCGCTGATGCAGGTCCACGAGCAGGCCGTCGAGTCGGTGATCAGCGAGAAGAAGGCCGCTTCGCACGGGCAGGACTCCCTGTTCGGCGGGATGGACGACGACGGCGGCGGCGCGCCAGCCCTGGCCGTCACGATCCCCCAGGGCGACGAATGGGAGAAGTCGACCTTGCTCACCTTCGAGCGGGAGATGCTCGGCCTGTACGTCTCCAGCCACCCCTTGGACGGCGCAGAACGGATCCTGGAACGCAACCGGGACGCTACCACCGCCGAAGTTAGCGAGGGCGGCCGCCAGGGCATGGTCCGTCTATCCGGGCTGATCTCCGGATTGTCCCGTAAGGTCACCAAGCAGGGGAACGCCTGGGCGATCATTAAGCTCGAAGACCTCGACGGCAGTATCGAGGTGCTGTTCTTCCCGAGCTCCTACCAGCTGTACTCGGCGGCGCTGGCCGAGGACGTGGTGATCAGCGTCCTGGGAAGGATCAACGAGCGCGACGGGAGCGTCTCGGTCAACGCCCAGGAAATGCAGATCCTCGACGTGTCATCGGTCACCGGGACCGAACCGCCCGTGGTCATCAGCGTCCCCAGCACCAAGATCAACTCAGAGAACGTCAGGGAGCTCAAGCGGATCCTCCAAGCGCACCCGGGCGACGTCCCTGTACATCTGGCGTGCATGACCCACGGCGGTCGGGGCACCCTCTACAACCTGGAGCTCTTCCAAGTACGGCCGGACCCGGCGTTCTTCGGTGACGTCAAGAGCCTGTTCGGCGCGAACGCGATCCACCAATATCAATGACACCGAGCGGCCAGGAGCCACCACGCGGAGGACCGATCGACATCGTGTCTTCCGCGCAAGCCCCTACGTGTCCGCGCTGCGGCGCGGAGGGGCTGTTGGCCGCGCGAGTCCCCCACCCCATCGACCGGCAGGACGGGCACCGCATCCACGGTACGACCGTGGTCATCCTGTGCCCGTCCTGCGACGCCGACCACCCCACCGGCGGGGCACTCATCACGTTCTTCCACGTCCATGGCCGCGTCGATGACGACACAGTGGCCCAGGCCGCCGAACTCATCGCGGCCTGGGTCGGCTCCATCAGCATCCCAGCACCCGACATCGAGCAGATCGATTCCGAGACCGAGGCCTGGTACCGCGGCGACCTGTAGCGGTCCCCAGATGACCGCATCATGTCAGGGCCCTCCTGACGTATGAGCGGGGCAGCATGTCGCCGCAGCCCCGCGAAAAGAGGGCGGGCGCTGGGAACTCGCGTGGAGCCAACCTTCAGCTCTCGATGTCCACTAGCGACAGCCCCAAAGCCCTCGCCATGGCCACGATCGTGAAATAACCCGGCTCCACCACTTCTGAGCGCTCGATCTTCCGGACGGTCGATACACACACGCCAGCGCGCACGGCCAACTGCTCCTGTGTCAGATCATGCTGCTCACGCGCCTGCCGAAGTCTGGCGGCAAGCCGCGAGGCCTCTGCCGCGTAGCGACTCTCAGATCTCTTCCGACGCCCCCGGATACCTGCCATTTTTCCGATCCAGGTGATAAATTATTACCGCTATAAATTTATCACTATGCCAGGGTAGGAGCCAGGAAGCCTGGGCCCCACACGCGAGGAGATCGAGATCATGGCGACACGTTCAGCCATCGAGTGGACAGAGGTGACGTGGAACCCCACAACCGGGTGCGACAAGATCTCCGACGGTTGCGACAACTGTTACGCGTTGGCGCTGGCCAAGCGGCTGAAGGCGATGGGCGTCGAGAAGTACCAGGCTGATGGTGATCCCCGGACATCGGGGCCGGGGTTTGGAGTCACCACGCACCCTGACTCGCTCCGGCAGCCCTACGCTTGGCGCTCACCTCGCGTGGTGTTCGTGAACTCGATGTCCGATTTGTTTCATGCTCGGGTACCACTGGACTTCGTCCGCCGGGTGTTCGGCGTGATCGCGGACACTCCACAGCACACGTATCAGGTGCTCACCAAACGATCAGCCCGGCTGCGCAAGATCGCCAGCCAGCTCGACTGGCCACAGAACCTCTGGATCGGAGTCTCCGTCGAGAACACCGACGCCCTTTCCCGCGTCGATGATCTGCGAACCGTGCCGGCCGCCGTGCGCTTCCTGTCTTGCGAGCCGCTCATAGGCCCGCTAACTAGGCTGAACCTGGACGGAATCGGCTGGGTCATCGCAGGCGGTGAATCGGGGCCGGGGCACCGGCCGCTCGATCCGGCTTGGGCGGAGGAAATACGAGATGCTTGCCTTGCCGCGAAGGTGCCGTTCTTCTTCAAACAGTGGGGTGGACGAACCCCCAAGGCAGCTGGCCGTGAGCTTGATGGCCGCCACTGGGACCAGATGCCAGCGCTGGCTGCTGCACGCTAGGGTGTAGCAGGCCCAAAGACTTGGTTGCGGCGCTTCCTATCGTTGGTCTTGAGCACGAGTTCGCCAGTGGCTCGTAGGCTCCTGACGGCCTGAGTCACGGCTGGCTCGATAGCGAAGCCGTACGCCTCACCGAACAAATCCCGTGTGTGCTCAACGAGTTTGACGTCACCGCAGCGACGGGTGAGAGCACGCAGGTTGGTAGTGATGATCTTGACGGCCTCGTCCTGCTCCTGTTTGATCAGCCACTCCATGTCGTTGTCCTCGGCCTCCCCGAACAGTCCTTGTTGCCCTGGCAGGTTGTCACTGTCGAGAGTGCCTAGGTGCTCCAGAAAAGCTCGGCGTGCTCTCCCCACGGCGTCAGCAAACTCCCACAAGCCCACCGGGCTCCGGGTCAGGAAAACCAGATGGTAGATCGGCTGTTGACCCAGACGTCGGCTAACCGGGATGACCACCGGCGTCATGGACGTGTCGCGGGCAATTCGCTCGGCGTATTCCTGCGCTACGGCGTGAGCAGCTGCTTCGAAGGTCTTGCCCTGGGGAGAATGCAAGGTACCCAACGCTGTCTCCCGCCACCATGCACCGCCACACGTCGTGTCCATCCGAGGGATGATCGACTCATCCATCATCCCCTTGTTCAACGCGCCGGTCGCACGTCTCGTAAGGTGCGCGCTGAAGTTGAGCAGGACCTCCGTCTGCGGACGCCGGCCTTGCCTCGGTCGACATAGCAGGTCCCGCAGCCGGTCGTACGGCAGGCCAGCGCCGCAGGGGTCCAAAAAGAGAAAGAGCGGCAAGCCGGTAGCCTGCTGGACCACGACGTCAAGATGGTCCTCGACGTTCCCCGGGCAGGACCGAGCCCGAAGACCTTGCTTGACGTACTCGTCGACGACGACCTTGAGTTCAACGTAGTTTTCTTGTTCTCTCTCAACAAAAACGGACGAGACGTCCCTGGAGTTACTGAAAGACCGAATCGCCCGGAGGATGAGTTCGGCCGATGCGGGGGTACCGTCGGGGTAGCGGCCACGCCCGGCGAAGCCGTCAAGAACCACTAGCTTCCCTCCGGTGGCCGTGCTGCCAGGCATGGCGATGAAGCGCGGCAGGTACTGCCGGAGAATCGCATGCTTGAAGATCGACTGCGCATGCCGGTCTCGGTTATCCAGCAGGCCACCAGCTGTACCTGTCGCCATCGCTCCCCCTCACTCAACCCGCACCTACAGGAGATCTACGTCACTCAACACCGCTTCGTCAACGCTTTCTGACAAACGTCGCGAGACAGCCTCTTGCAGCACTCTGCGACATCGATCTTGTAATCGCGTGTCCTTGCGGTAGCTCTCCAGGCTGCGCTTCGAAGCGCTACTCAACGAGCAGACTCGCGGCCGGATCCCTAGGCGTTGCCGGGATCGTGTGCATCGTTCCGGGCCACTGCGGGACGTGTCGGTCGCCGCAGGCTGAGCGGAAGTCCAGAGCAGAGTCAGATATTACTTGTGCGCTTTCGCGCGGGCGGTCCGCAACGTTGACGGCACCGCCCGCTCCGGTGAGGTGTGATGAGCAAACCTCGAGTTCCTTCCTGGCTTCCCCACCTGGGCACGTGTCATCCAGGCCGGCCGGGCCCGAGCAGAGACATCCGAGGGCACGCACTACCCGTACTTCGTCGTACAAGGCGACTATCGTTGACGAGTCGACCACCTGGAACATGACCCACCACGTGGATTCCCCCTTTGAGGACGCGCACGGCCCATGCTGAGGCTGTCCGAAATGGGGTGACCAGTGGAAACATTACGGCCGTCTGGCCGTCACCCCTCTGACTAGAAGGACACCACCGACTGATGGCAGTGACGCAGCAGGAGATCGAGAACCGGTTGTGGGACGCAGCCGATGAGCTGCGCGTGGCGATGCCCGAAGCGCAATACTCCTCCGTGGTCTTCCCGCTGATGTTCTGGAAGTACCTGTCGGACACCTGGGAGCACAATCACCAGGAGTTCCAGGCCGACAACGAGGGCCTGGATGACCTGTCCGCCGAGGAAGCCCACGAGATCGAATACCGCGACTACCAGTCGTTCGAGGTCCCATGTATCTCCCTCGGCACCGCTCAAGAACGCCGTGCGTCCTGGTCGTCCATCCTGGCCACCGTCACCCAGCCCGGCCTCGGCAAGCGTGTCCGCGCTTCCCTGCAGGCGATCGAGACGGCCAACCCCGACAAGTTCTCCCGCCTGTTCGGGTCCATGACCTGGACATCCGAGGAGGTGCTGCCGAGGGAAGTGCTGGCGGCGGTCATGCAGGCGATGGACCGCACGCCGAAGATGCACGAAGGCAACATGTCCCACGATGTGCTCGGCGGGGCCTACGAATACCTGCTGAAGCGGTTCTCCGACGGATCCGGCACCCGAGCCGGCCAGTTCTTCACCCCCCGCGAGGTCGTCGAGTTGATTGTCGAGGTCGTCGCCCCCCAGAGCTTCGAATCGGTGTACGACCCGACCTGCGGGTCGGGCGGCATGCTCATCGCCTCTGCGAACCTCCTGAAGGCCCATGGCGGGCGCGGCTACACACTCAAGCTGTACGGGCAGGAGGCTGTAGCAGACACCGCGGGCGTGGCCCGCATGAACCTCTTCATGCACAACCTCACCCAGTTCAAGGTCGAGGTCGGCGACACCCTAAGAGACCCGCGCTTTAAGAAGCCGGACGGGAAGGTCGCGCAGTTCGACGTGATCGTCGCCAACCCGCCCTACAGCCTGAAGTGGAAGCCCTGGACCGAGGACCCGCGCGCCATCGGCGGGGTCGCCCCACAGTCAACGGCGGACTGGGCGTTCGTGCAACACATGATCGCCAGCATGGACCCGAGGAAGGGGCGCGCTGGCGTCGTCCTGCCGCACGGCGTCCTCTTCCGCAGCGGTCAGGAAGCAGCCATCCGCCGGCGCGTCATCGACGACGACCTGCTCGAAGCGATCATCGGCCTGCCGGCCAACCTCTTCTACAACACCACCATCCCCACAGCGATCCTGGTGTTCCGGGCATCCGGCACCAAGGCCCCAGAGCGGCAGGGCGGCGTGCTGTTCATCGACGCCTCCAACCGGTTCGTCAAGGCCAAGAATCGCAACATCCTCACCAGCGCCGACATCGCCAACGTCGTGACGGCCTACCACTCGAAATTCGACGCCGACCACAACCCGGTGGACCCCGACGCAGACGGCGGACTCGCAGTACGATTCGTCCCCACCACGGAGATCGTGGCGAACGGGTACGACCTCAATATTGGCCGGTACATCAAGCAATGCGCCGCCGAGCAGGAAGATCTCGGCACCCTCATCGAGGCCTACAACCTTGCCCGGGCTGTCCGCCAGAAAACTGAGCAGCACATGCTAGAAGTCCTCGCAGCCGCCGGAATCGAGGGATTCGATGAGTGACGCCTGGCCCCATTTTGCGCTGGCCGAACTAGTCGCCCAGCGGCGGGACGCCCAGAAGATCGAGAGCGGCGTCGGGTACCGACTTCTGGGTGTGCGCTGGTACGGCCAAGGGGCATTTCATCGCGAGACCGTCACGCGCGAGACGTCTAAAGCCGTGACTGTCTACAGAGTTACACCAGGGCAATTCATTTATAACCGCCTCTTTGCAGGAAAGGGATCGTTCGGGCTGGTTCCGCCCGAGTTCGCTGGCGCATTCGTATCCAACGAGTTCCCGCTGTTCGACACGAACACCGAACGGATCTCGGCTGACTACCTGAACCTCTACTTTCAGCAGAAGCAGGTTTGGGACCACGTGGAGGCCGCCTCGACTGGCACGACTGCCAGCCGGAACAGGTGGAAGGAAAGCCAGTTCCTCGAACATCACATCCCACTCCCACCGCTGCCGACGCAGAAGCGAATCGTTGAGGTCATCAACGCGGTTGACGACCAGATCACCGCACTCGACGCCGAGGCTGAGGCACTAGCAGCAGTACTGCGTTGCCGACGTGCTGACCTCATCACCGATGGTTCGGTTGAAGCAGTGAGAGCTGAGTATGCCTTCGACTTCTCCACTGGCGTGCGTCGGACTCCCGACAGGGCGGCCGGCCCGTACATGACGCCCTACCTACGTTCCGCGAACGTCGGCTACGGGAGGCTCGACCTGTCCGACGTGCTGGAGATGAACTACGATCCGGCGGAGCGCGAAAAGTTCGGCCTCCGCTACGGCGACGTCGTGGTGTCGGAGGGCAGCGCAAGTGCGAATGCGGTCGGGATGCCCGCCATGTGGCGAGACGAGCTTCCAGGGCCTGTCTGCACCCAGATGACCCTGCTCCGTCTCCGGGCGCGGGAAGGGGTCTGCATCCCCGAGTTCGTCTTCCACTGGAGCATGTGGGCCTACGAGTCCAGGGCCTTCCTCGACGTTGCGGGTGGCACCAACATCAAGCACATCAGTGCCAAGCGGGCGAAGGGCATGGCAGTGCGTCTACCGTCGCTCGACCGCCAACGCGAAATGGCAGTGGAACTTGACGCCATGGGGTCTGCTTTGGAGGCGACTCGCTCGGAGGCCACCCGCCTCCGCGAAGTCCGGGCAGGGCTGCTGTCTGGGCTGCTGGACCGCACCGTCGACATCGAGTCTGCTTCGCTGGAGGGGTGAGTCGTGGTGAAGGGCATTCGGGAGCACGAGTTTCAGAACCTGATGATCCAGTGGTCTCTCCCGATGGGCTGGGCCTTCACTGCGGGCAGGGCGTTGCCGCGTGAGACGACGCAGACGGTTCTCGTCGGCCAGTTGCGGGACGCCATCCTCCGGCTCAACCCTGAGGTGATCGACGGGTTCGACGTGGACGCGGTGGTCGAGGAGATCGTCGCCATGGTCAACGCCGTCGAAGGCGGGCTGGTGCGGGCCAACGAGCAGGTGCTGCACCTGCTGCGCGGGCTCAAGGAGTTCCGGGACGCCGACGGCGTGTGGCATGCCTTGAAGGTCATCGACTTCGAGCATCCGGCCGCCAACACGTTGGTGGTGTCGGACGAGGTGACCATCACCGTCCCGGGCAAGACTTCCCGCCGGTTCGACCTGGTGTACTGGGTCAACGGCCTGCCGCTGGTGGTGGTCGAGGTGAAGTCCCCGACCTCGAAGTCCGCGTGGGTGGACGCCGCCCGCGAGATCAACGACGTGTACGCCACCGAGTACCCGTGGTTCTTCACCCCCAATGTCTTCGCCGTCGCCTCCGACGGGCTGAAGTTGCGGTTCGGTGCCGCCGGCGCGGCCACGAACCTGTGGCAGCCGTTTCGGTCCACCGCTGACGACGAGAACCTGTCCGGCCAGGCGGACGTGCAGCGCTCCGTCGAACTTCTGCTCAACCCGGCGACGATCCTGGACATGCTCGCCAACTTTGCTCTGTTCGACACCTCCGGGGGCGGGGCGGACAAGAAGTATCTGCCCCGCTATCCGCAGATGGAGGCCGCGCACCTGATCCACCAGCGGGTCCTGGCGGGCGGGTCGAAGGGCCTGATCTGGCACCACCAGGGGTCGGGGAAGACGCTGCTGATGGTGTTCGCCGCCTCGCTGCTGCTCACCGACGCCCGCACCGAGTCACCCACGATCATCCTGCTGTCGGACCGGACCCACCTGGTCCGGCAGACCTCCGGGGTGTTCACCTCCGCGATGGGCGACGCCTACTTCCACCAGCCCGCCACCAGCCAGGAGCTGCGGACCCTGCTGGCCGACGACGTGCGCGGCGTCATCTCCACAACCGTCCACAAGTTCGCCGACGCCGGCAAGAACCTCTCGACCCGCGACAACATCATCGTGATGGTCGACGAGGCGCACCGAACCCAGTCCTCCCAATCCAGCTCCTTGGCCGGGCAGATGCGCGCGGCGTTGCCGCGCGCGAAGTTCTTCGGCATGACCGGCACCCCCGTCCGCAATCTCGCCACCGACACCTTCGCTCTCTTCGGCGAGGAGAGCGATCCGGACCGTGTGCTGCACCGGTACTCGGTTTCACGGTCTCTGCAGGATGAGACGACCGTCCCGGTGATGCTGGACCCACACCCGGTCGCGTTCGAGATGGATGATCAGGCGTTGCAGGCCGAGTTCGACCAGTTCGCCGACGAGTTCGACCTCGACGACCCCGACCGGGAGACCCTGTCCCGCAAGTTCGGGCGCCTGACCAGCGTGTTCGCCAATCCCGAGCGCATCCACGCGGTCTGCCAGGACATCGTGGACCACTACCTGGCCGGCGCCTACCGCAACGGCCTCAAGGCCCAGGTCGTCACCTACAACCGCGAATTGGCCGTCGCCTACACCGACAAGCTCAACGAGCTGCTGGCCGGGTTCGAGGCGTCCCAGGCGCTCGCCGAGATCGGCACGCATGACCGGATCATCGCCGAGGTGAACATCTCGGTCTCCACCGCCAAGGACGAAGACCCCGCCCTGCGGCCGTTCCGGCTCTCAGAGACCGAGGAGGAGGAGCAGAAGCGGCGGTTCCTCACCCCCGACGACCCGCTGTGCTTCCTGGTCGTCACCGCCAAGCTCATGACCGGGTTCGACGCCCCCAACGAGGGCGTCCTCTATCTGGACAAGCCGCTGAAGGCCCACACCCTCTTCCAGACGATCACCCGACCCAACCGCACCTGGGTGTCCCCTGCCGGGTTCGTCAAGACCTCCGGGGTGGTCGTGGACTACATCGGCCTGGCCGAAGAGGTCCAGCGGGCCGTCGTCGACCCCGCATCCCCGGGCGCGGCCGGCCGCGGCGGAGGGTTCGTCACCGACCTGTCGGAGCTGGTCGCCGAGTTCCGCACCGTCTTCGCCCGCATCGAGGACCTCTTCGCCGACGTCGAGGACCTGGACCTCACCGTCCACGGATACGAGTCCGTGCGCGCCATCAACATCTTCCTGGACGCCAACCCCGGCGCCGCCGAGGTGTTCAGCAGGGACTACCGGCTCCTGGCACGCCTGTATCCGCTCATCAGCACCGACAAGCGGGTCGCCAAGTACCGGGACGGCTTCGCGCTGTTCGGGTCGGTGTACACAACCCTGTTCAAGAAGTCCTCCGACGAGGAGCGCAAGGAGCGGCTGGCCGAGCTGGGGCCGATGGTGCTGGACATCATCAACGCCCACGTCCACTCCTTCACCGCGGTCGCCGCGCAGGAGGAACCCCTCATCCTGGACGCACAGGGCATCGCCATCCTCAAAGAACTGCTGGGACTGGTCCGCCGCAAGCCCGGCGGGCGCGATAATGAGGATGAGACGCCGCCGTCCGCGGCGGAGATCCTGGACCGCATCAAGGCCGCTCTCGACGAAGGCGTCGAACCGGGGTCGGCGCGGTACACCGCCTTGGCGGAGCGGATCAGGCTACTGCGGGACCGGATCATTCAGAACGCCCAGGATGCCCTGGAGTTCCTGTCCGAAGCGCTCCGGATCGCCCGCGCCATCGTAGACGCCGAAAAGCACCCCGACGAAGCGGTCGTACTCGATGACGACCACGTGGGCGTCCTTTCGCGGATCATTCACGACCACGCACCACCCGGGCTCACCGTCACCGAAAGGAACCTGGCCGAGGAGATCGACCAGGTGGTCACCCGAACCCTCGCCGGCTCCTGGGACAACGCCGACGCCCGCAACCGAGGCGTCCGCCGCGCCACGGCCGCCGTCTTCCGCCGGTACAGGCTGAAACCGGTGGGGGAGCCGTACGACTCCACCGTCGCCTACATCGAAGCTCACTATCTAATTGATTGATTTGAGCTCGGCCAAGATGACACCGATGGTGGCGGTGTAGGTGTCCTCGTCCTGCGGGATTGTGGTCTGAGGCCCAGCTATCGGAGCGTGGGGCGGGGTCGGCTGACCTTGTCGCACCCAGTTCCTCATCAACAGCAATGCTGGAGCTTTAGGCGGGTGCGGTTTCCAACCGCTCGGGCGTCATCGTCGCATAGACGCGCTGTGCTTTGATGCTAATACTCGCAGGCAACTGGTCCAACACCTCGGGCTCGTCACATTGCAGCGCCTGAAGTGCGTGGATGCAAGCGATCGTCCACTCCTCATGGAAATCACTATCACCGAAATGATCACGGGCGATTTTTCCGGCGATGTATCGCGAAGATCGTTCTTCTTTAGCAGGCTGACCGGTGAGGCCGTCGAGGTAATCGAAGTCCTGCTTCTGTGGAATCTCGGTGCGAGCGACCTGCTGGTACGTCTGCGTGTATCTGCCAATCGACTCCCGGGAGTAGCCAGCGCGATAAACGTGCGCGGCGTGGAGGCCCACGAGCATACCGATGGTGTCCTGCGCGTCAGTCAACCGGTAGAGCAGCATCCGCGGCCACTCGAAATCGGAAGTAGTTTGACTATAGGAGAGGACTTCCTGGAGACGGTCGACCGTCTCGGTGACGAGGCGGGCGGTTGCAGCTAGGAGCTCCTCCGGCATGGGCTTCTCTCTCATGCCCACAACGCTAATTGGGGCAGCGCGCTTTGTTTGATGACGCGCCGCGTGTCCATGCCCAGACTTGGAAGCAGGGCGCAAAATGTTGGCCAAACACCCATGGACCAATAAGGGAATGCGTTCTCGAATCGAGACATGAGCGGTTATCTAGCAGAGATAGACCGTCACCAGGGTGGCTGCATGTTTGCGAACGATGAACAATATCCCTGATTATCTCTATTGTCGATGCCAG
The DNA here is from genome assembly GCF_050936235.1 of Spirillospora sp. CA-108201. Classification (NCBI taxonomy): domain Bacteria; kingdom Bacillati; phylum Actinomycetota; class Actinomycetes; order Streptosporangiales; family Thermomonosporaceae; genus Spirillospora; species Spirillospora sp. CA-108201. Next base: position 6,665,370 of record NZ_JBNJNE010000001.1, on the reverse strand, counting down.
TCGGTCGTCAGGTCGAGCCCGCGGTCACCGATCCAGACCTCCTCGCCGCGCGTGGGCGACCTGCAGCACGCCCGTGTCGGAGAGGTCCTCCAGCCAGACCGGGACGGCGAGTTCGGCGGCCAGGCGCTCGGCGTCACGGACCGGGATCCGGAGCGCCTCACCGTCCCGGTCGACTATCCGCGCAAGCCGTCCCAGCTGCGCGGCCGCCCATGCGGTACGGGCCAGCTCAGTAAGCGGGACACCGCGGTCGGCGGCGGCGGCCTTGTCGAGCGCGTCGGCCAGCGGCGGGCCACCAGCTTCGACGCCGGGTGCGCGGCCCGCTTCGGCCGCACGAACTGCTCACCGGTGACGGGATGCGCGCCATCCATCAGCGCCCGCGCCCGGGCCTTGTCGGCCTCGTCCCGCAATGCGGTCCCGGCCTCGATGCCGACGTCGGCCAGGCCGCCGCCGAACCAGGTCAGCCGGTTGATCCCCTCCATCCGTAGCCGACCCGCGCGTCCTCCCGACCGCCCTCGACGCCGGGTCCCTGACCGGGTCGTGGCCGTGGGCCAGACCACAGCCGACCGATGCCTGCAGCCGGTCATCGACCTGCTCAACGGAGGATGGGAACCAGACCTTTGACGACCAATTCCCCGCACGCACCTACCCACACGATTACCATCGTGCGCCTTGTAGTGCCGCAGCCTAAGGACACCATGACCGCTTTAAGTACTTCGGCCGCCGTCGCCGCGCTCGACCCCGACATCACGGTCAGCCAGATCGATGCCCTTTGCGGCCAGGACGAGCAGGTCTTCAGCCTCCTGGCGGTCGCCGAAGCGACACTCAACCGCGTCCCCGCCGCCGTCACACAATGGCTCTGGTCACCGCAGGTCTGCCACAAGTGGGAACAGACCCTGGTGATCCAGGAGGGCGCTCACCAGCGCTCCTGGTGGAACAAGATCATCGAACGCGGGATGGAAGACCCCGACACGCTCTCCGCCGACCGCCGAGTGGCCTGCATCCGGCAGCGCCGTCTGGAAGCTCACCGGATCGTGACCGCACGACCGGCAGATGTCCGTTCCGCTCCCGACACTCCGCTCACACCAGACATCCGAAGGCTCCTCGATCTCGACGACCGTCGGTTCCGGAGTCTGGTCGCCCGCGATGTCCAGCACGTCGAAACCCTCGATGAGCTGGCGCACCCCGCCCTCATCGCCCGCTGGCGAGATGCCCTTATCGATCTGGGAGAGGAGACCTTCACCCAGATCGGGATCAAACTCGGCCCCCACCACCTGGACACCGCCTTCGCCGTGCCCGACCGGCACCTGATCCATGCCCGGCACGAACCCTCTATCGATGAGTGGATACCGAAACTGACCTTCCTCGCTCACCTGCGCGCCCGGCTGATCGAGTGCGACCACATCCGGAACACCCGGCATACCGGCAACCACGAGCAACTGATCGATACTCGTCCCGCAGGGCCCTCGACTCTCGACGCCGATGCCCGCCTTCTCAGCCTGTACGAGTGGGACGTCAGATGGATCTCCAACGGGCGGCGGGTCTGGCTGGACGCCTGGCAGGCGCCGAACTGGCGTAAGGCCGGCCGGCTCATCGTCACCGTCTCGCGCCGCAGAGCCGCAGGGGCTGGGAAATGGGGCAGGCCCGCCTATGTGTTCCACGGCCGCGGCCAGCGCGGATACGCCAACCTCACCGGACGTGACGCACTTGAGTACCTGGCGCGCACCAACCCGCGCGCGGCGCCAGCCCGTTGCTTCAAGAGCATGGTGCCCCACACCGGCGATCACCTCAGAGAACTCGTCCCCCCAGACGGTTATCGTTGGCGGCAGCCCTATCCGCCAGAGCTGTGTACGAGACCAGCCTGAGCCCGATCACGCAGCCGACCGAACGCTCGACAGGTTCGACCAAATGCTCGAGAAACGCATGGCGGCCGCCGCTGTCGGGCTCTAGGGTCGCCGTGGCGGAGAGCAGCGCTGTACGGGCTGCAGCAACTGGCTGTGGATCAGCTTCCGGTCAAGTGTTCGGGCGGCCTGGCCGAACATCATCAGCGCGCAACGGCTCTCGGTGCGCTGTTCGAGGCACTGCAGATGCCCCGCTACGCAGCCGTGCGCGAACTCGTCGCGGAGAACGCCCTTCATAGACTGGTCTACCGAGATGCAGCGCTGGACAAAGCTCAACGATCGACAACTGGATGTTCTGCGGCGTATCGACGCCAGTGCCGACCCAGTGACCCGCCGAGACCACGACCTTGCACAAACCGTATACGCCCTACGGCGACGCGGCCTGGTGACCACGCCGATCGAAGACGGCACCTGGCGGGCCGAGATCACCGAAGCGGGCCGCCACTACCTAGAGCACGGACGGTTTTCGGAAACAGCCGACACGCCGCGGTCACCCGCCAAGCAGCCGATCATCACCGCCGACGCACTCGCTCAGCGGCTGCGCGAGGAGGGCACCGTCCGCGTGCTTCGGCCAGACGAACGGACCCGCGCCGCCTACCGGAAGGCCATACACGCGATCAAACAGGGCGGCCTGGTTCCGAATGGGTTCGAGTTGCTCCACACCGGGCGATCGAGCGGTGACCTGATCGTCCGGCTCTCGGACGGGAGCCCGGAAGCTCAGACCGAATGGAACCGGATCCGACTCGGCGCCCGCGATCTGATCAGCAGCCCCGCTGGCCTGGCCGGGATGATCGCGGCTAATCCCGAAATACTCCAAGTCTCCGAAGGTGAACGGCCACGGGCGCTGCGGATCGTCCAGTCCCTGGCCAACGAGGCCGAACAGCGCGGCCATTGCCTCGCTCTGTCACGGAAACGCAAGCCCCGTGGCCTGTTCCTGCAAATTGACAGCGAGAACCGTTTCGACGTGGCACTCAGCGAAGAACACGAGGAAACGGAGCTGGTGCCTGATGCGCCGGGCAAGCAGCAACGCCGACTATATTCCTGGCAGCGGATCGAACCCGAGGTCATATCGAATCCAACCGGCCGACTACAGCTCGCTTTAACCTTTAGACGCGGCAAGACCGAAACATGGACGGACAACGAAAAGGAAGGTCTCGAAGCCCGATTGCCGGACGTCATCAAGAAGGCAGAGGAAGCCGCAAAGGACGCAGAGCACCGCCGGCAGCAAGCCGAACGAGAACACGCGGAATTCATCGCGGAACTGGACAGGGAAGAAGCAGAGACCGAAGCCCGCTGGCATACCGCGATGACACGGGCAACGGAACGAGCAACCGAAGAACACCGGCGGCAGGTCCTCACAGCGCTCCGGGAAGGCTGGAACTCAGCCCGGGAGATCCGCGAACTGTGCGATGCGTTGGACACCGCGAACTCCGGACACGCGAACCTTGCGGAGGCGGCCCAGATCCGATCCTGGCTCGGCTGGGCGCGTGCGCTCGCCGATCGGCTGGACCCGGTCGAGAACCTCCCTCGCCTGGCTGGCTCACAGTTCGAGTTCGAGCCACAACCCGACGATCTACGCCCCTACCTCGGAGACTGGAGCCCAGACGGGCCGTACCAGGAATACCGCCGCCCCCACTCAGGAACGCAGCAGTCCGTCAGCGACCTGTACCGGGAGGGCTGGAGATACGGACGCCCAGGTCGCGCGCAATGGTGGCGGCGATAGCGTGATGTCCCTTCCGCCGCAGCGCAGTGACGGCAGCTTCCACCACTGCACCCAGCCGTTCGACCTCGGCTCGCAGCGCCTCCAGTTCGTCGTAGCGGTCGGCGGCTTCCTGACCGCACCATTCGTGCAGGACCCGGGCGACGGCCTCCCAGCGTTCGAGCTTCCGCGAGGTACGGAGCCTGCCGTACGTTGCGTTCTCGTGCTCGTCCCGCACCTCCGCCACCCTGTGGAGCACAGCCCCCAACACATCATCAGGCCGCCGGACCGCGATCCGCGCAGCAATCTGCATCGTCATGGGCCAAGCCGCGATGTAGGTGCCGTGCCTGTCCCTGAAGCCGTCCACGCTATCGTCCAGTTCCGCCTCGTCCCACCCCAGCCATTCAGCTGCCTTGGCCGGCTCGGCTACTTCGAGAACACCCGCCCCCGGTTTGGTCGTCCGAAAGCGGAACAAGCCGGTCGCCTTGACCGCGTTGAACACGTGTTTCGCCGCCTCAAGAGCCGCGGTTCCATGGGCATGCTCCGAATTCTTGATCGCGGCTTCCAGGCGCTCGTCATCACGCCGCACCCTCTCCACCTCGGCCCAAGTCACGGGCAACCGGTCAGGTGAGGCCCACTCCTGCACGCCGGCATCCTGACCATCGAGCAACCGGACGTGCACACAACCCGGACGCCGCGGATGATCAAGGTACACGATCTCCACACGCACCAACCTCCCGCCACGGGTGTCGCCGCCGTCCCTGTATGCCCAGATCTCGCCGATATCCATGAAACCCATTGAAGACGCGCCGCACCATCGGGCGGCGACTACAACACGATTTCGTTATGGGCACTTTGGTTAGCCCGGCAGGTGAACACCGCATCTGCGTGGGGGTCCGCATCAATCCGGCCGTTCAGCCGAAGACTATGCACCAACCGGAATACGGTGGGGCGCGACGAACGATGAATGGGCGGGCCATGTGCTGTCGGGGCGTGTCGCCCCTCGGACACAAACCTTTTGCACATGTGGAAGCCGGGGTCACCCAGGCTTCCACTAGTTGTTTCTGCGGGTAATACGTCATCCTCAGCCCGAGCTTCGCGTACAGGTCGGCCTTGTCGTCCGGGCAGGCGTGGACGACCGCGTGGGCGAGTTCGCCGGTCTGGTGCAGCAACTCCGCCAGCGCGTCGCTGGTGACCGCCTGGTCTGCGGGGACGGCGCGCAGCTCACCCTCCAGCCGAGCGCGTTCCTGCTCGGTCTCGTTGATCCATTTCGCGACCTGCACGGCGTCGGCGCCCGCGTTGAGCGCGGCGCGGTACTGATTGAGGCGCTGGTCACATGTGGCGAGCTGCTTGCGGAGCTGGGTGGCGGCCGTGTTCTCCGTGACACTGGCCTGCGCGGTCATCGCCTCGATCGTGGCCTTGATGCGGGTCGGTGAGAACGCCGTGACGAGCCAGGTGTCGATGTCCTCGATGATCTCGGCCTCGCGCAGGTAGACGACCTTGGGGTGGACGACCTTGTTGGCGAGCGCGTACTCGGCCGGGAACCGGCACCGGTAGTAGGCCTGGTCGTTGTTCCAGTTGCCCTGCATCTTCCGTTCGCAGTACCCACAGTGCAGGCACCCCCGGAACGCGTAGGGACGTCGGGTCCGGTGCGGCTTGTGCGTCGCAGGGCCACGTCCGCGTGAGGCGAGGATGACCTGGGCGCGTTCGAAATCCTCGACCGAGATGAGCGGCTCGTGGGCCTGCTGCTCAGACCAGACCCACTGGTCGCGGTCGTTCCAGCGCAGCCTGGTGGTGTGGCCGAGTGCGACATCGTCGACGTCGAGGAGGACCTCGTCCTTGCGCTGCTTGTTCCAGACCTGACGGCCTGTATAGCGCGGATTGGTGATGATGACTCGCACAGCCGACTTCGACCAGGCCACCTGGACCCGATGCTGGTTGCGGTCCGGATCGGCTGCCGACGGGGACGGTACGCCTTCGCGGGTGAGTTCCTCGGCGATGTCGAAGATGCCGCGCCCGCCGATGAACTGGGCGAAGATCCACTTCACCACCAGCGAGTAGGCCGGATGCGGGACCAGGCGGCGAAGGCGCTTGCCGTCCGCCGCCTTGGCCGGGTTGGGATGAGGTCCGGCGTCGATCAACTCGTAACCGTAGGGCGGGCGTCCGCCGAGGTAGCGGCCCTCGGTCGCGGTGATCGCGGCCATGGCCGAACGGACGCGGATCTTGATCCGGTTGCGCTCGCCCTTGGACAGGCCACCGAAGACACCCATGATCATGTCGTGGGCTTCATTCGCCGGATCGATCGCGCCGCCGACCTCGGGCACCCACAGCGGCACCCGGAAGTGCTCGAACAGCGGGAACGTCAACGAGTACTGGTTGCCGTAGAAGGCACGGTGCGGCTCCCCTACCACGACCGCATCGAAGTCCCGAGCGGGGCTCTTCAGCGCCTCGATCAGCGCTGAGGCTTGCGGACGCCGGGCCCACGGGATCGAACGGGATTTGTCTATGTCGAAGTACTCGGCGACGATCATCCCACTCTTGGGCTCGACGAGCGCGGTCGCCCGGCGGAGTTGCCAGGCACGTGAGGCTGCAGGGTCCTGGTTGTCCTCGGTCGAGACTCGCCCGTAAAAAGCGAACCTCAAGTCATGGTGCTGCTCGGCCCCGTGCGGCGAAGGCGTACTCGTGAGCGTCATTCGTTCTTCTCCTGTACCTGCTCGGATTCCGGGTCCGGTCGGGAGCGTGCGGTGAGCACGATCCGCAGCAGGATGCGAGCTGCGTCCGGCGAGAGCCTTGGCGGCTCGTCCGGCACCGAGACCCGGATCTGTCGTCTGGTCTTGTCCGGGGCACTCATCGAGCGACCGCCCCGCCCGTTCCAGTGGCGCTGCCGAACCGGAATCGGCCGGTCGATCCAGCCCGACCTCGTTGGCCAAGGTCAAGCCCCGTCAAGCCTGGGGAGCTGAACGGCGAGCAGATGGATAGCGAGCAGCCGCCCTCCACCCCGGAATCGCAACGACGCTTCACCGGTCGCCTCCCGCTCTCAGTGCCGGTCCTGGCTGGAACAGCAGCAGGTCCTCGTGGGCGGTGGCCATAGCGGGGATGCCGTCTTCACGGAGGCGGCGGGCCTCGATCATCTGAAAGAACGAGGCGCGGGTGACGATCTGTCCGTCGCGCAGTCCGCACAGCAGGGCGGCGAACCTATCCACCAAGACCAGGCCGCGCGCTTCGGCAGTACTGATGACCTCGCCAGGCAGGTCGACGAGTTCGCCGGCCACGCGGAAGGGGCGGACGGTGACAGCCACGACCCCACCGGGGCGGAGCAGGGCCGTGCATCCGGTGAGGATCTGCCCGAAGCTCATGACGAGTTCGGCGGTCGGGCGATGGGCGAGGTTGCGCCGGTCGGTGGAGTAGCGGTGGTGTGACTTGTCGATTCTTCCGCCGCCGTTGTCCCTGCCGGTACAGACCTGTCCGTGGGTGGCGGCCCCGTAAGGCGGAGAGGTCAGCACGAGAGCGACTGTCCCGCTGAGGTCGGCGAGCGCGGTGGCGATGTTGCGGGCGTCACCGTGAACGACTTGGCCGGTGCCGGTGGCTCCTTGGGAGCGAGCCTGGCAGAGGTTGCCGGCGGTCATCTGGGCGAAGTGCGCCTCGTACTCCATTCCAATGGCGTCCCGTCCCTGGTGAACGGCTTCGACCAAGGTGGTCCCGATGCCGCACATGGGGTCGATCACTAGGTCACCAGGCTCGGTGTAGGTGGCGATGACCTGGGCTGCGATCGCGGGCAACATCTTGGCGGGATGGGCCATCGACTCGGATGTGTAGCGGCCTTTGCGCTGGATGCGTGAGGGCTGCTGACCGGTGAGCAGCACGGACGCGAGCGCGTCCGCTGTACGGATGTTCGTGTTCATCGGCTGCTTTCCCGATCGCTGTTGCCCGGTCGCGTGAGCAGGCAGACGTCGGCGTGGACGCGCGCCGCCGGTGGCAGGGCACGGGAGCGGATGTCGCGGAGTTGACCGAGGCTGCCGGGGCTGACCTGGACGAGCAAGGTGTCGCCTTCAACGGGGACACGGACGGCGATGATGTGCTGGCTGTAGCGGAACCCGGCCTTGCGTGCCTCGCGGATGATCGCTGGAGCGGGGTCGATGAGGTGGCCTTGGTGGTGCCTGGCAGTGGTCACGACCGCCAGGTGCCCTCCTGGCCGGAGGATTCGGTAAGCAGCCGATAGAAACGAAGCGGAGCGAAGGGCGCTGTCCGTCAGGACATCCGACAAGCAGGCCGGGCACGCTCCTCGCGCTCGCCTCGGCTTAGGTTCAGCAGCACGGTTTCCGACCGTGGGCGGAGCCGCGATCACCAGCGCGACCTTTCCGGAGTGGTCGGCGAGGCCGCGGTGCATCTGGTCGGCGCGACAGGGCCGCATCGCGACTCGGCGAAGGTGTTCGTGCGGCAGGCTCGCACGCAACTGTGTGCCGATCTGCTGAGCAAGCGGGAAGTGCGGCACGCACGCGACAGCCCGCCGATCGAGTTCAGCCGCCGTGCGCAGAGTGGCGGAGTTGGTGGTGAACGCCTCGGCGATCACATCGTGCTCACCGGTGGTGGTCACGACGAGGTGGCGCGCGAGTCCCGGACTGATCCAGCCAAGGTGCCGTTCACAGGTCTGAGTTCGTGATGCCCGATGGGCAGGACCGTGGCAGGGCTGGGCGTCCTGAACGGAACGGTCGCTGGTGTCGTCGGGGCAGAGCCAGACAGTAAGCGGCAGGAGTTGCCGCGCGCTGCCGGCGGGCGTCGGGCTCGGCTTGTTGGTGCTGGTCATGTCGGGTGACCCGTGATGGTCGCCCGGCCCCCTGTCTCACCAAGTAAGTGACCACAGCTTTCCTGATTTTGGACTGCCGCACGGGGTCACGCTTCCTCTAGCAACTACCAGCGACCGCGCTGGAACGCTATCCCACCAGGCCGAATACCCTCCCCGAGCTTGTTGGCAGTTCCACAGCCGAAGGCGTCCGTTGTTCTCGACAGCTCAACTTGCCTTCAACCGTCATCTGGCGATCCTGAGTTTTCCTTCACTCAAAACTTCTCGCATGTTGTATGCCATGTAGCAGTCTGCTAGGTTACAACTTGACAGGTTGCACCCGCTATAGAGGCGAGAGAGGACGAAGAAAGAAGTAGGCCTCCTGCGAGGGGGCCGCCCATACACCCCCGAATGTTTGGCTCGACCAGGACGGAGTAGCAGCGATATGGGTTCACGGCGGAAGCAAGGGTTGGCCGCAGAAAGACCTCGAACACCACATCAGGAGCCACCACCTCAGAAGTCGCCTCACATCTCAACTCGGACCTACGTGATCTTGATCAGTGCGGGCGGGGCGGCCTTACTGGCCTGGCAGCAACCAGAGGCGGCTGTCCCCATCGGGATCGCTTTGGGCGTCATCACTCTTCTCAGTAACCTCATCGGCGACTAACCAGCCAGTTCCCTACGAAGCTTCGGTGGCCTTCCTTGGACGGGGGCCACCGAAGCCCGGGATCAAGACTTTGATCCTTCTTGGCGGACGTCCTCGCGCGCACGGTGTCCATGCTGGTCAGCGGCGATCTAGACACATGTTCGCGCTTGGCCTCTGAGGGCTGACGACGTGTACACACGAGCAGCGGAACTGCATTTTCCTGGTCACGGCGAGTATGTGCAGATCATGAACAGGTCCTGGACGCGGGCGGTTGCCGAGCAGCTGCCCATGATCTGCATATGGCCTCTGTCGAGATGTCGGTGTCCGATTCACCACCGACCTCTCGGGGGTTCTCATGACCGCCACCATCACTGCCCGTCCGGCCGACCGCTCTGACCGGCCCACCCGCAGCACTGGCATCCAGAAGGGACACGTGCTGGACGTCGCAGAGAGGACGTTCGATCTGTTGACCCGGGGACCGGCGCCGCTGACGGTGGACGGCTCGGCTCTCGGACACGGGCTCCCCGCTCGTGCGATCGCGCTGGACGAACTCCGGGCGATCCTGCTTCACCCGTCCACCCGGCAGAGTGCGCGCGACGCCGCGTGGAGGGAGCTGGTCCAGCGCGCTCGCCGCAAGGGGCCGTCCTGGGTCATGGGATGCGTTGGGATCGCACTGCCTGGCCTGAAGGCGATCGTTCGCGATCGGTTGCGCGGGCTGGACCATGAGCCGGGAGCCGGTACGTCGCGCGTAGCCGGTGATCTGCTGTCGGCGTTCCACGAGGCGCTGCACCGGGTCGACCTGGAGGAACCCCGGATCGCGCAGCGACTGGTCTGGCGATCGGCCAAGGCCGTCGAGCGCGCCTACCGCTGGCGCCCGCAGGTTGTCCCGGTGGCCCCCTCCACGCTCGCGGAGATCAATCCCGCGGCGGCCCCATCCGACGGCCATGTAGATCTGCTTCTGAGCTCGGCCGTCCGGCAGAAAGTCCTTACGACGGACGACGCCGAGATCATCGCAATGACGAGGCTGGAGGGCATTGCCCCGGCCAGCCTCGCCGAGAAGTTCGGCGTGACCTATGCGGCGTTGATGAAGCGTCGTAGCCGCGCCGAGAAGCGCTTGGTCGCAGCGATGCGCGACGGGGGTCTGCGCGACGACATCGCCTCACTGATGTCCAAGGCCGGGATGTGAGCCGTCCGGTTACTAGGTGAAAGCAACCTGGGTCGAAGACGGGTCCGGGCCGGATGTTCACCCGGTCCCCATCCGTCCGACATCCGCCGAGTGCCCTTGCCGAAGGAGGACGCCCGCAAGGCCCGGCCCGTCTTCACCCGTGGTTCGTCACCTTCCACCGGACAGCCACCGCTGCTCATCTCGTTCGCTGCGTCGTTCCACGCCTGGAGGGCTGCCCCTTGAGCATCCGTCCGTTGTTCGTTCTTCTTCCGGCCCGCCGACCTGAGGTAGGCCGAGGACGCCTCGCTGCCGCCGTTCTGCTGTGGTGCGCGGGCGTCTTGGTGTGCGGCCTGGTGATCGCCGCGACGCTGGCTTCAGCGGCCGAGGCGCACCTGCTTTCCGCCCCGGCAGGCAATGGTCGCCTTCAGCAGGTCATCAACAACCTTCGAAATGTCATCGTCGGCCTGCTGGTGGCGTTGGCCACGCTGTTCGCCACGATCGGCGGAGTCCGGTACCTGCTGGCCGGCGGCGACCCGAGCGAGGCGGAGGCGGGTAAGCGCACGCTGCGCAATGCCGCCATCGGTTACGGCATCGCCGCGCTCGCCCCCGCCCTAGTGCAGATTCTCAAGTACGTCGTCGGGTCCTGATCGTGCGGGCCGGGATCCGCGGAACTCGTCGGGGACGCACTCTGGTCATTGCCTCGCTTCTGGCGGGGGCCTCAGCGTTGAGCCTGGTCTTGCACCCCACCACCGACACCTCCGTGCCGCTCCAGCACGCGAGCACGGTCTCCGCCATCGTCCCGGTAGACCCGGCGGACGACGGCTCATCCGGTGACCAGGAGGAGGACGACTGCGGCTGGGTGGACGTGAGCTGCCACACCAAGCAGGCGATCACCGGTTGGTTCCGTTCGCTGGCCAAAAGCTCTCTCAAACCGGTGCTGGGGTTCCTCGCCGATACCCAGCTCGCGACACCTGAGATCGGGTCGCCCGCCATGAACCAGGCCGAGCAGATCTGGGGCACTTCCCGCACGATCGCCAACACCAGTTTCGTGCTCCTGGTGATGCTCGCCGGCGTGCTGCTGCTCGCCGGTCAGACCTTCTCCGGGATGGCCGCGCCGGGCCAGACGATCGTGCGCCTGGTGGCCGCGTTCATCGCGATGAACACCAGCCTCGTCGTGATCGGTTACGGCATACAGCTCGCCAACGGCCTCGCCCGCTCGATCTTCATGAACGGGGCTGAACAGATCGACCCTGACCAGGCTGGACGAATCTTCGCCGAGGGCATCGAGGCGTCGATCAACACCGCGGGGATCTTCTTTGTGATCGTCACGCTGGTGGTCGTCGTCCTTGCGTGCATCCTGGCCTTCATCTACGTGATGCGGCTGGCGATCATCATGGTCCTGGTCGGCATCGCGCCGCTCGCGCTCATGTTCCACGCGCTGCCGCTCACCGATGGCCTCGCCCGCCTGTGGTGGCGTGGAATCACCGGAGCCCTGGCGATCCAGGTCTGCCAGTCGTTCGTGTTCATCACCGCGCTGCGACTGCTGCTGTCTCAGCACAACGACAACAACCACACCTTCTACGGCGTCCCGACCGAGCAGGCCGAGCTGGTCGATCTGCTGCTGGTGATCGCACTGTTGTACATCCTGATCTGCATCCCTCGCTGGGTCGCGCGTACCGTCTGGCAGCCCGCGCAGCCGCGCGTGCTCTCCCAGCTCGTGCGCACCTTCCTGGTCTATAAAGGCGTCGGCGCGGCGCTGGGCGTCGCCGGGAAAGCGATGCGGGGCGCCCGTGGGGCACGCGCCGCAACCGCTGCCGCCGGACGTACCCGGCCTGGTCCCGGCGGTGGACCCCGCTGGCGCGGTGGCCCTGACCGGCCACGTGGTGGGCCGTCCGGTGGCCCGCACAGCGACCCAGGACCGCGCCCGAATCGCGGGCCCGGCCACGGCCCCCAATGCCGTGAACCGCGTGGCCCTGACCGGCGCCACCGTCACCGCCCGGGCCCCGCGAACGCGACCCGCAGCGGCACGCACAGCGGCGCACACGGCAGCACACGAACGCATCACAGGCCCGGACACGGCGCCGCACCCAGGGGCGCGCCGCACCGCCCGCACGTCCCGCCCGTACCCGGCCGGACGGGTGCAGGTGGCCCGGCCCGGCCGCACCCGCGCATACCGGTGCAGCCGCCGCCCCGTTCCTACAGGCGTGCCGAACGTCCACACCGTCCAGCTCCACCCAGGTTCGTGCGGCTCGATCCGCCTCGACGCCGACGCCACGGCAGGGGGAACCGTTGAACGATGATCACGAGCCGCTGTCTGCGCGAATCCCGGCCGACGTGGAACAGCCAGACAAGATCATGTACGGGCTCACCACGCGTCAACTCATCATCCTCGGCGCGACCGCCCTGATCACAACGTCGGTGGTCATCACGGTCTCCCCGTTGCTGCCGGTCGCTGTTACGGCGGGGCTGTGCTTCCCGCTGGTGACGGTCGGATGCTCGATGGCGCTCGGCCGCCGTGACGGCATGGGCCTGGACCGGTTCGCCCTCGCCGGCCTGGAGCACCTACGCCGGCGGCGCACGCTCGTCGCAGCCTCCGAAGCGATTCCCGAGGCCCCGGCCTGGTGCAAGGTCCGAGGACGGCTGCCGGGTTCCCTGCGGTTCCCGGTTCGTGCCGTCCGCCAAGACGGCGTCATGGACTTGGACGGCGAGGGGACGGCTGCGCTCGTCCGGGCAGGAACGATCTCGTTCGGCTTGCGGACGTCCGCTGAGCAGGCCGCGCTGGTGGGGTTCTTCGGCCGGTGGCTCAACTCGCTTGAGGCCCCGGTGCAGATTCTGATCCGGGCGCGTCCTGTCGATCTGTCCGACCTCGCCTCGCGGGTGGCGGAAGCAGCACCCGATCTTCCGCACCCGTCCTTGCAACAGGCGGCCGAGGACCACGCCGCCTATCTCCTCCATGAGCTCGGCGACTCACGCACGTTGCTGATGCGGGAGGTGCTCATCGTCGTGCGCGACCAGCCTGTCCCGGGCTCGGGACGGCGAGGCCGGGCACGTCAGGCAGGCGCAGCCATCGTCGCCCGCCGAGCGGCCGAAACCGTCCGAGCTCTGACCGGTTTCGGCGTCACTGCCGAAGCCCTGGACGCCGACGCCTGTGTCCGCGTGCTTTCGGACACGTTCTCGCCCGGCTACGAGAGGCCCGCTCCACCCGCTGATCTGGACCGGCCCATCACCGCGCACACCACCGAAGGAGCCTCGGCATGACGCACCCTCATCGACGCTCGCAGCGACCAGCCGTCAACCAGTTGGCCAGGAGACTCCGTCGCTACGCACAAGGCACCTGCGCTGAGCTCGCGGCCGTCGAGCTGCTGATCGTTCACGGGTTCTGGCTGACACGCGCCGACTTCCGCTCTCGATTCATCGACCGGGACGACGACCCGGACGTCTGCGATGAAGCGCTCGCCTGGGTGATGTGGGACCAGGCCGTAGCCGCACTGGGCTGTGGCCTCCTGGCCTGCTCCACGAGTGAGGCCGACGTCCTGCAGATAGCCGCCGCGCTGGGTACCGGCGGAGCGTTCCCGACATCCGCACTGAGCAGCCTCGACCGCGACAACTTCGCTCACGTTCTGACCGCTGCCGTACGTGCAAGTGGTCGCCCGGTCTCTCAAGTGGTGATCCGATGAACCTGTCCACACTTGCCCGCGCGGCCTTCACCGCAGCCGCACCCACCGAAGAGGACGATGGGGCTGCCAGCCTGGGCGATCTACTCGCACCCTCCGCGCTCCGAGTGAACGCATCGTCCCTGGAAATGCCAGACGGCTGCTGCACGTCCTTCGCCGTCACGGGATACCCGCGCGAGGTCGGCGCCGGCTGGCTGGAGCCGCTCCTCACCTACCCCGGACGCCTCGACGTCTCCCTGCACGTTGAGCCGATCCCGCCGATGGTCGCCGCTCAACGGCTCCGACGTCAGCTCGCTCGTCTGGAATCCAGCGTCCGCGCCAACGCCGAGGCGGGCAGGCTGGCCGATTTCAGCGCCGAAGCCGCTGCCGACGATGCCGCCGATCTGGCCGCGTCGCTGGCACGTGGAGACGGTCGGCTGTTCAGAGTCGGGCTGTACCTCACCGTTCATTGCTGGGACACCGCGGAACTGGAGGCCGAAGTTCAGCAGGTCCGCGCCTTGGCCGCATCCCTGCTGCTGGACGCACAACCAACGACCTTTCGCGCCATGCAGGGCTGGGTGTCCACACTGCCGCTCGGAACCGATGCGATCAGGCAACGCCGCACTTTCGACACCAGCGCCCTGGCCGCCTCGTTCCCGTTCGCCTCGCCGGACCTGAACGCCCCGACGGGCACGAACGAGGTCCTGTACGGGGTGAACGTCGCGAGCTCCGGTGTCGTCATGTGGGACCGGTTCGCCCAGGACAACCACAACTCCGTCGTCCTTGCACGGTCCGGTGCCGGCAAGAGCTACTTCACCAAACTCGAAGCACTGCGCCTGCTCTACCACGGCGTCGAGGTATCGGTGATCGACCCCGAAGACGAATACCGAGCCCTGAGCGAAACCACCGGTGGCACCCACCTCGGCCTCGGCGCCCAAGGTGTCGCCTTCAACCCCTTCGACCTGCCAACCAACCAAGGCGACGACACCTTGATCCGGCGGGCGCTGTTCACCCAGACACTCGTAGCCGCCATGCTCGGTGAACCGCTGAAGTCGTCCGCACGGCCTGTACTCGATCGCGCAGTGCTGGCGGCCTACGCGGCCAAGGGCATCAACTCTGCCCCGGCCACCTGGTCTCGTTCGGCCCCGCTCCTCGCCGATCTCGTGGAGCAGCTATCGATCAGTTCGCACCCAGAGGGCCTCGCGATCGCCGACCGCCTCATCCCGTACGTCTCTGGTTCCTACAGGGAGCTGTTCGCACAAGCGACGACGACGCGGCCGGACGGGCACCTGGTGGTGTTCTCCCTACGAGACCTACCCGACGAGGTCAAATCCGTCGGTGTACTGCTCGCGCTCGACGCGATCTGGCGCAAGGTCGCCAACCCTGCCGACCGCCGCCCCCGCTTGGTCATCGTGGACGAGGCATGGATGCTGATGAAGGAGACCGAAGGAGCCCGCTTCCTTTACCGGCTCGCCAAGTCCGCCCGCAAGCACTGGGCCGGGCTGACGGTCGTCACTCAGGACGCCGCCGACCTGCTCGCCTCCGACCTCGGCCGCGCCGTTGTCGCCAACTCGGCAACACAGATCCTGCTCCGCCAAGCACCCCAGGCCATCTCGGCCGTGGGCGACGCATTTGGGCTGTCCGAGGGTGAGCGGGCGTTCCTGCTCTCAGCCGAACAGGGCGAGGGCCTCCTCTGCGGTGGTAACGCCGGCGACCGGGCGGCCTTCGCCGCCATCTCCTCCCCCGCTGAACACAAGGTCATCACCACCGATCCCGCCGAGTTGCTCGACTACCACGACGGGGAGGGCGACCCGCTGTGACGACGCCTGACGACGTCCCGCGCTGGACGCATATCTTCGATCAGGCACAGCACCTCCCGACGCTCGTTGCCCATGACGGCCCAGTCATCGCCTTCGGGGCGGGAGCCGCCGCCGTGGCGTACCGGGCTTCGCGTGAGTTGCTGTGGCGCTGGCAGGCCCGGCGGTTCGCCCGCGACGCCCGCCTGGTCACAGTGTCGGTACCACCGCAGGTCGACCCGGCGAGCGCGCCCGCATGGTGGGCTCACCAAACCGGCCTGCTCGCCCCGACATGGAAGCGCCTGGTCTTCGGCCAATCACATCTGGCCTTCGAGTACGTCGCCGACGCCGCCGGAGTGCGGGTCCAGATCTGGGTTCCCGGAACGGTGCCGCCAGGAATGGTAGAGGAGACCATCCGAGCTGCCTGGCCAGGAGCAACCACCACTACCAGTCCCGCGACATCTCCCATCCCGTTGGAACTGGCGGCGGTCGGAGGCCGTCTCGTCCTATCGCGGGACGACTCGTACCCGTTGAAATCCGATCACCCCGCCGACCCCATCCGTTCGCTCCTCGGCGCGGTTTCTGGTCTCGACCGAGGGCAATACGCCACCGTCCAGGTTCTAGCCCGGCCTGTCACTGGCCGCCGACTCGCCCGGGCCCACCGCGTGGCAGCCGCGCTCAAGGGTGGAACCCCTGCATCCTCGCGAGGCTTCTTCTTCGACCTTGTCACACCCGGTGCTGGTGCAAGGCCATCCGGCCATCCGTCCCGCACTCTCGGCGTGAGCGCGCACCCGGAACGTGCCGAGCAGGTCCGCGCGGTTCTGACCAAGGCGACGCAGCCGCGCTTTGAAGTCGAGATCCGCTACGCCGTCGCCGCGCCCGATACCGGACGCTCGGAAAAGTGGCTGCGCGGCCGAGCCCATGCCGTCGCCTCGGTCGCCGCGCTCTATGCATCTGGCCACCAGCACCTACGCCGGCGCGACCTACGAGATCCCGCGCTCATCCTTCAAGAGCGTCGGCTGCGTCGCGGTTACCTGCTAGGCGCGGCCGAGTTGGCGGCGCTCGCGCACCTGCCCATGGACCCTGACGCGCCCGGCATCATCCGCGCGGGTGCCCGGCCAGTCGCGCCGTCTCCGGATGTTCCCACCGGCCCAGACCCCATCTCCGGACCCGCACGTGTGCTGGGTGACGCCGACGCCGGCCACCCACGCTCCGTTGCCCTACCAATCATCGGGGCACGGCAACACGTTCACGTCTTGGGGCAGACCGGCGTGGGCAAATCGACGCTCCTCGCGTCCCTCGTATTGGCCGATGCGCATGATGGGCGAGGCGCCCTGGTCATCGACCCCAAAGGTGACTTGATCGCCGACGTCATCGACCGGCTCCCGAGCCGCATGGCTGGCCGCACGGTGGTGTTCGACCCGTCCGACCCGGCTCCGCCGCCCTCGGTTGGGATTCTGTCCGGCCCCGATCCTGCGTTCGCCGTGGACTCGGTGGTGTCGATCTTCCACCGTTGCTTCCGTTCATCTTGGGGGCCACGTCTGGACGACCTGCTGCGTTCGTCCTGCCTGAGCCTCATGCGAGCCCATGGCTCCCGCGCCACCCTCGCCCAAGTCCCGCAGCTCCTCACCGATTCAGCCTTCCGTATGCGCGTAGTCGGGCGGCTCTCGGACGATCTCTTGCGCGGCTTCTGGGCTGGCTACGACGAACTGTCACCGGCTGGAAGGGCGGCCGCGATCGGTCCCGTAATGAACAAGCTCCGCGCCGTCCTGCTGCGTCCGTTCGTTCATCAGGCCCTCTCGGCGACCAGCTCGACCGTCAACCTGGCTCAGCACCTCGACCACGGCGGGCTCGTCCTGGCCCGCCTTCCCAAAGGTGTGCTCGGCGAAGACGCCGCCCGCCTCATGGGATCGCTCCTCCTCGCCCACACCTGGCAAGGCATCACACGCCGAGCCGCGCTGCCGGAGAACGAGCGCCCGGACTCGGCCGCCTACATCGACGAGTGCCACAACTTCCTCAACCTGCCCGGCTCGGTCTCCGACATCTTGGCCGAGGCCCGCGGGTATCGACTCTCGCTCGTCCTCGCCCACCAGCACCTCTCGCAGTTGCCAAAGGACCTGCGCGACGCGGTCTCCGCCGACGCCCGCAACAAGATCTATTTCGCCGCCTCGCCTGAAGATGCCGGAGACCTCGCTCGCCACGCCGGCCCCATTCTGTCCGCGCACGACCTCACTCACCTCGGTGCCTACCAAGCCGCCGGACGCCTCGTCACAGCAGGCCAGCCAACCCAGGCGTTCACCTTCCGCACCCGCCCACTCTGCGCCCCGATCCCTGGCCGCGCCGACCACATCCGCGCAGCCGCACGCCAACGTTTCACACCCCATGTGAAAACGACCAAGCCCGCCGTCGGCAAGACCGTGCCGCGGCTGCGCGACCCCCGCGCCGAGCGTCCAGACGCTGAGGAATCACGTTGAAAAAGACAATCCGCCACCGCAGGGCGCCCAGCAGGCCCGGACGAGCAACGCCCGAGCTCTTCCTTGAGCTCCGCGGGCGCCTCACCGACCGCGACCAGGCGATCCTGGAGCTGGTCTGGGAGCACCGCGTGCTGACCACTCACCAACTCGCCGCCATCTTCTTCACCACACCGAGCAAGGCCCGCGATCGCCTCCTACAGCTGTTCCGCTTCAAGGCCCTCGAACGCTTCCAGCCATGGGTCCCGGTCGGAGCAGCGCCATATCACTGGGTCCTCGGCCCTCTGGGCGCTCAGTGCCTGGCCGCCCACCGCGACACCACTCTCGCGGGACTCGGGTACCGCCGCACCACCGCATTGATGATCAGCCATTCCCGGCACCTGGCTCACCAGGTCGGCGTCAACGAGTTCTTCACCCAACTCCACGCCCACGCCCGCCACACCCCTGGTGCCCATCTCGACAAGTGGTGGCCCGAGCGCCGCTGCACCCAACTATGGGGAGACCTCGCCCGCCCTGACGCTTACGGCCGATGGACCGAAACCACCCGCCGACCCCAGAAGCCGGCAACCGTCGACTTCTTCCTCGAACACGACACCGGCAGTGTCACCCTCGCCAAAGTCGCGGCCAAACTCAACGGCTACGAAGCCCTCACCGAGGCCACCGGCATAACCACCCCAGTCCTGTTCTGGCTGCCCAACGCCCGCCGCGAAGCCAACCTTCGCGCGCTGCTAGCGACACCACCGGTCCCGGTCGCCACCGCTGTCCACACACCCACCGACGCCGCCACCGTCGGCCCCGCTGGACCCGTCTGGCTCCCAGCAGGCCAGGACGGCCCCCGACGCCGATTGACCGACCTGGCAAGCGCATCGCCGCCGATCGGTGCTCGCCCCGGCAGGACGGAGGACACTGATTGCCGGTAATCGCGCTCCTGGTTGCCCTCGTAGTCCTGGCGGTCGTCCTCATCGGTGCTGTCACGGGCTCAACACCCAGATCCGGCGCATGCGAACCGCAGGCCGCTGGGCCGCAGGTCAGCGGCATCCCCGCCGACTACCTCGCCCTCTACCGCAAAGCCGCCACCGACTTCGGAATCCCCTGGGAGATCCTCGCCGCCGTCGGATCCATCGAGTCCGACCATGGACGCTCCAAGGCGCCCGGGGTCCACTCCGGTGAGAACCACGCCGGAGCCGGCGGTCCCATGCAGTTCCTATCCGGTACCTGGGCAAGCTTCGGTGTCGACGGCAACCATGACGGCAAGAGAGACCGCTACGACCCAGCCGACGCCATACCCGCAGCCGCCAACTACCTACGCCACAACGGGGCACCGCCCAAGATACGAGCCGCGCTCTTCGCGTACAACCACAGCAACACCTACGTCGAGAACGTCCTCAACCGCGCCCGTAGGTACAAGACGACACCCACTACCGGAAGCATTCGGACCGAGGTCACTCCCCCAGCCGAGTGCGCAGAGGCCGGCGCCGCCCTCGCCGCACCCTCCGCGACGATCGCAAAGATCATCGCTTTCGCTATGGCCCAACGCGGCAAGCCCTACGTCTTCGGTGCTACCGGACCCGACGCATGGGACTGCTCCAGCCTCGTCCAAGCCGCCTACGCAGCCGTCGGCTTCGCTATCCCTCGCACAACCTTCACCCAGTGGCCCTTCGGCGTCCGCATCCCCAACAACCAAGCCCAGCCCGGCGATCTCGTCTTCTTCAACTCCGGCCCCGGCGCCTCCGCCACCAACCCCGGCCACGTCGGTCTGGTCATCGGCCATGGCCAAATGATCGCCGCACGCTGCTCCACCTGCCATCCAGCCATCGGTGTCGAGAGCTACCATCGCTCCGATTGGACAGGCACCACTCGCCCCCTCCTCAATTTTCGGCACCGAAAATAGAGTCAACTATCACGTTTTTCCTATTCAATAAATGGCGATGACGCTATGCCATGTAGGCCCTCAACCCAGTTCGCCCATCTTTGAACTTCACCGCCGCTATTTCCAATGCCGACGAGTGACCCGACCTCAGGTGGGCCCCACACACCACCACCTCTCCACACTCCAGGCTTCGATGGACGAGGCTGCGCCGAATTACTTGATTAGGGTCGGTATAAACCGTTGCTCGTCCGGTCACAGAAGCGAATCAGAACGAGTCTGAAGCCTTGGACAGGCGAGACACCGTGAAAACGCATGCGAGTGTTACGGTCTCGGCACCGTGCAGGTGCAAAGTTCGCGCATGCACGCTTACATAGGGGCGGTGTGATCCGGCATTCACCCCGCACGTCACGGACACGCGCGGCGAGCCGTCCGGCGGGCCGGTTCGCGTTCCCCCCAGTGGAAGGGCTGCGAACGTGGGTGTGGATAGGCCCCCGGGTGTGCCAGACAAAGGCCCCGAGACCACCGACAAGCCCACACCACCAGATAGCGGCAGTGAGTCTCCGTCCACTACTCCCGGAGCGGACGGCAAAACCCCCCGCATGGACAGCCTCCGAGCAGCGGGCTGGAAGTTCCCTGAACGGCCGGACGCCGGCAATGGACAGCGCGACGACCGTGAGGACCAATCCGACGAGTCCTCCTCCGCCGCCTCAGCTGGCGAGAAGCCGAAGACCCTCGCCGGCCCGTCAGCCGAATCCGGCGCCAAGGACAAGGAGAAGCCGGAGACCGGCGACACCGAAGGCGGTTCCCAGCCGCTCGAAGAGCAGGGCCGCGACAAGACCGACCTGGCCCAGAGCGGCAACGGCGGCGCAGAGGCGGAGGAGTCCGTCCAGGCCAAGCCGGAGGACCCGCGTCAAGTCGAGGGTGAGCGGGAGGACGACGACCGCGGGTCCGGGGCCGGCCAACCCCAGACCGACGAGACGGGAGGGCAGGACGACCGCGACGAGGATCCGCCCCCTCAGGACAACGCCGACGCCAGCAGCACCGGCGACAGAATCGACGGTGACAACTCCGAGGACTTCGACCCGCCCTCACCTCAGTCTTCTGAGCAACGGCCCGACCCCCGCCTCGAGACCACCGACGACCCCGCACCAATTCAGAGCACCCCTCCGGCCGACTCCTCCCAGCCACCCGCCCAGCCCCACTCCCGCCTGCAAAGCCTGGCCTTGGCCCGCGCGGAACAACTGGCGGCCGCGGAACGCAACCGAGCCATCTTCCAAGACACCCAGGCCAGCAACGACGGTGGCCAGAACGCCACTGGTCCACAAGGCGACGCGAGCTTCCCGCCGCACAGCGCAACCTCACCCCAGGACAGCAGCGGACAGCCACCAAAGCCCCCAGGGGCCAAGGCATCCATCGGTGACACGAGCGACGGCGATCCGCCCGACAACCGCCACCAGCCTCCTTCTCCCAGCACCGCGGAGGCGACCGAGCCCCGTATGCCAGAAGACGAGAAGACCGGCTCCTCCCCTGGTGAGCAGCAGGGTGTGCAGGAGGCAGCGGAGGTGGCGAACGGGAACGGCGAGACCGCCACCGAACCCGGCGGCCGCGATGCCTCGCGTCCCGAGCCGAAGGGTGGCAAATGGGTCGATGAGATGCCGCCCGCAGAGGCACTCGAGAAGGTCCCAGATAAGTGGGGGGACGGCAGTCCGAACAAGAAGGGTGTCGGCCGCCGCTGGACCGACCCAGAGAACCGTGGGAACGGAATCAGGATAGATGAGGGGGATCCGAACAACCCCCAGCCTGCTCAACAGGTCGACCATGTCGTTGTTCGCGTCAACGGAAAAGTCATCGGCCGAAATGGGCAGCCATTGGAAGGGTCCATCAAGGAGAACTGGGATCAGGCCCATGTCCCCTTGTCGGAGTGGTTGAAATGGGATAGTTGGAGATCTCCGTGATGGCTGCTAGGGTCAATCTCGTGGTCGTACAGTTCCCTGACATGCGTCGTGCTGTCATCGAGGCCCTACAGGCGCTTTCGGATCCGGAGTATCAGCGTCGCGTCTGGGTGGAGCGCACCTACCCCCAGCCAGGCTTCTACGATGACCTGACCCACAATGTCAACGTCCTCTACGACGACACCTCGGTCGCAGAGGACCCGCGAGCTCAGATCGGTGTGACGCTTGAGAGTGAGGCAGAGGCTGCGGCAATCGAAAGTCTGACCGCTGTCCTAGATCCTCTCTTGGACTCCTTGCCCACCAAACTCGAAGACGCTCAAGTGATCTCCCGGCCCGAATGGAGTGCCGTTGTGAGGGCGGCGCAGGCGGCTGTCGGCATCATTCAATGAGTACCGTGTCGCCTGATCGTTGAGCCGCACGGGGCCGCCCCCGCCACCGCACGCACGGGGCCCGGGTGGCGTTCCGCCTACCCGGGCCCTTCGCGCGTAGCGCGGTGTGCTGTCCTCGCCGGTCTACCAGCGGCGTTTCACACTGCCGCCCATGATGCGGCATGCGCGCTCGTCGTCGGCATTCAGGAAGACGACCGGCAACTCCGTGACGCCGGTCTGCCGGGCCTTGTGGAGCCGGTGCCATCCGTCGATCACGATCGGCGTCCCCACTTCGGGAAGCGGGACGGCCAGGAGCGGGTGGGACAGATCTACCGTCTCCGCGTGATCTTGGTCGACGCGGATGAGTGCGCTGAGCGCGCCGATCTCTGAGACCCTCGCGTGCGTAACTGAATACCGGGTCGCAGCTCGCGCGGCCAGCGCGACATCCCATGCCCAGCCGAGCAGGACGAACACCTGGTCGTGAGGATCATGTTGCGTGCTGTGCGAGGTCGTTCCGGTCGCGTCACCGGACATGTAGCGTCTCCTTCGTCATGACAACCTCATCGCGTTGGGTGGGGTCGTGAGACCCCGAGTCATGACGGGGCGGACGGGCCGTTACCCGTCCGCCCCGCCTACGGGGTTACGCGGCGTCCGTGCTGTCCCCGTCGCCGCTACCGGTGGTCGCCCCCGAGTTAGCCGGGTTGGCCGCGCGGAATCGGCGGGGGCGCTCACAGGTCAGAACCGCCTCGCCTCGTCCCACGAGGGTGTCGAGAGCGTTGGCGACGGCACCTGACGACCGGTCCAGGACCTTGGCGATCTCCCCCGGCGTGAACTCCTTGTCCGGGTGCGCGTTCAGGTGCTCAGCGATGAGGGGCCGCAGCGGCGACGGCGCGCCCCGGTCCCCGGCCGCGCGAGGTGCGCGCATTCCCGCACCCGTCCGAGTTCCCGTGGTGGTTCGGGTGGTGCGGCGGACGCTCCCGACGTAGCGCGCGATGTCCTCCATGCCGCGCGTGACCTGCTCATCGTCGTCGGCTGCGATCGCGGCGAGGGTGGTGGTGACCGTGCTCAGCAGGTCGGTGAGGACCACGCGCGCGGTCTCGCGCTGCTCCACCTTCCGCAGTTCGGCGTCGACCCGTGCGCGCCGCTCGGCCTCCTCTTCCTGCGCCTTACGGAGCGACTCAGCCGCCGCAGACCGCCGGTCGGCTTCGTCCGCCAGGACCTGCATGGCGGTCGCGAGTGTGTCCGGTGAGATGACACCCGACCCGGTGGCGGTCTCCGGCTCTGCTGGGGTGTCGGTGGTGCGGTCGTCCGCCGAGGCGATCGGATCGGGGTCGACGGCCCCGGTAGCGGCCATGGGGGTGACCGGGGACCACACGTCAGGGGTACGGCCCCGACCGGTGCCTTCACCGGCCGCCCTGACGGCGCGCCCGGCCTCCTCGAACGTCGTCAGGGACTTGGTCACCGTCGCGCGGCTGGTCCCCGACGCCTCGGCCAGCGCCGTCACCGTCGCGCCGTCCGGCGCGGCATTCAGTGCGTCCCACACGGCCCCGGCCGCACCGGTCGGGCGTTCGTCCGCCGCGCCGTTCGTCGGGGCGGTGGTGGCCGTGTCAGCCGTTGCGGTGATGTTGGTGTTCGCCATTGTCTTTGCCTCCTGAATGGCGGCCGATTCGGCGGGGCTTTCCCGCCTGGCGTCGTCCGCCATGACGACCATTTCTCGACGCCGCTACGAACGCAACACGGAGCGCCGACAAATTGTGTCGCCGTAACGACTGGAGAGGCTTACCTCAGTAAACGATACTTTAGGGATCGACCGGTCTCGGCGACAGCGCCCGGGACTCGCCCCAATCCCCAAACGCCAATGCGCCGACTTCTCGGGCTCTAGCCTCAGCTCTCCACAGGGCAATGGATGCGCGGAATACTGTGCGCTTACAGCAGTCAACCCGGAAGGGGCGGAGTTCTTTTTCTGCCAGGTAGCCGGCAAACGACTCCTTGCGGCCGACCACACCCCTTCGCATGCCCCCGTGGGGGTATCCGGTCGCATCGCCGCCCCACCCAGTGTGCGTGCTGACCTGCGTCGATACCGCTGGGAGGAGGGAGCGCTCATAGACAGCCCCCCGGTTGCTCCCCCGACCGCGCCCCCCGTTGCCCCCGCCCATCCGCGGCTCCCTCAACAAGGGAAGGTCCCGTCTGCACCTGGCGAAGGTGCAGACGGGACCTGAGCGTGGTCCTAACCTGGAGGGCGGGACCAGCCTGCTATGGACAGGCTGGTCCCGCTCTAATCGGTCAGGTTGGTTGGTGTGACCAGCGGTGATTCCTTGTGCGGCTTGTCGACGCAGATCAGGTCCGCCCAGACGGTGTGGCCCTCGATCGGGCTGCCGTGGACGCCCAGCATCGCCGCCAGTTGCGAGACCGCCCACAGGCCACGTCCGCTCTCGCTCTCGCCTCGACAGTCGAGCGGGTCGTATCTCACCGTCGGATATCCGCCGCCGCCCAGGTCACCGACTCCGACGTAGGCCAGTCCGCCGAGCACCAGCTCGACGGTGAACCGTCCTCCGTGCTGGCCCGATCGGGTGTGACGGATCGCGTTGGTGGCCAGCTCCGTCACGACGAACCCCACGTCCGAGGCGATCGAGGTCTCGGCGAACAGGAACATCGCGAACTGCCTCGCCACCGGAATCTGGTCCGCTCGCCCCGGAAAGACGCGCCGCCATGACATCGACGCTCCCATGACCGACGCCTTGGGTTCGAGATCGATTCTCGCCATTCCTTGAATCCTCCTGACCGGTGCGCACGCAGCTGCCGTTCTTTCGGCCACTGTTGATACGCGCGAACCGGCCCCAATCAAGTATCCACTCCAATCGAGATGTCAAGCCCGTGGACTTTGATCCCGCTGACATACCCTCAAGGGCGAGCGAATAATAGTTGACACTTCTTCTACTTAAGCATCATTCAAGATTCCCCTTGAGTATTTACGACTGGCGGGTGGTAAACACTCAGAGCCTCGGTGACCTCCAGGAGTTGAGCCTTGGGAAAGTGAATTTGTGCCCAGCAGGAGGGGACCACTCTTCGCTCGTCGGCTACGAGATAGACGAAGACCTCCCAGGCGTCCGCACGCGTCCATCGGCTGAGCCGGTCCTTGATCTGCGGCAGGACTCTCGCGAGCATGTCCAGCATCGCTCGCGCATCCTCAGCGGGCATCTTGAGCCACACCTGTCCGGCGTAGAAGTCGGCGTGCCGCTGCCGTCCCGGGCCAGTCGCCCATCCAGGTCCGCATCTGATGGACGCCCCCAAGTCCTGGCAGCAGCCACCTGTTCGCAGTCCTAACGCCCACAGGCGACGAACCAGCGGAACCATGTCGAGGTCGATCTCCACATCGTCGCCGGCCGGGGTGGTGAGAGCCATGGACGGATGGATGTTGGCTATGTCAAACACTCTTCTGCCTCCGTGAGGTGCCGTCGCACCACGCGTTGCGTGGCCCCGTCGGTGTCGGGGTAGGGCATCCAGCGAAGGCTCTGCTGCAGGTACCACTCGCAGATCCAGATGCGATGCCAGCCGCCCGCCCAGGACTCCGCCGGCAGGCCCCCGCGGTTCGCGGCGGCGCTCTCCGATCCGCCGGCGGCGATGTAAGCGTCGATCATCTCCGCGATGGCCTCGGTATCGAGCGGCAGCGGGGTGTCGCGCCACGACGCCAGGTCCAGCAGCCCGGGGCCGATAAAGGACCGTGCCCAGTCCAGGACGCGCACACCCTCAGGGCCCGCGTGAATCGAGGTGGGGTGGAACTCGCTGTGGCACATGCCGAACGGTGGTGTGGTCGTCCCCACGGCGCGCTTATCGGCGACGGCGGCAAGCCGTCCTAGGGAGTGCCGGATGTCGGCCGTGTCCGTCCAGCGTCCAGCCTCTTGGAGGCGGGTCAGCGAGCCGAGTGCGCGGCCCGGCAGTGACCCGAGTTCCTGGGCGTCCATAACGGGGAGGCCCAGCATCGGCGGGCAGACATGGACCGCTACCGCAGTGGCTGCCCCCAGATACAGCGATGTGTCTTCTTCGGAGTGCTCACCCAGGTCCTCCAGCAGCATCCACAGGTGATCTTCACCCTGTCGGTCGGAGGCGAGAACCGTTGGTACTGGTACGCCGTGGTGCGCCGCATATTCCAGGACACGTGCTTCGCCAGTGAACGGGGCGACGGCGGACTTGAGGATGACTGTGGTGCCGTCGTCCAGGTGGACGCGCTCAACGGCCGACAGCGTCCAGACATGGATGGGATCGCGGCTGACGGTTCGGCGAGGGCTCAGTGGGCTGGCAGCGAGCAGGGCCGAGAGGACCGGCGAGGGAGCGGACACCGGGTCCGCTCCCTCGGGTCCCTGAACGCTACTTGCCACAGGCTTCGATCCGCTCGATCCAGTCATCCCCGAACTGTCGCAGTTCCCGGCGGAACTCGCCGAGGTCCACGCCGAACGGCACGATCGCACCTCCCCGCATGTCGACTTGGGACTGGCAGCCGTGCACCAGCCGTCCTCCGAGCGCGGCGTTGGCCTTGGTCGCCTCCACACGCCGGGCTTCGTCGAACCAGGTGCCGTGGTAGAGCTCGTCGACCAGCTGCGCCTCGTCGTGGTCGAGGCCGTAGATGACCTTGCAGGCGATGGGGAACATCCAGGCCGGTCCGACGTTGCTGATCCTGCCGTTCTGCTCGACGCGGTTGAGGGCCATTACGGTGCCCAGCTCGCGCAGCATCCGCAGGTGTTCGGGACGCACGCCGAGCGCAATGAGGCCCGGCTCGTTCAGGTACTCGTCCCTGAAGATGTAGGCGGTTGCCTCCCAGGCCACCGCGAGCACCTCGGCGGGGTCGGTGGTCGTCCTGCCGTGTGTCCGGACGAAGTCCAGGGCCATCTGCTCGACCGCGGTGCTCTCAGTCTCGCGGGCGGTCAGAAGCTCGGCTTCGACGCCGCGCCAATCGCAGATGATCCACGACGGGTTCTCGTACCGGAAGAAGTAGCGGGCCGGGTCGATGGTGATGACCTTGCCCTCGACCGAGACGCCGTCGATGCGGTTCCAGCCGAGGTGGAACGACTCGGGGAGTTCCGCCCTGATGAGGGGACGGGCATCGGAGATCGTGGTCATGGTTGCTCCCTAAAGTTCTTGTCGATGATGCGCGAGGTCACAGGTGGTGCCGGGACGGAGTTCTCGCCTCTCCTATGGCCAGCTGAATCGCGTGTCGATCTGCGGTGAGCGGCACGGGGCGGAGCGCGACAGTGCTTGTGCCTGACGGCGGTCTCGATTCCGTTGGCCGCTCTGGTCAAGCCCCCCATGAGGTGGTTCCAGGCTCGGGAGCGGGCGGGCTGACGGAGAGGAAAGCCGGAATGAGCTCGAAGCGCCTCGGCCAGGTCGCCGCCGCCGATGCCGTTGGTCATGACTTGGCCTGCTTCAGTCGCCGGAGCTCTCGGCGGAGAGCCTCGGGCGTATCGGCTTCCACCACGTCCTGCTCGTGGTACCTGTCGGCAGGCAGAGGGCCGCACAACGCCCACCAACGGAGCTGGTCGGTGCGCATCACGCGCCATCCGGGGAACTCGGCTTGAAGTGCGGCTTTGATCGCCTCAGGCGAGATCGCGGCCGGGTCGGTCGCTGCGGTCATGGCATGACTTCCGTGAAGCAAGACTTGGCGGGGGCAGGCGGCGGACCGTACTCGGCAGCCGCCGCGCGCCGCCGGCCATTGCGGCCACGGCTCGCCTTCACAGGGGCTGCGGTTCGCTCCACCGTCCGCGCTGTCGCAAGGCGCATCGACCTGCTGTTGCGTGGTCATCGGTCTCACCTCCCGCCGCACAGCGAACCGGACCCACATGGGCTCCCATAAGGCGTGCGGACGGGGGTGGTGCGTGAACTGGGGGGCGTGCGCGCAGGTCAAGTCCTCGGCGGCCGTCGAGAGCCCGTGCGAAACTGCAAGCCACCGGTAGCCCGTGAAGGACGGCCATGCCACGTAAGGACAGGCAGCCCAACCGCGCACTCGCCACACTCATCACAGAGGCGGGCTTCTCCAACAAGGGATTAGCGGACCGCGTCAACCGGGTCGGCAGGCTACGAGGCGTATCGGAGCTCCGCTATAACCACAGCTCGGTCACCCGGTGGCTTCGCGGCGAGCAGCCTCGGTCACCCGTACCGCAGCTGATCTGCGAAGTCCTCACCGTCGAACTCGGACGGCGCGTCACCGTCGCCGACATCGGTATGAAGACGT
Organism: Spirillospora sp. CA-108201; assembly: GCF_050936235.1. Lineage (NCBI taxonomy): Bacteria > Bacillati > Actinomycetota > Actinomycetes > Streptosporangiales > Thermomonosporaceae > Spirillospora > Spirillospora sp. CA-108201. The sequence goes on along the minus strand of NZ_JBNJNE010000001.1, from coordinate 6,636,849 downwards.
CCAAGGTGCCAACTGGCGTCGGCCTCGAGCTGCCGACCACACAGTGCAACAGCGCCCGCATCGCCGGCCTGCTTTGGAAGGCTGACAACGAGCAACACCGACGCCTACTCGAGTGCGACTTCGATCAGTCCGCGTTCACCGCCGCCGCGCTGCGCTGGCTTGTCGGCCCCTGGGACCCCACACCCCTCCAAGGCACCGGCCGACGCATCGGCGCGGCCGATGTCGAGGAGATACGGGAGGTGACTCACGCCTTCCGGATCCTGGACAACCGGCTCGGCGGTGGCCACGTTCGCGTGCCCGTCATCGAATACCTGCACACACACGTCGGTCCGATGCTCCGCGACGGAAGGTGCACTGAGGAAGTCCGGCGTCAGCTCTTCAGCGCCGCGGCGGACCTGACCAAGGTCGCAGCCTGGCTCTATCACGACCTCGACAAACAGGGTCTCGCACAGCGATACCTCATCCAGGCCCTGGCCATGGCCAAGTTCGCCGGCGACGTTTCCCTCGGCGCTGAGATCCTCGCCGCCATGAGCCAGCAGTGCCTGTACGTAGCTCAGCCCGGGCGAGCCGTCGACTTGGCCCGGACCGCTCAAACCGCCGCGCAACGCGCCGGGATACCCGTCCTCATGACCGAATGCCACGTCATGGAAGCCCGCGGATACGCTGCCCAACGCGAATCTCGCGCCTGTGCTCACGCCCTGACAAGGGCCGAAAGCACCTTCGAGCGCACCACAAGCACCAAGGCGCCAGCCTGGCTGGGCTATTTCGATCAGGCATACTTCGCCGCCAAGATCGCCCACTGCTTCCGGGACCTCGGCGAACCCGCCAAGGCTGAGGATTACGCCACCAGGTCCCTCAACATGGACCCGACCTATCAACGTGGCAAGGCGTTCAACATCGCTGTCCTGTCGATGACGCTTGCCGCCCAGGGCAAGGTCGACGAGGCGTGCACGCAAGGCCGTATCGCTATCAACCTCGCTGCGGGACTCACGTCCGCCCGGGTGTACCGCTACATCCGCAACGTCGACCGGTCACTCGCGCCCTACGGCGACGAGCGGCCGGTACGCGACCTCAGGGAGTACGCGGAACAGCGGTTGCCCGCGCTGCGACCGCGTGGAGGACACCCATGACTGTTGCCGCCCCAACAATCTCGCCCTTCCTGATCAGCCGCTGCGCCTCGTCCAACGCCATCCAGCGAACCTCTTCGGCCTCGTCGACATGCGGTTCGCCCACCAACTCCGCCCCGTGAGCGACGTACAGATCCTGCGGGGCATCCGCCGACCCGACCATGGGCTGGAACGAATACGCGAACTCCACGCTGCGGGGGCGCCAGCCCGTCTCCTCCTCAGCCTCCCGGGCAGCCGCGATGACGGGGTCTTCCCCGGGCTCGACATATCCGCCGGGAATCTCCCAGTCCCATCGGTCCAGGATGAACCGGTGCCGGTAAATGAGCAGGATGTTCTCCCCCGCCTCGTCCAGCACCGCCGTCATCACGCACCGGGGCATCTTGAATACGTACTGGTCGAAGACCACGCCGTTCGGGAGCTCGACGTTGGCGATCGACAGCCGGATGTGCCGGTTCTCGTCCACCACCCGCTCACCGTGGATCGTCCACCGAGTCCGCTCAACCGGCTCCTCACGCCTCACCGCACCGACGCTACCAACCCCGACAAACCGATCAGCCCCAGCTGGCCAGGTACGCCAGAGCAGTGGCTTGTCTCCGGGAGGACAGCAGACGGCGGATCGTCCCGGAGCGACGATGGGCCGGTGAGTACCTCAGCGACGCCGGGGCCGGTGATGACGGCCCGTAAGAAGCGAGGGCTGGAGATCGACGCGCGTGAGGCCGAGCTTCAGTCCCGACGGAGCGAGTTCGACCGCGAACGCTCCCGAATCTTCCAGGAGACTGGGCAGAAGCTCAAGAAGGATTCCTGGAGCGAGGAGGAGCGGGCAGTACGCGCTGAGCTGGATGCGCTGGCGGGCGAACGTGCCGCACTGCTCTCACAGATTGATGCCGAGATGGCCGAGCTGCGGCCGCAACAGGCTGAATTCACCCGGCTCCGCACTGCTGGCAAGGCGGGAAGCCAGCGCAAGAAGCTTCCGGTCACCAAGGCAGAGCAGGAGCTGCGCAACAAACTGGCGTTGCTGCAAAGCGAGCGTGCCCATATCGACGGCACCGCGCGACGCGACCGGGAGACGGCCCGGCAGCAGGAAGCGGTCTGGAACACGGTCCTGGACGCAACGAGCTGGGATTCCTCGTTCTGGTGACTGCTTGGTCGCCCAATGCGGCGCGGCCTTCGATCCCACGCAGCAAAGCTGGCGGACAAGGGCTGAGCACTCGACGCCCTACTCATCCTTGTAAGGGGCAAGGTACGCCCGTTGACGCCTTAACGATCTTGATAGGGCTGGGCGAGACGGTCGTAGGTTGGCGCATGTGGGTCGTTATGACTTGATCGCGTATGCGGGCAATGCGGAGGATGTCGTACTGATGCGCGCCTTCGCCGGCCAGTGGGACGGATTTTTCGTGGACGTCGGTGCCGGCGAGCCCATCAGCGGCTCTCTGACCAAGAATCTTGTGGACTGCCTCGGCTGGCGAGGCGTCAACATCGAGCCGTTGCCCGAGCGCCACTCACGCCTCCGGCTGGCCCGGCCGAACGACGTTAACCTGCGCGTGGCTGTGGGAGATGAGCCGGGTACCACAACGTTCTTCCGAGTGCTTCCGGGGCGGGGGAAGACTGGTGGCGGTGGTCTCAGCACCCTACGCAGAGATGTCCTAGAGGGGCATCTCGCGGATGGTTGGCACTACGAGGAGTTGAGCGTTGAGGTTGTCCCTCTGGAGACGATCCTCGACGCGTACACGAAACCGGGATTCGACCTGCTGAAAGTCGACGTGGAGGGGGCGGAGGCCGCCGTGTTGCGGTCGGCCGATCTGCGAGCGTGGCGGCCGCGAGTGATCGTGGTCGAGGCGACCATGCCGCTGACGACCCGGCCGAGTCACCAGGAGTGGGAGCCCCATGTCCTCGGGGCCGGGTACGGGCTGGCGCTTTTCGACGGCCTCAACCGCTTCTACGCGCGAGACGACGAGGCTGACCTCCTTGCACGGCTTGCCGTGCCCGCGAACGTGCTGGACAACTACATCCCGTATGCGTGCGCCCGCCGGGCCGGGCTCATTCCGCCAGAGTGAGCAGATCAGGACGACGGTCGCCCAGCCACTGCCTAATCCACCGGCCGTCGCTGTCGGCGAGCCCGAGGGACGGGGTGTCGATGAGGCGGCGCAGCATCATCAATGGCAGCAGCGCGTTCAGGGCGTCCTGGTCGACGGCCTCGCTGCCGTAACCCTCGATGAGCGGGCCGGGAGCTGCCCCGCGAGGCATGTCGACGGCAAGGCACCAGGCGAGGTCGAGCATCGGTGGTCCAGATTCGGTCGCGCCCGGGTCGAGCAACCCGGTGAGGACGTCCCCGTCGAACTGCGCGTTGTGGCACACCGCGACGTCGCCATGGATCGCGGTCATGGGTAGGCCCTGGCAGGCTGCGGCGAAGTGCTCGGCGATGGCCGGGTAGGCGTCCGGGGCAGCGGTTCGTGCCCAGCCCAGCAGAACACCCAGCGCGCCGGGATCGTCCAGGCGCAGGCCGTCACCGGGGGGTTGGCAGTGCCAGAGGCGAAGCTGGCGGCCTAGTTCCCGCTGCTGTTCAGCTGTCGGCCGGTCCGCAGGCGTGCCAGGTAGGCGTTCCAAGACAGCCCACCACGCCTCCCCGACTGTTCCGACATCCAACAGCCGTGGCGCCCGGATGCCTGCCGTAACGCGCAGCTCCTCAAAGCTGCGGACCGTTTCCAGCCGTTCGTGACGTCGTCGGCGTACCTTCACCACCGTCCGAACACCCGGCACGACACCGCCGGTTCCGAGCGTCCGCAACGCGGCCGCCAGGTCGCGCGAGCCGTCGAACGCCGAGCTGGCCAGTGCGCCCCGAATCGCCGACTCGACAAGAGCGTCGGACACGCGGCCGGTCGCAATCAATGCACGGCGGTCGCCTGCGTCCGGAGGCCCGCAGATCGGTGCCTTCAGCCGTGCCAGCACCTCCGACCAGCGACGCCGCGCGGATCCCGGATCGTCCAGCCACTCGACGGCGCTGAAGTCGGCGTCCAGCCCCGCCCACAACTGGGTCACCGGTGCCCAGGCTGGGAGGCAGTCCTCACCCAGGCTCTGTGCGGTGCGAGCCGCCTGCCTCATGCGGCCACCGGAGGCGTCCAGCAGAACTTGCAACGTCTCGACGGGCAGCAGCTCACGGGAGGCTCCGAGATCCCCGAATCGGCGCGCCGCCACTTCAAGAAGTCCGATGGCCGCTCGGCGTTCGCCGCGAAGCGCCCGTGCCATCGCCTCGGCCATGTCGCACTGGGCGAGCCCGATCGGTTCGCTGGCGGAGCTGTTCAGGTCCCGCGCGCGGCCGAGCAACGACAGCGTGCGGTCTGGGTCGAACCACATCAGCGCCAGCAGCAGGTGCCGCAGCGCGCGCGCCTCCCACAGCGGGGCATTGGCTTCGCGCGCCGCTTGCAAGGTCGACTCGAAGAACTGGGCTGCTTCGGCGAACTGCGCGTTGTGCAGGTAGGTGTGGCCGAGCATGTCAGCGACCCGCACTTGGTCGGGGCCCGTCTGCGATGCACCGTCCATCAGCCGCGCGACGGACCGGTAGTCGCTTCGGCGTAGCGCGTTATCGGCCAAGCCGAACCGCCCGCTCGCACCGATCAGCGAAGCGGGCTCGATTCCGGACAGGTGGTCGGCGGCCTCCTCAACGTGGCCGACAATGTGTGCGCGGCTCGCCAGTTCGTGCCGGAAGTAGTCGGCGTACGGACCCACGGGTTCACCGATCAACTCACGCAGCGCCCGGTACCTCTCCTCGACGTTGACGTCGCCGCGTGCCGCCAGCCGCGCGACCGCGGTCAGTCGCGCCAGTTCCTGCGAGCCAGACAGCTCTGGAAGGGACACCAGCACCTGCCAATGCCCGAGCACGGTGAGGCTGTAGGCGATGTCGCCGATGGACTCCGGCGCCAGCCGATGTTCGTCCGCCGCACGCAGAACGAGCAGGAACGCCGCCACACATCGCCTGCTCCGCACGCCCAAGGGCAGCGGGTGGTCAGCATCGTCGTCCCAGACCGCCAACGCGACGCGCGTCAGATGCTCGATCGCCCGTTCGGTGTTCCGGGCCCTCTCCGCTTGTGTCCAGCTATCGTCGGTGTCCGCGTCGCATTCGATGACGCTGCGGCGCAGGTTTTCGTGCAGCCGGTACGGCGGCCACACCGTCTCGTCCCGCCGGACGAACGGGCGTTGCACGAACCGCTCGATCTGCCGGAGCCGCAGATGTGGCAGCACCGCTTGCAGGACGTCCTCATCGAACGCTTCCAGCAGCGCCGCGGTCCGCAACAGGTCACGGTCGGGCGCGGACAAGTCCCGCATCGTCCGCAGCACCAACTCAGGAAACCCGAGCCCGAACGAATCGGCGGGCGGCGCTTGGCCCCGTGCCAGGTACTGCCCGAACAGTCCGGCCGAGAGATCAAGGTAGAGCGGCGACCCGCCCGATCCCGCGATGATCCGTTCCCTGATCCCGGACCCGATCGCCGGGGTCCCGTTCACGGTGAGCCGCGCGGTTAGGTATGCCTCGGCCGACACCCCGTCGAACCCGTTCAGGCCGAATTGGTCGCCGTCAGCCAGGCCCGGCCAGCGGCGCTCGCCGCCGTAGGTCAGCGTGACGGCCCTGGCCGGGTCGTGCCAACGCAACGCGAGCCGTCCGGCCGCAAGGAACACCACGTTCGGCGTCAGATACACCAGCCTGGACACCAGGTCCTCCAGGCCACCGCGCTCGGCCGGCAGGCGCTGGACGTTCTCCAGTGTGTCCAACACGCACAACGCCAGCGCCGGATGCTTGCGGCGCGCTCGTTCCAGGTCGGCGGCCAGCAGCACCGGCATGTACCCCAGCATCCGATCCGGGTCCTGCTCACTGAGGATCGGATCGAGCGCGGGCAGATCAGCTCGCAGCCGTTTCAACCGCGCTTTCTGCGTGGCGGTCCGGCCGAGCAGGTTCAGTGCCCGGTACGCGACCGACAGCGCGCCGAAGCCACCGAGGAGTTGATCGACGGCGTTACCCACCTGGTCTGCGACACCGAGCGACTCCGCCGCGTTCTCCTTCCGCAGGAACGCCGTCAGCGATTCGCCTGGGTGCTTACGTTGCCAGTAGACGGCCAGCGCCACATCGAACGCGGGCCACGTTCTCGCCAACGGCGCGAGCGCGGCACGCACTCGCAACAGGACGGCCTCAAAGCTTGAACTGGCAGGGTCGGCGAAGTCCAGCACCGCTTGCGCGCCACGTCGTGGCAGGCCGTCCAGTTCACCGGCCACCGCCAGGCTTGCGACGTGCCGGGCCAGCGTGGACTTACCGATCCCGCCCTCACCGGATACGGCGATGAGGTTGGACGCCGGCCGCTGGAAGTCGAGCAGTTCGTCAACGGTCCACGACCGTTCGGCCAGTTGGACGAACCGGTCCCGAAAGGCCCTGATCTGCACTTCCCGGTTAGTAAAGACATGTTGCACTTCGAATGGAGCGCGCGGCCCGAAGCTGAAGAACTGGTCGACGTCCACGCGGATACCCGATCACATCCCCCTGGTCATGACAACGCCTTGGGCAGTACCGGCCCGTTGCCAAGGCTCGCACGGAACCGGCGCTTGCGCACTTGATGGGCGCTGGTGACTGTCGTCAGTTTCGATTCGACGGCCGCGCGAAGGAATTCAAAAGATTACGAGTCTCGTCGTCGGGTTCGGCGTCGAGCTCATCGAGACGAGTCGTGAGGAGCCGGTAGGTACGGCGGACGGCGTCCGGACGGTCGAGGTGCGCTTGCAGCCGCATGATGTGCCGGTAGAGGGACTCGCAGAAGGGATCATGGGTGATGGCCTGTTCCAACATCATCAGCGCTCGCTCCGGGTCGTCTTCCTGAATGAGCCGGGAGAGGTTCGCGAGGGCGTCGCCGATGGTACGGCGGAGGTACTCGCGATGGCTCTCGGCCCACTCCTGTGTGAGGCCACTTGCGAACTCACCGGTGCAGAGGTCGGCGGCCGCCGTGAGTGCCTTGATGCGAGCAGTGTCGTTGGCGGCCCGCTGGGCGTCAGCCAGGGCGGAGGACAGCTGCCAGAGGTCGATGTCGACGAGGTCAGGATCGATGCGGTATCGGCCGGCACTGTGGATGACGTACATGGGTTCGCTGAGGCCGGTAGCGGCCCGGAGGACGCTGCGGATGTTGCCGACGGCGGTGTTGAATTTCATGACGACACCCTCGGGGCTGTCATCTGGCCAAAGATCGGCATTGGCTCGGTCGCGGGTGACGCCGTCTGGATGCAGGGCGAGATACGCGAGCAGATCACGGGCGCGCTGGCGCAGCCCGGTGTTGATGGGGCCGTCTGCGGTGTGCAGGCGGACGTGCCCGAGCACGCTAAGGCGGACCGGGGGGCGCTGCGCTTCTTCATGCGGACGTGGGGGCGGGACGATGGTCGAGGCAGCATGCGGATTGGGTTCGGGTGTGGGCCCAGTGTCCGCGCCCGATGAGGAGGACGCATCGTCTGCTTCGAAGCCAGTGGCGGTCCGAATGGCTTGCAGCATGCCGGTGGCGTCGATGGTGGTCAGATGGAACAGGTGGGCTCCGGTGAACCGTTCGGCATCGGGGCCGTGAGCGTCCGTAACGGTCGCGTCGCTGGAGAGTTCCACGCCAGTGCCGGACGGCCAGTCGCCGAGGTTGAGAACGCCCATGCCGTAGCGGCGGCCGAGTGTTGCGAAAGCGTGCACGGTGGCGTTATCCGCGGGAACAGACGCGACCAGCAGCACGGTCGGCAGTGGCTCGCCGGGATCAGCTGCACGCAGCGCGGGGACGTCGGGCTGTTCGGTCATCTCCAGGGTTCGGCCACGGCGCAGAAGTTCCAGCTCCATCTTGGAGATGGCCTCGCGCAGGGATGGTGTGACGACCAAACCCTCGAGCGCCGCGGCCAGGTCGGTGATGTCGTCGCCCGGAAAGAGCGCCTGTGCGTCGGCATGTGGGATCACGACCTCGGCGCGGTAGCGGTGGGCCTTGGCCAAGAGTTCGCAGGTAACCGCGCGGGCAGCAGCGTGCGCGCCCTCTCCGGACAGGCCAAGGCTGAGCCCGGGCAGGGGCGCCGTGACAGCGTGGCCGTCACGGGTGCCGACGACCACGTGGTCGGGTTCTTTGGCCAGCAGGTCCTCGTGGACGAGGTCCGAGTCGGACGGGACGGTAGCTTCGCGGACGGCGTAGGTATCCAGGTGCGCCTTGCGGGCCTTGAGGGCCGGGGCCGCTATCGGGGGCTCGGGAACCTGTTGGGAGGAGCCCAGGTCGATCTCCAACGGGCGCCGGCGGCGTCGGTGCAGGCGAGTTGCCGCCACGGCCACGCAGAGCGCAGCAGCGAGACTGAGGCCGATACGTGAGCCGGACGGCAGCGAGATCGCCGACGGCGAATGTGGTTCGTCCTGATCGTGTGGTGCTGAAGGTGTCGGGCTGGCGGGTTGGCGGGCGGGCGGTGCCACAACTGGATTCGGCACCTGCGACGCCGTCGACTCATCGGTTGTTGAGCCCGGAGCTGGAGTTCGGATGCTGCCTGCCTCACCGCGTCCAGACGGCGCCGAGTGACCGGCTCCACGCGGCATCGCTCGCGGGGACGAAGATGCGTCATCTGGTGCGCTCGGTCGTGGGAGCCGTACGTGCTGTCCCGGGTGGAGCACGGCGGGATCGGTAAGGGCGGGGACTCCGTCAGGCTGGTCGATGCCCCGGCTGGATTTGAAGATCTTGGGGTAGAGGGTGCCGGACCCGTAGGTGCGACGAGCGAGGTCCCAGAGGGTCTCGCCTCGCTTGACGATGTGGGTTCGCAAAGGGCGCTGGTCGGCCTCTGGAGGGGGTGAGGGCTCGTCGGCCAGCAGCGGAGTCCAGTCAGATGCAGGTGGTCCTGGGGTCGAGGCATTCAATCCGGGCGACTGATGCTTTGACGTGCCCGGCTCCGGAGCGGCGGCGGCGTGGACGCCGTTCGCAGCGGGGATGTGTGTCGCGGCGGAGGCTGAGGAGGCCAGGGATGCGGCGGCGCTGAAAGTGAGCGTGGCCGTGGCGATCAGGTCCCGAACCAGATGTTGGAGCGGTCGGATCGTGCGCGGCAGGATGGGCCTGGATCGTCCGGCCAGGTAATTCACCACCTCGGCACAGACGCTGACGATGAACAGGCACCATGCGCCCCAGCCGACAAGCCAGAGGGTGGCCAGGAACACGCTCTGGTCGGTGTCCTGCCGCATGAGAGTCGCGCTGACCTCCTCCCAAGACGGGACCCGGTCCGGGAGAGGTGAGCCTCCCGTGGCGTACATCGCGACCGGCCATCCGACCAGAAGGAACACGAAGACCACGAGAGCGGCGAGCCCGCGCGCGAAATCGGCGAGGTGGCTGCGTCCGTTGTAGGTCACGGCTGCTGGGATCCTTCCACTCCGGTGGTCAGGTTCGCGATGGCGGTGCCATCGGCTTGCAGCACGGAGATCCCGATCAGGGACAGGAACTGCGCGGGGCGGGTGATGGAGACGTGGACACGGATCGTCCGTCTTCCAGCCGTGGTCACGGTGCCGGTGTGGTGGCTGGCCCGAAGGTAGGACCGCGCCGCTCGTATCGCGGACTCACGATCCACGACGTACTGCCCGTGGGCATAAGCACGGTTCTGGTCGACTCGTCCGGCGCCGGCGCGGGCGGCTTCCTGGGCAATGGTGTTGGCGTCTTGCCGGGCTTCGAGAACCTGCTCGAAGTCGACGACGGCACCGAAGAACACCAGGACGACCAATGTGATGATGACGGCGAAGACGCTCACACTTCCGCGCTCGGCCTGCTGGTGTAGTGCGCCCACGCGCGGCCGCGACCACGTGAAAACGATCATCGAGCTGTCCGGTAGGGGTCGATCGGTGATCGGTGGGTCTTGGTGACCGTTCGGGCTCCTGGCATCCCGGGTAGCCCGACGTCGCTGAGCCCGATCGCGCAGCTCACCTGCGCGGACACCGTGGCCGACTGCCCGACTCGCCGGTTGAAGCCCGACAGATCGAGTCGGACGGAAGGCGCGCAGTGAAGGCCCCGGTCACGCAAGGTGCGCATCGCGCTGGTTCTCGCTTCGGCTTGTGCCTGATGTGCGGTGCGGGCGATGGACGCTTGCCGCGCGGCGTCGGCAGCGGCTTGTGCGACCACGGCACTGCCATGCGCTACCCGCATCACCACGAGCAGCCCGGCAAGAAGCGTCACGAACACCGGCGCGAGGATCGCGGTCTCGACTACCGCGTTGCCCGCATCGCGCGGACGATTCACACGGGCCAGGGTCTCCCTGCTCACGATCACGTCGGCCCTGGAGTAGTGAAGCGTTCACGGGCACCGCGCACGCTCTTAGAAACGGCGATGTTGACGCCTGGCAAGAACGACGGCGCGCGACCAGAAACCCGGACGGTGATGGTGTTGGCGCCTGACACGGCGACCGCGGGTGCTTGTAGGACGGGCTCGTTGCGGGCGAAGGCGGTTGCGGCGGCCTGTCCTTGGGCGAACGTTCCTTGGCGGGCGCGTGCGACGCGAAGCCCTTCTTCAGCAGCCGACTGCGCCACGTCACGCGCCACCGAAACCATCACCGCCTGCGCAAACGCGAGGAAGAGCAGCCCCACGGCAGGGAAGGTGATGGCCGTCGCAACGGTCGTGGACCCCTTGTCCTCCCGCCTTCGCACTCGTCCAGGCGTGTTCATTGACCGACGGCGCCAGGAATCTTGTTTATCCAGCCGTGCACCTTGCTGGACACGGCCATGTAGACGATGAACGCCAGTCCGGCGAATCCGGCGACGATGATGATCGTCTCGACCACCCCGGAGCCCCGGTCGCCGCGGTCGCGCAAGTCTGCGGCGAGTCGTCGGCTGCGGTCGTGGAAAGCGAGCGCGACGCGGATCGCCACTGCGTTGAGCATGTTCATGGTCCCCCGATGTGTTGTGTGGAAGTCCGAGCGTTCAGCCAGACGCCAGGAGCTTGGAGAAGAATGGGAAGCCGACGAGGATCACGAAGCCGAGCATGAGCAGGCTGGTCGGCACCCACATGGCGGTGGTGCGGGAGTTGGCCTCGGCGCGCGCGGCAGCGGACGCCTCGTGCCGCATCGAAGTGATCTTGGCAACCAGGACGTCGTGCATCTTGGCGCCCTCGCTACCGGCTATCTCAGCCGTGTGAGCCAGATCGATCAGGTCCCGGACGCCGATCTCCTCACCGAGTTGGGCAAGAGCCCGCCAGGGCTGCTGCTGGGCGCGCCGGGCGCGCATCAGCGCCTCGTGTACGCGCCGGAACGGCCACCCCTCGGTGATCTTCGCCGGGTTCTCCAGCGCGGCGTTCAAGGCGGCACCCGCTTCGCGCTCCAGGACGACGAGCTGGAGATAGGACGTGAATGCGTACCTGAAGTCACGGCGGCGCTGACGAGCCTGAGACCGTACGTGCCAATCCGGGACCAGCCACAGGATCGCGGCCATGGCGAGCCCGGCAATGACCGGAAACGTCCACTCCGGTGAGCCTCCGGTCAAGGCCACCAGCCCGCTGAAGACGGGTGGCACGACAAGCCCGGTGATGAACAGGGCCAGCTTGTCCAGCATGAACCGCTCGACCCGACGGCCGAGCAATGCCAGATCAGTCCGAGGTATGGCGAGCAGTCCAGCCGGTCGCGCGACACGATCCGCCAGCCACCGTCCGACACTGTCGCGGGTGCTCAGATCGTCAACGGGCGGCAGGTGGTTCGGAACCGGTAGGACGCGAGCCAGTGCGGCATCCAGTCGAGGAGGGGCAGGCCGCAACTCACGGATGAGCAGGATGAGGCCGAGGGCGCCCAAGCACCCGGCAATAGCGGCGGCTCCGGTCACAGCCTGGCTCCCTGCTCAGCCGGCGCCCGACGGGTGGTGTTGAGGAAGCGGGCGCCGGTCGATAGAACGGCCAGCCGACGCATCCACCAGAGCCCGGCCCCATAGATCACCGCGACCACGGCCAGGACCGTCTGGCCCAACGCGGTGCCGTAGGGAGCGGCGAACGTCTGGGATGAAGCAAACAGCGCGCTCAGCACGACAACGGAAGTCACGATGACGATCAACGTCGTGCGCAATCCGGCACGCTCAGCCTCTACGTCTCGACGGACGATGACCTCGTGTTCGACTGCGTTTGCCAGCAGGCTCAACGCTTCCCGCGTCCCAGGCCCACGACGCCGGGCAGCCAGCACCAGTGCGCACGCGATCAGATCGGCGATTGGGTCATCCAGCTCGTCGGCGAACCCCTGAAGCGCCTGTTCGGTGTTGGCGTGATTGTTCAGCCGCTCCGCCAGGACGGTCACCGGTGCGCGGATCGCCTCGGGCGCGATCCGGGCACTGTCCGCCAAGGCTTGCTCCAAGCCGCGGCTGGCGCCCATCATCTCCGCCAACCGTCGGGACCACTGAGCCAGCGCCTCCAACCGCGCGATCCGGCGCTGCGGTCCCCGTCCCGACAGCATCGGCGGAACCGCGTACACCCCGGCGCCTACCGCAAGAGCGGCGACCGGCCACCCAGACATCAGGAACACCGCGAGCGCCACTGCGACACCGGCGAGCAACCGGTTACGGCGCCCTGGCCAGGCCGACGAGCGTAGGAGCGTCTGCAACCGCGATGGCGGACGCACCTGCCGTTCCGCAGGTTCGGAACCCCGCAGTCCAGCCACGGTTGCTAAGACGGCTCCGGCGGCGCACAGGCCGGCCAGGGCCGCAAGAAGGCTCATCACAACCAGCCCCCCGTGCCGGAACTGGGCTTCAGCAACTCGGGGTTGAGGCCGTGCGCTACGAGTTCGTCGAGGAGGGTGGCGCTGATGTGCCCATCCGCGGGGGTGGCTCGCCGATCAGCTCCTGGGCTGAAGACGAGGTTGCGGGTCGGTTCTACCGAGTCCGCTGGCGGCCCGATCTCCATCACCTGCGAGACGAATCGCGCATTGCTCGCCTGATCCCGCTCCAAGTAGACGACCAAGGGCTCAGCCAGACCGAACATCAGGTGCACATCATCGGCCCCGAGCCCGAGATCGGCACGACGGCCGAGTTGGACAACACGGCTGAACACGTGTTCCGGCCGGTGGACATGCAGCGTGCACATCGAGCCTCGCGCACCGGAGTACATCACTTCCAACATCGGCGCCAGCTCCCCGTGCCGCGCCTCACCCACGATCACCCGATCGGGATTCAAGCGCAGGCACGCCGGCACCAGGTCCTGCAATCGAACCTCGCCTGCGCCCTCAGCGTTGGCCTGCCGCCCCTCCAAGGCCACGACGTCCTGGTGGCGGTGCGCCAGACGCGGGTCGTCTAGGAACAGCTCGAAATCGCTCTCCAACGTGATGACCCGCTCCTCGGGCGGAATCTCGTTGGCCAACGCACGCACGAGCGTCGTCTTACCGGTGTTGACCTCCCCGCACACGATGACGTTTCGGCGTGCCCGAATCGCCGCTTTCAGGAATACCTCTAGCGGCTTGGTCAGGGTGCCGAGGTCGGTGAGCTGTCGCAAGGTGACATCGACAAGCCGGTGTACCCGGATCGCCAGATGCGGGCGCCTCGACACCCACCCCACCACGGCCAGCCGGACACCGTCAGAGAGCGCGACGTCCAGCAGCGGCGAGGCGTGGGAGAACTCCCGGCCGGTGTTCCCGCGGCGCGCCAGCAGTTGAACCCACTCGATGAGGTCCTCATCGGTTTCGGCGACTGACGGTCCTGGTCGCTTGGTGCCGTCGGTGTAGCTGACCCACGTCTGTCTGCAGCCGTTGACGACGATGTTCTCCACGTCGGAGCGTTCCAGATACGGCTGCAACGGGCCGAGCCCGAACCGGCGGTCGAAGACCAGTCGTGCGACCTTCCGCACTGCTTCGGCCGACATCACTTGGCCGGACGCCATCTGGTTATGCGCCCACGCCTGCACCTGGGCGTCGATCAACTGCCGTGCCCGTATCCGGTCGATGGCGTCGCTGAGGACGTCTACAAGCTGCGCGGAGACCTCGTGGACCGCCGCCCATACGTTCGCGTCGTCCGCCTCAGCCGGCAGTGCTGCGCCGGTGGACGTGGGAACGGCATGGTGAGCACCCTCCGGCCTGGCGAACGTCCATCCCGGCGCGCTCACTGGTCCACCCGAGCGGCAGCACCAACGCCCGAGAGAACCGTCCCGCCCTCGGTGCCCGTCGGCAGCGAGTCGGCGGTCATACGGATGCGCCGACCAAGACATTTGAACGACCGCAGAAGCAGCGAAGCCTTGAAGATCCTTCGGGGTCGAGCACCGTCCGAGAGGACCCGGGCGTCGGCGGGCGCGCACGGGAGCTCCGCCAACACCGGTTTCTGGAGAACGCGTTCGACCTCCGCCGCGCTGTATGGCCCCTCCGCGACCAGGCACAGCCCGACAGTCGTGTGATCGCCTACCAGACCCGTCAGAGCGTCGAGTCGTGGACCGGCAACATCGACCTGCGTCAACGTCGGCTTCAACACCATGACGACGGTCTTCGCAGCCCGCAGCAAGTCATCGGGGGTGTCTCGTCCACCGATGCGCCCGAGGTCCGCGATCACATCGCCCTGCCGCGAGGACAACGCTTCGGCCAGCCGGCCCCACAATGGCCCCAGTCGCACCCCATGTCGAGGATCACGGACTCCGTGCAACAACTTCACGGAATCCTCGCCGGGAATGGGGATCAGATAGTCCTCCACCGGAAGCTGAGATTGCGGCCCCGACTCGGCTGCCATTGCCAAGCCGAGCAGCCCGGTGCCGACCGGCTCGCGGACGCGGTCCGCCATGAAGCCCGGCAGAACGCGCCGCCCCATGGGGTCACACTCCGCCAACAGCACCTCGCTTGGCCAAGTCAGCGCCAGCCCCAAGGCGGCAGTGGTGACACCTGGCGATCCGCCCGGCGAGACCAAACAGTGCAGCGCCATGATCAGCCCCGCCTCTCCGTCACGACGAGAACGACCATCCCGGCGGCTGCCTGCCTCGCCACCGCACCGCTGTCCGAGTTGGGCACCATCAAGGACACCGTTGTCACGCCTTCGGCATCCGGCCCGTCCACTTCATCGACTACCGCGGCGACATCCCGTGGGACTGTGGTCTCCGCCCGGCCCTGCGGAGCACCGGTCACGGGCTCCTGGCCTTGATTGCCCAAGGTGAACACCACACAAACGCTCCAACCCGGAGCCAGCCCAGGTGGAATCGCAGCGGATTTCATCGGTACGGTCACCAGCGCCCGCCCCGCCGGAGGGCTCTGCTCCGTCGTCAGTTGCGACGCCGCCAGGAGCGATCCTTTCCGCAGTCCCACGGCAGCCCGCCGCCCGACAACCTGGGGCAGTTGACGGCTTGGAACCACTGTCACTCCCGCCTCCACCGCAACCTCGGCTTATTCGAGATCCGCCTGCGTGACCTTGTGTCCCACCGCGACGTCGCGTGCCACCTTGATAACTGACACCCGACCGCCCGAAGAACGAAACAGGTACACGTTGGTTGCCACGGCCAACACCAGCAGCATCACCGCCGCGGCGATCGTCCCTGGACGGCGCTGCCGCGCCAGCCGCTTGGACGGTGCAGGACCGGTGCCGCTCATCGCACTGGAGCCGGCAGGCCCCGACAGCACTTGGCCACTCGACTTCATACCGACCCTCATCCGTAAAGCGCCTGTCCCTCGGCTACCCGCAACCGGAAGGTCGTCGAGCGGCTCAAGGGTGGAAGCACACCGCCCGACCCATCAGAACCGCGCCAGGTGCCGCCCCACACGACGGTCACTCGCACCCGATACGCCCGGCCAGGCTCACGCCATGAAGACCGTGCGAAGGTGTAGGAGCAATCGGTGCGCTGTGATGCGGCCGGGCGGGACTTGTCGTAGGCCGTACCGGGCCCCGAGCATCGGACGACCGACTCTCCAGGACCCGGGGAAATGGTCATGTTCTGCGGCCGAGCGGTCACCTCAACCCACACGCTGCGAGCTGCGACACGACCGCTTAGCGGATGCCAGTTGGTCACCCAGAACCACTCCGGCAGCCCTACCAAGCCCTCCCTGCGGCGGGGCGGCGCCGTCTGCACCGCTGGCACCGGAATCGGCATGCGCGCCCACTTCGTCAACGCCAGTTCGGCCGGAGAGATCTTGTGCGCCTTACCCCCGCCCTCATTCTCCGGCGTGCAGACCTGCACGCTGTCGCTGAGCGTCCGACAATCATGCGGTCCCAGATCGTGAGACTCGCCCGCGAGGTTCTTGGGCGGGCGAGCCGTGAGCGCTGCTCCGTCACCAGGGTCGCCGTCATCTTGCGCACCGAAGTTGTAGCTATAGGCGTTCGCATCAGGCGGCAAGGGGTCCTGCGGAGGCGGTGCAGCCACGAAAGAGGGGAAGAGAAGACCAAGCTCGAGCACGTGCCTAACAGCGTCCAACGGTCAGCACCCTTCACCGATCGTGATGGACTTACTGACCCGCCACTTCCCATCAGCCCCCTTCACGAGCAGAGCCTTGGTATTTCCCTGCCGGACACCGCGATTAATCTTCTTTTGTGTAACTGAGTTTAGAAGACCCGAGCCATGAGAGTCCTGACAGTCGGACACCGTGGCGCCGTCCGCAGTGAGTTGAACGCCCTTCACATGGACGATGATGCGACCGTAAGTCGCGATGTGCTGGCTCTTCATCTTGTCGATGCGTTGCAGTACTCTCGATAGCTGCGGCTCGACCATGACGGCAGCGAGTTCACGCTTACGAGACTCGGCAGGCAAAGAGTCTGCACGATCCAGCATGGCAACGAACCTCGTATACGCCGATGCCGCAGCCTTCTCCTCCGCCGCAGTCGACGACGAGGGCAGGGGCGTGCTTGCGTCCGTCAACGAGGGCAGAGCAACAGCCTTCGACCCGCCACCACAGCTAGAAGTCAGCAACGCAGCGCCCACGACTCCGAGCCAGCAGAGTCGAATCCCAACGTATCGACCAATATCAGACAAAACCCACCTTCATATGCATGATCATTTGCGGCCTCGAACGCGACTCGCCCACAAGCCGCACAACAGCAACATCGAGCGATAGTAGAGCCAGACCGTTGGCGTTGGCCACACATCGCGAGACCAGAAAGGTAAATCTCTCCAAAATCACTGAGGCCGTCCGATCCCCAAAGCTCCCCATATTAAGTAATGGGTATCAGCTCATACTCGGGACTGACACACAGTGCGCCGTCTCATGAGGTGGTTACACGCGCAGACGTCCCCCTCAGTGAGTGGGCGCTGGGTAACGGAAGCAGCAATCCCAGCTGATCAACTTTCGCGCCAAGGTATCTCGTGACAGCGGACGAGGCCGAGAAGGTATCGCCGTTCAACCGGACCACAGCCGGACGCCGGGAGCCCCTGCAGAACCGGCACAACGTGGTCGGCGCCGACGCGGCGTGGTGCTCGGACACGCAGAGTTGCTTACGCACGCCAACGCAGCAGTGCGCCTCGTTGGCGAGCACGCTCCGGCTGGCGAAACCCGTACGACGGTTCCCCAGGAGTACCCCTCGCCTTATACCCTCCCTACATCAGTAAGTCTTGGGGCAGGGGAAAGCCATGAGCAAGCTGCACATCGAGTACATCCGCAATGCCATCGATGAGCGATACACCGGACTGCTAGACCTGTCCGACCTGCCGAAGTCAACGTCCGACCAGAGCCGTAGACAGGCATTCCTCAGTCGCGGGATCGCGGCACTCGCCGTGCAGAACGAGCACCAAGTCGGTCCGCGGGCTGCCGCCGCGTGCGTCTTCGACGGCGCTGACGATCGCGGTGTGGACGCGATATCGGTTGAGCTCAGCGCCCCGCAACCACGGATCTGTCTAGTGCAGGCCAAGTGGAGTGACGCCGGCAAGGGCGCGTTTGACGAGGAGGCGGTTCACAAGCTGTTCCGCGGCCTTGACCTAATCTTCGACCGAGCCTACTCGAAGTTCAACAGCCGTTTCCAGGCACTCGTACCGGATCTCCAACAGGCGTTCGACTTGGGTCTACCGAAGGTAACCATCGTTCTGGCGCTGATGCGGACTGCGCCCCTCGACTCCAGGGTGCGAGAGCTTCTTGAGGAGAAGATCGCCGCACAGAACCAGGTCGACGAGATCGTCGACTACGAGGTCCTCGATCTGCGCGACTTCCACCGGGCTATCCTCGGCGACGCGGCGATGCCGAAGATCGACGCCACAGTCAGGCTTGATGGGTTCGTACAGGAGTCGACCCCGTACAAGGCGCTTTACGGCACCATGGCTGTCCCCGACCTCGCTGACCTGTACGGCGAGCACCGGCGGGGGCTCTTCGCCCGCAACATCCGAGACTCTCTCGATTTGACCGATGTCAACGTCAAGATCCAGAACACGCTGCTGGAGCAGCCCGAGCACTTCTGGTACTTCAGCAATGGCATCACCATGCTCTGCGAGACGATCAAGCCGGTGGGGCGGGCCGTCCCCGGCAAAGTCGGTGACTTCAGGCTGAGCGGCATCAGCGTGGTCAACGGCGCGCAGACCGTAAGCGCACTGCACCGAGCCTTCGTCAAGGATCCCGACACTGCTCAGATCGGCCGGGTCACGGTGCGGTTGATCTCGTTGGAGGACTGCCCGGAAGGCTTCGGAGATCAGGTCACCACGACGACGAACACGCAGAACCCCATCGAGGATCGCGACTTCAAGTCCCTCGACCAAGGGCAGATCCAGCTTCGGGACGACTTCGCCCTGTTGCTGCACCGCAGCTATGTCATCAAGCGCGGTGAGCATGTCCCGGACCCGCAGCATGGCTGTTCCATGTCGGAAGCTGCTGAGGCTCTAGCTGCCGTCCACCCCAATGCTCAGCTCGCGGCGGTGGCCAAGCGAGACCAGAACCTCGCGGGGTTGTGGGAGGACGGCATCTATGAGCAAATCTTCGGGAAAACGCCGAACGTGTATCGGGTCTGGCGCTCGGTCGAGCTGCTCCGCACAGTCCGTACTGAGCTGCAGGCGCTCCGCGACGGACTGCTCTGGCGCGCCGACGCTGCCGCCTCACACGGCGATCTCCTCGTCACCCATATCGTCTTCCGACGTCTGAACACCACAGCCATCGAAAGCTCGGACTTCGACTGGGCGAGCGAGCTCGCCAGGGTTCCGCAGCTCGTGCGGGACACCTTCGCATGGGTACTGCGCGCGATCGACGACGAGTACGGCAAAACCAGCCACATCATCGCCGCAGTCCGAAACGCCGAGCGCATGCAGCGGGTGGTGCGCGCAGCCATGCGCGGCCTTGACTCTGACACCACCGCTCCCGTCCTCCAAGACGGCTACCAGGTCGCTGGAACCGAGCAACGCGGACGGCAAGTCAACGCCGTCATCACCCTTATCGAGGCCAGCCGCATCCCGGAGGGCACGGAGCTGGAGTTCCGCCCATTCTCGCGGCCGGAACGACGGGACATGACGGAGTGGCTCGCCTCGAACCCGGATCGCGCCCGTGCGACCTGGTCCAACGAGAACGGCACCAGAACCCCGCTGCGATGGGCTGTGGACGGAGAGTGGTATTCGCCCAGTGGTCTGGCCCGCAAGATGCGGGTCGCGGCGTCCGGGGTGAACACCTCGACGCAGGGAACAGTCCGCTGGTTCGTACCCGACCAGGGTTCGCTCGACGAGCTGGCGTACGAGGTACGGCAGAGCGAAGGGACCGACACCGACACCGGGCCAACGGGGCCATGACAGGGGGCAACTGGACGCAGCTCTGGCCCCCGAGACACGCTGATTGTCAGCGCCTGACGGTATGGTCATCGCGCTCGTGCGACCGGTCGAGGTCCCTTCTCCAGGAAGCTCCGCCGGTCGTTTCCTGGGCCGTAGGATCGCAGGTGACAGCCGCTTTGGAGGGCTTACAGAGCAGACGCAGTCCCGGGCGGCGGGCATCGTATGCACCACCGAGCACAGGGAAGAAGCACCACGCCGATGGAGGAACTGACCTTGGACCTGGACATCCCGCAGCAGCCCCGGGACGGTGCCGGCCGGACGGTGGCAGCGGAAGAGACCCAGCCCCAGGTCACGGCCCTGGAAGAGGGGCAGATCGTCGACTACATCACTGGTGAGGCGATCAAGGAGACCGAGAAGGAGAAGGTCCGCCAGCGCATCGCCCGTGCCCTCGTCCACGAGCACGGAATCGACCCCGCCGACATGGCGCGCGATTTTCGCGTCACCATCAGTGAAGAGGGCGCCAAGCGGAAGCGGACCAAACCAGCCGACATCGCAATCTTCGAGTCCGGCGCCCTGCACACCACGGCCAACCTACGCCGCGTGGTGATCTGCAAGCCGGAACCCAAGAGCAAGGGCAAGAACGTCGTCAAGCTCCGCGAGCCCGACGAGGCGCGGAAGGACCTTGAAGCCCTCCAGGAGTTGATGGGCAACGAGGACCGCCCGCTCTGCGCGGACGGCATGTGGACGAACGGAGTCGACTTCTTCTTCCTCAAGAAGGTGGTCAGCGATTTCGGCGCGGACTTCGAGGACCGCAGTGACTGGGCCATCGCCGATAGCACCCTCGGCAGCCGTACCGTAGCCTCGCACCAGCGACTGCGCCGAGCCGAGCCGGAACGCCTCAAGACCGCGTTCCGCCGCTGCCACAACTACATCCACGGCAACGAGGGCATGCCGAAGGACGCCGCTTTCTGGCAGTTCCTCTACCTGCTGTTCTCCAAGATGTACGACGAGCGGGTCAGCCGGGGCACCGGCCACGGACGATTCCGCACCGGTCTGAAGGAGATGTTCGAAGAGGGCGGCCGGGCGGCGATTAGCGCCCGCGTCCGGGAGCTCTTCGAGGATGTCAAACGCGAGTACAAAGACGTCTTCAAGCTTACCGACGAGATCACCCTCTCCGACCGAGCTCTCGCCTTCATCGTCAGCGAGATCGCTCCCTACGACCTCAGCGGCACCGACGTCGACGCAAAGGGCCTCGCCTACCAAGAGCTCGTCGGTACCAATCTGCGCGGCGACCGCGGTCAATACTTCACCCCGCGCGGGGCGGTCAACCTGATGGTCGAGATCCTCGACCCGCAGGAGGACGAGACTGTCCTCGACCCAACCTGCGGCACCGGCGGCTTCCTCCAGGCCACGCTCAAGCACCTACACGACACCTGGAAGAAGCAGGCGGGCACCTACGGCTTCCCGGACACGGACGAGGAACGGGAGCGCTACCGGGACCGGCTCAAGGAGTACGCGGAGAAGCACCTGATGGGTGCGGACTTCGACCCCTTCCTGGTTCGCGCCACCGCCATGGCGATCATGACGCTCGCGGAGACCACAGGGAACGTCTTCCATATGGACTCCCTCGGCTTCCCGCGCGGGCATCTCCCAGGTGTCGAGAAAGCAAAGACGAAGATCCCGCTCAAGAGCGTGGACGTCCTGCTGACCAACCCGCCGTTCGGGGCGGACATCCCTGTCAGTGATGAATCGGTCTTGGGCTCCTTCCGAGACGGCATCGCCAAGTCCTGGGGCCGTAACAAAGCGACCGGCGAGATCGAAGAGAGCCTGACCAGCAAGCCGGGCAGCATGGCTCCCGAGCAGCTTTTCATCCAGCGTGCCATCGAGTGGGTCAAGCCCGGCGGCCGGATCGGCATCGTTCTACCCAACGGCATCCTGTCGAACCCGGGCCCGACCGACGAGGCGATCCGTCGCTACATCCTGGAGCACTGCTGGGTCCTCGCGAGTGTCGAACTCCCGGTGGAGACGTTCATCGTCGATGCCAACGTCAACATCCTCACCACGCTCCTCTTCCTCAAGCGCAAGACGGACCAGGAGGTCCGCAATCACCGGCTCGGAACGGAGAAGGAGTACCCGGTCTTCATGGCGGTCGCCGAGAAGGTCGGCTTCGACCGGCGCGGGAACGACCTGTACAAGCGTGAGCCCGACGGGAAGATCGTGGTGGAGACCTCGGTGGAGCAGGAGCGTCTCCGCATCCGTGGCAAGGAGGTCGTGCGCCCGTTGCACCGTAGCAAGCCGGTCATCGACAACGACTTGCCAGTGATCGCGGAGAACTACCGGAAGTTCCGGGCCCAGTACCCGGTGCCCGGTTCCGACCCGCGCAAGAACACGGAGGCGGGCGCGTGAAGATCGCCAGCCTGTCGACCCCGGTGACGTCCGCCTGGTTCCGCGAGCAGGGACTGCGGCTCGACGCCTCGCCGTATGTCTCGGGCGCGCTGAAGGTGAAGAAGCTGCTGGAACAGCTTCCGGAGACGGTGCCGTTGTCGAGCCTTACGGCGGGGCACAACGGGGGGATTTTCAACGGTCCCATGTTCCGCCGGGTGTACCTCCCCGCCCCCGAGCACAGCGTGCCGTTCCTCGGGACGAAGGACATGATGGCCGCCGATCTGACGGGGCTGCCTCGGCTCCGCAAGACCGACGCCCGCTCGGCGGCGCTGTCGTACTTGAAGCTCGAACCGGGCATGACACTGATCTCGTGCTCGGGGTTCAACGCCGGCAGGCGGGCGTACGTCCGTCCGGACATGGACGGTATCTGGTCTTCGCAGGACACGCTTAAAGTCCAACCCGACCCGGGAGAGATCAAGTCGGGATACTTGTATGCCTTTCTACTCAGCCGGTTCGGCGAGGCGCTCGTGCGCGGGTCGGTATACGGCTCTGCCGTCAAGCACATCGAGCCGCACCACATCGCGGGACTTCCGGTGCCGCGATTCGGTGAGCAGGTAGAGTCGAAGATCCATAATCTGGTGGAGGAGAGCGCGCAGCTACGCGCTCGCCACCAGGCTGAACTCGTCGCCGCGACGAAAGACTTCTTCGATAGCAATGGGCTGTCCGAGCTGAACGAACTGCGCTGGCATCAACAGGACCGTGATCTCGGGTTCGAGGTGGAAAACCTCGACTCGTTCTCACTTCGGGCGCTCAACTTCTCGCCGCGCGCCCGGAGAGTCATCCGGACTCTGGAGTCGGTTCCGGGGCAAGGCCTCGGGCGCATCTGCACGAGTGACAGCCTACGTATCGGCGCACGATTCAAGAGAATTGACACCGATGAATCTCATGGCATGCGATTGATCGGACAGAGGCAGGCATTTTGGATCAGCCCTGAAGGGCGCTGGATCAGTGCTTCTGAAGCACCGGAAGATTCACGCCTTCAGGATGAGACGATCCTCATCGCAGGACGGGGAACCCTGGGGGAGAACGAAGTCTACGGGCGCTCCACGCTTGTCACAGGTTCCTGGTTGGAGCACGCCTACAGCCAAGACTTCGTACGGATCACGAGCGGCGACCACGCTATTCCTGGCGCCTACCTGTTTGCCTTCCTCCGATCTGATGCTGCCTTCAGAGTCTTGCGATCCATGAGTTACGGCGGAAAACAGCAAGGTTTCCATCCAGCACGCCTGCAGGCGCTCCACATTCCAGTCGCATCTCCCACGGATCGCGAGCGCATCGCCGCCACCGTCCGCTCCGCCTACCAATGCCGCGACCGCGCTGATGTCCTGGAGGACGAGGCGCTCGAACTGCTCACCGCTGCCGTCGAGGAGGCCACTGGCTGATGGGTGCCAGGATCGTTGCTGTCGGGGAGGCCACCAACGATGCCGAGAGGCGCGTGATCGCGCACCTGCGAGATCACGCGCCGGACGACTGGACGGTCCTGCACTCCGTCGAGATCCCGCATGAGAGCCGTCTGTTCGAAGTCGCCCTCGTGGTGGTCACTGGGCACGCTGTGTACGTCATCGACGTCAAGGGCGCCCACGGCCGCATCGAGGTCGATAGCAGCTACTGGTATCCGACGCGGCGTGCCCCGTTCCGCAGCCCGGTGCCAAAGCTGCAGAGCCACGCCACACAGCTCAAATCGATCCTGGAGACCGCGCACCTACCGCTGTCCCGGCTCTGGATCGATGCCCTGGTCGTCCTATCGGCCACGGACGCGGTCCTGCTGGACAACACTCCCGCACGGCGAGACGCGAAAGCGACGGTCACCTTGCCCGACCTGGTCGGGCGGCTGGCGGACTCCACCCACGTTCCCGTGTCATCTGGGCAGTTCGACACAGACATCTCCGCGCACCATGAAGCGATCGTGGACACGGTTCGGGGCACCTCGCGTGCCCCATCGGGACCGTTGAGGTTCGGCAGCTGGGAGGTCATCGAGCGGCTCAGCGAATCGCAGCATGCCGACGGCGCCGACGTCCTGGACGAGTATCGGGCGAAGAACGCCCTGGCCGTGCAGGGGTCGGGCACGGTCCGGCTTCAGGTCCGCCAAGCCGACCCTTACGCGCCGGAGGTCGAGCGTCTACGGCAGCAGAAACGGATCGGAATCGCCTATGAGGCGTTGGGTAAGCTACCCGCCCACCCCAACATCGTCGGGGTACGGGACTTCTTCGCCGACGAGGACCGGGGTGTGTACGTCACCGTCTTCGATGATGTCCCCGGGCATGCGCTGAAGTTGCACCTGACCGGGGCTGCCAACCCGCTCACTGCCGATACCAAGCTGCGCACCATCCGGCATGTCCTGCAGGGGCTCGCGCATGCCCACAGCCGACGGATCGCGCACCGTGAGCTGAACCCGTCGACGGTTCTGATCGCGCAGGACGGCCGGGCGATGCTGACCGGCTTCGAGTACGCCAAGACCGCACAGCAGCGTGGCCACACGGTGTTTCAGGAGGCGCGGCAGGTCGCCGACCCGGCGTATCTCGCTCCCGAGTGCCATGTCGATCCCGCCGCCATGGGGATGGCCTCAGACGTGTACGCGGTCGGTGTCATCGGCTACCAACTGCTCACCGGAGAGCTGCCATTCGGCTCGGTGACAGAGCAGGCGAAAGCCGCCGGCCAGCTTCCGACCGACGTGTTGGACAACGCCGGGGTCCGGGTGGAGATGGCGCACTGGTTGCGGACGCTGTGCGCGACGAATCCCGACACCCGACCGACCGCCCTGGAAGCGCTGCGCCGGCTGAACTTGGCGATAGGCGCACGCCGGGCCCCGGCGAAGCGGATCGGCTCCTCGGCCGCACTACCGGCACAGCCGCCCGCCGCCGATCAGCCTGGCGACACGGACGCACCCCGCGGGTCGGACTTCTTCAAAAACTTGCCTCCTGACTTCCAGCTTGGCACCAAATACCTGGTGCGCCACCGACTGGGTCGGCCCGGCGGATTCGGTGTCGCCTACCGGGTGTACGACACCATCAGGAGCCTCGACCGCGCGGTGAAACTGGTCCTCAGGGACCGTGACTCCGTTCTCGACCGGCTTAAACGCGAGGCCGACGTGCTACAGCGTCTGCAGAGCGCACCGCATCTCAACGTGGTGTCCATGGTGGACGCGGACCGGCTACCCGCCCCCGACCCGTACCCGTACCTGGTTTTCGAGTTCGTCGACGGCAAGGACGTGGCTGAGGTGAGCCGCGGTGGGCGGATGGGTGCGGCGGACGTACTACGACTTGCCGTTGATACCGCACGGGGGCTACGGCACATCCACGACCTCGGGGTGTGGCACTGCGACATCAAGCCGAGCAACCTGCTGTGGACCGACGACGGCGTCAAGTTGATCGACTTCGGGATCGCTAAGACCGCCGACTCCTCCGAGGGGCATACCTACACCAGCGCCCGCTACACCCCGCCCGATCTGGATCAGGTGCCGGCCAACGCCACCGGCTACGTCGACCGCGACCTTTTCGGGCTCGGTGTCACCCTTTACGAGGCGTTGACCGGCGGGGAGTACCCCTGGGACGCCAGGGCCCCATTGCCCGGGGTCGCGCCGATCGACCCGCGGGTCGCATACAGCGGCTTCGACGATCTCACCCCGGGTTTCGCCGAGATCCTGCTCCGGCTGGTCTCCCCGTACCGCGCCGAGCGGTTCACCACCGCCGAAGAACTCCTTCGGGCGCTCCAGACGTTGGAGTCGGATCGAAACGTCCCCACGCCCCCTCATGTGCCCGAGCCTTCGGAACGGCCGCTCGCCCCGCCGTCCGGCAACGGTCTCGACGAGACGACCCTGCCCGAGCCCAACACCAACCCGTTCGTCACCCATCTACAGACCCTGTACAGCCAGAGTCGGCGTAGCAACCGCGGCACGCGGGGCTTGGACCCGCACGCCATGTCGGTTTACGTCGAGACCGCCTTGGACCGCAAGCTCGTCCCCGCGCTGCGGCGGGGCGAACACGCTCTCGTCATCGTCACAGGGAACGCGGGCGACGGGAAGACCGCGTTCTTGGAACGCTTCGAGCGCCTCGCCCAGGACCAGGGCGCCGACTTCGGGCCCTCGCGGCCCAACGGCAACGACTTCACGTTGGACGGCCGGCGGTTTCGTACCAACCACGATGGCAGCCAGGACGAAGGTGAGGTGGGCGGGGACGACGTCTTGGAGGAGTTCTTCGCACCGTTCGCCGGAGCGGACGAGTCCGGCTGGCAGAGCAACGAGGGCGAGACGCGGCTGATCGCGATCAACGAGGGGCGTCTGATCGACTTTCTGAGCCACCGCCACGACCGTTACCCGCATCTCGCCAAGCTCGTCAACCTGGGCCTCGCCGGACGGGGCACGGGGCAGGCGGTCGCCGTCGTCAATCTGAACTCCCGCGACGTGGCGGCTCGGCAGACAGGTCCAGAGGGTGTTCCCCAGGATGGTGAGTCGCTGCTGGAGCGCATGATCGGACGGATGACGCATGAGCGGTTCTGGGAGGACTGCGCATCCTGCAACCTCGCCGCCAAATGCTACGCCCGGCACAACGCCCAGACCTTCCAGCACCCCGCCGCCGGTCCACAGGTGATGCGGAGGCTGCGCCGGATCTACGAACTCACCCAGCTGCGTGGCAGATTGCACATAACGCTGCGCGACCTGCGCTCGGCGCTCGCCTTCACTCTCACCTCAGGCCGCGACTGCGCGGAGATCCACCAGTTGTACGCGGCCGGCGATGCCCAGGCCATCCTGGACAGTTTCTACTTCTCTGCACACCTTGGAGCTCCCCCGGCTGCGGACGGCAGCCGGAGGGAGCATGATCGCTTGCTTTCCCTGCTGCGCGAGGCAGACGTCGCCACCATTCCACAGCCGCGCCTTGACCGCCGCCTTGATTACACCGGGCTGCTGGAAGACGGTGCCCTGGTGACTGTAGACGGTCGCGGGAACCGGGACCGCGTGCTGCTGGACCAGCAGTTCGCCGAGCTCAGTCAGTCGAACCACAACGGTCGGGGGCACGCGGACCAGGCAGCTGACCACCGTCGCTACCTTGACGCGGCGCGCCGTTTGCTCTACTTCGAGCTCCACGACGAGGAGCGGGCCCAGCGGATGCTGCCCTATCCCTCCGTGCTGCGCTTCATGGACCTGCTGGGCACTGATGCCTCGGTTGAGGACGCACGCGACATGGTGCTGCGCGCCCTCAACCGGGGGGAAGGGCTGACGGCTCCGGACCGCATCGGCGATGCTCTGGCCCTGAAGGTCCGTGAAGTGACGGGCGGTCTCATCCGCAGCTATCGTCGCTTCCCTGCCGAAGGCTTCCGTTTGACCCCCGTCGACCCGCCTGAGTCCGACTACATCGAATCCAGCCGGACGGCACTCCGCCTGACATACCGTGACCCCGCAAACAGGCAGGGCGGTACCGCCGAGTTGGATATCCGGCTCGACCTGTTCGAACTGCTGCAGCGATTCGGACAGGGGTACCGCCCCTCGGTGGCCGACGTCCAAGGGCAGCAGCTTGCCTTGGCCGTGTTCAAGAACCGGCTGGCTGCCGTCCCCTACCAAGAAGTGCTCCTCACCACCCACGGGCACGACCTGCGCCGCGTCCACCGCGCCGAGGACGGCGTCCTGTACATGGAGGACTTGGCGGCCGCCTCGGCAGCCGCAGCCCACGACCTGGACGACGATGGACACGCCGAGGGGGCAGAGGAGACAGTATGGCGCTGACGGGATCGCTCGGCACCTTTCATCACCCCGGTGTCAGCCGGGTCGACTACAAGCCTCTGGACATGGACCGCGTCCTCACAGCGCTGCTTGCCCGGCTCTGGCACTACGGCATGCCCAGCAAGATCAGCCGAACGGCGACGCTCGACGTCGATGTGTTCGTCAAGCTCTTTCTCGAACACCCCGAGGTGTTCGACGGCTTCGACCGGGAGACCACCACCCGCTGGACCGTCACCCACCTCATGGACATGGTCAACCGTGGCCGGGCTGACGAAGCAGTGGCCGCCCCCAGGCCGCTGCACGGCTTCACTTACCGGTTCCGCAACAGCCGCAGATCCCGTCCGTACGGGGCCGACGAGCAGCTGTACGAGATGCTCTGCGCGGACGAGGGAGCTCTGAAGGAACTGCGCGAGTTCTTCTTCTCGGACGTCGATCGGACCACCGGCACCATCACCCCCGGTCCGGACACCGACGTGGAGACACAGGCGCTGCTGCACCTGGTCGAGTTGGCGGGCCGGAAGATGCGGGACCAAGCGGACACGAGCAAGCCCCGCACCCCCTATCCGCCGCTGTGCGCCGAGCCCGCGCAGTTGCTCTGCCAGGACATCATGCGGCTCCTGTACCACCAGGACCATATGCCGCGCACCGTGCTCGTGGACTATCTCAAGACGTTGTTCGCCTTTCACCTGGCGCTGTACCACCTGCGGATGATGAAGCTGCTGCCCGCGGTCGTCGAGGCCGGTACGGTGCCAGCTTCCTGCCGTAAGGGCCACAGCTCGCAGGACGCGGCGGACCGCTGTCCGTACCGGGTACGGCTCTTCCTCGACACGGACGGCACCCCCGGCACCGCGTCCGCCGCCCTCGCCGAACACAGCGCGAACATCTGGTACCGGCGCATCCCAAGCTTCATCCAGGCGACCTACCAGGTGAAGAAGCTGGATGATTTCGCTGAGTCCTTGGCCAAAGCCGGGACCTTGAGCCGACCCGCCGGCCGGAACTACTTCACCCCGGAAGAAGCGCTGCGACTCCTGGACAGAAAGCGCCGCAAGGACCGCGACGCCTTCTTTCTACAGCGGGTCAACCGAGTGCGGGACGAAGAGGAGGACCTTCCGCCCGAGCTCAAGCAGATCATCCAACTCGGGCTCGACCCTTTTGACGAGTACACTGAGATGCTCTTGCACTACCGCGGCCGCTACTACCGGGGCCAATTCGTGAAGTGCCTCGACTCGATGCTTTTGAAACACCGTCCCGGCGCACTTCTGGCCCAGCCGCGCGGTGGCACAGCAGATGCCGCCCGCCGGTTCGTCCTGGACGGACGTCTCCTCGAAGTCCTCCTTCAGATTTCACTGCTGCGCGAGAGCGACGACGCCAGCGGCAATCTGGCCACCGCCCCGATGCGGGTCGACGCATTTCTCGGGCTGCTCCGCAGCCGATACGGGCTGTACATCGACCATCTCCCCGACGGCGACGGCTTCACCGGCGCCCAACTCGACGATCAGGCGGCGCTGCGCGCCAACTCCGCTGCCTTCCTCAACCGGCTGCGCGAGATCGGTTACTACCAGGACATGTCAGACGCCTACCTGACGCAGACCATAACCCCCCGGTATGCCATCGGTACCGCAGCACGTACGGGAGCCAGCACCCGATGACCAGCACCCCGACCGGCACGACCGGCCTGGTCGAGGCCACTGCCAAAGACCTGCGTGAAGCCCTCGAGGGCGTCCTTGTGCCCCATCTGGCCAGGCTCATCGGCAAGCGCGGCGCGGGGCATTGCATGCGTGTCACCGAGGTCGAACCCGAACTCGCCGCCGCCCTGGTGCGCCGGCTACGCGGTGCACTCGACCCTGAGACGACGGTCTGCCTGCTGTGCTCTGCCGATGACCTCTCCCCTGGGCGATCACTGCACGACGTGGGGGTCAGCAGCACCAAGCTGGTCGAGTTGCGCAACCGCAGTGAGGGTGAAGGCGTCCTGCCTGGCCCGCTTCTGGTCTTCGTGCCGCCCGGCATCCGGGTCAGCGCCGAGGACTCATTCGGGATCGCCACTTTCGAAGAAGTCCCCCTCGGAGACGCATACACCCGTCTCGTCGACCATCTCCTCGACCAGGTGCCGCAGCGGCTCCGTCCCGCCGTCGACGAATTGCTCGCCGCCGTCCGCGGTTCTGAAGGACGGCGAGTAGGCGACCGGGCCGTCGCCCAGTACCTCCTCACCTTGCAGGTCAACGCCTACCGGGACCAGGTAGCCGGAGCGGCGGTCTATCACTTCGGCCTCGTACCCGACTTCGACCTATTCG
The DNA here is from genome assembly GCF_050936235.1 of Spirillospora sp. CA-108201. NCBI lineage: Bacteria > Bacillati > Actinomycetota > Actinomycetes > Streptosporangiales > Thermomonosporaceae > Spirillospora > Spirillospora sp. CA-108201. The sequence goes on along the minus strand of NZ_JBNJNE010000001.1, from coordinate 6,606,680 downwards.
CTGACCCCGCCCTCGTACGGGAACGGGCCGACAAGAACCACGGTCTGGTCCAGAAACTCACCGACTCGCCGCGGTCCGAACGGCAGCGCGCGCTAGACCTCGGCCTGAGTGACAGTGCCTTCGCCGCCCGTCTCGCGGCCTTCGCCACCCGCTGTGGCCTGGAAGAGCCCACGGTCTGGACCCGCCGTATCGTTATCGAGCGGGAGAACTGGAGCCTGTCCTTCGGTAATTGGCGCATCGACGAGCGCCGCCGCGCCACTGTCTCCATCGACATCCGCGAACTCGGCCTGCCCTCAGCAGGTGACAACTCCCAGCACCTGAAGGATTACCCAGCTCTGGCCGCCATGGCAGGCCAGCCCTACCTTCTCAGCGGAGAGAAGGGGATCCGCGACGTTACCGCGCGCTTCGCCGTGCAGCCCGACCCTCGCACTGTGGAAGGACTGGAGAAGTTCCGTGTGGAGATCGTCTCCGAGGACGGCGGACCGATCGGCAGGGTCGCTCATGTCAGCAAGGGGAAGACGGCCAAGCCGGAGTATAAGAAGGCGCTGAGCCGCCTCAACAGAATCGACTGGGAGGAGGGGTGGCACTACATCCGCGTCGTCCCATTGAACGCAGAGGGCGATCCTCTCAACGTCGCCCCCGGCGCCCACGGCCTGCCCGGCGGCGAGAGCGAGCGTTTCTACGTCGTCCCTAATGCTGAGACCGAGGAACCGTCGGAGCGCAGTGCGGGGCGCTTCCCCGGCCTCACCCAGGCTCTACGCTCCCTCCAATTGGAGGCGCTCTCCGCGGGAGAGGACCCGGCCGGGGTTGCCAGCACCGACATCCGTTGGAAGGCGTCCGGCGTCCGGAGCCCGCACCGCACCCTCAGCGCGAAGATCCATGCTGCGGGCAACGGCGAGATCCGACTGTCCCCGCTGCTCGTCCAGGCTCAACAGCACCTCCTCGCACATCCAGACGACACCAGCCTGCGCCGGTTGCTCCTGCACCCCGACGGCACCGCCCAGATGCCCGATAGCGACGAGGCGGACCTCGGACGCTCCCTCAGCGGCCGAGCAGCCGAGACGTACGACGCGTTCGTCGCCGCCCGGCGGACATATTTCGCCGCAGTCACAGGGGGGACGTCCGACTCCACCGAATCTGCCGAGTTCCTGGTCAGCGAGGCGGTCGATTTTGAGCGGGTGCGGGATGAACTCGCCGCGTATGCCGAGGCGTACGCCGAGCTCATTGACGCAACTGCGCTCCAGCTTGAGAGAGCCACGGACACCACCCGAGGCAGCGCTCTGGAGTCACTCGCCCGGGTCCAGCAGATCGACTGCGTGGCGGCGACGCTCACGGATGGCATGGGCCGGCACGACACCGTGCTGCTCGTCGCCCCCACCCACCCCCTAAGGGCCCTTTGGCTGGCTACGTGGTCAGCGCTCAGCCTGGACTGGATGTCCCACCTCACCATCGGGGACAAGAAGGCGGTTCTGTCTGTACGGGACTCGCTGCTGGCTTCGCTGGGACCCCTCGGCTTCCCGTTCGCCGTCCCACGCCAGGACGGACGGCTGATGGCCGCGGCCGACAATCTCACCCCATACTGGGGGGCCTACCTGCCGAGCGAGACCACAGACCCACGTGGAGTGATCGGGCGACTCGCCACCGCCCTTCACCTGCCTCCTGAGAGTGCCCACGCCACTAGCAACGCCAGCGGCGCCCTATCGGGAGTCGCTCTGGCCGACCGCATCGAGCGCTACATTCGCCTGCACCCATATGTCCACACCCTCGTCATGAACGTCGTCAACGCGGGCCGGGCCGAACTTGTTGCCGATGCCCTGCTCGAACTGCAGCGCCGCACCACGACCCGCGAGCTTACCTACGACATTCGCCTGTGCGTCACCGATCCCGAGGCGCCCGAGACCGGCGCCGCCCTGATGGAACTGCAGAGCGCGCAGAGCCAGATTCCCTCCGCCGAGGCCGAAGCCTTCCTGCACACCACTGGCCCGGCCCGCACTGCCAAGCTCGTCCATTCCGTACGCTCGGTGGAGGAGTTCACCCGCCAACCGGCGGAGTTCGACGCCCACCTCACCGTCCTCATCGACGCCTTCGGCGGCGAACAGCATGCCTCCATGCCGCGCCAGACCATTGCCCACTCGCCCGTCCACGGCCTGGTACAGGCGACCGCCTCCGCCTACGAGGACAGCGGTCAGCAGATCGTCTGGCGCACCGTCCCTCGCTACGGTACGGCCATCGCCATAGAAGACGGCGAAGACCTCACCACACTCATGGGTCGACTCCCCGCCTTGCTCGCCACCGCCGCGGCCTGCGTGGCCACCGCCGGGCAGGCGCTGCGCAGCGTTCCGTGCACCGTCCTGTCCCTCGACACGGACGCCCGTGATCTCCTCTACCAGGCACACCAGTCCGGCGACTGGGTCGTCACCATTGACCGCACATTGGGGCTGGAGTACTTCGACAACGCCGGTCAGCACGGCAGGCCTGAGTACGTCATCGACTATGCGCCCTCCCAGACCAGCGGACTCGGCCACCAGATCATGGTCAGCTCCAACTCGGTCGACGAGCTGCGCGCTCTCCTCAGACCAACGGCTGAGCAGCACGGCCTCAATGTTGCGGAACGTCATCTCAACACGTTCTTCGACCAACTCCGGCTGCTGTCGGGCAACCTGGCGTTCAAACTCGCCTCCACCGCCCCCAATCAGCGGACCGAAGTCCTCGGTCTGTCCCTCGCCCGCCTCTACCTGGACTACCAGGACGTCCTACACAACCAGATTGTCGTCCCCCTCGACGCCCACCCGGAGCTGTACACAGAGGCCCGCCGCCAAGCCCGCGAACTCGGCGACGCCCTCTCCTTCCAGCGCAGCGACCTTGCGCTGTTCCAACTCGACGCACGGCAGCGGACCATCACATGCCGCCTCGTCGAGGTGAAGTGCTACACCGCGCTCGACGACGTCAGCGCCTACCAGCGACTCAAGACCAAGGTCACCCAGCAGTTGGAGCGCAGCCAGACGGTACTCGCCGAGTCCTTCGACTCGAACCTCAACACCCCCGACCGTGTCGACCGCCCCGTCAAGAATCTCGCCCTCGCCTCCATGCTCCGCTTCTACCTGGAGCGCGCGGCTCGCCACGGCACCCTGAGCCGGACCACCCGCACGGCGACCCATCAGCTGCTCGACAGCCTCGATGACGGCTATCAGCTCCGCTTCACCCGGAGCGGCCTGATCTTCGACCTCGCCCGCACCGGCACCGACTATGAAACCGACGGCGAGGTGGAGTTCCATCGCATCGGCCGAGACCTCATCAGCGAACTGGTCGAGGCGATCCCGACCGCGCGACCGGGTACCCCGGCTCTAGAGGACGATGCCGAGCCGGCGGTGGATGACGTCAACGCTCCTTCAGCGGACGGTGCCGCGACAGCTCCGACACTGGCCCTGCTCCCGCTGTCGGTCCCGCGTCTAGCCGAAGCGGCATTCCGCGCAGAAGACGCTCTGGTGGCGGACCCAGAGCAGTTGACAACGGAAGAGGAACCGGCGTCGCACTCACAACCGACTTCAGCCCAGTTGCAGCCTGCATCCGGTAAACCCGGCAGCGAGGACGGGGAGCCTGACCCGCCCACTCCACCAACTCCCGCGGACCCGGCTCCGCCCGACACGTCATCCCTCGAGGCCGCCTCCCCTGATCCGCAGAACATCCACGACGCCCCGAGCGTGGACACCCCCAGCCCCGGGTCGAACATCCCTGGCACAAGACATTCAGATATCTACCTTGGTGTCACAGGTCCCTCATCTCAGCATGGCGTCCTGGGAGACGTCGCAGGCCGTACCGTCTCCCTCGACCTCAACGAGACCCACACCATCAGCCTTTTCGGCGTCCAGGGCGGCGGCAAGAGCTACACCCTGGGCAGCATCATCGAAGCGGCCTCGCTCCCGGCCCCGCCCGTCAACGTCCTGCCCCACCCGCTGGCCACGGTGGTCTTCCACTACAGCAAGGCCCAGGACTACGCGCCGGAGTTCACCTCGATGGTGTATCCCAACGACGACACCGTCCAGCTCGCCACCCTCAAGGAACGCTACGGCGCCGAGCCGCGAGCCCTGACCGACGTTCTCCTCCTCACACCGGAGGCCCAGGTCGACGAACGCCGCGCGCAGTACCCCGGTATCGAAGTGCACCCTCTTGCGTTCTCCTCCGCCGAACTCAAGGCTGAGCACTGGAAGTTCCTGCTCGGTGCCGTCGGAAACCGGTCCACGTACATCAAGCAGATCGCCAAGGCCATCCGCAAACATCGCAACAACCTGACCCTCGGCACGATCCGCCAGGAACTGGCTGACTCCCGCATGCCGGAGCACATCAAGGACCTCGCTGAAGACCGCCTCGACCTGGCCGCCGAGTACATCGACGACAACGTCCGGCTCACCAGCCTGATCCGCCCTGGCCGCCTTGTCATCGTCGACCTGCGCGACGACCTCATCGAAAAAGACGACGCCCTCGGCCTGTTCGTCGTCCTCATGCAGCTCTTCGCCGACGCACGCGACGGTGACCGCCGTTTCAACAAGCTGGTCGTCTTCGATGAAGCCCATAAGTACATCGACAGCCCCGACCTCGTGGCTGGGCTTGTCGAGTCTGTCCGCGAAATGCGCCATAAGGGCATGAGCATCCTGGTCGCGAGCCAAGACCCGCCGTCCGTCCCGGTACAACTGATCGAGCTCTCCAACCACGTCATCCTGCATAAGTTCACCTCGCCGGCCTGGCTGAAGCACCTACAGAAGGCGAATGCCGCCCTGTCTGGCCTCACAGCCGAAAAACTAGCGCACCTCCGCCCGGGCGAGGCCTACATTTGGTCTGGCAAGGCCACTGATTCTGCCTTCACCTACAGCGCCGTGCGCATTCGGTGTCGTCCCCGGATAACGCAACACGGCGGGGGCACGAAAAAGGCATCCGGCTCATAGACATACGACATACTCACTCCCAGCGCAGAGGAAATCCTCACGAGCGCCGAGGCGAACCTGGCCGAGCATTGGCAAAAAAACGTGCCGTCGATCAGCCAGATCCAGAGTGACCCGGTGGACACCACCCCCGAGGTGACATGGGAAATGGTTGTGATACCACAGCGACACGGCTCGACCACACAGCTCTCTCTGCGACAGCCAGGAACGGCAGCACGTCTATCAACGAGATGGCGTGTGGGTTTACAGCTCAGTCCCCCAGCAACACGACCTCCCATTGACGTCCACGCCGGGGTCACCGGTCCGTTTGAGACAAGGCGGGTAGGTAAACCGTCTACGAGCGGGTGCGTGTCACCACCGACGCGAACCCGCCGTGATCACCCGATCGGGAAGCGGGACGGGATCGTCAGTTGGCAGCGGTGGGCGGCGGGGTTGTGCGGGCAGCCATGCGCGTGGTCCCCTGTACCTGATTCGAACCGGCGCGGGGAGATCTATTCCGCGTCTTTGGAGCCAGTTGGTGCTCAGGCCGGGCACTTTCGATAGCGTTGGGCCCGTACACGGTCACGCCGCGTACGGGCCGGGATATTGCTGCGACAGGCAGGCGGATAGCTATCCCACCGGGACGCGGTAGACGTCGCCGATCAGGGTGGCGGTGGGCATGTGCAAATGGTTGTGGTCGCCCCTCGGACACAGATCATTAAGCCTTGCGGAAGCCGGGACGCCCCTGGCTTCCACAAGTCGGGGTTGTATGTCATCTTCAGCCCGAGCCTCCGATGTCAGGTCACATGGCCGACAAGATCGTCGAGACTCGGGCGGCAGCGTGGCGCAGAGGTTCGCGCAGGTCGCCGCGGTACTCGTTGAACAATTCTTCGCGGGCGCCTACCAGGCCCCATGTGGCGATGACGTATCTGAGGCAGTCCTCCAGACAGGTCACCCGCGAGTAGTCGTATTCGATCCAGCAATCGCCAAGAAGCATCATCTTCACAAGCCGGCATCGACGAACTGCTCGACCGGCCGATGATCGACCCACCCACCGAGATGGCCCAGCCGGCGAAACTCCTTGCCCGAGGAGACCCGAAGAGGGTATTCGCTCAGGCGTGGAAAGTGATCTTGCCGAGGAGCAAGTGATCAGTGGGTGAAGCACCCCCGTTCTTCGGGGGCCCGGCGGGCTGCGCCTCACCGGGCAGGCTCGATGCCGGGCGAGCCGGTCAAAGCGGTGCTGGAGCGCGCGCTGGAGGCCGAGCTGACCGCTCATCCGGGCTATGACCGGCATGTGCAGGGCGCGGGCGCGGTGGCGGGCAATGCCCGAACGGCAAGACGCCCGGTAACGGGGCGTAGGCCGCGTCGACCTCGGCGGCATCCACCTGCGCCAGGGGCCGGCAGAGGGTGTCGGGGATGCGGGGCCGTGGCAGCAGCCTGGACCAGCGCGAACATCACCACCGGCGAATGACGGCGCCCGCGCGGATCACGCGGATCACCAATCTGTGCCCACACCTGCCGCAGGCTCGCCGTCCCTCCCGCCGAACGGCTCTCCCCGGCATCCCCGGCGGGGGGTTCACCAAGGCCGGACGCCCCACCGGTGTTCTCGGGCTCGATGACCTCGCAGGGCACCCGGGGATGGTGGACGGCGTGGACGGCATGGCAGCCGGCACGGGCAACGAGGCTCCGTCGGGCGAGATGATCTGAGCAATCGCCGTCCTGCGGAGCCTCGTGGCATCTCCGCCCGGCGACACGTCACGCCGCGATCACTCTGTGACATGCCCGCCCTCCCCGGCCATCTCACCATTCGAGAATGCGCTCAGCGCTGCGGGCGCCGCAGGCCGTACGCATGTTTCGGGGAATTCCGATGTGTCCGCACGCCTGCCTGCCCGTGCCGTTCATGCCTGGAAGTCTCTGCTGTCCGAATAGATCTCACAGAGTAAAACTCGCCGGCATATCGAGACCGCAACGCCCGCAACTCGGCAGGTTTTTATACCCGCTTCGATCTTATTTAAACCAACCACCAGTCGACTCAGGCGAAGCCTGATGCGCCGACCAGCGTCCCGGCAATCTCTTGAGCATGTCGACGGGATCTTATGTAAATCATTGCCAATAGATTTACGTGGATGATCACCCTTAATCTCAGAGAGATCATTTCGCCGGACGGAAAGGCGCCCACATGACCGACAACTCCAAACTGGACCAACTGCGTCGCGCAGCGGCTCTCGCGGCGGCCACCGCCGCCGCGACGGCCGCGCTGGCAATGGCCGCATCCGCCGCCTCGGCCGACTCGGGCTCCAGCGCGCTGGACTCCGCGGTCGCCCACGTGACCAGTGACGACGGTTCCGTAACGCCGACCTCCGCGTTCAACAGCTGATAATTCAGGGTCGAAAAAGGGGAGGCTGCGCGGTGTCCGAGTGCCGTCATCGCACAGCCTCCCCGCTCGGAAGTCAAGGGCAAGGGCGGTTGAAATGAAGGAACTCCCTCTGGTCCGGGTGAGCTCAAATGTGAGCCCAGGCGCCAAATGTCCTGAGTGGCCGGCGAAAGATCTCGTGAAAAGCGTCCTGGCGGATCCGCAGTGGCAGCCGATGCCCTTTGTTGAGTTCGTCATGAAGGTGCACAGCAGGTGCAACCTCTCATGCGACTACTGCTACGTCTACGAGATGTCCGACGACAGCTGGAAAGACAACCCGGCCAACATGTCGAAGGCCACGGTGGACGACGGCGCCACCCGTTTTGGTGAGCACATGCGCACCCATGCGGATGACATATCCGTCGCCAAGGTCGTGCTGCACGGCGGAGAACCGCTCATGGCGGGCCCTGAACTGATCACCTATCTGACCGAGCGCTTCCGAGCGGAGACGCCGCCCGGCATCGAACTCGACCTCCGCATGACCACGAACGCGGTCCTCCTCACCCCGGAGAACCTGCGGCTGATGCGCGCGTGCGGGATCCGCGCCCTCGTCAGCATGGACGGAGGCCAGGAAGCTCACGATCGGCACCGTAAGTACGCGAACGGTCGTGGCAGTTACGACGCGGCCGTTCGCGGCCTCAACGCCCTGCGTTCCGAGGAGTATCGGGACCTGTTCTCCGGCCTGCTGTGCACGATAGACGTCGCGAACGATCCGATCGACGTCTACGATTCGCTCATCAGCCACGAGCCGCCCATGGTGGACTTCCTGCTCCCGCACGGGAACTGGACCCAGCCACCACCGGCCTGGGGCGGCGACTCGGATACCACGCCCTACGCCGACTGGCTCATCCCGATCTTCGACCGCTGGTACGAGGCTCCGGTGAAGCCCACGTCGATCCGTCTGTTCGACGAGATCATCAACCTTGTCCTCGGTGGCCGCAGCCGCGCGGAGACCGTTGGCCTTTCGCCTTTCCAATCGCTCACCATCGACACCAACGGCTCGATCGACTTCTGCCACCAGCTCAAGTCGGCCTTCAACGGAGCCGCCGCGACCGGCCATCACGTGTCCAGCGACTCGTTCGACGAGCTCTTGCGCCAGCCAGGCGTGATCGCCCGCCAAATCGGCGCGGATGCGCTCTGCGACACGTGCCAGGCCTGCCCGATCCGCGATATCTGCGGTGGCGGACTCTACGCGCACCGTTACAAGTCCGGAGTCGGCTACCTGAACCCGTCCGTCTACTGCGGCGACCTTTCGCGCCTCATCATCCACATCATCGAGAGAGTGTCCGGGGACGTTCTGGAACCGGTCTGACGTGACCGGCGTTCAGGGCAGGGCTGAACGCGTTCGGGAGCAAGCCACGCTGCGGTGTTACGGCGTCGCCGGGAACGGTGGGGCGGCGCGTAGGGGGTAGCCGATTGGGGGGACGGGCTTGGTCCGTCCTCGGACGCACCACAACAAGGCGAGAGAAGTGGACACTTCTCTCGCCTTGTTGCGTTCGGTCGTCTTTACCGTGGTCGAACTGGCCGCGGAGCGCGAGGGCTACGCCCCGGGACGGCAGCGGGTCCGCGGCAGAGCGCGGCAGCCTTCGGCGACCGGGTCCTCGACTTCGAACGTCAGCGCTCAGCGGCGGGAAAGTCGGTCGAGCGGCTCACGGCGGCCCACTCCTCGGTCTCGGCGGCGCGGGCCTCGGCGGCCTTCCGCGCGAGCGTGAGCGCGTCGCCGCCGAGAACGAGCCGGCGCGGCGGGTCGTCGGCGCCGACCACCTCGATGATGACCCTGGCCGCGCGGGCCGGGTCGCCCGGCTGCTCGCCGTCGCCGTCCTGCCGGAAGCGGTTGACGGCGCCGACCGTCTCCTCGTAGTCGGGGCCGACGGGGTGGAGCCGCATGGACGAGCCCTGCCAGTCGGTGCGGAACGCGCCCGGCTCGACGATGACGACCTTCACGCCGAACGGCGCGACCTCGTTCGCCAGCACCTCGGAGAAGCCCTCGACCGCGAACTTCGCCGTCTGGTAGGCGCCCATTCCGGGGGTGCCGCCCACGCGTCCGCCAATGGAGGAGAACTGCACGAAGGTTCCCGAACGCTGCGCGCGCAGGACGGGGAGTGCGGCCCGCGTCACGTTCACCACCCCGAAGAGGTTGGTCTCGATCTGGGCGCGGAAGTCGTCCTCGGCCATCTCCTCGATCGGCGCGCTGTTGGCGTAACCGGCGTTGTTGACGACCACGTCCAGGCCGCCGAAGGCGGTGGTGGCCTCCTTCACCGCGCGGGCGGCGGCGGCAGCGTCGGTCACGTCCAGCGCGACCGGCCTCATCCGCCGGCCGTACCGGGCCACCAGGTCGTCCAGCTGTTCCGGGCGCCGCGCGGTGGCGACGACCTGGTCGCCCGCCTCCAGCACGGCCTCGGTGAGGCGGCGCCCGAAGCCCCGCGACGCCCCAGTGATCAACCATGTCCTCGCCATGGGTCCTCTCCCCTCTCGTCGTCATGGATGCCGGCAGCCGGCCACCACCGGGATCCGCCCCCCTTCGCCGGGAGGGCGGGACATGATCAGAACTGCCTCATCTCTGTGACACTTAATCTATGAGCCTCATCTGTGCTGTGTCAATATTTTCAGGATGTGCACCTCCGCTGGGTATATTGGGCAGATGAGAGCAGACGCGGCACGCAACCTGGAGCTCGTCCTGCACACAGGCGCACGCCTGCTGGCCGACGACCCCTCGACGAGCATCGCCGCCATCGCCACCGCGGCCGGAGTGGACCGGCGCACCGTCTACCGCCGCTTCGCCTCCCGCGAGGAGCTGCTCCTCGCCGTGTACCGCGCCCGGTACGACGCGGTGGAGAAGGCCGTCACCGCCGCCAGGCTCCGCGAGGCCCCCGTAGCCGTCGCGCTCCACCGCTTCGTCGAAGGGATCATCGCGGTCAACCGCGAATGGCCGGTCGAGACGAGCCGCATGCTCCACGAGAAGACGATCCAGGAGCGCCGCCGGCCCCTCGTCGAGGCGATCGACGCCTTCCTCCAGCGCGCCACTGAGGAGCGCCTGCTGCGAGCCGACCTGCCCCACGGCTGGGTGGCGTCGCTTCTTCCGCCGCTGATGCTGCACGCCGCGGAGGAACTGCCCGAGCTGAGCCCGGCGCAGGCCGCCGACGTGGTGGTCGACACCCTGCTGCACGGCGCGGGCGCCCGCTGACCCGCGGCGACGCGAACGCCGTGACGGACCCTGCGGCCCCGTGCGGTCGGTCGCGACATCGGGCACTCCACCTGGCCTTCGTGCCGGGGTCAGGCGGCGGGGCGGGTCTGGTCGGGGACGTTGAAGCCGTTGACGCGGACGTCGGGCTTCGCGGACGTGCCGGAGTAGCGGGCGGTGATGGTCTGCCGCTCACCGGGCCAGAGCGTGATGTCGTTGTCGCTCCAGCGGATCGGCAGCACCTGCTTGCCGCCGGCGAACAGATCGGCCCGGGTGAACAGGGCCGGGGCGCCGCCGTGGCCGACGTGAGTCAGGCCCTCGCCACCTGCGATGTGCCAGCCCTGATGGAGGAGATCCGAAAGGCCAGGGGCTGGAGCCAGGCCGACCTCGGTGAGGCGGTCGGCTACGCCCAGGTCGGCGCGGTCGAGGAGCTGACCGAGCGGGAACTGCGCGACCAGATGGACCAGCAGACCCGATGACCGTTCGAGATTGCCGCACACCGTCGCCGGTGATCAGGAACTGGCCGAGGGGATCGCACCGGGATCTTTCTCAGCCCCCATGGCCGCCCGCAGCGAGACCCGCGTCCCAGCCGAACCGCAGATCAGGCTGCGCACATCGAGTTGCCGACTCGTCATCCAGGAGAACGGCACACCGCAACGGGGTGCCGAGCAACACTGCCCCCACAGAACCGGAGAAGTCGTGTTCGTCGCCTACGCCACTGTCAGCATCCTCGGCGCGGTCATCAACGGTGCCGCCTCCGGCCTCGTGCTGTACTTCATCGGCGCGATCATCGCCCATCTGCGGGTGGGCTCCCGCGACATCGTCGGCGGGATCGTGTTCCTCGCCACCGCGGCGGCCGCCCTGACCCCGGGACTGCTCTACTGAATCCGACGTGGCCCGCTTGAGGAGTCGCACGAATCTCCGCGCACGTGATGACCGAGCACTATGCGACCCGCGGGACGCTTGTTCGCCGGATGGCCGGGACGGCAAGCTGTGAGCCGACGGAAAGGGGGCCGGCGATGGAGCGGGCCGACGCGTTGGTGCTGTTCGGGATCACCGGGAATCTGGCGTACAAGATGCTGCTGCCGGCGTTGTACCGGCTGACGGCGGACGGGGTGCTGGACCAGCCGATCGTGGGGGTCGCCAAGACCGACCTCGACCTGGCCGGGCTGCGAAGTCGGGCCCGTGAGGCCTGCGAGGCCAAGTACGACGAGGTGGACGACGCGGCGTTCGAGAAGTTCGCAGGGAACCTGCGGCTCGTCGCGGGCGACTACACCGATGGCGCCACCTTCGACGCGATCCGTCGCGAGGTCGGCGACGCGGGATTCCTCACTCACTACCTGGCGGTTCCTCCTTCGCTGTTCGCGACGGTCGCGGGGGGCCTGGCCGAGGTCGGCCTGAACAGGAACGCCCGGATGGTCGTCGAAAAGCCGTTCGGCAAGGACCTGGAGTCGGCGCGGGCGTTGAACGCCGAGTTGCTGAAGTTCTTCGACGAGGACCATCTGAGACGCGTCGACCACTTCCTCGGCAAGGAGCCGATCGAGGACCTGCTGATGTTCCGGTTCGAGAACATGCTCCTGGAGCCGATCTGGAACCGTCACCACGTCGACAACGTGCAGATCACCATGGCCGAGGACTTCGACGTCGCCGACCGCGGCTCGTTCTACGACGCCAACGGTACGATCCGCGATGTCGTTCAGAACCACCTTCTGCAGATCCTCGCGCTCCTGGCCATGGACCCGCCGCCGTCGACCGACGCACGCGCCTTCATCGACGAGAAGTGGCGGGTGCTGCGCGCCGTCGAGACCCTCGCGCCCGGCGATGTCGTCCGCGGCCAGTACGACGGCTACCTCGCCACCGAGGGCGTCCGGGAGGGTTCGACCACCGAGACCTACGCGGCGATGCGCCTGCGCATCAACAACTGGCGCTGGGCCGACGTCCCGTTCTACATCCGTTCCGGCAAGGCACTGGGCACCACCGACCTGGAAGTGGTCGCCCAACTCCGCACCCCGCCCATCACGTACTTCGACGGCGCCCCGGAGCCCAATCTGATCCGCTTCCGCATCCAGCCCGACGCGGGGGTCACATTCGACCTGCTCGCCAAGGTCCCCGGACGCAACAGCACCCGGCAAGTCCCGCTCAGCGTGGACTTCACCAGGGTCCTGGGCCCGATGGAGGCGGCCTACCAGCGCATCCTCACCGACGCCGTGACCGGCGACCCCCGACGATTCGTCCGCTTCGACCTGGCTGAAGAGTCCTGGCGCATCGTCCAGCCCGTCCTCGACCTCCCCGCCCGGCCCCTCCCCTACGCCAAAGGCACCTGGGGGCCGGACGAAGCCACCGCCTTCGTTCCCGGCGGCTGGCACGAGATCTCCACCACCTTCGACTGAGGCGCACGGGCCTGGATGCGCGAAGGCCGGACGGGGGTGCCGTCCGGCCTTCGGGGCGGAGGTCAGCTTGCGCGGCGGGTCTGGTCGGGGACGTTGAAGCCGTTGACGCGGACGTCGGGCTTCGCGGACGTGCCGGAGTAGCGGGCGGTGATGGTCTGCCGCTCACCGGGCCAGAGCGTGATGTCGTTGTCGCTCCAGCGGATCGGCAGCACCTGCTTGCCGCCGGCGAACAGGTCGGCCCGGGTGAACAGGGCCGGGGCGCCGCCGTGGCCGACGTTGCGGATCGTCAGGCTCGTCACCGTCTCGCCGCCCTCGCGGCGGGTGGTGGCCTGGACCTTGATGTCGGCGGGCTTGAGGGCGCGCAGGCCGGTCAGGTCGGCGTAGCCGTCCTTCTGGAAGACCGCGAACCCGTTGGACGGGGTGTACTGGCCGGGCGCGTGCGTCTTCGGCCAGTCGACCTTGTCGGCCTTCGTCGACAGCCAGTACACGTTGCGGCTGACGACCTTGGAGCCGCGGGTGAGGACGAGCTTCTCGAAGTAGGTCTTCGAGATCCCGGCCGGGACCTTCGGGCGCAGGACGGTCCGCACGTCCTGGCTGCCCAGCGACGCGACGGGCGCGGTGGCGGTGGCGCGGGCCCGGCCGTCGAGGTCGATGATCTGCGCGGTGGCGCGCAGGCCGTCCTGGCGGGCGCCGGTCAGGTTGGCGACCTTGACGGAGCCGTCGTCGTAGTCGTACATGACGTGCACCGGCTCGTTGGCCTTCTTCGCGCCGAAGTAGACGCCCGGCTGGTCGAAGTCGGAGCCGTACATGCTCCACTGGAGCGACGGCCACGCCTTGTTCAGCATCCAGTAGATGATCCCGGTGCTGGGGTTGGCCTTGTCGGTGGAGTTGCCGATGTACGACTCGAACTGCGCGCGGGTGACCTCGTACTGGCCGAGCTGGACGGTCTTCCGGTAGGAACCGGCGTCCTTCCAGGGGCCGTACCGGTGCCACAGCGGGGTGTTGTAGACGCCCATCCGGGACAGGCGCGTGTAGTCGGAGTAGAAGAACGTGTGGTACATGTCCTGGCCGGCGGTCTGGCCCTGCGCGGTCGCCGGGTCCCAGATCTTCTTCTGCTCGTCCGCGGGGAGGAAGCGGTTCAGCGAGTCCTGCGTCGGGATGGTGTTCCCGGTGCTGACCTCGGTGTCGAATCCCCAGGCGCTGCCGGTCATGCTGAGCGTCGGGTCGTCGGTGTTGACGGTCTCCCGCCTGTTGTTCCACAGGGCGCTCGGCGGGAAGTAGTTGTAGCCGCCCTCCTTGGCGCCGGCGGGCCCGAGCTTCGGCGACGACTTGTACTCCGCCGCGGCGACCTGCGGGAGCCGGAAGTCGGCCTCCTCGAACGCCTTCAGGTAGAGGGCCTCCTTCTCCGGGTCGGGCGCGTCGTCGCTGCCCTGGAAGAAGGTGAAGACGCTCGGGTGGTCGCGGAGCCGCTCCGCCATCGTGGCCGCCTGGTTGGACGCGTTGGCCTTGACGTCGTCCGACCAGGTCGACGACCTGCCCTCCCAGAGGGCGCAGCACTGCCAGCCCGGCATGGCGAGGACGCCCGCCCGGTCGAGCTGGGCGAACATGTCGTCGGGCGGGAAGTTGCCCTCGAACCGGACCGCGTTCAGGCCCATGTTCCGGATGTAGGAGATCTGGTGGGAGACGTTGGACGGGGAGTAGCGCAGGAAGAGGTCCGGCGACCATCCGGCTCCGCGGATGACCAGCGGCTTGCCGTTGACGATGAACTGCCGGTAGCCGTCCTTGCCGTGGGTCTTGCCCGGGACGGGCTTGGTGAGCCGCGACGTCACCGTCCGGACGCCGAAGTCCTCGGCGGCGGCGCTGGACACCGTTCCTCCCACGGACGCGTCCAGTGCGAGGTGGTACATCGGCTGGTCGCCCATCTGGTACGGCCACCACACGGCCGGGCGCTCCAGGTGCAGGCCGGGGCAGTCCGCCCGGCTGATCGCGACCGTGCGGGTCGCGTGCGCGGGCACCGTGACCGTGGCCTCGCAGGCGATGCGGGTGGAGCCGTGCGCCACCGTGCCGGACACCGACACCCGCTGCGCCGTTCCGGTGCTGTTGCGCACGTCGGCCTTGACGGTCAGGTCGGCGGTGGAAAGGTCGCGGGCGACGTCCTGCAGGACGTGCGCGTCGCGGACCGAGACCGGGCCCTCCTGGACGATCTGCGGCGCGTACTGCAGACCGGTGTTCTGGTCGGGCGCCATCGGGTTCCAGTCGACCTGGTTCTGGGTCAGGTACCGCATGGGCGTGTCGAACCTGGTGATGTCGGCGTCGTTGCGGGAGACGTCGAGCGCGATGGCGTTCGCCCCGTCCCGGACGTGGGGCGTGATGTCGTACTCCAGCCGGGCGTACGAGCCCTGGAACCGCGCGCCTCCGGCGATCTTCTTCCCGTTGATCCAGAGGTCGGCCTTTCCGGAGACGCCGTTCATCACCAGGAACGTGCGGCCGCCCTTCCGGGGGTGGACGGTCAACTGCTCGCGGTACCACCAGTTCACGTCGAACTGCTTGGCCGGGACCTTCGCCATGGTGTCGTTGTGGAAGATGTTCGGGTAGCGGCCGTTCTCCAGCAGGCCCGCCATCAGCGTCCCGGGCCGGGACAGCGGCAGCCAGCCCTTCGTCGAGTAGTCCGGCTTGGAGATCTCGGCGCCGGTGTCGCCGGTGTCCGCGGACGACCGGATCGCCCAGCCGGAGGTCAGTTCCGTCGTCCCGGAGGACCGGATCCTCTGCACGGCGGGCCGGTGCCCGGCGAAGGCGCGGGCCGGCATCGCGGGGGCGAGCGTCCCGGCGAGTGCGAGCGCGGCGAACAGCGCCATGGTTCGAGTCCTGGACCCGCTCATGACCCATCACTCCTCAGTGCGGCCGAAGCCGGGCGCTTCCCGACGGCCGATGCCATCAATGCTCGACCTGGAGGCCTCGCCGGGCCGTAGGCCCAGGACGCCAACCGGGGTAGTGCTAACCCCACGCCTTCGTCCGCCGCGTACCTGGGACGTCGCGAACGCTCTCGCATTCCGGCCTCTCGCCGCGGTCGTGGAGATGACGCTCCCGTGGTTTTACCGGACGCCGGGCGGGGGCAGGGTTTACCGGGCCACGGCGGCTCCAGCGGATTTGGCGGTTTCCGCCCCGGCGGTCAAAGGAGCAGCGAGACAGGAGACCCAGAGCAGGGAAGGAGTCTGGGACCATGGCCGACGAAACGGTGACTCGCAATCTCAACGGTATGGACGAACTCGACTTCGAAGGGTGGAACGGTGCCGACTGGGGCGGCGTGTTCTCCCATTACCACACCGACGACGTCCTCGTGGATCTCAAGGGCCAACCGCCGACCCACGGCATCGGGGAGCATGTCGACGCCATGAAGGCGATGATCGCGAAGACCGGTGGCGAGCCCGTACAGATCGCGTCCCACCCGATCCGGTTCGGGTCCGGCGAATGGACCTGCGTGGTCGGGGAATTCGAGGGCGGCGGCCGGATGGTGACCGTGGCGAGGTGGCAGGACGGCGCCATCGCCGAGGAGTACATCTGGATGTGACCGGCTGAGACCGCGCCCCGCAGCCATTCTGCACGGCGGGCCGGTGCCCGGTGAGGGCGTGGGCTGTTCGGGCCTCAGCGGCTCAGGGTGGTCTCCTGTTCCACACGGGACAGCTTCTCGGGGTTGCGGACGTGGTAGGCGCCGGTGACGCAGCCGCCCTCGACCCGCACCGCCACCACGCCGTCGATCTCACCGTTGACCCGGACGAGCAGCGCCGGGCCGCCGTTGACCTGCACCAGCTCGACCGACCTCCTGGCGTCGCGCTTCCACCAGCCCGCGGCCATCAGTCGGGCCACCTTGTCCGCGCCGACGATGGGCCGCAGCAGGGCGTGTCTGACTCCGCCGCCGTCGCTCAGGGCCACGACGTCCGGTGCGAGGATGTCGAGCAGGCTTTGCAGGTCGCCGGTCTCGACCGCTCGCTGGAAGGCCTGGAGGGCCGCTCGGGTCTCGGCCGGGGAGACGGTGCCGCGCGGTCGGCGCGCGGCGACGTGCGTCCGCGCCCGATAGGCGAGCTGGCGGACCGCGGCCGGGCTCTTGCCGACGGCTTCGGCGATCTCGTCGTAGTCCAGGCCGAACACCTCGCGCAGCACGAACACCGCCCGCTCGGTGGGCTGGAGCGTCTCCAGCACCAGCATCATCGCCATCGAGACGCTGTCGGCCAGCTCGACGTCCTCGGCGACGTCCGGCGTGGTCAGCAGCGGCTCGGGCAACCACGGACCGACGTAGGACTCCTTGCGCCGGCCGAGCATGCGCAGGCGGTCCAGCGCCTGCCGGGTGACGATCCGCACCAGGTAGGCGCGCTGCTCCCGCACGGTGGACGGATCGACGTCCACCCAGCGCAGCCAGGTCTCCTGCAAGGCGTCCTCGGCGTCGGCGGCCGAGCCGAGCATCTCGTAGGCGACGGTGAACAGCAGGTTGCGGTGGGCGACGAACACCTCGGTGGCGGAGTCCACCGGGTCCGCGGGCTCGGCCGTGCCCGCGGTCCGTTCCCTGTGCTCGCTCATCCCCGGCTCCCGCCTGTCTGTGCTCGACCTGCCTCATGCACTGGACGCCGGTCCCCGCCGTTTTGTAACACGCGCGGTCGGGTGGCCTACGTCACACCACCTCGACTGTTACAGGGGGAGGCGCGCCGACGTCTCGTGTCCGTCAGGACGCCGCACGGCGAACGGTCCGGGCGGCTCGCGACACGAGTGGAAGGTATCCGCCACATGACCGAAACGGCCTCACCAGAGAACATCCCCGCCCGTTCCGGCACGGCCCCGCAAGCCCCACCCGGATCCAGCCCCCGCCGCTGGTGGGGCCTGGTGGTCATCGCCCTCGCCCAGCTGATCGTGGTGCTGGACATGACCATCGTCAACATCGCCCTGCCGTCCGCGCAGCGCGACCTCGGCATGACCGACGGCAACCGGCAGTGGGCCATCACCGCCTACACCCTCGCCTTCGGCGGCCTGCTCCTGCTCGGCGGACGCCTCGGCGACCTGTTCGGGCGCAGGCGAAGCTTCATCGTCGGCCTGCTCGGCTTCGCCGCGGCCTCCGCGCTCGGCGGCGCCGCCACCGGCCCCGGCATGCTGTTCGCCGCCCGCGCAGTGCAGGGCGTCTTCGCCGCGCTGCTGGCCCCCGCCGCGCTGTCCCTGCTGACCACGACCTTCACCGACCCGCGCGAACGCGGCAGGGCGTTCGGCGTGTTCGGCGCCGTCGCCGGCGCCGGCAGCGCCGTCGGCATGCTGCTCGGCGGCCTCATGACCGAGTACCTGGACTGGCGCTGGTGCCTGTATGTCAACGCCCCGGTGGCCGCCGTCGCGATGGTCGGCGCGATCGTGCTGCTCGACGACCCCGGGCGCAGGGCAGGCGCACAGCTTGACGTCGTCGGCGCCGCGCTGGGCTCCGGCGGCGTGCTGTCCATCGTCTACGGCTTCAGCGAGGCCGAGTCCCGGGGCTGGGACGACATCCGGGTGCTGGCCCTGCTCGTCGGCGGCGTGCTGATCCTCGGGCTCTTCTCCCTGTGGCAGACCCGCGCCCGGACGCCGCTGCTGCCCCTGCACATCGTCAGGGACCGCCAGCGGGCGGGCGCCTACCTGACGATGGCCCTGGTCACCATCGCCATGTTCGGCGTCTTCCTGTTCCTGACCTTCTACCTCCAGGGCATCAAGGGCTGGTCGCCGCTGAAGACGGGTACGGCCTACCTGCCGATGACCGTGTGCATGGTCATCGGCTCCACGCAGATCTCGGTGCGGCTGCTGCCGAGGGTGCCGGTCCGGGCGCTGATCATCCCTGGCCTGGCGCTGGCCGCCGGCGGTCTGGCCGTCCTGGCCTCCATGGACGTCCAGGCCACCTACGTCGGCCACGTCCTGCCCGGGATCTGCATGATGGGCCTCGGCATGGGAGTCACCTTCATGGCGGCCATGTCCACGGCCACCGGCCGCGTCGCCCCGCACGAGCAGGGGGCGGCCTCGGCGACCCTGAACACCATGCAGCAGGTGGGCGGATCGGTCGGCACCGCGCTCCTCAACACGATCGCCGCAAGCGCGACGACGGACTGGCTGGCCGGCCACGGGGCCGACCCCTTCCAGCAGACGCCGCAGGCGAAGGCCGCACTGGCGGAGGCGACCGTGCACGGCTACTCCGTGGCGACCTGGACCTCCGCGGGCGTCATCCTGCTTGCCGCGCTGGTCGCGGGCGTCTTCATCAACGCCAAGGCGCCCGGTCGGCAGGCCGGCACGGCGACCGCCGAACCGATGGTCGCCGACCGCGAGGCCAGGACCGCCGAGGCGCCGGCCCACGCGGGCTCCCCCGCCGACTGAACCGGGGTGTGCCCTTCACGGCCGCCGATTCCGTCCCCCGTCCCACCCAGCGCAACGACCACCACGGAGTGATCGCATGTCCTCGCCGACCAACCCGCCCTCCGACACCCACGCGGAGCGGAACCCGCCCCCACGGTTCTTCGGCCTGATGAAGGCGACCACGGTGTTCCTAGCCGCCGCGCTGCTGGTGCAGGGGCTCACCGCAGGTCAACTCCTGTCCAACGCGGACGGCCGTGGTCTGCACCAAACCACGGGCGGCGTCGTCACATTCGCACTGGTTCTCCAGACCATCGCCGCGCTGCTGGTGTGGCGGGCCGGTCGCGGATCAGGCCGGTACCTGGCCGTCACCGCGGTGCTGTGGGTGTTCGTCAGCATCCAGTTCGCCGTCCACGGCAACGTCGCCGTCCACGTTCCTCTCGGCGTGGCGCTGTTCGGCGCCGGCGCCGTACTGACGGCACAGGTATGGACGACCCGGCCCGCAAAGCCGGCTGAACTCCGGACCGGGCGATGACGGTTGCCGGCGTCGTTTCTGCGCATCGGCCGGCTCTCCAGACGGTCCCTCGTATGGATCTCTCATCGACGTCTCCTTCACCGGCGCGCGGAGTGGAGCGCCCTGCGGGGTCCCCGAGCCTTTCCGCGGGTGATGCGCGCTGGTGGCGCGACGCGGTCATCTACCAGATTTACGTGCGCAGCTTCGCCGATGCGGACGGGGACGGCGTCGGCGACCTGAACGGAATCCGCGGCCGGCTCCCCTACCTGGCGGCGCTCGGCGTGGACGCATTGTGGATCACGCCGTTCTACGCTTCGCCGATGGTCGACGGCGGCTACGACGTCACCGACTACCGCTCGGTGGATCCGGCGTTCGGCACGCTCGACGACGCCGCCGGCCTGATCGAGGACGCGCACGGCCTGGGGCTGCGCGTCATCGTCGACATCGTGCCCAACCACACCTCCGACCAGCATGTCTGGTTCCAGGAGGCGCTGGCCGCCGGGGCCGGCGAGCCCGCGCGGGAGCGCTACGTCTTCCGGCCGGGGCGAGGCGACGCCGGGGAACTGCCGCCCAACGACTGGGAGTCGGTCTTCGGCGGTTCCGCCTGGACCCGGCTGCCCGACGGGCAGTGGTACCTGCACCTGTTCGCTCCGCAGCAGCCCGACCTCAACTGGGAGCACCCGGACGTGCGCGCCGAGTTCGACGACGTCCTGCGTTTCTGGCTGGATCTGGCGGCCGACGGATTCCGCATCGACGTGGCGCACGGCATGGTCAAGGCGGCCGGGCTGCCCGACGTCGGCGACGCGCCGCAGTCGCGGCTGCTGGGACGCGGCAAGGTGCCGTACTTCGACCAGGATGGAGTGCACGACATCCACCGTGCCTGGCGGCGGCTGCTCGACTCCTACCCCGGAGAGCGGATCGGGGTCGCGGAGGCCTGGGCGCCCTCGCTCGATCGGCTGGCCAACTACGTGCGGCCGGACGAGTTGCACCAGGTTTTCAATTTCGACTACATGCGAACCGACTGGGACGCCGGCGCGCTGCGCTCGGTGATCGAGAAGTCCCTGGCGTCGACCGGCTCCGTCGGCGCGCCCACCACCTGGGTGCTGTCCAACCACGACGTCCAGCGGCACGTCACCCGCTACGGCGACGGTGAGCTCGGTCATCGCCGGGCCCGGGCGGCGGCGCTGCTCACCCTGGCGCTGCCCGGCTCGGCGTACGTGTACCAGGGAGAGGAGCTCGGTCTGCCCGAGGTGCTCGACATCCCGGCCGAGCTGCTGACCGACCCGCAGTTGGAGAGCCTCAAGGGCGGCCGGGACGGTTGCCGGGTTCCGCTGCCGTGGTCCGGCTACGAGCCCCCGTTCGGGTTCGGATCGGGCGGCGGCTGGCTGCCGTCGCCGCCCGAGTGGAAGTCGCTCACCGTGGAGGCGCAGCAAGGCGACGAGACGTCCATGCTGAACCTCTACCGCCAGGCCCTCCGGATCCGGCGCGACCATGCGGCGTTGGGCGACGGTGAGCTGCGCTGGCTGGACGCGCGGCCGGGTTGCCTGGTGTTCGAGCGCAGAGGCCGGTCCGACGGCCCTCGCATGCTGTGCGCGGTGAACACCGGCGACCGGAGCGTCCGGATCCCGGTCTCCGGCTCGCTCCTGCTGAGCAGCGCGCCGATCCGCACCGAAGGCCGGGACGCGGTCCTTCCGCCCGACACGGCCGCCTGGTGGAGCGTCGCGCCCGACGAGGCGCCGGACACGGCCGGCTGAACGCGCCGGCTCCTTGAGCCGAGGACCCGCCCCGAGCCGCCCTGTCCGGGTGGCTCGGGGTGTGGCGCAAGCTCGACCTTTCGGTCAGCAGCGACTAGGTGATGTCTTCGGGGAGGAGGGTGGCGAGTTGTTCGGTGGTGAGTTCCGCGCCGGAGTTGGCGAGTTGCTCGGTACGGCGGGCGTGCGCGGTCATCGCCGAACGCACCAGCTTGTCGACCTCACGCCCGTTGCCCTCCCGGAACCGGCCATGATGGGCCGTCAGATACTCCGTCAACGCGAGCCGGGTCGGCTCGGGCACCCGGTAGTCCGCGGCCTTGGACTTGCCCAAGAAGATCGACACCAGCCCCTCGACCTCATAGGGCCGGAAGTTCAACGTGCGCGCGAACCGGGACGCCAACCCCGGATTGGTGGCCAGGAACCCCTCCATCTCACCGGTGTAACCCGCCGCGATCACGATGACCTCGTCACGATGGTCCTCCATCAACTTCACCAGCGTGTCGATGGCCTCCTGCCCGAAATCATGACCCGACCCCCCCGGCCGCGACAACGTGTAGGCCTCATCGATGAACAACACCCCGCCCCGCGCCCGCTCGAACACCTCAGTGGTCTTCTGCGCGGTCTGCCCCACATACTGCCCGACCAGATCCACCCGCGCCGCCTCCACCACCTGCCCCTGCGCCAACACCCCCAACGCCGTCAGCAACTCCCCATAAAGCCGCGCCACCGTCGTCTTCCCCGTCCCCGGCGGCCCGGCGAAGATCAGATGCCCGGTGAACGGCTCGGCCTCCAACCCCGCCGCCCGCCGCCGCCGCGCCGAAGCCAGCAGATCCAGCAGATCACCGATCTCCCGCTTGACCTCCTCCAACCCCGTCATGCCCGACAGGCGGCCCATCACCGCGCTGACCTGACCCGCATCACGCGCCTCCCCGAACCGCGCCGCCAGCCCCGCCCCCACATCCAGATCCCCGGCCACCAGCAGACTCAACTCATCACCCGACGGCAACTCCACCAGATCGGCCAGACGCTGCGCCTGACGCTCCACCGCCGCCTCGAACACCTGCCGCGCAGCCCGCCCGTTCCCGAACGTCGCATCCCGCCGCTGCGAAGAGAAATGCCCCAGGATCGCCGCCCGCGCATCCTCACCCAGCCGGTACCCGTCCCGCACCGCATGCGACTCAGTGATCTGCAACAGCTCGGCCGGACTGTAGTTCTCGAACTCCACCGTCCGCGAGAACCGCGACTTCAACCCCGGATTCGCCGACAGGAAATCACGCATCTCCGCCGAATACCCCGCCGCGATCACCACCACCTCCTCGCGGTGGTCCTCCATCAACTTCACCAGCGTGTCGATGGCCTCCTGACCGAAATCAGTCCCCGTCGACCTCCGCGACAACGTGTAGGCCTCATCAACGAACAACACCCCGCCCAACGCCCGCTGGAACACCTCCGTGGTCCGCAACGCCGTCCCGCCCACATTCTCCGACACCAGATCCGCCCGGCTCACCTCCACCACCTGACCCTTCTCCACCACCCCCAAAGCCGCCAGGATCCCGCCATACAGGCGCGCCACCGTCGTCTTCCCCGTCCCCGGCGGACCCGCGAACACCATGTGCCGCCCGATCGACGGACCCGGCGGCAACCCCGCCAACCGACGCTGCTCAGCCACCTTCTGCAAATTCGTCAACTTACGGATCTCACGCTTCACCCCCGCAAGACCCACCATCGAATCCAACCGGGCCAGCAACGCATCCGCCGACGTCCCACCCTCCGGCTTCGCCGACGCGGGCGGCGCCGCCTTGGGCTCGGCCGGGGCCTGACTCACGGGCTTGGACGGGGCCTCCCCCTCGGGCTTGGCCTCCGCCCGCTTCGCGGCCCGGGCGTTCGCGGCGGCGAGATCGAAGTCGAACCGGTCCGGCTTCCCGTTGCGGACACTGGTCAGGTTGTCGATCACCACGTTCGCCCCGAGGCAGGTGAGGATGCCCCGGCCGACGTTGTCGGCCAGCGTGCAGCCGCGCATGACGAGGTCGGTCTCCGGATCCACGCTCATGCCGGCGACCTTGCCGCCGGTGACCGTCGTTCCCTCCATCCGGGCGCGCGAGCCGCTCTTCAGTTCGACGCCGACCACTCCCGCGCCGGCGACGCGCCCCCGGACGATCGTGACGTCCGCGTCCCGGACGAGGTGGACGCCGTTCTTGGACGTGTCGACGACCTCGCAGTCCTCCAGCAGCGCGACGCCCTTCTCGACGGCCACGCCGGCGCGCCGCGGCGACACCGTCCTGACCCGCCGCGCGGTCAGCGACCCGCCGGTCGCCACCCATATCCCGTCGCCCTCCGCGCCCGTGATCAGGCAGTCCTCCGCGACGGCCCTGCCCTTCTCCACCGCCACGAGGCCCGACTTGCCCGCGCCGCGGATCTCGCAGTCGCGGAGCGTGGCCTCCGCGCGCTCGTCCACCCGGATCCCCACGCCTGCCGGATCGGTGATCGTGCATCCCTCGATGACCGGCTTGGACCCCTCGGTCGCCCAGATGCCGCGGTCGCCCGAATCGCTGATCCGGCACGCCCGGAGGGTCACCGTGCTGCCGCTGCGGATCGCGACCGCGTTGCCCTCCGTCCCGCCCACCGAGGTGCCCTCCATGAGCCCGGACGAGGCGCTGTACACGACCGCGCCCTCCTGCACCTCGCAGTCCCGCAGGGTGAGGTGGGCGCCCTTCGACGCCCGCACCGCGATCCGGCCCCGGGTCATGAACTCGCACTGCTCCGCCAGGATGGTGCCTTTCGCGACCTCCAGCGCGAGGCCCTTGTCACTCCAGTTCCGGACGATGAGCCCCTGGAGTGTCACCTTGCCGGTGACCTCGACCGTGCCGATGGTACGGCCGTCGAGCGTCACCGAGCCCAGGCCCTCCACGGCCGTCATGACGAAGTCGCCCGAACTGCGGAACCCCGTGTTCGGGTACGAGCCCGGTTCGATCAAGATGTGCCGTCCGGGCGGTGCGTTCGCCGGCAGCGGCGCTTTCAGCGCCTCCAGTACCGTTCGATACGCCCCGGGCGAGGTCAAGGACACGACCAGACGATGCAACGGGCCTCCTCACGAATCACCGTTCATGGTGGCATGAGGAGATCCGTTCCCGCTCCTGTCCTGTCGCCGCGATGTGCGGGGAGACGGCGCCGCGCCGCTACTTGCGGCGTGCCACGTCGTAGAGGGCGCAACCGATCAGTTCGAGGGACACCTGCAGCCGCTCCGGGCTGACGTTCTGGGCGATCGTGTCCTCGGGGGTGTGGTAGAGGGGCTCCAACTGGCTGGGCGCCTCGGCGCCGCGCCAGCTGAAGTTGCCCGCCGGGATGCCGCGCTCGTGAAACGCCTCGTGGTCGCTGGAGCCTCGGGCGGTGGGGCCCTTCGTCTGACCGGCGTAGCCGAGCCGGTTCGCGGCGGCCGCCACCGCGGCCGTCGTGGTGTTGTCCGCACCGTCCACCGACAGCAGCCAGTACGTGCCCGCGGGGGGATGGCTGGTGGCGACCATGTCGTTCTGGAAGCAGCCGGTGATCTGCGCGACGCCCGCCTCGTCGAGTTGCTTCACGTAGTGCCGGGCACCGATCAGGCCGTACTCCTCCGAGCCCCACAGGCAGACGCGGACCGCCTGCTGGGCCGGCAGCCGCCTCAGCACGCGCGCCAGTTCCAGGCACAGCACGGTTCCGCTGCCGTCGTCGTTGGCGCCGGGTGAGCCGGGGACGCTGTCGTAGTGCGCGCTGACGATGACGGCCTTGCCGGTCGGGTTGGGCAGCGACGCCTTGCGTTCGGCCAGGACGTTGTAGGAGGTCAGCCCCGAGTGGTGGGTGATCGTGAAGGAGAGCCGCCGGGCCCCCGCGCGGATCCGCTCGCCGTGGTACTCGGCCAGGCCCAGAACCGGGATCGCGACGGTCTCCTTCAGCGTCGGGACGAAGGTGCCGGCCTTGCGCTCGGGATAGGTGACCGAGCGCGCGTTGACGATGAGCGCCGCCGCGGCTCCCGCGCCGGCGGCGGCCGCGGCCTGCTCGGTCTCCATGCCGGGCACCCGGTCGAACAGCACCAGCCGGCCGCGCACGTCACCGGTGACCTCGGTGGCCTGTCCCACGTCCACCACCGTGCCGTCCGCGGAGGCGACGGCGCCCTGCGGGGAGGCACTGCACTGCCAGGCCCGTTCGCCCCGGGAGTGGATCTCCGCCAGGTACTTGTCGGCGACGGGGAAGGGCTGGAGTTCGACCCTGTAGCCGAGATCGCGCAGGCACTCGGCGATGTAGCGGGCGGCGCGGTGCTCCGACGGCGTTCCCGCGATGCGCCAGCCGATCTCGTCGCTGAGCACTCTGAGGTGCCGCAGCGCCCGGCGGGCGTCGACGCGGGCGACGACCGCCTTGTCGCCGGCGGTGAGGGAGGGCGGCCGGAGGGCGCCGGGGCGCTGCCGGGTCGCGGCCGCTGCGGTGCCGGGGAGCAGGCCGACGGTCGCGAATCCGGTGAGGGCCGCGGCCCCGGCCAGCAGATCGCGGCGTTTGACCTCGGACATGGCGTCTCCTCGGGAGATGGGCGCCGCCGCCGGCATCGGTTCCCGACTCGGCGGCGAACAGCGGGACGACGGACTTCCCCCGGGTGAGAGCGAACATACAAAATCACCACTGAACCGACAAGACTCTTACCATCCGCGGACCCGATCGTGATCAGGCGCGCGGCGTTCGGCGGAAGGCCTTCTTGATCTCCGAATTGACTCCGGGCTCAGTTCCTGGACGCCAGACCGGCGTTGACCGAGTCGGCGTAGTCGGGGGCCTTGGCGCCGCGGCGGGGACGGAAGTCGAACGCCGAGCCGTCGGCGAAGTCGATCCGGATGAACCATTCCGGCCGCGGGGTGCGGCCGAGCGGCACCGCCCGCAGACCCCGGAGGGCCGCGAACGGGATCTCCCAGCAGGTCGTCAGCGGCCCGGCGGGGTCGGGCGACCGATCGCCGCGAGCGCCGCGGACGCGACCGCGCAGCCCGCCCGGCCGCGCGGAGGGACGGGCGAACCGCGACTCCACCGACACCGCGAGACGCCGGTCCGTGAGCAGCAGCCACGCCTCGTCGGCGTACCCGGTCATGTGGGCGGCGACCGCGGCCGCCGCCGCGTCCGGTCCGGGCGCGTGCGCCCACCCCCAGACCACCGGGTCGTCGGCCCATTCGTCGTACCAGAACCGGCCCGTCCGGACCGGATCGGTCGGCAGGGGCCAGGACGGGTCCGGGACCTGCGAACCGTCCGGGACCGCGGGCGGGTGCGGGGCCGCGCTCACCCCCCGTACGGTCGCGCCGACGTGCCCGGCGGCGTGGTCGCCCATGACCAGCCTCTCGCCGGGCGCGCACCAGTGCGCGCGGGCGATCTCGTACAGCTTCTGCTCGTTGCGCGGCATGGGGCCACCCGTCAGGAACGTTGCGCGGCGAGGTGGGCGAGCCGTCCCGCCGCCTCGTCGTCTGGTGCGGTGACGTCGAAACCGGAACCGTCGCGGAGCCCGATCCGCAGGACCGGGACCTTGCGGGGGCGGAACCCGGACGGCAGTTTGCGCCGGTCCAGGCCGAGGTGCGCGATCTGCGCCGCCGGGGCCTCGGCGAGGCCCGCGACGCGCGACAGCGGCACCGGTTCGCCCGGTGGATAGGGGTGGTCGCGGGTGAGCGCGCGTCCGAACTCCGCCGCCCCGGCGGCGATCCTGCGGGCCCGCGACAGCACGCCCGCCTGGGGTTCGCCTTGCGGCCCGGTCTCGGCGGCCTCGCCCCGCACCATCGCCACGACGCCGATCCGGTACGGGGTGAGGACCCAGTAGCGGGTGTCCGCGGACTCGGGAAGCGTCATCCGCGCGGCCATGCCGCCGGACGGCCCGAAGACGACCACCGCCGGCGGGTTGAGGCTCTCCTCGCGGAACGCCGAGTCCACGCCGGCCCCGACGGCGTTCAGCACGGCGCGTCCGGCGCCGCCCGGGACGCCCCGCCAGTCGTGGCCGTCCACGTCGAAGCGCAGGGCGGCGCCGTGGCAGTACAGGCACAGCAGGACGGGTTCGTCCGGTCGGCACCAGTGGCGTCGCAGCGCCAGCGTCCCGCTGAGCTCAGGTCCGCTCATCGCGGCGCCTCCCGACCGTCATGCCGGGATCCTAGTGCGATCGTCGAAATGACGGGATCGTGAGCGAGGACGCCGGCCCTCGGTGCGCGGCCGGAGCCTCCGGCGCCGCGGAACCGATCACGTGGGCGGACCGTCGCAGGTTCTCAGGATCGTTCAGGAGATCAGGGACGAAGGACGCGATGACCCAGTTTCCGCGGCCGCCGGCACCGGCGGACCTCGCCGCCGCCGGGCCCACGGGCGCCAAGAAGATGCTGACCAAGGCCGCGGGCCCGCTGCCCGCCGCCGACCTGGCGCCGTTCTTCGAGGAGGCCTGCCGGGGGCTGGTACGGGCGGGAGAGAGCGAGCTCGCGTTCTGGGCGTTCGGGCAGGCGCGCAAGGTCGAGAAGACCCATCCCGCGCTGCTCGACCTCGACCGGGTCCACGCCGTCTTCCTCGAACTGGTGCCCGCGGGCGGCGTCGGACCGGCCGCGCTGCGCGACTACGCCAAGACGCTCGCCGCGGAGCTGCCCGCCGCGGAGGCGCACGCCCGCTTCCGCGAGGTGGTCTGCGCGGGCTTCGACGCCGGGCTCATCCCGTACGCCCGGATCTTCCCTGACCTGCGCACGCTGGCCCGCGCCGCGAAGATCAAGAAGCGGGACGAGGAGGAGTTCCTCGCCGAGCGGCTGCTGCGCGCCGGGCTCGTGCCGATCGCGTCGCACCAGGTCTGGGCGGCCGCCCGCGAGCCGCTCGCCGCGGTGGCCGGCCGCGACGGCGACCTGCTGAAGCTGCTGGTCGCCGCCGAGCCCGACCGCGCCCGGCACGAGGAGGAGAGCGGCGAGGAGGTCGCCGAGGAGATCCGGCAGATGTGGCTGGAGTGCCTGGCCGAGAGCGGGGCGGGGGCGCACCTGCCGGCGCAGTGGTTCGGCACCACGGGACGGGCGTGCGCGGCCGCCGTCCTGCTGAAGCTCGCCGACCAGGCAGGGGACCGGCTCTTCCCGGACGCCGGGGTGGTGTACGGCGAGGAGACGGACCCGGCGCTCCCGCCTCCCGACCACCGGCACATCATCCCCCAGGGGAGGACGGGCACCGACTCGCCCCGCTGGTGGGGCCCGTCCTTCGACACGGGACGGCAGGCCGCGGACGTGGCATCCGGGCCGGAAGGACGCGAGCGTTTCGCCGGCCTGCTGGACGCGTTCGTCCGCGACCTGGGGTACTACGGCAACGTCGACTACCCGGCCACGACGAGGGCGGTCTGGGATTTGCCGGAGACGCGGGAGGTGCTGCGCGAAGCCGTCGAGGGCTGGAAGGCCGACGCGGGCCGCCCGGACCTCCCCTTCCTGCACGACGCCTTGCAACGGCTGGTTCGGCTCGCCGGCCCGGGCGGCCTCCTCGCTCTGGAGCCGGGCTTCGCCGAGGGGCTCGACCCCGCCGACCCCGTGGACGCCCTGCTGGCGGCCCTGCGCGGTGGAGTCCCCGCCGAGTTCGCCGTACCCGGCGACGCGACGCCGTCGAAGTCGCCGAAGGCAGGCCGGACGATCATTCAGCACCGCGGACACCTCACCATCGCCGAACGGGGCTGGCACGCCCACGCGTCCGTCACCGGCGACGCGTCCGTCACCGGCGACGACGGCCCGGCGCTGAGGCTTCCCCGGCTGCCCGACGGGATGCTGCCCTGGTACGACGGGAAGACCGGCGTCGTGTCACGGATCAAGGACGGCGTCTGGCAGACGTTCCGGGTCGAGGGGCAGACGGGCGAGAGCGTCGCGCTGACCCTCGACCCCGCCGCCGCCACCGCGCGCCCCGAGGCGCCGGCAGCCGCCGAGGTGACGTTCCCGGGCGCCGCCGGACCGAGCGAGATCCGGTTGAGCCGCGGTGCGATCACGGTCACCGCCCCCGACGGGACCCGGACGGCCCGGCTGCTCTTCTCCCCCGTCATGAGCAGCAAGAGCAGCCTGGTGCCGCCGCCCGGCTGGTGGCCGCTGCGTGACCCGGTGGACCCGGACGGGTCGGCGGCGCTGCGCGGGCTCGACCGGGAGGGGGCGGCGCGCCTGCTGGAGGCGTCGCTGACGGGACCGCGCGGGGCCGCCGACGCGCTGGAGGCCGTGCTGCCCGAGGTGACCGCGCCGGCCCTGCGCGACGGCGTCCTCGAAGCGGCCCGCACGGCCGTCGAGTGCCTCCTCCTGGCCATCGAGTTGCGGGACCGGACCGGCCGTCCCCAGCCCCCGGCACTGCCCGCGCTCGTCTCACCGGCTCCCGGCCTGCCCTTCGCGCGCACCCGGGCGCAGACGCGGTGGCTCGTGCGCCAGCGGCTTCTGGCGCGCGCGCTGGAGTCGGCGACCGACGAGCCCGCGGCCGGCCGGCCCTACCTCGTCCGGACGGTCTCCCTGCCGCCCCGCGCCTACGCGGGCGTCGGCCTGGACACCCTGGCGGGCTACGCGCTCCCGGCCATCCTGCCGTGGACTCCCGAGCCGCAGCGCGAGCGCATCCTCGACGTCCTGCGTCTCTGGGCCAACGCTCCGATCGGCGACGCCGAGGGAGCCTGCCGGGTACTGCGCCTCACTCCGGCCGGTGCCGAGGGGCAGTCCAACGCCGAACGCCAGATGGTCGACAGGCGACTGGAGAAGGAGGCGCCCGGGCAGCTCTGGCGCACCCCGAACGGCACGCTGCTGATCCTGGACTACCAGCGGCACGACCGGACCGCGACGGCCGTGGAGTACGCGCCCGGCGGAACGTTCGACCCGGCCGGGCCGCCCGGCTGGCAGGCGGCCCGGGCCCCGGTCCCCTGCTGGGGCCGCGCCGACCGCGTCGTCCGGCTCGTCCGGTTGCTGGCCGATCGCGGCCCCGCGCCGATCGACCCCGCCGCCACCGTCCGCGACCTGGCGGAACGGGCGGGTTTCGGGGTGGCGGCCGCCGCCGCGGTCTGCCAGGTCCCCGCCGAGGTCCTGGGCGACGGCCTTCCCCTCACCGGCGCCACACTCTCCTCCACCACGGGGGACGCGGTGCGGGAACGCCTGCTGCCCGACGACCCGGCCGACATCTGGACGACCGGCCTCGCCGTGGACGCCGCGGCCGGCTGGTGGCGCACCCACGGTTAGGCGTACTGCCCACGGAGGTTGGGAACACGGCGGCACGGTCGGATGATCTTGATATGAGGGAGGGCCTCCGGGTTCGGTGTGGATTGCGACATCTGCACCGGCACCGCAGGAGGCCTCATGCCCCACCGTGACGCCCCGCTGACCGAGACCGGACGCCTGCGCCTGGCCCGCTGCGTGGTCGATGACCGCTGGCCGCTGCGACGGCCGCCGAACGGTTCCAGGTCTCGGTCGGCACCGCCCGGCGGTGGGCCGCGCGCTACCGGGAGCTGGGCGAGGCCGGGATGGCCGACCGGTCCTCGCGCCCGCACCGCAGCCCGCGCCGCATCCCCACCCGCACCGAGCGGCGGATCATCAAGGTGCGGGTACTGCTCGGTGGGGACCGGCCCGCATCGCCTACCTGCTCGGCCTCAACCCCGCCACCGTCCACCGCGTCCTGACCCGCTACGGTCTGCCCCGCCTGCGGCACCTGGACCGCGCCACCGGCCGCCCCGTCCGCCGCTACGAACATCCCGCGCCCGGCGACCTGGTCCATGTCGACATCAAGAAACTCGGCAACATCCCCGATGGCGGCGGCCACCGCGTGCACGGCCGCGCCACCGGCGGCCGCAACTCATCAGCCCACCGCGACCCCACCCGGCCCCGCAAAGTCGGCGGCCGCCCCAGCCTGGGCTACAGCTACCTGCACAACGCCGTCGACGACCACTCCCGCCTGGCCTACACCGAGACCCTGCCCGACGAGACCAAAGAGACGGCCGCCGCGTTCTGGCAGCGCGCCCAGGCATTTCTTCAACGACGCCGGCATCACCGTGGCCCGCGTCCTGACCGACATCGGCGCCTGCTACAGCTCACACCTGTGGCGCGACACCTTCACCGCAGCCGGCATCGCCCACAAGCGCACCCGCCCCTACCGGCCCCAGACCAATGGCAAGGTCGAACGCTACAAGTGCGCCACGAGGCGCATGGTCGTATCCCTGGATCATCCGGGAGGAACTCGAAGGGAGGTTCCTGGGTCTGATGGCTTACCCAGCGCCGAAAGGCTTATGGGGACAAGAGCATGCCAGGAAACCAGAGACCGGGCTCAGCGTCAGGGACGGTGCTCTGGGGGACCCGTGTGACATGGCGAAAGCTGGATTGCCTGAATCCCAGTATCCAGAAGATGGAAGTTCACATCCACCGGAAAGGCGACTGA
Source organism: Spirillospora sp. CA-108201 (assembly GCF_050936235.1). Lineage (NCBI taxonomy): Bacteria > Bacillati > Actinomycetota > Actinomycetes > Streptosporangiales > Thermomonosporaceae > Spirillospora > Spirillospora sp. CA-108201. Next base: position 6,574,799 of record NZ_JBNJNE010000001.1, on the reverse strand, counting down.
AACCGGTGCCGGCCCTGCGACGTGGGTTGAAGAACGAATTCGCAACCTTCGGGGCCAGGAGCGACGCCCAGTGAGGGTGTTGAAGGAGACGAACGGGACGCCTAAATCACGCTGATACGTACGACCGTGACGAACGTGGGATCGCCTACCGGGCGCGAGCCCCAGGGTGACGGAGGCCTCGTAGTAGTCGCCGGAGTCACGACCGGCCAAGGAGGACGGGAAAGCCGTCCGCAGGGCGAAGGGGGCCAGGTGATCGGGACACCGAGAGTCGGGAGGTATGCGTAATGCAGAGCGCCGAAACGGTGCTGGGTGTCCTGCGTGAGCGCGGCAGGCGCGGCCTGCCGCTGGAAGAGCTGTATCGGCAGATGTTCAACCCGCAGTTGTATCTGTTGGCCTACGGCCGCATCTACGCCAACAAGGGCGCGATGACGCCGGGGGTCACGCGGGAGACCGCGGACGGCATGTCGACGAAGAGGATCGACCGGATCGTCACCGCGATGCGCCACGAGCGCTACCGGTTCCGGCCGGTCCGGCGGACGCACATCCCGAAGAGGAACGGAAAGACGCGCCCGTTGGGCATGCCGACCTGGTCGGACAAGCTCGTCGGCGAGGTGGTCCGCCTCCTGCTGGAGGCCTACTACGAGCCGACGTTCTCCGACCGGTCCCACGGGTTCCGGCCCGGCCGAGGCTGCCACACCGCACTGCGCGAGGTGGCCAACACCTGGACCGGAACCACATGGTTCGTCGAGGGGGACATCTCCGACTGCTTCGGATCGCTCGATCATCAGGTGATGGTCGGGATCCTGGCCGAGAAGATCCACGACAACCGGTTCCTGCGGCTGCTGCGCAACATGCTGACAGCCGGGTATCTGGAGGACTGGACCTGGAACGCAACGCTCAGCGGAGTCCCGCAGGGCGGCATCGCGTCCCCGATCCTGTCGAACATCTACCTGCACAAGTTGGACGTCTTCATCGAGAAGACTCTGATCCCCGAGTTCACTCTGGGAAAGCTCCGGGCACGCAACCCGGAGTACCGGGCAGTGGAGGGAGCGATCGTCAGAGCCCGCCGCAAAGGCGACCGCACACAAGTGCGGGACCTCTATCGGCGGCTCCACAGCCTCCCCAGCCAGGACTCCCGTGATCCCGGCTACCGGAGACTGAGGTACTGCCGATACGCCGACGACACCCTGCTCGGGTTCGCCGGGCCCAAGGCCGAAGCCGAACAGATCAAGCAGCGTCTGACGGAGTTCCTGCGTGACGACCTCAAGCTGGAGCTCTCGCCAGACAAGACACTGATCACCCATGCCCGCACCCAGCGGGCCAGGTTCCTCGGCTATGAGATCGCCGTCGCGAGCAGCGCGACCAGGACACGAAGACCGTCCAAGAGCGACGGGCGCAACCGCCGGTCGCTCAACGGGACGGTCGTCCTGCACGTTCCCGCTTCGGTGGTCAAGGCCAAGTCCGCCCCGTACTTGTCACGCGGAAAACCCGCGTGCCGGAATCCGATGGTCAACGAGAGCGACTACAACATCGTCGCCAGATTCGGGGCCGAGTACCGGGGCATCGTCCAGTACTACCTGCTCGCCAGTGACGTCTTCCGACTGCACCGGCTGCGTTGGGTCATGGAGACCTCCATGCTCCACACCCTGGCCAGGAAGCACCGCTCGACGGTGACGAAGACCGCTGCCCGTCACAAGGCGAAGGTCGAGACACCGCACGGGCTGCGCACGCGGTTCGAGGCCAAGGTCGAGCGCGAGGGCAGGAAACCGCTGGTCGCCTGGTTCGGCGGCATCCCCCTGAAGCGGCAGAAGAACGCGGTCCTCACCGACCGCCAGCACACCGGCCCCGTCTATCCCAACCGGCAGCTGGTCACCCGGCTGCTGAAAGGGCGATGCGAGCTCTGCGAGCGAACGGACGATATCCAAGTGCACCACGTCCGCCAACTCGCCGACCTCGGAAGGGCCGGACAGCCGCAGCCCGCCTGGGCCACGGCCATGGCCAAGATCCGCAGGAAGGCCCTCGTGGTCTGCGGGAACTGCCACGACCTTATCCACGGGCACTCTGCAACACCGCTCACGCAGTAGATCGCTGGAGAGCCGGGTACTCGGAAACGGGTCCGCCCGGTTCGGAGGGAGGCCGAACGGAAAAGGACCAGCCCTACGGGCTGGCACCTCGCCGTTCGGCCGACCCTACCCGCACCCTGACCGACGAATGGGCCTACAACCAGCCCTACACCAGCGAAGCCGAACGCCGCCGAGCACTCCCGCAATGGCTCCACACCTACAGTCACTGTGCACCGCGGCCACACCGCACTCGGCGGCCACCCACCCGCCTGCCGCGTCCCCAACCTCACAGGACAGAACATCTAGGGCTTGCCGTCGCGCGTAGGTACGACTTTCTCCGGGAGTAGGGGGCGGAAGCTGCCACGCGGATCCTCGTGGTGCTGGCGGGCGCCTCACTGTCGATGCGAAGGCGGGGGGACGGTCGAGAGGAAGATGTCCCAGTAGGGCGGGACGACGCCGTCCAGGGGGCCTTTGCGTCCCACTTTGCGCCATCCGAGATGAAGGTAGAAGTCCTGGGTGGCGACAGCGGTCGGTTGCATTGACAGGATGGCGCGCTCTTCGTCCCGTCCTGCCAGTAGTTCGTTGAGGAGGCGCCGGCCGATTCCAAGGCCACGCCACGGTGGCAGCAGAGCGAGACTGATCAGGGCGAAGGTACGCCCGTCCCATTCAGCCGTGAGGGCGTCGGGAAGCGGCTCTGTGAAGTCGTTCCACCAACCGTGGTCGGCCGGCAGGCGGTGACCGAAGGCATAGCCGATGAGGCCACGGTGCTCGGCCAGCACGAGCCCGAAGGTCGGATCGTCCATGAGCCGCCGCAGGTAGTCGGCGTTCTCCGCCGACATCCGCGGCACCCATGCGAAGGGCGGCTGTGCGAAGACCGCGTCGTGCACGTCGCAGATCGCGGCGAAGGACTGTTCGGCGAGGGGTCGGGTGCCGCTGCGGATGGTCGCGTCAAGGGTCATCGGTCTGCCCTCGCTCAAGGCTCCGGACCCGTGCGCGTAGTTCCTCCGCTCGGTCGTCGCCGAGTTCATCGTAGATTCCGGCGGCCTCGCGCCAGCGGGCGGCGGCGCCGGAGGCGTCGTCCATGGCGAGCAGCGCATCACCGTGCGAGACCAGTGCCATCGCCGTGCTGCGGCGATCACCGAAACGCTCGAAGACGTCGGCCGCCCGCCGCAGCCGCGGTTCGGCCTCCGGTGCACGTTCCAGGGTGATCAGGGCGGAGGCGAGCGACAGCGTGCCCCATGCTTCGCTCCAGTCGTCGCCCAGTTCGGCGAAGACGGCGAGGGCTCGTTCGCAGAGGTCGACGGCTTCCCGCCGGTCCCCGGTCTCGGCGGCGCAGCGGCCGAGACTCAGCAGCGCCATGCCCTCGCCGCGCCGTACCCCGTTCTCCCGGAAGACCCGCAACGCCGACCGGAAGTGGTCGGCCGCCTCCCCGATCTCGTGGCGCTCCTCATGGATCAGACCGATGCCGCGCGATGCGAAGCCCTCGAGCCACGCGTCGCCGAGTTCTTGGCTCAGTTCGACCGCCCGTCGGTAGTAGGTGAGCGCCTCGTCGTACCGGCCGCCGCGCCAGCCCGCGTCACCGAGGCAGAAGAGATTGGAAGCCTCGCCGAGGGCGTCGCCGAGGTCTTGCGCCGCACGCAGCCCGAGCCTGTGCACGTTCTCCCAGTCGGACCAGTACGAGCCGAGTTCGAAGAAGCCGTCAGTTACCACGGGCAGCTTCCAGGCGATGTCGTACTGTCCGAGGTCGACGGCGAGCCGCAGCGCGGCGAGGACGTTGGGCCGCTCGCGCTCGAACCACCGGGCCGCCTCCCGCGCACCGGCGAACCCGGGCACATCGACGTCTTCGGCGGGGACCAGCGGGACCGCATGGGAGTGGGGCAGGATGAGGCGCCGTCCGGCATCGGCCGTGTGGAGGTACCAAGCGAGCATCCGCCGCACGGCGCGCGTGCGATCCCGCTGGGAGTCCTCGGAGTCCGAGCGTTCGCGTGCGTAGGCGCGCAGCAGGTCGTGGAGATGGAAGCGGTCGTTCGAGGTCTCACGGAGCAGGTGGGCGGCGGTGAGGCCACGCAGCCGGCGGCCTGCGGCGGCCGGGGCAGCGCCCATCAGCGCAGCGGCGGCGCCGATGCCGATGTCGGGGCCGGTGTGCAGGCCGAGGAGCCGGAAGGCGCGACGGAGAGGATCGCTCAGGGCGCGGTAGGACCAGGAGAAGGCCGCGCGCACGTCGCTCAGCTCGTCTTCTTCGGCCGCCAAGGCGTCGAGCCGGTGCCGCTCGTCCTCCAGTTCGGCGACCAGCCCGGCGAGGGGCAGTTCCGGCCTGCCCGCAGCGTGCTCGGCGACGACGCGCAGGGCCAGCGGGAGGTGACCGCTGAGCTCGGCGACGCGGAGGGCCGCCGGTGGGTCTTCCGCGACCCGGTCCGTTCCGAGCACGGTCGCGAGCAGGGCGACGGACTCGTCGGGCGACAGTACGTCCAAGGTCACGCGCGCCGCTCCCTCCCTGGCTGCCAGACCGGCGAGTGTACTTCGGCTGGTGATCAGTGCGAAGCACCCGCGCGACGCCGGGAGCAGGGGCCTGATGTCGGAGGGGGACGCGGCGTTGTCGACGACGATCAGCATGCGCTTGCCGTCGAGAAGCGTCCGGTAGATGGACGCCCGCTGGCCGGGGTCATCGGGGATGGCCTCCGGCGGCGCACCGAGGGCCCGCAGGAACCCGTCGAGGGCCTCGCCCGCCGTCAGTGGACGGCCGGGGCCGTAGCCGCGCATGTCCACGTAGAGGTCGCCGTCGGGGAATCGCGACCTGGACCGGTGCGCCCAGTGCAGGGCGAGGGCGGTCTTGCCGATGCCCGGTGCACCGGACACGGCGGACACCACGACGGCGGGCACACCTGTGTCAGGCGTGCCCGCCGATCCGGCCGGCCCGGCCACCTCCGCCCTGGTGCCCGCGAGCAGGACGTCCAATGCTCGAAGACCTGCCTCCCTGTTGACGAAACCGGAGACGTCGATCGGCAATTGCCGCGGCGGTGGCAACTCACGGCGACCGCCGATGCGGATACCACCCTGGACACCCTGCGCCTGGATGACGGTGCCGGCGTCCCCCTCGAACTCGTTCGCCGCGGTCCGGTTCTCGCCGGACATCAGCCGGTCTTGGCCAGGAACCGTCCGTCGTACCGGGCGGCGAACTCCCGGTACGGGACGGCGCGGCTCACCGCGAGGTCCCGCCAGTAGCTCGCTTGGACGATCTTTTCGGGATCGTCGACGATCTCTGCCGCCGCGAACGCCCCGTCGTCTTCGTAGTGCATGGTGACGAGGCGGCAGGAGTCGAAGAGCCAGTAGTCGTAGCGGGGCAGCCCTTCGGGCCACTCGCCCCGCCGTACCGGGATGATCCGCACGTCTTCTCCGGCCGGCACGGTGTGCTCGTACGACCAGGCACACTCGAACCGGACGTAGTCGGACAGCGGTTCCTCGACGACATGGACCCGGTGCATGCGCTTTCCGGATTTCTTCGCCGGTCGCACGCTGCCTTCGATCCAGTCGGCGATCCCCGGGAATTCCCCACGCTCCTGACCGGCTAGGAATAGCGCGAACTCGTCCTGCTCGTAGGAGACGTCGTAGCTCTGCAGGGACTCCAGACGGTAAGCGGAGTACGCGAAGTCACTGAAGAGACGGTTGAATTCCTTGTCGGCGAGTGAGTGGAAGACCCGTCCCACCTAGCGCTCCTCCCTCACGGCCCGCAGCCGCTCGATCGCGCCCTCGAGGACGTCCGGCGCGATCCGGACGGCGTTCTCGCCCGGCAGCACGTTGGCCAGTTCGGCGAAGGTGCCGCCGTCCACGGCGTGCCCTTGGACGACGATGTCCCCGTTCTCCGCCAGGTAGACGGACGGACATCCGTTTCCACCGGAACCTTGATCTTTGTAAAGCATGACCAGTTTCATGATCCGCCTTCCTCACAAGGCCCTCTGCCGGGGCGTCTTTTTCAGGTTAGCGGCGTAGGTGAACTCTCGTCATGCAGACGAGATAACGGCGCGACCCAATGCTGGTTTGTCGAACCTGCACAATCGCGCCGAACACGGCTTTGTGTAAAAGTAGACATATGGAACGATCCAGAATTCTCTCCGTCAAAGTGCTGTTCGGGAAGGTGTCTACTGGCGGTTGGATTGGGGTTCGTCAGTGAAGAGGGACGTCAGGGCACGGCCGATGCCGGCACCAGACCGCCTTGCCGGGGACGGATGCGCGGCCACACCGCACTCGGCGGCCACCCACCCGCCAGCCGCGTCCCCAACCTCACGGGACAGATCAGTGAGGCGGCTCGGCGTCTGAGAAGGCGGGGCCGTCGCCCGCCGCGTCAGCCGTTCGGGTCGATGGCCAGGACCACGGCCTTCGGCTCGGTGAAGAACTCCCGGCTGTAGGCGCCGCCTTCGCGGCCGAGGCCGGAGTCGCCGACCCCGCCGAACGGGGCGCGCAGGTCGCGGATGAAGAAGCAGTTCGTCCGCACCGTGCCGGCCTTCAGGGCCGCCGACACCCGGTGCGCCCGGGAGAGGTCCTCCGTGAACACCATCGCGTTCAGGCCGTACGGGGTGTCGTTGGCGGCCGCCACGGCCTCGTTCTCGGTGTCGAAGGGCGTGACCACGGCGACCGGGCCGAAGATCTCCTCCCGGCGCACGCGCGCGGTCGGCGGCGCGTCCAGGACCACGGTCGGCCGGACGAACAGCCCGCCGGCGCCCACGCCGCCGGTGGCGATCTTCGATCGCGTCTCCGTGACGCATCTGGTGAGTGGAGAGAGCGCGCACGAGGGCGCGGACACGACGGCGCCCGCCCCGCGGCTCCTTGCCGCAGGACGGGCGCCGTGGCGACCGCGCCGGTCAGAGGATCTGGGCGGGCGGCCTCGTGGTCGAGTTGGTCCAGCGCTTGTTGGTGTCGTTGACGTCCCGCTCGACGGACGTGAGCTCCACCTTGAACGGGATGCCGGGGCGTCCGCCGACCTTGACCAGGAACCTGCCGCGCCCCGGGGGCTCGCTGTCCTGCTTGAGCTCGGGGTTCCAGGACGGCGGCGTCGACCAGTCGACGATCATGCGCTCCTCGATGGAGGACATCCGGACCACCTCGTTCACCATCGCCATCTCCGCCTGCGGCAGCCCGCCGCAGATCACCATGCCCGCGCGTTCGGCGAATCCCTTGGCCTTCAGCCGGTCCGCCCGGTCGCTCAGCGACAGCAGGTCGGCCATGGTGTGCGTGATCATCACCTGCCCGGTGCCGCGCTGCCGGTTGAGGCGGGTGAGGGCGTCGACCCGGTCCACCAGGCCCCGCCCGGACCGCAGCACCCGCCACAGCTCGTCGAGGACGACGAAGAAGTGCCGCTGCGGTTCGAGCCCCTCGTCGGCCAGCGCGTGCGCGGCCTCGATCGAACCGAACCCGTCCGACCAGCAGGCCAGCAGCACGGCGGCCTGGAGCTCGGCGTCGGCGTCGTCGATCCCGCTGATGTCGATGCAGACGCCGCCCGGGTTGTCCAGCTCGATCGCGGTGGTGGTCTGGTGCGCGAACGTCTCGCCCATCGGGCCGTCCAGGACCCCGAGCAGCGACGCGTGCAGCGGGTCGACGGCCGCGCGGTACCGCGCCTCGTCGCCGCGCGCCAGGGTCACCGCGCGAAGCCGTTCCGGCCCGTCGTCGATCACCTTGATGAGGTCGGGCAGGACGGGCACGCCGGGGTGGCGCTCGTCCAGCACCCGCAGCGCCGCGTTGAGGACGGTGCGCTCGGTGTCGGCGATCGGGCCGCCGCGCAGCAGCGTGAGCAGCGCGCTGACCATGTTCAGCCGGCGGCCGTGCGCGTCGGCGACCAGCTTGGTCCGCGCCGCCTCGGGGAGCCGGGCCGCCGCGCCCGCCGTCGCGCCGGGGTCGAGCACGTTCAGCGAGCCGAGACCGCGGCCGAGCTTGATGATCTGCCCGCCCATCGCCCGGACCAGGTCGACGTAGTCGGGCTTCAGGTCGCCGAGCACCATGGGGAACACCCCCTGCCCGACCAGACCCACCACCATCCTGCGGATCAGCGTCGACTTGCCCAGCCCCGGCTTGCCGAGGACCAGGGCCGACGGGTTGTGGATCAGGTTGGCCCGCTGGAACCACGAGATCGGGTCGCAGCACAGCGCGGCGCCGGTGGTGAGCTCCCGGCCGAGCGGCACCCCCACCATCGGCGTCCCCGACCCGGCCCCGAACGGCCACAGCCCGCACACCTGGACCGTGGTGCCGCGCCATTCCGACGGCATCTCCACGTAGGACGCCCGGCCGCCGCCCCGGCGGGCGAACCCCCTGAATCCGGGCTTGAGCTCGGGCCTGCCCTTCTTCTCGCCCTTCTTGCCGCCCTTCTTCTCCTTCTCGCCGTCCTGCTCGGCGGCGGCGGGCTCCCCGGCCGCGCCGCCAGGGGCCGGCTTCGCGGAACGCTTCACAGGGCCTCCCTCACCAGCGCCGGCACCTGGAGGTGGTCGGGAAGGACGATGCCGAGGGGGAGGGCGGCCGCGAACGCCGACGCCTGCGACCCGTACATCTGCCGCAGCCGCAGCCGCGCGGGGCCCGTGAGCGTGTCGACGGCGGCCGCCGCGACCGGAAGCTCCTCGGCCGAGCGGACGGTGGCGGTGACGAGGACGGTGAACCGGATCACCCCCGCCCCCCGGGCCTCCTCCAGCGCCGACTGGTCGCTCTTCATGACGTCGATCTCGTTCCTGGCGGCGCTGGAGGAGCCGTCGAGGCGGAAGCGCGAGTCCCGGCGGTCGCGTTCCACGATCCGGGCCGCGGAGGCCGGATCGTGCGGCCGGTAGAGGAAGGTGACGCGCTTGCGGGCGATGTCGTGGTGCGGGGCCACCAGCCCGGTCATCACGTTGGACAGCACCTCGCCCCGCGGCGCCTCCGACATGCCCCACGTGATGGAGCAGCCGCTGTCGTGGACGTAGTGGTCCCACGACTCCTGCGCCGCGACCGGCCCGGCGTCCTCCCAGCGCGTCTCCTGGTCCTCGGCGGACTCCAGGACCGTCTGCGCCTCCGGGTCGTAGGCGATCCGCACGGCGCGGGTGAGTTCCTTCGCGGTCAGCGCGCGAGCGGATCCCGCGCCGGTCATCGACAGCCCGGAGACCAGCCCGGGGATGCGCATCCCGATCTCCCGCACCATGGCGTCCTGGTCGCGGCGCTTGCCCCCGAGCTGCGGGAGGGCCGCGTAGGTCACCGCGATGCGGGTGGAGACCCGCGCGCTGCCCACCGGGTAGTTCCAGACGATCTCGTCCAGCGCCCGCCGGGCCAGCTCGGGCGCGTTCGGGTCGGTGTTGGCGTAGATCTCCTCGCGAAGGCGGGTCCCGGTGTCGGGGGCCGTCTCGATGGTCACGCTCGCGGCGACCAGGCCCGGCTCGTAGCTGAGCGAGGCCATCCACTGCCCCCAGTGGGAGACCCACGTGTCGACCTGGCTCTGGTCGACCAGCGCCGCGCCCTCGGCGTTGCACTCGAACACCACGGTGTAGTGCTTCGTGGACGGGATCACGACCAGGGCGAACGGGCGCCCGTAGGAGTCTCGGCCCTCCACCAGCCGGGACTGGGCGAGCAGCCCCGGAAGCCGGCACGAGCCGTGCGGGACGACGCTCAGCGGTCCCGAACGGTAGAGGTGCCACCCCTGGGCGCGGCCCGACCACCAGGTCACCCGCGCCGTGAGCGCCTGGAGGGCCGTCCGCCCGTGCGCGTCCTGGATGACCAGCGGCAGCATCACCAGGCCCAGCACGACGGCGCCGGCCAGGCTCACCACCAGCGACACCGTCGCGATCAGGGTGATGAGGATCAACCCGACCATGAGGATCAGCGTGCCGGCCAGTCCCAGCCGACCGATCCCCGGGGAGACCGGCTTCCGCCAGTTCCCGTACGTGGGTTCACGGTAGTCGGACGCCACGTCGGCTCCTCCTCGTTCGTTCGGGCCTAGATGCTGCCACTTGGATTACCCGTGTTTCCGCCGCTGCCGCCCGGGCCCCGGCCCCCGGAAGGAGGCGTCCGCCCGGTGCTCCCTCCCGAAGGAGAACCGGACCCGCCCGAAGGAGAACCGGAATCGGGGGGCCGGTAGCTGGGCATCTCGCTGCCGTTGCCTCCGATGGAGGAGAAGTCAGGGTCGGGAACGTCGTACGGGGGGACGTCGTATGCCGGGACGTCGTATGCGGGAACGCTGGAAGACGGGTCGGCTCCCGAGGGTCCCGGCGCTCCTCCGCCGCCGCCCGGACCACCTGAATCACTGCCTGGACCACCACCCGGACCGCCCGGACCGCCGCTCGGACCGCCGCTCGGACCGCCGCTCGGACCGCCGCTCGGACCGCCGGTCGGACCACCCGGTCCACCCGGTCCACCCGGTCCGCCGTTCGGTCCGCCGCCGCCGGGGCCGCCGCCGGGCCCGCCGACCGGGCCGTTGCTCGGCCCAGCGGTCGGTACGCCGCCGCCGGAACCGCCGCCCGAACCGCCTCTACCGCCCCAGCCCCAACCGCCGCCGCCGCCCGAGCTGGGGCCCGGCTTCGGACCCGGCCCGCTGCCGCCGGGGCCGCCCATCAGGCCAGTGAAGAAGCCCGTCGCCTGCCTGCGCATGGCCATCGCGGTGCCGCCGTACGTGAAGTGGCCGACGTGGCGGATGCCGAAGAAGCCGAGGCCTTCCGTGGCCGCGGGCATGATGGCGCGCAAGGTCATCGGCATGGCGAACACCGACCCGCCCGCGAGGGCCAGGCCGAAGAGGCGGTCGGCCTCGAACTTGGACGCCATCAGCGCCAGGGCCCCGCCGTCGATCACCGCGATGACCGGCTTGACCACGATCAGGGCGGCCAGCAGGGCGAGGCCCTGCCGGTAGGCGGCGTTCCCGTAGGCGCTGAACCTCGCCGCGGCGAGGGTCGGCATGATCCCGACCAGGATGATCAGGGCCCCGCTCCGGAAGAGCATCAGCACGAACTGGATCGCCGACGAGAGCGCCGCGGCGAGGGCGAAGAAGGCGAGGATGAAGGACGTGTCGCTCTTGTCGTCCCCGAGCAGGCTGATGCCGTTCTTCCAGTTGTCGATCCAGGCGTCGTCCTTCGGCCCCATGCCCTCGACGATCCACTGGGAGAACCTGTCCCCGGCGATGTTCAGCAGATTGACCAGCGTGGCCAGCGTCAGGATGATGACGGCCAGTTCCACGAACTGGGACATCGCCTGCCGGAACGGTTCGCCCTTGCGTTGGACCGCTATTCGGAAGGCCGCGACGAGGAAGCCGGCGAACGCCATCGCGGCGGTCAACCAGTTGGTGTACTCGCGGAGCATGTACAGCACTCCGCCTCTCTCACCTGTCAACGACACGCTGTAGGCGCTGTCGCTCATCCACCAGGTGAGGAACGTCTGAAAGCTCGACAGCGCCCAGTCCAGCAGCTTGTTGACGAGCCACGCCCAAGCCTCGTCAAGAAGGTCATCCATCAGGAACCACCAGGACGGGACATGGCAGGGAACACGAAGTCGATCGACTCACGCACGATGGGCTTTCTTCTCAGAAGGGATCGACCAGAAGGCTGACGAAGGCGAGGGCCAATCCCGAACCCGCCATGACGCATGCGATCATCACCCATCCCAGGCCGACGGCCTGCGCTCCGAACTCGCCCCTCTTGTGCTTGAGCGCCATGGTCCCGCCGGCGAGGATGAAACCCAGCACGCAGCCCGCCAGAGCGGTCCAGAGCAGCCAGCGCAGCAAGGGCTCCACCGGTTCGGTGACGCTGCCGACCCCCTTCGCGTGGCCGCGCGGCAGCGACGCGTCGGGTCTGGCGTTGATATCCGGCTTTCTTCCGGTGGGAGGCTTGAGTGCCGTCGTCTTCTTGTCGGAGTTATCTTTCTTGCACTGCTTCGGGAACATCCCGCTGCCGTGCTGCTTCTGGCTGCAGTACTCCTCCACTCCCCCGACGCAGTCGATCTTCTCGTCCTCGGACTTCAGATCCCAGCAGGAGTCGTTCTTCTTGTCGGCTTTCGGCCACTGAGCACTGTTGCTGGTGTTGCAGTACCCGTCCGGCTCCGAGTCGCTTCTGCGGAGGCAGACCTTGAACTGGTACTTCCCGTCCGTGGTGCGCTTGTAGCCGGGGATCTCGATCTCATCGCATTTGCCTTTGTCGTCCGCGTGGACACTGGCCACCTCCTTCCCGTCGACGATGGCGTAGCCGCGGGCGAGGTGGCCGCCTTCGGTGCTGCACACCCTGATCCGGCCGGTCGCCGGGTCGAACTGGAGCTTGGCGCCGGGATCGGTGTCGATGGTCTCGATGTCGTCGGTCTTGCCCCAGTCGACCGGGGCCGCCAGCGCCGCGAGGCCCACCGTGCTCGCCCGGCCCGGTCCCTGGACGGCCGGGGCGGCCTCGACCGCGAGCCGCGCCGGGCCGCCGGCGAGCGGCCCGGCCGTCTGGGAGTGTTCCAACGACCCCGCGCCGCGCTGGCCGTCCAGGACGATCTCGGGCGTGCGAGCGGGAAGGAGGCTGATCGCGAGCAGGGCGGCGCCCAGCACGAGGAACGCGGCGGCCAGGAAGGGCACGCGCCGGCGCACGGGCGCCCGGCTCGCGCGGCCCTTCTCGCGTGCCGCGCCGAGGTGTGAGGGCGCCGCCATCAAGAGGCGAGGTTTCTGACGATCAGTCCCGCGCTCACGATGAGCAGGCAGCCGAATCCCACGATGAACATGCTTCCGAGGTGGCTTCCCCCCTCACCCTTCCTGTGCTGGATGCCCATCCGGGCGCCGATGATGACGAAGCCCGCCACACAGGCGAGCAGACCGCCCCAGGCCGCCCAGCCGAGCAGCTTTTCGATCTTGTCCGCGAACGGCGGCGCCTCGCCCTGCCCGGGATTCGGGATGTCCTTGGCGAGGGCTGCCGCATGGCCGAACAGGTGGGCCGTCCACGTGATCGTCGCGTCGAGCATGCGCGTCCTCCGAGATGATGCGATCGAGAGTTCTGGCCGGCCGTGCGCAAGCGGACGGCGGTTCGGCCGGGGCTCACCGGCGCGTCACGGCACGACAGCCGCGCGCTTGCTCGATGAGCCCTCCCGGAAGGGGGCGCCGCCGGTCAGGGCTGGACCGGCGAGACACCTTCCGAGCACGGTTCTGTATTCGTACTGAACGGTCCGGGGGCCGCAGTAATCGTCAAGCCCCGGAGATCGGTAACTCTGGCGCGGTCACACGGGAACCGGACCGCTCATGTCGCGGACCAGACGTGCGTACGCGGAGGGGAGCCGGACACTGTCCGGAGGATCGCCGAGGCGGAACGCCTCCACCCAGGGCAGGTCCCACAGTTGGGGCACACCGCCGGCGATCAGGCGCAGGAGGTCGGCAAGCGGTTTCGGTCGCTTCCCGGGGGCATCGGCCACCACCGCCAGGCCGACCAGCTGCACGCTCGGAAGGCCGCCCGCGGCCCACTGGGCCACGGCCGCCTGAGCGGCGCACAGTCCGGCCGCGTGGCTTCTGGCGACCAGCAGTACCTGGGACCGGCCCGCGGGTGCGGGCGTCGGCCAGTAACGTCCCGCGCTCACGCTGTTGGCGATGAGAGCGGCAAGTGTGGAGGCACCGGCTCCCCCATGACATGAGGAGAGCCAGAGCCCGGGGGCTTGTCCATTATAGGTGACCAGACCGAGCGCGCTCCTCGGCAAGGGACCCTGCTCGGCGGGTATGACCGCCTGCGCGGCGAAGCCCTCGCTCTGGGGCCGCGCCTGCTGAGCCGTGTACGCCGACGGTCCCGGCATACTCGGCGGAGCCTCAGGGCCGACCGCCCCGTACTGCCGGGCGTCGTTCGTCGTTGCCCGCACCACGGGTGCCACCTCCGGAAAAGTCGCGAGCGGCTCTGCTCTGGTTCTGCCCTGGCTTGCGCTGGTACTGCTGTGGCTCGGGCCGCCTCCGCGCCGGCGGAGGTCGCCCCTTGGAAGCGACCGTCCGCGAAGGCCCGCCGCCGGCAACCCGCCGCCCGCACGGCTCCGCGACGCCCGCTCGCCGGACGCGGCCGGCAGGTCGCACCTTGCATCACCGCGCGTTGACCGCACGGTCTTGGTCGGCGGGTCCCGGCAGGACGGGGCATGCCCCGGAGAGCACGCCGACGGTGGCCGTCCGGCGTTCCACCCCCTGGCGGGAGGAGCGGCGGCGCCACTGCCGATCTTGGAAGGCCACATCATCAACTGTTCCAGGAATGATCTCCGATGGTGACGTTCAGCCTGGGGAAGTTCGTCCTCAGGACGGGCTGCCTCGGGACCGTCGCCATTCTCGGTCTCATGGCCGGGGTGATGGCCGTGGCGATCCAGAAGGTCTCCTCGTTCGGCATCACCAATGTGTGCGGGCCCGCGAACCCCGACGGCCCGGACCTGCTGAGCCCGGCACCCAAGCCGAGCTCTCCGAGCGGGGGCCCGACCGCGATCCCGGCGGCTTACGAACGCGGTCCGGCCGTCGGGCCGTTCGGCTCCGGAAACGTGGAGAACGTCGCCGCCGCGGCCAAGGCCCCGGCGACCAGCATTCCCTCCAACTACGTCAAGCTCTACAAAGCCGCCGAGCCGAAGTGGGGCATTCCTTGGTACGTTCTCGCCGGAATCGGAAAGGTGGAGACCGACCACGGCCGTTCCCCCCTTCCCGGCGTCCACTCGGGGGCCAACTACGCCGGTGCGGGCGGTCCGATGCAGTTCCTCCAGGCCACCTTCGACGCCTACGCCGTCGACGGCCCCACGATCAGCGAGAAGGGCGATCTCGGCCGACCCGACGGCAGGAAGAGCCGCTACGACCCGTCTGACGCGATCTTCAGCGCCGCGAACTACCTGCACGCCAGCGGCGCGCCCGCCCAGACCAGGAAGGCGATCTACGCCTACAACCACTCCTGGGACTACGTGGATCTGGTGCTGTCGTGGGCCGAACGGTACGCGGGCAACGGCTTCTCCCTCGGCGAGGCGAACAATGCCGGAATGTCATGCGCCTCGTTCGGCGGCGGCGCCCCGTCAGAACTCGGGCAGAGCATCATCGCCTATGCCAAGCGCTGGTTGAAGACCCCCTATGTATGGGGCGGCGGCAATATCAACGGCCCCACGGGCGGGGGCTTCGACTGCTCGGGCCTGACATTGTACGCGGTGTACCACGCGACCGGCGGAAAGATCGAGCTGGGGCACTACACCGGAAACCAGATCAGGGACTCCCGCGGCACGAAGGTGAGCCGCGGAAATCTCCAACCCGGTGATCTGGTCTTCTTCACCAAGCCCGGCGACGCCGATCCGCACCACGTCGGAATCTACGTCGGCGGAAACCAGATGCTCCATGCGCCGTACACGGGAACCGTCGTGCAGATCGGCCCTATGAACGAGGGTGAATTCAGCGGCGGAGTCCGTTTCTCGGCACCGAAGACGGCGAGGGCATGATGCGAAGGCCTCATCGTCAGTCGTCGGCCCGGCGCCGTTTCCGGCCCGCCGTCCTGGCCGTCACCGGCCTGCTGCTCGCCTCGGGGTGCGGGCTGCCGCATCGGGAGCCGCAGCGGGAGAGGACGGGCGGCACCGCCACGTCCCCGCCGGCCGCCGTGCCCTCGCCTCCGCCCGCGCCGACCGGGACGCCCCGCGGCCTCCCCGACCCGAAGACCGTCGACCGGCGGGACGCGACCGCCGTGTCGCGCGCCGCCGTCCAGACGATGTGGACGGTCGACGCGGCGATCGACCGCGGCCAGAGCGACGCCTACCAGCGGGCCCGGCCCTACCTGACCCCCGAGTACGCCGCGCGGGCGGAGGCCCAGCCGACCGGAACGGTGCCCTCGCTCTGGCGCGACCACCGCGCCTACGCCCGGGTCCGCCTGACGCCCCAGACGCCCGAGGACGGCGCACCCCCCGACAACGCCCGGACCGCCCACCGCCAATGGGAGGTCGCCGTCACCCCCGTCGGCAGGGACGGCTGGAAGGGCACGCCCACCCGCGCGATCGCCTTCGTCACCCTGACCCGCGGCGACGAGAACGACTGGCGGGTCTCGGGGGTCACCACGGCATGACCCGCCGACGATCCGGAACATCACGATTGAGGAGACTCCATGGCCGGTAACGACGACGATGACGTCTACGTGGTCTTCATCGGTATCGGCCTGGTGTGCGCGCTGATGGGTGGGGCCAGCAGTTTCCTGACATGGCTGGCGGGCCAGCTGTCCGGCGTCCTCTCGGGCGGTGGATGGCCGGACTCCAGCCCGACGGACTGCCTGCACGTCACCTTCAACCTCGTGCGCCATCCCACCGATCCGAGCAGGGCGTGGCCGCCAGCGGCCGCAGCGGCCGTAGGGTCGACCCCCGTCTTCTTCATGCTGCTCGCCGTGCTGCTCCTGGTGGCGGCCGTCGTCGCCTTCTTCCTGGCCCGGCTCCTGCTGAACTGGCGGCGCCACCGGACGTTCCGCCGGCTGCGGCTGGGATTCGCCTCCGGCTGGGAGGTCCGCCAGCTGCTGAGCGCCCGGACCGTCCAGAGCAAGGCCGCGCAGGTCCGGCCGTCCACCCAGAGCGTTCCCAAGCGGTCGGTGAAGCCCGAGGACGTCGGGTTCTACATCGGACGGGACATCAGGTCCCGGCGGAAGCTGTACGCGTCCCTGGAGGACACCGCGATCGTCGTCGCGGCGCCGCGCCAGGGGAAGGACGTGCACTTCGTCACGCCGTTCACCATCGACGCGCCCGGCCCGTGCATCGTCACGTCCAGCCGCCGGGAGACGTTCATCAACACCGCCATGGTGCGCGCGCAGTACGGCGAGGTGTACGTCTTCGACCCGTACAACTGGACCGGCTGGCCGAACCGGATGCGCTGGTCGCCGCTGCAGGGGTGCGAGGACCCGAACGTGTGCGCGGTCCGGTCGGGGACGCTCGTCCAGTCGAGCGGTTTCGACATCGGACACGAAGGGGGCAAGGCGCTCAGCGGCATCATCACCATCATCCGCTGCCTGCTGCACGCCGGGGCGATCGGCAGGCTCAACTTCCGCGAGGTGATGCGCTGGGTCTACGAGGCCGACGGTCAGGAGGCGCTGGAGATCCTGCGCCAGGGCGAGCGCGAGGGTCGGACCGCCCCCGGATATCCGGGGGCGCTGGAGTTCACGATGCGGGACGAGCACGCGTGGTCCGGAGTGATCCAGGTGATGTCGTGCTTCTCGCAGCCCGAGGTGCTGGACGACTGCACGCCGGACCCCGGGGAGGAGTTCGACTTCAAGCAGTTCCTCCAGGGCCGGAACACCCTGTACTTCGTCTCCAAGAAGCAGAGCGACTGGGGAGGCATCGCCCCCATCGTCACGACCATCATCGAGCAGTACTTCCGCAGCGCGCGCGGCACGGCGATGAGGAACCCGTCCGGCCGCCTCGACCCGCCGCTGACGTTCGAGCTGAACCAGGTGGCCGACATCTGCCCCCTCGGCGGCCTGGCCACCTACATGGGAGAGTCCGGCGGCTACTCCATCAGCCTGCACGTCTACCTGACGTCGCTGGCGGAGGCCCGCAGGGTGTGGGGCTCGGACGGCGCCGCGTCCCTGTGGGACAACGCCACAGTCAAGATCATCTCGGGTGGCTCCGGCACGGCCAAGGACCTCTCCGACCTCTCCGATCTCGTCGGCAAGCACGACGGGAAGCAGATCCTCACCCCCGAGGAGCTGCGGACCATGCCCTTCGGCCGCGCCGCCGTCGTCGCCGGCACCGCCCGTCCCGTCGAGATGTGGCTGACCCCCTGGTGGAAGCGCAGGGACCGGGACGCCATCGCGCGGGGCAAGGCGGCGGCGGAGGCGATGATCCAGAAGATGCACGCCGGCAAACCGGTCGAGAGCGCCTCGACCCCCGACGCGGTCGAGGCGGGCGGCGAGGACGGCGACAATTCGGCCATCGTCTGGTGAGAGGGCGGACCCGTCCGCGGATCGGGGGCCGGGACGGGTTGCGCAATGAGGACACACCCGGACGTCTAGAAGGGATGGGCACTACACTCGACCTGTCAGCGAGGAGGGTCCCTGTGCCGATGTCCGACCATCCCGGCCTGAACCTGATGTGATGGTCGCCGCACCGAACCTCATCGTGGCAGGGCACCCGGACCTCTCACGAAGGCTGCGCGACACCGGGCGCTTCCCGGCCGTGTTCGACGCCGCCTCCGCCAGCGGGCTCCGCGACCTTTCCAAGAGCGGCAGGGTCCGTGCCCCGGCGGCGTTCCTGTTCGCTCCGGACTTCGACGAGGACCTTCCCGACGCCGGTGTCCCGTTCCTGGCCGACCGGCTGGCGGCGACCGGCCACACCGTGATCGTGCACGGCTTCTACACCGAGCGCGGCGACGTCTTCGCCCCGGAAGTGATCGCGACCGCCAGGCCGCTGACGCTGGCGGAGCTGCTGGAGCTGCTCGGCGCCGCCGAGTCGGCGCCGGTCCCCGCCGGGACGATGTTCACCTGGCCGTCCGACGGTCCCCCGCCCGAGCTGCGGGTCGGCTCCCGCGGCGACTCGTCGAGCCTGATCCCCGGGTACGGCGGGCTGTCGATCGTCCATCGCGGCACCGGCTCGGTGACCTACCGCGCCGAGCACGAGGAGTCCGGCGCCGCGGTCGCCGTCAGGGTGCGGCTCGACGGTTCCGAGACCCCGGCGGAGGAGCTCTCCGCCCTCGAACGCGCCTCCCGCGGCGATCACCTGGTGAGCGTGCTGCGGAGCGGCCGCGCCACCACCGGGCAGATGTACACGGCGTCCGAGTACTGCCCCGGCGACGCGCACTCGCCGGAGTCCCTGCCGGTCGCGGACGCGGTCGGGACCGCCGTCTCCACGGGCCGGGCCTTGCAGGCGCTGCACGACGAGGGACTGGTCCACGGCGACGTCCGCCCGGGCCGGATCCTGCGTGGCGAGGCGGGGCCGCTGCTCACCGGTTCGGCCACCGCACGGGGACTGGCCGCGCATCCCTCACCGGGTGTGCTGGGGCCGGTCGCCCGGGAGCGCGTCCACCCCGGGTTCGCCGCTCCGGAGGCGCTGCGGGGGCAGCCGCAGACCGTGCAGGCCGACGTGTACGGGCTCGGCGCCACCCTCTGGAGCCTGCTGGCCGGGCGGGCTCCCTTCGCCTCCGACGGGCAACGCGACCCGGACGAATCTGCCCCTCGGGTACCGCGCGACGACGTGCCGGAGTGGCTCGGCGACGCCCTCGCGAAGGCGCTCGCGAGCGATCCCGCCGACCGGTACCCGACGGTGCGGGCGTTCACCGAGGCGCTGGAGGAAGGGCTGCGCGCCGCTCCCGCGCAGGACGTCCAGGAGAAGAGCCCGCAGGAGGAGGCGGCCCCGGAACCCGATCCGGTGCCGGTCCCTCTCCCGGAACAGCAGGCACCCCCCGCGGACGAGCCTGTGACCTTCGCGGAACCCCAGGAGACGTACACCGACCAGCAGGTCTGGCCCGAAGACCAGCAGGTCCCGGCCGCAGAGCAGCAGGCACCGCTCGCGGACGCGCCTGTGACCTTCGCGGACCAGCCTGTGACCTTCGCGGACCAGCCTGTGACTTTCGCGGAACCTCAGGCGACGTACACCGAACAGCAAGCGCCGGTCACCGAACAGCAAGTCCCGGTCCCGGACCAGCAGGTGACCTTCGCCGACCAGCCGGTGGCCTTCGCGGAACCGGACGCGGTCTACACGCGACCGCAGGCGCCCTACGGCGACCAGCATGCGCCGTTCGCAGGACAGGAACCGCAGCTCTACGCCGACCAGCAGGCACTCTACGCAGAGCCGTATGCGCCCTTCGGGGAACAGCAAGCGCCCCACGTGGACCAGCAGGCGCCCTTCGTTCAGCCGCACACGCCGTTCGCGGGGCAGCAGACACCCCACGGGGAACAGCAACCGCCCTACGCGGAACCGCAAGCGCCCTACGCGGAACAACCGCCGCCCTACGCTGAGCAGCAGATGCCCTTCGCGGAACAGCAGGGGCCATTCACGCCGCAGCAGCAGGCGGCGCCCGCGGGACCGCGTCGTCGCGGGATCGCGCTGCTGGCCCTGGTGGCGTTCGTGCTCGCCCTGGTCGTGTTCGCCGCGGTCTCCCTTCTGTCGGGCTCGGGGACGGCCGAGCGGCGCCGCACGGATCCGCCTCCGGCGTCCCCGTCCGCGCCCGCGCCTTCGGCGCCCGCTCCCACCTCGCAGGCGCCCGGCTCAGAGCCGCCGGCGCCCACGTCCAGCCCGACGGTGGTGCGGCCGGAGACCAGGTACGCGCCGAGCCAGGTGCGGATCGTCGACAGCCGGGTCTCGATCGAGATCAGCTGGAGGGACGCCACCGGCGGCAGGGCCGCGTACTACGTGGTCGGCGGCCCGGTGGGGCGCACGCCGTCCACCATGGCCAACGTGCCCGCGGGGACGGCGAAGGCCCAGATCCTCGCTCTCAACCCGAGCGTGGAGTACTGCCTGACGGTCGTCGCCGTGCTGGACGTCGAGCGGGTCGCCTACGCCCAGCCCGTCTGCACTCACCGCGGCAAGCGGGCGGGCTGAGCCGCCCACAGCGGCGCGCGCGGGTCCCACCACCAGAGCAGGCGGCGCGGGATCGGCCGGGAGCGGCGGAGCGCGGCGACCACGGTGCGGACCTCCGCGACCGTGAACGCCGCGTCCTCCGGGGTGACCGAGCCGCCGTAGCGGGCGGCGTTCACCAGTCCGCCCACCCTGCGCAGCCGTTCGGGGTCGGCGCGCGGCAGTTCCCGCGCGAGCCGCGCCGACATCTCGACGGGGGTCGCGGACGCGGGCACGGGCAGGCCCGCGACGCGCACCGCCACCATCAGCTCGGTCCAGGCCGCCCTGACCCGGTCGGGAGCGGCGCCCCGGTGCAGCCGGCGGATCCGGATCACGCCCAGCAGCGGGACCCCGAGCAGGAAGGCCAGCAGTGCCAGCGCGGGAAGGACGAGCAGGATCCCCTCGCCGGCGCCCGCCCCCCGGCTCCCGCCGCCGCCCGCGCCGCCCTTGCCGCCGGCGTCGCGGGCATCGGGCTCGTCGGGCCGCGGACCCTCCTCTTCGGTCGGCTTCGGGGAAGGGGCCTGCGCGGAGGCGGGCGAACGCTCGCGCGGGTTCGGGTCGTAGGGCACCCACCCCAGGTCCCGGAAGTAGATCTCGCCCCACGCCACCGCGTCGCCGGTGCGGACCACGCGGTCGCGGTCGCCGCTTCCCGGACCGAACCCGACCGCGACCCGGCTCGGCAGCCCGGCCGCCCTCGCCAGCACCGCGAACGCGCTGGCGAACTGCTCCGACGTCGCGCCCCCGCCCCTGCGGCCCGGGGCGACCAGCAGTTTCGCGAGCTCGGCGTAACCGTGCCCGCCCGGGGCGCCCGGCCTGAAGGTGTAGGAGTCGCGCAGGTACTCGGCGAGACGGGACGCGCGCTGGTGCGCGTTGCCGTCCCCCGCGGCCCGCTGGGCGATCTCCGCCAGCTTCGGCGGCGCACCGGGCGGCAACCGGAGGTAGCGCTGGTCCTCCTCGCCGGAGGCGGTCACCGCGTCGGCCGTCCGCATCGCGCTCCATTCCGGGACGTCGCCCGTCACGGAGTACCTCCGCCCGGCCACCGGCCCGTCGGAGGACAGGAGCGCGCCGGAGTCCGCGTCCTGCTCGACCGCGAGGCCGTCCACCCGGGTCGGGATGCCGGGGGCCGGCACCCAGCCGCCCGGCAGCGCGCCGACCGAGACGCGCACCTTCGTCCGCAGCGTCTTCGGCGGCAGCTCGGCGGGAGGCAGCAGGTTCGCCCCGCTGGGAAGGTAGGTGCTGTCGGGCAGCCAGGTCGGCCCGGTGAACTCGGTGAGGACGGCCCACCGCAGTTGCGTCCTCGGTCCTGACACCTCCATCAGCGGCCTGCCGGGATCGGCGGACCACGCCGACAGGTAGGACAGGGGGTTGCGTTCCTCGGTCGGCGCCTCGGGGGTCTCCGCGGCCCTGCGGGGATCGGCCGCCTTGACCGGCCAGTTCTCCA
The DNA here is from genome assembly GCF_050936235.1 of Spirillospora sp. CA-108201. NCBI lineage: Bacteria > Bacillati > Actinomycetota > Actinomycetes > Streptosporangiales > Thermomonosporaceae > Spirillospora > Spirillospora sp. CA-108201. Next base: position 6,552,842 of record NZ_JBNJNE010000001.1, on the reverse strand, counting down.
GCACGCCGGACCCGCCGACGGCGGCGACCGCGCCGGGCAGGACCACCGCGCAGGCCACCGCCGCGACGACCGCGCCGACGCGCGGGCGCGGACGGCGACGGGCAGACGCGGACGCCGTGTCCGCCAGGTCCGCCAGGTCCGCAAGGTCCGCCAGGTCCGGCATGCGCACGGTGAACCCGGCACTCGCGGTGTCCGGGCGGGCCCGCGGCGCGGAGACCAGGAGCACCGCGGCGCCGGCGGCGAGCAGGGCGGCCGACCAGTAGCCGGGCCCGGCCGCCTGCGGGTTGAGCGCTGCGGCCCCGCACAGGAGGAGCGCACCGGGCAGCAGCGCGGGCAGGACGCGGCCGTCCCGGCACAAGACCGTCGCGATGGCCGCGGCCAGCCAGACCGCCGCCACCGGGAACGCCAGCAGGTCCACGGTCACCGGGGCCTGCGGCGAGGTCGTCAGGATGCGGGCGCCGGAGTGCAGCACCGCGTCCACGGCGGCCGGCACCGGGCCCTTGACCGGCCCGGGAGCCCAGGACGCGAGGGCGACCAGCCAGACCGCGGCCACGGGCAGGCCCGCCGGGATCGCGGCGGGCCCGAGCCCGCGCAGCATCCGGTAGGCCGCCGACGTCACCGCGACGCCGAGGGCGGCGGTGACCGCCAGCACGGCGAACGCGGGGAGGGGCCGGTCGTAGCCCACCGCCAGCAGCGGCGCCGACGCGGCGGCGGCCACCGCGACGGCGGCGGACGAGAGCACGGTCCGGATCCGGGTCACCGCGCCCACCACCGGCTCTCGTTCCACCGCGCGGCGAAGCCGGCCGGATCGGCGGCGCACAGGAGCCGCACCCCGGCGGGCGGCGCCAGGCCGCCGCCCGCGTCGCCGGGGCCGACCAGTCCGACCAGCGAGACGGTGTGCCGCGACGCGAGCGACCGCATCGCGGCGGCGGCGTCCTCGTCCGCCGCCCTCGTGGACAGCAGCACGATCGCGCGTCCCGTCGGCGCCGAGCGCAGCCCCGCGCAGGCGCCCGCGAAGTCCGCGCCGGGCCGGGCCGCCGCCTCGGCGAGCACGTCCAGGTGGCCGGTGACGCCCGCGGCCGCGGCGGAGCGCACGCCGCCCGCGAGCCGCAGCTCGACCGGGACGTCCGGGCCGGAGCGCACGATCGACGCCGCGACCTCCACCAGGGCGTCCAGTTCGTCCGGGCCGTAGCGGTCATCGACCAGGACGGTCATGCCCGTGCCGGCGGAGTCGGCGTGCTCGCGGACCATCAGGCGCCCGCGGCGCGCCGACGTCCGCCAGTGGATCTGGCGCACGTCGTCGCCGGGCGCGTGCTCGCGCAGCCCGGCGAAGGCCCCCTCGGAGGCGCGGACCGACGCCGACGAGGTGTCCCGGCCCCCGCCGCCGGCGGCGGGCACATGGGCGAGGTGGTGGTGGCGCGGATGCACCAGCAGCCGCACCGGCACGTCGTCGGCCGCCCGGACGGCGCGCGCGAGCCCCAGCGGGTCGGTGCGGACCAGGCTGAGCGGTCCCGCCTCCACCACGCCGCGCCGCTGCGGGGTCAGCTCGTAACGGATCCTCGGACCGGCGCGGCCCAGGGACAGGACGACCGGATCTCCGACCCCGGTGACGCGCTCGGCGGCCGTGGCGCTCCTGGCGCCGCCTCCCGTCGCGATGTCGAGGATGACGGTCACGGGCTCGCCGGCGCGGACCCGCGCCGCCGTGATCCGGCGGCCGACCCGCGTGGCGGGGAGCCGGCCGGCGAGGAGCATGGCCAGCGCGACGGCCGGCAGGGCGAGCGCCCCCAGCGCACCCGGTGCCAGGTAGCCCAGACCGAAACCCCCGCCGCTCAGGACGGCTCCGGACGCGAGCAGCGCCCAGCCGCGGGCGGTGGGGCGGAGGGTGCCGCGGGTCACGGCCTAGCCGTTCCCCTGCGGCGCCGGGACGGGGACTTCGGCCAGGACGCCGTCCAGCAGCTCCGCGGTCTCCGCCGCGCCTGCGGCGCCCGAGAGCGGCACCAGCCGGTGCGCCCAGACCGGCCCCGCCAGGGCCTTGACGTCGTCCGGGGTGACGTAGCCGCGGCCGTCGGCCAGCGCGTGGATCCGCGCCGTGCGGGCCAGCGCGATGGAGCCCCGGAGGGAGACGCCGGCCCGCAGCTGCGGATGCCGCCGGGTGCGCTGGGCCAGCCGCAGGACGTACTGGTAGACGGATTCGGCGACCGCGACCCGGTCGGCGGCGGCGCCGAGCCGCGCCATCTCCTCGCCGATCAGCACCGGGGCCAGGTCGCCCGGATCGGCCAGGGACGAGCCGCGCAGCAGCGACAGCTCCGCCTCCTCGCCCGGGTATCCCAGCGACAGCCGCATGAGGAAGCGGTCGAGCTGCGCCTCCGGCAGCGGGAACGTCCCCTCCAGGTCGATGGGGTTCTGCGTCGCCACCACCAGGAACGGGCGCGGCACCGGGTGCGCCTTCCCGTCCACGGTGACCTGGCCCTCCTGCATCACCTCCAGCAGCGCCGACTGCGTCTTCGGCGAGGTCCGGTTGACCTCGTCGACGATGACGACGTTGGCGAACACCGGGCCCGGATGGAACTCGAACTCGCGGTTGCGCTCATTGAAGATCGTCACTCCGGTGACGTCGGACGGCAGCAGGTCCGGGGTGCACTGCACGCGGCCGATCAGTCCGCCGGTCACCGCCGCGAGCGCGCGGGCCAGGGTCGTCTTGCCCATGCCGGGCAGATCCTCCAGCAGGACGTGCCCGCCCGCCGCGAACGCGGTGAGGATCAGCCGCACCGTGGCGGGATCGCAGCGTGCCGCCGACTGGATGCCGGCGGCCATCCGCTCGAAGGCGGCGGCGGCCAGCAGCGCCTCCTCGTCAGGCAGCGCAGGCGTCGCTGTCGTGGTGCTCACTCGTTACCCTTCTAGCCGCAGTTGCCCCAGCCAGCCGAGGCGCTCGCGCCGGACGCGCCGCCCGAGTACCGGACGCAGTCGCCCGGCGCCAGGACGAAGACCGGTCCGGCGTAGTACTTGAACGTGCCGTTGTCGGAGGCGACCTTGCCGCCCTTCTGGCTCTGGAGGCGGATCCAGACGTTGGTCCCCTTGCCGATGTCCGTGGTCTTCATCGTGACAGCGCAGTTCTTCTTGGTGGTGGCGCTGTAGAGCTGGTAGATCCGCCCGCCCTGGAACGACGACGACCGCTGGACCTTGTAGTTGCCGCCCGCGGTCGCGTTGCAGACCTGCGCCGGCGTGTACGGGTTGGTGGTCGGCTTGGGCTTGGTCGGCGTGGGTTTCGGCTTGGTCGGGGTGGGCTTGGGCGTGGTCGGCCTCGGCGTGGTCGGCCTGGGCGTGGTCGGCCTCGGTGTCGTCGGCCTGGGCGTGGTCGGCCTGGGCGTGGTCGGCCTGGGCGTGGTCGGCCTCGACGTGGTCGGCCTCGGTGTCGTCGGCCTGGGCGTGGTCGGCCTGGGCGTGGTCGGAATGCTGGTCGGCGTCCTGCTCGTGGGCGATGCGCTCGTGGGGGTCGTCGTGGGCGTCCGCGAGGGCAGCCGAGGTGACGGAGTGCGCGGGACGGGGTTCACCGTAGGCCGAGGCAGTTCCGTGGGGATGACCGTGGGGGGCGTTTCGGGCTTCTTGGACGGCCGCGTCACGGGCGCGTCAGTGGGCCGCCCGGGGTCGATCGGGTCGGGGAAGACCGGATCGGCGGGCGGTGCCGGTACCGGCGGCGGGCTGCCCGCCCCGTCGTCGGGCGTACCCGGCTTCTCGGTGCCCTGCCCCGCTCCGCCCGGATACTTGCCGACGTTGCGGGCCACCCCGTCCCCGCCGACGACCAGGGCGTCCGTGCTGCCCGGCGCGTTGACGAACAGGTTGCCCTCGCGGACCTGGAGCTCCATGTCACCGCGGCCGGCCGGCATGGACAGCATGCCGGTCTGCCGCCCCGCGGGCTCGAAGACGCGGACCTGACCGGTCTCCCGTATGGGCAGGTACACCTTGCCGGCGAACGGCACGGCGGGCTCCTGGACGGGGTCGGTCAGCGGGAACGACCGGACCGGACCGCCCTGGCGCACGTCGCCCAGCGTGACCACCGAGCCGGCGCCGGGCACGGTGATCGCGGCGAGCGCGCCGTGGGTGCGCTCGGGCACCATCGCGCCGGCGAGCGGCACCGGCGCAGTGATCCGGCGGGTGTCGTCGCCCGTCGCGACCACCAGATCGCGCCCGCCGCGGTCGACCACGAGCGCGCCCTGGTCCAGGACGGTCATCGTCAGGTCGTGGTCGGGCTCGGCGGCCTCCGCCGTGCGGACGATCGTGGCGCCCTCGCCGGTGACCCTCATCGCCATGACGGTGCCCTGCCGGGGCGCCGCCACCCACAGCTGGCCGGCGTCGTCGAACTCGCCGCCGACCAGCGGGCCGGGGAGCTGCAGGACCGCGCCCACGGGAAGCAGCGTGGCCGGGTCCAGCGCGCGGACCGCTCCGGTCGTGCGCTCGACCAGCGCGGCTCCGCTGGAGCCCATCACCAGGTGCGGGTCGCCGCGGGTGCCGATGTCCAGCCGTCCCGAGAAGCCCAGGCCGTTGAGGTCGAGCGACGACACCCGGCCGGTCTCCAGGTCGTGGATGAGCAGGAACTTGTCGTTCTGGGTGACCTGCACCCGGTGGCCGCGGGAGTCGGTCACCGCGCGGCGCTGCTCCACCTTGCCGCTGTCGGGGCTGACCCGGTCCACCTCGCCCGCCGTCCGGCTCCACAGCCAGGCGCTGCCATCGGTGGCGGCGACGGCGAGGCCGACCCGCCCCCCGCCCAGCAGCGTGGCCAGCAGCAGGACGGTGACGAGGGCGGCCGCGCCCCACCAGCCGCCCCGTGAGCGAACCAGCTCGGCGCCCTTCATCCGAGACTTCACGGCCACTCCTTCGTCCCGTGGGCTTCGCGGCGCAGGCCCAGCCCTTCACGTCATGCGGGTACGGCTCATCGAGCCGGGCCGCGACGGCGGCGGCGATGCCCCGCACAAGCGCACTGCGGCACCTTCGCCGTCTCGGAGATCGGACCGCGACTCCGTCCGCGGTGCGTCCGCCCTGGTCTTCGCCGAGTCCGATACCGCTAGGACACACCGTCCGGAGTCCGGTCGATCTTGCAACCTCCGGAACCGGCCAATCTCGGCGAGACCTTTCGCGGGCCGCCGCGCGGCGGCCTCGAAGGCCGTCCCGCCGGGTTACACTGCCAAGTGACTACAGAGAGTAGTCAATCGAGTACAAAGAGAACAACAGGAGGCAGATCGCAGATGCCGTCGATCCGAACGACCCCAGCCGTGCTGGTCCTCGCCGCCGGGACCGCGCTCGTCCAGGCCCCGTCCCTCGCACCGGCGAGCGCGTCGACCGTCCCGGCGGGCACGACCCGCGCCTCGGGCGCCTCGGACGCCTCGGCCCCACCGGTCGCCCTCCGCTCCTGGACCGACTGCCCGCAGGGCCGGATGTGCGTCTGGCGCCTCCCCAACGCCCACGGCTCGCGAGGCTCCTACGCCAAGGTCGCGCGCGACCTGAGCGAACTCGGCGGCGGCCTCAACGACCACTCCCTGTCCTTCTGGAACCGCACCGGCAAGACCTGGTGCATGTACTCCGAAGCCCGCTTCAAGGGCGAGAGCCACAAGTACCCCCGCGAGCCGCTCGCGGGGGCCAAGGGCAACACGGGCCAGTTCGGCTACAAGGTCAGCTCGCTGCGGCCCGCCTTCCTCGGCCGCTGCTGACCCCGTCCGGCGGCACCCGGGCCCGGCTGGACCGGCCGCGCACGCTCAGCCGGACTTGGCGGCGATGCGGACGCCCTTGCTCAGGGCGGCGTCGTGGAGCACCACGGAGATCGGCTCCGCCGTGGCGGCGATCTCGAAGATCAGCATGCCGCTGAACCTGGCGCCGGGGGGCAGCACCTTGGCCGGCGAGTTGTTGCGCACGTCCGCGCTGGCGCCCTGCAGCATCGCCCGCGCCTCGTGTGAAGATCCGCCGTCGTCGAGAAGCTTCTGCTGGTCCGCGGTGAGCGTGCGGGTCCTGGTCCCGCTGTTGGTCACGGTGATCCTGACGCGGCACAGCTTGTCGCCGGTGTAGGGCCTGAGGCCGCGCACGGTCACGCCGCAGGACGCCGGCGACGCCACGAAGGTGAACTGGCCGTCCCTGGCGGGCTTGTTCTGCTGCCCTTCGACGGGCTGGAAGTAGCGGTACGCCGAGACGCCGGCGACGACGAGCACCACGACCACCACGACGGCGGCGACCAGGCAGCCCATGCAGCCGCGACCGCGTCGCGGCCTCGGGGGCGCCTGAGCCGTCGCCGGGGGCGGCGTCCACGGTGCCGGAGGCGGCGGCATCGGCCTCGGCGGCGGCGGGGGCTGAGGCTGAGGCTGGGCCTGGGGTTGGGCCTGGGCCTGGGCCTGGGCCTGGGGTTGCTCGTAGAGCCTCGTGTGCACCCCCTGCGGCGGGGACGGCGGGATCCACGGCGGGGGCAGCGCGTCGGCCTGCCAGGTACGGGTCAGCTCGGCGCCGGCGGCGGCCTGCGCCGCACCCGGCGACGCCGCACCCGGCGCCCCTCCGGAGACCAGTTCCAGCAGCAGCTCCTGGGCTTGCGGACGGCGCGCGGGGTCGGGGTTCAGGGCACGCTCGACCAGCGTGCGCAGCGGCCCGGCCAGGCCGGTCAGGTCGTGCTCGCCGTGCTCGGCGCGGGCCGCCATCGTCATGACCGTGCCCGTGCCGTGCGGGTGCCGCCCGGTTCCGGCGAAGGCCACCAGGCAGCCCCACGCGAAGACGTCGGCCGCCGTGGACACCTCGCCGAGCAGCACCTGCTCGGGCGCCATCCACCCCGGCGTGCCGACGACGAACCCCGCCTGCGTGTGCCCCGAAGGCGCGTCGGTGGCCCGGGCGATCCCGAAGTCGATCACCCGTGGCCCCGAGACCGAAAGGATCACGTTGGGCGGCTTGAGGTCCCGGTGGATCAGCCCGGCCGCGTGGATCGCGGTCAGCGCCGCCGCCACCCCGACCGCGACGCCGTTCAGGGTGCCGTCCGGCAGCGCCTCTCCGGTCTCGATGTAGGCGTCCAGCGGAGTGCCGTCCACGTACTCGGTGACCAGATACGGCCGCCCGCCCTCCTCGCCGTGGTCCAGCACCTTCGCCGTGCAGAACGACGCCACCCGCCGGGCGTTGCGCACCTCGTCGCGGAAGCGGGCGCGGAAGCCCTCGTCGGCCGCCAGCTCCGCGCGGATCACCTTGATCGCGACGTACCGCCCGTCGTGCCGGCCGAGGAAGACGGCGCCCATGCCGCCCTCGCCGAGCCGGCCGACCACCTCGTAGTCCCCGATGGCGGCCGGGTCTCCAGGTCGGAGCTGCTCGCTTCCGCTGGGCAGTCGCGGACGCCTCGGCTGCTCCCGCACAGGGCGAACCTTTCTTGTCTATGCAATCAGGGACTCGGGCAAAGGCAAACCTATCCAACTCGTGGAGGCAGAGATGGCCACAACCAAGCTCAAAGCGCCGCCATCACACCGCCGCAGAACCGGAATCCGGAACAGCGGCAGATTGGCCGACACCGGGCGCCCGCCTTTCCCGGAGCCGGCCGGTATCCGGTGGATCGCCGAACCGCGCTCTTCGGTGACCCTCACCGCCGTCCCGTTAGAGGCGGGGACGCAGGAGAAGGTTCGGGACGGATTCGAGTTCGATGCCGCCTTCGGCGGACAGGCCCAGCCGCCCCAGCCGCCCCAGCCGCTCGGCTTCCTGGGAGCGGCCGCTCCGGCGCAGCAACTGGATCATTCTGGTCCCCGCGTCCGGCACAGCGGCCGCGGCCAGGCGCGCCCGCGCGCCGGTCCCGGGCTCGCCATCGACGTCGCGGGGCACGTAGACCGGCAGGACGCCGGGGCCGGCGGCGGGTTACCTCGATCGGCTCGTGCACGCCGAGGATCTTCCAGGACGCCTCCCCCGCCCGGACGGCGCCGTGTGCGCCGGTGGTCGCGCGGGCGCGTTCCCACGCGTCGAGCCACCGGTCCCGTTCGCCGCCGGGAACACCGATCGCTTCGAGGTAGATCTCCAGCGTCGCCTGGTGGCACAGGGTGGCCGGGTCGAACAGCGCCCAGCGGGACGGGCCCGGTTTCCCGCTCGTGTCCCTCGCGTGTTCATAAGGCCATCACGCCACGTCAACCACGGGGGCCGGGCCCCGGTCTAGCGTCGCGAGGGTTGATCGAGATTAGCGGAGGTCCTGATGTCCATACGTGTTGTCCTGACGAGTCTGGCCCTTGCGTCCGCGGTCGCCGCGCCGGCGCCCGCCCACGCGGCGACCGCCGCGGGCCCCGGGGTACCGCCCCAGAAGACCCACTTCGACCTGCAGGCCCACCGCGGCGGCATCGGCATGACGACCGAGGAGTCACTGGAGGGCTTCGGCAAGGCGATGCGCCTGGGCGTCAGCACCCTGGAACTCGACACCCAAATCACCAAGGACGAGAAGGTCGTCGTCACCCACGACCGGCAGGTCAGCGCCCAGAAGTGCCGCGACACCGCCCCGGTCGCGCCCGGCGACCCGATGTACCCCTACGTCGGCAAGTACATCAAGGACCTGACCCTGGCCCAGATCAAGACGATGGACTGCGGGTACGGGCAACTGCCCGGATTCCCCGAGCAGGAGGTCGTCCACGGTTTCCGGATGGCCGAGCTCAAGGACGTGCTGGACCTGGTCAAGCGCTACCGCGCCAAGCAGGTCAAGCTCAACATCGAGACCAAGGTCGAGGCGGGCGCGCCCGAGCAGACCGCGCCGCGCGAGCTGTTCGTCCGCCGGGTCTTCGAGGAGATCCGCGCGTCGGGGATCGAACGGCAGGTCACCATCCAGTCCTTCGACTGGGGCGCGTTGCGTCGGATGCACCGGCTCGCGCCGGGCTGGCCGCTGGTGGCGCTGACGAACTACGACTTCCTCCAGGTCGGCCGGCCCGGCGCCTCCCCCTGGCTGGGCGGCCTCGACGCCGACGACTTCGGGGGCGACTTCGTGAGGGCGGCGGCCGCCGTCCCGGGAGTCACCGCCCTGTCGCCCAACTACGGGTTCCCCCAGAACGGCAAGATCGGCGACCCCGGCTTCCGCTTCTACCCCGACCGCGCGATGGTGTCGCGAGCGCACGCCCGGGGCCTGAAGGTCATCCCGTGGACCTGCGACGACCCCGCCACCGTCGAGGCCCTCATGGACATGGGCGTCGACGGGATCATCACCGACTACCCCGACCGCGTCCGCCAGATCATGGCTGAGCGCGGCATGCGGCTGCCCAAGGCGTATCAGCCGCGCTGACCTCCGCTCACGTCGCTCCAGGTCGCCTCGGCCCCGCCGTGTCCCGAACCGGGCCACCTGAACGCCCGAGGCGACCGCCGCGCCGACCGTGAGGACCACGGCCCCCGGGAATGTCCCCAGGGGATTCGTCAAGCTGCTCGTGCAGCGGGTTTGCGTGTGGGCTGGTAGGGCTGTTCGTCGCGGAGCATGGCGTAGATGACGTCTGAGGGCCAGGTGCGGCAGGACGGTCGCGACCGCGGCGGTGCCGGGGACCACGACGCTCTGGGCGTCCAGGGCGGCCTTGACCGCATCGACCAGGCGCCCGGCCATGCGCCGCATGGTCAGACCGGGCAGATGGGCGACCTGGCAGCCCTGCGGTCCACCGACACCACCCGGGCCCGGTGACAACACCCCCCGGATCATCTGTGCGACAGGGCTTGAGTCATGCCGGGCCGGGTGACCCGGCAGCTCCCCACCGTGGCGGGGACGTGAAAACGGTAACGGGGAAGGTGTCTCCCAGTTCCGCGTGCTGTTGAGCAACTCCGGCATGCACGGCTCGTGCGATGCGCCGGCCCCCGAGGAGCGGTCCAAGCCGATGGGTCGCGTGCCGCGAGACCTTACCGGCGGGCGGGGGCCGGGATGCGGAATGGTCTCCAGGGGGAACTGAAATCTGACCGCGGCGGTCAGGTGAGGTGCTCGCATAGCGGGCGGCAAGCCTCCAATCGGTCGGCGAATTGCTTCATTCTTCCGGTTTCGGCGGATCGGAGCGCCGGCCTTTTCGGCATTGACCTTCCCGGCAACCCCTTGTTAAGGTTACTCTGCGTAATGAACTGAGTACGCAGAGTTTTTCTGGTGTCCGTCCCGCGAGCCGCTCGAATTGCGCCGAACAATTGCGCGTCCGGCGGCCGAGAACGGAAGGAGGGTGAGCCGTGAGGTCTGGCCCGAAGCCGCCCAGCGACCTGACGAAGCACAAGGGCATCGACACCGTCCGCCAGCTCCAGTTCCTGATGGTCCTGTGCTCGGTGCTCCCGCCGGACGGGAAGGCGCGCGAGATGCTCAGGCTCGCGCTCGACGTCCGCAACGAGCAGTTCCCGGACGGTGTCGAGCCGATCCGCGACCTTCACCCGCAGGCCACCAAGACCTGGCTCGAGTTCTTCTGGACCCGGGTCGGCATTTCCCCCGAGGAAAGGGAGTTGATCGACTGGCAGAACGACAAGCCGAGCATGGACATCGCCGTCGAAGAGCTCCGGGAGGCCGAGCGCCGACTCGGAATCCGACTGGCGCCACGAACGGTCGAGTGAACAGCAACGAACCAGGAGGAAGAAATGTCACCCAGCACGATTCTGCGGCACGCCGCCGCCGACGCCGACGTCCGCACGGAGCTGCTCGCCGGAGCGGGACGGTTCGGCGTGTCCGCCGCCGCCGTCCCCGCCGCCGTCGCGCAGCCCGACACCGCCTCACTGGGCTACTGGACCGAGGGCATAGCCGCCGTCGACGCCTACGCCTGCGCGTCCACGTGCAGCTCGGGGCCGTTCACCTTCGCGTGCGACGGAAGCACCAAGTAACCCCTCCGTCCTAGAGCCCGGCCACGCGCCGGGGGCGCGGAAACACCGATGGGCCGAAGCCATCGGCCCATCACCCCCCGACTTCTCCCCAGGCCCCGACCTTCCCCCAGGCCCGACTCTCCCCAGGCGAGGAGCCCGCCCGCGTGAAGCCGACCTTCCCCGTGGACATCGCGGCCCGGGCCGCGAACCTGTCCGAGCGGATCCGGATCGTGTCCGTCCTCGGCCCGCCGTCCGGCGCGGAGCCGCTGGAGGCCTTCGACGCCTGGAGGATCGACCGGCTGGCCGCCAAGCTCGCCGCCAAGTTCGGCGCGGAGACGAGCCCGCGCCGGGAGCGGCACACGGAGGAGTCGCTGCGCGAGGTCCTGCGGACCTATCGCGCGCACGAACTCGGCCTCACCGACCCCGGGAGCCGTCTCGGCCGGATGCTCGCCGACCTCCACCAGGGCTGGCTGCCGGTCTACCGGGAGACGCTGGACGGCTTCGACCCCGGCGACGAGGCGTTCGCCCCGGCGGAGTGGCGCGCGGACGACGTCTACCACGGCCGGCTCGCCACCGCCTGCGAGCCCTTCCTGGTGGAGCTCGGCCGCCGGCTGACCCGGGCGGTCGACGGCGGCGCGCCCGCGGTCCGCGTCGACCCCCGGCTGGTGGCCGACTTCCAGGCCTACCTGCTCGACCGGTTCGAGCTGGCGCTGGCCTGGGCGGTGGAGACCGACGCGAAGGTGCACTGCCGGCTGCACGGGATCGACCCGGCGAGCGCGACCCACGACGACTACCTCGCCTACCTCGACAAGACCTTCGCCGACGCCGGCGCCTACCACCGCTTCTACCTGGAGTTCCCCCTGCTGGGCCGCTGGCTCGCCCAGACGACCGGGCAGCTCGCCGAGCACGGGGCGCAGATGATCGGCAGGCTCCGCGACGACGCCGCCGAGCTGTCCGAGGCGTTCTTCGGGCGGCCCGTGGCCGCGGTGCGCACCGCGCGGCTCGGCCGTTCCGACCACCACGCCGGGGGCCGCAGCGTCGCGATCGTCGAGGTCGAGCTCGCGGACGGCGCGCGGGAGTCCGTGGTCTACAAGCCCCGCGGCCTCGCGGGCGAGGCCGCGTTCCAGGGGCTGCTGGCTCGGCTGCGCGACGACGGCGTCCTCGACTTCGCCGGGCGGGCCGTGCTCCCGAAGGACGGCTACGGCTTCGAGGCGCTGATCCCGCCGGACCGCAACCGGGTCGCCACCCGGCAGGAGGCCGAGCGCGTCCACGCCGAGCTCGGCGGCTACCTGGCGATCTTCTACGTGCTGGGCGGCGGCGACCTGCACTTCGAGAACGTCCTCATCGCGGACGGCCACGCCTTCATCTGCGACTGCGAGACGGTGCTCGGCGCCCTGCCCAAGGGATGGCCGCGCCCGTCGGGCACGCTGATGGACTCGGTCTTCAGGACGGGCCTGATCGAGTGGCCGAGGAGCGGCGCGGCGCCCGAGGGCGAGATGCGGATCAGCGGGTACACCGGCGGCGGCGGTTACGAGATGCCGATGCCGGTGCCGCAGGTCGACCGCCTCCAGTCCTTCGCGTCGTCCGTCAGCTACCGCGACGGGGTGCGCGTCGACCCGGGGGCCGCCAACCGGGTCTTCGTCGGCGACGACCTGACCCACGCCGAGGACTACGTCGACGCCATCGGCTCCGGTTTCGACCGGGTCTACGAGTGGTTCCGGCGGCGGCCCGACGAGGCGATCGCCTGCGTCCGCGACCTGTTCGCCGACGCGGACGTCCGCTTCGTCAACTGGAGCACCCAGGTCTACTCGCAGCTGCTCGCGGCCGCCCTGCACCCCCGGTGCCTGCTGGAGCCGCTGGAGGCCGACCTGCTGGTCGAGACCGTCCGCACCTTCCCGCGCAAGTGGGACCAGGACGCGGCCCTCCCCGACTGGGAGGTGGCGTCGATGTGGCGCCGGGACGTCCCGCTGTTCAGCGTCGAGGCGGGCGGCACCGGGCTCGTCCACGACCACGCGTCCGCGGTCGGGGCGGATCTGGAGACGAGCCCGCTCGACCACGCCGCGTCCCGGATCCGGGGCCTGTCCGCGCGCAACCGCGCCCAGCAGCGCCAGTACATCGCCGCGGGCCTGTCCGGCGGCGACGTCACGAGCGCCGACTTCGCCGAGACGTGCGTCGAGCGCGCCGCCGCGCTCGGGGAGCAGCTCTGCGCGATGCTCCGCGCGCCGGACGCGCCGGCCCCCTGGACGTCCTTCGTGATCACCCCCGACGGGCGGGACGAGGTCGACATCGAGGGCGACCTCTACAACGGCTCGGGCGGCATCGCCCTGTTCCTGGCCTATCTCGACGCCCTCGACCCGCGTCCGGAGTTCCGCGCGGCGGCGCGCCGGGCGCTGGACCACGCCGTCGCCACCTGGGAGCGGCAGCGCATCGGGGCCTTCACCGGGCTCGGCGGCATGATCTACGTCCTCACGCACCTGCACCGCCTGTGGGGCGAGCGCGCCCTGCTCGACCACGCCCTCGCACTGGCCGACGATCTGGCCGGACGCATCGACGGCGACCACCACCTGGACGTCTTCCACGGCGCGGCCGGGCTCATCCCGGTGCTGACCGGCCTGGCCGGCGTCGCGGACGGGCGGGGCCTGGAGCACGCGCACCGCTGCGCCGCGCACCTGCTGAGCCGCGCCGAGGCCGACGGCGACACCCTCTCCTGGCCCGGCTCCGACCTCGGCGCCGCCGGGGGCAACCTGACCGGGCTGTCCCACGGCGCCGGCGGTGTCGGATGGGCGCTGATCACGCTGGGCCGGCTCACCGACCGCGCCGAGTACGTCTCGGCGGGCCGGCGCGCCTTCGCCTACGAGGCCCTCCACTTCGACCAGAGCGCGCAGGACTGGTACGACCTGCGCGAGTTCCCCGGTGGGACGCTCTGGCAGGGCCGCCACTACGCCAACGCCTGGTGCAACGGCGCGGCGGGCATCGGGCTGAGCCGCATCCAGAGCTGGGCGGCGCTCGGCAAGGACGACGACGCGGTGCTGACCGAGGCGAGGAGCGCGCTGACCGCGACGATGCGCAACTTCCCGCGCCTCATGAACGACTCGCTGTGCCACGGCCGGTCCGGCAACGCCGAACTGTTCCTGCGGTTCGCGCTGCTGGCGGACGAGCCCGCGTTCCGCCTGGAGGCCAACGTCCAGGTGCAGGCGCAGTGGCGCAACCTGGAGGACGCCCCGCCCGCGTCCGCCACCGGCTTCTTCCCCGGGCTGATGCTCGGCATGTCCGGCTTCGGAATGCACTTCCTGCGGCTGGCCCATCCGGAGCGGGTCCCCTCGGCGCTCCTGCTGGACCCTCCGCCCGCGTCGATCTGAGGAGTGATCTCACCTATGTCCGTCGAGTCCTGCGCGGCCTTCCTGCGCGTCGCCCTCCGCGACAGCGGGATCAGGCAGCAGATGAAGGCCATGACCGCGGTCGCGGAGATGGTCCGCCTCGGCCAGGCGCACGGCTACCTGTTCGACGCCCGGGACCTCGCGGCGGCGTCGTCCTCGCCGGACTTCTCCGAGGCCGCGTCCGGGGAGGCTGCGTCCGGGAAGGCGGCGTCCGGAAAGGCGGTGCCCGGCCCGAGGAGGGAAGCGGCGCCCGCCGCGGCCGAACCGACCGCGTTCTACCACTACGAGTACGACATGGAAGACCTCCCCGGTTTCGACGCCGTCCTCGCCGAGCTGCCGGCACTGAAGATCAAGCCGTCCACGGTCGACCTCGCGGAGTTCGACGAGGAGTTCCGTACGGACGACCTGCGCTCGACGTCGCTCGCCCCGAACAGCGCGGAGTACCGGCGGTGGCGCGCGGCGCTGGACACCCGGCGCAGGCGCGACTTCCACCTCGTCAACCTGGACTCCCACACCGACCACGCGGACTACGCGTCCTACTACGCCGCCAAGATCCGGCTGGTCGGCGCGCTGGAGAAGATCTTCGGCGGCGAGGTCCGGCTGTCGGGCAACCTGTGGTACCCGCCGTCCAGCTACCGGCTGTGGCACACCAACGAGGACCAGCCGGGCTGGCGCATGTACCTGATCGACTTCGACGAGGGGTTCCCCGACTCCGAGCACACCTCGTTCTTCCGGTACCAGCACCCGGAGACCGACGAGCTGGTCACCCTGCGGGAACGCCCCCGGCTGGCGCGGTTCTTCAAGGTGGAGCAGGACCCGGACCGCCTGTTCTGGCACTGCATCGTCAATCCGACGCCCCGGCACCGGTGGAGCTTCGGCTGCCACGTCCCCGACACCTGGCTCGGCGCCATCGCGGGCCGGTCGTGACGGCGCGACCCGCCACCGCCGCGCCCGGCGCCGCCGCGCCCGCCGCCGCGACCCCCGCGATCAGGGCGGTCGGGCTGCGCAAGCGGTACCCCGGCGTCGAGGCGGTGGCCGGGCTCGACCTGACGATCCCGCCCGGTGAGAGCTTCGGGTTCCTCGGGCCGAACGGGGCGGGCAAGACCACCACGATCGCGATGCTGTGCACGCTGGCGGTGCCCACGTCCGGCCGGATCGAGATCGCCGGCCACGACACGCGAACCGACGCCGCCGCGGCGCGCCGCCGCATCGGGCTGATCTTCCAGGAGTCCACCCTGGACGTGCAGCTGACCGCGGCCGAGAACCTGAGGTTCCACGCCGACCTCTACAACGTCCCGCCCGGCCAGGTGGAGGCGCGCATCGGGGAGACGCTCGCCCTGGTCGGGCTGACCGGCTGCCGCGACCGCGCCGTGCACGCCTTCTCCGGCGGCATGCGCCGCCGCCTGGAGATCGCCCGCGCGCTGCTGCACCGCCCGCAGATCCTCTTCCTGGACGAGCCGACGATCGGGCTCGACCCGAACGCCCGCGCCCAGGTCTGGCGCCACCTGCGGCACGTGTGCGAGACCGAGTCCGTCACCCTCTTCCTGACCACCCACCACCTCGAAGAGGCCGAGCAGTGCGACCGCATCGCGATCATCGACGCGGGCCGGATCGTCGCGCAGGGCAGCCCCGCCGAGCTGAAGTCGGTGCTCGGCGCCGACCGGGTGGAGCTGCGCACCGGCGACGACGCGGCCGCCGCACTGCTGATCACCGAGCGCCTCGGCCTGGACGTGGCCCGCGACCGCGGCGGGCTGCGCCTCCAGGTCCCCGACGGGGCACGGGTGCTGCCGCGCCTGCTCACCGAACTCGACGTCCCCGTGTACGAGGCACGGGTCACCCCGCCCAGCCTGGACGACGTCTTCCTGCACCACACCGGCCACCGGATCCGCGACGACGCCCCGCCGGAACCGACCGCCGGCCCGGTGCGGGTCCGGGCGGCGTCCGAGCCGGGCAAGGGCGGGCCCCGGGCCGAACTGCGCGCCATGGGGATGGTGTGGCGGCGCGAGATGCTGCACTTCCGGCGGGACCGCATCGGGGCCGCCATCTCCCTCGTCCAGCCGCTGATGTTCCTGTTCATCCTCGGCATCGGCCTGTCGAACCTGATGCCCGGCCCGAACGGCGACTCCTACCAGCTCTTCCTCTTCTCCGGCGCGCTGGTCACGGCCGCGCAGGGGCCGGCGCTCGCCACCGGCACCTCGATCATGTGGGACCGGCAGGGCGGCTTCCTGCGCGAGATGCTCGCCGGCCCCGTCAGCCGCGCTTCCCTGCTGATCGGCAAGTGCCTGGGCGGCACCACGGTGGCCACGTGCCAGGCCGCCGTCCTCCTCGCCGCCGCCGCCCCGGTCGGCGTCCCGCTCGACGGCGTCCTCATCGCCCTCCTGCTGGGGGAACTGGTGCTCGTCTCGCTGGGCATGACCGTCCTGAGCGTCCTGCTGTCCACCATCCTGCGGCGACCGCAGACCTTCGGCACCGTCCTGACCGTCATCATGGCCCCGATGGTGTTCCTGTCCGGCGCGTTCTTCCCGCTGAGCGCGATGCCCGTGTGGATGAAGGGCCTGGCTCTGGCGAACCCGCTCACCTACGCCGTCGACGTCATGCGCCGCACCATGGCGGCATATCTGCCGGACGCTCCGCACCACCTGTTCCAGCCGCTGGCCCTGGGCTCGTGGCGTCCGCCGCTCCCCCTCGAATGCGCCCTGATGGCCGCCCTGACGATCATCGCCCTGATCCGCGCCGCCCACCGTTTCAGCCGCCTTCCCTGACCCGCCGCACCCGGGGTTCCGCCGGTGCCCTGTCGCGAACGCCCGGTGGGGCGCCGACCGTGCGCGCCCCGGCGAGGCGGCCTAAAGGCTCTCGCTCGTCCAGTGCCACGCGCCGTTCTCGTGCCGAGCGCGGACCAACTGCGTACCTTCGGAGTCCGCGAGTTCGGCGATCAGCCGGATCAGGCGGCGGTGGAAGTCGGCGGGCGGGCGGGCGCCGCCCGGCGAGCCTTCGAGGAGCGTCACGCTGACCTTCGCCTCGTCGCGGAGCTGCACGGTCAGGCGACCCGTCCGGTCCATGCGGAAGATCACGATCGCGTCGGCACGGATCAGGTCGTCACCGTCGGCGGCGGAGATCCACACATCGCTCATGCCCGTCCCCTGCCCGCATCGAGCCCTCATACGCCCCCACCGGCACACGCTCCGCGCGCGCTCGCCGCCGGCTCGGCGGTCGTGGTTCGGTCGCGTTGCCGCTGGTCGGTGAGGGGGCGTCCGGCGGCGTCGGGTGGGGGACGGGGGCGGTCGGCGCGAGGCGCGCGCGTCGTCGTCGAAGAGCGTAGACTCGTGGCGGATCAGGGGTTCTCGATGCGGGCGACCAAGCCGGCGTCCCCCCGTTCTCCCGATACTCGGCCTCCGAGGCCAGACAGGTCGGCGCTCATGACGCCGCTCCACCGTCCACCCCGGACACGGACGCACGCCGCCGGCACCGGGACCGCCGCGGCCCCGAAGCCCACCGCGCCCATCGCGCCCATCGCGCGCACCGCGCCCACGACGGCCATCGCGCCCGCTACAGTCGCCGGGCCCTCCACGACCTCGATGCGGCCTCTCTGAGTCCGGCGCCGAAGGTCCGTCCCGGACCCGCGCGCCACGCACACTCCTGATCGGAGCCCCCAGATGCAAACCGCAGGCACCGCCTCCCCCGGGGCAGGGCTGCACCGCGACGCACTCGCGGGCCACACCCTCATCACCATCACCGGCGACCTCGACATCGCCTCCGCCCCGTCCCTGCGCGAGCCCCTGGAGACGGCGCTGCGGGACGCCGGGCCCCTCGTGGTCATCGACCTGTCCGGGGTGACGTTCTGCGACGCGGCCGGGCTGGCCCTGCTCACCGGCGCCCGCCGCCTCACGGAGCCGGAGGGCGTCACGCTCGTCCTCGCCGCTCCGCGCCCGCACATGGTCAGGCTCCTGCGGGTCAGCGGGCTGGCCCGGGTGTTCGCCGTCCGCCCCTCCGTCGATGCGGCGCTCGCCCGATCGGCCGCGGCCTGAGCGCCGGGCCCGGCCCCGCCGGAGCGGGAGGACGGGATGACGAGATGACGGGCGAACCCGGATCGAACGGGTGGGGCGCCGCCGGAGCCGCGCCGAGCGAGGCGGACCGCCGGCGGTTCGCGGCCACGTTCGACCTGATGAGCGCGGTGGTCCTGGACGGGACCGGCGTACCGGACATGCTGGCCCTCGTGGCGGCGCGCGCCCGGGAACTGGCGCGCGTCCCGCTCGCGTTCGTCGCCCTGCCCGGCGAGGACGGCAACACACTGCGGGTCGAGGTCGCCGACGGCCCTGGCGGCGACCGCATACGCGGGTTGACCGTGCGGCGGGGACGGTCGATGCTCGGCCGGGCGTTCACGTCCCGACGGGCGGTGTCCGCGCGGATCGCCGCCGACCAGACGCTCACCGGTCTCCCGGCCGGCCCCATCCTGATCTTGCCGTTGGAGACGGGAGAGGCGACCCGGGGAGTGCTCGCCGTCCTCGGGCGGGTCGGTGCGGAGCCCTTCAGTCCGGCGACCGCGCGCCAGATGCTCCTGTTCTCCGACATGGCCGCCCGGCTGATCGAGGTGGCCGGGGCGCGCCTCCCAGGCGCCCCGCCAGGAGTCGCCGAGCCCACCCTTCGACCGCGGTCGTCCGGCTGAGTCAGGTGCGGCGGCGGCGTTCTCGTCGCTCAGGGCCCGGCTTCCGCGGGCCTGTCCGGACCCGGTCGGCGGCGCGCCACTCTGCGGGCCGTGCCGGGTCCCGGGGGGGTTCTCAGAGCCTGAAAAGCTTCGTGAACGGTGAGAGGATCTTCACTTTCCGTGTACCGAAGTCGACCAGGACGGCATTGCCCGGCTCGACCTCCAGAACGCGTCCAAGCCCGTACTTGTCGTGGGTGACCTGGTCGTCGAGGGTGAACTCCTTCGCCGGCGGAGCGGCGGGCGGAGGTTTGAAGGGGCTGGTGGGCAGGTGTCGCCGTCGGGCGGGGCCGGTGGGTTTCATTACCTCATTATGCGCGTACCGGGCGGTTCCCTGAAGGCTTCTCGCAGACCAGCTGGTAAATTATCGTGACCAGGGACGCCTGATCGGACCTGTGAACCCTGTGATATCGTAGATGTCAGTTGCGGTTCCCATAGACATGTGTGTGCGCCTGTTGGATCTGACCTCAGGCGCACTTTTGTTTTTTCTGGATCTTCCGGATGGGCCATCGCGGCGTCTCCGTCCGCACACGGTGTGCGAACGGGACCGACCCCTGAAGGAGATGATCATGGCCACCGGTACCGTCAAGTGGTTCAACGCGGAAAAGGGCTTCGGCTTCATCGAGCAGGACGGCGGCGGCGCCGACGTCTTCGCCCACTACTCCAACATCGCGGCCCAGGGCTTCCGTGAGCTCCAGGAGGGCCAGAAGGTGTCGTTCGACGTCACCCAGGGCCAGAAGGGCCTCCAGGCGGAGAACATCGTCCCCGCCTGATCGCGGCGTTGCGGCGGTGCGCGGTCCCGAGGACCGCGCACCGCGCTGCCGTTTTCGGCGCCTGATCCGCGCCTCTCGTCTCTCCCCGGTCCGCGGAAGAACCCCCCGCCGGACCGTCCCGGTTCGTTCTTGAGAATCCTCCACCCGGCCTCCCGCGAGGCCGCGGTCCCGCATGACGGAGCACTTCCCTGACACGCACCGCTCTCAAGGAAGGCTCCACCATGCCCCGCGCCCCTCGTTCGAACGCCCGAGGCCCCCGGTCCCGGTCCAGGTCCACCGGGAAGCCGGCGGAAGAGCGCAGGCCCGCCGCCAAGGCCACGCCCCCGCTCCCCGCCGTGGCGTCGTTCGCCGAACTTCCGATGCCCGCGCCGCTCCAGGAGACGCTGGTCCGCCAGGGTGTGACCGCCCCGTTCCCCATCCAGGCGGCGGCCCTTCCGAACGCCCTCGCGGGGCGGGACGTCCTCGGCCGGGGACGCACCGGGTCGGGCAAGACGCTCACGTTCGGCCTGGCGCTGCTCGCCCGCACCGCCGGCCACCGCGCCGAGCCCCGCCGTCCCCTCGTCCTCGTCCTGGTCCCCACCCGGGAGCTCGCCCAGCAGGTCTCCGGCGCGCTCGAACCGTACGCGGACGCCGTGGGCCTGCGGATGACCGCCGTGGTCGGCGGCCTGCCGATCGCGCGGCAGGCGAACGCGCTCGCCCGCGGCGCCGACGTCCTGATCGCCACGCCCGGCCGCCTCGCCGACCTGATCGAGCGCGGCGACTGCCGGCTCGACGACGTGCGGATCACGGTGCTGGACGAGGCCGACCAGATGACCGACCTGGGTTTCCTGCCGCAGGTCACCCGCCTCATGGAGCAGACCCCGCCCGGCGGGCAGCGGATGCTGTTCTCCGCCACGCTCGACGGCGGCGTCGACCGGCTCGTCCGCCGGTTCCTCAGCGACCCGGTCACCCACTCGGTCGACCCGCCGGCCGGGGCGGTCACCGCCATGGAACACCACGTGCTGCACGTCGACGGCGACGACAAGCACGAGACGATCGTGCACATCGCGGCCCGCGAGAGCCGCGTCATCATGTTCGTCGGCAAGAAGCACGCCGCGGACCGCCTCGTCCGCAAGCTGACCGCCCGCGGCGTCAGCGCCGCCGCGATGCACGGCGGCAAGACGCAGTCGCAGCGCAACCGCGCGCTGGACGGCTTCCACCGCAAGGACATCACCGTGCTGGTCGCCACCAACGTCGCCGCCCGCGGCATCCACATCGACGAGCTCGACCTCGTCGTCAACGTGGATCCGCCCGCCGACCACAAGGACTACCTCCACCGCGGCGGCCGCACCGCCCGAGCCGGAAACGCCGGAACGGTGGTCACCCTCGTCCTTCCCGAGCAGCGCCGCGAGATGGACGACCTGATGTCCAAGGCGGGCATCACCCCCCGCGTCACCCGCGTGCGTCCCGGTGACGCCGACCTGGCCCGCATCACCGGCGCCCGCCCGCCGGCCCGCGCGGCCGCCGCGCCGAACACCGCCGCGGCCCGCGAGCCGCGGCCCGCCGCGTCCGGCTCCCAGCGCGGGAACCCCCGCACCCCCGCCTCCTCGCGCAGGCCGCGGCGGCGGGCCTCCTCCCTCAATACCTGACCCCAGGCCCCCTCGCCCGTCGCTCGCCGCCACAGCCGTCGAACCGGCCCCTAGCGAAACTCGCCGCAGGACCACCTGGGTCGTCAGGAACGACGCCAGACGGTTCCGATCTGGGTACCGGCCCAGACGGTGGTGGTGTGCGGGACGCGCGTCATCGAGTACGCGGTCACCCCGATAGGCGGAGTGGCCTGGCTCCAGGAAGTGCCGTCGAAGTGCAGCAGATGCGCGGGGTCGAACGGGCTGGAGACCCAAACCCCACCGCGCCCGTCACCGGCGATCGATCCGAGGAAACCGACCGTGGACTTCGGGCGCACCTCCCCGCCGAGGCCGGACGAGCTCGGAAGCTGGTGCACGGTGAACGTGGAGCCGTCCCAGTGGTGCAGCGACGGCGGCGGGAACAGCGGGTGCTGTTCGAGGGCGTAGAACCAGACATCGTCCGGGGCGACGTACTCGATCTGCAGGATCCAGTGAGCCCATTGCGATCCCCAGGGAGTGCGCGTCCAGTCGGTGCCGTCGAAGTGCCACAGCGGGGTGGGTCCGATCTGCGACTCGCCATATCCCCCGGCCCAGACGTCCGAGGCGCTCCCGGCGGCGATGGCGTTCAGCCCGGAGGGCAGCGGGAGAGTCAGCGCGTTCGTCCACCGGCCGTGCCGTCGCACCGACACCGTCGTGGCGTCCCCGCTGATCCCGGTCGCCCACAGGCCGCCCGTCCGATCGACGTCGATGGCCTGCAGAAGCTCGCCGGCAGGGCCTGCCACCGTCGTCCAGCGATGACCGTTCCAGTGCAGCAGGTCGGTGCGCTCCTGGGCGTTCTGACCTGCGGCAAGTGCCCACGCGTCTGCGGCGTGCCGAGCGCGGACATCGTTGACGACGACCAACCCCTCAGGCATCGCGACGCGCGTCCAGCCACGCGGTGTCCGTTGCAGCATGACGGCACGCGACTCCGGCAGAAACGCGTTCTCGGTACCACCGGCGAAAACGTGCCACGAGTCGGGCGCGGCGATGCCGAGCAGATGACTCCGCCCCGCCAACGGCGGCGCAGGCACATCGGCCCACTCCCCCGACGACGGGCCGGCGGCCCGCGCACGCCCGCGCAGCGCCCCTCCAAGAACGGCCCCCAGCATTGCAGCGCCCCACAACTCGAAGGCACGCCGCGACACCAGACCATCCAACGAACGCCCCACAACGCCTCCTCCACCGACCACCACCGCCAGCATTCACTGGCAAGATCACCAAATCCACCCCCTGACCTCATACGGCCACCCCACCGCCCGCCGAACGGGAACGACGCTGGCGGGCTTCTTCCACCCGTTCTTCAAGCCCTACAAGTCACCCTCGACTTCGTCGGCATGAACCTCTCCATCGCCCGCGGCAAGGCCACCTGATCGAGGACGGCGCGTGTGAACGGGCGGCGACGGCCGCTGACCAGCGGTGACGTGGATTTCCGTGCCGGTAGCCTGGGCCGGTGGCAGACCTCCCTTGGCGGCGCCCGGCGATCACGTCCGAATCCCACCGGGCGACGTCTTTCGAGATCTTCTTCGACCTCGTCTTCGTGTTCGCGATCACTCGGGTCGTCTCGTTCTTGGCGCACTCCCCGTCCGCCGTGTCGCTGGTGCGCGGACTGATCCTGTTCCTGCTGCTCTGGTGGTCCTGGGCGGCGTACGCGTGGCTGGGCAACCGGGTGCGCGCCGACCGCGGGGTGGTCCGGAGCGGGATGCTGGTGGTGATGGCGGCCCTGTTCGTCGCCGCGCTGGTCATGCCGGACGCCTTCGGCCGCCACGCCGGGACGGTCGACGCGCCGCTCGTCCTCGCGGTGGCCTTCTGCGTCGTCCGGGCGGTCTACTTCGGGCTGCACCTGTCCTCGGTCGCGGGCGACCGCGGGCTGCGCGACCAGTTGCTCCTCGACGCCGTCCCCCAGACGATCTCCCTGATCGCGCTCCTCGCGGGCGCGCTGCTCGGGGGGACGTGGCAGACCGCGCTGTGGGCCGCCGCGTTCGCCGTCGACTTCGGCGGGGGACGGGTCGCCTCCGGCCTGGGCGGCTGGACGGTCCGCAGCGCCGGCCACTTCGCCGAGCGGCACCGCATGGTGCTGATCATCGCGCTGGGCGAGTCACTGATCTCCGCGGGCGCCGGGGCGGGCGACTCGGTGGCCGGGCCCCTGGTGCTCCTGGCCGCGCTGGTCGCCTTCGTCACCGTCGTCTGCCTGTGGCTGCTGTACTTCCGGGGCTTGGCGGACGCCGCCGAGGACGTCCTCGAACGGGCGTCCGGCCTGCGCCGCGCCCAGATCGCCCGCGACGCCTACACCATGGTCCACTTCCCGCTCATCGCCGGCGCCCTCTACATCGCCCTCGGCGCCCATGAGGTTCTCGCGGAGCTGTCCGGCCCCTCCCCCGATCACGACCGGGCCCTGGACTGGCCTGTCCTGACCGCCTTGTACGCGGGGGCCGCCGTGTTCCTGCTGGGGCGATCGGCGTTCGCCGGGCTCGCCGTCCGCTCCGTCCCGGCCGCCCCGCCGGTCGTCGCCGCGGCGCTCCTCCTGCTCATCCCCGCCGCGCGGCTTCTGCCCGCGATCGCCGCGCTCGGTCTGGTGAGCGCGCTGCTCCTCGCGCTGGTCGCCTTCGAGTGGCGGACGCCCGTGCGATACGACCACGCGAACCCCGGCTGACGGATCGCCTCTTCGACGGTCGCTGCGGCGACATGACGGAGCGAACTTCCATGAACCAGGTGGAGCCGCCGAGTGCGCTCCGAACCGGCGGTTATGTGGTCGCGAGCTGGGAAGACGATCTCTGGTACGTGGCGGTGGACGGGGTGCCCGCAGGAAGTTCGGGGGAGGGTGGGCCCACCGTGGCAGATGCAGAAGAGGGACGTCCCTTAGGCGTGTTTCCGCGCGTGTTCCGGATCTCGGTCGCGCTGGCGTTGGTCTCGGCGCTCGGCCTGGCCGGCGCCTGCTCGACGTCGCGGCGCTCGTCCGCCGAACGGCCGGGCAAGGCGGGTGCGGCGACGGCGGAGGCGTCCGAGAACGCCAAACCCGGCACCGCGGACTGGCAGGTCCGCCGCAAGGGCGCCGAGCACGAGATCGAGGGGTACGCCGATCATGTGAGCGTGCTGCCGGGCCGGTCGTTCCGGCTGTTCGTCTCCACCACGACGTCCGGGTTCAGCGCCGAGGCGTTCCGGATGGGCTGGTACGGGGGCGCGAACGCGCGGCGCGTGTGGCGGTCCGGGCAGGTCGCCGGCGTCCGCCAGGCGGCGGCCCGGATCGACCGCAAGACGCGCACCGTGTCGGCGCCGTGGCGGCCGTCGATGACCGTCGCCACGTCGGGCTGGCCCGCGGGCAGCTACCTGATCAGGCTGACCGCCGTTTCGGGCGCGCAGCGGTACGTGCCGGTGACCGTCCGCTCGCCGGACGCCGCCGGGCGGGTCGTGGTGCTGAACGCGACCACCACCTGGCAGGCGTACAACATGTGGGGCGGCCACGACCTGTACGAAGGGCCGTCCGGTTACTCCGACCGGTCCTACGCGGTGAGCTTCGACCGCCCCTACGACAAGACAGGCGCGGGCAAGTTCCTGACCTACGAGCAGCCCGCGATCGCCCTGGCCGAGAAGGCGGGCGTCCCGCTGGCCTACGCGACCGACAACGACCTGCACAGCGACCCCGCCATCCTGAGCAAGGCGCGCGGCCTGCTCACCCTGGGGCACGACGAGTACTGGTCGTCGACCATGCGCCGGCGGGCGACGCAGGCACGCGACCAGGGCGTCAACATCGCCTTCCTCGGCGCCAACGCGGTGAACCGGCACATCCGGTTCGAGGCGACGCCGCTGGGCGCCGACCGGCTGGTGGTCTGCTACAAGGACTCCGACGCCGACCCCGTCGCCCGAACGAATCCCGCCGAATCCACACAGGACTGGCGGCTGCCGCCGGTGCCGCGACCGGAGAGCGACATCATCGGCATCCAGTACCTGTGCTTTCCGGCGGAAGGCGCGTTCACGGTGTACCGGCCCGATTTCTGGATGTTCCGCGGCACCGGCGTGCGCGCGGGCACCCGGTTCCCCGGCATGATCGGCCCCGAGGCCGACGCGATCGCGGCCGGCGGTCCGACACCGCCGACACTGGAGATCGTCGGACGCTCCCCGATCAGCTGCGGGAACGGCACGACGGTCGCGCACGCGTCCTACTACACCACCCCCAGCGGCGCCGGGGTGTTCGCCACCGGCACCATGCGCTGGGTGTGCACGATGCGGGGACGCGCCTGCGGCCACGGCGTCGACGAGGCGGGCCGCGCGTTCGTCACCCGGGTCACCGACACGCTCGTGCGGGCGATGGCCGCCGGACCGCTCGGCCGCAGCCACCCGTCCCGCCCCAACTCCAAGGAACTCGCCAGCGCCCCCTGACCACACGACCCGACCGGGAGGCGCACGATCCGGGCGGGGCCGCACCGGGTTCGGGGGTGTCAGGCGGCGATGACGGCCGTCGTGGTGCGGCCGCCGTCGACGTCCAGGGTGATGCCGTGGACGAAGGCGGACTCCTCGGCGGCCAGGTAGACGGCGGCGTGCGCGATGGCCTGCGGCTCGCCCATGCCCCCGGCCGGAGTGCCGGTCATCATGGCCTCGCCCGGGTGCGGCTCTCCCGGCGCGGGTTCGAGGATCACGCCCGGAGAGATCGCGTTCACGCGGACGCCGTGCGGGCCGAACTCCGCGGCCCACGCCCGCGTGAGGGTCTCCATCGCGCCCTTGGTGGAGCTGTAGAGCGCTCCCCTGGGGACGCCCAGCCGCGCGATCCACGACCCCAGGTTGATGATCGCGCCGCCGCCGGCCTCGACCATGGCGGGGGCGACCGCCGCGGTCAGGAAGAACGGCGCCTTCACGTTGACCGCGTAGACCTGGTCGAACGTCTTCTCGTCGGTGGCCGCCGTGCCGTCACCGGGGTAGATCCCGGCGTTGTTGACCAGGACGTCGATGCCGCCGCCGAGCGCCGACGCCGCCTCCCGCGCCAGGGCCCGCGACGCCTCGGCGCCGCCGTCCAGGTCGGCCCGCACGAAGTCGGCGCGGCCGCCCTGCGCGCGGATGCCGTCCACGACCTCCCGGCCCCGCCCGGCGCTGCGGCCGGACACGATCACATGCGCGCCCTCGGCGGCGAACGCCTCCGCGATCGCCCGCCCGATGTTGCTGGTCGATCCGGTCACCAGCGCCCGCTTGCCCTGCAGACGTCCGCTCATCACGCGCTCCCCCTCGGTTCGTGCCGTGCCGCTCGGCCGGTCGGCCCGCGCGGCACCCGCCACTCTGCAAGGAGAAAAATGGACCTGCAAGTCCAATCAGGCGGGGGCGAGGCGGCGCAGGTCGTCGATCGCCTGGTCGAGCGCGGCCCGCAGGTGGGAGGACCGGCCGGTCGACTGGAGGATCGCCACGCCGCCCTGGATGCCCGCCAGCAGCGCGGCCGCCCGGTGGTCGGCGTCGACGTCGGCGGGCAGGCTCCCGGATTCCTGGAGGGAGCGGATGCCGGCGGCCAGGCTGGCCTGCCACTGGTCCATCAGCTCGACCACGATGGCGCGCGCCCCGGGGGTGGCGCGGCCGACCTGGAGGAACAGGGAGCCGAGCGGGCACCGGTCGCCCTGCGCCTCGTAGCGCTCGACCACCACGTCGCGCCAGCGCCGCCACGCGTCCCACGAGTCCAGGCGTCCCAGGTGGGGCTGCTGGTCCTCCAGGACCTGATCGGCTTCGTACTGCGCGACCGCGAGCAGCAGCTCGTCCTTGCCCGCGGGGAAGTAGTGGAACAGCTGGCTCTTGCTGGCCCGGGTGCGCGCCATGACGTCCTCCAGGGTCGCGAAGGCCACTCCCCTGTCGCGCACCACCTCGGCCGCGCCCTCGACGATCCGCCCCCGGGTCGCCGCCCCCTTCGCCGTCAACTTCTTCCGCACGCACGCCTCCTCGATTGGACCATTCGGTCCAACCTAGCGCGCACGTGCAGACCGTCCGGTACCGGATGCGCGTCCTCGAACACCTCCTCGGCGACGAGCTCGCCGACCCCGGCGGGGCGGCGGGAGGCGATCGGTCAGGGGGCGGCGTGCGGGTCGCGCCGGCGGACGTCGGCGAGGACCTCGTCCAGGTCGCCGAGGCGCTCCAGCTGCTTGACGGCGCGGGCGGTGCGGTGGTTGTGCGAGAGCCGTTCGCGGTGGCGGTGGACGAACTCCCAGTACCCGGCGGTGTACGGGCAGGCCCGCTCCCCCGTGCGTTCGGCGGGCCGGTAGGCGCACGGGCCGCACAGGTCGCTCATGGTGTCGATGTAGGCGCCGCCCGACGCGTAGGGCTTGGTGGTGATGCGGCCGCCGTCGGCGTACTGCGACATGCCGATCACGTTGGTCAGCATCACCCAGTCGTAGCCGTCCACGAAGCAGCGGTGGAACCAGTCGGTCACCGCCGGGGGTCCCAGCCGCGCTGGAGGGCGTGGTTGCCCAGGATCGTCCTCGCGCCACCCGGCGACCTGCCGGACGTAGCCCTCGACGGAGTTGAGCGGTGCGTCGCCCGCGCGGTAGGCGGCCTCGGCGGCCTCGGCGCGGCAGGCCGGGAACCGCCGGGGGCCGTCGCGGCCGACGAACGAGACGTCCCCGCTCCGCTCCCACCGGTCCAGATCGTCCCTGACCCGCTCGTCGATCTCGTCTTCGCGCGGCCGGTAGGGAGCGGGCACCGGCAGGGTCGCCTCGTCCTCGGGCGGGGACTCGCGGTTGTCCCCGTCCAGGTTCCATCGCCCGCCGGCGGGCTGGTCGCCGTCCATCAGCAGGTCGTGGTCCTGGCGCACCTGGCGGTAGAAGCTCTCCATCCGCAGTCGCCCGCCGCCGGCGGACTCCGCCCACCGGCCGAACGCGTCCGGCCGGACGAGGAAGCCGCGCGGCTCCAGCACCTCCACCTGCCGGAGCCCCTGCACGAAGCGAAGGGCCGCATGGGACGTGGGGTGGTGGACCGTCACGGGCGCGTCGCCCACGGCCCGCTCCAGGCCGTCGCGGTACGTCTCCGCCTTGACGTAGCGGACGCGGTCGCCGAGCTCGGCCGCGCGGCGCCGCATCGCGGACAGGACCAGGTGCGCCTTGGCGCGATGGAAGCGGCGCCGCCGCAGGACCGCACGCGACTCGATCATGACGATCTCGGCGTCCGGCCGCAGGAAGTGCGGGCCCAACTGGTCCCCGAACAGCCAGTGGAAGCCGGTCTCCGAGTGGTCGCGGGCCTTACGGTCGTGAGCCACGCGGCTCCTCCCCCTGGACGCCTGGACTCCCGCTCAGTGTGGCGCACGGCCCGGCGCGGGCGAAGGCGGCGCGCGAAGGGGTCCGTTCGGGGTGGACTCACGAACGTCCGGCGACCTGTGGACCTTCGCCCCTAATCGGACGGTGGCTCGCTGTACAGGCTGTTGGCATGAGGCCGGACGAGACAATCGCTACCGAGACCCTGCGTCGGCTCTGTTCGGGAGGGCCGGTGACATCGGTCTACTTCAACCTGACCGCGCCTCCCGGGGAGGAGGACGCCGCGCTCCGCTGGGAGCGGCTGGGCAGGCGGCTCCGCGCGCGAGGAGCCGACGGCGCCGTCGTCGACGCGCTGGACCGGCTGGTCGCGAGGGCGGAACCGGGCTCCGGAGCGCTGGCCGCCTTCGCCTTCGACGGCGATCCGGCGCCCACGGTCGTCGAGATGCCGGACGCGCGGCAGCCCGACCTCGCCGTCCACGGTCCCGCGCCGCGCCTCCTGCCGCTGCTGGCGTGGCTCCAGGAGCGTCCCCCGTACGTGCTCACCCTCGTCGACCGCAAGGGCGCCGAGATCGAGACGTCCCGCGGCGGGACGGGGACCGCGACCACGAGGACGATCGACGGTCCCGACGACGAGATCGTGCGCAGCGCGCCGGGCGGCTGGTCCCAGTCGCGCCACCAGCACCGCGCCGAGGACTCCTGGGAGCACAACGCGACCCGGGTGGCGCACGCCCTCGCCGACGACCTCGCCGAGACCGGGGCGCACGTCCTGCTGCTCGGCGGCGACGTGCGCGCCATGCAGTACCTCACCAAGCACCTGCCCGAAGGCGTCCGCCACGAGGTGACCGTCGGCCACGTCTCCGGAGGACGGGGCCGGGACGGCGCGCGGCGGCGCCGCCAGAGGCAGGTCCGGGAGAAGGTGAGCCGGTGGGCGGACGAGGAGACCCGCGCGCTGTTGAAGCGGCTGGACGAGGGGCGGGGCCCGTCCGGCCTGGCGGTGGAGGGCGCGGCCGCCACCCTGCGGGCGCTCGCTCGCGGCCGGGTCGGCACGCTGCTGGTGGCCGACGACCCCGCCGACCGGCGGACGGCCTGGTTCGGCCCCGCGCCGACGCAGGTGTCCGACCGGCGCGCGACCCTCGCCGAGACGGGCGCGGACCCCGTGGAGCACGGGCGGCTGGTGGACGTCGCCGTCCGCGCGGCCGTGCTCACCGGGGCGGAGGTGCGCGTCCTGGACCCCGGGACGCCGGACCTCCCCGCCCAGGGCATCGGGGCCCTGTGCCGCTACGCCTGAAGGAGCCGGTCGGCCTCCCGCGGGCCCGCCGCTGACCTCACAGACGCCCGGACCTGCGAAAACGCTCCCGACCTGGGGACCTTCGTCCCTGCCGCCCCGCGTCCGGGCGGCGGCACGCTGGAATGGTCCGTGTTCGCCGAGACCGCTCTGGAGCCGTTGCGATGACGTTCACAGGGATACAGGGGCTGGATCGGAGCATCGACACCACCAACCGGTGGATCACCGATGTGGCCGCAGCCTTCGGCACCGAGGACCGCAGGTTCGCCTACCGGGCGCTCCGGGCCTGGATGCACACGCTGCGCGACCGGCTGACGGCCGAGTCCGCCGCGCACCTTGCCGCCCAGCTGCCGGAACTGCTGCGCGGGGTGTACTACGACGGGTGGAGCCCCGGCCACGTGCCCCGCAAGTACGACCTGCACGAGCTCACCGTCCACTTCGCCGAGCAGGCGCGCATCGGACGCGACGACGTGCCCAAGACGGCCGCGATCGTCACCGGGGTCGTGTCCTCCAAGATGGCGGGCGGCGTGGACCAGGCGCTGTGGAAGCTGCCCGAGGAACTCCGAAGACTGTTCCAGCCGGCCGGCGAGCAGGAGAAACGCGCCGCGCCCCGTCCCACGGCCCGTACCGCGGCCAGCCCCGCGGCCCCCAGGGCCGTGATGTGAGGCCCGCACCGCCATCTCAGCCCATGTGGGTGAGGAACCAGGCTCTGGCGCGCTCGGTCACGGCTTGGAGCGCGCCCGGCTCCTCGAACAGGTGGGTGGCGCCCGGGACGACGGTCAGCTCGTTCTGGCAGCGCATCCGCTGCTGCGCCCGCTGGTTGAGGGCGAGCACCTGCGGGTCGTCGCCGCCCACGATCAGCAGTGTGGGAGCCCGGACGTCGCTCAGGCGGCGTTCGGCCAGGTCCGGTCGTCCTCCGCGGGAGACGACGGCGGCGATGTCCGCTCCGGGCTCGGCGGCGGCCCGCAACGCCGCCGCCGCGCCGGTGCTCGCTCCGAAGTAGCCGATGCGGGCGCCGGCGAGCTCCGGCCGGGCACGGAGCCAGGCGGTGGCGGCGACGAGCCGGTCGGCGAGCATGCCGATGTCGAACACGTTGCCGCGGTCGAGTTCCTCCCCGCTGGTCAGCAGGTCGAACAGCAGCGTCCCGAGGCCCGCCTGGTTGAGCCCGGCGGCCACCAGCCGGTTCCGCGGGCTGTGCCTGCTGCTCCCGCTCCCGTGCGCGAAGGCCACCACCCCGCCGGCCCGCGCGGGCACGGTGAGATGCCCGGTGAGCTCCACGAACCCGCCGTCGATCCACACCTCCTCGTCGACCACCGGCGTGCCGCCCGCACCCGCAACGGGATTGGACGCCCCGGAGGAGTGGGCGCCCCCAGACGGGCCGGATGCGGGGTTGACGGCCGGCCCGGGGTTGGTGGCTCCGCCGGGATGAGCGGACCCGCCGGCGCTGCTCGACCCGCCCGGCTTGGCGATCCCGCCGGGATTCGCGGCCCCGCCAGGGTTCGCCGCCCCGCCAGGGTTCGCCGCCCCGCCAGGGTTGGTGGCTCCGCCGGGGTGGGCGCCTCCGCCTTGGTTCGCCGGTCCGCCTGGATTGGCCGGTCCGCCCGGAGTGGCTGGTCCGCCAGGGTTGCCTGGTCTGCCTGGGGTGGTCTTTCCGGTGAGGTCGGCGATCCAGCCGGGGTCGGTGGTTCCGCCGGGGTGGGCGGTGCCGCCCGGGTTGGTCGTCCCGTCAGGGTCGGTTCCGCCTGGCGTGGTGGTCTCGTCGGAGTGGGCGGCGTCCGGGGGGTTCGCGGTTTCGGCGGGTTCGGGGGTTCCGGTGGGGTCGTGATCGTGACGGGCGGTGGGGGGCGGGGCGGCGGCGCGGTCCAGGAGTTCGACCACCTCGCCGTCGGACGTCTGGCCGAACTCGCGGTACCACTGGCCGACGGCGTGGAAGAGGTCGGGTTCCAGCAGCGACACCACGTCGTCGGCGACGCGGCGCAGGTCGGCGAGGGTGCCGGGGGAGCCCACGGGGACCGCCAGGATCACGCGGCGGGCGCCCAGCGCGCGGGCGACCTGGCAGGCGGCGCGCGCGGTGGCGCCGGTGGCGACGCCGTCGTCGACGACGACGGCCGTGCGGCCGCTCAGCCCGGCCCGGGGGCGGCCGCGCCGGAAGCGTTCGACCCGGGCGTCCAGTGCGGACTGCTCGCGGTGCTGCGCGGCGGTCAGGTCGGCCTCGCCGACGCCCGTGTGCCGGATGATCTCGTCGTTGACGACCAGCACGCCGCCCTCGCCGATGGCGCCCATGGCCAGCTCGGGCTGGAAGGGGACGCCCAGCTTGCGGACCACGATCACGTCCAGCGGCGCGCCCAGCCCCCGGGCGACCTCGAAGGCGACGGGCACCCCGCCGCGCGGCAGTCCCAGCACGACGGCGTCCCGGCCGCGCAGGTCGTCCGAACGCTCGTCCAGCCGCTCGGCCAGGCGCCGTCCGGCGTCGGCGCGGTCGTCGAAGTCCAGCATCGTCACCTCCCGGTTTCGGGTGCGGGCACCACCGCCACCGGGCAGCGGGCCTCGTGGAGTGCGGCCTGGGGCACCGGCCCGAGGAGCGTCTGCGGCGGCGAGCCGATCCCCCGGACGCCGACGACCAGCAGGGCCGCCCCGTGGGAGGCGCCGACGAGGGCCCGCCGCGGCGCGTCCGGGACGAACCTCGTCTCGATCAGCACCTCGGGCCGCTCGGCCCGCCGTGGGGCGACGGCCTGCTCGAAGCGCGCGATCGCCTCGTGCCTGATGGCCTGCGGGTCGACGAAGGGGACCCGGTCGGGTCCGGGGAGCGCGGCGGGATCCCACCAGCTGCACACCGCCGTCACCGGGTCGTGGTGCACCGCGGCCTCCTCGACGGCGAAGCCGAGCGCCGCGTCGCCCGCAGGGGAGCCGTCCACGCCGACCACGATCGGCCCGCCGTCCAGCCGTGCGGGAGAACGCACGACGACGACCGGGCAGGAGGCCTGGGCCGAAACCTGGACCGCGGTGGAGCCCACCGGAAGCCCCTCGAAGCCGTGGCCGCGCGAGCCGAGCACGACCATCACGGCGCCGCGGGACGCCTTCAGGAACGCGGCCGCGGCCGACCCCCGCTCCAGGCACCAGCGGACCTCCAGGCCGTCGGCGAAGGCGCGGGCCTTGCGGACGCCCTCGTCGGCGGTGACCGCGCCCTCGCTCCGGAGGACCTCCAGGGTCTCCTTGTCCGGCGGACGCGCCGGGTAGGGCCAGTGCCACACGTGGCAGACGGTGAGGGCGTGGCCGCGGAGCCGGGCCTCGCCCGCCGCCCACCGGAGCGCCTGCTCGGCCGCCGGCGACCCGTCGTAGCCGACCAGGATGGAGCGCATCCCGTTCTGGTCCTCCATCGGCCGCCTCCCTCCTCTACCGCGGGGTGTTTCCACCCTCGACGAGCGGAAACGGCCAAGGGAGAAGCCGTTTCGGAGGTCGCCATGGCGCCGCGCTGGGAGTTCTGGATCGATCGCGGCGGCACGTTCACCGACGTGGTCGCGCGGCGGCCGGACGGCACGCTCGTCACCCGCAAGCTCCTCTCCGAGGACAGGGAGCGCTACCGGGACGCGGCCGTCGCCGGGATCAGGCGTCTCCTCGGGGTCGCGCCCGGCGAGCGCATCCCGGCGGAGCTGGTCGCGGGCGTGCGGCTCGGCACGACGGTGGCGACGAACGCCCTGCTCGAACGGGCGGGCGAGCCGACCGTCCTGGTCATCACCGAGGGATTCCGCGACGCGCTGCGGATCGCCTACCAGAACCGCCCGGAGATCTTCGCCCGGGAGATCGTGCCGCCCGAGCCGCTCTACGCGCGGGTGATCGAGGCGAGGGAGCGGGTCGACGCGCACGGGCGGGTCCTGGTCCCGCTGGACGAGGACGCCGTCGAACGCGACCTGCGGGCGGCGTACGAGGACGGGTTCCGTTCGGTGGCGATCGTGTCGATGCACGCCTACCGGCAGCCCGTCCACGAGATCGCCGTCGGGAGGATCGCGCGCCGGACCGGCTTCCCCCAGGTCTCGGAGTCGCATGCGACGAGCCCGCTGATGAGGCTGGTCTCGCGCGGCGACACCACCGTCGTCGACGCCTACCTCTCGCCCATCCTGCGCCGGTACGTGGACCAGGTGTCCGAGGAGCTGGACGGCGCGCCGATCATGTTCATGCGGTCCGGCGGCGGGCTCACCGAGGCGCACGGCTTCCGCGGCAAGGACTCGATCCTGTCCGGCCCGGCGGGCGGCATCGTCGGCATGGCGCGCACGTCGGCCGCGGCGGGCTTCCACCGGGTGATCGGCTTCGACATGGGCGGCACGTCCACCGACGTCTCGCACTACGCGGGCGAGTTCGAGCGCCAGTACGAGACGCAGGTCGCGGGGGTGCGGATGCGGGCGCCGATGCTGAGCATCCACACGGTCGCGGCCGGCGGCGGCTCGGTGCTGCGGTTCGACGGCGGCCGGTACCGGGTGGGGCCCGACTCCGCCGGCGCCGACCCCGGGCCCGCCTGCTACCGGCGCGGCGGGCCGCTCACCGTCACCGACGCCAACGTGATGCTCGGACGGATCAGGCCCGACCACTTCCCGCACGTCTTCGGCCCGGACGGCGACCGGGCCCTCGACGCCGCGGTCGTCCGGGACCGCTTCGCCGCGCTGGCCCGCGAGACCGGCGACGGCCGCCCGCCCGAGGAGGTCGCCGCCGGGTTCCTGCGCATCGCGGTGGCGAACATGGCCAACGCGATCAAGAAGATCTCCGTGCAGCGCGGCTACGACGTCACCGGATACGTCCTGGCCACGTTCGGCGGGGCGGGCGGGCAGCACGCCTGCGCGGTCGCCGACGCCCTCGGCATGCGGCAGGTGCTCGTCCATCCGCTGGCGGGGGTGCTGTCGGCGTACGGGATGGGGCTGGCCGACGTCACGGCCATGCGGGAGTGCGCGGTCGAGGCGCCGCTGGGCGAGGACCTGCTGCCCGACCTGGACGCGACCCTGGGAAGGCTGGAGGGCGACGCTCGCGAGGAGCTGCGGGACGAGGGGACGGACGCCCAGCAGGTCGTGCACCGCGCCCACCTGCGTTACGCCGGCACCGACACCGCCCTCCTGGTGCGGGCCGGCTCCGTGGAGGCGATGGTCGCCGAGTTCGAGGAGGCCTACCTGCGCCGCTTCTCGTTCCTCATGCGGGACAAGCAGATCGTCGTGGAGGCCGTGTCGGTCGAGGCCGTGAGCGCCGGCGACCGCGCCGCCGAGACTCCCGTCGCCGGGGCCGGCGAGGGCCCGGCCGAGGCGGAGCGCGTGCCGATGCACGTGGACGGCGCGTGGCGCGACGTCGACCTGTACCGGCGGGACCGCCTGCGGCCCGGCGACGCCGTCCCCGGCCCGGCGATCATCGTGGAGGACAACGCCACGACCGTCGTCGACCCGGGCTGGCGGGCGACGGTGAACGACCTCGGCCACCTGCTCCTCGCCCGGGTCGCGGCCCGGTCCGGCGGGCGCGCCGCCGGCACCGGGGCCGACCCCGTCATGCTGGAGATCTTCAACAACCTGTTCATGTCGATCGCCGAGCAGATGGGCGTCCGGCTGCGCGGCACCGCGCACTCGGTCAACATCAAGGAGCGGCTCGACTTCTCCTGCGCGATCTTCGACGCGGGCGGCGGGCTCATCGCCAACGCGCCCCACATCCCCGTCCATCTCGGCTCGATGGGGGCGTCCATCCGGGAGCTCATCGAGCGGCGCCGCGCCGCCGGGGGAATGCGGCCGGGCGAGGTCTACGTGCTCAACGACCCCTACCACGGGGGCACGCACCTGCCCGACGTCACCGTCGTCACCCCCGTCTTCCTCGGGGACGTCGAGCCCGGCGCGGCGGGGGACGAGGCCGCCGAGATCTCCTTCTTCGTCGCGTCCCGGGGGCACCACGCCGAGATCGGCGGGATCACGCCGGGGTCGATGCCGGCCTTCAGCACGCGGGTGGAGGAGGAGGGCGTCCTGATCGACAACTGGCTGCTGGTCGAGGGCGGCAGGCTGCGGGAGGACGAGACCGTCGAGCTGCTCACCTCGGCGCTCCACCCGTCCCGCAACCCGCTCGACAACGTCGCCGACCTGCGCGCGCAGGTCGCCGCCAACGAGAAGGGCGTCGGCGAGCTGCGCGACATGGTCCGCCACTTCGGCCTGGACGTCGTGCACGCCTACATGCGCCACGTCCAGGACAACGCCGAGGAGGCGGTCCGCCAGGTGATCACGGCCCTGCGGGACGGCTCCCGCGCCTACGAGCTGGACGGCGGCGCGGTGATCAAGGTCGCGGTCCGGGTCGACCGCCGCGCCCGGACGGCGGAGATCGACTTCACCGGCACCTCACCCCAGTCGGCCGGCAACGCCAACGCGCCGTCGTCGGTGGCGATGGCCGCGGTGCTGTACGTGTTCCGCACGCTGGTGGCCGAGGACATCCCGCTGAACGCCGGATGCCTCACCCCGCTGCGCGTCACGATCCCGCCGGGCTCGATGCTCGCGCCGAGCTACCCGGCGGCCGTGGCGGCGGGCAACGTCGAGACGTCCCAGGCCGTGACCGGCGCCCTGTACGCCGCGCTGGGGGTGATGGCCGAGGGCTCCGGCACGATGAACAACGTCACCTTCGGCAACGAGCGCCACCAGTACTACGAGACCGTGGCCAGCGGGTCCGGCGCGGGCGACGGCTTCGACGGCGCCGACGTCGTCCAGACCCACATGACCAACTCCCGGCTCACCGACCCCGAGGTGCTGGAGTGGCGCTACCCCGTCCTGCTGGAGGGCTTCGAGATCCGGCGCGGCAGCGGCGGGGCGGGGCGGTGGCGCGGCGGCGACGGCGGGCGGCGGCGCATCCGCTTCCTCGAACCGATGACGGTGACCACGCTGTGCAGCCACCGGCGCGTCCCGCCGTACGGGATGGCGGGCGGCGGGCCAGGCGCGCTCGGACGGCAGTGGGTGCGGCGCGCGGACGGCTCCGTGACGCCGATGGAGGGACGCGACTCGCTGCCCGTCGGCGCCGGGGACGTCTTCGTCATGGAGACGCCCGGCGGCGGAGGCTACGGCACCGCGTGATCTTCCGGCCGCCGCGCCGCGGATCGCCGGGACCCGCGTCGGCGACGCGGCCGTGCGTCAGCCGCCCACCAGCAGGGTGTCCAGGGACTGGCCGTGGTGGAGGCGGCCGACGGCGTCGGCGATCAGCGGGCCCACGGACCGCACCCGGAGCCGCGGCGCCCGCGCCCCGGCCACCGGGAGGGTGTCGGTGACCAGCAGGCGGCGGATCGGGAGCCGGTCGAGCCGGTCCCGCGCGGCGTCCGCCAGCGGCCCGTGCGCCGCGGCCACGGTGATGTCGGGCGAGGCGCCGTGGGCCAGCAGGACGCGCACGGCCGCCTCGACCGTCCCGCCGGTGCTGATCATGTCGTCCACGATGACGGCGGGCCGGCCCTCCACGTCGCCGACCAGTTCCTCGGCGTGGACCCTCTCACCGCTCACCCGCGTCTTGCGCACCACGGCGACCGGGCGCCGCAGGAGCCGCGCGTAGTGCTCGGCGGGCTTGACCGCGCCGAGATCGGGCGCGACCAGCACGGCCGAGTCCGGTGTCAGCTCCGCCAGCTCGTCCGCCAGGAGGGGGACGGCCGTCAGCATCTCCACCGGAACCGGGCACATGGCCTCCAGGGCGACGGTGTGCGGCTCCACCACGATCAGCCGGTCGGCCCCCGCCGAGGCCAGCGCGCCGAGCATCACCCCGGCGCCCAGCGCCTGCCCCGCCCGGCCCCGGCGGTCCTGCCGGGCGTACCCGAAGTACGGGACGACCGCGGTGACGGTCTCGGCGCCGCCCCGGCGGCACGCGTCCAGGAGCAGCAGCAACTCGACCAGGTGGTCGTTGACCGCGGGACCGGTGGGCTGCACCACGTAGACGTCCCCGCCCTGCACGCCGTGCACGACCGGCCGCAGCTCGCCGTCCGGGAACCTCTCCACGTCGCAGGGCACCGGCCGGACGCCGAGCTCGGCCGCGACGGCGGCGGCGAGCCCCGGGTGGGCCGTCCCCGCCACGATCCGGGTCGGCATCGTGCTTCTGCCGGACATCGCCCTCCCGTCGTCGGCCGCTCCCCGACTCCTTCCCCTCCCCCGACCGGATAGCCGGAATCTCGGCATACCGACTGACCTGCATGAATATGGACCTTTGGCCCTGGTGCCGCACCCGCGCCTGCCCGCACCATGGACTCAACGCGACGTGAGGGGGACACGATGCGAGCGAGCGAAGGAGACCGGCTGATCGTCCACGGGCACCACGTGGGCGAAGCGGCCCGCAGGGCCGAGATCCTCGAAGTGCACGGACGGGACGGAGAGCCGCCCTACCTGGTGCGATGGGACGACGGCCACGAGACCACGTTCTACCCGTCCTCGGACTCCACCATCGAGCACCAGCCGGCCGCGTGGGCGAAGCGGTAGAGCGGCCGGGAGGGGACGCCATGGACCGGACGACGGCCGGCACCGCGCCCGAGGTGACCGTGGAGCACCGGGGAAGCATGCCGGAGGGCGCCGCCGACTACGCGCGTTCCAAGGTGAGCGCGGTGTTCCGGCACGCGGCGGAGCCGGTGCTGTTCGCGCGCGTGAAACTGACCATGTCGCCGGATCCGGCTGTGGCGCGTCCCGCGGCGGCCCAG
The DNA here is from genome assembly GCF_050936235.1 of Spirillospora sp. CA-108201. NCBI lineage: Bacteria > Bacillati > Actinomycetota > Actinomycetes > Streptosporangiales > Thermomonosporaceae > Spirillospora > Spirillospora sp. CA-108201. The sequence goes on along the minus strand of NZ_JBNJNE010000001.1, from coordinate 6,514,416 downwards.
GCCAACGTGGACGTCAACGGCCGCCTGGTCCGGGCACACGTCGCGGCGCGGAGCATGACCGAGGCCGTCGACCGGCTCCACGACCGGCTGCGGAACCGGCTCGACCGGATCGCCCGGCACTGGGAGGCCCGCCGCGGCGCCTACCCCACGAGTCCCGCGACGGGCCCGCACGAGTGGCGGCACGGCGCCGAGCCGACGCATCGTCCGGACTACTACCCGCGTCCCCCGGAGGAGCGGGAGCTGATCCGGCACAAGTCCTTCACGCTGACCCCCGAAACGCCCGACGAGGCGGCCTTCGACATGGAGGTGCTGGACTACGGCTTCCTGCTGTTCACCGACGTCGAGACGGGCGAGGACAGCGTCATCTACCCCGCCGACCACGGGTACCGGCTGGCGCAGGCGACGCCGCGCGAGCGGACGGGCACGCCCCGCGCCGTCCCGCTGACGATCAGCCCGCGTCCCGCGCCCAAGCTGACCGTCCAGGAGGCGGTCGAGCATCTGGAGGCGGCCGGCGTGCGCTGGGTGTTCTACCGCGACGCCGAGACGGGGCGGGGCAACGTCCTCTACCACCGCTACGACGGGCACTACGGCCTGATCATCCCGGCATGAGCGCGGGGTGACGCGCTCCTCCACCAGGTGACAAGAATTCCGTCCACATCGGGTCTTGCGGCGCACACCACCCCTGCTTACTATCCAGTAACCAAAATCTGAACACGGTGATGTTCGGATTAGGGCGACCCCCACCCCCTCTGGGAGAAGCAAGCATGCACGCTGCGACCACCCCTGCCCGCCCCAGACCGGACCGTCGCCTGCGGAGCATCGCCGCCGCCGCCGTCCTGGCCGCCGGGGCCATCGCCCCCGCCGTCACCGCGTCCACCGCCCACGCGGCCCCGCTGCGCGAGGTGATGTTCGTCGGCAACAACTGGGAGGGCACCGCCGACGTCATCAAGTCCAGCGGCGACTTCGCCAGGATCGGCCGGGTCGACGTCGTCCCCGACCGGAGCCGGCGCCTCACCGCGATCCACCTCAACCCGATCAACCTGGCGGTCTTCCTCGGCATCCGGGCCACCGCCGGCGAGGGCCACGACCAGCTCGTCGACGACCTGTACTCCACCCCCGACGGCTCCGCCCTCGTCGCCTCGCGGCCGAGCTTCGGCGACGTCGTCTCCATCGACCTGACCACCGGGAAGGTCCGGTGGCGGTTCGCCGTCTCGGGCTACCGGGCCGACCACATGTCCGTCTCCCCCGACGGCGCCAAGGTCGCGGTGTCGGCCTCGCTCGGCAAGGTCGTCCACGTCCTGGACATCAACACCGGCAGCAGCTCGGCTCGTTCGCCACCGGCGACAAGCCCCACGAGAACATCTTCACCAGGGACGGCCGGTACATCCTGAACATGTCCATCGGGAACGTCGAGACGGACTTCGACGACCCGTCCCAGGACTGGACGAAGGGCGACCGGCACATCACCGTCGCCGACGCGTCCACCTTCAAGATCGTCAAGACCATCGACATGCGGTCGCGCCTCGACGCCTTCGGCCGCAGGGACCTGTCGAACGCGATCCGGCCCGCGGTGCTCTCCCCGGACGAGTCGAAGCTGTACTTCCAGGTGTCCTTCTTCAACGGCCTCGTCGAGTACGACATGGCCACCGACAAGATCACCCGGGTGCGGACCCTGCCGAAGAACCCGGCCACCGGCGACGACCGCACCACCTTCGTCAACGACTCCCGCCACCACGGCCTGTCGATGAGCCCCGACGGAAGCAGGCTCTGCGTCGCCGGGACCATGGACGACTACGCCACCGTCGTCGACCGCTCCACCCTCCAGGAAGGCCCCCTGGTCACCGCCTCCAAGCCCTGCTGGGCCACCGTCAGCGGCGACGGCCGCGCCTGCGTCATCTCCGAGAGCGGCGCCGACCAGGTCACCGCCATCGGCTTCGGCACGGGCCAGAAGATCACCTCCGTCCCGGTCGGCGACCACCCCCAGCGCGTCCGCCTGGCCCACATCCCGGCCGCCTGGACCGGCACCACCGGCTGACCCGCGAGGGACGCGGGGCACCCCACCCCGCGTCCCTCCTCCTCTCCTGCTCTCGGCCTGGTCGACGGGTTCGGCGGTCTCCTGTTGGATGGGGTGGTCGTGATGGGATGGCGTGTCTGATGGCTCTGCGTGCGGATCTGGCCGCGTTGGTCGCGGAGGCCGGGATGCTCGATGTGGACGTCGACGAGGCCGTCGAGGACGAGCATGTGCGGGTCCGCGTCCATCGCGAGGTCGTCGCCGCGGTCGCCGCGTCCCGCCGTCCGGCCGCCGAGCGCCGGATCGCGGCCCTGATCCTGCGCGATCCCGATTCCTCGGTGGCGAAGACGGCGGTCGTCCAGCTCGTGGACGAGGTCGCGCTGAGGGCCGGCGGTCCGGAGGACTTCCAGCGGTGGGCAACGGAACTCATGCCGGAGCTGCGGGGATTCGAGGTGGAAGGGCACGGCGCGTTCGTGCGTCGCCGCGTCCGCGACTGGTCGCTCCACCTGGCGATCGAGGACGGGCGGACGCCGACGTCCGCCGAGCTGGCGGGCGCCACACCCTGGATGCAGCGCAGGCTCGCGGAGAGGACCGCCTTCCTGCCGGTCCTCGAACTGCTCGCCGAGAGCGGCGGCACGAGGAAGGTCCGGAACATCGCCGGGCATCGGGCCGAGGCCCTCCGGAGACGGGCGTAGACCGCGTCAGACCGCCCGGCCGGCGACGGCGTGGACTTGCAGGATGGCGGCGAAGCGCTCGTCGGCGCGGTCGAGCTGGCCGGTGATGTGACCTTGATGACGCGGGCGGCCGGGTGGCGTTCCAGGCTCTCGACGACGTGCGCGCGGTACTGGGCGTGGACGTCCCGGCCGCGGTCGTAGACGGGGTTGGTCACGGCGCGGACGAGCTCGGCGACGCGCGGCCCGAACTCGGCGGACAGGACGCCGAGGGCGGCCTCCGCCGGGTCGGCGTGGCCGTCTCCGGCCAGGTCGGCGGGGTGGTCCTCGACGGAGTCTGCATGAGGGCGGCGACGAGGAGGTCCGCGTCGTCCGTCTCGTAGCGGCACATGATGCGCAGCGTCACCCGGAGCAGGTGGTTGACCACGGGCTCGCGGACGCGCCGGTCCTGCCGGTGCAGGTCGCCGGCCGGTCGAAAGAATTCTCGAATCGGGCGATGAGTTCTTCGGGCGGCGCCGGTCTACCCGGGCATGACGACGACGCGAGAGCACGCGAGCGGCGAGCTGCCGGAGACCGCGGCCCGGGGGGCCGGCCGTTCGGGGACGCCCGCCGTGATCCGGCTGCTGGTGCTGGCCACCTTCGTGGTGATCCTCAACGAGACGGTAATGATCAACGCGATCCCGCGGCTGATGGCGGACATGGACGTCACCGAGCAGGCGGCGCAGTGGCTTTCGACCGCGTTCATGCTGACCATGGCGGCGGTGATCCCGGTGACGGGGTGGTTCCTGCAGCGGGTCACCACCCGCCGCGCCTACGCCACCGCGATGGGCGTCTTCCTCGCCGGGACCGCGCTGGCGTCGGTCGCGCCGGTGTTCGAGGTGCTGCTGCTCGCGCGGATCGTCCAGGCGACCGGAACGGCGGTGATGATGCCGCTGCTGATGACGACGCTGATGACCGTCGTGCCCGAGGAGGACCGCGGCCGCGTGATGGGCAACGTGACCATGGCGATCTCGGTCGCGCCGGCGATGGGTCCGGCCGTCTCGGGCCTGATCCTGCAGCTCGGCTCGTGGCGGCTGCGGTTCGCGGCGGTGCTGCCGGTCGCGGCGCTGATCGCCTGGCGGGGGCTCGGACGGCTGGAGAACGTCGGGGAGCCGCAGGCCGGCACCGTCGACTGGTTCAGCGTCGCGGCCGCCGCCCTCGGGTTCGGCTCCCTGGTGTACGGGCTGAGCAGGTTCGGGCAGGGCCGCGCGGCGGTCCCCGCGGCGATCGTCGCGTTCGGGGCGGTCACGATCGCGGTGTTCGCCGTCCGCCAGCTCCGTCTGCAGCGCCGGAACGTGCCCCTGCTGGACCTGCGCGTCCTGCGGCACCCCGCCTACGCGCTCTCGCTGCTGCTGATGGCCCTCGGGTTCATGGCGATGATGGGGTCGATGATCCTGCTGCCGATCTACCTGCAGAACCTGCGCGGGCTCACGCCGCTGGAGACCGGCCTGCTGATGATGCCCGGCGGGCTGGCGATGGGGCTGCTCGGCCCGGTCGTGGGGCGGCTGTTCGACCGCTTCGGCGGGCGCATGCTGATCATCCCCGGGGCGGCCGGCATCGTGCTCGCCCTGGCCGGGTTCACCCAGATCTCGGCGACGACGCCGTACTGGCAGGTGCTCGGCCTGTACTCGCTGCTCATGGTCTCGCTCGCGGCGGCGTTCACCCCCGTGTTCACCCTCGGCCTCGGGGCGCTCCCGGCGCCGCTCTACGCGCACGGCAGCTCGATGCTGGGCACCCTCCAGCAGGTCGCCGCGGCCTTCGGCACGGCGCTGGTGGTGACGGTGATGACCGGGCGCGCCGAGAGCCGGATGGCCGACGGGGCCGCCGCCGCGCTCGCCCAGCTCGACGGGATGCGGCTGGCGTTCGTCATCAGCGCCGCGCTGTCGCTGGGGATGCTCGGGGTCGCGTTCCTGCTGCCGAAGCGCCCGAAGGCCGCCGCCGCGCCGGAGGCGCCGCCGGCGGCCGAGAAGCCGGAGGACGCCGGCGTGGTCCTGGAGCCCGCCGCCTGCTGAACGGGCGTGACTGGTCGACGGGCCGGTGGTGAGCCTCGCTCACCACCGGCCCGTTCGGCACGGGCCCTCGCGGTCAGAGGTAATGGCGGAGGACCAGGTCGGCGGGGTACGGGTCCAGGTAGGTCTGCTGGGTCAGGTAGTCGAGCTTCTCGCCCATGGCGTGGTGGCGCAGCAGGGCGATGGGGACGCTCAGCGGCGCCCGCCCCTGCCGGTAGGTCTCGATGGCGGCCGCGAGGTCATGGCGGCGGGTGTCGTCGAGGTGGCCGCTGAGCATCCCGAGGACGTGCTGGAGGGCGTTCATGTGACGGCCCCGCTTGGCACGGACGGCGAACGCCGCGCTGAACGTGTGCCGGTAGTCGGCCTCCAGCCCGTCGCGTGGACGAGTGCCCGCCTGCGCGACGATCCGTCCGAGCGCCTGGTAGGCGGCCGGGTCGTGGGCGAGGATCTGGAGCTTGTGGCGGCTGTGGAAGGCGACCAGGTCGCGGGGCCGCCACTCCTCGTCGAAGAGCTCGCGGAGCCGGGCGTGGGCGAAGATGCGCTCGATGAAGTGCTCGCGCAGGACGGGATCGCGGAGGCGGCCGTCCTCCTCGGCGGGCAGGTCCGGGAGGGCCTCGCGGACGAGGTCGGCGAACACTCCGCGGCCCTGGCGGTCGACCGGCTGGTCGTCGGTGCGCTCGCCCGGCCTGCCGGAGGCGTAGCGCGGCAGGCGGAACAGCCCGCAGGACGGCGACCGCGACTTGAGCACGTAGCCGTCCAGCTCCTCCAGCTGGGGGACGCGGGTCCCGGCGAGCGCGGTCATCGCGGCGGTGTGGTCGGCGGACCCGTCCCTGGTGACCAGATGCCCGTCGGTGAGCAGCCGCAGCGTGGGGCGCGGCGTCCCGAGGCCGATCTCCATCTCGGGGCAGACCGGGACCCAGTCGACGTGCGGGTCGAGGACGTCGGTGAGGAACCGGTCGCGGCTGTGGCCGGCGTTGTGGCGGACGGGGGCGCCCAGCAGGCAGCTCGACACCGCCAGCCGGGGGCGCGGATGGGGGGCGGCGGTCACAGAAGCTCTCTCATTCGGCGCAGGCCGCGGGCCGTGCGCGCCTTGACGGTGCCCAAAGGGACGGAGAGCCGGTCGGCGATCTCGGTCTGCGTCAGCTGCCCGAAGTGGGCCATCACGATCGCCTGCCGCTGCGGCAGGGGCAGGACCGCGAGGGCCTCCCGGACGTCGCAGGCGGTCTCCACGGACGGGGAGGCGTCGGGCGTCCGCGCGGCGGGCGGCTCGGCGTGCTCCTCCAGGGGCAGCGTCCGGCGGTAGTGGCGGGCCTCGGCGCGGAGCTGGTCGATGGCTCGCCTGCGGGCGATGGCGAGGACCCAGGGCTCCAGGGCGCGCGCCGGGTCGAAGCGGCCGCGCGACCGCCAGACCTCGAGGAAGACCAGCTGGACGACGTCGTCCACGGTGTGCCGGGGCACGAGCCGGACGACGTGGCGGCGGACGAGCGGGCCGAGGGAGGTGTAGCACTCGGTCAGCGCGGTCTCGTCCCCGCGCGCGAGCCGCTCTCCCAGGTTCATGAGCTGGGCCTTTCCCTGGAGAATCGTTTCAAAACTTGTTCATAGTCGATTCCAGGGGCGGCGTCCGGCCCGACACGGCCGCGTGTCGTGCGCGTGGGTGACTTCCGCGCCGGTCAGGGCGCTGCGGGGCCGTCCGAAATCTCGGTCACGGCTTGGGAAAGGCTCGTCACGAGCCGGACCGCGTCCGGCAGGCGGTCCCGCCGCCAGCCCGGGCCGCCGGCCATGAGCCGCACCGCGGGACGGGTGCCCGGGAGCTCGGCCAGCCAGTCCGGGGCGCCGGTCTCGGCGATCTGCGACCAGACGAAGACGGTGCCCGGCCCCGTCCGCCGGATCGCGGCGGCGAGGGCCTGCGCGGGCACCCGCGCCCCCAGCAGGCTCGCCGCGACACCGCCCTGCGCCAGCGCGGCGGCCAGCGCGTACAGCGGCAGGCTGTGCTGCTCCTCCGGAGCGCAGGCGAGCAGGACGGGCCGGACGTTCACCGGCCGCCTGGGAGGCGGCACCTCCGCCAGGCAGCCGAGCACCACCGTGGTCAGCAGGTGCTCCACCTCGATGCACTCGCCGCCCGCCGCGTGCTTGCGGCCGATCCCGACCATGACCGGGACCACCAGGCCGTCCCAGGCCCGCACGACCCCGTCCCGCGCGATCACGGTCCGGACGGTGTCGGTCAGGGCGGGGACGTCCAGCGACATCGCCGCGCGAGCCAGCCCGCGCACCTCGGCGGCGTCGGCTCCGGCGGGCGCCTCCCCGACGGGCACGCGGTTTCCTCCGGCGCCGTGCCCGCGGGGCGGACGCGGCGCGCCGGGCGGTTCGTGCAGCGCGGCGTGGGCGGCCTCACCCGGCGGGGCGCCCGCGAGGATCAGCCGCTGCATCTCCTCCAGCCGCGCCACGTCCGCGGGCGTGTAGCGGCGGTGGCCGCCGGGGCTGCGCCCGCTCGGACCTATGCCGTACCTGCGGTCCCACGTGCGCAGGGTGGCGGCCGCCAAGCCCAGGCGCTGCGCCACCGCGCCCACGCCCAGCCCCGGCTCCCGGTCCGTCTCCCCACGCATGCGTTTCGGTCTCCCGTGCTGCTCCGACGGCACAGCGTACGGCGTCCGTGATCCTCTCGGCGTCTCCCGTCCTCCGGCGAAGCGAGCCCGCCGATCGCGCGGTCTCACTGAGCTTCGCCGGAGCCGGACCTTCCGGTTGCATCCCAGTTCGGCACCGACCTCCCCGTTCGCCACCGCGCTGAACGGCGACATCGCCCACCGCAACCGTTCGCGCCCCCGGCTCCGAAGACCCAGGTGATGGACACCTCGCTGATGCTGTTCACCCGCGACCTCCGGGTCCGCGACAACCCCGCCCTCGCCGCGGCCTGCGAGGCCGGACGGGTGGTGCCGGTCTTCGTCTTCGACGACGCGATCCTGGACGGTCCGTTCGCCGCGCCCAACCGCGTCCGGTTCCTCCTCGACAGCCTTGCCGACCTGCGAAAATCGCTCAAGGACCGGGGCGGCGACCTGGTGGTGCGGCGCGGCGACCCGGCCGAGGAGGTCGCCCGGCTGGCCCGGGAGACCGGCGCCCGCACGCTGTACCTCGCCGACGAGCGGTCGGCGTACGCGGCCCGGCGCCTCGACCGCATCCGCGAGGCGGCACGCGCGGACGGCATCGACCTGGAGGTGTCGGCGCATCCCGGCATCACCGTGGTCACGCCCGGCGAGCTCACCCCGGTCAGCGGCGACCACTACAAGGTGTTCACCCCGTACTGGCGGGCCTGGGAGGCGGCCCGGTGGCGTCCGGCCGCGGACGTGCCGCGGGAGGTCCGGCTGCCGTCCGGCGTGCAGCCGGGCGCGCTGCCCCGGCTCGGCGACCTGACCTCGGGCTCCCCGTCCCCCGACCTGGCGCCCGGCGGGGAGGGCGCGGGCCGCGAGCGCATGCGGGCGTGGCTGCGCGACGACGCCGCCGCGTACGACGACGTCCGCGACGACCTCGCCGCCGACCGCACGTCCCGGCTCAGCCCGTACGTGAAGTTCGGCTGCGTCTCGCCGCGGGAACTGGCGGAGGCCGCGCCGGACCCCTACCGGCGCCAGCTGGCGTGGCGGGACTTCCACCACCAGGTCGCCGCCGCCTTCCGCGACCTCCCGCGGCGCGACTACCGGTCGCGCGACCGGAGGTGGAACGACGACAGGGACGCGTTCGCCGCGTGGTGCGACGGCACGACCGGCGTCCCGATCGTGGACGCGGGGATGCGCCAGCTCCGCCGCGAGGGGTTCATGCACAACCGCGCCCGGCTCATCACCGCCTCGTTCCTGACCCGCGACCTCGGCATCGACTGGCGGCGGGGCCTCGGCCACTTCAACGCGTGGCTCGCCGACGGCGACGTCGCCGACAACGCGGGGAACTGGCAGTGGGTCGCCGGAACCGGGAACAGCACCCGCCCCGACCAGGTGATGAACCCGTTCCGGCAGGCGTCGCGGTTCGACCCGCGCGGCGACTACGTCCGCCGGTACGTGCCCGAACTGGCCGGCGTGGAGGGCTCGCGCGTCCACCGCCCCTGGACGCTGGACGAGGACGGCAGGCGGTCGCTGGACTACCCGCCGCCGATCATCGACCCCGACGACCGGTAGGCGGGCCGGTGCACGCGCCCTCGGCTCCCGCCCGCACCGACGGCGACCGACCCTGGAGGAGCACATGAAGGCCGGCAATGGGCGGACCTGCCTCGTCACGGGGGCCGGCGGCTACATCGGAGGCCGCCTCGTGCCGGAACTCCTGGACGCCGGCTACCGGGTCCGGTGCATGGCGCGCTCGGCCCGGCGGCTGCGCGACCACCCGTGGGCGGACCGGGTGGAGATCGTGGAGGCCGACGCGACCGACCCCGGGTCGACCCGGCGGGCCCTGGAGGGCGTGGACGTCGCCTACTACCTGATCCACGCGATCGGCGGCGCCGGCGGCTTCGCCGAGACCGACCGGCGGGCGGCGCGCACGTTCTCCGCCGCGGCGCGGGAGGCGGGGGCCCGGCGGCTCGTCTACCTCGGCGGCATGGAGCCGGAGGAGGAGCTGTCGGCGCACCTGCGGTCCCGCGCGGAGGTCGCCCGGATCCTCCTGGACGGCGGGGTGCCGACCGCGTGGCTGCGCGCCGCGGTGATCATCGGTTCGGGCTCGGCGTCGTTCGAGATGCTGCGGTACCTGACCGAGCGGCTGCCGGTGATGGTGACGCCCCGCTGGGTGCGCACCCGCATCCAGCCGATCGCGATCCGGGACGTCCTGTACTACCTGGTGGCGGCCGCGGACCTGCCCCCGGACGTGAACCGGGGCTTCGACGTCGGCGGTCCGGACGTGCTCACCTACGTCGACATGATCCGCGGCTACGCCCGCGTGGCGGGCCTGAAGCTCCGGATCATCCTTCCGGTCCCGGTGCTGAGCCCGCGGCTGTCGAGCCTGTGGGTGGGGGGCGTCACGCCCGTGCCCGGCGCGCTGGCGCGGCCGCTGGTGGAGTCGCTGCGCAACGAGGTGGTGTGCGGGGAGAACGACCTCGCCGAGTACGTGCCGCCGCCGCCCGACGGGCCGATCGGGTTCGAGCGCTCGGTCGAACTGGCGCTGCGCCGCGTCCGGGAGGCGGACGTCGCGACCCGCTGGTCGTCGGCGAGCACTCCCGGCGCGCCCAGCGACCCGCTGCCGACGGACCCGGACTGGGCGGGCGGCAGCCTCTACACCGACGAGCAGGTCCGCCGGACGGGCGCGACGCCCGAGCGGCTGTGGGAGGTGGTCGAGGGGATCGGCGGGGACCGCGGATGGTACTCCTTCCCCGTCGCCTGGCAGGCGCGGGGCGTCCTCGACCGGCTGGTCGGCGGGGTCGGGCTGCGGCGCGGCCGCCGCGACCCGCGCCGGCTGCGGATCGGCGAGGCGGTGGACTTCTGGCGCGTGGAGGAGATCGAGCGGGGGCGGCTGCTGCGGCTGCGAGCCGAGATGCGGCTGCCGGGGCCGGCCTGGCTGGAGTTCACGGTGCGCCGCGACGGCTCCCGGACGCTGCTGACGCAGCGGGCCCTGTTCCACCCCCGCGGCCTCGCCGGGCACGCGTACTGGTGGGCGTTCCGCCCGTTCCACGACCGGATCTTCGGGGGGATGTGCTCGGGGATCGTCCGCGCGGCCGAGCGCGGCGAAGCACCCAAACCCCGCGCGACGGTACAAGCCCACTGAAGTCGGGCTCCCCGGGGCGATGCAACCGACCGGCCGCCGTGTCCCGAAGAACTGTGCAGACCTCGAGAACTGTGCGGAACTCACCCGGGACGGCGATGGAGAGAAAAGTGCGAACCCGACATCCTGCGGCGCGCCCGCATGGCGGCCGTCCCGGGGCGGGCTGATGGGGGCGCGGGGACCGGTCGTCGTGATCGGGGCGGGCCTCGGCGGCCTGTCCGCGGCGATCCACCTGGCGGCGCGGGGCCGGGAGGTGGTGCTGGTCGAGGCCCGTGACGTGCCGGGCGGCTGCTGCGGCACCGTCCGCACCGGGCCCGCCGCGAACACCGGGCCCGCCGGCGGGTACCGGTTCGACACCGGCCCCTCGGTGCTGACCATGCCGGAGGTCCTCGCCGAGACGGTCGGCGCGGCGGGCGCGGACCTGGTACGTGGGGCTGCCTCCCCCACACGATCACCTCGTACCGGGACGGCTCGGCGGATGCATCGACCGTCACGCCGCGGCCCGGCGGCGGGGCAGCAGGAGGCCGATCGCCGCGATGAGCAGGCCCAGGCCGGCCGCCATCAGGAAGACCCGGTCGTAACCGGCGGCGAGGGCGGCGGTCGTGGTCGGCGCGCCGGCCGCCTCCCGCGTCCGCGCGGCGGCGGCCGTCGCGAGCACCGCCAGGCCCACCGCCCCGCCCGCCTGGGAGGCGGTGTTGGCCAGCCCGCCGATGACCCCCGCGTCGCCTTCCGGGACGCCCGCGGTCGTGGCGGCCATGAGGGTGGGGAACGTCAGCCCGATGCCGACCGCGACGAGCAGCGTGGGCCCCAGCACGCCGGTGAGGTAGCCGCTGCCGGCATCGGCTTGGGAAAGCCACCCGAACCCGGCGAGGAAGCAGCAGGAGCCCGCCAGCACCAGAAGGCGCGCACCCGTCCGCGGCAGCAGCCCGGCGGCGAAGCGCGCGACCACCATGAACAGCACCGCCGCGGGCGTCTGCCCCAGCCCGGCCTGGAGCGGGCCGTAGCCGAGGACGTTCTGCAGGAACAGCGACGTGAAGTACCACATCGCGATGGCGATCCCCCCGAAGAGCAGGAGCATGCCGCTGCCCGCGGCCACCCCTCGGATCCTGAACAGCCGCAGCGGCATCAGGGGCCGCCGGGCGTGGCGTCCCTCCACCACGAGGAAGGCGGCGAGCAGGAGCAGGCCCGCCGCGGCCGGGCCGGCGACCCGCGCGGACGTCCAGCCGTGGTCGGTGCTCTGCATCACCCCGTAGATCAGCGCGGCCAGCCCCGCCGTCCCGGTGACGGCGCCGGGGACGTCGAGGGGTTCCCGCCGGCCGGGCCGCGCGCCGGGCAGCGAGGCCAGGGCCACCGCGATCAGCACCGCGCCGATCGGCACGTTGATCAGGAAGACCCACCGCCAGGACAGGCCGGTCGTGAGGGCGCCGCCCGCGACCGCGCCCGCCATCCCGCCCACGCCGCCGGCGGCGGACCACGCGCCGAACGCCCGCGCCCGCTCGCGGCCCCCGGGGAAGGCGGTGTTGATCACGGCCAGCGTCGCCGGGGCCAGCACGGCCGCCCCCACGCCCTGGACGGCGCGCGCCGCCACCAGGATCTGCGGCGCGGTCGCCAGGCCGGCGACCAGGCTGGCGGCGGAGAACAGGAACATTCCGGCGGCCAGCGTCCGGCGGTGGCCGAACAGGTCGGCGGCACGTCCGCCCAGCAGCATGAGCCCGGCGAAGGTGAGCAGGTAGCCGTTCACCACCCAGGCCGGTCCCGCGGCGGTGAACCCGAGGTCCCGGTCGATCGAGGGCAGGGCGACGTTGACGATGGACGCGTCCAGAATCACCATGAACTGGCACGCGCACACCAGCACCAGCACCGCCCAGCCGACCCCGGCCCCGGCCTTCCCGGGTTCGCGGTCCGAGGCCTTCGCGGACGGCTGAGACGACACGGGCACCTCCTGAGGATGAGCGGAACCGCGCATGACGTCGCCGCTCACACGCTCTGCGGGGCGAGCCCCCGCGCGTCGGCGCCGGCGAGCAGGCGGGTCGTCGTCCGTGCCAGCCGGCGGCCCTGGTGGCGGGCCGCGTCGAGGGACGCGGTGTCGGGGCCGTCGCCGGACGGGCCGGTCACCGACGAGGCGCCGTAGGGGTTGCCTCCGGCGGCGTAGACGGCCGGGTCGGTGTAGCCGGGCGGGACGATCAGCGCGCCCCAGTGGTAGAAGACGTTGGACAGCGCGAGGATCGTGGCCTCGTTGCCGCCGTGGCGGTTGAAGGCCGAGGTGAACGCGGTCACCGGCTTGTCGGCCAGCACGCCCTCCCGCCACAGTCCGACGCTCTGGTCGATGAACTGCTTGAGCTGCGCGGCGGGAGTGCCGAAGCGGGTCGGCGTCCCGAACGCGTACGCGTCGGCCCACGCCAGGTCCTCGACGGCGGCCTCCGGGATCGCGGCGGCGGCGTCCACGTGCCGCCGCCACCGCGGGTTCTCGTCGATGGCGTCGCCGGACGCCAGCTCGGCGACCCGCCGCAGCCTCACCTCGGCCCCGGCGGAGGCGGCGCCCTCGGCGACGGCCTGCGCGAGCGCGTGCACGGCGCCCGTCGCGCTGTAGTAGATGACGGCGACCTTCACGGACATGTCGGCTCCTCGATGGCGCGGTAGGATTAGTTATCCGCATAATGTTATGCGCATAACCAATCCGTCAAGGAGGGCCCGTGGACTTCGACCGAGCCGACGCGATCAACCAGGCCATCCGCCTGCTGAGCCTGCGCCACCGGGCCCGGGCCGCGGCGCTGCTGGCCCCGCTCGGCCTGCATCCCGGGCAGGAGACGCTGCTGCTCGAACTCGCCCGGAGCGGCCCGAGGATCCAGGCCCAGCTCAGCGAGGCGCTCGGCTGCGAGCCGCCCAGCGTCACGCTCATGACCCGCAAGCTGGAGGCGTCCGGACACGTGCGCCGCAGGCCCGCGCCGGCGGACAAGCGCGCCAGCGTCGTGGAGCTCACCGACTCCGGCGCCGCCCTGGCCGAGCAGGTCAAGGAGCTGTGGTGCGCCCTGGCGGAGGAGACCGTGACCGGTCTGCCCGAGCGGACCGTCGCGGACCTGCCCGGCGTGCTCGCAGCCCTGACCGCCAACGTCGACACGCGGCGCGCACGCCCCCGGCCTGCCAGGTGACTCCGGCGCGCGCTCACGACCCGCTCCCGCGGGCCGTCAGACCAGGCCCCTCCGGGCGGCGTGGACGCCGGCCTGGAACCTCGTGCGGGCGTTGAGGGTGCGCAGGAGGCGGGCGACGTGGCGGCTGACCGTGCGCGCGCCCATTCCGGTGTGGCGGGCCACCGCCTCGTCCTTGAGCCCGGCGGCGAGCAGGGTGAGCAGATGCCGGTCGGCGTCGGACAGCCGGGGCCACACGTCGGCGGAGCCGGACTCGTCGTCGAAATGCGGCGGCGTCGCCTGTTCCCAGCAGGTGTCGAAAACCTCGATGAGAATGTCGAGCAGGGTCGACGGGCGGATGAGCGCGGTGATGCCGGGATCGTCGCCGCGCAGCGGCATCAGCGCCATTTCGTCGTCCACGATGACGAGTTTGGCGGGCGGATTCTCCAGGATGCGGGCGCGCTCGCCGATGCTGGAATCCTCGCGGGCCAGGTCCATGCGCGCGGGGATGGCGAGGGCCTCGGGCGCGTAAATGGCGCGGTACTCCACGCCCTCTCCGGCGTCACCGCCGGGAGGCTGCGGCTGAGCCTCGGCGGCGCCTTCGCCGGCAGCCGGGTCAGCGGCAAGACCTCCGAGACGCTGCACGTCGCCACCACCGACCCCGCCCGGGCGTCCGAGATCACCGCCCGGGGCGCGCGGGCGACGGTCGTCGGCCGCAGCCTGGCCGACCTCACCGCCGCCAAGGCGAAGCTGGACCGCGCCGCCGCGCGCCGCGCCCCGTCCCACTCCCCCGTCTGGTACGCGGACGTCAGGGCCAACCGCATCGTCGTGCTGAGCTCCGCGCCCGCCGAGGCGCGCGCCTTCGCGAAGGCCGCCGGGGTCGGCGCCGCCGACGTCGCCGTCAAGCGCTCGACCATCAGGCCGCGCACGTACTACGACCTGCGGGGCGGCGACGCCTACTACATGAACGGCTCGGGACGCTGCTCGATCGGCTTCTCGGTCACGCGGGGCGGGACGCCCGGGTTCATCACCGCGGGGCACTGCGGCCAGCCGGGCACGTCCACCAGCGGGTACAACCAGGTCCAGCAGGGCGGCTTCCAGGGCTCCTCGTTCCCCGGCAACGACTACGCCTGGGTCGCGACGAACGGCAACTGGTCGCCGGTCGCACGCGTGAACGGCTACGGCTCCGTCCAGGATCCGGCCGTCTCCGGTTCGACGGTGGCGCAGACCGGCTCCTCGGTGTGCCGGTCCGGCTCCACCACCGGCTGGCACTGCGGCACCGTCCAGCAGCTCAACACGAGCGTCACCTACCCGCAGGGCACCGTGTCCGGGGTCACCCAGACGAACGTGTGCGCCGAGCCGGGCGACTCGGGCGGCTCGTTCATCTCCGGCACGCAGGCCCAGGGCACGACGTCGGGCGGCTCCGGCAACTGCAGCAGCGGCGGGACGACGTTCTTCCAGCCGGTCAACGAGGGGCTCCAGGTCTACGGCCTGACGCTCTACACCGGCACGCCGAACCCGCCCGACGACCCGCCGAGCGGCAGCTGGGCGGTGGGCACCGTCTACCAGGTCGGCGACGTCGTGACCTACAACGGCTCCAGCTACGAGTGCATCCAGTCCCACCAGGCGCAGCCCGGCTGGACGCCGGAGAACGTCCCGGCGCTCTGGCAGCGCGTCTGACACCCTGAGCCGCGCCTCTACTGGATCTCAGAGGAGCGCGGCACCGGTGAACGGCGCACCCCGCTCCGCCCGCGGGTGCGCCGCCTCCCCAACGGGTACTCGCCACGGATCCCGACCGCCGGCGGGGGCCGGATACCCGTGCGTCCGGAGTGGGCAAAAACCGGTTAATGCGTGCTTGTGCCGGTGAACGCCCGGGTACGGGCCGACCGACCAAGGGGGGAAAATGATCAGGACACTGCACAAGCGGGGCCTCAAGTCGCACCACATGTACATGGCGGGACTCGGGTCGATCGGCCTGGCGTTCGCGTCGTGGGCGCTGTCCAACCAGCTGGAGGAGAGGGGCATGGACCGCGCCGACCGCTGGGGGATCTTCGTCGGCGAATGGGCCCCGACCTTCTTCGCCATCGGCGTCGCCATGCGCCTGGAGGAGATGCGCGAGGAAGGCACCGACGTCCCGCAGCAGCGCGGCCAGATGGACGAACGGGTCGGGGGCCGCGCGTCCCACGCGATGCGCTGACCGCACACCCGCGGCCCGGACGGCCGGAGCACGGGCACGCCGGCGACGTCTGAACGGCAGGCGGTCATAGATTCCAAGTCGGGCGGGGCGGGGGGTCGTCTCTGGGACGATGTCCTGCATGACCGGACGCACTGGCCTGCGGGCGGCCGAGGAGTTGCTTCCGCCGGCGGAATGGGGGCGCCGGCGTACGGCGTCCGGAGCGCGCGCGGCGTGGGTGTTCGGCGCGCTGGCGGCGGCGCTCGTGCTCGGGCGCGTGTGGGCCGCGCCCCGAATCGACGCGCGGGCCCTGGACGCCTGGGCCACGATCTTCGTGGCGGTGTGCGTGCAGGCGCTGCCGTTCCTGGTGTTCGGGGTCGCGCTGTCGGCCGCCATCACCGCGTTCGTCCCGGCCTCGGTGTGGCGGCGGGTGCTGCCGCGCCGGCCGGGGGCGGCGGTTCCGGTCGCCGGCGCGATGGGGGCGGTCCTGCCGGGGTGCGAGTGCGCGTCGGTGCCGGTCGCGGGCGGGCTGATGGCGCGCGGGGTGGCTCCCGCCGCCGCGCTCACGTTCCTGCTCGCCGCCCCCGCGATCAACCCGGTCGTGCTGGTCGCCACCGCGGTCGCCTTCCCGGGGAAGCCGGAGATGGTGGTGGGACGCTTCGCCGCCTCGCTGCTGGTGGCGGTGCTGGCCGGGTGGGCGTGGCTGCTGCTGGGCAAGCGCGAATGGCTCAGGGTGCCCTCCCGCCCTCACGCGCACGGGGCGGCCGGACGCCTGGACGCGTTCCGGCAGGCCATGCGGCACGACATCATGCACGCCGGAGGGTTCCTGGTCGTGGGCGCCGCGGCGGCCGCGACCATCAACGCCGCGGTGCCCTCGTCCTGGGTCTCGTCCGCGGCGGGCAACGCCGCGGTGTCGGTCCTGCTCCTGGCGGTGCTGGCGGTGCTGATGTCCATCTGCTCGGAGGCCGACGCGTTCGTGGCGGCCAGCCTGTCGCAGTTCTCCACCACCGCGCGGCTGACGTTCCTCGTGGTCGGGCCGATGGTGGACCTGAAACTGATCGCCTTGCAGGCCGGGTTCTTCGGCCGGAGCTTCGCGGTCCGGTTCGTCCCGCTGACGTTCTGCCTGGCGGTGGGGGTCAGCGCGCTGGTGGGAGGGCTGCTGTCGTGAGCCGGTCCGCGCAGAACCTGCTGCTCGTGCTGCTCGGCGGCGCGATGCTGTGGATCACGCTCGGCAGCGGCGAATACGTCAACTACGTCCGGCCGGCGTTCCGCTACCCGCTGGTGGCCGCGGCGGTCGCGCTCGTCGTGCTGGGCGCCGCCGGGCTGCGCCGGGAATGGCGGGACACCGGCGGCGACCACGACGGGCACGCGCACGGGCCGGGTGTGGCGTGGCTGCTCTGCCTGCCCGTGCTGGTGGTCTTCGTGATCGCGCCGCCCGCGCTCGGCTCGTTCACCGCCGCGCGCGGCGCCGGCCGCGCCGCGCCGCCGCCGCCGGCGCCCGCCGAGGGCTTCGCCCCGCTGCCGAGGACGGGGGCGCCCGCCCCGATGAGCATGGGCGAGTTCATCGGGCGCGCCTACGAGGCGCAGACGGGCGACCCCGCCTCGTTCGAGGGGGTCCCGGTGCGGCTGACGGGCTTCGTGAGCCCGCCGGCGAAGGGCGAGCGCGGCTGGCGCGTCACCCGCCTCAAGGTCGCGTGCTGCGCGGGGGACGCCGTCCCGTTCCCCGTGATCGTGCGCGGCCTGCCGCGTCCGCCCGCCGACACGTGGGTGCGGGTCGACGGGGTGTGGGAGCCGCCCGCGACCGGGCGCCGGGCGACGGTCGTCCAGACGCTGCGCGGGCGGTCCCTCCAGCGGGTCGGCAGGCCCGGCGACCCCTACGAGTGATCGGGGTCACCGGGCACGGGCCGTCGGCGAACCGCCGCCCTCAGGATTCCCTCAGCAGGTGAGATCGGAGCCTGGGGCGACGCCGAGGATCTGGGTGAATCGCTGGTAGGCGTTCACCCGACTCTGCACCTGGGCCGGATTCCGGCCGTCGCATTCCAGGGCGCCGTTGATGCTGCGGATCGTCTCGCCGAATCCGCGGCCGTTGACCATCGCGTTGTGGCCGGTCATGGTGCCCGGGCCGTTCTGGGTCATCCAGTACCAGAGCCCGGTCCGCCACGAGACCGACGCGTCGCGCTCCACGAGCCACGGATTGTTCAGCAGGTCGAGGCCGAGGGCGTCGCCCGCCGCCTTGTAGTTGAAGTTCCAGCTCAGCTGGATGGGACCGCGCCCGTAGTAGGCCGCCTGCCCCGCCGGGCACCCGTAGGGCTGGCTCGCGTCGCAGTAGTGCGGGTAGTTCCCCGTGTTCTGCTCGACGACGTAGACCAGCCCGCCGGTCTCGTGGTTGACGTTGGCCAGGAAGGCGGCCGCCTCCTGCTTCTTCACCGTGTCGCTTCCGGTGTCGGCGAACGCGGGGAACGCCGCCATGGCCGCGGTCAGGCCGCCGTAGCTGTAGAACGCGTTGCGGCTCGGGAACATCTGGTCGAACTGCGAGGCGCTCACCACGAACCCGCTCTGACCGGGCGGATCGCCGGGGTCGGACGACCCGCCGCAGGTCCCCTTGTCGGCCCACACGTCGGCGCGGCCGGGGGTCTCGTTCTGCGTCCACCACTTCGCCGACCAGTTGTGCCCGTTGTAGGACACCGCGGCCCCGCCGGTGTAGACGGCGGAGGAGCTCCACGCCGCCGCGCAGTCCGCGGCGGAGGCCGGCGCCATCGGCAGGACGGCCGACAGCGTCCCCGCCGCGAGCAGGAGGGCGCCGGTCAGCCGGGCGCCCCGGGGCAGCGGGACGCGCCGCGCCTTGCGGACCGGCATCACTGGACGTTCACGTCGACGCAGGCGTAGAAGGCGTTGGACGTGTCGGCGATGTTCCAGATCGCCAGCACCTTCTGCCGGCCGGTGACGCCGCCGAGGTTGACCGAGTGCGAGACGGTGGCCGGGGGCTGCTGGTCGTTGCCGTCGACCACGGCGACGCGCCGGCCGCCGACGTAGTACTCGTAGTTCGAGGTGCGGTGCCGGGCGGTGAACGTCCAGGTGAAGGTCACCGTCTGGCCGACGGTGGTGGCCCGCCAGCCCTTGGCGTCGTCGTCGAGGTCGGCGAACCGCGAGTTTCCGCCGCTGCAGCTGCGCAGGCCCTTCGGACCCTCGACGCTCTGCGGCTCCCACTGGATGGAGCCGCACTGGACGATGTGCTGCGCGCACTGGGCCTGGCGGCTCATCGGCGCCGAGACGTATCCGTGGGCCCAGGCCGAGGTCGCCGGGATCACCACGGCGACGAGCGGGGCGAGGCCGGCGCCGGCCGTGACGGCGGCGATCCGGCGCGAGCGCTTCGTGCGGGGGGTCCTCGCGCTTGGGTTCTTCGTGCGTGGGGTGGTTTCCATGCGGGGGGTCCTTGCGTGATGGGGGTGGTCATGGGACGTCGTCGCGGCGGGACCCGCCGCGTGAGGGGAGCAGCCGACGAACGGCGGTGACGCGGTGGAGCGCGGGAGCGGGGCATGGACACTCCATCGGATAGGAAACTTTCCTATCGGATTTAGCGAACGTTAACCCCGCTCGCGATCGCGGGCAAGAGCCCGCCGGAAACCGCCGAAACGGCGCCGCGGGGGCGCGGCCGGACCAGTGCAGGCAGAAAAGCGAACCAGCCGATTCCGGTCGGGAGATTTGGCACCGTTCTCCGCAACCGCACGCCGGTGGTCGGCGACGTCCGCCGACCGGGCCCGCCGCGGACCGCCGACCAGGCGGGAAAGGGCGCGGGCGGAGGTGAGGTTCCGGTCACCGGGACACCCCTTGGAGGCCGGTCCCCGCCCTTCTACGATCGGGCCACCCATTTCTGTCGCCCGACCGGCGGGGACTCCCGCGCCCGGCCGGACGGCGGCGCCGACAAGGGCCAGGCGCGGGCCCTCGTTAGCGGTCGCCTCGCTGCACGGCGTCCGCTGAGAGGAACACATGGACCGGAGCGCTGATTACGTCGTGGTGGGGGCCGGCAGCGCCGGCTGCGTGCTGGCCAGGCGGCTGGCCGAGTCCGGGGCGAGCGTCGTCCTGGTGGAGGCGGGCGGTCCGGACAGGACGCCGCTGGTCCGCAAGCCGGGGCTGATCGCCGTCTTCCACAACGTCCCGCAGCTGAAGAAGCGGCTGGACTGGGGCTTCTACAGCACGCCGCAGAAGAGCGCGCTCGACCGGAGGATCCCGCAGGTCCGGGGGCGCGTCCTCGGGGGCTCGGGGTCGATCAACGGGATGCTGTTCGTGCGCGGCCACCGCAGGAACTACGACGACTGGGCCGCCGAGGGCTGCACCGGATGGGGCTTCGACGACGTCCTCGGCAGCTACCGGCGGATGGAGAACTGGGAGGACGGCGCCTCCGACCTGCGCGGTGCGGGCGGCCCCATCCAGGTGACCCGGCAGCGAGACCTCACCCCCGCCTCCGAGGCATTCATCGAGGCGGTCGCCCAGACGGCGGGCGTCAAGCGCAACGACGACTACAACGGCGCCGAGCAGGAGGGTGTGGGGATCTTCCAGCAGAGCGTCGCGGACGGCCTGCGCTACAGCTCGTCCGTCGGCTACCTGGACGACCACGGCCTGCCGAACCTGACGGTCCTGACGAACGTGACCGTGCGGCGGGTCGTGATCGACAAGGGGCGGGCCACGGGCGTCGAGGTCGCCGGCAAGAAGGACGGTGCGACGATCCGGGCGTCCCGGGAGGTCGTCCTGTCGGCGGGGGCGTTCGGCTCCCCGCACCTGCTGATGCTGTCCGGCGTGGGCCCGGCCGCCCATCTGAGGGACCACGGCATCGAGGTGCGCTCCGACCTGCCGGTCGGCGACAACCTGCACGACCACATGTTCGTGCCGATGACGTTCGTCATGGACACGGCCCGCCACAGGGGCACCGCCCCCTACTTCGCCAGGGGCGTCGCCAAGGAGTGGACGAGGGGCGGGACGTGGGTGGCCCGCAGCGTGTTCGAGGCGGTCGGCTTCGTCCGCAGCGGGCAGGCGGGCGCGGTGCCCGACATCCAGTTGCACGCGTTGCCGTGGTCGTACCCGTTCCCGAACCAGGACGCGCCGGTGCGGCACGCCGTCGACAAGCGGTCCGCGCTCACGATCATGCCGACGCTGATCTACCCGAAGAGCCGCGGCACGCTCCGGCTGGGGTCGGCGGACCCGTCCGCCCCGCCGGTCATCGACCCCGGCTACCTCACCGAGCCCGACGACGCCCGGCTGCTGCTGGACGGCATCGAGCTCGTCCGCGAGGTCATGGCGAGCCGGGCCATCGCCGGGGACGTCAAGGAGGAGCTGTCCCCCGGGCCGCGGTACCCCGGCCGGAAGGCGCTGGCCGAGGAGCTGCCGAACCGCGCCACGACCGTCTACCACCCCGTGGGATCGTGCCGGATGGGCGTCGACGAGCGGGCCGTCGTCGACCCCGGGCTGCGCGTGCGCGGCATCGAGGCGCTCCGCGTGGCGGACGCGTCGATCATGCCGAGCATCATCGGCGGCAACACCAACGCCCCCAGCATGATGATCGGCGAACACGCCGCACAGCTGATCCTCGGGTAGGGCCGGCCCGGGGGACGGTGTCAGGGCGGGAAGCGGGTCACCCAGCGGCGTTGCCAGGGGGTTTCCACGGCGCGCGGGTGGTGGTGCTCGCGCGTCCAGGCGACGGCCTCGGCCGGGGCCGCGCCCGACAGGACGGCCAGGCAGGCGATGACCGTTCCGGTGCGTCCGACGCCGCCTCCGCAGGCGACCTCGACGGCCGCGCCGGAGCGGGCCCGCTCGTGCAGGGCGCGGATCCGCCGGACGGCCTCGTCCCGGTCGCGGGGCAGCAGGAAGTCCGGCCAGTCGATCCAGACGGACGGCCAGTCCAGCCCCGGCTCGTGCCTGCGGCGGAGGCGGCCGGAGCCCAGGTAGAGCCCGAAGTCGGGGGCCGGGCCGTCCGGGAGCGGGTTCCGCAGGCCGCGGCCCCGGACGAGGGTCCCGTCCGGGAGCGGGATCGCGCCGGTGAGCGTCATCGGGCCACCGCCCGGCGGCGCGCACGGTGGTTGGCGACGTTGAGCCTGTTTCCGCACAGCTCCGGCCTGCAGTAGCGGCGGCGGCCGGCGCGGCTGGCGTCGGCGAACACGCCGCCGCAGCCGGGGGCGGCGCACGCACGGAAACGGCCGTGGCCGAGCGCCCGGACGAGGCCGAGCAGCGCGACGCCCGCGAGGGCGGCGACCTCCGCGACGAGGGCGGCGTTCCGGGCGGTCGGCACGTACCACTGCCACCGGCCGGACGGGTCGCGGCGCAGTACGGGGGCGAGCCCGGCGTGCCCGGCCAGCAGCGCCGCGCGCTCCACCGCCTCGTCCTCGGTCTCCGACCGCATGACGGCGCGCACCTCGCCGCGCAGGAGGCGGACCTTCTCGACGTCCGCGGCGGTCGGCGCCGCGAGGTCGTACGCCGCGAGCAGGCCCGCCAGGTCGCCGGGCCCGGAGAGCGCCTCGGCGCCCCGGACGTCCGGCGACGTGGCGACCAGGTCGTTCGCGACCTCGACGCCCGCCGCGTAGTCGGCCAGGGGAATGAGCACACGTCCTCCCGCACCCGTTCGTAAGGGTTATAGGACGACTGTAACCCTTACCCAGTGGCGACGTCGAACTGGAGGCCGCCGTTCACCGCGGACACGTCGACGTGCCCGCCCTGCCGCAGATCGCCGGACAGCAGCAGGTCGGAGAGCTCGTCGTCCACCTCCCGCTGGATCGTGCGGCGCAGCGGCCGGGCCCCGAACTCGGGCTGGTAGCCGCGCTCGGCGAGCCAGTCCACGGCCTCGGTGCTGAAGGTGACGGAGACGTCCTGGGCGCGCAGGCGGCGGCGCGTCTCGTCCAGCAGCAGGTCGGTGATCTGGCGGAGCTGGCCCTCCTCCAGCCGCCGGAAGACGATGATCTCGTCGATCCGGTTGAGGAACTCGGGCCGGAACGACTCGCGCAGCCGCCGCATGATCCGGTCGCGCAGCCCGCCGCCGCCGTCGCCGGACGTGCCGAAGCCGATCTCGGTGGTGCCGGTGATCAGCTCCGAGCCGAGGTTGCTCGTCATGATCACGACGGTGTTGCGGAAGTCGACGGTGCGGCCCTGCGCGTCGGTGAGGCGGCCGTCGTCAAGGAGCTGGAGCAGGACGTTGAACACGTCCTGGTGCGCCTTCTCGATCTCGTCCAGCAGGATCACCGAGTACGGCTGGCGGCGGACGGCGTCGGTGAGCTGCCCCGCCTCCTCGTAGCCGACGTATCCGGGCGGAGCGCCCATCAGGCGGCTGACGGTGTGCCGCTCCTGGAACTCGCTCATGTCGAACCGGATCATCCGGTCCTGGCTGCCGAACAGGGCCTCCGCCAGCGCCTTGGCCAGCTCGGTCTTGCCGACGCCGGTCGGGCCGAGGAACAGGAACCCGCCGATGGGCCGGTCCGGGTCGCCCATCCCGGCGCGCGACCGCCGGACGGCCCGCGCCACCGCCGCGACCGCGTCCTCCTGCCCGATCACGCGCTCGTGCAGGTGCCCCTCCAGGTTCGACAGGCGCTCCCGCTCGGCCTGGGTGAGCCGGGTGACGGGGACGCCGGAGATCCGGGAGACGACCTCGGCGATGTCCTCCGTGGTCACCTCCGGGACCGTGGCCGGGCCGCCGTTCTCCAGCGTCGCGGTGAGGTCCTTCTCCAGCCGGCCGACCTCGTCGCGCAGCTCGGAGGCGCGCTCGTAGTCCTCGTCCGCGACGGCCTGGTCCTTCTCGCGGCGCCGCTGGTCGAGGCGCTGCTCCAGCTCGCGGCGCCCGCCGTCGCGCGTGGAGCGCAGCCGGACGCGGGCGCCCGCCTGGTCGATGAGGTCGATCGCCTTGTCCGGCAGGAACCGGTCGGTCAGGTAGCGGCTGGACAGGTCGACGGCCGCGACGAGCGCCTCGTCGGTGAAGCGCACCTGGTGGTGCGCCTCGTACCGGTCGCGGAGGCCGCGCAGGATCTCGACGCTGTCGTCGGTGCTCGGCTCCGGCACGAGGATCGGCTGGAACCGCCGCTCCAGCGCCGCGTCCTTCTCGATGTTGCGGCGGTACTCGTCGATCGTGGTCGCGCCGACGACGTGCAGTTCGCCGCGGGCGAGCGGGGGCTTCAGCATGTTCCCCGCCGACATCGCGCCCTCCGCGCTGCCCGCGCCCACGATCGTGTGGATCTCGTCGATGAACACGACCAGCCCGCCGGCGTGCTCGCGGATCTCGTCCACGAGCTTCTTCAGCCGCTCCTCGAAGTCGCCCCGGTACCGGGTGCCCGCGACGACCCCGCCCAGGTCGATCTGGACGATGCGCTTGCCGCGCAGCGTCTCGGGGACCTCGTCGTCGACGATCCGCTGCGCCAGCCCCTCGGCGATCGCGGTCTTGCCGACACCGGGGTCGCCGATCAGCACCGGGTTGTTCTTGGTGCGCCGCGAGAGGACCTCCACGGTCTCCTCGATCTGGTCCTCGCGTCCGATCACCGGGTCGATGCGTCCCTCCCGGGCGAGGGCGGTCAGGTCGCGTCCGAACTCGTCCAGCGTGGGGGTCCCGCTCGGCTGCCCGCCGCCACCGCCGGGCGGCGGCTGCCCCGGACCTCCGCCGGACGCCGCCTGCTGCAGCGAGTCCGGCGTCACGTGCTCGTGGTCGAGGATGCGCCCGGCGCTCGACCCGCGGTCCAGCGCCAGCGCGAACAGCAGGTGCTCCGGCCCGATGTAGGACGACCCGAGCGCCCGCGACACCTGGTGCGAGTCGAGCAGCGCCCGCTTGGCCGAAGGGGTCAGCTCCGGCGGGACGTCGCGCGGCTCACCGCGCCGCGCATGGTCCTCGATCTCCTCCCGGATCTTGTCCGGGTCCGCGCCGGCCCGCGCCATCCACTGCCGCGTCCCCTGCTGCCGCGTCGCCGCCCACAGCAGGTGATCGGTGTCCAGATCGCGGCTGCCCCACTGCGCCGCCTGCGCGGCGGCGTCCCGCACCAGGTCCCGCGCCGGCTCGCTCATCAGCCGCGCGATGCTGATCCGCTCCATGGGCCGCCGGTGCGCCCGCGCTCCGAAGAAGCGGGCGAGCATCTCCTCGAACGGGTCCATTCCCCCTGGCCCGTACCATCCCGCGGTCATCTCCGAAAACCCCCCGGTAGTCGAAGGACACGTCATAACAACGGACTTCCCCCTGCCCATGGCATGCCCCAGGAAACCCCTGCGCCAACCGTCCCGCGGCATGGCTCCCGCTTTCGCGGCGGCCCGGCGCGCGGGCGCCGCGACCGGTCAGGAATCGGGAAGCGCCCTTGACCGGGCCGCGCCCAGCGTGAGGTCAACGGATACCAGTACGGCCGGCCGGAGGCAGGCGCTGGCACGGAATCAGCAGGTGAAAGCACGCGAGAGCGGCGCCCCGGGGCTCGACGCTACTCACCCACGGTCCGTGAACATGTAGCCGGCTGCCATGCGCCGAGGCTCATGGGCGACGAGTCGTTCGAAGCCGACCTCGTCCAGCCGCGTCAACAGGAAGTCGAGCAGCTCTTCGACGAACTGCTCGAAGCGCGCCATCCTGGGATGGTTCCACAGGCCCGTCCTGGCGGCGGGAGGTTCAGGACGTGTGATCGGGGCCCGCGCCGACCCAGCGGCGGTAGGCGCTCGCGTCGACATTGGCGCCGCACACGATGGTGACGACGTGCCGGCCGGCGAAGCGGGGGCGGTCTTCGAGGATCGCCGCGACGCCGAGGGCGGCCGACGGTTCGACGACGAGGCCGGCGCCGTCGAGGAGCATCCGCATGCCGGCGATGATCGACGCCTCCTCGACCAGGACGGCGTCGTCGGCGACCGCGAGGAGGTCGTCCAGCACCTCCGGGATGGGACGCCGTCCGGCGACGCCGTCGGCGATGGTGTCGGTCGACTCGGTGGTGACGACGCGCCGCTCGCGCCAGGAGCGCGTCATCGCCGGGGCGCCCGACGGCTGGACGCAGATCACCTCGACGCCGGGCGCGAAGGTCTTGAGCACGTGGCCCACGCCGGTGGCCAGCGCCCCGCCGCCGAGCGCGACCAGGACGGCGTCGATCGTCGGCGCGGAGTCGAGCAGTTCCAGCCCGATGGTCGCCGCGCCCTCGCAGGTCTCGATGTCCAGGCTGTCCTCGACGAGCCGGATGCCGTCGTGCCGCGCGATGGCCGCCGCCCGTTCGCGCGCCATGTCGAAGTCGCCGTCCACCAACTCCAGCCCGGCGCCCAGCGCGCGGATGCGGTCGAGCTTGGCCGCGGGGGCGAAGCGGGACGCCACGACGGTGACGTCGAGCCCCCGGCCGCGCCCGGACCAGGCGAGGGCCTGGCCGAGGTTGCCCGCGCTGGCGCAGACCGCCGCCCGGGGGCCGTTGCCGGCGAGAAGCCCGGCGACGACCTCGGTGCCGCGCCCCTTGAAGCTCCGGACCGGATTCGCCGTCTCCAACTTGACGCTCACCGCGCACCCGAGGGCGGTCTCCAGCGCCTCGCAGCGGTACAGCGGGGAGTCGAGGAAAACGGGGTCGATCGTCCGGCGGGCCGCCCGTATCCGAGCGATGTCGAGCCGCGTCTTCAGCACGACACGGCACCCTACCGGCGGGGCCTTCGGTCTCCGGGGGCGGCGCTTCAGGGGGCGGCGGCCTCCAGTTGCGCCGTGAGGCGGGCCTTGCCGGAGTGCTTGAGCCAGGTGCGGAAGTCCATGACGTCGGGGTGGGCCTTGCGCAGCGGAGCGAGGTCGGTGTCGTAGTAGGCGGCGTCCGCCCAGGTGAAGACCTTCGCGACCTCGGGGGCGTGCTTCCACAGGGCCTCGACGGGAATCCTGGTGTGCGGGACGGGACGTCCCGCCGCCGCGCCGAGCGCCTCGGCGATCTGCGGGGCGGTGAGCCGGTCGCCGGTGATCTCGATGGCCTTGCCCAGGTGGCCGTCCGGGCCGGCGAAGGCCCGGGCGGCGAAGGCGCCGGTGTCGTCGACGGCGATGAGCTGCATGACCAGGTCGTCGCGCCAGGGGACGTTCAGCGAGCCGTTCTGGAAGAACCGCGCGGGGCTGGTGAAGTCCTCCATGAGCCCGGCGGGCCGGAGGATCGTGGCGGGCACGCCCAGCTCCCGGATGTGCTGCTCGATCCGCCACTTCTCGATCCGCCCCCAGCCCCGCTCCACGTAGAAGCGGTTCTGGCTCTCCGCGCCGCCGACGGACGAGAACACCATGTGCCGCACGCCCGCGGCCTTCGCGGCGTCCGCGACGTTGACGCCCTGGTCGAGCTTGTTCGGCGCGGTCTTCGCGCGGGAGGTGCTCCGCGCGATGGACGAGCTGCGGCGGGCGCTCCAGCAGGACCCGGGGGGTCTGCCTCCTGCACGGCTTCGCCCGCGCGTACTTCCTGGCGATCATGGACCGGCCGCTGCTGCGCGGCCTGCTCCTCGGCGATCCCCACCTGCTCGGGAAGCTGACCGGCTCTCCCGACACCGCGCGCGACGACCGCCACGCCGCGATGGCGCGCGACTACCTCGAACTGCTCGCCGAGCACGGCCTTCTCCGCGACGACCTGAGCCTGGACGAGATCGGCTACGCCTACCAGGCGACGTTCGAGGGCTTCCTGCGCGCCGAGGGCTCCGCCCCTGCGGGCGCCCCGGAGCGGCACGCCGAACTTCTCGCGCGGACCGTCCGGCATGCGTTCGGGCGCGAGGCGGCCCCCGATGCCCCGCTCCAGGACCTCGCCGCCGCTGCCGCCGGCCTGCTCAGTGATCTGATCGACGCCGACCGCGCCGCTTCCGGCCTGCTCGACTTCTGAGCCCGGCCCGTCCGACGCGGGCGGACGCGGGGCGTCGGCCGCCCCTGCGGTCGGGTCGTCAGCCGTCACCCGATCGGTGTTCGCCGCGGCCGGGGAGTTCCCCGAAGTGGAGAGGCTCGCCGGTTCTGCGTTCGACGCCCTGCCGCATCGCCTCCAGGAAGACCTTGGCCACGACGCCCAGGAAGACCAGGTCGCCGAGCATCTGGAGCGCCGTCAGGGCGCGGGCCGTCTGCGAGATCGGGACGATGTCACTGAAACCGACCGAAGTGAAGATC
This sequence comes from Spirillospora sp. CA-108201, assembly GCF_050936235.1. Lineage (NCBI taxonomy): Bacteria > Bacillati > Actinomycetota > Actinomycetes > Streptosporangiales > Thermomonosporaceae > Spirillospora > Spirillospora sp. CA-108201. The sequence goes on along the minus strand of NZ_JBNJNE010000001.1, from coordinate 6,486,594 downwards.
GTGATGGTGAAGAACAGGGCGTCGATGTGCGTCAGCGGCTCGGAGAAGCCGGGCGGGGTGTCGTGGCTCATCAGGCGGTAGCTGGAGGCGAACAGCAGCAGGAACAGCGCGACGGTCGTCCCCAGCGCCTCGATGGCGCGCAGCCGCGGGGAGGACGAGTGTGCGATCGATCTCGCCTGCCACGCGACGAGCACTACCAGGGCGAGCAGCGCGACAGCCAGCACCACCCCGGTCAGTACCGAGAACGTCCTGTTCAACGGGGCCGTGAAGTAGACGGCGACCAGAGCCACCGTGGTCAGCGACGTGCGCACGGCCACCTGGACCAAGGGCCGGAAGCGAGCTCTTCGCGGTTGCGCGTTCACTCTCCGTCCATGCCCAGGACGGGCCTGCCTGAGCCCCGCGGCGGCCCAGGATCGGTGACGGAGGTCTGGGCCGCGTGCCGCGCGGAGGCGGGGCGCCCCCCGGGCGGGAAGTGAACGGCGTCCTAGATGAGGCCCTGGGCCAGCATCGCGTCGGCCACGCGCTCGAAGCCGGCGATGTTGGCGCCGACCACGTAGTCGCCGGGGGCGCCGTAGCGGTCGGCGGTCTCGTAGCAGGTGTCGTGGATGCTCGTCATGATGGCCAGCAGTTCCTCCTCCACCTGGGAGAAGGCCCAGGAGGCGCGGCTCGCGTTCTGCCGCATCTCCAGCGCGCTCACCGCGACGCCGCCCGCGTTGGCGGCCTTGCCGGGGCCGAACGCGACGCCCGCGTCCTGGAGGACGTGCACGGCGTCCGGCGTGGTCGGCATGTTGGCGCCCTCCGACACGGCCTTCACGCCGTTGCGGATCAGGATCGCGGCGGCGTCGGCGTCCAGTTCGTTCTGCGTCGCCGACGGCAGCGCGATGTCGGCGGGGACGTCCCACACCCGGCCGCCCGGGACGAACCGGGCGGAGGCGCCGCGCAGGTCGGCGTAGTCGGAGACGCGGCCCCGGTCGACCTCCTTGACCTGCTTGAGCAGGTCGAGGTCGATGCCCTTCTCGTCCACGACGTAGCCGCCGGAGTCGGAGACGGTGATGACGTTCGCGCCGAGCTGCTGCGCCTTCTCGATGGTGTAGATCGCGACGTTGCCGGAGCCCGAGACGACGATCTGCTGGCCGTCGAGGTCCTCGCCGCGGCGGCGCAGCATCTCGGCCGTGAACATCACGTTGCCGTAGCCGGTCGCCTCCGTCCGGACCGCGGAGCCGCCCCACAGCATGCCCTTGCCGGTCAGCATCCCGGCCTCCCACCGGTTCGTGACGCGGCGGTACTGGCCGAACAGGTAGCCGATCTCGCGGCCGCCGACGCCGATGTCGCCGGCCGGGACGTCGGTGTGCTCGCCGACGTGGCGGTGCAGCTCGGTCATGAACGACTGGCAGAAGCGCATGACCTCCGCGTCGGAGCGGCCGTGCGGGTCGAAGTCGCTGCCGCCCTTGCCGCCGCCGAGGCCGAGGCCGGTGAGCGCGTTCTTGAAGATCTGCTCGAAGCCGAGGAACTTGACGATGCCGAGGTTCACCGTGGGATGAAAGCGGAGCCCGCCCTTGTACGGCCCGAGCGCGCCGTTGTACTCGACGCGGAAGCCGCGGTTGACGTGGATCTGACCGTCGTCGTCCTGCCACGGGACGCGGAACATGATCTGGCGCTCCGGCTCGATCACCCGCTCGACGAGCTTGGCGGTGGCGAGGCCCGGCCGCGCGGCCAGCACCGGGCCGAGGGACTCCAGCACCTCGTGCACGGCCTGGTGGAACTCGGCCTCCCCCGGATCGCGGCGCAGCACGCCCGCGTAGGTCTCCTCCAGGACGGCCATGGTCTCGGGCGGGGCCGGCAGGCGTGAGGCGAGGGGCATGTGAGGATCCTTCCTAGAGACCCCCTCACTCTAAAACCCGTTCCGAGTGCTGCTGGGACGCCTCGCCGCAGCGACCCCCGCCCGGACGGCGGCCGGGCCGCGTCCTCGCTGGTCAGAGGGCGCGGCCCGGCGTGCCGGGGTGGGGGTCCGGTCAGCCCGGGCACTTCTTCCACGCGAAGTGGTAGGTCGTCCTGACGCTCCCGTCGGTGGAGTCGAAGGCCATGAAGCTGGTCTTCGCGGCGTCCGATGTTCCCCTGTAGACGCGCAGCTCGGTGTTGATGTTGAAGTTGCGGTCCTCGCCGCACGGCTTGAAGACGAGTTGCGCCACGTCGTTGGTGTCGGTGAACTGCCAGTTCCTGGACGGGGTTGGCCTGGGTGTTCCTGCCCGTTCCGGACGCTTCCGGTCTGGTGGCGTCTGCCCAGGTCAACCCCGCTTTTCCGGGGTGGGGCGCCCACCGGGATTGGGTCGGTTCCCGTCCGTTCGGGGCCGTTGCGACCCCTCCGGATGACGTGGTGTTGACGCGGTGATGACGCCTTGGGCGGTGCTTCTGCGCTGGTCACGGCGCTGTCGCTTGGACCGCAGAAGGCACGGGCCGCAACGGTGTGGGTGGCCGGATGCGGCCTTGACCGGGGCGGCGGGCTGCTAGCCTCGCGGGCTTCGGGCTGCCCTTGGGGCTGCCCACATCAGGCCGGGGCGGCCCGTCGGAGGGGTCCCCGGTCAAGGCCGCATCCGGCCGCCCGCGCGCACGCTTGACCCTCATGACCACGACCGCCAAGAGTCCCTCACGCAGGTGTCGTGGAGCTTGGGCTACGGGGAATGCGGTGGAGTCGTTGATCGCTGAGATGTGCATCCCGGAGTCGGCGAGCACCATAATGGGTTTCGCGGGAAGTGGCAGGAAGGGCGAAGTGCTGTGTGGATCGTGAGTTCGCTGCCGTACCTGTCTCCTCGACAGGAGGGCGAGGTTGATGCTTGGACGGAGGAAGCCGCAAGTGCTGGCCGCGTCGGCACTCAGCGCCTACGCGGGGTGTCGCTGGAGGTCCCACCTTCAGACGTGTGTTCGGCCTTGGGTCTCGCTCCGGGAGAGGTCGCCGTGAGCCGGCGCAGAACCATGCTGCTCGACGGTCAGCCTGTGGAACTTACCGACTCGTGGTATCCGACAGGAATCGCGGAGGGGACGGCTCTGGCCACTCCGGAGAAGATCAAAGGCGGGGCCGTGACTCTGCTTGCAGACATGGGCTATGAGGTGCACGAAGCTCGGGAGGACATCGTGTTTCGAGGTGCTACCGAAGATGAGGCCGCCGAGCTCGGCCTGACTCCTGGCACGCCCGTGATCGTCCTGTCGCGCACCTGTTTGAACGTTGAAGGCGTGGCCTTCGAAGCATCGGTGATGGTGATGATCGCCGAGGAGCGCCATCTACGCTACCGACTGGTGGCGGGTTCACGTTGACCCAACGAGCGGACGACCGGCCTCCGTACCAGCAGATGGCGGCGGAGGTGCGGGCGCGGATCATGGCCGGGGACCTGGTGGCGGGTACCCAACTACCTTCGACAGCACACCTGGTCGCGGAGTTCGGCGTTTCGAACACCACCGTCCAGAAAGCCCTGGCGGTGCTCAAGGCCGAGGGCTACCTGACGAGCCGTCAGGGCAAGGGTGTTTTCGTACGGGACCGCCAGCCGTTCCGGGTGGAGGTTGGGGCCTACTTCGAGCCGACGCCTGGCGGCTACTCCTACGAACTGCTTGAGGTCGCGGAGCTACCGGCACCGAACGATGTTGCGGCGGCGCTGGGCATCGGCGCAGGAGAGCGGGTGCTCGTACGGCGGAGACTGCTGCGCCATGCTGCTCGGCCGGTCGAGGTCGAGTGGTCGTACTACCCGCTGGAACTGGCGGCCGGTACGGAGTTGGCCGGGTCGCAGAGGATCCCCGGCGGAGCGCCGCGCGTCCTGGCTGACCTGGGATACGACCTTCAGCACTTCGTAGACGCTGTGTCCGCCCGGATGCCGACGAACGAAGAGATCGATCTCTTGGCACTGCCAGACGTTCCGGTGATCAGGCAGTTCCGGGTCGCCTACTCTCACGATGACCGGCCCGTAGAAGTATCGGTGCTGGTCAAGGGTTCTCACCTGTACGAACTGGTCTACCGCTTGCCAGCCTGACCACCCTGGTAGAGGCACCTGTTCCGGGTGGCAGGCCCTCTCGCATGACTACCACTTGTGTACTTATCGCGAGTATCATTAAAGTCTCCCCTGAGTGCGACACCGGAACGTTCGGTGACGACTCAAGCGCGCTGAGCTGCACCAACGGCTGGAGGGCCTGGCTTTCCGGACAGAGGCAAGAGATCAGCGGTAGATCAGAGCGGCCCCGGCCCGACGCGGCTATGTCGGGGGACCCAGGGTCTAGCCCGACTGGAAGGAGTCGGACCAGTGGGAGATGTGAGGGCCAGGCGGCTGGAGGCATTGGCGGCGGCCGATGCGGTGGCGAAGGTGTTCAGGTCGGCTGGGCGGTGGTCGTGATGGGCGGCTATGCGGTGCAGGGGCCTCCTGGGACCGCGAGTGGCCTGCTGACGATGGAGTTCGTGGCGGCGCTGACGGCTCCTGGTCAGGTTCGGACGATGGTGGGGCTGCGGCTGGCGGGATGGGGGCTGGCGCGGTGGCGGAACGACATGGAGGCCACCCCGTAGGGGCGACCGTGAGGGAGTTCGGCCGGCGGGGGTCAGGAGGAGTCGCGGAGCCTGGCGGCGATGACGGCCGCCTGGCTGCGCTCGACGTCCTTGGTCGCGGTGAGCAGGGTCACGGTGCCCTGCCGGGCGAGTTCCCGCAGGTGGTCGAAGGCCGCCGCGCGGTCGGGCTCGGCCAGTTCGGCGTCGTACCGGCGGGTGAACTCCTCGAACCTGGCGGGGTCGTGGCCGTACCACTTGCGGAGCTCGGTGGAGGGGGCGACGTCCTTCTCCCACTCGTCCAGGCGGGCCTTGTCCTTCGACAGGCCCCGCGGCCACACCCGGTCGACCAGGATCCGCGCCCCGTCGTCGGCCGTCGGCGCCTCGTACACCCTGCGCAGCCGTACCTCCATGGCGCGTCTATACCCCGGGCCGCGGAAGTGACGCGCGACCTCATGGCCCCCTGCACACGAGGCCCTCCGGCGGGCCCTCCGGGTCACTGCGGCATTCGGGGACGTCCTGGCGGCGGCGTCAGGGGCGGGCGGCTCGACCCGTCGAGATCCGGTGAGGCCGGGCGGGGCTCGCCAAGGTCGCGTCCCCTGAAGGGGCCGTTGTCGCCGCCCGTGTCTCTGCCCGGCCCGTTCTCCACGGTCCTGCGGCGGTCGGCCGCGGCGCGGCGGGCGAACTCGGCGGCGGCCGTCCGCCGGGCGAACTCGCCCGCGAGGGCACGGCCGAGGACGTCGTCGTCCGGGCGGTGCCTTTCCAGATAGGCGAGGGCCTCGGCGAGTTCCGCGGTGGTCAGTCGCCGTACCGGCTTCCCCGTCCAGGGCGGAGGTCCGGCGGAGGAGACGCCGGACGCTCCGGCGGGAGGGGCGGCGCGGGGTTCGGTGCTCACGGCGGGGTCCTTTCAATTCCGGTACCGGCAAAGCCTTTTCAGGGCCGGCCGCGGGGCGGCGCGGCGCAATGGGCCGCATTCGTGTCACCGAATAGGATCGGCACGTGCATTGGTGGAACCAGCAGGCGTGCGAGGCGGCCGCGGAGGCGCAGGCCGCCGACCCCTCGCCTGGGAATCTCATGGCCGCCGCGCAGGTGCAGGCGCTCGTCTCGATGGCGGAGGCGCTGCACCGCATCGCGGCGGCGCTGGAGGCGCGGGACGATTCCGCGGCGGCCCTTTCCGGCCAGCCGAGATAGCCGCCCGTCCCGCGGGCGTCCGTCCGGCGAAAATACCGGTGCGCCCTGGCGAAGGGGCGCACCGGTATTCCTCGGAGTGTCAGGCGTCGCTGAATGATTTGCGTTCCGCCCTGCCGTTCGCGCTCGGCGCGAGGCGGGAGGCCTTGGCGACCGGGGGCCGGGCCGGGGCGGTCTCGACCAGGTGGTCGTGGTCGGTCGCCGGGGCGGCCGGGCGCCGCTCGGGTTCGGCCGCCGGGCCGGCCCCGTCGCGGGGGCGGTCCCGCAGCCGCCGTGCCGCCTGCCGGAGGGCGCGCTCGCCGACGAGCCGCGTCAGCTCCAGCCCCCAGCAGTCCAGCTTGTCGGCGTCGGTGAGGTCGTCGCGGCCGCTCAGCTCGGCCGCCAGGCCGCCGAGCCGCTGGGCCTCGGCGAGGTCGAACTCGCGCATGAGGTGGCAGCACAGCTCCGCGAGGGCGGCGTGGTCGCGTTCGAACGACAGCCCGGCCAGGTCGTCGTGCGACAGCCTGCTGAGCGCGCGTTTGCGTTCCATCTCGCCGTCGGCGATCCGCAGGATGCCGTTGAGGAGGGCGACGGGGCCGGCGCCGGCGCCGCGGCCCTGCGCGGGGGCGAACGACATGCGCAGCACCGCCGCGGAGCCGAGCCCCGCGGCGATGACCCGGACGACCACGAGGCTCGCCGGGGGTGTGGTGGCGGGCAGCCCGAACGTCCAGCCGGAGGCGGTCACCGCGATCAGCGCGACGACGGCCGCGCTGGCGTTGACGAAGACGAACAGCAGCCCGCCCGGGGAGAGCAGGGCCGCGGCGGGCCGGTCGCGGTAGCGCGCGACGAGCTCGGCGAAGCCGATCGCGCCGCCGATCAGGGCGGCGAGGAGCATCTCGATGGTCATGATCTTCCTTTACGCGCTGCGGGCGGACAGCCGGCCGAACGGTGGCTCCTCGGTCCTGCCGCGGCGGGGCGGCAGGGCGGCCGGGCGTCGCCGGGCCGCCGCCCCCGCGCGTTCGACCTCCAGGAAGACCAGCAGCCACTCGGCCGGGCCGGAGGCGGTCCCGGAGTGCGTGCGCAGTGCCTTCTCCCGGGCACTGAGAAAAGCCAGCAGCCACCGGACGGGGCCGGACGCACCGGCGGCGGCCCGAATTCGTGAATCCATGCGGGAGACCATTCCGCAGCCCCGCACCGAAGTCGACTCCCCCCGGGTCAATTTTTCGACCCAGGCTCACAGAACGACCATTTCCCGTCAGATCGGAAAAGCTCGCCCCGCATCGCGATCTTCGTCTTCTTGACGCGGGACGCCGGAATACGGGAACGGGCGCGGGGATACCTTTGCCCGGACTTTCACCGGCGCCCCCGGAAGGCCGCGAGGGGAGATCCCCATTTATGCGGCGGAGCCCGCCCTCGCGCCGCCGGCCCCGCACCCCGCGACACGCCGGGGGCGCGGGCTCCCGGATGTCAGCCGGGTGACAATCCCCTCCAAACCTTTCCGAACATGCCTATCGGATCGTCGCTCCCCGAACGGAGCCTGAGGGCAGTCGGCCTCAGGAGGGCGCGCCATGAGTCGGACCGTCCCGTCCGCCGGGCGGCGCTTCCCGCTGTCCGGGCTCCCGCCTGAGGTCGCCGGGCCCCTGCGGCCCCACCTGGAGACGGCCGCGGTGGAGATGGTCGAGGAGATCCAGGGCCTCGTCCCGGAGTACGCGCCCGCCGGAGAGCCGCTACGGACGGCGGATGCGCTGGGCGGTCCGGGAGACCGTCCGCCAGTTCGTGGACGCCATCGGCCGCCCCGACATGCAGTGGGAGAGCGTCACCGGCATCTTCGAGGGGATCGGCGCGTACGAGGCGCGCAAGGGCCGCAGCCTGGACGGGCTGCAGGCGGCGGTCCGGCTCGACCAGGGCGACCTGCGGCTCTCCCCCGCCGCCCGGCACGGACGGAGGGGCCACTCCCCCGAGTGACCCCTCTCCCCCCGTTCCGCCGTCGCGGTCTCGGCGCGGACGCAGAACGGCCGCTCCCCCCGAAGCGGCTCGCGCCGGCCGACTGGCGGATGCGAAGAACGTAGCGAGGGGTGCGACGGCGCATCGCGGCTTTGCCCTGGCTTGTCGACGAACGGACCGCGGTGTGCGATGAGTGGAACACGTTGGGCGTCCGGCCGCGACGGGCGGCCGGAAGGTCTCGGCTGAGCGTCGGCCGGGCGGCCTCGTCCGCGGCGGGACGGTCAGGGTTTCCAGAGAGGGAGGTGGAGCGCGGAGGGATGGGCCGCGTCGCGGAGGATCTCGAAGCGGGTGCGCCGGGACGCGACGGCCCGGCCCGCGGGTTCCGCGGTGCCGTGGTTGCGGGCGAAGCGGGGGAACGCGCCGCCCGCGAGCATGACGCGCAGGCGGTGGCCGCGCCGGAAGCGGTAGGCGGTCGGATGCATCTCGATCTCGGCGCGGACGATCCCGGTGGACGTGATGCGCAGGATGCCGTCGGTGACGTTGCGGGAGACGCCGCTGCGGTCGACGTCGCAGAGCCGGACGAACAGGTCGCCCCGGCCGGTGCTGGTGCGCACGTGGATCGTCGCCGAGACGGGCCCGATCACGTCGAGGTCCCTGGTCAGCGGCGCGCCGGTGAGGACGGCCACGTCGCCCCTGCGTTCGAGGGGGGCGTTGTCGCGCTGCTTCCCCTTGCCCGGTGACAGGAGTGGCCCGCCGACGTTCGGGGTGGGGTCGAAGGGGTCGTAGGTGAACGTGGCGGGATCCGCGTCCGGCTCGTCCCAGACGAGGCCGTGGGACAGGTAGAGCGGCGTGGGTTCGGTCTCAGGTGGGGGCCACTGGTCGAAGTCCAGCCAGGTGTCTGCCTGTTGCAGGTGCAGCCTTACCGGCGCCCTGCGGAGCTGGGCTTTGTCGCCGTTCAGGTGGGCGTTCAGCCAGGAGACCTGGTCGTGGAGCGTCGCACGGAGGGCCTTGGCGTCGTGCCCCCAAGGGCCGATGGTGATGCGGACCTGGCGACCCTCCGCGTGCAGGGCGGTGAAGTCTCTGAGCTGGCCGCGCAGGAAGAGGTCCCACCAGCCCGTGACCATCGTGGTGGGGGTGGTGGTCGCGGGGACGGCGGCGCTGTGGTCGGTCGCCTCCCAGAAGTCGTCGCCGGGCTCGGCGTGGGCGGCGACTTCGCGCAGGAACGATTCGGGGCGTCCGATGGCCGCGAGGTCGGCCTCGCCTACCGGCAGGTGCCGCATCGCCTGCCGGACGCGCCTGTTGTGGAACGGCCGCCGCTTCTCGTCCTGCGTGCCCATCAAGGACGACCAGACGAGAGTGTTGTGCAGGGCGAGTGCACCACCGGGGTAGAACGAGCTGGCGAACTCGGACGCGGTGATGCCCAACCCCATCGCTGCCAACGGCGGGTCTGCGTAGGGTGCGACGGCCCACTCGGCGAACCCGAGGTAGCTGGCGCCGACCATGGCGACCCTTCCGTCGCACCAGGGTTGCGCACGGAGCCACTTGAGCGTGGCCAAGCCGTCGTCCTTCTCGTCGTGGAAGGCGTGGAACTCGCCACCCGAGCCGAAGACGCCGCGCACGTTCTGCACGACGACCTGGAACCCGCGCCGGGTCAGGACGCCGGTGAACAGCCGGACGACGGCCTGCCGTTTGCCGTACGGGGTGCGCATCAGCACGACGGGGAGCGGTCCCGCGCCGCGCGGCCGGTCCAGGTCGGCGACGAGCTCGGTGCCGTCCGGCATGGGCACGCGCAGGTCCCGCACCGACTCGACATGCGGCGACGGCGGCTCGGGCAGGCCGAGGAGGCGGTCGACGAGTCGTCCCGAAGCGGTCATCGGACGCCCCTTCCCGTTGTGTCCGGCCGCCGCCCGTCGCCGCGGCCGCTCCCGGGCCACGGCCGTTGTCCGGGGTCCCGGCAGTCGGGCGATGTGCCCGAGGTGTCTCGGTGTTCTAGATTGCAAGAATGATCGCAGTGCTCGACGCACCGTCCAACCTGGGACTCCGTCCGCCGCGCGAGGGCCACGAGCCCGGCGTGCGCCGGCTGGCGCGCGCACTGCGCGGCCACGGCATCGTCGGCCGCCTCCAGGCCGAGGACGCCGGCCGCGTGGACCCGCCGCCCTACGTGTTCGGCCCGCACCACGAGACCGGCTACCTGAACGGGCCCGGCCTCGCCGACTACACCGAGCGTCTCGCGGCCCGCGTCGGCGAGGTGCTGGACCGCGGCGAGTTCCCGGTCGTGCTCGGCGGCGACTGCGGCATCCTGCTGGGCCCCATGCTCGCGCTGCGCCGCCGCGGCGTCCACGGGCTGGCGCACCTGGACGGGCACGACGACTACTCGCCGCGGCGGGACCCGTCGGCCGCCGCGGGGCGGCTGACGGCGGGCGGGACGGCGCTCGGCCTCGTCACCGGGCACGGTCCGGCCGCCCTCACCGACGTCGAGGGGCTGGGCCCCTACGTGCGGGAGGAGCACGTCGCGCACATCGGCGTCCAGCGGGAGCCCGAGGACTTCGAGCTGTTCGACCTGGACGCCTTCGATGCCTCGCGCGTGCGGCGCTTCCCGATCGAGTACATCCGCGAGCACGGCGCGGACTCCGCCGCCGAGGGGGCGCGGGCGCATCTGGAGGCCGCGCCGATCGAGGGGTACTGGATCCACCTGGACGCCGACATCCTCGACAAGAGCGTGATGCCGGCCGTCGACTCCCCCAACCCGGACGGTCTGTCGTTCGAGGAGCTGACGTCCGTCCTGGGGACGCTGGTGGCGAGCCCCCGCGCGGTCGGTCTCCAGGTGGCCATCTACGACCCGGAACTGGATCCGGACGGCATGGCCGGTGCGGCCCTCACCGACACGGTCGTCGCGGCGTTCTCCTAGGCCGTGACGGCCGATCGGGGTCAGGGTGCCGTCAGGCGGTCGTATTCGTAGAGGACGCTGGCGAATTCGCCCGTCGGCACCTCGCAGGTGTGGCCGGGCAGCCACAGGTGTTCCAGGCGGACGGTCTGGACGTCCATGCGGATGTGGCAGGCGTTGCCCGTGTGCTCCCAGCCGGGACGTGCCGCGCGGACGACTTCCAGGTGGTGGCGGTGGCTCTGCACGTCGTGGAGCAGGAACGCCGTGAGGACGTGCCGTGGCCCGTAGACCGAAGGCGTGAACGCGCTGGCGCTGGACGCCGCGGACGCCAGGTCCACACCGGAATCGGCGAGTTCGGGGAAGAACACCTTGACGCGCCGGACGACGCCGCCGATCTCGATGGGCTGGCAGGGGAGCCGTAGGACGGCCTCCGGGTCGACGTAGCCGTGCACCGGCACACCGGCGACGACGCCCGACCACGCCCCTGGAATCCCGTTGAGGAAGCGGGCCTGGGTCAGAGCGTTCCCCAGCTCGCCCATGACGCGTTCCGGGTCGATGCCCTTCGGCATGAAGGTCTTGGTGCCGCTGCGTAGGCGCTTCCCCGATTCGTCCAGGACGGCGAGGTCCGCCCAGCAGGCGCCCGAGCCGGTCTCCATGACGCCGTGCGGGATGCAGCCGTCGGGGTGCGGGGTGAGCCCGGCGAGGTCCTCCAGCACGGCGCGCGGGGTCTGGACGAGGCCCCATCCCTGCGTCCGCCGGGACACCGAGCCGAGGGCGAGGGAGGCGGCCATGGGCTCGCCGTTGCCCGGCCCGCCGAGATCGCGCTCCAGGCTGCGGCGGCTCCTGAGGGCGCCGACCTGGTGGAGGTACTCGTCCAGGCATCGCCGCAGGACGGCCGGTTCGAGGTCGCAGGACGCCCATCCGGCGACGTCGCGCACGTGCACGGTCGTGCCGTCGAAGTCGAGGCGGTGGTAGCGGTACTGCTCCTGCCAGGGCAGGGCCGCGCCGTCGCTCAGCCGCCCCTGGGCGCGCGCTATCGCGGAGACGTCGTCCCCCAGGTCGTTGATGAGAAAGTCGCGCAGCGGGGCGTGCAGGGGGTCGGTCTCCACCGCCACCCTCACCCCATCGCTGCGGAACCGCACCGGAAGCGACATCGCCATTCGGGTGATTATGCCTACAAGCGAAGATCATCACCGGTAGGGCTGAATGTTCGTTCCAATCGGGCAGGCCTCCCCGGCCCCGTCTCCTCGGCCTACTGCTCGTCCGCCATGTACGGGAGCGCGGGCTCGTACAGACGTTTTCTCACTGACTTTCAGGTGATCCGGCGGTGTTCGAATGGACCAGGACGAGGGCGGCCCGGACGAGATCGCCGATCCGGCCGGGGCTGAGGGTGATGTGCTGGAGTGTGGTCCAGCGTTCGGCGAGCAGGGCGAAGCCGCGTTCGCCCAGGCTGCGCAGCGCGCGCGGCAGGGCGTTGTAGGTGCGGTTGTCGACGTGGAGTTCGCCGCCATCGGTGGGCTGCTTGAACGGGATATGGACGCCGTGGCCTGCGCCGTCGTAGCCGGGGTCGGCCAGGATCGGCAGCACGCGGGAGGCGGTGATGTCGACGGTGTGGCCGGGTTCGACGTCGCTGGTCCAGATCGGGAACCCGTCGGGTTCGAACAGGGCCTGGATGTTGCCGCCGAAGTCGTGGGTCTTTCCCGGGTACCAGGAATCGATCTGCTCGCCCTTGACGCTGATGGTGCTCAGGCGGCACCGGTCGGTGTCGAATATCTTCCCGTCCAGGATCAGGTGCCCCAGCCCGTCGGCGACGGCGCGTTCGAGAGCCTCGTGCAGATCGGGTGCCCGATCGGCCAGGACGTCGATGCCCTCGTGCAGGTACCGGTAGGCGGTGGCCTGGGAGATGCCGAAGGCGTTCACGGGAGACGTCGAGCATGGCAGGGTGGGTGGCCACGCGCAGCTTGCGCGCGTGGTCGCAGCCGTGGATCCGTCTGACCAGCCAGAGAGCCATGTCGGTACCGGCCGACACGCTTGGGCTCGTGATGAGGTTGCCGTCCACGACGCAAGGGACGTAAGGAACGACGAGGCGTCCGGCATCATCGGCGGCACCGAGCCCGGAGTTCCCGGCTACTGGGCGCCTACAGCGTGAAGATCGCCAAGGACGGGGAGCGGGCGCAGCAGCGGGTCGGGACACCGTCCACCCGCAAGGTCGCCCCGCGTTCCGCCATGGTGGTGAGCCCCGATTGCGGCGGGGTCTTCGACCACCTGCTCTGGCCGGCCCGGCTCGGCCTCGGCGGCCCGGTCGCGGGCGGCGCGCAGTACGTGTCCTGGATCCATGACCAGGACTTCGTGCGCGCGCTGGAGTTCCTGATCGACCAGGACGATATTGCCGGGCCGGTGAATCTCGCGGCTCCGAACCCTCTGCCACAGCCCTCCCTGATGCGAGACCTGCGCAGAGCGTGGGGCGTCCCGGTGGGCCTGCCCACAGCGAAATGGATGGCCGAGCTCGGAGCGCTCGCACTGCGCTCGGACACCGAACCACTGATGAAAAGCCGCCGCGTCGTCCCCGGCCGCCTCCTGGAAGAAGGCTTCACCTTCCGCCACCCCCAATGGCAGGAGGCAGCCGAAGGGCATCACCTCCCGTTCTGCCGGGTGCACGAAAGTACGAGGTCAAGGAGGTTCTCCCGCAAAGGAGGGCCCGGCGGTGATGCCGGGCCCTCCGCGCTAATCGTTGATCGCTGCCAGTGGCCGGCGTCTCCGCCCTAGCCGCGGGCGGTGACGCTGTTCGGTTGTGGCGGCCGGAGATGTGGACCGCCATGCTGCCGCGCAGAACGCAACAGGCGTTGAGCGGCCCGGGTCACTTCCCCGGGGAGGGCATCCTCCGGATAGAAGACATTGTGGTATTCGTAATACTGCACTCCGAATATTCGCAACAGCTCCCAAAGCCGATCTTGCTGCTTCCGGAAATACTCCGGAAGCGCGACAACGAGCCGCATCTCTCGGTCGAGATTGGCGGCACGGAGGATCTCCATGCTCTTGAGCACCTTCACAAGATCCAGGACCTCGCACGCGAGGTGTCCGTTCTCCTTTCGCAGTGGAAAGCGAAAATGCTCTGGATTCTCGACCTCCGGGTTCACGTAATCAAGTCGTCCATCCGACTCGATCGTATAACCGCTACCCGTCAACTCGTCTATCAAGTTGTGCGCGGCGGACACCATGTCCGCCTCCCAAAACTCAACATGATCTCGCCTATCGGCTCCAGGAGAAATGACCCCGGCTTCTTCGAGAACACCGGGAACACTCTCTCGGAACTCTCTGACGCGATCCGGATCGAAGGGCCAGGACACCGCCCCTCGGGGAGTGCTGTGACTATAGGGGTTGTAATCGTCATAAAGACCGACTACAACGACCTTCGCATCCGGATAGTCATCCCGCAGGGCCTTGACGAGCCTGGAGGCGAACTCCAGCCCCAGTCGGTCCTCCGGCAAAAGGTTTTCCGACGTTACCCGTCCGCCATAATCGACGAAGTACAGTCCGGGTGCCTCGACGAGGATCACGCCACCGTGGTCGGCGGCTTCGATGACCCTGTCGGGCTGCAGACGAGACGCGTTGAGGATACCTACTCGGCCGCAGTTCTCCACCGTTTGGACTAGGCCCCGGACGACTTTCAACTCGCCCCTGGAGAGCCCAACCCTGCCCTTGCGGACCTTCTCGGTGAGCCACTGGGGCCAGGTCGGTGACGACCCCTCACCGGAGGGTGCGGATCGCACTGACTTTCCCTCCGAAGGAGGACCCACTTTTGAGAGTGCGGCCGTCAGCAGCCAGCCATGGGTGTCGCTTCGGTCCGATCCAACGGCGGATGCCGCCTTTTCGGCGGACCTTTCAGCGCTGCCCGGCCCTGAAGGGTCCGCAGGTGGGACCGCTCCTCTGGTCTGGTCGGCGGCCTCGTCCCCGGGGCCGCCAGTGTTGTAGACGCTACGCATGCGAAGCTCCTTACCTCTATTTTTTTGTTGCGCCCCTACCAAGTCGGGGCGCCAAAACAGACCGTGCGGATCTCCAAGGGAAGCGCAACCATGATCACGGCTCGGGACCAGACCAAGCACAACCGACCGATCCGGGAATGATCGCGCTCACCGTCACCGGGGTGAACTGCCTGGTCAACCTACTAACCCGCACCTGGCACAGCATCGAGCACCACCCGTGCCGGCACCCTTGGCGACGCCGCTTACCCGGGCTCATGCGGGAACTGCGACGTGTGCCTGACTGGAGCGGCCGCCCTGCCGGACCGTGTCGACCAATCGGCCGCACGCCGCACATGAACCCAGCATCTGCCGATTGCCTGATTCGGCGGGTGGTGTGGAGGCGACGTCGTGCCCGCTCTACGTGACGAGTCGGCGTCGGTGAACCGGCGTTCGGAAGACCATATCGTCCCCCCGATCCTGGTCGAGGCGGACGGCGTCGGTTTCGGGCGCAGAGCTTCGGACATCCCGAGGACCCAGGACGTTGATCGCGGAGATGACACCCGCGGACTGGAGCAGCGCGCGCCGAGCGGCCGGGGGAGACATGGCCGGCGCGGGTGCCGATCCAGCCGCCCATGAGCGTCCCGGCACCGAGCAGCGCCACGATCGGCCAGGCGACCGCTCCACCGACGAAGGCGAGACGCCGCAGGCGACGCTGCTGATCGTCAGGCTGAGCGGGTCCGGAGGGCGTTGAGTCCCCCGACTCCGGCGCGGGGGAGGGCGGCCGTCACCGGGCTGATGCTCGTCCTGCCCGACGACACGCTCAGCCACTCGCGGCAGACGCCCGAGACCGCCGCCGCGGCCTGCGCCCGACCGCTGTGACCACCATGAGCGCAGTCTCTCGTCGGCCCGTGAGGACGCCATCAAGAAGGGGATCGCGTCGGTGGCAGATAGTGCCTCGCCCTCGTCAGCGATCGGAGGTGCGATTCCGGATACCGGCGGAAGGTTCCACGAGCTGCCCGCAAGCTGCTGGCGGGCGTTTCCGCGGCGCAATGCCGTCGGAGGTCTCCGCAGAGCGCTCCTGAGGGAGAGTTCTGCGTGTTTCGTCGCTTCCGTCGAGGGAGGACGGTCGGCCCTACGCCGACATACGATCCTCGAACATGCGTACTCCCTCGTTCCTCTGAAACGGTCCCGGTAGTCCGACGGCGCGACGCCGACATGCCGGTGGAAAGCCCGGCCCGGCATGGCTCAAGCCCCCTGTCGCAGGAATGATCCGGGGGGGTGTTGTCACCGGGCCCGGGTGGCGTCGGTGGACCGCTCAAGGGACAAGGCAACCTTCCGTGACGAAGTCATCGTCTCGCCGTAACGTGGATGCCGACAGCCGTCGCCAGGACTCGTGACCAGGCCAAACACCTCCCGATAGAGGCGAACGCGAGCGTCGGGTACGCGGTGTTCCTGGGGTTGGACGTCGGCAAGGGCGAACACCATGCCTGCGCCCTGGACCCCTCCGGCAAGAAGCTGCACGACAAGCCCCTGCCCAACGACCGCGAGGTCCGTGCCGAAGGGCGCGTGGACGCGGAGGCCGCCGGACGCTGTCACCGGTCCGGCCTGTGGGCCGACGACCAGGCATTCGTACCGCCCGGTGGCCTCGAACACCTCGTGCGGGCCGGTCAGGTCCAGGATCTGGAAGCCGTCATAGATCACGAACGCGACGCGCATGCCTCCAGGCTGTCACCGGGGTTCTTGTGGCGTCCACGACGGGCACCCCACAGAACGCGCCACGCAGATCCCGCGGGTCACGCCACCTGTTCGCAGACCTCGTCGCTCGCCCGGCTCTCGCCGCGCTGGACGGGGACTCCGCCGGACGTCCGGACCCGGCTGAAGCCCGTCCCGATGACCAGGTCGACGACGCCGGGCGGCGTCTTGGCGCGCGGCGCGACCCGCGCGCCCGGCAGGAGGCTCGCGAGCGCCCTCGCCTGCGGTTCGGCGCCCGTCCCGTAATGGACGACGGTGGCCTGCGGGCGGGAGCCGAGATCGCCGACCTCGGCGACCTGCCAGCCCGCGTCCTGGAGCTGCGCCGCCACCTGCGCGGCGCGGCCGTCGATCCCGGACGCGTTGAAGACCCGCGCCCTGCCCGGAGGCGCGCCCGGCGACTTCGCCGGAGCCGGCGCCACCACGTCCTTGCGGAGCGCGTCGAAGAACTCGTTCGCGGCGGGCTGGGTGAGCGCCACCCGGTTGCGGTTCAGCGGGTACGCCCCGGACGGCACGGTGACGAAGCGCAGCTTCCCCGCGTCCAGGTCGCGCATGCCCTGCACGATCTTCAGCATCTCCGCGACCGTGAGCCCCCTGTCGGTCGTCAGCGACTCGGCCGTGGCCTTGAGCAGGGCGTTCAGGTGTCCCGGATCGGTGAGGACGCCCGCGCTCATCGCCTCCTTGGCGAGCGCGCCGAAGAAGAGCTGCTGCCGGCGGATGCGCTCGGTGTCGCTGCCGTTCCCGAAGCCCTTGCGGCTGCGGACGTAGGCCAGGGCGTCCTCGCCTTTCAGGCGGTGCCGCCCCTTGGTGAGGGTCAGTCCCGAGTCCTTGTCGTGGACGTCGGCCGTCACGCACACGGGCACGCCGCCGACCGCCGTCGCGATCCGCTTGAAGCCCACGAAGTCCACCTGCACGAAGTGGTCGACGCGGACCTTCGTGAGCTGCTCGATGGTGTGGACCGTGCAGGTGGGGCCCGCGTGGGCGATCGCCTCGTTCAGCATGGCGACGCCGCTGCCCGGCGCCTTCGTCCCGTCCCGGCGGGTGCACGCCGGAATGGGGACCATCAGGTCGCGGGGGAAGCCGACGGCGATCGCCTGGCCGCCGCCCGGCGACAGGTGCAGCAGCACCATCGTGTCGGACGCGGGCGGCTTGCCCCGCAGGCCCCGCCCGTACTGGGCGTTGGCGCCCTCGCGCGTGTCCGACCCGAGCACGAAGATGTTGACCGCCCCGTTGAGCTTCCTGGGCCGGTTCCCCCCGATCAGCCGGTCGACGTCCTCGTGCTGGACGGCGTTCTGCAACCGCCAGTAGTACCCGTACGCGGACAGCCCGCTCGTCACCGTCACCGCGGCCACCGCGACGGCGACCCGAGCCAGCAGCTTCATGAAGCCTCCCGGCATGTATCGCCGTTTCCCCGCCATCGAGTTCACGCCCGGCAGAAATTAATGCTTGACATGGCGCCCGGAAGTATGGATTACTAACCCCCATGAAGCTTTGATCCTTTTCCGGTCGAGCCGCCCCCGGTGTTGCCGCGGGCCCGCTCCCGTCTCCTTCCCCGGCGCTCCTCCTTCGCATCGGCACGCGTGTGTCCTGCGGCGATGCGGCGCGCCCTTCCTCACCCTCTTCGCGGCCTTTCACGGCCGAATTCAGACGTGCCCGGAGGTGATCTCTTCATGCGTGCAATGAACCATGAAATGAACAACGACCCCTTCTCCAAATCCCGGAAGAAGGGCAGGCGGAAGAACTCCGACCTCAGGTCGGCGAATTTCGCGAACAACCGCCGCAACGCCCGGCAGATGCCCACCCGGCAGCTCAACCGGGGCCGCTGACCGGCCCCTCCCGGCCCCGGCCCCGCCCCACCGCGGCGGCCGGGGCCGGCAGGGCCCTCGGGGCCGGGAACTCCGCCCACACCACCGTCCGGCCGCCGTCCGTCCGGAAACCCCATCGCGACGCGAGCGCCTCCACGATGCGCATCCCGCGTCCCGACTCCGCGCCCGCTCCGTCCCGCGAGCGCTCCCCTTTCACGTGGGGACGGCCGCCCGCCGCGCCCTCGTCGGCGACCTCGATCCTGTAGCCCCCGTCCCCCGCCAGGACCGCGACCCTCACCAGCCCGCCCTCCAGCCCGGACGCCGTGTGCGTGATCGCGTTCGCGACCGTCTCGCTCGCCACCAGGACCATGTCGTCCAGGGCGGGATGACCGGCCGCCACGGTCCGGACGAAGCCGCGCACGCACCCGACCGACCGCCGCACGCCCGGCAACGTGATCTCGCCGACCAGCACGCGGTCCCGCGTTCCGACCACAGCACCGCCTCCCCGTCCCGGCCGCCCTCACGTCCGGAAGGCGGCCCGTCACCCTCGATATACGGATCGCGGCCCTTGTCCTGTTCACGGGGCCGTTCCGGCGTCGTTCCGGCGTCGTGGGCGGCGCGGGCCCTTCACGGTGAGTCACCTAGAGTGACGGTGTGCACGGTTCCGGGATGCCAGGGTGACGACGGGGAATCGGGAGTACGCCCGCATGTGGGGCAGGCGGCTGCTCTTCTCGGTGCGGGGGCGCGCCACTCTCATCACCGTCGCGGTGTCGGCGCTGATCCTGGCGCTGGCGCTGGTCCTGATGCTGCTGCTCGCCCGGGACTGGGCGGAGAACAGGGTCGCGCGCCAGACGGAGCGGACCGCGGAGCGGATCGCGTTCGAGCTCTCCAGGGGACGGAATCCCGGCGTCATCGAGGTGGCTCCGGGCGAGGCGCCGATGGTGCAGGTGGTGAACCCCCAGGGGCGGGTCGTTGCGGCCAGCGACGCGATCCAGGGGCGCCCCGCGCTCGCCACCGCCGACCTGGCGAGGGGCGAGCTGCTGATCGACCAGCGGATATGCCCCCGTTTCGTCAGCACATGCCTGTGGGCGTTCGGCCTCCGCATCCGCACCTCACCGTGGGGCCCGGACGTCGTGGTCATCGCCGCGGCTCCGCTGCCCGGCCTGCTGAACGTGTGGCTGCTGCCCCTCGCCCTGTTCGGCCTGCTGGTCGCGCTGCTCAGCCTGATCGCGTGGTGGACGTGGCACACGATCGGGCAGGCGTTCGTCCCGGTCGACCTGATCCGTTCCGAGATGGCCGACCTGGACGCGCGGGGCCTGGACCACCGGGTGCCCGTCCCGGAGGCCGCCGGGGGGATCCAGAGCCTCGCCGAGACGGTCAACGCCACCCTCGACCGGCTGGAGGAGGCGGTGACCCGGGAGCGCCGCTTCGTCTCCGACGCCTCCCACGACCTGCGCAACCCGATCTCGGGCCTCCGGACGCGGCTGGAGGTCGCCCTCGGCGAGCCCGACGACGCCGACTGGAAGCCGATGGTCCGCGGCGCGCTCCGCGACACGCGGCGCCTGAACGACATCGTCGCCGACCTGCTGGAGCTGTCCCGGCTCGACGCCCGCACCCCGAAGCCCGTGGAGCCCGTCGACCTCGCCGCCCTCGTCCGCCGGGAGGTCGGCCTGCGGGCCGGCGACGTCCCGACCAGGACGCACCTGGAGCCCGGCGTGGTCGTGCGCGCGAACCCGGTGCGGCTGAGCCGGGTCCTCGGGAACCTGCTGGGCAACGCCGAGCGGCACGCCGAGTCGCTCATCGAGGTGACCGTGGCGCGCGACGGCGGCGACGCGGTCGTGGAGGTCTCCGACGACGGCGCCGGCATCCCCGAGGAGGCCCGCGAACGCGTCTTCGAGCGGTTCGCCCGCCTCAGCGAGTCGCGCGTCCGGGACCCCCAGGGCACCGGGCTCGGCCTGCCCATCGCCCGCGAGATCGCCGAGATCTACGGCGGTTCCCTGCGCATCGCCGACTCCCCCGCGGGCGCCCGGTTCGTGCTCCGCCTCCCGCTGCTCAGGGGCGGCGAACCGCCTCGATGACGGCGGACAGCCCGTCCTCGCCGTGGCCGGCGTCCACGGCACGCCGGAACAGGTCCCGCAGGGCGGTCGGCCCGGCGGTGTCGATTCCGGCCTCGCGGGCGGCCTCCACGACGTGGTCGGCTCCGACGGCCTGCATGCGAAGGGTGTTGTCCGCGCCCGGGTAGACGCCTGCGTCGATCGCTTCCGAGGCGTACTTCACGAAGCCCATCGGCCCGTCGCCGCCCAGACCGAGCAGCGTGGACGTGGCGAACGGACGGAACTCCTTGGCGGAGACGCCCGCGGTGCCCAGCAGGGCCACGGCGTGCATGTAAGCGGTCAAGGTCGACCAGAAGAGGTAGAGCTGCGCCTGGTAGTAGAGCATCGACAGGCCCGCGTCCTCGCCGACGAACGTGACGTCCCCCAGCAGGCCCAGGGTTTCCCGGTGGCGCTCCAACGTCTGCTCCGGGCCGCTGTAGAAGACGTACGCGCCTGGCTGCCCGATGCCCGGCGGAGGCACCATGACGCCACCGGTGAGCAGGACGCCGCCCCGCTCGGACACCCATTCGCTCGCACCGCGCAGTTCGCCGGGGCTGCCGGAGCTGAGGTTGACGATGACGCGTCCTTGGAGGTCCGCGCCGTCGAGCGAGTCGTACATCGCCTTGTAGTCGGTCTGGCTCACGACGACCAGGTCGGAGGCCGCGAGCGCGTCGGCGACGGTGGGGGCGAGGGCCGCGCCGTCCTTCACCAAGGGGGCCGCCTTGGACGCCGTCCGGTTCCAGACCGTGGTCGGGTGGCCCTTCTCCAGGAACGTCCTGGCCATCGTCGCGCCCATGGGTCCGAGACCGATGACGGTCACCGAAGTCTTCATGTGTCCTCCTGGGTGTGTGTTACCTCCACCCTCGCCATGGCAGCTACGGACGTGCTGCGGGTCCGTCCGTAGCGGTGGCTACGCTGGACGGCGTGCGCTTCGGGGTGCTGGGACCGCTCGCGGTGTGGACGGACGCCGCCGCGCCCGTGCGCGTGCCGGAGACGAAGGTCCGCACGCTGCTCGCCGTCCTGCTCACCCGTCCCGGACGGCCCGTGTCCGTCGATCTGCTGATCGACGCGCTGTGGGGCGACCGGCCGCCCCGCAACCCGGTCGGAACGCTCCAAGCCCGGGTCTCGCAGCTCCGCAAGGCCCTGGAGGAGGGCGAGCCGGGCGGCCGGGGCCTGGTCGCCGCGAGCCCGCCCGGTTACGCGCTCGACGCCGACCCGGAGACGGTCGACGCCGTGCGGTTCACGGCGGCGCTCGGCGGGGAGACCGCCGATCCCCTCGCCCGCAGACGGCTCCTCGGCGACGCGCTCGCGCTGTGGCGCGGCCCCGCCTTCGCCGACTTCGCCGACGCCGGCTTCGCCCGCGCCGCGATCACCGAGCTGGAGGAGGGGCGGCTCGTGGCGCTGGAGCGGCACGCGCAGGCCCGACTCGACCTCGGCGAGCACGCGGCGGTGGCGGCCGAGCTGGCCGCGCCGGCGGCCCGCCACCCGCTGCGCGAGCGGCTCCAGGCCCTCCACCTGCGCGCCCTCCACCGCGCCGGGCGGCAGGGCGAGGCCTTCGCGGGCTACCACGCGCTGCGCGAGCGGCTCGCCGACGAGCTGGGCGCCGACCCGGGGCCCGAGCTCGCGGACCTCCACCGTTCGATGCTCGCGGACGGTCCCGCTCCGCCGCGTCCGGCTCCCCGGCTGCCCGCCGCGCTCGACGAGCTGATCGGGCGCGAGGAGGCGGCCCGGCGGGGCCGGTCCCTGCTGGCCGAGCACCGGCTGGTGACGCTCGCGGGACCGGGGGGCGTCGGCAAGACGCGGCTGGCCGTGGAGATCGCCTCCCGGTCGGTCGCCGACCATCCCGACGGGGTGTGGATGGTCGAGCTGGCCGGGGCCGACGACGTGGCCGGGCAGGTCGCCCGCGCGCTGGGGCTGCGCGAGGAGTCCGCCGGCAGCCCCCTCGCGAACGCGCTGCGGGGACGGCGCGCGCTGCTCGTCCTCGACAACTGCGAGCACGTGCTCGAACCCGTCGCCGAGCTGGCCGGGCGGCTGCTCGCCGGCGCGCCCGGACTGCGCGTCCTCGCGACGTCGCGCGAGCCCCTCGGGATCGCCGGGGAACGGCTGGAGCTCGTCCCGCCGCTCGACCTGCCCGGTCGCGAGACCGCGCCGGACGCGCTGCGGGAGTCGAGCGCGGTCCGCCTGTTCGTCGTGCGGGCCTCGGCGGCGTCCCCCGGCTTCGTGCTGGACGCCGGGACGGCGCCGTGGGTCGCGGCGATCTGCCGGCGGCTGGACGGGGTACCGCTCGCGCTGGAGCTGGCGGCGACCCGCGTCCGCGCGCTCGGGGTGCGGGAGCTGGCGGAGCGGCTGGACGACCGGTTCCGCGTGCTGGCGGGCGGGCGGCACGGCGGCCCGGCCCGGCAGCGGACGCTCCGCGCGGTGATCGACTGGAGCTGGGAGCTGCTCACCGGGCCCGAGCGGATCGCGCTGCGGCGCCTCGCCGTCCACGCGGGCGGCTGCACACTGGACGCCGCGGAGGCGGTCTGCGGCACCGGCGTCGACGTGCTCGCCCGGCTGGTCGACCGCTCCCTCGTCGTCCGGACGGAGGAGGGCCGGTACCGGCTGCTGGAGACGGTCGCCGCCTACGCCCTGGAACGCCTGCGGGAAGCGGGCGAGGAGGACGAGTTCCGCCGCCGTCACGTCCTGCACTACACCGGCCTGGCCGAAGAGGCGTCGGAGCGGCTGCGCGGGCCGGAACAGGGGCACTGGCTGAAGCTGCTCGACGTGGAGGCCGTGAACCTGCGCGCGGCGCTGGCCAACGGCGCCGGATTCCGGTTGGTGAACGCGCTCGCCTGGTACTGGTACCTGCGGGGGCGCTTCGGGGAGGCCCGCCGCGCGTTCGCCGAGGCCGTGTCCGCCCATCCGCAGGCGTCACCGGCCAGAACCGAGGCCGCGACGTGGCTGACCGCCTTCACCATGCTGGTCGGCGAGGGCGTCGATTCGGAGGAGCTCCGGCAGGCCGCCTTGGCCGAGCACGACGATCCGCTCGCCAAGGCCAGGGCCGAGTGGCTGCTGAGCCACGTGCACTGGGCATACGGGGATCTGGCCCTGAACGAGCGACGCGTCGACCGAGCCCTGGCGGTGTTCCTGGAGCAGGAGGACCGCTGGTTCACGGCCGCCGCGCTCGCGACGCGGGCCAAGCAGGCCGTCGGGCACGGCGATCTGGCCGCCATGGAAAGGGACGCGGTGCGCAGCGCCGCGCTGTTCGCCGAGCTAGGCGACCCGTGGGGACGGCTGGAGGCGTCCGACGCGCTCGTCCGGCGCGCCGAGATCACCGGCGACTACGACGGGGCCGCGCGGCTGCTCCGCGACGGGCTCCGGCTGGCCGAGGAGTCGCGGATGTGGCCGGAGACCTCGTTCCGGCTGTCCGGCCTCGGCCGCGTCGCGCTCCTCACCGGCGCCCTCGGCGAGGCCCGCGACCTGCACGAGCGGGCACTGGACCTGGCGCGGCGGCACATGGCGCGGTCGGCCGAGGAGTTCGCCGAGGTCGGGCTCGGGCTCGTCGCCCGGGCCCGCGGCGACCTCGACGCCGCCGAGAAGCACCTGCGCGCCCGGCTCGACTGGCTGCGCGGCATCGGCGGGACGGCCGGCCTGGCCTTCGTGCACGCCCAGCTCGGCTTCGTCGCCGAGGAGCGCGGTGACGCCGCCGGCGCGCTGGCCCTGCACACCGAGGGACTCGCCGCCGCCCGCGCCGTCGGCGACCCGCGCGCCGTCGCGCTCGCGCTGGAAGGGCTGGCCGGGGCGCGCTCCCTGGCAGGCGATCATCAGGCCGCGGCCGGGCTGCTGGCCGAGGCGGGCGCGCTCCGCACTGCGGCCGGCGCCGCCCTGCCCCCGGCCGAACGGCGCGACGTCGACCGCATCGCCGGGAGGATCCGGGACGCCGGCGGTGTTGTCACCATCACCGGCGAGCCGTGGGCGTCCGGCGAGTCGCCGTCACCGGGGAGAGGGAGAACATGAGCGAGGATCTCGGCTGCGGGTGGCAGGGCGAGTCGGTCGACCTGCCCGCCTACCTGAAGCGGATCGGCCACGACGGCGCCCCGGCCCCGACCGCCGCCGCGCTGCGGGCCCTGCACCGCGCGCACGTCACGTCCATCCCGTTCGAGAACCTGGAGATCATGCTCGGGCGGCCGGTCGACCTGTCGCTGGACGCCGTCCAGGCGAAGCTGGTCGAGCGCCCGCGCGGCGGCTACTGCTACGAGCACAACCGGCTGTTCGCGGCGGTGCTGGAGAGGCTCGGGTACGAGGTCACGGCGCTGGCGGGGCGGGTCACCCTGGGGGCGGCGAAGATCCTTCCCTTGACGCACGCGCTCCTGCACGTCCGCCCGCCGGAGGCGTCGCCGGACGAGCCGGCGTGGCTGTGCGACGTGGGGTTCGGCGCCGGTCCGCTGGAGCCGCTGCGGCTCGTGGACGGCGAGGAGGCCGTCCAGGACGGCTGGGGCTTCCGGCTCCGGCGAGGCCGCACCGTCACCGCCTGGACGCCGAACACGGCCGAATGGGAGATGCACCAGCGCGGCCCGGACGGCTGGGTCCAGCGGCACACGTTCGTGCTGAACGAGGTGTTCCGCATCGACTTCGAGGTGGGCAGCTACTTCGTCTCGACCAGCGCGCGTTCGCCGTTCACGACCCGCCCCTTCGTGCAGAAGTTCTCCGCCGGCTCGCACCGCGTGCTGGACGGGACGAAACTGACCCTCACCCGCCCGGACGGCGACGTCGAGTCCCGCGCCCTGGCCCCCGAAGACCTACCGGAAACGCTGGCCGAGAGTTTCGGAATCGTCCTGGAAAAGCAAGACGCAGACCGCCTAATCGACTTCGTCCAAGCACGCAGCTAAGGCCTGTCTCGAAGTGCCCTCGGCCGTGCGCGCGAACGCGTGACCTGCCCGGTGGAGCGAAGCCGGAGGCGAGCGAAACCGGGCAGATCGCGAAGCGATGCCGCGTTCGCCCAGGCCCGGTCACGCAGCGAGCCGCCAGGCGAGCGAACTGGGCCGGGACTGGTGAAACACAGCCGCCAGGCGAGCGAAGTGGGCCGGGACTTAGGAAACACAGCTAGCCGAGGTCGAGGCGGGCCAGGGCCGCTCTCGTGGTGATGCCGAGCTTGGGGTAGGCCTTGTAGAGGTGGTAGCCGACGGTCCGGGGGCTGAGGAACAGCTGCGCGCCGATCTCGCGGTTGCTGAGGCCCGTCGCCGCCAGACGCGTGACCTGGAGTTCCTGCGGGGTGAGCCGGGCGGCCAGGTCGTCGCGGGAGGCCGCGTCGTCCCGTCCGGTGGTGAGGCTTTCTCCGGCGGCGCGGAGTTCGGTTCGGGCGCGTTCCGCCCATGGTGCCGCGCCGAGCCGCTCGAACGCCTCAAGCGCCGCGTGCAGCCGCGCCCGTGCGTCGTTCCTGCGGCGTGACCTGCGGAGCCACTCGCCGTACAGCAGTTCGGTGCGTGCCCGCTCGAAAGGTGTCCCGCCCTCGCGGTGCAGGTCGAGGGCCTTCGCGTACAGCGGGTCTGGGTCGTCGGGTGTCAGGAGGGCGGCGCAGCGTGCCGCGATGGCCTGGGCCCAGGGTTGCTGGGTCTGCGCAGCCCAAACGCCGTACCAGTCAGCGGCGTCCCGCGCGCGCTCTGGGGCACCGGCTCTGACGGCCGCTTCGACGAGGTCGGGCAGAGCGGCGATGGCGCCTTGCCGGGAGGGTCCGGCGACGACGTCGGCGAGACGGTCCAGGGCCGGCTCGTACCGGCCCAGCCCGAGGTCGAGCAGGCTGCGCGCGGCGGCGGCGTGCACGTTGCTCGGCGGGACGCCGCGTGACAGCGCCTCCTCCGTCAGCTCCAGGCAGCGTTCCTCGTCGCCCTGGATCGCCGCGAGCTGCCCGAGGCTGGTGTCGAGGTAGACGCGGATGCGGTGCTGGCCGGTGTCGGCGGCGATCCGCACGCCCTCCGTGGCGCCGGTCAGCGCGTCGCGGTACCTGCCGAGCAGCAGGTCCGTCCGGGACCGGAGCATCAGGACGGGCGCGAGCAGCCCGATCGCGCCCCGGTCGCGGAAGCGCCGCTCCAGGGCCGCCGCGACCTCGGCGGCGCCCCGCACGTCGCCGACCATGAGATGCCACATGCCCGCGCGGATCCGCTCGCGCGGCGCATAGCAGGCGACCATCGCCTCCATCAGCTCGCGCAGCGCCGCCACGCCGTCCGCCGGGTCCGCGTCCGAGAGGGGGTTCTGCCCGGCGAACACCCGGCTCAGCGCCCGCAGGTGCGGCGCGTTCGGGACGCCGAGGCGCACGCCCTCGGCGGCGATGCCGTCCATCGCGGCGAAGTCCCCGGCGTTGGCGGCGGCGACCGCGGCCTGGAAGTACAGGTAGCCGGACGTGCGGGGATCGAGCCGCGCGACCGACGCCGCCGTCTCGGCGAACAGCCGGTGGGCGTCGCCCGCCCGGTCCTGCTCGTCGGCGAGGGACGCCCGGATCAGCGTCAGCTCCGCCCGCGCCAGCGGGTCCGGCAGGTCGGCCTCCGCCCGCGCCGCCAGCTCGACCGCGCGCTCGGGCAGTCCCGCGTCGGCCGACGCCCGCGCCGCGGCGGCCAGCCGCCGGCCGCGCTCGGCCGGGTCCGGGGTGAGGCCGGCAGCGGCCTCGTACATGGCGGCGACGGCCGCGTTGCCGCCCGCGTTCCGCTCGGTCTCGGCGGTCTTCTCCAGCACGGCCGCGACGCGTTCGTCCGGTTCCGTCACCGACCGGGCCAGATGCCAGGCGTGATGGCAGACGTCGCCGCGCTCCAGGTA
The DNA here is from genome assembly GCF_050936235.1 of Spirillospora sp. CA-108201. Lineage (NCBI taxonomy): Bacteria > Bacillati > Actinomycetota > Actinomycetes > Streptosporangiales > Thermomonosporaceae > Spirillospora > Spirillospora sp. CA-108201. The sequence continues at coordinate 6,459,688 of NZ_JBNJNE010000001.1, read as the reverse complement.
CGCCTCCGCCAGCGCCCGGTGGGCGGCCAGGCGGAGGCCGAGCGTCGCCTCCCGCACGGCGGCGGTGCGGATCAGCGGGTGCCGCACCTCCAGCCGCCCGTCGGGCGTGGTGCGCAGCAGTCCCGCGCGCTCGGCGGGCTCCAGGTCGCCGATGGACGCGCCGGCCGCCGCGCCGAACCGCGCCGCGGCCCTCACCACCACCCCGGCGTCGCCGAGATCGTCCACGCCCACGAGCAGGACGAGCCGCCGCGCCGGCTCCGGCAGCGCGGCGATCCGCCCGGCGAACGACCGCAGGATCCGCTCGTACGCCGACCCGTGACCGCCCCGGCCGGGCAGTTCGAGCAGCGCGAGCGGGTTGCCCATCGCCCCGGCGAGGATCTCCCGCCGGACGTGGCCGGGCAGGTCGGGGGCGCGTTCGGCCAGCAGCCCGGCCGCCGCGTCGCCGTCGAGGCCGCCCAGGCGCAGCTCCGGCAGCCCTGGCGCGGAGAACTCCGGCGCGGCGCATTCCGGCGCGACCGCGTCGCGGGCCGCGAAGACGACCGCGATCGGCTCGGCGTCCAGGCGGCGGGCCGCGAACAGCAGCGCCTCGGCGGACGCGCCGTCCATCCAGTGCGCGTCGTCGACCAGGCAGAGCAGCGGACGCTCCTCCGCCAGGTCCGACAGCAGGGTCAGCACCGCGAGCCCGACGAGGAACCGGTCGCTCTCGGCCTCCGGGCCGCCCATGTTGAGGGCCGCGCGCAGCGCCTCGGCCTGCGCGTCCGGGAGGCCGCCGATCCGGTCGAGGTGGCGGCCGAGCAGCAGGTGCAGGCCCGCGTACGGCATGCCGCTCTCGGTCTCGACGCCCGTCCCGCGCAGCACGCGCATGCCGTCCGCGGCGCCGGCGGCGTGGTCGAGGAGGGCGGACTTGCCGATCCCGGCCTCGCCGCGCAGCACGAGCGCCCCGCTGCGTCCGGCGCGGGCCCGGCCGAGGAGTCCGTCGATCGCGGCCCGTTCCCCGTCCCGCCCGTGCAGCATGCGTTCACCCTACTCAGCCCGGCGCGGCGCCCGGATGGTTGAAGCCCTCACCTCGGGTATCGCCACGATTCGTACTCCTACAGCGCCGAACACCGACAGGGGGTCCCGTCATGGCCGACCAGGCCGCCAAGGAGAACGTCGTCGATCTGCTGCTCGCGCAGCACGAGGAGATCCGCCACCTCGCCATGCTCGTGGAGAAGAACCACGGCAGGGTGCGCAAGGACGCCTTCGACCGGCTGCGCAGGCTCCTCGCCGTGCACGAGACCGCCGAGGAGGAGGTCGTCCACCCGTTCGCCCGGCGCGCCGACGGCGACGGCTCCCAGGTGGTGGACGAGCGGCTGGAGGAGGAGAACAGGGCCAAGGGAGTCCTCTCGGACCTGGAGAAGATGGATCCCGAGACCATCGGCTTCGAGGCGACGTTCGCCAGGTTCCGCAGGGACCTCGTGGCGCACGCGACGCACGAGGAGAAGGAGGAGTTCCCCCGCATCGCCCGCGAGGCCACGCCGGAGCAGATGCGCGGGATGGCCGCGGCCGTCAGGGCCGCCGAGGCGGTCGCCCCAACCCACCCCCACCAGGGGGTGGAGTCGCCCGCCAAGCACCTCGCGGTCGGGCCGGTCGCGGCCGTCGCCGACCGCGTCCGCGACGCCATCGGCAAGGCGCGCGGCTGAGGACGTGCCGCAGCACGCCGTGCCCGTCCTGGTAGACGATCCGCATCCGCGCGACGTCGGCCCCGCGGAACCGCTCCAGCGGCAGCCTCTCCGTCACCCCGCTGAGCCCGTAGACGATGAGGAAGTGGATCGCGGTCACCGCCACCGCGAGGACCGGCAGCCCGCCGCGCACCGCGTCCGGCGGACGAAGATCAGCCCGCCTGCCGATGAAGCCGATTCCGCACATGATCTGCGCCGCCACCCGGGGGGGTCGAGCGAGACGTTCCCGCCACTCCTCCCTCTTCCGCCGTCGAAAGCCGGACTCCCCAGTCGAACACCACGACCGCGTGCTGACCAGCCGTCGGGCGCGGCCGGCAGACGGGAGGCCGCCCCGGACTCTCTCCGGGGCGGCCTCCGACCTGCCGCTAGCCAGGGTGCGGCGGGTTCCGCATGCTCTCGCCTCCTAGGCGCCGGACGGTTCGGGACGCAGCGGGTCGTGCCCCACGCTCATCAGCGCGTGACGCCACTCCTCATCGCGTTCCGCGTTCGGCGGACGGTGCTCCAGGCGGTCCTCCACGAAGTCGACGACCTCCTGCATCACCTCCCCGTCGCTTTCGGTCAGGTCGACCTTCCGCTTGCGCAGCACGTCCACCACGTGGGCCCCCAGCTCCGACACCCCGGGGCCGGGCCCGTCGGCCGGGAACGCCTCCTCGCCGGACGCGTCCGTGAGCAACCAGGTGCGAAGTTCGTCGGAGGTCATGTTCACGAGCCGGTGGAAGTCCTCCCACGCCAGCTCCACCTCGGGCGATACGCGGTTGTCCATGGCAAACACTCCCTGTACGCGTTCACGCTGGCCCTACCCGGAGGCCGCCGCCCCATTCGTCCTACCTTGCGGCCGATGCAACGGAAAGGGCCGGCGGAGCCGCCCGGCGGCCGGTGCCGCCGCAGGTGGCGGGGCGGCGCTGTGGAAGACTCCTACCGGCACAGCGGGCAGATGGGGAGCGTCATGGAGTTGGTCCACTCGGGCAAGGTCAGGGACGTCTACGCGGACGGCGACGAGCTGATCCTCGTCGCGTCCGACCGGGTGAGCGTCTACGACGTCGTCCTGCCGACCCCGATCCCCGACAAGGGGAAGATCCTCACGCAGCTGTCGCTGTGGTGGTTCGAGCGGCTCGCCGACATCATCCCGAACCACGTCGTGTCGGCCACCGACGTGCCGCAGGAGTGGGCCGGGCGCGCCATCCGCTGCCGCCGGCTCACCATGCTCCCCGTCGAGTGGATCGCCCGCGGGCACCTCGCCGGGCTCGGCCTGCAGGAGTACCAGAAGTCGGGCACGGTCTCGGGCGTCGCCCTGCCGGAGGGCCTGAGCGAGGCGTCCCGGCTACCGGAGCCGATCTTCACTCCGACCACCAAGGCCACCGAGGGGCACGACGAGTTCATCACCTACGACGACGTGGTCCGCGAGATCGGCGACGACACCGCCGCGCGGCTCAGGGACGTCACGCTGGAGATCTACCGGCGCGGGGCGGCCGTCGCCGCCGAGCGCGGCATCATCATCGCCGACACCAAGCTGGAGTTCGGACGCGCCGCCGACGGCTCGCTCGTCCTCGGCGACGAGGTGCTCACGCCCGACTCGTCCCGGTTCTGGCCCGCCGACCAGTGGGTGCCCGGCCGTCCGCAGCACTCCCTCGACAAGCAGTTCGTGCGCGACTGGAGCAGCACGCTCGACTGGGACCGCACCCCGCCCGGCCCCGCCATCCCCGACGAGGTCGTGGAGGCCACCCGCGCCCGCTACGCCGAGGTCTACGAACGCCTGACCGGCACCGCCTGGACCTCCTGAGGCCCCGGCGCGCAGCCCGCGCAGGACCGGGCGAGCCGCCCCGCCACCTCGGCGCGGCGCCGGATGAGCGCGCGGATCTCCGCGTCGATCTCGCCGAGCGCGCGCTGGTAGACCGCGACCGACTCGGGGCACGAGGCGCCGTCGGCATGGCCGGCGCGCAGGCAGTCGAGGAACGGGCGCGCGTCGTCCAGCGTGAAGCCCGTGTCCAGCAGCGCGCGGATCTGCTCGACGAGCCTCAGGTCGGACTCCTCGTACTCGCGGTAGCCGTTGGCCGCGCGCCGCACGGGCAGCAGCCCCTCCTGCTCGTAGTAGCGCAGCATGCGCGTGCTCACGCCCGCACGCGCGGCCAGTTCCCCGATGCGCATCGGCCCCTCCTCGGCTTCACGGCCGACGCTACTCCTTGACACCGCCGTCAACGTCAAGCGCCGAGCGGGGCGGGTCCGGCGGACGGCGCCGGGCCCGCCCCGGGTCAGGGCGTCAGCGGCCCTGAAGGCCCCGGACGTTGTCGCCGAACGTCCAGCCCTTCGACCCGTCCCAGTTGATGGACCAGGTCATCAGGCCCTTCAACTGGCCGTTGAAGTGGTTCCACGCCTGGCCGACGAGGCCCGGCGACATGTGGCCGCCGCCCGCGCCCGGCTGCGCGGGAAGGCCCGGGGCCTGCTTGTCGTAGGGGACCTTGATGGTGGTGCCCTGGACGGTGAGGCCGTTGTTCAGGCACTCGGTCTGCTTCACGAAGCCCTCCACCGTCCCGGCGGAGTAGGAGTCGCCCGAGCAGCCGTACATGCTGCCGTTGTAGTACTGCATGTTCAGCCACCACAGGCGGCCGTTGTCCGCGTACTTCTTGACGATCGGCAGGTAGGCGCCCCAGATGGAGCCGTAGGTGACGCTGCCGCCGGTCACGTACGCGGTCTCCGGCGCCATCGTGAGCCCGAAGTCGGACGGCATCTGGCCGAGGACGCCGTCGATGATGCGGATCAGGTTGGACTGCGACGCCGACAGCTGGTTGATGTTCCCGCTGCCCGACAGGCCCGTCTCGATGTCGATGTCGATCCCGTCGAAGTTGTACTTCTTCAGGATCGGCACGACCGTCTGGACGAACCGGTCGGCGACGGTGCCGGAGCTGAGGTCGATGCCCGCGGCGGCGCCGCCGATCGACATCAGGATCGTCGCGCCCGCGGCCTTCGCCGCGCACATCTGGGCGGGGGTGGAGACCTTGACCGTGGAGTCCATGCCGTCCTCCCACAGGACGGTGCCGTCCGAGCGGATGACGGGGAACGCCGCGTTGACCACGTTGTAGCCGTGCTGCTTGATCACCGGGTTGTCGATCGGCGTCCAGCCGAAGGGCGGGTGCACGCCGTTGGACGAGCCGTCCCAGTTCTCCCAGTAGCCCTGGAGGATCTTGCCGGCGGGCCTCGGCTTCACCGCGCAGGTCCCGTCCCCGCCGGGCGGGGTGGTGGGCGGATCCGTGGGCGGCGTGGTCGGCGGCTCGGACGTGTCGCAGGCGCCCAGCTCGCGCCACAGCGTGGCGGTGGACGCGGGGTTCCAGCCGGCGCCCGGGTAGGCGGTGTGGGCGACGATCGCCTCGTAGCCGCGGCCGCTGTAGACGACCTTGTCGCCGACCTTGTAGGAGGCGCCCTCCGCCCACGCCGGATACGTGCAGGAGATCGCGGCCGCGGGCTGCGCCGACGACGGGGCCGGCGCCGCGACCAGCGCGCCGAACGACAGGACGGCCGCGGCGGCGCCCGAGGCCAGCGCGGCACCGGCCGCGCGGTGGAAGGGTCTGTGCTTGAAGTGCGCGTGCTTGCGCTTCACGGGGACGACTCCTCAGCTGAGCGGGACAGAGGAGCCGGTGCGAGAGCCGAACAAGTCCCGTGGGGACGGGACTCTCCCAGAGCAGGGCACTACGACCGGCGTGGACGCCAGTTAGAGGGTAACCGCCCCGTCCGGGCCCGTGAAGCCCTCGGAAGGGCGGCCGTTCAGAAGGTCCCGGCGCGGTCCGACGGGACGATCTCCTGGCCCAGCGGGGTGAGCGAGATCGGGATCAGCTTGAAGTTGGCGATGCCGAACGGGATCCCGATGATCGTGATGCAGAGCGCGATGCCGGTGAGGAGATGCCCGAGGGCCAGCCACCACCCCGCGAAGATGATCCAGATGATGTTCCCGATGAGCGAGCCCGCGCCGGCGTCCCGCCGGGGCACGGTCGTCCGGCCGAACGGCCACAGCGCGAAGCCCGCGATGCGGAACGAGGCGATGCCGAACGGGATGGTGATGATGAGGATGCAGCAGATCACCCCGGCGACCACGTAGCCCATCGCCATCCAGAAGCCCGCCAGGACCAGCCAGAGGACGTTCAACAGCGTGCGCACGAGTTCCCCCCGAGAGTAATCAGATTCTGTTATTTCACACTTTCCCACGCCTCAAACCGGGCGGTGGCGCGCGAGAAGAACCGCAGGCCGAACCGTAGCCCTGCGCCGTGGTGCCGTGACCGCGCTTGACCTTGACACGGTGACAGGCTCTTCACTGTGACCGGGGAGGTGGTCCCGATGACCATGCCGCGACAGGACACGGACACCGCGCGGGCGTTCCGGGCGCTGGAGAACGCCGACGCCTCGGTGCGGCTGCGGGCGGCGATGGCGGTCGGCATGGCCCCCGACCCGAGGTTCGTCGGCAAGCTCATCGAGCGTTGCGCGGTCGAACCCGAGTTCTTCGTGCGCGACATGCTCACGTGGGCGCTGACCTGCCATTCCGCGTCCACGGCGGTTCCGGGGCTCATCGGGGAACTCCGATCGGAGCGCGCGCAGGCCCGGAGCCAGGCGCTGCACACGCTGTCCAAGGTCGGGGACCCGCGGGCGTGGCCGGCGATCACGCGGGAGCTCCTGACCGACGCCGACGACGAGGTGGCGCGGAGCGCCTGGCGGGCCGCGGTCGTGCTCGTGCCCGAGGGTGAGGAGCCGGAGCTGGCGGCGGTGCTGGCGACGCAGCTCGGGCGCGGCGGGCGCGCGGTGCAGCGGAGCCTCAGCCGGGCGCTGATCGCGCTCGGTGAGGTGATCCTGCCCGTGCTGCGCGCCGCTCGGGCCGCCCCCGGCTCACGCGTGCGCACGCACGCGATCGCCACGGAACGCCTGCTGCGCGACCCGGACGCCAGATTCGAGTGGGTGTAGGCCGAATGCGGCGTGCTGTGGGCTGGTCCGGCCCCAGCAGAACATGGCGGTCGGGTGTCGTTGCCCGATCTAGGGTTCGGGCATGTCCTACGTGCTCTGCGGTGTTGTCGGTGACTTCGACCGCCTCCGGTCCCTGTCGGACGATCTGCCGCGGGCCGTGGTGGCGCCCCTTCGGCAGCGCCTGGGGCTGGTACCGGTGACCGGCGAGATCTTCGACGAGCTGACCGGCGCGCCACGGCAGAGCGAGGCGTTCACCCTCATGTCCCCGGCCTTCGCCAGGAGACTGGAGGACTGGTCACGCGGCGGCCGCCTCGCTTACGTGGAGGCGGACTTCTGGGGTGGTGACGGCGGCCAGGCCGCCGCCCTGTGGGAGGACGGCCGTCAGAGCTGGGGCCCCGAGTACGCCTGGATCCGTGGAGGACCACGCGGGGACTGGCCGGTCAACGCCGCGCTCGCGCGCCTCGGAGCGGTCAGAACGGGCGCGTTGGACCTCTTCGACACGATCGGCTTCGGGCAGGAACGCGACATGGAGGGTTGGCACTGGGCAGGCCTTCGCGCCCTGGACGCCGCCGACTACGACGCGTGGGAGGCCGCGTGCCGCGCCGAGGAAGAGGCCGACGCTCGCGCAGCCGCTGAACGGGCCCGGTACATCAGGCGTGACGACGTCCCCGTCGTCCTCGACGGCAGAGCCGTGATGCAGATGCTCGACATTCCGCCCTCCCCCATGGTGGGGGCCGCGATCCGGCATCTCCAGGAGATCTACCTGGAACGCGGCTCCCTCACCCGCGCCGAGGCTGCCACCGAACTGCGCCACTGGTCCCGGACGGTGCTCGGCACGACCGGCCGGGAGGAGTGACGGGCGATGCTGATCGGTGATGTTGCGCGACGGTCCGGGGTGAGCGCCCGCATGCTCAGGCATTACGAGTCGCTCGGCCTGGTGCGGCCGACGGGCCGGACCGCTGCCGGCTACCGCGAGTACTCCGGCGACGACATCCGGCGGATCTTCCACATCGAGAGCCTGCGGTCGCTGGGGCTGTCGCTGCGCGAGGTCGGGCGCGCGCTCGACGATCCCGGCTTCGCCCCCTCCGAGCTCGTCGACGACCTCGTCCGCCGGACGCGGGAGCGCATCGCCCGCGAGACCGAACTGCTCACGCGACTCCGGCGGATCGACGCCGCGGAGCCCGCCGGCTGGGAGGACGTCCTCCAGGTCGTCGCACTCCTCCAGGCTCTGGTGTCGGAAAGCGCCGGGAAGCGCCAACGCGCGGCCCTGTCATCCGTAACGCCAGTGGCCGCCTTGGTCGAGGCGGCGCTGAGCGAGACCGACACGAACGTGGCCGGAGCCCTTCGATGGGCTCTGGCGCAGTCGGGCGACAGCGCGTTGGAGCCGCTGGCGGAGGGCCTCGGCTCACCCGACGCCGAGGTGCGGAGACGGGCCGTCCAGTCGATCGCCGAGATCCCGGGCGAAAGGGCGACCGCGCTGCTGCGGGACGTCCTCACGAGCCCTGACATCGCGGTTCGCAGGAGTGCGGCTCTCGCGCTCGGAGCACGGAGCGTGGAGGACGCCGTCCCGACACTGATCGACATGGTCGCCGAAGAGGCGAACGACGTCGACGCGGCCGACGCACTGGCCGCCCTGGCGAGCCGTCCCGCCCTGGCGGACGAGATCGCCACCGCGCTCATCGACCGCCTCGCCCAAGGCACCGTTGGTTCATCCGCCCGTCGACGGCTGCCCCAGGCCCTCGCGGACATCCCGGGCACCACGGCGTCCCGGGCCCTCGCAGACCTGTCACAAGACGAAGACCGCGCCGTCGCACTCACAGCGACCTACATCCTGCGCCTGCGCGGCAGCCGATGAAGGCCGTCCGCATCGCCGCGGAGACGTTCCCCGACGCGGCAGGGCCGACGGGTTCCGGGAGGGTGGGTACGTGGCCCCCGGGATGTCCCGGGGGCCACTGGGTGGGGCGACGGTCCCGCAGTCGGATCGACTACGGAGCCGGCGCTATCGGACGGGAGCGTCCCTCAGCGCTCGCATGAACGGAAGGACGCCCCGAGGCGGGCTGGGCAGGAACAGGTCGACCCCTTCCCGCAGGTTGCGGACGCCCACCTTGAAGGTCGGGATGCCGTCCTCGCGGCGCATCCGGTCGAGCTCGTCCATGATCACCCTGTCGGGCGCGTCGCCCACATCCATGACCACGGAGGGCTTGAACGCCAGCCGCTCGACCACCTTCTCGTCGGTGTCCACCGGGAAGCGGAAGGCGAGCGAATGGGATTTGGCGTATATGCACTCGGTGTCCAGACGGAGGTCCTTCACCACCCCGTGCAGTTTTTCGTGGGCCGTACTCAGCCCGGACGAGGGCGGCACCAGCTCGCGGCGGGTCTGCGTCTCCCAGTCCCAGTGCTCGCAGGCGAACTGCCCCCAGACATGACAGTTGGGGACGGCCAGGCCGATTTCGCTGACCTGGCCGTACGCCCAGCCCGTCAAGATCCCGTTGACGGCGTACCGTCCCCCCACTTGGGGGAGCAACCGACGAACGTCGGAGTCGAGCTGCGGCATTCCTTCGAGGGGGGCGAGCTCCAAGGTCGCCCCGTTGAGGTCCCACAGCACGACAGCACGCTCGGGGCACTCCATAAGAGCGTCCCAACCTTCACGTCCACCATCCGTTCGGATGACGGAACGCACGTCGCCTCCCTTGTAGAGAGGAACGTTTCCTCGGATGCGCAAGACCTCGCATGCCGGATCCATGGTTTTCCCCGTTCTTGTTTGCTTAGTGGCAACGCTTTTCCTTTCGCCACTGCTGAAACCGTCCGCCGTTCTGGAGAGGGCGCAAATGCCGCCGCGAAGAGAATGATCTTGAGCGGCCTCTCCGAATACCTCCACCTATTAGGGTGCGGGTTTTCGGACAGGCCGACGAGATCGTCAAGAACCGGAGGGAACCGTTCCGGGGCCGGGGCGGTCCGATCGTGATGATCACGGAAGGGGACGGCGTGGAGACGGGTAGTGGAGAGGCCGAGTTCCAGGAGGCGGAGGCGCTCCGGGAGCAGGGGCGGGCGCAGGAGGCCGAGCGCTGGTACCGCAAGGCGGCCGAGGCGGGTGAGGTCGACGCTCGGCGCAATCTCGGGCTGCTGCTCATCCGCCGCCGGGACGTGCAAGGGGCCGCCGAGCAGTTCCGTATCGCGGCCGAGGCGGGGCAGACCGATTCGATCACCAATCTTGGCCTGGCACTCGGTGAGATGGGGCGGGCGGAGGAATCCGAGGAATGGCTGCGGCGCGCCGCCGAGAAGGGCGATGGTCGTGCGCTCAGTGCCCTCGCCAACCATCTCTGGTCCCAGGGCCGACGCGAAGAGGCCGATGAGTGGTGGGAGAAGGGGGCGGCCGCGGGCGACCCGGACTCCCTGTTCAACCTCGGCGTACGCCGCGAGCACAAAGACGACATGGCGGGGGCCGAGGAGTATTTCCGCAGGGCCGGGCAGGCCGGGCATCCGCGTGGTGCGGCAAGGGCGGCGGCCGTGGCCCGCGGAGTCCGCGTGAATGGCGCCCCTTACATGCCCGGCCTCTTCTGACCGGTCTCCGGTACTGCGACCGTGGATCGCGTTCGGGTTGCCGGGAGTGGCGAGACCGCGCCTCAGTAGTCGGTGAGACTGATTGACTCGGCCGTTCGTCGGGCCATTTTGGCGACCATCGTCCTGCCGGGCAGGTAAGGGATCAGGGCGTAGTATCGGTCGAGCAGCGCCACGGCGGCGCGGTTCTTCGGGACCATCAGTTTGACGACGCCGTCCCCCATCTTCTGGCATTTCGCGACGTAGTCCCGTAGGGCGCTCTCGTAGCGGGGGAAGGCGACGCGGTGGTCGCCCCGTGCGGCGGCCAGTTCCCCGGCCAGGACGTAGGCGCCGACGACCGCGAGGCCCGTGCCCAGGCCGGACAGGGAGGACGGGCTCCAGGCCGCGTCGCCGAGGAGCGCGACGCGGCCGCTCGACCAGGCGTCCATGCGGACCTGGCCGACCGAGTCGAAGTAGAAGTCCCGGGCGTGCGGCATCTCGGCGAGCAGCCGGTCGCTCTCCCAGCCGTTGCCGGCGAACCGTTCGGCGAGGATCTTCTGCTGTCCCGCCGTGTCGTGGCGGTCGAGGTCGAGCGGCGGGGAGCCGAAGTAGAAGACGGCCCTGGCCTCGGTGTTGTGCCGCGCGCTGTACACCGCGACGAGCCTGCCGCCGGTGCGGAAGGCGTGCGCGGTGTGGTCGAGGCCCAGGTGGTTGGGGGTCGTGAAGATCGCGCAGTGGACGCCGAGGTGCCGGACGAACCGCTCCTCGGGGCCGAACGCCAGGCGGCGGACGGTGGAGTGCAGCCCGTCGGCGCCGACGACGAGGTCGAACCGGCGCGGTGCGGAGCGTTCGAAGGCGACCTGCACGCCGTCGCCGTCCTCGGCGAGGGACGCGATGGAGTCTCCGAAGACGTACTCGGTGCTCTCCTCGGTGGCGTCGTGGAGGATGCGGGCCAGGTCGCCGCGGAGGATCTCCACGTCCCCGGCGAACAGGTCGGCGGGCATCCGCGCCCGCACCTTGCCGTCAGCGTTCACGTACGCCATCGCGCCCATGCCGGTGCGGGCCCGCTCGATCTCGTCCAGGAGACCCATCCGGCGCAGGACGGTCAGGTGGGCCTCACCGCGGAAGTCGACCGCGTGCCCGCCGTCCCGCAGGCTCGGCGCCTTCTCCACGACGGTGGTCGTGAAGCCGTGGCGGGTCAGCCAGTACGCGAGCGCGGGCCCGGCGATGGACGCGCCGGAGATCAGGATGTTCATGCGGACGAGCGTGGCGGGGCGCGCTCACCGGACGCTCACCGCGCGCTCACCGCTGTGATCACCCGTTCGGGGAGGCCGGCCAGGCGGAGGGCGTCAAGCCTGCCCGGTTCTGAGGAGGCGTCCCGCAGGGCCGCGGCGGCGGCTCGGAGGCGGGCCGGCTCCGCGGGGTCTCCGGCGGGGAGGGCGGCCAGGGCTACGACGCCTCGGGCGGCCTCGGGGAAGGCGCCCGCCAGGGCCGCCGACTCGACGGCGTTCCGGTGGTGCGTCCTCGCCGTCTCGTGGTCGCCGCGCGCGGCGGCGACCCGGCCGAGGCCGATCAGCGCGCCGACCCGGTTCCCGACGCTCTTCACCCAGTGCGGGTCGAAGCGGCCGAGGGCGTCGCCGTACAGCCGCTCCGCCTCGGCGTGGTCCCCGGCGCGGAACGCGATGTCTCCGAGGCCGCGCAGGGCCGCCGCCAGGTAGGTGGGGCTGCCCGCGCGGGCGGCGAGCCCGGCCGCGCGTTCGTAGTCGGCACGGGCGGCGGGGGCGTCGGCGCGGACGCGGTAGTCGCCCCGGTTGACGAGCAGGTCGGCGCTGTCCTCCAGGGCGCCGAGCCGCTCGGTGAGGGCGAGCGCCTCGTCCGTCAACTCGATCGCGCGCGCGTGGTCGCCCCGGCGGTGTGCCAGTCCGGCGAGCGCGTCGAGGGCCAGGGCGGCGCCCCAGCGGTCGCCGACCGCGCGGAATCCCTGGAGGGACGCGCCGAACTCCCCTTCGGCCGACGCCTCGCCGCCGTCGGCCAGAGCGGGGAAGCCCGCGACGAACCGGGCGGCGGCGCGGGCCCAGGGGTCCGGGCCGTCGCGGTCGGCGGCGACGTGCGCGTACGCGGCCCTTGCTCCCGGGCCGTTCACGTTCCGCATGAGCCACTGGAACGGGACGAACGGGTAGCGGCGCGGTGTCCGCGGCAGCAGCGCTTCGGCCGTGGCGCGGTGGTGCTGCCACGTGTCGGCCAGGAGCACGCACGCCACGTACTCTTCGGCGAGCCCGTCGGGTGGGGCCTCCCCGATCAGGTCGAGGAGGGACGCCGCCCGAGTCGCCACCGAGCCGGCCAGGCCTCGGATCCACAGGTAGTCGGCCATGGCGGCGATCAGCCGGAGACCGGTTCCGATGTCGCGTGACTCGACCGCCCATCCCAGGGCGGCCAGCAGGTTGTCGTGCTCGGCGGCGAGGACGGGCAGCCATCGCAGTTGCTCGGCCCGTCTCAGGTGCGGATCGGCGCGCTGCGCCAGCGCCAGGTAGTGCTGCGCGTGGACCGCGTGCACCTCGTCCGACGCGGCCAGGCGCTCGGCCCCGTACGCGCGGACCGTCTCCAGCATCCGGTACCGGCCGCCGGACAGCTCCAGCAGGGACTTGTCCACGAGCGACTCCAGCGCATCGGAACCGCAGAGGCGGCGCGCGGAGGCGACCGTGGCGCCGCCCGCGAAGACGGTGAAGCGTTCGGCGGCCCGGCGCTCGTCGGCGTCCAGCAGCTCCCAGCTCCACGCGACGACGGCGCGCAGGGTGCGGTGCCGTTCGTCCGCGGTGCGGTCGCCCCGGGTGGGGATGCCGAGCCGGTCGTCCAGCCGGGAGGCGAGGTCGGCGGCGTCCAGGGTGCGCAGCCGTGCGGCGGCCAGCTCGATCGCGAGGGGGAGGTTGTCGAGGGCGTCGCAGATCCGCCGGACGGCGCCGGGGCCGGGCGGTGCGTCGCGCCGCGCGGCGGTCGCCCTGGCGGTGAACAGCCGGGCGGCGGCCTCGCCGACGAGATGCTCGCAGTTGTCGAGGACGAGCAGGAGGCGCCGCCCGGACAGCGCGGCCGTGAGCCGCTCGGCCGCCGAACCGCCCAGCCTGCTCTCCCGCAGGCCGAGCGCGGCGAGGAGGGCCTGCGGCAGGACGGCCCCGTCGCGCAGGGGCGCCAGCCCGGCGAAGCACACCTCCCCCGCCGCGCGGCCCGCGACCTCGACGGCCAGCCGGGTCTTCCCGACCCCGCCGGGGCCGGTCAGGGTCACGAGGCGGGACGCGGCGAGGAGTTGCGTGATCGCGGCGACGTCGGCGTCGCGGCCGATGAGCGCCGTCAGCGGCGCGGGCGGTGCGACGGGGCGCGGGGCGGCGCCGCGCAGCAGGCTCGCGTGCAGGGCGGCCAGTTCCGGGGAGGGGTCGGCGCCCAGCTCGTCGGCGAGGCGGCGGCGCGTCTCCTCGAACACCGCGAGCGCCTCGGCCCGGCGGCCGTCCTCCCGCAGGGCCGTGATCAGCAGGGCGGCGAGGCGCTCTCGCAGCGGGTGCCGTCCGGTCAGCTCGCGCAGCTCGGGGACGGCCTCCCGGTGCGCTCCGAGCCGCAGGCCCGCCTCGATCCGGTCCTCGACGGCCGCGAGGCGCCGCTCGTCGAGCCGGATGCCCGCGCCGCCCTCCAGGTCCGCGAGCGCGGGCCCCGCCAGAGGTCGAGGGCCTCCCCCAGGAGGTCCGCCGCCAGGGCCGGGTCCCCGCGCCGCAGCGCGGCCCGTCCCTCGTCGGCCAGACGCTCGAAACGGCAGGCGTCCAGGTCCTCCGGGCGGACCAGGATCCGGTAGCCGCCGACGGTGCGCTCGATCACGGGGCCCAGCGCCGAGCGCAGCCGCGACACCTGGGAGTGGAGGGCGTGGTCCGCGCCGCCGCCGTTCGCCTCCGCCAGCCGTCCGACCGGCACGACGTCCCCCGGCCGGGCGAGCAGCGTCGCCAGCACCGCGCGCCGGCGAGGCCCGCCGAGCGCGACCTCGCCGCCGTCGTCCCGCCACGCCCGGGTCTCCCCCAGGATCCCGAACCGCATGGCCCGATTATCCCGCCACGTCCTCCTTCAGGGGAGGGCGGTGAGTTTGTGGCGGAGGAGGGCGCGTTCGCGGTCGTTGGACGCCAGTTCGACGGCTCGTTCCAGTTCGGTGCGTGCCTCTTCGGGGCGGCCCAGGCGGGTGAGGAGTTCACCTCGGACGCTCGGGAGGAGATGGGAGTTCGCCAGGGCGCCCGAGGCGGCGAGGCCGTCCACGATGGGGAGGGCGGCGGCCGGTCCCTTCGCCATGGAGACCGCCACGGCCCTGTTGAGGTCGACGACCGGGGAGGGCGCCAGGCGGCCCAGCGCCTCGTAGAGGAGGACGACGCGGTCCCAGTCGGTCTCGGCGACCGAGGGGGCCTGGGCGTGGCATTCGGCGATCGCCGCCTGGATGCCGTAGGGGCCGAGGCCCCGGCCCGCCTTCCCGGCGCGGGACAGGGCGGCGCGTCCCCGGCGGATCGCGGCGCCGTCCCAGCGGGTGCGGTCCTGGTGCTCCAGCAGCACCGGCTCGCCGTCCGGGGCGGTGCGGGCGGGGAAGCGCGCGGCGGTCAGCTCCAGCAGCGCCAGCAGGCCGTGGACCTCCGGCTCGTCCGGCACCAGCCGGGCCAGGACGCGGGCCAGGCGCCGCGCCTCGCCCGCGAGGTCGAACCGGATCAGCTCGCCGCCCGAGCTGGCCGTGGACCCCTCCGTGAAGATCAGGTAGACGACGTTGAGGACGGACGGGAGGCGCACGGCCCGCTCCTCTGCCGACGGCACCCCGAACGGCACCCGGGCCGCGCCGAGGGTCTTCTTCGCGCGGGTGATCCGGGCCTGGACGGTGGCGGTCGGGACGAGGAAGGCGCGGGCGATCTCGTCGCTGGTCAGGCCGCCGACCACGCGGAGCGTCAGCGCGATCCGCGCCTCCCGCGACAGGACGGGATGGCACGAGACGAACATGAGCGCGAGCACGTCGTCGTCGATCCGGTCGGGGTCCCAGAGCACGTCGTCGGCCTTCCCGGGCGGGCGTCCGGTGGCGGCGCCGCCCTCGTCCAGGTCGTGGGCGAGGGCGGCGTACCGGTCGTCGAGGGCGGAGCGGCGGCGGAACGCGTCGATCGCGCGCCGCCGCCCCACGGTGAGCAGCCACCCCGACGGCCTGCCGGGGACGCCGTCGCGCGGCCATGTCACGAGCGCCTCGGCCAGCGCCTCCTGGGCGAGGTCCTCGGCCAGCGCGAAGTCGCCGGTGTAGCGGGCGAGGGCGCCGACGATCCGCGCCGACTCGATCCGCCAGACGGCGGCGACGGCCTCGCGGCCGGTGGGGTCGCCCGTCACAGCTGGCCGGTGGCCTCGCGCCAGGCCCGCTCCTTCTCGATCCACTCGTTGTCCTGCGGGAACTCGTCGATGGTCGAGACGCGGCGGATCTCGGTCTTGAAGCCGGCGCCGGCCGGCGCCCGCTTCGCCCACTCGACGGCCTCCTCCTTCGAGGCCACGTCGAGGAGGTAGAACCCGCCGAACAGCTCCTTCGTCTCGCCGTAGGGGCCGTCGGTGACCGCGGGCGGCTCGGAGGAGTGGTCGACGACCACGCCCTCGGACGGGTCGTCGAGGCCCTCCGCGGCGAGCAGCACGCCCGCCTGGATCAGCTCCTGGTTGAACCGGCCCACGGTCTCGATCATCTCGGCGGGGTCCGTGTCCGCCATGCCCGCGTAGGCCTCGTCGGTCGCCCGCATGATCAGCATGTACTTCATGTCCGGTGTCTCCCTGTCCGGGCCCCTCCGCCGGGGCCCTCTCTCATCCCTAGGTCGAACGGCGGACGGCGCGATCGACACGGCCCGGCCCGACCTTCCCAGATTTTTCCCAGGGACGCCCGCGCCGCACATCTGCGCTGGTCACGTCGGCTGCCCGCCGGCGGCGGCCGTGCCGAAGGGGTTGTCGACGGTGTAGCGCCAGCGGCCGTCCGGGCCCCGGCGGGCGACGTCGGTCGCGGTGCCCTCGATGCGGACCGGGCCCTCGTCCGCGGGGCCCTCGATCACCCAGTCGACGATCAGCAGGGCGTGGTCGCCGGCGGTGTAGACGTGGCGGGGGGCGACCTTGATCGGCAGGCCGAGGGCCACGAAGCGGGCGTTGGCGGCGCGGGCGTCGGCGCCGGTGAGCGGGCCGCCCGGTTCGGGGACGAACACCGCCCCGTCCTCGTACACCTCGGCGACCGCCGCCGGGTCGCCGCTGTTGAAGCGGTCGGCGAACACGTGCGGGACGTCCTCGGGGCGTTCGGCCAAGGGGCGCATCAGGCGTCCTTCCGGTAGACAGGGCCGGGACGCGAAACGCTAGGAGGCGCCCTCGTGACTCACCAAACGGTCAGCCGCCCGGGGCTGCCCGACGATCCGCGCGCGGACGCGGCGCGGCCCACCCCGTCCTGCCCGGTGGAGATCGCCCTCGGCGCGCTGCGCGGGCGCTGGACCACGCTGGTGATCCGCGAGCTCCTGCGGGGCGACCGCTCCTACAGCGAGCTGCGGCAGTCCCTTCCGGACCTGTCCGACAAGGTGCTCGCCGATCGGCTGGCCCACCTCGTCCAGGCGGGCGTCCTCGAACGGGAGAGAAGGGCGGGCTGGCCGCCGCGCACGCACTACGCGCTCACCCCGCGGGGCCGCCGCCTGGGGCCGGTGCTCCAGGCCCTGTGGGACTGGGGCGCCGAGGTGTAGTCAGGCGGTCGGCCGCAAGACCCCTCCGAGGAGGTCGCGGTAGGCGTCGTCCAGGGGGAGGTCGTGTTCGGCGCGGATCCGGCGGCGGGTGGCGGTCACGTACGTGTCGCGGATCGGGTCGTGGCCCGTCTTCTCGTACGTCTCCCACCAGAGGCCGATGCCGTGGCGCTGCCAGGCCGGGACCGCGCTGAAGTTCACGCCGTGCGAGAGGAGCAGCTTCTTCTTCTCGCCGGCGGGCGTCCGCTCCATCTCGCGGCCGGCCCGCCGCGCGGACAGCCCCTCCTTGCGGAGCGTCCAGTAGCACCAGGTGTTCAGCGCGCAGCGCGCCGCGTCGGCCCGGCGCCAGAGCAGGTAGCCGATCACGTCGTCGAGGCAGGTGCCCATCCAGACGCGGCCGTCGAAGACGGCGGGCTGCCCGGCGGCGTGGGTGAAGGCGGCGGTGGCGATGCCCGCCGACAGCGACACGAGCTTCTCCACCTCGCGGCCGAACAGGTCGAAGGACGGGTCGAGGACGACGGAGATCTCGTCGCTCTCGGTGTAGGCGTACCGTCCGCCGAGCTCGGTGAGCAGGGTCGTCGCGGCGCCGACCATGAGGTCGCGGAAGCGCGGGTCGAACGGCTTGTCGAAGTTGGCCTCGGTGAAGCGGGAGAAGGACCGGCCGTCCACGCGGACGACGGCCCAGGCGCCGGGGAGAAGGGTCAGGGAGTGGAACCACTCGCGGGCGCGCATGCGCGCTTCGAGATCCTTCATCGAGGGGCTCCTCGGGGAGGCTGCGGCGTCGCTTGAGCGTGCCATGGATTCGGACGTCCGGCACTTGGATTTCCGGCGGACGCCCCGCGCGGCGAGCCCGTCTCAGGCGGGGGCGAGGGCGGCCACCAGGGCGGCGGCCGGGGTCTCGGTGGTCTTGTCGAAGGACTCGCCTGCCCAGAGGTTGACGCCCTCCGGGTCGCCCTGGGCGGCGGACGCACGGCGCAGGGGCGCCGTCACGTAGTGGACGTCCGGGTAGGCGGCGGGGGCGTCCGCCGTGTGCTCGGTGAGGAAGCGGTTGATCAGGCCGCGCGCGGGACGTCCGCTGAACGCCCTGGTCATCGCGGTCGAGGTGTGGCGGGGGTCGGCCAGGGCGGCCTTGTGGACGGCGCTGGCGCCGCTCTCCGGGCAGCGCAGGAACGCCGTCCCGAGCTGGGCGGCGACGGCGCCGAGGGAGAGCATCCCGGCGACGTCGGCGGCGGTGGCCAGGCCCCCGGCGGCGATGAGGGGCTGCCGAGTGATCTTGTGGACGGCCGAGAGCAGCGCGCGCAGCGGCAGCGGGTCGTCGAGGATGTTGGTGAACGAGCCGCGGTGGCCCCCGGCCTCCAGGCCCTGGAGGCAGAGCGCGTCGGCGCCGGACGCCTGGCGGGCCTCGTCCACGGTGGTCACGGTGACGACGACGGCGGCGCCGCGGTCCCGCAGGGCCCGGATGACGTCCGGGGCCGGGCAGCCGAACGTGAAGCTGACGACCGCGGGCGGATCGGACACCAGGTCGGCGATCTTCGCGTCGTAGGCGTCGTCGCGGGGGCCCGGGGTGCCGGGCTCCACGCCGAGGCGGGCGGCCTCGGGGGCGAGGAGGTCGCGGTACGCGGCGACGGCGGCCGGGTCGACGTCGTCCAGCGACGGCATGAAGACGTTCATCCCGAACGGGCGGGACGTCAGCTCGCGCGTGGCGGCGATGTCGGCGCGCATGGCCTCGGTCGTCCTGTAGCCGGCGGCGAGGAAGCCGAGGCCGCCCGCGTTCGAGACGGCGGCGGCCAGCTCCGGCGTCGACGGCCCGCCCGCCATCGGCGCCTGGACGATCGGCAGTTCCGTCCGCACGGCGCTCACCTCGGTCCCACTCCTGGTCATGCTCCGCACGATAATCGCGGGGGACTCCGGATGGTGACGCCGGGGTCGCGGCGAGGGAGGGGAGGCGGCATGCGGGTGCTGCTGCACTACGACATGGATCACGTGGAGTCCGGTCTCGACATCGTGAGCTGCTCGGAGCAGGACGACGCGCGGTTCGCCGAGCTGCTGCCGGAGACCGAGGTGCTCTGGCACGTGCTGCGCCCGGTGACGGCCGCCGACATGGACCGGGCGCCGCGGCTGAAGCTGATCCAGAAGCTCGGTACGGGCGTGAACACCATCGACCTGGACGCCGCGGCCGAGCGCGGTGTCGCGGTCGCGAACATGCCGGGCCGCAACGCGCAGGCCGTCGCGGAGACGTCGCTGCTGCTGATGCTGGCGGCGCTGCGGCGGGTCGTGCCGTTCGACGCGCGGACGCGGCGCGGCGAGGGGTGGCCCGCCGACCGGTCCCTCGTGGGCGGCGAGCTGGCCGGGCGGACGGTCGGGCTCCTCGGCGGCGGGGAGATCGCGACCCTGCTGCGCGGGATGCTGGAGGCGATCGGGGCGACCGTCCTCTACACGACCCGGCGGCCCCGGCGCGACGATCCGGCCTGGCGGGAGCTGGACGAGCTGCTGCGCACCGCCGACGTCGTGTCGGTGCACGTCCCGCTGACGGACGAGACCCGTCACCTGCTGGACGCCGGGCGGCTCGCGCTGCTGCCGGAGGGCGCGATCGTGGTGAACACGGCGCGCGGCGCGGTGATCGACGAGGCGGCGCTGGTGGCGGCGCTGGCGTCGGGGCGTCTCGGCGGCGCCGGGCTGGACGTCTTCGAGAAGGAGCCCGTCGAGGCGGGGAATCCGCTTCTGGAGCTCGGCAACGTGGTCGTGATGCCGCATGTGGCGTGGCTGACGGGCGAGACGTGGGACCGCTACTTCGCGGTCGCGGCGGAGAACTGCCGCCGCCTCGCGCGCGGCGACGGCCTCCTCCACCGGGTCGTCTAGGTGTACTCGGTCATGATCTAGGCCGGGTCATGATCTAGGCCGGGCGGGACGGGTCAGGCGGGAGCGGGGGCCCACCAGGTGAGGTTGGCGGCCGCCTGTGCCGCCGGCTCGATGATCTCCCACGCCTCGGCGAGCAGCCCGTCGTCGACCCGCCAGACGTCGACGACCGCGATCTGCGGCCCGTCCGGGAGCCGCCGCCGCGTGTGCAGCACCACGTGGTCGCCGTCGGCCAGCAGGTGGAGGATCTCGACCTGCATGCCGGCGAGCGGGGTGAGCGCCGCCTCCACGGCGGCGAGCCATTCGGTCCTGGTCGAGGAGGTCCCGTCCGGCCGGTGGTGCACGAAGCCGTCGCTGAGCAGGGGCCGGAGCCCGTCGGCGCTCCCCGTGGCGATCAGTTCCGACAGGGCGCCCCGAACGATGTCCTTGTTGGTCATGGACGCAGTGTTTCCGCGGTCGCGGCCGGCTGTCGATGAAGTCCCGTTTCATGGCGTCTCGCCGCGCGCGCTGAGTACGCTCGACGCCCATGGACACGATCGGGGGGCTCCTGCGGCAGTGGCGGCATCGCCGGCGGCTCAGCCAGCTCGACCTCGCGATCGCCGCCGACGTCTCGGCCCGGCACGTCAGCCTCGTCGAGACGGGGAAGTCCCGTCCGAGCGCCGCCATGGTGCTGCGGCTCGCGGAGCGGCTCGACGTGCCGCTGCGCGACCGCAACCGGCTGCTGCTCGCGGCCGGCTTCGCGCCCCGCTATGCCGAACGGCCGCTCGACGACGACGCGCTGTCCGCCGCCCGCGGGGCGGTCGAGCGGGTGCTCCGGGCGCACGAGCCGTACCCGGCGCTGGCGTTCGACCGCCGCTGGGACATCGTCATGACCAACCGCGCCGTCGAGCCGTTCCTCGCCGAGGTCGACCCCGAGCTGCTCCGGCCGCCGGTCAACCTGCTGCGGCTCGGCCTGGACCCGCGCGGGCTCGCCCGCCTGGTCGTCAACCTGGCCGACGTGCGCGCGGTGTTCCGCGCCCGGGTCGGGCGCCAGCTCGCCGCCGCCCCCGACCCCGGGCTCGCCGCGCTCTACGAGGAACTGCTGGAGCCCGGCGCCGAGGAGGCGCCGTCCGGCGCCGACGTCATGATCCAGATGATCGTCCGCGCCGGGGGGCGGGAACTGCGGATGTTCTCCACCATCACCACGTTCGGCACGCCCATGGACATCACGCTGGACGAGGTCGCCGTCGAGTCGTACTACCCGGCGGACGCCGGGAGCGCCGCGTACTTCGAGGACCCCGGGACGGGGCTCACGGGATGAGGACGGGCTTGACGACCTTGCCGGACGTCGCGTCGGCCTCCGCCTCGTTGATCTGGGCGAGCGGGTAGGTCGTGACCAGCCGGTCGAACGGGAACCGGCCCTGCCGCCACATCTCGATCATCCGCGGGATGAACGTGTGGGGGACGGCGTCGCCCTCGATGATGCCCTTGACCGTCCGCCCCATGAGCAGGAGGTTCGCGTCCAGCCGGTACTCGGCGGCGCCGACGCCGACCAGGCCGCAGACGCCGGTGGTGCGCAGCGAGGCGACCGCCGTCGAGACGACCTCGGGGACCGCGGTGGAGTCGAGCGCGTACTGCACGCCCTCGCCGCCGGAGATCGCCCGGATCTGCCCGGCGATGTCGTCGTCCGCCCCGTTCAGGACGTGGGTGGCGCCGAGCTCGCGGGCCAGGTCGAGCCGGGACGCGTGCAGGTCGACGGCGACGATCGTGGATGCGCCCGCGATCCGCGCGGCCATCACGGCGGCCAGCCCGACCGCGCCCGCGCCGAAGACGGCGACGCTGTCGCCCGCGCGAACGCCAAGCGAGATCAGCACGGAGGCGGCGCCGGTCTGCACTCCGCAGCCGAGCGGCCCGAGCATGTCGAGGGGGACGTCCCCGCCGACCGGGACGACGTTGCGCGCGGTCCCGAGGGCGTGGCTCGCGAACGACGACTGCCCGAACCAGCGCGTGTGGACGGGCTCGCCGCCGGGACCGGTCGCGCGGGGCGTCCCGTCCAGCGGCATCGCGAGCATGTTGAGCGCGGTCATCTGCGGGCAGGCGCCGGGCTTGGCGGCGCGGCAATCGGCGCACGTCCCGCACGAGTCGAACGACATGACCACGTGGTCGCCGGCGGTGAGGCCGGTGACGCCGGGTCCGACCGCCTCGACCACGCCGGAGCCCTCGTGCCCGAGGACGACCGGCTTCGCGACGAGGTCTCCGGGAATGCGGCCGAGCAGGTCGGTGTGGCACATCCCGACGCCCGCGATCTTGACGAGGACCTCGCCGGGCCCGGGGTCGGTGAGGTCGAGCGCCTCGATGGCGTAGGGGACGTCTGCGGCGCGCAGCACCGCGGCTTCGATCTGCACCGGGGGTTCCTTAGGCGAGGGTGTAGCGGATGGGGAGGCGCTTGAGGCCGCCGACGAAGGTGGTGGCGATGCTCTCCGGCTCCCCGGCGAGCTCGATCGAGCCGAGGCGGGGCAGCAGTTCCTCGAAGAAGGCGCGGACCTCGATGCGGGCCAGCGCCGCGCCCAGGCAGTAGTGGACGCCGAAGCCGAACGCCAGGTGCCGGTTCGGGTCGCGCCCGACGTCGAAGCGGAACGGGTCGTCGAAGACCTCCTCGTCCCGGTTCGCGGACGGGTAGGACAGCAGCACCGCCTCGCCCTCGCGGATCGTGACGCCGCGCAGGTCGTAGTCCTCGGTGGCGGTGCGCATGAACTCCTTGACCGGCGTGACCCAGCGGATCATCTCGTCCACGGCGAGCGGCATGAGCTCCGGCTTCTCGCGGAGCCGCTCGATCTCGCCGGGGTGCTCGACGAGCGCGTGCAGGCCGCCGGCGATCGTCGCGCTGGTGGTGTCGTGCCCGGCCGTCGCGACGATCACGTAGTAGGAGGCGGTGTCGAAGTCGTTCAGCGGCTCGCCGTCGATGCGCGCGTTCGCGATGGCGGAGGCGAGGTCGTCGGTCGGACGCCTGCGGCGCTCCTCCGTCAGGGCCTGGAAGTAGGCGAAGAAGTCCAGCAGGACCTGGAGCTTCTCCTCGTTCGTGGTGCCCCGCTGGAACTCGTCGTCATCGCCGCCGAACAGCTCCTGCGTGAGCTTCAGCATGCGGTCGAAGTCGCTCTCCGGCAGGCCGAGCAGCGAGAGGATCACGTACAGCGGGAAGTGGACGGCGACCTCCCGGGCGAAGTCGCACTCGCCGCCGAGGTCGACCATCCGGTCGACGTACCGCTTGGCCAGCTCGCGGACGCGCGGCTCCAGGGCCCGCATCGCGCGCGGCCGGAACCAGTCCGCGCCGATCGCCCGGACGACCCGGTGGTCGGGGTCGTCCATGTGGACGAGGGTGCGCAGCGCGACGCCCTGCTCCACGCGCTGCCGGTTCAGCGCGTCGAACTCGGCGGTGCCGAGCACCGGGCGCGGCGCGTTGCGGAAGAGCTGGTGGTTGCGCTCGATCTCCAGGACGTCCTCGTGCCTGGTGATCCCCCAGAAGGGCGTGTAGCCGGGGGCCTCCACCCGGTGCACCGGGGACTCGCGGCGCAGCAGCGCGAGGGAGTCGTGGAACCGCCGGTCGTCGGCGTAGGCCTTCGGGTCGGCGAGCGCCAGGCCCGCCTCCTCCACGGTCAGCGTCATCGCTTTCGCTCTCCTCGGTCACGGCGGCCGCCCCTCAGGAACCTACGGTCCCGAATCGAGTTCGGTCAACGACCCCCAGGTGACGTCGGCGGGGCGCGGGCGGCCCCCGCCGGGCTCAGATGTCGGTGAAGTCGCCGTGCCGTCCGCGGCCGTCCGCGAACCGCCCGGCCCCCTTGACCGCGTCTTCCATGGAGCCGAGGCCGTGCCCGTACTCGGCGGCGATCGCCTCGTCCTCGGCGAGGCCCTCGGCCTCCAGCATCGACAGCCGGTCGCCCCGCAGGCAGGTCTGCGGGAACCTGGCCAGCTCCGCCGCCAGCTCCTCGGCCGCCTCCCGCGCCCTCCCCAGCGGGACGAGGCGGTTGGCGAGGCCGATCTCGAACGCCTCCCGCCCGTCCACGGGCCGTCCGGTGAGGATCAGGTCCATGGCGCGGCTCGCGCCGATCAGCCGCGGGAGCCGGACCGTGCCGCCGTCGACCAGCGGGACGCCCCACCGCCGGCAGTAGACCCCGAACGTGGCCGTCTCCTCCGCGACACGCAGGTCGCACCACAGCGCCAGCTCCAGGCCCCCGGCGACGGCGTGGCCCGCGACCGCCGCGATGACCGGCTTCGACAGGCGCATCCGCGTGCAGCCGAGCGGCCCGTCGGCCGGGGGCGGGTCGAGGCGCGGGCCGCGCGCGGTGCCGACCGAGGTGAGGTCGGCGCCGGAGCAGAACGTCCCGCCCTCGCCCCACAGGACGGCGACGCTCGCGCCGCCGTCCGCGTCGAACTCGCGGAACGCGGCTGCCAGCTCGCGCGCCGCCGGGCCGTCCACGGCGTTGCGCGTCGCCGGGCGGGACATCACCACCGTGGTCACCGGGCCGTCCCGCTCGATCCGTACCGCCACGCGGGCCTCCTAGTCGCCGGTGAACGCGCCGTCCGCCAGGTCCTCGAAGCGTTCGAGGTCGTCCGCCGGGTCGTCGATGCCCCGCAGCGGACCGGGGTCGGCGAGGTGGCTCCGAGCGTAGAGGCGCGCGACCAGCGCCTTGCGGTCCTCGCCGGAATCGGCGCGCTCCCAGCCGGCCTGCTCCAGCAGCAGCGCCGCCGCGTACACGTCGGCCATGTACTGGGCGAGCGGGTAGAGCCGGGCCTCGGCCACGGTCCTGTCGAGCCCGCGCCACTTCTCTACGGCCTCGCGGAGATGCCCGATGCTCTGCCCGACCAGCGCGGCGGTCTCGTCGTCCCCGCCGGGCGCCCGCTCGACGGCCTGGTCGAGCCGTTCGAGGAAGGGCTCGTGCGCGTCCTGCCGCTCGACGGCGCGGCGGACGTCCAGGCACAGGATGTTGTCGCCGCCCTCCCAGATGGGGTTGACCTGCGCGTCCCGGAGGATCCGCGCGACCGGCCACTGCTCGATGTAGCCGTTCCCGCCGTGGATCTCGATCGCGTCGCTCGCGGCCGTCACGCCCAGCCGCGCGGCCCGCAGCTTGATGAGCGTGGCCCCGAGGCGCAGCCGGGGACGCCCCAGGTACCCGTCGAAGACGAGCGCCTGCACGGCCTCGGTCTCCACGATCAGTTCGGCGAGCTTGCGGCGCATGAGCGGCTGCGCGCCCAGCGGCGCGCCGAACGCCTCGCGGGCCCGCGTGTAGCAGAGCGACTCGACGAGGGCCCGCCGCGCGCAGCCGAGGCCCATCATGGAGATCCCGAGGCGGGCGCCGTTGGTCAGCTCCATCATGCGGGCCAGGCCCCTGCCGTCCCCGCCCTCGCCCGCGCTCGACGCCGGGGCCAGCAGGAACGCCTCCGCGTCGGTGAACTCGATCTCGGCCGACGCCACCGACCGCGTGCCGAGCTTGTCCTTGAGCCGCCGGATCCGGACGCCGTTGCGCGACCCGTCCCGCCGCTCCCGCAGGACGAGGAACGGCGCGATGCCGCGGACCCCGTCCACGGCCCCCTCCGGCTTGGCCAGCACCACGAACGCCGAGCCCCCCGCATTGGAGGCGAACCACTTGAAGCCGCTGAGGCGCCAGGCGTCCCCGTCCCTGGACGCGGTCGACTCCAGCGCGCCGAGGTCCGAGCCGCCCGACCGCTCGGTGAGCATCTGCGCGGCCTCGCCGGACATCTCCCCGGCCGCGAACAGCTCCCGCACGCGCGCCTTGACGTCGTCCGGCGCGAACATCTCCGTCAGCCCCACGACCATGTCGCCGCCGGTGCCGAGCGCGCACGCCATGCCGATGTCGGCCTGGTCGAGCAGGTAGCTCCAGGCCACGCCCATCGGCGCGGGGTCGACGCCGCGGCGCTCTGCCTCGGCCACGAAGTCGGGCCGGGTGAACGACGTCGCCACGATGTCCCGGCGCGCCGCCTCGAACGAGGGCGGCATGACGACCTCGCTGATGTCGCGCCCCCACCGGTCGTACTTCTCCAGGCGCGGGGGGTCGCGGTCCGTCTCCTCGGCCCGCTCGGCGATCGGCCCGCCCATCAGCGCGCCCATCTCCCTGAGCCGGGGCTCGGCCCAGGGAAAGCCGTCGCCCAGGTGCCGCCGCATGAGGAACCGCAGCGTGGGGTCGCAGTCGTACCAGTTGCGGCCGGCCGCGCCCCGGTAGCGCTCGGTGGCGTAGCGGCGCGCCTTCTCCGCGTCCCCGAAGGGCAGCCGGTCGAAGGACTCGATGAGGTAGGACGCCATGGTCCGACATTACACTTACGGATCACGCGACGGAAAGACTGTAATCTGAGGACGAGGCCACCCTCCCCCCCGGGTAGGGTCACCACCAGCCATGGACAGCCTGGAGATTCGCCCGCTCACCGCTCGGTCCGTCGTCCTGAGCACGCTGCTGGGCGTCCACCCGCCCCGCCTCCCGGCCCGCTACCTCGTCCGCGTCGGCGACCTGTTCGGCATCGCGGAGGGGACGATCCGGGTGGCCCTCTCGCGGATGGTCGCCGCCGGCGACCTCGTCCAGTCCGGCGGCACGTACGCCCTCACCGAGCGCCTCCTCGCCCGCCAGGCCCGCCAGGACGAGGCCCGCCTCCCCCCGACCCGCCCGTGGGACGGCGTCTGGGAGATCGCCGTCATCACCGCCGAGCGCCGTCCCGCCGCCGACCGCGCCGCGCTGCGCCACGCCATGTCGACGCTGCGGCTCGCCGAGCTGCGGGAGGGCACCTGGCTGCGCCCGGCGAACCTGACGCGCCCGCGCCCCGAGCCCGTCGTCCGCCAGTGCACCTTCCTCACGGGCCGCCCGGAGCAGGACCCCGCCGCCCTGGCCGCCTCGCTGTGGGACCTGGACGCCTGGACGGCCAAGGCCGACGCCCTGCGCACCGCCCTGGCCGGGGCGACCGCGATCGCCGAGCGCTTCACCTTCGCGGCGGCCGTCCTGCGCCACCTCCTGAACGACCCCCTCCTGCCCCCGTCGCTGCTGCCCGCCGACTGGCCGGGGCCCGACCTGCGCGCCCGCTACGAGGCCTTCGAGGCCGACTTCGAGCAACTCCTCACCACCCACGTCCTCGCCTGAGAGCCCGCATGAGACGCTCCTGGAGCACCGCGGCGGGGATCAGCGCCACGGGGTGTCTATCGTTCACGCAGTGGGACACGTCCGCGCACGTCCCGGTACGGCTGACCGCTTTTCGCTATGGAGACGATCCCGTCCTCAGGGTCATCTCCTTCTTCGCACCCCTGACGCCGAACGACTCCGTCGCCCCCCACCTCGCCCCGTGGAGCTGGCCGCTGCGCATCGGCGTCCACCTGCTGACCGTCGCGCTCGTCTACTTCGTCGCACGCTCCGTCACGGCGAGAACGGGGCTCGCCGGGGCGCTCCTGCGGTGGACGAGCGTCGTGATGCTGGCCTTCGGGGCGGGCGAGGTGGCGGCCCTCACGATCGTGGTCCTCGGCGGCGTCGGCGACGCGGCGCACATCCCCCTGGCGATAAAGATCGACTTGCGGACGGACCACCACTTCTGGCCGTCCGACGCGCTCTTCGCGGGCGCCGGCATGTCGCTGTGGATCGGGCTCCCGCTGGCGGGCCTCTACCTGGCGTACCGCCTGCGGGGGACGAAACGGCCCGGCGACTCCCCCGATGTGCCCGCGAGAGCCGTGGGCGACCTGCCAGGGCGAGCGCGCCACGTCGCCACCGTCGGCGTCATCCCCGCGGTGTGCCTGGCGTTCTTGGGCGGCGCCACGAGATTCGTCTCCGCCGACGCCCGTCACAGGCTCTCGCTGCCCGGAGCACTGTCGGACATCTCCCTCTATCCGAGGCTGCGGCCGGAGCCTCCGCCGAGCGCGGGCGACGACTGGCTCGCGCCCGGCGGCGGCCGGAAGCCGATGGACTACTCCGGCATCACGGAAGGCTGGCCCGTGTCGACCGCCGTGGCGCTCGTCTTCCTCGTGCTGCTGTGGCTGCTGCTGTGGAAGGTCGTCTCCGGGCTGGAAACGGGGGCACGCCACGGCACCCTGGACGCGTTCCTTTTCGGCTGGTCGCTCGTCGTTCTCACCGGCGCGCTGACCGGGCTCTTCCATGCCGCGCTGTCCCGCCTGAACTACGACGCCGTCGGTTTCGGGACGCAGGTGACGCTGATCCTGCCCTTCGCGATGCGGTTCGGCGTCGTCTGGGGCTGGCTCGTCGGCCTGGCCGTCGCGTTCTCCTACCGGAGGAGCCGGCCCGCTGACGCGGTGGCCGCGCCTACGGGCACTTCGGCGGCGACGACGCCTTGAGGAGCTTCGCGTACCTGGCCGCCGGCACCCTCGTGTAGTGCGACCTCTGGCAGTTCAGGCCGTCCATGAACACCACCTGGTAGCGCGCGACGTCGGGGAGCCTGCCGGTGAGCGCGAACAACCGGTTCCCCGGCGCCGTGATCGACATCTGGTGGCGCCCGCCGCCCGCGATGTAGTCGACCCGCACGCTCCATCGGCAGTACGGCCCCTCCTTCTCCGGGAACTCGTCCGGGGGCCCGATGCTCGCCATGATGGCGAGCGTCTCCTTCCTGCCCTTCTCCAGGGTCAGCCGCTGCGCCTTGGCCCCGACGAAGAAGGGGGAGAGCCTCCCGTCCTCGTTCCGCTGGAAGACCGGGCGCGGGCGCGGGCCGTCGATCACGAGGTAGAGCGGGATCTTGTCACTCCCCCCGGCGGCCTGGTTCTCGATGTACGCGCCCGTCGGGGCCGGGCCGCACCGTCCGCCGGCCATCACCGGCCGGACGTCCACGATCTCCACGTCCTCGTTCCGCCGGGTCTCGATGGTGATCTCCCAGCGGGACGAGCCGACGTCGATCGCGCCGTGCGCGGCCAGCCATTCCTCGTCCAGCGAGTCGGGCGGCGTCTCACCGCCGGAAAGCGCGTCCCCACCGCCTTTTCGTGCGGGGACGAGCACGGGATTTCCGGAGTCGAGGTCATGGTGGACGTCGACGACCCGGATCGCATCGCCCGCGGACACCGAATCGGCGAGCTCGCCGGGCGTCAGCCACCCCTCGGCCACCGCGCGGAGCGTGTCCTGGAAATAGGAGGCGGTGACCGCCATGACGATCACGACCAGCCAGGTGGACGGCTGCCGGCGCCAGGATCTCGGCTGGTCAGGCTGGTGCTCGCCCTCGGCCTGCCCGCGTCCGTCGCCCGTCGCGGTTCTCTTCATGCCCGCATCGCTCACTCACAATGGTGAATGAAAACGATAGCACGCGATTACCTTTGTTCACGGAAATGTAATGAGCTGGCGGACCGCCTCGGCGGTGTGGAGACGGTCGAAACCCGCGTTGATCTCGTCCAGCGGAAGGCGGCCGCTGAGAAGTGCGTCCACGGGAAGGGCGCCGTCGCGGTACAGGGCGATGAAGCGGGGGACGTCGCGCCGGGGGACGCAGGAGCCGAGATAGCTGCCGCGCAGGGTCCGCTCCTCGGCGACGAGGCTGAGGGCGGGCAGGGTCAGGGGCGCGCCGGGGGCGGGGAGGCCGACGGTGACGGTCGTGCCGCCGGGGCGGGTGGCCGCGTAGGCCTGTTCGAGGTCGTCGAGACGACGCCCGTCGTCTCGACGACCTTCTCCGCGCCGCCGGACGTCAGGTCGCGGATCGCCTCGACGGCGTCCGGGCCGCCCGCGACGGGACGGGCGCCGAGGCGCTCGGCGAGGTCCCGCTTGGAGGCGACGACGTCCACGGCGAGGACGGTGGAGGCCCCGGCCGCCTTCGCGGCGAGGACGGCGGACAGGCCGACGCCGCCGAGGCCGAAGACGGCGACGGTGTCGCCGGGCACGACGGCGGCGCTGTGGAGGGCGGCGCCCGCGCCGGTGAGGACGGCGCAGCCGAACAGCGCGGCGACGTCGAAGGGCAGATCGCCGTCGATCTTCACGGCGGAGCGGGCGGAGACGACGGTGTACTCGGAGAACGCGGAGACGCCGAGGTGGTGGTGGGGGCGGGTGCCGTCCGGGGCGCGGAACCTGCGGCCGCCGCCGAGCAGGGTTCCGGCGCCGTTGGCCTGGGCGCCCGGGCCGCAGAGGGCGGGGCGTCCGGCGACGCAGCGCTCGCAGTGCCCGCAGGCCGGGACGAACGCGAGCACGACGTGGTCGCCGGGCGCGAACTCGGTGCCCGGCCCGGTCTCCACGACCTCGCCCGCGGCCTCGTGGCCGAGGGCCATCGGGAGGGGGCGCGGCCGGGAGCCGTTGATGACGGACAGATCGGAGTGGCAGAGGCCGGCGGCGCCGATGCGGACCAGGAGCTCGCCGTGGCCGGGCGGGTCGAGGCGGAGCTCGGCGATCTCCAGGGGGCGGGACGCGGCGTAGGGGGCGGGGCGTCCCGACTCGACGAGGACGGCGGCGCGGGTCGCGGTCATGCGGCCACCAGCTTCTGCATCTCGGTGCGGACGGTTCCGGTGATCTCGACCGGGCGGCGGGTGCCCCGGTCGACGAAGACGTGCACGAAGTGGCCCTGCGCGACGAGCGCGCCGTCCGAGCCGCGCAGCATGCCGATCTCCCAGCGGACGCTGGAGCGGCCGAGCTCGCCGACGCGCAGCCCCACCCGGATCGTGTCGGGGAACGCCACCTCGGCCTTGTACTCGCAGTGGGACTCGACGCAGAGCGCGATCGAGCCGGAGGCCGCGGGGTCGAAGCCGGCGGTCCGGATCATCCACTCGTTGATGACGGTGTCCATCAGCGAGTAGTGGACGACGTTGTTGACGTGCCCGTAGACGTCGTTGTCCTTCCACCGCGTCGGGACGTTCTCCCAGTACAGGTACTCGCCGGTCATAAGGAGCAGACTAGGGGCGGCGCCGCGGAGGAGTCGCACCGCCCGGGCACAACGGTGACCGTGCCAAACGCCGGCCGGGTGCGCGAGTGCGGGCGCACAACCGCGCGGCATCGCGTGCGCACAAGGCGGAAGCGGCGTTCACCAGGCCGCGAGGAAAGGTTCTGAGCACGATCCCGGCCAGGTGAACGCCGCCCCCTCAGCGGCGCCGCGCGGGCGCCGCCGTCCATCGGGAGGACGCCGTCTATCGGGAGGACGCCGCGTCGAAGCGGGCCTTCACGTCCGTCCAGTTCACGAGGGACCAGAGTTTCTCCACGTAGTCCGGGCGCACGTTGCGGTACTGGAGGTAGTAGGCGTGCTCCCAGGCGTCGAACACCAGCAGCGGCGTCGTGCTCATGCCGACGTTGCCGTGGTGGTCGTAGACCTGCTCGACGACGAGGCGCCTGCCGAGCGGCTCCCACGCGAGGACGCCCCAGCCGGAGCCCTGCACGCCGGAGGTCGCCGCCGTGAGCTGCTTCTGGAACGCCTCGAACGCGCCGAAGTGCTCGTCGATGGCCGCCGACAGCTCCCCGTCCGGGCGGTCGCCGCCGTCCGGGGACAGGTTGTCCCAGAAGATCGAGTGCAGGACGTGGCCGGAGAGGTTGAACGCGAACGTCTTCTCCAGGCCGACCAGCCCGCCGAACTGCTCCTTGTCGCGCGCCTCGGCGAGCTTCTCCAGCGTGTCGTTGGCGCCCTTGACGTAGGCGGCGTGGTGCCGGGAGTGGTGCAGCTCCAGGATCTCGCCGGTGATCGCCGGCTCCAGCGCGGCGTAGTCGTAGGGCAGGTCGGGAAGCGTGTAGTCGGCCATGAGGCCACTATTGCAAACAAGTTGCAGTTACGTCCAATGCGCAACACGGGACCGGACCCGCCCCCGGGAAGGGGACGGGTCCGGTCTCGGTGCGGGTCTGGCTCTCGGGTGCGGTGGGGTCGGGAGTGGAGTCGGAGGTCAGTAGCGGCGGCGCCCGCCACCGCGCCCGCGCGACAGCAGTCCTCGGACCTTCGCCTGGGTGCGCGGATCCCGGGCGAGGCGCTCCGCCCGGGCACGCGCCTTGCGGCCCTGCGGGCTCCGGGCGAACCGCTTGATGCGGTCGATGACGGAAGGCATGTTCTTCCTCCTCGGCCTTGTCTTTACAGTCCAACGACTGCCCGTTCTGAAAGGTTCAGAACGCCTCGTCGAGCGCGACCGCCCCCTCGACGCCGATCTGGTAGGCCGAAACGCGTCGCTCGAAGAAGTTGGACAGCTCCTGGACGTCCTGCAACTCCATGAACGCGAACGGGTTCGCGGTGCCGTAGCGGGCGGGCAGGCCGAGCCGGACGAGCCGCTGGTCGGCGACGTATTCGAGGTAGGCGCGCATGTCGCCGGCGCTCATGCCGGGCAGGCCGTCCCCGCACAGGTCGCGGGCGAACGCCAGTTCCGCCTGGACGGCCTCCTCCATCATCGCCGTGACCTGGGCCGTCAGCTCCGCGTCGAACAGGCCGGGCTCCTCCGCCCGGACGGTGTCGACCACGGAGAACGCGAACTCCATGTGCATGGACTCGTCCCGGAAGACCCAGTTCGTCCCGGACGCGAGGCCGTTCAGCAGGCCGCGCGACCGGAGCCAGTACACGTAGGCGAACGCGCCGTAGAAGAACAGCCCCTCGATGCAGGCCGCGAAGCAGATGAGGTTCAGCAGGAACGCTCTGCGGTCGGCGGCGGTGCGGAGCTCGTCCAGGGAGCCGAGCGAGTCGATCCAGCGGAAGCAGAACTCCGCCTTGGCCCGGATGGACGGGATGTGCTCGATCGCCGCGAACGCCTTGACGCGCTCGTCCTGATCGGGCAGGTAGGTGTCCAGGAGGGTCAGGTAAAACTGTACGTGGACGGCCTCCTCATATAGCTGCCGCGATAGGTAGAGCCGGGCCTCCGGCGCGTTCACGTGCTTGTAGAGGTTGAGCACGAGGTTGTTCGCCACGATCGAGTCGCCGGTGGCGAAGAACGCGACGAGCCGGTTGACGAGGTGCTGCTCCTCGGGGGTGAGCCGCGCGAGGTCGGCCATGTCGGAGGCGAGGTCGACCTCCTCCACCGTCCAGGTGTTGCGGATGGCGGCCCGGTACCGCTCGTAGAAGTCGGGATAGCGCATCGGCCGCAGCGTGAGGTCCATGCCGGGGTCGAGGAGCATGCCCCGCCCCTCCTCTCGCCGGTGCCCCTCCTCTCGCGCGGTCACTGGCACGCCTCGCAGGTCTCGGGGTTCTCCAGGGAGCAGACGGCCGCGGCGACCGTCGTCTGCGCGATCCGCGTCGCCGGACGGGACCGCAGGTAGTACGTCGTCTTGAGCCCGGCCCGCCACGCGTAGGCGTACATCGAGGAGAGCTTGCCGATCGTCGGCGTCTCCATGAACAGGTTCAGCGACTGCGACTGGTCGATGTAGGGGGTGCGGGCCGCGGCGAGGTCGATGAGCGCCTTCTGCGGCAGCTCCCAGGCCGTCCGGTAGAGCGACAGCATCTCCTCCGGCAGGTCGACGAGCCCCTGGACGGACCCGTTCGCCTTCTTGACGGCCTCGCGGACGGCCGGCGTCCACAGCCCGAGCGACTTCAGGTCCTCCACCAGGTAGCGGTTGATCTGGAGGAACTCGCCGGACAGCGTCTCGCGCTTGAACAGGTTGGACACCTGCGGCTCGATGCACTCGTAGCAGCCCGCGATGGACGCGATCGTCGCCGTCGGCGCGATCGCGACGAGCAGCGAGTTGCGCAGCCCCACCTGCGCGACGCGGGCCCGCAGCGCGTCCCAGTCGGCGGAACGGGACGGCGCCGCGTCCGGGAAGTGGTCCAGGTGGAGCCGGCCGCGCGCGGTGCGGGTCGCCTCGTAGGCGGGCAGCGGGCCGTGGGCGGCGGCGAGGTCGGCCGACGCGTTGTAGGCGGCGAGGGCGATCTCCTCGGCGATGCGCGTCGACAGTTCGCGCGCCTCGTCGGAGTCGAACGGCAGGCGCAGTGTGAAGAACACGTCCGCGAGGCCCATCACGCCCAGCCCGACCGGCCGCCACCTGCGGTTGGCCTTCTCCGCCTCCGGCGTGGGGTAGAAGCCCCGGTCGATGGTGCGGTCCAGGAACCGGACGGCGGTGCGGACCGTCGACCGGAGCCGCTCCCAGTCGACGCCGGACGGCCCCGCGTGCGCGGCCAGGTTCACCGACCCGAGGTTGCAGACGGCCGCCTCGCCGTCGCCCGTCACCTCCAGGATCTCCGTGCAGAGGTTCGACAGGTGGACGACCCTGCCGGGCTCGGCGGTCTGGTTGCAGGCGCGGTTGGCGGCGTCCTTGAACGTCATCCAGCCGTTGCCCGTCTCGGCGAGCGTCCGCATCATGCGCCCGTACAGCTTGCGGGCCGGGAGCTGCCGGACGAACCGGCCCTCCCGCTCCGCCGCCCGGTAGGCCTCGTCGAACTCGTCTCCCCACAGGTCGACCAGCTCGGGCACCTCCTTGGGGTCGAACAGCGACCACGCCGTGTCGGCCTCGACGCGGCGCATGAACTCGTCGGGGACCCAGTTGGCCAGGTTGAGGTTGTGGGTGCGGCGCGCGTCCTCGCCGGTGTTGTCGCGCAGCTCCAGGAACTCCTCGACGTCGGCGTGCCACGGCTCCAGGTAGACGCACGCCGCGCCCTTGCGGCGGCCGCCCTGGTTGACGGCGGCGACGGACGAGTCGAGCGTGCGCAGCCACGGGACGATCCCGTTGGAGTGCCCGTTCGTGCCCCGGATCAGCGAGCCCCGCGACCGCACCCGCGTCCAGGAGACGCCGATGCCGCCCGCGTACTTGCTGAGCCGCGCGACCTGGCCGTACCGGTCGTAGATGGATTCCAGCTCGTCGCGCGGCGAGTCGAGCAGGAAGCACGACGAGAGCTGCGGGCGGCGGGCCCCGGAGTTGAACAGCGTGGGCGAGCTGGGCAGGTACGACAGCGTGCTGAGCAGCGCGTACAGCTCGGCCGCCTCGTCCACGGTCTCGGTGCCCCCCGCGGGGGGCCGACCCCCCGCACCCCCCGGCCCGACTTCGTCGGGGATGACGAGCCCGCAGGCAACCCGCAGGAAGAAGTGCTGCGGGCGCTCCAGGACGAGCCTCGACTGCGGATGCCTGAGGAGGTACCGGTCGTAGACCGTCCGGAGGCCGAAGTACTCGAACCGGTCGTCGGCCCCGTCGTCGACGAGCGCGTCGAGCCCCGCGGAGTTGGCCTGGACGAACGCGGCCAGGTCGTCCGCCAGGAGGCCCTCCCGGTGCGCGGCGGCGACCGACTCGGCGAACGTCCGGACGCCGGCCGCGGCGGCCTCGTCCCGGATCCGGCCGCCGAGCAGCCGCGCGGCCACCCTGGAGTAGCCGGGCTCGGCGGGGATCAGCGCGGCTGCCTCCCCGATCGCGAGGTCCCGCAGGGCGGCCGCGTCCAATCCGTCCGCGGACCGGACGGCGGCCAGCACCCGTCCGGCCTCCGCGCCCGGCACCCCCTCGCAGGCCGCCTCGACCTCGACGGTGATCTCCGCCGGCGGCGCGGCCAGAGCCTGTGTCACGTACGTCTCCCCTCGCATGCGCCCCGCGGAGGCATGCGAACGGCGCGCGGCGGAGGCCGCGCTCCGCCCCCGGCCCACCCGCGAGGCCTGGACGTGTCGATCCGGGACGGGCCCGGACCTGTGGTGGGGCCGGTCTCCCGGCCCCGCGTGCGGGCAGGTGTTCGGACTCGCCGGGCGCCGCCTCTGCCGAGGCGTCCTACTGGCCGTCGCTTCCCAGGCCGCCGGGCCCAGTGCGTGATGACGGCGGTCGTTCCCGCTCACCGCTGCGGGGCAGTCCCGGATTCCCACCGGGTTCCCTCTTACGCCGCCCCCGCCGCGAACGGCGGGGGCGGACCAGCACGGGACTGAACCCTACATCTAGTTGACGATCAACGCACAACCCCTAGATGTTGGGCGTGTCAGCGAAGTTCCGGGGGCGGCTGGGCAGGGCGCGCGGGGGATGGGACGATAAGCGCGTCATGAGCCCCCTTGCGCCGCAGCCGCTGTTCCGGCCCGCCCGCGCGGTGGTGTTCTCCACCGTGTGCGCGACGCTGGCGACCCTCGGGCACGTCCTGGCGGGCGGCGCGGCGGTGCCGGCCTGGGCGGCGCTCGCGGGCTTCGGCGCCGTCCTCGGCGTGACGCTGGTGCTGGCGGGCCACGAGCGCTCGCTCGCGACGATCCTGGGCGGGCTCCTCGGCGGGCAGTTCGCCCTCCACACCCTCTTCACGGCCGCCTGCGCGCCGCCGTCCCACCACACGCCCGGGGCGCACGCCGCCATGACGGGCGCCGTGGACCCCGTCGCGCTCCCCGCCGCCCACGGCGGGAACGGCCTGGCGATGACGCTGGCGCACTGCACGGCCGCGCTGGTGGCCGCGTGGTGGCTGCGGCGCGGCGAGCGGGCGGCGTGGTCGCTCGCCCGGAGGGTGGCCGCCCTGGCGGACCGCCCGATCCGGCTGCTGCTGGCCCTGCTCGCCGTGGAACCGGCCGAGCCTCCGGTCCGCCCTCTCCGGACGGCGCCCGCGGCGGCGGCCGTCACGGCCACCGGACGTGTCCTGCGGCACCAGGTCGTCCGGCGGGGTCCCCCCACGCGTTCGAGGGCGCTCGCTCACTCCTGAGCCGGAGCGCCGTACGTCACCGGACGCCGGTTCACGGCGCCCGGCCATTCCCGTACGTCTCGAACGGAGTTCCGCAATGCCCTTCCTTCCGCATGCCCGGCGCGCCGGGGCCGTCGCGTCCCTCACCGCCCTGTCCGTGGTCGGCCTTGCCGCGGCGGCGTCCGCCCACGTCACCGTCAACCCCAGGACCGCCGAGCAGGGCTCGTACTCCAAGGTCTCGTTCCGCGTGCCGAACGAGCGCGACGACGCCTCCACCACCAAGCTCGTGGTGAACCTGCCGAACGACCACCCGCTGTCGTCGGTGTCGGTCCGGCCGCTGCCGGGCTGGACGGTGAAGGTCGAGAAGTCCAGGCTGCCGAAGCCGGTGAAGATCGAGGGCGGCGAGCTGACCGAGGCCGTCACGAAGATCACCTGGAGCGGCGGCAAGATCGAGCCGGGCCGGTTCGAGGAGTTCGACGTCTCGATGGGGCCGCTGCCCACCGACACCGACCGGCTCGTGTTCACGGCCGACCAGACCTACACCGGCGGCGAGGTCGTCACGTGGGAGGAGGCCCCCGCGGAGGGGGCGAACGAGCCGGAGCACCCCGCGCCGGTGCTGAAGCTCCTTCCCCAGGGCTCGACGGCCGCGACCGGCCTGACCGCGCAGGTGAAGCCCGCCGCCGCGACGTCGTCCGCGTCGTCCGGCGACGGGACGGCCCGGCTGCTCGGCGGCATCGGCATCGCCGTCGGCGTGGTCGGCGTCGGGGTCGGCGCCTACGGCGTGACCCGGGCGCGGAGCCGGGCGTGACCCGGGCGGCGCTGCGGGGGCCGCCGGCGTCGCGGCGCTCGCGGCCGTCCTGGCGACGACGGCGGTCCCCGCGTCGGCGCACACCGGGCTGACGTCGGCGAGCCCCGCGAAGGACTCGACGGTGGCGGCCCCGTCCCAGATCGTCCTGACGTACGCGGACCCGGTGCGGCTGCCGCGCGTGGTCGTGACCGACGGGTCGCGCAGGCAGTACCAGGCGGGGTCGGCGCGGGCGGTCGACAACAAGGTCACCCAGGCGGTGAACGGCACGCTGCCCAACGGGCAGTACACCGTGGGGTGGCGCGTCGTCGCGTCGGACGGCCATCCGGTCGAGGGCTCCTTCACGTTCACCGTGCAGGGCTCGACCGGTGCCGCCCAGCCCCCGGCGCCGGCGCCGTCGGGGACGGACGCCGCGTCCACCGGTGATTCGGGAGGCTCGTCGGGCTGGCTCTGGATCGGCCTGGCCGCGGTGGTCCTCGCGGTCGCGGCGGGCATCGTCGCCTGGTTCCGCCGCTCGCCCGCCCAGGATTGATCTTTTCGCTTCCGGTCGGATGATTACAGGATTACAGTGATAATCCGACCGGAAGCATCCTGGGGGGACCGTGATCGTCGAGTACGTCCGCTACAGCATCGACCCGCCGGACGCCGAGGACTTCGAGGCCGCCTACGCGCGGGCGTCGGTACCGCTCGCCGCCGCCCCGGAGTGCGTGGACTACGAACTGTCCAGGTGCGTCGACGAGCCGTCCTCCTACATCCTGCGCATCTGCTGGACGTCGGCCGACGACCACATGCGGGGCTTCCGGGGCGGCGAGCACTTCCCCGCGTTCCTCGCGGAGATCAAGCCGTACGTCCAGCGCATCGAGGAGATGCGGCACTACGAGCGGACGGCGGTGCGCGGCGCCGGCTCGTCCGTCCCGACCATGTACGACTGGGCGGGCGGGAGCGAGGCGCTCGAACGGCTCACCGAGCGCTTCTACACGAACGTCCTGAAGGACGATCTGCTGCGCCCCCTCTTCGAGCACATGGCGCCGGACCACCCGAAGTGGGTCGCGGCGTGGCTCGGCGAGGTCTTCCAGGGGCCCGAACGCTACAGCCGCGAGCGCGGCGGCTACCACCACATGGTGCGCCATCACCTGGGCAAGTCCATCACCGAGGCGCAGCGCCGCCGCTGGGTCTCGCTCCTCATGGACGCGGCGGACGAGGTCGGTCTCCCGGACGACCCGGAGTTCCGCGCCGCGTTCGCGTCCTACATCGAATGGGGCACGCGCATCGCCCTCGCCAACTCCCGGCCGGACGCGAAGCCGCCCCTCCAGGCCCCCATGCCGCACTGGGGCTGGGGCGTCGCCCCGCCCTATGTCCCCGCCGGCTAGCAGAGACATGACGAACCAGGACGAGACCCCGCTCGACGATCCCGTGGGCGCGTCGCTCGGCGGCCACCACGCGCACCTCGCACGCCGGCGCGGCCGGGCCGCCGCCTACCTGCCGGAGGTCGCGACCTTCTCCGCGGTGCCCGCCGACCCGGTCGCGGCGGACTGGGCCGACCTCGCCCGGCTGCTCGGCCGCGGCGAACTCGCCGACCTGTTCAGCAGCCCCGCGACGCCGCCGCCGGACTGGGAGCCGGTCTTCGTCCTCGAAGGCCTGCAGATGGTCTGGTCAGACACCCCATGTCGTTTGATGTCAAGCGGCATGGAGGTGTGCGTGGTGCGACCAGGCGGTCGCTTCGTCGTAGAGGGTGCGGGTCTTGAGGCATCCGTGGAGGATGCCGACGAGGCGGTTGCCGAGCTGGCGCAGGGCGGGGTTGTAGCCGGTCTCGCGGGCGCGCTGTTTGTCGTAGTAGCGGCGGGCGCCGGGCGAGGCGCGCAGGGCTGAGAACGCCTGGGTCTGCAGCGCGTCGGCGAGGCGGTTGTTGCGGACGTAGCGGGCCTGGACGGTGTGGCTCTTGCCGGAGGCCCGGGTGATGGGGCTGGTGCCGGCGTAGTTCTTGCGGGCTTTGGCGGATGCGTAGCGGGTGGGGTCGTCTCCGAACTCGGCGAGCACCCGGGCGCCGGTGATCTCCGCGATGCCGGGCATCGAGAGGTAGATCTCAGCGTCCGGGTGCGTTCGAAAATGGGCCTTCACCTGCTCCTCCATTGCGGCTATCTGCTCGTTCAGCGCGATGATCAGATGGGCGTGGGCGGTGGCGGTGGCCGCGTAAGCGGCGGTGACCGGCTCGGGCAGGCCGAGCTGCCGTTGGCGCAGCGCGGTCTGGATCGTGGCCGCTTTGGCGTCCCGGTTGCGTCGGCGGGCGCGGGCCAGGACGGCCGTGATCTGGGTGCGGGTCAGCTTCGCCCCGGCTGCCGGGGCGGGCGCCTTGATCAGCAGTTCCAGTGCGTCCGTGCTGGTCAGGGCCAGGTCGGCGTAGGCGTTCAGGGCAGCGGGGAAGTACTCCCGCAGCGTGCTGCGCAGCCGCTGGAAGGCGCGGGTGCGTTCCCAGATCAGGGTCTGGTGGGCGCGGGCGACGACCTTGACGGCCTGGGCCTGGGCGCTGTCCCCGGCCACCGGCCGCAGTTGGGCCCGGTCGATGCGGACCATGTCGGCCAGCGCGTGTGCGTCGCCCTTGTCGCTTTTGGCGCCGGAGGAGGCGTACCGCTCCTTGAACCGGGCCACCTGCCGGGGATTGATCGCATAGACCTGGTAACCGGAGGCGATCAGGGCCTGCACCCATGAGCCGCGGTCGGTCTCGATCCCGACCACGACCTCGGCGGCATCAAGGTCCCCACCGCCGTGCTCGGCGACGAGCTCGTGCAGCTTGGCGATCCCCTCCACGCCCTCGGACAACCTCGCGGCGGCCAGTTTCCGGCCGGTCTCGTCCTGGACCTCGACATCGTGGTGGTCTTCGGCCCAGTCATCGCCGATCAGCAGCACTCGTCCTCCTGGTCAGGTACTTCGCTCCTTGCAGCCTGCGGAAAGCGCGGCACGCGGCCTAATGGATCCAGTGCTCACACCCCACTGGGCGGGCACGCCACCCCATCAGCGGTCTGGCCTCCCGGCCGACCAGCAGGGGCACGGTCTGACCTCAGAAGTCGGACGGCTTCCGGCGGCGGGAGTGCTCACCTGCTGGCGGCTACGGCTACCGAGTCTCTACGACCCGGCAGCTCCCATTAGGCGGCGGCGAGGCCGACGCCGCCGCGGCCGACGCCCGCGTCGTCGAACTGGGGAAGGACAGCGTGCCCGAGATGCTCGACCTCGTCGCACGGACCCGGCCCGGTCCGTTCTGGCCGCGCACCCGCGAACTCGGCGCCTACACCGGCATCCGCGAGAACGGGGCGCTGGCGGCGATGGCGGGCGAACGGCTCCGGCCCCCGGGATGGACGGAGATCAGCACCGTCTGCACCACCCCCGAGGCGCGCGGGCGCGGCCACGCCGCCCGCCTTGTACGGGCGCTCGCGACGCGCGTCACCTCCCGGAACGAGCGCCCCTTCCTGCACGTGGCCGCGGCGAACACCCGGGCGATCGCCCTCTACGAACGGCTGGGCTTCGAGACCCGGAGGAAGGTGACCTTCCGCGGCTTCCGGGTCCCCTGACCGCCGCGGACACCGTCACCGGCGCGGTCGCCGCAAGCCCGTCAGAGCAGGCATGCCCGCCGTAGTAGGCTCTGCGGCGTTCCTGCGACAGGGGAGGTTGATGAATATGGCCCGCACGGCGCTTCGTCAGCATGCCCTTGTCCGGGCCGCCCGCGACTGAGCGCGGCCCGGTCGTCCAGCACGACCAGGAGCCAGACTTGTCTTCTTCCGACCTGACCACCTCGGGCCCGCCCGACTCCGGACTCCCCGGCGCGGAGCCGCCGAGCGCGGATCTGACCACGGACCGTCTCGTCCTGCGGCCGTGGACGTCCGGCGAGATCGCCGCCGTCCGGTCCGGCGACCGGCTCGCCCACTGGGCCGGCGACTTCCCCGCCGAAGGCGACCGCGCCATCGCCGGCTTCGTCGCCGAGAACCCGTCCGCGCTCGGCGAGCACGGCCAGCGCCTGATCATCGAACGCTCCACCGGCCTGGTGGTCGGCGCCGTCGGCCTGTTCTGGCCGCCCGTCGACGGGGCCGTGGAGTTCGGTTACGGCGTCGTCCCGTCCCGCCGGGGCCGCGGGTACGCCACCGAGGCCGCCCGCGCCATCGTGGCGTTCGCCCTGACCGCGCCCGGCGTGGACAGGGCCGTCGCGACCGTGGAGCCGTCCAACCCGGCGTCGGTCCGCGTCCTGGAGAACGCCGGCCTCCGCCGTGTCGGCACGGCCGAGGGACTCGCCGCCTACAGCACCGCCTGACGGCGGGCCGGGCGCGCCGCCCTTCCCCCCGGGTGAAGGGCGGCGCGTCCGCCTTCCGGGCCGGTCAGCCGAACTGGCCGGGCTGGTAGGAGCCGGCGGGCTGCCGGGTGATGACGTTCATCCGGTTCCAGGTGTTGATGAGGGCGATGAGCGACACCAGCGCGGCGAGCTCCTCCTCGTCGTAGTGCTTGGCGGCGGTCTCCCAGACCTCGTCGGAGACGCCGGCGCCGTCGGCGAGGCGGGTGCCCTCCTCGGCCAGCTCCAGGGCGGCGCGCTCGGCGTCGGTGAACACGGTCGCCTCCCGCCAGGCGGCGACCAGGTTGAGGCGCACCGAGGTCTCGCCCTCGTGGGCGAGGTCCTTGCTGTGCATGTCGACGCAGAACCCGCAGCCGTTGATCTGGCTGGCGCGCAGCTCCATCAGGTGCAGCGTCTTGGACGGCACCGTCGAGCCCGAGACGACCTTGGCCGCGGACAGCAGGTGCTTCATGAACTTCCCGCCGGAAGCGGTGCCGTAGTAGTTGAAACGGGCGTCCATGGCGATCTCCTTGCGTTGGAGGGCTACGTCAGGTTGACGAGGTGGTGTGGCGGGCTGTGACAGGCTCCCGGGCGTGACTCCCGTCACCCCGGCGGCGCGGGCGCCCGGCTGGGAGCATGGACGCCATGACGAGGGCGATCGAGGAGCCGCGCAACGCGCGGAGCCGGCGTTCCCGCACGGCGCTGCTGCGGGCCGCGCGGGAGCTCGTCGAGGAGCACGGGATGGCGGCGACGACGATGGCGGCCGTCGCCGAGCGCGCCGGGGTGTCGCGGCGGGCCGTCTACCTGCACTTCGCGTCGCGGGCCGACCTGATCAGCGAGCTGTTCGAGCACGTCAACGAGGTCGAGGACCTGCGGGGGCGGTTCGCGCCCGTCGGCGAGGC
This sequence comes from Spirillospora sp. CA-108201, assembly GCF_050936235.1. NCBI lineage: Bacteria > Bacillati > Actinomycetota > Actinomycetes > Streptosporangiales > Thermomonosporaceae > Spirillospora > Spirillospora sp. CA-108201. The sequence continues at coordinate 6,417,425 of NZ_JBNJNE010000001.1, read as the reverse complement.
GGCCGACGCGGTGACCGCACTGGAGATGTTCGCGCGCCGGCACGCCGAGTTCATGCCGCGCGTCCTCGCCGTGGCGCGGGCGGTGGAGCGGGAGGCCGGCAGCGACCCGGACGCGGCCCGGCACTGGGAGGCCGCCATGCGGTGGCGGTACGAGACGAACCGCGCGCTGATCCGGCGGCTGGACGAGGAGGGCGTGCTCGCCCCGGGCTGGACGGTCGACACCGCCACCGACATGCTCCTCGCGCTGATCGCCAACGAGGTGAGCGGGACGCTGCTCGACGACCGCGGCTGGCCCCCCGGCCAAATCGGCGACCACATGGCGCTGTTGCTGCGCTCAACCTTCGTCACGGGAGGGTAAGACCACCCCACCACCCCCGTTCGGGGGTGGCGTGGGCCACCCGGATGGCGAAGCATCCTTCTGACCGGGTGCCCGTGCGGCCACGAGGGAGAAGACCATGCCCGCAGTCGAGTTCCGCGCGGCGCGCGACTTCCTGCTCGCGCATCGCGACGACTACGCGACGGCGTACGAGAAGTTCCGCTGGCCGGTGCTGACCGGTTTCAACTGGGCGCTGGACTGGTTCGACAAGATCGCCGATGGGAACGACTCGCCCGCGCTGTGGATCGTCGAGGAGGACGGCGCCGAGGCGAAGTACTCGTTCTCCCAGATGGCGCGGCGGTCGAACCAGGTCGCGAACATGCTGCGCCGGGCGGAGGTGCGGCGCGGCGACCGCGTCATCCTGATGCTCGGCAACCAGGTGGAGCTGTGGGAGACCGTGCTCGCGGCGATGAAGCTCGGCGCGATCATGATCCCGTGCACGCCGCTGCTCGGCGCCGCCGACCTCCAGGACCGGCTCACGCGCGGCCGGGCCCGGCACGTGGTGACCACCTCGTCCGAGGCCGGGAAGTTCGACGGCGTCGAGGGCGAGTACACGCGGATCGCCGTGGGCGAGCCCGTGGAGGGCTGGCTGCGGTACGCCGACGCCTACGAGGAGGGCGAGTCCTTCACCCCCTACGGCCTGACGATGTCGCGGGACACGCTGCTGCTGTACTTCACGTCCGGGACGACCGCCAAGCCGAAGCTGGTCGAGCACACGCACGCGTCCTACCCGGCGGGGCACCTGTCGACGATGTACTGGATCGGGCTGCGGCCCGGGGACGTCCACCTGAACATCTCGTCGCCGGGGTGGGCGAAGCACGCGTGGAGCAACATCTTCGCGCCGTGGGACGCCGAGGCGTGCGTGTTCATCTTCAACTACACCCGGTTCGACCCCGACCGGCTCCTCGACACCCTCGAACGCTGCGGCGTGACGAGCTTCTGCGCGCCGCCGACCGTGTGGCGGATGCTGATCCAGTCCGACCTCGGACGGCTCGCCACCCCGCCGCGCGAGGTCGTCGCGGCCGGCGAGCCGCTGAACCCCGAGGTCATCGAGCGGGTGAAGCGGGCGTGGGACCGCACGATCCGGGACGGCTTCGGGCAGACCGAGACGACCGTCCAGATCGCCAACACGCCCGGCCAGCCGGTCAAGCCCGGCTCGATGGGACGTCCCGTGCCCGGCTACGAGGTGGTGCTGATCGACCCGCTGACCGGGGAGCCCGGCGAGGAGGGCGAGATCTGCCTGGACCTGGAGGACCGCCCGCTCGGGCTGATGACCGGCTACCACGGCGACGAGGAGCGCACCGAGGAGGCGATGGCCGGCGGCCGCTACCACACCGGCGACATCGGCTCCCGCGACGAGGACGGGTACATCACCTACGTCGGCCGCGCGGACGACGTGTTCAAGGCGTCCGACTACAAGATCTCGCCCTTCGAGCTGGAGAGCGTGCTGATCGAGCACGAGGCGGTGGCGGAGGCCGCGGTCGTGCCCTCGCCCGACCCGGTGCGGCTCGCCGTCCCGAAGGCCTACGTCACGCTCGCGGGCGGCTGGGCGCCGGACGCCGAGACCGCGAGGGCGATCTTCGCGCACTGCCGGGAGCAGCTGTCGCCCTACAAGCGGGTCCGGCTGCTGGAGTTCGCCGAGCTGCCGAAGACGATCTCCGGGAAGATCCGCCGGGTCGAGCTGCGGGCCAGCGAGATCGACAAGCATCCGGGGCGGGACGACCGGCCCGCGGGCGAGTTCCGGGAGGAGGACCTGCGATGAGCGGCCTCTCCTACGCGTCGGGCGTCTCGGCCGCGCCGCTGCTCGGCGACACGATCGGCGCGAACCTCGACCGGACGGTCGCCGCGCACGCGGAGCGCGACGCACTCGTCGAGCGGGAGTCCGGCCGCCGCTGGACCTACGAGCAGTTCTCCGACGACGTGGAGGCCGTCGCGCTGGGCCTGCGCGACCTCGGCGTCGTCAAGGGCGACCGGGTGGGCGTCTGGGCGCCGAACTGCGCCGAGTGGATGCTCGTCCAGTACGCGACGGCCAAGCTCGGCGCGGTCCTCGTCAACATCAACCCCGCCTACCGGGTGCACGAGCTGGAGTTCGTCCTCAACCAGGCCGGGATCCGGACGCTGGTCGCGGTGCCGGTGTTCAGGACGTCCGACTACGCGGCGATGATCGAGCAGGTGCGGCCGAAGTGCGCCGCCCTGCGCGACGTCGTGCTCATCGGCACGCCCGGCTGGGACGCGCTGCTGGAGGCGGGCCGGACGGGCGAGCCGGGCGTCCTCGCCGAGATCGGCCGGATGCTCACCGCCGACGACCCGATCAACATCCAGTACACGTCCGGGACGACGGGGTTCCCCAAGGGCGCGACGCTCTCGCACCACAACATCCTGAACAACGGCTACTTCGTCGGCGAGCTGTGCGGCTACGACGAGGAGGACCGCGTCTGCGTGCCGGTGCCCTTCTACCACTAGAACGTACATCCAGGTCACTTCAATGTCTAACCGGCCCTGGCCTGCGGCACACGTCTCCCCTACACCCGTCCGAGCACGGCGAGCACCTGTTCAACCTGTCGGGCGGGAAGGTACAAGTTGGCGATTGGCAGCCGTCCCCGCCTCTGGATAGGTGAACTGCACTCCCACCCATGTCCCGCCGCGATGTCGGCCGTCAGCGCCATGAGACGCTCCGCGTCTTCGACGGGCATCTTCAGCCAGGCGAAGCCGTCCCAGAAGGCGGCGTACCGGACCCGGCGCGGCCTTGGATACAACCACCCCCCGCCGTAGATGCTCGCGCCGACGTCTTCACAACACTGGAGAGTCCCCATGCTCAACTCCCAGAGCGCTTGAACTAGATCGACCATCCCGCAGTCGATGGGGACTTGCTCGCCTCCGGGGGTGGTGAGGATCTCCGCCGGATGTACCTGGACGGTTTGCGGGGGGTGCGTGGCTGGCGCGTTCTGCTGGTTCATTCGAGTACTCCTCGATACCGGGCCCAGGTCCGCACGTCTTCGAGGTAGGGCCTCATCCATGCGGCGGGGAACTTCTCATGGCGGTGTGTCCATACGGCCTCGTGCAGCCGGGCGTACTGGTCGATGGAGGCGGGGTCGGCCTCCCTCCATGCCGCGAACTGGCTCAACCACCCTTCGGCCGAACTGGGCGTGTGCCCCGCCGACAACAGCCACGGGATCATCTGTCCCATCTCGACCCAGGCGGCCCCGTGGCTGACGAAGGCCCAGTCAACGAGGTACACCGTCTCGCCGGGGGTGATGATGACGTTGTTGGCGTTGATGTCGGTATGGAGCAGTGCTGTCCCTGCCATTGGTGACACGTCTCCACCGATGCCCGCCCACCGCGTCGTGACGGGGCGGTCCACGACGGCAGGTGGCGGTGTCGTTTGGAGGAGTTCGACAGCTTCGGCGACCAGGTCCAAGTCGGGCGAGCCGGGAGAGTAGTCCGGACGTCGCCCGGGGACATGTTCGAAGCCCAACACAAGCCACCCCTCGGCCTCGGCGTTCCACTGAAGCCGAGGGGCGAACTTGCGAACGAAGGGGTTGACCTTCGCCTCCCAGCGAAGCGAGGTGACCTCCGGGCCGTCCTTGTCCGGGTGCTTGCGCGCCGCCTTGACGAATACCGTCTCGTCCTCGCCGATCACCGTTGAGGCAATGTCGGCGTGGTTACCGGAGGGCGCTGTCTCCACCTGGCGGATTGGTCCGGTCTGGTTGGCGATGACCTCTCGCACGGTGGCGGGAAGGTCATTCCAGTCGCTTCGCGTCATGTGTCCCTACGTGTGGGTGAGGCGGCCTTGGCAGATGTCCGAGCAACAGCTTGTGCCCGTCTCCCAGAATCGGTCGTCCACCGGCCATCCGAAGTGGCGCATCGCCCGGACGGTGATGGCGACCGACCGGCCGCTGGTGATGGATGCGTTGGTGACCGGGACGTGGTCGATGAAGCGGTCTCCGGTCAGCTTCTTGCAGAATTCCCGGTAGTCCGCCGTCATGTCCAGGAAGGCATGCATGGCGTCGTCGATCTCCTTCGACGGCGTGAGGTGGGTGAATCCCTCCTCGTCCATCACGATGCCCTCGGGCGGGTTGGCCGGGTCGTACTCGGCGGTCGTCCCCAGGAAGCAGAGCATCTGCTCTACCACCAGCTCGGCGTAGAAGGTAGCGACGTGGACGTAGTCGCTCCGGACGCGCTGGACGAGCCGGTTGAACAGGTCGGGGCCTGCCAGCTCTCGCGGGTTCCGGGTCGGGGTCTGGACGGTGACTGTCATGCGACTTCTCCAACCTTTGGGGGGAGGGACCCCAGGCCAGGGGTTGTCCACCCGGGGCCCCCACTGCTCACGTCTCTGTCGTCTTGGCTCGGATAGACCACCTTCCTTCTTCATCCTGAGGTGCAGGGGTGTGGAACCCCCGGGCGTGCGGGGCCCTGGTGTGACCCGGAGCGCTCCCCCGCTCGACGGGCCTCCCGCCGCACGCCCGGAGGGGTTTAGGGTCGCCTCGTCTGCGGCCCCCAGGACCGCGAGGACGTTGCTGTGCCCTGTCTGGGTGGGCGCATCGCAAGTGGAGGCGGGGAAGGGCGGGGCGGCGGCTGCACGGATCCTCGGGAGGTGGTGGCGCGCCTCTGGTGGCGGCCTCGCCGGTACAGCGGGCGGCAAAGAAGCCAGAAGATTACGCCGCCGCTGAGTACGCCCGACAGATAAAGGCTGATCGACAGCCAAAGGACTTGGTTCAGCATCCCGCTCAAGTCGATGTACATATCAGCTCGATCCGCCCGCCGTATTTCTGTGTGACATTTGCTGGCCGACGTACCCCAGCCAACGGGCGTCTTCTTCCTGTATCGCCTTCCGAAGCTCGGTGAGGGATTCCGCCACAAGCTGGCTCTTCAAGCCAGAACTGACTGCCGAGTACGTCAGAGGGTGCCGCGTGATCACAGCCCAATTCCCGGAGTTGGCGACGTACGGAGCGGCCCACCGTCCCTGAGGCTCTGGCTGACTGGGAAGTGGATCCGTGTGATCAACGTGTGGGACTGCGACAGCGCGGTTTTCCTGTTGGGGCCTGTTCGTACCCATAAGTCAGCTTCCCTCGGCTTCTCCTGCTTCGCCGCACAGCGGTAACCACCTCTGCCCGACTTCTGATCCTCGTCCGGCTCTCTCCCGCTTCGCACCCTCCGCTCTTCACCGGAACTACTGGCTAGGTTGCTATTCGCGCTCTAGCCTGTCCACGGGTGAGACCACTTCCATGGAAGTGATGGAAGTGGAAGAGAAGGGAAGGGAGTCCTCGTTGCCGCGCAAGCCGAGTCCGGACCCGAAGGGGTCGATGTGGAACCTCATCGCCTTCTACCTGCGGTTTCTTCGCACCGAGAGAGGTGAGACGCTCCGACTGATGGCGGACATGATGGGCGTGGCCGAATCCACCACTTCCAGAATCGAGACGGGAGAGCAGAAGCTCACTGAGCGGCAAGCGGACGAGATCGACAAGGCATGGAAGACGGGTGGCCTGCTCGGGCTGATGGTCTACTACGCCCGTCGCGCCTCTGACCCCGACTGGTTCAAGACCTACACAGACCAAGAGCAGACGGCGGCAGTCATACGGATCTTCGGGAACGAGATCGTCCCCGGTCTGCTCCAGACTGAGGCGTATGCAAGGGCGCTGCTGGGGGTGGGGCAGGCTCTGGACGCCCAGAAAGCGGTAGAACATCGCATGGCCAGACAGGGCATACTTACCAGGTCAACCCCGCCGCAGCTCTGGGTGACGGTCTCCGAGAATGTGCTCGACTGGCCGGTTGGAGGTCCGCAGGTCATGAGGGAGCAGCTTGCGCGACTTGTGGAGCTTGCGGACCTGCCCACGGTTTGGCTGCGTATAGTGCGCAGGTCGGCAGGGGCCTACCCCGGGCTGGACGGGCCGTTCATGGTCCTGAGTGGGCCTGACGGAGATTCGGACGCCTTCGTGGAGGCGCCTCGGGCCGGTCGGCTCGTCACCGACGGCGATGAGGTTCGGTGGTTCATGGAGCGATTCGATCGCATCGGATCGAAGGCTGAGTCCGTGGATTCATCTAGAGAACTGCTAAAGCAAGCGATGGAGAGGTACACGTGAGGGAAGCCATCTGGAGAAAGAGCAGCAGGTCTACCGGTGGCACGGAGGCACAGTGCGTCGAGCTTGCCAGCCTTGGCGACAGGATCGGAGTCAGGGATAGCAAGGCTCCTGGCGAAGGTCACCTGATGGTGGGCCCTGATGACCTTCAGCGACTCATCGGCCGTATCAAGCGCGGTGACCTCGACATCGCATGATCCGCGTGTGGTGGCCCCGTTCCGGAACTGTCCGGAGCGGGGCTGTTCCATGTGTAGACCCGTGACGCCCTGAGGGCCGCGGCTTCCCTGTGCGCTGACATGGTTGGGGCCGGTCGATGGCCGTAGGCCACCCCGGAGGGGCGACCGGAGGGAGTCAGCCGGCGCCGTTGCGGCAATTCCGTCTCAAGCGTCGCCCGGCCTGGAAGCCGCTGCCCGGCACCTCATGCGGTGAGCCTTTGCGCGGGGCCTGCCTCAGCTTGGGCGGTGCGGTACGGGCGGGCCGTCCACGGTGGGCGGGGCGGTGGTCGGGGCCGCGCCGCGAACGGCCCCCAAGGCCGCACGCGCAAGGCGCGGCGGCCGTCCACGGTCCCGCCCTGCGGTGGGCGGGCCCAACCCCGCACTCGGCCCCGCGCCCACCCTGGACGAGATCAGCCCTTGAGCATCGGACACGCCGCAGATTGAAGCTGGACGGTTCCGGACTTGCGCGGGGGCGGGGCCTCGTAGCCTTGACCGGCGGACGGGCAGCACCTGCCTGCCCGCAATGGCCCGTCGCGAGGCCCCGCGCGGGGTCCCCGCGCAAGTACGGAACCGGCCTGCGGCACCTGCGCCCGGCCCCGTGTGTGCGGCCCGTAGGGCCGCCTTGACCCTGTAATGAAACTCCTCGACGCCGGGTGATCCGGGCTAGCTCGCCTTCCGCTCCTTGTCACGCTCGGTGATCCCTCGGCGGATGGCTCTCGCCTGCTGGATGCGGTTGCGGGCTTGCTCGGCCCAGAAGTGTTCACCGTGCATGAGGCCGCTTCCGAGGTACTTCCATTGCCCTGTGGTCACCGTGGTTCGGTCCGGGTCGGGCTCGGGTCGGCCTTCGGCCTGGCGGGCTGCCTGGGTGGCGTGGTCAGCTCGGGCCTGGCGTAGCTCGGTGAGGGTGACCGAGTAGCGGCGGGACTTGGAGGAGAAGTGCCCTCCGTAGCCCAGCATGTGGGCCCAGTGGCGCAGCCGTAGGTCGTGGTACTCGGGCAGGTCGGCCAGAGTGAAGCACGTCCAGATCATGCGGCGGGCGTGCACCGGAACCTGCAACGAACTGATCTGGCTGGCGAAGCGGATGGGGCGGTCTACGGTGCCGGAGTCCTCGGCCCCCTTGGTGGCGTACTTGGCGATGTAGCGGGCTACGTGCTTGTCGGCGATGCCGTCCAGCTCTGCCGCCACCTGAATGGCCTGGGTGTCGAGCTGACGCCCCCATCGCAAGCTGAGTGGCGGGCTGGTCCCGTCCGGATGCGGGGCCGGTACCTCGACCTGTCCGGCGGCGGTACGTAGCGTGCGCTCCAGGAGTTCGGTGGTGGCCCATGGGGGCGGGGGCTGGTCGGGGCCGTCCGGTCCGTCCAGGCGCACCACGGCGTGGAAGTGGATCAGGCCGCGCCGCTGGTACTCGATCACGCGGGCGTAGGACACGCGGGCCTGTTCGCGTAGGGCCTTGTGGGTGATGCCTAGTTCGGCCGTGATCAGCCTCGGGACGGTGAGGGTGAAGCGCCGCCACAGCTCGGGGGCGTGGGCGTTCCACAGCACCGACCCGGCGTAGTCGTAGCAGTCGACGCAGATCGGCTGCCCTGCCTGCGGGTCGTCGGCCTGGTGCCGCGCTCGGCACCCCTCCGGACGACCGTGCGCACACACAGGATCATCCCGGCGGGGTCGGCACGGCTGCGGCTTCCCGCCCTTCTCCCGGTGGGCGTGCACAGCACCGAACGACGGGGCGGTGAGGGTGAGGAACACGCGCGGGTGCTCGCTGACCTCCTCGGGCACACCCTTGCCTCCGGTCAGTCCAGAGATGATCAGGTGATAGGTGTCGTCCCGGTACACCTCGGCGCACGCGGCGCACCGAGACGCCCGACGGTTGCCGCACGCGGTGATCAGGAACCCGGTCGGCTCGTCGGCGGTCGAGTACGACTCGATCAACTCGCCGGTCTCACCGTCCAGCGTGATCCGCTCACCGCGTAGGCGTACGGGCTGTTCGCACCCTCCGGCAGCTTTGATCATCTGGTGCCAGCGGTCGAAGTCGGGCATCGCCGCTCGCTGGACGGCGGCGAGCAGCTCGGGCGGTAGGTCGGGCATCTGCGGGGCGCTCATGCCGCTTCCGGCATGGACTGGTCGTCCTGGCCGGTGGCGGCCTGGTCCTGCTCGGCGGGGACGCCCTCGGGGGACAGCTCAATCCCGAAGATCGTCCCGACCTGACGCCATGTGGCGTCTGTCCAGCGCGGGGAGCGCTCGGCTTGGCGCTTGCCCCATGCGATGGCTTCCGGACTGGGTTCCAACCCTGGTCACTCCTTCTCTCGGTGGAAGGAGTGCGCGGCTTGCTCCGCGACCTGGGCACCCGAACGGTGGGCATGCTGACGCAAACCCGATGGTCCGATGCTTGTTGGCGAGTGGCGTATCTGAGAGAAGTTGGTAAGGGCGATCTGTGTGTGAGGCTTGTTCAGCGGAACGCCTTCCGCCTGGCGCCTATCTCCGGTGCCGAGAGCCCACCCCGGCGGGCAACTGCCCGTGCGTACCTGTGTTGTCGTGTTGTACGGCTACCTGTTGGTTATGAGGTCCCCTCGCGGGGTCTCGGTGCCGGTGCCGACCCGGCGTGCCACTCGCCTGCCACGAAGACGCTCACGCGACTCCGTGATCAAGATTGCCACAACAGGGCGACACTCAAACCTCCACAAACCCGGGCCTGTCGAGCCTGCGGCCCGTCCGGGAATGTCCGGGAGTTACCGTGAACGTCCGTGAGTGTCCGGGAGTTACCGTGAGCCCCGGCCACGCGGAGCATAAAAGTGTCGCAGATCACAACACGGCCCCAGACTTCCGAGAGTCTGGGGCCGTGCCGTTCAGCAGCGCTGATCAGTCTTCACGCCACACTGGCTCAAGGAGGTCGGGATTGAACTTCGTCCCACTTCCGGCGGGGTGAACGATGATTGCCACGAAGCACTTCCGTACATAAGCGCGCTTCCGAGAAAGGTCCAACCGGTCATCGTCGGTTTCGGAGTACCACCGCCGCCGGATATCGGTTAGGTCGATTGCCGAACGTTCGACGGCCAATGAGTACCGATCACGCTCGACACGCAACCGCGAGATGTCTTTCTCCAACTCCTCTACCATGTCGAAGTAGAGGCTGTTGGAGATTCTCCTTTGCCGGAACCTTTCGCGCAATTCGCGCATCTGCTCTTCGCGGTCGTCGAGTTCGGCTTGACCCAGCCACGCCCCCTGCGCCCGCTTGAATTCGCCCGCCCGCTCTTCGAGTTTGGCAATTACGGCTTCAGAAATGAAGCTGTCTACCATGTCGCCTCGACGTCCGAGTCGTCCACAGCCCCCCACCCCTGGCGCTGGGCAGACATAACGGTGCCCCGAACTGGTGGTGACTTTTCCGGCACGCAATTTCATCCCGCACATTGTGCCGTCTTCCTTGATGCGCCCACATCGAAGGAAGCCGGTCAGGAGGTAGCGGTGTTCGCGGTGGTCACGGGCGAGCGGCTCCCGTACGGCACCGTCCCGGCTCACGTTGTGGCCCGTGCGCTCCCTGACTATCGCTGAGATCGCCCGCCATTGCTCCGGGGTAATGATCGGCTCCCACTCTCCCGAAACGGGCGTACCATCCGCGTCGGTGACCAACTCACCTTTGATGGCCCTCCACCCACACAAGCGCGGGTTTTCCAATGCCCTTCGCAGGGTGCCAACCTTCCACGCATTGCCGCGCGGCGTCTGAACGCCCTTACTCTGCCATTCTCTGACAATTGAGCTTATGGATTGTCCGGCAATAAATGCTTCGACCGCGTTGCGGATCAATTCAGCTTCTCGGAGGTTCAGCGAGATACGGTCATCGGACCAGCCGAACGGACGGGGGGCACCCGGAGCCGTTCCCCGTTCTGCACGCGTCCGGTGCCATTGCCTTGCCCTCCGGCGCATCTTCTTCACCTCCATGCGGGAGATGACCGCGCCCATAAGCCCCATCGACTCGACGTCTTCACTGTAAAGGTCCTTGAATCCCCGCTTGTCTGCGAAAACGCGTCCTTCGTCGTAGGTGATCGCGTCTACGAAACGCTCGTAGTCACCTGCGCGCCGGACCAAGCGGTCGTCGGCGACGACGATGCAACCCATGACGGGGGTCCCATCCGCCAGTGCTCCCGCCCGGAGCACCTTCAACATGGCTTCGAAGTTGTGGCGGACGACGGACTCTTTCGCGGCCGACTTGTCGTTGTCGGCAAAGCGGGCCACGATCTTGCACCCAAGCCGCGCGGCGGTCTGGTCGTTGACGCTCTGCTGATCCCTGACGGTGTGCTCGTCCTTCGCCTTGTCGAAGCTGGCGCGGCTGTAGTCCACGACGGGGATGAGATTACGCTCGGTAGTCGTCATGGGGACGCCTCCTGAAGTGACCTAGGAACACCTTCTACCACTGCTTCGGCATGGTCATGGGGAACCTCGCGGCGACCAGCCACGGCGCGTGCATCGTGATCCCGGCGCCCGCGTTCGACCCGAAGGCCACCCTGGAGGCGGTCGCGGCCGAGCGCTGCACGTCGCTGTACGGGGTGCCGACGATGTTCATCGCCGTGCTCAACGAGCCGTCGCTCACCGGGCTCGACCTGTCCAGCCTGCGCACCGGGATCATGGCGGGGTCGCCCTGCCCCGTCGAGGTGATGCGGCAGGTCATCGAGCGCCTCGGGATGAGCGAGGTCGCGATCTGCTACGGCATGACCGAGACGTCGCCGGTGTCCACGCAGACCCGCGCGGGCGACTCGCTGGAGCGCCGCGTGTCCACGGTCGGGACCGTCCTGCCGCACCTGGAGGTCAAGGTCGTCGACCCGGAGACGGGCGTGACCGTCCCGCGCGGCGTGCCCGGCGAGTTCTGCACCCGCGGCTACTCGGTGATGCTCGGCTACTGGGACGAGCCGGACAAGACGGCCGAGGCCGTCGACGCGGCCCGCTGGATGCACACCGGCGACCTCGCGGTGATGGACGGGGAGGGCTACGTCAGCATCACCGGCCGGATCAAGGACATGGTGATCCGGGGTGGGGAGAACATCTACCCGCGCGAGATCGAGGAGTTCCTCTACACCCATCCCGACATCGTCGACGCGCAGGTCATCGGCGTCCCGGACGAGAAGTACGGCGAGGAGCTGATGGCCTGGGTGCGGCTGCGCGAAGGCGTGCCCGGCCTGACCGCCGGGGAGCTGCGCGCGTTCTGCGAGGGCAGGCTCGCCCACTACAAGATCCCCCGCTACGTGCACGTGGTGGAGGAGTTCCCGATGACGGTCACGGGCAAGATCCGCAAGGTGCAGATGCGCGCCGAGGCCGTGGACATCCTCGGCCTGGAGGACGCCGCACGGCGCGCCTAGAGGTTCGCGGGTCCCGCCACTTTCGGTGCGGGGCTCGCTCAGGGCATTCTCGGAGCATGGGCGATGACGCGGGAGCCGTCCGGTCGGCGGTGCTGACGCTGCAGCGCACGACCGGCCTGCCCATGGTGTTCGGGGGCGCGCTCGGCGGCCGCGACCGGCTGGTGATCACCGAGCTGGTCGGCAACACGACCGACTCGCTGACCGGCCTCGTGGTGCGCCAGGGCAACGGGCTCGGCGGCAAGGCGATGGCCATGGGGCGCCCGGTGTGGGTCAGCAACTACCCGTGCTCGGCGTCGATCAGCCACGACTACGACAAGCCCGTCGGGCGCGAGGGGCTGCTGTCGATCGTCGCGGTACCGATCGTCGTGCGGCGGCGCGTTCGCGGCGTCCTGTACGGCGCGCTGCGGGAGCCGCTCTCGCTCGCCGACCGCGTCGTGGGCGCGGCCGTGCAGGCGGCCCGCGACCTCGAACAGGACCTCGCCGTCCAGGACCGCGCGGACGAGGCGCTGGCGCGGACGCCGCCCGGCACGTCGGCGGCGCGGTGGGAGGAGGTCCGGGCCGTGCACGCCGAGCTGCGCGCCCTCGCCGAGCAGGTCCGCGACCTGCCGACCCGCGACCGGCTGCGGGAGGCGTCGCTGCGCCTCGCGGCCGCCGGGCTGGACAAGCCGGCCGGACCGCCGGTCCGCGTCCTGTCGCCCCGCGAGCTGGACGTCCTGTCGTACGTCGCGATCGGCTGTACGAACGCCGAGACCGCCGAGCGGCTCGGGCTGCTGCCGGAGACGGTGAAGAGCTACCTGCGGTCGGCGATGCGCAAGCTCGACAGTCACACCCGGTTGGAGGCCGTGACCGCCGCCCGCCGCGCGGGGCTGCTTCCCTGATCCTCGCGCCGGGCCGCCCGGTGCCCCGCGCACGAGGCGGCGGCCGCGGCGAGCGCCGCCGCGCCGAAGGCGTACATCACGGCGGTGAACGCCGGGCCGTGGCCGCCGGGGAAGCCGAGGTACAGGGTCCCGAAGACGGCGACGCCCGCGACGCCCGCGAGCTGGAAGTTCATGTTGACCAGCCCGCTGAGGTCCGCCGCGTGCCGGTCCGGGACGTGCGCCGTCAGCCGGCCGAGCTGCGGCGCGAACCCGAACCCGAGGCCGAGCCCGCCGAAGCCGAGCAGGGCGGCGAGGGCCGCCCCGTCCGCGCGGTCAGCCCCACCGCGGCGTACACCGACGCGAGCAGCAGGTACCCGGCGACGGGCGCGCGGTCGGCCATGCGGGCGGGCAGGCGCGGCACGAGCGGCCCGGCGATCCCGAACGCGGCGACCCAGGGCAGGAGCACCAGGCCGGAGAACAGCGCGCTGCGGCCCAGCCCGTCCTGCAGGTAGAGGGCGAGGACGAACATCATCGCGTAGAAGGTGCCGGTGGCCGCGCCGAGTGCGCCGAGCGTCCACGCCACGACCGGGCGCCCGAGCACGCCCAGGTCGAGCAGCGGGGACGCGGCGCGCCGCTGGCGCCTGACGAACAGGGCGGCCACGGGCACGCAGGCCGCGAGCGACGCCCACGTCCACAGCGGCCAGCCCGCCTCGCGCCCGAACAGCAGCGGGACGACGGCCAGCAGCGCCGCCGCCGACAGCAGGGCCGCACCGCCGAGGTCGAGGCGGGCGCCGGTGGAGGGGGCCAGCCCGCACGCGAGCGAGGCCGCCGTGAACGCGCCGAGCCCGAGCAGGAACATCCGCCGGTGGCCGCGCGCCTGCCCGAGCCGCGCACCGGTCACCAGCAGGACGGCGTAGGCGAGCGTGTAACCGGAGACGACGAGTTCGAGCGCGCCGCCGGACGGCCGCAGATCCTCTCTGACGGACGGACCCGCGACGTTCACGACCGCGGTGTCGACATTGACCATGAACTGCCCGGCGAGCAGCACCGCGAGCATGAGGGCGGGCCGCCGGGGGCCGGTGGTGGAGGGCATGGTGGGACAACCCCGGCCGCCGCCACCGGGATGCGGTGGGGCGGGCCTGCGGGGCCTTCCCGGAACCGGTGAACACCGCGGGGCCGCGCGGTCTTCCTCGGATCGGGCCCGGCGACGGGGTCAGCGGCGTGGGCGTCGTCCAGAACAGATCGGCCCCCGCGGCGCACTGCCTGGTAACGGTCACCGCACGCCGGCTGCGCCGGGCCGCGCTCGCTCGGCCGTCCCGCCTCGTTCCCGGGCAGGGACGTCCGACCCCCGATTCGCACTGATGACGTTAACACCTCCGCCGTCACGTTCGTCGCCGTCCGCGCCTCACCCGCGCACAGGTCACGGCCCTCTTTCCGGGCCGGCCGCCGCGGGAAGGACGGCGACCGCCGGCGCCGCCCGCAGTGGCCCGACCTGCGACGCAGCGCTCCCGCCCGAAATCGGACCACTCGGGTGAGCCGATTGTGATCCCATAGCGGCCTCCTACCCGCCCAAAACCCCGATAGCGTGGGACTTGTGGAGGTTGAGGACTCAGGTTGGACATCCCGCCGCAAAGCACTCTGGCTGATGGGGGCCGCCGCCGGTCTCACCGCGCTCGGCGCGGACGGCGCGCGTCCGCCGCACGGGCCGGGGGCGCCCGGGTGGGCCGCGCCGACCCCCCGCGCGCGGCCGGTCATCCATCCGACCCCGACGCCGACACCGACCCCGACGCCGACCCCCCGGCCCGCGCCGTGGACTCCGGCGAAGCTCACCGCGCTGGAGACCCCCGTCCGCGAGCTGACGCAGCTGTCTCCCCCGCCGCCCGCCGAGTCGATCGCCCTCACCATCGACGACGGTCCGAGCCCCCTGTGGACGCCGCGCGTGCTCGACCTGCTGGCCGAGCACCAGATCCACGCGACGTTCTTCGTCATCGGCGAGCAGGTGAAGGAGTTCCCCAAGCTCACCCGCCGCATCGCCGACGCGGGCCACCAGATCTGCAACCACACCGAGACGCACCCGATCAGCATCGCGCGGCTGTCGAGGAAGCGGGTCCGCAAGGAGATCGTGGAGGCGCACGACCGGATCGCCGACGTGACCGGCGTCGTCCCGCAGTTCTTCCGCTCCCCCGGCGGCGCGTGGTCCAAGACGGTCCTGGACCTGGTGGCCGAGCACGAGATGCTGCCGATCGACTGGGCGGTCGACCCGCGCGACTGGGCCCGTCCGGGCGTCGGCCACATCCGCCGCACGCTCTTGAAGGGCAAGGCCGGCAACATCATGCTGTGCCACGACGGTGGCGGCGACCGCTCCCAGACCCTCAGGGCCCTCGACACCGTCATCCCGAAGATGAAGAAGCGCGGCCTGACGTTCGTCGCGCTCTGAGCGTCAGCGCAGGCCCGCGAAGAGGTCGCTCTCGGGCAGTTCCGTCTTCACGCGGGAACGGGCGAGGTGGTAGTCCCCGGGTGGCGGGACGGGTCGGCGGACGCGTCGAACGCCTCCGCCGTCACCTCGTGCGTCCTGATGTGGTCCGGATGCGGATGGCCGCCCGTCTCGTCGTAGGTGACGACCACGTGGGGACGGAACTCGCGGATCAGCGCCACGAGGGGGCGGGCGGCCTCGGCGAGGGGCGTGCGCGCGAAGCAGCCGTCGGGCAGCGGCTCGCCCGCGCCGGGCAGGCCCGAGTCGACGAAGCCGAGGAACCGCTGCCGGACGCCGAGGATCGTGCGCGCCGCCTCCGTCTCCGCCCGCCGGATCGCCGGCAGGTCCGCCCGGATCCCTGGCCGGTCCATCGCGGGGTTGAGCACGTCGCCGCGCTCTCCGCCCGTGCAGGTCGCGACCAGGACGTCCGCGCCCTCGGCCGCGTACTTCGCGAGCGTGGCGGCGCCCTTGCTCGACTCGTCGTCCGGGTGTGCGTGAACGCTGAGCAGCCGGAGCCTCATCGGTTCTCCTTCCGGGACGGGTAGAGCAGGGCGGGAACGAGGGTGAGGGCGGACAGGCCGACCGCCCACCAGAAGGTGCGGCCGTAGGCGGCCGCGGGGGCGTGGCCGTCCAGGGAGCGCTGCAGGACGACGGCGAGGATCGCGGTGCCCAGGGAGCCGCCGACCCGGTTGAGGGTGTTGACCGCCCCGGCGGCGCGCGCGACCTCGTGGCGCTCGACGCTCGCGTAGATCGTCGCCATCCCGGGCGCCATCACCACCCCGAGCCCCGCGCCCCGGACGACCAGCGACGCCACAAGGAGCCAGCCCGCCGGCGACGAGCCCAGCTGGGTGAAGGCGACCGTGCCGGCGAGCGTCAGCAGGATGCCGGTGAGGATCAGCGGGCGCGGCGCCACGCGGTCGGCCAGGCGGCTCGCGAAGAACGTGGCGGCGGCCGTTCCGAGGGCCTGCGGGGCGAGAAGGAGGCCCGCCTCCAGCGCGGTCGCGTGCTCGACCTGCTGGTAGTAGAGCGGCAGCAGGAGCATCGAGCCGTAGAGCGCGGCGCCCTGAAGGAACGAGTTGGCCGTGGCGACCGCGAAGCCGCGCCGGGCGAAGAGGCGCAGGTCGATCAGGGCCGCCGCGCGGCGGCGCAGGGCGTGCGCGCCGTAGCCGAGCACGAGCGCCGCCCCGGCCAGCAGCGGCATCGCGACGCGGAGGGCGCCGAAGCCCTCGCCGCCGGCCGCGGAGAAGCCGTAGACGAGCGCGGCCAGGCCGGGTGACAGGAGCGCGAGGCCGAGGACGTCCAGCCGGTCGCCGCCCGTCCCGCGCCGGGTGTCGGACGGGACGTGGCGGGCCGCCAGCAGCAGGGTCAGCAGGCCGAGCGGGACGTTCACCAGGAACATCCACCGCCAGTCGAACCGGTCGACGACCAGCCCGCCGAGGACCGGGCCGAGGACCGGCGCGAACGTCAGCGGCAGGAGGGTGATCCCGAAGACGCGGCCGAGGCGCGCGGGCCCGGCGGTCCGGACGACGATCGACTGCCCGACCGGCTGGATCAGGCCGCCGCCGACGCCCTGGAGGACGCGGAACAGGATGAGGCTCGCGGCCGACCACGCGAGTCCGCAGAGGGCGGACCCGGCGGCGAACAGGGCGACGGAGGCCATCCACGTCCTGCGGGCGCCGAACCGGTCGCTCGCCCAGCCCGCCAGCGGCATCACCATCGAGATCGCGAGGAGGTACCCGGCCGAGACCCACTGCAACGTCGCGGGCGTGCTGTGGAACTCGCCGGCGACGGCGTCCAGGCCGACGGTCACGATCGTCGTGTCGAGCAGGGCGAGGACCGGGCCGAGGACCAGCACGAACGACGTCTTCAGCAGGGCCGGGTCCATCTTCTCGGCCGGTCGCCGCGCCGCGGGGGCGCGGGCGGGTGCGGTCATGGGAGCCTCCAATTAAATGGAACGAGCCTAAAATTAGACTGATTACGCCTACAAGGTCAAGACTATTTTTATGTCCGATCCAATTTTTTGGGCCCGCGTCCGGGTGTACTCAGGTACACCCCACGCTCGGGTTGCGGGCACACTGTGCTGCGGGGCCGCCGCCAGAAGACTGGACACCAGACGGCAAGCGACCCGCGGAGGATCCGGTGAACGGTGGACTGGTGGAAGAGACACGGCTGCAACGGCATGTGCGGGCGCCCTGGCGCGGGCTGGCCCTCTGGCTTCTGGCCATCCCCGCGACCTTCGTCGGCCTGTGGTTCATCGCGGTCGTGTCGATGATCACGAGCTTCGTCGGGGTGCTGCTGTTCCCGTCCTCGACGATGCTGCTGCGCGAGCGGCTCGACGCCTACCGGGTCCGCATCAACCGGTGGACCGACGTCCAGATCGCACGGCCCTACCTTCCCGAACCGGAGCGGGAGCCCGGCCTGAACGGCGTGTTCAAGCGCTTCGTCGCGCTGATCAGCGACCCCGCCACCTGGCGGGACTACCTGTGGGTCGTCACCGACCCGGTCGTCTCGGTGTTCACCGCGGCGCTGCCCGCCCTGCTGATCCTCTACGGGGTGTGGGGGTACGTGCTCGCCGCCTTCGCCGGCGACATGATCGGGCACTACGGCGGCAGCGACTGGTACGCCTACATCCACGTCACCGAGGGGTTCGGCCGCGACACCGGACGGGTCCTCTCCACGGTGGCCGCCGCCAGCGCGTTCATCGCCCTCGGCTACGCCATCGGCCCGAAGATGCTGACCGCCTACGGGCACTGGGGCCGCGCCATCCTCGGCCCGACGCGCAAGTCGGAGCTGGCGCTGCGCGTCCAGCACCTCACCGAGAGCCGCTCGGAGGCCGTGGACGCCTCCGCCGCCGAGCTGCGCCGCATCGAGCGCGACCTGCACGACGGCGCGCAGGCCCGGCTGGTGGCGATGGGGATGAGCCTCGGCGCGATCGAGCACCTGCTCGACAAGGACCCGGAGAAGGCCCGCATCCTGCTCGCCGAGACCCGCGCTTCGTCGGCCAAGGCGCTGCACGAGCTGCGCGACCTCGTCCGCGGCATCCACCCGCCCGTGCTCGCCGACCGCGGCGTCGCCGACGCGGTCCGGGCCCTCGCGCTCGACCACCCGCTGGACGTCGAGGTGTCCGCCGACCTGCCGGCGCGGCCCGAGCCGCCGGTCGAGTCCGCCGCCTACTTCGCGGTGTCGGAGATCCTCACCAACGCGGCCAAGCACTCCGGGGCGTCCCGCGTCTGGGTCGACATGCGGCACGAGAACGGCATGCTGCGGATCAGCGTCACCGACGACGGCCGCGGCGGCGCGACCCTGGAGGGCGGCTCCGGGCTGCGCGGGATCGAGCGCCGGATCGGTACATTCGACGGCGTCCTCGCCCTCAGCTCGCCCGCGGGCGGCCCGACGATCGTGACCATGGAGCTGCCGTGCGCGTTGTCCTCGCCGAAGATCTCGCCCTCCTGAGGGAAGGGCTCGTCAGCCTCCTGGAGTCGCACGACTTCGAGATCGCGGCGGCCGTCGACAACGGCCCGTCCCTGCTGAAGGCACTGCTCGACCACCGCCCGGACGTGGCGGTGGTCGACGTGCGCCTGCCCCCGTCCTTCACCGACGAGGGCCTCCAGGCGGCGCTGGAGGCCCGGCGCCAGGTGCCGGGCCTGCCCGTCCTCGTGCTGTCCCAGTACGTCGAGCAGCTCTACGCCCGCGAGCTGCTCGCCGACGGCACCGGCGCGATCGGCTACCTGCTCAAGGACCGCGTGTTCGACGCGGCCCAGTTCGTGGACGCGGTCCGCCGGGTCGCCGCGGGCGGCACCGCGATGGACCCCGAGGTCATCTCCCGGCTCGTGGCCCGGGGCACCCGCGACACCCCGCTCGGCCGCCTCACCCCGCGCGAGACCGAGGTCCTGGAGCTGATGGCGCAGGGACGCTCCAACGCGGCGATCGCGGAGCGGCTCGTCGTCACCGAGCGCGCGGTGACCAAGCACACCGCGAACATCTTCGCCAAGCTCGACCTGCCCGTCACCGGCGACGACAACCGCCGCGTCCTCGCCGTCCTGGCCTACCTCAACCGCTGAGCCGTTCCGCCGGCGGGCGCGGCGGGCGTAGTCTGCCCCGCGAGCAGGCCCGGGGAGGGCGCGATGACGATGGTTCTGGTTCTGCTGTGCCTGGCGATCGCCGGGCGGGAGCTGTACCTGGCGTTCGAGCGCGGCCGGACGCCGGGCGCGCCCGAGATCGCCGACATCCGCACGCAGCTGCGCGCCCTCAAGGGGACCCGGGACGAGCTGGAGGAGTTCCGCGCCTCCCAGCGCGAGCGCCTCGACCGGCTCGCCGCCGACCAGGAGGGCGACCGCGCCGCGTTCGCCGAGGCCGACGCCCGGATCCGGTCGCTCGTCACGCAGATCAACGACCGGCTCGTCCCGGACGTGAGCGAGCGGCTGAGGGAGCGGCGGGAGGCCGCCGAGGAGCAGGGCGAGGCCCTGCGGCGGCTGGCCGCCGAGACGGCCGCGCTCCGCGGGCAGCTCGCCCGGCGCCTCGACCAGGCCGCCGCCGCGTCCCTCGGCGCCGAACCCACCGACCTGGTCACCGGGGCGCTCACCGTCGCGCCGGCCGAGGCGCGCCCGGCGCTGACCGGCCCGTTCGAGCGGTTCGCCGAGCACCACGGGCTGCGCGTCGAGCTGACCGACGGGGACCGCCACTACCTGTCCGGACGCGGCCCGCGCGGCCTGGAGGGCGACTTCCTCGACCTCGTGGCCGCGCTGCGCGAGCACTGCGTGGAGTCCACCGGCCCGGCGCGGGCCCTGCTGGGCGCGCTGCGCGACGTCGACCGGGGCGGCGCGCGGATCGGCCCGCTCCTCATGGTGCGGACGCCGGAGTCGCTGGTGTGCGGGGTGCTGCCGCTCGCCGAGCTGCGCCGTCCGGGCGACGAAGAGCCGCTCGGCGACCCGGACGCCGCCGCCCGGCGCCTCCACCGGCTCCCCGAAGGCCGGTTCTGCGACGTGTCCGCCTGGCCCGCGCTCAACGCCTGACCGCCGCGGGACCGCCGTCAGCGCCGGGCTCTCACCGCAGGGGCGACTTCCAGGGGAACTCGGGCGCCCGGCGTTCGAGGAACGCGGCGATGCCCTCCTCGACCTCCCCGCTGGCCGCGACCTCGGCGAGCCACCGCCGCGCCCTCTCCTCGACCGGGCCCGCGGCGACGATCGCGTCCACGATGTCCTTGGACGCCTGCTGGGTGAGCAGGGAGCGGGACGCGAGGGTCTCGGTGAACGCGGCGACGCGGTCGTGCAGGCCGCCCTCGGGGACGACCTCGTCCAGCAGCCCGACGCGCAGCGCGTGCGCGGCGTCGACCAGGTCGGCGGAGTACAGCAGGTACTTCGCCGCCGACGGCCCCACCAGCCGGACGAGCCGCGCCGTCGCGGCGGCCGGGTAGACGATGCCGAGCCTGGCCGGCGTGATCCCGAAACGCGCGCCCTCCGCCGCGAACCGCAGGTCGCAGGCGGCCGCGAGCTGGCAGCCGCCGCCCACGCAGTACCCCTCGATCGCGGCGAGCGTCGGCTTGCCGAACGCCGCGAGCGCCCGCTCGGCGACCGTCGACAGGTGCGAGTCGTCGTCGCGGTGGATGTCGTCCAGCTCGGCGATGTCGGCGCCCGCGCAGAAGTTCCCGCCCGCCCCCGTCAGCACCACGACGCGGACGGCCGGGTCGGCGGCGAACCCGTCCAGGATGCCGGGCAGCGCCCGCCACATGTCCGCCGACATGGCGTTCCGCTTGGCCGGACGGTCGATGGTGACCGTCCCGACGCCCCCGGCCACCTCGGACCGCAGCCCCTCGCCCATCGTCCTCCCTCGCGCCGCGCAGCGCCGCTCATCGTATTCGGCGGCCGCCCGGCGCCCGGCCGCGGGAGGGGCCGCTGGAACCCGGAGGCCGGTCCGTTAGTCATAACCATCATCAGCACGAGCACCGGGACCGCGGGGCGGGGGACGCCGCGGCGCCGGACGGACGCAGGGGGACAGCCGCGTGGAAGCCGTCACCGAAACGGGGGAATGCGAAAGCGACCTCGATTGCTGTACTGTCGAAGCAACGTCCTTGGACTCTCACGACTCACGTCGAGGACGTCTCTTCCCCGCCCGGGCCATCTGAGCGCCCGGTGACTTTCCGGTCCGGCGCGCACACGGCGTGCGGGGCCATCGCACAAGGGAGCCGACGTCAGCCCGGTGGACCGAGCTGCATCCTTCGCATTCCTCTCGCGTACGCGCCGCGGGTTCCGCCGCCGTACGCGGACTTCGACTCCGGGCGGCGCCGCCCGCCGTGCGCCCGCCTGAGAAGGGACCCGTATGTCCGCCCCCACTCTCGAATCAGAACCCGCGGCAGGCCGCAAGGCACCCGCACGCGGCGCGCACGCCGTGGCCGCGCAGAGCGCCCGCAAGGACGCGCGCCAGCAGCGGCGCCCGGCCGACGACGCGCCGACCGTCCCCTTCCACGGCCTGCTGTCCCTCCAGGACAAGCACGCCTTCGTCCGCACGTCCGGCTACCTCGCCGGCCCCGAGGACGTCCACGTCTCCCTCGCCCAGGTCAGGGCGCACCACCTGCGTCCCGGCGACGTGGTCGCCGGCTTCGCCAGGGCGCCCAAGCAGGGCCGGGGCGACTCCCCCTCCCTCACCCGCGTCGAGACGGTGAACGGCCTCCCCGTTGCGGAGGCGGCGAACCGGCCCGAGTTCGGCGCGCTGACCCCGCTGTTCCCCGAGGAGCGGCTGCGCCTGGACACCGGCCCGCTCGCGACCCGCGTCATCGACCTGGTCTCGCCGATCGGCAAGGGGCAGCGCGGGCTCGTCGTGTCGCCGCCGAAGGTCGGCAAGACGATGGTGCTGCAGGCCCTCGCGAACGCCATCGCGCAGAACAACCCCGAGGTGCACCTGATGGTGGTGCTC
Organism: Spirillospora sp. CA-108201; assembly: GCF_050936235.1. NCBI lineage: Bacteria > Bacillati > Actinomycetota > Actinomycetes > Streptosporangiales > Thermomonosporaceae > Spirillospora > Spirillospora sp. CA-108201. Next base: position 6,395,173 of record NZ_JBNJNE010000001.1, on the reverse strand, counting down.
ATCGACGAGCGCCCCGAGGAGGTCACCGACCTGCAGCGGACCGTGCGCGGCGAGGTGATCCACTCGACCTTCGACCGTCCCGCGCGCGACCACACCGCGCTCGCCGAGCTCGCCGTGGAGCGGGCCAAGCGCCTCGTCGAGCAGGGCCACGACGTCGTGATGCTGCTCGACTCGATCACCCGGCTCGGCCGCGCCTACAACCTCGCGGCGCCCTCCAGCAGCCGCATCCTCGCCGGCGGCGTCGCGACGACCGCGATCTACCCGCCGAAGAAGTTCTTCGGCGCCGCCCGCAACATCGAGAACGGCGGCTCGCTCACCATCCTCGCCACCGCGCTGGTGGAGACGGGGTCCCGCATGGACGACGTCTTCTTCGAGGAGTACAAGGGCACCGGCAACATGGAGCTGAAGCTCGACCGGGGCCTCGCCGACCGCCGCGTCTTCCCCGCCGTCGACATCGAGGCGTCCGGGACGCGCCGCGACGAGCTGCTCATGTCCCCCGAGGAGCTCGCCCTCTCCTGGCGCCTGCGCCGCGCCCTCCAGGGCCTGGACAAGCAGGCCGCCGTCGAGCAGCTCCTGGAGAAGATGAAGGGCACCTCCTCCAACGCCGAGTTCCTCCTGCGCCTCCAGCAGACGACCTGACCCGGCCCGGCGATCCGGCCGGAGCTCAGCCGCCGTTCTCCGGCCTGAACGACTTGAGGATCCCGTCGTAGAGGCGCTGGCCCGGCGTCCACTCCGGGTCGGGCGCGTGGAAGCAGAACTCGTACCCGGCCGCCCGACCGCACAGCACGTGCCGCACTGCGTCGTGCACACCGTCCCGCCAGGTGAACTCCCACTCGGCGGCGCCGTCGATGACCTCGGGCACCGGTTCCAGCCGCAGCCGCTGGTACCCGGGATACCGGTGCCTCTCCACCGCGTCGCGCTCCTCGGCGCGCAGCCCGGTCAGCGCGTCGCCCGGAACCGGGGCGATGCGCAGCCCCCGTCCGTTTCCGGCGTCCTTCCAGGACATCACGCCGCCGCGCCGCTCCGCCTGCCAGCCCGCGGGCACCCGCACCGAGTAGGCGCCCGCCTCGTGGTACTTCGCCGTCTTCACCGACACGCCCGCCGCGGGACGCAGCGCGACCGCGTCGCCCTTGCCGATCGACGTCCACCGGGCCGTCCAGGTGCCCGCCCCGGCCGCGACCGCCGCCAGCAGCGCGACACTGACGACCGCCCCGGGCCGCAGCCGCCGCGACGGCAGCGCCGGGACGCGCCACCCCGCCTGCCGCGAACCGCACGGCGGCTTCCCGGACCGGTCCCCCGGCGGCCTGCCGCCCCGCAGCGCCCACGGGACCCGCGGGCCGCGCGGGACCGGCGCCCTCGGCGCGTCCCGCGACACCCAGGCGCCGCTGAGCGCCCACGGAACGCGGCGCCCCAGAACGGTGCGGTGGGCGGAGAAACGGCGGGGATGCGGCACAGGCGCGCGAGTGAAACCGGGTTCGGGGACCGTTCCGATGACCTTTTGCAGCATTTCCGCGGTGGCTTCGGCGGTCAATCTGTCCTCCGGCCGCTGCCGCAGCAGCCCTTCGACGACCGGCGTCAGCGGCCCGGCCCGGACCGGGCGCGCGTAGTCGCCCAGAAGAACCGCCACCATCGAGGCGAGAGCGTGGCACCGCAGGAAAGGCGAAAAGCCCTCGACCGCCGTGTAAAGCGTCGCGCCGAGCGACCAGAGGTCGGACGCCTCCACGCTCGGCAGGCCGTTCACCCGTTCCGGCGGAAGGTACGCGGGAGAGCCCTCGATCCCGGCGAGCAGGGTGTCGGCCGGCTGCGCGCCCTTGCCGGTGTGGACGGCGAGCCCGAAGTCGCTCAGCAGGACCCGGCCGTCGTCGCACAGCAGGACGTTGCTGGGCTTGACGTCGCGGTGCAGGATGCCCGCCGCGTGCGACGCGCGCAGCACCGACAGGACCGCCGCGACGATCTCCGCCGCCCGGCGCACGCCGAGCGGGCCGTCCTCCGTGACCAGCCTGTGCAGCGAGCACGACTCCAGGAACTCCATGACGATCCAGGGGCGGCCGTCCTCGATGATGAGGTCGTGCACGGCGACGACGCCGGGGTGGCGCAGGGCCGCGGTGGCGCGGGCCTCGGAGAACAGGCGCCTGCACATCACCCTGCGCTCGCTCTCGGTGATGCGCGGGGGGAGGTGCACCTCCTTGACCGCGACATCCCGGTCGAGCATCTCGTCGTACGCCCGCCAGACGGTGCCCATGCCGCCTCTGCCGACGACAGAGAGCAGGCGATACCGGCGCGCGAGCGGTATCAGCCGATCCCCACTCATGAGGCGGATAATCGCCGGAACGCGCCCAAGGCACGCTCCCTCGCCATCAATTGATTCTTGACTGGCGTCCGCAGGGGAAAAAGTGCTCAGGCGTGGTATAACCCGCACACCGTGACTTTGCCAGAACTCTAAGCGAGCACGCTCCTGGCCCACTTGTAATCGGACTTGCCGACGGCCGTTCGCTGTACCTCGTCGACCAGGGTCATCTGCCGCGGAAGCTTGTAGCCGGCAAGACGGTCGCGGCAGTATTCGGTCAGATCCTCAAGGGTCACCGTCGCGCCGGCGCGCGGGGCGACCACGGCGGCGACGCGCTGCCCGAACCGCTCGTCCGGCAGGCCCACGACGACCGCGTCCTCCACGGCGGGGTGGGCCTTGAGCGCGACCTCGACCTCCTCCGGGTACACCTTCTCGCCGCCCGTGTTGATCACCAGGGAGCCGCGGCCGAGCAGCGTGATCGTCCCGTCCTCCTCCAGGCTCGCGAAGTCGCCGGGGACCGACCAGCGCGTCCCGTCCGCGGCGGTGAAGAACGTCGACGCCGTCTTCGCGGGGTCGTTGTAGTAGCCGAGCGGGATGCGGCCGCTGCGCGCGAGCCTGCCGATCTCGCCGGGCCGCACGACGTTCAGGTCGTCGTCGAGGACGGTGATGCCCGGCTTCATCATGAACCGGGCCGTCCCCTCCTCGGCGCCGACGGACGGGCCGCAGGCGCCGGTCTCCGACGCGCCGTAGTTGTCGAGGAACATGAGGTTCGGCAGGTGCCCCAGCAGCGCGGCCTTCGCGCCCTCGGTCAGCGGCGCGCCGCCGGACGCGACCGCCATCAGCGAGGACGTGTCGTGGCCGCCGGAGGCGAGCGCCTTCGCGACCGGGCGCGCCATGACGTCGCCGACCAGCATCATCACGTTCGCCCGCTCCTCGGCGAGCAGCCGCAGGGCCCGGTCCGCGTCGAACGCGTGGTCGGTGTAAAGGACGACCTTGGCCCCGCTGAACAACCCCATGAACGCGACCCACTGGCCCGCGCCGTGCATGACGGGCGCGCAGTCGAGCACGGCCATCGCGGGCTGGTCGGCGTTGGCGGCCAGCTCCTCGGGGTCGCCGATGGGGTCGCCGAGGACGTTCCCGCCGCCGAGCGCGCCGAAGAAGATGTCCTCGCAGCGCCACTCGACGCCCTTCGGGTAGCCCGTCGTGCCGCCCGTGTACATGATGTAGCGGTCGTCGCCGGAGCGCTCGGGGAAGTCGTCGCCGGGCGACGCCCCGGCGAGTGCCTTCTCGTACTCGACCGCGCCGGGGATCTCCGCCGCGGAGCCGTCCTCCAGCACGACGACGTGCCGCAGCGCGGGCAGCTCGCCCCGGATCTCCTCGACCTTCGCCAGCAGGGAGCGCTCGCCGACGAGCGCCACCGAGTCGGAGTCGGCCAGCACGTGGCGCAGCTCGGCGGCGACGTAGCGGAAGTTCACCGGGATCGGCACGGCGCGGATCTTGAACGCGCCGAGCATCGCCTCGATCCACTCGGCCCGGTTGTAGGCGAGGATCGCCACGTGCTCGCCCGGCCGCACCCCGGCCTCGGCGAGATGGTGCCCGACGCGGCTCGCCCGCTCGCTGAGCTGCCGGTACGTCCGCCGCTCCGCGCCCGCCACCAGGGCGGGGCGGTCCGGCCCCGCCGCGGCCAGGATCTCGAGCAGGTCGGCCAGGTTGTAGCTTCGCGCCATGCCGCGTCCTCGCGTCTCGGGGTGGGGACCTGCCCCGATCCTCCACGCGGACCGGCGGCGACTCAATCCTTGTCGACATCCGGTCCAATGAGATGGGTCACATCCCGTGTGCCTGATCCGGCCACGCCCGACGTTCTTACACGGCTCTTATCTGGGTACCGGCATGCTTGGCCGTAACGATTGAGTATCAGACGGGGGTAGTGGTGAGCGCAGGAGCGATGGCGTGGACCCCGCCGACGTGGGATGAGATCGTCAGCGAGCACTCGACCAGGGTGTTCCGGCTGGCGTACCGGTTGACGGGCAACCGCCACGACGCCGAGGACCTGACCCAGGACGTCTTCATCCGGGTCTTCCGCTCCCTGTCCTCCTACAGTCCCGGCACGTTCGAGGGCTGGCTGCACCGGATCACGACGAACCTGTTCCTCGACCGCGCCCGCCGCAAGCAGCGCATCCGGTTCGACTCCCTCGGCGACGACGCCGCCGAGCGCCTCCAGGGCCGCGAGCCGGGCCCCGCGCAGGCCTACGACGAGCGCCACCTCGACCACGACATCCAGAAGGCGCTGGACGGCCTCGCCCCCGAGTACCGCGCGGCCGTCGTCCTGTGCGACATCGAGGGCCTGTCGTACGAGGAGATCGCCGCGTCGCTGAACGTCAAGCTCGGAACCGTCCGCTCCCGCATCCACCGGGGCCGCGCGCAGCTGCGCACCGCCCTGGAGCACCGCCGCCCCGCCGAGTGCGCAGTGACGAGCATCACCAGTGACCGCTGAGTAACTTCCGGCCTAACCTTCGCCCGTGGACAACGCGCGGGTGAACATCGCTTTCGAGCGCCGCGGCGAGGGGCCGCCCCTCGTCCTGCTGCACGGCATCGGCCACCGCCGCCAGGGGTGGGCCCCGGTCATGGACCTGCTCGCCGCCGAACGCGAGGTCGTCGCGGTCGACCTGCCCGGCTTCGGCGACTCCCCGCCGCTTCCGGGCGGCACCCCCTACACCCTGGACACCGCCGTCTCCGCCCTCGCGGACGCCTTCGCCGCCCTCGGCCTGGACCGCCCGCACATCGCGGGGAACTCCCTCGGCGGCCTGTTCGCCCTCGAAGCCGCCGACCGCGGCCTCGCCAGCTCGGCGACGGCCCTGTCCCCGGCCGGCTTCTTCAACGCCCTGGAGCTCCGCTACGGCATGTCGGTGCTGCGCGCGACGCGGCTCGGCGCCCGCGTCCCCGAGACCTTCCTCACCCGGCTGGCCCGCTCCCCGCGCCGCCGCACGCTCATGTTCGGCATGATCTACGGCCGTCCCGACCTGATGGACGTCGAGACCCTCGCGGGCGACGCCCGCGCCATGCGCGACGCCCCGGGCTTCGAGCCCACCCTCCGCGCGGGCCGCGCCATCCGGTTCCTCGGCTCCTGCGCCGACGTCCCCGTGACCATCGCCTGGGGCACGAAGGACCGCCTGCTCCTGCGAAGCCAGGCCGTCCGCGCCCAGCGCCGCCTCCCCGACGCCCGCTTCGTGTGGCTGGAGGGCTGCGGCCACGTCCCCATGTCCGACGACCCGGCCCTGGTGGCGAAGGTCCTCCTGGAGGGCAGCGCCCACCCCCTCCGCACCCCCGGCCGCCAAGCCGCCGCGTCCTAGGGGGTCTGGGGGTTCAGGCGGTCGGCCAGGTAGGCGAGGATCTCGTCCCTCGCGCGGAGCGTGGGGTGGCCGTCCTCGTCCACGAGGTGTGCGGTGACGACGCTGTGGGGGGTCGCGACGACGTCGCGGAAGAACGGGGGCGGGTCGGTGTTCGCGACGCCGCCCGGGAGCACGCGCCCGTCGAAGGCGTCTCCGAGCAGCGCCTGGTAGGCGGCGAAGCGCCGGCCGGTGCACCACCGGTCGTCGTCGAAGCGGTAGGCGAGGACGGTCAGGCCGTCACGCGCGACGCGCTCCTTGACCGCTCGGGCGTCGTCGTCGCCGAGTTCCAGGGCGGCGGGGTCGTCCAGCGGCAGTGACGGATGGTTCACGACGGACGCTATGACGGCCGGTTCGAGCGCCATGGTGAGGGCGAAGTTCCCGGTGAAGCACAACCCGACCGCGCCGACCCCCGGCCCGCCGCACTCGGCGTGGGCATGCCGGGCGAGCCCGCGCAGCCATGCCGTGACGGGGCTGGTGCCGCCCCCCGCGAAGGCCCGGAACTCGGCGCTCACGCACGCCCGGCGGACGATCCGCTCGCCGTCCTCGACGGTGGGATGCGCGCCGTCGCGGCCGAAGAGCGAGGGCACGTGGACGGTGAAGCCCGCGTCCCGCACCCACCGCGCCAGCCGCAGGACGTCCGGGCTGATGCCGGGCATCTCAGGCATCAGCACGACGGCCGGACCGGTGCCCGCGACGTACACGGTCTTCACCACCCCGTCCACGTCCACCCGCCGCCTGGCGAAGTCCGCGATCGGATCATCGAGCCCCCCACCGGCGCCCGGGGCTTCGTCGAGGTTCTCGGTCTCGTCAGTGCCCGGCGTGTTCTCAGGGCTCGTGGCGTCTTCGGTGCTCATGGAGACAGCGTGGCCGGACGGCGGCCGGACGGGGAGAGGCCGGATCGCCATGTCCGGGGGTAATCTCGCCATCGATCGGAGAGGGGCGGGCACATGGGCGCGTTGCGGGTCGGGGTGCTGGCCCATCCGGGGTGCTTCGCTTCCGAGGTGTTCGGTGTGCCGGATCTGCTGACGATGGCCGGGCACGTCGCCGGTCCCGGTCGCGCCGGTTACGAGGTGTCGGTCGTGTCGCCGCGGCGCCGCGTCGTGGCCTCCGGAGGCGTGGCGCTGGCCGTCTCACCGCTCCGCGAGGTCGACGTCCTCGTGGTGCCGGGGTTCGAGCTCCATCCGGGCCTCGACGTGGACGCGAGGCTCGCCGGGCTCGGCCCGGAGATCGCGGGCGTCCGGTCGCACGCCGCCGCGGGAGGCGCGGTGGTCTCGATCTGCGTCGGCGCCTTCCTGCTCGCCGCGGCCGGGCTGCTCGACCGGCGCCGGGTCACGACGGCCTGGCTGTTCGCGGACGAGTTGGCCCGGCGCTGCCCGTCCGCCGACGTCCGGCCCGACCTCCTGGTCGTCACCGACGCCGGGGTGACGACCACGGCGGCGTTCAGCGCCATGTACGACTTCGCCCTGGAGCTGGTGCGCCGGCACAGCGGCGCCGGCGTGGCGCGGGCGACCGCGCGGATGGCGCTCGTGGACGACGCGCGCTCGTCCCAGGCCCCCTACGTCGACGCCCGCCTCCTCCCGCAGCCCGGGCACGCGTTCTCCCGCCGGGTCATGCGGCACCTCGACCAGAGCCTCGCCGCCCGGTACGACCTCGCCGCGCTGGCGGACGCGTTCGACGTCAGCACCCGGACCCTGCTGCGGCGCTTCGCGCACGAGGCCGGCCAGAGCCCGCTGGAGTACCTCCAGTCGGCCCGCGTCCGGCGCGCACGCCACCTTCTGGAGACCACCGACCGGACGGTCGCCGCCATCGCCGCCGCCGTCGGGTACCGCGACCCCGGAACGTTCGCCGCCCTCTTCGCCAGGCACACCGGGCGGCGCCCGAAGGACTACCGCGCGGCCTTCCGGCGTCCCGTCCGCTGAAGGGCCGGGACGAACAAGGCCGGGGTCCGCGCGAAGGTGCGCGGACCCCGGCCTCATGCGCGGGCGGCTCGGATCAGCCGGTCACCGGCAGGTCGCCGGGGACCGGGGTCGGGGCGGGGGCCTCACCGGGCGGGGTCGCGGGCGAGGAGGGCTGACCCGGCTGCGACGGCTGCGACGGCTGACCGGGCTCGCCGGGCTGACCGGGCTGACCGGGCTGGCCGGTCTTGCCGCAGCTGGCCGACGCGATGCTGATCGTCTGCGTCTTGCCCGCCAGGGTCGCCGACACCTCGATCGCGGTGACCGTGAGGTTCCCGTCGTGGCCCCGGACCTGCTTGTTCAGCACGACCGTGACGTTGCCGAGGCTCTTCAGGTCGGCGGTGACGACGGTGTTGGGCGTCGCGCCGACCTCCAGCGCCCGGGCGCCCAGCTTCGCGCCCACCACGTGGGAGACCCCGGTGCCGTTCTCGCACTTCGCGGAGACGGCGTGGGCGGACAGGCCGAGCTTGGCGATCCGCAGGTCGGCGACGGACGCGCGGCCGTGCCCGGCCCAGGCCGAGCCGTTCAGCAGCCGCGCCGACACGAGCGGGTTGGCGGGCAGTTCGGCCGCGCTCTTGCTGGTGGGCCGCTGCGCCGAGGACGCCACCGCGGAGGTCGGCGGGACGACGACGGAGCCGGTGGCGGCGATGGCGACCGCCGAGCCGGCGCCGCCCGGGGTGGCGGACGCGGGGGTGGCGGACAGGGCGAACGGCAGGGCCAGCGCGCCGGCGACGGCCGCGCACTTGGTGAGTGCCTGCAAACGCACGGTTCTCTCCTCAGGGGATTCTTGACGTCGGGGATGGGGTGGGGGGTCGAGCGACCCGGCCGTGCGGCCGGGCCGGTGCGTCAGTCCGTGATCTGGACGGGCGTACCGAGCGGGACCTTCGCGAGCTGCTTCAGCGCGTCGGCGGGCACCCGCACGCAGCCGTGCGTGACGGCCTTGCCGAACACCGACTTCGACGGCCAGCCGTGGAACGCGACCGTCCCGGGACCGCCGCCGAAGGTGTCGAGGGTGGCCGAGTGCGCGCCGACGGGCAGGACCAGCGGGCTGAAGTCGGGCTTCTCCGGGGCGAGGGAGGCGAGCAGGAACGTCCGCCCGGTGGGCGTCGGCGTCTTCGGCGCGCCGATCGCCACGGGCCACGAGCCCACCTGGCGCCCGTCCCGGGACAGGGTCAGCTTCTTGTCGCCGAGGTCCACCTTGACGGCGCTGGAACTGCGCGCGGTCTTCAGGCCGGAGTCGGGGATCCAGCCGGTCACGCCGTTCGGGCGGCTCGGCAGCAGCACGCGCCGCCAGCCCGGGCGGCTCTCCACGACCGGGACCCAGGTCGGTCCCTTGAGCTGGGTGCTCGGCAGCTCGGCCATGGCGGGCGCGCCCGGCTTGGCCGACACCGGGACCGCGCCGTCCGGGTGCACCACGGTCCCGTCGCTCGCGGCGGACGGGGCCTCGTCCCGGGGCAGGTCGTCCAGCGTCGTGTACGTGGTGGCCTCGGGCAGTTTCTCCTTGCCGCCGGCAGGGGACGCTCCGGCGGACGCGCCCTTGTGCCCGCCCCCGCATCCGGTCACGAGCAGGGCCGTCACCAGCAGGGCCGGCGCCGCCGTCCGGGCCGCCCGCCCGGCGGCGCGGGGTGGTTCGTCGTTCACGAAGACTCCAAGTGATTCCGCCGGAGAGGGGCTCCGGCTCGTCTCTGTGCCCGCTCTCTACGTGCGAGGGCCCGGAGAGGTTGCACGGTGTGCCAAAGAAATCGCGGTCCGTGCTTCACAGCGCTCTCCGGAAGGTTCGGCCTCCCCGGGAACAAGCCGGGATTGACATCTGTTTGAACCCTCAACTAACCTTCGACGAGTTCGTTGAAGTTTCAAGCATTGCGACAGGAGTTCCCATGAGCATCGCCGCCGCCGCCCCCGAGCTGACCGTCGGAACCTGGAACATCGACCCCGCCCACTCAGAGGTCACCTTCGTGATCCGGCACCTGATGACCAAGGTGCGCGGCACGTTCACCGACTTCACCGGGTCCGTGCAGATCGCCGAGGAGCTGTCGGCGTCCACGGCCACGGCGGAGATCCAGGTCACCTCGATCGACACCCGCAACGCCGACCGGGACGCCCACGTCCGGACCTCGGACGTCCTCGACGTGGAGAACCACCCGACCATGACGTTCACGACCAGGGGCGTCCGCGCGCAGGACGGCGAGTACCTCCTGGACGGCGAGCTGAAGATCAAGGACGTCACCCGTCCGATCACCCTCACGGTCGAGTACAACGGCGTCGGCGAGGACCCGTGGGGCGGCACCCGCGCCGGCTTCTCCGCCGCGACCACGATCAACCGCAAGGACTGGGGCATCGAGTTCAACATCCCGCTGGCGGGCGACAAGGCCCTGCTCGGCGACAAGGTCGACATCCAGCTGGAGATCCAGGCCGTCCGCGCCTGAGCGATCCCGCTGCCGAAAGGGCCGCCCACCCGGGCGGCCCTTTCGCTTTCCCGAACCACGCCACCCCCGGAAGGCCACCGAGCCGGGGCCGGGGCTACTCCGAGGGCGTGCGCTGGTGCTGGTCGAGCGGGAGGCGCAGGGCGAAGCGGGCGCCGGTCGGGTGGTCCTCGATCCGCAGCGTCCCGCCGTGCGCCCGGGCGATCTCGCGGGCGATCGCGAGGCCGAGGCCCGCGCCGCCGGTGCCGCGGCTGCGCGCGGCGTCCAGGCGGGTGAAGCGCTCGAAGACGCGCTCCCGGTCGGAGGGCGCGATACCGGCGCCGTCGTCGGTGACGACGAGCAGCGCCCGGCCGTCCCGCCTGCACACCTCCACCGTCACGCAGGACCCGGCGTAGCGCTCGGCGTTGTCGAGCAGGTTTCCCAGCAGCCGCACGAGCTGCATGCGGACCCCGCGCACCACGACGCCGCGGGGCAGCTCGGTGACGATCTTCAGCTCGGACGAGCGGCGGCGGACCTCGGCGCCGGCGAGCGCGGCCAGGTCGATCGGCTCCTGCACGGCGGTCCCGCCGGTGCCGATGCGGGCGAGCAGCAGGAGGTCCGCGACGATCGACTCCAGCCGGTCGGTGTCGCGCAGCGCCGACGCGATGACGCCCCGGAGGTCGTTGTCCTCCGGATGCATGGAGGCGTCCTCCAGGTTGGCGCGGAGCCCGGCGATCGGGGTGCGCAGCTCGTGCGAGGCGTCGGAGGCGAACTGCCGCTGCCGCGCGACGGCCCGCTCCAGCCGGTCCAGCGTCTCGTTGGCGGTGCGGGCGAGCTGCGCGATCTCGTCCTGGCCGGACGGCTGCGGCACCCGGCGGCTGAGATCGGTGGCGCTGATCTCCGCGAGCTGGACGCGGATCGCCTCGACGGGCCCGAGCGTGCGCCCGACGACCCGCCAGGTGATCCCCGCGGCGACGGCGGCCAGCAGCAGCACGCCCGAGCCGAGCGCCCCCTCCAGCAGCCCGTCCACCAGATAGGACGGCTGCCGCGCGGCGGCGTACACCACGACGGAGTCGGGCGCGGTGCTGACCCGGATCGCCTCGGCCACGTAGCACTCGCGGTCAGGCCACCGGCCGCGGCACTCGGCGAAGTCCTGGACCCTCATGTTGCTCGGCGGCCAGAGTCTGCTCACCGGTGGTCTGTCCGTAGCGCCGGGTGTGGCGTTCGTCACCCGCCCGCCGGGCTCGACGACCTGGATCAGGACGCGGCCGGGGGAGTCGTCGCGGATGGCCCCCTCCAGCGTCCCGTCGCGGACGCCGCCGCTGACGCGCCGGGCGTCGACCTGCGTCCGGCGGAGCAGTTCGGCCTTGACGGCGCTGCGCACGGCGACGTCCGCGCCGATGGCGGTGACGCCGAGCACCAGCGCGGCGAGCACGGCGGCGACGAGCGTGTCCCTGGCCCGGATGGACCGGGGGCGCATGCGCATGGGCCCTCCAGGGGGACGTACCGGTCTCCGGGCCTGACGACACACGCTACCGGCCGGTCACGAAACGGGGAGCCCGAAACTGCACGCCGTGTTTTCACCTTCGCCTCCTGGGACATCCCGTTTTATGACGATTCCCTCCGGAGTACAGGGACGGACACACATGGGCAGGGACGTGGCTTCGGTCTCCATCAGCGGCGAGGACCGGCGGCGGTATCGCGACAAGGTGCGCAGGTGCCTCGACGTGCTCGCCCGGATGCTGGGCGAATCCCAGTTCGACTTCGAGCGCCCCCACATCGGGCTGGAGATCGAGCTGAACCTGATCGACTCGCTCGGCGAGCCGTTGATGCGCAACGCCGACGTGCTCAAGGCGATCGCGGACCCGGCCTGGGCGACCGAGCTGGGCCAGTTCAACCTGGAGATCAACATTCCGCCCCGGGAGCTCGGCGGCGCGGGCACGGGGGCCCTGGAGACGGAGGTCCGGGACCACCTCGCGCACGCCGACGACCGGGCCCGCGAGGTCGGCGGCCGGCTCGTCATGATCGGCATACTGCCCACCCTGCGGCGCACCGACATCGGCGAGGAGACCCTGTCGTCCAACGCGCGCTACAAGATGCTGAACGACCAGATCTTCGCCGCGCGCGGGGAGGAGATGCGCATCGCCATCGACGGCCCCGAGCCGCTGCGCATGCACGCCGACACGATCCTCCCCGAGGCCGCCTGCACCAGCGTCCAGTTCCACCTCCAGGTGAGTCCCGAGGAGTTCGGCGCGTACTGGAACGCTGCACAGGCCGTCGCGGGCGCCCAGGTCGCGATGGGCGCCAACTCGCCGTTCCTGTTCGGGCACCAGCTGTGGCACGAGACCCGCATCACCCTGTTCGAGCAGGCGACCGACACCCGCCCGGACGAGCTGAAGACGCAGGGGGTCCGGCCCCGCGTGTGGTTCGGCGAACGCTGGATCACCTCCGTGTTCGACCTGTTCGAGGAGAACACCCGGTACTTCCCGTCCCTGCTGCCGCTGTGCGACGAGGAGGACCCCCGCGAGGTGCTGGACCAGGGCGGCATCCCCGAACTCGGCGAGCTCACCCTCCACAACGGAACGATCTACCGCTGGAACCGTCCCATCTACGCCGTCGTGAAGGGCCGCCCCCACCTGCGCGTGGAGAACCGCGTCCTGCCGGCCGGGCCGTCCGTCGCCGACGTCGTCGCCAACGGCGCCTTCTACTACGGGGTCGTCCGGATGCTGGCCGAGGAGGACCGCCCCGTCTGGTCCCGCATGTCCTTCGCCACCGCCGAGGAGAACCTGCACCGCGCCGCGCGCGACGGCCTCGAGTCGACCCTCTACTGGCCCGGCATGGGCGAGGTGCCCGCCGCCGAGCTCGTCCTGCGCAGGCTGCTGCCCCTCGCCTACGAGGGCCTCGACCGCTGGGGCGTCGACCCCGCCCGCCGCGACCGCCTCCTCGGCATCGTCGAGCGCCGCTGCGTCACCGGCCAGACCGGCGCCGCCTGGCAGATCGACACCGTCCGGTCCCTGGAGGAGGAGCACGGCGTCGGCCGCCACGACGCCCTGCGCATGATGACCCGCGCCTACGCCGAGCACCAGCGCGGAAACGAGCCCGTCCACACCTGGTGACCCGAAGATCTTCACAGTTCCCGCACACATCACACTCCGCCTCCGCAAACCGGCCTTCTAGAGTCGGGTGACGTGACTGGACACGAGACGCGCGTCCTCGTCGTGGAGGACGAACCGACGATCGCGCGGGCGGTGGCCGACCGTCTGGCGGCCGAGGGGTTCGGCGTCGAGACGGCCGGAGACGGGCCCTCGGCGGTCGAGCGCGCCCGCGCGTACGAACCGCACCTCATCGTGCTGGACGTGATGCTGCCCGGATTCGACGGCCTCGAGGTCTGCCGCCGCGTCCAGGCGGAGCGTCCCGTGCCGGTGCTGATGCTGACGGCGCGCGACGCCGAGACCGACCTGCTCGTCGGTCTCGGCGTCGGCGCCGACGACTACGTCACCAAGCCGTTCAGCATGCGCGAGCTGGTGGCGCGCATACGCGCGGTGCTGCGCCGCGTCGACCGGCCCGCGCTGGACGCCGAGAGCGGGCCGGTGCGCCTCGGGGAGCTGGAGGTCGACCGGCGGGCCCGCCGGGTGCGCCGCGACGGCCGCGAGGTGCACCTGACGCCGACCGAGTTCGACCTGCTCGCGTGCCTGCTGCGCAACCGCGGCGCGGTGCTCACCCGCGCCGTCCTGCTGGAGCAGGTGTGGGACTGGGCGGACGCGTCCGGGACGCGGGTCGTCGACAGCCACGTCAAGGCCCTGCGCCGCAAGCTCGGCCAGGAGCTGATCCGCACCGTGCACGGCGTCGGCTACAGCCTGGAGGCCGCGCTGTGACCGCCGACGGCGCCCGGTTCGCCCGCAGGCTGTGGGCGCGGCTGCCCCGCCCGCTCGACCCGCTCCAGTCGATCAAGGTGAAGTTCGGCGTCGTGGTCGTCGTGACCGCGTGCGTCGCCGTCCTGATCGTGCTGTGGGGGTACCCGCTGGGGTTCCGCGCCCGGGAGACGATGCCGGTCGGCGTGCTCATCTCGCTGATCGTCACCCAGTTGCTCGCCCACGGCATGACCGCCCCGCTGCGCGAGATGACCGCGGCGGCGCGGGCGATGGCGCGCGGCGACTACAGCCGCCGGGTGCGCGCCACCTCGCGCGACGAGGTCGGGGAGCTGGCGCAGGCGTTCAACCGGATGGCCGCCGACCTCGCCGAGGTCGACCGGCAGCGCCGCGAGTTCGTCGCGAACGTCTCGCACGAGCTGCGCACCCCCATCAGCGCGCTGCGGGCCGTGCTGGAGAACGTCGCGGACGGCGTCACGCCCGCGACGCCGGACGTCCTGGAGACGGCCCTCGACCAGACCGAGCGGCTCGGGCGCCTCGTCACCCAACTCCTGGACCTGTCGCGGGTCGAGGCCGGCGCGGCGGCCCTCGACGTGACCGACATCGACATCGCCGCGTTCGTCGCCGACGTCGTCGCGGAGGCGCGGGCGGGACGCCCGGACGCGGTGTTCGAGCCGGACGTCGCGCCCGGCCTGCGCGCCGCCGCCGACCGCGACCGCCTCCACCAGGTCGTCGCGAACCTGCTCGACAACGCCGCCCGGCACAGCCCGGACGGCCGCCCGGTCAGGATCACCGCCCGTCCCGCGCACCCTCCCGGCGGACTGGTCGTCGAAGTCGCCGACGAGGGGCCCGGCATCCCGCCCGAGGAGCGCGCCCGCGTGTTCGAGCGCTTCTCCCGCGGGTCCGCGCCCGGCGCCGGCACGCCCGGCGGCGGAACCGGGCTCGGCCTCGCCATCGCGAACTGGGCCACCCAGCTGCACGGCGGCGACATCAGCGTCCTGGACGCCCCCACCGGCTGCCGCATCCGCGTCGTGATCCCCGCGGACCTCGCTACCCGGTCAGATCCATGGTGAGCAGGGCGTACGCGGCGACGGTCGAGTCGTCGGTGATGCGGCCGTCGCGGATGAGCTCCTTGAACTCCCGGCGCGACACCCACTTCTGCCGCATGTCCTGCTCCTCGGGCTCCCGGTCGGCCTCCCCGGCCTGGAGGTCGGACGCGACGAAGACGGTGAAGCCCTGCCCGCTCGTCCCGTGCGAGCAGTTCAGGTACCCGAGGCGCCGCAGCGTCCCGGCGCGCAGCCCGGTCTCCTCGGCGAGCTCCCGCCGGGCGAGCTCCTCCGGGTCGGCCTCGCGCCGGCCGGGAGCCGCGCCCTGCGGGAAGCTCCACGTGCGCCTGCCGATCGGATACCGGTACTCCTCGACGAGATGGAACCCGTCGCCCTCTTCCGGGATGACGACCACGAAGTCGGGCTTGTCGACCACCCCGTAGATGCCGCGCGACCCGTCCAGCCGCTCGACCTCGTCCTCCCGGACGACCATCCACGGGTTCTCGTAGACGACGCGCGACGCGACCTGGCGCACCGCCGGCCGCTCCTCGCCGCTCATGCGCCCGCCCCGTAGCGGTAGACGAGTTCGTGCCGGTCGCCGACCACCACCCGGTAGGTGGCCTCGACGACGCGGTCGGTTTGGTCGCGGGCACGTCGCCACAGCGTCAGGACGGGCTGGTCGGGCTTGATCTCCAGTGTCTCCTGCTCGTCCGGGCGGGGCAGCCGGCACGTCACCGACTCCTCGAACGTGATCCGGTAGCCCGCCTCCTCCAGCCGCGAGTAGATGCCGCCCGGGCCCGTGTCGAGCTCGCGCAGCACCGGGATCCGCTCCACGATCTCGGGGATCACCCACGTCGTCGCCGTCTGGACGGGCGGCTCACCCTCGACGCCCTGGACGCGCGCCCGCTCCAGTACCCGCGTCCCGACCGGGACGTCCAGGTGGTACGCCAGTCGCTCGTCGGCCGGCACCTCGGCGACGGCCGTGCGGGTGAACGGGGTGAGCCCGTCCCGTCCCGCCGACACGTGGAAACCGCGCCACCCCCCGACCTGGCGCGTGATGTCGGACGCCGCGCGCCGCACCCTCGGAGCCGTGCGCACCTGCGCGCCCGCGCCGTGCCGCAACTGGACGAGGCCCTGCTCGGCCAGCAGCCGCAGCGCCCGCCGGACGGTGGAGCGGTCGGCCTCGTACACGCGCGCCAGCTCCCGCTCGGACGGCAGCCAGGCGGCCGGGTCCAGCTCGCCCTCGACGATACGGGCGGCGAGCGCGTTGCTGATCGCCTGGGCCTTCGCGGGGGGTCGCGGCATACCAGATCCTGCTCCAGGTCGGTGCATTGACCTCATACCGTACAGATCCCACTCGCCGCCGCGCCCTCTTGGGGTTGCGGCTAACGCATTGTGGTCAGTGTTTGGTGGTCCTATGGTAGACCTACCATGAACCGACCGAGGGAGCCCCGCTTCATGTCGGCGACCATGTGCATGCCGGGCTGGCACAGCGAGCGCTCGGACACCGGCCTGCGTGCCACCCGCGTCACCCCCCTGTCGGACTACCAGCTCCTCAACGGCTGCCTCGAAGAGATCGTCGCCGCCGACGAGGGCGAGCTGTGGCTGCTCTGCGACGCGCAGACCCGGCTCGCCGAGCGCGTCGCCACCGCCGAGCGGCTGCGGGCCTCCAGCCGGCTCTGATCAGCCCCGCCGCAGGCTGACGACCTCGCCGGAGTCCCCGACCGCCGCGCGGGCCGGCGGCATGATCCGCTCGCCCGCGTTGTCGGCCAGCAGCGCCCGGGCGCGCAGCACGATCTCCAGATCGAAGCGCAGGTCCGGGTCCAGGAGCTGGTCGCCGAACAGCTCCTCCAGCTGGCGCAGCCGGTACCGGACGGTCTGCGGGTGGACGTGCAGCCGCATCGCGACCTCGTTGGCGTTGCGTCCCGACTGGAGCCACGCCAGCAGCGTCTCGGCGAGCCGGTCCTGCTGGCTCGCCCGCAGGTGCGCCAGCGGCGCGAGCCGCAGGTCGGCCAGCGAGGTGATGAGCCCCTCGTCCTGGAACAGGATGAGCGTGGACATGTGCTCCACGCTGCGGATCACGCCGCTGTCGGCCTCGATCACCCCGCGCTGGACGAGGCACAGCGTCTTGCGCGCCCACTGGATCGAGCGCGCCGCCTCCATCAGCGGGACCGTCGGGCCGACGACCGCGAGCGTCCCGGACAGGGCGCGGTCCACGAGCTTGGCGCGGCCGGGGCCGTCCGGGTCGGGGATGATCAGGCTGGGGGTGCGGCGGGTCAGGTCGGCCAGCACGTCCGGCGGGAACGCGGGCTGGCGGGTGTCGGCGTGGTGCCGGCCGAGCGCGACCGCGGCGACCGTCCGCGGGACGGGCCAGTGCGCGGCGGCGGCGAGGTCGGCGATCGCCTCCTGCGCGGCCGGCGGGTCGGCGAACAGCAGGTCGAGCAGCCGCTTGCGGCGGCGCTGCATCTCGCCCGCGACGGCCGCCTTGGCCTGCGAGAACCCCTCGGCGGCGGCGTGCGCGAGCTCGTCCTGGAACTGCATCAGGACCTCGCCGACGGCGCCGAACGTGCGCGGCGGCACCTGCAGCGTCTCGGCGCCCTCGGTCATCCGGCGCCACGCCACCATGCCGCCGACCCGCATCGCCGTCTGCATCGCGTCGAGGCTGCGCCCCTCGCCCGCCTCGCCGCGGCCGATGGCGCGGAAGAAGTCGGTCACCGGAGCGGGATCATGGCCGGGATCGGCCACCCGCTCGACGAAGAAGTGGAGCACGCGCTCGACCGCGAGCCTGAGGGTTCCCGAGTAGGAGCCGTCCCCCGGCCGGTCGTACTCCCTGACGCGCGTCTGAATCTCCTGGATCATGTCGTCCGCCACCTCGTCGAGGTGGGGTCGCATGTGATCCGCCAGTTCCCTCGGCAGATCCGCCCACGGGCGCCCGCTGGTGGTCGAACCGTCGTTCGCCACAGAACCTCCCAGCTCCGTCCCCCTGCGTTGCGCGCCGTTCACACGGGGTAATTACTTACTTATGGGACCTGTGTGGGGCAAATCATGACCCGTGACGTACCCAAGGCGCAAAGTCTAGATCGGCAAACGTCCAGGTTCGGCCGGTGACGTGAGAAAATTTCACACTCTTTCCCGCCCCCGGGACCCGGCTCCAGCGCAAGGACACCGTCCGGCCTCACACGCCCAAAAACAGAGGAAATCCCTACTCACCGTCACAAGCGAAGCCCCACCCGCACCCAGCCAGACGAAACCACGGACACGCGTCCGCCTCCACGATCCGACACCGCCCACGACACCGCCCCGCTCAGCGACCGGCCCCCGCCGGGACGCCGAGGGGATCGAGACGGAAGACCGCCGTGGTCGCGGCGTGCGGAATGATCTCGGCGACGGACGCGTCGACGGCGAACGGCAGCTCGGGATCCTGGAATCCGGCCTGCGGCAGGTACGTCGCGAGGACCTCGGCCGCTTCCCGGCCCTCGACAAGGACGGCAGAGTAGTCGGCGTCCGTTCCGCCGGGGCCGTCCCGCTCGACGGTGCAGCGGCCGGCCGCCACGACGTTGCGCACCCAGTCGCGCCGCCGATGGGACGAGCACAGATAGAGCCTGCCGCCGACCCTGGTCACGTTGACCCCGAACGGGCGGGTCCGCCCGGTGCGCCGTCCCTCCGTCCTGACCACTCGGCGTGCCGGCGCACCCTCGCGATAAGGCTCGACGGGCGCGGCGCGGATGGCCTCGATCGCCCGCGCGGCGGCCTCCCGCCAGTCGGCCTGTGAAGTCATGCGGCACCACTTCCGTTCTCCTCAGATCCGGACCGGCGGTCCGGATACCGGCGCGGGCTACCATACGGACCAGCGGTCCGGATAGGCAAGGAGGACGGGTGGGCGGAACGGAACGTGCGGACGCCGCGCGCAATCGCGAGGCGATCCTGGCGGCGGCGGCCGAACTGTTCGACCGGGGCAGCGTGCAGGACGTCTCGATGAGCGACATCGCCGACGCGGCCGGGGTGGGAAAAGGAACCGTGTTCCGGCGCTTCGGCGACCGGACCGCGCTCATCCAGGCGGTGCTGCACCCGCGGGTCTCGGCGCTGCGGGAAGCCGTGCAAGCCGGCCCGCCACCACTCGGGCCGGGCGGAGGACCGGGCGAGGCACTGCACTCCTACCTCGACGGCCTCTTCGACTTCGTCTGGGCGAACCGCGGCCTCATCCGCGCGCTGGAGCACCGCGGCCCCTACGCCTACTACGCCAACGAGGCCAGCCGGTTCTGGATCGCGGAACTAGGCCGCCGCCTCCGCGCCGCCCGTCCCGGCGAGGACGCCGACTACCTGGCCCACGCCGTGTTCACCGCCCTCCGCGCCGACGTGATCGACTACCTCGTCACGGCCCAGGACATGCACCCGGACCGCATCCGAGCAGGCCTCCACCGCCTCGCCCTGCCCGCATCACACCCATGCCCCTGAGCACCGAACCCCGCCCCGACATGGAGCCACAGCGGAGCGCGGCCACCCCGCACTGACCGCATGCCGCCCCACGGGCGAACCCGATCAGCTGAAGAGATCCTCAACCGAGTCGGCGCTGACGGCGCGCTCGATCCACCGCTCGATCTGGTCGGAGTCGGTACATCCCTCGACCAGAGCACGGACGTCCTCGGGAACGTCGAGGCCGCGGATCTTGAGCATGAGCAGAAGTGCCTTGGCCTCCCCCTCGACACGGCCCTCGGTGCGGCCTTCGGCTCGGCCCTCGGTGCGGCCTTCGGCGCGGTGGGTGATGGCGAACTCTGACTGCCACTCGTAGTGGTCGAGCTTCACGATGTCCTCCATGAGTTTGCGGGCGGCGTCAGAGAACCGCGACAGTACGTAGTCATGATAGAGCGCGCCCACGTCGCCGGTCAGGGAGCCGATGGCGGTGGCCACGCTCCGGAGCACGGCTTCCGAGTGCGGGCCGTCCGCGTGCGCGGGGGCGCTGAGGACCGCCAGTTCGGGGAGGCGCCTGGCCTGGTCGGGGTCGGTGATCGGGGGCAGCATCCCGGGGTGGACGGTCAGGGGTTCGAGCACCCATCCCGGGTGGCCCATGTCGATCGGGAGGGCGCATCCTCTCGCCGTGGACTGGTCCGGGCAGAGCACGAGGAGCATGACGGGGCAGCGGCGCCGCAGGCGTAATGACGCCAGATAGGCGGGCCAGCTGTAGGACTTCTGCTTCAGGGGCCGTAACTGGCTCTCCACCACGACGCCCAGGACGGGCGACTTCGGGTCGCCGAGCAGGACGGTGGCGTCGCAGCGCAGTTCCGCCGGATTGGTGTCGGCGTAGGACTCCGACGCGAGCGTGGCACGGGCGTGATCGGAGACGTCGAGTCCGAAGACGCTCCGCAGGAGTTCGGGGACGAGCTGCGGCCGGTTGCGGACCATCTCCAGCGGCAGCTCATGTTCGGTCGTGGGCACGGATGCAAACTAAGAGTAATCGACTGGCAACATAGAGCTAACGACTTGGTTTCCTCCCTATGGGCTATGGGAGGTGAGACCTCGGTAGTCCGATCGCGCCATCGTTGTGGCCGGGGAGGGGCGGCGAGGGAGGTGAACTTTGGGGGTCGGCGCGGTTTGGGGAGGTCCGGGCCGAATCCCTCGCGCGAGCGAGGCGATCACGCCCGCTTTGGCCGTAATACTGGGTGAATGTCGGAACGGTTCGGTCAATTCTTCGCGCGCCCGCGTTCCCGTTCGGGGGCCGGCCGGTTCGTGGACGTGCTGGTCGCCGCGGCGGTCGCTGTTCCGGTGTTCGTCCCGTTCGGGACGGCGCCGGAGGTGTCGCCGTTCGGTGTGGTGTTCAACCTGGGCACGGTCGTGCCGCTCATCTGGCGGCGGCGGGCGCCGTTCGCGGTCGCGCTGGTCGTGGCGTCCTTCGCCATGGCGGTGTCGCTGCACCACCAGCCGGGCCAGCAGCTGCAGTACGGCGCGCTGGTGGCCATCTACACCCTCGCCGACCTGGGCCGCCATCGCTGGCAGCGCTGGGGCTTCATCGCCGCGATCGTGGCGACGATCCCGCCCGGTGCGCTGCTCGTCAAGGGCAACGACGCGGGCGAGTTCATGTTCACGCTGCTGCTGCCCATGACGGCTTTCCTGCTCGGCACGCTGACCCGGACCGCGCGGGAGCGGTCGGACGCGATGGCCGAACGGTCCGCGCAGCTCGAACGTGAACGCGAGGCGCTGGAGCGCGAACGCGAGGCCGAGGCGGCGCGGGCGGCGGCGGAGGAACGGTCCCGCATAGCGCGCGACATGCACGACGTGCTCGCGCACGCCGTCAGCATCATGGTCGTTCAGGCCGAGGCCGGCCCGGTGGTGGTCCACACCGATTCCGACCAGGCCGAACGGGTCTTCGACGCGATCGCCGAAGCGGGCCGGGACGCGATGGCCCAGCTGCGCCGTACGCTGGGCGTGCTGAAGAAGGAGCAGGACCACGGCGTACGCGCGCCGCAGCCGACCGTCGGCGCGCTGCCCGCCCTGGTCGAGCACGTCGACCGCACCCAGGTCCGCGTGCGGCTCACGGTCGAGGGCGCGAGCCGCGGCCTTTCCTCCGACGTCGACCTCGCGGCGTACCGCATCGTGCAGGAGGCGCTCACCAACACGGTGAAGCACGCCGGCGCGCGGACGGCCGAGGTCCGGCTCCGCTGGACCGAGCACGAACTGGAGATCAGGGTGACCGACGACGGGCAGGGCCGCGGCGAGAAGGATCCGGGCTGGCGGCGGGGCGGTGACGGTCTCATCGGCATCCGTGAACGCGCCGTCGCCTGCGGCGGCGCGGCCGAGGCCGGTCCGCTGCCTGGCCGCGGGTTCCAGGTCGTGGCACGTCTCCCCTGCGCCGCGGCGGTGACCGCGTGATCCGGGTGGTTCTCGCCGACGACCAGGAACTCGTCCGCAGCGGCTTCGCGATGATCCTCAACGCGCAGCCCGACATCGAGGTGGTGGCCGAGGCGGGCGACGGCGGCGCCGCGATCGCCGCCGTCGGCGAGCACGACCCCGACATCGTGCTGCTCGACATCCGCATGCCGGGCCTGAACGGCATCGAGGCCGCGAAGGCCGTCTGCGCCGAGACCCGAACCCGCGCGATCATGCTCACCACGTTCGACCAGGACGACTACGTCTACGACGCGCTCTACGCCGGTGCGAGCGGGTTCCTGCTCAAGGACGTGCGCCGCGACGATCTCGTGCACGCGGTCCGGGTGGTGGCGGCGGGGGAGTCGCTGCTCGCGCCCGCCGTCACCCGCCGCCTGATCTCCGACATCACGCGCAACCGCCCGCGTGCCGGCGCGGCCGTCTCCGACCGCCTGTCGGTCCTGACCGAACGGGAGCGCGAGACGCTGCGCCTGCTGGGCCGCGGCCTGTCCAACGCGGAGATCGCCGCGGCCATGGTCGTCAGCGAGCACACCGTGAAGACCCACGTCAGCAACGTCCTGGCCAAGCTCGGCATCCGCGACCGCGTCCAGGCGGTGATCGCCGCGTACGAGACCCGGCTGATCGAACCCTCCTGAGAGGGGACTCCCTCGCGCGGGGGAGCCGCACCCCGCTTCTCCCCCGCGCCACCGATGCCCGAAGATCGCCTGCGGCGGCGATCCGCCGGGACACCGGTCTCCCAGAGGATCGAGAGCGTAAGCACGCAGCTCACGAACCTCAGGAGAACCGCCCGTGACCAGGATCGCCTTCCATCTCGCCCCCGCCCTCATGCTCGCCTACGGCGTCGTCCGGCTCATCGACGGCCGCGACGGGCAGCACGGGCCCGGCCCCGCCTGGACGGTGGGCCACCTGCTCTTCCTGGGTTCGCTGCTCCTGTACGGGTTGGTGATCGCGGGACTGCGGCGGCGCATGCCGGTCGCGGAGCGCGGCAGGGCGCGCCGGATCACCGCCGGCGCCCTCACCGCGGTGGCCGCCGTCGGGCTGGTCACCTTCATCCGTGTCGCGGTGATCGACATCGTCGTCGGCCTGCGGGCGGCGGACGCCGCCGAGAAGAGCGCGCTCTCCGACCGGTACGCGGACGTTCCGGCCGTCCTCCCCCAGTCGCTCTACGAGATCGGGCCGGTGCTCTTCATGCTGGGCCTGACCGCCCTGCTCGTCCAGTACGCGGTCGTCGGCCCCCGGCGCGGCACCGCCGCCGTCAGCGCCGCCCTCCTCGTCCTGGCCTTCGCGGGCATCACGGCCGACCTGGACCTCCTGCCGGCGGGTGCGGCGCTGATCTGGCTGGCCCTCTTCCCGCACACCCGCGGGCAGATCCAGTCCGCTCCCGCGCGGCGCAGGGCCGAGGCCACCGCGACGGCCTAGGCCACCCCTCATTCGATCGACCACCCGTCACCACCGGACAAGCAGGGAATCGAACATGATCAAGCAAAGGCGTGCGCTGCGCGGCGCACTCACCCTGGCCGTGGCAACCGGTGTCGCGGTGAGCGCACTGACCGGCACCGGCACATCGCGGGCCGGAACCGGCCCCGCCGGAGCCGGCGGCACCGGCCAGGCCGAGCTGCGGCGGCTCCTGGACCGGCTGACCACGGTCGACGGCGGGCCCGGAGCAGTCGTCCAGGTGCGGGACCGGAACGGCGGCACGGTGCTGACCAGTGGCGTCGCGGACGTGGAGAGCCGTACGCCCATGCGCGGCGACAGCCTGTTCCGGATCGGCAGCATGACCAAGCCGTTCGTGGCCACGGTCGTACTCCAGCTGGTGGGGGAGCACCGCGTCGTCCTGGACGCACCGGTCGAGCGCTATCTGCCCGGCGTCGTACGCGGAAACGACAACGACGGGCGCATCGTCACCGTCCGCCAACTGCTCCAGCACACCAGCGGCATCCCCGACTACGTCGCCCTCCTCGACCCGCAGGAGATCCTCAAGGATCCGCTCGCCCACCACGACACCCGCGACCTGGTGGACCTCGCGCTCACCCGACCGCGCACCTTCAAGCCCGGCGACGGCTGGCGCTACTCCAACACCAACTACCTGCTGGCCGGCATGCTCATCGAGAAGGTGACCGGCCGCACCTACGGCCAAGAGATCCGCCGGCGCGTCATCCGGCCGCTCGGCCTGCGTCACACCTTCGTCCCGAGTGACACGTCGGCGATCCCCGGACCGCATCCGCGGGGATACGCGCGACCGGGCCCGAGCGCACCGCTCCTCGACGTCACCGCGATCAATCCCTCGGTCGCGGGCGCCTCCGGATCGATGATCTCCAGCGGGGCCGATCTCAACCGGTTCCTCGGCGCCCTCGTACGCGGCAGGCTGCTGCGCCCGGCCCAGCTGCGGGACATGATGAGGACCCGTCCGACCGGCGGCTCCGGCGACCGGGCCTACGGCCTGGGCCTGGAGAGCAACACGCTGCCCTGCGGCGGCGGCCTCTACTGGGGGCACGGCGGTGACATCTTCGGCTACGAGACCACGGGCGGCGCCACGGTCGGCGGCAGGCAGGCGACCGTCATGGTGAACGTCGACCCGGGCGGCACGGATGCGCAGAGCGACGACATGAAGGCCGCCGTCCAGACGGCGCTCTGCCAGGACAGGCCCGCGTCCTCCGGGTAGCAGATGCCGTCAGGGGAGGAGGTGGTCCAGGAGGAGCCAGGCGCCTATGGCGGTCATCGCGGCTCCGGAGAGGCGGGTGACGATGCGGGCGGCTGCGGGGTGGGGGGTCAGGACGGTGCGGGTCAGGGTGCCGAGGCAGAGGTAGAAGGCGGCGCAGGTGGCCATGAAGGTCAGGCCCAGGACGGCGAGCTGCGCGGGGACGGGCCAGGCGAAGCGCGGATCGGTGAACTGGGGCGGCAGCGCCAGGAAGATCAGCAGGCCCTTGGGGTTGAGGCCGCTCACGCCGACGCCGCGCAGGAAGGTGCTCCAGCGGGTGCCGGCGCCGGGCCGGACGTCGAGGGCGGAGGGGCGGGCGAAGGTCGTCGCCCCGTGCCAGACGAGGTAGAGGCCGCCGACGGCGGTGAGGCCGGTCAGGATGGACGGGGAGCCGGCGACCAGCGCGCCGACGCCCGCGGCGACGATCGCGGTCACCGCGGCGTAGCCGGCGATCAGACCGCCCACGGCGGGGGCGACCGAGCCGCCGCGCAGCCCGGCGCCGACGATGAAGGCCCAGTCCGCGCCCGGGACGACGATGAGCAGCAGCGCCACCGCCCAGAACGCGAGCACCGATCCCACCGCCATCGCATTCCTTCCCCACCGGGTGCCATTACGGGGAGAATACGATTGAATTGGCAGAAAGTGATTTCAACTTGTGCCGCAATGCGGGCCGTTCGTGGAAGGATCTGCTTCGTGGACGCCATCGATCGGAAGATCCTTGCCGTGCTCCAGGAGGACGGGCGGCTGACGGTCACCGAACTGGCGGCCCGGGTGGGGCTGAGCGTCTCGCCGTGCCACCGGCGGCTGCGGGAACTGGAGCGCGGCGGCACCATCCGCGGATACCGCGCGGTCGTCGACGCCGCCGCGCTCGGCCTGACCTTCCAGGCGCTGGTGTTCGTCACCATGCGGCAGGAGGACCGCGACACCCTGCTGGGTTTCGAGGCGGCCGTCGCGCGGGTGCCGGAGGTGGTGCAGGCCCAGCGGCTCTTCGGCGACCCCGACTACCTGCTGCGCATCGTCACCGCGGACCTGAAGGCGTACCAGGAGCTGGAGGACGACGTTCTCGCGGCGCTGCCGGGGGTGCAGCGGCTGAACTCCACGCTCGTGATGAAGCACGTCGTGAACGATCGGCCGCTGCCCACCTGAGCTACTGCCTGACGATCCAGTGGTCGTTCGCGCCCGCGCGGACGAACTGCAGCGACGGGCACAGATAGTCGCGGGGATCGGGGGTCGCCGTCGGCTGCCAGGGCGAGTCCGACGGGGTCGCCGGGGTCCAGGCGCCGTTTCGCCGGAGCCGGATGGAACTGCTCTCGAAGACGACGTTCTTCGCGTCCGCGCAGTAGTAGGCGTTGCCTGTGCTCGGGTTGCGGGTCGCGTAGATCTCGAAGATGTCCCAGCCGTAGGTGAGCGAGCTCGTGTCCCGGCCCGACTTGCTGTAGAGGAGGCTCCAGGAATTCGTCGTGTAGTTGTAGAGGTACGCCGACCACGCGTTGGTGGAGGCGTTCGTCCTGACGAGCTGGACGCTGTAGGCGGGGTGCCCGTTCACGCTCCTGGTGTAGGTCTGGAGGAAGGCGGCGTCCATCTTCACCTCCTTGGCGGGCCCGTTGCCTCCGCACCAGTCCCAGGCCCAGATCTCGTTCCCGACGGCCTGCGAGTAGACGGTCGTGATCTCCATGCAGGACCCGGCGGCCTTGATGGTGGGCGTGTAGGTGAAGTCGGCGCTGCCCGAGACCCGGTAGCCCGTGTCGACGCTGTGGGTGGCCGTCATCCCGTCGTGGGTGCCGGCGGCCGGCTCGACGCCCCAGAAATGGTGGATCTGCTCGCGGCGCAGGCGGGACTGGTGCAGGTCGCGAAATCTTTGGACGGCCCCGGCATTGCGAGCGTCGGGGGTGAAGGTGCGGGCGCCCTCGACGCGCCCGTACCTCGGTGCGGCCGGGTCGGGAGCGGAAGGGGCCGGCGCCGCGGAGGCTTCGGCGGCGGGAATGGCGGTAAAGGCGGCGAGAACGGCGCAGGCGAGCAGGGTTCGACGCTGCATCACGCGACTCCTTTTGGGGCGGGGGCGGTCTGCTGGCGCGCGCTAATGCCGTCCCAAAGAATCGCTATCCGCGCCTCGTACTGTCAACGAAACGTTTTTCAACCCGCCTTCAGAAGGCGTAGAAGCAAAAGGACGGGCCCCGCGCCCGGGCCCGCCCCGCCGGCGCGCGTCAGCGGCGGTAGAGGTTGAGCCTCTCCTCGCCGATGCGCTCGCGCAGCGCCGGGTCGTCCACGCCCTGGCCCTCGCCGGTCGCGCCGCACAGGACCGCGACCTTGCCGATGTGCTGGTTCGTCTGGACGGCCCGGGTCGCGTCCCCGGCCTCGTCCAGCGGGAAGACCTTCGACAGCGTCGGGTGGATCATGCCGAGCCCGATCAGCCGGTTGATCTCGACGGCCTCGTGGTAGTTGAAGCCGTGCGAGCCGATGATGCTCTTCAGCCGCATCCACAGGAACCGGTTGTCGTACTCGTGCCGGTACCCGGTGGAGGAGCCGCAGGTGACGATCTTGCCGCCGCGCCTGGCGACGTAGACGGACGCGCCGAACGTCTCGCGGCCGAGGTACTCGAACACGATGCCGGGGTCCTCGCCGACGAGCCGGCGGATCGCCTCGCCCAGCATCCGGCCGGCCTTCGGGTGCCGCAGGCCCTGCTCGCCGAGCTCCAGGTCGTTGCGGTTGATGATGTGCTCGCAGCCCTGCGACCGGACGATGTCGGCCTTCTCCTCGGAGGAGACCACGGCGACCGGAATGCCGCCGCCGTTCCTGACGAGCTGCGTCGCGAACGAGCCGAGCCCGCCGGTCGCCCCCCAGATCAGCACGACGTCGCCCTGCTTCATGCGGGCGCCGTGCGTCCCGACGAGCATCCGGTAGGCGGTCGCGGCGCACAGCGTGTTCGAGCCGGCCTCCTCCCACGTGAGGTGGGCGGGCTTGCGGATCAGCTGGTTCGCCTTGACGATGCAGTACTCGCCGAGCGACCCGAAGTTCGTCTCGAAGCCCCACGCGAGCTGGCTCTCCGACATCATGCCGTCGTCGTAGGAGCCGTGGTCCTCCTCGTCCACGTAGGACGGGGACAGCACGACCTTGTCGCCGACCTTCCAGCTCTTCACGCCGCTGCCGGTGCGCACGACGACGCCCGAGCCGTCCGAGCCGAGGATGTGGTATGGCAGGTCGTGGCGGGCGCCGTACCAGCCCTGCCGGCCGAACTTCTCCAGGAACGCGAACGTCGGGACCGGCTCGAAGATCGCCGACCAGACGGTGTTGAAGTTGATCGCCGCCGACATCACCGCGACGACGCACTCGTCGGGCGCGAGCTCGGGCATCTCGACCTCGCCGACGTGCAGGGAGCGGCGCACGTCCTTGTCGGTCTGGCCCTCGAAGATCCCGACCTCGTCCTTGCGGGTGAACGCCGCGCGGAAGCGGGTCGGCAGGTCGATCTCCTGCAGCTCGGGACCGCTCGCGCCGGACCTGACGGCGTCGAGCAGGGCGTTGGACGGGCCGGAGTGGGCCATGGGGGTGTCCTCCGTGGAACGGGGTTCGAGGGGGGCGGCCGTTCAGCGGGCCGTGATCGGCGCGGGGGCGGTGTCGCTCTCTCGCCGTCCCGCGAGCCGGGCCTCCAGGTGCGCGGCGAGAACGCCCACACCGGGCGGATCGAGCAGGTTGAGATGGTGCGCACCGGGGATCGTGACGATCTCCAGGTCGGCGCAGAGCCCGCCGAAACCGTTGGTCCCGTCGAGCACGTAGCGCGCGTCCCGCACGGCCCAGGGGGTCTCCTCGGGCGCGTGGTAGAGGACGACATGCCCGTCGTAGGGCTCCGGCTTGTACGCCTCCAGGGAACGGGTGTCCTGGTGGGACGTGAGCTGGTGGGTGAGCGCCGCCGGGGGGATGTGGTCCACCAGGGGCGCCGCACGCTCCATGACCAGCGCGAACTGCGACTCCTCGTCCAGCCCGGACAGCTCCTCGTAGGTGAGGGCGACCTCCAGGCCGTAGGTCTCGTTGATGTAGTCGGCGAAGGCGGAGAAGCGGCGGGCGAGGGTGTCGGACTCGTCGTCCACCGCCAGCGGGAGGCCCGCGTCGAACAGCGCGACGAACTCGACCTCGCGCCCCGCCGCCCGGAGCTGCCGGGCCGTCTCGTAGGCGAGGACGCCGCCGAACGACCAGCCGCCGAGCCGGAACGCGCCCTCGGGCTGCGCCTCCAGGAGATGCCGGACGTACCGGGCGGCGCGCTCCTCGACGGGCGGCGCGTCCTCGAACCGCTCCAGCCCGTACACCGGCTGGTCGTCGCCGAGCAGGTCGACGAGCTGCCGGTAGCAGGCGGTCGTGCCGCCGGCGGGATGCGCGATGAAGATCGGCCGCCGCCCCCCGGAACCGCTCGCGTCACTGCGGGGGGACGACCCCCCACGCCCCCCGGAACCGCTCGCGTCACTGTGGGGGGACGACCCCCCACGCCCCCCGGAACCGCTCTTGTTCAGCCGGCGGACGGTCTGCCGCGCCGCCTCCTCGTCCGCGGCCCTCAGGTACTCGGCGACGTTCTGCGCCGTCGGCGTCTCGAACAGCTCCCCGCGGGTGACCTCGCCGCCGAGCTCCGTCGCGACGAGCGCGACGACCTGGTCGGCGTGGTGGTCCTGGCCGCCGAGGTCGGCGAAGAAGTCGGCGGTGACGCCGACGCGGTCGAGGCCGAGGACGTCCTCGAAGATCCGGACGGCGAGGCGCTCGGCGGCGTCGCGCGGCATGACGTACCCGGACTCGGCGTTCGACGCCGCCGCGGGGACGGGGGCGGGGGCGCCGGCCAGGCCGAACTCGCCGGCCGCCCACTCCTCGAAGGCGTTCACGCTGGCGCCCTGGAGCAGCACCGACGCCGGGACGGTCAGCCCGAGGTCGTGCTCGACGCCGCTCTTGATCCGGACCGCGACGAGGGAGTCCAGGCCGAGGTCGGTGAGCGGGACGGCCGGGTCCAGGCGCTGCGGGTCGAAGCCGAGCACCGCCGCGATCCGGTGCCTGACCCGCGCCGCGATCATCCTGCGGGCGGTCGCCGGGTCGAGGTCCCCGAGCGCCTCCACGCCGGGCCAGTCGCCGGCGTCGTCCGCGCCCTGCTCGTCGGCCGCCGCGGTGAGCGCGGCGAAGTACGGCATGTTCCGGATCTCGGGGAACAACCCGACCGCGGTGGCGGGGTCGAAGCGCAGCACGCCCGTCGCCGCCCTGCCGTGCACGAGCAGCGCCTCCAGCGCCTGCGCGCCCTCCGCCGGGCTGATCGGGTCGATCACGGTGACCGACGTCTCGGCGGCCCCGCCGACCTGCGACCACGTGCCCCAGTTGATGGTCGTCCCGGGGCGCCCGTTCGCGCGCCGGTACGCCATGAGCGCGTCGATCGCGGCGTTCGCGGCGGCGTAGGCCGCCTGCCCCGGCGAACCGAGCAGCGCGGCCGCCGAGGAGTGCATGACGAGCCAGTCGAGGTCGAGGTCCCAGGTGGCCTCGCTGAGCCGCCGCGCGCCCTCGACCTTCGCCGTCCACACCCTGTGGAGATCCTCCGGGCCGAGGTCGGCGATCAGCCGGTCGTCGATCGCCCCCGCGCCGTGGACCACGCCGCACAGCCGGGTCCCGCCCTCCTGGGCGACCCTGACCAGGCGCTCGGCCGTGCCGGGCCGGGCGATGTCGCCGAGCACGACGCCGACGTCCACGCCGTCCTCGCGCAGGCCGGCGATCACCTTCTCGGCGTCGGCGCCCGGGCCGCCGCGTCCGGACAGGACGATGCGCCCGGCGCCCCGCTCGGCCAGCAGGCGCGCGGTGACCAGGCCGATGCCGCCGTACCCGCCGGTGATGACGTAGGCGCCGCCGCGCCGGACGACGCGCTTCTTCCTGGCCGGCGTCTCCGGCAGGACGGCCTGCGCGAGCCGCGCCACCTGCCGCGTGCCGGCGCGCCAGGCGACCTCCCGCGCGCCGTCGCCCGCGAGGAGTTCCGCGACGAGATCCGCGGGACGGTCGACGTCCACATGGGTGGCGCGCTGGACGGTGCGTTCGAACGCCAGAACCCTGGTGAGCGCGCTGACGAACCCGTGACCGGGCAGGCCCTCGCCCGACAGGGGCAAGGCCGAGCGGGTCGCGACGTAGAGGCGGGGGCCGTCCGGCAGCGAGCGGCTCACCCCGGCGACGGCGAGGACGAGTTCCTCGTCCACGAGATCGGCGGGCGGGACGAGCACGACGCCCTCGACCGGCTCGTCCATGGCCGGGTGGTCGTCCGGCGGCCGGTTCGTCGGCCGGTGCCGGACGACGCGCTTCCCGCGTCCGCCCAGGCCGGCGGCGGTCGCGTCGCCCAGCGCGTCGCCCTCGTCGGCCAGCACGAGCCAGGTGCCGCCTTCGGACGGCTCCGCGCCCTCCGGAAGGGGCGTCTCGTCCCAGACGAGTTCGACCAGCTTGTCGCCGAGCGGGACGGGGATGTCGTGGCGCTCCACCCGGCGGAGCACGATGCCGGTCGCCTCGGCGAGGACCTGGCCGTCCGCCGCCAGAAGGACGGCCGAGCCCGTCACGGCCTCCTCGTCCCGGACGGCCTTCGCCTGGACGTGCCCGCCGCGATGCGTCGGCCCGAACACCCGGAGGCTGCCGATCGTCTCGGCCTGCCACACGCCGCCGTCGCCGCCCGCCGCCTCGTCCGACAGGACGGACAGGCAGCGGTCGAAGACCTCGGGGTGCAGCCGGTACTGGCGGCTGCCGCGCTCGGCGGCGGCGACCTCGGTGGCCGCGCCCGGCCCGGCCGCGGCGGGGGGACGGTGGTCCTCGCCGACGTCCGCGCTGGCCAGCCGCGTCCACGTGCCCGCGGGGGTCAGCGCGTGGATCTCCACCCGCTGCTCCGCCTCGGTGAACGTCGTCGTCACGGTCGTGTGGTCGGCGAGCGCGAGCGGCCGCTCCATCCACAGGCTGTTGACACGGACGTCCCCGGTGCCGAGCGCGGCCGCCCCGGCGGCGAGCGCCATCTCCGCGAACGCCGCGACCGGCAGGGCGTGCAGCCCCGCCCAAGCGCCGGCGCCGGCCGCCGCGCGCAGCCACGGCTGGGCGGCGAGCCCCACGTCGGCGCGCCAGGCGTGCCGGTCTTCTCCGGGAAGCTCCACATGCGCGCCGAGCAGCGGATGCTCGTCGCGCCTGCCCGACGTGCGCGCCGAAAGGTCGACCCAGTGCCGCTCGTGCCGCCACGGCGACCGCGGGACGTCGACGATCCGCCCGTCCACGGGCCGTCCGACCGCGTGGCCGTGCGCGGCCAGGGTGGCGAGCTGCGCGTGGAACGTCAGCGTGTCGTCGGTCTCCTGGCCCTTCGGCGCCCGCTTGAGCGTGTGGGTGACGAGCGCGCCCGTCCCGTCCAGGGTCTCGCCGACCGCGTGCGCCAGGATCGGGTGCGCGTTGACCTCGACGAACGTCCGGAAGCCGTCCTCTGCGGCGGCCGCGACCGCGTCCGTGAGCCGCACCGCGTTCCGCAGGTTCGCGGCCCAGTGGTCGACGCCGAGGGCGGACGCCGAGTCGAGGTACGCGCGGGGGTCGTCCAGGGCGGTGGTGTAGAGCCTGATGCCCTCGGCGAGCGGGGCGCCCCGCTCGACGCCCACGTCGGCGAGGAGTTCGCGCAGTTCGGGGAGGAGCGGGTCGACCTGGGGCGAGTGGCCGGCGCCCTCGGCCTGCACCATCCGGGCGAGCCGGCCCTCGGCCTCGGCCCGCTCGACGATCTCGGCGACCTGGCCGGCGTCGCCGGTCACCACGGTCTGCTTCGGCGAGGAGTGCACGGCCGCGTAGACCTCGGGCAGGCCCTCGCCGAGGCGCGCCACCTCGGCGGCGGACGCGCCGAGGACCGCCATCGCGCCGCCCCCGACGAGCCGCGTCAGCAGGCGGGACCGGCGGCAGATGACGCGGACGCCGTCCTCCACGGTCAGCGCGCCCGCGACGACGGCCGCCGCGACCTCGCCCATCGAGTGGCCGACCACCGCGCCGGGCGTGACGCCGTACGCCCGCCACATGCGGGCGAGGGCGATCTGGATCGCGAACAGCACCGGCATCGTGTCGGCCGGGCCGTCCGGCCTGCGGCCCTCTTCGAGGAGCGCCCACAGGCCGGGGCCGCCCTCCTCGGCGAACAGGCCGTCCAGGTCGTCGATGGCCTCGGCGAACGCGGGCTCCTCCTCCAGAAGCCGCTGCGCCATGCCCGCGCGCTGCGCCCCGTACCCGGAGAACACCCACACGGGACGGCCGGGCGCCCCGAGCGCCGTGCCCGTCACCACGCCCGGGTGGGGACGGCCTTCGGCGAGGGCGGTCAGCCCTTCCACGAGCCCCGCGCCGTCCCGGGCCGCGACGGCGGCGCGGGCCCGGCCGCGCCCGGCGCGCCTGTGCAGGGTGCGGGCGACGTCGGCGAGATCCGCGTCCTGGTCCGGGAGCCACTCGGCCAGGAGGGCCGCGTGGTCGCGGACACGGTCGTCGCTGGTGTCGGACAGCGGGAACGTCCTGACCACCGCCGGAAGGACGGTCGTCTCCTGCGCGGGCGCCTGTTCCAGGATGACGTGCGCGTTCGTCCCGCCGAAGCCGAACCCGGACACGCCCGCGCGCGCGGGATGCCCCCGGTCGGGCCACGGCGTCTCCTCCGCGACGACCGCGAGGCGCAGCTCGTCGAACGGGATGTGCGGGTTGGGCTCCTTGTAGTGCGCGCTCGGCGGGATGACCCGGTGGTGCAGCGCGAGAACCGTCTTGATGAGGCCCGCGATGCCCGCGGCGGACTCCATGTGCCCGAGGTTGGACTTCGCGGACCCGAGCAGCAGCGGCTCCTCGGGATCGCGGCCCGCGCCGAGGACCTCGCCGACCGCCTTGGCCTCGATGGGGTCGCCGAGGAACGTGCCCGTCCCGTGGGCCTCGACGTAGTCGACGCCGCGCGTGTCGATGCCGGCGCTCGCGTACACGTTCCGGAGCAGGGCCCGCTGGGCGTCGGAGTTCGGGGCGACGAGGCCGTTGGAGCGCCCGTCGGAGTTGACGCCGGAGCCGCGGATCACGGCGAGGACGCGGTCGCCGTCCCGCTCCGCGTCCGACAGCCGCTTCAGGACGACGGCGCCGCAGCCCTCCGCGCGGACCATGCCGTCGGCGGACGCGTCGAACGCCTTGCAGCGCCCGTCCGCCGCCGTCCCGCCGGCGAGGTCGAACGTCATCGTGACGGTCGGCGACAGCAGCAGGTTCACGCCCCCGGCCAGCGCCACGTCGGCCTCGCCGCTCCGCAGCGCCTGCACGGCGAGATGCGCCGAGACCAGCGACGACGAGCAGGCCGTGTCGACGATCATGCTGGGGCCGCGCAGGTCGAGCAGGTACGACAGCCGGTTCGCGATGATGCTGAGCGCCGCGCCCGTCGCCGTGAACGGTTCGAGGGACGCCAGGTCGGACGCGGTGAACGCGGCGTACTCCGGCGCGGACACGCCGACGAAGACGCCCGTGCGGCTGCCGCGCAGCGACGCCGGGCCGATGCCCGCGTGCTCGAACGCCTCCCACGCCACTTCGAGGACGAGCCGCTGCTGCGGATCCATGACCGCGGCCTCGCGCGGGGTGATGCCGAAGAACTGCGCGTCGAACTCGGCCACGTCCCGCAGGAAGCCGCCGAGCCGCGTCGTGGTGCCGAGCAGGTCGCCGACCTCGGGGGAGCCGTCGTCGAACGCGTCCCACCGGCCGTCCGGCACCTCGCGGATCGCGTCGCCGCGCCCGGTCAGGAAGCGCCAGTACTCGTCCGGGCCGGTCAGGTCGCGGCCGCCGCCGGGGAAGCGCAGGCCGGCGCCGACGACGGCGATCGGCTCGTCGCCCGCGGCGCGCCGCACGACCGGCTCCGGCGCCGGGGGCTCCTCGGGGGTCCCGCCCGCCAGCGCGACGGAGAGCTTGTTGATCGTCGGGTGCTCCCAGACGAGGGTGGCGGGGAGGGCGCGCCCGAGCATCTGCTCGAGCTCGCCGGCGATCGCGACCGCGTCCCTGGAGGCCAGACCGAACTCCTCCAGCGGCCGGTCGGGGTCGACGTCGGCGGCGGTGGTCCTGGAGCGGCGCGCGATCTGCTCGATCAAGTGCCGGCGGACCGAATCCTCGCTGATCCGTGTCTCGTCCTGCGCGTTCTCCCGCGCGGCTCCGGAACGATCGTTGCTCTGCATGCGGTGGGTTCCCCCCATGAAACCGGGATCGTTCGTCGAAGCGGAGGGACCACTTTGTCTTACGATGAGCGACTCACGATGCGCACCCAGACCACTTTTCTCCCTCATGTCTTGTCACGGCGATGACAAGACTCGGCAGTAACCAATGTGGCCTGATGGGATAGTTGTGGTACCACGGCCCGCAGCCGGGGCTGGGTAACGAAGCGCGAACCAATAGTAACAATAGCGACGACTTTTTTAGGGGGAAGCGGCGGATTTCCGCGGCCGGCGCGGAAGTCCACGCCGTACGGACTGTTGACTCGCGGCCGATACCGATGGGCGCTGGCGGTGGTGGCCGTCAGCGCATTCATGATCACCATGGACAACACGGTGGTCGCGAACGCGCTGCCCACCATCATGAGCGACCTCGACATGTCCAACTCGGCCAAGGACTGGGTCGCCACCGGATACATCCTGATGTTCTCCTGCCTGATGGTGGCGGGCGGACGGCTCACCGACGTCTTCGGCTGCCGCGTCACCTTCGTGTCGGGAATGGTCGTCTTCACCGCCGCGTCCGCCGTGTGCGGCCTCGCCCCCGACTCGGCGACCCTCATCCTCGCCCGCGTCGCGCAGGGCGCCGGCGCCGCCCTGGCCCTCCCCGCCACGCAGGTCATGGTCACCGTCGGGCGCACCGACAAGCAGCGCTCCCTCGGCACGATCGTCTGGGTCGGCGCCGGCTCCAGCGCCACCGCCCTCGGCCCCACCATCGGCGGTTTCATCGTCCAGCAGTGGAGCTGGGGCTGGATCTTCCTGATCAACATCGTGCCCGGCGTCCTGGTCATCCTGCTCGGCCTGGTCGTGCTCACCGGCAAGGGCGAGAACCGCGACGCCCGCGTCGACCTGCCCGGCGTCCTCATCTCCGCCACCATGCTGTTCGCCTTCACCTACGGGCTGGAGTCGGGGAACAAGCACGGCTGGGCCGACCCGTCCGTCCTCAGCGTGTTCGCGCTCGCGTTCATCGCCCTGGCCTGCTTCGTCCTGGTGGAGAGCTGGGCCCCCGACCCGATGATCAACCTGCGGTTCTTCCGCAACCGGGTCTTCGCCGGCGGCCTGCTCTCCCAGATGCTCTACGGCATCGGCTTCAACGGGATGATCTTCTATTCGGCGACCTTCCTGCAGCGCTTCCTCGGCTTCTCCCCGCCCCGGGCGGGCCTGGTGATGCTGCCGCCGTCCATCGCCATCATGGTCATGACGCCCGTCGCGTTCTGGCTGGCCGCCAAGCTCGGCCCCCGCCCCGCCATCGGCGGCGGCCTCGCCCTCATGGCCTTCGGCATGTTCCTGTTCTCCACCATCCAGCAGGGCGACGGCTACGCCGACCTCATGCCCGGCGTCATGATCGTCGGCGTCGGTGCCGCGATGGGCATGCCGCTGGTCATGTACGTCCTGAAGGCCGTCCCGGAGCAGCAGGCGGGCGTCGCGAGCGGCATCATCAACGTCATCCGCGAGGCCTCGGGCGCCTTCGGCATCGCCATCGTCGGCCTGCTCATCCACCACGTCCCCGCGGAGGGCGCGAGCGCCGCCGAACTGGAGACGTTCCGCAGCGGCACCGCCTCCGGCCTCATCCTCGGCGCCGTCCTCGTCCTCGTCGGCGGCCTGATCAGCGGCCTCACCCTCCCCAGCCGCCGCGGCTGGCTGGGCCCCAAGCACGGCAAGTCCTCCCCTCTCGTCGACCCCGAGCCCCGCCGCCCCGCGACGCCTCCGCGCGAGCCCGTCCCCGCCCTGACCGCCCCGGTCGCGGTCGCCACCCCACCGGGCGAGCCCCTCCCACTCCCCCTGACCTGGGAGGAAGACCCCATGCCCGACCCCACCCCGGGCCCCCACTGGTGGACCGACACCGACCCCAAACCCCAGGACGACACCTACACCTGGACCACCGAAACCCCCTGGCCTCCGCCCCCACCCACCCCCAACCCGTGGAAAGACTGGCCCGCCCGAGAGCCGCAGCCGCTCGCCCCCACCGAGCCGCCACCAAGCACCCCCGCAGAAGCACCACCTCGCACCGCTGCCTCCCCACCCCCGGGCGCCCCCACAGACCTGCCACCCGGCACCGCCCCCTCCCCACCCCCAGGCAATCCCACAGACCTGCCACCTGGCACCGCCCCTTCCCCACCTCCCACGGACCTGCCACCCCGCAACGCTGCCTTCCCACACCCCGGCAGTCCCACGGACTTGCCGCCTGGCACCGACCCCTCTCCGCTCCCGGGCCCTCCCTCCATCCCTCCGCCGGTCGACGCTCCCGCAGGCATAGGCCCCACCCCGCCGCCCGGCGACCCTTTCGTGTCCGAGCCACCGGCCGAGGCCCCCGGACCACCGCCCCCGGAAAGCACCCCGCGCCGAGAAGCGCCAAAACCTCAAAACACGCGCAACATCACCGACACCCCCTCCGGCCCCCCACAGGTCCCGCACCCCTCAGCCGAGGCGCTCCCCCGAACCCCCACCTCGCAGCGCCCCCAGCTGTCCGACCAGCCAGCCGGACAAAACCCGGCCAACGAAGAGCCCGCCGTCACGTCCCTCGGGGAGCATCAAGAACTCCCAATAGGCGCCCTCTCCCACCCCCCGGGCTCCCCGCACGCCCCCGGTGAGCACAACCTGGCCCTCCCTGACACCGAGCCGTCCAGCACCAGTAGCTCGCCACAAAACAAGGCCCCCGAGGCCCCGAGAGACACCAATCCCACCGGTGGTCGTCCCATCGGGGACGTGGAAGCCCCGCAGAGCGCAGCCCCACCGAGCACGGGCGGCACCGCCGAACCACCCGGCCCCCAGTGGGACGAAAAGGCAGCGCCGAGTGAGCACGCCCTCGGCACTAACGCCCCTCCCTCCCAGGGAGCCGAACCCCCATCCGAGGACCGCTCGGAAGTCCCGGCCGAGATCGCCGGGGGCTCCGGGCAATCCCCGGCTGAGAGCCCGGCCGCTCTGCCGTACAACCCCCCAAGCGAACCCGACGAGCACGCCGACCGGGACGTAAGCGGCGAGGCCCGGCTCGAAGCCTCGGACACCATCCCCGCCGAAGCCGGGACGCGAGCGACCGACGATGCGGACGCAGCGCCGTACGGAGGGTCGGGGACACCCGTGCAGGCCACCCCACCCGAGCGCACCGCCGAGGACCAGCCTGGTGGGCTGGGGGTTGTCGGCGGTGTTGGTGAGGGGAGTGCGGACCTCTCTCTGCGTGGGCGGGCGATGGGGTCCCGGGAGGGTGTCGAGGGCGCGGCCGGTGAGGGGGCTCTCGGGGAAGGCTCCGGGGACGGTGTGGGTTTCGAGGAGCCCGGCGAAGGCGGGGTTGGGGGGCGGCCCGCGCCGCCGGAAGGGTGGTACGAGCCTTACATGCCCGAGGAGGAGCCGGTGGAGAAGCCTCGGATCGTCCCGCGCAGTGATGCCTGGTAGGAGGTAGCGTGAGCCGGATCGTGATCTTCGCGGCGGGGTCGCGGGGGGACATCCAGCCCTGCGTGGCGCTCGGGCGGGCACTGCGGGCGCGGGGGGACGACGTGCGGCTGGTGGCGAGTGCGCGGTACTCGCCGATGGTCGTCGCGGCGGGGCTTGAACTCGCGCCGCTGACGGCGGATCCGACGGAGATCCTCGAATCCGACGCCGGGCAGGAACTGCTGGCCGGGGGGCGGAATCCGGTGAAGTTCCTCGGCGGCTTCCGGCGGATCCTCGGGCCGATGGCCGAGCGGCTGCTGGCCGAGTGTTCGGACGCGTGCAAGGGCGCAGATCTGATCTTGGGACCCACACTGGGATTCCTTCCTCGGCATCTGGGCGAGCATCTCGGTGTTCCATGGGCGTTGATCCATTTCCAGCCGAGCGAGCCGACCGGGGCGTTTCCGCACCCGTTCGTCCCGCAGGCGCGCGTGCTCGGGCCTTGGGCGAAGCGGGCGAGCTTCCTCGCGGTCGATCAGATCGCGTGGCAGCTGTCGCGCCCGTTCATCAACCCGTGGCGGGACCAGGCGCTGGGGTTGCCGCGGCTGCCGCTGCGGGGCCGGCGGACCGACGGCGCCCCGGTCCTGGCGTGCTTCAGTCCGACGGTGGTCCCGCGCCCCGAGGACTGGGCCTCCAACGTGAACATGACGGGCTACTGGTTCCTTGACGAGCCGGAGTGGGAGCCTCCCGCGGAACTCGCGGAGTTCCTGGCTGCCGGGCCCGCACCGGTGTACGTCGGGTTCGGGAGCATGGTGCCGAAGGACGCCGAGATGACCGGGATGGCCGTGCGGGCGGCCCTGAAGCTCGCCGGCGTGCGGGGCATCGTCCAGGGCGACCCGGCGACGTCGGACGCGAACGTGTTCGCCGTCCGGGACGTGCCGCACTCGTGGCTGTTCCCGTGCATGGCGGCGGTCGTGCACCACGGGGGTGCCGGGACGACGGCGGCGGGGCTGCGGGCGGGCGTGGCCACGGTGGTGTGCCCGTTCTTCGGCGACCAGCCGTACTGGGGCGAACGCATCGCGGCGCTGGGGGCGGGGCCCGCCCCGTTGCCGTTCCGCGCGATGACCGTCCCGCGGCTCGCGTCCAAGATCGGGCGTGCGGTCGGGGATCAGGGGATGGCCGACCGGGCGAGTGAACTGGGGCGGCGCATCCGGGACGAGGACGGCGTCGGCCGGGCACAGGGGATCATCGACTCGCTCCTTTGATGGGCGTCATCTTCACATCGCGCGGGGGCGTCTTGGCCCGACGGGGCGAGGGGGTTTGGTGCGCCTTGCGGATAGGGAAGGCCCGCCTTGCGGAGCGGTTAGTTTTCGCGTGGGCGGGGCGTCGTCTGGCGTCCCCGACAAGGGCGACTTCTGCGGAAGACAGAATGATTCGAAATTCGGCGCTCAACGCCGTTTGTAAGGCACGCACCGAGACGCGCCTGTCCGACACTTCATGCCATTCGTAAGGTAGGCGCCGAGGCGCGCCTGGCGGCTGGGCAGCACCCGGCTGTCACCCTGTGTGCAGCGGACCCGAACGAGTGCACCGCGCCCCGCCGTGGGATGGCGAACGCCCCGCGGGATGGCGAACGCCCCGTGGGATGGCGAACGCCCCGTGGGATGGCGAATGCGCCGTGGGATGGTCACCGCGCCGTGGGGATGGTGGCCGCGCCGTGGGATGGTGAACTCGCCGCGTGGATCGTGACCGCGCCGCGGGGATCGTGACCGCGCCGCGGGGATGGTGGAGGCGTCGCGGCTGTTGGCCCAGGACCTGCTCGGTCAGTCGGTCGTACTTTTCGTGCCGGTGGGGGCGGGGGCTCTTCGCGGCGATTGTCCGCGGGATGCCCCCACGTGGTTCGAAGGGGAGGTCGGCGGTGCCGTGAAGCGCCCTTTCGAGGCGTTCGACGCCGTGGGCTTCGGGCTTCCGCGCCCGCCCGATCGGTGAGGCTTGCCCCGGTGTCAGGTAGGGGCTTCCTCTTCGCCCCAGTGCCAGCCTGAACCGTCCGGGTTGGGGACGATCACGCGCCTGGTGCGCGGGGCGGGGCGCGGTGCCGGTCGTGGCGGGCCGTCCGCCCAGGGCGCCCACGGCGCCGTCTCGGGCTCCGGTGCGCGGGCGGGCTCCGCGCCGTCAGGGGCCGTCCGGAAGACCAGCTTCGGCGACTCTCCCCTGCTCGGCTGCGGGCCCGCTTGAAACGCGGCGTTCGCGTCCACCCGCCGGCGGGCGTGCGGCACCTCGACGGGGGCCTCGGCCGTCCGGCCTGAAGGAGACTTCGGGGCGATGGGTGCGCCGGAAGGTCCCGAGTCCCGGCTGACGAGAGGCGGCTCTTGCCGTATCCCGGGCTGCCCGGCAGGGTGCGGGCGGCCGCGCCCATCCGGCGGTGCCGCGCCCCGCGGAGCGGCTTGCCCGGCAGGGGTGGGCGCCGGGGTCGCTTCCTCCCAGTTGAGGGCGTAGGGGAAGGGTTGTTCGTCCGGCAGGCGGGGCGGGGCCGCCGTGGCGCCGGCCGGGGCGAGGGCGGTGCGTTCGCGCAGGTCCATGCGGGCGTGCAGGCCGGCGAGGAAGCCCGGCAGCCACCAGTTGGCCGCGCCCATGAAGCGCATCGTGGCGGGAACGAGGAGGGAGCGGACGAGGGCGGCGTCCACGACGACGGCCACGAACATGCCGACGCCGATCAGCTTCACGACGGTGATCCCCGCCATGCTGAACGCGGCGATGACCAGGAGGAAGAGCAACGCGGCGCTGGTGATGATGCCGCCCGTGTGCTGCATTCCGGACGCGACGGCGACGCGGTTGTCGTGCGTGAGGTCCCATTCCTCCCGGATGCGGCTCAGCAGGAAGACCTCGTAGTCCATGGACAGGCCGAACACGACCGCGAGGATGAGGATCATGCTGGTGGCCTCGACGCCGCCGGTCGGGGTGAAGTCCAGCAGCCCGGCGAGGTGCCCGTACTGGAAGCCCCAGACGATCGCGCCGAACGAGGCGCCGATCGACAGGACGTTCATGACGATGGCCTTCAGCGGCAGGACGATCGAGCCGAAGAACATGAACAGCAGGAGGAACGTGGCGATCCCGACGACGAGCGCCATCTTCGGCAGGGACCTCATCAGGCTCGACATCAGGTCCATCTGGGCGGCGGTGCTGCCCCCGACGTCGATGTGCATCGGGTAGCCGTCCTTGGACAGGTTCATCCCGCGGATGTCGGTGACGAGGTCCTGGGCGTGCTGGTCCATCGGCTCGTACTTGTGCGTGACGGAGATGCGCACGCCCCCGTACGAGCCGGAGTAGCCGGTGTACTGGGCTTTCGTGACACCGGGGAGGGACGCGAGCTGCTTGCGGAACTGCTCCAGGTAGGGCGGGATGGGGTCGCCCTTGCCCGACGGGGTCCAGTCGCGCGGGATGAGGTCTCCGGACACCACCACGTCGATGGGCTCAACGGATCCGTTGGGGAAGTCCTTCTTGATGGTCTCCACTACGGCGCGGGTGGGGCTGTCCTTGGGCAGGACACGGGCGTCCACACTGCCGAACTGGACGTTCAGGAACGGCACGAACATCACGCCCAGGATGACGAGCACGACCGCGAAGTACGGGAGCGGATGCTTCATCACGCTGTGGCCGAGCCGATACCAGAAGCCGCTCTCTGGGTTTCGCCGCGCGCGCTTGGACGTGGGACGCCGCCACCACATCTGCCCGCCTTCGACGCGCGGCCCTAGGAGAGCCAAGAGCGTCGGCAGGAGGACGGTGGCCCCGAACACCGCGACCATGACGGTGGCAATGCCGGCGAGCCCGATCGTCCGGAGGAACATCTGTGGGAAGAGCAGGAGGCCCGCGAGGGCCGCTGAAACGGTGACGCCGCTGACCATGATGGTGCGGCCCGCTGTCGCCATGGTGGCGGCCAGGGCGGCTTCACGTATGGGCTTGAGCGCCGCCCTGTGCGCCTTCTTGGCGGCCTTGCGCGCCGCCTTGCCGCTTTCCCGCTTCCAGGGTTTTCCGGGTGGCAGACCTTGCACGGCCATACCGCGCTGAAGTTCCTCACGGAAACGGCTGATGATGAACAACGAGTAGTCGATCGCTAGGCCGACACCCATCATCGTGACGACTTCCAGCGCGAAGGACGTCACGTCGGCCGCGTACGTCACCACGTGCAGGACGGCCAGTCCCCCGACCGTCGAGAAGACGGCCACGACGATGGGCAGAACCGAGGCTGTCACGGCGCCGAAAAGGATGACGAGCAAGATGAGCAGGGGCAGGGCGGTGATGGTCTCCGCGCGGACGATGTCGGCCACGACCTGCTTGCCGAACTCCTCGCCCAGCGGAACGCTGCCGCCGTACCGGACGTCGAGCCCTGGCGCGGCCAAGCGGTCCTTGAC
This sequence comes from Spirillospora sp. CA-108201, assembly GCF_050936235.1. Classification (NCBI taxonomy): domain Bacteria; kingdom Bacillati; phylum Actinomycetota; class Actinomycetes; order Streptosporangiales; family Thermomonosporaceae; genus Spirillospora; species Spirillospora sp. CA-108201. Next base: position 6,352,683 of record NZ_JBNJNE010000001.1, on the reverse strand, counting down.
GGCGTGGTAGTTCTCCGTCTTGTCCGCGCCCTCCTTGCCCTTCAGTTTCACCGCGACGAAGGTCGAGTGCCGGTCGTGGGACGCGAACGTGCGCGCGGCCTCGCCGTTGAAGGACCAGTAGGAGATGATCTCCTCGACCTGGGCCTTGGGCAGCCGCGCGATGGTGGTGACGACGCTCGCCTCGAAGCGCGGGTCGTCCACCGTCATGGTGTCGCTCGAATACAGGACGAGGACGTCGGGGTTGGTGCTGCCGAAGTAGGTCGCGCCCAGCTTGGCGACGAGCGTCGAGGACGCGTCGGGGTCCTCGAAGCCGCCCTCCTTGAACTTGGCGAACACGCCGAGCCCCCAGGCGCCCGCCACCCCGGTCATGATCAGGATCAGGACGAGGCTGGTCCAGCGTCGCCGGTGGATGAGACGCCCCAGCCCCGAAAGCATGATCCTCCTGATTCGCCGCGGCCGCCCGGAGGCTCCGTCGCCTCCGCGCGGCCGGTTCCGTCGTTACCTGCGGGATGCCAGGCGGTTCGCGGTCGTCGCCAGGCCGCCGTCCAGGTAGCGCTGCCGGGTCGCGGCCCGTGCGATCTTCCCGCTGGAGGTGCGCGACACGCCACCCGGTTCGATCAACACGAAGGCGTGGACGCTCATCTCGTGCTCGACGTTGACGGCCGCGCGGACCGCCGACTCCACCTCGCCCACGTCGAGCCGCCCGAGGGGGACGCGGCGGTTGCGCTCGGCGACGAGCACCAGCCGCTCGGTCTCCTCCCCGGTGAGCGCGAAGGCGGCCACGTGGTCGGGGCGGACCGCCGGGTGCGCCTCCTGCGCGGTGACCTCGATGTCCTGCGGGTAGTGGTTGCGGCCGTCCACGATGATGAGGTCCTTGATACGGCCGGTGACATAGAGCTCACCCTCGTGGACGACCCCGTAGTCGCCGGTCTTCATCCACGGCCCGGCCGGCAGGTCCCCGGGCTCGGACAGCTCGCCGCCGAACGTCTCCTGGCTCCGCTCGGAGTTGCGCCAGTAGCCCGGCGCCGTGTTGGGGCCGTGCACCCAGATCTCGCCGACGCGCCCGTCGGGCTGCTCGACGCGGGCCTCGGGGTCGACGATCGCGACGATCTGGCCGCTGGGGCGCCCGCACGACACCAGCGGGCTCGTCCCCTCCGCGCCGTCCTCGCGGAGCCGCAGGTCGCCCTGGGTGAGCGCCTCCCGGTCCGCGGAGATGATCTTCGGCGGGACGTCCTCGGCGGCGGCCGTGACGAACACGGTGGCCTCGGCCAGCCCGTAGCCCGGCGCCTGCGCGCCCGGACGCAGCCCGGCCGGCGCGAGCGCGTCGGCGAACGTCGACAGCGTCGAGGTGCGGATCGGCTCCGCGCCGTTCAGGCAGGTCGTCAGCCCGGACAGGTCCAGGTCGGCGATCTTCTCCGGTGCGGCCATGGACGCGACGTACTCGTAGGCGAAGTTCGGCCCCGCGGTGTAGACGTTCTTGCCGGGGCGGCCCGCGATGAGCTGCAGCCACCGCATCGGGTTCATGATGAACGAGACGGGGTCGGTGAAGATGGCGTGGTCGCCGCGCACCAGCGGCAGCGCCATCGTCGCGATCAGGCCCATGTCGTGGAACAGCGGCAGCCAGCTCACCAGCTCGGGATCCGGCTTCTCGGGCGCCCACCCGGCCCACAGCTGCGCGGCGTTCGCCGTCACGTTCCCGTGGGTGATCTCCACTCCGGCGGGGCGGCGCGTCGATCCCGACGTGTACTGGAGGTAGGCGACGTCGTCGAACACGACCGGCTCGTCCCGCCAGCGGTCCGCCAGGGCCTGGTCGACCTCCTCGGCGAACACGATCTCCTTCGGCTGCGGGACGTCGTGGTCGGCGAGGAACTTCTCCACGTGCGGCAGCGCGTTCCGCGTCGTGACGATCACCGCGGGCTCGGCGTCGGCGTAGGCGCCGATCAGCCGGTCGGCGTGCCCCGGCAGGTCGGGCGAGAACAGCGGGACCGCGATGACGTGCGAGTACAGGGCGCCGAGCATGGACATCATGTAGTCGGGCGTCTGCGGCAGCAGCAGCGCGGCGCGCTCTCCGGGCCCGGTGACCTGCCGGAGCGTCACCGCCATGGCGCGCGCCCTGCGGTCCGTCTCGGCCCAGCTCAGCGTGAGGTGCGCGCCGGACGGGTCGGCCGAGTAGTCGACGAAGGTGAAGGCCGGGGCGTCCGGCTTCTCCCTCGCCCACCGCGCGACCCGCTCGATCAGCGGGGTGCGGCCGGAGCCGCCGGGCAGGAGTTCGGGAAGCAGCGAGCCCAATGCCATTGATCATCTCCCGAGGGGACGGGCCGGACGGGGCCGTGGACGGTGCCGTGAGGGGGTTGCACTCCGCCGGCGAAGGTGCGGCGCGCCCGCCGGACGACTTCGTCTGGACGCCCTGGTGACCGGCGATGATCACAAAGCTACCGGATGGTAGTCAGTGTGCGATATTAGCTGCCGGTCACATTCGCCGAAGCCCGGTTTGTCATCCCCGTGACAAGAGGAAATCCCCTTTCACACCAGGGGTTCCGGCCGGTCACCGACCGTGCCCGGGGCTACCGGTCGGCGGAGAAGATCTGCTGCATGATGCCCCGGCGGTGCCTGCCCTGGTACGTCGTCTCCGGGTTCACCTCGTCCGGAAGCGCGGCGAGGTAGCGGCTCTCCGCGTCGATGAGCTGTTCCAACTCGCCGCGGTCGAGAAAGACGCCCTTGCACCCCGGGCATTCCTCGATCACGACGCCGTGGCGTTCGTGGGTGTCGAGCCGGGAGTCGCACTTCGGGCACTGCAGCGTCGCGTCTGACATACCGGATCCCCTGTCCGTCACGCCCGCCTTTACCGTCGCCGGTCAGCATAGCGACACCGATCCCTTTTCGGGGCGATACCAGGACACTCGTCCGCTGATTCGGATGCGGGGCCGGGGTTCGCGCCCGTTCGCCTCGCCCTGACCCCTTCGTCGACATCAGCCCGTTCTGTCCTGCTCTGCGCCGGACTTGGTGCGGCTCAGCGCCGCCCGGCGCCGCGCCAGCACGATGCAGGCCGCGCCCCACAGCAGGCCGATCTCGGCCACCACCGCCACTGCGAGGACGACCGCCCAGTCCGTCCCGTCCCCTTTCCCTTCCCCTTCCTGCACGCCGGCCGGGGACATCAGGGTCGTGCGGCTCTGGTCGGCCACGGGCGGCAGGGCCGGCGGCTTCACCGGCGGCAGGACGACCGGCGCCGACGGCGTCGGCAGCGCCTGTTCGGGCACATTCGGAGGGGCCGGAACTCCGGCTCCCGGCTGCCCGCCCGGAGCCCCCGGCCCGCTCACCACGGGCCCGCTCCCAGGCGGCAGGCCGCCCTCATCCAGCTGGGCTCCCACCTTCGGCTTCCCGGGCTTCACGCCCTGCGACGGCTTCGCACCATCCGACGGCTCGGCGCCGTGGGGCGACGCAGTGCCGTGGGGCGACTCGGTGCCGTGGGGCGACTCGGTGCCCGCACTCGGCTCCGCGCTACCGGACGGCCTTCCGCCGTGGCTCGGCTTGGCGCCATGAGACGGCATGACGTTGGAGGGCGGCTTCACGCTCTGGCTCGGCGGCTTCACGTTCTGGCTCGGCGGCTTGGCGCTCTGGTGTGGCTTGTCGCTGTGGGACGGCACAGCAACGTGCGGCGTTTTCCCTTCAACCGTCGTCGGACACGGCCACCCACCCACGGTCGTGCTGCTTCCCACGCACGGCGTAGGCGCGCCACCCGGCTCCACCGTCCGCGGATAAGCCCCAGAGGTCGGCTTGTCAGCATGCCCAGAGGCTGACGCACACGGCCGCCCGCTCACACCCGCACAGTGCGACGGCGCGCTCCCCCCACTCGGCTTGCGGCTAGGACTCGGCTTGGCGCCGTGGGTCGCTGCACCAGACGGCTTGACTCCAGGCGTGGGGTTGCCCCCAGACGGCGACGGACACCCCCGTCCGATGACGCCGGTGTTGCCCTCAGCGCAATGCGTCGGCTTGTTCCCGCTTGGCGGCGCACTCGGGCTCGTCTTGCCGTCAGACGACGGGCACGTCCGTCCGTTAACGCCGGCGTTGGCCTCCGCGCATTGCGCCGGCTCATTTCCGCTCGACTGTGCGGTTGGGCTCGGCATGGTGGCGTGGGCCGGTTCGCTGTTGGACGGCGGCCGGCACGGACGGGCCGCCGCGTTTGCGCTGCTTTGCTTGCAGTGCGTCAGGTGAGGCCCGGTGGCCGGAGGCGTCGTGGTGCTGGACGGGTTTGCCGCGCCGTTCGACACGAGCCGGGTGCCCCTGGAGAAGTCGAAGACCGTGCGGGTCGTGCGGCGCGGGGCGTTGGAGGCGTTCGCTACGGCGAGGATGCTCAGTGGCTGCGCGGACGGTCCCTTCACCATCGAGGCCGGGAATCGTACGGTTCCCCTGCGCTGACGCCCTTCCGAACCCACTTCGCCCAGGGTGCAGCGCAACCCTTGGCCGGAACCGAGGGGCGTGCAGTCCGGTGTGCGGCTCGTCCAGGACAGCGGTCGGTCGCCCGTGAGGCGCAGGCCGACCTTGCGGGCGACGCCACCGCCGGCGCGGACCCGGACGGTGAACGCCAGCGTGTAGTCGGCCCCCTGGGGTGTGACCCCGTCGGGTGTCATGGCCACCAGCAGCCTGACCTTCGGTGGGGCCGCCTCCGGTACCGCCTGGGCGGCGGGGCTCAGCAGCGTGAGCGGCGTGGCCAGCGCGCCGCTCATCGTGATCGCGCCCCAGCGGCCTCTTCGACGCTCCCCTCGCACACGCTCCCCCTAGCGTTCTCCCCACGGCCACCCGGGGGTAGTGCCGTGACATCGGACACAGGGAGTTATTGCCGCATCACTCGCCGAAGTAACGTGCTTCATCCCGACGCCCACCCTCTTTCGCATAGCGAAATCATCTCTCCGTAGAATCGGGTGGTCGCGGAGGAGAGGAGTCACGGGTGGCAGAGGGCGTTCGGTCGCTGGCCCGCGCGTTCGACCTGCTGGAGCATCTGGCGGACGCGGGGGGCGAGATGGCGCTGTCGGAACTCACGGAGGTCTCCGGACTGCCGATGCCGACGATCTACCGGTTGATGCGGACGCTGGTCAACCAGGGCTACGTCCGGCAGGAGCCGTCCAAGCGCTACGCCCTGGGCCCGCGCCTCATCCGGCTCGGCGAGGGTGCGAGCCGCCTGCTCGGCACGTGGGCGCGCCCGGTGCTGTCCCGGCTGGTGCAGGAGGTCGGCGAGACGGCCAACATGGCGGTCCTGGAGGGGGACGAGGCCGTGTACGTCGCGCAGGTGCCGTCCAAGCACTCGATGCGGATGTTCACGGAGGTGGGGCGGCGCGTCCAGCCGCACTGCACGGGCGTGGGGAAGGCGCTCCTGGCGCAACTGCCCGACCAGCGGGTCCGCGAGATCCTCGCCAGGACGGGCATGGACGCGCACACCCCCAACACCTTCACGGACGCGGACGCCCTCCTGGCGGAACTGGAGCAGATCCGCCGGCAGGGCTACGCGGTCGATGACGAGGAGCAGGAGGTCGGCGTCCGCTGCGTCGCGGTGGCGCTGCAAGGCGCGCCGACACTGACGGCCATCTCGGTGTCGGGGCCTTCAGGGCGCATGACGCACGAGGCGGTTCCGAACGTCGTGCCCATCATGCGCGACGCGGCCGACCGGTTCTCCAAGGAACTCGGGCCGACCGCGTCCTGACGCTATGTGGTCGTCAGTCGACGGGCTCGCCGACGATGACGGTGGGACGTCCGCCGCGCTCCCAGGCGACGAAGTCGCCCGCGGACTTCACCAGGACGGTGGCCAGCCACAGGGCCAGTCCGGTGTCGTCCGCGATGCCCACGACGGGGATGACGTCGGGGACGGCGTCGATCGGGGAGATGATGTAGACGAGCCCCAGGGCGAGCAGTCCGAGCGTCCCGAAGGACATTCCCTTGTACTGCCCGCGCAGGACCGACTTCAGCATCCTGGGGACGGCGCGGACGCGCTCCCAGAATCCCGGCGCGTCGGGTTCGAGCGTCTCGCGGTAGATATGCCAGGCCTGCCCGGCGGCGGCTGCACTGCGCTTCCTGTCCACCAGCACTCCTTGTGTCGGACGTCTGTGAGGGCACGCCCCCGCAACGCCCACGTACGACTAGGACGCGACGAGTGCCGGGTTTGTTCCCTTCGATCGATCATGAGGTGCGGGTCACAGCCGGACCATTCCGGCCTCGGCAGGGTGATCGCCGAGCGGATCCGACGGTCACGCCCGATCCAGGTGACCTGAGGTGAGGTGTTCGTCACTCTCCTGGTCGGCGTGCGGCGGTTCGCGGCGTGTCGGCTGGCGTCCGCTGCGAACATGAGCGATCCGGGGGGAGCGCCGCCTCCGCCCGGCACGACCGGCATGGCCCGTCGAGCATCGCAGGAGCTGACGTACCGATATGAGCGGCGACCATACGAACCGCCCCGTCCACGGCACCGCGGCAGGCGACGCCTACGTCGCGCTGCCCCCGACGGCCGTCGACGCGACCGCGTCCGGCCCGACCCGGCTGATCGTCGCCTGGCCCGGCTTCGACCCGCCCCGGACGGCGAGCGCCCTGGCGACGGCGATCCCGATGACGGGCGTGCCCGTGTGGCGCGTGTACCTGGACCTGCCGGGGCGCTCGCCCGGCGGCCTCGGCTCCGGATCGATCCTGGAGACCGAGAGCATCGAGGCGTACTGCGCGGCCGTGGAGAGCGCCGCCCGGCGGCTGCCGGAGGCGCTCGCGCAGATCCGCCGCGACCTCGACGTCCCGGACGGCCCGGTCGGCCTCGCGGGCTTCAGCGCGGGCGGCTCGGCCGCCCTGCTCGCCGTGGCGCACGGAACGGTCCCGGTGAGCACCGCCGCGCTCGTCGCGCCCGTCGTCGCCCCGGCGCGGGCCGCGCGGGCGGTGGAGAAGCGGTCCGGTTCGGAACGCGCCTGGACCGAGCACGCCGTCGCGCTCGCCGACCGCCTCGACCTCGGGTCGCTCGCCGCCGACATCGCCGGACGGGACGTGCCGGTCCTGCTCGTCGGCGGCGCCAAGGACCGCGTCGTCCCCGCACGGGAGACCACGGCGCTCCGCGACGAGCTGCGCAGGCACGGCGGCCAGGCGGAGTCCACCACGTTCCGGATGGGGCACGCGCTGGCCGCCGAGCCCGGCACCGAGCCGCGCCCGCCGATCACCGAGGCCGTCCGGGTCGACGCCGCCCTCACCGACTGGTTCCGCGACCGCCTCGCCACGCTCGCGCCCGGCGCGGCCGGTCAGGCCGAGGAGACCGAGGCGACCGAGGCGACCGGCGACACGCAGCCGATGGAGCGGCGGCACGGTTCGTGGTCGTCCGGCGCCCGGGACGTTCCGGACGCGCGGACGGGCGCCGGGCTGGGCCAGGGGTTCTGACCGCCCGGCGGGCACGCCGCGGCGCCCGCCGGGCGGGTCGGAACCGATGGGGTCAGCCCTTGGACAGGACCTCGTAGCGGACGGGGATGACACCCGATCCGGTGCCGCCGACCTTCTTCATGGCGGCCTTGGACAGGTCCAGGCAGCGTCCGCCCGCGTACGGGCCGCGGTCGTTGATGCGGACGATGACCGAACGGTCGTTGTTCTTGTTGGTCACCCGGACCTTCGAGCCCAGCGGCAGCGTCTTGTGCGCGGCCGTCAGCCCGCTCGGGTCGAAGTGCTCGCCGCTCGCGGTCATCTGGCCCTCCCAGTAGTAGGAGGCCTCGCAGGAACCCGACTTCACGACCTTGAACTGCTTCTTCTTCTTGGGCTTCGCCAGGTTCGCGGCCTGGTCGTCGCTCTTCGACGACTTCTTCTTCTTGCTCTTCCTGGGAGTCTTCGAAGGCGACGGCTCCGGAGAGCGGGGCCGGCCTCGGCCGGCCCGGGTCGGCTCGCCGTGCGGACGGTCCGCCAGCGGGTCCGCGGCCTGGGGCGCGGTCTGCGCCGCCTGTGCCGAGTCGGCGGGGCCGTCGCGCCCGGCCAGGGCGAACGCGCCCGCGGCAAGGACGGCGACGGCGGCGCCGGAGACGATCAGGATGGTGCGTAGGCGCGCTCGAAGAAGACGCCTGACAGGGCTACCCACAGAGGAGTCCTTTGTTAGGGGACAGGACCCCGGACGCCCGGCGGATCTCACCGCCGTTTCTCGCGGCGTGGCCAGGCGACGTCCGCCGTCCCCCGGATCCCCCCGCCGCCCGCGGGCTCCTCAGCCCGCCCCGCGCCGCTCTCTCAGGCGCGCCCGCTTGATCGCGGATCGGCGTCCGGCAGGTGCGGCTGGAAAGGCATCTTCACTTTTCGAAATCACTGAAGAGCCGCACAAGTCCCTGACCGTACGTTGTGTCCTCTGTAGATCAAGCCGTGAGGCCGTTGTTTGTGGGATTTGTCACCTCAGCTTTTGCCCATCGAAGCTGATCAACTTCGCCGGGTGACCGCATTTCAAGATCGTCTTTACTGCGTGCATACCGCTGATCTCGGACGGATAACAAAGGATCCGGCACATCGGAACGGGGCGGCCCAGCGGAAGATCACTTCCATTGGACCGCCCCGTGAGCTGGGACGACGGGCCGCCTGTCAGTCGCGCCCCGGGGCGGCCGGAACGCCCGGGACCGCCGACAGCGCCGGCACCTTCGGCACGCCGAGCGCGGACGCGTCCGGCATGGACAGCGGGCCTTCCGCCGGGCCGGGGGTCGCCGTCCGGCGGGAGCCGTCACGCGACTTCAGCACGTCGACCACGTTTCCGACACCGCTCTCGGGCCGGGTGAGGCCGTTCCCGGCCTTGCCCGCGGCGCCCTCGGCCTTCCCGACCAGGTCGCCGGACGGGCCGGGCCCGGCGTACCGCGCGGCCGGCGGGAAGAGCACCGAGCCGACGGGCAGGCCGCCGGGCGTCGCGCCGCCGAGCAGGGAGCCGAGGTCCGGCAGACCGGAGCTCGGCCCCGGGCCGGCCAGGCTGATGGGCGTCTCGGCCGCGCGGGCGCCCGGCGCGGCCGACCGCGCGGCCTCGCGGCGGCCGAGGCCGCCCGTGGACAGGAGCTTTCCGGTGGGCAGGCCCTTCCCGAGCTTGCCGACCGGGGCGAGCTTGCCGGTGCCGCCGAGCAGCGTCCCGGGGACGTCGCCCCCTCCGCCGGACAGGACGGGCAGTGCCGTCCCCGGCTTGCGGGCGCGGGCCGCGCGCGTCCCCGGCCTCGCCGGAGCGGCCCGCAGCACTCCGTCCGCGGCGCCGCCGGCGAGGTCCGCGGTCCGGTCGCCCGTCCCGGCGGCCGGGGCCGGAAGCGTGCGCATGACGCTATGGCCCGTGGCGGCGGTCTCGTAGAGGAGCAGCGTGGACGGGCCCGCCACCGCGCTCGGCGCCGCGTTCGCGGGCGCGGCCTCCGTCGGCGCGGCCGCCACGGCGACCGCGGCGGCGAAAGAGGCGAGGACGGAGACCCTCAACAGGCTTCTGGCGGAGCGGTTCATTCTTTCCCCCGGGGTTTTCGGATTGGCCTGCACCTGCGGCGTGCGCCCGAGCGGCTGGTGAATCCCGGCGCGCCGTCGAGCGGGGACGCTAGTACACCGCGGTGCCGCGTGCGGCCGATTCCAAAATGACTTGGGGAAACCCGAAAGATCTAGATGGACTGATCATAACTGTTCGGCGGAATGTCAAATACCGACAATTTCCGATAAAACTAAAGCGGGGGCGGCCCCTGAGGGGCGCCCCCGCCTGACGACCCTCCGGCTACTCGCCCGCGCCGAGGGAGATGGCCTCGTCGACCTCGTCCTTGCGGGCGGCGAGCTCGGTCGCGTAGCGCTCCGCGTCGACCTTCTCGGCGATCTCCTCGTCCTGCCGCATCAGGGCTTCGAGGTCGGCCTTGGCGTTGTCGAGGACGCCCATGTCCAGGTAGGCGGCCTGTACCTTGTCGCCCCAGAGGCCCACGTCCCGGACGCACGGGACGATGCGGCTGAAGAGCAGCGACTGGTAGAGCGTGTACATGTCGGAGTTGTCGACATACTCCATGCACCGGTCGACCGGCATGTCGAGCTGCTCGAAGACCTCGCGGCCCTTGAAGCGGTCGCGCATCAGGTAGCAGCCCTCGACGACGAACTCCTCGCGCTCGGCCCGCTCCTTGTCGGTGAGCTCGGCGTAGTAGTCCTTGAGCGCGAGCCGCCCGAACGCGACGTGCCGCGCCTCGTCCTGCATGACGTAGGCGAGGAGCTGCTTGACCAGCGGGTTGGTCGACATGTCGCGGTACAGCCCGAACGCGGCGAGGGCGAGGCCCTCGATGAGGACCTGCATGCCGAGGTAGGGCAGGTCCCAGCGGCTGTCCTCCAGCGACTCGGCGAGCAGCTTCGCCAGGTCCTGGTTGACCGGGTAGTACATGCCGATCTTCTCGTGGACGAACTTCCCGTACAGCTCGACGTGCCGCGCCTCGTCCATGGTCTGGGTGGCGGCGTAGAACTTGGAGTCCAGGTCGGGGACGGTCTGGACGATGCGCGCCGACACGTTCAGCGCGCCCTGCTCGCCGTGCAGGAACTGGCTGAACAGCCACGAGCCCTGGTGGCGGCCGAACTCGTCCTTCTCCTTCTGTGACATCTTGTCCCAGATGTCGGACCCGAACAGCGGGTTGAAGTTCTCCGGCAGCCCGGCGATGTTGACCGGGTCGACCTCAAGGTCCCAGTCGATGCGCTTCTGCGCGTCCCACTGCTTGTCCTTGCCCTTCTGGTACAGGTTCAGCAGCCGGTCGCGGCCCTCGTCGTACTCCCAGGTGAAGCGGGTGTCGCCCGCCATCGGGACGTTCCACGTGTCGGTCGGGACGGGCGTGACGTAGAGATCGTGGGAACTCACGGGGGGATCCTCCTCCGGGGGTGACGCCGCGCGAGCGCGACGCGGGTGTGCACCGCCCATGGCTTTACATGCCTTCGTAACATGTAAAGCGCGCCGAGGCCAGGGAGTCGCCGGAACCCGTGACGCGTGCGCCATTGAACACAGGCGCGCGAACACAGGCGCGCGAACACGGGCGCCCGAGCACGGCCCCTCGAATACAGCCGCCCGCGCCCCCGGCAGGGGGGTGCGGGCGAGCGGGCGCGACGGCCCCGGGGTCAGCGGGACTGGAGGGCGTCCAGGCCGACGGCCTGGGCGATGACGAGGCGGCGGTCGAGGCGCGGATCGCTGATCTCGACGACGTAGCGGTCGCGGAAGCCGAACTTCTTCTCGACGCTGAAGACGACCTGGTCGCCGGCGTAGAAGTCGAAGTGGTACGGCCACGCGAACGGCAGGTTCTCCACGTACGGGATGAACTGCCAGACCCGCCGGAGCACGGCGACGAACTTGTTGCGCTCGCTGCCGGTCGTCAGGCCGAGGCCGGGCTGCTCCAGATGCCAGGTGGAGGCGAGCAGCGACTTCTTGAAGTCCTTGCGGAACACGCCGATCGGCTGCCCGTGGGCGTCCGTGATGTCGTACGCCGACGCGAGGTCGATGCGCTTGCGCGCCTTGAACCCGAGGATCGGACGCGTCTTGGAGTCGTCGGAGTACAGGGTGACCTGCTCCTTGAACGCCAGCCGCTTCTGCTGCGCGAAGGCGAGCAGTTCGCCCTCCTCGCCGCCCGGCCCCTCCGCGTGCACCTCGTACTGGTTCACCATGAGGCGCACCCGCTGCCGGATCAGCAGCTTGCGCTGTGTCTGGAGTCTTTCCTCGTCCAGCGAACTCACCCGTTCCGTGTCGGTTTGCGGACGGGAGTCTGCCATAGCGAGTCCCTTTCATCCGGCGTTTCCCGGATGCGTCCGACGTCCGGGTCAGGACTCCTGGATGTGCGCGGCCAGGTACCCGTGGATCAGCCGCTCGGCCTCCGCGACGATCTGCGGGTCGCCGTCCGGGCTGCGGCGGAAGGCCATCTTCAGCACGGCGTCGCCTGCCTCGACCGCGATGGCGAGCGCGGTGGCGAGGCCGGGGGTGTCCTGGACGCCGAAGGTGTCGACGATCATCCGGCGGAGCCGGTCGGCGACCACCGCGTTGTTGTCGGCGTCGGAGTCGAGCAGGTTCACGTCGGCGACGTCGCCGAAGCGCAGCACCCGGAAGCCGGGAACGGTCCGGTGCATCTCCACGAAGATCTCGATGATCGCGCCGACCGTGTCGGACCAGTCGACGAACTCGCCCGCGGTGAGCCGCCCGGAGATCCGGTCGCCGAACTCCTGCAGGTTGCGCAGCGCGAGCGCCTGCGCGACCGCGCGCTTGTCGGGGAAGAACTGGTAGACCGAGCCGATCGCCACCTCGGCGCGCTGGGCGATGCGCGTCGTGGTCAGGCCGTCGTAGCCGTCCTCGTCCAGGATCTCGGCGCAGGCGTCCAGCATCCGCTGGACGCGTTCGGCGCTGCGGCGCTGGGCGGGACGGCGGCGGAGCGGGGTTCGGATCTCGGTCACCCCGCCATTGTCCCTCGGACGCAGCGGTGCCGAGCATGCACAGCGTGCCATACCTCTGGGTCGCGGGAGTCTTCCGCCCGCACCACCCCGCCACTAATATCCGAAGGCTATTCGCATTTTCGGTCGGACCATGGGGGAAGGAAGCGCGGATGGGTCTTCCGGAGAACTTCCGCTGGGGCGTCGCCACCGCCGCCTACCAGATCGAGGGCGCGGTCGAGGAGGACGGGCGGGGACCGTCCACCTGGGACACGTTCTCCCACACGCCCGGGCGGACCCGCGACGGCCACACCGGCGACGTCGCCTGCGACCACTACCACCGCTGGCCCGAGGACGTCGCGCTGATGGCGGGCCTCGGCGTCGACGCGTACCGGTTCTCGATCGCGTGGCCGCGCGTGCAGCCCTCCGGGAGCGGCGCCGTCAACGCCAAGGGCCTCGACTTCTACGACCGGCTGGTGGACGGCCTGCTCGCCGCCGGCATCGCCCCCGCCGCCACGCTCTACCACTGGGACCTCCCGCAGCCGCTCGAAGACGCCGGCGGCTGGATGGAGCGTGACACCGCCTACCGGTTCGCCGAATTCTCCTACCTGGCGGCCGAGCGCCTCTCCGACCGCGTCGACATGTGGATAACCCTGAACGAGCCCGTGGTCGTCACCGCCTACGGCTACGCGTTCGGCGTCTACGCCCCCGGCAGGACGCTGCTGCTCGACGCGCTGCCCACCGCGCACCACCAGCTCCTCGGGCACGGCCTCGCCGTCAACGCCCTGCGCAGCCGCGGGGCGCGCACGGTCGGGCTGACCAACCACTACTCCCCGGCCTGGGCCGCCTCCCCCGCCGACCAGCCCGCCGCCGACGCCTTCGACGCGTTCATGAACCGGCTGTTCACCGATCCCGTCCTGCTCGGCCGCTACCCGGACCTGATGGGGGACGCGCCGTTCATCCGCTCCGAGGACATGTCGGTCATCGCCTCACCCGTCGACTTCCTGGGGGTCAACTACTACAACCCCACGCGCATCGCGACCCCGGCCGAGGGCCCGCTGCCGTTCGACATCGTCGACATCACCGGGTACCCGACGACGGGGATGGGCTGGCCGATCGTCCCGGACGCCTTCCTGTCGCTGCTGCGCACCCTCGACTCCCGCTACGACCTGCCGCCGCTCTACATCACGGAGAACGGGTGCTCGTTCGCCGACGAGCCCGGCCCGGACGGGGCCGTGGACGACCCGTCCCGCATCGAGTTCCTGGACGCCCACATCGCGGCGATGCGGACCGCCGTCGACGAGGGCGTCGACATCCGCGGCTACTTCGCCTGGTCGCTCCTGGACAACTTCGAATGGGCGGAGGGCTACCACCCCCGGTTCGGACTCGTCCACGTCGACTACGAGACGCAGAAGCGCACGCCGAAGACGTCCTACGGCTGGTACCGGGACCTCATCGCGTCGTCCAGGCGTCGCTGACGGGCCCGGCGGGCCCGCGCTCCTACCCTTGACACATGCCCGTCGAAGTGCAGGAACTCGCGAGAGCGGTCAGGCAGGCCCACCGCCGGCAGCACCGCGCGCTCGACAGGCGCCTCGCCGCCGCCGGCACGACGCCCGCGCAGTGGGACGCCCTGCGCGCGATCGGCCGCGCTCCCGGGGCGTCCGCCCGCGCCCTGGCGGCGGAGACGTTCCAGAGCGAGCAGGCGTTCGGGACGCTCGCCGGGCGCCTGGCCGCGCAGGGGCTGATCGACCGGCGGCCGGGCCGGCTCCCCAGCGTCGAGCACCACCTCACCCCCGCCGGCGAGAAGCTCCTCGCCACCGGCCGGCGGATCGTCGACGAGGTCCTCGACGAGCTCTTCGCACCCCTGCCCGAGGACGACCGCGCCGCCCTGCTGGCCCTGCTCCTGCGCCTCTCCTCCTGACCGCGCCCTCCTGACCGCGCCCACCTGACCGCGCGCCTCCCGACCGCGTGCGGCATGCTGATCCGCATGGAGACACCGGAGACGCTCGCGGACGTGCGCGCGCGGATCGACGCCGTCGACGAGCGGCTCGTGCGGCTGCTGGCCGAACGCGAGGGGCTGGTGCGCGCGGCCGCCGCGTTCAAACGGGACGAGCGGGCCGTCCGCGCGCCCGACCGGGTCGAGCGGGTCGTCGCGCTGGCGCAGGAACGGGCCGCCGGCGCCGGGCTCTCGCCCGAGGTCGCCGAGACGGTGTGGCGGGCGATGGTCGGCGCGTTCGTCGACCTGGAGCTGACCGAGCACGCGACCCGCCGCGGATAGGCCGCGGATAGGCCGCGGATAGGCTGCTCTCTCCGCTTCGTCGTGGAGGTTCTGGATGCCGGAGACCCGCCCGCTGCGCGCCGCCGACCCCCGCGAGATCGGCGGGTTCCGGCTGACGGCCCGCATCGGCGAGGGCGCCCAGGGCGTCGTCTTCCTGGGCGAGTCCGGAACCGGGCGGCGGGTCGCCGCGAAACTCCTGCACGCCGACTTCGGACGGGACGAGCGGGCCCGCACCCTCTTCGACCGGGAGCTGGCGGCGGCCCGCAGCGTCGCCCCGTTCTGCACGGCCCGCATCCTCGCGGCGGACGCCGACGGCGACACCCCCTACATCGTCAGCGAGTACATCGACGGGCCGTCGCTGCGCGACCGGGTCGTCGAGGAGGGCGCGGCGTCCCCGGCGGAGCTGGTCAGGCTCGCCGTCGGCACCGCCACCGCGCTGGCGGCCATCCACGAGGCCGGCGTCGTCCACCGCGACTTCAAGCCGGCCAACGTGCTGCTCGGCCCGGACGGCCCGAAGGTCATCGACTTCGGCGTCGCGCGGCCGCTGGAGGCCACCTCCGCCACCCTGACCGGCGCCGTCGGCACCCCCGCCTACATGGCGCCCGAACAGGTGGAGGGATCCGCGGGCGGCGCGCCGCTGGACATGTTCGCGTGGGGCTGCACGATTTCGTTCGCCGCTAACGGCGTCCCGCCGTTCGGCGGCGACTCGGTGCCGGCCGTCATGCAGCGGATCCTGTACGGGGAGCCGGACCTCGGCGCGCTGACCGGAGACCTGCGGGCCCTCGTCGCGTCGAGCCTGGCGAAGGACCCCGCGGCCCGCCCCACGGCCCTCCAGGTGCTGCAGCGGCTGCTCGGGCTCGGCCCGAACGCGGACCTCCTCGCGGAGGGCACCTCGACCGCCGCACGACCGGCCGCGCCACCGCGGGCCGCGGGCTGGACGCCGCCGGGCGCGACGCAGCCGGCCGCCGGTCCCTGGACGCGGCCGGCCCCGGCGCCCCCGCCGCCTCCGGCGACGTACCCGAACCCCGGAGGACCGCGACCGGCCGGACGGGGCGGCCGGGTGCTCCTCGTCACCGGAGCCGCCGCCGCGGCCGTCGTCCTGGCCGGCGGGCTCGTCGCCGCGCTCCTTCTCAAGGGCGACCGCGGGGCGGAGGGCGCCGGGCGGGGCCGCGGCGGGACCCCGGTCGCCCAGTCGACGCCGTCCACGTCGTGCGCGTACCGGCCCGCGACCGGCACGAACACCAAGGACGTCGGGAGGCCGCCTGCGGACCCCCCGGCGGCGCCGCCGTCCCGCGCCACGATCGAGACCGGCCTCGGCACGCTCCAGATCTCGCTGGACGCCCGGACGGCGCCGTGCACGGTGAACTCCCTGGCCTACCTCGCGGCCCAGAAGTTCTACGACCGCACCTCGTGCCACCGGCTCACGACGGGCACGAGCCTCCTGGTCCTGCAGTGCGGCGACCCGACCGGGACCGGGGCGGGCGGGCCCGCCTACCAGTTCGACGACGAGAGCCTGAGCTCCGCGCGCTACACGCGGGGGACCGTGGCCATGGCGAACGCGGGCCCGAACACCAACGGCAGCCAGTTCTTCATCCTGTACGGCGACACCACGGACCTCCCCGCGTCCTACACGGTCTTCGGCCACGTCACCTCCGGCATGGACGTCGTCGACAAGGTCGCCGGGGAGGGCGTCGCGGACGGCGGCACGGACGGCGCCCCGAAGCGGAAGGTCACGATCAACGAGCTCCGCACGGCCTGATGCGCGAGATCGAGGAGCTGTACGCGGCGTTCGCGCACGTTCCTCATCCCGCCGCGCCGGCCGGATGCCCGTGCCGCGTCGGCCCCGAGGAGGGGCGGGCGCTGCTCCGGCACCGCCCGCGTGATCTCGGTGCGGAGGAGCTGTCCCGGTACGCGGCCAAGGCGCTGAACACGTGGGGCGGCCCCGAGGAGCTGCGGTACTTCGCGCCGCGCCTCCTGGAGCTGGCCGCCGCCGACGCCTTCGCCTGGCCCGACCCGGAGATCGTGTTCGGCAAGTTCGCCCGGGCGGGGTGGCGGACCTGGGGTCAGCGCGACGCCCTCGCGGCCTTCTTCGACGCGTTCTGGACACGGACGCTGGAGCGGTTCCCCTCCCGCCCCTCGGTGGACACGGCCCTCTGCGCCCTGGCGGCGGCCGAGGCCGATGTCCCGCGCTACCTGGACGCATGGGGACGGCTGGCGTCCGAGGCCTCCATCAGGCATCTGCACGAATTCGCCCTCCAGGGGCTGACCTGGAGAAAGGGCGCCCCGCGGCTGATCAACGCGTTCTGGGACGCCTCGGCTCCTCCCCGCCTCCAGGTCGTCGGCTGGCTGACCGGAGGCCCCGCGGCGGGGGCCGTCGAGTCCGCCTTCGCCCGGACCGGCGACGAGCCGGTCCTGCGCCTGCTGGCCGAGATCGATTCCGCGCTGCGCGACCCCGGCGCGGCCCTGGGCGTGCGCTGGTCGTGACGCCTGCCGACGGCGGATTAGAACCGGGCTCGCGGCGCGTTGAAGGAGGTGGAAACAGCCCCCGACGAAGGAGGACGCTCCCTCGATGGCTCTCAAGCGACCGTCCTTCCTGCCGTCCCTGGACGAGCTCGAACAGCAGGCGCAGAGCAGGTCGTCCCAGCGCGGACGCCCCGGCTCCCACTTCGACCACCCCACCGCGAAGGCGCTGTTCGTGGCCGTCTTGGCCGTGACCGTCATCGCCCACGTCGTCGGCGGCGTCGTCTTCCTCCTCCTGGGCCACTGACCGGACCGTGAAAACAGGTGCCGGAGAGCGGTGGGAGGGGCCATGGTGAGGGAATGCTGGTCGATCACTTCCCGCCGCTCGGGCTGCGGCTGAGGACACCGCGGCTGGAGTTGCGGCTGCCCTCGCCCGAGGAACTCGCCGCGCTCGCCGACCTCGCCGCCGAGGGCGTCCACGACCCGGAGACGATGCCGTTCATGGTGCCGTGGACGGACCGCCCGCCCGGGGAGGTCGCGCGCGGCGTCGTCCAGCACCACTGGAGGAACCTCGCGGAATGGACGCCCGAGAAGTGGGAGCTCGACCTCACCGTGTTCCATGAGGGCGAAGTCGTCGGGCAGCAGTCCCTCTGGGCGCGCGATCTCGTCGTCCTCCGGCAGGTCGAGACCGGCTCGTGGCTCGGCCGGCGGCACCACGGGCGCGGGATCGGCACGGAGATGCGCGCGGCCGTCCTGCACCTGGCCTTCGCGGGCCTGGACGCCGAGGAGGCCGCCTCCGCCGCCTTCGAGGACAGCCACGCCTCGAACGCGGTGTCGCGCAAGCTCGGCTACCAGCCCAACGGAGTGGAGCGCCACGTCGTGCGCGGGATCATGACCCTCGAACAGCGGTACCGGCTCACCCGGGCCGACTGGGAGCGCCACCGCACCGTCCCCGTCACCGTCGAGGGCCTCGCCCCCTGCCGGACGATGCTGGGGCTTCCGAAATGACGGGGCGGACGTTCGACGATCTGGTCGCCGAGGCCGCGACGGTGTCCGTGGACGGCTGGGACTTCTCCTGGCTGGACGGCCGCGCGACCGAACAGCGCCCGTCCTGGGGGTACGGGCGGCTGATGAGCGAGCGGCTGGGCCGGGCGCGGGCGGCGCTCGACGTCGAGACCGGCGGGGGAGAGGTGCTCGCCGGAGCCGCGGAGCTCCCGCCGACGATGGCGGCGACCGAGTCCTGGCCGCCGAACGTCGCGAAGGCCACCCGCCTCCTGCACCCGAGGGGCGCGGTCGTCGTCGCCGGCTCCGGCGCGTCGCCGCTCCCCTTCGCCGACGGGGCGTTCGACCTGGTCGTCAGCCGCCATCCGGCCACGGTCCGGTGGGCCGAGATCGCGCGGGTCCTCGCCCCGGGCGGGACCTACCTCGCGCAGCACGTCGGCCCGGCGAGCGTCTTCGAGCTGACCGAGTTCTTCCTCGGCCCGCAGCCCGAGGCCCGCCGCAAGCGCGCCCCGGAGGTGGAGAGCGCCGACGCGCGGGCCGCGGGGCTCGACGTCGCGGACCTGCGATCCGAGCGCCTGCGCATGGAGTTCTTCGACGTCGGCGCGGTCGTCTACTTCCTGCGCAAGGTGATCTGGATCGTGCCCGGCTTCACCGTCGACGACCACCGCGACCGCCTGCGCGAGCTGGACGAGCGGATCCGGCGTGACGGCGTCTTCATCGCCCATTCCGCCCGGACCCTCATCGAGGCCCGCAAGCCCGAGTGAAGCGGACGCGCTAGGCGGCGCTCAGGCGGTAGGCGGTGCCGCTGCTGCTCTGGACCCAGGCGTCCGGCAAAGCGGCGGCCAGCGCGTGCTGGGCGCGCCAGCCGGTGCAGTGCCCCGGGACGACGAGCCCGGGCGCGAGATCGGTGAGGGCGGCGACGGTGGGCGGGATGACCGGTTCGAAGGCCGGGCCGCCGAGGTGCAGCCCTCCGACGAGCGCGTGCAGCCTCTCGACCCCGGTCAGCCGCTGCGCGTGCCGGACGATGTTGATCGCGCCCGCGTGACCGCAGCCGGTCAGCACGACCAGCCCGCGGCCCCGGACGTGGACGACGAGCGCCTGGTCGTCGAGGACGAGCGGGTCGTGCACCCAGTCGGCGCCCGTCCATGCCTGGTGCGGGGGCGGCATGCCGTGCTCGAACTCGGTCGTCCGGTCCACCTCGCCGGTGATCAGGACGCTGCCGTCCAGGAGCAGCGAGGGCTCGCGGCGCTCGATGACCTGGAACCCCTCCCCGTCCAGCGCCCGCCTGCTCAGCGTGGGCAGTTCCTCGACCTCCCGGCCGGGCACGGCGAAGCGGCGCCTCGTCCAGACCAGCGGGTGCAGCACCATCGGCAGCGACCGCACGCCGCGCAGGCCCACCATCCCCGCCAGCCCGCCCGCGTGGTCGAAGTGGCCGTGGCTGAGCACCACGCCCTGGACGTCGCCGAGGTCGACGCCGAGCCGGTCGGCGTTGGTGATCATCGCGTCGGGCGACAGGCCGGTGTCGAACAGCAGCGTGGTGGAGCGGCCGGCCCGGCGCACCGTGACCAGCGCGGAGAACCCGTGCTCGGCGACCATCCCCGCGAAGGTGCGCCCCTCCTCGAACTGCGGCGCCGCCACCGCGCCGGCCCCGGACCGCGCCCGGCGGGTCCGCTCGTCATCGCGCAGCAGGGCGTCGTACACGTTGTCGACCAGGGTGACGATCTCGACCTCGTCCACCGGCTCCAGCGCGACGGGGTCGACCGCCGCGCCGCGCACCGGGCGCGGCATCGACGCCACCGCCTCCCCCGCCCCACCGGCGATCTCGCACATGACGGCAGCCTAACCGCCGCGCGGCGGCCGCCCTCGCGCGACGCCCGCGCGGCGTAGACTGAATGATCACGTTTTGGGCCGGTGTGGAAGGTCGTGGCGGCGGGATGGCGGACTCCGGAGAAGCCTCGCCGGTGCCCGGTGTCGACACCGGCACACCGAGCGTGGCCCGCAAGGACGGCTAGCCGTCATCCGCGCCGCCGCTGGTGAGGTCGGCCTCGATCCCGTAATGGTCGGACAGGACGGTCGAGTGCCCGCTGGGGAGCCGGACCTTCTCCTTGAAGACCAGGCGCGTCCTCGCTTCAAGGCCGGGCCCGACCAGCACCTGGTCGATGGCGCCGATCTCGGCGTACTCGGGGCGGAAGGTCGGTTCCGCGGCGCCGCCGAAGACGTCCCGCAGGCCGGTGCTCGAAACGAACTCGGCGAGGTGGGGGGAGTCGCGGGGGACGTTGAAATCGCCCATCGCCACCAGCGGCTCCGTCTTCGGTATCCGGTCGACGGCGGCCGCCAGGCTCCGCAGCTCCGCCTTCTCGATTCGCGCGTAGACGTTGGACGCGGACCAGTCCATGTCCAGGTTCGCCGAAAGGTGGGTGTTCACAACGGTCAGGTGGCCGTCGGGAAGGCGGATCCGGGTGAACAGGGCGCCCTTGCCCAGCAGCCATTCCGGCCGTACCGGAGGGGCGGGGGCGTACGCCCGGAAATGGCGGCGGGTGATCGGGTGGCGGGAAAGGGTCACCAGTCCGCCGCGCACGAGCGGGAACAGCGGCAGGCAGGCGACGTGCGGATACGAGACCGCGACCCGTCGCAGCAGCCGCAGGACCCTCCACGAGATGACCTCCTGCAGGCAGACGACGTCGTAGTCCGACCGCTCGATCGTCTCGGCCAGGACGCCCATCCTGGCCCTGGCCTCGCCCTTGAAAAGGGTGTTGAAGGTGAGCACGCGCACCTGCATGGCGGCCACTCTATGTCACCGCGTTGCCCATCGTGGTGACGCCTTCCGATACTGGGCGCGACGACCGGACCGGCATTACCGGACGCGCTGTACAAGAAAGGTTCCGCATGGCATTCCAACTCGGCTTGTTCTCCCCCAACACCGAATCGGGGCTGGCCATCACCACGGCGCCGGAGCGATGGCACGCCACCTGGGACGACAATCTGCGGCTCGCCCGGATCGCGGACGAGGCCGGCATCGACTTCCTCCTCCCGGTGGCGCGCTGGACGGACTGGGGGCCGGACACCGACTTCCACCGCAGCGCCCTCGACCCGCTGGTCTGGGCGTCCGGGCTGCTCGCCCAGACGCGGCGGCTCCGCGTGTTCACCACCGTCCACACCGCGTTCCACCACCCCGTCGTCGCGGCCAAGCAGCTCGCGACCGCCGACCACCTCAGCAAAGGGCGGGTCGGGCTGAACATCGTGGCCGGTTGGCACGCTCCCGAATACGAGATGTTCGGGCTCTCGCTGCCCGGCGACCACGACACGCGCTACGGGCTCGCGCAGGAGTGGTGGGACGTCGTCCGGCGCATCTGGTCGTCCGACGAGCCGTTCGACCACGACGGCCGGTTCTTCCAGCTCAAGAACGTCGTGGGCAGGCCCAAGCCGTACAACGGGCACAGCATTCCCGTCATCAACGCCGGATCGTCCAAGCAGGGGCGCTCGTTCGCGGCGCGCAACGCCGACCGGGCGTTCACCGTCGTCGGAGGCCCGCAGGACGGGGCCGACATCGTGAAGGCCGTCCGCGCCGAGGCCGCGGACCACGGCCGGACGGTGGGCGTCTTCACACTCGGCCACGTCGTGTGCCGGCCGACCAGGAAGGAGGCGGAGGAGTTCCTCCACTACTACGCCGACGAGCGCGCCGACTGGCCCGCCGTCGACGAGGTGATGCGGCTGCAGGGGCTGCACGCGCAGTCGTTCACGCCGGAGATGCTCCAGGTGTACCGCGACAGGTTCGCGGCCGGCCACGGCAGCTGCCCGCTGGTCGGGGACCCCGACGACGTCGCGGACGGGCTGGCGGATTTCGCTCATGCGGGATTCGACGGTATCGCTCTGTCGTTCCTCAATTACGCTGACGAGTTGGGCTACTTCGCCGCCGAGGTCATGCCGCGGCTGCGCGCCCGAGGTGTTCTGTCCGTCGACGATGAGGAAACGGCGCCCCCGCCAGGACGATGACTTCTTCCGATACCAAGCCGCCCCTGTCCGCTCACCGGCGCATCCTCAGCAACGACATGGGAGTCCTGCACGACACGGTCGAGCCGTTCGCCGTCGGCCACGACCTCCAGGCGATCGAACCGGACGTGCCGATGGACGGCCTGGTCAACGCCCTGGGCGTGGGCTCGGTCAACCTCGTCTGGGTGCGGTACGGGGGCGGCGGCGTCATCGTCGACACGCCGCCCACGGAAGGGCACTTCGCCATGTGCGCGCCGATGGCGCCGATGGGCGTGGAGTACCGGACCTCCGGGCGCCGGCGCACGACCCGGGGCGGCCTCGTCCTGTCGCACGACGAGGCGATGCGGATGACGCCGCACCCGACGGAGGGCTGCATGGTCATCGCGACGAGCACCGGGCGGCTCGCCGACCATCTCGGCGCCCATCTCGGGCGCGCCCACTCCGCGCCGCTGCGCTTCCACGACGTCGGGGAGGAGGGCCTTGTGCCGTCCTCGATCGTCGAGCGGACCTGGCGCTATGTGTGCGACGTCCTCGACGACGCGGCGGCGCAGGGCGGGCTCCACCCGCTGGCGGAGCGCAGCCTGGAGGAGTCGCTGCTCACGGCGATCCTGCTCGGCCTGCCCCACACGGGCACGCCGAGCCTCGCCGAGCCCGCCGACCGGGTCCCCCACCATCTGGCCGGGATCATCCGGGAGTGGGTCGAGGCCCACCACCACCACCCGATCGGCGTCACCGACATCGCGGCGGCGGTGGGCCTCGGCGTGCGGCAGCTCCAGGTCGTCTGCCAGACCGAGTGGGGCATGACGCCCACGCAGCTGCTGCGCGGCGTGCGGCTCGACCGCGCCCGCGCCGCGCTCACCCTGGCCCTGCCCGGCCCCGGCACGATCACCGACGTCGCCGGGGCCGCCGGGTACTTCCACATGAGCCGTTTCGCCGCCCACTACCGGCAGCGCTTCGGCGAGACGCCCTCGCAGACCCTGATGCGGCACTGAGTCACCCCCGGGGCCGCTCCAGGCCCGCCTGGAGGCGGTCCCCGGCGCGGCGCCCGGCGCGGGCCAGGGCCCTGTTCGCGGTGGGCGACACGCGGGAGAGCGCCCGCCCGAAGCGCGCCTCGGCGGTGACGTGCACGACCGGCCTGTCCCGCCGGACGGCCCGCAGGATGGCCCGCGCGACCTTCTCCGGCGCGAACCCCCGGCGCTCGGACGCCCGCGCTATCCGCTCGCGCAGCTCGGTCTCCGCGCCGGACGCCAGGCCGACGAAGCGGGTCCTGCCGACGATGGGGGTGTCGATCACGCCCGGGCAGACGGCGGAGACGCCGATCCCGTAGCGGTCGAGGTCGAGGCGGAGGGCCTCGGTCATCTGCAGGACGGCGGCCTTGGTGGCGCCGTACGCGGGCATCTCCGGGCTGGGCAGGTAGGCGGCCATCGACGAGATGTTGACGATGTGGCCCCACTCGCCGCGTTCCACCATCTGGCGTCCGAACAGGCGCGAGCCGCGGTACATGCCGTCCAGGTTGATGGAGCGGATGCGGTTCCACTCCTCCTCGGACGTGTCGAGCAGCGACCCCGCGATGGCGATGCCCGCGTTGTTCACGACGACGTCGGGGACGCCGAGCGTGTCGCGGACGTGGTCGGCGAACCGCTCCATCGCCTCGGCGTCGGCCACGTCCACCCCGTAGGCGTGGCCTTCGCCGTCGGCAGCCTGGATCTCCTCCATCGTGCGCTTGGCCGCGCCTTCGTCGATGTCGGCCACGACGACGCGGGCCCCTGCGGCGGCGAAGGCATGGGCGGTGGCGCGCCCGATGCCGCTGCCCGCCCCCGTGATGACGACGAGGTCGCCCCCGAAGTCCTGGCCGAGCAGCCCTGCCGCGCGCGCGTGGGCGATAGCGGGTGTCTCTGGTCCGCCCTCGATGTGCTCGACGAATTCGCCGATCCAGCGGGCGACGAGGTCGGGGTGGCTGCGCGCCACCCAGTGGCCGGCCGGTGCGCGCCGTACGAACAGGCGTTCCACGGGCCCGCGTGCGGACAGCAGGAGCGACTGCGAGCCGTAGCGGTCCTTGACGGGGACGATGAGCTGGACGGGGACGTCCGTCCGTCCATCGCCGAGCGCTCCCTCGGCCCGGCCCATGTTGGCGCGGTAAAGGCCGAGCCCGTTGCGGGCGTCCGCGGGCAGCGTGCCCGCCGGGTGCCCGGAGCGCGGCTCGGCGCCCTCGCGCAGCCGCATCACCCGGCCGAACCCGGCGGCGAGCAAGCGGGCCGCGGCCTCGCCCACGCAGGGCGTCATCAGGACCGGCATGTAGACGCTGCGCCGCGCCTGCCCGAGCACCTGCCCGACGCCCCGCGGCCCGGACCGGACGGCCTCCCGCGCCCAGCGGGCCATGTGCCGCCGGTCCGGGCCGGAGATCGAGGTGAACGAGGCCACGCGGCCGCGCAGCCGGTGACCGATGACGGCCTCCCAGCCCTGTACCGAGCCCCAGTCGTGTCCCACCAGGTGGACGGGCTCGTCGGCGCCCACGCCGTCGAGAACGGCCTCCAGGTCGCCCATGAGCGCGTCCAGCCGGTAGTCCAGCGGGTCGGCCGGGACACCGGACGCCCCCGCCCCGCGCACGTCGTAGACGACGACGCGGAACCGCTCGGCGAGCCGCCCGGCGACCTCGTCCCACATCGCGCCCGTGTCGGGGTAGCCGTGGACGAGGACGACCGTCGGCCGGTTCTCCACGCCCCGCACCCGCACGGCCAGCTCGATCTCGCCGGACCTCACCCACTGGTCACGCATCGGCACGCCCGCCTGTCCCTCGGAGCTTGTTTCCCGTGAAACTACGCCTCTGGGGCGGCGTGTCCACAGTTCCCCAGCAGACCGGCTGGCGCAGGATCGTGCGCATTTTGGCCGGATCCTCCTCGCGAGGATCGGACAGGTGGACCTCGTGATGCAGGCCGTGCGGCACGAGGCCTTCGGCCTTCATCAGCGATGCCATGCGGGCGAGGGACGCGGGTTCGTCGGAGTACGGCCCGTTGTGCAACACCTGCACGCACCGCCCGTCGGTGTACGAGACAGGCTGGACGCGTGCGGCCGCGGGCCCGCCCGAACGAACCCGCGCGCGGGGCGGCGTCAGCTCAGGAGGGGCGGGCGCTCAGGCCGGTGCACGAGCGCAGGCCGTTCCACCGCTTGATCTCCGCCTTGGCGGCGGCGCCCTTCATCGGCACGGGGATGCCGCCGGAGATGAGCGCGGGATTCCACCTGTCCTTGGTGACCTTGCCGTTCTCCACCTTGAGCAGCAGCACGCCGGACTTCGCCGTCTGGCCCTGCGCCGAGGAGAACACGAAGTTGCCCATGCCGTAGTGGACGTACGCGCCGTTCATGTAGCCGCCGCCCAGCGGGATGTGCGCGTGCCCGCCGACCACGACGTCGGCGCCCGCCGCGACGAGTGCCTTGGCGAGCTCCTGCTGCCGGGGCAGCGGGCATCCCTTCAGCTCGGCTCCCCAGTGCAGGTGCACGATGACGACGTCGGAGCCCTTGCGCGCCTCCTTCACCGCCTGGACCATGCGGGGGATGTCCTTGGCGGACGCGAGCCCGCCCTTGGTGCCGGTGGCCGTCCACGCCTGGACCAGGTTGTCGTCCAGCACCTGCGTGGCGCCGACGATGGCGATCTTGTTGCCCTTCACCGTGACGCGGTACGGACGGTAGGCGGCGTCCGCGTTCTTGCCTATGCCGACGACCGGGAACCCGCTGCGCTTGATGGCGGTGAGGGAGTCGCGCAGGCCGCCCTCCATGTAGTCCATGCCGTGGTTGTTGGCCATGGAGGTCACGTCCACGCCCGCCGCCTTCAGCGCCGTGAACGCGGTCGCCGGCGCCCGGAAGGTGAACTGCTTGCCGGGCGCGGGCGTCCCGCCCGTCGTGATGGCCGTCTCCAGGTTCACCATGGCGAGGTCGGCGGCGCGCAGCTGCCGGGCGACCGGGCCGAGCGCGGTGGACGGCTGCGCCAGCCGCCCGCGCAGCGACCCCTCGAAGTGCGTGTCGCCGCCGAACGCGAGCAGGATCGGCTGCTTGGCGGCCTTCGTCGGCTGCGTCCCGTCCTGCTGACCGCCGGGCGGCGAAGGAGGCGTCGCGCCCTCCGCATCGGACTTGTCCGAGCCGCCGCACGCCGCCGCGGCCAGCACCACCCCGGCCATGACCAGGGCCGTCGACCCCCGCACGCCCGTCTTCCCCCGCATGGCCATCGCCTCGCCTCCGTCCGGCCCCCCATGGACCTCTGGGTCGGATCGGCCCAGCATGCCACGAGCACGCCGCGCCCCGGCAAAGACGTACGACTCTTTCCCTTGAGCAGTTCATGTTTGCGGGGATAGGTTGACCCGCATGATCGCACGCGAGACGCCGAGGCCCCGCACCCGATGACCGTGGCGGGCCCCGCCCGGCCCGAGCGTCGCGCCGCCGGCGCGCACCACCTGGTGTGCCGGAGCTGCGGAGCGGCCGAGGACGTCGACGGCGCCGCGGAGCACGACCCCTGCCTGGAGCCGGCGGCCGGCGGCGGCTTCCGGATCGAGGCGGCGGAGGTGACGTTCCGGGGCCTGTGCCCCGCCTGCCGCCCCCCGGCGGACGGCGCCTGACCCTCATCGGAGGGACGTCCGGCCTCGGGGCGTCCCCGCGCGGGGAGCGGCCGGACGATCTTCAGCCTGGCCGCTCCCTCTCCGCCCTGTCCTGTGCGTTAACGTGCACCTCCATGTCCCTGCGCTTCGACCAGACCGGCTGGCAGCCGCTCCAGCCCGGCGCCTTCCGCAACCCCGACGGCGACACCCTCGCCCTCTACGGCTTCGACATCCCGCCCAACCTGCCGGCCCCGCTGGAGCACCTCGACCGGCTGCGCCGCGCCATCGCCGCGGGGTCCGCCGAATCCGGCGGCGGGCTGATCGAACTGGACGTGGTGACGCTCGACGGGCTCCCGGCCGTCCAGCAGATCGTCAAGCTGCCGCTGCCCGACCGCCCGGCCGGCGTGGCCTACGTCGCCTCCTTCACCGTCCCCCGCGCGGACCGCAGCCTCGTCCTGAAGATCCAGTGCCTGGAGCAGGGCGTCACCGGGATGCGCGACAGCACCGCCCTCAACCACTACCTGACCGAGTACGGCCAGGGCCACGACCTCCAGGACATGATGCGCTGGTGGGCGCAGCACGCCTACGCCCCGGAGATCCAGGGCGGTCTGCCCCGCAATCTCTCCGAGGACCCCGGCTGGGACCCGCACTTCCCCCAGCACCCCCTCTCCCGCGCCCGCCGCGTCCTCACCGCCCTGGCCCCCACCATCGAGCTCCATCCCGACTTCAAATCCGCCGCGCCCTTCTCCGTCTGACCTCCACCCGGGAGAAGCCGACGCGGTCGCGCTGGATGAGGATTGATTTGAAGTAACTCCGAAGTGTCGTTACGGGGCGGGGTTCGGCATGGCGCCGTCAGGGGCGGGCGGCCATGATAGAGAGACGGTCCCGTTCACAAGGAGTGTCTCGATGGGCGACCGCACGGCCTTCCGCACCTGCCCCCTCTGCGAGGCCCTGTGCGGGCTCGAACTGACCCTCGACGAGGCGGGGGCGGTCACGCGCGTCCGGGGCGACGGGAAGGACCCGTTCAGCAAGGGCTACATCTGCCCCAAGGGCGCGACTCTCGGCAGCCTCGACGGCGACCCCGACCGGCTGGCGGAGCCGCTCGTGGCGGGCGAGGCCGCCGGATGGGACGAGGCGTTCGAGACGGTGAGCCGGAGGCTGGCGGAGGTCGTCGCGCGGTACGGGCGCGACGCCGTCGCCGTCTACATCGGCAACCCGACGGCCCACTCGATCGCCGGGCCGCTGTACGGGTCCGCGATCGTCAAGGCGCTCGGCACCCGCAACCTCTTCACCGCGAGCACCGCCGACCAGATGCCGAAGCACGTGGCGTGCGGGCACATGTTCGGCGACCCCCTCGCCATCCCCGTGCCCGACCTCGACCGCACCGGGCACCTGCTCATGCTCGGGGCGAACCCGCTGGAGTCCAACGGCAGCCTCGCGTCCGCGCCCGACTTCCCGGGGCGGCTCAAGGCGATCCGGGCGCGCGGCGGGAAGATCACGGTGATCGACCCGCGCCGGACGCGGACGGCCGCCCTCGCCGACGAGCACGTGTTCATCCGCCCGGGCACGGACGCGTTCCTCCTGATGGCGCTCGTCCACACCCTGTTCGCCGAGGACCTCGTCAGGACCGCCGAGCACCTGGCCGGCCGCGTCAACGGCCTGGACGACCTGCGCGCCCTCGCCGTCGACTTCGCCCCCGAGGACGTCGCGGCGGTCACGGGCATCGGCGCCGCGACGATCCGCACGATCGCGCGCGAGCTGGCCGCGGCCGAGAGCGCCGCCGTCTACGGCCGCATCGGGACGTGCACGCAGGCCTACGGGACGCTGAACAGCTGGCTCGTGGACGTCCTGAACGTCCTCACCGGCAACCTCGACCGTCCGGGCGGGGCGATGTTCCCGCGGCCCGCGCACGCCCCGGTCTACCGGCGCAAGAAGCCGTTCACGACCGGGCGGTGGCGCAGCCGCGTCCGCGGGCTGCCCGAGGTCAACGGCGAACTGCCCGTCGCGACGCTCGCCGACGAGATCGAGACGCCCGGCGAGGGCCGGATCAGGGCGCTGGTCACGATCGGCGGGAACCCGGCCCTGTCGGCGCCGAACGCCGCCCGGCTCGACCGCGCGCTCGCCGGTCTGGAGTTCATGGTCAGCGTCGACCCCTACCTGAACGAGACGACCCGGCACGCGCACGTGGTCCTGCCGCCGCCGCGCCCCGCGCAGACCCCGCACTACGACATCGCGCTGACCGGGCTCGCCGTCCGCGACTACGCGCGCTACTCGCCGGCGGCCGTCCCGCTGCCGGAGGGGCGGCCCAGCGAGGCCGAGCTCCTCGCGCGGCTCGCCCTGGCCGCCTCCGGGACCGGCGGCGACCCCGCCCTGCTCGACGAGATGATCATCAGGGCGACGCTGGAGAAGGCCGTCGCGCTCCCCGGCTCCCCGGTGCTCGGCCGCGAGCCCGACGAGCTGCGCAAGATGCTCGACACCGGCACCCTCACCGAGCAGCGGCTCGACATGATGCTCCGCCTCGGCCCCTACGGCGACGCGTTCGGCGGCGAGCCCGCGCTCCGCGAGGAGCCCGGCGGCGCCTCCGGCGTCACCGGCCTGACGCTGACGCGGCTGCGCACCGAGTACCCGCACGGGCTCGACCTCGGCGCCCTCAAGCCGCGGCTGGACGAGGTCCTGTGCACGACGTCCGGCCGGATCGAGCTGTGCCCGTCCACGTGCGCCGCCGACGTCGACCGGCTGCGCTCCGCCCTGCGCGATCCGGGGACGCCCGGCGGCATGGTGCTGATCGGGCGGCGCCACCTGCGGTCCAACAACAGCTGGCTGCACAACGTCCCCGAGCTGGTGCGCGGCTCCAACACCTGCACTCTCCAGCTCAACCCGGCCGACGCCGACCGCCTCGGCATCGCCGCGGGCGACACCGTCCGCGTCACGTCCCGGGCGGGCGCCCTGGAGGCCGTCGCCGAGCCCACCGACACGATCATGGCCGGGGTGGTCAGCCTGCCGCACGGCTGGGGCCACGACCGCCCCGGGACCAGGACGCGCGTCGCGAGCCGCAACGCCGGGGTGAACGTCAACGCGGTCACCGACGAGCAGGACATCGACCCGCTCTCGGGCAACGCCGTCTTCAACGGGGTCCCCGTCACTCTGGAGGCGGCCCGCTGACCCGTTGTTTAGCCCCTCCCGGCACCAGGTAGGTATGACTGGCCGCGGACGAACGCGGGAGACTAGGGTCGCAACAGGCGTCCCAGCAGGACCGCGAAGGAGGGGCATGAACCGACGGGTCAACATCTTCCGGCGCGGGGAGAGCCCCCAGGCGACCGCGCGGCTGGCCTACGCCACCGAGGGGCTGGAGCACGCCGGCGCCCTGGACCGCCCCATCCGGGCGCTGTCCGGGGCCGTCCGGCGGGTGCTGCGCCCAGGGCCGGTCAAGGACGCCCTCCACGGCGTCCCGGTCGGCCATCCGGCCCACCCGCCGCTCACCGACCTGCCCATCGGCATGTGGATGTCGGCCGCACTCCTGGACCTCGTCCCCGGCACGCGGCGCGCCTCGCAGGTCCTCGTCGCGGCCGGGCTGGCCGGCGCCGTCCCGACCGTCCTCACCGGCATCGCCGACTGGTCGTCCCTGCACCGCGAGCAGCAGCGCGTCGGGCTCGTCCACGCCGCCGGGACGGCCACCGCGAGCATGCTGTACTCGGCGTCCTTCGTGGCCCGCTACCAGGGCCGCGACGCCGCCGGGCGCGCGCTCGGCTTCGCGGGCCTCAGCGCCCTCGTCGCGGGCGCCTACCTCGGCGGGCATCTGGCGTTCCGGCAGGCCGCCGGCGCCAGCCACGCCGACCAGCTCGCCCACCTGGTCCCGCTCGGATGGCACGACCTGTGCGCCGTCGAAGACCTCCCGGACGGCTGGCCCGTCTCCCGGCGCCTGGGCTACATCGACCTGTTCGTGCTGCGGCAGGGCGAGGAGGTGCACGTCCTCGCCGACCGGTGCAGCCACCTCGCCGGACCGCTCCACCAGGGCCGCGTTCTGACCAACGACGGCGCCGGCACCTGCGTCGTCTGCCCCTGGCACGGGAGCACGTTCCGCGTCGCCGACGGCTCCGTCATGCACGGCCCGGCCACGGCCCGCCAGCCGTCCTTCGAGACCCGTGTGACCGAGGAGGGGACCCTCCAGGTCCGCCCGGTCTGACGGGTCCGACCCGAAAGCTCCGATCCGAGGCGCTCGCGCAACCGCGCGGGCGCCTTCGCGCGTGCCCGCCGTCCCTCGCGATGGTGCCGGTATGGCCCGGACACCGGGGAGATCATGGGGTTTTCACTGATTGACCCCCTTTAAAGGGGTCCGGATGTCCAATATGAGCCTTTCGCCAGCGCTATGGAGATTGCCATTGGCGATTCCGCGACAAAGCCTTCACGGTACACACTGATCACTATTCCTAATGTTTGCGACCTGGACGACATGCGCGGAATTCCCCTCGGGAAGCGTGATCAAGGAAACGATTGCCGGACACCTCCGGCATCGAAGATCATTTCGATGGGGGAAGAATGAGGTCAAGTGCGCGAACCGGCATGGCACTCGCCGTGGCCGGTGCGGCGGGCGGGCTGTCGCTGCTGTCCGGCGGCACCGCCGCCGTCGCGGCGACCGCCGGGAACCACGCCGAGGCGGCGACCACCGCCCGCCAGGCGGCGGCGGTCTGCCGGTACGAGGTCACCGCACGGAGCGGCCTGGCGGTCCGCACGGGTCCCGGCGTCAAGTTCAGGCGGATCGGCACGCTGCCGTTCCGCAAGCACATCAGCGCCGACTGCAAGAGGAGCGGCTGGACCCAGCTGCGCGGCAGCGTCCCGCCGGCCTGGATCGGCAAGTGGGTCTCCCGCACCTTCCTCAAGCCGATCACGCCCGTCAAGGTCTGCCGGTACGAGGTCACCGCACGCAGCGGCCTGGCGGTCCGCAACGGCCCCGGCACCAGGTTCAAGCAGGTCGGCACGCTGCCCTTCGGCAAGCACATCGGCGCCGACTGCAAGAACAGCGGCTGGACGCAGCTGCGCCAGAGCGTCCCACCGGCCTTGATCGGCAAGTGGGTCTTCCGCAGCTTCCTCAAGCCGATCAAGCCGCGCGGCGGCGTCAGCGCCGGTGGCGGCGGCACCTCGATGTCGAGCTTCCCGATGCTGGCCGGCGCCGGTCTCGGGGTTCTCGCCCTGGGCGGCGGCATCGGCGTCGTGGCCCGTCGCCGTCAGGTGAAGGGCGTTTCCTGAGCCCATGGACACGAGCAGGCGCGGCGGCCGGTCGAGCCGTTTCTGGTACCGGCTGGCCGCCGCGCTCATCGCGACGGGGACCGCGATGTTCGTCGTGGGATTGGTGCGCGACCACACCGATCCGCCGCCGCAACCGCCGTCCTCGGAACTCGTGCGGCCGGCTCCCGGAAACGCGGAGCCCGAACCGGACAGCGCACTCCGGCCGTCCGTTCCCGAACGCGTGAGAATACCGTCCATCAAGGTCGACGCGCCGATCCGCCGCGTCGCCACGGAACGGGACGGGACACTCGGCGTTCCGCCGCTCGACCGGGTCCGGGAGGTCGGCTGGTGGGAGGACGGCCCGACGCCGGGCGAGAACGGCAGCAGCGTGCTGGTCGGCCACGTCGACTCCAAGTCGGGCCCCGGCGCCTTCTACCGGCTCGGTGCGCTCCGCCCGGGCCGCACGATCGAGGTCGTCCGCGAGGACGGCACGGCGCCGGCCTTCCGCATCGACCGGATCAAGCGGGTCGACAAGGACGAGTTCCCGACCGACAGCGTCTACGGGCAAGGAGGGCGGCCGGAACTGCGCCTGGTCACCTGCGGCGGCAGGTTCGACAGCAAGCGAGGGCACTACGTGGACAACGTCATCGTCTACGCGTCCCTGGTCCCCGATTCCCGGAACGCCGTTCCGGGGACCCACCGCAAGTCGTGACCGCCGGCCGCCGGCCGCCGGCCGAGCCGGGCCCGGCGGGCCCGGCTCGCGGCGGTCAGCCGGACGGTTCGCGGCCGTCGGCGGCCGCAGGGTGCTCCACCAGGGCGAGGACGCGGCTCGCCATGAAACGGGCCGTGCGGACGGGGGTGCCCGTCCGGGTGACCTCGCTGACCTCCACGACGCCGCGCCGCGTCGCGATCTCCACGCGGCGGCCCGCCCGGCTCGCCGCGACCTCGTACGTCCGCGACCCCTCGCCGGCGTCGATCACGATCTCGACCCTGTCGCCCTTCATCCGCGCGAACCTCCGGTAGTCGAACGTATATTCGACTTATACCCGGAACGTCTGATTCGCAACCCTTCCCGACGACGCGAAAGCCCTGGTCAGGACAGGAGATTGACGATCGCGACGACGCCCACGACGACGATCACGGCGCGCAGCGCCAGCGGCGGGATCCGGCGGCCGACCCGGGCTCCGACCAGGCCCCCGCAGGTGGAGCCCGCGGCGATGAGCAGCACGACCCACCAGTTGATCTCGGCGTCGCCGAGCAGCCACATGAGCGTGAACAGGATCGCGGCGGTGCCGTTCACGACGGCCGACAGAACGTTCTTGCCCGCGTTCAGGCGCTGCAGGTCGTCGTCCAGCATGATACCGAGCAGCGCGATGAGGATGATGCCCTGCGCGGCGCCGAAGTAGCCGCCGTACATGCCCGCGAGGAGCACGCCGACCCACAGCGCCGGACCGCCGTGCTGCGGCCGGTGCTCGCCCTCCCGGCGGCGCAGCATCCACTTCTGCAGGCGGGGCTGCACGACCACCAGGACCAGCGCGATCACGATCAGCGCGACGACGATGACGTCGAACGCCTCGGCGGGCAGGCCGAGGAGCAGCAGGCCGCCGATCACGGCCCCGATGACGGAGCCGGAGGCCAGGCGCGTCAGCCGGCCGCGCTGCCCCTTCAGCTCGTGGCGGTAGCCGTAGGCGCCCGCCACGCCGCCCGGGACGAGCCCGATGTTGTTGGAGATGTTCGCGACCACGGGCGGGAAGCCGAGCGCCACCAGGGTCGGGAAGGTGATCAGGGACCCGGACCCGACGACGGTGTTGATGCCCCCGGCGGCCACACCGGCCGCGAAGACGGCGGCCGCGTCCAGCAGATTCACGTCCGTCCCATCCCTGCGCTAGGAGTTCCCGGCGGCGCACACATCGTAGGGACCCCGCCCCGCACCCCCGCCGATCGGGGTCGCTTTGTGGCGTCCGGTCCGGTTCAGCGGGCCGAGCGGGCGTACCAGCGGCCGTTCTGGCGGTCGATCGCCAGCGGGAGCCCGAACGTCTCCGACAGGTGCCCGGGGGTGAAGACCTCGTCCACCTTGCCCTGGGCGACGATCCCCCCGCCGCGCAGCAGCAGCGCGTGCGTGAAGCCCTCCGGGACCTCCTCCACGTGGTGGCTGACCATCGCGATGGCCGGTGCGGCGGGGTCGTCGGCGAGGGCGGCGAGGCGGGCGACGAGGTCCTCGCGCCCGCCGAGGTCGAGGCCGGCGGCGGGCTCGTCCAGCAGCAGCAGTTCGGGGTCGGGCATCAGCGCGCGGGCGATCTGGACGCGCTTGCGCTCGCCCTCCGACAGGGTGCTGAACGTCCGGCGGATCAGGTCGGCGGCGCCGAGGGCCTCCAGCAGCGCGACGGCCCGGTCGAGGTCGGTCGAGTCGTACTCCTCCTGCCAGCGGCCGAGGATCGCGTACGAGGCGGTCAGCACCAGGTCGATGACCGTCTCACCCGACGGGACCTTCTCCGCGACGGACGAGCTGGCGAGGCCGATCCGGGGCCGCAGCTCGAACACGTCGGTGCGGCCGAGCTCCTCCTCCAGGATCTGGACGCTGCCCTCGGTGGGATGCAGCATGGCGGCGGCGATCTGCAGCAGCGTGGTCTTGCCCGCGCCGTTCGGGCCGACGATGACCCACCGGTCGCCCTCGTTGACGGTCCATGTGACATCGCGCAGCAGGGTGGCCCCGCCGCGCCTGACCCCGACTCCGCGGAGTTGAAGCACCTCGCCTGCCATCGCGCGCCTTCGTCCCCAATCCGGTGGTCCGTGCTGCCGCTTGCAGGAAAGAACCTATGCGATCCGGGGCGGGAGTGGCCCCCCGGGATGGCACCCGAAGTCGGGCCCGGGAACGCCGCCGCGACGCGAGAGGTCCCTTACGTACGGTGGCACCGGCGATCGGAGCGCTTATCGTGGATCGCATGCCCATTGCGGAACGCACGAGACCGAGAATGAGCACGGACGTATGAGCAGGGCCGTCGCGATCGCCCTCGTCGCCTGGGGCAACGCCTGGCTGACGGGGCACGTCGGCCTGGACGAGGCCGTCGACGAGATCGAGAAGGGCGCGGGCCCGCAGATCGTCGGCGGCGAGCCCGCCGAGGTGACGCTGCGGCGCGGCCTCGGCGACCTGCGCGTCGGCGGGCTGGCGGCGCTGCGGCTGGCGCTGCCGGAGCCCGGCGACCCGCTGGGGCTGACGGGGCCGCCGGCCTTCAACGCCGCGGCGGTCGAGGCGGGCGCCGCCGTCGTCGCCGTGCTCGACGGGCGGGCGATGGGGCTCGTCCCGTCGGAGGACCGGCGCGGCTCGTCCTACGTCGGCGTCCGCTGGACGACGCACGAGGCGTCGGCGGCGCCGCCCGACGTCCCGTCCCTCGCGGAGGCCGACCGGCGGCTCACGCTCGCCATGCGGGACGCCACCGAGGCGCTGCTGGCCGTCGACGACTTCGCCGGCGTCCCGCCCGAGATCGGTGACGCGCTGGTCGACCTGCGCGACCCCGACCGCGGCGACCACCCGCTGTCCCCCGGCTACCCGCCCCGCGCCCACCGCGTCGCCGCCCTCGCCGGACGCCTCTCCCTCGTCGTCGACCTCGCCCGGCAGATGGACGACCGCGGCCTCAGCGCCGACCAGATGCGGCGCCGCGGCGAGGCCCTCCGCCTCCTGGACGGCGCCGTCCGCCGCGCCCTGGTGGCGGCCTGCAACAGCGCGTTCGACCCGGTGGAGCGCTAGCGAAGCGAAAGCTGCCGGGGGCGAACCCGCCTTTGCCGAGGGGTGTGGGGGCCCACACGGAAAAACACCCCGTCCCTGGGCGGAGCGCTGGCGGAGTGCGGGCTTTGCCTGGGGATTCGGGGCCTTGGACGGCGAAGCGGGGCGTCCCTGGTTGGGGCGCCCCGCTGTCGTGGGTCGTGGGTCAGGCGCGGACCACGATGGTGTTGCAGATCTTGTCGGCGAAGGTCTGCTTGCGCTCGTCCCACAGCGGCCAGAGGAAGCCGATGTAGCACAGGAAGCTGTCGGCGACGTGCGCGATCTTGCGCACGAAGGCCATGCCGAAGCCGATCGGCTGGCCGGTCTGCGCGCTGATGAGGCGGATGCCCATCTGGCGCTTGCCGATGGACTGGCCGGTGGTGCCCTCCTGGTAGCAGATCC
The DNA here is from genome assembly GCF_050936235.1 of Spirillospora sp. CA-108201. Taxonomy (NCBI): domain Bacteria; kingdom Bacillati; phylum Actinomycetota; class Actinomycetes; order Streptosporangiales; family Thermomonosporaceae; genus Spirillospora; species Spirillospora sp. CA-108201. The sequence goes on along the minus strand of NZ_JBNJNE010000001.1, from coordinate 6,316,631 downwards.
ACAGGCCGCCCGCGATGGAGATGGCCGCGCCGATCAGCATGAGCAGGAGGCCGAACAGGGCCGCGCCCGAGCTGCCGGAGCTGGAGAGGATGATCATCAGGATGTACAGCACGAACACCGGGCCACCGAAGATCAGGTAGTCGATGATGTAGCCGCCGGCGCGCGAGCCCCACTCGGCGAGCTGGCCGCCCGAGCCGTAGTGGTGGTGGTGCACCTCGTAGCCGGGCTGGGAGGGCCCCGAGGGCGCGCCGTAGCCGGGCTGGGCGGGGGGCTGCTGGCCGTACCCGGGCTGAGCCGGGGGCTGGCCGTAGCCCGGCTGGGCCGGGGGCTGGCCGTACCCGGGCTGAGCCGGGGGCTGCTGGCCGTAACCGGGCTGAGCCGGGGGCTGGCCGTAACCAGGCTGGGCCGGGGGCTGCTGGCCGTACCCGGGCTGCTGCTGCCCGTAGCCCGGCTGCTGACCGTACGGGTCGTAGGGGTTACCCACACTTGCTCCTTATTGATTGACCCTGTGGTTATGTGACGCCCGCCGGACCCGGTGGGCTCCGCAAGTCTGTCCGAGGACCGACCGAGGCTCAAACTCGCAGAACACCGAACCGGACGAGCTGCCACAGCTCCGACCCGACGAGGGCGGTGCCGAGCATCCAGGCACGGGCTTTCGGCTGTAGTGCCCACCACCGTCCACCCAGTCCCAGCGGTGCGGCGGCGACGGCGATGGCGCCGGTGAGCGCGACCGGGTTCGCGAGGACGGCCTGGCCGGGGCGGCCCGAGCCGAACTCGATGAACACGGTCGTGCCCCCGCACAGGGGACACGGGATTCCGGTGAGCGCCCGCAGGGGACAGAGCACGCCGGGGTCGTTCACGCGATGGATCCATGCCGCGCCGATGGCCGCGACGGCCATCGCCGCGACACGCAGCAGCGCACCCTGGGGTCCGTGCCGCGCTGCGGTGAGGGTCCGGCTGACGATCCCCCCGAGCGCACCTCGCGGTGCACCGGCGGACGCCGCCCCGGGCGCTCCCCCCAACGAATCCTCCGCCTCGATGACATACAGGTGAGTGACCCGTATATCGGGTGCACCCTGAGGCGGGTCAAGTCCGGGCAACGATCTGCTATTAGACCGTTACTCAGCGCTCGGCGACACCACCTCTGGGGCAAGAGTAGGACAAATCACCTGCTACATGGGCACTCTTTCGCGTTACGAGTATGAATGAATCGTCCTGTTCGGGGCGTGCGGCGAACGGGACGTGCGCGCGAACCGGGCGGGGCCGGGGATGCGCCGGAGGGGGAGGAGATCGGCGCGGCGAACTGGGGCGCGGCGTGTCGCACGGGCGGACGAGCCGGCGCCGTCGCGGCGGGCCCGGGGCGTCGAGGCCCGAGGAAGCGGCCGGCCCGGGGAGCGTCGGGCCGGGTCCGGCGTCCGGCCCGGGGCGGGCCGGCGAGTGTCAGGCCTGGGCGGCGGCGCCGACGATGACGGGCTCGTCGGCGCCGGAGAGGTGCTCGGCCTCGACGACGTCGGCGATGACGGCGGTGATGTTGTCGGGACCGCCGTTGTCGCGGGCCATCTCGATCAGCCGGTCGACGGCGCGCTGCGGGTCGGCCTCGGCGGACAGCACCTCGTAGATCTTCTGCGCGTCGACCGGGCCGCTCAGGCCGTCCGAGCACAGCAGGTACCGGTCGCCGAGACGGGCCTCGCGCAGCCGCAGGTCGGGCTCGCGGTCGTCGCGCCCGTCCAGCACGCGGTACAGCACGTGCGAGAGCCGGGACGTCTCCGCGGGATCGGCCTGCTGGCCGGCCTGCTCGGCCTCCGCCTTGAGCAGCTCGTCCATGGTGTGGTCCTGCGTCATCTGGAAGAGCTCGCCGTCGCGCAGCAGGTAGCCGCGCGAGTCTCCGACGTGCGCCAGCGCGACGGACTCGCCGGACCAGAGCATGGCGGTGAGCGTGGTCCCCATCCGGCTCAGGTCGGGGCGCTCCTCCCGGACGATGCGCAACTTCTCGTTGGCCTCGGCCACGGCGCGGCCCAGCATGTCGACAAGATCGTCTTTATGGGCGTCGGCGTCCAGCGAGCGCAGTGAGCCGATCACGGTCGAGCTCGCGACCTCGCCGCCCGCATACCCGCCCATGCCGTCCGCGACCGCGATCAACCGCGCACCGGCATACCCGGAGTCCTCGTTGTTCTCCCGGTTGCACCCGATGTCGCTGCCTGCTGCGTACCTGATTGCTACGTTCATACCAATTTCGATGACGATCCTGTCAGAGGAGTTGTATCAGCCGCGGGCGGTGGTCTTCCCGGTTTCCCCGGCGGCACTCGTGTTTCCCACACCGTGCCGGACCGCGTACAGCGCCGCCTGCGTCCGATCCTGGACTCCCAGTTTCATGAGCAGATTACTGACGTGCGTCTTGACCGTCTTCTCGGACACCACGAGGGCGCGGGCGATCTCCCGGTTGGACCTGCCCCGCGCTATGTGCACGAGCACCTCCCGTTCCCGTTCGGTCAGCGCGGCGAGGCCGCGGTCGTCCCGTCCCGCGTCACCCGCCGTCCCGTTCCGCAGCATCGCCTCGGCCGCGTCGGGCGCGAACAGGACGTGCCCGTCGTTGACCGCCCGGATCGCCTGGACGAGCGCCTGCGGGTCGACGTCCTTGTACAGGTACCCGGCCGCCCCGGCCTGGACCGCCGGCAGCACGTGCCCGCGTTCCGTCACGCTGGTCAGGACGAGGACCCGTGCCGCCACCCCGCGAGCCCGCAGCTCCGCCAGCGCGGTCAGGCCGTCGGCGCCCGGCATCTTGAGGTCCATGAGCACGATATCGGGCTCCAGGGATTCGGCCAGTGTCACGGCCGACGCGCCGTCCTCGGCCTCGCCGACGACCTCGATGTCGTCCTGGATTCCGAGGAAGGTCCGCAGGCCCTGCCGGACGACCGGATGGTCGTCGGCGATCAGGACCCGGATCGGCCCCCGCTCCGCGCTCACAGCGGCACCTCCAGCCGCACGGTCGTGCCCCGGCCGGGCGCGGCGTCGATGGCGAGGTCGCCGCCGATCGAGTACGCCCTCTCGCGCATGGAGGTGAGACCCAGCCCGCCTTGGGGCTCCGTCTCGGACGCGTCGAAACCGGCGCCGTCGTCGGAGACCTCTAGCACCGCCCGTTCGTCCTCCGTGCGCAGACGCACCTGCACGGTGCTCGCCCCGGCGTGGCGTAGCGCGTTGTAGAGCGCCTCCTGGGTGATGCGGAAGGCGACGGCCTCATGCTCCTCCGGAAGGACGATCGCCTCGTCGGCGCAGAGGCGGACGTTGGACTCGTGCGCGCGGTCGAGCACCTCGACGTGCTTGCGCAGCGACGCCACGAGGCCGTCCGCCAGATCGGCGGGTCGCAGCTCGAAGATGACGGCGCGCAGCTCGGCGAGGGCCTCGGCGGCGAGCCGCTCGACCTGCTGGAGCTCCTGGACGGTCCTGACCGGGTCGCGCTCGGCCAGCGCGGTCGCGGTGCGGGCCGTCAGCCGCAGCGAGAACAGCTTCTGCGCGACGGCGTCGTGCAGCTCCCGGGCGAGCCGGTTCCGCTCGGCGACGACCGTCAGCTCGCGGTTGTGCTCGTACAGGCGGGCGTTCGCCATCGCGATCGCGGCGTGCGCGGCGAACAGGGTGAGCAGGTCTTCGTCGTCCTGGGTGAAGCCGCCGGGACGGCGCTTGTTGGCCAGGAAGACGATGCCGAGGACGTCATCGCCGTCGCGGATCGGCACGCCGAGGAAGTCCTTCAGGACGGGGTGCGCGACCGGCCAGCCCTCGAACTCGGGCTCCTTGCGGATGTCGCCGAGCCGCTTCGGCGCGTCGCCCTTCAGCATCGCGGCGAGCATCCCGTGCTGGCGGGGCAGCGGGCCGATCCGCTCCCACTCCTCCTCCGAGGCGCCCTCGACGACGAACTCGGCGAACGAGCCCTCGTCGTCGGGCACGCCGAGGGCCGCGTACCGGGCGTCCAGCAGCTGCGCGGCCGCCCGGACGATCACCTGGAGCACCTCGTGCACGGACAGGTGGCGGGTCACCGCGAGCACGGCGGAGCTGACGGCGTGCAGGGTCGCGCCCTGGTCGCCTCGGCAGCCCTCGTCCGTGTCCATCCGGCCTCTCGTTCTCCCCCCGGCGCGCGCCCCGCGACGCGCGCATGTGAAGACCGTACTCTCTAGGCGGGTCTTCTCGAATCAGCCGGCGGGAGTACGCGCCGCGCCGCCCCTCCCGCGGGCGCGGGACGCGGGTCCTAGGACCATCTGACGACCGTCCGGGGGACCCGTCGGCCGATGCCGCCGGGCGCGCCGGTTCCTAGCGTCGAGAGCATGAAGACGGCACTGATCACCGGGGCCTCCCGCGGCCTCGGCCGGGCGCTCGCCCGGACCCTCGCCCGGGACGGCTGGACCCTCGTCATCGACGCCCGCGACGGCGCCGCGCTGGCCGCGGTCGCGGCCGAGACCGGCGCGACGGCGATCCCCGGAGACGTCGCCGATCCCGCGCACCGGGCCGCTCTCGCCCGCGCGGTGGAAAGCGGGCTCGACCTGCTCGTCAACAACGCGAGCACGCTCGGCCCGACGCCGATGCCCCGGCTCGCCTCGCTTCCCGAGGACGCCGTGGCGGACACGTTCGCGACGAACGTCCTGGCGCCGCTCGCGCTGATCCAGGCCGTCCTGCCCGGCCTGCGGGAGCGGCGCGGCGCGATCCTCAACATCACGTCGGACGCGGCCGTGGAGGGCTACGAGACGTGGGGCGGCTACGGGGCGTCCAAGGCGGCGCTGGAGCAGCTGTCGAACGTCCTCGCGGCCGAGGAGCCGGGCGTGGCCGTGTGGTGGGCCGACCCGGGCGAGATGAACACCGCCATGCTCCGCGCGGCGGGCGAGGACGCGGACGCGGCCCCGCCGCCCGAGGAGGCCGCCGCCGCGCTCCACCGGCTCGTCTCCGGCCGCCTCCCCAGCGGGCGCTACCGCGCGGCGGACCTGGCGGCCGCGCGGTGACCGCCGTCCTTGATCATGATCGGGTGGCAACAAAACGGGGCATATTGGGCACGGGGTTCCGGGGCGCGACGCTCGGGATCGTCCTGGTCGTGACGCTGCTGGCGTTCGAGAGCATGGCCGTCGGCACCGTCATGCCGGTCGTCGCGGGCGACCTGGACGGCCTGCCCCTGTACGCGTGGGGCTTCAGCGCGACCCTGATCACGAGCCTGCTGTCCACGGTGCTCGCGGGCGGCTGGGTCGACCGGTCGGGACCGACCCGGCCGTTCCTGATCGGGCTCGGCGTGTTCGTCGCCGGGCTGCTGGTCGCGGGCGCGGCCCAGTCCATGTGGGTGTTCGTCGCCGGGCGCGCCGTGCAGGGCCTCGGCACGGGCGTCCCGCTCGTCGCCCTCTACGTCGTGATCGCCCGCGTCTACCCGGAGGACCTGCGGTCCCGGGTGTTCGCCGCGCTGTCGGCCGCCTGGGTGCTGCCGTCGCTGATCGGCCCGGCGGCCGGCGGCGCCCTGGCCGAGCACGCGGGCTGGCGGTGGGTGTTCCTCGGGCTCGTCCCGCTGGTGATCCCGCCGGCGCTGCTGCTGCTCCCCGTCCTGCGCGGCATCGCGCCGTCCGGTGCCGCCCCGGGCCCGGGCCGGTCGCGGCTCCCGGCCGCCCTCGGCGTCGCCGCCGGCACCGGCGTGCTCCTCTACGGCCTCGACAGGACGGGCCGGACGATGCTGCCCGCGATCCTCCTCGGCCTCGCCGGCGTGGCGTTCGGGCTGCCCCGGCTGGTGCCCGCCGGAACCCTCCGGCTCCGCCGCGGGCTGCCGAGCGTCATCGTCGTCCGGGCCCTGCTGTCGGGGGCCTTCTTCGGCACCGACGTCTTCATCCCCCTGGCGCTGACGCGGCTGCACGACTTCAGCGCCACGCAGGCGGGGGTCGTCCTGACGGTCGGCGCGCTCGGCTGGTCGGCGGCGTCCCAGATCCAGGGCCGCTCCGAGCGCCCCCGCGAGTTCTACGCCCTGCTCGGCGCCGTGCTCGTCACCACCGGGATCGTCCTCGCCACCGTCGCCCTGCAGTTCTCCGGCTGGCTCGCCGCCCCCGCGTGGATCGTCGGCGGCGCCGGGATGGGCTTCTCGATCGGCAGCCTCTCCGTCCTGCTGCTCGACCTGTCGGCCGAGGACGAGCAGGGCGTCAACTCCTCCGCGCTGCAGATCAGCGACACCCTCGGCTCGTCCCTCGTGGTCGGGTTCGCGGGTGCGCTGGTCACCGGCTTCGGCGCCGCCCGGCTGGACGCCGGGCTCGCCGTCGCCGGGGCGCTGTTCGCCGCGATCGCCGCGTTCGGCGCGATCGCCGCTCTCCGTCTGGAGGTCCGGACATGACCGTCGACTTCACCCTCCCCGCCTCGCTGGAGGCGCACGAGCCGCCCGAGGCGCGCGGCCGGACCCGCGACGGCGTCCGGCTCCTGGTCTCCCGGCGCGCCGCCGGCACGAGCCCACAACGCGCCGCCGGCACGAGCCCACAACGCGCCGCCGGCACGGTCTCCCACCACGGGTTCCGCGACCTGCCCGACCTGCTCGACCCGGGGGACCTGCTGGTCGTCAACACCTCGGCCACCCTGCCCGCCGCCGTCCGCCTCGACCGGATCAGCGTGCACTTCTCCACCCCGGTCCCCGGCGCAGACGACCGGCTGTGGCTCGTCGAGCTGCGCCGCCTCACCGGCAAGGCCAGCCGCCCGTACGGGGGCGGCTCCCCCGGCGAGTGGATCCCGATGCCCGGCGGCGCCACCCTCACCCTGGTCGGACGGCACCGCCACCCCTCCCGCGGGGAGTCCGACCGGCTCTGGCAGGCCCGGCTGAGCACCGACGTCGTCCCCTACCTGCGGCGCCACGGCGTCCCGATCCGGTACGGGTACGTCCGCCGCGACTGGCCGGCCGCCGCCTACCAGACCGCCTTCGCGCACGACCGCTCGTCCGGCGGCGCGGAGATGCCGAGCGCCGCCCGCCCCTTCACGCCCGAACTGGTGACGCGGCTGGTGTCGCGCGGCGTGCTGATCGCCCCGATCACCCTCCACACGGGCGTCGCCTCCCCCGAGGCCCACGAACCGCCCTACGCCGAGCGCTACGCCGTCCCCGAACCGACCGCCGCCCTCGCCGGGCACGTCCGGGCGCGGGGCCGCCGGGTGATCGCCGTCGGCACCACCGCCGTGCGCGCCCTGGAGACGGCCGTGGACGCCGCGGGACGCGTCCAGGCGTCCTCCGGCTGGACCGAGCACGTCGTGACCCCGGAGGGCGGCGTCCGAGCCGTGGACGGCCTCCTCACCGGCCTCCACGAGCCCAGGTCGTCCCACCTGATGATGCTGACCGCCATCGCGGGCCGCGACCTGCTCACCGCCACCTACGAGGCCGCCCTCGCCGAGGGCTACCTCTGGCACGAATTCGGCGATCTGAACCTGATCCTGCCCGGATAGCGTCTCGCATGCCGGACCTGACGGGCGGGACGCCCGGCGCGGCCGGTACCGTTGTGGACAGCTATGGACGGGTCAGCAGAGCGCACGCTGCTCATCACACTCACCGGCCGCGACCGCCCCGGCGTCACGTCGCGCCTCTTCCGGACACTTTCGCAGTTCCCACTGACGGTGGCGGACGTCGAGCAGGTCGTGATCCGAGGACGGCTCGTCCTCGGCGTCCTGCTCTCCTACACCGAGGGCGCCGACATCGGACGGGTGTGGAACGCCGCCGAACGCGTCGCCAACGACCTCGACATGGAGATCGAGCTGTCGACCGGGCGCAACAAGCGGATGCCGAAGCGCAGCGGGCGCCTGCACGTCACCGTCCTCGGCAACCCGCTCAAGCCCGCCGCCATGGCGGGCATCGCCGGGCGGATCTCCGCGCACGGCGCCAACATCGACCGCATCGAGCGCCTCGCCCAGAACCCCGTCACCTGCATCGAGCTGGACGTGTCCGGCGCCGACCCCGACGGCCTGCGCGCCGCGCTCACCGCCGAGGCCGCCGAGCAGCAGGTCGACGTCGCCGTCCAGCACAGCGGCCTGCACCGGCGCGCCAAGCGGCTCATCGTCATGGACGTCGACTCCACCCTCATCCAGGGCGAGGTCATCGAGCTGCTCGCCGAGCACGCCGGCTGCCTCGACGAGGTCGCCAAGGTCACCGAGGCCGCGATGCGCGGCGAGCTCGACTTCGAGGGCTCACTGCGCGAGCGGGTCGCGCTCCTCGCCGGGCTGGACGCCTCCGCCATCGACGCCGTCCGCGACCGCCTCCGCCTCGCCGCCGGCGCCCGCACCCTGGTCCGCACCCTCAAGCGCCTCGACTACAAGTTCGCGATCGTCAGCGGCGGCTTCACCCAGGTCACCGACGCCCTCGTCGAGGACCTCGGCATCGACTACTCCGCGGCCAACACCCTGGAGATCCAGAACGGCAAGCTCACGGGCCGCGTCACCGGCCAGGTCATCGACCGCGCCGGCAAGGCCACCGCCCTGGAGCGCTTCGCCCGCGAGGCCGGCATCCCGATCAGCCAGACCGTCGCGATCGGCGACGGCGCCAACGACCTCGACATGCTCCAGGCCGCCGGCCTCGGCATCGCCTACAACGCCAAACCCGTCGTCCGCCAGGCCGCCGACACCGCCGTCAACGTCCCCTACCTCGACACCATCGTCTTCCTCCTGGGCATCTCCCGCGAAGAGGTGGAAGCCGCCGACGCCGAGGACCCCCAGGGGTAGCGCCCCAGGGGAAAAGGGGGTAGACACCCCCCATGCTGCGGCGGGCGCGCGGGGCTTATGCCCAGGTGCATGGGCAGGCGGCGCCCTACTACGGGCTGGCCGCTGCGCTCGCGGTGACCGTGCCGCTGCTCGTGGGGGCGCTGACCGGGCGCGCCGCGCAGGGGTCGATGATCGCGCTCGGTGCGTACCTCGTCGCGCTGCGGGCGCCGGAGGGCCCCTACGGGGCGCGGGCGCGCAACCTCGCCGTCGGCGTCTTGATCGTCGCGGTCGGGTCCGGGGTGGGCGGGCTGCTCAGCGGGCACCTGTGGCCAGCCGTGATCGTGGTTCCGCCGCTGGTCGCGCTCGGCGTGGCGGTGCCGCGGATCGGGTCGACGGCGGGGCTCGCGGTGCTGCTGAGCGCCGTCCGGCCGCCGTCCGCGGACGTGGTGGACGTCGGGCTGCTGGAGCTGGTCGGCGGGCTGCTCACCGCCGGGCTGCTGCTGGCGCCCTGGCCAGCGCGGCGGCTGCGGCCGCTGCGGGAGGCGCTGAGCGAGTCGGCCGACGCGGTCGCCGAGGCGCTGGACGCCGTCGCGCAGGACGTGGGCGCCCCCGACGCGGGGCCCCTCGACGCCGTCGAGCTGACGAACCCCGACCTGATGGCGGTCACCCGCATCCCCGACTGGGAGGCCAAGCGGCGGGCGGCGTCGGAGTCGCTGACGGCGGCGCGCGCCACCTACGGGCTGTACCGGTCGGGGCGGGCGGGGAACGAACCCACGCGGCCCGAGCGGGTCATCGACGCGCTGGGGCGCGTCCTGCACGAGACGGTGACGCTCCAGGCCGTGCTGGAGGCGGCGAAGAACTACCCGCCGGACCGCGAGTGGCAGCTGGAGACGCAGACGGCGATCTCGGCCCTCGCGGCGCGGCTGCGGCTGCTGTCCGGGGCGATCGCCACGGCGGGTGAGGCGCCGCTCGGCCGCGAGGAGTCCGCCGCCGTCCGGCGGATGGTCCGCGCCGCCGAGCAGATCAGGCGCGCCGGGCTCGCCGGGGACGAGGACCTGGTCGCGGTCGCGCTGATCGGCCAGGTGCGCCGCTCCGTCGACCGCATCGCCGGCGAGGTCGCCTCCACGCGCCGGCTCGTCGCGGGCGGCCTGCGCATCAGGTTCGGGGCGCCGCGGATGCCGGGCACGCTCGACCCGACGCCGGTCTGGGACCGGGTGCGCCGCGCCGTCCGCACGCGGTCCCCCACGTTCCGGCAGGTGTCGCGGGTGTACGTGACGGCGGTCGTGTCGATGGCGCTCGCCGCCGCGCTGAAGATCCCGCACGGCCACTGGCTGACCATCACCGCGATGCTGAGCCTGCGCGCCACCTACGGCGAGACCGTGGACCGGCTCGTCCAGCGCGTCGGGGGCACCGCGGCCGGGGCCGCCGTCGCCGCGGTCATCCTGACCCTCGCGCCCGGGCAGCCGACCGTCGCGGTCATCGCGTTCTGCTTCGCGGGCGCGGGGTTCGCGATGCGGGCGGTGAACTTCTCCTACTGGGCCCTGTTCGGCACGCCCCTGGCGATGATGCTGCTGGACTTCTCCGCGCCCGCCGACTGGCGCATCGCGGGCGAGCGGATCGGGCTCACGCTCGCCGGGTCGCTGATGGCCTACCTCGCCGTCCTCCTGCTGTGGCCCGCCGGGCACCTCGAACGGCTGCCCGGCCAGCTCGAACGGCTCCTGCGGACGCACGCGGGCCTCGTCCGGACGGCGGCGGACGTCCTCGCCGGGGAGCGGGTCCGGCTGGCGCACGACACGATCGTGACGGCGGAGCGGGCGGCGGAGGCCGTCGCCGAGACCCGGACCCGGCTCGGCCACGAGCGGGTGCCCGACCTCGAACTGATCGACCGGCTGCGCAGGGCCGTGGCCGCCGCGCACCGCGCCCGCGACCACCTCATCGCGGTCGCGAAGCTGTCCCGGGAGCAGGCCGTGGACACCGGGCCGATCCCCGAGATCCTCGACCGCCTCGCCGACCAGCTGGAGGAGGCGGCCGGCCTGCTGGAGGAGCCGGGGGAGCGCGACCCGGAGGCCGGCATTCCCGTCCTGGAGCTCGCCGAGGAGCTCGCCGAGCTCGACTCCTACCTGTCCACGCTGACCCGGCGGCGCCGCGCCGAGATCAAGGAGGGCGTCGGCCCCGACGAGCCGACCCCGCTGCGGCACGCCCTGCTCCAGGTCTCCGGGACCCGCTACACGATCAGGGAGCTGCGCGAGGACGTGAACCAGGTCATCGCGTCGTCGCTGGAGGCCGCCGAGCCGCCGGGCTGAACCGTCAGTCCTTCGGCGTGTGGACGGTGCGCAGCGCGCCGAGGCCGGGCCGCACGTCCGCCCACTCGCCGGGAGGAAAGTCGATCACGGCGACGGTGCAGGTGGGGAAGGCGTCGGGGGCCTGGCCGGCCAGGTCGTGGACGAGGTGGTGCACGGACGGGTTGTGCCCGACGAGGAGGAGCGTCCCGGCGTCCGGCGCCTCGGAGACGAGGGTCAGGAGCCCGTCGGGGTCGTTGTCGTAGATGCCCGGCTCGAAGGCGGTCTCCGCGTCCAGCGCCAGGCGGGCGAGGGTCTCCCGGGTCCGCGCGGCGGGCGAGCACAGGACCCGCCCGGGAACGAGGTCGTTCGCGCGCAGCCAGTCCCCGGCCGCGGTCGCGTCACGGCGCCCGCGATCGGTGAGCCTGCGTTCGATGTCAGGTATGCCGAGGCCGGCTTCGGCCTTGGCGTGGCGGAGCACGATGAGCGTGGGCATGGGCGTCACATTAGGGGGCCGCGAGGGCCGCCAGGGTCCAGAGCACGAGCATGATGCCGAGCATCCCGCCGATCACGATCGCGAAGCCCTTGGGCCCCGACATCGCCCGCTTGCCGCCGCCGCTCGCCACGGCCGCCTCCCGAGTTCGGTCCGCCTGGGTCGAGGACGGGACGTCCCGCCCTCACGTCCAGCGTACGACCGGCCCCGGGATGGTCGCACGGGACCCCTGGAAACGCGGAGGGCCGGTGGCGCGTCGCCACCGGCCCCACGCGTTCAGACGGTCAGGACTTCCCGGCGGACGACTCCTCGGCGTCCGGCTCGGCCTTGGCCCCGGCCTGGTCGGCGCCTACGGCCGCTTCTTCCGGAGCCCCTTTGTCGAGCCCGCCCGCCGCCTCGCCGCTCTTCGCGGCGTCCGGCCCCGGCCTGCCGCCCTCGACGGCGGGGTCGCCGGACGAGTCCGCGATCGGGTCGGCGCGCCGCTTGGAGATCACGATCGCCGCGACGACGACCGCGACGGACAGCACGGTGACGCCGACGCGCAGCGGGGTGTTGCCCGCGTAGGTCACCACCGCGTCCGCGATCAGCAGCGCGACCAGGTTCATCACCTTGATCAGCGGGTTGATCGCGGGACCGGCGGTGTCCTTGAAGGGGTCGCCGACCGTGTCGCCGATGATCGTGGCCTCGTGCGCGTCGCTGCCCTTGCCGCCGAGGTGGCCCTCCTCGACGAGCTTCTTGGCGTTGTCCCAGGCGCCGCCGGAGTTGGCGAGGAACACCGCCATCAGCACGCCCGCGGCGATGGCGCCGCCGAGGTAGGCGCCGAGCGGCGCGTACCCGAGGGCGAAGCCGACCGCGATCGGCGTCATGATGGCCAGCAGGCCCGGCGTGGCGAGTTCGCGCTGCGCGTCCCGGGTGCAGATGTCCACGACCCGGTCGTAGTCGGGCTTCTCGCTGTAGTCCATGATCCCGGGCTTGGTGCGGAACTGCTCGCGCACCTCCACCACGACCCGGCCGGCCGCGCGGCCCACCGCCATGATCGCCAGACCGGAGAACATGAACACCACGGCCGCGCCGATGATCAGCCCGATCAGCACGTTCGGGCTCGCGATCGACAGGTTGAAGTCCAGGAACTCGGCGCCGATCGCGTCCTTGGCGCTGTTCGACGCGCCGGCGAGCGCCGCGATCACCGTCGTGCGGAACGAGCCGAACAGCGCGGTCGCGGCGAGCACCGCCGTCGCGATCGCGATGCCCTTGGTGATGGCCTTGGTGGTGTTGCCGACCGCGTCCAGCCGCTCCAGCACCGAGGCGGCCTCGCCCCGGACGTCCCCGGACATCTCGGCGATGCCCTGGGCGTTGTCGGAGACGGGCCCGAAGGTGTCCATCGAGACGATCACGCCGACGGTGGTGAGCAGCCCGGTGCCGGCCATCGCCACCGCGAACAGCGCGACGGTGGTGTTGCCGAAGCCGAGCAGGAACGCCCCGTACACCGCGGCGCCGATCACCAGCGCGGTGTAGACGGCCGACTCCAGGCCGAGCGAGATGCCCGACAGGATGACGGTGGCGGGCCCCGTCCGGGCGCTGTTGGTGACCTCCTTGACCGGCTTGCGGTTGGTCTCGGTGAAGTAGCCGGTGAGCAGCTGGATCGCGCTGGCGAGCACGATGCCGATCAGGACGGAGCCGAGCGCGACCAGGCGCGGGTCGGCGTCCAGGCCGGCGATGGCCTTGTCGCGGACGCCGTCCAGGTCGGCGAAGGACGAGGGCAGGTACACGAAGGCGGCGACCGCGACGAGGACCGCCGAGATCCCCGCGGAGATGAAGAAGCCCCGGTTGATCGCGGTCATCCCGGACCGGTCGCCGGAGCGGGGCGCCACCGCGAAGATGCCGATCACCGCGGTGATCACACCGATCATCGGCACGATCAGGGGGAACGCCAGGCCCTGGTTGCCGAACGCCGCGGTGCCGAGGATCAGCGCCGCGACGAGCATGACCGCGTACGACTCGAACAGGTCGGCGGCCATGCCGGCGCAGTCGCCGACGTTGTCGCCCACGTTGTCGGCGATCGTCGCCGCGTTGCGCGGGTCGTCCTCGGGGATGCCCTGTTCGACCTTGCCGACCAGGTCGGCGCCGACGTCGGCGGCCTTGGTGAAGATGCCGCCGCCGACCCGCATGAACATGGCGAGCAGCGCGGCCCCGAACCCGAAGCCCTCCAGCACCTTCGGCGCGTCGCCCTGGTAGGCCAGCACCACGACCGCGGCGCCGAACAGGCCGAGCCCGACGGTGAACATCCCGGCGACGCCGCCGGTGCGGAAGGCGATCCGCATCGCGGTCTTCTCGCCGCCCTCCTCCCGGGCGGCCGCGGCGACGCGGACGTTGCCCCGGACGGCCAGCCACATGCCGGTGAACCCGGTGACGGCGGAGAAGATCGCACCGATGACGAAGAAGACGGACCGGCCGATCCGCTCGCCGGTGGAGTCGGCGGGCAGCATCAGCAGGACGAGCGGGATCAGGACCACGAAGATCGCGACCGTGCGGAACTGGCGTTTCAGGTAGGCGCCGGCGCCCACCTGAACGGCGCGCGCGATCTCTTGCATCTTCGCGGTGCCCTGGCCGGCGGCCAGGACGTCGCGTACGAGACCCGCGGCGACGGCCAGTGCGAGCAGTGCGACCACGGCGACGACGACGACCAGGGAAAGGTCGCCGCCGCCGAGATCCACTTCAGCGCTGGCCGGGTCTGACAGGGAAAACCCGGGCATCCGTCCTCCTCGACAGGGGCGTTGCGATCGCGACCGAGATAAAAGCGATCTTTACCGCGTACCCAACGAGTCACGATTTCGAACGCCTCGCACGGCAACACGGGTGCCGGGAGTCTACGCACGCGTAAGTCGAATGTTAAGGCCGCGACGCCCTTCACGAAGATGTCGCCGAAATGAAACACGCGATACGCCGGAAATTGACCCATTGGCCTGTTCAGGCGGCATCGTCCCAGGTCAGACCGGGCCAGACTTTCATTACCCGGCCGATACCTTGACGGGCACAGGCCATGACCGGCACATCGGCACGACCACCGGCCTCGGCATTCAAGCTAGGCATTAACACGGAATATGTCTAGACCCAAATCGCCTCAGATCCCGACGATCACAAGAGAATCTCACACCCTCCACCCCACCAGCCCCACGGCCCCCCACCCGCGCTCACCCACGGTGACCGCCCCCGCCCCCCGCCACGCGAGGCAACGCCCCACCCTTTCCCGCGCCCCCAGCGCGGGCCACGCCACAGACGCGACGAGAGGCGCAGACACTCCGGGCCAGGGGGCAGCGCGACACGTGGACACAGGCACATGCGGCGAGAGCACCGGGCAGCCTCTGGTGCGGGCCCGTCAGGTGAACAGGTGCGCCCGATGGGGCGGGCTTCTTAAGAGACGTCAATGACCTGCCCCCGCATTCGAAGGCGGGTTCGGGTAAGCAGGAACGTGCTCGCGCAGCGAGCCCCTGGGCGAGCCGGAGCGATGCCAGCGATCGCCAGCAGTTCTCGATGATGGAGGGCCGTCAAGGCCCGAAGGAGGAAGGCACGAGCAGGGCCGCCAAGCCCTACAGAGACCACGGTTGCAAAGGACACACCGCCGACCTCAGCCGGTGGAGCAACCACGCGGCGACCTCAATACCCGCGATCGCGTCCGAAGGCAGGTTCGAGCGGAGCGAGAACCTGATCGCGCAGCGAGCCCCTGGGCGAGCCGAAGCGATGCAGCGATCGCACGCAGTGGCTTGCTTTTTCGGGCCCCCAGGCCCGAAAAAGCAAACACTGCAATCAAATACTCGCCTCGGCCTCGGCCGGCCAGCTCATCCGTATCTGGACCCCCTTCGGCGTGTTGGCGATCTCCACGTCGTCGGCGAGCCCGGCGATGACCGCCAGGCCGAGTTCGGCGGAGCCCTCGCCCAGCACGAACTCGTCCTCCTCCTCGTCCGAAGCGGCCGCGGGGAGCCCCTCCGGCGAGAGGTCGCCGGGGACGGTGTCGCTGACGATCACCTCGAAGCGGCCTTTCCCGCCGCGCAGTTCGAGGCGGACGGGTTCGTCCGGGCAGTGCCGGCGGTGCGCCTCCACGGCCCGGGAGCACGCCTCGGCGACCGCGAGCCGGACCTCGTCCAGGAGAGGTTCGGCGACGCCGCTGCGGCGCGCGACGGCGGTCACGATCAGGCGGGCGGTCCGGACGTGGACGGGCAGCGCGCTGAAGGACAGTTCAACGGTCGACATCTCAGCCGCGGGCCGCCTACTTGGCGCCCTTGCGCTTCTCCTCGGCCTCGGCGATCGAGTCGTGGATGCCGAAGACCTTGGTCAGCCCCGTGATCCGGAAGATCTTGAGGATGCGCTCCTGGGTGCACACGAGTTCCAGCGAGCCGTCGTGGGCGCGCACCCGCTTCAGTCCGCCGACGAGGACGCCGAGCCCGGTCGAATCGAGGAACTCCACCTTCTCCATGTCCACGAGCAGGTGGAACTTGCCCTTGTTGACCAGGTCGATGAGCTTCTCGCGAAGCTTCGGCGCCGTGTAGACGTCGATCTCGCCCTCCACGTTGATGACGGTGAGGCCATCGTCGGTGGTGTAGTCGTTAACCTTCAGATCCACAGATCCTCCACGCGCCGTGCAGCACTATCCGATCCCGCTCGTCCGGGCCCCTTGGGTAGGGCGCCGACCGCCGAGACTTCGCCGTGATTCAACCACGCCCCGGCGTCGTGTACGCGCGTAATCGCCCACACGGGCGAAAGTTCGCGCCATCCCGCCTGACCTGCTGATCTCAGGGTCAGAGCAGGGGGAACGGGCCCTCCGGCGCCGGGGCGT
The DNA here is from genome assembly GCF_050936235.1 of Spirillospora sp. CA-108201. NCBI lineage: Bacteria > Bacillati > Actinomycetota > Actinomycetes > Streptosporangiales > Thermomonosporaceae > Spirillospora > Spirillospora sp. CA-108201. The sequence goes on along the minus strand of NZ_JBNJNE010000001.1, from coordinate 6,300,358 downwards.
TCCCGTAGTTTTGCCCCGGCTGGCACACTGAAAACCTGATGGGCGCCCAAAGATCCTCAACTCCCCTGGACCGGCTGCTCGCCGACCCCGCGCGGCGCGAACGCATCACCCATGTGGAGAGCGTTCCCGCACGGCGCGGACGCCGGGCCGCGTGGCCCTCCTGGTCGACGCCGCTGCTGGTGGAGCGGCTGGCCGCCGCCGGCATCGAGTCCCCGTGGAGGCACCAGGCCGCCGCGGCCGAGCACGCCCGCGCCGGACGCTCTGTGATCATCGCCACAGGGACGGCGTCCGGCAAGTCGCTCGCCTACCTGCTGCCCTGCGTCGAGGCGATCTACGCGGGTGACGAGAACCCTCGCCATGAGGGAACGGTCTTGTATCTCTCGCCGACGAAGGCTCTGGCCGCCGACCAGCTCCGCGCTCTCCGTTCGCTGCGCCTCACGCGGCTGCGCGCCGCGACCTATGACGGCGACACCCCGCAGGACGAACGGACGTGGGTCCGGCAGCACGCCAACTACGTACTGACGAATCCGGACATGCTGCACAGGTCGCTCCTTCCCTCGCACGCCCGGTGGTCGTCCTTCCTGCGCCGCCTCCGCTATGTCGTCATCGACGAGGCCCACGGGTACCGAGGCGTCTTCGGGTCGCATGTCGCGCAGGTTCTGCGCCGCCTGCGCCGGGTCTGCGCGCGGTACCACGCGTCCCCCACGTTCATCCTCGCTTCGGCCACCGCGTCGGAGCCCGCTGTGGCCGCGTCCCGCCTCACTGGCCTTGACGTGGTGGCCGTGGACGACGATGCCTCTCCGCGCGGGCCCGCCACGTTCGCCCTGTGGGAACCGCCGCTGACAGACCTGCGCGGTGAGCAGGGTGCGCCCGTTCGCCGTACGGCCACCGCCGAGGCCGGTGACCTCTTGGCAGACCTTGTCGTCGAGGGCGTTCAGACGCTGGCCTTCGTACGGTCCAGGCGCGGCGCCGAGTCGGTGGCGCTCAGCGCCAAGCGCGCTCTGCACGAGGTAGCCCCCGGCTTGGCCGAGCAGGTCGCCGCCTACCGCGCCGGTTATCTGCCTGAAGAACGGCGCGCCCTGGAGGCCGCCCTGCGCTCACGCTCGATCGTCGGCTTGGCGAGCACGAACGCCTTGGAGCTCGGCGTGGACGTCTCGGGGCTCGACGCGGTCCTGGTCTGCGGATGGCCGGGCACCCGCGCGTCCCTCTGGCAGCAGGCGGGACGCGCCGGACGTTCCGGGCAGGCGGCGCTGTCGGTCCTGGTGGCCCGCGACGACCCGCTCGACACGTTCCTCGTCCACCACCCCGAGGCGATCTTCGGGACGCCGGTCGAGGCCACCGTGCTCGACCCCGACAACCCCTACGTCCTCGAACCGCACCTGTGCGCCGCGGCGTCCGAGATGCCGCTCACCGAGGACGACCTTCCGCTGTTCGGGCCCGCGACCGCCGACCTGCTGCCGGACCTGGTGCGCCGCGGTCTGCTGCGCCGGCGCCCCGCCGGCTGGTACTGGACGCGGCGCGACAGGGCCTGCGACCTGGCCGACATCCGGGGCGCGGGCGGCGCCCCCATCCAGGTCGTCGAAGCTTCCACCGGGCGGCTCCTCGGCACCGTGGACGAGCCGTCCGCGTACACCACCGTCCATGAGGGGGCGGTCTACATCCACCAGGGCGAGTCGTTCATCGTCCAGACCCTCGACCTGGACGACTCTGTCGCGCTCGTCGAAGCGGCCGACCCCGACTACTCGACCACCGCCCGCGACGTCACCGACATCAGCATCGTGGAGCGGCTCCGCTCGGTCTCCTGGGGCGAGGCCACGCTCAGCTTCGGGACCGTCGAGGTCACCCGCCAAGTGGTCGCCTACCAGATGCGCCGCTTGCAGACGGGCGAGATGCTCGGCGAGAAACCCCTGGACCTGCCGCTAAGGACTCTCCGTACGCGCGCCGTATGGTGGACGCTCTCCGAAGACCAGATCTCGCGTTTGGACGACCTCGACCTGGCAGGCGCCGCCCACGCCGCCGAACACGCCTCGATCGGTCTGCTCCCCTTGTTCGCCACGTGCGACCGCTGGGATATCGGCGGCGTCTCTACGGCCGTCCACCCGGATACCGGGCTGCTCACCGTCTTCGTCTACGACGGGCATGAGGGCGGCGCGGGATTCGCCGAGCGCGGCTACGGCGACGCCGCTTCCTGGCTGCGCGCTACCCGCGACGCCATCGCGTCCTGCGAGTGCGACTCGGGCTGCCCGTCCTGCATCCAGTCCCCCAAGTGCGGCAACGGCAACGAGCCCTTGGACAAGCGCGGTGCTCTCGACCTTCTGGCCGTCCTCCTGCACGAGGCCCCGGAGTAGCGCGTTCAGTTGGGGGCGACGCGCTGGGCGGGGACGGAGGCCTGGTCGTCCATCCCGCGCCGGGCCTGGGCCAGCGCCTGCTGGAGCCTGCGCCGCTCCATCTCCAGGGTCTGCAGGGACTCCTCGTGCTCGTCCCGCAGGTCGCGGAGCTCGCGCCGCATGCCCATCGCGCGCCGGAACCCCAGCGTCGCGACCATCATGCCCGCCATGAAGACGATGGCGACGACGGCGCCCGCCATGAAGACCTGCCACTGCGAGGTGATCCCCGGGACCTCGTCGCCGAACAGGGTCAGCCGGGTCGCGCCCGGATTGTCCAGCACCACGGCGACGCCGACGGCGCCGGCGGCGAGCGCGACGAGCAGTCCCAGGAAGATCATGCGGAGGGTCCCCTCTCCATCGGGCCCGGTTCAGGACGGGGCCGAGGTCTCGGACAACGGACCGCATTGCCGGACAAGCCAGACGATCCGACTGGCAAGGCAGCCTAGACCGTGCCCAGAGCTCTCGCCAGCCCCACTGCCCTCACCCGTCCCCCGGGAAAGCGGTGAACGAGGCGGGCCGCGTCACGCGAGCACGGGTTCCGCCGGGTGCGTCGGACGGATGTTCTGGTTGAGGCGGAACAGGTTGGCCGGGTCGTAGGCGTCCTTGAGCGCGACCAGCCGCGCGTACTCCTCGCCGTAGCCGTCGCGGACGCGGTTCCCCTCCGCCGTGAAGTTGACGTACGACGCCCCCGTGCCGAACGGCCGCATGGCCGACGCGAACGCGCGGGTCCCGGCGGTCATGGCCCCGTCGTCGGACGGGTCCGCCCACACCGAGATCGGGTGGAACAGGTAGCGGGCGTCCCGGTGCGAGAACGCGGTCGCCTCGTCGGGCACCCTCGCTACGCCCTGGCCGATCCGGAAGACGACCATCTGGGACAGCGGGGCGCCGCGTCCGGCCCGCTCGCCGGCGTGGGAGAGGAACGTCTCCGTCGCGCTCGGCGCGGTCCCGCAGCCGCTCACCGGAGTCGTGCGCCGCCGCCCACTCGCCGCGCGTGAGCGCGGCCAGCGCGAGCGACCACACGAGCGGCGGCTCCGGCCCGGCGCCGAGCCGGCCGGCCAGCCGCAGCGCCCGCGCGTGCACCCGCGTCATCCGCTCCGACCCGTACCCCTCGCACGCCACGAGCGGCGCCGGCAACGCCGTCAGCAGACGCAGCTGGGTCCTGGCGCTGCCCACGGCCGGCCGCGACAGCCGCTCCAGCCGTCCCGCGATCATCGCCCGCACCCTCGCGGTGTCCGCGGGCGCGTCCGCCCGCATGGTCTCCACCACGAACAGCGGGTTGCCCTCGCTGTAGCCGTACAGGCGGTGGAGGGCCTCGGCGTCGAGCGGGCCTCCCGCGACGCGCTCGGCCGGCTGCGCCGCCTCCGCCCGGCCGAGCCTGCCGAGACGCCGCTCGTCAGGGATGTCGACCGCGAGGCCGCCCAGGACGGGCAACTTCGGCAAGGGCCCCGAGAACCCGTCACGCCTGGCCGAGATCAGCGGCTCCCTGAACGACCTGCCCTCCGACCGCTACCCGAACCTGGTGGCGGTCGCCGACACCCTGACCGCCCGCCCAGGCCTGACAGACCGCTTCGACCTGGGCCTGCAAGGCATCCTCACCGGCCTATCCCAAGATCACCAAGCCACCTGACCAACCCAAGTCCGCCCTCCCCACAACCCCAAGCGCACCGAACGCCCGAAAGCCCGGAGGGGCGGCGCGGAGACCGCTGCGCGCGTTGCCGTCCTGCCAGGCACCAGACGCAGACCAAGCAGACCCATCCGGCCCGCAGGGGCGTGTGCTCTGCTCGGTCAGGGGTGGTTCAGAGGGTCACTTGCGACGGCGGCCGCGCTTGGGCTTCGCGCCGCGCTTGGGCTTCGCGCCGGAGTCGGCGAGGCGGACGTTCACTCCGCCGGACGGCTTGCGAAGGGTCGCGGGACGGCGGCCGGTCTTCGGCTTCGAGTCGAGGACGGCCGTGCCGGTCCCGCGCTTCGACGAGCGGGCCCCCTTGGCTCTGGCCGCCGCGACCGGGGCGGTCTTGGCGAGGGCCTCGGCGCGCGCGATCTGCTGGCGCGTCTTGCTCACCCGCCTGCGGCCGGTGCCGCTGCGCGCGATGCGGGCCGCCATGCCGTTGCTGCTCGTCCCCGCCTGGGCGACGCGCAGGCGGCGCGTCCAGGTCCCGAGGTGCGCGGCGACGATCAGCAGGACCAGCGCGATGCCGACGCTCTTGCCCCACTGGAGCCGGTCGGTCGCCGCGATGTTCTGGGCCCGCGGCGAATCGGTGGCGATCTGCGGCGCGGGGTAGGTGAACCCCGGCGTCGCGCCGTCCGGCTGGACGGACGGGAGGGTCACCGGCGACTCGTTGTTGAACGGCGTCAGCGGCGTGCCGGCGCTGGGGACCCCGGAGCCGCCGGACGGCAGGGACGGCACCGAACCGCCAGGGGTCGAACCGGTTCCGCCGCCCAGCGAGGCGGTCGCCGAGGTGATGCCCGAGTAGAGCGATCCACCCGTGCCCGTGGACCTGACCGCCTTGACGCCGACGGAGGCCGCGCCGCTGGACCTGGTCAGCGCCAGGGTGGTGGAGCAGTTCGTTCCCGAGCAGAGGGAGTTCAGCGAACCGGACTTGGACTTCACGCCCGAACCGGCGAGCGTGTAGCCGGTGAGGTCGTCTTCGAGGCCGCGGTTCCACTTCACGACGAGCTTGCCGCCGGACGCCCCGGCGGACACGCCGGTGGGGGCCGCCGGCGTGATGCGCACGGTGAAGGTATTGGAGTCGTAGACGTGGTTCGTCTGCTTGCCGAGCAGGAAGACCTTGTAGCGACCATTTCGGTTGATCGAGAAGGTTCCGGACATATCGCCGGAGAGACCCTTCTCCTGGAGGAACGTGTCGCCGATCCCGGGACCCTCCACCCGCAGCTGCATCGTGATCGCGAAGTCGAAGTGGGCCTTCGCCGTCACCTGGGACCCGCTGCTGATCACGGCGCCGTTGGCCGGGACGATGACGCTGGTCGAGGCCGCCTGCGCGGGCAGGGCGGCGAGTACCGGGAAGCTCATCGCAAGGGGTGCCGCGAGCGCGATCGCACCGATCCTGCGAATGATGGTCACGGCCTCAATCCCTTCGACAGCTCGCGCCGGTCTTCCGCCGGGCGCACCGCACCCGGCGATAACTACAGGCTTACGGCAGCGTAACGTACCACCCGGTAGCAAAAGTCACAGCGGGATGACAAAGAGGAACGTGTTTTCATTCTCCGCACCCCTCCCCGCCTCTATTGACACTCAGTGCAACGAGACATGTGGCGCCAGGGTACGCCGTCTCGCGCCACAGGGCCAGCCCTCGCCCGAGAAACGATCCGTCGTCCCCCCAGCCCCATGAGCCTCGGGACTTCGACGGCCACCGAGACGTCGACGACCTCACCCCGCACCACGCATCGCACCATCCGCGCCCCCGACCCGACCGCGATCCGCCCGGCCCGGGCACAGGCGGCCGCGCCCCCGTCCGCGACCCGCGCCGCCCCCGCCAGCGCCGCCATGTCCGCCGCCGCCTCCCCCCGGTTCCGCGCTCCCCGGACCCCGCCAACCAAGATCGCCGCCACCCCCGCCACCCAGACGACGACCGCGAACCCCAACACCCAGACCGACCCCGACCCCCGATCCCCACCCCAAGCCCTCACCCGCCGCCCCCAGCCCTTCCACTCCCGCTCCCCAACCCGCTGCCGCACTTTCCCCCTCCACGCCTCGACCCCACCGCCCCACGCCCCGACCACACCGCACCTCCCGCTCCCCGCCCACACTTCAACTCCCTCACCGCCCTCCCGCTCCCCGCCCACGCCTCACCGCCCTCACCGCACCTCGCGTCACGGGTCCGCGCCGCACCTCGCGTCACGGGTCCGCGCCGCACCTCGCGTCACGGGTCCGCGCCGCATCTCGTCTCCGACACTTGCCTCGCTGCGTGCGAGGCCGTGTAAGTCCGGCGGTGGCATCGGGCCTCGGCCGGGACGGAAACCGAGCCTGCAAGATCTCTCCGCTCGATGAGCTGCGTGATGTCCGCGCGGGCGTCCCCATCCGCTGAGCAGGCGGGAGAGGTACTCGCGGTCGTGGCGACTTCTGAGGGCTCGACCGTGAGCACTCGGCGGTGGGTGTGTGGGTTATGGGGTGGCAGGCGGGGCGTTCGGTTCTGTCTCGGCGGCCGTGTGGGCGTGGACGGTGAGGGGCGGGAGGCCGATCGCAGCTCCTGTGGCCACGGGGGCCGAGATGTCGACTCGGACGGTGGCTTCGTCGCGGTGGACCTGGACGGTCGCCTCCTTCGGGACGGCCCTCTCCACCAGTTCACGTACGGCGGTGAGCGACTCACCTCTGGCGGCCGCTCGTGCGCCGCTGCGGGCGGCGTCCGAGCAGGCGAGCTGTATGGACGCCGCCCTCACGCCCCAGAGTGCGATCGCGGTGATCAGCACCAGGGACGGGAGGGCCACGGCGATCTCCGCCGTGGCCATCCCGCCATCCCTCAACCAGCCAGGTTGAGGGCCTTCTCGATGATCCGTAAGAGCATCGTCTTCACCTGCGGGCTCGTCACGATCTTGAACAGCAGGCCGGCGAAGGCCGCCGCGGCGATGGTGCCGACCGCATACTCGGCGGTGGACATCCCGCGGTCCTTGCACGTTCCGGACCATCGCCGCACCACCGTCTTCCACGCCCTCATGGGGGCTCCTTTCGCTCGTGTCGGTTCAAGGCTGCCGTGCTGGAGGGCCGGGTGAAGGGCTGACCGCGTTCTGTGGATAACCCGCTCACCAGGGCAGGAGGATCGTCGAGGCGATCCCGGCGATGGCCGGGACGACGCCGAGGAGGACGAAGGCGGGAAGGAAGCACAGCCCGAGCGGGGCGAGTGCCCGGATGCCCGCCGCTCGCGCCCGGGCGGCGGCGGCCGAACGAGCCACGCGGCGCTGGTCACGGGCGAGGCGGCTGAGGGAGGGGGCCAGCGCCGCTCCTGTCGACGCCGCCCGGACGGCCGCGCGCGCCAGGGGGGCGAGCATCGGCTCCTCCGTCAGGGCCAGCCATGCCTCGGCCGGGTCCGCCCCTAATCGGATCTGGACGGACACGGCTCGCAACTCCTCGCCGAGCGGGCCTCCCACCGCGCCCGCGACCGCTTCGACCGCCTCGTGCCAGGGCGCGCCGCCGCGCAGGCAGGCGGCGAGGAGATCGACGGCGACGGGGAGGTCGGCGATGAGCCGCGCCCGTCTGCGGCGGCGTTCGCCACCGCCGAGGCGGCTGAACGACATCCAGACGGCCGCGGCGACCAGCACACCGATCACTCCACCGGCCAGGCCGCCCAGCATCACCACGCACGACGCTCCGGCGACGCCCGCGGCCGCCCGGCGAAGAATCACGTCGCGGCGCCCGGATGCTTCGGGAGGCCCGTCCCTGTCCTTTGCTTCTGGGGCATGGACGGACCCGGCGTGTGGGCGAACGCGATGCGGCACCCACGCGAGCCGCCGTTTGGGAGCCGCATGCCTAGGCGGAGGCCCCCCGAACTGGCCGCTCAGCCTCCACGCGGAGGTGTTGGTCCCCCAGGGAAGAAGAAACCCAGACGCCGCTGCGCAGAGCAGGACCATGAGCGTCGTCATCAGTTCACCTACTCCTTCCTGCTCGAATCGTCCGATCACACCCCCGCGACTCCATAGGCGCGCAAGACGCCATTTCCGGAGCAGGCCCCGCAGGCCCCAGCTGCCGAAGCTCGCCCCCACGGGCCGCCACCAGCGCGCTCCTCGCCCGATCTCTCCTCTGGACGCCAGTGGGGCGTCGGCTAGTGGGGGGATTCGGCGGATTTGGCTAGGTGGCGGGTCCAGTAGAGGCCGGTGGCGTTGAGGGCTGTGCCTGCGATCAGACAGGCGAGGCCAGGAAGAGTGGTGCAGAGGAACGGAATGGGGTGGGCCCCCAGGGCGGCGGCCATGGCGAGGCCCAGGAGGGGAAGGGCGGCCAGGAGGCGGGCTGTGGCTCGGGGGCCCGCCAGTTGGACGGACACGTCCTGGCGTTGGGCCTCCTCATCGCGGAGGGCGCTTGCCAGACCGTCCAGGACGGTGGCCAGGGTGCCGCCGCGTTCGGAACCGATCCGCCAGCAGGCCGCGAGGAGGCGGAGGCCCTCGGCGCCTGGCTGCGCGGCCAGTTCGTCCAGGTGGTCCGGCGGTGGGCGGGGCAGGCTGAGCAGTTCTCTGGAGATGTACGGGTCGAGGACGGCGGCGGCCGCCGTGAAGGCTTCGTCGGGGGTCCGGCCGGCGGACAGTTCGGCGGCCATGGCATCGCAGAGTTCGATGATCGAGCCCCGGCGCCGTTGCGGCCGCGTTCGCCGTTCCCTGTGGGCCTCCAGCCTGGCGCGTAGCGGACGCATCGGGTCGCCTGGCGGCGGCGCGCCCAGGCGATCCAGGCGGTACGCAGCGGGGGCGGGCGCCAGGTGAATCCACACGGCCGCGCCACCGCAGAGGGCGGCTAGGACGATCAGCATCGGGCACCTCGCGGCAGGTCCAGGCAGGAGGGCGCCGGGGTGGGAGTCGGGCGGCTCCGCACGGCGGCAGATGCGCGAGGACGGTCATGGCGATCAACACCAGGCACCTCGCAGCAGGTTCAGGAGGCAAGTCGTAGGAAGGAAGGTCATTTCGGTCCACGCGGGAGGCAAGAGTGCAGAAGGTGGCTGGGTGCGGGGAGGTGTAGGCGGGTGGTCAGGGCGGTGGCGCCCTTGGCGGGGAGGGTTTCGCCGGAGGCGGTGAAGGAGATTGCGGGGACTACGCCGACCAGGCCGTCTGGGCCTCGTTGCAGAAGGCAGATCTCGGCTACTCGGCGGCGGCCTCCGGCTGGGTCGCGGACCAGGTGGACGATGACGTCGAGTGCGGCGGCCAGCTGGCTGTGGACGGCCTCGCGGGTGAGGCCCGCCGCGCAGGCCAGGGCTTCGAGGCGGGCGGGGACATCGGCCGCGGTGTTGGCATGGAGAGTGCCGCAACCTCCCTCGTGGCCCGTGTTCAGGGCTTGCAGGAGAACCACCACCTCGGGGCCTCTGACCTCGCCTACCACCAGGCGGTCGGGGCGCATGCGGAGGGCCTGGCGGACGAGGTCGTTCAGGGTCACGCCTCCGGCGCCCTCGGTGTTGGGCGGACGGGCCTCCAACCTCACGACGTGGGGGTGGGTGGGCTTCAGTTCGGCGGAGTCCTCTACCAGGAGGAGGCGCTCGGAGGGGTTCGCCAAGGAGAGCAGGCTGCTCAGCAGGGTCGTTTTGCCGGTTCCGGTGCCCCCGCTGATCAGGAAGGCCGCTCGGGACTCGATCAGGGCCGCCAGCAGGTCGGCGCCCTCGGGTGGGATGGTGCGGGCCGTGACCAGTTCGTCCAGCGTGAAGGCGCGGCGGCGTGGGAGGCGCAGGGACAGGCAGGTGCCGGTCGCGGCGACCGGCGGGAGGACGGCGTGCAGGCGGACTCCGCCGGGGAGGCGGGCGTCGGCGTAGGGGGACGCGTCGTCGAGGCGGCGGCCGGCGGCGGCGGTGAGGCGCTGGGCCAGGCGGCGGAGGGTCACCTCGTCCGGGAAGCGCACCGCGGTGCGGACCAGGCCGGAGCCGGTGTCGATCCAGACCTCGTCGGGGCCGTTCACCAGGACGTCGGTGACGTCCGGGGAGCGCAGCAGGGGCTCCAGGGGGCCGGCGCCGACGAACTCGGCGCGTAACTCGTCGGCCAGGGCCAGGACTTCGCGGTCGCCGAGGAGGCGCTCCTCGGCGCGGAGCGCGGCGGCGACGCGGCCGGTGGTGGCTTCGGCGCCCGTGGTGGCGAGCCGGTCGCGGACGGCGCTGGAGAGGCCGTTCACGCCGCCTCCCGGTAGGCGTCGGGCTGGAGGGCCAGATCGGCGAGGACGGAGGCGCAGAAGTCGGCGAGGGGGCCGCGGCGGCAGGCGCGTTCGAGGTCGCCGGAGTCGACGGCGGCGGGGAGGCGGCGGTCGCGGTCGAAGGAGCCGGCGAACGGGAGGCCGAGGACGCTCGCGACCGCGTCGGGGGTGATGCCGCCCGGGGCCGGGCCCTGGACGACGAGGCGCAGGTCGGCGGTGTCGCGGCGGAGGGCGGTGGCGAGGCCGTCGGCGGCCACGGTGGCGCGGACCTCGGCCGGGACGAGCAGGAACGTGGCGGCGGCGGTGCGCAGGGCCGCGCGGCCGATGTCGCCGGGGTGGCGGGGGACGTCGACGACGACCAGGTCGAACCCGCGGGCGGCGGCGTCGAGCAGGGAGCGGACGGCCTCTTCGGAGACGGGGACGGGCTCGCCGCGCCGCCAGGACAGGACGGACAGGTCGCCCGAGCCGGGCAGGGTCTCGCGGAGGGTCGCGGCGCTGAGGCGGCCGCGGCGCTCGGCGAGGTCGTGCCAGCGGACGCCCTCGTGCGACTCCAGCCCGAGGAGGAGGTCGACGCCGCCGCCGAACGGGTCGGCGTCGACGAGGAGGGTCCGCAGGCCCTGGCCCGCCGCACCGAGGCCGAGCGCGGTCGCGAGGACGCTGGCCCCGGCGCCGCCGCGGGCGCCGACGACGCAGAGGGCGGTGGCCCAGCCGCCCTCGGGTTCGCAGGCGGCGGCGAAGGCGTCGATCAGCCAGTCCTCGTGGTCGGGGAGGGCGACGACGTCCTGGGCGCCGGCCTCCACGGCGAGGCGGTAGGCGTCGGCGGAGGCGTCGCCGGTGACGAGGACGACGCCCGGCCGGCGCTGCAGGCCGGCGGCGGCGACGTCCTCGGCGATGTCGGCGCCGAGGAGGACGAGGGAGGGCCAGCTCCAGGCGGGGCGGGCCTCGTCGGCGCCGTAGGCGACCTCGGCGTGCGCGTCTGCGGCGGCGGCGAGGCGGAGGAGGCCGTCGGCGAGGGCGGGGTCGCCCGTGACGATCAGTGCCGCGAGATTCATCGGATGCTCCTTCGACGTTCGGAGACATCCACCTTGCGGCGGGCGCGGAGGGCGGCGAGAAGATTCCGCCGACTGTGGATAACTTCGCCCCGAGGCGGCGGGCGGGCGGTGGCGCGGGATCGATACCCCGGGGGCCACCGCCCGGCCGCCTCACGACAGGGCGACCCCCGCCGGGGGGGAGAGCGGGGGTCGCCGGCGGTCCGGCTCCGGGGGGGTAGAGCCGGCCCGCTTTCCCAGAATGGTCTCGGGGAGTTCGGGCTATGCCACGGGTAAGTCCGCTCTATGGAAGAAGCAAACTCACCGACTCAAGTCTAGGCGGATACAACATATGCTGCCCGATCGTCGAGAGTTCCGTCGAGCCGCAAACTCGCCCGGCACGTGGCGATTTTTCGCACCTGACGGCGACGATCCGCCGGAGCGGCCGGCGCAGGGTGCGCCTCCCGGACCCGGCAGGGCCCCGTTCCGGTGCGCACGAAGTGCAACGGGACGGGAGTGGGAGCGTACAGGAGAACTAAAGATCTTTCCTGTGCCTTCGCCCGATCGGCGACCAAAGGGAAATAGTTACACTGAGTGATCAATTTTGCGATCCGAATGACGGTTACGGAAGTCCGGAATATGCCTCACCGGCCTCAGAGGGCACCGGAGTCCCTTGCGGCGCCGCCCCGGCGGGTCGCGCGCCGTTTTCCGAATGGGGCTTGTCATCTGGGCAAATAAGGCGTACACAGGTCATACGGACCGAGTGTCCGGGCACGGCAGCCGGGTACCCACGCGCGACCAGCCGCGGGAGGCGCGTCGAGACGGGCTTGACCCGATCCGACGGATATGAGGTGCACGCTTGGTAACCCGGTGTGACGTGTCTCAGCAACGGCGTCCTGGTAAGGGACGCCGTTCGCTTTGCCCGCGCACCCGGTAGGCCCCGCCCTACTCGCGGACGTCCAGCCCCAGCGCCGTCGCGAGCACGACCGCCTGGAACGGGTCGATCACCGCGCGCCTCAGCTCGGCGGTGAGCGGGTCCAGCGACGACAGGTCGCTTCCGCGCAGGTCGCAACCGGAGAAGTCGGCCTTGTGCAGCGACGCCCCCGAGAGGTCGACCCCCCGCAGCTCCGCTCCGGCGCAGCGGGCTCCGGTGAGATCCGCTTCGCGCATGCGCACGTCCGTGAACGCCGCGCGCCGCAGGTCCGCGCCGGGGAGACCGGTGAACGACCAGTCGCCGCCCTTGACCTTCATCAGGTCGTAGGTGCAGCCGTCGAACATGCTGCCCACGAACTTGCAGCCTGTGAAGGCGGCGTCGAAGAAACCGCACCGGACGAACGTGCAGTTCAGGAACGCCCCGTCGGTGTGGCTGGACGCGTTGAAGCGCACACCCCGGAACGTGCAGTCGGTGAAGACGGCACCCGTGCCGCCGGCCTCGGTCATGTCCACGTCCACGAACAGGACGCTGTCGTGCTGCTCCCCCGTCAGGTCACGCGAATCCCAGCTCGCCGACGAGATCGTGGTCTCGGTCGGTGCCGCGGGGCGCCCGTGCATGCGATCGGCCATAGGACCAGGATGCTCCTACCAGGTGACATTCTCAGCCGCGCATGAACGCTTCGCAGATGGCCTGCGAGTCCCGCGCGGCGGCCGCGATGGCCGAGGAGCAGTGGACGATCCAACGCGCGACGCCTTCCGCCGAACCGGACGTGTAGGCGCGAAGGGCCTCGGCGTACTCGTCGGAGAGTTCGAGGTGGCCGACCTCAGGGGCGACCAGCGATTTGGGGTCCAGCCCACGGGCGACGAGGGTGAGCCGCTGGGCGGCACGGGCGACGACCCCGTCTCCCCAGCCGAAAGGACGCAGAGCCAGGAGCTCGCCATGCACGATCGACGAGACCACGAGAGCCGGCGCCTTGGTGGGTTCGGTCAGCAGCCCGCTGAGCGCGTCCAGGCGAGCCGCCACCTCGGACGGCGAGGGCGGCTCCCCCAGCCCGAGAACGTCCTTCACGACACCGTCGCCGGGGCGGGGACGTCCGAGATCGGCGCTGTCGACCGCGTCCGCGGCGGCGAGGACGTGCAGGCGCGCCAATGCCTGCCGCGGCGCTCTGCGCCAGACCTCCGTCAGCGTTCCGAGCTCGGCCGACACGCGCAGGGCCCCCTGCACGACGGGGTCGGACGGGTGATCGGTGGTGCGCAGTTCGTCCAGCGTGACCGAGGCGCCGTCGAGGACCGCGGAGGCCCGGGCGCCGCGCAGCGCCGACTCCGTGGAGACCTCGGCGCTGCGCCGCCGCAGGACGCGGTGGCCGAGCAGCCGGTCCACGGCCCTGCGCGCCTCGTCGACGGCGTCGACGACGCCGGGAAGGTTCGCAACATCAGCTAGAGCATCGGTCACGGCCTGACTTTATGCCGTCGTCCGGAGCGCTTACGCAGCGGCCCAGTGGGGCGCGTAGCCGAGACGGTTCCCTGGGGCCGCACGCGGGAAGGCCCGTTGTGTCGGGCATCACAATGCAGGATCCAGAGCAGTGAGCGCCGATCGCGTCCATCCCCCCGACACCCGGGATCGCGGCCTTGTGGGGACCGGGACCTACCTGGTGAAGTGGGGATACCGGGCGACCCCCGCTTGAGCTAGCAAGGAGTTTCGCGTTGAGCCAGAGCCAAGAGACACTGTCGAACCTTCTGCAGGAGACGCGCCGTTTCCCCCCGCCCCCGGACCTCGCCGCGTCGGCGAACGTCAAGGCGGACGCCTACGAGCGCGCCGCCGAGGACCGCTTGGGCTTCTGGGCGGAGCAGGCGGACCGGCTCGCCTGGACGAAGCGCTGGGACGACGTCCTGGACTGGAGCAACCCGCCTTTCGCGAAGTGGTTCGTGGGCGGGGAGCTGAACGTCGCCTACAACTGCGTCGACCGGCATGTGGAGGCCGGACGCGGCGACACGGTGGCGTTCCACTGGGAGGGGGAGCCGGGCGACTCCCGCACCATCACCTATGCCGACCTCCAGGGCGAGGTGAACAGGGCCGCCAACGCCCTGCTCGAACTGGGCGTCCGCAAGGGCGACCGGGTCGCGATCTACCTGCCGATGATCCCCGAGCTGCCGATCTCGATGCTGGCGTGCGCGCGCATCGGCGCGACCCACTCGGTGGTGTTCGGCGGCTTCTCGGCGGAGGCCCTCAGGACGCGCATCGACGACGCGCAGGCCAAGCTCGTCATCACGGCGGACGGCGGCTTCCGGCGCGGCAAGCCGTCCGACCTCAAGGGCATCGTGGACGAGGCCGTCGCGCAGACGCCGACGATCGAGCACGTGCTCGTGGTGCGACGCACCGGGGAGCAGGTGGCCGAGAACGAGCGCGACCTGTGGTGGCACGACGTCGTCGAGCGGCAGAGCGACGAGCACACCGCCGAGCCCATGGACTCCGAGCACCCGCTGTACATCCTGTACACGTCGGGTACGACGGGTAAGCCGAAGGGCATCCTGCACACCAGCGGCGGTTACCTGACCCAGTGCGCGTACACGCACTGGGCGGTGTTCGACCTGAAGCCGGAGACGGACGTCTACTGGTGCTCGGCCGACATCGGGTGGGTGACGGGCCACTCCTACATCGTGTACGGGCCTCTCGCCAACGGTGCGACCAGCGTCATCTACGAGGGGACGCCCGACACCCCCGACAAGGGCCGCTGGTGGGACATCATCCAGAAGTACAAGGTGTCCATCTTCTACACGGCGCCCACGGCGATCCGCACGTTCATGAAGTGGGGCGACGACATCCCGGCCCGGTACGACCTGTCGTCCCTGCGCGTGCTGGGGTCGGTCGGTGAGCCGATCAACCCCGAGGCCTACGTCTGGTACCGCAAGCACATCGGCGCCGACCGGACCCCGGTGGTCGACACGTGGTGGCAGACCGAGACCGGCGCCATCATGATCAGCCCGCTGCCCGGGGTCACGGAGGGCAAGCCGGGCGCGGCGATGCGCCCGCTGCCCGGCATCGCCGCGGACGTCGTGGACGACCAGGGCCGCTCGGTGCCGGACGGCGGCGGCGGCTTCATGGTGGTCCGGGAGCCGTGGCCGAGCATGCTCCGCACGATCTGGGGCGACGACGAGCGGTACGTCAAGACGTACTGGTCGCGTTTCGAGGGCCTGTACTTCGCGGGCGACGGCGCCAAGAAGGACGCGGACGGCGACATGTGGCTGCTCGGCCGCGTGGACGACGTGATGCTCGTGTCCGGGCACAACATCTCCACGACGGAGGTGGAGTCGGCGCTGGTCTCGCACCCGAAGGTCGCCGAGTCGGCGGTGGTGGGCGCGACGGACCCGGTCACCGGGCAGGCCATCGTGGCGTTCGTGATCCCGCGCGGCGACGCCGGCGAGGGCGTCGACGGCGAGGAGTTCCTGCGCGAGCTGCGCGACCACGTCGCCAAGACCCTCGGCCCGATCGCCAAGCCCCGCCAGATCATGATCGTTCCGGAGCTGCCGAAGACCCGCTCCGGCAAGATCATGCGCCGGCTGCTGCGGGACGTCGCGGAGAACCGCAGCGTCGGCGACGTCACGACGCTCGCCGACAGCACGGTGATGGACCTCATCTCCGAGAAGCTGCCCAGCGCCAAGTCGGACGACTGACCCGCACGGCGTTCGCAGGGTTCGCGACGGCCCGCGCCTGGCACACCGCCGTGCGCGGGCCGTTTCGGCGCGCGGGCCGTTTTTCGACGCCCGAGTCAGGGGCCGCCGGGCCTCCCCGCTGAGCGAGCCAGGTAAAATATCCCCAGGTGCGCCGGGAAGTCTGGTCGGCAGGGAACGTCCCGTAGTGATCGTGCGGGCCGTGGCCTTGTCCAGACGTCCGCCGCTTTCCCAGGGGTTCTCTCTATGGCGCGCCCGCCAGTGAAACGCCGCGTTGCAGCCACGTGGCCGTTCCGTCCCACCGTCCGCTACAGCGTCCAGGTCGCCAAGGCGCTCCGCACCGAGACGATCGGCGGAGTGGTGATGCTGCTCGCGGCGGTCGCGGCGCTGGTCTGGGCCAACACGCCGTGGGACGGCGCCTACAAGAGCCTCCAGACGTTCGAGATCAGCCCGCACTGGCTGCATCTCGGCCACATGGACGTGCAGCACTGGGCGTCCAGCGGGCTGCTGGCCGTCTTCTTCTTCATCGCCGGGCTGGAGCTCCGCGAGGAGCTGACGCACGGCGAGCTGCGCAATCCGCGGGACGCGGCGCTGCCGGTGATCGCCGCCGCGGCGGGGGTGGCGGCGCCGGCCCTGATCTTCCTGGCGGTGAGCGCGGGCGAGCCGGGCGCGTCCCGCGGCTGGGCGGTGCCGACGGCCACGGACATCGCGTTCGCGCTGGCGGTGCTCGCCGTGACGTTCACCTCGTGCCCCGCGTCTCTGCGGGCGTTCCTGCTGACGCTGGCGGTGGTGGACGACCTGATGGCCATCACCATCATCGCGCTCTTCTACACCAGCACCCTGCACTGGACGCCGCTGCTCCTCAGCGTGGCGCTGATCGGGGTGTACGGGCTGCTCCAGCGCCGCGGCTTCCGCTCGCCATGGGTGTACGTGCCCCTCGCCGTCCTGGCCTGGTACTGCCTGCAGCGCAGCGGGATCCACGCGACCGTCGCCGGCGTCGCGATGGGGATGCTCACCAGCCCGAAGGAGACGCCGGACGGGCGGCCGACCAACGCCGAGCGCGCCGACCACGTGCTGCGGCCGTTCTCGGCGGGCGTCGCGGTGCCGGTTTTCGCCTTCGTGTCGGCCGGCGTGGGCCTCGGCGCGGCGCAACTGGGCGCGGTGTTCACCGACAGGGTGGCCCTCGGCGTGATCGCCGGGCTCCTGGTCGGTAAGTTCGTGGGGGTCCTCGGCGGGGCGTGGGCGGCCGTGCGGCTCGGCCTCGCCACCCTCGGGGAGGACCTGCGCTGGAACGAGATCGCGGGCGTCGCGCTCCTGGCCGGGGTGGGATTCACCGTTTCGCTGCTGATCGGCGGTTTGGCCTATACCGACCCGTCACAATTCGAGAGAGTGACGACTGCGGTCCTGATCGCGAGCGTTCTCGCCTCGGCGGCCGCGGCCGTCGTCTTCCGGAGAAGGGTGCGTCAGCGCGCGCGCCCGGACTAAGGAGAATAGCCATATGTCCGAGGCACAACCGGGCGAGCGCGTCGAGGACAAGTCCCTCGGCGAGCTGGTCGCCCTGGCGTCGAGCAGCGTCTCCGACCTGATCAGGGCCGAGATGGACCTGGCCAAGCTGGAGCTGAAGGGCGACGCCAAGAAGGCCGCGCTGGGCAGCGTGATGTTCACGATCGCCGCGCTGATCGGCGGGCTGATCGTCATCCTGCTGTCGATCGCGTTCGCCTACGGGCTGGTGGCCGCCGGCATCTGGCACTGGGCCGCGTTCCTCATCGTGGCCGGGGTGTACCTCCTGCTCGCCCTGGTCCTGCTCGCCATCGGGTACTTCCGCATCCGCAAGATCGAAGGGGCCAGACGGACCCGCAAGACGCTGAAGGACGACTTCACCGCGCTGCGCCACCGGGGCGACTCCGGCGATCCCGAGCTGACGGGCTGACCGGCGCCGTGTCCGGGCACGACGCGGCGCTGGTCGAGGTCGACGGCCCGTGGACGCACCGGCAGGTCAGCGCCGGCGGGACGCGCTTCCACGTCGCCGAGGCCGGTGAGGGGCCGCTCGTCCTGCTGCTGCACGGGTTCCCCGAGTTCTGGTGGTCGTGGCACCACCAGCTCGTCTCGCTGCCCGCCGCGGGCTACCGGGCGGCGGCGGTCGACCTGCGCGGCTACGGCGGCAGCGACAAGCCGCCGCGCGGGTACGACCTGGTCACGCTGGCCGGGGACGCCGCCGGGCTCGTCCGCGCGCTGGGCGAGGCGAACGCGACCGTCGTCGGGCACGACTGGGGCGGGCTGCTCGCCTGGACGATGGCCGTCTACCACCCGAAGATCGTCCAACGGCTGGCGGTGGTGGGCGCCCCGCATCCGCTGCGGCTGCGGCAGGCCGTCGCGGGCGACCCGCGCGGGCAGGGCTGGGCGACGCGGCACACGTTCGGCTTCCAGGTTCCGCTGTGGCCCGAACGGCGCCTGGTCCGCGACGACGCGGCGCTGGTCGGGAAGCTCCTGCACGACTGGTCGGGCCCCGGCTGGCCGGACGAGCGCACTGAGCGGCTCGTACGCAAGGCCGTGCAGATCCCCGGGGTCGCCCATAGCGCGCTGGAGTACCACCGCTGGCTCATCCGGTCGCAGGCCCGTCCAGACGGCATCCGCTACGCGCACCGCATGCGCGCCCCCATCCACGCCGCCACACTCCAAGTCCACGGCGCGCTCGACACGTGCACCCTCCCGGCCAGCGCGCAGGGCTCCGGACGCTACGTGAAGGCCCCCTACCGCTGGACGCTCATCGAGGGCGCGGGGCATTTCCCCCACCAGGAGCGTCCGCGGGAGTTCGACGCCCAACTCCTCGACTGGCTGACCGACCCGGAGCCGCGCCGCTGAACCCGCGTACCGTGGAGGCATGCGGGATCGGGACGAGTCGGGACGCCCACGCAACGCACGCCCGCGGGACGCCTACGGACGTCCACTGCCGCACGGCGAGACCGGCATACCCACGATGCCCGACGACCTCGACATGCCACCGGCGGAAGCCCTGGCCGAGGCGCAGCGCCTCCTTGACGCCGACCGCCCGTTCCACGCGCATGAGGTGCTGGAAGCGGTCTGGAAGGCCGCTCCCGAGTCCGAACGGGAACTCTGGCGGGGGCTCGCCCAGGTCGCCGTGGGGATAACTCACCTGCGCCGTGGAAACGCACGCGGCGCCGAGGCTCTGCTCAGCCGCGCAGCCGACCGGATCGTCCCGTACCAGGACGCCCCTCCGTACTGCATCGACGTACGAGGAATCGCGCGGCGGGCACGGAACCTGACCGAGGAGCCCCAGGACGGCCCCATCGCCCTCCGCCTCACCACTGGCTAGGACCAGTTCGAAAGGGCCTCGGCGATGCGCGCGAACGCGTGAGCTGCGAAGTGGAGCGCAGCCGGAGGCGAGCGGAACCGGGCGGATCGCGAAGCGATGCCGCGTTCGCCCAGGCCCGGTCGCGCAGCGGGCCGCCAGGCGAGCGAAGCGGGCCGGGATTTCGAACACAGCCTAGTCGGAGCAGCTCTGCGTCGAGACCGGCTTCGTGGCGGTGGCGCCCGCGCGCGCGTCGGGCGTGACCTCTTCCGCGGTGAGCGCGTAGCCGGTGGACGGCGTGTCCAGGGCGGCGGCGAAGATGACGCCGTAGACGCGGCCGTCGGTGGACAGCAGCGGCCCGCCGGAGTTGCCCGGCTCGACCTTGCCGCGGATGGCGTAGATCTCGCGGCTGACCTGGCCGGAGTGGTAGATGTCGGGCCCGCGCGCCGTCTGCCGGGCGCGGATCCGGGCGGCGCCGGTCGTGAACGGCTGGTTCTTCGGGAAGCCGGCGACGATCGCGTCGTCGCGGACGCGCGCCTCCTTGGCGAACTCCAGCGCCGGCGCCTTCAGTCCCGGCACGTACAGGACGGCGACGTCGCGCTTCGGGTCGTACAGCACGACCCGCCCGCGGTTGGTGTCGCCGTTGATCGTCGCCACCACCGAGGAGCCGCGCGCGCCCGCGACGACGTGCGCGTTGGTCATGATGTGCTGCGGCGCGAACACGAACCCGGTGCCCTCGATGCGGCGCTGGCACTGCGGCGCCGTGCTGACCACCTTCACGATGCTGTTCTTGGAGTTCTTCAGGCCCCGGGTGTTCAGGACGGACTCGTCCGGCGGCGGGACCTGCACCACCGACTCGCCGCCGAGGCCGTTGAAGACCTGCGGGAACTCGCTGCTCTTGACGAACCCCTGGAAGGAGGTGAACCACGTCTGCGCCTGCGAGGGCATCACGTCGTTGATGCCGTTGATGATGGAGGAGCCCTTGACCTGCGTGCGGACGGGCTTGAACTCGGAGTTGGCGACCAGGCTGCCGAAGAACCACGCGACGATCAGCAGCGAGAGCGCGCTGACGAACGTGCCGCCGACCGCGTCGGCGGTGCGGGCGTTCATCCCGGTCACCCGGTTGCGCAGGACGGCGCCGAGGGACGAGGCCACGAGCTGCCCGAGGGTGGCGGACAGGAACGCGACGACGATGGCGAGGAGCGCCTGCTGCGCGGCGCCGTTCACCGCGGCCTCGGCGATCGGCGGCGCGATCAGGACCCCGATGACGCCGCCGCCGACGAAGCCGACGAAGCTCAGCAGGCTCACGATGAAGCCCTGCCGGTAGCCCGAGACTCCGAACAGCACGACGAGCACGAGCAGGATCAGGTCGAGAACGTGGTCGTGCAGCACCGCTTCACCGTATAGGTCCGGGCCGCTCCTTCACGTCCCCTCGATGGACCAGTTTGGGGCACGCCGGATAGCCGCCGGGGGTGACATGCGACCGTGACGACGGTCGTACGCATCGCGAACGGCCGTCTGACCTGCGCATCGGCGGCCGCCGGACAGGCAGGGCGATTTCGTGGGAAACGACGAGGCTCCTCGGCCGCGCCGCGAGGTTCCCTCGCTCAGTCGCGCGCGGCGACGTCCGCCTCGCGGTCGCGGGCGGCGACGTCCGCTCCCCGGTCGCGCGCGGCGAGGCTCACGACGTCCTCGGGGAGGTCCTCGACGCGGGAGGTGTCCCACGGCCGGTCCCAGCCGCCCGCGGCCAGCACCTGGGTGAGCAGCGCGGCGGTGAACCCCCACACGAGCATGTCCCGGACGTGGAACGCGGGGCCGACCCTGATCCCGGACGGGTGCTTGACCATCACCCGGTTCCCCGGGTCGACCAGCTCGCTGATCGGGACCCGCGCGACCGTCGCGACCTCCCCGGGGTGGCCCGGCGCGACCTCCGACGGCTCGCGCCACCAGCCGGCGACGGGCGTGACCCGGTGCTCGCTGTGCGACAGGTACAGCTCCGGCAGCGTGCACAGCACGTCCACGCCGGACGGTTCGACGCCGGCCTCCTCCCACGCCTCGCGCAGCGCCGCCGCGACCGGGCCTTCGTCCCCGGGGTCGATGCGGCCGCCGGGGAAGGCGGGCTGCCCGGCGTGCTTGTTGAGGGTGGCGGCGCGCTCGGTGAGCAGGACGTCCGGGCCGTGCGACCCGTCGCCGAACAGGATCAGGACGGCGGCGGCGCGGGCGGCGGGGGCGGGCGGGAACACGGGCGGCACGGGCAGTCTCGGCGCCTCCGAGCGGAAGCGGTCGAGCCAGGCGGGGCAGTCGGGGGCGGCGTCGGTCACGTCCGTCCCCAACTCCGGAACGGCCGCGTTCCTTCCCGGGCGGCCGGGAGAAGCGCTCACGAGAAGGGTCCGGGCTTGACGAGCTTGCGCGCCGTCTCCTCGTCCACCGGCCCCTCGCCGAAGGCCGGGCACAGCCGCGCCAGGGGGCACGCCCCGCAGGCGGGACGGCGCGCGTGGCAGATCCGGCGGCCGTGCCAGATCAGCCTGTGGGACAGCATCGTCCAGTCCTTGCGCGGGACGAGGGAGCCGATCTCCTCTTCGACCTTCACGGGGTCGTCTTCGGTCGTCCAGGCGAAGCGTCGGGCCAGGCGGCCGAAGTGGGTGTCGACGGTGATGCCGGGGACGTCGAACGCGTTCCCGAGGACGACGTTGGCCGTCTTGCGCCCGACACCTGGCAGCTTGACGAGGTCTTCCAGGCGCCCGGGGACCTCGCCGCCGAACTGGTCGCGCAGCTCGGCCGACAGGCCCATGACCGACTTGGTCTTGGCGCGGAAGAACCCGGTGGGCTTCAGGATGGCCTCGACGTCCTCGGGGTCGGCGGCGGCCAGGTCCTCGGGGGTGGGGTACTTGGCGAACAACGCGGGCGTGGTCAGGTTCACCCGCATGTCGGTGGTCTGCGCCGACAGCACGGTCGCGACCAGGAGCTGGAAGGGGGTGCCGAAGTTCAGTTCGCAGTGCGCGTCGGGGTACGTCTCGGCCAGGATCCGGTTGATCCGGCGGGCCCGCCGCACCAGCCCCAGCCTGGTCTCGTCCTTCCACTTACGAGCCCGCGCCTTCGGGGACGCCTCCGTCGCCATACCGGCCAGCCTAGAGGCTCGCGACCTCGTTCCAGCCGAACGAGAAAGTCGCGCCGACCCGCGTAATCGGGGCGGGGGCGGGCCGTCTCTCCTGGCACGACGTCCCCGACGGAGATCTCATGTCCGACCTCAGCCAGGTGGTCCGCCTTCCGGTGCGCCGGATCGAGCTCGACCTGTCGTTCGAGGGCGCCGCCCGGATCGCGGGTGATCTTCGCGAGCACGTTCCCGGCATCGCGGCGGAGGCGGTGCGCCGGATCGAGGGGCGGCTGCCGGAGTTCGTCCGGCCGCACGACCCCCGCTACGCCAAGGCGATGCAACTGGGCGTGGAGTGCGCCATCGGGCACTTCCTGGAGCTGATGGCCGACCCCGCCGCCCCGTCGGCGGACGTCGTGGAGTTCTGGCGGCAGATCGGGGTCGGCGAGGCCGGCGAGGGGCGGACGCTGGACTCCTGGCAGGCGGCGACGCGGATCGGGACGGGGCTGGCCGTCGAGCGGCTCACCGACCGCGCCGAGCGGATGGGGTACCGGACGAGCCCGGGGGTCATCGCGGCGATCGCCAACGCGGCGCTCGACTACCTGAACCAGGTGGCGGCGATCGTCGCCGAGGGCCACGCGGACGCCGCCGCGCGGGCCGCGGGCACGCTCCAGGACCACCGGCGGCACCTGCTCGACCTGCTGCTGACCGGCGCCTGCCCGGCGGAGCTCAAGGGGGCGGCGCGCGAGGCCGACTGGGCGCCGCCTCGCACGTTAGCGGTCGTCGCCCTCCGCGAGCACGACTCCGACGCGCGGCACCCGTCGCTGCCCCCGGACGTCCTGCTGGGCCTGCACCTGGCGGAGCCCTGCCTGGTCGTCCCGGATCCGGAGGGCCCCGGCCGCGCGCGGATGCTGGAGCGGCAGCTGCACGGCTGGACGGCCGCGACCGGCCCGGCGGTCGGGGTGGGCGGGGTCGCGACGTCCCTGCGGCTGGCGCGCGAGACCCTCGCGCTGGCCTGCCAGGGCCTGGTCGGCGGCGCGACGCCCGTCGCGGCCGAGCGGCACATGCCGATCCTGGTGATGATGCGGGAGCGGCCGCTGGTGGAGAAGGTGATCGCCCGCCGGCTCGCGCCGCTGCTGAGCGCGCGCCCGGCGCAGCGCTACCGGCTCGCCGAGACGCTCCTGGCCTGCCTGGAGCACGGGTTCAACGCCACGGAGGTGTCCGGTCACCTGCACCTGCACCCGCAGACCGTCCGGTACCGGCTGCGGCAGCTGGACGACCTCTTCGGGGACGCGGTGCACGCGGCGTCCGACCGGCTGGAGCTGCACATGGCGCTGCGCGCGTGGCTCGCCCTCAACGCCGAGCCCGCCGCCGAGGCCGACGCCGCCCGCGACGGCGTGAGCTACGGATGACCGCCGGCGGGGTCAGCCGGCGCCTTCGACGGCCCAGCCCTGGGCCGCCATGCCGCGTAGGAGGACGGTTTCAGCGTCACCGGCTTCAGCCCGGACCAGCTCGCCTGGAGGTAGTACCCGTCGCCGTTGGCGAGCCGGTGGACCGACGGCGCGAACCGCACCGGCTTCCAGACCTGGTTCGGGCCGCCGCAGGGGGCCATGACCACCGAGTACTCGCTGCCGCCCCCCAGGGGACGCCCGCGGCGGGCGTCCCGCGGCTCAGGCATCGTCCGGTGGAGCTGCTCGTCAGCGTGAAGCCGCCGGAGGTGTTCCCGCGCCTCCAGCCCGTCGCCGAGTCGGTGCAGGAGCGCTGCACGACCGACGTGCCGCTGGGTGCCAGGCACGATTGCAACGTCGTGTTGCGCACGCGGAAGGGGCCTGCGCCAGGCCCGTCGCCACCGCCGCCTCTCGGGCTCCGGCCGCCGGCTCCGGGGGTTCGGGTGCCGACGGTGTGGTCGGGCTCGGCGACGTCCGCCGGGGCCGAGCTCGCGGGGGTGGGCGCCGCGGGAGGCGGTGCGGAGCGCGGGTCCTCGCCTGGCCCGCCGCCGACCGTGGTGAACAGGATGATCGCGATGCCGGTGGCGACGCCGCCGGCCACCGCGGCCGGAAGGGTCCAGCCGGGCAGGGACGCCGCCGGGGCGAGGGGCCGAGCGGGCCGAGCGACGCCGACGGCGCCCCCAGCAGGGCGGCCCCGACCGGCAGCGCGCGCCGCAGCCGCCCGTTGAGGTCGGCCGTCTCCTTGGAGGCCCGCCCGCACTCCTCGCAGGACTCCAGATGCCGGCGCAGGGCACGGCTGCGCCGGCGGCCGGGGCGGCGGACGCTCGCGGCGAGCTGGGCGGTGAACTCGGCGCACTCGGGGCGTCCTCCGGAGCCCGCGACGAGGAACGCCTGCCGGAGCCCCTCGCGCGCCCGGAACGCGAGCTGGGAGACCGCGCCCTTCTCCATGCCGAGCAGCTCCGCGACCTGCCCGACGGGCTCGTCCTCGATGAGCGTGTACCAGAGGACGGTCTGCCACCGTTCGGGCAGCGACCGGAAGGCGCGGACGAGCGCGTCCAGTTCGTCGACGTCCGGCGCTTCGGCGTCGGAGTCCGACGCCCAGTCGGCGACCTCGTCGGTCACGACGGTGCGGCGGGCGCCGCGCGCCCAGTCGGCGACCTCGTCGGTCACGACGGTGCGGCGGGCGCCGCGCGCCCAGTCGGTGGCCGTGTTCCGCACGACGGTGTACAGGTAGGGCCTGCACGCGTCGCGGGGCCCTCCGCCCTGGCGCATCGCCGCGAACGTGCGGGTGAACGCCTCGCTCGTCAGGTCCTCGGCGAGGTGCTGGTCGCGCACCAGCCCGCGCGCGTACCGCAGGACCGCCGTGTGGTGCCGGCGGAACAGCTCGTCCGAGGCCGCCTCGTCGCCCTCCGCGGCGGCCGCCAGAAGGTCGGCGTCCGGCCGCGTCCCCACGCCCGCTACCACCACGCCATCCAACCCAAGGCCCGCATCTCACCACAACCTTCGGAGGTCGCTTGCTCACCGAAGGAGTAGACAGCCGACGAACGCCCGAATTACGGGGATTTGTAGGCAATCTTAAAAAGACAAGACTGTTCCCCAGTGTTAGGGTCGCCGCATGATCCTGGACTCGTCCCGGTGGACGGCGACCCTCGCCGGCCGGCGCGTGCTGATCACCGGCGCCGCGCGGGGGATCGGAGCGGCGCTCGCCGCCCGGCTGCACGAACGCGGCGCGCGCGTGGCGCTCGCCGGACTTGAGCCCGACCTCCTCTCGGAGGTCGCCGCCGGGTGCGGGACGGCGCCCTGGTGGACGTGCGACGTGACCGACCGCGGCACGGTCGAGGACGTCGTCGGCAGCGCCGTCCAAGAACTGGGCGGCCTGGACGTCGTCGTCGCCAACGCCGGCGTGGCCGCGCAGATGCCGGTCATAGGCGGCGACCCGTCCGTCATGGAGCAGAGCGTGCGGGTGAACGTGCTGGGCGTCTACAACACGCTCCGCGCGGCCGGGCCCCACCTCAGCCACGAACGCGGTTACGCGCTGGCCGTTTCGTCCCTGGCCGCGGCCGTCAACGCCCCCCTGCTGGGCGCCTACAGCGCGTCCAAGGCCGCGGTGGAGGCGCTGGGCAACTCGCTGCGGGCCGAACTGCGCCCGTGGGGCGCGAAGGCCGGGGTCGCGTACTTCGCCGAGCTCGACACCGACATGACGCGCCGCGGGTTCGGCACCGAGGCCGCGTCCGCCCTGATGGACGCGTCGCCCCGGACCGGCCTGGCCCTCGGCGTCGCGCCGCTGAAGGTGGGCATCGACGCGCTGGAGCGCGGGATCGCCCGCCGCTCCAGGCGGATCGTCGCCCCCTGGTGGGTGGGCGCCGTCCTGCCGGTCCGGATGGCCGTGCAGCCGGTCGCCGACCACCTCGTCCAGCGCGGGCTGCGCGACATCCTGGAGATCGCCAGGAACGAGCGGGTGGAGCTGACGACGCCCCAGCCCGACAGCGGGCGGTGACGGCGCCCCGCGCCACTCCCGGCGGCATCCGCGAGGTGGGGGTGGTCAACTGGCTCGCCTGCCGCGCCGCGGGCCGGGCCGCGGGGACCGGGCCGCCGAACCTGTTCCTGACCCTGGCGCGGCGCCGCGGGCTGTTCCGCGGCTGGCTGTGGTTCGCCGGGCGGCTCATGCCCGGCGGCACCCTGCCGCGCCGCGACACCGAACTGGTGATCCTGCGCGTCGCGCACCTGCGCGACTGCCGCTACGAGTTCGGTCACCACGTCCGGCTCGCGCGCCGCGCGGGCGTGCGCGAGCCGGACGTGGAACGTCTCAAGGCGGGCCCGGACGCCGACGGGTGGACGCCGCGCGAGCGCGCGATCCTCACCGCCGCCGACCGCCTCCACGCCGAGCAGGACCTGGACGACGCGACCTGGACGCGGCTGCGCGCCCACCTCACCGAGGGCGAGTGCGTCGAACTGACCATGCTCGCCGCCCACTACGAGATGCTGGCGACCGTGATCACGACGCTGCGCGTCCAGCCCGACCGGCCCCGCCGCCCCGCCGGGGGCCGCTGACCGGCACGTCCGAGGAGGTCCCCCATGAGCCCCCGAACCCTCGCGATCACTCTGGCCGTCGCCGCGACCTCCACGGGACTCGCCGCCCCCGCCCACGCGGCCGGGCCGGCGGTCCGCTTCACCGACTCCGGCGGCATCCACGTCGTGGGCGTGCGGCGCGTCGACGACCGCCAGTACGCGCTGCGCGTCAGCACGGCCGCGCTCGGACGGGCCGTGGACGTCCGCGTCCTCCTCCCGACCGGCTACGACCGGCGTCCCGGGGCCCGCTTCCCCGTCCTGTACCTGTTCCACGGGACGT
The DNA here is from genome assembly GCF_050936235.1 of Spirillospora sp. CA-108201. Classification (NCBI taxonomy): domain Bacteria; kingdom Bacillati; phylum Actinomycetota; class Actinomycetes; order Streptosporangiales; family Thermomonosporaceae; genus Spirillospora; species Spirillospora sp. CA-108201. Next base: position 6,273,318 of record NZ_JBNJNE010000001.1, on the reverse strand, counting down.
CCGGACGCGCGTCCGACTGGGTCGACCGCGGCGACGCCGAGCGCACCACCGCCGGACGGCCGCTGATCACCGTCATGCCGGACGGGGGCTTCGACGGCAACGGCGGCGGCTGGTACACCGACTGGGCCGACCCGCGCACCGCACTCGGGCCCTCCAGGTGGGAGACCTTCCACGTCACCCAGCTCATCCCCTGGATCGACCGGAACCTGCGCACCGTCCCCCGGCGGGAGGGCCGGGCCGTCGCGGGCCTGTCGCAGGGCGGCTTCGGGGCGATGAGCTACGCCGCCCGCCACCCCGAGCTGTTCGTGTCGGCCGCTTCTTTCTCAGGGGCGCCCGACATCGCCCACGACCCGGTCGTCTCCGTCGGCGCGACCGGCGTCATCTCCTATGTCGCGGCCTTCGGCGACGGCGTGCACCCCGACGCGATCTTCGGCTCCCGGCTGGCGGACGCGACCAACTGGCGCGGCCACGACCCTGCGACCCTCGCCCCGAACTTGCGCGGGATGCGGCTCGCGCTCCACACCGCCACCGGCGTCCCGGGGCCGCTCGACCCGCCCGTCCCGGACCCGGCCGCGATGGGCATCGAGGCCCTCACGCACGCCTCGACCGTCAGCTTCCACCGGCGGCTGGAAGCGCTGGGGATCCCCAGCCGCTACGACGACCACGTGCTCGGCACCCACACCTTCCCGTACTGGGCCCGCGACCTGCGGCAGCACATCGGCCCGCTGATGCGGACGTTCGCCGCCCCGCCGCGCCCGCCCGCGAAGATCTCCTACCGGTCGGCCGACCGGACCTGGTCGCAGTGGGGCTGGACGATCTCGGTCGAGCGGCCGGAGGCCCGGCGGTTCAGCGCGCTCACCGGCGCCTCGGCGACGGGATTCGCCCTGCGCGCCGCCGGGACCGCCACCGTCACGACCCCCGCGTCCTACCGTCCCGGCGCCCGCGTCGTGATCCGCGTGACGCGCGGGAGGACGCACGAGGTCATCAGGACCGCCGCCGGGCCGTCCGGGCGGCTCAGGCTCACGCTCCCGCCCGCGCGCGGCGACGCGCCCACCGTGGTGAGCGTCAGCCGTCCATGACGCCCGAGCGCAGCAGGAGCCGCACGTGCCCGATGACCGGTTCCCTGATCGCGCGCAGCGCCTCCAGGTCGCCCGCCGCCACGGCCGGAGTCACCATCGAGCTCACCGCCGCCACGATGACCTCGCACGCGAACCGGCCGGCGTCGCCCGTCACGCCCATGAGGTCCGCGAGGGTCCTCGCCAGGTCGCGCTGGACGCGCGTCCGCCGCCGGACGGCCTCCGGGCCCGCCGCGAACACCTCCACGAGAAAGAGCCGCGCGTACTCGGGTTCGGACGCCAGCGCCTCCAGGTAAGCGGTGAAGACGCGCTCGAACCGTTCGGCCGCGCCGCTCCCGCCCTGCGCGGTTCCCCGCTCGTCCGCGTCGCCCTCGCCCTGCATCGCCTCCTGCAACTGGAGGAACAGCAGCAGGCCCGCCTGGTCGAAAGCTGCCATGAAGCAGTCGAGCTTGGACGAGAACAGCGCGTAGAAACTCTGCCGGGACACCCTGGCACGCTTCAGGACGTCCTCCACCGACGTGCCGACGTACCCTTTCTCCGCCATCGCCTGAGCCATGGCGCCGCACAGGCGGTCGCGGTGCACCCGCTCGACCTCCGCGCGGGACAGCGCGTGGCGCCCCCTGGGGAGGCGGCGCGGTGCGGGTCCGGGCTCGGACGTCTCCATCCGCTCAGGTTAGGGCACGGGCGCTACCCTGCCCGGGCCATCCCGTAACGGGCGATGAGACCGGTGTGACGGCATTCACCCGGTGGTCCGTACACTGAACGAACGGGACCGCGGCCGCCCCCCGGGACGGATCACCCCTGGTCCCGCGTTTCGGCGCGCCGTGACCCTGCCCTCACGTACGCGGTGGGACGTACGTCACACTAGGCAAGTAGGTGTTCGAGGAGGAATAGCGTGACCGATCGCGACGTGGACGTTCTGAGCAGGGCCCCGCTCTTCGAGGCTCTCGACGAGCAGGGTGCCAAGGCGCTGCGCGCCAATGTGACCGAGGTGCGTCTCGCCCGCGGACAGACGCTGTTCAACGAGGGCGAGACCGGGGACCGGCTCTACGTCGTCCTCGAAGGAAAGATCAAGCTGACCCGGACGGCGCCGGACGGGCGCGAGAACCTGCTGAGCGTGCTCGGCCCGAGCGAGATGTTCGGCGAGCTGTCGCTGTTCGACCCCCGCCCCCGCACCGCGAGCGCCATCGCGGTCACCGAGTGCCGCCTCGCCGGGCTCGGCCACGACGACCTGCGGCCCTGGCTCACCGGCCACCCCGAGGTCGCCGTGCAGCTGCTCCGCGCGCTCGCGCAGCGGCTCCGCAAGACCAACGACGTGATGGCCGACCTGGTCTTCACCGACGTGCCCGGGCGCGTCGCCAAGGCGCTGCTCGACCTCGCAGAGCGCTTCGGCCAGCCGTCGGAGGCGGGCCTGCACGTCCACCACGACCTCACCCAGGAGGAACTGGCGCAGCTCGTCGGCGCGTCCCGCGAGACGGTCAACAAGGCCCTCGCCGACTTCGCGCAGCGCAACTGGCTGCGCATCGAGGCCCGCGCCGTCGTGATCCTCGACATCGAGCGCCTCCGCAAGCGCTCGAAGTAGGAGGCGGGGTCAGCCGGTCCCGGCCCCGCGCTCGGCGAGGTAGTCGAGCTGGGACTGGACCGACCACTCGGCCGCGGGCCACAGGGACCTGTCCACGTCGGCGTAGACGCGCTCGACGACCTCCCGGGCCGTCCGGGCGCCCGCGGCGACGGCGGCCTCGACCTGGGCGAGGCGCTCGCGGCGGTGGTCGATGTAGTGGTCGAGGACGGCGAGCGGGTCGTCCAGTTTGGGCCCGTGACCGGGGAGGATCGTCGCGGCTCCCGTGTCGGCGGAGAACCGGCGGAGCCGGTCGAGCGAGCCGAGGTAGTCGCCGAGCCTCCCCTCCAGCACGGTCGTCCCGTACCCGAGGACGGTGTCGCCCGTGAGGACGGCGCCGTCGGCCGGAAGCCAGAACGTCAGCGAGTCGTCGCTGTGCCCCGGCGTCTCCATGATCCGCAACTCCAGGCCGCCCGTGGTGACGACGTCGCCCTCCGCGAGGCCCTCGTCGCCGAGCCGGTGCCGGGGGTCCAGAGCCCGCACCCGGACCCCGCCGCCCGCCAGCTTCGCGAACTTCGCGGCGCCCGCCGAGTGGTCGGGGTGCCCGTGGGTGAGCAGGACGAGACCGACCCGCCGCCCCTGCGCCTCCACCGTCTCCAGGACGCGCCGCAGGTGCACGCCGTCCTTCGGCCCGGGGTCGACGACGACGGCCTCGGCGGCACCGGGCTCGGCGATGATCCAGGTGTTGGTGCCGTCCAGGGTCATGGCGGACGGGTTCGGGGCGAGCACGCAGATCGCCCGTTCGGTACCCATCCCGTCGATCTCCGTCATGTCTCCCATCCTGCCCGAGGCCCGATCGGGGTGGCGGGCCGGGTTCCAGCCGAGACGCTCCAGCCGCCGCAGCGCGGAGGTGCCCGCCAGCCGCCACAGGACGGCCTGGCTCAGCGGCACCCGGCGCGGCACGCCCTCAGCCCCCCGGGTAGTGGCGCGCGACGCCCTCGGGCAGGACGAGGTAGGCGTCGCCGTCGATGATCTCGGCGACCGGCTCGTGCACGACGATCTCCCTGCGCGCCGCCAGCACGTCGGCCACCGTCGCGAACCCGGCGAGCTCCGCCAGCGTCGCGATGGTCGGCGGCAGCATCGTCCACTCGCCGCGCGCGGCCTTCTCGGCCGCCTCCGCCGGGCTGACCCAGGCGACCTGGTCGGCCTCGGTGCTGACGTCCCCGGCCCGCTGCCCCGCCGGCATCGCGGCGACGAAGAACCGGGTGTCGTAGCGCCTGCGCTCGATCTTCGGGGTGATCCAGTGCGCCCACGGGCGCAGCAGGTCCGAGCGCAGCACGAGCCCGCGGCGGTCGAGGAACCCGCCGAACGACCGGGAGCGGTCCAGCAGCGCCTGCCGGTCGGCCTCCCAGTCGTCGCCGCGCGTGTCGTCCACGACCGTGTCCCCGGTCGGGCCGGCGAGCAGCACGAGCGTCTCCTCGAACGTCTCCCGGACCGCCGCGCAGACCAGCTCGCGGGCCAGCGTCTCGTCCGCGCCGAACGCCTCGCCCCACTCGGCGGGGGACGGCCCTGACCACGCCAGCGCCGCCTCCCCGTCGCGCGGGTCGACCGAGCCGCCGGGGAACACGTAGGCGCCGGGCGCGAACGCCATCGACCGGACGCGGCGCAGCATGAACGCCTGGAGGCCGTGCTCGTCGTGGTCGCGCAGCACCACGACGGTCGCCGCGTCCTTCGCGGCCACCGGCTCGGTCCGGCCTTCCAGGATGTCCTCGACCTGCACCCGGAACGACTCGGGCAGCTTGAGTCCGTTGGTGATCCCCATGGCGAGCCATTCGGACATACCGAATGGCGTTCCGTCAAGCCCGGCGCCTCACGCCACCTCGGCGATCAGCTCCACCTCGACCGGCACGTCCCGCGGCAGGACGGCGACGCCGACGGCGCTGCGGGCGTGCTTCCCCGCGTCCCCGAAGACCTCGGCCAGCAGGTCGCTCGCCCCGTTGACCACCTGCGGCTGGCCGTGGAAGTCCGGCGCGCTGGCGACGAACCCGACGACCTTCACGATCCGCACGATCCGCGACAGCTCGCCGACCTCCGCCTTCAGCGCCGCGATCGCGTTCAGCGCGCAGATCCGCGCCTGGCGCTCCGCCTCCTCCGCGCTGACCTCGGCGCCCACCTTCCCGGTGGCGCCCAGCTCGCCCTTGACCAGCGGGATCTGGCCGGCGGTGTAGACGAGCGACCCCGTCCGCGCCGTCGGCACGTAGGACGCGACCGGCGGGACGACCTCCGGCAGCTCGATGCCGAGCTCGCGGATCCGCTCTTCAGGCGTGCTCATCGCCCATTCCTCCTCGTTGGGGTCCGTTACGACGGGGCTGGTGCGGGCCCGCCGCTACTCGACTTCGCGCTTGAAGTAGGCGACGAGGTTCTCCGGGTTCGGCCCCGGCAGGACGGTGACGAGCTCCCACCCGTCCTGGCCCCAGTTGTCGAGGATCTGCTTGGTCGCGTGCACCAGCAGCGGAACGGTCGCGTACTCCCACTTCTTCATGGCCCTCACCCTAGCGATCGGCCGTCCGTCCCGGCCGCCTGACCGGCCCCCTCGCCGTACCGCCCGCGCGCCGCGTGGATCTCGCCGATGTGCCGGTCGGCCCACGCCCGGATGGAGGCGAGCAGGGGCATGATCCGTTCGCCCAGCAGCGTCAGGGTGTACTCGACCTGGACGGGCACGGACGGGGTCACGCTCCGGGCCACGAACCCGTCCCGCTCCAGGGAGCGGAGCGTCTGCGTGAGCATCTCACCTCCGGGTGCCGAACGCACCTCGAAGTAACTTCTTCCGGCCCGCGGCCGTTCCGGCGAAAGTGGCCTGGTGCGGGGTTCTCCCGCGCGGTGACCCACTACACCCCGGGAGTCTCCGCCATGCGCTCGATCATCGTGAGGAAACCCGGCGGGCCCGGCGCGTTGGAGCTCGCCGGTTGGGACGTCGCCGGCGCCGTCGACGCGGTCGGCGAGGGCGTCACCCGGTTCGCCGCGGGCGACGAGGTGATCGGCCTGAAGGACCGGCTCGACGTGCCGCTGGGCGCCTACGCGGAGGCGATCGTCCTGGACGCGGACGCCGTCGCGCCCGCGCCGCGCTCGGTCCCGGCCGTCGAGGCGGCGACGATCCCGCTGAACGGACTGACCGCCTGGCAGGCCCTCGACCTCCTCGACCTGCCCTCGGGAGCCGCGCTGCTCGTCACGGGAGCCGCGGGCGCGGTCGGCGGCTACGCGGTTGAGCTGGCCGCCCACCGCGGCCTGCGCGTCGTCGCCACGGCCTCCGCATCCGATGAGGCCCTGGTGCGCGGCTTCGGAGCGGAGATGTTCGTCCCACGCGGAGCGCACCTGGGGGACGCCGTCCGCGCGCTCGTCCCGGGCGGTGTGGACGGCGCCCTCGACGCCGCCCTCCTCTCGGTCGCCGCCCTCGACGCCGTCCGGAACGGCGGGACGTTCGCGGCGGTGAACGGCGGCCCGGCCACACCGCTCCCGCTGCGCGGCACCGCCGTCCACAACGTGTGGATACACGCGGACGCCGCACAGCTGGCCGAGCTCGCCACCCTCGCGGACAAGGGCCACCTCACCCCACGCGTCGCCGACACCCTCCCCCTCGCAGAGGCGCCCAAAGCCCACGCCCAGCTGGAAACGGGAGGTCTACGCGGACGCCTGGTCCTCAGCCCCTGAAGCCAGGCGGTTTCACGCCGTGGGGGGTTCTGGTGGGGCGGTGGGGTTTTCGGCGCGGAGCATGATGCGGCGGAGGAGGTCGGAGAGGGTGCGGCGTTCGGTGGGGTCGAGGGCGCCGAGCAGGCGGGTCTCCTCGACGCCGAGGCCGTCCATCGCGTCGCGCCAGGCCGTGCGGCCGGCGGGGGTGAGCTCGACGACGACCCGGCGGCGGTCGGTGGCGGACGGGGACCGGCGGACGAAGCCGCGGCGCTCCAGCGCGTCCAGCCGCCCGGTGATCGAGTTCGGGGGCATGGCGAGGTCGGCGGCGAGCCGGGAGGGCGCGGCGGTGCCGTGCCGGCCGGCGAGCGCGTGCAGCGTGTCGAACTCGTGCCGCTGGAGGCCGGAGGCGGCGAGGAGCTCCTCGCGGATCCGCCGGATGTGCTTCACGAAGAAGATCATCCGGGTCACGGCGCCCTCGGTGTCGGGGTCGAGGTCGGGCACGATCGGCGCCCACCGCTCCACGTGCTCGTCGGTCCGGTCCCTGTCGCCCATGCGGGGATCGTAGTCGGTCCCCAGATTCGCCGAAGAATAATTCGTTGCCGCTTAGTTCGCCACCGAACTACATTGTCCGGCATGGCCCATCCCCTGCGCGGCCGGGACTTCCGGCTGCTCTTCGCCGCCCGCGTCCTCTCCCTGACCGGGGACGCCGCCGTCCCCGCCGCGCTGGCGCTCGCCGTGCTGCGGGCGACGGGCTCCACGTCCGCGCTCGCCCTCGCGCTCGGCTGCGCGATGGTGCCGCGCCTGCTCCTGCTGCCCCTCGGCGGCGTGCTCGCCGACCGCCTCGACGCGCGCGGCGTCGCCCTCACGACCGACCTCGCGGGCGCCGCGGCGCAACTGTTCGCGGCGCTGGAGCTCCTGGGCGGCGAGCCGCGGCTGTGGCACCTCGCCGCCGCCCAGGCGGTCGGCGGCGCGGCCTCGGCCTTCCAGACGCCGACGGTCTCGCCCATGATCGCCGGCACCGTCGAACCGTCCGGGCTCCAGAAGGCCAACTCCCTGATGGGCGTCGCCAACGGCGCCACCCGCCTCGCCGGACCCGCCCTCGCCGGCGCCCTCGTGCTGACCGTCGGCCCCGGCTGGACGTTCCTGCTGGACTCGGCGTCGTTCGCCGCGAGCGCGGCACTCCTCGCCCTGGCGCGCGTCCGGCACGTCCCGATCCCGCGGCGCTCGCTGCGGGCCGACCTGGTGGAGGGCTGGTCGGAGGTCCGCTCGCGCGACTGGTACTGGACGAGCCTGATCGCGCACGGCGTCTGGAACGGCACGTCCGCCGTCCTGCTCACCCTCGGCCCCGCCCTCTCCGTCGAGCGGCTCGGCGGCGAGGGGGTGTGGATCGCGACCATCCAGGTGGGCGCCGCCGGGCTCGTCGCCGGAGCGCTGCTGGCCGCCCGCGTCCGCCCGCGCCGTCCCGTCCTCGCCGCGAACATGGGCCTGGCCGCGCTCGCGCTGCCCCTGGCCCTGTTCGCCGCGGCCGCGCCCGCGCCGCTGCTCGTCGCGGCGTACGGGCTGGCGCTCACCGGGCTCGGCGTCCTCAACCCCACCTGGGAGACCGTCGTGCAGATGACCATCCCGCCGCAGGCGCTGGCCAGGGTGACGTCCTACGACTGGCTGCTGTCGCTCGCCGCGGCGCCCCTCGGCTACGCGCTCGCGCCGTGGGCCGCCTCCGCCTGGGGCGCCGCCGTCCCGCTGTGGACGGCGGCGGTCCTGGTCGGCGCGGCCTGCCTGGGCACGGCGGCGGTGCCGGGCGTCCGGCGCCTGACCATGCCCGGGGCCGCGCCGGACGCCGTGCCCGCCTCACCTCGGCCCCAGGCTCGGTGAGGGCGGCGGCCCAGCGGGGCGGCCGCTACTCCTTCGGAGCCTCGGGCGTGCCGCCGCCGATGCCGCGCCGCTGATCGTCCTGCGGCGCGGCCACCTCGGACCCGCGGCGCTTGGGCTCGTCCAGCCCGATGACCGGAGGGACGTCCTCCGCCGACTCCAGCGACGGCGAGTCCTCGGCCGCCTTGGCCAGCTCCTCCTCGGCCTTCGCGAGCCGCTCGCCGAGGTCGGGACGGACCTCGCCGCCGCCGTCCTCGGAGCGTCCCGCCGCACCGCCCGCGGCGCGCTCGAAGAACCGCAGGATCTCCACCGGCAGCGGCATGACCAGCGTGCTGTTCTTCTCGGCGGAGACCTCCACGACCGTCTGCAGCAGGCGCAACTGGAGCGCCGCCGGGTCCTGCGACATGATCTCCGCGGCGGCGGCGAGGCGCTTGGACGCCTGGAACTCGCCGTCCGCGGTGATGATGCGGGCGCGGCGCTCCCGCTCCGCCTCCGCCTGCCGGGCCATCGACCGCTTCATGCCCTCCGGCAGCGACACGTCCTTGATCTCGACCCGCTCGATCATGATGCCCCACGGCCCCTCGGTGATCTCGTCGATGATCGCCCGCAGCCGCATGTTGATCTTCTCGCGCTCGCCGAGCAGCTCCTGCATGTCGGCCTGCCCGATCACCGACCGCAGCGACGTCTGCGCCACCTGCGAGACCGCGTACCCGTAGTTGTGCACGTTGACGATCGCCTTCACCGGGTCGATCACCCGGAAGTAGACGACCGCGTCGACGCGGACGCTCACGTTGTCCTGGGTGATCCCGTCCTGGCCGGGCACCCCCATCGTGATCGTCTGTCGGCTGACCTTCTGCATGCGCTCGGCGATCGGCATGATCACCGTCAGGCCCGGTGCGCGCACCGCGCCGGGCCGCAGTTGCCCGTTCCGCTGGACCTGCCCGAACCTGAACACGATCCCGTGCTCGAACTGCTGCACGATCCGGATCGACGACGACAGCGCGATCAGGCCGACGACGACGATGACGAGCAGGATGATCAGGGCCACCGCTTCCATCACGGCACCTCTTTCGCATGAGGGCCCGGGCCCCGGGAGGCGCCCCCGGAGCTCCGGCGGCGTCCGGACCGGTCAGGGTCCGGACGGAACCGTCCATAGCACGGCTCACGTTTTCAAGCTAACCGCGCGGGCAGGCCGAATGACAGCGAAAGGGCGGGGGAACCGTGTCAGGGATCACTTGCATGAGGGCGACCGCCCCCTCAAGTGTTTGACGAGTGAACGATATGGTCGATCGGGTGAGCGCGAGAGACACCGACTGGGACGGCGTACGCCTCCATGTCGTCACCGGCAAGGGCGGCACGGGCAAGACGACCGTCGCCGCCGCCCTCGCCCTGGCCCTGGCCGCCGGCGGCCGCAAGGTGCTGCTCGTCGAGGTCGAGGGCCGCCAGGGCATCGCCCAGCTCTTCGACTGCCCGCCCCTGCCGTACGAGGAGCGCCGCGTCGCCGTCGCCCCGGACGGCGGGGACGTCCACGCGCTCGCCGTCGACACCGAAGAGGCGCTCATCGAGTACCTCGAGATGTTCTACAACCTCAAGCGCGCCGGGAAGGCGATGACCAAGCTCGGCATCGTCGACTTCGTCACCACCATCGCCCCCGGCCTGCGCGACGTCATCCTCACCGGCAAGACGTCCGAGTCGGTGCGCCGCAAGAAGAAGGACGGCTCCTTCATCTACGACGCCGTCGTGATGGACGCCCCGCCCACCGGCCGCATCACGAAGTTCCTGAACGTCAACGACGAGGTCTCCGGCCTCGCCAAGGTCGGCCCCATCCGCAACCACGCCGACACCGTGATGAAGGTCGTCCGCAGCCCCGAGACCGCCGTCCACTTCGTCACGCTCCTGGAGGAGATGCCCGTCCAGGAGACGATGGACGGCATCCGCGACCTCACCGCGGTCGGGCTCCCGATCGGCGGCGTGATCGTCAACATGGAGCACCAGCCCGTCCTCGCCGAGGACGACCTCGCCGTGGCCGCCGCCGGGGCCCTCGACACCGACGAGATCGTCCGCGGCGTGAAGGCCGCCGGCCTGGAGCACGACGCCGAGCCGATCGCCGCCGCCCTCGCCCGGGAGGCCGCCGACCACGCCCGCCGCACCGCGCTCCAGCGCCGCGAGAAGGAGCGCCTGGACTCCGTCGACCGGCCTTGCTACACCCTTCCGTTCCTCTCCGACGGGATGGACCTGGCGGGCCTCTACGACCTGGCCGCCGCCCTCCGCGACCAGGGCGCCGCATGACCGCGCCCTCCCACGTCCTCTCCACCGCCCACCGCCCCCACCGCGGCGTCTCCTGGGTGAGGCTGACCCCCCGCTCGGGCGGGGACCGACCGGCAGAGGTGAACCGATGAGCCAGACCAGCAGGACCCCACCGGTGCTCGACGTCGACGGGCTGCTCGACGACCTGCGCACGAAGATCATCGTGTGCTGCGGGTCGGGCGGGGTCGGCAAGACCACCACGGCCGCCGCCCTCGGCGTCCGCGCCGCCGAACGGGGCCGCGACGTCGTCGTGCTCACCGTCGACCCGGCGCGCCGCCTCGCGCAGTCGATGGGCCTGTCGGAGCTGGACAACAACCCCCGCCGGATCGAGATCGACGGCGACGGCGAGCTGCACGCCATGATGCTCGACATGAAGCGGACCTTCGACGAGATCGTCGAGGCGCACGCCGACCCCGACCGGGCCAAGCAGATCCTCGCCAACCCCTTCTACCAGTCGCTGTCCTCCAGCCTGTCGGGCACGCAGGAGTACATGGCGATGGAGAAGCTCGGGCAGCTGCACCGCTCCGGCGCCTGGGACCTGATCATCGTGGACACCCCGCCGTCCCGGAACGCGCTGGACTTCCTGGACGCGCCCGAGCGGATGGGCCGCTTCCTCGACGGCCGCTTCATGAAGATCCTCGCCGCCCCGGCCAAGACCGGCGGCCGCCTCGGAGTCAAGGTGATCAGCGCGGGGTTCGGCGTGTTCACCGGCGTCATGAACAAGGTCCTCGGCGTCCAGCTGCTGCGCGACGTGCAGACGTTCGTCGCCGCCTTCGACACCGTGTTCGGCGGGTTCCGCGAGCGCGCCGAGAAGACGTTCAAGCTCCTGCAGACCCCGGGCACCGCGTTCCTCGTCGTCGCCGCTCCCGAGCCCGACGCCCTGCGCGAGGCGTCCTACTTCGTCGAGCGCCTCGCCGAGGAGCGGATGCCGCTCGCCGGCCTCGTGGTCAACCGCGTCCACGAGTCCCCCGCCGACACGCTGTCGGCGGCTCGCAGCCAGGCGGCGGCCGAGACCCTGGAGGAGCGCGGCGAGCACGCGCTGACCGCGGCCCTGCTGCGCCTGCACACCGGCCGCATGCAGCTCGCCGCACGCGAGGAACGCCTGCGCGACCACTTCGCGTCCACGCACCCGACCGTGCCGGTCACGGCCGTCCCGGCGCAGGCGGAGGACGTCCACGACCTCGACGGCCTGCGCCAGGTGGGCGAAGACCTCGCCGCCCCCACCGCGTCCCCCGCCGCCGCCTGACGCCCAGAGCCCCGACGCGCGCCTTCCGTAGGCGTCGTCGCGGGCAAGCGCGGCGTTCGGGTCGCGCGCCGAGCCCGAGGAGCTTCACCGGCCTCGTCGGTGGGTGCCCTGAACCGATCGGCGCCACGTCTCGGTGCGGTTCCTGGCGGTCGATCCGGAACGGCGGCGGTTCGGCCTGCTCTCAGCCCGGCCCGCGCCACGTGCCGATCTGGGAGAAACGCGCTCTGCCGGATCGGCGACCACCGGAAACTGCACGCAGGCCGGACTTGGACGCCGTACCCGGATGTTCACCCGCATCGCACTCTGATCAGCGAAAACAGGCATTCATGCATGTGCCGACAGACCCGTACCCAAATGGTGGTACGGGCCTGCCGGCCACGCTTTATTGGACCGTGCCGGTCCGCGAACCGCTGCCGAACGGGTCTCGGGGACCCGTCGAGCTCAGCTGGCGACGAGCTCCTCGCTGACGACGAGATCGTCCTCGTCGACCTCCGCCGACCGCTCGTACTCTTCCTTCGCGGTCTCCAGCAGGTCGCGCCACGAGCGCACATCCGGCCGCCGCCGCAGTAGAGCCCGGCGCTCCCGCTCGGTCATCCCGCCCCACACGCCGAACTCGATCCGGTTGTCGAGAGCGTCAGCGAGACACTCCGTGCGCACCGGGCAGCCGCGGCAGATGAGCTTGGCTCGATTCTGCGCCGCACCCTGCACGAACAGAGCGTCCGGATCCGCGTTACGGCAGGCGGCGCGGGCGGTCCAATCCGTGATCCACATCTTGGCCCCACTCCCCTAGGGTCTGTGTCGATTTGCGCTCCTTGGCCGGACGGGCGCGGACGTCAGGCCGCCAAACGAAAGCCGTGGGGAAGAACTTACGGAAGCGAGGGACGTTTCAACAGCCCCCGTTGGGCCCATTCTCGATATAGCCCACCGGGGCCATACCGCCGGAACGGACTAGTTACCTGTAGTTGACGCGCCAGACACTACGCAGGTTGTCACGATGAGGGCATAACGGACGTAGAACCCTGATCAACCGGTCCGGAAAGCACGAACCCCGGGGGACCTGTCCCTAATGCACTGCTCGTCCCGCGTACCCTAGAGCCCGTGCGCGTTGCGAAGAACGATCGGACCCAGGCCGCGTCCACGCTGTTCAGGTTGCTAGGTGCCGGGGTGGTGGCGGGCCTCATCGTCGCGCTCATCGCGCTGCCCGCCGTCGGCAGCGCCGGGCTGACGGCCCGCGACGCCGCCAACAACTTCGACGACATGGACAGCCAGCTCAAGACGACACCGCCGTCCGAGAAGACGGTGATGTACGACGGGAACGGCAAACCGGTCGCCACGTTCTTCGACAAGTACCGCGAGTCCGTCCGGCTCGACCAGGTCGCCCCCATCATGCGGCAGGCGATGGTCGACATCGAGGACTCGCGCTTCTACGAGCACGGCGCGCTCGACCTCAAGGGCACCATCCGCGCGATGGCGTCCAACGTCGAGTCCGAGCAGACGCAGGGCGGCTCCACCCTCACCCAGCAGTACGTCAAGAACCTCCTGGTCGACAGCGCCAAGTCCGAGGAGGAGTACCGCGAGGTCACCGCGCCCACCGTCGGACGCAAGCTGCGCGAGCTCCGCTACGCGCTGGACGTCGAGCAACGCCTCACCAAGGACCAGATCCTTGAGGGCTACATGAACGTCGCCTACTTCAGCGCCGGGGCGTACGGCGTCCAGGCCGCGTCCAAGAGGTACTTCAGCATCCCCGCGTCCAAGCTGGAGCTCGGCCAGGCCGCCCTGCTCGCGGGCATCACCCAGAACCCCACCGCGTACGACCCCATCCGCAACCCCAAGGACGCCCGCAAGCGCCGCGACGTCGTCCTCTACCGGATGGCGCAGCTCGGCCACATCACCAAGGCACAGGCCGACACAGAGGCCGCCAAGCCCATCCAGCTGAACCGCACCGACCCGGTCGGCGGCTGCGAGACCAGCAAGGCGCCGTACTTCTGCGAGTACGTGAAGTACGACATGCTCAACATCCTGTCGGACGGCAAGTACTGGCAGCTCCAGCCGAAGCAGCAGCAGACCGTCGTCAACAAGCTGAACCGCGGCGGCTACACCATCCGCACCACGCTCGACATGGCCGACCAGCGCGCCGTCGACCGGGCCCTGCGCGGAACCGTCGCCCCCGGCGGCAACCGCGTCGGCGCCGAGGCCATGGTCGAGCCCGGCACCGGCAAGGTCCGGGCCATCGGGCTGAGCAAGCGGTACGGCCCCGGCAAGGGCCGGACGACCATCAACCTCCCGGCCGACTCCGCGCACGGCGGCGGCAGCGGCGTCTCCGCGGGCTCGACGTTCAAGGTCTTCACCCTCGCCGCCGCCATCGACCAGGGCATCCCGGTCAGCACCACCATCAACTCGCCGCAGACCACCACGATCAGCGGGTTCCAGCCGTGCCGCTACACCGGGATGTTCGACGGCAAGAAGGTGAAGAACGCCATGGTCGGCGGCGGCCCCTGGACGCTGTCGAACGCGGGCGACAGCGAGAAGGGCAACTTCAACCTGAAGACCGGCACCTGGCACTCGGTCAACACCTTCTACGCCGTCCTGGAGAAGCGCGTCGGCGTCTGCAACGCCGTCAAGATGGCCGAGAAGTTCGGGATGAAGCAGGCCACCGGCGACCCCCTGATGCCGATCGCGTCGCAGGTCCTCGGCGTCAACGACATCGACATGGTGCACCTCGCCGCCGCCTACGCCGGCTTCGCCGCCCGCGGCAAGTACTGCGCGCCCCTCTCGGTGACCGAGGTCGTCGACCCCGAGGGCAAGAAGCTCAAGCTGCCCAAGCAGGACTGCCACCAGGCCCTCGACCAGGACGTCGCCGACAAGGTGAACTCGATCCTGCAGGGCGTCCTCACCAAGGGCACCGCCGCCGGGCGCAGCATCGGACGTCCCGCCGCCGGCAAGACCGGAACCTGTGAAGAGTTCACCTGCGCCGTGTTCGCCGGGTTCACCCCGAACCTCGCCGCCGCCACCGCCTACTGGGACTTCCGCGGCCCCTGGCAGTACAAGGTCTACGGCGTCTACGGCGCGGACATCCCCGGCGGCATGTGGCAGCAGTCCATGCGCAACGCCCTCTCGGGCAAGCCCGCGCCCGGCTTCCAGACCCCGACCCGCGACTTCGGCGACACCACGAACGTCCCGCAGGTGAAGGGCCTCACGGTCGCGGCCGCCACCGCCAAGCTCAGGGGCGCCGACCTGAAGGTCCAGGTCGCGTCCGGCTCCGTCGAGTCCGACCAGCCGAAGGGCACGGTCGTGTCGACCTCTCCCGACGCGGGCACCTCCGTCCCGCCCGGCACGACCGTCATCCTCTACGTGAGCGCCGGCAAGAAGCGCGGCGGAGGCCCCCCGCACGACTGACGCGAAAGGGCCCGGCGCCATGCCGGGCCCTTCCTCATTCCGCGAGCTGCCGCTTCACCTCGGCCGCGACGCGCCCGCCCTCCGCGCGCCCGGCCACCTTCGGATTCACCGACTTCATGACCTGCCCCATCGCGCGCGGCCCCGACGCGCCCGTCCCGGCGATCGCGTCCGCCACCAGCGCCGTCAGCTCCTCGTCGGACAGCTGCGCGGGCAGGTACCCCTCCAGCACCTCGCCCTCGTCCCGCTCCGCCTGCGCCTGCGCCTCGCGCCCCGCGTCGCCGAACGCCGTCGCGGCCTCCCGCCGCTTCTTCGCCTCCCGCGTCAGCACCTTCACGACGTCGTCGTCGGAGAGCGTGCGCGACTGCTTGCCGGCGACCTCCTCGTTCCTCACCGCCGTGAGCGCCATGCGCAGCGTGCGCGTGCGGAGCTCGTCGCGCGCCTTCATCGCGGACGACAGATCGGTCTCCAGCTTCTCCTTCAGGGTCATGCCCAACATCATGCCCGTCCGCGGCCTTCCGCCTCATCAGGATTACCGAGCGGCGCCCATGTCTGAAAGCATGGAACCCTGGGAAGGGAGAGCCGTGCGAAAGATCCACGCAGTGCCGCTGGGAGTGCTGGGCGCGGGCGCCGCGACCTTCGGGTACGCCTCGCTGATCGAGCGGAACTGGTTCCGCCTCCGCCGCTTCGACGTGCCGGTGCTGCCGCCCGGCCGCCCCCCGGTGAAGATCCTGCACATCTCCGACGCGCACCTCACGCCCGGCCGGTCCCGCCTGATCCACTGGGTCCGCTCGCTCGACGCCCTGGAGCCCGACCTCGTCGTCAACACCGGCGACACCCTCTCCCACCGCGACGCGATCGGCCCCTTCCTGGACGCCCTCGGCCCCCTCCTCGACCGCCCCGGCGTCTTCGTCTACGGCTCCAACGACCTGTACTCCCCGGTCCTGAAGAACCCGCTCCGCTACATCTGGCGCACGAGCAAGTCCGACTACGGCCGCCGCCGCCGCGAGCCCGACCTCCCCTACCGCGAGCTCGGCTCCTCCCTCCAGGCCGCCGGCTGGCTCGACCTCAACAACCGCATCGGCCGCCTCAAGGTCGGCGAACTGGACGTCGAGTTCGGCGGCATCGACGACTCCCACATCAACCGGGACCGCTACGACAAGATCGCCGGCCCCGTCGACCCCCAGGCCGACGTCCACCTCGGCATCATGCACTCCCCGGAACCCCGCAACCTCGACCGCTTCACCGCCGACGGCTACGACCTCCTCCTGGCCGGCCACACCCACGGCGGCCAGGTCTGCGTCCCCTTCTACGGCGCCCTGGCCACCAACTGCGGCCTCGACCGCCCCCGGGTCAAGGGCCTCCACCAGCACCGCGGCTCCTGGCTTCACGTCTCCGCGGGCCTCGGCACATCCCCGAAGGCCCCCATGCGCTTCTGCTGCCCGCCGGAGGCATCCCTGCTCACCCTCGTCCCCCGACGGTGAACTGGAAGACCGCCCCGCTCCTCGCCACCCTGTACGACTTCGCCGTCCAGAACCGCCCCCTCTCCCGCCTGGGAGCCCGCGTCCTCTGGAACTACGACGTCGGCCACCTCCACACACTCATCGCCGCCCAGGACCCCTCAGCCCTGACCCTGGACATCCCCTGCGGCGGCGGCCTGGCCGTACGCGAAAACCCCCGCCACGTGGCAGCCGACCTCTCCCCGACCATGCTCAAGAGAGCCCGCCGCAAGACGACGACCCTCGTCCAGGCAGACATCTACAACCTCCCCTTCCCCACCGACACCTTCGACGTCTGCCTCACCTACAACGGCCTGCACTGCCTCGAAGACCCCCAGGCAGCCCTCCACGAACTAACCCGAGTCCTACGTCCAGGCGGCACCCTCCAAGGCACAGCCCTCGTGAAGCAGGCGGGCCGAGACGCCCTGATCAACCTGTTCCGCCGCCAGGGCGCCTTCGGCGACCCGGGCACCAGAACAGACCTCCGAACCTGGCTGGAGGCGACCCCCCTGACGAACATCACCCTCACCACCTCCGGCGCCGTGACCGCCTTCACAGCCCAGAAATCAGGGACGCACCACTCCCCCGCATCCGCTAAGGTGGACTAGGCGCCGGGAGGAACGTACGACTCCCGGGCAGCCACCACCGGGGTGTAGCGCAGCTTGGCAGCGCGCTTCGTTCGGGACGAAGAGGTCGTGGGTTCAAATCCCGCCACCCCGACACAAAGGTGCAGGTCAGAGGCCGGTTCTCCAAAACGGAGACCGGCCTCAAGATCTTTTGTCCGCCATCCGTCCGCGAACCCAGCCACCACCCACGGACACCGTCCGCCCCGCACCAGCACCAGCACCAGCACCAGCACCAGCACCAGCACCGAGAGACAATCGCCTCGATCCCCCACCATTCAAATCCAGGCCTACGGGCACCCACGCCGCCACACACTCAAGGTGCCGCCAGTGGAGCATCCGTGGTCGATCTGGCCGACACACGTGGCCACCTCACCTTGGCCGCGGACGAGTCCCTCGAGGCGCATCAAACCTCCAGAGTTCCTACCTCTGCCTCCCGGGTCGCCCTTGAAGCCGGGCCTCCGCATGTGGTCGTACGGCCTGCCTGCGTGGCTCACGGCTGAACGCAGCGCGAACCGGCCAAGCCATACAGTTCTCGCTCACCATTTTCTCCCACATGGAGACGAACGTCCCAAGCACTGGCTAGACGCAGCCCACCTCCGCGTATCGCCGAAGTTCTAGACACCTCCCGACCGCAATGGGGTCACCACTACAGTGGCGATCACTCACCCACAGAGGATGATGCACGGCACCCAGCCCCCGATGTCGTACCCGTCTTGCATGATATGTGCTCGGTAAACATCCATTAGATTTCTCAAGGAGAAGCCAATGAAGCGATGGCTGATTGTCGCACCAGAGACGCCTTCGAAGCTCGACAGGGCGAGCTACGAGGAAGCTCGAATTGGAAGCTGGGATAGCCGAATCCTCCTATCACCCAAGTCGGTTGAGGTTGGGGATCAAGCTCTTCTGTGGCGACGCGGCAGAGCGAGCGGCATTGTAGCGATCGGCAAAGTGACCAGTCTCGTCGAAAAAGAACGGCGCCCATTTGGACCCGTCAGGAACTTTAAAGGCGAATCGCGTCGCGTCATTAGACCTCCCGAGGTCATCAAGGAAGCTCATCTGTCACTCGACCATTACTGCTTCAGCAGGCCGGTCACACCCGAGCGACTCACAGAGATGGGATTTGCAGATCTGGCGACCATGGCCCACAAGCCCCCGAACCCCATATCAACGTTTAAGACAGTTGAAGTGGACTTTTCGGATCGACAGTGGAGCGATCTGATAGCGGCCACCCACGAAGAAGACGTTTCTCCCGAATGGCCAGCAACCTGGGCAATCCCAGAAGGCGGGCTCGTAGACAGGAGGAAGCTCACTTCCATCTACGGCGGCAGCACGAACAACAGAGTCGGGGCGAGCGCAAGAACTCCAAATGTATTCGCCTTTATTTCCACTTCCCTTAAAGACGGAAGAAAGGGATATGCATGGGAAGGCGACCTCCTTATATGTCCCGGGCATCCTGAGCCCTGGATTCGAGTTACGTCGGAGAATTTGAGTATTCTAAGTCACCATTGGCGAGGCTATCCTATTCGAGTATTCGAAGCCCGAGCCCAAAAATGTGTCTACATCGGCGAATTCGTAATCGATGAAACTAAGCCCGTTGAGGAGTGGCTTAGCGACACTCGAACAACAACCGGGCTGCTCAGGAACAGAGAGACGCGGGAGGTAAAAATACCGCTGTTTCGGCTTCGCCAGATCAGCGGCCTAAGCTTCCAGCAAGATCGCGATGCTTTGTTTGACGCTAAACGCGAAATCGATCTGCGAGTTGATGCGATAAGCTCAAGCTACGAAGGGCGCGACAGTTCAGAGGTTGCTCAGCAGATCGCCGCAGCCTTGGACCACCCGGAAGTTATTCGACAATTTTCCTCGATCGATATTTCTAGCAACGTGCGGGGCACGTTCTCCGCTGCCCTGAGGATTCAGGAGCTCAGACGGGCAGTTGCAGAGCTCAAGAGCCTTCTCAGCTCTGGAGTCAATCAAGAAGCTCAGTATCAAGAATGGTGCGAGCAACACTCCTGGGCCTTTGGCAATTCTTATGCGTTCAGGGATGAGCTACGGCGTATATCTGTCGGAGACACAGTCGATATCCTGATGTCTTCAACGCTAAATCGCCTGCGTGACATCATCGAGCTTAAACGGCCCGACAAGAAGGTTCTTCTTTTCGACAGCACGCACAAGAGCTGGTACTGGTCTCAGCAAGTTAGTCAAGCAATCGGCCAATGCCATAGGTACCTAGATAAGCTGCATGAGCAAGCAAGTCTTCTCGTACCGGATCATCCTGATCTGGCGGCATACCATCCGAGGGCAACTGTAGTAATTGGCCGATCGGACGAATGGGAACCGGCACAGCAGCGCGCTTTGCATGGACTGAATTCCAGGCTCCACGGTGTGTCGATTATTACATACGACCACCTATTGGCAAAGGCAGAGGCCACCCTCGATACGGTTTCTTCTCCTGCCCAGAAGTAGCTTGCCAGTGCCCCACATCCGGGCAATATTCCTACCCAACAAGTGGAGATCTTCAGGGGAGTGTCTGAAAGACTGTAGGTGAGGCAGTAATCAGCTTTAAATTCACGGTGATGCGGTCACCGTAGTGCAGCGGCAGGGCGTTCAGCGCGGTCTTCCAGCGGGGATTTTTGTCGGTGACTTCCGGCCGATTCTTCAGCGGTTGCCGGATGACCAGGTAGAGCACTTTGAGTCGTGAGGGCGAGGTGCAACCGAGTCACAGAGGCCTTCTACCTCGGCGCGCTGGGGTAGAAGGCCTCAGGCGAACTTAGGTAGTCACGCTGCGTTGATGCTGGAGGGACAGTGGAAAAGAGGTGGCATGTCCAAGTCAGAGATTCCCATGGCTCGAAATAAGTCGCTGGAGGTCAACGGTGACCACTCGGTAAGTGGTGCCTATGCGGATGACCTTGCAGGGGAAGCGGTTCTCGCGCGCCAGTTGGTAGGCGCGGGTTCGGCCGAGGCCGAGGGCGCGGGCGGCGGTTTCGATCGTTGTTGTGGTGGGGAGGGCGGCGAGTTCCTCGCGGCTCATCGGTTCCACGCTCAGGCCTCCGTTGTGTTCGTGCGACGAGTGCGGATCGGACCGGGCCGTTCGCTCGTGGGAGGCGGTTCGATGAGTGGTGGATCGCTGATCAGACTCGGGAAGTCTTCGGCCGCCGCTGCTACGCCGGCGTCCCGCTCGTCTGCCTTAACGTGAGATGTTCCGTCCGGTTCTCGTCCTTGAGCAGAGCAGGAGTGGACGGCACTGACGGTGGATTGGGCTTCGCAGAGAGCCGTGGAGAGCGCTTGGCTGTGCCTTCTGGCTTCCGCCAGAGCTTGGCCGTGGCGGCTCAGGACGCCGATGAGGTCTCCGCCCCGGTCGTGGCCGAGTCGGCCAGCCTGGAGCTCGCGTAGGAAGAAGCGGTTGATCTGGTCGAGGGCCTGATCTAGACCGTAGACGGCCGCGCTGAGGTTGCCGAGGATCGCGTACGCGGTAGACGGCTGAGTAAGGCTCGGAGGGCCGGCGGTGGCGTAGTTGAGCTGCCGAACTTGTTCGTACAGGTTGGCTGCGAGTTGGACGGATTCGTCGTCGTTACTTGCGGCTGAGAGAGCCGGCGTGCAGTCGGTCATGTGGGCGTGTCCTTGTGGTTCCCATGCGGGGGCTGTGGTCGGTCATGACTCCACCTTTCTCTCTGCAGCGGAATGTTTACGCTACGTAAGTATGCGCGGGTGTTGATCCTGACGCCACGACCCTGCTCGGCGTGGCGTCAGGGTCGTGCAGCCGGGCTACCGCGATGGACGGCGCCGGCGCAAGCCGGGCTCCGGAGCCGCGGATCTGGCGGATGGCTGCTGGTTGTCGCTCATCTGGTGGCCAAGAGGTATCGGAAAGCATGTGGCTGCGAGCCGTGCGGCGTCCTGCCCGGCCCTGAGGTTCGGCTGCGGGCTTGGCAATGTCGGGGTGTTGGGCCGCGGAGTTGAGCGGCCGAGGCTGGTGAGCTGAGAGGCGGCCCTTCGGGCGGCTGCGGCCTGGGCGAGACGGCGTTGTTGCTGTCGGAACTCCGCGATCGTCTCGACAAAGGCAGCAAGTTGCACGATGAGGTGAAGCAGGATGCCGACCGGGCTCGGGCGCTGGCCGCGTCGTGCGTTGATCTCGGAGAGGGCAAGGCCTCGGGCGACGGTGCGTAGGTTTGCTCCGTAGGGAGTGGACGGTGGTTGGTATCCGTAAGGTTCGCGAGCTGCGCGGTCGTAGAAGTCGGCGGCGGCCGCGAGTCCTCGGTTTCCGGTGATGGCCGCGGTGACGTTGAGGACGTCGGCGGCTGCGGCGGCCAGGTCGGCGCGGACTGCCGGGTCTTGGATGTGGCGCATCTGCCAGGTGGCTGTTGCGGCGGCTCGGGCGGCCTCCTGGTAGGCCGCGGATCGTTCCTGGTGAGTCAATTCCCCTCTGTTGAAGCTGGGCCGTTCGAAGCGTTTGCTTCCTTGAGGGGCTGTCCAGCGGTGGCGGAGCTTTGGGAGCGTGAGGTTGGCGGCGAGTCTTCCTCCGGAGAACCAGACCGGTTGTCCTTCTTGGTTGGTGTGGTGCGGAAGTGCGACTGCGTAGCCGGTGATCTCTCCCGGTGTGCGGGGGCTCTCACGGGTCTTGACCAGTACTCCAGCATGTTCGAGGGCGGTGAAGAAGTCGTCTTCGTCCTCCGCTCCGGCGGCTGCGGTGGCTACGTGCCGGCGGAGGGTTGTGCGGGGCGGCTCCGACCAGTTCTTGCGATGGGTGAGTTCTGTCTCGGCTCGGGTCGGGCGTGGTGCTGCGGTGCGGTCCGCGGGTGCGGTTCGGGTGAGGCCGTAGCGTTTCTCTGCGATGTGACAGGCGTTGGCGACCTGGAAGTAGTCGCGGTGGACATTGGGGTTGCGGCCGTCCTCACGCGCAAGGACCGCGACAAGGTGGATGTGGTCGTCGGCGTGCCGTACCGCGATCCAGCGACATGCCTGGTCGTCACCCTGTGGGGCGAATCCGGTCTGGTGCATCACCTCTTCGGCGATGTCGGCCCATTCATCGTCCGACAAGGTTCGGTCTGAAGGAGCAGCTCGGATCGAGCACTGCCAGACCGGCAGGGGCAGCGGTGTGTGTCGAAGGGTGTCGAACGGAGAGGTCAGGAGACCGGCCAGGTGACGGAAGTCCCGATCGCCTCTGGCGTCGAGGCCAGGTTCGAGGACCATAGGTAGCCGGAAGCCTGCGACGATGTGGGGATCTACGTGTTCGTTGCGGCGGCCAGGGCCATACAGGTAAGAGAGCAACCTTGCGAGGCTCTGACCGCGGGTGACTTTACCGATCATCGCAGGAGCCGACCGATCTCAACGGACATGGCGTCCACTCTCCGGAGGACGTTCTCGAGATACGCCAACGCAGTGGGCAGTTCGTAAGGCACCTGGCCTGTCGTGTTCGCCATGCGCGCCAGCTGATTGATGTTCACGCCGATGCGGTTCAACTGCCGCGCAATGCCACGCAGTTCTTCGCAGAGTTCCGCAGTCGGTTGCTGCCCTAATCCGTGTTGGCGAGTTGCTGCCTGTACGGTGTGGACGATGAATGTTCCGTAGGCGGTTCCTGCTCGCTGGGCTGCCGAGCAGATTTCGTCGTACTCCTGGTCGCTAACTCGGAACCTCATCTCCCGGTCCCGTCGGCGGCCTCCGCCGAGCTGCGAACGTCGCTGCAGCTTGCGGGGCTGGTTGGGTTGTTCGTCGCTCGTGACTGCACCTCCGATCAACCGTCCAGGACCGCGCCCGGTCCCTCGCCGCAAAAGTGTGGCGCGGTGGATTCCATGAATCCACGACGTGTCGCGACACGGTCCTACCTTGCAGCCTCCAAGTAGGGCTTGCCTTACCTCCTGCCAGTCGCTACCACTCTTGACTGCGGGAGATCCACCAGTTCCAATCACTGACGGAGAGTGCCAAGCAATCCTATTTTTAGAGTGGCAGCAGATATGCTATCCGTCGCGATGGCGGATCGGTTGGTGACACTCGGCAGTTGGGCATCGACACAGAAGACCCAGCAAGAAACCAACGGCTCCGAGCGGCTCAATAGCGGGGTCGCGTCGGGCCCCAAGCCGGGCGTCTCCCCTTCGACGAAGCAGCGACGGCTGGACCGTGCGGCCCTTTCCTCGTGGGCCTCGATGTGGTCCTGGTGGTCGTCGCCGCCTCGTCCGCCGCGCGGCGGACGGTCCGTCCACAAGCCGGCCCCTTCCGTCCACACGGACGGCGACCGTCCGCCCCAACGGATGGGCGGCGGACGGGAGTGTGGACGATGCGTCCCCAGCTCTCAACCCGCAGGTCGCCGATCGGCTGAGGTGGTTACAGCGGGAGGAGCGGGCTGGGGCTGCCGTGCCAGGAGATGTAGAGGTCCTCGCGAGCGCGGGTGCAGGCGACGAACAGCAGGGAGCGTTCGCTGAGCATGTCGATCTCGTGCTGGATGCGGTCGAGGTCGGCCGCGGTGACGGCGGCGTCGAGCGGGTGGGCGCGCTCGTGACCCCGATGAGGGCGACACAGCGGAACTCCAGGCCCTTCATCGCGTGCATCGTGGCGACCCTTACGCCTGGTTCGGACGCGTCAGGGCCGTCCTTGAGGGCAACGGCGGGAATGTCGTCGTCCAGGAGTCGCTGCTCCGCCCGCGCGCCGAGATCGTGGAAGCGGGTTGCCACCGCGATGTCCGACGGGTCGACTCCTGCGTCCAGCCAGGAGCGGACCTTGCCGACCAAGCGGTCCAGTTCGACGGCCTGGCTCGATGCCGGCGACAGAAACGGGTTCCGGCCGCGGAGCCTCGACGTGTAGCCGTCGAGGGTGTCCGAGCCCTCGTCCAAGTCGTCGATCTTCTCGCCGGTCATGATGCGGACGACCAGGTCAGGATCTCCTGGGTGCTGCGGTAGTTGATGCGCAGCCTGCTAGAGGCGGCCTCAGCCCCTGGCCGGAGTCGTCCTCGAAGCAGATCCAGGCGCCCAGGTCCGCCGCCAACTAGTCACCCGAGTGCCAGGCCAGCATGAATCAGCCGACAGCCCTCGTTCTAGTCGGCAGCGCGGCCAGGATGGAGGGACAGAAGCTGGGTAACCAGCAGGTCCATACACAGAGAAGAGCCGCCTAATAAATCTCTCTTCCCTCGCGGATTTCCCATGCACCGACTGGCACCAGATGTACGTTATGAAAATAGTTCAACCACTGAGCCAGAGTCTCCACAGCACGCTGCGCTTGTTCACTGGACATAGATCTTTCGTCCACCAGCTCCGCTTTCACTTCCTCAAGATTCAGCCTGCCTATCTCGAACAATTGTCTCGTCAGGGATATAGATCTCAGGCCAGCGAGGACGGCTTCCGCAAAGGCAGGCTCGGGAAGGCCCGGCGAAATGTCTAGGTGCGCCAGATCGCGGACTACTCCAGCGAGCACGTCCCTGCCAATGTTTCGGTGCAGTCCGCGGTACACGTTATAGAGCCGTTCGGGGTTGCGCGTCTCCGGGAGCCACTCTTGAGGGATACTGGCCTGGCCAGCGACCAAGACCTGCGGAGCGTCTTCATCTCTCCGCATCAGGTCGGCTTGCGCTCGGATCTGCTGGGCGAGGCTTACGGACGCTCTCACACACGAGGTTGCGATCAGGTCGAGTGTCCGCT
This sequence comes from Spirillospora sp. CA-108201, assembly GCF_050936235.1. Lineage (NCBI taxonomy): Bacteria > Bacillati > Actinomycetota > Actinomycetes > Streptosporangiales > Thermomonosporaceae > Spirillospora > Spirillospora sp. CA-108201. The sequence continues at coordinate 6,248,441 of NZ_JBNJNE010000001.1, read as the reverse complement.
GCACTTCAGGGTGTTCAGTGCCCACCCTTAAGAGGAGCTCGACGTTGGCAGCCGGGTTGCGGCCAACGGCCTTGGCGGTGAGGTTGGCGGAGCCCACGAGGCAGTGGTTGTCAGCGATGTACAACTTAGCGTGCAGGTTATGACATAGATCGATGCGCGATCGCCCGTCAGCCGCAGCGATCTCAGCGATCTCGGGGTCCGAAACTCCGGCCGCGACCTCGGCCACTGACCAGCGGGTGACGCACCTGACGTCTTCAACACTGGATGGAACGGCCTCCAGGGCAGCCTCGAACACGTCTTTCTTAATGAACGGGGCAACGAGGATGACCCGCTCAGATGCGCCAGCAAGCAAGAGCCTAATCTGCTGCCAAATATGGTCCCGCACCACTATTCGTCGCCCTCATCATCCTCACTGTCTGCACTGAGGAACTCGGAGGCAATCCTTCCCCAGTCCTGTCGCATCTGTTTGGCACGTGCACGTGGTCTCTCGGGCTGTTCATCCTCGAATCGCGCCCAGGACAGGAGCAACAGCTTGAAGGCGTTAGCAGCAGCCACGAGCCGGTCGATAAGCTCTTCCCGGCTCGCGTCGTCGAAGTCCTTATCGAGGACTGCGATGAGATCATTGTAGACCGGGTGGTCCATGTTGAGCGCGACCTGAAGCAGCCCGGGGATAAACTCGATATTAAAGAAGGCCGGAGAGTCCGGATTACGGCTGGCCAGAAGGCGGGTGTGCTTCCCTCGGGAGAACGTCTCCTCGATGATTCGCTCAGCGTCAGCCTTGCTGTACTTGTGCGTCTCGACCAAGCTCTCGAGTTGCTGCTGCTTGATTTCTTCGCGGGTGGCCGTCTCAGCGAGGCTGTCAGTGAGGCTCGCCTTGGTCTCCGCCCGGCGCCGCTTGACGGCCTCCTCCGCTTGATTCTCTGCTTGTTCGTGGCGCTTGCGACTGGTGCCCGTGCCACGGGTCTGATCCTCAAGGTGGGAACGCAGCCGGCCAAGCAACTTCTCGCGAATGTAGTAGACGATCTCGATAAGGGGAAGCCGTGGATCTCCCTCATCGCGAAGCTCCGCACGAAACTCCTCCCACGAGAGTCCAGCAGCTTCTTCACGCCACCTGAAGTTGGCAAGCGCCGAGAACATGGTCGCCGACTGCTTGTTGTTCGTTACGCCAAAGACCTCGTCGAGAGCAGGGGGGAAGTCGATCTCGACACCCCACCACCGCTCTACCGGGTCGTAGGAGTTCGTCCATCCAGTATCAAGGTCGAGTTCGCGATCAGCGCGGATAAGTGAAATGCCGAGATTCTTGTTTGCGTGCTTGCCCCAGGGCGTGTCACCGGGCTTGAGGCTGGGAGATATCTCAGAAGGCCACTCTTGACCTTCGATGTCGGGACGCCGGGCGGCATCCACGGCCACTGACGCGCGGACGAGCACAGGATGCTCTTTGCCATCGGCGCCCTTAACCATGAACCGTTCCGCACCTACCTCGCCGGTGTTGCCAGCACCGAAAGAGCGGAACATCGCCTTTGTATCGAATGGCGGAGGAGTTGAGCTCGGTGCGGTCAAATGCAGGGGATCGTTGGGCTTGGTGTCACGCACACCCGGCAACTCCGCCCAGCCACGCACTGGGACCAGTCTAATTCTGGTGCCCTGGGTGATCTTGCGCCGATAAATGCGTCCAATAAGCCGCTCGGTGTTGGTCAGAGTGGCATCGGCACCGCGCCATTGAACTCTCTCCAGCCGAGTCCACTGGACGAGGGTCCCAGACGTCCCCAGCCCTTCGGCGAGTTCTTGCCATTCGGCTGGAAGTGCCTCTGGCTTTGCTTCGGGAACCTCTTCCAGCCCCTTGCGAAGCTCTGCTAGGTCGAGGTAGGTGTGAAGCGCATTTTCGGGCCCAGCTTGCCATGACCAGACATCGACACGGTCACATTGGGAAATACTGGAGTTAGGCAACCCCACTCCAAAGCGTCCAATACCTTTACGCTCTTGCCGGGTCCCAGCTCCGAAGCGGAGCGATTGGCGCAGCGTCTCATGGTCCATGCCAGTGCCGTTGTCGAGAACGGCGATCTTTTCCACACGATGGCGGGTGCGCTGAGAAGACCTATCGGGGGACTCGACGACGAACAGCTCTACGAGGTCAGCGTCGGCCTCTATCCCATTATCGATCAATTCTGCGATAGCGTGGGCCGTCGATTTATATCCACTGTCCTGCAAGGCCTTAACTGTCAGGTCAGAGGTGACGATCGAGTACCTGGACTTCATCGTTCTCCCCACACATCCTCCCAGTTCGTGAATGCCTCAGCCACATCTCCAAAGCCGGGCAATACTGGATCTACGACCGTAACGACTTCGCACGTGGGCGTGCCGCTGGCCTTGGGACCCCGGATGACGCGGCCGACCATCTGGCTGTAAAGAACCAGTGAGCGCGTAGGTCGCGCGATGACGGCAGCGCTTGCTGCCGGAGCGTCGAAGCCTGTTGTCAGCACGCCGTAGTTGGAGAGAACCATCGGCTGCGCCCCCGGAGATTTAAACCTCTTGATCACGTGATCGCGGTGGCGTACGGATGATTCGGCACTGATCTGGTCTGCATTAAGGCCGAACATCGAAAGGACCGCAACAATCAACTTACTGTGCGATACGGAAGCGGCGAAGACCAGGACCCGGCGATGTTGTTCACTCAAGTCCAATATTGTGCGTACAACCTGCAGATTCCATTGCGCATTTTCACTAAGCCGCGCAATAAGGTGATCGGGAAGATCGAAAGAGGTCGCAAGAATTCTCTTATCCCGAGCGCCGAGCTTTATACCCGAGTCTGCAGCGACAGTTCGAAATACGGGGCGAGCCAAGTATTCTTGTTCAATCAGAGCAGTGACGGGGTTGTCGTAGCCGTCAATCTCCAGCATTACCTTCTGGCGAGCAAAATAGTCAGCTAGGCGCTCGTCTTCAGAAATGTCCTTCCAAGTCCGGCCCGGTGTCGCCGTCAGTCCTAGCAGGCTTGAGTCGCTGCGGAGCGTGAGAGCATCGACCGTCCTGCGGTAAGTAGGGGCGACGACCTGGTGAGCCTCATCGAACACAGTTAGACTGGTATGGAGGGCGAGGCGATCCAGGAACGTTGGATCGTCCTTGGCTGCAGCCGTCGCCTTGTCGAGGCCAAGGACCACGAGCCCATCGGTTAGCCCGTCTATGTCGGCCGGCGCCTCACCCCACATACGTCGCACGTTGACCTGGCGGTTACCAAGGGCATTCCATGCGCGCTCAAACTCCAGGGCGGCCTGTTCCAGCAGTTCCCGTCCTCGAGCCAGCCAGACCACAACGCAAGGCTCGGAATGCCGCAAGTGATCACAGATAACGTTCATTGCGGTACGGGTCTTGCCTACACCCGTTGGGAGATGTAGCACGGTTTTGCGCTCACCGCTGTACAACAGGCGCCGGACCTTGCTGGCAGCGAGTCGCTGATGTGGGAACAGCGGATAGGTCGCAGTGCTGGACCGCCGGAACGATACGGGAGGCTCAGGAGCCCGGTCGACGATCAGGCCGAGGAAGCCCAGGAGCGTGCGACGCTGATCTGGCGTCCATCCCAGCGATGCAAGGTAGGACGTAGGCTCGGCAGAGCCGTCACTGCCAAGCCGTTCGGCGAGCTCCGCCCGCTTGGGTTGAGGGAGAAGATCCAACAGCTGCGCGCGTTCACTGGCGTCTCCGATCAGACGGTCCACGGATACGGATGACGCCGCGACGCCGCGAAGTACATCTTCGCGGTATTCGCCATGCAACAGGTCCAGCAGTTCGCATGCATGCTCGCCGAGCTGCCGTCGCACGTAAGTCAGGGGGGCCGTATCAAGGAGGGCTCGAAAGGATAGGCCTGGGGAGTCGCTCACCGCTGCGTCAGCCCTGCTCGTGGGCCACGCGCCTCACTCACCGAAGCAACTTGCAATCCTGCTCCTCGCCCTCACTCCCCAGGCTCGCCAGACAACGGCGACCGGGCACGTGGTCCGACTTTAACCCTTACAGTGACAGTCCGCAGCAGGACGTGACAATCCGCTCGTCAGATGACACGGCAGGATGTGGCCAAAGCTCGCCAGAACCGGGTATCCGGGCACATAGATCCAAGATGAAACCTGTAGTGCTCTGTCGATACACGAGGACGACATCCTCGAACCGGAGTCGCCACCCCCTTGTCGCCCCCGAGTTGCAGTTTGATGAAACCGACGCTTTACTCGCTGCACATAAGGGTCCGTGACTCCAGTATCCAGAACGACCTCGCAGGAAGTCCGATTCCACAGCCGACCCGCACTGCGAACTATCGGACCGGCAGCAGGCATCGTTGCAGCGCACCACGGTGATGGACCCGTTCGTTCCTCGAGGATGCATGGCCGGGGCCCCCATGCGACGCGGATCAGGCTCGACCCCCGCTTCCTTGCTGGCCAGATGCACGCCACCGCGCGGGATCCACGTTTGGACGGTCAGAGCTAGCCTGCGTCATTCACCCGTGGGGCGGTGAGCTAATCGGCTCCACATCCCTGATGCAAGCCGCACCCTTCGCCTGAAGTGGGCAAACTTGTGGAATCTGCACCGGAGTTGGTTGGGCAGGCTAGGATCACGCATGAGAGCTGGTGGAAGCGATCCCGAGCTGCGGAATCATCACCAGCTTTGCAGGAGGCGGGCGTCTAGCGGAGGTGGAGACATGGTTGACTCGGTAGGCAACCCGCTTCTGGCGTACCTGGACTACAACGCTACTGCCCCCATCCGCCCTCAGGCGATGCAGGCGGTACTTGACGCGATGCGAGTGGGAGGCAACGCTTCAAGCGCGCACCGTGCAGGGCACGGCGCAGCCGAACGCGTAGCGGGCGCGCGGCGTCAGCTTGCTGACCTGCTCAACTGCTCACCCGGTGAGATCATCTTTACCTCAGGGGCCACTGAGGCGAACAATCTTGCACTGCGCGCAGCGTGCAGCGCAGGAGGTGCCCTCATTACGAGCACGGTTGAGCACCCAGCCGTGCTGGAGACGGCTAAGAGCCTCACTAATCAGGAGTCCGACGCGCTGCGTCTGGTGCCGGTCGACAGCGAGGGCGTTCTGGACTTAGAGGCTTATCTTAACACTCTGGCCAAAGGTGGAGTAGCGGTCGTATCGCTGATGGCTGCCAATAATGAGACGGGCGTCCTTAACGACCTGGTACCGATAGTGAAGGCGGCCCACGCGGCTGGGGCGTTCGTGCATACCGATGCGACACAGATGGTCGGCCGCCTGCCAATCGACCTTGCAGCCCTCGAAGTCGACCTGTTGTCGCTGTCAGCCCATAAGTTCGGCGGACCGCAAGGGGTGGGTGCCCTTTTTGTCCGGCGCAGCGTTCCTTTGCCCTACCGTCCGCTTATCTACGGCGGGGGGCAAGAGCGCGGCTGGCGGGCCGGGACCTTGAACGTTCCTGGGATCGCGGGTGCTGGAGCAGCCGCCGAAGCGGCACGCCAAGGCATGGCTGTTGAGAGTGCACACGTCGCGAAGCTGCGTGATGCATTGGAGACCGCCCTTGTCGAGCAGATTGACGACTGCCGAATCAATGGGGCCACTGCCCGCCGGCTTCCGAGCGTTACGAGCATCACCTTTACAGGGACGCCCGCTGATGCCGTGCTGGCCACCATGCCCGACGTCGCGGCCTCTGAGGGGAGTGCCTGCTCGTCTGGTGCACCGGGGCCTAGTCACGTGCTGTTGGCGATGGGACGCACCAGGGAGCAGGCCGAGTCGACTGTGAGATTTTCCTTGGGTCCCGGCAGTACCAGCCGTGATGTAGCTCAAGCCGTGTCCTCTACGACTCGTGCGGTACGCAAGGTGCGGTCTGCTCTTTCTGGGCCAGTTTGACCCACCACTGCCTGAATAACCCCGAACGGACGCGGAGATTCTTTGCATGTCAGACAATCGGCTCGCCGACGTAGCCCTCTTTCAGTTCGCACGGCACGAGACTTTCGCGCCGCGCTTTGGATGGCTTCATAAAGCATATATGCAAGTGAAGGACAATCCCGAGGTGTTCCTCGCCGAAGACGCCCCTGTGATGCTGGGGGTCGGCAAGAACATGGTGAACGCCATGAGGTACTGGTCGCGGGCATTCAAGCTGACCCGCGAGGCCCGAAGTCGCGAGGAGTCGGCGTCTCGCGCGATGTACGCCTATCCAACGTGGGAAGCGCGTTGGCTACTTGACGAGGACGGAGCCGACCCTTATCTCGAAGAACCAGGAAGCCTTTGGCTGCTGCACTGGTGGCTGCTCAGTTCTCGTCCTGGAGCAAAATGCTGGGCCCCTTCGTGGTACGTGGCGTTCCACCTTGCGCCGTCATCCCGGTTCACCGCACCAGATTTGACCCAGCTCATCGTACGCCACGTGAATCTTTCGTTCCCCGAGGCGCCGGTTGAATCCTCGATCGCCAAGGATGTCGACTGTCTATCCAAGATGTATGTTCCCGCCCAACGCAAGGCGGGGGCCCCTGGCGCCCTTGAGGACCTGCTTGCCTGTCCGTTCCGAGAGTTGGGGTTGCTGGAACAAGTCGGGCAACGAGGCAGCCCGGAGTGGCAATTCACTTCCGGCGCCCGCACGTCGCTCCCGGCAAGAGTCATCACGTACGCCTGTTTGGACTATGCCGCGGCCATGCACAGCGGGGGTACATCGGTCTCCCTGGCGCGTCTGGCGAACGAGGCAGGTTCCCCTGGCCGTGCGTTCCGGATACGGGAACCAGTCATCGCAGCTGCACTGGAACAGGTTGCTGGCGACCATCCAGAGCTACAGATAACTGAAGCCGTGGGACAGCGCCGCCTGTCGTACTCGGCCGATCCTTCTACCATGGCCTGGGACATTCTAGACGAGCAGTACGACCATGTCCGCAGAACTCCAGGCTTCCCGACACGTGGCGAGTGGAACCAGAAATACCCGCAACTCGCCGATGCAGAGCAACGCGAGCTCGGTCGCAGGGCGCAGGACCCGCAACTGTCCATCAACGTTGAGGAGAACGCGTGACCAGCGCGGCCCCTGCACAGCACGAAGCCCCCTCCAACCCTCCAGGAGAGCCGCAGTTTCCCCAAGGGATCGCGCTCGTCGGGTCCCGGATGCGGTCGACCAATCTGGAGCGCGACGTTGAGGATGAACTTCACTCTCCTTACATCGGGGCTCGCGCCATTGACGCACTAGAGCGACTCACAAGTGCCCTAGGCGACCTAGGCCGTACCCGGTCGTGGTCCTTCACGGGTCCTTACGGCTCGGGCAAGTCCACCCTCGCCAACATTATCGATGCGCTTCTCGGCGGCGATGTCCACCGCCGTGCCCAGGCTGAGACGGTTCTGGATGGGACGAGCAACAATCTCGCCCAGCGTCTGAAGTCTCACCGGGACGCGCTGGCAGGCGAGGCTGGTTTCTTGGGGGCCGTGGCGACCGCACGTAGGGAGCCACTCGTTGCCACCTTGTCACGGGCGTTGCACACTGCTGCCCGAAGGCGCTGGGGTCAGCACGTGCCCGAAGACGTCCATGAGGCTCTGGCTGTGTGCGCCGAGGCCGGCGCTACGCCCAAGCACATCCTGCACGCGGTCAACACCCTGTGTGAGCAGCAACCCGTCTTGCTGGTGATTGACGAATTCGGCAAGACCCTTGAGCATCTAGCTGGGCACAGCGAGTTCGCCTCAGCCAGGGACGATCTGTTCCTACTGCAGGAACTGGCAGAGATGAGCGCGGGCCGGCGAGGCCTGCGACTGTTCATGATGACTCTGCAGCACATGTCCTTCATGGACTATGCAGTGAGATCCAGTGAGCTGCAGACCCGCGAGTGGGCGAAGATCCAGGGCCGGTTCGAGGACATCACGTTTGTCCCCCACCTCGGCGACGCTGTGGAGCTCATGCGACAGCGAATCAGCCATGGCGACGTCTCTCAGCCCAACAGCGCACTGATCCGCAACCAGGCTAGGGCGGCCGCAACGGCTTGGCGAGAGCAGGGTCTCAACACTATCGTCGACCTCACCGCGAACCACTTTGAGGACCTGTACCCTCTGCATCCCCTCACAGTTGTCGCCGCTCCATACCTCGCCGCCCAGATCGGCCAGCACGACCGCAGTCTCACCAACTTCCTCAACAGCGATGAGCCTCACACTGTCCGCCGTTCGCTGGCCATGCATTCGCATGAGAAGCCGGACCGCGCGGCCACCATCAAGATCGCGCAACTGTACGACTTCTTTATCGCCGCAGGCCGCACGTCCCTTCTCGCCTCCACCAACGCAAGCCGTTGGATCGAGATCGACTCCCGTATCAACGAAGCCAACGGGCTGTCTCCAGCCGACCAGGAACTCCTACGCACTATCGGCATACTGAACCTAATCGACTCCGACGGTGCGCTGCGGGCGACCGCCGGATTGGTTCACTTCGCCCTCCACGAGCCTAGCGAAGAACCTGACGCCCATGCTTTCAGTGAGCTCGAGACTCAGCTGCAGAGCCTGGTCGATCGAGGCCTTGTGGTGCACCGGCGCTTCAACGGAGAATTCCGGATCTGGCGGGGCAGCGATGTCGACATTGACGCGCGTCTCGAGGAGGTCACTAGCCACCTCGACGCACCCGCAGTAATCAGTAAGCTGGGAGAGCACCTGCCCCTTGCCGTAGCCGCCGGAAGGCACAGTCAGGTAACGGGTATGCTCCGCGCACTATTCGTTCGTGTCACGGGCCCGGACACCGAAATGCTCATCGGCCCCGACGAGCTCAGCGATCACGCCGACGGGCTCCTGATTTTCCACCTCGGGATGCTTGAGAATCGTCCAACGGTCGAGACCACTCTCCCCGTGGTCCTCGGCGTTACCCAGGAGCCCGACCTGGTACTTCGTGTCGCGTCCTACTTCGTCGCCCTCCAAGAGCTCCTGCTGGACAAGCTCCTGGATCCTGTGGCACGGCAGGAGATCAGAGAACGCGCCACCGCGGCCAAAGCGGAACTGATGGGACTTCTCGACACGGCGTTCTATCCTCAGACCCAACGCGCTACCTGGTATCTCTGGCATTCCGGTGCCTCGGTCTCTCAAGAAGACGGCGAGGTGATCGAAAGTCGTAGTTTGAGCGGGCTTGCCTCGATCGCATGTGACCGTGTCTTCCACGCTTCACCGCATATCCGTAACGAAATGCTCGGTCGCCACGAGCTAACGAGCCAGGCAGCAAAAGCGCGCCGGGAACTACTCACGGCGATGCTACTCAAATCACGTCATAAACATCTGGACATCCAGAAGTACCCCGCCGAGCGAGCCATGTACAGCGGGGCACTGGCGTACATGGGTCTGCACCGGGAGAAAAGGGATCTTCCGCAGGGCGAGTCACCGACCTCCCTCCTCGAGTACGGGTTCTCCCGCCCAGGGGCTGAGCATCGACACGCCCAACCTGTGTGGAACGCTTTGGAGGATGCTCTCGCCGGTGCCCGGGCCCGCACAGGCCTGGACCAGATTTTCCGCGCCGTGATGATCCCGCCCTACGGCGTCAAGGCCGGTACGGTCCCACTCCTGGTTGTCACAGCGCTCATCGTGCGCAACGAGGACGTTGCTCTCTTTGAAGAGGGTTCTTACCTCCCTCGCCTGTCCTCCGACGTTGTAGAGCGGATGATCAAGGCACCGCATCGTTTTGCTGTGAAGTTCACTCCAGGTGGGCAAGGCCTGCGGCGGACAGTCCTCAAGGACCTGTCCCTGGTTCTCGGCGTGGAAACCCCGCCGTCCCAGGCCTTGCGTAATCCGGCCCTGCTCGCCGTCGTCCGGAACTTGCTCGAACGGGTCATGACACTTTCGCCGTACGCACGACGGACGCGGCGACTCAGTCCTGACGCTCTTGCCGTGCGCTCCGCCCTCCAGGAAGCCCGCGACCCTGACGACTTGCTCTTCGTCACTCTTCCCGAAGCTCTCGGTCTGGAACCGATCGCCGCTGACGCGAAACGGAGCACGAGGGGCAATAAGGGGTACGCCGACAGGCTGGCCACTGCGGTCGACGAGATCTCCGGCATCGACCGTGCACTTCGCGACGAGGTCATTCAGACCCTAGCTGCCGAGTTCCGCCTCCCCGCAACGTTGCCGGAGTTGCGTGAGGGTCTCGCCGCCCGCTTGCGCGGGTTCACAGACGTCGCCCTAGGCACGGAACTCCGGGGCTTCGTGGCCATCGCACTCAACGAGACTTTGCCGGACGAGGACTGGCTCGACCCGCTGCTCGTACGGCTGGCCAACTCTGCACTGGGAGACTGGTCTGACAAGGATGTTGCCATGTTTCCGCAGCGTGTCCAGGAGATGGCCTCTGCCCTCGACCGCGTGAGCCACCTGCATCAGAACCGCTCGTCCGTCGGACCCCAAGAAGGTGCGCTGGAGACACGCCTCCTGACACTGACCAGCAGCGATGGCGAAGAGCGCCGCACCCTCCTCTACATTCCAGCGATAGTCAGAAAGGATGTAGACGCCCTGACTGTCCGAGTCTTGCGAGAAGCTGAAAGCTCACTCGGTGAGGACGGCGCGCGCATCCTGCTCGCCGCCCTCACCGAGCGGATAGCCGAGCCGACAACCCCTCGCGGCAAGAGAGGAGCCAGTGACCATGACGGGTAACACCGGCACCAAACGACAGGTCCGGCACGTGTTGGGCATCTCTGGTGGAAAGGACTCCTCCGCACTCGCCATCTACATGCGCGACCGAGCCCCTGACATGGAGTACTTCTTCTGTGATACCGGTGCGGAGCTGCCGGAGACCTACGAGTACCTCAACCGTCTGGAAGCGGCTCTGGGCAAGCCCATCGTTCGGCTCAACGCCGACCGTGACTTCGACCACTGGATGGAGGTCTACCAAGGCACGCTCCCCTCGCCCCAGATGCGCTGGTGCACCAAGAACCTGAAGATCAAGCCCCTGGAAGAATGGGTTGGCGACGACGAGGTCATCTCCTACGTCGCTATCCGTGCAGATGAGAACCGGCTCGGCTACGTCAGCACCAAGCCCAACATCCAGGCCATCTTCCCGTTCCGGGATGACGGGATCGACAAAGACGGTGTCATGCGCATCCTCGACGAGGCAGGTGTCGGGCTGCCCGCCTACTACGAATGGCGCACCCGATCCGGCTGCTACTTCTGCTTCTTCCAGCGCAAACACGAGTGGGTAGGCCTCAAGGAGCGTCACCCCGAGCTGTTCGACAGGGCAGTGGCCTATGAAGAGAAGGTCCGCTATCAGGAGACCGCCATGCAGGGACGCAAGTACACCTGGTCCCAGGGCGAGTCGTTGCATGAACTGATCGACCGCCGTCAGGAGATCCAGTCCAGGCACGAGGCGGCCATGGCCCGCGCCGCCAAGCGGATCAAGCCGAACCGTCCGCTTTTGGAAGTCCTCTCGGAAGCACTCGATACCGACGACGACGAAGCCGGCTGCTCAGTCTGCCATCTCTAACCGCGGCTCCACGCCGTTGCCGGGCCTTGCTGGTGATCAGCTAGCACCAGCAAGGCCTAATGTGGACTTTTCGCATCAAGACTCAGCACTTCGTGTAAAGATGGCACCACTACCGCCACCGTCGCCGGAGTGCCCTGAGGTATGGCATCAACCAACGCGCACGAACGCTCTGTCATCCGACATCGTGCCGAGGCAAGCCCTGCTCTGAACCTTCAGCTCGGCATAGCCATGATGCTTGATATCCCGGCACACAAGGTCTTACAGGACGACCTGACCGAGCTTGCCTCCCCATGGGAACGCGCCATGGCGGTCGAGAGCCTCACCGATTCCCTCCCTCACGAGGCGGGGCTCTACATGTTCGTGTGGCGCCCGGCGATCCGATTGAGGATGGCCGACGAGTCGCAGACGAGCTTTTATCAGGTCCTATACATCGGCCAGGCCGGCGGCGCAGGCCAGCGCGGTAATACGCTCCGTAACAGGTTCAAGGACTATAAGAAGCACCTGCGCGGCAATCCCGAGCGCCTCTGGACAGAGGGGCCGCCGACCGCAAGGTCCGATCGTCTTACTTACTACCTCGCTCTTCGACCTCTCGAATTTTGGTTTGCAACGGTCGAAGATCGTTCCGTGATTAGGAACCTTGAAGAGAGACTTATCACTCTCTACAACCCACCACTAAATAGTCATAGCCGCCCTAGATTGCGTGCTCGACTGAAGACCAATCCCCAACCCGTGCTGTGGGATGCCAGCTAATCGCAACAGCTACACGAGAGGATTTTAGATGACCTCCAAGACTTTCGTACCCGCATTCAAGGCTCAGGTTGGAAACTGGACCTACTTTTCCTGCCTTATGAGCTACGCGCAAGTCGCTCGCGAGATCAGCTTCGCCCATGAATTGGGAGGAAATCAGGACCTAGGAACCATGATTCAACGAGGCGTCGGTACACGCACGGCTCAGATCACTGAATACCTACTCACAAACGAAAACCGCTTTCTCGGCGCCATCATTGTCGCGGTATGGGGCGGCAACCCGAACTACCTCGAAGTCGCAATGGACGCAGAGAATGAAGCTATTCTCTCTGGCCTGGATCGCAACTTCGGCGTGCTCACCTTTGATGGCACCCAGCAGTTCTTCGCGTTGGATGGGCAGCACCGCCTTAAGGCAATCAAGGACGCCGTCAAACGAAACCCCGACCTGGGCAGTGAAGACATCAACGTCATCGTAGTGCCCCATTTCAACACTCCCCAAGGGCGGCGCCGCACACGGAGACTGTTCACCAACATAAATCGCAACGCCAAGAGCACCAATCTGCAGGAGAACATCGCCCTCGACGAGGATGACAGCTTCGCTATCCTCACCCGACAGCTACTCGATGAGCACGAATTTATCAGCCGCGACAAGACGGTACTGGTGTTTAGCAAAGTCGGTGATGAAGGTGAGCTTGTCCTGGCAGGCCGGTCAATCCCTTCATCCAGCCCAGCTTGGAGCGCTATCGGTGTCGTTTATGACATCGTCAAGGAGATCGGCTTTGACCTCCCCTGCACGTTGAACGCGTCGAACCAGCGAGCTGATGATGAGCTCCTCGACCAGAGTTACGAAGTTCTCTCTGGTCGAATTCAGAGTCTGCTGGAGGCCTGTGGGGATCTACAGCGCCGCTACTTGGCAGCGCAGTCCCCCAAAGACGTACGAGCCCCCAAGGGGCGGGAGGGGGCGGGTCATCCGTTCATGCGTCCAGCGGTGCAGGTGCAGGTGGCTCGAGTGGTACGACACATCCTCGAACAGGAGACGATGACCTGGGAGGAGTTGATGAAGCGCCTGGCGAGCCTTACCTGGAAGATGTCAGAAGCGCCATTTTGTGCGATGTGGATAGACACTCCGGAAGGTCGCCAACAAGGAAAGATGGCGAGCGGAAAGGACTACACCCAGCTGCTGTACGATCTCCTGACGGTGCATCTAGCCCCTCGATCCAAGGCTCAGATCGCCAGGGCGCTCCGCTCATATTCGGATCTTATGAAAACAAAGTACCCGGTCAGCGCGGATGAACTAAGCAAACTCGTGCCTGTTGAAACTCTCTAGACTTGAGGTACCTTTCCAGAAAGAACTGGACAAGGCGCATCTCCAGCGTTAGACCGGCAGCGCGAATTAGTGCGATTGCAGACATTCGATCAACTTGGCGTGAATCGTCGATGGCAATGGGTTCAGATCATAGTGTCGGGCGCCTGCCGATTGAGACGCGCGGGTCAGACGCCGGCTTCTAGCCCATCGATATAAGAGGGTTCGTATCGCGGAGTTTTGAGCGCTGGTCCTGCCAACCAGCGCCGCGGCCTACGTCGATGCCCCATGCGGCTACTCTCTCCATTAGCAAGAGCCAAGATTCGGCGCCAAGAAACATGGAGCCAGCGAAGGAGGCTGCTATGCAGTCGGCGCGGCATCGGATTGGCAACCCAGATTTGCCCTCCTGCGGTGGGCGCCTTCGCCTCCGACGTGTCCCAGATGCCGTCGGGTGCCCGAGTGGATGGTACATCGCGCTGGATATGGGGGCTTCTTATGCTCCGGCGCGTGGGGCGCTCCAGGAGCGTGTCGATGCGTCGAGCGAGATTACTGGCGCTCTTCGTCTCGACCAAGTGATCAGGTAGTAAGGCCCAGAGGGAACCGGTGTACTCGCCCCAATAGATACACAGGCCGGGGTAGCGGCGCCGCAGAGCTTCCACCACCTGGTCAAGATCCAATTCTAGTGCCGGGCCATGGTCCCACGGAGCGGCAGCCGGGCCAGGGCTGCTGCCAGTACCGGCGGCGGACTCAGAGAAAGACACAACGTCACCTCCAAGGCGAACACGACGAGCGCGCTCGTCAAGTGCTGGGTGGCCAGCGACGCATGGATGGGGTGTCGTGCGGCCGGTGGATTCCGGGGGGACAATCCACCGGCCGCACGACTGCCGACCAGGACGGTCGGCGAAGGACGCGCACCAGGGGGTGAAGCGCGCGTCCTGGTCTCAGTGGTTGATCAGGGCCCAGGCGGCGTGGCCGTCGGCGCGGTCAGCCTGGCCGGTCTCGTCGGCGTACGCGTCAGCCAGAAGCAAGCCGCGTCCGTGCTCGGCAGGATCGACTTCCTTGTCCTTTCGGGCGGAGGTGGGGCCGTCGTCCACCACCGTGAGGAGGGTTCGTCGGCTGCTGATGAGGAGTTCCACCCTGATCCGGCCGCCGGGCACGCCACTGGCCGAGTGCCAGAGCGCGTTGGTGCCGTACTCGCTGACGATCAGCTCGAATGCCCCGGCCAGTTCGGGTTGGTCGGCGAGCAGCAAACGAACCCAGCGGCGTACCAGTGGAATGGCCTCTTCACGGCCGGAGGCATCGATGCACCACAACTGGTCGATCCCTTGTGGTGGCGTGCGTCGTCCGCTTAGCTCATGGGCGCTACTCCGAGAAGCTGCGGTGTCGCGTATGGCTCTGACTGTGTCTGCGTCGGCCATCGTGGGTGCCTCGTCGGGACGCGTCCCGACGGCATGCAAGGAGCCAGTTCGGCTCTGGGGATAGGAGGGCGTGATTCCGCTCGGGGCTATTCTCATCTGGTCTCCCGTCACGGGGGATGAAGGCCGCGCGGCCGGCCAGGGGCTCCAATCCGTAGGCTGGCCGCGCGGCTGTCTTTTGCGTGCGGTGTTCCGCTCGAGTTCGCGTTCTTGCTGCTCACTTACCAGCATCTGACCACGCTCTGAGCTGACCGTCAATGCACTGTGCATGATCTTTTTAGCTTTGTGTGGTCAAAACAGTGCACAGAGCGACCGATTTCCGGCACACTGAAGTCATGGCACCGGTACCCCACAGCCTGACCGCTCGCGGTCGCAGGCTGGCCCGCGAACTCAGAGCCCACCGCGAACGCGCCGAGATGACGCTCGACCAAGCGGCGGCAGCCTTGGGCTGGAATCGGTTCAAGATCGGCCGGATCGAGGCCGGAAAGACCAGGGCCACAGCGGCGGATGTGGGGCGCATCCTCGACCTCTATGGGGCCGAAGACGGGGTGCACGCCGCCCTCGTCCAGCTGGCGCGGGACGCGGGACGCCGCGGATGGTGGACTGCCTACTCCGGGGTGTTCACCGGTGGATACGTCAGTTTGGAGGATGAAGCATCAGAGATTCGCACCTACCACGTACAGCTCGTCCCTGGCCTGCTTCAGACGGAGGACTACGCACGGGCCATCATCTCCGCCGGCGTTCCGAACGCCCCGGACGAGGTGAACAAGCGGCTCCACGCTCGCATGGCGCGCAGGACATTGCTCAGCCGACCAGACGCGCCCATGCTCAAGGCTGTTCTCGCCGAATCGGCGCTCCGGCAACTCATCGGTGGCCCCAAGGTGATGCGTGACCAGCTCATCGAGCTCACCCGTGTAGCCCAGCGACCGAACGTGGACCTTCGCGCTCTGCCGTACGCGGTCGGTGCTCGTGCTGGCGTCGAAGGTTCTTTCGTCATCCTCGGCTACTCCGACCCGATGGACCCCGACATCGGCTACTCCGAGGGCATCTACGGCAACGTCTATATCGAAGGTGCTGACCACGTGGTTCGATGCAACGCCGCCTTCGAAGCCGTCTGGGACGCTTCTCTCAACGAGGGCCAGAGCGCAGCGTTCATCACCGCGATCGCCGAAGAGCTGTAGATACCCTGACCTCATGACCCCCTCCACAGGCCCTTCGACTGTCAAGTGGCGCAAGGCTTCCAAGAGCACCGCTACGGGCAACGAGTGCGTTGAACTGGCCGCCACGGCGGCCTTCGTCGCCGTGCGCGACTCCAAGCGCCCTGCCGGCGACAACTTGACGATGACGCGTTCGGCTTTCTCGCAGCTAGTCGAGGAGATTCGTCGAGGTCATTACAACCTCTGAGGCTGAGCAGCTGGCTGCGCGCCAAGAGACGCGTATCGAAGGCATCGCGAGAGGCCGCCGAAGGTATCGGGGCCGTCCTTTATGGGGCCCTCGCTACAGCATCAGCCGGGACTCGGGGAGCTCGACGGCGACGCGGAGCCCGCGAAGACCGCATGACTCATGGGACGGGAGCCTCATGCCGTCTGGCTTGGCACCGCCAAGTTAAGCGCGGGGTCGATCCGGGATTCCGTCCAGCGGCCACGCCTGCTCGCCGTGGATGCGCAAGTCGGTGACGATCTCCGCCAAGGCGTGCAGTGTCTTTGGGGCGTGGGTGAGCCAGCCGCCGGTCTGGTAGCCGATGGGCCCGGGCCCGTAGTCGTGGATGAGGGCGGTGTGGGAGTCGAACAGAGGAAGTCGAAGTAACTGGACACGGGAGACGGCGGCACGAAGAACTCGATGCGCTCTGCCAGCCGGCTCCGCACCTCATAGTTGATCATCTCGTAGTGCAGGTAGTCGGTGAGAGGGTAGGAGAGAAGCCGCACCCGAGTGAACTTCAGGTTCCGCGACCTCACCTCGTCGCGAAGAGGCTCGTCCTCCATTGCCTCCTCCTCCAGGAGGTGGCGGGCCAGCGCGACGTCGCCCGCTTGGAACGCCTCCTGCGATCGGACGCCGTCGGCCTCAAGGTATGACTGCCAGCACTCCAACTTGAGGAAGCGCTGCTCGGTGCGTGCCCAGGCTTCACCGAGCGACTCCAGGAAGCCCTCCAAGGTGAGCCGCTCACTGCCGTCCAGCGCCCACGCAGGCGGTTGATGCATCATTCGTCCGGGATGAGCGCCTTCGTCAGCGCGATGATCTGATTTGACGGGAAGTAGACCTGGACGAAGGCGGCTGTCGTGAATCGCTCGCCTGTCCAGACGACGGGCGTGTGGAGTCGCCAGGAGCCCTGGGCCCATCGGGTGGTGACGAACTCGCGGAACTGGTCATCGGTCGCCAGATCACTGAGGAGGGCGAGCGCATCGCCGCGCGGCATCTTGAGCCAGGCCCACCCGCGGTAGTACTCGATGAAACCAGCGTTGCCCGTCGGCTCGCCGACAGGCTCTACGGCGTTGCGTTCGGCTTCGACCGCCTCACCTGTGTCCTGGCAGCAGGCAGCGGTTTGCCAGCGCCTCGCCCAGATGGCGCGGACGAGGTCGATCATGGCATTGTCGATGAGGACCGCTTCCTCCTGGTGAGGAGGAATCAGTGTTGTCGAGGGATGGACCTGGAGGGCCATGTGTGTCCTTCCAGCGTTCTTGGCGCACCGGGTTGAGGGGTGCGTTAGGCGGTTCGGTGCTTGACCCAGCGAGTTGCTGCTGCGGCAAGCCCGGGGTGGGGTGCGTGGTCGCCGATGTCTTCCCACATCGCGGCCTGCGCTTTGGCGAATGCCGTCACCGCGTCGACGGGCGCGGCGACGAAGAGCGGGATCTTGGACGCCCAGGCCTGTGCTTGCGCCGGATGGTGTCCGCAGGCGATGAGCCAGACGATCCAGCAGGCAGGGTCGATCCAGCGGGCCCCTCTGGTGGGCCAGGCCCAATCGAGCATGTATGCCCGCTTGTCACTGCCGATGAGGATGTTGGTGGGTGACCAGTCGGTGTGCGAGAGCCAGTCGCCGGCGAACATCTCAGAGTGGTCGCTGTAACTCGACCAGCGTTGCTCAGCTCGCTTGAGTTCGACACCGTCAGGGGCGGGTGGCCAGTGAGCCATCATGGCGATGATGAGTTCGAGGTCGAGGCTGGACGGCTCGTAGGATGCGGGACGGCCGTCGATGAAGCCGAACCCGTTGAGGTCCCAGCCACCTGTGATCTCCGTCCATCGAAGCGGAGCCGAGACGTTCTGGATGTGCGGGTTGATCCGGCGTTCACGTTCCTGGGTCCAGGCGCGGGGGTGATCGGTGCGCAGCCCTTTGACGAACGTGGTGTCGTTGATGATCACGGCGATCTCGGAGTTGAAGCCCTCGCTGACCGGGCGAGCAGTGATCACCAGCCCGGTGTGCTTCTCGATCAGTGCCTGCGTCTGGTGCCAGGGGAGCCGTTCGGTCACATCGGAACCGTACTGGAGGGGCCCCTCGCCTGCGGGGATGGGCGAGGGGCCGTGCTGCGGTGCCCTACGCGTCGTCATTGATACGGGTTGTCGTCGCCGCAGCCGAGGCCGATGGCGTATTCGGCTGCGTCATTGACATCCTCGACGATCTCGACGACGGCTTCCTCGGTCGCGGGGCCGTCCTGCACCTCGATCGTGATACTCACTGGGATACCTCCTCTCGGGGCTCTTGGTGCTGGCAGTAGGTGGCCAGCGGGGCTTTGGCTTTGCGGTAGAGCTGCACCAGCGGCATGCACGTCCCACATGTGCCCTGGAGCGTGCAGCCTGTGCATCCGCCCTGGCGGCGCAGCAGGTTGTCGCTGATGCCGCCCAGGCGTTGGAGCCCTTGTGGCCCCTCGCGTACCAGGTCGATGTTGGGGTCACGGCCGATCTTGCAGATGCTCGCCCGGCCGAACGGGTCGACGTGGAACGACGTGTACCCGGCGTCGCAGCCGGTGAAGGGTGCCCGCTTACTCAGGAACTGGGGTGACTGGGAGGGCAGGCTCTCAGCACCGCCGTGGATGGTCGGGGACATGTTGGCGTACTCGCGATGTCGTAGTCCGAACCGTTCGGCCAGTTGGCGCATGAGGTGGAGTTCATGGGCATTGCGGTTGGTGATGATCAGGCTCAGATCCAGTTGAAGGCCGGCCTCGTGCGCCGCCGACAGCCCGCGCATGAACTTGCGGAAGGAGCCTGGCCTCCGGGTGAGGCCGTCGTAGGTCTGCGCTGTAGCGCCATAGACGCTCAGGCTCATCTTGCTCGGCCTGTAGGTCGTCAGCAGGTCGAGCATTTTGGGGTTGGCCAGCCGGGAGCCGTTGGTCAAGATCTCCACCATCATGCCCAGCTCGTAGGCCTTGGTGTGGACGGCGGCGAACAGCCGATCCACCATTGGCTCCCCACCTGTGAGCTGGAGCCAGAGGACGCCGGCATCCCGGATTGCCTCCAGCATGCGCTCACGCTCGGGCCAGCCCAGCCCATCGAAGGTCTTGAGGCCGAGGTAGCAGTGCTCACAGTCGTAGTTGCAGCCAAGATTCAGCTCATAGGTCGCCTTGCCGAACCCGTGGTTCGACTCGCAGCGGATGAGCAGGTGATCGCCGGACTGCTGCCCGCGAAGGTCGATCCTCCAGGCGGTTCGGGCGGCTGCCGTTAGCCAATCAGGAAGCACCTCGGCGTCGGCCAGTAACCGGTAGGCCGCCTGCGAAATCTTGATACCTCGGGTCTCCCCCGGCTTCAGCACCAGGAAGCCGCCTAGGAATGGACTTGCGATTAATTGATACATCTGGCCCGTCCCGTACATATCGCCTCGACTCGAACCCGTCGGACGCGTTGCGGCGCGACGTCCAAGACGTTAAAACCGCATGAGGGGTGCGACCCGGAAAGAAATTCCGGGGTCGCCTGACAGGGGGCTGTGATGGCCGATCACTTGCAGCACCTATCGCCAGGTCAGCGCGTGGCCTGGCACCGCGTCCGGCGGGGCATGCCTCAAGAGGTCTTGGCTGGCCTGGTCGGACGGACGGAAGACTGGCTCAGCAAGATCGAGAATGATCGTGCAGCTTTGGACAGACTCTCGATCATCAGGGCACTCGCCGATGCCCTGCGCATCTCCGTCTTCGACATCATCGACCCACACCCTGCCGAGTCGATGCGTCGTGAGCCGTCCCACTTGGACGTCAGCCCGGTCCGTTCTGCGCTCACCGACTACCGGCAACTGTCCCCACTGCTGGCAGCGATCGAAGCAGAGCCCGAACCGCCCCGGCTGGAGGTACTTCGCCGCGATGTGGCAGAAGTGATGGCCGCTTACCAGCATTCACGCTACGGACAGCTGCTCGCCCGCCTGCCCACACTTCTCACCCAGACCCACCTCGCCGCCCGGGAAGCCCGCGAGGAACAGCGACCGAGCGCCGACCGGCTCGCCGCCCTTGCCAACCAGTCGGCCGCGATGCTGCTCACCAAGCTCGGTGAGGCCGACCTCGCCTGGATCGCTGCTCAGCGCGGACTGGCGGCGGCCGAACGCACCGCAGACCCCACGATCATTGGGTCGTTGTTCCGCTCGGTGATCCACGCACTGCACTCCCAAGGCCGCTTCGACGAGGCAGCGACAATGGCCCAGCACGCGTCGCGATACCTACAGCACCAACATGCTGATCTCTCACCTACGCTGCTGTCGATCCACGGAACCCTGCTACTCCCCGGAGCCGTCGCCGCTGCCCGGGCCCACAACCGCGCCGGTGCCATGGACTACCTGAGACGTGCCGAGCAGATGGCCGACGCGCTCGGCGCGGACGCCAACCACCTGTGGACGGCTTTTGGCCCCACAAACGTGCGGATCCACCGCGTCACTGCAGCCATGGCGCTGGGTGATGTCCCCACCGCGCTCGACCTCATTCCAGGCATCATCACCGCCCACCTACCTGTCGAACGTTCGGTCCGCCACAGCCTTGAAGTCGTCAACGCCTACCGGGCCCGTAACAAGGTCGATGAGGCCATCAGCGA
Source organism: Spirillospora sp. CA-108201 (assembly GCF_050936235.1). Lineage (NCBI taxonomy): Bacteria > Bacillati > Actinomycetota > Actinomycetes > Streptosporangiales > Thermomonosporaceae > Spirillospora > Spirillospora sp. CA-108201. The sequence continues at coordinate 6,227,589 of NZ_JBNJNE010000001.1, read as the reverse complement.
ACTGCTCACCGCTGAGCGCCGGGCTGCCGAACAGGTGCACGCCCACGTCATGAGCCGCCAACTCGTCCACCAGCTCCGCGGCACTGCTACCGGCAAGAGAAGCCGCCTCCTGGCTGATCTCGCTCGCCGAATGAGCATCATCTAGCCCGATCTCCTACGCTCAACACCCGTGACCGATGACCCGGCAGCAACCTTCGCCCACGCCCGAGCAGCGGCAGGTGTCCTGTTCTTCAACGCGCAAGACCACATCATGCTGGTCGACCCGTCCTACAAGGACTACCGCGACATCCCTGGCGGCTACGTCGAGCGCGACGAGACCCCCTACCAAGCCGCGAAGCGCGAAGTCGCTGAAGAACTAGGCATCCGCCCAGAGATCGGACGCCTCCTGGTCGCCGACTGGGCCCCCAACTCGGCCGAGGGCGACAAGGTCCTCTTCCTCTTCGACGGCGGCACCCTCAACCCCGACCAACTCAATGCCATCCGCCTCGAACCCAGCGAACTGGTCGGCTACCACTTCCACGACATCGCCCAGATCCACGACCTGACCATCCCGCGTCTCGCTCGCCGTCTTCTCCACGCCCACACCGCCCACCGCGACGGCAGCACCCGCTACCTCGAACACGGCGAACGCATCTGAGCAAGAGAAGACCGACCCGATAGTGACCAGCGCGGCCGAGTCCAAGATGAGGTCGCGTCGAGCCCGAAAGCAAGTCTGATCCACGCGGCTGCCACGCTGCTGTCCACAGCGACGGCAGCGTGTTGGTCACGACGGCCCGACGGCAGGACGGCACAGTCGATAGGCCGAAGACGCACCCCTCACCAGGTCATTCATCACCAGGACGGTTTGGTTCTCAATGCGATCATCTACTTTGCCGACGGGACTGCTCTAGCCGCCGAAACGCTCGGGGACGGCATCGAGCACGTCTTCACCACCAGCACCGGCCACGCCTGGGTGTGCTACTTCGACGAAGGCGTCTACGGCAACTACGACTGGGGCGAAGCCGACGCCCCCCGGCACCGAACGGCTCCTGCGGGCTCGCGTGCTTCTCCCCGAACCTGGAAGTCGACTGGCGTTACCCCTCCCACGCGAACAACCCGTGAGCGCGATCAGCGACTGCTATGCGCTCAACGTCGACGCCGACACGGCCTGGACGTGCTGCTACACGGGCTTCCCCATCATCCGCAATGGAGAACTCACCGGCTGGGACGGCGCCGGCGGCGTCGACCACGACCGCCTGGTCGCAGGCCAACTGACCGACAACCAGATGAGGGGCACCGAGTAATACCGGTGCGTACTCCCGGATAGGCAGGAACTCCCCAGCGACGCGCGCGTCATCGGACTCGGCCCCGACCTGCGCATCCTCATGTCCGCGGACTGGTACCGGCTCGACCTCAGCGACATCCCGGCCGAACCCTGACGCCGCCCGCCGTGTGGGCACCGCGATCAGCAGCGCACGACCAGCAGCAGAAGAGGATGTTGCCACGCGTCGTTAGGTCTGTCTTCCCTCTCTACGGGCTTCGAGGTAGGCGTCGGTGAGCAACGCGAGAACACCCTGGTCGAGTGGGCTGGTGAGATAGTTGTTCTGCCGAATCTCGCCCGGGAGGCGTTGGTCTAGACGAGCCAGTGTCTGCGGAGCCTCAGCCTGGAAGACCGACCGTTGCGGGCTGAGGTAGGCGCCGCCGTCGTTCCAGATGGTGACCAGCCCTCGATTCTGGCCGGGGAGGCGTGGATTGAGGACCCAGCGCCCCTTTCCGACGGTGGTGTAGAGAGTGGCCAAGTCCTCGGCTTGTAGGTGCTGCGCCCAGTCGAGCAACCGTCGCAGCAATTCATGATGCGCTGGATCAGCTTGGTCGATGCTGTCCGTGAAAGCCTGTGCCCCGGGTGCCGGCCTGGCCTCACGGCGGCTCGGCGCTGGGGCCGGTGACGCCGCTGTGCGCTGGGGCTCGATGAGTTGAGGCACCAGAACTCGGCTGCCTTGGAGGGTGTAGGCGGTCACGGTCACCACGTCGATGTCTAGGCGGTCGTTGGTGACGGCCTGTAGATAGCCGGTGAGTTCGATCAAGTCGGCGGGGGCGGTGTCCAATACCACCACACACCGGAACCACCCTTCCTCCAGCGCCTGCGCCAGATTGGCGTTGAAAGACTCGATTTCCACCGAGCCGTCACCAACCTCGGCAACAACCGCCTCGACGATCGAAGCGTAGCCGCGTCTGGCCAGGTGGGGTTGCATGAGCTGACCGAACACCTCGGTGGAGAGTCCGAAAAGGTAGGAAGCATAGCCGAGCGTCTGGGTGAAGACCTGCCTGCGGTCGGCGTTGGAGGCGAGTTTCACTTCGATCACCACTGGCCGCCCGGTCTGTGCCTCCACCGCGATCAGATCGGCGTAACCATTGCCCAACTGTACTTCCCGCCCGAGCATCACCAATGTCGGCTGGCCTGGAAGCGGAAGCATCGCCGCTCCCCGCTCGATGCTGTCGTGCAGGATTTGCTCTCGCTCGAACGGCTCGGCCTCCAACGCCACCAGGTGGCCGCTTTCAGTCTCGTGCCAGATCCCCGTCATCTACGCCCTCCGTCTCCCATCCTCGCCGCCACATTCGGTACACGTCAAGGCACTGAGTAGGTACCGCCTGGGGCACCACAAAGGCGTCGCGAAGACGGTGGCATTGGGTGTCTTGGTGCTAAGGAGATGAAGCGCAAGCGGTCCCATGCAAGGTTAATTGTCGACTTCGGACGAGAACTCTTTGAAGATGCACAACGCACTGGCAGCACTCCCGCGGAGATGTCCGACCGGATTCTAGACACAGCGAGTTAGACCTCCCCACCATGCGAACGCCGCCAAGGCGTCGGCTAGACACTCCTCGGCGGTCGCTCATCAACTTTCAAAGGTAGCTCAGATCGACATACGGTCATCGGCATGTCAGTGCGTTGATGCACGGCGTGCGTGATCGACGCGACGCACTATTACCGGGCCTGAGGGGTCATCAACATACGCGAGCGGCATTTCTCGTAGGCCTAGCGATAACCCGTGGCTTTGAAAGCGCGAGTTTCGCTGGCGTACAGCCGTGGCGGCTATCGAGTGCTTGACCTACTCCGAGTCTTTGCGAGGGCTTCTAGGGCTGTTTCGTCGGCGTCGGGGAGGGTGTGTAGGTAGCGCTCGGTTGTGGCTATGGAGGCGTGGCCTAGGCGTTCTTTGACCACCTGGAGGTCGGCGCCGCCGTTGAGGAGCCAAGAGGCATGGGCGTGGCGTAGGTCGCGCATGGTGGGCTTGAAGTTGAGGCCGGCGGCGGCCAGGGCGGGGTACCAGATTCTGCGGCGGAACCAGTCGTTGGGGATGTGGCCGTCGGTTTCGCGGACGCGGCGGGGGCGAGGGTTGTCCTTGCCTTTCGCGCGGCGGGCGGCTCGGTAGAGGGTGAAGGCGCCTCGGCAGTAGTCGCAGCGGCAGCGGCCGGCGGTGTAGCCGCTGAGGGTTCCGTGGTTGTAGGTGCGGCCCTTCTCATTGGGTTCCGTGCGGCCGAGTGTCTCCGGGTCTGGGATCTCGGTGATGCGGGCTCGTGGCTTGTCCTGGGGCGGCATCTGGAAGAGCAGGTCTTCTCGTGCGAGGTTCGCTGACCTGATGTGCTCTTCGAGCTTCTCGGCGATCTGGGTGCTGAGCTTGAAGCGGCGGAACTCCTTGTCCTTCGGGTAGTCCTTGACGAGGAAGTGGCGGCCTTCCGGGTGGAACTTCGGGTTCAGCTCGACGACCGTGCGGCTGACTGTGAGGATGCGGGTTCTGAGGTTGATGTCCTTCACGCGCAGCTCGCTGAGTTCGCCCCAGCGGAGGCCGCTTTCGATCTCGGTTTCGGCCAGGAGGCGGAAGGTGCCTTCGGGGAGGGCGTTGTAGACGTCGTCGAACTGCTCGGGGGTGATGATCTCGAGGGGCTTGCGGACGACCGGGGGTGTGCGGACGCCGCGGCAGGGGTGGAGGAAGGTGACCTGGTCGTCCATCGCCGTGGTGAAGATGGCGCTCAGGATGATCTTGTTGTAGCGGATGGTCACGGGCTTCATGCCCTGGTTCTTGAGGGCTGTGATCCACGCGCGGACGTGCTCGGGGAGGATGTCGATCATCCGCATCGAGCCGAACGTCGGCATGATGTGCTTGTAGATCGCGTACGTGTAGCCCTCACGGGTGGTGGCCTCGACCTCGTGGTTCGGGAGCCAGACTTGCTCGACGTAATCCTTGAACCGCTGCTTTCCGCGGCCCGGATCGCCGGTTCGGCCTCTGGAGACCTCGACCTCGGCTCGCTGCCACGCCTTGTCGGCTTCCCTTTTGTTGGAGTATGTCCCGGCTGACCGTAGGCGGCCCTTGATGTCGACGTAGCAGGCCGTGTAGCGGTACTTTCCATTGTTGCCTTTGCGCTTCTTCGCGTATCCCACGAGGCGATCTCCCCATGATCATCCGTCCGTGATTTGTCCGTGGACGGTGGCGAACCGGTCATCCTCGTCCGTGAGCGCCTGACACCGGAACCCGCCGTCCACCTGGGATTTTAACGCGAATCCGCTTTACCTGCACGACCCCCAAATGGCCATGATTTGGAGTTCGGGACGAAGATGCGGTGGGTTCAAATTTCACCTGCCGAGAGATCTCTCCGGAATCCGATTCTTCTGGCGGGTTGAGATCCAGGGCGTCTAAGCGAACTGCCGGGGCGCAGCCATCTATCGCAAGCGTTGGAGGGTCATTGTTAGATTCTCGCACCAGTCATGATGCTGGCGGGAGAAGAGGCCGAATTGCGCGGCCCTTCTCCCGCCGGCTATCTCATGGCTGAGCGATTGTGGATCACGGTCAGGGCTTCGGGGCGTGACCGGGTCCGACCGTTATCTTTGGCGGGTCAAGCGCACCTCGGTTCTGCCGTCGTTCTCGTCGGTGGCGAGCCAGCGGTAGGCGCTGAACTCCGCGGTGTCGCCGGCCTTGGTGACGGTGACCCGGTTCAGGAACCATCCGGGCTTGTTCCCGGAATTGTCATGGCCGATGACGATGGTCTCCAGCCGTCCGACCTCGGTCAGATCCAGCGTGAAGTGGTCGAGGGCGCCCTGCTCGAAGTTGTCCCTGCTGTCGTCGAGGTTGACGGGGCCGGCGGAGGCGACTGAACCGTAGAGGGTGATGTGGACGTCGGCGTCGGTTCCGGCGTTCTCCACATTGCCGGTCTCTACCGTGATCTCGTAACGGGCCATGGGGGGCTCCCTAAGATCTTGAGTTTGTGATCGTGCGGATACTCTGCGCAATCGATGTGCCCTCCGACTCACCGATCACAAACGAAGCTCTGAGCGACTTCTTGTATCCGCACGGACACTGACGACTCGCGATCGGGTCGTTGTCGTCCCCGGCTGATGCCCGGTGAGCCGGTGCTTCTTGCGTCCTCTTCGGCTAGAAGGGCCGCCGGGCCGGCGCAGGTCCGTGCCGCGCTCGCGGAGACCGTGGTCATGTGGCTGCTGGTGGAGGTCCCGTAGGGTGCCGGGGTGGACTGGGTTGAGCGGGTTACGGGGGTCCGCCGGTGGTCGCGAGGTGGGGAGCGGGCGCCGCACAAGCCGTTGCTGCTGCTGTATGCGCTTGGGCATTTTCAGCGGTGGGGCGATGCTCCGATGTTCTACAGCGAGGTCGAGGCGCACCTCGCCGAACTGCTGCGGGAGTTCGGGCCGCCGCGGAAGACCAGTCCCGCATATCCCTTTCACTACCTGACCAGCGATGGGTTGTGGGAGGTTCAGACTGTTGATGGCGGTGCCAGTCCTGGGCCTCATGTCGGTGTCCTGCGCGCTCAGGCTGCACGTGGTCGGCTGAGCGGTGAGTTGGCGGCCGCGCTTCGTCGCGATCCGCGGCTGTTGGCGCAGTTGTGCCGTGCCATTCTGGACGTCAATTTCGAGCCCTCGTTGCACGACGACATCTGTGCGGCCGCCGGGATCGATCTGGAGACGGTCGAGGCGGCCGGAGCGGTGATCCCGCGGCGGCGTGATCGCGCCTTTCGTGAACAGATCATGGTCGCCTACGAGTACCGGTGCGCGTTCTGCGGCTATGACGGCTGGTTGAACGGGACTGCGGTCGGCCTGGACGCCGCACACGTCCGGTGGTGGGCTTTCGACGGTCCCGACGACGTCACCAACGGCATCTGCCTGTGCGCGCTGCATCACAAGCTCTTCGACAAGGGCGCACTCGGCATAGCCGACGACCGGCGGGTCATCGTGTCGGCGCGGTATGTCGGGCGCGGGGTGGCCGCGCGTGCTCAGGTCCACGACCTGGCGGGACGTCCCGTCACTGCGCCGCAGAAGGCCTTCCCTGACGTGGACGACGAGCACATCGCCTGGCATGTCCGTGAGGTGTTTCGCTCCCCCGCCCGGGCGGCATGACATCTCGGGGTTTGGCGGTCTTCAGTTTCCCGCCGTCGCGGTGACTCGGGCCTCGCCCGTCGTCCATCCACGTTCGGGCTGTCCAAAGGCAGCCCCCGCCGCTGTCAGAAGTCCTTGAGGTGGTTTTCGTGACGTCTGCGAGGGTCTCGACGGCGCCCAGGAGGTTGCGGAGGGCTGTCTCGTCGAGCTCGAAGTCACCGCTGGGCGGCGAGCGCGAGATCCGGGGCGACGGCCGTTGTGGACCCGGCCGCCCGAGGTTCGGGGCGGCCGGGCAACGGCTGTCTGGGACGGCGTTCAACGCCCTGAATAGTGGTTACTTGGGGGTTTGGGTGCGGCCGGGCCAGGTGTTGTAGTGGACCTTGCCCAACACAGCTTCGCCCAGGGGGACGAGGCTGTTTTCCTTCAGGGGAGCGCCGTAGTAGTGGGCGTCCGGGTCGGCCACGACTTCGCGCGGGTCGTTCCGGATGGACAGGGCCTCGCGGAAGAACTCGTCCATGCGGTAGCGGTCCGGGCCCGCGATCTCGACCCGGCCGTTCAGCGGGGAGGCGGTCGCGACGCGGGCGACCTGGTCCGCGACGTCGTCGGCGGCGATGGGCTGGTAGAAGACGGGGGCCATGTGGACCTTGCCGTCGGTGGTCCCCTCGTCGGCGATGGCCTTCGTGAACTCGAAGAACTGCGTCGCGTGGACGATCGAGTAGGGGATCGGCGACTTCTCGATCAGGGTCTCCTGGGCGATCTTCGCGCGGAAGTAGCCGCGCTCCGGCGGGCGCTCGACGCCCACGATCGACAGGGCGACGTGGTGGCCGACGCCGGCCCTCTCCTCGGCGGCGAGCAGGTTGCCGGTCGAGGTCTCGAAGAAGTGCAGGACGGCGTCGTCCTCGAAGGACGGGGAGTTCGACACGTCGATCACGACCGAGGCGCCGGTGAGGACGTCGGCGAGGCCCTCGCCGGTGAGGGTGTTGACGCCGGTGTTCGGGGCCGCGGGGACGGCCTCGTGGCCCTGCGCGGTGAGGTTCGCGATCAGCTTCGACCCGATCAGGCCGGTGCCGCCGATGACGACGATCTTCATGGGACTGCCTTTCCTGTCAGACGGTGTGCAGAGCGGTTCTGAGGGCCGCGACGGCTTGGGCGGTGGCCGCCCGGGTGGCGTGGGTGTCGCGGACGGGGTTGAGCATCATGAAGTCGTGGAGCGTGCCGTTGTAGCGGACGCTGGTGGTGGGGACGCCTGCTTCGGTGAGGCGGCGGGCGTAGGCCTCGCCTTCGTCGCGCAGGACGTCGTTCTCGTCGACGATGACCAGGGCGGGCGGGAGGCCGGCCAGGTCTTCCAGGGTGGCGCGCAGGGGTGAGGCGGTGATTTCGGCGCGTTCTTCGGGAGAGGTGGTGTAGGCGTCCCAGAACCAGGCCATGGCCTTGGCGGTCAGGTGCGGGCCGTCGGCGAACTCGCGGTAGCTGGCGGTGTTCTGGGCGGCGTCGGTGACCGGGTAGTACAGCGACTGGTGCGCGAAGGACACGTCGCCGCGTCGTTTGGCCAGGATGGCCAGGGCGGCGGCCATGTTGCCGCCCACCGAGTCCCCCGCGACCGCCATCCGGGAGGTGTCGAGCCCTTCGGCCCGGCCGTTGCCGGTGATCCACTGTGCGGTGGCGTAGGCCTGTTCGATCGCCACCGGGTAGCGGGCCTCGGGTGAGCGGTCGTACTCCACGAACGCCACGGCGGCGCGGGCGCCGGTCGACAGTTCGCGGACGAGGCGGTCGTGGGTGCCGGCGTTGCCCAGGATCCATCCGCCGCCGTGGACGTAGAGGACGACCGGCAGCGCGCCGGGTGTGCCGGGCGGTCTGACCAGGCGGACGCGCACGTCGCCCGCCGCGGCCGGGACGTTGATCCACTTGTCCGCGATCCCGGGCATCTCGACCGGGGCGGCCTGGACGTCGTCCAGGAGCCTGCGGGCGCCCTCCACGCCCCGCTCGTGCAGCAGCGGCGGCTTGGCGGCCGCGTCGGCGAACTCCTGCGCCGCCGGTTCCAGGATGTGTCGGCTCATGGGCGTTTCCTCCGCTCGGCTCCGCTCGACTCCACGTCCGCTCTCGCCGGACCGGACCTGGAGGGGACCAGGGTGTGCCACTGGCCCGGTCCCTGGGGGTTCCCCGAAGACGGCAAAGGGAGGCCCCGGGAGCGAGAGATCTTGCCTCTCCCGTTAGGCCGTCCGACCAGGTCTGACAGGAGGGGCGGAACCGATCGGATGGGTGCCGGGTGCTTCGAGGTCGACGCGGTGGGTGTGCGGAGCTGGACGCGCTGCTGGACGGCGTGCGCGGCGGTGAGAGCCGGGCGCTGGTGCTGCACGGTGAGCCCGGTGTGGGGAAGACGGCGCTGCTGGAGTATCTGGTCGAGCGGGCGCCCAAGCTGCGGACGGTCCGGATCACGGGTGTCCCGTCCGAGACGGAGTTGGCCTTCGCGGGGCTGCACCAGCTCTGCACACCGCTGTCGGACGGGGCTCGGCACGCTCCCCGATCCCCAGCGCGGGGCGCTGCACACGGCGCTGGGGCTGAGCTCGGGGCCTCCTCCCGATCGGTTCCTCGTCGGTCTGGCCGTTCTCGGTCTGCTCTCGGAGACCGGCGCAGGGCGCGCGGGCGCCGGACGAGGGGATCGCGGCGGAGCTGGAGCGTTCGGCCGGCTCGCGCGGGCGCGGGGCGGACTGGCCGCCGCGCGGGCGACCCACCAGGCCGGGGACCCGGATTCGGCGCTGCGGTTGCTGTCGGTCGCGGAGGCCGTCCCGCTCGATCAGGCGCGGCGGAGTCAGGTCCAACTGCCGCGCGCCCAGATCGCCTTCACCGTGGACCGGGGCCGCGGCGCTCCCCGCCTGCTGCTCGACGCCGCCCGGCGGCTGGCCCCGCTGGACGCGGCGCCGGAGCGCGAGACGTCCCTGGAGGCGATCAGCGCGGCGCTGTTCGCGGGTCCGCTGGCGGAGGGCGCCGGGGAGGCCGAGGCGGCCCGGGCCGCGCGGTCCGCGCCGGAGGGTGAGGGCCGGCCGGCCGACGTCCTCCTGGACGGGATGGCGTTGCGGATCACCGAGGGCCTCGCCGCGAGCGCGCCGGTCCCGGAGGAGGCGACGCGCGTCTTCCGCGGCCCCGGCCTGCCGGACGAGGACGGGCTGCGCTGGCTCTGGCCCGCCGGGGTGATGGCCGCCGCGCTGTGGGACCTCGGGACGTGGGACGTGCCGGCCGCCCGGCATGTCCGGCTCGCCCGGGAGTCCGGGCAGGCCACGGCGCTGCCGCTCGCGCTGACCCAGCGGGTCGCCGTGGACGTGTTCGCGGGGGAGCCGGCGGACGCCGAGGCGCTGGCCGCCGTGCCGGACGCCGGGGAGGATCGTCCGGCGGATGTGGGTTCCGCTCCGTGGGCGCTGGTGGAGTACATCGAGGCGTCATCCCGGAGCGGTGCGCCGGGGCGCGGCAGCGGCCCTTCGGCGGCTCAGCGAGGTGACGGTTCCGGCCGGGACGGACTGGGCGCTGGGCGTCCACGCGCGCTCGCAGGCCCTTCTGAGCACCGGCTCGGCGGCGGAGGGCCACTACCGCGAGGCGATCGACCTCCTGGGGCGGGCGGGTGTCCACGGCGAGCTGGCCCGTGCCCATCTCCTGTACGGCGGGTGGCTGCGCCGCGAGCGGCACCGGCGGACCGCCCGCGAGCAGCTCAGGACGGCCTACGGGTCGTTCACCGAGATGGGGATGGACGCCTTCGCGCGGGGCGCGGCTGTTCATCAGCCCGCGCACCGTCGAGTGGCACCTGCGCAAGACGTTCGGGAAGCTCGGCATCACCTCGCGGAGACAGCTCCGGCGCAGCGGCGGGCAATGACCGCGGCCCGGCGCGCCGGGCCGGCGGGCGCCCGGCGAAGGCCCGGACGATGGCCCGGAGAAGGCCGGTGATTTCGCCGATGCCCGCCGGGGCGGCGGGGGTCAGACTCCGGTCGTTGGCTGTCCCACCCCTGGAGGTTCCATGAGAAGGGTTCTCGGTTCCCTCGTCGCGTCGCTCGCGGCGCTGGCGGCGTTCGGAGTCGGTCTCGCGCCGGCGCAGGCGGCCGGGCCGCGGCCCGTGGTGTTCATGCACGGGTACACCGGAAGCGCGTCCAACTGGGTCACCGCGATGTCGGTGTTCCGCGCCGCGGGCTACAGCGGCGACCAGTTGTTCGCCTACGAGTACAACTCCTACGGCGACAACAAGCAGAACGCGGCGGGGCTCGCGACGTACGTGAACCAGGTGAAGTCGCGGACCGGCGCCTCCCAGGTCGACATCGTCAACCACTCCATGGGCGGCCTGGTCAGCCAGTACTACCTGAAGGTGCTGAACGGGAACCCGAGCGTCGCGCACCTGGCGTCGATCGCGGGCGCCAACCACGGGACGACGTACGCCAGTGCCTGCACGATCTACGAGACGTGCCGGCAGATGCTGCCCGGGTCGACGTTCATCCAGCAGATCACCGCGGGGGACGAGACACCCGGCAGCACGCAGTACGCCACCTGGTACTCGGCATGCGACGGCATCATCATCCCCTACACCAGCACGCGGCTGGACGGCGCGAACAACCACAACGTCGCCTGCCAGACCCACATCGGCTACCTCACCGACACGGCGGTCCTCGGCGCGATCGCCCAGTTCACGAAGAGCCGAGCCGGGCGCTGGACGGAACGGGCGGGAGGGACGACCTCCCGCCCGTTCCGTTTAGCGCCAGGGGGCCGGCGCAAAAATCCGGGTGGGAGGCCGGTGTCGAGGGGGAGGCGGCCCATGGAGAAGCGTGTGAGGAAGCCCGTGGCCGCCGGTCTCGCCTGCCTGGGCCTGGTCGCCTGTCATGCCCGGCCCGCCACGGGCAGCGAGCCGCCGGCCGCGGAGAGCGGCCGCTCCCCCGCGGCGGGACGGCTCGGCGGGAAGGTGATCGTGATCGATCCCGGGCACAACGGCGGGAACGCGTCCCATCCCGAGGTGATCGGCAAGCCGGTGTGGGTCGGGAACGGCCGCAAGGCCTGCAACACGGCCGGCACCGCCACCGCGGACGGCTACGCCGAGCACGCGTTCACCTGGGACGTCTCGAACCGGCTGGCGAAGGCGCTGCGGGCCAGGGGCGCCACGGTGAAGCTGACGCGCGGCAGCGACACGGGGGTGGGGCCGTGCGTCACGGAGCGGGCGGCGATCGGGAACCGCGCGCGCGCCGACGCGGCCCTGTCGATCCACGGTGACGGGGCGGCCGCGTCCAGGCACGGGTTCCACGTCATCCTGCCGCTGCCCGTCGGCGGCAACGCCGGGATCGTGGCGCCGTCCGCCCGGCTGGGAACGGCGATCCGCGACGCCTACCGGTCGGGGACGGCCCTCCCCTACGCCGACTACCTCGGCGAGGACGGCCTCGACCGGCGTGATGACCTCGGCGGGCTGAACATGTCCACCGTCCCGGCCGTGTTCATCGAATGCGGGAACATGAAGAACGCGGGGGATGCGGCCAGGATGTCCAGTGCCGCGTTCCGGCAGGTCATGGCCGAGTCCCTGGCGAGGGGCTTCGAGAAGTACCTCCGCTGAGTTCGCCTCGCCCTCCCCGTTCACCGCCGGACCCGCCGTACGACGCGGCTGAATCACGAAGTCCTGATCAGCGGGGTCCGGCGCACTCCGGGAAGCCGCGGGCGCCGAGGTGACGCAGGGGGCCTTGGCGGCTCTGCCCGAGCGGGGGTCGAGCTGGTGCGCAGCGACCTCATGGGAGCGTGCAAAGGCCCTGACCCGCAAGCGGCTCTGGCCGGACGTCAACAGTTTGATCCGTTCGCTGCGCGTCACCTGATCGGCCGGTCGGACGAGGGGCGGGCAAATACACGTTTGCCCGTTGCTGGGATTGTTCGGGATGCCTCGGGCTAGGTCAGTCACAACGAGGCACACCGGACGAACGGACGATCGCCATGAGCCGCAGGCGTGGACGGAGCGCGTCGCCGCCCAACTGGGAACTCCTGATGGGGCTGGTCGCGACCGGCTTCATCATCTACCTGTGGGTGTGGGCGGCGACGCAGGGCGGCCCTCCCTTCTGGTAGGCGCGGGCCGCCCGTGCGTCTCGCCTATCGGTCCAGGAGCGCCCGGAGGGACTTCGCCACCTCCGCGGGCGCCTCCTCGGCCATGAAGTGGCCGCACGTGACGGTCTGGTGCTGAAGGTCGGCGGCCCAGGCGCCCCACAGCGCGACGGCGTCGTAGCCCAGGGCGGCGCCCCAGTCCTGCTGGAGGACGGTGACGGGCATCCGCAGGCGGGCGCCCGCGTCCCGGTCGGCCTTGTCGTGCTCGACGTCGACGCCGGCGGACGCGCGGTAGTCCGCGACGATCGAGGGGATCGCGGCGCGGCAGGCGTCCAGGTAGGCGGCGCGGACGTCGGGCGGGATCGCGGACGGGTCGTTCGTCCACCCGTCGAGAAAATGGCCGAAGAAGGCGTCGGAGGCCCCGGCGATCAGCTGCTCGGGGAGGCCGGGCGGCTGCGCCATCAGGTACAGGTGGAAGCCGACGGCGGCCGACGCGCCGTGCATGACGTCCCACATGTCCAGGGTCGGCAGGACGTCGAGGCAGGCGAGGTGGGTGATCGTGCCGGGGTGGTCGAGGCCGGCGCGGAACGCGACGAGCGCGCCGCGGTCGTGGCCGGCGAGGGCGAAGCGGTCGTGGCCGAGGGCGCGGGCGAGGGCGACGGTGTCGGCGGCCATGGTCCGCTTGGAGTAGCCGTCGGACGGTTTGTCGCTCTCGCCGTATCCGCGCAGGTCGGGGACGATGACCGTGTGGTCGGCGGCGAGGTCGCGGGCGACGTGGCGCCACATCAGGTGGGTCTGCGGGAATCCGTGCAGCAGGACGATCGGGGAGCCCGATCCGCCGACCGCCGCGTTGAGGGACACGCCCTCGGCGACGGGGACGCGCTGGTAGTCGAAATCGCTGATCGCTGGCATGCGTCCCAGGCTGCCGGGCGCGGATGAGCATCCGATGAGCGCGCTATACCGTGGTGGCGTGGAGGTCCTGTTCGGGGTGCTGGGGCCGGTGACCGCCTGGGACGGGTCCGGGAGCGCGATCGCCCTGAGGGGGCCGCGGCACCGCGCCGTCCTGGCCCGCCTGATCGTCGCGCGCGGGCGGGTGGTGCCGGTGTCCCGGATCGTCGACGACCTGTGGGCCGATCCGCCGTCGGACGCGGTCGGGGCCGTCCGCACCTTCGTGGCGGCCCTGCGGCGCGTCCTCGAACCGGACCGTCCGCCGAGGACGCCGCCCCGGCTGCTGGTCACCGAAGGCCCGGGATACGCGCTGCGCGCCGGGCCCGAGGCCGTGGACGCCTGGCGTTTCGAGCGGGTCGTGGCCGCGGAGCGTCCGCCCGCCGAGCTGGCCGGCGCGCTGGACGAGGCGCTGGGCTGGTGGCGCGGCCCCGCCTACGCCGAGTTCGGCGACGAGCCGTGGGCGCGGGCGGAGCAGTCCCGGCTGGCCGAGCTGCGGCTGCGCGCGGTCGAGCGGAAGGCCGAGGCGCGGCTGGCGCAGGGCCTGGCCGCCGAGGCGGTTCCGGACCTGGACGCGCATGTCGCCGACCATCCCTGGCGGGAGGACGCCTGGCGTCTGCTGGCCCTTGCCCTCTACCGAAGCGGCCGCCAGGGGGACGCACTGGCCGTCCTCCATAGGGCGCGCGGTCTTCTGGTCGAGGAACTGGGGTTGGACCCCGGTCCGGCCTTGCGCCGCCTAGAGGAGGACATCCTCCGCCAAGCCGACCGCCTGGAACCATCACGGGACGCGGCGTCGCGTGTGTGGGCCCAGGCGGCCGAGGCCTACGACCGGACGGTGGCGTCCGGCGCGCGGGCCCGGCTGGAGTCGACGGTCGGCCTCCTGCGGAGCCTCGCGGTGACCGGCGCCGAAGGGCTGGAGGCGGCTCGCGAGCAGCGGCTGGCGGCGATCACGGCGGCCGAGGAGCTGGGCGACGCGGAGCTGACCGCCCGGGTGATCGGCGCGTTCGACGTCCCGGCGATCTGGACCCGGTCGGACGATCCGCGCCAGGCGGCCGGGGTCGTCGCGGCGGCGGAGCGCGCCCTCGCCGGGCTGCCGCCGAACGGGCACGAGGCCGCGCGGGCCCGCCTGCTGGCCACGATCGCGCTGGAGTCGCGCGGTGCCCGCGGCGACCGCGGGCGCGAGGCGGCGCGGGCGGCGGTCCGGACGGCCCGCGAGCTGGACGATCCGGCGCTCCTGGCGTTCGCGCTGAACGGCGCGTTCATGCAGGCGTTCGACCGGGCGGGCCTCGCGCCGCGCCGGGACGGGATAGGCGCGGAGCTGGTGGATCTCTCGGCGCGGAGCGACCTGTCGAACTACGCGGTGCTCGGGCGGCTCATCCGACTCCAGGCCCGCAGCGCGCTCGGCGACTTCGGCGGGGCCGACCGGCACGCGGCCGCCGCCGACCGCCTGGCCGAGCGGCACGAGCGTCCGCTGGTCGGCGTGTTCACGACGTGGTACCGGGCTCTGCGGTTCGCCGCGTCAGGCGAGGCGTCGTTCGAGGAGGCCGAGGACGCCTACCGGGATGCCGCCGCGCGCATGGAGGGGTGCGGCATGCCCGGTCTGGAGGGTGGCCTGCTGCCGCTCGCCTTGCTCTGCCTGCGTGTCCAGCACCGGCGGCCCGCTCAGACCGAGCCCGCCGCCTGGGGGCCGTACCTGCCCTGGGCCCGTCCCCTGGTGCTGCTGGCGCGCGGACGTCCCGGCGAGGCCGCCGCGGCGCTGCGGGACGTCCCGGAGCCGCCGCGGGATCTGCTGTTCGAGGCCCTGTGGTGCCTCACCGCGCAGGCCGCCATCGCCGTGGGCGACCACGCGGTGATGCGGCGCGCGCACGACGAACTCGTCCCCGCCGCGGGCGAGTCGGCCGGCGCGCAGAGCGGGCTGCTCACCCTGGGCCCGGTCTCCCGCCACCTGGACGACCTCGCCGCCGCCCTCCCCGGATGACCTGGTCAACCGCCCAGGACGACGGCGGCGCCCATGAGCACGAAGCGCTCGGCGTAGGGGTTGTCGGGCTCCACCGCCGTGGGCCGGAGGCCGATGACGGCGTGCGCGCCGCGGCCGCTCGCCATTCTGGCCAGGGCGTCCAGCGCCTGCCCGATGTCGGGCGCCCTCGACCACACGGGCCAGGCGTTCGTGACCGGCGGCTGCCCGTCGATGGGCACCGTGTCGGTCGTGTAGATCGGGATCATCGCAGACGTCCTCACCCTGCCCGGCGTCGGCGGCAAGCGTTCGGCGGCTTGTCGGGCAGGCCTTGCGCATGACGGCTTCCAGTGGACAGGTGATGATGCGCCGCTCGCGGGTTCGCCGACGCGAACAGGGGCCGTCCGGCGGCGCTAGTTGTCGGAGACGAGGGTGGAGAGGCGGCGCGTTCCGTGGCGCCGCCCGGCGCCGCGGTAGCCCTCGACGGCGGCCTGGACGATCCGGCCCTCGGCGCTGAACGCCTGCTCCATGACCGTGATGTACTCGGCCGTGGGCGGGTAGAGGCGGGCGGCGGCGCCGGCCGTCCGGCGGATGAGGACGCGCGCGCCGGTGCGCAGCGCGGACTCGAAGTGCCGGACGTCCTGCCCCGCGCGGGCCTCGCTGGCGCCGAGGGCGCGGAACGCGTCGAGCACGGCGCCGGTCTCGCGGGCGCCGGTGTAGGCGGAGAGCGCGTCCCGGACGAGGGCGAGGATCTCCCGCGCCCTCAGGTGCGTGTAGGCGGGGACGCGCTCGGCGATCTCACCGGCGACCTCCGCGGTGATCTCGTCGAGGCGGTCGGTGAGGAACTGGTCCAGAGTGGGCTGCATCGCGCGTCCCCTCTCGTTGCTCGTCCCCGGGCGGGACCGGGAGCGTCGGCCGAGAGCACACCGATCCGGTCGGATGCGGATGGGGCTATGTTACCGGCGCGTAGGTCGGATGCGCTGCCCCCTTTTTCCGAAATGTCATGAAGCGGGGTTGGCGGCCCGGCCCTCCGTGATCAGAAGGACGACCGTTTCCGCGTGCCCGGGCGCGAGGAGCGGGCGGCGGGCGTCGACCACGCGGAGCTCGGCACGGACGAGCTCCGCCTCGCGCTGCCGCCGCGAACGCCGGACGCGGCCCTGCGCGATCTGGCGGAGAGCGCGTGGGTGATGGAGCCGGAGGGCACCGCACACGGCGCCGGTTCACAGCGTCCCGCCGGGGCGGCGGCTCACACCCGGCCGTGCGCGCCTTCCGCGAAGCCCTCGCTGACGCCTTCTCGCACCGGTCCCAGGGTCCGGGTCAGGGATGGCCAGGGGGGTGAACTCCACCGTGAATCGGGGTTTTCCCCTATGGCGATGAATTCGCCGTGGGGGCAGAGTCGTAAGCAGCAGAAGGGTGACGAGGAAGTCTCCCGCAGGAAGAAGGCACTCCGATGTCGACCATGCCGAGCTTCACCTCGATGAACGCGTCCGACCTCGCGGAGATCCTGTTCGCCTCCCCGCTGCAGGAGTCCGACCGCCCCTCCGCCGAGCAGGTCCGCACCGCGATCAGCGACCGCTTCGGGGCCTGCGGCGGAGACATCTCCGCGTGGGTGGCCGCCGTCGCCCAGGAGGCCGGCGACCACCCGGAGACCTTCCCGGCCCGGATGCGCTGGGCGCTCACCACCGTATGCGCGGCCTACCCCGACCTGACGACCGCCGCCTGACCCGGGAGGGATCATGCGTTCACCGTTCGCCGACCGCCGCGAGGACATCCTCCCCCGCACGCTCGCCGACCTGCTCGCCGCCGAGGCGTCCCGCGACGAGGACCGGGCGCCCCGCCGCCGGACGCGCCGCGCCATGACCACCCGGCGCGTCACCTAGTGCGGTGACCACAAACGATCACCGGGCTGGTCACTCAGCCCGGGACTGAGGACGACCCCACCGGCGGTGTCGTTCACTCCGTTCCCGGGCACGTTCCCGACGCTGGGTGGCCTGCACATCCGGGTGCCCCTTGTTCGCGTCATGCCATCACAGATGCGTAACTCCTGCCCTCACCCTCTCCAGTCGAACTAGCATTCGATCTCGAGCTTCCAGAATCCGTGGAGAAAACGCATGAGTGATGTGGGCTTCGGCACCGGCAAAGTGGTCGTGAACAGGGCGATGTCGCTGGACGGCTTCATCGCCGGTCCTGGCCACGCGATGGACTGGATCGGCGATTACCTGACTGCCGACGCCGTCCCGGAGGTCATGGCGGCCACGGGCGCCATGCTCGTCGGCCGGGGCACGTACGAGGTCGCCAAGCGGATGGCCGACCAGGGCACCGCCTACGACGGGGGACCACAGTTCGTTCTCACCCACAAGCCTCCCGCCGAGCCGGAATCTACCGTCACGTTCCTCACCTGTGGACTTGAGGAAGCCGTTGCCACGGCACGCAGCGCCGCGGGCGGCAAGAACCTGGAGATCCTCGGTGCCGACGTGGCCGCGCAGTGCCTGCAGCGCGGGCTCGTCGACGAGATCCTGGTGTACGTCCTACCGGTGCTGCTCGGCGACGGCGTCCGCTTCTCGCCCCCAAGCATCGACAGGATCGACCTGGAACCTTTCAGCAACACCCAGTCGGGTGCCGTCACGACGCTCCGCTTCCGCGTGCGAAAGTAAGCGCGGCCCTCCAACGGCTCGTGCGCTGACTACGGACGCCGGCCGGGTTTGATCACGGTGCTCGTGGGCGGCCCCAGCGTTGCCGGCGTTGGCTGCGGATGCGGGCGCGTTCGCGGCGTTGGGCGGCCAGGACGTCGGGGTGGCGGGCGTTGGCGTTGCGCCAGCGCAGGTAAGCCTGGAGCCGCAGGGCCAGAGCGGGGTGGCCTTCGTGGTCGGAGTTGCCCATCACGAAGGTGCGTAGTGGCCCGAACTGGGCCTCGATCGGATTGGCCCAGGGGCGAGGGTGTGGTCACCGCCCTTACGGCGGCGGACCACACCCCACAACTGGTCATCGCCCAGGGGCGAACAACCGTTCCCTGCCGATCTTCACCCGGCGGACGGTGTTGTCGGCCAGGTGGTCGGCGAGCCTGCGCACGCTCCAGTGCGTGAACGGGCGCCCGAGCGTGACCGGGCGCGCGGTGGCCGTCGCGGCGATGAACTCGATGTCGGCCTCACTGATCAGGCGGGGACGGCCTCCCGCCCACCGAGGGCCCAGCGCGGCCAAGCCCTTCTCATTGAAGGCATGGATCTCGTCCCGGACGGTGTCCTCATGCGCCGCGACCAGGCGGGCGATCGCCGGCACCGATGTCCCAGACGCCGACGCCATGATGATCAACGCCCGGCGGACCCGCACCGACTCGTGCTGACCCCGCCGCACGAACGGCCCGGTCCGCCGCCCGCGCCCGCGGACCCGCCGAGATCCGGTCCTCGTATTGAGGCCCGGCTCGCCCCTGGACGGGGCCCAAGGGCCCTGAAATGCGGGACGCGACTTTTCTAGCGTGTTCTCACCTGGAAGAACGAGTGAAGGGGCGGGGCTCGATGAGGCGACGAGTTGTGGATATCGCCGCAAGCGGCGCGACGTTCAACGCCATGACGGCCGCCCTGTCGTTCCTCTCTGGCTTCCAGGGACACGTGGGAGTGGCGAACCGCGCCTCGGACGTCCAGGGCACACCGCCCTCCCGGCCCCAAGCCGCCAAGGTCGTCGGCTACGGCAGCATCATCTGCGACGAGCCCGGATACCTCACCTTGGGAGTGGCGCTCTGCAAGCGCAGACCGCTCGGCGACTGGGCCCTGCGCCACTGACCCGAGTTCGTACGTCCTCCGGAAGTGGGGGGGCGCATATCCAGGTCAAGGCGACGATCCCGTGCGACGGGTCCCCGGGCCGGGAGACCTACCGGACCGAGGTCGCCGGCAATGTCCTTCAAAGCTGGGGCCGGCACCAGGAGAAGAGCGGGAAAGCACGACTCCACTGCCCCGGCTGACGCCCGCGGCCTCACCCACGGCCCTCCTCCAAGGCGCGCTTCTCCGCGCGCCGGACATCCCTAGATCAAAGGTGGTCGGCATGCGCAAGCGTGTCCAGTTCTCAGCGATGGCGCTGGCGGCGGCCGGCGTGGCGGGCGGGGTGGTGGCGACCGCGTCCGGCGAACCGCCAAGGTCGACCGTCCTCTCCGCGGGGTCCTCCGCGAAGGCGGGAACCACCTACGAGCGTCCCTACACGCAGGTGCAGAAGTTCTGGTCCAAGCCCCTCAAGCGCTGCATGATCGTCACGCTGTGGGGCACCGTCACCTACAAGATCTCCGACCGCAACTCCCGGTGGAGCGACTACACCGACCGGTCGATCAAGCAGCCGACGATGCGGTTGACGGTGCGGACGAAGTGCGGCGCGGAGGGACGGGACGTCAATGTCGACAAGGCCAAGATCAGGCAGCGCTGGTGGGATTCGTCCTGCAAGGCCGAGCCGTCCATCGGGGGCGGCGTTCCATGGTCGGTGGCCTTCGCCGTGGCCTTCAACTGCGGTGAGGTGAAGACCGCGTCACGGTCAACGGGATACGGAAGGGACGACACCTACACCCAGTACAACAGTTCCACGAAAGTGAAGTGGGACAGTTCCAGCGCCGCCTGGCTTTGGAACCCCTACAAGACCAAGGGCGAATGGTATCCCCTGTGCCTGAGCGCCAGCACCACGGCGACGATCTGGCGGGGAGCCAAGTCCGACACCTGGCCGACCGGCAAGTTCAAGGTCTGCGTGCGTCACAAGTAGCGCGGGCATCCGGGCTTCGGTTACGCAGAGCGCCCGCGTTCGGCGGCTTGCCCCGGCCGGATCGGCCGGCCGGGGCACGGCGGCTCAGTGGCGGGTCTTTTTGATCGTCTTGTGTTTCGACGACTTCTTCTTGTGGCTCTTGCCGCCCGACTCCCACTCGTAACCGGGAGTGTTGTTCTTGCAGAAGCGGTCGCTCACCTTCGTGTCGGTCGCGTCGTGCTCGCACCACCGGTCCTGACCGCAGGCGGTCAGCCCGAACGCGGCGACCAGACCAACGAGCGCGAGGGCCGCGGAACGGGTCTTCACCATCTTTCGCCTCTCTGCAGGGGGCGTCGGTGACGCCGGGTGATCTGACGTGCGCGGGCGCGCCTGCGTTCCGTGGCCTGGAGGGACGGGACGGGACGTGGCCGGGACCGGCCGCGAACTATGCTGGCCGCCGTGAGCGATGAGCCGACGCAGGAGCAGGGCGGCCGTCCCGGCGACGGGACCCGCGAGTACCGCATCGGCGAACTCGCCACGGCCGCAGGGGTCCCGGTACGGACGCTGAGGTACTACCAGGAGCGCAAGCTGCTGCCGCCGCCCCGCCGCGAGGGGCGCATCGGCCTGTACTCCGAGGACCACCTGGCCCGGCTCCGCATGATCGGGAACCTGCTGGACCGCGGGCACACGCTGGAGGGCATCCGCGAGCTGCTGGCCGCGTGGGAGCAGGGCCGCGGCATCGGCGCCGTCCTCGGCGTCGAGAAGGCGGTCACGACCCCGTGGTCGAACGAGGTCCCGGTGACGATGACGCTGGAGGAGCTCGCCGCGCTGTTCCCCGGCGAGGTCGGCCCCGAGGCCGTGGAGCGGGCCGTCGCGCTCGGCCACATCGAGGTGGACGGCGACCGCGTCACCCACTGGAGCCGCCGCCAGCTCGACGCGACGGTGGCCCTGGTGCGGGCCGGGGTGCCGCTGGACGCCGTGCTCGCCGCCGGCCAGGACCTCCAGCGCAGCATGGACGGCCTCGCCGCGATGTTCGTCCGGCTGATCACGACGCACGTCGTCGGGCGGCTGGACGAGGCCGTCGACGACCGGGACCTCGGGGCCCTCACCGAGACCATCGCCCGGCTCCGCCCGGGGGCCGAGGTCACGGTCGAGGCCGGCTTCGCGCGGGCCATGGACCGGCAGATCCGCGCCGCGATCGACGAGCTCCTCGGCCGCCTGGCCACTCCCTGATCCGTCCTTTACCGAAGCACGGCGATCGGACGCCCCGCCCCGGCATTCGTGATCATTAGCGTGGCGGGATGGCACGATCCCTCGCCGCGCTCGCGCTGGCCGCCGCGCTGCTGGCGGCCGCCGCGCCCGCCCGGGCCGCGGCTCCGGACGGCCCCTGCTCGTCGTCGCGGCACCCGAAGGCCGCCGACCGGCTCGGCGCGCGGATCAGGCAGGCGCTGCGCGGCCGCGCCGGGACCGAGTCGGTCGCCGTGTACGACCGACGGCGCGGCATCCGCTGCGCGGTCGGGGCCGGGCGGCGGTACGACTCGGCGAGCGTCGTCAAGGTCACGGTCCTCGGCGCGCTGCTGCGCCAGGCCGCCGACGAGGGCCGCCCGCTGACGGCGACCGAGCGGGTCCGGGCCCGCAGGATGATCACTCGCTCGGACAACCGCGCGACGTCCGCGCTGTGGCGCTCGGTGGGGCGCGCCCGCGTCGCGGGCTTCCTCGGCGAGGCCGGGATGACGCAGACCCGGCTGGACCCCGGCGGCCACTGGGGGCTCACCCGGATCACCGCGCACGACGAGATCGAACTGCTGGAACGGCTCACCACGCCGAACGCGCTCCTGCCCGCCAGGGCCCGCGCTTACGCGCTGAGGCTGATGCACGAGGTCGTCCCGGCGCAGCGGTGGGGGACCCCCGCCGGGCGTCCCGCCGGCGTCACCTGGCACGTGAAGAACGGCTGGCTGCCGCGCCCGGACCGGCGCTGGCGCGTCCACAGCATCGGCAGCTTCGACGGGCACGGCGAGGACTACATGATCGCGGTCCTCACGCGGGACACCCCGTCCATGGCCTACGGGATCGAGACCATCGAACGCGTGGCCCGCACCGTCCACCGCGGCCTGGCCGGGACGAAGCGCCCCAAGCCGTCCGGCCGCTCTCTCGCCTGACGCCGGCCGGGGAAGCCGCTACCGGCGCTCGGCGGGGGCCTGTTCCAAGGCGGCCTCGTAGGCGCGCAGCGCACCGATGACCGTGGCGCGGTCGGCGGGGGCGAGACCGCGCATGACGCGCTCCCAGGCGGAGGCGCTGCCGGAGAGCCATTCGGCGATCGGCGCCGCGAAGGCGGGGGCGATGGCGACGATGCGGCGGCGGCGGTCGGCGGGGTCGGCGGTGCGTTCCAGGACGCCGGGCCGCGACAGCTCGCTCACCATGAGGCTGACGGTCGTCGGGGCGACCTCCAGCCGCGCGGCGAGTTCGTTGACACCGGCCGGGCCGCCGTACTCCAGGTGGGCCAGCAGCGCGAGATGGCGCGGCGCCAGGTCGAGGCCCTGGAGTGCCGGGGGGACGGGCAGGCGCTTGGCGCGGCCGACGATCCGCGGCATGAGCAGCAGCAGGGTGCGAACGGCCTCGTCGACGGCCGGACCGCCCGATCCGGTGGACATCGGCACCCTCCACAAGTACCTTTGAAGTTAAAGCCTTTGAAGTTAAAGCCTTTTAGGTCAAAGAGAACGGGGACCACTGTGCCGCATCTGACCGTCCACCTGCCAGAAGACAGGCTCGCCGGCCACGAATCCGAGCTCGTCGGCGCGCTGACCGAGGCGATCGTCGGCGTCTACGGCGAATGGGCCCGCGAGCTGGCGGGCATCCGCCTGTCCGGCGTCCCCGCCGGCCGCCTCGCCCAGGGCGGCAAGGCCGTGGACACGAACGTCTCGCTGGTCATGGGCGTCCGCGCCGCCGCCTTCGACCGCCCCGACGCCGCCGAGATCACCGCGGGCCTGGCCGCCGCCCTCACCGACGCGGTCACCGCCGTCCTCGGCGAGGACCTCCGCCCCGGCACGACGGTGGAGCTGGTGGCGTCCCCGCAGGAACGCACCTTCGTCGCCGGCGCCCCCGCCCCCTGACGGCCCGCAAGATCATCAATGTCGGCGATCCGGGGACACGGCGGGGGCGGGTCACTACGGTCCCTTCCAAGCCGCAAACCCAACTCTCTGGAGGAGACGCCGTGGCCGCAGGCGAGGAGGACTCCGTCACCCTGGACGTCGCGCAGGGGAGCGAGCTCGGGCTCCCCGAGGCCGACCTCCGGCTGCTCACCGAGACCGGGCTGCTCAGGGACGCGGGCGGCTACTTCTGCACGGACATCCCCGACGGACCGCTCGGGCTGTTCGCCGTCCTCCCGCTGAACGAGGACAACCGGGCCCTGGTCCTCGGCGGAACCGGACCCGACGGCGACATGCTGTACTTCCTCGACGTGAACGAGGGCGTCGTCGTGCTCTTCTCCCCGGGAGAGGGCGACGAGGAGGCCCAGTTCGAGATCGTGAACACCTCGCTGCGGTCCTTCACCGAGTTCGTCCGCCGCCTGGGCGCGTACGTGTACTCGCCCTGGGCGGAGCGGCCCGCGGACGACAAGGCGCGCCTCGCCGAGATCGCCGCAGGCCTCGAAGAGCTCGATCCCGAGTCGTTCGCCCATCCGCACTGCTGGTGGGCGATGGCGGTCGCGCGGCTCCGGCGGGAGGTCGCCCGGCGGGAGCGGGCGCATGCGCCCGCCGCGTCGCACAGCGAGTCCTTCGACCGGGCGCTCGACCGGCTGGAGGAGAAGGGGTGGCGGCAGGTCACGGGCAAGGAGTTCGCGTCCGCGGCCGACGAGTACGGGCTGCTGACCCTGCCGGAGGACTTCTCGGACGCGTTCTCCGCCGACGGCGCCCTGCTGCGGGACGTCGACGTCCGCTGGCGGGGCGGCCTCCCGTCGGAGATCCAGTCGGTCTTCGCCCGGGAGGGGCTGGTGGTCGGCGTTCCCGAGGAGGAACCGGAGGACGAGGACGACTACGAGGCCGCGATGGAGCGGCTCATGGCGGCGGTCCACGACACCCAGGGGCCGGGCGAGGGAACGGTGACCTGCCAGGTCCCCGGGGAGACCTCCGATCTGTGCCGGATCGTGCGGGCGTTCGACGACCTGGCCGCGAAGGGCTACGTCGCCGAGCCCGCCCTCTGGCCCACCACATCGGGATGCTGGCAGCGCGTCGCCGAGATGACCCAGGACGCGGAGGCGCCCAAGGCCGTCTTCTGGAACACCCAGAGCCACGAGAGCGCCTTCGACACCCGAGGCGACCTGGCCGACGAGCTGCACCTCGGCTGGGCGGGCGACCGGGACGAGATCGCCGCGGCCCTCGCGGCGACGGAACTGCTGGTGAAGACCCCCGAGGACGAGGGGACGACCTTCATCCTCGCACCCGCCGGCGACCCCGCCTGACCCCTGTCCGGCACGGGACGAAGAGCCGCATCCCCATGATCCTCTCGTGGGGCTCGGCGATACTGGGGGGATGGTCGACGACGAGCGCTGGAAGGCGCGTTTCCGGGCCGCGCGGATCAGCCTGCCCCGATGGGCGCGCGACGCCCCGAGCCGCAGCATCTACCGCTCCAACGTGAGCGGCACTTGGGAGATCTACACGTGGGACCGCGAGACGGGTGAGCAGCGCCAGGCGACCGACCGCCCCAACGGGACGTGGCACGGCACCGTCGACCCGTCCGGCGCATGGGTGTGGTGGTTCGCCGACACCGACGGCGACGAGTTCGGCGTGTGGAAGCGCGTCCCGTTCGGGGAGACCGAGAGCGTTCCGGCCGTTCCGGAGCTGGAGCCGTCGTACCCGTCGGGGCTGGCCCTCGGCCGCAGCGGCCTCGCCGTGATCGGGCGGACGACGGAGGAGGGCAACACCGTCCACCTGTGCCGGGCGGGCGCCGCGCCGGAGGTGCTCTACCGCCACGCGGAGGACGCCCACGTCGCCGCCGTCTCGCGGGACGAGTCACTGATCGCGATCGGGCACAGCGAGCACGGCGACAGCCGCCACATGGCGCTGCGCGTCGTGCGGCAGGACGGCTCCCCTGTCGCCGACCTGTGGGACGGGCCGGGCAAGGGCGTCTACGGCGCCGGGTTCGCTCCGGTCGACGGCGATGCGCGGCTGCTGGTCAACCACGAGCGGCGCGGGCGGGACGAGACGCTCATCTGGGATCCGGTCGCGGGCACCGAACAGGAGATCGTCCTCGACCTGCCCGGCGAGATCGGCGCGAGCTGGTACCCGGACGGCGCCGCGCTGCTGATCTCCCACTCCCACGACGCGCGCGACGAGCTCTACCGCTACGACCTCGCCGACGGGGCGCTGACCAGGATCGACACCCCGCGCGGGGTGATCGGCGGGGCGGACGTCCGGCCGGACGGGACGGTCGAGTTCTCCTGGTCGTCCGCGGCCGAGCCGCCGGTGATCCGCTCCACGTCCGGCGCGGTCGTGCTCACCCCGCCCGGGCCCGCGGCGCCGCCGTCCGTCCCGGTCGAGGACGTGTGGGTGGACGGCCCCGGCGGCCGCATCCACGCGCTGGTCAGCAAGCCGGAGGGCGACCGCCCCTACCCGACCGTCTTCGACGTCCACGGCGGGCCGACGGCGCAGGACGACGACTCGTTCACGCCCGCCGCCGCCGCGTGGGTCGACCACGGGTTCGCGGTCGTCCGCGTCAACTACCGGGGCTCGACCGGGTACGGCTCCGAGTGGCGCGACGCCATCGAGGGCCGCGTCGGCATCACCGAGCTGGAGGACATCAAGGCCGTCCGCGACTGGGCGGTCGAGTCGGGCCTCGCCGACCCGGCGCGGCTCGTGCTGACCGGCGGATCGTGGGGCGGGTTCCTCACCCTGCTCGGCATCGGCACGCGGCCGGACGACTGGAGCGTCGCGGTCGCGGCCGTCCCCGTGGCCGACTACGTCGCCGCGTTCGAGGACGAGATGGAGGGCCTCCAGGCGTTCGACCGGTCCCTGTTCGGCGGTTCGCCGGAGGAGGTCCCGGAGCGGTACCGCGAGTCGTCCCCCATCACCTACGTCGAGCGGGTCACGGCGCCGGTGCTGGTCCTGGCGGGGGAGAACGACCCGCGCTGCCCCATCCGGCAGATCGACAACTACCTGGCGCGGCTCGCCGAGCTGGGGCGCCCGCACGAGGTGTACCGGTACGACGCGGGCCACGGCTCCCTCGTGGTCGAGGAGCGCATCACCCAGATGGCCGCCGAGATCGGCTTCGCCCGGAAACATCTCGGCATGTCGTGATCTTTCCCCGGGACGGGCGGGCCGCCTCGCCCGTCCCGGGTTTACAAGATCGACCCTTCGGGCATCCCTCCGATCGGCCGCACGCACCGCCGGTCCCGCGAGGACCGGCTCTCGCCCCCCGGACGTCACCGATCGGGGGGATCGCCCATGCCACGGCCGTGCAGCGTCCATGGCGCCACGCCGTCCGAGTGCCGGCGGGCGCCCGGCATCGCCCAGCACCCGGCCTTCCGGCCGGCCGCCGCGGTGACCGCCCTCGCCCTGGCCGCCGCCGTGTTCGCGCTCGCCTCGCCCGCCGCGTCCGCCGCCGCGCGCCCTCCGCCGGCACGCGGACCGCGCCCGGCGCCGAGCCTGCGTCCCCGGGCCGGCGCCCGCTCGTCCCGGCGCCCGGCGCCGGTCCCGAGGCCGGACGGCCGGCCGCGCGGACCGTGCCGCCGCGGGACGTCCCGCCGGACCTGCCGAGCTCGCAGCGCCTCGACCAGCAGTTCGTCGAGTACGCGTTGCGGGCGAGCGGCATCGGCTGGCGCTCCACCGGGCGCTGCTCCGACCGGACGGTCCGGACCTGCACCTCGTTCGAGGGCATCCGGTGGGGGACGGTCAGAAGCCTGATCGACTTCGCGGAGTCGAGCGGCTGCGAGGTCACCGTCACGGGCGGCACCGAGCACGGCCACGCGGGCGGCGCCTACAGCCACGGGAACGGCTACAAGATCGACATCGCGACCGGGGCCTGCGTCGACGAGGCGGTGCGCCGCTACCCGTTCACCGGCGTGCGGGGCGACGGCGCGCGCCTGCACCGGTCGCCCGAGGGCGTCGTCTTCGCCCGCGAGAAGGACCACTGGGACATCACGGTCAGGCCCGGACCTCGCGGATGATGCCCACCAGCTCGCGCGTCACCGACTTGAAGCCGGGGATGCGCGACATCGCGACCATGCGGTTGACCAGCGGAACCGTCCGCTCGACGAGGAGGTAGGTCTTGCGGCAGCCGGGCGAGCTGTCGTGCACCCAGTACAGCACGATGCCCATCGAGTAGATCCACAGCAGCTCGGGCAGCTCCGCCCGGAACTCCTTGTCGATCTTCAGGTCGGAGCCCTCGACGACCTCGCGGTAGATCGCGACCGCCGAGTCGCGGGCGGGCCCGGACTCGGCGCTGAACGGGTTGAGCGGGCTGGTGGGCTCGGCGGCGAACTTGAAGAACTTCCCGGCGAACTCGTGGTAGGGGATCATCGTGTCGACCCTGGCCTTCAGGACGCCCAGCAGCCGGGGCGCGAACTCGCGCTCGGCGTCCAGGACCGCCCGGCAGGCGGCGACGTGCTCGTCCTGCAGCTCGTCGTAGTAGGCCTGGATCAGCTCTTCCTTGGACCCGAAGTAGTAGTAGGCGTTGCCGACCGAGACACCCGCCTCCTTGGCGATCGCCCGCATGGTCGTCTGCTCGTATCCGCGCTCCCGGAACAGCCGCAGCGCCGTCTCGACGATCAGGGCGCGCGTCTGCTCGGACTTCACGGCCTTCGTCTCGGTCACGCATGCCACCCTAGAGCCCGCGTACGGCCTCCCGCTCGTGGCGTCCTGCGCCGCGCGGCCCGGCCGTCCGCCGCGCGGCGCAACCGGGCGCCCGGCCGCGGTGTTGACCGAGCATGACCGATGCCCTGAAAGCCCTCCAGCGCTTCTACGCCGCCGAAGCGGCCTACCTCGCCGCCGGCGGCCCCGGCAAGGGGGACTTCTCCGTGATGGCCGCCCATCTCACCCCCGACGTCGTGATGTACCAGGCGCCCTGCCTCCCCTATGGCGGGACGTGGCGCGGCCACGACGGCATGGAGCGGTTCATGGCCGTGATGAGCGAGATGTGGTCGGAGCTGACGTTCCGCGAGCAGCACTACGCGGTCGACGGCGCGGGCCTGGGACACGCAGTCGTCGCGGTCCGCAACGACTGCGTGTTCCGGGCCCGCGCGACCGGGCGGGAGGTGGACACCTCCGTCCTGCAGTGGATCACGGTCCGGGACGGCCTGGTCAGCGAGTTCCGCCCGTTCTACCTGGACACCTCCGCGGTCCTCGCGGCGCTCAGGGAGTGAGCTCGGCGGCGACCAGCTCGGCGATCTGGGCGGTGTTGAGCGCCGCGCCGTTGCGCAGGTTGTCGCCGCAGAGGAACAGGTCGAGCGCGTTCGGGTCGTCCAGCGAGCGCCGCACCCGCCCCACCCAGGCCGGATCGGTACCGACGACGTCCGCGGGCGTCGGGAACTCCTGCGTCTCCGGGTTGTCGCAGAGCACGACGCCGGGCGACCCCGCGAGCACCGCCTGCGCCTCCCGCTGGTCGACCCGGCCCTCGAACACCGCGTGGACCGACAGCGAGTGCGCCGTCACCACCGGGACGCGGACGCAGGTCGCCGTCACCCGCAGGTCGCGCAGGCCGAGCACCTTCCTCGACTCCTCCCGGATCTTGAGCTCCTCCGAGCTCCAGCCGCCGCCGCGCACCTCGCCCGCCCACGGCACCACGTTCATCGCGAGCGGCGCCGGGAACGGCCCGAACTCGCCCACCGCGCCGCGCAGGTCGCCCGCGCGGTTGCCGAGCGCGCGGTCGCCGCCGACCTTCTCCATCTGCTCGTACAGGGTGTCGACGCCCTCCAGCCCGACGCCCGACGCCGCCTGGTAGGACGAGACGACGAGCTCGCGCAGCCCGTAGCGGCGGTGCAGCGCCCCGATCACCATGATCATCGACAGCGTGGTGCAGCTGGGGCTCGCGACGATCCCGCGCGGGCGCCGGCGCACCCGCTCCGGGTTCACCTCCGGGACGACGAGCGGCACGTCCGCCGCCATCCGGAACGCCCCGGAGTTGTCGACCGCCACGGCGCCGCGTTCCGTCGCGACCGGCACCCACCGCGCGGCCACCGCGTCCGGCACGCCGAACATCGCGATGTCGACGCCGTCGAACACCTCGGGCGCCAGCGGCGCCACCTCGACGTCCGCGCCGCGCAGCGCCAGCGACCGCCCCGCCGACCGGGGCGAGGCGACCAGCCGGATCTCCCCGTAGACGTCGCGGCGGGTGGACAGCAGGTCGATCATCACGGCCCCGACGGCCCCCGTGGCTCCGACGACGGCGAGCGTCGGCCCGCCCGTCCCCCTGGTCCTCGCGCCGGCCGGCCGGGCATTCAGGGCCATGGTCGCGTCACCCTCTCGCCGTCGAGTCGTCCGCACGTCCAACTCCCGCCGCGTGCGGCCGGTTCCCCCTACGACCCTGCCACCGCGGGCGGGCGGCGTCAGCGTCACGCGGCACAGGACGGGCACGACGAAGCGGGCCGCACGGAATCCGTGCGGCCCGCTCCGTCGTGCGGTCAGCGGCCGGTGCCGCCGTAGACGACGGCCTCGACCTGCTCGGCGTCGAGGTCGAACGCGCGGTGCGCGGCGGCGACCGCGGTGTCGATGTCGTCCTGCGCGACGACGACCGAGATCCGGATCTCCGAGGTGGAGATCATCTCGATGTTCACCCCGGCCTCGGCGATCGCGCCGAACAGCGACGCGGTGACGCCCGGGTGCGAGCGCATCCCGGCGCCGATCAGCGACACCTTGCCGATGCGGTCGTCGTAGCGCAGCGACTCGAAGCCGATCTTCTCCTTCAGCTTGTTCAGCGCGGTGAGCGCGCTCTGCCCGTCGGTGGACGGCAGCGTGAACGAGATGTCGGTGCGCCCGGTGGACGCCGCCGAGACGTTCTGCACGATCATGTCGATGTTGATCTCGGCCTCGGACAGCACCGTGAAGATCGTGGCGGCCTCACCGACCTTGTCGGGCACCCCCACCACCGTGATCTTGGCCTCGCTCCGGTCGTGCGCGACGCCGGAGATGATCGCCTGCTCCATGTCCTGTCCTTCGATCTCGCTGCTGTCGACGACCCACGTGCCCACCTTCTGGCTGAACGAGGACCGCACGTGGATCGGGATGTTGTAGCGGCGCGCGTACTCCACGCAGCGCAGATGCAGGATCTTCGCCCCGCTGGCCGCCATCTCCAGCATCTCCTCGTAGGAGATCTTCGGGATCTTGCGGGCGGCGTGCACGATGCGCGGGTCGGCGGTGAAGACGCCGTCGACGTCGGAGTAGATCTCGCAGGCGTCGGCGTCCAGGGCCGCCGCGAGCGCGACGGCCGTGGTGTCGGACCCGCCGCGGCCGAGCGTCGTGATGTCCTTGGTCCCCTGCGAGACGCCCTGGAACCCGGCCACGATGCAGATCGAGCCGCCGTCCAGCGCGGTCCGGATCCGTCCCGGCGTCACATCAATGATCTTGGCTTTGCCGTGCGAGCCGTCAGTGATCACACCGGCCTGGGAACCGGTGAACGAGCGGGCCTCGTGGCCCAGGTTCGCGATGGCCATGGCCAGCAGCGCCATCGAGATCCGCTCGCCGGCGGTGAGCAGCATGTCCAGCTCACGGGCGGGCGGCAGGGGGCTGACCTGCTTGGCCATGTCGATGAGGTCATCCGTCGTGTCGCCCATGGCGGAGACCACGACGACCACGTCGTTGCCCGCCTTCTTCGTTGCGACGATGCGCTGGGCGACCCGCTTGACGCCTTCGGCGTCGGCGACGGAGGAGCCACCGTACTTCTGCACGACAAGAGCCACGAGTGGGCGCTCCTCGGATCGGGGTCAGGCGTTTCTGGTCGTCGAGTCTACAGAGCCGTATCCGGTGGATCACGACCAGGTAACTCCGCCCGCCGTCGGTTCCTCTCGTCCGGTCCTAGACGGCGGTCCTGACGGGGTCCGGCGCCGGTTCGGTAGGCCTCGCGGGACGGGTGCGGAGGCCGAACGCCGTGATCAGGGCGGCGAGGACCGCCGCGGCGAAGGGGACGGCCAGGGCCGTCCGGAGCGCGTCGAGGCGCGCCTCCGGGGAGCCGTCACCGCCGAGCGCCGCGACCTGGACGGCCGTCACGGCGGAGAGGCCGAGGGCCGTGCCGAACTGGATCGCCGTGTAGAGCAGGCCGCCCGCCAGGCCGTGCTCGCGCTCGTCGACGCCGTCCGTGGCGGCCATCGTCAGCGGGCCGTAGGCCAGGGCGAACGCCAGGCCGAGCAGCGCGAGGATCGGGAACATGGCGGCGTAGGCCCAGTCGAGCCCGACCGGCAGGAACAGCCCGTAGGCGACGGAGGCGAGGACGATGCCGCCCAGCAGCA
This sequence comes from Spirillospora sp. CA-108201, assembly GCF_050936235.1. Classification (NCBI taxonomy): domain Bacteria; kingdom Bacillati; phylum Actinomycetota; class Actinomycetes; order Streptosporangiales; family Thermomonosporaceae; genus Spirillospora; species Spirillospora sp. CA-108201. Next base: position 6,196,146 of record NZ_JBNJNE010000001.1, on the reverse strand, counting down.
CGCGCAGGTTGCCGAAGCGGTTCACCAGGCGCGGCGTCAGGGTCGGCGCGAGCACGGTGTCCAGGCCGACGACGAGCATGCCGAGACCGGTCTGCCAGCTCGTCCAGCCCCGGAGTTCCTGCAGGTACAGGGTCATCAGGAACTGGAAACCCGCGAAGGCGCCGATGAAGAGCAGCGCGCTCGCGTCCGTCCGGACGAGGGCGGCCGACCGCAGGACGCCGAGGCGGACGAGCGGGCTCGGCGACCGGCGCTCGACCACGGTGAACACGGCGAGGAGGAGCAGCCCTCCGGCGAGGACGCCCGCGGTGAGCGCGGCGCCGTGCCCGGGGCGCTCCAGCCGGACGACCCCGTAGACGAGGAGCAGCATGGCTCCCGTGATGGTGAAGGCGCCCGGCAGGTCGAAGCCCCGCGTCCCCCTCCCCTGCCCGGCGGAGTGCGGGTCGGCGACCAGCGGCACGGCCGCCGCCAGCAGCAGCGCCGACAGGATGACCGGCGCGAAGAACACCCAGCGCCAGCCGAGCGACGTCAGCAGACCGCCCGCGACGAGGCCGAGCGAGAAGCCGCCCGCGGCCGTCCCGGCGTAGACGCCGAGCGCCCGGGTGCGCGCCGGCCCTGCCGGGAACGCGGTGGTCACCAGCGCGAGCCCCGCCGGGGCCATGAACGCCGACGCGACCCCGGTGACGAACCGCGCGACCAGCAGCATCCAGCCCTCGGTGGCCAGGCCGCCGAGACCGGAGAAGGCCAGGAAGACCGCCATCCAGAACAGGAACACGCGGCGCCGCCCGAGCAGGTCGGCGGCACGCCCGCCGAGCAGCATGAACCCGCCGTAGCCGAGCACGTAGGCGCTGATGACGCCGCTCAGCATCCCGGTCGACAACCCCAGGTCCGCCCGGATCGACGGGAGCGCGACGTTGAGCATCGCCACGTCGATCCCCTCCAGGAAGACCGCACCGCACAGCACCAGCAGCGACGCCCAGGCGCGGCCGTCCATGCGGGACGCGGATGTGGACATGACCCGGCTCCTCTCCTCCGAGGCACCGGTTCCCCTGATGGATGCCGGTTCCCTCTTGTTACCGGCAGCATCGTCCGACACCATCGAGAAGCATGGAAGACGGAACTTTCGCGTCCCCCGGTTACTGCGGAGTCACCGCCGCCGACGAGGACGTTCTGCAGTGGCACACCCGCAACGACTGCGAGGTCCGGCAGATCCTCGACCGCATCGCCGACAAGTGGTCCCTGCTCGTCATCGCGCTGCTCGACCAGCGCTCCCTGCGCTTCACCGAACTGCGCCGCCGGATCGACGGGATCAGCCAGCGGATGCTCGCCCGGACGCTCCGGCACCTCGAACGGGACGGGCTCGTCAGCCGGACCGTCCACCCGACCGTCCCGCCGCGCGTCGACTACGCGCTCACGTCGATGGGCGCGACCCTGCACGAGACGATCCGGTCGCTCGTCGTGTGGACGGAGGAGCACCAGGGCGCGATCGCCGCCGCCCGGACCGCCTACGACGCCCGCGCCGAAGCCGAGCGGCGGGCGGCCGAGCAGGAGGCCGCCGAACGCGACGCCGTGGCCCGCGACGTGCTCGCCCACCGCCGCTGACCGCGAGGATCACCCGGCCGGTTTCACGGGAAACCTGCTCGGGGCGGCGGCGCTAGAGCGCCGGCGGGCCCTGTTCGATGCGGCGCAGGACGGGTTCGAGGCGCTCGTTCTCCTCGGTGCCGATCATCCGGCGCTCGTCCCACCAGGTCGCGCCGGCGTCGGCCAGCGGGCCCACCAGGTCGCGGGCGTCGGCGGGGCTGGCGCCGCCGACGACGATCTCGAACGGCCCGTCGCCCCGCCGGTGCCGCCGGACGAACGCGGCCAGGTCGCGGACGTCCTCGACGGCGGGCGCGCGGCCGTGCGAGCCGGGGCCGAACAGCGGGACGGCGCCGTCCCAGCGGGCGGCCCGCCGCATCGGCCTGCGGTTCGGCCAGAACCCCGCGATCCACACCGGCGGCCGCGGCCGCTGCGCCGTGGCGGGCAGCAGCGCCACGTCCTCGGCCCGGTAGTGGCGCCCGTGGTGGGTGACCGGTTCGCCGGACCAGTAGCGTTCGAGCAGGCCGAGGCCCTCGTCCAGGCGCTCGGCGAGCAGGGCGGGGTCGGTGGGCTCGCCGAAGGCCCCGTACTCGTCGGCGACCGGGCCGCCGAGGCCCGCCGCGAAGACCACCCGTCCGCCGCTGAGGACGTCCAGCGTGGCGACCTGGCGGGCCAGCTGCTGCGGGCGCCGCCGCGGGACCGGCGTGACCAGCGTGCCGAGCCTGATCCGGCGGGTCGCCAGCGCCGCCGCCGTCAGCAGCATCCAGGGATCCCCGAAGGACTTGCGATCGCTCCTCACGTGGACGACGTGGTCCCACACGAACAGCCCGTCCCACCCGGCCCGCTCCGCCGCCTCCGCGACCCGCGCGACGGTCCGCGGGTCGGCGAAGTCACCGAAGTTCGGGATATTGATCGAGTAGCGCATCCCCGCATGCTGCGCCGACACGGACGCTCACGGCAACCCGGTTCTGCGGCGGGCGGGGTCGGTGGACAGCTCGGAGAGGTTCATCTCCATCGTGCGGTGGACGGCGGGAATCCAGTCGAGGGTGCGCAGCAGGGTGTTGCGCATCCCGCGCAGCACGGGGCTGCCCAGCGTCGCGACGTTGGTCATCCTGGCGGTGAACGAGACGACCTGCTCGGCGATGGGACACCGGACGGCCCCCTTGAGGCGTAAGTGACACGAGGGTTGCCGTGCCGTCAGCGGGATGAGACCTTCCCGGCACCGTTCCGATCATGTTTGCTGACCACCTGGACGGGGGGTCAAGCGTCTATGTGAAGGCAGGCGTCGGCGGGTGCCGTGGTTCACCACGTCCACCGGGGATCCGCTGCGTCCGTGCCACGGCCTGGTGGGGGGCGGGTGCGGCGGTGATCGAGCTGATGGGAGAGCTGATGGGCGGGTTCGACGAGTTGCCGAGGGTTCGCCGGGGGCCGCTGCCGTCCCTCTACGCGGCGCTGCGGCGGAGGGCGCCGCAGGTGGCGGCGGCGCGGCCGGACGGTGGCGGAGGTCTGCTGCACGTCTCCTACCGGGGGCAGGAGGCCCGGATCGCCTGGGACGACGACCGCGAACAGTTCGCGTGGCGGTCCGGGGGGAGCGGCCAGATCGGCGCGGACGTCGAGAAGGCGGCCGAGCTGATCGCGTGGGCGCTCGGCGCACGGACCGGCCCCACCGCGTCCGGCTAGGCCGGGCGGCGGCGGGCTACGCGGGGGCGGCTTCCGTGGCCACTTCCGTGGCGACGCTCAGACGGGCGTTGGAGACGAAGGCGTGCAGGGCCCGCAGAGCGGCGCCGGCGTGGTTGCCCCAGTGGTTGAAGTACGAGTACTGCCACCACCAGAGAGCCTCCAGGGGACGGTCCTGGTTGTAGTGGCGGAGCCCGTGGACGAGGTCGCTGGCGACGTCGACGAGGTCGTCCGACAGGCGGTAGGAGGTCGGTTCGGTGTCCTTGTACGGGTCGAAGACCTCGACGTACTCGTCCATGGTCTGGAGGCGCTCGGCCAGGCCCTGCCGGATCGAGTCGAGGTCGGGGTCGTCGCCCACCTCGGGCTCCCAGTTGTCCGGGAGGATCACGTCGGCGCTGGCGCCGAGCTGCGCCCCCGCCAGGATGACCTGCGACACCTCCAGCAGGAGGAGCGGGATGGTGTGCGTCCCGCCGTCGCCGCGGGCGACCGCCTCCAGGCCGTTCAGGTAGTTGTCGACGTGGCACGCCACGCGCTCGGCGAGGGCGTTCCAGTCCTGCGGGCTGTTGGCGTCAGACATCGAGCAGCCTCCGTCCTTCGAATGCGCGGCCCAGCGTGACCTCGTCGGCGTACTCGAGGTCGCCACCCACCGGAAGGCCGCTGGCCAGTCGGGTGACGGTGATGTCCATGGGCTTGACCAGCCGGGCGAGGTAGGTCGCGGTCGCCTCGCCCTCCAGGTTGGGGTCGGTGGCGAGGATCAGCTCGGTCACCGCCCCGTCCGCCAGCCGCTGCATCAGCTCGCGGATGCGCAGGTCGTCCGGCCCGACGCCCTCGATCGGACTGATCGCGCCGCCGAGTACGTGGTAGCGGCCGCGGAACTCGCGGGTCTTCTCGATCGCGACGACGTCCTTGGACTCCTCCACCACGCAGATGATGTGGGGATCGCGGCGCGCGTCACGGCAGATCCGGCATTCCTCTTCTTCTGCGACATTCCCGCATGTTTTGCAGAAGCGGACCTTGTCCTTGACCTCTTTGAGCGCCTTGCCGAGACGCTCGACATCGGCCGGATCGGCGGCGAGGAGGTGGAAGGCGATCCGCTGCGCGCTCTTGGGGCCGACGCCGGGCAGCCTGCCCAGCTCGTCGATGAGGTTCTGAACCACCCCTTCGTACAACGGACCCCTCCTTTACTGGTCGTCTTCTGCCCGCGCGCCTGTTCAGGCGCCGCCGAGGCCGGGGAAGCCGCCGGGGATGCCCCCGCCGCCGCCGAGCCCCTGGGCGAGCGGGCCCATCTTCTCCTGCTGGAGCTCCTGCGCCTCGCGGGCGGCGTCGCGGATCGCGGCCAGCACCAGGTCGGCGACCGTCTCCGCCGTGTCGGCCGGGTCGTCGGCGTCGATCGCCTTCGGGTCGATCGACAGCCCCGTGACCTCGCCCTGCCCGTTGACCGTCGCGGTCACGAGCCCGCCGCCGGCGGTCCCCGTCACCTCGGTCTCCGCGAGTTCGCGCTGGGCGTTGAAGAGCTGCTCCTGCATGGCCTGCGCCTGCTGGAGGAGTTCCTGCATGTTCAGCTGACCACCGGGTTCCACGGTGCACTCCCTCTTCCGGCCCCCGAGGGCCTTCTCTCTGGCGCTCCGCCAGCCACCGGACGTCCGTCCCACGAGACTACGGGTTCCCAGGCCGTTTCGGTACGCGAGGACCTCAGCGCGCCATTTCGGAAGCACATCCGGGATTCGCCCCCCGACCAGGCGGCTCAGGAAGCCGAGTTGTCGATCTCGCGGATGATCTGGCCGCCGAGTTCGCGCTGGATGAGCGCCATCCCGCTCATCTCGGCCTCGGTGCCGTCGGCGTCGGCGTCGCCCTCCGGGTCGACCTCGTCGCTCTCGTCCACGGGCGGGGGTTCGGGCGGCGGCGGGGGCTCGTCCGGCGGCGGCGGAGGCGGTTCCGGGGCCCGGTCCGCCCTCGGCGCGGACGGTTGCGCGGACGGCTGGACGAGCGGCCGCGGCTGCGGTGCCGGGTTCGGTGTGGCCGCCCCACCGAACCCCGCGCTAGGGCCCGGCCTTCCCCCCGGTGGGGACCCGCCGGGCGCTCCGCCCACGACGGTCTCTATCCGCCAGTCGACGCCCATCCGCTCCTTGAAGACCTCGCGCAGGACGGCGTCGCGGCCGCCGTTGACGAAGCCGAGGCGGCGCCCCTCCGCGTCGAAGCCGAGAGTGAGGACCCTGCCGTCGAGGGAGACCGGCTGCACCCCCGCCATGATGACCATCCAGGTGGCGCGGCTCTTCTGCTTGACGGCCTCGACGACGTCCGGCCAGAGGCGCTGGATGGTGGCGAGGTCGGCCCCTCCACCCCCTCCACCGGGCGCGGCGGGCGCGGCGGGCGCCGGCCGTGCGCCGGAGGGTGCGGACGGAGCACTGGAAGGCGCGGGCCGCGCGTCGGCCGCCGCGGCCGGAGATTGTGCGGCCGGGGACTGCGCAGGCGAGGACTGCGTGGGCGGGGATTGCGTGGGCGGGGATTGCGCAACTGAAGACTGTGGGGCCGGGGCCTGCGCGGGCGGGGCTTGGGCGGGCGGGGCCTGCGCTGCCGGAGACTGGGCAGGCGACGACGGCGCGGGCGCGGCGGGGGCGGCTCCGCGGTTATCCACAGAACCAGGTTCTGCGGGTGCCGTACCGGGGGCGGGGTTGACACTGGAAGTGGGGTCGGCCCCCCGGGCGGGAGGGGACTGGGTACCGGGCGTTGTTCCGGGCGTTGGGGAACCCCCGTCGCGGGGCGCTGCCGCCCCCGGCCGCCCCGGCGCCCCCTGGTCCGGGCCGCCCTGGACGGGAGCCGGCGCCGCGGACGCGAAGGCCTGCGCCAGAGGATCGCCGCCCGGCCCGCCGCCGAACCCGGCCTGTCCACCGCCGAGGCCGCCCTGCCCGGCCTGGCGCTCCAGACGGTCGAGGCGGGCGAACATGGACGCCTCGTCCTCGTAAGCGGCCGGCAGCAGGATCCGGGCGCAGATCAGCTCCAGCAGCAGCCGCGGGGACGTCGCGCCCCGCATCTCGGTGAGCCCGGTGTGCAGCAGGTCGGCGGCACGCGTCAGCTCCCCGGGCCCCATCGAGGACGCCTGGCGCCGGATCTGCTCCAGCTCGTCCGGCGGGAAGTTCAGCAGCCCCGACCCCGCGGCCTCCGGGACGTTCGAGAGGATCACCAGGTCGCGGACGCGTTCCAGCAGGTCGGCGGTGAAGCGGCGCGGGTCCTGGCCGCTCTCGATCACGCGGTCGACGGCGGCGAACACGGCGGCGCCGTTCCGGGACGCGAAGGCCGCGACGACCTCGTCCAGCAGCGCGGAGTCGGTGTAGCCGAGCAGCGACACGGCCCGCGCGTACGTGATGCCCTTCTCGTCCGACCCGGCGAGGAGCTGGTCCAGGATCGACAGCGTGTCGCGCGCGGAGCCGGCCCCGGCCCGGACGGCCAGCGGCAGGGCGGACGCCTCGTACGGGACGTCCTCGCTCTCCAGGATCTCCTCGACGAGATCCTGGAGGACGCCCGGCGGGATCAGCCGGAACGGGTAGTGGTGGGTCCGGGACCGGATCGTCCCGATGACCTTCTCCGGCTCGGTGGTCGCGAACACGAACTTCAGGTGCGGCGGCGGCTCCTCGACGAGCTTCAGCAGCGCGTTGAAGCCCTCGCGGGTGACCATGTGCGCCTCGTCGATGATGTACACCTTGAAGCGCGCCGCGACCGGGGCGAAGAAGGCCCGTTCCCGCAGGTCGCGGGCGTCGTCCACACCACCGTGGGACGCGGCGTCGATCTCGATCACGTCGATGTGCCCGGTCCCGGACGGTCCGAGCGCGACGCACGAGTCGCACTTGCCGCACGGGTCGGGGGTCGGCCCCTGCTCGCAGTTCAGCGAGCGGGCGAGGATCCTGGCGCTGGACGTCTTGCCGCAGCCGCGCGGCCCGCTGAACAGGTACGCGTGGTTGATCCGGCCGTTGCGCAGCGCCTGCTGGAGGGGCTCGGCGACGTGTTCCTGCCCCTTCAGCTCGGCGAACGTCGCTGGCCGGTACTTGCGGTACAGAGCCAGACTCATCGGGGGTCCGCCCTCCCTCGAGAAGCAGAGCGTCAGAAGCGCCGTGTCGCCGTGGACCGGTCGTCGCGGACCGGTCGCCGTCAAACCAAGGGACCCCCCGCACACCCGCCAGAGCCTGCTTATCCTTGCTGCCTTCCGGCCCTGGGGAGGTTCACAGGGTGACGCCGTGCGAGGGGTCTGCCCCGAGTCTATGGCATCCCCGGCCCAGGATCGCCACGCTTTCCGGCGTAGTCTCCGCCCATGCCCGCCTCTCCCCAGGACACGCTCCTGCACATCGCCGAACGACCCCACTGGGAATCCGCCCGGAGCACCGGCGTGGCGTACACCATGTCCACGCTGGGCCGGACCCTGGACGAGGAGGGCTTCATCCACTGCTCGTCCGACATCGCCCAGGTGGAGGGCGTCCTGGGCCGCTTCTACGGAGGCGTCCGCCGCGACGACCTGGTCCTGCTGGTCATCGACGTCTCCCGCCTCGACGCGCCCGTTCGCTACGAGCCCGCCGGGGACGAACTGTTCCCCCACGTCTACGGACCGATCCCGGTCGGCGCCGTTATTGATGTCAGGTCACTGCCCGGGAACCGGTAGGCTTCGCCGTGGAGGATTCGCCTAGTGGCCTAGGGCGCACGCTTGGAAAGCGTGTTGCGTGCAAGCGCTCGCGAGTTCGAATCTCGCATCCTCCGCTTGCTTGACCAGGCGGAACTCTTTGAGGGCGGCACCCGTGGGTGCCGCCCTTTTCAGTGCCTCCAGCCGCGCCGGCTCTCTCGCGCCCCTGCTCCTAGCCCTCTTCGTCGGCTTGACCGGCTTCGTCGGCCAACTCCGCGCGGGCTTCGCGGATCTGGTCCAGCGCGATCTCGGCTTCGACCCCGAAGTGGTCACACCGGTTCCGGCCGCGGTCGGCGGCGGTGTCACTGGCCGATCGGGGAGATGGGGCGTTCGAAGAACGTCTCCAGGACGACCGTCGCCTTCGTGCCGCTGACGCCCTGGATGTCGTAGAGGCGCCGCAGGACGTCCTGGAGCCGCGCGGTCGTCGACGTCCGCACCTTGACGAGCACGGACGCGCTGCCCGCGACGACGTGGGCCTCCTGCACCTCCGGAATGGCCGCGAACTCGGCGGCGCGGTCGCCCATCCAGACCGAGGAGTCGATCAGAGCGAAGGCCAGCACGCCCTGGCCGAGCGCGGCCGGCTCCACGTCCACTCTGGTCCGCCGGATGACGCCCCGCTCGCGCATCTTCCGGACCCGCTCGTGGACGGCTCCGGCCGACAGGCCCACCGCCGTGCCGAGCGCCGCGTAGGACCGGGTGGCGTCCTGCTGGAGGAGTTCCAGCAGCTGACGATCGATGTCATCCAGGTTCCTCACAAGATGACTGTATCGCGTACGATCATCCCGAACTTGCTTTGAACAAGCTTCAGTCACATCGGCCTGGGAGAGAACCGTGCCCAAGGAAGCCGACGACGGGATGGACGAGGTTCTGGACGAGCGCTTCCGCACCGGACGCTGCTGCCACGGCGACCAGCACCTCGAACACCTCCACTCGGACGCGCACTGGGCCGAGGGCCCCCTCTACCTCCCCGCGCGGCGGCAGCTGATCTGGAGCGACATCCCCAGCGACCGCATGCTGCGCTGGGACGAGGCGACCGGCGCCGTCTCGGCGTTCCGCGCTCCGGCCGGGCACAGCAACGGCGACACCCTCGACGGGCGGGGCAAGCTGGTCACCTGCGAGCAGGGCGACCGGCGGGTGACCAGGACCGAGCCGAACGGCGCCGTCACCGTCATCGCCGACCGCTACGGGGCCGGCGCCTCAACAGCCCGAAGGACGCGGTCGTGCGCACCGACGGGTCGATCTGGTTCTCCGACCCCGACTTCGGCATCACCAGCGACTACGAGGGGCACCGCGCCGAGAGCGAGATCGGCGCCTGCAACGTCTACCGTGCCGACCCGGCGACCGGCGAGGTCCGCCTCGTCGCGGACGGGTTCGGCGGCCCCTACGCCCCTGACGGCACCCTCATCGGGCGCATCCGCGTCCCCGAGCCCGTCTCCAACATCACCTTCGGCGGCGCGAAGAGCAACCGCCTGTTCATCACCGCGACGACCGGCCTGTACTCGGCGGTGACCTCGGTGACCGGCCTCCCGAGAACCCCGCAGGTGATCGAGGACTGACCCCCGCCCGGCGCTACTTCTGACGGCGGGGCGCCGCCGAGCGGGGCGGCGCCGAGCGCATGTGGTCGCGCACCGGCGACAGCAGGCCGGCCAGGGCCTCGGTGTCCTGGCGCGACAGCGGCTGGAAGAGCTGCCGGTTGAGGACCTCGGTGTGGCCGGGGAGCACCTTGGCGAGCAGCGCCCGCCCGGCATCGGTGATCGTGACCGTGACGCCCCGGTCGTCGTCCGCGGAGCGCGTGCGCGCGACCAGGCCCGCCTTCTCGAGCAGGCCGGCCTGATAGGTCAGTCCGCTGCGGCTGTACACGACGCCGTCGGCCAGGTCGGTCATGCGCTTGCTGCCGCTCGGCGAGTCGAGCCCGAGGTGCGCCAGCAGCTGGAACTGGACGTAGCTGAGATCTCCGGCCTCGCGCAGCTGCTGCTCGACCGCGTGCCGGAGCAGGCCCGCCACCTCCATGAGGGCGAAGTACGCGCCCAGCTGGACGGCGTCGGGGGGCGGCGGCGTGTCGGGCATGGCGCCATCCTACCGCTTGCTTCATCTTCGAAGCACTTGCTTCGGATTCAAAGCACTGTTACGGTGACCGCAGTGCTTCGGATTCGAAGCACTTTACGGATCGAGAGCGAGGGAACCCGGATGAAGGCGGTTCGATTCCACGAGTACGGCGAGCCCGACGTCCTCCGCTACGAGGACGTCGACCGGCCGGTGCCGGGCGGCGGGCAGGTGCGGGTGCGCGTCGCCGCGACGACCTTCAACGGCGTCGACGGCAACATCCGCGCGGGCTTCATGCAGGGCCCGATGCCGCTGACCCTGCCGCACGTCCCCGGCCTGGACGTCGCGGGGACGGTCGACGCACTCGGCGAGGGCGTGAGCGGCCTTGAAACCGGCGACCAGGTCGTCGGCTTCCTGCCGTTCGTCGACGACGGCGCGGCGGCTGACTACGTCCTCGCCCCCGCCGAGAGCCTGGCCGCGGCTCCGGTGAGCATCCCGCTCGCCGACGCGGCCGCACTGCCCCTGGTCGGTCTCACCGCATGGCAGGCGCTCCACGAGCACGCCGGGCTGAAGGCCGGGCAGCGGATCCTGATCAACGGCGCCGGCGGGGCCGTGGGCGGCTACGCGGTGCAGCTGGCCAAGGCGGCCGGCGCCCACGTGATCGCGACCGGCAGCCCCCGCAGCGCCGAGCGCGTCAGGGCGGCTGGCGGCGACGAGGTCATCGACCACACCGCCACCGAGGTGACCGCCGCGGTGACCGAGCCGGTCGACGTCCTGCTCAATCTCGCGCCGATCGACCCCGCCGCGTTCGCGGCGCTGGCCGGGCTGGTCCGCGACGGAGGCGTCGTGGTCAGCACCACCGTGTGGATGCCCGCCCCGGCCGACGAGGAGCGCGGCGTGCGAGGCGTCGACCTGTACGTCCGCAGCGACGCCGGGCAGCTGTCGGAACTCGTCGCGCGCGTGGACCGCGGCGAGCTGGCCGTCGACGTCGCCGAGCGCGTCCCGCTGGAGGAGCTGCCGTCGGTCCACGCCAGGGCCGCCGCGGGCACCCTCCCGGGCAAGGTCATCGTCCTGCCGGCCACCGCCTGATCTCCATCACCGGCGGCAGGTGCACCTGCCGCCGCGGCGGTGGACGCATCGCACCGAGCAGGTGGCGCCGGATCATCGCGCGCTCACCTGCCCATGAGTAGCCTCACCCGACATGACGGTCGACCAGGAACTCGTAGACGTGGCCGGACGGGTCGCCGCGGAGTGCAACCGAGGCGACGAGCACACGGTGGCGGCCGCCGCTCGCGCACGCGACGGGCGGATCGTCACGGCCATGAACGTCTACCACTTCACCGGGGGCCCGTGCGCGGAGCTGGCCGTGATCGGCGCGGCCGCCGCCCAGGGCGCGCACCAGCTGGACACGGTCGTCGCGGTCGGGAGCGGCGACCGCGGGGTGATGTCTCCCTGCGGGCGGTGCCGGCAGGTCCTCCTCGACTACTTCCCGTCCATCCGCGTCATCGTCGACATGGGCGGCGGTCTGCGCGTCGTGCCCGTGGCCGAGCTGCTTCCCGGCGCCTACATCTGGTCCGAGCACCAGTCGTGAACGGCCGCACGCCGCCCGTCCGGTGCTAAGTCACGGACGGGTTGAGCTGGGCGGTAACTGGTTTACCGGACGTGGAAAGCAGAGTGACGCGAGTTGTTGAGCGCCTTCTCCGCGCACTGGCGAGCCCGTAGACTCGAAGGGTGATCTTCAAGGCGGTGGGTGAAGGAAGGCCCTATCCAGAGCACGGTCTCTCGTCCCGGGACTGGGCCAAGATCCCGCCTCGCCAGGTCCGCCTCGACCAGCTCGTCAGCACCAAACGGGAGATGGATCTCCAGTCGCTGCTGTCGAAGGACTCCACGTTCTACGGCGATCTGTTCCCCCACGTGGTCCAGTGGCATGGCGAGCTCTACCTGGAGGACGGCCTGCACAGGGCGCTCCGGGCCGCGCTGCACCAGCGGCTCGTCCTGCACGCGCGCGTGCTCGACCTGGACGCGTTCGACTTCTCCTGATCAGCGGGCGCGGGCGGGCTCCGGCGCCGGGAGGGCCTTCGGCTCGACCAGCGGCGCCGGCGCGGCCGGGCGGACGAACCCGGGGCGCGCGGCCAGCAGCCCGACCACGGCCTCCGGGACCACCAGGACGAGCAGCAGGGCCAGTGGCACGTTCCAGCCGCTCGTGGCCTCGTGGAGCACGCCGACCGCGAGCGGACCGGCCGCGGCGAGGAGGTAGCCGCCCGTCTGCGCCATCCCCGACAGGCTCGCGGCCGTGGACGGGCTCGGCGAGCGGAGGCTGAGCAGCGTGAAGGCCAGCGGGAACGCGCTGCCGGTGCCGACACCGAGGATCACGACCCACGTCCATCCGGCGGACGGGGCGAGCAGCAGCCCGACCAGGCCGACGACCATGACCACCGCGACGGCGGCCACGAGGGGGCGCTGGTCGCGCAGGCGGGCGGCGAACACCGGCACCAGGAAGCCCAGCGGGATCCCGACGATCATCATGGTGGAGACCATCATCCCGGCGGTGGCGGCCGGGTGGCCGGCGTCGCGCATGATCTCCGGCAGCCACGACAGCAGCACGTAGAACATCAGCGACGCCAGGCCCATGAACGCGGCGACGAACCAGGCCGTCGGGGAGCGCAGCAGGGAGCCTCCGCCGCGCGGGGCGGTGACCGGCGGCGTCGGGGCGCGGCGGCCCCGCAGCGCGAGCGGGCCCCACACGAGCGCGGCGACCAGCGACGGGACGGCCCAGACGGCGAGCGCGAGCCGCCAGCCGCCAGCCGCCTCCAGCGGCACCGCGAGCCCGGCGGCGACCGCGCCGCTGGCCGCCATCAGCATCATCGCGAGCCCGGTCAGCGAGCCCAGGCGGGACGGGAACGCGCGCTTGATCACGGCCGGCATGAGGACGTTGCCCATCGCGATTCCCGCCCCTGCAAGGACCGTTCCAAAGAACAGCGAGACCGGGGACTGCACCACCCGCAGCACGATCCCCGCCGTGATCATGACGAGGGAGCCGGCGATCGCGGTCTCGGTGCCGAACCGCCGCGCCACGACCGGCGCGACGGCCGCGAACACGCCCAGGCACAGCACCGGCAGCGTGGTGAGGACGCCGGCCTCCGCCCCCGACAGCCCGAACGCGTCCCGCAGGTCGCCGAGCACCGGCGAGATCCCCGTGATCGCGGCGCGCAGGTTGATCGTCAGCAGGACCAGGCCGGCGAGCGACCACACGGCCGCCGCCCGGGAACCCGGAGTCGTAGAGCTCTTCATGTCACCTTCGCTGTTCTTCGGTCGCTTTCGGGCGCAGGTTCTGCTGCCTCAAGCCGGTTCCGCCGCGTTCCGGCGCCCGGTCGCCGGGCACCACGACGGCCGCCCATGGGGTGGGCGGGTCACGCCCCCGGTCATGGTGCGGGCTTGCACTCGCCGCGCTAGGTCTCCTGCGGAGCCGTCCCGGACAGGGGGACGGTCGAGGCCAGGATCTGGTCGAGACACGCGTGGGTCGCCTGGGTGGCGGCGTCGGCGTCCCCCGCCTCGATGGCCGCGGCGATGGGGCCGTGCGGGACGTCGGCGTGTTCGAGCAGGCTCCCGGCCGCGCCGATGCTGGCCCGGAGCGCCGCGCTGAAGTCGCGGTAGAGGTCGGTCAGGACGCGGTTGTGGGTGGCCTCGACGACGGCGGTGTGGAACTCGAGGTCGGCCTCGACGAACGCCGAGTGCTCGCCCGCCGCCCATGCCGCGTCCCGGCGCGCGAGGGCGACCGCGATGGCGGCGGTGTCGGCGTCCGTGCGCCGGGTGGCGGCGAGCCTGGCGGCCTCCACCTCGAACCCCCGCCGGACCTCCAGGATCTCGACGAGTTCCGCGGTCTCCAGCCGCCGCCGGACGGCTCCGGACAGCTCGCTCGTGGCGCGCACGTACGTCCCGTCGCCCTGGCGGCTCTCCAGGAGCCCCGCGTGGGTCAGCGCCCGCACCGCCTCGCGGACGGTGTTGCGCCCGACCCCGAGCGTCTCCGACAGCACCGGCTCCGGCGGGATCTTGGCGCCCACCGGCCACCCGCCCCCGGTGATCTCCTCCCGGAGCTGGTCGATCACCTGGTCGACCAGCGACGACCGCCGCGCCGTCCGCAGAGTCACCCGAACCTCCAGTCAACCAGTCATCCCATGTCTGAAGAGTACGACATCCGCGACCCCTGATCTATTCCGCCCCTCGGGCCGCGGCCCGCGGAGGCGTCCGGGCGGCACCGACACCGCAGGTCACAGCCCAGGTCGGCGATCGAATGTGACGGTACACACGCGACCGGAGACGAGGCGGCCACGTGATCGCGACGACCTCGTCCGCCGAGGGACGAGCGGTCTAGTGCCGGGTGCTCAGGGGGACGCGGTTGAAGACCGACAGGCCTGCCGCTTCCAGGGCCTGGCGGTAGGCGGTGGCGGCGCTGTCGGGGGATTCGATGAGTTCGTACAGTTCGCCGAGCTCCCTGTAGAGGTGCGCCGCGGGACGTCCCTCGGGAAGGGTCGCCAGTTGTTCCGAGGCGGCGCGAAGGACGACCTGGGCGGCCGTGGTGTTGCCCTGGGCCACCCTTGCGCGAGCCAGGACCAGGCGCGCCAGAACGGTCTTCTGGGTGCGGACGCCATGCTCGTTGGCGGGCTGGGGCGCCATGCCCTGCCCGTTCGCGGGGGCGGAGAGGGCCATACCGGTGTCGAGGAACTGTTCGAGCGCGGCGATCGCCTCGTCCAGCTCGCCGACGAGGACGAGCGCGCGGGCCTTGGCGATGGTGCTTTCGGTGGACTCGGCGTCGTCGAGGCCGGTCGCGTCCTGGAGCAGGGTCAGCGCCTCCTGGGCCGCCTCACGGGACCCTTCCTGGCGCGGGCGCTCGAACCCGTACTCGCCTGACGGCACCGCGCCGGGCGGGGCGACGGCGGAGAACGGCTCGACGCCCCTGAGCAGCGCTTTGGCTCCGGCGAGGGCGAGGCGTGCGTGGGCCTGCGTCGGGGTCGCGTCCGTACGGGCGGCGAGGGCCTGGTCGGCGAAGTACAGGGAGTCGCCGACCGCCCCCTCGTCCAGCGCGCGCATGCTGGCCCGCTGGTAGTGGGCGCTCAGCGGCTCGGCGTCCGCGGACCCTCCAAGGTGCAGGAGGCGCCGCCCGAGCTCGTGCGCGCGGACGGGATCGGAGCGATCCACATAGGCGAGCAGCAGGATGCGTCCGGCCTCGGTGTACTCGTGGCCTGCGTGCAGGCCGAGCCGCTCCAGCCGTGCGAGGGCGCGCTCGCCGAGCGCGACGGCCTGCCCCAGGTCGCCGACGGTGTGGTACGACCGGGCCAGCGCGATCACCGGAGGCAGCCAGCTCGCCCGGCCCGGGTCGCGTTCGGCCTGCTCGCGCAGCTCCTCGAACAGCGCGATCGCGCGGTCGGTGCGGCCCAGTTCCTCAAGGGCGCGGGCGCGGCCCAGCCGGGCGCGGGCCGTGAGGTCGGGGTCGTCGCTGCGGGCGATCACCTCGTCGAATCCGGCCTCGGCCGTGGCGGGGTCGCCGCGCAGGAGCGCCAGATGGGCGTGGCGCTCCCGCACCTCGAGGTGGGCGCGCTGCTCGGGCTCGACGCCCTCGGCGAGGTATTCGGGAGTGCAGCCGAGACGCTCGGCCAGCATCCGCAGAACAGTGGGCGTCGGCGTGCGCTTGCCCGACTCGATCAAAGAGATGTAGCTGTCGGAAAGGTCGTGACCGGCGAGCTGTGCCTGCGACAAGCGTCTGGTCAGCCGCAGGTTGCGGACACGTTCGCCGACGTTGCCTGGACCCGGCATGTGGACTCACTTAGCGGAAGTAAACAGGCGGCTGGGGTGCCGACATGATTGCACATTGCGGGTTATCACACATCGAGAGCAAGGAAGCGACAGGAGAAGCGACCGGCCGGAGGGCCCGCGCGCACGGCGCTTCGGCGAGATCCGCCGGTTCGCGCCGCCGGCTCCTTCCCGTCGATCGCGACATCCGTCATTCGCCGACGGTATCCGACCCTTCAGGCAAGATCGCAGAGACCGCCGATATTGATCAGACCATCACGCGATCCGGCCAGTAGCGGACGCCCGGCGCGGGGTTGGGATCGCTCCCAGCCGGATCGCTCCCAGCCGGATCGGTCCGGCGCCGCCCGCGGATCGCCGGGTCCGGTGCCGGCGGTGCGGCCGTGACGGGTCCCGGGGGGCGCGAGGCCGCTCTGCATGCTCTCAGATGGTCGCTGACCCCTCTGCGGCCCCCCTGCGTCAACGGAGAAGCCGGGCACTCCGGGTGCCCGGCTTCTCGACGTTCAGGAGCGTCGCAGAACTAGATCTCCCCGTCGGGATCGTCGTTCTTGGGCAGCGTGGCGGTGGGGGCGTCCTGCGCGTCGGCGTCGGGGGCGTCCTCCGCCGGGCGGGGCCGGCGCGGAGGCGGGGGCGGGGGCAGCGCCTCCTCGGGAGCCGGGTTCTTGTTCGGGAAGATCATTTCGCAGACTTCGAGGTAGAGCTGCTCGGGGTAGGGCAGGAAGGGCACGTTCGTGAGGGCCTGGTCCTGGCCCGCGGACTCCAGCACGAACTCGCCGTAGCCGAGCATGCGGCCCGCGATCGTCCGCTTGAAGCTCATGTCGGTGACCTTGGCCAGCGGCATCATCGCGACCTTGCGGGTGATGAGCCCGGTGGTGAGCAGCATCCGCTGGTTGGTGATGACGAAGTAGTCGACGGACCACTCCGCGACCCGCCACACGAACCAGGCGAGGAGGATCAGCCAGCCCCACCAGACCCAGCTGAAGACCGAGCCGCCGTTCTCGGCGAGCGTCTGGCTCAGCAGGCCCGCGAGGATCAGGCCGCCGAGCAGCAGGCCGACCGGGACCATCAGCACGGCCGGGTGGCGCCGCACCGTGATGACCTGGTTCTCGTGGGGGAGCAGGTACTTGTTGACGGACGCCGGCGCGGAGTCGCCGGGGGTGACGAGTCTCATGCCGACCTCAGGCGAGCGAGTTGACGAAGGTGGTGATGGAGTCGGCGGCGGAGGAGAGGCCCGTTGCCGCGCTCTCCACCGATCTGGCCGCGCCGTCCGGTTGCGTGATGACGTAGAACGCCACGAAAGCCGCGGCGGCCCACGTGATGTACTTCTTGGCCGGCACGGCTGCCTCCCGGAGCGTTGACCCACGGACCCCGGATTCAGTTTCGCACAGCCCACACGGGCGGCAAAGCAGCGCGACGGCGTGCTGCGCCCCCCTGCTGGTCAGGGCGCGTTGTCCAGCGAGGAGCGGCGCGCCTTGCGGCGCTTCTCGGCCGCGACCGTCGCCAGCACCTCCAGGTGCCGTCGCGCGATCCGCTCGACGAGGTCGGGCGGAGCCGATCCGGTCACCTCCTCGGCGCCGTACCGCGCGGCGGAGACGCACCGCTCCACCGTGTCGGCGCTGTGGATCTCGTGGAACTCCTCGCTGAGCCGTTCCCCGATCTCGGCGTAGCGCGGAAGGTCGCCATCCCCTGGGTGAGCCATCATCCGTCCCCGAAGCTCGCTCGCGCCGCCCGGTCCGTGACGGTCCCCTGTGCCGGGACGGCGGAGGGGAACGCGCGCTCGCGTTCCGTAGAGGTGTGGTACCCCCTGCCGTCCGGAACGAACATCGCAGGTCACGTCGGGGAAACGGACTCCCCCCCGAGGGGTCAGACGACGCCGTAGAGCCGGTCCCCCGCGTCTCCGAGGCCGGGCATGATGAAGCCCTGCTCGTCGAGATGGGAGTCGATCGCGGCCGTGACCACCTTGATGGGCGCCGAGATGTCGGAGAAAGCCTGCTCCAGGTACTTCAGCCCCTCGGGCGCGGCGAGGAGGCAGAGCGCCGTGACGTCGTCGGCGCCGCGCTCGACCAGCAGGCGGATGGCGGCGGCGAGCGTCCCGCCGGTCGCGAGCATCGGGTCGAGGACGTAGCACTGCCGCCCGGACAGGTCGTCCGGCAGCCGCGTCGCGTAGGTCTGGGCCTGCAGGGTGCCCTCGTCCCGGATCATCCCGAGGAAGCCGACCTCGGCGGTGGGCAGCAGCCGCGTCATCCCGTCGAGCATCCCGAGGCCCGCGCGCAGGATCGGCACGACGAGCGGCTTCGGGCTCGCGAGCTGGACGCCCCGCGCCGGGACGAGGGGCGTCCGCACCGTGGCCTCGGCGACCCTGACGTCGCGGGTCGCCTCGTAGGCCAGCAGAGTGACCAGCTCGTCGGCCAGGCGGCGGAACGTGGGAGAGTCGGTGCGGACGTCCCGCAGCGTGGTGAGCTTGTGCGCGACGAGGGGGTGATCGACGGCGAGGGTCTGCATGCGCTCACCGTAGCCCACCCCGCGGGGCGGTCCGAGGGGCCAGGATAGGACGCCGCTGAGCTGGGCAGGATGGCACTATGAACAGCGAGAGCGATCAGCAGCCGAGCGGCCGCTCGCGGGCCCGGGAATCCGCGCCCGATCCGCCCGCTCCCGCCTCGGCTCCCGATACCGAGCCCCCGGCTCCCGACTCCGCGGTGACCGAAGTCACAGGCGGACAGGCCCCGCCGAGCCCCGGCCCGCAGGGCGACATCTCCCCCGAGCAGGTGCGCGAGCACCTGCGCCGCAGGGCGGTCTTCCTGCGCGAACTCGCCGAGGCCCGCGAGCTGCGCCGCCGCGTGACGCCGCACCGGTCCCGCCGCGCGCGGATCCACGCGGCACTTCGCCGCCGCACGTTCCGCATCAATTGATCCGGATCGGTTAGGTTCATGCCGCCGGGCACCGTGATCGGCGCTGACTCCCGGCTTCACCTCCGGGTGCGGCGGCGAGTTTGGTGGTGGGGCACGCGAGTGCGCGCCGCATCTGCGACCATGCCCTGGCAGGAGACGTGCCGGTGGGGTGGAAATGACGGATGTGGACGCGACGGACTTCGCCGTTGTGGTGTATCGGGAAGACGAGCGCTGGGAGGCCGAGATCCTTCCGGTCGCGCTGACCGAGGACCTCGCGGGGCTGATCCATGCCCTGCGCCAGCAGCCGAGCCTCGGCGGCACGGTCGGGCTGGTCTCGGTCGGCGACGACTTCTTCGTCGCGATCCGCCTGCTCGGCGACGAGGTCATGGTGTTCCTGTCGGACGTCACCGCCTCGGTCGACTGGCCGCTCGCCGGCCAGGTGCTGGAGTACCTGGACATCCCGATCCCGGACGAGGAGGAACTCGACCAGGTCCTCCCGGTCGGCGACATGTCGATCTTCGCCGACCTCGGGCTGGACGAGATGGAGCTCGGGGCGATCTCCGGCGACCTGGAGCTCTACCCGGACGAGATGCTCCTCAGCATCGCCGGCCGCATCGGTTTCGCCCCGGCCTTCGAACGCGCCCTCGACGCCGTCCCCTGATCCGCCCGCCGCCGTTCCGGCCGCCATGCCCGCCGTCACGCCCCGCGAGGGAAGCCGTTGCGCCGGGCGTAGTCGCTCAGCCCCGCCCAGTCGTCTCCGGTGTGGCTGTGCTGCGGGTCGAGGCAGCCGAGGCTGATCGGGCGCTTCGCGTCGTAGCGGGGCGCGCGCGTGTCGGGCGGGTCGGTGAAGTTCAGGACCTCGGCGATGTTGCGGGCCGCCGCGTCCCGCACGGTCAGCGGCTCCAGGCCCCAGCGCCACTCGATCGCCTTCAGGACGGACGTGTGGTCGTACACCTCGTGCGCGACGGCGCCGCGCCGCGCCCGCGGGGAGATCAGCAGGCAGGGGACGCGGAAGCCGCGCAGCCCGGTGCCGAGGTCGGGCCGCGGGTCGGGGCCCTCCGGCGGCGGGACGTGGTCGAAGAACCCGCCCCACTCGTCGTAGTTGATGACGAACAGGGTGCGGGGCCAGTTCGGCGAGGTGACGAGCGCGGTGTAGACCTCGTTGAGGAACGCCTGGCCGAAGCGGATGTCGGCGAGCGGGTGCTCGTCCTCGGACATGCCGGGCAGGAGCAGCTCGCCGAGGAAGCCGGGCTCGACGAAGCTGACCGCGGGCAGCCGCCCGGCGCGGGCGTCGGCGCGGAACTCGGCGATGTTCCGGCTGATGTCGAGGTGCCGCAGGCCCCACAGCGCGGTGAACGGCACGTCGCTGAAGTAGTACCGGCAGGAGATTCCCCTGGCTTTGAGCCGGTCCCAGATCGTGGCCGTCTCGGAGATCGTCAGCGCGTTGGAGGTCCGGTCGGTCTGCCCGGCGTGCTGGAAGATCCGGTTGGGGAACGTGGACGACATGATCGCCGGGAAGTAGCGGTCGCAGACCGTCCAGTCGAGGGCGGCGCGGCCGTGGAAGCCGAGGTCGGGGCCCTCGTAGTAGCCGATGGAGAACACGTCGTTGTCGCCGGCGCGCAGCCATCCGTCGCACTCGCCGCCGTTGTACTCGGTTCGCCCGCCCTGGTAGGAGTGGTCGGGGTCGTTGAAGCCGCACCCCCACGGCACCTTCAGGTGGTGGGTGTCGTGCGCGTTGCCGCCGGCGTCGGTGAAGGTGAGCCCGGCCTGGCGGCCGTCGGCGCCGGGCAGCCAGCCCATGTAGTGGTCGAAGGACCGGTTCTCCATCATCACGACGACGATGTGGTCGATGCCGGACTCCTCCGGATCGGGCAGCTCGGCGACGGGGGCGCGCCTGGCGGCGGCCAGCTCCGCCGCGTGGGCCTGGGTGGACGATCCGGAGGCGGCGCCCGCCGCGATGATCGCCGCGGTGCCCGCCGTCCCCGCCAGAAATCCGCGCCTGGTCAGTTCGTCCGCACCCATGGCACTCCTCCCGGGATGGCGATCGCTGAGCAGTATGCGGACTCCTGTGAACCGAGGGAAGGACGCCCGGCGTCCGCCACCGGACAAGAACGCGAAGTTTGTTCACAACCGCTTCCGGGCACCGGCCGCCGATTCCGGCGCACAGGGGGGTGGGAGCGGGCGGACCGCGTGGGTCACAATGAGCACGTGTCCTACTTCGCCGCCGTGTTCGCGCAGACCCCCCAGGGCTGGGTCGGGACCGAGGCCGTGCTCGACGAGGCGGAGAGCGTCGACGACGTCGCCGACCTGATGCGCGAGGCCGCCGTCGAGTCCTACGGCGACCCGGTCGTGCTGCTGGTCGAGCAGGACGACGACTGGTTCGCGGTCGTCCGGCTCGACCGCGACGACGAGCCGCGCCCCTTCATCTCCGCCGTCCGCGAGGACGGGCTCGGCTCGCTGTTCCAGCAGCTCGTCGGCGAGGTGCCCGACGGCGACGCCGCGGGCGACGCGGCCCTGCTGGAGGACCTCGGGGTCGACGCCGGGCGGCTCGGCGAGCTCGGCGAGCGCGCGCTGCCCGGCGACGCCCTCCTCACCGTCGCCGAGCAGGCCGGGTTCGGCGAGGAGTTCGACCGCCTCCGTGACTGACGCGCGCGATCCGGTCGTCGCGACGTACCGGCCGGCGATGCTCCGGGCCCTCGACGAGGCCCGCGAGGCGGCCGAGGACGGCGAGATCCCGGTCGGCGCCGTCGTCCTGGACGCGTCCGGCGAGATCATCGGAACGGGCCGCAACGAGCGCGAGCGGACCGCCGACCCGACCGGCCACGCGGAGATCGTCGCGATGCGGCGGGCGGCGGCGGCCCTCGGCGGGTGGCGGCTGTCCGGCTGCACGCTCGTCGTGACGCTGGAGCCGTGCACGATGTGCGCGGGGGCCACCGTCCAGGCCCGGCTGGACCGCGTGGTCTACGGCGCGGTCGACCCGAAGGCGGGCGCGGTCGGTTCGCTGTGGGACGTCGTCCGCGACCGGCGCCTCAACCACCGCCCCGAAGTGATCGCCGAAGTGATGGCCGACGAGTGCGCCGCCCCGCTTATCGAGTTCTTCGCCCGCCGCAGAGTCGGGTAGGCTCTCCCGCGGTGGTGTCGCCTAGTGGACGAGGGCGCACGCCTCGAAAGCGTGTGAAGTGCAAGCTTCCGTGGGTTCGAATCCCACCACCACCGCCATCCAGATGGCCGTCCACCGGCCAGACGCGCTGAGGGCGGGACCCATGGTCCCGCCCTCAGCGCTTTCTCATCTCAGTTGCCGCTTTCAGGCCGCCCCATGGCTCCCCTCAGGGGCGTCGTCGTAATCCTCGGCGGGCTCCCAGAGGAGCCCTGCCACACGCTCGGCGAGGTCGCTTCGGATGACATCGCTCATGTGCTGGTACCGCTTGGCCATGGCGGCGCTCGACCACCCCATGATGGGTGAAGAAGTATCCCTTGTCGGCTCAGGCGTTGTGACTTCCTTAACCATCCAGGTCAGTGCGGCCCACACCTGCCCTGCTGAGGACATTCCGGTACCAGTTCAAGGGCGACCCCGGCCACCCGGGCCGGGCATGCGGCCTCTCCGGGCCGACCCACCTGACCTCAGCCGCCGGACTTCCTGATCGATGCGATGGTGAGGAGCCATCCGACGCGTCAGGGCTGATCGAGTGCCTAGAGACGTGTTGTGCCGGACTCCATTTCCACCGTGTGTGGGCACAAGGGTCCTCGGGTGCCGGTGGAGCTGTCAGGTCTTGAGGGTCTTTGGGCGGGCAAGGTTGGTGGGTAGGCCGGGCTGGGAGGTGAAGTGCGGCGTGGGTCAGGACGACAAGGGAGGGGTCCGGATGACGGGCTCGGGAGGAGGCGCGGCCGCGCGACTGTTGGCGCGTTTGGCGGTGCTGGCGGCGATCGGTGTCGTGGTCGTGCTGGTGCTGGCACTGGGAGAGGGCGGGCTGGTGGTCGTCGGGGCCGAGTTCCTCGGCCTGATCGTCTGTGCTGTCGGTGTGTGGTGGTTCCTGGCGCACCGGGGCGTGGTCCGGCTGCTTGGGGCGCTCGTCGCGGTCGCAGCGCCCGTCGCCGTCCTGGCGCTGTTCACCTTCGATGGTCTGTGGATCCTGGCGTTGCTCTTGGGGGGCTGCTGGGCTTTGACGTTGGCCTGCGCCCGGGAGGCGCTGCGCAGGTCGGCTCCGGAGCGAGCGCGGCAGGTGGCGGCTGCGCCCCGGCCGGAGCGGCCGGTCCTGATCATGAATCCGAAGTCCGGGGGCGGGAAGGTCGTCAGGTTCGGGCTGGTCGAGCGGGCGGAGGAACTCGGCGCGCGGGTGATCCTGCTCGACCCGTCCGCCCCGGCCGACGTCGCCGAGCTGGCCCGTGAGGCGGTCGCCGAAGGAGCGGACCTGCTCGGAGTGGCGGGCGGCGACGGCACCCAGGCGCTGGTCGCGGCGGTCGCCGCCGAACACGACCTGCCGTACCTCGTGGTCTCCGCCGGCACTCGCAACCACTTCGCCATGGACCTGGGTCTCGACCGCACCGACCCGGCGCGCTGCCTCGACGCGCTGACCGACGGTGAGGAACTGCGGATCGACCTCGGCGATGTCGCGGGCCGAGCATTCGTCAACACGGTCTCGTTCGGGATGTACGCCGAAATCGTGCAGCAGCCCGGGTACCGCGACGACAAGGCGGGCACGACACTGAGGCTCATGCCGGACCTGCTGGTCAGCGATGGGGGCCAGCGCCTCAACGCGCGAATCGACGGCACGGTGCTGTTGTCCCAGCAGGCACTGCTGGTCAGCAACAACCCGTATGCCTCGCTCGACGATCTCGGCGGCGCGGACCGCCGGGCCCGGCTCGACGGCGGCGAGCTGGGCGTGATCGGGATCCGGGTGGAAGACGCGGCACAGGCCGCGGACCTGGCCCTGCGGGGCTCGCGGTCCCCGGAGGTGACCGTCATGACCGCGCACCGGGTTGAGGTGACCTCCGACGCGGACGAGATCCCCGTGGCGGTGGACGGCGAAGCCTTTCGGATGCCGACGCCGGTCGCATGCACGCTGCGCCCGGGCGCGCTGCGCGTCCAGGTGCCGCGCGACCGCCCCGGCGTCACCGTTCCCGCCCCGCCCGTGAACTGGCGCCGGATCATCGACCTCGCGTCCGGCCGCACCGCGGGAGCCGCCTCAGGAGAGCCCCGTGCCTGACCCGGTGCCCGGTAGCCCTCGCCGAAATCCATCGAACACGGATCTGCCCTGAGGCTTGTTCGGAATACGTCAGCTGGAGTTCAGCTGCGCCGCCACGGGGCGCGGATCACGTCGTCGGGGTCGACGGCGCAGTAGGTTCCGTTGGCCACTTCGTCGCGGTCGATGTCCCAGCCGACGACGCCGCTGGGCTGCCGTTGCAGCTCGATCATCCGGTCGCGCTGGGGGCCGGTGCCAGTGTTGACGTCGCACTGCACCACGCTGGACCAGGACTTTCCGTTCAAAGCGGCGGTGAAGGCGAGCACAGGCAGCACGATCGGCCGAGGACGATCCCGATGTTCCTCACGGCATCCGCCGCGCGCTGGGCGGAGGTCTCGGCCCGTGTCCCGGAACGTTTGCCGGTGACGGCGTGACGTCGGCCTGTGGCGAACTCGACCACCACGCCCAGACGCATGAGGTAGCCAAGGACACCGCAGGCCACGCCCCGCCACAGGCCGTAGGCGGCGCCGATGGCCGCGGCCAGGCCGGCCGGGGCGATCGCGGCGGACGCGGCAGACCCGGCCGGCGGGGTGCCTTGGCGGGCGGCGGCCCCGCCACGGCGGGCGTAGTAGAGGTAGGTGGCGCGGGAGGCGACCACGGCCAGCACGGTTACCAGCAGCGGCTCGTTCAGGAACGTGCCGGTGACGATGTCGAGCAAGTTCGCCGGGCCCGTCACATCGACCACATCCCGGGCGGCGTCACCGCTGCCAAGGGTCCGGGCCAGCTTCAGCACCGGCACCGCGAGCAGCACCGACAGCACCATCACGTGCGTGGCGCTGCCACGCGGGTCACTCCGGGTCTCCTGCTCGCTCACACCGCCAACCTACGGTCGCGGGACTGACTCCCGACGACGACACACACGTGCGCCGCCCCGTCGGCCGTCCCCGCGCCGGTGATGCGCCTACCCAGGGTCGTGGAACGATCTTGCGGTGGGCGCGGGGCGATCTGACCGACCGGCAGTGGCGGCAACTGGAAGCGGTGGCCGCCCCTGCCCACGATGGGCCGCAGGCCACAGGGCCGGCGTCAGCTCTTCGACGTGATCTGGTGACGGGGCCGGACCGGCTCACCGTGGCGCGACCTCTCCGAACGCTTCGGTCCGTGACAGACCCCGTACAGCCTCTTTCGGTAGTGGCGAGCTTGCAGAATGCGCGCCGAGATTCGGCAGCATGGGGAGAAGTACCAGGCCAGAAACGTTCGACGGTGGGACTGTCAATCCGTTGGCTTAGCTCACCCCGGCCGGAGCGGGCGTTGATCAGTCTCACTTCCAGTCTCAGTAGGCCGCTGTCCGGGGTTCGTTCGGGCCCGCTCATGGCCGTCTGGCCACGGACAGTGGTCGGTTCCGCGTGGGTTGACCATCGCATGAGCGAGTGCGGAGTACTCCGCCGATCATGGGAGGACGGGGAGCCGCAGACCTCGAAAGCGTGTGAAGTGCAAGCTTCCGTGGGTTCGAATCCCACCACCACCGCCATCCAGATGGCCGTCCACCGGCCAGACGCGCTGAGGGCGGGACCCGTGGTCCCGCCCTCAGCGCTTTCTCGTCTCCGCTGCCGGTCTCTGGCCGTTCCTCGCTACGGATGGCGTCCCTCATGTGCGGTACCACTTGGCCCACTGAGGTCTGTCGCTCTGGTCAGCGCGCGGACTTCTTCAGAAGAGCCGCTGCGAGCTGTTTGGCATAAGCGGCCTCGTTCTTCTCGGTGACGTCCTGCTGTTCACTGTCGCTGATGCTGATGTCAGCCGTGAGATTGTCGACGCGGATCATCAACTGCGGCTCATCGAAGTCGGACGGGGGAGCGATGTAGTGCCCCTCGTCCCCTATCCCGGGGAGGAAGTCGCCACCACGGGCGCTCATCAACGCCGCGTGCGCGTTGTCGTCTCCCGACTTCCAGTTCTTCTTGCCGTACCGCTTGAACGCGACGGAAATGCTCCCCCTGTCGGCGAAGTCCTTGGGCAGGGTCGACCAGGTGCACTCCAGCGCGTCCTTGGTGCCCTGCGGACTTCTCGTCAGAGAGACCTTCGCGTCCTGGATGCTGGGCGTCGGGAGACGGCCGCACGCAGGAAGCGCGGAGAACTTCCCGTCCTCCACCCAGAGCCCCATGGGGTTCTGCAGCAGGAACCCGCCGCCCGTGATCACGGCGAGAATCCCGGCCGCCGTCAGGAGCCAGGCCCTGAGGGAGATCGGGGAAGGCTGATCCCCGGCGATCGCCGAAGACGCCCGCACCGTCGGGGCCTCCACGACCGGCCTCGTTTCCCGGCCCGGGGGCGGAGAGGAAGCCGGGGGCGGCGCCGGCTCCGGGACGGACTCCCGCCCCGGCGCCGACGGCCTCGCCGCCGCCCGCTGGGGCGCGGGAGTGGCACGGAGCCGCTCGGCGACGGCGCGGGCGTCCGGTGGCCGGTCCCGCGGGTCCTTGGCGAGCAGCGCGTGCGCGAGCTCGTCGAGATCCGCGGGGACGTCCGGACGCACATCACGCGGCCTCGGCGGGTCGGTGAGGACGATCTCCCGGATCAGCGCGCGCAGACTGTCCTCGTTGAACGGCTTCCGGCCGGTGAGCAGGGCGAACAGCACCCCGCCCAGCGCGTACAGATCCGTCTGCGGCGTCGGCTCGTGCCCTTTCTCGAACTGCTCCGGCGCCATGTACGCGGGCGTCCCCAGGATCGCGCTGCCGGTCAGTTCCGTGACCTGGTCGGCATAGCGGGCGATTCCGAAGTCCATGACGGTCACCCGGTCACCGGGGCGGACCATCACGTTGGCGGGCTTGACGTCGCGGTGCACCACCCCCTGCCGGTGAGCCGCGTGCAGCGCCTCGGCGATCCCCGCCGCCAGCCGCCTCGCCCGGTCGGCCGGCAGGCCCCGCGGGTGGCGCTTCAGCACCGCGGACAGATCCTCCCCGTCGAGGAGCTCCATCACCAGGAACAGCTGATGCCCGTCCTCACCGACGTCGTGGACGACGATGATTCCCGGGTCGCGGAGCCGGGCCATGATCTCCGCCTCCCGGCGGAACCGGCTGATCAGCCGGGCGTCCGCCCCCGCGGGCGCCGTGAGGATCTTGACCGCGACCGAGCGGCCGAGCCGCTCGTCCAGGCCGCGCCACACCTCGCCCATCCCACCGCGTCCCAGGAGGGAGTCGAGCCGGTACCTGTCCGCCAGTCTCAGCCCGGCACGCATTGCCCTCCCCTGACCGTCCACGAGCGACGGATCATGCATACACCGCCGAACGCCCCCGTTTCCAGAGATCAACCAGACCGCCGCGCGGTTCAGGGAATTCGACGGACTCCGGCGTCCTCATAACCAAGAGAAACCGCTCCTCAACGGTGAGGCCGGGCGGTGAATTGCCTCGTGCCGTTCTCTGGCCGGGAATGAGCTCGGGATGGACGCCCCCGGGGCCGGGCAATACCCCGGCGAAACAGCGTCCACCCGACTTCAGACGACGACGGCGGCGATGGCCACGAACAACTCCTCCCCGCTTTCCAGCTCGACGCTGAACATGCCCGGCTCCTCCTCGACGACGCCCACGCGGACGGCGCCGGGAAAGTCCCCGGCGGCTCCTAGGAGGTGGTCGCGAAGCTCAGCGATCCTGTCCCTGGCCATGGCGGGCTCCTTCCGAGCAGCCGAGAGCCGCTTCTACCGGCGATCTTCCCCACATCGCGACCGAACCGGTAGCCCCCGGACCGCGAAGGCGTTGCGCGCGCACGGGCCGGCGGGCGGCGGGAACCGTCAGCCGACCGTGACGAGGGCCACGCCGGCGACGGCGACGGCCATGCCGACGCGCTGGACGGCCCGCAGGCGCTCACTGTAGGCGACTCTCGCCAGCAGGACGGTGATCGCCGGGTAGAGGGACGTGAGGACGGCCGCGAGGCTGAGCATGCCGTTGTGGACCGCGAGGAAGTACAGCACGTTCGCCCCCGCGTCCAGGCTCCCGGACAGCAGCGCCAGCACGATCAGCGTCCGTCCGGACAGCCTCGGGCCCGCGTTCGCGCCGCGGGCCGCCAGGAAGAGCAGCGCGACGGCCACGATGGCGAGGTTGCCGAGGCGGGCGCCGACGATCGGCCAGAGACCGGTGCCGTCCCCCGCCTCCTTCAGCAGGACGAAGAAGACGCCGAAGCAGCTGCCGGACAGGCCGGCCATCACCGGGCCCGAGTCCAGGAGCCGCCTCCCGGTCGCACCCGGCGCGGCCTCCTTCTCGCCGTTCGCCTCCATGCTGACCAGGCCGATCGCGACGAGGCAGAGCAGGACGCCGAACAGGACGGACGCGTCGAGCCGCTCGCCCTGCGCGACGCCCACGGCGACCGGGATCACGGCGGCGGCCAGCGCCGACACCGGGGCCACCACGCTCATCGGCCCGCGCGCGAGGGCCCGGTAGAAGGCGATCAATCCGCCGCCGCCGCAGAGGCCGGCCACGAAACCCCAGGCCATCGGTCCGGGGCTCACGTCCCCTCCGGTGAGCAGCGCCGACACCAGCACGACCGCCAGCCCGATCGGAACGCACCAGGTCAGCGCTCTGATCGCGGTCGACCCGCGGGTGACGGTGCCGCCGAGGAAGTCGGCGACGCCGTAGGCGAGGGCGGCGGCCAGGGCGAGAACCGTGACCATCACCGCCCGCCGATCAGCCTGGTCTCGATCCGCACCCCGGGCGAGACCGTCCGCAGCCGCTCCGCGAGCCGGTCGCCGGCCTCGGCCAGCCGGTCCAGGGGGTACGGCTCAAGGCGTTCGAGGAGGAACAGGCCGTTCTTCGCGGTCTCCGTCAGCCGCGTCCGGACGCACTGGCGCCAGTTCCAGCGCCGGCAGGTGACGCCCTGGTCGTCCCGCCAGACGACCTCGCCGGGGTTCGGGTGCTCGACCGCGGGCTCGCCGCCGGCGATCACGTCGAACGGCTCGTCGCCGGTGGCCCTGACCAGCCGCGCCGGGCCCTGGTAGGCGTCGAGGTCCTCGCCGCCGATGGGCAGCGCGTACTCGACGCTCACCGCGTTGTAGGCGTCCACGACCCTGTTGATGGCCGGGAGCGCGTCGGCGCGGCGCAGCAGCGCGTCCACCGAGGGGCGGGTGCGCTGCGGCTTGGCCCCGAACGCCCGGTAGGCCTCGCGCCACGCCTCGACGTGCGGGTCGTCCGCGTCCGCGGCCCGCGCCGCCTCGGCCAGCCATGCCTCGCCGGCCTCGTCGCTCGGACCGTTCTCCAGCCCCTCGGCGGTCATGACGAGGACGGCGAAGTCGGGACGCAGCTCCCGCACGGCCTCGTCCACCACGATCCGCTCCAGCATCCTCATCCTCATCCTCCGCACGGTCACTTTAATGACATTCACGTATCATCATACCGACCGTTGGCGACGGTCCCAAGAGGCCAACGTCCGGCCGCCCGGATTCCAGTCCCGGCGGGTGCTTGATGTTCTCGGGGAGGCCGTCCCTCGGTCCGGCCGCGCTCCGTGTGGCCGACGCAGGAGCGCGCGGCGGGCCCGGGAGTGCGGAAGACTGGCGGGCGGCGGACCGGACCGAGGCGGCTGGAGGGCGCTTGAGCGGTCAGGAGGCGATCGGCGAGGCCGTGGCGCGGACGGTGCGGGCGCTGCGCGCCGGGCACGGGTGGAGCCTGGACGAGCTCGCCGGGCGCGCCGGGGTGAGCAAGGGCGTGCTGGTCGGGCTGGAGCAGGGGCGCGGCAACCCGAATCTGGGGACGCTCATACGGATCTCCGACGCCCTCGGGGTGCCGCTGACCCGGCTCGTGCAGGTCGAGGAGGAGCCGCCGGTGCGGGTGTTCCGGCCGGAGCGGCACGTCGTGCTGTGGCAGGGCGAGCACGGCGGGACGGGCACGCTGCTGGCCGGCAGCGACCCGCGCCCGTCGCTGGAACTGTGGAACTGGGTGCTCCAGCCCGGCGAGACGCGCGAGAGCGACGCGCACGTACCCGGCACCAAGGAGATCGTGTACGTCCAGGAGGGCACCCTCACCCTCGGCGTCGACGGCCGAACGGACCTCGTCGAAGCCGGCACGGCAGCCGTCTTCGTGGGCGACCGCCCCCACTCCTACGGCAACGCGGGAAACAAGGAAACCCGCTTCGTCCTGGCCGTCCTCGACCTCTGACCACCCCCACCGCCGGCAAGCCGGCACACACCCCAACCAGAACCGACACACACCCGGCGCCACAGCCGAACCCCCGAACGCCTGGGCGGCAGAACACACATACCGAGGCTGGACGTGCGGTTCGGTCCTCGGCGCGCCCGTCGGAACATTGCTCAGGCCAAGGCACACGCGGGCCGGGCGCGTGCCATCAGGCTCCCGGGCGCGTGCAGGTGGGTCGGCACGCATCACGCGGGCCAGGGCAGCACGCGGTCGGTCGGCAACGCACGGTAGGTCGAGGGCCGCAGGACACGCGGCCGAGGTGGGCGGGTCCAGCACAGGCCGCCGTCGACGGTGATGCTTTGGCCGGTGATCCATCTGGCCGCGTCGGAGGCGAGGAAGTTGACGACTTCTGCGACGTCCTCCGGCTCGAGTTCCACCTCACCGAGCCGCATGGGGCGCATTCACGGATCATGAGACGGGGTCCCGAAGCCAGATCCGGATCGGGACGAGGTCGATGACGCCCAGGCAGATGAGCCCGCGCTTGTCGTAGCGGGTGCCTACGACGTGGTGTCGGCGGAGCTCGTCCAGGCGGCGTTCGACGGTGTTGCGCTTCTTGCAGGTCCACGGTCGAAGGCGGGCGGTCGTCGCGGCAGATCCCCGCGTGACGCTTCAGGCGTTCTTCGTCCGCGCGGATGATCTGCAGCCGGACCGCCGCCGAGATCACGTGACGCACCGTGGATCGGGGTGGTGCGTGGTCGGTCGGGCTACCGGTGCGTCGTCGGTGTGGGGTGCTGGGGCCTGTCTCGAAGTGGCCCCGGCCCCGCGCGAACGCGTGACCTGTCCGGTTCAGCGAAGCCGGAGGCGAGCGGAACCTGGCAGATCGCGAAGCGATGCCGCGTTCGCCCAGGGCCCGGTCACGTAGCGAGCCGCCGGGCGAGCGAAGTGGGCCGGGACTTCAGAGTCCTAGCTGGTGAGGCGGACGGGCATGGCCAGATAGCGGTAGCCGGTGTCGGCGTTCTCGGGGGCGGGCTCGTCGTCCTTCTTGTCGGGGATGGCGGTGAGGAGGGCGGCCTTGGTGGGGCCGGTGCATTCGAGGCGGGCGTACTCGGTGTCGATGCCCGCGAGGCCGTCCAGCAGGTACTGGGGGGCGAACGCGATGTCGATCTCGTCGCCGTCGAGGTGGGCGCCGACGCTCTCGTTGGCGCGGGCCGAGTCGCCGGTGGCGGCGCGGATGCGGACCTCGTCGGCGGTGAAGGCCAGCCGGATGGGCGTGCCGCGCTCGGTCACGAGGGCGGCGCGCTTGATCGCCTCGACGAAGGGGGCCACCCGGATCTCGGCGACCGACGTCCAGGTGCCGGTGAGGCGCGACCGGTAGTTGATGTACTGGTCGTCGAGGAGGCGGCTGGTCATGCTGCGGCCGCCGCCGGCGATGCCGATGAGGGTGTCGGCGGTGCCGCCGAGGGCGATGGAGACGTCCGCGCCGCGCTTGATCGCCTTGGCGGTGTCGGCGAGGGTGCGGGCGGGGACGACGACCCCGGCGGTGAAGCCGGGCTCCTGCGGCGACCAGGTCAGCTCGCGGGCGGCGATGCGGTACCGGTCGGTGCAGGCGAGCCACATCGTGTCGCCCTCGATGTCGATCCGGACGCCGGTGAGCATGGGCAGGGTGTCGTCGCGACCGGCGGCGGGGGTGACCTGCGCGACCGCGGCGGCGAACAGGTCGCCGGGGACGGTGCCGGCGAGGGCGGGCGGCTCGGGGAGGGTGGGGTAGTCCTCGACGGGGAGGGTCAGGAGACCGAACTCGGCGGGGCCGCAGCGGACGACGACCTCGGAGCCCTTGGTGAAGACGTCCACGGGCTGGTTCGGGAGGTTGCGCACGATGTCGGACAGCAGCCGCCCGGGGACCAGGGCGCGGCCCGGCTCCGCCACGGCCGCCTCGTCGGTGGCGTGCGCGGACACCTCGTAGTCGAACGCTCCGAGGGTGAGCCCGCCCTGCTCGGTGACCTCGATGAGCATGCCCGCGAGGACGGGGAGCGCGGGACGTGCCGGAAGCGTCCGCGCAGCCCACGCCACCGCGTCGGCGAACGTCTGGCGCTCGACTCGGAACTCCACCTCGATCAGCCCTTCTCCGGTTGGACGGCCATCACGAGCACGGTAACCCGGGGCTCCGACATTCCTCCGCGCGGGTCAGAAGAGCGCGTTCTCGGTGGTCCTGATCTTGCGCTCGAGGTCGAGGAGGTAGCGCTTGCGGTCGAGGCCGCCGCCGTAGCCGGTGAGGGAGCCGGTGGAGCCGACGACGCGGTGGCAGGGGACGATGACGCCGACCGGGTTGCGCCCGTTGGCGAGGCCGACCGCGCGGGACGCGGTGGGGCTGCCGATCTCGACGGCGAGTTCGCCGTAGGTGATGGTCTGGCCGTAGGGGATCTCCTGTAGGGCGGCCCAGACCCGCTCCTGGAAGGGCGTCCCGTGGAGGCGGAGCGGCAGGTCGAACTCGGTCAGTTCGCCTGCGAAGTACGCGGTGAGTTGTTCGGCGACGGTCGCGAAGGGTTCGTCTTCGGGGTCGCCGGGGGCGCCGAAGGTCTCCTGGGCGGGGCGGTGCCGCTGCATCTCCATGTAGAGCCCGGACAGAGCGCCGTCGTTGGCGACCAAGGTGAGCGGTCCTACGACGCTCTCTATGACGACGTGCGTTGTTTCCACAGCGGTTCCTTCAGTTCGCGGGAAGCAGGTTGATGGCGTGGTCGAGGGTGGCCCACAGGTACTGGACGGAGTAGGCGCGCCATGGGCGCCATTGTGCGGCGCGTTGGGTGAGGGCCGCAGGGGTGACGGGAAGTTCGAGCGCCGCGGCGGCTGCTCTGATGCCGAGGTCGCCGGGGATGAACGCGTCGGGGTCGCCGAGGGCGCGCATCGCGATGGTCTCGACGGTCCAGGGACCGAATCCGGGCAGGGCGGACAAGCGCGCGCGGGCCTCGTCCCAGTCGCTCCCTACGCCGAGGTCGATCTCCCCCTTGGCGAGGGCGTCGACAAGGGTCGTCAGGGTGGTGCGGCGGGTCTTGGGGAAGGCGAGAGTCTCCGGGTCGAGTTCGGCAAGGGCGGCGGAGGTCGGGAAGAGGTGCGTCAGCCCGCCGCCTGGGTCGTCTATGGGGTCGCCGTAGGCGGTGACCAGGCGCGCCGCGTGCGTGCGGGCTGCGGCCGTCGACACCTGCTGGCCCAGGACGGCGCGGACGGCGAACTCGGGGGCGTCCACGGTGCGGGGCACGCGGCGCCCAGGGGCCTTGTCCACGAGCGGCGCGAGGACGGGGTCGGTGCGGAGCAGGTCGTCCACGGCGACGGGATCGGCGTCCAGGTCGAGCATCCAGCGGCAGCGGCTGATCGCGATGGGGAGGTCGCGCAGGTCGCTGAGGCTGAGGGTGCAGGCGACGTGGTCCGGTTGGGGCCGCAGGGTGGCGATGCCGTGCCCGTGGGGCAGCCGCATGGCGCGGCGGAGCGCGCCGTCCCGCCACTCCTCGACGCCGGGGACGGCGGTGGCGGCGAGGTGGCCGAACAGGTTGTCCGGGCAGAGCGGGGCGCGGAACGGAAGCCGCAGCGACAGGGCGCCGGCCCCCGCCGGGGGGTGTCCCTTGGCGACGCGGTCGCGCAGGGCGGACGGGGTGAGCGCGAACACCTCGCGGACGGTTTCGTTGAAGGCGCGGATGCTGGCGAACCCCGCCGCGAACGCCACATCGCCCATGGGGATGGCGGTCGTCTCGATGAGGAGCCTCGCCGTCTGCGCGCGCTGGGCCCGCGCCAGGGCGAGCGGGCCCGCGCCTAGTTCGGCGTTGAGCTGACGCTCGATCTGCCGCGTGCTGTAGCCGAGCCGTGCCGCGAGACCGGGGACACCCTCCCGGTCGACGACGCCGTCGGCGACGAGGCGCATGGCCCGGCCCACGACGTCCGCGCGGTGGTTCCACTCGGGAGAGCCTGGGGAGGTGTCGGGTCGGCACCGTTTACAGGCCCGGAACCCGGCGTGCTGGGCGGCGGCAGCGCTCGGGTAGAAGCGCATGTTCTCCGGCTTGGGCGGGACCACGGGGCAGCTTGGACGGCAGTAGATCCCGGTGGTCACGACCCCGGTGAAGAACCATCCGTCGAAGCGGGCGTCCTTCGACTGGACCGCCCGAACGCACCTTTCCACGTCCTCGTGCATGTCTCCAGCATCACCGATGGTCAGAGGTGTTCACTGGCAGGAATCCGACATCATCGTCGCGGCCCAGGTCAGCGGGCGCACCAGCATGACGTCCCAGGTAATCGATCTTCCGTCGCGGCCCCGGCACCGTAGAGGCCATCGGGGCGACGAACCCGAACAACCAGATGGGAGTCATGACATGAGCGATGTGCAGCAGCGGGTCGAGCGCTACCTGGCCGTGTGGAACGAGACCGACCCGGCCGCCCGGCGCGCCGCGATCGACGAGCTGTGGACGGAGAGCCCGGTCTACGTCGACCCGCTCGGCGTGGCGGAGGGGCGCGACGCGATCGACGCCTTCGTCGGCGCCGCGCAGGAGCAGTTCCCCGGCCTGGTGTTCCGTGCGGCGGGGACGGTGGACGCCCACCACGACGTGGCCCGTTTCACCTGGGAGCTCGGCCCGGAGGGCGGCGAGGCGATCGTGGTCGGGTTCGACGTGGCGACGTTCGACGGCGACGGCCGGTTCGACCGGGTGACCGGGTTCCTCGACAAGGTTCCGGCCTGATCGGGCTTGTGCCGGTCTTGTGCCCCGGGGAGGGGTGGCGTGCCGGACGCCCGCGACGTCCGGCACGCCCCGTTCACCGTTGCCAGGGGCGTTCACAGTTGCCGTAGCGCTCCCCCGTCCACGGCCCATTCGGCGCCGGTGACTTGGCCGGCCAACGGCGACAGCAGGAAAGCGATGACCCGTGCGACGTCCTGGGGTGTGCCAAGGCGTCCGGTGGGGAGCCGCCGTTCTTCCTGGACGAACCGCTGGATCGCCTCCTCCACCGGTAGGCCGTACTGGTCGGCCAGTTGGTCGGCGAACCCTCCGGGCTCGTCCCACAGGCGCGTACGGGTCGGGCCAGGCGTGACGACGTTCGAGCGGATTCCGCAGCGGCCGAACTCCCCCGCCAGCGTCTTCGACACCGACAGGAGCGCCGTCTTGGACGCCGCATAGTCGACCAGCGGCGTGTCGGGAAAGCGTGCGGCCTCGCTTGAGACGTGCACGATGCTTCCCGCCCCCTGGTCGATGAGCGCGGGCAGTGCGGCGCGGGCCATGCGCACGGCGGCGTGCAGGTTCAACTCGAACGTCGCGTGCCATTGGTCGTCGGTGACGTCGAGGAATCCGATCCGGGATTCGAGGGCGCCGGCGTTGTTGACGAGGCCGTCCAGGCGTCCGTGCCGTTCCAGCGCGACGTCCACGACGTGCTGCGCGGCGTCGGGCCGGGTGAGGTCGGCGGCCACGTCGACGGGTGAGCGCGCCACCCTGACGACCCGGGCGCCCTCGCGGGCCAGGAGGGCGGCGGTCGCCTCGCCGATCCCGGCGGACGCGCCGGTCACGATGTAGACCCTGCCTTCGAGTTCGAGGTCCATGGCGCTCCCCCTACGAACGGCGCAGGAGCGACCCGGCGAGGGCCGCGCCCGCGAGGACGATCGCGACGTTCACGGCCGTCGCGGTGTGGACGCCGCCGATGACGGACGCGTTCGCCGTGGCCACCGCGCTCATCACCGGGATGCCGAGGGTGATCGCGACCTGCTGCGTCATCGTGGCGAGCCCGGTCGCGAGGCCCTGCTCGCCGTCCGGCAGCCCGGACGTCGCCATCCCCATGAAGGCGACGATCGCGACGAGGTTCCCGAATCCCCCGATCGCGGTGGCGGCGAGCAGCAGGCCGAGGGCGCCGCGCGACTCCCCGAGGCCCAGCAGCGCGGCGGTGGCCGCGGCCTGCAGGACGAGCCCGGACACGAGGGTCGCCCGGCCGCCGAGCCGCCCCATGACGCGGGGTGCGGCGACGCCTCCGGCGAACGTCCCGGCGCCGAGGACGCCGAGCGCCAGCCCCGTCGCCAGCGGCGAGAAGCCCAGGACCTTCTGGAGGTAGAGCGTCATCAGGAACACCAGCGACGTCTCCGTGGCGAACGCGACGAACCCGCCCACGTTGCCCCAGGTGACGGTGCGCCGGGTGAGGACGTGGAGCGGCGCGAGCGGGGCCGGCGACCGGCGCTCGACCAGGATGAACGCGGTGAGCAGGACGGCGGCGGCGACCAGTGCGCCGAGCGCGGCCGGGGAACCCCGTCCGGCCGACCCGGCCGACGTGATCCCGTAGACGAGGGCGAGGAGGCCGCCGGTCACGGTCACCGCGCCGGGAACGTCCAGCCTCGCCCCGTCCCGGGACCGGCTCTCCGCGACCACGGCGGGCGTGACCGCGAGGATCAGCACCGCCACCGGCACGTTGACCAGGAAGGCCCAGCGCCAGCTCAGCAGGTCGGTGAGCACCCCGCCGAGGATCGCGCCGACGGTGAACCCGGCCGACATCAGCGCGCCGCTGAGGCCGAGCGCCCGCGTCCGCAGCGGCCCCTCCGGGAACGACGTGGTGAGCAGCGACAGGGCTGCCGGTGTGGCGATCGCCGTGGCCAGGCCCTGCAGGACGCGTCCCGTGAGCAGCACCGACGGTGAGGTCGCCAGCCCGCCGACCAGCGACCCCGCGGCCAGGAGCACCATGCCCGCCAGCAGCATCCGGCGCCGTCCGAACAGATCGGCCACGCGGCCGAACAGCAACGTGAATCCTGCGGCGGGCAGGGCGAACGCCGTGGCGATCCACTGGAGTTGGTCCAGTCCGAAGCCCAGTCCTCTGCCGACGACCGGCAGCGCCACGTTCAAGATGGAGAAGTCGATGGCGAGCATGAACTGCGCGCCGAGCAGAAGAGTCAGAACCAGCTTGTGCCGTGACGACATGCGCTCTGGGGGAGCGGCCACGGCGGTGGTGAGTGCGGTCATGGAAGAGACCTTCGCCGCGTGGGACGCGCCTACCCAGTCCCCGCTCGTTCGTACCACTCCGAGTAGCAGGTTCAGCGACCTGGGAGGGAGCAGCAACCTGGCTCCCTGGCGTGACGCCCTTCCGGCACCCGTCTCCTTAGGCTCGACGGCGTTCAGCCAGATCGACCAGGAGGATTGCCGTGCGTGGCAAGGTTCTCGCCCTCGCTGTAGCCGCGGTCAGCGTGACCGCACTCAGCGCGTGCGACGTGGCATTCGCTTCCACCTACGAGGACGACGCCGCGCTGAAGGGCAAAATCAGCGCTGTACGGCTGGACGACATCGGATCCGGCAGTGTGACTCTGCACGGTGGGTCGTCCAAGGCGTCCCTGCACCGCAGGGTCAAATACCGCAGTGACAAGCCCGAGGGGCCCACTCACCGGATCGAGAACGGTGTCCTGACACTGCGCGGCTGCGGCTCCCGCTGCTCGGTGAGCTACACGGTCGAGCTACCGGCCGGGCTCCCCGTGTCAGGCGGCACCTCGAACGGCTCCATCACCCTCTCCAAGGTGGGCAAGGTGGACGTGTCCACGGATTCAGGCTCCATCCGCATGGACGGGGCCACGGGGCCGATCAAGGTCAGAACGGACAACGGCGAGATCCGGGGGAGCGGCCTCAAGGGCGGCGTCGACGCCGAGACCGACAACGGCGACGTCGACCTGACGCCCGGCTCACCGCAGAACGTCCGCGCGAAGACGGACAACGGCGAGGTCACGGTCACCATGCCCGCCGGGCGCTACCGCGTCAGCACGCACACCGGGAACGGCGACCGGCGGCTCGGCATCCCCGACGACCCGTCCGCCAGGTACCGCCTCGACGTCAGCACCAGCAACGGCGACATCACCACCAGGACGGCCTGACCCGCGGCACGGCGGCGCAGGGCAGGTGGGGACAGCGGTAACGCGCGGGGCGGTCCGGATAGCCTCGGCGGCATGGCGCGCAACGGCGAACTGGGCGAGTTCCTCAAGTCGCGGCGGGCGCGGCTGCGTCCCGCGGAAGCCGGCCTGCCCTCCCACGGGACGCGGCGCCGCGTCCCCGGGCTGCGGCGCGAGGAGCTGGCGCAGCTCGCCGGGGTCAGCGTCGCGTACTACATCAGGCTGGAGCAGGGCACGGCCGAGGGCGTGTCCGCCGAGGTCCTGGACGCGATCTCCCGGGCGCTGCGGCTGGACGGCGACGAGCACGCCCACCTGCACCGGCTCGCCCACCCGCCGCGCCGCGCGCCCGTGACCGCGCCTCCCCGCCTGCGGGCGCCGCTGCAGCACCTGCTCGACTCGTTCGCGCACGCCCCCGCGTACGTCGTCGGTCATCACACGAACGTGGTGGCGTGGAACCGGCTCACCTCCGCCGTGTTCGTCGACCTGGCGAGCGTCCCGCCGGACGAGCGGACCTGGTCGCACCAGATCCACCTGAACGCCGACTACCGGGCCAGGCTCGGCGACAACTGGCCGACGGTGGCCCGCCGCAACGTCGCCTACCTGCGGTTCCGCTCCGGTCAGGACCCGGACGACCCGCACCTGCGCGCGGTCATCGACTGCCTGCGGGAGCGGAGCCCGGAGTTCGGCCGCCTGTGGTCGGCGCACCACGTCACGGACCTGACGCACGGCGAGGCCCGCATCGACCACCCCGAGGCGGGACGGCTCGTCCTGCCGTTCGAGACCCTGCACCTGCCCGGCGACCCCGACCTCAGCCGCCTCATGCTCTACGCGGCCGAACCGGGATCACCGTCGGAGGCGGCCCTGAACAGGCTGGCCGAGACGTCGGCGCACCTCTCCAGCGCCGATCTCGCCTAACGCGGCCCGTCCTCGGCCGACGCACGGAAGTGGGCCTCGCGGTCGGCGGTCGCCAGGGCCGTGTTGAGCAGGGCGATCACCGCGAAGGCGACGGCCGCCGCCGGGTGGCCGACGCCGTGGAGGGCGAGCGCGCCCGCGCCGAACACGACGGCCTTCACGAGCAGGACGAGCGGCAGCGCGATGGTGAATCGGGCCCGCGGCGCGGCGAACAGCCCCCACAGGACGATCGCGGCGGCGGGCGCCCCGAGCCCGAGGACGACGTTGAGCAGCACGTTCCCGCCCGCCGTGAAGCCCCACCAGGCGAGCGCGCCGATGGCGGCGAGTTCCAGCAGGAAGGCGAGCCCCTCGTTCAGGACATGCAATGGTCCAGGGAGACGCACGCCGATACGGTACCCCTGTGGACGAGATCTCCTGGCAGGAGGGCGGCCGGGACCATCGCGTCCGCTGGCGGTCGGAGAGCGGCGCGCCCCCGCCCCGCCGCGTCGTGGTGGCCGACGACGAGACGCGCGCGGACGACGCCTACCGCCAGGCGTGCGAGGGCACCGCGCTGCTGTGGCAGGGCGACTTCCAGAACGCGCGGCAACTCCTCAAGGCCATGGCGCGCCGGATCGACCGTCCCCCACGGCGGCGCAGGCACAAACCCGAACCGGAGCGCGCACAGGCTTTCCACCTGTACCGGCAGGCACGCGCCCAGCGCGCGCGAACGCTCGGCACGCTGCTCATACCGTTCGACCCCGGCCATGTGATTCCGCTACGGCGCGCACCAGACGTCGTAGACGCCTGTACGGAGGCCTACGGCCCGGACGACCAGCCCTACATCACCTCACTGCGGGAACTGCTCGGCCTGATCGGCGCCCACGAGTGGCGCGAGAAGGGAGTCCCGATCCCCGCGCTGGGCGGCGATCGCGTACACCCGCACTACGGCGTCTTCTCACCGATCCGGGGCGAATACGTGGACCTGGTGGGCGAGGCACCGCTGCCACCGACGAAAACAGCGTTCGACATAGGAACCGGTACGGGCGTCCTGGCAGCGGTACTGGCCCGCCGTGGCATCGAGCACGTCGTTGCCACTGACCAGGACATGCGCGCGCTGGCCTGCGCCCAAGAGAACGTCGAGCGGCTTGGCGTGGAGGTCGAGGTCGTCCAGGCCGACCTCTTCCCGGAGGGACGCGCCGGTCTTGCCGTCTGCAATCCGCCGTGGGTTCCGGCCAAGCCCAGTACACCCCTGGAACACGCCGTCTACGATCCGGGCAGCCGGATGCTGCGCGGTTTCCTCTCCGGTCTCGCCGGCCATCTCGAACCGGGCGGCGAAGGCTGGCTGATCCTGTCCGACCTGGCCGAGCACCTGGGCCTCCGGACGCGGGACGAACTCCTGGAGATGATCGCCTCCTCCGGTCTGCGGGTCGCGGACCGGCTCGACACCGCGCCGCGCCACCCGCGCGCCGCCGATCCGGGCGACCCCCTCCACGCGGCCCGCGCCGCCGAGACCACGTCCCTGTGGCGGCTCACCGCCGGGTGACGCCGGTCAGCGGTGGCTGCGGTGCGCGGTCTCGGGGCCGATGACGCGCAGCAGGTCGAGGGACTCGATGCTGCCCGTGCCGGGCGGCGGCGTGAAGACGAAGAGCCGCTGGTCCTCGGCCGGGGTCAGCAGCGCCTCGGTGTCGAACTCGATCAGGCCGACCTCGGGGTGCACGACCTTCATCCGGCTGGTGCGCTCGACGGCGACCTCGTGCCGTTCCCACACCCGGGTGAACTCGCCGCTGGCCGCGTGGAGCCGTCCGACCAGGGCCGACGCGGCGGCGTCGTCGCCCCGGCGAGCGACGGCCGCCCGGAGCTGGGCGACGTGCCGGCGGCTGTGCCGCTCGTGCTCCTCCCGCGGGTACGCCTCCCGGACGAACGGGTCGGTGAACCACCGCCACACGATGTTGCGGTCGGGCTCCTCCACCGTGCAGACGCATCCGAAAAGCGCCTCGGCCAGCGCGTTCTGCGCCAGCAGGTCGCCGAGGTCGCCGATGATCTGCGCCGGCGTCTCGTGCAGCCGGTCCAGCAGGTACAGCATGCTCGGCCGGACGTGCTCGCCCGCGAACGGCCCGGCGGGCGGCCGGTGCCCGGCGAGGACGTACAGGTGGTCGCGCTCGTCGATCGTGAGCCGCAGCGCGCGGGACAGCGCGCCGAGGAGCTGGGTGGACGGCTGGGGGCTGCGGGCCTGCTCAAGGCGCATGTAGTAGTCGGCGGACATCCCGGCGAGCAGCGACACCTCCTCGCGGCGCAGCCCCGGCGTACGGCGCCGGGGGCCCGCCGTCAGCCCGACCTCCTGCGGGCGGAGCCGCTCGCGGGAGCGGCGGAGGAAGTCGGCGAGCTCCTTGCGGTCCATCTCCATGCCCCCATGATTCCGCTCCGTCCGGAATGTCCGTAGAGCTGAGACTGGGACCCATTGTCCTAGCCAAAGCCGTCCACTCCTCATCGCGGCCGGGCGCTGGCAGCGTCGGCGGCGTCCAGGAACGACGCCGGAAAGGACGGCCGCCATGCCGAAGCTCACCGTTGGAAACGCCACCGTCCCCTACCGGGTCGAGGGCTCGGGGCCCGCCCTCGTCCTCGTGCACGGCGCCGGCCCCGGCTCCGCCATGTGGGATCAGCTGCTCGACCGGTTCACCGACCACCGCACCGTCGTCCTGCCCGACCTCTCCGGCAGCGACCCGGCCGAGGACGACGGCGCCCCGCTCACCATCGAGGCGCTGGGCGCGCAGGTCAACGCGGTGATCGAGGATTCTGGAACGGGCCCCGCCGACGTGGTCGGGTTCTCGCTCGGCGCCCCGGCCGCCGCGGCGGCCGCCGCGCTGCGCCCGGGCCTCGTCCGGCGGCTGGTGCCCGTGGCCGGTCTGTCCCACGCGGGCGACGAGTACGTCCAGCAGCACATGACCCTCTGGCTGGGCCTCTCCGGCGACCCGGAGAGCTTCGGGCGGTTCGCGACGCTCACCGCGTTCAGCCGTGCGTTCCTCGACCGGATCGGGCACGACGCGGTGGAACGGCAGCACGCGTTCATGGCCCCGAACGACGACCGGCTCCGGCAGATCGACCTGGTCAGGCGGCTCGACATCCGTCCGCTGCTGCCCCGGATCTCGGCGCCCGCCCTGGTCGTCGGCGCGACCCGCGACCAGACGATCCCCGTCGAGAACCACCGGGAGCTGTTCGCGGGCATCCGCGGCGGCGAGTACGCCGAGCTGGACACCGGCCACGTGGCGATGGCGGAGCGGCCCGACGCGTTCGTCAAGATCGTCCGGGACTTCCTCGACCGCCCCTGAACGCCGCGTACGAGACCGCTCGGCCACACGTCGCGGCCACCGGGCCGTGCGGCCGGCTCGCGCGCGCGGGGCACCATGGACGACGTCTCCGGCCGCTTCTTCGACGGCCTTCAGGAAGCGCGCCCCGACCCCCATGCCTTCGACTCCGGCGCCCGCAGCCGCCTGAAGGCCCTCTCGAAGGAGCTCACGTCCCCCTGACCTGCGGGACGGCGCGGTCTCAGACCTTCGCGGCCTCCCAGATCGGACGGACCTCGACCCGCGTGACGCGCCATCCGTCCGCCGTCCGGGCGGCGCGCAGCTCGTAGCGCTCGCCGAGCACGCGCAGGCCGTCCTCCCGTGCGAAGACCACCAGAAGGTTGGCGCCGATCGCGGCCCGGTCGCCGTCCACGTCGACGAGCGGGTCGGTGATGAAGTGCTGGGTCGGCACCGTGTGGTTGCGGCGCGCCTGCGCGACGAGGGCGTCGAGCCCCTTCGCGCCCCCGCCCGGGGTGTGCGCCTCGGCGTCCTCGGTGAAGACGGCCCGCCCGTCGCCGGGGCTCTTGGCGTCCAGCCACAGCCCCATGCGGCTGACGAGGTCGGAGAGTTCCGCACGGTCGTCCATGACTCCTCATTTCATTGGCAATGCCAATATTGGCACAACCAACATTATGCGATCGTTGGCGCTGCCAACAAGCCCCTACACTGTTCCGCATGACGACGTCCGACGACCGGACGCCCACGCGGCTCCGGCACGCCCCGAGCTGGCTGATCAACCTGGCCTCCGCGCACAGCCACCGCCTGGTCGCCGAGGGGTTCACCGCGGCCGGGGCCCGCGGCTACCACTACCGGCTGCTCGCCGCCCTCGACGAGTCCGGCCCGTCCAGCCAGGCCGACCTCGGCCGCCGCTCGGGCATCGACCGCAGCGACGTCGTCGCCGCCCTGAACGAGCTGGCCGCCAAGAACCTGGTCGACCGCTCCCCCGACCCGTCCGACCGGCGCCGCAACGTCATCACGCTCACCCCGGAGGGCTCCCGCCACCTCGCGGAACTGGACGAGGTCCTCACCCGCATCCAGGACGACCTGCTCGCCCCCCTGTCACCGGACGAACGCACCCGGCTCACCGACCTGCTGATCCGCGTCGTCGACCACCACGCGCAGAACCGCCGGCACAGCTGACCAGGCGCCCGCGGGGTAAGGAGAGCTCTCATGAAGTACCTGCTGCTGAAGCACTACCGAGGTGGTCCGGCCCCCGCCGTCGACCACGAGCCGATGGACCGGTGGGCGCCGGAGGAGGTCGATGCGCACCTGCGGTTCATGCGCGACTTCGCGGCCCGCCTGGAGGAGACGGGCGAGCTCGTCGACGTCCAGGCGCTGTCGCCCGAGGGGACGTTCGTCCGGTACGACGGCGAGCGGCGCCCACCGCTCACCGACGGCCCGTTCGCCGAGACCAAGGACCTCATCGCCGGCTGGTACGTCGTCGACGTGGAGTCCTGGGATCGCGCGGTCCAGCTGGCCGGGGAGCTGTCCGCCGCCCCCGGGCCCGGCGGCGCGCCGATCCACGAGTGGCTGGAGGTCCGGCCGTTCCACGGCGAGTCGCCCTCGGCCACCGAGCCGGCGAACCGCTTCTGCGGGAGCACGCGCCGGCGGTGACCGCCGTCCTCGTCACGGCGTGCGGTAGTGGATCTCGTTGATCAGCTTCTGCATGGTCGTGCGCTCCCCGAGCGGCCCGGTGAGCTGCACCGCGACCGCCGTGTCGGGCCGGCCGCCCGGCCTGGAGGCGAAGACGCGACTCAGCGCCACCCTGACCTGGGGCCCTTTCTCACCCGGCAGTTCGCCCCGGATCCCGGCGTACCGCGTGGTCGCGTCGATCCGCCTCCAGTCCTTCTCCGGCACGGTGAACTGCTCGCACAGCGTCTCGCGCTCACCGTCGCCGCACGGAGCCGAGCATTCC
Organism: Spirillospora sp. CA-108201; assembly: GCF_050936235.1. Lineage (NCBI taxonomy): Bacteria > Bacillati > Actinomycetota > Actinomycetes > Streptosporangiales > Thermomonosporaceae > Spirillospora > Spirillospora sp. CA-108201. The sequence goes on along the minus strand of NZ_JBNJNE010000001.1, from coordinate 6,152,185 downwards.
TGGAACGCGACGAAACCGCCCGCGCCGCTTCCGCTCGGCGGGAAGGTGCCGCCCTCGTCCACGCAGAGCCAGCGGTCGTCGAACGGCGCCTTCTCCTTGCGCAGGCACCCCCAGGCGCCGGGCGCGTCGAAGCCGAAAGGCGCACCCTCCAAGGTCATGTAGCGGGTGTCCTCGCCCTCGCCGTACCGCGGACCGGCCACGGGACCCTTCCCGCCTCGGGGACCGCTCGCTCTCGACGGCGGCGGCGAGGACGCCCCGGCCGACGCGGGGGGCGGCGTGTAGGACAGGTCGGGTGGCCGGCTGACCTCCCAGGCCCGCCACCCGAAGTAGACCCCGTACACCAGCAGCATCACCAGACCGCCGGCCAGGGGCGTGAGGACGGCGGCCCGGAGGTGGCGGGGCGACGACGGCCCCCTCCTCGCCGGTGCCGGCGCCAGTGGTGCCCCGGCGTTTCCAGGCCCGGAGTCGTGCGGGGTCGGCGACCAGTGCGGGACGAAGCCGGGCCCGTCACCGGGCTCCGCCTGACCCGTCGTCAGGCCCGCGGTCTCCAGCAGCTCCGTCGCCTCGCGCAAACCCCTCCGGTCCCTGGGACGCGAGGGCGGCCCAGAAGAGCGGGCCCTCCGGCGCCGCGTCCACGACCCGTCCGGCCTCCTGCTCCATGGCCGCGATCGCCGCGGCGAACCGGTCGCGCACCGCAGGATCGGACGCGGCCTGCGGGACCAGCACCACAAGGACGACCTGACGGCCGCCGTAGTCCCGCCCGGAGTAGACGGTGCCCGCCGCCTGCTCGGCCAGGCGACCGCGCACCGTGAATCCGCCCAGCGACCGCGGGTCGGCGACTTTGAGCGGCTCGCCGGTCTCCTCCATCCGCCCCTCCTCGTCCAGCGGCTTCTCGCTGGGCCGTCCCGGTCTTTCGGGCCACGACGGGACGCGAAGGCATCGGTTCATCCGGCACGCGGGTGCGTGCGCCGAAGTCGTCCGCCCGCCAGGGGCCGGGACGGCGGCGCCGCAAAGCCTCTCGGCGGGCGGCGCCGCGTCTGCCCTGGTCCGCGAGGCGGTCACGATGGGCGGCCCCTGGTGGCCTCCGACGGCTGACCGCGGAGAAGAGCCCGGGGCTCGCCGGTACCCGCGAGGCTGGGGCGGGCCCTGCGGATGGCGCAGCGGTCGGCCGGTCACGCTGGGACGTGACCGGCCGTGCGTGGCCGGGAGCCGGTCCTCGGCGTCAGCGGACGCCGAGGGCGCGGGTGAGCGTGCGGAACAGGTCGGTCTGGTCGGTCACGCCGAGGACGCTCGCCGCCTGCGGCCCCTTGGCGGCGATGCGGACCTGGGTACCGGTGTGCTCCTGGGACTGGCCCGGCGCGTTGGTCGCATAGTTGATCTTCATGGGGGCGCCGTCGGCGGTGATCAGTGTGGCGGTCTGGCCCGGGCTCTGCGCCTCCAGCGGGATGATCTGGCTGGTGTGGCCGTGGTCGGCGGTCACGACGACGAGGGTGCCCGGGTTCCGGCGGGCGTAGTCGAGGGAGGCCCGCACCGCCTTGTCGAACTCGGCCGTCTCACCGATCTGGCCGCAGGGGTCGGCGGCGTGGTCGCGCTTGTCGATGGAGGCGCCCTCGATCTGCAGGAAGAAGCCCTTGGGGCTGTGCCTGGTCTGCGCGTCCAGCAGGCCGATGGCCTTGGACGCCATGGTCGACAGGTGCGGACCGCCGAAGGAGCCGTTCGGCGTGCACCTGGCCGGGTCGGTTCCGCCGACCTTGGCCGCCGGACCGGTCCACTCCTGCGGCATGTTGCCGTCGGCGAACAGCCCCAGCAGCTTGCCGCCGGGCTTGGCCGCGTTCAGCCCCCCGTCGTCGGTGACGACGTTGTATCCGGCGGCCCTGGCCTGGTCGATCACGGTCCTGCCGGCGAAGGGGCCCGCCTTCACCGTCTGCGCGAAGCGCGCCCTGCCGCCGCCCAGGTAGAGGTCGGCGCCCGTCTGCACCTGCTGCTCGGAGATCGAGCCGGGGCCACCGTTGACCTTGTCCTGCGCCGGGCACTTGGCCATGTCGGCCGGTCCCTGGCAGCCGCGGTCGGCCACGTGGGCGGCCAGCACCGCGGGGGTGGCGTCGCCGAGTTCGGCCGTGGTCACGTCCCCGGTGCGCAGTCCGGCTCGCCCGGCCAGTTCCAGGACGGTCGGGACCGGCCTGCCGTCCGGCGTGACCGAGATGGCGCCGTTGTAGGTCTTGTGGCCGGTCGCCCAGCCGGTCCCGCTGGCCGCCGAGTCGGTCACGTAATCGATCCGGCGCGGGTCGTCCTTGTCGACCGAGTACGTGGTGTACGCACCGGTGAGCGGCAGCGTGTCCAGGGCGAGCCGCCCGGCGGCGCCCTTGACGTAGTTGCGGGCGACGGTGATCTCCGAGTCGCCCATGCCGTCACCGATCAGCAGGATGACGTTGCGCGCCTTGCCGCCCTGCACCGCTCCCCGGATCTCCCGGGTCCGGTCGCCGCCGGACGCGTCGGCCAGACCCGAGCCGAGCCCGGCGGCCACCGCGACCGTCGTGAGCACGACCGCAGCCGTCCGCCGTGTCTTCCTCGCCGGAACCATCAAACCGACCTCCTGGCCATCGTGAGTGACAAACAGGCACAGATCACCAGGCCGAGGTGAGGTCGGCGCGCGCCGGTCACGACGGAGGCGTGAACAGTCGGCGAACGGTGGTGCGATGCGGTCGACACCGCCCCAGGCCGCCCGCCCGGCGATGAATGCCGCGCCGCGCGGAGTCAGGCTCGGCGGGACAGGCACCGGGGGAGACGTTCCGCGATCGGATGGGGGCCTGAATGGAGAGCCGGGAGCTTCGCGCGTTGCAGAGGCCGCTCAAGGAGCGCTACCGGGAGGATCCCGGGTCGGCCCTGGTGACCCTGAGCGCCTCCGGCACGCTGGAGGACGGGGTCACCTGCTCGCTGGAGACGGGCCGGGCGGTACTGCGTCGTGCTGCAGACCCTGGCGTCCTCCCCCGAACTCACGGTGACCTCCCGCGCCGGCTGACCGCGCCCGAGCGCCTCTCCCGGGCGCGCCCGCCCACACGGACGGGCGCGTGACCCGCACCGGCGTTCCGTGGTCGGAGAACTCGGCGACGGAGGTGAAGCGGACGGGGTCCCGGTCGGCGATCTCGGGGTCCGCGGCGAGGATGACGGTAAGGGGACGGTCGGGGTGCAGGGCGACCACGACGTCCTCCCTGGCGATCACGTGCGGGTCGGCCGGTGGACCGGCGCCCGCTCTCCGGGGCGGTTCAGGAGCTGAGGACCTCGCGCTCGATCTGCTCGAACTGCGCGCCCATCGCCTCGGCCAGCGCGGTGGCCCCCGACAGGGGACGCACCATGACCGTCAGCTCGTCGATCAGGCCGTCCTCGTCGATGTGGAGGAAGTCGCACCCGTGCACCTCGCGGCCGTTCACGGTCGCCTGGAACATGAGCGCGTGGTCGCGGCCGTCCGCGCCGGCGATCTCCCGCACGTAGCGGATGTCCTCGAACACCCGCGCCGCGGCCCGCACGATCGCCGCCGTGATCGCCTTGCCGCGGTACGGCTTGAACACGACCGGGCTGGTGAACACGGCGTCGTCGGCCAGCAGGCCCGCGATCGCCGCCGTGTCCCCGGCCTCCACCGCCCGCCTGAACGGATGCATGCGGCACTCCCCGATTATCCAACTTGTTGAATAGGTGCAAATTACACTAGCGGCGTCGCGGGGGGCCGTCCACCGGGCGGCGGCGTGGCGACGATCACGGACCGCTACGCTCGGGACCATGTCGTTGCGGAACGCGGTCCTGGCCACGCTTCTGGAGGGCGAGGCGTCCGGATACGACCTGTCCAAGAGCTTCGACGCCGGTGTGGCCAACTTCTGGATGGCCACACCCCAGCAGCTCTACCGGGAGCTGGACAAGATGGCCGCCGACGGCCTGATCCAGGCGCGGGTCGTCCAGCAGGAGCGCCGTCCCAACAAGCGCCTGTTCTCCCTCACCGAGGCCGGCCGCCGCGCCCTGCACGAGTTCACCGCCAGGCCCCCGCGCCCCGGCGCCATGCGCGAGGAGCTGATGGTGCAGGTCCAGGCGGTGGACGCGGGGGACGCCGAGGCCGTCATGGCCGCCCTCCGGGAGCGCCGGGCCTGGGCCGAATCCAAGATCGCCCGCTTCGAGCGGCTCCAGGCCCGCTTCCTGAACGGCCGCGCCGAAGAGGAGTACCTGGCCGCCGCCGACCGGATCGGCCCCTACCTGACCCTCATGCGCGGCCTGGCGTTCGAGCGCGAGAACCTCCGCTGGTGCGAGCAGACGCTGACCATCCTCGACCGCCGCACCGCCACCCACCCCCTCAAAGGCTGACCGGGCACTCGTCGCGCCCCGGCGACGCCCGCCGGTTCGGATGTCTCCGGCTGCATGTCATGTTCGGAGGGTGCCGAACGTCTTGTTCTCAAGGACAGACGAAGGAGGGTGCCATGCCGGGCGAGGACGGCAAGCGAGCGGCGCACCGAGCACTGGTGGATCGCCTCCTGAACGGGGAGGGAAGGGCGTCGGCCGAACAGCGGGCGCGCGCCTTCGGCAACGATGGCCTCTCCCCGCCCCTGGACGCCCTTGTCGGCAAGGTGGTCGACAGCCCGGCGCAGGTCACCGAAGCGGACCTGGCGGCGGCGAAGGCGTCGGGCAGCACCGAGGACCAGATCTTCGAGCTGGTGGTCTGCGCCGCGGTCGGCCGGTCCGACCGGCTGTACGAGGCCGGGCTGGCGGCCCTGGCCGAAGCGACGGGCGAGGGGAGGCCCGGTCATGCGTCTTGACGTCCTCGACCACGGCTACGACGCCAGAACCAAGCTGCTGTTCTCACTCATCAGGCTCTTCTCCAGGCATCCGGTTCCGGACGCCGCGAAGCTCGTCTTCTACCGGCCCGACTTCTACGGCGCCCGGGCCAAGGCGTTCACCCACGAGGCGATGCGCGGACCGTCCGACTGGTCGGTGGGCGACCGGGAGCTGATGGCGGCCTACGTGTCGAAAGTGAACGAGACCAGGTTCTGCATCGCCGCCCACACCGCGACCGCGAGCCAGGCCTACGGGGACGAGGCACGGGTCGCGGCGGTGCTGGCCGACCTGGAATCCGCCCCCGTCGAGGAGCCGCTGCGCGCCACCCTGCGGATGCTCGGCACGCTGACACGCGAAGGAACGGTCGGCGCCGACGACATGCGGGAAGTGCTGGCCGCCGGCGCCTCACCCCAGCAGATCAAGGACGCGCTGGCGGTCTGCGCCGCCTTCGACATCACCGACCGCCTCGCCGACGCCTTCGGCTTCGCCCTGCTCACCCCCGAGGCCTTCGAGGCGGGAGCCAAGTACCTGCTCAAACGCGGCTACCGCTAGCCGCAAGGCACGCCGGCCCGGACGAGATCCGACCGTCCCTCGCCGTCCGTTCGCGCAGCGGCGTCGATGTAGCCGGCGAGGGCGTCGCGGGATCGCGCGAGCCTCTCCATCTCGTCGTCGAGCCGTCCCAACCGGGTCCGCATCGCGGCCAGCAGCTCGGGACACCCGAGCAGCTCCGGCGCCTCCCCGACCGCGCAGGGCAGCAGGTACGCGATGTCCTCAGAGGACAGACCGGCACCGAGCAGATGCCTGATCTGCTTCACCCGCACGATGGCCGCGTCGTCGTAGCGGCGGTAGCCGTTCGCGCCGCGATCCGCCTCCAGCAGGCCCTGCGCCTCGTAATAGCGCAGCTGATGAGCCCTGACGCCCGTCCGGCGGCTCAACTCCCCGATGTGCATCGCATCCTCACTTGACCTTCAGACCGGTATCAACGCTGACGATGCTGCCATGAGCAACAACACCGACACCCCTGTGACGGTCATCGGACTCGGCCTGATGGGCCGGGCGCTGGCCGACGCGTTCCTGAAGGCCGGACACCCCACGACCGTGTGGAACCGCACGCCCTCCAAAGCCGCCCAGCTCGTGGCCGGAGGCGCACGCCTGGCGCCGACGGTCGCCGACGCCCTCAAGGCCGGCTCCCTGACGGTCATCTGCCTCACCGACCACCAGGCCGTGCGCGAGGCGCTCGACGGGAGCGAACCGGACGGCACGACGCTGGTCAATCTCACCTCGGGCACTTCGGCCCAGGCCCGGGAAGCCGCCCGCTGGGCGGAGCGGCGCGGCGCCCGCTACCTGGACGGCGCCGTCATGGCCGTCCCACCGGTGATCGGGACCGCCGAGGCGCTGATCCTCCACAGCGGGCCGCGACCGGACTTCGACGCGCACGAGCCGGCGCTCGGCGCGCTCGGCACCGTCACCCACCTCGGCGAGGATCCCGGGCTCGCGTCCCTCTACGACGCGGCCGGCCTGGCCATGATGTGGAGCGTCCTGAACGCCTGGCTCCAGGGCACCGCCCTACTCGGGACAGCCGGTGTCGACGCCGCGGCCTTCGCGCCGTTCGCGCAGCAGATCGCCGCCGAGGTGGCGGGATGGCTTCCGGGCTACGCCGAGCAGATCGACCGCGGCGCCTACCCGGCGGAGGTGTCGGCGCTGGAGACCGACGCGCGGGCGATGGCGCACCTGGTCGAGGAGAGCGAGGCGGCGAACATCGACACAGCGCTGCCGAAGCTGCTGAAGGCGATGGCCGACCGCTCCATCGCCGCCGGCCACGGACCCGAGCAGTACCCCGTCCTCATCGAGGAGTTCCGCACCCCCCACAAACCCTGACCATCCCAAACACCTACGAGGCCGACCAAACGACCCGCAGGGAGAGCCCCGGCGCCAAGCCCAGGCTCTCCCCGCACCCTCAAAAGTGAGCCATACCTCCCGCACCGCCGAGCAGGCGTTCCGGGTGGTTACTGGGCCATGTCGACGAAGCGGCTGTAGTGGCCCTGGAAGGCGACCGTGACGGTGGCGGTGGGGCCGTTGCGGTGCTTGGCGACGATCAGGTCGGCCTCGCCGGCGCGCGGCGACTCCTTCTCGTAGGCGTCCTCCCGGTGCAGCAGGATCACCATGTCCGCATCTTGCTCGATAGATCCCGATTCGCGGAGGTCGGAGACCATGGGCTTCTTGTCGGTGCGCTGCTCGGGGCCTCGGTTGAGCTGGGAGAGCGCGATGACGGGGACGCCCAACTCCTTGGCGAGGAGCTTCAGCGAGCGGGAGAACTCCGAGACCTCGACCTGGCGGCTCTCGACGCGCTTGCCCGACGTCATCAGCTGCAGGTAGTCGATGATCACCAGGCGCAGGTCGTGCTGCTGCTTGAGGCGGCGGCACTTCGCGCGGATCTCCATCATCGACATGTTCGGGGAGTCGTCGATGAACAGCGGCGCCTCGGCGACCTCGCTCATGCGCCGGGCGAGGCGCGTCCAGTCCTCGTCCTGCATGGTGCCGGACCGCATCGCGTGCAGCGCCACCCGCGCCTCCGCGGACAGCAGCCGCATCGTGATCTCGTTGCGGCCCATCTCCAGGCTGAAGAACGCCGAGGTCAGCCCGTGCTTGATGGACGCGGCGCGGGCGAAGTCGAGGGCGAGCGTCGAGTTGTGCGTGGGGACGCACGAGCGTCCCGCCAGGTACAGGTGGTCGTCGTTGTCGACCTGGACGCACCGCACCGGCACGCTCTCGACGGGCCGCACGTCCACGATGTGCCGCACCCGCGTCTTCGGATGGACGCCCGCGCGCTGCCGCGCCGCCTTGCGCGGGAGCCGGAACACGGTCTCGGCGGGGACGAAGCCGATCTGGAAGAGGTCTTCCCCGGCGGGGTCGGCGGTCAGGGCGGCGTCATGGCCGAGGCTGAGGAGCAGTTCGCGCATGTCGCCCGCGAGGCGCGCGGACGGGACGGCGACGTCGACGCGGCCGTCCGGGGAGATGTGCCCGCAGACGTCGAGGAGCCCGGCCAGCAGCGCCCGCCGCTGGGCGGCGGAGGCCCTCAGGTACCGGGACGGGACGTGCTTGCCGCCGAGCAGGCCGAGCGAAGCGAGCCGCTCGCGGACGCCGGGCAGGACGTGGCATCCGAAGACGGCCTCGGCGGCGACCTCCTGGCCGGCGGCTTCGATCTGGGCGGGGACGGCGCCGTCCAGGCAGGTGATGCGGGCCTCGTCATCGTCACCGGCGCCGAGCCACGCGCCGAGGACGTAGGGGTCGAGCGGCAGGTCGGCCTCGGGAAGGTCGAACGCGGACGCGAACTCGACGGCGCGCCGGGGGGCCCCGTCCAGGGCCGCGAAGATCTGCTCGGTGGTCTCGATCCGGTGGACGGTCTCGCTCACGTGCGGCGCGGCGGTTCCGTGGTTCCCCGTACCAGCCCCTGGGTGGGGAACTCCGCCGCCGGGCTCCAGGGGGTGGCCCGCGGCGTGGACGAGTCGAGCGTCTTGCGCGGAGGTGTTCGCCTGCTGCGATGTGGCGGGGCGCGCGCCGGTGGTGAGGCGATGCGTGCGCGGCCCGGGCCCGCCGCCCGTGCCCGCGTTCGCGCGAAGCCGAGTGTCGCCGTGACCTGTGAGAACGCTGCGACAGGCGGCTTCGGCGACCGTGAGGACGGGCTGCCGGGCCTCACCCGCGGCCGGCCGCGGGCCGGGAAGACGGGTCGCCTCCTGGGGGGCGCGGCCATGGGTGGTGGTGCGCCACTGGTGCTGGGCGTCGGCGACGATGACCTCGCCGTCGGAGAACTCGATCTCGTAGCAGGGGCGGCCGTGCATCACCTCGGTCGCCGCGACCACGCGGGTCGGCCTCCCGTCGGCGCCGATCAGACGGTCGCCGGGCGCGACCTCGCCCATCGTCGTCCAGCCGCCCGGAGTCGGGAGCGGGGTGGCGACGTGGAGGGCCTTGCCCATGGCGGGCCTCGCGGCGACGACGATCATCTGGCCGGCGTGCAGGCCGTTGGTGAGGGCGTCCAGATCGGCGAAGCCGGTGGGGCAGCCCACCATCTGGCCACCGCGGCTGCCGATCGCCTCGATCTCGTCCAGCGCGCCGGGCATGATCTCGCTCAGCGCGACGTAGTCCTCGCCGGCGCGCTTCTCGGCGATGGCGAAGACCTCGGCCTGGGCGCGGTCGAGGACCTCGTCGGCGTCAGCGCCGTCGGCGGCGTAGCCCATCTGGACGATGCGGGTGCCGGCCTCCACCAGGCGGCGCAGGACCGCGCGCTCGTGAACGATCTTGGCGTAGTACCCGGCGTTGGCCGCGGTGGGCACCAGAGAGATCAGCGTGTGCAGGTACGGGGCGCCGCCGATGCGGCCGATCTCGCCGTTCTTGGTGAGCTCGCCGGCGACGGTGACCGCGTCGGCGGGGTCCCCGCGGCCGTAGAGGTCGAGGACGACGTCGTAGATGATCTGGTGGGCGGGGCGGTAGAAGTCGGGGGTGCGCAGCATCTCCACGACCTCGGCGATGGCGTCCGGGGAGAGCAGCATGCCGCCGAGCACGCCCTGCTCGGCCGAGATGTCGTGCGGCGGGGTGCGCTCGAACTCGTGCTCCTGCGGCCCGATATCCGCAACGCTCATCGCCACACCCCCTTCGTTCTGGCCCGCCGGCGGCCCCGTCCGCCCATCGCCGACCGTTCACCCCACGTCTATCTGTCGCGTCGGACATTCTCGCGACGGCACGCTGCCGCAGGCAAAGCGAGCTGTGGACAAGCCTGTGGACGACCTGTGCAGACACGCGGAACAAGTTGTGCACGACCTGTGGACAACTCTGTGGATTATTCTTGGGCGCCACCCGGATCTCCGCGCTGAGCTGCGATGACCTCGTCCACCGGGTGTGGGGTGAAGAAACTCGGCCGACCCGGGCCATGTAAGGCTCTTATTTTGTTTGTAAGTTACACGCTGGTAGCCTCGGCGCGGTGACGACCCCCCGGCGGCTCGCGACCGCGCACGACCGCGAGATCCTGCGCCTCGCCGTGCCGGCCTTCGGCGCGCTCGTCGCCGAACCCCTCTTCCTGCTGTCGGACTCGGCCATCGTCGGGCATCTCGGCACCGCGCAGCTGGGCGGGCTCGGGGTCGCCGGCCAGGGCCTCAACACGCTCGTCTACCTCTGCGTCTTCCTCGCCTACGGGACGACCGCGGGCGTGGCCCGCCAGGTCGGCGCGGGCGACCTGCGAGGGGCGATCAGGCAGGGCGTCGACGGCATGTGGCTCGCGGTCGCCATCGGCGCGGCGCTGATCGTGGCGGGCTGGCCGCTCATCCCCTGGATCGTGGACGCGTTCGGGGCGTCCCCCGGCGTGGCGCCCTACGCCGGGACGTACCTGCGGGTGAGCCTGTTCGGGATCCCGTCCATGCTGGTCGTCCTGGCCGGGACGGGCGTGCTGCGCGGCCTCCAGGACACGCGCACGCCCCTGCTCGTGTCGATCGGCGGTTTCTCCCTGAACCTGCTGCTCAACGTGGTGTTCGTCATGGGGCTGGGATGGGGGATCGCCGGCTCCGCGTGGGGCACGGTGCTCGCGCAGACCGGCAGCGCCGCCGTGTACGTCGGCGTGGTGCTGCGCGCGGCCCGGCGCCACGGCGCCATGGTCCGTCCCGACTGGGACGGGTTGCGGACGTCCGCAACGGCCGGTTTCGGGCTGCTGGTACGGACGGCGGCGCTGCGCGTCGTCCTCATCGTCGGGACGTCGATCGCGGCGCGCATGGGCGACCCGGAGATCGCCGCGTACCAGGTGGGGTTCCAGGTGTGGACGCTGCTGGCGTTCGCGCTCGACGCGATCGCGATCGCCGGCCAGGCCATCACCGGGCGCTACCTGGGCGCGTCCGACATCACCGCCACGCGGGCCGTCACGCGCCGGATGGTGTGGTGGGGCGTCGGCTGCGGCGTCGTGTTCGGGCTGGCCATCCTCGTGGTCCGGCCGTGGCTGCCCGCCCTGTTCACCTCCGACGGCGACGTCCGGGACCTCCTGCTCGCCTCTCTGCTCCTCGTGGCGGCGCTGCAGCCGGTCGCGGGGGTGGTGTTCGTCCTGGACGGCATCCTGATCGGGGCGGGCGACGGCGCCTACCTCGCCGTGACGACGCTGGTCGCCACGGCCGTCTTCCTGCCGGCCGCCCTCGTCGTCCACAGGGCGGACGCCGGACTGGTCGGCCTCTGGGTCGCGATCGGCCTGTGGATGCTGACCCGGATGATCACGCTGAGCCTGCGCGCCCGCGGCGATCGCTGGATGGTCACCGGCGCCGTCCGCTGATACCGAAACGCTCGTACGGCGGCCACCGCCTCGGCCACCGCCCATACCGATCCTCGGCCCGCCCGCCCGCAGAATGCCCTCGCCGCCCCCGCGGGACGGCTACCGGAACATCGGACCGTTCAGGGGCGCTCAGGGTCGCTCAGGGCACGGCATCTGGTCGACCTCCGCCGCCGAACCCTCGCTCGCCGTCCCGATGCTCTCGCCCTGGGACACCCGGAGCATGCTCGCACCCTACGCCGGGACCACCAGGCCGATCCGTGCTCCGGGACACGCGTGGACGGCGTCGATCCCCGCCCCGTCCGCCGGGCAGGTCTCCCTCCGCGTGTCCGTCCCCGGCCTGGTGGACCAGACCGTGATCGGCGCCTTCACGGTGGGTGAGGGCTGATTCCCGGATCGCCTCCGCACCGCCGGTCACTCCCGCTACTATTCGAACATGTGTTCCACACACGGCGAGCGGATGGCCCGGCTGACTCAGGCGATCGACGACCTGGCCGCGGAGGGCCTCGCCGGCCTGCCTCCCGAGACCCTGGTCGAACGGGTGGCGGGAATCTGGTCGCTCGTCGAGGGCATCGACCCCGAGATCGCCCGGCGGCGCACCCGCTACACGGCGCCCGAGACGTAGCGGCTCAGCCCAGGTCGTCGAGGGACGGCAGCAGCGGCGACAGGATCGACCCGCCTTCGGAACCGCCCTCGGAACCGCCCCCGCCGGTGGAACTCTGGCCCGACCCGGCCTCCATGCGTTCGGCCACCGACCGCCGGAGCCGGGGCAGCCGCGCGTAGAGGACGTCCCCGGGGCACGAGGTGCTGTTGTAGTCGCGATGTCCGACGATGGCCTCGGACGGGTCGAGGCCGTACTTCTGGCACAGCCAGACGCACACCTCCGTCAGCGACTTCCACAGGGCCCCGGGCACCGCCGCGGACATGTAGGTGCCCTCGTTCTCGATGCCGATCGTGTGCTGGTTGTGGTGCAGGACCTGGGCGCCGATGGCGAGGTCGCCCGACCGGATGGCCTTGAGGCTCCGGTTGCGCCCCTCCATCACGATGCCGCCGCGGCTGATCGTGAGCTGCTGGCCGGCGTCGTCCCAGCCGTTCCTGTTCATGTGGATGTTCTGGATGGACCGCGACAGGGCGAACGCGTGGGCGAGCGAGCGGTCCCGCGCGTTCCCCGTCGCCGTGTGGTGCACGATGATGTGGTCCGGCGGCCGGTCGACCACCTCGGCGGCGCGCCTGGGCGCTCTCGCCTTCCACTGCGCCCGCGTGTACACCTGCGGGGCGTCGGCCGTGAACAGCACGCGGTCGCCGGTCCCGTGGTACGGCCCGGCCGCAAGATCCTCCGCCATGGCCTCATTCTGGTGGAACGTCCCCAGGGGCAGCATCTCCAGCAGCCCGGCCCCCATGACGCCGCCGATGACCGCCCTCCGTGTCACCGCCCTCCGTGTCACCGCTCTTCGTGTCACCGCCCTGCCCGTGCGCTGCCGGTCGTCCGCGCCCTCCCCCGAATGCGCGATCGCCACCACCCCCTTCGTCCCGCGACACTGTGATCACGGAACGTAATCGCCGCAAAGCTGATCACTCAAACACACGGCGATTCACGGGCGTTTCATGGGAAGTCCGAACATCGGCGGCCCCGACAAACGTCGACACAGCCCGCATCCCCGGCCCCTGCGACCAGGTCCGAAAACGGATTTCAGGTGCGCGACAACGCCGACGACCCCCGGCCCTGAGCGGGTCCGGGGGTCGTCGGTCGGTCGTGCGTCAGGCCTCGAGGACGTTGACCTCGATCGTGGCGTCGACGTCGCTGTGCAGGCGCACGCTGACCCGGTGGGTGCCGACGGTCTTGATCGGGTTCCCGATCTCGATGCGGCGGCGGTCCAGGTCGGGGCCGTCGGCGGCGCGGACCGCCTCGGCGATGTCGGCGGCCGTCACGGCGCCGAACAGGCGGCCGTTGCTGCCGGTGCGGGTGCGCAGCGTCACGCGCAGCCCGCCGAGCCGGTCGGCGACCTCGCGGGCGTGCTCGGCGGTCGCGATCTCGCGGGCCGAACGCGCCTTCTTGATCGAGTCGACTTCCTTCTCGGCGCCCCGGGTCCACTTGATCGCGAACCCGCGGGGGACGAGGTAGTTGCGGCCGTAGCCGTCACGGACGTCGATGACGTCACCGGGCTCGCCGAGCCCGGAGACCTGCTGGGTCAGGATGAGCTTCATGTTCTTTACCCCCTGCCTCAGCGCGCGGTGCTGGTGTACGGCAGCAGCGCCATCTCGCGGGCGTTCTTGATCGCCGTGGCGACGTCCCGCTGGTGCTGGGTGCAGTTGCCGGTCACCCGCCGGGCACGGATCTTGCCGCGGTCGGAGATGAACTTCCGCAGCAGGCCCGTGTCCTTGTAGTCGACGTAGGAGATCTTCTCCTGACAGAAAACGCAAACCTTCTTCTTCGGCTTGCGGGGAGGTGGCTTCGCCATCGTGGTGCTCCTTTGGGAGAGCCCCGCTCACGCGGGAATGGACGTGTACTGGTTGTCTCTTGGTCGCGCCGGAGCGGCCGGGCTAGAAGGGCGGGTCGTCGGAGAACCCGCCGCCGCCACCGCCGCCGCCGGTGGCCCAGGGGTCGTCGGCCGGAGCGCCGCCCTGCTGGCCGCCGCCGAAGCCGCCGCCCTGCTGGCCGCCGCCGCCGAAACCTCCGCCGCCCTGGCCGCCCTGACCGCCGCCGCCGAAGCCGCCGCCGCCCTGGCCGCCACCGCCGCCGAAGCCGCCGCCACCGCCGCCTCCGCCACCCTGCCGCTGGGTCTTGTTGACCTTGGCGGTGGCGCTGCGCAGCGACGGGCCGACCTCGTCGACCTCGACCTCGAAGACGGTGCGCTTCTCACCCTCGCGGGTCTCGTAGGAGCGCTGCTTGAGGCGTCCCTGCACGATCACCCGCATGCCGCGCTGCAGGGTCTCGGCCACGTTCTCGGCGGCCTGCCGCCAGACGTTGCAGGTCAGGAAGAGCGCTTCGCCGTCCTTCCAGTCGCCCGACTGGCGGTCGAAGAACCGCGGGGTCGAGGCCATGCGGAAGGAGGCGACCGCCTGGCCGCTCGGGGTGAAGCGCAGATTCGGGTCCTCGACGAGGTTCCCGACGATCGTGATTACGGTGTCGCCTGCCATGGGGCTCGCTCCGGCTGCTTAGAGGGCTGAGCCCGGCTCAGTGGACCTCGGGGCGGATGACCTTGGTACGCAGGATCGACTCGCTCAGGTTGAGCTGCCGGTCGAGCTCCTTGACCGTGGCAGGCTCAGCCGACAGGTCGACCACCGCGTAGATGCCTTCGGACTTCTTCTGGATGTCGTACGCCAGGCGCCGGCGGCCCCAGACGTCGACCTTCTCCACGCTGCCGCCGCCGTCCTTGACGACCTTCAGGAACGGGTCGAGCGCCGCGCCCGCGGTGCGCTCGTCGATGGCGGGGTCGAGAATGGTCATGAGTTCGTAACGACGCATGCTGTGTCCCTACCTCCTCTGGACTGATGCGGTCACGGTCTCTCCGTGACAGGAGGGCTCTTGCGTCCGTCGCGGCGGCGCCGGACCCGGATCGCCGGGCGGACCTGCCGCGAGACCGATACAGGCTACCAACACTGAGGGGCGCACAAGTCCGTTCCCGCAGCGGAGCGCCCGCGGAGCGGGACGAATCGGCCTGTGCCGCTCGTCTCCGGGCGTGGGCGGGGTTCGCCCAGGCCCGGTCACGGAGTCGGCCGGGACTCCGGAGCACGGCCTAGTGCCTTGCCTGGGGTTGGGTGGGGCGGGGACAGCGGCGGCGTTCCAGTTCGGCCATGATGTCCGCCATGCGGGCGCGCATGCGCGCGGCCTGGGTGGTCAGCATCGACAGCTCCTCGACGAGTTCCACGTCACCGATGAGCCCCAACTCCGCTTTCGTCACGGTGTGCACCTCCTGCTCTTCCCCCGCTTCCCCTCGGGGGACGGACCCGAGCCGGTGTTCTCGAATCCGTGTTCGACCGTACCGGGTGCCGCCGACATTCCGCGCCGCCCCCGGTTGATCAACGCCTCCGGAGGGAATTGCTTAACCCGCATGGTCCGTCCGGTCCCGCGCCGCCGTGCGGCCCCAGGCGCGGGAGTCCGAGCTGGAGGAGGGTCCCGATGTCCCAGCAGACGACCGGCGCCGGCGCACCGAAGCGCGCCGTCCGCGCCCAGAGCGAGGCCGAGCCCCATCGGCGGCAGGACGTGCTGGCGGTGGCGGCGGTGACGATCGGGATCGCGGCGCTGATCCTCGGCTGGATCCCCGCGGCCCATTTCGCCGGGACGCTGCTCGGCGTGATCGGCCTGCCGGTCGCCCTGTACTCCCAGATGGTCTCCGCGACGACGAACGAGCGGTGGCTGAACGTGATCGGGATGATCGCCTCGTTCGTCGGAGCGGGCTTCGCGCTGAGCCACGGCGGCTTCTCGATCTGACCGCGTTCTCGATCTGACCCGTTCCCGATCTGACAGCGGGGGCGGTGTGACCTCGCGTCTTGTCGCAGGGCGCGGCTAGTCTCGTCGGCATGCGCATCGGAGCCCACGTCGACCAGAACAACCCGCTCGACAACGCCCGCGCGGTCGGCGCCGACGTCGTCCAGTTCTTCCTCGGCGATCCGCAGGGGTGGAAGAAGCCGGTCCTGCCCGAGGGCGTGGAGGCCCTGGAGGGCTCCGGCGTGGACGTGTACGTCCACGCCCCGTACACGATCAACGTGGCGACGTCCAACAACCGGATCCGGATCCCGAGCCGCAAGAACCTCACCCAGCAGCTGGAGGCGGCCGCGTCGATCGGGGCGAAGGCGCTGATCGTGCACGGCGGGCACGTGCTGAAGGACGACGACCCGGAGACCGGCTTCGAGAACTGGCGCAAGGTGTTCGAGCGGGTCGAGTGCCCGATCCCGGTCTACATCGAGAACACCGCGGGCGGCGGCAACGCGATGGCGCGCAGGTTCGACCGGATCTCGCGGCTGTGGGAGGTGCTCTCCGGGGTGCCGGGCCTGGAGTCCAAGCTCGGTTTCTGCCTCGACACCTGCCACGCGCACGCGGCGGGGGAGGAGCTCGTCGACGCCGTCGACCGGATCAAGGCCATAACCGGCCGCATCGACCTGGTGCACTGCAACGACAGCCGGGACTCCTTCGGGTCGGGGGCCGACCGGCACGCCAACCTGGGCAGCGGCGGCATCGACCCGGAGCTCATCCTCGGCGTTGTGCGGGCGGCGGGCGCCCCGGTCGTGGTGGAGACGCCCGCGGACGGCCAGGCCGACGACATCTCGTGGTTGCGTTCGAAGCTCTGAGGAAGCAGAGTCGGGATCGTCGCCCGTGTCCGGGAACCGCGGTGGCGAATGCGGCATCTAAATGCGCGTAGACCCAGCCTGACGACAAAACTCGAAGGTCACGTCACACTGGCATAATCCGGAACCAGCCCTCAGCGCACGCGTGCTCTCCGGCGGCGGGCGCGCGAAATCGATCGGGAAGCACATGGCACAGCCCCCCTACGACCCGTACGGCTACGGAGCCCAGGACCCCTACGCCCAGTCCTACTCCCAGCCCCCGGCCGTGCAGCACCACTACTACGGGCAGCAGGCGATGCCGGCCATGCGGCCGACCAACGGGATGGCGACCGCCTCACTGGTGTGCGGCCTGATCGGCTTCGTCGCCTGCGGCCTGACGTCCATCCTCGCGGTGATCTTCGGGCATGTCTCGCTCGGCCAGATCAAACGGACGGGCGAGGGCGGTCACGGCATGGCCGTCACCGGCCTGATCCTCGGCTACCTGATCTCCGCGGGCTGGCTCCTCATCCTGCTCTTCTACATCCTCGGCATCGCGATGTTCGCGGCGAGCAGCGGTTCCACCAGCACCTACTGATCCCAGTCCCGCCTCAGGCGAGCCGGGGGACGCCCGCCATCTCCACGCCGACGCTCGACATCAGCACCGTCATGGGGGTGGGGGTGTCCCGCCAGGTCCTCACCGCGCGCCCGAACACGTCGAGGACCGCGCGCAGCGACGCCGGGTCGGCGTCGGCCAGCTCCGCCCACGATTCGTAGAGCACCAGGTAGCCGTGCTTCGCGGGCGTCCACGACAGGTCCCTCAGGCATGCGCCGAGATCGTCCCAGTCGGCGCCCGCGCCCTCGGGCAGTTCGAACGCGCCGCCGCACAGCCGCAGGAACGAGTCCCGGTCCCTGGCGCGACGTCCGTCGAGGTAGAAGCCGCGCCAGCCGGCCTCGTCGGCGCGCTCCATCCAGTCCGTGTCGCCGACGGCGCGTGGCCCGGGGGGCGTCCGCCACTGGTAGACGCCCGGTCTCAGCCGTCCGGCGAGCAGCTCGGTCAGTGCTCGGTCCGCGTTCACGTCATCTCCCGGCGGTCGCCGCTCCCCCGCGGGTCCGCGAGGGGCGGGGGCGACCGGCGTCGCCCGCCGCGTTCCGTTCCCCCACACCCGCCTGCAATCCCCCCAGATCGGTAGATTCCTGCCACACCGCGCCCCCGACCACCCGGGGCGCCCCCCCGTGACGGCCGAAGCCGTTCCGCGACGCACCGGCATCCCTTGACACGCATCCCGTCGATTTCTATTCTCTCCAATAGAGAGATGCTCATAAGACGAGCAACTCTTGGAGCGAGGTAGTTGCCCGATTCCGAGAGGAACACAGAGATGGACACCACGCCCACCGCCGCCGGCACGCCGACCCGCGTCCAGGCCCACTACGAGAACGTCAAGAAGCTCGGCCACTGGACGACCGGCCGCCGCTTCAAGGTCCGCGCCCGCCGCGGCATGGTCGTGCTCGACCTGCGCTCGCCGCGGATCCCCGACGGCGACATCGAGATCGAGCTCGACCTCGACCACTCGATGGTGAAGCTGCTCGTCCCGCAGGACGCCCGGATCGACCACTGGGACCTGCGCTACACCGGCCGCGGCCGGGTCAAGGACTGGACGGGCGAGAACGGCGACGGCCGCGCGATCCGCGTCTGCGGCGAGGTCCGGCACGGGGAGATCCGCGTCCACCGCGGCGGCGTCGCGACCCTGTCGGCGATGTTCTCCCGCGAGTTCGTCCAGGACGTCCGCCGCGCCCGCCGCGAGGGCGCCACCCCCACCGTCGCCGACCCGGCCCACGAGGGCTGAGCAGGCTCTCCGGGCTCCGAGGCCCGTCCCGGCGGCCCCGCCCGGACGGGCCTCTCCCACGTCCGGTGTGAGAACGTGCGATTCCGGGTTGAGTCTCCACCGGCTGGAGGCAGCAGGGTGAGGGGCATGGACGGCGACACCACCTACACGATCGGCGAGCTGGCGCGCCGCACCGGGCTGACGGTGCGGACGATCCGGTTCTACTCCGACGCCGGTGTCGTCCCGCCCACCCGCCGTACCGATGCCGGCTACCGGCTGTACGACGCGGACGCCGCCGCGCGCCTCGACCTGGTGCGGACGCTACGGGACCTCGGCGTCGACCTCGCCACCGTCCGGCGGCTGCTGGACCGGGAGGTCGACCTCGGGCAGGTCGCGGCGGCGCACGCGGACGCGCTGGACGTGCAGATCCGCACGCTCCGGCTGCGCCGGGCCGTGCTGCGGGCGGTGGCCAGACGCGGATCGACCCCAGAGGAGATCGAACTCATGCACAGGCTCGCCCGGCTGTCCGACGAGGAGCGGCGCCGGATCATCACCGACTTCATCGACGAGTCCTTCGCCGGGCTCGACCTGCACCCCGGCTTCGCGGAGAAGATGCGCGCCGCGCTGCCGGAACTGCCCGACGAGCCCGAACCCGAGCAGGTCGACGCCTGGGTCGAGCTGGCCGAACTCGTCGGCGACCCCGGCTTCCGGGCCTCGGTGCGCAGGATGGCCGAGTTCCAGGCGGCCGAGGTCGCGCAGGGGACGCCGCCCTCGGAGGACTTCGCCGGCCTCGCCGAGCTGACTCGGGAGAAGGCGGAGCAGGCCGTCGCGGACGGAATCGAACCCGGATCGGACGCGGCGCGTCCCGTCGTCGACGACGTGGTCCGCGCCTACGCCGACGCGTGGGGCGCCGCCGACGACGCCGCCTTCAGGCGCGACCTGCTCCACCGGCTGGAGATCGGCACCGACCCGCGCACCGAGCGGTACTGGCAGCTGATCGCCCTCATCAACGGGTGGCCCGTCCCGCCGACGCTGACGCCGCTCTTCCAGTGGTTCGTCGACGCGCTGCGCCTGCGCGGCTGACTCAGGTGGGCAGGGGCACGCCGGCGTGGTGGTCGCCGCGCCGGCGTGCCAGCGCCACCACGTCGGACGCGCCGTCGAGGACGCCGCCCGCCGGGTCGTCGTCCCCGTCCGAACGCACGATGTCGGCGGACGGGACCAGGATGTCCCGCACCACCAGCGCCGCCAGGACGAGGACGGTCACGAACCGGGCGAGCAGCGCCAGGGTGTAGACGTCCTTGCTGATCCCGCCGTCCGGGGCGTCCAGGCTCAGCACCGCCGACAGCGTCCCGGACAGGTCGGCGCCCTGCGTCTGGGCGGACACCGACAGCAGGAACCACCAGATGCCGAAGAAGTAGGCGATCTCGCCGATCTGCCAGGCGACGAAGGCCGGCAGCTTCGGCCGCGCCAGCACCGCCAGCGGCAGCAGCCACAGGACGTACTGCGGCGACCAGACCTTGTTCGGCAGCATGAACGCGACCAGCACGAGGAACATCAGCTGCGGCAGCCGCGGGCGGCGCGGAGCCGCCAGGGCGAGGACGGCGATCCCGGCCGCGAGGACGAGGAACGTCCCCGTGCCGAACAGGTTGAGGAGGTCGGTGTCGGACGCGGGCTTCTCCAGCCCGTGGTCCTGCAGGACGAAGAAGATCGAGCCCCAGTCGATGCCGCGCTTCTGGCTGAAGGTGTAGAACTCCTTCCACCCGTCCCACGCGAAGAGCATCACGGGCAGGTTCACCGCCAGCCACCCGGCGGCGGTGCCGGCGAGCATCCGGCCCATGGGACGCCACTGGCCGGCCCGGACGCACAGCAGGACGAGCGGCCCGAGGAACAGCAGCGGATAGAACTTCGCCGCGATCGCCAGGCCGAGCAGAGCGCCCGCCAGCGCCGGGCGGCGCGCCGACCAGGCGGCCAGCGCCAGCGCCGACAGCGCCACCGCCAGCAGGTCCCAGTTGATGTAGGCGGTGAGGAGCAGCGCGGGGGACAGCGCCACCATGAGACCGGTGCGCAGCGAGCGGCGTCCGGCCGCGTACGCGGTGGCGAGGACGGCGACGACCGCGAGGACGGCAAGGAGCAGGGCGGTCACGTTGTAGAACGCGAGGCCGCGCCCGTCCACCCCGAACGGCTTGACCAGCCACGCGACCAGCTGCATGAAGCCGCCGCTCAGCACCGGGTACTCCACGTACCGGATGTCGGAGCCGGTGAACGTGTCGAAGTACGGCAGCTTCCCGTCACTGAGCCCGCGCACGTAGTACAGCGGGTAGACGTCGGTGTAGCAGGCGTTCGCCGTCGTCTTGAGGAAGTCGAACCGCACCGAGGCGCAGGGCTGCTTCTGCAGCCAGCCGAGAAGGCACGTCAGTGCGGTGAGCCCGGCCAGCACCGGCGCGAGCCGCTTCAGCCGCCCGGGGGCGTCCGCCCGGTCGCTGTCGGCGGACATCGTGAGCCTCTCCGTGGACGACGACATGGACAGCAGCCTATTCGCCCCGGGGAGCGGGCGATCAAGAACGGAACGGCCCGGAGCCGTGGGGCTCCGGGCCGTCGCGTCGCGGACGTGCCGCTAGTTGTTGGTGGTCGGGTCGCCGTTCTCCCGGCAGGCCGGATCGTTCTTGTGCTGGGGTTTCGCGCACCACCAGGTCTTGTCGCCGGTGGGAGGAAGGTCGGGGTTGCAGCCGAGGGGCATGTTGTACTGGTTGCACGGCACGTCGTCCGTCCCCGGCGGGGTGATGGTCGGCGTGTCCGTCGGCTTCGGCGACTCCGTCTGGCAGCCGGGCTGCGGCCTCTGCTGCTGCTGTTGTCCCGGCTGGCAGGTCGGGGTGTTGGTCGGCGTCGGGGTCGGGGACACCGTGGGAGTCGGCTTCGCCTTCGCCCACGGGGCGACCTCGCCGCCGTTGACCGGCGGCGGGAACTGCGTGATGTCCTTGCCCTCCAGAGCCTTCAGCATGAAGGTCTTGAACAGCTCGGCCGGGACCGTACCACCGTAGACCTGGCTGTAGTTGCCGACCCCGATCAGCGACTTGCGGTTGCCGTTCTTGTCCTCCCGCCACATCGCCGACGACGTCACGAGCTCCGGCGTGTAGCCGACGAACCAGGCCGACTTGTTCTCGTCGGTGGTACCGGTCTTACCGGCGACCGGACGGGCGCCGAGGCTCGCGCGGGTACCCGTACCGCTGGTGACGACCGCCTGCATCGCGTTGGTGGCGTCCGCCGCGACACCCTCGTCGAAGGCCGTCGTGGGCTTCTGCCAGGGCAGCTTCTCCAGGAGCTTGTGATTGTTGTTCATGATGGGCTTGCCGCGGTTGTCGGTGACCTTGGCGATCACGTGGGCCTCGCGGTGCTTGCCCCCCGCCGCGAACGTCGAGTAGACCGACGCCATCGTGACCGGGCTGGCGTCGATGACGCCCAGCGGCAGCGAGGTGATGGTGTTCGAGAGGTTCTCGGTGTTCTCCGGGATGCCCATCTTCTTGGCCATGTCCACGACGTTGGCCAGCTGGACCTTCTGCCCCAGGTCGACGTACGCCGTGTTGATCGACATGGCGGTCATCTGCTTGAGGTTGTAGACGCCGTTCTCCGAACGGCTGTCGTTGGTGAAGGTCGCGCCGCCGATCGTCCGCTTGTAGCTGCCGTCCATCGTCGTCCGCAGGCTGATGCCCTGGTCGAGCGCCGTGGCGAGCACGATCGGCTTGAACGACGAACCCGGCTGCACCTTGCCCTGGAACGAGTTGTCGAACTGCTGCTTGCGGTAGTCCGTGCCGCCGTAGGCGGCCACCACCCCGCCCGTCTTCGGGTCGATCGCCGTGAGCCCGAACTTGATGTCGCTCTTCAGGCCGTTCTGCTTGCGGATCTGCGAGACGGCCTTGTTCGTGTAGTCCTGCAGGTCCTTGCGGAAGGTGGTGGTGATCTTCAGGCCACCGGTCTCCAGCATCTGCTCGTCGATGCCGAGCGTCTTCAGCTCGTTGATGACGCGGTCCTGGAGGTAGCCGGAGTTCGGGTCGTCCGGGACGTCGCTCCAGTTCTTCTGCGTCTGCGGGAACTTCGCCTGGGCGCGCTTGCCCGAATCGAGCCAGTTCTTCTCGACCATGCCGTCGAGGACGTAGTTCCAGCGGTTGATCAGCGCCTGCTTGGCCGGGTTGGACGCCGGTCCGTAGGTGGCGAAGTAGCCCGGCCGCTGGATCAGGGCCGCGAGCATCGCCGCCTGCGACTCGTTGATCTCGGTGACGGGCTTGTGGAAGTAGGCGCGGGACGCCGCCTGGATGCCGTAGGCGTGCCGTCCGAACGGGACGGTGTTCAGGTACAGCTCCAGGACCCGCGTCTTGTCCATCTCCTTGCCCATCCGGACGGAGATGAGGATTTCCTTGAGCTTGCGGCTGGCCGTGCGGTCCTGGCTGAGGTTCGCCCAGTAGTTGCGGGCCAGCTGCTGGGTGATCGTCGAGGCGCCGGCGGCGCCGCCGCCGGTCCCCGCCCGGTACAGCGCGCCCACGATGCCGACCGGCGAGATGCCCGGCTCGTGCCAGAAGTTGCGGTCCTCGGCGGCGAGGACGGCGTTCTGGACGTGCTTCGGCACCTTGGCCAGCGCGATGTCCTCGCGGTGCGTGCCGATGCGGGCCATCGTCGACCCGTCCGCGTAGGTGATCACCGATTCCTGGCGGAGCGCGGCCTGCTGCTTCTCCGTCGGGATCGGGGTGTTGGCGTAGGCGACGATGACCAGCGTCGCCAGGCCGAGGATCATCACGCTGACGACGGCGACAGTGATCTTCCAGTTCGGGACGTAGCGCCGCCAGCCCGTCTTCTTGTTCGCCTCGTCCGCGGGCTTGCGCTCGCGGCGGCGACCGCCTCCGCGCCCGCGCCCGCGCCCGCCGCCGCGGCCCTCGTCACCCCAGAAGCCGTCGTCCCCGCCGCCTCCGGAACCGCCGCCGCGGCCGCCAGGGCCACCCGGACCGCCTGGACCGCCTGGTCCGCCCGGCCCTCCGGGACCACCCGGTCCGCCGGGGGGACCTCCGGGGCCTCCTCGCATGGGACGGCCGGGCGCACCCGACCGCGACGCCGCGGGCGCGCCGCGGCGCCGCGTGCCGCCGGGGGCCCCGGCCCGCGAGGGCCCGCCGGCCCGTCCGCCTGGCCTGCCACCGGGGCGGGGCGTCCTGCCCGGCGTCGGCGAGCCTCCCGGCGCGCCGCGCTGCCCGCCCGAGGGCATGCCGGAGGAGCCGGGGCGGGGGGAGCCCCTCCGGCCAGAGCCCTCTCCGAAATCCGGTCCATATCGGCTTGGGTTACTCACGCGGCCTCATCAACTGGGGTACGGCTTTGCGTCGTCCGAGCGTACTGTGCCCCCGGTGCGCAGGGGGCCGGTGAGGCAAGGCTCGCCTTCATCGGGACGAATGGGCGCATGCGGTCAAGGGCGCCGGCATGCGGCACTGCGCGAGGATGCTCCATGTCACACCCCATCTCCAGTGGACGGTTCGGTTCGCGTGGCCGGCGGGTTCATTCGGGCGGCCTCGCCAGTGGCAGCAGCGGCCTCAGGCTCTCGGTCTCGGCCTGGGCGCCGCGGCCCCTGCGGCCCCGGCAGGCGGAATCGCCCTGGTGCATCTGGCACCACCACCGCGGCGGCGGATTGCTCGGCGGCTTGTTCGGGTCGCAGTTGCCGTTCTGGAAGGGGGACTGGCACGGCTTGCCGTTGCCGCCATCACCGCCGTCGTCCTGGCAGCGCGGGTCGAACTTGCCGACCGGGGTGTTGCACCACGGCGGCTTGCCCTCGTCGTCCTTTTTCTTCTTCTCAGGCGGCTTGGCCCACTTCTGCACGATCCCGGCCCACGCGGGCGGCGGGAACGCCTGCGCGTCCATGCCCTGCACCGCGTTCGCCATGTAGGACCGCCAGATGCGGGCGGGGATCGTGCCGCCCTCCACCTCGCCGATCTGCGGCAGGATCACCGACTTCTTCTTGCCGTCCGGCCCCACCGCGTCGTTGTAGATCGTCACGGCGGTCGAGACCTGCGGGACGTACCCGACGAACCACGACGAGACGTTGCGGTCCGTCGTACCCGTCTTGCCCGCGGCCTGGCGCCCGTCCGGCAGCGCCGCCGCCGTCGCGGTGCCGCCCTTGATGACCTGCTGCATCGCGTACGTCGCGTCCGCGGCGACCTTCGGGCTGAAGACGCGGTGCTTCTCGTAGTTCGGCCGCAGCCGCACCGTCTTGCCGTCCGACTTCTTGACCACGCGGATCACGTGCGGCTGGTGGTACATCCCGCCGTTGGCGAACACCGCGTACCCCGCCGCCTGCTCGATCGGCCGGATGTTGTTGACGCCCAGCGCGAGGTTCAGGCAGCACTTGTGCGGTTCCAGCAGGTCGGACGCGATGCCGGCGTCCGTCTCGGTCTTCATCGCCTCCTCGATGCCGACCTTGCCCATCAGCTGGATGAACGCGGTGTTGACCGAGTCCTTCGTCGCGGTGATCAGGTTGATCGCCGGGCCCACGTTGTGGCTGTTCGGGACGATCACGGCGTTCGGGTCGTCCTTGGACACCACGCTGCCGTCCGGGCCGATCGGCGTCTTCGACCGTCCCTCGACGAGGCTCTTCAGGCTGTAGTTCTGCTTCAGCGCCGTCGCGAGCACGTACGGCTTCATCGCCGACCCGGCCTGCGCCGAGCCCTGCCACACGTTGTCGAAGGACTGGTTCAGGTAGTCGGGACCGCCGTAGAACGCGACGACCTCGCCGTTCGCGGAGTTCACCGACACCAGCCCGACCCGGATCTTCTTCTTCGCGAGCTTCTTCGGGTTCACCTGCGGGACGGTGTGCTCGGCCGCACGCTTGGCCATCGCCATCTTCTTGCGGTCGAACGTCGTGTAGACCCGCAGGCCCTGGGTCGTCAGCTCCTTGGTGTCGACGTCCAGCCGGCCGAGCTCCAGCTTGGCGCGCATCAGCATGTAGCCCCGCTGGCCGCCGTAGAGCTGGTCGCTGGTGCCCGCCTTGCGGATCTTGGGCGGGCCCTGCTTGATGTACTTGTCGGCCTCGGCCCGGCTGAGCTTGCCCATCGAGACCATGCCGTTGAGCGTGTACTGGTACCTGGCGGTCGCCCACGCCTGGCTGCCCTTGTCGCCCGGGTCCCGGTTGGGGTTCTGGATGATGCCGCCGAGGAGGGCCGCCTGGTCGGGGCGCAGCTTCCACACGTCCGTCCCGAAGTACTCGCGGGACGCCGCCTGGATGCCGTAGGTGTCGCGGCCGAAGTAGATCGTGTTCAGGTAGAGCCTGAGGATCTCGTCCTTGGAGTGCTCGTCCTCCAGCTTCAGCGAGATGAACAGCTCCTGGAACTTCCGGCTGACCGTCCGGTTGTTCGGGTCGGAGTAGTAGTTCTTCGCGAGCTGCTGGGTGATCGTGGAACCGCCGCCCGACCCGCCGGTCAGGTTGTCCCACACCGCCCGCGTCGTCCCCTTGATCGAGAAACCCGGGTCGGTGCGGAAGCTGCGGTTCTCCGCCGCCAGCACCGCGTTCTGGACGTTCGGCGGGACCTTGGCCAGCTCGACGCTCTGCCGCTTCTTGCCGATCCGGCCGATCTCGGTGCCGTCGGTGTAGTAGAAGATCGACGCCTGGTCCTCGACGCCCGCGACCGTCGGTTCCTTCGGGGTCGGGGTGTTGGCGTAGGCGACCCAGATCAGCGTGACGAACGCCGCGAGGCCGAGCCCGCAGACACCGCCCACGACCTTCCAGGACGGGATGAAGCGCCGCCAGCCCGTCTCGCGGGACCGCAGGTGCCCGAGGAAGCCCTTCTTGCCGGGCTGCCCGTGCCGTCCGGGCCCGCCGGGGCCACCCGGACCACCGGGTCCACCGGGTCCGGCAGGTCCGCCGGGGCCGCCCGGGCCGCCGGTGCGGTTGGCCGCGCGCACACCGCCGCCGCGGAACTTCGCGGTCACCTTCGCGCCGAGGTCCTGCCCGGCCTTCCCGAGCTCTCCGAGCTTCTCGCGCACGCCGGGCTTCGGGGCCGCGCCGGGCGTCCCCGGCGTCCCGAACCCTACGGGCGGTCCCATTCCGCCCGCACCGGGCCCACCCGCGGGTCCCATGCCGGGCGCGTTGGGGAACCCGGGACGTCCCGGCGCACCCATTCCCGGCGCCGCAGGGCCGCCGGGAGGACCGCCCATCCCAGGACGACCGCCTCCCATACCGGGCCCGCCCTGCATGCCGTAGCCGCCCGGGGGCGTGTTGCCGGGCGCGTTGCCCATGCCGGGCCCGCCGTTGCCACCGGGCCCACCGAAACCGCCTGGGCCGGGCGGCTGCCCTGGCCCAGGGTTGCCGCCCGGACCACCGAAACCGCCCGGCCCTCCAGGGCCGTTGGGTCCGAAACCGCCGTTGCCGCCGAAGCCGCCCTGGCCGGGCGGTCCGCCTGGTCCGCTCTGGCCACTCGGAACGAGCGCGTTCCCCGGAGCGGCCGGTCCGCCCTGCGCGCTTGGAGCGGCGTGGCGGCCGGCGGACGGCGGAACGGGGCTCGACGGGCCTCCCGGAGCGGGTGCGGCCGGCGCGGGACCTCCGAACGGCCCCGGGCTCGTACCCGAAGCGCCTAGGAAACCGGGCCCTTCCGCCGTACCCGGCGGGGCGGGGTTCGGGGGCACGCCAGGAGAGCCCGCGGGGTTCGTTCCTGCGGGCTCACCGTGAGCGCCCGGGAGGGCGGGGTCGCCGGAGTCACCGGGACGGGGGTTCTGGTGCCCGCCCGGCCTCTGCGACCCAGGTTCCGGTCGGGGCTGGCTTGGATTACTCACGCGACCTCATCAACAGGGGACAACGGTTGTTGCCGAGGGCCGGGTGGCTCCCGGCCCTTGTTGCGGCTCGTGCGCCGTCCGAAGAGTACTGTGCGGGCTGGTGAGCGGGGGGAGCGAGTGCTCGGCGAAGGACGCCCCGGCCGGTCCGCGCCCCCGAGGGGTCGGTGGCTCCTCCTCACTCGGCTGCCGTTCCGGGCTGTCCCGGAATCGGGGTCGTGCGACGCGACCAGGTGGTTCCAGGACGCAACTTTGACACATTTCCACCCCATACACCCTGAAATCGCCACATTCGCGATACGGGCCGGCGGGGACGTCCCGGGCGTCCCCGGTAGATCGCCACTTGCCAGGACGAGCCGGGCTACGTATCTTGTCGATGTATCGAGTCGATACATTCACTCGATACATCGGATCGAGACATCGGCTTCTGCGGAAGAGGGACCGGGATGGCGGCCAAGAAGGGCGCGGGCGTGCTGGAGCTCGCCGTGCTCGGGCTGCTGCACGAGTCCCCGATGCACGGATACGAGCTGCGCAAGCGGCTCAACACCCTGCTGGGCATGTTCCGCGCGTTCTCGTACGGCTCGCTCTACCCGTGCCTCAAGCAGCTCCTGGCCAACGGGCTGATCATGGAGGACCGGCCGGAGGAGCCGAACGCGGCGCTGGCGCTGCAGAGCCGCCGATCGAAGATCGTCTACAAGCTCACCGCCGACGGCAAGGAGCGCCTGCAACTGCTCCTCACCGAGGCCGGCCCGGCTTCGTGGGAGGACGAGGGGTTCGGCGTGCACTTCGCCTTCTTCTCGCACACCCGCGCCGACGTCCGGCTGCGGATCCTCGAAGGCCGGCGCAGCCGGCTGGAGGAACGCCTGGAGAGCGTTCGCGCCGCCCTGGCGCGAACCCGCGAGCGAGTCGACTCCTACACCCTGGAACTGCAGAACCACGGTCTGGAGTCCGTCGAGCGCGAGGTCCGATGGCTCAACGAGCTCATCGGGCGGGAGCGGGCCGAGCAGGAACAGCAAGCACAGTCAGCTAAGCGAATTGACCAGGACATGCCTCGGGACGAGGGCCGCTGAGCAGTGGCCCGGCGCCTTCGGGGGCGGGTGACTCCACCACATGTTCCGCAACAGCAGAGAAGGAGCGACCGGATGAGTTCGGTGCGCGTAGCCATCGTGGGTGTGGGCAACTGCGCCTCTTCACTCGTCCAGGGCGTCGAGTTCTACAAGGACGCGGCCCCCGACATGCGAGTCCCCGGCCTGATGCACGTCCAGTTCGGCGAGTACCACGTCGGCGACGTCGAGTTCGTGGCGGCGTTCGACGTGGACGCCAAGAAGGTCGGGATGGACCTGTCCGAGGCCATCCACGCCAGCGAGAACAACACCATCAAGTTCGCCGACGTGCCCCCCACCGGGGTGACCGTCCAGCGCGGGCACACCTTCGACGGCCTTGGCGAGTACTACCTGGACATGGTCGAGGAGTCCGACGCCGAGCCGGTCGACGTCGTGCAGGCGCTGAAGGACGCCGAGGTCGACGTCCTGGTGTCGTACCTGCCGGTGGGCTCCGAGGAGGCCGACCGCTTCTACGCCCAGTGCGCGATCGACGCCAAGGTCGCGTTCGTGAACGCGCTGCCGGTGTTCATCGCCAGCGACCCCGAGTGGGCGCAGAAGTTCGTCGACGCGGGCGTGCCGATCGTCGGCGACGACATCAAGTCGCAGGTGGGCGCCACCATCACGCACCGCGTCATGGCCCGCCTCTTCGAGGACCGCGGCGTCGAGCTGCTGCGCACGTACCAGCTCAACTTCGGCGGCAACATGGACTTCATGAACATGCTGGAGCGCAAGCGGCTCCAGTCCAAGAAGATCTCCAAGACGCAGTCGGTCACCTCGCAGATCCCGCACGAGATGGCCAAGGCCGACGTGCACATCGGCCCGTCCGACCACGTGCCGTGGCTGGACGACCGCAAGTGGGCCTACGTCCGGCTTGAGGGCCGCTCCTTCGGCGACACGCCCCTCAACCTGGAGTACAAGCTGGAGGTCTGGGACTCCCCGAACTCCGCCGGCGTCATCATCGACGCCGTCCGCGCCGCCAAGATCGCCAAGGACCGCGGCATCGGCGGCCCGATCCTGTCGGCCAGCTCCTACTTCATGAAGTCGCCGCCGGAGCAGTACAACGACGACCAGGCGCACGACGCGGTGGAGAAGTTCATCCGCGGCGAGATCGAGCGCTGAGACCGGCGGGCCAGGCCCGCGGGTCGGCGTTCCCCCATCCGGGGGTCGGCCCCTCGCATCCCGGCCGGGACGCGGTTCACCCGCCGTTGAGAGCCTGATCACAAAGTTCTCCAAGGACGCCCTGACAGTGGACATTCCGCTGTCAGGGCGTCCTTACTTCTGTAGAGAAACGGTGATGTACCGGCTCTTTGTCACGCTCTGGCCCTACTGTGACACCGCCGGTGACTAGCGCGCCAGGCTCTGAGTCAGTGAGGTGACACCGTGGCGGCACGCGAAATGATCAAGGTGACGGCGGGGCTGGCGGGCCTCGTGATGGGGCTCGCCGCATGCGCCGGAGGCGGTGACGGCGCCTCGGCGGAGGGCGCGTCCCGCCAGGGCGGCACACTGCGGGTCGTCGGCTCGTCCGACGTCGAGCACCTCGACCCCGCGTCCGTGGCCAGCGTCGGCGCGTACGGGCTCGTCCGCACGTTCGCCCGGACGCTGTTCGGGAACCGCGCGTCCAACGACTTCCAGGAGACGGTCCCCGTGCGGCCCGACGTCGCCGAGCGGATCCCGACGCGCGAGAACGGCGACATCGGCAAGAACCACCGCACGTACACGGTCCGGCTGCGCGACGGCGTGCGGTGGAACACCGAACCGGCGCGCCCCGTCACCGCCCAGGACTTCGTCCGCGGCTTCGAACGGCTGTGCAACCCGGCGTCCCCGTCCGCCGCCAAGGGCTACTTCGTCACCACCCTCAAGGGCATGGACGCGTTCTGCCGCGGCTACGGCTCCGTGAACGCCAAGGACGCGAAGGCCATCGCCGCCTACCAGCGCGACCACGGCTTCGAGGGCGTCCGCGCCAAGGACGAGCGGACCCTCGTGTTCAAGCTGAAGCGCCCCGCCAGCGACTTCCTCAACCTGCTGTCGCTGCCGGTCGCCGCGGCCGCCCCGCAGGAGTACGACCGGTACGTCCCGGACAGCGCCGAGTTCCGCCGGCACACCGTCTCCGACGGCCCGTACCAGATCACCGACTACAAACCGGGCGTCTCCTACCTCCTCACCCACAACCCGGCGTGGCAGGCGGGCTCGGACCCGCTGCGCGAGCGCCACGTCGCCAAGATCCAGATCACGCTGGGGCAGGACTCGCCGGAGACCGTCCAGCAGCAGATCGAACAGGGCACCGCCGACCTCGCATGGGACCAGCCCGTCCCGACGTCGGCGATCCCGCGGCTGCGCGACGACCCGCGCTTCGCGATCAGGGAGACCCCCAACAACAGCCCCTACCTGGTCTTCAACACGCGCAGCCCCCGCAACCGCGGCGCGCTCGGCGACCGGGCGGTCCGGCAGGCGCTGGAGTACGCCGTCGACCGCAGCGCCCTCATCAAGATCGTCGGCGGGCCGTCGGTGGCCAGGCCGCTGCACACGGTGATCCCGCCGGGCAACTCCGGCTACGCGGCCCTCGCCCACTACCCCACGCCCGGCGAATCCGGCGACCCCGCCAAATGCCGCGACCTGCTGGCCGGCGCGGGTCGCCCCGGCATCACGCTCAAGTTCCCGTACCGGACGAACAGCGTCCACAAACTGATCGCCCAGTCCATCGCCCAGAACCTCGACGCCTGCGGCGTCAAGACGGAACTCAGCCCCGACTCGGGCGGCTCCTTCTACTCCAGCACCCTGTCCAGCCCCGCCCGCGCCCGCGAGGGCAAATGGGACATCGCCGCCCCCGGCTGGGTCCCCGACTGGTACGGCAACAACGGCCGCTCGATCATCCAGCCGCTCTTCGACGGCCGCACCTACGGCCCCAACTCCACCAACTACGGCGGCTACGACAACCCGCAGGTCAATGCCCTCATCGACGCCGCCCTCACCGCCCCCGACGCCCAGCACGCCGCCGGCTACTGGCAGCAGGCCGACCAGAAGATCATGGAAGACGCCGCCATCGTCCCCCTCCTCGACCGCGCCCAGACCACCTACCGCTCCACCCGAGTCCACGGCGCCTTCTTCCTCCCCACCACAGCCGGCTACGACTACACGCGTGTTTTTCTTGCGTAGTTGTGGGGGGCGGGGCGCTGGGCGCCCCGCCCCCCACAACTACGCGGGCGATCGCTGGCATCGCTCCGGCTCGCCTTGCGGCTCGCTGCGCGATCAGATTCTTGCTTCGCTTGAATCTGCCTTCGGACGCGATCGCGGGCATTGAGGTCGTCGCGTGGTTGCTCCATCGGCTGAGGTCGGCGCGGCCCTCCTGCCGGTGGCTGAGGTCTGCGCCGTGGACACTGCCTTAAAAACCGCTTGAACACCACATACTCTGATCGGATGCGGGCTGGGGTGTTGCGGGGGATTCTGCGGGGGCGGGATTTTCGGCGGCTTTACGGGACGCGGCTGGCGTCGCAGCTGACGGACGGCTTGTTCCAGGTGGCGCTGGCGGGGTACGTGTTCTTCTCGCCCGAGCGGCAGGCGACGGCGGCCAAGGCGGCGGCCGCGTTCGCGGTGACGCTGCTGCCCTATTCGGCGCTGGGGCCGTTCGCCGGGGTGTTCATCGACCGGTGGCGGCGGCGGCAGATCCTCGTGTGGACGCCGGTCCTGCGGGCGGTGCTCGTGCTGCTCGTGGCCGGGCTGGTGGCCGCCGGGCAGGACGGGCTCGGCTTCTTTCTCGGCGTGCTCGTCGTGCTGGGCGTGAACCGGTTCTTCCTCGCGGCGCTGTCGGCGGCGCTCCCGCACGTCGTCCGGCGTGACCAGTTGGTCACGGCGAACGCGTTCAGCGTCACGTCCGGGACGGTCATCGCGTTCGCCGGGGCGGGCGCCGGTTACGGGCTCCGGCGCGTGTTCGGCGCCGGGCACGACGGGACGGCGCTGATCCTCGTGGCGGCGGCGGCGCTGTTCCTGCTGGCCGGGCTGATCGCGACGACGCTGCCGAAGGGGCTGCTCGGTCCCCATCGGGCGGACGAGGGCGCCGCAGCGGACGACGTGTCGGACACGCCTCGGATCGTCGAGGTGATCCGGGGGGTTCTGGGTGGGCTTGTGGACGGGGGGCGGCATATCGCGCGGCGGCCGCAGGCGGCGCTGGCGCTGGGCGCGATCTCGTTTCACCGGTTCCTGTACGGCGTCGTGCTGATCATGACGCTGCTGCTGTGCCGGAACCATTTCGCGGGCGACCCCGACCGGGGGCTGGAGACGTTCGCGCTGATGCTGGGGGTGTCCGGCGCCGGGTACTTCGCGGCGGCGCTGATCACGCCGCCGGTGGTGCGGCGGATCAGCAAGCAGGCGTGGGTGGCGTGGCAGCTCGGCGGGGCGGCGCTGGGCCTGCTGGTCCTCGGGATGCCGTTCGCGGAGCGTCCCTGGGCGGCCGGCGCCTTCCTGCTCGGCGTCGTGTCGCAGGGCGTGAAGCTGTGCGTCGACACGACGCTGCAGGAGACGATCGACGACGCCTACCGGGGGCGGGTCTTCGCCGTCTACGACATGCTGTTCAACGCGACGTTCGCCGCTGCCGCCGCCGCTGCCGCGACCTGGCTGCCCGCGGACGGGCGCGCCGACCTCACCCTCCTGGCGGTCGTCGCGGCCTACGCGGCGGGCGCCGTCGCCTACCGGACGGTCGCCTCCCGCATACGGCGGACCGCGCCCGCCGTGGGTTAGAGCGACTCCGCTATGGCGTGGAGGGCGGCGGCGATGTGGTGCACCTCGTCTTCCGTGCAGACGTACGGCGGCATCGTGTAGACGAGCTTGCCGAAGGGGCGCAGCCAGACGCCGTGCGCCATGGCGATCTCCTGGACGGACGGGACGTCCACCGGCTCGCGCGCCTCCACCACGCCGATCGCGCCGAGGACCCGGACGTCCGCCACCCCGGGGAACTCCGCGGCCCCTTCGAGCTCGCTGGTCAGGACCGCCTCGATGCCGTCGACCTCGTCCCGCCAGTCGCGCGCGAGCAGCAGGTCGATGGACGCGGACGCGACCGCGGCGGCCAGCGGGCTGGCCATGTAGGTGGGCCCGTGCATCAGGACGCCCGCCTCACCGGAGGTGATGCCGTGGGCGACGCGGTCGGTGCACAGCGTCGCCGCCATCGTCATGTAGCCGCCGGTCAGCGCCTTGCCGAGGCACATGATGTCGGGGACGACCTCGGCGTGGTCGCAGCCCCACAGCTCGCCCGTCCGGCCGAACCCCGTGGCGATCTCGTCCAGGACGAGCAGCAGGCCGTGCTCGTCGGCGATGTCGCGGAGGGCGCGCAGGTACTCGGGGGCGTAGAAGCGCATGCCGCCGGCGCCCTGGACGATCGGCTCCGCGATGATCGCGGCGAGTTCGCCCGCGTGCTCGGCGGCCAGTTCCGCCAGCTCGTCCAGGTACGTCTCGTCGGGTTCGGTCGTGTAGCCGAGCGGGGGCGGGGACGCGAACACGTGCTGGGCGAGGACGTCGGCGAACATGTGGTGCATCCCGTTCACCGGGTCGCAGACCGCCATGTCGCCGAACGTGTCGCCGTGGTAGCCGCCCCGGACGGTGAGGAGCCGGCGCCGTTCCGGACGTCCCTGCGACCGCCAGAACTGCAGCGCCATCTTGATCGCGACCTCGACCCCGACGGACCCGGAGTCGGCGAAGAACACCTTGGTCAGCGGCTCGGGGGTGATCTCGACGAGGCGCTCGGCGAGCCGGACGGCGGGCGGGTGCGTGAGCCCGCCGAACATGACGTGCGCCATCTTGCCGAGCTGCCCGGTGACGGCGGCGTTCAGCTTCGGGTGGTTGTAGCCGTGCACGGCCGCCCACCAGGAGGACATGCCGTCGATCAGCTCGGTGCCGTCCGCGAGGGTCAGCCGCACCCCGTCCGCCGACACGACCGGCAGCGCCTGCGCCGTCGCGGGCATCGGCGCGTAGGGGTGCCAGACGTGCTCCCGGTCGAACTCCAGCATCCGCTCGGTCTCGCGGGGGCTCATCCGCCCCAGCTGCAGCGGGATCACTCGCTCTTCCCCTCGTCGGCGGGCGCGCCGACGCCCTCGGCGGCGGCCCAGCGGCGCAGTTCCTCCGCCGCGGCCTCCTTGCCGATCATGCCGCGGTCCAGGCGCAGTTCGAGGAGGAACGTGTAGGCGCGGCCGACGAGGGGGCCGGGGGTGATGCCGAGGATCTCCTGGATCTCGTTGCCGTCGATCTCCGGGCGGATCGCGGCCAGCTCCTCCTCCTCCGCCAGCCGCTCGATCCGCACCTCCAGGTCGTCGTAGGTGCGGCGCAGCCGGTCGGCCTTGCGCTTGTTGCGGGTGGTGCAGTCGGCGCGGGTCAGCTTGTGCAGGCGGGTGAGGAGCGGCCCCGCGTCGCGGACGTACCGGCGGACGGCGGAGTCGGTCCACTCGCCGGTGCCGTAGCCGTGGAAGCGCAGGTGCAGCTCCACGAGGCGGGACACGTTGGAGATGACGTCCTTCGGGTAGCGCAGCGCGGTCAGCCGCTTGCGGGTCATCTTCGCGCCGACGACCTCGTGGTGGTGGAAGGAGACCCGGCCGCCCGCCTCGAACCGGCGGGTCCGGGGCTTGCCGATGTCGTGCAGCAGCGCCGCGAGCCGCAGGACGAGGTCGGGGCCGTCCTCCTCCTGCGCGATCGCCTGCTCCAGGACGATCAGCGAGTGCTCGTAGACGTCCTTGTGCCGGTGGTGCTCGTCGATCTCCAACCGCAGCTTCGGCAGCTCGGGCAGCACGTGCGCGGCGAGGCCCGTCTCGACGAGGAGCGCCAGGCCCTCCCTCGGGTACCGGCCGCAGATGAGCTTGGACAGCTCGTCGCGGACGCGTTCGGCCGACACGATCTCGATGCGGTCCGCCATGTCCTTCATCGCGCGGACGACGTCGGGCGCGACGGTGAAGCCGAGCTGGGAGGCGAACCGGGCGGCGCGCATCATCCGCAGCGGGTCGTCGCTGAAGGAGTCCTCCGGCCGGCCGGGCGTCCGCAGGACCTTGCGCTGCAGGTCGGCCAGGCCGCCGAACGGGTCGACGAAGTCGTGCCCGGGCAGCCGCGCCGCCATCGCGTTGACGGCGAAGTCGCGGCGGCGCAGGTCCTCCACCAGGGACGTCCCGTAGGACACCTCCGGCTTGCGGGACTTCGGGTCGTAGGACTCGCTGCGGTAGGTGGTGATCTCCAGCTCGACGCCGTTCTTGCGCAGGCCGACCGTGCCGAACTCGATGCCGATCGTCCAGTGCGCGTCCGCCCAGCCGCGGATGATCTCCAGGGTGCGCTCGGGCGGGGCGTCGGTGGTCAGGTCCACGTCCTTGGTCGGACGGCGCAGCAGCGCGTCCCGGACGGGCCCGCCGACCAGCGCCAGCTCGTGACCGGCCGCCGCGAAGCGGGTGCCGAGCTCGTCGGCGACGGGCGCGATCCCGCGCAGCAGCTCGGCGATCGCGGTGTGCCGCGAGGGCTCTGGGGTCACGTTCTGGTCAGGCACGGCCATCGAGCGTATTTCCTTGGTTGACGGACTGACAAAGGACTTTCTGGCGAGCGCCGGGGTCCGCACGGGAGTCTTTTCGGGGCCGAAGCAGGACGCGGCTCTTCACATGCCGCGATCCCCGGGTTACGTTTCGGGCACCCCGACGACGACCTGCGCGACCCGGTGAGCCTCCCGTACGACAACGGTAGCGGGATCCATAAGGGCCACGGTCCGCCGCACGTGCGGTTGAGGCGCGTCGCGAGGGTTCGCGTGCCGCGCGGCAGGGATGAGACCGGCCGCTCCGGGTATGTGGGGTTCTTCCCCCGCAGAGTGTGGTGACGCACGGGGCCGTAGGGAAACCAGTTCCGGGGGGTGAGCGGGGACGCGTCCCCGCGGGATGGAGCCGAACATGAAGGACGCTCTCACCATCCACCGCGCGCTTCTCGGTTGGGAGACGGCGCACGAGATCGTGCGGCTGCCCCTCGCGATGTCCCGGGCCGACGAACTGCCCAGGGCGCTCGGCCTGCCGCCGGAGCGGTGCCTGGTGACGCGCGTCTACTCCTGCGAGGGCGCCCACCGGGGCCGCCCGTTCCTGGCCGGGGTGATCGTCCCGGCGGGGCGGCGGCCGTCCGCCGAGGCGGTGCGGCTGGGTGTGGGCGCCCGCGGCGTCCGGCCCGCGCACGCGGACGTGGTCAACGCCGTCACCGAGTACGCCGCCGGCCTCGTCTGCCCGCTGCTGCTGCCCGAGTCGATGCCGCTGCTGATCGACCGCGACCTCGTGGACGGGCTCCACGCGCACGGCGTCGTCTACACCGCGACCGGCGAGGCGTCCACGGCGCTCGGGATCAAGGCCAGCGCCCTGTACTCCCTCTGCGGCCCGAAACCCGTCGACCTGCTGGCCCCGCTCAGCGCCGCGTCCGTCCCGGGGCGGGACCACGTGACGACCTGAACCGCCGCCCGCACGGCGCCGCACGGGGGTGGCTCCGGGCAACGCCATGAACACCGACGGACTACCATCGGGGCCGTGGTGCGGGAAAACGACGCCCGCCGTCCTCGGCCTGTCCTCGCGCCGCCGGACGGGCTCTGGACGGGCACGGCGTGAGGGCGGACACGGCGTGAAAGCGGTCGGACGCGCGTTGGCGCTGGCCGCGCTGCTGCCCTGTCTCGCGATGGCGGCCTCCCCGGCCATGGCGTCCCCCGCGGGCGTCCGGGCCCAGACCCCCGCGAAGGCCGCCGCCGGGGCCCCGGCGGCGGCCCAGGCGCGCGCGCAGGTGGCGCTCGCGCTCACGAAGGTCACGCCGAAGACCCTCACCGCGAAATCCAAGATCGAGATTTCCGGGGCGGCGCGGAACCGCTCCGGCCGCGCGGTGGCCGGCCTCACCCTGCGGCTGCGCTACAGCGCCCAGCCCGTGACCAGCCGGAGCCAGCTCGACCAGCTCGCGTCCGGTCAGCAGACCGCGCTGCCCAACGTCGCCCCGCAGCAGCAGTCGCTCGCGCAGGCGACCAGGCCCGGCGTGACCCAGGGCTGGAGCTTCCGGACCAGCGCGCAGCAGTTGGGACTGCGCGCCCCCGCCGCGACGCCGGGCGTGTACCCGATGCGCGTCGAGGTGCTGAACTCCGCGCAGCAGGTCGTCGGCGGCCTGACGACGTTCCTGACGCTGATGCCGAAGCAGCGGAGCTTCAAGCCGGTGGCGGTCGGCTGGGTCCTGCCGCTGATCGACCGTATGCACCGTGCCAACGACCGCATGTTCATCGACGACGAGCTCACCGCGGAGCTGTCGCCCGGCGGACGGCTCCACCGGCTCGTGGAGGCCGCCGCCACCACCGGCACGCCGGTCACGTGGGCGATCGACCCGGCGCTGCTGGACGACGTCCAGCAGATGGCGTCGGGCGACTACTACGTCAAGCCGCCCGGGGGCGGCAAGGCCGTCCGCAAGGAGAAGAGCAAGGTCGCGGCGACGTGGCTGGCGGCGCTCAAGAACGCCGCGAAGGGCGACCCCTACTTCGTCCTCCCCTACGGCGACCCCGACGTCACGGCCCTGGTCCGGCGCAAGACGAACCGCGACATCGGCGTCGCCTTCGACGCGCGCAACACCGGCCTCGTGGCGCAGATCCTCGGCCGCCAGCCCGACGCGCACGTCGCCTGGCCGGCGTCCGGCGTCGGCGGGCCCGGCACGCTCGACCAGCTCGCCAAGTACGCCCTGAAGGGCGGCGGGTCGTTCCTGATGAGCAGCTCGCAGTTCGAGAACCCCGCGACCGGCGCGCAGCCGAACGCGACCACCGCGCTCCAGACGCACCTGGGCCCCAAGAAGGCGCTCCTCTACGACCAGACGGTCACCCAGGTCCTGAACGACGGGTCGCGGTCCGCCTCCGGGGCGCTGATGAGCGAGCAGCGCTTCCTCGCCGAGACCGCGATGATCGCGGCGGAGGCTCCGAGCGTCCAGCGCACCGTCGTCGTCGCCCCCGACCGGCTGTGGGACCCCGCCGACGGGCTCGCCAAGAACCTGCTCACCTACACGAAGGCCGCGTCCTGGATGCGCGAGGCGCCGCTGCGCTCGATCGAGTCGGCCCAGCCGCAGGACCGCGCCTTCCACGGCTACTCCGACGACTACGAGAAGTTCGAGCTGGGCGACGTCCACCTCGACCAGACCAGGGCGATCGCCAAGCGCGCGGCGACGTTCCACGCCGTGATGACCGGCCCGGCGAAGATCTCCTACGAGCGCGCCGTGCTGCGGCTGGAGTCGGTCTCCTGGCGGACGTCGCAGGGGCGCGCGAAGCGGGCCCGCAAGGAGCTCGAGGACGAGCTCAGGTCGGACATGCACCGGGTGCGCGTCGTCCCCCCGAAGAACAGGCGCGTCCTGATGGGGGGCAGCTCGGGCAAGCTTCCCGTCCTGGTCGAGAACACCCTGCACGACCAGTCGGTGAAGGTACGCCTCGTCGTGACGTCGGAGAACACCGCCAAGCTCAAGCTCGGCGAGCTGGAACCCGACGACGCGGTGATCGAGCTCGGGCCCGGGGAGCGGGCCCAGCGGTGGATCCCGGCGCAGGCGGCCGGCAACGGCAACTTCGGCGTCCGGCTCGATCTGCAGATTCCCGGCGCGAGCGGCCGGACGTACGGTGACGGCGAGACCATCACGGTCACCACTACCGGATACGGGCGGCTCGCGCTGCTCATCACGGGCGGCGGACTTGCCGTACTCTTCGTGGGCGTCGGAGTGCGGGCCATCAGAGCGAGGCGCCGCCGGAAAGCGGAGGCAGCCGGTGACGGGTCGACCGGAATGGGATCGACGGGGACAGGGGAACCAGGGGGCGGGCTCCCCGGCCCCGGGTTCCCAGGGCCCGGGATACCCTCCGCCGAACACTTCGGGGAGCCCGGGACAGGGCTACCCGGCACAGGGCGACCCCCAGGGGTACCCGCCTCAGGGGCCCCCGCCCCGGGGACCGCGCCCCCGGGGGCCGATGCCTCAGGGCCGGCCGGGCCCGCAGGCGCCCGGCCCGAGGACCCCGCAGCAGTACCCGGCCCCGCCGACGGGCCGGCCGCCGGGCGCGGCGAACACCGCCGCGGAGACGGTGGTTGACATCCCCCTCCCCGGCGGGAGCGTTCCGGGCGCCGACACCACGGTCGCCGACTCCCCTCCGCCGCAGGAGGGCAAGGGGTCGTCCGGCATCCTGAAGTCCGGCGCGATCATGGCGGTGGGCACCCTCGCGTCCCGCGTCACCGGCTTCCTGCGTACCGCCGTCATCGTCGCGGCGCTCGGCATCGGGCTGGTCGCCAACGCCTACAACACCGCCAACACGATCCCCAACCAGATCTACGACCTGCTGCTCGGCGGCATCCTCACCAGCGTCATCGTCCCGCTGCTGGTGCGGGCCAAGCAGCGCGACCGGGTCGCCGGGGAGCAGTACGAGCAGCGCGTGTTCACCCTCGCGGTGATCGGGCTCGCCGTCCTCACCGTCGTCGCGGTGCTGCTCGCGCCGCTGTTCATCGACGTCCTGGCGGGCAGCTACACCGGCGACCAGCGGGCGGTCGCCGTCCTGTTCGCGCGGTTCTTCCTGCCCCAGCTGTTCTTCTACGGCGTCGGGGCGTTCGCCGGGGCCGTGCTCAACTCGCGCGGCAGCTTCGGCGCGCCGATGTGGGCGCCCGTCCTGAACAACATCGTCGTGATCGCGGTCGGCGGCGCGTTCCTCGCGATCACCACCGGCCGGGTCGACCCGTCCACCATCTCCGACCAGCAGCTGATGCTGCTGTCCGTCGGCACGACCGGCGGCATCGTCCTGCAGACGGTCGCGCTGTGGCCGTCGCTGCGGCGCGTCGGCTTCCGGTGGCGGCCCCGGCTGGACTTCCGCCGCGGCGAGCTCGGCGAGGTCGGGCGGATGGCCGGCTGGACGCTGGTGTACGTCGTCGCGACCCAGGTCGCGCTCGCGGTCGTCACCGCGCTGACGAACCGGGCCGGCAAGCTCGCCTTCGACCAGGGGCTCGGCGAGGGCTACGGCTACACCCCGTACTTCAACGCCTACCAGCTCTTCCAGCTCCCCTACGCGATCGTCGGGGTATCGGTGATCACCGCGCTGCTGCCGCGGATGAGCCGGTTCGCCGCCGAGGGCAAGACCGCCGACGTGCGCGCCGCCTTCTCCAGCGGGCTGCGGCTCTCCTCGGTGATCATCATGCCGGCGGCGGCGCTGATGCTGGTGCTCGGACCTGAGATCACCACCGTGCTGTTCGCGCACGGCAACACCACGGCCGACGACGCCCTGGTGATCGCGCGGGTCATGCAGATGTTCGCCATCGCGCTCGTCCCGTTCTCGGTCTACCAGCTGATGCTGCGGGTCTTCTACGCCCACGGCGACACCCGGACGCCCGCGCTGGTCGGCCTGGTCGTCACCACCGCCAACATCATCATGGCGTTCACCGCCTACAACGTCCTCGACGTCAAGTGGATCGTGGTCGGCATCGCGGGCGGGTTCGCCGTCACGAACCTGGTCGGGGCGGTCACCTGCTGGCTGGTGCTGCGCCGCAAGCTCGGCGGCATCGACGGACGCCGCATCGTCGGCGGCCACCTCAAGCTCCTCGTCGCGATCTGGCCGCTGATCGGGTTCGCCTACGCCGCGCACACGGTCGCGGACGCGCTGGGCGGCACCGACACGATGCTTCCCGCGCTGGCCACCATGATCGCCGGGTCCGTCGGCGGCGGGCTGCTGTACGTGCTGTTCGCCAAGCTGATGCGCGTGGAGGAGATCCAGACGACCATCGCCACGTTCGCCCGCCGGCTGCCGGGGCGCGCAAAGTAAAAAAGGACGCGCGGCGATAAGGCGGCCACTCGCGCGAGTAACCACTACCATGTGGGGGACTACGGCCTGCGGGGCGACACCCTGGGGAACGCAAAGAGGAGGGTCGGAGGCGTAAGCTGCCACGCCACGAACATGGGATCTGACCACCTGTGCAGGACGTTGCCGTGAGCACGTCAGTCATCGAGCCCGGCACCCGTCTCGCCGGCCGCTACAGGCTTGAGGAGCGCATCAGCGACTCGGGCGGCTCGTCGCTCTGGAAGGCCATCGACGAGATCCTCGCGCGGGCGGTCGCCGTCCGCACCTTCGACCCCGAATTCCCCCGGATCGCCGAGGCGGTCACGTCGGCCCGGTCGGCCAGCCGGCTGAACGACCCCCGCCTGACCCAGGTGTTCGACGCCGACGACTCGGGGGAGAGCGCCTACATCGTCAGCGAGTGGGTCGCCGGCGAGACCCTGGAGGGAATGCTCGCCAAGGCCCCGCTGGAGCCGGGCCGCGCCGCGACGCTGCTCTACGAGGCGTCCGAGGCGATCTCCGCCGCGCACGCCGCGGGGCTCTCGCACCTCTGCCTCACCCCCCGCGACCTCGTCTGGACGACCGGCGGCACCGTCAAGATCCTCGGTGTCGCCACCGACGCCGTCCTGTCCGACCGCGAGTCCGACGACTCCGCCGCCGAGGACGTCCGCGGCCTCGGGCGGATGCTGTACGCCTCGCTCACCGCCCACTGGCCCGGCGACGAGGACGGCTCCGCCCTTCCCGCCGCGCCGGCGTCCGACGGCGTCCCGCACGCTCCCCGCCAGGTCCAGGCCGGCATCTCGCACGCGATCGACGCGATCGTCTGCCGCTGCCTCGGCATCGGCACCGGCGAACCGCTCACGTCGCCCGCCGACCTGGCCAAGGCGCTGCGCGGCGTCCCGCGCACCCCGCTGCCGCTGTTCGCCGGGCTCGGCCACGCCCCGCCGGCGTCCCCGCAGCAGACGCCGCCGAGGCGTCCCGCGGCGCAGTCGGCACCGCCGACGCAGCCACACCGGCGGCCCGCGCCCGAACCGCCCGCGGCCTCGCACGTCCCGCCGCCGCGGACGCGCGCCCAGCGGCACGCCCCTCCGCCTCCGCCGCCGGCCACCTCCACCCGGACCACGCCCGCGCACAGCCAGGGCGGCCCCAAGCGTCCCGCCAACCGCGCCCTGATCGGCGTCGCGGCGGCCGCGCTGACCGTCATCGTCGGGCTCGGCGCCTGGGCCCTGTCCGGCCCCGGCGGCGACGACGGCCCCAAGGGCGGCGGCGCCACCGACAAATCCCAGACGAGCGCGCCGCCCAAGCCGTCCGTCGTGAAGCTCACCCCGCAGAACGTCCTGCCCGCCGAGCGCCCCATGGGCGGTCACGTCGACGGGACGATCGGCAAGAACCTCGCGTCCGTCGTCGACGGCAAGCCCAGCGGCGGCTGGGAGACGCAGAGCTACGCCGACTCCGACTTCGGCCGGTACTCCAAGGGCCTCGGCGTCATGCTCGACATGGGCAGGCCCGTCAACGTCGCCAACGTGAAGGTCTACGCGCCGGTGAGCGGCGGGGTGCTTCAGCTCCGCGTCGGCGACTCGCAGTCCCCGACCGACCTGAAGCGCGTCGGGGAGCAGACCCCCAACGGCGGCGAGGTGGCCTTCACCGCGAATCCGCAGGCCACAGGCCGGTACGTGGTCGTCTGGTTCACCAAACTGCCCAGCGGGCCGTTCAAGGGGCGGCTCGGCGAGATCGCCGTCTACGGAGCGGCCGGCTGATCACGTTCCGGTAGGGGGCCGATGTGAGCTGTGACGAGGAGCGGCGCATGTCTGTATCGTGCCTGTGAGCAGTTTGTCCCCTCGCCCCCCAGGAACACGTGGTGCCCACCTCAGCAGCCGGCCGCGGATGCCCGGCGCCGACCGGGCGTCCCGAACGAGAAAGCGGTCGCTCATGGCGTCGGTGAGCATGAGTCGCGTAGGCGAAGTGCCCGACAAGGAGCTCCTCGCCAGGCACGCCCAGGGGGATCCCCACGCCTTCGCCGAACTCGTGCACCGCCACCGCGACCGCATGTGGGCGGTCGCGCTGCGCACGCTCGGCGACCCTGAGGAGGCGGCGGACGCGCTGCAGGACGCGTGCCTCTCGGCGTTCCGCGCCGCCGGGCGCTTCCGCGGCGACGCCGCCGTCACCACCTGGCTGCACCGCATCGTGGTGAACGCGTGCCTCGACCGCGTCCGGCGCAAGTCCGTCCGCCCCGCGACACCGATGGGCGACGACGCGACGTTCGACGCCGTCGCGCCCAAGATGCCCGACCCGACCGACGCGCACGGCGTCTCCCTCGACGTCCGCACCGCCCTGGAGCAGCTGCCGTACGAGCAGCGGGCCGCCCTCGTCCTCGTCGACATGATGGGCTACTCCGTCGACGACGCCGCCCAGGTCATGGAGGTCCCGCCCGGAACGATCAAGAGCCGGTGCGCGCGGGGCCGCGCCCGGCTCGCGCCCCTTCTCGTCCACCACCGGAACCGACGCGAGCCCAGGAACGTCGGAGGTGTGGAAGGAGGTGGCATGCCCAAGTGAACCCCGCGCACCTTGACTACGACGTCTTGGCCGACCTGGCCGAGGGACTTCTCGAAGACGACGAAGCCGCCTCCGTCAACGCACACCTAGAAACCTGCGCCGATTGCCGTGACCTGTCCGCCGACCTCGCGGACGTCTCCCGGATCCTGGCGGAGGCCCCGGTGCCGTCCATGCCCGCCGAACTGGCCGGACGCATCGACACCGCCATCGCGGCGGAGTCGATGCACACCGCCACCGTGGCGAGCCTGGAACAACGGCGCGGAAGGCGGCATTGGCGGATACTGTCGGCGGCCGCGGCGACCGTGGTCGTCCTCGGCGGCGGAGCGACGATCGGCAAGATCGCGATGGACGGCGCGAGCAGCAGCGACGGCGCGGCCCGGCATCCGGCCCCGCACCGCTCCCTGACCGATCCCGGCTCCGGCTCGGATGTGCCGAAGGTGGCACCCGGAGAACCGGACCCCACGTTCAAGGTCTCCCAGAGCGGCACCGACTACCGGTCGGGCACGCTGGGCGACCAGGTCGGCGGTGTCGTGGCCGGCGAGCAGAAGAGGCGCTCCGAGGCCGCCGCGCCCGGCGCCCGGCTCCGCGGCTGCGTCACGAGCGTCGCCGGCGAGCGGACGCTCCTGCTCGTCGACCAGGCGAAGTACGAGGGGCAGCCCGCGATCGTCATCGCGGTGGACGGCGACCAGCCCGGCAAGCGGAACATCTGGGTCGTCGGACCTGACTGCTCCCCGCAGGCCCACCGCCTGCTGAAGCAGCTGAAGAACGCCTGACCGCCAAGCCCCGACCAGGGCACTCGCACAAATGAAGGCCATGGACGGCCGACCCCGTCCATGGCCTCTCACGTGAGACGCCATAGGCCGCCTGAGATGTCCTGTCCTC
This sequence comes from Spirillospora sp. CA-108201, assembly GCF_050936235.1. Lineage (NCBI taxonomy): Bacteria > Bacillati > Actinomycetota > Actinomycetes > Streptosporangiales > Thermomonosporaceae > Spirillospora > Spirillospora sp. CA-108201. Next base: position 6,107,869 of record NZ_JBNJNE010000001.1, on the reverse strand, counting down.
TGTGTGACGCCCATTTCTTCCGCAAAGTTCGTGGGGCGTCGGCGGTGGTCCATGGTGGTCCATGGCGGTGCGGCAGCGGTGAAGCCACACCGCCGCACCGTCCACACCTCCACACCTCCACGCCGCCGCACTGCGGCACCGCGTCGCGGGTGCGGCCGTCGGGGGCCGTCAGAGGGAGGCGAGGAAGTCGAGGGCCGTCGCCCAGGCGCGCTCGGCCGCTTCGGCGTCGTGGTCGGGCAGGTCCGGGTCGGTGAACAGGTGGCCCGCGCCGCGGTAGCGGAACACCTCCACGTCGGCGCCCGCCTTCCGCATCCGCAGGTACCACGCGTTGAGCCAGTCGACGGGCTCCCACGTGTCGGGGTCGGCGACGTGCAGCTGCACCGGGATGTCGGTGGACGCGTCGTCCGCGATGTCGGACGTGCCGTGCATCAGCAGCAGCCCGGCCGCCCTGTCGTCGGCGAACGCGAGGTTCTGGGCGATGGAGCCGCCGAGCGAGAACCCCGCGTAGACGAGCCCGCCCTCCCCGGCCAGCGGCGCGGCCGCCGCGACGCCGCGGCGCAGCAGCTCGTCCCGCCCGATCTCGTCCTTGATCTCGATCCCGGCCTCGGCGTCGTCGACGACGCGCCCGTCGTACAGGTCGGGGGCGTGCACCTCGTGCCCGGCGGCACGGAGCCGGTCGGCCGCCTGGAGCACCGCGGGCCGCAGCCCGTACATCGAGTGGAGGAGGAGAATGCGTGCCATGGGCCACAGCCTAGAGCGCCGCCGGGCCCGCGGCCGCCGGTGGACGGCCCGGCGCCGCGTGCCGGGGAATCAGCGGGCCCTAGGATCGGTTGACGCGACTGTGAGGCCGGGTCGTGCGGCACCGACGGCCAACGAGGAGAGGCAAGAACTGTGAGCGACGTCCGTAACGTCATCATCATCGGCTCCGGCCCCGCGGGCTACACGGCCGCCGTCTACGCGGCCCGCGGCGACCTGAAGCCGCTGGTGTTCGAGGGTTCGGTGACGGCCGGCGGTGCGCTGATGAACACCACCGACGTGGAGAACTTCCCCGGCTTCCCCGACGGGATCATGGGCCCCGACCTGATGGACAACCTGCGCAAGCAGGCCGAGCGCTTCGGCGCCGAGCTCATCACCGACGACGTCACCGAGGTCGACCTGACCGCCGACCCCAAGGTCGTGAAGGTCGGCGACGAGACCTACCTCGCCAAGACCGTGATCGTCGCGACCGGCTCCGGGTACCGCGAGCTGGGGCTGCCGGACGAGAAGCGGCTGTCCGGCCGCGGCGTCTCCTGGTGCGCCACCTGCGACGGGTTCTTCTTCCGCGAGCAGGACATCGCCGTCGTCGGCGGCGGCGACACCGCGATGGAGGAGGCGATCTTCCTGACCAAGTTCGCCCGCTCGGTGACCGTGGTCCACCGGCGCGGCGAGCTGCGCGCGTCCAAGATCATGCAGGACCGGGCGTTCGCCAACGAGAAGATCAAGTTCCTGTGGAACAGCGAGGTCGCCGCGATCCAGGGCGACGACCGGGTGACCGGCGTGACCGTCCGCGACACCGTGACCGGCGCGGAGTCCGCCCTGGAGATCACCGGGCTGTTCATCGCGATCGGCCACGACCCGCGCAGCGACCTGTTCGCCGGGCAGCTGGAGACCGACACCGACGGCTACCTCCTGGTCGACGCCCCCACGACGCGGACGAAGATCCCCGGCGTGTTCGCCTGCGGCGACGTGGTCGACCACATCTACCGGCAGGCCATCACCGCCGCGGGCAGCGGCTGCTCGGCCGCCATCGACGCCGAGCGCTGGCTGCAGGACCGGGACGCCGCCGAGACCGTCCCCCAGGCCTGACCGCCCACCTCGCCATCGTGCGCCGGCCCTGCGCGGGACGCCGGGCCCGGTGCCGTCGCGGGTGGGCCGCATCGGGCGGGGGAGCGTCCCCGTCCCACGTGAGAACCGAAGGAGATCGATGAAAGCCGTGACCGACGCCGACTTCGCGTCCGAGGTCCTGGAGAGCGACAAGCCCGTCCTCGTCGACTTCTGGGCGGAATGGTGCGGCCCCTGCCGGATGGTGGCGCCGATCCTGGAGGAGATCTCCAAGGAGCACGGCGACAAGATCCAGATCGTCAAGCTGAACATCGACGAGAACCCGCAGGTCCCGCAGCGGTACGGCGTCATGCAGATCCCGACGATGAACGTCTACAAGGGCGGAGAGGTCGTCAAGCAGATCATGGGCGCCAAGCCGAAGGCCGCCCTGCTGAGGGATCTCGCCGAGTTCATCTGAGCCCTGACGGACCGCCTCCCGCCTCCCGCGGCGAGCGCGAACGCACGGCCCGCACTCCGACCCGGAGTGCGGGCCGTGCGCCGTTCAGAGCGCCTCAGACGGGCCGCAGCGCCCCTTCGGGAGTCATGGAGCCCAGGAGCCGCTCCAGCGCCACCTCGACGTCCTCACGCCACGACAGCGCCGACTTGAGCTCCAGCCGCAGCCGCGGGTACCGGTGGTGCGGCCGGACGGTCTTGAACCCGACCGACAGCAGGTAGTCGGCGGGCACCATGCACCCGCCCTCCTCGCCCTTCAGGTCGCCGAACGCCTCGATCGCCTTGACGGCGCGACGCGTCAGGTCCTTCGCGACCCCCTGGACGAGCATCCGGCCGATGCCGCCGCCCGCGAACTCCGGCAGGATGTGCGCGGTCATCAGCAGCACCGCGTCCGCGCTCACCGGGCTCGTCGGGAACGCCACCGAACGCGGCACGTACAGCGGCGGGGCGTACAGGACGAACCCGGCGGGGACGTCGTCCACATAGACGATCTTGCCGCAGCTGCCCCACTCCAGGAGGGTCGAGGAGATCCACGCCTCCTTCTCCAGCCCCGCGTCGCCGCTCTCCCGGGCGCGGTCCCGGCTCACCGGATCGAGCTCCCAGAACACGCAGCCGCGGCAGCGGTGCGGCAGATCATCGAGATTGTCCAGCGTGATGTTGACGAGACGACGCGACACCGGGTCGGCACCCCCTGCTGCGATCCTCGCCCGCCGGCCTGGACCCGTGGCGGCGGAAGCTCCCGGCAACCATCCGGGACCCGCGGGCATCGTATCGGACAGGAGTTTCCCCAATGTCGCGGCACGCCACACCCAAGGGTCCCGCCGCGGCGGCCATGACGTAGTTTGCAGGGAAGCCGATTCGCCCCGGAGGTGCCTCGTGGAACAGCACTCGCGTACGGATGCCTATACCGACCGCTATGCCGCCCGTGCCGCCGGCATGGTGCCGTCGGAGATCCGGGCCCTGTTCGCGATGGTCGCCCGCCCCGAGGTGGTCTCGCTCGCGGGCGGCGCCCCCTACGTCTCGGCGCTCCCCCTCGACGTCGTCGGGCGGATGATCGGCGAGCTCGTCGCCGGCAAGGGCGCCGAGGCGCTCCAGTACGGCTCCGCCCAGGGCGACGAGCAGCTCCGCGAGCAGATCTGCGAGGTCATGTCCCTGGAGGGCGTCCAGGCGTCCGCGGAGGACGTCGTCGTCACCGTCGGCGCGCAGCAGGCGCTCGACCTCATCACGAAGATCTTCGTCGACCCCGGCGACGTCGTCGTCGCGGAGGCCCCGTCCTACGTGGGGGCGCTCGGCACGTTCGCCGCCTACCAGGCCGACGTGGTCCACGTGCCGCTGGACGAGGGCGGGCTCGTCCCGTCCGCGCTGCGCGAGACCCTCGCCCGCCTCCGCGCCGAGGGGCGCCGGGTCAAGTTCCTCTACACCGTCCCGACCTTCCAGAACCCCGCGGGCGTCACCCTCACCACGGCCCGCCGCGCCCAGATCCTGGAGATCTGCGCCGAGTACGACGTGCTGATCATCGAGGACAACCCGTACGGGCTCCTCGGGTTCGACGGCGAGCAAATGCGGGCCCTGCGCGCGGACGACGCCGACCGCGTCATCTACCTCGGCTCGTTCTCGAAGACGATCGCCTCCGGGCTCCGCGTCGGCTGGGTGCTGGCCCCCCACGCCGTGCGGGCGAAGCTCGTGCTGGCCGCCGAGTCCGCGATCCTGTGCCCGTCGAGCTTCTCGCAGCTCGCCGTCCGCGAGTACCTCACGACGCAGCCGTGGCGGGAGCAGATCAAGGACTTCCGGGAGCTGTACCGGGCGCGCCGCGACGCGATGCTGGAGTCGCTCGACCAGCTCATGCCCGACGGCTGCACGTGGACGCGCCCCGCCGGCGGGTTCTTCGTCTGGCTCACCCTCCCCGAGGGCCTCGACGCGAAGGCGATGGCCCCCCGCGCGATCGCCGAGCGCGTCGCCTACGTCCCCGGCACCGGCTTCTACGCGGACGGCACCGGCCACCGGCACATGCGCCTGTCCTACTGCTTCCCCGAGCCGCACCGGATCCGCGAGGGCGTCCGCCGGCTGGCCGGCGTGGTGGAACAGGAGATCCGGCTCCGGGACACTTTCGGGACTACCACCGGCGGCTCGTCCACCGGCGTGCAGACGCCGGGCCCGGGCATCGTCTGACGGTTTCACGTGAAACGAGGGGCATCTTGGAACTCGGGCATGTCGTCGTCCTGGCCGGGGGGCTCTCCTACGAGCGGGAGGTCTCGCTCCGCTCCGGCCGGCGCGTCGCCGACGCGCTGCGCGCCCGCGACATCCCGGTCGAACTCCGCGACGCCGACGCGACGCTCCTGGACTCCCTGACCGACGACCCGCCGGACGTCGTCTTCCCCGTCCTGCACGGCGCGGCGGGGGAGGACGGCTCCATCCGCGACGTCCTCGAACTGCTGGGCGTCCCCTACGTCGGCGCCCGCCCGGACGCGTGTCGCGTCGTCTGGGACAAGCCGACCGCGAAGTCCGTCGTGCGACGCGCGGGCCTGCGGACGCCCGACTCCGTCGCCCTGCCCAAGGAGGTCTTCCACGACCTCGGCGCGGCGTCCGTCCTCGACCAGATCGTCCGCGGTCTCGGCCTCCCCCTGTTCGTGAAGCCGACCCGCGGCGGCTCGGCCCTCGGCGCCTCCGTCGTCCACGAGGCGTCCGACCTGTCGGCCGCCATGGTCGGCTGCTTCGCCTACGGCGACACCGCCCTCGTCGAGCGCTACATCGACGGCACCGAGGTCGCGGTCAGCGTCATCGATCTCGACGGCGCCCCGACCGCCCTGCCCGCCGTCGAGATCGTCGCCCCCGGCGGCCGGTACGACTACACGGCCCGCTACGACGCCGGCGACACCGAGTTCGTCACCCCCGCCCGCCTCACCCCCGAGGCGACCGCCCGCGCCGCCGCGACCGCCATCACCGCCCACCGCGCCCTGGGCCTGCGCGACCTCTCCCGCACCGACCTCATCGTCTCCCCCGACGGCGAGGTCCACTTCCTGGAGGTCAACGTCGCCCCCGGCATGACGGAGACCAGCCTCCTCCCCCGAGCCGTCAGCGTCGCCGATCTGGACCTTGGCGAAGTCTGCGAATCCCTCCTCCAGGCCCACCTCCGCTGACCTCCTCGCAGCCCGCCCGCTTCCACGAGACGGCACCCCGAGGCCACTGACACCGGCCGGCCACAGCAACGCACCGCGATCAACCGCGGTGCGTTGCTGGGCGTCCACCACCGTCGGCCCGCGTTTCGCGCCGTCCGACGTCTTCCAGGAGGCGGCGACCGTCAGCCTCTGTGTTCGAGATCGTGGGGGCCTGGGCGGCGACGCCATGTCGCTCGCGTCAGTCGGTGAGCTCCAGCAGCGAGTTGGGGAGTTCCTGGGCCATCTCCGTCACCGTGTACTCCGCCCTGGGCAGAACGCCCGTATGGACGGTGCGCACGAGCAAGCCATCCCACTCCAACTTGAGCGCGAGCATGCGCCTGCTGATTCCACTGATCGCACGCTCCACCTCCGCGAACCGGACCGACCATGCGCGGCGGCCGCCAGGATGCCGATGCTCCACTTCCCGGAGACGTTCTGACCGAGCAGCCCGGCGATCGTCACCGGATTAGGGAACTGTCGCGAAGCCACGCAGTAATTGAGCGTTGAGTCCGACCGATGCTGCGGCGTGCGTGCGTCGGGGTTGGTTGACCCGCGCGGTGTTGTTCCCCCTGGGGCCCGAATCTGGCCCTGACCGACCTCCGCTGGGGGCGCAGCTCCGGTATGTGCGAGGGGTGCGCTGTTTCACGTGAAACGAGGGCGGGGCAGCCCGCGAGCGGGGGCACTTGAGCGCCGGGTGTGGACAATGCCGTGCGGCACCCGTTCGGGGTCACGGAGGAGGGAAGGCCGGAACCGGGGGGCTGTCTACGGTCCTCACTGGCCCGCGGCGCCGAGCCCTGCACGGGGCTTCTGGACCGCGTCCGCGCTTCGAGCGGTAAAGAGCGGATCGACGGATCGTCTTGGGTTTCGATTCGATTCTTTGCCTGCGGCCGCGCAACCTTGCGGAAGCTGCGTCTTGGGAAGAAGGCTCCGCGCACTCGCGAGGTGAACGCCTCCGCCTACCGGCCACTGGGGGGCTTCTGGTGATTCCTTGACCGCCGATGCCTCCATAAGGCGCTCGAACGCAAGGAGACGCACGAGCGCGGGTCGAGGCGAGTCCAGGGCCATGCCCGTGTCTTGATCGCCAGGATGCAGAACTGGGGCCGTCCGGGGGCTACCCGAGGGCGGGGTGCCGCGCTCCACGCGGGCGGCGATCTCTGCTTACCCGGCAGACTCCGCGACGCATGTGGGCCTTTGAGGTGATTGATGCGCCGGGTGGGTCCGCCCTTGAGGCGACGGCGTGCCGCTCACCCAGGGCGGGCGACCCCGGGTTTCCAGGGGCCCAAGTTCACATCGACCGCCGCCGATTCCCAAGCAGCCCAGGATCGGAAAGGACAGGCCCGGCTACCCGACTTCCTCGTCGCCCACGGGCGGGCCGCACGCGATTCCCACATCACGGCGGGGGAGGTCATGCGTCGACCTGCTCCCAAACCGCGGAGCTCACTCCTGACGGTTTCACGTGAAACTTGCCCTGCGCCTCGCCTCGACAGTCCAGGGGCGTTCATCTTCAGCCGTCTCCGGGCCCACTCCTCGATGGCTGAACGTCTTCGCAGCCCCCGCACAAGTGGGTGCCACGATCCTCGGGCGTGACCGGCCACGCCAGCGTTGATGCCGGCGGTCGTCCCACCGCGTCCATCCTCGCCCGACGCGTCGGCCCCCATTTGCCCGCCTCCTACCGATTAGCCGGGGGGGTGAACCTGGCGGATCGACCGCGCCACCCCGGCTGGCACGAGCGACGCAAGGCCGGTCAACTCGCCTCGTGCTCGCTCACCGAAGCCCTACCGGTGGCTAACGCGACCGGCCGTCCGGTAGGCCCTGAGATCGGATCCGAGGCGGATGAGGTTCATGGCATAGGCGAGCTCGCAGTCTGCGCGATGGCTGTCCGCAGCGGCCGGGCGGGTGCCCCACACGTGGATTCCGTAGAGGCGTGTTTCCCGTGAAACCGTCCGTCTGGTGGTCTGGGCGCTGCCCAGAGACGGCTGCCTCTGGGACGGGCAGTTCAGTTCCTCGCCATCGAACCGTGGCGCATGACGCAGCCAGCAGCGCGACGGGCGACCTCCCGCGCTAGCGTGGCGAAGACGTTTCCACGGTGCGTCGCAATGATCACAGCGCGGAAGAGATCGTCATCGTCGCGGCCCGTCCTACGCCGCTGAGCTCCACCTCCCGAATTCACCCCGGGGCCGACAGGACGGTCGATCGCGGCAACCACCGCTGGCTCTGCGGAGAGCAGGCATGTGAGACGAGTTGGCCAGCCGCACGTCGCTCGTGCCAACCGGGCGGCGCGGTCGCCGCGCCAGAGTCGCCCCCGGCCAATCGGGAGAAGGTCGGGCAAAGGAACCACCGCGCGGGCGAGATGGACGCGGCGAGGCATCCGTCCGTGTCAATGCCAGCGTGGCCGGCCCTGCCCGAGGTTCATCGCAACCTGTGTGCGCGGGTTCCGCAAAGACGTTCAGCCATCGAGGAGCGAGCGGGCCTGGTCGCGTTTCCCGTGGTGCTACCAAGGGTCTGAGCGCACGGTGCAGTCAGGTAGGCCACGGTCAGCCAGCGCACGCTCGGCCGACCCGTACTCGGCGAACGGCAAGAACCCCTCAGCCGACGGGGCCCCTCCCACCACGTGACGCCACGGAACCCCATCCGCATCGGGTAGGAGTACACCCGCGGCCGCCCACCCCTGACCTGACCGTTGGATCACGGCATTTGGGCGACCTAGAAGGGACCGAGCCCGTTGGCGTGACGGCGGACGATCGGGCAGCAGAGCGGCCCGGAGACGGCTGAAGAAGGCCCGAGTTCCGTTGACGTAGTAGGTGGTGTCGGCAGCGCGGCGCCCCGGGGGGCGGCCTAGGCGGGTGCGAGCCGCTTCCCTTGGGGGCGAGGCGGCGGACGGGGGCCGGCGCCCGTCGATGGGCTCGTTCTCAGCTCGGGAGAGGGTGTCCAAGCAAAGACAACTGCGTGGGGGAGGCCCGGGGCGGCTGAGGATCTTCGCGGCTTGATCGGTGGATGCCGGCCGGGCCGCGATGCCGACTCCCCACCTCGCCGCATCGGCGGATTGGCGGATTGGCGGATTGGTGGCAAGTCGGGCGGCTGTGGCAGCCGCGTCCGTCCAAGCGGGGAAGGCTGGCTGCGCCGGTATCAACCCCGACCCGGCAGACCCGCCGGAGATACATCGGATCCAGACCGGTTCGGAGGCGTCCGGCAATCTGCGAGCGAGGCTCGGAGACGGCCGAGGGCGCCTGTGCCGGAGTCGGTGCTGGGCACCGACTCCGGCCTTGCCGCAGCGGCGTGTTCCGGCGCCTCTTCTTTTGAGGGTGGTTTCTTGGCGGGGATGTTTCACGGGAAACGTTGGGCGGAGATGCGAAGCGCCCCGGAGCCTTTTGCGGGTCCGGGGCGCTGCAGTGGGCGGGTGTCTAGGAGTCGTCTGCTCCGTTGCCGTCGGGGGCCATGGACTTGATGATGCGGTCCAGGTCCTCCAGGGTGGCGAACTCGACGACGATCTTGCCCTTGTTGCGGCCCATGTCGACGCGGACCCTGGTCTCGTAGCGGTCGGAGAGGCGGTCGGCCAGTTCCTTGAGGCCGGGAGCCACCGGCTTCGCACGGCGGCCCTGGCGCGGCGCCTTCGGCTCGTCCTCCACCTCGCGGAGCGCGATCATCTCTTCCAGCGCGCGGACGGAGAGGCCCTCCTGGACGATCCGCTGCGCCAGGTGCTCCTGCGCCTCGACGCTGTCGAGGGAGAGCAGGGCGCGGGCGTGGCCGGCGGACAGCACTCCCGCGGCGACGCGGCGCTGGACGGCGGGCGGCAGGTTCAGCAGGCGGAGCGTGTTGGTGATGTGCGGGCGCGACCGGCCGATCCGGGTGGCGAGCTGCTCGTGGGTGGCGCCGAAGTCCTGCAGCAGCTGCTGGTACGCGGCCGCCTCCTCCAGCGGGTTGAGCTGCTGCCGGTGGAGGTTCTCCATGAGCGCGTCACGGAGCAGGTCGTTGTCGCCGGTGTCGCGGACGATCGCCGGGATGACGTCCAGCCCGGCCATCTGGGACGCGCGCCAGCGGCGCTCGCCCATGATGAGTTCGTAGTCGTGCTCCTCCGAGGAGGACCTACGGACGACGATCGGCTGGAGCAGCCCGACGATGCCGATGGACTCGGCGAGCTCCTCCAGGGCCTGGTCGTCGAAGTGCTCCCGCGGCTGGCGCGGGTTGACCGTGATGGAGCGGACGGGCAGTTCCGCGAAATGAGCTCCGGCGACCGGTTCGAGCCCCGGTGCGGGAGCGGCCGCGCCGTCCGAGACGGGGCCGCCGGGGTAGCCCGGCTCTCCCGCGCCGTTCGGCTCGGCGGACGTCGGCGGGGGCGGGGCGGTGGGAATGAGGGCACCGAGGCCCCTGCCCAGACCGCGTCGCTGCTGGCTCACTGGACAGCTCCTCCGTGGGCCATCTCCGAGGCGGCCTCGCTGTAGGCGAGAGCGCCGCTCGAACCGGGGTCGTAGGTCATGACGGACTGCCCGTAGCTGGGCGCTTCGGACACCCGGACGCTGCGGGGGATCACCGTGTTGAGGACGACGTCGCCGAAGTGGCTCCGGACGTCCTCGGCGACCTGCGCGGCGAGGCGGGTTCGGGCGTCGTACATCGTCAGCAGGATGGTCGACACCCTGAGTTTCTGGTTGAGGTGCGCCTTCACGAGGTCGACGGTGCGGATGAGCTGGCCGAGGCCCTCCAGCGCGTAGTACTCGCACTGGATCGGGATGAGCAGCTCGTCGCCGCCGACGAGGGCGTTCACGGTGAGCAGGCCGAGCGACGGCGGGCAGTCGATCAGGACGTAGTCGAACTTCTCGATGTCGTAGGCGTCCAGCGCGCGCTGGAGACGCGACTCGCGGGCCACCTTCGAGACGAGTTCGATCTCCGCGCCCGCCAGGTTGAGCGTGGCCGGCGCGCAGAAGAGGTTGGGGATGTCCGGCGCCGGGACGATGATGTCGGCCAGCGCCATGTCCTCGATCAGCACGTCGTAGATCGACGGGACCTCGGCGTGGTGCTCGACGCCGAGGGCGGTGGACGCGTTGCCCTGCGGGTCGAGGTCGACCACCAGCACCTGCGCGCCGTGCATGGCGAGGGAGGCGGCGATGTTCACCGAAGTGGTGGTCTTGCCGACGCCTCCCTTCTGGTTGGCGATGGTGATGACCCGGCACCGGTCGGGCCGAGGCCACTCCCGTTCCCTGCGGCCCGCCATCGCCTTGAGCGCGGTGACGGCTGTTTCATGTGAAACCTTGGCGTCCCGCAGCGCCTCTCGCACGAGTTCTGACTCCCCCTGAGTTGGTCCGGTGCGCGAGCCCGGCGGCTGCGCCCCGGCGTTCGTCGGCACGTAGCCGACGTTCTCCGCCGTACCGGACGTCGTGTTACCCCACATCGCGTGCCCGGAGGGTGCGGCGCCCGATGCTCCCGGGTCCGGCCGCGTCCCACCGGAGGCGGGCGCCGGGGCGCCCTCGTCCGCGCCGGACCCGCCCGGGCCGGACGGCTGTTCGTCGGGGGATTCGTCGGCGCGGTCAGGCCTGCCCAGTCCTGGTCCCGTGCTCATGAAGACCTCTTCCTCGACCCTTTGGCGCGCCGGGGGGCGCGCTGCCGTCGCCCGACAACCTCACCTCGGCCGGCGACCACACGGACGAGTGTTGTCGGCGGGTCGACCATACCGCGCCCGACTTGCAGCAGTTCCGTCGAGCGCACCCCGAAGCGCTCCAGGACCGGCTCCGCCTCCTCCAGTTCGACCGCGGCCCGCTCGCCCTTGAGCGCGAGGAGCTCGCCGCCCGGACGCAGCAGCGGCAGCGCCCACCTGGCCAGGCGTTCGAGGGGCGCGACGGCGCGTGCCGTGGCGACGTCCGCCGCGAACTCCTCCGTCACGTCCTCGGCGCGGGCCCGCCGGACCTCGACGTTCCGCAGGCCGAGCAGCTCGACGCACTCGTTCAGGAACGTCGTGCGCCGCAGCAACGGCTCCAGCAGGGTGACCCGCAGGTCGGGCCGGACGATGGCCAGGACGACGCCGGGGAGCCCCGCGCCCGAGCCGATGTCGACGACCTGGGCGTCCTTGGGTATCGCCGACGAGACCACCGCGCAGTTGATCAGATGGCGTTCCCAGAGCCGGTCGGCCTCGCGCGGCCCGATGAGCCCGCGTTCGACCCCGGCCTCGGCGAGGAACGCCGCATAGCGCTCCGCGGTCGGCAGCGCGTCACCGAAAACTTCACGTGCAGTCCCCACCGAACGAATCGTTCCACAAAACCCGGCGGGCCCGTGCACGCGAAACGTTCCCGTGGACATCGGGACGCCGGGGTGGGACGACCCTTGCGTTATGGCGAGAACCACATGACCCCGCCGCATATTCGCCGAGGGACGGGGACAGGCTGCCGTGTCGCCCGTCCGTCCCCCCGGAAGGAGCTCCGACACATGGGAATCGGAGTCAGTCTGGCATTCATCGCCCTCGGGGCGATCCTGGCTTTCGCCATCCGCGTCGACCTCAGCGGCCTCGACATCCACATGGTCGGATGGATCCTGATCCTGGTCGGTCTGATCAGCATGGGGTTCACCCTCAGGTACACCCGGCCGCGCCGCGCCGCCGGACGTGTGGCCGGGGCCGACCCCGCCTACGGAGACGAGCCGGGGACGGTGGTCCGCGAGGAGCACATCATCGAGGACCCGCCGCCGCCCGGCGGCCGTCCCGCCGAGCGGGTCGAACGCGTGGTCGAGCACCCGTCGGATCGAGGGGTCACGCACAGCCACCCCCAGGATCCGGCGTACGCGCAGGACCCCGCGAACGCCCAGGACCCGGGAGCGCAGAACACCACGTCGCTCGACGCCGGTGACGGCGTCCCGCGCCGCCGCTGGCGCCGGACCGCACGGCGGTAGCACCGAGGACCTGCTCGGTGTGCCAGGGCGGCGGTGCACACCGAGCTCCCCAGGGCCCCGCGCCGGCCAGGGCGCGGGGCCCTCTCATGCCCGAGGAGAGCGCCGGTCCCGCACCGGAAAGGCAACGGCCCCGACCGGGGATCCGGTCGGGGCCGTGTGAAGCCGTCAGGGTCAGGCGGAGGAGACGACCACGTAGCGGTCGGGCTCCTCGCCCTCGGACTCGCTGCGGAGGCCCGCGGCGGCGACGGCGTCGTGGACGATCTTGCGCTCGAACGGGGTCATCGGGGCGAGGGGCTTCGGCTCACCGGACTGCTTGACCTCGTTCGCCACGTCCGTCCCGAGCTTGGTCAGCTCGGCGCGGCGGCGCTCGCGGTACCCGCCGATGTCCAGCATGAGGCGGGTGCGGTTGCCGGTCTGGCGGTGGACGGCGAGCCGGGTGAGCTCCTGGAGCGCCTCCAGCACCTCGCCGCGCTTGCCGACCAGCTCGTCCAGGGAACCTCCGACGACGGCGACCATGGCGCGCTCGCCCTCGACGTCCATGTCGATGTCGCCGTCGTAGTCACCGATGTCCAGCAGGCCCTCGATGTAGTCGGCGGCGATCTCGCCTTCCTGTTCGAGCGCCTGGACGTCGACCTCGGTGGTGTCGGTCTGGCTCAACGGGGTCTCCTTCTCCGGCACGTGCTCGGGGTCCAAACTAGCGCTTCTGGGTACCGCTGCGCTTGCTGCGCGACTTGCGGGTCGGCTGGTTGCGCACGACCTTCGGCTTGTCCTCGGGCTCGGGGGCCGGCTCCGGCTCCTTCTTCAGTCTGGCCTTGATGCCGGACGAGGGCGCCTGGCCGTTCTTGGACGCACCCGTCTTGGAGTCGGAGGGTTTCGAGCCGGCGGTCTTGGTTCCCGTCTTGGCCCCGGCGGTCGCCGCGGCGCCGTCCGTGCCGGGCGGTGGGTACCGCTTGTAGATGTAGTGCTGCTGCGCCAGGGTCCAGCTGTTGGACGTCACCCAGTACATGAGGACGCCCAGCGGGAAGCCGAGGCCGAAGAGGCCGAACAGCGGCGCCAGGAAGACCATCATCTTCTGGGCCTGCATCATCGGGTTGGCCTCGTCCGCGACGGGCTGCCGCTTCATGCTGGCCCGGACGGTGAAGAACGTCGTGACGGAGCTGATCACCACGGCGATGCCGGTGATGATGATCGCCGTCCAGCTCTTGGGGTCGGTGCCCCAGGCGTTCAGGAACGTGTCCGGGATGTGGGCGCCGAAGATGTTCGCGTTCTGCGCGCTCGACACCAGGTCGGACGAGACGGCGAAGACGCTCTGCCCCGGCTTGGCGTCCGAGATCCGCTTCAGCGTCTGGAACAGCCCGATGAAGATGGGCATCTGCACCAGGAGCGGCAGGCAGCCCGACAGCGGGTTGGCGCCGTTCTCCTGGTAGAGCTTCATGACCTCCTGGTTGAGGCGCTGCTTGTCGTTCTTGTACTTCTTGCGCAGCGCCTGAACCTTCGGGTTCAGCTCCTGCATCTTGCGCGAAGCGTGGATCTGCTTCACGAACAGGGGGACGAGGAGCAGCCGCAGGAGGACGGTGAGGAGGATGATCGATCCACCCCACGCCCATCCGCTGTCCTTGGGAACGACCGTACTGAGCCCCGCGTGGATCCACACGATGAGCTGAGAGACGATCTCGTACAACCAATCAAGCACCGGGCAGCTCCTTGGGCTCTGCTGGGGCGGGACCGCTCTCCTCGCGGCCGGAGTTCGAGGAAGCCGCCGCGCGCTGTCCCGGCGTCTTCTTCGGCGGTACCGGGTCGTGACCGCCGGGGTGGAAGGGCTGGCACCGCGCGATACGGCGGATGATCAGCCACGTGCCGCGCGGCGCCCCGTGCACCTGGAGGGCCTCCAGGCCGTACGCGCTGCAGCTGGGGTGGAAGCGGCACTGCTGTCCGAGCAGGGGACTCAAGAAGCGGCGGTAGGCGCGGACGAGAAGGATCAGCACGGCCGCGACGGGACCAGGCCGGCCCGTCCTGTGCTGCGCGGGGAACACGGTCCCCTGCGAACTTCTCATCTCCGCCCCTTGGACGCGGGCCGCAGCAGCCGGTCGAGCGCCGACTCCAGATCCGCGGCCAGTTCGTCTGGGCGCGCCACCCCCGCGCGGGGGTTGGCGCGCACTACGAGCAGGCTACCCGCTGGGAGGCGGTCGAGGTGCGGGTGCACCAGGTGGCGGAGCCGGCGCCGGGTCGTGTTGCGGACCACGGCGTTGCCGACGGTGCGCGCCACGATGAACCCGACCAGGGGCTGCGCCGCCTCTGGCCGGTCCTCCTCCGCGCGCAGCAGGTGCACGACGACGTTAGGCCGTCCGGCGCGGCGACCGCGCCGGACGGCCAACGAGAAGTCGTCCCGCCGCCGCATCCGGTTTCCGGACGGCAGCACTTGGGGGGTGGCTCAGACCGCGACGCGGGCGCGGCCCTTGCCGCGCCGGCTCGACAGGATCGCGCGGCCAGCGCGCGTGCGCATGCGCAGCCGGAAGCCGTGCTTCTTGTGGCGGCGACGGTTGTTCGGCTGGAAGGTACGCTTGCTCACTTGAGGCTCCAGTGCTGCGGTCGGTTCGTCTGAGGACTTGAAGCTCGAAGGCTCGCACCGAGGGCCGCGTCCGGTCCCCCGCAGCGGGGGCCCACCCGAGCTGACCTGAGGGGCTGCCGGCGGGCACGCGCAATCTCCGTCGATGCGACTCGACCTCAGAACGTTACGGGGTATTCAGGGGGCCGGTCAAACGGAGGCGGCCGCCGCGTGGGCCCGGGAGGCTCCGGCAGGCGGGCGGGATCGTTGGTGACCGTGTTGCGGCTGCGTCCGGCAGGGGTTAAGGTCGACGTGGCGAGCCGACACTTCCTTCGTCGAATCCGATGTCGGCGTTCAGCCCTCAAGCCCCCGTTCGAGAACCATCCCGTACCGGCCTCCATGAAGGTCGGCCCCTTGTCGACCGCGTATCCCTGCACCCGCCTCGCGGGTTTTACACAGGGTCCTCCATGCCTATGCACAGCATGTGGACAACTCTGTGGACAACTCGTGAGAGAGTAAGTCTTCCGCGTCGCAGCAGTGTCCTGTGAGGCGTGTGACATCCCGCGGGAGAGCCGGGCAGTCAGGTACTCCGTTCGGCGGAGTTGTGGGGAGGGGACCTTGCGCATGGACGGTCAGGATCTCGGATCGGTCTGGGCCCGCACCCTCACCGCGCTGTCCGAGAGCGATCTGTCGCCGAGTTACCGCGCATGGCTTCCCATGGTCCGCCCGCTGGCGCTCGTGGAGGGGACGGCACTGCTCGCCGCGCCCAACGAGTTCGCGAAGGACGCCCTGGAAACACGCCTGCGCAACCTCATTACGCAGGCCCTTTCCCATGAGCTGGGCAGGGAGATCCGCGTCGCGGTGACCGTCCAGCCCGAGCCGCCAGGCGGTGCGCGCCCGAGCGCGGGCGAGCCCCTTTCCGCGCCGATTCCGGGGCCGGGCGTAGGGCTCGGTATGCACGAGCCCACTCCTTCTTATGGGGAGCCCTACGGGGAGCGGACGCACGACGAGCGCGACCGGGATCGAGACCGTTCCTATACGGAGCAGCCCTACGGGGAGCAGCCCTACGGGGAGCAGCCCTACGGGGAGCAGCCGTACGGAGACCAGTCGTCCTATGCGGAACGTCCCGACCGCCCCTATCCGGAACAGCCGTACACAGACCAGGGATACCGGCCGCAGTCGGGAGTTACCCACAACCCCGGTTCGCCCGGAGGTTATCCACAGGCTCAGGACGACGATCGTGGATCGTACCCGCCTGCTCCGCGTCCGCCGGCGTACGGCGCGGGCCCGGGCGGGCGTGGCCCGGCGCCCTACGAGGGCCGCGGCTACCCGAGCTACGGGGGGCAGGAAGGCTACGGCGGCGAACCTCCAGGGCGCCCGCCGCACTCTCACCTCAACGACCGCACGCTCGGCCCGCTGCGCTCCGGCGGCCGCCCAGAGGCCCAAGGCCGCGAGCAGCAGCGAGCTGGGAACGAGCCCCCGCTCGGGCACGCGGACGACAAGTTCCAGAACGGTGAGCAGCCCTACCCGGGGGCCGAACAGCCTTATTCAAGCGGTGAGCAGTCCTACAGGGGTGAAAGCGTCTTCCGGGACGAGGAGAGTTCGGACTCCAGGGGTCCTGGGGCCGATCCCCGCGGCCCTGCGTCCGACCCACGCGCGCCCGCCCCGGCACAGCAGTCTGGTGCGTCCGAGCATGCGCGACTGAACCCGAAGTACACCTTCGAGACGTTCGTCATCGGCTCGTCGAACAGGTTCGCGCACGCCGCTGCCGTCGCGGTGGCCGAACAGCCGGCCAAGGCGTACAACCCGCTGTTCGTCTACGGCGACTCGGGCCTGGGGAAAACCCACCTGCTGCACGCCATCGGCCACTACGCGCAGAGCCTCTTCAACGGGGCGCGCGTCCGCTACGTGAGCTCCGAGGAGTTCACGAACGACTTCATCAACTCGATCCGCGACGGCAAGGCGGACGGGTTCCGCCGCCGCTACCGGGATGTGGACATCCTCCTCGTCGACGACATCCAGTTCCTTGAGGGCAAGGAGCAGACGCAGGAGGAGTTCTTCCACACGTTCAACACGCTCCACAACGCCAGCAAGCAGATCGTGATCTCCAGCGACCGCCCGCCCAAGGAGCTGGTCACGCTGGAGGACCGGCTGCGCAACCGGTTCGAGTGGGGCCTGACGACCGACGTCCAGCCGCCCGAGCTGGAGACGCGGATCGCGATCCTGCAGAAGAAGGCCCGGCAGGAGGGCCTCGCCGCGCCGCCCGACGTGCTGGAGTTCATCGCCTCGCAGATCGCGACGAACATCCGCGAGCTGGAGGGCGCGCTGATCCGGGTCACGGCGTTCGCGAGCCTGAACCGGCAGTCGGTCGACATGAAGCTCGCCGAGATCGTCCTGAAGGACCTCATCCCCAACGACTCCGGCCCCGAGATCACCGCCGCGATGATCATGGCGCAGACGGTCGAGTACTTCGGGACCACGATCGACGACCTGTGCGGCCCGTCCCGCTCGCGGATGCTCGTCACCGCCCGGCAGATCGCGATGTACCTGTGCCGGGAGCTGACCGAGTTGTCCCTTCCGAAGATCGGTCAGCAGTTCGGCGGGCGCGACCACACCACGGTCATGCACGCCGAACGCAAGATCCGGTCGCTGATGGCCGAGCGCCGCGCCATATACAACCAGGTCACGGAGCTGACGGGGCGCATCAAGCACCAGGCACGCAAGCGCTGATCCCCCTGTTCGTACACACTGTGGACAGACCTGCGTCACGCCTGTGGACGGGCCTCGCCCGCGCCGTCCACACCCTGTTCAAGGCAAAGAACCGACAAAAGGCGCGCGTCCCCCGAGAATCGGCAGCGCTGCGCACAACTTGTGGAAAACTCTGGGGATTTTCGCGGATAACCCTGTGGGCAACCGTTGGAGAAGCTGAGGATGAACAGTGGACGGGTGTGGACCGGGTGTGCACCGCCGCCCCGCCTTCTGGGGAAAACCGGTGGACGGCCTGGGGACGGCCTGGGGACGGACCCGGAGATCACCGGTCCCGTCGTCCCCAGCGAAGGCGAACGGGCTGTATACCCGTGGAGAACTCGTGGAAAACCGGGGGATGACATGAGGATGACGTGTGGGGATGATTTCGCCGTCCCCAGGCGCCGCCGCGCCGTCCACGGCCCATGCACAGCACCGGTGGACAGAGAAACGCGCTCTCACCTGCGAAAACGGCCTCTGTCCACACTATCCACCGCCCCTATTACTAGTACTGCTCTACTTCTCTATCCAAGAAAAGATCCATCTCAAGTCAGGGCCTGGGGACAACGCGCACCGAGCGCCCCGGCCCGGACGAGATCAGCTCACCCTTGTCCGACACCTGCAGGAGGCGGGTCCCTTTGAAGTTCCGCATCGACAGAGACGCCCTGGCCGACGCCGTCGCCTGGACCGCGCGCACGCTCCCCGTCCGCCCCCCGGTGCCGGTCCTCGCGGGCATGCACATCGTCGCCGGGGGCGAGGGCAACGGCGACCGGCTGAAGCTGTCCGCGTTCGACTACGAGGTCTCCGCACAGGTGTCGACCGACATCGACGTGGAGGAGGCCGGGACGGCGCTGGTCTCCGGGCGGCTCCTCGCCGAGATCTCCCGCAGCCTTCCTCCCCACCCTGTGGAGGTGACGACGGACGGCGCGAAGGTGATGCTCCGCTGCGGCAGTGCGAAGTTCACACTCCTCACCATGCCTGTGGAGGACTACCCGACGCTGCCGGAGATGCCGCCCGCCGCCGGTTCGGTCGGCAGCGACGAGTTCGCCGCCGCCGTCTCCCAGGTCGCGATCGCCGCGGGCAAGGACGACACGATCCCCATGCTGACCGGTGTGCGTGTGGAGATCGAGGGTGAGACCGTCACGCTGGCGTCCACGGACCGCTACCGCCTCGCCGTCCGCGAGATGCACTGGAAGCCGGAGCGCCCGGACTTCTCCGCCGTCGCGCTCGTTCCGGCCCGCACGCTGGCCGACACCGCCAAGTCGCTGACGGCCGGCGCGGAGGTGTCGATCGCGCTCGGCGGGACGGGCGGCACCGGCGAAGGCATGATCGGTTTCGAGGGCGGCGGCCGCCGCACCACGTCCCGGCTGCTGGACGGCGACTTCGTCAAGTACCGCTCGCTGCTGCCGAGCGAGTACGCGGGCCTCGCCGAGGTCCAGACCGCCTCCTTCATCGAGGCCGTCAAGCGCGTCTCCCTGGTGGCGGAGCGCAACACCCCCGTCCGGCTCTCGTTCAGCCAGGGCGAGGTCGTCCTGGAAGCCGGGACGGGCGACGAGGCTCAGGCCGTGGAGGCCCTGGAGGCGTCCCTGGAGGGCGAGGACATCGACATCGCGTTCAACCCGGGGTTCCTGCTCGACGGGCTCTCCGCGATCGGCTCGGACGTGGCACGGCTGTCCTTCACCACTCCGACCAAGCCGGCCGTCCTCACCGGAAAGCGGCCGCAGGACGGGGAGAACCCGAACTACCGTTATCTGATCATGCCGGTTCGTCTGTCCGGATAAGTGCCATGCTCGGGGGCATGGCACCGTGACGATGTCCGCGGGGAAGCCGCGTCCCCGCAGGCGAGGCGGACCAGGCACGCACAGGCGGCACGCACAGGGGAGAGTGAGCGTTTCATGGAGCTGGGCATCATCGGCCTGGGCAAGATGGGCGGCAACATGGCCGAGCGGCTGCGCCGCGGCGGCCACACCGTCGTCGGCTACGACCGCGACCCGGAGGTCAGCGACGTCGGCTCGGTCGAGGAGCTGGTCGAGCGGTTGTCCCCGCCGCGCGCCGTCTGGGTGATGGTCCCCGCCGGCAAGCCGACGGCGGAGACCATCCACAGGCTGGGGGAGGTCCTGGAGGAGGGCGACCTCGTCGTGGACGGCGGCAATTCACACTATGTGGATGACCAGAAGCACGGCGAGGAGCTGGCGGCCAAGGGCATCGGGTTCGTCGACTGCGGTGTCAGCGGCGGTGTGTGGGGCCTGGAGAACGGCTACGCGCTCATGGTCGGCGGCGGTGACGACGACGTGAAGCGGCTGATGCCGATCTTCGAGACGCTCAAGCCGGAGGGCGAGTACGGCTTCGTCCACTCCGGCAAGGTCGGCGCGGGCCACTTCGTGAAGATGGTCCACAACGGCATCGAGTACGCGATGATGCAGGCCTTCGGCGAGGGCTACGAGCTGATCGAGGCCAGCGACATCGTCACCAAGGTGCCGGAGACGTTCCTGAGCTGGCAGGAGGGCACCGTCATCCGCTCCTGGCTGCTCGACCTGCTGAACCGCGCGCTCGCGAACGACCCCGAGCTGGACGATCTGCGCGGCTACGCCAACGACTCCGGCGAGGGCCGCTGGACCGTCCAGGCGGCCGTCGACCACTCCGTCCCGCTGCCCGCCATCACGGCGTCCCTGTTCGCCCGCTTCGCCTCCCGGCAGGACGACTCCCCCACGATGCGCGTCGTCGCCGCCCTCCGCAACCAGTTCGGCGGCCACGCCGTGGAGTCCGCCAAGGGCGCCGACTCCCCCGGGGCCGACGTCAGCCCTCCCTCGGTCTGACCCCCCAGTTATCCACAGTTGTGGGTTCCGGCCCCGGCTCTCAGCGGCATGTTCCAGGCTGGGAGTGGGGTCGGCCCCCCCTGGGCGGGGTGTGTTGGCCCGCTGGTGCGGGCGAGGTGTCTGGTGAGGGGTGGGGGAGGCTCTACGCTCGTGTGTTGTGCACGTCGCCCACCTCTCGCTGCAGGACTTCCGCTCGTATCCGACCGCCGAGGTCGCGCTGGAGCCGGGAGTCACCGCGTTCGTGGGGCCGAACGGGCAGGGCAAGACGAACCTGGTCGAGGCCATCGGCTACGTCGCCTCGCACGGCAGTCACAGGGCCGCGACGGACGCGCCGCTCGTCCGGCACGGGGCGCCGCGGGCGATCGTCCGGGCCGGGGTGGTGAAGGACGACCGCAAGGCGCTCATCGAGCTTGAGATCAACCCGGGCAAGGCGAACCGGGCGCGGCTCAACCGGTCCCCCGTCCCCAGGCCGCGGGAGATCCTGGGGATGCTGCGGACGGTGCTGTTCGCCCCGGAGGACCTCGCGCTCGTGAAGGGCGACCCGGGGGAGCGGCGCCGGTTCATGGACGAGCTGCTGACCGCCCGGGCGCCGAGGTTCGCCGGCGTGCGCTCCGACTATGACCGCGTCCTCAAGCAGCGCAACGCCCTGTTGAAATCGGCGGCCGCGCACAGGCGCTCCCCCGGCCCGGAGGTGCTCGCCACCTTGGACGTGTGGGACTCGCATCTGGCGCGCATGGGATCGGAGCTGCTGGCGGCACGGCTCGACCTCGTCGAGGCGCTGCGGCCGCTCGTGGTGCGGGCCTACGCGGCGCTGGCCCCGCACAGCGGCGCGGCCGACCTGATCTACAGGAGCTCCCTGGGAGACGCGGAGTTGTCCACAGACCGTGGACAACTGGCCGAGCAGATCCTGAAGGCGGTCGCCGAGTCGCGCAAGCAGGAACTGGAGCGCGGCGTGAGCCTCGTCGGCCCGCACAGGGACGAACTCGTCCTGCGCCTCGGGGAGCTTCCGGCGCGCGGCTACGCCAGCCACGGCGAGTCGTGGTCGTTCGCGCTCGGGCTGCGGCTGGGCGCGTTCGACCTGCTCCGCGCGGACGGCGACGACCCCGTCCTCATCCTG
This sequence comes from Spirillospora sp. CA-108201, assembly GCF_050936235.1. Lineage (NCBI taxonomy): Bacteria > Bacillati > Actinomycetota > Actinomycetes > Streptosporangiales > Thermomonosporaceae > Spirillospora > Spirillospora sp. CA-108201. The sequence continues at coordinate 6,086,308 of NZ_JBNJNE010000001.1, read as the reverse complement.
GACGACGTGTTCGCCGAGCTGGACACCGGGCGGCGCAGCCGGCTGGCCGAGATGGTGGCGCCGGCCGAGCAGGTCCTGATCACGGCGGCCGTCCCCGCCGACGTCCCCGCCGAACTGACGGGGGGCTCGTATACCGTCTCGGACGGCCAGGTCGTTCGTGACTCCGAGGGAGCGGGCGGGTGAGCGATCCACAGGATGTGCACAAGTCCTCCGAAGGCGGGGATCCTCCCGCCAAGTCGGGGATCGAGCTGGCCCGCGAGGCGCTCGCCCAGGCGAAGGCGGACGCGCTCAAGCGCGGCACGATGCCCGGCCAGGGCGGCAAGCGCAGGGGCGCCGGGCGGGGCGGGCGCGTGCGGGATCCCGGGCGGGGCGGCGACCCCAAGCTGTTCGGGGCGGCGATCCGCGACCTGATGGCGTCGCGCGGGTGGGAGCAGCGCGCCGCCGTCGGCGGCGTGTTCGGCAACTGGGCCGGCATCGTCGGCGCGGAGCTGGCCGAGCACACCCGGCCCGACCACTTCGAGGACGGGGAGCTCACCGTCGCCGCCGACTCGACGACGTGGGCCACGCAGCTCCGCCTGCTGTCGTCCACGCTCGTGCGGCGCCTGAACGAGGAGCTCGGCCACGGCACCGTCCGCCGCGTGAAGGTCGTGGGGCCCGCGTCGGGGCCGCGCCGGACCGGTGCGTGGCGCGCCCGATGAGCCGGGGCCGCCGGCCGCGCCGATGTGTCGGTGGCGGGTGGGAACATCTGTTCGGTGATGGGTCGACCAGTTCAGCGGCGAGCGCCACGTAGGCCAAATAACCCCCCTGACCCAATGGGGGGATGTGTCTCCGGGCCCGTTCGGCCGCCACACGCGCACACAGCGCTCGCGAGTGCCACTTTTCGCCTCGTCACCCGGTAGAATGAATGCGGGTTCAGGATGCTGCGCCGCCATTGGGTGCCCGGGGCTCTGACCAGCACGACCAGAGCACCGACCGGGCGCCCCCATGTGTGTTACGGGGCACACCGCGCCTCCCTCGGGCGCGGAGCGGCAGACATCCCCGGCAGGAGGATCTCCTTTGGCGTACGACGCTAGTTCGATCACTGTCCTTGAAGGGCTTGAGGCGGTTCGCAAGCGCCCGGGCATGTACATCGGCTCGACCGGTGAGCGCGGCCTGCACCACCTCGTCTACGAGATCGTGGACAACGCGGTCGACGAGGCCTTGGCCGGCTACGCCGACGACATCGTGGTCACGCTCATGGCCGACGGAGGCGTCAGCGTCCTCGACAACGGCCGCGGGATCCCCGTCGGCATGCACCCCGTGGAGAAGCGCCCGGCCATCGAGCTGGTGCTGACCACGTTGCACGCGGGCGGCAAGTTCGACGGCAAGTCCTACGCCGTCTCGGGCGGCCTGCACGGTGTGGGCTCGGCCGTGGTGAACGCGCTGTCCACCCGGATGGAGGCGGAGGTCCGCACCGACGGCCACGTGTGGCGCCAGTCCTACACCTGGCAGGGGCCCGAGATCGAGCTCCAGAAGGGCGAGGAGACCGACGAGACCGGGACCCGCATCACGTTCTGGCCCGACTCCACCATCTTCGAGACCCTTGAGTGGAACTTCGAGACCCTCTCCCGCCGCATGCAGGAGATGGCGTTCCTCAACCGCGGACTGTCCATCACGCTGCAGGACGAGCGCCCCGACCACGTCAACGGCGAGCCGCACGTGGTCCGGTACCACTACGAGGGCGGCATCGAGGACTTCGTCCGCTACATCAACGCGCGCAAGGACGCCGCGCACGAGTCCGTCGTCTACTTCAACGACGACACCACCGGCATGTCGGTCGAGATCGCCATGCAGTGGAACTCGTCCTACTCCGAGTCGGTCCACACCTTCGCCAACACCATCAACACGGCGGAGGGCGGCACCCACGAGGAGGGCTTCCGGGCGGCGCTCACCACGATCGTCAACCGGTACGCCCGCGACAAGGGCCTGCTGCGCGACAAGGACGACAACCTGACCGGCGAGGACGTCCGCGAGGGCCTCACCGCGATCATCTCGATCAAGCTGGCGGACCCCCAGTTCGAGGGGCAGACCAAGACCAAGCTCGGCAACACCGAGGCCAAGTCGTTCGTGCAGCGGGCCTGCAACGTCTACCTGCGCGACTGGTTCGAGGAGAACCCGGGCGAGGCCAAGGAGATCATCAGTAAGGCGTCGCAGGCGGCGCGCGCGCGTGTCGCGGCGCGGCAGGCGCGCGACCTGACCCGGCGCAAGAGCCTGCTGGAGTCGACGTCCCTGCCCGGCAAGCTGTCGGACTGCCAGTCCACCGACCCGGCGAAGTCCGAGCTCTACATCGTGGAGGGCGACTCGGCGGGCGGCTCGGCCAAGGGCGGCCGCAACCCGCACTTCCAGGCGATCCTCCCGATCCGCGGCAAGATCCTCAACGTGGAGAAGGCCAGGATCGACAAGATCCTGAAGAACAACGAGGTGCAGGCGATCATCACCGCCCTCGGCACCGGGGTGCACGACGAGTTCGACATCTCCAAGCTGCGCTATCACAAGATCATCCTGATGTCGGACGCCGACGTGGACGGCCACCACATCAACACCCTGCTGATGACGCTGCTGTTCCGGTTCATGAAGCCGCTGATCGAGGCCGGCCACGTGTACCTGTCGCAGCCGCCGCTCTACAAGATCAAGTGGGACGCGCGGGGCAACGAGGCCGACTACGCCTTCTCCGACTCCGAGCGGGACGCGATCATCGAGGCCGGGATCGCCGCGGGCAAGCGCGACCCCCGTCCCCGCGACCTGGTGCAGCGCTTCAAGGGCCTCGGCGAGATGAACGCCAACGAGCTGTGGGACACCACCATGGACCCCGACAACCGGGTCCTGCTGCAGGTCCAGCTGGACGACGCCGCCCAGGCGGACGAGCTGTTCAGCGTGCTCATGGGCGAGGAGGTCGAGCCCCGCCGGGAGTTCATCCAGCGCAACGCCAAGGACGTGCGCTTCCTCGACATCTGAGGTACGCGCCAGGGCCGGCTCCCCGGCCTGACTCCCAGAGGCGGACGTACTTCCTTCCCACCGAGCAGAAGAGGTCTTGAGAGTGACGGACGTGACCACAGAGGGCGGGCACCCGGGCGAACGGATCGAACCGGTCGACATCCAGGTCGAGATGCAGAAGAGCTATCTCGACTACGCGATGTCGGTCATCGTCGCGCGCGCGCTGCCCGAGGTGCGCGACGGCCTCAAACCCGTTCACCGCCGCGTCCTGTACGCGATGTACGACGGCGGCTACCGGCCCGACCGCGGCTACTTCAAGTGCGCCCGCGTCGTCGGCGACGTCATGGGGAACTACCACCCCCACGGCGACTCGGCCATCTACGACGCGCTCGTCCGGCTAGCCCAGCCGTGGTCGATGCGGTACCCGCTGGTCGACGGGAACGGCAACTTCGGCTCGCGCGGCAACGACCCCGCCGCGGCCATGCGGTACACCGAGTGCCGCATGGCGCCCCTGGCGATGGAGCTCCTGCGCGACATCGACAAGGAGACCGTCGACTTCTCCCCCAACTACGACGGCCGCTCGCAGGAGCCCGACGTCCTGCCGTCCCGGTACCCGAACCTTCTGGTCAACGGGTCCGCCGGCATCGCGGTGGGGATGGCGACGAACATCCCGCCGCACAACCTGCGCGAGGTCGCCGACGGCGTCCGGTGGTACCTGGACAACTACGGCGCGTCCGACGAGGACCTGCTCGAAGCGCTGATCGAGCGGGTCAAGGGCCCCGACTTCCCGACCGCCGGCCTCATCGTCGGCCGCAAGGGCATCGAGGACGCCTACCGGACCGGCCGCGGCTCCATCACCATGCGGGCCGTCGTGGAGGTCGAGGAGATCCAGGGCCGCACCTGCCTCGTCGTCACCGAGCTCCCCTACCAGGTCAACCCGGACAACCTCGCCCTCAAGATCGCCGACGGTGTGAAGGAGGGCAAGCTCGACGGCATCGCCGACGTCCGCGACGAGACGTCCGGCCGGACCGGGCAGCGCCTGGTCATCGTCCTCAAGCGGGACGCCGTCGCCAAGGTCGTCCTGAACAACCTGTACAAGCACACGCAGCTGCAGGAGACGTTCGGCGCGAACATGCTCGCGCTGGTGGACGGTGTGCCGCGCACCCTGCGCATCGACCAGTTCGTCCGGCACTGGGTCGCGCACCAGATCGACGTCGTCGTCCGCCGCACCCGGTTCCTGCTCCGCAAGGCCGAGGAGCGCGCCCACATCCTGCGCGCCCTGCTCAAGGCCCTCGACCGCATCGACGAGGTCATCGCCCTGATCCGGCGCTCGCCGTCCGCCTCGGAGGCGCAGCAGGGCCTGATGAACCTGCTGGAGATCGACGAGATCCAGGCGCAGGCCATCCTCGACATGCAGCTGCGCAAGCTGGCCGCCCTGGAGCGCCAGCAGATCATCGACGAGTACGACAAGCTCATGGCGGAGATCGCCGACTACAACGAGATCCTCGCCTCGCCCGAGCGGCAGCGCCGGATCGTCGGCGACGAGCTCGCCCCGATCGTCGAGAAGTTCGGCGACGAGCGGCGCACGCAGATCATCCCGTTTGACGGGGACGTGTCGTACGAGGACCTCATCGCCGAAGAGGACGTTGTCGTCACCATCACCCGCGGCGGCTACGCCAAGCGCACCCGCACCGACCACTACCGCGCGCAGCGGCGCGGCGGCAAGGGCGTCCGCGGCGCGCAGCTGAAGCAGGACGACATCGTCGACCAGTTCTTCGTCACCACGACGCACCACTGGATCCTGTTCTTCACCAACAAGGGCCGCGTCTACCGCGCCAAGGCCTACGAGCTGCCCGACTCCGGACGCGACTCGCGCGGCCAGCACGTCGCGAACCTGCTCGCCTTCCAGCCCGACGAGCACATCGCCCAGGTCATGGACCTGCGTGACTACGAGGTCGCCCCCTATCTCGTGCTCGGCACGAAGAAGGGCCGCGTCAAGAAGACCGCGCTGCGCGACTTCGACTCGCCCCGCACCGGCGGCATCATCGCCATCAACCTCGTCGACGACGACGAGGTGATCGCGGCGCGGCTCGTGTCGTCCGACGACGACCTGCTGATGGTCTCCACCGGCGCGCAGGCGATCCGGTTCCGCGCCGACGACGAGTCGCTGCGCCCGATGGGACGCGCCACGTCCGGCGTCATCGGCATGCGTTTCGAGGAGGACCAGGAGGTCCTCAACATGCTCGTCGTGCAGGACACCGCGCAGGACGTCCTGGTGGCCACCCGGGGCGGCTACGCCAAGCGCACCCCGGTGGACCAGTACCCGCTCCAGGGACGTGGGGGTAAGGGCGTTCTCACCGCTAAGATCGTGGAATCTCGCGGGATGTTGGTAGGGGCCCTGATGGTCGGCCTGGACGACGAGGTGTTCGCGATGACGTCGAACGGCGGCGTGATCCGAACCACCGCAGCCGAGATCAAGCAGTCCGGCAGGCAGACCATGGGCGTCCGCCTGATGAATCTCGCCGACGGGGACAGCGTGGTGGCCATCGCGAGGAACGTAGAGTCCATGGAGGACTCCGACGACGCCGAAGGGGACGACGGTGAGTGACGTATCCTGCATCGTCACCGAGCCGCTAGGCCAGGAGGACACGTGAGCACCGAGCCCGGGCAGGACAACGACGGGGCCGCCGGCGCCGGCAAGGGCGGCGACCGGAAACCCGGCGCCAAGTCCGGCCCCGCCAAGCCCAAGGGGAAGCCGGGCAAGACGGTGGCCGCCGCTTCCGCCAAGTCCGGCCGCGACGAGACGGTCGTCGACATCGACACGGGTGCGACCGACCCCGCCGGCAAGGGCGCCGACGAGACGCGGTTCGATCTCACCCAGGTCGACGGCACGCCGGAGATCGCCCCGGTCAAGGACACCGCCGAACAGCCCAAGCCCGCCGCCCCCGCGCCTCCGGCCGGTTCCACGTCCGGCCCCGCAGGCCCCTCAGGGCTCACGGGCGGCCCCGGCTCGGCGGGCTGGGCCAAACCCGCCGAGCCGTCCGGTTCGGTCTCCACAGGACGTACGGACAAGCCCGGCAACGCGTTCAATTCGAGTGGCGGGCCGTCCGGCAATTCGTCCGGCGCGGGCGGGGGCCGCGGCTTCGCCAGCACCGTTCTGAAGGACCGCCCCTCCACCGCCATGGCCCCGGCCAACTCCTCGTCCAAGAACACCCCCGGCAAGCCCGCCCGCAAGGCCCAGCTCCAGCTCGCCAGGCTCGAACCCTGGTCGGTGATGAAGTTCAGCTTCGTCATGTCGCTGGTCTGCTTCGTCGTCCTGCTGGTCGCCGTCGTCGTCCTGTACGTGATCCTGTCCGGGCTCGGCGTCTTCGACGCGATCAGCGACACGGTCAACAGCCTCACCAAGGAACAGGGCGAGACCACCGGAAGCGTCGACGCCGGAAGCTGGTTCTCCTTCATCCGCGTCTTCGGCTACACCGTCCTCGTCGGCGCTCTGAACGTCCTGCTCATCACCGCCCTCTCCACGGTCGGCTCCGTGATCTACAACCTCGCCGCCGACCTCGTGGGCGGCGTGGAGGTCACCCTCAAGGAGGCCGAGTAACCCTGCCGCCGCCGCCCGGCAATCGATTTCCGGTTGCCCGCTCAGATGGGGTAACCTCTCGTTGCGCCGCCAGGGCGGCGGCACACTCCGGGCCTATAGCTCAGTCGGTTAGAGCGCATCCCTGATAAGGATGAGGCCGGTGGTTCAAGTCCACCTAGGCCCACCAGTTCAAAGACCCCCGCCGGGTATCGGCGGGGGTTTTTTGACGGCAGCCGTGACGGCAACGGCCCTAGCTTTCCGAGTTGCCGACCAGTTCCCCGGCCACTCTGCCGAGCCCCGACCGGTGATCCTCGTGGTCTCCGTGGGTGAAGATCTCCAGCGTCACCGCGATGCGGGCGTGGCCGAGGATCTCTTTCGCGTCACTCGGGGGGACGCCCATCCTCTTGAGGAGTGACGCCGTCGTGTGCCGCAGGTCGTGAAGCCGGATACGGCGAAGCCCAGCGTTCGTGCAGATCCGTTCGAAGACGCGCGTCAGGTTCCGAGGCTCGATCGGTCGCCCGGAACGGGTCGTGAAGACGAGGCCCGTTTCCGTCCAGTTCTCACCAGCCGCGCGCTTTGAGTACATCTGCCGTTCGGCCAGTTCGATCATGCCTTCCCAGCCGGGCGGGAGCATGGGCAGGTGCCGCCGCCCGGCGTCCGTCTTGACCGGCGTCCGGGAAAGCTCGCCGTCGATGCGCTGCAACTGCCAGTGCACGCGTATCACCCGCTCATCCATGTCGAGGTCTTCCCAGGCCGGGCCGAGAACCTCACCACGCCGAAGCCCGTAGGTCATCATCAGCGCGAACCCTGGGTACAGCGGTTCCTTCCTTGCCGCAGCCAGGAAGGCCCGAGCCTCATCAGCGGTCCATGGCTTGACCTTGCGGTTTGGGGGCCGGCGGCAGCGTCGCGAGGTGAGCGGCGTTCACCGAGATCAGCTCTTCGCGCATGGCCCGAGTCAGCGCGGCACCCCGGGGTCATGCGCATCACGTGGACCTTGGCCACGGAGTGACCCGCCCTGATTTGCGCGTTGAAGAACGCCTGTACCTTGGCGACCCGGATCCGGTCGAGGGACGCCTTGCCGAGATCGGGCTCGAGGTAGAGCCGAACCGTCTGCTCGTACTTCTTGTAGGTGTTCCACCGCTTGGCCGGACGCACGACGTGTTCAAGCCAGTAGTCAAGGAACGCGCCGTTGGCGCGCTCACGCCGCTCGTCGGGTTGACGGTGGTTCGGGCCGGGCCAGTCGGAGCCGGCAGCGACATAGGTCAGGGGCCTCGACGTTCTCGCCGAGACCCCGTAGGTGGATGGCTGGCCGCCCCTGGCGCGACGGTCAGCGATGTGGCCAGTGCCGGGACCTGGTGCCGGCGATGAAACCAACGAATACAGAGCCGTCTGTCACGGGGTAGGCGCCATTCGCGCGGGGGCACCCTCCGGACAGGTCCGTTCGTCTTTTGCGGCTACGCCGATCCACAGGCATATGCACGGCTGTGGATGACGGCAGTGACGGTGACAGCGGCAGCTCGGCTTTGCGGAGTCCCGAACGTGGCCGGCTCGGCCGTCAGGACACGCAGATACAGAACTCGTTGCCTTCCGGATCCCGCCAGACCTGCCAAAGGTCCTCTTGCATCCGGTCCACAGGGCTCGCTCCAAGCTCGACGGCAAGCGCGACAGCCTGGGGGAAGTCGTCAGCCACCAAGTCGAGGTGGACGCGGTTCTTCACACTCTTGGCTTCCGGAACCCTCTGCAAGGCGAAGTGCGGACCAAGGCTGATCCAGTCGTCCTCGCGCCGGGTGATCGCCAGACCGAGCAGCCGACTCCAGAACTCGGCCAGAAGATCGAGGTCATTGGCGTCGACGACGATGCCGTTGATCCGGATGCCCATCTGACCCTCCGCCGAGGTCCGCGCAGGAGAGCCGATCGCTGCCGCCAGACGCGAAGCCGGCTTCACGCCTTGATCCTCTAGCCGCGCGGCCGCGGCTGGAGGGCTTCGCGGGTCTCGTCGGCCAGGTCGTCCACCACTTGGGCGACGGCCTCGACCAATGCCCTACCTGTCGGAGTGCCGGTCACCGTCCATACCTCCCGGTCTTCCTCCTCGACACCGGTGACGCCGCTGACGGCGCTCAGCGCCTCCTCGATGCGGCGGCGCAATTCGGATTCGAGTGGGTCGGTACGGACGAACTCCATGACCCAAGCGCTCACGCTCCACACCGGCCCTGCCCGGAGCTTGGAGGCCGAGACGGCGCGCAGGTCCGGCTCTCCCGTCCTGCGCACCCATTCCTCGGCTGTCGCGGAGTCGAGCGGCTGAACCTGCTGGACGTCATCACTCACGCGACGAGGCTAACGCCGCTCAGGCGCGGTTGGAGAGTCGATAGATCAGGTGGGTGACGCCGCGGCTCTGGATGATCTGCGGGTCGCAGATGCTCGCCGCTCTGCGCGGTGACCTTGAACGCCACGTCCGGATGGGCGGTGTCGATCTGGTTCCGCAGGGCAGAGGCCGGTTTCGAGGGACTCGAAACCGGCCTCTGGGTCGTCGGCGTGCCTTGGCCTTCTGGGACGAGCGGGCAGGTCGCTGCCAGGAGCAGGGTCCTCAGGCGGGCTGGGGTGCGCGAGCGGCCTTCACGGCCTCGCGCAGGTGCTCCTCCTGCTCGGGGGACAGCGACGTCTGGATGAGCCTGCCGCCCAGCGGCGCCATCTCCGGGACGGCCTTCTCGGGATTGCGCTTGTCGACCAGGACGAACACGGCCGCGGCGCCGGGCGGCAGGTGGTCGCCGAGGTTGCGCATGAAGTCGTCGTCGATGCCGGTGTCGGTCGCGGAGCCCATGGCGGCGCCGGTGGCTCCGCCGATGGCCATGCCCAGCAGCGGCATCAAGAAGATCAGTCCGATGAGCCCGCCCCACGCGGCGCCGCCGAGCGCGCCGCCCGCGACGAGGTTGCGCGCCTGATGGATCTTGATCTTGCCGTTCTTCCTGTGCTCGACGATGACGATGTCGGCCAGTTCGATGATGTGCTCCTTGTGGAGCCGGACGAGCTTCTCGCGCGCCTGCTCGGCGTGCGGCAGGTCGTCGTAGGCGACGGCGATCAGGTCGCTCATGTCTCCCCCGTTATGCCTCCCGCTGCCGGGCGCAGGAGGTTCGTGGTCGCTGTGTGCGGCGGTTCCCGGCGTGCCGACCACCCGCATGATCTGTCGGGATGCCCTGAAAATCCCCAATGAGCAGTCCGCTGCAAACCGTGGGCGATGGCCTCTTGGCCCGATTTGGGAGGAATTGTGGGTTCTGATTGGCGAAAACCGGCGGCTCATGGGCGGGGGCAGGAGAGAGTCGGCGGCCGGCGGGAGGGGAAGGGGACGCGGGGTAACGGTTTCGCTGGAAGGTTGACAGGCCGGTCATGCAGGCTTGGCAATGGGCGATACGCGGGGCGGCATGGACGCCCACCCGTCTTGCGGGACAAGGCCGTGGAGGACGGAAGGCGTCTGCTCGTTGCGCTTGCCCAGGTGTGGGGGCACGGCGGCGGCCTGCGGGTTCTTCGCTTCTTCTCGGCCTTGACGGTGTTGAGATCGCGTCTTCGCCGGCGCGGCCCGGAGCCGGTTATCCAGATAATGGGGGCCGTTCTCCACAGGTTGTGGATAAGTGAGCGGCCGGCGATGCCGATGAAGGGGCCGCACACGTCGAACCCCGCCACAATGCCGGGCAGGAGTGGCGATCATGAGGGCTGATCCGTGGCACGCCGCGGCGGAACGTCCTCGGGGCGGGTCACCCGGACTCTCTGCTCAGGACCAGGTCGAACTCGGCGTGCCGGAACGGAGCTCGGACGCCGTTCCGGGCGGCCGTCGCTCCGTCGTCCGACTCGGCGAAATCGACGATGAGGCTTTGTTTGACAGCGAAGACCGCGTCAGAGTCCAGGTAGGGACTGCCGGCCACGAAGACATGAGTGGTCAGCGGGGTGTGGCCGTCCGCCCGGACGATGAAATGGATGTGCGCCGGCCGGTAGGGGTGCCGTCTGACGGCCCCCAGAAACCGTCCGACCGGGCCGTCCGTGGGGATCGGGTAATGGCTGGGCAGGACGGTCCGGAACCGGAACCGCCCTTCGGAGTCGGTGTGGAAAAGACCGCGCCCGTTGCCGGACGGTTGGACCCCGGGTTGCTGGACGTCGTAGAACCCCTTCTCGTTGCACTGCCAGACGTCCACCTCGGCGTCAGGCAGGGGCGTTCCATCGCCGCTCAGGACACGGCCAGCCACCAGGCACGGTTGTGCCTCGCCGACCAGGTCGATGCTGTCGCCAAGCGCGCGCGGGGGCGACTCGACCATGTGGAACGGGCCCAGAACGGTGCTCTCCGTGCCGTCTCCCTCCTCGTTCAGCGTCTCCACCAGCATGGAGACGCCCAGGACGTCCGACAGCAGGACGAACTCCTGGCGCGTGTCGGTGCAGGTCTGGCCTACCGCGGTGAGGAACTCGACCGCCTGCTCCCATTCGCGGATCGACGGCCGCACCTCACCGACGAATGCGTGGAGGTGGCGGGTGAGCGCGTCCAGCAGCTCACGGAGTCGCGGGTCGGGAGTGTCGCGAAAACTGTCCTGGACGGCCCGCGTTGCAGTGTGCTCGTTGAAATCCACGGATGCCTCCCTTTCCACAACCTGTGGAAAACTCTGGCGATGGAACGTCTCCACCGTCGGGAGCGGCGTTCACCGGGCTGCCGCATCGCCCGCCGGCGGCACCGATCTTCGTGGACCTTTCCGTCCCGGCGCCCAGTAAAGATCGTCCTCGGTGTGCGGCGGCCGCGGCGTCGATGATCGCGATGACGCACATCATCCCCCACCTCCCCGGCTCGCGCGCTTGAACGACGCGTCCTTGTCGCCGATGCGCCGGCCCCGAGTCCGCGTCTTGGCCGATTCCGTCGATCCGTGACCGCCTGCCGCGTCGTCATTGGCGGCTCGCGCTCGGATGACGCCCACGGCATCTAGTCAAACTTGACTAACTTTATCGCTCTTCCTACGCTCCGACCATGGGTGAGAAGGCGATTCCGATTTTTCCGTGCCGGTCGATAGAGCTGACCTGGAACTTCTACCGGTCGCTCGGTTTCGAGCAGACGACCTGGCAGACACGTCCCAACCCGTACCTCGCGGTCCGGCGCGGCGACGTCGAACTGCACTTCTACGGGTGGAAGAAGCACGATCCGGCCGCGTCCATGAACATGTGCTACATCACCACGACGGGCGTGGACGCTCTCTACGAGGCGTTTCGCGGCGGGCTCCGCGAGGCCCTCGGCCGCGTGCCGGCGCGGGGGCTGCCCCGGCTGGGTGCGTTGCGGGACATGTCGTACGGCGTCCGGCAGTTCCTGCTCAGCGACCCGGACGGGCTCCAGCTCCGCGTCGGCCAGGCCATCTCGAACGACACGAGCCATGCGCCCATCCCGGAGGAGAAGGTGGCCCGGGCCTTCCACATGGCAGCGCTCCTGGGCGAGTCGAAGGGGGATCACCGTGCCGCTGCCCGGATCCTCGACGGGCTGCTGCGCTCCGGTGAGGCGCTGTCCGCGGCCGAGCGGCTGAGGGCCCTGGTCCTGCGCGCCGACGCGGCCGCTCACCTGGAGGATTGGCCTCGCGTCCGCGCCCTCGCGGCCGAGGCCCGGGCGATCGACCTGCCCGACTCGTCCGAGCCGGCCGACGACCTCGGCCGTCTGGCCGACCTCGAAGCCGCCGTTCCCGCCGACGGCCCGGCCTCGCCGGCCGGGGACGCGCGCTGACCGGGCCTGCGCGCGGGTGAGACCCCCGGTTCGGCGCCTCCCGACGTTGATCGTCCCGCCTCGATCAGCGGGCCGGCCGCCGCTGTGGAGCCCGGGTGCCGTTCGCCGTCGTGTCATCCCTGATGGGAGGGCCGTGTTGGGGACGCGGTTGGGGATTGCTGTGGGCAACTCTGTCCACCGGTGAGGTGGAGCTGTGGAGGGGGTTCGCCCACAGGCTGTGAACGGGGTGTGGAACATGCCGGCGCGAAGCGGGTTTCCCTGCTGGTCAGAGGCTTTTCCACGACGTGGAAAAGTGAGCGCGCGAGCTGGGGGCGAGCTGGGGAAGAATGTGGACGCGGAGTCGCGCGGCCGTACCCAGGTTGTGCACGACAGTTATCCACAGGTTGTGGATTCTGTGGACGGACGGGTGGCCGGGGTCATGATGGGAAGGGCGGCGCTCGACACGCCGTCCGGGCCGTGGAAAGCCCGGCTGTTCTGGGGATCCGCCTGTGGACGCACCCTCGGAACGCCCTGCTGCGACGACGAGGAAGGTGTGCGCGATGACTGCCCACAACCTGTGGATAAGTGTCCGAGAACCTTCCGCTGGAAGAGGTCTTCAAGAAAAGAACAGGCCCTCGCACGTGTGGGTACGAGGGCCGGTCGAGAAGCGGTGCCGGTGGACGGCTCCACTGGGTGGTGAGTGCTCACGCGGCGACTGCCGTCACGATGGAGGCGATGAAGAGCCACCACCAGTGCCACGCTTGGTCGAGGGCGTACCGCCCCGTCCCGAGCACGAGGTTGTCGTCCTTGCCGGCGCGCTGGGCGCCGAGCCGGTAGAAGGACCCCACGTCCTCTCCCTTGGCGCCCCTGAGCCTGTCCACGAGTTCGGCCAGGCGCTGCAGGGTGGTCCGACGGTCGGCCCAGTAGTGGGAGACCGCCGAGATCAGTTGTCCGAGGGTGAAGCTGAACAGCGAGATCCGCAGGTCGAAGAGCGCCCACACCATGCCGACGACCAGCGAGGTGCAGACGGTGTAGGACGCGACGTGCCGCAGGCATGCCAGGCGACCTTTCCACATGTGCTCGCCGTGCAGTCCCTTGTCCCTGTCCTGGACGCTGGTCTGGACCCAGTGGTCGGCGACGTTGTGGGTGATGAGCATCGTGGCCAGCACGACCACGAAGGTCAGGGCGGCGACGATCCTGTCTGGAGACATGATTCACCTCGCGGTGTTTTCGTTACCGGCCCGGGGAGACCCCGAGCAGCCGACTCCGAGCGCCGGATGATCAATACCGTTTCACAGTCGGTGCCTGTCTTGCGGTCATTCGTGACCAGGGAGTGACCAGGCTTGCCGGGAGTGACCAGGCTTGCCGGGAGTGCGGGCTTGCTGGGAGTGGCGGCGCTCCGGGAGCGGTGGCGCTTGTCGGGGGTGGCGGGGTGTGGTCGGGATGAGGTCGGGGGGTGACTTCTGTTGGTCTGTTCATGAACCGTGTGACTCGGCTCGGTGCCGTGGAGGCGAGCGGCGCGCCACGCCCGGCGGCACGGTGCTCTTCGCGCCCCGATCGGCTCGCAGGCCCGGCCGACCGGCACGGGAAGGCCTCTCCGACCTGCGAACATTTGTTCGAACGCGTGCTACCCTCCCCGCATGGGGCAGTTGCTGAACGAGCCGGTCCGAGCCGAACACGACCCGGCGGGGCGGCTCACCGCGTACGAGTGGCGGGGGGCGCGCTACGCGGTGGACGCGGTGCTGAAGACCTACGGATCGGCCCAGGAGGGCAGGGTCTACCGGTTCCGCGTCACCGGCGTGGAGGGCGTGGCCGTCGTGGAGCTCGGCCGTGACGAGGACCGCTGGCGGCTCCGGCACGTCTTCTCGGCCTGACGGGCCGCCGCAGGGGGAGGCCCCGTCCGGCGACCGGGGGGTCGACCGGACGCTGTGGACGCGCGTGGGAGGCATCCAGGGCGCGCCGCTCGATCTGCTGACGGCACGCATCGGCCGCCGGCACTACGCGCCGCACATTCATGACGAGTACGCCATCGGCGTCACCGTCGACGGCACGGAGACGATGCTCTACCGGGGCGAGAGGATCTACTCGGCCGCCGGCAGCGTCGTCGTGGTCGAGCCGGGCGAGGCGCACACCGGCGGTCCGGCGCGTCCGGAAGGCTTCGCGTACCTGTGCCTCTACCCCGCCGCCGAACTGCTGGGCGCGGCGACGATCGCGGAGCCCGGACCGGCCTCGGCCGAACCGCACTTCACGAACCCGATCATCGACGACCGCGGGCTCGGTGAGGCGCTGCGCCTCGCGCACCACGCCCTGAGGCTCGGCGCGGACCCGCTGGAGGGCGAGTCGCGGCTGCTCGGCGTGCTGGGCGCCCTCGTCCGGCGCCATGCGGCGTCCGGCCCGAAGGCGGTCCCCGCCCACCGCGGGGCCGAGGCCGGGCGCATCGCGAGAACGGTCGCGACCCGCCTGTCCGACGAGCTGATCGCCCCGCCGACGCTCGCCGAAGTCGCCACCGACCTGGGGCTTTCGCGCTACCAGCTGCTGCGCGCCTTCCGCGACGCGATGGGCATGCCGCCGTACGCATGGCTTGCCCAGCACCGGGTTGCCCGCGCTCGGGTGCTGCTGGACGCGGGGCACCGTCCCGCCGAGGCGGCGACGCTCGTCGGGTTCGCCGACCAGGCGCATCTCACCCGCTGGTTCCGGCGCGTCCTGGGCGTCACCCCGGGCGTTTACCGCAACAGCGTTCAAGACAGCACATCTCGCCGACCTTCATTCTGAACGTCCATCCCGGGGCGATCCCGGGTGCCCTGGGCCGATCGCGACCGAGCCCGCCCCACCGGACACCCGGGCGGGAGGCGGCCCGGGCGGGGCGGTGGAGAACGGAGGTCGGGTTGAGTCGCCGCGGCTGGATGCTGTTCGCGCTGATGAGCGTGCTGTGGGGCATCCCCTATCTGTTGATCAAAGTGGCGGTCGAGAGCGTCTCGGTCCCCATGGTGGTGTTCACCCGCACCGCGCTCGGCGCGCTCATCCTGCTGCCTCTGGCGGTCAGGTCCGGGCGACTGGACGCGGTACGCCGCCACTGGCGCCCGCTCCTGCTGTTCACCGCGGTGGAGATCCTCGGCCCGTGGGCGCTGCTGTCGGACGCCGAGAACCGGCTGACCAGCTCCATGACCGGGCTGCTCATCGCCGCGGTCCCGATCATCGGCGTGGTGTTCGCGCGGCTCACCGGGGACGCCGAGCGGCTCGGGCCCCTCAGATGGGCGGGTCTGCTGGTCGGCCTGGCCGGTGTCGGCGTGCTCGCCGGGCCGCACCTCGGCGGCGGCAGCGCGTGGGCGATCGGCGAGGTCATGCTGGTGGCGGTCGGGTACGCGATCGCCCCGATGATCGCCACCCGGCGCCTCCAGGACCTTCCGAGCCTGCACCTGGCCGCGTTCTCGCTGGCGGTCGCCGCGCTCGCCTACACCGGCCCGGCCATCGCGACCTGGCCGAGCGCCCTGCCCGGCGGACGCGTCCTCGCCGCGCTCATCGCCCTCGGCCTGGTCTGCACCGCATTGGCGTTCATCGTGTTCTTCGAGCTCATCCGGGAGGTCGGCACGTCCCGCGGCATGGTGTTCACCTACGTGAACCCGGCCGTGGCGGTCGTGGCCGGCGTCGCGTTCCTCGGCGAGCCCCTCACCGGGACGATCATCGCGTCCTTCGTGCTGATCCTCGGCGGATCCGTCCTCGCCACCGCGCGCAGGTCCCGGGCGGGCGGCCCGGCGCCCCTGCCTGACGGCGGCGCCACCGCCCACGCCCCCGAGCCGGCCGCGAAACCCGCCCCGGAACCCGCCCCCGACCACTGAGCCCACCCTCGTCCTGAGACCGCGCCTGGACGGGCCCTGCCTTTGTCGTCACCTCGCCCGACCGCTGACGGCCGGCCCTCCGCCCACGCAGCAGGTCGGTCGGGCTCCGCAGAAGGACAGGCCCAACAGCCTTCACGCAGATTGGGCCGCGGCCCCCAGCGGACCCAGCCCGCAGCGAATCAGGCTCCAAACGAATCGGGTCCGCAGTGGGGGTGGGCTCAAAGCGGATCGGACTGGAGCAGGGTGGGCCCGCAGTGGACCGGGCCCGCGGTGGAGCGGGCCCGGTGGGATCGGTCTCGGAGTGGGGGCGCACCGGAGTGGACGCTGGTGGGGTGGGTGGAAGGGGGGCTGGGCGGCGCGGTTGGTGATGGGGGTGGGGGTGCCGGGTGTTGGGGTCAGCGGAGGGTGGCGATGAACTTGCCGGGCTTGCCGACGTTGCCCGCCGGGTCGATCGCGCGGTACTCGATGGTGTGGCGGCCCTTGCCGAGCTTGCCGTAGGTGAGGCTGTCGATGACCGTGCCGTTCTCGGTGAACAGCCAGGGGGCGGACGAGTCGGTCGGCCAGCCGAAGTAGTTGAACCAGCCGTCGCCGTCCACGCGGAACTCGGAGACGACCACGCCTGGACGGTCGTCCGCGCCGGTGAGCCGCATAGTGAAGGGACCGTCGAAGACGTATTCAGGCGTACGCCCAGGCCGAACCTGGCTCTGTGCTGCCTTGGACAACTCGAACGTCACTGTCGGCGCCTGCGCGTCGACCGTCCATGTGCGGGTGTCGGATCCGACCCGTGCGACGAGGGTGTGCGTGCCCTTCGCCAAACGGAACCGTCCGAGGTCGATGTCCCGGTCGCCGCCGCTTACACGGCGCCCGTCCAGCACCCAGCTCACCTTGGGCACGCTCTGTGCGGGGTGTGTCGTCTCCACATAGACGACGGAATCCCCTCCCACGGGCTGGTCGTTCGGCGTGGAAGAACTGAAGCCGACGGGCACGTTCTCGGACGGGGTGGTCGCGCTGGTGTCGACCGTCCATGCACGCACCTGCGTGAGTGCGGTGGACGACCGGATGGCGGGGTCCCGGATGAAACCGGTGGGGTCGGTGACCGTCGCCTTGACCGTGTGCGTGCCCTTCCTAAGGTGCAGCCTGGACAGGTCGAGGTTCGAGCCCCGTCCGACGGTCTTCCCATCGACCGTCCATGCGACGGACAACGGGTGGCCGGTCGGATGCATCGTTTCGACCCACAGCACACGGTCGTCGCCCACCGGAGATTCCGTGGGCGTGTTCGCCTGGACGAGGTTGACCTTGCCGGAGATCCGCTGCGTCATCCGCTCACGCGCGACCTGGTCGTAGTAGTAGCCGAGCGTTTTCATCATCGAGTGCTGGCTCGGCCTCCACACGCCCTTACTCGAGTAGAGGCCGCCCTCGTACCGTCCAATGATGCCCCCGGCCTCGCTGCGTTCGCCGAGCCATCGCCACCACTTCTTCTTCTGCGCCTTCATCTCCATCTCGGTCAGAAGCGTGTGGTGGATGGAGCCGGGCTCAGGACCGGAGTACGTCCCGCCAGGGACGCCCCGCTGGTAGTAGTCGTACTCGTCGTCCAGCCCACCCAGAGAGTGGCCGAGCTCATGCGGAGCGATGAGAGCCGACATCGCGTTCCCGCCGGACGCCGTCGCATAGGCGCCGCCCGCACCGCCGTACGTGTCGCTGTTGGCCAGAGCGAGGATCTGACGATTCCCTACAGTCGTGCCTTGGACGAGGTCCGCGTACGTCTTGGCGGCCGCAGAGTCCATGACGAGAAGACGCTGAATGCCGTCCTCTCTGCAGCCGCTCCAGAAGGCCATGCTCAACGGCGTCTTGCGGCGGGGTGAGGAGAGCGCCGGGTCGCAGCTCACACCGGACTCGCTGGACGGCGTCTCCACCGCGTACACGTTGATGTAGCTGCGGTACGACTTGAACGGCTCGATCGTCCACAGGTCGTTGAGGTGCTTGGCGAGGTGTGCGCGGAACTTCGGCATGTCCGCCGCCGTGTACCCGTCGCCCAGCACCACCAGGTTGAAGCGCTTCGCGGGGTCGCCGGTGACCTGCACCGGGACCACGGTCGCGCCCGTGGGTTCGGCCGCCCGCGCCGGCACCGCCATCAGCGGCAGGACGGCCGCGGCCGCCGTCCCGATCACGATCTTCCTACCCGTCCACATGCGCAGACCCTCCTCGCGCGGGGGGCGCGCGGCAGGGGGATGAAGGCCCGGCCGCTGCGCCGGCTCGTCCCGCTGATCAAGCGGGTCCGCCCGGATTATCGCCGGAAGATCCTGTTTGTCGCTACCGCTTGCCGCGCTGCCCGTCCGCGAGGCCCTGCGAGATCCGGCGCCCGCCCGCGCGCCGCTGCACGGCCGCGGACAGGACGGGCGCGACCCCGCCGACCAGCGCGCCGATCCTCAGCCCGAGGGGCGCCACGTCGATCTCCGCGATGTCGCGCTCGACGGCCCGGACGGTCGCGCGCGCCACGTCCTGGGGCGACCGCGTCCCGACCCCCTTCGGCAGGGCCACGCCGGCCTCCGCGAACATGCCCGCGTCCCGGATGAAGCCGGGGAAGACCGTCGAGACGCCGACGCCGTGCGGGCGCAGATCCTCGCGCAGGGCCAGGGCGAATCCCCGCATACCGAACTTCGTCGCGTTGTAGAGGGACGCGTGTCCGGACGCCGTCTTACCGGACAGCGACGAGACGAAGACCAGATGGCCGCGGCCACGATCGGCCATCTGCGCGGCGGCGAGCTTCGCCATCACGACCGGCGCCCGCAGGTTCACGTCGAGCGCCCGGTCGATCTCCCCGATCGAGTACTCCGCGAGCAGCCCGGACGCCGGCAGCGCCGCGTTCGCGACCAGCACGTCCACCCGGCCCGCCTCGTCCAGGAGGCTCTCGGCCGTCTCCCGGTCCGCCAGGTCGGCGACGACGGCGCGGGCGCCGAGCCGCTCGGCCAGCGGTTCCAGGACGTCGCCGCGGCGCCCCGTCAGCACCAGCCGGGCTCCGCGGCCGGCCAGCGCCCTCGCCAGCGCCTGGCCGATCCCGCCGGTCGCGCCGGTCAGCAGGACGTTCGCTCCGCGCAGATCCATGCCGAGATGATGGCGGATCACATTCCGATCCGCCACAGCAGCAGGATGATCGACGCGAGCACGAGCCCGGCGGTGCCGAGCGACACGTCGCCGAGGGCGATCACGCCCGTGCACGCCGTGGCGGTCAGCCCCGCGACCAGCACCAGCCCGCGGCCCCTGGAGGGCAGTTCGTCCGGCACGTCCGGCTCCAGTTCGCGCTCCCAGCGCCGGAAGTCGTCTTCCGCCATCGGCCACTCCCGAAGGTCGTCCCCCCGGATTATGCGGCCGTTCCGGCGTTCCGACGAGAGGGGGAAATGCGAGGCTTCTTCGAATGTCCGTCCGATGAGGGGCCCTTCGGTGCTGATCGCCCGGCCGCGGTTGCTAGGCTGCGGAGAGCCTGGGGGAGGCAGACACCGATCGAGCCGTTCCCCGGTTCTGACTTGATAGTCGAAGGTGAAGGGGTCCCACCGTGAAGAAGCTGCTCGTCCTCGCCGTCGTCGCACTCGGTGGCTTCGCCGTCTGGCGCAAGCTCCAGCAGGACCGCGCCGAGCTGGACCTGTGGACCGAGGCCACGTCGTCCGACAACTGACCCGCCGGCGACAGGCCCCGGCGTGAACGAAGCAGAGCCGATCACCGTCGCCTGCCTCGATCTCGCCGGGACCACCGTCGCGGACGGCGACACCGTCGAGTCCGCCTTCGCCGAGGCGATCGCCACCCTGGGGATCGTCTCCGGCACGGCGGCCTACGGCCGTGCCCTCGCCCGCTTCCGTGACGCGCGCGGGGGATCGAAGATCGGCATTTTCCGCTCGCTCTTCGACGAACCCCGCGCCCAGGCCGCGCACCTGGCGTTCGAGCGGTCCTACCACGACCTCATCGACCGGCGCGGCCTGGCACCCGTGCCCGGTGCCGACGACGCCCTCGCGCGCCTGCGCGGCGCCGGTGTCCGCGTGTGCCTGCTCACCGGCTTCGGCCGCGGCACGCAGGCCCGCGTCCTCGACGCCCTCGGCTGGTGGGACCGCGCCGACCTGACGCTCTGCCCCGAGGACGTCCCGCGCGGCCGACCGTGGCCCGACCTCGTCCTGACCGCGGCCCTGCGCCTCGGTGTGGACGACGTCCGCAACATCGCCGTCTGCGGCGACACTGCAGGCGACATGCTCTGCGGGCGCCGCTCCGGCGCGTCCATCGTCGCCGGCGTCCTCACCGGCGCCCACGACCACGACCGCCTCGTGGCCGCGGGCGCCACCCACGTCCTCCCCACGATCGCCGACCTCCCCGACATCCTCCTCCGCACCCCCGCCAACGCCGACCACGGCTGACCGCCGCCCACGGAGGACGCGCCGCCCGATTCGTCACAGGACACCTCGGACGGCGGCAAGCTCCCGCATAAGAGGGTTGATCTGGCCGGACGCATTGCTGTCGACGCTGGTCGTCCGGCATGCCCGGCCAGATATAGGTGAGGACGAACCCCGGTAGCCGAGTCCGCTGGCGGCTGCAATTCGACTTGGCCGGCCAGTCCCCGATGTACCTCATTCAGCTCGGCCGATTCTGGGGTGGTCGGCCAGAGCGGTCGCGCAGGCCGTCGGTGCCTTTCTTCTGGGTATCGGCGGGCAGGAGCGGCCGATGCCGTGACACCGGCAGGTCTGGGAGACGTCGCGTCACCCTCTCGGCGTGGTGCAGGACCACAGGCGGCGCTGTGCCTGGCGGTCCTGTTGCTGCTGAGGCCATGGGCGCATGAGAGATCTCCGTAGTGATCGGAGCCCCCCGGGTGTCGACGACCTTCGACAGTTTCAGAGTCGGAGCGCCGGGCGGACGGCCTCGGCGATGAGCTCCATCTGCTCAAGCTGAGCAGCGAGGGTCGGCACGGCGATGCGGCAGGCGAGGTGCTCCGCGCCGGCCTCCGTGCAGCGGGACAGCGTGGCGGCCACCTGCTCGGCCGGGCCCGCGACGATCACCTGAATGGTTCGCACCGCTTCGTACGGCAGGCCGTAGGTGGATCGGCAGTACGAGTCGAGCTGCTGCTCCACGCCTTCCGCGTCATCGCTGACCAACACCGTGACGAACAGCGCCGGAGTGACCGAGCCCGCCGGGCGTCCCGCAGCCGCCGACCGCACTGCCGCGAGGCCCGTCCGGTAGTCGGCCGGGTCCGGCGGGTAGGGCAGCCACCCGTCGTAGAGCCGTCCGGTACGCTCCAGCGCCGCCGATAACAACAATTCCCTCGAAGGAATGAGCGCCAGCCGACGCCGCACGGCGAAGCTCCCCTGGCCCTACGCTGCGCCCGCGCAGCGCAGCCCCCAGCCAACTCGTTCGCCCACACGCTGCGACCTTTCCAACCACTCCGGAGCGCTCGCCAGATCACTGCACTGACACCAAGGCAGCACACGAACTCACACACGCGGCGGCTGCAACAAGACGTCACCCGTGGCAGGAGTGAAACCGGGGGCGTCCCTCCCTCCGCCTCGGCCACAGCAACGCCTCCGGCCGCTGAGCGTCGAGACAGGCCGGACATCGGCCACCCTGCCCGAAAGCTTGCGCTCCTCCCACGGTGTACCATCGTCACCGGTCACGCCGACCGCGCGTCACCGCAGGTCAAACAACCGAAGACCTGGGGCCTTAGCTCAGTTGGTAGAGCACCGGCTTTGCAAGCCGGGTGTCAGGGGTTCGAATCCCCTAGGCTCCACATACGAAAAAGCCCAGGTCGGACGCCATGTCCTGACCTGGGCTCTCGTCTCTCACGATCGCTTCTTTCGCTTCCGTGCCCGTTGCGTGCGGCGTGGGCGCCGGTCACCGGGCGGCCGCGCCGGGCCGCGCATCGCGACGCGCCCGCCGGCCCGCCCCGTCCGGCCGCCACGGGGGCCGCGCCGCCGCCGATCATGGTGCATCAGGCAGGCACAAGCCATCCCCGGTATAGGGACGTTGCAAGTTGGCGTGGAAATCCGCGGGGCTCCCCCGACCCCGATCTGTCGAGGATGGCGACGGCCAGAACCCGTCGCTGAGTACAGGTCTCGTCGGGGCCGGGAGGAAGGTGGGGGAAGAACAGCGGCTACGCCGCATGCCCCTGGCACCACATGGACCGGGCACCACGCGACAACCCGCTGGATCCTGATGCCAGGCAGGGCACGGGCGAGGTGCTAACCGTACCGGGGGCCCCATAGCAAGCGAGCAAGCACAAACAGACCCACGATCAAGACCGGCGACAGCCATGCGGCTACAGGCGAACGGCGCCCAATGGCGATCAAGACCGCCAGAGCGGGGGTCGATGAGAGGCCGATGATCAAGCCTAAGGCTTCGCCCAAGGGCACCGGAAGACAGTGAGACTGACCATGGACTCCGGGCAAGCTGCAGTGAATCCCGTGTGGGAGCGCGACCCCACCGAACAGGACACCCCCCAGGAAGAACCAGAGTCCGCCCAAGAGCCACGCACCCGTGCCGAGCATCAGGCCGAGAACGCGAACCGAGCTGGGCCTGGCGTCCACACCACGGGTACGTCGAGCATCGATCACCACCAGAGCCCACAGAGCCCCGAGCGCAAGCACCTCGGCCAGCGTTACCCAAAACCAGAGCCGGTATCGGTAATCTGCGTCCGGCTCTGTGTTGCAGACGTTGGCCAACCACGTCGTCGCCGTTATCGTCGCCCAGCCCGCAACGATCGAGGCCACCTGGAGCCGTATCCCGGGCCACGCCGCCGCATATTTGATCATGGTGCGATGTTAGACCGGATTGTCCGCCTATCCGGTTGAGAACCCAACGGGAACGCCGTGTAGTTGGAGCACATTCGTTCGTAGAACGTCCCGTGCATGGGCCAGGCGGCGGCCGTGACAGCAACATCAGCAGACGTCGCCACACGTGATCAACCCTCACCATGAGGTCACCACCGCGAAGCCGGCCAGTGACCTTGGCCATGATCGAACTGATAAAGATGTGGCTCACCGGTCGAGGGACGACTGGCCCGTTGCGTGCCCGATGGGGCGGTGATCAAGGGGGACTCACGGTCACTTACGGGGAGATCGCCGAGTCGGCCCAGGTCAGCGGTTCGCCAGGTCGGGCGAAGGGTTCATGATCGGCTTTGCAAGCCGGGTGTCAGGGGTTCGAATCCCCTAGGCTCCACCAGCGAAAACGCCCCCGCCCAGACCACGGGCGGGGGCGTTCGTGCGATTAGGTCATCGGGGCGGGCGCGCCACCGAGGCCGCCGTCATCCTCGTCATCGTCGCCGCCCTGCTCTGCCTTGATCTTGTTGTTGAGCGCATCGGCGATCGCGCGGCCCACCTCAGACGTCGCGTGCTGGTAGATCATCGCTGCTCGGACGCTGTCGTGCCCCATCCGGTCCATGAGGTCACGCAGATTCGCCCCGCTCTGCGCCGCAAGGGTGTTGCCCGTGTGCCGAAGGTCATGGAAGTGCGGGTTCGGGAGCCCGAGCGTTTCCACGGCCAGAGGCCACCGGGACGCCCGCCGGAAGTTGCCCCGCCGCAGTACTCCGCCGTTGGGCCCGCGAAGACGAGCGCCGATGGATCACCGGGGACGTGTGCCCGCAGGTGTTCCCGGATCAACGGGACGATGCCCGCCGGAAAGCTCACGATGCGCTTGCCCGCTCGAGACATGGGAGGCCCGATCATCAGTCTCTGGTTTCAAGGGCGGGGCGCTCGGACTGCTGGCGTCGCCCAGCGCGGAGACCGCGCATCGCGCGTGGACGGGTGTGGCTGCACCAGCTCTCAGCCGGACAGTTCAGCTTGAGAATTATGCAAATCAAGTTGGACGGTGCTGCCCAGTTGCTGCGCCGTCCCGTCTAGTCAGTGGAGTTCTGATGAACGATCTGATCACGTGGCTGCTCAAGAACGGGACCGCACTCTCCCTGACCATCCCGACCTGCGGGAGCAAGTGCGCCGAGGGACCCGCTCCGCAAATGGTTCGGGCCTGGGACTACTTCTACTTCCCGCGAACCTGGGCTGGTCGACCGCCGCACTCGGTGAGCCGGTAGACCCCACACCTGAGACCAGCCGCGTCACTGTGGCGGCCTTCTGCAGTAGCGGGTCCTTCCAACACGGAAGGACCGCACTCTTTTCTCTACGGGTTTGCAACGCTGGACAGAGGCAGGACCACCGAACCAGCGCATGTGCGATGGCGTGAGGGGGCGGCCTGGCGCCGGGCCGCGCATCGCGCCGCCGCCGCTCTGTCGCCCAGCCGCCGGCGGTCACGGGGGTCCGCGCCGCCTCAGAGCCATCCGCGACGCTCGCGGCGGCTTCTCCACGAACCGCGCACCGCTGCCACGATCAAGCCGTCAAAGGCAACGCCTCCGGCGAGGGCACTCCGACTCCGGGAAGCCCATCCCGCACCCGTGAAGGTCGTTCGTCCGGTGGGGCGCTCCACCTTCACCCCCTGTACAGGACTCACTCCCGCATGCGTCGTCTGATCTCGGCGAAGGCGTCGTTCGCCGAATCACCCGGGTTGTCGTACACGTGCTCCACCGCGTGGAACGCTACTTCGCACGCGACTCCGTCCAACTCGCCGCCCTCCAGTTCGTGCACCTCGCTGACGAAGCCGGGAAACGTGGGGTCGTCAAGGATGAGCGCGGTGAGGGATTCGCCGAAGTCTTCGCACAACGAGGATCGGTACCGCTCCAGAACGTTCACGAACCACATTCTGCCCGCCACGCCCGGGGCAGCGTGGGGTCATACGAATCCCTGGCCTTCAGGTTCGCGTGTCGCGACGCCTCCGCGGAGCCGCCCGTTGCCGGCGGTCATCGGGGCACGCCCCGCGAGTACGGGCGCGGCATGGACGTGGTCACGCTCTTTCGCACCAGTGGCGGTCCGCTCACCGAGGGAGCCGTACGGGTGGACGCCGGTAGTGCTGAGGAATGCTTGCACCGTGCTCGCATAGCCCTGGGGAAGGCTGGTCTTGCACTGGACGACATCGCCTGAGTGGCGCAGGGCGCGACGGGCAGTGGGTGGTGGCACTGTTCGAGCTGATGCGACCATGCTGGGATGGCCATCACGCAACGGTATGCATGAGTCGGCGATCGCCGGGCCGCTTGCGCGCGACGCGGTACGGCAGGCGCGCCGGGGCCTCTCCGAGTGTCCCTGACGGAGTGCCCGCCAAGGTTCTGCGGGAGATCACGGAGGCCTCGCGGGCCGGGCGGTGTCCCGATGTCGAGTCGATGACCACGGCACTCGCGGCGCTCACGTGGTTCCTCCGGCAGCCAGGCCGGAGACTGACGGCGGAGGTGTACCCCACGTGCCCGTGTCATGATCCGCGGGAGGCGCTGGACACGCTCCAGGAGATAGCCGCGGTGCTTCCTCCGCCGTCCCGACGCCAGGTCTTGGCGATCGTTTCCCCGCTCGCGGAGCAATATCGGGACCGCACCCTGCATGATCCGTCCGCGCCGGAAGACCGGCCGTGGTGGCGACGGCGCATCGCCGAGCACTGAACCGCTGTCGAGAGCAGTGGGAAGCGCTGGACGGGGACTCGCGGTCATCTGCGGGGTGATGTGTTGAGGGCGCCCAGGGCAGGGCTCAGTGGACGAGATTCTCGGCTTGCCCAAGATGGCGGCCCCGGCGGGGGCCGCCTGTGGCTGACCACTTGGGGTCAGTTGCTGGGCCCGAGAAGCTGCGGCCCCTCGGGCTGGTCGCTGGCCGGCGGGGGCGTCTGGGTCTCGACCCCGTCGGCCGTCTGGGTCCTGTCCACGGCCGGGTCGTTCCAGTCGCCGGCCGGGACGGTCGGGTTGCTCATGGCAATCACCTCGAATGGCGTTGGTCTGTCGGTCTGGCATGCATGACGCACACCTAGTAGGACCGTTCGCCGCGCGAGGCGAAGCGCACCACAGGAGGTCCGCGCCACCCTCCTTGCCTTCACCATTCACACCGTGTCGTCACAACCTCAAGCAACCTGCCTGGGCAGTACGGCTAGGACACTGCCTTCGGGGTCCGGCGGAGGCGTTTTCAGTCAGGATCTGTGTCGGGTCCGGCACGCTGTGTTCTGGCGGCGGGCGCTCGGGGAATGCGTCTGGACGAGGAAGTGAACAGCACTGGCGGAACACCCCTGGTCGCCGTAGGGTACCTCGCGTGATCAAAATTGGAGGGCGCGCTCTGCGCCTGGCCGCTGTCATGCTTCCCACATTGACGCTGACCACCGTGCTGGCCTCCAGCACCCCGGCGAGTGCGGCGGGCCCGTCCTGCGGGTCCCGGTACGCCTTGCGTAGCAGCCATTCGATTTACGTGAACTCCAAAGTCCGCGGCTATCTCAAGGTCTACTACAACTCCTCCAACGGCTATAACTGCGCGCTGGCCGTCCGCAAGGGCTCGACGTCGCTGTACAGCATCAAGCTCAAGCTCTGCGTCTACAACGCGGCCAGGACCAAGTACGGCAACTGCAAGTACGACGGTTACAGCAAGAGGAACCACTGGTACTCCGGGCCGCTCTACGTCTACGGCAAGCATCGGTGCCTGTACGTCAAGGCCTTCATCAACACCGACGGCGCGCACAAGGGCGAACTGACCGGCAAGAAGGTTCACTGCGGCTGACCGGCGCCGATCCCGGCCGCTCGGCCACGGACCAGCGGTCCGGGCGCGCGCCCACGAGATCTTTCTGAGGCGGTCCGGCGGTGATGCCGCCGGGGCGCCTTCGGCCGCGCCCGGCGTGTTCTGGATTCGGGTCTCGTGACGCGACATCGCCTCCGGCGCGGGAATGCGCGTCCGCGCATGGGTGAGGGGGAAAGGTTCCGTGCCCGAGACGGTGTTGCCCGACGCCTACCGTGGTGACGTGGAGACCCTGTGGGACTACCACGACATGCATCATGCGGTTCGGCCCGCCGATGTCGCCATCGGGCTCGGCAGCCATGATCTCGGTGTCGCCACCTTCGCGGCGGAGCTCTATCGCGAGGGCTTGTTTCCCCGCATCGTCTTCACGGGAGCCAACGCGCCGACGACCGTCGAGCGGTTTCCGCGCGGTGAAGCCGTCCATTATCGCCAACATGCCATCGCGCTCGGCGTTACCGATGAGGCGATCCTGGTCGAGCCCGAAGCCGCCAATACCGGCCAGAACATCGAGTTCACCCGGCGGCTGCTCGCCGACCACGGGATCGAGGTTCGCTCGGCGACATTGATCTCTCGGCCCTACCAGCAGCGCCGTGCCTATTCCACGGCCAAGAAGCTGTGGCCGGAAATCGAGGTGAACTGCGCGTCCCGACCGCTCCCGTTGGACGAGTACGTCGTGAGCATCGGCGACGTGGGGCGGGTCATCTCCATGCTCGTGGGCGACACGCAGCGCATCATGCTCTACCCGGCCCGAGGATTCGCCATCCCGCAGGACGTGCCGCCGGAGGTGGAAGCGGCCTACCGCCGTCTGGTCGAGGCGGGCTTCACCGGCAGGCTCGTCCGATAGGCGCAGGTGGCCGGCCGCCGGCCGTTCATGGAACCGGTCCCTCCGCGCAGTGCGGAGGGACCGGCGTGTTGATCAGCGGCTCAACCGCCCCGGCCCGCGCAGGGACCAGGGCCGGATGGAACTAGCCGCAGTTGTGGCTGTCACGCACTGTGCACCACGAGACCTGGCAGATCATGCACGTCATCTGCAAGTGGCCAGGCTCGTCGCACACCTGGATGATCGGAGGCGCTCCAGTGATCAAAGGAGTGACCGCCGACCATCCGGCACTGGTGAGGGCGATGAATCTCAGTGAGGCCAAGCGCGAGTACCGGGAGGTGCTCGGGGCGTTCGCCGGCTTGGGCGAGGCGGTTTCCGAAGCTCGTCTGGTGGACGTCCAGCGGCGCTTGGACGGTGTGCACAAGCGTGCGATGCGTCAGATCGACCAGTACACGACGCGCAGATTCCTCTCGGTGAACCAACGGCGCGGCATGGTCACCAAGCTGGATCGGCTGCACCGGGAGGCGCATGCCGAGGTACTCGCCCTTGCGGCGGAGCGGCCGGAGAGATGATCCTCCGCGCTCGGCGCGCTATGCCGGGCGCGTGCGGGTGCGACCGTAGTGGGCCAGGGCGTGGAAGGCCGCCTTGGGCTCCCAGGGCATGTCCGGGTAGGTGGTGCCCTTGCCGGGGAGGACCTTGACGATGCCGAAGGATGCCCTGTCGAAGTCGTGGGCGCCGGTGTCGGCGTGGGGCAGGTCGTAGCGGGCGAAGGTGTAGACGAAGGCGGCGTCGATCCCCGAGTTCTCGAAGATGTCGAGGAGTTCGCGCAGGTAGTCGGCCTGCTCCTGCTCGTCGCGGACGACGGGACGGGTGAGGTGGGCTGGGCGGGCCTGGTCGTTCCATTCGATGACCTCGTCTCCCCGGCTCGCGATGGCGGCGGCGCCGCGGTAGGAGGCGCAGCCGAACTCGGTGACCGCCGCGGGCCTGCCGTGGGCGGTGAGGGCCCGCAGCCCGGCGGGGAGCAGGTCGGCGTTCTGCGTGTCGCGATAGCCGGCGTCGGTGGCGACCACGTCGAACAGGGTCCAGTCGACGCCCTCGAAGGGCAGCGAGGCGTAGCCGATGCGGCCGCCGAACTCGTTCCGCGCGGTCGCGACGGCCTTGGCGAGGAAGGCGTTGATCGCGGCGGGCAGGGAGGCCAGCGCGGTGCGCGCCTGCCGCGGGTCGGAGAGGGCGGCGGCTCTTTCCCGGAGGGTGGCGCCGGGGAGGAACCCGGCGGTGCAGATGGAGATCTCCGATCCGGTGAGGAAGACGACGTCGGCGCCGTCGCGGCGCAGCCGCTCCGCACGGGCGGCGCCGTCGGCCACGAAGTCGAGCAGCTCGTCCTGGGTGAGGCCGTTGGTGAACGGGCAGTACCAGACTTCGAGTCCGGCCTCGGCGGCGAGGCGGGCGGCCGTCTCCAGCCGGTCGCGGTCGCCGCCGGTGATCCGGACGGCGTCGCAGCGCAGGTCGCTGCGGATGATCTCCATCTCGCGGCGGACGACGGCCGGGTCGAAGGGTTCGCGGGTGGTGGTGCCCGCGCTCGTGAAGCCCGTGTCGAAGTTGATGCCGAGGGCGCGCATGGCCGCTCCTTCGTGGTCGAATTTACGGTACGCACCGTACCTTATGCGCCTCTCGGCTGCGCTTGCCAGGCGTGAGCCAGGGGTACGCTTCGTACCCTGACGGATGAAGGGGCGGCATGGCTGAGGGCGGGGCTTCGCGGCGGCGGGGGGCCGCGCTGGAGGAGGCGATCCTGCGGGCGGCGGCCGAGGTGCTGCGGGAGTCCGGCGCCGGTGGCCTGACCATGGACGAGGTGGCGCGGCGGGCGGGCACGAACAAGAACGCGATCTACCGCCGGTGGCCGAACCGCGTCGCGCTCGGCGTCGCCGCGTACGGGAGGCTGGCCGACGATGCGATCACGGTGCCGGACACCGGTTCCCTGCGGGACGACGCCCTGGACCTGCTGCGCCGCGCGAACAGCACCTGGTCGTCGCCGTACGGGGAGATCCTGCGCGGGTTGGTCGCGGCGGCCGGCGGCGCGCCGGAGCTGCTCGCCGAGCTGCGGGACGGCGGCGGCGGCGCCTACGAGGCGGCGTGGCTGACGGTGGTCGGACGGGCGGTGGCCCGTGGCGAGGCCGCGGCCGAGGCGCTGCATCCGCGCGTCGCGTCCACGCCGGTGGCGCTGCTGCGCAACGAGTACATGACGCGGGGCGTCCCGGCCGTGCCGGACGGCGTTCTGGTCGAGATCGTGGAGGAGGTCTTCCTGCCGCTGGTCCGGGGGCGCGCCCGCCCCCGTTGACGAGTCTCACGCCGAAGCGAGCGCGGCGACGCCCGGTCGGAGCGGTCAGGGCTTCTCGATCGTTCGGGCCGGTTTCGCGGGGCCGGTGGACGTCCGGACGACGAGGGCGGGAGAGAGTTGCTCGGACGCCGGCGTCCGTCCGGCGAGCAGGTCGACGAGAAGGTCGAGGGCCCGTGCGCCCATCTCGCGCATGGGCGAGCGGACGCTGGTGAGCGGGATCGGCAGCTCCGCCGCGAGGGGAGTGTCGTTGTAGCCGGCGACGGCGACGTCCTCGCCGGGGCGCAGGCCCTCGTCGCGCAGGACACCGAGCGCGCCGATGGCCGCGAAGTCGTTGACGGCGAACAGGGCCGTGGGCCGGGGGGCGCGGCGCAGGAGGCGCTCGGCGGCGGCGCGGCCGCCGGCGGCGTCGAATCCGGAGTGGACGACGTGGGAGCCGGGCACGGGGAGGCCCGCCTCCCGGTAGCGGTCGACGAAGCCGGCGGTGCGGTCGGCGCCGGTGCTGGCGAAGGGCTCGCCCGCGATGACGCCGACCCGCCGGTGGCCGAGGGCGAGCAGGTGGTCGGCGACCAGGCGCCCGCCGAGACGGTCGTCGCAGGTGACGGACGGGTGCCCGCCGGCGTGCCGGCTGACCAGGACGAACGGGACGCGCCGCTCGGCGATCCCGTCGAGGAACGCGGCGTCGGTGTGCGCGTCGCCGAAGACCAGGCCGTCGACGTGCCGGGACAGCGCCAGTTCGGTGCGCGCCCGCTGCTGCTCCGGGCGGTCGTGGCTGTTCATGACGAAGGTGGTGAGGCCGTGCCGGGCGGCGGCGTCCTCGATGCCCTCGTAGATGGTGGCGAGCACCAGGTCGGACAGCCGGGGGACCAGGACGCCGACGAGGTTGCTGCGCTGCGTGCGCAGGCTGGTGGCGTGGGGGTTGGGGCGGTAGTCCAGCCGGGCGGCCCAGCGCCGGATCTCGTCGGCGGTCTCGCGGGACGCGGCGCGCTGGGCGTCGTCGGGGGAGCCGTTGAGCACCCGGGAGACGGTGGAGACGTCGACGCCCGCCGCCTCCGCGATGGTCCGCAGCGTCGCGGGCCGCTGCCGGTCGTTGCGGGCCACTGCGTCCGCCTTCCTGCCGCCGTGCCCCTTGACAGGGCCACCGTCCGGTGTCTTTTATACAACCCAAACGTTTGACCCAATCGTTTGGGTCAGCGGAAGATCCACCCCAATCGATTGGGAAAGAGGCGAAGCCGTGACACCACGGGCCGATGCGAGGCGGTCGGCGTGATCGCCCTGCCGCCGGAGGCGGGCTGGTTCGCCCGGCGCACGGTCGCGGGACTGGCCGGCGCCCTCCGGGACGGGCGGACGTCCCCCGCCGAGCTGGTGGAGCGGACGCTGGCCGAGGCGTCCCGGCTCCACGGGCTCAACGCGTTCGTCACCGTCGACGGAACCGGGGCGCGCGCGGCGGCGGAGCGCGCCGGACAGGAGCTGGCCGGCGGCCTGGACCGCGGTCCCCTCCACGGCATCCCCGTCGCGGTCAAGGACGTCGTCGACACCGCGGGGCTGCGCACGACGATGGGGTCCCGCCACCACGCCGACCGGGTGCCGGAGCGCGATGCCGAGTGCGTGCGCCGGTTGCGCGCGGCCGGCGCGGTCATCGTCGGGAAGACCACGACCCACGAGTTCGCCTTCGGGCCGACCGGCGACCGTTCGCTGAACGGGGCGACCCGCAACCCCTACGGGGAGGGGCGTCTCGCCGGCGGGTCCAGCGGCGGGTCGGCCGCGGCGGTGGCCGCCGGGATCGTGCCGCTCGCGGTGGGCACCGACACCGGCGGCTCGTTGCGCATCCCCGCCGCGTGCTGCGGGATCGTCGCGCTCAAGCCGACCCTCGGCGCCGTGCCGTCCGACGGGGTCTTCCCGGTCTCGTCCTCGCTGGACACCGTGGGCCCGATGGCGCGGACCGCCGATGACTGCCTGCTGCTGTGGAACGCCCTGGCCGGAGGGGACGCCCCGGACCCGGACGTCTCCGCCGTCCGCGCCGGCTGGGTGGCGCCGGACGCGGTCCACCCGGTCGACCCGCGCGTGGCGGCGGCGGCCAGAGCCATGCTGGAGCCGCTGCCCGCGCGCGACGTCGCCGTCCCCGGCATCGCCCGGCTGCGCTGGGCGTACACGGCGATCCAGAGCGGCGAGGTCCACCGGCTCCACGCGGGACGGATGGCCGCCGCGCCGGATCTCTACGACGAGGAGGTCCTGGCGCGGCTGCGCGCGGCCGGGCGGGTCACCGAACAGGACACCG
Source organism: Spirillospora sp. CA-108201 (assembly GCF_050936235.1). NCBI lineage: Bacteria > Bacillati > Actinomycetota > Actinomycetes > Streptosporangiales > Thermomonosporaceae > Spirillospora > Spirillospora sp. CA-108201. The sequence continues at coordinate 6,054,169 of NZ_JBNJNE010000001.1, read as the reverse complement.
CCACGGCCCGCGAGCTGCGGGAACGGGTCCGCGGGGCGGTGACGGCCCTCTTCGGACGCTTCGATCTCCTCGCCATGCCCACCGTTCCGGTCGCCGCCCCGCCGCTGGGCGCCCGGACCCTGGTGCTGAACGGGACGCCCGCCGACGTCCGCGCGGCGCTCCTGGCGTACACGAGCCCCTGGAGCGTGCTCGGCCTTCCCGCCGTCAGCCTTCCCGCCGGCCTCGTCGACGGGTTGCCCGCCGGCCTGCAGCTGATCGCCCGGCCCGGCGCCGAGCGCCTGCTCCTCGCGGCCGCGCGCCGCCTGACGAAGACGACCTCCACCACCCCATCGCAGCCGTGAAGGAGCAGCCCATGACCGCCGTCAGCCCGGTCACCGCCGCCGCCGTGCAGTTCGACCCGCAGGTCGGCCTGGAGAACAAGGACGGGAACGTCCGGCGAAGCGTCGAACTGATCAACGAGGCCGCCGACCGGGGAGCGACGCTGGTCGTGCTCCCGGAACTGGCCGGCACCGGTTACGGGTTCGCCGACCGCGGGGAGGCGTACGCGCACGCGGAGTCCGTCCCGGACGGGCCCACGACCCGGACGTGGGCGGCGCTCGCCCGGGAGCGCGGCCTGCACATCGTCGGCGGCGTGGCCGAGCGCGACGGCGTGCGGCTGTACGACACGGCGGTGCTCATCGGCCCGGACGGGGTGATCGGCACCTACCGGAAGACCCACCTGTGGAACCGGGAGAAGCTGTACTTCGAGCCCGGCGATCTCGGCTTCCCCGTCTTCCGGACGAGGATCGGCCGCATCGGCCTGCTGATCTGCTGGGACATCTGGTTCCCCGAGGTGGCGCGGCTCCTCGCGGCCCAGGGCGCGGACGTGATCTGCAGCGTGAACAACTGGGTGTGGACGCCGCCGCCGCTCTTCGACGAGGCGGGCCGGTGCATGGCCGCCTACCTGACGATGACCGCGTCGCACGTCAACAACGTCCCGATCGTCGCGGCGAACCGGGTCGGGGAGGAGCGCGGGGGCCGGTTCCTCGGATGCTCCCTCGTCACGGGCACGGGCGGCTGGCCGATCGGCTCGGTGGCCCCCGCCGAGGGCGAGGCGACCGTCTACGCCGATCTCGACCTCGCGGCGGCGCGGTCGGCGCCGATCTGGAACGACCTCAACGACCTCGTCCGGGACCGGCGCACCGATCTGTACGATCCGCTGCTCGGCTATCGCGGCGGCGACGCGTTCCCCCGCTGAGGGGGCCGCCATGAGCGACACCGCGCAGACCCTGCGGGCGGCCGGCTCGCCCGCGCCGGCGCTGCCGCCGGCGGCCGCGCGATGGCTGGCCGGCGCCGCGCTCGTCTCGGCGACCGCCGGCCTCGCCGTCCTCCTCACACGGGTGACGGACGGGCTCCCCCACGTCCTGCCCGGGTACGCGCGCTGGCAGGACGAGGCGTACGCGAGCGTTCCGCAGTTCCTGCGCTGGTGGATCGGGGACGCCACCGAGGCGCAGTTCTTCAAGTCCGCGCCCGGCGGTATCGGCATGATCGCGGGCGGCCGGCTCGCGCACGCGGCCGCCCGGCGCGGCCGCCGCTGGGCCGGGTTCCCGCTCGCCTGCGGCACCGGCCTGTGGCCGTGGATGCTGGGCTCGGCCGTGCTCGGGCTTCTGCTGTCCGACCTCGCCTGGGGATGGACGATCCCGGCGACGGGCCGGTGGCAGCCCACCTTCGTGCCGTTCGTGTCCGTTTCTCCGGCGGTCGTGCTCGTCTACGGCGCGGGCTGGTCCGTCGCCGCCACCGGGGCGGTGCTCGGGGCGGCGCTGGCCACCCCGGCGGCGCTGGTCGTGACGAACCTCTTCTGCCTGCCCCTTCACCTGCCGAACGTCGTCGGCTGCGTCGCGGGCATGTCGGCAGGCGCCGTCCTGGCGTTCCTGATCTGCCGCCGCCTGCCGTGGATGCCCCGCCCCCTGCCCGCCGCGAAGCCCGCCGACCCGATCGTGACGGAACGCGGCGGGTTCGGAGGGGGCTGGGTGGTCAGGCGCGTGCTGGCCGACTTCACCGAGGCCCCGTTCCACGGCAACGAGCTGGCCTCCGCGGGCCTGATCGGCGCGACGCTCGCGGCGTACCTGCTCAACCCGCTGACCCCGGTGTACGGCAGCACCCTGCTGCCCGCGCTGCTGACCGCCCAGGTGCTGGCGGGGACGCTGGGCGTCCTGCTCTACCACCGGCGCTGGGTCGCCCTCGGCTGGTACCCGACGTTCGTGCCGGTCGTCTCGCTCGCGCCGGCGGCCGTCCTCACCTACGGGGGGACGGTGCAGGCGGTCGTCGCCGGGGCGGTGGGCGGCGCCGTCGCCGGGCCGCCCCTGGCCGCGATGATCTCCAGGCGCCTGCCCGCCGACTTCCATCCGTTCATCGGCAACGTGGCCTCGATGGCCGTGTGCACGCTCGTCGCCGTCCCTCTGCTCGGCCTGCTGCCGGGATTCACTTCTCCCCTCTGACCGGCCACAAGGAAGGATTCGCCTTGCGTACCGTCCAGTTCACCCGTGACGGAACCGTCCTCGGCGCGCAGGTCCGCGACGGCGACGGCCCCCCGGTGGTGCTGCTCCCCGGCGTCATGGCGGACGCCGCGACCTGGCGTCCCGTCGTCGAGCACATCGACCTCCCCAACCCGGTGCTCGTGCTCGACCGCCGCGGGCGGGCCGCGAGCGGGCCGCTCGGGCCCGGCTACTCGGTCCGCACCGAGGTGGACGATCTGCGCCACGTCCTCGACGGCCTCGGCGGTCTCGGTCTCTCCGGCGGGACGCACCTGTTCGGCTGGAGCTACGGCGGCCTGATCGCGCTGGAGGCCGCGGTCGGCCGCGCCGACCTGCGCTCGCTCACCCTGTACGAGCCGGTGGCCCGCCCGTTCGCGCCGGAGGCGCTGGAGCCGCTGCGCGAGGCGATCGGCCGGAACGACCTGGACCGTGCGGTGGAGCTCGTGAACACCGCCGTGTCCGGCTTCTCGGACGAGTACGTCGCCGAGCTCCGGCGGAGCCCGGTGTGGGACGTCCTCCGCCCGCTCGCGGAGCCTCTCGCGGTCGAGCTCGGCGCCGTCGACGGCCACCGGCCCGCCTTCGACGCCTTCGCGGACCTCGTCGCGCCGGTCACCCTGCTCCTCGGCGCGGACAACGAGGGGCGGCCGCCTTACGGGACCGCGTTCGCGCGGTTCGAGCGGGCGATGCCGCGAGCACGGGTGGTCCGCCTGCCCGGAGAGGGCCACCTCGCCCATGCCTCCGCTCCCCGGCTGCTCGCCGAGCACATCACGGACGCGGTGAAGGCGCACTGAGGCGTCCGCCCGGCGCGTGGCCTCAGCTCATGGCCGTGAGTACGCGGGACGCGGCGAGGAGAGCGCGTCGGCCCGGGCGGCGTTCAGGGCGCCGATCGTGGTGGCGAGGGCGAGGAGCACCATCGCGATCCGGAGGGTGATGCGCAAGATCTTCATCTGTGGAACCCCCGTTCCGTCGAACGGATCCTGTACCCCGTGTGATGCGGACGGACCGGGAAGTGTTCTCCGAACGTCTCAGAAAGGGCGAAACGCACCGTCCGGTGGACGGCTCACGTGAGCTGGGGAGCCGGGGCGATGGCCTGCTCGCGTCGCCAGAGCGCGCGGTAGGGGCCGGGACGGCTCACGAGGTCGGCGTGGGCGCCCCGGTCGGCGACGCGGCCCTCGTCCATGACGATGATCTCGTCGACGGCGTCCAGGCCGGCGAGGCGGTGGGTGACCAGCAGGGTGGTCCGGCCCTCGGTGGCGGTGAGGAGGTCGGCGGTCAGCTCGTCGGCGGTAGCGATGTCGAGGTGCTCGGCGGGCTCGTCGAGGAGCAGGATCGGGAAGTCGGCGAGCAGGGCGCGGGCCAGGGCGATGCGCTGGCGCTGGCCGCCGGACACCTGGGCGCCGTGCTCGCCGACGCGCGTGCCGAGGCCGTCGGGGAGGGACTCGACCCAGTCGAGGAGGCGGGCGCGGCGCAGCGCGTCGCGGATCTCCTCGTCGGCGGCGGACGGGCGGGCCAGGCGGACGTTCTCGCCGATCGTCGAGTCGAACAGGTGCGCGTCCTGGGCGCAGAGGCCGATGACCTGGCGGACGTCGTCGCCGGAGAGCGCGCGCAGGTCCACGCCGTTCAGGGACGTCCGGCCGCCGGCGGGCTCCAGGAAGCGGAGCAGCACGGCCGTCAGGGTGGTCTTGCCCGATCCGCTCGGGCCGACGATCGCGCAACGGCGGCCCGGCGCCAGATCCAGGGAGACGCCGTCGAGGGCGTAGGGCGCGCTGGGCGTCCAGCGGGCCCGGAGGTTCTCGACCGAAAGCGTGTAGGGCGCCCCAGGCAGGGCCGCGGGGGCGTCGGGCTCCTGGACCGGGGGCGGACCGTCCAGGACGGCGAAGATGCGCGCGGCGGAACGGCGGACCCGCTCCAGGTACTGCGCGGCCGAGGGCAGTCCGGCGACGACCTCGAACGCGGCCAGCGGCAGGAGGACGACGACCGCGAGCAGGACGCCGTCGAGCGCTCCTGAACGGACGGCCGGGACGCCGACGGCGAGACTGCCCCAGACGGCCAGACCGCCGGCGAGGGCGGAGACGGCGGCGCCGATCCCGGCGGTCGTGGCGGAACGGGCGGTGGCGCGCGTGAAATCGCGGTCGAGTCGCGCGGCCTCGGCGAGCTGCTCGGGAGCGGCGCCGTACGCGATGAGCTCCGGCGCGCCCTGCAAGGTGTCGACGACGTGGGAGGTGAGTTCGCCGCGCAGGTCGGTCGTGCGGCGCTCGGCCCGGCGGGAGAGGACGCCCGACATCCAGGGGGCGACGACCCCGGCGAGCAGCAGGGCCAGCAGGAGGACGACGCCCGCCGAGGGAAGCAGGAGCCAGGCCAGCCCGACGGAGGCGCCGCCGACGACCGCCGCCGCGGTGCAGGGCAGCAGCACCCGCAGGAAGAGGTCCTGGACGGCGTCGACGTCAGCGACCAGCCGGTTCAGCAGGTCGCCGCCGCGGAAGGCCGGGAGCCCGGCGGGCGCGAGCCTTTCCAGCCGCCCGTACACCCGTGCCCGCAGGCCGGCGAGGATCCGGAACGTCGCGTCGTGCCCGACGAGGCGCTCGACGTACCGGAAGACGCCCCGCCCCAGCCCGAACGCGCGGACCGCCACGATCGCGACCATCAGCATGAGCACCGGCGGATGCTGCGCCGCCCGCGAGATCAGCCACGCCGACGTCGCCATCAGCCCGACGCCGCTGCCGAGCGCCAGCACCCCGAAGAGCACCGCCAGGGCGAGCCGTCCCCGCGCGGGACGGGCGAACCGGAGAAGCCGGAAGATCATGCCGTCGCCTCCATCGTCGCGGCGCGCCACGAGGCCGCGGAGGTTTCACGTGAATCCTTCGCACCGGTGGGCGCGTGCGGGGAAGTGCTCATGCCGTCACCAGGGCCGGGGTCAGGGGGACGGTGCGGTCGGCCATCGCGGCCAGGGCCGGGCGGTGGGCCACGAGGACGACCGTGCGGGACTCCGCCAGGCGGCGGACGGCGTCGAGCACGGCGGCCTCGCTCTCGGTGTCCAGGTTCGAGGTCGGTTCGTCCAGGAGGAGGAGCGGGGCGTCGCGGAGGAAGGCGCGGGCCAGGGCGATGCGCTGGCGCTGGCCGGCGGACAGGCCCGCGCCGCGGTCGCCGAGGGGCGTGTCGAAGCCCGAGGGGAGGGCGTCGACGAACCCGAGGGCGTTCGCGGCGCGGGCGGCCTTGCGGACCTCGGCGTCGGACGCGTCCGGGCGGCCGAGGCGGATGTTGGCGGCGACGGAGCCCGCGAACAGGTGCGGCCGCTGGGGGACCCAGGCGATCCGCTCGCGCCAGGCGTCAGGGGAGAGGTCGGCGAGGTCGTCCCAGTCGACCAGGACGCGGCCCGAGTCGGGGCGGACGAAGCCGAGCAGCACGGCGAGCACGGTCGACTTGCCCGCGCCGCTCGGGCCGACCAGGGCGACCGTCTCGCCCGGGTGCACGGTCAGCGAGAAGTCGCCGAGGGCGGGGGCGCCGCGGCCGGGGTATGTCACCGTCACGCCGTCCAGCCGGAGCGTCGCGCGGTCCGGGCCCGGGACGTCCCGTCGCGTCCCGGCGGGCGGCGGCGGCGTTTCGAGGACCTCGAAGATCCTCGCGGCGGCGGTGAGGCCCTCGACGCTCGCGTGGTACTGCGCGCCGACCTGGCGGAGCGGGAGGTAGGCCTCGGGCGCGAGGATCAGGACGAGCAGCGCGGTCTCCAGGCCGAGGCCGCCCTCCACGAGCCGCAGCCCGATCGACACGGCGACCAGCGCGACGGACAGGGTGGACAGCAGTTCGAGGACGAGGGCGGACAGGAACGCGATCCGCAGGGTGGACATGGTCGCGCGCCGGTGCCGGCCGGTGATCTCGCGGATCCGGTCCGCCTGCGCCCGGGCCCGGCCGAAGATCTTCAGCGTGGGGAGTCCGGCGACGACGTCCAGGAAGTGGGCGGAGAGCAGGGAGAGCGCCCGCCACTGCCGGTCCATCCTGCGCTGGGTGGTGAGGCCGACCAGGATCGCGAAGACGGGGATGAGCGGCAGCGTCGCCGCGATCGTCACGGCGGAGAGCCAGTCGCCCAGCAGGATCCGCGCGCCGACCGCCACCGGGACGATCACCGCGAGGACGAGCTGCGGCAGGTAGCGGGAGAAGTAGTCGTCCAGCGCGTCGATCCCGCGGGTGGCGAGGGTGGCGAGCTCGCCGCTGCGCTCGCCGGACAGCCAGCCCGGCCCGAGCGCGAGGGCGCGGGCGAGGAGCCGGCCGCGCAGCTGCGACTTCACCGCGGCGGACGAGCGGTGCGCGGCGACCTCCTGGAGCCACGCGACGAGCGTCCGGCCGAGGACGGCGGCGAGGAGCAGCAGGAGCGGGGTGCGCAGGTCGCCGAGCGAGGCGCCGTGCAGGAAGGCGCGGCTGAGCATGCCGGCGAGGAGCGTCGCCTGGGCGATGATCAGCCCGGCGGTGGCGGCGCCGAGCAGCACCGACGCCGCGAGGAACGGGCGCGTCGTGCGGGCGTGGCGCAGCAGCCGGGGGTCGAGGGGCTTCATGCGACGGGCTTCTTCACGGGGATGTGGGAGGTGCCGATCCGCTTGCGGAAGACCCAGTACGTCCAGCCCTGGTAGATCATCACGATCGGGGTGAACACGGCCGCCACCCAGGTCATGATCTTCAGCGTGTAGCCGGACGAGGCGGCGTTCGCGGTGGTGAGGCCGCCGGTGCCGAGGGTGGACGGCAGGACGTCCGGGAACAGCGACAGGAACAGGGTCGCGACGGCGAGCACGATGGCGGCGCCGGTCCCGACGAACGCCCAGCCCTCGCGGCCGCGCCGGTTGGCCGCCGCCGCGGCGAGGAGCCCGGCGGCGGCGCCCGCGGCGGTGAACCAGGTGACGGGCTTGCCGTACTGGAGCTGGGTGATCAGCAGGAAGCCGCCCCCGGCGGCGATCGCGGCGACCGCGGCGAGGCCCGCGATCCGGCGGGCCCGCGCCCGGACGCCCCCGGACGTCTTGAGCGCGAGGAACACCGCGCCGTGCAGGAGGAACAGGGTCACGGTGGTGAGCCCGCCGAGCAGCGCGTAGGGGCCGAGCAGGTCGCCGAGGTCGCCGGCGAACTCGTGGTCGGCGTCCAGGGGGACGCCCCGGACCATGTTGGCGAACGCGACGCCCCACATGAACGCGGGCACGAGGCTGCCCCAGAAGATGCACTTGTCCCAGCGGGACCGCCAGCGGGCGTCGTCGCGCTTGCCGCGGTACTCGAACGCGACGCCGCGGATGATCAGAGCGAGCAGGATCGCGAGGAGCGGCAGGTAGAAGCCGCTGAACAGGGTGGCGTACCACTCGGGGAACGCGGCGAAGGTGGCGGCGCCCGCGACGATGAACCACACCTCGTTGCCGTCCCAGACGGGGCCGATGGTGTTGATGACGACGCGCCGCTCGACGTCGTCGCGGCCGAGGACGGGCAGCAGCATGCCGACGCCGAAGTCGAACCCCTCCAGGAAGAAGTAGCTCGTCCACAGGAAGGCGATGATGACGAACCAGGCGGTGGTGAGTTCCATGACCGGCCCTCAGTAGGCGAACGCGAGCGAGCGCTCGGAGTCGGAGTCGGATCCGGGGCCGTCGGACGGCGGAGGCAGCACCTCGTCCTCCGAAGGCGGCCCGGCCTTGGCGTACTTGAGCATCAGCCCCGTCTCGATGACCAGGAGGACGCCGTAGAGCGCGGTCAGCGACACGACCGAGATGAGCATCGACGACGCCGACACCCCCGGCGAGACGCTCGACGACGTCTTCAGCACGCCGAACACCGACCAGGGCTGCCGCCCCATCTCGGTGAAGATCCATCCGGCGGAGTTGCCGATGAACGGCAGGGTCAGCGACAGGACGCCGATCCGGTACACCCAGGGGCTGGAGGGGAGCCTGCCGCGGCGCAGCAGCCACAGCCCGGCCAGCGAGACCAGCGTCATGGCGATCCCGGCGCCGGACATGACGCGGAAGTTCCAGTAGATGACGGGGACCGCCGGCCGGTAGTCGCCGGCCCCGTAGCGCGCCTGCTCGGCGGCCTGGACGTCGTTGATCCCCTCGACCTCGCCGTCGAGGGTGCCGGTGGCGAGGAACGACAGCAGGCGCGGCACCTTGATCCCGAAGACCTCCTCGTCGCCGTTCAGCGTCCCGACCGTGAAGATCGAGAAGGAGGCGGGCCGCTCGGTCTCGTACAGGGCCTCCGCGGCGGCCATCTTCATCGGCTGCTGCTCGGTCATGACCTTGCCCTGGAGGTCGCCGGTGATCGCGACGCCGATGGAGGCGATCGCGGTGACGGCCAGCGCGAGCTTGAGCGACGGCCGGAACACCTCGACGTTCCTGCGGCGGGCGAGGTGCCAGGCGCTGACGCCGGCCATGAACATGCCGCCGGTGGCGAACGCCGCCGTCATGGTGTGGGGGAACGCGACGAGCTGGGTGGAGTTGGTCAGGACGGCCCAGAAGTCGGTGAGGACGGCCCGTCCGGACTCGTGGTCGATCCGGTAGCCGACGGGGTGCTGCATCCAGGAGTTCGCGGCGAGGATGAAGTACGCCGACAGGAGCGTCCCGATGTGCACGAGCCAGATGCAGCCGAGGTGCAGCCGCCTGGGCAGCCGGTCCCAGCCGAAGATCCACAGGCCGAGGAAGGTCGACTCGACGAAGAAGGCGAGCAGGCCCTCGATGGCGAGCGGCGCCCCGAAGATGTCGCCGACGAACCGGGAGTAGTCACTCCAGTTCATGCCGAACTGGAACTCCTGCACGATGCCGGTGACGATCCCCATCGCGAAGTTGATCAGGAAGAGCTTGCCCCAGAACTTGGTGGCCCGCAGGTACGCCGTCCTGCCCGTCCGCAGCCAGGCCGTCTGGAGCACCGCGACCAGCGCGGAGAGCCCGATCGTCAGCGGGACGAAGAGGAAGTGGTAGACGGTGGTGATCCCGAACTGCCACCGGGCGATGTCGACGGTGTCCATGGGCGCAGGCCTCTCCGGCTCATCTACTACAAGCTGTAGTACTACATCCTGTCAGAAATACTACGAGCTGTAGTACTACGCCGGGTGGTTAGTTGGGTCACTCCCTCCCGGACACGGCTGGACGGGGCGGCGCGAGGGGGGCGCCGCCCCGTCCAGGGCAGGTCTGCGTTCGGTCTGGCGCGCTGCGACGTCGCAGCGCCGGATCAGCTACTGGCGCGCGGGACGAGGCAGCCCGGGCGGTTGAAGTCGAGGACGCTGCCGGGGGCGATGCAGGCGGCCAGGGTGTAGGTCTGCTGGGCGTACCCGATGTTCGGGTGCACCGTGACGGCGCCGGACTGGTCGACCTCGCACGGGTTGTTCAGCGTGCAGCGGCCGCCGTCCTCGTTGATGGTGTTGTTCGCCCCGACGACCTTGCCGGTCGAGGCGTCGACCAGCGGGGAGCCCGAGGTGCCGCCGATGACGTTGCAGGAGGGGGTGTAGCGGATCGAGTCCTTCCACGTCCAGTCCCCTTCCCGGACGCGGTAGGCGAAGCCGTCGATGTTGCAGGAGTAGATCCTGCGCCAGTAGCCGGAGACCACGCGCACGTCGGCGCCCGCGGTGGGGTGGTCGAGCGAGAGTTGGAGCGCCGGCGTCCGGTACGCCTGCTGGATGGCCGCGTAGCTCTGGCTGAGCCGGTACAGGGTCACGTCGGTGTCGGTCATGGTGGCGTACAGGACCCGGTTGGCGCGCAGGGTGCCGAGCGTGCCCGAGCCGCTGGAGTTGAGCAGGCTGAACGTGCGGCTGGACGCCCGGTTCGTGATCACCTGTCCTGCGCCGGGCATGCCGCCCTCGTAGCAGTGGCCGTTGGTGAGCACGAGCGCCGGGTCGCTGTCGGCGGCGGTCGGGGTGCGGACGAGCGAGCCGGAGCAGTTGCTCAGGGCGACGATCCCGGTGAAGTCGACGGCCTTGACCTGGGCGGGGCGCGCGGGCGCGGGGGCGGGCGCGGCGGAGGCGGGGGCCGCGGAGGCGGTCAGCGCCGCGGCGCCGACGGCCGCCGCGGCGAGCATGCCGAGAATGCGTCTGTGCATGGCGGGGGGTCCTCTCCGGTGAGGGTGGCAGCGTGATGCTAACCACGGCACCGCCGTCCAGAAAGGGCGAAAGTGGACGAAAACGGAGGACGCCGCGGATCTGGCAGGCATTGCAAAGCCGGACCCGCGGCGTCCCTCCTCGGACTCAGTAATGGAACGCGGAGGTCACCCTCGCGCCCTTCGTGCCGAGGTTGACGACGGACGCCCCGCCGGACGGGACGGCCCGGCAGAACGCGCCGCCGTACCCGTCCGGGAAGACGAAGAGTCCCCACACGCCCAGCCAGTCCTCGACCGCGCCGGTCTCCGCGTTGAGCATCGGCTCCCCGGCGGGGACGACGCGGCGCTGGACGATGTAGTCCTCCTTCAGGCACTCGGCGACCGTTCCGGCCCACTCGCGGTCGGTCTGGTCCCAGCCCACGCGGATGCCCCTCCCCGACAGGCCCGCGACCGGCTTGAGGATCAGCTCCTCCCGCTCGGCGCGGACCCGGTCGGCCAGGCCGGGGGTGAGGGTCCGCGTCCAGGGCAGGATGCGGTCGATCAGGGCGTTCTCGTCCGGTGACAGCTCCGCGCGCATGTCGGGATCGGAGACGAGGGGCAGGCAGCTCTTGTAGGAGAGCATGGACGCCGTCAGGGGAGTCCACAGGACGACCCTCCCCTCCTCGTGGGCGCGCATGACGGCCTCGACGGGCTCGTCGTTGCGCGGGTCCCGCGCCACCTGGTGGGCGGAGAAGTACCGCAGGACGAGGTCGAGCGGACGGTCGTGCAGATACAGCCGCCCGTCCTTCTCCCGCACCTGGTCCACTTCGCCGATGAGCAGCTCGATGCCGTACCGCCTCATCGACTCCTGGAAGGAGCGGTGCAGCGACGCGTACGCGGCCATCCCGTCGACGGCCTCAAGCGTGGCGACGACGGGCGCCTCCTTCTGCGTGGCCTGGACGAACTGCCGCGCGATGGCCGCCGGAGTGTCGACGGTGGACAGGCCGTTCTCGTCGGCGAACGCGGCGAACTCCTCGTCCGCCAGCAGGCAGCGGTTGACCTCGCTCATGTCGACGCCGCCCAGCTCGCTGCCGATGTTGAACTCCAGCAGCCGGAACCGCGAGCCGTCGTCGTAGAGATCGGCCCGCCCGTACAGGATCGGCTCCGCGTCGAACCGCGTCATGAGGTCGGTCCGGCGCGCGTCGGCGCCGACCGCGGCGCAGAACTTGCGGCGGTCGCCGTCGAACAGCCGGTCCGGGAGGGCCGCCATCAGCCGGAACAGCCCGGCCAGATCGTCCGCCGCCTGACGGGTCCGCGCCGCGGACGAGAACAGCGGCCTGGTCGCCAGGTATCCGCCCCACGCCTCGGCGAACACGGGCGGGTACCCGGCCTTCGCCACGACGTCGCGCAGGGGTCCCTCGCCGGCCGCCTCCATGTACCTCGCGGTGACCATCAGGCGGTCTCCTCCACGTCCACGACCAGGTCTTTCTCGATCTTCCGGATGGCCTCGCGGTCGGCGTGGATCTGCTCCGGGTCCTCGTGGGCGAGGATGATGTAGCCCATCGTCATGCTGGCGAAGATGTCGGTGCTGGCGTCCACGTGGTCGCCGGTGCGCACCACCGCGACGGGCGAGTGGTAGCTCGGCAGGTCGCGGGCCCGGTCGTAGATCTCGGCGTTGCGCACGATCCCGGTCGAGTGCGACATCAGGAACACGGCCATGACGCCCCGGCGCAGCGTGTAGCCGGGCGGCAGCTCCGGCCCGCGCCCGCGCACCAGGTCGATCGTCCGGGTGACCTGGCTCTCCCCGGACGCGATGAAGGTGACCGCCGGGTTGCCCGCGCCGGACAGCCGCGCGTTGACCTCCAGCAGCCGGGGCCCGTCCGGGGTCATCATGATCTCGGTGTGCGCGGCCCAGTTGCGCAGCCCGACCGCGTCCAGGGAGGCGAGGCCGTAGTCGATCAGCTCGCCGTAGGCGTCCCGGTCGTAGGGCAGCCACTCGACGCTGTCGTACACCGCGATGCCCTCGCCGAACGGGACCCGCCGGTACTTGATCATGTCGGTGATCGAGTGCCGGCCCCGGTGGCTGATCGTGTCGATCGCGTACTCGGTGCCGGTCATCTGCTCCTGGACGAGCACCTCCTCGGCGAGCACGCCGAGCTTGTCGTGCGTGCCGATCATGGCGTCGAACAGCTCCCGCCAGCCCTGCCCGGCGGGCGCGCGGCCGACCCCGACCGTGCCCGCGCTGGCCGGCGGCTTGATGACCAGGTCCACGCCGTCCAGCCTCTCCCGCTCGATCCACGCGGCGACCTCGGCCGGGTCGGACGCGCAGATCTGCCGGGGGACGGGCAGTCCCGCGACGGCGACGGCCTGGTGCATCGCGTACTTGTGGCGCCGGGCGTCCATCAGCGCGGGGTCGTTGGACAGCTCGGGCGCGAGCGCGTCGGTGCACCGCTGCGCCAGTTCCAGCGCGGCCTCCGCGCCGTGGAAGATCGCCACCGGTTCGAGCGCGCCCAGCCGCGCGATCGTCTCCTCGACGTCGCCGTGATGGTTGATCACCGCGTCGTAGGCGGCGGGGTCGTAGGCCCCCCGCATCGGGGCCAGCGCCGGCCCGTCGTAGTCCATGACGGCGACGGGGCTGAAGCCGGCCTCGCGCAGCGCGGGCGCGAGCAGCGCCGACGAGCTGAACGGCCGGACGACGGCGACGACGGGTTTGCTCATGCTCTTCACCTTCAAGTCGGTTGATCCGTCGGTTGGCCCTGCGGCTCCCGCGTTCGCGCCTCGTCCGGCGCGCCCGGCCGGCTCGCGGCCATGGCGGGCGGCTCCTCGGCGTCCTTCGCGGGATCGTCCTCGCCGGGGCGCCGCCGCGACACCCCCGCGCCCGCGATCACCAGGACGCCGGCGAGCAGCCCGCACGCCCCGGTGAGCACCCACACGCCCGAACCCCACGCGTGCCAGGCGGCGATACCGATCATGGGGCCGACCGCGTACCCCACCTGCTGCGGGACGGTCGCCGCGGCGATGTAGCGGGCGCGCAGCGCGGACGGCGCGACGAGGCCGGGGTAGGCCATCATCGACGGCGCCGCGATGATCTCTCCGGCCGTCCACACCACGGTCGCGAGGACGAGCACCGTGACGGGGGACGGCCCGGTGTAGACGAGGTGGCCGACGCCGAGCATCGCCATGCCGAGCGCCATCGGCACCCCGATCGGCAGCCGCTGCGTCCACTTCGACAGCAGCACCTCGAACGCGATCACCATGAACCCGTTCACGGAGAGCAGCGCCGCGTACACCTTCTCGGTGTGGCCCGAGCCGGTGACGAACAGCGGCAGCGCGGCGGAGCTCTGGATGTAGGCGACGGCGGTGACGAAGAGGCCGAGGACGACCAGCATGAAGCGCCGGTCGGCGAACACCCGCCCGTATCCCGCGTGCTCGTCGTCGCCGGCGGCGGCGTCCTTGCCGGCGGGCTCGGGGTGGGAGCGCAGCGTCACGTAGGCGAGGACGCCGAACGCCAGCGACGTCGCCGCGTCCACGTAGAACAGCGCGTCGTAGGAGGAGTAGGCCAGCAGCAGCGCCGCGCCGATCGGGCCGACCGTGGTGCCGACGTTGAACGTCAGCCGCAGCACCGAGAACACGATGACCTGGCGGTCCTTCGGCGTCAGCTCCACGACCCAGGCGAGCGCGGCGGGCCGGTAGGCCTGCGCGGTCAGGCCCGCTCCCCCGGCGACCAGCGCGCCGGTCCACACGTTCGGGACGTGCACGAGCGCCGCGGTCAGCACCGCCGTGGCGGCCATCGAGCCGATGATGGCGCGCCGGTAGCCGAACCGGTCGGCGGCGGCGCCGCCCGCCGCCGACCCGGAGATGCGCCCGATCATCAGCGCGGTCAGCACCACGCCGCTCTCCCACGCGGTGAAGCCCTTGCCCGTGAGGAACAGCACCAGGAACGCGTTGAGGAACGCCGCCAGGTTGATGATCAGGTTGCCGAGGACGAGGATCCGGACGGTCCCGCTCATCTCCCGCAGCGTGGCGAGGATCGTCGGGTGTTCGGGTGAGCTCGGGTGTTCGGGTGAGCTCGGGTGTTCGGGGGAGTCCGCGGGTTCGGGCGGGTCCGCGGGTTCGGAGGAGCTCATGGCGCCGGCTCCAGCGGGACGCCCTCGAACGTGAAGTACCGTCCGGCGTCCGGGACGGCGGCGCGGGTCTCCTCCAGCGTCTCCCCGATCGCGATGACGTAGCCGGTGCGGGCCAGGCCGTGCGGTGGCAGCCGCACCCGTGCGCCGGGCTGCGTCCCGACCTCGACCTCCGCGACGGGCGGGCGCATCAGCTCCCGGTGCGCCGTCGCCGAGGTCACCTCCATGTCGAACGGGGGATAGGCGAACCGGATGGACGCGGCCCTGCGCGGCCCCGGGAACCGGGGGGCGGGGCGGCGTCCCACCGCGACGTCCGCCGCCGCGAGCGGCCCGTCGACGCCGGAGGTCAGCAGCCCGAGGTAGGGGATCATCCCGCCGCCGAGCCGGACGTTGATCTCGATGACGTGCTTCGCGCCGTCCGGGGTCAGCTTGAACTCGATGTGCGTGACCCCGTCGGTGAACCCGACCGCGGCGTGGACGCGGGTGAGCGTGTCGTGGAACCCGGTGTCGAACAGCAGCGGGTCGTTCGCGTCGACGTCGTGACCGATCTCCTCGAACGCCAGGTCGCCGCTGCCTCCGAGCACCTTGCGCGCCACGATCAGCGGCGTGCACTCCCCCTGGAACAGGACGCACTCGACGGAGATCTCCGGGCCGTCGAGGAACTCCTCCACGACCACGTAGTCATCGAACTGGCGGATGCCGCCCATCCGCGTCCCGTCGGTGAGGGCGAAGGCGGCGTCGAGGTCCCCCGGCTTCTCGACCTTGCTGAGGCCGAGGCTGCCGCCGAGGTTGCGCGGCTTGACGATGAGCGGGTGGCCGATCTCGCCGGCGAACGCGCGCGCCTCCTCCAGCGACGCCACGGCGCGGGACGCGGGCTGCGGGAACCCGGCGTCCCGCAGCGCCTCCCGCGTCGCGGACTTGTCCCGGCACCGCGCCACCGCGCCCGGGTCGAGGACGGGGAACCCGAGCGCCGCGCTGAGGTGCGCGGACGTCTCGATGTAGACCTCGTCGTAGCAGAACACCCCGGCGACCTCGTGGTCGCGGGCCACGTCGCGGGCCGCCTCCGTCAGCTTGTCCAGGTCGAGGCAGTCGACGACGGTGTGCCCGGCGATGTAGGGCTCCTCCCAGCTCGCCGGGGCCGGGTTGAGCAGCCAGAGCCGGTACCGCCGCGACACCGACTCCAGGATGTACTTCCGGTAGACCCAGTAGCTGCTCGCGACCAGGAGAAGGAGCGGACGCTCGCCGCCCGCGGGCGGGTCATACGACATACGGACCTCGATCGCAGTCAGGAGAAGTAGTCCTCGGGCCCGCCGCGCCGGCGGACGTCGAGGGTGGCGCAGTGGAAGCCGCCGCCGAAGGTGTTGACCGTGCGGAACGGGACGGGGATGGGGGTGAACCCCTCCTTCTCCAGCAGCCGCAGCAGCTCGGTCTCCTGCGCCTCGACGAAGATCCGGTCCTGGTCGAGCATCAGGGTGTTCATCGCGATCCACCGGCTGCAGAAGTACATCGTCTGGTCGGCGGGGATGGCCGGCTCGGGGCAGACCAGCACGTCCCAGCCGGCGAACATCTCCGGCAGCTCCGGCACCCGCTCGGGGTTGATCAGCACCCGGCCGGGGCGCAGCGGGACGAACGTGGCGTTCATGTGCATCGGGTGGTCGTCGGCGAACGCGACCTCGTGCACCCGGAACTCGCCGCCGAGCAGCCGCCGCACCCACTCGATGCCGAACCGGTTGGTGACGTGGCTGCGCTGCACGAGGATGTCGCGGCCGAACCGCATGAAGTCGCCCGCGTCCACGATCGGCTCGAACTCGGTGATGACCGAGGCGGCGTCCGGGAACCAGTCGTTGCCGGGGGGTGCGGGGGGCCGTCCCCCCGCGGAGGCACGGTCCCCCGGGGACATGGTCTCCGGCTTGGCCGCGGCGTAGCCGGGGTTGAACGACGCGTCGGTGAGCTGCGGCTTCGGCGCCGCGACCCAGCGCGCGCCGCGCCGGAAGTAGTCCTTGAAGATCGTCCGGAACGGGTGGGTGGCGAAGTAGTACGACCGCCAGCCCATCGTCGCCTCGACGATCTGGTCGCCCGCGACCAGCGCGATGTCGCGGGGGAAGGTGTGCGACGAGCCGCCGGTGGACGTCCAGTCGGCGGTCCCGAACGGGCGGGACTGGTCGACCGGGTCCGGGCGCCGGACCGTGACGCCCTCGCCCTCCAGGATCGACGCGAACCCGTCGAGCTCCTCGCGGGCCGCGTCGACCTGCTCCGCCGGGAAGCCGCCGCCGTTGCGCCGGTAGAAGTCCCAGGCCTCCGGCGGGACGGTCGCCTCGATCGCCGGATGCCACGGCGGGACGGCGGCGCCGTCGACGACGCCGACGATCACCTCTTCCAGCGGGTCCCACTCGTTGTACGAGCCGACGGGGGTCCGAGGCCCGGCCGGCGGTGCGTTCTCGGTCATCGCGACGTCCTCTCGACGGTTCGAACGGTCACCCGGGCCTCGGGCGATGCGGCCTTCAGGCCGTGCAGGCGGCCGCGCGGCACCAGCAGCACGTCGCCCGCGCCGAGCCGGTGCGGGCGGTCGGTCGCCCACGCGTACACGTCGGCCTCGCCGCTCGTGACCTCCACGAGCCGGTCGGTGTCGTACACGCCGGTACAGAACGGGCTGTCCGGACGGAGCGTGCTCGTCCCGGCGTCGTCCGCAGCGCGGGACGCCAGCGCGGCGCCCGCCTCGGTGTGCCGGTCGAGGTCGCCGGCCCAGGCGATCTGGGCGCGGAAGTCGGCGTCGCCGAGGCGCAGCAGGAGCTTGGTGTCCTCGATGCCGCGCACCAGCTCGGGGATGACCAGCTCGCCGTGCGTGCGGGCCAGGCCGAGCAGCAGGTTCTCGTAGGTCATCCGCCCGTGGTGGACGTCGATGTGCGCGTGCTCGTCGCAGTACTTGGCGTCCACGCGGTCGCCGTAGACGGCGCGGAGCATGGCGCCGGTGTCGGCGAACCCCTGCGCGAACAGCCACTCCAGGTACGTCACCGCGGCCATGTAGCGGAACATGCCGCGGTGGTCCTCGGTGAGCCAGTTGAAGTAGTTCACCCCGACCAGGGAGCTGGTCAGGTAGAAGTTCCAGTAGGCGTGCACGTCGGTGCGCAGGCCGACGCTGGCCAGCATCTCCTTGAAGATCGTGCTGTGCTTGGCGCCGTAGACCCCGTACCCGAACTCGTCATTGAAGATCTTGAAGAGCTCGGACTGCTCGACGCCGTAGGAGCCGCCGAGGTTGCGCGCCATCGCCGACGCCTCGGTCAGCGCGTCCAGCGCCAGCTGGACCAGGTGCAGCGCCGCGGCCTCCTCCGGCCGCCGGCACTCGGTGATCAGCTTCATGGTGCCGTTCACCCCGGCCGCCGGGTCCACCGCCGGGTTGCTCCCGGACGCGTCGGCGGGCGCCCCGGCGCCGCCGACCTCGGCGAGGAAGTACGCCTGGAGCTCCTCCAGCGTCCGCACCGGCGGGACGCTGACGGCGTCGTCCAGGAAGGAGAACGCGTACCGCTCCAGGCCCGGCCGGACGGCGTCGCGCAGCGCCCGCACCTCGTCGCCGTAGAAGAGCTCGAAGTCGTCCTTCGCCGAGGCCAGCCCGGCCGGGGGCAGCAGGATCATGTCGCTCTCGTAGGCGTTGCACAGCACGCGGCCGGCGACGAGCTGCCCGGTGCCGAGGAACTCCGCCTCCGTCGCCGGGACGGAGAAGTCCCGGCCGCCCGCGCCGGGCGGGCCGATCGGCCGCCGGAACGGGTTGCCCTCGATGAGCACCTCGGGCCCCGGCCGGAAGATCCGCTGCGAGCAGTACGCGGCGAGGGCGCTCGCCGACGCGGCCGTCGGCGCCGTCCCCGTCGTCACCATGCCCGTCTTTCTGGTGCCCGTCTTTCTGGTGCCCGTCTTACCGGCGCCCGGCGCCGCCGCGCCGATCGCCTCCGTGGCGGTCGTCACGCGACCACCTCCTCGGACTCCACCTCGAAGCGGACGCACTCGCCGTCGTGGGCGGCGACCAGCGACACCGGCAGGTCCGGCTGGACGTGCAGCGGGACGGGCAGGCACTGGATCGCCTGCTTCCAGTGCGAGTCGTGGCCGGGCGCGTTGTCGACCACGATCCCCGGCAGCAGCTCCATCTCGAACCAGAACGCGATCGCGTGCATCCTGCCCGCGGCCGTCGGCCGGACGGTCAGCTCGGTGCGCTGCGGGCGCGCGTCCGCCGTGTAGAAGTCGAAGTCGAACACCGTCACCGGCTCCGACAGCGTCCGGTGCTCGTGCCGGTGCAGCCGGGAGTCGAAGTACTCCAGCGTGGACAGCCGGTTGAAGGGCGCGAGGTCGAACCCGTAGAGCTTGCCGACGTGGTTCTTGCGGTGCAGCGGCTCGCTCTCGACCAGCTGCGCGATGATCCGTCCGCGCGACGGCATGATCGTCGCGTCCGGGGCGAGGAGGTGCTCGCGGGCGTGCGCGATCGTGCCGAGGATGCCCTCGCCGAGCAGCCCGCAGTCGACGATCTCGGTGACCAGCAGGCCGGCCCGCCTCGGCAGGTCCCCGGGCGCCGTCATGCGGGTGGACATCTTCGGCACCACGCCGACCGCGTCGTCGTAGCCCGCCACCCGGACCACCCGCGCCGCCGTCTCGGCGACCGACGGCTGGCCCTCGCAGGCCACGACCTCCCGCGCCCCGGCCCGCGCCGCCATCATCGCCAGCAGGCCCGACCCGGCGCCGATGTCGAGCACCAGCGCGTCCGGGGCGGACGCCACCGCCTGCCGGATCGCCCGGTCGTACAGCTCGGCGCGCTCCTCGTCGTGCAGCATCTCCCAGTGCCAGCGCGGGACGGAGCGCCGGACGGCCCGGTTCCGGCCGATCAGGGCCTCCTGGTTGTCGGCGTCCACGCCGAGGATCAGTTCGAAGGCCCGGGCGGCGTCCTCGTAGCGGCCCTGGTGGTGCAGGTCGCGCCCCCACCTGAGGAACTCGCCGAGCTCCATTGCGTCGCGGATGACGGTGACCGCGCCCTGCGGCTGTGCGCTGTTCATCGGCTCTCGGCCCCTTCGTCGTGGGTCGGGTCGGGCGGCAGGTTGGCGAGGATCTCCTTGCGGATGACCGAGACGGGGTCGCCGGTGTCCGGAAGGACCACGACGGCCTCGTCCCCGCTGCGCACCATCGGCAGGCAGGAGCGCTTCACGGCGGAGACGCCGACCTTCGTGCCGTGCCACGGGCAGCTGAGCCGCCGCCCGTCCGGGGTGCGGCGGGCCAGGCTGAGCGGGCCGCCGCGGTGCGGGCAGTGGTCGCGGACCAGCAGCGACCGCTCGCCCTCGTGCAGGACGAAGTAGCGGTCGTGGCCGACCATCACGGTGTTGTGCCGGCTCAGATCCATCACGATGACGCGGGCCATCGGCTCCTCTTGTCTTTCGGGCGCGGCCGGTGACGGGCGGGGGCGGCACAAGGCATGGCGCGGTCAGGCGGGGCGGGAGAGACGGGAGTCTCGGCGGGAGCGTCGGGGAGCGGGGAGTCTCAGGCGGGAGTCACTGCGTGGAGCAGGCAGGCGGTCTCCGGCGTGGCCGGCCGGATCCCGTAGAGGCGCCCGCCGGGGATGAGCACGGCCTCGCCGCGCGCCAGCCGCTCGGGCGGTCCGGTAGGGGTCGTGACGAGGTCGGCCTCGCCGCGCTCCACCTCCAGGACGACGTCGCCGTCATGGCTGCGCGTCCCGAACGGGCTCCCGGCGGTCAGCGCGACCCGCAGCGGCGGCTCGGACCCGGTCCGCGCCGAACCGGCGAGTTCCCGGTGCCGGGGGAGGTCGTCCGACCAGCGGATCTGCGCCGCGGTGTCGTCCTCGAACCAGCCGCCGACCAGGCGCGCCTCCGCGATGCCGCGCAGCAGCTCGGGGACGACCCGCGGGCCGTGCCGCCCGGCCAGGGCCAGCAGCACCTGGTCGCGCGTGATGCGCCCGTGGTGCTCGTCGATGTGCGCGTGCTCGTCGCAGTAATGCAGATCGACGGATTCGCCGAATATGTCGCGGAAGACTTTGATCATTTCTACGAAGGCGGGTGCGAAAACAGCTTCCGCATAGGTGACCGCGCCCGCGTAGCGGAAGAATTTCGCATGGTCGCGGGACAGGTAGTAATAGTAGTTGTTCGTCGCCAGCGGCCCGGCCAGGTAGAAGTTCCAGTACGCGTGCACGTGGGTCGCCATCGCGCGGCTGCGCAGCATTTTGGCGAAGATCGTGGTGTGCTTGGCGTCGTAGACCCCGTAGCCGAATTCGTCGATGAAAATCTTGAACAGGGCGGACTGCTCGGGGCCGTAGGCGCCGGCGAGGTTGCGCGACATGGCGGAGGCCTCGGTGAGCCCGTCCAGCGCGAGCTGCACCAGGTACAGGTCGGCGGCGCTCTTGCGGTCGCGGGCGTTCGCGATGGCGGTCAGCGCGGGCGACGGCCCGGCGGCGGCCTCCTCCACGACGTGCTGGAAGTAGGCCTCCAGCACGTCGGGCGTCGCGGAGCCGCTGACGTCCACGGCCTCGTCCAGGCAGCCGAACGCGAAACGTTCCAGTTCCGAGACCGAGCTCTCGCGGAGTTCCTTGAGGTCACGGCCGTAGAAGAGGTCGAAATCCTCGTACAGGCCGTCGAGCCCCTGCTCGGGGAGCAGTACGGTCTCGGCCTCGTAGAAGGTGCCGAGCAGCCGGTGCGCCGCGAGGGAGCGATGGGCCGCCCAGTCGCCGGGGCCCGGCGGACGGTCGAAGTCGGACTCGGCCAGCGAGCCGGGCACGAGCATGCGGCGGTAGGGGTTGCGGCCGTGGACGACCTGGGCGTCGCCGCGGAACAGCGGGTGCCCGGCGAACGCCAGGATCCGCTTTCCGAGGGGGCCGCCGGAGTGTGTGGCGGCAGGAGCCGCCTGCGGTTGGACTGTCATTAACTTGTACCGTTCACCTGACTACTCAAGGGTCGGGTGTAGCTGAAGGCGTGCGCGGCCGATTGTGTCGGCCATGGTCACTGAGAACGGCTTCCATTTGTTGGTGGGATGAACAAATGTCGCGGAGTGGATGTGATCTATCACCGGCAGTAAGAGACCGCTTCCCCTCGGCTGCCGGGCAGATTAACAAAGGCCTAACGCGGTGATCAACGATTGAGCTGGAACTTTGTGCCGGCGACCGTCTTTCGCCGCCCGGCGCCGCATGTTTCGGTCCCGTCTGAAGTGATCTCGCGGCCGTCCGGGCTGATCGGCGCCCGCGCCCGGCCTGCGGCTCCTGACAACCGCGCTGACCTCGTCACCCCTCGCGGTCACGGCGGACGCCCGCCGTCTGCCGCGCAAGCGCAACCCGTCCCTGACATCGGTGACTTCTGCTGGTCAGGAAATTCCGGAGATACCCTCCGCTTGTGTCCGTAACCGGACGCCCGACCCCGCTCGCCGCCCGCGCACGGAGGTGTCCCCCACCGGCCTCCCGCTCTTCCGCGCCCCTCCGCGGGGGGACGCCTCTAGACTCCGGGCATGGAACTGAAGGACGCGGCGCGCATGATCCTCTCCGAGTCGGCGGGGCACCCGGAGCTGCTCCGGACGACCCGGCAGGTGCACGACGAACTGGCCCGCGGCCGCCGGGTGCCGCACACGGACCTGAGCTGGATGCTCAGGGAGGCCGCCCGCAAGGACGTCTACCCCGCGCTCCACGCGCGTTACGGGTCCGGTCCGTTCGAGGAGATGGTGGTGGTCCTCGGCCGCGAGATCGACCGCCAGGCGCCGATTCCCCAGCGCGCCTGAGGCGCCCCCGCCACGCGCGGGGAGTCAGGTTCCGTCGGTGCGGAAGGTGCGGCGGTAGGCGGACGGAGAGGTCCGCATCGTCCGGGCGAAGTGGTGGCGGAACGTCGCCGGGCTCTCGAAGCCGACCGCCGCGCCGACCTCCTCGACCGGCGCGCCGCCCTCCTCCAGGAGCGGCAGCGCGGCCAGGACCCGCTGGCCGACCACCCAGCGCAGGGGGCTCGTCCCGGTCCGCCGCTGGAAGCGCCGCAGGAACGTGCGGGGGGCGAGGCGCGCCTCCCGCGACATCCGGGCCACCGTGATCGGCTCGGCGAGGTGGTCGAGCGCCCACGCCATGGCCCGCGCGACCGGGTCGTCCTCGTCCGGCGGGACCACCGCCGCCTCCACGAACTGCGCCTGCCCGCCGTCCCGGTGCGGCGGGACGACCAGCCGCCGCGCCACGGCGTTGGCCACCCGGGCGCCGTGGTCCTTGCGGACGAGGTGCAGGCACATGTCGAGCCCCGCGGCGCTGCCCGCCCCGGTGAGGACGTCGTCGCCGTCCACGTAGAGGACGTCGGGCGTCACGTGGACGTCCGGGTGGCGGCGGCGCAGGAGGTCGGCGTACCGCCAGTGCGTGGTGGCGGCCCGTCCGTCCAGGAGCCCGGCGGCGGCCAGGGCGAACGCGCCCGAGCAGATGGACGCCACGCGGGCGCCGCGCGCGTGCGCCTCCCGGAGTGCCGCGACGACCTCGGGCGGCGGGTCCCGGCGGACGTCGGGGACGGCGACGACCAGCACGGTGTCCGCCGACGCGAACGCGTCCAGCCCGTGCTCGGCCGTCATCGTGAAACCGCCCACCGCCCGCATCGGTCCGCGCTCCGGTGAGCAGACCCGCAGGTCGTACCAGGGGACGTTCAGTTCGGGCCGGGGCAGCCCGAACACCTCGACGACCGTGCCGAGCTCGAAGGGCGCCATGCCGTCGAACACCAGCACCGAGACCGTGTGCCGGCGGGACGGCGGAGCGACGCGCATGGCGGGATCTTAGCGATATGCGGCATTCACGCCACTTCCGCGCGTCCTGCCGGCGGTCGAGGATCGAGGTGGTCACGAGACGGCCGCCGCCATCCGAAGGAGCCCGCTGATGAACCCCGCCCCCGCGATGCCCGCCGTCCCCCCGATGCCCGCCGTCCCCCCGATGCCCGCCGTCCCCCCGATGCCCGCCACCACCGCCGACGAGGCGCTCCGGCACTTCGCCGCCCGGCTGGCCTTCGAGACGGACGCGTCCGACGTCGCCGCCCGGCTCGCCGAGGGGACGCCCGGCATCGTGGTCGTCGACACCCGGAGCGCCGAGAGTTGGGCGCGGGGCCACGTCCAGGGCGCCCTCCACCTGCCCACCGCCGAGATCGCCGAGCGCGCCGCCGCGCTCGTCCCCGAGGACGCGGCCGTGGTCGTCTACTGCTGGGGGCCGGGCTGCAACGGCGCCCAGAAGGCGGCGCTGGAGTTCGCGAAGCTCGGCCGCGCCGTGAAGGAGATGCTCGGCGGGTTCGAGTACTGGGCGCGGGAGGGCCACCCGGTGGAGACCGGTGCCGGCGCCGTCACGCGGCGTTCACCGGACCCGCTCACGGCCCCCGTCCAGGGTGTTTCCTGTGCTTGCTGAGCGCGATGTGGCGCATGTTCCTTCGGGTACGGGGCATAAGGTCGTCCCCCGACGACGTTAGACTCTAGGAATCACTCTTCGGCGCCGACGACGGCGCCAGGCTCGTCCTTGCAGGCCACACCCACCGAGGTGCCTCCCGAGACGTGCCCCCCTCTCGGAAGGTAATGCGTGACCACAGCTGCCGCTGCACAGAACCCGACCACGCCCGCCGTCGCGGACGAGGAGAAGGTTCCCTCCTTCGCCGAGCTCGGCCTCCCGCCGGTCCTGGTGAGCGCCCTGGCCCGCCAGGGCATCGAGGCCCCGTTCCCGATCCAGGCCGCCGCGATCCCCGACGTCATGGCGGGGCGCGACGTCCTCGGGCGCGGCAAGACCGGCTCCGGCAAGACCCTGGCGTTCGGGCTGCCGCTCCTGGCCCGCCTCTCCGGCCGCAAGGCCGCCCCCAAGCGCCCCCTGGCGCTGATCCTCGTCCCGACCCGCGAGCTCGCCCAGCAGGTCCAGAACAACCTGGAGCCGCTCGGCCGCGGGCTCGGCCTGCGCTTCAAGACCGTCATCGGCCAGACCTCGATGTTCAAGCAGATCGACGCGCTGCGCCGCGGCGTCGAGGTGCTCGTGGCCACCCCGGGCCGCCTCAAGGACCTGATGCGCCAGGGCGCCTGCGACCTGTCCGACATCGAGATCGCCGTGCTCGACGAGGCCGACCACATGGCCGACATGGGCTTCCTGCCCGACGTCACCGACATCCTGGACGCCGCCAAGCCCGGCGGGCAGCGGCTGCTGTTCTCCGCCACCCTCGACAAGGACGTCGACGTCCTGGTCCGGCGGTACCTGGACGAGCCGGTCACGCACGCGATCGGTCCGGTGGACGAGCCCGTCGCCACCATGGACCACCACCTGCTGCTCGTGGCGCCCAAGGAGAAGAGCGCCATCACCGCCGAGATCGCCAACCGCGAGGGCCGGACGATCCTGTTCGCCCGCACCAAGCACGGCGTCGACCGGCTCGCCAAGCAGCTCACCCAGGCCGGGGTCCGCGCCGCGGGTCTGCACGGCGGCAAGAGCCAGGGCCTGCGCACCCGCACCCTCGCCGAGTTCCGCGAGGGCTCCATCAGCGTGCTGGTCGCCACGGACGTCGCCGCCCGCGGCATCCACGTCGACGACGTCTCCCTGGTGATGCACGTCGACCCGCCGGCCGACCACAAGGACTACATGCACCGCGCCGGGCGCACCGCCCGCGCCGGCGAGCGCGGCACCGTCGTCACGCTCGTCCTGCCGCACCAGGTGCGCTCGACGTCCGCGATGACGCGCCGCGCCGGCATCAACGCGCCCCGGACCCGGGTGTCCACCGGCGACTCTGAGTTGGTCAAGCTGACCGGCGCCCGGCAGCCGTCCGGCATCCCGATCGAGGAGCCGATCATCCCCGAGCGGCCGGCGCGCCGCGAGGGCGGCCGGGGCCGTCAGGGCGGCCGCGGTCGTGGCCGCGGCCCCCGCACCTTCGACCGCGAGGGCGGCAACCGCCGCCGCGACGGCGAGGGCGGGCGCGGCGAGCACCGGTCCTACTCGTCCGGCGAGCGCCGCGGCGGCCCCCGGACCGGCGGCGGCTCCCACGGCAACCGCCGGGGCGCCTCCCCCTACGGGGGCGACCGCCGGACCGCCCGCACCAGCTGACCGACGACAGAAGAGCCCCGCCGGCGACGGCGGGGCTCTTCGCGTTCCGGGCCCGGCGGACGACGGAGGGCGGTGGTCAGCCCGCCTCCTCGCTGAGGACGTCTCCGTCGTGGGAGGGGGCCTCGTCGCGGGAGGCGGACTCGTCACGGGAGGCCGGCTCGCCGCGGGCCCCGGACTCGGCGCGCAGCCTGTCCTGGAGGATCTGCAGGCCCTCCAGGCCGTCCACCGAGAGGGCCGCGAGCTCGTCCAGGGACATGAGGGGGTCGGTGCGCAGGGGCGGCTGCCAGCCGTTCTCCTTGTCGTGGCTGCGCAGGACCTTGGCCGGGACGCCGCCGATGACCGAGTGGTCGGGGAACTCGCCGCGGACGACGGCGCCCCCCGCCACCGCGACGTTGCGGCCGAGACGGGTGCCGGGCAGGATGATCGCCCCGGTGCCGATCCAGCAGCCGTCCCCGATCACGACCGGGTTGTTCTCGGGCCACTGCCGCCCGATCGGGGTGTGCAGGTCGCCGTAGGTGTGGTTCTGGTCGGTGATGTAGACGTTCGGGCCGGTGAAGACGTCGT
This sequence comes from Spirillospora sp. CA-108201, assembly GCF_050936235.1. Classification (NCBI taxonomy): domain Bacteria; kingdom Bacillati; phylum Actinomycetota; class Actinomycetes; order Streptosporangiales; family Thermomonosporaceae; genus Spirillospora; species Spirillospora sp. CA-108201. The sequence goes on along the minus strand of NZ_JBNJNE010000001.1, from coordinate 6,027,908 downwards.
CACCGATGTCGATCGACTGGTGGCCGACGATGTGGGTGCCGCGGCCGAGCGAGCAGCTCCCGCCGATCCGGACGACGACGTCCGGCCCGAGGTCGAGGCCGGGCACGAACCCGGCGGAGATGGTGACGTGCGTGCCGACCAGCGTGTGGTCGCCGATCGAGATCCACGGCTCGCCGTAGATCGCGCCGGTCGGGAAGCCGATGCACGCGCCCTGGCCCAGGTAGGCGAACCTGCGGCGGCCCGGCGTGTGCGGGGTGATCTCCCCGTGCCGCTGGATCCATTCCCAGGCGCGGTGCACGGCCGCGTGCACGCCCTGGCGCGCCCGCTGCCCAGCGCGGGCCGCCAGCACCTGCCGCAGGGGGCGTTTCGGCGACATGGCGTTCACCGTACCGGGTGGTAGTAACCCGGGGCCGCACGGGGACGGCGAAGGGCCCGGCCACAGGCGGCCGGGCCCTTCACCTGTGCGCTCAGCGCGATCGCGGGGCTCAGTGCCGTGAACGCACCTGACCGTCCGCGTCGGCGCCGCTGACCGTCATGGAGTCGGCCGAGGTCGCGCTGCCGCCGTGCTCGCTCGACCCGGCGGCCATGTCACGGACGGCGCCGCGCCGTGTCGCCACGGCGCCGGCGACCCCGACGGCGGCGACCACCCCCATCATCGCCATGAGGGCGCCGCGCCCGGACTTCGCCGCCGACTTCGGCGGTTCCACCCGTCCGGCGACATCGCTCAGAAACGTGCTCACCCGCGGGGCGAGCCCGGTCTCCACGTACCGGGCCGCCCGCCGCAGCCTCGGTGCGCTCCAGCCACGGGCGACCATCACGCGTTCGTTCGCGATGGGCCCGATCCGCTCGGCCGCGTCGGCGGCGCTCTGCCGGCACACGTCGGCGCCCTGGCGGGCCGCCTGCTGGACGCGGCCGAGCCGATTGACGACCTCGTCCTGCGGCTTCCGGCGGATACTGATCATTAGGGACACGCTAACCTCCCTGTTTGCGAGGTCCTGTCAGGCAGCCTTCCCAGCGAACGGAAGGTAAACACCACGGAAGTGACGAACCTTTCACCCAGGGTGACGGATTCGGGCCCGACCGGGACATCGCACCGGACGTCACAGAACCCATCGCACGAGGAGGCGGCCAGCGTGGCCAACGAGATCTTCGCGACGCTCAACACGTCGCTCGGCAAGATCGTGATCCAGCTGTACCCGGAGCACGCGCCCGAGACGGTGGCGAACTTCGTCGAGCTGGCGGAGGGCACCCGCACCTGGACCGACCCGAACACCGGCCAGCAGTCGGACGCGCCGCTCTACAACGGGACGATCTTCCACCGGGTCATCGACCAGTTCATGCTCCAGGGCGGCGACCCGCTCGGCACCGGCACCGGCGGTCCCGGCTACCAGTTCAAGGACGAGTTCCACCCGGACCTGAAGTTCAACCGCCCGTACCTGCTGGCGATGGCGAACGCCGGGCCCGGCACCAACGGCTCCCAGTTCTTCATCACGCTGAGCGTCGCGCACACCCAGCACCTGACCGGCCGGCACACCATCTTCGGCAAGGTCATCGAGGGCACCGACGTCGTCGACCGCATCGGCAAGGTCGAGACTGGCCGGATGGACCGCCCGAAGCAGGACGTCGTCATCGTGTCGGTGACGATCGAACGCCGTTAGACGTTGTCACGGTGAGACCCCGCCACGGGTGCGCCCACCGTACGCACGGCCCACGGAGCCACTGATGAGCACAGACCAGAGTCCCGCCCCCGAGACCTCGGTGCCGACCTGTTACCGGCATCCGGGCCGCGAGACGTATGTGCGCTGCACCCGCTGCGACCGCTTCATCTGTCCCGAGTGCATGCGCGACGCGGCGGTGGGGCACCAGTGCGTGGAGTGCGTCGCCGAGGGCAACCGGGGGGCCCGCAGGGCGGTTCCCCGGACGGTCTTCGGGGCGCGGGGGTCGGCGACCGCGGTTCCGGTCGTCACCTACACGCTCATCGGCTTGTGCGTGGCGGCCTACCTCGCCGAACTGGCGTCCTGGCGCGTGGTCTGGGACTTCATGATGCTCGGCCGGGGCGTGCTGCCCGGCGGCGAGGTCGGCGGGGTCGCCGAGGGCGAGTGGTACCGGCTGTTCACCACGATGTTCCTGCACCAGCGCGGCGGATCGTTCGGCATCACCCACATCCTGTTCAACATGTGGGCGCTGTGGGCCGTCGGCCCCGCGCTGGAGCAGGTGCTCGGACGCTGGCGCTACCTGGCCCTCTACGTGCTGTCGGGGCTCGGCGGCTCGGTGCTGCTGTACCTGGTCGGCTCCCCGCAGGACTCGGCGGTCGGCGCGTCCGGGGCCATCTTCGGGCTGTTCGGGGCGTACTTCGTGATCGGCCGCAGGCTCGGCGGGCCGGTCGGCCCCATCGTGGTGCTGCTGGTGATCAACCTGGTGATCACGTTCTCGGTGCCGGGGATCTCCTGGCAGGGCCACGTCGGCGGGCTGGCGGTGGGCGCGGCGCTGGCCGCGGCCTACGCCTACGCGCCGGACGCGCGGCGCCGGTTGTTCCACCTCGGCGCGCCGCTGGCCGTGCTGGCGCTGCTCGCGGTGCTCGTGGTGCTCAGGACCGCCGAGCTGAGCCCGGCGGGGTAGCCGTGCGCGCGGACGCCGCGCACGCGCAGGGCCGCGCGGCCCGCGCGCGGCGGCGTCCGCGCTCCGGCGCCTGTGGACACCCGCTGTGGAAAACCTGGGGAAAGGCGCGGTGAGAGGACCTCAACCTGTGGATAACTCGCGATCAGCGCCAGCGGGTGGACAGGATCACGCCCAGGATGATCGCGGTGAAGCCGATTCCCAGGTTCCAGTTGTGCAGGTCGGTCATGTACGGCACATCCGTACCGGTGCTGGCCGTCACGTAGAAGACGGCGATCCAGATCAGGCCGACGAGCCACAGACCGACCATCGTCGGCACGAGCCAGCGCGGGCTGACCTCGGGCCCCTTGGACTTCTGCGGGGGCGTGTAAACGGCCTTCTTACGCACTTTGGACTTGGCCACGGTGGGATCGATCTCCTCGGGCGTCCGGCGGCCGGAGCGCCGGACCGCGCATGGGTGTTTTGTCGGTTAGCGTAGTCGCTGGTGAGCAGCGTACGGCGTCCAGCGTGGGGAACCATCATCCCAGTTCTCACGCTCCTTGCGGGAACCTTGTTCGCGGCGAGCGCGAGCACGGCCCGCGGCACGAGCCTGCGCGAGCAGGGCCGGACCAGGATCACCGAGCTCATCACCGCGGAGCAGCGCCGGGGCCGGCAGGACCGCGCCGAGTACCGGCGGCTGCGCCGCCAGGTCGACGGTATCTCCCGGGAGGCCGGACGTCACGACGCCCGGGTGAAAAACGCTCAGGCGGAGGCCGACCGGCTGGCCGCCGAGGCCGGATTCACCCCCGTCGCCGGCCGCGCCGTCCGGGTCGCGCTGGACGACGCGCCGTTGCCCGAGTCGGGCGAGCTGCCCCACGGCGTCCGCCCGGACGACCTGGTGGTGCACCAGAGCGACGTCCAGTCCGTCGTCAACGCGCTCTGGGCGGGCGGCGCCCGCGCCATGCAGATCATGGACCAGCGGGTGATCTCGACCAGCGCGGTGCGGTGCGTGGGCAATACCCTGATCCTCCAGGGCGTCGTGTACTCCCCGCCGTTCCGGATCACCGCCGTCGGCGACCCGGTCCGGCTGCGGGCGGCGCTCGGCGCGTCCCGCGAGATCGCGATCTACCGCAAGTACGTCCGCGCCTACGGGCTCGGCTACGCGGTGCGGACGGTGGAACGCGCCACGCTGCCGGCCTACACCGGCAACGTGACCATGAAGCACGCTACGGTGCCGGCTGGACCGCCCAGAGGCGGCTGAACCCCCCCGGTAGAGGAGGACGCGGTGCGGACGGTGATCCGTGGCATGGGCGAGCTGTGCATCACCGCCGGGCTGATCGTCATGCTGTTCGTGACGTACGAGCTGTGGGGCACCGGCCAGTACACCAAGGGCGCCCAGAACCGGCTCGGCGACGAGATGCTGAAGAACTGGCGGGCCACCAAGGTCACCACCGAGAGGGTCAGGCTCGGCAAGGGCCTCGCCGTGATCCGCATCCCGCGGTTCGGCGAGCACTACCGCTTCGTCGTGATCGAGGGCGTCGACCGCGCCGACCTGCGCAAGGGCCCCGGCCACTACCCGGGAAGCGCGCTGCCCGGCCAGGTGGGGAACTTCGTGGTCTCCGGGCACCGGACGACCTACTCCGCGCCGTTCAACCGGCTCGGCGAACTCGACCGCGGCGACAGGATCCTCATCGACACCCGGGACGAGCAGTACGTCTACAAGGTCACCGACCGGCGGATCGTGAAGCCGTCGGCGGTGGAGGTGACCGCGCCCGTCCCGTTCCACCCGAAGCGGCGGCCGACCGAGCGGCTCCTGACGCTCACCACCTGCCACCCGAAGTACTCCGCCGCCCAACGAATGGTCATCTTCGGCGAGCTGGCCGAGGCGGTGCCGCGCGCGGCCTCGGCCCGGGCCGCCGGGACGTAGGAGGCCCCGTGTACGCCTGGATCTGGCGCCGGCTGCCCGGCGCCTGGCAGACCAAGACCGCGACCGCGCTGGGCCTGCTCGTCGCGATCGCCGTCCTGCTCTGGTACGTGGTGTTCCCGTGGGTCGAACCCAAGGTCCAGTTCGACCACGGCGTCGTCCAGGACCCGGCGCCGTCCGGCTCCGCCACCCCGGGCTGACCGATGGCGCGCGTCCTCGTCGTCGACAACCACGACAGCTTCGTCTACAACATCGTCCAGTACCTGCTGGAACTCGGCGCCGAGTGCGTTGTCAGGGACCGGTCGGACGTCGCCGTCCGGGACGCCGCCGGCGTCGACGGCGTCCTGCTCAGCCCCGGGCCGGGCCATCCGGCGGGCGCCGGGGTCTGCCTGGACCTCGTCCGGGACGCCGAGCGCCGCGGCGCCCCGCTGCTCGGCGTCTGCCTCGGCCACCAGGTGATCGCCCACGTGCACGGGGCGACGGTCGCCCGCGCCCCGGAGATCGTCCACGGTTTCACGAGCGAGATCCGCCACGACGGCGCCGGCGTCCTGCGCGGCCTGCCGGACCCGTTCGCCGCGACCCGCTACCACTCGCTGGCCGTCCTGCCCGAGACCGTCCCGGCGGACGTCCTGGAGGTGACCGCCCGCACAGAGGACGGCGTCGTCATGGGCCTGCGCCGCCGCGGCCGGCCCGTCGAGGGGATCCAGTTCCACCCCGAGTCGATCCTCTCCACCTTCGGCCATCGACTGCTTCGGAACTGGCTGGCCACCTGCGATGACCTGCGCCTCCACCGCGCGGACGGAGGCTGACCGCCCCCATCTCACCCCGAGTCCAAAAATTTCGGTTGAAATCCGTAACGTCCGACGACGTCATGACGAAGACCTAGCGAAGGGCTTCCGCCATTGCCCCCGAGTGGCGGAGGCCCTTCTCTCGTGCCCGGGGCCCGTCCGCCCCAGGACACGGCCCGCGCGACGCCGAGGGCCCCGCCTCCAGCCGGAGACGGGGCCCTCGATCGCGATTCGGTCAGCCCTGGCCGTCGCCCGGGGGGAACCCGGGCAGGCCCGGCGTCGGCGAGCCCGTCTGTCCGGGCGGCGGCGTCTGCGGCTGCTCCGCCACGAAGATCGTCACCGTCTCGCCCGGCGCGACGGTCGCGCCCTCACCCGGCTGCTGGTCGTACACGAACCCCGGCGCCACCTGCTTGTCGGGCGGCGGCGCGCCCTTCTGCACGTTGCACTTCAGGCCGAGGCCCTCCAGCTTGCCGCAGGCGGCCCGCTGGCTGTTGTTGAACAGGCTCGGCACCTTCATGCTCGACGGGCCGGTCGACACCGTCACCGTCACGTTCGAGTTCCTGGCCGCCTTCGAGCCGCCCGAGGGGTCGGTCGAGATCACGTTGCCCCGCGGCACGGTGTCGTTGGAGTCGACCCTCTTGTCGACCTCGAACCCGCGCCCCTCCAGCATCTTCTTCGCCGTGGCGTACGGCTTGCCGGTCACGTCCGGGACCTCGATCTCCGTGGGCGGCTTCTTGCCCTTGGAGACCAGCAGCGTCACCGTGGCGCCCTTGGCGGCGTTCGTGCCGGGCTGCGGATCGGAACTGATCACGTAGCCCTTCCGGACGTCGTCGCTGAAGTCGGTCTTCGGCTCGCCGACCTTGAAGCCGAGCTTGGTGAGCTCCGCCGTCGCGTCGTTCTGCGAGACGTTGACGATGCTCTTCGGAACCGCGACCTGGTCGGCGCCGTCGTCGCCGCTGCTCATCAGCAGGCCGATGAGCGCGGCGCCGCCGATGAACAGCACCGCGAGCCCCACCCACAGCGCGGCCTTCTTGCCGGCGCCGCCGCGCCCGCCGTCGTCGTCGTAGTGGGCGGGCGGCAGGCCGTAGCCGTCGTCCTGCGGCCGCACCTGCGTGCGCGCCGGAGCGCCGTAGGCGCCCATGACCTGGGTGCCCTGCGGCTGCTGGTTGCCCATCAGCATCGTGGACGCGGCCGTCGACGACACGGGCTGGCCCTGCAGGACGCGCTGGATCTCCTGCCGGAACTCCGTCGCGTTCTGGTACCGGTGGTCGGCCTCCTTCGCCATCGCCTTCAGCACGATCGCGTCGGCCCACTGCGGGATCTGCGGGTCCACCTGCGACGGCGGCACCGGCTCCTCCCGCACGTGCTGGTAGGCGATCGCGACCGGGGAGTCGCCGGTGAACGGAGGCTTGCCGGTGAGCAGCTCGTACAGCACGCAGCCGGTCGAGTAGATGTCGCTGCGGGCGTCCACCCGCTCGCCGCGCGCCTGCTCGGGCGACAGGTACTGCGCGGTACCGATCACCTGGGCGGTCTGCGTCATCGTGGACGCCGTGTCGGCCATGGCCCGGGCGATGCCGAAGTCCATGACCTTGACCTCGTGCTGCCGGGTGAGCATCACGTTGGCCGGCTTGATGTCGCGGTGCACGATGCCGCCGCGGTGGCTGTAGTCCAGCGCCCGCAGGATCCCGTCGGTGATCTCCAGGGCCTTGTCGGGCAGCAGCGCGCGGTTCTCCCTCAGCAGGTCGCGCAGCGTGCTCCCGTCGACGTGCTCCATGACGATGTACGGGATCGGGGTGTCGCCGATCATGTCCTCGCCGGTGTCGTACACGGCGATGACCGAGGGGTGGTTCAGCGACGCGGCCGACTGGGCCTCGCGCCGGAACCGCGCCTGGAACGTGGGATCACGGGCCAGGTCGGAGCGCAGCGTCTTGACCGCGACGATGCGATCGAGACGGCGGTCCCGGGCACGGTAGACCTCGGCCATGCCGCCGCGCCCGATCACCGTTTCGAGCTCGTAGCGGCCGCCGAGCAGCCGAGGTTGACTCATATGTGCACTTTCCCTCGTACGTCTACACCTTGTCTCCAGAACCTAGCTTCCCCGTCTGGGTCGGCGGGGGATCCGGGCTCGGAGTTGACGGAGTCGTGGTGCTCCCCGTCGGTGCGGGTGTGGGCTCAGGGGCGGTGGGAGTCGCCCGGGGCGGAATCATGGATGACTTGTGCGAGCGGGACGCCTTGGGCGGCACCTGCGTTGACGGACGGATCCTATGCGTCCGGCGCCGCGGCGGAACAGCCGGCCTCGGAGTGCTCCGGGCCGTGTGCCGCGGCGAGGTGCGGGGAGCCGGGGCGGTGGACGCCGGATCGTCGACGCTGCCGTCCCCGACGGGCCGGGTGGCCGGTGCGGCGGGAGGTTCCCGCTCGTCCTCGTCCGGCCCGGCGAAGGCCAGCCCCTTCCACAGGGAGCCGACGACGATCACGCAGACCAGCACGACGGCCGCGACGGACGCGTACGCCAGTGCCGAGCGCCGTTGCCCGGCCACAGGTCCGCTGGAGAGGTTATCCGCCCCCTCCTCAGCGTCAAATCCCGACAAAGTAGACGATCGTACAGGAAGAGGATCGGGGCCGGTCGCGGCGGGCCCGCGCGGGCCCCGCCGGGCGGCGTCCGGCCGGGCCGCCTCGCGGGTCGCGCCCGCCCGGCCCGTGCTGAGCGACGCGCGGATCCCCAGGGCCCGCGCGGCGACCGTGTCCGCGTCCGCGGGACGGTCCCGCGGCTCCTTCGCGAGCATCTCCATGACCAGCTCGCGGGCCGCGTAGGGCACCCGCCCCGGCAGCTCCGCCGGGGCGTCCCGGACGTGCTTGAGCGCCACCTCCACCGGAGTCGGCCCGTCGAAGGGCGGCGCGCCCGTCAGGCACTCGTAGGCCACGGCGCCCAGCGAGTACAGGTCCGCCGCCGGGGACAGCTCCAGGCCCTGCGCCTGCTCCGGCGAGATGTAGTGCGCGGTCCCCATGACCATCCCGGTCTGGGTCTGCGACGCCGCCGCCAGCCGCCGGGCGATCCCGAAGTCGGTGATCTTCAGGGTGCCGTCCGGGGCCACCATGAGGTTCGCCGGCTTGACGTCGCGGTGCACGATGCCGGCCGCGTGCGCGACCACCAGCGCCCGCGCCGCCTGCACGATCAGATCGAGCACCGCCTCCAGCGGCAGCCCGCCGTCGCGCGCCAGGATCTCGTCCAGCGGCTCGCCCGGCACCAGCTCCATCACCAGGAACGTCCGGCCGGCCTGCTCGCCGTAGTCGAACGCCCGCGCGATCCCCGGGTGCCGCAGCTCCGCCGCGAAGCGCGCCTCCGACTCGAACCTGCCGCGGGCCCGCATGTCCGAGCCCAGTTCCAGGCGCAGCAGCTTCACCGCCACCAGCCGCCCCGACAGCGCGTCGGACGCGCGCCAGACCTCGCCCATCCCGCCGATCGCCAGCCGCTCCAGCAGCCGGTACCGGTCGTTCAGGACGAGGCCCGCACTCACTTCTGCAGGACCTTCGCCATGATCGCCCCGGCGATGGGGCCGGCGTTGGCGGCGCCGGAGCCCGGGGCCTCGGTCATCACGGCGAACGCGTAGCGCGGGTTCTGGGGCGGGCCGAACCCGACGAACCAGTTCGCGTTCGGGTTGCCGGGGCCCTGCTCGGCGGTACCGGTCTTGCCGGCGATCCGCATGCCCGCCAGGTTCTTCGCGGTGCCCTCGGAGACCACCGCGCGCATCATGTCCTCCAGCTGGCCGGCCTGGTCGCCGGTCATCGCCTCGCCGAACTCCTTCGGGGAGACGTTGTAGAGCTCGCTCTGGTCCTTCGCGCGGACTTTCTGCACCACGTACGGGTTCATGATCTTGCCGCCGTTGGCGATCGAGCAGGCGACCATCGCCATCTGCAGCGGCGTGGCGCGCACGTTCTCCTGGCCGATACCGGACCGGGCCGTGCCGTCCTTGCCGGTCTCGATGCTCTTGCCCTCGGCGTCCTTGATCGACACCGGGACGTCGCTCTCCGCCGCGTACATGTCCGGCTCCAGCTGGACGTGCTTGCCGAACCCGAACTTCGTGGAGCCGTCGTGCAGCTCCTGGATGCCCATGTCCAGCGCCATCTTCGCGAACGAGGTGTTGCAGGACTCGGCGAACGCGCCGCGCAGCGGGGCCGACCCGGCGCAGCTGCCGCTGTCGTGCGAGTTCGGCAGCGGACGGCCGGACTCCGGCAGGATCAGCTGCCCGGTGTTCACCGTCGAGGAGCTGTTGAGGCCGAGCTTCTGCATCCCGATCGCCGACACCACGGCCTTGAACGACGAACCGGGCGGGAACGTCTGGCTGAGCGCGTTGTCGACCAGCGGCTTGATGACGCCGTCGCCCTTGTCGAGCTCCTCCAGGCGCTTGCCGCCCTTCTCACCGGTCTGCGGCGCGACCTCGTTCGGGTCGAACGAGGGCCACGACGCCGCCACCTTCACCGCGCCCGTCTTCACGTCGATCACCACGGCGCCGCCGCGGCGGCCGGCGGCCGTCCGCGCCTTCAGCGTCTCGTACGCGGTGCGCTGCGCCTGCGGGTCGATCGTCAGCTCGACGTTCGCGCCCTCGGCCTTCTTGCCGATGAACGTGTCGAACCAGCGCTGCTGCGTGATCCGCGTGTCCTTGCCGCCGAGCAGCGAGTTGTAGGCCCGCTCGACCTGGGTGGCGTTGCCGTTGAAGTACCCGGTGATCGGCGCGAAGACCGCCCCGTCCTTGTAGGTCCGGCCGTACTTGGGGTTGTCCTTGCCGGTCTCCTTCGAGGTGACCAGCACCTCGCCGCCCGCCGAGATCTGGCCGCGCGGCGAGTTGAAGACGTCCGCGTACTGGCGGCTGTTGCGCGCGTCGGTGCGCAGATCCTCCGCCTGGCTGCCCTGAACGTAGTTGACCTGCGCCATCAGTCCGAAGAACAGCAGCAACGCGAAGATCGCCACCCGCCGAACCGGCTTGTCCATGTTCATAGGGGGGAAGTCACCTCGTGCTCACGATCTGGGTCATGCCCTCGTCCTGGATCGCCTGCGGTGCCGGCTTGCGCGCGTCGTGGCTCATCCGCACCAGGATCGCGATCAGGATCCAGTTGGCCATCAGCGACGAGCCGCCCTGGGACAGGAAGGGCGTCGTCAGGCCGGTGAGCGGGATGAGCCGCGTGACGCCCCCGACGATCACGAAGACCTGGAGGGCCAGCACGAACGACACACCGCCCGCGAACAGCTTCAGGAACGGGTCCCGCGCCGCCACGGCCGTCTTCATCCCGCGTTGCACGATCAACGCGTATATCAGCAGCAGCACCATCAACCCGGTCAGCCCGAGCTCCTCGCCGAGCGAGTCGAAGATGAAGTCGCTGAAGGACAGCGGCGTCCGCCACGGCTCGCCCTGGCCGAGGCCGGTGCCGAGGACGCCGCCCTGGCCGAGCGCGAACAGGCCCTTCATCAGCTGCGCGCTGTCGGAGTACTCCCCGCCCAGCTCGGCGCAGGCCGAGAAGCCCGGCGAGCCGTCGCCCTGCTCCTTGTACTTCTTGTAGATGGTGGTGTCGGGGTTGACCGGCACGACCTTGCCGCTCTCCAGCAGGCAGCCGCCGTCGAAGTACGGCTTGGGGTTCTGCCAGATGTCGATGCGCTGGTTCACGTGCCCCATGAACGGCAGCAGCGTCGCGATGAAGATGCCGACCGACAGCAGCCCGACACCGATCACCACCCAGGACACCCGCTGCGTCGCGATGTACAGCATCGAGACGAACAGGCCGAAGAACAGCAGCGCGGTGCCGAGGTCCTTCTGCATGAACAGGACGCCGAGGCAGAAGAACCAGATCACCATGATCGGGCCGAGGTCGCGGGCCCGGGGCAGGCTGATCGGGCCGACCTTCTTGCCGATCAGCGACATCGCCTGCCGCTTGTTCACCAGGTACCCGGCGAAGAAGACCACCAGCAGCAGCTTCGCGAACTCGCCCGGCTGCACCGAGAACGGGCCCAGATGGATCCACACCCGGGCGCCGTTGATCTCCGCGCCGATGCCGGGGACGATCGGCAGCAGCAGCAGGACGACCGCGGTGAGCCCGATCAGGTACGTGTAGCGCTGCGCGGTCTTCGGCGTGAACGACACCGGCGCGTCGGGCTTGTCGGTGTCGCGCATGATCATCACGGCGCCGACGAACAGCGCGATGCCGATGAACGTCCACATCAGCTGGCCGGGCGCGTCGGCGGCGTCGGGGAGCAGCTTCTTGCCCGCGGCCGCCGCGACCTTGCGGTCGTGGCTGGTGTCGAGGTCCAGGCGGTAGATCATCGCCAGCCCGATGCCGTTCAGCGCCACGGCGAGCGGCAGCAGCAGCGGGTCGGCGTAGGGGGTGAACTTCGCCTGGATGAGGTAGGCGATGAACGCCAGCACGGCCAGGCCGCCGCCGTACACGAACAGGCCGCCGGGGATGTTCCCGTCACGGGCGAGACCGACCTCCGCGAACGCCGACAGCGTCAGGATCATCGCGAAGGCCAGCAGCGCCAGCGAGGCGGCGTTGCGCCGCTGGTACGGGAGGTGGGCGCGGATCTGCTCCCCGATCGATTGCATCTACGAGCTCCCTCCGCTGGAGGGGCAGTCCTTGATGGACGGGGTGCGCTGCTTGCACTCTTCCCGGTGCGCGCCGAGCTGGTCGAGCTTGGCCTGCGCCGCCTTCTGCCCGATGAACACGAGGCTGCCCTTCTCGACCGCGGTCACGTCCGAGGCGGGCAGCTCGTCGATCCGGATGTCGCTGCTCTTGACGGAGGACTGCCGGCAGTTCTGCTGCTCCCGGCCCTTCACCATGACGACCTTGCCGCCCTCCCCGACGAGCGAGTACTTGCAGACGGCGCTCTCCAGCTGCTTCAGCGCCTTCGGGCCGTCGACGGTGTAGGTGTCCTTGACCTGCTGCTGGAGGTCCTGCGGGAGGTCGGCCACCAGGATCGCCTGCTTCGGCTGCTCCTTCTTGGCGGCCTCGCGGGACAGGCTGAGCCCCGGCACCTTCTGCGTCGTCCCCCGGTAGAGGACGACCTCGCCGGCCTTGTTCGCGCCGATGTAGTAGCCGTTCCGGACGTTCTGCAGCAGCACGAACCCGCCCGCCACGACGCCCACGACGACCACGCCCGCCACGACGACCAGCCACGTCCAGCGCCGCGTTCCGCCCCGCCGCCCCCGCATCTGCCCGGCCTGCGGCATCGCGCCCGGCGCCGGCGGGGGCCCCATCGCGTCGCTCATCGGCATCGGAGCCTGAGGCGGCGGCATCTCGTCCACCGCCACCGGCGGCTGCGGCCTGGTCTCGCGCAGCTGCGCGGCCCGCCCCGCCGGGGTGTCGGCGACGGTCGTGTTCGGTCCGGTCCCCCCGCCCGGCGGCTCCGGCGGCGCCGCGTTGGCCGCCGCGCCCACCGCGTGGCCCGGGCCGCCCGTCGGCGGCTGGCGCTCCAGGTCCACCACGTCGGCGACGACGCAGGTGATGTTGTCGGGGCCGCCGCCCCGGTTCGCCAGGTCGATCAGCTGCCGGACGGCCTGCTCGGGATCGTCGACGTCCGTGAGCACCTGGAAGATCGTCTCCGCCGTGACGACGCCCGACAGCCCGTCGGAGCAGAGCAGGTACCGGTCGCCGGCCTTCGCCTCGCGCAGCGACAGGTCGGGGTCGACCTCGCCGCGTCCGTCCAGCGCCCGCAGCAGCAGCGAGCGCTGCGGGTGCGAGGCCGCCTCGTCCGGGCTGATCCGGCCCTCGTCGACCAGCGACTGCACCAGCGTGTGGTCGTGCGTGATCTGGAAGAGGCTGCCGTCGCGCAGCAGGTAGGCGCGCGAGTCGCCGATGTGCACCAGCGCGACCTGGTTGCCCGCCCACAGCATCGCGGTCAGCGTCGTCCCCATGCCCTGAAGGGCGGGGTCGGACTCCACGATGCGGTGCAGGTTGTCGTTGGCCGTCTTGACCGTGTGCTCCAGCGCGGCCAGCAGCTCGGTCGCGGGAAGGTCCTTGTCGAGCCCACGGAGCGCCTCGATCGCCGCGGCGCTAGCGATCTCGCCGCCGACGTGCCCGCCCATCCCGTCGGCCACCGCGAGCAGGTGCGCGCCCGCGTACGCCGAGTCCTCGTTGCCCTCGCGCAGCATGCCGACGTCGGAGCGCGCGGCGTAGCGGATTCCCAGAGTCATTTGCGCAGCTCGATCACGGTCTTGCCGATACGGACCGGAACGCCGGGGGGAACCGGCATCGGCCGGCTCACCTTCGTGCGTCCGAGATACGTCCCATTGGTCGAGCCGAGATCTTCCACGATCCACTGACCGTCCTGCGCGAAAAGTCGGGCATGCCGGCTCGAAGCGTAGTCGTCGGTCACGACGAGCGTGGCGTCATTGGCCCGGCCGATGGTGATGGGCACCCCCGTGAGGTCGATGACGGTGCCGGCCCGTTCGCCCTGGACGACCACCAGCTTGGTCGGGGCGCCGTTCTGGGCGCTGCGCTGCGGCCGCGGCGGCTTCGGCTGCCTCGCCGCCCGGGGGGGACGGGGTTGGGACGCGCGCGCGGCCGCCTTGGACGCGGCCTTCGAGCCGAACAGGTCGGCCCTGATCACGCCGACGGCCGCGATGACGAACAGCCACAGCACCGCGAGGAACGCCAGCTTGATCAGCGTGAGGGTGAATGGGGACATCGGAGTCGGGGTTACTCCCTATCGCGGCGGAACACAAGAGTGGTGCGGCCCATCGTGACCCGGGAGCCGTCGACCAGCGTCACCCGCCGGATCGGCTGCCCGTTCACGAACGAGCCGTTGGTCGACCCTAGATCCACGAGAGCGATTTCGGGACCTTCTACGCGGATCTCGGCATGGTGCCGTGATACCCCGGGATCGACGAGACGCAGGTCGCAGTCGGTGCCGCGACCCAGAAGGGTCACGGGAGTGTTGATCTCATAGGTGCGCTGAGTCGTGTCGGATCCCTCCACCGCCGTGGTCACCAGTAGCCGCGGGTGTCCCCCGAACACCCCGCCCCGGCCGCCCTGCGGCACGTCGCTCACCGGCCGGCGGATCTCCCCGCCCTCGACCGTCGAGCCCCGGATCACGCCCGACCTGATGCGGAACATGCCCGTGGCGAGGTCCCCCGCGTTCTCGAACCGCACGCGCACCGGACCCACGAAGGAGTACCCCTGCTCCTTCGCGTACTCGCGCGCGAGGTTCGCCAGCTCCTGGCTCAGGCTGTCGGCGTACACCTGCAGCCGCTGCCCGTCCTGCTGAGAGATCTCCACGACGAAGTCGTTCGGCACGAGCGTCCGGCCCTGTGCCACGATCGCCGCCCGATCGTCCATCTCGCGCTGCACAGCACTGGCCACCTCGACCGGCTGGAGCTCGGACTTGAAGGCACGGGCGAAGGCCCCTTCGACCATGCCCTCAAGCCGTCGCTCGAAGCGCTGAATGACGCCCACGGGCACCTCCCTTCCCCACTGGTAGACGATCGTATCGGTGCGAAGGTTCGCTCGGCGTATCTGGATACCTAACCACCCTCGACCCCGTGCTAGCCTTTTCAGGCACCCGGAAACGGGACGGCACCCATGGGCGGGTGGCGGAACGGCAGACGCGCACGGTTCAGGTCCGTGTGTCCGAAAGGATGTGAGGGTTCAAATCCCTCCTCGCCCACTCCGGGGTACAGACGGAAGTCGTATCCCCACAGTGACGGAACAGACCCTGGAGCGGCAAGCTCCGGGGTCTTCTTCGTTGCAGGGGCCTCGTCTGGGCGGCGATGCCGCGGATGCGTCGTCCTGAGGCTCGTTCGATGGCCTCGTAGGTGTCCTGCTTTGCGTAGCCGTTGATGCCCTCGACTGAACTTCTCAGGCGTCCGTAGATCCGCTGCCACTCGGCGCTCCCGTAGGGGTGGGGCTGCCAGTGCTTGGCGCCGCGCTCGGGGGCGATGGTGATCGAGGTCTGCTGGCAGATCGGTGGGTCCTGGACGGGGCGGCGCTTGATCGAGATCAGCGGAAGTGCTGGGTCGGCACCCAGGCTGGTGGGTTTGCGGGGGCACTGGACCTTGCCGGCCGAGGCCGGGCAGAGGAAACGCCGATACCCCTCGTCATCGGGCTTGCCCTTGCGGCGGCGATGCCCACCAAGGCGTGCCGACCGAGCGCCGCGGTACGCGGATATGGGTGTCCGGGCACACGTCGCGGGGGCTGACCACCTTCCCCGGCCCCGGTCGGCGGTGGGGGACGAACACCGGCCCGCGGATGCGGCCCTTCAGCATCCGGGGCAGGAGCCGGGCAGTGCCGGCGTCCCGGTACACGGCCCAGGACTCCCGAAGCTCCGGCGAGGTGCAAGGTAGGTAGGGATCGTCGCGGTCAGCAGGTGGGCAGCTGGACGCGAGCGGTCGGGGTGCCAAGCTCGCGTTGGAGCGGGTCAGGTGGCATGCGTCTCGAACGCACGACAGGACTGTCTGGTTTGCCAAGGTCGATGACCTGGTGCCGTGCGCATCAAGGCTGCGTACGACGTCACAGAGAAGATCCAAGGAAGGACGACATGCTTCAGTCGACACCGCCGGATCCGCGAGGCCCCGCTCCGGGGCGGCCGTATCCGATTCCGCCGCGTCCGCCCCAGGGCTGACTCCCGGTTGATCACCGGGCCCTCCTCGCTAGTTGACGAGGGTCCGCTAGCACCACTGGCCCTTCCCCTCGGGGGAGGGCCAGTTCTCAATTGGCTGCATGCACACACGACCCGGACCTTGAAGGGGGTCTCATGATCGGGACCTCGAACGACGCAGCTTCGGGCACCCCGGACGGGCGTTCCCACGCCGACTACCTCCCCGGCTAACCGCCAGGAGGTCCAAGAACGCCAGCACGGCTAGTTGCCCGGCCCGGCAGGGCTTCGAAACGCGAGCGGCCCTGTCTCCTCGAGGCCGCTTCTTTCGGTCGGCGTTCAGGCCGCAGTTAGGGAAGCCTGGGCGCCGTCGGTGGTCTGGACGGTGGTGGTGGCGGTGGCGACGTGTCCGGCGTGGGCGTGTCCGAGAAACGTTCGTTTCCGGACGCCCGCCGCACGGGTGTCGACGGGCGTCCGGGAAACCGCCCGCCGTCCAATCGGAGCCACCGCAGGTCAGGGCGCATCCGAGGGCGAGGCCTTGAGCCCTCGGACATGAGCGGTCTGTGGCTGCGCCGGAGCCGTCGAGCCCGCCGAGGCGTTCGCCGACGAGCTCACCGCACGGAGCATCACCCCCGAGCACGACCTCGCCGCGGCCGCCGTCCCCACGCGGCGCCCACCCGCCAGCAACGCCGCCCTCATCCAGGCCGTGGTCAACACCCGCGGCTCGACCCTGGACCGAGCCGACCAGGAGACCCGCCGCCAAGTCCCACCGCTCCGCACAGCCCTCGCCGACCTCGAACACCTCCCCGAACCGGGGGTGATCAGCAGGCGGGCAGACGGCCGGGGCCGTCAGGGCGATACTGAGTTGATGTTCGTCCCGATGAGCCCGCTTTCCTGCTTGGCGTTCGGCCTCACCTTCATCGGCCTGGGCTGTTGGATGGCCCTGTTCAACGATCCGATGGTGGTCCGCAGTTTCGGGGGGCTGTTTCTGCTGATAGGTGCGGGCATGGTGGCTGGTTGTATCTGGCTGCGTCGATCGGGTGTGAACTGGTTCCAGACCTGGTTCTAGCGTTCACCGGGCGGGTTGGATGCGGAGGACGGCGGCGGTGTCGAGGATCTTGACGACTTCCAGGCTCATGGTGTTGTTGATGGTCGCGGCGGTTCCTTTGTCGCAGCTCAGCCGGATGCCGCCGCCCTGCGACGAAACGCTGCCGCCGCCGGAGCAGCCCGAAATGCTGTAGCCCGACCCCGTCAGCGGCGCGACCATCTCGACGGAGCGGCCGGTGATCGCCGTCACCTCGATCGGGCCGAGGCCGTACTTTCCCGGCACTGGCACGACGTCCCCCACGGCGACCTTGATTTCACACGTCCCGTCAGCGCACGGCCCGGTCGGCGTGGGCTCGGGCGCCGGCGACCCGGAGCCTGACCTGGCGGGACGGCCCGTGGCGGGAGACCCGTTCGAAGAATCCGAGGAACACGACGGTAGAGCGGCGAAAATGACAGCGACAACAACGGCGACGACGGCGATCGATGACCTCTTTCGCATCATGGTCACCATGGAACCGCAGCTGCCATGGGTGGTCGGCGAACGACGCACATCCTCGTCATCGGCACGTCCGGTTTTCCAGTGTTCCTCGCGCCCCGGTGAACTCACCCACGAGGACACCGGGGCGCGAGGAACAACGAGCAGGCGGCTGGAGCCGTCGACTTCCCGGTTTGTGCCGGTGCGCAGATCGTGGATGACCGCGCCGTCCAGGCCGCTGCAGGCGAGCCGGCTTGCGTCCGGGGCGACGACGCAGCGCGGCATCCGGCCGGTATCCACCTCCCAGATCAGGACGGCGTCGCGGTGGGCGGTCGCCCTCGTGCGAGCCACGAGCCGTCTGGTGCCGCCGCGCAGGACGACGACGGTACCCGGCGCGGATCGGGCCGCTGCTCGGCGACGCCCACGTCCAGGTCCCAAAGCCGGATGGTGCCGTCCTGGTACGTGGTCAGCCCCGGCTGACTACGGCCAGGTTCAGGAAAGTGCCGCAGTCCAGCGGCGCAGCCGACCGGGGCGAACCCGCCACGAGCTATCGAAGCCGACGCTGGACATGACCCACGTGCCGTCGCCGTCGCTGCCGGCCAGGCTGCCCAGGTCGCCGTTATCCCCGTTGTCTTCATTGTCGAGGAAGGCGAGGCATGCCACCGGCTCCAGTGTGGTGGCGTTGCTGAGCACATGATGCGGGTTCAGGGACCGGGCTCCTAAGACCGCTACGAGTCGCGGTGTGACGAAGTGCGCCGCGTCGATTTCCTCTTCGTCATCCTCGTCCTCGTCCTCCCTGAGTGGGAAGGGGGCGAAATCGGGCTCGGTGAGCGCACCGTTGAAGTCGCCGGCCACGTCGCCCACGACCGGCCTACCGTCGGTGGCGCCCACCCACCGCGTGGCATCGGGGGAGAACCCCAGTGGATACCAGGAGCCGGTTAGCAGGACCGTCTCGGAATCGTCGTCGCAGTGCACCCAACATCCGTCATCGTTGTTGAACCCGACAACGTTGCCGCCCGGATGCACCAGGGGATCATTGGTGGGCAGGCCCTGGTAAATCGACGCGACGGTCGCGGTGAGCCGCCAGTCACCGGTGCTGACGACGTGCCGCACCACGGCGGCCGGCTTACCGTCTGTGGTGGCCGGCGTGGGCTCCGTGGAGCGGGCGTAGCCCCACAACGCACCCCCGTCGGGCCGGAACACCGCCGCGGCCAGCACCTCGTCGCCATCCTCGTCACGGAAGGAGGGGTGTTCGTTGCGCCACGCAACCCGCCCTGCGGGGTCGACGACGACCGTGCGGTCGAACCCGGCGAACACCGCCCACCGCGCGTCCGGGCTCACGTCGACGCGGTACCGGCTGGGCGCCAACAGATCACCCCGGGACGGCCACGGCAACTCATCCGGCACCGCAAACCGCTCCACCACCTGCAAGCTGCGGTCGAACACGAAGACCTCGCCGTCCACGCCGGACGCGATCCAGCCGCCGCCGCTCCAACGGCCGACCGGATCGACCACCGGCACAGCGGTCACGGCAACCAACTCGGCCTGGGCGACCGGGAACTCACCGTCGTCGTCGATCACCGAAGAACCATAACGGGAACCACCGGATCGGCACGGATCAACGCCCCCAACACAACCTCACCGCATCCACAAGGTGTTCCGCGAGGTCGGCCGCTCCGTACGGACGGTCGCCCTGCTGAGGTATCCGGCGGACCCGCAGCTTCGCGGCCGGGTCACGGCCGCGACCAACAAGGTCGAGTCCTGTGTCCGGGACATCCACGAATTCGAGGTGCCGGCGGCGGCCCGGGAGGTGAGCACCGAGGCTGCCAGCCCTTGGGGGGCGAAAGGCGGCGGGACGGACGCTGCGCGCCCGTCCCGCCGCCTTCCCCTGGTGGTCACCGATCAGGAGCGGAACGCGGCGGCGTTCTCGGCGGACCACTGGGCGAAGCTGCGCGCGTCGCGGCCGGTGATCTCCTTGACGGTCGGGACCACGGTGTAGCCGACCTCTGGCGTGTTCCCCAGCGCGTTGACGAGGAACTCGATGGTCTCCTCGCCCATGCCGTCGCCGCGCCACTTGGCGCGCGCCTGGTCCACGGTCAGCTCCACGAAACCCACGTCCGCGCCGATGGCCGCGCTCAGGATCGCGACCTTGTCCCTGAGCGTGATCACCTCGGGGCCGGTGATGGTGAGGGTCTCGCCGTCATGCCCGCCCTCGACCAGCACCGCGGCGGCCACGGCGGCGATGTCGCGCTCGTGCACCAGTGCGCTGAGCCGGTCGCCGAACGGCTCCTTGATGACGCCCTCGGCCCTGATCGTCTGTGCCCACCAGCGCAGCGTGTTGGACATGAACTCGACCGGTTCGAGCAGCGTCCACTCGATGTCGGTGGCGGCCAGAGCCTGCTCCAGCTCACCGTCCGCGCGCCCGCCGAGCACCGTGATCCGCCGTACGCCCGCCTCGGCGGCCAGCTTCACCAGACCGGCGCCGTCGGGCAGCGGCGTGTAGTCGTCACCCGCGAAGTTGATCAGGTGCGCGGCCTCGACGCCGTCGAAGACGCCGGCCAGTGAGTCGAGGTCGGCGAGGTCGCCGGCGACGACCTCGACACCCTCGGGGACGGCGGCCTTGGCGGGGTTCCTGGTCAGGGCGCGAACCGGCTGCCCCGCCGCGCGGAGCTCCTCGACGACGAAACGGCCGACGGTCCCGGTGGCACCTGCGACGAGGAAGGTCATGATCGAACCCCTAACTATGTGGAACGGAACGTTCTGCTCTCACTCTAACGGAACGGAACGCTTCATTCCACTGTCGAGTGGAGGGGGCGTGATGACCGTCCGCATCGTGGGCAGTGGGCGGTCGGGGGCTACGGCGTATCCGGGACCAGCGTGTTCCGTTCTGGCGAGGTGTCCCTGTTCTGGATGAGGGTGAGGATGGTCATCGCGACGCAGACGGCCGTGATCGACGCGACGACCGTGACCACTCCGGTCCGGGCCTCCGCCGGGGGCAGGAGGAGGACGGCGGCGGCTCCGCCCAGCACCAGCGTGGGACGCAGGACGGGCGCGCCCAGGATGGGCATGTGGACCGTCCAAAGCAGCAGGACGAACAGCGCGGCCGGGATCGCCACGGCGTAGCAGACGGCGAGAGGTGACGCCCTGAGGTCGTGTGCGGTCTGTTCGACGGCGACATCGAGGCCGGCGCCGAGCGCGGTGAGGCTCGCGTAGATGCCGTAGTGGCCGTAGCCCCACCGGTAGGACAGGTGGCGGCGGTCGCTGAGGCCCGTGCCCACGGGGACGAGGAAGTAGAGCCACCAGAGCGCGAACAGCAGGGCGAGGCCGGAACCGGCGATGGCGACGAGCCCGCCGCTGACCTCGGCTTTGTCGAGCGCCCCGGCCACCGCCCTGGACACGGCGAGGACGCTCTCCCCGAAGAGGATGATCGTGAACAGGCCGTAGCGTTCGGCGATGTGGTGCGGGTGCCAGTTCGTGGGGCCGGCCCGCTCCGCCCACCGCGGCACCGCGAGTTCCAGCAGGGCCAGGGCGACGAAGCACGGGACCTGGGCCGGTGAAGGCAGGGCGCCCGCCTCCGCCGCGACGAGCCAGAGGATCCAGCCGGCTTGTGCGACGGAGATGCCGAGGGCGTAGCGCAGCGCGGTGCGGCGGCCCGCCGGGTCCTCGGCGCCGGCCCGCAGCCACTGCACGACGAGGGCGACGCGCATGACGAGGTAGCCGATCGCGACGGCGCGGTAGTCGGAGTGGCCCGCCGCGGCGGGCACGCCCGCGGCGAGGACCAGGACGCCCGCCATCTGCGCCATGGTCAGCAGCCGGTAGGGCACGTCATCGGTGTCGTACGACGACGCGAACCAGGTGAAGTTCATCCACGCCCACCAGACCGCGAAGAAGACCTGGAGGAACGGGACGAGCCCGGACAGGGCGCGTCCGTCGGCGATGTGATGGGCGAACTCGGTGGTGACGGCGGCGACCGCGACCACGAAGGCGAGGTCGAACAAGAGTTCTAGCTGGCTCGAGGCGCGGTGCGCCTCGTCGACCGCGCGCGCGGTCATCCGGATCCGGATCCGGCACCCGGTGTCTGCTGGCGGCACGGTCTCGCTCCCGTCGTCGCATGGGCTCGTCCTGCTGCAAGGACAGGACAGCGCTCGTGTTTGTGACGGGCGGGGCCCGATCCGACCGCTTCCCGGAAACTTTCGCCCGGGCTGTCACAGCTCGGACGGGTGGCCTGTCTTAGCTGGCGACCGGGCGGTGACCGACGGCCCGGCGGACGGGAAGGGTACTCATGAAGATCGTGGTCATCGGCGGCACCGGCCTGATCGGTTCGAAGGCCGTGGAGATGCTCCGGCAGCACGGGCACGAGGCGGTGCCGGCCGCGCCGAACACGGGCGTGAACGCGCTCACGGGCGAGGGGCTGGCCGAGGTGCTGGAGGGCGCCTCCGCGGTGGTCGACGTGTCCAACTCCCCGTCCTTCGAGGACGAGGCGGTGCTGGACTTCTTCACGACCTCGACCGGCAACCTGCTGGAGGCGGAGAAGAAGGCCGGCGTGGGCCACCACGTCGCGCTGACGATCGTGAACACCGACCGGCGGCCCGACATCGGCTACTTCCGGGCGAAGCTCGCGCAGGAGAAGCTGATCGGGGAATCGCCGATCCCGTTCTCGCTCGTGCACGCGACGCAGTTCTTCGAGTTCGGGCGCAGGATCGCCGACGAGGCCGCCGCCGGCGGCGGCACGGTCCCGATGCCGCCGGTGCTGTTCCAGCCCATCGCGGGCGAGGAGGTGTCCCGGACGGTCGCGCGGACCGCGGCGGGCGCGCCGCTGAACGGCCGGATCCAGATCGCCGGCCCCGAGGCGTCCCGGATGGACGTGTTCTTCCGCAAGGCGCTGGCCGCGTGGGGCGACCCGCGTGAGGTGGTCACCGACCCGCACGCGCACTACTTCGGCGCCGAGATGCACGAGCGCGACCTCGTCCCGGACGAGGGCGCCGCGACCCTGGGCGAGATCACGTACGCCGCCTGGCTGGCCGCGAACCCCGTCAGGTGACCGCCGTTCGCACCGCCGAGCCGAGGCCCGGGTCGACCGCGCCCCTGCTCTGGCGGTCCGCCAGAGCGAGAGTCTCACCCGCCTGGTCGCTTCCGGGCAGATCTCCGTGCAGCCGGTCCACGCGACCAGGCGTCCGGCCGGGCGGGCCATCCGAACGATCCGTGTGTGGAGGACTGATGAGCATCCCGGCCGGCGACGGGTTCGAGATCGAGTTCGAGGCGGAGGTCGAGGCCGAACTGGACCTGGCCGAGGCGAGCGACCCGGCGCGGGTCGCGGCGCAGCCGGCCTCCGCGTGGCTGTTCGACCCGGCCGAAGCCGAGGCCGAGGAGGTCGGGCTCCGCAACCTGCTCGGCGCGGCCGAGGAACTGGCCGCCCCCCGGTCCCGCGGGCACCGTCCCGGCGAAGGTGCCTGATCCCTGCCCACCCCACGACATCCGAAGCGAGACACCCATGAACCACCCGGCCGGGCGGCGGCATGCCCCCGTTCCCGACCCGTCGACCGGGATCGCCGCGATCGACGATCTCCGCGAGCACCTGCAGTGGGCGATAGAGCTGGAGCACGCGACCCTGCCGCCGTACCTGTGCGCGCTCTACTCGCTCGACCCGGAGCGCAACCCCGAGGCCGTCGAGGCGGTGGCGGGCGTTTTCGTCGAGGAGATGCTGCACCTGACGCTGGCCGCGAACCTGCTCAACGCCGTCGGCGGGAGCCCGCGGCTGGACGCCCCGGAGCTGCTGCCGCCGCATCCCCGGCGGCTGCCGCACGCCGACCCGTCGCTGGAGCTGTCGCTGCTCCCGTTCGGCGACGAGGCGCTCGGCATGTTCCTGCGCCTGGAGAAGCCGGCGCCGCCCGGTGCCCCCGCCGAGGGCGACGGTTACGAGACGATCGGCCAGTTCTACGAGGCGATCGAGGCCGGGCTGCGCGGACTGTGCGAGCGGCTCGGCGAGGCGGAGGTCTTCACCGGCGATCCCGCTCGCCAGGTCCACGCCGGGCATTTCCGGCACACCGCCGGACGGATGATCGCGGTCACCGACCTGGCCTCGGCGCTGGCCGCGCTGGAGGAGATCGTCGAGGAAGGGGAGGGCACGTCCCGCGGCGCGGTCTGGGACGGCGACCCCGACGTCCAGCACCCCGACCGGGACGAGGTCGCCCACTACTACCGCTTCCACGAGCTGCGGACCGGCCGCCGCTACCGCCGCGGCGACACCCCGCGGTCCGGGCCGACCGGCGAGCCGATCGGGGTGGACTTCGCCGGCGTCCTGCCGATGCGGCCCAACCCGAAGATCGCCGACCACGCGCCGGGCAGCGCGATCCGTACCGCCCAGGAGGAGTTCAACCGGACGTACTGCACTCTCCTGCACCTGCTGGAGCAGGCGTTCAACGGCAGCCCGCGGCTGCTCGCGGTCGCCGTCGCCACGATGTACAAGCTCAGGGCGCAGGCCCAGACGCTGATGCGGACGCCCGACGGCGACGGCACCACGGCCGGCCCCACGTTCGAGTACGTCCCGCCGGAGGAGCGCGGATGGACCGCCGGCGACGAGCCGCAGCGGATCACCGTGCTCCCCGACGGCCCCTACCTCGTCCACGGCGGCGTCCCGCTCCGCCGCAAACGCAAGATCGTCTCTGCCGATGGCAACGCGCTGACCTGGCAGACCGGCGACGCCCTGCCGACCGAACCCGCCTACGCGCTGTGCCGCTGCGGCCGTTCGGGGTCCAAGCCGTTCTGCGACGGGACGCACGGCCGGGTCGGGTTCGACGGCACCGAGAACGCCGACGTCCGTCCGTACGAGGAACTGCAGCACGTGCACGACGGGGTGGACATCTCGGCGCAGCGCGTGGGCGAGCTGTGCATCCACGCCGCGTTCTGCATCGGGCGCACCCGGCCGATCGCGGAGATGCTCGCCGAGACCGGCGACAGCGACGTCCGCTCCAACGTCATGGGGCGGATCGAGCACTGCCCGTCCGGCTCCTACAGCTACGCCCTGCGGCGCGGCGGCGAGACCGTCGAGCCCGACCTCCCGCCCGCCATCTCGGTCCTCGAAGAGGAGGACGGCCTGGCCAGCGCGCTGTGGGTCACCGGCGGCGTGCCGGTCCACCG
This sequence comes from Spirillospora sp. CA-108201, assembly GCF_050936235.1. Classification (NCBI taxonomy): domain Bacteria; kingdom Bacillati; phylum Actinomycetota; class Actinomycetes; order Streptosporangiales; family Thermomonosporaceae; genus Spirillospora; species Spirillospora sp. CA-108201. The sequence continues at coordinate 6,003,366 of NZ_JBNJNE010000001.1, read as the reverse complement.
CGCCGACGGGCGGCCCCTGGAGACCCGCAGCCGCATGACCCTGTGCCGTTGCGGGCACTCCTCCGGCAAGCCGCTCTGCGACGGGACCCACCGCAAGATCGACTTCCGCGAGGAAGCGGCCGGCCCGGCATCCCGCCCGGCCGGTGCCACCACGACGGCGGAAAAGGGAAGGACGCCATGAGCAAGCATGTCCCGGAGCCCGCGGCACACAGCACATGACCACCGAGAAGCCCGTCGTCGTCCTGGTCCACGGCGCGTTCGCCGAATCCCCAAGCTGGAACCGCATCATCCGGCGCCTGGACGGTCGCGGACCCCGCGCCGTCACCCGACAACCCGCTGCGCGACCTGGCGGGTGACGCCGCCTCCCCGGTCACGTCCGGCGACAACGAGTTCCGGTGCGACGAGGAGAAGTGCCGTCACCAGTTCTGCGCCGGTCCCGACGCCGAGGAGGCCGCCCTCATGGCCGCGGGATTTGCGGGAAGGACCGTCATGGCCCGGCGTACGCTCGACCGCGTGCACGAGGTCTTCGGCGCCGGTTGTCACAGGACACGGGCCTCGCTTGTCCGAGCTGTGCGAGGGCGGGGGCGACCGGACCGGCCCGCGATCCGGAATGGGGGCGATCATGGTGGCGGACGACTCGGGGGCGGCGCACGGTCCGGGCTCGGGGAGCGGGTCGGGGGCCGAGCCTCCGGACGATCTCGGCCGTGCCGCCGCGGTCTTCGCCGGGGTGCGGCCGCGCCTGTTCGGCATCGCGTACCGGATGCTGGGCAGCGTCGCCGAGGCCGAGGATCTGGTGCAGGACGTCTGGCTGCGCTGGCAGACCTACGACCGCGCCGCCGTGGCCGACCCCGCGGCGTTCCTGGCGACGACGACCACGCGGCTGGCGATCAACGTCCTGCAGTCCGCCCGGGTCCGCCGGGAGACCTACGTCGGCCCCTGGCTGCCCGAACCCGTCGACACCGGCGCCGACCCCCACCTCGGCGCCGAACGGGGCGAAGCGCTCAACCTCGCGGTTCTGATGCTGCTGGAGCGGCTCTCGCCCACCGAGCGCGCCGCCTACGTCCTGCGGGAGGCGTTCGACTACCCGTATCCGCAGATCGCCGCCATCGTGCAGGTCGGCGAGGCGGCTGCCCGGCAGCTCGTCAGCAGGGCCCGCAAGCACCTGCGTTCCGAGCGGCGGGCGCCGGTGACCGGGGCCGAGCAGCGCAGGCTGCTGACCGCCTTCGTCGCCGCCGCCCGCGCCGGCGACCTCGCCGCCCTGGAGGAAATCCTCGCGGCGGACGCGGTCAGCTACTCCGATGGCGGCGGCGCGGTCCGGGCGTCCCGCTTCCCGGTGGTGGGCGCGGTCCGGGTCGCCAAGTACGTCAGGGCGTTCGCGGACCGCTTCTGGGAGGGCGTCGACGTGGAATGGGCCACCGTCAACGGGCAGGCGGCCGCGCTGCTGCGGCGCGACGGCGAGACCTTCGCCGTCCTGACCGTCGATGCCTCCGAGCGCGGCATCGGCCGGGTCCTGTGGATGATGAACCCGGACAAGATCGCCGCCGCCTAATGGGAGCTGCCGGGTCGTAGAGACTCGGTAGCCGTAGCCGCCAGCAGGTGAGCACTCCCGCCGCCGGAAGCCGTCCGACTTCTGAGGTCAGACCGTGCCCCTGCTGGTCGGCCGGGAGGCCAGACCGCTGATGGGGTGGCGTGCCCGCCCAGTGGGGTGTGAGCACTGGATCCATTAGGCCGCGTGCCGCGCTTTCCGCAGGCTGCAAGGAGCGAAGTACCTGACCAGGAGGACGAGTGCTGCTGATCGGCGATGACTGGGCCGAAGACCACCACGATGTCGAGGTCCAGGACGAGACCGGCCGGAAACTGGCCGCCGCGAGGTTGTCCGAGGGCGTGGAGGGGATCGCCAAGCTGCACGAGCTCGTCGCCGAGCACGGCGGTGGGGACCTTGATGCCGCCGAGGTCGTGGTCGGGATCGAGACCGACCGCGGCTCATGGGTGCAGGCCCTGATCGCCTCCGGTTACCAGGTCTATGCGATCAATCCCCGGCAGGTGGCCCGGTTCAAGGAGCGGTACGCCTCCTCCGGCGCCAAAAGCGACAAGGGCGACGCACACGCGCTGGCCGACATGGTCCGCATCGACCGGGCCCAACTGCGGCCGGTGGCCGGGGACAGCGCCCAGGCCCAGGCCGTCAAGGTCGTCGCCCGCGCCCACCAGACCCTGATCTGGGAACGCACCCGCGCCTTCCAGCGGCTGCGCAGCACGCTGCGGGAGTACTTCCCCGCTGCCCTGAACGCCTACGCCGACCTGGCCCTGACCAGCACGGACGCACTGGAACTGCTGATCAAGGCGCCCGCCCCGGCAGCCGGGGCGAAGCTGACCCGCACCCAGATCACGGCCGTCCTGGCCCGCGCCCGCCGACGCAACCGGGACGCCAAAGCGGCCACGATCCAGACCGCGCTGCGCCAACGGCAGCTCGGCCTGCCCGAGCCGGTCACCGCCGCTTACGCGGCCACCGCCACCGCCCACGCCCATCTGATCATCGCGCTGAACGAGCAGATAGCCGCAATGGAGGAGCAGGTGAAGGCCCATTTTCGAACGCACCCGGACGCTGAGATCTACCTCTCGATGCCCGGCATCGCGGAGATCACCGGCGCCCGGGTGCTCGCCGAGTTCGGAGACGACCCCACCCGCTACGCATCCGCCAAAGCCCGCAAGAACTACGCCGGCACCAGCCCCATCACCCGGGCCTCCGGCAAGAGCCACACCGTCCAGGCCCGCTACGTCCGCAACAACCGCCTCGCCGACGCGCTGCAGACCCAGGCGTTCTCAGCCCTGCGCGCCTCGCCCGGCGCCCGCCGCTACTACGACAAACAGCGCGCCCGCGAGACCGGCTACAACCCCGCCCTGCGCCAGCTCGGCAACCGCCTCGTCGGCATCCTCCACGGATGCCTCAAGACCCGCACCCTCTACGACGAAGCGACCGCCTGGTCGCACCACGCACACCTCCATGCCGCTTGACATCAAACGACATGGGGTGTCTGACCGGCCGCGCGGGCGGCCGGTCACAACGGGAGCCGCCGTCCTGTCTTGACTGGCGACGGCTCGGCCGGCGACGTCCTCGCCGGCGCCCGAGCGAAGTGGGGGCGAACGTGCGGATGACCGGTCCGGGCGGCTTCGTGTCGCTGGCGGAGATGCTCGACGAGCGGCGGCACCTGCTGGACATCGCCGAGTGGATGTTCGGCCCGGACACCGCCGACCGGATCGTCCACGAGACGTACCGCCGCTGGTACGCGCTCGACGACGGCGAGCGTGCGGCCATTGCGGTGCCCCGGGCGTGGTTGACACGGGTGGCGGGCGGCATCTGCTTGGACCTCCTCGCCGGTGGCCGTGGCGACCGCGGTGGTGTGGCGGGGCGCGCGGACGCGGCCCGCCGGCCCGAGCCGGGGACCGCGAGCGATCCCGTCGCCGCCTGGCTGCGGCGCCACCCCCAGGGGGACCGCTCCGACGAGGCGCTGCTCGCGCGGCACGACCGTGTGGTCCGCCGGTTCGCCGCCGCCTGCGGCGCCGGCGACACCGCGGCGCTGAAGACCGTCCTGGCCGGCGACGCGATGGTGGTCAGTGACGGTGGCGGCAAGGTACGCGCCCCGGCGCACCCGACGCACGGCGCGGACGCCGTCGCCGACTTCATGACGGCCCTGCTGGCCGGGCGGCCCCGCACCGTCGTGACGGTCCGGTCCGTCAACGGCCGCGCGGGACTCCTCCTGCACCGGACGAGCCGCGCCGTTGCGGTGGCGAACGTGAGCACCGCGGGCACGGCGGTCACCGCCATCTGGATCACGCTGAATCCCGACAAGTTGCGGCGATGGCACCTCCCTGAGCGCGACGCTTGATGTATGCCGATATAGGCATATGATGACGTCATGGCACGGGCAGCGACGACGTCGGACGTCTTCAACGCGATCGCCGAGCCGCAGCGCCGGGAGATTCTGGCGCTGCTGCGGACGGGTGAGCGGTCGGTGACCGAGTTGGCCCGGGAGCTGGGAATGACCCAGCCGGGGGCGTCCAAGCACCTGCGGGTGCTCCGGGAGGTCGGGCTGGTGCGGGACCGCAGGGCGGGCAAGCAGCGCCTCTACGGCCTGGACGCCCGTGGGCTGCGGCCGATCCATGAGTGGACGGGCGGGTTCGAGCGGTTCTGGAACGGGAGTTTCGACCGGCTGGACGCGTACGTGCAGGACCTGAAGCAGGCAAGGCGGGAAGAGGAGTAGCTGATGAGCGCGATGGGACGAGGGGTGCCGGCGCAGTCCGCGACGGCCGACCGCGAGATCGTCATCACCCGCGTCATCGACGCCCGACGGGAGCTGGTGTTCGAGGCGTTCACCGAGGTGCGGCACCTGTCGCGGTGGTGGGGGCCGGAGGGGTTCACCACCACCACGCGGGCGTTCGAGTTCCGCGTCGGCGGGGAGTGGGAGTTCGTGATGCACGGACCGGACGGGACGGACTACCAGGAGTGGATCTCCTGGACCGAGATCGCCCCGCCGGAGCGGATCGCGCTGCTGCACGGCGAGTCCCGCGACGACCCGAACGCGTTCGAGACGGTCCTGACGTTCGCGCCCGACGGTGCGGCGACCCGGGTCGAGATGCGCACGGTGTTCCCCACCAAGGAGTTGCGCGACGAGGCGGCCGAGAAGTACCACGCGATCGAGGCCGGCCGGCAGACCCTGGGCAACCTGGCCGCTTATGTCACCGAGATCCTTCGGCAGGGAGCCCAGGGCTGATGCCCCGGGGTTCCCCGTCGCAGAACCACTGGATGGAGTTCATGGTGTCGGATACCACCTGCCATATGTCGATCTCGCTGGACGGCTTCGTCGCCGGACCCGACCAGAGCCGTGAGGCCCCTCTGGGAATGCGGGGGCGGGAGCTGCACGGCTGGCACATCGGCGACCCGCGGGCCAACGATGCGGACAAGATCGCGAACGAGTGGCTGATGCGCCCGAGGGGCGCGTACGTCATGGGCCGCAACATGTTCGGCCCGATCCGCGGGGACTGGGATGAGGACTGGTCGGGCTGGTGGGGCCCCGAACCGCCCTATCACGCGCCGGTGTTCGTGCTGACCCACCACCGCCATGATCCGATCCCGATGGCCGGGGGGACGACGTTCCACTTCGTCACCGACGGCTTCGACGCGGCCTACTCCGCGGCGTGCGAGGCCGCGGGCGGCAGGGGCGTGGACATCGCCGGCGGTGCCTCGACCGTCCGGCAGGCACTGGCGGCCGGGGTGATCGACGAACTCACCCTCGACATCGCGCCCGTTCTGCTCGGTTCGGGCGAGCGGATCTTCGACGGGGTCGACTTCGACTTCGAGCCCGCCGAGGTGCTCCACTCCCCGCTGACCACCCACATCCGCTACCGCCGTGTCCGCTGATACCGCCGTATCCGCTGATACCGCCGTGTCAGTTGACCCTCGGGCGGCCGCCGCGCCGCCCGCGGAGCAGCGTCGGGCCGAAGCCGCTCAGCGCAGTACGGCCGCCAGCAGGTCGGGCCCCAGCGCCGTCAGATCGGTCAGATTGGCGGTGTAGTGGACGTAGCGCCCGTGCCGCCGGGAGGTGAGCAGGCCCGCGCGGCGCAGGACGGCGAGGTGGCGGGAGACCTCCGGGGGCGAGAGTTCCCAGGCGTGGGCCAGCTCACCAGTGGTGTGCGGGCCGCGGGCCAGGGTGCGCAGCAGCCGCAGCCGGACCGGATGCGCGAGCGCCTCCAGCCGTAGCGTGACCGTTTCCAGCGACACCGGCTCTGAGGGACCCGCCTCGGCGACGGGGTACTGCACCACCGGCCGCCATCCGGGCGCGTGGACCGCCACCAGGTGCGGGCGGCCGAAGACGCTGGGGATGAAGGCGACCCCGGTGCCGCGGGCGGTGGTCGCACTGTCCTGCAGCTTGTCCACGACGATGCTGTCGCCGTCCGGCGCCAGGGTCACGGCGCTGGAGACCGACGCGAGCGCCGCCCCGATGCCCTGGCGCTTCAGCAGGTCGTTCTTCAGCCGCAGGTCGGTGGCCAGTTGCGCGGCGACGCCCGTCCAGGCGGTGTCGAAGAAGGCCTCGGCGCACTGTTCGAGGGTGTGACGCACTCGGGCCCGCACGACGGCCGGGTCCGCGAGAAGCCGTTCCGCGAACGCCTCCTGGAGCGCGCCGCGGGCCTGGGCCAGGTCCAGGGCCCGCTCGCGCGCCGCCGCGTCGGCGAGCGGCGACGGCGCGGCGAAGTGGACCCGGTTGCTGCCGCACGTGGTGATGAGCGCGGCGGTCACATAGGTCTCGTCGTCGATCCGGTCCACCTCGTCCAACTCCTCGGCGAGGGTCGGCCGGGGACGAGCGGGGACGAGGAAGTCGGCTCGTGAGGAACGCCAGAGGAACTCCGCCTCCCTGAGCCGCTCGGCCAGCTCCGGGCGCAGCCCGGCCCAGACGCCCCCGGCCCAGGCGGCGAGCTGCGGGTGATGCCCCGGTTCGGCCAGCACGTGCAGCATCGCGGTCAGCTCGGCCAGCGGGGAGGCGGCGAACCGCAGCCGCCCGGACGGCGCGCCGCTGATGTCGATCCTCAGCGTCATCCCCCCATCCTCGCCGGTCGGACGGCCGGCGACCGTCCCGGTTGACGGTGTTCGTCAACCGGCATGGCCGGCCCGGCGGCCGGTCGCACCGTTGACGCCATGGCGACCACCACCAGGATCAAGCCGCACGCCCTCATCCGTGCCTCCGGAGGTCCCCGCTATGCCGTCGCCCTGGCCGTGGACGCGCTCGGCACCGGTCTGCTGCGGCCCTTTCTGCTGCTCTATGGCGTGATGGTGCTGAGGCTTTCCACGTCGGTCACCGGCATCGCCATGACGGTCGGCGTCGTGGCGGGCCTGGTGTGCATGCCCGCGGTGGGCCGTTGGCTGGACCGTGGCGCACGCAGCACGGTCGTGGCGGCGTCGATGCTGGTGCGGGTGCTGGGCGTGGCGCTGCTGCTGGCCGCCCCCGGAGGGCACGTCTTGCTGTTCGCGACGGCGGCGCTCTTCCTCGGCATCGGCAACCAGGCATGGCCGGCCGCCCACGCCGCCCTCGTGGCCACCGTCGCCCACGGCCGCGAACGCGACGCCGCTCTCGCGGGAGGCCGCGCCCTGCGCAACGCCGGCCTGGGCGCGGGCGCCCTCCTCGCCACCGCGTGCCTCACGGGCGGCACCACCGCGCTGCGGGCGCTGGCAGCCGTCACCGGGCTCGCCTACCTCGCTGCGGCGGCCTTGGCATGGTCGGTCCGCCTGCACGCGCATCCGGCCGTTGTTCCGGCCGAGGACAGGGCCGGCGGGCCCGCACCTCGGATGCGCGCCTTGCTTGCCGCCAACGTGGTCTACGTCTTCTGCCTCAACGTGCCCGAGATCGCGCTGCCTCTGGTCCTGGTGACCCGGTTGCACGCGTCCCCGCTGTGGCCGGCGGCCATCTTCGTGGCCAACACGATGCTGGTGGTCACCCTGCAGGTTCCCGTCACCGTCCTGATGTCCCGCTTCCCCCGGCGGACCGTGCTGGCCCTCGCCGGCGTGGTCCTCGCCACGTCCTACCTCGGCTTCCTTGCCGCCGCGTCGCTGGGACCCCGCTGGAGCGCCCCGGCCGTCGCCGCGGTCTCCGTGGTCTGCGCCATCGGCGAGATCATCTACGCGGGCAGCGCCACCGCGCTCGTCACCGCCCTGGCCCCGGGCCCTGTTCTCGGACGCGCCCTCGCCCGCTTCCAGCTCTCCACGGGCTTCGGCCTCGCCGTCTCCCCGGCGGTCATCACCGCTCTCGCCTCCCGCGGCCCGGCCGCCCTCTGGGGCGGCCTCGCCGCCGCGACGCTCCTCTCCGCCTCCGCCGTCGCCGCAGAGAAAGATCAAGGGACGCGGCCAGGCGGTCGCCGCCCAGAGAGGGCGGGCTCGGATGTGAACCCCTCCCGCGCGATGGCCCGGACCTGTTCGGAGGCGTCGCGCGCGAGCCGCAGCGCCTCGCTCACCTCGCCCTCGGGGTGGTCTCCCCGCCGCGCCCGGTCGAGATGGCGGGCGATCGCGAACAGGCTCGATCCGATGCGGTCGCGCAGGTGCGATCCGGAGCGGGCGCGCTCGACCGCCAGTGTGGCCTCGGACAGGTCCGCGCCGGCCGCTTTGAGTTCCCGTACCAGGTCGACAAGGCGCATAGCGGCCCAGTAGGGGAGCTGCGCGCGGATCTGGCTCACCAGGAGCACCAGGACGAGGGCGGTGTTCGATGAAAAGTCCGGGTCGGGACGCGGTGGCGCCCCAGGCGAGCGCCCTCCCGGATCAGCCTGTCGTCTCCTCGGGTGGTCGCCCGTAGAGGGCGGCGGTCCAGGCGTCGGTGAGGACGTCGACGCGTCGCTGGAGACCAGCCTGCGCCGGCTGCGCACCGACCACCTCGACGTGTACTGGGTGCACATGTGGGACCGGCACACGCCGGTCGAGGAGACCATGCGCGCGCTCGACGACGCGGTCCAGGCCGGCAAGGTGCTCTATGTGGGGATCTCCGACGCCCCCGCCTGGGTCGTCGAGCGCGCCGACACGCTGGCCGAGTGGCGCGGCTGGAGCCGGTTCATCGCCCTCCAGGTCCCCTACAGCCTGCTGAAGCGCGACATCGAACGAGACCTGCTGCCGATGGCCGAGACGCTCGGACTCGGCGTCACCGCCTGGAGCCCGCTCGCCGGCGGGGTGCTGTCGGGAAAGTACACCCGCTCGGCGACCGCCGGCGGCCGGCTCGCCGGCGCCCCGCTCCCGGACGGCGACCACGCCGTCGCCCGCGCCGTCGGGGAGGTCGCCGACGAGCTCGGGACCACGCCGGCGCGGGTGGCGATCGCCTGGACGATGAGCCGTTCGCCCATCGTCCATCCCATCATCGGGGCACGCACCAGTGATCAGCTGCGCGACGACCTCGCCGCCGTCGATCTGACCCTCCCGCCCGAGATCGTCGCTCGGCTGACCCGGGCCGCCGAGTTCACGCACGGCTTCCCGAACGACTTCATCGCCGAGACCTCTCCCTGGGTCTTCGGCTCCGCGCTCCCCGCCCCGCCCCGCGACTCCCCGGTCGTGGAGCACCGGTGACGGGCGGCCCGCTCGCGCGGGTCAGGGGCGGACCAGGCCGGACTGCCAGGCCCAGGCGGCGATCTCGACCCGGTTGCGGACGCCGAGCTTGCGCTGGACGCTCGCGACGTGGGTCTTGGCGGTGCCGGGCGTGATGGACAGCTCGGCGGCGATCTCCGCGTTGGTGCGGCCCCGCGCGACGAGGGTCGCGACCTCGGACTCCCTGCCGGTGAGACGCTCGTCGTCGGCGCGCGGCCGGGGAGCGGCGAAGCGGCGCAGCAGCCGGGTGGTGACCGAGGGGCTGATGAGCGCGTCCCCCGCCGCGGCTGCGCGGACGCCCTCCACCAGCAGCGCGGGGCCGGAGCGCTTCAGCAGGAAGCCGCAGGCGCCGTCGCGCAGGGCGGTGTGCACGTACTCGTCGAGGTCGAAGGTGGTGACGACGACCACCTTGAGCGGATCGGGGACGCCGGGGCCGGCCAGCAGCCGGGTGACCTCCAGGCCGTCCATGCGGGGCATCCGGATGTCGGCGAGGACGACGTCGGGGCGCAGCCGCCGGGCCAGTTCGACGGCGGCGGCGCCGTCGGCGGCCTCCCCGACCACCCGCATGTCGGGCTGGGCGTCCAGGATGATGCGGTAGCCGCCGCGGACGTCGTCCTGGTCGTCGGCGATGACGATCCGAATGGTCATCCTGGCGAGCGTAGCGGGATCAGGGCGGTGACCCGCCAGCCCCGCTCGCCCGCCGGGCCGGCCTCGAAGTCGCCGCCGAGGGCCTCGACGCGCAGGGCGATCCCGGGGAGACCGAGGCCGCCGCGGCGCCGCTCGCGCCGCGGGCCCGTACGGCCCCCGCGGCCGTCGTCGGTGACGGTGACGCGCAGGGCGGGGCCGGTCGCGGTGACGGCGACGTCGACGGCGGTCGCGCCCGGGGCGTGCCGCCGGACGTTCGTCAGGGCCTCGACGACCAGCCTGTACGCCGTCGCCGAGACCTCGGGGGGCGGCGTGCCGGCGTCCATCGCCAACCGGACCCGGGCCCCGCTCGACTCGCCGAAGCGGTCCACCAGCGCGGGCAGCTCGTCCAGGCCGTGCGGCCCGTCCCGGGGGCCGTTCTCGTGGAGCATGTGGACGGTGCGGTCCAGCGAGGCCATCGCGCGCGCCCCGGCGGCCTCGATCCGCCTGAGGGCCTCGGCGGCGTCCCCGCCGATCTGGGCCGCCTGTGCCTGAACGATCATCCCGCCGACCTCGTGCGCGACGAAGTCGTGCAGGTCGCGCGCCAGGTCGAGGCGCTGCGCGCGGCGCGCCTCGGCCACCGACCGGGCCCGCCGCGCGTCCAGGAACCGCAGGTACGTTCCGGTGCCGGCGGCCACCGCCGCGCCGAGCCCGCAGATCAGGCAGCCGAGCAGCGCGCCGCGCGCGCCGGCGGGCGGGACGACGTGCAGCGTCAGCCGCAGCGGAAGGAGCGTCACCGCGGCGGCGGCCGCCGTGCCCGCGATCACGGCGGGACGGGTTCCCGCGCGCCGCACCACCAGGTGGAGGAGCACCGCCGCGGCGGCCGTCTCGGCCAGCCACCAGCCGCCCGTCCGGTTGTCGGCCGGCCCGCGGTAGGCCAGGGTCGCGACCAGTGAGCCGGCCGCGGCCGCGCCCGCGACCGTTCCCGGCCGGGCGGCCGGGAAGGCGAGCATCAGGACCAGGGCGGCGCCCGTCAGCCAGGCCGGAACAGTGATCAGCGGCCCCACGCCGGGCGTGCCCGCGGCGGCGGCCGGCGTGAGCGCAGCGAGCAGTGCCCCGGCGGTGAGGGCGCGCGGGCGGCTCTGCCGAACGGCCGAGGCGCCCTTCAGGAAGATCTGCCGAACGGCCGATGCCCGTGCGGGGTCTCCAGCGCGAGGCTCGTCACTATGAACGATCACAGGCGAATCGTACGAACCGGGCTGGTCGCGGCCGCGGCGGCCTGCCTCGCGGGTTGCGGGTCGACGGCAGAGGCCGGCCTGGCGGGGGCGTCGTCCCAGGCGATGGTGCGCGCCGACACCGACCGCGACGGGCGGCTGTCGCCCGCCGACGACGCCGGGCGCGGCGCGTGGACCGCCGCCCGCGGGGCGATCATGCTGCCCAACCTGGACGACGACGCCTCCCGCTGCCCCACGGCCGGCGGGAAGGGCGGGCGGCTCACCGACGCGGCGCTCGCGGCGTGCCACGACGCGGCGGACACGGTGGTGAACGGTGCGGCCGACGCCGCCGACCTGGCGCCGCTGGAGATCCCGGCGGCGACGGGCGCGTCCGGTTCCGCGCGGGCGACGCTGCGGGCCGACGCCCGGTCGCGGAACAAGGTGCGGATCTTCGTCCGGCGCGGCGGGCGTCTCACGGCGCTCGGCGCGGACGGCGGGATCCGCCCGGACGAGCTGCGCCGCGGGGTGCGGCTCGCCGTCGAGGCGCGCGACGCCGTCCGCGACCCCGCCGCCTGGTCCGGGTTCAGCGACCTCACGCTGGCGGTCACCGACGGTGGCCGGACCCGGACCGACACGGTCCGGCTGCGCGTCGCGCCGGTGCTCTTCCAGCACGACCTCCTGCCCCTGGACCGCGCGGTCGTGGCGAACCCGAAGGCTCCCGTGACGCTGGAGAAGGGAACCGCGCCCGACAAACCCGTCAAGGGGCAGGAGGCGTACCGTCGCGACCTGCGGCGCGGACTGGACGCCGAGGGGCTGCGCGAGCCGTTCGTCGAGTCCCCGGCCGGGGGCGACCAGTGGATGGGCGACATGTTCAAGGCGGGTTACGCGTCCATGCCGGGGCCGGACGGCAGGGAGCACCACATCGCGGTCAACCTCAGGTCCCCGGCCGTGACTCCCGACTTCCCGGCCCGCGACCGCCCGCTGCGGGACGCGTCACGGCCGGTGTTCACCATGATGCGCGGACCGGGCGTCGCGGGCCTCCAGCAGTTCGACGCCGGGGCGGTCGACCGCCCCGACGACAACCTGTACTACGGGTCGGCCAGTTCGAGCGGCAACTTCGGGACGATCCCGCCGTACGGCAAGTACCGCACCGGGCGGATCGTGTACGGCGGGGAGGGCAGGTTCGCTCCCGACGCGACGTTCACCCGGATGCTGGACGCGCAGGGCTACCAGGACCCGATCGCCGTCGACACGAGCTGGCTCGGCGTGGGCCACATCGACGAGTTCCTCCACTTCGTCCCCAGGCGCGGGGGCAAGGGCTGGGCCATGGTCGTGGCGGACCCGCGGATGGGCATGGACCTGCTGAGGAAGGTCGCCGACGGTGGTGGCGGCGGGCAGCGGCTGGTCGAGGGCGTCGCCCCGTCCAACACGCAGTTCCCCGGCCTCACGGTCGCTCAGGCCCTCGCCAAGCCGGAACTGGTGAACGGGACCCGCATCGCGGCGGCGGGCGTCGACCGCGCGCTGCGGCAGTTCCGCGAGAAGGCCGGGATCACCGAACGGGACGTCATCCGCGTTCCGGCGCTGTTCACCGAGCTCGACCTGCCCGACGGCTACCCGCGCAAGGACCTGACCGTCACGTACCTGCCGGACGCCGCCAACGGCGTCGGCACGGGCACCGGCGGATACCTGGCCCCGGCCCAGCACGGGCCGCGGCAGGGCGGGCAGGACGTGTTCCAGCGCGCCACCGAGCAGGCGCTGCGCGGGGCCGGCGTGCGCGTCCACTGGGTCGAGGACTGGGACTACTCGCACTACGTCGGCACGGCCGGCGGCGACATCCACTGCGTCACCAACGTCCAGCGCAACCTGAGCGGCACCACGCCCTGGTGGCGTTCCGCCGGGTGAGAGGACCGGCCGGGTCCTGGGCGCCTACTCGTGAGGGCCGTCGGTGCGACCGGGGTCGGTGCCGGTGTCGATCCGGTAGCCGACGCCGGGCACCGTGGCGATGAGCCACGGTTCGCCGAGCCGTTTGCGCAGGGCGGAGACGGTGATGCGGACCGCGTTGGTGAACGGGTCGGCATTGGCGTCCCAGGCCCGCTCCAGGAGCTCCTCGGCGCTGACGACCCCGCCTTCGGCGCCGACGAGGACTTCGAGCACGGCGAACTGCTTGCGGGTGAGCGCCACGTAGCGCCCGTCGCGGAAGACCTCCCGGCGGAAGGGGTCCACCCGCAGGCCCGCGATCTCGCGGACCGGGGGCCGGGCGTGCGCGCGCCTGCGGTCCAGCGCCCGCAGCCGCATGACGAGCTCCCGGAGCTCGAACGGCTTGGTGAGGTAGTCGTCGGCCCCGAGCGCGAACCCCGAGGCCTTGTCGTCGATCCGGTCGGCGGCGGTGAGCATGAGGATCGGGATGCCGCTGCCGGAGGCGACGATCCGCCGGGCGACCTCGTCGCCGGACGGGCCGGGGATGTCACGGTCCAGGACCGCCAGGTCGTAGGAGTTGACGCCGAGCAGCTCCAGGGCGGTGTCGCCGTCGCCGGCGATGTCCGCGGCGATCGCCTCCAGCCGCAGACCGTCACGGACCGCCTCGGCCAGATAGGGCTCGTCCTCCACGACCAGCACGCGCATGCCCGAAGCTTAGACAGCACGACATATCGCCGGCGTATGCGAACCGCCACTCTGCGCAGAACGGCATCACCGGGCTCACAGGCCGCGCGGGCTCGCCCCCCGCGCGGCGCGGCCGCCTTCAGCGCGAGCGGCGTCCACCAGGTCTTCCAGAGGAACTCCTGCGGCCTTTTCAGCCGAGGAACCGGGCGAGGAGTTCCTCGCGCGCGCAGACGCCGGACTTGCGGTAGATCGACTTGAAGTGGTCGTTGACGGTGTGTGGCGACACCCCCAGGCGCCGGGCGATCTGTTTGGTGGCCATGCCCTGGAGCACATGGCCGACGATCGCGCTCTCCCTGGGGGACAGGCCATGCCACAGCGCCATCGCCGGCAGCAGATCGGTGCCGGTGGCCGGTTGGATCGTCACCGCCACCGCACCCGGTTCCGCGCTGGTCATGGGCTGGGCGCGCATGACGATCCATCCGCGCCGCGTGGGGACGCGGGTCAGGCAGGGTGCTCCCGCCCCGCGCGCCGCCTGGGTGAGGTTCCAGACGGTGCTCTCCAGCGGCGCGTGCGGCTCGACGAGCGCGCCGGGGGACACGGTCGCCGGAACGGTCCCCAGCTCGTCGATCCAGTCGCGCGCGGACGGGGTGGCGGCCACGACCGTCTCGTCGGCTCCGACGACGAGCACGCCCGGCGGCCGGTCCAGACCGCTGGGTTTCAGCGGCCCGCCGGACACGTAGCGCTTCATCGCGGCGACGACGTCCCGGCCGAGCCGCTGGGCGTGCGCCGCCTCGAACGCCGTGAAGGGCCGGCTCCCCCGTGCGCGCACCAGAACCAGGCCGCCCCAGGTGACCCTCGCGCCGACCAGCGCGACCCGCAACTCGCTGCCGACGCCCTCACCGGCCATCACCGCGCGCATCGAGGGACCGCGGCAGGGCCCAGGGCTGTCGGTGTTGAGCACCATCGCACGGTGCGGGCCGCCGGCCAGCGTTTCGAAGGCGACGGGAGGGTCTTCTTCCGACGGGTCGCCCAGAGTCAGCCGGCGGGCGGCCGCGGGGCTGTAACCGTGCTCCCTGGCGAGAAAGGACCCGGCGCCGGTGACCGGGTCCACCGCCGCGAGCATGTACCCGTCGTGCGGCACCACCCGCCCGACCCACTGTGAGATCGCCGTGCCCAGCTCCGCGTTGGTGGCGGCCTCTGCCGCAGCCCCGATCAGGGCGGAGCGGGGCCCGCTCGCCACCCCGGTCACCCGGCCAGTATCACCTGACGGCCGAACCGTATCCCCTCCCCACCGGTCCGCCTCTCCCGCAGGTGGCAGGGACGTCACCGTCACGACGGGGCAGGGCCGGGTCCAGCTCACCGGCAAGCCTGAACAAAACGACACAAGCCCGGCGGAAGCAGTCGGCGCATCACGTCAACCCCCTCGGTCGAGGGGGTACTGCGACGGTCCGCCCGGGGCGAGCGTGGCTGGTGCACGGAGTCCTCATCGAACAGGAGACATCATGATCACCAAGCTCACCGCCACCGCCCTCGCCCTCGCCGTCGGGGCGGGCGGCCTGGCCCTGTCCCCCGGCCCCGCCCTGGCCGCGTCCGCGGCGCCGGCCTCCGCGCCGAGCAGGGTGCTCGCCGCACCCTCCTTCAACGCGAGCGGCGTCTACCAGCTCTTCCAGAGCAACGGGGCCGCGCCGCGGGTCAACGTGACCCAGGACGCCGGCGGCAGGCTCTTCGGGAGCGCGTCCTTCAGCGACACGGTCGGGACGATCGAGGAAGGAGCGGTGGAGGGCACCGGCATCTCCTTCACCATCGGATGGTCCAACGGATCCCGGGGACGCTACGTCGGCTCGCTGGGCTCCGACAGGCGCCTGACGGGCACGACCTTCGACCTGACCCATCCCTCCAGCCAGGCGACCTGGTTCACCGACCGGACCTTCTGAGCCCGGTACCGGGCGACACGGGTCCCGGACGAACCAAAGCACCGACCAGGGGCCTGCCGGGTCTGCGAAGTGGTGGACCAGAGCCCATCCCGCCCGGTAGGCCAGCTGGTGTCAGGGCCGGTGGAAGGCCCGTGGGGGACGCGTGGTCAGCGGGTCGGGAGGTTGCGGACGGCCACGCCGATGAACTGGTCGGCGCGGACGAAACCGTAGTCGCGGGAGTCCCAGCTGGTGGCCGCGTTGTCGCCCAGCACGACGAGGGCGCCCGGCGGCACGGTCGTCTCCCGCGTCTCCCGCAGGCACGGCACCCGGTCCACCGGGACGGGATCACCGGCGACGGCGATCGCCCGCTTGACGAGCAGGACCCCGTCCGGGTGGACCCGCAGGACCGGAATCTCCTCGTCCGGGGCGGGGTCCGCGTCCGGGGGCGGCGCGTCCAGCGTCGGCGGCTGGATCCGCACCACCACGATCTGGCCCGCGCGCACCCGCCGGGTCCGCCGGACGAGGAGCCGGTCGCCGGAGCGGAGCGCCGGTTCCATGCTGGGCCCGTCGACCGTGGCGACCAGGTACCGCAGGCGCACCCACACGGTGGGGGCGCCGACCGCCAGGAGCACGCCCGCCGCGGCGGCGAGCCACGTCATCCGATGCCCTCGGAGGGCTGCGGGGCCTCCTGGTATCCGGCCGCCTGGAGGCGGAACAGGCGGGCGTAGTGGCCGTCCGCCGCCAGCAGCGTCTCGTGGGTGCCGAGCTCGGCCACGCGGCCTTCGTCGAGGATCGCGATGAGGCCGGCGTCCCGGACGGCGCTGAGCCGATGCGAGATCAGCAGGCTGGTCCGGCCGGACCGGTGGAGGCGCATCTGGGCGTGGACCTGGTGCTCGGCCTCGGGGTCGAGGCCGGAGCTGGGCTCGTCCAGGATCATCAGGTCCCGGCCGTCGCGGACGAAGGCGCGGGCCAGCGCGAGGCGCTGCCACTGGCCGCCGGACAGCACCACCCCGGTCTCGGCGTCCTCCTTGTCGGCCTCCGAGAAGAACATCCGGGTCAGCAGGGTGTCGTAGCCGTGGGGAAGGCCGGCGAGCTTGTCGTGGATGCCCGCGCCGACGGCCGCGTCCTGGACCGCCTCCGGGCGGTCGAGCGCCCGGAGGTCGCCGACCGCGATGTTCTCCCTCGCGGTCATGTCGTAGTTCATGTGGTCCTGGAACACCGCGCTGATGCGCTCGCGCAGCGCGTGCGGCGGAATGTCCCGCAGGTCTACGCCGTCCCACAGGATCCGCCCGCGCGTCGGGTCGTACATGCGGCAGAGCAGTTTGACCAGCGTGCTCTTGCCCGCGCCGTTCAGGCCGACCAGCGCGACGGCCCAGCCGTGGGGGATCGTCAGGTCCACGCCGCGCAGGACCCAGGGATGGTCGTCGCTGTAGCGGAACCACACGTCCTGGAACTCGATGCCCCGCCGCAGTTCCGGGGCCTCGCCCGTCGCGGCGCTCGGCAGGTCCGGTTCCGCGCGGGTCACCGCGACGTAGTGCGTGAACACGAGCAGGCGGCCGTGGGCGACGGCGATGGAGGAGGTCAGCAGGGTCAGGGCGGTCTGGACGCCACCGACCGCGGCGACGAACATGGTGATGTCCCCGACGCCGAGCGTGCCGTGCCGTGCCGCCGTGATCGCCCACCACAGGCCGCCGCCCGCCACCGCGGCGCTCAGCGCGGTGAGGCCGCCCTGGACGGCCAGTTCGCGCCGGCTCATCCGCTGCTCGGCCCGGTTGCCGCGCCGGCGCTCGGACATCATCCGGGCGCGCAGGAAGGCGCCGATGCCGAACAGCCGGATCTCGGTGGCCGCCTCCACGTCCGTCAGCAGGCGGCTGTAGAAGAACTCGCGGCGGTGGGTCTGCTCGGTCGTCCACTGCATGGTCGCCCGGCTCCGCGACAGCAGGAGTTCGGCGATCAGCGCCGGTACGGCGGCCAGCAGCACCAGCCCCGTCATCTGCGGGCTGATCACCAGCAGCGAGGCGAGGAAGCCGATGAGGGACAGCGCGCCGCGCGCGGTGCCGCAGACGGCGTCGACCAGGACCCCGGCGCCGGCGGCCGCCTCCTGCGACAGGCGCAGCCGGTCCAGGAAGACCGGGTCCTCGAACCGGCGCAGCCCGACCTGGCGTTCGGTCGCGGCGAACAGCCGGTCGGTCGCGCGGACTCCGGCGGCCCGGCCGCCCTGGTCGCGCAGGTACTTGCCGATCCCGGGCAGGGCCGCGGCGGCCAGGCCCGCCGCCACCAGGGCGGCGGCCGGGCCCGCGACCGAACCCTGCGACGTCGCCAGCCGGTCGACGACCGTCTTCATCAGCCACGCGGTCACGACCGGCGCGGCGGCCTCGGCCAGGGTGGTCAGCAGGTAGCCGGACACGCCGCCGGGCGCCGACCGCCAGATGAGCGCGGACGCCTCGGCCCCGGCGGCGGCCACTCCGCGGACGGGGGGACGTCCGCTCACGCGCCCGCCCCCCGGTTCGTCTCCGGCATCGTCACGCCGGGGCTTCGAGGGGCAGGTCCTCCAGGCGCCCGCCCGTGGCCACCACGTGCCGCCCGCCGTCGACGATGTAGAGCGCCGGCGTCCAGGTGTTCTGGAAGGCGCCGCTCACGGCGCCGTCGTAGTCCTCGACGACGACGCGGACCGCCGGTGACAGGACCGCGACCAGCTCGGGATCCTCGCCGGTCACGACCGCGAGCCGGGGCAGCCCCGTCGTGAGCTCCGCGAAGCGGGGCGCCAGCTCGTGGCAGGGCGGGCAGTTCGCGGAGAAGAAGGCGACCAGGGCGGGGAGGTCCGCCTGGGAGACCGGCTCGCCCTCGGTGGTCGTCGCGGTGAAGTCGCCGATCTGCGAGCCGGGCCCGAGCGCCGTCGGCGGGCCCGCGTGGTCCCCGTGGCCCGGGTGCGCGGCGCCGTTCTCCCGCAGCCTGCGGATCAGGGTGAGCGTGAGGACGAGGTTGAACGCGGACAGCAGCCCGAGGAGGACGACGGCGGCGATGAGATAGGGCATCAGGGGTTCCTCGCGAACAGCTCGACGATGTCGTCGAGAAAGACGATCAGCACGGCTCCGGCCAGCCCGGCCGCGGCGGCCACCGCGATGCCGCCCGCGGGCGGCAGGCCGCCTGGGGCCAGGGCGCCGAGCACGGCGCAGGTGAGCAGCGCTCCGTTGCGGACGAGATGGCGCGGACCGAGCGGAACGCTGGACCGGCCGAAGCAGCGGCAGGCGGTGCGGCGTCCGCGCCGGACCGCGGCCGCGACGGCCGCGGTGAAGGCGGCCAGCAGCACGGCGGCCAGACCGAAGCCGAAGGGGGCGGTGACCGGCGCGATCAGCAGCGGCGGCACCAGTGCCTCAAGAGCGGTCGTGGTGATCGCCAGGAGCCGGGCGCGGCCGGGCCACGCGGGCACGAGCGCGGGAACGGATCTGGCGAAGCCGTCGAAGTCGCGAAGCTTGGAAACGGCCGACACGGCGAAGACCAGCCCGATCAGGCAGGCGCAGCCGATCCGCACGAGTTCCATGCGCACTCCTCACAGGACGACCCCTCGCGGGCGGCGGAGCACCGGCGCCCGCGAGGGGTCTCACGGCTATCCGCAGGCGCCGATCACCCAGGACTGGCAACCCTGGTCGAGGCAGCACATGCGCCGCATGTACAGGGTGCGGTAGCAGTAGTTGGTGTAGCTGCAGCCGGCGGACGCGGTGGCCTTGGGGGCCACGCGCTCCAGCAGGCGGTCGACGAGACGGCTCATGGTGTCTCCCCTCCCCGGCCGTGGGGCGGCCGTGGGCAGTGATCATGAAACGGACCAACCGGATTACAGCACACCAGGGGTCGCGATCCCATCAAAAAGATCGTTTTTGCCCCACGCTGTGTTCGGGTGAGGGGTGGGTGCGGGCGTCCTGCGGAGGAGAGGCCTTCCGTCCCGCCTGGCGGTACGCCCCCGGAGGCGAGCGTCAATCGGTCCTCGGGGTGATCTTCTGAAGCGGAGGTCGGGTCCGGCGGTGGATCACGGGGGCAGGCGGCGCATTCGAGAATCAGCGGACCAATCCGTGCGAATGCGCGGGAGAGGCATCGATCCCCACGAAGGGAACCTCATGCGTCTCGGACACAGGATTCTCGCGGCGGGCGTGGCCGGTGCGGCGCTCGTGCCGGCCTTGGCGGTCACCGCTCTGGCCGCCCCGGGCGACACGACGAGCCCGGTCGAGAAGGCGCGCGCCGACCGTGTGCCCGCTCCGAAGCTCGCCTGGTACAAGTGCTACGACTACGCCGAATGCGCGACCGTCCGGCTGCCCCTGGACTACGACGATCCGAAGGGCGCGACCACCGAGATCGCCCTCCTGCGGGTGAAGGCGCGCAACGCCGAGAAGCGGATCGGCAGCCTGTTCGTCAACCCGGGCGGACCCGGCGGCCAGGGCACCGCCCTCGCCTACCAGGCGCCCTACATCTTCGGGAAGGACGTCCTCGACCGCTTCGACGTCGTCGGCTTCGATCCGCGCGGCATCGGCTTCAGCTCCAACGTCGCGTGCTTCAAGTCCACCAGGGACCAGACGCTCGCGCTTTCGGGGATGGACGTGGCGTTCCCGGTCGGCGCGAAGCAGGAGGCCGCCTACGTCAAGTCGGCGAAGGCGGTCGGCAAGGGCTGCTCGACGACAGGGAAGAAGCTCGCGGGTGCGATGTCCACCGCCGAGGCGGCGCGCGACATGGACGTCCTGCGCCGTGCGGTCGGCGACAAGAAGCTGTCCTACCTGGGCTTCAGCTACGGCACGGCACTCGGGCAGTACTACGCGAACATGTTCCCCGACCGGCTGCGGGCCCTGGTCGTGGACGGCGTCCTCAACCCGGTCTCCTGGGCCGGCACCGCCAAGACCGCGAACCAGATCCTGGACGACCGCCTGCGGTCCGCCGACGGCGCCTACAAGGCGCTGAAGGAGATCCTCGTCCGCTGCGGCAAGGCGGGCAAGGCGAAATGCCAGTTCGCGGCCTACGGCGATCCCGTCAAGAACTTCGACGTCCTCGCCAAGCGGCTGAAGGCGAAGCCCGCCGACGTCGACGGCGAGAAGGTCACCTACGCCGACCTCGTCGGGGGCACGCTCGGCTCGCTGTACGACCCGAGCGGCTGGGAGTTCATCGACGCCACGATCACCGACCTGTGGAAGGCGACCTCGCCCGCATCGCCGGCGGCGCAGGCCGCCAGGGCGCGCAAGGCCCTCGCCTCCCGCATCGCGGCGCGCCGGGCCGAGGTCGAGCGGCGCAAGGAGGCCGCGGAGAAGGTCTCGGCCAAGGACTTCCCCTACGACAACGGCCTTGAGGCGTTCAGCGGTGTCACCTGCACCGACGGCCTGCACCCGAAGAAGGCGGGGAGCTGGCCCGCGCTGACGGCGGCGTCCGACAAGCGGGCGCCCTACTTCGGGCGCGCGTGGGGCTGGAGCAGCGTCCAGTGCGCTCGCGACGCCTGGAAGGTCCGCGACGAGGACGCCTACACCGGTCCCTTCAACCGGCGGACGAACGCCCCCGTCCTGTTCGTGGGGAACTACTACGACCCGGCCACGAACTACAACGACGCGGTCTCGTCCAGCAAGCTGCTGCCCAACAGCCGGCTGCTGTCCAGCAACAGCTGGGGGCACACCGCCTACGGCACGTCGGCGTGCGTGACGAAGGCGGTCGACGGCTACCTCGTCGGCGGGACGCTGCCGCCCGCGGGCAAGGTGTGCGTCGGCGACGTCCAGCCGTTCGTGGAGAGCGCCGGACCGGCGCCCGCGACCAGGGGGCCGGCGGACGCGAGCGCGATGGCGCCCCAGGCGGCCGCCGCAGGCGACGGCACGAAGCTGCCGCCGGTGGCGACGCGGGTGCCCTCCTCCATCCTGCTCGGAACGCGCTGACCCGAGCACCTGCGACGCCGGGCGGGCCCCACGGCCCGCCCGGCGTTCGGCGCACCGGCGGGCGTCGCGAGGGCGCGGCCGGTCCCGCGAGGTCGTCAGGTCTGGTCGGGTGAGGGCTTGAGCCGGTAGGACAGCAGCACGACGCCGGAGTCGAACGTCCGCGTCTCGATGACGTCGAACATGGCGCGGGTGTCCTGCTGGAAGAGCAGGCCGTCCTCGCCGGCCCTCCCGAGGAGGAACGGGTGGACCCAGAGCCGGAGTTCGTCGATCAGTCCGCGCCGCATCAGGGCGTGGGAGAGGCGGCCGAACCCGTACAGCAGGATGGTCCCGCCGGGCCGCTCCTTCAGGCGGGCGATCTCGCCGACCACGTCGCCGCCGATGACGACCGAGTTGTCCCAGTCGGCCTTGTCGAGGGTGGACGAGACGACGTACTTCGTCACCGCGTTCATCTTGTCGGTGTAGGGATCGCCGGATCGCCCCCTCCACACCGAGGCGAAACTGTCGTAGGTGTGCCGCCCCAGCAGGACGCCGTCGCATCCGAGCAGCAGCTCCGTCTGCGCGCCGGAGTCGCCGCCCCCGAGGGACGGCCAGTCCTGCGGGTCCTGGATGACGCCGTCGAGGGTGACGAACATGGAGTTGATGATGCGTCGCACGGGATTCTCCGATCCGGGAAGTACGCGTGGTCGCCCTATGCCCGCAAGTCTTCGCGAAGCGCCTGGCCATGGCATCCGTGCCGCCACGGAGACGGCACGGAACCCGCCACCGGAGTTCTCCGGATCCGCGAGACTGGCGTGATGGCCCCCCAGCGCCCGGTCCAGGTGTCCAAACGTGAGGCGGAGGTCCTCGCGGCGCTCGGCGAGCGGCTGTCGAACGTGCGGATCGCCGGCAGGCTCCACATCTCGGTGCGGACCGTCGAGAGCCACATCTCCTCGCTCCTGCGCAAGTACGGCGTGACCGACCGGTGGGAGCTGGCGGAGGAGGCGAGGCGCGGCACGCCCCCGCCGGGGCACATCGCCGGCCTGCCGGCCGCGCGGACCACGCTGGTCGGACGCGCCGACGAGATCGCGACCGTGCTCGCCCTGCTGGAGGGGGAGCGGCTGGTGACCCTCCTCGGCGCCGGCGGGATCGGCAAGACGCGGCTCGCGGCGGCGGCCGCCGAGGCCGCCGCGCCCGCGTTCCCGCTCGGCGGCGCGTTCGTCGACCTCGTGCCGGTCTCCGACGCGTTCGTCGCGCAGGCGGTGGCGTCCGCGCTCGGCGTGACGCAACGGCCGGGCCAGTCCCTGGAGGACGTCATCGCCCGCCGGCTCGCGAAGGGCCGGACGCTGCTGGTGCTCGACAACTGC
Source organism: Spirillospora sp. CA-108201 (assembly GCF_050936235.1). Classification (NCBI taxonomy): domain Bacteria; kingdom Bacillati; phylum Actinomycetota; class Actinomycetes; order Streptosporangiales; family Thermomonosporaceae; genus Spirillospora; species Spirillospora sp. CA-108201. The sequence goes on along the minus strand of NZ_JBNJNE010000001.1, from coordinate 5,980,665 downwards.
GAGCACCTCCTCGACGCCGCGGCCGACTTCGTCGAGCGGCTGCTGTCGGCCTGCCCCACCGTGACCGTCCTCGCCACCGGACGCGAGCGCATCGGCGTGCCGGGCGAGCGGACCGTTCCCGTCCCGCCGCTTCCGGCGGACTCCGACGCCGGACGGCTCTTCCTGGACCGCGTCCTCGCGGCCGATCCGGGGTTCACCGCCGCCCGCGCGGACGTCGCCGAGATCTGCCGGCGCCTGGACGGGATGCCGCTGGCGATCGAGCTCGCGGCGGCGCGCGGCGCGTCGCTCGGGGCGACCGGGCTGCTGTCGGCGCTGGAGGACGTGCTGCGGCTGCTGACCGGAGGCCGCGGGCCGGTGGAGCGGCACCGGTCCCTGCGCGAGGTCGTCCGCTGGAGCCACGACCTGCTGACCGAGGACGAGAAGGAGCTGTTCGAGTGCCTCTCGGTGTTCGTCGGCGGGTTCGACCTGGCGGCCGCGGGCGCCGTCGCCGGTCTCGGCGCGGGCGCGGCCGCCGACCTGCTCGGGCGGCTGGCCGACAAGAGCCTCGTCGTCCGCGCCGCGGAGGGCCGGTGGCGCATGCTGGAGACGGTCCGCGCGTTCGGCGCGGAGCGGCTGGCCTCGGGCGCCGCGCGGGCGGCCGTCCGCGAGCGGCGCCTGCGGTGGGCGGCCGACACCGCCGCCGGGCTGGAGGACGCGCTGGACGGCGGGTGGCGCGCCCGCTTCGACGCCGTCGCCGACGACCTGCGCGCGGCGCTCGCCGGCGCGCCGCCCGGCCGGGCGGACGTGCCGCACCGCCTCGCCCGGTCCCTCGGGCATCTGACCTATGCCCGCCGGTTCCTCGCCGAGGCCCCCGGCCACTACCGGGAGGCGGCCCGGCGGGCGACGACCCCGGACGAGGCGGCGCTCGATCTGCGGGACGCCGCGGACGCCGCGCACGCCCTGATCGAGACCGGCCGGGCCTTCGACCTCCTGCTGGAGTCGGCGGAGCAGTTCCGCAGGGCGGGCGACGGCGACGGCGAGGCGGCCACCCTCGCCTTCGCCGTCGTGACCGCCGAGCGGCACCCCTCCGGTTTCGACGCCGAGATCCCCCAGGAGCGTCTGCGGGAGCTGCTGGCCCGGGCGCGCGCCGCCGGGAACCTCCGCGACCGGGTCGTGGCCGCGCACGTCGCCGCAGCCAGGGCGTGGAACCACGGCACCGAGAAGGTCACCCCGGACCCGTACCTGGCCGCGGCCGCGCTGGCCGCCGCCCGGTCCGCCGGCGACCCGGTCCTGCTGTCGGCCGCGCTGGACGGGTGCTGCATCGCCGCCCTGACCGCGGGCCGGTTCCGGGAGGCGCACCGGATCGCCGCCGAACGCGCGGGCCTGCTCCCGGCGATGCCGCGCGACGTCCCGTATCCCGCCCCGGAGATCACCGACACGTACCACATGGCCACGGCCTGCGCCGTCGCGGCCGGAGACCTGCGCGCGGCGCTGTCGGCGGCCCGGCTCGCCGCGTCCGACGACCTCGTCGGCGACCGCTCGCCGGTCGCGCTGAGCACCCTCGTCCAGGCGCTGGTCCTGAGGGGAGACCTGGACGAGGCGCTGTCCCACGAGGCCGCGCTGTGGGACGTCTGCGAGGACGCCGGGAGCCCGCTCGCCTGGACGGCGCCCTCGGTCGCCGCCGTCGCCCTGGCCCACGGGCTGATGGGCGACGAGGACGGTCTGCGGCTGTGGCGCGCCCGCGCGGAGCGGATCGCCGGCGACGTCCGGCCCCGCTACCTGGCCTCCTACGCGGCGTTCGTCGACGCGCGGACCGCCCTGCGGGCCGTCGGGTCCCGCGATGCTCCGGCCCTGGTGGAGCGGGCGTTCGCGGCCTTCCCGCCCCAGGACTGGTACCGGGGGTACGCCCGCGCGGCCGGGGCCGAACTCGCCGTCGCCGCCGGCCTGCCCGACGCTCCGGAACGCCTGGCCGCCGCGTCGGACGCCGCCTCGGAGAACGCGTGGGCCGCCGCCTGCCTGGCCCGCGCCTCCGGGCGCCTTCGCCGCGACGTCGGCGAGCTCGCGGGCTCGGCCCGGGCATGGGAACGCGTCGGTGCCCGCCACGAACAGGCCTGCACCCTCGAACTGGTCGAAGAGTTGCGCGCCCGCCGCTGAGCCCTGCGGTCGAGCCCTCGCCGCGTCAGCCGACCTCGAGCTGCAGGAGGACGTCCTGCTCCGGGTTCCGCACCGCGACGACCCACACGTTGGAGATCCGGGGAGCGGTGTGGGTCGCGACCGGGATCGTGACGACCGTCTGGTCCGGTGACACGACGGGCAGGCCGACGCTGGTGACGGAGGGGATCTTCACCAGCCAGCCGGCGACGGCCTTGCCCGCCGGCATGAGGTCGGACGCGGAACCGGTGCAGAAGCGCGGGCAACCCGAATAGGTACGGCGAGCCCGGTCGGCGCCGGCCTTCTCTTCCTTTTTCAGGGTGAATCCGTCAGGCGCCCCGATGGCCGCCGCCCCCTTCTTGTTGGCCTCGTACGCGGCGTTCCCTCGCAGGGCGAAGGTGAGTCCCGTGCCCGCGACCGCGAGCACCACGAGCAGTGCCACCGCGATCAGGACCGCGCGTCCGGGGCGGCCGGACGCCGGTGGCGGCGGCTGCGCGGGAGGGGCGGCGGCGGGTCCGCGCGGTGGAGGCGGAGGAGACTGCGGCTCCTCGGCGACCGGACGCGGCCGTGCGGAGGCGACATGGCTCAACATGGCCCGGAGGGCGGCGGGGTCCGGACGCCCGGCGGGCTCCTTGTGGAGCAGACCTTCCACGGCGGGCTGGAGCGGGCCCGCGTTCCTCATCGCGGGAGGGGCCTCCGTGGCGACCGCCACCAGGACCGCGCCGGTCGCGGCGCCGGTGAAGGGCGGGCGGCCCTCCACCGCGCTGTACAGCGTCGCGCCGAGCGACCACAGGTCCGTGGCGGCGGTGGCGGGCTGTCCGCGCACCTGCTCGGGCGCCATGAACGCCGGTGTGCCCAGCAGCGCGCCCGAGCGGGTGAGCGCGTCCTCGCCCTCGACCGCCGCGATCCCGAAATCGGTCAGCAGGGCCCGGTCGCCCTCCAGCATCACGTTGGCGGGCTTGAGATCGCGGTGGACGATGCCGGCCCGGTGCGCCGCCTCCAGGGCGTCGAGGATCTGCAGGCCGAGCGCCGCGGCGCGCTCCGGCGGCAGCGGGCCCTCCCGCGCGAGAAGTTCGGCCAGGGAGCGTCCCGGCACCAGTTCCATGATGATCCACGGCTGCCCGTCCTCCGCGACCACCAGGTCGTGGACGGTGACGATGCCCGGGTGGCGCAGCCGGGCGGCCGCGCGCGCCTCGCGGTCCAGCCGCGCCGTCATCGACGCCCGCTGCTCGGAGTCCAGTTCGGGGGGCAGCCGCAGTTGCTTGGCGGCCACCTCCCGGCCGAGCCGCGTGTCGTGGGCGCGCCAGACCGTGCCCATGCCTCCCCGCCCCAGCGGTTCGGTCAGCCGGTACCGGTCCAGCAACTCTCGCCCGAGATCATCAGCCACGGCAGGACCGTAGTGGACGGCGGCCCGCCCGCCCCACCCGTCCTCGATCGTGATGAGCGGGACGCCCATCTCTCGTTCATTTCCGCGGCGGCCCCGGGGCGGCTCGCCGGATGCCGGTTCGAGGGTCGCGAGAATGCGCGGGTGCCTGAATTTCGAGGTCAGGGGCCGTTGCCGACCCTGCTCGTCCTGCTCACGATCACGACCGGCCTGGTGGACTCGGTCAGCTTTCTGGAGCTCGGCAACGTCTTCGTCGCGAACATGACGGGGAACATCATCTTTCTCGGGCTGGGACTGGGCGGCAGCGGGACGGAGATCCTGCTGAGCGCGCTGTCGACCGGCTCCTTCTGCGTCGGGGCGGTCCTCGGAGGGCACGTCGCCTTCACCCGGCTCGCGCACCGGGGGCTGCTGCTGGGCGCGGCCACGGCGGCGCAGGCGGGCGCCCTGGCCGTCGCCGCCGCGATCGTGGCGGGCCTGGGCCCCCGGCCCGAGACCGGCCGCCCTGCGGCGATCGCCGTCCTCGCGGTCTCGATGGGCTGGCAGTACGCGATCGTCCGGAGGCTGGAGGTGCCCGACTTCCGGACGGTGGTGGTCACCACGACCCTGACCTCGCTGGTCGCCGAGCGGGGGCAGGGCGGCGCGCGGTTCGCGCGCAGGGCGCTGTCGATCGCGGCCCTGCTGCTGGGCGCGGCCGTCGGCGCCCTCCTCATACGGAACGTCTCGGTGTCGGCCCCGCTGTGGTGCGCGGCCGGCCTGCTGGGCGTGGTCGCCGTGGCGTCCTTCGCCGCCGCGCGCCGCCCGGACGCCCGGAACTGGGCCTGACCGGGCGGACAGGTGGGAGCGCGTGGATGCCGGGTAGCGCGAAGGCATGGACACGATCACGCGCGGACTGGCCGCCGGGGCGGCCGGGACCACCGCTCTCAATATGGTGACTTATCTCGACATGGCGATCAGGGGACGGCCCGCGAGCAGCACGCCGGAGCAGAGCGTGGAGAAGCTGGCCGGCATCGCCGGGGTCGATCTGGGCGAGGGGGAGAAGGCCGGGAACCGCAAGGCCGGGCTCGGACCCCTGCTCGGCTTCGGCACCGGACTCGGCGCGGGGCTGCTCTACGGCCTGCTGGCCGGGCGGCGGTGCCTCCCCCGGCCGGTCGGGACCGCCGTGCTGACCGGGCTGGCGATGGCCGGGTCGAGCGCCCCGATGACCGTCCTCGGCCTGACCGATCCCCGCGAGTGGTCGGCGTCGGACTGGGCGTCCGACGTCGTCCCTCACCTGGCCTACGGCGCGGTGGCCGCCCTCGTCTACGAAGCGCTTGGCTGAGGGCTGTGTTCCAAGGTCCCGGCCCGCTTCGCTCGCCTGGCCGAGGCCGCTTCGAGACGGCCCCAGAGCCAGGGCGCGGCGAACGCTCTGGCCGGGTTCGCGGTGAAGATGGCCGTCGCCGCCGCTGGTGCCCGTCCCCCGTCTGCGCCAGCCGCGGCCGGGTCCGCGCCCTGCGTGCGCGCCGCGCGGCCGAGGCGAAGACCCGGGAGGCATAGCTCCTGGCGATCACGTGTTCGCCGGTGCAACCGGGCATTGGGGGGCGGGGTTCAGAGGGTGAGGCGCGTCCGGGACGGACGCGTCCGCCTTATGAGAGGGGAACCCATGGACCTGCGGCTTGCCGGGCGCGTCGCGATCGTCACCGGGGCGTCGAAGGGGATCGGGGCGGCCGTCACGCGGACGCTGCTGGACGAGGGGGCCCGCGTCGTGGCGGTGTCCCGCAAGCCCGGCGGGGAGCTGGACGCGTTCGCCGGGCCGAACCTCCTGCACGTGTCCGCCGACCTGATGGACGCCGCCGCCCCGGCGCAGGTCGTAGCGCGGGCCGTGGAGGAGTTCGGCCGGCTCGACGTCCTGGTCAACAACGCGGGCGGGCCGCCGCCCGGCGCGACGCTGCCCCGGTTCGGGTTCCTGACCCCGTCGGACGACGACTGGCGCGAGATGTTCGAGTTCAACCTGTTCGCCGTGGTCCGCGCGGTGCGGGCGGCGATGCCGCACCTGCTGGAGAGCGACGCGGCGTCGATCGTGAACGTCTCGTCGGTCAACGGACGGCGCCCCGGGCCGATGAACTCCGACTACAACGCGGCCAAGGCGGCGCTGAACAACCTGACGAAGGGGCTGTCGGAGGAGTTCGCTCCCCAGGGCGTCCGGGTCAACTCGGTGTCGCCGGGCCCGGTCCGGACGCCGTGGTGGACGGACGAGGGCGGCGCCGCCGACATCATCGCCGGGGCCATGGGCTCCGACCGCGACGCGGTGCTGGACGGCGGCGCGGCCGAGATGATGAGCCTCACGACCGGCCGTCTCGCGACGCCGCAGGAGGTCGCGGACGTGGTCGCGCTGCTGGCCTCGCCGCGGTCGGCGAGCACGACGGGGGCCGACTTCGCCGTCGACTCCGGCTTCCTCAAGGAGGTCTGAGCGCCCCCGGTCCCCCGGCCGGCGGCCGGGGGACCGGCGCGTCAGCCGGTGGGGCGGCGCGGCAGCAGCAGTGCCGGGACCAGCGCCAGGGCGATCATGCCGACCGCGAACAGGTAGGTGTGCTGGAACGCCTCCGCGAGCGGCCCCCCGACGGCCCGGCGCCCGTCCGGGCCGAGCGCGTGGACGGCCTGGAGCGCGCCGCCCCGCCCGTCCGGCGCCACGTCGCTCATCAGCGACGACAGCACGACCGACGCCGTCGCCATCCCGATCGCGCCCGACATCGTGTTGACCAGGTTGACCGTCGCGCTCGCCGCCGGGGCCCGGTCGTGCGGCATGCCGCGGGTCGCCGCCGTCATCGCGGGCATCATCGTCGCGCCGCCGCCCGCGCCCATCAGCAGCATCGTCGCGCACAGCCCCCAGTAGGACGCGTCCGCGTCGAGCTGGACGGTGAGCAGCGCGAACCCGGCGAGGGCCGTCGCGACCGAGACCGGGACGAGCCGCCCGGGCGGCACCCGGTCGGCGATCCGGCCCGCGACCTGTATCACCGTCCCGGAACCGAGCGCGAACGGGATGCCGAGCAGGCCCGCCGCCGTCGCGCTCTCCCCCCGCACGACCTGCAGGTACAGCGGGAGCAGCAGCATCGAGCCGAAGTAGCCGAACGAGAACAGGGCCAGCGTCCCGGTCGCGGCGGCGAACGTCCGGTCCCGGAAGCCGCGCAGGTCGATCAGGGGATGCCGGGCCGTCAGCGCGCGGACGGTGAACGCGGCGATCAGCACCGCGCCCGCGGCCATCGGCAGGGCGACGCCCGGCGAGCCGAACGCGCCGCGGTCGCCGCCCGTCGTCACGCCGTACAGCACGGCGGCGATGCCGGGCGAGAGCATCAGCAGGCCCGGGACGTCCAGCGGCCTCGCCTCCGCCGGGACGTCGCGCGGGAAGAACCGCGAGGCCAGCGCCACCACGGCCGCCGCGACGGGCAGGTTCACGAAGAACATCCACCGCCACGACACCTCGTCGATCAGCCAGCCGCCGAGGACGGGCCCGGCGAGCGGCCCGACGAGGATCGCCAGGCCGAGGGTGCTCATGAGCCGGCCGAGCCGGTCGGGCCCGGCGGCGCGCAGCAGGATCGTCATGCCGACCGGCATCACCAGCCCGCCGCTGAACCCCTGCACGATCCGGAACGCGATCAGCGACTCGACGTTCCACGCCAGCCCGGCGAGCAGCGACCCGGCCCCGAACGCCGCGATCGCGCCGAGGTACAGCCGGCGCGCGCCGAACCGCCCGACCGCCCACGCGCTGGACGGGATCACCGCGCCGAGCGCCAGCGAGTACCCGGTCGCCACCCACTGGATCGTGCCGAGCGGCGCGTGGAACTCCTGCGACAGCCGGTTGATCGCGACGTTCACGACCGTGGTGTCCAGCGTGATCATGATGGAGCCGAGGACGAGCACGAGCACGATCGCCGTCGGGTCCGGCGCCGTCCGGCCCCGCGGCGGGGCCTCGGCCGTCGCGGTCACCTCAGCCCCCGTACGGGCGGACGGCCCGGGCGTCGCGCAGGGCGTGCGCCCACCAGGCGAGCTGGTCGAGCATCCCCTTGGCCGCCGCCGACGCCCCCTCGGGGTCGTCCGGCCGGCCGTCGTCCCCGAACCAGTTCCACGGGTGGTGGAAGCTGACGGTGTCGCGGACGGTCACGGCGTGCAGTTCGGCGAAGACGCCCCGCAGGTGCTCGACGGACCGCAGCCCGCCTCCCAGCCCGCCGTACGAGACGAACGCGACCGCCTTGGCCCGCCACTCGTGGAAGTGGGTGTCGATCAGGTTCTTCAGCGTGCCGGGGAAGCTGTGGTTGTACTCGCAGGTCACCACGACGTAGGCGTCGGCCTCGTGCAGCGTCCGGCTGACGCGCGCGAACCCCTCGGACGCCGGCGCCCCCAGCGCGGCGGGCGGCGGCGCGTCCGCCACGTCGACCACGTCGACGATCAGGTCCTCGCGCTGCCGGGCCTGCTCGGCGAACCAGGTTCCCACGGTCGGCCCGAACCGGCCCTCGCGCGTGCTGGCGATGATGATCGCGACGCGCAGCGGTTCCTTGGTCATGCGGTCTCTCCCTCGATGGCGCGGCATGGTGACGCGATCGAAGCTACGGAGACCGCCGCGTGCGGCTCATCTGTCAGATGACTGGGCGCCCTACCTGCCCGCCGTCTCGCCGATCTGGGCGGCGAGCGCGTCGCGCAGTTCCGTCAGGCGGGCGATCTCGGCGTCGAGGGCGGCGAGGCGGCGCCGGGCGACCCCGGCGCTCCGCGTGCAGCCGGGGCCGCCGTAGGGCGGGAGCGCGTCGCCGTCCAGCAGGTCGAGCCGGTCGGCGCAGCCGCGGACGTCCTCGACGGTCAGGCCCAGGGCCAGCAGCCGGCGGATGGTCAGCACGCGGGCCACCTCGCGGGGGCCGTACCGGCGCTGCCCGCCGGAGGTGCGGGACGGCGGGGGCAGGAGGCCGCGCTGCTCGTAGAACCGCAGTGCTCGCGGGGTGGTCCCCGCCGCCGCGGCGGCGTCGCCGATCCGCATGGGGCTCCTTACCTTCTTCCTGGGTGTTCGTTCCTGACCGTCCGTAGGGTTGGGAGGACCCCGGGAGCGCCAGGTATGGCTTTCATGGGTTTGCCACCTGGGTGGCTTGAGAGGATTGGCCGCCTGGCGCTCCAAGACGACCCGACCGCTGATTGGGATGCGCGAACAGATCGCTGTGTAAGGACACGACGGCGCGGTCGTCTGCGGGACCCCCATGTGAGCTGCGACGACGGAGGAGCCCGATGCCACGCATTTGGGCAGGTGTGGACGCGGGTAAGACCCACCACCACTGCACCGTGATCGACCCCGACGGCAACCGGCTGCTGTCCAGGAAGGTGGTCAACGACGAAGCCGAGATCCTGGGCCTCATCGCCGAGGCCAACGCCTTGGGTGAAGACCTGCGGTGGGCGATCGACCTCAACAGCGGTGGAGGGGCCCTGCTCATCACCCTGCTGCTCGGCCACGGCCAGGACCTGGTCTACATCCCGGGGCGCACCGTCCACCACGCCTCCGGCGCCTACCGGGGCGGCGGCAAGACCGACGCAAAGGACGCCTTCATCATCGCCGACCAGGCCCGCATGCGCCGGGACCTGCACCCGATCGCGTCCTTCGACGAGATCGCCACGGACCTGCGCATCCTCACCGGCCGCCGTACCGACCTGGCCTGCGATCGCACCCGGACCATCAACCGGCTGCGCGACCAGCTCCTGGGCTACTTTCCCGCCCTGGAGCGCGCCTTCGACTACAGCAACAGCAAGGCCGCCCTGACACTGCTCACCGGCTACCGCACCCCCACCTCGCTGCGCAAGATCGGCCAGGCCCGGCTGGAGACATGGCTGCGGGCCCGCAAGGTCCGCAACCCTGCCCGCGTGGCCCTGGCCGCGATCGAGGCCGCCCAGGCCCAGCACACCACGGTCACGGGCGAGAAGACCGCCGCCGCCGTGGTCGAGCGCCTGGCCGAGGAGGTGATCGCCCTGGATGCCGAACTCGCCGAGACCGACGCGGCCATCCAGGCCCGGTTTCGCGAGCACGAACACGCCGCGGTGATCACCAGCCTGCCCGGCATCGGCCCCCTCCTGGGCGCGGAGTTCATCGCCGCCACCGGCGGCGACATGGCCGCGTTCGGCAGCGCGGACCGGCTGGCCGGTGTCTCGGGACTCGCGCCGGTACCCCGGGACTCGGGCAAGATCAGCGGCAACCTGCGCCGGCCCCGGCGCTACAGCCGCCGCCTGCTGCGAGTGTTCTACATGTCCGCCATGGTCAGCATCCGCTGCTGTCCCGCCTCCAAAGCGTTCTACGAGCGCAAGAGGGCCGAGGGCAAGAAGCACATCCAGGCCGTGCTCGCGTTGGCCCGCCGCAGAGTCAACGTGCTGTGGGCGATGCTCAGAGACGGACGCGTCTACATGGCTGCACCCACCCTGAAACTGACCACAGCAGCCTGAACCGCTCACGATCGGTTACGGCGTCGGGTTGACAACCTCATTGGGAATCCTCTCGGGACGTCACGGCTCGACGATGACGGCTCCCAGGTGCCGTCCGCCGATCAGTTCGTGCAACGCCCGCGGGGCGTGCTCGATGCCCGCGACGCGCACGTGCGGGAACGTGAGGTCGCCCGAGCGCAGCCAGGCCCCGACGCGCTCGGCCCACTCGGGGCGCGGCCCGGCGTCGTCCAGCCCGCCGAAGCCGCGCATCTCGACGCGCTTGGCGACCAGCTGGAACGTGTCGATCTCGACCGGGGCCGTGGTGCCGGCGCGGTCCGGTGCGAGCTGCCCGGACAGCGTCCCGACGAGGACGAACCGCGCACCGGGCCGGGCGGTGGCGACCGCGGCCCGCAGCTGCTCGCCGCCGACGTTGTCCACGAACACGTCGATGCCGTCGGGCGCGGCCTCCGCCAGCTGCTCGGCGATGGGCCGCCCGCCCCGGATCACCGCCGCGTCGTATCCCAGTTCGGACACCAGGCGGGCGGCCTTGCCCGGTGAGCCGGTGCTGCCGACCACGCGGCCCGCGCCGAGCAGGCGGGCGATCTGACCGGCCAGAGAGCCGACCCCGCCCCCGCCGCCGGAGACGAACACGGTGTCGCCGGGACGGACCCGCGCGTCCCGGGCCAGCGCCGTGTACGCGACGCCCGCCTGGCCGAGGTGCGCGGCCGGATCGGGCAGCGTGCCGTCCAGCGGTGCGCACTGGTCGGCGGGCACGACGGCGTGCTCGCGCCAGCCCAGCCAGTGCCGGACGAGGTCGCCGGGACGGAGACCGGCTTCCCGGGGCGCCGAGACGACCTCGCCGATCGCCGCCCCGAACAGGGTGTCGCCCGGACGCAGCGGCGGGAACGGCGTGCCCTTCACGCCGCCCCCGATCAGGGTGCGCAGCGAGGGGAAGACCTGGAAGCAGCGGTTGCGGACCAGCACCTCCCCGTCCGCCGGCACCGGCAGGGGAACGTCCACGACGCTGAAATGCTCCGGCCCGGGCAGCCCGTCGGGGAGGGCGGCGAGCTTGACCACGCGCGACGTTCGGGGCGATGACGGCATCGGACACTCCTCAGGGCAGGGCCAGGGCGCGGGGCCCGGACGCGGGCCACGAAGCTAACCGCTGACCCGTGCGTCAGGGTCAAGCGTCCGCCGGACCCGGCCCGGCGACGACGCGCGGTCGCGGCGGGGTCAGGACGGCGGCGGTGAGCGCCGCGACGGCGGCGGTGACGGCGGCGAGGACGAAGCCGTGCGTGAACCCGTCGAGCGTGCCGCCGGTGAGGCTGGCGGCGGCGACGCTGGAGACGACGGCGGCGCCGATCGAGGCGCCGAACTCGTGGAACGTGCTGACGATCCCGGACGCGACGCCGGATTCGTGCGGCGCCACCTGGCCGAGGGCCGTCGCGGAGGCGACGACGAACATCGCGCCGGTCCCGGCGCCCGCCACCGCCGCGCCGATCACGACGGTCACGGGGCCGAGCGAGACGGCGGGCAGGGCCATGCCCGCCGCGGTGGTGACGAGTCCGGCCACGGCGAGCCGGCGCGGCCCCGCGGTGGCGATCATCCGGCCGGTGAGGTCGGCCCCGGCGATCGTCGCGACCGCGATCGGGAGGAACAGCAGGCCGGTGCGCAGCGCGCCGTAGCCCCTGGCGTGCTGGAAGTAGAACGTGCCGAGGAAGAACATCGCGATCATCAGGGCCGTCGCGATCACGATCAGGAACGTGCCGGTGGCGACCGGGCGGCGGACCAGCAGCGCGACGTCCATCAGGGGCGAGGCGGCGGTCTTCTGCCGGGCGGCGAACGCCAGGTAGCCGAGCACGGCGAGCAGCACCGGCAGGCCGGTGCGCGGGCCGATCCAGCCGTCGTCCCCGGCGCGGATGAACGCGTAGATCAGGGCGCCGGACGAGGCGGTGACCAGCAGCGCGCCCGGGACGTCGAGCCGGGGGCGGGGCGCGGCCGGCCGGTGGCGCGGCAGCATCCGGGCGAGCGCGGCGAAGATCACCAGGCCGATGGGGACGTTGACGAAGAACACCCACGGCCAGCCGGGCCCCGCGGTCAGCGCGCCTCCCAGCAGGACGCCGAGGGCGGCGCCGCCTCCGCCCAGCGCGGACCAGACGCCGAGGGCCTTGTTGCGCTCGTCGTCCTGGAACAGGGTGACGACGAGGGAGAGCGCCGACGGGGACAGCATCGCCGCCCCCACCCCCTGGGCGACGCGCCCGCCGAGCAGCACGGCGCCCGACCCGGCCAGGCCCGTCACCAGCGACGCCGCCGTGAAGACCAGCAGGCCGGCCAGGACCACGCGCCTGGCCCCGATCAGGTCGGCGGTCCGGCCGCCGAGCAGCATGAGCCCGCCGAACGCCAGGGTGTAGGCGCTGACCGTCCAGGTCACGGCCTGGCGGCTCAGCTCCAGGTCGGCCTCCATGTGCGGCAGCGCGATCGCGACGACCGTGACGTCGAGGATCAGCATGAGCTGGGCCACGCCGAGGAACCCCAGGATGCGCCAGCGCAGCGGATGGGCCCGCGCGGCCGGGGCGTGTGCGTTCTCTGCCATCACGACTCCTTAACTCGTACAGTGCCATACGAGATATAGCAGATTAACCCGTACGACGTCATACGAGTTAAGATGCGGCATGCCCTCCGCCACCACCGGGCGGCGCCGGCGCGCCGACGCCGAGCGCAACATCGCCCGCATCGTGACCGCGGCCCGTGAGTGCCTGAGCAGGGACCCGGGCGCGAGCATCGACGACATCGCCAAGGCGGCCGGTGTCGGACGGATGACGCTCTACGGCCACTTCCGCAACCGGGCCGAACTGGTCGAGGCCGCCCTGGCCGACGCCCTGCGGGCCGGGGACGCGGTGCTGTCGGGCGTCGACCTGTCCGGGGACCCCCGGGAGGCGCTCGCGCGGCTGGTGGAGTCCAGTTGGTCCCTCGTGGCCGAATCGAGGGCGCTGCTGGCGGCCGCCCAGGAGGCCCTCCCGGCGGGACGCGTCCGTGAACTGCACGCCGACCCGGCCGAGCGCGTCGAGGCCATCGTCCGCCGGGGCCAGGAGGAGGGCGTGTTCCGCGCCGACCTGCCGATCACCTGGCTGGTCAACGTCGTGCAGTACGTCCTGCACGGCGCCGCCGAGGAGACCCGGGCCGAGCGCCTGGACGCGGAGGAGACCGGCACCGTCGTGACCGCGACGGTCCTGTCCATCCTCGCGGGCTGATCGCGCCATGACCCGTGAGGTCATCGGTTCGCGGCGCGGGCGCGGTGGGAGGGTCGCGGCATGGAGCGAGCACTGGAGACGGCGGCGGGCGGCCGCGTGGCGTGGGGGGTGCTGAACGGCGCGTCGCCCACCCCCGTGGTCACATGCCCGCTTCCCGTGGTGTCGGTGGCGAGCACCAGGTCGCCGGGGCCGAAGCGGCGCCGGTCGCCGTCGGTGAACGTCACCTCGATCGTGCCGCGCAGCATCACCACCCACTGCTCGCACGGCGCCGGGTGCGGTGCGCCGTCGAACGCGGCGCTGCTCAGGAACCGGACGCCGCCGCTCGACGGCCGCGATTCCCTCCAGGGAATGGAGCCGGCGCGGGCGGCAGGTGTGGAATGGGGGCATGACAGTGGTGGCGGAGCCGGGGCGGTGCGCCCGTGACCTGCGGCGCTGGCGGACGCGCCGCCGCATCAGCCAGCTCGAACCGGCCGTCAGGGCCGACACGACCCAGCGCCATCTGAGCTTTCTCGAACAGGGACGCTCACGGCCGGGCCGCGCCATGGTGGTGCGGCACGGGCACATGCCGTACCCGGCGGTCGTCGTCCGGCCGCACGGGGAACTGGTCGCCGCCAACCCGGCGCTCGGCGTCCTCACCGAGGGCGCCGCGCCCGCTCTGCTGGAACCGCCGGTCAACGTGCTCCGCCTCGCCCTCCACCCGGACGGCATGGCCCCCCGCGTCGAGAACCTCGCCGAATGGGGACGGCACCTCACCGCCGGCCTACGCGAGGAGGCACGGCGGGCTCCCGACCCGCGCCTGATCACCACGCTGACCTCGTTCGCGACCGCCGTGGACGTGACGCTCTCCGAGCTGCGTCTCGAAGCGTTCCTGCCCGCCGACGAGACCACGGCGGACCTGCTGCGGCGGCGGGGTGACGTGCCGGGGGAACGGCCGGCGCCGCGAACGGGCAGGATGGCGGGGTGAACGAACTAGAAGAAGGCACCCGGCTCACCCTGGACTTCGACAAGCTGGCGGGCGTCGCGGCCACCGGGGCGCGGGTCGTCCCGGTGGTCCTGCAGGACGCGGGCAGCGGCGACGTCCTGTTCATCGGATACGCGAACGACCAGGCGCTCAAGGCCACGCTGGAGGAGCGGATCGCCGTCCTGTGGTCGACGTCCCGCAACGAGCTGTGGCGCAAGGGCGCGACCTCCGGCGACGTCCTCGAACTGGTCGACGTGCGGGTCAACTGCGAGCAGAACTCCCTGCTCTACCTCGTCAACCGCACCACCGGCGGCGCCTGCCACACGAACCTTCCGTCCGGGGAGGCCCGTCCCACCTGCTACTACCGCTCCGTCGCCGACGGCGGGACGCTGCGCCACCTCCTGCAGTGACCGGCCGGGCGGCCGGCCCCGCGGCGGGCGTGCCGGGGGCCGGGCGGCCCGCCCCGCCGGTCAGGCGCGCTTCGGCGTGTAGTGCATGACGGCGATGCCGCAGTCGAACAGGCGCGACTCCACGAGGTCGAGCCGCTGGTAGCCGCCCTCCGGGAACACCGGCATCCCGGAGCCGAGCGCGGTCGGGTTGACGAACAGGTACAGGTCGTCGAGCAGCCCCCGGGCGATCAGGTCCCGGACGAGCGTGCCGCCCCCGTAGGCGATCATGTCGCCGCCGGGGCGGGACCTGAGCCCGTTGACGATCTCGGTGAGGTCGCCGCCCGCGACCTCGGCGTTCTTCCAGGGCGACTCGGTGAGCCCGTTCGAGACGACGACCTTGGGCGTGTCGTTCATCTGGTCGATGGCCTGCCGCGTCTCCCCCTCCGGCCCGGACTCCCAGGCCGGGATGAACCCCTCGGCGAGCCTGCGGCCCAGCACGATGCAGTCGACGGGCCGCATCAGCTCCTCGATGTACCGGCTGATGTCGTCGGTCCACGGGAACGTCATCCAGTCCATCTCGCCGTTCGGGCCGGCCATGTAGCCGTCCGCGCTGACCTGAACCTGAAGCTTGAACTTCCGCACGATCTCCCCCTAGGGCCCTCGGTCCACAGGTGTTGTTTCCTGCGCCCAGAGCTTCGCTGACACCCTTTACGGAATGTTTACGGCGGGTCGGGAGGACCGGGCGTCGCGGCCGCCGGTCACCGGCCGTTGTCGCCGTTGCCCAGGAGGGGGACGCCGGTCTGGGAGCCGCCGCCCTGGTTGCCGTTCTTCGGCGCGCCGTTGGCGGCCCCGTTGCCCTGGGGGCTGTTCTTCTTGCTCGGAGTCGCCGGCCGCGTGGTGCCGTTGTTGTTCCCCGGGCCGCGCGGAGGCGTCGGCTTCGCCTTCGGGCTCGCGGTCTTCTTCTGCTGGCCCGGCGCGGACGTCCGGCCGTGCTCACCGGGCTCACCGGCGTTCTTGCCCTTGTCGCGGGACGGCGTGGGCGAGGGGCCCGCGGGGGGCCTGTGCAGAGGAGGGGACCCGGAGCCGCCGCCCCGCTCGCGGGTCTCGCGGTCGTGGGGCGTCGACGAGGGCGCGGGCGCCGCGTCCTGGCCGGGGAAGTTCCCGGTCGCGAACGCCACGCCGCCCGACAGCAGGACCGAGCCGCCCACCACCGCGATGACCTTGACGGTCAGGAACCGGCGCAGGACCGCGGCCCGGGACCGGCGGGCCGGCCGGGGCGCGGCCAGGAAGGCGGCGACGGCGGCGTCCTCCCCCGCGAGCTCGCGGGGGAGTCCCGGCGCGGAGGCCGCCGCGAGCAGCCCGCGCAGCTCGGCGTGGCCGCCGGAGCCGTCGAGCAGCCGCTCGGCGGCGCGCGGGTCCAGCCCTCCGGGCTCGGTGTCGTCGCTCATATCACCCCTTCAGCGCCGCTGCCGCCGCTTTTGTCACCCCGGACGAGGGGGCGGGTCTCCGCCGCGTCGCCGGCGGTGTCCGCCCGGGGCGAGGGCAACCGCTCGGCGAGGCGCCGCAGGCCCCGGTAGGCGGCGGTCCGCACGGCGCCCGCGCGTTTGCCGAGCACCGTGCCCGCCGTCTTGGCGTCCAGGCCCACGACGACGCGCAGCAGGACCGCCTCGGCCTGGTCCCGGGGCAGGCCGGCGATCAGCCGGAGCGCCCGCTCGGTGGCGATGCCCTCGATGGCGTCCAGCTCGGTGTCGGCGTCGGCCGCCATCGCCGCCAGCTCCTCGACCGGCAGGTCGGAGCCGGGACGGCGGGACCTGCGGCGCAGGTGGTCCAGCGCCCGGTGCCGGGTGATCGTCGCGGTCCAGCCGCGGAAGCCGTCGAGGTCGCCGCGGAACGCCGGAAGATCCCGGGCGATCTGCAGCCACGCCTCCGACGTCACGTCCTCCGCGTCCGCTCCGACGATGGCCCCGGCGAAACGGATCAGGCGGGGCTGGACGTCGCGGTAGAGCATGCGGAAGGACTCCTCGTCGCCGTCCTGCGCCGCCCGCAGCGCCCGGCCGAGCTCGTCCTCGTCCACCGCGCCATTGTGCAGGCATTCCCGACGTGGTGTGACACGTACGCGCGGGTTGGCGCTGACGGAGTGAACCCCCGGCCTCACGGCCGCCGCACGAGATGACGGGCGCAGATGATCGGCAACGCCTCGCACGACCGGGACGAGCTCCTCGTCACCGGCATACCGCCGATCACCGCGCCCCTGCCGCCGCCTCCCGCAGAGTCCTTCCCCCAGAGGGAGGCGGCGGCGCCCGTCTTCGTCGACGCGACCGGGGGGCGTGCCCGGATAGGACGCAGGCTGGGCCTGCTGGTGGGAGCCGTGCTCCTGGTCTTCCTGGGCGCGCTCGGCCTCGGCCTGACCACGGGCGCCGACGTTCCGCTGACGCCGTGGAGCGAGCCGTCCACCCAGCCGCGGGCGAAGGTGAACCGTCCGAACGCCCCGGCGGGGGCGGCGGGTGAGCGGGCCCCGTCCGCGCGGCCCCGGACCACCGGTCCGGCCGCCCGGCCGCCGCGCGCGCCGGAGGCCCCCACCGCGCCGGGGGCCTCCGCCGCGCCGGTGGCGCCCGCGGCGCCGGGGACGTCCTCGGCCGCGCCCGCGGCGACGAGCACCGCCACGAGCGCCCCGGGCAAGTCGCAGGCGACGCCCCCCGCCTGGGGACGCAAGAAGAAGAACGGCTGAGCATGCGGCGCGGTGAACCGCGGGGCCACTGGATCCTGCTGTCGCTCGGCGGTCTCGTGCTGGCCGTGCTCCTCCTGATGGACGGCTTCGCGAGCGGCGCCGTCGGAGAGGCCCCGCGGGCCGATCCGGGTCATGCCGGGCCGGCGCCGTCCCGGGTGACCGCGGGCGGTCCGGTCGTGAACCTCTCCGGCGGCGCCCCGGAGAGCCGCCGCATGCCCGCGAAGACGATCGCGCTGACGTTCGACGACGGGCCCGACCCCGAATGGACGCCGCGGATCCTGGACGTCCTGCGCCGGCGCGGCGCGCGGGCCACGTTCTTCACCGTCGGCTCGCACGTGGCCCGCGAGCCGGCCCTGACCCGCCGCATCCTGCGCGAGGGCCATGAGATCGGCTCGCACACCTACACGCACGCCGACCTCGCCGCCGCGCCGCGCTGGCGGGCGCGCCTGGAGATGGACCTCACCCAGCGCGCGCTGGCGGGCGCGGCGGGCGTCCACACCAGGCTGATGCGGATGCCGTACTCCTCCCGCCCGGACGGCCTGACCGCGCCGGAGTGGCGCGCGGCCGAACGGGCGGGCGGGGACGGCTACGTCGTCGTCCTCACCGACCGCGACACCGAGGACTGGGCGCGTCCCGGCACGGAGACGATCGTCCAGCGGGCGCTGGCGGCGGGCGCGCGCGGCGAGGGCGCCGTCGTGATGCTGCACGACTCGGGCGGCGACCGGTCCGAGACGGTCGCGGCGGTCGCGCGGATCCTCGACCGGCTCCAGCCGCAGGGCTACCGCTTCACCACGCTCGCGCAGGCGCTGGACATGCCGCGCGCCGAGGTCGCGGTGCCCGCGCGCGAGCGGGCCGTCGGCTGGACGCTGGTGGCCGCCCAGCGCGCCGCTTCCGGGCTCACCGGCGCCATGGGCGCGGTCTTCGGGGTCGCGGGCCTGCTCTGCGTGCTCCGCCTCGCGGCGCTGCTGGTGTTCGCGCACGTCCACATGCGCAGGGTGCGGCGGCCCGCGGGCCGCCGGAGGCGCGCGACCGGGCCACCGCCGTCCGGCGGGCTGCCGCCGGACCCGTTCCCGCCCGTCTCCGTGATCGTCCCCGCCTACAACGAGAAGGTCGGCGTCGCGGCGACGGTCACCACGCTGCTGAACACCGACTACCCGGGCGCCGTCGAGGTGATCGTGGTGGACGACGGGTCCACCGACGGCACGGCCGCGATCGTCGAGTCGCTGGGCCTGCCCGGGCTCCGCCTCCTCCGCAAGCCGAACGGCGGGAAGCCGAGCGCGCTCAACGCGGGCATGGCCGCGGCGGCGTCGGAGATCCTCGTGCTCGTGGACGGCGACACGGTCTTCCAGCGCGACACCCTCCGGCACCTGATCGCCCCCTTCGCGGACCCGGAGGTGGGCGCGGTCAGCGGCAACACCAAGGTCGCCAACCGGGGCGGCCTCCTCGGCCGCTGGCAGCACATCGAGTACGTCATCGGCTTCAACCTCGACCGGCGGATGTTCGACCTCCTGCGGTGCATGCCGACCGTGCCGGGCGCGATCGGGGCGTTCCGGCGCTCCGTTCTCGCCGAGGTGGGCGGCGTCCCGGGCGACACCCTCGCCGAGGACACCGACCTCACCATGGCGATCTGCCGCACGGGGCGGCGCGTCGTCTACGAGGAGAAGGCCCTGGCCTGGACGGAGGCGCCGTCGTCGCTGCGCCAGCTGTGGAGGCAGCGGTACCGCTGGTGCTACGGGACGATGCAGGCGATGTGGAAGCACCGGGGCTCGGTCGTCGAGCGCGGCGGCTCGGGGCGGTTCGGGAGCCGCTGCCTGCCCTACCTGACGGTGTTCCAGGTGCTGCTCCCCCTGTTCGCCCCGGCCATCGACCTGTTCGCGGTGTTCGGGCTGATCTTCCTGGACCCGCTGGTGCCCGTCGTCTCCTGGACGCTCTTCGTCGCGGCCCAGGCGGCCGCCGGCGCCTACGCCCTGTGGCTGGACGGCGAGTCCTTCCGCCCGCTGTGGGCGCTGCCGCTCCAGCAGTTCGTCTACCGGCAGCTGATGTACCTGGTCGTCGTGCAGTCCTTGGTGACCGCGCTGCTGGGCGCCCGCCTGGGCTGGCACACCATCCGCCGGACGGGGACCTTCGCGGATCTCGGGAGCCGGGAACAATCCCCGGGGCTCATCGGTTGGAGATGACAGCCGGTGTGCCTGGTGTCCCCGGGCCTCACCTTTCGCCTTCACGGAATACCGTTCGGCTGGAGCCGTGTCGTGCCTTTCGCCGAGAGGCGACCCACACACCGGTGCCAGACCAAGGCCCCGCCGGGTCGCACGACCCGGCGGGGCCTGGTCGTGTCTGCGGCAGACTGGCGCCATGAGTCTCGCCGCGCACCTGGAGGAACTCGGCCGCCCGCTGGTGGACGAGCAGCTCCGGCACCCCACCGTGAAGGGCATCGCCCAAGGCAACCTCGACGAGGCCGTGTTCCGTTCCTGGCTGGAGCAGGACTACCTCTTCCTGCACGACTACGTGCGGGTCTTCTCCCGTCTCGCATGGCAGGCTCCCGGCGCCCACCTGGGCGACCTCGTGGACCTGGCCCACGCCACCCTCCACGACGAGCTCGACCTGCACCGCTCCCTCTCCGCGAGCTTCTCCGCCGACCTCGACGGCGCCCGGAAGGGGACCGCCTGCGCCGCTTACACGTCCTTCCTGCTGGACAGCGCCGCCGTGTACGGAGACGGCCTCGCCGCCCTCTACCCCTGCATGTGGGGCTACTCCACGCTCGGGCGGATCCTCGCCGAGAACCCGCCGGCCGAGCCCCGCTACCGCCGCTGGGTCGACACCTACGCCGACCCGGGCTTCGCGGACCTCGCCGCCCGCATCGCCCAGATGATCGACGAGGCGGCCCCGGACCCCGCCACCGCGGAGCGCCTCTTCATGGAGGGCATGCGGCACGAGGTGGCCTTCTGGTCCGTGGAGTCCTGAGCGGTCACACGCGGGCGAGCGGGGGATAGTCGACGTACCCCTCGGCGTGGCCGCCGTAGACGAGCTCCCGCACGGGGGCGGCCAGCGGCGCGGACGCGGCGAACCGGGCGGGAAGGTCGGGGTTGGAGATGAAGAGCCGGCCGTAGGAGAAGACGTCGGCCAGGCCCGCCGCGACGACCTCCTCGCCGGCGCGCCGGGACGTCGGCTCGGGGCCGTTGAAGTTCCCGATCAGCGTGCCCGACCAGCGGGGCCGCAGGTCGGCCAGCGCCCCGTACGCGCCGCGCTCGATGACGTGCAGGTAGGCCAGGCCCAGCGGGTCGAGGGCGTCGACGAGGGCCCGGTAGGTGCCCTCGGGGTCCTCCTCGGCGATCTCGTTCTCCGGGTTGCCGGGGGAGACGCGCAGTCCGGTGCGCTCCGGCCCGACCGCGTCCGCGACGGCCCGCACGACGTCCAGGGCGAAGCGCAGCCGGCCCTCGCGGGAGCCGCCGAACCGGTCGGTGCGCCGGTTGGTGTTCTCGGCCAGGAACTGCTGGACGAGATAGCCGTTCGCGCCGTGCACCTCGACGCCGTCGAACCCGGCCCGGACGGCGTTGCGCGCCTCGGCGGCGAAGGCGGCGATCGTCTCCTCGACCTCGCCGGTCGTCATGGCGCGCGGCGTGACGTGGGGGACGCTCCCCTCGCGGGTGTGGACGCCCTCCGACCGGATGCGCACCGCCGAGGGCGCCACGGGCGTCGCGCCGCCCGGCAGGGTGAGCGGATGCGACATCCGGCCCACGTGCCAGAGCTGGGCGAAGATCGTCCCGCCCGCCGCGTGCACGGCGTCCGTCACCTCGCGCCACCCGGCGACCTGCTCCGGCGTCACCAGCCCGGGGATGCCGGGACCGCCCTTGCCGAGCGGGTGCGGCCAGAGCCCCTCGGAGACGATGAGGCCCGCCGTCGCGCGCTGCGCGTAGTACTCCCCCGTCAGCGGGTGGGGGACGCCGGTCACGTCGTCGGCCCGGCCCCGCGTCATCGGGGCCATCGCGATCCGGTTGCGCAGCCTGAGGTGGGGGCCCTCGTACGGGGTGAGCAGGGGGCTGGTCATCGTCCTCTCCCTCCGGGCGGCGCAACTTTCATGTAGGTGCATGAGTTGTATGTACATGCACATATTGGCATCGCGGGTAAAATCGCGTCAAGAGGAAGCGGGGTGCGCGATGGGCGCTGACACCAGGACCACGGCGGACGGGACGCTCTGGGACGGCATGCTCTGGGACGGCATCGTCATGCTGCACGGACGGGTCGAGCACCAGCTGGCGAAGGCCCTGCAGCGCCGCCACGGGATCGGCCTGTCGGAGTACCGCGCGCTGTGCCATCTCTCCCGCGCGGAGGACGGTGAGCTGCGCATGCAGGAGCTCGCCGACCTGATCGGCCTCAACCAGAGCTCGGTCAGCCGCCTCGTCGCGCGCCTGGAGTCCGCCGGCCTCACCCGCCGCGCGATGTGCCCCAAGGACCGCCGCGGCGTCTACACCGTCATCACCGACGAGGGCCGCACCGTCCAGGAGAAGGCCGCCCCCACCTACACCGAGACCCTCACCGAGGCCCTGGACGAGTCCGCCACAGACCCCGCCCTCGCCCGAGTCCTCGCCGTCTTCCGCCCCTGAGAACCGTGACGCCTCGGCCCTAGGAGCGCCAGAAGACGCCCTGAGAGGCTCGGCGGGTCACCCGCTCATGCGGTGTCCGCCGAGTCGGCCAGCATCTGAAGCGTCCGGAGCAGTTCGGAGGCATCGACGTCGTCCAGTTCACCGAACGTCGCCTTCGAGGTGCGGAAGTCCGACGCCTCGGATTCGGCGATCCGGACGAGGCCGAGGGTCTGCTCGGGCCATTCTGCAGGGGACATGACAGGGAACCCCGGGCTCACATCCAGCACGACCGCGCGGCCCGCCACATGCCGGGTCAGGCAGTGCTGGACGCCCGCGTCCTCGGGTGTGCCGCGCGTCCAGCCATGGCGTTCCAGGCCCAGCACCTTGCCGACGCCGACCACGACGTCCACGACCCGGTCGAGCCGGTTGCCAGCGCGCTCTTCGTCCGTGAACGCGTGGACGGGACGGCCGAGCTGGGGGAACGGCTGCAGGATCTCGTAGTCGGCGAAGACTTCGGACCAGGCCGCCACGCTCTTCCCCAGGTGCACCGGGTGGGCGATCCGGACCTCGCCGGACTCCGGCAGCGTCCTTGCCTTGTCGTTCACGTCAGCGAACGTGCGGTCCTCGGCGATCCGAAACGCCGTGGTCCCGTCCCCGTCGTGCAGCCAGACCATGCGCCTGACGAGGTGCCACAGCAGCGGGTGCCGGACGAACAGCCGCCGGAAGTCCTCGGTCGCCCATCGCCGCTGCTCGGCCATGGCCCGCTCCATCCGGAGGATCTGGTCGGCGGCGACCGTCCGGACGTCCTTCTTCAAGCCGGTGAACGCCCGGTGCGCCGCGGGCGCCGCCTCCGGGTCGTCCTTCGCGCCCGGCTTGGGCAGCGTCTTGCGGAGCGTGCCCTCGCCGTCGAACACGACCGGCTTCAACTGCTCGTCGAAGCCCACCGTGAACGACCGGGGCCCGTAGTCGAGCGTCATGCCGCCGTCGGCGTCCAGGCCGAAATCGGGGACGATCCGGTCGCCGAGCTGGTCCATCGTGAGGCCGCGGTCGTCGGCCACCTCGGCCAGCAGCCGCCCCGCCTTCTTCTTGAGCCGCTTGGGCCGGGCCTTCTCCGCGACCAGGTGCAACTGCATGACCGCCACATCGGTGCCGATGCCGGCCAGCACGTCCAGCGCCTTCAGCGGCAGCTGGATCCCGTCCTGGCCGGGCCAGGAACGGGCCGTCCCGCCCAGCCGCCGCGCGATCTCGTCGTCGCCGGTCCAGCTGAGCTGCGCCAGCGCCCAGCCGATCCGCGTCGCCTCACCGGACACGCGCCAACGTTCGAACAGGCTCCAGCCGAACTCGGCCAGCGACCCGGGGTCGAGTGCGTCCAGCGCATCACCCAGGCGTTGCGCCGGCGCGCGTCGCGGGCTCGCCTTGCCCAGCTCCTCCACCAGGTGACCGGTCGCGGCCGCGGGCAGCGCGTGCTCCCGGCCCCGCAGCAGGATCTGCGGCATCGCAGCCGGAGGCGCCCACCCGGGTGCACCCTTCTTTCCGCCCTTCCGCAGGGCTTTCGGCACCTGCTCTTCGGGCGCCTCGGCCACGCGCTTCGCCTGGACGGCGTCGAGCGCGGCCCGGGTCCGCGCGCTCAGTTCCACCGTCTCGACCAGGCCGGGGTGCGCCTCAAGATGCGCGTTCAGCAGCCCTGCCGCCAGCGCCGACCGCTTGGAGGTACCGGTGCTCAGCTCCGGCAGGATCCGCAGCGCCCGGACGGGGAACCGCCCGATCATCGCCTCCATCGCGGGCAGGACATTCACCTTGTCCAGGCAGCCGCCCATGATCTGGAACGCCTCGTCGCCCGGGATACGCGCCAGTGCGTCCACGATGCGCCGCCTGTCCTTCGGCCCCGCGTCCCCGTCGAGCGACCGCGCCAGCACTGGCACCGCGGCCTCACCCAGCCCATCGACCACGGTGTACAGCACGTCGGGAGACCACTCGCCGCTTCCAAGGACGGCCCAGTCACCGAGCCGTTCGACCTGCTCGGCGGTACCCAGCGACCACCACAGCAGCTTGGCTCCGACCGAAGTCGTGTAGGACTGCCGCTTCGGCGGCTCCTCGCAGCACTCGTCCACCCACTCCGTGCGGTCCGGCACCAGGAACGACGTGATCAGCCGCTTCACCGGATCCGCGCGGAGCCCGGCCAGCGCCTCGACGGCCGCGGCGCGGGCAACGTCGTCCGCCGCGGCCAGCAGCGCCCGCATCCGCAAGCCCGCGCCGCGCGGCACCCAGTGGGCGTGGACCAGATCGTCCGTCCCGAGCAGGACGTAGCCCGGTTCCTCATCGTTCACCGTCATCCCGCCGTCGCCCCAGACCCAGATCCCCTCGATCTCGGCGAACGTGCGGGCGGCGAAGGAGAGCCCGTGCTCGGCCACCAGAAAGTCGGTCCAGCCGGCGTCGTCGGCGTACCGCGATTTCAGCCGCGCCATCGTCTCCACCCGCGCGACCACCGCCGCCCCCAGCGGGGTCGCGTCGCCCTTCAGGTAGGCGAGGCCCGCCTCGGCCAGTTCGGCGACGGTGCCCCGGTGTTCCAGCACGGCGCGGACGACCGTCCGGGCGGCGTCCAGGCTCTCGCGCACCGTGGCGTGGGCCTCCGCACGCGGCTCGGTCGCGGGCACCGGGACCAGGCCCTCGCGCCGGGGGATCAGATCCTCCAGCCACGGGCCGGGGACGACCAGAACGTTCTCGTCGCGGAGCGCGGGGGCATGATCAACCATGCGCCCTCACGGTAGAGCAGCCTCCCGACACTCGGGTGCCGTTCCGCGGAGCGCCCGCCGGGTGTCAGGCAGTGCCGGACGGCGCTCGGCTCAGATCCACGACGCAGAAAGCGTTGCCGTCCGGGTCGGCGAGCACCACGAAGTCGAAATCCGGTGGGTACATGTCCCAATCGTTCCAGGTTTCGTGTCATTCCCCTGGGGCGGTGCCTTGAGCGGGGTGCTTCTCCTTCCGTGCGGGCCGCAGTTCCTCGCGGAGCTCCTTCAGTGCTTCTTGCAGTCGATCGCGTTCGTTCTCGATCTCGTGCAGCCGGACGGCGTCGTTGCGGGCCACGGCTGACGCGCTCGACGCTGAGGGCATCACCACGGCTACGGGGCGCACCGTGGACGGCCAACACCGTAGCCAAGGCGCAACGCCGCCTCAGCGCCCCCGGCTACACTCAGACTTCATGACGGCCGCCTGGTGGCGTGCAGGACGAGCCGGCTGATCACGCGTTGGGGCGTTCGCGTGGTTGGGTGGACCACCAAGGTGCACTTAGCCTGCGAGCAGGGCCGTAAGACGCTGTCGCTGCTGGTGACCGGTGGGCAGCGCGGAGACAGCCCGCAGTTCACCCCGGTCCTGACCGGTATCCGGGTGCCGCGCCTGGCCGACCGGGCCTACACCTCCCGGGCCAACCGCGCCTACCTGCACATACCGTCATCAACCAATGGCTACGCCCACTTCGAGACACGGCCTACTAGCCCGAGAGCCCGCACCGGGGCACTCACCTCAGCCGGTGCACCAGCCACGCAACTTCAGGTGGCGCGATTGCGTGCGAAGCCGGTTTCGAGCCCGCGAGAAACTGATCGCGCAGCGAGCCCCTGGGCGAGCCGGAGCGATGCAGCGATCGCACGCGGTTATCGCGGTGCCGGGCCCCCAGGGCCCGGCACCGCGATAACCGCAATCAGGCGAAGCGCCGAAGGCGCAGGCTGTTCGTTACCACGAAGACCGAGGAGAAGGCCATGGCTCCTCCGGCGATCATGGGGGTGAGCAGGCCCGACGCCGCGAGCGGCAGGGCGGCCACGTTGTAGGCGAAGGCCCAGAACAGGTTGCCCTTGATCGTGGCGAGCGTGCGGCGCGACAGCCGGATGGCGTCGGCCGCGGCGCGCAGGTCGCCGCGCACCAGGGTCAGGTCGGACGCCTCGATCGCCACGTCCGTGCCGGTGCCCATCGCCAGGCCGAGGTCGGCCTGGGCGAGCGCGGCGGCGTCGTTGACGCCGTCGCCGACCATGGCGACCGTCCGCCCCTCCGCCTGGAGGCGCTTGACGACGTCCACCTTGTCCTGCGGCAGGACGTCGGCGATGACCTCGTCGATCCCCACCTCGTCGGCGACCGTGCGGGCCACCGTCTCGTTGTCGCCGGTCAGCAGGACCGGGCGCAGCCCGAGCGCGCGCAGCCGCTCGATCGCCTCCCGCGAGGTCGGCTTGACCTGGTCCGCGACGGTGATCACCGCGCGGGCCTCGCCGTCCCAGCCGACCGCGACGGCGGTGCGGCCGAGCGCCTGGGCCTTCTCCATGGCGCGTTCGAGGTCGGGGGTGAGGTGCTGCGACCACTCGGCGAGCAGCCGCGGGCGGCCCGCCAGGACGCCGTGGCCGTCCACCATCCCCTGGACGCCGAGGCCCTCGACGTTGGCGAAGTCCTCGACCGTGCCGAGGTCGCCGACCCGTTCGACGGCGCCCCGGGCGATGGCCTGGGCGATGGGGTGCTCGGACGCGTTCTCCAGCGCGCCCGCCAGCCGCAGCACGTCCTCCTCCGCGACGCCGTCGGCGGTGATGACGTCGACGAGGGCCATCTTGCCGGTGGTGACGGTGCCGGTCTTGTCCAGGACGACGGTGTCGATCCCGCGGGTGGACTCCAGCACCTCCGGGCCCTTGATCAGGATGCCGAGCTGCGCGCCGCGCCCCGTCCCGACCATCAGCGCGGTCGGGGTGGCGAGGCCGAGGGCGCACGGGCAGGCGATGATCAGCACGGCGACCGCGGCGGTGAAGGCGCCGGCGAGCGGCTCGCCGGTGCCGATCCAGAAGCCGAGCGTGCCGAACGCCAGCGCGATCACGATCGGGACGAAGACGCCCGAGATCCGGTCGGCGAGCCGCTGCACCTGCGCCTTGCCGGTCTGCGCGTCCTCCACCAGCCGCGCCATCTGCGCGAGCTGGGTGTCGGAGCCGACCCGGGTGGCGCGCACCAGCAGCCGCCCGCCGGCGTTCACGGTCGCGCCGACCACGGCGTCGCCGGGACCGACCTCGACCGGGACCGACTCGCCGGTCAGCATGGACGCGTCCACGGCGGACGAGCCCTCCTCGACGATCCCGTCCGTGGCGATCTTCTCGCCGGGGCGGACGACGAACACGTCGCCCTCGACCAGCCGGTCGACCGGGATCCGCTCCTCGCGCCCGTCCCGGACGACCGAGACCTCCTTGGCGCCGAGCTCCAGCAGGGCCCGCAGCGCGGCGCCGGCGCGGCGCTTGGAGCGCGTCTCGAAGTACCGGCCGGCGAGGATGAACATGATCACGCCGGAGGCGGCCTCCAGGTAGATGTTCATCGACCCGTCCGAGCGGGTCATGGAGAACTCGAACCCGTGCTTGATCCCCAGCTCGCCCGCGGTGCCGAAGAACAGCGCCCACAGCGACCACGCGAACGCGGCCAGCGTGCCGAGCGAGATCAGCGTGTCCATGGTCGCCGTGCCGTGCCGCAGGTTGACCGCCGCGGCCCGGTGGAACGGCCAGCCCGCGTACACGACGACGGGTGCGGCGAGCGTCAGCGACAGCCACTGCCAGCCCTCGAACTGGAGCGCCGGGACCATCGCCATCGCGATCACCGGGATCGACAGCACCACCGCGGTGACCAGCCGCTGCCGCAGCGGGCGCAGCTCGTCGGCCGGCTCCGGGGCCGCCTCGTCGGCGGCCCTCGGCGGGGCGGGGAGGGCGGCGGAGTAGCCCGCCTTCTCGACCGTGGCGATCAGCTCGTCGGGCGACACCTGCGAGCCGAACTCGACCCTGGCCTTCTCGGTGGCGTAGTTGACCGTGGCGGTCACGCCGTCCAGCTTGTTGAGCTTCCGCTCGATGCGGTTGGCGCACGACGCGCACGTCATGCCGCCGATCGCCAGCTCGATACGCCCGGACGCAGCGTCCGTGCTCATCGCGACCTCCTCTGCTTCGATCGGAACGTCAGTGGGTGTGGGGCTGGTCGTCGTGCCCGGGCTCGGGCTCCCGGCCCTGCTCCTGGACGGGGACGTGCCCCGCGTGCACCGTGAACTCGGCGGTGCGGACCTTGCCGTCGTGCTTGAAGTCCAGGTACAGGCGGTAGGCGCCGGAGCTGGGCGCCTCGGCGAAGAACGTGATGCCGGGACCGGGCTCGGTCTCGCCGTCGCCGGGTTCCCCGTCCGGGTGGACGTGGAGGTAGGCCAGGTCGCCCTGCCGCAGCGCGACGAGGTGCCCGTAGGCCTCCAGGTACGGCTCCAGGTCGGTGACCGGCTTGCCGTCCTTGCTCACCGTGAGCGTCAGTTCGGTGGACTTGCCGGGAGTGAGGCCCCCGGTCAGCCGCACCTCGTAGCCGTCCACCTTCGCGACCTGCTCGGGCCCGGGCAGCGGCGCCGGCCGCAGGTCGCCGGGGACGAACACGTCGGCGCCGAGCGTGAGCTGCCGCTTCGCGCCGTCCGGCTGGATGTCGGTGAAGAACCGGTACACGCCGGGCTTGGCCAGCGTGATCGGGACGGTCCAGACGCCGCCCCCGGCCTCGGTCGGGTGCACGTGCTGGAAGCCGGACAGGTCGCGCCGCGCCACGATCAGGTGCAGCCGCTTGCCGTGCAGCGGCTTGAAGCCGGTGACGGGCCTGCCGTCCGGTCCGTTGATCGTGAACCGGAAGTCCGTCTTCTCGCCGGCGTCGAGGACGGTCCGCTGCGGGGTCAGCGTGTAGCCGTCCTCCGACACCTGGAGGCCGCCCGGCGCGTGGGACGCCGTGCCCTCGTGGCCTCCGGCGCCGTGCCCGCCGCCGCTGCCGTTCTCATGGGATGCCATCTTCGCCTTGCCTCCGACGGGACCGACGATCTTGCCGGCGCCCGCGGCGCCGCCGAAGACCACCGCGAGGCCCACGGCGTAGGCCCCCAGCCTGGTCGCGCTGTTCATGCCGTCTCACTCCGCTCGATGTTCCGAGGGACGCACCCCGCCGGGGGCGAGGTGCGGTCCGCTCACGAGGTCAGCTGGTATCCGGCCTCCTCGACGGCGTCCCTGACCCGGGCGTCGTCGAGGGGGGTCTCGCTCGTGACGGTGACCTCGCCGGACTGGAGGTCGACGTTCACGCCGGTCACACCGGCGATCTGCTCGACCTCCTCGGTCACCGAGCTCACGCAGTGGCCGCAGGTCATCCCGCTGACGGTGTAGGTGGCGGTGCTCATCGGCGTCTCCCTCGCTCTGTTACCCCTGGGGGGTATCTCGTCGGCCTCATGCTGCCATAACCGGACACCCATGACAACCCCTAGGGGGTATGGGTGATTCCGAGATCCGGGTCACACCGGCCCCAGGGTTTTCCACAGGCGTCCACAGGGCTGTGGACAAACGTTCCGGCACCGCCGCCCGTCGCGGATACTGAACCCATGCCTGAGCTACCTGAGGTGGAGGCGCTGGCGGGGTTCCTGCGGGAGCGCGCGGTCGGCCATGCCGTCGCCCGCGTCGATGTTCTCGCCATCTCCGCGCTGAAGACCTACGACCCGCCGGTGACGGCGCTCGGCGGGCTGACCGTCACCGGCGCGGCCCGGCACGGCAAGTTCCTCGACCTGGACGTCGACGGGCTGCACCTCGTGATCCACCTCGCCCGCGCCGGCTGGCTGCGCTGGCGCGACGAGATCCCGGCCAGGCCCGCCCGGCCCGGTGGCAAGAACCCGCTCGCCCTGCGCGTGCACCTGGACGACGGCTCGGGCTTCGACCTCACCGAGGCGGGCACCAAGAAGGGGCTCGCCGTCTACGTCGTGCGCGACCCGGACGACGTGCCGGGAGTGGCGTCCCTCGGCCCCGACCCGCTGGACGAGTCGTTCACCACCGCGGCCCTGGCCGGGATCGTCAACGGCAAGCGCAGCCAGATCAAGGGCCTGCTGCGCGACCAGAAGGTGATCGCCGGGATCGGCAACGCCTACTCCGACGAGGTGCTGCACGTCGCCGGGATGTCCCCGTTCAAGATCGCTTCCTCGCTGACCGAGGAGGACGTCGCCGTCCTGCACGAGGCGATCGTCACCACGCTGCGGGACGCGGTGGAGCGCTCGCGCGGCCTGGAGGCGCAGGACCTCAAGGGCGAGAAGAAGACCGGCCTGCGGGTGCACGGGCGTGCGGGCCAGAAATGCCCGGTGTGCGGTGACACGGTGCGCGAGGTGTCGTTCGCCGATTCGGCGCTCCAGTACTGCCCCACCTGCCAGACGGGCGGCAAGCCCCTCGCCGACCGCCGCATGTCCCGCCTCCTCAAGTAGCGGCGGGCGGTTCCGGCTGTGGCCGGGACGGCCTACGGCCCCGCGCCCGCGGCGCCCGGCTACGGCGGCTACCCGGCACCCGGCCACGGCGGCTACCCCGCGCCGCAGCAGGGCGGCTACCCGGTTCCGCAGCAGGGCGGCTCCCCCGCGCCGCAGCAGCCGCAGCACCAGCGGCCGCCGCAGCAGCCCGCCGACCTGTACGGGTCGCCGATCCTCGTCTACGACCAGCCGGCGCAGTTCTTCTCGACCGAGGCCAACTACACGATCTGGAGCCCGCAGGGGCAGCCCGCGGCGTACGTCCGGGAAGAGGGCGTGAGCGGCGCGAAGAAGGCCCTGCGCGTCATGAACCAGAACAGCCAGACCCAGGCGGAGCGCAAGCTGTCGATCCTCCGCCCGGACGGCATGCCGTACTTCCTGTTCTACAAGCCGTACGGGTTCGTGGGCACGCCCACGATGCAGGTGCTGACCCCGCAGGGCGGGCTGATCGGGTACCTGCGCAAGCGGGCGATGCGCGGCTGGGAGATCCTCGACCCCTGCGAGCGGCAGTTCGGCTACTACGAGCTGCTGAGCGGCCGGATCACCGACTGGCAGCAGCAGGAGCTCGCCCGGATCCAGCGCGGCTTCGCCGGGATGGGCGATCTCTTCTCCCAGGTGTTCACCGGGGCCGACCGCTACGTCCTGCGCATGCACGTCCAGCCGCAGGAGCCGATGCGCACGCTCGTGCTGGCCTGCCCGCTGGCGTTCGACACCGCCGTCTCCCAGAACCGGAGCGTCGGCGGCCTGTTCTGACCGCCCGCCGTCCGCGCCGGGGGACGGGTCAGGCCCCGGCGGGCGCCGGGGCCTGACGTCGGAGTGGTGAACCGGGCCGGAACGGGGATGGCCGGTTCGGATGGATCGATGGAGTGGGACGGGTCAGCGGACCTTCGGGACGTTGCCGAAGACGGGGCCGATCTGGCTCCAGCGGTGCAGCTGGCAGCCGTCATCGCGGGTGAACGTGGTGTCGATCCGCTTGCCCTGCCAGGTGCCCTTGACCGTGGCGATCTCCGGACCGCCGTAGATCTTGGTGCACATCTGGTCCTTGGGGACGGGTTGGAAGGGTTCCTTGACCTTGGTGAGCGCCGCGCAGGCGCCCGCCGCCTGGGGATGGTCTCCGCCGGGCGGGTCGCAGGTCAGCCGCCAGGTCTTGGCGGGCGCCTCCTTGGAGGCCTTGACCTGCACGGTGAGCGTTTCCGCCGAGGAGCCGGACGGCTGCACGGACGTCGTGCCCGAAGGCGCTCCGGCGGAGTTTCCGTTTGCCTGTTCGTCGCCGCAGGCGGCCGTGGACAGGAGCATGGCCAGCCCGGGCGCCGCGAAAAGGAGCGTCCGATACCGCATGCGTGATTCGACGCAGGGGGGCTTCGCGCGGTTCCATGGAGGTGTGATGAATTTCGGGGAAGACGTACCGGCCGTGGTCGCCGCGGACGTTCCGCAGGACGGCTACCTGCTGGACGTCCGGGAGCAGGACGAGTGGGACGCGGGCCACGCGCCCGCCGCGGTCCACATCCCCATGCGCCAGCTCGGCGACCGCGCGGGGGAGGTCCCGCGCGACCGGGAGGTCTACGTGATCTGCCGGTCCGGGGCGCGGTCCGCGCAGGTCACGTCCGCGCTGAACCAGGCCGGGTGGCTGGCGAGGAACGTCGGCGACGGCATGCACGGGTGGGCCGACGCCGGGCGTCCGATGGAGGGCGCGGGCGACGGACCGCCCTACGTCGCGTGATCTGACCGGCCGTCGAGGGATCTGACCCGGATGCCCTCTTTTGGGGCGTGACGGGCGGTTGTACGATCGGGCCTGACCGATACCCGCGGGAGCTCGGGCCACAGCCGGGCTGAGAGGGCGGCCTTCGAGGCGTCGCCGACCGCATGAACCTGTCCGGGTAATGCCGGCGTAGGGAGCGTGTCCCGTGACGTCCGATGTCGAAAAGCGCCCGCAGGGCGAGCGCGCCCGCGACGAGGTCCCGTTCACCCTCGACGAGCCCGCCCCCAAGGTCCTCGGATTCTGGGACCAGAGCGCCTTCTGGGGGAACCTCGGCGTCAGCCTCCTGGCCTTCTCCGGCGCCTACACCGTCCTCGCGCCGGACGCCGACGGCCGGCCGACGATCTCGATCATGGCGGGCATCGTCGCGATGGCCGTCGGGACGGCCCTCGGCGGGCTGATGCTCGGCCTCGCCGCCGTGCCCGGCGCGCGCACCGGGCAGCCGGCGATGGTGCTGCTGCGCGGCCTGTTCGGCGCGAAGCTGTCGTACGCGCCGACCGTCCTCAACATCGCCCAGCTCGTCGGCTGGGGGACGTTCGAGCTGATCGTCATCGCCGACGCGGCCCGCGAGCTGTGGGACGGCGTCCCGCGCTGGGGCTACGTGGTCGCCGCCGGCGCGCTCACGACCGTGCTGACGGTCTGGCCGCTCGGCTCGGTCCGGCTGCTGCGCCGCTACGTGACCGTCGCGGTGGCGGTCGCGCTCGTGTACTTCTACGTCCGGCTCGTCCGGGAGCCGCTGCCCGACCTGACGGAGGGCTCGTGGGGCGGGTTCTGGCTCGGCGCGGACGCCGCGCTGGCCGTGTCGATCTCCTGGGTCCCGGTCGCCGCCGACTACACCCGGCACGCGCGCACCGAGCGGGGGGCGTTCGGCGCCGCGGCCGTCGGCTACTCCGTCACGCAGATCGTCGCCTACGTCCTCGGGCTGCTCGCGCTGGCGCTGGTCGCGGGCGACTCCGGCAGGATCTTCGACCCGTTCCTCGGCGCCTCGCTGGGCGTGGTGTTCTTCGCGGTGTTCGTGCTGCGGGAGGCCGACCAGTCGTTCGCCGACACCTACTCCACGGCGGTGTCGATCCAGAACCTGTTCCCCCGGGCCGACCGCCGGGTGCTGAGCGTCGCCCTCGGCATCGGCATCACCGTGCTCGCGCTGGTGCTGGACATCGGCGACTACGCCGGCTTCCTGTCGCTGATCGGGTCGGTGTTCGTGCCGATGCTCGGCGTCCTGGCCGCCGACTTCTTCCTCGGCCGCCGCCGGGCGGGCGGCTGGGACGTCTCGCGGACGGCGCCGTCCCGCTGGGGCATGATCGGGGCATGGGCGGTCGGGTTCGTCGTCTACCAACTCGTCAACCCGGGAACGGTCGCCCGCTGGGCCGGTTTCTGGTCCGGCGTCCGGGACGCGCTGCACTTCACGCCGCAGACGTGGATGAGCGCCTCGCTGCTGTCGTTCCTGGTGGCAGGGGTCGCGGCCCTGCTCATCGGTAGGCTTACCAGACGGTAAGGTTTGGGTCGAAAGCAAGTTTCGGCGCAAGTTGCCCGGCGGTGGGCCGGAGTCCGGTGGCACGATGACAGACGTGTATGAGCACGTGCACGATCCGATCGCGCGGGCCGTCATCGAGAGCGCCGCCGACGCGATCGTGGCCGTGGACCAGCGGCACCGGGTCACCGTGTGGAACCCGGCGGCCGAGCGCATGTTCGGCTGGACGGCCGAGCAGGTGCTCGGCCGGGTCCCGCCCATCGTCCCCGACGAGCTCAAGGCCGAGCACAACGCCGTCCAGGAGAGGCTCCTCACCCGGCGCGGCGGCGAGGGCGACGGCGGGCAGATCTCGATCGCCACCCGCCGCTTCCACCGCGACGGCCGGCTCATCGACGTGCGCATCGACACGAGTCTGCTGAAGGACCCGAACGGCACGCTGCTCGGCTGGGTCGGGGTGTACCACCCCGTCGAGGACGACGAGATCCTCCAGCACCGGATGACCGAGCGGGCCCGGCTCGTCCGGCGGCTGAACGACATCGTCGCCGACCTCGGCGCCGAACTCGACCTCGCCGTGGTGCTCGACCGGATCACCTCCGCGCTCATCGAGCTGACCGGCGCCGACGCCGGCGGATTCGTCAAGATCGAGGGCGAGCGGCTGCGGCTGGTCAGCATGTCCGGGCTGCCGGAGCGGATGCGCGGCCGGCGCGCCGAGCTGCGGCCGAGCCTGGTCGGGGAGCTGCTGCGGTCGGGCAAGACCGTCAAGCTCGCGACGGGCGAGCGGCGCCTCGGCGACCTGATCTGGTCGGAGCTGCCCGGCCTGCACACGATCGCCCTCGGCCTGTCGTACCTGCAGAACCGGCCGTACGGCGCGCTGTACGCGCTCTTCTCCGGCCGCAAGGTCGGGCACACCGAGCTCGAACTGCTGGAACTGCTCGCCGGGCACGCCGGCGTCGCGGTCGGCAACGCCGTCGCCTACGCGGAGGTCGTCCGGCAGCGGGCGCACGAGCGCGCCGTCATCGACTCCAGCGCCGACGGCATCGCGGTGCTGGACCACGACCTCGTCGTCCGGCACTGGAACAACGCCGCGCACACCCTGACCGGCATCCCGCCGGAGGAGGCGATCGGGCGCCCGCTGCCGTTCGGCATGCCCGCGCTCGGCGAGATGCTCACGTTCCGCCTGGAGTCGGGGACGTGGCTGAACGTGCTGGCCGCCGAGATCGAGGAGACCGGCGAGCTGGTCGTCGACTTCCGCGACGTCTCGGAGGCCAAGGCGCTGGAGGAGGCCAAGGACCTGTTCCTGGCCACCACCAGCCACGAGCTGCGGACGCCGATCACGGTCGTGCAGGGGTTCGCGTCCACGCTGGTCAACCGGTGGGACGAGCTGGCCGACGCCGACCGCCGCGCCGCCGTCGCCACCATCGCCGAGCGCGCCCAGTCGCTCGCGCGGCTCGTCGAGCACCTGCTGCTCGGCTCCCGCGCCGGAGCCGACGAGCTGGCGGTGACGATCGAGCCGTTCGACCTCGTCCGCGTCCTGGAGGGCGTGGTCGGCGGGTTCCGCTCGCTGTCGCCGCTGCACCGGGTGGAGCTGGAGATCGACCCCGGCCTGCCGCCGTGCAGCGGGGACGCGATGGCCACCGACATCGTCCTCGGGCAGCTGCTGGAGAACGCGTTCAAGTACTCCCCGGACGGCGGGACCGTGCGGGTGCGGGCCCGCCGCGAGGGCTCCGGAATCGTCGTCACGGTCGCGGACGAGGGCATCGGCATCCCCGTCGGCGACCATGAGCGGATCTTCGAGCGGTTCGTGCAGGGGGACGCGGGCGACCGCCGCCGGTTCGGCGGCATCGGGCTCGGCCTGTACATCGTCAAACGGCTGACGGAGGCGCAGGGCGGCACGATCTCCGCCCATCCGGCAGGGCGTGAGACATCTCACAACGAACCGCCCCAAATATCGCAAAACGGGAAGAAATCCACCGAACCCCCCAAAGGGGAACCGACCTCTCGGCTACTCTCCGTCACCGAACGGCGCGGGCCCGCAGGTGGTGCACGGGCGGGCGAGGGAACGTGCATGCGCCTCGTGTTGCGTTCGGCGGGTTGAGCGGACGGTTACTTACCGTGCGGACAGTCCGTCCCGGGCGGTCCGGTGAGACGGGCGTGACCAGCGCTTACGGTGGTCTCGCGGGCTGGCAGGCTGGGAACGGTGCGGAGAAGTGCGGTGTCGGCGGGGTGTGATGGACGAAACGCGTGCGCGAGGAGTAAATCCGCCGTTGGCTGGATAGATCCTTGGTTGGTCGCCGTTGGTGACGAGATGCCGATCCCGGGGGTGATCACCGTGACCGGACGACCGATGACTCGTTGTGCAGGTGGTGAACTGATCCGTTCGGGTTTCCCGTCATGGCCATCAGGGCATTTCGGACGTACCGGAACGGTGATGACGGAACACGTCCGAGTGAGCGGAGCATCGGGGAGGTGAGGGCGTCGAGCGTCGTACTGCTGCCACACGCACCGTCCAGCGTCGCGGTCGCCCGCAGGCGCCTCAGTTCGGAGCTGATCGACTCGGGCGTCTACGACTCGGTCGTCGACGACGCCAGCGTCATCGTCAGCGAGCTGCTCAGCAACGCCCTGCGGCACGCGCGGCCGCTGCCGTCCGGCCAGGTGAAGGTCTGCTGGCTGCGCCGCGACGACCTCCTGGAACTGGAGGTCAGCGACGGCGGCGCCATGACCGAGCCGCGCCGCGGCCCCGGCACGCTGTCCTCGCTCGGCGGGCGCGGGCTCGGCATCGTCGAGGCCCTGTCCGAGGGCTGGGGAGTGCGCCACGAGGAGGGCGCCACCACGGTGTGGGCCGTCCTGCGGGCGCCCCGGTCGTCCGGCGACGACCGGTCGGCGGCCCCCGCCGGTGCGCACGCCGTCGTCCCGGATCTGTCAGCATTTCCGGACCTTCTGGACGAGCCAGTCGAAGACCGATGCAACGGAACCAGGAGTGAAGTGGCTCCAAGCCGGGCATATCCGGCATAGAGCGACCCTGCCTGGAAGGAACCCCGCCCGACCTTGTATGGTCCTCTCCAACGCTCGGGCGATGTCGTGCCCCCGTCGGCATCGCGAGCGTTGATGGTTCTTCCCGGCGCCGCGCGCCTCTGGCCCCCGGCGCCGGGAAGAACACGAAATCCCCCTTCGCCGGTGAGGCTCAGATCTCCTCGCGGAGGATCGGGCACGACATGCAGCGGGGGCCGCCCCGCCCCGTCCCGAGCTCGCTCCCGCTGATCCGGATGACCTCGATCCCGGACGCCTCCAGCTGCGCGTTGGTCTCGATGTTGCGCTCGTAGGCGACGCACAGGCGCGGGGCCACGGCGAGGGTGTTGTTCCCGTCGTCCCACTGCTCGCGCTCGGCGGTGACCGGGTCGAGCCCGGTGTCGATCACCTTGAGGCGGTCCAGGCCCATCGCGTCGGCGGCGGCCTGGAGGAACGGGCGCGGCTCGGCGACGCGCAGATGCCCCTCGTCCAGCGTCACCGTGTAGGCGGTCAGCGAGTGCGCCACCGGCGGGTACATCACGACGGTGTCGACGTCGACCATCGTGCAGACGGTGTCGAGGTGCATGGTGGCCCGCTCCTGCGCGATCGGCACGGCCAGCACCGTGCGGGCCAGCCCGGCCCCGATCGCCTGGCGGGCCAGGCGCTCGACGCCCGCCGGGGTCGTCCGCTCCCCGGTGCCGACGGCGATCACTCCCGGACGCAGCAGCAGGACGTCGCCGCCCTCCAGGTGCTCCAGGGACGGGCTGTAGACCGGCTCCACCCCGGCGAACCGCGGATGGTGCGCGTAGACCAGCCCCGTGAGGGCCGACTCGCGCCGCCGCGCCTCCATCGCGAGGCTCGTCACCGCCACGCGGTCGCCGATCCAGGTGCTGTTGTCGCGGGTGAACAGCAGGCCCGGCAGCGGATCGACGATGAAGTCCCGCTCGTCCATCAGCCGGTAGACGAGGCCGTGCCCGGCCTTCAGCTCCTCGTGCGCGAGCCCGGCGATCAGCGTGTGCGCGAGGTTCTCCGGGTCGAGGCCGCGCAGATGGTCCTCGACGACGCGCCGGAGCTGGTCTCCGAGGCGCAGGTCGACGATGGCGTCGGCGATCGCCTGCTCGCGCGCGGCCTCGTACTCCAAGGCGTCCTGCAGCAGTTCGGTCACGTACAGGACCTCGACGCCGCGCGACCGCAGCGCCTCGGCGAACGCGTCGTGCTCCTCCTGCGCCCGGCCCGCCCACGGGATCGCGTCGAACAGGAGCTTGTCGCTGTTGCGCGGGGTCAGCCGCTTGAGCTCCGCGCCGGGGCGGTGCAGCAGCACCGTCCGCAGCCGTCCGACCTCGCTGGTGACCCGGTGCTCGTGCGTTGTCTTCGCTGCCGTCACCCTCCGCAGTCTAGGCGGCGGACGATATGCCACCATTCGAGGGTGATCGGCAGGAACGCGGGGCTGCCCCTCCACCTCACCTCGGCGACGATGCTGCGCGTGTCCGCCGAGGGGGTCGCGACCGCGCTGGTCCTGACCGTCCAGGCGCGGACGGGCCACGCCGCCACCGCCGGGTACCTGCAGACCGCGATGACGCTGCCGTACGTGCTGAGCGGCCCCGTGATCGGGAACGCGCTGGACCGGGTGGCGCGCCCCCGCCGCGGCGCCGTCGCCCTCGCCGTCTGCTACGTCGCCGCGACCGGGCTGCTGCTGGCCCTCGCGGGACGCTCGCCGCTCGTCCTGGCGCTCGTCGTCGCCGCCGTGATCGGCTGCACGGAGCCCATCGTCGTGGCGCTGACCAGCCTGCTGCCCCGGTTCGTCCCGGCCGACCGGCTCTCGCGCGCCTACGGCCTGGAGGCCTCCAGCTACAACCTCGCCGGGATCGCCGGTCCCGGCCTCGCCGCGGGCCTCGCCGCCCTGGTCGGCGGCCAGTACGCCGGGACCGCCGTCGTCGCGGTCGGCGTCCTCGGCCTCCTGGCCCTGCCGTTCCTGCCCTTCCCCGGCCCGTCCCCGAGCGCGCACGCCGCCGCGCCGGGCTCGGCGGCGGTGGAGGCCGCGGCCGACACGGGCGCGGTCGGCGGGCGGGCGGCGGCCATCGAGACGGAGACGGGCGCCGCGGCGCGCCCGCCCCTGGCCGGGGTGCTCTCGGTGATCACGGGCGGGCTGGTGGTGCTGGCCCAGGGCCGGGTGCTGCGGGCCCTGACCGTCGCGACGACGCTCGCGTGGATGGGCTTCGGCGGCGTCGCCGTCACGGCGGTCCTGCTCGCCGGGCACATCGGCGCCTCGCCCGGCGCGGGCGGACGGCTGCTCGTGGCCATGGCGGTCGGCTCGCTGATCGGCTCCCTGGCGTCCAGCCGCTGGCTGACGCCCCGGCACGCCGAACCCGTCATGATCGCCGGGCTCGTCGCCTTCGGGGCCTCGCTCGCCGCCCTCGCCGCCGCGCCGTCGATGCCGTGGGCGACGGCGGCGTTCGTCGCCGCGGGGGTCGCGGAGGGCCCGGTGTTCGCGGCCACGCTCATGCTGCGCCAGCGCGAGTCGCCCCCCGACCGGCTCGGGCAGGTCAACACCACGGGCGGCAGCCTCAAGATCGGCGCGTCCGCGGTCGGCGCCGCACTGACCGCCGCGTCCGCCGACGCGATCGGCCCGATCGGCCTGGTCCTCGCGATCGCCGGCTTCCAGTTCGCGGGCGCCCTCTCCGGCTACCTCCTCCTCCGCACGCCCGCGCGCGGGAGCCGCGCCGGCGAGGAGACCTGAACCGGAGGGACCCGCGCACGGCCGCTCGGGCAAGAGGGGGTGCAACGTCCACGACCGAGAGGTCCGCGCATGCCGACCACGAGCCGCTCCTCGCCGCCCCGGCCCGAGCCCCCCGCCGATGACGATCCCACCGACGCGTCCCTGATCGCCGCCTCCCGGACCGAGCCCGAGCGGTTCGCGGGCCTGTTCCGCCGGCACGCCCCGGAGATCATGCGTTACGCGACGCGGCGCCTCGGCCGGGACGCCGCCGAGGACATCACCGCCGGCACCTTCCTCGTCGCCTTCGACCGCCGCCACCGCTACGACGCGGCGCGTCCCGACGCGCGGCCCTGGCTCTACGGGATCGCGACCAACCTGATCCGCCGCCACCGCCGCGCCGAGGTGCGGGCGCTGCGGGCGCTCGCGCGCGGCGGGGCCGACCCGGTCACCGAGCCGTTCACGGACGCGGTCGAGAACCGCGTCCAGGCGGGCGCCCGGTCGCGGGCGCTCGCGGGGGCCATCGCCGGGCTGCCCGCCGCGCAGCGCGAAGTGCTGCTGCTGGTGACCTGGGCGGGGCTGACCTACGACGAGGTCGCCGAAGCCCTCGCGATCCCCGCCGGGACGGTCCGGTCCCGCATGAACAGGATCCGCCGCAAGCTGCGCGACGCCCTCGCCGAGGAGGACCACGATGGATGAGCTCAAGCTGGTGGAGCGGCTGCGCTCCGAGGTCCCCCTGGACATCGACGTGGCCGGGGCGCAGGACCGGTGGCGTCGGGCGCACGGCGTCCCCGTCCGGCGGCGGCGCCCGCTGCTGCTGTCCGGCGTCGCCGCGGCGGCCTGCGCCTGCGTGGTGGCCGCGTTCCTCGTCGACCACCAGGAACCCGCGCGGACGGCCAACGTGGCCGCCGTCCTCGACCGGGCCGCCGACCGGGCGGCGGGCGACCCGGCGCCCCGCGCCGGCCAGATCGTCTACCAGGAGAGCGTCACGCGGCGGCGGGTCGGCGGCGTGGGCCGCTGGTACGAGGTCCGCACCCGGACGTGGCTGCCCGCCGGGGGCGCGGGGAGCGGCCTCGTCGTCGAGAGGAACTCGATCCGGCCGCGTCCGGGGGAGGCGATTCCGCCGGACGGCGAGAGCACGGTCGGCCCCTGCCCGGCGGCACCGCCGATCGAGCGTCCCTACCTCGGCGGCCTGCCCACCGGCACCGGCGCCCTGCTCGACCTGCTCGCGGACCAGGGCGAGGGCGACCGGGCCGGGCGGCAGTGGGAGGCCGCGTCCGACCTGATCGACCGGCCCGCGCCGCCCGGGGTGCGCGCGGCGCTCTACCGGGCGATCGCCGAGATCCCCGGGGTCCGGCTGCGGGACGACGGCGTCGACGCCGCGGGACGCCACGGGGTCGCGGTCACCCGCACCCAGGACGGCGTCCGCGACGAACTCGTCTTCGACCGCGCGAGCCATCGCTTCCTGGGCACTCGCAACGTCGTCGCGGCCAAGGGCCATCCGTTCGGGGCGCCGGGCACGACGACCCAGTCCAGCGCGCTCATGAAGACCGCGATCGTCGAGCGGGCGCCGCGCCCCGGCCCTGACGCGACCCCGTCCGGCTGCTGAACCCCTGAGCGCGGTGGCCGGCCGGGCCGGCCACCGCAAGCGCGCGTGAAAAACCGGTCGACTTCGGCGGGAGGCGGCCGTAGTGTCCGGGGCATGTTCCTCGCAGCCGGCACCCGGACGCTCGCAGGCATCGCCCTGCTGAGCGCGGTGCCGGCTGCCTTCTCGGCGGCAGCGGACGCAGACGCCTTCGACGGCCTGCGTGCCGCATGTGAGGGGCCGACCCCCCACGCCCCCCGGTTCGCCGCGCTCATCCGAAGCTGACCCCTCTCCGTCCACCTCCGGAGAACCAGCGGAGGGGGGTGGTCACCAGACCGCGCGCCCGTGTGCGCGCGGTCGGTTCCCACCGGATCCACCAGTGAGGACGAGACCGATGGCCAAGCAGCTCTACGAGCGCGACAAGCCGCACCTGAACATCGGCACGATGGGGCACGTCGACCACGGCAAGACGACGCTGACCGCGGCGATCACCAAGGTGCTCGCCGACCGCGGGCTGGCGTCCCCGGTGCCGTTCGAGCGCATCGACCGCGCGCCCGAGGAGCGCGACCGAGGCATCACGATCAACGTCGCGCACGTCGAGTACGCGACCGCGACCCGGCACTACGCCCACGTCG
The DNA here is from genome assembly GCF_050936235.1 of Spirillospora sp. CA-108201. NCBI lineage: Bacteria > Bacillati > Actinomycetota > Actinomycetes > Streptosporangiales > Thermomonosporaceae > Spirillospora > Spirillospora sp. CA-108201. The sequence goes on along the minus strand of NZ_JBNJNE010000001.1, from coordinate 5,939,378 downwards.
ACATGCCGGGCCACGCCGACTACGTCAAGAACATGATCTCCGGTGCCGCCCAGGTGGACGGGGCCGTGCTGGTCGTGTCCGCCCAGGACGGCGCCATGCCGCAGACCCGCGAGCACGTCGTGCTGGCGCGGCAGGTCGGCGTCGGGCACATCGTGGTGGCGCTGAACAAGGCCGACATGGTCGAGGACACTGAGCTCCTCGACCTCGTCGAGCTGGAGGTCAGGGACCTGCTCACCGAGTACGGCCTCCCCGGCGAGGAGGTCCCGATCGTGCGCGTGTCCGGCCTCCGGGCGCTGGAGGGCGACCCGTACTGGACGGCCCGCATCGTCGACCTGCTCGACGCGATCGACGCCTACGTGCCGGTGCCGCGCAGGGTGCTCGACCAGCCGTTCCTGATGCCGGTCGAGAGCGTCCTCACGATCACCGGGCGCGGGACCGTCGTGACCGGGGTCGTGGCCCAGGGCGCGATACGGCTCGGGGACGCCGTGGAGGTCGTCGGGCTCGGCGAGACGTTCGGCTCCGTCGCGACGGGGCTGGAGACGTTCGGGCAGACGATGGACCACGCCGAGGCGGGCGACAACACCGCCATGCTGCTGCGCGGCGTCAAGCGGGACCAGGTGCGGCGCGGCCAGGTGGTCGGCGCGCCGGGCGCGATCCGTCCGCACCGGCGGTTCCGGGCCCGCGTCCGGGTGCTGACCGCCGACGAGGGCGGGCGGAGCAGGCCGTTCCTCCACGGCTACCGGCCGCAGTTCCACTTCCGCACCACGGACGTGGTCGGCGGCGTCGACCTCGGCGAGGGCGGCATGGCGCTGCCCGGCGACTCGGTCGAGATGGCCGTCGAGCTGGGCAAGCCCGTCGCGATGACCGAGGGGCTCGGCTTCGCCGTCCGGGAGGGCGGCCGGACGGTCGGCGCGGGCACCGTCACCGCCCTGCTCGACTAGCGGAAGAGGGGCCCCGGCACTCGCCGGGGCCCCTTAGCCTTGATCGGGCGGATCCCCGGCCTCCGGTGACCCAGAGGTCGCGAACGGCTGGCGGATGCGATCTTGATGTGGTGAGATTTCCGACATCACCCCCGCAGATTCCCGTCTGGAGCACGTGTGCGATCCCCCCGCGCCCTGATTCCCCTGCTCTCGGTCTGTGCGGCCGCCGCGGTCGTGACCGCGGCCGCCACCGGTGCCAGCATCGAGGGCCTGGTGGGCGGCGGAGGCCCCGCCCACGCCGACGGTGCCGCCCCCCGCCCCGCCGCCGTGACGATCAACGCGGTGAGCTGGAACGTGTGCGGCGGCTCCGACTGCTCCTCCGGCACCGCGCCCGCGAAGCTCACCAAGGAGATCGTGCAGCGGATGCGGGAAACCGAGGTCGGCGGGCGCACGGTGCACCCGAACGCCGCCCTCCTCCAGGAGGTCTGCGAGGGCCAGATCCGCTCGTTCAAGACGTCCCTGCCCAAGTGGAGCTGGGCGTTCGCGCCCGGCGACGGGTCGTGCGCCGCCGGGCAGGGCCGCGCCGGCGTCGCCATCGGCACCGACGTCCCGCTCACCGCGCAGCGGCAGGCCAGGCTGCCCGCCCCCTCGGGGAGCTCCCGGGTCGCCCTGTGCGGCGAGGTCCCGTCCTGGACGACCCGCGTCTGCGTCACCCAGCTCAGCGAGACCGAGAACACCCAGTGGCGCCGCAAGGAGGCGGGCGCCCTCACCACCCTCGCGGGCTCGGACCGCGTCCTCGTCGGCGGCGACCTGGCCGACGCACCGGAGAGCCCGGCGCTCGACCCCCTCTACGCGGCCTACGACGAGTGCGACCAGTCCGGCTCCTCCCGGACGGGCGCGAACACCCGGCAGAACTGGCAGGGCACCGCACTCGCCAAGACCGACTACCTGTTCATCGGCAAGTCGGCCGCCGTCTCCTGCAGCGTCCCGGCATCCCCCGTCAAGACCTCGGACCACCGCCCCCTCTCAGCAGTAGTCCGCTACCAGTAGTTTTGCGTTTTTCTCCTCCTTCGGGCGCTGGGCGCCCTCCATCGTCGATAGACGCGGGCGATCGCCGGCATCGCTCCGGCTCGCCTTGCGGCCCGCTTCGCGATCAGGTTCTCGCTTCGCTTGAACCTGCCTTCGGGCGTGGATCGCGGCCACTCGGGTTGTCGCGGGTGGGGGAACTGGTCAGTTGACCCCTCGGGCCGTGTCCTGCCAGTAGGGGGCGCGGAGGTCGCGTTTGAGGATCTTGCCGGTGGGGTTGCGGGGGATGGCGTCGCGGCGGTCGACCGAGGTGGGGCACTTGAAGTGGGCCAGGTGCTCGCGGCAGTGGTCGATGAGGTCCTGGTCGGAGACGTCCTCGGAGACGACGACGATCGCCTTCGGGGTCTCGCCCCAGCGCTCGTCCGGGACGCCGATGACCGCGCAGTCGCCGACGGCCGGGTGGCCCATCAGGACGTTCTCCACCTCGGCGGGGTAGATGTTCTCCCCACCTGAGATGATCATGTCCTTGACGCGGTCGTGGATGTAGAGGTAGCCGTCCTCGTCGAGGTAGCCGGCGTCGCCCGTGCGGAACCAGTTGTCCTCGGACAGCGCGGTCGCGGTCGCGTCCGGCATGCCCCAGTAGCCCTTCATGTTCTGCGGCGTCCGGCAGATGATCTCGCCCACCCGGCCGGTCGGCAGCTCCTCCCCGGTGGCCGGGTCCACGATCCTCAGCTCGGTGGTGTCGTTCGGCAGGCCGGCGCTGCGCAGGCGGTGCGCGTTCGGGCCGTCCGGGTCGTGGTCCTCGGGGGGCAGCGAGGTGATCGCGCCGGTGACCTCCGTCAGGCCGTACACCTGCCGGAAATCGGTGGTCGGCAGCATCGCCATGGCGGTGCGCAGGACGTCCTCGCTGATCGGGGACGCGCCGTACAGCATGAGCCGCAGGCTGGACATGTCGGACGCGGTGACCTCGGGGATCAGCGGCATGAACTGCAGCAGCACCGGGACGAGGAAGATGTGCGTGACGCGGTGCCGCTCGATGCCCCGCGCGATCGCGGTCGGGTCGGGCTCGCGCGTGACGATGCCGGTGAGGCCGTTGTAGACGGCGGAGACGGTGAGCACGTTGCCGGCCACGTGGTACATCGGCATCGCGATCATCAGCACGGACGACGCGTCGATGTCCCACACGTCGTTGGTCACCGCGAGCGCCGCGAGGAAGTTGTCGTGCGTCAGCATGACGCCCTTGGGCAGGCCCGTCGTGCCGGACGAGTAGAGCTGGACGAACACGTCCCCGCTGCCCGGCTCGTACGCGGGGGGCTCGGCGGGGGCGGCGTCGATCCAGGCGGCGTAGTCCTGGTGGGGGTGGCCGGCGCCGCCGATGACGACGGTCAGGTCGGTGTGTTCGAGCTTGCCGGCGATGGCGTCCAGGACGGGCAGGAACTCGGGGCCGACGACGAAGACCTTCGCCTGCGCGTTGTTGACGATGTAGGCGACCTCGTCGGGCGCCAGCCGGTAGTTCACCGGGACCTGCGCGGCGCCGGCGCGGGTCGCGCCGAAGAGCAGCTCGGCGTATTCGAGGGAGTTCTTGTCGAGGACCGCGACCCGGTCGCCGGGGCCGAGCCCGGCGGCGGCGAGCGCCGCGGCCACCCGGTCGACGCGCCGGTCGAAGTCGCGGTAGGAGATCTCGGTGCCGCCGGCGATGTACGCGACACGATCGGGATAGGCGAGCGCGCGCTCGCGCAGCACTCCGTCTAGACCTGGCACGATGGGCCCTTTCGCCGATGACCGCCTGGTTGTTCCGGCATCATGCGGTCACCGGCGACACCGCGGCAAGGGGATCGGGCCGCTCGCCTAGCGGCTTTTCGACATCTTGGAGACGGCGGTCACGGCGAGTGCCACCACGACGGCGACGAGTCCGATGAAGAAGAAGAACTTCAGCATCGAGAAGATCGCGCCGATGACGGTGACCACCAGCCACACCGCGAGAAGGACACCGAGGACGGTCAGGATCGTCTTACCCATGACTCCACCGTATGCGCTCGCCCCACAGGGGTCATCAGCCTGGGGGACGACCTAGGCACCGCCGTGCGGCGGAGGCCCACCCTGAGGCGCCCCAGGGGCCGGACCCTGACCGGGGCCGGGGAAGGGCGGCTGGTAGGACGGCGGCTGCGCGGGGTGCGGCGGCCGGCCGGGGGCGCCGAACGGGCCGCCGGGGCCGCCCGCGTTCCACGGCTGGGACGCGCCGGTCCTGGCCGTCAGGACCCGCAGCGCCGCGAGCCCCGCCGCCACCACCAGCGCCAGGAGCTCGAACGCCTGGTAGCGCCCGAAGAAGGGCTTCAGGACCGCCGAGAGGAAGCCGCTGCTCGGCATCCCCTGCGCGGACAGCATGAGGCCGAGGATCATGCCGATCCGCCCGCCGACCTCCATCGCCACGTACGCCGACACCCCCGCCGCGATCGGCGCCAGCGGCCCGCGGGGCCGGGTCGGCAGGACGGCCGTGCCGACGACGAGCCCGGTGAACAGGCACGCGATCAGGAAGTAGGCCGGGGACGTGCGGAAGCCCAGCATGGCCGGGGACGCGTACGACCGCACGGTCATGAACAGGGCGGCGACGCCGGTGGCGACCGCGCCGCCGACCAGGATCAGGGCGATGAGCCCGCCGTTGGAGGTCGCCGGGCGATTCTGTGGCATCGAGCCATTAAAGCGGCGTTCGTCCCTTCCCGCAGACCGCCCAGGTCGAAGCGTGATCAACTCCTTACGGGGTGATGACGTCCCGGGCCGGACCGGGCGGCCTGGGCCTAGCGTTGAGGGGTGAACAGCCCCTCCCACGCCGGCCGCGTCCTGGTGGTCGACGACGACCCGACGGTCGCCGAGGTCGTCGCCCGCTACCTGGCCCGCGACGGGCACGAGGTCGCGTGCGTCGCCGACGGCCGGGCCGCCCTGCGCAGGGCGCTCGACGAGCCGCCGGACCTCGTCGTCCTCGACCTCATGCTGCCCGGGATGGACGGCCTGGAGGTGTGCCGCCGGCTCCGCGAGACCTCCACCGTCCCGATCGTGATGCTGACGGCGCTCGGCGCCGAGACCGACCGGCTCGTCGGGCTGGAGACCGGCGCCGACGACTACGTGACGAAGCCGTTCAGCCCCCGCGAGCTGGCGCTGCGCGTCCGGTCGGTGCTGCGGCGGGCCCGGGGCGCGCTCGTCCCGACCGGCCCGTCCGGCCCGCTGCGCGACGGCGGCCTCGTCGTGGACGTCGGCGCGCACGAGGCGGAGCTGCGCGGCGAGCGGCTCGCGCTCACCTCCCGCGAGTTCGACCTGCTGGCGTTCCTGCTGCGCCATCCGCGGCAGGCCTTCACCCGCGAGGAGCTGCTCGAACGCGTCTGGGACTGGACGTTCGGCGACTCCTCCACGGTGACCGTCCACGTCCGGCGGCTGCGCGAGAAGGTCGAGGACGACCCGACCGCGCCGCGCCGGATCGTCACCGTGTGGGGCGTCGGCTACCGCTACGAGCCCGCGGAGACCGGTTCATGATCCCGTTCCAGGATCTGCTCTGGGTGGTCTTCTACGCGGCGCTGGCCGCGTTCGCCGTCGCGGCGGTGGCCCTCGCCGCCCTGCACGCGCTGCGCGGCCGCTCGGTCGGGACCCAGCTGGTCGTCGTCGGCGCCGCCACGGTGCTGGCGACCATCTCCGGCATCCTGGTGATCTCGTTCCTGATGCTGCTGAACGACCACGACCGCTCCGTGGTGCTCGCGGTCGTGACGTCGGCGGGGCTGGTCGCGATGGCGGTGTCGGTCCTGCTCGGCCGCCGCCTAACGGCCGCGAACCGGACCCTGGTCGAGGCCGTCCGCGCGGACCGGTTCCGTCCGCCCGCGGCGCACCTGCCCGCCGAGCTCGCGGAGCTGTCGCGCGAGCTGGAGGCCGCCTACGACCGGCTGGCCGCCGCGCACGAGCGCGAGCAGGCCCTGGAGGCGAGCCGCCGCGAGCTGGTCGCCTGGGTGAGCCACGACCTGCGCACCCCGCTGGCCGGTCTGCGCGCGATGGCCGAGGCACTGGAGGACGAGGTCGTCGCCGACGAGGAGACGGTCCGCCGCTACCACGGCCGCATCCGCGTGGAGGTGGAGCGGCTGACCGAGATGGTGGACGACCTGTTCGAGCTCTCCCGCATCCACGCGGGCGCCCTGCGCCTGTCCCGGGAGCGGGTCGGCCTGGCCGACCTGGTCGCCGAGGCGGTCGCGGGCGCCGAGGCGCTGGCCCGCGCCAAGGGCGTCCGGCTGCGCGGAGACGTCCGCGAGGGCATGCCCGTCCGGGTGGACGCGGGCGAACTGGGCCGCGCGCTGCGCAACCTCGTCGTGAACGCGATCCGGCACACGCCGAGCGACGGCGCGGTCGAGATCACCGGCGAGGTCCGCGGCGGCGAGGCCCGGGTGACGGTGGCGGACGCCTGCGGCGGCATCCCGCAGGACGACCTGCCGCGCGTGTTCGACGTCGCGTTCCGCGGCGAGGCGGCCCGCACCCCGGGCGGCGGCGCCGGCCTCGGCCTCGCCATCGCCCGCGGCATCGTCGAGGCCCACGCGGGCGAGATCGGCGTGGCCAACGCCGGCGCGGGCTGCCGCTTCGAGGTCCGCCTTCCCTGTTAGCTTTGCTTTTTCTCCTCCTTCGGGCCTGGCGGCCCTCCATCGTCGATAAAAGCGGGCGATCGCTGGCATCGCTTCGGCTCGCCTTGCGGCTCGCTTTGCGATCAGGTTCTCGCAAGCTCGAACCTGCCTTCGGACGCGATCGCGGTTCCTGGGGTCGTCGCGGGGTTGCGGTGGGGGCTGAGGCTGCTGGGACAGCTGGCGCCGCTTCGGCTCGCCTTGCGGCTCGCTTCGCGATCAGGTTCTCGCAAGCTCGAACCTGCCTTCGGACGCGATCGCGGTTCCTGGGGTCGTCGCGGGGTTGCGGTGGGGGCTGAGGCTGCTGGGATACCTGGCGCCGCTTCGGCTCGCCTTGCGGCTCGCTTCGCGATCAGATTCTTGCTTCGCTTGAATCTGCCTTCGGACGCGATCGCGGTCCCTCGGGTTGCCGCGGGGGTGCTGTGGTGGTCGTGGGTCCGGCGGGGGCGGGTCAGGGGTCCAGGGCCTCGGTGATGGTGCGGTAGGTGGTGCAGGGCCAGCGGGACATGCAGGCGCGGCAGCGGCGGATGGGGCGGTCGGGGTCGCTGGTGATGCCGCCGGCCTCCTGCGGGCGGTGCAGGTCGACGAGGCGCAGGGTGAGGTCGGAGAAGGCGATGACCTCTTCGCGGGCGCCGGCGAGGAAGGCGAGGTCCTCGCGGGACAGACGTGTCCGGACGGGGACGAAGCCGTCCTTGTTCACCAGGCGGAACAGGACCTGGGTGGACGTCCGCCACGTGCTGGACTTCGCCGCCCGCGCCCGGACCGTCTCCAGGCGCTCGCGCAGTCGACCATGCCGCTGTTGCACCCGTTCAGGTTCCCCTACTCCGGGCAGCCGTGCGGTGCGAACCCGCGATATCGGCGGACCGGATCGCCCATCTCCATCGCTGAATTCGGCACATTACGGTGCGTAATACTCAAAGCGTGCGGGACTGGCAAGGCGGCGACACGCCCCGGAAACGCCCACGGCGCAGGGGACTTGGCGAACCGTCTGGCTCCCGGGCCGTTCGCGAGATAGTGTGCCGGACGTGGAGCTAAATGTCTCGACCGCGTCTCAGGGAGGTCACGCCGTTGTCACGGCGACCGGTGAGCTCGACCTGTACACCGCGCCCAGGTTGCAGGCGGCCCTCGCGGGCCTGCTGCGCGACCAGGCCGACCACATCGTGGTCGACATGAGCGGCATCGAGTTCTGCGACTCGACGGGCATGAACGTGCTGCTCTCGGCCATGAAGCGGCTGAAGGAGCAGGGCGGCGCGCTGGAACTGGCCGCGCCGCGCCCCGCCGTGAAGCGGATCCTGCAGGTCACCGGGCTCGACACCGTCTTCACCGTGACGGAGGCGGCGCCCGTCCTGGACGCCGGCTGACCTTCCCGACCACTCGTCCCTGCCGCCGGCGCCGCGGGTGAACCCCGCGGGTCGCCGTCCGGTCGCGCGGGTAACGGCTTGGGCCGTTCCCCCGTGCCCTGCGGCATCGCGCGCCCGTCCCCGACTACGATCGCGGATATGCAGGACGTAGCGGTGTGCATCCCGGCCAAGGACGAAGCCGACCGCATCGCGGCCACGGTCAAGGCCGCACAGGAGCTTCCCGGCGCCGATCTGGTCGTGGTCATCGACGACGGCTCGTCCGACGGCACCGGGCGGGTGGCCCGCGAGGCCGGGGCCCGGGTCGTGCGGCACAGCCGCAACCGGGGCAAGGGCGCCGCCATGGAGAGCGGCGCCGAGGCCGTCCGGTTGCTGGACGAGGGCCGCGACCGGCCCCGCCACCTGCTCTTCCTCGACGCCGACCTCGCCGAGACCGCGCGCGAGGCCGCGCCGCTGGTCGAGCCGGTCAGGTCCGGTGAGGCCGACATGACGATCGCCGTGTTCACCACGACCGTGAAGCTCGGCGGGCACGGGTTCGTCGTCCGGCTGTCGCGCGACGGGATCCGCCGCGCCACCGGCTGGGAGGCCACCGCGCCGCTGAACGGGCAGCGCTGCCTGACCCGCGCCGCGTTCGACGCCGCGCTCCCGCTCGCCGCCGGGTTCGGGGTGGAGACCGCGCTCACCGTCGACCTGCTGCGCGCCGGGTTCCGGGTGGCGGAGGTCGAGGTGCCGCTCGCGCACCGCGCCACCGGCACCGACTGGCGCGCCCAGCTGCACCGCGCCCGGCAGTTCCGGGACGTGGCCAGAGCGCTCGCCGTGCGCGAACCGGCGGTGGCCAAGGGGCTCGACCGCCTGCGCGGCAGCAGCCCGTGACCCGTCTCGGCACGGGCGGGCTGTGGGGGATCGGGGCCGGCGTCGCCTGCTTCGCCGCCACCGCGCTCCTCGGGCCGTCGGTGTTCGAGCCGGAACTGGAGGGCCCGCGCGCCGAACCGCCGTACGCGCTGGACGCGCACCCGTCGCCGTACCTGGTGATCGGCCTGGTCGTCGCGGGGATCGTCGTGAGCGCGCTCGGGCTCGGCCTGTGCCTCGCGGCCGTCCGCAGGGGCTGGCGCGTGCGGGCCCTGCCGCTGGTGGTCGCGGGCCTGCTGGCGGCGGCCGCGTTCATGTTCATGCCGCCCGTCGGGTCCACCGACCACCTGAACTACGCCTCCTACGGGCGGATGGCCGCGACCGGGCACGACCCGTACCGGACGAGCGCCGTCGACCTGCCGAAGGACCCGGTCGCCGGGGCGCCCGAGGAGTGGCGGACGACGCCGTCGGTGTACGGGCCGGTCGCCACGGGCGGGCAGGCGTTCGCCGCGTGGATCGGCAGCGGCTCGGTGCGGCTGACCGTCTTCGTCCTGTCGGTGCTGAACGTGCTCGCGTTCGCGGCGACGGCCCTGATCCTCTACCGGATGTCCAGGACGCCGGAGCGGCGGCTCCGCACGGCGCTGCTGTGGACGTGCAATCCGCTCGTGCTGTTCCACCTGGTGGCGGGGGCGCACAACGACGTCCTGGCGATCGCGCCGATGGTGGCCGCGCTCGCCGTCTTCGGCGGCGGGGCCGCCGGCCGGGCGGGCTGGGCGCGCTCCCTCGCGGCCGGGGCGCTGGCCGGGCTCGGAACGGCGATCAAGCTGCCCGCCGCGCTGGTCGCCGGGGGCCCCGCCTGGGGGCTGCTGCGCCAGACCTGGACGGAGCGCCAGAAATGGCCGATCGGTCATCTGGTCGCGCTGGTCGCGGGCGGCGCGGCCGTGACGGCGCTGTCCTACGCGCTCGCCGGTCCGCACGCGCTCGACCAGGTCCGCGAGGCCAGCAACATGGTCTCCTTCGCGACCCCCTGGCACCTGCTCGACGAGTCGCTCGGCCGCGGCTCGCAGCGCGACGTCATCAAGCTGGGCGCGATGCTGCTCGGCCTGGTCCTGTTCCTGCTGCTCGTCCGGGCCCTGCCCAGGGAGGACGCCCTCGTGCCCGGCGCGGAGGAGCGCCGCGTCGCCGCCGCGATCGCCCTCGCCTGGCTCCTCGCCGCGCCCTACGCGCTGCCCTGGTACGACGGGTTCGGGTGGGCGCTGCTGGCGCTGCTGCCCTGGACGCGGATCGACTGGATCCTGCTCGCCCACACCACCGCGCTCAGCCTCGCCTACCTGCCGGCCCGCGCGCCCGCCCGCATCCGGCTGCCGGACGACCTGGAGTGGCTGTTCACCGTCGTTCGGCCGACCGTGGTCCCGTGGACGCTTCTGGTGATCCTGACGGCTCTGGTGGCGTCGTGTCTGCGTTCCTCAGGTCGATCTCCAGCGACCGGAGCCCCGCGGCGAGCATCAGCGGGGTCGCCAGGCTGAACGCCACCGACAGGATCACCACGCCCGAGTCGTTCACCAGCGTGCCGATGACGCCGACCGCCAGAGCGCAGATCACCGCCGGGCGCATCGTCAGGCTCTTCTCGTAGGCGCCCTGGAGCAGCGACACCCGCCAGCGCGTGGGCCGCGCCAGGACGAAGAACAGGAACACGACGGCGGCGGCGAGCGCGAGCGTGTAGGGCCAGTAGCCGAGGCTGTTCAGCATCGCGTTGAACTTGCGGGTGACGACGTCCCAGGCGTCCCCGGCCACGAGGTCCTGCCAGAACCGGCCGAGATGCGTCGGGTTGGCCGACTGGGCGTTCACGTACGAGATGAGCAGCACGAGCGCCAGGCCTGCCAGGAAGAACAGGCCGAGCTTGAGCGGCGACATGCGCTTGCCCGCGACCATCAGGCCGAGCATCGCGAACGCCGGGACGATCGCCAGCACGCCGCCGAAGTCGCTGCCGAAGGCGGGCAGGCCGTCCACCGCGACCGTGAACGCGCCGATCACCGCCACGATCGCGACGGCGGCGGCCTTGCTCCCCCGGCGCAGCGGGTACTCCGTCAGCCACGCCGCCGTCAGGATCGCGGCCACCGCGAACAGCGAGAACGCCTGGTTCCCGAAGCCGTAGAACCGCCCGGCGACGAGGGCGGTGTAGCCCATCAGCGTGTTGAGCTGGAGGGAGGAGCCCGTCATCACGTCCAGCGCGAGGACGAGCGCCGTCACCCCCGTGATCACCAGGCCGGGGACGACGGTGGAGCGGCGCCAGGGCCCGGCGAGCGCCACGCCCGTCAGCAGCCCGGCGAAGCCGAGCACGGTGCAGATCAGGACGGGCGTCGGGTGCCCGGCCCGCCACCACGGCAGCAGCCCGGCGAGGAAGGACGCGCCGGGCGCCGCGCCGCCGAGCAGTGCGATCACCCGGGTTCCGCCGAGGATCCGCGCCCGCGAGCGGCGGTCGCCGCCGAGGCGCCGCAGCGCGACCACGGCGATCCCGTACAGGACGAGCTGCACCGCGAAGAGCACCCAGTAGAAGGACGTCTGGACGGCCCGGATCGCCTGGGCCGCGACGTCCTCGTCCATGAGCGCGTCGACCCGGTCGTGCGTGGACGACGTGGACGGCTGCGACCGCCACGCCGACCCGACGGCCTGCTTGGGCTGCTTCACCCCGAGCAGCTTCAGCGTCGTCGCGGTGAGGTCGGTCAGCGTGACCAGCCCGTCCTGGCGGGTGGCGCTGGTGGTCATGTAGCCCGGCCCGTAGCCGGCGCCCTTGGCGACGGCCACGCGCAGGTGCGGGTTGACGCCGGTGTCGGACAGGCCCGCGACCAGCACGGTCGTCCCCTCCGGGAGCCCGGTCACGACCTGCGCGACCCGGCGGTCGGCGGCCTTCGCGGCTTCGGCGCGGACCTCGTCCGACAGCGGGACCTGGTCGCCGTGCGGGTCGACACCCGCGGTGATGTAGGCGCGGAAGAGGTCGTCAACGTCGACCGCCGTGAGCGGGCAGCGCGCCCAGTCGGCGGCGGTGGCCTTGTCGGGCGAATCGACGTAGCGGTCGACCCGGCCGGCGCCGTCGGCGGCGCCGAACACCGCGCCGGGCCCGACCGCCGTCGTGCAGCCGCCCGCCCGGTGGACCTCGTCGCCGAGCAGCCCGATCCGCGCGTGGTAGTTGGTGCCCGCGTTGTCGCTCTTGATCGCGGGCCAGCCGGCGGCGACGGCGCCGCCGGCTGGCGGCGGTCCGGCGGGGGAGGTCTGGCCGGGCGGGACCGGCGTGGACGGCAGCGCGCAGTCGCCGTGCGCCAGCCGCGACCGCTGCCCCGCCGACAGCGTCAGCCAGCCGTCGGTCGGGCAGGTGATGACGCGGGTGGTGCGGACGCTGAGGCCCGCGGCGGAGCCCTGCGAGGTCAGCCCCCAGAGCGCCGGGGTGTTCTCGCGGGTGACGTCGCTCCACATCAGCGCCGGCACCCCGATGATCACCACGCGGCCGGTGACGGCCCGCCCGCCGGGGGCCGAGGGGGAGGCGGCCTGCGCCGCCGGCCCGAGGGCGGCCAGCGCCGCTACGAGGGTCGCGAGGAACATGGCGATCTTCGTTCCCCGGGAGGTCATGGCGTTCAGGTTACAAGAGCCCCACTACCGGGCAGGGGCCATATCCTGCGGGCTGTGGACGGTCTGATGGCGCGGGATGCCCGCGACGCCCCCGGTGCGGGGGCCGGCGCCCCCGCCCGGCGCGGCGCCCGCGACCTGCTGGTCCTGCTCGCCGGGATCGCCGTCGCCGCGGCCGCCGCGGCGCCGATCGTCCAGCGGTGGCTCGGGAACCAGCCCGACCAGCGGCTCGTCGACCTGGAGGTCTACCGGGAGGGCGGGCTGGCGGTCCTGCGCGGCGCACCCCTCTACGACTTCCTCACGCAGCCGCCGCAGCTGCTCCCCTTCACCTACCCGCCGATCGCCGCCGCCCTGGCCGTCCCGTTCAGCCTCCTGCCCTGGCGCGCGGCGCAGTGGGTCTGGACGGGGCTGATCTACCTGTCGCTCGTGATCGTCGTCTGCTACGCCTTCCGCGACCTCATCCGCCGGACCGGGCGCTGGGCGCCGCTCACCGCGGGCGTCCTGGTCGCGGTGACGGCGTGGCTCGACCCCGTCCGCGACCAGGTCAGGTTCGGGCAGGTCGGGCTGTTCCTGCTGGCGATGTGCCTGGCCGACTGCTGCGCCCGCACCGCCCGCTGGCCGCGCGGCATGCTCGTCGGCCTGGCTCTGGCGATCAAGCTGGTGCCGGGCGTCTTCCTGATCTACTTCCTGGTCACAGGGCGGCGGGACGCGCTGGTCAACGCCGTGCTGACCGCCGTCGTCGCCACGCTCGGCGGGTTCGTGCTGCTGCCGTCCGACTCGTCGGCCTACTGGTTCGGCGCCCTGCTGGAGGGCGGCGACCGGACGGGCGCGGTCGACGGCACGACCAACCAGGCGATCCAGGGGATCGTGGCCCGGATCCTGGACGAGGGGCCGGCCCGGACGCTGGTGTGGCTGGCCCTCGCCCTGGTCGTCGCCTGGTTCGGCTTCGGCCTGGCGCGCCGGGCGACGCTCGCCGCCGACGCGGCGTCCGGCGCCGACGCCTCCAGCCTCCTGCTCGCCGGGGTCGCGATCGTCGGGCTGCTGTCCGTTGTCCTGTCCCCTGTGGGATGGATTCATCACCTTGTGTGGATGATCGCGGTACTAGGGGCTTTGGTGGGAGATGGGCGTGACACGCGAAGATGTCTGATCGCGTTCGCCCTGTGGCTGCTCTTCCTGTTCCCGCTCCCGTGGTGGGCGCGGGGTCTGATCGGCCCGGATCATTCCCCCGTAACGGTTTTCGCGGGGCAGGTCCTGCGCGATTCGTTCGGCCTCGCCGCCCTGGCCTCGATTTTGGTCCTCGGAACATGGCTGGTTAAACGGCTCGATCCGGACAACCACCCCCGAGATCCTTCGCAACAGCAGGTCGGCCTGGATACGCTCGGCGCGTGATGCTCGTCGCAGTGGCCGTCGCCGGCCTGGTCGCCGGGATTGCGGGGCTCTCCATCGCGGTGGTCGCGCACAACCGGGTCAACCAGGTCGTCGACGAATGCGGGGAAATGCTGAGGCGCCAGCTCCAGGTCGCGAGCGGCGAGGTGGACGAGCGCGCCCTGCGCGATCTCGCGATCGTGCACTACGACGCGCTCAAGGAGATGTCCGGGCACCGGTCCTTCTCCCTCGCGCTGATCAACGCGGTCGGCGACGGGGTGGTGGTCAGCTCGATCAACGGGCGGACCGAGACGCGGACCTACGCCAAGGCCGTCCAGAGCGGGCACGCCGTCGAGACGCTCTCCCCGGAGGAGAACCACGTCCTGCGCGCCGCCCGGCTCGGCAAGGGCCCCATCGTCTCGATGGACGACCCGCTCCCCGACTTCGGCAACGGCGCCCGCACGCCCACGGCCCGCGCCTGAGGCGATGCCCGAACGGGCGCCCGACCGGTGCCAGAGGGAGCGCCGCCCCGGACGGTAGACTCGGCTTTCTCGCCTTGCCGCAAGACGGCTTCCGCACAGCCGAAACACGTACCCGGGGGACCCCAGTGACCGCAGACGACAGGCCAGCGCGCTATGCCTACCTGGGTCCGCGGGGCACCTTCACCGAGGCCGCGCTGCTGACGCTCCCCGGTGCCGCCGAGGCCGAGCACATCCCGTACGCGACCGTCCCGGCCGCCCTCGAAGCGCTGCGGCGCGCGGAGGTCGACACCGCCGTCGTCGCGCTGGAGAACTCCGTCGAGGGCTCGGTCCCCACCACGCTGGACGAGCTGGCGACCGGCGAGCCCCTCCAGATCGTCGGCGAGATCCACCTGCCGGTCTCGTTCGCCCTCCTCGTCCGCCCCGGCACGGCCCTGGACGACATCAAGACCGTCGCGTCCCACCCGATCGCGCAGCCGCAGTGCCGCCGCTGGCTGCTGGAGAGCGTCCCGGACGCCGAGTGGCGCGCCGCCACCTCCAACGCCGAGGCCGCCCAGCACGTCGCCGACGGCCACTACGACGCGGCCCTCGCCGGCTCGTTCGCGGCCGCCCGCTACGGCCTGTCGGTCCTCGCGGAGGACATCCACGACGTCGCCGACGCCGTCACCCGCTTCGTCGTCCTGAGCCGCCCGTGCCCCCCGCCGCCGCCCACCGGCATGGACAAGACGACCGTCGTCGCGTTCATCGGCGAGGACCACCCGGGCGCCCTGCTGGAGATCCTCAACGAGTTCTCGGTCCGGGGCATCAACCTCACGCTGATCCAGTCCCGCCCGACCGGCGCGGGCCTCGGCTCCTACCTGTTCTGGATGGACTTCGAGGGCCACGTCATCGACGCCCGCGTCGGCGAGGCCATGATGGGGCTGCGCCGCGTCTGCGCCGACGTCCGCTTCGTCGGCTCCTACACCCGCGCCGACCAGGTCCGCCCCGAGATCCGGCGCGGCACCCACGACGCCGACTTCACCGAGGCGGCCGCCTGGATCGCCGGCATCCGCACCGGCTACGCCTGAGCCCCGGGAAATCAAAGAGGCCGGGGACGTGTTGGCACGGGTAGACCGTCCTGAGAGAGGTAATCCCGTGCGTGTTGAGATCTGGGCCGACGTCGTATGCCCCTGGTGCTATCTCGGTAAGCGGCATTTCGAGCGCGCTCTGGAAGGGTTCGCGCACCGGGACCAGGTCGAGGTGGTCTACCGCGCGTTCCAGCTCGATCCCTCGTTCCCGCAGGGCGCGACGGTCGACGTGGCCGACATGCTGGCCGACAAGTACGGCCTGACGCGCGAGGAGGCCGCCGGGAAGAACCGGGAGATGGAGGAGCGCGCCGCCGCGGCCGGTCTGGAGTACCACCTCGAAGGGCGCCAGGCGGGCAACACCGCCGACGCGCACCGGCTCGTCTACCTCGCGGGCCAGCGAGGCGTTCAGGGCGCGGTCGTGGAAGCCCTGTTCAAGGCCTACTTCACCGACGAGCGCCCGGTGTTCGACCGGGACACCCTCGTGGACGTCGTCGCCGAGGCGGGCCTGGACGCCGCGGAGGCACGCGACGTGCTCGCGTCCGGGAAGTTCGCCTCGGAGGTGGACGCCGAGCAGCGCGCCGCGCGCGACATCGGCGCGACCGGCGTGCCCTTCTTCGTCATCGACCGCCGCTACGGAGTCTCGGGCGCCCAGCCCTCCGAGACCTTCGCGCAGGTCCTCGACCAGGCCTGGGCGGAAGCGGACCGGTAGCCGCCCACGCCGCCCCCGGGCGTGACGCAACCGAGATCGTCGACGGCCGCCCCGGCGACAACCGCTTGTGGATCTTGGGCGTCCTCTTCACGCCAGTGAACAGTGGAGAGGTCGTCCCGTGCGCCGATTGCTCGCCGTCGTCGCGGCACCAGCCGTGACGCTGTCCCTGGCCGCGGTCCCCGCGCACGCGGCGGCGGTCCTGCGGGTGATCAGCGCCCGCGCCCTGTCGCCCGGCGCCACCACGAAGATCGAGGTGGCCGCCGAATCGGGCCTCGACATCACCGGCGTCCGCGCCGTCACGGAACCGTACGAGGGCGGATCCGCGACGCCGCTCACCGCGGACGACTTCGAACTCGTCGAGGGCACGGCGGCGAACGGCGTCTGGCGGACGAGGACCGCCGTCGCCGTCGGCCCCGGCCGCTGGTGGGTGAACGTCGAGCTGACCAACGCCGAGCAGACCGTCCTGGCCCGCCATCGCGCCACCATCGACAACGGCGCGGACACGGTGATCAGCGATTTCGCGGTGACTCCGGACGTGGGGAGGGCCTCCTTCTCCACCGAGTACACCCGGATGAGCCTCGTCCATCGTGGTTCTTTCCTGTACCGGCCCACCGAGAGCGGGCCCGGCACCGTCGCCATGCGGCGGCTGAACACGCGGATCACCCTGGACGTGCCCGAGCACCTCGTCGCCGGGGACCGGGTCGACGTGACGGGCAGGCTGGAACGCGAGGACCGCGACGGCGTCTGGGCGCCGCTCGCGGGCAAGCAGGTCGAGATCAAGTTCGCCGAGCCGGCCCCCGAG
This sequence comes from Spirillospora sp. CA-108201, assembly GCF_050936235.1. Classification (NCBI taxonomy): domain Bacteria; kingdom Bacillati; phylum Actinomycetota; class Actinomycetes; order Streptosporangiales; family Thermomonosporaceae; genus Spirillospora; species Spirillospora sp. CA-108201. Next base: position 5,922,536 of record NZ_JBNJNE010000001.1, on the reverse strand, counting down.
CCGGCCTGGACGCCCCTGGGCCGCGCCACGACCGGCGCCGGGGGCGTCTTCACGTTCCCGATGAACCCGGCCGAGGACGGCGCATGGTCGGCCTCCTTCGCGACGGACGCCCTCGGCTGGCCCGCCGACCACCGCGGCTACTTCGGGTCCGAGGGGCGGCCGCGCTACCGCAGCGTCGCGTACCGGACGTCCGTCACCGGGTTCAACGCCGCGCCGGAGCCGGTCGGCCGGGGGAGAACGTGACGGCGTACGGGCGCGTCCTGACCCGCCTCGCCGACGGCCGCTGGATCGGTGCCCCCGGCAACGCCTCCGTGAGGCCGCAGTTCTCCACCGACCGCAAGTCGTGGAGCACCAAGGGCGAAGTCGGCGTCTTCCGGGACGGCGCCTTCACCATCGAGGGCAGGGCGGACCGGACCGGCTACTGGCGGGCTCTGGTCCCGAAGAGCGACAGCACCGAGCCGTCGGTCAGCGGTGACGACAACGTGGAGGTCCGGTACCGGACGAAGATCCTTGAGTGGACGTCCGCTGACGTAGGCGATGGGGCGGCGGGCGCCGTGACGCAAGCGTGATCGGCGGTGGTCAACCGCCGGGGGACCGTGGGCGTCAAATCCATACCAGTAATCAGTGGAGAGGTCCTGCCTTGCGCCGCTCATCCGCACTGCTCGCCACCGCCGCCCTCACCTCGTCCGCCTTCCTCGCTCCGGGCGCCGCGCACGCCGACGCGACCGATGCCACGACCCGGGCCGCTTCCGTCACCGCCGACAAGCAGGCCACGGTCATCACCGCCCGGATGGGGCCGAATTCGACCGTGTCTCCGGGCACGGTGATGACCGTGAACGGCAGAGTCCTCCGGCAGGGCTCCACGGGTCCCGAGCCCGTGGAGGGGCTGGAGATCCAGCTCGATGTGCCGCCCGACATCCTTGAGGCCGGAAGCATCAAGACGACCCGGACCTTCGCGGACGGCACCTTCCGTGCCGCCTTCACCGTTGGGCGGCAGGTCGGGAAGTCGGGCGCGGTGACGGCGCGCTTCGAGGGAAACGAGGTCCTCACCGGCAGCCAGGTCGGCCTGGGGACGCTGAACGTCCGGAACCACTCCGAGATCACCGGCTTCAACGCCATCCCCGAGCCGCACGCCTACCGCGACCCGATCGTCGCGGACGGGCGACTGTACGTCCGGCCCGGCGACACCGGCGCCACGGAGCTGCCGCTGTACCTGGAGTACTCCCTGGACGGCAAGACGTGGAAGGTCTGGGCCGCCCAGACCCTGGCGCGGCCCATGTACTTCACGTTCAACGACGCCAAGCTGGTGACGAAGGACGCGTACTGGCGCGTCCGCTACCCGGGCAGCCTCCTGACCATGCCGTCCGTCAGCACCGTCGACTTCGTCGACGTCAAGTACCGGACGGAGTGGTACGTCTTCAACGCCTCGCCCGAGCCCGTGAAGAAGGGCGGGACCATCACGGTCAAGGGGCAGCTCTTCCGGTTCCGGGACTTGACGAGCCCGGCCCCGAACGCGCCCGTGTACGTCTACTTCCGGCGTGCCGGCACCTCGAAGTGGGTCCAGATGGCGGCGACGAAGACCGACGTCTACGGCTGGTTCTCCAAGAAGTTCAGGGCGTCCGCGGACGGCACCTGGAAGGCGGTCTACAAGGAGTCCTCCGGCTACATCGGCTCGACCTCGCCGGCCGACGCCGTGGACGTCCGCTGACGTAGGCTGCGGGGCGTGGCGCAGGACTTCGATCTTTACGAGCGGGAGCTGTGGGCCGGGCGGGCCCCCGCGTACGAGCGGGGGTTCGCCCACGTCACGCGGTACATGATCGAGCCGCTGCTGGACGCGGCCGGGGTGGCGGACGGGACGCGGCTGCTCGACGTCGGCACCGGGCCCGGGTTCGTCTCGCGGGAGGCGGCGCGGCGCGGCGCGCGGGTGTCGGCCATGGACGCCGAGCCGGGCATGGCCGAGACGGCGCGCCGGAACGTCCCCGGGCTGGACGTGCGGGTCGCCGTGCTGCCCGAGGTCCCGTTCGAGGACGGGACGTTCGACGCGGTCGCCGGCAACTTCGTCATCAACCACGTGGGCGCCCCCGGCGCGGTGCTGGCCCGGCTGCGGCGCGTGCTGCGCGAGGGCGGGCGGCTGGCGGTGACCTGCTGGGTGATGCCGGGCAGCGGGGCCCTCGCGATCGTCCGGGAGGCGATCGAGGCGGCGGGCGTGCCGTGGCCGGACGACATCCCCGCGCCGCCGTTCCTGGAGCACGGGGAGCCGGCGGCGTTCCGGCGGCTGGTGGCCGAGGCGGGGTTCGCCGAGGTCGCGGTCGAGGAGGTGACCTGGAGGCACGTCGTCGACCCCGAGGAGTGGTGGGAGACGGGCGCGCTGGCCCGGATCGGCACGAACGGCGTGGTCGTCGGGCGGCAGGACGCGCCGACCGTCGCGCGCGTCAAGGCCGCCTACGACGAGATCGTCACGGAGTACGCGGCCGGCGACGGGAAGGTCGCGCTGCCCGCGCACGCCCTGCTGGCGAGCGGCGCCCGGTAGCGGCGGGTATCGACGGCGGGTGCCGAGGGGCGCGAACCGCCGATACCCGCGCGCGGACGGGGGCGCCGGCCGGTAGCCTCGGGTCTGTGATTGACCTGCGAGCTCTTCGAGAGGATCCCGAGCGGCTGCGCGCCTCGCAGCGCGCCCGCGGTGAGGATGACGGCGTCGTCGACCGGCTGCTCGACCTGGACGGGAGGCGCCGCTCGGCGCTGACCTCGTTCGAGCAGCTCAGGGCGGAGCAGAAGAGTTTCGGCAAGTCGGTGTCCAAGGCGCAGGGCGACGAGCGGCAGGCGCTGCTGGCCCGCGCCAAGGAACTGGCGCAGCAGGTGAAGGAGCGCGAGGCGGAGGCCGACCGCCTCGGCGGGGAGCTCGACGCGCTGCTCAAGGGCGTCCCGAACCTCATCGAGGAGGACGCCCCGCCCGGCGGCGAGCAGGACTTCGTCGTCCTGGAGCACGTCGGCGAGCCGACCGCGTTCGACTTCGAGCCGAAGGACCACCTGGAGCTCGGCGAGACCCTCGGCGCGATCGACATGGAGCGCGGCGCGAAGGTGTCCGGCGCGCGGTTCTACTACCTGACGGGCGTGGGCGCGCGGCTCCAGTACGCGCTGCTGAACCTCGCCATGGAGCAGGCCGTCGCGAGCGGGTTCGTGCCGATGTACCCGCCGGTCCTGGTGAAGCCGGAGGCGATGGAGGGCACCGGGTTCCTCGGCGCGCACGCCGCCGAGGTGTACCAGCTTCCGGAGGAGGAGCTGTACCTCGTCGGGACGTCGGAGGTGCCGCTCGCCGCGTACCACATGAACGAGATCGTCGACGAGCTGCCGCGGCGGTACGTGGCGTGGTCGTCCTGCTTCCGCCGCGAGGCCGGCTCCTACGGCAAGGACACGCGCGGCATCATCCGCGTCCACCAGTTCGACAAGGTGGAGATGTTCTCCTACTGCGACCCGGCCGACTCCCACGCCGAGCACCTGCGGCTGCTGGAATGGGAGAAGGAGATGCTCGCCAAGGTCGAGATCCCGTACCGGGTGATCGACGTGGCGGCGGGCGACCTCGGCGCCAGCGCGGCCCGCAAGTACGACTGCGAGGCGTGGGTGCCGACGCAGAACACCTACCGCGAGGTCACCTCGACGTCGAACTGCACCGAGTTCCAGGCGCGGCGCCTGGCGGTGCGGCACCGCGACGCCGACGGCAGGAACCAGCCGGTGGCGACCCTGAACGGGACGCTGGCGACGACGCGGTGGATGGTCGCGATCCTGGAGAACCACCAGCAGGCCGACGGTTCGGTGCGCGTCCCGAAGGCGCTGCAGAAGTTCCTGGGCCTGGAGGTCCTGGAGCCGGTCAAGCGCTGAGCGCGCGTGGAGCGGGGCCCGTCCTGGCCTGGGACGGGCCCCGTTCGCGTTCCCCGGGGCCCTCGGGCGATGCCGGGAGTCGGGCGGGTCATGGCCCTGGCCTAGGGTGTGTCCCATCTGCCCAGGAAGGTGACATGTCTGAGTCCTCGCCGCGCGTGATCGCCACCGACCTCGACGGCACGATCGTGCGCTCCGACGGCACGATCTCCGCCCGGACCGTCGCCGCCCTCGCCCGGGTCGAGCGGGCCGGGGCGGTGCTCGTCATGGTCACCGGGCGGCCGCCGCGCTGGATGACGGAGATCGCCGCGGCCGTCGGCCACCGCGGCGTCGCGATCTGCGCCAACGGCGCCGTCCTCTACGACCTGCACACCGAGGCCGTCCTGCAGGCCAACGAGATCGTGCCGGACGTGCTCGCCGAGGTGATCGGGCGGCTGCGCGGCACCGTGCCCGAGCTGCGCTTCGCGGTGGAGTACCCCACCGGGTTCGTGTTCGAGGCCGCCTACGACCTCGGCCGGTGGGACGCGGCGGCGCTCGGCGGCCGTCCCGTGGACGACGCCGAGCTGGTCAGCCGGGGCGGGACCAAGCTGCTGGCCTTCCATCCGGCCGCCGATCCCGACGCGCTCTCGGAGAAGGCGGTCCGGGCCGTCGGCGACCTCGTGACCGTGACGCACTCCTCCGGGCGGGGGCTGCTGGAGATGAGCGCGCTCGGCGTCACCAAGGCCAGCGCCCTGGCGGCCCTGTGCGGCGAGCTCGGCGTCACGGCGCGGGACGTCACCGCGTTCGGCGACATGCCCAACGACCTGCCGATGCTGACCTGGGCGGGCACGTCCTACGGGGTCGCGAACGCGCACCCGCTCGTGCTGGCCGCCGTGTCGCACAAGACGTCCCGCAACGACGACGACGGCGTGGCCGAGGTCCTGGAACGCCTCTTCCCCTAGCGCGGCCGCACCCGCTGCGGGGTGCGGCCGGAGTCGCGCGTCCTACAGGTAGGGGCCGGACGATCGCGTCCCGGGGTGCGGGTCCTCCTCGGCGCCGGGGGGCACCATTCCCGCGGGCAGGGCGCGCCGCATCTGCTCCAGCTGCGCCCGCGCCGCCATCTGCTGGGCGAACAGGGTCGTCTGGATGCCGTGGAACAGGCCCTCCAGCCAGCCGACGAGCTGCGCCTGCGCGATCCGCAGCTCCGACTCGCTCGGCACCGTGCCCTCGGTGAACGGCAGCGACAGGCGCTCCAGCTCCGCGACCAGCTCGGGCGCGAGGCCGTCCTCCAGCTCCTTGATGGACGACTGGTGGATCTCCCGCAGCCGGGCCCGGCTCGCCTCGTCCAGCGGGGCGGCTTTGACCTCCTCCAGCAGCTGCCGGATCATCCCGCCGATCCGCATGACCTTCGCCGGCTGCTCGACCATCTCGGTCACCGACTTGCCCTCGGACTCCCCGTCGCCGCCGCCCTCGACGGCGATGCCGTTCGGGCCGAGGACGAGCACCTGGGGCTCTTCCGACTGCTTCTTCGAAGCCTCGCTCATAAACTCCACATCCTCACACGGTCAGCAGGATCTTGCCGACGTGACCGCTCTGTTCCATCAACTCGTGCGCCCGCGACGCCTCGGCCATGGGGATCCGCCGGTCGACGACCGTCCGGATCCGTCCCGCCTCCAGGAGCGGCCACACCTGCTCCCGGACGCCGGCCACGATCCGCGCCTTCTCCTCCAACGGACGGGCCCGCAAAGTCGTGGCGTGCACCAGCGCCCGCTTGCGCAGCAGCATGCCGAGGTCCAGCTCCGCCTTCGCGCCGCCCTGGAGCCCGATCACCATCAGCCGTCCGCCGGTGGCGAGGGCCTCCACGTTGCGCCGCAGGTACTTCGCGCCGACGAGGTCGAGGATCACGTCGTAGGGGCCGCTCTCGACGAAGTCGTCCTCGCGGTAGTTCACGGTGACGTCGGCGCCCAGCTCCCGGCACCTCTCGGCCTTCTCCGGGCTCCCCACCGTCGTCACCACGCGCGCGCCGCGCGCCTTGGCGAGCTGGATGGCGAAGGTCCCGATGCCGCTCCCGCCGCCGTGGACGAGCAGGGTCTCGCCCTCGCGCAGCCCGGCCAGCATGAACACGTTCGACCACACCGTGCAGGCGACCTCCGGGAGCCCGGCCGCCTCCACGAGGTCCACGCCGCGCGGCACCGGCAGCACCTGCGAGGCGGGGACCGCGACCCGCTCGGCGTAGCCTCCGCCGCTGAGCAGCGCGCACACCTCGTCGCCGACGGCTCGCCCGGTCACGCCCTCGCCCAGCGCGGCGATCCGTCCGGACACCTCAAGGCCCGGGTACGGGGGAGCGTCCTGCGGCGGGGGATAGAAGCCCATCCTCTGCATGACGTCGGCGCGGTTGGCGGCGCTCGCCGCCACGTCGATCAGCACCTCGCCCGGCTTCGGCGCCGGATCCGGCACCGGCCTCCATTCCAGGACATCGGCGTCGCCCGGCTCGCGAATCACGATCGCATGCATATCGGTCACGCTACCGGGCGCCTCCAAGGCCTCCCCGCCTCCGCCCGCCGACGCGGCAAGGCCTGTCTACGCGCGGGATGCCCGGTATTGACGCACCGGTATCCTGCGTGGGGGCCTTTTTGCCCGCCTGCACCGTGAGGATCATCAGAGGCGTGCCCGAGGGGGAAAACGGTGGCGAGGAACGAGCACGACGGGCGGTCCTTGGAGGAGCGGCTGGCCTCTCTGGACGCCATGAGCGGCGACACGACGGATCCGCCTCCCGCCACTGAGGGTGCGCAGCCGCCGCAGGGGCCCGAGGAGCAGGAGAACGCGCCGCCCGCCTCCGCCCCCGCCCCCGCTCCCGCTCCCGCCCCCGCCGAGCCGCCCGAGCCGAACGCGGAACCCTGGCTCGCGGCGCCCCCCGCGTTCCAGGACTCCCCGGAGATTTTCGGCCCGCCGCAGCCCCCCTACGAGGGCGGTCCGATGCCGCAGCCGTTCGACGGCGGCATGCTCCCGCCGCCGCACACGACGGGCGGCTACCAGCCCCAGCCGTCCCCGTACGACGCGAACGGCAACGCGGCCCCGCCCCTCGACCAGCTGCCGCCCTACCCGTCCGACCAGTTCGGCCGGCAGGACGCGCCGGGCCAGGCCTACCAGCCCATCGACCCGGCCACGGGCCGGCCCTACCCGCAGGACACGGACGCCTCAGGCCGTCCGTACGTCCCCGTCGACCCGGCCACGGGCCGGCCGCTCGCCCCCGACCTCAACGGGCCCGGCCAGCCCTACCCGCCGATGGACCCCGCGACGGGCCAGCCCTTCGCGGCCGACCCGAACGCGGCCGACCAGCAGTTCCCCATGGTCGAGCCCACCCCCGGACCGCAGTTCCAGCCCGACCCGAACGCGGGCGGCCAGCCGTACCCGCCGGTCGACCCCGCCACCGGGCAGCCGTACGCACCTGACCCGAACGCCGCGGGCCAGCAGTTCCTGGGGTTCGACCCGAGCGTCGGCCAGCCGTTCCAGCAGGGCCCAGGCTCGCCCGGCCAGCCGCACCCGCCGGTCGACCCCGCCACCGGCCAGCCATACGCACCTGACCCGAACGCCGGGCAGTTCTTCTCGTTCGGCCCGGACTCGGATGGCCAGCAGTTCCCGCCGGTGGACCCGAACGCGGGCCAGCCGTACGCACCTGACCCGAACGCGGGCGGCCAGCCCTACCCCCAGGTCGACCCCGCCACCGGGCAGCCGTACGCACCTGACCCGAATGCCGCGGGCCAGCAGTTCCCTGGGTTCGACCCGAACTCCGGCCAGCCGTTCCAGCAGGCACCGGGCGCGCCCGGCCAGCCGTATCCGCCGATGGACCCCGCGACGGGCCGGCCCTACGCACCTGACCCGAACGCGGGCGGCCTGCCGTACCCGCCGGTGGACCCGAACACCGGGCAGCCCTACGCTCCCCCCGTCGACCCGAACACCGGGCAGCCGTACCAGCCGCAGGGCTACGGGTATCCGGCCGGACCGCCGCAGGGGGAGGAGCAGTACCCGCAGGCGCTCGGCCAGATGATGACGCCGGGCCACCCCGGGCAGCCCCAGCAGCAGGAGTCGCAGAGCGCCGACAGCCTCAGCTCCGAGAACCTGCTCGGGGAGCGACGCATCGCTCCTTCGTCCGGCTGGCGGCGCGCCGTCTACAAGGCGACCGCGGGCGGCATCCACCCGGGCGAGTCGCAGGGCGACCTGCGCCGCAAGGACCTGATCGCGCGGGCGCGCACCGCCGTGGCGGGCGGGCACCACCGGGTGGCCGTCATGTCGCTGAAGGGCGGCGTCGGCAAGACGACCACGACCACCGGCCTCGGCTCGATGCTGGGATCGCTGCGCGGCGACCGCGTCATCGCCGTGGACGCCAACCCCGACCGCGGGACCCTGTCGGACAAGGTCAGGCTGGAGACCGCCGCGACCGTCCGCGACCTGCTCAACAACCGCGAGCAGATCTCCCGGTACGCCGACGTCCGCGCGTTCACCTCGCAGAACGAGGCGCGGCTGGAGATCCTCGCGTCCGACCGCGACCCGGCGGTCAGCGAGGCGTTCAGCGCCGAGGACTACGCCGCCGTCGCCGTCGTCCTGGAGCAGTACTACTCGGTCTGCATCACCGACTGCGGCACCGGGCTGCTGCACTCGGCGATGGCGGGCGTGCTGAGCCTGGCCGACCAGCTCGTCCTGGTCAGCTCGCCGTCGGTGGACGGCGCCCGGTCCGCGAGCGCGACCCTCGACTGGCTGGAGGCGCACGACCACGGCCACCTGGTCCGCAACGGCGTCGTCGTCCTGTCGATGGTCCGCAACCGCACCCGGAGCCAGGTCGACCTGGACAAGCTCCAGGCGCACTTCGAGAGCCGCTGCCGCGCCGTCGTCCGCATCCCCTACGACGACCACCTGGAGGAGGGCGCCGAGGTCGAGCTGGAGCAGCTCGCCCCCGCGACCCGCGAGGCGTACCTGACACTCGCCGCCGTGGTGGGCGACGGCTTCGCCTTCCAGCGGCCGCAGTCCTGACCTGGGCTACCGTTGCCATCTGTGACGGACGACGACGGTGTCTACGTGGGGAAGGCGGCTCCGGACGCGGCCTGCGACCGGGGCTGGCTGCTCGGGCACTTCAAGGCGCCCGGCGACCTGCGGCACAGCCCGGAGGTCGAGATCAAGTGGGGCGTGCACCCGAGGGGCGAGCGCCGCGCCGCGTGGACGGACGGCGAGCGGCGCACCGCCCTGCTCGTGCTGATCAGCGGCCGCTTCCGTCTGGAGTTCCCCCGCGGCGACGTCGTCCTCGCCGAGCAGGGCGACTACGTGGTGTGGGGACGCGGCGTCGACCACTCGTGGGAGGCCGAGGAGGAGTCGGTGGTGCTGACGGTGCGCTGGCCGTCCGTCCCCGGCTACCGCGTCCCCTAGGCGGTCGCCGTTCGCGGTCGAACGCAACCGCCTCCGCCCGCTATCGTGGGCGATGACCGCGAGCGCGGTCACCTGGAGAGTTCGCATAGTGGACTAGTGCAGGCGCCTTGAAAGCGCCCAGGGCTGGGGACAGTCCTCGTGGGTTCGAATCCCACACTCTCCGCTCAGGAGCCGGCAGAGGCGCGGCCGCGCAATGCGCGGCCCACGGCTCCTGCGCCGCGGCTCCCGAGGAGCCACCCCCCTGGGATCACCCGCTGTGACGCGAGTTGCTCTCGTGGTGAAATCGCCCGACTCGGGGCGAAGGGTTCGTTACCCTCTTCGGCATGTCGCAGACACCGCAGGATCCGGCAGGCACGACGCACCAGTTCCAGAACTTCGCCAGCCAGACGCAGCCGGAGAAGTCCGGACCCAATGTCGGCATCATCGTCGGCGTCGTCGCCGTGGTGGCCGTCGTGGCGATCCTCGTGATCGCCCTCATGATGATGTGACGCTCAGCGGCCCGAGCTGGAGAAGTGCTGGTAGTCGCGGGCGCCGCTCCAGGTGCCGCCCCAGCTCCAGCCGATCGAGGCGAACGCCTTGACGACCTTGTCGCCGGCGTGGATGACGCCCGGATCGTCGTTCTTGCGGTTCTTGTACTTGACGCAGTCCTTGTGCGCGACCCGCCCGTCCGCGTAGACGTACGGGTTCTGGCACGGGTTGATGTCGACCGCGAGACCGTAGGCGTGGTTGGAGAACGAGCTCGAACCGGTCGCCTGGCGGCAGTTGAACGCCGAGGTGTTGTTCGCCTCGATCGAGTCGAAGTCGCTGCCCTTGTACTTGTCGACCGGCTGCATGCGCTCGATGGGGTAGCGCATGGTGTACAGCTTCCTGAACACCTTGACCAGGTCGCCGGCCGCCTTCGCGTTGACGACGAGCCGCCCGCCGGTGTGCGGCTCGTCGTCCATCCCCCAGTAGGTCATCTCGATCATCCGGAGCCCGGACGGCGACACGGGGCAGCCGCGGCGCCACGAGTGGCTCAGGTCCCCGGCCGTCACCTTCTTGATCGTGGACTGGAAGCCCTGCTTGCTCGGGGACGGCGACGGGGTGGTCGGGGTGGTCGGAGCGGACGCGGTCGGCGGGGTCGCCGGCGGCGCCGACCCGCCCGTGTCGTCGCCTCCGCGGCCACATCCGGCCGCGGCGAGCGGCACGGCCAGCAGCGTGGCGAGGAGTATCGCGGTCCTCTTGGCCCCTCTACCTGGCATCTTTGCAGCATACGCAGGGTCACCTGATGCGCGCGCCGGGCCTGGTATTCGCTACGGTGCGTTTGAAGGCGCGCCCGCGGGATAGGGCCGGGACGGACGGGCCGTGATCCTCGAACATCCGCCGGGCATGTCGCCCGGCGGGCTTCCGGCCCCAGGGAGCTCGAATGGCGGAGCCTCAGGAGAGGGACCTCCCGAGCCTCGAAGACGAGATCTTCGCGGTCGCGCACAGCGTGGAGGTCGAGCAGGCGGCTGCGCAGCCTCTGCTGCAGACGGAGAAGGCGCAGGTCGCCGCGGAGCGCGCGCGCGCGTTCCTCGGCCGGGACGTCAAGGCGCTCGCGGCCGGCATGGCGGCGTTCGTCTTCGTCGACGCCGTGATGATGTACCCGCCGCTGATGATGAGCCGCCGCCCCAGCCTGCTGCCGCAGTTCGTGACGCTGCTGGTGCTGGCCTTCGGGCTCGGCGGCCTGCTCGCCTGGAAGGTCGGCGGGCGGTGGCGGACGTTCGGCATCGGGATGATGCTCGCCTGGGGGCTGCTGACCCTGCTGTCCGTCGGGTTCCTGACGGGCGTGACCGCCCCGCTCTAGGACGAACCGCCCAGCCGCTTGAGGACGACGCCGAAGGCGCGTCCGATGGCCTCCAGGTCCCGGGGCTCGACGACGTCGATGAAGAACGTCCGGACGACCTCGACATGGTCGCGGGCGGCGCGGTCCAGCGCGGCGAAGCCCTCGTCGGTGAGGTGCGCGTAGACGCCGCGCTTGTCGTTCGGGCAGCTGTCCCGCTTGACGAGGCCCTTGGTCTCCAGGCGGGAGCAGGTGTGGGAGAGCCGGCTGCGCGACTGGCTGGCGTTGTCGGCCAGTTCCGCCATCCGCAGCCGCCGGTCGGGCGCCTCCGACAGCCGGACGAGGATCTCGTACTCGGAGTTCGACAGGCCGTGCTTGGTCTTGAGGTCCCGGTCCATGACCTCGGTGAGCCGGACGCTGCCGTCCACGTACGCGCGCCAGTCGCGCTGCTGGGCGGCGTCGAGCCAGCGGGGTTCGGTCATGCCCGGAGTATAGACCATATGTTGAAGATTCAATTAACTTTCACTATCTTCAGCCTAGCAGGACGGGTGTCTCCGTCCGAGGAAATAGTTGAAGCATCAACTACGTTGCAGAGGCCAGCGCACCGCCCGACCGCGGACGGGGCGCCCGGACAAGGGAGAACCCGATGCCTGCCGTGATGGCCGACCCGCTGACCCTGCCCCGCCTGCCGCTGCTGCCGCAGGAGGGCACCGACTGGCGCCGCGTCGCGAAGGTCGTGACCGCCCAGCGCCACCTGGAGGGCGAGGGCTTCCAGGTCAGGCGCCCGTTCCCGGGCATCGACCTGTCCCTGGCCGACCCGTTCCTGCTCCTGGACCACATGGGCGCCGTCGAGTACGCGCCCGGTGAGGCCAAGGGCACGCCCTGGCATCCGCACCGGGGCTTCGAGACCGTCACCTACATCATCGATGGAGCGTTCCAGCACCAGGACACCACCGGCGGCGGCGGACTCATCGCCGACGGCGGCACGCAGTGGATGACGGCCGCGTCCGGCCTCCAGCACATCGAGCAGCCGCCGCCCGAGCTGGTCGCCAAGGGCGGCCTGTTCCACGGCGTCCAGCTCTGGGTCAACCTGCCGCGCGCCCAGAAGTGGGTCCCGCCGCGCTACCAGGACATCGAGGCCCGCGACGTCACGCTGCTCGCCGCCGACGACGGCTCGTCCCTGGTGCGCGTCATCGCCGGGTCGCTCGCCGGACACGACGGTCCCGGCGTCACCTACACGCCGATCAACTACCTGCACGCGACCGTCGCGCCCGGGGCCCGCCTCGCGCTGCCCTGGCCGCGCGACTTCAACGCGCTGGTGTACGTCCTGTCCGGCCGCGGCACGGCCGGCGTGGAGGAGGTCGCGCTGGACGAGGGGCAGCTCGCCGTGTTCGCCGGTTCGCACCACAAGGGCGAGGCGGACGGCCTGGTCGTGCGCGCGGCCGACGGCCAGCCGACCGCCAGTTCCGCGGGGTGGGAGATCCTCGTCCTCGGCGGCCTGCCGATCCGGGAGCCGATCGCCCGGTACGGGCCCTTCGTGATGAACACCCGCGACGAGATCGTCCAGGCGTTCGAGGACTTCCAGGCCGGACGCATGGGCACCGTTCCCGCCGAGAAGGTCCCCCACCGGTCCGCGGCGGACGAGCCCCTGGCCTGACCCGCGGGGCCGGACTCCGAGCTCCCCGGCCGCGGGGGTGGTGCCTGCGGCCGGGGTCGTCTTCGGTGTTCGCGTGACGGGGGAAGACGGCGTGCGCTACTGTGTTCGAACAGTCGAACAGAAGTTCGACCGCCTTGTTCGAACGCGCTCGCCCGGGAGGCGACATGGTGGCGACCATGGCCACACGGGGGCCGGGCGGCTCCGCGCACCGGGGGCGGAGGCGTGACCACGCGACACGCCGCGGCGTTCTCTACGCAAATCTACGGCCGCAGCTATATCGCCTCATAGAGTCCGAGAGCGTGGACCCCGTGCGCAACCCCTACGCCCCGGGCGCCGGGCAGCGCCCGCCCGAGCTGGCCGGCCGCGACCGCGAGCTGCGGCAGTTCGAGGTCGTGCTCGAACGCGTCGCCCGCGGACGCCCCGAGCGCAGCATGATCGTCACCGGGCTGCGCGGGGTGGGCAAGACCGTGCTGCTCAACGCCTTCCGGTCGCAGGCGATCCAGCGGCTGTGGGGGACGGGGAAGATCGAGGCCCGTCCCGACCAGTCGATCCGCCGCCCGGTGGCGTCCGCGCTGCACCGGGCCGTCCGGGAACTGGCGCCCCGGCACCGCGCGCCCGACCGCATCGAGGAGTTCCTCGGCGTGCTCAAGGCGTTCGCGCAGGCGGGCCCCGAGCCCTCCGGCAAGGACAGGGCGCGGGCGCACCGCTGGCAGCCCGGCATCGACGTGCCCGCCGCGCGGGGCCGCGCCGACTCCGGCGACCTGGAGATCGACCTCACCGAGCTGTTCGTCGACGCGGCCTCCGTGGCGACCGACGTCGGCGTCGGCATCGCCCTGTTCGTCGACGAGATGCAGGACATCCCGGCCGACGACGTGTCCGCGCTGTGCGCCGCGTGCCATGAGTTGTCGCAGGTCGGCGGCCCGCTGATCGTGGTGGGCGCGGGCCTGCCGCACCTGCCGGCCGTGCTGTCGGCGAGCAAGTCCTACTCCGAGCGGCTCTTCCGGTACGCCCGCATCGACCGGCTCGACCGCGAGTCGGCCGACGTCGCGCTGCTGGCCCCCGCCGAGCGCGAGGACGTCACCTTCACCCCGGACGCCCTCGACGCCCTGTACGGCGCGGCCGACGGCTACCCCTACTTCGTCCAGGCGTACGCCAAGGTCGTGTGGGACGTCGCGCCCGACAGCCCCATCACCGCCGACGACATCAGGGTCGCCGCGCCGGAGGCGGAGAGCGAGCTCGCCGTCGGATTCTTCGGCAGCCGCTACGAGCGCGCCACCCCCGCCGAGCGCGACTACATGCGCGCCATGGCCATGCTCGGCGACGACCCGGTGCCCACCGCGTCCGTCGCCGACGAGCTGGGCCGCAAACCGTCCAGCCTGTCGCCCGCCCGTGACGGGCTCATCAAGAAGGGCCTCATCTACAGCGCCGAGCGCGGCGTGGTCGCGTTCACCGTCCCGCACTTCGGCAAGTTCCTCCGCTCCCAGCCCGCCTGACCCAGCCGCCTGTCGGGCTCTCTAGCGCCAGTGCTAGAGAGCGGTAGAAGGCCGCATCGAGACGTCTCGTCGGGCAAGTATCCGGCTCTCTAGCGACAGAGGTAGAGAGCCGTAGATTTCGCTCGACCATCCTCTGACTCTTTCTAAGCCTTTCTAGGCTATTTCTTAGATAGCGCTAGAGAGTCGCAGACAAGGGTCAGGCGTCGTCCGGGCGACTGGTGAACCGGTCGCCGCCAGGCGACTCAGGGGTTGTCGTATCAGGTCGGCGGGGTAGGAGCCCTGTGGCGATGCGGCGGGCATCCGGGCGATGCCAGGGGAACACATGACAGTGCGACGCCGGTCCCGCGACCACGACACCGACGACGAACTCTTGGACGAGGACGAGATATCCGCCTCGATCCTCGGCTACGACGACTCCGCGATGCGGCAGGACCAGGGCGGCCGCCCGCCGGACGTCGGGTCGGAGAACCGGTACATGGTCCGGCTGCGCGAGGCGCTGCACGCCCGCACCCGGCGCCTCCTCTACCGGCGCTCGCGCGGGGGCGCCGCCCGGCAGTTCTGATGGATCCCGGCGGGCGATCTCTCACTGACCCCTGGACACCAGGTCCGACCGGACGGGCGCGGGGGTTTCGGGCGCCACCACCGCCGACCGGACGGCCGGGTCCCGCTCCGAGGTCGACACCGCGAACACGATCTCCACGTCCCGCTCGCGCACCCGCCCGGGGAAGGCCACGAACCGCCAGCAGCCCTCCCGCCACACCTCCAGCGGCACGGCGCTCTTGATCGCGTTCTCGTGCTCGGCCCACGCCGGGCTGTCGTACAGCCGCGCGTGGGTCTCCGGCATCGGGCTGCGGCGCCGCTCGCACGGGACGGCGGCGCGCGGGCGCCGGTGCCGCCCGGCCAGCTCCGCCAGCTCGGGGGACAGCGCCAGGAACAGCGCGACCTCGACCGCGAACAGCAGGCCCACCCGCGTGTGGGCGTCCCGCAGCACGTCCACGCCCGCGTGCGGCGCGCCGAGCGAGACGACCGCCGCGCAGGTGAAGAGCATCGCCCGCAGCACGCTGCGCCGGTCCACCTTCTTGGCGCTCAGCGCGCCGAAACAGCCGCATCCCGCGTCCGGCCTGTGCACCCGCAGCTCGCCGACGACCCAGGTCGCGGCGGCGAACGCCGCCGTCGTCGCCAGCCGCACCGACAGGTGCGAGGTCACCAGCAGCGCGAGGCCGAGCACCCCCTCGCCGATGCCGAGCCCGACCGTCATGCCCCGGCTGCGGCGCAGCGCGGACAGCCGCGCGAGCCTGGCCGGCACCGGCACGCCGTGCACGTGGTCAGGCGCGGCCCCCGCCCGCTCCCGCGTCGTCAGCTTCGCCATGCACGCCACCAGCAGCACCGCCGCCAGCAGCAGCACCTGCGTGTTCTGGATCGCCGTCACCATGGCCCCTCCGCCCCCCGCGGCGCGCGCGGCCGGACGGCCGCGTTGAAGCAGCCGGCCGCCAGGTCGCCGCCGAGCCCGGCGAAGGCGGCCGGGGTCAGCTCGACGATCCGTCCTCGCGGCGACGCGTCGCACTCCACGCACCGGTCGCAGAACCGGGCCGCCGTGCAGCCGCACTCGATCACCGGTACCGGCGCCGAACGCCCCCCGCACTCGTTGCGGACGACGATCTCGCTGCCGATCGACAGGTACGGCATCGGCGCGCATCCGGACGGGGCGTCCGCGCAGCCCCCGGCGTCCCCCTCGGAGTCGACCGCCGGGTAGGACGCCCCGTCCCGCCACTCCCCCTCCACGCCGCCGAACCAGGTCGCCGTCCCGCGCGTCTCCTGCGGCACCGGCGCGGCCGCCGCCGGCGCGGCGAGGTCGGCGACCCGGTACCCGGGCTGCGAGGTCCCCGGACGCACCGCCTGCGGGCCGCCGGGGGACCCCACGCAGATCACGTCGATCAGGTAGCCGGGCTCCAGGCGCGGGTGCCGGACCAGCACCGGGCCGAGGACGGACGGCGGGACGACCACGTGGGCGCGCCCGCGGTGCGGCCCCATGTCCACCTCGACGGTGCCGCGCCCGCACGCGAGGATCGCCCCGCTGACCCGGCCGATGCCCACCCAGATCCGGTCGGCGCGGCCGCCGCCGGTCCGCCGGACGACCACGGGCCGGCCCGGCCGCAGCGCGGCGGGGCCCCCGCGCCCGCCGTGCCAGATCGCTGTGTCCTCGCTCATCGCGATGCGGGTCTCGGCCGCCCGCGCCCCGCTCTCGGCGACCACCAGAAGATGCGGGCTCGCGTCCAGCACCATCCCGCTGACCCCGCGCGGGCGCGGGCCGCCCTCGGGATTCTCGGGGGGCAACGCCCGGCGGTGCGCCGCCCGGCGCAGGGGGGTCGTCGGCATCGCGGCACTCCGTATCGATCGTCGTGACGTACGGCAACAGGTGTTAGGGCGGTGAGTCAAGAGTCACGCGACGTGACCCCGCTGTCGACGGATTTGTCGCGATAAGTCAATGGGTGGAGGAAGTTTGATCTACCTCGGTAGAAGAATATGAACTGGTTGACCCGGATATGTTGTTCCAGTAGGGCCGTAATGACGCCGGGCATGCGATCGTCGTCATACCGGGAGTCGGCGCGGCTCCCCAACCCCTGGTCCGGTGGTGGGTGTGAACGCGACGCGGCATGAGGAGTTCCGCGCATACGTGGTGGAACGCGGCCCCGTCCTGCTCCGGGCCGCCACCCAGCTCACCAGCGACCGCGCCGAGGCCGAGGACCTCCTCCAGGCCGCCCTGGCCAAGACCTACCTCGCCTGGGACCGCATCGAGGACCGCTCCGCCCTGGACGGCTACGTCCGCCGCGCCATGGTCAACACGCAGATCTCCTGGTGGCGCCGCCGCAAGCTGGACGTCTACCCCACCGACCAGCTCCCCGAGCGCCCCGTCGAGGACCACACCGACCGCAGCGAGATGCGCGACGCCCTGGGCCGCGCCCTCAGCCGCCTCCCCGAGCGCCAGCGCCTCGCCGTGATGCTCCGCTACTACGAGGACATGTCCGAACGCGAGATCGCCGAAGTCCTGGGCGTCAGCGTGGGCACGGTCAAGTCCACCGTCTCCCGCGCCATGACCCGCCTCCGAGAGCTGTACTGACCCAGGCGGCAACCCCCTGGAATCCCGGTCACCGCGCTCCGCGCGCGGTATCGGGACGGCTCCAACAAGGTGAGGGCGTGCGTGCGTCGGCTGTGGGTTCTCGCTTGGTTTTGGGGGTGAGAGGGTTGATTTGTCCTATCCGGCGTTCTTGGATGAGGACACCTGTCCTCACGCGTGGAGGGGACCCGCCGAGCCGGGCGACCGCAGCGACACGACACGAACCCGCACGGGCACGAGAACCTCAGCCGTGGCGTGAGGATCGCCCGGCTCGTAACGGGGGGTTCCAGGGGGCGCTACCCCTGGGAGAACGGAGAGAGCATCCCGTGTGGAGCACGATGCAGGACTTTCCGCTGACCATCACGACGATCATGCGTTGCGGGGCCGGGGTGTTCGGGGAGGCCACGGTCTCCACGTGGACGGGGGACGGGACGCGGCGCCGCACCTACGCGGAGGTGGGTGAGCGCGCCGCGCGGCTGGCGGGGGCGCTGAGGGGGCTCGGGGTGGACGGCGACCAGCGGGTCGCCACGTTCATGTGGAACAACACCGAGCACCTGGAGGCGTACCTGGCGGTGCCGTCGATGGGCGCCGTGCTGCACACGCTCAACCTGCGGCTGTTCCCCGACCAGCTCGTCTACATCGCGAACCACGCCGAGGACCGGGTCGTCATCGCGGACGCGTCGCTGGTCCCGCTGCTCGCGCCGGTGCTGGCGCGGTTCGAGACGGTCCGGCACGTGGTCGTGGTCGGGGAGGGCGACGTCGCGCCGCTGGAGGGCGCGGGCAAGGAACTGCACGACTACGAGGAGCTGCTCGCGGCGGCGCCGGCGGCGTTCGACTGGCCGGAGATCGACGAGCGGTCGGCCGCCGCCATGTGCTACACGAGCGGGACGACGGGCGACCCGAAGGGCGTCGTCTACTCGCACCGGTCGGCGTACCTGCACTCGATGTCGACGTGCACGGGGAACGCGATGGGGCTGGGCGCGTCCGACGTGGTCCTGCCGGTGGTGCCGATGTTCCACGCGAACGCCTGGGGGCTGCCGTACGCGGCGGTGATGGCGGGCGCCTCGCTGGTCATGCCGGACAGGTTCCTGCAGGCGGAGCCGCTCGTCCGGCTCATCGAGGCCGAGCGCCCCACGGTCGCGGGCGCGGTGCCGACGATCTGGTCGGACGTCCTGCGGCACGCGAGGGAGCACGGGTCGGACCTGGCGTCGCTGCGGCTCGTCCCGTGCGGCGGGTCGGCGGTGCCGGAGGCGCTGATGCGCGGGTTCGAGGAGATCGGCGTCCGGATCGTGCAGGCGTGGGGGATGACGGAGACCTCGCCGGTCGCGTCGGTCGCGCACCCGCCGCCGGGGGCGGCGGGCGAGGACGCGTGGCGGGCGCGGGTGAGCCAGGGCCGCGTCCTCGCCGGGCTGGAGATGCGGATCGTGGGGGACGGCGACGTGGTGCTGCCGCGCGACGGGGAGGCCGTCGGGGAGGTCGAGATCCGCGGCCCGTGGATCACCGGCGCCTACCACCTGGACGAGGACCCCGGGAGGTTCCACGACGGGTGGCTGCGCACCGGGGACGTCGGGACGCTGTCGCCGGACGGGTACCTCGTTCTCACCGACCGGGCGAAGGACGTCATCAAGTCGGGCGGGGAGTGGATCTCGTCGGTGGAGCTGGAGAACCATCTCATGGCCCATCCGGACGTCGTGGAGGCGGCGGTGGTGGGGGTGCCCGACGACCGCTGGCAGGAGCGCCCGCTCGCGTCGGTCGTCGTGCGGGACGGGGCGGGGGTCACGGCGGCGGAACTGCGCGGGTTCCTCGCCGGGCGGGTCGCCCGGTGGCAGCTTCCGGAACGATGGGCTTTCATCACCGAGGTCCCGAAGACCAGCGTGGGCAAGTTCGATAAAAAAGTGCTTCGGCGGCGCTATGCGGACGGTGATCTGGAGGTGCGGCGCGCCGATTGACACCGCTTCGTTCACCGGATTCTGACCCGGAGTCACAGATCGGGTGGTCACGCAGAGACGCACACAATCACCCCGGGTCACCATTGCGGCCATTTCAGGCGATCATGTGGTGCGGGCGGGGTCCGGGGGTGTATGCAAGGTGGGCTGATTGTCCGGATGGCCCCTATGGGGGCAACTTCCACACTCCGCTGCCGGGAGCGTGAATGCCCAGGTTGTCCACCTCCGCCCCCACAGCCGACCGCAAGCTGGTCAAGGGGCTGAACGAGGGTGACGAGGCGGCCTTGGCCGCGCTCTACGACGAATACGGCGAGCGCCTTTACGATTACGCGCTGTCGATGACCGGGGACGAGAAAGCGGCCGCCGACATCGTCCATGACGCGTTCATCGACGCCTGCCGCCGCGCTCCCCGAATGCGCGACCACCTGTATCTGAGTTCCTGGCTGTACGGAGCGGCGCGGCGCCGCTGCATACGCCGAGGCCGCCCGAAGGTGCTGTTCTGGGACCGGGACGGCGAGTTCTCCGACGTGCCGTTTCTGGATCGCGCCGAAACCGGCGACCCGGCGCCGGACCGGCCGCGGTCGGACGAGCTGCACGATCTCCTGCGCGCGTGCCTTTCCCGGCTGGAGCCCGTCGACCAGGAGGTGATGCTCCTGACGCACCGGCACGGCCTGCGCCCGGCCCGCCTCGGGGCGACGCTTGGCCTGTCGTCGCGGCGGGCCGCCGCGCGGGTGCGCAGGGTGCGCGCCCAGCTCGACGCGGCCCTGCAGCGGGAGATCGCCCGCGCGGGACGGGAGTGCGCCGCCGCCGCGGACGCGGCCGAGGAGTCCCGGTCCGCGGCGATCCCGGTCCTGGCCGCGCGGGCCCCGGACCGCCGGGAGGAGCCGCCCCCTCCGGCGGAGCCGGGCGGAAGGCCCTGGTGGCGTCCGCGCCGCCGCGGCGAGGTCTCCCCGGCCGATCCCGCGGTCGAGAGGCACGCGGCCGGCTGCGACGACTGCCGTGCCCGGGCCCGGGTGACCGCGGCCGCGCTGCTGCGCCGGGCGCCCGCGCCCGTGCTGCCCGCGGCGCTGCGGCACCGCGTCATGCACACCGCGACGGACCCGGAGCTGGCGGGCTACCGCGCCGACATCGCGGCGCGCGGCGGGACGCTGACGCCGTCCGGCCTGCCGAGCCAGCCGGACGTGCCGTCGCCGTTCACGCGCCGGTGGCTGTTCACCGGGGGCGGCATGGTGGGCGCCCTGGCCGCGGCCCTCGTCGTCGCGTTCGCGATGGGGCCGGGGATCGGCGACGGAACGCTGTCGTGGCCGCCGTTCCGCACGCATCCGCAGCCGTCGATCACGCAGGAGCGGCCGGCGGGCCAGGGGCACGGCAGGGCGGCGCCGCACGGGCCCGGCGGGGGCGCGCAGGCCCGCCCCGGGCAGCCGCCGCCCGCCCCGCAGACGCACGAGAAGACCCAGGAGGGCCCGCAGGGCCCGGCGCAGACGCCGCAGCAGCCGGCGCCGCCGTCGAACTCGCCCAAGCCGCCCGGCGTCCTCGTGGTGAACCCCGCCAAGGTCGAGATGTACGGGACGAAGACCGCCCAGGTCAGCCTTGAGGCGAAGAGCGGCCCGGTGTCCTGGACGGCGATGACCTCGTCGAACCAGCTGATCCTGTCGCAGATGCAGGGCGGCATGGTCGAGGACGGCACGACGAACCTGACGATCACGTTGCGGACGGCGCTCATCGGCCTGCCGGGGCAGGGCACGCTGACCTTCACCGACTCCGAGGGCGCGCCGCACGTGGTGAAGGTCGTGTGGGGCGCGACGCTGCTGTAGCGGCTCAGCCGCCGGCGGCGGGCGGCTCCCCGAGATGGTCCCTGACCATTTCGAGGTGGTCGCCGAGCGCCGCCTGGACGCGGGCCTCCATGGCCCGGGCGATGAACGGGTCGACGACCATCTTCACCAGCGGGCGCATCCGGCGGACCACGGCGGCGACCTCGCCCACGTCGTCGCCGTCGGGGACGGGCTCGCGCTCCAGCCGCGCGAACACGTGCTCCTGGACGAGGTTCACGAACCGCCCGGCGATCACGTCGCAGTCGGCGCGGATCTGCCCGGCGATGTCGAGGACGGACTGCAGCGGGACGCCGGCGGCGACCAGTTCGGCGCCGACGTGCAGCAGCCGCGGGCTCGGCACCCGGTACTTGTCGCCGTCCGGCTCGATCAGGCCGAGCTCGACCGTGCGCTCCAGGGTGCGGGCGACCTGCTCCTCGTCCAGGCCGGAGCCGAACTTGGCCATCAGGTCCTCGTAGGTGGCGGTGCCGGGGATCTCGTCCGACCAGGGGTCGGTGAGGACCTTCTCCAGCCCGAGCACCTCGGCGACGTCCTTGCCGGTCTCCCAGGCGCCCAGCAGGTCCTTGATGATCGCGAACGTGTAGCCGCGGCCGAGCAGCTTGCCGATCAGCCGCAGCCGCGCCAGGTGCGTGTCGTCGTACATGCCGACCCGGCCTTCGAGGCGGGGCGGCGGCAGCAGGCCGCGGTCCTGGTAGGCGCGGATGTTGCGCACCGTGCTGCCCGCCAGCCGCGCCAGCTCGTCGATTCGGTACTCGGCCATGCCCCGTCCGCCGGCTCGTGTCGTCTGACCGCCGTGATCTTACCCCCACCTCATTGTTACATCGATCGATGGCACATAGGGTTGCCCGCATGGCGGACGACATCGAGGAGACCCTCCTCGGCGGCCCCCTGCGCTACACGCGCCGGGAGGTCGAGGGCCGGGCGGGCGTCTCGGAGGACTTCGCCCGGCGCATCTGGCAGGCGCTCGGCTTCCCCGTCCCGCCGGACGACGAGGTCGCCTTCACCGACGGCGACGTGGCCGCGCTCGTCGAGATCCGCGGGGTCCTGGCCCACGAGCTGGTGGACGAGGAGACCGTGCTCCAGCTCGTCCGCGCCGTCGGCCAGACGATGGGGCGGCTCGCCAGCTGGCTCGGCGACGTGTGGCTCCAGCGCCTGAGCGCGCTGCCGTCCGACGAGCCGGTGTCGTCCGACCTGGTCACCGCGGCCCTGATCGCCACCGAGGAGCTGCGCCCCTCGTTCGAGCGGCTGCTGCTGCACGGCTGGCGCCGCCAGCTCACCGCCGCCGGGATGCGCGCCGCCGCGTCCACCGCCACCGCGCGGGCCGACCCCGCCGCGGGCGTCGCGCTCCTCGCGGTCGGGTTCGCCGACGTCGTGTCGTTCACCCGGCTGAGCCGCAGTCTCGACGGCGACGCCCTGGCCGGCTTCGTCGAGCGCTTCGAGTGGGCCGTCACGCACATCGTCGCCGAGTGCGGGGGCCGCGTCGTCAAGACGCTCGGCGACGAGGTCCTGTTCGTCGCGCCCGCCGCGGGCGCCGCCGCGGAGATCGGGCTGCGCGTCGCGGAGCGGTTCAACGAGGACCCCGACTTCTCCAAGGTCCGCGTCGGCCTCGCCTACGGCGAGGTCATCCAGCGGCTCGGCGACGTGTTCGGCACGCCGGTCAACATGGCCGCGCGGCTGACGTCGACCGCCTACCCGGGGACGGTCCTGGCCGACGCCGGCCTGGTCTCGGCGCTGCCGTCCGGGCCCTGCGAGGCCTCCGGTCTGCGTCCCCGCCCGTTGCAGGGCCTGGGGCGCGTGCGGCCGTTCCTGCTGCGCCGCCCCAGGGCGTAGCCGGCCCGCGCTTCCCCCTTCCCCGCCGCCGCTCCCTCCGGCTTCGGTAACGTCGCAGGTCAAGGGGTGGTTGTGCAATGCAGAATCATGTGTTGCAAATCTGGTGCGGCGCTTGGCGCGCCCCATAACCTCCACGATGACCGGCACGGAAGTCCGGTTACGCGCTCTTTGGGGTAAATGAGGTCCAATGTACGATCTGCTGGTTCGCGGGGGGACGGTGCTGGACGGCACCGGGGCCCCCGGGCGCCGCGCGGACGTCGCCGTCACCGACGGACGGATCGCCGCGGTCGGCGTCCTCGGCGGCGCGCGGGCGTCCGCCGAGATCGACGCGACCGGCCGGTACGTGATGCCGGGCTTCATCGACACCCACGTCCACGGCGACGCCGCCGTGTTCGACCCCGACGTGCGGCTCGCCGCGCTGCGGCAGGGCGTCACGACGTTCGTCCTCGGCCAGGACGGGGTCTCCTACGCGCCGTCGGGCGCCGAGACGCTCCGCTACGTGAGCCGCTACTTCGCGCCGGTCAACGGCAGGCACCCCGGGCTGGGCGGCGGGCCGGTGACCGTCGCGGAACTGCTCGCCTCCTACGACCGGCGCACCCCGCTCAACACCGTCTACCTGCTGCCGCACGGGACGATCCGGCACGGCGTCCTCGGGACGGCGCGGCGCGCCCCGGAGTCCGGCGAGCTGGCGGCCATGCGGGCGCAGGTCGAGCGCGGCCTGTCCGAGGGGGCGGCGGGGCTGTCCACCGGGCTGGAGTACGTCCCCGGCGCCTACGCCGCCGCCGCCGAGATCGCGGCGCTGTGCGCGCCGGTCGGCGCGGCCGGCCTGCCCTACGTCACGCACATGCGCGGATACGAGTCCGCCGCCGGCGCGGCGATGGCGGAGGTGCTGGAGATCGCGCGGGCGGGCCGCGTCGCCCCGCACGTCTCGCACTACCACGGCCCCGGCGACGAGCTGGTCGCGCTCGTGGACGGCGCACGCGCCGAGGGCATCGACCTGACCTTCGACAACTACCCCTACCTGCGGGGATCCAGCACGCTGACGCTCGTCACGCTGCCCGGCTGGCTCCCCATCGCCGACCTGGACGCCACGCTGGACGCGCTCGCCGACCCGTCCGTCCGGGAGAGGCTGGAGCGCGACTGGTTCGCGCACCGCCCCGAGGTGTGGCCCCGGATCACGCTCTCGCACGTCCCCTCCGACGGGTTCCGGTGGGCGGAGGGCATGAGCCTGCCGGACGCGGCCGAGCGGGCCGGCTCGGGCCCCGGCGCGTTCTGCTGCGACCTGCTCGTCGCGACCCGGCTGGAGGCCGGGTGCGTGTTCGGGCAGCCGCCGACCAACAGCGAGGAGTCGGTGCGGGCGCTGCTGCGGCATCCCGCCCAGACGACCGGCTCCGACGCCATCTACCAGGGCGGGCATCCGCATCCGCGCGGGTGGGGCGCGTTCGCCCGGCTGCTCGGGCGGCACGTCCGCGAGCTCGGCGACTGGACGTGGGAGCAGGCCGCCGTGCACCTGGCCGGGCGCGCCGCCGACCGGTTCCGGCTCGCCGACCGGGGCCGCGTCGAGACGGGGCGCGCCGCCGACCTCGCCGTCGTCGACCCGGCCGCCGTCACCGACCGCGCCACCTACGAAAGACCCAGGTCGCCCGCCGAGGGCGTGGAGCACGTCGTGGTCAACGGCGTCCCCGTCCTGGCCGGCGGCGTTCTCACCGAGAACGCGGTACCGCCGGGGCGGGCCCTCACCCCCGCCTAATGGGAGCTGCCGGGTCGTAGAGACTCGGTAGCCGTAGCCGCCAGCAGGTGAGCACTCCCGCCGCCGGAAGCCGTCCGACTTCTGAGGTCAGACCGTGCCCCTGCTGGTCGGCCGGGAGGCCAGACCGCTGATGGGGTGGCGTGCCCGCCCAGTGGGGTGTGAGCACTGGATCCATTAGGCCGCGTGCCGCGCTTTCCGCAGGCTGCAAGGAGCGAAGTACCTGACCAGGAGGACGAGTGCTGCTGATCGGCGATGACTGGGCCGAAGACCACCACGATGTCGAGGTCCAGGACGAGACCGGCCGGAAACTGGCCGCCGCGAGGTTGTCCGAGGGCGTGGAGGGGATCGCCAAGCTGCACGAGCTCGTCGCCGAGCACGGCGGTGGGGACCTTGATGCCGCCGAGGTCGTGGTCGGGATCGAGACCGACCGCGGCTCATGGGTGCAGGCCCTGATCGCCTCCGGTTACCAGGTCTATGCGATCAATCCCCGGCAGGTGGCCCGGTTCAAGGAGCGGTACGCCTCCTCCGGCGCCAAAAGCGACAAGGGCGACGCACACGCGCTGGCCGACATGGTCCGCATCGACCGGGCCCAACTGCGGCCGGTGGCCGGGGACAGCGCCCAGGCCCAGGCCGTCAAGGTCGTCGCCCGCGCCCACCAGACCCTGATCTGGGAACGCACCCGCGCCTTCCAGCGGCTGCGCAGCACGCTGCGGGAGTACTTCCCCGCTGCCCTGAACGCCTACGCCGACCTGGCCCTGACCAGCACGGACGCACTGGAACTGCTGATCAAGGCGCCCGCCCCGGCAGCCGGGGCGAAGCTGACCCGCACCCAGATCACGGCCG
The DNA here is from genome assembly GCF_050936235.1 of Spirillospora sp. CA-108201. NCBI lineage: Bacteria > Bacillati > Actinomycetota > Actinomycetes > Streptosporangiales > Thermomonosporaceae > Spirillospora > Spirillospora sp. CA-108201. Next base: position 5,897,002 of record NZ_JBNJNE010000001.1, on the reverse strand, counting down.
TCCTGGCCCGCGCCCGCCGACGCAACCGGGACGCCAAAGCGGCCACGATCCAGACCGCGCTGCGCCAACGGCAGCTCGGCCTGCCCGAGCCGGTCACCGCCGCTTACGCGGCCACCGCCACCGCCCACGCCCATCTGATCATCGCGCTGAACGAGCAGATAGCCGCAATGGAGGAGCAGGTGAAGGCCCATTTTCGAACGCACCCGGACGCTGAGATCTACCTCTCGATGCCCGGCATCGCGGAGATCACCGGCGCCCGGGTGCTCGCCGAGTTCGGAGACGACCCCACCCGCTACGCATCCGCCAAAGCCCGCAAGAACTACGCCGGCACCAGCCCCATCACCCGGGCCTCCGGCAAGAGCCACACCGTCCAGGCCCGCTACGTCCGCAACAACCGCCTCGCCGACGCGCTGCAGACCCAGGCGTTCTCAGCCCTGCGCGCCTCGCCCGGCGCCCGCCGCTACTACGACAAACAGCGCGCCCGCGAGACCGGCTACAACCCCGCCCTGCGCCAGCTCGGCAACCGCCTCGTCGGCATCCTCCACGGATGCCTCAAGACCCGCACCCTCTACGACGAAGCGACCGCCTGGTCGCACCACGCACACCTCCATGCCGCTTGACATCAAACGACATGGGGTGTCTGACCTCCAGTTCCCCCCACCCAGTTCGCCGAGGCCCGTCCGGGCCCGGACCAGCACAAGGAGTCCCTCATGACCGGTAGGTTCACGGCGCCGGGCACGCTGGCCGCCACCGGGCGGCACCTGCGCGCCGCGCGGGACGTCCTGCGCCGCGGCCTGCTTCCGGGGAGCACCACATGACGACCGACCAGGCGAAACCGAGGAACCAGTCGTCGTCGCTGCGCCGCGCGCTCGCCGTCCTCGACCACGTCCGCGACCGCGCCGACGCGCGCGGGGTGTCGCTGACCCGCATCGCCGACGACCTCGACATCAGCAAGAGCACCGTGCTGCGGCTCGCGCAGCCGCTCATCGACGGCGACCTGCTCACCCGCGACCGCGAGACCGGCTGGTTCCGGCTCGGGCACGGCGCGCTGCGGCTCGGCCAGGCGTACCTGTCGACGCTGGACATGCGGTCGGTCGCCGCCGACCCGCTGCGCCGCCTCCAGCACCTCGTGGGGGAGACGTGCCACCTCGTCGTCTACGAGGCCCCCGACGTCGTCTACATCGACAAGGTGGAGAACGAGCACAACGTCCGGATGGCGTCCCGCGTCGGGCTGCGGATGCCCGCCTACCGGACCGCCGTCGGCAAGGCCATCCTCGCCTGGCTCGGCGAGGACGCCTTCCAGACCGTCGTCGCGGCCGGGATGCCCGCGCGCACCGAGCGGACGATCACCGACCCGGCGCGGCTGGCCGCCGAGCTGGAGCGGGTGCGCCTGTCCGGGTACGCCGTGGACGACCGGGAGAACGAGCCCGAGGTCCGCTGCGTCGCCGCGCCGGTCTTCGACCACACCGACCGGGCCGTGGGGGCGCTCGGCGTGTCCGGGCTGACGTCGCGGATGACGCCGGCGCGGGTCCGGGAGGTCGGGCCGATGGTCGAGCGGGCGGGCCCGGAGATCTCCCGGGTGCTCGGCTCGTCCCGGCCGTCCCGCCGCCGCCCTGACCGGCCCCGCAACGACACGTCGCGTCACGACCCGCAGGAAGGAAACCAGCCGTGAGCCTCACCATTCCCGGCGAGCACGTCGACTGGCGGACCAAGGGCCTCCTGGTGCCCGGCCCGCCCGTCCCTCTGGAGGAGTTCGCCGCCGCCCGGCACCCGCTGTTCGGCGGCCCGTTCACCTGGCCGCTGATGGTGGCGCGGCGGTCGGCGCTGGACCACAACATCGCGGCCCTCGCCGCGTTCTGCCGGGAGCACGGCCTCGCGTTCGCGCCGCACGGCAAGACGTCCATGGCCCCGACGCTGTTCCAGGCCCAGCTGGACGCGGGCGCCTGGGGCATCACCGCCGCGACCGCCAACCAGGTGCTCGCCTACCGGACGTTCGGCGTCCCCCGCGTCCTGCTGGCCAACGAGCTGCTCGACCCGACCGCGCTGCGCTGGCTCGGCGGCGAGATCGACCGCGGCATGGAGTTCCTGCTGTACGCCGACTCCCCCGAGGGCGTCGCCGCGATCTCCGCGGCGGCGGGCGAGCGCCCGTTCCGCGTCCTGGTCGAGCTCGGCCACCCGGGCGGCCGCACCGGCTGCCGCACCGCCGCGGAGCTGGCCGCCGTCGCCCACGCCGTCGCCGCCGCGCCCGGCACGGAGCTCGCCGGCGTCGCCGGGTACGAGGGCGGGCTGCCGGACGTCGCGGCGGCCGGCGCCTACCTCGGCGCCCTGCGCGACGCGACCGCCCGGCTCTCCCCGCTGCTCCCCCGCGACGTCGTCGTCACCGCCGGCGGCAGCGCCTACTTCGACCAGGTCGCCGAGAAGCTCGCCGGCGACTGGCTGCCCGGCCACGACCTCACCGTCGTGCTGCGCAGCGGCGCCTACGTCTCCCACGACGACGGCATCTACACCGAGCGGACGCCGTTCAACCGCGTCCCCGGCTCGCTCGACGCCGCGCTGGAGATCTGGGCGCAGGTCACCTCCGTCCCGGAGCCCGGCCTCGCGATCGCCGGGATGGGCAAGCGGGAGGCCCCCTACGACGCGGGCCTGCCCGTCGCGCTCCGGATCCGCAGGGCGGACGGAACGACCGCCCCTGCGGACGGCATGCGCGTCACCGACACCAACGACCACCACGCCTACGTCGCGACGGGGGACGCCTCCGTGCGTCCGGGGGACCTGATCTGCTTCGGGATCTCCCACCCGTGCACGGCCTTCGACAAGTGGCAGGTCATCCCCGTCGTGGACGACGACCACACCGTGGTCGACCTGATCCGCACCTACTTCTGAGACCGGCACCTCCGAGAAGGGAACCCCATGATCCCCCGCCTGGCGCCGGGACCCGCGCTGACCGGGACGGTCCGCACCCGCGCGGAGGCGGGCGCCCTCACCCCGAACGAGGTCGCGCGCGCCTGGGACCTCGGCGCCGCCGCCGTGAAGATCTTCCCGGCGAACGCGTTCGGGCCGCGCTACCTGCGCGACCTCGCCGAGCCGTTCCGGGACGTCCGGCTGCTGCCGACGGGCGGCATCGGCCCGGACACCGCCGCCGGGTACATCGCGGCCGGCGCGATCGCGGTCGGCGCCGGAGGCTCCCTCATCGGCGACGCCCTCGACGGGGGCTCCCTCACCGCGCTGGCCGGCCGGGCGCGGGCGCTGCCCGCCGCGGCGGCCCCGGGGGAGGCCGCCCGATGAGCGCCGACCTCGTCACGTTCGGCGAGACCATGGCGCGGCTGGAGAACCCCGCCGTCGGCCCGATGCGGCACGCCCGCTCGCTCGACCTCGGCATCGGCGGCGCCGAGTCGAACACGGCGATCGGGCTGGCGCGGCTCGGCGGCAGCGCCGCCTGGTTCGGCCGCGTCGGCGACGACGAGTTCGGCCGGCTGATCACCACCGCGCTCGCCGGGGAGGGCGTCCGTCTCGGCCACACGGTCGTGGACGGCGCCGCGCCCACCGCGCTGCTGTTCAAGGAGCGCCGCTCGGGCACGCTCACCCGCGTCCAGTACTACCGGACGGGCAGCGCGGGCTCCTGGCTGCGGCCGTCCGACGTCCCGCACGACCTGATCCGGACCGCGCGCGTCCTGCACGTCACCGGCATCACCGCCGCCATCAGCGACACCGCCCGGCAGGCCCTGGACGACGCCGTAGAGACCGCGCGGGACGCCGGCGTCCCCGTCTCCCTCGACCTCAACTACCGGTCGGCGCTGTGGACGCCCGCCGAGGCCGGCGAATGCCTGCACACCCTGGTCAAGCGCGCCGACCTGGTGTTCGCGACCGAGCAGGAGGCCCGCCTCGTCGTGCCCGGCGACGACCCGGCCGCGCTCGCCGCCGCCCTGGCCGCGCTCGGCCCCCGCGACGTCCTCGTCAAGCGGGGCGCCGCCGGGGCGGTCGCGTTCTGCGAGGGGCGGCTGCTCGTCCGGCCCGCCCACCGGGTCCCCGTCGTGGACCCGGTCGGCGCCGGGGACGCGTTCGCCGCCGGGTACCTCGCCGAGTTCGTCCGCGGCCTGCCCGTCGCCGCGCGCCTGGCCACCGCCGCGGCCGCGGGCGCCTCCGCGGTCACCGTCCGCGGCGACTGGGAGGGCCTGCCCAGCCGCGCCGATCTGGAACTCTTGAAAACCGCGGAGAACGACGTCACCCGATGAGCGGCGTCACCAGATGAGGAGACAGATATGAGCAAGCGTGAGATTCGCAGCGCGGACTCGGCCCCGCCGGTCGGCACCTACTCGCAGGGCCTCGTGGTCGGCGACTTCGTGTACACGTCCGGGATGGGTCCGCTCGACCCGAAGACCGGCGAGATCGTCGGCACGGACGTCGCCACGCAGACCCGGCAGACCCTCGCCAACCTGGCCGCGATCCTGCGCGAGCACGGGCTCGGCCTGGACGACGTGGTGAAGTCGACCGTCCACCTCCAGGACCTCCACCGCGACTTCGCCGCCTACGACGAGGTCTACCGGGAGCACTTCACCAGGCCCTACCCGGTGCGCACCACCGTGGGCTCGCAGCTGATGAACATCCTCGTCGAGATCGACTTCGTCGCCTACAAGAAGAGTTGATGGACTCGTCCCTCTTCGCCATGGCAGAGGAACTGCGCGGCGCCGACGCCGCGTGGACCTGCCAGGCGTCCTCACCGAGTACGCCCGCGCCCGCTCGCCGATCGTGTCGTCGCTGGCCGCGGAGGTCGCCGCGGCCGTCGCCGCCGAGGGCTCCCGGTTGACGTTCCTCGACCTCACGGGCGCCGTCCTCGGGTATGCGGACGGACGTCCCACCGGTGCTCCGGCCGCCGCCTCCGCCTGGCGGATCGGCGTGGATCCCGCGGCGCTCGGGGCTCGGTCGTCCCGTCCTACGCGACCCTCTGCTACGCCCACGACACCGCCCGCGTGGGCGAGGACGTGGCCGCCTACCGCGCCGCCCTCGGGCCGGACACCGTGCTCCACGCCGTCCTGCGCCCCGGCCACCCCGGCACGACCTCGGCCGGCCACCTGTCCGCCAAGATCGCCGCCGCCCGCGCCTCCGGCGCCGACGCGGTCGACCACTACGCCTACGACCTGTTCCCGCTGCCCGTCCTCGACCGCATCCGGTCCGCCGGGGCATGATGGGCGCATGAACGCGTGGATCACCGTCGTCACGTACGAGAACGTCCGGGGCTGCCGGCGGCCCGCCGCCGCGCTCCTGGCTTGACTGCGTGACCGCGGCATCGACTGGATGCCGTTCGAGAACGACGAGGTCACGATAGGGCTCGCCTGCGGGCGGGACCCGGACGGGCGGGTGCGCGGCTGGTACAGCGTCCAGGTGCGGGCCGACGCCCTGCGGCGTCTCGGTCTGCACCCCGACCAGCCGACGTCCCGGGTCGCCGGTCCCTCGCCGCCCGCCTGGTGGCACGCCGCCGCGGAGCGCGCGGCGCGCCGGCGGTGACTCAGTCCCCGGAGGCGGTGACTCGTCCGCCGGAGGCGGAGAGGCGGCGGGCGAACATCGGGATGATGATCGCCGCGGCCAGGACGTGCGCGGCGCACAGCATCGCCTTCGTCGAGGTCGCCGTGGCGCCCGCGGCGACGGGCGAGGTGAGCGACAGGACCGTCAGCGCCACCGCCGCCCACGTGAACGTCCGGGACGGGTTCCCGGCGAACCGCGCGAGGAGCATCGCGAGGACCGTCCCCCAGAACGTGCAGATGACCGTCCCCATGGCGAACATGCCCACCATGATCGGCTCGGTGGCGTCGGCGCCGACGCCGCCGGCCTCCATCGGGACGCCGGCCGCGCGGGCGGCCAGGCCGAACAGTTCGGTGGCGACCGATCCCGCGAGCGCCGCGGCGGTCCCGGTCAGCCAGATCGGGCGGCCGCCGCCGGTGAGGGTCTGGGCGATGTCCATGACGTGCTCCTTTCAGGGCTTCTCGAAAGGAGGTCGAAGCCGCCGCGCCGGAATCGACATCATCCGGCGAATATCTCCGGCAGATCGAACGCGGCGAACACCCGGGCGTCGTGGAAGACGACGTTGCGGGCCACACCCCCCGGCGTCACGCTGAAGACCTGGAGCGTGTGCAGCCGGTAGGCGCCCTCGGACCGCCGGTACGCGACGAGGGCCGGCTGCCCGTTCGCGGACGTCCGCGCCATCCGCCAGTCCGTGCCGCCCATCGCGAACACCCGCGCCATGAACAGCCCGTAGTCGCGCCGCCCGCGGTACCAGAGCGGCACGGGCGGCATCTCCATGACGGCGTCGGCGGTCAGCAGCGCCACCAGGCCGTCGACGTCGGCCGCCTCGAACGAGCGCACGTAGCGGTCGAGTATCGCGCCGACCTCCGCGTCGTCCGGCTCGGCGATCTCGTCCTCCGCAGCGACGCCGGACAGGCCCGCCCGCGCACGCTGCAGGGCGCTGTTCACCGCGGCCGGGGACGTCTCCAGCAGCTCCGCCGTCTCGGCCGCGCCGAACTCCAGGACGTCCCGCAGGATCAGCACGGCGCGCTGCCGGGGCGGCAACGTCTGCATCGCCGCGACCAGCGCCAGCCGCAGGCTGCCGCGCCGCGCGATCCGCGCCGCCGGGTCGTCCAGCAGCGCGTCCGGGAACGGCTGCAACCACGGCACCTCGAACTCCGGGGTCAGCGGCGCGTCCGGGTCGCCGCTCGGCGCGCCGAGCCCGGACGGGAGCGGGCGCCGGGCCCGCCCCCGCAGCGCCGTCAGGCACACGTTCGTCGCGATCTTGTAGAGCCAGGTGCGGACGGAGGCCAGGCGCGGCTCGTAGCGGTCCCGGGACCGCCACGCGCGCAGCATCGTCTCCTGGACGAGGTCCTCCGCCTCGTGCACCGAGCCGACCATCCGGTAGCAGTGCACCAGCAGCTCGCGCCGGTAGGAGTCGAGATCCTCGTCCACGGCGGTCCTCCTGTCAGCGGGCGGGCGCGTTGGCGTAGGCGGCGACGAGCCACCGCCCGTCCCGCCGCGACAGGACCCAGGTGGCGACGCGCTCGCGTTCGGGCGGGAACTCCCGCTCCCCGGCCATGATGGCGCCGGCCCTGCTGACGACGATCGCGGTGTCGCCGTGCACGCGGACGTCCCGCGGCTCGTCCACTCCCCGGGAGCCCTTGAGCGGCCCGTCGAACGCGGCCGCCATGTGGGCGCGCACGGCCTCGCGGCCCTGGTTGAACACCCCGGGCATCACCACGGTCGCGTCCTCGGCGTAGAGGTCGGCGAACGCGTCGGCGTCGCCGTCGCCCCATGCCTCGTACAGCCGCTCGAACACCTCGCGGACGGCCGTCTCGTCGCTGTTCATCGCGTGATCCCCTTCTCGATTCCGATCGGTCGAGGTGTGTACCGCGGGGAACCCGCCGACTCATCGCTCCTCCGTGAAGAAATTCGCGGCGGGAACGAGAAGGGGCCCGGCATGAGCCGGGCCCCTCTCACCGTGACCGGCCTATGGCCGGTCACGGCTGATCGGTGCGTCAGGCCTCAGACCGCGCGTGGTCCAGAGCCGTCAGCGCCGTGTGCACCATCAGGTCGACGCCGAGCGGGATGCAGCGCTCGTCGACGTCGAAACCGCTCTGGTGCAGGTCGTACTTCGGTGTGCCGGGCGTGCGCACGCCGAAGCGCGCGAGGGCGCCGTCGACCTGTTCGAGGTAGAGGGAGTAGTCCTCCCCGCCCATGCTCTGCCCGGTGGAGCCGACCATGTGCTCGCCGAGCGCCAGACCACCGGCGTGCCGGAAGATCTCCACACTCGTCGCCTCGTTCACCGTGGGCGGCAGGCCGATCGCGGTGTTCAGCTCCGCCTCGACCTTGTGGAGCGCGGCGAGCAGGCCGACCAGCCCCGGCAGCTCGTCGAGCGCCGACCGCCGGTCCCGCGGGTCCAGGCAGCGCAGCGTCCCCTCGAGCTCTCCCCCGGGGGGGATCGCGTTCGCCGTCAGGCCCGATTCGAAGCGACCCCATTCCAGCCTGTGGCCGGAACGCGCGTCGAACCGCTGGGACAGCGCCGCCGGCAACTCGCTCACCATGGCCGCCAGTGCCCTGATCGGGCTGGAGGTCAGGTGCGGCCGTGCGGTGTGCCCGCCCGGCCCCGTGGCCTTGATGAGGATCTTGTCGTAGGACGCCGTGATCGCCCCGGTCCGCAGACCGAGGTGTCCGACCTCCTCCGCCGGGTCGCAGTGCAGCGCGAAGATGCGCCGCACTCCGTCCAGACCCTCGGCCCCGATCACCTTCCGCGCACCGCCGGGGAACTCCTCGGCGGGCTGGAAGATGAGCCTGACCGTGCCGCGAAGCCAGCCGGCCTCGGCCAGCAGCGCCAGGAGGCCACCCACGCCCAGCACCACGGTGGTGTGCACGTCGTGACCGCAGTTGTGCGCCCGTCCCTTCACCGTCGAGCGGTAGGAGACGCGCTTGGTGTCGAGCTGGGGGAGCGCGTCGATGTCCGCGCGCAGCGCGATCATCGGACCGTCGCCCCCGTGGATGTCGCAGATGACGCCGGTACCGTCGGGCAGGACCCGCGGCCGAAGGCCGATCGCCGTCAGGAAGTCGACGATGACCTGGGTCGTGCGGAACTCCTGGAACGCCAGCTCCGGGTGCGCGTGGAGGTCGCGCCGGATGCCGATCAGCTCCTGCTCGCTCCGGCGGAGGTACTCGTCGACCCCGCGCCTGAGGGCACGGGGGTCGAAACCGGGCGCGCCCGCGCCCGGAGTCCAGATCTTGGACATGGTCTTTTCCTTCTCGTTTCGTTTGTCGCGCGGCGTCTCTTGATCGCCGCGGGGAACACCGTACACGGCTGACGGGAATTGGCAACATGAGCCGACGTTCAGTGGGATATTTTTACCGAAAGTCGGCTAAAAGGAGATAAGGGAACAGATCAACAAGGAACCGGACTTCGGCGCTTGAAAAGCCCCAGCCCGCTAAAGACCGGTCGCAAGCGGGAGCGGGACGTGGCTCAGAGGCGGGAGCGCTGGGCGCGGGTGAGCTTGGCGACCACGAGGTCGTAGGAGTGGTCGACCAGCTCCCGCACCTCCTCGCCGGGCACGGAGCCGTCGAGCACGACGGTGTTCCAGTGGCGCTTGTCGAGGTGGTAGCCGGGCGTGACCGCGGCGTACCGGGCCCGGAGCTCCTCGGCCAGGCCCGGGTCGCACTTGAGGCTGACGCTCGGCGGGGAGGCGCCGAGCGGCACCAGGGCGAACATCCGTCCGGCGACCTTGAACACGGCCACCTCGTCCCCGAAGGGATAGTCCTCCACCGCGCCCGGCTTCGCCAGGCACTCCGCGATCATCCGGTCACGCCACGACCCGTCCGTCACCCCTCACACTCTAGGTCGGCCCCGACCCGCCGGGCCGGGGCCGACCCGCCGGGCCGGGGCCGACCCGCCGGGGTCAGCGGAGGTAGGCGAGGCCGTCGATGCCGACCATCGGGCGGCCCGAGGTGCCCGCCACGACGATCTTGATCGTGTGCTTGCCGCTGGTGCTCCAGGTACGCGTCCACATCAGCTGGCGGTAGGCCGTGGCCGAGGCCCGGGTGTCCAGCGTGCCGACCTTGGCGCCGTCCACGTAGACGTACACGGCGCCGAGGTTGGAGGCCCGCTTGAAGATCAGGCCCGCGGTGCGGCCGGTGAACGTCCAGCTCGCGCTGGCCCCCCGGTACTTGCTGTAGAGGCCGCGCCCGCCGAGGTAGGACTTGGTCGTGCTGACGCCCCACGTGCCGGTGCGGCGCGCGGCGCCCTCGGTCTGGCCGCCGGCGTAGCGGCTCAGGCTGGAGGTTCCGGCGTTGCCCGCGGCGTCCGCGGCGGCCAGCGTCCAGGTCTGGGTCGTGGACGGCTTGGCGACCGCGGCCCACTGCGTCGTGCCGGCGGCGAAGGTCTTGGCCGCGGGCGACGTGGCCTTCAGCGAGCTGAGGTAGCCGTTGTCAGTGGCCTTCCAGGTGAGCGAGACGGGCCACGCGCCGCTGTTGACGGTCGCCTTGCGCAGCGAGAGCGCCTGGGACGAGATGACGGGCCGCGTCGTGTCCGCGACGACCGTGAACACGGGCGACGCCGAGGTCGTCCCGTCGGAGAAGACGGCGTGCAACTGGACGGAGTGCGTCCCGGGCGCGAGGGTCACCGTGGCGGAGGAGGCCCCCGCCGCGGGCGTCGCGGCCGTCGCGCCGTCCACGCTGACGGTGTAGGCCGCGCCGTCGGCCGGCGTCCAGTTCACCGTGGCCGTGCTCTTGGTGTAGTAGCGGCCGCCCGCGGCGCCGGCGCCGGTCACGGTGGCGGCCAGGGCCGGGACGGTGATCTGCTTGGCGGCCGTCCGGACGGCGGGGAGCGCGGAGTAGAGCTGCGCGCCGGGGCACGCGGTCGCGAACCCGTCGCGGTGCCCGGAGATCGTGTTGAACGTGACCTGCTGCCCGTAGGGGTACTTCCCGCCCGTCCCGTCGGGGGCGGCCGACGTCAGCGTCGTCTTCGCCGTGGGGTCGACCCCGGTCAGCCCGAGCTTCCACGCGGCGATCTTCGCGACGCCGTCCAGGGCGGCCTTGGTCGGCGCGACGCCGGGAGTGTCCGGGTCGTCCGCGGCCGTGTAGGTGCCGAGGACGACGATCCCGGTGGTGTCGGTGTTGAACCCGTAGGTGTGCGCGCCGTGGACGGGGCGGTCGGCGCCCCCGGCCCGCCCCTCGAAGATCGTGCCGCACTTGTCCACGAGGAAGTTGTAGCCGATGTCGTCCCAGCCCTGGCTCTGCACGTGGTACAGGAACACCGACCGGATCACCGCCGGCGACTCGGTGCAGGAGTACCCGTTGCCCGTGTCGCTGTGGTGGACGAACGCGGCCCTGACCGAGGCGTCGTAGGTCGGCGGGTTCCGGACGATGGACTCGTCCGCGCCCCACCCGGCCCGCGCGACGATGGCGGGCTTCGGGGCGGTGACGGGCCCCGCGAGGGGCGTGGTCGCCGCCACCAGCTTCATCCCGGTGCCGCCGTCCGGTCCCGCCGCCCGCGGGGTCGGCGCGGCCGGCGCGGCGGCGGAGGCGCCCGGGTCGACCAGGTCGACGCGCAGGCCCTCCGGCAGCGTCCGGCCCTGCCCGGTCACGCGCACGTCGACGCCGTTGGACGGGCCGACCCACAGCCCGTTCGTCCCGCCGCGCCCGCCCCGGTCGGGGGCGTCGGCGAGCTCCGGCTCCAGGTCGCGCCACCCCGACCAGCGACCGGTCTTCGCGTCCCGCGTGCGGAGCCGGACGGTCCCCTTGAGCTCCTCGCGCGGCTTGTCCCAGGTGACGCCGACGAGGCTGAACGGCTCGGTCTCCGCGGCGGGCAGCCCCCTGACCTTCCGGCCCGCGGCGGCCGCGGCGGCGATGTCCGCCAGCGGGCGGGCGTGGACCCGTCCGGGCCCCGGCCTGGTCGCGGACGCCGTCGTCGCGGTCGAGGTCGAGGTCGAGGAGACCGTCCAGACCACCGTCCCGGCCACCGCCACGGCGGCGAGCGACGTCCCGATCACTGTGCGCTTGTGCATGCTTCCCCGTTCGAAGACCGACCCCGGTAATCATTGAGCGCCGAGATCGTCTGGAACGTTACCGCTCGCCCGCCTCCGCCGGAACAGGTCTCTCGGCGATGCCGGCCGGAGGCAATGAACTGCCCAAACCCGCACGGAAGGGCACTCGCCACGCCACCGGCGGGGTACCGGCCGGACACGAGCCGCGATCGGGGGTGGAGGCGGTGCGCATCCGAGGACCCGTCGCCCCCATGGCCGCGACCGCCATCGACCGCATTCCCCAGGAGAAGGCCTGCTCGGGCGGCTGCCGCTACGAACCCAAGTTCGACGGGTTCCGCTGCGTCGCCCGCGTGGGCGAGGACGGCGAGGTCCGGCTCTGGTCGCGCCGCCTGAAGCGCCTGGACGCGGCCTTCCCCGAAATCGTCTCGGCCGTCTCCGCGACCCTCCCGCCCGGGACGGTCGTGGACGGCGAGATCGTCCGTTGGGGAGGCGACGGCCGCCTGGACTTCTCCGCCCTGCAACGCCGCCATGTCACGCGCCGCACCGGCTCCCCGATCGCCGAGCCGTGCCACTACGTCGTCTTCGACGTCCTGGAGGCCGGCGGAACGGACTACCGCCCCGTCCCCCTCTCCTCCCGCCGCACCGAGCTGGAGCGCCTCCTGCGCGACCTTCCCGGAACGTCCCGCGTCGTCCTCTGCCCGCAGCTCCGCGACGCGGGCGAGGCCCGGCTGTGGTTCGAGATCCTCGTCGCGCAGGGCATCGAGGGCCTGGTCGTGAAGGCCGCGGGCGCCCCCTACAGGGAGGGGAAGCGCGGCTGGTGGAAGGTGAGGCACCGCACCACGACCGAGGCGCTCATCGGCGGAGTGACCGGCGCCCTCGAACAGCCGGAGGCGCTGCTGCTGGGCAGGTACACGACCGCCGGCGCCCTCCGGGTGGTCGCCCGCACCCCACCGCTCACGCCCCCGGCCCGCACGGCCCTGACCGGCGCCCTCTCCCCGGCGGGCCCGGACCACCCCTGGCCGAGCCCCCTGCCCGCGGGCTGGGCCGGCGGCCTCCCCGCCACCGGGGACCAGATCCACTACACCCGCGTCACCCCGGACACCGTCGTGGAGATCAGCGTCGACGCCGCCATGGAGCACGGCCGCTGGCGGCACGCCGCCCGCTTCGTCCGACTGAGGCCCGACCTCACCCCCGACGACGTCCCCCGGGACCTGAATCTGGAGTGACGCCCGCGCTGATCCGCCGGACCGCCACGTCGAACACGCGGTCCGTCTCGTGTCGGCATGGCCGCCGCGTGGCCGCGCGGACCGCGGAATCGGATCACAGATCGTGATTCTCTGGCGACTCTTCCCACTTTTGCGGTAAAACAGACACTGATGTTCTTCTGAGCTTGTCGCCGGACGACCGGGATCTGCCGATCCTCGCCAAGGGCTGCGGCGCCAAGGGCATCTCCAGTGCACGAGAGTCGACCTGAAAGGCATCGCCAGATGACACGTCCATCGGACGACAAGGGCACGGCCAACAGCGGTCTCTCCCGCCGCAAGCTCCTCAGGGTGGGTGCCGGTGTGGCACTCGGCGCGGGGGCCGTCGGCGCGGGATGGGTCGGGTTCAGCCAGGACGGCCGGCAGGCGACGGTGCGGACGGCCGGCGGGCCGGGCGACCCGTCCAGCCCCACCCTCGCGGTCAAGGTGAAGGACCTGAGCGGCCCGGCGGAGACCGGCCCGTTCGCCTCCCCGTGGACCGACCTCGGCATTCCCGTGCGGTGCCCGGACGGCACCATGCTCTTCGTCTGCGGCGACACCTTCAACGGCGACCACGTGCCGAACCCGGGCGAGCCCGCCGACGACTGGCGCGCCCCGGTCGGCCTGCGCTCCAGCAACGGCGACGTGAACAACCTGCGCATCGACGGAAGCGTCGGCGGAGGCCACGCCAGGGCCTTGGTCGACGAGCCGCACAACCCGGCCGGCCCCAACAGGGCCACGACGGCGATCCCGTCCGACGCGTTCGTCGTGGACGGCGTCATGTACATGCACCTCATGCGGGGCGTCATCTTCGACACCCACCACACCGACTTCTGGCGCTCCACCGACAACGGCGAGACCTGGGAGTACCTGTGCCAGTGGCCGGGTGACATGCACGGCGGCCAGTTCCAGCAGAAGACCTACGCGGTGGCCGACGACGGGTGGTGCTACGTCCTGTCGACGGTCTTCAACCGCGACAGGGACTCGGGGATGCTGCTCCACCGGGTCCGCAAGGAGCGGCTCGGCGACCCGGGCGCCTACGAGCCGTGGGGTTACGCGGACGGCGACTGGCGCTGGGGTGCGCCCCCGACGACGGTGTTCGGCGTCCGCAAGTGGGGCGAGATCTGCTTCCGCGCCATGGACGGCAAGTACGTCCTCACCTGGCTGAACATGGGCGCGCTGTCGATCCGGGCGATGGTCTTCCCGCTCCCGACCGCGGACCTGACCAAGACGCTGGAGCAGACGGTGATCGTGCCGTCCGCTCCCGGGGCGCAGACGGCCAACCTCGTCGCCAGCCCCTACGGCGGCTTCGTCGTCCCCGGCTCGACGTTCGGCAACTTCCACATCATCGTCAGCCAGTGGTACGACCCGAAGAACTACCGGATCATGCAGTACAAGGTGAACATGCTCTCCTGAGCCGGGACCGGGCGCCGTCAGCGGACGGCGCCCGGCGCGGCCGGGCCGCCCGCAGACGAGGCAACCGCCCGTTCGCGGGCGGTTTCTTCTTGCCACGACGTCGCCGGCAGGCCGGGTGCTCCCCGACCTGCCGGCGACCGGTGTCTCGATGCGAACGATGGGGATCAGGCGGTCTCGATCCGCTGGGCGAGCCAGGTCTCCAGGACCTCAAGCGCGGGGCGCCCGCTGTCGTCCACGGGCTCGCTGCCGTACATCACGTGCCGCCGCGTGCCGTAGAAGACCGCCGCGTCGACGCCCTCCTTGACCAGGTTGCTCGGGTTGAGCTTGGTCTTCAGCAGCCCGTTCAGGGTGCCCTTGGGCAGCGGGACGCCGGCGACGTCCAGGCCGTGCTCGGTCAGGTCGGTGATCTGGGGGACGAGGGAGAGCAGGTCGACGCCGTAGAAGGCGTTGAGCGACTTGACCGGGTTCGCCGGGTCGATGGTCGGGGGGTGCTTCGGGTCGAAGTCGTCCAGCTTGTTCTGGATGGCGCGCAGGTCGCGGGTGATCCGGACCCAGTCGACGCGGTCGAGGATCGCCAGGGCCTCGCCGACGGCGCGCTCGGGGGAGCCGGGCGGCCACATCGCCAGCAGCGCGGCGAGGGGGGTGAGGTCGACCCGGTTGGCCGTCTCGGCCAGCGGCATCAGCCGGTCCTCGATCGCGACCAGGGAGCGGTAGAGGCCGCGCGTGTCGCCCCGCTGGGCGTACACCGGGACGGCCTGCGCCGCGCGCTGGATGCCGCGGTAGTCGATCCGGCTGATCCCGCCGATGACGTTGCTCGCCTGGGCCAGCAGCGCGACGGGCTGCAGCCCCTGGATGACCTTGGTGACCTTGGCGACCTGGTCGCCGGGCAGCCCGGTCAGCGGCGCGGCCTTGGCGGCGGCGGCGAGCGCCGCCCGCGCGAGCGCGGCCGTGTCCCCCGTCTTGGCGGCGGCCTGCACCGCGTCGAGATCGTTGGCGAGCCCCACCAGGTCGGTGTTGGACAGCGCCTGGAGCACCTGCCCCGCGATCTGGTTCTGCGAGCCCTGCGGGGAGTTCAGCAGCGTGTTCACCAGGACGGGGTTGGCGACCGCGCGGGTGAGCGCCTGCAGCGGGCCGACGAGCTTGGCCAGGTCGCCGGCGGTGCGGGCCGCGCCGGCGGTGTCCTTGCCGCGCGCCTGGCCGGTCAGCGTCT
Source organism: Spirillospora sp. CA-108201 (assembly GCF_050936235.1). NCBI lineage: Bacteria > Bacillati > Actinomycetota > Actinomycetes > Streptosporangiales > Thermomonosporaceae > Spirillospora > Spirillospora sp. CA-108201. The sequence goes on along the minus strand of NZ_JBNJNE010000001.1, from coordinate 5,881,631 downwards.
TCACGCCGCTCGGGACGGCGGTGAGGTCGGCCGGCCGGCCGTTGACGGTGCCGAGGTCGGTGGAGAGTTCGCGCTCGGCCGAGCCCTGCAGGTTGGCGACGCCGATCCGGCTCAGCACGGTGCCGAGGGTGGCGGTGAGCTCGTTCTCCTCCGGCAGGGCGCAGTACAGGTCGCCCTTGAGGCACACGTTCGCGACCCGTCCGGACAGTTCGCCGAACCCTCCCGGCCGCGGCCCGGCGAGGCCCCGGGTGCCGGGGAGCGGGTCGCCGAGGTTCACCTCGCCCTTGGTCCCCCTGCCGGGGTCGGCCACGCCGCCGCCCGCGATGTAGGAGGCGGCCGGGACCGGTCCCTTCCCGGCCCCGATCTGGGCGGCGATGTCGCCGTTGACGTCCGCGCCCTGGCTGAAGCCGAGCCCGACGAAGCGGGTGCCGGGGCAGTCCCGGGAGATCTCCGTCATCGCCTTGCGGGCGGCGTCGATCCCGGTCTGCTTGGAGTCGTTGTAGGTCTTGCCCTGGTCGAACGCGGTCGCGTTGTAGCCGACCCAGTAGGAGGAGATCCGGTCGCCGAACTGCCGTTCCAGCGGTTCGGTGACGCCCCGGAGCATGCCGACGGGCGTGTTGGGATCGGCGGCGGACGTCGTCTCCCAGGTCCCGGGCACGACGATCAACTTGATCGGGGTGCAGGACAGGGCCTCGGACGTCCGCGCCGCGTTGACCGGCCCGCCGGTGTTCAGCAGCGGCACCGCGGCGGCGGCGGCGACCGCTCCGGCCACCGCGACCGCGATGGCCGGTTTGCGGTGGCGCCGCCACATCGGCTCTCTGGCGTGCTGTCCGGAGCTCATCACTTCCCCTTCAGCGCGCAGTAGGCGTCCTGGGCCGTCTTGATGACCGCCGTCTCGGCTTTACCGGCGACCATGTTGTAGCGGTTGGTGGCCACGACGGCCTGCTGTTTGCCGTCCGGGCTCGTGTACCACTGGCTGAAGTAGCCGATCGCGGCGCCGTTGTGCGACCACGCGGTGCCACAAGGGGTCTTCTCGAAGATCACACCGAGTCCGTAGGGCGTGTCGGGGGACGCGACCTGCTGCATCTCCCGCTGCTGCGCGGGGGGAAGCAGGCGGCCGGACGCGAGTGCGCGGGTGAAGTCGGCGAGGTCCTCCTGGGTGGAGACGATGGCGCCCGCCGCGCCGAGCACCTGGACGTTGGAGAACGAGATGTCCCGGATGGTGAAGTAGCCGTGCAGCCAGTTCCCGTACAGCTTGGGGTCGGACTCGGGGAAGGTGGTGTCGGTGAGGCCGAGCGGCTTGATGATCCGGTTGGTCACCTCGACGGCCGGGTGGTGCCCGGTCGCGGCCTGGATGATCAACCCGGCGAGGATGTAGTTGGTGTTGGAGTAGTTGAACTTGGTGCCGGGCGCCGACAGTGACTTGCCGGACGTGGCGGTCTTCACCAGCGCGCGCGGATCCCACCGCCTGTAGGGGTTGATGTCGGCGACATAGGACCCGGAGATCCGCAGGTCCTTGAGGTAGTCGGGGAGCCCGCTGGTGTGGTTGAGCAGCTGCCGGATCGTGATCTTGCGGCCGTCGTTGCCGTTCGCCGCGACCAGGCCGGGCAGCCACCGGTCCACCGTGTCGTTCATGGACAGCTTGCCCTCTGCCTCCAGCTGCAGCAGGACCGTGGCCACGAACGCCTTGGTGTTGCTGGCGATACGGAACTTCGCCTTGGGATCGGCCGGCACGCGCATGAACATGTCGCCGTAACCGGAGGCGGCGTACTGGGTGTTGTTGCCGCTGCGGACCATTCCGATCACGCCGGGCAGCTTCTGCTCCGCCCGGACCTTCGCCACGCGGTCCTGGAGGACGGTGCCCGCTCGCACACCGGTGTCCGCCTCGGTCTTGGCGCCCGCCGAGGCGACCGTGGCCTTCTGGTCCTGAACGCCCACCGTCACCGCCGTCACGGTGGCGGCCGCCGCCACCACCGTCGCGCCGGCTCGGACGAGGAACTTCCGACTTCGCATTCGGTCTCCCAGACAATTCGACGATCGTGCCTGCGACGCTAGTGAGACCCGTTGAAATTACGATGACACGCGAATATCGAGAACGCCTTTCCTGTTATTTCGGATCGCGCCTCGCGGGCATGCCGAAAACGCGCCGAACGGCCCTGCCTCCCGCTCGGCGCGTGCTGCCGGATAAATGGACGATGAACGGCGGCTAAAGGTGTGCTGGCGTGCTCCCGACGGCGACCAGAGTCGCCTTTCCCGGAACTTGCGGCTCCTCCGCGGCGAGCCCGCGCGCGAACAGGGCGAGCAGTCCGTTCAGCCGGTACTGGTGGACGGCCGGCTGCTGCACGAGGTTCGCGTCCACCAGGTTCTCCAGCGCCTGCTCGGCCCCCTGCGCGGCCCAGCCGAGAGCGGCCGCCAGCGCCTGATGACCGGTCAGCTCGTCCGGTGACGTCCCCAGCGCCCGGAACGCCCGCCGCTCGGCGGCCGGCAGCCGGTCGTAGGAGAGCCGGAACGCTCCCTCCACGCTGCGGTCCTCCGCCGTGAGCTCGGCCAGGCGGCGCCGGGCGTCGCCCATCCGGCGCGCCAGATGCCCGATCGCCCAGGCGGGGCGGCTCTGGAGGCGCGCGCCCGCGATGCACAGTGCCAGGGGCAGCCGGTCGCACATGGCCGCCAGTTCCCGCACGGCGTAAGGTTCGGCCGCGGCGCGCTCGGCGCCCACGATCCGGACCAGCAGCGACTCCGCCGCCTGCCGGGTCAGCGCCCCCAGCGAGACCCGGCGGTCCACGTCGAGCCCGACCAGCCGGCGGCGGCTGGTGACCAGCACCCGGCTGCCCGCCCCCGCGGGGAGCAGCGGGCGCACCTGGTCGGCGCCGGACGCGTCGTCGAGGACCAGCAGCAGGCGCAGCCCGGCGGTCGCGCTCCGCCAGGACGCCGCGAGCTCGTCCAGGTCGCCCGACGCCTGCCCGGCGCCGACCGCCCGCAGCAGCCGGCGCAGGGCGCGTTCCGGCGGCACCGCGTCCCGCCGTTCGCTGTGCCCGTGCAGCTCGACGAACAGGCAGCCGTCCGGGTGGTCGCGGCGCAGCATCCGCGCGGCGTGCACCGCGAGCGCGGTCTTGCCGGCGCCCGCCACGCCGTCCACCGCCGCCACCGCGGGCCCGCCGGGGCCGGTGAGCAGCGCCAGCTCGTCCCGGCGTCCGACCAGCTCCCCGAACTCGGCGGGCAGCTCGTCGGGGACGCGCCGCGCGGACGGGACCCGTGCGCGTTCCCCGCGCCCCGCCTCGCCGCGCGGCACGAGGTCCAGGGTCGCGTCGTCACCGCGCAGCACCGCCTGGTGCACGCGCCGCAGCCGCTCGCCCGGCTCCACCCCGAGGTCCTCCACGAGCCGGTGGCGCAGGTGCGAGTACGCGGCCAGCGCGTCGGCCTGGCGGCCGCTCCCGTAGAGCGCCCGCATCAGCAACGACGTCAGGGACTCGCTGTGCGGATGCTTGGGGACCAGGGCGTGCAGCTCGCCGACGGCGTCCACGAACCTGCCGAGCTCGAACTGGCATTCGACCTTCTCCTGCAGGAGGGTGAGCCTGCGCTCCTCCAGCCGCAGCCGTTCCGCCTCCGCGAACGGGCCGGGCAGCCCGGCCAGCGGCTCGCCCTGGAACAGGTTGAGGGCATCGAGGCAGGCGCTCGCCGCGGCCGCCGGATCGCCGGACCTCCGGGCGGCGGCCGCCTCGTCCGCGGCCGCGTCGAGCCGCATCACGTCGACCGCCGTCCCCCGGCTGACGAAGCGGTAGCCGCCCCGCTCCCGGGCGATCACGGACTCGTGCGCGTCCTCGCCCAGCGTGCCGAGGCAGCGGCGCAGCCGGTGGACGTACACCGGGACGATCTTGCTTCCCGAGCCCGGGGGCTCGACGCCCCAGACGCCGTCGAGCAGCTCCCGCTGGCTCACGGTCATGTCCGGGCGCAGCAGCAGCGCGGCCAGGAGGGCCTGCTGCCGGAGGGGGCCGAGGTCGAGCCGGGTCCCGTCGCGCCATGCCCGGACGGGGCCGAGCACGGTGAAGTCGAGCAGGCGGGGGGCCGGGTCCGGCATCGTGGCCGAGGTCATCGCCATCGCCATCATCAGACCGATCTCTTCGAACTGCCGATCAGGGGCGGTCCGCGCGTACAGGGGAGCGGCATGGACCGTGGCATAACTTTGTAATGGGTAGGTTATTCCTATGTGATGGCGAGGCGCGGCGATTGGTTCGGACCGATCGCGTGGCGATCGTCACGTCACCGCGCGGGCCGCGGCCGCCGCCCCCGGCGGGGCGCCGGCTCCGGCGGGGCGGCCCGGGCCGCCCCGGCGTTCAGCAGCGCCTGCCCGGCGGAGTGCTCGGCGGCCTCGCGCCCGTCCCCGAGCCCGACCAGCAGGTTGATCACATGCGGGCCCAGGATGTGCAGCACACCGCGCCCCTCCTGGCCGAACACCCCCGTGGACTCCAGCAGCACGTAGCCGTGGACCATGCACCAGATCTGCCCGGCCACCAGGACGGGGTCGTCCCGGCGGATCCGCTCGGCGTTCATCGCGCGCCGCACCAGCCGCGGCAGCAGCGCGAAGGCGTCGTTCATCTCGGGCGCGGTCGCCGGCGTGCCCTCGGCGGTGAGGTCGTGCCCGAAGGACGGCAGCGCCCCGGGCGAGGCGATGCCGAACATCAGCCGGTAGCGCTGCGGGCTCGCCATCGCGAACTCGCGGTAGGCGAGCCCCAGGACCAGCAGGTCGGTGACCGGGTCGTCGGTGTCGGGCACCTGCCGCAGATGCCGCTCGAAGCGCGCGAACGCCTCCCGTCCGAGCGCCTCGTACAGTCCGGTCATCCCGCCGAAGTGCGTGTAGACGGCCATGGTGGACGCCCCGATCTCCGCGGCGAGGCCCCGCGCGTTCAGCGCCTCGGGCCCCCGCTCCTCCAGCAGCCGCATCCCGGCCTCGATCAGCTTCTCGCGCGTCCCCGCCGGCGTCTTGGGCATGACAATGTTATAGCGCGACCGGAACGGTCCAATATCACCTGAACGGCCGTGTCTTTCTGGTGCGACGGGGCTGGCGCCTCCCGCGGGGTCAGGCGGTACCGGGAACGCCGGGCCGCACGGTGGACGTGGTCGGGATGGCCTTGAGGAAGGCATGGGCGATCTCCTGGTATCCCGCCGCGGTCGCGTGGCCGTCGCCGTCGCTGCACTGGTACGTCCACGCGCAGATCCGGGCCACGCCACGGGGCACGGCGCCGTACGGAGGGGCCGTCACCTCGGTGAGGTCGTGCCCGGCGAAGGCGCCGTTGACGTCCGCGACCCGGAACCCGGCGGCGAGGTAGACGCCGTGCTCGTAGGCGTTGAAGGTGTCGACGACCGGGATCGAGGCGAGGGCGGCGGCCTTGCCGCCCGACGCCCAGGACGCCAGGCCGGGGTTGTAGTAGTTCATGGCGGTATAGACGGGTGCGCCGCCTCCCGCGAGCCGCAGCCGCGCGGTGATCTGCGGCAGGTTGGCGACCAGGGAGCCGACGCCCCGCAGCGCGCAACCCGCGTCGACGCCGCCGCCCGGCAGGCAGCCGTTGGTGTCGTTGGCCCCGATGTCCAGAGTGACGTACCGGACGCGGCCCGCGTGCGCCTTCAGAAAGGCCTCGGCGGCCTCCGTCTGGGAGCCGGCCGCGTAACGGCAGATGCCGCCCTTGAGCATCGTCGTGGTGGTCTCCCCGGGACATCCGAGTTTCACCAGTTCCAGCCGGGGATGCCGTGCCTTGAGCGCGGCGTGGAGCCGGTCGGTGTAACCCTGGTCGGTCCTCCCCGCCCCGGCCTGGACGCCCACGGACAACGAGTCGCCGAGCGCGAGGTAGTACTCGGGCCCGCTCGCCGAGGCGGCCGGCCCCACCAGGCTCAGCCCCGCCACAGCGGCGACCACGACGGCGATCGATCTGACCAGCCCCATCCCCGCTCCAGCGACCTAGACCCGGCGCATCCCACCCGGCACGCGCGCCACGAAGGATCCACGCTAACAAACATTGCTGTCTATTTGAAGTCGCCTGGTCGGAGCCGTCAACGCTCAGGAGGGCAACGTGGCCGCGAGGCGCTTCGGGGCGGTGAGCCGCCAGGCCTCGGTGACCAGCTCGGTCAGTTCCCCGGGGTCGACGGAGGCCAGCTTGATCTTCACCCAGCCGAAGCGCCCACTGGCCCAGGACAGGGCGAAGGTGTCCGGGGCCTCGGCCACGAGGGCGACCTGCTCCTCCCGGGTGGCTTTGAGCAGGACGACGCGCTCGGCCTCGTCGAGATAACAGAAGCCCTTGTCGCGGACGCGAAAACCGGTCATGTTCCCGAACGACTCGCGCTCAGTGACCTCCGGCAACCCGAGCACCATCTGCAGGAACTCCTCAGAACGCATCCCGAACACCTACCACCCGGCTCGGACATCCCGTCCCCGCCGCCCGGTGCGGCGTCAGCCGGCGACCGTGTCACCGGAGCTATGCCGGCCGCGTCCCGTCGCGCATGATGACTCCGCCGCGTAGTTCCGGCTCGCCGCGCCAGGCGCACGCGCGGCTCCTCGCGGACGTTCCGCGCAGTCGCGGAAGTGGCGCCGGTGCACATCCACACGGCTCGCCCGTCCCACAGGAACCACAGCGGCACCTGGTGCGGGCCGTGTTCAGGATGCGCTGTGGACACTCATACATCCCGCTCGGTGACGAGCCGTTCCAAGGTGTCGCGCTTGCGCTCCGCCGCCTGGCGGCCGGCATTGCCCGTGGTCCGCATGAGTGCCGACCCCAGCCAGCGGACCCGGAGCGCGCATGAGGCGAGAGACCTACTCCCGGCGACCGATGAACCTCTCATACCGGTCGTCTGACGGGCGGGGAAGCGAAGCCCGCCGATCAGGCCGGGCCGTCATGGTCGAGGACGCGCCCCGGTAGGCAGACGTCCGGGGTCATGTCGGGTCGGTGGTGAGGGTTCGTGCCGCGGGGCGGTGGGACGCGGCGCGGGCGGGGACGGCGGTGAGCGCGGCGGTCACCGGCAGGGCGGCGAGCGCGGCGGTGAGCAGTGACCATGCGGGGGGCCAGGTCGTGTTCGCTTCGCTGAACGGCAGGCACAGGGCGAGGCCCAAGGGGATGCCGGCGAGGGCGCCGGGCAGGGTCGGCAGAAGTTGAGCGGCGGACAGTCCGGCGGTGATCTGGCCGGGCGTGGCGCCGAGGGCGCGCGCGACGGCCATGGTGTGACGGGCTTCCTGCGCCGTGGTCCAGGTGACGGCGATGGTGTTGACGGCGGCGAGGGCGATCAGCGCTGCGGTGACCCCCAGGATCACGTGGTGCTCCTGCGCGTTCCGCAGATCGTTCGCCATGGAGGAGCCCGGATAGCCCTTCTCCGGCTGGGCGTAGATCACCAGCAGGCCGGTGACCGTGGCCAGGGTGGTCGCGGTGGTGCACGCGTGCAGGACGGCGCGGCCGGGACGGCGGGCGACCAGGCGCAGCCCGAGGAGGAGCGGCGTCGGCAGCAGCGCGGAGAGCCTGGTCGGCAGGGCCCGGTGCCGGGGGCGGCGGGCGCCGTCGGCGAGTGCGGCGACCGTGTCGGTGCGCAGGGCCCGCATGGTCGGGCCGAAGGTGGTGAGGCCCGCCACGGCCAGGGCTACGACGGTCGTGAGGGCGATGGTGTCGCCGCTCGGCCCGGCGGCGGTGGTGAGCAGGCTGTCGCTGGGGTTGACGACGCCGGGCTCGATCAGCCGCGCGGCGATCAGCCCCAGGGCGTCGGCGAGAAGCGCCAGGACCAGGTATTCGGCGAAGAGGACGGCGGCGATGAGGCCGGGGGTGGCGCCGGCGGCCTTGAGCAGGCCCACGCGGCGGGTCTGCTCGGCGGCGCGTCCCGCGGCCAGCGTGGCCACGCCGCTGATCGCCAGGAAGGCGAGCAGCCAGCTGCCGACGACCAGGATCGGCTGGCTGTCCCGGAGCATGACCGCGTCCTGCCCGGCGATGTGCTGCCAGGGCCTGATGCTCACCCAGGTGCCGGCGACGAACGGGGTCATGGCGGGGTCGTGCCCGTCGAACGTCAGGGCCGCGGCGGGATCTCGCAGCTTCAGGTTGATGAAGGAGGTCACCGGGACGTCGGGCGACTCCAGTGCCCGGGTGTCCCGTCCGGCCAGCCAGACCAGGCCGCCGCCGTCGTCCGGCCCGCCGCCCGGGCCTGTCCCCGGCGCCCACGGGTAGACCGAGCGGGACGCGGTCACGGCGATCCCGACGACGGGAAGCGTACGGCCGGCGACGGTGACCTCGTCGCCGACGCGGACGTCCAGGGCGGTGGCGAAGCCGCGCTCGACCACGGCGCCTCCAGGACGGACCCAACCGCCCGAGGTCAGCAGCGGACGGTCGACCGAGCCCGGCGCCATGTCGGCGACCTGCACTACCGCGGCTCCCGTGGAGCCGTGCGCCGTGAGCCTCGTGTGGTACTGGCGGTACGGGCCGCTGTGCGCGACCACCCCGGGCGCGCGGTCCAAGGACTTCAGGGTGTTGACGGTGCTCTGACCGGCTCCGGGGGAATAGGCGACCACGTCCGGTCCGGCCGTGGCCGCCCGCGTCTGCCGGTAGAGCGTCTCGGTCGCGCCGCGCAGCGATCCGCCCAGGCTCAGCGCGGCGGTGGCGGCGGTGATCGAGACCAGGAGGATCGCGGCCTGGGCGGGGTGCCGGCGGATGTCGGCGACGACCAGGCGGAGGACGAGCAGGATGCGCCCCACGGCGTTCAGTCCCCCAGCCCGATCAGGTCGCCGAGCCGCCCGGTGCCGCCCGCCAGCCGGGTGTCGTCGACGAACATCCCGTCCCGCATCGAGATGAGCCGGTCCGCGGTGGCCGCGACCCGCTCGTCGTGCGTGACGATCACCAGGGTCTGGCCCGCGGAGCGCAGGCCCTCGAAGAGCCTCAGCACGTCGAGCGTCGCCGTGGTGTCCAGGTTCCCGGTCGGCTCGTCGGCCAGCAGGACCAGCGGCTCGTTGGCCAGCGCGCGGGCGATGGCGACCCGCTGGCGCTGTCCCCCCGACAACTGCCAGGGCAGATGCCGGGCGCGCTCGCCGAGGCCCATCTGCTCCAGCAGCGCGGCCGCCCGGCGGCGGGCCGCACGCGGGGAGCGTCCGGCCAGGAGCGCGGGCAGCTCCACGTTCTCCGCCGCCGAAAGCTCCTCCACCAGGTGGAACGCCTGGAAGACGAAGCCCACCGACCGGCGCCGCAACCGGGCCAGCGCCCGCTCGCCCAACGTGTCGGTCCGCTGCCCGGCCAGCCACGCCTCCCCGCGCGTGGGCCGCTCCAGGCCGCCCAGCATCTGCAGCAGGGTGGACTTCCCGCAGCCACTGGGCCCCGTCACGGCCAGCGACTGCCCCGCCGGGACGTCCAGGTCGACCTCATCGACCGCCCGGACGAGCCCCTGCCCCGCGCCGTGCTCCTTGCACAGGCCGCGGACTCGCAGAACAGCGTCGCACTCGTTCATGCACCCTCGGATTCGTGCTCGATCCTCGACCAGACGCGCTCGCAGGACTCCAGCCAGCGCAGGTCCGCCTGCAACCGCAACGCGACCCCCTCCAGCAGGAGGCCGGCGGTCGACCCGTCCGGCTCGGCCAGCGCCGCGCGCTGCACGTCCCTGAGGCGCCGCAGCAGTTCCCGGCGCTGCGCGTCCACCAGCTCCACCGGGTCGGCGAGCCGCGCCGCCGCGGCGGCGGCGAGTTTGAGATGGAACTCCGCGAGATTCGGCTTGGGCCAGCTCACCTCGCCCAGCCAGGCCGCCACCCGCTGCTGCCCGGCCGGCGTCAGCGCGTACACCTTGCGGTCCGGCCGGTCGGGCAGCCCGTCCGCCCGTTCGCAGGCGACCAGCCCCGCCTTCTCCAGCCGTCCCAGGGTCACGTAGATCTGGCCCGCGTTCATCGAATCCCCGAGCGCCCCGAGCGCCCGCCGCAGCCGCTCGCGCAGCCGGTACCCGTGCGAGGGCTCCTTCGCGAGCATCGCCAACACCGCGTCCTGCATGCACCACCCCTAACGGCTAGCTAATAGATAGCGGTTAGCCATGGCGCCGTCAAACGTGATCTGGTGGGAGGGATCGCCCCAGTCCCTGGCGGGGGTCACTGCCGGGTCCTCGGGTCCTGGGTCGGGTCGGCGTACATGGGCGGGCAACCACGGTCGACCGCGCCGGCGCGCAGTTCGTAGTGCCAGGATTCATTGCCGTAGATCTGGCACAGGCCGTACTTCGACCCGTGCCGAGAAAGCCATTTGGCGGCATTGGGATGTCCGATGTCGACCGCCTTCCCTTTTACGTGGAGCGAGGTCGAAGCGGTGGCCACCCAGCGGGCGGCCTCCTTCTTGGAGCCGTACTTGAGGACCGCTTCCCGAAGAAGCCGGTTCTGGTAGGCCGGGGAGCGCCAGCCGCTGTTGACGTAGAACTTGATCCCGTCGTCCGAGGCGTCCTCGGCGGCTCGGCGGAGGGCGGTGAGGAGCTGCTGATCGAGCCTGGTCACGGCGGGGAAGCCGTCGTCGAAGACCGTCACATCGTCCGGGACGACACCGTCGCCCTTGCCGACCATGCCGTGGGGCCCGGTGCGCTGCTCGCCGCGTGGAGGATCCGGAGGCGACGCGACCGAGGACCACGACGGGGACAGGAAGGACGAGGCGTTCTGCGACCGGTGACCGAGGGCGGAGCCGATCGCCGCCATGACGACCAGCAGGCCGAGCGCTGCAAGCCAGTAAACCTTGCGAGGTGCTTTTCGTGTCGATGACGTGCCACCAGCAAAGGCGGGGCGGCGTTGCTGGGGCGTATAGGTTTTTCGATATGCCGACGATATGCATCGGGCACCGAGAACCGACTTATGCGCGACGTCTTTTCTGTTGCCATCCGCCAATGCGGAGCGCGTCTCCGCGCATCAACGACGGCGCGCTCGGGTCCTGAGCGGGCCGGGCGCGGCCGCAGTGCGCCACCAGCGGCGCGACGCCAGCGCCGCCAGTCCGGCGCCGGCGGTGTTGAGCAGGACGTCGTCCACGGAGGACACCCGGTCCAGCCGCAGGGCGTACTGCGCGCTCTCGACCAGGACCGAGCAGGCCGCCGCGAGCGCGAGGATCCGCGGCACCGACGCCAGGGCCGCGAACCGCACCGGGACGAGGAACCCCAGCGCCGCGAACACCAGCAGGTTGCCGACGACCTGCTTGGTGTCCATCGTGGGCAGGTCCCGCAGTGGCACCAGGCTCACGCCGACCCCGGACCCGTCGCCCGGCAGCAGGATCATCCACACCCATGGCAGGGTCCCGTAGACGATGCCGACCTCGGCCAGCGACGTCCGCCACGACGGCGTGGCGACCGCGGGACTCCGGAGACGCGCCAGAGCCCACACCGCCAGCGCGGCCAGCGGCAGAGCGGCCACCGTGACGAGCACCACGCCGTTGATCGTGTCGAAGCAGCCGTGCCAACGCCCGGCCGTGCACATCGGCGCGGACATCATGAGCGGCCCCCGCACGACGAACGCGGCGCCCGCGATGCCGAGGATCGCCACGACGGCGAGCACGATCCTGCCCGCGCGGCGGACCGCCGGCATCGAGGCGCGAGGTTCCATGCGGCCAGTAAAGCCGGAAGGCCGCCGCGGCGACGTGTGAGCTTCGCGAGATGTCCGAGATACACGCCATCCCGTCACAGAGGACGGCGCAAGCCGACCGCCGCGAGCGCCGGACGACTCATCGCTGAGCAGCCGCTTGACCGAGGCGGGCCGCTAGGGTCACATGATGGTGATCTTTGGCCCGGCCGTCGACGTCCGCCCCCTGTTCCCGCGTGAGCGGCGGGCCATGCTCGACCTGCTCGGCGGCCTGAGCCCGGCCGGGTGGGCCGCGCCCACGGTCTGTCCCGGCTGGGACGTGCACGACGTCGTCGCCCATGTGCTCAACGACTACATGCGGCGCCTGTCGGGCAGCCGCGACGGGCACGGCGGCGCGATCTTCGCCGAGGGCGAGACGCTTCCCGCCTATCTGGCGCGCACCAACGAGGAGTTCGTCCGGGCGTCCCGCCAGCTCAGCCCGCAACTGATGATCGAACTGCTGGATCACCTGGGGCCGCGGCTCGACGCCGTCTGGGCGGCGCGGGATCTCCACGCCGCCGCCGACCTGAACGTCTCCTGGGCCGCGACCGACATCGACAGCCCCGCCTGGCTGGACATCGGCCGCGACTACACCGAGTTCTGGGTCCACCAGCAGCAGGTGCGCGACGCCGTCTCCGTCCCGGGCGCCACCGAACCCGACCTCATGGCTCCGGTGCTGGACGTCTTCGCGCGCGGCCTGCCGCACGCTCTGCGGATGCACGACCGCCCCGAAGGCACCATGGCCCACCTGGAGGTCCTCGGCCCGGCGGGCGGGCGGTGGGGAGTGGTCCGGCAGGACGCACGATGGCGATTGACCCAGCTTCAGGGGGAGCCGTCCGCCCACGTCTCGATGGACCAGGACACCTTCTGGCGGCTGGCGACCCGAGGCATCACCGAGGACGAGGCCCGTCAGCGATCGACGATGACCGGCGACGCCGACCTCGCCACGGCCATCACGGCCCTGCTCGCGGTCGTCGCCTAGCCCAGCCCCACGGCACCCGGCACGGGTGTCGGAGTTTTTCGCGCGGTCGAAGACAGAACAGGGCCCGGCGGTGCACGCCGGACCCTGAGTTGCGCATATATCAGCAATCCACCTCAGAAGAACGTGAGGTCGACGTCGTTGTTCGTGTCAACGGGCGTTCCCGTTGCTGAATTCGAGTGCGGCCCGTCCGTTTTAAGAAGGGCTGCTGTTCGTGGCCTTACCCGCCGGCGGGGCGGGACGGCTGATTAGGAGCGGCCCTGTCCGTGGCAGGTCGGGCACTGGCCCTGGCTGGTCCAGCCGCTGCCGTTGCAGGTCCTGCACGACACCCAGGCGATGATGAAGGCGAACACTTTAACCACGACCTTTGCTGTCTGGTCTTAGTCCCGCGATGCGAGACGACCCGGGCCTTAATGCCCGGATCTGCGCAAGATCGTATGGCATCAAGATCAACTGACCAAATCAAGTGAAGTTGGTCACTAAAATTGTTTTGAGGCGTCGGTGCGGCGGTGGTGTGTGTAGGCCGAACGGCCGGAGGTTCCGACCGGATCACTCTGAGTTCACCGATTCGAAGTTCGGTAGGAGCTGGGCGCCGGTCTACTCCGGTGTCACCGCGACGCCGGCGGTCGCCGGCGACCGGCGACGCGGACCTCGCCGCGGCCATGACGGCTCTGCTCACGGCTCACGGTCGTCGCCTGAGCACGGCAGGGGTCTTCGCGTGGACGCTCGGCGCGGGGCGGCCCGGGAAGGCGATGGTCCAGTCCGGCGGACTGGACCATCGCTGGTAGGGCGGGCGTGTTACCGCCCGCCTCCGTCGCGCAGGCGGGCGGTGATGGCCGCCGGGCCGAGCTTGGTGCCGGGCTCGACGACGGTCTCCGCGCTGCCGTAGACCATCGTCACGGGCTCGCCGGACGCGTTGGCCTCTTCGATCGCGTCGTACGCGTCATCGTCGAGGTGCGCTCCCGGAGCGCTCGGAACTTCGATTCGTTTCGCCATGTGCTTCATTCCTCCATCTGGTTTTTCGACGCCCTCGCCGGTATGCGGTCGACTGCGGTTCGGGCGCGAGCCTGAGTGGGCTCACGAGACGGTTGCGCCGCCGGGTGAACGCTACCTCCCCAGCGGGTGGCCTGCCGATGAACAGAACCCGGGCCGCCGTGCATCCGCACCTCCAGGGCCGACTTCGCGGTCCCGGGCACCTCAGGAAGGCCGCCGGGCGGCCGCCCGCCCAGCAAGGTCCGGTGCCGAAATGAGCGCGGGTACGCGGTTCCCCATCGATCGGCTGCTCGTCGCGGCCCTCCGAAGAAGGATGCGTCCGATTTCGCGGCGAACCAAGCGTGTTCCTCCTGCATGTGCCGCTCTTTCTCGGACCGGCTGATCATCTGCGCGCTCGGGAAATGCGTTCGCCATGCCCGGACGGTCTGAGGCAGCATGGAAGAGCGGCGGTGTGGAGAGCGGGTGGCGAGTGCTGAAAGTACGGGGTGGTTCCAGAGGCGTCCAGTCGGTCCGGCAGCAGGCGGTTCTGCTGGCCCTGCGCTATTACTGCGGCGTGCTGCGCCGCCAGTGGCGCATGTCGCTTCCGGCGATGACTTTGCCGGCGATCGGTAATACCTGCCTGTTCTACCTGACCCCGCTGATGGTCGCCGCCCTGGTGGGGCACCTGGCCGACGGCGGGGAGAACGATCTCACCGCTCTCCTGCCCTACGTTCTCGGATTCGCCGGCATCATGTTGATCGGCGAGGCGTTGTGGCGAGTGGGGTTGCACTTCCTCAACAGGACGAACGGCCGGGGCATCGAATGGCTCGCCATCACCGGCATGGACGAGCTGCTCGCCAAGGACACCGCGTTTTTCCACGACAACTTCGCCGGTGCGCTGACCAAACGGATACTGAGCTTCTGCGGCGGTTTCGAAAATTTCGCCGACACCCTGACCTTCTCGGTCGTGGCCAATGTGATCCCGTTGTCGTTCGCCTCGGTGATCCTGTGGCGGTACCACCCGCTCCTGGTCGTCGTCCTCGTGGGGCTGATCGTCGTCACCGGCTTCCTCGTCATCCCGTTCATCCGCCGCAGGCAGGCGCTGGTGGACCGGCGCGAGGCGGCGAAGGTGCGGGTGTCAGGCCACGTCGCCGACGTGCTGACCAACATGGAGACGGTCCGCGCGTTCGCCGCCGAGGAGCGGGAGGCCGCCGAGTTCCGCGGCCGGGCCGCCGAGCAGCACCGCCTCGCGCTGCGCTCCTGGGACTACGCCAACCTGCGGGTCGACACGATCGTCGCTCCGATGTCCGTCCTGACCAGCGCTCTGGGGCTGCTCGTCGCGGTGGCCCTGCGCGGCGGGCTCGGGGTGGAGGCCGTCGTGGTGACGTTCTCCTACTACACCAACGCGACGCGGATCATGTTCGAGTTCAACCAGATCTACCGGCGGATGGAGAGCACGCTCACCGAGAGCGCGCAGTTCACCGAACTGCTCCTGACGCCGCCGACCGTCGTGGACCCGCCCGACCCGCAGCCGCCGCGCCCGGCCGACGCCTCGGTCCGCTTCGAGCGGGTGCTCTTCGCGCACGGCGACGGCCCGCCCCTGTTCGAGGATCTGGACCTGCGGATCGCCGGCGGCGCCAAGATCGGCCTGGTGGGCCGGTCCGGCGGCGGCAAGACCACCCTCTCCCGGCTGCTCCTGCGCCTCATGGACGTCGACGGAGGCCGGATCCTCGTCGGCGGCCAGGACATCGCGCGGCTGCGCCAGAGCGACCTGCGCAACCTGATCGCGTACGTCCCGCAGGAACCCGCGATGTTCCATCGGTCGGTGCGCGACAACATCGCCTTCGCCCGGCCGGGCGCCACCGAGGCCGAGATCCTCCAGGCCGCGCGGGCGGCGCACGTCACCGAGTTCGTCGAGAGCCTTCCGGACGGGTTCGGCACGCTGGTCGGCGAGCGGGGCGTGAAGCTCTCCGGCGGTCAGCGGCAGCGCGTCGCGCTCGCCCGCGCCATCCTGCGGGACACCCCGATCCTCCTCCTGGACGAGGCGACCAGCGCGCTGGACTCCGAAAGCGAGATCCTCGTCCAGGAGGCCCTGTGGAACCTGATGCGCGACCGCACGGCGCTGGTCGTCGCCCATCGTCTGAGCACGGTCGTCCGCATGGACCGCCTGGTCGTCCTCGACCGGGGCCGCGTCCTGGAGGAGGGCTCCCATCAGGAACTCCTCCAGTCCAAGGGCCCGTATGCCCGTCTCTGGCACCACCAGTCCGGCGGCTTCCTCACCGACGAAGCCGCCCCGGACGCCTCGCCCACGGCCGAGACCGACCGGAGCACCCAGCCGGTGACCGGCTGACGCGCGGACCCCGACCCGGCCGGCCGAGATCGTCTTCCGCGCGTCAGCGGTGCCCGTCCGGCCGTCAGAGCAGGTCGGCCACCGACGCGTGCAGGGCGAGAAGAGCGGGGATCTGCTCGGGCGAGCGCCGGCCCATGCCGCATTCGGTGGCTATGCCGAACGTCTTCACGGCCTTGCGCGCCGCGTCGATCCTCGCACCGGCGCCTTCGAGCCCGTCCGTGGCATGCACGAGCCCGAGGAACAGGGCGGTCTCCGCCGGCAGCGCCAGGCCCGCCAGCGGCGCGAAGTACGCCTCATCGGCACGGTCCCGCGGCACGGGCATGTGCACCCAGTCCAGGCGCCGCCCGAGTCCCTCGACGACGCCTTCGGTGACGGCCGCGAGCTTGGACGTGTCGGAAGGCTCGACGAAGTGCCTGTGTTCGAAGTCGCCGTAGCACAGGTGATACCCCAGTTCCACATCGTCCGGTACCGCGTCGCCGAGCCGCACCAGGCGTTTCACGATCTCGGGCAGGCGGGACGGGTAGTCGGTGCCGAACCAGGCCGGATACACCCCTTCGAAGACGGCGAACTCGACCGCGGTGTCCCACTGGACGGCCAGGTCCGCGGCCGGGATCACGGCCAGGATCTCCTCCAGCTCAGCCAGCAGCCGTGCCTCGTAGGCGACCTCCAGCTCCGCATGGTGGGCGCCGACGAACGCGGCGACCACGGCGACCGGGGTCGGCAGGCTGACCTGGAACCGCACGTCCGCGGGGATGACGCCGGCCGCGCGCAGGCGGCTGAACACCTGCCACGAGTCGAGCGCGGCCGCCGCGTACCCTAGCGGCCCGAAGGTCACCGCCGCCGGGTCGACGCCGGGCCGCGGCCGGACCCGCATCGAGGGCCCGTACTCCATGCTGGGCGGCGGCACCGTCTCCAGGTCCGGGTGCGCCGCGAGTTTCGGCAGCTGCCAGACGACCCAGTTCTCGCGCTCACCCGGCTCGCCGTCCGGGATCCGCCGCACGCGGCCGTTGAGGGTGGCCGAGACCGCGCAGAACACGGTCTCGGAGTCGGCGAGCGGCACGCTGCCGCACAGGTGCACAGTCGGTTCCACGGGGGTCACTCCACTTTTCTCAAGGTGCGGGGGTGCGTCGTCGGGGGTCAGCGACGGTCGGCGCCGAGGCTGACGGGCAGCGACAGCGGGCCGATGGTGAAGAAGGACGGCGAGTAGGGGATGTCGTCCGGGTCGATCGCGAGGGCGAGGTCCGGCAGCCGCCGGTACAGCGAGGCGAGTGCGAGCCTGCTCTCCAGGCGGGCCAGCGGGGCGCCGATGCAGTAGCGGGGGCCATGGCCGAAGCCGAGGCCGTCGCTCTGCTCACGGGTGATGTCGAACCGGTCCGCGGTCTCTCCGTAGTGCCTCGGGTCGAGGCCGCTCGCCTGGTAGACGACGCCGACCGCGTTGCCCTTGGGGATGAGCACGTCCGCGATCGTCACGTCGGTGAGCGTGAAGCGGAAACTGGTCATCATCACCGAGTGGCGGTACCGCAGAGTCTCCTCGACGACGTCGCCCCAGCGGTCCTCGGCCATGGCCAAGGCCAACTGGTCGGGATGCGCCGACAGCGCGGTGACGGCGTGCCCCAACAGGTGGACCGTGGTCTCGTGGCCGGCGACGAGCATCAGCCACAGCACGGCGACCAGTTCGTCGGTGGTGAGCCTGTCGTCCCGGTCACGCGCCTGCACCAGGCCGGAGGTGAGGTCGTCGCCGGGGTCGAGCCTCTTGCGCTCCGCCAGTTCGTACAGATACGCCATGAGCGCCCGCTGGGTCTCGAACGCCTCCTCCGGCGGGGTGGTGTGCGCCAGCAGGGCGGCGGTCCACTTCCGCAGCCGGGACCGTTCCGGCTCCGGGACGCCGAACAGTTCGCAGATCACCGCCATCGGCAGCGCCTCGGTGAAGGAGGGCACCAGGTCGACGCCGTCGCCGGCCGCCACCACGTCGTCAAGCAGCCCGTCGATGATCTCCTGGATCCGCGGTTCCATCCCCTGCGCGCGGCCCGGGGTGAACGCCCTGCCGACCAGCCCGCGCAGCCGCCGGTGGTCGTCGCCGTCCTTGGTGGACAGATGGTCGCCCTGGACGATGGCGCGCAGCGGCCAGTCCTCGGGGATCGATCCGTCGTGCAGGGCCGGCCAGTGCTTCGGGTCGCGGGCGAAGGTCTTGTTGTCCCCGGCGAGGATCTCGCGCGCGGCCCTGTGGGTGAGCGCCAGATAGGCCGGCACGCCGCCGGGGAACTCCACCTCGACCACGGGCGCGATCTCCCGCAGCCGGACACAGGTGTCGAGCGGGCTCTCGGCGGGGGCGGGGAAGGCGGGCAGGCTCGTCGTCATCGGATTCCCCTTCGTCGCACACCCGCTGGACGTCGGCGGCTGGGCCCGAGTATCGCCGCGCTCCGGACATACCGGCCACGCCCGTAGGCCGTTCCTGCCCCGAACCAGAAAACGGACGTCACAAAAACAGAGAACCGGTTTACTGGCCGGGACACTTGACAGCGACCGAGCGGAGACGTTGGGTTACCGGGCGAGGTGCGGGCTCACAGCGGAGGTAGGCCCATGCAGTACCACTCCTGGACCACCGACGACACCGACGCCTGGCGCGACCTCAGCAACAGCATCCTGCCGATGGACCACGGCTTCCGGGACCCGGAGAACTGGCGCGCGGACCTCACCGTCCAGGAAAGCGGCGGCTACCGGCTGATGCGCTGGGACCAGCACGGGGACCGGATCGCCGCCCGGACACCGGCACACGTCCGCAGGGTCCCCGGCGACGAGCACTACTGGATCGTGATGCCGCGACACGGCGTCTACACCGTCAGGCACGGCCAGGAGGAGACACGGACCCCACCGGGGCACGCCTCCGTGATGGGCATGGACGAGTCCTGCTGGCTCTCCGTCCCGGAGTCCGAGGCGTACGCGTTCCAGGTCCCGCGCGCCGAACTCGACAACCACATCGACGCGCCCGCCCCGCTGCGTCTCGTCCTCGACCTGGACACCGGGCTCGGCCGGATCATCAGCAACCTGCTGCGGAGCACCCACGCCGAACGGGCCGACCTGTCCGACCACGAGTTCCACGCGGTCTGCGATCGGATCACCGAACTGTTCTGCATGATGGCTCTGAAGGACACGCGACCGCCGGACGCCCACTTCACCGACGTCGCCCGGCTCGTCCGCGAATACGTCCGGCAGCAGCTCGGCACCGGCAAGGTCCCGCTCGCCGACGCGGCCCAGGCGCTCGGCTGGTCGCCGCGCCACCTGCGCAACGCCCTCCACCAGACCGGCACCACCTACCGCGACCTGCGCCACGAGGAAACGCTGCGGGCCGCCCGGGACATCCTCCAAGACCCGGCCCACAGCGACCTCAGCATCAGCGACATCGCCGCCCGCACCGGCCTCACCTCCACCTGGTTCTCCTCGGCCTTCAAGAGCCACTACGGCGAGACCCCGCGAGAGTTCCGCCGCCGCAGACTCGCCGACGGATGATCAGGTCGTCCCCAGATAGCGCAGGACGGCCAGAACGCGGCGGTGGTCGGTGCCCGTGGGCGTGAGACCGAGCTTGGTGAAGATGTTCGCGATGTGCTTCTCCACGGCCCGCTCGGTGACCGCGAGCGAGGCGGCGATCGCCGCGTTCGTCCGTCCTTCCGCCATCAGGCCGAGGACCTCCAGCTCGCGCGGCGTGAGCGACGCGAGCCCGTCGTCGCGCCGGGCGGCGCCGAGCAGGTGCGCCACGACCTCCGGGTCGAGCGCGGTGCCCCCGGCCGCGACGCGCTTCAGCGCGTCCACGAAGTCGTCCAGGTCGGACACCCGTTCCTTCAGCAGGTAGCCGACGCCCGCCGGCGAGCCCGCCAGAAGCTCGGCCGCGTACCGCGTCTCCACGTACTGCGAGAACAGCAGGATGCCGAGCTCGGGACGGACCCGGCGCAGCTCGATCGCGGCGTGCAGCCCCTCGTCGGTGTGCGTCGGCGGCATCCGGATGTCGACCACGGCGACGTCCGGCCCGTGCTCGGCCACGGCCGCGTGCAGCGCGGCCGCGTCGCCGACCGCCGCGACCACCGCGTGGCCGCGCAGCCCGAGCAGGTGGGCGAGGCCGTCCCGCAGGATCGCCGCGTCCTCGGCGATCACCACGCGCAGACCGGTCATGAGGTGGTGAGGGGAAGCGTGACGGTCACGGTGGTCGGTCCTCCCGGCGGGCTCAGCACGGACAGCTCGCCGTCCACCGTACGCACCCGCTCGGCCAGCCCGGCGAGCCCGCCGCCGGGGCGGGGCCGCGCGCCGCCCTTCCCGTCGTCGGTGACCGACAGCCGCAGCGTGCCGTTCCCCGGCTGGACGGCGGACACGGCGACCCGGCGGGCCGCCGCGTGCCGTCCCGCGTTGGCCAGCAGCTCGGCGGTGCAGAAGTAGGCGATCGACTCGATCGCCGCCGACGGCCGGACCGGCAGCTCCGTCTCCAGCTCCGCCGGGACGGGGCTGCGGGCGGTGAGCGTGGCCAGCGCCGCGTCCAGCCCCTGGTCCAGGACGGGCGGATGGATGCCGCGGACCAGTTCGCGCAGCTCGGCGATCGCCTCCCGCGCACCGGTGCGCGCGGCGGCGACCAGCTCGCGGGCGGGCTCGGGGGTGTCGTCCGGAAGGGTCTCCTGCAGCGCGGCCAGGGTCATGGTCAGCGAGACGAGCCGCACCTGGGCGCCGTCGTGCAGATCCCGCTCGATCCGGCGGAGCGTCGCCGCCGCGTCCTCGACGGCGTACGACCGGCTCAGCTCCAGGTCGCGGATGCGCGCGTCGTCCGGCCGCGGGCCGAGCAGCGACCGCAGCACCGCCAGGTCGAGGCGGACGGCCAGCCGGACGGCCCGCGGCGCCACCGCCAGCAGGACGGCGCCGGCCGGCGCCACCAGCAGGCTGCGCTGCCAGGTGTCGAAAGAGAAGCCGCCGACGACCAGGCCGTGCCGGATCCCGCCGCTCGGGTCGCGGGTGGTGATCTCGTTGAGGTGCAGCGGGAGCTGGATCGGATACGTGAGGAGAAGGAACCCGTACACCCAGGTCACGAGCACCACGGCGACGCCGAGGACGGCCAGCGGGAAGCGGACGAGCAGATGCAGGAACGCGCGGTGGCCGGCGGCGTCGTGCGCGTCCCGCACCCAGGCCCGCAGCCCGGCCCGCGACCGCGGCCGGCCGGGCGCCGGCACCCGCTCGTCCAGCAGGACGGCCGCGAGCCGCCGGTGCGACTCCCCGAACCGGCAGGCGCCGCGCAGCACCGCCCCCGTCGCGGCCGCACCCAGCCGGGTGACCGACATGACGATGCCGAACGCGCCCGAGAACACCGCGTAGTAGAGCCCGGCCAGGGCGACCGGGGCGCCGGCGAGCAGGTAGAGCGCCTCGGTTCCGGCCCGGCGGACCGCCGGGGCCCTCAGCACCTGGGTCATCTCCCCATTGTCCCGTCCGCCCTGCCGAGGACGCGGAGCATCAGGCGGGTTTGGAGCGTGGTGACGCCCCGCATCAGCACGGGCATCAGCAGCAGCATCACCAGCCCGCCCGCCGCGTGGACGCCCCAGGCGCCGGCGAGCGTGGGGCCGCCCCAGGCGCCCTTCAGCGAACCGCCCATCCCGATGAGCCAGCGAGCCGGGTAGAGCAGGTTGAGCACGACGATCGACCACCCGTACCCGGCCGCCAGGAGCGACAGGACGCCGAGCGGCAGCGAGAGGAGGGCGTGCAGGCTCGTCCGGACCCGTCCGGGGCGGGCGGACGGCACCTCCAGCAGGCGATGCGCGAGCGCCGCCTGCGCCTGTACCCCCGTGAGGGAGACCACTCCCGCAGGCAGCGCCGCGAACGCGTAGGCGGACCGCCGCCAGAGCGATGAGCCAAAGTAGGGCCGGCGCGAGGCGCGAGAAACGAGAACCGCCATGAGACACCCTCCGAACTGCGTGAACGGATGTCTCCAGCCTCGTTCTCGGGACGTTCCCGGGTCGATCGTGGAGGCAGGCGCATTCGAGGTTCGGTTAACCACACCACCGGCCCGCGAAGGCGCGCGCAGGGCGGTCCTCGGTGAGTGAGGACGTCAGGGCTGAGCAGCGGACCCCGGATGGATCACTCGGTCAGGGAGCGCAGGTAGGTCATGAGGGCCTGGCCGCGCGGGGAGAGGCGGTATCCGGTCTCCAGGCTCTCGGTGAGGCCGAGGGCTTTGAGGCGGCGGACGTCGGCCTTGAAGGGGAGTTTGTCGCGGCCCAGGTGTTCGGCGAGGTCCAGGGCGCGCAGGCCGGGGTGTTCCTCGATGAGGCGGAGGACCTCGCGGGTCCAGGGGCCCCGCCGGCTGCGGGTGTCGATGGCGTCCAGGGCGGTTTTGACGTCGGCCAGTTCCCGGTCGGTCAGGTCGGCGTTCGCGGCCAGTTCGGCTCGGGGGTCGGGGCCGCCCAGACGGAGCATGACGCGGTGGTAGCCGCCCTGCTTGGTACTCTTGGACAGGGCGGTGAGCAGCGCCGCGCGGCTTTCGAAGCCCGAACGCAGGGCGTCCTGTTCGGTGATCTCCTCGGGGGTGACGGCCGTGACCGAGTCGATCACGATGATCCCCGCCCAGGTGCGCTGGGTGCTCCCCGCGCGGACCGGCGGCTTGGCCCACACCCGGAACACCCGGTCGATCCGCCCGCCCGCGATCCCCTCAAGAACCTCCCGCCTGAACAGCATCATTCCTCCCGGGTGATACGCCTCTCCTCGTGCGATCCTCCTCGGTCGCCGGGGCTACCGAGACGGTGCCGCGGGCCGGCGGGCGAACAGGATCGCCCCCGGCTTCGGCTCGTCCGGATTCAGCAGGTGCTGCGCCTCCACGGTGAAGCCCGCCTCGCGGAGCCAGCCGGCCACGCGGGACGGCGGGCGGTGGTGCGCATACGCCTGAAGGGCCTGGTCGCCGTCACCGGTCGTCTCGATCTTCGACTCGTCACCGACGTGGAATCCCACGGCCAGCACCCCGCCCGGCCTCAGCACCCGGTGGAACTGTCCGAGCACGCCCGGCACCGCATCGTCCGGAATGTAGATCAGCGACCACCACGCGAGCACACCGGCGAGACCGTCGTCGGCGAGCTCCAGATCGGTCATCGAACCGACCTCGAACCGCGCGTCGGGATGCTCGCGGCGAGCGTTCTCGATCATCGCGGGTGACAGGTCGATGCCGAACGCGTCCGCGCCCAACTCCCTCAGCAGGGCGGTGGTGTGCCCCGGCCCGCAGCCCACGTCGGCGACGGGCCCGCCGCCGATCGCGCGGACCAGGTCGGCGAACAGGACGACCCCCGCGCGGACGTGGAGCAGCCTGTCGAGCAGGTCGCGGGTCTCGTCGGCGTAGCCGGCGGCGAGGGCGTCGTAGGAGTTCCGGGTATCGGCCAACCAGGTCATCAAAAGAACGGTAGTCCCTTCGAACGACCGTCTCCAGGGTGCCCGCCTTCGACGCGGCATGAGAGCGCGTACGTCGCGAGGCTCCTCGGGTTCAGGCGCCGGAGGTGCGGTCGTGGATGGATCAGCGAGTCGTGAGGGCGGAGTTCACGGCGGTGCGCAGGGCCGCGCGGCTCAGCAGAATGACGGGACCGAACGCGCGAGTCGCGCGCTTCTCGCCGTTCTCGATCTCGCTTACCTGCGGGCCGCTGACCTGCGTGATGTGAGCGATGGTCTCTTGTTCGACGTCCTTGGCCCCGCGCATACGCCGCGTCTGGCGACCGAATGCGATTCGGGTGGGGACTCGCCGGGACGACGCTTTCAACGTGGGGACAGGTCGTCTGCCTCTCGGGGGAAGGTGCCCGTCCTGGGATCGATTTTCCTTTGTCTGCCTCCTTGTGATGGCAACACATTCTCAAGAGGAAAGTAGCTCACTGAGGTGATCTCAGTGCTTTAGCGGAGTCGCTCGTCTCGAAATGGGTGAGGACGAGCGCGGGTATCGATGTCGGGATTCTGGCCGCTGGTGAGAGGTTTGCTTGGGGTGAACACGCCGATGCCGGCGCCTTCGTAGCCCAGGTCGGCCAGTGTGGGGAGCCCTTCGGCGGCGGCCTTGCAGAGCGCGCCCAAGAGGTGTTTGCGGGCGGCGGTCATGTCGTGGATCGAGCCGGGCTCGACCGCGCTGACCCATAGCGGAAATCCGCCGGGTGCCGACAATGCCTGGATATTGCAGCCGTGTCGGCGGGCTTTGCCGGAGTACCACAGGTCGACAGGCCGCCCCTTGCTCCACGCCTATCTGCGCAGGCGTGATCTGTCTGTGTGTCTCCCGGCTGGCACCGTTTACTCCTCACCATGCCTTGCTGTCCGAGTCGAGACCCCTGAGATCACCTCACTGGGCACGAGAACGAGCGGGCGCGGCCGCGTGCACCTCTGCGCTGGTCGGCGAGACCCCACTGGCGTGGGACGTGCCCCCATCTGCCAGACTTGTGACAAGAACAAAACAGAGCGACTCCGGCTCACTCGAGTCGTGTCCCTAACCGGGCGCAACCGAGGAGCCGGGGGATTTTCCTGGGACTCCTTGGTGCGCCCCCCGCACTTCAAAGGGGGAGTCCCTTGAAGGAAAAAATCAAAGAACGAAGGCCATGGCGAGAAATCGCCGGTGCCGGCAGAATTTCTCGCGAAATTCCGGCCAGGGCAAAGGCCTGGATATCCGCTGGCGTCGTGCTCCCCATCCTGATGGTGATCATGACGATGCTGCTGGGCCAGGTCGGCAATTTCGTGAGCATCAAAACAGGATTTCTGGAGGAGACTGACGCCCTCACGACAACTTGTCTCACTGGTGTAGTCATGTCGGTGGCACTGTGGGGCATCGTCCCATTGAAGCGCAAGAAGGAGCGCGAAAAGGAGCGCGAAAAGACCGGCCGGGCAGTGAAGCCCAAGAAACCCGGCTGGGCGCTATGGTGGCGATCGATCACAATAGGAATCCTGATCGTCGGGTGCGCCTACGCCGGAGACTCGGCATTCAGGGTCATGGAGGTGGCAACCGTGGTCGCCTCGTCGGTTGTCGCGAATTCACACCTTTCCGCCGCCAGTAGAATTGTGGTGGAATGGCGGAAGGACCGACGCTCCAAGGTCGGTCCGACGCGTCGCAGCCTGCGTGATCTTCGATGGCTGGGGATCTCGCTGTGTGGCGTCTTACTGCTGTCGCCTCCCGGAGCGATGTCACCGAAGGGATTGCTGCTGGTCGGCGCCTCATCGGTGGCCTACCATGTGGGGCAGAAGTTCAAGGGTGATCTCCCGGACGATGATCTAGACACCTATTCTGCCCTGGCCAGGCTGCCTATGGTGCCGATCCACATCGCCCTTCTCGTCTATTTCCGAGATGGGGTGGCGGCGATCGTCAGCATGGGCTGGAGCAATCTCCTGATCTGCTTCTGGGCAGGGGTGGCGGGATCGGTCATCAACCTCCTCAGAAACACCGCATGGAAAAAGGGGGTTCGGGCGCTTGCTGAATCCATGCTCAACCCGCTCGCCCCTGCAATAACCGCCCTCGTCGGAACACTGGCGGGGCAAGCACTGCCGTGGCTGGCTTTTGTGGGGATAGCCTTGATCGTGCTGTCGAGCATCGGTGGCGCGCGATCGGAGCTACACCGCCAGAAAGCGGCTGGGCAGCCACAAGGGTCTGGCTGACCTCATGTGCGGCGGGGAGGAACTGTCCTCCCCGTCGCACTTCGCCGATCCACGGCGCCCGACTCCGCTGAACCAGTGAGATCACCTCACTGCGTGTCCAAGGACACACATAGTGAGGAGACGGGTCATGGGTGAGGCGGCGTGCGGCCCGAACGAGATGGCGGTGAAGCAGGACCTCAAGGCCGTCGCGGAGGTGCGGCGGTTCGTCTTCGCGGTCCTCGACGCGTGATGAAGACCGGCGATCCCAGCCGGCCGAAAAACCTGTGGAGGGCAGGGACGGTCAATAGCCAGGGCTGATTAGTGTGGACGCGTGGTCTTCGAGGAACGGCTGGAAGCGCATCAGGTCGACCTGACCGGCTTCTGCTACCGGATGCTCGCCTGCGCCGCCGAGGCGGAGGACGCCGTCCAGGAGACCCTGTTCCGCGCCTGGAAGAACGCCGACCGCTTCGACGAGCGCAAGGCCGGTCTGCGCACCTGGCTGCACAGGATCGCCGCCAACGTCTGCCTCGACATGGCCCGTGGCGCCCAGCGGCGCGCGCTCGCGATGGATCTCGGCCCGTCCTCGCCCGCCGGCGCTTCCCTGGGCGCGCCGTTGGGAGCCGCTGCCTTCGTGCAACCGATCCCCGACCGGCTCGTGCTGCCCGTTGAGGGCGATCCGGCCGAGCTGGCCGCCGGGCGTGAAACGATCCGGCTGGCCTTCGTCGCCGCCTTGCAAGCCCTGCCGCCGCGCCAGCGTGCCGTCCTCATCCTGCGTGAGGTGCTCTGCTGGTCGGCGGAGGAAGTGGCCGGGCTGCTCGACAGGACCCCGGCCGCGGTCAACAGTGCCCTGCAACGAGCACGTGCCACCATGTCCGCGCACCGCGCGCCGGAGGGGAGCGGCAAGGTCGACGAGGACCTGCTGGAGTCGTACGTCACGGCGTTCACCTCCTACGACGTCGACGGCCTGGTGTCGCTGCTCCACCGGGACGCCACCATGTCGATGCCGCCGTTCGCCTGGTGGCTCAGCGGTCGGGACGCGATCCGGGCGGCCTTGCTGGGTGCGGGCGGCGCCTGCGCCGATGACCGGCTGGTCCGTACGGCGGCCAACGGATCGCCCGCATTCGCGCAGTACCGGGACGGAGAAGCGTTCGGCCTGGTCGTCGTCGATCTCCGCGACGGACTGATCGCCAGCGCGACGACCTATCTGGATCCGTCCCTGTTCGCGTTGTTCCGACTACCGATGAATCCAGAGCCGCCGCGCCGTATGTAGTGCATGACCGACATCGTTCACATGTGGCATGACCGGCGCGGCGAAGGGGACCCGGTGGCGCTCCTGCACGGCGGGTTGACCGACGGCCGCTGCTTCACCGGCAACCTCGACGGGCTCGCCGACATGTTCGAGATCTACCTGCCCGACCGCCGCGGCCACGGCCGCACGCCCGACGCCCCCGGCCCGATCACCATGGAGCTCATGGCCCAGGACGTGATCGCGTTCCTGGAGCAGACGGTCGGCGGCCCGGCCCGGCTGGTCGGCTACAGCGCCGGTGGGACCGTGGCGCTGCGGGTGGCGATGCGTCGTCCCGACCTGGTCGAGCGCCTCGTCCACGTCAGCGCGGCCTACGACCTGGACGGGCTGATCTTCAAGCCGTCGGCGGACGGCGAGCCGCCCCGCGAAATCGTCGACGCCTACGCCGAGGTGTCACCCGACGGCTGTGACCACTTCCCGGTCGTCATCGGCAAGATCGCGCACGCGGCCGCGACCGAGCCGGGGCTGGACCCGGCCGAGCTGGGCGCGGTGACGACCCGGACCCTCGTCCTGGCCGGCGACGACGATCTGGTCACGCTCGACCACACGGTGGCGCTCTACCGGGCGCTGCCCGACGCCGAACTGGCCGTGCTGCCCAACGCCAGCCATCTGCTGCTGACGGAGCACGCCGAAGCGGTGCGCGCCATGGAATCTCGCAGGCGCTGAGTTGGTTGACGCCAGTGTGAAGAAGATCGGTTTTCTCTCGTTCGGTCACTGGAGTGACGGCGCGGGCTCGCGGACCCGGTCGGCGTCCGACGCACTGCTGCAGTCGGTCGACCTCGCCGTGGCCGCGGAGGAACTCGGCGCCGACGGCGCCTACTTCCGGGTGCACCACTTCGCCAGGCAGCTGGCCTCTCCCTTCCCGCTGCTCTCCGCGATCGGCGCGAAGACCTCGCGCATCGAGATCGGCACCGGCGTGATCGACATGCGTTACGAGAACCCGATGTACTTCGCCGAGGACGCCGGGGCCGCCGACCTGATCGCCGGTGGGCGGCTGCAGCTCGGCATCAGCCGGGGGTCACCGGAGCAGGTCATCGACGGATGGCGGTACTTCGGGTACGAGCCGCCCGAGGGCGACACCGATGCCGACATGGCGCGCAAGCACACCGAGGTACTGCTCACGGTACTGCGGGGCCGAGGCTTCGCCCAGCCGAACCCGCGGCCGATGTTCCCCAACCCACCCGGGCTGCTGCGCGTCGAACCGCATTCCGAGGGGCTGCGCGACCGCATCTGGTGGGGCTCGGGCTCCAATGCGACCAGCGTGTGGGCGGCCGAGCTGGGCATGAACCTGCAAAGCTCCACGCTCAAGGACGACGAGACCGGCGAGCCGCTGCACGTCCAGCAGCGCAAGCAGATCGAGGCCTACCGGCAGGCGTGGAAGGAAGCCGGGCACCAGCGCGAGCCGCGCGTGTCGGTCAGCCGCAGCATCTTCGCGCTGACCACCGATCTGGACCGCGCCTACTTCGGCCGCAACGCCGACTCGGGCGACCACATCGGAATGATCGACGAGAACACCAGGGCCATCTTCGGACGCTCCTACGCGGCCGAGCCGGACGTCCTGGTCAAGCAACTCGCCGGCGACGAGGCCGTCCAGGCCGCGGACACGCTGCTGCTCACGGTCCCCAACCAGCTCGGCGTGGACTACAACGCCCACGTCCTGGAGAACATCCTGACCCACGTGGCCCCCGACCTCGGCTGGCGCTAGGCACGGCCACCCCGCCGCGGCGACACGGCTCAAGCGGCAGACGTCCGTTTGAAGGGGAGTTCGCCGCGGTTCCGATCGCCGTGGTGCTACGTCATCGTCGACCGGGGCCGCGCCAGTACTGTTGCTTGCCCTTGTCGCGTACGACGATGCCGATCCGCGCCAGTTCGCGGCGCAGTTCCTTGGCGGAGTCGCCGGAATACGAGGATTCCATGGCCGCCGCGCGGGCCGCGAGCAGTGCGTTCGCCAGTTCGGGCAGTTCCGGGGTCTTGGGGACCCAGATCCTGAACTCGTCCTCGTACGGATCACCGGCCACCCAGGCGTAGCCGTGTTCGGTGAAGGCCGCGGCCAGGCGCCGGGCGTTGACGTCGCACTTCTCCCGGGCGATCTCCTCGCCCTCGGGGCCGAGCAGCACCAGCCGGTCCTTCTCCCGGAAGACGTGGCCGACCTGTTCGCAGGCGATCTCCTGGACGTGGCCCGTCCGCTTCAGGATCACCCGCTCGCCGGACACGGTGACCGAGATCTGCTCCAGGGAGTCGAAGAAGATCAGGGCCGTCCCCGCGAGCGCCCCCAGGACGACCAGGCCGATGGTGAGCCACGGCTCGGGGATGGAGACCAGCAGTTCGGCGGGCCACCGCATCGGTGCCCGATCCAGGCCCACCAGCCAGTTCGCCAGCGGGTCGAGCAGCCAGGCGAGCCCGGCCGGCAGCACCGCCGCCGCTGCGTACAGCGCCCCCTGGGCCGAGGCCGAGCGGGCCAGTGTGGTGGAAGCGGGCATGTTCATGACCTCCATGGCGGCGCGACGGTCCCCTTGGAACGGCGCAGGTGATGGTCGATGAGGGCCCAGAGGAGCAGCACGCCCAGCAGGAGGGCGGTGTTGACGGCGTACTTGGCCGGGTACGACGTCTCACCGAGCGGCTCCACCACGAAGGCCAGCGACGCGTTGACCACGAGCGCGGCTCCGCCGGCCGCCAGGACGTGCCGGTGGTTCCAGCCGCGGCGCCCGGAGTACCGAATCAGGCATCCGGCCGCGAGAGCGAGCGCGAGCGCGACCAGCGCGACCCCCGCCCAGGACGCCGGTGCCAGCTGACCGGTGCCCCACAGCATCACGGCGCCGCACCCCACCAGCCACGGCGGTGGAACCCGGCCCGGTACGGGCGCGGACCGGCGGGGAAGGGCGAACGCGGCGATGCCCAGCAGCACGGCGACGGCCGCGGTGACGCCCAACTGCGCCGGGCTCGCCATGAAGTCCTTGGTGTGCTCTCTGAAAATGATCGCCGCGCCCAGCCCGTACAACACGAGCATCGTCGTGATGCCGGTCCGTCCGAGCCATGGCCGCCCCGCGTAGCGCGGCGCGCACGCCTCGACGACCGCGATGGGGGCGCCGAAACTCCAGATCACGTGGCCGGCGACGAAGCCGAGCAGGTACTTGGCGCTGAGGCCCAGTTCCGGGAGGTGGGTCGGCAGCCGGTCGCGGTCCCACGACGGCTCGTCCACGAAGTCGGGATTGAACAGGCTCTGGTCGATCAGCCCCGCCTGGACGAGCCCGAACGCCGCACCCAGCAGCACGATCGTCGGCCACCCCCGGCCGGCGCGGCGGGCGGCCTCGCGGATCAGCACCGCGACGGTTCCGTAGAGCGGTGCGAGGATGAGCAGCCCGGCGACCAATTCCAACGGACGCCCGATGATCTGGTCATAGCCGATGAGGTACTCGGCGCAGATCGGTGACAGCAGTACCAGCGCCGTCACCAGCGCCATCCGGCGCGGCAGCGGAGGCGGGCCGGAGACGTCCACATTCATGATCTTGAAACTAGAAGCCCGCGCCCGCGTCGACAGCCGTCCAAAGACGACCGACGACCGCTCAAAGGTCGGTACGTATTCAGGCTTTGGTCGGCCGGCCCCACCTACGGCCGCCGGGTGCCTCGGGGATGAGTTCGAGCGGCCGGTTCGGCCACGGAGGCGCAGGCCTCGCCGCCTCGACGACCTCGTTGCCACCCGCGGAGATGGTGCCGCGCCGAACCGGCGGTGCCCGGCGCGCAGACTCCCCCAGGACGGGAGCCCAAGCCGAGAGGGATCGAAACCAGCTGACACGACCGCACTCCGCCGACGCCCCGTGCATAGCAGCCCCCGCAGAGCGGACATCCGAAACGCGACAGGGACTTCGCTCAAGATCACAAACTTGGACGAAGTCCCTGGTCAGAGAGGCGGAGGATCGGGGATTTGAACCCCGGATGGGCTTGCACCCAAACCGCATTAGCAGTTCTTTTTTGGGCGTGCTATGTGATGATTCGCTATCCGGGCAAATTCACGTTCCTGCAGGTCGGCGTCCGTATGATGCACCCTCATCCACCGTGATCCATTACAGTTCGTGCGCACCTTGTGCACGCCAACCGTCGATGGAGCCGAAGGTAGACCCTCGCCATCCGAGCACTCACTGTGATCACCAGGTCGACTCCCGTAGCCAGTCGAGACTCGGCCTACCGGAACGCCATCCGGGACGCGCGGGAATAGGCCGCCGTCTTGTATCTGCTTCAGCTCACGTGGCGAACATCGTGGATATCTCACGGGCAGACGACGTCGGCACCTCCTCCCCGGAACCGGCGTGGGAGATGTCGGGCATGGACCATGTCCAGCTGCCGGCGGGCGCGCTGTTCACCGAACCGCCGGTCCCGCTGTGGGCGTTGGTGCTGGAGGGCGAACTCACGCTTGGGGTGGCGTTCGAGGCGCAGTCGCTCGCCGAGGGGGACGCCGTCCTCATCGACGCCCGCACCGCTCACCGGATCACCGCGTCGGAGCGGCACGAGGAGTCCGCCTTGGTTGTAGCGGACCTGCGCATGGCCGTCCCGGTCCGTCGGCTGCCCAGCCCGCTGGTGGTCCGTGGCTTCGGCATCCGGCATGGCGGCGTCATGGCGCTCGTCACGCAGTGCCCGCTCGAACGTGCGTGCCGACCGACCCTGTTCGCCGCCAGCTACGGCAACCTGATCGGCGCGGCGATGACCACCTCTTGGCAGGAGGACGAGGGCGGCTACGCCGGACCTCCCGACGAGGCCGTCACCGCGGTGGTGGCCGCCGTGACCTCCCGCCCGGCCGAGCCGTGGACCGTCGAGGGGATGGCCCGCCTGGCCCATCTGTCGCGTTCCGCCCTGGGCGAGCGGTTCCGCCGCGCACTCGGCCGCGGACCCGCGGAGGTGCTCCGGGAGATCCGGATGCGGGAGGCGCGCCGGCTGCTCGCGGACCCCTCGCGTCCGGTGGAGTACATCGCGTCCGCCGTCGGGTACGGCTCCACCGCTGCCTTCAGCCGGGCGTTCTCGTCCCACCACGGCGTCGCGCCGCAGGCCTGGCGGGAGCCGTCACCCGCGCGGGACGCGCAGCGCGGCGAAAAGCAGCCCGGCCGCCGCGGCGAACCCCGTCCCGAGCAGGAGGGCCGCCTGCATGCCGCGGGCGTCCAGGAGCGCGCCTCCTGACGCCGACCCCAGCGTGATCGCCACCTGGAACGCGGTGACCTGCAACGAAAGAGCCGACTCGGCGCGTTCGGGCTCGACGCGGGTCACCCAAAGCTGGGTGGCGACCGGGACCATGTTGAAGGCCAGGCCCCACACGACGACCCCCGCGGCCAGCACCGGCAGGGATGGCGCGGTCGCGGTGACCAGCAGGCCGCCGGCCAGCAGAAGCGGGGCCGCGGCGACCACAGCGCGCAGCCGTCCCGCGAACCGCCCGGCGGCGAGGTTGCCCGCCATCCCGCCCACGCCCCAGGCCAGCAGCAGCCATACCGTGGCGCCCGCGTCGATGTCCTCGATCGCGACCCGGATGTAGGGGTAGGCGGCGAAGTTGCCGAACGCGACCAGGACCACTCCCAGCACCCCGGCCATCAGCCACCGGTTGGCGAGCGCCGCCCGCAGCATCGCCATTCCGGCGGCCGGGTGCGGGGGTACCGGCGGCAACGTCAGGGCCACGGCCAGGGCAGCGGCGATGCCGAGGGCCGCCGCGACGCCGAACACCAACCGCCAGCCGACCGCGTCGCCGAGCAGGGACGCCAACGGGACGCCGCCGATCGTCGCCAGGGTCACGCCCAGCGCGATGGACGTTGAGACCACGCTGTCGCGTCCCGGCACGGCGCGGGTTCCGGCGCCGAACGCGAACGACCAGTACCCGGCGATGGCGACGCCGAGGACGAGCCGGCCGAGGAGCAGGACGGCGAAACCGGGGGCGACCGCCACCGCCAGGTTCGAGACGGCCGCCGCGACCAGCAACCCGGTCAGGACCGTGCGCCGGTCGGTCCGCGGCAGCAGCACCGCGATGCTGGGGGCGGTGATCGCGCCAGCGACCGCGGTCGCCGCGACCGCCAGCCCGGCGGTGCCCTCGCTGACCCCGAGGTCGCCGGCCATCGCGGGCAGCACGCTCGCCGGCAGGAACTCGCTACCGACGAGCACCGCGATCCCGGCAGCGAGCGCGACGATCGGTGACCAGTTCGTCGAGCCGCCGGACCGTGCCGAGGACTCGGGCGGCGAAGCGTCTGCGGACGGCGGCGAGGACTGAGGCGTGGACATGCCTTCCAGTTTCGTCTCCTCCGCGCCGCCGCAGTTGATCGCGTGACGCGCACAGTTGACCGTCTGACCGGTCTGTGACCGGCCAGGCTCTCGGTGGAGTCGTGGTCGCCGCGGGGGTGGATGAGGATGGTGCGGTCGTGCCCTGCGGTTGCGAAGGTGTCCGAACCGGGACGCCAGGCCACGGCCTCATGAATGTCGCTGCTGGGGATTCGTTCGCCGGAGATGTCACCGGGAGAGGCCTCGTCCAGCCTCCACAGGCCGATCGTGCAGTCGCTGGAGCAGGAGAGCAGGACCACGCGGCCTTCCATGAGATCGTGCACGGTGTCCCGGTGGTCGGTGATCACAGCGTGGAGGTGCGCGCCGTCGGGTGACCACACGACGCCCCACACATCAGCCCTGCGTCGTCACTGCTGGGGTGGCTGCGGCATGTCGGCTTTCGACGGCACCGCTAGGTTTTTGTGGACGACGGTGAACCCGCCCGACAGGACGGGGGAGAACGGGGCCGGTGCCATCGCGGTGCCGACCTGTTCGGGTTCGTAGGTCTCACCCTGGGGGTTGACGAGCATGTTGGCGTACTCCCAGGACATCCCGATCCTGTCTTTGGACCGGCCTGGCTTGCCACCGTGGTCCCGGCCGGCGTCGTAGACGCTGAAACCCTTGGTCATACCGACCCATGGCGGGCCCTCGCAGCCCTCGGGGGTCGGGGTGTCCTCCACGCACCACGTCTTGACGATCTTGGCGGTGATGGTGGCGTAGCCCGGGGAGGTGATCAGCGAGTCGGCCCGGCCGATCGCGTAGAAGGTCCGCTTCCCCGGAGCGAAGTAGTGCTTGATCTTCACCGTGCCGGTCGCGTCGTTCGGCGACCCGGTGATCGTCGCCCCGCCGGGGAAGACGCGGTGGTGAGTGAACGGGGCCTGACGGACGTCGAAGGTGAAGAAGCGGCGGTCCTTGTCGTCCTTCGGCAGGAACGTCATCCGGAACTCGCCGGACCCGGTGACGCTGGCGACCTTGGGCTTGTTCGGCTTGGTCTTGGCCTGGACCGCCCCTGTGGTCGCGCTGACCACGGCCGCAGCGGCTACGCCCGCACCGAGAACAAGGACAGCGGCCTTGCGTGCGCGCTTCACGATCATCTGGGGGTTCTCCTTCTATCTGATGTTTCGTCACTGAGCGGTGATGCGGGGGAGGGATCGAGTCCGCGGACACAGCCAGAGCAGGGCGGTGGCGTCGAAGCTCCCGGGCGTGGGCCCGGTCCATGCTGAGAGCCGGTCAGGACGCGCGGCGTCGCCGGTGGTAGTGGACGGTGACCGCGATCAGCAGCGGGCCCCAGAACACGACCGGTGCGAACGAGGCGTTCATCAGCCACGCCCATGCGCCGGTCGGGGATCCGGGGCTGCGATGCGTCCAGGTGTAGAAGTAGCCGGCGGCGTACAGCAGCACCGCCATCGCCCCCAACATCGCGGTGATGACCGCGAACCGCACCGACACGCGCCCGCCACCGACGAACGCCATCCAGCGGGGGAACCGCTCTCCCCACGGCTGGATCAGACCGAGGGTGGCGAACGACGCGACCTCACTCAGCAGGATCAAGGCGAGCACGTACGCCGAGCCCCAGCCGGGGACGTGCAGGTCCTCCATCGCCTCGTCGGTGAAGCCCATCCCGAACCCCCACGCCATCGGCAGCCGCCACAACGCCGACGGCAGCGTCGTCAGGGCCGCCGCGTGCGCCGCCCAGCGCGCCCACCTGGGCACACCCGGCATAGTGCGGAACCCCGCTTTCCAGCCGCCCCGCTGGACTTGGACGCCGGCGGACGCCGTTTCGATAAGGGTCGTGGTCATCGTGGCTCCTTGAGAGTGGCGCTCCGGCCCCCGTACCCGGCATGAACGACTTTGCCGGGATCAGGGGCCGGAGCCCTCCCCCAGCCGGGTGGGTCGTGCCGTCTCGTCTCCCCCGTGAGAGTTACAGCCGCACACCCCACCCGACCAGGGATGACAAGGGGCCAAGAAGACCAGCTCGCCGCGCCACGCGGACGTCGTCGCCAGCCTCGGTCAGCTCGCGCTGGGGGCCGACCGGCGGAACCGCCTCGACCTCATCGCACGGACCACCGAACGCCTGATGGCCCGGATGGACGCGGCCGCCGGCACCGTCGGCGGCAAGGTGCAGATCCATCCGGCCAAGGCCCAGGCCGTGGTGCAGTCGAACGACCACATCTCGATCGCCATCGTCGACTTCCACGAGCGGCTCGGGATCGAGCGCGGGCGCGAGGACGACGAACGCACTGAGGAAGACTGAGCAGGTGCGGGCCTTCGGCCGTGCGCACCCCGCAGCGCAAACCGCCGTCCACGCCCTGCTGGCTCAGGGCCCGTGTCATCAAGCAGATCGCCGATGAGCTGTGTAAAGCTGCTGTACAGTACGGTGCCGGTTCCGGCCAGGTGTCGAATCACTTGCGGGCGAGTGCCGAAGCCAGGCGATGAGCGCACCGCTTCGTCCTTGCTCGGTTCCGATCGGAGCGCGAACGTAGGCAACCTCGCCGGCGCCCCTCGCGCACCGGCCTGGAAAGTCACTTACCGATCGGGTAGTCGGGTCAGTCCCGAGAGCGCGGCCCGCTGACAACCGTCATGGGCACGCTACGGACTCACCGTTACCGTCCAGGGCACGCCTCCGAGCCGTGGCGGCAAGGTCGGAAATGGATCGGTGGCGTCTCCGGAGGCCGCCCCCGCACGCCCGCTGGAAAGCCAGTCCGACATGTACATCGACGGGCGGTGCGTCCGGATGATGCACTGCGGCCCCTACGTGGACGAGCCTGCGCCCCTCGCGCGCAGGGCCGCACTGATGAAGGTGCAGGGTGTTACGCACCACGACCTGGGCCACGAGATCTACCTGTCCGATCCTCGCGAGACCGCCCCGAGAAGATGCGCACGATCCTCCGCCAGGCCGTCCGCTAGGACCGGCGGGCGGTGGGCCCCGACCCGCCGCCGGACTGCTCCACCCCCGCGGACTCGGGTTCAGTAGCCCCCGAAGTCGGAGTACGCGCCGTACAAGCCGGACCGGTAAGGCACTTCGGGAAGCGGATCACTGACCCGCGGCTTCGGAATGCTGATCTCGATGGATACCGGCGGCTCCCACGTGTGGGTTTCGAAGATCGTCCGGAGTTCGTGGTCGGCGATGCCCGCGGCGCCGGTGGCCGCGACGCGGGACAGGGCGTCCTGCGACAGCCCCCGGTCGAGCGCACGGCGCAGCCGCCGGGCCCGCCGGACCCGGCCCCACTGCCACAGCGCACGGACGCGGGAGCCCGGCAGCAGCCGCTCCGCCCGAAGCCGCCGGCCGACCTCCTCGACCGCTGGGGAGGCCGCGATCATCAGCACGGTCAGGCCGAGCACCCTGCCGACCTTCGGCACGACCTTCAGCGCGGCGGCCTCGACGGGGTCGCGGGGTTCGCGTCGTTCCGCGTACACCCGGTGCCGATCCGGCGAGACCCTGATCTGACCGTCTCCGGCCAACCTGACCAGCACGGTCATCGCGACACGCTCGGGGCCGCCACACAAGTAGGCGATCTCGTAAGGGCCGACTTCGGTGTGATCGCGCATCAGTTCCACTTCCAACCGAGGCCGTGACAGTTCGAACGCTTTCCGGTAAGACGCACTGTGCTCCGCGGACGTTCCGGCGTCAACCTGCCCGCCGCGCAGGGGCTACGGCCGGCAGCGCGAAGAGGAGAGCGCCACTGAATCTTTTCCGCCAGCGCCTGTGGGTGGGGATCACAGCATGATCGCGGGCGGTGTGGCGGGCCCTGAAACTTGAAGAAGCTCATCAGCCCACCCACCCGGGTCGATCTCTTTAACAGTAGGCGGCACGGCCACCGCCGATCGTCTGGTTCACACATACCCACACGATCACAGCGGTGGCCGTCTCACGTCCCGACCTCGATCAACCCGAGATCTCCAAGTGCGGCGGGAGTACTAGCCCCACGCCTTGAACCGCTCGGAGTCCTCGTGTTGCGAACCCTCGTAAGGGCGATGAGGACCCCACGGTAAAGCTGCGGGCCCGCCAGGGGGAGAGGAGACCGCCGGAGCTGGATTCTTCAGCAACCCGCCAGTTGTGTTGTTGACCCCGGCGTGTCGCTGAGAACTGCTTGATCCTAGGCCTGGATGGTTGGTCGTGGGGCAGCTGATCGACGATGACTTCCGTCTGGTTTTCATCGAGGACCCAGAAGGCCACAGCATAAGGTGATGGCTCCGCGCGGGAGGAGTGGACTGATGCTGTTGATGCTTCCTGCGGATTCCGCGCGGCACCGGGACGGGGTTCGCGAGATGGTGACCGCGAGGGTTGCCTGGCTGCGTGGGCGTGGTTTGAGCGCGCCGGAAGGGATCGCGGAGACGCTGGCTGGTCAGGTGGGTGAGCCGGAGTGGCCGGTGTGGGTGCTGGAGGCCGATGGGACGGTGGTGGGATGCACCACCGTGCTGAGTGAGTGTCCGGCTTGGGCGTTCACTGAGCACGAGCGGGAGCAGCCATCGGTGTTCCTCGCGTCGACCTGGACCCTTCCGTCAGCGAACCGGTTTGGGTATTCGATCGCACGGTGGGCGTTGGACTACGCGGCCCGGACGGGCCGGTTGTACGTGCGGCGCGGTGCGTTCCATCCTGCGCTGGCCGACTACTACTGCCGGGTGCAGGGGTGGACGTTGCTGCGGGAGGTGGAGCGGCGGGGCCGGATCGGTTACATCATGTCCCGGCCCGCTGAGCGGCAGCCGGATCTGCTGGTGCGGACCGCGACCGCGCCGACCGCGACCGCTGCGGGTGGCTGAGCGACCGTAGGCCCGCCTCCAATATCAGCGGCCTGTACACCTCGTAGGTGCGCTGACCGGTGGCAGCGAAGCACCTGCAGGCGCGGCGCAGCTCGGCCTCGTCCAGGTACCCATCGGCGACGAGTCGCGACCCGTCGTCGAGTAGTGATTCGAGCAGAGTCACGCCGTGGCGGCGCATCGCCAGGTCCAGGATGTGCTGGAAGTTCTCCGGGAGCGGTGGATGAACGACCTCTGGGGGGAAGCCGAGACGGGTGAGGCGCTCGCGAAACAGCCGCTTCTTCGTGCGCCAGTACGCGGGCAGGCTCTCGGCGAGACGGACGATCTGCGGGTCGGCCAGGGGGTTGATCGGCCACAGCCCGCGCCGCATGTAGTGCGGATACAGGGCGGCGTAGGCGTCCAGGATGGACCAGAGGGTGGGGCCGACCGGTGCG
This sequence comes from Spirillospora sp. CA-108201, assembly GCF_050936235.1. Classification (NCBI taxonomy): domain Bacteria; kingdom Bacillati; phylum Actinomycetota; class Actinomycetes; order Streptosporangiales; family Thermomonosporaceae; genus Spirillospora; species Spirillospora sp. CA-108201. The sequence continues at coordinate 5,843,372 of NZ_JBNJNE010000001.1, read as the reverse complement.
GCGTTGTCGTAGCGGGCCTCCAGCAGACGGCGGCCCTGGCTGCCGAGGTAGACGGGCTCGTTGTGGTCGCCGATGCGAAGCGGCGGCTCTGGTCGGCGCCCACCGGTACGAGTGATCTCGTTGGTGCGGAGCTTCATCACTTCGTCGCCGCCCAGGCCAGTGAAAACGACACGGGCGCCTGCGTGATCCATTACAGTTCGTGCGCACCCTGTGCGCACCAACCGCCAAGGTCGCCCATGGTAACCACGCGTCATGCGAGCACTCAGCGTGTCCGCCAGACGGGTCTCCTTCGTCTCCAGGCCGCCCACGGTCGAGAGCAGGCCCCGTGTCGAGCAGTCCGGCTGGCTGGGATGCCGGTGGGGCCGGCGCGAGTCTTGCGTACGAGTGCGTGCCCCGCTGGTCTGACGACATATCCAGATGCAAACCTGCACCGGCTCCCTGATACTTGATTAGATGAGTGGACGGTACGGCATCGAGCGGAACCCGGCGATCGTGTCCTGGCAAACACTACTTCAGGAACAAATGGAACGTGAGGGTGAGTCACGCACATACGATTATAGGGACCGGCCTCCAGCGCAGGATCACGTCGCTGCTGGAATGCATCGACTTCGTGGCCTGGTGATGGCTCAGGGCACAGAGACAGAGTCGGTCCTTAGAGAGATCGTCAAGAACTTGGATCCGAACCTCAATATAGAGAAAAGTACGGCTGGTCGACTGATCAAGGACATTCGCAGGCTCTTGAGCGACGACGATGAAAGTTTCTGGGAATATGAGCTGCGTCTCATCGAAGAGGCCGTTGACCGACGCAATCATGCTGTGCATTCTGAAGTTGTCATCGGCTCTTCTTGGCGAGATTATGCCACCGGTGGCGGCGAGTGGGTCCCTGTGATCAGCCTGCTCGGCAATGAAGAGTACGACGAGGTGGACCTCCGGAAAGACTTTGCACTTCAGCGGCATGCAACGCAGGCCGCTGTCGAAATCCTCGTTGACCTGAAGCAGCCTCGATCGACAGGCGAACCGTCGTCCTGAAATTCGAAGCGACGGTCACGCTTGACGGTTGGCTACCGCCCTGCGCGAGCAGCGCGCGGGGCATGACTGGAGCCTGCCGAGTACGGGACGAAACGTGGGCCAGGGACAGCATCTGGTTCGCCGTGGTCAAGGAGGCCGCGGTCGTAGGGTGATTTCTCCGCGCAGGGGAGGAGCGGTTGATGCTGTTGATGCTTCCTGCGGATCCCGCGAGGCACCGGGACGGGGTTCGCGAGATGGTGACCGCGAGGGTTGCCTGGCTGCGTGGGCGTGGTTTGAGCGCGCCGGAAGGGATCGCGGAGACCCTGGCCGGGCAGGTGGGGGAGCCGGATTGGCCGGTGTGGGTGTTGGAGGCCGGTGAGGCGGTGGTGGGATGCACCACCGTGCTGAGTGAGTGTCCGGCTTGGGCGTTCACTCAGCATGAGCGGGAGGAGCCGTCGGTGTTCCTCGCGTCGACCTGGACGCTCCCCTCTGCTGACCGGTTCGGGCACGTGATCGCGCGATGGGTGTTGGACCACGCGGCCCGGACAGGCCGGCTGCACGTGCGGCGCGGTGCTTTCCATTCCGCGCTGGCCGACTACTACTGCCGGGTGCAGGGGGGGACGTTGCTGCGGGAGGTGGACCGGCGGGGCCGGACCGGTTACATCATGTCCCGGCCGGCTGAGCGGCAGCCGGATCTGCTAGTGCGGACCGCAACCGCGCCGATCGCGACCGGGGGGCGGGTAGCTGAGTGACCGCAGGCCCACCACCAGAATCAGCGGCTGGTCCACCTCGTAGGTGCGCTGGCCGGTGACGGCGAAGCACCTGCAGGCGCCGGCGCAGCTCGGCCTCGTCAAGGTACGTGTCGGCAACGAGCCGCGACCCGTCGTCGAACAGTGATTCGAGCAGCCTCACGCCGTGGCGGCGCATCGCCAGGTCAAGGATGGCGGGCGTCGGCCTCAAGCCCCAGTCGTCCACCGTCCTCCAGTTCGGTGACAAGGTCCACGGCGCGGTCGGGCTGTATGTGGACCCGCCGCGAAACGAGGCCCTTTTGGGATTATGGACGCGGGTCAGCGGTGCGAAGTAGTTCTAGAAGCCCTTCGACAGCTGCGTATTGCTCGTCGGCCAGCGGGTCTTCGGTGAAGTGCATAAGTTCGTTGCGGGTATTGCGGACTGTGGTGAGCAGTTCGATGAACTGGTCGTGATCCAGCTTCCAGCCAAGCTTGGCCCAGCGATCCTCATTCTGAAGCAGATAGACGTAGTTGCCGAAGGTCAAGTCGGCAGCCCGCGTGACCCTCGCTTTTTGATGGTTTGCAACGGCATCTTTCAAGTCGTCAACAGTGAAGACTTCCTCGGCGGCACGGCGCAGCCTGTTTTCGGCCTCTTCGATCAGGACGAACGGCCGCGCCAGAGTGCCGAACTGGCGGGTGAGGTCGGATGCTGTGAGAATGCCCGTGACGCGGAACCGGTCGGCATCGCGGACGAGGATGAACCCTCGATCGTAGATCACGCTAATCTGATCGAGAAGGGGCGCGTCGTGGTCGACGACCAGAGCCGAAGCCGTTGCGCTCTCCAATGAGGGATCATCGGAGGCGATATGGGCTCGGCCGATCGATTCCCAACTGACGACGCCGTGATAAGTGCCGTCTTCATCGATCACGGCGATTTGGGAAAATTGCCGCATCACCATCAGGGTCTTAGCGAAGGTGAGGTCTGCGGTCGACGGAACCGAAACCAGCCGCGCAGGCAGCCTTCCCAGTCGAAGTGTCATGGGATCTGGTTCGGACACATCTTCAGTGTCCGCCGTGTCCCCTTCGGTCTCCGTGTCTGTGCCGGGCTCAGCTCCGAGTCGGACGAGCGCGACTACGTCTCCTACAGAGCCTTCTGTAAACGGAGGCCGAGTGGTTAGGCCTTGCGCGGCGAGGTCTTTTTTAATGATTGAAATTACCGGGGCGGTGCGACGCTCCCAACCCCAATGCTCCAGCAAACTCCGGATAGTCAAGGTGCGGGGGTTCGACGGATCCCGCGACGCCGCGTCTTCAAGAAGCTCTTCGGCACTTGTGGCTTGCTCCTCTCCGGCGATCCCGGGGTCGTTTCCCTGTTCGGCCAGATGAGCAATGCGACGTGCAGCGTCATTTCGAGTCAAACCGCAGACGGTCAAAAGAGAGCCAAGACTGGCCCGGAGATCGGGCCTAATCACTGTCCACGGGACGTCTGGCCTAATCCAGTCGACCCGCCTTACCTGCCGAAAGTCTTCGAGTTCATCACCACGATATTCATATGGTCCAGCCACGCGCCCAACGGCGAGGAAGCCCTGATTTGTCTTCAATGGCATCACCACCAGGTCCCCCTCTTGTATCTCGGTGGTGAACTTCCAGAGCTGGCCCGTCCAGTTGCCGATCAGATTGCGGCCCGCCTCTGGGTACGTCCGCTGCAGTGCCGCGGTGAGCTCGGCCCAGGTCCTGCAACGGCTGAGGTCCCCTGCCTCGGCCCACCCGGCGATCGCCAGCCCCTCACTGAGTGCCCTGCCCTCGCGCTCGCCGTCCCGGCCACCACGAATCAACCATGCGCGAACAGAACCTTCGTTCCGGTGTCCGGACAAACCCACTTACCCCCACAGTCGAGTAATGATTTGCCAGATTTCTATCGCACATCGCGACCATGTACATGCCCGGAACAGCTTAATTCTAGTTTTGTGAGTGTCCGAAACCTGGCTGCTGGACATGGGGCTGCGAGTCGGCGCAGGCGGCTGGTGGTGGGGTGCCAATCCATGCGGGTTTTGTAAGCGTTGATCACGATTAACCCAGATGTCCGGCCACCGGTGGCGCGGTCGATGACTCCGCCGACTGCGGCAGCGATCGTCAGCACCATACGGGCACCTGTCGAATGTGGAGGACTCGGCGGCCGTGTTCCTCGCCCCGGTCGTTGATGTCGGTTCTGGTTGCCTCGAAGATTCGCAGTCCAGGCGACGCGAGCATCGCCACCAGCGCAAAGTCACTGGAGTTGGCCGAGGCGCGGGCCGAAGCCAGCACGGCCTCGAACTGCAGATCGGATAACCCGACCGTACCGAGGCGTCGGCCATGGACGGTGGATGGGTACTTGAGAGAGACAGGCCTCCGTGCCCTACTCCCGGGCGCCATCACACCGCCCGCCGCCGACATCATCGGGTAACTCGTGGAGCCGGGATGCGGGGGCCCTCAAGCTGCAGCGCCACCATCCTGTGCCGACGCGCGCTGCTGCGCTCAGGGCCTTCGGGAGTCGCGATGGTGCTCCAGTAGCCGCTGCGCATGTGCTCGGACATGAGGGGCGAGCCGGGCATGGACGGGGTCGCGGTTGGCAGCCTGAAGGAGGATGGCCGCGACCGTGAGCTCGGCAAGCAGCCCGTCGCGTGTTGCCAGGACGTCGGCGAAGGTATCGCGCACGCTGGCCGCCAGTTCTGGGACGGGAAGGGTGTATGCGTAGAGGTGGGCGGCGTCGAATCCGTGAGGGGCGGGGCCGAAGCCTTCCCAGTCGAGGATGGTCAGCTCCGGACTCGTGAGGTTGGCCCAGTGGAGGTCGCCGTGGGCGAGGGACAGCGGCGGACGTTGGTGTCGATGCCTGCTTCGCCAAGGTAGCGAGGGATGGTGCGGTGTACGTAGCCCTGGCTGATGACGCGTGGGCGGTTGTCCGGAACCGGTGTGGTGGCAACCGTGCTCGTAGCGCGCTGCAATTGGGACCACCATGCGCCGGGCAGGGCGATGTGTTGGGTGAGGTCCGGAGTCGGGGAGCAGACGGGCGCCGTTAGGTGCTGAGCTCGGCTCGGTAGGCATATCCCTCGTCAACCCAGTCGGCTGAAGCCAGCAGCCGGGGGCGTGGGATCTTCATCGGAAGAGTGGCGGCGGCTTCTTGAGTGCCGGTCCACAGCTTTCCACCCTCCTTGCCGACTGGTGCTTCCAGCACCCGGAGCCAGGCGTTTCCGGAGGACGTCGTGACGGGGGCGCCGATGGTCCTTCCGCTATGGCCCCAGGTTTCGGTTGCGCCTTCGGCGGGTGCGCAGTCGAGCCGGATCGTCGCGCCGGCGAAGGCGGCGTGCATCCGTGCGCGGACGTCGGGATCGTCAGGCTCGAAGAACACGGCAGATGTCCTGGAGATGCGGGAGTTGAATGGCTGGACGCTGGAAGGCGTTGAATGCTTCTCGCCAGTGTGCCGCAGTTGACGCCAAAAGCAGGGCTCCGGTGAGTCCAAGCGTGGAGGCCACTACCGCGAGCGTCGCGGCGACCTGTGAGGGGTCGGGTCTGATGAACTCGGCCAGGTCGGAAGTGACCAGATCGACGAGTTCGCCGCCGTTCAGCGGCGCGGAGACCCACACCTCCAGACCGGCCCCGGCGGCTTCCGCCACGGGACCGGCGTGAAGCTGCGCGCGTGGTTGGCTGAGTTTTGTAGGGCAGGTGTTAGCCGACGCTGCGGATTGCAGGTGGAAGAGGAGTCATCGTGCCGAAGACCGTCCAGTTGAGGACGTACACGATCAGGGAAGGCCTGCTTGAGGAGTGGGCGGCCAGGTGGCGGGAGTCGGTGGTGCCGCTGCGGTTGAAGTTGGGGTTTGGGATCGGGGGTGCCTGGCTTGATCATGAGCGCAGTCGGTTCGTGTGGGTGATCTGGTACGAGGGGGAGGAGACGTTCGAGGAGGCGAACCAGCGGTACTGGGCGTCGCCGGAGCGGGAGGCGATGGGGCTGGATCCGTCCGAATACCTGGTCGATCGTGATGTGCGGGTGGTCGAGCAGGTCTACTGATCGGGCTCGGGGAGCAGGTGGGCGAGGCGTTCTTCTTGCGCCAGAGGGCGGAACACGCGGGTCCCGGCCTTGGATTTCAGGACGTCGAGGTCGACGTCGAAGGGCCAGAGCCGGGCGGTGCCGTCGAAGGAGGCGGAGATGACGGTCTGGCTGTCCGGAGTCCAGGTGACGGAGACGACCGGGCCGCGATGGACACCGATCACCCCGATCTCGGCGTAGGTCCTACCCGCCCACAGACGGACGGTGCGGTCGTAGGACGCCGTGGCGATCATGAAGCCGTCGGGTGACCAGGCCACGCTGGCGACGCGGGCTTCGTGGGCGTCGAGGACGGCCAGTTGCTCCCCGGTGGTGGTGTCCCAGACGCGGGCGGTGCCGTCGGCGGAGCCGGTGACGACCCGGCGTGCGTCGGGGGACCAGGAGATGTCGTCGACCCAGTTGGCGTGGCCGTGCAGCGTCACGGCTTCGCCGGGGTCATGGACGTTCCAGATGCGGGCGGTGCGGTCGTCGGAGGTGGAGCCGAGGTGCGTCCCGGCGGGGGACCAGGCGAGGCCGACGACCCAGTCGTGGTGACCGGCCAGGCTCTCGGTGGAGTCGTGGTCGCCGCGGGGGTGGATGACGATGGTGCGGTCGTGCCCTGCGGTTGCGAAGGTGTCCGAGCCGGGGTGCCAGGCCACGGCCTCGTGAATGTCGCTGCTGGGAATTCGTTCGCCGGAGATCTCACCAGGTGAGGCTTCGTCCAGCCTCCACAAGCCGATCGTGCGGTCGCTGGAGCAGGAGAGCAGCATCGTGTGGCCTCCCACGCTGTTCCAGGCGAGGTCGTGGACGGTGTCCTGGTGGTCGGTGATCACGGCGTGGAGGGTGCCGTCGGCGGCGTCCCAGATCCGGATCGTCGCGTCGTCACCAGCGGTGGCGATCAACCGTCCGGACGGCGTGACCGCGGCGGCGCGGACGGGGCCGCGATGGCCGGCCAGCTGGACACTCTCGGCGCCCTTGGGGGTGACTTCCCAGATGCGGGCGGTGGTGTCGGCTGAGCCGGTGGCCAGACGCGTGCCGTCGGGGGACCACACGACGCCCCACACGTCGTCGGTGTGGCCGCGGAGGGCGAAGATCTCCTCGCTGGTCCGCGGGTTCCAGACGCGGGCGGTGTTGTCGCTGCCGCAACTGGCCAGGTAGGTGCCATCGGGTGACCACGCCACGTTCCACACCCTGGTGCCGTGGCAGCGGATGAGTCCGGTTTGTGCTGAGGAGCGGATGTCCCAGATGCGCATGGTGCCGTCGCCTCCGGCCGACGCGACGAAGGCGCCGTCGGGGGACCAGGCGACACCTTCCACGAAGTCCTGGTGGCCGTCGAGCACCGTGGCCGTGCCCGTGGCGAGATCCCAGATACGGACGGTCCTGTCATGGGATCCGGTGGCCAGCAGGTTGCCGCTGGGCGAGAAGGCGATGCCGAGGATGTTGTCGGTGTGGCCGTGCAGCTCGGTCACGGGTTGGTAGCTGTCGGCCCGCCAGATGCGCACCACCCGGTCGCGGGCACCGGCGGCGATTTTGGTTCCGTCCGGTGACCAGGCGACGGTTCGCACGACGTCGGTCGCGCCCGCCAGCACAGCCAGGGTGCGGCCGGTGGCGGTGTCCCAGACGCGGACGGTTTGGTCGCGGGAGGCAGTGGCGATGCGGCGGGCGTCCGGCGCCCAGGCGACCATCTCCACCATGCCCTGGTGGCCTTCCAGTACGGCGGTAGTGGAGCCGGTGGTCGCGTCCCACAGCCGGCATGTGCCATCGCGGGACGCGGTGGCGATCAGGGCTCCGTCGGGCGACCAGGCGAGGTTGCGGACCGCGTCGGTGTGCCCGTCCAGCACGTGGGTCAGGTGGCTGAAGGCCAACGCCGCCATGAGCGCGCGTGTGGCGGCCGGTGTCGGCGGGCACTCCGACAGCGCTGCCGCGGCCAGCAGGATCGCCAGCTCGGGGTACTGCTCGGCGTTGGCCATGACGTACTGGCCGATCCCCTCCGACACGCGTCGCAGGAACGCCAGGTCGCGCCGTTTGGACGCCTCGATGAACGCGCGGATCTCGCCGCTGTCCTGCCCGGCCGACTCCAGGCCCTCCAGCCACTGCAGCGCGAGCTGGAGCCGCTCGCCGGTCAGCAGGTAGTCGACCTTGTGCCCGGCCTGGCGCCAGTCCGCGGCCCATCGTTCCAGCTCGGCGCGTCGCCGCAGCAGCTCCGCCCGTGCCTCCACCTCCTGGCGCAGCGGCGCCCACTGGCGGAACAGCGCCTCATGCGCGACCTGCGCGATGGGCGTTCCCTCCCACACGTCGGTGACCAGCAGCCGGGCCTCCACGAACGCGGTGACGACGCGTCGCTCGTCCTCGCTCAGATCGTCCAGGACGACGCGGCGGCGGGTGGCCTCGGTCCCTTCCGTGGTGACGAACTTGAACAGCACCGCCAGGATCGGCTCGATGCCCTCGTCTCCGCGCAGCGCGGTAACGAGCTGGTCGGCCTGCCTGGACAGAGCGCCCGCCACCCCGCCGAGCCGGCGGTACGCGTCGAACGTGGCGACCTTCCCGCGCCCGGACGCGAAATACAGCTCCTGCAGCAGATAGGCCAACAGCGGCAGTGCGTCGGCTGTCCCGGTGTCCTCGACGATTCTGGTGACCAGGCCGGGCTCGAACCGCAGCCCGGCCAGCGTGCCCGGTGCCTCGACCACCGTCGCGAGTTCGGCCCGCGTCAACGCGCCGAGCGCTATGGGGCGGGCGAACAGTGCGGCATGGCCGGTCTCCAGGAAGGAGCGCAGGAACTCGATGCGGACCGTCGCCACCACCCACAACCTGGAATCGGCGCGCAACGCCGCCGACAGCGCCGACAGGAACAGGTCCCGCTGGTCGGATCCGGCAAGCGTGAACAGCTCCTCCAACTGGTCGACGGTGATGAGGACGCGGGCGTCGCGCCGCCCGGAACGCCGCCGCGCCTCTGTGACCAGTTCGGCCAGCGCGGACGGCGCGCCTCGCAACCGTTCTGCGTCCAGAGCGTCGCCGAACGTCGTCGCCAACGCGGCCATCGGATCGGACCCCGGTGCCAGTACCGGCTGCACCAGCCAGCGGCGCCCGCGCAACCGGGGGATCAGCCCGGCCTGCACCATCGAGGACTTGCCGCTCCCCGACGCCCCGGCGACGACCACGAACCGCTCGCCATCGCGCTGGTACAGCTGACGGAGCAGCGTGCTCACCGGCTCGTCTCGTCCGAAGAACACCGCCGCCTCGTCCTCGGCGAACGCCTCCAGCCCCGGATACGGGGTGCGACCCGGATCCCACTCACGCTCCGGCGCCCGCGGCGGATTTTCCAGCCGCGCCGACATCGCTGTCAGGACGATCAACGCCACGATCAGTACCCCGAGCCCGGGAACGGCGAACTTGCGCAGCAGGTCCAGCGGCAGCGGCGCGTCGTCGCCCCCGGTCGCGTAGTTCGTCAGGATGCCCAGAAGGGCGAGCACGACCACGAGCAGGACGTTCAACGCGATGTTCAGGCGGGGCCTCATTCGCCGCACCACCGGCGCGCGCCGCCCATCCCGCTACCCACGCGATCCCATCCCGTCCCCGGCCACGGCCTGATCTTCTTCAATAATCGAGCGGGACGCCATTGCCGCAAGGGGAAGGCGATGCTGAAGGTCCGACCCGAACGCCCCCGGGCCTGGACCCCCGGGTGAGCGCTGCACGGAGTACGACCAGGTCAGCCGTGCTAGCCGAGCTTCTGAGGCGACCCCTGGGCACCTGGGACCGCGTCAGGGGCGAGGCTGCAGCGGGATCGCGATTCGAGACGGCGCGACTGTTCCTGGCAGTCGTTTCCCGGCCAGTTCCAGTGACGGAGACGGGCGGGGTATATCCCCGTTGATCGAACGCGTCTCGATGGGCGTTGACCCTGATGGTCATCCCGCGAGCAAAGAAGTGTCGGGGCTCTGTGGCATGGTCGGGTCGCGGTTCCGTCGAGGGAGGGCGTTCATGGGCCAGCGGTACGCGATTGACCTGATCGACGACGAAATCCTGATCTACTTCCCGTACAACAGGGAGAACAACAGTGCGCTGCGCGAGTACACCAGGGCCACTGATCTACGGTGGGACCGGCGACGTAGGGCTTACTGCCTGAGCGCCGCCGCTGCGGATTCCCCTGAGGTGTGCCACAACCTGCGGGGGTTCGCAAGCCGACGTGGACTCCGGCTCGATAACGGGGTGGGGGCGCGCCTCGGCGCCATCATCACCAGTTCGACGGCCCATCGGGTTCGTGCGGAGATCGACGCGATCGAGAGGAAGCTGAGCACGCAGCTCTTTCCCAATCCCGCCGTGGACGGTGAAGGCGACCTTGACGGCCTGAATGCCCGTCTCAGGGAGCTGGAAGCCATGATGAAATGGCCGGGCTTCGTCCGCCGTCCGGGTGCCTGCCGTTTCGCCTCTCCCGGCTGCCTCTTCCACGTCCGTTACGGCGACGGCGATGAAGGCACCCTCGTCATCTCCGCCGTGGACATCGACGGCTACGACCGCGTCTCGCCGAACAAGCCGGTCGGCAGGGCCTTGGAAACGGGCCGGATCGGCGACCGCTTCCCCCTCCGCGAAGGCCGTGGCTCGATGACGATTCTTGACATCACGGACTGACCGCCTCCGGGGAGGCTGCCCGAGCCCGTCCCCGCGCACCTACCGCAAGGGGGTGACCCCCTAGATGTCGCCAAAATCAGACATACATCTACAGATGGACATCAATCTGGCTCTAGGAAAACCCAAACAGCGTGCTCTAGGTGCGCCGCGGCCGTAGCCTCCTACTGTTCTCGTGTCGGGCGGGGATGACCGCCCGCCCGACACGAGAACCCGCGCGACCGTCCGCCGGCGCGCGCCCAGTAGAGATGGAGCCGCAGATGGAGCGAGTACTCATCGTGGTCGTGGTGATCCTGGTGGCGCTGATCGCGGCGCTGCTGGCCGCATTCCTGAAGTGGCTTGACGGTGGCCGGGTCATCGGGTCCATCGCAGCCGCGGCCGCTGCTTTCGCGGCCGCGGTGCCGGTGGTCGTCCTGCTCATGAAAACGGGCGGCATCGCGTGAGCAAGGATGCGGGGACAGCACGCCCGGCCACCAGGAGGAGTGGAGATGCCGCCTGAAATCCGAATCCCAGTGCGTGACCTGGGGGGCCTTCTTCAGTTTCACGACGCCTGCGGCGTCGTGGCCGGACTCATGACTCTGAGGGACCAAGCACGAAACAATCCGCAGAGCGACCGGCATTCCTTGTGGCACTGGCTCTTGGCCCAAACGGACAAGCCTCAGCAGCAGATAGGGCTTTCGGTACGAGAATGCCTGCTCCGGTACCAAGACGAGGAAGGCCGCACGTTCGTGCCGCGTCTTCCTCCAACGGCCGACGACGCGCTGCGTCGCCTGGTCAAGGCGATCCACCGAGTCGGCCGCATCGATGACTGCCTGGACCAATGCTTTCAGGACCTGTCCGAAGCGAAGGCGAAAAGCGGGGATTATTTCACCCGCAACGACGTCGTGCGGTTGATGGTGGCAGCGGCGGATCCTCAGGAAGGCCAGCGGGTGCTTGATCCGGTGTGCGGTTCAGGCGGATTGCTCATCGGCGCCTACCGCCACGTGTCCGATCGCACGGGCCGGCCGTCGAATCTCGAACTGACCGGCCAGGACGTGCACGCCTCCGCGCTCCATGTGGCGCGAATGAACCTGGCCGCCCGTGGCATCCACGCCCGAGTTACCGCGCCGGTGGACAGTCTCGCGCGGCCCGCCGAGTCGTCCTATGACATCGTCCTGGCCAACCCGCCGTTCAACGGCTCGTGGCGTGCCGGACCGCGCACGGACGATCCGAGGTGGTCGGACGAGGCGCCGCCCCCTCAGGACAACGCGAACTTGGCATGGATCCTCCACATCGTGCACGCGCTCGCTCCTCGGGGCAGAGCGGCGATTCTCATGGCGGAGGGGGCCGCGACCGGGGCACGACAGGTGGAGCAGCGGGTGCGCGGACGCCTCGTCCAGGACGACGTCGTCGAATGTGTGGTGGCACTGCCGCCGGGCCTGTTCGCCCACAGCCGTGCCCCCTGCTGCCTGTGGCTGCTCAACAGCGACAAAGGCCCCTGCGATGAGTGGGGAAGCAGTGACCGTCGGGGCAAAGTGCTCTTCATCAACGCGCGGAAGGCGTACGAACAGGCGCCGAGGCGTAAGCGTCGCCTCAGCCCGGAAGGGGTCGAGCAGGTGCTGCGGACACTCGGGGCGTGGCGAGAGGTGGACGGGCAATACCGTGACGAGGCAGGTCAGTGCCGTTCCGTCACCGCCGAGGAGATCGCCGATCAGCGATACGACCTGCAGCCGCCGAGGTACACCGGTGAGCTCGGCATCGGCGATTCTCCTGAGCAGCGGCAGATCGACGAGCTCGCCGCCGAACTCCGGGACAGGTTCCAAGAGTCGCGCGTCCTGGAGGCCGACCTGCTTCGAGTCCTGGACGAACTGTGATGCGCGCACTCGACGTTGAGGGCTGGCGGCGCATGACGGTCAAGGAGGCCGCGGACCTGAAGGTCACCTACGGCCTTCCGGAACACGAGCTCCCCAGCGGCGGGGGAGTGGTCAGAGCCGGTGACGTCCACGACGGCCGCCTCTGGACGTCTCCCCCGGCCCCTGCCGCACCGCTGGACGGCAAGGACAACCGCGCCGTCCTCGCCGAGGGCGACCTGGTCGTGGTTCTCGTCCGCCGGGTGGGTGACGCGGCGCTGATCGACCAGCGCCATACCGGCTGGGTGACGACACGCTCGGTCGGCATCCTCCGCTCAAGCAACCATGACATCACCCGTTGGCTGAAGATCTGGTTCCAGACGCCCGTCGCCCGCGCCTGGTTCGACCGGCATGTGTCGGCCCATGTCGAGCCGACCCTGAGCATCGACCGGCTGAAGGTGATGGAGGTGGCCGTTCCTCCCCCCGGACAAATCGAAACCCTCAGCCGACTTGTGGAGTTGATCCAGGCCAAAAGGGACCTCAACCTGCGGATCGCCGCGGACGCCGTCACCTTGGCCGACGCTCATCACGCCATGCTGGTGCGGCGGCATCGGCAGTCATGGACGCCTGCCACGTTCGGTGCCGTCACTTCGGTCATGACCGGTCGGCCAGGCCGATCGCAGGCTGACTTGAGCGGCGTCGCGACGTCCCGGATAGCGCCGGCCGACGTCCTGCGCGCGGATCCGCCCTACATTCTGGGAGGACAGGAAACGCGTGCCGAGCCGGGGGACCTCTGCGAACCGGGAACCGTACTGGTCGCGTCACGACCCGAAGGGGCCCGCGCCGCACTGACCTGGTTCCGGACCACCCCCGCCCGAGGAGTGCTCGCGGTGCGCCCGTGCGATCCCTCGGATCGCTGGTGGCTGCTGCACGAGCTTCGTTCCAGAAGCGAGGAGCTTCCTAAGATCGCGCAAGGTCGGCAGGCAAGGGAGATCAGTCGACGCGCCTTCTCGCAGTTGGAGCTGGCCTGGCCCGGTGACGATGTTCGCCGGCGGTTCCAGGAATTGGTCGAACCCCTTCACGACAGAGCCCGTTCGACCCTTGATGAGAATCGGCTGCTGAAGGAACTGCTCGATCGGGTGCTGCGGGACGTGTCCTCGATCGCAGCACGCATCTGACGCCGTGACCCGTCGGCTCACCCCTTCCGGAGGGGCCGGGGTGCGGACTCCGGTCGGTTCAGGTGGCGTGACGCCAGGGGACCCCGGGAGCCCTCCCTTCTCACGGGTTCGGGGTCAGGCGATGTCGCCGGGATGGTCTAGCCAGACGTGGTCGCCGGCGGGTGACACGGTCAGGCCGAAGCGGTCGCGGCCGGGGCTGCGATGGGCGATCCAGTCGAAGTAGGCCGACACCGCCAGATCCCACAGGGGCCGGTCCCCGCCCTGCTCGACATCGAAGGAGTCGCGGCCTGGCTCGTAGTGAGCTTCGGCCCACGCGTCCGTGCTCCACAGGCGCAGCGTGTAGGCGGCGCCGTCGTGCGCGCCCCGGGCGCACACACTCGGTAGCGCAGTTCCCATCGCCAGGTCGGCTCCCGCCGGGGCGTAGCCGATGGTCCGGGGGTCGATGTCGGTCGTGGATCGGTCCCCGTGCCGGTCGAAGGCGTCCCATCCGGGGTGACGCTGCGCTCGCATCATCATGTACGAGGCGGAGCCGTTGAAGCGGCCCACGGCGGTACCGTCCGGCATCACCACGAGCCGCAGTTCGTGGCTGGACCCGAACCCCGGGGCGTAGGGCGTCACGATCACCCCGCCGGGACGGGTCTGCTCCACCCACGCATACGGCACCCGGGCGACCGCGCATGTGGCGTGCAATCGGTCGTAGGGTGCTCCCTTCGCCCAACCGTGAGCGCCGTCCCCCACGATGAGCCGAGGCGCATGGCCCGCGCTCTTGAGATTGGCGGACGCCTGTGCCGACACCGCGGGATCGACCTCCACGCTGGTGACATTCGCCGAGCCGACCAGACGCGACAGCAGCGCGGCCGTCCAGCCGGTACCGGTGCCCACGTCCAGCACGCGGTGCCCCGGCTCGACGTCCAGCAACTCCAGAAGGGACACGACGGTGCTCGACGCGGACAGCGACGAGGTGAAGCGGCCCGCACCGGTCGTGAGATCGGTCGTGCCGTCGTCGAGTTGGGTGATGATCGCGTCGTCGCCGTAGACCAGATCAAGCCAACCTTCGGGGTCGGCCTCCTTGCTCACCCGGTCGCCGTCGCCGGTCCAGGCCACCGGCGGCGCGAACACGTGCCGGGTGACGTCATGCAGCGCCGCCCTGACGCGGTTCTGCGTCAGCCACCCGGCGGCGGTCAGCCGCTCGATCAGCGCCTCGACGCGCTGCATGACGTCTCCCATCAGTCGATCATTTCCCCCGCTTGCCGTCGCCCTTGTCGTCCTTGTTCGGCGGCGGAATGGGCTTGTCCGGTTTGTGGCCGTTCTTCTCGGCGGGGTCTTCGTGCTTACCCATGGTGCTGCACCTCCTCGAAGTTGTCCTCACAGATGAGGAGAGCCCCGATACAGTCGGTGAGGCCACGCTGACGGGACCTCATTCACGGTTCATTCACACCCTCATCCCGGAATGGGGAGAGGATCGGGCCATGGCCTCCCAGCAGCCCGCCGACAGGCCGGAGCCCACGTCCGCTCAAAGAACCTCGTTCGGCGCGGCCCTGACACGGTGGCGCGAACAGCGGACGATGTCGAAGAAGAAGCTGGCCGCCGCGATGGGCTTCGACCCCTCATATGTCAGCCACGTGGAGGCGGGACGTCACCCGGCCAGCGAGGACTTCGCCCGCAAGGCCGACAGCGTGCTCAGTGCCGGCGGTGCACTGTGGCAGGCGTGGCGGGCCGACGGACCGCTCCGAGCCGCCGGGGCCGGTGCGAGCGACGCCGATGGCCTGGTGGTGGAGGAGGACCATGCCCGGCTGGAGTACGACGGGACGGCGTACCGGCCGATGCAGCGGCGCCGTCTGTTCAACGGCGGCGCCGAACCGGTCACCCGCTACCTGATCCGCATCAGCGTCGACCGCTACCCCGGCCGACCTGACCGGTCCAACGCGCTGTATCGGGCCCGGCCGCTCACCTGGGACGAGCTCGCGCTGACCGCGTCCTGCGACGGCGAACCCATGAGCTGGCGCCCCAAGCAGGACCGCGACTCCTTCAAAGAGGCATGGCTGCGCCTGGAGAGCGACCGCGGACGCTTCCCTCTCTACCCCGGTCAGCACTCGACCATCGAGTACGGCTACCAGGTCGACGACGGGCGGTGGGGCCCGTGGTTCCAACGCGCGGTCCGCCTGCCGACCCGGCGCCTGTCGGTCGAGCTGGTATTCCCTGCCGGGCTGGATCCGGTGGTGTGGGGCACCGAGACCTCCACCACCGCCGAGGCCGTCCCGCTGCGCACTCCCATCACCCGCACCGAGGACGGGGACCGGCTGGTGTTCTCATGGGCCACCCAGGATCCGCCTATGGGCGCCCGCTACCGGCTGGAGTGGCGGTTCCGGGCCCGCGACGACGACATCGAGCAGCACCGTCCCGAGTTGCGCACGGCCAGCGACCGGATGAGGGCCGCCGGCATCGTCCAGCGCGGCGAACCGATCCTGGCCACCACCGCGCGCCCGTTCGATCTGCCCACCGAGGCCGGTGAGGCGGGCGACGTTGTCGACCAGTTGTTCGCCGCGATGCAGCGGGTCCGCGAACACCACGTGTTCGGCAAGGGCATGGGCTTGGCCGCCCCCCAGATCGGCATCGACCGCGCCGCCGCCGTCATCGCCCCGCCCGACCCGGACGCCGAACCGCTCGTGCTGCTCAACCCCCGCGTGATCAGCGCATCAGCCGAAACCGACGAGCAGTATGAAGGCTGCCTGAGCTTCTTCGACGTCCGCGGCCTGGTGCCCCGTCCGCTCAGGTTGGAAGTCGCCCACACTCGGCTGGACGGACGGCAGGCAGTAGCCGTCCTGAATGCCGCACTCGCGCGTCTGGCCGGGCACGAGATCGACCACCTGTACGGACAGCTCTACACCGACCGGATGCGTGAGGGCGTCCACCCGATCCCCGTCGAGGACTACCGAGGCACCGGTCAAGCCTGGACCTACCGCTGAGTCGCCCGGACGCAGAATGATCGGTCTGGGAGTCGGAGGCCAGTTCCACGCAGTTGCCGCCGTGGGGCCGCTGTGGGTGCTACGGCGCCAGGGCGGGGTTCTCCAGGGGCGTGGGGGTATCGGGCGCGCGGTTGGGCTTGCCGGCGGGCGTGTCCGCTTGGCCGAGGTTGCCTCTGGGATAGGTGGACGGGCTTGGCCTCTTGCTGTGGGAGGGCGAGGCGGCGGGGTCGTCCGGGGCGGAGGACGGGACGACTCGCCGCTGCTCGGTGGTCGGGATCGGCGCGGGGGTGCCGGGTGGTCAGCGCGTGTTGGCGGCGGACTGGACGGCCGTGCGCAGGGCCGCGCGGGTCAGCAGGAGGACAGGCCCGTCCGGGTCCTTGCTGTCCCGCACCGCCACCGCCCCGGTCACCTCGGCTAGTTCAACGCACTCCCCGCCGTTGGGTCCGCTGCGTGTGCTCTTGCGCCACTTGGCGCTTGTCAGGTCCATCTCTTCTCGATGACCTTTCGGATCAGTTCACGCGACATCTCCTGCGAGAGCGCCTGAGAGCGGAGCTCGAACAAGGTTCGCGCAAGGCTAGACAGGTCGGCCGGGTTGTCCGTGGTGATACCTCGGATCGCTGTCTCGATGTACGCGATCTCGCTCCGATCCTCCATCGTCGCAACCACGAATGCGCCCAGGACGCCCTCGTGTTCACCATTAGACAACACTACTTGAACCGTAACGTTGGGCAAGAAACTCAGCTTCAGGAGGTGTTCGAGCTGTTTCCGCATCGTCTCGGGCGTGCCCACAAGGTTGTGAAGCACGTGTTCGTCGAGCAGAAGCGCGACGATCGGCGGGATGGAGTCCTTGTCCGTGGTGAGGATGGCTTGACGGCTGATGCGAGCGTCTGCGGCCTCTTGGTTGCCTCGTAGCATTGCCAATGCATAGGCCGGGGTCTGGGCCAGCCCAGGAATTACGGAATGTTGCCAGCAGACCAGCATGGCCGCGTCGGTCTCTATCTGCGGCCAGTCGAACCAGATCGGGACCGGGTGCCCGTCCTTGTTGAGGTCCTCCCAAAGGCTGATGAGGGAGCCGCCCGCTTCCAGGTAGTCGTCCACGGCGACCACGAATGAGCGCGTGGCGCGCTTCTTCCCGTTCTCGATGCGGCTGACCTGCGGGCCGCTCACCTTCGTCAGATGAGCGATGGTCTCCTGCTTGACGTCCTTGGCCTCTCTTAACCGGCGCATCTGACGGCCGAAGGCGACGAGGGCGGGCGACTCGCGGGGGCGTTGGCGTCGCGGGGGCATGGTTCCTACCTCTCGGCGGAATCTGCCGTGCTCGGGGGGTGATCTACCACTGGCTGCCACCTCTCAGCGGTAGACAAATCCTAGCCCGAAAAGTGGCTCACTGTGTGGTGAACGCCACACACGGTGAGGAGAGGTCATGGGCCTGGCGGTGGAGAACGAGATGGTGGTGAAGCAGGACCTCAAGGTCGTCGCGGAGGTCCGGGAGTTCGTGCGGCTGGTCACCGGTCAGTACGGCATGGACGACTTCGTGCCGTGCCTGGTGGCCAGCGAACTGGTCACCAACGCCCTCCAGCACGCGGCGTCCGCAACGGACGGCGACGTGATCTTGCGGTTGAGCCGCACCGAGGACGACGCGCTGTGGATGGAGGTCCAGGACGCCGCCTGTGGCCTCCCGCACATGCTGGCGGCCGACACAACCAGCGAGACGGGTCGTGGCCTGTTCATCGTCGACCAGTACGCCCGCTGCTGGGGCATCCGAGCTCTGGCCGGCAACGTCGGCAAGGTCGTCTTCGCGGTCATCGACCGCACCTGAAGACCAGCAGAGGGGCGTTCCCTCCCGTCCGCCCCTCCGCTACCTACCGTCTTCGCCCGCTACTCATGCCGAGGCCCGTGCCCCGGCAGCGGGTTCAGCGTGGATATGTAGTTCTCGCCATCAACAAGTGGCTTGTCGAGGTCTACTCCAGCAGACGCCATTCGATCGTACTCATTGAGCACAAGCTCCTTCGTCCGATACGCCCCGTATTTGGCTACATCCTTCCGCTTGACGATCGGGAACGTCTCCATGATGTAGTCGACGTCGTCCTGACTAATGCCGTAAAGGTGGAAGAACAGGGCATCCAGTTCGGCGCGGATCGCAGCCCGCCGCTCCTCGTCCCAGATGAAGGGCGCGCCGCTGTCGCCGAGGTCGCGAGCGAAGGCCGCCATATCGATTGCCGTGTAGCTAAGTTCGTTTACCCGAGTGGCTATCCATGACGCATGTTGCTTGAGTGATTCTGGTGTGAGAGTTGGCAATTGCTTCCAGATAAACAGATTCATAGTGATTCCACCAAGCTTCTGACGACTGGCGAAATCGAAGACGAATGAGGACTGGCAGGCAATTAGCGACGCGAGGAGCAGCGGAGATTGGCTTGAACACATTATTGGAACCTTGTTGCCGGCCGCCGATTTTGGAAATGCGAAAGAAATGGTGGTGCGTTCGTCGGTGGCACGGCAGATATCTCGCCAGCCTAGCAGCCAGTCTCGATGCCACTTCTTACCTGCAAGGCGACTGGTTACGCCCTCCTCTTTTATTTGTTTTCCATCTTTATCTACCTTCCCTGTGAGGGTGTCGTCTTCAGAGGTCCAGTATCGAGGAATTGTTGTCATTTTTGAGTCTCGCTTCTCTGAAGCGGTAAGGTATTCGACGTTATTGCTCGTGGTGTAAGAGGCCCAACGATGCTCGTAGTGGTGGAGCATCTTGGCTTCATGGAGCGGCAGCATTTTCACAGACCCCTTTGTGAACGTGTTGGCGGTAAGAACCCAGCCGTCGCGTTGGAGGTCTTCGCGAAGGAAGAAGAGGCGGGAATCATGGGACATGTCAAACATTCTCATGAATGAAATATCCCATGGGTTTCCGCTGGTTTTACCGTCTCTGAAGAGAACGGGAGCGTTGCGGTAGATTTTGAGAGTGATCTCAGCGTCTCGGCGAGAACGGAAGATGGGGCAGGTGCCGGTATTTGGATTGAGTAGAGTGATTTCCTTTGAAGTGAGCGTGAATGTCTTTCCGGCGTCATCCAGTTCAGTCGGATCCCGAATAAAAAACGCGAATTTCGCCGCTTGTTCGCGTTGTGCGGAACCAGTTAGTGACAGGACGCAGAATTTTTGACGAGAATCCACTGCGGGGAAAAAACCTGACCGATTCTCGAAGTCATACAGGGCGGAAATTGAGCTATGCTGCACCAGGTCCTTAAAGAAAAACTGCGTCCTGGCGTCGGTGGCGATGCCAGTCGGGATGATGATTCCGGCGCGGCCGTTTATGGCGACGAGTATCCGATCCGCTTCCGCGAATACGGCGTACTTGTTGAGGTTGCCTTGCCCGGTCAAGGGGACGCGGCCTGATCTGCGCAGAAAGTGACTCTCGGCGTAGACCTCACGCTTAGCTGCGGCGTACTCGGCGTAGAGCGGCAGCGTGTCCGGGGAATCCTGGAGGGCGGCGATCATTTTCTTGCGGACGTCGGCCTTTGAGATGGCGGCGATCGAGGGCGAGCGCTGCTCGAAGAACTCCTGTTCTTTAAGTTCGACGCTGTCCCAGGGCGGGTTGCCGAGGACACAGGAGAAGCCGCCCGCCCAACCGGTGGCCGGGTTGATCGTGGACGTCTGGCCGTCGTCCGGGACGGTGAAGACTTCGGGGAACTCCAGGTGCCAGTGGAAGAAGCAGTACTGGTCGCGGAGCCGGACGATCTCCTCATGGGTGGCCGCCGGGATGCCTTCGGCGTCCGGGTCCTCCAGGGCGAGGAAGATTTTCTGGGTGACGGCGCGCGGCGAGTCCTCGGTCTTGAGCCACATGAACGCGGAGCACCAGGCGTCGGCCACGTGTAGAGCACGGATGTACTCGGCGGACTCCTCCCATTCCTCGTACGCATCAGCCTGACGATTGACGGCACGGAGGTTGTCGGAGGGGGCGGCGGTGATGCGGCGCAGGCCGTCCGCGAAGGCAATGTTGGTGACCTTGACCGTCTCTTCGTCGCTGTCGAAGAGGGTGTACTGCCCGCTGCGCTCCTCGACGTTGAGCCTTTCGAGGATCTTGGCCTGCTTCTTTTCGTCGCCCTCGGTGGCGATGAACGCCTCGTTCGGGATGCCGCCCTTCAGCAACGCCGGCGTAGCGCCGATGATTGCGTTGCCGTGCTTGATGTGGGCGTCCAGGAAGCCGAGCGGCTTGCCCGGTTCCATGGCCTCCAACCACAGCGACACCTTGGCCAGTTCGATGGCCATCGGGTTGAGGTCCACGCCGTAGACGCACTGTGCGATGACCTCGTGCAACGCACGGCGCACCGCGTCCAACGTTGGTTCGGGGTTGCGCTCGCGCACCGCGGCGACACGCTTGGCGATGCGACGGGCGGCGGCCACGAGGAAGTGCCCGGAGCCGCAGGCCGGGTCGCAGACGGTCAGAGACAACAGCTCAGAGACGATCGCCTCCGTCGCGTCCGGTTCCCCGGCCGCCGTCGCCTTCTCCTCGCCGCGCTTCTGGGCGTCGTCGATGACCGGATCGAGCGTGGCGTCCAGCAGGCAATCGATCAGCGACGACGGCGTGTAGTACGAGCCGGTCGTCTTGCGGGTGTTGCCGGCGAGTTCGGCCAGCTCGAAAGTGCGATCGACGGCGCTGTGCTTGGGGACGAGTTCCAGCAGCGATTCGTAGATGGAGCCGAGTTCCTCGGCGTCCAGGTGGTTGTAGTCCACCGCGCGCCAGCGACGCGTTGCCGGGTCTCGGACTTGGGAGAGGTGGCGGACGGCGGTGAGCAGGTGCTCGTTCGACAAGGCCAGTCCGCGCAGCGGGGCGTCGGTGTCGGTGTCGGAGTACAGGCCGCCGAGACCCGGTAGGCCCAGTTCGGGGCGTCCGGCCTCGTCTCCCAGCGCGTCCAACACGATTTTCAGGGCTTGGTAGAGGTCGCCGTGCGCGGTGCCGCGCCGACGGCGAGAGTGCCCGCGCAGCCTGGCGGACGAGAAGTACTTCGCGTACCGCTCTCGCGCCTGCTCGGAGGCGTCCGGCGAATGAAGGACATCGCGGTCCTCGGCGACGAAGAGGAACAGCAGCCGGTAAACGAGACGCAGCAGCGCCTTGTGCATGGCCTGCGTGTCGATGTTCTCGCGAAGCTCCATGTTGGCGGGATGCTTCAGGAAGCCCGTCCCGAGCGTGGTGATGGCCTCCTGGACGCCCTTGCGAAGCTGGTCCAGGGCACGTGTGCCGGACGCGATCGCGTCCGCCCGCCATTTTTCGAGCCAGCAGGAGGAGGGCGGGGCGCCGTCGTCGACGGCGAAGCGGGAGGCGTGCAGGAGTCGGTACAGGAGTACGAACTCGCTGAACAGCTCCCCATCGAAGATCGCCTCAAGGTCGAATTCGACGTAGGCGGCGGTGGCTAGGGCGCTGGAGTCGCGCAGCAGCCTGAGCTGGCGTCCATTGGTCAGCACGGCCCACAGGTGGGCATCGGTGCGGTTCAGGCATTCCTGCATCAGCGACTGCGGCGGGACGGTGCCGGGGCCGCCGGGGCGGGTGTCGAGCCGGGTGTTCCAGGCGGTCAGGTGGATCGGGACGTGCGTCCACAGGTGGCTGATCGCGAACGTCTTTGTGCCGTCGTCGGCCTCGATGCCGGACGCGCCAAGGGAGGTGAGGCGGCCGAAGCTCAGCTCGGCGAACAGCGGCTCCAGCCACTGCCGGATCGCGAGGCCGGTGGGGTCAGCGGGAGTCTCGGCCTCCGGCGCGACGGGCAGCTTGCCGCGCAGCTCCTTCCACACCGACTTGAGGTAGTCCCAGTGGCGTTCGGCCCCGTCGGGGACGGAACGGGAGCCGAAGATGTCGTAGTCGGCGGGCTTGGAGCCCTCGACGTCCCTGCCCTCCGAAATCCTGACGAGCATGTCGGCTGGGAGCAGCCCGCCGATGGTGTGGACGGCGGAGAAGATTTGCGTGCGGGCGGTGGCGGACATCAGGCGACACCTCCGGAGACGGCACCGGTCACGGGCAGGTACACGTAGGCGCCGAGGATGTCGGCGGGCCGCTGGGCCTTGACCTCCACGCCCCGGATGATCTCGCCGGCGGCGCTGCGGACGCGGCGGTGCGAGTCGCGAAGTTCGGCGGCGAGCTGGTCGCCGTACTCGTTGAGGTGCTCCGTGGCGTCGGGCAGGGCGTCCAGGAGCCGTTTCATCGTCCGCACTCCGAAGGTGGGGTCGGTGTTCTCGTCGGCGTTGGCGTGCAGCAGGCGCGCGGCGTTCTCGGGCGGCAGCCAGGTCGCGTCGGCGGGGGAGCCCTCGAAGGCGAGGAGCCGGGCGTCCTCGGCGACGAGCTGCCGTTCGCCCACGCGGGACGGCAGTGTCAGGTGGAACCGGTAGCGGACGAGCAGCAGCGTCGTCCGGGTCGTGGCCGCTCTCGTCCGGATGACGCCGCAGCGGCGGGCCGGGCGGGGCCCGTCGGTCTGGGAGTCGAGGGCGGCGTTGAGGAGGTGGCCGGCGAGCGCGCCGACGACCGGGTCCGTGCGGACGAGCGCCGCCTCCCCGCGCGTCACCGCCGAGACGGTGCGGAACGGGACCCGCTTGCCGCCCTCGATGATCCCGCCGCCGAGCATCGGCGCGAGCACGTCACGGAGGCCGACCGGGCTGCCGCTCAGGTCCGCGCTGAAGTCGCCGGGCGCGTCCCCGCCGTCGTAGAGGACGCCGTCGAGGGCGGCGAGAGCGTGGCGGACGAAGCCGTGGATCTCAGCGGCGTCGCCGAGCGCGTCCCGCGTGGCTCTGACCTCGCGCTCGACCTCCTCCGGGCGGATGGTGTTCTGCGCGAACCGGGAACGGGACGCCTTCTCGCGCTCCGCGGTGGAGTTCCACTCCTGTTCCAGCTCGGCGGCCTTCTCGCTGACGGATGGGACGTCCTCGGCGCCGAACAGCGCCTCCTGCTCGCCGCTCTCCCTGCGCATCAGCAGCCACTCGACGATCGCGTCCGTCACGCCGGAGGACGCCTCGTCCGGGACGGAGACGGAGATGCCGAGGTCCTTGCGGATCTGCCGGTGCTTGCGGATCAGGACTTCCAGCACCTTGCCGTCGATGCCGTTGTCGCTGCCGTAGAGGGTGATGACCTTGACCTGTTCGCGCTTCTGGCCGTAGCGGTCGACGCGCCCCTCGCGCTGGTCGTGGCGGGCCGGGTTCCATGCGAGGTCGTAATGAACGACGGCGTCGAAGTGGTGCTGCAGGTTGACGCCCTCCGACAGGCAGTCGGTGGCGACGAGGACGCGGCGGGCGTCAGGGGAGTCGGCCGTCTCCTCCGCGAGGTCCTCGATGCGCTGGATGCGCTGCTGCGGGGACAGGGTGCCCGTCACGGCCTTGACGACCGTCTTGCGGCCGAGCTTTCCCCTGAGGTGGTCGGCGACGTACTCGGCGGTCGGGATGTAGCGGCAGAAGACGATCGGGTCGTAGCCGTCCTTGAGCAGCGCTTTCAGGTGCTTGATCAGGGCTTTCAGCTTGAGGTCCGCGTCCGGGCCTTCGAGGTCGGCGGCGCGGTCCGCGAGCGCGGCGAGCCTGGCCCCCGCGTCATCGATCTCCGCGCCGGGAGCCACGTCCAATCCCTCAAGGGCGTCGCTGTCGGCGGAGTCGCGAGTCAGAGGTGCGCCCAGTTCGTCGGCCTCCTCCGCGGTGGCGGCGGATGCGGCGGCCGACCGGGTCCGAAGGGTCTGCGCGGCGGCCCGCGGGGACGACACCAGGGACCGCAGCAGTGCGATCGCCGACCACCAGGCGATTCGGGTCTCGCGCCTGCCCTGCTCCCCGGCGACGGTGACCCGCTCGCTCGCGTAGCCGATCGCGTCCTCCAACAGCGACCGGTACGCGGGCGACAGCTTGTAGGTCTCGTCCTTGAAGAACCGGTCGGCGGGGAACTCGGTCTCCTCGTCGAGGTACTTCCGGATGTCGGCGCGGCGGCGCTGCACGAAATGCAGGGCGAGGCGGGCGCGGTCGGGGCCGCTGTTCATGTCCAGGTCGCCGAACTCGGGCTTCAGCAGGCCGAGCAGGGTGCGGAACGCGGCCTCCTTGCCGCTGTGCGGGGTCGCGGTCACCAGGAGCAGGTGACGGTCCTTCTCGGGGTCGGCGATGCCCTGGAGCAGCTTGTAGCGGTGCTGGCTCTGCTGCGAGGCGGTGTCGTCGGCGGCGACGCAGGTGTGGGCCTCATCCACGATGACCAGGTTGGGGCAGCGGCGGATGAAGTCGTCGCGGTGCCGGTGCGACTTGATGAAGTCCGTCGACACGATCACGTTGTCGTGCTTGTCGAACAGGGACTGGCCCAGGTCCAGGTCCCGTTCGAGACGGGTGACCGTGGACGACAGGACGAGTTCGGCATCGATGCCGAACTTGGCGCGCAGTTCCTCCTGCCACTGCTCGGCGAGCGCCGGCGAGCACAGCACCGCCAGGCCCTTCGCCTCCCCCTGCGCCAGCAGCTCGCTCGCGATCAGCCCGGCCTCGACGGTCTTGCCGATGCCGACGTCATCGGCGATCAGCATCCGGACGGTCTTCTGCCGCAGCGCCATCATCAGCGGGACGAGCTGGTAGGCGCGCGGCTCCACCGCGATCCCGGCGAGTGAACGGAACGGTCCCGCGCCCGACCGGAACCCGATGCGCAGCGCACTGCGCAGCAGGCCCGCCGCGCGGAAGTCGCCGAGGTCCCGCGGCGACGGTGCCGCGAACTCCGCTCCCCGCACCTCCTCGAAGGCCGGGAACACCGCCGCGATGTCGTCGTCGGCGCCGCCGAGAGGGCGCAGCACCAGCATGTCCGGGGCGCTCTCGGGCAGCACGACCCATTCGCGGTCGCGGACCGAGACCAGAGAACCGGGGGTGTAGTCCGTCGTCGTCAAAAGGACCTCGCGTGGGGGGTTCGTCGAGTGTCTTTACGTGTGGATCAAGCGGTGGGAGAGGCGCCGAAATAGCTCGGGGTCTCGGCGACGATGGCGTCCCAGTCGGCGTCGTGGGGGAAGCGGACGACCTCCCAGCCGCGATTGTCCAACCGCTGCTCCGCCTGGCGGTCGCGTTCCTTGACGTTGGCGTGCTGGTGGACGGGGCCGTCGACGAACACAGCGAGCGTCACGCCCTGCAGCCGGTACACGAAGTCGGGGCGGGCCTGCGCGTCGGCGACATAGGTCTGCGCCTCGTCGGGCATCCGCAGACCGCGCTCCTTCAGCCAGGTGACGAAGCGCTTCTCGAGCGAGGAGTCCGACTGGCGGGACAGGCGCTCGAGCTGATCGGTGCGGGACTCGCCGCGTCCCGTCGCGGTGGTCTTCGCATCGGCAAGGCGCACCAGGAGGTCCTTGATGGCGTGCCGGTCGATCGCGCCGTGGTCGAGCTGGTTGCCGTAGGTGAGCAGGCAGTCGTAGCAGCCGCGGGCGCACGGCCGGTCCGGGTGCGGGCCGCCGAGGTCCTCTCCGCGCTCGTCGAAGTGGCAGATGTCCAGCGCCGCCTTCGCGGCCTTCCTGAGCGCGCCCGGCATCGACTGCATCAGGCGCAGCACGCCGGCGCCGCCCTCGGCCGCCTCGGTGAACAGCATCCGGTCGCGGGGGCCGTCGTCGGGCGGCAGCAGCTCGCTGGACAGCTCCGAGTCCTCCAGCTCGAACGCCGCCTCGATCCCGCGCTCCAGCGCGTACATCAGCGACAGCGCGACCGGGTACTCCAGCGGCTCGGCGAGCTGTGCGACCAGGATGTTGCGGCGGTCCTGCACGTAAGGGATGACGCGCTTCTTGCGCTTCTTCTCGTTGCCGTCCGTGTCGACGACCGGCATCTCGCTGGAGTCGCCGGACGCCTCCGAGGCGCCCTTCTCGGTCATCCACTCGCCTGTCGCCGGGTCGAGCCAGAAGCCGTCCGGCTCGCCCTCCTTGGCGCGCAGACGGCCCAGATTGGTGATCCGGACCGTTGCCGAGTCGCCGAAGGACACCGTGGCGATGTTTCCTTCGTCATCGGTGATCAGGGCGTCCTGGCGGCCCGCGCGTGCGCCGTGGTCGGCGAACCTGTACGACGTGACGAGCCGGAATCCCGCCCTGCGGCGCTCCTCCTCGTCGGAGGAGATCCGGGCGCGGGCCTTGGTGTAGACGGTGTGCATCTGCAGCAGCCCGTACTTGGGCTCGGGCAGCCGCTCGTCGCACATCTGGCAGCGGTCGGCGCGGTCGGTCGAGTCGTGGTGGTAGCCGCAGACGGCGCAGCGGCGGGCGTCGGAAGTGACGACATCGCCCGTCCCGCCCGGCGGGAGCTGGATGCGGGTCACCTGGTAGCGGGCGCCCTCGTGGTAGATCAGCGCGCCCGGCCCGAACTCGCGGATCGCGAGGAAGCGGGGGCGCTGCAGGTAGTCGCCGTCCCGGAAGCGGCGGTCCTGCATGTTGATGTAGGCGGCCAGGGGGAGCCGCGGGAATGAGTAGCCCGGCAGGAAGCCCTCGCTGGCCAAGTAGCGGTGCGGGCCGAAGTCTGACAGGACCGACCGGCTCTCCGCCGACTGGTTCTTCAGCAGGTCGAGCTGCGTCTCGGCCTCCCGGCGCCGGCCGACGGCGATCTTGTTGTCGCGGTCGGAGAGCGTGGTGTCGAGGACGCGGCGGTTCTGCTCCGCCTGGTCCACCAGCGCCGCCTTGAACAGGTCCCGCCAGCGGTCGAAGGCCCGGTTGAAGCGGTCGGGGGCGCGTTCGACCGCGTCCTCGATCCAGGTGTCGTCCCACCAGACCGTGGCGGCGAAGTCGTCCAGCAGCCCGCCGAACACCTTCTTGGCCGCCGCCACGGCGCGCTTGCGCGCGGACTCGCTGCTGATCGCCTGGACGACCGTGTCGTGCAGGGGGAGAGGCGGGTCGGGGCGGCGGGAGTCCTCGTCGTAGCCGATGTCGACGATCGCGGGGATGTTGTTGTGCAGCTCCAGGCCCGTCTCGGCGAGCCAGATCGCCTGGATGTGCGACCGGACGAGGTCCTCGTTCGCCAGGTCGAGGCGCGGCGGCGCGACCGCGCCCGCCACCATCCGCGCGGACCGCCGGAAGTAGTACTGGTCGTGACTGTTGCCGGTAGCGCAGTAGGTGGTGACGAGCGCCGGCTGCCCGGACCGTCCCGCCCGCCCGCTGCGCTGGGCGTAGTTCGCGGGCGTCGGCGGCACGTTGCGCATCATCACCGCGTTGAGGGCGCTGATGTCGACACCCAGCTCCATCGTGGGCGAGCAGTACAGCAGCTTCAGCTTCGCCTCGCTGAACGCCTCCTCGCGCTTGCGCCGCTCCTCAGGGTCGACCTGGGCGGTGTGCTCGCGGGCGATGAGGCCGC
This sequence comes from Spirillospora sp. CA-108201, assembly GCF_050936235.1. Taxonomy (NCBI): domain Bacteria; kingdom Bacillati; phylum Actinomycetota; class Actinomycetes; order Streptosporangiales; family Thermomonosporaceae; genus Spirillospora; species Spirillospora sp. CA-108201. Next base: position 5,815,706 of record NZ_JBNJNE010000001.1, on the reverse strand, counting down.
CGAGCTCCGCGGCGGTCTCGCGGTACAGGTCCCGGAAGAAGACGTTGACGCGGGGGCCGTCGCCGCTGGCGTAGGTGCGGGTGAGGGGGTCGTGGGCGCCGACCTCGCCCGTCCCGGCCCGCCACATCAGGCACGCCGCCGAGACGCGGTAGCCGGTCACGGTCGGGCCGGTGGGCCGGCGGCCGCGCCTGGCCCACCCGGGCGTCACCGACACCTCCTTGACCAGGTTCGCCTTGGTCAGAACCGTGAGCAGCTCCTTGATGAGCAGCTGGGCGTCGTCCACTGACAGGTCACTGAAATGCACGCGCCGCAGGTACTTGCCGAACTTGTTGGACCCGGACAGGAACAGGCCCGAACGATCGAGGCCGGGGCGCGCCTTCTGCGGGTAGGCCGTGCCGACCTTGGGCTCGTCGCCCCTCGACAGGACCCACGGGTCGGCGAGCCGCTCCTCGCTGGCGCGGCGGAGGCTGTCGAAGTCGTCCCGGAAGTACTGGACGTCGATGGCGAGGGAGCGGCGCATCTCGTCCAGCAGCGCTCGCATGATCTCGGCGCGGCGGCCCGGCTCGGCATCGCGCAGCGTCCGGTGCGTTCCCTCCCAGCGGTCCTCCCTGGCGGCCAGCCAGTCGAGGTCCTCGTAGTCGATCTTCAGTAGGCCCGTCTGCTCCAGGTTGGGCATGGTGACGCGCCAGCCGCGCTCAAGGTCGAGGTAGAGCTGGAACGCGACGACGTCCCGCAGCGTCCGCGCCGCGTTGCGCGCCATCGACGGGGGCAGGTCGGACGAGCCGGTGTAGTCCGCGACGTCCAGACCGAGGGCGCCGACGACCCTGGACGCCAGGTCCTCGTGGCTGATGCCCTCCTCACCCGCCTCGACGGCCGCCCGGTAGAGCGCGCCGCGAAGCTGGGTGATCTGGACGAAGTCGTTGAAGTGACCGGCCTGGAGGGAGGCGTCCTGCCGGTTGTCGACGAAGGTGAGCAGCTTGCGGGCTTCCTTGACGAGCGCCCCCTCGGGCACCGCCCGCAGGAACCGGATGATCGAAGCCGACACCAGCGACGTCGCCGAGGAACGCCCCTCCTGGTCGAGAGTCGCCAGCTTGGCGAAGTCCTTGCCGCGGACCTGTTCGTAGCTCACCCCGCAGTGCAGGCAGAACCGGAACGGTGCGGGGATGAACGCGGCGTCCAGCTCGCCCTGGCCCTCGACACCGTAGGGATCGACGCGGACGGGCACCGGGAGCTTCGAGCGGTGGTTGGTGCGCACGACCTCCTGGCCGGTGTCGTCCACCTCCAGCCACGACTCCGGCAGCCGGCGGTCGTTGATCGCCTCCTCGACGGTGCGCGGCCAGGGCCGGCCCGAGTCGACATACAGGTAGCCGTCGCCCTCGCGGCCGCCCGACGCCGCGGTGTCGCGGCGCGGCCCGTAGCGGACCATGCCGTCCTTCTCCGTCCGCCACACGGTCAGGTACTCCTGGCCGCACTCCCGGCAGAACGCCAGCGGCAGGAGGATCTTGCCGTCCGTCTCCGGCTGGACGAGCTGGTAGTCGCGGGTGAGGTGTCGCGTCGCCGGGTCCTCCAGGGTGACGTAGACGGTGTCGCCCTTGGACAGGAACTGGTGCAGCCGGAACGCGAACAGGGGCCGTTCGGTCACCGAGTGCTGGGCCTCCGAGCCGGCCTCCAGGGTGCGGCGGATCGCCTGCGCGCACACCTCCTCCGGGACTCCGGAATCCCCGGCGAGGTCGGCGGCGGCCTCCTCGATTCTCGCGGGCGTCTGGCGGACGAGTCGTCCCGTCGGGTCCTCGGCGAGGCCGAACCGGGTCTCGATCCAGCGGGCCAGCGGATCCTTCACCAGGTCGTCGTATGCGCGGGGGGCGGCGGACGCCCGCAGCCGCTGCGCCGGCACGGTGTCCGGGGGCTCCTCGGTGGCGCGCACCAGCGTCTCGCCGATGACGTCGTCCTTGTCGACCTCGGTCCCGAAGAGGGTGGTGGCCACGCGGGCCACCTCCTTCTTCTGGTCCTCGAAGGTGCCCTCGCTCGACATCGTCGCCGACGTGCCGATGCACTGCAGGTTCTCGGCCTGGCACGCCTCGCGCACCCGACGGATGAGCAGGGCGACGTCCGCGCCCTGACGGCCCCGGTAGGTGTGCAGTTCGTCGAAGACCAGGAACTCCAGGCCCTTCGCCATCCGGATCAGCGAACCGCGATCCCTCGGCCGGGTGAGCATCAGCTCCAGCATCACGTAGTTGGTGAGGAGGATGTCCGGCGGATTGTCGCGGATCTCCCTGCGGCGCTCGTCGTCCTCCTGCCCGGTGTAGCGGGCGAAGGTGACCGGCTCACGGCCCACGCCGTAGCCGTCCTGCAGGTACTTCTCCAACTCGTTGAGCTGGCTGTTGACCAGGGCGTTCATCGGATACACGATGATCGCCCGGACGCGCTTGCCCGCCGTGGTCTCACGCTCGCGCAGTACCCGGTCGACGATGGGCACGATGTAGGACAGCGACTTTCCGGAGCCGGTGCCGGTCGTCAGGACGTAGGACCGCTTGCGGTTGGCGGCTTCGATCGCCTCAAGCTGGTGCTGGTGCAGGGTGAGCGGACGCCCGTCGCACTTGGTGCCCCCTCGGGTCTTGCCCGCCTGGAAGATGCGGGCGCACTCCTCGTGGAGGAGCTTGCCGGCGCCGCTCAACTCCGAAACGGTGCCGCCGGACGCGAAGAACGGATTCAGCGACACCCACGGGTCCGGCCACTGGGACTTCTCGTCCAGGGTGCTCTCGACGTACGCGGCGATGCGGCCGTCACGGATGACCGTCCCGCCCTCGGTGAACTCCCGGTAGTTCTCGATGAGCTGCCGGTGCAGCCCGAACACGTCCATCACCGAACCCACTGCGGGGCGCGGCTTCTCCGTCGCGGGGGCTGGTTCGGGCGCGGGTGCCCGCCCGGTCGATGCGAGGTAGCGGACCGGGTCGTAGCCCGCCCAGTCCTCGACCACCGCTTCGCCCTCGGCGAGGGGAAGGAGCGCCTCGCGGACCGCCACGGCGTCGGCCGGCCGGTCCTCCGGCTGCTTGCTGAGGAGCCGCTCGACCAGCCGGGCCATGTCCTCGGGGACGTCCGAACGCAGCAGCCGCAGCGGAGCCGGCGCCTCCGTCCGGTGCTTGTCCCCCAGCTCGTGCGCGTTCTCACTCACGAACGGCGGGACACCCACCAGCAGCTCGTACAGCATGCAGCCGAGCGCGTACAGGTCGGCGGCCTGCGTCACCGCCGCGTCGAGGAACTGCTCAGGGGCCATGTAGCGGGCGGTGCCCACCGTGACCCCCGTACTCGTCACCCTGCCGGCCTCGCCGTCGTCGATGATCCGGCCCATGCCGAAATCGAGGACTTTGACCTGGCCGCCGGGAAGTAGCATCACGTTCGCGGGCTTGAGGTCGCGGTGGACGATGTCGGCGCGGTGCGCGACCGACAGGCCGTCCGCGATCTGCGCGCCGAGAGCCGCGGCCCAGGCCACCGGAAGCTGGGCGTGTACCCCAGTGAGCACCTGCAAGGTGTGGCCCTTGAGCAGCTCCATTGCGATGAACGGCAGGCCGTCGCCCTCGTCGAGGCCGCCCGCGATGATTCGAGGCAGGTTCGGGTGCTTGTTGAGGCGCTGCATGATGATGACTTCGCGCTCGAACCGCTGAATGGCCTTCATATCGGCCCGCGAGTCGATGACCGCACCCGTCCGGCTGCGCAGGATCACCTTCACCGCGACCTCGCGGTCCCGGTCACCGCCGTCCGCCTGAAGATCGATGGCGCGGTGGACCTCGCCCATGTTGCCCTTGCCGAGAGCGCCTGTCACGCGGAACCGGTTCGCGATGCGATCGGCAGTCACAGCCACACCCTCATCCCCCCGGGCGTCTCTATGGAGACGGGCCTCGGACATTTGTTGGCCACCACACGCCGATTAACGTGCAGACCGTTGTTAAACGGATCGTAGGGGCCTTCATGTCGGGGAAGTTCCGGTTTCCCCGTTACTCGGCTTCATAAGGAAGCAGCGCACCGCTGCCGAGGGTGGTGGACCAAAGGTCCGCCGTCTCGTTTGCGCAGGCAGCGGCCTTTCGCGCGCTGATTCGGAGTTCGTGGATCCTCCGGAACGCGTGACCGTAAGCGGCCTGCTCATCAAGTGTGAGCAGCGGGACACGTAACCGAGGCGGCACGAGCTGGTATGTGGTGGTCGCCTGGCGTTGTCAGGTGCGCTGGCGAACCCGGCGAGGAACCATGGATCGAGACGTGCCAGGTCGGGCCGGAGCAGGAACACGCCGCTGCCGAGCAGGCATCCGGCGTCGTCGTCGCCGGCCACCCGTGTCGCGACGCCTTGGGGGCCGCGAGCGGGCCCTCCTCGTGCGCCACCTCCGCCGCAGGTCGACGAGAGCGCCTCCGTGAGCAGCGCGAAGACTATACGGAGATCGTCCAGCTCTACCTGGTTCCCGGGCTGGGACATCTCAAGCTGGTCGACCTCAGGGATAAGCACGTGATCGCCCTGTACGAGGCGATCATGCAGATCAACCGCCCGCTCCCCGAGGGGGCGAAGCCGAGCGAGATGCTCCGGCGCCTGCTTGAAGTCCGCGCGTACTCAACGCGACAGCTCAAGGTCGGAGAGGCTCCCCGTCGCAAACAGACCAAGCCCATCTCCCCGACGCGGGTGAGGAAGATCCATGCGGTTCTGCTCTCCGCTCTTAACCGGGCGGTGAAGTCCAAGCGCCTGGGGGAGAACCCGATCGCGCACGTAGAAACACCTCGCATCAGGGGGAGGCGGGCGAAGCCGCTCGTCTGGACGACCGAACGCGTCCAGCGATGGCAGGAGACCGGAAAGGTGCCCGGCCCGGTGATGGTCTGGACGCCCGCTCAGACGGGCGCCTTCCTCGACTTCATCACGGACGAGCGGTTGTACGCCCTCTTCCACCTGGTCGCCTTCCGCGGGCTGCGTCGAGCCGAGGTCGCAGGACTGGCCTGGGCGGACATCGACCTCCAAGGCGCAGGCACGCTGACCGTCCGCGGGACACGTCCTGGCTCCGAGAGCCAGGGCGACGAGTACGACGACACCAAATCCGAGGCCGGCGAGCGCACCGTGGCGCTGGACGAGGCGACCATCTCGGTACTGCTGGACTGGCGGGCCGTTCAGGAACGTGAAAGATCCGCCGCCGGCCCCGAGATATGGGTGGACTCCGGACGGGTCTTCATCCGTGAGGACGGGGCACGGCTGCGTCCCCAGTGGATCTCCACACGGTTCGATGACTTGATCAAGAAGTACGGACTTGTCCAGGGCAAGCACTCCATCGAGGGCTGGGCCATCGACAGGATCGCTCGTCACCACCGGATCTCAGTTCGCATTGTCCAGGTGGCGACGGGAGGTGAGCCGCTGCCGCCGATCCGCTTTCACGATCTACGGCACGGAGCCGCGACGCTCGCCCTGCTCGGCAACGTCAACATGAAAGTGATCAGCGAGACTCTCGGCCACGCCCGCGACTCGTTCACGGCTGACACCTACACCTCAGTACTTCCCGAGGTGTCCCGGGCAGCCGCCGAGGCGGTGGCTGCGGTCGTCCCTCGCCGGACGCGGCAAAGCACACCTGACGCCGCCAACGTGATCTCGCTTGCGGATCGACGCAACCGGCGCGGCCAACACGCAGGGTAATCAAAGCCGAGCCAGTCAGCGCCCGCACTGTCCGGCAACGAAAGCACTCCGCCGACCTCCCGTGCACACCATGTGCACACCAGGCCAGGAGAAACGGACATCTGGAACGCGACAGGGACTTCGCTCAAGATTGCGATCTTGGACGAAGTCCCTGGTCAGAGTGGCGGAGGATCGGGGATTTGAACCCCGGATGGGCTTGCACCCAAACCGCATTAGCAGTGCGGCGCCATAGACCGGACTAGGCGAATCCTCCAGGAGCCGTCAGGCCCAGGACAGGTTACCGGGTCGGCGAGCCAACCAGCAAAGTCTGACCCGCGGCTCCGTCAGCATAGTCGGAAACACGTCCGAGCGCCGCGCTCCCGGGGCCGCGGGAGCGGATCGCGGGAGCGTCAGCCGCCGAGGCGGAACCCGGTGAATCCGCAGGCCTCGGCGAGGTCGTTGCCGTGCTGCCGCATCCCCGCGAGGTCGGGCTGGCGCGGCGTCGTGCTGCCGGACTGCACCTGCCGCAGCATCGACGCGGTCTGGTCGAGGTCGCCCGCGAACGCGGTCGCGGCGGACTCGACGTCCCCGCCGGCGTTCTGGCCCTCGGAACGCACCTTGGAGGCCGTGTCGGAGAACTTCTGCGCGGTGGCCGAGGCGCCGCTGGGCGACGACATCGTCATGCCGCCGCTGGAGAAGCTCCGCAGCTCCGTCTCGATGTTCTTGCAGGCGGTCTTCTTCTTGCCGCCGGCGATGGCGTCGACCGCGCCACAGCCCGTGGAACCGAGCATCAGTCCACCGACGGCGACGACGCCGACCAGCTTGGTGGCGGACATGCGCATGGGGATTCTCCTTCAGGGGGTTGTCTTTCGGACGGGCTACACCCTCGCAGGCCACACTCGCCCTAATCACCCCTTTGGCGTACCTACCCCACCAAGGGTTCCGTGACTCAGGTCACAGTATGAGCGCTCCGCGTCCCCCAATCGATTCGCGGACAGGTCCCCGGAGCCGGTACAGTAACTCCGGCAGGCACCCGTAGCTCAACGGATAGAGCATCTGACTACGGATCAGAAGGTTAGGGGTTCGAATCCCTTCGGGTGCACCAGCTCAGAGGCCCCTTCCGATGTCGGAAGGGGCCTCTTGCGTGCGCCATGGGAGCCACCTCGGGGGCCACTGGATTCGATCGGCCCCCGAGGCGGGTACCGCTCCTGGTCTCGGCCGCCGCCCGCTGTCATCGACGAGCAGATGCCCCTAGACGCCGTTGGTGATGGGACGTGTGCCCGGGGATCTCAGAGACCGTGTGCAGCGGCGTCCCCCTGAGCCAGCATCAGCGAGGCTCCCGAGTGCCGCAGCTCATGCGGGTGCCAGTGGCCGAGCCCCGCGCGCTCGGCCGGCTTGGAGAGGGTGTGCGAGAAGTTGTCGGGATCCATCGGCGTCCCGGCCTCGCTCGCGAAGATCAGCCTGTGATCGTTCCACAGCTCACCGGCCGCGATCTTGGCCTCAGCCTGCTGGACACGGAGCCGCCGAAGCTTGGCCATGAGCTGTGGCGTGAGGGTCAGTGTCCGGCGTGACCTGGGCGTCTTCAGTTCGCTGATCACCAGGCGCGTCTTCCGCTTGCTCGCCTTGTCGCGGTCCCGGTTCTCTTCGCGGCGTGCGTGAGCCGCACTGTGCCCGCTTCGCAGTCGAGTGCGGACCAGTGAAGTCCGAGAACTTCACCGCGGCGCGCCCCCGTAGGCCAAGGCGATCATGACTGCTACCTCGAAGCGGTGGCCGGTCACCGCGTCGGGCAGCGATTTCGACTGATCGATCGTGAGCGTTCGCCCCTCTCCGGCCACCACGTGGGGCGCTGGCTTCCCGCTCGGCCTGCCACAGGTCGTCGACCTCCGGAACGGTGAGCTTGGCCAGTCGCTTGCGCCCCGGTGCCGCCGCCTCGTTGCGCGTCCGGCCCGACACCTTCTTGTGGACGCGACGTCCCTTCTCGTCGTAGCCCGAGATGGATTGCCTCGCGCTTCCTCTTCGAGCTGGGCAACGAACTCGACCAGCGCCCCCCGGAGCGCGGTGTGTTGCGTCTAAGGCGCTACCAGCGCGAACGCCCCCACCAGATCACAGATGGGGGCGTTCATCAGGATTGAAGAGCTCAGTGGTCGTTGACGAAGGACTTGTTCGGGTAGTGAGGCTTGACGCCATCGCCCCAGATGGTGAGGCGTACAGAAACATTCTCTGGCAGGTTGTACTTTGCGCCGTAGGAGGCTCTGACGAAAGCGATATCCCCGTTCTTGGCGGCGCGAAGGGTGTAACCCTTGCTGCCTGCCTGGACGGTGACGTAGGCCGCGTGCCCGTTCGCCTTGCTGTCGCGCAGCCTGACGACGTCACCGTGCTCCAGAACGGAGACCACTACGCCGTCCCTTTTCCACACGTGGTCATACGGCACTGATCCCTTCGTGGACCACTCCTGTTCCACGGGGGCAGCGGAGGCGTTGCCGGTGGTCGTCATGACAGCCGCGGAAGCGAGAGTTACTGCTCCCGCGACGACACGACCGATGCGGATCCGCAAAGTTGTTCCCTTCGGAGAAGTAGCCGCAGCAGCTCGCCTCGGCGAATACTGGGCCGGGTCCTCAGCCTGCGCCTTCGTTCGTGGAACCGCCTGTACGAGCGGCCCACCTCAGGTTATTGATAATCACTGTCCGGCCCGGGAGATCCGCGGCAACCGATCAGGTTGAGGTCTTTGTCCGATCATCAACAGACCGACCAGGAAGCCCCAACAGATCCAAGGGCTCCTACGGGAGCCACGTTGGGAGCCACTTCGCGGGTGCGCACGGCTCAGAGGCCCCTTCCGATTCGGAAGGGGCCTCTTGCATGTGCCCTGGGCGCCGATCGGGCACGGAAGAGGGCTCCGCTCATGGCCGTGCGTGCCCACACGTCATCTCAGGCCGGCGGGACCTTCGCGGTTGCCGGGACAAGACGAACCCCGGCCGATGCGGCCGGGGTTCGTGTGTGGGGAGCCGATCCTGAGACGGGGTCTCGTACGGACCGGCTCAGGTCACAGCGGATCAGTTCGGGAAATTGATCTTGTTCATTTCCGCGTCGAGGTCCGCGAGGCGCTGGGCCACCGTCGTGACGTACGTGAAGGTGCCCGTGAGCTCCTCGTCGGCGAGCTTGCTGAAGTCGTCCGGGGAAGTGGCGCCGAGCTGCGTGAAGACCTCCAGGATGGTCTGGAGGCTGTGGGCCACGCCCCTGGCCGATTCGGGAATCAGGGCCAGGGTGGTCTGCCGAAGCTGCGCCTTGGCGGTCTCGTTGCCGGCGGTGGCCAGCGGGCCCAGAGCAGCGATGAGGTCCAGCTTCTCCTGGAGGGACTTCTGCGCGGCAGACTGGTTGGCAGTCATGGTGGGACTCTCCTTTGACGAAGGGGACACCCGGCAACCGGGCATCAGCCATGACCGTCCGGTACCAGCGCAAGGCGCAAGCGATCTAGCCGATCTTGAACTCGGAGCCGACTGTGCGGTGGCGCTCAGGTCGCCTTACCGGCCGGTTGACCGCTTGCCCCGGATCGGGACTGAGAACTCGGCTGCGGATAGCTTCGTTCGGATATCGACGACAAGGACGCGGTCAGGGCGCCTGGGCCGGACGCTGCGCTGGGAGCGACGTGGATCTGCGAGACGAGATCGAGACGACCCTGCGAGGCTGGCACGCCTACGAGGTGGAACGTGGGGCGGTGGGCGTCATCGACTTCGACTGCGCGCCCACTGCCGCACCTGTCGAGCCGGCGACCAGCCGCCTTGCGGTCTACCGGCGCCTCGCCGATCTGCGCGCCCGCACCGTCGAGGCCGGCGCCGAGCGTCTCACCGCGCGTCTGACCGCCGATCTGGCCTACCTCGGCGCCGTCCTGGGCGAACACCCTCCGCTGAGCGACTACGTCCAGGCCACGCAGGGGTGCGTCGCCGCCGGTTGGCGGGACGACTACGTCGCCTATCGCGGTGACCTGGCCCGGGAGGCGCTCGACGTCCTCGGGGTCGGGTGGGGGCCCGACACCGTCCGGGATCTGAGGGCCGTGGAGGGGCCGATCGAGGCCGGTGACGCGCCCGATGCGATCAGGCAGGCCGCGGCTGACCACGAGGCCGCCGTCCGGGCGGCCACCGGCAGTCGGGCCCCGTTCAACCTCACCATCGAGACCGCCGAGGTGGACGCCTACTGGGCGTACTGGCTGGACGGTTCTGGTGACAATGTGCGGCTGCGCCTCAATCTCTGCCGCGCCGGTTTCACCAAGGTCGCCGCCCGCCAGTTCGCCCTGCACGAGGTGCTCGGCCACGGCCTTCAGAGCGCGAGTTGGACGGCCCGAGCCGCTGCCCGGGAGGTCCCCTGGGTGCGGCTGATGTCGGTGCACGCGCCGCAACAGGTCCTGCTCGAAGGGCTCGCGCAGGCGCTGCCTCTGTTCGTCGCCCCCGATGACGAGCAACTGGTCGCCCGCGTCCGGTTCGACCACTTCAACCAACTCGTGCGGGCTGAATTGCACATCGCTCTCGACCAGGGCGCCGGCGTCGCCGAGTTGGTCGACCACGCCCGGTTCCGCATGCCCTGGACGAACGAGGGCGCGGTCGCCGACTTCCTCACCGACAGGGGAGCGAATCCGCAACTCCGCTCGTACCTGTGGTCCTACCCCGCCGGAATCGACTGGTTCGCCAACCTCGCCACCGCGGAGCAGGCCACCGGGACGGCCGTCCTCCAAGCCGCCTACCGAGACCCGTTGACGCCCACTGACCTGGCGGCCCTCTGGCCGGCAGGCCCCACCATCGGCGGCCGGGACAAAGAGAGCGCCGTTCGCCGACGCTTCTGAGGCGGCACGTGGCTCGTAGCCTGAGGGCATGCCGGGTGGGCGGGATATGCGTGAGGTCCGGTTCGGTGCCGAGGGCGTCACGCTGGCCGGTCTGCTCGGAGTTCCGGGTGGAGAAGCAGTGGCGGGCGTGGTTCTGGTCGGGGGCTCGGGACCGTCGGATCGGGACGACGACGGCTACTTCCGCTCGATCCGTCGATATCTGCTGGACGCCGGTATAGCGGTGCTCAGCTACGAGGCGGCGCTGGACTTTCTGCGCGCGCAGTCAGAGGTGCCGGACGGAGCGGCCGGCTCGTTCGGTCACAGCGAGGGCGGCTGGGTGGCTCTACGCGCGGCCGCCCGCGATGCGCCGTCCTGGGGTCATCACCAACAGTTGCCCTGGCGTGACCCCTGCGGCTTCGCTGAGGCGACCCGGATCGTCGCCGAAGCCGGGAATCCGCCAGGTCTGGCCGCCTTCTGGACCGATGTCGACGCCGGCGGCTGGGAATTCCTCAAGCGCAAGCAGGATCACGATCCCCTGCCCGATGCGCTTCGGTTGCGCTGCCCGCGCCTGGCGGTGTTCGGCGGTGCCGACGAGCTTGTTCCCGTCGCCGACAGCATCCGGCTGTTCAGCGACGCCGCCTGTGACGGCGACCGCGGCCACCGGGTGACGCTGACCGTGGAGGTGTTCCCCGGAGCCGACCATCGGGTGCGGCGGGACGGTGTGCTCGCCCCTGGCTACCTCAGCACCCTGGCGAGATGGATCCACGCCGCGGCTCGCGGATGAGCCCGGCTTGCACCTGACGTCCCCAGGGATCAGGCGGGACGTCGCACCGAGGTCGTGTCGCTCGTCAGGGGCGAGCCGTTCGCCGCCGTCGGCAGGAGGTCGGGGACGCGGGCGCCGTCGTCGTCGAGCAGGACGGAGTGCGGTTCGCCCGTCTCGAAGGCGTGGCGCTCGCCCCACTGCCGCAGCGTCACGATCACGGGGAAGAGGTCCTTGCCCGCGTCGGTGAGCGCGTAGAGCCGGCGCCTGCCCGAAGGGGCGTCGACCTGGGCGAGCAGGCCGTGGGCGGTGAGCTTGCGGAGCCGTTCGCTGAGGATGTTGCGGGCGATGCCGGTGCGCTGCTGGAAGTCGGTGAACGAGCGGGCGCCGTCCATCGCGTCGCGAACGATGAGCAGGCTCCACCGGTCGCCGACCAGGTCGGCCGTGCGGGCGACCGGGCAGGTCGGGTCCGTCCACGCGGGGCTCTGCCCGCCGGTCTCCTCGCGTGCCATCACATCTCCAGTGAGTTGCGTATTGAAACCATTCTGGCCTACGCTCCGTTCAGTTGCAAAATGAAACCAATCGGAGGTGGTGGCGGTGCACTGGAGGACGAGGCTGCTGCTGGCGGCGGTGTGCGGGGTCGCGGTCGCGAGCGTCTACGCCGGGCAGCCGGTGCTGGGTGCGATGGGACGCGACCTGGACGTTCCGGTCGACTCGCTCGGCTGGTTCGTGGCCGCCGGCCAGCTCGGCTACCTGGCGGGACTCGTCCTGCTGGTGCCGCTCGGCGACATGCTCGACCGCAGGCGCCTGATCGCCGCGCATCTCGGCCTGGTGGCCGCCGGAGCGGCGATCACCGCGGCCGCCCCGGCCGCCTGGGCGGCGTTCGCCGGACTGGCCGGGGCGGGCGTGTTCGCGGTGGTGGTGCAGACCGCCGTCGCGTACACGGCGTCGATCTCCCCGCCCGCCGAGCGCGGGCGCAACCTCGGCGTCGTGACCTCGGGGGTGGTGATCGGCATCCTCGGCGCGCGCGTCGTGGCGGGAGTCCTCGCGGACCTGTGGGGATGGCGGAGCATCTACCTGGCCCTGGCGGCCCTCGCGGGCGTCCTCGCGCTGCTCGCCCTCGTCGGGCTGCCCGCGGAGGTCCGCCCGGACGCGGCGCGGTACGGGCAGGTCCTGCGGTCCCTCGGCGGGCTGTTCGTCCAGCCGGTGTTCCTCGGCCGCGGGCTGATCACGTTCTTTCTGTTCGCCTCGTTCGGCACCCTGTGGAGCGGTATGGCCCTTCCGCTGGCCGGTGCGCCGTGGCACCTCGGCGAGACGCAGATCGGGCTCTTCGGCGTCGCCGGGCTCGCCGGGGCCCTGGGCGCCGCACGGTCCGGACGCTGGGGCGACGCGGGGCACGCGCGCCGGGTCACGGGCATCGCGCTCGGCCTGCTGATCGTGTCCTGGGTCGCGATCGGGCAGCTCTCGTGGTCGCTGCCGCTGCTGATCCTCGGTGTGATCCTGCTCGACTCCGCCGTCCAGGCCGTCCACGTGAGCAACCAGCACACGCTCACGACCGCCTACCCCGAACGCACCAGCACCACCATCGGCGCCTACATGGTCTTCTACTCCCTCGGCTCGGCCCTGGGAGCGGCCGCGACCACGGCGCTGTTCGACGCCGCCGGCTGGGTCGGCCCCACCGTCCTCGGCGCGGCGCTCGCGCTCTGCGCCCTCGTCGTCTGGGCCTTCACCCCCGACGCGGCGGGACGTCCCGTCCGGCGGCCGGTGGCTGCGCGGTCGCCTCGCGCGGACGGAGTCCGGGCCCTGCTCGACGAGTGACGCCGTGCGCCGGGCGGCTCAGCGGCGGGCGTGGCGGATCTTCAGGCGGCCGAAGCCCATGGCGCCGGTGATGCGGATCTTGGGGCCGCCGGGGCGATCGGGGCGGCGGGGCGTGTAGCGGGCGTCCTTCAGGCCGGTGTGCAGGCCGTCGAGCTCGACGATCGCGTCGCGGGGGACGGTGATCTTGGCTCGGCCGGTGCCGACCTGCAGTTCGATGTCGACGACCGGGTGCTCGATGATCGCCTTGGACAGGTCGAGCCGCACCTTCCCGAAGGCGGACTCGACCTTGAGGGAGCGCGGGACGCGCCACGCGCCGCGCCGCGTGATCCGTCCGGTGGCGGCGCCGATCGTGGACGTGGCCCCCGCGTCCTCGTCCGGGAGCGCGGCCAGGGGGACCGCGAGGTCGCCGCGGGTCCTGGCGTTGAGCACCTGGTCGAGGCGCTCGTCCATCTCCTCGCGCGTCAGGTGTCCCGTGGCGTACGCGTCCTGCAGGCGCTTCGCGGCGGTGTCGCGGTCGTCCTCGCCGACGAGGCGCGCCGAATCTTCCGGACGGGGGGTCACGGACTCACCCTAGCGCCGCCGTCCCCGCGAGGCGGCCCGCCGGGTTCAGCGCGGAGAGGAGCCGGAACGGGCGGTCAGGGCCTTCAGGGGCTTGCCGACGCCGAGGAAGGTGTGGCCCGTCATGCCGTTGATGAGCCCGGCGGCGGAGGCGTACCAGGCGCAGATCGCGGTGAGGACGCCGAGGTAGCCGCCGATCTTGACCGTGGTCTCGCTGGTGGCGAAGTTCCCGATGAACAGGATGATCTCCGTGGCCTCCAGGGCGACGAGGACCGCCAGGAGGGCCTGGTTGATCTGGCTCGCCCAGAGCATCATGTAGGTGTTGAAGATCGCGAAGGCGAGGAGGATCCAGCCGAGGTCGTTGGCCTCCTGGGCGGGGGTCGCCCCACCCGCGATCAGGACGGCGTACAGGCCGAGGCCGAGCCAGAAGGCGCCGTAGGACGAGAAGAACGTGGCGCCGAACACGTTGCGATGGCGGAACTCCCACATGCCGGCCAGGATCTGGACGATGCCGCCGTAGGCGAGGGCGTAGCCCAGCCAGGCGTCGGTGCCGTTGGTCCAGGAGGCGTTCTTGGCCGACAGAAGGAACGTGGTCAGGGCGAAGGCCGCCAGGCCCAGGGGCGCCGGATCGGCGATCGCCGACGGAGTGCGCGGGGCGGACTCTTGCTCGACGTGGGTCATGGTGCCTCCTCGCTGGAGTCCCATCGCCCTGTCTCGCTCGGTCTCGGCCGGACAGGGATGGACGAAGGAATGCGGACAACGGACGTCCGGGCGTCCCGGATGGGACCGTTATCTCCTCGGCCCTGTTTCGGATCATAACTCCGCCCGCGCGGCAGGTCAGGTGCCCTTTCTTGGGGCAATTCCGGCGTATCTCCACTAATTGCGGTCACTGCGACGATGGGGACGTCGCATCGCCCCCCGACATGTTCAACCTTTTTCGTCGCGCGGGAGATATGCGAGCTGAACAAGGAAGTCCGATTGAATCGCCGACCGGTGGGGCGGGCGAGCCTTGGTGAAGGCGTTGCCGACTACTTGACGACGGCCGGGTTGAAGACGGGCGGGTCGCCGAGGTGCCCGCGATGGGACCGGGGGCTGCTTCCGTCGACGTCCACCACGCCCAGTTCGGCGCCGAGTTCGGCCCCGATGTGCACCTGCCCGCTCCAGCGCATGAGCTCCGGATGCCGGGCGAGCGCGTCGATCACCCGTCCGCTGAACTCGGCGGACTCCGCACCCGCGGCGAACGACCTGTACCGCTCGGGGACGCCCTCGAAGAGCGCCCTGTTCCGTTCGGTCTTCAGCAGGCCCATCCACAGCGAGATGACGGCGACGTTGTAGGGCTGGAAGTCGACCGCCATGTCGTGCGCCATCTTGTCGACGGCGGCTTTTCCCGCCCCGTAGGCCGGGCCGTGCATGTAGCAGCGTCCGCCGAAGGAAGAGGTGTTGACGACGAGGCCCGCATTGTTCCTGACCAGGAGCGGAGCGGCGTAGTAGCCGGCCACGTAGGCGGAGCGCATTCCCACGTCGAACATGCTCTGGAGCGCCAGCGGCTTCTCCCAGAACGGTCCCTCGCGGGTGAGGCCGTCCGGGATCGTGAACGCGTTGTTGACGAGGACGTCCAGCCTGCCGTGCTCGCGTCCGATCCGCTCGAACAGGTCCGCGACCTGCGCGTCGTCGGAATGGTCGCAGATCACGGGCACGCCGGTGCCGCCGCGGGCGTCGATCTCCTCGGCCGTCGCGAGGACCGTGCCCGGGAGGTCGGCATCGCCCTCGGACCGGGTCCGTCCCGTCACGTACACCGTCGCGCCGGTCGCGCCGAGGGCCAGCGCGATGCCCTTGCCGGCGCCGCGGCTGGCGCCGGTGACCACGACGACCCGGTCTTCGGTCAGGCTCACCTGTCGCTCCCCGTGAGGAATCCGAGCATCGCCGCCGTGGTCTCGGCGGGCCTCTCCATCTGCATCATGTGGCCGGCCTGCTTGATCATCCGGACGCCGCGGACGTCGGCGTGGTGGTCGCCGAGCCTGCCCAGGGGGTCGTCGCCGTGCCAGCCCTCCAGGTCGGCGTCCTGCTCGCTGCCGATGAAGTAGAACGGGACGGGGTTCTTCCGGCCGCCGTAGGACTTGCGGTACTCCCAGGACAGGTCCATCGCCCGGTACCAGTTGAGCCCGCCGGTGAAGCCGCTGCGGCTGTAGGCGTCGACGTAGAACTCCAGCTCCGGCTCGGTCAGCCACGTCCAGGGGAGCGGCGGCGTCTCGGGGAGCGCGTCGACATAGGACGTGCCCGGGGGTTGCCGCCAGACGTCGAGGTAGTGGTAATCGCTGGAAAGCGCGTAGAAGACCTTGCGCAGGAACTCGCGGGGCGCGAGGGCGAGGTCGCGGTCGGCGGCGCCGGGCTCGACGAAGTAGTGGATGTGGTTGAAATGCCGCCTGGCCTGGCGGGCGGCGAGCGTCAGGGGCGACTCGTCGCTCGGGGTGAAGAACGGGTTCTCCAGGCCGATGATCGCGGCGACGCGGTCCGGATGGTGGTGGGCGAGGTCGTAGGCGGCGAACAGGCCGAAGTCGAGCCCGCCGAAGACGGCCTTCTGCTCGCCGAGGTGGTCGAGGAGGCCGGTGAGGTCGCCCACGATCCGGTCGACGCCGTACTCGCGGTGGTCCCGGGGGCCGCTGGTGTGCCCCATGCCGCGCATGTCGGGCACGACGACGCGGAACCCCGCGCGGGCGATCGGCCCGATCTGGTGGCGCCAGCTGAACCAGATGTGCGGGAAGCCGTGCAGGAGGACGACGAGCGGCCCCTCGCCCTGCTCCACGTAGTGGACGTCCAGGTCGTTGATTCGCGCGTACCGATGACTCCAGCCCGCCATGCCGCGGTTCCTTCGCTTCGGGGAGCCGACCTTCGGACTGTGCAGGACGGCGTCCTCGGCGGCACCGGGATGTCCCGCTCAGTGGGAACCGAGCGTGATGCGGACGATCGTCCCCTTGGCCGGTTCGGAGAGGAGTTCGGCGCGTCCGCCATGGGCGGCGGCGATGGCGGCGACGATGGGAAGGCCGAGGCCGGTTCCGCCCTGCGTGCCGCGGTGGAAGCGTTCGAAGGCGCGGGCGGCGTCCTCCGGGGACATGCCCGGCCCCTCGTCCGCGACCTCGATCAGGCCCGGCGCCAGACGGATGGTCGTGGACGTTCCGGGGGGTGTGTGGGCCCGCACGTTGGCCAGGAGGTTCGCGAACACCTGGCGGATGCGGGCCTCGTCGACGGTCGCGGCCAGAGTGTCGGGGGAGTCCAGCACGATGGGACGGTCGGGGGCGGCCGCGGTCGCGTCGGCCACGGCGTCCCGGGCGAGGGCGACGAGGTCGGTGCGGACGGGGTGCAGAGACGCCTCGCGGTCGAGACGGGCGAGTTCGAGGAGGTCGGTGACGAGACTGTTCATCCTGCGGGCCTCCTCCTCGACGCGGCGCATCGCGCCCGGCAGCTCGTCCGGCCCGAGCGCGCCGTGCCGGTACAGCTCCGCGTAGCCCTGGATGGCCGTGAGCGGCGTGCGCAGCTCGTGGGACGCGTCGGCGGCGAACTCGCGGACGCGGGCCTCGGAGCGGCTGCGCGCCCAGAACGCCTGCTCGATCCGCTCCAGCATCACGTTGACGGCGGACGCGAGGCGGGCCGTCTCCGTGCGCTGCCCGGGGCCGGGCATGCGGGCGCGCAGGTCGCCGCCCGCGGTGATGGCGTGCGCCGTGGCGGCCATCCGGTCCAGCGGCAGCAGGCCGCGGCGGATGAGCCACCGGCCGAGCACCAGCAGGACCGCGAGCAGCAGGGCGGCCGTGGCGATCTCGGACAGCACGAGGTTGCGGACGGCCGCGTGGATCTCGGTGAGGGGGGACGCCACGACGACGACGCCGTTCCGCCAGGGACGCGCCACCGCGCGGAGCCCGGGGAGGGAGAACGGTTCGAGGTCGCGTGCGCGGGCGGCCAGCTCGTCCCCTCCCAGCCGCCGCACCTCGTGGACGGCCCGCTCGGGCGCGGGCGCCTCGCCGCTGAGGACGCGGACCCGCCCCGCCGGCCCGACGGCCAGCACCACGAACTGGGCGGGGGCGACGCCCTGCTCCGGCAGGCCGGGGCGCAGGAGGCGCGCCAACGCGCGGTCGCGGGTGGCCTGGAGCTGGCCGTCCACGCGGTGCATCAGGTACCCGTTCAGGACGAGCGCGCTGACCAGGCCCATGATCGCCAGCCCGGCGGCGGTGACCGCGAGCAGGCCGGTGAGGAGCCGGGCGTTGAGCGTCATGGCCGCAGCGCGTAGCCCACCCCGCGCTGGGTGTGGATCAGCGGGGTGCCGAGCGGGTCCAGCTTGCGGCGCAGGTAGCTGATGTAGGTCTCGACGACCTGCGGGTTCCCGTGGTCCCAGCCCCACACGCCGTCGAGGAGCTGGGCGCGCGAGAGCACCATGCCCGCGTTGCGCATCAGGTGGGCGAGGAGCCGGAACTCGGTCGGGGACAGCTCGACGGGGACGCCGCCGCGCCGCACCGTCCAGTGCGCCTCGTCGAGTTCGAGGTCGGCGACGCGCAGCACGGGCCCGGCGGACGGCTCCGGCGCGGCCGTCCGGCGCAGGACGGCCCGCACCCGGGCGATCAGCGCCTCGATCGAGAACGGCTTGGTGACGTAGTCATCACCGCCGAGCGTGAGGCCCGTGACGGTGTCGGACGGCGTGTCCCGCGCGGTCAGGAAGATCACGGGAACCTGTTCGCCGTCCGCGCGCAGCCGCCGGCACACCTCGAAGCCGTCCAGGTCGGGCAGCATGACGTCCAGCAGGACGAGGTCGGGCCGCGCCTCGCGGACGGCCCCGAGCGCCTCCCCGCCCGTGCCGGCGGTGGCGGTCGCGAAGCCGTGGAAGCGCAGCGCGACCTCGATGAGGTCACGGATGTTGGCCTCGTCGTCCACGACGAGGACCCGCCGGGTCTCGCTCATCGGCTCCCGCAGCTCGCTCCCACGCCGGCTTCGCTCCCGCATGTCGGACTCACCCGCCCGAAACTACCCGGCATGGCGGGCGCCGGCGGACTAGCGGTGCTTGGGGGCGCGGATCAGGCGCGCGGTCCGGGTGCCGCCGGAGCGCTCCCCGGCGACGAGCACCTGGTCGCCGCCGGCCAGACCCTTGAGGGACGACTTCTCGCCGTTCTTGCGGACATGGGTCTTGCCGTCGGCCGTCCACGTCCAGGAGACGCCGTCGTCGCTGCGGACGGTCACCCCGGTCGCCGAGACCGCCGTGATCTTGCCGCGCTGCCAGGTCGCGAGGTGGAACCCGTCCTTGCGCTTGACGGTGGCCTCGCCGTGAACACCGCGCAGCGCGTGCGCCCGGCGGAATGGGTGCCCCTTGCCGGGGTGCCCCTTGCCCCCGTGCGCCGTGGGAGAGGGCGAGGGCGCGGGGTCGTCGGCGAATGCGGGAACGGAGAAGTAGAGCCCGAGCCCGAGGAGCCCGGCGGCGCCGGCCCCGGCCGCGATCGTCTTCCGGTTGTTTCGCATACCGGACATGTAAGCGGCCGCGCCTGGCAGAAGGCCACGCGGAATCCTGGGAGAACCCTGAGAGTTCCCCGAACCCCGCCGAGCACCACCCCGATTAGCACGAGGCCCCGCACGCCCGGCCGCGCAGCTGAGAAACCGCCGCCCCGACCCTCCGCCCCGACCCTCCGGCCTGAGGCGACGCGAGTCCAGCTCGTGCCCGCACAGGTCCAGCTCGTGCCCGCACAGGTCCAGCTCGTGCCCGGGCGAGCAACACTCGCGCTCCGCTGGTCTGTGGTTCCCGTGGTCGGGTCAACGGGAGACACGGGCTTGGACCGTGGTGGTGTGGGCGGGGCGTCCGGCTTCGAGGCGGAAGCGGACGATGCCGGAGCGCTTGAATCTGAGAGCGGCGGTGGAGTGCCAGTGCCAGTCGCACGGCCGGGCGCCGGTGTCGCGGAGGATCTGGCCGTTCTCCCTCACGATCTGAAGCCGCATCGTGCCGCCGTCCCTGTTGTTCCAGCAGATGAACCGGCCTTGGAGACGTCCCCTGGCGATGAAGGGCTGGGACACCCACCGGTAGCTGTGGCCCTTGAAGTAGTCCGCCGATATCTTGGCCCGCCACCGCACGCTCCACGCTGCGAGCGCGGTCCGCTCGGCCGGGGTGGCCGCCCTGTCGTGGGGCGCCGCCGGAGTCGCGGCGTGCGCCACCGCCGGGAGGCCGGGGGAGAGCGACGCGACGGCGAGCACCCCGCCGATGGCGATCTTGTTCATGCGTGTCATGTGCACATGGTAATCAACTGATAACACAGAGTAAAGATATGTCGATCCCACGGAGGGTGACACCGCCGTGTGGCGACCGTGTCCGGTCCGAGCCCTCCAGCGGGCAGGCGTCACGCGGGTTGTCGCGTGGACGCGTTCCAGCGACCGCCGGGAGCTGATGGCCGGCCTTGACGGCGATACCTAGGCCGTGGCGGTCGTCGTCGGTCGCCCCTACTCCGAGGCCAGGGTTTCGAGGACCTGGTCGCCGTACTTGGCGAGTTTGTTCTCGCCCACGCCGTTGACGCGGCCCAGCTCCGCCAGGGAGGTGGGGAGGGCGGTGGCGATCTCGCGCAGGGTGGCGTCGTGGAAGATGACGTAGGCGGGGACGCCCTGCTCCTTGGCGGTCGCGGCGCGCCAGGCGCGGAGGCGTTCGAAGATCGGCATCGCCTCGGCGGGGAGCTCGACCTGGGCCTTGGCCGCCTTGGCGGTCTTCGCCGCCTTCGCGGCGGGGCGTTCGGCCTCGCGGCGCATCATCACCTTGCGCTCGCCGCGCAGCACGCCGGCGCTCTCGTCGGTCAGGACGAGCGTGCCGTGGTTGCTCTCCACGGCGATCAGGCCCTGCGCGAGGAGCTGGCGGACGACGCCGCGCCATTCGACGTCGCGCAGATCGGCGCCGATGCCGAAGACCTTCAGCGAGTCGTGGTCGAACTGGATGACCTTCGCGTTCTTCTTGCCGAGGAGGATGTCGACGATGTGGCCCGCGCCGAACTTCTGGCGCCGCTCGCGGTCGAGCCGGACCACGGTCGACAGGACCTTCTGGGCGGGGACGGTCGCGTCCCACGTCTCGGGGGGCGTGAGGCAGGTGTCGCAGTTGCCGCAGGACTCGCCGGACTGGCCGAAGTAGTTCAGCAGCTGGGCGCGGCGGCATTCGACGGTCTCGCAGAGGGCGAGCATGGAGTCGAGGTGCAGGCCCTGGCGGCGGCGGTGCGCGGCGTCGCCCTCGCCGCCGTCGATCATCTTGCGCAGGTTGACGACGTCCTGGAGGCCGTAGGCGAGCCAGGCGGTGGACGGGAGGCCGTCGCGTCCGGCGCGGCCCGTCTCCTGGTAGTAGCCCTCGACGGACTTGGGCAGGTCGAGGTGCGCGACGAAGCGGACGTCGGGCTTGTCGATGCCCATGCCGAAGGCGATGGTCGCGACCATGACGAGGCCGTCCTCGCGGAGGAAGCGCGCCTGGTTCGCCGCGCGGATCTCGGCGTCGAGGCCGGCGTGGTAGGGGAGGGCCTCGATGCCGTTCTCGCTCAGGAACGCCGCGTGCTTCTCCACCGAGTTGCGGGACAGGCAGTAGACGATGCCCGCGTCGCCCTTGTGCTCGCTCTGGATCAGGCGCAGGAGCTGGCGCTTGGCGTCGGTCTTCGGCTCGATCCGGTACTGGATGTTGGGACGGTCGAAGCTCGCCACGAAGTGGCGTGCCCGCTCGAGCCGGAGGCGGGACGCGATCTCGCCTCGGGTGGCCTCGGTGGCGGTCGCGGTCAGCGCGATGCGGGGGATCTCGGGCCAGCGCTCGTGCAGGCCGGACAGCGTCAGGTAGTCGGGGCGGAAGTCGTGCCCCCACTGCGAGACGCAGTGCGCCTCGTCGATCGCGAACAGGGAGACGTCGCCCCGGTCGAGCAGCTCGACGGTCGCGGCGAGCTTCAGCCGCTCGGGCGCCAGGTACAGCAGGTCGAGCTCGCCCGCCGTGAACTGGGCCTCGACGACGCGGCGCTCGTCGAAGTCCTGGGTGGAGTTGAGGAAGCCCGCGCGGACGCCGAGGGCGCGCAGCGCGTCGACCTGGTCCTGCATGAGGGCGATGAGGGGCGAGACGACGACGCCGGTGCCCTTCCGGACGAGCGCCGGGATCTGGTAGCACAGCGACTTGCCGCCGCCGGTCGGCATGAGGACGAGGGCGTCCCCGCCGGCGACCACGTGCTCGATGATCTCCCGCTGGCCGTCCCGGAAGGCGTCGTAGCCGAACACGCGCCGCAGGGTGTCGAGGGTCTCCGGGGTCTCAGGGGAAGTCACCGGGCCATACTACGAACCGCCGCGGACACCCGTCCCCCGAACCTTCACCTGTGGACGACCGCCTCCGCGAGCTCGGGGGTCAGCTCGTCGAGGCCGTCCGCGACGTGCGCGGCCAGGGCCAGCGCGTCGGACGCGGGCGGGTGCGCCGGGCGCGGGATCGCGATCACCGACATCCCCGCCGCGTGCGCGGACCGCAGCCCGTTGCTGGAGTCCTCGACGGCGACGCAGTCCCGCGCCGCGACCCGCAGCCGCGCCGCGACGGTGAGGTAGCCGTCCGGGGCCGGCTTGCCGCTGTCGACCTCCTCGGTCGACAGGGTGGCGCGGAAGAGGCCCTCCACCCCGAGCTGCCCGAGCACGAGGTCGATCAGGGCGCGCGGGGACGAGCTGGCCAGCCCCAGCGGGCGGTAGCCGGCCATCCGGCGGACGGCGTCCTCGGCGCCGGGCAGCAGCGGCGGCCCGTCCTCGTACCGCTGCGACATGAGGTCGATGACCTCGTAGGCGACCTGCTCGGCCGTGACGCCGTCGACGAGGTCGGAGGCGATGTAGTCCGCCCACTCCTCGGTGCTCATGCCCATGAGCCGGTCCTGGGTGTCCGGCAGCCAGCGGCCGCCGCGCTCGGCGACGTAGCCGCGCCGCACCTCCTCCCACACCGGCTCGGAGTCGATCAGGACGCCGTCCAGGTCGAACACGATGGCCTGCACGGACATGGGCCCTCCACGGATCTCGTCGCGACGTCCCGTCACTACCCGCCGCGATCAGATCGGAACCCGGCGCGGTCAGTTCGGACGAATGCCTCTGACCAGCATTTATCCGACGAATGCGACATGATCGACTTTCGGTCTGGCATGGTGGGGGCCTCCGTTCCCCCTCCGGAGTCACTGCAGAGGAGATCTGACCATGGTGTTCATCGGTTTTCTCCTGGTCGCGGCCGCCATCACGGTCGGCGCCGGCGTCGTCATGGACAACACCGGCCCGGCGAACCTCGTCGTCTTCGACCAGACCGTCCCGGGCCTGAGCAGCGAATGGCAGGTGTTCCTCTCCGGCGCGGGCGTGGCCTTCTTCTTCCTCGTCGGCATGGCGCTCGTCTTCCAGGGCGCCGCCCGCCGCATCCGCAACCGCCGCGACCTGCGCGACCTGCGCGAGGAGCACGAGGAGTCCCTGACCACCCTGGAGATGGAGAAGCGCCGCCTGGAGCGCGAGCTGGCCCGCGCCCGGCAGGGCGCGCCCCGCCGGGACGCCGCGCCCCGCGAGCCCGCCGTGCAGGGCGTCCGCGCGGGGGGAAGGCCCGGCACCCGCCCGCAGCCCGCCGCCAACTCCCCGTTCTTCGACCGCGCCGAGTAGGACCCGGCACCGGCCGGGTCATCCGGGGTGATGACGGCGCCGTCGGCCCGGATCGCCTCGCAGTGGGATGACACGGCCGGTCCCCGGCCAGCATGATGCGTGGCGTGCGAATACTTCTCAAGGTCGGCGCCACCGCGGTGGCCCTGTGGGTCGCCACGGTCCTGATCGACGGCATCACGCTCGGCGACCAGACCACCGCCCGGCGGATCCTCACGCTGGTCGCGGTCGCCGTCATCTTCGGACTGGTCAACGCCGTCCTCAAGCCGATCATCAAGACCCTCGGCTGCGCCTTCTACGTCATCACGCTCGGGCTCATCGGGCTCGTCGTGAACGCGCTGCTGCTCTGGCTGACGAGCGAGCTGGCGGAGGGGCTCGACCTGCCGTTCCACGTGGCCGGGTTCTGGCCGGCCTTCTGGGGCGCGATCGTCGTCGGCGTCGTCGGCTGGGTGCTCCACGTCCTCCTCCCCGACGACGACAGGGACCGGGACTAGGTCACCAGGCCGGGCGCGGCCGTCGAGGCGCGCTCGAACGGGCTCAGCTCCAGCCGCCCGGACGGAGCGCCCGCGTACTCCCGGTAGCCCGGCGGGCGCGACCCGGCCGTCCCCACGAGGATCCAGCGGCGCGCCCGGACGGCCCCGACGAGGAACTCCCCGTCGGTCACCGTCCCCGCGTCCGCGACGATCAGCGCGTCGAACTCCTCGTCGCGGACGGTCAGGCCGGCGCCCGCGGGCGTCCCGACGACGAGGTCGGCGGTGCGGAGCAGGACCTCGCTCCCCGCCGCCCGGCCGCCCTCCAGGTAGCCGGTGAGCTCCTCGATCCGGGCCATCGCGCGGCGCTGGTGCGCGGGGACGGCCTCCGGGGCGTCGGCGGGGTCGGCGCCGCAGATCTCCAGGACGTTCTCCCGCGACCGCCCCTCGGCCGCCGCCACCGTCTCCAGTTCGGCCTCCCGCGCGGCGATCTCCGCCGCGGCCTCCTCGGTGCGGCGCGCCAGCTCTGCCCCGGTCTGCGCCGCGCGGGCCGTGGCGGCCGCCGCGTCCGACCGGGCCCGCGCCGCCGCCGCGAGCGCCGCCTCGCGGGACGTCCGCGCGGTGCTCACCCGCTCCTCGATCGCCAGCGCGACCTGGTGCGCCGCGCGGGCCCGCAGGCTCGCCTCGGTGGCCCGCTCGACCGCCTCCGACGCCTGCCGCGCCTGCTCCTGGTGCTCGGCGCCGACCTTCTCCCGCTCCGTGGCGAGCCAGGTCAGCTCCGTCCCGAGCCGCTCCTGGGCCTCCTGCGCCGCCTTCAGCCGCGCCCCGCCCTCGGACACGAACGACGCCAGCCCGCGCCGCACCCGCTCCGCGTGCTCCGCCGCCTCCTTGGCCTCCCGCGCCCGCGTCGCCGCCTCGTCCGCCTCCCGCGTCCGGGCCTTGGCCTCTTCGCGGAGGCCGCGCAGCTCCGACGGCGGCGACGCCACGTGCAGCCGCTGCCCGAGCGTCATCTTGCGGCGCAGCGCGGACAGCGCCGACTCCGCCGACACCAGCCGGTAGTAGGCGGCGTGCCCCTCCGCCGCGGCGTCGGCGTCGGCCGCCGTCAGCCGGTGCGCCTCCTCGGCCGCGCCGGGCAGCGCCTCCCGCGCCCGCGCCAGCTCGTCGGTGAGGGACGCCTCCGCCTGCCGCGCCCCCTGCAACTCCGCCTGCGCCGTCTTGGCCCGCTCGTCGATCTGGACGCACCGCGCGTAGGTGGCGTCGGCGGTCCGCGTCCGCGCGGCCGCCTCGGCGCCCGCCTCGTCCGCGGCGGCCTGCAGGCGCTCCGCCTCGGCCCGCGGCCCCGCCAGCTCCCCCTCGGCCTCCTCCTGGACGCCGGAGAGCCGCTCCGCCTCGGCGTCGGCTCCGGCCGCCGCCTCCTCCGCGCCCGCCGCCGCCTCCCGCGCCTCCTCGATCGCGCGGGCCAGACCGGCCTTCTCCGCCTCCAGCTCCTCGGCCCGCCGCACGTTCTCGGCCTGGACGGACTGGAGCTCCGCCGCGTCCCGAGGCCACTGCTCCAGCGACATCAACCCGCGCTGCAGCAGCCGCGCCTCCGTCTGCCACGACAGCCGCCACGCCTCGCCGACCGGACGGAGCGCGGCCGACCGCACCCGCGCCTCCGGCGCCGACGGCCCTGCCTCCGGCGCCGACGGCCCTGCCTCCGGCGCCGACGGCCCTGCCTCCGGCGCCGACGGCCCCTCCGCGGGCTCCGCGGGCTCCGCGGACGGCAGCGTGGGCAGCTGCTCGGCCCTGGTCACCGCGGCCGCCGGCTCCGGGAGCGCGCCGACGACGGGCTTGAACTCCACCGTCCCGTTGGAGCCCGGCTCCCGCAGCGGCGGCGGCGCCTGCTCGGCGGGCGGCTCCTCGGCGGGCGGCTCCTCGACGGGCGGCAGCGACCACGTCCGCACCGACCGCGCCTCCGCCGTCTCCGGCTGCGTCTCGATCAGCAGCGAGAAGACGTCGGGGTCGCCCTCCATGCCGCGCAGCAGGTCGGCGGCCTTCTCCGGGGTGGGGGCGATCAGCAGGGCCCGCCCGTCCGCCTCCGTGAGCTCCTTGACCACGTCACGGACGACCCGCGCGTCGTCACCCTCGTCCACCTGGACGAGCCGCGGCCCCTCGGCGCCTTCCAGCGTTCCGGGCGCCACCAGGAACCGGGCGAGCGCGTCCCACTCCCCCGCGACCCGACCGTCCCGGAGCGCCCGGATGGCCGCGACATACGGCGCCCACCCCACGGGCGGGACGTCCTCGGGCACCTCCCGCAGCCGCGCGTCGATCCCCTCGTAGAACTCGCTCAGCGGCCCGTAGACGCTCTCGACCAGCTCACGCCAGCCCGCTTCGCCCGCATCCGTCCCCAACGGAGGCGTCGGCTCGGCCACCTCGATCGGCACCGTCCCCAGCCCCGCCCGAGGATCGAGCGCCTCACCCGCGACACCCTCGCCGGGCACGTGACCGCCGGACTCCTCGCCCGCGCCCGGCTCCGGAGCGACCAGGGCCTGCCCGGCTCCCGCACCCTCGGCGACGACCGGTACCGCGTCGTCCGCAGGCGGTTCGTCGACCGTCAGGTCCGTGCCGGCGTCGACCCGGTCATCGACGGCCGGTACCGACTCGGACGGCTCGTGCTCGGTGTCGGTGGGACCGACAGCGGGCGGTCCGGCGTGCGCGGCTTCGCCGGCGGTCGTCTCGGCGGCGGCGCCACTGGCCGGCTGCTCGTCCACGACCGGTCCAAGAGCGGCCGTGCCGGACGCGAACTCCACGTCCTCCGCCAGGACGTCCTGCGCCCTCTCCGCGACCGATGTGTCGGCCGCGTCATCGCCGGCCTGCTCTGCAACTGGGGGTGCTGCCTCGGGTGGCGGGACGTGTTGCGTCGTCCCCGCGATCGGTGTGTCGTCGGTGGGCTGTTCGTCGGTCGTCTGGGCCGCGCCGCTGTCGGCCTGGACCGTGGCCGGGGGTGTCGCCTCGGGTAGTTCCTGCGTGCGGGTCGCGTCGGCGGTGGGGGCCGCACCGGTAGCGGTGTTCTCCCCTTTGCCCGGCTCTTCCAGCGGGGTGTGCTGGGGCGGCTCCGGCTCCAGCGCGCTGAGGTCTGGCAGATCGACGGCCGTCGTCTCCGCGGTGGGTGCGGGGCCGGGGGGCAGGTCGTCCTCCGCGGTCTCCGGCGTGGCCATGCCGCCTGCGGGGTCCTCCGCTCGTTCGGAGGCGCCCGGGGTCGTGTCGGTTCCAGGCGGCTCGGCGGGTGGGACGACCGGGAGGGCCTGGGTGGCTTCGGCGGGCGAAGGCTGCTCGTCCACGGACGGGAGGGGGACGGTCACCGTGGGGAGGTCGGAGTCCGGGACGTAGGAGGGTCCGGTGTTCTCGTCGGGTCCGGTGTTCTCGTCGGGTCCGTTGGTTTCCGAAGGCTGGTTCACGACGCCATCCCGTCCCAGATCGATCGTCCGGGGCCAGTATGTTCCCCTTCTGCTCCGGACTAACGTCTCACAGGCCGCAGAGTCAGCGGTGTCCCGCCAGGGCGGCGTGATGATCTTCACCGGGCCGGGGTTCGGGGTCGGGGTGGACCACGGCGCCGGTGAGGCGGGGGAGGGCGTGCAGGAGGCTGTGCTCGGCGTCCACGGCGATCCGGTGGGCGCGGACGACGGTGGACGCGGGGTCGACGACCACGTCGCACTCGGCGCGCAGGCTGTGGCCGATCCAGCGGAGGCGGACGCCGCCCACGGCCAGGACGCCGGGCGTGGCGGAGAGGGCGGCTTCGGCCTGGTCGACCAGGGCGGGGTCCACGGCGTCCATGAGGCGGCGCCAGACCTCCCGTGCCGTCTGCCACAGGACGGTCAGGATCGCCGCCGTGATGAGGAGGCCGACGACAGGGTCGGCCCAGGGAGCGCCTAGGCCGACACCGGCGGCGCCCAAGAGGACGGCCAGGGAGGCGAAGCCGTCCGTGCGGGCGTGGAGGCCGTCGGCGACGAGCGCGGCGGAGCCGATGCGGCGGCCGATGCGGATGCGGTAGCGGGCCACCAGTTCGTTGCCCAGGAAGCCGACCAGCGCGGCGCCCGCGACGGCGGCGACGTGGTCCACAGGCTGTGGATGGGCCAGGCGCTGGACGGCGGCGTACCCGGCGGCGGCGCAGGACGCGGCGATGGCCAGGACGATGGCGACGCCCGCGAGGTCCTCGGCGCGCCCGTACCCGTAGGTGTACCGGCGGGACGGCGGGCGGCGGCCGAGCAGGAACGCGATGCCCAGCGGGACGGCCGTCAGCGCGTCGGCGGCGTTGTGGAGCGTGTCGCCCAGGAGCGCAACCGAGCCGGTGAACGCGACCACGGCGGCTTGCAGGGCCGTGGTCGCGCCCAGGGCGGCCAGGGAGATCCACAGGGCGCGCATGCCCTGGGCGCTCGCCTCCATGGCCGAGTCCACCTTGTCGGCCGCCTCGTGCGAGTGCGGGCGCACGAGGTGGGCGAGGCGCCCCCTCCGCGAGTGACCGTGGCCGTGCCCGTGTCCGCTCATCCTCCGATGATGGACCGGAAAACCCGTTGCAGCATCTCGACACCTGCGGTGTCGTCGCAGGTACGCGGCCTGTGTCAGTGCGGGTTGGTGGCCAGAAGCTCCGCCAGGAGATCGTCGAGGGTGACGATGCCGGCGAACTCGTCGCGGTCGTCGTTGACCACGGCGAGCTGGGCGCGGCCGCGGCGCATGCGGCTGACCGCGTCCAG
Organism: Spirillospora sp. CA-108201; assembly: GCF_050936235.1. NCBI lineage: Bacteria > Bacillati > Actinomycetota > Actinomycetes > Streptosporangiales > Thermomonosporaceae > Spirillospora > Spirillospora sp. CA-108201. The sequence continues at coordinate 5,787,298 of NZ_JBNJNE010000001.1, read as the reverse complement.
CACGGTCGTCTTCGCCGTGAGGACGGGGGCCGGGTGCGCCAGCTCGCCCGCGCGGCGCTCGTCGCCCGGCTCGATGATCGCGGCCCGGACGTGGACGATCCCCGTCATCGCGCCGTCCAGGTCGCGGACCAGGAGGCGGCTGTGGCCGCTGGCCGTGGCGGTCCGGCGGATCTGCGCGGCGGTCGCGTCCGCGTCGATCGTGGTGACGGACGTGGCGGGCACGACGAGGTGCCCGACCGTGGCCTCCCGCGCGGAGATCGCCCGGTGCAGCAGCTCGTGGTCGCGGAGGCCGATGAGGCCGAGGCGGCGGGACTCGCCGACCAGGTGGCTGAGGCGCGCCGGGTCGGTGTGGCTGTCCAGCTCGTCCTTCGGCGTGACGCGGATGAGCCGCAGCAGGGCGTTGGTCACCGCGTTCAGCGCCGACAGGATCGGGCGGGACACCTTCGCGAACGCGCGGAACGGCAGGGCGAGGATCATCGCCGACCGCTCCGGGTGCGCGATCGCCCACGACTTCGGGGCCATCTCGCCGACGACCATGTGAAGGAACGTCACGACGGCGAGGGCGCAGCCGAGCGCGACGGCCTTGGAGCCCGCCTCCGGGACGCCGAGCGCGTGCAGCGGCGGTTCGAGGAAGTGCTCGAACGCGGGCTCGGTGACGATGGCGAGGCCGAGCGAGCACATCGTGATGCCGAACTGCGCGCCGGCGAGCATCAGGGACAGCTCGCGGACGCCCGCGACGGCGGCGACCGCGGGGCGGCTGCCCTTCGCGGCGGCGCGTTCGAGCTGCGGGCGGTTGGCCGCGACCAGCGCGAACTCGGCGGCGACGAAGAAGCCGTTGCCGAGCAGCAGCGCGGCGGTGACCAGCAGCGAGGTCAGCGGGTCCACGCGACCTCCTCCTCGCCGGACGGGACGTCCGCGGGCGCGGCCGCGCGGATCAGGATCTTCTCGGCGACCCGGCGGGCCACGCTCACGACCTCCAGCTCGACGGCGCCGCCGTCGAGGTCGACGGTGAGGCGGTCGCCGGGGCTCGGAAGCCGGCGCAGCTCCGCCATCACGAGCCCGCCGAGGGTGTCGTAGGCGTCGCCCTCGGGCAGGTCGAGGCCGGTGAGGCGGCCGACCTCGTCGATGCGCATGCCGGCGTCGACCAGCCAGGACCCGTCGGGCCCGGACGTCGGGGCGTCCTCGGGGCCGTCGGTCTCGTCGGCGATCTCTCCGACGAGCTCCTCGGCGACGTCCTCGAAGGTGAGGATTCCGGCGAGCCCGCCGTACTCGTCCACGACGCAGGCGAACTCCTCGCCGGAGTCGCGCATGTGCTCGATGACGCCGTACAGCGGCTGGCTGCCGGGCACCAGCAGCGCGGGCCGGGCGACGGACCCGATCGGGGTGGACGGGTCGAGCGCGTCGTCGGCGACCTCGCGGACGCCCGCGACGCCGACCACGTCGTCGACCTCCGTCCCGTAGACCGGGTAGGCGCTGTGCCCGGTCTCGCGGATCAGCGCGACCAGGTCGGCGAGGGGCGCGGTCGCGGGCAGCGCGCGGACGTGCGGGCGCGGCACCATGACCTCGTCGGCCGTGAGGTCGCCGAACGACAGGGCGCGGTCGAGCAGGCCGGACAGGTCGGCGGGCAGGTGCCCGGCGCTGTGGGACTTGCCGATGATGTCGCCGAGCTCCTCAAGCGTCGCGCCGCTGTGGAGCTCCTCGACGGGCTCGACGCCCACGGCGCGCAGCAGCCGCTCCGCCGCGCGGTCGAACAGCCGGATCAGCGGCCCCGCGACGGTCAGGTAGACGAGGGTGGACGCGGCCAGCACGCGCGCCAGCTGCTCGGCGCGGGCCAGGGCGAGGTTCTTCGGGAACAGCTCGCCGAGGAGCATCTGGATGAGCGTCGCCAGGACGAAGCCGGTGGCGAGGGCGACCGCGCCCGTGGCCCCTTCGGGGATGCCCGTCAGGCTCAGCAGGGGCTGGATCAGCTCGGCGAGGGCCGGTTTGGCGATGAAGCCGACGACCAGGGTCGTCATCGTGATGCCGAGCTGCGCGCCCGACAGCATGAAGGAGACCCTGCCGATGACCTTGAGGGCTCTGCGGGCGGAGGTGTCGCCGCGCTCGGCGGCCTGTTCCAGGGTCGCGCGGTCGGCAGCGACGTAGGCGAACTCCTGGGCGACGAAGTATCCGGTGGCGGCGGTGAGGACGATCACCGCGAGAACTCCCAGCGCCGCGCTCAGCATGGGGCACCGGGTCTATGACTGGGGTCCGACACCGCGGACTCACCACTCCTCTCGTTAAATGACGTATCTGTCGTAACGTCACCAGGGACAACGAGGTTCCCCCTGCACAGGGTACGGGCACGTGAGGATCGGCGGAGAGCGGCGGTCTCGCGACGCGGACCTGTCGAGACGGAAAGCACCTTGTCTCGGTTAGTGTCACGGATCACACTTGTATGAGAGCGTACGTCCGATACTGGACCGGTCCGTGCTCCCAGACCGGCTCTGCGGGCATGCTCGGGGGGGACCGGAGAAGACGATCGCGGGGCAGACGTTGGACCAGAGCGGGGCAGGGGCCGCCGCGCCCATGAGCCGTGAAGGCGTCGACCATGCCCTGCGCACGCTGCGGGACGAGCGCGACCGCATCGCCGCGAACCTTCTCGAACTGGAACGCCACGACGGCGGCCGCCTGCTCAAGGGCGCCCGGCTCACCGGCGAGACCTGGCGGCGCTGGGACGCGGCCCAGTCCCGGCTGGCGACGCTGTGGCGGCTGTTCGACGCCTACCAGCGCGTCCTGGACGCGGCCGGCGAGCTGCGCGACCGCTCGCCCCGGCCGGACCCGGCCACGCTGACCGAGCTGTCCGGGCTGCTGGCGGGCCCGTCGGTGGAGCTGCCCGACGGGGAGATCCCGCTGGAGCACCGGACGCTGCTCGGCCCGCAGGAGCGCCGCATCACGTTGGACGAGGCCGTCGCGATGATGTCGGACGCCTACGAGTTCGTCGCGGGCGAGATCGCCGCCGCCGACGCCGCGTGGTCGGCGCTGCTCCAGCCGCTGGAGGACGCCGAGGAGAGCTGGCGCAGGACGGCCCGGCTGGCGCACTCGCTGGACGGCACCCGGCATCCGGAGCTGGACCGGGTCGGCCGCGAGCTCACCGCGCTCGGCCGGCTCGTCCGCACCGACCCGCTCTCGCTGGTCAGGGACGGCCGGGCCGACACCGCCCGCCTTGACCGCGTCTGCGCCATACTGACCTCGCTCGGCGACGAACTCGCCGGCGTCGCCCGGATGCGCGAGGACTACGAGGAGCTCGTGGCGCGGGTCGCGGCCTCCGTCGAGGAGGTCGAGGAGACGGAGCGGCGGGCCCACGACGTCCACGCGACGGTCCTCGACAAGATCCACTCCCCGAACCTGCCGGAGCCCTCCCGGGGCCTCGGCGCGGCGCTGCGGGACCGGCTCGCCGCCCTCGAACGGCTGCGCGAGGCCGGCCGCTGGGTGGAGATGGCGGGACGCTTCGCCGAGCTGGAGCACGCCGCCGAGCAGGCGCTGGAACGGGCGCGCGGTGACCTGCGTCTCAGTGCCGGGCTGCTCGACCGCCGGGGAGAGCTGCGAGGACGCCTGGAGGCGTACCGGGCGAAGGCCGCGCGGCTCGGCCTGGCCGAGGACGAAGGCCTTACCGTGCTGTACGGCGAGGCGCGCGAGGTGCTGTGGACGGCGCCCTGCGACCTGCGCAGGGCGACGACGGTACTGGCGGAGTACCAGCGAGCTATCAGGGCGTGCGAGAGCGAGACGGGGACCCGGCGATGAACCGATGCACCCAGCCCGGCTGCACGGGCGAGGTGGAGGCGGACGGATTCTGCGACGTCTGCGGCATGGCTCCCGCCGCCGCGCCGCCGACAGCGAACTCGTCCCCGCAGGGGCCGCCCCTCCAGGCGCCCTCGACGCCTCAGGCGACGCCCCGGTCCGCACCCCAGGCGGCGCCTCCGCCTCCGGCCGTGTCGCTCAACCCGTCGCACACCGGACCGGCGCCCATCGGCCCGTCGCCCGGCGGTCCTGCGCAGCCCGCGCGGACCGCGGCGCCCGTGCGTCCGGCCGCCCCCGCCATGCCCGGCCACCCGGGCGCGTACGGGCGGCCCCGGGCTCGGCTCCGGCCGCCGCCCCCGGGCCGGCGCCGGTGACGACCCCGGCGACCCCCGCGCCGCCCGTCGGCATGCCGCCGGGCACGTCCGGCCAGAGCGGGCGCAGCGGGCAGGGCTCGTCGTACGGCAGCGCGCCGACGAGCGGGTCGGGCAGCGTCGGGTCCGGGCGGACGGCCTCGCGCGGCGGCACCCGCGGGACGGGTTCCAGCGGCTCGGCCAGGCGCGGGATGCTCGGCGCCGGGCTCGTCGAGGTGCCGCCGGTGCCGGCCCGCGACCCGGCCTCGGCGATCATGGAGAACCCGGAGGTGCCGGAGAACCGGCGCTTCTGCAGCAAGTGCGACGAGAAGGTCGGGCGCAGCCGGGGCGGGCGCCCGGGACGCACCGAGGGGTTCTGCCGCAACTGCGGGCACCCGTTCTCCTTCACCCCGAAGCTCCGGCCCGGCGAGATGATCGGCGGGCAGTACGAGGTGCTCGGCTGCCTCGCGCACGGCGGGCTCGGCTGGGTGTACCTGGCCCGCGACCACAACGTGAGCGAGCGGTGGGTCGTCCTCAAGGGCCTGCTCGACACCGGCGACGCCGACTCGCTGGCCGCCGCCACCGCCGAGCGCGCGTTCCTCGCCGAGGTCGAGCACCCCAACATCGTCAAGATCTACAACTTCGTGCGGCACGGCGAGTCCGGCTACATCGTCATGGAGTACGTCGGCGGCCGCTCCCTGAAGGACATCCTGCTCAGCGCCCGCCAGGCGCAGGGCGACCAGGCGGCGCTGCCGCTCGGCCAGGTCATCGCCTACGGGCTGGAGGTGCTGAGCGCCCTCGGCTACCTGCACGGCGTCGGGCTGCTGTACTGCGACTTCAAGCCCGACAACGCCATCCAGTCCGAGGAGCAGCTCAAGCTGATCGACCTCGGCGGCGTCCGGCGGGCGTTCGACGCGGACAGCCCGATCTTCGGCACGCCCGGCTACCAGGCCCCCGAGATCGGGTCGCAGGGCCCCTCGGTCAGCTCCGACCTCTACACCGTCGGCCGGACGCTGGCCGTGCTGAGCTTCGCGTTCCGCGGCTACACCGGGCGGCACCTGCGCAGCCTGCCGCCGCGCGAGGAGGTGCCGCTCTTCCAGCGGCACGAGTCCTACCACCGGCTGCTGCGCCGTGCCACGCACCCCGACCCGGCGCGCCGGTTCCAGAGCGCCGCCGAGATGGCCGAGCAGCTCACCGGCGTGCTGCGCGAGGTCCTGTCGGCCGAGGACGGGCGCCCCCGCCCCGCGCCGTCCCCGCTGTTCGGGCCCGAGCAGCAGACGGCCGGAACCGAGATCGTCGGCGGCCTGGACGGCGTCCGGGGGAACGGCGGGGCGCCGCCGATCCTGGCGCCGGTGGAGCCGGCCGCCGCGGCGGCGGCGCTGCCCGTCCCGCTGGTGTACGCCTCCGACCCGGCCGCGGCGTTCCTCGCCGGGCTCACCGCGCGCGACCCCGCCGACCTGGCCGCGGCGCTCGCCTCCGCGCCGGTCGCGTCCCGCGAGGTGCGGCTCGCGCTGGTGCGCGTCCGCATCGAGCTGGGCGACCTCGACGGCGCCGCGCACCTCCTGGAGGACATCGCCGCCGAGGCCCCGGACGACTGGCGCGTCGACTGGTACCGGGGCGCGCGCGCCCTCGCCGGCGGTCGCGGCACCGAGGCCGTCGCGGTGTTCAACGACCTGTACGACCTCGCGCCCGGCGAGCAGGCGCCCAAGCTCGCGCTGGCGTTCTGCCACGAGACCCTGGGCGAGACGGCGACCGCCGGCTACTACTACGAGACGGTCTGGCGCACCGATCCCACCCACGTCAGCGCCGCGTTCGGGCTCGCCCGCACCCGGCTCGCGGCGGGCGACCGCGCGTCCGCCGAACGCGTCCTCGACTCGGTCCCCCGCATCTCCAGCCACTACCTGGCCGCGCAGCTCGCCGCCGTCGCCACCGCCGTCCGGGGGCGCGGCACCGCCGAGCTGACCGCGCCCGCGCTCGTCGAGGCGGGACGGCGGCTGTCGTCCCTGCGCCTGGACACCGAGCGGTCGGCCGCGTTCGCGGCGGAGGTGCTGGAGGCGGCGCTGACCTGGGTCCGCGCCGACCGCGGCACGACCCCGGCCGGGGTGCGGCAGCAGATCCTCGGCACCGACATGGACGAGCAGGCCCTCCGCAAGAAGCTGGAGGACGTCTACCGCGTGCTCGCCAAGCTCGCCGACGGCTCCGGGCACCGCCACGCGATGGTCAAACGGGCCAACGCCGTCCGCCCGAGGACGCTCTTCTGACCATGAACGCGGACCAGCACACCCCCGTCGCGCTCTGCCGTACCTGCGGCGAGCCCGTCAACGAGCGCGACCGCTTCTGCGAGGAGTGCGGGCGCCCCGATCCGACCACGCCGAGGACCCCGCCGCTCGGCACCGCCCTGCCACACGCCTCGCCGGCCCCGGCGTCCGGCGACGCCCCGTACGCGGTCGGCCCGGCCCCCCGCCAGGCCCGCCCGCCGGAGCGGCCGTCCCAGGCCGCGCGGGACGAGGGCTCGGCGGCCGGGGGCGCCTGCGTGGACTGCGGGAGCGGCGCCGTCGGGGACGACGGGTACTGCGATCAGTGCGGGCTGCGGCAGCCGAGCGGGCGGGAGCACGTCGAGGCCGAGGCGGGGCGGTCCGGGGCGGCGGTGAGCGACCTCGGGCTGCGGCGCAGCCGGAACGAGGACGCGTTCGCCCTGTCGGCGCTTCCCGCGGGCGTGTGCGCGGTGGTGTGCGACGGGGTCGCGACGGCGCCCGGGTCGGAGGAGGCGTCGCGGCTGGCCGCCGAGGCGGCGCTGGAGGTGCTGACGGGCCGCGTCCCTGCCGGCGCGGACCCGCGCGGCGCGATGCGCGACGCCGCGGCGAGGGCGGGCGAGGTCGTGGCGGGGCTGCCCGGCGATCCCGACTCCTCGCCCGCGTGCACGTTCGTGTCGGCCGTCGTGGACGAGGGCGGCATCACCGTCGGCTGGGTCGGCGACAGCCGCGCCTACTGGCTGTCGCCGGCGGGCTCCTGCCGGCTGACCACCGACGACTCGTGGGCCTCGTCCATGATCGAGCAGGGCGCGATGAGCGCCGAGGAGGCGTGGGCCGACCGGCGGGCGCACGTGCTGACCGCCTGGCTGGGGGCGGACGCGGGTCCGCTCGACCCGCACGTGGCGGCGTTCCGGCCGACGGGCCCGGGGCTGGTGGTGCTGTGCAGCGACGGGCTGTGGAACGACCTGCCGGAGCCGTCCGACCTCGCGGCCGTGGCCCTCACCGGCCGGGACGGCCCGCTGGACGCGGCGCGGCGGCTGGTGCGGGCGGCGCTGGACGCGGGCGGGCACGACAACGTGACGGTGGCGGTCCTTCGCTACCCGCCGCCAGGACCGAGCAGGGAGCGGGGCAGATGAGCGATTTTCCGGAGTTCACCGTGCGGGTGGACCAGAACCCCTACCTCCCGGCCGGCGGACGGGAGATGCACGCGATCGTCTCGGTGGAGGCGCGCTCGTCCGGCGGCCAGGGCCCGGAGCCCGGCGATGGGCGCGCCCCCGCCGCGGAGATCATCATGATCGACACCTCCGGGTCGATGTCGTACCGGGGCAAGATGGCGGCGGCGAAGCGGGCGGCGCGGGCGGCGGTGAACGTGCTGCGCGACGGCGTGCACTTCGCGGTGGTCGCGGGCGCGAACCGGCCGCGGATGGTCTACCCGCAGGGGGAGCGGCTCGTCCGGGCGGACGCGGCGTCCCGGCGCGCGGCGGTGGACGCGGTGGGGCGGCTGGAGGCGGCCGGCGGGACGGCGATCGGGTCGTGGCTGAGGCTCGCCGACCGGCTGTTCACCGGGCACGACGCCGTCGCGGGGGGCGCCGTCAAGCACGCGATCCTGCTGACCGACGGCAAGAACCAGCACGAGTCCGACGAGGAGCTGGACGCGGCGCTGCGCCAGTGCACCGGCCGCTTCCTGTGCGACGCGCGGGGCGTCGGCACCGACTGGGACGTGGCGGAGCTCCGCAAGATCACCTCGGTGCTGCTGGGCGGATTCCTGGACGTGCCCGACCCGGCCGACCTGGAGGCCGACTTCCTGGCGATGACGCGGGCCGCGATGAGCAAGCAGGTCGCGGACGTGACGCTGCGCGTGTGGACGCCGCAGCAGGCGCGGCTGCGGTTCGTCAAGCAGATGGTCCCGGCCGTGGAGGACCTCACCGCCCGGCGGGGCGAGTCGGGCGCGCAGACCGGCGACTACCCGCTCGGCGCGTGGGGCGACGAGAACCGCGAGTACCACGTGTGCGTGGAGGTGCAGCCCGGCGACGTGGGGCGGCAGATGCGGGCCGCGTGGGTGAAGCTCGTCGCGGGCGACCAGGTCCTCGCGTCCGGCAACGTCATCGCCGAGTGGACCGACGACGAGGCCAGGTCGACGCGCATCAACGGCCGCGTCGCGCACCACACCGGGCAGTCCGAGCTCGCCGAGGCGATCCAGCAGGGCCTGGAGGCGCGGCGCGAGGGCGACGAGGACACCGCGACCGCCCGGCTCGGGCGCGCCGTCGTGCTCGCGCGGGAGGTCGGCAACGAGCAGATCTCCGGCCTGCTCGACAAGGTCGTGGACGTGGTCGACCCGGCGCGCGGCACCGTGCGGCTGAAGCGGGACGTGGCGAAGGCGGACGAGATGTCGCTCGACACCCGCTCCGTCCGGACCGTGCGGACGCGGCACGGCGACGAGGCAGGGGGCTGAGGCCCATGCCGGTCTGCCCGAGCGGGCACACGTCCCGGTCCACCGACTACTGCGACGTGTGCGGCGACCTCATGGACGGCGCGCCGCGCGCCGAGTTCGCCGAGCCCGGACCCGATCCCGCGTCCGCGCCGCCGCCCGCCCCCGCGGCCGAGGCCGCGCCGGCGGAGGAGCCGGCCTGCCCGCACTGCGGGACGCCGCGCTCCGGCCGCTTCTGCGAGGAGGACGGTTACGACTTCGAGACCGGCACCGTCTACACCGTCGCGTTCACCCCGGCGGGCACCGCGCACGCGGTGCCGCTGGTGCCGCAGCAGCGGGACGGCAGCGTGCCCGTCGCCCCGCAGCCGGCCCCGGTCCCGGCCGCCGGCCCGCACGCGCTGGTCATGGCCGACCGTGCCTACTTCGACTCGGTGGTCGCGGAGATGGGGCCGGACGGCGGCGGCCTCGCGTTCCCGCCGTACTGCCCCGAGCGCCGCGTCCCGCTGCTCGGCGGCCAGGTCAGGATCGGGCGGCGCAGCGCCTCCCGCGCGCTGCTGCCCGAGATCGACCTCGGCGCGCCGCCGGAGGACCCGGGCGTCTCGCATCTGCACGCCGTCCTGCTCGCACGGCCGGACGGCGCCTGGAACCTGATCGACCCCGGTTCGACCAACGGCACCACGGTGAACGGCGGAACGGAGCCGATCCCGGTGAACGTGCCCGTTCCGGTCGTTGACGGCGACCGCATCCACGTGGGCGCCTGGACGACCATCACGCTGTCCCTTCAGGAGGGCACGCCATGACGATGAGTCCGGCACCGCCGGCGGCTCCCGCTCCGCGCCCGCCCGGGCCGCCCCAGCCGCCCGTGCCGCCCGCGCCGCCCGCGGACAGGGCGCCCGCCGACCCGCGGCGCGCCGGCCGCCTGAGGACGTTCGTGCGCGGGCGGTGGCTGAAGACGATCCCGGGCCGCATCCGCGCGCACGTCGTGCTCTGCGTGGCCGCGCTCGTGGCGCTGCTGGCCGTCCTCACCGTGGCCGTCGGCAACGCGCGCGACTCCGTCGAGACGATCGGGCACGACGCCGGCCCGCAGGTCGTCGCGACCGGCACCCTGTACTTCGCGCTCAGCGACATGGACGCGCAGGTCTCCAGCATCCTGCTCATCGGCCGCGAGCACGGCCTCGGCATCGGCTACGACGAGACCCTGCGGGTGTACGAGAAGCGCCGCGCCGAGGCCGACGCGGCGGCGGTGCAGGCCGCGCAGCTCGCCGGGCGCGACCCGGCGCTGCGGCGGACCGTCCAGGAGGTGCTGGACGGTCTCGGCAAGTACGAGCGGCTCGTCGGCCAGGCCATGCAGATCGACGCGCAGTCGGACCACGCGCCCGGCGAGACGCCGCCGCAGGTCCTGGACGCCTACCGGCAGGCCACCGACCTGATGAAGCTGCAACTGCTGCCGAAGGCGTACAACATCACGCTCGACACCGGCGCGAACGTCCGGCAGTCGTACGAGACGAAGCGGTCCGCGGTGCTGACCGGCCGCACCTGGGTCGCCCTCACCGGCCTGATCGCGCTGCTGCTCCTGGTCGCGACGCAGCTGTACCTGGTGCGGACGTTCCGGCGCGTGCTGAACCCGGCGCTGGTGCTGGCGACGCTCGGCACCATCGTCCTCACCGCGGTCGGGGCGGGGCTGCTCACCGCCCACGCGGGGCACATCAGGACCGCCAAGGAGGACGGCTTCGACTCGATCCTGCAGCTGTCGCGGGCCCGCGCGATCAGCCACAGCGCGTTCGGGGACGAGAGCCGCTACCTCCTCGACCCCGGCCGCGCCGACACCTACGAGCAGACCTACCTCGACAAGTCGCTGTCGGTGATCTACCCCGATCTCGGGGACAGGCCGGTGAACCTGGAGAACTACTACGCGGGCCTGGAGGAGAAGGCCGGAGCGTACCGGCCCGGTCAGGCGTCGCCGTTCCTCGGCTTCTTCGGGGACGAGGCGCGGACGGCGGACAAGGGCCGCGAGGGCGACGCGCTGGTCCGGACGCTCGCGGCGTACCGGACCGTCCAGCGCAACGACGCGCGGATGCGGCAGCTGGCGTCGGCGGGGAACCGGACGGGCGCGGTCGACCTGCGGATGGGCCGCACCTCGAACGCGATCCGCGACTTCGACGCCTACGACGCGGCGCTGAGCTCGCTGACCGCCGTCCATCAGGACGCCTTCGACAAGGCGATCAGGGACGCCGACGGGGGGCTGCGCGGCTGGAACGCGGTGCCGCCGGTGGCCGCCGCCGTCATCGCCGCCCTGATCATCGCGGGGGTCCGTCCCCGGCTGGCCGAGTTCCGCTGACCGAGTTCCGCTGATCAAGGAGATCACGCCATGCGCGCGACCCGTGCCATCGCCGCCCCGGGGGCCGTCCTCGCCGCGGCGGCGCTGCTGTCCGCCTGCGGCCTCGGCGCCGAGGAGGAGAAGTCCATCGCCGACAAGGGATCCCTGGTCATCGGCGTGAAGGAGGACCAGCCGGCGCTCGGCGTGAAGCGCCCGGACGGGACCTACGAGGGCTTCGACGTCGACGTCGCGACCTACATCGCGGGCAGGCTGGGCGTTCCGAAGAGCCGCCTGACGTTCCGGACGACGAACTCCTCCGTCCGCGAGGACGCCCTGGCCAAGGGCGACGTCGACATGATCGTCGCGACCTACTCGATCACGGCGAAGCGCAAGTCGAAGGTCACCTTCGCGGGCCCGTACTACGTCGCCCACCAGGACACCTTCGTCCGCGCCGACGCCGCCGCGATCCGGGACGTGCGGGACCTCAAGGGCAAGCGGATCTGCGAGGTGAAGGGCTCCAACTCCTGGCGCCGCGTGATCGAGGAGCGCAAGGTGGCCGCGCGGCCGGTCACCGTGGACACCTACGGCGCCTGCATGGACGCCCTCGCCGGCGGCCGCCTCGACGCGGTGTCGACCGACGACCTGATCCTCGCCGGGTTCGCCACCGGCCGCCCCGGACGGATGATCAACGCGCCGTTCACCGACGAGAAGTACGGCGTCGGCCTGAAGAAGGGGGACCTCAAGGGCTGCGAGGAGGTCAACCGGGCGATCACGGACATGTACCAGGACGGCACCGCCCAGCGGCTGCTGACGACGTGGTTCGGCAAGTCGGGGCTCAAGCTGACGACCAGCGTGCCCCAGTTCGAGGGCTGCACCTGACCCGCCGGGGGCCGGGCCCGCGGCCTACGGGGTGGTGGACGGGAAGGCGACGATGGCCTCCCGCAGCGTGTCGTGGATCGGGATGAACTTGTCGATCCCGGTGATGCGGAAGACCCGCTGGACGCGCGGCGGCAGCGCCACCAGCGCGAGGTGCGTGCCGTGCTCGCCGGCGCGGCGGTTGGCGGCGACGAGGGCGTTCAGGCCGGTGGAGTCGCAGAACGTGACCTCGCGCATGTCGACGACCATCGGCTCGCCCGACTCGACGACCTCGAAGAGCACGTCCTCGAAGCGCGCGCGGGACACCACGTCGATGTCGCCCTTGACGCGGACCAGCGTGCAGCGGTCGTCGCGCATCAGGCTGATGTCGAAGTCCATCGTCACCTCACGCCCCACTCCGGCGGTACCCCGGCCATCTCAGGTGACTCCTCAGGATTGCGCACCCGTGCCCGCAATCCAAGCAGTTCCCGGGAAAAGGACCAGGTCGCCCGGCCGTGGCCCGGACCGTAACGCGGGCCCGGACGCCCGTCTGATCCCCGGTCCCGACTGTACCTGACGATGCGTCCGGGGCATCCGGGTGGCTCCCGGGAGGTCCGGTAAACGGGGCAATAACTTACCGAAGAGAAACTTACTTGGCGGTAAGAAATGGTCGCGATTCCCGTCCGCCCGGCCGTTGACCAGCCCCTGGACCATTCATCGGCCTCTCCGGGACGGGAAACGAGGATGCTGACCGGGGCCCGGATCGGTGCAGACGTTACAGTGGCGGTGGCGAAATTCAGGAGGCTGGGTGTTCTACACGTTCATGACGCGCGTGGTGCGTCCGATCCTGTGGCTGCTCTTCCGTCCGCGGGTCGTGGGCGGCGAGAACGTGCCGAGCTACGGCCCGCTCATCGTGGCGAGCAACCACCTGTCGTTCATCGACAGCTTCATCATCCCCCTGGCGGTCCCGCGTCCGGTCACCTACATCGCCAAGGCGGCCTACTTCGAGGGCGGCGGGCTCAAGAACCGCTTCGTCCGCTGGTTCCTCACCAACCTCGGCCACGTCCCGGTGCGGCGCGGCGCCCGGCGGGCCGCCATGGGCGCCCTGGAGCAGGCCGCCGAGGTCCTCGACAACGCTGGCGCGTTCGCGATCTACCCCGAGGGCACCCGCTCCCCGGACGGCCGCCTCTACCGGGGCCGGACGGGCATCGGCTGGCTCGCCCTGGAGTCCGGCGCCCGCGTCCTGCCGGTCGCGCTGGAGGGCACCGAGAAGATCCAGCCGATCGGCGCGGCGTTCCCGCGCGTCTTCGGCCCGCGCCCCACCGTGCGGATCGGCCCGCCGATGGACTTCTCGCACTACCGGGACCTGCCGCCCGCCAAGGCCCGCCGCGCCATCACCGACGAGATCGTCGAGACGATCCAGAAGATGTCCGGCCAGGAGTACGCCGCGGAGTACAACGACCGGGCCGAAAAGGGCTGACCCGCGTGTCGTCCGGGGCGGTGCGCCCCGTGCGCGCCGTAGTGTCGCCGCCATGGCGCACAGGCTCCTCCCGCTCACGCTGCTGCTGTCGACGGCCGTCGCGGCCACCGCGTGCGGCGGCGACGCCGAGCGCGCCCGCCAGGTCCGCGGCACCGCCCGCGCCGAGGTGGCCGGCGTCGGCCCCACCTCCGCCCAGCTGGCGCAGGCGCTGCTCCAGCAGCCGTCCGGCTACCGGCGGGCGGGCGAGCCCGACTGGGGCGAGTACGGCTCGCTGAAGGCCGTCCAGAACGCCTCCAGGCTCCAGCGGGAGGCCGTCCTGGACAAGCCCAGCTGCGGGAAGGCCCGTCCGGGCGGCGACGTGGCGGGCGACGTCCCCGCCGCGCTCGTCTCGTTCACCGGCGAGCGCGGCCTGACCGCGACCGAGACCCTCCTCGGCCTGTCCGCCGCGGACGCCGAGAAGCAGGTCAACGCCCGCGTCCCGCCCGGCTGCCTGAAGTTCCGCACCCGGGTCGGCTCCACCTGGGCCGCGCACAAGGTGGCCGAGGCGCCGAAGGGCGAGATCGGCGAGGGCTCGCGCACCGTCGGGGTCGGCACCGTCAGCGGCGGCGCCCGCACCCGGACGTGGTACGTCGTGTTCCGGGGCCGCCGCTACCTCGCCACGATCACGGTCTTCGGACCCGGAGCCACCCGCGCCGACGCCGAGCGCCTGGCCGGCGAGGCGCTGGCCCAGGCGGGCCGCGTCCTGTCCTGAGTCCCGCGGCTCGCCGTCCCGGCCGCGCAGCGGATAGCGTTCGCCCTACGCGGCGCGGAGAGCGGCTCCGGGCGGACCGGGCCAGGGGGTGTTGCCTTGATCGGCAAGGAGGGCCGGGTGACCGGCCGGATCGGGCCCGGGCTGGTCGGCGAGGTCATGATCGCGGTCCGCGGCGGGGCGGAGGCGTTCTACGCCCACCCCGTCGACCCGCGCGACGAGATCGGCGTCGGCTCGATCGTCGTCGTGGTCGAGTACCACCCGCCCCGCACGGTGTACGTGGCGCCCGCGCTGGCCCGCTGAACGTCAGGCGGCGTCTGGCCTGATCCGGCCGTGAACTCCCGGTTCGGAGATCGAACCGAACGCGCCTCTGCCGCGTCTGATGGAAAACGCGGACGGGCCTGACGCTGCGGACCGGCCGCCCTACCCCCGGAGGAGGGCCGTATGCCCCTGATCGCCGTGGCGATCGGCGTCGTCGTCGCCATCATCGTGCTGATCGTTCTGTTCAAGATGGTGTGGCGGGTCGCCGAGCCGAACGAGGCCCTGATCATCTCCGGGCTCGGCGCCAAGTCCAAGCCGATCGACGGGGTGGACAGCCTCGGTTTCAAGATCATCACAGGCAAGGGGACGTCCGTCCTGCCCGGCTTCCAGACGGCGCGCCGGCTGCGGCTCGACAGCCGCGCCGCGAACCTGGAGGTCAACTGCGTCACGCAGCAGGGCATCCCGGTCAAGGTCCGCGGAGTGGTCATCTACAAGGTCGGCGACGACTTCGTGTCGATCGCCAACGCCGCGCGCCGCTTCCTGGAGCAGCAGAACTCGATGGACGGCGCGATCCACGAGCTGTTCACCGGCCACCTGCGCTCCATCATCGGCAACCTCACCGTCGAGGACCTGATCCTCAACCGCGAGCGGCTCACCTCCGAGACCCGCGGCTCGGCCGCCGACGAGATGAGCAAGCTCGGCTTGGTCGTCGACTCCCTGCAGATCCAGGAGATCGACGACGAGACCGGCTACATCACCAACCTCGGCCGCCCGCACGCCGCCAGGGTCGCCGCCGCCGCCCGCATCGCCGAGGCCGAGCGCAACCAGGAGGCCACCGAGCGCGAGCAGGAGACCGAGCGGCAGAACGCGGCGGTCATCCGGGACACCGAGATGAAGAAGGCCGAGTACGAGGGCCAGGTGCAGCAGGCCGCGCAGCAGGCGCGCCAGGAGGTCATCCTCAAGGAGACCCGCAACGCCGAGCTGGAGGCCGAGCGCACCGAGAAGCGGCTGGAGAGCGAGGTCCGCAAGCCCGCCGACGCCCGCGCCTACGAGCAGGTCAAGCTGGCCGAGGCCGAGCGCGAGGAGCGCATCTCCTACGCCCAGGCCGCCGCGACCGAGGTCCAGCTCAAGGCGCAGCGCGAGTCCGAGGCCATCCGGCTGATCGGTGAGGCCGAGGCGGACGCGACCCGCCGCCGGGGCCTGGCCGAGGCCGAGGCGATCAAGGCCCGCGCGGAGGCGCTGGCGGAGAACACCGACGCCGTCATCGCCCAGCAGCTCGCCGAGCAGTGGCCGCAGATCGTCGAGGCGGGCGCCGGCGTGTTCGGCAACGTCGACAACATGGTCGTGCTGAACGGCGCCCAGGGCGTCGAGGACATGCTCGCCAAGGCCCTCACGCTCGGCGGGACCGGCCTCGGCGTCGCCCGCCAGCTGCTGGCCGGCCTGAACGCCCAGAGCGCCCCCGCGGGGGCCAACGGCCACAACGGGACCCCGGCCGCGACCGTCCCGGTCGAGATCCCCAAGGAGGACTAGTCTTTTAACGTCCCGGCCCACTTCGCTCGCCTGGCGGCTGTGTCCATTCAGTACCGGCCCACTTCGCTCGCCTGGCGGCTCGCTGCGTGACCGGGCCTGGGCGAACGCGGCATCGCTTCGCGATCTGCCCGGTTCTGCTCGCCTCCGGCATCGCTCCACCGGGCAGGTCACGCGTTCGCGCGCGGCTGGGCCCATTTCGAGACAGGCCCCAGACCAGGAAGGCCCTGCAGGGCCGGGCCTTCCTGGTCTCGGCGGGGGGCCGGTCCCGCTAAGTTCGATGCATGCCCGTGCCCCGGCTCGCCGTCTCCGTCGACCTCGTCGTGCTCACCGTCCGGGAGCAGCGCCTGTGCGCCCTGCGGTGGCGGCGCGACCGGCCGCCCTACGAGGGGACGTGGTCGCTGCCCGGCGGGTTCATCCAGCTCGACGAGGACCTTCCGGTGGCCGCGGCCCGGCTGATGGCCGAGCGGGCCGGGCTCGCCGACGTGCGGATCCACCTGGAGCAGCTCGCCACCTACGGCTACCCGGACCGCGACCCCCGCCAGCGCGTGGTGAGCGTCGCGTACCTGGGGCTGGCGCCCGACCTGCCCGCCTCCAGCCGCGCCCAGGTGCTGTGGACGGCCGTGGACGACCTCTTCCACCACGACCGGGCCGCGTTCGACCACCGGCGGATCCTGGGCGACGGGATGGAGCGGGCGCGGGCGAAGCTGGAGTACACCTCCCTTGCGGCGGCGTTCTGCCCGCCCGAGTTCACGGTCGCGGAGCTGCGCCGCGTCTACGAGATCGTGTGGGGCACCACCCTGGACCCGCGGAACTTCCACCGGAAGGTGACGGGCGCCGACCGGTTCCTCATCCCGACCGACCAGACGACGACCCGGGACGGCGGACGCCCCGCGCGCCTCTACCGCAGGGGCGATGCCGAGCAGTTGAGGCCTCCCATGCTGCGGCCCCGCGGATGAGCTTTTACCTGGGGCGATGTTCCGAGCAGCGCCGGACCGTTGCTAGTTTCACCCCCTATGAACGGTGACTCGCCCGAAGTGCTCGGCCTGCTCGTCCGGGACATCGGAGAGGCGGGCGTCGCGGAGATGGCCGGTTCCCCGGGTCTCGCGGCGGCCGTCGACCAGCACGTGGCCAGCCTCCGTGACGAGCTCGGCGCGTCCGGCGCACCGCCCGGCGCGGACGAGCTGATGGGGTACCTGCACGGCTTCGCGGAGGACGCGTTCAACCGGGGCTGGTGGCCGCAGGACACCCAGGACTGGGAGTTCGTCCGGATCGTGGCTGTTTGCTGGATGATGAGGAACGCTGCGTAGGCTGGGGATCATCACCCCTGTGCAACCTGGAGGACAACGGTGTCCGAGGCACCCACACCCCGCTTCCGCTCCGTCCTCGACCGCTTCGTGGCTTACAGGCCCGGCAAGGTCGTGGTGTCGCCCGAGGGCCGCTCGTTCAAGCTGTCGTCCAACGAGTCGCCGCACGGGCCGCTGCCCTCGGTCGTGGACGCGATCGGCGAGGCGGCCCGCAACGTCAACCGCTACCCGGACAACAACGCGACCGCGCTGACCGAGGCGATCGCGTCGTTCTGCGGCGTTCCCGCCGACCACGTCGCGGTGGGCTGCGGCTCCGTCGGGATGACCCAGATGCTGCTGGAGGCGGTCGCCGAGCCGGGCGCCGAGGTCGTGTACGCCTGGCGGTCCTTCGAGGCGTACCCGCTGCTGGTGTCGCTGTCGGGCGCGACGAGCGTCCAGGTGCCCCTGCGGGAGGAGACCCACGACCTGGCCGCGATGGCGGACGCCATCACCGAGAACACGCGCGTGGTCTTCGTCTGCAACCCGAACAACCCCACCGGAACCGCCGTCGGGCGCGCGGAGATCGAGGCGTTCCTCGACCGCGTCCCCGCCGACTGCCTGGTCGTCCTGGACGAGGCCTACCGCGAGTACGTCCGCGACGACGACGTCCCCGACGGCCTGACCCTCTACGGCGACCGCCCGAACCTGGCGATCCTGCGCACGTTCTCCAAGGCCTACGGCCTCGCGGGCCTGCGCATCGGCTACCTCGTGGCGCATCCGCTCGTCGCCGGATCCATCCGCAAGACGTTCCTGCCGTTCAGCGTGAACTCGGTCGCGCAGGCGGCCGGCATCGCGTCCCTGCACGCCACCGACGAGCTGATGGAGCGCGTCGAGGGAACGGTGAAGGAGCGCGACCGCGTCCACGCCGCCCTCCTCGCCGACGGCTGGACGGTCCCGCCCACCGAGGCCAACTTCGTCTGGCTGCGCCTCGGCGACCGGACGATGGAGTTCTCCGCCGCCTGCGACGCCCACGGCGTGAGCGTCCGCCCCTTCGACGGCGAGGGCGCCCGCGTCTCCATAGGCTCCCCCGAGGAGAACGACGCCTTCCTGACGGTCGCCAAGACCTTCAGGCGCTGAACCGCCGCCCGCCTCCTCAGCTCGTTTTCGCGGGGCCGAGCTTTTCGACGATCAGGCGGTAGAGCTGGCGGGGGCGGCCCGGCTGGGGGGTGCGGTTCGGGGGGAGCGGCCAGGCGAGGCCCTCCTCGACGAGGGTGCGCAGCAGGCGGCGGGCCGTGCGGGGCGTGACGCCGAGCATCTTGCCGGCGTTCTCCGCGTCCACGATCAGGGGCTGCTCCTGGTCGCCGAGCTTGTCGGCGAGCCGGGCCAGGATCTCCAGGCCCTTCGGCTTGGCCTGCGGCTGGGCGCGCGGCGGCGTGCGGGGCGCGGGGACGAGCGCGCGGCCGTCGCGGTCCAGCGCGAAGCCCTGCGCCCGCTGGGAGCTCTGGGAGCGTGCCAGGGCGGCGCGGGCGTGGTTCTCCGCCTCGTGGGCCGTGCGGCCCATGCCGATGCCGACCTCGATGGCCAGGCCGAGCTCCTCGCGGACGCGCTCGACGAACGGCGGCGTCCGGAAGCCCTCGGTGGACGCGGTGACCGATCCGCGCGTGGCGATGACGAGGTAGCTGTGGTCGTCGACGGGCCACACCGAGGCGTTCATGCGGTGCGCCTCCTGGAGGAGCACCCGGTGCAGGGCCAGCTTCAGCTCGTCGCGCCAGTAGCGCGGGGTGACCCGGCGCGGCGTCTCGCGGAGGGTCGGGACGTCCACCAGCACGACGACGAGCTGCGACTCCTCCAAGCGGTGGTGGGCGCCGAGGAGCGCGGCGGTCTGCAGGGAGCTGCGGATCGCGGCGCCGGTCGGCCGGACGCGGATGGTCGGGACGCCCGCCATCTCCATGCGCTCGGCGGTGGCGTGCACGCAGGTCATCGCGACGGTGGTGGCGCCGCGCCGCCAGAGCCGCTCGTGGAACGCGGCGAGCGTGCCGGGGCCCGCGGCCTCCTCGCGCAGGTGCACCTGCTCGGTGCCGAGGCTGATCTCGGAGTAGGCCTCCTCGACCTCGGCGCGGCCGAGCACGTCGATGCTGACCCTGGACGGGTCGAAGCGCTCGTCGAGGGACGCGCGCAGCAGCGCGCCCTGAAGGGCGGCGCCGTTCAGCGGCACGTAGGTGGCGGGCATCGTCAGGACGCCGGCCTTGCGCGCGAAGTCGTACGGGACCGGGCTGGCGAACAGGCACACGTCCACGCCCGAGCCGAGGCGCACGACCTTGTCGGCCGCCTCCTGCTCGTCGCGGTACGCGGCGGCCACCAGCCTGCTCGGTACGGGGGTGGGGCCATGGCCCATGAGCATGACCCGTTCGACCAGGTCATGGGGGCCCACGACCCCGATCGTGAGGTCGGGGGTGACGGACCCCGTTCGCGCAGCCGTCATCGAAGATCGCTCGCTTCCCATCCGGCCTCTCGGCGGGGGCGCCGCCCCGGCCATCTGATCGCGCACGTTCCGCCCAACGGTTGACTCATGGCTTGACGCCCCTGCCTTCTGACCCAGCACCCGCAGTTCCCGTGCGATTCGACTTGCCCGCGAAACCCGCCCCCGGAATGTGAGGGAGGGCCGTCTTGCCCGAGCTCCCGCCCGCCTCGGTGACGCGGGGAGTGCTCCTTCCAGCTGGCAGATCGGGCCAGGGCGACGTGATGTGACACCCAGACGCGAAATCGAATCAAGAGTGCTGCGAAAAAGTAACCTACGCGACCCCCTGGTCAGTGATTTGTCACCAATCGGCCAGCCTTGATCCTGCATCTTCGGATGTCCGAAGTTGAAAAACAAGACCCGAAATCACGGCGGGGGCCCCTTCCTGACGCTCCTACGTACTGGAGGGACCCCTGCGGCGTCCGTTTGGTTTACGCGAGGGCCGAAATCCGGCGACCCGATCTCGCCTGCTCCAAAAGACGAGCGATCCGTTCGGACGGCCTGGCGCGGGCTGGCCGGTGATTTTTTACCGCGTTACGGTCCGGTCAATTCGGACCGTTCCATGCATGACTTCGCAGGTCAGAGAGTCGCTCTTCGGGCGATAAGGAGGCTTCGCCCGAGCCGTGCGTAACCGAGCGGTAACGCACGGCTCGGCGGATTTGCCACTGGCCGTTACTCGTCCCGTCAGGGATCAACCAGAAGTTGGTCAGGCGCGAGGCCACATTCGGCCGATCGGCTCCGGAGCCCGGGCCGGTGCGGTCCCGGGGACTAGCCGGCCTCGCGGACGATCTCGGCGCCGAGCTGGGAGAGCCGCTCGGCCGTGTGCGCGTGCCCGCGGTCGAGGTAGTAGGCGGAGGTGATGGTCGTCTCGCCCTCGGCGGCGAGGCCCGCCAGCACCAGGGCGCTGCCGCAGCGCAGGTCGTGCGCCTCGACCTCGGCGCCGCGCAGGCCGCGCGGGCCGTTGACCTTCGCGCGGTTGCCGTCCACCTCGATGTCGGCGCCCATCTTCGCCAGCTCGCCGGCCAGCTTGAACCGGCCGTCGAAGATCCGCTCGTAGATGTAGGAGGGGCCCTCGGCCAGGCAGGACACCGCCATGATCGGCGACTGGAGGTCGGTGGCGAAGCCCGGGTACTCGTCGGTGATGACGTTGATCGGGCGGAGCGTCCGGTCGCGGCGCACCTGCAGGACGGCGCCCTGCTGGTGGAACTCCACGCCCATCTGCTCCAGCTTGTCGGCGGCGACGCCGAGGTGCTCCAGCGAGGCGCCGACGAGGCTGAGGTCGCCGCCGGTGATCGCGGCGGCCATCACGAAGACGCCGGCGTCGATCCGGTCGGGCATCACGGTGTGCTCGACGGCGGTCAGCTCGTCCACGCCCTCGACCGTGATGAACCCGGTGCCGCCGCCGCTGATCCGGGCGCCCATCGCCTGGAGGATGGCGATGTTGTCCAGCACCTCCGGCTCCAGCGCCGCGTTCTTGATCAGCGTGGTGCCGTGCGCCAGCGCCGCGGCCATGATCAGGTTCTCGGTGCCGGTGTGCGAGGGGGTGTCGCAGTAGAGCGTGCCGCCGCGAAGGTCGCCGGCCTTGATGTGGATGATGCCGTCGCCGTTGTCGGCCACGTGCTCGGTGACCGTGGCGCCCATCCGCTTGAAGCCGTTGTAGTGGAAGTCCAGGTTGCGGCTGCCGAGGTTGCAGCCGCCGACGCCCTCGATGACCGCCTCGCCGAGGCGGTGCAGCAGCGCCGGGACGAACAGGAACGAGCCGCGGAACCGGGACGCGATCTCCGCGGGCAGCACGGGGCTGCTCAGCGTCGAGGCGTCGATCACCAGCGTGCGCTCGGTCTCGTGCAGCTCGGCCTTGGCCCCGATGGCCCGCGCCAGTTCCACCGCCCGCCGCACGTCCTCGATGATCGGGACGTTGCGCAGCACGGTGCGTCCCCTGGAGGCCATCAGCGAGGCGCCGATCATCGGCAGGACGGCGTTCTTCGCGCCCTGGATGAAGACCGTGCCGTGCAGCTGCCGGCCGCCGCGCATGCGGTAGCGAACCTCGTGGCCCATGCTCATGCCGCCTAACTTCCTCTCGGGTGCGGTTGCGTGTGCGATCCAGTTGGGAGCACGAGGGCCGAGCGTGCCTGACGGTGTCCCCCCGCTGCCGACGCGACCCCAGTAAACCACCGGGCCGGAGATGTGGCGTCCGGCCCGGGCCCCGCGGGCGTCAGTCTGGTCGTTGAGACTTCCGGAACACGTCAAAGGTTCGCGTTCCCTGGGAAAATTCCCAGAGGGAGCCTAGGGGCGGCGGGTCCCCGCCGCCCTGGTTTTGAAGATCGTCACGGGGTGCGGGCCTCCAGGACCTCCACCGGATCGCCCGCCCTGAGCGTGCCGAGGACGCGCGGGACGCAGTTCTGGCCGAACTGGATGCCGCGGTCCCGGGTGCGGTACGAGGCGAGCGTCCGCAGGGGCTCGCGGCCGCGCTCGGCGGTCCGCTGGTCGGTGGTGGTGATCACGCAGCGGCTGCACGGCTTGACCATCTCGATGACGGCCCCGCCGACGCGCAGCAGGCGCACCTCGTCCTCGCCGTAGGGGCCGAGGCCCTCGACGACGAGGGTCGGGCGGAACCGGTTCATCGGGAGCGGCTCGTCCAGCCGCGCGTTGAGGTCGGCGAGGGACTCGGCGGAGATGACCAGCAGCGGGTAGCCGTCGGCGAACATGACCTCGCCGCCGCCGCGGGCCGTGGGACGCAGCCCGGTGAAGCGCACGAGACGGCAGGCGGCGCCGAGCAGGTCGCCGAACCAGGCCGCCGCCTCGTCGCCCTGGTCGACGCCCCGGCACCGCGACCGCTGGACGGAGACCTCCCGCACCCCGCCCTCGTCCGCGGCCTTGTGGACGAGCCGCGAGGCGCCGGGAGCGTCCACCGTGAGGAGCGTCCCGTCGTAGGACGGGCGCAGCAGCGCCATCCGGGCGTGGTCGCGCTGGGACAGGAAGCGGCCTTCGGGGGTGACCAGCATGAACTCGCGGTCGAACGGCAGGCCGCGCGCGGTCAGCTCGGCACTGCGCAGCGAGGTCCCGCCGCCGCTCTTGAGCGGGTAGGCGTTCAGCTCGGCCAGGGTCCCCTTCACGGCCCCCTCCTATCTGAGAGCGGTCAGGCGGTCGAACATCGGGCTCAGACGCACCACGAAGCGCTCGGGGCGGCACACCTCGTCCAGGCGCTCCTCGTCCAGCGTGAGGCCCGCCTCGGCCGCGTGCGCGCGCAGCGTCTCGCGGAACGGCGTCCCGGTCTCCCAGGTCTGCATGGCGGCCTTCTGGACGAGCGGGTACGCCTCGTCGTCGCGCGACATGCCCGCCTCGACCAGTTCCAGCAGGACGGTCGAGGTGTAGATGAGGCCGCCGGTCGAGTCGAGGTTCTCCCGCATCCGCGCCTCGTCGACGACGAGCCCGGACATGAGGCGGTTCGTCAGGTTCAGCATGTAGTCGAGCGCGACGGAGGCGTCCGGCAGCGCGATCCGCTCGGTGGAGGAGTGCGAGATGTCGCGCTCGTGCCAGAGCGGGATGCCCTCCAGGACCGGGACGACCTGGGCCCGCACGATCCGCGCCATCCCCGCCAGCCGCTCGGAGATGATCGGGTTCTTCTTGTGCGGCATCGCCGACGAGCCCTTCTGGCCCTTGCCGAACGGCTCCCACAGCTCCCGGACCTCGGTGCGCTGCCCGTGCCGCACCTCCAGCGCGATCGCCTCGCACACCGTCGCCATGATCGCCAGGGCGGACGTCCACTCGCTGATGCCGTCCCGCAGGACGACCTGGGTCGACACGTCCGCGGCCTTCAGGCCGAGCTTGCGCGCGACGTGCAGCTCGATCGCCGGGTCGATGTTGGAGTACGTCCCGACCGCGCCGGAGATCGCCATCACGCCCACGGCCTCGCGGGCGCGCCGCAGCCGGTCGCGGGACCGGGCCATGGCGAACGCGAAGTCGGCGACGCGGTGGCCCCACACGTCCGGCTCGCCGTGGATGCCGTGCGTGCGCCCGACCCGCAGCGTCGCCTGGTGCGCCAGCGCGTGGTCGCGCAGCGTCGCGACGAGCGCGTCGGCCTTCTCCAGCAGGATGTCGGTGGCCTCGGCCAGCTGCAGCGCGAGCGCGGTGTCGAGCAGGTCGGACGACGTCATGCCGAAGTGGACGTACCGGGCGGCCTCCCGGGGTTCGGTGTTGTCCGCCCAGGCCGACAGGAAGGCGATCACGTCGTGCTGCGTCACCGCCTCGATGGCGTGCACGGCCTCCGGCGTCGGCGGCGGCGCCTTGCGCACCGGCTCCACCACCTCCGGCGGGATCGTGCCGGCCTCGGCGTGGGCCTCGACGACGAGGACCTCCACCTGGCACCACAGCTCGTACTTGTGCGCGTCGCTCCAGACGCGTCCCATCTCCGGAAGGGTGTAGCGCTCAATCACCCGACGATTGTCCCAGGCCGGGCGCCGCCGCGTCCGGCCGGGTCACCCGCGTGTCCGGGCGCGGCGACCGGGACGCCGCGCCCGACCCGTCAGATGATCAAGGCGTGGAGATCGCCTTCAGGGCGATGTCGGTGCGGTGGTGGGATCCGCGCAGGCCGATCCTGGAGACGGCCTCGTAGGCGCCGGCGCGGGCGGCGGCGAGGTCGGGCCCGGTGCCGACGACGTTGAGGACGCGCCCGCCGCTCGCGACCGGCCGCCCCTCGCCGCCGAGCGCGGTGCCCGCGTGCAGGACGTAGGCGCCCTCGACCGCGGCGGCCTCGTCCAGGCCGGTGATCTCGTCGCCCTTCGCCGGGGCGGCCGGGTAGCCCTCGGCGGCCACGACCACCGTGACTGCCGCGCCCGGCAGCCATTCGAGGCGCAGGCTCGGGTCGAGCCCGCCGATGGCGCAGGCCTGGAGCAGCGTGGCGACCGGGGTGGCCAGGCGGTCCAGCACCACCTGGGTCTCGGGGTCGCCGAAGCGCGCGTTGAACTCGACCACCCGCACGCCCTGGGACGTCAGCGCGAGCCCGGCGTACAGGACGCCGACGTACGGGGTCTCGCGGCGGCGCAACTCGTCCACGGTGGGCTGGACGACCGTGGACATGACCTCGTCCACCAGGTCGGGCGGGGCCCAGGGCAGCGGCGTGTAGGCGCCCATCCCGCCGGTGTTCGGGCCCTCGTCGCCGTCGTGGGCGCGCTTGAAGTCCTGCGCCGGCAGCAGCGGGACGGCGTGCTGCCCGTCGCACAGCGCGAACAGGGAGACCTCCGGGCCGTCCAGGTACTCCTCGACCACGACGCGGTCGCAGGCGTCGGCATGCCGCAGCGCCTCGTCGCGGCTCTCGGTGACGACCACGCCCTTCCCGGCCGCCAGCCCGTCGTCCTTCACCACGTAGGGCGGGCCGAAGGCGTCGAGCGCCTCCTCGGCCTGCCCGCTCGACTCGCAGACCCGCGAGTCGGCCGTCGGGACGCCCGCCGCGGCCATGACCTCCTTCGCGAAGGCCTTGGACGCCTCGATCCTGGCGGCGGCCCGGTCCGGCCCGAAGCAGGGGATGCCCGCCTTGCGCAGGGCGTCGCCGACCCCGGCCACCAGCACGGCCTCCGGCCCGATGACGACCAGGCCCACCCCGAGCCGCGCGGCCAGTTCCACCACCGCCGTGCGGTTCGTCGGATCGAGCTGGTGGTTGTCCGCGATCTCGGCCGTGCCCGGGTTGCCCGGGGCGCAGTGGAGGGCGGTGACGGCAGGGTCGCGGTGCAGGGCGCGGACGAGCGCATGCTCGCGGCCACCCGATCCAAGGACGAGTACTCGCACGTCGCGAGCCTACTGGTCCCCCGCCCCGCGCCGGGCGCGTGTAACCCCTGCGAGGAGGGGCATGCAGCGGGGTGAGGCCGCCATCACACCGGAGACGTGTGAACCTCACCGATCCGGGCGGCGTCCTACATTTCGGCTGGTAGGCTGCCACGGGCTTGACCGCCCGGTGTCGAGGTGCCCGAAAGGAGGTGGTCGGGATGAGTCCTGGTGATACTTGCAGTTCGCCGGAGAACCCTCACAGTCCGAGCAGGACTGTTCCACCGTCCGCCTCCATCTGGCGCCCGGCCGTCGCTCTCGCGCGCTCCCTTCGCTGACCAGCTTGGGTTGAGCGCGCGCTACGTGCGTGGCCGGCGGGTTAGGAGCACCTCCATGGCCATGACACGAGTCCGCCCGAGCCGCGTACTGTTCAAGACCCGCGGCCGCCCCAGCGGCGTGCAGGCTCCGAACCGCGATTCCGCCGTCATCGACTGGGCCGCCTACATCGACGGCCACCGCGTCTGCACCGACACCGTCGCCGACGCCGTCCGCCTCGTCCGCGACGGCCGGCTCGTCCCCGACGGCGAGAGCGCCGGCTTCGTCTGGGTCGGCCTCCACGAGCCGTCCGCCGGCGAGCTCGCCGACCTCGCCGAGGTCTTCGGCCTGCACCCGCTCGCCGTCGAGGACGCCATCCACGCCCACCAGCGCCCCAAGCTCGAACGCTACGACGACGTCCACTTCGTCGTCATGAAGACCGTCGGCTACGTCTCCAGCGGCCCCGGCGGCGCCGAGGTCGTCGAGACCGGCGAGATCATGCTGTTCTGCGGCCCCGACTTCGTCGTCACCGTCCGGCACGGCGCCCACGGCGCGCTCGGCCCCGTCCGCCGCGACCTGGAGAAGGACCCCGCGCGCCTCGCCCACGGCCCCGCCGCCGTCCTGCACGCCGTCACCGACCGCGTCGTGGACGGCTACGTCGGCGTCGCCGACGCCGTCATGGAGGACATCGACGAGGTCGAGGAGGCCGTCTTCTCCCCCGAGCGCACCGACGAGTCCCGCCGCATCTACCGGCTCAAGCGCGAGGTCATCCAGCTCAAGCGCGCCGTGGGCCCCCTCGCCGGCCCCCTGCGCAACCTCACCGGCCGCCGCTTCGTCCCGGCCGAGATCAAGGAGTACCTCCGCGACGTCGAGGACCACCTCACCCGCGTCCGCGAGCAGGTCGAGTCCTACGACGAGCTCCTCAACCCCATCCTCCAGGCGCACATGACCCAGGTCACCGTCGCCGACAACAAGGACATGCGCAAGATCTCCGCCTGGGGCGCCATCTTCATGGTCCCCACCGCCATCGCCGGCGTCTACGGCATGAACTTCGACCACATGCCCGAAACCCGCTGGCAGTACGGCTACCCCATGATCCTCAGCGTCATCTCCCTCGCCTGCTTCGCCCTCTACCGAGGCTTCCGCAGAAACGGCTGGCTGTAGTTTCTGGCATTTCTCTCCTCCTTCGGGCCTGGCGGCCCTCCATCGTCGAGAAAGCGGGCGATCGCCGGCATCGCTCCGGCTCGCCTGGCGGCTCGCTGCGCGATCAGATTCTTGCTTCGCTCGAATCTGCCTTCGGACGCGATCGCAACCGTTGAGGTTGCTGCGGGGTTGCGGTGCCGGCTGGGGTCCGTGCGCCGATGCGGTCACCGTCTGGGTCACCCGGGGTGGAGGGCCCTGCTGATCCGGGTGCGCAGGGAGTGCAGGGCCTGCCTGAGCTCGGCCGGTTCGATGTCGGTGATGTCGGCGTCGAAGGTGAGGAGCAGGCCCGCCAGTCCCGGCCATGACCATGCGCCGAGGGTGAGCCGGCACGTGGTTTCGGTGAGGTATCCGACCGATGACCCGCCGGGGGCGAACCGGGCGACGGTGGAGGCGGGGAGGGCGAGGACGGCCGAGCCGCGGCACTGCCAGTCGGCGGCGGCGTCCCCGCGGTCGTGCGCGGTCATGACGAAGGCGACGGGATCGCGGTGCGGCGGCTCACGCCGGTCGAAAGGCGCGTGCGTGGGCATGTGCGGTTCGATGCGGTCCACGCGCATCGCGCGCCACCGGTCCGCATCCGGGTCGAAGGCGACCAGGTACCAGCGTGCGGCCCAGACCACGAGGTCGTGCGGCTCCAGCGTGAGCGTGACGGGTTCGCCGTCACCGGTGTAGTCCACGCGAACGAGGTGCCGCCGGTGGATCGCGCTGCCGACGGCACGAACGATCTCGACGTCGATCGGCGGCGCGGGGAACTCCCAGTAGTTGCGGGCCGAGGAGACGGTGAACGCCTCGGCGTGCAGGCGGCTGCGCGCGGGCATCGCCCGGTGCAGTGTGGCGAGAGCCCGGGCCGCGTTCCCGCGGATGCCGGACAGGACCGCGGGCACGGTCTGGAGCGCGACGGCCGCGGCGACTGCCTGGTCTTCGTCGAAGACGACCGGCGGCAGGCGGGAGGCGCGACCGAGCCGATATCCCCCGCCCGCTCCGCGGACGGCCTCGATGTCGTATCCGAGGTCCCGGAGCGTGTCGATGTCCCGGCGCACGGTTCTCACCGACGTTCCGAGCCGGGTGGCGAGCTCCCCGGCGGTCAGGGTCGCACCGATTCCGAAGATGGACAGCAGCTTGAGCGTCCGCGCGGAGGTGGCAGCCATGATTCCGCGATTATCGCGCCGACAGCGGTCACTCGATGGCAACTATGCCGACGATGGTGGCCGGCATGACCGATTCACCGAGCCCCCCAGAGGGCACGCGCACCTTCGAGGACTCCCCGCCCCTCATCGCCGGCGCCGGCGCGACCACGGCGCTGCTGGTGGTGCTCTTCGGCTCCTTCATGGACCTTCTCGACGCGACGATCGTCACCGTCGCGGCCCCGGCGATCGCCCGGGATCTGGGCGCCGGCGACGCCCAGATCCAGTGGACGATCGCCGCCTACACCCTCGCCCTGGGCGCGGGCCTGATCACCGGTGGACGGCTCGGTGACCAGTACGGCCGCAGGCGGCTCTTCGTGATCGGCATGGCCGGGTTCATGGTCACCTCGGCGCTGTGCGCGCTGGCCGTCGATCCGGTGATGCTCATCGGCATGCGGGCCGGGCAGGGACTGACCGCCGGGATCATGGTCCCGCAGGTGTTCGGCATCATCCGTGCGTCGTTCGCTCCGGGCGAGCGCGCCAAGGCGTTCGGCGCCTACGGAGCGGTCCAGGGCCTCGCCTCGGTCGCGGGCCCGCTGCTGGGCGGGCTGCTCGTCGACGCCGACCTGTTCGGCCTGGGCTGGCGCACGATCTTCTGGATCAACGTGCCCGTCTCCGTCCTGGCGCTCACCATCGGCGCGAAGGTCCTGCCGGAATCCCGCTCCGCCGGGGCCGCGCCACCGGACCTGCGCGGCGCTCTCCTCGCGGGCGCGGGCATCCTGCTCCTGCTGCTGCCGGTCATCCAGACCGAGTCATGGGGATGGACCTGGGTCAGCCATGCCCTCCTCGCGGCCGCGGTCGTCATGGTGGCGATCTTCCTGGCCCACGAGCGCCGCCTCGCCGGACGCGGAGGCGAACCCGTCTTCGACCCGGCCCTGCTGAGAATCCGTGCCTTCGCGGTCGGCCTCGGCGCCTCGACGCTCTTCTTCGGAGGCATCGGGTCGTCCTTCCTCACCCTCTCGGTCTACCTCCAGAACGGAACCGGCCGATCCGCGTGGGAGACCGGCCTGGTGATCCTTCCGTACGCGCTCGGCTCGATCATCACCTCCGGCCTCGGTGTCGCCCTCGCGGCCAGGGCCGGCCGGACGCTCCTGATCAGCGGCTCGCTCACCATCGCGGCATCCCAGCTCTTCCTGTGGTGGTTCGTCAGGGACGGCGACGATCCCGGATACCGGCTGCTCGCCCTGGCACTCCTCATCGGCGGCCTCGGGCTCGGTCTCGCCGCACCCGTTCTCGTCAACGTCGTCCTCGCCGGCGTCCCCGGACGCAACGCGGGCGCGGCGGGCGGGGTGCTCTCCACCGTCAACCAGATCGGCGGCGCCGTCGGCATCGCCGTCCTCGGCACGATCTTCTTCGGGAACGTCACCGGCTCGTCCACCGGAGCGCCGGCGCCGCCCGGCTACGGTCACGCGCTCGGCATCGTCCTGATCATCTCCGCCGCGCTCTACCTGATCACGGCGGTGGTGATGCTCGGGCTCCCGAAAGCCGCGGTCGAGCACGCCGAGTAGAGAACCTTGCCGCTCCGCGGTTTCCCACGAGGGGCGGGTCGTGATTTCTCAGAGGGCGGGGGTTGGGGCCTGGAGGGACTTGAGGCGGTCCGGGTAGTCGGTGACGATCGCGTCCGCGCCGTAGGTGATGAAGCGGGTCATCTCGGCGGGGGTGTTGACCGTCCAGACGATGACCGGGAGAGCCAGGGCGTGGGCCTGGTCTATCAGGGCGGGCGTGGTGATGTGGTGCTCGGGGGAGACCGCGGTGGCGCCGAGCGTGAAGGCGGCGGCCACCGGGTCGGTCGGGGGGTGGCCTGCCAGCCAGGCGGTTTCCGGGGTGAGGGTCTTGCGTTGCATCAGGGCGACGCGGCCCAGGTCCGGATAGTGGCGTCGGGCCTCGGCGAGGACGCGCCAGTCGAAGGCCAGGAGCTGGGAGCGCTCGGTGCAGCCGAAGGCCTTCAGGACGGCCGCCACAGAGGCCGTCAGGAGCTCCACCTCTTCGCCGGTCCAGGAAGGGTCGGTCTTGAGCTCTACGGAGATCCTGACGCCTGTGGGGGCCAGCAGGGCGCATGCCTCGGCGAGCGTGGGGATGCGGGTGCCGGGCATCGGCGCAGCCGCGCAGCCGAGGCCCGCGTCGAGCGTCCGCAGCTGGGCGAGGGACAGTTCGCGGACGGACCGGCCGAGGTAGGGGTAGGCGGGGTCGCCCGGCCAGGCGGGGCCCGTGTCGGCGAGGACGGCCGGGGAGAGCACCTGGTCGTGCCCGAGGACGACCACGCCGTCCGAGGACAGGCCCACGTCCAGCTCGATCACGTCGACGCCGAGGTCGAGGGCGTGGGCGAAGCCGGGCAGGGTGTTCTCCGGACGCAGGCCGCGCGCCCCGCGATGTCCGTGCACCTCGACGCAAGAGATCACCGACCGCACGCTACCGCCCGTCACCGAACGCGCGGCCACGGGCACCTGGCCGCCAACCCAACCCAACCCGTCCAACACACGCCCGGCCCCACCCCGCGCCCTCTGAGTCGCCACGCTCAGCCCACGCTGCCCGAGTCGCCAGGCTCAGCCTGGGCTGACCGGATCATCAGCCCAACCCGCATCGCCCGAAACGCGCAGCCCAACCCGCGCAGCCCGAATCACCGAGCCCCCGCGCGTCGCCTGCACCACCAAGCCCAGCCCGCGTCGTCCGAATCCTGAAGCCCAGCCTGCGTCCTCTGAACCATCAAGCCCAAAGTGCGTCGCCTGAATCACCACGCTCAGCCGGCGCCGCAACCAGCGACGACCTGGGGGCCGCGATCGCGTCCGAAGGCAGATTCAAGCGAAGCAAGAATCTGATCGCGCAGCGAGCCGCAAGGCGAGTCGAAGCGATGCCGGCGATCGCCCGCAGTGCCCGACGATGGAGGGCCTCCAGGCCCGAAGGAGGAGGGCGCCGCCATAAGCACAGCAGGGCCGCTAGGCCCGAAGGAGGAGAAAAAGCAATTCAAACCAGATCCCTCAGCGAGAGGGTCTGGTCGCGGCCGGGGCCGACGCCGATGGCGGAGATCTGGGCGCCGGACATTTCCTCCAGCGCGCGGACGTAGGCCTGCGCGTTGGCGGGGAGGTCCTCGAACTTCTGGGCGGCCGTGATGTCCTCCTGCCAGCCGTCCAGGTACTCCAGGACGGGCTTGGCGTGGTGGAACTCGGTCTGGGTCGTGGGCAGCTCGTCCACCCGGACGCCGTCGACCTCGTAGGCCACGCACACCGGGACCTGCTCCAGGCCGGACAGGACGTCCAGCTTCGTCAGGAAGTAGTCGGTGATGCCGTTGACGCGGGTGGCGTAACGGGCGATCACGGCGTCGAACCAGCCGCAGCGGCGGTCGCGGCCCGTGGTGACGCCGTACTCGCCGCCGGTGGTGCGCAGGTACTCGCCCTGCTCGTCCAGCAGTTCGGTGGGGAACGGCCCGGAGCCGACGCGGGTCGTGTAGGCCTTGAGGATGCCGATCACGCGGCTGATCTTGGTGGGGCCGACGCCGGAGCCCGCGCACGCGCCGCCGGCCGTGGGGCTGGACGAGGTCACGAACGGGTACGTGCCGTGGTCGATGTCCAGCAGCGTGCCCTGCGCGCCCTCCAGCAGGACGACCTTGCCGTCGTCCAGCGCCTTGTTCAGGACGAGGGTGGTGTCGGCGACGAACGGCTTGAGGCGCTCGCCGTAGGCCAGGTACTCCTGGACGATCGGCCCGGTCTCGATGCGGCGGCGGTTGTAGACCTTCGTCAGGACCTGGTTCTTCTCGCGCAGGGCCAGGTCGAGCTTCTGCGTGAGGATGTTCGGGTCGAACAGGTCCTGGACGCGGATGCCCATCCGGTTGATCTTGTCGGCGTAGGTGGGGCCGATGCCGCGGCCGGTGGTGCCGATCCGGGCCTTGCCGAGGTAGCGCTCGGTGACCTTGTCGAGGGCGCGGTGGTGCGGCATGATCAGGTGCGCGTTCGCCGAGATCAGCAGGCGTTCGCAGCCGATGCCGCGGTCCCGCAGGCCGTCGATCTCCTGGAGCAGCACGGCCGGGTCGATCACCACGCCGTTGCCGATCACGGGGATGACGTCGGGCGACAGCACTCCGGACGGCAGCAGGTGCAGCGCGTAGCTCTTGTCGCCGATGACCACCGTGTGGCCCGCGTTGTTGCCGCCCTGGTAGCGGACGACGTAGTCGACGTCCCCGCCGAGCAGGTCTGTCGCCTTGCCCTTGCCCTCATCTCCCCACTGGGCACCGACAAGAACGATGGCAGGCATGCCACTTTTCCTTCCCACGACGAAGGCCCCGGTCGCCGCAAGGGCGAAGGGGCCTCTTGCGATCAAAGCGTACCCGCAGGCGGGCGACAAAGAAACCGGAGGCCGTGGACGGTCCGCCGGGCGGCGGACCGTCCCGTGCGTCAGGAGCCGTTGAGCGCGTCCGCGGCCTCGGCGCTGCTGTCGCGGAGGAAGGTCTTGCAGCGCTCGGCCTCGGACTCCTCGCCGATGGCGGCGGCGGCCCGGGCGAGGGCGTGCAGGGCGCGCAGGAAGCCGCGGTTCGGCTCGTGCTCCCAGGGGATGGGGCCGTGGCCCTTCCAGCCCGCCCGGCGCAGCTGGTCCAGCCCGCGGTGGTACCCGGTGCGGGCGAACGCGTAGGAGTCGATGACGCTGCCCTTGGCGAAGGAGCGGTCGGCCAGCTCGGCCCACGCGCCCGGGTGGTCCGGGTGGCGCGCGGCGACCTCGAACGGGTCGACGCCCTCCTCCAGGGCCGTCCGGGCCTCGACGTTGTCCGGAAGTTCGGTCGGAGCGGGGCCGCCGAGCAGGTTCTGGGTCATGCGGGTCATGGTAAGCGGGCGCCCCCGTCCGGATTCAACCCGGCCGGGGTCAGGCGGTCACGGGGAGCGGCAGGCGGAAGTGGGCGGAGCCGCCGTCCCTGGTGGAGCGGGCCGCAGGCCAGCCGCTCCGCACGAACATGAGCGCCTGGCGGTTGGTGAGGATGACGTCGGCGTCGAACTCGGTGATGCCGCGCCGTCCGGCGAGTTCGGACAGGCGGCCGACGAGGGCGCTGCCGAGGCCGCGGCGCTGCCAGGGGTCGGCGACCAGGACGGCGAGGTCGGCCCGCCAGGTGCGCGCGGCGTCGCGGACGTACTCGGCGATGCCGAGGATCTCGTCGCCGTCCAGCGCGACGAGGGCCTCGCGGTCCCAGTGGTCGAGGCCCTCCAGGAGGCCGACGTAGTGGTCGGGGATGCGGGGCGTGCCGGAGAAGAAGCGCGTGTAGAGGCTGGCGGGCGACAGCCGGTCCGACATCCGCCGCACGCGGTCGCGGTCGGTGACGCCGTACGGGCGGATCCGGACGTCGTCGGGCACGGTGCGGGCGACGGTGCGCACATCGAGTTGCTTCACACAACTCATTGGACCGCACAAAGTTGTGTGAAGCAACCTGGGGCGGGCGTCCTCAGGCCGTCGGACGGCGGCCGAGGAAGGCGACGAGGCGGTCGCCGGGCGACGCGTGCGGGCCGGGGTCCACCGGCTCGCCGAACAGCGGACCTCGGGCGCAGGGGGGCGCCAGGGCCCCCGACACCTCCAGGAGGTCGGCGGCCAGGTCCGCGGGAATGGGACGTCCCGCCCCGGTCGCCCGCGCGACGTCCCAGCCGTGCACGGCCGCCTCCAGGGCGCCCGCGCCGGCCACCGTCCCGCCGGGGAGGCACAGGTCGCCGATCGCCGCGCCCGGGTCCGGACGGCCGGAGGAGGCCAGCGCGTGGCGGAGCACGCGGACGGCGCGGACGCGCAGCGCCGACACCGGGTCGCCGGAAGGGTCGGCGACGACCGGACGGAGCCCGACCCGGCCCGCCGCCAGGCCCTCGTACACCGCCGCCAGTGAGTCGCTCACGTGCAGCAGCAGCATGTTGAGATCCCAGGCCGCGCACGGTGTCGGCCAGGTGAGCATCCGCTCTGTGACGGGCTGGACGGAGGTCAGGAGAAAGCCGACCGAGCGCTCCAGGATGCGCGCGTTCGATCGGAGGGGCGCGGATGCGCCGGTCGCCTCACGCATGCGGCTCCTCGGCTCGCTGGGATGATCACCTGTATAGACCTTCTCCGCGGCGGGAAGTCATCGGTGGGCGCGGCCGACCGCCTCTCGCGGAGGCCGGTGAGAGCGGGCCGCCGGCGATCACGAGGGAAGACGCACGATCCGCAGGAACGCGGGGAGCACCCAGGGCCGCCGGCCCCGGATGACGACCTTCCTGCTCAGCACCGCCCGCGCCCTGGTGATCCGTCCGAAGAGCATCAGGTTCAGGGCCGTCGGGTCGAAGAACAGCCGCACGTCGGGGCGGTCGCCGGGCTCCTCCACGGTGACGAACCCGTCGGTCATCGCCATCACCACGGGGGCGGTGTGGTCGGAGCGGAACTCGATGGCGATCCGCCCGGCGGGCGCGGGACCGTGGCCGTCCAGCAGCCGCCCGTATCCGTACTCGGTCACCCCGACGAGGAACATCTCGAAGAAGGGGGCCGCCTCCCGCGGCGGGACGTCCCAGCGCTCGCCCATGGGCCGGGCCATGTCGCGCCCGTGGATCTGGAGTTCGTTGAGCAGGTGCGCCAGCAGCCCGCCGAGCGGGACCCGCGAGCCGCCCAGCCAGGGCAGCGCCGCCGCGGGGTCGGCGTCCCGCGTCGCCGTCAGGATCCGGTCGATGTCGCGCAGCAGGACGTCCGCGAGCGCCCGCGGATCGCGCTCGGGGAAAAGGCGCAGCAGTTCCTCGTTCGCCAGGTCGACCGTATCGACGATCGTGCTCCGGACGAGGTCGTCGGACACGGCCAGGGGATCGTCGCAACCGGCGGGATCGACCATGTGGTGATAGAGCCGTGCGAGGGTGGCGACATGCGCCGCCACGTCGGTGACCGTCCAGGCGGCGGTGGCCTTCGTCGCGGAAGCGGGCGAGGTCAGCAGCCCGGCGAACCGGTCTCCGGTCTCGCGCAGATACGTCCGGGTCGCCGCCCAGTTCTCTTCGGTGAGCCGCACCACCATGCCCCGATGGTCGCAATTTCCCATGGACCGGGCAAGGGCTCGGTCAGGCCGTCGCCGCCCGCGCGGCGGTGAACGCGGCCCAGGCGAGGCATTCCAGCAGGCGGGCGTCCGCGCCGTCGTCGCGGCGGAACTCCGCGACGACCGCCGGGCCGACCCGGTGCGAGGCGAGCGCGGTCAGCAGCACGAGGCGCCCGGCGGGACGGTCCGCCGCGGGCAGCCCGGCCACGGCCGCGTCGATCCGCGCGGGTTCGGCCGTGCGCCCGTCCCACCCGGCGAGCTCGGCGGCCAGCAGGTCCCGGACGGGCCCCGGCACCACCCGCTCGCCCGCCCGGCCGATGACCGCCGAGGCCCGCGCGAACGCGTCGGCGATCACCTCGCCGCCCGCCGCCCAGGGCAGGTCGCCGGACGCCGGCGCGGGCGGCAGCAGGTCGAGGGAGCCGCCGGGGGCGTGGTCGGCGC
Source organism: Spirillospora sp. CA-108201 (assembly GCF_050936235.1). NCBI lineage: Bacteria > Bacillati > Actinomycetota > Actinomycetes > Streptosporangiales > Thermomonosporaceae > Spirillospora > Spirillospora sp. CA-108201. Next base: position 5,751,599 of record NZ_JBNJNE010000001.1, on the reverse strand, counting down.
GCGAGCTCGCGGCCATCAGGCGCCCCACCACCCGGCTCATCGCGCCGTGCGCCCGGACCGGGGCGTTCGGGGGGAACGGCGACTCGCCCAGGAAGATGTTGACCATCCGGTTGTAGTAGTGGAAGACGAAGGCGGTGCCGACGATCTCGGGCGCCTGCTCGGGCGGGAACGGCCGGTCGGGGGCCTCGGGCGTGCCGAACCGCACGCCCCACTCGGCGATCGCGCGGATCCGCGGGTCGCCGATCTCGTTCAGCCTGCCCGCGGCGATGGCGGCGGCGTCGCGCCCGCGTACGAGGCCGTGCAGCGTGGTGCTGTGCGCCGCCACGCAGTAGGGGCAGGAGTTGCCGAGCGACACCGCCGCGGCGGCGGCCTCCTTGGCCGCGCGGTCGGCCTTCCCCGTCGCGACCAGCGTCTCGCGCAGCATCGTCCACGCCGCGGCGAGCAGGTCCGGGACGGGGGAGTGCAGGATCACCGGCGGCGCGAGGATGCCGAAGTCCCGTTCGAGCTGGTCGTAGACCCGTGCGACGAGTCCCTCGGCGGCGGCGTGCCGGACGAGCGCGACGTGCGCGATCTGCTCCTCCGCACCGCGCCGGGCCACCCGGACCAGATTGTTGTTCATCGTGCCGCCGTCCGGCCGCGGGACGCGGCGGAACCGCCGGTGGCGAAGGCGGGCAGCCGCGACTGCCAGCGCTTGAGCATCTCTTTCATCTCCACGCCCGGCCGCGCACTGCCGTCCTCGGTGCGCGTCTGCGCTCGGATGGTACCGAGGGAGGGCGGGAAGCACAGCCGTCCCGGCGTGAACCGCGAGTCCCCGAGGGCGTCTCGGACCGTCCGGAAAGGGAGGGCGGCGCCGCGAGCCCGGCTCCGGCCGGAGCGGGGCGTCCGGCCGACTCAGGCGCTGGGGCCGGGGCGGGGGGCCACGTCGGCGGGGCCGAGCTGCGCGCCGCAGGAGTCGCACGTGAAGGCGGGGGTCAGCGTGCCGTCGCAGTCCCGGTGGCCGATGACCAGGGGCGGCCCGTCCGGCGCGTAGTGGCGGTCGCCCCACATCATCAGGGTCATGACCGCGGGCCACAGCTCCACGCCCTTGCGGGTCAGCCGGTACTCGTGCCGCTCCGGCCGCTGCTGGTACGGGACGCGGCGCATGATGCCCTCGTCGCAGAGCCGGTTGAGCCGGTCGGTGAGGACGTTGCGGGCCACGCCCAGGACGTCCTGGAAGTCGTCGAAGCGCCGCACGCCCTGGAAGGCGCTGCGGATCACCAGCATCGTCCAGCGGTCGCCGACGACCTCCAGCGAGCGGGCGACCGAGCAGTTCTGCGAGTCGTACGTGCGGGGCAGTGCCACGCTTCCGAGCGTACCCGAGTTTCGTCAGGCAACGGGCGGGGCGGGGGCCGTGCGGCCCCCGCCCCGCTCCGCTACTTCAGCTTCTGGCCGGCGGACTGGAGGTTCTCGGCGGCCTCGACGATGCGGGCGGCCATCGCGGTCTCCGCCGCCTTGCCCCACGAGCGCGGGTCGTACTGCTTCTTGTTGCCGACCTCGCCGTCGACCTTGAGCACGCCGTCGTAGTTGCGGAACATGTGCTCGGCGACCGGACGGGTGAAGGCGTACTGGGTGTCGGTGTCGATGTTCATCTTGACGACGCCGTACGACACCGCCTCCCGGATCTCCTCCAGCGTGGAGCCCGAGCCGCCGTGGAACACCAGGTCGAACGGCTTGTCCTTGCCGTACTCGGCGCCGACCGCGTCCTGGATCTCCTTGAGCACCTCGGGACGCAGCCTGACCGAGCCCGGCTTGTAGACGCCGTGGACGTTCCCGAACGTCGCGGCCAGGATGTAGCGGCCCTTGTCGCCCACGCCGACGGCCTCGGCGGTGGCGAGCGCGTCGCCCGGCGTCGTGTACAGCTTCTCGTTGATCTCGTTGGCGACGCCGTCCTCCTCGCCGCCGACGACCCCGATCTCCATCTCCATGATGATCCGGGCCTTGGCGCACTCCTCCAGCAGGTCGGCGGCGATCCGCAGGTTCTCGTGCAGCTCGACGGCGGATCCGTCCCACATGTGCGACTGGAACAGCGGCTCCTCGCCGCGCGCCACCCGCTCCTGCGAGATCTTCACCAGCGGCCGCATGAAGCCGTCCAGCTTGTCCTTCGGGCAGTGGTCGGTGTGCAGGGCGATGTTCACCGGGTACTTGGCCGCCACGACCCGGGCGTACTCGGCCAGCGCGGTCGCGCCCGTGACCATGTCCTTCACCGTGGAACCGGACAGGTAGTCGGCTCCGCCGGTGGACACCTGCACGATGCCGTCGCTCTCGGCCTCCGCGAACCCGCGCAGCGCGGCGTTCAGCGTCTGGCTGGACGTCACGTTGATCGCGGGGAAGGCGAAGCCGTCGCGCTTCGCACGGTCGAGCATCTCCGCGTAGACCTCGGGCGTTGCGATGGGCATTGTCAGCGTCCTCTCTTACGCAGGGTGCCGCCGGGCATCCGGCCGGGCGGTAGCTCCCGGACGTCCGCGTACCCAGTGACTGCCCAGGTCACGCGGTTTCCGGGTCGGGCATGCCGTCCTCGCCCAGTATCTCGCCTAATCGAAGCGCGGGGAAAGGTACGCTCGCGGTGTGGATCTCACTGCCCTTCCCCTTGACATCACCGAATGGCTGCACCCCACCGCGTGGCTGCAGCTCTTCGGCACATTCGCGACGATCGGCGTGCTCGCCATCATCTTCGCGGAAACCGGTCTGCTGATCGGCTGCATCCTCCCGGGCGACTCGCTGCTGTTCACGGCGGGGATCCTCACGGCGGTCTCGACCGTCAACGGCCAGGCGTTCCAGCCGCTGTCGCTGCCCTGGCTGCTGGTCGGCGGCCCGGTGGCGGCGATCGCCGGGGCCCAGCTCGGCCACTTCCTCGGCGCCCGCTACGGCCGCAAGCTCTTCGACCGGCCGGACTCCCGGATCTTCAAGCAGGAGTGGGTGGAGAAGGCCGAGTACTACTTCAACCGGTTCGGCCCCGCGAAGGCGGTGGTGCTGGCCCGGTTCATCCCGATTGTCCGGACGTTCCTGAACCCGCTCGCCGGGATGCTCGGCATGGACGCGAAGAAGTTCTTCGTCTGGAACGCGATCGGCGGCATCGTCTGGACGGACGCCCTGTTCCTCCTCGGCCACTTCCTCGGGTCCGAAGTGCCCGACGTTGAGAAGTACATCCTCCCGGGCGTAGCGGTCATCCTGGTTCTTTCGGTGATTCCGATCATTCGGGAGGTTCTGAAGGGCCGCAAAGCGGACCACGGTCCGAATAAGAATGGGCCGGAAGAGTCCCGTCCGTCGCTCAGCGGTGACAGTTATCGCTAACCTCCCCATGTGGGACGTCACCGGTCGGACCCTAGGGGTCTCGCGCGCATAGTCATCGCGGCCTTGGCCGTGATGGCCGCCTTGGCCCTGCTCATCGTCGGGGGCATGGCCCTGGTCAACGCGATCATGAGCGAGCCCGACAAGAAGGGACCGGCGTCAGCGGCCTCGCCATCGGGTGACCGCGGCCGGACCACGCCGAGCAGCAACGAGACCACGACGTCGCCCGCGGCGCCGCTCCCCCTGGTCATCCGCGTGACCGGCCAGCCCACCACCGTCGTCGTCCGCGTCGCCGACGCCGGCGGCAAGGTGCTCGCCAACAGCACGCTCAACACCGGCGACACCCTCCAGTTCAAGGAGGCGCCCCTGCAGGTCGTCGCCCAGAACGGCGGCTCCCTGCAGGTCGCGATCTACGGCAAGGTCCAGCCCCGCCAGCCGAACGGGCAGCGCGCCCAGTGGCTCGTCAAGGCCCGCTAGCTAGCCGAGACCGAGGTCGGCGACCTCGTAGGGGCGCCGGTACTCCAGCCCCTCCTCGGCGATCCGGCCGGCCGCGCCGCGCTCCAGGATCGTCGCGACCGCCACCACCTCCGCCCCCGCCTCGCGGAGCGCCTCCACCGCCGTGAGGACCGAACCGCCCGTCGTCGAGGTGTCCTCCACCGCGAGGACGCGGCGGCCCGCCACGTCCGGCCCCTCGATGCGGCGCTGCAACCCGTGGGCCTTGCCCGCCTTGCGGACGACGAACGCGTCCAGCGCCCGTCCGCGCGCCGCCGCCGCGTGCAGCATCGCGGCGGCCACCGGGTCCGCCCCGAGCGTGAGGCCGCCCACGGCCTCGTAGTCGAGGTCGGCGGTCTCGTCCAGCATGACCCGTCCCACCAGCGGGGCCGCGGCCCCGTCCAGCGTCACCCGGCGCAGGTCCACGTACCAGGACGCCCGCCGGCCCGAGGACAGCACGAAGTCCCCGTGCACCACGGCCTTGTCCTTGATCTTCTGCAGCAGTTCATCACGATCGCTCACGTGCAGAACCCTATTCACCTTGCGTACGCGCTCCGCCGCCGCCGTGTACGTTCGCGGGGTGACACCCGGAACCGTCGTCCTGCTGCACGCCCCCGGCGCCACCGCGGCCTCCTGGGGCGACCTCCCCGAGATGCTCCGCTCGTACGGCCTGGACGTGGTGGCGCCGGACGTCCCGGACGACGGAGGCCCCCGCTACATCGCCCGCGTCTCGCTCACCATCACCGCGACCGACCCGGTGCCCCCGCTCGTCCTCGTGGCCCACGGCGCCGCCGGCCCGCTGCTGCCCGGCATCGGCCTGGCCCAGCGCGCCGCCCACCGCCCCGTGGGCGCCTACGTCTTCGTCGACGCCGATCTCCCACGCCCGGCGCGGCACGACCACGACGCCCCGCAGGACGGCCTCCCCACGGCCCCAGATTGGCCGGAGGCGCCCTGCGGCTACCTCCGCACCCATTCGGACCGCTCCGCCTCCCCCGAGCACGACCAGGCCGTCAGAGAGGCGCACCTGCGCGGCTGGCCGGTGACCGAACACGACCCCCCGACCGCAGCGGCCCAAGCCCTGAGCGAACTCATGACTCGGTTGTGACTCCCAGGGGTCGCCCCTTGGGCAGAGACCTCTACCCGTTCTTCAGGAGGTCGTCCAAGAGGGCGTCGTAGTCATCTTCGCTCCGGCCCAGGTCGATGCGGGCTCGGTAGCGGAGGCGGAGGAGGGCCTCAAGGCTGTCTTCGGCCAGGGCGACGTCGTCCAGGCCGGGGGTGAGGGAGTCGGCGTCGGGGGACGGGGCCTCGTCGGGACCGCCGCCCATGCCCGTGCCCACGGCGCGGTCGCGGAGCGCGAGGACGACGTCGGCGCCGCTGGTGGCCCACTCGTGGGCGCCGGTGGCGTCGCCCTGGGCGTAGAGGACCTCGGCGACGGCGCGGTACACCTCGGGGTCGCGCGGCTTGTCGGCGCGGATCTGGTCGACCAGGGCGCGGGCCTCGTCCGCGTGGCCCAGCTCGAAGAGCGCGTCGGCGAGATAGGCGCGCGGGTCGCCGTAGGTGTCGCCGCCGTCCTCCATGGCCCTGCGGTACAGCTCGGCCGCCCTGGCGTGGTCGCCGGCGTGCTGCCACTGCTCCCCGGCGCGCAGCAGGACGTTGGCGCGTGACACCCCGCCGGACACCGACTCGGCCAGCTCGGACAGCCGGCGCGCCGCCGAGATGTGATCGCCGGTGCGCAGGGTGTCGAACTCCAGATCGTCGAGATCGTCTTCCGTCACATGCGTCACGGTTCAACGCTACCCGGCACCGCCCGGCCGAAGCGGGCGAATCGATGATGATCGTGGAATACCGGTGCTAATGACGGGACGTCAGGTCACCTGCGCGAACGCTCCAGCGCGTCCCAGAAGCCGCGGCGCAGGGCGTGGCGGACCTCGTCGTGCAGGAGGAAGTCTATGGGCAGCGAGGAGCCCTGCAGGAGCCGGGCCTCCAGGTCGGACGGCATGCGCGGCTTGCGGGCGAGGACGGCCTCCAGCCACAGCGCGGGGGCGTCGCGGGCGACGGACTCGCCGAAGTCCTGGCCTTCCTGATGGGCGGCCTTGACGGCGTCCGAGAGGCTCGGCGTCTGCTGCACCGGGAGGGGGGAGATCTGCTGCGGGCCGGTGTAGGGGCCGTGCTGGCCGCCGGACGGCGCCGTCTGCGACGGGACGGTCTGCGGCGGAGGCGGCGGGGAGGGCGCCGGGATGGGGGAGGAGGTGTACTGCGGGCTGGGGGCCGGCGGCGGCGGGGACGGGGCCTGCGTCGAGGACGGCCCGGCCGCCGGGGCCGGGTGCGGCGGGAGCGGCAGCGCGCCGGAGCCGTAGGACGATCCGGCGAGCCCGCCGCCGGTGCCGCCGGGCAGCGGCATGGGGCCGGTGCCGACGCCGGGGCCGGCCGGGGAGGACGCGCCGCCCAGCCCGCCGGTCATGGCCGGGCCGAGGTCGCGGACGGCCGGGGACGGGGCGGGCGTCGCGGGCGGGATGCTCAGCGGGGACGCGGGGGGCGGCCCGTGGTTCGAGCCGGTCTGGAGCGGGCCGAGCGGGGCGGCGTGCCCGTTCGTGGCGCCGTGCCCGTTGGACAGCGGGCTCGTCCCGAGCGAGGAGCCCCCGTCGACGCCGGCGAGCAGGTTGACGTAGGGGCGCAGGTGGCCGGAGCCGATCTCGATGAGGTCGTCGCACTCCTGGCGCAGCACCCGGGAGATCGTCCAGTTGCCGTCGACGGCGACGTGCACGACCGTGACGCGGACGCCGAGGTCCTGGGCGTCGGCGACGGCCTGGGCGAGGTCCTCGTCGCCGCTGACCACGACGGCGTCGGCGAGCGCGGAGTTGCGGGCCAGGGTCATCAGGTCGCGGTGGATCTCGGTGTCGACGCCCTCGCGGCGGCCGGGGCGGATCCGGCCGAGCCGCAGCTTGAGGCCGGGCAGGTCGGCCAGCGCGTCGTGTTCGGGGTTGCGGCGCCCCTCGACCGTCGCCTCGTACCAGTAGCAGCGCAGCAACGGCATGCCGGTGCGTTCCCTCGCGAGGTTGCCGAGGAGTTGCAGGAGGCCGCCGAAATCCCACGAGACGGTCTCGCGATGGCGCGTGCCGTGTACCGCCATGGCACCGTCCGCCAGCAGGTAGCCGGCGTCCACGAACAGCGCGCAGCGATCCATGCGGCACCGTCCTTCCTCAACACGGGAGCTCACAGCGTGCCCATTTCGGCGTAGCGGCACCGGGCGCTTATAGCGTAGTGAAGCCCGTCTGCCCGGCAGGCCGTTACGGCGATTCGCCACTCTTTCATGGCAAGCCGTCGGTTGGCGACTCCTCGGTAACAAGGAATGGGGAGCCGCGGCGGACGCTACCAGCCCTTCGGGCTCCGTCCGACCCATCCGAAGGATCTTTACGGGAAGAATCAGGAGCGGGTTCGGTCCAGGCGTGCCCGCGACCCTCGCTTCAACCCCGGATGGCGGCCGTGACCGTGCGCGGCGCCGGAGGAGGCGGCGCGGTTCCGTATGGAGCGGAGATCGCCGACCGGCGTGTCGATGTCGAGGTGGACGCGCACCTCGGTCGACAGCAGCGGCACCCGCAGATCGATGTGGACCAGCAGTCCTCCCGGGAATTCGATGGGTTCGGGCGCCTTCGGGTGGGGCGCGGCGGGCTTGATCACGTGCGGCGGCCTCGCCCGGGGCTTCGGCGCTGGGCGGGGCGGCCTCGCCCGGGGTTCTGCCGCCGGGCGGACGGGAACGCGCCGCTTCGCGAGCGGCTTGGGGGCGGGCGGCCTGGCCGCGGGCGGCTTCGCGGCGGTCGGACGGGCGGCGGCCGGGGCGGCCGGCTCGGCGGCGGGCGGCGGTGTGCGCGGTGCAGGCCGCTCGTCGGACACGAGCGTCAGGGTGAGCGCCATGGTCCCGGCGACGGCCACCACGGTCCCGGCGAACATCTGCTGCTGCCGCCTGGGCAGGTGCCGCACCCACAGGAAGAAGCCGGCTCTGGACGCCAGGTAGGCGGTGCTCGCCGAGCCCAGGACCAGCGGGCCGATGACGTCGCGCAGGGCGGTGTTCACCTGCGCGAGCTCCCCGTGGAGGCCCTTGCAGCGCTTGCAGCCGTCCAGATGCCGCTTGACCCGGCGGGAGTCGCGGCCCGGCAGCGCCTCGCGGACGTAGGCGCCGAGCTTGTCGAGGACGGGACGGCAGACGTCGTCGGCGTCGAGGCCGACCATGTGCATCCGGAGGTAGGCCTGCCGCAGCCCCTCGCGGGCCCGGTAGGCGAGCGCGGCGGCGCCGTTCGCGGTCAGGCCGAGGATGGGGGCGACGTCGGCGGGCTTCCCGTCCTCGATCTCGGTGTGCCAGAGGACGGTCCGCCACCGCTCGGGCAGCGACAGGAACGCCCGCGCGACCATCGAACGTTCCAGCTCCTCGACCGCGGGGTCGTCGTAGGGCTCCGCGACGTCGTACGCCTGGATGTCGCCGGTGTGGTGGACGCGCCGGTCGGCGCGCTGCCGGTCGTAGACCGTCCGCCGCACCGCCGTGAGCAGGTAGGGCCGGAACCCGGAGTCGGGCCCGCCGCCGCGCTTGAGCACGGCGAGGACCTTGGCGAACGCGTCCTGGACGGCGTCCTCCGCGGCGTCGCGCCCGGCCAGATGGTTCGCGAGCCCGCGCGCGGCGGGCAGGTGGCGCTCGTAGAGCGTTCCGTAGGCGGCGTCGTCGCCCTCGCGGGTCCGGGAGATGAGCGCGGCATCGCTGGGGCCGGCGTCGCCCGCCTCCGTCACGTCGTCGTCCCCTGGCTCCATGCTTGCTGATTGTGACTGATTGACCACCTGTTGTCGCTCATTTTGGTCACAGATGTCTGCGCGAGTCGCGTCATAGCCGGGACACCGCGCCGTTGGAGGGGTGTGGACGGCGTCTTGGGCGGGGCCGTCCACGCGGCGGGTGCGTTCGTTTCATCGAGGGGGTGAGACGAACGCACCCGTCCGTCAGGTGATGCCCGCGCGCCCCATCTCGGACATCGTGCCGCTGGTCCCGGGCGTCTCCCAGCGCACGCCGCACTCGCGCCCGGACAGCTCGACGGTGGCGATGGCGTTGTCGAACCAGGGGCCGTTCGTCATCCGCCACCTGATCGGCGGGGCGGGCACCTTCGCCAGCTTCGCCAGGAAGCGGAACGGCCGGCCGGCGGTGCGCGAGTAGGCGATGCGGTTCGCCCACCTGAACTTGCCCTCCAGCGGGTTGCGCAGGGGCGAGCAGACGATCTGGGTGATCTTCGACTGGGTGGCGGGCCGGGTGATCCGCGCCAGGTAGGAGTAGTGGATGTCGCCGGACAGGAACGAGATGCTCGCGGGCGCCGGGCCGCGCTCCCCGCGCCCGACGGCGACGACGCCGGCGGCGATGGCGCGGAACGACCGCTCGAACGCGGCCCAGTGCTCCAGGTCGGCGGCCTGGCGGATCTTCTCGCCGACCGCCGCGCCGCGCCTGCCCCACGCGCCCTCGGCGACGGCCTCGTTCCACGACTCGGCGTGGTGGATCGCCATGGGCAGCAGGTAGGGGAGCGAGCTGGCGATGAGCAGGTGGTCCATGCCGCCCTGGCACCGGCCGTCGAGCCACGCGAACTCGTCGTCGTCGAGCATGCCGCGCCGGTCGGCCGTGAGCAGGCGGGAGCACCGGCTGTCGACGACGATCAGGCGCGTGCCGGCCCAGTCGTGGGCGTAGCTCCAGCGCATGGTCTCGGGGTGCCTGTCGGCCTTCTCGGCGAACGCGTCCAGGACGTCGCCCGCGTCGCCGGTCTCGTCGGAGGCCGTCCGGACGGCCTCGAAGACGGGGTCGGACGCCCGGTCCTGTGGCGACATGTTCCCGAGGTGCTGGTAGATCCAGTACGACCCGATGCCGCCCGTGATGCGGGCCTTCCACCAGGGCTGGGCCCACATCTCCTGGCGCCAGGAGTAGGAGGTGTTCCAGTCGTCCCGGATGTCGTGGTCGTCGAAGATCGTGAACGTGGGGACGGTGGACAGCAGCCACCGGACCGCCGGGTCGTCGTGCCAGGCCAGCTTGTAGAGCTGGGTGTAGTCCTCGTAGTCGGCGACCTCGCCGTCGGGCGGGGAGCCCGGGGCGCGGCGGCCGCTGATGAACTCGCGCATCTGGGGGGTCAGCTCGTCGGCGTACACCTGGTCGCCGACCATGAGCAGGACGTCCGGCCAGACGGTGTCCTCCCCGCCCGTCCGGAGCCTGTCGGCGAACGCGGTGAGGGCGTCGTGCCCGTACTCCTCCACGGTGCCGGGCGAGCGGCGGCAGGAGCCGAAGGAGATGCGCAGCTCGCCGTGCTCGCGCAGGGTCCTGATGTGGGACGGGGGGAAGCCCGCGCCCGCCTCGGGCCAGACGGTCTCGCCGTCGGCGACCACCTCGTACGGGATCCGCGCCCCGGGCGCGAGCCCGTCGATCTCGACGACGGCGTAGTGGTGGCCGTGCGCGGTGAACGTGCGGGCGGCGGCGTCCAGGTCCTGCTCGCGGTTGACGATCCTGACCTCGCACGGGCGATCGGTCTCCACCCAGATCGTCGCGGTGCGGTGGCTCACGTGCCGGAGGTGGGGGCCGAGTACCAAAGCGGTCATAGGACGCCTCTCTAGCGGACGGGCGCCCCCCATGTCCAACGCGCGGCGTCCCGCGTGTCCATCGCGCGGCGTCCCGCGTTTACATCGCGCGGCGTCCCGCGTTTACATCGCGCGGCGTCCCGCGGTGCGGCCCGGTCGCACGACGTTCATGCGACCGGGCCGCGAGGCGGTGAGGGCGGCGGGAGGGAGGCCGCCCCCACCTCGCTCAGGAGGAGACGGCGCACCGGCCCCGGTCGGCGCGGCGCGGCCCCTCGCCGAGCAGCAGGGACGCCTGCTCGCCGCTGTAGCCGAAGGTCTTGAGGTACTCGACGGCGTTGAGGCAGGCGTTGCGGTAGGCGACGGTGGCGTCGTTGTAGAGGTTGGTGTCGGGTTGTTGGTGACGCCGTACTTCTCCATGCCGCCCTTGATCAGGTCGACGTGGAGGCGTCGGCCGGGAGGAGCCGGCCCTGCTGCGCGCCCTGATCACCCGCATGTCCGCCCAGCTCGCCTGAGGTCAGCGGGAGCCCAGGACCTCGTCCTCCTTCTCCGGTGCCAGGCCGACGACGGGACGGTCGGGGCGCTGCGGAGCGGTGCCGCCGATCGACCGGAGCCAGGCCCAGGTGTCCGCGACCGTCTCCCGGACGGGCCTGCACCGAAGCCCCGTGGAGAGCGCCTTGCCGACGTCGCCCCGATGCAGGGTGTCGTAAGCCTCCCCAGGCGGGAGCCAGGCGGGAAGGTCGGTCCACGGCTCGATCCCCGCTGCCAGGATCGTTTCCGGGTCCGTCCAGACGAGGTCCGCGCTCGACCCCGTGACGTCGACGCAGGCTTGGAGCAACCCGCTCATCGTCGTGTGGCCGGGAGGGCTGACCAGGTCGTAGGGCCCGCCGAGCCCGCGCTCGACGGCGTCCAGGGTCCAGACGGCGAGGTCCCGCACGTCGATGTACTGGAGGCCGGCGTCGCGCGGGCCGGGGGCCAGGACGTCGCCGCCCCGGGCCATGCGCGTCAGCCACCAGGGCAGGCGCCCGATGTTCTCGTACGGGCCCAGGATGAGGCCCGCCCGCACCAGGAGGGCGTCGTCTCCGTACGCGTCGAGTGCCGCCAGTTCCCCGCCGCGCTTCGTCGCCGCGTAGTCGACCTCGCCGTCGTCCGGGGAGCCGTCGACCACCTCGGCTTCTTCGCCGAGCCCGGACGGCTCCGGAAACCGGTACACCGAACGGCTGGAGATGTAGACGTAGCGCGCGACGCGCCCGTCGAGCAGGCGCGCCGAGTCGCGGACGGCGGTCGGCGGGCCGGACCAGGTGTCGACGACGGCGTCCCATTCCCCGTCCTCAAGCGCTTTGAGGCCACCCTCCTCGGCGCGGTCGCCGTGCAACGACCGGGCGCCCTGGGGCGGCTCATGGCGCCCTCTGTGGAAGACCGTGACGTCCCAGCCGCGAGCCAGAGCCTCTTCGGTGACGGCCCGTCCGACGAACTCCGTCCCGCCCAGCATCAGAAGCCTCATGGGAGAACTCTGCCTTCTGTACGTTCTGTACGGAATGCCTGCACGTTCACAGCGCAAGCAGCCGCCGCGACACCGTGGGGCGCGATTGCGGACGACCCCCAATCGGCGGCGCGGCGGGAGCCGATTCCGGGGGCGGCGCCTCGCACCGATCCTGACCGCCCGCCATACCGGGCGGTATTTATACCCCATGCATGATTGTCTAGCGAAATTTACGGATTGGCGTTGCGGGCGGCAATGCTCTGGCTATGGTCGAGTTCTTGCAACTCTCATTCGGTGGGGAAATGAGCTTGGGCATTGACGGATGCCTCGCGTCGATGATGACCATTCCGGGTGCGCGGCGGGTCACGCTGGTCGACTGCGCCAGCGGGCTCGCCGTGGCGGCGGCCGGCCGGGAGGACGTCCTCGACCAGCACGAGGACGCGGCCGGCGCGACCGACGTGGTGCGGGCGGTGCTGGCGTCGCCGGCGCTCAGCGCCACCGCGGCGGGGGACGACGTCGAGGAGATCATCGTTTGCGGAACGGACGGATATCACCTGCTGGCCCTTGCCGGAGCGAATCTCGACGGACATCTCTTCGTCCATTTGCTGCTCGACCGGGAAAAGGGCAACATCGCGCTCGCCCGGCACCGCATGCGCGGCCTCCTCGGCGAGATCACGGGCGGGTGACATGGCGGACGGAGACGCGCAGTGGGTCGCCGGAGCCCTGGCGGCCCTGGAACGGGAGAAGGCCACCGGCCTGCTGCGGGTGGGAGGCGAGGGCGCGTTCCACGTCGACCGCGGGGCCGTCACGCTCGCCGAGAGCCGGCACACGCCGGGGCCCGGCGACCTCCCGGACGGGCCCGACCCGGAACTGGCGGCGCTGCTCGCGATGTTCGACGCGGCCTGCCTCCTGCTCACCTCGCGGGCCGAGCCGGCGTTCACCGAGGGACCGCCGGGCGGCGGCCCCCGGCGGGTCACCGTGGCGACGCTCGTCCACGAGCAGCGCCGCCGCCGCGCCCTCCTCGACGCCGCCTGGCCCGACGGGAGCGTGGACGCCGCGCCGGTGGTGCCGGTCCGGCGCGTCAGGCGGCAGCGGGTCATCCTGACCGGTCTCCAGGCGGAGATCCTGCTCAACGCCGACGGCCGGCGCACCCCCGCGCAACTGGCCCGCGAGCTCGGGCGGACGGTGTTCGCGTGCCTGCTCGCCGTGCGCGGGCTCGCCGCGGCGTCGCTGGTGCGGACCGGCCCGCCGGACGGGCCGGGCGTCGAGGCGGGCGCGGCGCCCGTCCGGGACGAGGTCCCCGCCGACTGGGCGCCCGCGGACCACGACCTGCTCGTCCGGCTCCACGCGGCGCTGGTGGAGCTCCGCTGACCGTGCTGGGGACCGAGTGGCTCACTTGATCGAAAGGCTGGCGAAGGTGGCGAAACGAGCGGGGGCGGGCATGCCGGCCGCCGGGTCGGGTCCACCGGCCGCGGGGGCCGCGGCGGTGCGGGCGACCGAGCAGGCGGTGGCGGCCGAGCTGAGGTCGCTGCGGGGCCGTGTCCCGCAGCTGGGCGGGAGCCTCGTGGCCTCGGTGGACGGGCTGCTCATCGCGCACGACCTGCCCGCGGCGGTCGAACCCGCCGGGATGGCGGCCGTGACGGCGACGGGCCTGTCGCTCGCGCACCGGATCGCGCAGACCGCGCACGGCGGCGCCTTCCACGAGGTCGTGATCCGCGGCGTGGACGGCTACGTCGTCATCTACTCCGCCGGACCCACCGCGTCCCTCACCGTCCTCGCCGATCCGGACGTCAACGTGGGCCGCCTCCACCTGGAGTCACGGCCCGCCGCCCGCGCCGTCGCCGCCTGCCTCACCGGCACGCGCCGCCCCTGACGGCACGGCGCCCGCGACGGCGAGGCGTTCACGACGACCAAGCATCCACAACAGCGAAAGGGGAGTAACCATGTCCAACCTCGATCTCGCCCTCAAGGACATGATGACGATCGACGGGGCCATCGGCGTCGCCGTCGTCGACTACAACAGCGGGATGGCGCTCGGCCAGCTCGGCAGCTCCAAGTCCCTCGACCTCCAGGTCGCGGCCGCCGGGAACACCGAGGTGGTGCGCGCCAAGCTCCGCACGATGGACCAGCTCGGCATCCAGGAGGAGATCGAGGACATCCTCATCAGCATCTCCAGCCAGTACCACGTCATCCGGCCGGTCACCGGCCGCAAGGGCAAGGGCCTGTTCCTCTACATGGCCCTCGACCGCACCCGCGGCAACCTGGCGCTGGCCCGCCACCGCCTCCGCGAGATCGAGGAGAACCTCGAAGTCTGACCCACCACGGAGTCCGACGCACCACAAGTCCGACGCACCACGGAGGCGGCCCCGGGAGATCTCCCGGGGCCGCCTCCGGCGGTCATTTCGTCAGGTCCAGCCGTCCCGGCGGCCGGCCCGGCGTCCGGCTCGACGGCTGGACGGTCAGCCGGTCGGCGGCCTCGTCCAGATCGACGACCACCTCGTCGCCGTCGCGGACCTCGCCGGACAGCAGCTCGCGGGCGAGCTGGTCGCCGATCGCCGTCTGCACGAGGCGGCGCAGCGGCCGCGCGCCGTACAGCGGGTCGTAGCCGGTCAGCGCCAGCCACTCGCGGGCCGCGGGCGTGACCCGCAGCGCGAGCTGCCGGTCGGCGAGGCGGTCGGCCAGCCGGTCCACCTGGAGGTCGACGATGCGGGTCAGCTCGTCGGTCGACAGGGCGTCGAACAGGATCACGTCGTCGAGGCGGTTGAGGAACTCCGGCTTGAACGAGTTCCGGACGGCGTTCCACACCGCCTCCCGCTTGGCCCCGTTCTCCAGCGTCGGGTCGACGAGGAACTGCGACCCGATGTTGGAGGTGAGGATCAGGATCGTGTTGCGGAAGTCGACCGTGCGGCCCTGGCCGTCGGTGAGGCGGCCGTCGTCCAGCACCTGGAGCAGGATGTCGAAGACCTCCGGGTGCGCCTTCTCCACCTCGTCCAGCAGCACCACCGAGTACGGCCGGCGCCGGACGGCCTCGGTGAGCTGGCCGCCCTCCTCGTAGCCGACGTATCCGGGTGGCGCGCCGACCAGGCGGGCGACGCTGTGCTTCTCGGAGTACTCGCTCATGTCGATGCGGGTCATCGCCCGCTCGTCGTCGAACAGGAACTCCGCGAGCGCCTTCGCCAGCTCCGTCTTGCCGACGCCCGTCGGGCCGAGGAACAGGAACGATCCGGTCGGGCGGTCGGGGTCGGAGATGCCCGCGCGGGCGCGGCGCACCGCGTCCGACACCGTGCGGACCGCGGCCTCCTGCCCGATCAGCCGCGTGCCGAGCTCGTCCTCCATGCGCAGCAGCTTCGCGGTCTCGCCTTCGAGCAGCCGCCCCGCCGGGATGCCCGTCCAGGACGCGACCACGTCGGCGACGTCGTCCGGGCCGACCTCCTCCTTGACCATCGTGCCGCGGGTCTCGGTCGCCTCCGACGCCTCCTCCAGCTGCTTCTCCAGCTCCGGGATCTCGCCGTAGACGAGCCGCGAGGACCTCTCCAGGTCGCCGTCGCGCTCGGCCCGCGCCGCCTCGCCGCGCAGCTGGTCGATCCGCTCCTTGATCTCGCCGACCCGGTTCAGCTCCGCCTTCTCCCGCTCCCAGCGGGCGTTCAGGCCGCTCAGCTGCTCCTGCCGGTCGGCGAGGTCGGCGCGGAGCCGTTCGAGGCGCTGCCGGGACGCCTCGTCGGTCTCCTTCTCCAGGTTCATCTGCTCCATCTTCAGCCGGTCGACGGCGCGCTGCAGCTCGTCGACCTCGACCGGCCGGGAGTCGATCTCCATGCGCAGCCGGGACGCGGCCTCGTCCACCAGGTCGATCGCCTTGTCCGGCAGGAACCGTGAGGTGATGTAGCGGTCGGACAGCGTCGCCGCCGCCACCATCGCCGAGTCGTTGATCTGCACCTTGTGGTGCGCCTCGTAGCGGCCCTTCAGCCCGCGCAGGATCGCGATCGTGTCCTCGACGGTCGGCTCCCCGACGAACACCTGCTGGAACCGGCGCTCCAGGGCGGCGTCCTTCTCGATGCGCTCCCGGTACTCGTCCAGCGTCGTCGCGCCGATCATCCGCAGCTCGCCGCGGGCCAGCATCGGCTTCAGCATGTTGCCCGCGTCCATCGCGCCCTCGGCCGCGCCCGCCCCGACGACGGTGTGCAGCTCGTCGATGAACGTGACGACCTGCCCCTCGCTCTTCCTGATCTCGTTCAGGACGGCCTTCAGCCGCTCCTCGAACTCGCCGCGGTACTTCGCGCCCGCGACCATCGCGCCGAGGTCCAGCGAGACCAGCCGCTTGCCGCGCAGCGACTCGGGGACGTCGCCCGCGACGATCCGCTGCGCCAGGCCCTCCACCACGGCCGTCTTGCCGACGCCGGGCTCGCCGATCAGCACCGGGTTGTTCTTCGTCCGGCGCGACAGCACCTGGATCACCCGGCGGATCTCCGGGTCGCGGCCGATGACCGGGTCGAGCCGGCCGTCGCGGGCCGCCGCCGTCAGGTCGACGCCGTACTTCTCCAGCGACTGGTAGGTGCCCTCGGGGTTCTCGCTGGTGACGCGGGCGTGGCCGCGCACCTTCTCGAACGCCTCCAGCAGCGCCTCCGGCGTCGCGCCGAACTCCTTCAGCAGGCCCGCCGCCGGACCGCCGTCCGCCGCCAGCCCCACCAGCAGGTGCTCGGTCGAGACGTACTCGTCCTCCAGCTGCTTCGCGCGGGCCGCCGCCGTGTTGACCGACCGCTGGAGCTGGCCGGACAGCCGCGGCGTCGCCACCGTCGACCCCTGCGCCTTCGGCATCGCCGCGAGCTGCTCCTCCGCCCGCCGCCGGATCACCTGCCAGTCGGCGCCGACCGCCTCCAGCAGCGGCACCGCCGTCCCGTCCGGCAACCCGATCAGCGCCACCAGCAGGTGCTGCGGGTCGACCTCCGGGTGCCCCTCGGCCGCCGCCCTGCGGACCGCGATCGACAGCGCCTCCTGGCTCTTCTGCGTCAGCTTGTAGTCCATCGCCCCACCCCGTGCTCTGCTCCTTCTGGGGGACGGCCCCCAGACTCCCGTCGGGTCAGTCCGAGTTGCGCTCGTGCCACACGACGACGCTCGTGTGCCTGATGGGCACGAGGTCGGCGCCGGGGGTGCCGCCCGGTTCGCCGTGCCGCCGCTGCTGCGCCAGCCGCGCCGCGACCGCGCGCGTCGATTCGAGTTCGTTGGCGAGTTCCTCCAGCGCCGCGTGCGCCTTGGCGAGCTCCTCCCGGAGCAGCACGTTGTCGCGCTGCAGCTCCAGGATGTGCTTGATGCCGGACAGGTTGACGCCCTCCTCCTGGGAGAGCCGCTGGATCTCGCGGAGCATCACGATGTCCCGCATCGAGTAGCGGCGCCCCCGGCCGGCCGTCCGGCCGGGCGACACCAGGCCCATCCGGTCGTAGGTGCGCAGCGTCTGCGGGTGCAGCCCGGACAGCTGCGCCGCCACGGAGATCACGTAGACCGGAGTGTCGTCGCCGAAGGGATCCATGAAGATCACTCCTGTCTGGCCTGCTGGAGGAGGTCGGCGCGCAGGTCGTCGCCCGCGCCCGCCGTGCGCAGCCGGTCGAGCGCCTCGCGCGCCTGCTCGTCGAGCTTCTGCGGGACGTGCACGTCGACGGTGACCAGCAGGTCGCCCTTCGTGCCGTCGCGGCGCGGCGCGCCCCGGCCCTTCACGCGGAACTTGCGGCCGTTCGGGGTGCCCTCGGGCAGCTTCAGCGTGACCGGCTGCCCCTGGAAGGTCGGCACCCGGATCTCGCCGCCGAGCGCCGCCTCGGGGAAGGTCACCGGGACGGTCAGCGTCAGGTTGTCGCCGCTGCGACCGAACACCTGGTGCGGCAGCACCTTGATGTTCACGTACAGGTCGCCGGCCGGGCCGCCGTTCTCGCCGGGCGCGCCCTTGCCCTTCAGCCGGATCTTCTGCCCGTCCGCGACGCCCGCCGGGATGCGGGCCTGGATGGTCCGGGTGCCGGTCGCGCGGCCGCTGCCGTGGCAGATCGGGCACGGGTCGTCGACGACGAGGCCCCGGCCGCGGCACTCCTTGCACGGCTCCTGGAAGCCGAAGTTGCCGAGGTTGCGGGTCTCGTGCCCGGTGCCCTCGCAGCTCGGGCACACCCGCGGCACGGTGCCGGCCTTGGCGCCCGTCCCGCGGCAGCCGTTGCAGGCCGCCTCGCTGGTCAGCTTGATCGGCACGGTGACGCCGTTCATCGCGCGGCCGAACGACAGGGTCACCTCGGTCTCGACGTCCGCGCCGCGCCGCGCGCGCCGCGTCCCCGTCGTGCGGGTGCCGGCACCGCCGCCGCCGCGCCCGCCGAACAGGCCGCCGAACAGGTCGCCGATGCGCTCCCCGGCGCCGCCCGGCTGCGTCCCGCCGCCGGTCTGGCCGAACAGGTCGCCGAGGTCGAATCCGAACCCGCCGCCCTGCTGGCCGCGGAAACCGCCCGGCATCGAGCGCACCGCGTCGTACTCCTTGCGGCGCTTCCCGTCGGACAGGACGTCGTAGGCCTCCGAGACCTCCTTGAAGCGGTCCTCCGCCTCGGCGTCGCCCTTGTTGGCGTCCGGGTGGTACTTGCGGGCCAGCTTCCGGTAGGACTTCTTGATCTCCTCCTGGGAGGCCGTCTTCGCGACACCGAGGACCTTGTAGTAGTCCTTCTCCAGGTAGTCCTTGGTGCTCACGGCGCCCCGCCTTCTGCTATCGCCACTTGCCACATGTCTTCAGGCCCCTGCGGGGCCCGCCCTCGCGGGCGGGCCCCCTGGGGATCATTCGCCCGGTTCGTCGTCCGCCTCGCCCGGCCCGTCGCCGGACTCGCCGGCCGCGGAGTCCGGGTCGGGGTCGGCCACCGCCACGCGGGCGGGCCGCAGGACCCGCTCGCCGATCCGGTAGCCGGGCTGGAGGACGTCGGTGACGCTCGTCTCGGTCACGTCGGCCGAGAGCGAGTGCATCAGCGCCTCGTGCACGACCGGGTCGAAGGGCTCGCCCTTCTCCCCGTACCGCTCCAGGCCGAGCTTGCCGGTGACCGCCTCAAGGCTCTCCGCGACGGACTTGAACCCGCCGGTGAGCTCCTCGTGGTCACGGGCGCGGCCGATGTCGTCCAGCACCGGGAGCAGCTCGGACAGCACCTGCCCGAGGGCCTGCTCGCGGACCGCGACCCGGTCGCGCTCGACGCGCTTGCGGTAGTTGTCGTACTCGGCCTTCAGGCGCTGGAGGTCGGCGAGCCGCTCCGCCAGCTGGGTCTTCAGCGAGGAGTCCTCGCCCGTGGCCTTGGCGCCGCCCCCGCCCACCGGGGCCTCCGGGGCCTGCGAGGACTCCCCCGCCTGCGCCCGGACCTCCCCCGTCTCGGGATCGATGCGCCGCTTGTCGCGGATCACCGGGCCCTCCTTCTCCTCGCCCCCGTTGGGAGAGGACGTCACGATGCATCACCCTTCGGCTTGTCCTCGTCCACGATCTCGGCGTCGACGACCTCGTCGTCCTGCGGCTCGCCGCCCTGGGTGCCGGCCGTCGGGCCGTGGTCCTCGGCGCCGGCCTGCGCGCCCTCGGGGTTCTGCGCGTACATGGCGGCGCCCATCTTCTGGCTCACCTGCGCGAGCTTCTCGGCGCTGCCCTTGATCGCGTCGACGTCGGTGCCCTCCAGGGCCTTCTTGACCTCGGCGACCGCGTCGCCCACCTCGGTCTTCAGCTCCGCGGGGACCTTCTCGTCGTTCTCCCGCAGGAACTTCTCGGTCGAGTACGCGAGGGTGTCGGCCTGGTTGCGGACCTCGGCCTCCTCCTTGCGCCGGCGGTCCTCCTCGGCGAACTGCTCGGCGTCGCGCATCATCTTCTCGATGTCGTCCTTGGGCAGCGCGCTGCCGCCCGTGATGACCATCGACTGCTCGCGGCCGGTGCCCTGGTCCTTCGCGCTGACGTTCACGATGCCGTTGGCGTCGATGTCGAAGGTGACCTCGATCTGCGGGACGCCGCGCGGCGCCGGCGGCAGACCGGTGAGCTGGAAGGTGCCGAGCTTCTTGTTGTACGCGGCGATCTCGCGCTCGCCCTGGTAGACCTGGATCTCCACGGACGGCTGGTTGTCGTCGGCGGTGGTGAACGTCTCCGACCGCTTGGTCGGGATCGTGGTGTTCCGCTCGATGATCTTGGTGAAGATGCCGCCCTTGGTCTCGATGCCGAGGCTCAGCGGGGTCACGTCCAGCAGCAGGACGTCCTTGACCTCGCCCTTGAGCACGCCGGCCTGGAGGCTGGCGCCGATCGCGACGACCTCGTCGGGGTTGACGCCCTTGTTCGGGTCCTTGCCGCCGGTCAGCTCCTTGACCAGCTCGGAGACGGCGGGCATCCGGGTGGAGCCGCCGACCATGACGACCTGGTCGATCTCGCTCACCGAGATGCCGGCGTCCTTCAGCACCTGCTGGAACGGCGCCTTGGTGCGCTCCAGGAGGTCGGAGGTCATCCGCTGGAACTCGGCGCGGGTGAGCTTCTCGTCCAGGTGCAGCGGGCCCTCGGCGGACGCGGTGATGTAGGGAAGGTTGATCTGCGTCTCGGACGAACCGGACAGCTCGATCTTGGCCTTCTCCGCGGCCTCGCGGAGCCGCTGGAGCGCCATCTTGTCCTTGGACAGGTCGACGCCGTTGGCGTTCTTGAACCGCTCGACCAGCCAGTCGACGACCTTGTTGTCCCAGTCGTCGCCGCCCAGGTGGTTGTCGCCGCTGGTGGCCTTGACCTCGACCACGCCGTCGCCGACCTCCAGCAGGGACACGTCGAACGTGCCGCCGCCGAGGTCGAAGACCAGGATGGTGGCCTCGTTCTCCTTCTCCAGGTGGTACGCCAGCGCCGCCGAGGTCGGCTCGTTGATGATGCGCAGGACGTTCAGCCCCGCGATCTGGCCGGCCTCCTTGGTGGCCTGCCGCTGGTGGTCGGAGAAGTAGGCGGGGACGGTGATGACCGCGTCGGTGACCGTCTCGCCCAGGTAGGACTCGGCGTCCCGCTTGAGCTTCTGCAGCACGAACGCGCTGATCTGCTGCGGGTTGAAGTCCTTGTCGTCGATCTTGGTCTTCCAGTCGGTGCCCATCTCGCGCTTGACCGACCGGATCGTCCGGTCCACGTTGGTCACCGCCTGGCGCTTGGCGACCTCGCCGACCAGGACCTCGCCGTTCTTGGCGAAGGCGACGACGGACGGCGTGGTCCGCGACCCCTCCGCGTTCGCGATGACGGTGGGCTCGCCGCCCTCCAGGATCGCGACGACCGAGTTGGTCGTCCCGAGGTCGATGCCGACCGCACGTGCCATGTTTCTCGTCCTCCGTCGTATCCGGTGTTATCGCAGCCCCGGTCCGCCCCCGAGGCGCGGCCGGTTGAGTCTTCTGCCCGCCAGACTGCCGGGCGACCCTGGTCCTTGTCAAATGACTTGAGTCGAACGGACTCAACTTTGCTGACGACCTCTACAACAGGACGAGTGAGCGCCCTATTCCGGTTCCCGGCCGTGTCCGGACATCCGGATCCTCCGGACTCCTTCCGTGAACGCGATCGGCCCCTCCGGCTGATCACCAGAGACGAGAGGAGTCTCGATGAGACACGGAGGCTGGAGCCGGGCGCTGCTCGGCGCGGTCCTCGCGGCCGGGGTGCTCGCGGCGCCCCCGGCGCACGCATCACCCCCCGCGCCCGCGGGTTCGGGCGGGCTCGCCCCCGGCCGCTCCTGGAAGGTGACGCTGCTGACCGGGGACGTGGTCAGGGTGCGGACGGTCAAGGGCCGTCCGCCCCTGGTCGCGGTGACCCCCGCGCCCGGACGCGGCGCCCACCTGTTCCGCACGGTCATCCGCCCGGACGGGCACGTCGTGGTGACCCCGCTGGACGTCGCCGGCCTGGTCGGGCGGGTGATCGATCCCGGGCTGTTCGACGTCACGCACCTGATCTCCGAGGGCTGCGACGACGCCCGCAGCGCCGACGTGCCGCTGATCGTGCGGCGCGCCGCCGGTGCGCGGGGGCTCGCGGCGGCCGGCGGCGGGACGCTCCGCGAGGGGGCGGCCCTGCCCAGCATCGGGGCCGTCGCGGCGCGGCAGCCGAAGAAGGACGCGCGGAGACTCGGCGCCGCGCTCGCCGCGATGAACGGCCCGTCGGCGAAGTCGGCGGGCGGCATCACGCACGTGTGGCTGGACGGGAAGGTCAGGTCTACCGCCCTTTCAGCCGCTCCCCGGACCGGGGTGACGCGGGCCGCCGCTCCGGCCGCGCGGCTCGACGGGAACCTGCGGCGGATCGGCGCGCCCAGGGCGTGGAAGGCCGGGCTCACGGGCGCGGGCGCGAAGGTCGCGGTGCTCGACACCGGCGCGGACGCGACGCACCCCGACCTGAAGGGCCGGATCGCCGCGTCGGCGAACTTCTCCGGCTCCCCGGACACCGGCGACAGGTTCGGACACGGTACCCACGTCGCCGCGACGATCGCGGGCACCGGCGCGGCGGCGAAGGGCGAGCGCACCGGCGTCGCGCCGGGCGCGAGCCTGCTGGTCGGGAAGGTCCTGGACGACGACGGCTGGGGCACCGATTCGGCGCTCATCGCGGGCATGGAGTGGGCGGCGCCGCGCGCGAAGGTCGTCAACATGAGCCTCGGCGGCGGCTACACCGACGGCACCGACCCGGTCTCCCAGGCGCTGAACGGGCTCAGTGACCGGTACGGCACGCTCTTCGTCGTCGCGGCGGGCAACGACGGCGCGATCGGCGCGGTCAACGCCCCCGGGACGGCGGACGCCGCGCTCACCGTCGGCGCCGTCGACGGCCGCGACCGCCTCGCCGGCTTCTCCAGCCGCGGCCCCCGCATGGGCCGGTACGCCGCGAAGCCGGAGATCGTCGCACCGGGCGTCGACATCGTGGCGGCGCGTGCGAAGGGCACCGGGATGGGCACGCCCCTCGGGCCGCTGTACACGCGGGCGTCGGGAACCTCGATGGCCACCCCGCACGTCGCGGGCGCGGCCGCGCTGCTCGCCGCGAAGCACCCGGACTGGACGCCCGAGCGGCTCAAGGCCGCGCTCACCGGGACCGCCGGCCCCGCGAAGGGCGGCGACGTCTACGAGCGCGGCGACGGGCGCCTGGACGCGGGCGCCGCCGCGACGGCGCCCGTCCTGCCCGCGCAGGGCGTCGTCGACCTCGGGACGTCCGCGTACCCGGACTACGGGGCCCTGTCCGCGAAGCTCGGCTGGACGTCCCAGGCGTCCGGGACCGTCCGGCTGGCGCTCAGCGTGAAGGTCGCGGACCGGGAGGGCCGCGAGACGCCCGGCGCGGCGAGCCTGTCCGCCCCGGCGGTGGACGTCCCCGCGGGCGGCGCGGCCTCGGCCGCGCTGCGGATCGACGCGTCCAGGCTGGCCGCGCACCCGGGCCTGCACAGCGCCGAGGTGACGGCGACGGGCGGCGGCGCCGTCGTCCACACGGCGGTGACGTTCTACGTCGAGCCCCCGTCGCACACCCTCACCGTGAAGGCGGAGCCGCTGCCCGGCACCGGCGCGGACGACTTCTCCTCCACGGCCGACGTGGTCGACCTGGACGACATCGCGCTGTTCGCCGAGACGATCGAGGTCACCACGGAGGGCACCAGGCTTCGCGTGCCCGAGGGGCGCTACTCGGTGCTCGGCACGGTCGACGACACGAAGAGCGGCTCCAGCTGGAGTTCGGCGCTCGCCGGTACACCGGAGGTGCTCGTCGACCGCGACATGACGGTCACGCTGGACGGCCCGGCGGCCAAGCCCGTCAAGGCGAGCGTCGAGGGCGCGTCCACGACGATGACGACGGCGAGCGCGTCCGCCGTGCGGAGCACGCGGCAGGGGATGTGGACGATCGGCGTCTACTCCGACGACCCCGCCGCCGCTCCCGTGTTCGCGCAGCCGATGGGCGGCGCGAAGACCGGCCGGTTCCGCGCGTACACCGGCCACCGGCTGACCGCGCCCGGCGCCGTCTACGACCTGATTCACCCGCTCGGCGGGGAGATCCCGGCCGACCCGTCGCACACCGTCGGCGCCGCCGAGAAGGCGCGGATGGCCCGCGTCGACCAGCGGTTCGCGGCGTTCGACGGCGACACGTCCAAGCCCGTCACCGAGAAGCGCTACGGAACCTCGCCGGAGGGGCTGCTGCTGGCCGGGCTCGACGCGCTCAGCGTCGCGCCGTCCGGGACGACCCGCACCGACTACGTCTCGACGGGCAAGGGGATGCTCTGGGCCGACGAGGCGTTCCCGAAGGCCGTCGCGGACGGCGAGTGGGTCGACCAGCTCCCCTTCCGCCAGCTGCGTCCCGGGCAGCGGATCGCGCACACGTGGGGGCGGCAGCCGCTGCGGCCCGGCCCCTACTCCGGCACGGCGGTCGCGCTCAGCGGCTGCACGCCGTCCCCGACCGCCCGCACGCGCGGCCACCTGCACGTGCACCTGGTCGACCTCCAGGCCCGGACGGACGGGTTCGACTGCGGCGTGGAGGGCGTCACCGGCGAACTCGCGCTGTTCTCCGGCGGCCGCAGGATCGGCGGGGCGGACGGACCGGTCGGCGACTTCGACGTCCCGGCGGGCCCCGCGGCCTACCGGCTGACCTACGACAACGACGCGTCCAAGCTGCTGCCGGTGTCGGTCCGCACCTCGACGGCCTGGACGTTCCGCTCGTCCGCGCCGTCCGGTACGGCGAGCGCGAACGCTCCGCTGCTGACCGTCGACTACGACCTCGGGCTCGACCTGCGCAACCGGCCGGCGGGCGGCCCCGCCGTGTTCACGGTCGTGCGGGTCGCGGGCTCGGGCCAGGCCGAGGTCACCGGGCTGCGGTTCTGGACGTCCGCGGACGACGGCGCGACCTGGCAGGCCGTCCAGGTGACGCCCCTCGGCGGCGGGCGGTTCAGCGCGCCGCTCCCGGCTCCGGTCGAGGGCCAGGCCGTGTCGCTGCGCGTCAGCGCGAGGGACGCGGGCGGAAGCGGTGTCGACCAGCGCGTCATCCGCGCCTACCGCGTCCGGTAGCCGCGCCGCGAAAGCGGTGAGGGCCTCCGGGTGATACGTCAGTGAACGCCGTCCGCACCACGGAAAGGCAGCACATGACAGGGGAGCCCCTCACCGCAGACCCGCCCCGGGACGGGGGCCCGGGGCGGGCCGACCACTCGGCCGTCCTGCGGATGTCCCTGCACGACCCCGAACGGTTCGGCGAGATCTTCGACGCCTACTTCGCCGAGATCCACGGGTACGCCGCCAGGCGGCTCGGCCCGGACGCCGGGTCCGACGCCGCCGCGCAGACCTTTCTGGAGGCGTTCCGCGCGCGGGAGCGCTACGACGCGTCCCGCGCCGCCGTCCGGACCTGGCTCTACGGCATCGCGACCAACGTCGTCGGCAGGCACCGGCGCGGCGAGGTGCGCGGGCTGCGGGCCCGCGCCCGGCTCGGCCCCGCCGAGGACGAGGGCGGGCACGCGGACCGGGTGGACGCCCGGGTCAGCGCGCAGGGCCTGCGCGGCGCGCTGGCCGGAGCGCTCGCCGGGCTCCCCGCGGGCGAGCGGGACGTGCTGCTGCTCGTCGCGCTCGCCGACCTCACCCACGAGGAGGTCGCGGCCGCCCTGGACATCCCGTACGGGACGGTCGGGTCGCGGCTCAGCCGGGCCAGGAAGAGGGTGCGCGCCTCGCTGGGCGGCGCCGACCCGACGCGTGATCTGGAGGACGACCATGGATGAGCTGCGCGCGATCCGCGAGGCGTACGGGGAGCCCGCCCCGCCGACGCTCCGGGAGAGGACCGTGGCCCGGGCCCGGATGTTCGAGGAGCCGGCGCCCCGCCGCGTCCGGGTCGGGTGGCGGTTCAGGGCAGGGCTCGGCGTGGTCGCCTCCGGCGCGGCCGTGGCGATCGCCGTGACCGTGACGGGATCGGGCTCGCCCGCCCCGCCCTCGCCGCCCCTGGACCTCGGCAGGCAGGCCGTGCTCGCGGCGGCGGAGAAGGCCGCCGCGCAGCCGACCGGCAGGTACTGGTTCTCCGACCAGATCCAGGGCCAGTCGTACATCATGCGGCCGGAGACCGGCACGTACGCGATCGTCGGCGCGCACGGCGAGACGTTCTCCTGGGCGGCGGCCGAGCAGGGGGGAGGCGAGGCCTTCTACGGCCGTGACCTGCCCGCCAGGCCGCTCACGAAGCGGGACGCGGCCGCGTGGCGGCGGGCGGGCTCCCCGAAGGAGTTCAGGGTCTGGTCGAACGACCACTACTGGACCTACGGCCGGAAGGTGACGAAGTGGGAGGTGGACGACCCCGACGACAAGGGCGGCGGCACGTTCTTCGTCCGGGGGGAGGGGCTGACGGTCGGGGAGATCCAGAACCTTCCCGCGGACCCGGCCGCCCTGGCCAGGCGGTTCTACAGGCCGGGCCCGCCGAAGGGCCGGGCCCCCGTCAGGCCGCTCGACCGGGTGATGGACGCGGGCGCCAAGCTCCAGGTGACCGCGGACCTGCTGGAGAACGCGCCGCTGCCGCCCCGGGTGCGCGCGGGGCTGATGCGGGCGCTGGCCGCCCAGCCCGGCGTCCGGTCGCTCGGCGCCGCCACCGACCCGCTCGGACGGACCGGCGTCGCGCTGGCCGTCGACAACCCGGTGTCGAAGGTGGACGGGGAGTTCGGCGCGCCCGCGCAGGAGCAGGGGGAGTACCGGTCGCGGTCGGAGCTCGTCTTCGACCGGGAGACCGGTGAGCTGCTCGCCGAGCAGGACGTGCTGACCGGACCCGGCGGAGCGTACCGGGAGCAGCCCCCCGGCTTCGTGATCAACTACTGGGTCGTCCGGGACACGGGGTGGACGGACGCCGTGCCCGAGCCGCCCGCGAAGCCGCCGTTCTGAGCCGCCGTTCTGAGCCGCGTTTCCGACCGGGGACCGTGAACGCCCTCCGCCCGTCTTCCGGGCGGAGGGCGTCCGCGCGTGAAGGGTGATCGGGGGATCGGTTGAGAGCCGGGTGACCGAGCACTCCCCCCGACGACGAGGATCACCTCATGGCCCACCACCACCCGCCGGATCGCGGGTCCCGGTCCGGTGCGGAGCCGGACGCGCCCGGCTCCGACGCCTCGGACGCGGCGGCGATCGTCCGGTCGCGGCGCGAGCCCGCCGCGTTCGCGGAGATCTTCCACCGCCACTTCCCCGCGATCCACGGGTACGCGGCGCGGCGCCTCGGCGTCGACGCGGCGGACGACATCGCCGCCGAGACCTTCCTCGCCGCGTTCAACAAGCGCGGCCGGTTCGATCCCGACCGCGGGACGGTCCGCCCGTGGCTGTACGGGATCGCGACCCGGCTGATCGGCCTGCACCGGCGCACGGAGGGCCGCCGCTACCGGGCACTGGCGCGCACGCCCGCCGAGCACGTCCAGGACGGCCACGAGGACCGGGTCACGGCGCGCGTCACGGCGGGCGGCGCGGGGGCGGACCTCGCCGACGCGCTGGCCCGGCTGCCGCGCGGGGACCGGGACGTCCTGCTGCTGGTGGCGCTGGCCGACCTGACCTACGAGGAGGTCGGGCAGGCGCTCGGCCTCAAGACGGGCACCGTCGCGTCCCGCCTGCACCGTGCCCGGCGCCGCCTGAGGGAGTCGCTCGGCGGAACCAATCCCGCGCTGATCGTTGAGGAGACGCCCGCGTGAACGAGATCGACATGAACGAGACGGCCCGGGTGCGGCGGCTTCTGGGCGAACCGCCGCCCCCCACGGCGGAGGCGTCGGCGCGGGCGCTGGCCAGGCTGGAGCGGGCGATGGCGCCGGGCGGGAGGCGCGTCCGCCCGTCCGGGGCGGGGCGGCGGCGCTTCGGCCGGCCGTTCCAGTTGGGCGCGGGGCTCGTCGCGGCCGGGGCGGCGGCGGCCGTCGCCGTCGTGGTCACCGGGCAGGGCTCCCCGGGTTCGTCTCCGGGCGCGCCGCCCGGTTCCGTCGACCTGGGCCGGGAGGCGGTGCTCGTGGCGGCGGACAAGGCCGCCGAGCAGCCGACCGGCGACTACTGGTCCGCCGAGACGCTCAGCGGTCAGGCCTACGTGGTGCGGGCGAGGACCGGAACCTACGCGATCTTCGGTGCGCACGACGAGACGTTCAACTGGGCCGGCGCGAGGAAGGGCATGGGCGAGGCGTACTACTACCGGGAGCTCCCGGCGCGCCCGCAGACCCCGCAGGACGAGGCGCTGTGGCGCAGGGCCGGGTCGCCGTCGGCCATCCGCGTCTGGTCCAACGACCACTACTTCACCTACAGCACCAAGGCGACGAAGTGGCGGTCGGAAGGCCCCGAGGTCGGCATCGACCCGAAGGGGGGCGGGACGTTCCTGGACAAGTCGGTCGAGGAGCTGCGGAGCCTGCCGACCGACCCGGCCAGGCTCGCCGCGATGTTCCTGGACGACGGCGCGATGGAGCGGGGGGCCGGACTCGACCCGAAGCGGGCGAAGGCGGGGGCGCTGCAGGCGGAGCCCGGGCAGATGGCCACCCTCAAGATCATGCGGGCCTCGGCGCTCCTCGGCACCCCG
Organism: Spirillospora sp. CA-108201; assembly: GCF_050936235.1. NCBI lineage: Bacteria > Bacillati > Actinomycetota > Actinomycetes > Streptosporangiales > Thermomonosporaceae > Spirillospora > Spirillospora sp. CA-108201. Next base: position 5,723,244 of record NZ_JBNJNE010000001.1, on the reverse strand, counting down.
ATCCCGCCGAAGGTGCGGTCGGGGCTGATGAAGGCGCTGGCCGCCCAGCCGGGCGTCCACGCGGCCGGCCGCGTCACCGACCCGCTGGGCCGCCGGGGCGTCGCGCTGGCGTCCGGCGACCGCGCCGTCACGGTCACCGGGGAGTACGGCACGCCGAAGGACGAGCAGGGGACCTACCGCGCCCGCCAGACGATCGTCTTCGACGAGCGCACCGGCGCGCTGCTGTCCCGGCAGGACGTGCTGACCCGGCCGGGCGGCCCGTACGCGCAGATGAAGCCGGGCTTCGTCATCGAGTACCAGGCGGTCCGCTCGGCGGGGTGGACCGACGCCAAGCCGAAGCCGCCCGTGAAGCTGCCCTTCTGATCCGCCTCCGGCCGGATCCCGCCGCAGGCCCCCCGTCCGCTACCGGGCGGGGGGCCTGCGGGCCTCCAGGCCGTCGAGGACGCAGGCGAGCCCGAACGCGAAGCGGCCCTCCAGGACGTCGCCGGTCTCCCTCATCCAGATCTCGCGGATGTGGGACGCGAGCCCGGGGCGCTCCTCGTCCAGCCGGCCCAGGTAGGGGCCGAGATCGGCGATCCACTCGGCGGCGGACGTGCCGGGCTGGGCGCGCTGCCAGCTCGCCTCGCTCCCGGCCGCGCCGATGACGTAGTCGACCACCGCCGACCAGGCGTACTCGAGGTCGAAGCCGGTGAACCCGGCGGAGCCGAACGCGGCGAGCACCTCGTCCAGGACGCGGGTCGCGTTCGGGCCGATCATCGGGCGGCTGCCGAACAGCGTCACCGTCCACGGGTGCCGGTTGATCATCGCGCGGAGGCTGCGCGCGTACCCCGTCGCGGCGGTCCGCCAGCCGTCCCCGGACGGGACGGCCACCTCGGCCATGACCCGGTCGAGGGCGAGCTCCAGCAGTTCGTCCTTGTTCGCGACGTGCCAGTACACCGAGGTCGCGCCCGCGTTCAGGCGGGTGCCGAGGCGGCGCATGCTGAGGCCGTCCAGGCCCTCGGCGTCGAGCAGGTCGAGAGCGGCGTCGACGATCTGCGTCCGGCCGAGGGCGGGCTGGGCGCGCCGCGCGCGCTCCGGCCGCACCCAGACGGACGGCGCCCTGCTCTCCTCGGCCATCGCCATGTCCTCCCTTGCTCTCGTACAGGGTACCGGGGCTTGAACACTGTACGAGTCAAGTCGTACAGTGTGCGAGTTATCTCGAACGCTGTACGAGAACCTTGGGAGTGATCATGAATAGGCCCCCCGCCCCGCATCCGCGGCGCTGGCAGATCCTCGGCGTGCTGTGCCTCAGCCTGTTCGTCGTCGTGGTCGACAACACGATCCTCAACGTGGCGATCCCGTCCCTGCTGCGGGACCTCGACGCCACCACGTCCGACGTCCAGTGGGTGATCGACGCCTACTCGCTGGTCTTCGCCGGCCTGCTGATCACGGCGGGCAGCCTCGGCGACCGGCACGGGCGCCGCCGCGCGATGCTCGCCGGCTTCGCCCTGTTCGGCGCCGGGTCCCTGCTCGCCGCCTTCGCCGAGAGCCCCGCCCAGCTGGTCGCGATGCGGGCGCTGATGGGCGTCGGGGGCGCGTTCCTCATGCCGGGAACGCTGTCGATCATGGCGCAGGTGTTCGGGCCGGACGAGCGCGCCAAGGCGTTCGCCATCTGGGGTGCGACGTCCATGCTCGGGCTCGCCGCCGGTCCGACGCTCGGCGGGTTCCTGCTGGAGCACTTCTGGTGGGGCTCGGTCTTCCTGGTGAACGTGCCCGTCGCCCTGGCCGCCGTCGCCGGGCTGCTGGCCCTCGTCCCCGAGTCGCGCGGGCCGCGCCGCCGCCCGGACGTGCCCGGCGCCGTGCTGTCCACGACGGGCATGTCGGCGCTGGTGTGGGCGGTCATCTCCGGCCCGGCGCACGGCTGGACCGGCGCCCGCACGCTCGGCGGCCTCGCGGCCGGCGCCGCCGCGCTCGCCCTGTTCGCCGCGTGGCAGCACCGCAACCCCGAGCCGATGCTCGACCTGCGCCTGCTGCGCGACCGCGACTTCTCCGGCGCCGCCGCCATGATCGCGCTGTTCGGGTTCGCGCTGGCCGGGATGCTGTTCGCCCTGACCCAGCTCCTCCAGTTCGTGCACGGCTACGGCCCGCTCAGGGCCGGGCTCGCGCTGCTGCCGGTCGCCGTCTCCGCCGGCCTCGGCAACGGCCTCGGCGCGTCGCTGGAGTCGCGGTTCGGCGCCCGTCCCGCCCTCGTCGCCGGATTCTCCGTCGTCGCGGCCGGATTCCTGGCCCTCGGGCTGACCGGACCGGACGACGGCTACGCCGCGCTCGCGGTCGGCCTCACGGTCCTCGGCTTCGGCGCCGGGCTCGGCATGCCGCCGGCCTACAGCACGCTCATGGCCGCCGTCCCGCCCGAGGAGGCCGGGGTCGGCTCGGCGGTGAACGACGCGGGCCAGGAACTCGGCAGCGCGCTCGGCGTCGCCGTCCTCGGCAGCGTCGTCTCCGCCGCCTACGCCCGCGACCTGCCCGCCGCCGCGCCCGCGGCGGCGCGCCACTCGCTGGGCGAGGCCCTGGCGCTCGGCGACCCCGGCCTCGCCCATGCCGCGCGCGACGCCTTCGCCCACGCGGTGTCGGCCGCCTCGTTCGCCGCGTGCGGCGCGATGCTGGCCGCCGCCCTGTTCGCCGCGTTCGCCGTGCGCGCCCGCCGCCCCGCGCCCGCCGGCGCGCCCGCCGCGGCGGAGGTCGCCGAGCGGGGGTGAAAGCGATCCGGGGATCGAGCGGAGGAGAAGTGACGACCATTCCCCGGAGGTGCCCATGCCGGACCCCACGCAAGGGGCGGCCGAGACCCTTCCTCGCCGTGTTCCGCCGCCGCGCCGCCTTCGACCCCTCGCGCGGGTCCGTCCGGCCCTGGCTGTTCGGGATCGCGACCAACCTGATCGCCCAGCACCGCCGCGCCGAGACCCGCCGCTACCGGGCGCTCGCCCAGGTCGGGGCCGACCGCGATCCCGGCGGCCACGACGACCGCGTCGCGGCCTCGGTGTCGGCCGAAGTCACGGGGGCGGTCGTCCTGTCGACCGGGACCGCCCCGCGCGCGCCCGACCCCGGCCACGGGCCCGCCGCGGTGCGCCCGATGTCGGCCAGGACCGTGCTGCTCACCGCCGCCGAGCACGCCGAAGCGGCACCGGCCGCCGGCGAGTACTGGCACGTCCTGAGCGTGCAGTCGCGCGCCTTCCACAACGAGCGGGGGGGCTACTGGACACTCGGGCGGCAGCTGATCGGGCAGTGGAGCCGCCCGGACGGCCGGTCCTGGACGGGCTACCGGGGGCTCGGCGCCGTGCCCATGTCCGCCGAGGACGCGCCCGCCTTCCGGCGCGACGGGTCGCCCGACCCGAACCCGATCTCCCCCGTGCTCGACAGGGACACCGGGACCAAGACCTTCCTCGTCTGCGACCGGGAGATGACGTTCAAGCAGGTCCAGGCGCTGCCCGCCGACCCCGGCAAGCTGCGGGGCGCTCTGCGGCGGGCGATCCCGCGCGACCACCCCACCGCGGGCCGGACCGCGGACGAGGTCGTGAAGAACTGCGCGACCGACCTGCTCAGCTACGTTCCCGCACCGCCGAAGGTGCGCGCCGCCGCCTACCGGATGCTCGCCGCCATGCCCGGGGTCACCGCCATGCCCGGGGTCACCGCCATGGGCGAGGTCGCCGACGAGCGCGGACGCACCGGGGTCGGGCTGCGCGTGCGGGTCCTGCGCGGCGTCGCCGACACCGTGATCATCGACCCGGGCTCCTCGCTCGTGCTGAGCACGTCGCGCACCGTGCCGGGCGTCCCCGGCAAGGTCGACAAGGTGCTGTACCTGGAGGCCGGCTGGACCGACGGCGGCCCGAGGATCCCCGCCCTCCCCTGATCGCGCCCGGCGAGCGTCGTGGCGCGGCGCCCGCGCGGGCGAGGACGCCGCGCCACGACTCAGCGGAGCAGGTCGGACGGGGCGGTCCCCGTTCCGGTGAGCGGCAGGCCGAGCGCGACCCGCTCGGCCAGCCAGGTGCTCGGACGGTAGCGGGGGTCGCCGGTGGAGGCGTGCAGGCCGCGCAGGACGGCGAGGACGCGCCCGGCGCCCGCGTCGTCGCCCCACTCCAGCGGCCCGCGCGGGTAGCCGAGGCCGAGCCGGACGCCGGTGTCGATGTCCTCCGGCCCGGCGAGCCGCTGCTCGGCGATGCCGCAGCCCACGTTCACGATCGAGGCGAGCAGCCGCTGGGCCACGGGGGCGGGCGCGTCGCGCACGACGGTCATGGCGCGCCCGGTGGCGGCGAGGGCGGCGAGCCCGGCGCGGCCGGCGTCCCTGTCGACGCCCGGATGGACGGAAACGGCGAGACGGGTGAAGAACCCGCCGAACGGGTCGACGCCCAAGGTGCGCTCCAGCGGAAGCCCCGCGGCCGCGTCGACGGTGCTCTGCCCCAACGGCGCGACCAGCACGACGGCCTGGTCCGACGGCTCGTCCCCGGACTCCACCTGAACCCCTGCCGTGGACAGCAGCGCGCCCAGTTCCTCGCGCACGTCGGGGTGCACCCACACAGGACGCGGTTCCACTGCCGAGACCGTCGCCTCGGCCGGTTCCTGCTTGGCGCCGTCGACGTACTTGTAGAAACCCTCACCCGTCTTACGTCCCAGCAGACCGGCTTCCAGGCGCGCCCTGCCGATCCTGGACGGACGGAACCGCGGCTCGGTGTAGAAGCCCGTCCAGATGGACTCCATCACCGGGTGCGAAACGTCCATCCCGGTCAGGTCGAGCAGCTCGCACGGCCCCATCTTCAGCCCGAGGACGTCCCGCGCGATGCGGTCGACGTCGACGGGCTCGGCGACGCCCTCGGAGAGGATCTGCAACGCCTCCGTCACCAGGCCGCGCCCGGCGTGGTTGACGAGGAAGCCGGGCGCGTCCGGCGCGAGCACGGGAGTGTGGCCGAGACGCCTCACCAGATCGGCGAGCGCCTCCGGGATCCAGCCGGCCGTGCGCGCCCCCGGAATCACCTCGACGAGCTTCATCAGCGGCACCGGGTTGAAGAAGTGCAGCCCCGCCAGCCTGGACGGGTCGTCCAGCGCGGCGGCGATGGCCGTCACCGGCAGCGAACTGGTGTTGGTCGCGAGGACCGTGTGCTCCGGGCAGACCTTCTCCAGCGACCTGAACAGCTCCCGCTTGGCGTCCATGTCCTCCCGGACGGCCTCCACGACGAGATCGCAGTCCTGGAACGGGGTGAGCGGCTCGCCGACCGGCCTGAGCCGCCCCTTCGCCGCCTCCGCGTCGGCCGCCGTCATGCGCCCCTTCGCGACGAGCCTGTCGAACACGGCCCCGACGTACTCCGCCGCCTCCATCACGGCCCGCGTCCGGATGTCGGCCAGCTCCACCGTCAGCCCGCCCGCCGCGGCGACCTGCGCGATCCCGCGCCCCATCGCCCCGGCCCCGATCACCCGGATCGTCGTCGCCCGGCCCGCCCACTGCTCCACGTCGCCTCCCGCACTCGCCCGGCCCTCTGGCCCACGTCCCGGTTCGCCACCGCCATGAGTACCCGACATTCAACCCTCCACTGGGCGGAAGCCCGGACGCCACCCGCCCGGGCGAGGGGCCGTACCCTGCGAAGTGCCCCCGACCCCGTCTCCGGAGGAGCCCACCATGCGCGACGCGGTGATCTGCGAGCCGCTGAGGACCCCCATCGGCCGGTTCGGCGGGGCGCTCAGGAGCGTCGCGCCCGCCGAGCTCGCCGCGACCGTCGTCCGCGCCGTGGTCGAGCGGACCGGCCTGCCGGGGGACGCGGTCGACGAGGTGATCCTCGGGCACTGCTACCCCACCTCCGACGCCCCCGCCATCGGGCGCGTCGCCGCGCTGGACGCCGGGCTCCCCGTCACGGTCGGCGGCACCCAGCTCGACCGGCGGTGCGGGTCCGGGCTCCAGGCCGTCCTGGACGCCGCCATGCAGATCCAGACCGGCGTCAGCGACGTGGTCGTCGCGGGCGGCGCGGAGAGCATGAGCGGCGCGCCGTTCTACACGACGGCGGCGCGCTGGGGCGTGCGCGGGCCGTCCCTGGAACTGCACGACGCGCTCGCGCGGGGCCGCGTCACCGCGGGCGGCGCCGGCCACCCCGTCCCGGGCGGGATGCTGGAGACCGCCGAGAACCTGCGCCGCGAGTACGGCATCGGGCGCCGGGAGCAGGACGAGCTGGCCGTCCGGTCCCACGAGCGCGCCGTCGCCGCCCAGCGGTCGGGGGTGTTCGCCGAGGAGATCGTCCCGGTGACCGTCCGGTCGCGGAAGGGCGACACGGTCGTCGACACCGACGAGCACCCGCGCCCCGGCACCGCGGTCGAGGGCCTGGCGAAGCTGCGTCCCGTCCTCGGAGAGAGGGACCCGGAGGCCACCGTGACGGCGGGCAACGCCAGCGGCCAGAACGACGCGGCCGCCGCATGCGTGGTCACCACCCCCGAGCGCGCCGCCGAGCTGGGCCTGCGCCCCCTCGTCCGGCTCGTCTCGTGGGCCCGCGCCGGCGTGCCGCCCGCGACGATGGGCATCGGGCCCGTCCCCGCCACCGCCAGGGCCCTGGACGCCGCCGGCCTCACCCTCGCCGACCTGGACCTCATCGAGCTGAACGAGGCGTTCGCCGCGCAGGTCCTCGCCGTCACCCGCGAGTGGGGCCTGAAGGACGCCGACTGGGACCGCGTCAACGTGCACGGCTCCGGCATCTCCCTCGGCCACCCCGTCGGCGCGACCGGCGCCCGCATCCTCGCCACCCTGGCCCGCGAGATGGTCCGCCGCGAGGCCCGCTACGGTCTGGAGACCATGTGCATCGGCGGCGGCCAGGGCCTCGCCGCCATCTTCGAGCGGGTCTGACCGCCACGTGAACGAATGCGCCGAGAGGCGGAAGGGAACCGCATGAACAGGTTGATGCGCGCGCTGATGGTGGTTCCCGCGGCGGCGGTGCTCGTCACGGCCGGGGCGGTGGCCCTGACATCGGCCGGGGCGTCCGCCGCGACGGGCAAGCCGAGCGGCGCGCCGCCGGCCGCGGACGGCTCCAGCGTCTGGTGCGTGTCGACGAGCGGCGCGAAGGCGTGCTTCGCCGAGTACGGAGACCGCGTCTGGGTGAAGGACACCAAGGCGAACGGAGCGTCCGCCGCCGCCACGCTCCAGGACGACGAACCGTCCGCGTCGTGGTACCGGGAGTGCTTCAACAACCGCGGTGCGGACGGCGGTTGGGTGATGTGCGACTTCGACGTGCCGGAGTACCAGCACGGTCTCCTGTGGGCCGTCGACAACCCCTTCGTCGGCAGCCAGGCGTACACGAAGATCTACACCAGCGGCGTCATCTGACCCGCGTCGGCTCCGATCACCCCTCGCCCTCGCCGAACACGGGGGCGGCCGGTGGCGTCTGAGGTGTCATGAGTGTGAAGTGCGAACGGTGTGACGGCCCGCTGGTCCCGGTCGAGTACGGAATGCCCGTCGACGACACGCCGTACCGGCGGCACGAACGCCGCGAGATCTACTACACGGGCGGCTGCATGGGCGGACCCGAGCCGTGGTGGTGCTGGTCGTGCGAGCGTTTCGCCGACCCCGAGCCGCGCCCCCCGCGCTCGATGACCGTGGAGGGCTACCAGCTGTCCCTGATCAAGAGCATGCGCGGCGTCGCCCCGTCCCTCCCGGAGCTGCCGGCGCCCTACGGCGACCCGCCGGCCGGCCTGGCGGAGGAGGCCGGCCGGTGGCGGACCATGCAGGCGTTGAAGATCAAGGACCTGGCGGCGATCCTGGGTGATCCGGTCAGCGGCGGCCCCTCACGGCACCGGTTCGCCCTCCCGCTCTGGCCCGATTTCTGGGAGGAGCACAAGAGCATGGACACCGAGGTCGGCGAGTACGTCCTCGACCGGCGGTTCGTGCGCAGGTCGGGGGAGCCGATGCGGTCGGCGGACGACATGCGCCCCTGGACGGTCCTGCGGCTGGAGGCCGAGGCGTTCTTCGGCTGGGAGCCCACGCGCGCCCCCACCGCGTACTACCACATCGTGCCCTTCGAGCTCGAAGGCCGGCCGATGGAGGCGTGCTTCGTCCACGACCTCCTCATCCAGGTCGCGGAGCCCTCCGCGGGCTAGCTCGGCTCCGCCGTCCAGGACGGGTCGCGGCCGGTCATGGCGATGAGGCGGTCGAGCGGCGGCGCGTCCGCGCCCACCTCGACGGCGGGGCCGAACAGTCCCGGGAGTCCCTGGCCGCCGCTCCGCTCGACGGCCGGGGCGACGAAGGCGAGGCACTCCTCGATCTCGTCGGCATCGGCGTCGTAGGTGCGGCCGATGGCGCGGGAGACGTCCCAGCCGTGCACGACCAGCTCGTTCATCGCGACGCGGCCGGCCTGCTCGGCGGGCAGGTCGAGGCCGCCGGCCTGGGTCATGCCCTGCCACGCGTCCGGGGAGCGCCAGGCCGCCGCCAGCGTGCCGAGCCGCTCGGGAACGCGGGTCCGCCAGTCCGGGGCGAGCCGGGCGGCGTCGGCGGACGGCGGCTCCGACCGGCCCTCCGGGAAGTCCTTCGCCGCCGCCCGGGTGAAGGCCAGGACCAGGCCGTCCACGTGGTCGATGAGGGCGCCGAGCGACATGCCGCCGGACGGCGTCGGCCCGGTGAGCTGGGAGTCGCGCACGTCTGCGAGCAGGCCGGCCATCCGCCTGGCGGCGGGGCCGAGATCGGGCATCGAGGTCATCCTGAATCCTTCCATTTCGCGTACCGCTGGACGGGACGCGGCTGGACGCGTCCCGTCACGTGATATGGACTCGTGAACCGCCGGATACTCATCGATACGCGGGTATGACCCGGGATCGAGGGCATCGGCGGTCCGGAGTTCGGCGCGGGTTGTGCTGACCAGGGGATGTGACGCGTAAGCTACTACCGAGTAGTATTCGGGCCCCGGATGGAGAGCAGTCCGACGCGAGCCCTACGCTGGCTGCCATCGCCCGTACCTCAGGAGGACGGAACAGTGTTCTGGATCACGTTGGTCATCGGGCTCGCCGGAACGGCGGTCGCGCTGGCGCTCGCCGGGAGGCGAGTGCTGTTCCTGTCCGCGATCGCCAAGAGCGGGCAGCCCGATCCCCAGAGGACGCTGCAGGTCAGGCGTGAGCCCGCCAAGGCCGTCGAAGGCCAGGCCGTCGAGGTCCTCGGCCAGCGCAAGCTGCTGAAGTGGACCGTCGCCGGCGTCTCGCACGCCGCGGTCATGTGGGCGTTCATCCTGCTCGCCACCGTCTACCTGGAGGCGGCCGTCGCGCTGCTGTTCGGGCTGGACGCCAAGATCCCGGGCCTGCAGACCTGGCCGCCGATCGGCTTCGTCCAGGACACCATCGCCCTCGCCTGCACCGCCGGCCTGATCGTCTTCACCGCGATCCGGATCAAGAACTCGCCGAAGCGCATCGGCCGCAGCTCCCGGTTCAAGGGCTCGCACCTGTCCGGCGCCTGGATCACGCTGTTCATGATCTTCAACGTGATCTGGACGATGTTCTTCTTCCGCGGCGTGGAGTGGGCCAGCGGCAACCTCCCCTACGGCAAGGGCGCCTATTTCTCCACCCTGGTCGGCCACCTGTTCGACGGGCTGGGCGACCACACGCTGGAGGTCCTGGAGTCGGTCGGTCTCCTGGTGCACATCGGCGTCGCGCTCGTCTTCCTGGTCTTCGTCGTCCACTCCAAGCACCTGCACATCTTCCTGGCCCCGCTGAACGTCATGTTCAAGCGCCGCCCGGACGGCCTCGGCGCCGCGCAGCCGATGATGTCGGGCGGCAAGCCGCTCGACTTCGAGGAGGCCGACCCCGACGAGGACGTCTTCGGCCGCGGCAAGATCGAGGACTTCACCTGGAAGGGCTTCCTCGACATGGCGACCTGCACCGAGTGCGGTCGCTGCCAGTCCCAGTGCCCCGCCTGGAACACCGGCAAGCCCCTGTCGCCGAAGATGCTCGTCCTGGAGCTGCGCGACCACGCCCTCGCCAAGGCCCCCTACTTCACCGCGTCCGAGGACGCCCAGCAGAAGTTCACCGACGAGCAGAAGCTCGCGATGGAGGTGGACAAGGCCCTCGTCGGCGACGACGGCGTCATCCACCCCGACGTCCTGTGGTCCTGCACCAACTGCGGGGCGTGCGTCGAGCAGTGCCCGGTCGACATCGAGCACATCGACCACATCCTGGACATGCGCCGCTTCCAGGTCATGATCGAGTCCTCGTTCCCCTCCGAGGCCGGCGTCATGCTGAAGAACCTGGAGAACAAGGGCAACCCGTGGGGCATGTCCGAGATGAAGCGCCTCGAATGGATCGAGGAGCTCGACTTCGAGGTCGACGTCGTCGACGACAAGGTCTCCGAGGACACCGAGTACCTCTTCTGGGTCGGCTGCGCCGGCGCCCTGGAGGACCGCGCCAAGAAGACCACCAAGGCCGTCGCCGAGCTGCTGCACATCGCGGGCGTCAAGTTCGCCGTCCTCGGCCCCATGGAGGCCTGCACCGGCGACCCGGCCCGCCGCCTCGGCATGGAGTTCGTCTTCCAGATGCTCGGCCAGCAGAACGTCGAGACGCTGAACGACGCGGGGGTCAAGAAGATCGTCGCGACCTGCCCGCACTGCTTCAACACCCTGGCCAACGAGTACCCGCAGATCGGCGGGAACTACGAGGTCGTCCACCACACCCAGCTGCTCGCGCACCTGGTCGAGGAAGGAAGGCTCACCCCGGTCACGCCGATCGAGGAGAACATCACCTACCACGACCCCTGCTTCCTCGGCCGCCACAACAAGGTCTACAAGCAGCCGCGCGACATCATGGCGACCGTCCCCGGCGTCAGGACGCAGGAGATGCACCGGCACAAGGACCGCGGCTTCTGCTGCGGTGCCGGCGGCGCCCGGATGTGGATGGAGGAGCGCATCGGCAAGCGGATCAACACCGAGCGCGTGGACGAGGCGCTGGAGACGAACCCCGACACCGTCTCCACCGCCTGCCCGTTCTGCCTGGTCATGCTGGGCGACGCCATCAACGAGAAGAAGAACGCGGGCGACGCCAAGGAGTCGCTGGAGGTCGTCGACGTCTCCCAGCTCCTGATCCGCTCCATCAAGGGCGAGGGCACCGCCCCCGAGAAGGAGGCGGTCGCCGCCGAGTAGGACGCCCGTCCGACGGCCCCGTTCCCGCTCCGGCGGGGCGGGGCCGTCGCGCGCCCCGGCGGCGGTTGAGGGGGCGGGCTCGCTGGTAAGACCTGGGGATGGCCGTGCTCGTGTCCGTCCTCGCGTTCCTGATGACGCTCGCGGGCGGCCTCACCGCGATGCGCGTCCGCGACCACCGGCACCTCGTCCTCGGCCTCGCGGGCGGGCTCATGCTCGGCGTGGTCGCGTTCGACCTGATCCCCGAGTCGCTGAAGCTGGCGCGGCACCGCCCGTTCGGCGTCCCCACCCCCATGATCGGGTTCGCGGCGGGGTTCCTGCTCCTGCACGTCGTCGAGCAGGCGGTGGCGATCCACCGCGCCCACGAGGAGGAGTACGCCCCGCACGAGCACGTCCGCGGCTCCGGCTCCGGCGGGCTGGTCGCCGCGCTCGCCCTCGTCCTGCACAGCCTGGTCGACGGCCTCAGCATCGGCTTCGGCTTCCAGTCCGGCACCGAGACCGGGTTCTTCGTGGCGCTCGCCGTCGTCACCCACGATTTCGCGGACGGGTTCAACACCTTCACCGCCGCCTCGCTGTACCGCGGCGACCGGCGCCCCGCCGTCGTGCTGCTGCTCGCCGACGCCGCCGCCCCGGTCGCCGGGGCCGCCGTCGGCATGCTGGCGACCGTCCCGGACGCCGTCCTCGGCCCCTACCTCGGCGTCTTCGCCGGCGTCCTGCTGTACCTGGCCGCCGCCGAGATCCTGCCCGAGGCGCACAGCGTCCACCCGCGGATCATGACCCTCGCCGCCACCGGCCTCGGGCTCCTCGCCGTGCTGCTCAGCGTCGGGCTCGCAAGCTGAGAGGGCCGCCCGGAATCCCGGACGGCCCTCCTCAGGAACGTTCCCGGCGTCAGCCCGTCAGCGACGTGGCGTAGCTCTGGTTGGTCTTCAGCCACTCGTCGACCGCCTGGTCCGGCTTGCCCTTGAACTTGTTCTCCATCAGGTCCTCAAGGGAGCCGAGCTGCTTGTCGTCCATCCTGAACTTCTTCAGCCAGCCGGCGACCTCGGGCTGGTCCTTGCCGAAGTCCTTGCGGGCGATGGTGTTGATGCCGTCCGGCTTGCCCATCGCGCCCTTCGGGTCCTGCAGGTCGCGGATGGGGAACTTCGTGTACGCCCAGTGCGGGCGCCACAGCGTGACGACGATGTCCTTCTTGGCGTCGACGGCCTTCTTCAGCTCCGTCAGCATCGCCGCCGTCGAGGACGTCGTCACCTTGTACTCGTCCTTCAGGCCGTACGCGGGGAGCATCTCCTCCTGCGACACCCGGTACAGGCCGGAGCTCTTCTCGATGCCGACGATCTTGCCGCCGTACTGGCCGCCCTTGCCCTTCAGGTCGTCGAGCGTCTTCAGCGGGGAGTAGTTCGGCACGGCGATGGTCAGCGGCGCCGAGTCGTACCAGACGCCGACCTTCTCCAGCTTGTCGCCGTACTGCTTCCAGTAGTCCTCGTGCGTGCCGGGCAGCCAGGAGTCCACGAACAGGTCGACGTCGCCCTTCGACATGCCCGCGTAGAGCGGCCCCGTGTCGAGGTTCTTGACCTCCACCTTGTAGCCCTTGTCGGTCAGGAGCCGCTTCCACAGGGCGGTGGCGGCCTCACCCTCGGCCCAGCCCGAGACCACGCCGATGGTGATCTCCTTGTCGTTCCCGCCCCCGGAGTCGGAGTCGCCGCAGGCCGCGGCGCCCAGACCGAGCGTCAGCGTCAGCGCGGCGACCGTCAGGCCCTTGAACTTGGAGCGCATGCCCATCCTTTCGTTGGCTTGCATGGTGAAGTGGGGGGAGCGGGAAGGTCAGTCGGACGCGCCCGCGCCCGCGCCCGCGGCGGAGGCGACGGCGACCGGGACGGGCTCGGCGGCACGCCGGCGCGTGAACAGCGCCCGCAGCATGCCCGGCCCGTCTCCCAGGGCGCCGGTCAGGCGGTCCAGGTAGATCGCGAGGACCACGACGGCGATGCCGCCCTCGAAGCCCTTGGCGACGTCCACCCGGTTGATGCCCTCCAGCACCTCGCCGCCGAGGCCGCCCGCCCCCACCATGCCGGCGATGACGACCATGGACAGCGACAGCATGATCAGCTGGTTGACGCCGGCCATGATCGACGGCATCGCGAGCGGGATCTGGATCCGGGTCAGGATCCGGCCCGGCGGCGTCCCGAACGCCTCGCCCGCCTCGACCATCTCCGGGTCCACCCCGCGGATGCCGAGCTCGGTCAGCCGCACCCCCGGCGGCATCGCGAAGATCACCGTCGCCACCACGCCGGGCACCGAGCCGATGCTGAAGAAGAAGATCGCCGGAATCAGGTACACGAACGCCGGCATCGTCTGCATGAAGTCCAGGACCGGCCGGACGATCCGGCTCACCACGTCGCTGCGCGCCGCCGCGATGCCGATCGGGATCGCCACCACCGTCGAGACCACCGCCGACACCAGCACCAGGGCCAGCGAGTCCATCGCCGGCTCCCACAGCTCCATGCTGTCGACCAGCGCGAACCCGAGGATCGTGAACAGGCCGAGCTTCCAGCCGCTCAGCACCAGCGCGATCACGGCCAGCACCAGCGTCAGCCCCAGCGGCGGCAGGACGTTCAGGACGCTCGTCAGCCCGTCCACCGACGCCTCGATCGCCGAGCCGATGCCGTCGAACAGCCACGCCAGGTTGTCGGTGCACCAGGTCACCAGGCTGTCGAACCACTCGCCGACCGGAACCCGGGGCAGCTTCATCGCCGCGTCACTCATCGCCGCCGCCCTCCTTCGTCAGCGCCAGCTCCGGCTCGTCCGCGATCTCCTCCACATGGGAGTTGATCGCGCCGAGCGCCGCCAGCAGCGTCACCCGGGGGATCACGCCGAGCAGCGTCCCCTCCTCGTCGGCCACCGGCACCGGCAGATCGCTCTCGGCGACCCGCACGAACAGGTCCGCGACCGGGGTGTCCGGCGCCACCGGCTCCGGGTCCTCCGGGTCGATCAGGCCGTCGAGCGTCTGGACGTTCTCCTGCACCGCGTCCGCGATCACGGTCGCCCGCACCCGCCCGACGAGCCGGCGGTCCCGCCCGACCACGAACGCCGCCGACGTCTGGTGCTCGCGCATCGTCCGCAGAGCCGTCCGCGGCCCGGTCGACGCCAGCACCGTGACCAGCGGCTTCTCCATCACCGAGGCCGCCGTCAGCACCCTGGTACGGTCCACGTCCGCGACGAACTGGGCGACGTAGTCGTTGGCCGGGTCGGTGAGGATCTCCTCGGCCGTCCCGATCTGCACGATCCGGCCCTCCCGCATCACCGCGATGCGGTCGCCGATGCGCATGGCCTCGTTCAGGTCGTGCGTGATGAAGACGATCGTCTTGCCGAACCGGCTCTGCAGGTCCAGGAGCAGGTCCTGGACCTCGCGGCGGATCAGCGGGTCCAGAGCGCTGAAGGCCTCGTCCATCAGGATGATGTCGGTGCCCGAAGCGAGCGCGCGGGCGAGCCCCACCCGCTGCTTCATTCCGCCCGACAACTCGCCGGGGAGCTTGTTCTCCCAGCCTTGGAGACCCACCAGAGCCAGGAACTCCCGGGCGGTCCTCTCTCGTTCTTCCTTGGGAACACCGCGAACTTCGAGCCCATACGCGGCATTGGCCAGAACCGTCCGATGGGGGAACAGCGCGAAGTGCTGGAAGACCATGCTGACCTTGCTCTGCCGAAGCGCCCTCAGCGCCTTCGGCGTCAGCTTCGCGATGTCCTGGCCGTCGATCTCGACGCTCCCGGACGTGACGCCGAGCAACCCGTTCAGCATCCGGATGAGGGTGGACTTCCCCGACCCCGACAGGCCCATGACCACGAAGATCTCGCCCTGCCGGACCTCGAACGTCGCGTCGACGACCGCCGGGGTGACCCCGAGGTCCCGGACCTCCGACAGGTCGGCGCCCGCCCCGAGTTTTCGCTGAGCCTCCGCCGTCCTACGGCCGAAGAGTTTGGAAACGCTTTCCGCGCGGAGTACTGACACGATCTCCTTCCGGGTTCCCACGTCGATGCGCGGAAACGGGTCGCCTCGTCCGTCCAGGCGCCCGGGCCTCACTCAAAGAGGCTGTCAACCAGACGCCATGCCTGTGCGTCGCCCGAAACTACCCGTCCAGAGAACATGTTTCATCTTTTGGTGATTTCCGTCACGTTCGAGTAACGAACTGACTACACTTTCGTCCGGTGAAAGTTCTGGTACGACCGCGACGGCGTCGGCCCCCGCTGGTCCTGGTACCGCGACCCGTGCTTCGCCGAACCGTAGGGGTACTCCGTCGGCGAACTCGTCCGGAACAGGCACATCTGCCCGATCTTCATCCCCGGCCACAACTTGATCGGCAACGTCGCCACGTTCGACAGCTCCAGCGTCACGTGCCCGCTGAACCCGGGATCGATCCACCCCGCCGTCGAGTGCGTGAGCAGCCCCAGCCGCCCCAGCGAACTCTTCCCCTCCAGCCGCGCCGCGAGGTCCTCGGGCAGCCCGAACACCTCGTACGTCGAGGCCAGCACGAACTCCCCGGGGTGCAGCACGAACGCCTCGTCGCCCTCCACCTCCACGAGCCGCGTCAGATCCGGCTGCTCCACAGCGGGATCGATGTGCGGATACCGGTGGTTCTCGAACACCCGGAAGTACCGGTCCAGCCTCACGTCCACGCTGGACGGCTGGACCATGACCGGCTCGAACGGGTCGATCTTCACTCGCCCAGACTCAAGCTCGGCCCTGATGTCGCGATCGGAGAGCAGCACCCCAGAAAGCTATCCCACGCCACGCCCCCACCGACGATCCGGTACAGTAACCACAGCACGGGCGCCCTCAGGCCGCCCCACGCGGGTGTAGTTCAATGGTAGAACTTCAGCTTCCCAAGCTGACAGCGCGGGTTCGATTCCCGTCACCCGCTCACATAACGAAGGCCCAGGCCAGTGACTCATCACTGACGCTGGGCCTCTTTCGTTCCCCGGCCACCGTGCCCGCTACGTGCCCGATCCCTTCCCCTTGCGCCGCTTCTTGGACTTCTTGAGCTCCCGCTTGGCCATCTTGCCGAGAGAGGAAGCGATCTCCCGGTCCCGCTCCCGACGCGCGTGCAGGTAGACCTGCGCAGCCCGGGTGGAGGAGTGGCCCATCCGGTTCATCAGCTCAGCCAGCGAGGCCCCCGACTCGGCCGCGTAGGTGTTGCCAGTGTGCCGAAGGTCATGGACTTGGATCGCGCCGACCTCCAGCTCTGCCTTCTCCAGCGCCCGCGCCCAGGTCTTGGAGAAGTTGCTTCGCCGGAGCTGCCCGCCCCGGACGCCGACGAACACGAACCCGTTGGGGCCGGGCTGGGCGTACAGCTCCAGGTGCTTGCGAAGGTCGGGGATGATCAGGTCCGGCAGGACGACCGTGCGCCGACTTGCTTCGGACTTGGGCGTCCCCTTCACCAGCGGCCCCAGCTCATAGACGGTTTCGTCCACCCGAACCGTCCCGGCGTCCAGGTCAAGAAGACGGCGGCCCCCGGGGGGGCCGCCGTCTGTGCCTAACCTCGTAGGTCAGCGGGTGGGACCGAGAGGCTAGTGCCCCTCGGGCTGGTCGGTGGCCGGCGGGGGCGTCTGCGTCTTGGTCCCGTCGTCCGTGTAGGTCTTGTCCACGTCCGGGTCGTTCCAGTCACCGGTCGGGACGGTCGGGTTGCCGTTCATAGCAATCACCTCGAGATGAGATCGTTTGTCAGGTCCGGCGTGCATGACGCACACCGAGTAAGACTGTTCGCCGTACGGGGCAAAGCGCACCATGTGCGGTTCGCTGTTTCCGTTGAGGGGCGGCGGCGCTCAGGCCGCTGCGCGGCCCCGCGCCAGGCCGCCCGGAGCGTGCGGCGTGGGCGCCGGTCACCGGACGGCCGCGCCGGGCCGCGTGTCGCGCCACGCCCGCCGGCCCCGCCCCGACCGCTCACCGCAAGGTCGCGCCGCCGCCCTGATGAGCCGACACCGAAAGCCTCCAAGCCCGTTCAGCGACGAGGGCCAGGGCGTGAGTCTGGTCGGCCCGTTCGGCGACGAGCCCCAGGGCGTGACTGTGGTCGATCGCCGTTGGAGTCGTCAGGGGAGTTGCCGGAAGGTCGGTTGAGCGTGCGCTGCTGGGGAACCCCGTGGTTCCCCAGACCCCTCCTGGAACCGGAGAGCACTCCCGCGCGATTCTGTCCGTCTCGGGGTTCGCGCCGTTCGCGCGGGAGAACCCTCCGGACCGGCGTGCAACGGGTGGCGTGCCCGTTGCGTGCCCGTTGGAGCGGACGATCACGGGCACGTGCGGTCGCTCGCGGGGTTGAGAGCACGCCTTGGCAGGTCAGCGGTATTGCTGGTGATCGTTGATCTGGGGAAGTGACTTCCCAAGCTGACAGCGCGGGTTCGATTCCCGTCACCCGCTCACTGAGAAGGCCCAGGCCAGGGACATGATCCCCGAACCTGGGCCTTGATCGTTTTTAATCGTCTTCACCGCCGCGCCATTAACGGGCCATTAGGCCACCGGCACCAGCGCCCCGCCCGCTCCGCCGTCCTCGTCGTCGTCCTGGCCCCTCGTCGTCGCCGCGCTCTTCCCGAACGAGGGCATCGAGGCCGTCAGCGATGATGCGGTCGCCCTTGGCCGACCGGTGTTGGTAGCGCAGCGCCGCCCGCTCGTTGTCGTGGCCCATGCGCGCCATCAGGTTCTTTGTCGAGACGCCCATGTCCGCGGCGAGCTGGTTACCGGTGTGCTGGAGGTCATGGAAATGCAGGTTCGGAACGCCGAGCGCGTTCACCACGTGCCGCCAGTTGGTGACCTTGTTGAACCCGCTGCGGCGAAGCGGCCTGCCCTTGAGCCCTGCGAAGATCAGGGCGTGAGGCTCCTTGCCTGTGTACCTGTTCAGGTGTGCCGTCAGGTGGGGGACGATCGCGGCCGGAATGGTGACCGTGCGAACCCCGCCTTGGACTTCGGCGGCCCGAGCAGCATCTGACCGTTCGCCTGTTCCACGTAGGCGTGACGGACCCGGACAGTGCGCGCGGTGAGGTCGACATCGCAGCGGCGCAACGCCGTGATCTCGCCCCATCGCAGGCTCGCGAAGGTGGCGAGCAGGATGAACGCCCGCAGTCGCTCATCACGGACCACGTCAGCGTGCCCGTCCTCAGCCATCTTCCACAGCGCCCGTTCCGCCTCCGTCCGAGTGGCGAACGTCTGAGGGAAGCGCCGCACGAGACCGCCCTTGACGCGGTAGCGGAGCCGGTACTCACCGGAATCCAGCTTGCGGAAGTTGCCGACCGGCCGCACGCCGACCCGTTCGGCCAACTCGAAGACTTGGGCCACGGTGAGCGTCGGCCGCTCCTCTGCATGCTCGGTGCCGGCCCCGCGGACCTGGCTCTAAAACTGACGGTCATCGTTGACACCTGGGTCTCCGGCCAGTACGGAGATCATCTATGTCGACCCCCAGCGCGCCGGGCATGCGGCCTGTCCCGTCCGGTCCCGCCGCGCCGCGCCGCCCGTCCGCCCGTGGTGGACCCATGTCCAAGAACATGCGGCTGGCGGTGGGGCGCCGACTTCGGGAACTCCAAGCCCCGGCCGGTTCAGGACTCTCGGCGTCCGCGCCGGGAACCTGGTCAGTAGCAATAGAAACAGCCCTCCCGAAAGGAGGGCTGTGGGCAAGGGCCACCGTTAAATGACCTTCTAGTGAAACGTTTCCTCCGTCACTCGGACGAACGAAGCGTGGAACTCCTTGTCGCTGTTCAGATGCGCTGGCGGAGGGCTGGTAATGAGGCCGACGACCCTTGCCGCGAGCTTACGCTCGCGGCCGTCATCAAACAGTCGCTCGGCAGCTTCCAACGCCTTGGCGTGGATGTCTCCCAGAGAGTTTCCAGTGACGTCGTGAACTTCGAGCTCACACATTTTTC
This sequence comes from Spirillospora sp. CA-108201, assembly GCF_050936235.1. Lineage (NCBI taxonomy): Bacteria > Bacillati > Actinomycetota > Actinomycetes > Streptosporangiales > Thermomonosporaceae > Spirillospora > Spirillospora sp. CA-108201. Next base: position 5,704,240 of record NZ_JBNJNE010000001.1, on the reverse strand, counting down.
TGTCTCCATCTAGTTTGTAGGGGTTTGTTTGTAGGTACTTCCAGCACTCTAACAGACACTGATGTCTGTATGACAGGGTCGCCATGGGCGAGGCGCGCAGCGACCGACACCTGCGAGCGCTCACGCCCAGCCTCAGAGCGAGGAACTGACTCCATTCCCGACAGGCCTGGCTATAGCCCGGTGGCACACCTTCACGGTTGCTTCTCCTGGACAGCGCCGGTCTTGCTACGGATCAGACGACGATGGTTGCGCCCTACGATCGCCACTGCGTGGCTGAGGCGGTTGCGGGGCTGGGGGCGATCGCTGCCGCGCGGCTTCCGGTGCTCGGGCCGTGGCCGGCCCTGCGCTCCGGGTCCGCTTGCCCTCGGATGGTCGGGTGCTGTCCCCGTTCCGAGCGGGCTGAGGGCACGCAGCTCAGCACCTACGGCGGCGTGCAATTAGCGTGCAATTGGCCGCGGTGATCAGGGGGCAGTCGCGGTCACTCGCGGTACGAGCGGAGGCCAGGTCAGCCGCCCTGACGGCCCGGATCGGTTTGATTCCAAAGCTGACAGCGCGGGTTCGATTCCCGTCACCCGCTCACTGAGAAGGCCCAGGCCAGGGACATGATCCCCGAACCTGGGCCTTGATCGTTTCGCCGCCGGACCATCGACGGGCAATAAGCGGGCAATTAGGCAACGGGCACCAGCGCACCCGCCGCCCCGTCCTCGTCGTCGCCGTCCCGTTCCTGTTCGGCCCGCACAAGGGCATCCAGGCCTTCAGCGATCGCACGGTCAGCGCTGTTGGATCGATGCTGGTAGCGCAGCGCGGCCCGCTCGTTGTCGTGGCCCATGCGCGCCATCAAGTCTTGGTCGAGACGCCCATGTCGGCGGCCAGGGTGTTACCTGTATGCCGCAGATCGTGAAAGTGCAGGTTGGGCACGCCCAGCGCTTCCGCGACGTACTTCCACCGGGTGAGCTTGTTGAAGCCGCTCCGCCGCATCGGTCCGCCCTTGATCCCCGCGAAGACCAGGACGTCATCACCGGGCCGGACGTACCGGTTCAGGTGCGCGACCCGCTTGCCCGGCTCCCCGAGCCGGACGAAGCGGATGCGTCGCTCAGCGATGAGGCGTCGCGGGAACCGCTCCGAGGTGTCGAGCACCTGCGCGGCCTCAGCGACGGTCAGCAGGCGCTCCCCAGACACCATCGTTGGAGACGAGTCCGGGGAGCAGCCGGTCCAGGCGCCGCGACACCTCGACAACCAAGATCAGCCGTTGACTTGACACCTCTCCCCGCCACCGAGCACGGTCCAGCCAAGTGATCGCGACGGGCGCCCCTCGCCCAAATAGACGGTACTGTCCATTTGTCCGATGAATATTTTGAGGTTGCGCCGAGGCTGCCGCCGGGCGGTCGGAGAGGGGCCCAGCGATGGCGACGATGATCTCCTACCGGGGACACGGCTGGCTGAGTCCGCTGATCTTGTTCGGTGTGTCGCTGCTGCTGGTCGGTGTGCTGTCGCGGACGGGCCTGCCCATCATTGTCACAGCGGTGCCCTGTTTCCTGGCGGGCGCGGCCGTCAATCACCTGGTGGGCATCCGGCTGAACTCGACGGTCACGCCGCGGGGCCGGGTGTTCCACAATCGGCATGAGTTCATGGGCGCGCCGATGCAGAACATCTCCTGGTTCGTCGGCGGGGCGCTCTTCCTGGTGGCGGGGGCCGTCGTAGCCGGCCTGGGCGGCGAGGAGGCCGGACACCAGTTCTTCTACCTTGGGGCGGGGACGGGACTGGCGGTGCTGGTGGTCGTCAAGATCCGGCGCGGCCGGGTGTACCCCCTTCACCTGTCGGGAGAGGCAGCGCTGACCGGCGGCCAGATGACGGCGATGATCGACGGTCGTGCGGTCACGTTCGAGGTGCCCGCCGGAGTCAGGTCGGGGGCCTTCGTGCGGGCACCCGGTCAGGGCAGGGATGGCACGGACCTACGTCTGCGAGTGATCGTGCGGGGATGAGGTCGCACAATTTCACCGCCTGATCTCCCCGGGCCCTGCGCGGGAACCCCACCCCTCAACAATCACCACCAGGGTGACGAGCACACCGTCCGTCCTTCCAGGTCTGTACAGATCTCGCCCGTGACCGTCGACGTACCGAGGGTTGGACATGCCCGAAGCGGGGTCTCGCGACCCCAGCCCCCGCGAGCCGGAGCACTCATCCGCGCGAATCCGTCTGTCACACCGGCTCGCCGTTCGCGCGGATGAGCACTCCGGACCGGCTGGCGTGGGTGCGATCCATGGGCGTTCGCCGTCGATCAGGGGAGCGTGAAGTTGTACGTTGCGGGTGCGTCACGAGCTCATTTCCGTCAGGTCAGGGCGGTAGGAGTACAGCAGAGAAGGACAGCGACACAGGCACACAAGGGCTCATGTCCAGGATCACCGGCACCTGTGTACAGCTGGGCTGGAATGGCCGAGCGTGGGCCCGCCGGTTGCTACGGATCAGATGGTCGAGACATCGGCCGTAACGATCGCTGTGCGTGGCTGGGCGCCGTTCGGGGCTGGGGCGATCGGCTGACGCGCCGCTTCCGGTGCTCGGGGCTTGACGGCCCTTGCGCTCCGGGACCGCTTGCCATCGGGTGATCGGGTGCCGTCGTCGTTGGGCAGGATGAGGGGGTTCAGGTCCGCGGCTACGGTGTCGGGCCATTGGCGGGCCATTAACCAGGGTGATCGAGGGGTACCGAGGCTAGGCGGCCCAGGCCGGGCAGGAACCGGCCGACACGGGCGGAGTAAACGGCGTAGGCGGTGCCGTGGAGGCGCTGCAGGTAGGGCTCTTCCACGGCGCGCACCTGTATCTCGATGGCGAAGACGGTCAGGGCCAGGCCGAACAGCGACACCAGGTTGGGGACCATGGCGGCCAGACCCAACGCGGTTGCGATCATCGCGGTGAAGATCGGATTGCGGGCCAGCGCGAAGGCGCCGGAGGTGACCAGGGGCGTGCGTTCGTGTTCGTCGACGCCGATCCGCCACGAGGTGCCCATCGACTTCTGTGCGGTCAATGTGGCCAGCATGCCCAGCAGCGTGACGACCATCCCGGCGACGCGAACCGCTGGATGTTCCACGGAACTGATGAGGGGGAGCCCGGCGAGATCCGCGATGGGGCCGGCGGCGCCGATGAGGAGGGCGCCGGTGAACAGGATTCGCGCCCACCACTGCAGGGTGCCAGGACGCAGGCCGGTACCGCGCCATCCGGTGTCGCCGGTGCGGCGCCATTGCAGCAGGCTGCGCAGCCCGAAGGCCAGCAGTGCCCAGAACAGGTAGATGACCAGGGCGGCAGTTGCCATGACGTTCCGTCCTCGCGTTCCGTGTGACTAGGAGCAGCAGGCGCAGTCGGAGCCGCATGCATTGCACGCTTCCGCCGATGAGCCGGTGACGCCGCGGGCAGTTGTCGCCTGCTGTGTGGGGACGGCGCAGCAGGTGTCACCGCGCCAGGCGTCACGGCCCTCCTTGACCGCGACGGCAGCGATCACCAGCGCTGTGATCGGGTCGGCCCAGGCCCAGCCGAACAGCGCGTTGAGTGCCAGCCCGACCAGCAGCACGGCCGACAGGTAGGTGCACAGCAAGGTTTGTTTCGAGTCGGCTACAGCGCTGGCCGAGCCCAACTCGCGGCCGGCGCGGCGTTGCGCAGCCGACAGGAACGGCATGACCAGCAGTGAGAGCGCGGCCAGCGTCAGGCCCGGCGTCGAGTGTTCCGCCTCTCCGGTGCCCAGCAGGGTGCGGACCGCGTCGACGGTGACATAGGCGGCCAGCGCGAAGAACGAGGCCGCGATGATGCGCAGCGCGCGGTGTTCGCGACGTTCGACCACGGCCGGGTCACGTGCGGAGAACTGCCAGGCGACCGCGGCGGCCGAAGCAACCTCGATCACCGAATCGAGCCCGAACGCCACCAGCGCACCCGAAGACGCGACCGTACCGGCGGTGATCGCCACAACCGCCTCAGCCGCGTTGTAGGTGATCGTGACCGCCACCAGCAGCCGTACCCGTCGCGCCAACGCCGCCGGGCGCCGAGGAGAAGGACCCAGCGGCAGCGTCGTCACGCCCGCGCCTCCGCCCCGTCCGTGCACGCCCCCACGTCTTCGCCACCGCCGACGCCGTAGGTCGGGCACAGCGCAACGGCGCGGCCCGTCGCGGCGAGAAGACGCTCAGCCGAGCGCAGAAGATCCAGCAGTTCAGGGGTCGCGATGAAGTAGAACGACTGGCGCCCATCGGCGCGGTAGTCCACCAGCTTGCAGCCGCGCAGGCAGCCCAGATGCTTGGACACCGTCGACTGCGCCAGACCCAGTTCACGGGTCAGGTCGACCACGCGAGCCTCCCCACGGGCCAGCCGTTGCACGATCGACAGCCGCACCGGATCGGCCAACGAGTGGAACAGTGCCGCCGCAGGCGCGAGGGCATCCAACGAAGTCATTCCACAATCGGAATCAATCATCATGTTGTGATGATATGCCTTATGCGTGCTCAGTCAAGAGGCCGAGGCCAAGGAGCCGTCCCACGCATCAGCCCCCCAGACGCCAGCCACCAGGGGTGAGACCGAGCCGCTACGGGGCGGAGACGACCGGATCGGCGCAGGTAGGCAGACCCGCCGCGTGCCATTAGCGTGCAATTGGCCACGTTGATCAGGGGTCGGTCACGGTCACTCGCGGTACGAGCGGACGCCAGGTCAGCCGCTATGGCGGCTGTGATCGGTTTGGTTCCCGCGTCGACAGCGCGGGTTCGATTCCCGTCACTCGCTCCCATGCGAAGGCCCAGGCCAGGGACTGGATCCCCGAACCCGGGCCTTACTCGTCTCCGGCCGTCGTCGCAGACGGGCCATCGTTAGATGTGGTGGGCCAGGCGAGGGTGTCGGCGACGATGATCTGTCCGTCGCGGATGACCCATTTCTGGTTGGCGTGGTTCATGCAGCGCCACAGGCGGACGGTGGTGTTGTCCGCCCGGCTGTCGGTGGCGTCCAGACACGCGGGGGTGGGGGCCGCGCGCCTGGGGGTGGAGGCCGCGGCGGCGGCGGGGCAGTGGCGATCGCGGCGACGGCCAGGGCCAGGCCGACCAGTGGGAGCTTCTTGATCACAGGGGGTCCCTCTCTGAATGACTACTAACCGTCATGGTGCATGCTTTGTCACGGCGGCGAGGAGGATCAGCGCCCGAGGCCGGTCGTCCTGGGCCACATCCGCGCGTTCCTCTTCAGCGAGCCTCCACGGCGCCCGCTCAGCCTCCAGGCGCGTCCCGAAGGGACCCGGGAGCCGGCGCATGATGCCGTCTTGACCTGGTGGCGCAGCCGGTACTCGCCCGAGTCCGGTTTCCGGATGTTGTCCACCGGCCGCACGCCGACCCGTTCGGCCAGCTCGAAGACCTGAGCGACCGTGAGGGTCGGCGTTCGGGCGTTGAAGATCAAGAAGAAACCCCCGGCGGTAGTGCCACCGGGGGCCTGGTGCTCAGTCCAGCTCCTCGAGAGAAGTCCTCGTCGGGGGCGGGGCCTTGTCTCAGCAGATCAAACTGCCTCTTGTTCACCTCGTCGGTCAGGGTTGATCATCAACGCGAGCGTACATCGGGTATGTGTCGACCTGCTCTCTGGTGATGGACCAGAGATCGATTTCCACACCATCCTCAATGTGGTGCTCGATAGATGACCCCTCCTTGAGGAAGCCGACCTTTTCGGCCAGCCTCAGCGACGCGGTGTTCTCCGACAGGATTTCGGCTTGGAGCCGGTCCAGTCGAAGCTGTTCGAACCCATAGCGGATCGCCAGGGAAAGTGCTTCGGTCATGTAGCCGTGCTTTTGATGGGCAACGAATGTCGCATATGCCACCTCTCCCTGGCGAAGGTGCCACACGTTGCTGCCGACCGTGATGTCGATGAAACCCACGATGGCCTTGGTGGTTCGCAAGCACACCACAAAACCGAACACACCCTCCGCACCGTACCTACTCATGTAACGACGGAAACGCGAGGGCTTGGTCGGCGCCATGGGCCAAGGACGAAAAGGACGAAACTGTTCCTTGCTGGTCTTCGCCAGCGCAACGAATTCGGCCTCGTCGGCGGCTGTGATCATCCGCAGTAATACCTGGTCACCCTCGTAGATGACACGGCGGTCGTCGGCCACCGTGCCGCTCGGCACGTGGACGGCGTCCGCGCGTGGATCACCGGAGGTGAGCGGCGACCGCGGATCGGAAGTCTCGGACATGCGAGGCTCCTTCGTGGTCTTTTGTTTGTCGGGGACTATGAGACTGCGAGGTCTCAGGTGTCACTGTCCGTGCGCGGCAGGGCGCGGCAACCTCATTGATCGGCGCATGCGGATAGATCAGCAGGTCCGAAGTTGCCTCATGTCTGCTGGTCAGGGGCCTGTGGGACTGGCCTGTACGGTCCTGATCTTGCTACGGATCAGAGGGCGGTAGCCCTGCGGTGGTCACGGCGTGGCCGATGCCGGTTGCGTGGTCGGGGGCGGTCGCTCCGCGCGGCTTCCGGTGCCCGGGCCGTTGTCGGCCCTGCGCTTCCGGGTCCGCTTGCCCTCGGATGACCGGGTGCTGTCGCCGTTCCGATCGGGGCCGGGGGCGCAGGGCAGCGGCTATGGCAGCGGGCCATTAGTGGGTCGTTGATTAGGATGATCAGGGGGCTTCCCGGACGGCGCCGGCCCAGGTCAGCGGTGTTATCGGGCAGGGGCCGGACTATTTTTCAAGCTGGCGGCGTGGGTTCGATTCCCGTCACCAGCTCCCAAGGTGAAGGCCCAGGGTGAATCATTAAATGAGTGGCCCATCCGGTTCATCAGCTCAGCCTGCGACGCCCCGACTCGGCGCATAGGTGTCACCGGTGTGGTGCCGGTCATCGGACGGTTGCGCCGGGGCCGCGCATCGTGCCGCCGCTGCCCCCTGCCAACGGCCGGCGGTCGCTGGGGCACGCCGCCGCCCAAGGCTCAGGCCATCACATGGCCGAGGTTCTTACCCTCCGCAAGATCAAGAGCGGCCGCCTGCCCTCCCACGGGTGCCTGCCTCGGCCAGGCGGTGCAGGAGCCGGCGGCCGCCTGGCGTGGCCGCGCCAACCGCTGGAGGCCGTCTCGGGTCCGTCCAGAGCTCGTGGGAAACGTCCCCCTGGCCGCCTACCCCGCATACGGTTCGGTGAGAAGGCGGAGGAAGGCCTGGTCGGCCCCGGTAGAGAGATCGAGACGCGCCAGCATCTCGCGCCGGGCCGCCAGTTCGCGGAGAACACGGCCCGGCCCGTAGCGGGAGATGACGAAGCCGTCTTCGGGATAGACGCCGGTCTCCCACAGAGGGCGGCCGGCACCGTCAACGACCAGGCCATGGCCGTCCTGGCGGTCCACTTCCCGCCAGGCGAAGTCCAGGCCGGCTTCCTCGGCGGCCTCGCGAGCCAAGCGTTCCTCCCCGCGCCACCGCTCCAGCAAAAGATCGGTGCCCGGGCCTGAAGGGGCACGGCCCTCGGTGAGGGTCGGCTGCCAGGCGGGCCGGTAGCCGGGCATCCCGGCATACATGTACGCGAGCAGCCGAACCAACGCGGGGCGTTGGGTGCAGCGGGCCCGGATCTCCTGGTTGACGCGCAGCCAGGCGGGCGAATACCGGGTGCAGGACCGCAGATGCCGATCGAGTGCTGGAGGCAGTGGCGGACACTCGTCCAGGTCCGCCCGTCCTCCGTACCTGGCATCCGCGGCCAGCTGGCGGTCGAGAAACTTCGTGATGACGGTCAATGGACGCTCCAGTCACGCGGGGCTCGCAAGGACGGCACGAGGCGACGACCGCCGCCAGGTTGCCGGGCTCGCCCCCTACAGCACGATTCGGCAACACATCTCTCCGCCTATGGTCGCGCTGATGTGTGGCTCGACGCGCAACCGGCGACGGCGGGACGGCCCTTGATGGAGCCGGTCATCTAGGCGGTGACCAGCGTCAATGGGGAGTCGCGGATCACTGTGGTGATCGCCGACGGTCGTGAGGTCGGCTCCTGGGCGTTGAGGGGAGCCCGGCCGCCGCTGCCACACGTCCGGCGGGTACGGGCAGCGCGTGCGTGGCGGTGGGGCCCATGGGCGGCTTCGCCTTCCAGCAAGGGGCTCCGGGCCCCTGAGAGCCCCCAGTTCCGGTCGCCTTGCTGCGAAAAAGACACGGCCATAACTACATACTGTGCATGGCGAGAAGCTCTGTGATGATCTTGCAATTGGCGTGGATGGTGTGTTGACTTGGCCACCTTCTCCGGCCGGAGCGTCAGTGCTACCTCGATGAGGCGAACCCACGAACCCTGACAGTTACTCAACGTAGTCGATTACGGTCCATCCGAACGGCTGCGTTCACGGCACCACTCTTCACACGAAGAGGGTTTGGAGCACGCCTTGGGCCACATGGAAACTGGAATGGGGCACTGGACGTATGCCCCTCTGCTCGCCTATCTCGTGTCATGCCTCGGCTGCGGACTCGGCCTGGTCTGCACGAGCCGGGCATGGGTGGGCACCCGCGCCATTCGCAACCTGTGGCTGGCCTGGTCGGCGGTGTCGATCGGCGGCACCGGAATCTGGGCCATGCACTTCGTCGCGATGGTGGGCACCACCGTCGCGGGCTCGAAGGTCGGCTGGAACATCCCCCTGACCGCCCTGAGCCTTCTGATCGCGGTCGGCATAGTCGCGGTCGGCATGTTCGTGGTCGGCTACAGCCGGGCGAAGCTGCCGGCGCTGCTGCTGGCCGGCCTGCTCACCGGCGTCGGCGTCGCCGCCATGCACTACACCGGCATGGCGGCGATGCAGGTCCAGGGGTCGATTCACTACGACATGCGCATCGTCGCGCTTTCCGTGGTCATCGCGGTCGTGGCCGCTACCGCCGCTTTGTGGGTGACCCGCGATGTCCGAAGCAAACTGGCGATGGCCGGCGCGATCCCGATCATGGCGTTGGCCGTCAGCGGTATGCACTACACCGGCATGGCGGCCGCCGGCTTCACGATGGACCACAACGCACCGGCGCCGACCGGCGCGGGCGTGCTGTCCCTGACCTGGCCGCTGATCATCTGGATCGGCGGATGCCCCGTCATCACCCTGATGCTCATCGCCCTGGTGCCGAGTGGGAAGGAAGCGCTCGAGGACAGATACCACCAGGAGATCTTCGACCGGCTCTCACGCCAACGCCAGGCCACCGAGCACCCCCACCACCGCCCCGACCCCCCGTACGGCATCGACCGCACTTGATCTTGAACCCCCGAACGGGTCTCGCGCGGACCGGGCCTCCGGCCGGACCGCCGCACAACGTCCCGGCCTCCACCCCGCGGCGGGGTGGAGGCCGGTTCTTCTTTTCGGCGCCGTCTGCCCAGGTCAGACACGCACCCGCTCGCCCCACTGCGGGAGGCATGTGCGGAGACTTCGGGACAGCGCCGATATTGCTACGGATCAGGAGGTCATCGGTGGGAGGGCTTGCCGTGCGGATGGTGCTCGACTCGGATCGCGCCACTGGGTTCGCGCTTCAGGCCCGGCCAGTCCGCCTCGGAGAGGTTGCTGCGGGTGCGGAGCTCCTCGGCCGGGACATACCCATCGGCCTCCCGCATCCAGATCTCGTGCACAGGTACCTCCCCGCGCTTGGACGTGCCCGTTGCGGGGCTTCGCAGGTGCTGCGCCTGCTCAGGGGAGGCGGTCCCGTGTAGGTTCCCTCGCCGGATTCCTGTGATCATGTCAGTGCTGGCCGTCCCGTGGTCGAGGACTTCATCCCGAACGGCCAGAGACGTAGCGGAGTGTGGTCTGGCCGGGGAAGGTGTTCATGGCGGACGTGCGGGCGACGGTGTGGGGAGACGGTGCGGCCTCGGCGGTCTTCGTTCACGGGATCTTCAGTTGGGGCGCCGACGAGTTGTACGGGTTCGGCAATCAGCGGCCGCTGGAGGACGAGTTCCGGCTGGTCATGATGGACCGGCGCGGTCACGGGACGAGCCCGGACATCGAGGGAGGCGACTATGAGGTGGACGCGGACGACGTCATCGTCCTGCTCGGCGACGGGGCCCATCTGGTGGCGCACTCCTACGGCGGAGCGGGTGCGATGCTGGCCGCCGCGCGCCGGCCTGACCTGGTGCGGTCGCTGACACTGATCCAACCCGGCACCCTGCGGCCCGCGGCCGGACATCCGGTGGTGGACGAGGCGCTGGAACGCGCTCGCGCCGGCACCGCGGGACTGCCGCCGGAGATGACCCCGGAGGAGTACCTGCGGGCGTCCACCGAGGGCATCGGAATGCCTGTGCCGGAGGCCACGCCGGAACGCCTGCGGGCGGTGCGCACCGCGATGCGCGAGCGGCCCTGCTGGGACGCCGACATCCCGCTGGACCGGCTCGCCGCCGCGCCCTGGCCGAAACTGATGATCTCGGGCACCTGGGAGGACGCCCCCGAGCTCTACCGCCGGTACGCGGGCGAGCCGCTGATCGCCGCCGCGGAGTTCATCGCCGAACGGATCGTCGCACGGTACCTGAGGGTGCCCGGCTACTACCCGCAGGTCCAACAACCCGGAACGGTCAACGACGCACTGCGCGACCTCTGGCGGCACGGGCCGGGGTGATGCCTTCGACCGGCACTATCGGGCCCCGGGGGCGCACTAACGGCGGTTCACCTTCGCAAGCAGTTGAGGACGGGCAAACCAGTCAGGATCGAGTCGCTGACCGGTCAACGACTCCAGTGTGGCCATCGCGGTCTCCCAGTCCGGGCCCGGGGCGGAACGATCATGGAGGTCGCGCAACGCATCGAGGTGGTCGGTCAGTGCCTCCGGATCGGCGCCCCACCGGTCCAGCGGGCGCAGCACGTCCAGTTCGGTGACCACCACGCCATCGAGCACGTAGGAGAGCCTGTTGAAGTTGTTGATCGCCCAGAACACCGAATGAACGGTTGCGCTCAGGCTGAGCCGCCGCAACGTCTCTTCTTCGGCGGTGGCGGCGCCGAACCCCACGATGATGACCGCGTCGCCGCGCTGCTCGAGGAAGACCGTGTCGGCCAGGTCGTCGTATTCGAGGTCCGAGACGCAATCAGCCGGCCGGCCCGTCGTCATGGTCTCCGGGTCACCGAGCAGGCGGCGTACCACTTCTTCCGCGGTCAAGCGCGCCTGGTGAGGGCGTACGACCGTCCAGGACAGGTTTTCCTCGATCGAGAAATACTCCGAAAGGCCGCTCAACTGCTTGAACATTTGCACATAGTGCTCGATCTGGCCAGGTGTCGGAGCCGGCATGATGCCCTCCAATTCAGTCACGGTCACCCGACCGTACCGCCCGGGGGTGAATGACGGCACAGCGGCGCCGATCACGATCCCGCCGAGACTTCGGGGATGAAACGGTGTCGGGATCGCCGACCGGCTTGAGCAAGTGCGATCGTTGCAGCGTGGCTGAGGTGGGGTGCTTGGTCGGGCGCGATCACTGCCGGTCGCTGCGCCGCCCACTCGTGGCCATCGGCGTCATCAGGTTGCGCAGCGGGGCCACGACCGCCCCCAAGTCGGCTTCTTCTGCAGGGCCGGCAGTCAAGTAATTGCGGGTGAGTGGACTGGTTGCTCATCGAGCATAGATGGCCCTCCCGTGAGAGAGGGCCATCGAATGAACCTTTCCTGGAGGCGGGAAGGCTCAGGTGTGCTGGACGGAGATCCGTCCCGAGTAGGTGAAGATGCCGCGGGTGATCTTGATCTCCCATTCGTCTCCGCCCTGGGACCGCTTCCAGTGGATTCTTCCGAACCGGCCGATCTGATCGAGGCCGCGTTCCGGCAGCCGCCGGTAGGTTTCCGGAACTTCGATCCCCCTGGAGGCGGCATTCGCGAGCAGGTCGCGGATGTGAACAGACACAAGTGTTTGTATGACATGGGGTGCGGTGCCGGCGGGCGAGGCGCGCTGCGATCGGCGCCGGCACAGATTCACGTCCGACCTCGCCGAGGGGAGGCCGGGGTGAGGTAATTCCTTGACGAATAATTCTTCGGCGAACTATGTTGAGCGGCACGCCGGCGCACGCCTCGTGCCGGTGCGTGCGAGCCGCTGCTGACGATTTCCGATCGGAGAAGTCCCATGCCCGAAACCCTGACTCCGCGCGAGGTCTTTCTGAGGCTGGTGCACGGCGTCTGCGAGGAGCGCTGGGAAGAGGTGATCGAGCTCTACGCCGAGCAGCCCCACGTAGAGCACCCCTTCCATCCGCTCGCGGTCCCCTCGCTGGAGTCCCTCGAAGAGTTGCGCGCGCACTTCGGGATCGGCGCACCGTCTGGGACCCGCACAGGGAGCACCCTGCGCCGTCAGCCGGTCGGCATCACTGTTCACGAGACCGCGGATCCCGAGGTCATCGTGGCCGAGTTCCGGTACGAGGGGATCGTGGTGGAGACCGGTGAGCCGTTCACGGTTCCGGCGATCTTCGTCATGCGCGTACGCGACGGGAAGATCGTCGAATCCCGTGACTACCTGGACCACCTGCGTTCCGCCCAAGCGCGCGGGCAGTTGAAGGACGTCCTCGCCGCCGTCGGCCGGCACTACGACCGCTGACGGGTGAGAGCGGTCCATTCCGCTAGACGCCGGGTGCCGTCCCGTCCGTGAACGGTGCGGCGATCAGCGCTTTCCTGGGCGACACCGGCTCAGGTCGCCGAGTGGATGCCGACGCCGATCTGGAATCACTCCGTGTAGTAGCGTCTTGCTGGCGGAGCGTGGCCGGTGGGCGTAGGGCCGGGGGGCGCCATGACGACCGATGAGATCCTTTTCGGGTTCGGGCTGACCGTCGCACTCGCGGTCGGCTCCCAGCTCCTGGCGGGCCGGCTGCGCATTCCCGCCCTGATCGTCCTGCTTCCGACCGGGTTCGTCGCGGGTGCGCTGACCAGCGACATCGATCCCCATCGGCTGCTGGGGGCGGCCTTCGAGCCCCTGGTGTCCCTGTCGGTCGCGCTGATCCTCTACGAAGCCGGTTTCGGACTGGACCTGCGGAAGCTCAAGGGGGACACCCGCCGCATCGTCGCCAGGTTGATCGTGGTCGGCGTGCCGCTCACGATGGCGGCCGCGGCGCTGCTCGCCGCGGTGCTGCTCGACCTGTCGACGGGCGCCGCGGTGATGCTGGGGGCCATTCTGGTCGTCTCCGGCCCGACGGTGGTGAGTCCGCTGCTCGGCTTCGTCCGGCCCGCCGAGCGGGTACAGCGGATCCTGCTCTGGGAGGGCTCACTGATCGATCCGATCGGCGGCATCCTGGGCGCGGTGGTGTTCAGCGGCGTCGTCCAGAAGACCCGCACAGGATCCGGCGTGCACGCACTGCAGTTCGGCCTCAGCATCGGAGCCGGCCTGGCGGGCGGTGTGATCGGGACAGGTCTGCTGTGGCTGTTGATGCGGCGGCTCCGATTCGGCGACGTGCTCGCCAACACCGGGCAGCTGGCCATCGTGGTCGTCGTCGCGGCCGCCTGCGACATCGCTCGTGACGACGCCGGCCTGCTGGCGGCGATCATCATGGGGCTGGCCGTGGCCAACCTGAAGGGCTTCGACCTTCCCGCGGACAGGCCGGTCTCCGAGACGCTCGTTCAGCTGATCATCGGCGTGCTCTTCATCTCCATCTCGGCCACGATCACGCCATCGTCGCTCGCCGACGTGGCCCTCCCGGCCCTGGGCCTGATCACCGCCCTGGTGCTGCTCGTCAGACCGCTCCTCGCCTACCTGTCCACGTTCGGAACAGGCCTGACGACCGGCGAACGGTGCTTCATCGGCTGGATGGACCCGCGCGGCATCGTCGCCGCCGCCACCGCCTCGACCTTCTCCGTCGAACTCGCCGCGCAGGGGATCGGCGGCGCCTCCAAGATCCTGCCCGTCACGTTCCTGGTGATCGTCGCGACCGTGACGCTGTACGGCCTGACCGCTACCCCGGTGGCCCGCCGTCTGCACGTCGTCCGCGCGGCAGATCAAAGCGACCAGCCCCCCGGGCCTGGACCGTGATCACGGCCGCCGAAGGCGTCACCGTTCACGAGCGGCCCTCCTCCGGCCGCGCTGGTCGCGTGGCCGATGGGGCGCGCCAAGTTAGTCGTCCGGCATGGACTGGACTCGTCGCAGTCGGCGCAGATGGCGTAAAAGGTGAGAGCCCGGCGAAGGCCGGGCTCTCGGTTCTGCGGCCCTTCAGGCGGCGCGTCGACATGGCTGTCTCAGCGTTACCGGAACGGCTGGGACGGGATCAGTCCCGTCGTGTGGGTCCTGCCTGTGCGGCGTCGGCGGCCGCCTCTGCGTCGGCGGCCGCCTCTGCCTCCTCGGCCGCCTTGGCGGCTTCGGCGGCAGCGGCGGCCTCCGCGGCCTCCGCGTCCAGCCGTGCGGTGATGGCGGACGTGGAGGTGACGATCCCGAAAGCGATCCACTGGGACGCGTTCGGGTTCACCGTCGCGATGCCGAACACGTCGAGCAGGACGGGGGCCAGCGCCCACGCCACCGTCGGCTGGAGAGCCGGGGCCGTGGCGGCCCAGACTCCCATGCCGCCCTTGGTCAGGTAGATGCCCGCACGCGTCTGCATGACGGCGGCGATAGCCGTTGCGAACAGCCCCGCCGCCGCCATCGCGACGATTTCCGTGGGGCTCCACGTCCAGTTCCCGACGGGTGTCCCGAGGTAGTCGGCCAACGGGAAGAGCGCCGGGATGACGACCAGCATGCAGATGATGTTGGCCTGTGCGACACCCTGGTCGCGCTTGTCGCCGAGCAGTTTGGCCTGACTCGGCAGGCTGAGAGGGTGCGTGGCCGCAGCGACTGCGGCCACGATCCCCCAGGGGTCTGGGCTCTGGTTCCCCATGACGGCACCGGTCGCGATCAGCACCGCGAGAAAGATCGGAACCCGAAGGGCCCGACCCGTCGGCGTGGTCTTGGGAAGCCCCGCGAGCAGGCTTCCCAGGGCGGTGATGCTGGCGTAGGGGCCGGCACCGATGTAGGCGAACGCGACGGGCCCGCCGATCTTCATCAGCGAGCTGGTCAGCGCGTGCAGCAGCATTCCCTTCCGCTGACGGGGGGTCAGGCCGCGCGGGTCGAGTCCCCGGATGCCGTCTCGCACGAAGGCGATCACGACGTTGGGGTCCTCCGGCTGACGCGGGGTCAGCCTCCGCACGCGCCGTCCCTTGATGCCCTCCCACACGAATGCGATCAGGACGAGGAAGCCGCCGCCGAAGACGGTCATCCCCAGGGTCCCCTGGAGGGGGGCCGACAGCACGCGGGTGAACACGAAGCCCACTCCGACGATCACTACCGAGCCCAACATGAGAGCGGCCCCCATCTGGGGACCCCTGAGCATGGGCAATTTCGTTGTTCTCATTTGTATCTCCCGATCCTGGCCTAGCCGGGAAGGTCCATGGCCGCAGGGCCACGGACGTTCTGGGTTAGGAGTCCGTGGCCACTTGGCCAACTCTCTCCGTACAGTCCTCGGCAGACCAAGATCGGCAATCGGTGGAGGCGTCCTGTCGCCCGCTTCTGGACGGCCTGGGCGAGCGCCCTGGGGTGTCCGCAACGGCACGGTCAGCGCTGCCGGGCCGTTGCCGCCCCCCGCCGCAGCTTCGGCGGCCTTGGGCGGTCGCGCGTTCGTCAGATCCATGCGGCACGCTCAGGCGTGGGCGCTCTACCGTCTGGACCGCAGAGAATACGGCCATGATCTGTCGGGCGACGCCTTCCTTTACACACGCGCCGCTGTCGTCGCCAATGGTCGGGAGGCTTACGAAAGAGTCCTTGGAGATCTGGCGGAGTTCGTCCTGTATGCGACCGAACTCGTATGGGCGGAGAGCCTGCTCTGCGTGCCTGACCGCGCGTACGAGCAAATCACTGGCGAGGAGTGGGGCCGCGGCACCCGCTACTCCTGCGAGTCCTACTCGAACGCCGCCGGTTGGTGCGATTCATAGCCAATGTCGTGCAGAAAATAAATGTCCCGGCGGGGAGGCTTGCGCCTTTCCGCCGGGACATCGGGTCGCCCCCGTCCGAGACTGCCTCGGGACGGGTCGTCAGGCCATGGGACTACTGGCCGTCCGGGTGGTCGTTCAGGGCAGCAGCACGATCGTGGTCACGATCGTGATGGCGGCCAAGGTGATGGCCACGCCCTTCTTCTTGTTCTTCCAGAGCATCCGGACCAGGACCCCCGCACCGCCCGCGAAGACGAGCGCGCTCAGGGCCGAGTCCGAGTAGTAGGAGATTGCGCCGCTCGCGAGGGTGAAGAAGAACATCGTCCACTCCACCTTCTTCGCGAACAGACCGAGTGCGAAGGCCGGAACGGCCACGCAGATGAGCCCGGTGAGGTCGACTTCCTGGAACGCGAAGATCAGGATGACCAGGAGGGCCACCGCCATGTTCGCCCATTCCTTCTTCTGCGCGAACCGCCCCGCCGGAAAGCCCGCCACGGCAGCCGTGATAAAGGCGAGTATCATTTGCTTCTCTTTTCTTTGTCGTGATGCCCCAAGGGCATGCTTCAGAGAAGACCGTCACGGAGCCGCCGCCAACGGCAACTGGGAGGCGTGAACTTGTCGGCGACGGCCTCGGACGGCTGCGGACGCCCGAGGGCGAACCGCCGTGCCCCGATGACCCGGACCGGTCGGCGCGGGGCACGGGCTTGACGGCAGTGGGTGCGCGGAGGCTCCCCGCGATCGCTCCCAGCGTCATCGCGTACTCGGCCGGGCGGCCCGCCGCCGCTCGCCGGTGCTCTCCGCAGGGCGGATGGAACGTTCCTGACGCCCGGCGGGCACCTCTCGATTAGGATCACCTCGAACTTCACAAACCAGAAATTTCCGGTTCTGCGGAGCTCGTCGCATCCATCGGCGCAGTCTCCAGGGGACCGGCTCAGAGCTGGTCCCCCTGCGCCCCGTTTGAGGGGATCAGAAAAATGAAAAGTTCACCGGCCGACAGGCCGGAGAATATGGCCTTAGGCGCGGGTCTCACCCTCGTCGAAGGCTCGTCGAAGCTGTTCGGGCGGTCGATCTTCAAGAACTACCTGCTCGACGGCATCACCATGTCGGCCCTGGTCGTCGCGACGGCCGAGTACGGCATCGGCGCGGTGGTCCTGCTGCTCGTGGCGTACAGGGTCCAGATACTGGGGCTGTTCCGCCACTTGACGTCGCGGTCCCAGCGGTTCCGGTACACCAGGCGAGCCGTGATGGCGATTATCGTGTTCACGACGGTCGTCCTCATCCTCACGATGGCCGAGTACGGCACCGTGCTGGCGGCTCTGCTGGTGGTGTTCAGCCTCCGGCTCCAGGGTCCGTACCGCCGCGAGGAGCCGCAGCCCGTGCGGCTCCTGTTCACCTGGAAGACCGTGACGGCCGTCATCGTCTTCGCCGGCTGCAACATCGCGGGCCGGGGGATGATGGTGATGGCGATGATGTCGGCGGGGACGGCCCTCGCCACCATCAACGCCATCACGTTCGCCGTCTCGACCATGACCTACTCGAAGGAGGTCTGGCAGGCGGGGGAGCGGTTCGCGGCGCTGCTGGTACCAATGCTCATCGTGCTGGGCCTCGCCGTCTCCATCGAGGCGTGGCACGTCGCGGCGCGTCCGTGGGGAGTCATCTGGTCCATCGGATCGGCTCTCTCCGGCCTCATCTACATGGCGCTGTCCCGAGGGTTCGTCGATCGGGGCGGCGCGGAAGCCGACCAGTTCCAGGCGCTGGGCACGGGCCTGGGCGTGGTCGGCCTCGGCGTTTGGGCGAAGCTGGCGGGCGACAACCCGTCCGTCGGCTGGTCCTGGGGGGTCCTCTTGGCGCTGCTCTGCACGGCGCTGATGACCGTCGTCGTTCCCCGGTACCTGCACATGAGGGCGAGGAAGGCCCTCGGAGACGCCGTCTACACGATCCTGTGGAGCGCCATTCCACTGCTCGGGCTCATGGTCGATCTGATCATGGAGCAGAAGATCCCGACGATGTGGCAGGTCGTCGGGATGTCCTGGATCAGCGCGATCGCCGCCGGAGCGTCCCTGCTCCGGCTGCCGCCCAAGGTGAAGGCCGTCCAGCGGAGGAAACTCCGCGAGGCGGTCATGCGCCTCAGGAGGCTGTTCGTCCTCCGGGTCGCCTTCTGGTGACCAGGGACGGGCAGCGCGACACGCGCGGTTTCGCATGACGCCGCGCGATCTCTGCGGCGGGGAAGCATCGCCGGCTTCCCCGCCGTTTCCTGAGCAGGGCGGCGGGGCCGCACTCCGGAGGGACGCGGGTCGCGCGGGAGGGCGCCGGCCGCCGCGGTGAGCCGGTGCTCAGGCGGCGCGGGTCCCGGAGGCGCAGAAGATCGGGACGGCGACGAACAGGCGTCCCTCGCGCGCCCTGGCGGCCTGGTCGTCGAGCCAGGCGCCCTCTCCCGCGAGGTTGGCGAGCGTCGGCAGGCATGAGGCGTCCGTCCACACGATCGTGTGGACCTCGACGGCGACGTCGGTGAACCCGTGGTCCAGCAGGAGGCCGCGGTAGCGGCGGGCGACCCGCGGGTTCGGCATGCCGTCCGCGCGGGCGTGGACGATCGCGCGCGTGCGCTCGGGGTCGCCGGAGTCGATCACGAACGTGTCCCAGTCCTGGCCGACGAGCACCGCGCGGCCGTTGCCGGCCAGAACCCGGCGGGCCTCGGCGACGGCGCGTTCGGGTTCGGTGAGGACGTGCAGGACCTTGTCGGCGCGGTAACCGGTGACCGAGCCGTCGTCGAGAGGCAGCGCGGTGGCGTCGGCGACGTGGAACTCGCTCGCGGGGTGGCGTTCCGCGGCGACCTCGATCATGGCGGGGTCCAGGTCGGCGCCGATGGCGCGCACTCCGCGTGCGGCCAGCTCGCCCACGGCGCGGCCGCTCCCGCAGCCGACGTCGACCACGGTGTCGCCCAGTCCTTCGTAGGTGCGTTCTCGTAGGTCACGGGCCTGGGGTAGGGCGTCAAAGGCGTCGAGAACGGTGAGCAGCTTGGACATGGCCGCCATTGTGCGACTTAATGTCGACATGAAGTCAATCGGCGAGGTGGCGGCGCAGTTCGGGGTCCCGGCGCACGTGCTGCGGTACTGGGAGGCCGAGGGGCTGCTGGCGCCGGCCCGCGCGGGCGACCGCCGCCGCTACACCGACGCCGACGTGCACCGGGTGGCGGCGATCCTGATCTCGAAGGAGGCGGGCTTCGCGCTCGCGGACATCCGGACCATGCTGGCCGCCCGGTCGAGGCCCGCCCGCCGCGAGGTGACGGCCCGCCACCGCGAGAGGCTGCTGGCGCGGATCGCCCGGGCGCAGGCCGCGCTCGACATGATCGAGGGCGAATGCCCGCACGACGACATCATGACGTGCCCGCGTTTCCAGGGACTCCTCGCTGATCGACTGCAGCCCGCCTTCGTGACGGCTCCGGATCCTCGCGACGCCGCTCGGCCGGTCGAGCGCGCTGCCGGGAACGGCGGAGGAACCGCGGGGACGGCATAGCCCGCGGAACGGCAGAAGGCTCCTGGCCGACCAGGGTGTGCGCACACCCGGTCGACCAGGAGCCTTCGACGATCACGTTTGTGGGCCGTGTTCGGCCTGTGAATCAGCCCCGTGATCTGCCTTCGTCACCACGGCGCCGGCTCCGTCGCCTGGGCCGGCCCCAGTGCGGCGGTTCCCCGCTGCCGGCGGACGGAACGGCGGCTCATGGTGAGGTCCTGCTTCGACGTGGCCGGCTCAGCCGCCGGTCGCGTAGCGGTAGGCGCCGTTCTTGTAGCCCCGGACGTTGATGTACGGCTTGTAGGTGTGGCGGTTCCCGGTGTAGTAGAACGCGCCCTGGGCGTAGGACGTCACGTAGGCCCAGTTGCTGGGGTGGGTGACCTTCTTGGCCTTCCAGCCCTTCCACACCCACTTGTAC
Organism: Spirillospora sp. CA-108201; assembly: GCF_050936235.1. Lineage (NCBI taxonomy): Bacteria > Bacillati > Actinomycetota > Actinomycetes > Streptosporangiales > Thermomonosporaceae > Spirillospora > Spirillospora sp. CA-108201. The sequence continues at coordinate 5,684,497 of NZ_JBNJNE010000001.1, read as the reverse complement.
TTGTTGTAGGTGTAGGCCTTGTAGTTGGCCCGGTAGGAGCGGACGGAGTAGCCGTTGTAGCAGAAGTAGAGGCGGTTGGTGACCGCGATGATCCACTTGCCGTTGGAGGCCTTCCGGCCACGGACGTACGTGACGGTGCGGCAGTACGTGGACGCCTGAACCGACGCCTTCTCCTTGGAGCTCAGCGGCTGGCCCATGCGCTGGGCCTCGGAGATGAACTGCTTCTTGGAGAGCGCCGCCTGGCTGGTGGTGGTCACCTCCTTGCCGAACTTGTCGGCCGGCTTGGTCTGCGCCTGCGCGGCCGGGCCTGCCGCGAGGACACCGGCGGCCAGGGCGCCGGAGAGGACGGTCACGATGGCGACACGCCGCATGTATTCCTCCATGCTTGGAAATGGGGGGAGCGTGCAAGATACCGCAGGTCGAGCCTGCTGGTGTGCTTGCACCTTTCTCGACTTATGTGATGCGTGCGACGTCCGATTGGTTCCACGTCGGCCCCGAACAGTTCCGAGCAATTTCAGCGCCGATGTCCGGGGATGGAGACGCCCCGGTGCGCGGGCACGGTCACGAGCGGCCGCGCGCCGGCCATCGGGGGTCGATGCGGCCCAGCCAGACGTCCTGATCATCTTCCAGGGGCCGTGCCAGCGGTAGCGGGAGGAAACGGCAGGCGAAGATCAGGCCGGTGTCGCCCCCGTCGCCGCGTACCACGTGATTCCAGGCGTCCGCGGTGGTCGCGGGCGCCTGGAGGTGGAAGTAGGTGGTCCTGCGCTCCTGGCCGGTGCCGGGATGGGGCCGGTCGTCCACGACGAGTCGCCCTACCACGGAGGCGGCGCGCAGGCCGGTCTCTTCGAAGACCTCACGCAGCACGGCCTGCTCGGGTCCCTCCCCGGGACCGACGCCGCCCGCGGGGATCTGAGTGCCGGCCTGGGGCATGCCGACGTGGTCGAACACGAGGAGTTCGGGAACGGCGCGATGCCTGATCACGTAGGCGGCGACACGGATCCTGGGTCGGGTCATCGGAGCATTGTGCGTCCGTCGGAACGCGCCCCGCCGGGGCCGGCGGTGCGGAGGCTCGGCGTCAGAGCGGGGTGAGGATGCAGAACTCGTTGCCCTCCGGGTCGGCGAGGACCGTCCACGGGACGTCGCCCTGGCCGATCTCGGCGTCGGTGGCGCCGAGGGCCCGCAGCCGGGCCGCCTCCGCTGCCTGATCGTCACCGGCGTACGGCCGGAGGTCGAGGTGGACGCGGTTCTTCACGGTCTTCGCGTCGGCCCTGCGGATGAACTCCAGATACGGCCCGACGTCCTGGGCGGAGCGCAGCACCGCGTGACCGTCGGTCACCTCGTGCAGGGTCCAGTCCATCGCCCCGCCCCAGAACCGGGCCATGGACCGCGGATCCGTGCAGTCGACCACGACCGCGGCGATCGGCCCGGTGTCCTTGTAGATCTCCCGGGGCTCCAGCACGCAGAACTCGTTGCCCTCCGGGTCGGCGAGGACCGTCCAGGGGACGTCGCCCTGGCCCACGTCGGCGGGCGTCGCACCGAGTTTCCGGAGCCGGGTGACCCACTCCGCCTGATGGGCCGCGGAGGTGGTGGCGAGGTCGACGTGCAACCGGTTCTTCACCGTCTTGGGTTCCGGGACGCGAACGACGTCGATGTAGAGGGCGGTGGGGTCGGGATAGACGAGTTCCCGGGGTCCGACGTTCGTCACCCCGGGTGCCTCACTGTCGAGACCCCAGCCGAGTGCCTCCGCCCAGAAACCGCCGACGGCGGAGTCGTTCCGGGCGTCCATCGCGATCTGAACAAGCCGCAGAGCCATGGCGCCGATCCTAGACGCGTGCGGGTCGAGCCCCCCTCGCCGGCGTCGTGTCTGCTGGGCGGGACGCTCCTCGCCGTGCTGGCGTCCGTGGGGCTTGTGAGGGTTGTGAAGATGGTTGATGGCGGAGCGATCCGGTGGGAGACGGTTTCAGGGGATGTACGGGGGATAGGGAGCGAACGTGTAGTCGTGCCTCGGGGGAGGGCGTTATGAGCATGCCGCACAGGACGGTCCACCGGCTGGAGAACGCGGAGGCCCTGGACAAGGTCGCCGAACCGGTCGGTTCCGCGGTCCAGCGGGCGGTCCGGCCGCGCTTCATCCGCGATCTGCTCAGCGGGACCAGACTGGGACATCCGCTGCACCCGGCGCTCACCGACGTGGCGATCGGCGCGTGGAGCATGGCCGGGCTGCTGGACGTCGCAGGGGGATCCGAGGCCGAACCGGCCGCCGGACTTCTGACGGCGGCCGGTGTGGCCGCCGCCGTGCCCACAGCACTCACCGGGCTCAACGACTGGTCCGACACGATGGGGGCGGAACGCCGGGTGGGGCTCGTCCACGCGGGCCTCAACACGGCGGCGCTGGCACTGTACGCGGCGTCCCTCGGCGTGCGTGACCGCAAGGCCAAGGCCCTGCGTTTCGCAGGCTTCGCGGTGATGGGGGCCAGCGCCTACCTCGGCGGTCACCTGACCTTCACCCGGGGCGTCAACGTCAACCGCACCGCATGGCAGCAGGGCCCGGCCGAGTGGACGCCGGTGCTGGCGGCGTCCGAGCTGGCCGAGGGCGAGCACCGCACGGTGGACGCCGACGGCGTGCGGATCCTGCTCTACCGATCGTCCACGCAGCTCCACGCCATCGCCGCCACCTGCTCCCACCTGGGCGGCCCGCTGGGCGAGGGGACGATCGAGAACGGCTGCGTCACCTGCCCGTGGCATGGCAGCACGTTCCGCTTCGACGACGGCGGCATCGAGCGCGGCCCGGCCAGCTCGCCGCAACCGTCCTACGAAGCGCGGATCCGGGACGGACGCATCGAGGTCCGCGTCCCGCCGCCGGGCGGTCAGTCCGACATCGCCCAGGAGAGCGCCCACAGAAGGGCCCGCCACCTCACCCGATCCCCTGCTTCGTAGCAACCGCCGTCCCGGGCGCGTCTGCCTGGCCCGGGGTCTCCACATGCTGCGGGGCCTCGGCCAGGGAGAGGCTGTTGCCGTCCGGGTCCAGGACGACGACGTGGCGTACGCCGTTGCTGTAGGTCTCCACCGGTTCGTGCGCGATGTCGTGGGCGGCGAGGCGGGCCAGGACGTCGTCGAGGTCGGTCACGCCGAGCGTCACCATGGCCTGGCCGACCCGGTCGGCCCGCACGTCACGGTCGTCGACGACCACCCACGCGTTCTCGCCGACGTGCCACAGATGCTCCTCGCCGATGACCTCGTCCGCCGGACGCCCGAAGAACACCCCGAACCACGCCAGGGCCTTCGCCTGGTCGCTCACCGGCATGATGCTGTACAGATCCACGCGGATCACTCCACTCGGTCGCGCTCGAGAAGATGGACCGTCCTCGTGGCCAGGACTCATCGCGGCCTCCGACCGGCGACTACTCGGCCGGTGAACGCCGGGCGAGGAATCCGGTGAGGGCCTCGTGGTTGCGTTGGAGGCCCTCGATGCGGGCGTTCAGCGCCGCGATCTCCCGGTCCAGGAGGTCGCGGATGTCGGCGCACCAGTCGAAGTCCGGCTGGTCGCTGCGGGTGCAGGGGAGCACCTGGCGGATCACCTCGGAGGACAGGCCCGCGTCCAGCAGGACGCGGATCTTCCGCACGGTGAGCACGGCGCCGTCGCCGTAGCGGCGGTAGCCGTTCGTGCCGCGCTCGGCCTGGAGCAGGCCCTGCTCCTCGTAGTACCGCAGGAGCCGCGGGCTGACCCCCGTCCGCCGGGACAACTCCCCGATCAGCATGTCACCGTCCTGGATTGACCTTCTCACCAGTGTGAATGCCTAACGTCGACTCGGAAGCGATCATTCCGCACCGCTGGAGAAGCACATGACCGTTCACGCCGTCCGACGCAACGGCCGCCCGGCGACCGCCGACGACCTCGCGCCGCTCGCCTTCGCCGGCTACGCCCACTTCACCGCCATGCAGGTGCGGGGCGGCAAGGCCCGGGGCCTCGACCTTCACCTGGAACGGCTGCGGTTCGCCTCGACGGAGCTGTTCGGCAAGGCGTCGCCGGACGAGCGGGTGCGGTCCTACCTGCGGGCGGCGCTGGAGGCGGGGCCGGCGGACGTCTCCCTGACGGCGACCGTGTTCGCGTCTCCGGGGGAGTTCACCGCGGGCGGGGAGCCGGCGGAGCCCGAGGTCCTGGTCAGGACGGGGCCGCCCGCGTCCGGTCCGGCGGGGCCGCTGAGGCTGGCGACGGTCGGGTACGACCGGTTCCTGCCCGAGGTGAAGCACGTCGGCGAGGTGGCCAAGACCCACCTCATGCGCCGGGCCGTCCAGGACGGCTTCGACGACGCCGCCTTCGTCGACCGCCGGGGACGGCTCAGCGAGGCGACGATCTGGAACCTGGCCTTCTGGGACGGCGACGCCGTGGTGTGGCCCGAGGCCGAGATGCTGGTCGGAACCACGATGGGCATCGTCCGCCGGCAACTGGACCGCCTCGGCGTCCCCCAGCGCGTCCGGCAGGTCACGCCCGCCGACCTGCCCGGCCTGGCCGGAGCCGTGGTCATGAACTCCTGGACCCCGGGAGTCGCCGTCCACCAGATCGGTTCGACCCCCGTACCCGACGCCCCGCGCTTCCTGAACCTGCTCCACCAGGCCTACGAAGCAGACCCCCTCACCGCACCCTGAGCCGACGCTCGCCAACCAGCCAGACGCCGCCGCTGGCGAATATGTCGGGACCGGTGTGCATCATGACCGGTGTGGGCGTCTACCTGGAACTGTTGGACGCGGGCCGGTCCGGCAGCGGTGTCGTGCTCCTGCGTCACGGCGGGACGCCGCCCTGACCCGGATGGGTGGCCGGACCTGGCCTCGGGCGTCGGAGCCGGCGGTCGTGAGGCGACGTCATGGAGAGAGATGCGTCGAGTGCGGGAGGCGGCATGACCGATGAGGAGCGGTGGGGCGGGGAGCTGTGGGCGGCCGCAGATCTGCTGACGCCGATGGCCATCCGGGTCGCGGCGACTCTGCGGTTGGGCGACCGCATCGCCGCCGGCACGCGGACGGCGGACGCGCTGGCCGCGGAGACCGGCGTCGATCAGGACGCGCTGGGGCGGCTGCTGGCCCATCTGGAGGTGGCCGGTGTGCTGGCTCGCGAGGCGTCCGGCGCCTACGGCCTCACGGGGACGGGCGAGCGACTCCGTGACGACCACCCGGACGGGATCCGGCGCTGGATCGATCTGGAGGGGGCGATCGGACGGGCCGATCTGTGCTTCGTCGAACTGCTGCATACCGTTCGCACCGGCGAGCCCGCGTACCCGCGCCGCTTCGGCCGCGACTACTGGGACGACCTCTCAGCCGACGCCGAGCTCGGAGCGTCGTTCGACGCCCTGATGGGGGCCCGGCTGGTGGAGGACGCGCCCGCGGTGGCCGCCGCCTATCCCTGGGGCTCGCTCGGTCATGTCGTCGACGTGGGCGGGGGCGACGGCAGCCTGCTGATCGCCATCCTTCGCGCCCACGAGGATCTGCGCGGGACGGTGGTCGACCTGGCCGGTCCGGCGGCCCGCGCCGAGCAGGCCGTCGCCTCGGCCGGGCTGGGCCATCGGGCCGACGTCCGGGCGGGCAGCTTCTTCGACGCGCTTCCCGCCGGGGCCGGCGGCTACGTGCTCTCGGGCGTCATCCACGACTGGGACGACGACCATGCCGCGCGCATCCTGCGGCGGTGCGCCGAGGCGGCGTCCGGTACCGGGAAGGTGTTCGCCATGGAGCACATCCGGGACGCCCACACCGCCTCGAACACCGAAGGCGACCTGCGCATGCTCTGCTACGTCCGCGGCAAGGAGCGCACCTTCGAGGAGCTGGGCGCGCTGGCGGGGGCGGCCGGCCTGGAGGTGCACTCGGTGACGCGGGCCGGGTCGCGCTCGATCATCGAGCTGCGTCCGTCGCACTGAGCCCGCTCGCCGTCATCAGGGGCGGCTTGGGGGCCGGGGACGGAGGGGGCCGCACGCTCCGGCGCCGCCGAGCGGGATGGCCGCTCGCGCGCGGCGGCGATGGCTCTCGCTGGCAGCGTGTGACTGATACGACAGCGCTTCGGGCTGCGGGGCATGTCGGCTTCCGTCACGCCATCGCGCGAGCATCCCCCGAGGTCGTGGGCTTTGCGGTGGGGCGGGGGCGGCGTGTTCGGGGCCGCCGCGCGGACCATTCCGGCGTGTGTCCGAAATGAGATCTTTGTCGTGCATCAAGCTTCATTTCCCGGGGACAAATCGGCCCGAACAAACCTAAAGGCAGACCCGAGGAGGACCCCCAATGCCGTGGCTGATGATCCTGGTGCTTCTTCTGGCGCTGATCCTGTTCGGCGTCGGCTTCACGCTCAAGATCCTGTGGGTCGTGGCCGCGATCGTCCTGATCCTGTGGCTGCTGGGCTTCGTGCTCCGCGGCTCGGGCCCGTCCGGCAAGCGCGGTCGCTGGTACCGCTGGTAGCTCCACCGAACGGCGCCGCCCCGTCCGGGTCCCGGACGGGGCGGCGCCGTTTCCATGACCGGTGATTCGCGCGATGTGCGGGGCGGGACGGCGCCGGACACTGTGGCCCCCTGACATCGGAGGTCACCGTGCGCTTCTCCCCGCGGGTTCCCTGGCGGCGGGCCGCCGCGGCGAGGGGCGTAGCCGTGCCGGGACGGGTGCGTGTGCACGTCGGGCGGTTCGGTGGCAGCCGGCGGTCGCCTCGGTGGAGTTGCGTCTGTGGCTTAAGGCGGACGGGGTGTGGCCAAGGAGGTCGGGGCGGGGGTGTGCACATCGGATGGGGGTGGTGGGGGAAGGAGGAAGGGGGAGGTGCGGAATGTCCGGAAGGTACGGGGTGCAGTTCGGCCCTGACATCACGTTTCTGGGGGTGCCGCGGTGCACCTGGTCGGATCCGTCCACCTATGACGGCGCGGACGTGGTCATCCTCGGGGCGCCGTTCGACGGCGGGACGTCCCATCGGCCGGGGACCCGGTTCGGACCGCAGTACATCCGGCAGTCCTGCTACCTGCCCCACGACGGCTCGCGACCGTCGCTGGCCCTGCGGGTGGACGGGCTGCGGGACGACCTCACGGTCTACGACGCCGGCGACGTCGAGATGTACTCCGGGGACGCCGAGCGTTCCGTCCGGTCACTGCGGGAGGCGGTGCACGCCGTCGCCGGGACCGGGACGATCCCGCTCGTCCTGGGCGGCGACCACACGATCGCGTGGCCCGACGCCGCCGGGGTGGCCGACCACCTGGGCGCCGGACGGGTCTCGATGATCCACTTCGACGCGCACGCCGACACGGGCGACGTGACCTTCGGGTCCCTGGTCGGGCACGGGCAGCCGATGCGGCGGCTGATCGAGTCCGGGGCGGTGCGCGGCGACCGCTTCCTGCAGCTGGGGCTGCGCGGGTACTGGCCCGGTCCCGAGACGCTGGACTGGATGGCCGCGCAGGGCATGCGCTCGTACGAGATGTCCGAGATCGTCGCCCGCGGGCTGGACGAGTGCCTGACGGAGGCGTTCGAGATCGCCACCGACGCGTGCGACGGGGTCTTCCTGTCGGTCGACATCGACGTGTGCGACCCGGGGCACGCCCCCGGCACAGGGACGCCCAAGCCCGGCGGGCTGACCGGGCGCCAGCTCCTGGACGCGGTCCGGCGCGTCACCTACGAGCTGCCGGTCGCCGGCGTCGACGTCGTGGAGGTCTCCCCGCCCTACGACCACGCCGACATCACCTCGGCCCTGGCCAACCGCGTGGTGCTGGAGGCGCTGGCGGGCATCGCCCGGCGCCGCCGCGACCGGCGCGACGGGACGGAGTGGGATCCGCGCCTCCCCCTGCTCGACGGGCGCTAGCGCCGGGCGAGGAGCCGCTCGTCCGGGGCCGCCCGGTAGGGCAGCTTGTAGTAGGCGAAGACCTCCGGTTCGGCCTCGGCGAAGAGCTCGCCGTTGGTGTCGATCCCCGGGGCGCCCTTGACCTGCTTCTTGTCGTATGCGACGCGGAGGTGGTCCGGGCCCAGCGTGCATCCGGCCAGCGGCACGAAGACCAGGCGCTGCCGGCTCGGCAGGCCCACTCTCACCGTGGCGAATGAGGGCTGGTCGGTGAGCGTGTCGACGTAGACGGCCTCCAGCGGCCCGATCTTGCTCCCGGACGGGTCGACCACGTTCCGGCCGCGCCATTGACGGATGTCCTCGATCTCGAACATGTCATGTCCAACCATAGGTTCTCTAGTTGTATCTACCCAGTTCACGGCGGATATGCCCGGCTCACGGGAGCCGGAAGGCGCGGGTCTCGCCCGGCGCGACGTACGTGGCCCGGTCGGACAGCCCGCGACGCTCCAACTCGCGCCGGAAGTCGTCAAGGGGCGACTTCATGACGGTGTAGTCGTCGTAGTGGACGGGTACCGCGGCCGCCCGCGATGCAGGAAGTTGGGGTCGGTCAGCAGGGTGAACGGTCCGCAGCGCAGTGGCGTCGCGGCGTTGCCGACGAACCGCATCGAGAGTTGGCGCAGCGCTGGATCCGATTGGGTTTTCATGCCTTTCGTGCGAACCCCGCGTGCGCGGGCGCTCGAAGCCCGGAAACCCTTGCGGAAGCGGCGCGGGAGGGCCGACCCTTGCTTCATAATTCGTGCATCACAAGTTGCGGTGAGGGAGCGATGGGTGAGCGACACCGAGCAGGCTCCGCCCGGGGTGGACACCACGGTCCCGGCGCCGGCCCGGATGTACGACTACTACCTCGGCGGCACCGACAACTTCGAGATCGACCGCACCGCGGCAAAGAAGGTGCTGGCGAACATGCCGGAGGCCGGGGACGTGGCCTGGGCGAACCGCGGCTTCCTGCAGCGCTCGGTGCGATGGCTGGCCCAGCGCGGGGTCCGGCAGTTCATCGACGTGGGCGCGGGCCTGCCGACGATGAACAACACGCACGACGCGGCGCAGGCGGTCGCGCCCGACGCGCGCGTCCTGTACGTCGACAACGACCCGATGGTGCGGGCGCACGCCGAGAAGCTGCTGGCGGGGTCCACCGGGACGGCGTTCGTCACGGCCGACTTCCGTGACCTGGACGCGGTGCTCGGGCCGGAGGCGGCCGGCGGGATGATCGACCTGACCGAGCCGGTCGCGCTGCTGGTCGTGGCGCTGGTCCACTTCATCCCGGACGAGGACGACCCCTGGGGCGTCGTCCGGCGGTACATGGACCGGCTCGCGCCCGGCAGCCACCTGGTGCTGTCCGCCGGCACCGGCGACCGGCAGGCCGACCAGGCGGTCGGCACGATCAGGGAGGTGTACGCCAAGTCCACCGCGAGCGTCCATCTGCGGTCGCGTTCGGAGGTCGAGCGTTTCTTCACCGGAATGGAGATCGTCCCGCCGTGGGAGGGGTCGGCGGCGAAGGTCTGCTACATCGGTGAATGGGGCGCGGAGGATCCGGACGCGGCCGACAGCGACGGCTCGCGGTGGGCGTACTGCGCGGTGGCGAGGAGGGAAGGATGAGGAAACCGTCCGTCGAGGAACTGGGCATCGACCCCGGCGTCCTGGAATGGCGGCGCTCGCAGACCGACGAGGGCGGCATCGAGGTCGCCTTCGCCGGCGAGTGGACCCTGCTGCGCACGTCCGGGGAGCTGATCTCGGTGTTCGACGAGAACGAGTGGGCCTGCTTCCTCGACGGGGTGCGGAAGGGGGAGTTCGACCACGCCGCATCCTGAACCGGGCCAAATCTGTGATTCACAAATTCGGAGGCGTATGCTGATGCCGGCCGTAGGTCGAGGGAGGTGGCGCCGGTGAGCGACGCTTACGGGGCCACCATCGCCAAGCGGGGGCTGGCACGCCGCTTGAAGGAGCTGCGCGTCGAGGCCGACTACACGGCCAACCAGGTCTGCGACCGGCTGAACTGGGGACGGGGGAAGGTCGGCCGGTTCGAGGCCAACAACTGGGTACGGCCCGAGCTCAGCGACATCCGCGACCTCGCGCGCATCTACGAGGGCAGCGATCTCCAAGAGCTGGAGGAACTGGCGGGCCGCGCCCGGCTGCGGGCCTGGTGGCGTGACTACCCCGAGGTGTTCGGCAACGAGTTCCCGGGCTTCGAGAGCGACGCGTCGAGCATCCGGGTGGTCATGCCGCTGGTCCTGCCGGGTCTCCTGCAGACCCTGCCGTACATGCAGGCGCTGCTGTCGGTCGGGACGAGGACGCCGGAGTGGCGGGAGCGCGCGATGCGGGCGCGGCTGCGCCGGCAGCAGATCCTCGACCGCGGGGACGGGACGGCGCCGGAGCTGACCGCGGTCATCACCGAGGCCTCCCTGCTGTACGAGTGGGGTGATCCGGGCGACCGGCGCGCCCAGTTCGCGCACCTGCTCGCCATGTCCGAGCGTCCGAACGTGGAGCTCAGGCTGCTGCGCCTCGCCGACGGGATGCACCCGGGCATGTCCACGCTGGTCAATATCTTCCGGTTCCCCGGCGGCGAGCCGCCCATGGTCTTCCTCGAGAACGACGCGGACCTCCAGGAGATCGACACCCCCGACGACGTGGAGGCCCATGACGAGATCTTCGATCAGATCCGCCGGGCGGCGCTCAGCCCCGCCGACACCGCGGAGCATCTGAGGAAAGTGATCTCAACTCTGGAGTAGCACCGACATGGACCTCTCTCAGGCACGGTGGGTCAAGGCGACCGCCAGCGCCAGCAGCAACGGGGGGTGTGTCGAGGTCGCCGATCTCGACACGGCCGCGGCGCTGCGCGACAGCAGGACGCCGGAGGCCGGGGCGCACGTCGTCCCCCGCTCCGTGCTCGCGGCCTTCCTCGACGACGTGCGGGCGGGCCGTTACGACCGCTGAGGCCGGGCCGCACACGAGATCCCCCAGGGTGGCACCCCTGGGGGATCTTTCATGTGTGCGGCCCTCTCTCAGGCGCCGACCACGCTACAGCGTGCGGGACGGCCGGTCCCGGCACCGCCGGTACACGCAGGGGACGCCGGGACGAAGCGTGGTATGGGGGCATTTGGGTGTATGAGTGAACGTCTCACTCACAGTTGCAACTTTCTCGCCATGATGCGGGCCCGGCGACGGAAGATGTGCGAGGGTAGATCTGTGATTCACACATAGCGGTTCGCGAAGCAAGAGACACATGTCGCGATTGTCCGAATGTGAATGTCTCCGCAACCCCGAGGGTGGGCGCCATGACGAAGGCCGCGACGATGTGCGAGATCCCCTGGAGACTGGAGGACGGCGGCTGCGCCGCACTGCCCCTGCCCGCCGACGACTCCATCGCCCGCGTCGCCCGCTCCCATGTCACGGCCCTCCTCCCGGCCCTCGGCCTGTCCGTGCAGGACGTCCACGACATCAAGCTCATGGTCAGCGAGCTCGCCACGAACGTCCTGCAACACGCGCTTCCCTCCGACGGCACCTCGGGCGCCGAGCTCTGGGTCTACCAGCGCGGCGACGGCCACGGCCGCGACGAACTGGTGGTCAAGGCGTTCGACACGCGCAGGGACTGGCGCCCCGGCGGCACCGTCCCCTCCGACCACGGCCGCGGTCTGAAGATCGTCGAGCTTCTGACGCAGGGCCGGTGGGGTCACCACCCGTCCCGGTCGCGGCTGCGGACGCCGGCGGTCCGCGGCAAGGCGACCTGGTTCGCCCTGCCGCTCCCGCACGCCGTCCGCCGCCGCCGCGTGTGGAGGGTCGACGGCCCCTACGCCGCCAAGGACCTCCGGACCCTGCTCGTCCAGCGGGGCCTCGGTCATTTCGAGCCGGAGGGCACGGGCAGGGCCGCCCTCACCGACGGCCGCGGACTGACCGTCTGGTGCGAGGCGGCCCGGTTCCGATGGCGCACCGGCTCCGGAGAGACCGGCGGCCTCCCGGTCAACGACATCACCGAGGCCTGCGAGCGGATCGTCGAACTCTGCGAGTCCTCACCCGCCTGACACCGGCCCGCGCGGGTCGCCGAACCCGCGCCGCCGCCCCCGCACTCACTCCTTCGCCGCCGGCGGTCCGGCTCCCCGCCCGCGGCGCGCCGGCAGCCGGCGCAGGCCCACGAAGACCAGCAGGCCGCCGGCCACCAGCAGCACCACATTCATGATCCACTCGTGGGACGCGTCCCGCAGGTACACGGTCCCCGAGCGGCCGACGTCGCGGGCCCGGGCGGTGCCCCCCTCCCGCAGGCCCTTGCCGCTGCCGTACAGAGCCACGGTGGGACGTTCCACCGAGCCGTCGTCGGAGCGGAACGCCCCGCGCAGCGTGCACGCCTCATGACCGGGATGCCGGATGCAGCTCCTCTCACGCGCCGTGAAGACGCCGGGCGTCCCCTTTCCGGCCTGGGACGCGCGCAGCATCGGCCCGGCGTTCGGCACCACCAGGTACATCAGGCCCAGGCCGAACACCGCCATGAGCACTCCGAACGGTGAGACGCCCCGCGTGCGCCGGGGCGGCGCGACCCGCGACTCCTCGAGAGTCACCGGCCGTCACGCGGCTTCGGGGACGGGCCTGCGCTGCATCGGCGCGGCGCACGAGCAGCGCATGACCCTGCGCTCGGACTCGTTCGGCCTGCGGTGCAGGTACATCGCCACCACCATGGGGATGGTGACGAGCGTGTTGTAGAACAGGTGCAGCTCCACGCGCGGCACCAGGAGCTGGATGATGCTCGTGGGCGCGGGGCGTCCGGCGAGGTTGGAGTCGGACATCGCCTGCACCAGCAGCAGCAGGTGCTCGAAGTGGTGCCAGACCTGGATGCCGAGGGAGATCCCCCACCAGGTGCGGGCCCGTCCGGTGAACCCGGGCAGCAGCAGGGCGAGCCCGACCAGCATGATCAGGGCGTAGCCGTAGTGCATCCACTCCGAGGTGACCAGCCACGGGAACGGCACGCCCAGCACCCCGCGCGCCTCGGGGACCGGCCAGCCGAGCACCCAGATCTGGATGGCCTGGACGATGTGCTCGGCCCAGTGGGCGATGACGATGAATGCGTAGATGTTCAGGGCCGCGCGGTGGTGACGCGTGTTGAGCAAATGCACCACCGACCGCAGACCTCCGCGTTCTTCCAGTACGTTCGCCACCGGCGATCACCTTTCACGAGATGACGGGGACCTTCCTCACCTCAGCACGATTGCAGATGGGTGCTTCCTTGGTAATGCTCCGATGGGCGGCCACAGGTGGACGGCGTCGCCGGTCCCGCCGGTCCCGCCGCGACTCGACTTATTCCATTCGATCCTGGATACTGTCGCGCCCCGTGTTAGGGAACGCCTATAAAGGTCCCGCCAGCGGGACCTTTATAGGGCATGGATGCGGGTCGGCGCAGGTCGCGGGCACGGAACTTGATCCTGTCCGGGCGTCCGGACTGTGGGAAACTTTCGCCGAGGGTGTTAAACGCCGGCACGGCGAGGTCTTCGCCGACGTCCACACGATAAGTTCGGGAGACGCGCCTTCTCGGGGCGGGTGAACTGCCGTCCGAACCGCGATCCCTTGACTCGCGCCATGTGTTCATGAATATTTCTGGGCGCGGCTTATGGCAGGCCCGGGCCAGAGTCGCTACGGCGCTCGATTCGATGGACGGCGCGTCAGGGCGCGTCGTGGGTTCCGCGCCTGATGTCGGCGGCGAGCCGGCGGAAGTCGTCGGCCGAGAGCGTCACCCGGGGGCCGCTCGGATTCTTGCTGTCGCGGATCCCGATGGCGCCGGACAGCCGCGCGACCTCGACGCAGTTGGACTGCCCGCTGGTGCCGCTGCGGCTCGACCTGCGCCAAGGGGTCATGTCATGTCCATCTTTCCAGTTCGGCTTCCAGCAGGAGTCTGGAAGGGCCGACGGGGGAGGCGATGTCGCTGATCGAGTCGTACTTGACGACCACGTCCTGGACGGCGAGCGGATCCATCAGGAACCGTCCCCGCGTCGTGGCCTCGTCATACGCGAGATCGCGGTCGTCCACCGTGAGGACGGTGATCGGGCCGTCGAGCCCCGGGTGGGCTCCCGCCTGGTTCTCGACCACCCGGATGCTGACCCGCGGCAGCTCGCCGAGCGCCAGGAGGTGGGTGATCTGGTCGCGCATGACCTCGCGCGAGCCGATCAGTTGCGCCAGCGCGGCCCAGTTCAGGAACGCCGTCACGCGGGGCGGCGCCTCCCTGTCGAAGACGGCGGACCCGCGGGCCATCCGCCGCTCCAGGTCGGCGTTCGGGTCGTTGCCCGGACCGGCGGCCAGCGCCGCCCGGGCGTAGTCGGGGGTCTGGAGCAGGCCCGGGATCACCATGGGCTCCCACATGCGGATGCGGGACGCGCGCCGCTCGAACTCGGCGAGGGATGAGAGCCAGTCGCCCTCGTCGGCCAGGCCGGCGAATCCGACCAGGTCGGTGAACATGCCACTGGTGCTCCAGAGGCGGTCGACGGTCTCGGCGTGGGACGGCTTGAGCCGTAGCGTCGCGGACTCGTACCTGGAGACCGTCGAGCGGTCGCAGTCGAGGATGTCGCCGAGGGCCTGCCCCGACATGGCGTTCGCCTCGCGGTAGCGGCGCAGATGCAACGCTATGAAATGCCACATCGAGCGTGACGGGTCCAATGAGTCGCGGGCATGCATGTCCCCTCCGACTTGTCGCGAACCATTCCGGAACGTAGCGAATCTATCGCGGAGAGTGCGGATCGCGGGCCGCGTCAGCGGAAACGTCCGGAGAGGGCCGCACGGACACCACCGCCCCCGGTGCCCGGGGCCCGGACGCCTGGTGCCGTCGTCGCGCCGAGGGTGATCATGGAGAAGGCCGAGGGGAGGGTGCGGCGTGGTTCGAGCGCATGTGGTGACCGGCGGAGGGCGCGGCGTCGGGCGGGCGATCGTGGAGCGGCTGGCGGCCGACGGCGGGCACGTCGTCGTGATCGAGATGGACGCGGCGGCGGTCGGCTGGGCCCGGGACCGGACGGACGTGACCGCGGTCGTGGGGAGCGCGGCGGACGAGGAGGTCGCGGAGCGGGCCGCCGACGCGGCGCAGGAGGCGGGGACGCTCGCCGGGTGGGTCAACAACGCGGCCGTGTTCCGGGACGCCGCCGATCCGTCCCCGAGGGAGCTGCTCGGGCTCGTGGCCATGAACTTCGAGCCGGCGGTGGTGGGGTCCGTGACCGCCGTCCGGCGCTTTCTGGAGGCGGGGACGGGCGGCGCCATCGTCAACGTCTCGTCGCACCAGGCGCAGCGCCCGGTGCGCGGCTCGCTGCCCTACGCCACGGCGAAGGCGGCGGTGGAGGGGCTGAGCCGCGCGCTGGCCGTCGACTACGGGCCCCGCGGCGTCCGGACGAACGTCGTCGCGCTCGGGTCGATCACCACGGAGCGGTACGAGGGCTTCCTCCGGCGGCAGGAACCGGGGGAGGCCGCGCGCATCGAGGACGAGATGCGCCTGCTCCACCCGGTCGGGCGGGTGGGACGGCCGGACGAGGTGGCCGCCGCCGTCGCCTATCTGCTCTCGGACGAGGCGAGCTTCGTCAACGGCGCCGTGGTGCCCGTGGACGGGGGCCGGCACGCGGTCGGCCGCGATCCCGAGGAGGCCTGAGAACCTCCGTGTTTCCCCGGACCACCTGGGACAACGCGGTAGGTGGGACGCGCGGTCGCGGCCCGTGGTTGGCCTCCGGCCCGGACATGGCCAGAACCCCCTACGGATGGGCGAATACCGGTACATCTAGTGATTCGTCGACCGAAGGGATGCCCAGGGGTGAGGAAGCTTCTCGTAGCGGGGGCCGCCGCCGTCGCGGTGGCGGGCGGGGTGCTGGTGGCGACGCCGGCGGAGGCCGCGAGCGCCGTGCAGATCTACCGGGTGTACTACGACTCGCCCGGGAGCGACAAGGGGTCGAACGCGTCGCTGAACGGCGAATGGGTGCAGCTGTTCAACACGTCGAGGTCGTCCAAGAGCTTGAAGGGGGTCAAGGTCCGCGACAAGACCGGGTACACGTACACCTTCGGTTCCTTCACCTTGAAGGGCCGCAAGTCGGTCTACATCCACACCGGCAGGGGCTCCAACAGCGCGACGCACCGCTATTGGGGCCGGAAATGGTACGTGTGGAACAACACCGGTGACACCGCGTACCTCCTCTACTCCGATGGCCGGGTGGCGGACAAGTGCTCGTGGGGTCGGACGGGTTCCTCGAAGTACTGCTGAACGGTCCGCGTCGCCCTGAGCGCGAGCCACCGGTCCTCCGGGCCGGTGGCTCGCCGCCGTCCGGGGGTCAGGCGCCGGGGAGGGAGAGGTGGCGGGGGTTCGCGACCGTCAGCCTGTCGGTCACCGAGGCTCGTACCGCGGCCACCACCTCGTCCGTCCGGTCGTCGAGCGTCCCCGCCCGGACGGCTTCCGCGAGTTCGGTGTCGGTCGCGCATCCGAGGGGTCTCAGCCGATTCCGGTGGGCGACTCTGTGGGCGTCGCCCAGGAGGAGTTCCCTACGGGCCATGCGGAGGGCTGACGCGGCGACGCGGGCATGGAAGCGGAGCCGGTCGTCGGGCTGCTCGGCCTGGACGAGGAACGCGCCCACGGCGTCGATGAGACTGTGCGCGTCCGGCCGGTCGTGGGGGGCGTTGTCCGGCGCGACCGCGTTCTCCAACGGATCCCGAACGGCCGTCGGCTCCGTCAATCCCAGCGTGAGAAGCAGGTCGTGCTCCTGCTCGCAGACCATCCGGCCCAGGACGGCGTACTCGATCGAGGGGTCCGAGCCGCTGAGGAACCGCTCGGCCTGGTGGCGGCACAGGATCGTCCAGCGGAGGGTGCCGTAGACCTCCCACCAGTGGAGGTCTTCGAGCGTGGGCGCGGCGCCTCCGGCGGCGGCGTAGCCGGCGAGCAGGTCCTCGCGCGTCCCGAAGCCTCCGGCGGGGTGCGGGGAACCGAACCGCCACGCCTTGACGCAGAGCCAGCCGAGATCCTCGGCCGGGTCGCCGAGGTGGGTGAGCTCCCAGTCCAGGACGCCGGTCACGCCGTCGGGGGAGATCATCAGGTTCCCGTTGCGGAAGTCGCCGTGGACGACCGTCCGGGCGCCGGGGGCCGGGCGGTGGTCCCCCTCAGCCAGCGCAGCGCCAGCTCCACCGCCGGACGGGCCTCGAACGCCCCGTAGTGCTCGGTGAGCGCGGCGAGGGCGTCGTCGTCCGGCAGCCCCGCGACGGGCGACATCGTGTGCAGCCGGGCCAGGATGCCGCCCAGCTCGCGCGCCAGGCCGGGACGGACGCCCGCGAGGCGCTCGTCGCGCAGCAGCCGCCGCGGGATCGTCTCCCCGGACAGCCACTCCATGATCACGTAGGGGGTGCCGTCCAGGTCGTCGCCGTGGTCGGCCAGCCCCGGGACGGGGACGCCGGCCGCCGCGGCGGAGGCGAGCAGGCCCGCCTCGCGGCCCATCGCGGTCGGGTCGAGGGAGCCGGGCGGGTCGCGGCGCAGGACGAGGGGACGGCCGCCCGCGTCGAACGACCACGTTTCCCGGCTGGCGCCGCCGGACAGCCGGCGCAGCCCGGTGACCCGCGCGCCGAGCCGGTCCGCCAGCGCGGCGGCGAGATCGCGGGTCGGATCCATGGCTCTCCTAGTCGGGCAGGCCGAGGGCGCGGACGCTGAGGGCGTCCAGGGTCTCCAGCAGACGCTCGGCGCCCCGCGGATCACTGCCCTGGACGATCCACAGGTACAGGGAGTGGTCGACCATCGTGGCGAGGGCGCCCGCCGCCGTCTCCGCGTCGAGGTCGGACGGGACGAGCCCCTCCCGCTGCCAGCGCGCGATCACCCGGGCGGAGCGTCCCACCGAGGAGGCCCGGTGCTTGCGCCGCAGCTCCTGGAACTCCTCGTTGAAGGTGGCGACCTGCTCGATGATCGCCATCATCCGGGCGTTGCGCAGGTACGCCTCGTAGTAGGCGCGGTTGGCGCGGCGGACGCGGTCGGCGGGGCCCGGCCCCGCCGACGGCACGAGCGCGTGGTCGGTCATCTCCTCGAACAGCCGGTCGGCGACCTCCAGGAACACCGCCTCCTTGGTGGGGAAGTAGGTGTAGAAGGAGCCGTAGGCGACGCCCGCGTGCCGGGTGATGTGCGCGACCCGGGTCTCCAGGAAGCCGCGTTCCTCGAACACCTCGCGGGCGGCCGCGAGCAGGCGCTGCCTGGTCCGGGCGCCGCGCTCGGTGAGCGGCCGGCCGCCGGGATCGTCGCCGCTGGGCATCGCCGTGGTTCCTCTCGCCGGGGGTTGACAACCCGGGAACGGTAATCGAGCATCAGGCAAGTTGATATGACTGTCAAGTCAACTTCCGCGGCGCTCACCCGCCGCAAGGAGGTTCCATGAACACCGAGTTCGAGCTCGGCGGCATCAACCATCTGGCGCTGGTGTCGTCGGACATGAAACGCACGGTCGACTTCTACTCCGGCGTCCTCGGCATGCCCCTGATCAAGACCATCGACCTGCCGGGCGGCATGGGGCAGCACTTCTTCTTCGACTGCGGCGGCGGCGACTGCGTGGCGTTCTTCTGGTTCCCGGACGCGCCGGACGGCGTCCCGGGCGTCTCCGCCCCCAGGGGGCGTCCCGAGCAGGGCGAACTGCTCAGCGCCGTCGGATCGATGAACCACGTCGCGTTCCACGTCCCGACCGACAGGTTCGACGAGTACCGGCGGCGGCTCAGGGACAAGGGCGTCACCGTCAGCCCCGTCCTCAACCACGACGACAGCCCGCTGGGCGTCTCCGGCGACGTGCACGAGGGCGTCTTCGTCCGGTCGTTCTACTTCCAGGACCCGGACGGGATCCTCCTCGAATTCGCCTGCTGGACGCGCACGTTCGACGCCTCCGACGTCTCCCACGAGCCGAAGACCGCCGCCGACCGGGCCGCCGGGAAGGACGAGCATGCCGCGACTGCGTGAGGTCCCGCGCGCCGAGGTCACCGACGAGCAGATCCTGTTCTTCTACGACCGCCTCTTCGCGCCGGGCCGCGACCCGGCCGTGGACCACGGCACCGCGACCGGCTCGCCCGGCGACTGGTGGACGGTGTTCGCCCAGTCCCCGGACGTGTTCCGGCACGCCGTGCGCGGCTTCGCCCTGTACCGGGGCGCCGACCTCGACCCCGTCCTGCGCGAGCTCGGCCAGTGCCGGGCCGGGTGGGCGCGCGGCAGCCAGTTCGTCTTCTCCCAGCACTGCAAGCAGATGCGGGCCCTCGGCATGCCCGAGGAGAAGATCGAGTCCATCCCGCACTGGCAGACCGCCGACTGCTACTCGCCTCTCGAACGGGCCGTCCTCGCCTACACCGACTGCCTCGTCCTGGACGGCGGCCGCGTGCCCGACGCCGTGTTCGAGGCGCTGCAGAAGCATCTGCCCGACAAGGAGATCCTCCAGCTCACCTACATCACCTGCATGTACGACATGCACGCGACGATGTCCCGGGCCCTGCGGCTGGAGTTCGACGACCGCCCCGAACCGGTCGTCGAGGTCGCGGCGCCCGAGGGGTACGGCGACCGCGACATCTCCGCCGACCTCACCGGGGAGCGCTGATGCTGTTCCCCGTTCCGGGCCGCGTCCGGGACGTCCGCGACGCCGTCCACGCCTTCATGACCGAACGCGTCGAACCGGCCGAGCCGGCCCTCAACGCGGGCGACCGCGAGAGACTCCTGAAGCTGCGCCAGGAGGCGAAGGACGAGGGCCTCTGGGCGCTCGGCCACCCCGCCGAGCTGGGCGGCGGCGGCATGCCGTTCCTCGACTACGTCTACGTCAACGAGGTGCAGGGACGCAGTGAGTGGGGGCAGCTCGCCCTCGGCACGTTCACCCTCCAGGACTCGCTCATGCTGCACAGGTACGCGAGCCCCCGCTGGCGCGAGCGCTACCTGGCCCCGATGGTCGCGGGCGAGGTCTCCCCGAGCTTCGCGATGACCGAGCCCGCCCATGCCGGCTCGGACCCGACCCAGCTTCGGACCAGAGCGGTCCTGGACGGCGACCACTGGGTCATCAGCGGCCGCAAGTGGTTCACCACGGGCGCCGGCGAGGCCGCCTACACCACCGTCATGTGCCGGACCGAGCCCGAGGGGACGCCCCCGCACCGCTCGTTCAGCATGATCGTCGTCCCGACGGACACGCCCGGCTACGAGATCGTCCGGGAGACGCCCGTCCTCGGCCTCAACGGCGGCCACTACGAGGTCGCCTACAACGACGTCCGCGTCCCGGCGGACAACCTCCTCGGCCCGCGCGGCCACGGCTTCGTCATCGCGCAGGAGCGCCTCGGCCCCGGCCGCATCTTCCACTGCATGCGCTGGCTCGGCCAGGCCCAGCGCGCCTTCGAGCTGATGTGCGCGCGCCTGGGCTCCCGGGTCGCGTTCGGCGAGCCACTCTCGGCGAAGCAGCTGATGCAGCAGCACGTCTTCGACTCCTACACCGACATCCAGGCCGCCCGCATGCTCACCCTCCAGGCCGCCGAGCAGATCGACGCGGGCGACCAGGCCCGCATCGAGATCGGCGCCATCAAGGTGGTCGGCGCCCGCATGCTGCACGACGTCATCGACCGCGCCATCCAGGTCCACGGCGCCGCCGGCCTCACCGACGACACCCCCCTCTCCCGCATGTACCGCCACGCCCGCGAGGCCCGCATCTACGACGGCCCCGACGAGGTGCACATCCAGAGCACCGCCAAGCGCATCCTCAAGGCCATGCGCCAGGAGTGACGTCTCAGGGCTGGAGGAGGAAGAGTTTCCGGTCGACGCGGTCGAGCGCGCCGCCGCAGCCGAAGACCAGGCCGGTGGCGAAGTCGACGAGGCGTTTGGCGTCGCCGTCCGGAAGATCCGTCAGGTCCATGAGGACGGGCACGCCCTTGCGGAAGAAGTGCCCCACGTACAGGACCTCGTTGTAGTTCTGCGGACGCAGCGACTTGACCACGGCTCCAGTCTGCCCGGCGCCCTCGCGGGGTCAAATGACCCACGCCACAGGAAAGAAATCTCGCCCGGATGTCGATCCCCCCGTCCGCCGAGCGACGCGTAGGTGACGAAAGGGGATCGACATGGGTAAGCACGCGAATGTTCAGGAGTACGCGGCGGACGTGCCGGAGGGCCTGAGGGACGTCCTGGAGAAGGCTCTCGCTCTGGTCGGCGAGGCGTTGCCCGAGGTCGAGCCCGCGCTCTGGCACGGCCAGCCGACCTGGAGCCTGGGGGACAGGCCGGGCCGGAAGCCCGTCTGCTTCCTCAAGGCCTACCCCGGGCACGTGACGCTCGGCTTCTGGAAGGGCCGGCTGATCGAGGACGGCTCCGGCCGGCTGGAGGCCATGTCCAGGCAGATGGCGGGCGTGAAGCTGCGGATCCCGGACGACGTCGACGCCGACCTGTTCGCCGGCTGGGTGAAGCAGGCGCGCGACCTGGAAACGGATGTCAAGAGCACTTGACGTCAGGACGACTTGACGCGCACACTCGGATCATGGTCACACCAGATGGGATCGAGCGAGACATCACGCTGACGAGCGCGGCGGCCCGGTACGACGAGCTGTGGGTGCGGGACGCCGTCGGCGAACCGCCGCTCCAGCGCGAGGAGGTGCTCGAACTCCTCGCGCTGGGCGAGGTGATCGCGCGGAAGGCGGTCTACGGCCGGCAGCTCGCCGTCCGCTCGGCCCGCCGCGCCGGCGCCTCCTGGGCCCAGATCGGCGGCGCGATGGGCGTCAGCAAACAGGCCGCCTGGGAAGCCCACGGCAAGTGGATCGATGAGTAGTGCTTATTGATTGCAGTGCTCTCCTCCTTCGGGCCTGGCGGCCCTCCATCGTCGAGAACTGCGGGCGATCGCTGGCATCGCTTCGACTCGCCCAGGGGCTCGCTGCGCGATCAGGTTCTTGCTTCGCTTGAACCTGCCTTCGGACGCGATCGCGGGTCCTCGGGTTGTCGCGTGGTGCGCCGGTGGCTGAGGTCGGGGGGCCCTCCACCGTCGGGCACTGCGGGCGATCGCTGGCATCGCTTCGACTCGCCCAGGGGCTCGCTGCGCGATCAGGTTCTTGCTTCGCTTGAACCTGCCTTCGGACGCGATCGCGGGTCCTCGGGTTGTCGCGTGGTGCGCCGGTGGCTGAGGTCGGGGGGCCCTCCACCGTCGGGCACTGCGGGCGATCGCTGGCATCGCTTCGACTCGCCCAGGGGCTCGCTGCGCGATCAGGTTCTTGCTTCGCTTGAACCTGCCTTCGGACGCGATCGCGGGTCCTCGGGTTGTCGCGTGGTGCGCCGGTGGCTGAGGTCGGGGGGCCCTCCACCGTCGGGCACTGCGGGCGATCGCTGGCATCGCTTCGACTCGCCCAGGGGCTCGCTGCGCGATCAGGTTCTTGCTTCGCTTGAACCTGCCTTCGGACGCGATCGCGGGTCCCCGGGTTGTCGCGTGGTGCGCCGGTGGCTGAGGTTGTTGCCGTAGTGGGGGCTGATTGAGCTTGCGGGTGGTCGGGGTCTCGATTTGCTGAGTCTGGCTTCGGGTGCGGTCGTGTGGTGGGGCTCGGGGCTTCGGGGCGGTGGTTCGGTCTCCGATGCGAAAAGCAATGGACGTGGTTTCTCTCGGTTGGCTCTGGGAAATCTGTGTGCTAGAGGGAACGGAGGCGATTGGCATGGAGGTCGTTCTTGAAATGACCCTGCCGAGGAACGCAGAGAGCGCTCCGCTGGTGCGGCACACGCTCGACGCCTCTCTCCGCGGGCTCGGAGTGGGCTCCGAGGTCCGTGCCGATATCGCGCTGGCGCTGGGTGAGGCGTGCGCGAACGTCATTCAGCATGCCGCGGCCGGAATGGAGTACGAGGTCCGGGCGCGGATGGACGGGGCGCGGTGCGTCGTGGACGTCATCGACGGGGGCACGGCGGACGGAGCGGACGGGAGCGCGGCGTGGGAGCGCGCGGAGGCGCCGCCGCTGGCCGAGCACGGGCGGGGGCTGCGCCTGATGAGGGCGTTCACGGAGGGCGTCCAGATCGCCGGGCGCGCTCACCGGAACGGGTCGATCGTGCACTTCGAGAAGTCGTTGGCGAGCTGACGGCATCGGGCCGGCGGCATGGAGCGGCCCGGCGGGCTGGTGCCCGCCGGGCCGCGGCTCTTCCCGCGGGTCAGCCGGTGACCGGCAGGTCGTGCTTGACCGGCTTCGGCGCGGGGGCCTCGGACGGGTGATGCGCCGGGCCCGCGGGCTTGCCGCAGGTGGCGGACGCGACCCGGATGGCGCCCTTCCTGCCGGGCAGGGTCAGTTCGATGCCGGTGACGGCGAGGCGGCCGTCGGCCATGCGCTGCTGCTTGTTGAGGACCAGCGCCGTCCGGCCGAGGCCGTCCACGTCGACGGGGACGGTGGTGTTGGGCGGCGGGGTGGAGTCGAGGTGCTTCCCGGCGAGGGTGGCGCGGGCGAGGTGGGCGCCGCCCTGCCCGGCGGTGCACTTGGCGGTGACGGCGTCGGCCAGCAGCTTCGCGGACGGGACGGACAGGTGCGCGACGGCCGAGCGGGCGCGGGAGGCGGAGGCGTCGACGTCCAGCGCGGACGCCTTGACCAGCTTGGTGCGGTCCTCGCGGAGCAGGCTCTTGCTGACCCGGCCGGTGCTGGAGGAGACGGCGGGCACCGGGGGGACGGCGAGCGGCCCGGTCACGGTCAGCCCGTACGCGGAGCCCTCGCTGCCGGGGGCGGCGGCGAACGCCGTGGCCGGGGCGACGGACGCGGCGAGGCCGGTGGCCAGCAGACCGGTGGCGGCGATCCGTTTGACGGCAGGGATGTGACGCATGAACGTACTCCGATTCTGGTGAGAGCTGGGAGTGGTGCCGGCCGGTCAGGCCGTGACGAACACCAGGGAACCGAGCGGGACCCGGGACAGCGCCTTCAGCGCGTCCGCGGGCACGCGCACGCAGCCGTGCGTGACGGCCTTGCCGAACACCGAGGTGTCGGGCCAGCCGTGGAGTGCGACGGTGCCGGGACCGCCGCCGAAGGTGTCGAGGGTCGCCGAGTGGGCGCCGAGCGGCAGGACGATGGGGCTCGGCGTCTTCTCGGCCGGAGCGAGCGTCGCCATGACGAACGTCCGGCCGGTCGGCGTCGGGGTCTTGGCGTCGCCGACCGCGACGGGCCAGCGGCCCACCGGGCGGTCGGACTTCTCCAGGACGAGCCGCCTGCGGGTGAGGTCGACGCGGACGGTGTAGGGCGTGTGCGCGGTCTTCAGCGCGGTGCCGGGAACCCATCCGGCGGCCCCGTTGGGACGGCTCGGCAGGAGCACCTTCCGCCAGTCGCCCGAGGTCTCCACCACGGGCACCCACGTGGGGCCGCCGAGCTCGGTGGTGGGAAGGGTGGCGAAGCGGTGGCCGGCCGGACGGTCGAACACCGGCGCCGGGCTGGTCGGGTGCACGACGAGGCCGTCGGTGGCGCCGTCGGGCGTGGTGTCGGCCGGAGCGCCGGCGAGGGTCCTGTAGGTCGTGGCCTCGGGGGCCTTGGCGGGCGCGGGGTTCCCGCCTCCGGTCCCGGCCGATGCCGTGCCGTGCCCGGAGGAGGAGCCGCCGCAGCCGCCGGCGGAGAGGAGCACGGCAGCGGTGATCCCGCCCGCGGTGACGGCGCGCAGGAAATGCCGAGGGGCACGTATGGTCGCCATGAGCGGGGATGTTAGTAGCGGTGAGGGCGGCCGTAACGAGAATTGCGAAAACGCTCCGAGAGGGCGCCGTTGTAAATGTAGATAATGCTCTATTTGGAAGGCTCTTTGCGGAGAGTCATGACTTTTCGGGGAAAACGGATTCCATGGACGGTTCAGGCGAGCATGGAGAGGGAACCGCCGTCGTCCTCCAGGCGGGCGGCCGCGTCGTGGAACTCGGCGAGCCCCCACAGCAGCGCGGCCTGCGCGGCCGCCGGCATCTCGGCCAGCACGCGGGTGAGCTCTTCGCGCCGCCGCAGCCGGAGCCGGTCGAGCAGCGCCTGCCCGTCGGCGCTCAGCCGGACGGTGACCTGGCGCCGGTCGCGGCCCGGGTCGCGCGACAGCAGCCCGGCGGCCTCCAGCCGGTCGCAGAGCCGGCTCGCCGACGACACCAGAGCGCCGAGTTCCCCCGCCAGCCGGCTGATGTTGACCGGCCCGCGCTCCAGGACGAAAAGCGCGCGCAGTTGCGTGGACGGAATAGGGACATCCGGGGCATTGTGGGCGCGCGACCACACGTTCAGCAGGGTGGAGGCCGCGTCGTCGAGTGCAGTCGCGGACTCCGCGGCGTCCTCACCCGACGTGGCCACCATGCCCTCCACTGTTACACACGACGTCGCCCACGGCATCCCTGGACCTGCGGGTCCGCCGGGCGCCGGGGCCGTGCGGCGACGGGGCGAGGATCGAGATGCACGGTGCACGCGCGGAGAACGGGCCGTTCGAGGCGGCCAGGAAGGCGATCTGGGCGGCTGCGCCGAACGAGGTGATCGCCGTCGCGGCCGACGTCCTCGACCGGTACGCCGGCGGCGCCGACACCGAGATCCTGATGATCGACTATCGGCAGACGTTCCTCGTCCGGACGCTCACCGCCAGCGACGACGTCCCCGTGGACAACACCGCGCCGGGCCGGGCGTTCGCGTCGCAGCGGGCCGTCCGGGAGGACGCGGACGGGCTCGCCCACCTGCCGCTGACCGTGAAGGGGGAGCGGATCGGGATCCTGTCGGTGCGGCTTCCGGACGGCGGGCCGTCCTGGCTGGACGACTTCGCCGGGGTGCTCGCCCGCGCCCTCAAGATCGCCGACCAGGCCACCGACCTGTACCGGCGCGTGCGGCGGCGGACGCGGCTGACGCTGGCCGCCGAGATGCAGTGGGACATGCTGCCCGCGCCCGCCTACCGGGCGCCCGAGATCTGCTTCGCGGGGCAGCTCGAACCCGCGTACGCGGTGTGGGGCGACGCCTACGACTGGGCCGCCGCGGGCGACCGGTTCACGCTGATGGTCAGCAACGGGATGGGGTCGGGCACCGAGTCCGCGGAGCTCACCCATCTGGCGATCAGCGCGCTGCGCAACGCCCGCCGGTCCGGCGGCGACATCGCCGAGCAGGCCGAGCTCGCCGACGAGGCGGTGTTCGGACGGTACCGGGGCGAGCGGCTCGTGGACACCCTGCTGCTGGAGTTCGAGCTCGCCGGGGGGCGGGTCCGGGCCATCGACGCGGGCTCACCGGTGATCACCCGGATGCGGGGCGGCGCCACGGAGCGGATCGGGTTCGAGGCGCAGATGCCGCTCGGGATGTTCGGCGACACCCGCTACGTGCCCCAGGAGTTCGCCGTCGAGCCGGGCGACCGGCTGGTCATCGTCAGCGACGGCGTGCACGCCGCCCGGTCGCCCGGCGGCGCCCTGTACGGCGACGCCGGGCTGCCCCAGGCGATGCGCGCCACCCGGTTGCAGGATCCGCCCGAGGCCGTGCGCACCATGGTCCGGCACTACGTCGGCTTCCATGAGGGCACCGAGCCGTCCGACGACGCCGTGATCGTGTGCGTCGACTGGACGGGCCGCGACCCGGACGCCGGGCAGGACTGAGAATCCCTCGCCCGCCCCGGCCGGGTCGCCGGCGGCTCAGCCGTCCGGATCCGCGTCCGCGTCCTGTCCACCGGTGGACGGCTGGGTGGGCAGCGTCCACCGGAACGTCGTCCCGGAGGCGCCGGCTTCCGGGGCGGCGTCCCCGGCGGCGAGCCAGATGCGGCCGCCGTGGTACTCGACGATCTTCTTGCACAGGGCCAGGCCGATGCCCGTGCCGGTGTACTCCTCGCGCGAGTGCAGCCGCTGGAAGATGAGGAAGATCCGGTCGGCGTAGCGGGGTTCGATGCCGATGCCGTTGTCGGCGCAGCCGAACTCCCACTCGTCCCCCGCGCGGCGGACGTCGATGACGACGCGCGGCGGCACGCCCTCCCGGCGGAACTTGATCGCGTTGCCGACGAGGTTCTGGAACAGCTGGACCAGCTGGGTGCGGTCGCCGGGCACGTCGGGCAGCTCCGCCACGTCCACCTCGGCGCCGGTCTCCTCGCGCAGCGTGGAGAGGTTGTCCAGCGCCTGCCGGACGACGTCGTCGAGGTCGACGGAGTCCTCGGGGCGCGACGTCCGCCCGACGCGCGAGAAGCTCAGCAGGTCGTTGATCAGGGCCTGCATGCGCTTGGCGCCGTCGACGGCGAACGCGATGTACTGCCGCCCGCGGTCGTCGAGCCGGTCGTCGTACCGGCGTTCGAGCATCTGGCAGAACGAGGCGACCTTGCGCAGCGGCTCCTGCAGGTCGTGGCTGGCGACGTAGGCGAACTGCTCCAGCTCGGCGTTGGAGCGGCGCAGCTCCTCGGTCTGCTCGTCGAGGCGGCGGGACTTGTCCTCGCTGGTGCGCCACTCCTCGATGATCCGGGCGCGCATCGCGTCGATGATCGCCGCCAGCTCGTTGATCTCGGCTGGGCCGGGGACGTCGAGGCGGTGCCCGAAGTCGCCCTCGGAGACGGCGCGGACGCGGCCGGTCAGGGTCGACACCGGCGTCAGCACGGTCCGGCGGAACAGGACGGCGAGCAGCAGCGCGGCGGCGACGACCGTGGCGAGCGCGGCGAACGTGGACCACTGGGCGGTCCTCGCGCGGGAGTTCAGCTTCGCGGCGGCCCGGTCGTGCAGCGCGGTGATGCCGGCCTGGAGCGGCGTCATGTCGCCGCGCGCCTGCACGAGCAGGCGGCTCGCCTGCCGGCTCTCGCCGCGGCCGATGCCCCGGCCGCCGGGCCCGGCGGCGATCCGGTCGGCGAACCCGGTCCGCCAGGCGCGCGAGTCGGCCGTCGCCTTGGCGAGGAGCCGGTCGACCTCCCCGTGGCCGGGCACGTCGGCGAGGAGGCGGCGCATGCGCGCGGCCGACGCCGCCTCCTGGCGCACGGCGGCCCGGTACTGCTCGACGTGCTCGCGCCCGCCCTCCTCGGCGTACGCGCGGATGGCGATGTCCTGGCCGGAGACGGCGGTGGAGAGCCGGAACTGCTCCAGCGCCGCGGGGTCGACGCGCTCGATCAGGACGTCGCGGGCCTGCTCGTTGCCGTACAGCGCCATCCCGGCCTGCACGAACGCGGCCAGCAGGAGGGCGCCGAGGACGGCGGAGCCGATCCGGTAGATCTGGACGAGCCGGACCCGGCCCATCCCCCGGCCCTCGGGGATCCGCGCGCCGGGCAGCAGGGCGCCCGGCCCGGCGGCCCGCGGCCGCCCGGCCGTCCCGCCGGTCCCGGCGGACGCCGGGGCGGTCACCGGCCGTCCCCCCGGCTCAGCATCAGCAGGGCGAGGTCGTCGGACAGGACGTCCCCGTTCAGCCGTTCGGCCTCCGCGATGAGCCCGTCGACGAGCACGTCGCCGCGCCTCCCCTCCTCGTGTGCGGTCCTGGCGAGGTGCAGGAGGCCCGCCAGGTCGAGGTGCCCGCCTCCCTCGCCGGCGGACCCCTCGATCAGCCCGTCGGTGTAGAGCAGCAGCCCCCACTCGTCGCCGAGCTCCAGGTCGGCCGCGGGCCACCGGGCGCCCGGGAGCAGCCCGAGCGCCGGGCCCCGCGGCTCGTCCGGGAGGGCCTCCACGCCTCCCGGGGAGAAGAACAGCGGGCACGGGTGCCCGGCCCGGTGCACCCGGGCGGTGCGCCGGTCGGGCGCGATCGTCACCATGCAGAGGGTCGTGAAGATCTCGTCGCCCCACCGCTCGTGCTGCAGGACGGCGTCGAGGGTGTCGAGCAGGCGCGGGCCGGTGTGCCCGGCGAGGACGAGCGTCCGCCACGCCATGCGGAGCCGGACGCCGAGGGACGCCTCGTCCGCGCCGTGCCCGCTCACGTCGCCGATCACGGCGTGCACGGCGCCGTCGGCGGTCTCCACGGTGTCGTGGAAGTCGCCGCCGAGCAGCGCCCGGTCACGTCCCGGGCGGTACCGGGTGTGGTGCCGCAGCGCCCGGTCGTGCAGGATCGGCACGGGCAGCAGGCCGCGCTCCAGCCGGGCGTTCTCCCTGCTGAGCGCCCGTGCCTCGACGAGCTGCCGCTCGGACTCGTCGGCGCGCTTGCGCTCGATCGCGTAGCTGATCGCCCGGGTGAGCAGCGCGCCGTCCACGTCCTGCTTGACGAGGTAGTCCTGGGCGCCCGCGGCGACGGCGGCGACGCCGACGTGCGCGTCGGCGAGCCCGGTCAGGACGAGCACGGCGGTGGTCGGCGCGTGCTCGCGCACCTGGTGGAGGGCGTCGAGGCCCTGCGCGTCCGGGAGGGACAGGTCGACGATGACGCACTGGATGTCGGGCCGCAGCGCGGCGAGGGCCTCGGTGAGCGTGGCCGCGACGGTGATGCGCAGGCCGGGCTGCGCCTCGGTCAGCAGATCCTCGAACAGGAACGCGTCGCCGGGGTCGTCCTCGACGAGAAGGAGGTGCGGGGAACCGGCGACACCGAGGAGCCGCTCCGCACCGCGACTGGGCATCGCGGCCATGTCTCAGCTCCTTCTGTCCGGCGCGGCCGGGTCGATGTCAGGTGGGAGGCCCTTGCCATCGAGCAAATGTTAGAGGCATCGGGCGGCCGGGAGGCACGGGGAGCGGGCGAACCGCGCCCGTCCGGAGGATTCCGCCGGCCTTCCGGTAACGATGCCGCCTCCCGCACCACTACCCCGTGACATGACCCGAACGGACGGACGGAGGAGCACGCGGTGGCAGACGAGGCCCCCGATGAACAGCGCTTCACCGCGATCTACGACGAGTGCCGCCAGCGCGTGTGGGCCTACGCGGCCGCCCGCGCCGGCGGCCAGGTCGCGGACGAGGTGGTGAGCGAGACCTTCGCCGTGGCGTGGCGGCGGCTCGGCGACGTCCCGGACCCGGCGCTGCCGTGGCTGCTCGGCGTCGCGCGGAACGTGCTGCGCGACGGGCACCGTGCGCGGGTGCGCCGCGAGTCGTTCGCGGCCGAGTTCGGACGGTCGGCGCCGCGCCAGACCGGCGACGTCGCCGAGGACGTGGCGGAGCGGCTCGCGGTGCTGCGCGCGATGGCGGCGCTGCCCGAGGGGGACCGGGAGATCCTGATCCTCATCGCCTGGCAGGGGCTGACCCCGCGCGAGGCCGCCCGGGTCGTCGGCTGCTCGCCGGCGGCGCTTCGGGTGCGCCTGCACCGCGCGCGCCGCCGCCTGCTCCGCGCGGCCGAGGACGAGCAGTCGGACGCCCGCGCGGCGCCCGCCCGCCCGGACCCGCCCCACCCGCCCGCCCGGACCGACGCCAGACCGGGGTCGGGCGCGGGGGCGCAGGGGGCACGTTCGCAGGTCGGGTTCATGAAGGAGGAAACGGCATGAGCGGAGCGGACCGGGGGGTGCGGGGGGTCGTCCCCCCGCAAGGAAACGGCATGAGCGGAGCGAACCGGGGGGTGCGGGGGGTCGTCCCCCCGCAAGGAAACGGCATGAGGGATGTGATGCGGGTGTTGCGGGAAGCCAGGCCTGAGGAGATGGACCCGGGTACGCCGGTGGACGAGGGCGTGCGGCGGGACGAGCTGGCGCGGGCCATGGCGGCGCCGCGTCCGGAGGACGCGAGCGCCGCGGGCGCGCGGCGGCGGGTGCGGCCGGTCTGGGGGCTGGGGCTGGCCGGGGCGGTCGCGGCGGGGGCGGTCGCCGCGGCGGCGGTGTTCGTCGCCCCCGGCGGGGACGGCACGGAGCCGGACAGGACGGGCGGAGGCGGCGAGCGGGTGCTCGACGCGAGGACCGTCCTGCTCGCGGCGGCCGAGAAGGCGGACGGGCAGACCGAGAAGTCGGGGGCCTACTGGCACCAGGTGACGGTCTCGTCCTCCACGTACACGGTCGGCGCGGGCGGCGGCGCCTACGCCGTCGCGGTCAGGAGCAAGGCGGAGAGCTGGACGCCGGCCCGGCCCGGCGGCAAGGCGTGGGCCGCGGGGCAGGAACTGGGGGCGCGGCCCGCGACGAAGGCGGACGCGGAGGCGTGGCGGCGCGCCGGGTCGCCCGCGACGTTCAAGGTCGAGGTCCCCGTGGCGCCGGGGGCCAAGGGCCGCCTGAAGGGGCTCACGGCGAAGACCACGCCGGGTCCGCGCAGTTTCAACGGCTCCGCGCTGGTCGACGGCGACAAGGTGTTCTGGCTCGGCCGCAACGTGACCATGAAGGACCTGCGGGCGCTGCCGTCGGACCCGAAGCGGCTCAAGGCCGAGCTGCTGCGCTGGTACAAGGGCCATGACACCGAGTCGAGGCGGCCGATGTCCTCGGACCTGTGGCTCTACACCGTGGCGCGGGGCCTGGTGATGGAGATGCCGGTGAAGCCGGGGGTGCGGGCGGCCGCGTTCCGGATGCTGGCGGGGCTCCCGGCGGTGCGCTCGCTCGGGAAGGTCGCGGATCCGCAGGGACGGACGGGGAACGCCATCGGGCTGGACGAGAAGACGCCGATGGGCGTGATCCGGGACGAGATGATCATTGATCTGGCGTCGGGCAACGCGCTGGCCAGCATGAACGTGATGGTGGCGCCGACGGCCGGGGCGCGCGTCCCGGCGGGGCGGACGATGAACTCCACCACCCTGGTCGGCGCCGAATGGACGGATTCCAAGCCGCGCTGACGTCATTGCGGAAGGGGCGGTGCCGAACCGGCGCCGTCCCTTCCCGGCGTTAGTGGCCGGGTTGTGATCAAGCGCTTCTGGGAGTGCGGCGCGCGGTTTTCTGCGCGGCTCTGCGGCCCGCGGCGGCCGCCTTGGCGCGGTTCAGGCTTTCGCGGACCTTGGCGGCGCCGCGCGCCGCGGTCACGGTGTCCTTGGCGCGCCCGGCGTAAACGGCGAGCACCTCGCCGACGGGGGGAGGCTGCCATTCCTCCTTCGGCACGATCGGCAGGACGGGGAGCGGTGCGGCGGCGGAGTTTCCGGACACGGGGTTTCCAGTCACGGGGACGAGCGCGAGATGCGATTGGCAGTGCGGGCACTGCACCCCCGGATGGGTGTCTCTGCTCATAACAACAATCATTACGCGTGGGTCTGACAAAACAACCCCCCGCCTTTAGCGGGCCGCCGGGCGCTTATGTGTTGCGGGCGCCCGTGTGCGCGGCGCGGACACTCCCCGTGCGGTTGTCGTGCCGTGTCCGGTCGTCGTGGCGGACCAATGACGCGCCGCAGCACAGCAGCGCGATGATGACGGCGAGCCAGGCCACGGCGCGTCCGGCCCGCAGCCCGTATCCGCAGGTGATCCACAGAAGGTGCAGGCCGGCGCGGCGCCACGGGTCGCGCTCGCCGTGCCGCCGCATCTCCAGCGCGCTGTAGCGGAAGTCGCGGGCGAGGCGGTCGCGGTCGGAGTCGGCCGTGGCACGTGCCAGCGCCTGGTACAGCGGGCGCAGCCGGTCGTCGTCGCCGGCGCCGTCGGCGATGTCCTCGGCGAGGACGGCCCGGTCGCGGCGCCAGGGCCGCAGCCCGCGCGGGCCCGGCGCGGTCGCGAACGCGCAGTCGCCCGTGATCCGCAGCGCGTCCGGCCGCCGCAGCCCGAGGAAGCCGCAGCCGCTGAGGTCGACGTCGGCGAGCAGCAGCCGGGCGGCGTCGGCGCGGCGCAGCGAGAGGAGCCGGACGCCGGACGGGCCGGCCCCGGCGGCGGGCTCGGCGAGCCCCTGGATCGGGTGGGCCAGCGCCCGGACGGCGGCCGGGCCCTCGAACACCGCGTCCTCCAGGTCGAGTTCGGCGTGCCGGAGCCGGAAGTCGGCCTCCCCGTGGACGACCGCGCCGCGGGCGACGACCTGCCGCGCCGCCGCGTGCACCCGCAGCCCGCCGTGCACGGTCGCGTCCGACAGCGCGATCCGGCCGCCCGCCGCCAGCGGGCCGAGCCAGGCGCCGTGCCGGAACCGCGCCCGCTCGAACCGGGCGTGCCGCGCCACCTCGACGCGCTTGAACGACACGTCGCCGCGGAAGACCGCCCCCTGCATCGCCGCGTCCCGCCCGAACCGGGCGCGGTCGAAGCAGGCCGCGCCCATGAGCACGGCCCCGCGGAAGGCGGCGTCGGCGTGCCACCGCGTCTCGCCGAAGAGGGCGTCACCGGTGAACACGGCCTCCTCGAACGAGGCGTGCCGGTGGAACCGGGCCTCGTGGAAGGACGCGTTGCGCCCGAAGCGCGCTCCCCGGAACGAGACGTTGCCGAAGAACCGCGCGTCGTAGAACGACGCGCCGCCGAGGAACCGGGCGCCGTCGAAGGAGCTGTCGCCCTCGACGCAGAAGCCGCGCAGCCCCGCGTGCGCCGGGAGGACCGCCCCGTCGAACCGGGTCCGGCCGAGGTGGGGCCGCCCGTCGGGCCCGGTGACGGCGTCGAGCACCCCGTCCAGCAGCCACGGCGGGACGGTGACGCCGCGCAGGTCGAGGTCGGCGCCGGGGCGCAGCGCGCCCGTGAACCGCTCGAACTCGCGGGGGCTCAGGTGGGCGGGGCAGCCGCCCGGGCCGCCGGCGGCCCGGCCGGTGCAGCCGTCGACGGCGGTGCAGCGCGGCCAGAAGACCGTGGGCGGCGAAGCCTCGTGAGGAGTCACGGTCTTCGTTCTACCCACGCGGGGGCGCGCAGTGAAGGTCTCCCGGTGGCCAGGTCGTTGAAACCCCCCGGCCACGTTCGGCGCGGGCGGCCGGAGCGGAGTGATCTGGAGGAACCACGGGAATGATCGACGTACCGGATACCTCGGCCGAACCCGCACGTTCGACTTTCGTTAACCTAGATCAGGGAAAATTCTGGCATGACCGTCAATCCAGGACATGTTCCCCCGCAATCCGAGGCGCTGCCCGACGACCGCTTCCTCGACCGGGAGGAGAGCTGGCTGAGGTTCAACCAGCGCGTCCTGGAGCTCGCCGAGGATCCGGGCCTGCCGCTGCTCGAACGCGTCCGCTTCCTGTCGATCTTCTCCAGCAACCTCGACGAGTTCTTCATGGTCCGCGTCGCCGGGCTCGCCCGCCGGATGGCGACCGGGCTGGCCGTCCAGTCCGCGAGCGGCCGCCAGCCCCGCGAGGTGCTGGCGCGCACCGGCGTGGTCGCGCACGAGCTGATGCAGCGGCACG
Organism: Spirillospora sp. CA-108201; assembly: GCF_050936235.1. Taxonomy (NCBI): domain Bacteria; kingdom Bacillati; phylum Actinomycetota; class Actinomycetes; order Streptosporangiales; family Thermomonosporaceae; genus Spirillospora; species Spirillospora sp. CA-108201. The sequence continues at coordinate 5,650,719 of NZ_JBNJNE010000001.1, read as the reverse complement.
CGTCGTGCTTCCGCAAGGAGATCCTGCCCGCGCTCGGCGACGAGGGCATCGAACTCCTGCGCTGGGACGAGCTGGCCGAGACCGAGCAGGAGCGGATGCGGCGCCTGTTCCGCGACCGGATCTACCCCGTGCTCACCCCGCTCGTCGTCGACTCCGCGCACCCGTTCCCCTACATCTCGGGCCTGTCGCTGAACCTCGCGGTGATCGTCCGCGACCCGGAGACCGACGCCACGATGTTCGCCCGGGTGAAGGTGCCGCCGCTGCTGCCCCGCTTCATCGAGGCGTCCCCCGACCGGTTCACGCCGCTGGAGGATGTCATCGCGGCGCACCTCGGGCAGCTGTTCGTCGGAATGGAGGTCGTCGAGCACCACGCGTTCCGGGTCACCCGCAACCAGGACCTGGAGATCGACGACGACATCAGCGAGGGCCTGCTCCAGGCGCTCGAACGCGAACTGCTGCGCCGCCGGTTCGGCCCCGTCGTCCGGCTGGAGGTCGAGGAGTCGATCTCCGAGGGGGTGCTGGACCTGCTCACCTCCGAGCTCGGCGTGGACGAGGGCCAGATCTACCGCGTCGTCGGGCCGCTCGACCTCGGCGGCCTCGCCGCCATCGCCGACCTCGACCGCCCGGAGCTGAAGTACCCCCCTTTCGTCCCGTCGAAGGAGGCGCTGCCCGAGGACGCGAGCATCTTCAGCGCCATCCGTGAGCGCGACGTCCTCGTCCACCACCCCTACGACTCGTTCACCACGACCGTCCAGCGGCTGATCGAGGACGCCGCGACCGACCCGCGCGTCCTGGCGATCAAGCAGACGCTGTACCGGACGAGCGGCGACTCCCCGATCGTGGACGCGCTGATGAGCGCCGCCGAGGCCGGCAAGCAGGTCGTGGTCGTCGTCGAGCTGAAGGCCCGGTTCGACGAGCGCGCCAACATCGCCTGGGCGCGCAAGCTGGAGACCGCCGGCTGCCATGTCGTCTACGGGTTCGTCGGGTTGAAGACGCACTGCAAGCTCGCGCTGATCGTCCGGCAGGAGTCCGAGGGCCACCTGCGCCGCTACTGCCACATCGGCACCGGCAACTACCACCCGAAGACCGCGCGCCTGTACGAGGACTTCGGCCTGCTCACCGCCGACCCCGAGGTCGGCGAGGACGTCAGCGCCCTGTTCAACCACCTCACCGGCTACTCGCGGCAGAGCTCCTACCACCGGCTGCTCGTCGCCCCGAACAGCCTGCGCTCCGGGCTCGTCCAGCGGATCGAGCACGAGATCGACAACCGGCGGGCCGGGCATCCCGCCCATGTCCGGATCAAGTGCAACGCCCTGGTGGACGAGGTGATCATCGACGCGCTCTACCGGGCGTCGCGGGCCGGGGTGCCGGTGGACGTCTGGGTCCGCGGCATCTGCGCGCTGCGACCCGGCGTGCCCGGCCTGTCGGACATGATCCGGGTGCGCAGCGTCCTCGGCCGGTTCCTGGAGCACTCCCGCGTGTTCGCGTTCGAGAACGGCGGCGAGCCGGAGGTGTGGCTCGGCAGCGCCGACCTGATGCACCGCAACCTGGACCGGCGCGTCGAGGCCCTCGTCACCGTCAACGACCGGGCCCAGCGCGACGACCTGCTGGCGCTGATGGACCGGGCCATGGACGGCAGGACCCACGCCTGGGCGCTCGACGGCGAGGGCACCTGGACGCGCAGCCGGGCCGGTGCCGGTGAGACCCTCCTGGACATCCAGACCCACCTGGTGAAGAGCCGCCGGTGGAGGACGATCGATGCCTGACGTCATCAGGGCCGCGGGCGCGCTGCTGTGGCGCGACGGTCCCGAGTTCGCGCTGATCCACCGCCCCCGCCACGACGACTGGTCGTTCCCGAAGGGCAAGGTCGACCCGGGCGAGCACGTGCTGCGCGCCGCCGTGCGCGAGATCGAGGAGGAGACCGGGGTCGTCCCCCGCCTCGGACGGCGGCTGCCGACCGTCTCCTATCCGATCGGCGACCGGACCAAGCGGGTCGAGTACTGGGCCGCCCGCCCGGTCGCCGTGAGCGCGTTCACCCCCAACGAGGAGGTGGACGAGCTGGTCTGGCTTCCGGCGCGCGAGGCCGCGGCCCGGCTCAGCTACGGGCACGACGCCGACCTCCTCCGCGCGTTCCTCAAGGGCCCGCTCCACACCGCGCCGCTGGTGGTCCTGCGGCACGCGCGGGCGGGGGAGAAGACGGCGTGGCGGGAGGCCGACGAGCTGCGCCCGCTGGACGAGGCGGGCCGCGCCGAGGCGTCCGGCCTCGCCGGGCTGCTGCACTCCTACGGGCCCATGCGGACCGTCAGCTCGGCGACCGCGCGCTGCCTGGAGACCGTCCTGCCCTACGCGCGGCGCGTCCGCGTGCCCGTCGAGACGGAGGCGGCGTTCACGGTGGGCGAGACCAACCCCGACCGGGCGGTGGAGCGGCTGCTGTCCATGGCGGGCACGCCCGCGGTCGTGAGCACCCACGGCGAGATCGTCTCCGAGATCGTCGCCGGCCTCTGCCGGAAGCTGGGCGAGAAGGTCCCGGACGACACGTCCCTCGGCAAGGCCGAGTTCTGGACGGCCCACCTGGCCGACGGCGCCCTGGCCGCCCTGGAACGCCACAGGACCGCGGAGCCCTGAGGGAGACCGGGCGGGCGAAAGTCATGCCGCGGTCGGAGACCGGGTTTCGACCGTGGTCGGATGACCGGGAGACGCGCGGGGCCGAAGCTGGGCGCCATGACCTCACAGACGAAGGCCACCCCGGCGATCAGGGTCGAGGGGCTGACGAAACGGTACGGCCGCCGCACGGTGGTCGACGACCTGACCTTCACGGTCCGTCCGGGCGCGGTGACGGGCTTCTTCGGCCCGAACGGCGCGGGCAAGACCACGGCGCTGAAGGCGGTCGCGGGACTGGCGCGGCCGTCGGCGGGCACGGTGTCGGTGCTGGGCGCGCCGGTGGCCTCGATGGTGCCGGACGCGCGCAGGATCGGCGTCCACATCGAGCCCTGCGGCGCGCACCCCGCCCGGTCGGCCCGCGCCCATCTGCGGGCGCTGGCGCTGTCGGCCGGGCTGCCGCGGCGGCGCGTCGAGGAGGTCCTGGAGGTCGCCGAGCTGACGCCGGCGGCGGGCCGCCGGGTCGGCGCCTTCTCCCTCGGGATGCGGCAGCGGCTCGGCCTCGCCGCCGCGCTGCTGGGCGACCCGGAGATCCTGGTGCTGGACGAGCCCGCCAACGGGCTGGACCCGCAGGGGATCCGCTGGCTCCGCAGGATGCTGCGGGACCGGGCGGCCGGGGGCGGCACGGTGCTGCTGTCCAGCCACCTGCTCGCGGAGGCCGCGCAGACGGTCGACGACGTGGTCGTCATCGACCGTGGCAGGCTGGTGCACGAGGGACCGATCAGTGAGGTCGAGTCGCTGGAGGAGACGTTCCTCGAGCTGACCGGAGGGTTGGAGCGATGATCGGCCTGCTTCGAGGAGAACTGCTCAAGGCGATGACGACCCGGGCCGTGTGGGGATTCGCGGCCGGGGGAACGGCCTTCGCCGCACTGAACGCGGTGATGGTCGCCGTGGCGTCGGGGACACTCGACGAGGTGGCGGAGAAGAAGGAGGCGCTGTCGGGGTTCCCGGTCCTGCTGCTGCTGTGGGGACTGGTCGGCGCCGCCGGCGAGTACCGCCACCGGACCGCCGCGCCCACGGCGCTGGTCGCCCGGCGCGGCCGCGGCGCCGTCCTGGCGGTGCGGATCACGGCGTACGCGCTGACCGGTCTCGGGCTGGCGCTGCTGATCAACGCGGTCGCGGCCGGCGTGGCGCTGCCGCTGCTGGCGGACCAGCCCGGTCCTGACCTGACGTCCGGCCAGGTGGCCGAGGTCGTGGCGGGCAACGTCGCGGCGCTCGTGCTGGCGGCCGTGCTGGGCGCGGCGCTCGGTGCGCTGATCCGCAGCCCGGTCGTCGGCGCGGTGGTCCTGCTGATCCTGGCCCTGGTGGTGCAGCCCCTGGTGGGCGGGGCGTGGGAGCGGGAGGCGAACCTCTCACCGTTCGGCGCGGCGGGCATCATGACGGGAGGGACCCACGACACGACGCTGACGGTCGCGCAGGCGGGCGCGGTGTTCGCCCTCTGGACGGTGCTCGGGCTGCTGGTGGCGGTCGGGTGCGAACGACGGCGCGACCTGGCGTGAGCGTCGCGGAGCGGATCCGGGCGGTGCGGGGCCTGCGGGTCCCGCACCGCCCGGTGCTGTTCGACGTCGCGCTCGCCGTGGCGGCGACCATCGTGGAAGCGGGGCTGCTGTTCAACGACGGCACCCGGCCCGCGCCGCTGCCGATCGCGGTGGCCGTCCTGTCCGGCGCGGTGCTCCTGGCCCGCCGGCGGTTCGGGATCGCGGTGACCGCGGTGACGGTCGCGGCGGCGGCCGCGGCGGCCGAGGCCGGGTACTCGCCCGGAGGCGCGCCGGTCGTCGTCGCGCTGTGGTCGCTCGCCGAGACGCGCGACCGGCGCGTCTCGCTCGCCGTGCTGGCGCCGGTGGCGGTGTTCCTGCTCGCCGAGAGCGTCTGCGCCCCGCCGGCGCCGGTCGGGGCGTGGATGCTGGGCGCCTACATGCAGACGCGCCGCCGCTACGTCCAGGCCGTGGAGGAACGGGCCGCCACCCTCGAACGCGAACGGGAGCAGCTCGACCTGATCGCGGCGCAGCGCGAACGCGGCTCGATCGCCCGCGAACTGCACGACATCGTCGCCCATTCGGTGACGGTGATGCTGATCGGGGTCCGCGGCGCGCGCGACGTCCTGGAGACCGAACCGCGGGTGGCCGCGCGGACGCTGGAGCAGGTGGAGACCAGCGCCGAGCAGAGCCTGGCCGAACTGCGCCGGATCCTGGTCCTGCTGCGCGGGCCCCACGCGACCGGGACGCGGCCGCAGCCGTCGCTGGCGGACCTGGACGAACTGGTCGCCGGGTACCGCGCGGCGGGGCTGGAGGTCCGGCTGGAGGTCGCCGGGGAACGGCCGGCCCTGCCGAGCGGGGTGGAGCTGTCCGCCTACCGGATCATCGAGGAGGCGTTGACCAACGCGCTGAAACACGCACGGGCGACGCTGGTCACGGTGCGGTTGAACTACGGCGGAGCGGACCTGGAGGTGCGGGTGCACGACGACGGGACGGGAACCGGCCAGCCGGGCCCCGGCGGGTACGGCCTGGTGGGGATGCGGGAGCGGGTCGCGATGCTCGGCGGTGAGCTGGAGACCGGCCGGGCCCCCGGCGGCGGGTTCCGGGTCGCGGCCCGGCTGCCGGTCCGGGAGCGGGCGTGACGATCCGGGTGCTGATCGTCGACGATCAGGAACTGATCAGGATCGGGTTCCGGCTGTTCCTGCAGACCCGGCCCGGCCTGGAGGTCGTCGGCGAGGCCGCGGACGGCCGCGAGGCCCTCGCGCGGGCCGCGGAGCTGCGGCCCGACGTCGTCCTGATGGACGTCAGGATGCCGCGGATGGACGGCGTCGAGGCCACCGCCCGCCTCACCGGCGCCGACCGTCCGCCCCGCGTGCTGGTCCTCACCACCTACGACCTCGACGAGTACGTGTTCGGCGCGCTGCGCGCGGGGGCGTCGGGTTTCCTGCTGAAGGACGCGCCCCGCGAGCGGCTCCTGGAGGCGATCGACGTCGTGCACCGGGGCGAGGCGCTGCTGTCCCCGTCGATCACCCGCCGCCTGATCGAGGACTACGCCGGCCGCACCGACCCGGTCCGGCCGGCGACGGACCTGCTGGCCGCGCTGACCCCGCGCGAGCGCGAGATGCTCCTGCTCGTGGCCCAGGGCCTGTCGAACCAGGAGATCGCGGCGCGACTCGTCGTCACCGAGGCCACCGTCAAGAGCCACGTGGGCAGCGTGTTCGCCAAGCTTCACCTCCGCGACCGCGTCCAGGCCGTCGTGCTGGCGTACGAGCACGGCATCGTCGTCCCCGGCCGCCGTCCCGGCCTTCCCTGACCGTCGCCGCCCGCCGCCGCCCCTGGAGCGGAACAGGGTCTAGAACGAAGGGCCCAGCGTCCGTGACCAGGTGGTCCCCAGGAGGTCGCGGGCCCTCTCCGCCTCCGCCTGCTCCCGGCCGTAGAGGACGCCGACCGCGAAGGCGTCCGCGGTCGTGCGGGCGCGGCCGGCGGCCCGTTCGAGGTGCTCCATCGCGATCACCGCGTCCTGGTGCGCGCCGAGGACCTCCTGGATGCGCCTGGCGTCCTTGACCACCCGCTTGGCCGCCGCGCCCAGCACGGGCACCGCCAGCTCGGCCGCGTACCGGGCGCGCTTGGCCGCCTTGCGCGTCTCGTGGCGCGCGAGGTCGGGGTCGGCGGACGTCCTGATCGACGCGTAGTCCCCGGCCATCCGGTCCCAGGCCCGGGTGACGAGCGCCGGAAGTTCCTTGCGGGCCTTCTTGCCCGCCACGGCCGCCAGCGGAGGGTCGGCGACCAGCCGGTCGAGGTCGTCGAGCAGCGCGAAGTACCGCGGGTCCCTCAGGGCCGAGTTCAGGTGCCGGTACGCGGCCCGCTCGTGCCGCTCCAGGTCCTCCAGCAGGAAGGCCGGCGCCCCCGCGAACCGCATCCGCAGCACCTCCAGGTCGCGGACCTGGCCGAGGGACTGCGCCACCCACCGCAGCTCGGGCCCGAGCGGCGCGGTCCGCTCCGCGTCCAGGACGGGCCGGTAGCTGCGCAGGACGCTCCGCGTCCGGCGCACGGCCACCCGCATGCGGTGGACGGCGTCGTCCTCGCCCAGCCGCGCCCCGGGGTCGAAGCGCAGGACCGCCTCGACCTGCTCGGCGAGGTAGGCCAGCACGACCTCGCCCGTCGTGATCGCGGGGGCCTTCCCGTTGCTGGTCGCCGCCGTGATCCGCGACCGGGCCCCGGCCCGCTGCCGCGCCGCCTGCGACGGCGCGACGCCGTCCCCGAGCAGCCGCGCCAGCTTGGACGCCGACTTGGACCTCTTCGCGCCGGCCTTGCGCAGGCGCTTGCCCGCGGCCTTCAGCAGCTCCGGCGTCCCCGTGCCGAGCTCGACCTCGATCTCCCGCCACCGCTCGGGCTCGGCCTCGCGCCCGCGCCCGGTCACCAGGTCGTCGGCGACCTCCGCGAGGGCCTCCCCGTCCGCGCCGAGCAGCCGCACGACCGTCCGGCGGGTCTCCAGCGTCGCGACGGGGCGCAGCTCCGCCCCGCGCGTGTGCGCGGCGACCAGCCCGGCCAGGCGCGCGGGGACGAGCAGCGGCCGCCCGAGCGGCGCCCGGAACTCGTGCTTGCCGTCCTGCCCGGCCGGCATCTTCAGGTGCCAGCCCGCGTCCGGCCCGCCCCGCCGCCGGCGCAGCGTGATCTTGTTGGCCGCCAGGCGCAGGTCGGCGGTGTCGAAGTAGGTGGCGTGCAGCTCGCGGACCTCGGGCTCCCCGACCGACGCCACGCCCGTGAGCCCGTCGAGATCCGGCAGCACGAACCCGGCCGGGGCGTCGTACTTCTGCTCGATCTCCAGATGCCGCTCGGCCACGCGCTGCTCCTCCGGGACGGTGGACAAATCGGGGATGCACCCCCAGGTAGCCAGCATTTCACGCCAAGGTGAACACCAACAGAAGTCTTTCCGGCCCCTACGGGACCAGGACGGCCCGGCAGGCCGCGACGATCAGTTCGTCGACCCCGGGCGGCGGCGGCAGGCGGTCGAGCAGGTGGCGGCGGACGGCGCCGGAGGGGACGTCGACCATGGCGAAGACCACGCGCTCGCGGTCGACGCCGCGGCGCCGGGCGAACGCGCTCAGCGCCTCCGCGGTTCCGGCGTTCAGGGCCGCGAGGGGTTCGGCGAGTTCGGCGGGCCAGGCGGCCGCGAGGTCGCGGCGGCGGTGCAGGAGCAGGACGGCGGCCTCCGCGGGGTGCGCGCGGCACCAGCGGGGCGTGTGCAGGGCGGCCGCCTCGGCGTCGCCCGCGTCCAGGGCCGCGACGAAGCCGCCCTGGAAGCGGCGGACGCACCGGGTCCACAGGGTTGCGAGCAGCAGGTCGCGCGAACCGAAGCGGGAGCGGCATGAGGGCGTCCGAGATCGTTCGAGGCTTCTACACCGCGACCCGGGCCGCCGACGGGGCGGCGTTCCTCGCGCTCCTGCACCCGGAGTTGGAGGCGCACACGGCGCCCGGGCTGCCGTGCGGGGCGGGCGGCGTCTTCCACGGTCCCGAGGAGACCCTCGTGCGCGTGTGGGGTGCGGTCTTCGCCGAGTTCGACACGGCTCCCCATGCCGAGACCTGGCACGAGACCGATGACGGCCTTGTCGTGGTGACCGGGCGTTACCGGGGGACCGCCAGGGCCACCGGCCGTTCGCACGAGGCGGAGTTCGCGCATCTCTGGCGTGTCACCGAGGGCCGGATCTCCTGGTTGCACCAGTACACCGACACCGCCCGGTGGCGGGACGCCCTCGTCCCGTGAGGCCCGTCCGACGGGCTCAGGCGAGGTGGTACTTCATCCCCATGTGGGACGGGCGGAAGCCGATCTTCTGGTAGAAGCGGATCGCCTCGGGGCGCTGGCGGTCGGTGGTGAGCTGGACGACGCGGCAGCCGCGGGCGCGGGCCCGGTCGATGGCCCAGGTGATCATGAGCTGGCCGAGCCCGGCGCCGCGCTGCTCGGCGGCGACGCGGACGCCCTCGATCTGGGCGCGCTCGCCGCCGGTGTAGGTGAGGCCGGGGATGTAGGTGAGCTGGAGCGTGCCGGCGACCTTCCCGGCGACCTCGGCGACGACCAGGCTGTTGTTCGGATCCTTCTCGATCGCGGCGAACGCTCGGAAGTAGGCCTCCGGTATCTCCTCACCCGGTGTTTCGCGGGTGGATCCCAGGGGATCGTCGGCCAGTAGCCGGACGATCTCAGGGAGATCGCCCACCACCGCCGCGCGGAAGGTCACTTCTTGATCACTCTGCACGCCCTCCAGGCTATCGGGACGCTAAGTTGCAGCGTTCGCTCATGTCTTGTAGTACTACGATGTGTAGTACTACGCTGAGTGGAGACCCCCCGGCTCGGACGGCGGTCTCATCGCCGCGCAGGGAGAACTCAATGCACAACATCGGGTCAATGCACACCACCGAGAACGAGGAACACTGGACCGACCACGCCATCTGCCGTGGCGCGGATCCCGACCTGTTCTTCCCGATCGGCTACTCCGCGCCCGTGCTCCAGGCGCAGGAGGACGCCGCCAAGGAGATCTGCTCCAACTGCCCCGTGCGGGCCGACTGCCTCGCGTGGGCGCTGCGGGTGGGCGAGCCCGACGGCATCTGGGGCGGGACGACCCCCGAGGAGCGGCGCTACCTGCGCCGGACGGCCGACGCCCCGGCGCGGCGGCCGCTGCCGGTGATCGTGGTGCGCGGCGACGCCTCCGAGTCGGAGCACGCGTCGGCCGCCTAGCGGACCGCCCGGGCGGCCGCCGGGCCGCCCCGCCGGAGGCCACCGGCACCTTTCGACCGCCCCGCGCGTTGGGGAGGGTCAGGGACGCACAGAACTTTTACGGTGGCTGACATGAGCTTTACCCCCGACCGGCAACGTTCCGAGGGCCTGGCCAAGCACGGAGTCCGCGCCCTGGCGTCGGCGGTGCTGATCCTCGCGGTGACCGCCGCGATGTGGGTGCTGGAGGCGTTCGACTACACGACGGACGGCTGGCTCGACCGGTTCGGGATCCAGCCGCGCGACGTGAACGACCTGCCGGACATCTTCACCGCGCCGTTCATGCACGCCGGCTTCGGGCACCTGACGGCCAACACGCTCCCGTTCCTGATCCTCGGGTTCGTCGCGGCGGCGCGCGGCATCGCCAAGTTCCTCGCCGCCAGCCTGATCATCATCGTGGTCGGCGGGCTCGGGGTGTGGTTCCTCAGTTCCGCCAACACCCTCGGGTCCAGCATCCTGATCTTCGGGTTCTTCGGCTACCTGGTGGGACGCGGGGCCTTCGAGCGGCGGGTGGTCGACATCGCCATCGCGGTCGCCGTCGTCGCCGTCTACGGGACGATGCTGCTCGGCGTCCTCCCGAGCGACCCGATGATCTCGTGGCAGGGCCACCTGTTCGGGCTGCTCGGCGGCGTCCTCGCCTCGTGGTTCCTGCGCAGGGGCAGGACCGAGGCGCCGCGGGGGGCGTCCGGCTGAACGCCGCCCGATCGCCCTGGATTATGTCGCTATAAGCCCTTTTGTTGTGAATGGATGCCAATCTGGCGAATCCATTGTTTTGTGGCTGCCATGGCTCTTCTTGGTCTTCGTCGGGTATCGGTGCCTCCGAGGTGAATCACCTCGTCCACCAGGAGGAACGAGCGGGGGAGAGAAGGATGAGCGTGCGAAGAGCGATGGCCGTGGCCGCCGCGGGGACGGCCGCGGGGGCGTTCGTCATGATCGGGTCGGGGACGGCGGAGGCGCGGGCGGACACCGAGCTCTGCGAGTACTCCGTCACCGCGCGGGACGGTCTCAACGTCCACGAACTGCCCAACGTGCATTCGAAGATCGTGGGCGTCCTGAAGTTCGAGCAGAAGCCGTGGGCCGACTGCAAGAAGGAAGGGTTCACCGAGATTCGCGGCAACGTTCCCGTGCAGCTCCGGCACGGGTTCATCGACGTCAAGTTCCTGCACAGGATCCGTGTGATTCCCACCGGCGGAGTGCGGGCGGGCGCGGGCGGAACCTCCGCCGGCGCGGACTCCGCGCTCGCCGCGGCGGGCCTGGCCACGATCCTCGCCGGCGGCGGGATCGCGCTCGCGGCACGGCGGCGGACGACCGGCCCCGCCTGATCGGCACGGGGGCGGGGCGCCGAGCCCCCGCCCCCGTCACGGCTGAAGGGCGGCCGCGTCGCCGTGCTGCGGCGACGCGGCCGTCAGCCCCGCGACGGGCCCGGCCGGACGGTGACGTCCGAGACGACCGCGTCCCGAGGCGTCTCCAGTGCGGCGACGAGCACGCGCGCGACCGTGCCGGGGGCCGCGAAGTCGTCCTCGGCGTAGGGGTGGCCCTCCTGGGCGCGCACGCTGCGCTGCATCTCCGTGGCCGTCCGCCCCGGGTAGACGGTCGTGACGCGCAGGGACGGCTCCTCCGCGCGCAGCGAGTCGGCCAGCGCGCGCAGGCCGAACTTGCTCGCCGCGTAGGCCGACCATTCGGGGTTCGCACGCAGCCCGGCGGTGGAGTTGACGAACACCACGTGCCCCTCGGCGGCGCGCAGCGCTGGCAGCAGCAGCCGCGTCAGCTCGGCCGCCGACACCAGGTTGACCGACAGGTGCTCCATCCACTCGTCGGCCTCGGTGTCGGCGACCGTCCCCAGATGCACCATCCCGGCCGCGTGGACGACGCCGTCCAGCCGGGCGGGGATCCCCGCCGCCGCGAGCCGCGCCTCGATGCGGCGCGGCTCGGTCAGGTCGAGCGGGATCGTGCCGATGGACGCCGCGGGCGCCGGCGAGGCGACCGCCCCCGGGTTGATGACCTGCGTGGCCGCGTGCGCGCCTCCGCGCAGCGTCGCGGCGAGCTTGTCCAGGCGCTCGGCGGAGCGGCCGGCGAGAAGGAGGTCGTGGCCGCGCTCGCGCAGCAGCTCCGCCACCGCCGTGCCGATGCCGCCCGTCGCCCCCGTGATCAGATACGTGCCCATGGCGTCCCATTCTCGTCGATCCCCTACCCCGGATGGACGTCCGGGGCGCCGCCCGGGTTCGGTCCCGCCCCGGGCGCGTCCGCGCCTCAGTTCGGGCGCAGCACCCGCGTCGCGCCGGCGATCAGCGCCGTCACCAGCACCCACCCCGTCGCGACCAGCCCGTACGCCACCCAGCGCGACCAGTTCACCGCGTCGTAGGACAGCTGCTGCCCGAACGTGTCGAGCGGGATCAGCAGGTCCAGCGTGTAGATCAGCGCGTGGAAGGAGGGCAGCTCGTCCGGCGGCTTGACCGCGCGGGGGTGCTCGATCGAGAACACCGTCGTCCCGACGGCCAGCAGCGCGGCGAACCACGCGAACGCCAGCCAGGGCCGGTAGCCGAACCCCACCGTCCAGTCGAGCACGTGGTTCCACGCCCCCGGGACCGGGTGCAGCCCGCGGCGGCGCGCCCGCAGCTTGGCGAGCTGGACCTTCCGGGCCAGGTCGTCGTGGCCGATGCTGTGGTACCAGCCGGCGAGCTGCTCGTACGGCTGGAGGTGGAACTCCGGGTCCCGCGACACCCAGCTGAGCCGCTCCTTGAACTCGGCGCCGCGCAGCGTCTGGTACGTCATGCCGTTCAGGTACAGCTCGTCCGGCCAGATGTCCGGGTGGTCCATGACCAGGTCGATCCTGGAGTACGACAGCGACACCCGGCCCTTGATCCGCTCCTGCGGCCACAGCAGCAGCTCGTCGACCTGCATGTGGCTGGCGTGCAGGGCCATCCGGCCGGGGTCGGAGGAGTCCAGGCTGCCCCGGGCGAACGACAGGATGCCGTTGACGCGGGCGCTGCGCAGGCGGATGGTGCCGAACGTGCTGAACCCGTGGCTCAGCTCGGCGGTGTCCTCGACGACCATGTTCTGCGCGTCCAGGGCGATGCGACCGGGGTTGGCGAGCCTGGTGCGCTCCATGAACAGCCCGCCGTTCATCCGCGCGCCCACGAACCGCACCCCGCCGGTGATCTCGGCGTCCCGGATGAAGGCCCCGGCGTCCACGACGAGGGCGCCGCCGGAGACCGCCCACTTCTCCGGCGCGGACGCGGTGACCCGCGTCCCGTTCATCCGCAGGCCGCCGAGGATCTGCGCCCGCGGCAGCCGGACCTCCCCCTCGATCTCCGAGCCGGACAGGCTGAGGAAGCCGTCCACGCGCAGGCCGCCGCCGTCGAAGCCGGGCATCCGGCAGCCGGAGAACCGGAGCTGGCGCGTCTCGGCGTTGGCGAGCAGCGGCTCCTCGACGAGCCGGCAGTCCTCCAGGAGCAGCTCGGCCTCGACGCGGCCGCCCGCGACGTCCAGCCGTCCCGTGACGTAGGCGCCGCGGAGCCGGACGGCCGCGACCGCGCCGGGACGCGGCTCGCGCTCCCCGAGCAGCAGCCGGGTGATGATCTCGGCGCGGACGATGCGGTCGGGCAGGGGCCCGGCCGGGCGGTCGTCGCCGAGGACGACGGTCGATCCGTTGGGGAACGCCGTCCAGAGGCGCCGTTCCGCGTCGTTCAGTCCGGGAGGCTGGGGCACGGGATCCCTTTCTACGCGGAGATCCCCTCCGCGATCAAGATCGCGGAGGGGATCTCCATGGGCGGCCGGACGGCCGGGCGGCCGTCAGAAGAAGCCCCTGCGGCTCCCGGCCTCCCGCAGGAAGCCGTCGAGCTGCTGCTCCCAGTCGGTGTGCTCCACGGTCGCGTAGTCGACCGTGAACCGGCTGAACGCGTCGTGGCCCTCCGTGAACACCCCGCCGCGCTTGTCGAGCTCCAGCACGACCTCCATCGACTGCGGGTAGGACACGAACGTCACTTCGAGCTGCTTGATGCCCCGCGCGTACTGCCCCGGCGGGTAGAACTCGATCTCCTGGTAGAAGGGCAGCTCCTGGTGGACGCCCCAGATGCGGCCCTTCTCGCAGTCGGCGTTGCGGAACTGGAAGCCGAGGTTGGAGAACGCCACGAGGAGGCGCTCCTGCGCGGGCAGCGGGTGGACGGCGATCGGGTCGAGGTCGCCCGGGTCGAGCGCCCCCGCGACCTCCAGCTCCGTCGCGATCCCGACGGTCGTGCCGTGCAGCGGGCGCCCGTACATGTGGGTGAGCGGCGCCTCCCACGGGATCGGGAACTGGAACGGGATGCTGTGCCGCGCGCCCTCCTGCAGGCTGAACCCGCCCGCCACCGGCATCTTGGCGTACTCCAGGTTGGAGGTGTACTCGTTGTCGCCGGACTCGACCTCGACCTTGGTGCGCAGGGCGAGGTTCACCGCCTTGATGTCGGAGTTGTGCTGCCCTCCGATGATGGCGATCTCGCCGGTGACGACCCCGCCGGGCGTCGTGTTCGGGTCGTGCAGAACCGTCTCGATCGAGGGGCCGCCGATGCCCATCGCCTGACGCAGCTTCTTGAAGACCAAGGTCCGTCCTCCCGTGTTCGAGCGACTCCCCGCGCTCTCGTCCCATAGACGCTGTTACGGGAGATTACGTTCCGGGGAACTCGGCTGACCTGCGCGGGCGGTGGCCGTTCCCGGCCGTTCGGCCGGGAACGCCCGATCCGCCGGTCAGTGACCGCCTCCGGCGAGGTTCAGGCCGACGACTCCGAGCACGATGAACGCGAGCGCGACGACGCGGGTCACGGAGACCTCGTCGCCCATGAAGAGCATGCCGAGCACCGCCGTCCCGACGGCCCCGATGCCGACCCACACGGCGTAGGCGGTGCCGACCTCCAGATGCTTGAGGGCGACGGTGAGCAGCCCGAAGGACGCCACGGCGAACACGAGGAATCCCGCCGACTCCAGCGGCTGGGTGAAGCCCTTGCTGCCCTTCAGGCACAGGGCCATGGCGACCTCGAAGAGGCCGGCGACGATGACGAGGATCCAGGCCATGGTGGCACTCCCGGATGACGAGACGACTGCTGTCACGCGCCGTCTTCGCGTTCCGGGTACGGCGCACCTCGTCCGGGAGAAGCCCGCCTGAGCGTGGCCCTCGTCATCGTCAACGGCCCGGGAACGGGCGATGTTCCCCCGCGCCGGGAATGGCCCCGGCCCCGCACGCATCGCCGACGTGCGCTTGCCGCGGCCGCCTGTTGCGGGTCGGCCGGCTCGGCGGACGGCTCTCCATGAGCCTCCTCATCCTCTGGGGCCCGCGCAGGTTAGGCCTACGCGGACGATCGGACGAGGAGCTCCGCCGCGGTAGCCGCGGTGAACGACTTCCAACGGAGAGACCCATGGCAAACGAAACCCCCCGGAACCCCGAAGCGCACGAGGCCGGGCAGAAGATGGACGCCGCGCAGACCGAGCTGTACGTCGCCGGTCAGGCGTACCTGCAGGACCCGACCCCGGAGAACAAGGAGGCCATGGACAAGGCGCACGACAAGGCGACCGAGACCACGGCCGAGGACCGCCGGCTGACCGGCGGCAGCCAGTGACACCTGGGCGGTAGCCGACACGCTTCCGCCTCGCCGGTCCCCGCGCCTGCTCGGCGCGGGGACCGGTACTTCTTCAGGACCGGCCCAGGGCGCGGTACTCCCAGCCCGCCGCGCGCCAGCGGGCGGCGTCGAGGGCGTGGCGGCCGTCCACGACCCGTCGGTGGCGGACGACCCCGGCCAGCGCCTCCGGTTCGACCTCCCGGAAGTCCGACCACTCGGTCAGCAGGACGACGACGTCCGCGTCCCGCGCCACGTCGAACGCGCTCTCGCCGTAGGTCAGCTCGGGGAACGCGCGGCGGGCGTTGCCGAGGGCGACGGGGTCGTAGATCCGCACGTCCGCGCCGAGGCCGTGGATGGTGCGCGCGACGTCCAGCGCGGGCGCGTCCCGGATGTCGTCGGAGTTGGGCTTGAACGCGGCGCCCCACGCGGCGACGCGCTTGCCGGCGAGGTCGCCGCCGAGCAGTTCCCGGACGAGGTCGACGGTGCGGGCCCGGCGGCGCCGGTTGATGTCGTCCACCTCGCGCAGGAACGACACGGCCTGGCCGACGCCGATCTCCTCGGCGCGGTGCGCGAACGCCCGGATGTCCTTGGGCAGGCAGCCGCCGCCGAACCCGAGGCCCGGCCGCAGGAACTTGCCGCCGATCCTGTCGTCCAGCGCCAGCGAGTCGGCGAGGTCCTTGACGTCGGCGCCGACCGCCTCGCAGACCTCGGCCATCGCGTTGATGTAGGAGATCTTCGTGGCGAGGAAGGAGTTCGCCGCCACCTTGACCAGCTCGGCGGTCGCGAGGTCCGTGCGGATCACCGGGGTGCCGAGGTCGAGGACGGGCCTGAACGCCGCCCGCAGCCGTTCGTGCGCCCAGTCGGACGCGACGCCGAACACCAGCCGGTCGGGGCGCAGCGTGTCGTCCACGGCGAAGCCCTCGCGGAGGAACTCGGGGTTCCAGGCCAGCTCGACGTCCGTGCCCGCGGGCGCCAGTTCCTGCACGAGGCCGGTGAGGCGCGCGGCCGTCCCGACCGGCACGGTGGACTTGCCGACGACCAGGGACCTGCGGCGCAGGTGCGGCGCCAGGGAGCGGACGGCGGCGTCGACGTAGGTGAGGTCGGCGGCGTCCGAACCGGCCTGCTGGGGCGTTCCCACGCACACGAAGTGGACGTCGCCGAACTCGCCGGCCTCCGCGAAGGAGGTGGTGAACCGGAGCCGGCCCGAGTCGAGCGCCTTGGTGAGCAGCTCCGGCAGCCCCGGTTCGAAGATCGGGACCTCGCCCGACGCCAGCTGTTCGATCTTGCGGCGGTCGACGTCCACACCGAGGACCTCGTACCCCAGCACGGCCATGCAGATCGCGTGCGTGGCGCCGAGGTAGCCGGTCCCGATGACGGTCAGTCTCGGGGCGGCCTCCTCCTCCTGCCTCATTGCGCACCTCCTCGTGCACCCGGGTGAATTCGCGCCCGCCTGATCTTGCCACCCCCGCCGCGCGGGCCGTAGGAGGGTGCGGTTCAGGGGGCCTTCGTGACGTGGGTCACGCCGAGTGGACGGGCGTGGTATCGATGTGGCCTGCCTCCCCGGAAACGGCGCGAATGGGGTGGTTGTCAGTGGTTACCAGCGGGTAGCATGATGTCGAGTTACTAACCAGTACGCAGCGGGGCCGCCGGTCGCCGCCGGAACCAGACGGAGTCTCGCATGGGGCACTACAAGAGCAACCTCCGGGACCTGGAGTTCAACCTCTTCGAGGTGTTCAGGCGCCAGGACCTCCTCGGCAGCGGCCCGTACGCCGAACTGGACGAGGACACCGTGCGCAGCATCCTCGACGAGGTGAACCGGCTGGCCGAGGGCCCGCTCGCCGCCTCCTTCGAGGACGCGGACCGCCACCCGCCGGTGTTCGACCCCGCCACGGGCGCGGTCACGATGCCGGAGGGCTTCAAGAAGTCGTTCAAGGCGTGGATGGACTCCGAGTGGTACCGCCTCGACCTCGCCCCCGAGTTCGGCGGCAGCGGCGCCCCGCGCTCGCTCACCTGGGCCGTCGCCGAGCAGGTGCTGGGCGCCAACCCGGCCGTCTACATGTTCGCCTCCGGCCCCGGTTTCGCGCAGATCCTCTGGCACATCGGCACGCCCGAGCAGAAGAAGTTCGCCGAGCTGGCCCTTGAGCGGCAGTGGGGCGCCACGATGGTGCTGACCGAGCCGGACGCCGGCTCCGACGTCGGCGCCGGCCGCGCCAAGGCCGTCCAGCAGCCGGACGGCACCTGGCACATCGAGGGCGTCAAGCGCTTCATCACCTCGGCCGAGCACGACATGTCCGAGAACATCTTCCACCTGGTGCTGGCCCGCCCCGAGGGCGCCGGCCCCGGCACCAAGGGCCTGTCGATGTTCCTCGTCCCCAAGTACCTGGTGGACGTGGAGACCGGTGAGCTCGGCGAGCGCAACGGCGCCCACGTGACGGGCGTCGAGAAGAAGATGGGCCTGAAGGTCTCCACGACCTGCGAGCTCACCTTCGGCGAGAAGCAGCCGGCCGTCGGCTACCTCGTCGGCGACGTCCACCAGGGCATCCGGCAGATGTTCCTCGTCATCGAGTACGCGCGGATGATGGTCGGCACCAAGGCCATCGCCACCCTGTCGACCGGCTACCTCAACGCGCTGGAGTACGCCAAGGAGCGCGTCCAGGGTGCGGACATGACGCAGATGACCGACAAGACCGCTCCGCGGGTGTCGATCACCCACCACCCGGACGTCCGGCGCAGCCTCATGACGCAGAAGGCCTACGCCGAGGGCATGCGCGCCCTCGTGCTGCTCACCGCGTCCTACCAGGACGCCGTGCAGCTCGCCGAGTTCGAGGGCCGCAGGGACGAGACCGCGGAGAAGGTCAACGACCTGCTGCTGCCGATCGTGAAGGGCTTCGGCTCCGAGCGGGCGTACGCGCTGCTCGGCGCGGAGTCGCTGCAGACGCTCGGCGGGTCCGGCTTCCTGCAGGAGTACCCGATCGAGCAGTACATCCGCGACTCCAAGATCGACACCCTGTACGAGGGCACCACCGCGATCCAGGGCCAGGACCTGTTCTTCCGCAAGATCCTCCGGGACAACGGCGAGGCGCTGAAGGTGCTCGTCGGGGAGATCCGGGAGTTCGCCGGCTCCGAGGCCGGCAACGGCCGCCTCAAGAACGAGCGCGCCCTGCTCGGCCGGGCCCTCGACGACGTCCAGGGCATCCTCGACCCCATGGTCGGCTGGGCGCTCGGCTCGATGGAGAACCCGAAGGAGCTCTACAAGATCGGGCTGAACTCCTCGCGCCTCCTGCTCGCCCTCGGCGACCTGATCGTCGGCTGGCTCCTGTGCCGCCAGGCCGAGGTCGCCCTGAACGCCCTCGGCGGCGGCGACGTCTCCGACTCCGACACGGCGTTCTACACCGGCAAGGTCGCGGCGGCGCAGTTCTTCTGCCAGACCGTCCTGCCCCGCCTGGCCTCCGACCGCGCCATCACCGAGTCCACCACCCTGGACGTGATGGACCTCCCCGAAGACTCCTTCTAGCCCCCGCCGCCGTGGCCCTGCCCCTCCCCGGGGCAGGGCCACAGTGCTGCTCGGTGGCCAGGGCGCCTCCGCCGCGGAAGAAACTTCGGGCACGAGCCGTGGCGGATGTCGAGGACGCGGTGCCTGCTCCGTCCCAGGGGCACGAGCGGCCGGGAACAGGCCGCGTGACGAAGGAGATCCGGCGCCGTGCGAAAGCTCAGAGTCCAGCAGTGGGCCACCGTCGACAACATCGCCGCGGAGGAGGACGGCGGGCTCAGCTTCGTGTCGGGCGAGCCCTTCTCCGAGGCCACCGACAAGGCCTTCGAGGCGAGCTTGATGGGATTCATCGACTCGGTCGACACGATGATCCTCGGAGCGAACACCTACGCCCAGACCAAGGACTACTGGCCGACCGCCGACGAGCAGGGTGAGTACGGCGAGAAACTCAACAACCTCACCAAGTTCGTCGCCTCGACGAAGCTGGACGACGCCCCCTGGGGCGACTTCCCCGCCGCGACGGTGACCGGCGACCCGGCCGCCACCGTCCGGGAACTCAAGGAGCAGAACGGCAAGGACATCTGGCTGTGGGGGAGCCTGAGCCTCATGCACTCCTTGCTGGACGCCGGCGTCGTCGACGAGATCCGGATGCTCGTCTGCCCGACGTCGCGCGGCAAGGGACGGCGCATCTTCGAGGACCGGCAGGACCTCAGCCTGGTCGAGGCCACCCGTTTCGAGAACGGGACGGCACTGCTGCGCTACGAGATCGAAAAGTAGGCGGAAGACGAGCGCCGCCCCGATCGCACCGGTACCGGCGCGATCGGGGCGGTCGTGCATCTGGCGGCCGCCGGCGACGCCTCTGGTGCGCCGGCGGTCAGCGGTCAGGCCAGATGCCGGGTGAAGAACGCCGCCGCGGCGTCACCCGCGAACTGCGGGACGCCGGTGTGCCCGCCCATGTTGGCGTGCAGCGTCTTCTCCTTGGAGCCGAAGGCGTCGAACAGGTCCAGGGCCGCCTGCCGGTCGTTCCCCTCGTCGTCCCACTGCAACAGGACGTGCAGCGGAATGGTGACCTGCCGGGCCTCCGCGAGGATGGTGCGGGGCACGTAACTCCCGGCGAACAGAACGGCGGCCGAGATGCGCGGCTCCACCACCGCCAGCCGGACGCCGATGGCGATCACTCCTCCCGAGAACCCGACCGGGCCGCCGATCTCGGGTAGCGACAGGAGGGCGTCCAGGGTGGCCCGCCATTCCGGGACCGCCTGCTCGACCAGCGGGAGGATGAGCCGGTCGATGGTCTCCTCGTCGACCGGCCTGCCGGCCTCCAGCGTCCGCCGCAGGTCGGCGCGGGCCTGCTCGGCGTCGGCCGAGCGGGGCCGGTCACCGCCCCCGGGGAGTTCGATGGCGGCCGCGGCGAAGCCGTCCGCCGCGCAGTGCCGGGCCCGGCCCACCAGCCGGGGGTGCATCTTCCTCAGCCCGCCGGGGTGGCCCATCAGGATCAGCGGGGCCGGCGCGGACGCGGACGCGGATCCGGGCGTCCACAGGATGCCGGGGATCTCGCCGAGGGTGAATTCACGTTCGAGGACGCCGTCGTCGAGGCGCCGCTCGGAGATGAACTGCATGGGTCGTGCCTTTCGGGAGTGCTCGTGAACGGCGCTCCCGGACGACCTACCGCCCGACCGTGACCCCGGAGGGGAGCACCCATGTCGATACGTTCACGGGTACCACCTCCTCGTTCTCTCGCACGGCCACCCGCAAGTTAGCAGCGCGCGCCGCGGCCCACCAACAGGTTTTCGCGCCGTCGCCCAGGACGAGGCGCTGCGCCGTGAACGGTCGCTCCGAGGGTTTGACAACGCCCCCACCGCACGGACTGTCAACACCGCCGACGGTAAAAGCCGCCGGCTCACTGCGAGGCAGGGAGCAAAAGAAATGGCCAGGGAAACGGCGCCCAAGGGCGATGACGACGACGTCGCCAGCGACGAAGAGCTCGCGGAAGCGCTGGACCTCGCGGGGTTCGACCCTGACAAGGTCCTGGGCCAGGAGTAACTACGGGGAAGGCCGGTAAGCCGGCTCGCCCGAGGTTCCATCCGGAACAGTCAGCGGCCTCTGCGGAGGTCGCTTTCTTATTTCCTCGGCGGCTCGGAAGCGGGCCGTCCGTTGTCACGGCCTCGGGGGAGGCGTCACGGGAACGCTTTGTCCGTCATGGCCCGGGCTGCGTTCAGGAATTCTTCGAGCTGGTCGGGGCTCAGGTTCAGGGCGCCGACCATGCCTGACAGCAGAATGATCCTCGTACCGTTGGAAACGTCGAGGCTGATGCCCTTCTGGGCTTCCACGGGCAGCTTGTCGATTGCGATCTTGATGAGCGTCAGGGCCACCTGGGCGTCCAGGTCGCCGGGATCGGCGAGCCGGTTCCGCACCGATGCGACGAACTTGATGATCTCGGTGTCGTCCACCGGTGATCCATCACGCACGAAGCGCCGTATCGCCGCCTCGAAGAAGGCGGCGATCAGCAGTGACACGTACCGGTTGGCCGCGGCGTGGTCCATCTGGGAGAGCAGCCGCCGGTGCTCGTCGATCCGCCCGGTGAGTTGAGATCGCAAGGTCGCCATCTGGTGGTCGGTTACCGGCATTGCCTCGCCTCTTCGTTCCGCTGGGTGGATTGCCAGTTGCTCGACCGAGTGCGCGACGGTCGCCGCCGCTATCGACTTCCCCTTTGGTGCTGGAAGCATCGGCTGAACTGGTATCCGGGTGAAAAGCTGCCTTATTCTAGCGAGTTCTGGTTGTCCGGATGTGCCGGGACTCTTCCGGCCGGCCGTCGCGGTTGACTACTGTTGCCCGCGTCCCTCGCCCGCCTCCTCTCGACCGGATGAATGATGCGTGCGCTGCCCCTCGCCGTGTTGCTTGCCGGCCTGTCGGTCGTCGCCGGATGCGCCGACGCCGACCGGGCTGAGAAGGTCGTCCCGCCGACCGTTCGGGCGGGGGGTGCTCCTCCCTCCGTGGAGCCTGCGGGGGCTTTCGGCAAGGAGGGGTGGTTCGGCGATGCGGACGGCCTGCACGCGCGTGTGGCCATCAGGGGCGTCGAGAGGCAGGCCGCCAAGTCGGTGCTGCGCTACAGCGTGACGTCGCTGGACTCGTCGGTGAAGTCGGTGCCGTTCGAGATCGCGCTTCTGGACACGGCCGGGCGCCGGCTCTACAAGCCGACCGGGACCACCAGCGGCTCCGGGTTCGCGCCCGGCACGACCCGCGAGATGGCCGCCGACTATCCGCCGATCCCGGCGACCGTCTCGAAGGTCACGGCGATCACGCCCGGGACGGCCGGGGAGTTCACCGGGATCCCGGTGGCCGCCGCGCCGGCCACGCCGTCGGCGCCGGCCGCTCCCTCTGGGACGGGGGTGCCGCCGTTCTCGTCCGCCTCGCCGAGCGGGCCGGTTCCGTCCTCTCCGTCGGTTTCGTCTTCTCCGCAGGTCGGGGCCGAGCCGTTCCTGGCGGCCGCGCCGTCCCCGATCACGACCTCCCCGTCGGCCGCCTCCTCCCCGCCGAGCGCCGTGCCGGGCGGGAACCCCGTCGACCTGTACGACATCGTCGAGGTGGAGGGACGGACCGTCTCGTCCAGCGGATCGAGCGTCACGGTCGGCCTGCGCAGCGATGCCCTGTTCGAGACCCGTTCGGCCAAGCCCGCGAGCGGCGCCAAGGCCGCGCTGGACGGGGTCGCCCAGCAGATCAAGGGGCAGGCGGCCGGCGCGCTGACGTTGGTCGCGCATGCCGATGACGCCAAGGTGTCCGGGGACCGGGCCCAGGCACTCCTGAACGAGATGAAGACCAGACTCGGAAGTGCGTTCACCTACACGGCGAACGGGCGGCAGGACGGTGATGGCGTCGACATCACCTACCAGCTCAAGTCGACAGCGTCAGCCTCGTCCCAACCGGCTTCTTTCCGTGCCCAGGACGGGCAGAAGGTGGCGTCCCGTACGGCTTCCTTTGGCGCTGCCAAGAGGCGCCTTGAGGTCAAGCCCTTCTACCGGGACGGCGCCTACATCGTCGCCGTGTTCGACATCGTGAACGAGGGCCCGGGAACCACGCCGCCGGACGCGTCTTACCCGAACCCGGCCTACCCGGGCGGAGTGTTCGGATCGTTCTCCATTCAGGTGCCGGGCAAGAAGGACGTCTACCGCGCCGTTCGCGTCGGCCCTCCGGCGCCGGGCCGCCCTACCAACTACGTCGATGCTGGACGAGCCGTCTTCCGCACCGCGGTCAACGAACCCGTTCGGGGCTTCGTCTACCTTCCGGCCCCGCCCGGCAACGTCACGTCCGTGACCCTCGACGCCGGTCCCTTCGGCAAGGTCGAGAAGGTCTCCGTCTCCTGATCGTGGGGGCCGACCCGGAGCCGGCCCCCACGGAACCGTCAGCGGCTCCAGGCGAGCATGCGGATCGGGTCCTCCAGCATGTCCCCGACGTCGCGCAGGACGCGGGAGCCCAGTTCGCCGTCCACGATGCGGTGGTCGAACGAGAGCGCCAGCGTGGTCACCTTGCGGATCGCGAGCTCGCCCTCGTGCACCCAGGGCATGTCCCGGACCTGGCCGAACGCCAGGATCGCGGCCTCGCCGGGGGTGAGGATCGGGGTTCCGGCGTCCACCCCGAACACGCCGACGTTGGTGATCGTGATCGTCCCGTCGGACAGGTCGGCGGGAGACGCCTTGCCCGCGCGGGCCTTCGCCGCCAGCTCGTTCAGAGCGCGCGCGAGGCCCGGCAGATCGAGGTCGTGCGCGTCCTTCACCTTGGGGACGATGAGGCCGCGATCGGTGGCCGCGGCGATCCCCAGGTTCACGTAGCGCTTGACGACGATCTCCGCGCCGTCCGGACCGTCCGCCCACGTGGAGTTCACCATCGGGTGGCGCGCCACGGCGGTGAGCAGCGCGCGCGCCACCAGCAGCAGCGGCGACACCTTCACGTCCGCGAACTCGGGCAGCTCGCGGAGCCGCTTGACGGTCTCCATCGTCCGCGTCACGTCCACCTGGAGGAACTCGGTGACGTGCGGGGCGGTGAACGCCGAACCGGACATCGCCGCCGCGGTCGCCTTGCGGACGCCCTTGACGGGGACCCGCTCCTCGCGCGGGCCCGCCTGGACGGGCGCGGCGGGAGCCCCGGCCCGCGCGGCGTGGACGTCCTCGCGCGTGATCGATCCCTCCGGGCCCGACCCGGCGATGGACGCGAGGTCCACCCCGAGATCCTTGGCCAGCTTCCGGACGGGCGGCTTGGCCGGCGGCAGCCCGTTGCCCGAAGGGCCCGGACGGGGCGCCGGCGGCGCCTGCGGGGCGGGCGCGGGCGCGGGAGCCGGTGCGGGAGCCGGTGCGGGGGCGGCCGGAGCCGCGGGCGCCGCGCCGTTGGCCGGCTTGCGGGGACGGCGCTTGGTCGTCCCCTCCTTCACGCCGTAGCCGACGAGGACGGGCGTGCGCTTCGGCCGCTCCTGCGGCGCCGCCATGCCCGGCTCACGGGCGGTCGGAACGCCCTCCTCGCGCAGCGCGGCCGTCTGCGCCGGGGGCTCGGACACCGGCGTGGACACCGGCGGGGCCACGCCTCCCTCGCCGCCGCCGGCGTCCACCGCGATGATCGGGACCCCGACGTCCACGGTCTGCCCCTCGGTGACCATCAGCTCGGTCACCACGCCCTCGAACGGGCAGGGCAGCTCCACGATCGCCTTCGCCGTCTCGATCTCGACGATGGTCTGGTTCACCTCGACGGTGTCGCCGGGCCGGACGTGCCACTTGACGATCTCGGCCTCCGTCAGGCCCTCGCCCACGTCCGGCAGTTTGAACAGTCTCGGCTGGCTCACCGGCGTCACCACGCGAAGGTCCGGTCGACCGCGTCCAGGATGCGGTCGAGGTCGGGCAGGTAATGGTCCTCGATGCGGGACGGCGGGTACGGGGTGGAGAACCCGCCGACGCGCAGCACCGGCGACTCCAGCCGGTAGAAGCACTTCTCGGTGATCCGGGCGGCCAGCTCGGCGCCGTACCCGTTGAACACCGGGGCCTCGTGGACGACGACGCAGCGTCCCGTCCGGTTCACCGAGTCGGTCACGGTGCCGATGTCGAGAGGGTTCAGCGAGCGCAGGTCGATGACCTCCAGCCGCCGCCCCTCCTCGGCGGCGGCCCCGGCGGCCTCCAGGCACGTCTTCACCGACGGCCCGTAGGCCAGCAGCGTCGCGTGCTCGCCCGGCCGCACGACCGCCGCCCGGTGCAGCGCCGTCCAGTCGGCCGGGCCGGAGTCGGTGTCGACCTCCGCCTTGTCCCAGTACCGGCGCTTGGGCTCGAAGAAGACCACCGGGTCGGGGGAGGCGATCGACTGCTGGATCATCGAGTAGGCGTCCAGCGGGTTCGAGCACGCCACCACGCGCAGGCCGGCGGTGTGGGTGAAGTACGCCTCGGGCGACTCGGAGTGGTGCTCGACCGCGCCGATGCCGCCGCCGCACGGGATCCGGACGACGACCGGCAGCTCCAGCGCGCCGAGCGAGCGCATCCGCATCTTCGCCAGCTGCGTGATGATCTGGTCGGCGGCGGGGAACACGAACCCGTCGAACTGGATCTCCACCACGGGGCGGTAGCCGCGCAGCGCCAGGCCGATCGCGGTCCCGACGATGCCGGACTCGGCGAGCGGGGTGTCGATGACCCGCTCCTCGCCGAAGTCCTTCTGCAGGCCGTCGGTGATGCGGAAGACGCCGCCGAGCTTGCCGACGTCCTCGCCCATGACCAGGACCTTCGGGTCGTTCTCCATGGCCTTGCGCAGGCCCTCGTTGAGGGCCTTGCCGAGGGTCAGGGTGCTCACTTCGCCTCCTCCTCCTCCTCGAACGACGCCAGGTAGGCGGCGAACTGCTCCTGCTCCTCGGTCATCAGCGGGTGCTCGGCCCCGTACACGTGGTCGAACATCGACAGCGGCTCCGGGTCGGGCAGTGCCAGGCACGCCTCACGCAGCTCCCGGGTGATCTGCTTGGCCTCGTCCTCCACCTTCTGGAAGAACCCCGTGTCCGCCAGGTCGCCGCGCACCAGGTACGCCTTGACGCGCTCGATGGGGTCCTTGAGCTTCCACGCCTCCTCCTCGGCCTTCAGCCGGTAGCGCGTGGGGTCGTCGGTCGTGGTGTGGGCGCCCATCCGGTACGTGTAGGCCTCGACGAGCGTGGGGCCCTGACCCGTCCTGGCGTTCTCCAATGCCTTCTTGGTGACGGCCAGGCAGGCGAACACGTCGTTGCCGTCCACGCGGATGCCCGGGAAGCCGAAACCCTGCGCACGCTTGTAGAGAGGAATCCTGGACTGCCGCTCCAGGGGCTCGGAGATGGCCCACTGGTTGTTCTGGCAGAAGAACACGATCGGCGCATTGAAGACCGAGGCGAACACGAAGGACTCGTTGACGTCGCCCTGGGACGTCGCCCCGTCCCCGAAGTAGGCGATCGTGGCGCCGGCCGACGGGGTGCCGAGCACACCGTCCCTCTGGACGCCCATCGCGTACCCGGTCGCGTGCAGCGTCTGGCTGCCGATCACGACGGTGTACAGGTGGAAGCCGTGCTCCTTGGGGTCCCAACCGCCGTGGTTGACGCCCCGGAACATGCCGAGCAGTTTCAGCGGCTCCACGTCCCGGCACCAGGCGACGCCGTGCTCCCGGTACGTCGGGAAGACCATGTCGTTGGCGGACGCCGCCCGCCCGGAGCCGATCTGCGCCGCCTCCTGCCCGAGCAGCGAGGCCCAGAGGCCGAGCTCGCCCTGCCGGGTGAGCGCCACGGCCTCCTGGTCGATGCGCCGGACGACGACCAGGTCGCGGTAGAGGCCGCGCACGTCCTCGGCGCCGAGGTCCAGGGGATAGTCCGGGTGCTCGACGCGCTCGCCCTCGGGCGTGAGCAGCTGGACGAGTTCGGGCTCGGCGGCCTTGGGGGTGTCGGGCGCGCCGCGCACGGAGTCGATCGTCATCGATGACACTCCTCGTTCGGGGCCGTCACGCGGGGTCGCCGCGCGGTCGGCCGATGTCGACGGCCCCGCCCCCGGTAAGGGACAAAAGCCGCAATGCCATCGTGGCAGACATCACACCCTGCGATGCAAGGCCCCCGCCACCGCGATGCGAGTCCCTCCACCGGAGGTCCTACCCCCGGGCATGCCCCGCGACCCGGACGTGACGCACGTTACGTTCGCCGTCCCCGATGCCTGACGATCCCGAGATGCCTGCCGATCCCGAGATGCCCGCTATTCCCGAGACAACGCGCGGGTGGCGCCGGCCGCGACCGTCAGGCCGAGGAGCAGGCCCGCGGCGACGATGAAGTTGGCGATCCACTGGTAGACGCCCTTCGGCGCGAACTCCATCTCCTGGCCGAGGCTGCCGATCGGCAGGAGGAGGTCGAGCGTGTAGAAGAACGCGTTGAAGTGCGGCTTGTGGCCGTCGTCCAGGACGTCCGGCCGGTGGATCGAGAAGACGATGGTCCCGAAGGCGAGCAGGCCGACCAGCCAGCTCGCGGCGCGGAACGGGCGGTAGCCGTAGCCGACCAGCCCGTCCTGGAACCAGCCGACGATCTTGCGGGGGACGCCCTGCGTCCGGCGCCGGTCCCGGGCCTTGGCGAGCAGGACGGAGCGCCCGTCGGCGTCCAGGCCGAGGGAGCGGTAGGTCTGCGCGAGCCGTTCGTAGGGCTGCGGGGCGTAGCCGTCGGTGTCGCGGCGCAGCCACGCGAGCCGCTCGCGGGCGGTGAGCGGCGGTTCGAGGGTCTCGTACTGGAGGCCGTCGAGCTGGAGGCGCTCCGGCCAGGACGCGGCGTCGTCGCGCAGCAGGTTGATGCGCGCGTAGGACAGGTCCGCGGTCCCCTTGATCGGCTCGGAGGTGCGCATCAGCAGCTCCTCGGCCTGGAGCCGCTGGAGGCCGAGCGCCGTCCCCTCGTCGTGGAGCAGGCGGGCGTCGCGCAGGCTGAGCTGCCCGGTGACGCGGGCCCCGGAGAAGCTGACGGCGCCGACGGCGGTGAACCCGTCCGAGCAGTAGATGTCGGTCTCGACGGCCAGGTCGTCGGCGTTCAGGGCGGTCCGCTTGGGGGCGGCCAGGCGGGCGCCGACGAACGACAGGTAGCCGCCGACGCGCGCGCCGCGCAGTCGGACCTCCCCCTCGGCGCTGAACCCGCCGTCGCAGAACACGTTCGCGGCCACGTCCAGGCGGCTGGCGTACAGGGCGGCGCCGGACGGGTTGTGCAGCCGCGCGCCCCGGAAGATCAGCTGGCCGCCGACGCGGGCCCCCGGCAGCCGGACCTCGCCGTTGGCGGCGAACCCCTGGTCGCAGTAGACGTTCGCCTCGACCGAGAGGCGGTCGGCGAGCATCGCGTCCCCGCCGGGGTTGGACAGGTGCACGCCCGACATGTTGAGGATGCCGGTGATGTTCGCCCCGTCCAGCCAGAGGCCGCCGTTGATGCGGCTGCCCTCCAGCCACAGGTGGCCGTCCACCCGCGTGCCGGAGGCGATCAGGCCGGGCAGCCGGCAGCGCATCAGGTGGACGCTGTTCATGTTCGCCCAGTACAGGTGCGGCGCCTCGTCGAAGTCGCAGCCGGTGAGCGCCAGCGGGACGTGGACCTCCGCGTGCCCGAGGTTCAGCGAGCCGGTGATGCGGGCGCCGCCGAGCCGCACGGCGGCGACCTGGCCGGGCTCGGCATCCACCGCGCCGACGAGCAGGGCGACGAGGACCTCCGCCCTGACCATCCGGTCACGTCCCCAGCGGTCGGAGCGCGTGATGTCGTCCATCGCCTGGTCGCCGGACGACAGGTCGACGGATTCGCCCTTGGGGAACGCCTCCCACAGGCGGCGCTCCACGGGCGTGAGGTCCTCGATGTTCATCGGCTGGCTCCGGGGGTGCTGATGGCTCGTGATGGGCCATGGTGCCGTACGCTTCAGGATCGTAAGCAAAAGCGCAGATCAGTGAGGGGGCGACCGTGGCGCGTGTCGTCGTGGACGTCATGCTCAAGCCGGAGATCCTCGACCCGCAGGGGCAGGCGATCGCCCGCAAGCTGCCGCAGATGGGGTTCGACGGGGTCGTGGCCGTCCGGCAGGGCAAGCGGTTCGAGGTGGAGCTGGAGGGGGACGCCGACGAGGCGGCCCTGGAGAAGGTCGGCAAGATCGCCGAGACGCTGCTGGCGAACCCGGTCATCGAGAACTACGAGGTTCACGTTCTGTAACCGGCCGGGCGTGCGGCCGGGACCGGTCCGCCGCCCGCCCCGGCGGCAGAATGCCGCTCGGTTTGCCGCCGCGACATGGCCCGTTCCAAATGGCGGACTCGCGACTGTGGCGATTACGGAAGATTCCGTCGGGGAAGTGTTAGCTGCGTTGAGTCGTCGAGCACGCTCCGGGACCGGGGGCACGGTCGGGACGCCCGGAGCATGACACGAGGTGTCCGGGTGGATATGAGGTTCTCGCTCGCGCTGCCGCGCGACGCGCTGAGCATCCCGGTGGTCCGGCGGGTGACGGGCGACGCCCTGCGGGGGCTCGGTGTCGCCGACGACTGCGTCGACGACCTGCTGGTCGCGGTCTCCGAGGCGTGCACGAACGTCATCGAGCACGCCCGCGCCAACGGCGACTACAAAGTGACCGGACACGTGGACGACGGCACCTGCATGCTGAAGGTCATGGACCGGGGCCGCGGGCTCCGGTCCGCCCCGCCGGAGCCGGACGCCCTGAGCGAGTCGGGGCGCGGAATCACGATCATGCGTGCGCTGGTGGATCACCTGGACATCGACTCCGTGCCCGACCGGGGCACCGTCGTTCACCTGCGGAAGCGGCTGACCTGGAGGGACGGGGCGCTGGTCGGACGCCTCGACCGCAGCCTCATTCCCAACGCCGGGTAGATTGGGACCTGCGCGCGGGGGAATGCGACGCGCATCGGGGTTGATCGGCGGAGAAGATCCCGATCGTCTCGGCCGCACCTCATTTCGGAGGAACAGAACAGATGGAC
Organism: Spirillospora sp. CA-108201; assembly: GCF_050936235.1. NCBI lineage: Bacteria > Bacillati > Actinomycetota > Actinomycetes > Streptosporangiales > Thermomonosporaceae > Spirillospora > Spirillospora sp. CA-108201. Next base: position 5,621,292 of record NZ_JBNJNE010000001.1, on the reverse strand, counting down.
GCTGCCCGGGTTGGGATCATCACCTTCCCAGGTTCCCTTGACGACAAGGACGCCGCACGCGCGGTGCGGCTGGCCGGCGCGGAGCCGGTCGCCCTCTGGCACGGCGACCGCGACCTGCGGGGGGTCGACGCCGTCGTCCTGCCCGGCGGGTTCTCCTACGGGGACTACCTGCGCGCCGGGGCGATCGCCCGGTTCGCGCCGCTGATGTCCGAGGTCGTGGCCGCCGCGGGCGACGGCCTGCCCGTCCTCGGCATCTGCAACGGCTTCCAGGTGCTGTGCGAGTCGCACCTGCTGCCCGGCGCGCTGCTCCCGAACGCGGGGCTGCACTTCGTCTGCCGCGACCAGCGGCTGCGCGTCGAGAACGCCGACACCGCCTGGACCTCGGAGTACAACGAGGGACAGGAACTGGTGATCCCGGTGAAGAACCGGGACGGCCGCTACACCGCCGACCGGGAGACGCTGATCGAACTGGCCGGCTCCGGCCGCATCGTCGCCCGCTACCTCGACCTGAACCCGAACGGCTCCCAGGACGACATCGCCGGGATCTGCAACGAGGCCGGCAACGTGGTCGGGCTCATGCCCCATCCCGAGCACGCCGTCGAGTCGCTGACCGGGCCGTCCACCGACGGGCTCGGCTTCTTCACCTCGATCGTCAAGAGACTGGTCAACGCATGAGTGAGCAACGGCCCCACGCTTCCGGAAGGGCTATCCGAGACGAGGACGAGCCCTCGATGGAGTGGCTCGGCGAGCTCAAGTCCGACGCGGACGACCCGGAGCTCCAGCCCGTCAATCCCGCTGTGACGCAGGGGTTCAAGGCCATCCTCGAAGAGGACCGGCCCCCCGCTCTGCCCGGCTCCCAGGACCCGGCCGCCGAACCGCCCCCCGGCCCCTTCACCGGGCCCATCCCGGTGCTGAACGACGAGGAGCCCGTCCTGGGCCCTGCGCCGTTCCAGGGGGTGCCCGACCCGGAGTTCGCGCGGGCCCTGGAAGAAGAGCGCGTCAGTGGCGACCCCACGTCCACCGTAGCGGACCCGTCGCTCACAGTGCCCGACCTGAGCGCCTTCGCGGCGCCGTCGCCCGCCCGGGGCACGGGCAGCGGCCCGCAGCCCCTTGCGGGCTCCGGCACGGGCCCTCAGGCCGCCGTAGGCCATGGCACCGGCCCTCAGGCCGCCGTAGGCGCCGGAACGGGCCCCCAGCCCACCGTGGGGCGCGGCACCGGCCCCCAGCCCGCCGTAGGCACCGGCACGGGGCCTCAGCCCGCGGTCGTTTCGGGCACGGGGCCTCAGCCCGCGGTTCGTCCGGGCACCGGCCCGCAGCCTCTCATCGACCTGAACACGGGCCCGCTGTCGCAGGGCCCCGGTACCGGCCCCCAGCCTCCGGTAGGCCCGGGGACGGGTCCCCAGCCCGCCGTGGGGCGCGGCACCGGCCCGCAGCCGACCGTGCGCCCGGCCACCGGCCCGCTGCCCGCCATCGGGCGGGGCACCGGCCCCCAGCCCGCGGTCGGACCCGGAACGGGCCCCCTGCCCGCCGTCCGCCCGGGGACGGGGCCGCTGCCCAGGGTCAGCCCGGGGACGGGCCCGCTGCCCAGGGTCAGCCCGGGGACGGGCCCGCTGCCCGCGATCGGCTCCGGCACCGGCCCGCAGCCCGCCGTCGGACGCGGAACGGGCCCGCAGCCCGCCGTCGGCACCGGAACCAGCCCCCAGCCCGCCCTCGGACGGGGCCCGGGTCAGCCGCCCGCCATCGGCCGCAGCACCGGTCCGCAGCCCGCCATCGAGCCGCCCGCGTACTACGACGGTGGCACGGACACGGTCGCCATCGCCGCCGCGTCTCCCGAGCGTCCCCAGCCGTACGCCGAACTGGGGATGAACGAGGAGGAGTACGCCCGCGTCCGCAACATCCTGGGACGCCGGCCCACCTCGGCCGAGCTGGCGATCTACTCCGTCATGTGGAGCGAGCACTGCTCCTACAAGAGCTCCAAGGTGCACCTGCGCCAGTTCGGTGACAAGGCCCCGAAGACCGACAAGCTCCTGGTCGGCATGGGAGAGAACGCCGGTGTCGTGGACATCGGCCAGGGCTGGGCGGTCACCTTCAAGGTGGAGTCGCACAACCACCCGTCCTACGTCGAGCCGTACCAGGGCGCCGCTACCGGCGTCGGCGGCATCGTCCGCGACATCATGTCGATGGGGGCGCGCCCCATCGCCGTCATGGACTCGCTGCGCTTCGGCCCGGCCGACGCCGCCGACACCCAGCGCGTCCTGCCGGGCGTCGTGGCCGGCGTGGGCGGCTACGGCAACTCCCTCGGCCTGCCCAACATCGGCGGCGAGACGGTCTTCGACGCCTGCTACGAGCAGAACCCGCTCGTGAACGCCCTGTGCGTCGGCGTGATGAAGCACGAGGACATCAAGCGCGCGGTGGCCCCCGGCCCCGGCAACCAGGTGATCCTGTTCGGCGCCCTGACCGGCCCGGACGGGATCGGCGGCGCGTCCGTGCTCGCCTCGGCCACCTTCGACGAGGAGTCGCACCAGAAGCGGCCGTCGGTCCAGGTGGGCGACCCGTTCATGGAGAAGCTGCTCATCGAGTGCTGCCTGGAGCTGTTCCGCGAGGACCTCGTGGTCGGCATCCAGGACCTCGGCGCCGCCGGGGTGTCGTGCGCGACGACGGAGCTGGCCGCGGCCGGCACCGGCGGCATGCACGTCGACCTCGACGCCGTCCCGCTCCGCGACGCGACGCTCCTCCCCGAGGAGATCCTCATGAGCGAGTCGCAGGAGCGCATGATGGCGGTGGTGGAGCCCGCCAAGGTCGAGCGCTTCATGGAGATCTGCGCCCGCTGGGAGATCCCGGCCACCGTGATCGGGACGGTCACCGACACCCGCCGGCTGGTCATGACGTGGCGCGGCGAGACGATCGTCGACATCCCGCCGGTCACGGCCGCCGACGAGGGCCCCGTCTACCAGCGCCCGCTGGCGCCTCCGCACGACCTCGGCGCCCTGCAGTCCGACACCCCGGGGCGGCTCACCCGCCCGTCCAACGGCGACGAGCTGCGCCGGACCGTCCTCTGGCTGGCCGGGTCCCCGAACCTCGCCGGCAAGACGTGGGTGACCTCCCAGTACGACCGGTACGTCCTGGGCAACACCGTCATGGCGATGCCCGAGAACGCCGGCGTGGTCCGCATCGACGACGAGTCGGGCCTCGGCATCGCGCTGTCACTGGACGGCAACGGCCGCTACGCCCGTCTCGACCCGTACGCGGGCGCCCAGCTCGCGCTGTCCGAGGCGTTCCGCAACGTCGCCGCGACCGGTGCGCGGCCCCTGGCCGTCACCAACTGCCTCAACTTCGGCTCCCCGGAGGACCCGGGCGTCATGTGGCAGTTCGCGCAGGCGGTCACGGGCCTGGCGGACGGCTGCCAGTACCTCGGCATCCCGGTGACGGGCGGCAACGTCAGCTTCTACAACCAGACGGGCGACACCGCGATCAACCCGACCCCGGTCATCGGCGTCCTCGGCGTCCACGACGACGTGCGCCGCCGGGTGAACATGTCGCTGACCACCGACGGCGCCACGATCGCCCTCCTCGGCGAGACCCGCGAGGAGTTCGGCGGCTCGGAATGGGCGCACGTCGTCTACGGCCACCTGGGCGGCCTGCCGCCGCTGGTCGACCTGAAGGCCGAGGCGGCGCTGGCCTCGGTGATGGTCGCGGCCGTCCGCGACGGCCTGGTCAACGCCGTGCACGACCTCTCCGACGGCGGTCTCTCGCAGACGCTGGTGGAGTCGTGCCTGCGCGGCGGCCTCGGCGCCCGCATCACCCTGCACGGCGACCCGTTCGTCGCGCTGTTCAGCGAGTCGGTGGCCCGCGCCATGGTCGTCGTCCGTCCGGGCGCCGAGTCCCGTCTCGCCGCCCTGTGCGAGTCGGCGGGCGTCCCGGTCAGCCAGCTCGGCGTGGCCGGCGGCGACAGCCTGCACGTGACGGGCCGCGGCCCCGAAGGCGACCAGCAGGAGCTGTTCAGCATCGGGCTCTCCGAACTCCGCGAGTCCCACGAACGCATGCTCCCGACCTACGCCGACTGACCAGACCGACGAAGGGCGCTCCCGAACGGGGGCGCCCTTCGGCATGTCACCCCCTCGCTGGTCCGGGTGACGGATCAGCGCTTGGGCGACGAGGACGCGCTCCCCGTTGGGGACCCGCCGGCAGAAGGTCTCGTCATCAGGCCCCGGTCAGAACCCGATACCGCGGAAGCTCCCGCATTTGGCTTCAGCCGGGGCCGAAAAGGTGCCGGCCTCCTTCCGCGAGGGCGGGAGGAGGCCGGCAGGGGACGGGGCGCGCTGTTGTGGACGCGCTAGTCGGACATGAGGCTCAGACGCACCTCGACGAAGACGTCGAAGTCGTCCATGGCATCGAGGATCTCCACGTCGGGGAGGTCGATGCGGCCGGAGACCGTCTCACACGCTCGGGAGAGCTCGTGGACGGCCGGGTACAGCTCGCTCGCGTCGTCGGCCAGGCGGAACGTCAGCGTGCCGCCTTCGCTCATCACCCGGTCGACGTCCTCCTGGGAGGAGTCGGTGTCGTCCGGCTGGGAGGAGCCGGTGTGGTCCGGCGCCCCCGTGGCCTTGGCGCTCAGGCGCAGCTCGGCGTGGACGGCGAACTCCCCGGCGGCGAGGATCTCCGTGATGGGGAGATCGATGCGGCCGGAGAGCAGCTCGCACGCCCGGGCGAGCTTCTCGGCCGCCCCGTAGGCGCCTGCCAGGTCGAACGTCAGCGTGCCGCCTTCGCTCATCACCCGGTCGACGTCCTGCTGGGAGGGGCCGTCATAGTTTGAAATCATGGGCTTTGCCCTTCTGGTCTCTCGGTTGTCGGTCGTACTCACCTGGAAACCGTCCGGGCTCGTTCGCAGGCAGCAAGTCGGGTCCGCGCGCCGCGAAAAGGCGGGCAGGCCGGAGCGAAGAGGCGCGCGTCCAGAGCGCAGGCCCTCTAGTCAGAGCGGGGTGGGCCGTCTCGAAGTGGCCTCGGCCACGCACGCGAACGCGTGACCTGCCCGGTGCAGCGAAGCCGGAGGCGAGCGGAACCGGGCAGATCGCGAAGCGATGCCGCGTTCGCCCAGGCCCGGTCACGCAGCGAGCCGCCAGGCGAGCGAAGTGGGCCGGGGCCTAGAAAACTGAGACGTGGACGTGGTCGTAGTGGTTGGCGGTCACGCCGCCTCGGTTCTCCATGGCGCGCCAGCCGGGGCTGCGGAGGTCGTAGATGCGCTGGCGCCAGATGATGTACTTGATGCCCAGGGCGCTGGCGTGGGCGATGGCGTAGTCGGCGGTGCGGTCGCCGAGGGCCTGGGCGCTGCCGGAGGCCATGACGCCGCCCGTGGTCACCATGAAGTCGCAGGCGTGGCCGGTGCCGTGGTCCTGGGGGTCGCCGGTCTGCCGGACGCAGCCGATCGTGGGGAAGGGGCCCGTCTCCAGGTCGAGGGTGTTCTTCACCTTGAGCATGCGGGGGGTGACGCCGCCCATGCCGACGCTCGGGGACTCGGGCTTGTACTTCTTGACCAGGGACTGGATCTGCGACTTGCGCCGCCTCAGGTCCTTGATCTCCTTGTTGAGCTCCGTCATCTTCTGCTGGGCCGCCTTGCGGGCCGCGAGCTGGTCGTTGACGAGCTTCTGGATCTGGGCGACCTTGCCCGCCTTGTTCTGGGCGAGATGGCTGACCAGGGTGGCGTTGCTGAGGAGGTCGGAGGGGTCCGCGTCGGCCAGGAAGGTGACGGTGGGGTCCTCGCCGTTCGTCATGTACTGGGACGCGGCGAGCTGGGCGACGACGCCGCGGGCCTCCCGGAGGTCGCGCTGGAGGTCGTTGGACTTGTCCAGCGCCTTCTTCGCGGCGAACTCGGCGTCCTTCAGCTTGGCGAGGTCGCCGCCGTACTCCTTGTCGAGCTGCTCGATCTGGCGGTTCAGCTTCGCGAACTTGCCGCTGTCGCCCGGGTCGAGGGGCAGGGACGCGGGGGCGGCCGCGGACGGCGTGGCGGCGGCGACCAGGGGTACCGCGGCGGCGAGGGCCACGAGAGCCGCGGCGGCGCGTCGCCGGCCACGGCGGCGGTCAGCGTGCCGACGGGTGGAGGCGGGGGTCTCCACGTGTTCTCCTCTCGTCATGGCCGAAGGTCAATGAACGTTAAAGAGCCGTCTGCCTCGCCAAGAGTAGACCCCGGCGGTGCCGGGAGCGGGCGAAGGCGCGAGATGCCCGGCCCCCTTGCTGGGAGCCGGGCCATCCTACGTGACGGGACTCACAGCTTGCCCTTCCACAGGAGCCTGTTGGGCTGCGAACGCAGTCCCTTGAGGCCGTGGGTGGCGTTGTCGTTCAGCACCTTCTGCACCGTCGGGAAGGTGGCCTTCGGGTGGGTGGAGAGGTAGAGGGCGGCGACACCGCTGACGTAGGGGGCGGCCATGGACGTTCCGCTGAGCGCCTTGCTGCGGTTGCCGGGCCAGGTGGAGTAGATGCCGTAACCGGGGGCGTTGATGTCGACGCACTTGCCCCAGTTGGAGAACGAGGCGCGCGTGTCGGTCTTGGTGGTCGCGCCGACCGCCATGACCCAGCCCGCGCCGGCCGGCGAGACCTTGCACGCGTCGACGTTCTCGTTGCCGGCGGCGACGGAGGTGAACACCCCGGACTTGGACAGGTTCATCACGGCGGTGTTGACCGCGGTGGACTTGGGGCCGCCGAGGGACAGGTTCGCCACGGCCGGCTTGGCGGCGTGGGTGCGCAGCCAGTTGGCGGCGTCGACGATGTCCGACATCGAGCCCTCGCCGTTGCAGTCGAGGACGCGCAGGGCCCGCAGCTTCACGGACTTGGCGGCGCCGTAGGTCTTGGAGCCGATGATGCCCGCGACGTGGGTGCCGTGGCCGTTGCAGTCACGTCCGTCGCCGTTGAACCTGCTCGCCGCCCAGGCGACCGAGGCGCGGCCGCCGAACTCCTTGTGACCGACGTCCAGGCCGGTGTCGATGATGTAGGCGTTCACGCCCTTGCCGGACGACTTGTAAGTGTAGGTCTTGGACAGCTTCGCCGACCGCTGGTCGATGCGGTCCAGGCCCCAGGGCAGCGGCGCGCGCTGGGTCGTGCTGGCCTTGACGATCTGGTCCTGCTCGATCGCGGCGACGCGGTTGTCGCGGCGCAGCTTGTTCAGCTGGTCGCCGTTCAGCCGCGCGGCGAAGCCGTTCAGGACGCCGTCGAAGCGCCGGACGCCCGTCGCCTTGACGTTCTTGGCGGCGGCGTCGGTGGACGCTCCGGACTTCAGTGTGACGATGTACCGGCCGGGCACCGGCGTGCCCGCCGCCGCCGTCACCTTCACCAGGGACGACGAGTCGTCGGCGAGCACCGGGAACGCCGCGGCGGCGCCGAGGCACGCCGTGACCGAACCGACGAGCAGCAGCCTTCGGTGGACAGTCCGCAAGGTCCCCTCCTTGTGCCGGGGAGCGCGCGGAGGCGTCCCGCCCATGATCGATGGTTTCGATCGAGGGGAAACCCTAGCGGAACTGTCCTAATAAGAGACGACAATCTGGACGCATTGTCGGGGGCGGCCGAGCGGTCAGGCCCGGCTGAGCCGCCCGCCGTAGCCGAGGCTCGTCCCCGGCCTCGTCCAGGTGTACTGGAGCGTCCCGTCCGGCTGCCGGGTGACCTGGACGGTCCCCGACGTGCACGGCTTGCCGATGTCCAGGTTCATCTTCAGCGCGCTCTCGGTGCCGCGGGTGAGCCGGAGCGTGCCGTTGCAGTTCTCCCGCGGGTACAGGGCGCGCCCGGTCGTCCCGCCCTTCTGGAACGTGATCTCCACCGGGAAGGACGCGTTGCGGCCCGTGTTGACCACCGTCCCCTTCCACGTCCCCGTGAACGAGGCCGGGATCGTCGTCACCGGGCGGTTGTCGGACGTGTTGGTGCTGTCGGGGGGCGATCCGTCGTCGTCCGCCTTCAGCTGGGGCCACAGCACCAGCGCGATGATGGCGACGCCGACGCCGACGCCGATGGCCAGGGACAGCGCCAGGCCGAGGACGTGGTTGCCGGGGCGGCGCATCTTCGCGAGGGCCGCGAAGGGCGAGGGGCGGTTCGGGGAGCGGTGCCCGCCGCCCTCGCGGCCCTGCCCCGGGATGAGGGGATTCGGCGCGGTGGGGTCGGCCGGGGGCGGCATGTCGACGGCGTCGAACGCGGCCGTCCGGTCGCCGCCGACGGCGTCGAACCTCGCGGTCTGCTCCGCCTGGGCGTGCTGCTCGGGCCGGTCCATGCCGACCGCGCTGAGCGTCGTGGTCGCCTCGAACGCGGAGGGGTCCAGGTCGGCGGCGGGCGGCTCGGGCGGCCGCTCGGCCTCCGGGCGCGCGCGGCGGGACCGCCCGAGCTTCCCGAACAGCGGTACGGAAGGCGATGCGGAGTCGCCGACCGGCCCCGGGGGCGGCCCTGAAGGCGGGCCCGGAGGCGGCCCCGGAGGCATGGCCGGGCCCGGCGTGAACCCGGCCGGGGGAGCCGCTCCCATGGGGCTCCCCGGGGCTCCCATGGGAGAACGCGGCGGCGGCGTGACCCGCGGCAGGTTGTGGCGGACCATCACGCCCGTCGCGAGGGCGCGCCCCTCCTCGACCATCGAGGTCGGAAGGCGCTCCGCGAGCGCACTGCCCTTGCCGAGCAGCCGTTCGAGGATCGTCCTGGCCATCGGGCGCTCGGCCGGGTCCTTGGCCAGAGCGGCGGTCAGGACGTCGCGCAGGGAGTCGGGCACTTCCGACAGGTCGGCCTCGTCGTAGACGATCCGCTGCATCACCTCGGACGGCGAGCCCTCGCCGAACGGCGGCCTGCCCGCGGCGGCGAACATGACGGTCGACGCCCACGCGAACACGTCGGCGGCGGGGCCGATGCCCATGCCGCTCAGCTGCTCGGGGGACTTGTAGGCCGGGTCCTCCGTCATGTGCCCGCGGAACGCCACGTTCACGGCCTCCATGGCGTGGGCGATGGCGAAGTCGCTCATCCGGGGACCGTGCCGGCCGAGAAGAACGTTCCCGGGTTTCAGATCGTGGTGGACGGCGCCCGCGCGGTGGACGGCGGCCAGGGCGACCGCCATGCCGACCGCCACGCGCTCGACGACGACGACGCCGCGCACGCCCTCCTCGTCCACGAGCTGCTGGAGGGACGGCCCGTCGACCCACTCGCTCACCACGTAGGGGCGGTCGCCCTCGACGTCGGCGTGCAGGATCGCCGCCGTGCAGAAGCCGGAGACCTTCCGGGCCGGGGCGAACGCGTCGGCGAACCGCGACCGGGCGACCGGCTCGCCGCTCAGCCGCACGTGCAGGACCTTCACGGCGACGGGGCGTCCGGACGGTTCCCTGCCGAGGAAGACGGCGCCCTGCTCGCCCACGCCGAGCCGTCCCGTGATCTCGAACGAGCCGAGCCGACTCGGATCGCCCGGCTGCAGGGGCAGCGCCTCGGGCATCTGACGAACCTCCGTCTCCTCCGGGGACGGCGTCCCCGGCCTCCCCGTTCCCTGCACCCCCATGCCTGGCGGGGTCCTTTCTACCGCCTGCGCGGTGCCGAGGCTCACCCGGTAGCGTCATGCGCGATGCCGCGAACACCGCTTTCCCCCACCGTCCTGAACGAGCAGCGCGCCGCGCTCGGGCTCGCGCCCTACACCGGCGCCGACGAGCCCGCCGCGCTGCGCCGCGCGGCTCTGGACACGGTCCTCGCGGGCATCGAGGCGGGAGGCGCCGAACCGAGCCGCCCGGTGGTCAGGGGAGCGGTGCGGTACCTGCTCGACCGGCTGGCCGAGCTGGCCCCCGGTCGTTCGGTGGAGGTGCGGGTCCCCCCGCACGCCGCCGTTCAGTGCATCGACGGCCCGCACCATACCCGGGGTACGCCACCGAATGTGGTGGAGATGGACGCCGCCACGTGGATCGCGCTGGCCACCGGCCGCCTCACCTGGGAGGACGCCGCGGCGAACGGACGGGTGCGGGCGAGCGGCCCGCGCGCCGACCTGACGCCCCACCTCCCGCTGCCCCTCGACTGAGGCCCGCCTCTCGACTCGGCGGGGAGGACGCGCATAGCGTGCGCGGGTGACGCGCGCCTTACCGGAGGTGGTCCCCGTGCTGATCGCGCACTGGACGTTCGACGCCGGCACCGTGGACGGCCGCCGGGCCGCCGACTCCGCCGGGGCCGCCCCCGCCGCCGAGCTGGCGGGGAACGCGGGGATCGCCCCGGGCCGGGACGGCGAGGCGCTGTCGCTCGGCGGCCGCGACCGCGCCGTGATCCCCGCGGCGCCGCAGCTCGTGCTGAGCCAGGTCTTCGGGTTCGGCCTGGCGTTCTTCGTCCGGGTCGACGAGGCGCCCACCGGCGAGTGGCGCAGCCTCCTGTACAAGCCCGTCGCCGAGGACGACGCGCGCGGGCTCGGCCTGTGGCTGTACCCGGACGCGATGAGGCTGCGCGTCCAGCTGTTCACCGTCAGGGGCCCCGACTACGTCGACAGCCGGGCCCGGCTGACCGTGGGCGAATGGGCGCACATCGCGTTCGTCGTGGACACCCGGGGCATGGTCCTCTACGTCGACGGGGAGCAGGACGCCGCCGCCCCGCTGGAGCATCCCGTCGTCACCCCGGCGGGGCCCGTCTACCTGGGCAGGGAGCCCGCCAAGCCCGGCTTCGGCGGCCTCATCGACGATCTGCGCGTGTACGCCTCGGCGCTGGGGCAGGAGGCCGTCCGCTCCCTGGCCGACCAGCCGGGCGCCTGAACCCGGGCGTCCAGGGGGTCGCCTGGGCGAACGGGAACTCGCGTTCGACGCAGCCGCGCCGCGAGAGGTCGTCGGGGTACCGGGCCACGTCCCCGCACTGGGCGGCTTTGCTCAGCAGCCAGAAGAGCGTCCCGGAGCCGATCAGGAGCGCGAGCGCGGAGCAGACCACCCCCACGAGGGCGGGACGCCGCTCGGGATCGCGGCGCGCGAGGGACACCGTCCCGAGAACGAGGCCCACGAGCGCCGGGAGCATCCCCGCGAAACACGCCGCGAGCCCGGCCAGGCCGACGATCCCGAGTACCTGGGAGGCTCGCGCCAGCGTGCTCCGCCTCGGCGGCGCCGGGGGCGAGTGGGGCCGGTACCCGGGCATGGTCATGCGTTCCTCCACGTGTCGTCCCCAGATTCCCCCGCACCCCGTGATCCCCGTGGTTTCGGGGAGTAAAGGTCGGTTAAGGAGATCCCACCGATCGGAGCAGGTGAACCGGGCATCTAGACTGGCGAACGTGCCTCTCCGTGACGGACGTCTGAGCCACGACATCGATCCCTCCGACCGTGCTCCGCAGGACGCCTGCGGGGTCTTCGGCGTCTGGGTGCCCGCCGAGCAGGCGGCCCGGGCCGAAGTGAGCAAGCTCACGTACTACGGGCTGTACGCGCTCCAGCACCGCGGGCAGGAGTCGGCGGGCATCGCCGTGAGCGACGGCTCGCGCATCGTCGTCTTCAAGGACATGGGCCTCGTCGCCCAGGTCTTCGACGAGTCGGTGCTGAACACCCTGCGGGGCCACATCGCCGTCGGCCACTGCCGCTACTCCACGACCGGCTCGCCCACGTGGGAGAACGCGCAGCCCACGTTCCGGTCCACCGACGACGGCGGGCTGGCGCTCGTCCACAACGGCAACCTCATCAACACGCCGGAGCTGGCCGCGCGGCTGGACCCCGGCGAGCTGACCGCCACGACCGACACCGAGGTCCTGACCGCCCTGCTCGCCGCGCGCGGCCAGGGCGGCGCGCTGGAGGCGGCGCGGGAGATCCTCCCGGCGACCCGCGGCGCGTTCTCCCTGGTCTTCATGGACGAGGGGACCCTCTACGCCGCCCGCGACCCCGAGGGCATCCGGCCGCTCGTGCTCGGCTCCCTGGAGGACCGCGGCTGGGTGGTCGCCTCCGAGACCGCCGGGCTCGACATCGTCGGCGCCCGGTTCGTCCGGGAGATCGAGCCGGGCGAGCTGATCGCGCTCGACGGCGAGGGCGTGCGGTCCGAGCGGTTCGCCGAGGCGCGCCCGAAGGGCTGCCTGTTCGAGTACGTGTACCTGGCGCGGCCCGACACGACGATCGCCGGGCGCAGCGTCCAGGCCACCCGCGTCGAGGTCGGGCGGCGGCTGGCCCGCGAGCACCCCGTCGAGGCCGACATGGTCATCCCGACGCCCGAGTCGGGCACGCCGGCCGCGATCGGCTACGCCGAGGCGTCCGGCATCCCCTACGGCCAGGGCCTGGTGAAGAACTCCTACGTCGGCCGGACGTTCATCCAGCCGTCCCAGACGATCCGCCAGATCGGCATCCGGCTGAAGCTGAACCCGCTGCGGGAGGCGATCGAGGGCAAGCGCCTGGTCGTGGTGGACGACTCGATCGTGCGCGGCAACACCCAGCGCGCCATCGTGTCGATGCTGCGGGACGCGGGCGCCGCCGAGGTGCACGTGCGGATCTCCAGCCCGCCGGTCTCCTGGCCGTGCTTCTACGGCATCGACTTCGCGACCCGGGCCGAGCTGATCGCCGGGAACCTGTCGGTGGAGGAGATCCGCGACTCCATCGGCGCCGACTCGCTCGGCTACATCTCCCTGGACGAGCTGATCTCCGCCTCGCACATCGCCAAGGACAACCTGTGCCGGGCGTGCTTCGACGGCCAGTACCCCATCCCGGTGGAGCAGGACGCCCGCGGCAAGCACCTGCTGGAGGCCACCCGATGACGGACCGCCCGACGACCTCCTACGAGGCCGCAGGCGTCGACATCGCGGCGGGCGAGCGCGCCGTCGAGCTGATGAAGTCCCGGGTGGCCCGTTCGCGGCGGCCCGAGGTCGTCGACGACGTCAGCGGGTTCGCGGGGCTCTTCGACGCCTCGGCGCTGCTGCGCTACAGCAGGCCCCTGCTCGCGACGTCCACGGACGGCGTCGGCACCAAGGTCGACCTGGCGCGGCGCCTCGGCGTCTACGACACGATCGGGCACGACCTGGTCGGCATGGTCATCGACGACCTCGCCGTGTGCGGCGCCGAGCCGCTGTTCATGACCGACTACATCGCCTGCGGCAAGGTCGTCCCCGAGCGCGTCGCCGACATCGTCGGCGGGATCGCGGACGCCTGCGCCCTGGCCGGCTGCGCCCTCGTGGGCGGCGAGACCGCCGAGCACCCCGGCCTGCTGGAGGCCGACGAGTTCGACGTGGCGGGCGCCGGGACGGGCGTCGTCGAGGCCGACCGGATCCTCGGGCCCGAACGCGTGAAGGCGGGCGACGTCGTGATCGCCATGGCGTCGTCCGGCATCCACTCGAACGGGTACTCGCTCGTCCGGCACATCCTGGCGACGACGGACCTGACCCTGGAGACCGAGCCGGCCGAACTCGACCGCCCGCTGGGCGAGGAGCTCCTCACCCCGACGCGCATCTACGCCAAGGACTGCCTGGCCCTGGCCGAGGCGGGCGGAGTGCGGGCGTTCTCGCACATCACGGGCGGCGGGCTGGCGGCGAACCTGGCCCGGTCGCTTCCACCGGGCGTGGACGCCGTGCTGGACCGCTCGTCCTGGGAGGTCCCGGCCGTGTTCCGCCTGCTCCAGGCGCACGGCGACGTGCCGCAGGCCGAGATGGACAAGACGTTCAACCTCGGTGTCGGCATGGCCGCGATCGTCGCCCCGGACCGCGCCGACGAGGCGCTGCGCCTGCTGGCCTCCCGCGGCGTCCCGTCCTGGCCCCTCGGTGAGATCACCGAAGGCGCCGGCGGCGCGGCCCTGCGCTGACCCGCCTCCCGCCGGCCCGCCGACCTCGCGGACGGGGCTGAACGGGGTGCTGAGCGCCTCTCGGGCTTCTCAGGTCAACGAGGGCATGCCGGACACCGGACGCGGCCCGTGGGGTCGCTCGGCGTGAGCGGCGGCCCTCGGGCGTGCCCGGCCCACGACAAACGCCACCGCCCGGCGGTGCGGGCGGTGGCGTGCTGTCAGCCGGTCAACCGGAGGTGCCGTCCTTGCGGGGCTCCGTGCCGTAGTCGTCGGCGTAGTCGGCGTACTTCTCGGCGAGCTCGTCATAGGAGTCTTCGCCGGAGTCGCTGACTCCTAGTTCATCCTTCAGGCGGTCGAGGTCCGTGTTGCCGGTGCTGTACTTGAGCTGCCGGGCAACCTTCACCTGCTTGGCCTTGGCTCGGCCGCGACCCATTGGCTCGACCCCCTCGATGGTCAGGGCTTTCGTGGGCCCATCAACGCGCGCGTGTACCACACGAACCGGTGCCTGATGAGCCATGCGTCAGTCACGGGTACAACCGTACCCGTTTTGCGCCTGGCTCGGTACATCGACGGTACGTGGCGGCGCCCCTGTTGCTGATGACAACAGTGTATCCGGTGGTCACGAGAACGTGCGAAGGCCACCGTGGGACGGTCGTACGCCGCCCCACGGCGGCCCTCGCAACGGTTTTGCAACGGTCTAATGAGGTCGAGAAACCCCACTCCCGGATCGCGCGTTCCCGGAGCTCAGAGCCGCGGTTCCGGGATCTCAGAGGAGGATGCCGCGCAGCCTGCCGACCTCCGACATCCGGCGCTCGGCGAGCCGGTCGGCGGCCACCGCCGGCGGCACGCCCTCGTCGGCGGCCAGCGCGAATATCTTCCGGGTGGTGTCGTAGATTCCCGCGGCGCGGGCCTTGGCGCGGTCGAAGTTGAAGCCCTCGATCTCGTCCGCGACCTGGATCACGCCGCCGGAGTTCACCACGTAGTCGGGCGCGTACAGGACGCCGCGGTCGGCGAGGCGCTTCTCCACACCCGGGTGGGCGAGCTGGTTGTTGGCGGCGCCGCAGACGACCCTGGCGGCCAGCACGGGCACGGTGTCGTCGTTGAGGGAGCCGCCCAGCGCGCACGGCGCGTACACGTCGAGCTCGGTGCGGACCATGGCGTCGCCGTCGGAGACCACCTCCACCTCGGGGTGCAGCGCCCGGACGCGGTCGACGGCGGCCTCGTCCACGTCGCAGATCACGACGTCGGCGCCGTCCTCGCGCAGGTGCTCCACCAGGCGGTGGCCGACCTTCCCGACGCCCTCCACCCCGACCCGGCGGCCGCGCAGCGTGGGCTGGCCCCACACCGTCTCGGCCGCGGCCCGCATTCCCTGGAACACGCCGAACGCCGTGAGGATGGACGAGTCGCCGGCTCCGCCGTGCGCGACCGTCCGTCCCGTGACGAAGCGGCACTCGCGGGCGACGATGTCCATGTCCTCGCTGTAGGTGCCCACGTCGCACGCCGTGTAGTACCGGCCGTTCAGCGACTGGACGAACCGCCCGTAGGCCCGCAGCATCGCCTCGGACTTGTCCGTGGCGGGGTCGCCGATGATGACGGCCTTGCCGCCGCCGAGGTCGAGCCCGGCCAGGGCGTTCTTGTACGCCATCCCCCGCGACAGGTTCAGCACGTCGGCGAGGGCCTCCTCCTCGGAGCCGTACGGGTAGAAGCGGGTGCCTCCCAGGGACGGGCCGAGCGCGGTGGAGTAGACGGCGATGATGGCGCGCAGGCCGCTGGCCTCGTCCTGGCAGAAGACGACCTGCTCGTGTCGGGGTTCGGTGCCCTTGTGGGGCGCCCCGAAGACATTAGGCACGGTAGTGCCCTCCTCTCTGTCTCTAAGATCAGCCTAGGGCGCGCGATGCCGCCACGCCCGACCGAATCTCCTGTCACGATGCGATTCTCATGTCACGATGCGATGGTGCTTCCGTACGCGGCGTACCTACGGGTTTATGAACCGGTGACCGCCTTCCCGGAGCCCGCGCGGACCCTGTGGACGGTCTACGCCGACTCCAGGCGCCGTCCCAGGCGGATCCATGCGCTCGGGGCGGAGCTCCGGGAGGCGGTGCTCAGGCTGACGGGCTCGCCGCCCGAGGTCGTCCCGGAGCGGGAGAGCAGGGACGCCTACGTGCGGCGCCTGGAGGACATGATCTACGTGTGCCCCTGGGGGACGCGGCTGCGGTCCTGGCTGGCCTTCGAGCGCTTCAGGGAGGAGCACGCGGCGGGCGTGGCGGCGGCCTTCGTCCCGCCGCCCCTGTCCGAGCGGGTGCGCGGCGACTTCGAGCAGTGGAAGAACGCCGGCCGCTCGCTGCGCCCGCACATCCTGACGAGCACCTGGCACGTCCCGCTGGACTGGTTCGTGCCGTTCGCGCGCGGCGAGCGGTGCCTGATGCTCGGCACGCCGGGGACCGGCTACCGGCTGGCGGACGACACGGCCGAGGACGTCGCGGGCCCCGGCCCGGCGACGGCGGCGCCCGCGCGGACCCTGATCTACGTCACCTCGATGGAGGAGGCCCGCCGCCGGGTGGCGGCCGCGCTCCCGGTGGTGCGCGAGAACCTCGGCGAGGGGGCGCAGGACGTCTACCTCCTGTCGGCGGGGCGGCTGGAGACCCTCGGCCGGTGGCTCGGCGGGTTCCACGCCCGCGCGCTCGTGGAGCTCGACTACGGCGGCCTCGTCCATCTCCTGGACGACGCCACGCTCCGTACCGACGAGTCGGTCGCGGAGATGACCGTGGCCCTCACCGGGATGGAGCGAGGTGAGGTCGAGCTGACGGTCGCGATGTACAAGCGTCTCCTGGCCCGCTGGCGGCCCGTACGGGCGCTTGAGGCCGCGAACTAAAACAAATTTCCCGAATCCGCGCGCGATACGACTATACGTGTCGCTAGAATCACGCAGCGTGACCCAGCAGCCATCGGACAAGCACACTTCCCCGCTCTCGCGGGGATGTTTGCACGCAACTACCGCCAGGAACTTGCTTGTTGCGCTGAGTGGTGGCAAGGTTACACGTTGTGATGTCATAGTGGCTCTTTCGGGCCATAGGGGACATCAGTGACCACGCGAGGATCAATCGCAGGATCGCTGTCATCGGTCCACGGAGGAGAGGCCGCAAACATGTCAGCACGTACGCCAGAGGCCGAGCCCCTGCTGACGCCGGCGGAGGTGGCGACGATGTTCCGCGTCGACCCCAAGACCGTCACGCGCTGGGCGAAGGCGGGAAAGCTCACGTCGATCCGCACGCTCGGCGGGCATCGCCGGTATCGCGAGGCGGAGGTGCGGGCGCTGCTCGCGGGAATCCCGCAGCAGCGTTCGGAGTAGGAACGCCGGCCGGCGGGGCTCCAGGGGAGCCCCTCGGACGCACAGCGCAAGAGGGGGGCGGCCAGGAGGCCCTCAAGCGGACCTCGCGCCCGAGCTTCGTGCGGGGACCCGCTCGCTGGTCTCCTGGCCGGCACGGGACCACGGTCATCCGAGAACCGTGGTCCCGGACGCAGAAGCCGCACTGTCCCCGGGGACGGGCATCAGAACGCCCGCCCCCGGGGACTATGTGCGTTCCCGGCAACGGTCCTCCGGGGGCGCGTGGAGCCGCGCCCGGAACAACGCACCCGGTCGCCAGGACGGGGCGGGGTGAGGTGGTTGTGT
This sequence comes from Spirillospora sp. CA-108201, assembly GCF_050936235.1. Lineage (NCBI taxonomy): Bacteria > Bacillati > Actinomycetota > Actinomycetes > Streptosporangiales > Thermomonosporaceae > Spirillospora > Spirillospora sp. CA-108201. Next base: position 5,603,927 of record NZ_JBNJNE010000001.1, on the reverse strand, counting down.
TGCGGGGGGTGTGTCCGGTTGTGGACGCGACAGGGTTGGATGTCCGAAACTCCGCGCACGTCAGCGCGATAACCGCAGGTCGAGCGGTTACTGGTTCGTCTCCGGGTGGCTAATGGCTCATCTCTTCGTGGGCCAGGCGGTCGAACAGGGCGCCCGTCCCGGGGTCGTGCCTGCCGGAGACCTGCATGATCACCACGAGTTGGTCGACGAGCAGCCGCTCCAGGTCGGGGCGGGGCACGTCGCGGTTCTCCAGCCAGTCCAGGCCGGCGGTCTCCACGGTCGCCATCCAGCAGCGCAGCGTGATGCGCAGGATCGGCGGCGGGACGTCGACGTCCAGCGAGTGCAGGATGCGGTCGAGCAGCAGTCGGCGGATCCCGTCGACGATCTCTCCCGCCTCGCCCGAGCGGTCGGCGGGCCCGCCGCGCAGCAGCGCCGTGTAACCCGCCGCGTGCCGCTCCACGAAGTCGAAGTAGCGCTTCAGCGAGATCTGCAGGCGTTCGAGCGGCCTGCCCTCGGTGGGCGGCTCCAGCAGCACCGAGAGCTGCTTGGCGGCGCTGCCGAGCGCCGCGATGTACAGCTCGTTCTTGCCGCCGAAGTAGTGGTAGACCAGGGCGCGGGAGGCTCCCGCCTTCGCCGCGACGTCGTCGATCGAGACGTCCTCGGGCGAGCGCGTGCTGAACAGCTGCAGCGCCGCCTCGATCAGTTCGTCCCGGCGTTCGCCCACGCTGAGTCGGCGGCGGCCGCGCCCGCCGCCCGGCCGGTTGCGCGCCTTCGCGCCGGCCATCGCACGATCTCCCACCTGGGCAGGGTATCCGAGCCGGGCGCGGTCAGGGCGCACGGCGGGCGCGCCGGCGGCGGTCCCGCCGCCTCGCCTTGATCGTTCCCGGGCACGAGTGTGATCCGGAACACCACAGGCCCGAACCACCATTGTCGGATGCCCGTTACTCGCTGTCGCGGCGGTACGGGGGTAAGGCGCGGCATCATGGCATCCCCTCCTGAGCGGAGGGCGGCGTGCCGAATCCCCTCCCGGGCCGCCGCCGCGGCAGGTCCTGCAGGTTCCCCTGGACGGAGTGCCATGTCAGCTGATGAAGCAAATCCTCCGCACGGCGTGCGGGGAGAGGTAGCGGTGCCCCGGCCGCGCGGCGAAGCCTCTCCCGCACCGCGCGACGAGGGCAGACCGGTGCCCGCGCCGAAGCCGACGATCCGCAATGTCGCCGAACGCGCCGGGGTGTCCAAGTCGCTCGTCTCGCTGGTCATGCGAGGGTCGCCGCACGTGAGCGAACGCCGGAGGCAGGCCGTCCTGCAGGCGGCCCGGGAGCTCGGCTACCGCCCGAACGCCGTGGCGCGGAGCCTGGTCGAGGGACGCACCCGGCTGATCGGCGCCATCGTCGCCGACCTGCACAACCCGTTCTTCGCCGAGTTCCTCGACGGGCTCCAGGAGAGCCTGCACGGCGCGGGGCTGCGGATGCTGGTCGGCAGCGGCCGGTGGGACCCGATGTTCGAGGCCGAGGCCGTCGAGGCGTTCCTGGAGATGCGGGTGGACGGGCTGGTGCTGCTCAGCGTCGTCCCCGAGTCGCTCAAGGAGGCCGCCGCCAGCGTCCCCGTGGTGGTCGTCGGCGAGCGCGACGTGGTCGGCGTCGACATCGTGGTGGACGACGACGAGCTCGGCGCGAGCCTCGCCGTCGACCATCTCGTCCAGCACGGGCACCGCCGGATCGCGCACATCGAGGGAGCGCGCTCCACCACCGCGCGCTACCGCCGCGCCGGCTACGAGAAGGCGATGCGGCGGCACGAGCTGGCCGACGAGATCGTCGTCGAGCCCGGCGACTTCACCGAGGACGGCGGCTACCGGGCCGCGCTCTCCCTGCTGCGCCGCGACCCCCGGCCGACCGCGATCTTCGCTCCCAACGACCTGGTCGCCACCGGGGCCCTGTCGGCCGCCGACGAACTCGGCATGCGGGTCCCGGCGGACCTGTCGATCATCGGCTACGACAACACCCACCTCGCGGCGATCCGGCACATCTCGCTGACCAGCGTCGACCAGCCGCGCCGCGACATGGGGCGGGTGGCCGCCGAGATGCTCACCGCGCGCATCGGCGACCCGGCCCGCGTCGCCCGGCAGAAGCTGGTCGTGCCGCACCTGGTGGTCCGCTCGACGACGGGGCCCGCCTCCGCCCGGTGACGCCGCCTGCGCGCCGCCGCCGCAGGACGTCCCCCCGCCCTCCCCTCGCTCCCGCCGGCCCGGTGCGTGCCGTGGTCCGCGCGTCGTGACGCCCGCCGCCCCCGGCTCGCGACGCCGCGCCCCGTGCCCCCGAGGCCCGTCGTCCCGGTGACCCGTCGCCCACGTGGCCCCCGATCGCGGTACGGCCCGCGTCCTCGTGGTTCGCGACGCCCTGCGCGTGGGTGCCGCGGTGCGCGACGCCACCGTTCCCGACGCCGTCCAGCGCGACGGCGCCGCCGCTGGGGCCGGCTATGGCCGGGGTACGGGGATGGTCGATCGTTCCTCGCGCCGGTGCCCGCCGGGTAAGGGGCAGGCCAAACCTGCCGCATTCCCCGGGACGGAACCCGCGGCCAGGTGGTTAATGGGACTTCACCCTCGGCGGGCGGGCCCCCGGGCGGCCCCGCGGAGGGCCGCCGGACCGAACCGCCGGCGGTCGGGAGAGGGTCCGTTCACCCAGAGGGGAACAGGTCGTGCGTGATCCGGAACTGGTGTCGTGCGCGCAGCGCGCGGCGAGCGAATTGGAACGCGCGTGGTCGGAGTGGCGGCACGCCCGCGGCCTCGCCGAGCAGGTGTCGGAGTCCGTCGCCAGCTACGTGGCCCATTCGATCGACCACCCGTGGGGCCGTCCCCGCGTGGTCCTCGGCCTGGACGCCGACGAGGCGCGTGCGCTCGCGGCCCTGCTGGGCAAGGAGGACCCGCTGCGCGGCTGATTTCCCCGACTCCGTTTGACGAACCCGCACCGGTGTGCAGACTGTCAGGGTCGGTAACGAAGTCATCACGGAGGAAAACGGCCTGTGCGAATTCATCGGGGCGGCCGCGCGGTCGCCGGTATCGCGCTGTGCCTGGGCGCGCTCGTCGCGTGCAACGGTACCTCCGGGACGTCCGGCGGCGAGGCCGCCGGGCCGCCGACGGCCGGAGCGGAGTCCCCGGGCGTCAAGGGCGGCAAGTCGCCCGCGTCCGCCAAGGGTGACGCGGAGTCGCTGGACGGCAAGGTGATCGTCATCGACCCCGGGCACAACGGCGGCAACGCCGACCACCCGTCGGAGATCAACCGGCAGGTCAAGATCGGTAACGGCAGCAAGGCGTGCGACACGACCGGGACCGAGACCAAGGCCGGCTACGCCGAGCACGCCTTCACCTGGGACGTCTCGAAGAGGCTCGCCGGCATCCTGAAGTCGCGGGGCGCGAAGGTCTCGCTCACCCGCAAGGACGACAAGGGCGTCGGCCCCTGCGTCACCGAGAGGGCCGCGCTCGGCAACCGGCTCAAGGCCGACGCCGCGCTGTCCATCCACGCCGACGGGGCGGCCGCGTCGGGCCACGGCTTCCACATCATCGAGCCGCTCTCCATCGGCCGGAACTCCGAGATGGTGTCCGGCTCCGCCGACCTGGGCGAGGCGTTGCGGAACGCCTACCACGAGGGCACCGGCCTCCCGTACTCCAACTACCTCGGCAAGAAGGCCATCGACCGGCGCGACGACCTCGGCGGCCTCAACATGTCGACCGTGCCGAAGGTCTTCATCGAGTGCGGCAACATGCAGAACAAGGGCGACGCGGACAAGCTGTCCAGCGCGTCCTTCCGGCAGCGCATCGCCGAGTCCCTGGCCGAGGGCTTCCAGACCTACCTGGGCTGATCTCCGGGCGGCGATCCGGGACACGCGCCGGGCCCGCAGCGGGCAGGATGAGCGGATGCCTGATCTTCGTCGTGTGCGCGAACTGCTGCTCGGGGCCGGTTACACCGTCGCGGGGGTGCGCGAGTCGCTCGGCCCGGTCGCGGGCGGGGCGCTGGCGCGGGACGAGATCGTGCCCGCGCTGCGGGCGACGGCCGGCGGCTCGCCGGTCGAGGCGCTGACACGGCTGTTCTGGCTCCAGGTGCCCGTGCCCGAAGGCGCGGTCGCCGCGGACGATCTGGTGGCGGCGGGGCTCGCCGAGGCGGCGGGCGGTCAGGTGCGGGCCGTGCTGCGCGTCGAGCCGCTGGAGGCGGTGGACGGCGACGGGCACGCCGGTTACGTCGTGTCGGACCTGAAGGTGCGGCCCGGCGACGGGCGCCTCCCGGCGGACGACCATGTGGTGGGGACCGGCGGCGCGTCCGGGAATCTCGCCCGGCTGGTCGTCCACAGGCCTGTGGACAACGTGCTCGATCTGGGCACGGGCTGCGGCGTCCAGGCGGTGCACGCGGCGGGGCGGTCGCCGGGCGCGCGCGTCACCGCGACGGACGTGAACCCGCGGGCGCTGGAGCTGGCCGCGATGAGCTTCGCGCTGTCCGGCGTGGAGGGCGCCGAACTGCTGCGCGGGTCGTTGCTGGAGCCGGTCGAGGGCCGCCGGTTCGACCTGATCGTGTCGAATCCGCCGTTCGTCGTCGCGCCGCAGGGCGACCGCCGGTTCACCTACCGCGAGTCGGGGATGGCGGGCGACGACTTCTGCCGCCGCCTCGTCGAGAACGCCTCCCGGTATCTGACCGACGGCGGATACTGCCAGCTCCTGGCCAACTGGCTGCATGTGGAAGGGGTTCCCTGGGAGGAGCGCGTCGGCGCGTGGGTGGACGGCTGCGACGCGTGGATCGTCCAGCGCGACGTCCAGGATCCGGCGGAGTACGCCGAGTTGTGGCTGCGGGATTCCTGCGAGGCGGGCACGCCCGAGTACCGCGCCCGGTACGGGGCGTGGCTCGACGAGTTCGACCGGCGCGACGTCACCGGGATCGGGTTCGGCTGGATCACGTTGCGGCGCGGCGAGGGCGCGGCCGTCCGGATCGAGGAGCTCCGGCACGCCGTCGAGCAACCCGTCGGCGCCTACGCGCACGAGGTTCTGGACGGCCTCCAGAAGGCGCGAGAGTTTTCCACAGCCTGTGGACGGCCGCTCACGGCGGTGCCCGGTCTCGTCCAGGAGCAGATCGGCCCGCCCGGCGCCGAGGACCCGGAGCGGATCGTCCTGCGGCAGGCGGACCGGCTCCGCCGCGCCGCCGGCGTCGGGACGGTCGAGGCCGCCCTCGCGGGGGTCTGCGACGGCACCCTGCCCCTCGATCCGCTCCTGGACGCCATCGCCCAACTCACGGGCATGGACCCCGGCGAGGTGCGCGCGCACGCCGCCGCCGTCCTGCCGGAGCTGATCGCCGACGGCTTCTTCGCCTGAGCCGGACGGGCGCCTCCCGGAGGGTCAGCCGCGGGCCTCGTCCAGGGTGCGGAAGGCGCTGCCGCGCAGGCGGCGCGACAGGTCGCGGTTGACGCGGTGCGCCCAGAGCGGGCCGCCGTAGATCATGCCGGTGTAGCCCTGGACGAGGGTCGCGCCCGCCCGGACGCGTTCCCACACGTCGTCGGCCGTCTCGACCCCGCCGACGGAGACCAGCGCGATCCGCCCGCCCGTGCGGGACCGCAGCCGGCGCAGGACCTCCAGCGACCGCTCGCGCAGCGGTGCGCCCGACAGCCCGCCGGTCTCCTTCACCAGCGAGGGCGGGCTGAGCAGGGCGTCGCGGCCGATGGTGGTGTTGGTCGCGATGATGCCGTCGAGGCCGAGTTCGAGGGCGAGGTCGGCGACGGCGTCGACGTCGTCGTCCGCCAGGTCCGGCGCGATCTTCACCAGCAGCGGGACGCGGCGGGCCGACGAGCGGTCGGCGGCCTCGCGCACGGCCGTCAGCAGCGGGCGCAGGTGCTCGACGGCCTGGAGGTTCCGCAGGCCGGGCGTGTTGGGGGAGCTGACGTTGACGACGAGGTAGTCGGCGTGCGGGGCGAGCCGCTCGGCGCTCGCCACGTAGTCGGCGGAGGCCGAGGCATCCGGGACGGCCTTGGTCTTGCCGATGTTGGCGCCGACGATCGTCCCCGGCGTCCGCTCGGCGAGCCGCCGCGCGGCGGCCTCGGAGCCCGCGTTGTTGAAGCCCATCCGGTTGACGACCGCCCGGTCCGGGACGAGCCGGAACAGCCGCGGGCGCGGGTTGCCGGGCTGCGGGCGCCCGGTCACCGTCCCGATCTCGACATGGCCGAACCCGAACGCGCCGAGGGCCGCGTAGGCGACGGCGTCCTTGTCGAACCCGGCGGCGAGACCGAGCGGGCTCGGGAAGTCCAGCCCGAACGCGCGGACGGCCAGCGCCGGATCGCGCGGCGCGAACAGCCGCCGCAGCAGCGGCACGAGGCCGGGCACCGCCTGGATCGCGTGCAGCGCCCGCAGGGTCAGGTGGTGGACGCTCTCCGCCGGAACGCGGGCGATGACCAGTGAGAAAAAGAGTCGATACATCACTGGCCAGTATCCCAGCAGCCCCACAGGAAAATCGTTTGAGGGCCGCCGAACCGGCTCCCTACCCTGACCCCATGCTTCTCCATGCCGAGGCCACCGCCTGGTGGCCCACTCCGAAGCGTGTCTATCGCGACCGTCCCGCCGGCAGGTCCGGCCGGGACGCGATCCGCGTCTGAGCTGCACGCTCCCGCGCGGCCGGACCTGGGTGCGAGACCGACCACACCCAGCCGAACGGGAGGACCCCATGTCCAAGAGCCGAGGCCGCAACGGCATGCTCGGTGTAGGCGGCCAGCGCAAGAACCTGTCGCGCGGCGAGCTGCGCGGCGGGAAGGCGCGGGCAGGCGGCGGCGACGCCGCCGAGGCGGCCGAGAAGAAGAAGGACCTGCTCCGCAAGATGCGCGAGCGCGCCGAGCAGCGCTCTTCCAGTAACGACGAGTAGCAGGCGACCGCGCCGGTCCCGTTCAGGGGCCGGCGCGGTCACCTTCCGCGGAAGGTGCGGCGGAGGGTGAGCCGGACGTCGTGGGCTGCTTCTCGCATCGTGCGCCGTGTGGCGCGGAGCGGGTCTCGTACGGAGACTCGCCAGGTCGAGCGGATGCCTTGTCCCAGCGGGCGCAGCACGCTTTCCCGAACCCGGCGGGCCGGGGCGACGACGAGCACCCGCACCGGGACGACGACCAGCGTCCGCCAGAGCCATCGCAGGATCCGGGCGGCGAGGCGCCAGGTTCCCATGGCCCCGGCGACGACCGGCGCCAGGAGGTACCGCCACACCGCCCGCGCGGGCGTGACGATCAGGACGCGTCCCAGCCAGGCCAGGCAGCGGCCGATCAGCCGCCACGACCAGGCCACCGCCGCCGCGAAGGCGCGCCAACCGGTGGCGAGCGCGCCGCCGAGCGCGGCCAGCAGGGTGAGGACGCCGCGGCCGAGCCAGGTGAGGCCGGCCCAGAGGGCGCGGGCCAGCCAGGCGAGGCCGAGAAGCGGCGGGCGCAGGACGTAGCGCCACAGCAGCACGGCCGGCAGGACGACCAGCACGCCGATCAGCAGGCCGATGCCCTTGAGGAGCAGCCCGAGGCCCTGCCCGAGGACGCCGAGGAGCCGGGCGAGTCCCCGGCCGAGCGCCCGGAGCGGACGCAGCAGGAGGAAGGCGAGCAGTCCGCCGAGGCCGCGTCCCAGCAGGGCCAGGAACCGGCCGATCGGTGCGATGAGGACGCGGTGGACCCATCGGGCCAGCCGTCCGGTCCCGCGCCCGAACCATCGCAGGAGGCCGAGGACCACGACGACGGCGAGCCAGCGCAGGGGCCGGACGAGGACGAGGTCGAGCAGCGCGGCGATGCCCCGTCCGACGGCGGCGAGCAGCCGTCCGGCCGGGGCGAGCAGCCACCGGTAAAGGACGCGCCAGGCGCCGAGCAGCAGCCGGCCGAGGAACCGGGCGAACCGGCCCGGCACCCGCATGAGAGCGTTCCAGGCCGCCCGGACGCCTCGGCCCGCCAGAACGGCCGCGTCCCAGCCGAGCCGCAGCGGGACCACGACGACCAGCGCTGCCACGCGGGCCGGCACGACGATCCACGCGGGGCCCGGACCCGGTTCCGAACCCCGATCCGGCATCGGTGCCGGGGGACGTTTCTTGGTCAGGTCGACCGGGCCGCCCGCTGAGTCGTTTCCCGTGGTCACCGCAGCCTTCCTCGTCCGCCGCCGCAGGTCCGCGGCGCCAGGATGTGACTCGGCGCGGGGGCGACCGGTTCCAGGCGGTTGAACCCGCTCCGAGGGGTTCACCGTATTCCTCCTCGATCCGGGAGAGCGGCGGCTCCACCTCGATCGACGTGCGGGACCTGGAACCGGAGCCGGGGCCCAGGACGACCTGGAGGACACGACATGAAATTCCCACGTTGGGCGATCCCCGCTGCGGCCGCCCTCACGGCGTCGGGACTGGTGCTGAGCGGGTGCGGGCAGGAGAAGGCCGGGGGGAAGCAGAACGCCGCGGGCTCCCGGGCGCAGGCGCAGCCGTCGGCCGAGCCGTCCGAGTCGCCCGCCCCCGAGCCGACCGTGCTGGAGGTGGCCAGCGTCACCCGGCTCGGCAGGGTCGTCACCGACGGCGCCGGCAAGACGCTCTACCGCTTCGACAACGACACCGCCCGGCCGCCCGCGTCGACCTGCGCGGGCGCGTGCGCCAAGGCGTGGCCGCCGGTGTGGGCGGGGCAGGGGGACACCGAGGTCAAGGGGGTCCGGCAGTCGCTGGTCGGCAAGGTGAAGCGGCCGGACGGCAAGTGGCAGGTCACGCTCGGCGGATGGCCGCTCTACCGGTTCGCCAAGGACGGCAGCCCCGGCGACACGAAGGGGCAGGGCGTGGGCGGCACCTGGTACGCCGCGGCGCCGACCGGCAAGAAGGCGGCCCCGCTCAAGAAGGCGACCGGGAACCGCTGGAAGGGCTGGACGGTCGTCAAGGCCGAGCGGGACCCGAAGCTCGGCCTGATCCTGACCGACGGAAAGGGCATGACGCTCTACCGCTACGACAAGGACAAGAACAGGCCGCCGACCACCAATTGCTTCGGCTCCTGCAAGAAGGCGTGGCCGCCGGCCGTCTTCAACGGCTGGAAGCACCTCAAGCTCGAAGGCGTCTCCAAGAAGGTCGTCAACTTCATCGAGCGCAAGGACGACGGCAAATGCCAGCTCACGATCGACGGCTGGCCCATGTACTACTACGAGCAGGACAAGCAGCCCGGCGACACCAAGGGCCAGGGCGTCGGCGGTGTCTGGTGGGCCACCACGCCGACCGGAAAGAAGGCCGTCGGCACGGGATCCGGCACCGGTGACGGGGGCGGCGGCTACGGATCGGGCGGCGGTTACTGAGCCGTTCACCACGCCCTCTCCGCCCATCAGGCGAAGGCGCGGAGGGTGGCGCGGATCGGTCGGGGTCCGCGCCGCCTCCGCGCCTTCTTCGCGTCCTGACCTCTTTCACGCGATGATCACGGCCTCCTCATTTCCGGGCCAAGACCCTTTGCCTTCCGATTACTCTCCGGATCTCGACACTCACGCGATCCGATGGTCGAATGGAGGGCCGATCCCGCCGAGGGTGCGGCCCGGCGAAGTGCCCGCAGTCCGGTGGGAGCTTCGGGAGGCCCCATGGGCGAGCGAGCCGAGCGAACGGCGAACGACCAGGCGGGACATGCCCGGCCCCGGGTGAGGGCGCCCGGACGGCACGGCCCCGCGGAGCGGGCGCGATCGGCTTGGCTCGGGGGCGCGGCGGCGCTGGCGCTGCTGGCCGGCGGGCTCACGGCCTGCGGGGACGGCGGCGGCCCGCCGAAGCTCACCTGGTACGTCAACCCCGACAACGGCGGCCAGGCGGCCCTCGCGAAGTCCTGCACGCGGGCCGCGGGCGGCCGGTACCGGATCGAGACGTCGCTGCTGCCGAGCGACGCGACGCAGCAGCGCGAGCAGCTGATCAGGCGCCTGGCCGCCAAGGACTCCGGGCTCGACCTCATGAGCCTCGACCCGGTGTTCGTCGCGGAGGCCGCGAACGCCGGGTTCCTGCGCCCGTTCACCAGGAGTGAGGCCGCGCCGCTGACCGACGGCGTGTTCGCTCCGGCGGTGCAGAGCTCGATGTGGGAGGGCAGGCTCTACGCGGCGCCCTTCTGGGCCAACACGCAGCTGCTCTGGTACCGCAAGTCGGTGGCGAAGAAGGCGGGCATCGACCCGAGCGCGCCCGACTTCACCTGGGACGGGCTCATCGACGCGGCCGTCCGCACGAACACCGCGATCGGCGTGCAGGGCAACCGGTACGAGGGCTACATGGTGTGGATCAACGCGCTGATCGCCTCGGCCGGGGGACGCGTCATCAGCGGCGCCGAGAAGGGCGACGACGCGAGCATCGAGATCGACTCGCCGGCGGGCCGGCGGGCGGCGTCGATCATCCAGAGGCTCGCCCGGTCCCCGGCCGCGAGCCCGACGCTGTCCACCGACATCGAGGAGCAGTCCCGGGCGACGATCAACGGCGCTCGCGGCGGCTTCCTGCTCGACTGGGGCTATGTCTGGCGGGCCGAGAAGGGCGACGCCGACGCGGGCGCCATCGGCAGGGACATCGTCGGCGACCTCGGCTGGGCCCGCTACCCGCGGGTCGACCCGCGGGAGCCGAGCAGGCCGCCCTTCGGCGGCATCGAGATCGGGATCGGCGCGTACGGCGAGCACGCGCCCCTGGCCGTGGACGCGGTCCGGTGCATCACGTCGCCGGCCAACATGAAGCGGTACATGCTCGACGAGGGCAACGTCGCCGCCCGCCCGGCGATCTTCGATGATCCCGACATCCTCAGGGAGTTCCCGATGGCCCCGCTGATGCGGGACTCCATCGCCGCGGCCTCGCCCCGTCCGGCCACCCCCTACTACGCCGACCTGTCCGGAGCCGTCCAGAACCGCTGGCATCCGCCCGCGTCGGTGAACCCCGCGACGACGCCGCGCCGGTCCGCGGAGTTCGCCCGGGCGGTCCTGAGCGACCAGGCGCTGCTGTGAGGGAAGGCACGAAGAGGAAGGTGTCCGGATGACGTCGTCCGCGAAAACGGCGCCGACGGTCGGCCGCTCCGGCAGCGCCCCCGCCCCCGCCCCCGCCCGCGCGGAGATCTCCGACCGCGGCCGCGCCGAGCGCAGGCTCGGGCTGCTGCTCTCCCTGCCCGCCGTGGTGGTGATGCTGCTGGTCACCGCGTACCCGCTGGTCAACGCCGTCTACGAGTCGATGTTCAGCTACCGGATCACCGCACCCGAGGACCGGCACTTCGTCGGCCTCGGCAACTACGCGACCGCGCTGACCGACGCCCTGTTCTGGCAGACGGTGCTCACCACCCTGGTCATCACCGTGGCGACGGTGGGGGTGGAGCTGGTCATCGGGTTCGCGCTCGCGATGGTGATGCACCGGGCCGTCTTCGGGCGGCGGACGGTGCGGACCGCGATCCTGCTGCCCTACGGGATCGTCACCGTCATCTCCGCGTTCGCCTGGAAGTACGCCTTCGACGTCCAGTCGGGGTTCGTCGACTCCTGGTTCGGTCTCGGCGACTTCGCCTGGTTCTCCGACCGCTGGGCGGCGCTGTTCGTGATCGTCCTTTCGGAGATCTGGAAGACGACCCCGTTCGTGTCGCTGCTGCTGCTCGCCGGGCTGGCGCAGGTGCCGGCCGACCTCGGCGAGGCGGCGACGGTGGACGGCGCGACGGCGTGGCAGCGGCTGAGACGGGTCACGATCCCGAACATGAAGGCCGCGATCCTCGTCGCGGCGCTGTTCCGGACGCTGGACGCGTGGCGGATCTTCGACAACGTGTTCGTCATGACGTCCGGCCAGGAGAAGACCCAGGTGCTGTCGTTCCTCACCTACCAGCAGATCATCACCCGGACCGAGCTCGGCCTCGGCAACGCGGTCGGGGTGCTGCTGTTCCTGTCGGTCGTGCTGATCGCGGCCGTGTTCATCAAGGGGTTCCGGGTGGACCTGTCCCAGGTGCGAGGTGACCGCTGATGGAGTCGGCGCGCTCGAAGTCGCTGTGGATCGCCGCCTCGCTGCTGATCCTCGTGTGGACGGCGTTCCCGATCGTGTGGATCGTGATGCTGTCGTTCAAGCGGCCCAGCGAGATCGGCAACGTCCAGGGCTTCTTCCCGAAGACCTGGACGTGGGACAACTACGAGACGGTCTTCAAGACCGACCTCTTCACCTCGGCACTGATCAACTCGATCGGGATCTCGCTGATCGCCACGTTCGTCGGGGTGGTGTTCGCGACGCTGGTGGCGTACGCCATCGCGCGGCTGGAGTTCCCCGGCAAGCGGCTGATCCTGTCGTTCGCGCTCGCCATCGCGATGTTCCCCGTGGTGTCGCTGGTCGGGCCGCTGTTCGACCTGTGGCGCGACATCGGCCTGTACGACACCTGGCCCGGCCTGATCATCCCCTACATCTCGTTCGCGCTGCCGCTGGCGATCTGGACGCTGTCGGCGTTCTTCCGCGAGATCCCGTGGGAGATGGAGCAGGCCGCGCAGGTGGACGGGGCCACCAGCTGGCAGGCGTTCCGCAAGGTGATCGTCCCGCTGGCCGCGCCCGGCGTGTTCACCGCCGCGATCCTGACCTTCTTCTTCTGCTGGAACGACTTCGTCTTCGGGATCTCGCTGACCTCCACCGACCGGGCCCGGCCCGTCCCGGCGGCGCTGGCGTTCTTCACCGGCGAGTCCTACTTCGAGCAGCCCACCACCGCCATCTGCGCCGCCGCCGTCGTCGTCACGGTCCCCGTCGTGATCATCGTCCTGGCGTTCCAGCGCCGCATCGTGGCCGGGCTGACGTCCGGCGCCGTCAAAGGCTGAGAGGATTCCCAATGAGGTTGTCAACCCGACGCCGTAACCGATCGTGAGCGGTTCAGGCTGCTGTGGTCAGTTTCAGGGTGGGTGCAGCCATGTAGACGCGTCCGTCTCTGAGCATCGCCCACAGCACGTTGACTCTGCGGCGGGCCAACGCGAGCACGGCCTGGATGTGCTTCTTGCCCTCGGCCCTCTTGCGCTCGTAGAACGCTTTGGAGGCGGGACAGCAGCGGATGCTGACCATGGCGGACATGTAGAACACTCGCAGCAGGCGGCGGCTGTAGCGCCGGGGCCGGCGCAGGTTGCCGCTGATCTTGCCCGAGTCCCGGGGTACCGGCGCGAGTCCCGAGACACCGGCCAGCCGGTCCGCGCTGCCGAACGCGGCCATGTCGCCGCCGGTGGCGGCGATGAACTCCGCGCCCAGGAGGGGGCCGATGCCGGGCAGGCTGGTGATCACCGCGGCGTGTTCGTGCTCGCGAAACCGGGCCTGGATGGCCGCGTCGGTCTCGGCGAGTTCGGCATCCAGGGCGATCACCTCCTCGGCCAGGCGCTCGACCACGGCGGCGGCGGTCTTCTCGCCCGTGACCGTGGTGTGCTGGGCCTGGGCGGCCTCGATCGCGGCCAGGGCCACGCGGGCAGGGTTGCGGACCTTGCGGGCCCGCAGCCATGTCTCCAGCCGGGCCTGGCCGATCTTGCGCAGCGAGGTGGGGGTGCGGTAGCCGGTGAGCAGTGTCAGGGCGGCCTTGCTGTTGCTGTAGTCGAAGGCGCGCTCCAGGGCGGGAAAGTAGCCCAGGAGCTGGTCGCGCAGCCGGTTGATGGTCCGGGTGCGATCGCAGGCCAGGTCGGTACGGCGGCCGGTGAGGATGCGCAGGTCCGTGGCGATCTCGTCGAAGGACGCGATCGGGTGCAGGTCCCGGCGCATGCGGGCCTGGTCGGCGATGATGAAGGCGTCCTTTGCGTCGGTCTTGCCGCCGCCCCGGTAGGCGCCGGAGGCGTGGTGGACGGTGCGCCCCGGGATGTAGACCAGGTCCTGGCCGTGGCCGAGCAGCAGGGTGATGAGCAGGGCCCCTCCACCGCTGTTGAGGTCGATCGCCCACCGCAGGTCTTCACCCAAGGCGTTGGCCTCGGCGATGAGGCCCAGGATCTCGGCTTCGTCGTTGACCACCTTCCTGGACAGCAGCCGGTTGCCGTCGGGGTCGATCACGGTGCAGTGGTGGTGGGTCTTACCCGCGTCCACACCTGCCCAAATGCGTGGCATCGGGCTCCTCCGTCGTCGCAGCTCACATGGGGGTCCCGCAGACGACCGCGCCGTCGTGTCCTTACACAGCGATCTGTTCGCGCATCCCAATCAGCGGTCGGGTCGTCTTGGAGCGCCAGGCGGCCAATCCTCTCAAGCCACCCAGGTGGCAAACCCATGAAAGCCATACCTGGCGCTCCCGGGGTCCTCCCAACCCTACGGACGGTCAGGAACGAACACCCAGGAAGAAGGTAAGGAAACCATGGCCGCCATCACCATGAAGAACATCGTCAAGCGGTACGGCGACGGTTTCCCGGCGGTGAACGACGTGTCCCTGGACGTGCGGGACGGCGAGTTCATGATCCTGGTGGGGCCGTCCGGCTGCGGCAAGTCCACGCTGCTGCGGATGGTCGTCGGGCTGGAGGACATCACGTCCGGCGAGATGGTCATCGGCGACCGGGTCGTCAACAAGGTCGCGCCGCGGCGGCGGAACCTGTCGATGGTCTTCCAGAACTACGCGCTCTACCCGCACCTCAGCGTGTTCGAGAACATCGCCTTCCCGCTGCGGCTCGCGAAGGTCGCGGACGGCGAGGTCCGGCGGCGCGTCGGGGAGACCGCGGAGCTGCTGGAGCTGACCGAGCACCTGGACCGCAAGCCCGCGAACCTGTCCGGCGGGCAGCGGCAGCGGGTCGCGATGGGCCGCGCGATGGTCCGGCGGGCGGACGCGTTCCTGTTCGACGAGCCGCTGTCGAACCTGGACGCCAAGCTGCGCGGGCAGATGCGCACCGAGATCTCCCGGCTCCAGCGGCGCCTCGGCGTCACCACCGTGTACGTGACGCACGACCAGACCGAGGCGATGACGCTCGGCGACCGGGTCGCGGTGCTGCGCAGGGGAGTCCTGCAGCAGGTGGGGAGCCCGCGCGAGCTGTACGAGGAGCCGGTCGACCTGTTCGTGGCCGGGTTCATCGGGTCGCCGTCGATGAACTTCCTGCCCGCGTCCGTGGACCGCTCCGGCGACGTCGTGCTCCTGGAGACGCCGCTCGGGCGGTTCGAGCTGCGCGACGGGCGCAAGGCCGCCGCGATCGGCGACCGGTCGATCGTGCTCGTCGGGATCCGCCCGGAGCACGTCGAGGACGCCTCGCTCGTCGGCGAGGAGAAGCGGGCGCGCGGCAGCCTCGTGCGGGTCCGGGTGGACGTGACCGAGTGGCTGGGCAACGAGCTGTACGCCTACGTCCCGTACGAGGCGCCCGAGGATCTCGCGGCCCGGCTGCGGGACCTGTCGCGGGAGCTCGACGGCGACCAGCTGCGGACCCAGGCGGTCGTGGCGCTGGACGCGGCCAGCATGATCGCGCCGGCGCGCGAGGCGGAGCTGTGGATCGACACGACGCGGGCGCACATGTTCGACCCGTCCACCGGCGAGAACCTCACCCGCGACGAGGAGCGCGTCGCGCAGTTCGACCGCCTCGCCGAAGAGTCACGCGCCGCCCACCGGGAGGCCCAGCGCGCCGCCCACCGGGAGGCCCACCGGGAGGACGCCCGGAGCGAGTCGTCCGCCTCCCCCCTGCCGGAGGCTCCGGCCATCTGACATGAACCGGTCGTTCTCCTGACATGAATGGTTGATCTTTCTGGCACGATCGGGAGCATGTACGAGCGCTTCGCCCACGAGTACGCCGTCCATGCCGAGGACAGTTCCTACAACGCCCTCTACGACCGTCCCGCCGTGCTCGGCCTCGCCGGGGACGTGACCGGCCTGACCGTGTTCGACGCCGCGTGCGGTCCCGGCCTCTACGCACGGGAACTGCTCCGCCGCGGCGCCCGCGTCGCCGGCTGCGACGTCAGCCCCACCTTCGTCGGCATGGCGCTGGAACGCACCGGAGGCCGCGCCGACCTGCGCGTCCACGACCTGTCCACTCCCGTGGCCTGGATGCCGGACGGTTCCGTCGACCTGGTGGTCCTCGCGCTGGCCCTGCACTACTTCGACGACCGGGTCGCGCTGCTGAAGGAGTTCCGCCGCATCCTGGCCCCCGGCGGAGCGGTCGTCCTTTCCACGGAGCACCCGATGGCGGGATGGCTGCGCCTGGGCGGCTCCTACTTCCGCGAGGAGCCGGTGGAGGAGTCGCTGAGCCCCGAACGGGACTGGCCGATCCGGGCGTGGCGGCGCCCCCTGACGGCGATCTGCGCCGAGTTCCGCGCGGCCGGGTTCCTCATCGAGGAGCTGCTGGAGCCGCGCCCCGCCCCCGAGATGGCCGACCGCCACCCCGAAGACCACGCCAGGCTGGAGCAGTCTCCCGCCTTCGTGGCCTTCAGGCTGGTGCCGTCCCGCTCCTGACGCGTCCGGCGGAGGGCGGCGAGGTCAGCCGACCGGGTCGTCCTGGACGTTGCAGGGGCGGCAGCCGTGGTGGTCGGCGCCGGACGCGAGGCCGTCCCTGCGGGTCAGGTGGTCGGTGCCGTATCCGCGGCGCTGCTGGTAGGCCCAGTAGGCGCGGCGCGCGGGACTCGTCCACCGCTCGAAGACCACGACCTCGCGCACGTCGGCGCCGCCGCTCGCCTTGATCACGAGGTCGCCGGGGAGCAGCGACGCCATCGGGATCCGGCGGCAGTAGGACGACTCCAGGAGCGCCGAGTTGGGGCCGGGCTTCGGCAGCCCGAGCGCCATGGACGCGTACCCCGAGCCGTCGGTCCGGTAGCCCCGGAAGCCGGCGTTCTGGTCGTAGGGCACCCGGCGGGCGGTGCGCGGATGCCAGGACCGCGCCCGGACCGGGACGCCGTGGCGGCTGACCACCCTGACGGGCCGCCGGGCCGTCTCCGGCGGCCGGGCGCCCGCGTCCCCGGCCACCGGCGGCGTCCGCATCCCCGCGCCCAGCGCCACCCCGGCGCTCCCGGCGACGAGCGTGCACCCGGCGACGGCGCCGAGGAAGAGCAGCCGCCGGGACCGCGTCCCCCCGGCCCACGACGCGGCGCGCACGGGTTCGCCGTCCCCGAGATCGTCGGCGCTCTCCAGGGTGACATCGAGTCCCCCGTCCGCGGCGGGCTTCACGTCGGTGGCGGGATCCGCGTCGGCGGCGGGCTTCGCGTCGGCGGCGGGCGGGGCCGAGCGCCGGGCCTCGTCCGCCACCTCCCACAGGGCGGCCAGGCGGCGGGCGTCCGCGCCGCACAGGTCCGCGAGCGTGGTGACGGCGTCGGCCGGGATCCACGTCTCGCCGCTGAGCCAGCGGCTCCAGGACGAGCGGCTCGCGTGCGTCCTGCGCTCCAGGGCGCGCAGATCGAGCCCGGATTCCTCTTTCAGGCCGCGCAACTCGGTGAGCAGGAGGCGTGCCGCCTCGGCCAGGCCGCCGGGCAGCGGAGTCGGCGGTCGTCTTCGGCTCATCGCGCGTCTCCCTCGGGCAGGCAGGCCATTATGCCCAGTCCCCTCCGCGCCGGTAAATGACTCGAAGTGAGATCACGCAGAGTTCTCCGACGGGCACCACATGTGATCACCGTGCGCTTTCGTGTTGTCGGGCTGTCTCGCGAAAGCCCCTGCTGGGACGGCGTTGTCGCAGCTCGGAAGCGTCTCGCGTGTCCCGGTGTCCCAACCTTTCCGGTGGGCTTGCCGAATGGCGTGCGGTCATCCCTATCGTGTGCCGCGTCGATCGACACCCCCGAACTCGGCGCCCGACGGGGCGCAATTCCCGCACAATTCATGGAGGATTGCCAATGGCTTCCCCTCGGACCGTTCTCCTCGGTGTCAGCGCCCTGGCGCTGGCCGGCGGAACCGCCTTCGGCCTGTACGGCGTGTCCGCCTCCGCCGCGTCCCCGGCTCCGGCACGGGGCGTCCAGCTCCAGGCGGCGGGCACCAGGGTCGCGGTGGCGGCCGTCCCGAAGGTCACCCGGAACCAGGTGATCGCCCGGGCCAAGGCCTGGCACCCGCACACCAGCAGCCGCGTCCCCTACAGCCAGGCGAGGACGCACGGCGGCTACCGCACCGACTGCTCCGGCTACGCGTCCATGACGCTGCGGCTGCCCAGGCCCGGCCCCAACACCGTCGGCCTGGCCTCGTCCACCTACAGCAAGCGGATCTCGATGTCGCGGCTGAAGAAGGGCGACCTCGTCATCGACGCGATCGGGAGCAACACCACCCGGCACGTCGTCATCTTCGAGAAGTGGACCAGCAGCAAGCACACCGCCTACTGGGCGTACGAGCAGCGCGGCGGCTACGGCACCGACCACCGCACCCGCACGTACGGGCTGTCCAGCGGCAGCCAGTACAAGGCATACCGCCCGAAGAACCTCACCTGACCCTGCTCCCGGGAAGCTCCCCGCGAAGCGCCCGGCCGGTCCCCTCCCGGCCGGGCGCTTCGGCGCGCCCGCTACGCGGGCGTCTCGGCGATCTCCCAGCGCCCCACCTCGCGGTGGTCCGAGTCGTAGACGGCGGACCCGTCCCCGGGCCTCAACTCGTAGTGCCGGACGTTCCCGCCCCAGTAGCGCAGGATCCGCCCCAGCTCGGCGACGGCGTCCTCGGCGACGGCGCCCTCACTCAGGTCCACTTCAAGAACGAACTTCACGCGCCCGCCTCCCATCGATCGACGCCTTCAAGTGTGTCATTGAGACACCCGGTGAGGCTTTTACCGCCGATGAGCCGAGTAGCCGTCGTCAACCCTCAAACCGGGTGCGGCCACCCCGGAGGCGTCGACATTTTCATGTTAGCCTCGGTTATCGTGAAAAGGTCCTACACCATGACGGCCCGGGCGCGGTCGGCGGACGAGACGCGGCGGCGGGTGCTGGACGCGGCGGTGGGGCTGCTCGGCTCGCGGCTGCGCTCCGACATCCGGCTGGAGGACGTGGCCTCCGGGGCGGGCGTGAGCGTTCCGACGGTGCTGAGGGCGTACGGCAGCCGGGCGCGGCTCATCGAGCTGGCCCTGGAGAAGGTCCTGGAAGGCATGGGGGCCGAGTTGCGGCAGCCCGAGCCGGGGGACGTTCCGGGTTCGGTCTCGGCGTGGTTCGACCACTACGAGAAGTACGGGGACGCGGTGGTGCGGAACCTGGCGGACGAGGACGATCCGGCGGTGGCGCCCATCGTCCGGATCGGCAGGACCCGGCACCGGCGGCACGTCGAGCGCCAGCTCGGTCCCCGGCTGGACACGGTGCCCGGGGAGCGGCGGGCCACACTCGTCGACGCGCTCGTCTGCGCCTGCGACGTCTACACGTGGAAGCTGCTGCGCCGTGACATGGAGCGGTCGCGGGACGAGGCCGAGGCGACGATGACGGTGATGATCGAATCTCTGCTGGCAGGGGTGTGACGATGGCGGGCTGGCTGCTGCTCACCTGGGACGGAGCCGGGAACCAGGGGCCGATGACCGGGCTCGCGCGCCGCCTGGAGGCGCGGGGCCACACGGTCACGGTCGCGGGCCACCGATGGCAGCGGCGCCGTTTCGGCGAGGCCGGGCTCGCGTTCCGCACACTGCCTCGCGCCGACGCCGGCCATCCGGCCGCGCCGCCGCCCGAGGGGTGGCTCCCCGCGCTGGTCGACGCCGTGTGGGCCTGCCCCGCGCACCTGGCGGACGTCCCCGGGCTGCTGGCCGGCGGCGCCTATGACGGGGTGGTCGCCGACTGCCTGATGTTCGGCGCGCTGGCGGCGCTGGAGGCGTCCTCGACACCGGCGGCGGTCCTGGTGCACAGCGCGCCGGGTGCGCTGTGCCCGCCGGGCGGCCCGATGGACCGGATGCTCCTGCCCGCGGTGAACGCGGTGCGCGGCCGGGCCGGTCGTCCGCCGATCGGCAGCCTGTGGGATGCCTGGACACCGTTCCTCCCGCTGTGCACCAGCATCCGGGAGCTGGACCCGCTCGCCGGCCAGGCGCCGCCGTCGTTCGACTACGTCGGGCCGGTGCCCGACGAGCAGCAGCCGTCCGGCACGCGCCTTCCCTGGGCGGCCGACGACACCCGCCCTCTGGTGGTGGCCGGGTTCTCGACCGGCCCGGCGTGGGACCAGACCTCGCGCATCCAGCGGACCCTCGACGCCCTCGCCGACGGGCGCCACCGCGCGCTCGTCACCAGCGCGACGACGGACGTCGCCGGGGTGCGGGTGCCGGGCGACGCGGTCGTCCTGCCGTGGGTGCCGCACGCCGAGGTGCTGCCGCACGCGGCCGCGGTCGTGACGCACGCGGGCCACGGGACGGTCACCGCCGCGCTCGCCCACGGCGTGCCGATCGTCGCCCTGCCGAACCCGGCCGCCGACCAGCCCGCCCTCGCCCGGCGCACGGCCGAGCTGGGCGCCGGGATCGCGCTGGACGGGGAGAGCGCCGGACCCGAGGAGATCGCGGCGGCCGTCCGCACGGTGATCGAGGACCCGTCCTACCGGGCGGCCGCGACCGCGCTGGCCGGACGCCTCCGCGCCGCGCCGGGCCCCGAGTACGCGGCGGCACGGCTCGAACGGCACGCGCGGGCGCCCGGTCGCGCCGGCGAGGCGTTCCGCCCGTAGGGGGTCAGGGGAGCTTCTTCACCAGCAGCTCGAACTCAAGGTCGTCGCGCTTGGGCAGGCCGAACCGCTCGTCGCCGTAGGGAAACGGGCTCGTCTCGCCGGTCCGGGCGTAGCCGCGCCTGACGTACCAGGCGATCAGGTCCTCGCGCAGGCTGATCACCGTCATGTGCATCTCGGCCGCGTCCCACCGCTCGCGCGCCCGCCGCTCGGCCTCCGCGAGGACCCGCCGGCCGAGCCCGCCGCCCTGCTGGGACGGGCTGACGGCGAACATCCCGAAGTAGGCGTGCCCGCCGCGGTCCTCCAGCTGGCAGCAGGCCATGAGCGCGCCGCCGACCTCGGCCACCAGCATCACCGAGTCCGGGTCGCGCACCACGGCCGCGACGGCGTCCGGGTCGGTGCGCCGCCCGTCGAGCAGGTCGGCCTCGGTCGTCCATCCCGCGCGGCTGGAGTCCCCGCGGTAGGCGCTCTCCACCAGCGCGACGAGAGCCGGCACGTCGTCCGCCGCCGCCGTCCGAAAGATCGGTTCCACTCTGCCCACCCGGTCCGTGATGCCTGTCAGGGGCGACTCTAGCCGGGCTTCGCGGCGCCCCGGACGGGTGGCGGCTGGTCGACGCGGCAGCCGGGCCCGAGGGGGCGGGTGATCGTCCAGTGGCGGTGGAAGTGGCACTTGGCCATCTTCCAGCGGCCGTCCTCGACGACGTACTCGTCGTCGTACTCGCCGGTGCTGACCGACTCGGTGCCGTCCTCCAGGTTCACCTGGCGGAACTTGAGCGTCCAGCGGCCCGACGCGCGGGTCGCGTCGTGCACGGTGATGTCCGGATGCGTCGCGTGGTGCATGTCGAGGACGGCGTTCCCGCCGTCGACCTTCCGGAGCGCGATCGACTCGAAGACCCTGACCATGCCCTCCGCGTCGTCGAACGCGCCCAGCCGCCCGTAGTCGATCGAGGCGCCCGAGGCGACGAAGCAGGCCCGGAACCCCTCGGGGTCCTTGGCGTCGCAGGCCCGCAGGTAGCGGTGCTTGAGCGCCTTGATCTCCTCGATGGCCTCCAGCCGGGCGACGCGCGCGGCGAGGTCGGGGCTCGGGTGCTGCGGCATGGTGGCCCGACCTTCGCCGACGGAGCGGCCGCCCGTCCAACCGCTGTCCCGGTGAACGGGAGACAGGCACGCCGTGCCGCGCGGGAGGCTTCAGGATCGTCCTACCGGAGGGAGGGCCCGGCATGAGCTTCCCCGAGCGCCACCACATGCTGGACACGGGTGACGTCACCCTTCACGCGGTCGAACAGGGCGAGGGCGTCCCGGTGGTGATGTGCCACGGCTTCCCGGGCCTCTGGTACAGCTGGCGGCGGCAGCTCCCGGCCCTGGCCGCGGCGGGCTACCGCGCCATCGCCCTCGACATGCGCGGATACGGGCGCAGCAGCCGACCGCCCTCCCCGCGGGACTACGACCGGCGGCACACCGTCGCCGACCTCGTCGGCGTCCTGGACGGTCTGGGCATCGACGAGGCGGTCTTCGCGGGCCACGACTTCGGGGCCGCCCTCGTCTGGGACGTGCCCCAATGGGCCCCTGGACGGGTCAAGGCGCTGATGCAGTTGAGCGTGCCGCGCATGCCCGTCTCGAAGCGTCCGCCCACCGAGATCTACGCGCGGATGGCCGAGCAGCACTTCGTCCATGTGCACTACTTCCAGGAGGAGGGGCCCGCGGACGAGGAGTTGAGGGCCGCACCAGAGCGCTTCCTGGCGAATCTCTTCTGGGCGCTCAGCGGCGGTTACCGGTACCTCGACATCTGGCGGCACCCGAGCGAAGGCAACGGATATCTCGATGTGCTCCCCGAAGCTCCGCCCCTGCCATGGTCGTGGTTGTCGCAGGACGAGTTCGCTTACTACGCCGACGAGTTCCGCCGGACGGGGTTCACCGGCGGCCTCAACTGGTATCGGGCCTACGACCACGTCTGGAACGAGAAGCAGAACCGTCCGGACGAGCCCGTCACCGTTCCCGCGCTGTTCCTCGTGGGGGACCGCGACCCCGTCCTCCAGATGATGGGGTCCGACGCCCTGAAGCGGATGGAGGCCCAGGTGCCGGGCCTGCGGAACGTCCACATCATCGAGGGCGCCGGTCACTTCGTCCAGATGGAGGCGGCCTGCCAGGTCAACGCCGCCATGCTCGCGTTCCTCGCCGACCTGTGAACCGGCGGGCGCCGCCCCCCGAGGGCGGCGCCCGCCGGAGACTCAGCGGGCGGGCAGGATCCGTCCGGTCACCTCTCCGAAGCCGACGCGGGCGCCGGAGGGGCCGGGCGCCGAGGCGGTGATCGAGACCTCGTCTCCGTCCTCCAGGAAGGTGCGCGGCTCGCCGTTGACCGTGACCGGTTCCCTGCCGCCCCACGTGAGCTCGATGAAGGCGCCGCGCTGGTCCCTGGCCGGGCCCGAGACCGTCCCGGAGGCGAACAGGTCGCCGGTGCGGGACGAGGCGCCGTTCACCGTCATGTGCGCGAGCATCTGGGCGGGCGACCAGTACATCTCCCGGTAGGGAGGGCGGGAGACGACCTGCCCGTTCCAGGAGACGGCGAGGTCGAGGTCCAGGCCCCACGGGTTCTTCTCGCGCAGGTAGGGCAGCGGCTCGGGGTCCTGCGGCGGCGTGGCGACGCGGGCGGCCTCCAGGGCGAGGAGCGGGACGACCCAGTGCGACACCGACGTCGCGAAGCTCTTGCCCAGGAACGGGCCGAGCGGGACGTACTCCCACGCCTGGATGTCGCGGGCCGACCAGTCGTTGACCAGGACGGCGCCGAACACGCGCTCGCCGAAGTCGTCCGCGCCCACCGGGTCGCCCAGCGCCGAGCCGGTGCCGACGACGAAGCCGACCTCGGCCTCGATGTCCAGGCGGCGGCTCTCCCCGAAGGCGGGGGCCGTCTCGCCCTTGCGCTGCCCGCTCGGGCGCACGATCGGCGTCCCGGACGGGACGACCGTCCCGGCGCGGCCGTGGTACCCGACCGGCAGGTGCTTCCAGTTCGGCATGAGCGGCTCGGAGTCCGGGCGGAACAGCCGGCCGAGGTTGGACGCGTGGTGCTCGGAGGCGTAGAAGTCGACGTAGTCGGCGACCTCGAACGGCATGTGCAGGGTCACCGCGCCGAGCGGGTGGACGGCCTCGTCCGGGACGTCCTCGGAGACCAGGTCGAGGACCCGCTCGCGGACCTCGACCCACCGCGCGTGGCCCTGGGCCATGAACGGGTTCAGCGACGGCGCGGCGAAGACGGCGTCGCCGAGGCCGGCGGCGAGGTCCACGACGGAGCCGGCCACGCGGACGCCCACGCGGGGAGCCGTGCCCGGCGTCGAGAACACGCCGTACGGGAGGTTGGCGAGCCCGAAGGGGGAGTCTCCGGGGATCGCGATGCGGGTCATCGGGAGGTCTCCAGGAGTGCGGACCCGAGCAGCCCGAGGTCCGCGAGTTCGGTCAGGGGGTCGGTGATGCTGCACGTCCCGAACGACAGGAACCGGGCGCGGGCCGCGGCCGTGCGCCTCTCGCCGAGCCCCGCCACGCGGGCGGCGACCGACGGCGCGTCGCGCTCGGCGAGGACGGCGGCGAGCTCGGCGTCCGGGCGGCCGTCCAGGGCGGCGTCGGTCGCGAGCAGCAGGTTCAGGAAGCCGTGCTGGTGGAACCCGGTCTCCGGGTCGGTGTTGCGGACGGGGTGGTGCAGCCCGGCCGTCGCCTTGAACGGCACGCCCGCGTCCACGGCCGCCGTCACGGCGGCGGCCAGCTCGTCCGGGCCCGGGTACAGGTGGGCCTTCACCCCGCCGGTGCGGAACTTCGCGCGGTCGCCGCGCGCGGCGACCGCCTCGATGAACGCGGGGCGCCGCTCGTCGCGGGGGATCTCGACGTACACGGGCGCGCCGGGGCGGCCGAGCACGCGGAAGAACTCCTCCGGGCCCATGCCGGACGGGACGGCGACCTCCAGCCCGTGCACCCGCACGGGCAGGTCGGCGGCGACGCCCACCGCCTTCGCGGCCTCGCACGGGCCGCTCGGCGCGGTGATCGACACGTCGAGCGGCTCGCCGCCGCCGAGCAGCGGGTAGAGCGCGTCGAGCGCGGTGGCGGGCAGCACCAGCGGGCCGACGAGGGCGGCGTAGGGGGCGGCGCGGTGGTCGCGGTGCGCCGGGACGGCGTCGGCCAGCGGCGCGAGCCCCGGCGGGAAGACGGCGGCGTCGTCGCACAGGCCCAGCGCGAACGGGGGGATCTCGAACGGAGCGGTCGCGACCGGGGTCATCGCCGCCGCCCCGCCCACGTCCAGGCGTACGCCTCGTCCTCGCACGCGGCGCCGCCCTCGCCCAGTTCGAGCGGGCGGAAGGTGTCGACCATGACCGCCAGCTCGTCGAAGAACTCGACGCCGATGCTGCGCTCGTACGCGCCGGGCTGCGGGCCGTGGGCGAGGCCGCCCGGGTGCACCGAGACCGAGCCCTGCCCGATGCCGGAGCCCTTGCGCGCCTCGTAGTCGCCGCCGCAGTAGAACATGATCTCGTCGGAGTCCACGTTCGAGTGGTAGTAGGGCACCGGGATGGACAGCGGGTGGTAGTCCACCTTGCGCGGCACGAAGTTGCACACGACGAAGCCCGGGCCCTCGAACACCTGGTGGACGGGCGGCGGCTGGTGGACGCGGCCGGTGATCGGCTCGAAGTCGTGGACGCTGAACGTGAACGGGTACAGGCAGCCGTCCCAGCCGACGACGTCGAACGGGTGGCGCGCGTAGGTCAGGCGGGTGCCGGTGATGCCGCGCGACGTGCGGTGCTTGACGAGGACGTCGACGTCGGTGCCCTCCGCCTGGAGGGGGTCGCCGGGGCCGTGCAGGTCGCGCTCGCAGTACGGGGCGTTCTCCAGGAACTGGCCGTAGCGCGACAGATAGCGCTTCGGCGGCGCGACGTGGCCGCCGGCCTCGATCGCGTACGCGCGCAGCGGCTGGTCGCCGGTCGGCAGCCACCGGTGGGTGGTCGAGGTCGGGATGACGACGTAGTCGCCCTGCTTCGCCTCGATCGTCCCGAAGACGGTCTCGACCGCCGCGGTGCCGGACTCGATGTAGACGATCTCGTCGCCGGTCGCGTTGCGGTAGAGCGGCGAGTCCGCGGCGGCCACGACGTAGGAGAGCCGGACGTCGCCGTTGCCGAGGACGACGCGGCGGCCGGTGACGACGTCGGTCCCGGACCACGTCTCCTTGGGGAACAGCTCGTGCAGCTTCAGGTGGCGCGGGCGCAGCGGATGGTTCGGCGTCGTGGTCTGGTCGGGGACGTCCCAGACCCGCGAGTCGACGATCGCGGACGGGATCTCCCGGTGGTACAGCAGCGACGAGTCGGAGGAGAAGCCCTCCTCGCCCATCAGTTCCTCGAAGTAGAGCCGCTCCTCGCCGTCCCCGTGGCCGCTGTGGCGGTGCTGGGTGTGGCGTTTCGGCGGCACGTGGCCGACCCGGCGGTAGTGGGCCATGCTCCCTCGCCTCCGATGGTTAACGCGTTTACTACTTTCTGCCGACCCTACGGCTGTTCTCCCTCCGAGGGGAAGGCCCCAATCGGCCGAGCCCCGATCAGTCGGGCCCCGATCAGTCGGCCCCGATCAGCTCCGCTCGCGGACGTCGAACGACCCGCGTCCCGCGATGAGCTTGTCCAGCAGCAGGACGAGCATCCGCTGCTCGGTCTCGGTGAGCACGTCCGCCCACTGCCGCTCGCGCTCGTTCTGCTCGGCGAAGATCTCCAGCATGGCCTCCCGGCCCCGCTCGGTCAGCGCGAGGATCACCGACCGGCCGTCCCGCTCGCCCGGGGTGCGCGCGAGCATGCCGTCCGCGACGAGCGTCTTGCTCAGGTTGGAGACGGCGGCCCTGCTCATCCCGGCCAGCGTGGCGGCCCGGCCGGGCTCCAGCGGCCCGGCGAGCCAGGTCACGAACAGCAGCCGGAACGCCGACCAGGAGTGGCCGCGCGGCCGGTGCACCGTGGACTCCAGGTCGTAGGTGACGATCGCCGACGCCCGGTTCAGGGTCAGCAGCAGCCGCGTCGCCAGCCGGTGCCGGAACCCGTACTCCTCCGAGAGCCGCCGCCCCGCGAGATCGACGAAGGACCAGAAGTCCAGTTCCTCCCCGCCGCCGGTGCTCATGTTCCCGCGCTCGCGCTCATCCGCTCGCCGTCCCGCCCGATCTAGTTCATGGATTGACCATTTAACCCTCGTGGGGCGCGGGTGTCAGCCGATGTCCGGTGTCAGCCGTAAGCCATCGGGCATTGCGGGAGCGGAGGCTAGTGCCGGGGGGACTCAGCGGGGGAGAGGCGAATGGCGACCGTCGCCGACCAGTTCATCGAGGTGCTGCGGCAGGCCGGCGTCCGGCGGATCTACGGCGTGGTGGGCGACAGCCTGAACCCCGTCGTGGACGCCGTGCGGCGGACGCGCGGAATCGACTGGGTGCACGTCCGCAACGAGGAGGCGGGCGCGTTCGCGGCGGCGGCCGAGGCGCAGACCACCGGACGGCTCGCCGTGTGCGCGGGCAGCTGCGGCCCCGGCAACACCCACCTCGTCCAGGGCCTGTACGACGCGCACCGGTCGGGTGCGCCGGTGCTGGCGCTGGCGTCGCAGATCCCGAGCGTGCAGATCGGCAGCGGCTACTTCCAGGAGACCCGCCCCGAGCGGCTGTTCGTCGACTGCAGCCACTTCTGCGAGCCGATCGTCACCCCCGAGCAGATGCCGCGCCTCCTGCGGACCGCGATCCAGCACGCGATCGGGCTCGGCGGCGTCTCCGTGCTGACGCTTCCGGGCGACGTCGCGGGCCGCGACACGGCGGAGCCCACCGGCGAGCACGACTTCCTCGTCCGCAGGGGGATCGTCCGGCCGCCGGCCGACCAGGTCGAGCGGCTCGCGGGCGCGCTGAACCGGGCGCGGAAGGTGATGCTGTTCTGCGGCTCCGGCGTCCGGGACGCCCACGGCGAGGTGATCGAGCTGGCGCACCGGCTGCTCTCGCCGGTCGGCCACGCGCTGCGCGGCAAGGAGTGGATCCAGTACGACAACCCGTTCGACGTGGGCATGAGCGGCCTGCTCGGCTACGGCGCCTGCCACGAGGCGATGCAGGACGCCGATCTCGTGCTCCTGCTCGGCACCGACTTCCCCTACGACCCGTTCCTGCCGGGCAGGAACACCGTCCAGGTGGACGACGACCCGTCGAAGCCGGGCCGGCGCACCCCGCTGGATCTCGCGGTCCACGGCGACATCGGGGAGACGATCCGGCTCGTCCTGGAGAAGGTCGAGCAGAAGCACGACCGCTCCTACCTCGACGAGATGCTGCACCGGCACGCGCGGGCGCTGGAGACCGTCGTCTCCGCCTACACCCGCGACATCGACCGGCACGTCCCGATCCACCCCGAGTACGTCGCGGGCGTCCTGGACGACCTCGCCGACGACGACGCGATCTTCACCGTGGACACGGGGATGTGCAACGTCTGGGCGGCCCGCTACATCACCCCGAACGGGCGCCGCCGCGTGATGGGCTCGTTCGTCCACGGCTCCATGGCCAACGCGCTCCCGCACGCCGTCGGCGCGCAGTTCGGCGCGCCCGGACGCCAGGTCGTCTCCATGTCCGGCGACGGCGGTCTCGGGATGCTGCTCGGCGAGCTGCTCACGGTGAGGCTGCACCGCGTCCCCGTGAAGATCATCCTGTTCGACAACGCGTCGCTCGGCATGGTGAAGCTGGAGATGATGGTGGACGGCCTGCCGTCCTACGAGACCGACCACGAGCCCGTCGACTACGCCGCGATCGCCGAGGCGGCCGGCATCGCGTCGGCGCGGGTGGAGCGCCCGTCCGACGTGCGCACCGTGATGGAGCGCGCGCTCGCCTCGCCCGGCCCCTACCTGGTGGACGTGGTCACCGACCCTAACGCCCTGTCCATCCCGCCGCGCATCACGCCGCAGCAGGTGAAGGGCTTCGCGCTGTCGGCCGGGAAGACCGTCCTGTCCGGCGGCGTCGGCAAGATGCTCGACCTGGCCCGCAGCAACCTGCGCAACATCCCCCGCCCGTGAGCGGCCGGGCCCCGCCGGTCAGCGGAACTCGCGGGCCATCTCGGTGAGGGTCTCGGCCGCGACCTCGGCGAGGGGGCGGACGGGCTGCTCCTCGATCCAGGTCAGGGACGCGACGCGCAGCGCGGTCATGAAGGCGCCGGCCATGACGCGGGCGCGCAGGCGCGGGAGGCCGTCGCGCGAGGCGATCAGGTCGGCGAGGGACCGCTCGAACTCGGCGTAGGTGGCGAGCTGCCGGCCGAGGACGGACGGGTGCTTGCGGGCGAGGCGCGTCTGCGCGGCCCACTGGGGGTCCAGCTCGCCGGCCTCCGCGTGCAGGGAGTCCAGCGAGGCGCGCAGCGCCGTCCAGGACGACTCGCCGGACGGGCGGGACGCGAAGGTCTCCAGCACGGCGTTCATCCGCTGCTCGTCGCCGTAGAGAAGGGCGTCCTCCTTGCCCGCGAAGTAGTTGGAGAAGGTGCGGCGGGACACGCCCGCCGCGTCGGCGATGGCCTCGACGGTGACCGCGTCCAGGCCGTGCTCGACGGCGAGGCGCATCGCGGCCTCGTGCAGGGCGCGTCGCGTCGCCTCCTTCTTGCGCTCGCGCAGCCCGCCGGTGCTCTCCATGGTCGCCCCAGCCTAGCGGGCCAGAACCTGCCCAGCGTGAAATTTTGCGCAGTGGGAATAAAGTATCCGGGACGGGAGTTGATCCCCTCGTTCCCACTTCACCCGGAGAGGCCCGCTTCCACCGGCGGCCCACTTCACCCGGAGGCGTTCCTTGACCGAGCAGGTCCCCGCGAGATCGGCCCCGATGTCGCACCGCCAGATCCTCGAAGCGCTCAGCGGCCTGCTGCTGGTGCTGTTCGTGGCGATGCTGAGCAGCACCGTCGTGTCCACCGCCCTGCCGCAGATCATCGGCGCGCTCAAGGGCAGCCAGTCGCAGTACACCTGGGTCGTCACGGCCACGCTGCTGGTGTCGACCGCCAGCACCCCGATCTGGGGCAAGCTGGCCGACCTCTACGACAAGAAGGTGCTGCTCCAGGCGGGCGTCGGCATCTTCGTCCTGGCGTCGGTGGCGTCCGGGTTCGCGCAGAGCACCGCGCAGCTCATCGCGTTCCGCGCGGTGCAGGGCCTCGGCGTCGGCGCGCTGCAGATCCTCGTCCAGATCATCATGGCGGCGATGATCAGCCCGCGGGACCGGGGCCGCTACTACGGCTACCTCGGCGGCGTGATGGCCGTCGCCACGGTCGGCGGGCCGCTGCTCGGCGGGCTCATCGTCGACTCCTCGCTCGGCTGGCGCTGGTGCTTCTTCATCGGCGTGCCGTTCGCGGTCGTGGCCTTCGGGCTGCTGCAGAAGACCCTGCGCCTCCCGCACGTCCGGCGGCCCAACGTCAAGATCGACTACCTGGGCGCGACGCTCATCGCCGCCGGGGTCAGCGTGCTGCTGATCTGGGTCACCTTCGTCGGCGAGAACTTCGCCTGGCTGTCCTGGCAGACGGCCGCGATGGCCGGCGCCGGCGTGGTGCTGCTCGCCGCGGCCGTGTGGGTCGAGTCCCGCGCGGCGGAGCCGATCGTCCCGCTGGACATCGTGGCGCGCCGCAACACCGCGCTCGCGATCACGGCCAGCCTCGCGGTCGGCATGGCGATGTTCGGCGGCGCCGTCTTCCTCGGCCAGTACTTCCAGATCGGGCGCGGCTACAGCCCGACCAAGGCGGGCCTGCTCACGTTCCCGATGATGCTCGGCGTGTTCGGCGCGTCCACCGTGGCCGGGCGCCTGGCCAGCAAGACCGGCAAGGTCAAGCCCTACATCCTCGCCGGGACGGTCGTGCTGACCGCCGGATTCGGCCTGCTGGCCACCATCGACCACCAGACCTCGCTCGTCTTCATCGGCGCCGCGATGTTCCTGGTCGGCGCCGGGGTCGGCATGACGATGCAGAACCTCGTCCTCGTCGTGCAGAACTCGGTGCACCTGAACGAGATCGGCGCCGCGAGCGGGACGGTCACGTTCTTCCGCTCCCTCGGCGGGACGGTCGGCGTCTCGGTGCTCGGCGCCGTCCTGGCGAACCAGGTCGCGAGCCGGATCGCCGACGGGCTGCGCGAGCTCGGAGTGAACGCGGGCTCGGGCGGCGGCGCGGGCACCCTCGACATCGGCGCGCTTCCCGCGCCCGTCCAGGAGGTCGTGCGGGCCGCCTACGGCGACGCGACCGGCCACATCTTCCTGATCTCCGCGGCGATCGCGGTCGTCGGCATCGTCGCGGCGGCGTGCCTCAGGCCGGTGACGCTGCGCGACAGCCTCGACCTCGGGGCGCCGGCGGATCCCGCGGAGCGGGACGTCCCGGTGCCCGCCGCGGAGGGCCGCGCGTTGTCAGGCTCCTGACAAAAGCCCGGCCGAAGAGCTGGGCCGAGTCAGAAGAGGACGGACGCCTCCGTCCGTACGGTCGGTAACCCCAACCCCGTACCCCGGAGGCGGCAGATGAGCGGACGAGCGGAGTTCGGGCGCCTCACGGTGTCGGCCGCGCGGGCGGGCGGGATGTTCGCCCGCAGCGGCCTGTGGCGCCCCGGCCCGCCGCTGCGGGTCGCCCGCCAGCTCGGCGCCCTGCGCCGCTGGGGCACCCTGCTCGGCGGGACGCTCGCCTCCGCGGCCGCCCGCGACCCCGGCGCCGTCGCGATCGTCGACGACGACGGGGAGCTGACCTACGGCGAGGTCGACGCCCGCACCGACCGGCTCGCCGCCGCCCTCGGCGGCTCCGGCTCCCGCCCCGGGGCCGCGCCGCGCGTCGCCGTCCTGTGCCGCAACCACCGCGGCATGGTCGAGGCGCTCGTCGCGTGCAGCAAGCGCGGCTGCGACCTCGTCCTGCTGAACACCGGGATGAGCACCGAGCAGCTCGTGACGGTCCTGCGGCAGCAGGAGGCCGAGGTGGTGATCGCCGACGCGGAGTTCGCCGGCTTCGCCGCGGCCGTGCCGGGGACCGTGCGGGTCGTCACCGCCGGCGGGACGGCCTCGGAGCTGGAGAACCTCATCGTCACGGCGCCCGCCGCGCCGATCGGCCCCCCGCAGAGAGCGGGCCGGACGATCGTGCTGAGCTCCGGCACGACCGGCCGCCCCAAGGGCGCCGACCGGCACTCGCGCCCCGGGCTGTCGCCGCTGGCCTCGATCCTGTCCCGCATCCCCTACCGGGTGCACGAGCGGATGCTCATCGAGGCGCCGCTGTTCCACACCTGGGGCTACGCGATGCTCCAGATCGCGGTCTCGCTGCGCGCCACGATCGTCCTGCGGGCCCGGTTCGACCCCGAGCAGACCCTCCGCGCGATCGACCGGACCCGCGCGACCGCCCTGGTCGCCGTCCCGGTCATGCTGCAACGCGTCCTGGACGTGCCGGAGGCCGCGCGCCGCGAGCACGACACGTCCTCGCTGCGGATCGCGGCCGTCAGCGGCTCGGCGCTGCCCGTGACGCTCGCCGGCGCCTTCATGGACGAGTTCGGCGACGTCCTCTACAACCTCTACGGGTCGACGGAGGCGTCCTGGGTGACCATCGCGACGCCCGCCGACCTGCGCGCCCGTCCGGGCACGGCGGGCACGCCGCCGCCGGGGACGCGGGTCGCGGTCCTGGACGACGGGGGCGACCCCGTCCCGCCCGGCGTCACGGGCCGGATCTTCGCCGCGAACGAGCTGCCGTTCGCCGGGTACACCGGCGGCGACGCCAAGGAGATGCGCGACGGCCTGATGAGCCTCGGCGACGTGGGCCACCTCGACGACGACGGCCGGCTGTTCGTGCACGGCCGCGACGACGACATGATCGTCTCGGGCGGGGAGAACGTCTTCCCCAGTGCGATCGAGGAGGTGCTGGAGAAGCTGCCGCAGGTGCGGGAGGTCGCGGTGATCGGCGTTCCGGACGCGGAGTTCGGCCAGCGCGCCGCCGCGTTCGTCGTCCTGCGCGAGGGGGAGGCCCTCGGCGCCGACGCCGTCCGCGCCCACGTCCGCGACCGTCTGGCCCGCTACGCGGTACCGCGCGACGTCCACTTCCTGGACGCCCTGCCCCGCAACCCCACCGGCAAGGTGCTCCGCCGCGCCCTGCCCGCCTGACGGGTCGCACCGGTCACACGGGTCGCAAGAGTCACACGGGTCACACGGGAGCGGGCGGGGTGCGGCCGTCGACGAGGAACCAGAGGCGGGTGCGGTGCGGGGTCTGGTCGAGGCCCCACTCGTCGGCGAGGGCGTCGATGACGGTGAGGCCGCGGCCGTGGTCGAGGCGGGGCGGGCCGGCCGGGTCGGGCCGGCCGGGGCCGTCGTCGGACACCTCGACGCGCAGCCGCCCGCCGTCGGTGGCGATGGTGACGCTGATCAGGCCGGAGCCGTGCAGGACGGCGTTGGCGACGCCCTCGGCGGTCATCAGCTCGACATCGTCGAGGAGCGTCTCGTCCGCGAAGACCTTCGCGGCGCGCTCGCGGACGGCGCGGCGGGCGCGGCGGCCGCCGTCGCCCTCCCCGGCGAAACCGATCGGTTCGCCGAGCCGTTCCATCCTCTCGGTCACTGCATCACCACACTCGGTTCGGAAAGCGTTCCGCGATCATTCATCTGCGCTGAGCGACCAGGCGGCGCGACGGGCGCCTTGATCATGGCCTTTTCCGTGCCAGGTCGGCCTCAGGTGGCGGAGCTTACGGCAGGACTCGCCGCTCCAACCGCACATCATGAAAAACATCTCCATCGCGTGGGGCACTACTCACCCGGGCGCACAGAACCGGGAACTTCTCCGTCTTCCGGCGAGAATCACCGCACACCTTCCTCATGTCACGCTGGGGCCCCACCCCTGGGAGGTGCGCCATGCACGCGGTCGTCCTGGCCTGCGCAGCGCAGGCCGTCTACATCGTCGCGTACGTCCTGTTCAAGACGGCCACGGGGCGCATGAGCCCGCTCTCGGGCCGCCATCCACTGCACGCCGCCGGACTGCTCGTGCGGAGCCCGCGCTGGCTCGCCGGGCTCGCGGTGCTGATGGCGGGATTCGGGCTCTGCGCCACCGCGCTGGTCTCCCTGCCCGTCGCGGCGACGCTGCCCGCCTACGGGCTCGGCCTCGTCCCGCTGCTGGCCGTCGGGATGAGCGGCTTCGGCGAGCGGCCCACCTCGCGCGAGTGGCTCGCCGTCCTCATCACGGTCGCCGCGATGGTCACCGCGGCGCTGTCGGTGCTGCCGGTGTGGCCCGGCCACGGCGGGGCGGCCTCGCACCGCGTCGGGGCGGCCGCCGCCGCGCTGCCGCTGTGGAAGGCCGCGCTGGTGTGCGTGCCCTCGCTGGCCGTCCCGCTGTGGATGTTCTGCGTGCGCGACCGCCCGGTCGGCGGCCGGCACGCGCGCCCGCTGACGGGCATCGCCTACGGGATCGGCGCGGGCGTCCTGCTCGGCGCGACCGAGGTCTTCGGGCAGGGCATGGCGATGATGTTCGCCGCGGGCCGGGCGGCGGACGTGCCGTCCACGCCGCACCCGTACCTGTTCCTGCTCGCGGGCGTGCTCGGCGTCGGGCTGCTGTCGATCGGGCTCCAGCGCTGCCGCCTCACCGTCATCGTCACCGTCGTCACGGTCACCGCGAAGACGCACCTGCTGCTGTCGGCCACGCTGCTGTACGCGGAGCCGTGGCCGCGCGAGCCCGGTCCGTTCGGGCTCCGGGCCGCGGGCGTCGGGCTGGCCGTGCTGGCGCTGCTCGCGTTCCCCCGCCACGAGCGCCGGGCCCCGCTCGCTTCCCGCGCCCGGACGCCGCGCGGATCGGGCGAGCCCCGCGAGCTGCCGCCCGTCCTGCCGTCCCGGCCGCGCACGCTGCCCGCGGTGCCGCATCCCCGTCCGGGCGGGGCGCCGCCCGTCCCGCCGTCCCAGATCAGCGCGCCGCCCGGCGGATGGCCGGTCGGGAGGAACCGGGGGAGCGATCCGCGCAATCTAGGCAATGTCAAGATAGAGTGGCGGTGATCCCGAGAGAGAGGACCGCGTGATGGCGGAGGACCCCGGCCTCGCACGGCAGATGTGGCACCAGCTCGAACCCCTCCACGCCCTGTTCTGGTACGCCCCGGAGGTCTTCGCCGAGGCGCGGGAACTCGGCTACGACGTGGAGACGCGCTGGCCGAGCTACTTCGCCTGGCGCGCCGCGCCGCTCGGCGCCGCGGGCGCCCGGACCGTGTCGGCCGCCTTCTACAGCTTCAGCCCGCGCATGGTGGCCGAGCACGTCCCCGCAGCCTGGGCGGTCGCGCCGCCCGGCCGCGTCCTGGAGGCCCGCTTGCGCGCCGTCGACCGCGCGTACCGGTCGCTCCTCGGCGACGGAGCCGGCGACGCGGACCTGGCCGAGGCCGCCGAACTGGCCCGCGCCGCCGCCGAGGCCGCGAGCACCGCCGGGCGCCCGATCGCCGCCGCCAACGCCGACCTGCCCTGGCCGGACGAGCCGCACCTCGCCCTGTGGCACGCCATCGGCATCCTGCGCGAGCAGCGCGGGGACGGGCACGTGGCCGCCCTGCTCACCCGCGGGCTCGACCCGGTCGAGGCGCTGGTGTCGTTCGCCGCCGTCGGGGCCGCCTCCGAGGAGACGTTCGCGAGCCGCGGCTGGACCGGCGAGGAGTGGGCCGCCGCCCGCGAACGCCTCGCCTCCCGCGGCCTCGTCGACGCGGACGGCGCCGCGACCGACCGGGGCCGCGAGCTGCGCGACGACGTGGAGCGGACGACCGACGACCTCGCCTACGAGCCGTGGCGGACGCTCGGCGCCGCCAAGGCCGACCGGCTGGCGCAGCTCACGATGCCGATCCTGGTGAAGGTGCTGGAGACGGGCCTGATGCCCGCGCAGAACACGCTCGGCATCGGCAGGGTCCAGGCGCCGGCCCGCTGAGTCAGGAGGCCGGGAGCCGCCAGGCGGTCCCCTCCAGGCGGCCCGTGTTGCCGAGGTCGATCGGCCCGTCGGCCGGGACGATCACGACGGGCCGCCCGGGCGCGGGGCGGACTTCGAGGTAGGTCCCGGCCACCGCCACCGTGTCGGCCTCGGTGACCGTGTTGCGCCAGACGATCACGAACTCGGCCGTGCGGCCCGGCCGGATCGTCAGCGGCTTCGGCCCGGCGTCCTTCACCTGCCGCGTGCCGCGCACGGTCGTCACGTTGAACGGCTGCCGCTTCTCGTCGAGGACGCGCAGCGCCGGGTAGCCGTTCAGCCGGTACGGGAGGCGCCCGCAGTTGCGCAGCTCGATCCGCGCGGCCCGCAGGCCCATCGCGGCGTCCGGCTCGTTCATCGAGACGGCGATGCCCTCCGGCGTGCAGGGAGGCGGGGGCGGCGACGAGGGCAGGCCCCGCACCGAGGGCACGCCGGGACGCGCCGGTGCCGCGGTGCCGGGCCCCTCGGCGGACTTCGCGGCGGATCCCGCGCCGGAGGAGTCGCACGCACCGAGGCCGAGCGTGCCGAGGGCGGCGCCCGCGACGCAGATCAGGCGGGTCCGTTTCGTGACGGTCACCCGTAAATCATCCCAAATGTCGATGGTGGCGCGGACGGGCGGGCGCGCGGTGGGCCGCCGCCGGGCGGAGCGGGGCGGGGGCGGGGCGGCGGTGCCGCGGGTGACGAGCCAGGTCCGCAGGGTCTCGGTCAGGCGGTCCCGCCGGCCCGGGGTCATGCCGTCCAGGATGCCGAGCCGCCGCCGGGTCAGCTGCTCGGCGGGCGCGGGGTCCGACAGCAGCCACAGCGTCATGAGGTTCTCCTCGCACAGCGTCACCGGCCCCGCGAGGACGCCGTCGAGCGCGAGGCCGAGCGCCTGCCGCGCCCAGCGCAGCGCGTCGGCGGCCTGGCCGACCGGCATCGCGGGGCCGACCGCGATCCGGCGGCCGGGGAGCGCCTCGTCCAGCATCGCGCGGCGCCCGGCCGTGAACGGGCCGGGCAGGAGCAGGTGCGGCTCCGGGCACTCCAGTTCGGCGAGGACGTCCTCGTCCAGCGCCGTCCAGACGCAGGGGGCGTCCGGCTCGACGGCGACCAGCGTGACCTCGTCCGGCAGCGGCCACCCGGCCCCGTCGGCCGCGGCCCGCAGATCGCCGGGCCCCATCTTCTGTAGTGCGCAGGAACAAAAGCCTGCGTCCGCTGCTCATCTGCTTATAACCGAGCACCACGCCGGGACGGTTCCTCGGGCGGCTGCCGTGGCACCCGCCCAAGGAACCGGGTCAGGCGCAGAAAGCGGTGTCGGCCGCCTTGGCGAGGTCGGCCCGGAAGGCCTTGTCGTACTCCAGCTTGGACTCGTTGTAGGTGATGACTGCCTGGCTGCGCCCGTCGGCGCTGGTGTAGGTCCAGGTCCGGTAGCCGGGGAAGCCGCCGTCGTGGCCCCACGCGTACCCGCAGGAGAACTTGATGCGGGCGACGCCGAGGCCGTAGTCCTCCACGATCCCGTCGTCGTTGACGGGCCGGACGTTCCGCAGCTCGCGCATCTGCTTCGCCGGCAGCAGCCGGCCGGTGAACAGCGCGCGGTGGAACCGGGCCACGTCGTCGACCGTGCTGACGATGCCGCCGGACGTCCGCGCGCTGGACGGGCTGATCTGCGTGCTCACGTCCCCGTAGTCGCCGTAGTACCCGTGCACGTACGGGCCGGGGAACGAGGGATCGGTCGTCGGGTAGGACGTGTGGCGCAGCCGCAGCGGCGTGAAGACGCGCCGCTGGAACTCGGCGCCCACCGAGCGCCCGGTCGCCTTCTCGATGACCATCCCGGCCAATATGTAGTTGGTGTTGGAGTAGTTCCAGCCCGTCCCTGGTGCGTACTGCGGCGGCTTCTCCATCGCGATCGCGACGAGCTCCTCCGGCGTCCAGGCCCGCGCGGGGTCGGACATCACTCGCGGGTCGGGCGTGTAGTCGTTCAGCCCGCTGGTCTGCGCGAGCAGCTGCCGGATGGTGATCTTCGAGCCGTCGTTGCCGTTGCCCGCGACGGTCCCCGGCAGCCACCGGCCGACGGTGTCGTCCAGCGACAGCCGGCGCTCGGCGGCGAGCTGGAGCACGACCGTCGAGGTGAACGACTTGGTCACGCTCGCGATCCGCAGCTGCAGCCGGTGGTCCATCGGGGCGCCCGTGGCCTTGTCGGACACGCCCGCGGTCACGTGCGAGACGCGTCCGCCGCGGCGGGTCATCACGATCACGCCGGGCGCGCCGTCGGCGACCAGCCGGTCCGCTGCCGTCCGCACCTTCCGGTCGAGCCCGTGGGCCCCCCGGGACGGGGCGGCGCTCGCGGCCGGGGCGGCGGCGAGGGCCGCCCCGGCGACCAGGGCGGTGGCCGAGGCGAGTGAGGCGGTGAGGGACATCCGCGACATGGGTTCCTCCTGGAAGCTCGTCCGCTGAACGTGATCAAGCCTCCCGCCGGGCGCCCCCGGCGGCACTGGGCCCAGAACCCGAGCGAGAGGTGTACCTGACGACACCTGGCGGGGTGGACCTCCGGCGGTATATTCGACAAGTGCTCCAATAACAGGAGGTGCGCCATGCCCGACGCCATGCCGGACGCCGTGCCGGACGCCGTGCCGGACGCCGTGCCGGACGCCGTGCCGGACGCCGAGGTCGCGATCATCGGGGCCGGGCTGAGCGGGATCGGGAT
This sequence comes from Spirillospora sp. CA-108201, assembly GCF_050936235.1. Taxonomy (NCBI): domain Bacteria; kingdom Bacillati; phylum Actinomycetota; class Actinomycetes; order Streptosporangiales; family Thermomonosporaceae; genus Spirillospora; species Spirillospora sp. CA-108201. The sequence continues at coordinate 5,565,914 of NZ_JBNJNE010000001.1, read as the reverse complement.
GGGGATCGCGCTCCGGCGCTCCGGCATCGACGACTTCGTCATCCTGGAGCGCGCCGGAGACATCGGCGGGACGTGGCGCGACAACGTCTACCCCGGCATCGGCGTGGACGTGCCCGCACAGGCCTACCAGTTCAGCTACGCCCTCAACCCGCGCTGGAGCCGGGTGTTCGCCCCGGGCTCCGAGGTCAAGGAGTACCTCGACCGGCTCGCCGACCGGTACGGCATGCGCCGCCACGTCCGCCTGCGCACCGAGGTCACCGAGCGGATCTGGGACGAGGCCGCCGGACTCTGGCGCCTGCGGACGCCCGCCGGGGAGGTGACGGCCCGCTTCGTCGTCAGCGCCATCGGCGCGTTCGTCGACCCCAGACCCGCCGGCATCGCCGGCCTCGACGACTTCGCGGGCAGGGTGCTGCGCTCGTCCGGCTGGGACCACCGCTACGACCTGACCGGCAAGCGCGTCGCCGTCATCGGGACGGGCGCCAGCGCCGTCCAGATCATCCCGGAGATCGCGCCCCGGACCGCCCGCCTCGACGTCTACCAGCGCACCCCGATCTGGGTGGGCCCCAAGCTGGACGCGCCCGTCCCGCGCCCGGTGCGGTGGCTGTTCCGGCGCGCGCCGCGCGTCCAGGACGCCGTGCGCCGCACGGCCACGCGCGGCGTCGAGAAGATCCTGGTCGACCTGGTCGTCGGGCACGGCAGGGCGCCGTACCTCGCGCAGGGCGGCGCGCGGCTGGCCAGATCCCTCTGGTACCGGACGCAGGTCCGGGACCCCGGCACGCGCCGAAGGCTGACGCCCGGCTACGGCCTCGGCTGCAAGCGCCCGTCCGTCTCCAACACCTACCTCAGGACCTTCAACCGGCCGGACGTCGCGCTGGTCACCGACGCCATCGACCGGGTCACCCCCACGGGCGTCCGCACCGAGGACGGCCGCGAACGCGACGTGGACGCCATCGTCCTCGCGACGGGGTTCCGCCTGGCCAGCGACCCGGAGGTCTACCGCCGCACCCCGGTGCGGGGCCGCGACGGCTTCGACCTCGCGACGTTCTACACCGAGAACCGGCTCGCGTCCTACGAGGGCATCAGCATCCCCGGGCTGCCCAACCACTTCATGATGTTCGGCCCGTACGGCTGGGTCGGCGGCACCTGGCACCAGCTCGTCGAGACGACGTCGGCCCACGTCGTCCGCGTGATCCAGGAGGCCCGCCGCCGGGGCGCGACATCGGTGGAGGTGCGTCCCGAGCCGACCGAGCGCTGGACGAACCGCATGCGCGAGCGGCTCGCCGGCTCGCTGTGGGCGACCAACGGCTGCGCGACCGCGAACTCCTATTACTTCGACCACCACGGCGACACGCCCTATCTGCGACCGACGAGTGCGGCGCAGGCCGCGCAGGCCGCTCGCACGTTTCCGCTGGACGACTACGTCTACGCGGCCCCCGACACGTCCCCCGCGCCCGAGGAGAGGTCCGCATGACCCCGCCCGCCATCCAGACCCGCCGGGTCGCCTTCGAGCACCCGAAGGGATCCCTGCGCCGCCACTACGTGGACGGCGACCTGGTCATGAGCCACCTCGTGGCCCTGCTGTCGGCGACGTTCCCGCCCGGCGAGGACTTCTTCGTCCGGTCGGTGCGGCACTACCGCGACCGGATCACCGACCCGGACCTCGCCGCCCAGGTGCGCGGGTTCATCGGGCAGGAGGTCGTCCACGGCCGCGAGCACGACCGGCTCAACAAGACCCTGCGCGCGATGGGCTACCCGACCCACAGGATCTCCGCCGTCGTCAGGCGCGACCTCGGCCTCGCGGAACGCTTCCTGCCGCCGATCGTCCGCCTCGGCTTCACCGCCGGGCTGGAGCACTACACCGCGACCGCCGCCGAGTGCCTGCTCACCGACCCCCGCGCGCGGGAGCTGCTCGGCGACACCGGCGTCCGGTCGATCCTGCTGTGGCACGCGCTGGAGGAGTCCGAGCACAAGGCCGTCGCGTTCGACGTCTTCCGGCAGGTCGGCGGCACCGAGCGCACCCGCGTCCGGACCATGCGGGTCATCAGCGCCGGGTTCCTGTTCCTCATGGTCACCGGCACGTTCGTCTCGCTGCTGGGAGACCCCGCCACCTACCGTCCGGGACGGCTGCGCCGCAGCCTCGCCGCGCTGCGGCACTCGCCGTTCCTCAAGCGCGAGGTGATCCGGCGCCTGCGCGCCTACAACAGGCCCGGCTTCCACCCGGACGACTTCGACAGCACCGAGCTGCTGGAACGCTGGCGCGAGGAGCTGTTCGGCCCCGACGGAACGCTCGCCGCGAACCTCAAGTGACCGGCCCCGGCCGGGCCCCGGTCACCGGGGGATGACCGCGGTGCGGTCTCCGTCCGGCTCGTACGCCACGACCTGGACGCCCGGCAGGCGGGCCTCGGCGCCGTCGCGCGGGCCCGGCACCATGAGCAGGGGAGTCCCGCTCCTCCGTTCCGCCGCGCCCTCGTGGGGGCCCAGCTCGCCGACCGACCTCAGCCGCGCGACGCCCGGTCCCGCCGCGGCCACCAGATGCCAGCGGCGGGGCGACCGCCACCACACCGCGGCGGCCGCCGTGCCGCTGGACGAGGCGTAGTCGCTGTTCGTCCCGCCCCGCCCGGACAGCGCCCGCCCGTCCTCGGAGATCAGGACCGAGCGGCCGGGGGCGGCCCACGGAGAGGACACGTCCACCGTCAGCAGGGTCGCGCGGCCGCCGCCGTCGGGCAGCTCGCCGCTCCAGAGCCGCCCGAGCCGCAGGTCGCCCGACTCGCTCAGCGTCGCCGCCCCCGCGCAGGCGACCGCGTTCAGCGCCGCCCACCCCGACCGCCTCCCCTGCTCGGCGGGGTCCCGGAACCACACGCGCGGCGCCGCCGACCGCGGATCGTTCGAGGCGAACTGGGTGACCGTCCGCGACCCCGACGTCATCTGGAACACCAGGGAGTTCTGGCAGCTCGGCATGAACCATCGCCAGGGCAGCGGTGCGCTCAGCCCGTCCCGGACGGCCACCGGCCGCCAGTACGGGGACCGCCCGGACGGCACCGCCACCCGCACGTCGCGCAGCCATGGCGGAACGAGGTAGCGCCACGTCATGCCCACCATGACCAGCTGCCCCTCGTCCGTCCCGAGCTTGCGGACCGACTCCACGCCCCGCGACAGCCGCCGCTCGAAGTACTGCGCCACGCTGGGCGTGTCCCGCGGGCCGGGGGAGTCGCGCAGGACGACGAGGGAGGCCCCGTCCACCGTCCCGGCGTACAGGACGGCGACGCGGCCGGCCGGCGGTTCGCGGCGGTCGTCCCGCCAGGCGTCCGCCGCCCGCCGCAGCAACTTCGCGTCGTCGAGCAGCCCGCCCTGGGAGGGCCAGTCGCGGACGGTGGGCGAGCCGCTCGCCCGCCACGCGCCCGGACCGATCACGGCGGGTGCGCCGTGGCCCTCGCCCGCCCGGGTGAGGACGGCCCCGGCGACCGCCGGCAGCGCCGCCGCGACCAGGCCCACCGCGACCAGGCCCGCCGCGATCGGCCCCACCCCGGGGACACGTCCCGCGCGCGGGACGGCGAGCGGCGGACGCAGCCGGACGAGGTCGGGCTCGAACGCCTCGATCTCGGCTCGCTGCGCGGCCTCGTCCATCTCCGTCCGGGCGCCCACGGCGCCGATGATCCGGTCCACGTCCCCGAAACCGACCGGGACGTGGACGTTCAGCTCCGCGACGACCTCGGGAGCGGTGAGTCCGTCGCGGCACAGCAGGTAGGCGAGCCGCTCGTGCGGTGGGAATTCCGGCAGCGCCGCCCGGACGGGCCCCGGCGCGATCCGTGCCGGCTCGAAGAGGAGACCGTGCAGCCGATGCCGCCCGGCCGGCGGGTCCGTGAGGAGGATCGCGGCGAGCCGCGCCCGCATGGCCGGGTAACCGCCGCGCCGCACCCGCATGGCTTCGGCGGCGGCCCGGCGAGCGCGCGGGAGCGGGTGGTCGCCGTCGTCCAATGTCAGATAGGCGAGCCGCAGAAGGGGGCCGTAATGCTCGCGTTCCACCTTCGTACCGCCTTTCTCTCACACGCGGTGCAGCGGGCGCCGGTCGAGATCGGGGGGACGCACTGCGATGAGAGCACGCGAAATGGCACGGTCCCAGTAGCGGAGCGGTCATGATCGCGTGAGGTGCGGGATCGAACGCCGATGGCGTTGCCCGCGCCGGTTCAGCGCAGGAGCGCGCCGCGCAGCGTGATGCCGTGCCGGGTGCGCAGCCGCCGCAACTCCTACATCGCGACGACGGTGACGGACAGCGGGGCCCCCAGGACGAAGCCCAGCCTCACCGCGAACGGGACGCTGCCGTAGGCGCCCTGGAAGATGTCGAAGACGGCGACCTCACAGACGAGCAGCGTCGCGAGCAGCGGGGGAACCATGTCGTGGAGGTCCGCGGTCCGGAAGACGTGCACCAGCGACTGCGCGATGCCGTAGAGCCCGAACGGGGCGAGCCACAGCAGGAAGGCGCCGATCGCGAACAGCAGCACCACCCGCCGGGGTGACGCCGTCCAGTCCGTGTCCTCGGTCACCCAGCCCATCCCCGTGATCAGTCTCGGCGCGCCCAGTGTGACGAACAGCGCGAGCAGCGCCCCGGCGGGCTTGACCGCGCGGCGCAGGAACAGCCGCCGGTTGGGCGGGCGGGCCGCCGCGACGAAGACGATGACGGCGATCGGGAACGTCACCGCCAGCGTGATGAGGGTGGTCCGGATCTGGGCGAAGCGGTCGTCCATCACGTCGTTGGGATCCGACGCCAGCCCGTAGGACGCCAGCATCCACGTGACGGCGACCAGCCCGACGACCGTTCGCCAGACCTGCACCCTCTTCACCGCCGGGTCGTGGACGCGGTCCGGCCTGGACGGCGTGAACACCGCGCGCCCCACGGCGAACGGGTTGAAGAGGCTCCCGAAGGTGAGCCGGCGGGCGTTTCCGCAGGTGAGTCATGATTTTCCGATTTCGGGTTTGGTTTCTGTTATCCGTGCGCGGCGGCCGGGTCTCCCAGGTGTCCGACAAATCCCTGGAAATCTGGAAGGCAGGCCGACGTGAGCGAGAGGAACAACGCGGGGTCGAGGCGGGGCCCCCGGACGCGTCGCGGAAGCTACGGGCGGGCGACGCGTCCGAGCGGGCGCCGGTGGGCCGCCGTCGGCGCGAGCGCGAGCGTGCTCGCCCTCACGGCCGGGGTCGCCTACGGCGTCTCCGGCTCCTCCGACGCCCCGGCCGATTCCCAGCCGGTCGCCGACCGCGCGGCGCCCGCGCCCGCCCCGCCGTCCTCCGCCGGGCCGAAGGCGACGGCCGGCAAGCCCAAGGCCTCCAGGACCGCCGAGCGCTCGACCGTCGCGAGGAAGCCCGCGAAGCACGTCACGAAGCGTCCGGTGAAGAAGCGGCCGACCACACCGGCGGCGCCCCGTTCCACGGCTCCCGGCGGCAGCGGCGGCGGCACGCTCGCCCAGCAGGTCGTCTCCCTCACCAACGCCGAGCGCGCCAAGAACGGCTGCGGGGCCCTGACGGTCGACTCCCGGCTCCAGGCCGCCGCGCAGGGCCACTCCGAGGACATGGTCGCCCGGAACTTCTTCGACCACACCGATCCCAGCGGCGGGAACCCCGGCGACCGGATCACCGCCGCCGGCTACCGCTGGTCCACCTACGGCGAGAACATCGCCTACGGCCAGCGGACGCCCGCCGCCGTCATGTCCGCGTGGATGAACAGCTCCGGGCACCGGGCCAACATCCTGAACTGCCGGTTCAGGAACATCGGCGTGGGCGTGGCGCTCAAGTCCGGGACGCCGTACTGGACGCAGAACTTCGGTACCCGCTGACGTGCGCAGACGTGCGCGCCGCGGGCCCTCGCGGATCCGTCCGGCGCGCACGTCTCACCGCGGCGAGGCGAAGTCCTGCGTCCACCACGGGCCGCCGGAGCCGGAGACGACGCCCACGCCGATCTCGGTGTAACCGCAGTTCAGGATGTTGGCGCGGTGGTAGGAGCTGGTCATCCAGCTCGACACCGCCGAGGACGGCGTGGCGGCGCCCCGCTGGATGTTCTCCGCCCAGGCCCGCCACCGGTATCCGGCGGCGGTGATGCGGGCCCCCGGGTCCTGCCCGCCCCCGCCGTCGTGGGAGAGCACGCGGCGGGCGGCCATGTCGGCGGTGTGCTTCTGCGCCGCCCTCGTCAGCATCGGATTCTCGCGCAGGGGGCGGCAGCCGTGCCGGGCCCGCTGGACGTTGGCGAGCCGGATGACCTGGCGCCCCGGGCTGAGGGGCGCCTTGGCCGTCTTGCGCGGCCTGGGCGAGCGGCGGGTCTTGGACGGGGCGGGCGACGGCCGTTCAGGGGAGGCCGCCGTCGGGCTCGGGGTGGCGGCGGGCGTGCTCGGGGGCGCGGCGGACGGACGCCGCTCGTCGCCGGGCATGGCGAGGAACCAGACGGCCGCGGCGCCCGCCACGACAGCGGCCGTCCCGGCGATCACCGCGGTCCGGGCGCCGCGCGACGCGTGCAGGGCGGCGTCCGCGCCCGACGGCTTGAACCTCGCCATCTCGGCCGCGGAGAGGTGGGCCGGGGGCGGGACGAGGACCATGCCCGCGAGGAGCGCCTCGGCCGGGGCGAGTCTCTGCCCGTGCGCTCGGCAGGCGTCGCATCCGCGCGCGTGACGCGCGATCCGCTTGCGCCACACCGGCGTCGGCCGCCCGTTCCACGCGGCGGTCAGCTCGGCGAGGCCCGGGCACGGCGGCGTCGCCGCGAGCGCGCGGACCACCAGGCGTCCCGTCTCCAGCTGCTCCTTCATCCGGTTCACGCGCACCGCCGCGTGCCGCCGCTTCACGTCCAGGGCCGCGGCGAGCTCGGTGCGGGTCAGCCGGCCGGAGACCTCTGACCACCAGAGCGAGAGCACGTCGCGATCGGCCTGGTCCAGCCACCGGGTGGCCTCGGCGATCTCCCTGCGCTGCCCGGACAGCCCGAGCCGGACGATGGTGGTCTCGACGAAGTCGCCGCCCGGATCGGGGATCTCGTGCGCCGCGTCCAGGCCGACGGCGGGACGCCTCCGGTTCGCCGACCAGCGCCGCCGCACCTGGTTCATCGCGATCGCCACGAGCCAGGACCGGAACCGCGACGGGTCGCGCAGGCCGCCGAGGCCGTTCAGCATCCGCAGCATGGTGTCCTGGACGACGTCGTCCACGTCGGCGTGGCCGTCCAGCGCCCGGCCGACGACGTTGTACACCAGGGGCAGGCAGGCCGACACCAGCCGTTCCCTCGCCGCCGCGTCCCCCGCCTGCGCCGCCGCGACCAGCCGCTCCTCGCCGCCGTCCATCCCCGTCCCTCCGCGACACCGGACCGAACCGCTCGGCCACGTGAGAGGAGACCCCGCGGCCCTCCCGCCGATTACAGAAAAACGCAATTACAGGAAAAAGTAGGACATGCTCAAGCGGGCGAGCGGTCGCCACGGCTCGGCGGCGTGCCGGTCGCCTGGAGGCGGACGAGCTGGCGCCGGACGATCGCGTCGGCCTCCCCGGCGCCGATGTGGCCCAGCAGGAGTTGGGTCGCGAGCCCCTGGACGAGCGCGACGAGGAGCCGGGCTTCCCGCTCGACATCGTCGCCGGACGGCGGCGTCCCCATGCGCCGGAGCCGGTCCGCCACGGCGGACACGATCAGCTCGTGCCCTTGGCGGTGGCGGGCGGACGACTCCGGATGGCGCAGGGTGTGGTGGAAGAAGGCGGCGCCGACCAGTGCGGTCGCGCGGCGCTCCTCGTCCACCGGAAGGAGGGCCATGAGCAGTGCGTGGAGCGTGGCCGTCGCGTCCGCGGGATCGGGAACGCGCCCGACCGCGTCCCGGACGCGCCGGTCGATCCGATCACGAAGAGCCGCGGAGGCCGCGGCGAGGAGATCGTCCTTGCCCGGGAAGTAGTGCTGGATCCGGCCGACGGACGTCCCGGCCTCGGCGGCGACCGCGCTCATCGTGACGGCGGCCGGCCCTGCTTCCGCCGCGACCCGCCACACGGCCTCGGCGAACTCCGCCCTCCGCCGGTCGTGGTCAACCCGCCTCGGCATGCGCGCCTCCCTTTTGCAATAAGATCATATTGCTGACGAGGGGGTGCGCCATGCCCGACCGGATCGGCCGGTTCAGGTCTCCGGCCGCGGAGCGACGCTTTCGAGCCGCCTACACGGAGGGCATGCGGCTCCTGCCGTCCCCGGTCGGGACCCACGACGTGCGCACGGCGTTCGGTGAGGTCCGCGCGTACCGATTCGGTTCCGCCCCCGGCCTGCCGCTCGTGCTCCTGCACGGCGCCAACGGGACGACGGTCTCCTGGGAGCCCAACATCGCGCCGCTCGCGCAGCGGCGCACCGTCTTCTCCGTCGATCTGCTGGGCGAACCAGGCGCCGGCACCCAGACGGCCCCCATCCGCGACGCGGACGACCAGGCCGCATGGCTGGACCAGACCTTGGAGGGCCTCGGCCTGGCCCGCGCTCACCTGGCCGGTGTCTCGATGGGCGGTTGGACGGCTTGCAACCTGGCCGTCCGCCGTCCTCGGAGGGTGGCATCGGCGACCCTGCTCGACCCCGTCAACACGCTGGCCCGCATGCCGCTCGCCCTGATCCTGCGCACGATCCCCACACTGATCCCGGGCTTGTCACGGCGGGCGACTCCCCACTTCCTGCGCTACATCGACGGCCAGGGCGCAGACCCGCTCGCGGACCCCGTCGGCCGCGTCATCGACGCCGCGATGCGCGGATACCGCAAGGCGACACCGCAACCAGCCCTGTTCAAGGACGCTCAGCTTCGCTCACTGCGCATGCCGATCCTCGCCATCGTCGCCGGCCGCAGTGTCATCCACGACCCCACCAGCGCCCACGAGCGAGCGCGGCAACTGATTCCTCACGTCCGGGCAGAGTTGTGGCCCGAGGCCACGCACGCCGTCTCGGGCCAATGCGCCGACCGGGTGAACGAGCGCGTCCTGCAATTCACCGAAGAGGCCGACTCACACCAGTGAGGCGTCGCGTGACGTGGGGTCCGCCGCGATGAGCGCGACGGATTCCCTGACCGTCTCCAGCGCCGCCGCCCGTTCCTCGCCGGGCGTCAGGTGAGGCGGTCGGCTTTGCCGAGCAGGTAGCGCTGCTCGACCTCGTTGCCGGTCAGCTCGGCGGCCTGGCGGTACAGGGCGGCGGCGGACGCGGTGTCGCCCGTCATCTGGAGGAGGTGGGCGCGCACCGCGCGTTCGCGCTGCCGCGTGAGGGGGTCGCGGTCGAGGTGGTGCCGGCCGTTGAGGTCGTCCAGGAGGGCCAGGCCCCGGACCGGTCCGTACGCTCGGGCGACCGCCACCACCCGGCTGAGCCGGACCGGCGCGGTGGGGGTGAGGCGTTCGAGCCAGAGGTACAGCATCGCGATCTGCGGCCAGTCGGTCTCCTCCGGCGACGCGGCCGCCGCGTGCACGGAGGCGACGGCCGCCTGGAGCCGGTACGGGCCCGCCGCGCCGCGGTTCCAGACGCCGTCGATCAGCTCGGTGCCCTCGCGGATCAGGGCGGGGTCCCAGCGCGCGCGGTCCTGCTCGTCCAGCGGCACCAGTTCGCGGTCGGCGCCGGTGCGCGCTCGCCGCCGGGAGTCGGTGAGCAGCATCAGCGCCAGCAGGCCCGTCGCCTCGGCGTCGTCCGGGAGCGACGCGTGCAGCATGCGGGTCAGCCGGATCGCCTCTCCCGTCAGGTCGACGCGGGCGAGTTCGCGGCCCGCCGTGGCCGTGTAGCCCTCGTTGAAGATCAGGTAGAGCACCTGCATCACGGCGGCCGTCCGGGCGTCCCGGTCGGCGGCGGCCGGGGGAGTGAAGCGGGCGCCGGCGCGCGCCAGCCGCTGCTTGGCGCGGCTGATCCTCGTCCCCATGGTGGCCTCGCTCGTGCCGTGGGCGTGCGCGATCTCGGCGGTCGTCAGGCCGCCGACCGCGCGCAGCGTGAGCGCGACCTGGGACGTGGTGCTCAGCGCGGGGTGGCAGCACAGCATCAGCAGGGTGAGGCTGTCATCGGCCTCCTGCGGGGGACCGGCGTGGCGGGCCGGGTCCCCCATGGCCTGCTCGGCCATACCGGCCTCGTACTCGCGCCGGCGCCGGGCCTGGTCGGAGCGGAGCAGGTCGACCATCCGCCGGTAGCCGATCCTGATCAGCCAGCTCCGCGGGTCCGCCGGCACGCCCCGGACGGGCCAGTCCCTGCCGGCGGCCAGCAGGGCCTCCTGCACGGCGTCCTCGGCGACGTCGAACCGGCCGAAGCGCCGCACCAGGGCGCCGAGCACCTGCGGCGCCTCCGTGCGCAGCAGGTGCTCGACGTCGCCGCTCATGCCGTGAACTCCTCCCCCATGATCGGCCGGATCTCGATCGGCTCGCCGAGCGCCTCGACGATCCGCGAAGCGATCTCCACGGCGCGTTCCCGGCCGGCCACGTCGATCACGGCGAAGCTGGCCAGGACCTCCTTGAGCTCGGCGAACGGCCCGTCCGTCGCGACCACGCCGTCCGGCGCCCGGCGGACCGTGGTGCTGACCAGCGGATGGCCGAGCCCCTCGCTGGTGACGAACTCGCCCGTCTCGGTCAGCTCCTGCTCGAACTTCTGGTACCAGGCGAACGCGGCGAGCGCCTCCTCCGACGCGGAGTCGGCGGCGCCCGCGTCCCAGGCGGCGGCCGGGGTGTAGCTGAGCAGCAGGTACTTCATGAAGATTCTCCCCTCGGTTCGGCGACGCGCGGGCGGTTCCGGCTATATAGCCAGGTCAATCCGGGTGTATGTCCCGGCGGCGCAGGCGCAGCGCGACCACGGTCGTCCAGGTGAAGGCGACCGCGCCGTTCAGCGCGATCTGGACGGTCATCACGACGGCCGCGACCGCCAGGGCGGTGAAGGCGACGGCCGCCGCGACCGAGTGCGCGACGCCGTGCCAGGACATCTGGGCGACGGGCCCCTCCGGGGTGCCGACCGGGAAGCCCTTCTCCGGATCCATCGGGAGCAGCCCGGCGGCGACCAGGCCGAGCCCGAAGACCGCGACGAGGACGGGCAGCGCCCGCCGCCCGACCCCCTCGATGATCGTGCGCCTGAGCCCGTGGGCCAGCGCGACGCCGCCGAGGCCCGCGAGCACGAACGTGACGATCTGGATCCAGCCGGGCCCGCCGGTGGCGAGCCGGCTGATCGGGTGCCGGGTGATGTCGAAACCGTCCCGCAGGACCATCTGGGTGACGGCCGACGCGAAGAACAGCGGCCCGGCGAGCGCGCCGGCGGCCAGCGCGCGGGACGTCCGGCGGGCGGCGCGGGCCGAAGGGGCGGTGGCGGTGGTGGCGGAGACCATGGATTCCTCCTCGACGACGGGTTCTCGCCGCTACCTCGGGGCCGGGCCCCGGATCTCGACACCGCGGGGAAGTGACCTACGCCACACCTGTGCCATGACCGAAAGCGTCCGGCCGCTCCGAGGTACCGGCGAACATCCACACAGAGGAGGACGCGATGTCCGAGACCGCCCCGAACGAGACCGCCCCGAACGAGACCGCCCCGAACGAGACCGCCCCGAACGGGAACGAGCAGCCGAGCGCCGAGGTGCGGGCCCTCGACCGCCTGGTCGGCACCTGGAAGGTCACCGGCGGCGCCGAAGGGACCGTGCGCTACGAGTGGATGCCCGGCGGCTTCTTCCTGCTCCAGCACGTCGACCTCACCCAGTTCGGCGAGCCCGCCACCGGCATCGAAGTGATCGGCAACCTCCGCCCGTTCGGCGAGCCCGCCGGCGAGGACGTGATGTCGCGGTACTACGACTCGTTCGGCAACACCTTCGACTACGTCTACGAGCTCACCGGCGACAAACTGACCATCTGGGGCGGCGCGAAGGGCAGTCCCGCCTACTTCGAGGGCGCCTTCAGCCCTGACGGCGACTCCCTCACCGGCGAATGGGTCTACCCGGGCGGCGGTGGATACACGTCCACGATGACCCGCATCTGACACCCCGCACACGACACCCGGGAGCGCCGGGCCCCTAGACGGGCCCGGCGCTCCTCGCCTTGCCGGGTGGGGCGGGAAACGGACGGTCTCCGCTGCAAGGCCGCACAAGGCGGCAAGGCCAAGCGCCTGAAAAACGAGAGAAGGAGTGTCTCGCATGACTGAGATGCCCGGCAGGCCCCGGGACGGCTAGCAGAAGCCGGCCGTTCTGGAGACCAGTCGAAACACCGCGGGCTGGGGGCTCTCCACCCCCGACCCGGAACCCGTACTGACGGTGGAGTCCGGTGCGTGCGTCACCATCAACACCGTCAGCTGGGTCGGGGTGACCGCCCCCGGAGGGCCGGTCGCCTACTTCAAGTCACTGGGGGTGCCCGCCGACCAGGTGTTGCCCGAGCTGCTGGAGATGACGTCGATGTCACGCCCGGAAGGGTCCAGCGGCCACATCCTCACCGGGCCGATCGCCATCGAGGGCGCCGAACCGGACGACGTTCTGGAGATCCGCGTTCTGGATGTCTCGCCGCGGGTCCTCTACGGCGTGGACATCACCGGGCCGGACCACGGGATGCTCGGCGATCTGCTGGAGAGCCGATCCACCCGCCTGTTCCGGCTCGACCCCGAGCAGCGCTTCTACCCCTTCGGGGGCGGGGTCGAGGTCCCCTTCAAGCCGTTCGCGGGGATCATGGCGGTCGCGCCGCCGGCCTCGGTCGGCATCGTCTCCGCCGATCCCCCCGACCGGTGGGGCGGCAACATGGACTTTCGCGATCTCGTCGCGGGTTCGACGCTGTACCTCCCGGTCTTCCGGCCGGGCGGGATGTTCTACATCGGCGACACCCACGGCGCGCAGGGTCACGGCGAGGTCGACCAGACCGCCATCGAGCACTCGATGGCGGTGACCGTCCAGTTCATCGTGCACAAGGGTGCGCTCCTGAAGTACCCGCGCGCGGAGAGCGACGATCACATCTGGTGCACGGGGATCCACGAGGATCTCTACGCCGCCATGAGGATCGCCAACCGGGAGCTCGTCGACTACCTCGTCACCGTCACGGGGATGAGCGACGCCGATGCCTGCAGGTTCTCCAGCCTCCTGGCCGACTTCAAGATCGCCGAGGCGGTGAACGGCAACAAGGTCGTCGTCGCCGAGGTCGACAAGGACCGGCTGCGCCCTCTGCCGGGCGGGGCCGGCGTCCCCGTCGTGGGCGGCGGGCTCGACTCGTCCGCCCGCCCTTCCATCGCCTGACGGCGCCGCGGACGGCGCCTGAGGTCAGGAACGGCGCGGTCTGACGACGACCGCACGACAGGGAGGAGTCATCCCAAGGCCCATTGAGCTGGAGCTCCGTGGGCCTGCACAGGGCGTCCCGGCGAAAGGCGGCATCGAGCCGCCCGAAGCCGGGACGCTTCTCTTCCTACGCGGGGCCGTAGAAGGCGTCGACCTTGGCCTGGACCTCGGCGGACGGCGGGTCGAGAACGCAACGGCCCCCGAGGCCGACGAGTTCTTCGTCCACCGGCCTGGTCAGGATGCGCGAGCGGTGACGCCCGTGCAGGACTTCGAGCGGGCGAGCCAGCTTGAGCGTCAGCAGCATGGAGGCGCTGCCGCACGCCTCGTCTTCGCCCTTGCCGATGCGCGGCGCCCACAGGCGGGCCCGGATCCGGCCCACGGGCTCGTCCATCCAGGCCCAGACCTGGGTGAAGTCCTCCCCGTCGGGCAGCCCGGTCAGCGCGTCGATCTGCTCGGGGTCGTCCATCCGGCAGTGCCGCCAGGGCTTGGACCAGGCCGCCGGTGCGGTCAGCCAGACGGTGCCGTCGGAGTCGCGGCGGCAGGATTGCCGTGGTCCCCTTCAGCGTTCACGAACGCCCGCGCCAGCACGCACGTTGTCATGAAGCGCAACGTAGCAGGCACTTCGTCGCCGGCGGCCCGCCGGGCCCGGAGAGGTCAGGCGACGGCGGTCCCCTCCAGTTCGATCATCAAGGTGGGGATCGCCAGGCGGGTCACGCCGAGCATCGTGGTGGACGGCGCCACCCCGGAGGCGCCCAGGCGGGAGGCCAGGACGCCGTAGTGCTGGAAGAGCAGGTCGACATCGGTGGTGTAGACGCCGAGGCGGACGAGGTTCGCCAGGGACATGCCGGCCTCGGCCAGCACCGCCTCCATGTTGTCGAGGCTCAGTGCCAGTTGTGCCGCCATGTCGCCGTCATGCCGGGGCTCGCCGTCCGGGCTCATCGCGGTCTGGCCCGAGCAGTACAGGGTCCGGGTCTGTCCGGAGACGACCTCGCCCTGGTTGTAGCCCAGGTCCATCGACCACGTCCACGGGTTGACCGTCGTTCGCTCCATCGCCGTATCAGCTCCACTCGGTTCGTCGGCTCGGTGGACGCTCTTTGACGTCCTGGTCAGAGCCTCCCAACGAATCACGACATCCTTTGTCATGTATTCGGTAGGTTTCTCGCATGCGTGCGGACCGGTTGGTCTCCCTGGTGCTGCTGCTGCGCCGGCACGGCCGGCTGTCCGCGACGGTGCTGGCCCGCGAGCTGGAGGTGTCCACGCGGACCGTGCTGCGCGACGTCGAGGCGCTGTCCGCGGCCGGCGTCCCCGTCTACGCCGAACGCGGCCGGCACGGCGGGTTCGCGTTGCTGCCCGGGTTCAGGACCGAGCTCACCGGGCTGAACCACGACGAGGCGCTCGCCCTGCTGGTCGCCGGGTCGCGGCGCGGCGCGCAGGCGTTCGGTCTCGGGTCGGCGCTCGCGTCGGCCATGCTGAAGGTGGTCGACGCCCTGCCCGAGAACCATCGGGACACCGCGGCCGGGGCGGCGCAGCGACTGCTCATCGACCCGGAGACCGACCTTCTCTCCCGCAGGGAGGTCACTGAGGAGGTGCCGGACGCCGTGGTGGCCGAGGTCCGGCGCGCGGTGTTCGCCGGACACAAGCTGCGCATCCGGTACGCGGCCGTGGACCAGACCCCCAAATGGCGCACGGTGGACCCGATCGGCCTGGTCACCGTGCGCGGCCAGGGCTACCTTCTGGCCACGAGGTCCGGCGCGGACCGCACGTACCGGCTGTCACGGATCTCGGCCGCCGAGGAACTCGACGAACCCGCCGACCGGACGGAGCGGGTCGATCTGGGCCTTGCCTGGCAGGAGCGCAGCACCCGGTTCCGGACGGGCGGCGACCAGGTCGCCGTCCTCGTACGGCTGCACCCGGCGCGGCGGGACGAGGTGGCGGGCACCGCGCTGGCCGTCCTCACCGAGGAGGCCGAGGCGGACGGCCGGCTGCGGCTGGAGGTGACCTTCCAGGATTCGAGGCACGCCGTGTGGGCGATGTGGCAGGTCGCCGGCAGTGCGGAAGTCCTCGCCCCGCAGTGGTTGCGCACCTCGCTGCGCGACCGCGCCGCCGCCGTCGCCGCCCGCTACGAAGACCCGGCGGGCTGATGGACGCTCGCCACGGCGAACCGCTACGAGCGCAGGGCCTGCCTCACCCGGGCCGCTTCGCGGGTGAGGTGGTCGCGCTCCGGCATGCTGGTGGCCGCGCGGGACGCCTCGGCATACAGTTCGGCGGCCTGGGCCAGGTCGCCGGCGCGTTCGAGGAGATAGGCGCGAACCGCGATCCACCGGGGCAGGCCGGAATCCACCTTGCCCAGCTCCGCCAGACCGGCCCGCGGTCCGTCGGCCTCGCCGACCGCGACCGCGCGGTTGAGCCGCACCACCGGGCTGTCGGTGAGGCGCAGCAGTTCGTCGTACCACTCCACGATCTGCACCCAGTCCGTCTCGGCGGCGCTCGGGGCGTCCGCGTGGAGGGCGGCGATCGCGGCCTGCGCCTGGTAGTCGCCCAGCCGGTCGCGTTCCAGCGCCGCCTGAAGGATCGCGACGCCCTCGGCGATCAGTCCGGTGTCCCACAGGGACCGGTCCTGCTCACCGAGCGGTATCAGCCGTCCGCCCTGGCCGAGGCGTGAGGCGTGCCGCGCGTGGTGCAGCAGCATCAGCGCCAGCAGCCCCGCGACCTCGGGCTCGTCGGCGGCGGCGGCGAGCTGCCGGGTCAGGCGGATCGCCTCGGCCGCCAGGTCGACGGCCCCGCCGTAGCCCTCGTTGAAGACGAGGTAGAGGACCCGCAGCACCGTCGCCAGATCGCCGGGACGGTCGAGCGGCAGGCCCGCGATGCGGCGCTTGGCACGGCTGATCCGCTGGGCCATGGTCGCCTCGGGCACGAGGTACGCCGTCGCGATCTGCCGGGTCGTCAGGCCGCCGACCGCGCGCAGCGTCAGCGCGACGGCCGAACCGGGGGGCAGCGACGGGTGCGCGCACAGGAAGTAGAGCCACAGGGAGTCGTCCGCGCCCGGCACCGGTCCCGTCGGCGGCTCGGCCTCCACGGCCAGTTCCCTTCCCCGCCGGGAGGTCTCGGACGGGGCGGCGTCGAGGAACCTGCGCCACGCGGTGGTGACGAGCCAGGCCTTCGCATCGCGCGGCGGATCGTCCGGCCAGGTCTCCAGCGCGCGGATCACGGCCTCCTGCACGGCGTCCTCGGCGGACGCGAAGGCGGCGCCGCGGCGGACCAGGACACCGATCACCGCGGGCACGAGCTCGCGCAGCAGCGGCGTGTTCACTCGGTGACGGTGGGCATCGCGGCGAAGAACGGCCGCACCTCAAGCCATTCCTGGACCGGCCTCCCGCCCGCGCCGGGCGCCGCGGACAGCTCGGCGGCCAGTTCGAGGGCGCGCTCGTAGGTCTCGACGTCGACCACCATCCAGCCGGCGATCAGGTCCTTCG
Organism: Spirillospora sp. CA-108201; assembly: GCF_050936235.1. Classification (NCBI taxonomy): domain Bacteria; kingdom Bacillati; phylum Actinomycetota; class Actinomycetes; order Streptosporangiales; family Thermomonosporaceae; genus Spirillospora; species Spirillospora sp. CA-108201. The sequence goes on along the minus strand of NZ_JBNJNE010000001.1, from coordinate 5,549,224 downwards.
TCTCCGCGAAGGGGCCGTCGGTGACCGGCGGGCGGCCCTCGCCGCCGGAGCGGACGAACGCGCCCCGAGGGGAGATCGCCTGGCTCTCGACGTACTCGCCGGCCGCCTCCAGCCGCGCGACGAAGCCCTCCATGTACTGGACGTGGGCCGTGAGCTCCTCCGGGGTCCACTCGTCCATCCGCACGTCGTTGACCGACGCGGGAGCGCCCCGATAGTGCTTGAGCAGCAGGTACCTGGCCATCGTCTTCTCCTCCCGTCGGCCGCTCCGGTCAGGCGTTCCGGCGTTCGGCCCGCTGCCGGACCAGCTCCTCGACCGCGGTGGGCAGCGTCTCCTCGAAGTCGATGAGCTTCGCCCAGGTCGGCGTGACGACGATCCGGACCATGCCGTCGTAGAGCGAGCGGACCTCGGCCTCCCACTCGACGCGCTGCTCGGCCGTCATCGCGTAGCTGCCGTTCATCTGAAGGTACTCGGCCGGGATTCCGTCGACGACGTCGAACCCGGCGCGCCCCCTGACGAGCAGGATCTTCGGCGGGTGCACCTCGGTGTCGATCGTGAGCGCCACCTCCGGACGCTCGCGCAGGTGCGCCAGCTTCGGGGCGTTCTTACTGGTGCACATGACGATCTCCGAGCCGTTCCAGACGAACGCGATCGGCACGTTGCGGGGCGTGCCGTCCTTGGCGACGTAGGCCAGGCGGGTCACGTCGCGGGCCAGCAGCTCCCGGCTGAACGGGCGGTTCAGGATCTCGTCGATCTCGTGCTGCTCCATGGTCGTCGCTCCTGTCTCGGTGCCGTCGAGCGGACCGTCCTCGGCCGCTCGTGCCCCTGGGACGGAGCCGAACCCGCCTTCTCGACATCCGCGCCACCGAGATCTCAGATTTTTCTGGAGGGCCGAGACGGGTGTTCGGGGTCAGGGCGTGTCGTAGACGGTGACGGCGATACCGGCGTCGGTGAGTTGGCTGACGATGAGCGGTTCGATGCGGTCCCATCGTCCGCCTGCCAGGCCGCAGCCGATGCGAGGCATGTGGACGGTCGCTTCGAGCTCGGCGGCTTGTGCGGCCAGTTGGCGGAGGCATTGCTGCACTGCCTCGTAGCGGATCGGCGGCCCGGAGCTCCGGCTGGTCTTGACGCCGTGCTGGCCGACCATGTTGGCGACCCAGATGTCAGGTCGGACCTGGACGAGTTGGGTCGCGCCCAGCCCGAAGTCGTTGCCGGCGCGGTCGCGGTGCCAGCGCCGGTAGGCGGCTTCGGGCTCCGGCCAGCGCTTGGAAATCGCGAGGACGAACCCCTTGCCCCAACCGCCCCTGTTGTTGCAGACGTGCGCGATGACCTTGGGCCCCTTGGCCTGCGGAGAGGTCGCGTCGCCCTGGAGGCAGCGGATCTGCGCCATGATCACCACGATATCCGGGCACAACGACAAACCACCTGGTCAAGCCGCCTGGTGGCGGGCCCGGTCAGGTCGCGATGGCCGGATAGGGACTCCTCATCGTGCCGAAGTAGGCCTCGGGCGCTCCTTCGATGTGCTCGGGCAGTTTCGTTCATGAAGGCGCGCAGCAGTGGGGTCGCGTTGTGCCGGTCGAGGTCCTCCTGCGAACGCCAGACCTCATAGAGGTGAAGATCGGGGAGCTGTCCCGCGAAACGGGCGTGGCCGTCCGTCTCCTCCGCTACTACGAGGCCCAGGAGCTGCTCACCTCCCACCGCAGCGAGGGCGGCCACCGCCATTACGATCCCGAGGCCCCCGCCACGGTCGCCCGCATCCGCACCCTGCTCGCCGCCGGGCTCCCTACCAAGGTCATCCGCGAGCTCATGCCCTGCTTCGTCGGCGACGGCACCGAGCTCCAGGCCTGCGTTCTCGACCACCTCAGAACCCAGTACGCCGAGCTGGACTCCCGCATAGCCGACCTCACCCGAGCCCGCGACGCTCTGGGCGACATCCTCGAAGCCTCCGCCCGAGCACTCACCCACGTCTGAACGGCCGTCACGCGCCGGGAAGCCGTGACCGAGCCTGCGCCGGCGGTCGCGTGCTCGATCAGTACTGTTCGCGGATGGGTTGCTGGACCGCTTATCTCGTCCGCCTGGAAGACGGCTCCCGCTGGGAGCTGGACGAGAAGTACGGCCGGTGGCACCTCACGGGGGCCGACGACCGCGCCGGCCTCGTGGAGAGGGTCCTGGCCGACGGCAGGCCCGTCATCGGAGACCCGAACACGGCGCGGTCCTGTCAGGGCATCGCCCTGGACGTGGCCACGCGCCGGTACCGGTTCTACAGTTGCGCGCTGGACATGCCGCCCGCGGGCGTCGGCCACCGCGAGAGCATGGCCCTGCGCCAGGCGGCGGCGCCGGGCTGGGAGGACTGGGACGTCGCCTACGCCTGGGGCGGAGACGAGGAACTGCGCCGCCTGATCATCCCCGGCCTTCCGCCCGAACCGGCAAGGGCCGAGGCCGTGGAGGTGATCCTGGCGTCACGCGACTACTGGTTCGTCGACTTTGACCCGGGCGCCCGCCAGATCACGGTCCGCCACGACGAACTGATCGCCGACGCCTTCGCCCACGCGACCTGCCTCGTCAGCGTCATCGCCGCCGCCGCGACCCTCACGCACTGGCAGCTGTCCAACACGATCGGACCGCTGCTGGCGCACCACGGGGAGTCCCTTCCCGGCACCCTGGCCGCCAGTGCGCCGTTTCCCCTGGCCGCCGAGGACGCCGTGACCGACGGCGCGGTCATCGACCTGCGCACCCGCCGCCTGCGCTACTGGACCACCGACACCTTCTCGCCGGGACTCGTCGCGCGGGCGGGGGCGGCCTGGCCGGACTGGAAGATCGAACGGCTGGCCTGGGGCCACCTCGGACACCTCGCCGCCATCGGACGGCACCCCGACGGCCTGAGCATGACCGACGCCGAACTACGCGAGGCCCACTGGGACGACCAGCTGATCGCCATCAGAAACCACGCCCGCGACACCCTCCCCACCGCCCCGCACCCCCTCCACGCACCAAAGGTCCACGTAGTCGACCGCTGGTAAGGCCCACCACCCGCGCTGTTGCCGAGCGAACCGGGCCCTCGGGAAAGCGCGGAAGTCAGCAGGCATGCGGCGCCGTGTCATCGCCGTCCAGGAAATGCCGGGGTACGCACTGGCCATCGTTGGGATGATCATCTGATGGTTGATCACCTGGCTGAGCTGATGTCCGAGGCGACGCTCCGGCGTGCCGTCCGCAACGAGCCGCTTCCAGGTGCTTGGGATCACGTGCGGGACGTCGATCGGTTCCTCCGACGGAGGGTCGCGGAGTTGAACCGTCTGCCGCTGGTCGTGGTGGAGTATGCCGAGCTCGATCATTACGGCTCTGGCTATGCCTCCTACGTCGACGTCTTCGCCACCAAGCGCGATGGATCCACTCGGCAAGACGACGAGGACGGCGGGGTCAGTGTCGAGTGCCTGAACGTGCTCCTGTGTCGTCTGGCGCCGATCGCCTGCCTTCTGCAGCCGGACAGCCGGTGGCAGACCCCCGACAGCAGTTGTTCGATATCGCCCAACATCGACCGGGTCATCGCTGCTCCTGATCAGTCATGGACTGACGAGTTTCACCAGATCAGGGATCTTCTGGATCAACGCGGCATCAGCCTGATCGGCCCTGACCTCCTCACCCGCTCACTGCCCGAGGGGCTTGAGGTCAGGAGCAATCTCGCGAACTCGACACAGACGATCTTTGACGCCTGGTTCCACTGGCTCGACTAGCACCTGCGCACCCGTCGCCTGCGCTACTGGACCACCGACACCGTCTCACCGGCCCTCGTCGCGCGGGTGGGGACGGCTCGGAGTGCGGCGATCGCCGCGTCGTTGTTGGGACGTCGCCCGCAGTAGTCGGGTTTGGGCGTCACCACGGCTCCCTGTCAGCATGAAGCCCATGCGCCACCCTCTTGACACGCTGGACTGGCCGATTTCCACCGACCGACTGCTGTTGCGCCGAGCCACCCCCGACGACCTGGACGCGACCTGGGTCTTCCGGCAGCTGCCGGAGATTCACGAATGGGTCGGGGCCGCCACGACGACGTACGACGACTACCGTGAGCGTTTTCTCCGTGAGGGGCGGCTCGCGGACCTGCTCATCGTCGAACTGGACGGCCGGGTGATCGGCGATCTGATGTTGCAGGTCCAGGACGCTTGGGCCCAGGAGGAGGTCGCTGACCAGGCGAAAGGCGTCGAAGCAGAGCTCGGGTGGACGTTGGATCCCTCCTACGGCGGCAAGGGCTACGCCACCGAAGCGGTACGCGCCCTCATCGACATCGCCTTCGGGAGTCTCGGCCTGCGCCGCCTGCACGCGGACTGTTTCTATGACAACGAACCTTCGTGGCGGCTGATGGAGCGGGTCGGGATGCGCCGTGAACAGCACACGGTGAGAGACTCCCTCCACCGCACCAAGGGATGGCTCGACGGTCTCACCTACGCGATCCTGGCCGAGGAATGGCCCGCTCCCGAGTGACGGATCGCCCCGCCATCTGGTCTCAGACCGCGACCATCACGTGATCAGCAGTCCCCACACCGCCGCTGAAAAAGGCTCACTGCAATGCATGGCCTCCGTTTGGAGGGACGGCCCTGGGCGGCCTCGCCTTCGAGTGGTCGGTTCACACCGTAGGGCGAAGGCGAGGCCCGCCGTGTTGTCGGGCGGGTTAGATGTCCAGGTCTCCGCGCTTCACGCGGGTGATGAGCTGGGCGAAGTCTTTGGGGGAGAGGGCGAGGTGGCCGGTGCCGGGTGCCTTGCTGTCCCTGATACCGCGTCCTTCTGTAAGGGCAGCAACTTCAACACAGTCCTGTCCGCCGTCAGCACCCGAACCACTCCGGCTGGACTTCCGCCACTCGGGGCTACTCATTTCACGGCCTCCATCAATTCGCGCAGGAGACTCCGGGTCGAGTCTCGGGACAGGGCGTCATCCCCTATCAGTCCGAAGCGTAGTCGGTACTTCCTGATCTTCGCCGGATCAGATACGAGCCGACCGCCCTCGACCGCTGCTGACCAGGCATGCTCTTTCCGGCCTACCTCTAAGATCGTGAACGATCCGTCCACCCCGGCGTGCGCGGCTTTGTACTTGGGAAGCGCTCTGACGACCACCCTTCGGCGATGGCTGAGGTCAAGCAAGTGACCGAGTTGCGCCCGCATGACCTCCGGGCCTCCTACGGGATCTTCGAGAACTGATTGCCGTACGAAGATGCGCAGTTCCGGTGGGTCGATGCGGCTCCAAAGCGCTTGCCGCTCCATGCGGATGGCGACCGCGGCCTCGACGTCCTCCACCACCTGCGCGCCTTCGATCAGCGCACGCGCATACTGCTCGGTCTGAAAGAGCGCGTGAATCACCAGGGCGGAGTAGACGCTGATGACGTCGGCCCGCTGCTCGTACCTGGTGTAAGCATTGAACCAGTTCGGATCATGTGCCGATTCGGCATATCGCCGAAGTCGGGCAAAGTGGCCCCGAGTCCTCCAAAGTTGATCCAGTGTTTCTGCCTTCTCTTTTGAGAGATTTGTGGTGCCCGATTCGTAGTTCGAAACCGTGGAATCGTCGACGCCTAAGAGATCGGCCAGTTGGGCCTGCGAGAGGTTGCGCTCTAAGCGCCATATTCGCAGGTCAGTGGCCAGCCAGTGCCAGGGGTTGTTGTCTGGATCTAGCTTGTCGGCCTTCGGCATTCAAGATCCTTCGTCTTGAAAGTTCTGAACGAAACGCGACAAGCGTAACCGGGGACGGGAAGGTGTGGGCAGGGTTCCGGGGAGAAGGGTGGTCCGGGGATGAATGGCATTCGGGGCATGCGGGACAAGCGGCCGTCAAAGGTGCCGGACGAGTTCGCGCTTCGGTGGCGGGCTTATCCCGAGAGCGTGTATCTGACGCGGACGTTGGTGACGCAGGCGTGCGAGGCGTGGGGGTTACCGCATCTCGACTATGTCGGGCGGACGATCATGTCGGAGCTGGCGACGAACGCCGTGGTGCACGCCCTCGAGGGGCATGAGATCCAGGCGTGGGTCACGCTCGTGGACGGCGCCGTCGAGTTCCGGGTGTGGGACCCGTCCCACGCGCCACCGGTCATGCCGGAGGCCGATGTCGAGGCCGAGGGCGGGCGGGGCCTGATGATGGTTCGGCTCCTGGCCACGGGTGGCTGCGGGTATCGGCAGGTCAGCCGCGGGCGGGGCAAGGTCGTCTGGGCGCGGCTGACCCTCTAGAACTCCGCCCGTCCGGCGAGCGGGTGCACCCGACCCCCTGGGGTGCGACCGCGCTTCCCCCCATTTCGCCGGACGGGCGGGCTCAACACTGGCAGGGCGGGAACAACACAGCGTGCGGAGTCGATGGGCTGCCAAGCTGAGCGTGTCGCGATCCTGGGGCCGAGAGGCCGGGCCTGCACACTGGGTCAACGACACCCCGTCTCATAGCCGAGTTCCTTCATGCGCGTGAGCATGCCGCCTTGCGGCTGGGTGAGGTCCTCTAGCTGGGTGCCGAATGCGATGTTGGCGGGGATGTAGCTCGGCGCTTTCTGTACCAGCACGTCATCGGAGTACATGTCACGATCGCGGACGAGAACTTCCTTCTTGGGATCGACGCCGAGCAGTTCGGCGATACGTGCGGGCGGCGCCTCCCGGCGAACCTGAGCCTCGGGGATACGGCGAGTTCTCCCTGAGGATGCGGTCACGCAAGATCGCTGCGATGTCATTTGCGCCGAGGGCCCGCACCTGCGCACTCCTGTTCATGTTGGCACTTCCCCGATCACTTGGGCCAAACAGTGAATCAGTTAGCCGAGTGACCGAAGCTCATACTGCTTCGGTACTGGCTGATTGACCCAACCGGCCGGGGTTTCAGTTTCCTTTGATCTGAACGCGGTATATGAATTCGCCCCAGAGATGGACCGGGCCTCGGTGCCACGAGACCTCGACCGGTCGCCCGTTGGATCGTCTCGCGTGACGCTGACGTGACAGAACCGGTTCCGTCGGGTCGGGACCGTCACCAGGCGTGCGGACGGGCACGAGACCACGACGGCATCCGGCCGCTTGGCTCGGCCCGCCGACGCCGTCACGGCCCTCCCGCCGACCCGTCCGCCGCCACGCACCCAGCGCGCCCCGGCCCCTCCCAACGGCGACCCGCGCGAAGTTCCGCGACCGGCTGCCGTGCTTTGAGCCCGATCAGCGTCCGCCCCGCACGCGAGCACGGCCGCCGGCTGCTCGCCATCGTGCACCAGCACCCGTAGGTCGGCCCGCACGTGGCGTGTCGCTTACGGGGATCTGGCCGGGGTACGCCGTTAGAAGGATGCGGCACGGCTTTGCTCATGGGCGGTGCCACACCCTTTGACAGGTTGGCGCGCCTGATCGTCCAGTTCACCGCCGCGTCAACCGCCGGAACCACGCCCGTCACGCCGAGCCGCAAACACCGCATCCCGCCGGGCCAGGACCGGCGACACCTCACCGTGCCCCGGAGATCCGAGCTCTCAAGGCGGGAGCGGGTCCGCCTGATGCGGGACCTCCCGCAACTGCGAGCCGGGGAGTTCGAGACGCTTTGCTCCTCCGCCCCGATGTGCCACTTCGTCTCGCGGAGCTCTATCGGCTCTACGCTGACGCGTGGTACCTGCGGAACGGGCGTCGCACCGAGAAGGAGATCGTGCAACTGTTCGGCGATCGATTCCCCAGGGAGGAGCCGGGCTTCTACAAGTTCGGGAAGCCCAAGGCGGACTCATTGCTGTCATTCAGCATGAAGCCCCGGCGGCCGCAGTCAGAGCACGCCCTCTACGAGGGGCGCCTCAGGGGCGTCCTGGTCGCGATCTAAGCGAGGCCGACCGGCCCGGTTCGATGTTCAGCGTCCGGGGTGCTCTGGTGGCACCCCGGATCGTCAACGGGCGCGGCGGGAGCCTGGTCCCCGCCGCGTACTGTTCTCCGATCCAACCGAACCAAGATCACTATTCAAAGCCGGCTTCGAAGCGATCAACAGTGTCGCTCAACGCCTTGGCAGGCGCCCAGACCCCGCGCGCACTCAGTTAGGCAAGGTTGTCTTCCCTGCTCAGGCGGGGGGTGTCCACGATCGAGCCGTGCTGGCGACGGTGGTGAATGCCGCTGAACACAGGCGAACTGAGACAACGACTGAGAGCGGCCTAGCCGGGTTGACGTGCTCAGATCCCGTTCACGGCAGGTCCTCCCAATGGCGCCCGGCGACGATCTCGCGGTCCTCGTCCTCGCCCTTGTTGGACTTTCCCAGGAGCATGCGAAAGAGCAGGGAGGCCAACACGATCGCTGCGGCGATGCCGAAGTGGACGACCGCCTTCAGCCCGTCCTTGTCGAGCCCCTCGCCGTCCGAGTCGAAGATCGTCCAGCCCGCAGACGCCACCGCCAGGATGCCGAAGAGGTAGATGAAGAAGACGCGACTTCTGGGCGTGTGGACGAAGATCTGCCAAACGCCGATGATGACGCCCCACCCGATCGCACTGCCATACGTCATGAGTCGTGATAGTCGCAGTGTGCGCCTCCCGCCCGCAAGGTGATCAATCCCGCCACGCTCACCGAACCCGGCCTGTTCACTATGAACCGGGCCGGGCACCAACAACGCTCCCACTTGGGCAGGTGACGGGACGCCGGGCGCGGGCTTGGGCGGGGACCCCTCCGGCGGACTGCCCCCGGCCTGATGTCGGGCAGCCGGGTGGGAGCCGGGCGAGGCCGGCAGTCCGCCGCCCCGCCCAAGCCCGCGCCCGTCTTCCCGCAACGGTGCAGGTCAGCCGCCCGCGTAGAAGTGTCACAATCATGCGCCGGTCTTCGCGACGTCCGTTTCCTCCACGCTGGAGGGCAGGTGAACACGGCCGACCCGATCGAGTTCGTCGTGGCCGCGCTCGGTCCGAAGGCCGCCGCCGACGCACCCGACCGGCACACCGAGCTCTACCCGGACCATCTCGGACGCATCGCACCCCAGGACCGTGACCTGATCCTGCCCTCGCTGATGAACACCCTGGTCTTGGTGGGCACCTGCGACGACCTCCGCGCCCGCATCACCACCCTGCAACAGGCCGGCGTCGACGAACTGCTCATCCGGCCGCTGATCGACCCGCGCACCGAAATGGCCCAGCCGGCGGAACTTCTCAACTGAGGAGATCCGCTGCTTCTGTATCGAGAGAGGAAGGATTCTGTGAAGATCAGGGTCTTCTGAAATCGGCCGGAGTGCCGGTCGTCGCCGCTGCCACTTAGGATTGCGCGATGTCACTCGCAGTGCGCTGGACCCGGCTGCTGATGGTGGTGTCGGCAGCCTGCTTCGCGGGCGCGGCCTACGCGATCCGCGCCGTGATGGACGGGCCCATCGAACAGTACTCAGGCGCCGCCTTCTCCGGGGCCATCGTCTACACGATAGTCATCTTCATACGCCCGCGGATCTCCCCACTGCCCGCCGGCGGCGTCGCGATCGCGTACTGCTGGTTCATCGAGTTCGCGCAGCTCACCCCCATACCCGCGGCACTCTCCCAACGCACCTGGCTCGCGCGCCAACTGCTGGGAGCCCAGTTCGACCTCATCGATGTCGCCTGGTACCCCCTCGGCGTCATCCCCTTGGTCGCCGTGCATCTGTTCCTCCGCGCCCGCACACGTCCCCAAACGCAGCCGACGCCCGCCGGGTCTCGGCCTTAGCCCCAGCCCGTAGATCGGACCGGTCCAAGAGACGCCGCCCCCAAGTCGGAGCCCGCCGCCACTGCCGATGTCGAAGCCGAGGGGGGCAGGGCGACCGCGCTTCCCCCCACCTCGCCGAACGGGCGGGCTCAGTTGTCGGCCTTTGAAAGTGGACTGCGGTCCGGTATCGTCCTTCGTGAACCGGACCGTAGTCCTATTTCTCGGAGGGGACTGGCATGACCGCACTCATCACCCGTGACGAGCTGAAGGCGGCGATCGAGGCGGGCGGCGTGACCGTCCTCGACACCCTGGGCGGGGAGTACTACGCCAAGCAGCACCTGCCCGGCGCCCTCGAACTGGTCCTGGCCGACGTCGACGCTCAGGCGCCGACCCTGCTCCCCGACCGCGACGCCGCGATCGTGACCTACTGCTCCAACCCGGCGTGCGCCAACAGCGGACAGGTCGCCGACCGGCTCACCGGTCTCGGCTACACCAACGTCCGCAAGTACCGCGAGGGCATCCAGGACTGGGTGGAAGCCGACCTCCCCACCGAATCCGCCTGACCTGGCGGGGGAGATCATCGGAGCCCCGGCCACGCGAGCGCGCCGTGACCGGGGCCCCGGGATCAGCTACCGCGGAATGCGCCGGGCGCCGCTAGTTGCGGTGGCGGAAGACGATCCGGCCGCGGGTCAGGTCGTACGGGGAGAGCTCCACCAGGACCCGGTCCTCCAGGTTGATCTTGATGTAGTTCTGGCGCATCTTGCCGCTGATGTGCGCGAGCACGCGGTGGCCGTTCTCGAACTCCACGGTGAACATGGCGGCGCGCAGGCACTCGACGACCCTGCCCTCAAGTTCGAGGCCGTGCTTGTTCCTCGTCATCGGACCAGCTCCAGGTTGCTGCTCACGGGCCGGGCCCCGATGCCCTCGATCAGTGCCGACGCCGCCTGGTTGGACTCCTGGACCTCGGCCCAGGCCGTGGCGGAACCGGTGCGGTGGAGCGCCTCCAGCGCGTGGGCCAGCAGGGCCCGCGCGATGCCGCGGCGCTGCTCGCCCGCCCGGACGGCGAGCAGTCCGATGCGCGGCCGCTTCACCGTCACCACCCGGATCAGTCCCAGGTAGCGGTCTGGCGCCGCGGCCACCGCGTACTTCGACGGGTCGACGATGGTGTCGTCCTCGGGGCGGGGGAGCACCTCCGCGGGCATCGACCGCCACCATCCGACGGTCGCTTCGACCTCGTCACGGATCGCGCGGTCCACCGCGCGCAGCAGGCCCGCGTCCGCCTGGCCGGCGGGCACGATCGTCACGCCCGGAGGCGGCAGGACCTCTGCGAGCCCTGTGACGCGCGGGTCGGTGGGCACGACGTACTCCCACTCGCGGCGCCGGATCCTGAATCCGGCTCGGCGCCACCTGGCCGTCAGTTCGGCGTCGGCTTCGTCGACCACCGCGTACAGCGGCGCCGGCAGTTCCGCCGGCATCGTCTCGGCGAGCTGGTCGAAGGCGGCGTCGTGCCAGGCGTCGATGCTGACGAACAAGCGTCCGTCGGGCCGGTGCTCGGCATACCCGCGGCCGACCACCAGGTCGTCGTCCAGCGCATGCCAGTGCCTGTCCGCGACGCGCGTGATTCTCACCGCGTGTTCGCTCAGGCCGGATGGAGAAGGCTTTGCGTTCATCGGAGTCTCCTTCAGGAGTGCCTCGATTCTCAGGCGCTCCTGGCGACACCGATCGTCAGCCGCCGGACCGTGACGGGCTGAGGGAGCACCCATGGGTGACAGGGTTCACGGGTCTCACCTCCCAGCGACGTCTTCACGGCCGAGCAGGACGGTAGCAATGCGACGCCGCCTCACTCAACTCCTTTTTTGCCCGGGCACGTTCGTGGTGTCCAGGGCCTGTTTCGACGTGGTCTCGGCCCTGCGCGAACGCGTGAACTGGCCGGTGGAGCGAAGCCGGAGGCGAGCGGAACCGGGCAGATCGCGAAGCGATGCCGCGTTCGCCCAGGCCCGGTCACGTAGCGAGCCGCCAGGCGAGCGGAGTGGGCCGGGACTGAATGAACACAGCCGCCAGGCGAGCGAAGAGGGCCGGGACTTATAACGCCGTGGGGGACGGTCTCGTCGCGGCCAGGGTGGTCAGGGCGGCGGCGACGGCGGAGACGGTGAGGAAGACGGCGGTCAGCAGGCCGAGCAAGGTCCACGGCACGGCCAGGACCCGCACGCCGTGCATCTTCGGGAAGAAGCCCGCCAGGGCCCCCGCCGCGACCACGGCGCCGAGCGACAGGCCGATGAAGGTGACCGCCGCGGACTCGATGACGGCCATCCGGACGACCTGGGCGCGGGTGAGGCCGGTGGCGCGGGCGACGGCGAACTCCGTGCGGCGTTCGGCGGCGGCGATCACGACGGCGTTGACGACCGCGATGGCGGCGTACAGGCCGGACATGCCCATCAGGACGGCCATGATCCCCATGGTGCCCCGCTGCTGCTCGGCGACTCTGGCGTCCGCCCACCGGCGGAGGGTGCGCACCTCGCCGCCCCCGGCGGCGCGGATGCGGGCGGCGACCGCCTGCGGCGATGTGCCGGGGGCGACCTGCACCAGGGTCTCGGTGGGCGCGTCCGCGAGCATCTCGGCGGGGATGAGGTCGCGCGGCACCAGGAAGTTGTCGCTGCCGTTCTCCAGGACCTCCGGCAGGCGCGCGACCGTGCGCAGTTTGAGCTTGCGGGGGCCGATCCGTGCCGTGACGGTGCCGCTGCGGACGCCTTCGGCGGCCAGCTGGGGGCCGATCGCGATGGTGCGGCCGTGCAGCGCGTCCAGGGAACCGGAGCGCAGGGTGAGACGGTGGGTGCGGCGGTAGGCGGCGGCGTCCACGGCGGTGATGCCCGAATAGCGGGTCTGCCGGTAGGAGCGGCCTTCGACGCGGTGCCGGGACGTCACCGACATCTCCACCTGGCTCTGCGGGGACGCCACGGCGACGCCTGGAACCTGCGGGACGCGGGCGGCGGCGGTCCCGTTCGAGGTGACGACCAGGTCGGCGGCGGTGATCCGTTCGAGGTCGGCGCCGGTGGCGCGGGCCAGCGAGTTCAGCGCGCCGGTCAGGCCGATCAGCAGGCCGACCAGGACGATGACGGGCGCCGCCGTCGAGGCGCTGCGCCGGACCGCGTCGCGCAGGTTCGCCTGCGCCAGCTCGCCGAGCACTCCGGTGCGCAGGACCGCCCCGAGCGCCCGGCCGACCAGCGGGACGGCGAGGGGGCTCAGCGCGCTGAGGGCGATCGAACCGAAGATCGACACGGCCATCCCGATCAGCAGGGCGCCGAGCAGGTCGGCGCCGTGCCCGGCCGTGACCAGCAGGACCGTCAGCGCGAGGGACGACACCCCCGACAGCCAGCGGCCGACGGTCATCACCCGGGTCGCGCGCGGGGCGTCGCGCAGGGCGTCCAGCGGACGGACGCGGGCCGCCCGGTAGGAGGCCGACAGCACCCCGAAGATCGCGACGCTGATCCCCACGCTCGGCGACATCAGCAGGACGCCGGGGGACCAGCGCGGGGAGAAGCCCTCGGGGAGCAGCCCGATCCCGGTCAGCAGCCGGGCCTGGAGCCAGGTGCCCGGCACGCCCAGGAGCATCCCGGCGGCGCTGCCGGCGAGCCCCAGCAGGAACGCCTCGCCCAGCAGCAGCCTGACCAGCTGGGGACGGCTTCCGCCGAGCATGCGCAGCAGGGCCAGGTCCTTGCGCCGCTGCTCCACGGCGAAGGCGAACGTCGAGCCCACGATGAACACCGCGAGGAACATCGCGAGCGGTGTGGCCATGCCCAGCAGCGTGGCGGCCCCGACGTACCCCTCCCGGATCTGCTCGGCCGTCCGGCCGGAGGCGCCCGGCGGGATCTTCGGCTCGCCCGTCGAGACCAGCACCAGCACCGACGACTGCACCAGGGCGACGCCCAGGGAGACGGTCAGCAGCGCCCCGGCGAACAGGGGCCAGCGGTCCCGGACGGTGCTGGCGGAGATGCGCAGCACCCGTCAGCCCTCCATCCGCGTGAGCCGCTCGGCGACCTGGGCGGCGGACGGGCGCACCAGGCGGTCGGCGACGCGCCCGTCGGAAAGGAACACCACCGCGTCGGCGCACGCCGCCGCGACGGGGTCATGGGTGACCATCACGACGGTCTGCCCGGCGGTGTCGACCATGCGGCGCAGCAGCCGCAGGACCGTGCGGGCCGAACCGGTGTCCAGGGCCCCGGTGGGTTCGTCGGCGAACAGCACCGAAGGCCGCGTCACCATCGCGCGGGCGATCGCCACCCGCTGCTGCTGGCCGCCCGACAGCTCGCGCGGACGGTGCCGCGCGCGGTCGGCCAGGCCCACGTCGGCGAGGGCGGCCCGCACGTCCCGGCGCGACGGGCGGGCGCCGGCCAGCTTCAGCGGGAGCGCGACGTTCTGCTCGGCGGTGAGCGAGCCGATCAGGTTGAAGTTCTGGAAGACGAACCCCACGGAGCGGCGCCGCAGCGCGGTCAGCGTCGCGTCGGGGGCGCGGGTGACGTCCTGCCCGGCGAGCAGGACGTTTCCGGAGGTCACCCGGTCCAGGCCGGCGGCGCAGTGCAGCAGGGTGGACTTCCCCGAACCCGAGGGGCCCATCACGGCCGTCCAGGATCCGGCGGGGAAGGACACGCTGACGCCGGCGAGCGCCTGCACCCGCGCTTCGCCCGTCCCGTAGTGCCTGCTCACCTGGTACAGCTGCACCGGCGCGACCGGGACGGCGGCGTGCGCGGGGGCGGGAGCCGTCATCGCAGGGCCCGCAGGTCGATGCCGCGTGCCAGGGCCTGGTAGCCCGCGTCGTTGGGGTGGAGCCCGTCCTGGTAGACGTACGAGAGCCGGGGACGGTCCGGGGCGGCGGGGTCGGCCATGATGCGGTCGGCGTCCAGGACGGCGTCGAAGGCGCCGCTGGTCCGGACCCAGTGGTTGATCGCGTCGCGGTTCCTCTCGACCTCGGGTGTCCACACGGGGAAGAGGGCGCCCTTCATCGGGAGGATGGTCGTCCCGACGACCTTGAGGCCGCGGGCCCGGGCGGCGCGGACGAGCTGCCGCTGGGCGGCGATGACCTGCGCGGCGTTCGCCGGTCCGCCCGGCCGCAGGCACGGGTCGCCGGGGGTGACGCGGATGTCGTTGGCGCCCAGGTGGACGATCACCGCCCGCACGCCGGGACGGTCCAGGACGTCGCGGGCGAACCGGGCGGTGGCCTTCTCCCCGGCGCACGCCGAGTCGTAGCGCAGCCGGTTGCCGCCGATGCCCGTGTTGACGACGCCGAGCGGGTCGCGGTCGGCGGCGAGGCGCTCGGCCAGCGCGTCCGGCAGGCGCGCGTCGGCGCCGGGCGCGGCTCCGACGCCGTCGATGAGCGAGTCCCCGAACGCGACCACCGTGCCCGTGCCGTTCCCGCCGGCGACCTCCGCGCCCGCCAGGTAGTAGAGCGCGTCGGTGGAGGCGGTGTAGGCGCCGCCGCCCTCGTCGGACAGGTGGTCGCCGGAGGCGCGGTAGGCGGGCTGGGTGGTGAAGCGGTGGAAGGTCGCGGGCCCCGTGGACCCGGTGAAACGCAGCGTCACCGCCAGCTTCTCCAGCGGGACGGTGGCCAGCGGCACCGGGTCGCTGACGGTCTCGGCGCCCGGCGCCACGGTGGCGGACCGCGCGCCGCCGAACCTCAGCGCCGCGGTGGTCCCCGGCCACGCCTGGGCCCCGCCCGCCGAGCGGGCGACGGCCGCGGCGGCGACCCGCAGCGGCCGGGTCCCGTACCGGTTGGACAGCCGGATCCGGACCTGCGCGCCGCCGGTGCTGAGCCGGACGACCTGGCGCAGCGAGTGGTCGCCGAAGCCTTCCGCCGACCAGTTCGGCCCCTCGTCCTCGCCGCCGGCGATCGGCCGCTGCATCGCCGCGCCCCAGCTCTGCGACCAGCCGGCGGTCCGGTGGGACGCCGCCTGCGCCGCGACCGGGGCGGGACGGGGCCAGGCGTATCCGAGCCCGGCGATCAGTGCCGCGGCGGCGACGCCGGCCAGGGGAGCGGCCACCCGTGCGGAAAGCTTTCGTCTCATGCCTCGATCCCACCGCCGCGGGGCCGCCGGCCGCATCACGGCGATCCACCAACTTGGAGGTATGCCTGGCACTACCTCTGCGTTCGCGGGGGCCGGGCACGTCGCGGGGTCGGTTAGCGTACGCCTGTGCCGAACGACCCGCCGCCCACCCTGCTGGCCGCGATGGGGCGCCGCGGGTTCCTGCTGACGGCCTGGCCCTGGCGCGCCGCCGCCTACCTGCTGTCGACCGCGGCCGTCGCGGTCGCGGCGGGCGTGCCGCTGGTGCTGCTCGGCCTGCCGCTGCTCCTGGCCGCCTCCTCGGACGCCGCCCTCGGCGAGCGGGCGCCGGCGGCCGTCGCGGGCCTGCTGCTGGTCGCGGGGCTCGGTCCGGCGGCGACGATTCCGCTGACCGGGCTGGAACGGCGCCGGCTCCGCCTGGTGGACGCCCGCCCGGCGGGGCCGGGGCACCGGCGGCCGCCCGAGCGGGGCGTCCTGCCGTGGCTGCGCACCCGCTGCACCGAGCCGGTCACCTGGCGCGCGCTCGGCTACTTCGTGCTGCTGACGGCCGCCGTCCCCGTCCTCTACACGGCGCTGCTGTCGGTGTTCGCCTTCGAGTTCGGCGCGGTGGCCGCCCCGCTGATCCTGCTCGGCGGCGACGGCCCGATGGCGCTCGGCCCGGTGACGATCGCGACGGCGGGGGCGGCGCTGCCCTACGCGGCCGCCGGCCTGGTGCTGCTGCCCGCCGTCCCGTACCTGCTGGCCCTGGTCGCGGCGGCGCAGGGCGCGCTCGCCCGGGCCCTGCTGCGCAACGGCTCCGGCGAGCGGCTCCAGGCCGAGCTGGTCGAGGTCGCGCGGTCCCGCGCCCGGCTGGTCGACGCGTTCGAGGCCGAGCGCCGCCGCATCGAGCGCGACCTGCACGACGGCGCCCAGCAGCGGCTCCTCTCGCTCACCCTCAAACTCGGGATCGCCCGCGTGGACCTGCCGCCCGGATCCCCGGCGGCCGGCAGCGTCGCCGACGCCCACGCCGAGGCCAAGCGGCTCATGACCGAGCTGCGGGAACTCGTCCACGGGATCCATCCCCGCGTCCTCACCGACCGGGGCCTGGCGGCGGCGCTGGGCGAGCTGGCGGACCGGTCCCCGCTCGCGGTCACCGTCGAGGCCGACCTGCCCGGACGGCTGCCCCGCCAGGTCGAGAGCACGGCCTACTTCGCCGCCGCCGAGGCGCTCACCAACGCCGCCAAGCACAGCGGCGCCGACCGGGCCGCGGTGTCCGCGCGCCTGGCCGGCGGCGTCCTCGCCCTGGAGATCGGCGACGACGGCGCGGGCGGCGCCGACCCGGCGCGCGGCACCGGGCTGACCGGCCTCGCCGACCGGGTGGCGGTGATCGACGGCAGACTGCTCGTGTCGAGCCCCGCCGGGGGCCCGACCCTCGTCCGTGTGGAGCTCCCTTGCGAACCGAACCGACCCCCGTCCGGGTAGTCCTCGCCGAGGACGGCGTCCTGCTGCGGGAGGGCCTGGCCGGGCTGCTGGCCAGGTTCGGCTTCGACGTCGCGGCGGCCGTCGACGACGCCGGGGCCCTGCTCGCGGCCGTCGCCCGCCACCGCCCCGACCTGGTCATCACCGACATCCGGATGCCGCCGGACTTCTCCGACGAGGGCCTGCGCGCCGCCGTGCGGCTGCGCCGCGCCGACCCGGGACTCGCGGTCGTGGCGCTCAGCCAGTACGTCGAGCTGAGCTACGCCGCCGACCTGCTGGACTCCGGCGACGGCCGCCGGGTCGGCTACCTGCTCAAGGACCGGGTGGTGGACGTGGCCGACTTCGTCGCGGCGCTGCGCCAGGTGCTGGACGGCGGCACGGTGGTGGACGCGCAGGTCATCCGGCAGCTCATCGGCCGCCGCCGGGACCCGCTCGCGGCGCTGTCCCCGCGCGAGCACGAGGTGCTCGCGCTGATCGCCGAAGGGCACTCCAACGCCGCCATCGCCCGGCGGCTGGTCGTCACCGACGCGACCGTGGGCAAGCACGTGCGCAGCATCCTGGCCAAACTCGACCTCCCCCAGACCGACGACACGCACCGCAGGGTCCTCGCCGTCCTGGCCTACCTCCGGGGCCGTCCGCCCGGCACGGACCCCGCGTGACCCTTTTCGCCGCCGGGCTGTCTCGAAGACACTAGAGACTCTCCTCGACGGCGGAGGCGAGGCGTGCGGCGTCCTTCTCGTCGTGGGCGCCGACGGTGAGCGGGCGCCTCCCGGCGCCGCGGTAGGCGGCCCGACCGGGGGACGGGGCGTCGATGATCTCGGAGATCGGCTGGATCGCCTCGTCGGGACGCCGGCCCAGCAGCGTCCCGAAGACGGCGGCAGCGATCTTCATGCCCGGCCCCGGTTCGCCGGCGAAGCTGGAGCGGACGAGCCGCGCGGGCCCCCAGGTGACGTAGCCGAGATCCGGGTTCCGGTCGGTGGCGAGGATTCCGAGCAGTTCGTTCGCCCGGCGCTGCTGGGCGTTCGATCGTCTGAAGGTGAACCCCTCGACCATCTCCAGGTCGTCGAACGCGATGGCGTCCGGGCGGGCGCCCGGGACGGACGTGTTGACGACGACCGGCCTGTCGCCGGCGCGCAGAAGGTCGGCGAGCCGCGTGACGAACAGGTACTTGCTGAGGAAGAACAGGGCCCAGGACGCCTCGTGGCCTTCGGGCGTGCCGTGCCGGACCCGGCGGATGTACGACGCCGCGAGCACCAGCGCGTCGATGCGTTCGCAGCCCTCCCGCAGATGGTCGACCACGCGGCGGCCGTCCTCGACGAGGGAGAGGTCGGCCGCGAGGAACTCGGCCCTGGACGGCGCCGAAGGGGACCGGCTCGCCGCGGCCGCGACCAGCGCCTCGAACTTGGCGCGGCTGCGTCCGACCACCACCACCCGGTCGCCCTCGGCGAGGCGGCGGCGCGCCAGGGCGGCGCCCATCCCGTCCGTGCCTCCCGTGACCACGATCGTCCTCACGGCCCACTCCCATCATTCCGGAACACGTGTTCCGGAAGAGCCTAGCAGCGATACGGAACTCATGTTCCGTATCGATATGCTGCGGGGCATGGCAGAAGGGCGCAGGCAGCGACGCGACGCCGCGGCGAACAGGGAGCGGATCCTGAACGCCGCGCAGGACGCGTTCCGGCGGCACGGGCTCTCCGTCGACATGCGCGCGGTGGCGGCGGCGGCCGGAGTCGGCGTCGGCACGCTCTACCGGCACTTCCCCACCAGGGAGGACCTCGTGCGGGCCATCACGGGGTCCGATCTCGCGGACCTCGCCGTCGCCCGCCTCCCCGCCCGGGGGCCGGCGATCGACGGACTGCGCGAGATCTTCACCAGGACGCTGGCGCGGCTCGCCGCCAACCGGGCCATGATCGACCTGCTCGCGGGAGGATCCCCCTCGGACGCGGATCTGGAGCGATGCCTCGCCCATCTGAGAACCGTCGGCCGCGAAGCCGTCGAGCGATCCGCCGCCGACCGCAGCCTCGCCCCGGACGTCACCGCGGACGACATCGCCTACCAGCTGCTCGGTCTCATCCGGATCGTGCAACTCGTCCCCGAGCCGGCGCCCGGCGCGATCGAGCACCAGGTCGACCTCGTCCTACGCGGACTGGCCGCCTGATCCCCCCGTCGCGCCGACGACCCCGAAACCCACGTGGACGCGCCGCCGCAGCGGCCCGAGGATCAGGTACCTGATCCTCGGGCCGCTGCGCGGGGTCTCGGCGGGTGGCTCGGAGTCGTCGCTACAGGCCTGTCAGACGCTGTGCGCGGGGGTTCCCGGCGTCAGGTCCAGCGGTCCGGCGTCCGCGGGGGCGGTCTCGTCTCCGGGGACGGTCCGGTGCTCGGGGCGCGGCGTGTTCATCAGGACGGCGACGAGCAGCGCGCCGACCGCCAGGATCCCCGCGGACCAGGCGCCGGCCGCCGCGAAGCCCTCCACCAGGGCCTGCCTGGCCACGGCCGGACCCGTGACGTGCGAGGCCAGGTAGTCCGCGGTGGCCCCGGTGGCGATGGTGTTGAGCAGCGCGACGCCGATCGAACCGCCGATCTGCTGCGCGGTGTTGACGCTCGCCGAGGCGATGCCGGAGTCGCCCGGATCGACGCCGCGGGTGGCGTAGTTGAGGGCCACCGGCATGATCATGCCTGCCCCGAGACCGAGCAGGAGCTCCGCGACCAGGACGCCGGAGGCGTAGGGGGTGCCGGGCTCCAGGGTGAGCGTCCACAGCATGCCGGCGGCGCTGACGAGCATGCCGGGGACGATCAGCGCGCGCGGCGGGACCCTGGGCAGCAGCCGGGTGGCCAGACCGCCGGCCGACACCAGCACCGCCGTGGCCATCGGGAGGAAGGCCACGCCCGTCCTGATCGGCGAGTATCCCTCGACGACCTGCATGAAGTAGGTCAGGAAGAGGAACGCCCCGAACATCCCGATGACGGCCAGGCCCACGGCCAGGTAGGCGCCGCCCCGGGTGCGGTCGGCGACCACGCGCGGCGGCAGCAGCGGCTGCGCGACGCGGCTCTCGACGAGGGCGAACGCGGCGAGCAGGGCCGCGCCGGCGGCCAGCAGGCCGAGGACCTTCGGCGAGCCCCAGCCGTCCGACCCGGCGCGGCCGGTGGCGTAGACGATCGCGACCAGGCCGCCGGTGACCGGCAGCACGCCGAGGAAGTCGAACCGGGCCGGACCCGGGCGCCGGGACTCGGTGAGGAGCGCGAACCCGCCGACCGCCGCGATCACGGCGATGGGGATGTTGATGTACAGACACCAGCGCCAGTCCAGGTAGTCGGTCAGCGCCCCGCCGGCCAGCAGCCCGATCGCGCCGCCCGCGGCCGAGATGGCGCCCCAGATCCCGAAGGCCCTGGCGCGGTCCTTCGGTCCGGTGAACGTCACGGCCAGCAGCGACAGCGCGGACGGCCCGAGCAGCGCGCCGAACCCGCCCTGCAGGGCGCGGGCGGCGAGCAGCATCCCGAAGTCGGAGGCCGCGCCGCCGAGCGCCGACGCGCCGGCGAAGCCGATCAGGGCGACCAGGAAGGTCCGCCTCCGGCCGGTGTAGTCGGCGATGCGGCCGCCGAGCAAGAGCAGGCTGCCGAACGCCAGCGTGTACGCGGTGATGATCCACTGCCGGTCGCCGTCGGAGATCTGCAGGTCCTGCTGGAGCGAGGGCAGCGCGATGTTCACCACCGTCCCGTCCAGAATGATCATTAGCTGGGCCAGGCCGATGAACGGCAGCGCGGCCCAGCGGCGCGAGCCGGCCGGCGGCGCGGACGCCTTCGTGGTCGCCATGACTTCGTCCTCACTCGTGGTGCGGCGTGCCGCGCGAGCCGGTCGCGGGCTTCCTGACGAACACGAGACACCGCCGCCCCCGTCCCTATGACAGGACGTTCGTGTGAGCTGCGCCATGGGCCGGGGCCGGCGGCCGGCTGAGAGGCGGAGCCGGCGGCCGGCTGCGAGGCGGAGCCGGCGCGCGGTGGTGAGGTGAGACGGCCCCTATGCGCGGTCCGAGCCCGGTTCGGCGGTGGGGGCCGGGGTTTCGGGCTTGGTGTTGAGGACGTCGCGGGCCTGTTCCACGGCGCGGGTCAGGCTCTCGCCGACGAAGTCCAGGAAGCGGGCGGCGTTCTCCAGGCGGGTCGCGGCGGGGGTGCCGCGGCCGAGGACGGCGACGCCCTGGCGGGCGGCCTCGCTGAAGCGGTCGTTGTCGCGGACGCTGCGGATCATCGACTGGTACCAGAGGTCGTTGTCGATGACGTAGCGCTCGCGGCGGCCGTCGCTCTCCCGGCGGACGAGCTCCAGGTCCGCCAGGAACGTGACCGCCTTGGAGACGGACGCGGGGCTGACCTGGAGGCGCTGGGTGAGGTCGGACGCGGTGAGGCTGGTGTCGGCGACGTAGAGGCAGCCCAGCACCCGGGCCATCATCTTGGGCAGGCCCGACGTCATCATGACGGTGGTGAGGGTCTCCTGGTACTCGCGCACGGCCTCGGCGTCGCGCCCGTAGGGCTGCGGCGCCGCCTGCGTGGGCGCGTTCTGGGTGCGCCGCTGCGTGCGCCGCTGGGTGGCGTGCTGGGCCAGGTCGGCGCGGTAGCCGGTGGGGCCGCCGTTGCGCATCACCTCGCGCGTGACCGTGGAGGTGGGACGGTCGAGGCGGCGGGCGATCTCGGCGTAGGCGAGGCCGTCGGCCAGCCCCACCGCGATCTGCTGGCGTTCCTGCTGCGTGAGCCTGCCTCCGGGCATCACGACCCCCTTCACGCCCCGCGGGGCCCTCGATGTCGCCCGACGCCCTCACCATAGCGTTCATCTTCATTGCATTGCAACGATCGATGAGCGAAATGTTGCGTTACGCGATAGACCGTTGCAATGATTATGTCGCTCTGACCTGCATGTTCTCTGCTTCAATGCAAAGATCTCGTTGTGTAGATCTGGAAAGCAACGTAGCTTTTGCGATGTCAGAAACGACGAGCCGCAAGGCGAACCGCAGGGAGAGCACGATGCAGAAGTTCGACACCCCCGCCCCGATCACCGCCGTCCTGGACGTCCCCGCCGGGCGCATCCAGCTGATCGCCGCCGACCGGGCCGACACCGCGGTCGAGGTCCTGCCCGCCGACGCCTCCAAGGGGCGCGACGTGAAGGCCGCGGAGCAGACCGCGGTCGAGTACGCCGACGGGGTCCTGCGGATCGCGGTCCCGGCGAAGAACCAGTACCTCGGCGCCTCCGGATCCGTCGAGGTGACGGTCCAGCTGCCCGCGGGCTCCCAGGTCGAGGCGAAGGCGGCCAGCACCGAGTTCCGGGCCGTCGGACGGCTCGGCGACGTCGCCTTCGACGGCGCCTACCGCTCGATCAAGGTGGACGAGGCCGCGAGCGTCCGCCTCACCGCCACCGACGGCGACGTGGAGGTCGGCCGGCTGGACGGCCCCGCGGAGATCAGCACCCAGCGGGGCGACATCCGGATCGCTGAGGCCGCGGGCGGCAAGGTCGTCCTGAGCACGCAGTCCGGCGACATCTCGGTCGGCGCCGCCGCCGGCGTCTCGGCCTCGCTGGACGCGGGGACCGGCCACGGCCGCGTCACCAACGCCCTGAAGAACGACGGCACCGCCGCGCTCGACATCCACGCCACCACCTCCCACGGCGACATCGCCGCCCGCAGCCTCTGACCTGCGGCCCTGACGAACCCCCCGAGGAGCAGCACCATGACCGACCTGGCCATCGCGGCGAACGGGCTGCGCAAGTCCTACCGCGACAAGAAGGGCGAGAAGGTCGTCCTGGACGGCATCGACCTCGCCGTCCCCGAAGGAACGATCTTCTCCCTGCTCGGCCCGAACGGCGCCGGCAAGACCACCACCGTCCAGATCCTGTCCACGCTGACCCGCGCCGACGCCGGCGAGGTCCGGGTCGCGGGGTTCGACCTCGGCCGCCAGGCCGACGACGTGCGCGGCGCGATCGGGGTGACCGGGCAGTACTCGGCCGTCGACAAGCTGCTGACCGGTGAGGAGAACCTCCTCCTCATGGCCGACCTGAAGCACCTGCCGAAGGCCGAGGGCAGGCGGAAGGCCAAGGAGCTGCTGGAGAAGTTCGACCTGGTCGACGCGGCGGGCAAGCCGGCCTCCACCTACTCCGGCGGGATGCAGCGCCGGCTCGACCTGGCGATGACGCTCGTCGGCGACCCGCGCCTGATCTTCCTGGACGAGCCCACCACCGGCCTCGACCCGCGCAGCCGCCGCGCCATGTGGGGCATCGTCCGCGACCTCGTCCGCAGCGGCGTCACCATCTTCCTCACCACGCAGTACCTGGAGGAGGCCGACGAGCTCGCCGACCGCATCGCCCTCCTCGACCACGGGAGGCTGATCGCCGAGGGCACTGCCGAGGAGCTGAAGCGGCGCATCCCCGGCGGCCACATCAAGCTGAGGTTCGGCGACCCGGGCCGGCTCGACGCCGCCGCGCTGGCCCTCGGCGCCGGCGCCCCCGACCCCGACACGTTCACCCTCCAGGTGCCGAGCGACGGCAGCGTCCGGATGATCCGGGACGTGCTCGCCGTCCTGGACGAGCACTCGATCGAGATCGACGAGATGTCGGTGCACACGCCCGACCTCGACGACGTCTTCCTCACCCTCACCGGCCGGGAGGCCGCCCCCGAGACCGGCGGAACCGCCGGCGGCACCGACGACAGCAAGGAGGCCCTCCGATGAGCACCCTCACCCTCGCCGCGCGCGACTCCTCCACCATGGTCCGGCGGCAGCTCAAGCGCATGATCCGCTACCCGTCCATGACCGTGCAGCTGATCATCACCCCGGTCATCATCCTGCTGCTGTTCGTCTACGTGCTCGGCGGCACCCTCGGGAGCGGCCTCGGCGGCGGCCGCGACGCCTACGTCAACTACGTCGTCCCCGGCATCCTGCTCATGACGGCCGCGACCGCCGCGACCGGAACCGCCGTCATGGTCGCCACCGACATGACCGAGGGCATCGTCGCCCGCTTCCGCACCATGCGGATCTCCCGGGCCTCGGTCCTCACCGGCCATGTCGTCGCCAGCGTCGTCCAGCAGCTCTTCGGCATGGCGGTCCTCATCGGGATCGCGCTGGCGATCGGCTTCCGCCCGAACGCCTCCGCCGTCGAATGGCTGGCGGTCGCCGGGATGCTGACCCTGTTCGCGGTGTCCATCACCTGGCTGTCGGTCGCCCTCGGCCTGAAGTCCCAGACCCCCGAGGCGGCCAGCAACGCCCCGATGCCCCTGATCCTGCTGCCCTTCCTCGGCAGCGGCTTCGTCCCCACCGACTCCATGCCCACCGCACTGCGCTGGTTCGCCGAGTACCAGCCCTTCACGCCGATCATGGAGACCGTCCGCGGCCTCCTGCTCGGCACCCCGATCGGCAACAGCGGCGCCATCGCCACCGCCTGGTGCGCGGGCCTCGCCGTCCTCTCCTACCTCTGGGCCAAGCGCACCTACAACAAGGCCTGAGCGTGAACCGGCCGAACAGGGCCGTCAGACCGAAGGGTCTGGCGGCCCTGAACGCTTTCGCGCCCAGAACAGGGCGTGGCCGCCGCGGAGCCGCCGAGCCGGTCGGCGCGAGGTGCGCCGCCGCCCGTCCGGACGACCCCCGGCGTTCAGAATCCGATGGTTTCGCGGAGCAGGAGGACGGTGCCGCGTCCGGGCTGGTATTCCGCGTTGAGGATGAGAAGGCGGTTGACGGCGCTGGGCGTCCCGTAGGCCTCCAGGGCGCGGGCGTTCTCCAGCGGCAGGCAGTGGTCTTCGACGCGGCGCAGGGCGGCGGTCAGGTCGGGGACCACCTTCTGCGCCCCGGCGATCCAGATCGCGCGGGCGGCGCCGCCCGCGTAGCCGGGCAGTTGGCTTCCGCTGCCCGAGGCGACCACGAGGGAACCGGTCTCGGTGACCGCGTGGACGCTGCCCACGACGACGTCGGGACCGGCGCACAGCCGCCTGCCCTCGTCCATCCGGGTGGCGCGGTCCATGGCCCGGATGCGGGGCTTGACGGCGTCGTACCGTCCGCTGTCGTTGATGTCCTCGTCGATGCCGGACAGGCGGAGGGTCTCGCTGGCCCCGGTGAACACGCCGGCGCCCTCGGGGATCAGCTCCCTGACCCGGGTTCGCGCGGCGGCGGCGTCGTCGAGGATCTCGACGGTGAAACCGTGCGCGGTCAGCGCGGCGGCCGCCCGCTCCAGGCGCTGCCCGGACGCCGCGTCGGTGAACGATGTCTCCGGAATCGAGGTGGTCATGGTGTCGCCGAGCTCCCTGTCCGCTGGATGATGTGTCGGTCTGAGCAGTTCGACAACACAGCCCGCCGGGATGTGAGGCCGGTGCGCCGCCTCACATTCCGGTGCGCCGTCCTGTCGAACCGGTGAGGACCGACACGACCGAGGGGGCGACGGCGCCATGACCACCCGATCCGAGCCGGAGCAGGGCACGCCCGACCCGGGCCTGGACGCGATCATGAGAGAGCGGCGCCGCCTGACGAATCTCGCGTACCGGCTGCTGGGCTCGCTGGCCGAGGCCGAGGACGCCGTGCAGGAGACCTACACCCGCTGGTACGCCATGTCCCGGCAGCAGCAGGACGCCATCGAGTCCCCCGGCGCCTGGCTGACGACGGTCGCCGGCCGCATCTGCCTCAACCTGCTCGGCTCCGCCCGGGCCAGGCGAGAGACCTACGTCGGCGACTGGATCCCCGAGCCGCTTCCCGGGCGCACGGAATGGATCAGCGGGCGGACGGGCGGCGCGCCCGCCGACCCGGCCGACCGGGTCACCCTGGACGAGTCGCTCAGCCTGGCGTTCCTGGTCGTGCTCGAATCGATGACCCCGGCCGAGCGCGTCGCGTTCGTCCTGCACGACGTCTTCCGGCACCCCTTCGCCGAAGTGGCCGAGATCGTCGGCCGTACTCCGGCGGCGTGCCGCCAGCTGGCCTCCTCGGCTCGCCGCCGCGTCCGCGCCGCGCGGCCCTCCGCGACTCCGGCGGCCCAGCACGCCGGCGTCGTCAGGGCGTTCAAGCGGGCATGGGAGGCCCAGGACATCGACGCCCTCATCCGCCTGCTCGACCCCGACGCCAGGGCGACCGCCGACGGCGGCGGCCTCGCCGTCACCTTCCCGCGCCCCATCGAGGGCGGCGAGCAGATCGCGCGCGCCTGGCTCGACCTGGCCCGGCGCAGGCCCGGCGACATGGCGTTCCTGGAGCGCACGGTCAACGGTCAGCCCGGCCTGGTGGCGATGCAGGACGGCGCCGTCGTGACGGTGTTCGCGTTCCAGATCGCGGAAGACCGGATCCAGCGCATCTGGGTGGTGCGCAACCCCGAGAAGCTCCGCCACTGGACAACGCCCTAACTCACCTCGCAGCCGCCTGCGGACTGCGGGACGCTCGCGAGGTTTCGGGAAACGCGCACTGCCGAGCAGCAGGTTCTCGGCGATCCAGCGGCGCCCCTGGTCCTTCGGCCGGGTGGTGCTCACGGCGCTCCCTCCGTGTTTCGGTCATGGGGGCGTCCGGTCGGCGGCCGCTCGATCGGGGGCGAAGGCCGCGACGAGTTCGCGATCTGCGGCTACCAGTTCTGCGCGCGCATCGCCGACCTGGGCGAACCCGACGTCCCGATGGCAGCGTCAACACCATGAAGACACTGGTCAACGGGGCCCGGTCGCTGAACCGCACGCTGGCGCAGGGCGGTGCGTCAGATCGTGCTGGCCCAGTGGGTGAAGGGGCGTTGGACGTCGTCGGGTGCGTGGGCCAGAGCGGCGGGGTCGGGTGTGGCGGGGGTCAGTTGCGGGAGGTGGATGAGGAGGTCGAAGGCGTGGAGGGGGGCGATGTCGGCGTAGAAGGGGCCGTTTCCGGCGCGATGGGAGGTGGCGGCGCGCACGGCGGCGGTGTCGGTGTCGTCCAGGCGGCGCAGATCGGTGGCGAAGGGGCCGTCGTGGCTGGCGTGCAGCAGGGCGTCCAGACTGCCGGGACGGGGCGGGTCCATCGGGGCGAACAGCGTGCCGGTGACGAAGTCGGCGCCGACGTTGAGCATCTGTCCCTGGCCGCTGGTCATGCCGATGGCGAGGTAGTCCGAGCCGAGACTGTCGGCCAGGTGCATGCCCATCGGGGTGGCGCCCGGGACGCCGGGGAAGGCGGTCGGCCAGCGCTGGACGTGGCCGTTGTGGGCGGCCAGGACGACCCGGTCCTCGCGGTCCAGGATCCACTGGAGGGTGTCGGCGATGGCGGCGTCCCGGTCGTAGAGGGCGGCCTGCTGGTCTCCGCGCACCATCGCGCGGATGGTGGTGTCGAGCGCGGCGGTCAGGTGCAGGGCTCGCAGCGCCTGCCGATAGGCCTCGTCGCCGGTGCGGCGCCGGTATTCCAGGCGCCGTCCGGCCATGCGGGCCGCCAGGTCGGCCAGGCCCGCGGTGAGGGCGTCCTTGGCTTCGGCGGTCAGGCCGAGGTAGGCGGTCAGAGCGGGCTGGGCGGAGAACGCCGAGGTGGCCGCGAAGGCCGCCGCGGTCTGCCGCAGTGCCGGATCGACGGTGAAGCCGGGGTCGGCGTCGGCGAGGTAGGCGGTGAAGGCGTCCAGGCCGGGCAGCAGTGAGGCGTTGGAGCCGGGCAGGTCGATCCCGTGGAAGGAGACCGGCTGTGCGGCGGTGGCGTTGCGGCGGCGCATCCCGGCCAGGTGGTCGCGCATCTCGGTCCACAGCCCCATCAAGGACGTCAGACCCTGTGCCGCCACCTGCCCGGCGTCGGTGTCGGTGCCCGTGCCGCGCACCCACGCATCGACCTGCCGCGCCTCCACAAAGCCGGTCTCCATCGCATAGGCGCCGAAACCGTGCCGCTCGGCCAGGTGGCGCAGGAGGCGGTCGCGTAGCCGGAAGGCCTCCCGGTTGTAGTGGGCGCTCTCACCGATCGCCACCACGCGGGCGTCGCCGATCGCCTCGTCCAGCCAGTCCAGATCGTCCGTGGGCGCAGCCGGGTCGAGCGTGCGCAAGGGACGCACCGCCTGCGCGCTCAGCCGGGTCGTGACCGTGTCCGTCGTCATGTGCTCACCCTTCACTTCTGTACCAATTTTGGGAACGGTACCAGATGTGGGATCGTTGCCGCGTGGACCAGAACGAGCTGCTGCTGCATCCGGTGCGGCTGCGCATCGTGCACGCCCTGTCCGGCGGACGCGCCCGCACCACCGCCGAACTGAGCGCGCACCTGGCCAAGATCCCCAGAACCACCGTCTACCGCCACGTCGCCCTCCTCGCCGACGCCGGCATCCTGGAGGTCGCCGGCGAGCAGCGGGTACGCGGCGGCGTGGAACGCACCTACCGGCTGCGCGCAGAGCAGACCCCCGTGGACGGCGCCGCGATGACGGCGCAGGACCATCGCCGCGGGTTCACCGCCGCCATGGCCGCCCTGCTGGCCGAGTTCAACGCCTACCTCGACACCGGCACCGCCGACCCGTTCACCGACGGTGTCGGATACCGGCAGGGCGTGGTGTGGCTCAGCCAGGAGGAACTGGCGGAGATGATCCGGGAACTGCTGGCCGTCCTGGCCACCCGAACCGGCAACCAGCCCGGCCCTGGCCGCAACCCCCACCTCATGAGCCTCATCCACTTCCCCGCCGAGCCGTCGCCAGGGGCGTAGCTGGTTGATCGTCAGTGTGGCTCGGTCGACGGGCCATGAATGATGCGGTGAATGGTGGAGCGGCCGACGCTGTACTGCGCGAGACCCTGTACGGGCCGAACCGCTCCGGATGCAGCGCGACCGACCGCGGGCCCCGGGTGCCGGCGCCGGGGCTGCGCTGGAAGGTCGCGGTCCGGCTCAACCTCGGGGGGCACGGGGAGATCGAGGCGCAACAGGCCCCCGAGGCGACCGCATGGTCCCGCCGGGCCGTCGCCGAGTACATCGCCCCCGCCCCTGACCCGGTCGCAGCCGGCGTCGACGGGTTCCGCGCTTGAGACCTCCGCAAACGGGCCGAGACGCGAAAATCCAGGTGGGTACGGATCTGACCGCAGCGGTTTGGGTGGACGGCTCCCCCTCCAGGTGGGCGGAAAACCGCTTGGTGAGCCCTTTCGCCCGTGTTGAAATGCGCGGATGGATACTTCTGAAGTACTCGCTCTCTTCGACCGTCAGATGCGGCGGGACACCCTCGCCGACGCGCCCGGCACCCAGGTCGAGCGGGTCGGCAAGGTGGTGCGGCAGGTCGGCGCCAAGGGCGGCTGGAGCGCGGTCGTCTGGTCCGGCCTGGACCAGGCCACGGCGCGGTCGGCGATCGCCGAGCAGGTGCGGTACTTCACCGAACTGGGCCGCGAGTTCGAGTGGAAGCACTACTCGCACGACCAGCCGGAGGATCTCGGCGAGCTGCTGCTGGCGGCCGGGTTCGAGGCTGAGCCCGACGAGACCCTGATGATCGTCCGGATCGCCGACCTGCCCGATGGCGGCGGACTGCCCGAGGGTGTCCGGCTGCACCCGGTGACCACCCCGGCCGACGTGGAGCTCATGCTGTCCGCGCACGAGGGGGCGTTCGAGACGACTGCGGACTGGCTGCGGCCGCGCCTGCTCGACGTGCTGGCCGAGAGCCCGGGGACGGTCAGCATGGTCGTCGCGATGGCCGACGCCGTGCCGGTCTGCGGGGCACGGATGGAACTGCACCCGGGCACCGAGTTCGCCAGCCTCTGGGGCGGCGGCACCGTACCCGCCTGGCGCGGCCGGGGGATCTACCGGGCGCTGGTTGCGCACCGCGCCGAGATCGCCGCCGAGCGCGGCTACCGCTACCTGCAGGTGGACGCCTCCGACGAGAGCCGCCCGATCCTGCAGCGGCTCGGCTTCGCCGCTCTGAGCACCACTACCCCGTACGTGTACAAGCCGTAGCCGGCGCCCCTTGCTCAACGCTTCTCGCTCGCGGGCTGGAGCACTTCGGCCGGGTCGAGGTGAGGAACCTCCTGGGCCTGGAGCGCGACGAAGTCGGCGTGAGCCCGCTCGACGACCTCGGGGTACACCTGGGTCGTAGAACGCCGCCCGCGCTCGTGGCGGCGACGGCCACGCTGAACTGCTCCGACCTACGCAGGCGACGGGGCAAGACCGTCGTTTGTGGCCGGTGGCACGGTTCTTACCGGCACCCCATCAAGGTGGAGGTCCAACCCGCCGGGAATCGCCGGCTCGTCTGCATGATGGACAAGCCGCGCTGACCCAAGACCTCCTGCAGGCGGCCTCGGGCATGGCAGGCCGCGCCCGCTTCCCGGGCCTGCCGCGCCCGAGGCGCCTCGACTGTCGGGGTCGAGACACGGGGCGCGCCGGCGACCGGTCCCCGTGCCAGGGATGATGCGCGGCCCGTAGCCATCGCGACGGCGTCGGCGGCAGCGCGGCAGAATGGTGCGATGGTGGGTTCGAACCGAGGAAACCTCGGTCGCGTGTTCAACGAGGTGCCAGAGCTCTACGATCGGGTCCGGCCGACATACCCAGATGAGATGTTCTCTGACCTGGTCTCCATCACGGGCATGAGCGAACGGTCGTCGGTGCTCGAGGTGGGCTGCGGTACCGGTCAGGCGACGAGCTCGCTGGCAGCGCTTCGATGTCCTCGTGGCCGCGTCGGCATGGCACTGGGTGGATCCATCGATTGGCTGGCGGCGAGCGCACGCCGTACTCCGTCCCGGAGGTCGGACGGCGCTGCTCGGTTACGTCGTTGTCCGCCGGCCGGGAGAGCCGGAGGTGTACGCCGAGACCGCTGATCTCCATGAGCGGTTCTCCCCGGGGAATCCCGACTGGGGGCATCCGCCACTCGAGGACGACGTGCGCACCACCGATGAGGGCTGGGGACTGGTCGAGGATCCCGGCGGCTTCTCCGGCCCAACGATCGTCCGTTGGTACCCGACCGTTCAGTGGTTCAACGGAAACGGCTTTGCCGATCTCCTTCGCTCGACGTCGCCGTACCGAAAACTCGACCACGACGTCCGCGAGCCCCTGCTCGATGCCATCGCCGAGCGCATCCGCACGCGGATGGGCGACCGAGCATCGCGCCGATACCTGAGTGTCCTCCGTATCGGACAGCGCGCTGGACGGCCCTCCACTCGGGTCGGTGCGACCAAGTGAAAAGTAACTGTGCGTAGTTTTGGTGAACGGTGACGGTCGGGGATCGGCCCTCCGCTCCCGAACGTGTCCCCAGACATCCGCCGACCTGAGCGACCCGGCCGGTACCGGGCAGACCGAAGTCTGAAATGCATGTGCTCTGCGCCGGCGACTACCGGGCACCGTCGACCGTGGAGACTGAGACCATCATGGACGCCGCTCGTAGCCGTCGGTGCGGCCGGCGAGACATCTCGCGGCTTCCGAATTCGGCAGGACCAGCCTCTCGGCGTCGTCAGGTATCGCACCCGCGACGAGGTCCTCGGGCTCGCCGACCCATAGCTGTAGAGCCTCCCACGCGGAGAATCCAGCGTCCCGGGCTTCTCGCAACCGCCGCCGCCACCGCCCGCCGGCGTCATACCCGACGCCTCCGGTGCCACCCCTGGCGACGTAGCCGGCGGCGTCCTCGGTCTCCGAGGCCCAGAGGTACCCGATGACGTGGCCTCGAAGGACGACTGGCAGGCAACAGACCGCCGTATCGGTGCACCCCAGATAGGCGGTCTGCTCCAGAGTCCACGGACTGAGCGGCCCGAAGTCTCCTGGCCGCCCCGTCGGTTCCCAGTCAAACTCAGGCAGCGGCTTTCTCCTGCCGATCGAGGTCTGAGAACGGTGCGAGGTCTGAGAACGGTGCAAGTAACAGTGCTACAGCATCCATTTTACTGAACAATACAAGATTGTTGCGGTCTCAGATAAGGATCCCCCACCGGAACACCGGCCACCCGGGATCGCGGCCCAGGTCGGGGTGTTCCGTAAGAGTGTTCCGCGAACCATCCCGGTGACGGTGCCCTATCCGGAACCCTGAAAGGGCGTGAACGCCACGAAGGCCGCGACCCTCGGCGCCGTCCGGGTCGGGTACGCCCGCTGCTCCACCGACGAGCAGCCGCTCGCCCTCCCGGCCGGGCTGCCGGCCGACCTCGCCGCGGCGGGGCCGTGCCTGATCGTCCCCGACCCGGACGGGCGGGGGCCCGGCCTGCTGCCCGCCGCGCTGCTGCGCGACCGGACGGTCGCCCTCGGCCCGGCCGTCCCCGTCGCGCGCGCCGCCGACTCGCTGCGCTGGGCGCGCGAGACCCTCGCCCTCGCGACCCGCGGCGTCATCCCGGACGGCGGGCCGATCCGCAGCGCCGAGCACGTCCCCGTGCTCGTGGTGGCGCGGGCGGGGGAGCTGATCGACTGCGCGGATGGTCAACGGCGACCGCGGCCGGGCGGCCGCCCGCTGAGCCGCGCTTTGTCACTGCGATGACAAAGGCGGGTCCCGAATCGCTGCGTCGCGTGCATGGCGCGCGACGCTCCGGAGGGCCACACTCGGCCCCTTCGTTCCCCCGACGAAGGTGGTGCGCGGTGTCCGGTGACGGCTACGACTTCGACGTGATCGTGGTGGGCTCGGGGTTCGGCGGCAGCGTGTCGGCCCTGCGGCTGGCCGAGAAGGGCTACCGGGTCGCGGTGATCGAGGCCGGGCGCCGCTTCGACGAGGGCACGCTGCCCAAGACGTCCTGGCGGCTGCGCAAGTACGTGTGGGCGCCGCGCCTCGGGATGCGCGGGATCCAGCGCGTCCACCTGGTGGGCGGCAAGGCCGGCGTCCTCGTGCTGGCGGGGGCGGGCGTCGGCGGCGGCTCCCTCGTCTACGCCAACACCCTGTACGTCCCGCCGGAGCCGTTCTTCAAGGACCGCCAGTGGGGCCACATCACCGACTGGCGGGACGAGCTCGCGCCGTTCTACGACCAGGCCCGCCGCATGCTCGGCGTCACCGCGAACCCGCTCGTCACGCCCGCCGACGAGGCGATGAAACGCGTCGCCGACCGGATGGGCGTCGGCGACACCTACCACCCGACGCCGGTCGGCGTGTTCTTCGGCCCGAAGCCGGGCGAGGACACCGCCGACCCCTACTTCGGCGGCGCGGGCCCCCGCCGCACCACCTGCACCGGTTGCGGCTCCTGCATGATCGGCTGCAGGGTCGGCGCGAAGAACACGCTGACCAAGAACTACCTCTACCTGGCGGAGAAGGCGGGCGTCCGCGTCATCCCCGACACCACCGTCACGGCCCTGGCGCCCCGGGAGTCCGGCGGATACGAGGTGGCCGTCGAGCACACCGGCCCGCTCCGCAGGCGCCGCCGGACGCTGACCGCCGAGCACGTCGTCCTCGCCGCCGGGACCTACGGGACGCAGCGCCTCCTGCACCGCATGCGCGCCGCCGGCGGCCTCCCGCACCTGTCGCCGCGCCTCGGCGAGCTCACCCGCACCAACTCCGAGGCCCTCCTCGGCGTCGAGCGCATGACCGTCTGGCACCGCAGGAAGGACGTCGACCACAGCACGGGCCTCGCCATCACCTCCTCGTTCCACCCCGACGACAAGACCCACATCGAACCCACCCGCTACGGCGCCGGGAACAACGCCATGGGCGTCATCCGGACCCTGCTGGTCGACGGCGGCGGCGCGCCCCGCTGGCTGAAGTTCCTCGGCCAGGCCGCCCGGCACCCGACGATCATCCTGCGCGGCCTGTCCCTCAGGGACTGGGCCAAGCGGACCGTCATCGCCCTCGTCATGCAGACCGCCGACAACTCCATCACCATCGGCGAGAAGCGCGGCCGCCTCGGCCGCCGCAGGCTCGTCGCGCGCCAGGGCGACGGGGAGCCCAACCCCACCTGGATCCCCGTCGCGCACAAGGCCGTCCGGATGCTCGCCGAGGAGCTCGACGCCACCCCCGGCGGAACCTGGTTCGACCTGTTCAACGTCCCGACGACCGCGCACTTCATCGGCGGCTGCGTCATCGGCGAGACGCCCGAGACCGGCGTCGTCGACCCCTACCACCGCGTCCACGGCCACCCGGGCCTGCACATCGTGGACGGGTCGGCGGTCACCGCGAACCTCGGCGTCAACCCGTCCCTCACCATCACGGCGCAGGCCGAGCGCGCCATGGCCTTCTGGCCCAACCGCGGGCAGAAGGACCCCCGTCCCGAGCCCGGCCTCCCGTACGCGCGCGTCGACCGCGTCCTGCCGGGCCGTCCCGCCGTCCCGCCCACGGCGCCCACCGCACTCAGATGAAGGCCGCGCTCAGATGACGGCCGCGCCCGGACGGGGCCTTGTCATAGTCAGATGATCGATATATAACGATGACATGCCCAAGACGATGCAGGAGCCGACGTTCCTGATCCTCACCGCGCTCGCGGACGGCCCGCAGCACGGCTACGGGATCATGTCCGACGTCGAGCAGATCTCCGCCGGGCGCACCCGGCTGCGCGCCGGCACGCTCTACGCCGCGCTGGACCGGCTGCGGGACGAGCGGCTCATCGCCCCCGAACGCGAGGAGGTCGTGGACGGCCGGCTGCGCCGCTACTACCGGCTCACCGAGGACGGCGCCGCCGCGCTGGCCGCCGAGGTCGAGGCCCTCCAGCACCGGACGCGGGTCGCCGCCGGCCGCCTCGCCGCCCTCCCGCGCCCGCGCGGCGGCGCGTCCCCGGCCTTCGGGGGGCTCGGATGAGCGCGCTCGAACGCCGCTGCCGCCGCCTCCTCGCCTGCTACCCGGCCGCCCACCGCGCCGAGCACGAGGAGGAGATGCTGGACGTGCTGCTGTCGGCGGCCCGGCCCGGGCAGACCCGGCCGTCCCCCGCCGACGCCGCCGACCTGCTCCTCGGCGCCGCCCGCATCCACCTGCGCCGCGCCGCCGGCGACGCCACCGGGACGCCCTGGCCGGGAGCGCTCGCCATCGCCGGTTTCGTCGCCATGCTCATGCTGCTGGCGGAAGGGCTGCGGTTCGCCCTCAACGCCCCGCAGTTGGGGATGGTGATCGCCGAGCGGATGGACGACGGCGACCGGCCGCTGCCCATGCTCGCCTCCTACCTCGGCACCGCGCCCTACTGGCTGGCCTGGACGGTCGTCGCGGTCCTGGCCTGGCGCGGAGCCCGGCGGCACGCCGCCACCGCCGCCTGCGCGGTGACCGCCGCGCAGGCCGTCCTCGCGGTCGTGGGCACGAACTTCCCGGGCGCCCCGTACGCCGAAGTGGCGTCCTCCATGGCGGGCGTCCCGCTGCCGCTCGCGGTGCTGGCCACGGCGTCGCTGGTCGCCTCGCCCGGGCTCCGCCACGGCGCCCGCCTGCTCGGCCGCGCCCGCGTCGCCGGCGTCGCGGCCGCGGCGGGGGTCCTCGCCGCGCTCTCGTCGCAGCCGCTGTTCAGCCTCCTGTTCCAGGGCGACCTCGGCCAGGTGAACACGCACGACCTCGACCGGCTGTACACCTTCTCGCAGCGGTGGGGCTACGCCCAGTTCGCCGCCGCGCTGATCATCGGCGTCCTGGTCTGCGCCGCCCTGGCGAGGTCCCGCCAGGGCCGCAGGGCCTGCGCGCTGATGGCGATCGCGGGCCTGCCGCTCCTCGTCCGCGTGGGCCTGTTCCACATGGGCTCGTCCGGAGACCTCCCCCAGCTGCCGCACCTCTTCGCGAAAAGCCTGGTCGGATTCGCCGTGGCCATGCTGTGCGTCCGCCTCGCGGAACTTCCGCTGCGGAGAGGAGCTCCCGCCCACCCCGGTCGAGCCTGACGGCCGCCGCCGCGCGACGAGCCGGGGCTACTCCTCGGGCTCGGCCGCCTCGGGCTCGGCCGGCGGATCGTCTATCGCGCGGCGGGTGGCCTGGTGGACGCGGACCGCCAGGATCGCGCGGGCGAACCGTCCGGCCAGCTCGCCGTCCATCAGCTCCGGGACCTGGTCGACGCCGACCAGGCCGCCGGGCTGGACGGTGACCGCGCCCACGTCGCCGATCCGCACGCCGCGGCCGTCGACGAGATCCTCCATGGACGGCAGGTCCAGCGCCGCGCGCAGGGTGTCCTGCAACGCGCGCGCGGTCGCGGCGTCGCGGTCGATGCGGATCTCGGCGGCGTCCGCGCGCTCCTCGGCCCGGTCGGCCCGCGCCCGCTCCCCGTCGATCCGGGCGTCGGCGGTGTCGGCGAGCTGCTCGGCGCGCTCGGCCCGCGCGGCCAGCTCCCCGGCCCGCGCCGTCGCCGCGTCGCGCTCCACTCTCAGCCCCGCGACCTCGCCCTGCACGACGCTCAGTTCCGCGCGCAGCCGCCGCTCGGCCTCGGCCGCCTCCTCCAGCTTGGCGCGCGCCTCCGCCAGCTCGGCACGCACGCCCGACAGCTCGGTTCGCGCGTCCGCCAGGTCGCTCCTGGCCGCGGCCAGCGCGGCCTGGTCGTTGCTCAGCCGCGCCGCCAGGTCGTCGCGCTCGCGCTCGGCCTGGGCGCGCGCCTCATGCTCGGTGCTCCACGCCGCTTCGGCGCGTTTGCGGATCCCCTCGGCGTGCGCGGCCTCGTTGGCGGACGTGGCGCGGGCCTGCTGGTGGGCGCCGGCCTCCTTCCACGCGTTGGCCTCGCTCTCCTGCGCCGCGGTGATGCTGGCCTTGGCGGCGGCGAGCCCATCGGCCAGCTCCTCCTCCGCCTCGACGGTCTCCTGGCGGGCCGCCTCGGCGCGGGCCTCGGCCTCGCTCGCGAGGATGCCCGCCTGGGCGGCCTCCCGCCGCGCGTCCCGCGTCTCGGCGAACGCCTTCTCCGCGCCGGCCAGCACGTCGCGGACCTCGCCGTCCAGCCGCACACCCAGCACGCCCGCGCTCTCGACGAGCTGCGCGACCAGCCCCGCCAGCCGCTCCACGTCCCGCCCGAACGCCTGGACCGGCGCGGGGACGGTGCTCGTGGCGCGCTCCACGAGCGCGTCCGCGGCCGCCGGCGCGCCGCCCGGCAACCGGATCGGCGCGGTCAGCGCGCCGTCGTCCGGAACCTCTTGATCTTCGCGCACGCGAGCATCCTAGTGAACCGGGCTGTTTCGCACCTCCCGGACGAACAGCTACATATCGGTTAACCGAGGAGGCCCCGCTCGCGCAGCCGGGTGATCGCCTCCACGCCGCCCATCACGGGCATCCGCAGGTCCCCGGCGAGCCGCTGCCGCTCCTCCACCACCCCAGCCTCCCGGGTCTGGTCGACCAGCCGGGCGTGCAGCCCGGCGTTCTCGGCCATGGATCGGTGGATAACGGTCACCGTCGGTGCTTGAATCCGGGCGCATGAAGGAGAACGGGAGCCCGATGGTGGACGAGGTCGTCGCTCGGCTGGAAGCGCTCGCGGCGGATTCCGGCGGCCGGGTCCGGCTCGCGCCGCCCGTGAGCGGCGAGGAGATCTCCTCGTGGACGACGGGCGTGCCCGGCGAATTCCGCGCGTTCCTCGAACGGACCTCCGGGTTCACGGTCGAAGGCCATCCGCACGTCTTCGACTTCAACCCTCCCGCCAACCATGTGCCGGTGGCCAACGAGTACTGGCCGCTGCAGGACGCGTCAGCGAGCTGGATCCTGCACACCGACGGCTCCGCGACGACCTACTACGCGGACGTCGATCCCGAAAGCGGCGCTTGGGGCCGCGTCTTCAGCTTCTGGGAAGAGCCCTACGCCCGCCTGGTCGCCCCGGACTTCCTGACCTGGGTCGACAACCTGGTCACGGGAATGCGCCTCACCCTGGAGTCGGCCCAGCCCGGAACCGGGCTGCGCCGCGCTTTCGCCGAATGGCTGTACGGCGCGGAAGACTCCCTCTCCCGGCACCCCTCGGACGTCGTCGAGCCCATGCCGGTCGCCACGGCCCGAACGTCCGGCGACGCGCAGGTGGCGGAGACGGCCGCCGGCCTCCCGGACGACGCCTTCCTGGCCGACCTGCGAACCGCCGCCTACCCGACCGAGGTCCCGTTCGCCCGCGTCGTCCCCGTGGGAGAGGTCGTCACCTACACCCGCCTCCGCGGCGGGGGCTTCCTGGCCGCGGCCCTCGTCCCCGATCTCTGAGCGCCCCCGCGGGACGTCCGGCCGGGCGAGCCGAGCGCAAAGATCTTCAAGCTCCGGACCCGCCGGTGTCGGCAGGCTGGTCGCACGCCGGGCGCCGCGAGCGCCCGGCGGTCCGTCCAGCCATGTTCGTCAGCAGGGGGTTCCCCATGTCCGTCCTCAACGGTCTCGGCGCGGTCATCATCGACTGCGCCGACCACATCGCGCTGGCCGAGTTCTACCGGAAGGCCACCGGCTGGGAGGTCGGCTACGGCGACGACGACGTCGTCTACCTCGGCGGCGGATCCTCGCCGCAGCTCGCGCTCCAGCGGATCGAGGGCTACCGGCCCCCCGTGTGGCCCGGCCCGGCCAAGCACGTCCACCTGGACTTCGCCGTCGCGGACGTCGAGGTCGCGGTGAAGGAGCTGCTCGCTCTCGGCGCGGGCCGCCCGGACGCCCAGCCCGGCGGGGACGAATGGACCGTCCTCACCGACCCGGAGGGCCACCCGTTCTGCATCGCCGCCGGCGACTGAACGGGGAGGCGTCCCGTGAACCGCCCGGCGGGGCCTCTAGGCGGGGAGAGGGGACGTGCGGTCGGCGGCGGTGATGGCGTCGAGCAGGCCGGGGAAGGCCTCGTCGAGCTCGTCGCGCCGGAGGGCGTTCATGCGCGAGGTGCCGACGTAGTACTGCCGGATCAGCCCGGCCTCGCGCAGGACCCGGAAGTGGTGCGTGGCCGTGGAGTTGCTCACGGGCAGGTCGAAGGCGCCGCAGCGGATGTCGCCGGCCGCCTCGCGGAGCCTCGTGACGATGCTCCGCCGCACGGGGTCGACCAGGGCCTCAAGGACCTGCTGCAACGGGATCGTCCGGACGTCGGGGTGCGGCGGGACGCGGTCGGCCTCCATGGCGCCCATCATACGACAGCCATCAAAGTTTGACAGCCATCGTACTTAGGGGTTCAGTGGACCGACCTGCTACGAGAAAGGGCCCCGCGATGGCCAGGACGGTGTTGTTCCGCGAGCTCGGCGGTCCCGAGGTGATGCGGCTTGAGGACGTGGAGGTCGGCGAGCCCGGTCCGGGCGAGGTGCGGATCCGTGTGGAGGCGATCGGGCTCAACCGGGCCGAGGTGCTGTTCCGCACCGGCCGCTACATCGAGCCGGTGAAGGCGTTCCCCGCCAGGCTGGGCACCGAGGCCGCGGGCGTGGTGGAGGCGGTCGGCGCGGGTGCCGGCCGGTTCCGGCCGGGTCAGCCGGTCAGCACCGTGCCCGGGTTCTCCCAGAACGAGTACGGGATCTACGCCGAGCAGGCGATCGTGCCCGCCTCGGCCGTGCTGCACCGTCCCGACGGCCTCGGCGCGGTCGAGGGGGCGGCCGTGTGGATGCCGTACCTGACGGCCTACGGCGCGCTGGTCGAGGTCGGCGGCATGCGGCCGGGCGACACGGTCGTGCTGAACGCGGCGTCCAGCAGCGTGGGACTGGCCGCCGTCCATGTCGCCGAGCGCGTCGGGGCGACACCGATCGCCCTGACCCGCACCGCCGGCAAGAAGGAGGCGCTGCTCAGGGAGGGCGCGGCCGAAGTGATCGTCACCGGGTCGGACGACGTGGCCGGACGGGTGCTCGCGGCGACCGGCGGCCGCGGCGCCGAGTTCGTCTTCGACGCCGTCGCCGGCCCCGGCGTGACGGACCTGGCCCGGCTGGTCGCACCCGGCGGGACGCTCCTGGTGTACGGCGCACTGAGCGGCGAACCGACCCCCTATCCGGGCATCGGCCTCGGCCTGCCGGCGCTGAACATGCGCACGTACACGATGCTGGAGACGACCAGGGACCCCGAACGCCTCCGCCGCGCCGCCGCCTTCGTGACCTCCGGCCTGCGCTCGGGCGCGTTCCGTCCCGTCATCGACCGCACCTTCCCCCTGGCCGCGATAGCCGACGCCCACCGCCACCTGGAGTCGAACACCCAGATCGGCAAGATCGTCGCCACCGTCCCCCGCTGACGGCGGCCCGGCCTGACGCGCCGCCGGCATCACCATTACGTCCTCTGCCATCCGAAAGTTCATAGAATGGGCCGGACGGATCGGCAGGCATCTGGCCGGCTTGCGGGCCCCGGTCTCGGAGTGCGAATGGCGGGTACGGTGTGACGGGAACAACAGAGGTGGCAGAAGCCCGCATCGAGGACGCGAGCACCATCCTGGTCGCGCCTTCGACGATGCAGGACAATGATCTGGCCAGGGACTTCCTCGGGTCCGTGATCACGCCGGAGGAGCTCGCCTCCGGCGGGCCGAACCTCGCGCGGAAGACCGTCTACCTGTGCGGCGACGTATCCGGGATCAGCCGCCGCCACCTGCATGCGGCGGCCCGGGTATTCGTGGTCCGGGAGATGTCACACGGTTACCGCGAGGACGCCGGCGCCCCTTGGAATCTCGTCGACCTCGGGCAGGTTCCCATCCGCGTCCACGGCGTCGGCGTGTACTACCGCCGCTTCTTCGGCCTCGGCGCCGATCACTTTGAGCGGATCCGTGCGGAGCACGCGTTCCAGTCTCTGACGGAGTCCACCAAGCCTGGGGCGGCACATCGCAGCGGAATCTATCTGACGCCCGTCACACGAGACGGTGACGAACTGCATTTCCGCCTGCTCCGGTGCTCCACGAATCTCTCGGGGCCGACCGCGAGTTTCGGCCCGACCGACACGGGCATCGTCGAGGCGCTGAACCGCGAGGCCGCCGCCGTCTTCCGGAACCAGGCGCCGCTGAATCACGTCCTCGCTCAGATCTACCACAACACGCTCGCCACGGCCGAGCGCAAGCAGTCCAAGGCCAAGATCTCGGCCCATGCCGACAAGACCAAGGACATGCCGGTCAACGGCATCATGGCCTTCTGCACCTTCTACGACCGGCTCGACAGGCTGCGCCCCTTGGCCGACGACGCCTTCGACTACGGCGTGAAGGGTGCCAGCGGGCTGACCAAGCTCCGCTTTCGCCTCAAGGAGCCGACCGGGGAAAGCGACGGGAGCGCGCTCCCTCCGCAGTTCACCGTGACGCTCTACCCCGGCTCCGTTTTCTTCATGCCGCTGTCCACCAACCGCCTGTACACGCACGAGATCCGGCCCTCAGCGCTGGACGCCGAGGTGCTCCCGGTCCGCATGGGATACGTGGTGCGCTGTTCGAGCGCCGAAGCCGTTCACAAGGACGGCCGCACGTATCTCAAAGTGGACGAGGATCTGGTGGAGCTGGAGCCGCCCACACCGGCGGGCATGGACGAGCTGCGCCGGTTGTACGCCGAGGAGAACAGGACCTCGGCCTTCATCGATTACGGCGACGAGCTTCTCTTCAGTATGAACACGGGAGACTACGTTGCCCCCCGGGTCTAGGATCTCGGACGAGATCATCTCGTGTGCTCTGCCCGCCGAGGAGAATCTCTTTGCGGAGCTGTCCGCATCGGCCCGTTTCGAGGACGTGGGAAAAGGCCGGCGTGGTGCCGTGCTTGCCAGAGTCGACGAGGCTGATGGTGTGCCTCTCGTGCGCACCACCACTCGATACGGCAGCCCGACGCAGCGTTTCCGGGCCGTGCACGAACGGCTGGCGCGACGGATTCAAGAACGCGCGGCGCTTTCGGTCGGCTTCAACAACGCGCTCATCGAGAGCTACACGAACGCCTGCACGACCATGGGCGGCCATTCCGACCAGGCCCTCGATCTGGCCGACGGGTCGTTCATCGCCGTCTTCTCCTGCTACCGGGATCCCGAAGCGGGCCCGCCGAGGAAGCTGATCTTCGAATCGAAGGGATCCGGTGGCGAGAAGTTCGAGATCCCTCTCGTCCACAACGGTGTCGTCGCGTTCTCCGTCGACTCGAACCGCCGGCTCAGGCACAAGATCGTATTGGACGCGCCCGGCCGGACGGCGGACAACCAGTGGTTGGGTATCACTTTTCGGACGTCAAAGACCGTGCTTCGGTTTCGCGACGGACATGTATACCTCCCGCAGGGTGCGCGCCTCGGGTTGGCCGACGATGAGCAGAGGCCCGAGTTCTACCGACTGCGGCGTCGTGAGAACAAGGAGACGGACTTCGTCTACCCCCCGCTGACGTACACCGTCAGCGAGAGCGACCTGATGCCGCCCGTCTGACCCTGACCGTCCACGGCCGAACGAGGGCCCTCATGCTCACTCTGGCGGAGATCGCCGAGGATCCC
The DNA here is from genome assembly GCF_050936235.1 of Spirillospora sp. CA-108201. Classification (NCBI taxonomy): domain Bacteria; kingdom Bacillati; phylum Actinomycetota; class Actinomycetes; order Streptosporangiales; family Thermomonosporaceae; genus Spirillospora; species Spirillospora sp. CA-108201. The sequence goes on along the minus strand of NZ_JBNJNE010000001.1, from coordinate 5,507,070 downwards.
GACGTCCTGACGCGCCATCTGGAGCCGCGCGGCGGCGCGCGTCTCGTCTTTCGCCCTCTGGCCCGCACCAACGCCGAGGGCCTGGCCGGCTTCCTCGCCGGGCTGTCCTCCGAGACCCGCGGATTCAGCACGTTCGAGGGCTATGACCTGGCGGCGGCCCGGGAACTCTGCGCGGCCGTCGCGCGCTACGACAAGCTTCGCCTGGTGCTGGAGGAGGAGGCGCCGGTCAGGATCGTGGGGCTGCTGGAGTTCAGCCTCTCGCTGCCGCGAGGCGACGTCGCGCGCTACCGCGAGGCCGGGATTCACCTGGACGAGGGGACCGACTGCCGGTTCGGCCCCACGCTGGCCGACGGCCACCAGGGCAACGGGCTGGCGACGCTGGCCCTCCCGCTCGTCTGCGACGTCGCCCGGCGGCTCGGCAAACGCAGGATCATCCTGTGGGGCGGCGTCCTGGCCGACAACCCGCGCGCCATCCGCTACTACGAGAAGAACGGCTTCCGGCGGGCCGGGGCCTTCACCGGGCCGGACGGCCGCACGTCCCTGGACATGATCCTGGACCTCGGCGCCTCCCCCGGCAGGCCGCCTGCCCGGGCGGTCAGACCGTCTTGATCGCACCGCCGTCCATGACGAGGTCCGCGCCGTTGACGCTCGCCGCGAGCGGCGAGGCGAGGTAGGTCACGAGCGAGGCGACCTCCGCCGGCTCGACCAGCCGCCCCGTGACCATGCCGGTCCGAGCGGGCAGCCCGGCCAGCAGTTCCTCCTGCGACACGCCGAACGCGGCGGCCATCTCGGCGCCGTAGCCGTCCGGAGCCTCCCACATCGACGTGCGGACCACGCCGGGCGAGACCGTGTTCACGCGGACCCCCTGGGGGCCGAACTCCTCCGCGAGCGCCTTCCCGAAGGCGGTCAGCGCGGCCTTCGCCGTCGTGTACGGGATCGGCCCCGCGTGCGGCATGCGGGCGGCGTTCGAGGAGATGTTCACGACGCGGCCGCGGCGGCGGACCAGGCCCGGCAGCGCGGCGCGGGTCGTGCGCACGGCGGCGAAGAAGTTCAGTTCGAAGAACGAGTGCCAGAGGTCGTCCTCGAAGCCGAGGAAGCCCCGGACCGCGTCGCCGCCGTCACCCCCACCGACGTTGTTGACGAGGATGTCGAGGTCGCCGCCGAGTTCGGCGACCGCCCGCTCGACGAGAAGGGCGGGCCCGTCCGGCGTCGCCAGGTCCACCGGGACGATCGTCGCGCCGGTGGCCTCCAGCTCCGGCGTGGCGGTGCGCGCCGCGGCGACGACGCGGGCGCCCTCGGCGGTGAGGGCCGCGACGGTCGCCAGGCCGATCCCGCGACTCGCGCCGGTCACCAGGCCGGTACGGCCCGTCAGTCGAGTGTCCATGCGTACACACCTCTTCGATTTGCGACAGTGAAGATGCAATGAACTTAATACCTGCATCATCTGTGTTGCAACTAGCAAGTCATCGGCTGCTCGGCGGTAGCATGTCCGTCATGACGGCAGTGGACGGGCCCGGGGCGCGGCAGAGGCGGCCTCTCAGGGCCGACGCGGAGCGGACGGTGCGGGCGATCCTGGAAGGGGCCGAACGCGTCCTCGCCGCCAACCCCTCGGCGACGATGGAGCAGATCGCCGAGGCCGCGGGCGTCGCCCGCACGACGGTCCATCGCCGTTTCGCCACCCGCGAGGCGCTGCTGGACGAGCTCACCGGCTGGGCCGCCCGCCAGTTCGCCGACGCCGTCGAGTCGGCCCGCCCGGACACCACGCCTCCGCTCGTCGCGCTGTACCAGATCACCGCGAACGTGCTGCGGGTGAAGGCGGGCTGGTCGTTCGCCATGAACCGCGCGGACCACGACGCGCACCCGGAGGCGGCACGCATCCACGCCGACGTGCGCGCGGGCTGCGACCGGCTCCTCCGCCGCGCCCGCGAAGCGGGCGTGCTGCGCCCCGACGCCGATCTCGACTGGACCCGCCGCGTCTACTACGCGCTCATCCACGAGGCCGTGGCGGAGGCGGAGGCCGAGGGCACGGACGTCGACGTCCTCGCCGCCCGCGTCGTCGACACCCTCCTGCACGGCGCCGGCGCCCCGGCCCGAGCAGCACTCTGAACCACGCGGTGGAGCGATCGCTCACCCGTTTCGGTCCCGTCGGCGAGAGGCGGGAACCGGTTGCGGGCGGCTCGGCAACAACGGGTGTCCCGACCCGAAGCCGAGAGGCCGTACATGAGCACTGCGAGCGAAGAGGACGCCGATGACGCCTCCGTCATCAGGCGGTCCTGTCAGGAACCCGAGGCGTTCTCCGAGGTGTTCCGCCGGTACGCCCCGGACATCAAGCGCTACGTGATCCGCCGGCTGGGCGCCGACGCCGCCGAGGACGTGGTGGCCGAGACGTTCCTGGCGGCGTTCCGGCAGCGCGACCGGTACGACCTGGCCCGTCCGAACGCGCGGCCCTGGCTGTACGGGATCGCCACCAACCTGATGGGTCGCCACGTGCGGACGGAGGTGCGGCAGCTGCGCGTCCTGGAGCGGATGGGCACCGACCCGGTGATGGAGCCGTTCACGGAACGCAGCGACGAGCGGCTCAGCGCGGGGGCGTCCGGCAGGGTGCTGGCGAGCGCGCTGGCCGCGCTGCCGAAGGGGCACCGCGACGCCCTGCTGCTGGTCGCCTGGGGCGATCTCAGTTACGCGGAGGCCGCGCAGGCGCTGGACGTGCGCGTCGGGACGGTGCGGTCCCGCATCAACCGGGCCAGGCACAAGCTCCGCAAGCACCTCGGTACGACCGAATCCGTGATCTACGTCAGTGAGGAGCCCGTCCATGAATGAGATGACCGAGCTTGAGCGGTTCCGCTCGGACGTCCCCGAGCTCGACCTGACCCACGTGCGGGCCGAGGAGCGCAGGCTGCTGAGCGTCATGCGGGACGCGACCACGGACGCCGGGCGTCCCGCCGGACGGCACGTCCCCGCCCGGGCCCGGCGCGGGTGGATCGGGCTGGCGGCGGGGCTCGCCGCCGCGGCCGCCACGGCCGGAGTCATCGCGGTCGACGCGGGCGGGGAGCCCGGCGCCCCGCCGGTCGTGCACACGATGCCGGTGGCGTCGGTGCAGGTGCTCAAGCAGGCCGCCGACCACGCGGCCAGGTCCCCGGAGCTGCACCCCCGCTCCGGCCAGTTCCTCGTCTTCGACTCCGAGACCATGGAGACCGTCGACAGCGGCTCCGGCGGCAAGGTGACGCGGTACCTGGACCGGCAGGAACGGAAGATCTGGCTGCCGGTGGACGGCGACGCCACGCACGGCGTCCTGCGGTTCAAGACGCTGGAGCCCAAGCCGTACCCGGGGTGGCCCATCCCACCCGAGGCCCGCAAGGACGTCGGCCGCACCTCGACGTCCAAGGCCGCCGACACCGACGACCGCGCCGAGCACCTGCGCAACGACTACGCCTACCTGAGCCGCCTGCCGGCCGATCCGGCCAAGATGTACGAGCACCTGTACATCGGCCTGGGCACCGGCCCCGAAGCCGACGCCACGGCATGGCAGAACGTCGGCGGCATGCTCACCGAGGCCTACATGCCCCGCGCGCAGCGGGCCGCGCTGTTCCGGGCGGCGGCGTCCATCCACGGCGTCAAGACCGTCGGCCACGCGGTGGACGCGGCGGGGCGCAAGGGTGTCGCCGTCACGCTGGAGGCGGCGGGCAGCGATGTCCGCGAGGAGTACGTCTTCGACGAGAAGACCTACGAGTTCCTCGGCCACCGCAGCGTCGTCACCAACGCCGAACAGGCGAAGGCGCCGGTCGGGAGCGTGCTGACCAACTCGGCGCAGCTGAAGGTCTCCATCGCCGACCGGCCCCCGGCGGTGAGCTGAGCCCACGGCGCGGGCGGGGCCGCCTCCCCGGTCTCGCCCGCGCCCGAGCCTTGGCAGGAGCGGAGAGCCCCGAAGCGCCGGGGCCGGTCAGGACGCCGTCGCGATCGAGACGACCGCGACGGCCATGGCCGCGGCGCACACGACGCCGGCGATCACGAAGGCGAGCCGATAGGGATGCCGCTCGACCCACGACACGAGGCCCGGGTACGTCTCGGCGAACTTCTTGGCGCTGACGGGGCCGTCGGGCCCGCCGCACGGCACGCCGAGCGCGTCCACCAGCCGGGTGAGATCCTCGCGCTTGTAGAGATCGCCTTGCAGCCTGAAGAGCAGGGCACGTTGCGCGTCGAGCACGAACAGGCTCTCACCGGCCCCTCCGCGCGGCGCGATGATGCTCGCGCGCACCACCTCCGCGACGCGCGAGCGCGGCCGGCGCTTCCGGCCGAACAGTCCCTGGACGACGAGCTCGTGAGCCGTCAGGGTGATGCGGGAGCTGAGCAGGACCCCGAGCGCCAGGGGGACCAGCGCGACGAAGAGGCCGCCCACGATCAGGCCGAACACGACCGGGGCGTCACCGACCAGGATCGCGGCGACGATGCCCGCGGCGGCCACCGCCAGGACGACCAGAACGATCAAGCCTGTCCGGAAGTCCGGCCGAATGACGAGCTCATCCTGAACACCGCTCACGCCGACATCGTCCCTTCTCCCGCTGCTCAAGAGCTTGCCGCATCGACGGCGATGCTCCGGCCGCACGAAACCGGTCCGCGCCACGTTCATCCGGTCAAGGACTCGACACGGTCTCTGACGTCGGCGTAGTCGTTCTCCGCGTCCTCGACGATCGCCTTCGGGGTTCGGCCGTCGCGCCGCTGGAGGTGGGTCTCGGCGATGCGGGCCAGTTCGGGGCGCAGGTCGACGCTCTGGTCGTCGATCTCCTCGCCGGATGTGAACGCCATGGCGGCGTCGAAGGGGTCGACGCCGGCGGCGAGCAGGAGGAGCAGGTCGCACAGGTCCTTGGCGACCGGGCCGACGTAGCCTTCGCTTCCGAACAGCACGACGGGTTGCCGCTCGATCGGGAGTCCCTCATGGACCCGCCAGAACGCGACCCGCCCGCCGCCGCCGTCCATTCCGAACGCGCGGAACTCCCGGCCGGCGTCGCCGTCACCGGTCCAGGACGCGACCGCGTCCGGCTCGAAGCGGTCGAACGCCTCGAAGTCGAGCCCGTCGAGTCCCGAGGCGTCCTGGTGGGCCTTCAACGCCCGCAGGGCGGTGGGGAAGGGCTCGTCGGAGGCGGGGGACGGCCAGAGCGGGATCTCCCGGGCATCCGGTGTCGCCGCCCGCAGCAGTTCCGGGTCGTTCTCGGCGCGTTCGTTCAGGGCCAGCAGGTACCAGATGAACCGGCCGTCCTCGTGGTATCGAACCTCGAACGCGCTCTTCTCGTCGCGGTGCAGTACGTGCACCACGTTCCCGTACTTCGCGACCATGCTGTCCAGTGCCCGTGCGCGCGCCTCCGGCTCGGGCAGCGCCACCGTGAGGCCGTCCCGCACCGGTGCGGGATAGGACTCGGTGACGTAGACCTTGGTGACGTAGCCGATCACCGGACCGACCCCGCGCACACGGTCTGAGGGGTAGCGGCCGGGGACCCGCACGGTGGCCTTGTAGGCCATCTCCCAGCCTTGCTCTGGGACGCCCATGCCGTCCCAGCCGTCCCTGCCGGGGAACGTCGGCGGTGGACGCAGACCGTGGGCACGGTGCAACTCGGCCAGCCGAGGATCGTCGGTGCGGCTGCCGAGCAGGCCTTCCAGCAGGGCGTAGGGGGGCGGGTTGATCATATTGGGACGATAGCCCCGACCGTGGGCCCGCTGTGGGGGAAGCCCAGGCGCGCGTCAGCACGGCGATCTCGGGGGCCGGGCCATGGCGGCGGAGGTGCGTCGTGCAGCATCCGTACGGCGGTGCCCGCCGCGTGCGCCCGGTCGGCATCGATCTTCAGGAACGGACGTGAGGGCGGCCTGGGCCCGCACCGTGAATGAGATGGCGTCTCAGGCGACCTTGGTGATCTTGCATTCGATGCCTGCGGATCCGATCGGGGCCTGCGCCGCAGTGGTTCCCCCGAAGGTGTTCGTGCCGCGAACCTGGAAGGTCTGAAGGCCGATCCGCTGGTGGGAGGCCGCATCCAGAACCTCGACGGTGACCGAGTAGCTCGTCGCGTCGCCCGTGATCGTGCCGCTGATCGTCACCGTGCCCTGTGATCCGGCCGCGTTCACCTGGCATTCGACATGGGTGCTGTAGTTCTTCGGGCCAAGGGACGGGGTGCTCCCTTCCAGCGCGCCGATCGAGTAGAGCGCGGCGAGTAGCCCCAGGAGCCCTGGCACACCCAAAGCCAAGATCACCAAGGTCTTCCGCCTCGGGCGCGGACGCGAACCGTGGTCATCATCGGCCATGGTCCACTCGTGAGTCGGCATCGCGGTCCGGTCACCCCGATCAATCCCGATAAGCGAAGTTTGCGCAGATCAGCCTATAGCCCAGCCGGTGCGGCTTGATCGTGGGCGTCCGGTACGGGGGACCGGCGGGCGCCGGTGGCCGCGTCACTGTGGTCCCTGGACAGCGAAGGCGCTCAGGACGCTCCGTGCACACGCGGAAGGCGTACCGCGTCGCTCGGCATGGCGGGTGACCTGTCCGGGCGGTCAACGCGGCAGAGAGTCTCGCTTGGCGCGGGAGAGGAGGTCGGCGAAGGCGTGGCGGGTGAGGGTGAGGTGGCCTGCGCCGGGGGCTTTGCTGTCTCGGACGCCGATCGCGTGAGGGAGGCGGGCCAGTTCGACGCAGTTGCCGTGATCTTCCGACCGAGTGGATTTACGCCAGTGAATGTTCATGAGAGCGAGTCCAGCGTCTTGGTGATGAATGCACGGGATGCCTCGACGGACAGCGAAGACATGCCGATCTCGTCATACCGTATCGCTTGTTCCTGGATATCGATGGGATCGAGAGAGATGTGGCCTGTGGAGCCGACAGTGGCGAAGCCGAGGTCGCCGGTGGGGGTCTGCATCACGGTGAATCCGCCTCCGACGCCGCCGTAGCCGATCAGCTTGTCAGAGGTCACTCGCAGGTAGACGTTCGGCCACTCCGACACTTCGAGAAGGTGGCCGAGTTGGTCGCGCATGACGTCCACATCGCCGAACGAGCGCAACACGGCTGCGGTGTCGAGGATGGCCATGAGCTTGCAGGGATGCGAACGGGTGAGAATCTCCTGGCGGGCCAGGCGCTCTGTGACCGCGGCGTCGGCGTCCGTCCTGCGGCTGGACGTGAAGATGGCGCGTGCGTAGGCCTCGCGTTGGAGGAGCCCCGGGATCAGTGAGGGCTCGTAGGTTTTGATGAGGTTCGCTCGGTGCTCGTATTCCTTGAACGTCTCCCACCAGTCGAGGTCTCGGGCGTTCTTGGCGTGTTTGACCAGGTTCTCGAAGAGGCTTTGAAGGCCCCATTCTTGATCTATTACCCTGGCGCGCCCTGTGGGGAGCTGCACGTCCCCCGATTCATACCGTGCAACAGTCGACCGATCGCAGTCGAGTACGACGGCCAGGGCGGCTCCCGAGATCCGCCGCATCTGGCGCTGTCTGCGCAGCTCAACGGCTATGAGATGCCAGAGCGAGAAGTCGGGGCGCAGTGAGTCGGCGCGGCTCATTCGCTTGCCTCCGTCGTTGCATCTGTTTCACGAACCTTTCGAAATTAACTCGGCGCGGTCACGCTTGTCTCTGGAACATCGAGATGAGAGGCGGGAGGAAATGGCGATAGAAGCCGTGGATGCGGGCGAGGTGGACATTTCTTGTCTGGCTGATCGGACGGTGCCGGGGATGGTGCGGACGGTGGTCGGGTTGCGGCTCTCGGAATGGGGGCTGGAGAGGGTGGCCGAGAGTGTTCTGGTGATCGTCGCGGAGCTCGTCACCAATGCCGTGCGGGTCGCGGGGGAGCGGGAGATCCGGGTCAGGTGCGTGCGGGAGGCGCGGGGCGTCCTGGTGGCGGTGTGGGACTCGTCCGACGAGAGGCCGGTGACGCGGCCGGTGATGGGGCCGGGGGATTTCGGGCCGGACGCTCGGGCGCTGGACGACGGGTACGACGACGGGACCGGCGGGTGGGGGTTACCGCTCGTGCAGGCGCTGGCGTCCGAGTGCGGGGTGACCGAGGCCGTCCCTGGCAAGTGGGTGTGGGCGAGGGTCTCGGTGCTGAGGCGTGGACGGAGCAGGGCCGTCCGGTATCTGGATCTGCTTGCGCTCGCGGTCGGGGCGCGGGGGTGGCGGTGCGTGAAGCTGTACGGGCGCGAGTTCCCTACGCCGCTGCTCTGGGTGTACGCGAGCGGCGTCGCGGAAGACGTGGGCGTGGTCGTTCGGGTGCGGGCCGTGGGTGGGGCCTGGGTCTACCAGGATGTTCAGCGGGGGCTGGTCCTCTTCCCGTGCGGAGACGCCAAGGCAGCCGGGGAGCGGGTCGATTCCGTGCTGAAGGGGCGGTTGTTTCCGGCTACGTGGTGAGGCGGTCGCGCAGGCGGCGGATGTTGCGTTGGAGCAGGGTCTCCTGGAGTGCCACCGCTGCCAGGGCCAGTGCCGCTTCGGCGCCGGCTTGGGCGATCTCGTGGGTGGTCGGCGGGGACGCCGTTTCCAAGGACGGGTCGTAGCGCAGGTCTTCGATGTCGCCGGCGATCTGGGCGGGCGTCCGCTGGAGGGCGGCCAGGTCTTCCTCGCTCCACTCCGCCACACGGGCCTGCCATTCGGGTGGGATGACGACCTTGCTGCCGCGTTCGGAGCGGGTCTGGAAGCGGGCCGTGACGGCCTGGCGGATCCAGTCGGCCTTCTGACCGCTCCACCCGGTCTCCCGGATGGCCGCGTTCATGGACGACATGACCAGCGTCTCCGGTGCCGTCAGACCGGTGTGGGCGCGTTCGGTGGGCATGATGGGCGGTTCGGCCAGGGCGGAGAGGTCGATCGCCTCCGCGAAGCGTTGCCACAGGAGGTGCGGAGGCGTGCCGGGGGTGGTGACGACGCTGACGCGGGTGGCTCCTGCGTCCGACCAGCGTTGGGCCAGGCCGCCGAGGTGGAACGCGCGCCACAGGTGGGCGGCCGGGTCCGTCTCGATGTGGTCCCGCCCCTTCTCCCGCTGGTCGGCGAGACCGGAGAGGTACCTCTCGAAATTCATGGTCCGGCCGTTGCGGATGTGCTGCTGCCAGAGGGAGGGCAGGGCCGAGCCCAGGCCGCGGGCCGTGACCACGACCTCGAAGACGTCGGCGCCGAGCGCCTCCAGGAGGCGGCGGATCCCGGGTGTCCGGATGACCGCGAGGGCCTCGGCCGACAGGAGCACCGTGCCGGGCGTCGACTGGACGTCGTCCAGCAGAGTCTGCCAGGAGGCGGTCTCTTCCGACGCGCGGTTCTGCGAGACCCAGGGGAACTCCGCGCCCAGCAGCCCGTAGCTCGCCCATTCGTGGTTGGCGACCGTCCGCTTCCCCCGGGCCCAGTCGGGGCTGACGGGGTAGCGGACGCCCGCGCCCGCGAGTGCGTCGGCGTTCGCCTGCAGCACGTGCTGCAGGAACGTCGTGCCCGACTTCTGCACGCCGATGTGAATGATGATCTTCGCCGCCACCGGGCCCTCCCCCTCCGCGACCTACTGGTCACGAAGGGTAGCGGCCCGGACGGGTCAGGCGTGGGACGTGGTGATGGGCTTGCCGAGCGCGCTGCCGCTGGTCCACTTGGAGAAGGGGAGCTGCCAGTAGCCCCAGCCGTTCGTCCACTGGAGGCTGCGCTTGGTGCCGGTGATGGTGACGATGTCGCCGCGGTAGGACCAGTGGAAGAACCACTGCGCGTCGCCCGAGGGCGAGCGGACGCAGCCGTGGCTGCAGTTGCGGTTCCCGAGGCAGGTCGGGTCGTCCATGTTCTGGTGGATGTACTCGCCGCTGTTGGAGATGCGGGTCGCCCACGGCACCTTCTCGTCGTACCAGCCGGGGTCGCCCTTCTTCTTGCCGGGCGGGCGCATGCGCTCCAGGCGGACGTGGTCCATGGTCAGGTGGACGCCGCTGGTGGTGAGCAGGTGGTCGACGCCGTCGCCCTGGACGTCGCCGCCGCTGCCGAGGCTGACGCCCCAGTTGCGGACGGTGCGGCCGTTCTTCTTCACGACGGCGCGGTGCGTCCTGGCGCTGATGTTGACGACGTGGGAGTCGCCGATCTTGAAGGTGCGGACCGTGTCGCGGTCGCCGAAGACGTTGTCGCCGATCTTCAGGCCGGCGAAGTGGACCTTGACGCTGACGGTCTGGTGGGCCTTCCACGGCTGCTTCGGGCGGAAGACGACCGAGGGCAGCCCGTTGAAGGACTCGCCCGCGCTCAGCCAGCGCCAGGCGCCCTCGGTGGGCGTGGACGAGGAGATCTCGATGGCGCGCTCGATGGCGGGCTTGGCCTTCTCCGGGACGGCCTTGTTGAACTGGACGAAGACCGGCATCCCGGTGCCGACCGTCTCGTTCTGGCTCGGCACGACGTTGTTCACGCGGGTGGCGGCGGTCGAGCGGGACGTGCGGAAGGCGCTCGTCGCGGTGACGGACTTGCCCTTGTCGGACGTCGCCGTGGCCGACACCTGGTAGCTTCCGCCCGGCTGCAGCGTCCATGCGGAGCGCCACTTGGTCTTGTCGGCGGAGAGGGCGCCGGGGACGTCGGCGCCCTTCAGCTTCACCGAGACGTCGCCGAGCCTGCCGCCCGCCGCGGTCACCGTGACGCCCTGGTCGGGGCGCGCCTTGCCGTCGCCGTTCGCCGGGGCGATCGTCACCTGGGGGCCGCCGTCGTCGCCCTTCGTGGTCGTCTCTCCGCCGCCACCGCCGCTGCTCCCGCCGCACGCGGTCGCCAGGCCCAGGACGAGCGCCACTGCCAACGCCTTACCTCGCACCGTTCTCCCTCAACAGCCCGCCGGGTCCCGCGCCACACGGGACCGGCAACAAGATCGAATACGGAACGGCCTTTTATTCCCGTCCCGCCCGGAGGCGTGACGGCAGGTCTCGGCGTCCGACTCACCTATAGACGTCCATGGTCTCGCAGAGGTTCGCATGCGGTGACCACTTCGCATGATCTTTCTGGGGCCATGGCCGCGGCGACCGTTCCGTCGATCTTCTCTTCAAGACTGCGGCGGCCCCGGTTAAAAGCGGCGATTTGTGCTCTGACCAGGTGCGATGCTGATCCCTGGCCGCCTGCGACGGCCCCGCAAGGTGCTTGTCTGTGAAGGGGACGCGCGATGAGAGCCCAGGGGCTGAGTTTCTCCGTCGACTCCGGCGCGGTTCCTCCGGAACTCCTTTCGGCGGGCGGCCGGCCGGTCGTTCCGCGAAGGACGCGGATGCTCGCCGGGCTGTGCCCGGTGGGGCTCGCCGTGCTGGACGGCTGGACGACGGCCGCCGCGGTGTCCCTGTCCGGGGGCGGCGTCCTGCCGGGCCTCGCGGCCTTAGCGGTCGTCGCGCTCAACGGCGCGGGCGGGCTGTACCGGCCGCGCCGCGCCCCGTCCCTGCTCGCCGCCGCGCCGCCGCTCCTTCTCCGCACGCTGCTCGTCTGCGGGATCGCGGCGCTGGTGCGGGCGGACGCCCCCTCCTGGCTGTGGACCGCGGTGCTGTGCGGGACGGTGCAGCTCGGCGCGCGCGGGTTCGTGAACGCGCTGGTGCGGACGTACCGGAACCGCCGCTCCCGGGCGCGCTCCGCGCTGGTCGTCGGGACGGGCGGGACCGCCGCCCACGTGCTCGACCTCCTGCGCGAGCGCGGCGACCTCGGGCTCGCGGTGGCGGGGCAGGTGTCCGTGGGAGATCCGGAGGGGCCCCCGGGGGCGGCGCCCGTCCTCGGGGAGACCTCCGAGCTGCCGTCGCTCGTGGAGGCGCACGGGATCGGGACGCTGGTCGTCGTCGCGGAGGACGTGCCGCGCGAGCGGCTCGACGCGGTGCTGCGGATGTCGTTCGCGCTGCCCTGCGAGACGCTGGTCGTCCAGCCGCCGTCCGACGTCGTCCCGGTGGTGCCGGGGCGGCGCGAGTACCTCGCCGGGCTGCCGTGCGCGCGGGTCGAGTGGGGCCTGCGGTCCCCGGCGGCGCGCCGCGCGAAGCGGGTGCTCGACGTCGTCGTGGCGGCCCTGGTCCTGGTGCTCGCGTCGCCGCTGCTCGCGGCGTGCGCGGTCGCCGTGCGGGCCGAGGGCGGGCCCGGCGTGCTGTTCCGGCAGCGGCGGGTCGGGCTCGGCGGCGGGGAGTTCGTGCTGCTGAAGTTCCGGACGCTGAAGCCCGCCGACGAGCGGGAGTCCGACACCCGCTGGACCGTCAAGGACGACGAGCGGATGGGCCGGGTCGGGCGGTTCCTGCGCGCCACGTCGCTGGACGAGCTCCCGCAGCTGTGGAACGTCATCCGCGGCGACATGAGCCTCGTCGGGCCGCGCCCGGAGCGGCCGCACTTCGTGGAGCAGTTCTCCCGCACCTGCCCCGGCTACGTGGCGCGGCACCGCGTCCCGGCCGGGATGACGGGCTGGGCGCAGATCCACGGCTTCCGGGGCGACACCTCCATCGAGCTGCGGGCGAGGCTCGACAACCACTACATCGACCACTGGTCGTTCACCGGCGACCTGAGGATCCTGCTGCTGACGGCGCGGGCGATGCTCTGCCGGGACGCCGCATGACGGCGCAGGCCGCCGCCCCCCTCGTGGCGTGGTCGCCGCCGAGGCGCCCGAGCCTGCTGATCGCGGCGACCGTGGCGTGCGCCGGGATCCCGTCCGGCGCGCAGGCGACCGGGTCCGGCGCGCAGGCCACCGCCGGGGACGTCGCCAGCGCCGTGCTCGTGCTCGCCGCGGTCGGGATGCTGGCCACGGGCCGGGCGCGGCTGCCGCGCCGGGTGCTGCCGGCGTTCGGGCCGCTGGTCGCGGCGCTCGGGATCAGCACCGTGCACTCGGCCGACATCGGCTCCAGCCTCGCCGGGTTCGTCCGCGACCTCCAGGTCTTCGTGCTGGTGCCGCTCGCCGTCGTCGTGCTCGTCCGGGACCGGCGCGACCTCGCCACCGTCTGCTGGTCGGTGCTCGGCCTCGGCCTCGCGGAGGCGGCGTACGGGATCTGGCAGGCCGTCACCGGGAACGGCGCGTCGATGGGCGGCCAGAACATCCGCGCGGTCGGGACGTTCGGCGCGCTCGACGTGATGGCCATGTCGATCGTCGTCGGGTTCGCGTTCCTCGTGCTGACCGCGTTCGCGCTCGTGGCGCCGCGGCACGGCGCCGCGGCGGTCCCGGCCGCGCTCGCCGGGATCGCCGTCCTCGGCGCCGCGCTGGCGCTCGCGCTCAGCCGCGGGACGTGGATCGCGCTCGGCGCCGCCGCCGTCCTCACGCTCGCGCTGTTCGACCGGTGGACGGCCGTCAAGGTGCTGACCTGCTGCGGCGCGCTGATGCTCGTCCTGCTCGGCGTCGCGGGCGGCGGATCGCAGGCCGTCGTCGAGCGGGCGAGGTCGGCGGTGGGCTCGGTCACCTCCCCGGACCGGTCCGTGGACGACCGGTACGACCTGTGGGCGGCCGCCGTCCGGATCTGGGAGGACCACCCGGTCACCGGCGTGGGGGTGAAGAACTTCCCGGCCTACCGCGACACCTACGCCACGATCGAGCTGTCGTCCGGCAGCGAGACCGACGACCCCGTCAACGGGTACGTGCGGCAGCCGCTCCTGTCGCCGCACAACGAGTACCTGCTGTTCCTGTCCGAGCAGGGCGTGGTGGGCCTCGCCGGGTTCGCCGCGCTGCTCGCCGTGATCGTCGCCGGGCTGTGGACGCGGCGCGACCCCCGCGACCCGTTCTGGCTGGCGAGCGTCGCGCTGCTGGCCTTCCTGCTGGTCAACTTCCTGTACGCGGATCTGGGCGGGCCCACGTGCGCGCTCGTCGGCGTCATCCTCGGCCTCACGGCGGCGCGCGCGTTCGGGGCGGCCGGCGCCTCCCCGGACATGGCGTCCCCCTCAGGGAGGGCACCATGACCGAGCGCGGCGAGCGCGTCCCCGGCAGTTCCGTGGGACGGGCCGCGATGGTGTCGGGGGTGCTCGTCGTCGCGGGCACCGCGCTGGGGTTCCTGCGCGACCTCGTGATGGCGGACCTGTTCGGCGCCAGCGGCAGCACGGACGCGTTCCTCGTCGCCTGGACGATCCCCGAGACGGTCTCGCCGCTGCTGATCGAGGACGCCATGGCGCTGCTCATGGTCCCCGTCGTCACGCGGCTCCTCGCGCGCGGCGACGGCCTGCGCCTCCTCGTCGGCACGGCCCTGCCCCGCATGGTGCTCGGCCTCTCGGTGGTCACCGGCGCGCTCGCGATCGCGGCGCCCGCCGTGGTGGACGCCCTCGCGCCCGGCCTGACCGAGCAGGGCCCGGCCGTCCAGTGCGTCCGGCTGACCGCGGTCACCGTCGTGACGTTCGGCGTCGCGGGCTTCATGAGCGCGACGCTGCGCGCCCACCACCGGTTCGGGCCGCCCGCCGCCATCTACCTCGCCTACAACGTCGGCATCCTCGCGCTGATCGCGGGCCTGTCCGGCGCCGTCGGCATCACCAGCGCGGCGGTCGGCGTCGCCTGCGGCAGCCTCCTGATGGTCGCGGTGCAGCTCCCGGCGTTCCTGCGCTGCCTGCGGGACGCGCCCGGGGAACGGGACGCGGCGCCGTCCGGGGGCGTGGACGTCCGGCTCGGGCTGGCGGCCATCGCCCCCATCGTCGTCTACACGGTCACGCGGCAGTCGCAGGTGTTCGTGGAGCGGTTCCTCGGGGCAGGGCTGGCCGCCGGGTCGATCTCGCACCTGAACTACGCGCAGAAGGTCGCGCAGGTGCCGATGGTGCTGTCGCTGCTGATCGTCACCGTGACGTTCCCGAGGCTCGCCCGCGCCTCGGCGGACGGGGACACCGCGCAGGTCGCCCGCCGCATCCGGCAGGACCTCGCCGTCGCCAGCGCGATGGTGCTGGCCGCGACCGCGTTCCTGGTCGCGTTCGCGCCGGTCGTCATCGGGGTGCTGTTCGAGCACGGCGAGTTCACGTCCGCCGACACCGCGAGCACCGCGGCCATCCTGCGCGTGTACGCGCTCGGCCTGTGGGGGCAGACGGCGGTCGGCCTCGCCGCCCGCGCGTTCTTCGCGCGCAGGGAGCCGACCTGGCGCCCGGCGGCCGTGCTCGCCGTGGGGCTGGCCGCCACGGCGGCGATCGGCGGCGCGTTCGCCGCGTCCGCCGGGACGCTCGCGCTGGCCGCCGCGAACGCCGCCGGGATCACGCTCGCCGCCGTCCTGATGCTGGCCGGGCTCCGGCGCGGCGTCGCGCCCGTCCCGCTGCGCCGGATCGCCGCCGACGTGTCGCGGCTCGTGCTCGCCGCCGCGGGGGCCTGCGCGGCGGGGACGCTCGCCGCCGGGGCGCTGGACGCGCCGGTGCTCGTCCGGCTGGCGGTCGGCGGGCTCGTGGTCGCCGGCGCCTTCGCCGTCCTCGCCGTCCTGGCGGGCCCAGACCTCGTCGCTCCATGGATCGCTTCACGGCCGCTCGGTGGGCGCCACCGGCGCGGCCGCACCGAATCGGGGGACAGCAGTGAGCAAGCCGACAGAACCCACGCATCTGACCGAACCGGCCCGGCCTCCGGGACCGGCGCGGCCTCCGGGACCGGCGCGGACGGCCGAGGGCATCCGGCACGCGCCGCCGGTGCTGATGTACCACTCGGTCGACCACTTCGATGAGGACCCGCACCTGGTGACGGTGTCGCCGGCGCGGTTCGGGCGGCAGATGGCGTGGATGCGGGCGCGCGGCCTGCGCGGCGTCGGCATGCGCGAACTGCTGGACGCGCACGCCGCCGGACGGGCCCGCGGCATGGTCGGGCTCACCTTCGACGACGGGTACGCCGACTTCGCGACCCGGGCCGTCCCGGCGCTGGTGCGCTACGGGTTCGGCGCCACGGTGTTCGTCGTCTCCGGGCGGATCGGCACCTACAACGCGTGGGACGACGGCCCGCGCAAGCCGCTCATGACGGCCGAGCAGATCCGCGCCGTCGCGGACGTCGGGATGGAGGTCGCCTCCCACGGCCGCCACCACGTCTCGCTCCCCGAGACGGACGACACCGAACTGCGCGAGGAACTGGAGGAGAGCCGGGCCGCGCTGGAGGACCTCGTCGAGGGCCCGGTCACCGGCTTCGCCTACCCGTACGGGCACGCCACGGTCCGCGAGGTCGAGGCCGTGCGCGCCGCGGGCTACGACTACGCGTGCGACATCCGCCCCGAGGAGCCGGGACGGCACGCGCTGCCGCGCACCTACGTGGGCGACCGGGACGGCCCGCTGCGGCTGCGCGTCAAGCTCGTCCGCCACGAGCTGCGCCGGAGGAGCCGCGTGTGACCCGGGTCCTGCACGTCATCACCGGGCTGGAGCACGGGGGCGCCGAACGCCAGCTCGTGCTGCTGCTTCGCCACCTGCCGGTGTCCTGCGAGGTCGCGACCCTGACCCGGGCCGGCGCCCTCGGCGCGGAGATCCGCCGCTCGGGCGTGCCCGTCCACGAGATCGGGATGCGCGGCAACCGGGACCTCGGGGCGCTGCCCCGGCTGGCCCGGCTGATCCGCCGGGGGCGGTACGACGTCGTCCACACCCATCTCTACCGGGCGTGCGTGTACGGCCGGATCGCCGCGCGCATGGCGGGGACGCCCCGCGTCATCGCCACCGAGCACTCGCTCGGCGAAGGCCACATCGAGGGGCGGGCGACGACGCGCGGCGTCCGGGCCCTGTACCGGGCGACCGAGCGGCTCGGGTCCGCGACCGTCGCCGTGTCGCCCGCGGTCGCCGCGCGCCTGCGCGCCTGGGGCGTGCGCCCCGGCCGGATCGTCGTCATCCCGAACGGCGTCGACGCCGCCGCGTTCGCGTTCGACCCGGCCCGCCGGGCCGCGGCGCGCCGCCGCCTCGGGATCGGCCGGGACGAGCCGGTCGTCGGCGGCGTCGGGCGGCTCGTCCCGACCAAGCGGTTCGACGTGCTGGTCGAGGCGGTCGCGCGGCTGGACGGCGTCCGGCTGCTGCTCGTCGGCGCGGGCCCGGCGCGGGAGGCGCTCGCCCGGCTGGCGCGCGAGCGCGGCGTCTCCGGACGCGTGGTGTTCGCCGGGGCGACCTCGGACGTCGCGGGCGCCCTCGCCGCCATGGACGTGCTCGCCGCGCCGTCCGTCCAGGAGACGTTCGGGCTCGGCGTCCTGGAGGGGCTGGCCGCCGGGCTGCCCGTCCGCTACACGGCCTGCCCCGCCCTCGACTGCCTCCCGCCCGGCGACGCCCCGGACGCGCGGCGCCTGCCCTCCGACGCCGGGGTCTGGAGCGCCGAACTCGGGCGCGCCCTGCGCGAACCCCGCGACCGGAGGCGGGTGCCGCCGGCCGTCTCCCGCTACGCCGTCGCCGAGCGGGCCGCCGAGCTCGCCCGGCTCTACCGCCCCGAGCCGCTCGCCGGCCGGGCCGAACCGACACGAGAGAGGGCTCATGATGCAGCGACGTGACGCCAGGAGGAGGCCGCCGAGGCCGCCGGGACCGCCGGGACCGGTGCGGCGGGCAGGCCGGGCCGGCCGGTTCGCCCCGGCCCGGCGCCTGCGCGGGTGGACCGCCGCGGCGGCGCGGCGCTTCGGCCTGCCCATCGCGTTCGTGCTCGCCGGGTTCCTCGGCGGGCTCGGCTACGCCGTGTTCGCGCCCACCACCTACACCGCGACGGCGTTCGTCCTGGTCGTGGACGCCGGGGAGGGCCGGTCCGGCCCGGCGGCGGTCAGCTTCGCGCAGGCGTTCGGGCGGCTCGCGCCGCTCCCGGAGACCCTCGCCTACTCATCGATCCCGCTGCCGGACGGGGGCGACGCCTCCACCCGCGCGCACATCCAGGCGTCCACCTCGCCGGACACGCCGCTGATCAAGCTCGCGGGCAGCGGCCGGACGGCCCGCGACGCCGCCGCGTTCGCCAACGCCGCCGCCGACGCGCTCGTCCGGTACGGCACGTCCCACCGCTCCGACACCGGCGTCCGGGTCGCGCTGATGACGCTCGCCGAGCCGCCCGCCGAGCCGTCGTCGCCGAACCTGCCGCTCGGCGTCGCCGTCGGCACCGCGTCCGGGATCCTGCTCGCCGGGCTCGCCGCCGCCGTCATGAGCGGGCGGCGCGGTCGGGCCGACCGCCGGGAGGGGGACCGCGTTCCCGCGGCGCCGGGAACGGCCGCGCTCTCGGGTCCCGTCCCCACCGGCCGCGTGGAGGTGGGCTCGTGACCGCGACCGCGCTCTCCGGCAGGCCGGCCGCGCGGCCGGCGGCCTTGCCGGGCGCCTCCACGGAGTGGTCGGCCGAGGTGCACCGGGACGAGCAGGCCCTCGTCGCCCTGGCCGACGACCTGCGCGACCTCTACGACCGCTGCCCTGCCGCGACGCCCTTCCAGGCCTACGAGTGGATCAAGTCGTGGTGGGGCTGGTACGGGACGCGCGGGCGGCTCCGCCTCGCCGCCGTCCGGTTCCGCGGCCGGCTCGTCGCGGCGGCGCCGCTGGCGGCGGGCGTGCGGCACGGGTTCCCGGTGCTCGTCCCGATCGCCGCCGACCAGAGCGACTTCACCGACGTCCTCATCGACCCGGTCCACGCGGACGGCGCCGTCCGGCACCTCGTGCGGGCCCTGCTGGACGAGCGCGGATGGTGCGCGCTCGACCTGCGGGAGGTCCGCCCCGGCTCGGCGGCGCACCTGCTCGCGGCGCAGTGGCCGCGCCGGGCCTGGCGGACGCCGTCCTCGGTGTGCCTCGAACTGCCCGTCGCCGGGGACGCCGGCTTCGGCACGGGCATCGACGCCGTCCTGGACCGGCTTCCGCGCCGCACCGCCGGCAAGATGCGCGCCAAACTCCGCAAGATCGACGTGCGCGGCATCACGGCGGAGAGCGTCCCGGCGGACCAGGTCCCGGACGCCGTCCACGCGCTGCTCGACCTGCACGCCCGGCAGTGGCGGGGCCGCCCGATCAACCCCGAGCACACCCGCGGGCGGTTCCGCCGCCACCTCGCCGAGGCGGCGGCCGGGATGGTCCGCGACGGGCGCGCCGCCGTCCTGCAGTACCGGTGGGACGACCGGCTGGTCGCCAGCGACCTCGTGCTGATCGGGCACCGGCACGTCGGCGCCTACCTGTACGGGGCGCTCCCGGACCTGCGGTCCCGCGTGGACGTCTCGCTGATGATGCTGCGCGAGGACCTCGCCCTCGCGGGCGACCGGCACCGCCAGGGCGTCAGCCTGCTGCGCGGGGAGGAGCCGTACAAGCTGAAGTGGCGGCCGACGCCCGTCCGGAACGAGCGGATCATCCTCGGGCGGACCGTCTCGGCCACCGCCTACGCCGGGCTCGCCCGGACCCGCGCGTACCTGTCGGAACAGCGGCGCGGCGGACCGGGGGCGCACGTCCGCCCGGCCGGGGGCCGCGTCCCCTCCGCTCCATGACCGACCCGCGGGACGACACCCCGCTGCGGATCCTGCACGTCAGCCAGCCGAACGCGGGCGGCGTCGCCGTCTACGTCGGGCAGGCGGCCGCCGACCAGCGCCGGCGCGGCTGGGAGGTGGCGGTCGCCTGCCCGCCCGGCGGCGACCTGCCCGAGCGGTGCATGGCGGCGGGCGTGCCCTGGCTCAACTGGGACGCCGGGCGCGCCCCCGGCCCCCGCACCCTGCTGGAGGCGCTCGCCCTTCGCCGTCTCGTGAAGGGCTTCGCGCCGGACGTCGTGCATCTGCACTCGTCGAAGGCGGGCCTGGCCGGGAGGCTGCTGCGCCGCCCGCTCGGCACGCCCACGATCTTCCAGCCGCACGGCTGGTCGTGGCTCGCCGCCACCGGGCGGCTGGACGGCCTCAGCCGCCGGTGGGAGCGCGCCGGCGCCCGGTGGAGCGACGCCCTGGTCTGCGTCGGCATCGGCGAGCTGCGCGAGGGCATGCGGGCGGGCGTGCGGGGGCCGTACCGGCTCGTCCGCAACGGCGTCGACCGGGCCCGGTTCACGCCCGCCGACGCCGCCGCGCGCCTCGCCGCCCGCACGCGGCTCGGCCTGGAGGCCGCCGTGCCGCTCGCGGTGTGCGTCGGGCGGCTGACCCGGCAGAAGGGGCAGGACGTCCTGGTCGCGGCGTGGCCGGGCGTCACCGCGCGCTGCCCGTCCGCCCAGCTCGCCATCGTCGGGGACGGAGAGGACCTGGACCGGCTGCGCGGCGAGCGGGTGGCCGGGGTCCGGTTCGTCCCGGCCGTGGAGGACCCGCGCGACTGGCTCTCGGCGTCCAACCTCGTCGTGCTGCCGTCGCGGTGGGAGGGCCTGCCGCTGACGGCGCTGGAGGCGCTCGCGACCGGGCGCCCCCTCGTCGGGACGGACATCCCGGGCATCACCGAGGTCGTCCGTCCCGGGCTCGGCGCGCTGGTGCCCATGGAGGACCCGGGCGCGCTCGCCGAGGAGATGGCCGGGCGGCTGCTGTTCCCCGGGATCGCCGAGCGGGAGGGCCGCGCGGCGTCCGCCGCGTCCGCCGCCTACGACATCCGCTGGACGGTGGCGCTCCTCGCGGACGTCACCCGGGACGTCGCCGGGTTCGGGGAGACCCCGGAGGAGGCCCTGGTGGACGCGCGGGCGGTGGCGGGCGGGCCCGTCCACGGCGGCGTCACCGGCTTGGGCGGCCTGGAGGGCGTTCTGGAAGGCGGTTTGATGGGCGGCGCGGTGGTCGAGGGCGCCGGGACGGCCGGTGCCGAGGCCGCCGGGACGGCCGGTGCCGAGGTCGCGGGCGCCGAGGTGGCCGGTGCCGAGGTGGCCGGTGCGGACGTGGCCGGTGTCGGGGTGAACGGCCCCTTGCCCGGGGGCGGCGGGGCGATCACGCCGCCGAACAGCTCCCGGTAGGCGGCGGAGGAGCGCGGGTTGCCGCCGCACGACCAGACCCCGTGCGGGCAGTAGTCCGTGATCGACTGGTAGACGACGTCGTGCGACATGATCCAGTCGTGCATCCCCCGGATGTATTCGGGATTGTCGGAATTGCGAAACAGGCCCCATTCAGGAAACGAGAGGGGCTTGCCGTGCGCGGTCGCGAACGCCGCCTGATCCCGCAGACCATACGGCTCGTCGACGAAATCCTGGAATGACTTTCCCTCGGGTTGGTCATAACTGTCCGAACCTACGATGTCGACGACGTCGTCACCCGGATAGCACTCCGTCCACGGGATCGCGTCCTGCCCCCGCGTCGGCGCGAAATCGAAACGGAAACGCGCCCCCCGAACCGCGCGCATGGTGCCGACGATCCTGCGCCAATACTCCTTCCAGGCGGACGGATCCGGCGCGCACCGCCCGGAGTAGACCTCCCCGTTCATCTCCCAGCCGAGGACGATGACCGTGTCGCCCACGCCCAGGGAGACCAGCCGGCGGGCGAGCGTCCGGTAGTGCGCGTCGAACGTGCCGAGCGCGCCGCCGCGCAGCAGCGAGGCCAGCACCGGCACCGGGATCCCCGCCTCGTTCGGCGCCATCATCGGGACGTTGACCACGAGCATGCGGCGCTGGTCGGCGGCCTTCCAGTGCGCCCAGGCGGCCAGCATCGCCCGCGGCCCCTCGATCGCCGACCAGTCGTCGCCCGGCAGGTAGGTGCGCCCGACCGTCACCGTCGAACCGAGCCAGCGCTCGAAGCGGGCCACCCGGGCCACGCCCTCCGGACCCGAACCCAGAAACGCCCCCAGCGGCACATGCGCCGTCCATCGGTGAATCGCCCGGGGCTGCTGCCACGTCACCAGTGCCGACGCCATGAGGGCGAACAACACCACGGATGCGGCCAGAATAGGAGGGAGCGGACACCAGAACGGCGACCTTTTACGCCGGGGTCGCGACGGCCGTCCTGCCGAATGGATATCCGCAGCTCGCATGCGTATCGTATGCCCTCGGAGGCCCACCGTGAAAAAGTCGGCCGGGCGGAAGATGTGAAAATTTACCGTGAGGAAGGGATGTCGTGCGCCGCGATACGAGGGAATGGGCCTGAACGAATGTTCTTCGACAGCCGGCCGCCGGCCGCCCGGACGCGCGGCGCGCGCCTCGACCCGGGCCTTCCCGTCCTTCTGCTGCGCACCGACCGCAACCTCTTCCACCACGGCACGCTCGCGGCGATCCGCAGCCTCGGCCGCGCCGGGGTCCCCGTGCACGCGATCCTGGAAGGGCGCGGCAACCCCTCGTCCCGATCCCGCTACCTGTACCGGGGGCACCCCTGGGGCCCGCCCGCGGAACGGCCGGACGACCTGCTGCGCCACCTGCGGGCCATCGGCGAGCGGATCGGCCGTCCCGCGCTCCTCGTCCCCATGGACGACGCGGGCGCGATCTTCGTCGCCGAGCACGCGGACGGCCTCGGACCCCACTTCGTCTTCCCCCGCCAGGACCCCGGCGTCCCCCGCGGCGTCGCCGACAAGGCCCGGCTGCTGGAGGCGTGCCGCCGGCACGGCCTCCCCTGCCCGCCGAGCCTGACGCCGGAGTCGGCCGCCGACGTCGACGAGGCCGCCGCCGAGCTCGGCCTGCCGCTGATCGCCAAGTGGGCGCGGCCGTGGCGGATGCGCCCCGGGATGCGCAGCACCACGCTGGTGCCCACGCTCGGCGAGCTGCACCGGCTCTTCGCCGCCACCCGCGACCGCCGCCCGGCCGACGAGGCGGACGGCGGCGCGGGCCCGCTGATCCTGCAGCGGCGCATCCCGCCGACGGGCGGCGACTGGTTCTTCCAGGGCTACTTCGACGAGAACGGCGACTGCCTGTTCGGCGGGACCGGCCGCAAGCACCTCGCGCACCCGCCCCAGGCCGGGCACACGGTCGCGGGGGAGTGGGTCGCCAGCCCCGAGCTCGAACGCCTCGCGGTCCGCATCGTCAACCTGCTCGGCTGCCGCGGCCTCGTCGACCTCGACTTCCGGTTCGACGCCGCCGGCGGCGGCCACCACCTGCTGGACTTCAACCCCCGTATCGGGGCGCAGTTCCGCCTGTTCACCGACCGGGACGGCCTCGACCTCGCGCGCGTGCTGCACCTGCATCAGTCGGGGCGGCCCGTCCCGGACGCGCGGCCCGCGCCCGGCCGCAACCTGCTCGTGGAGAACCACTACCTCGCGCGGTCGGCCCGGCGGCCGCGCCACGGGACGCCATCGCGTCCCGGCCCGCCGCGGATTCCGCGGCTGCGCCCGCTGCGGGAGACCCTCCGCCCGCTGCGGGAGGCCGACGAGTTCGCCTGGTACGCGGGCGACGACCTGCCGCCCTTCCTCGCCATGGGGCGGCGCAGCGCGCTCCGCGCGGTCGAACGGCTCCGCACCAGGTAACACCACGCACACACGGGGGGAATGGAACATGAGCGACTCGGCCAGCGACGTCGTCATCGCCGGCGCCGGGCCCTACGGCCTGTCGACGGCGGCCTACCTGCAGAATCTCGGGCTCGACGTCCGGGTCATCGGCGAGCCGATGCGGTTCTGGGACGCGAACATGCCGCTCGGCATGTACCTCAAGTCCGAGCCGTTCGCCTCCAACCTCGGGGCTCCGCAGGCGGGCCTGCGGTTCACCGACCGCCATCCGGGCTGGCGCATGGGGCAGCCGATCCCGCTGGAGACGTTCGTGGAGTACGGGCGCTGGTTCGCCGCCGAGGCCGTCCCGGGCATCGAGGACGCGCAGGTCGTGAACGTCGAGCGGGGCATCGCGGGCGGCTACCTCGTCACGCTGTCCTCGGGCGAGGCGATCGCGGCGCGCGCGGTCGTCGTCGCGGTCGGCGTCGGGCCGTTCGCGCACATCCCGGAGCAGCTGGCGGGCATGCCGTCCTGGCTCGTCTCGCACAGCAGCGCCCACAGCGACCTCGGCCTGTTCGCGGGCAAGGAGGTCGCGGTCGTCGGCGCCGGGCAGTCCGCGCTGGAGACGGCGGTGCTGCTGGCCGACGCGGGGGCGCGGCCGCACCTGATCGCCCGGCGGCGCGTCCTGGACTGGAACACCGTCCCCGAGGAGCACCGGTCGCCGCGCGCCCTGCTGCGGGAGGGCCCGAGGTCCGGGCTCGGCACCGGCTACCGGACGTGGATCTGGGCGGAGCGGCCCGGTCTCGTCCGGTACCTGCCGGAGCGGACCCGGCGGCGCATCGTGCGCGAGACGCTCCCGCCGGCGGGCGCGTGGTGGCTGCGCGACCGGCTGGACGAGCGGATCCGCGTCTCGACGGGCCGCCTGCTGGGCAAGGCCGTCGAGCAGGACGACGGCGTCGCCCTCACCACCACCGACCACGAGGGGCGCCGCCTCGTCACGGAGGTCGAGCACGTCATCGCCGCCACCGGGTTCGTCCCCGACGTCGAGCGGCTCACCCTGCTCGCGCCCGAGCTGCGCGACCGCATCACGACCCGGCTCGGCGCGCCGGTGCTCAGCCGCGACTTCGAGGCGTCCACGCCGGGCCTCTACTTCGCCGGCCTCGCCGCCGCCTCCACCTTCGGGCCGGTCATGCGGTTCGTGCACGGCTCCGATTTCGCCGCACGGCGGATCGCGCGCCACATCGTCCGGCGGACGCCGCGCGTGCGCGTGCCCGCGAGCCGGCGGTCGGGCCTTCTGGAGCCGGGAACCTCCTCCCAGCGGTGAAGAATCATCCTCCGGGCCGGCGGTGCGCCTCAGGGCGCCCGCCGGCTTCCGGTTCTCCGGCCCCGGCCGCCCCTCACCCCCAGGGCGGCCGCGCCCGGCGGCGCGCGCGCTCGGCCTTGGCGACGGCCACGGACCACTGAAGGCGCGAGTAGAGCGTCCACGCTCCGCGCGCGGGGGGCGCGTCCTGAGCGGCGGAAACGGCGGAAAGCGTGATCAGGTCGGCATCGGCCCGGGTGACGAACCGGCGGGCCTGGCGGCGGGGGCGCTGGGTGCGCGCGAGCAGCAGGCGCGCCATCGCCGACGAGGGATCGATCATCGCAAGCTCCTCGGAGGACGGCCGAGAGTGACCACTTGTTCACTGAATGTAGCGCACCGATGCCGTCCACCATGCTGCTCCCGGACGCCTGGCATGGAGGCGCCCCCTGCCGGTTTCGCCAGGGCCCCGGAACCCCGAAGAAAGCGCGCGGGTTAGACAAATAGCAAGAGCCTGGCAAAACGGATGGCCGGTACCGGGAAACCGGCCGAAATAAAAGCCGGATTAATGCCACGGTAAATGATGGGGAGACACGGCGGGAGACCGGGCAATGGCTCCCTGATCGGTTCCGTTCCGGTGCTACGTTCATGCCGTCCAGAACGACCGGGGCCCGGAAAACGGCCACGGTGATCGAGAGGAAGCGGCTGTGCACACGGAACCGATCCAGCGCGGGGCGAAGCGCCCGCAGGGTCGGCTGCCGCACGCCCTCCCCTCCGTCCTGGTGCGCATGGTCGCCGTCGCGGGCTTCGTGTTCGCGGGATGGCTCACGCTCTCCGCGCTGACCCACTCCGCCTTCGCGGCGGAGCGGGCCGCGCACCCCGCCGCCGGCCCGGACGCCAAGCGGAACGAGGGCGGCCTGCTCGCCCAGACCCCGCGCGTCGCGAACCTGGACGCCACGGCCCCGATCCGCCGCCTCACCGCCGACCACGGCGGCCAGATGCGCCACGGTCAGACCGGCCACGGTCAGACCGGCCACGATGGTCGGGCCCGCCATGACCAGCAGGTCCGGGAGGGCCGGCGCTCCGAGTCCCCGGTCGGCGATGCTTCGGGATCGCTCTCCGAGGCCGTGCCGAGCGCGGTCTCCGGCTCCGGGCTCGGCACGGGCCCTGTCGGCGGGGCTGTTCCCGCTGCCGTCTCCAGCGTCGTGCGGGAGGTCGGGGAGCACCCCGTCCGGTACCTGCGGGCGCGGCAGCAGGACCTGCTCGCCGGGAAGGACCGGGCCGTCCGGCGCGTGCGGGACGTGGCCGACGAGGCCGGCGTTCCGCACGTGGGGATGCCCGACCTTCTTCAGGGGCGTCCCGTCATCGGGGGCCTCGTCCACCGGGTGACGGACCAGCGGTCCCTCCTGAGCGACGCCGCGACGCCCGCGGTCGAGCAGGGGGCGAAGGCACGGCCCGGCGTCGACCGGGCGCGGGCCGAGGCGGCGCACGCCGCCGCGGCGCACGCCAGGTCCGCCGCCGCACCGCTCGCGGCGACCGCGGACGGACCGGCGCGCGAGAGTTCCGCTCCCTGCACGGGCTGCCGCGGCGATCAGCGCACACCGTCGCCCGGTCCCGCGCTGCCGTCCGGTCAGGACGCCCCGCGCGGCGGCGGCTCGGCGGGCGGGCACCCGTTCGCCCCGTTCGCCGACCTGCTGGACCGCCAGTACCCGGCGGCGCCGTCCGCCGGCGACCCGGGCACCTTCCGCCGTACGGCGCTGCGCGACGTGGCCGCGCCCGGCGGCCCCTCCGTCGTCCCCGACTAGGAAACCCCCGCCCGGCCGTGAACGGCCGGCTCACGGCGGCCGCGTGCGCGAAGCACGCCGCCCGCCCTCACCTCGATCTTTCCCGGAAACGCAACGGCCGCGCCTGGCCGCTGCCGGTCCTGCGCCCACCCGGATGGTGCCGCGCAGCGATCACCACCGATCACCACCGATTCGCAACGAACCGACAGGAGCAACACATCATGCGCATCTGGTCCAGGAACACCGGCCGCGCCGCCCTGGTGGCCGCGAGCGCCCTCGCCGTCGGAGCCGCCTTCGCCACCGCGGTCCCGGCCAGCGCCGACGAGTCGTTCGGCGGCCACGGCGGCCGCGGCGTCGACATGACGAGCGCCGGCAACTTCGGGCTGCTGAACGGCACCCAGGTGTTCGCCCCGATCAGCATCCCCGTCAACGTCTGCGGCAACGCCATCGCGGTCGTCGGGCTCGCGCGGGCCCAGTGCAAGGGCGGCGCGTCCGTCAAGAGCAACCACCGGCAGGCCGACTCGGGCTACCGGACGGCCGGCGACTGGGGCGGCGGCGGCTGGGGCGGCGAGCACGGCGGCCGCGGCGTCGACATGACGAGCGCCGGCAACTTCGGGCTGCTGAACGGCACCCAGGTCTTCGCGCCGATCAGTATCCCCGTCGACGTCTGCGGCAACGCCGTCGGCGTGCTCGGCGCCGCGCAGGCCGCGTGCAAGGGCGGCGCGTCCGTCAAGCGGCACGGCGACCCCAAGGTGAAGATGACGAGCACGGGCAACTTCGGCGCCGCGAACGGCACCCAGGCCTACGTCCCGATCAAGGCCCCGATCAACGCGTGCGGCAACGCCGTCTCGCTGCTCGGCCTCGCGGAGGCGCAGTGCAAGGGAGGGGCGACGGTCGAGGAGGGGCACGGCCACAAGGAGCTGCCGCCCACCCTGCGGACGCCCAAGAAGAAGAAGCCCTACAAGCCGTCCAAGCACCGTCCGGCCGCCAAGCACAAGAAGCTGCCCTCGACGATGCGCTCGGAGGGCTCTCGCATCGCCAACACCGCGCCGAAGACCGCCCCGAACTACCGCCGCGCGGACGCCCTGCCCGCCGTCAAGGGGTTCGTGGACGGGCTCAGGGGCGCGGTGCCCGGAGTGGACGTCAAGCCCGGGCAGATCGGCCCGAAGGTGCCGACGGGGAAGGACTCGCCCGTCACCCTCGGCTCTCCGGTCCTGCGCTGAGCACGCGTCGGCCCGGATGACGATCCGCGGCCGACGAGCAGCGGAGGAGGGGCGGCAGACGTGCCGCCCCTTCCCCATGTCAGCAGAGTTCCGATCTATGGAGAGGGAACCATGCTCGACCGAAAGTCCCTGTTCGCGGCGGCTCTCGCCGCGTGCTGCGCCGTGCCCGTCCTCGGCGCGGTCACCGGGGCGCGGGCCGCGCCGGCGGCGGTCTCCGAGACCCGGCCGCGGACCGGCGCGCCGATCGCGCAGATCCGGATCAAGCGGATGGGCCTGAAGATGGGCGTCAGGCAGGGCGTCACCGAGGCGGTGCTGCGGCGCGGCGTCGGTCACTACCCGGGGACGGCGCTCCCCGGGCACGAGGGCAACGCCGTCCTTCTCGGCCACCGGACGACCTGGCGCGCCCCGTTCTACCAGCTCGACCGGGTGCGGCGCGGCGACCGGATCGTCCTGCGGGTGGGCCGCAGGTCCTACGTGTACAAGGTGCGGAGCAAGCGCGTCGTCGACCCGCGGAACCGGCGGGCTCTGGAGCCGGTGCCGTTCAAGCGGGCCAGCGCGCCCCGCGGCCGGTACCTCACGCTCGTCACCTGCACGCCCAAAGGCTCGGACCGGCGCCGCCTCGTCGTCGTCGGCAAGATCGACTCCAGACGCTGAGCCGCGTCCGGCCCGCTCCGCGGCGGGACGCTGGGACGGTGCGTGCGGCTCGCGCCGCTCAGCGCCCGCCGTAGAGCGCGATCAGTCCGTCGTAGTCGCCCTTGCCGAGCGTGGCGGGGCCGTTGTCGCAGGACGCGAGGGACGGCGTCATCGTGAGCGAGCGGTGCTCGGCGCCCTCCACGTGGGAGAGGCCGAAGACGTGGCCCGCCTCGTGCGCCGCGACCGCCTCGGCGGAGTAGGTCCCGGACGGGCACGTCCCCCCGGTCCACCACCGCTTGCCCTGCGACTGCACCGCCATGTCCGTCTCGACGGTCGTCGGGCCGGAGAACCATGTGCAGGTCGCCGCGAGGACGGGGGTCTCCGCGCTCGGCATGGCCAGCCAGCCGAACGTGTTGGCCCGGTCCCGGGTCCCGCAGGCGGCCGCGCTCGTCACGTTCGGGGGCCGGGTGGTCTGGCCCGCGTAGTGCTCGCCCACGTCCGGCCGGGGCGTGTAGCGTCCCGCGCTCGTGCAGTCGGTGCGGGCTTCGGGCATGGCGGCGACGCCCCTGGCGATGGGGTCCCTCGGCAGGCCGGCCGTCCCGGCGTAGTAGCTCCACTGGACGGTGGTGCCCTTCGGCCACCTGCTGGGCTGGGGGCGGTACGCGCCGTCCTGGCACGCGGCCGCCGGCGCCCGGAACTGGCGCGGCCTGCCCTGCGGCACCCGGTCGCCCTGCGTGCCGATGCTGATCTCACCCGCCCGGGAGTCCACCCGGATGCGCAGTTCGGCGGCGCCGTCGGTGCGCAGCGCGTAAGCGGTCAGGGAGGTGCCGTCGGACGGGACGGTCGCCGTGAGCCCGTTCGCGCCGCGCACGGTCCGGCCGCGCAGGTCGCAGTCGGCGATCTTGATCCTCTGCGGCATCGCGCGGGCGGTGAGCGTGCCGCCGGGCTTGCACCAGGTGGGCGGGCGCCGGACCGCGGCGGCGCCGGCCCCCGTGAACGCCGTGCACGCCAGGGCGGCCGACACCGCCGCCACCGTGGCCGCCGCTCTGGCCGTCCGCGGGGCCGCCGGTGGGATCGCCAGTGGGGTCGGCCCCGCCCATGCCTGCCTGGCCGCCCGAGAAAAGTCGCGCATTTCGGTTCTCCGATGTGTGGGAACGTCCCTCGCAGTCTTCGCGCGGAGGGGGGCGGGGAAAACCGCGCACGGATAAAATGATCACCATATTGACAAAGGCGCCATTCGCCGATGAGTCACTTGTGGGGTTATGTCGGAAAAGGCGTGGCGAGGGTTGCGAGGTGGTCGCTGTAACTTCTTGGCAAAACGACTCTCATAATCCGGTAAACGCGTTTATGGCGACCGTGTCCGGAAAAGCAGCAGGTAACGCGGCAACTCGGGATCAACTGAACACCGCTACCGATTGGCGGGCTCCACCTCCCCCCGGCCCCCCGCCGTCCGGAAGCGTTCACGGAAGCGGAGGTGCTCAACGTGCAGACGCAGACACAGGTGCGGGAGCTCATGGGGATGAGCGTGACCGACACCCACGGGACGAAGGTCGGCACGGTCAAGCAGGTCTACCTGAACGACGACTCCGGTTCCCCGGAGTGGGTGACCGTGCACACCGGCTGGTTCGGGATGCGTGAGAGCTTCGTCCCGCTGTCCGGCGCCCGCAAGGGCGAGGACGCCCTGACGGTCCCGTACGACAAGGAGACCATCAAGGGCGCCCCGAACGTCGACGCCGACGAGCACCTGTCGCATGCGCAGATCGTGGACCTGTACAGGCACTACGGGGTGCGTCCCCCGGGCGGCCGCCGCACCGGCGGGGAGACGGAGACGGGCACGTCCGAGACGACCGGGAGCGCTGGGGCGCCGGACGCGGCGGGCACCGACGAGACGGGCGAGACCGCGGGCACCCGGGACGCCGCCGAGACGAGGAGCGCCGCCGAAGCGACCGGAACCACCGGAACCACCGGAACCACCGGAACCACCGGAACGACCGGGACCGCCGGGACGACCGGCGCCGCCGGGATGGCCGTCCACCCCGAGCGCGGCAAGCGGGGTCCCGCCGGCGAGCGGGCCGCCGGGAAGTCCATGCCGCCCCAGTCGGCGCGCGAGGGCGCCGAGGCGCCGATGACGGAGATCACCCGGTCCGAGGAGCAGATGCGCATCGGCACCGAGCGGCACGAGGCCGGCCGCGTCCGGGTGCGCAAGTGGATCGAGACGGAGATGGTCGAGCAGACGATCCCGGTCTCGCACGAGGAGATCCGGATCGACCGCGAGCCCATCGCCGGCGGCCGCCCGGACCCGAAGGTGACGATCGCCGAGGCGGACCAGGAGATCATCCTCTACGAGGAGCGCCCGGTCATCTCCAAGGAGACCGTGCCGGTCGAGCGCGTCCGGCTCCGCACCGAGCAGGTGCAGGACGAGCAGACCGTCCGCGGCGAGCTCCGCAAGGAGCGCATCGAGGTCACGCGCGACGACGGCGCCCGCGACGCCGGCGCGGGCGAGCGCGAGGAGCGCGGCCGCCCGCCGGCGTGACCTGATTTCGAGCCACCCCGGATGGCGGCACGTCCCGCCGGTCGATACTCACCCGCCGGCCGGCGGGGCACCCGCCTCGGGCGCGCCCGGGGCCTCGCGAGCGCTGGATGGCCGGGTGTGGTCAGCGGTGCCGGAGTTGCGGCGCGTGCGGACGGATGCGCGCGACCTGAACGCACAGCAGGTCGGACGGGTGGCGCGCGTGCGCCCGCCACCCGTCCGACCGGCTTTGTTCGGCGCGTGATTCAACTCGTGAATTTAGTGCGCGTCAAGCCCTCTTCCATGTTTTCCACAAGGCCGCGGCCGGGCCGGTGAAGATCCGTTGACAGCCGTCCGGGCGCGGGGGAGGTTCCAGGTGACGCCGCCGGCGCGGGGGTCGCGGCCGTCCGGGCGAGCCACGGCCCCGGCGCCGCGCCGTGCGCGGCCCGCCGGGCCGCGCGGCGTCCTTCGGAGCGACCCAGGAGGGACGAGTTGCCACACTCCCGCAGACGTGCCGTCGCCACCCGGATCGGGCGATCACTGGTCGCGCTCGCGACCGTCGCCGCCCTTCCGCAGGCCCTCGCGGCCCGCCCCGCCATGGCCGGCGCCCCCGAGAAGGCCCGGTACCTGAACCCGCGGCTGCCCGTGGCGGACCGGGTGAAGGACCTGGTCGGCCGCATGACCCTGGAAGAGAAGATCGGCCAGATGGCGCAGGCCGAGCGCGGCGCCATCGACGGCGACCGCGACCAGATCACGAAGCTGGCCCTCGGATCGGTGCTCTCCGGCGGCGGCTCGACGCCCGCCGACAACACCCCCGCGGGCTGGGCGGACATGGTCGACGCCTACCAGTCCAAGGCCCTGGCGACCCGCCTGAGGATCCCGCTGCTGTACGGCGTCGACTCGGTGCACGGCCACAACAACCTCGTCGGCGCCACCGTCTTCCCGCACAACATCGCGATGGGCGCGACCCGCGACCCCGGCCTCGTCCGCCGGGAGGAGCAGATCACGGCGATGGAGACGAGGGCTACCGGACCCCAGTGGGCGTTCGCCCCCTGCGTCTGCGTCACCCGCGACCTGCGGTGGGGACGCGCCTACGAGAGCTTCGGCGAGGACCCGCGCCTCGTCATCCAGATGGAGACCGGCCTGGAGGGCTTCGAGGGACGGAGCAAGGGCGACCTCGCCACGAACCGGCACGTCCTCGCGACGGCCAAGCACTTCGCCGGTGACGGCGACACCGTGTTCGGCTCGTCCACCAGCGGGACGTACACGATCGACCAGGGCGTCACCGTCACCGACCGCAGGCATTTCGCGGCCGTCGACCTCGCCCCCTACGTCGTGGCGGTCGAGAAGTACGGCGTCGGCAGCATCATGCCGTCGTTCTCCAGCGTCGACTGGAAGGAGGACGGCGTCGGCGACCCGGTGAAGATGAGCGCGCACAAGGAGCTGCTGACCGACGTCCTCAAGGGGAAGATCGGGTTCGACGGCTTCCTCATCAGCGACTGGGAGGCCATCCACCAGATCCCGGGCGACTACGCCACGCAGGTCCGCACGTCCGTGAACGCCGGCATGGACATGTTCATGGAGCCCTACAGCGCCCCGCAGTTCGTCCAGACGCTGCTGGCGGAGGTGCGGGCGGGCCGCGTGCCGATGTCGCGGATCGACGACGCCGTCCGCCGCATCCTGAAGGCGAAGTTCGAGCTCGGCCTGTTCGAGCACCCCTTCACCGACCGCGCGGGCGCAGGGACGATCGGGTCGCCCGAGCACCGCGCGGTCGCCCGCGAGGCCGTCGCCAAGTCGCAGGTCCTGCTGAAGAACTCCGGGAACGCGCTGCCGCTGCGCGGGAACCAGCGCGTCTACGTGGCCGGGGCCAACGCCGACGACATCGGCAACCAGGCCGGCGGCTGGACCGTCACCTGGCAGGGCTCGTCCGGCGCCGTCATCCCGGGGACGACGATCCTGGACGGCATCAGGCAGAACTCGTCCCACGTCACCTACAGCGAGGACGCGTCGGCGCCGACGGCCGGCAACGACGTCGGCATCGTGGTGGTCGGCGAGAAGCCCTACGCGGAGGGCGTCGGCGACGTCGGCAACGGCCACACGCTGAACCTGTCCGACGCCGACAGGGCGGCCGTCGGCAAGATCTGCTCCGCGATCAGGACCTGCGTCGTCCTGGACGTCGCGGGACGCCCGCAGATCGTCACCGACCAGCTGGCGAGGACCGACGCGTTCGTCATGTCCTGGCTGCCCGGCAGCGAGGGCGCCGGCGTCGCGGACGTCCTGTTCGGCAGGCGCCCGTTCACCGGCAGGCTCCCGGTGACCTGGCCGCGGAGCGAGGCGCAGGAGCCGATCAACGTCGGCGACCGGGACTACCGGCCCCTGTTCCCCTACGGCTACGGCCTGAAGACCCGCGTCCGCCGCTGACCCGCGTCCGCCGCTGACCCGCGTCCACCACTGGCCCGTCTCCACCACAGGCCCGTCTCCACCACTGGCCGGCGTCCGGCGCCGGGGCCGGCCGCCCTCGGGCGGTCGGCCCCGCTGGTCGTGCCTCCGCTGGTCACGGCCCCGCTCGCCCTGGTCCGGTTTATCCCGCCTGCCATGGGTGAGGCTGCCTCCAGCGCCCGACGGGCGGAGCGCCTTGCTGATCGGCACAAGGGGAGACCGGGTGGAACGGGAGCCGCGGACGGCGTTCGTCCTCGGAGGCGGAGGCGTGCTCGGCGCGCACGAGGTCGGCATGCTCCGGGCGCTGCGGGAGACCGGCGTCCGTCCCGACCTCGTCGTCGGGACGTCGATCGGCGCGATCAACGGCGTGTTCGTCGCGGCCGGTCCGGACACGGCGGTCGAGCGGCTCACCAGCCTGTGGTCGGACGAGTCCGTCCGCGACGTGTTCGGCTCTCCCGTCCTCGCCCGGCTGTGGCGGCTCGCCCGGTCCGGCACGCACCTGCACTCGGGCGAGCCGCTGCGCCGCATGCTGGACGAGCTGCTCCCCGTCCCATCGTTCGAGGACCTGGAGATCCCGTTCCAGTGCGTCGCCGCCGGGATCGAGACCGCGATGGCGCACTGGTTCACCGCGGGCCCGCTGATCCCGGCGGTGCTCGCGTCGTCGGCCGCGCCGGGGCTGCTGCCGCCCGTCCGGGTGGGGGAGCGGCACTACTACGACGGCGGCCTCGTCCACAGCATCCCGGTCAGCCGGGCGGTCATGCTCGGCGCCACCGACATCCACGTCCTGCACGTCGGACGGATCGAGCGCGACCTCGCACCCCCGCGGTGGCCCTGGGAGGTCGGCCTCGTCGCCTTCGAGATCGCGCGCCGGCACCGGTTCTTCGAGGAGATGGCGAACCTCCCGGACGGCCTGACCGTCCACGTCCTGCCCGCCGGGGCCGGGCCGCAGAGAGCGGGAGTCGACCTCACCCAGGTCCGCTACCGGAACGCGTCCGGAATCCAGGCTCACATCGAGCGCGCCTATCAGGCATCTTTGAAATACCTCAAAGAGCGAGCGTGAGATGCTGCCACCCCGTTTCGTGCGCCGCCTGGTGTGCACGCCGCTGCTGTTCGTCCTGACCCTCCTGGTCGTGGTGCTGTTCCCGCTCGGCTACGCGGTGACGTCCCTCGCCGGGCGCGAGCGGAAACGGGCGCTGCGCCTGCTCTGGTTCACCCTCGCCTGGGGGACGCGGGAGACGGCGGCGGTCCTGGAATGCGGGTGGCTGTGGCTGCGGCGCCGCACCCACGACGACCGGCACTACGACGTCATCCGCCGCTACGTCGGCGCCCTCTACGCGTCCGCGGAGCGCCGGCTCGGCCTGCGCGTCGAGGTGGACGGCACCTGGGACGGCCCCGGCGGCGACCGCCCCCTGATCGTGCTCAGCCGGCACGCCGGGCCGGGCGACGCGCTGCTGATCGTCCACCACCTGCTGTCGACGTACCGGCGCCGCCCCCGGGTGGTCATGAAGGCGCTGCTCCAGCTCGACCCCTGCATCGACATCGCCGCCAACCGGGTGCCGAACGTGTTCGTCGCCCCGGGCGGCGCCGCCGAGGCCGTCGGCCGGCTCGCCGAGGGACTCGGCCCCGACGAGGCGTTGCTGATCTTCCCCGAGGGCGGCAACTTCTCCCCGGCGCGCCGCCTCCGCGCGATCCGCCGGCTGGCCCGGATGCGCCGCGCGGACGAGGCGACCCGCGCCGCCGCGATGCGCAACGTGATGCCGCCGCGCCCCGGCGGCGTGCTGGCCGCGATCGCCTCGGCCCCCTCCGCCGACGTCGTGTTCGTCGCGCACTGCGGGCTCGACCACATGGCCACCGCCGGGGACGTCTGGCGGCGCGTCCCGCTGACGGGGCCCGTCCGCGCCCGCTGGTGGCGCGTGCCCGCCGAGGACGTCCCCGGCGACCGCGACGCCCGCGTCAGCTGGCTCTACGAGAACTGGGAGCGCGCGGACGCCTGGATCAGCGCGCAGCGGGCGCCCGCGCCGAAATGACGTTTCGGCGCGCCGTACCCGAGTGACATCATGGACGCATGGGCGATGAGGGGTCCGTGCGGGTCGATCTGTGGATCTGGTCCGTGCGGCTGCTGAAGACCCGCTCGATGGCGACGACCGCGTGCCGGGCGGGCCACGTCCGCGTGAACGACGAGCGTGCCAAGCCGTCCACCGCGGTCAAGACGGGGGACGTCGTGCTCCTCCGCCACGACGGGCGGGAGCGGATCGTGGTCGTGCAGAAGATCGTCCGTAAGCGGGTCGGCGCGCCCGCCGCCCAGGAGTGCCTGATCGACAAGAGCCCGCCCCCGCCGCCGCGCGAGGCGCTCATCCCGGTCGGCCGCCGCGAGCGCGGCGCGGGCCGTCCCACCAAGCGCGACCGCCGCGAGCTCGAACGCGTCCTGGACCGCTACCGCATCCTGAACGAACCGCCGAAGGACGACTAGGAAGGGCCGGAGTAGCGGCGCTCGGACTCCAGCGCCGACGCCACGTCCCGCGGGTAGCTGCGCCGCGCCCTGAGCAGCAGCAGGCCGTTCACCAG
This sequence comes from Spirillospora sp. CA-108201, assembly GCF_050936235.1. Lineage (NCBI taxonomy): Bacteria > Bacillati > Actinomycetota > Actinomycetes > Streptosporangiales > Thermomonosporaceae > Spirillospora > Spirillospora sp. CA-108201. The sequence continues at coordinate 5,471,556 of NZ_JBNJNE010000001.1, read as the reverse complement.
CAGCGGCACCAGCGCCAGCAGGAACACCCGGTCCAGGCCGACGCCCGCCGCCCGGCCCGCCCCGAGCACCCCCGACAGCCAGCCGAACAGCACCGGCGCCACCGCCTCGCCGGACATGCGCACGATCGTCCGGACGGCCTCCGCGCGCCCCCACAGCCGGAAGTGGACGACGTCCAGCCGCACCGCGTCCAGCGGCGGGTTCGCCGCGGCCAGCGCGGCGGCGCCGAGCGTCAGCAGCGGCAGTGCGACCAGCGCCCGGTCGCTGAGCAGGGCGGGCAGGAACAGCAGCGCCGACGCGGCGAACGCCGCGCCCGGCACGCCGACCCGCGCGGTCACCCTCCCGCCGCGCAGGAGGCGGTCGGCCAGCCGCCCGCCGGCCAGCACCCCGGCGAGCGCGGCCGCCCCGGCGACCGGCACGAACGCCGACAGCCCGCCCCGCCCGACCGCGTACCGCTCCATGACGAAGACGATCGCGAACGTGCGGAGCCCGGCGAAGAAGAAGTAGCCGATCGCGGACGCCAGGATGATGATCACGTTCGTGCGGATGGCGAGCACGTACCGGACGGCCTGCGGCAGCGTCATCCGCTCGGGGTCCTCGGCGAGGACGTTGCGCGGATCCGGCCGCACGCCGGCCTCGTCCACCTGCCGCTGCGCGAGCTCCTCCCCGCCCCGCCCGCCGGCGGCCCCCCGCGAGCCGCGCTCCGGTTCGGGCAGCATCCTCCACAGCAGCGCGGCCAGCACGAACCCGAGCGCCGCGACGAACCAGAACGAGACCCGCCAGCTCGCGAACGCGGCGATGTTGCCGCCCGCCAGCAGGCCGAACCCGATCCCGACCAGCTCCCCGGCGAGGACGCGCCCGTACGTCGCGGCCCGCTCCTCGGGCGGGAACAGGTCCCCGATCAGCGACGCCACCGTCGGCCCCGCCGTCGCCGTCACCGCGCCCAGCGCCACCCGGGACGCCAGCAGCCACTCGTAGGATCCCGCCAGCCCCCCGACGACCATCGCGACGCTCCACAGCACCACGCTGCCCGCGAGCAGCGGGACCCGCCGCACCCGGTCGGTGAGCTGCCCCACCGGCAGCGTCGCGACCGCGCCGACCGCCGCCGGCGCGGCCGTCAGCACCCCGACCTGCGTGTTGCCGATGTGCAGGGAGCTGCGCAACTCGTGGACGATCGCCCCGATGACCCCGGTGTCCGCCGCGTTCAGCGCGAGGACGGCGCCCATCAGCACCACGACGCGCGCCCGGCGCCCGCCGCCCAGCCGGTCCGCCAGTGCGGTGCCCACCCGCCTCCACGGCCGCGGGGCCGACGCCGGTGCCATGCGGCTCTACCGGCCCCGCGCGGCCGGGGCATGTCCGGCCGCGACCACGATGACCTCGGCTTCCGTCGTCCGCGACCAGGGCCGGAGCGTCAGTCTCCGCGCGCGCCCGCGGGCGGGGCGATGAGCGCGTACATCAGCAGGATGCACAGCGCGATGGTCAGCACCGACCAGAGCGGGAACGCGGCCAGGAACGCCAGGTGCCCGATGGCGGCGAGGAAGGCGAACGCGACGCCGATCACCCGCGCCCACATCTTCCCGGTCAGGATCCCGACGCCGATCACGACCTGCAGGGCGCCGAGGACGAGCCAGTACCAGCCCCACGCGGTGAAGTTGAAGACCAGGATCTGGTTGGAGTTGACGACGTAGTAGCTGTTCTTGAACAGGGCCACCACCCCGTCGATGACGTTGAAGGCGCCCACCACCATGGAGAGCACACCCGCGAAGGTGAGCCATCCGGAGAGCCGGTAGCCCTGGCGCGCCGAGACCGACCGGCCCCCATGGGTCATCCTGGTCGTCATGAGACCTCCCGATCGAGCTGCATGTTCATGTCGAGAAATCCCCTTTAGGGCATAATGGGCAAACCGCGGCGCCAAAGCATTTGACTGCCCTTTGGGGGAAATGTGGAAGCGGTGTGCCCTGGCCGCCCGCCCGCCGCGCGCACCCGTCCTACGCGGGCTCCGCCAGCTCCGCGATGATCCGCTCGATCTCCCCGGGCGCGTAGGCGGCGACGGCCCGCTGGCCGGCCTCGGCGTCCGCGCGGGTCTCCTCCAGGTCGCCCAGCACGATGATGTTCTCGTCGTTCAGCGTCGTCGCCGGCGCGGTGTAGTTGAAGCTGCCGGCGATCACCAGCCGCTCGTCCACGACCATCAGCTTGTGGTGCACCTTCCGCACCCCGGTGCCCCGCCGGTTCGCGAACAACTCCACTCCGGCGGCCTTCAGCGGCCCGGTCGCGGCCCACGCCTGGACGCCCTGCCCGTGGTCCAGCACCCCGCGGATCCGCAGGGATCCCGCGAGCCGGATCATGGTGTCGTCGATGCCGGACGAGCGGGCGGAGGTGAACATCGCGAAGTCCACGCTCGCCGACGCCTTGAGCATCTGCTTCATGATCTCCATCTCGGGGCCGTGCCGGGGCGCGAACAGCGGCTTCACCCGCACCATGCCCAGCCGGAACTCCGCCGGGCGCGGCTCGGCCCGCTCGTGCAGCGCCCCGAACGTCCCCGACCGCATCCGCTGGAACTCCTCCAGGTAGAGGGACGCGGCCCGCTGCCCCCGCAGCACCACCACGTGGTTGAGGTTGTTGCCCGCCTTCTGCGTCCCCGCCGGGTTGGTGCCGGTGTCGGTGAGCGTGAAGTTCGCCGACCCGGTCAGCACCGCCGCCGTCGACTCCCCGTCGTCGCGCACGACGAACTTCTGGTGGAAGATCGCCGGGTTCAGGTCGGTGACGAGGTCCACCCCCGCGCGCAGCAGCGCCGCGTAGATGAGCCGGTTCTCCTCGTTCGACCCGCCCGCCGCCCACGGGTCCGCGGCGGGCCGCTCCTCCCGCAGGTAGTCCCCCTCCAGGATGATCTGCACCCGCATGGCCACCATCGGCGCACATTCCACAAGAGTCATTGTGCAAGAGTTCTTGTGTATGTCAGGATGACCGCATGACCGACCCGAACGACGCCCCCAGGGTGACCGACTCCCGGGTGCTCGCGGCGATGTCGCACCCGCTCCGCAGGCGCCTTCTGGACGTCCTCAAGGTCTACGGCCCGTCCACCGCGAGCGCCCTCGCCGAGCGGACGGGCCAGGCCGTGGCCAACATCAGCCACCACCTGAAGGTCCTCGCCGCCGCGGGCCTGATCGCGGAGGCGCCGGAACTCGCCAGGGACCGCCGCGAACGCTGGTGGCGGCTCGCCGCGCCGGAACTCCGCTGGGTCACCGGCGACTTCGATGACGACCCGTCCCGCCAGGCGGTGGCCGGCGCCGCGGTCTCGCTCGCCCTCGACCGGCAGATCGGCCTGGTCCGCGCGTGGCACGCCGTCCGGGAGCAGCGCGAGGCGTGGAACGGCGCGGCCTTCTCCGTCGACAGGTGGCTGCACCTCACCCCGGGCGAACTGGGCGAACTGGAGCGGGAGATCCTCGCGCTGCTCGAACGGTGGGAGCGGCGTGACGTCCCGGACGACGGGCAGGCCCGCGAGCCGGTCTTCCTGTTCGCCCACGGCGTCCCGGCCGAACCGTGACCATCGCCCCGCGGCCGTGACCCTCACCGCCCCGGCGCGCGGCCGCCTGCTCCGGCGCCGCGACTTCCGCCTGTTCTGGATCGGCCAGACCACCGGCAAGCTCGGAGGCAGCGTCACCGGCGTGGCCCTCCCGCTGGTCGCGGTCGCCGCCCTCGACGCGAGCACGTTCCAGGTGGCGCTGCTCTCGGCCGCGGCCTGGGCGCCCTGGCTGCTCCTGGGCCTTCCGGCGGGCGCCTGGATCGACCGCCTGCCGCGCCGGCCGGTGATGCTCGCCTCCGACCTTCTCGCCCTGCCCCTCCTCCTCAGCGTCCCGGCCGCCGCCTGGCTCGACCGGCTGACCGTCGCCCACCTGGCGGTCGTCGCGCTGGGCGGCGGCTGCGCGAGCGTGTTCTTCCAGACGGCCTACCAGGTCTACCTGCCGTCCCTGCTGGACAGCGACGAACTGGCCGACGGCAACGCCAGGGTGCAGGCGACCGAGGCCGCCGCCCAGGTGGGAGGCCCCGGCCTGGCCGGCCTCGTCACCCGGCTCGCCGGGGCGGTGAACGCGCTCCTCGCCGACGCGGCCGGCCATCTCGTCTCGGCGGCCTGCCTGCTGGCGATCCGGACCCGCGAACCCCGCCCCGCCCGCGTCCGGCGCGGGACCCTGCGCCAGGAGATCGCCGAGGGCCTCCGCTTCGTGGCCCGCGATCCCTACCTGCGGACACTGACCGTGTTCTCGGCCGCCAGCAACGTCTGCCTGTTCGGGTACCAGTCGATCCTGGTCGTGTTCCTCGTCCGCGAGGTCGGCGTCACCCCGGGCACCGTCGGCGCGCTCGCCGCCGCGTCCGGCCTGGGCGCCGTCCTCGGCGCGGCCGCGGCGCCCGTCCCGTCCCGCCGCCTCGGCTCGGCCCGCACCCTGCTCGCCGCCGAGATCGGCGCCGCGCCCTTCGGTCTTCTGATCCCCCTCGCCGCACCGGGAGCGGGGCTCCTCCCGGCCTTCGCCGGCGGGTTCGTCATCGCCGCGGGCGCCGCGGCGGGCAACGTCCTCAAGGGGACCTTCCGGCAGACCTACAGCCCCCGCCCGCTGCTCGGCCGGATCACCGTGAGCATGCAACTGGTCGGCTACGGCACCATCCCCCTGGGCGCCCTGCTGGGCGGAGCCCTCGGCACGGCCCTGGGCGTCCGTCCCGCCATGTGGATCACAACGGGCGCGCTGGCCCTCACCGGCCCGATCCTCCTGGCGGGCCCGCTCCGCCACCGCCGCGACCTCCCGTCGCGCCCCGGCTGAGCGCGGGTCTCAGTCCTGCGTTCCGGGCCTGCGCGCCAGCACGAGCCGCCCCCGCGGACCGCCGTCCCCACGCGTGCCCAGGGCCGCCAGGGGGACGGTCGTCACGCTGAACCCGGCCGCCGCCAGATCGTCGCGAAGCGCATGCAGCGGACAGGTCCGGTAGTACATGACGAACGGGGGACGCCACACCGCGTTCCGGACCCGCATGACCAGATCGAAGCCGAGCAGCGCCCAGTACAGGCCGGACCCGACGGCCGGCGGCGCCCCGACGGGGAAGGCGAAGAGCCCGCCGGGCCGCAGCGCGCGGTACACCCCGGAGAAGAGCGCGGGACGCTCGGCGGGCAGCACGTGCCCGAGTGCCCCGAAGGTGACCGCGAGGTCGAAGGCCTCGTCGAAGGGGAGGGCCCGAACATCGGCCCGCACCCACTCGGCCTCCGGGTGCGCCTGCCGGGCCTGCGCGAGCATCCCCGCACTGAAGTCGACGCCCGTGCCGAGGCCGTCGCACAGAGGCCCGAGCACCCGCATGCCCGCCCCCGTGCCGCAGCACACGTCCAGCCCCTGATCGAACGGCCCGTACGGGAGCAGCGCCTCGGCGGTCGCGTCGAGGACCCTGTCGGGCGTCCGAAAGGGCGTCGCGTCGAACTTCGGAGCCAGCAGGTCATACCCGCCCTCGACCGAGGACAGCGCCTGAACCGCCAACTCCCGCAAGGAAGGACCCCGATCCGAGAACACCCCCCGACCCTACTTCCGTCCCGCCCGCCGGCCGACCCACGGCGATCGGCGGCTCGCGGGCATCGGCGAGCAGTCACCTTGTGCTCACCGGTAGCGGGTCGCCGACGGCACCGGATGGATCTAGGCTGTGTTTCAAAGCCCCGGCCCGCTTCGCTCGCCTGGCGGCTCGCTGCGTGACCGGGCCTGGGCGAACGCGGCATCGCTTCGCGATCTGCCCGGTTCCGCTCGCCTCCGGCTTCGCTCCACCGGCCAGGTCACGCGTTCGCGCGCGGGGTCGAGGCCACTTCGAGCCAGGCTCTAGGCGGCGGCGTGCTCTGGCCGGGGGACTAGGACGCCTCTTCCTGCGCGGGTGGTTCCAGCGTTTCGTCCGACCACTCCAGGTCCAGCCGGTCGGCGGCCTGGATCAGGGCCTCCCGGGTGCGGCCGGCGATGAGGAGGGGGCAGTCCGACATGCCGCCCCGGTCGTGCAGGGCGATGACGTCCTGCCCGCCGTAGGCGAGGGTGTCGGCCCCGAGTTCGCGCCAGGGCAGCAGCCCCATCTCACGGTACGCGCCGGCCAGCCGTTCCTGGATCGGCGTCCCGTCCTCCAGGTCGTCGTAGTCCAGGCCGAGGCTCCAGCCCAGCGCGGCGGGCACGCGCTGGACGGCCAGCAGCAAGAAGAACTCCGAGATGGAACGCGCCTGGAGCACCCATTCGTCTTCCGCCACACTGACCAGCACGCGCGGGTCCTCCTGCCCGGCCTCGGCCGCGAGGTAGCCCCACTCGTTGCAGTACTGGTACTCCGCCTTGAAGACGCAGACGCGCAGGTCGGAGTCGCTTGAAACGTACGGGTTGTCCTTGGGCAGCCCCTCCGACACCCCGTACCCGGACGGGTCGGGACGGACGGTCGGCGGATACTCCGGATGCGTCCAGTACAGGCGAGGTGTGTGGGCGAACGAGTTGAACGGCAGGTCCCACCACTCGTCCAGCGCCTTCGGTATGGGCAGCGAGAGGTCGACGCTCTCGAACGGGTCGTCCTCGTCCTCGCCGGGCGCCCCTTCGCCGCGGAGCCGCCGCACGTACGCCTTGTGCTCGTCCTGCGACCAGCGCGGCCAGGCCGGCTCACCGCCGGGCGCCTCGTATCCCCACTCCTGGTGGAAGGCGCGATACGTCTCCCAGCGCGTCCGGGCGCCCAGCCGGTCCGCGAAACCCCCATAGTCGATCACTTCAGCCACGACCGGCCAATGTACCCGGCGCCCCGCCCGGCACGAGGGCGAACGGGTGGGAGGGAGGGAGGGCTCGGCCTGGCGGTCGAGCCCTCCCCTGGTGGTACCCGGCGACCTACGAGTCGCGGCTGATGAAGGACCAGCCGATCTTCGCGGTGTCGCCAAGGATCTTCAGGTCCCGCTCAAGGCTCGCGCAGTGCGCGTCCTCGATGTCGCACTCGGACCGCCGGAGCAGGTACGCGTCGCTCTGCGGCTCCAGACCGATGCTCTCGTTCCCGAACGTGCTGTACATGCCGGGCCTGCCGATCGTCGTCGCCCAGTCCCACTCCGCGTACACGGAGGGGGGCAGGACTACTCTCATCAGCTCCCGGTCGAACGTCAGCAGGGGACGCGGGTTGGCCAACGCCATGTGCCCGCGGAGCACGTGGTACACCTCGAAGAACTGGTCGAAGGTGCCCTTGCGCAGGACTTTCCCGCGGCGGGTCGCCCGAGGGTCGTCGGAGCCGCGGCTCGCGTCCAGACCTCGGCCGTCCCGCATCGTCCGGACGTGGAGGAGCCTGAACGGGACGCCGTCCCTGCCGATCCGCCACTGCCGGAAGAGCGGCGCACGGCCGTCCTCCAGGAACATCAGCGACGCTCCGACGGTGGCCGCAGGCACGTACACCGGCGTGAGCGCCGTGGCGATCAGCAGATCCAGCCTCCGCTTCTCGGCACTGAGAGTCCAGGCGGGTCCGGTCAACTTCGCTCCAGGGAGATCCGAAAACGCTTCCCGGATCGTCCTGAGCCTTTGCTGCAGGACATGCAGCTGCTGTTGTTCTTTCATTTCGTTTGTGGGCACCAGGGTCGGGGGCGCCCTTCTCCTTCGCTCCGTACCGTGACGGAGCGCTGACGAAGCACCACCACGGGTCCGCCGGCATCCGGGTGTCCCGCCGGTCAGGGCCGTACGGGGGCGGGCGGAATGTCGGCCAGGCAGGAGGTGTCGCGGACCCGGAGGCCGCGGATGAAGCCGGTCTGTATCGCGGCCACGCAGCCGCTGGGTTCCTGCTCGGCCACGTGACCGACGTTGGGCACCTCCACCACCGCGGCGCGGCGGAACTGGCGCGCGGCCTGCCGCCCCATGGAGGTCGGGGTGTTGGCGTCCAGATCACCGGAGACCACCAGCACCGGCACGTCGGGGAACGGCCCGCCGGTCGGCTGCACCGGACCGCGGCGGTCGGGCCAGCGGACGCATGCGTCGCCCTGGTCATAGCTCATGCTGGTCCAGGCCGTCTTGCCGAAGGGCCAGTACGTCCGCTCCGCCAGGGCGGCGCGCCCGGCCGCGAACTGCCGGAGCCGCGCGGCGACCGGCGCCCGGCGGTTCCACAGCGTCGGGTAGTCGTTGCACATCACGACCGCGGCCAGTTCGGGGTTGAAGGGCTGCTCCTCGTCCCGGCGGAGCGCCGACCCGCTCAGCGGCGCCATCCGCCGGGCGGCGTCGACCAGCATCGTGTCGTCGGCGCGCAGGGCCGCGCGGACCATCGCGGGCAGGTCGCCGATCCCGGCGGGGGCCGATTTGGCCGAGCCGTAGACGATCGCGGCCAGAGCGGTGTCGTCCAGCAGCCGCCTCTGGCCCTCCAGCGTGTAGGGGATCGGCCGCGCACGCAGCCGCTGGGCGAGCCGCGCGATGTCGCTCAGGACCTGGTCGCCGTCGCAGGCGCCCGCGCTGCGACCGCACATCAGCCGCAACGCCCGGCGGGCGGCGCTCGCGTTGGGGCGCGCCCACATGTCGAAGTCGAGCGGGTAGGCGCTGGACAGCACCACCGAGCGCACCCGTCCGGGATGCCGCTGCGCGTAGACCGTCATGAGGTAGGTGCCGTAGGACTCCCCGAGCAGGTCCAGCCGCCCGATCCGCAGCTTGGCGCGGACGGCGTCGATGTCGTCGGCGGTCTCCGCCGAGGTGTAGCCGCGCGCGCGAACCCCCAGCGCCCGTCCGCACTCGCCGATCGCCCGCACGAAACCGTCGCGGGTGGCGGGCAGCGAACCGAGCGCCCCGCAGGCGACCGGATCGGAGCGGTTCACCCCGCGCGGATCGACCAGCAGCAGGTCGTGGTCCTCCAGCAGCCCGCCGTACATCCGCGCGTACCTGGCGGCGGACGCGATCGCGGAGTCGCCCGGCCCCCCAGGGTTGATCGTCACCGTTCCCGCGGCGGGCCGGGAGGCGTCACGGTGCCGGATCAGCGCGTAGGCCACGGTGGTGCCGCCGAGTTCGGGCCTCGCCCGCACCAGCGGAACCCGCACCGTTCCGCATTCCGCGCGGGCCACCGGCACGCAACCGGCCGGCTCGCTCCGCGGCGCCCCGGCTCCCGCCGGCCCGGCGGCCATGGCCCCGGCCGCGACCACGCCGAGCACGGCCGCCAGCGTTCTGAAGATCAGTTTCATGCACGGAGCATGAACCCTGCCCACCCGACCGCACATCACCCCCCGAAGGGACCTCGCCACCCCTACCCGAGAGTGACCGGCCTTGCGGGGCCACAGCGTGACCGGACGGTTCCTAGCGAAATCGCAGCGGGTCCTTGGACCCCACAAACCAGACGGGACGGTCCGACCGTCCCCCGTCAGTCGGGAGAGAATCCATGACGATCGACCAGCTTCCGCGAGCCGACGTTGCGACCGGCACGACGGTCATGTTCGGGACCCGTCTCAAGGGAGGCAGGCCCGAGGAGATGGAGCGCAGGTCCCACGCCGAGGCGGCTCGGTGCTTCGGCTCCGACGCCACCCTCAGCACGGCCGTGAGCGACGTGAACCCCCCGGGCCTCTTCTCGCTGTTCGAGATCGCGGTGGTCGTGGGCAACACGTCACTGCGGGTCGACGGGCGTCTCGGCGAGGCCCGGATGTTCCGTGTCACCGGGAACAGCATGCGGTCGCTGGAGCGGGCGGCACTCGGCGAGGCGCGCGAGTGGTTCGGCCGCGACAGCGTGCTCCGCGTGGTGTCCAGCCGTGTGAAGAAGTGGCACGGGGAGGACAACCGCGACAACCCCTTCGTCGGGGAGTTCGAGATCGCGGAGTTCCAGCGGGCCGAGGCCGGGACGCGCACGTGCGTGCTCACCCTTGAGGACCTGATCACGGGGGGCGACATCGAGCAGATGGAGCGGAGGGCGTGGCAAGAAGGCCGCCTGTTCTTCGGTCCTGACGCCGAACTCACCGTCAGGTTCAGGGACGTGTGCACCACGCCCGAACGCCTGAACACCAGGGACCCCTTCTTCTCCATGTTCGTGGACGTCGAAGCGGTCCTGAGCGGCCCTCCGCAGTTCGACGAGCAGCCCTGCACGTCGTTCCCGGTGGGGTCCGTCACAGGCAACGACATGCGGCAGATGGAGCGCAGGGCGATCCATCCGGCGCGTCAGTTCTTCGGTCCTGACGCCGAGTACCGCGTGGTGTTCGAGGACGGCGTGCAGAGCAGGCCGCACTACATCAAGTCCAAGGACCGCTTCTACGCCCGCTCCGTGGTCGTCGAGGTGATCCTGAGCGAGCCCGCGCAGGCCGGCGAGCCCGAGCTCACCTTCTGGGGCGAGTTCCGGGGGAAGAACAGGCGGGAACTGGAGCGCGCCGCCCTTCGAGCGGCGCGTCGTCGCCTCCAGGGCCGTCTCGCCACTGGCACCGAGCTCCGCGTCGAGTTCGGCGACGGGCACTTCGGGGCCTCGCGCGAAAGCGTGCACGATGAGGCTACGTACTACGCCTGGATCGTGGAGGTCTACACATCCGGGGATGCCGCGTGAGCGGTGTCCCACGCAGTGAGCGGCCCTTCCCGGATCTCCGGGAAGGGCCGCTTTCGTCGTACCGGCGGGACTCGACGCCGCTTCTCGTGGGTCAGGTGGGCGGTTCTTCGCGCAGGGCTCTGCGGAGGATCTTCCCGGTGACGCTCTTGGGCAGTTCGTCCCTGATCTCTATGCGGGACGGCGCCTTGTAGACGGCCAGCCGCTCGCGGCAGAACGCGCGCAGTTCCTCGGCGGTGGCGGTGGCGCCGGAGCGCAGGCTCACATGAGCGTGGACGGTCTCGCCGCGATAGGGGTCGGGCGCGCCGACGACGGCCGCCTCCCGGACGCCGGGGTGCTCGTACAGCACGTCCTCCACCTCGCGCGGCCAGATCTTGTAGCCGGCGGCCACGATCATGTCCTTCTTGCGGTCGACCAGGTACACCCAGCCCGCCACGTCCATGAAGCCGACGTCGCCGGTGAGCAGCACGCCGTCCGGGAAGGCGGCGCGGGTCTGCTCGGGGTTGCGCCAGTACCCGGCGGCGACCTGCGGCCCGGTGATCGCCAGTTCGCCGATCTCGCCCGGGGGGAGCGGCTCCCCCCGCTCGTCGCGGATCTCCACGTGGACGCTCGGCAGGGGGACTCCGATCGCGAGGGCGCCGGACGCCTCGTCGACCGGCGCCGTCCTGCCGAGCGGCACCAGCACGGCGGCCGACGTCGTCTCCGTCAGCCCGTAGGCGTTGTGGATGTAGATGCCGAACGCGTCGGCGAACGCGCGCACCGCCGCCGCGGGGACGGGGGCGCCGCCGCTGAGGACCTTCGACAGCGAGCTCAGGTCGCGGTCGCGGGTGGCGGGCTCGTCGAGCAGCGCGATGAAGGCGGTGATCGACCCGACGGCGAAGGTCGGCCGGTGGCGCTCGATGAGGGCGCCGGTCGTCGCGGCGTCGAAGCGGTGGGTGAGGACGAGCGGCAGGCCGGCGCCGAGACCGAGGGCCAGGTGCATCGCGAGCCCGGTGATGTGGAACAGCGGGGCGACGGTGAGGATCGAGTCGCGCTCGTCCAACCCGATCCAGGCGCTGCACGCGTCGACCTGGTAGGCGAGGTTGCGGTGGGTGTTGACCGCGCCCTTGGCGGGGCCGGTCGTCCCGGACGTGTAGCTGAGCAGCGCGGCGTCGCCGGGACCCGGAGAGCGCGCGGCCCGCGGCGCGCCGCCCTCGTCCAGGATCGCCAGGACGTCGTCCGGCTCCCGCGGCCAGGGGCCGCCCATGTCGCCGGCGAACGCGCCGGCGCCGGAGTACAGGACGTGCTCGGGGGCGGACCCCGCCGGAAGCGCCGCGATCGCCGTCCGCGCGGCGGGGTGCGCCACCAGGACCCGGGCGCCCGAGTCGGCGAGCAGGTGAGCCAGCTCCCGCGCCTTGTACATCGGGTTGACCGGCACCACCGTGCCGCCGAGTTTCCACACGGCGAGCACGGCCAGCACGCAGACGGGGGTGTTCTGCAACGCCACCGCGACCCGGTCGCCGGCGCCGACGCCGCGGCGTTCGAGTCCCGCCGCGAACGCGTCGCTCAGCCTGTCGGTCTCGGCGCGGTCGAGGGTCGCGCCGAAGTAGTGGAGCTGCGGTGCGTCCGGGCGGTCGGCGACGCGGCGGCGGAACATCTCCACCACGTTCTCCGCCCGGACGTCGATCTCCTCGGGAACGCCTGCGCCGTACAGGGACCGCCAGCGGGGGCTCACGCGGTGACTCCCCTGGAGATGTCGAGGCCCGCGACGGCGCGGATGGAACCGTAGGTCACCTCAAGCGACTCGATGGTCGGCATGGTGGGGCCCCTTCCTCTCATTTGCCGAAGCACGCCTTGCGCATCCCGGGCCGGCGCAGGCGCACATCGGGGTCGTCGCAGGCGATGACCCCGCCCGACGCCAGGACGGTGACCTGGTCGCAGATGGTCTGGATCAGTCGCATGTGGTGCTCCACCACGACGACCGTGGTGCCGTCGTCGCGCGGTCTCGTGATCAGCTCTCCGGTCCCGCCCCAGTCGGCGGCGTTCATACCCGCCGTGGGCTCCTCCAACAGGGGCGGCCGGGGCTGCGACGCCAGGGCCCGCGCGATCGGAATCGTCGACCCCAAGAACGTCGTGGTGCCGGTGCTCAAGGCCTACCGGCTCACGATGCGCCCCTTCCGCGTCGGCGCCGCCGGCCGGTGCGGGGGGCGCGAACACCCGCCCTGATCCGGCCCGGCGGCCCTCCGGTGCGACACCTCAGACGGCCGGACGGGTGGCCTGCACGAAGGTGACGCGGCCGAACCTCAGGTCGGCGTGCGCGACCTCCCGGGGGTCGTCGAAACCGGCCTCGGCGAGCAGTGCGACGACGCCGTCGCCGTGGTCCCGGGAACCGGCCGGGCCGTGCGCTCCCCGGGAACGCTTCCGGAAGGGCAGGTGCCGGAGGGCGTGGGTCGGGCCGCCGCCGTGGCCGTGCGCGTGGTGGTCGCCGTGCTCGACATCGGACGAGGGGCCGCCGAAGTCGACGATGGTGACCGTCCCTCCTGGACGAAGGGTCCGCAGCGCCTCACGGGCGAACGCGCTCCGGCCGCCGTCGTCGAGATGGTGCAGGGCCAGCGACGAGACCACATGGTCGAGAGAGGCGTCCGGGCCGGGGATCCGGTCGGCGTATCCCTGGACGAGGGTGAGATCCACCTTGCGGCGCCGCGCCTTGCGGGCGGCCCGGCGCAGGGCGTCCGCATCGGGGTCGAGGCCCGTCACCCGCGCGGCGGGCTGGGCCGCGAGCGCAGCGAGCGACAGGTTGCCCGTGCCGCAGCCGACGTCGACCACCGCCTGTCCGGGCTCGATCTCGGCGAGCCGAACCGCGCGCCGGTGCAGTGCGCGGATGCCGGCCACCCCGGAGAAGAGGTCATAGAACGGGAGAAGCCACGTCTTGCCCGCGCCCGGCAGGAACGGGCGGTCCCGCTCCTCCGGGGTTCGCTGGTCGAGGATGCGTACGTCCATGGGTGCCCCTTCGCGCGTCCGGTGACGGTCCTGTTGCCTTCACCTCCGAGTCTTGGACATTCCACGGCTGTCGAGCAGGACATACGTTGGCAGTCATGGGACATTCTTCGGTCGGCGGCCCGCCCGGCCACCCGTCGAGGCTGCGCACGGTCCGGCTCGACGGGACGCCCGTCTACCGCTACCAGCAGCGCCCCGGCCTGCCTCCCGTCTCGGTGACCCGCTTCGACGCCGAGGCCGTCCACGCCGACCTGCCGCCGGACCACCGGCACGCCCACGACTTCCTCGTCCTCGTCTACGTCGAGGAGGGCGCGGGCACGGTCGCCATCGGCGGCGCCGAGCGGCCGCTGCGCGCCGGCGATGTGCACGCCGTGTCGCCCGGGCAGGTGATCGGCGTCGCGGACGTCACCGGACTCGCCCGCAGCCGCGCCTGGTCGGTGGCGTTCACACCGGACGCGGTCCCCGCCCTGGCCTCGGTCTCCCCGCTGACCTGGACGCACCACCCCCTCCTCGCCCTGTTCGCCCTCGGCCCGGGGCACGGCAGGGTCGCCGAACCCGACCGGGCGACCTGGCCGGCGCTGCTCGCGGACCTGGCCGAGGAACTCGCCGACCCGGGCCGTCTCGGGGCCCGCGAGGCCGTCGCCGCCACGCTCACCCGGCTCCTGGTGGCGGCGGCGCGGCTGGCGCCCTCCGCGCCCGGCGCGCCGGACCCGCTCGTCGAGCGGGTCTTCGCCGAGATCGAGGCGACGTTCCGCGAACCGGTCTCCGCCGCGGACGTCGCCCGCGCCCTCGGCTACACCCCCGGCCACCTCACGACCGTCCTCCGCAGGCGCACCGGCCGTCCCCTCCTCGAATGGATCACCGAACGGCGAATGATCGAAGTCCGGCGCGTGCTGCGCGAGACCGACCTGCCGCTCGACGCCGTGGCCGCCCGAACCGGCCTGCGCGACGCCACCTATCTCGTCCGCCGCTTCCGCAACCGCTACGGCGTCACCCCGGAGCGGTGGCGCCGCGCCGAGCGAGCATGGCCATGACCACCCGGCCACGGGGGCCGTCGATCCGGATTCTCGCTGGTAGGGTGCCCGGCAATCCGAAGGAGTGATCATGAGTGGTGCCGAGGCGCGGCGAACCCGGCCGAGCGGCAACCGCCCGGCGAAGGTGAGCCTGTTCTTCGCCTGCTCCGGCATCGCGGCGCTGGCGAACTTCGCCACGGGCATCGCCTGGATCAATCCGGCCGTCTTCGTCGGCCTCGCGGTGCTGTGCGCGCTGACGGCGATCGTCGCCGGGCATGCCGGCCGCTTCCGGGGACGCCGCCTGGCCGGGGACGGGCGCGGGATGGCGCTGCTGGGAATCGTCCTGGGGTGGCTGCTGATCCTCGTCTGCGTCCTGGCGGTCGGTGCGGTCCTGGGGCTGATCGCCGGCATGGCCGTGCTCTTCGACGGCGGCACGGCGTGACCGCGGCGCCCCGGCAGGCGGCCGGGGAGCCGACGCCGCCTCGGCCCTGGCGAGTCGGCCGGATCGTCAGGTCGCCGATCTCGACGTCGTCGGGCTGGTCGATCGCGAAGGCGATCGCCCGCGCCACCGCCGAAGCCCGCGACGTCATCGTGCTCATCAGCTGGTCGCCCCGCCTGGACGACGCCGAACTCGACGCCCGAGGACCCCGGTTGCTCCCGATCCTGGTCGACGGCCTCCGCGGCCCCCGGCCCCCGAGGCGGACGCGCGCCATCCCGGCGGGTGCACCGTCTTCCCGGCTGATCGCTCGGCACCGGGTGCGTTAGTGTGCACTCTTCGATCGTTCCAAGATCAGGAGAGTCGATGGCGTTCCCGTTCGACCCGGAGCAGCCGCCGCCCGACCCGCTGACCCCGGGCGCGGCGGCCCTCGTCCGCGACGAGCGGCGGGAACTGCTTCCGGCCTGGGCGGAGGCGAGTCGCGAACTGGTCGTCCACCTGGGCCGGCTGTCCCGCTGGGATCCGCCCGAGATCCTCCTCGAACACCCGAGCCACGGCCTCATGCACATGAGCACGATCTGCGCCTCCGGCGACCTGGCCCCGTTCGAGATGATCGGCTACGGGCCCTTCGACCTGCATCTGACCGCGTACTGCGCCGAGTACATGTTCAGCGAGGCCGGCGGCGGATGGGTGCTGGACGAGGACCCGGAATCGCCCACCTTCGCTCGGTTTCTCATGGGCGAGTACGACACGAATCATCCAGACGCGACGGTGGACGTCTACGCCGCCGTGACCGCGTTCCTGAACGAGTCCGAAGGCCGCGACCTGACAAGGCTCCTGGAATCACTACAGGAGGCCATGGGCGCCCCGGTAGGTGTCCACGACACGTCCTACCCCTAGGCCCACCGGAGTTCCGGCAGTGCTTTTCGACGTCACCCGCAGCGAACACGCCGGCTTCTTCGGCGCGGACCGACTCGCGACCCTGCCGGCCACCGCCTTCCCGCCCACCGCCGCGGACACCGGGGGCGCCCGTCTTCTCCAGACCGTCGGCGTCCCCACCGGGACCTTCCGGCTCCGTGAGCCCGACGAGGACTCCGGTCGGCTGGCCCTGGTCCAGGACGTCGTCCATGCTCCGGGGGAGACGGGCGAATGGCCCGTCATCGGCTGGCTGCTCAACGCCCACCTCGCCCTCGACCCCGATTCCGGCAAGGTGCACGCCTTCGACGCCGACGAGGAGACCGCGCGGGAACTCCACACGGACGCCTCCTCCCTCATCCAGGTCACCCTCAGGTTCCAGCGCCTGCTCGAAGAGTTCGCCTTCAGCGGCGACGAGGAGGCCGAGTTCGAGCGCCTGGACCGCGAGGTCACACGCATCAGCCAGGAGACGAGCGGCGTCGACCCGCTCCCCTTCCAGGACGACGAGACCGCCTGGTCGGTGGTCGCCGAGGAGATCGCCGCGGGCCGGCGCTTCAAGGGCGACAGCCCGGGAGCCCGCACGCTCTACGGATGATCGCCGTCCACCTCCCGCCCACTGGCGCCTCGGGAGCGGGAGGCGCGCCCTCACACGCGTGCCTGGCGACTACCGGCAGATCCGCCGGCCGGGCAGCCCGATGATCAACGCCGCGCCGACGGTCAGGTGCATGCCGAGCAGCACCAGCCGGCTGCCGAGGCCCACGCCGCCCAGCGGGCCGGCCAGCGAGAGCACCAGCATGATCAGTGCGATGGCCCGGAAGGTCCGGGCGGGGCGGCGGACGGTACGTCCCAGCAGAGCGAGCAGTCCCCAGGCGGCCAGGCCGGCGGCCAGAGCACTGACCGCGACGGCGGCCGGGCCGATGTGCCGGACGGTGTCGCCCTGGCGGACCGCGAGGTCGATACCGGCCCAGGGGTCGTTGACGGCCCACAGGAGGAGAGCGCCGGCCGCTCCCGCCGCGACGGTGATCGCGCGGCCCGTACGCCGAGCGGTGGTCTGGGTCATCCCGGTCTGCTGCGTGTCGTTCGTCATGCCGATGAGCATCGCGGTGCGGGCAGTGCCGGCACATCGGACCGCCGGCCGCGCCGTCCTCCCCTTAGGAGACTTCGACCCCCGACTTTGGGAGGAGTCGGCACCCGCGACCTGCCGGCAGACCCCGCCGAACAAACAGAATCCGAACCAAGCGGCGATCAGCCTCCCCGTCCCGACGCGTGCCGCGGTGCACCGCCGTACGTCGTCCGCGAAATCGTCGGACGCAACGACACTGAGGTGACTACGAAGATCTACGCACACACCCGGTGAACGGTCGTGGTCACCGCATGGGGAGTTGTGGGCGGGGTCGTCCGGGAGCGCCGGTAGCGGATGTGTCGTCTGAAGATCGTTGCGTAAAATCGTCCGGGCCGACCCGAGTGCATGCGGGTCAAGCGAGGCCGCGGGCACGCGGCCGGCGGCTCGGGTGAGGCGCTCGCGGATCGGTCACCACCATCGGGCGTAGGGCAACGAGCGTGCGGGAGCTTCGGCGCAACCTATGGCTAGGACACCCCACCCTCGTGCTCGTCGCCCTGGCCCGGTCCGGTCGTCCGTGGCCGTCTCCGCCCTGGTCCTGACGGCGGCATCGGGAATGGCCTGCACCGGTCCCGAGCGCCGGCACCCGCGCCCGCGGCCCCCCGAGTCCGCCGGCTGGACGGTCACCGTCTACTACACGGCCGTCGAGTCCTTTCACCGCGGTCCGCGGCGCGTCGTACGAGGGTGCCCGCGGCTCGGGTGCGACCGCGGGCGGGAGCCCCTCGGCTCCTACCCGTCGGACTTCGTCAAGGCCGTGCGCGACGAGGGCACCGGCCGCGTCACCAGCGGTCCCCATCGAGGGCGCTACCTCAACTGGTCGTACGACGTGGGCTACTGGCTGGACTCGGCCCCGCGCGACACGGACGGACGCCCGCTGCGCCCGTGGAGCTCGGCGGCCGCCGACCGTTCGGTCCTGCCGCCCGGCCGCCGGTTCACCATCACCGGGTGCGGCAAGGACGACGACGGCGCCGCCATCGACGCGGACGTGTGCGCCCGTTTCCGCTCCTCCCGCTGGACGATCACGGACGAGTTCACCCCCGGCCTCGGCGGCGACCGTCATGTCGATCTCTACATCGGCGAGGAGACCGGCCCCGGCTTCACCGACTCGTCCCTCTACACCACCCTGAACAACGCATCCCTACGGCCTGCGTGACCCATCGAGCTGCGCCGAGTGCGGTGGCGTAGGCACGAAGCGTCTCCAACTCCATGGCATCGAGGACGCCGTTCTCGATCTGGAGGACGGCGAGAATCTGGGCGACCTCGGCTTGCGTCTTGCCAACCGCCGTGCGAAGTTCCGGCACGTCCCTCAACCCGCAGCTCGGCCGAGCGACCGGGGCTCCTGCCGGTCATGGCTCCAGGAGTCCAAGGCGGCGCGCGGCGGGGCGTCAGTTGGCAGAACAGGCCCCTCGACATTGGGACGGACCAGCGGCCGGCCCCGGCCGCTGGTCCGTCCCAAGCTCAGTGCAGGCAGGCCTTGCGTAGCAGGCCGACGAGGCCGTGCGTCTCGTCGTTCGGGCCGGACGAGAACCAGACGGCGTCGGTGCCGCCGGTCGTCTGCGTCCCGCGCAGAAGCGCCCACAGACCGTCGATCACGATCGGGCGGCCGTCCGGTCGGCGCAGCGCGCCCCGCCAATGGCCACGCGGGGTGAAGGCGTTGATCTTGCCGTCGCCGAAGTTGCCGACGAGGACGTTTCCGGCGAAGTCACCGAATGATCGGGGCGCGATCACCAGCCCCCACGGCGCGTTCAGCGGACCGCGGGAGGCGAAGCGGTGATGCGAGCGGCCGAACCGCCGGTACTCCACGACGAAGCCGAGCCCGGGGCCGGGCACGTCGTCGTGGGCGTCCGCATCCTGCTTGGCGTAGGTGACGAACACGGAGCCGCCGAGGACGGCGACGTTGAACGGCGCGAAGCCTGGTGGGATCGACGGGTCGTGGAAGCGCTTCTTGGGCAGCCTGAGCTGCCGGAACCTACCATCGAAGACGTCGATGCGTCCGTTGTGGAAGTCGGTCGCCAGCAGGAACGCCCCGTGGCGGGTGTGCAGCAGCGCCAGTCCCTTGTAGACGGAGCCGCGCGTGCCCGCCACGCGGACCGCGGTGGTCCCTGTGTTGGGGTTCCACGCGGTGATCGCGCCGTTCTCGCTGCTGAAGATGAAGTTGGCCGGCGCGCCCTTCACCCTGAAGTCGGCGGTGTCGTTGAAGACCTCTCCGGTGGGCGCGCCGCCCTCGACGGTGACTTCCAGCGGCTGCTTCGTCACGCCTCCCGCGCCACCGGTGTACACGGTTGCGACGCCGGTGCCGTTGTTGGCGGCCCACAGCGGCCCCTTCGGGCCAAGCGCCAGGCCCCACGGGTTGACGAGCTTGGGGTCCTGAAGAGGCGCCCTGCCCGGGATGTCGGAGATCAGGTCGGTCTGGGTGAACCGGGTGCGCCAGCCCGATTCGTCGGCGCGGTTCTGGGTTCCGGCGGATGCGGGACGGGTGGGGGCCATTCCTGCCAGCAAGGCAAGGGCGGCCATGAGCATACCTAAAGTCTTTCGCATTCAGATCTCCCCTGAATCGACCAGCCGGTCCGGAGGGACCGCGGCGATCATTACCCCGGGCAGGTTCGGCGAACCCGGCTGCCGCACCACGCGACGGAATCCTGACCAACAACGACGGCCGCTTTACGTTCGGTTCGATCGGCGCACCGCCCGGTAGACCCGGGCCCGAGGACAATCCTCATGAAATGGAACAATCAACTCAGCTCGCCCTGGCACCCAACGTGCGGGCCGAGCTGCAGGAAGTCAGGGCAAGGGCGCCCGGAGCGCAGAGGTCCCCGGTCACGGCGCCGGAGGCCCCGCGGCAGCGATCGCCCCGCTCCCACCCGCCCGACCACGCACGGCGATCATCTCGGACCTCGGCCATCGTGTCGGCGTGGGGATCGGCGCGAGCCAATTGATGCGCACAACCGAGCAGGTGGCGGCGTCAGATACCTACACCTTTGCAGTAGCCCTTTCCATGCTGGATTGGCCTGCCACTGGACATTGCGATCTGCTCCGCTGTGAATCTCACGAGAGGGACTTTGCGAGCTGGATCAGCGTCATGCGCAAGGGGTGCATATCTCGCGATTGAGACATTTGCCTTCAAGGCGTCTGACCTCGTTCAGGTGAAGGTCGGTGCGGCGGTCGTGCGGGTCGCTGTCGAGCGAGGTGAACAGACGTTCGGCGAGGGGTGGCGTCAGGGGATCCTCGTCCAGGAAGGCCAGCCCGAAATGTCGCCGCGAAGCGCGCGAACTCGGTCTTGCCCGATCCGGCGTATCAACCGACCAGGAGGACGGTGGTCGTCGCGATGCTGCCGCTCGTGGCTCGGCCTCGCCGGTTCACTTCAGTGCGTCGCCGGCGGTACCGTGCTGGACCTGGGTCTGGTCGAAGACCCGGCCGAGCCCCGAGATCGTGTCGGCCGCCTCGGTGGCCTCGTACAAGAGGCAGTAGGCGCGTGCGGACCTGGGTGCATGTCGCCGTTCTCGTGCTCCCACAGCGTTTGGCGGTTCGCCGCGCCTTCGAGCCCTTCCGCTCGGCGACCACGCCCAGCTTGTGGCCTGTCACTTGAAGGCTGGAGCCGTGGTTCCCCGGCGTTCGTGCGGTCTGCCGGGCTGCCGGCCCTTTCGCTGCCTGGACGTACTTGACTGCGACCCTTTCCGTGGACCCGATATCGGCACGGAGGCTCGCCGAGGGCCGGTGATGGTCGGACACGGTCGGACGGACGAGAGAAGCGCCCGGACCTGTTCTTGCAGATCGGGCGCTCCTTGTTGCTGCTTGGTGAGGGCGGGCAGGGCGTGCTCGAACCGCCGACCTTCCGCTTTTCAGAAGTAACAACCTCCCTGCGGCTGCCCCGTGCACCAAGGTCAGACGGTGCCTGACGTGCGCACGTGGTGCCGGTTGGCTGCGGTTGTTGCCGTCAAGGCTGCCGTCACTGATCGACCCGCCGACGTCGCTCTTTCAACCGCTGGACGTGCCGCTCGTGCTGCGCGGCGCGGAGCCGCTGGGCACGGTCGATGAGCAACGTTTGCGGGGCGGCCGCCAACTCGTACAGCTCGACTTCGAACGGATCTGCGTCGTACTCGATGAGACAAGCCAACGTGTTTCGATCTTGCTCGGCGGTGACTCGCCGGCGCACGTGGTCCCGCCAGAGATCCTCGCTCGCCTCGGCCTCGTCCACACTCCGACGATAATTGCTTGCCGCGCCGTCACCTGAATGCGGACCACCGGCGACCTGGGTCTTCGCGGTCCTGCCCAGGCCGTGACGCGCGCCGGTGGAAGGTCGCGTAAGTCGTTGTGTGCCACTGTTGCTGTACTTCTCTGCTGCACGACAATCGCTCGGATCCAACCGCGCTGTCGGCTTGGGAGTCATTCCGATCTCGGCCGTTATGACCGCTGGCCTGGTGTTGAGCCATGCCGCACGTGACCGCGAATGACGCACTCGACGACGCTCTGATGGAGCCGACGATCGGGCTGTACAAGACCGAGCTGATCAAACGGTGCGGACCGTGTAAGAACCTGTCTGGTGTCGAGCCAGCCGCCGGCGAGTACTTGGCCTGGTACAGCACCACCTGGATCCACGGTGGGATCGGCCACGCACCACCCGCCGAGAAGGAAGCCTTCTACTACCGCCAGAACACCACAGAGCCGCAGGTCACAGTCACAACCTAGAGCCTCCAATAAAATTGGGGCGCTTCGCCTCCGGTGTCTCATCTTGGCCACCTGATCCGGCCAAACACCACGCCACGGCTGACGAGCTGGCAAGATCAACAAGATGCGGCCGAAAATGATCATTTGCACGGTAGTGGTGGCTTCCATCCTGCTGCTGACGCTTGCAACAGCAACGTGGTGGAAGTTCTTCTACGAGCCGCCCATCGGCGGTCCGATCGCCGAGGCGTTCACGAAGACTGCCCCGGTCCGCCCTGCCGACTCGGACGGCGCTAACAAGTCTTTGACAGACTCATCGCTGTTTTCGCACGCTCCCGATCCGTGCAAGCTACTGCAGTTGCTGGGCGATTTCACCAATCCGGTCAAACGCGGCGGGTCGTGCGAGCATGTCAGCGAGGTGGGGGATGGGTATAAGACCTACGAGGTGAGGGCCACTGCGGTTCCCAAGTCAACGGACGGTGGGGCGGTGGCCGAAGCCGTTCGTAGGTACGATGCGTTGGCCCGCGAGGCCCACGGCCCGGCGTTCAGCGAGAATGACGCGAAGTTCAAGCACTTCTTCAGTGCGCTGACCGGTCCTGGCGAGCAGGCGTTCGCCAGATACACGTACATGCAGTCCAACCTGCACGGCTACCTGCACTACTCCGGGGCCGAGGTGGTCTTCAGAGTCCGCAACCTTGTGGTGGAGGTACGGGTACAGTCGCCCGACGACAAGCGGAGTCGGCAACTCAACTTGGTCTATGCCGCCGCACGCAAGATCGCTGCAACGCTGAAGCCCTGAGTCGGTCGTTTCGACGCCCTCTGTGCCAAGCTCACGTGGGACACAAGTGGATAAAGTTCCTAGACTGACATGAGCAGGGCGAGAACGGGTACCGAGCAGATTGACGATGACCGACCATGACCTCCACGCGGGTGAGGGACCACGGGCCGGCAGGCCCAAGCGGCGGACCTTCACGGCCGCCTACAAGCTCCGGATGATCGAGGGGCACGACGCGGCCGAGCACGGCGAGAAAGGCGCCCTGTTGCGCCGGGAGGGGCTGTACGACTCCAGCATCCAGTTGTGGCGCCGTCAGCGCGACAGCGGCCAGTCGTCCGCCTCGGGAACGGCGAGCCCGGCGAAGGCGGAGAAGACGGCCGAGCAGGTCGAGTTGGAACAGCTACGTAAGGAACACGCCAGGACGCTCCGGGAGAAAGAGCGCATGGCGAAGAAACTTCAGCAGACCGGGGCCGCCCTGGAGATCGTGGGAAAATGGCACGCTCTCTGTGTGTCACGAACGTTGAGTGGGTCGTTCCGATAGGCGGGGCGGACTCGCGAGACGTGTAACTGCATGGGAGATGGAGGTTTTGTGGCCCTCCGGAGCCGCCCTACGGGGGGAGGCTTCAAAGCACCTCAAGCTGCGTTAGTTGAAGACTGGCGTGGTAAGCGTTGAGGAAAAGGCGCACGAGATGCGCCAGCTGGGGATCAGGAAGATGAGCTCAGCTCTCCGCTGTTGAAGCATCGAAAGTGCCAAGACGGCATCAAAACCAGAGTGTAGAGTGTGCTCTGGGATAAGTCTGGCAGATACCCGTTTACTGGCCAGGCGGTGCCCGGTATGAATGGCGGCACGAGTCCGATCTGCGGCTTCCATGCGGAACGTGAGAGGGCACGCCCTGACACCGTTCCGGTCATGCCCGGGACGAGAGGGAGTGCGCCAAGCGGCAGAAACCGTGAGGTGCTGAGTACCGTTGCGGGGCGTGCAGTCGGACCGGCCCATAGTAGCGATGAAGTCCCTGTAATAGGGGCGGAGCGAAGCTGCCGGACCGTCCAGGTGATGTTCGTTCGGACGACCAGAGGAATCTGGGAGGGATCGAGTGGGCGAGCCGCAGCCAAACGGGAAACCGTTCGATATTTCGAAGCGGGAGGTGTGGCAGGCATATCAGAGAGTTGCTGCCAATAAGGGCGCTCCGGGAGTGGACGGGACGGCCCTGGAGGCGTTCGAGGAGGATCTGAAAGACAATCTGTATCGGATCTGGAATCGGATGTCATCGGGATCGCACTTTCCGCCGCCGGTGCGGGCGGTGCCGATACCAAAGAAAGACGGAGTCAGGATTCTCGGAGTACCGACCATCGCTGACCGAATCGCGCAGACCGTGGTGGCCAGAAGAAGGCTCGTCCACACCAGCCGTTAGCACCCGCGTTAGCAAGCCAGAGCACCCCGCGCAGACCGGCTCGCGGGGGTCCAGGGGGCGGCGCAGCCCCCGGGTACGCGCTCGCTCACCCCTTGGGTGGCAGAAGAGTGAGCTTGATGTAGCCCGTGCCTGCCCTGGCTTGCCGTAACGCCGCCAGGAAAGCGTGGCCTCCTGGCTCAACCCGAATGAGGATGTCCTCCCCGGGGGACGCAGTGAAAGCCAGTCGAAGGCTGCCTGTCCAATCGATGCGGGCCTCTACCTCATGTGGTCCTGGCGCAATGTCGACGCTTATCTCTTGACCTCGTTTGATCTTTCCGTGGGGGGTGCCGTCGATGAACAGGCGATAGGCGCGGAGCCAGTCCCGGCCGCCTAGTTTTGGCCGTAAGAACGTCACTCGTGAGGTCCCGGTCATGTCGCCATGATTGCATGTAGGCGGACGGGCGACGCGGTGCGGCGGCAGGGCTCCGGCGTTCTCGCATTATGGGTCTTGATGGCCGGTTGTGAGTCCGAGGGTGGCGAGGCACTGTGTCTTGCCGATGGCCTTGCGGAGTTCCTTGAGGTGGTGGCCGGCGACGTAGGCGTCCAGTTCGGCGCGGGCCTGGGCCTGGCGTTCGGGGTCGGCCAGTTCGGGGTTGCGGCGGTGGGCTTCGGCTTTGATGTCCTGCCAACGGCGTCCGGTGCTCATCGTCCAGCCTCCTTCTCGCAGCCCGTCACTGGGTGCCGAACCTGACGTCCCACTCGTCGTCCGGCGGCGCCGGTCGGCCAGCGTGGTGCTGCATCAGGCCGATACAGAGCAGATCAAGGCCGTTGGGGGTCAGGCCGCCACGTGCTCTCCAACGGTGATGGTGAACGTGGTGTGCATGGCTTTGGCGATCCGGTCCAGCATCGCTAGCGTCGGCACGCCTCCGCCGCCCTCGATGCGCGACAGTGCGGGCTGTGTGATGCCTGCGAGTTCGGCCACCTCTGCTTGGGTGAGTCCGAGTTCTCTACGGCGCTCGCGGACCATGTCGCCGAGTCGGAGATCGAGGCCGGCCAGGTCGTACTCAGGGTGGTCGGGTACTCCCTCGCGTAGCCGTCGTGCACGGTCAAGCTTCCACTTGGCGTGGTTTGCCATTACTCGCTTCTCTCGTAGACGTGGTTCGCTGGGCCTGTAAGGGACGCCTCGCAGGCCTGTCGTGCCTTCACCGCTCGCTCCACGTCCCGGGGTTGCGCGTCGTTGCGAACCTTTTGGAACACGGTAAGCAGCACGATCACGCGCTCAGGTCCGGTCGGCAACCAGTATGTGATTCGCCAGGCCGTTTCCTCCAGATGGAGGCGCAGTCCACGGACGCCGTCGCGCAGTGCCTTGGTGTGGTCTCCGTCGAGCATGTCACCTCGGTCGACCAGGTAGTCGTCCACGTTGCGCATGACGCGCTGGTACTGGGTGAACGTCAACGTGTCCAGCCACGCGACCACCTCAGGTTCCATCTCGATCTCGAACATACTGCTGATGATATATACTATCGACGGTATGCCTTGAACCCAAGATTGTCCAGCCCTGGATAGGGAGAGCTGGCGAGATGCCTGGGGGCCTCGACCGTCCGCTCGCGACTTATCGTCCGTTGCCGTCAAAGACAACGCCCCGGGCCGTGTGGCTCCGGGGCGTTTTAGCTGCTCAGAGAGGTGGGCAGGGGCGGGGTCGAACCGCCGACCTTCCGCTTTTCAGGCGGACGCTCGTACCGACTGAGCTACCTGCCCAGGACGCGTGTTGGTGCGTCTGGCGGTCCTGACGGGATTTGAACCCGCGGCCTCCACCTTGACAGGGTGGCGAGCACTCCTAGCTGCTCCACAGGACCTTGCGTCTCCGAGCCTAGCGGCTCTGGAGGGGTGTCTTGGCCGGTGTTCCCGGCGCTTGGCGACGTCCGAGAGCATACGCGATGGCCGAGGGGGTCGCCAACTCGATTACCCCGGGCGGGTGAGGGGACGATCCGGGCGGGGAGAAACCGGACGGACAGAAGTGTTTCGTGTTTGTGCTTGGGGCTCCTACTCTGTCCGGGTTGCGCAACAGTGCGTGATCGGAGGGTGGCGCTGTTCCCCCTTGCGGGGGCGGCCGTAGAGAGGAGGCCGCGTGGTCGCGAAGCTCCCAGACCAGAGCGCGGATGACTACCAACGCGGGCTCGGCACCCGCCAGATCCAGATGCTGGCCATCGGCGGGACGATCGGCACCGGGCTGTTCCTCGGCGCCGGGGAGAACATCGCCAAGGCCGGGCCCAGCCTGATCCTGACGTACGCCGTGGCGGGGCTGGCGCTGTTCTTCGTCATGCGGGCGCTCGGCGAGTTGCTGACGTACCGGCGGGCGGAGGGCGGGTTCGCCGGGTATGCCCGGGAGTTCCTGGGGCCGTTCTGGGGGTACGCCACGACCTGGACGTACTGGATCATCTGGGTGACGACCGGGATGGCGGAGCTGACCGCGGCCGGCAAGTACATCCAGAAGTGGTGGCCGGGCGTCGAGCAGTGGCAGACGGCGCTGGTGGCGCTGGTGGTCCTGTTCGTGGTGAACCTGATCTCGGTGAAGCTCTTCGGCGAGCTGGAGTTCTGGTTCGCGATGATCAAGGTCGCGGCGATCGTGATGATGATCCTGGTCGGGCTCGGGGTGCTGGTCTTCGGGTTCAGCGACGCGGGGGAGACCGCGCGGGTCGGGAACCTGTGGGACCACGGGGGCGTGTTCCCCGAGGGGGCCGGGGCCACGATCATGACGCTGCAGATGGTGATGTTCGCCTACCTGGGCGTCGAGCTGGTCGGGGTGACGGCGAGCGAGGCCAAGGATCCGGAGAAGAACATCCCGCGGGCGATCAACGCGCTGCCGGTGCGGTTCGCGCTGTTCTACCTGGGGTCGCTGCTGGTGATCCTCGCGGTGGTGCCGTGGACGGCGTTCAAGGGCGGGGCGAGCCCGTTCGTGCTGGCGTTCGACCGGATCGGCATTCCGGGCGGGGCGGACATCGTCAACTTCGTGGTGCTGACGGCGGCGCTGTCGTCCTGCAACGCGGGCGGGCTCTACTCGACGTCCAGGATGCTGCGGACGGCCGGCGTGAACGGGGACGGGCCGAAGGTGCTCGGACGGCTCAACGGGCGCGGTGTGCCCGTGCTGACCGTCGTCATCTCCGCGCTGGTCATGGGCATCGGCGTGGTCGTCAACGCGGTGGTGCCGGACAAGGCGTTCGAGTACATCACGTCGGTGTCGACGGGTGGCGCGCTGCTGGTGTGGACGGTGATCCTGCTCGCGCACATGGCCTACCGGCGGCGGTCGGCGGCCGGGGAGCTGCCCAGGGCGCCGTACCGGATGCCGTGGGCGCCGTACACGAACTGGGCCGTGCTGGCGTTCTTCGCGTTCGTCACCGTGACGATCGCGTGGGAGGCGGACACGCGGATCGCGCTGTACGTGATGGCCGCCTGGGGGGCGCTGGTCGTGGTCGGCTGGCCGTTCGTCCGGCGCAGCTCGCAGGGGGCGCGGGTGCCCGTGCCGCTGGCCGAGGAGAGCACGAGCGCCTGAGTGAGGGCATCCCACGGCGGGAAGGCGCCCGCCGTGGGATGATCCTCATGGCGGTTCCTTCCCTCCGGAGGCGCGCGTGACCAGCAGGCTGGAGATCCGGGTGCGGTGGGTCCTGCTGGTCGTGGTGGGCGTGGCGAACGTCATCGGCTCGCTGGTGATGCTGTTGTTCGCGACGTTCGTGGTGCCCGATCCGCCCCTGGACGACCGCGACTACGTGCATCTGGTCAACGCGGTGGCGTTCTTCAGCTATCCGGTGGTCGCGGCGCCGGCGGCCCTGTTGTGCGGGTTGTGGCTCTGGCGGCCCGTGGTCACGTTCGTCCGGGACGGGGGAGAGCCCGACCGGCGGCAGCGCAGGGCCGTGCTGCTCGGGCCGCTGCGGCTGACCCTGCTCGTCGGGGCGCTGTGGGCGGTCGGCGCGCTCGGCTGGGCGGCGCTCGACCTGCTGCTGTTCACCGGGCGGCTCGCGGTGAAGACGGGCCTGACGTGCCTGCTCGGCGCGGGCACGACGTGCACGATCGTCTACCTGCTGTCGGAGCGGCTGCTGCGGCCGGCGGCGGCGCTGGTGCTGGGCGCGGAGCGGCCGAAGCGGCTCCGGCTTCCCGGGGTGACGACGCGGGTGATGCTCGCCTGGGCGCTCGGGACGGCGATCCCGGTGTTCGGGCTGATCTGCGTCGCGATCGCGGCGCTGGCCTCGCCGGACATCAACGTCACCCAGCTCGCGATCACGATCCTCGGCCTCGGCGGCGCGGCGCTGCTCGCGGGGGTCTGCGTGATCTACATGGCCACGCGGGCCATCGCCGATCCGATCAAGGCGGTGCGCAGCGGGATGGCGCAGGTCGAGCGGGGCGATCTCGGCGCCGAGGTGGACGTGTACGACGCGAGCGAGGTCGGGCAGCTGCAGGCCGGGTTCAACCACATGGTGGCGGGGCTGCGCGAGATCGAGTGGCTGCGCGACCTGTTCGGGCGGCATGTCGGCGAGGAGGTCGCCGACCTGGCGCTGGAGCGCGGCGTCGTCACGCTCGGCGGCGAGACGCGCGAGGTGGCCGTGCTGTTCGTGGACCTGACCGGGTCCACCAGGCTGGCCGACACGCGCGGCCCGGACGAGGTGGTGGGGCTGCTCAACCGGTTCTTCGGCGTCGTGGTGTCGGCGGTGGCGAAGCACGGCGGCTGGATCAACAAGTTCGAGGGGGACGCGGCGCTGGCGATCTTCGGGGCGCCGACGCAGCTGGAGGACTCGGCGGGCGGGGCGCTCGGCGCGGCCCGGGAGCTGGCGGTGCGGCTGCGGGCGGAGGTGCCGCTGCTGGACGCGGGGATCGGCGTGTCCGCGGGTCCGGTCGTCGCCGGGTACATCGGCGCGGAGGAGCGGTTCGAGTACACGGTGATCGGCGATCCGGTGAACGAGGCGGCCCGGCTCAGCGACCTCGCCAAGGACGAGGAGGGGCGGGTGCTCGCCTCGGCGACCGTCCTGGAGCTGGCGCACCTCGCCGAGTCGGACGAGTGGGACATCGGGCGGTCGGTGACGCTGCGCGGGCGGAGCCGTCCGACCCGGCTGGGCACGCCCCGCCGCCCGGCGCGTCCCGTGGTGCCCGCTCCGCGGCGCGAGCCGGGGACGGGGCGGACGAGGTTCCCGCGCCCGCTCCGGCGCAGCAGGAGGCTGCTGTTCGGCGCGCTGGTGCTGGCGAAGGCGGCCAAGAGCGCGCGGGCCGCGGAGCCGGGCGGCGGCGGGGAGCCCGGAGGGCATTCCGGCGGACCGGCCGTGTCTGACTCGTCCTGACGGGACCCGATGCGTATCGTCACCTTCGGTACACAGTCTGCTACCGACCTGTAACTCCGGAGTCATCGGACGGGCCGAGGGTTGGGGCGGACAGCCCCGGCTCCCGAGAGGTGACTGATGCACCGGCGGAATCGTCTCGCGCTCATCGCCGTCCTGGCCACCGCGGCCGTCGCCGTCCCGGCGGCGCCCGCCGACGCCCGTCCAGGCCCCGACCCGCTCCCGTCCCTGCTGCCGAACGCCCCGGAACCGCGCCCGCGGACGCTCCCGGTCCGGGCCCCGGATCCGGACGCCGCCGTCGTGAACGTCGCGCACCGCGGAGCGTCCGCGTACGCGCCGGAGAACACGCTGGCGGCGTTCCGCCTCGCCCGGGCCAGGAAGGCGGACCTGTTCGAGCTGGACGTCCAGGAGACGAAGGACCACCAGCTCGTGATCATGCACGACACCACCCTCGCCCGGACGACGAACGCGGAGCAGGTCTACCCGGGCCGCGGGCCCTGGAAGGTCGCCGACTTCACCCTCGCCGAGATCGGGAGGCTGGACGCCGGGGCCTGGTTCGCGAAGCGGTACGCGGGCGAGCGGGTCCCGACGCTCGGCCGGGTGCTGGCCGCGATGCGCGGCCGGGGCCTCGGCCTGCTGCTGGAGATCAAGAGCCCCGGGCTGTACCCGGGCATCGAGCGGCGCGTCGCGGCGGAGCTGAGGCGGTCCCCGTCCTGGCTCCGGCCCGACCCGCGGGAGCGGCGCCTCGTCGTCCAGTCGTTCGACTGGGAGTCGGTGCGCCGGTTCCACGCCGTCCTGCCGAAGGTGCCGACCGGCCTGCTGGGTACGCCGAAGGTCGCGGATCTGCCGAAGCTCGCGAAGTACGCGGACCAGGTCAATCCCACGTTCAGCGGTCTGACCGGGGCCTACGTCGACGAGGTGCACGACGCCGGGATGGACGTGCTCACCTGGACGGTCGACGACCCCGGCGACATGGATCGGGCGATCGACCTCGACGTGGACGGGATCATCACCAACCGGCCGGACGTCCTGCACGGCGTCCTCGACGGCTCCGCGGAGCGGGCGGCCTGATCAGGAGGGCCACCGGCGCGCGCGGGCGATCAGCGCCCGCGCCGCCGGTCCGCGCGGCCCCTCGGCGCGCCAGGCCAGGGCGATCCGCCCGGTCAGCCGCGGCCGGACGACCGGGAGCGCGCGCAGGTCGTCCGGACGGTCGCGGGCGGCGGACTCGGGCAGCACGGCGACGCCGAGGCCGTGCGCGGCGATCTCCGCGAGGACGGGCGGCTCGCCGGCCTCGAAGGCGACGCGCGGGCGCAGGCCGGCGTCGGCGAAGGCCCCGTCCAGGAGGGCCCGCAGCCCGGTCCCCTTCGGCAGGCAGATCAGGCTCTGCTCGGCCAGGGCCCGCAGGGTGATCGTGGACCTGCGGGCCAGCGGGTGGGCGCGGGCGACGGCGGCGAAGAGGTCCTGCTCGATGACGACCCGCGTCGCGACGCCCTCGGGCGGGTCGGCGCCGAGGCTGAGGAACGCCAGGTCGATCCGTCCGCTGCGCAGCCCTTCGGTCAGCGTGGCGGAGTCCTCCTGGACGACGGTGATCTCGATGTCCGGATGGTCGCGGTGGAAACCGGCCAGCATGCCGGGAAGGTCGAGTGACCGGATCCAGTCGATCGTGCCGATCGTGACGTGCCCGCGGAGCAGGCCCGTCAGCTCGTCCACGGCCAGCCTGGCGCCCTCGACGGCCGCGAGCGCGGCCCGCGCGTAGGGCAGGACGGCGGCGCCGGCCTCGGTCAGCCGGACGGTCCGGCCGGAACGGTCGAGCAGCGGCTCGCCCAGCTCCCGCTCCAGCTGCGGGATCTGGGCGCTCACGCCGGGCTGGGCGACGTGCAGCCGAGCCGCGGCCCTGGTGAAGCCGGCCTCTTCCGTGACCGCCACAAAGTACTCAAGCTGGCGCAGCTCCATAACCGGACATGCTAGCCGCGCCGTGTTCCAGCGCTCGGGCTTCTGTCGGACCGATCGGTTCGGCAACCATTTCTTTTGCCTGTCTTGGCTGCATCGCTGCTGTTCAGAGGACTGATCCGGGCGTGTGCGGTGATTACCTCACCTGCGGGAGGTCGGGTGGACGGACGGCGCACATGGTCCATACGGGTGCGGATGACCGTTATTGCCGGGGCGGTCACCGCCGTGATCTGCGCCATCGTGACGACGCTGATCCTCGTGGAGGCCCACGGTTCGGCGGGCGGATCCGCCCGCGGCGAGGCGACCGCGGCCGCGCTCCGCGCGGTCTACGCGATCAGGCGCGGGCCGGTGCGGGGCGAACTCGACGAGCTGCCGGGGATCCACCTCCAGGTCCTGGACGAGAAGCGGTCGGTGATCGCGGGGACGCGCGGGCGGGCGCTGGCGGGCTCGCCGATCGCCCGCTTCGTCCCGTCGCGGGACCGCGTCTACACCACCCGGGTCGTGTGCTCGCCGCGCCGGGGCGGGCGGTGCCTGTGGGTGTTCGGCGTCCGCATCTACCGGCCGGGCGGCGACTGGCTCGTCTACGCCGCCGTCCCCACCGTCCCCTGGTACGTGAGCCCCGGCCTGATCATGTTCCTGGCGAGCGTCTCGCTGCTGGTGATCCTGCTGGCCTGCCTGCGCGCCTGGGCGACCGTGGACCAGACCCTCGCCCCGGTGGAGGCGATCCGGGCCGAGCTGGCGGAGATCACCGCGCTCCGGTCGGGCCGCCGGGTGACGGTGCCGGAGAGCCGGGACGAGATCAGGCGGCTCGCGGAGGCCGCGAACGCGACCCTGGACCGGCTGGACGGCGCCCTCGAACGGCAGCGCAGCTTCACCTCGGACGCGTCCCACGACCTGCGCAGCCCCATCGCGGCCGCGCGCGCCCAGATCGAGGAGGCGCTGCTGTTCCCCGACGACGTCGAGTGGCCGTCGACGGCGCGGAACGTCCTGCAGAGCCTGGAGCGGCTCCAGGCGATCGTGACGGACCTGCTGCAACTCGCCCGGCTCGACGCCGCGGCGTGGCAGGAGGTCGAGACGATCGACCTCTCTGCGCTGGTCACCATCGAGGTGGCGAGGTCGGTCCGCACGAAGCGGATCGTCCCGCATCTCCAGGAGGGCGTGACGGTGCGGGGGGACCGGCTCAGGCTCGTCCGCCTGCTGACGAACCTGCTGGACAACGCCGAGCGGCACGCCGAGTCGCGCGTCGACATCACGGTGGGGCGGGAGGGCGACACCGCCGTGCTGGAGGTGGTCGACGACGGCGTGGGCGTCGCCGAGCAGGACCGGGACCTGGTGTTCCAGCGCTTCGCCCGCCTGGACGACAGCAGGGCCCGCGACCCGGGCGGCACCGGCCTCGGCCTGCCGATCGCCCGGGAGATCGCGCGGCTGCACGGCGGCACCCTCACCATCGAGGACAGCGAGCGCGGCGCCCGGTTCGTCCTGCGGATACCGCGCAACGGCGACGGCCGGCCGGCCGGTTAGCCGCCGGGCGGGGCGCGGAAGCGCAGAACCCCGCGGCGGCGGCGCGCGCGGGGTCGCGGCGGTCCGGGGCGGCCCGTGCGGGGGACGGGCCGGCGGGGGTCAGACGGCCGGGTGGGCGGCCAGGCCGCGCAGGTGGATCCAGCCTTCGAGGCGGGACTCCTTCACCCGGCAGGTGATCCGCTCGTACTCGGCGGCGGTCACCCGGCCGGGGCTGGGGACGATCACCGAGTCGTAGACGAACCGGGACGCGATGACGCCGAGGTCGGCGCCGGTCGCGGCGAGCCGGTCCTTGAGCGGGCCGGCGTCGAGGAGCCGCGCCGTCGTGATGATGGACGAGCCGGACACGCCGGGCGGGTCGGGCATCACGGGCCCGACGTTCACCGCGACCCTCAGCTGGACGCGGACGGCCCCGGTCGCGCGGTGGTTGTGGCGGCGCAGCCGCCGGCCGAGCGAGACGAGCATGGGGTCGATCACGATGGCCGTCGGCACCTGCGGCGGGATCACGATGAGCGCGCCGTCGCCCCGGTCCTCGACGTGGCAGGCGTCCCAGGGGACGCCCGACTCCTCGAACGCCTCGCGGAGCGCCCGGTACATGGCGCGGCGCACGCCGATCCGGTCGGCGTCGTTGCGGTCGGGCGAGCTGAACCCGGCGACGTCGGTGTACACGATGGTGCAGTTCTGGCCGGCCCACGACGGGGCGTCGTCGTCCGGGAGGACCATGGGCTGCGTCGGCCGCTCGCGGTCGGTCTCGACGACCCCCTCCAGGGCGGGCTGGAAGGAGCGGGCGGGCGGCAGGGAACCGGCGGGAACGGTCCGGCAGGGGACGGTCGGGCCCGCCCCGGGCGCCGCGCCCGCGCCGTTGACCGCGGCGGCGGGCTCCACGACGTAGGCCGCGCCGCCGGCCCGCGGGTCGGGAGCGGCGTACGGGGCGGCCACCACGAACGGCCCGGCCGTCGCGTACGGGTAGTTCGGGACCACCGGGAGCTGCGCCACGGCGTACGGCCGCGGCGGCCCGTACTGCGCCGCGGGCCCGTACGGGTGGGCGGCGCCGCCGGGATGGTGGGCGCGCCGCGGCGGCCGCCCCGAGCCCTGCTCGGTCATCCGGTCGTACATCTCGCGTTCGAGGACGGCGACCACGTGCGGATGGTCGCTCAGGTAGGCGACGAACTCCTGCGTGGTCAGGCGCAGGACGTGCAGGACGTCCATGGCGACGACGGTCGCCGAGCGGCGGCGCAGCAGCAGGGCGGCCCGCTCGCCGATGATGTCGCCGGGCCCGCGGAAGGCGACGAAGCGCTCGCGGCCGTCCCGCTCCACGGAGATCCGCACCGAGCCGGACTTGATCACGAAGGTGTGGTCGGCGTCCTGGCCCTCGGTCCACAGCACGGCGCCGGCCGGGTGGACCTCCTCCCGCGCCAGCGCGAGGAACGCGGCACGCTCAAGGGTGGTGAGCCCGTGCCAGAACCCGGGCCGCCGGACGTCCTCGGCCCGCCGGACGGACCGCTGCCGCGGGACGACCTCGGTGGGGACGGCCTCGTGGGGGACGATCTTGTCCGGGTCGTGGTGGCGGGCGTGCTCGTTCATCGGCCCACCCGCCGGGCGCCCGGCCGGGCCGGCGTCGACGAGCCCGCCGGGCTCGTGGGATGGACGGCGGAGGTGGGGGACGGTACGTGCTGTCTGGACATGTCAGGGACCCCATGCCTCGAATTGCGACTCCGAAGTCCGCTGGCACCGGGTATGTCCGGTATGGCCCGCGGGTGACCGGAGTCACATCACCTATGGTCCGCACCGCATGGTCGCGGTTAGACTAGATGAGTCCGCAGAGACATTTTGGCAGGTCAGCCCGGATTTTTCTGCGTCTTCGCAGCGGATGGGGGCGGATCGGCCCGGCTGTCTCGTGCGGCCCCGGGAGTCGCTCTCCGCTCTCCCTCCGATCGTCGTGGCTGCCAAACCGTTGATCGGCGGGAAGCGGCGGGCGACTCTGTTGCCTTCGCTGGCTTCGCTTCTTCCGGTGTCTCCTCGACCGGCTCCGCCGCCTGCGGCGTCGCCGGATTCTCGCCTCCCCTCGCGGCCTCCCCGTGTGGCGCGTGCGGCCCTTCTCGTTCCCGCCTGCGGCCCGTTCTCCGTCTGCGTTTCGTCCCGGCCGTGGTGCGCCGTCCCCGGCCAGGGACTTCACCCTGTGTTCAACTTCATCCGCGCTCGGATGTGGCGACGCGTCTCGTTGCATGACGTCGTCTGCTAATCTGCTATGTAGCACATTACAACAGAGTCCGACGGTATGCAGCACTCTGGAAGCTACCGACGCGAGTTTTGGGCGATATGGCGGGGTCTGGTGGACAGAGCGAAGATCAGATGTCCGGGACATGTGGCGTCGTGTTGGGAAGTGGGATGCCAGCTCCCCGTCTGCCATGTAGCATCCAGTTGGGTGGCATGCACTACTCAGAGTGAGCGAACCAATGGTCAGTGACCAGGGCCCCATAGTCCAGAGTGCGCTGCTGCGCACCGAGCTCGTCCGCCTGCGCAAAGAGAAGAAGCTGACGCAGGAGCAGGTGGCACGGCAGCTTGAGTGGTCCCCGTCCAAGCTCATCCGGGTCGAAGGCGGCAAGAACGCCATCACCCGCACCGATCTGCAGGCTTTGCTCGCGGTGTACGACGTCACCTCGGAGGGGCGCCAGGAGCGGTTGCAGGCGCTCGCGCGGGGCGCGCGGGAACCCGCCTGGTGGAACGCCTACCGCGGAGACCTGGATCCGAGCTTTCTCTCCTACGTCGGCTACTCCGCCGGCGCCGCGTTCATCCGCCAGTTTCACGGGGCCGTGATCCCCGGTCTGATCCAGACGCCCGAGTACGCCGAGGTCCTGTCCACGGGCAAGATCTCCGAGCAGGCCCGGGTGCTCGCGGCGAAGTTGCGCATCCAGCGCCAGCAGGAGTTCGCCAAACGGCAGAACCCCCCGCGCCAGCACTACATCATCGACGAGGCCGCCATCCGGCGGCATGTCGGCATCATGAGCGACCCCGCCATCATGCCCGCCCAGCTGAACCACATCGCGGACGGGTGCGAGCGGGACGATCTGCTGACCGTCAGGATCATCCCGTTCAAGGCGGGCGCGCACCTCGGGCTGGACGGGCCGTTCAGCGTCCTGGAGTTCGACGGCGACCTCGACGACGTCCTCTGGCTGGAGGCGCGCCCGGGCGCCAGCGTGATGATCACCGGCGAGGACGAGCGGATCAGCGAGTACCGCGACACCTTCGAGCTCCTGCTGGAGCAGGCGCTGCCGGCGGACGAGTCGGTCGCGCTGCTGCGGCAGGCCGCCGAGGACCTCATGGCCTGACTCCCGACCGCAATCCGACCATGCGACGGAGGTGACAGCCGCATCGGGCACCGACAAGGCGAGTGGCCGTCATAACACGCAGGGTGATCTTGTGTTCCCTTGTAGGCGGGATAACTAGAACCGTTTACACTCGTGATCGGGAAATTTTCCACAAGGTCGTGGTTTGTCGTGCCCTGCTGGTGCTCGCCAGGCGGGTGTTCTTGCCCGATCGGTCGGCGAGACGGCGCCCGCCGGCAATGGATGGAGGGTTGCTGGATGGTGTACCGGTCGAATCGGGTCGCGGCGTTGAGCTGGCGGAAGAGCAGCGCCAGCGGTGGCGGTCAGGACTGCGTCGAGGTGGCGGCGGCCGGCCCCGCCGTACTGGTCCGCGACTCGCGCGACACCTCCGCCGGCTTCCTCACGCTCGACCCCGCCCATTGGGAAGCCCTCCTGACCGCCATCCGGAACGGGGAGCTTGAGTGGCGTTGAGTCACGGGACTCGTTTTCCGTCCACTTAATTGTCGACTAGTGCAGTTTCTGCTGGTATTTATCGGCAATTTTTGCCAAGGTCCGAATAAGTGCGGACGGGTCCGGGTCGGACCCTGAGTGAACCCTGAAAGCACCCTGAATCCCCCCTGATAGCCCTGTTCCGGTACGGGGATCGCCCCTAGCTTGATCGTCAGCGGTCCCCGGCCACGGCCGGGCCGGGGACCGTCGCCCGCCTCCGCGGACGCGGGCCTCCGACGTCCCCGCACCGGAAGGACCTTCATGCTGCGCAGGAACAGGCTCGCCGTCCTGGGCGCGGCCGCGGCCGGGACCGTGGCGCTGGCCGGCGCCGCGCTCCCGGCCACCGCCTCGCCCGCGCCGACCACGCCGCGCCCCCGTCCGCCGTCGACTGGCGCGCCTGCGGCGACGACGGCAAGGCCGAGTGCGCGACCCTGCGGCTGCCGGTCGACTGGTCCCGGCCGGACGGTCCCGCGTTCGGCCTGGCCGTCGCGCGCCGCAAGGCCCTCGACCCGGACGCCCGCGTCGGCGCCCTCGTGTTCGGCCCCGGCGGTCCCGGCGACTCCGGGGTCCAGCGCGTGACCAGGGTCAAGGGCGGGATCGACCGGTTCAGCGACGAGCTGCGCCGGCGCTTCGACATCGTCAGCTTCGACCCGCGCGGCATCGGCGGCAGCCATCCGGTGACGTGCTCGGCCGACCTGCTCAGGTCCGCCCCCTCGCCGATGATCGAGAGCGCGGCGCAGTTCCGGGCGACGCTCGACCACAACGCCCGCCTGCGGGCCGACTGCCGCGTCCGCACCGGCCCGCTCTACGACCACGCCGACACGCTCAGCACCGTCCGGGACGTGGACGCGATCCGCGCCGCCCTGGGCGAGTCGACGCTGACCTTCCACGGCAGTTCCTACGGCACGCTGCTCGGGGAGATGTACGCCGAGACGTTCCCGCGACGCGTCCGGGCGATGGTCCTGGAAAGCGTGGACGACCACAGCGTCCCCGACGCGCGGCGCTTCCTGACGTCCGAACTGGCCGCCGCCCAAGACTCCTTCGACCAGTTCGCCGCCTGGTGCGGGCGCACGCAGGAGTGCGCCCTGCACGGCAAGGACGTCCGGGCCGTCTGGCGTGGCCTCCGTGCCCGCGCCGCCCGTGGAGAGCTCCCCGACCCCTCCTCGCCGGGCACGCCGCTACCGGAGTTCGGCCTCGTGCTGATGGCCTACAAGAGCTTCTACGGCCCCGACTGGGCGGAGCTGGCGTCGAAACTGGCCGCACTGGACGCGGCGCCGCCCCTCAAGCCCGGTCCGCGTCCGGCGGCCGCCCC
This sequence comes from Spirillospora sp. CA-108201, assembly GCF_050936235.1. Classification (NCBI taxonomy): domain Bacteria; kingdom Bacillati; phylum Actinomycetota; class Actinomycetes; order Streptosporangiales; family Thermomonosporaceae; genus Spirillospora; species Spirillospora sp. CA-108201. The sequence goes on along the minus strand of NZ_JBNJNE010000001.1, from coordinate 5,433,854 downwards.
GGCGGCGGCTCCGAAGGCGGGGGAGACCGGCACCGACCCCTTCACCGCGCAGTTCTGCTCCGACTGGAGCCTGCCCGTCCGCGACTACGGCGAGTACGCGAGACTCATGCGGGGCACGGCGAAGGTCGCCCCCGACATGACCTTCGCGCGCCCCGTCATGGCGATCTCCGCCTGCCTCGGCTGGCCGCAGCCCGTCCGCAACCCGCAGCACCGCCTGCGCGTCCGCGGCAGCGCGCCGATCCTGCTGTCCAACGCCGTCCACGACCCCGCCACGCCCTACGCCTGGGCGCGGAACGTCGCGCGGCAGCTCGGCCCGGCAGGGCGCCTGCTCACCTACGAAGGCGCGGGCCACGGCAGCTACGGCCGCGGCCCGTGCATGCGGGACGCCGTCGACGCCTACCTGATCTCCCGCACCCTCCCCGCGCCCGGCGCCACCTGCCCGGCGCAGTAGGGAACGGGAGTCCGGCGCCGGAGGATCACGCGAAGGCGGCGGCGTGCGCCTCGGCCCACCGGCGGAAGGTCCGGGGCGGTTCGCCCGTGACGTCCTGGACGGTGGAGCGGACGACCGACTCGTCCAGGGAGCCGTTCACGTAGAAGTCGAAGAACGCGTCGACGTACTCCACCGGCATCTGCGCGCTCATCTCCGCGCGGGCCTCGTCGTCCGGCTGGGGCTCGAAGCGCAGGTCGCGCCCGAGCACCTCGCCGAGGACGGCGACCTGCTCGGCGGGCAGGAGGGACTCCGGGCCGGTGGGGTGGTGGACCTGCCCCGCGTGGCCGTCCTCCAGCAGGGCCTTCGCGGCGACGGCGGCGATGTCGCGGGGGTCCACGGCGGCGGTGCGGACGTTCGCGAACGGCAGCCGCAGCGTGTCGCCCGCCCGGAGCTGCGGAAGCCACCGGAACGCGTTGGACATGAAGGCGGTCGGGCGCAGGATGGTCCACGGGAGGCCGGAGTCGCGCACGGCGCGCTCGGTGTTGATCATGTAGCGGCTGACGGCGTTGGTCAGGTCGCCGCTGCCGGCCGAACCGCCCGAGAGCTGGACGACCCGCCGGGCCCCGGCGCGGCGCGCCTCGGCGAGGACGCCCGGCATGTCGCGGTAGCCGGGCAGCAGGAAGAGCCCGTCGGCGCCGTCGAGCGCGGGGGCCAGGGACGCGGGGTCGTCGAGGTCTCCAATGGCGTACTCGACGCCGTCGCGCCGCGACTCCGGAGCCTTGCGCGCGAGGGCGCGCACCGGCGCGCCGGACGAGGCGAGGACGTCGACCAGTTCGGAGCCGATGTTCCCCGTGGAACCCGTCACCAAGATCATCGCGTTGCCTTTCACCAGGGGAGGGGACGGCCGTCGCGGAAGAACCCTCCGGTCGGGCCGTCGTCGGGGAGGGTCGCGGCCCACACCACGCCGGCCGCGCCCTCGGCGACGGGACGGCCGCCGGGGCCGCCCATGCGGGTGGCGACCCAGCCGGGGCAGACCGCGTTGACGAGGATGCCGTCGGCGCGCAGTTCGGCGGCGAGCATGCGGGTCAGCGCGTTGAGGGCGACCTTCGAGGCGGTGTAGGCGGGGGTGCCGCCGCCCATGCCGGTCAGCGAGGCGGCCTCGCTGGAGACGTTGACGATCCGCCCGTGCCGGCTGCGCCGCAGCACGGGGAGGAGGGCCTGCGTCAGCCGCCACGGCCCGTACAGGTTGGTCTCGGCGGCCGCGCGGACGACGGACAGGTCCGCGTCCGCCGCCCGCTGCCAGGTGTCGTAGGTGATCGCGGCGTTGTTGACCAGGACGTCCAGCTCGCCGATCTCGGCCGCGACGCGTTCGACGTCCGCCGCCGAGGTGACGTCCAGCCGGACGGGCGTCGCGCCGGTCCCGGCCGCGGCGCGCTCGGCAGCCTCCGCCGAGCGGGCCCCGAGCAGCACCCGGTGGCCGCGCGCGGCGAGCTGCCCGCACACCTCGCGGCCGATGCCCCGGTTGGCGCCGGTGACCAGCGAGACCGTCATGGCGTCCCTCCCTCGGATGTCGTAACGATCATCGTGCGGGCGGCGCTCGCGCGTCCAATACCGGCCGTGATTACCTTCGGCTATGGACGCGCATCTCCGGGATCTCCGGTATTTCGTCGCGGTCGCCGAGGAGCTCTCCTTCACCCGCGCCGCCGAGCGGCTGTTCGTGTCGCAGCCGGCGCTGAGCAAGCAGATCAGGCAGCTGGAGGAGCAGTTGCGGGTGCGCCTGCTCGACCGCGACCGGCGCGGCGTGGCGCTGACGGCGGCGGGCCGGGCGCTGCTGGCGTCGGCCGGCGAGACGCTCCGCGCGTGGGACGAGGCGCAGCGCGCCGTCAGCGACGCCGCGGCGGCCGAGGCGTCGCTGCCGACGGTGGGGATGTCCACGAGCGTGGGGCGCGGCCTCCTGGCGGACATGCGGGCGCGGTTCGCGGAACGCCGTCCCGCGTGGCGCATCCGGTTCCGTCAGGTGAACTGGGACGACCCGAGACCTTCGCGGCCATCGAGGACGGCAGCGGCGTAGTGCTGATGGCGTCCGGCAATGCCGCCGTCTACCGGCGCCCGGGGATCGCCGCCGTTCCTGTGACGGGGCCGTCGCCGAGCAGGCTCGCCGTGGCGTGGCGGGCCGGCGACCATCGGACCGCCCTCCGCGACCTGCTGCACACCGCTACGGGGTGATGTCTTCGGGGAGGAGGGTGGCGAGTTGTTCGGTGGTGAGTTCCGCGCCGGAGTTGGCGAGTTGCTCGGTACGGCGGGCGTGCGCGGTCATCGCCGAACGCACCAGCTTGTCGACCTCACGCCCGTTGCCCTCCCGGAACCGGCCATGATGGGCCGTCAGATACTCCGTCAACGCGAGCCGGGTCGGCTCGGGCACCCGGTAGTCCGCGGCCTTGGACTTGCCCAAGAAGATCGACACCAGCCCCTCGACCTCATAGGGCCGGAAGTTCAACGTGCGCGCGAACCGGGACGCCAACCCCGGATTGGTGGCCAGGAACCCCTCCATCTCACCGGTGTAACCCGCCGCGATCACGATGACCTCGTCACGATGGTCCTCCATCAACTTCACCAGCGTGTCGATGGCCTCCTGCCCGAAATCATGACCCGACCCCCCCGGCCGCGACAACGTGTAGGCCTCATCGATGAACAACACCCCGCCCCGCGCCCGCTCGAACACCTCAGTGGTCTTCTGCGCGGTCTGCCCCACATACTGCCCGACCAGATCCACCCGCGCCGCCTCCACCACCTGCCCCTGCGCCAACACCCCCAACGCCGTCAGCAACTCCCCATAAAGCCGCGCCACCGTCGTCTTCCCCGTCCCCGGCGGCCCGGCGAAGATCAGATGCCCGGTGAACGGCTCGGCCTCCAACCCCGCCGCCCGCCGCCGCCGCGCCGAAGCCAGCAGATCCAGCAGATCACCGATCTCCCGCTTGACCTCCTCCAACCCCGTCATGCCCGACAGGCGGCCCATCACCGCGCTGACCTGACCCGCATCACGCGCCTCCCCGAACCGCGCCGCCAGCCCCGCCCCCACATCCAGATCCCCGGCCACCAGCAGACTCAACTCATCACCCGACGGCAACTCCACCAGATCGGCCAGACGCTGCGCCTGACGCTCCACCGCCGCCTCGAACACCTGCCGCGCAGCCCGCCCGTTCCCGAACGTCGCATCCCGCCGCTGCGAAGAGAAATGCCCCAGGATCGCCGCCCGCGCATCCTCACCCAGCCGGTACCCGTCCCGCACCGCATGCGACTCAGTGATCTGCAACAGCTCGGCCGGACTGTAGTTCTCGAACTCCACCGTCCGCGAGAACCGCGACTTCAACCCCGGATTCGCCGACAGGAAATCACGCATCTCCGCCGAATACCCCGCCGCGATCACCACCACCTCCTCGCGGTGGTCCTCCATCAACTTCACCAGCGTGTCGATGGCCTCCTGACCGAAATCAGTCCCCGTCGACCTCCGCGACAACGTGTAGGCCTCATCAACGAACAACACCCCGCCCAACGCCCGCTGGAACACCTCCGTGGTCCGCAACGCCGTCCCGCCCACATTCTCCGACACCAGATCCGCCCGGCTCACCTCCACCACCTGACCCTGCTCCACCACCCCCAAAGCCGCCAGGATCCCGCCATACAGGCGCGCCACCGTCGTCTTCCCCGTCCCCGGCGGACCCGCGAACACCATGTGCCGCCCGATCGACGGACCCGGCGGCAACCCCGCCAACCGACGCTGCTCAGCCACCTTCTGCAAATTCGTCAACTTACGGATCTCACGCTTCACCCCCGCAAGACCCACCATCGAATCCAACCGGGCCAGCAACGCATCCGCCGACGTCCCGTCGGTCCCCTCCCCGGACGGCGCCGCCGCCCTGGGCCTCCCGGTGGCCTTGGGCTCCTCGCCCGCCTCGGGCTGCTCCGCCGGTGTCAGCGCGGTCACCTGCGTGGTCGCCCCGGCGGGGCCGCCGTTGATCCTGTCCGGCTTCTGGTTGCGCTCGCTGATCAGCCCGCTCACGTCCAGGTGCGCGCCCTCGCCGCCGACGACGCCCGCGCCGTGGTTGTCCACCACCGTGCAGTTGCGGAGGGCGAGCCGGCCGCCCGTGTCCACGCTCACCCCGGCGAGACCGCTGCCGCTGACGGTCAGCCCGTCCAGCACCGCGCGCGCGCCGGAGCCGAGCCCCGCGCCGACCTTCCCCGCATCGCTGATCCTGCCTCGGACGACCGTGACGTCGGCGTGCTCGACGAGGGACAGGCCGTTGGTGCCCGCCCCCTTGACGTCGCAGTCCTCCAGGAGCGCGACGCCCTTCTCGACGACCACGCCGGTCCGCCGCGGCGACTCCATCTTGATCCGCCGCGCGGTCAGCGAGCCGCCGGTCGCCACCCAGAGCGCGTCCGCGCCCGCGTCCTCGATCAGGCAGTCCTCCGCGACGGCCTTGCCCTTTTCCAGGGCGATCAGGGACGACTGGCCGGAACCGCGGAACGCGCAGTTGCGGATCGCCGCGTCCGCGCGGTCGTCCACCCGGATCCCCGCGCTCGACGGGCCGCTGATCGTGCACTGCTCGATCAGCGGGCGCGACCCCTCGGTCACCCAGATGCCGTGGCCGCCCGCGTCGCTGATCCGGCACGCCCGGAGGGTCACCGTGCTGCCGCTGCGGATGGCGACCGCGTTGCCCTCCGTCCCGCCCACCGAGGTGCCCTCCATGAGCCCGGACGAGGCGCTGTACACGACCGCGCCGTCCTGCACCTGGCACTCCTTCAGCGCGAGCTGCGCGCCGCGGGACGCGCGCACGGCCACGTCGTAGCGGCTCGTGAACTCGCAGTGCTCCGCCAGGACGCTGCCTTCCGCGAGTTCGAGCGCGAGGCCCTCGTCGCTCCAGTTGCGGACGATCAGCCCCTGGAGGGTCACCTTCCCGGTGATCTCGACCGTCGCGTCCGTGGCGCCGTCCAGCGTGACCGAACCCGGCCCGCCCACCGCCGTCATGACGAAGTCGCCCGAACTCCGGAACCCCGTGTTGGGGTACAGCCCAGGCTCGATCAGGATGTGCCGCCCGGCGGCGGCGTACGGCAGCGGCGCCTGCAGCGCCTCCAGTACCGTCCGATACGCCCGGGGGGAGGAGTGTGACACGACCAGACGCTCCAACGGGCCTCCTCACGAATCACCGTTCATGGTGCCATGAAGGAAGGCATGCCCGCCCCGCTCAGCGGACCCCGCGCGGCCTGAACTGGATGCTGATCCGGGGTCCCGTCGCGCGTGCGCTCTTCGGGATCGCGTGCTCCCACGTCCGCTGGCAGCTCCCGCCCATGACGATGAGGTCGCCGTGGCCGAGGTCGCGGCGGATCGCCGACCCGCCGCCGCGCGGACGGAGCAGCAGGCTCCTCGGGGTGCCGACCGACAGGATCGCCACCATCGTGTCGTGCGTGGCGCCGCGCCCGATGGTGTCGCCGTGCCAGGCCACGCTGTCGCGTCCGTCCCGGTAGAGGCAGAGGCCGGCCGTCCGGAACGGCTCGCCGAGCTCCTCGGCGTAGTGCTCGTCGAGCGCCGCCTTCGCCTCGTCCAGTACGGCGTCGGGCAGCGGCGCGTTCTCGTCGTAGAACGCCAGGAGGCGGGGGACGTCCACGACCCTGTCGTACATGCGCCGCCGCTCGGCCCGCCACGGGACGGACGTGAGGAGCCGCTCGAAGAGCGCGTCCGCGTTGGGAATCCAGCCGGGCAGGACGTCCACCCAGGCGCCGCGCTCCAGCGCCGTCCGCCGCACCGCGCCGAGCGGCCGCGGACCGCTCTCATCCGTGCCGTCCAGCAACGACCCTTGGAACATCCCCCCACTGTACCCATGGCGGTCAAACACATGTTCGATCGGCATCCTCCGTCCCGGACGGGTCAGCGGCGGAAGACCACCGCCAGGACGCGCAGGGAGAGGACCGAGCAGACGACCAGGCCGCAGTAGCCGAAGAACTGGAAGAGGGTCACGTCCGGGGTCATCGCCGGGCCGTCCTTCAGCCCCAGCAGCATCACCGCCATCACCCCGGCCGTCGAGGCGAGGATGGTGAGCAGGACCTGCTGGAGGAGGCCCGCGACCGTGCGGCGGTCCGACTCGTCGGCGAACAGGCGGACGTTCACGCTCAGGCGGCCCGCCTCCGCCGCGGCGGTGATGCGGTCCAGGCGGCGGGGGAGGCGGCGCAGCATCGGCAGCAGGCTGAGCAGCTCGTCGTTCGCGGCCTCGCGCAGGGACGCGGGATGCAGCCGCTCCCGCAGGCAGGACTCGCCGAACGCGCGCGCCTCGGCGACGATGCCGAAGCCGGGCGCGAGCTCGCTCAGGCCGCCCTCCAGCGTCGCGAGCGCCCGGAACACCGCCGCGATCTCCGGCGGGACGGCGAGGTCGAACCTCGCGACCAGGCGGAACAGGTCGGTGAACAGGGCCATGTCCGGGCTCGTCCCCGGGCCGAGGTGGCGGGCCATGAAGGCGCCGAGCGCGCGGGCGAGGCCCTGCTCGTCCAGCTCGTCCGGGCGGGCCACGACCTCCAGGAACGCGTCGGACACCGCGACCGCGTCGCCCCGGTTCACGGCGACGAGCATGCGCCGCAGGCAGCCGCGCAGCTCGGCGTCGAGCCGCCCGACCGAGCCGAAGTCGATCAGGCCGAGGCGGCCGTCGTCGAGCAGCAGGATGTTGCCGGGGTGCGGGTCGGCGTGGAAGACGCCGTCCAGGACGATCTGGCGCAGCACCGTGTCGAGGAGGGTGCGCGCCAGGCCGGCCCGGTCCAGGCCGGCGGAGTCGATGCGCGGGCCGGCCTTGCCGAGCGCCACGCCGTCCAGGCGCTGCATGACGAGGACGCGGCCCGTGCACAGGTCGTCGTGGGGGCGGGGGATGACGACGTCGCCGCCCCGGGCGGCGGCCGCGACCGAGGCCATGTTGCGGGCCTCGACGCGGAAGTCCAGTTCCTCGCGCAGCGCGGCCGCGAAACCGCCGGCGAGGTCGACGACGCCGAACGACCTGGCCCATCCGGCGCGGTCGTGGAGCGTCCGCGCGAGGCGGCCGACGATGTCGAGGTCGCGGTCGACCACCGCCCGGACGCCCGGCCGCTGGATCTTGACGACGACGTCCTCGCCGGACCGGAGCGTGGCCCGGTGCACCTGCGCGATGGACGCGGCGGCGAGCGGGGTCCGGTCGAAGGCGGCGAAGACGTCGCGCGGGTCGCCGATCTCCTCGTGGAGGACCCGTTCGATCTGCGGCCACGGCACGGGGGCGGCGCGGTCCTGGAGCCGCCCCAGCTCCCGGACGAACTCCGGCGGCAGGACGTCCCGCCGCGTCGACAGGACCTGGCCGAGCTTGACGAACACGACGCCGCCCTGTTCGAGGGCGTGCGTGAACGAGCGCGCGGTGCGCGCGCTCGGGCGGGCGCGTCCGCGCAGGTAGGGGCCGAGGCCGTGGCGCAGGAAGATGAACGAGATGCGCCGGTAGCGGCGGGTGCGCGCGATCCGCGACCGCACGCCGCCGAACCAGTGGAGCGGTGACGGCACCGTCCCGGTCGGGACGAACGCCTCCCACAGCACGAGGATCGTCATCGAGACGAGGAGGGCGCACGCGAAGCCGAGGCAGACGAACCACGCCAGCGGCGCGGGATCCCGCTCCGCGCGCAGGTCGCCGATCAGCGCGCCGATGATCGGGCTGGCGACCGCCTGCCCGACCGCGCCCGCCACGAGCGTCCGGAACAGGGGGAACCGGGTGTCGAGCAGGCTCCTCGCCCCGTACGCCATGACCCAGGTGTTGAACGCCGTCCCGATGAGGAAAGCGATGACCGTCGTCGAACTGTCCATTCCTGCCGCCCGCGGAATCGTCCCTACACGTCACGGGGGACGCTAGTGAGCGCGGGCGGCGGCGTTCCTCCCGCCGGAGGGGGAGCCGCTCGTCCTGACGGGGGATCGGGCGGGGGCGATCAGAGCTCGCCGAGCAGGTCCCGGAGGAAGGCCGTGGTGCGGGCGGGACGGGCCGCGCGGATGCCCAGCAGATCCATGATCTTCTGGTAGCGGACGGCCTCGGGCCCCTCGGGGTAGCGGGCGCCGGTCAGCTGCTCCAGGTAGACGACGTCGTCGAGGTCGTGCTCGGCGAACCGGACGATCGTGATCGGCCCGCCCAGCGCCAGGTGCCCGCCCGCCGCGAACGGCAGGACCTGCAGCTTCACGTTGGCCATGCCCTCCGACACCGCGATCAGGTGCTCGACCTGGCCGCGCATCGTCCCCGGGCCCCCGATCGGCCGCCGCAGCGCCGCCTCGTCGATCACCGCCCAGAGCGTGGTCGCCCCGGTCGCGCGGTGCAGGATCTCCTGCCGGCGCATCCGGAGATCCAGCCGCCGGTCGAGGCCGTCATAGGCCGCCTCGTGGTGTTCCAGGCCGATGACCGCCCGCGCGTAGTCGCGCGTTTGCAGAAGGCCCGGAATGTATTGCACCTCGTAAGCGCGAATCGTCGCGGCGGACTGTTCCAGGCCGAGATACTGCTCGAACCAGCCCGGCACGATATCGCCGTGGCCCTGCCACCAGCCGGGCTTCCTGGCCGCCCGGACGAGTTGGACGAAGCCATTCCGCTCGTCCTCGTCCTCGACGCCGTAGAGGGTCAGCAGGTCGAGGACGTCGCGGATCTTGAAGCCGTGCCGTCCGAGCTCCAGCCTGCTCATCTTGGACGCCGAGCCGCGGATCGCCTCGCCCGCCTCCACCCGGCTGAGACCGCTCTCCTCGCGCATCCGCCGTAACCGCGCCCCGAGCTGCATGCGCAACGCGGTGGGACTCGCCAGCCGATTGTCAAGCACCCGTGTCTCCAGCGTTCCGTACGTTGGTCCGGCAACACTCTCGGAGCGTCTCACAGGCAATGGTGAACGCGCAGGAGACCGCTCGACAGGGATACATATCTGGCGGTGCGGCTTTACAAATCCCGCCATTTGTGGTGAACGCGTGGGCGGGAGCGTTCCAGAAGGGGTCACCGGCCCGGGACGAGCAGGTCCAGATCGGCGCGGGTGACCCGGGCGTCCCCGGCGATCCGGTCGCGGTCCGCGCCCGCGCCCGCCACGACCTCCAGCGCGCGGGTCAGCATCGTCGGCTGCTCCAGCGGGCGGGCCGGGCCCGGCTCCTGGCGCCGCCAGCCGCGCGAGCTGAGCGCGCTCATCGCGTTGCGGTACACCGGCTCCGTCATGATCCCGAGCGTGCGGGCCCGGTAGAGCAGCGCCGCCATGCTGACGCCCCAGGACGCCTTCAGCCCGGCCAGCCGGTCCCAGTCGGGGCCCGCGGGCAGCTCGCCCGCGATGTCGGCCTCCGGCATGAGGAACTCCGCCGCGAACCGGTGCGCCTGGTCTTCGACGATCTTCTCCCCTGGCTCGGCGTCGGCGTGCATGACCAGGTGCCCGAGCTCGTGGGCCGCGTCGAACCGGTTGCGCCAGTAGTCGCCCTTGGCCGGGTTGAAGAACACCATCGGCCTCGGGTGGACGCCGACGCTGAACGCGTCCACCCGCTCGGCCGCCCGCGGCAGCACGAGAACGATCACGCCGTGGGACTCCAGCAGCCGGACGACGTGCGGCACCGGCCCGGCCCGCTCGACCAGCGACTTCCTGGTCAGCCTGGCCGCCTCGGCGGGCCCGGGGCCGGCGATCTCCTCGGGCGACACCGGGTACTCGGGAAGGTCGACCTCGGGAAGGTCGACGAGCCTTTCGAGGACGGCGACGACGTCGGTGGCGATCCGCCCGTAGGCGAGCGCCTGGTCGCGCTCGATCTGCGTCGTCGACCGCAGCGACCGGAAATGGGCGCCGTCCATGGAGACCGGGCTGCGGCCGCTCTGGAAGAACGCGACGGGCACGCCCAGCGCGATCGCCAGCCGCCGCACCGTCGGCTCCTCGGGCCTCTGCACGCCCGCCTCGTACCGCCCGATCGCCTTCGGCGTCGTCCCCACGGCCTGCGCGAGCTGGTTCTTGCGCAGGCCCCTGAGCCGCCGGGCGAGCGTCAGCCGCTCGCAGTCGAACAGCACCCCGCGCCACCTTTGTTGCTAGGCCGTCTTCGTCTCCCCGCGGAGCCGCATCGGGACGTCCTCTTCCCGGTCGTCCCACAGCGGCGTCGTCCGCTCGACGAGCTTACGACGTGGATCGGGCCCGATGGTGTCGTCCAGGGGCCTGACCCAGTGCCAGGCGGTGCCGCCGTCGGCGTTCCACCGGGGGCGGCCCAGGAAGAGCTCCATCTCCAGCGGCGCCTCGGTGGCGCTGTGCGCGAGCACCAGCGTCACGACCCCGGGCGTGTCGCGCGCCTCGACGCCCAGCGGGAGCGCGAGCTGCGGGTCCTCGACGTAGGTCTGCCGCGCCACGGCCTGCTTGGTGGGGCTGGCGCGGTCCCACCGGATGCCCCTGACATGCCCGAACTCATGCCGCTTGAGCAGGACGCGGTACGGCCCGTACCGCCAGCCGGGGGAGCCGTTCAGATCGTCGCGGACGACCTGCGGCTCGGTCTCGAAGACCCGGTCGATCTGCGAGGCCAGCGCGTCGAAGGCGCCGACCCCGTACGTCCGCTCCGTGAACCCCGCCGCCCGGCTCAGCCCGCCGAAGACCGCCAGCGTCGCCTCGCGGTGGGCCTCACGCAGGGCGTGCAGGAAGCCCGCTGCCAAGAGCTCGTCCCAAGCGTCCCTGTCCTCAGCCACGTCCCGACCATAGCCAGAGCGTCCGACATTACGAGCAGCCCTCGAACTCGGGGACCTCCTGGACGAGCGTGAGGCCGCTCTTCCCGAACCACTTGTCCAGCAGGCGGCCGGCCGTCCCGTCCTGGTACATCGTCGTGATGGCGCGGTTCACCGCCTCGCACCCGTCCACGTCGTCCTTGCGCATCCCGACCCCGTACCTCTCGTCGGTGAAAGGCGCGTTGACGATTTTCAGGTCCGGCGCGGCGAACCCGGCGAGGACCAGGTCGCCGGTGGAGATGGCGTCCACGGCCCCGGACCGCAGCTTCGCCACGCAGTCGCTGTAGGAAGCGCCCGGGACCGGCCTTGCGGGGATGCTCAGACCGACCAGCACCCGCTCGGTCGAGACCGACCCGCTGGCCTGGCACATCCTCCGCCCGGCCAGGTCGCGCACGTTCTGGATGCGGGTCTCGCTCCGCCGCACCATCACGTCCTGATGGGCGACGTAGTAGGGCCCGCCGAAGTCGACGAGCCTGGCCCGGTCCGGTGTGATCGAGTACGACGCGAGCACCAGGTCCACGGCGTGCTGGTCCAGCAGCGTCTCCCGGTCGTCGGACCTGACCTCGCGGAACGTCACGTGGGTCGCCCCGAGGCGGCGGGCGATGTAGGCGCCCACATCGACCTCGAACCCCTGGAAGACCCCGTTCTTCATCAGCCCGAGCCCGGGCTGGTCGGCCTTGACGCCGACCACGATGATGTCCTGCCGGTGGACGGAGGCTTTGGCGGTCGCACAGCCCACCAGCGCGAGTGCGAGAGTTAAAAGCACGAGAATGGCGCGCACGCCCTATGACTAGCGCCAGAAAACGGCCGCCGGATGAACGCGGGGCGACCGCGCAATGCCGGAAGATGAACCCTTCCGCCGACGGGTCGCCAACAGCCCGACGGCCGCCGAGGCGGTGTGCCTTCGGCGGCCGTCGGGCCTGCTTTCCGGATGTCAGCCGTGGACCCGGTGCGTTCCCTGCGCCAGGCGGCCGACCGTGCCTCGCTCGCCCCGGAGGGTGACGATTCCCGTCGTGAGGAGCCAGTAGCTGAGGATGGCGCCCAGGGAGGCGGTGGTGCCCCAGCCGTTGGCGGCGTAGAAGAACGCCGGCTCGTTCCCGAAGAAGAGCGAGGGGACGAAGGCGAAGTTGATCGCGGCCAGCACGTAGGCGGACGTGCCCGCCCAGCGTGGCAGCGCGCCGGTCGCCCTCACCGCGTATCCCAGCGCGACCAGGAAGAACGCGAGCAGCATGCGCCCGATGGACCCGTACAGGATGTACGTCCCGCTCACGGAGATCGTCGGGTCGATCGGCCGGTCGGCGGCGATGACGGCGCCGGCCTCCAGACCGCTGGAGACCAGGGTGACGAGGACGTAGGCGAGCCCGGCGGCGAAGGCGAAGTTCCCCGCCCATTCGTAACGCTGGTCGACGCTCTTGATCAGCTCCCGGAAACCCGTCACGAAGAGGAGCAGGAATCCGAGGGCGAGGATTTGCAGGAGAAGGCGGGAAAGGACATTGGAGTCCGGCGGCGGAGGCGAGGCCGGTCCAACCGGTGAAGCGCCGGGCGAGAACTGTGTCCACGAGACTGCCTTTCTCAGGGCGAGTGCGTTTCTGCATCTGTGGAACACTTTGCCGGGCGGGACGGGGCCTGTCCGTGGGCGTGCCACCCACATCCCGGTAGAGTTATGCCTACCTTCCTCGCGACCGCCTCACTTCGTCTTGCTTCTCCGCCGCTCGCGGCTGCTCTTCACGGGCGCGGCCTTTCCGTCGGCGACGAACCGCTCGTGCTGCTGCCATCCCTGGAGCCATTTCCATCCGGAGCCGAGCGCCGCGGTCGACGCGGCCACCATGAACGTCGTCACCTGCGTCTCGTCGAGGTGGGCCCCGGGCACGAGCCGCGCCACGACTCCGGCGAGCCATCCCGCCGCCACGGCGAACACGGGCGTGAACAACGCGACCCCGCGTCCGAGCCAGGACGCTTCCGCGTCCCCCGTTCCGGCGATCTCAGCCGTTTCCGGTGGGACGTTCTCAACCGAACCGTCGACCATGGGACCACACTCCATGACGGGCGGAGGGACGCTCCGCCGCCGCGTCCCTCATCGACTTTGACCGCCTCAGGGTGCCCCGCCGGGCGCGCGCCCGTCCCCGGAATCCGTCAATCGCCCCCAAAACGCGTCGACGCGGGGCAGGGCGGCTCAGAGCATCAGGAATCAGAGCGCCAGGAACTCGTGGACCGAGCGGACGGCCGTGGCGCCCTCGCCGACCGCCGAGGCGACCCGCTTGATCGAGTCCTTCCGCACGTCCCCCGCCGCGAAGACGCCGGGCATGCTCGTCTCCAGCGGCATCGGGTCCCGGCCGAGGGGCCAGCGGGGCGGGACCTCGTCGTAGATCTCGCGGCCCGTGAGCAGGTAGCCGTGCTCGTCGGCGGCGACGCCGTCCGGCAGCCACCGCGTGTGCGGCTCGCCTCCGATCATGATGAAGAGCGCGGCGGCCGGGACGCGCTCGGTGGCGCCCGCCGCGCGGTCGGCGAGCGTCAGGGACCGCAGGCGTCCTCCGCCGCCGCACCCGACCACCTCCGTCCCCCGGCGGACGACGATGTTCGGCGTCGACTCGATGGCGCGCACCAGGTAGGTCGACGCCGACTTCGCCAGGCCGTCGCCGCGGACGACGAGCGTGACCGTGCGGGCGTGCTTGGCCAGGTGCAGCGCGCCCTGGCCCGCCGAGTTCCCGGCGCCCACGATGAAGACGTCCTGGCCCCGCATCGCGCGGCTCTCGCCCACGGCCATGCCGTAGAACACGCCGGAGCCGACCAGGGCCTCCAGCCCGGGGACGCCGAGCCGCCGCCAGTCGACGCCGGTGGAGATCAGCACCGCGCGTGCGCTGACCTCGGAGCCGTCCACCATGCGGACCACCCGCCGGTCGCCGCGTGTTTCGAGGCCGACCGCCTGCTGGGCGAAGACGATGTGCGCCCCCATCAGCCACGCCTGCTCGCAGGTCCGCTCCATCAGGTAGCCGCCGGCGATGCCGTGGGGGAACCCCGGATAGTTCCTGATCATCGGGCTCGTCCCGGCCTGCCCGCCCGAGAACGCCCGCTCCAGCAGCACGGTGTCGAGCCCCTCGGACGCCGCGTACACGGCCGCCGTCAGCCCGGCCGACCCGGCGCCGACGATGGCGAGGTCGCAGACCTCCAGGTCGTTCGCGACGCTGACGCCGATCGCGCGCGCGAGGTCGGGGATCTGCGGGTCCACGAACGCCCGGCCGTCGTAGCGGATCACCACGGGCAGCCGCGAGGCGTCGACCCCGGCCTCCCGCAGCAGCCGCCGCCCGGTCTCCTCGCCGGGCGGGTGGACGACGAAGGGCAGGTTGAAGCGCGCCATCACGTCGCGCAGCCGCAGCATGCGGGGATCGTCCGGGTCGGCGACGACGCGGAACAGCTCGAACGTCGGCTCCTGCTCCTCCGTCCACGAGGACAGGAACTCGCTCACCGCGCGGTGCATCGACTCGTCGTTCGTCCACGGCCGGACGAGGTGGTAGTCGGCGTACCCGAGCGCGATCGCCTGGACGGCCGGACTGGTCGAGGTGTAGTCGCGGTCCACCATCAGCACGCGCTTGGCGTTGGGGAAGAGTTCGTGCGCCCGCGGAAGGAGGTCGCCGCAGACGTCGTCCACCATCAGCAGCGCGACGGGTTCCTTCGCCCGCGCCATCTCCTCCAGCGCGTCGCATGCTTCCCCGGGCGAACCCGCGCCCTTCACGGTGAACGCCTCGCCCAGCCGCCGCGTGAGGTCGGCGAGGAGCACCTGCCGCGAACCCGCGTCGTGGTCCACCACGAGGATGACCGGTGCCATCACCTCTACCAGCGTAATCGCCGCCCGGGGGCCGGACCGGCGGCCGTGGCCGCCGTTGTCAGTCCATGTCGACCTTTTGCTGGATCTTTGGCCTGGCCGGGGCGGCGCGGCCCCTCCACCGACCGCCCCCGACAGGTAGAACGTGTTCTTGTGTTTTGCGGGTGGAGCTAGGAGGCTGGGCGCATGGATCTGGTTGCGCTGGAAGAGATTCGGCGGCTCAAGTACCGGTACCTGCGGTGCGTCGACCTGAAGCTGTGGGACGAGTTCGCCGAGGTGTTCACCGAGGACGCGGTGGCGGAGTACGACACGCCCGTGCTCGGCAGGACGCTCAGGCTGGAGGGCCGGGACGCGATCGTCGCGTACATGCGGTCCAACCTCGGGCCGGACAAGATCAGCGCCCACACAGCCGGCTGCCCGGAGATCGACCTCGACGGGGACCGGGCGACGGGGACCTGGTCGCTGGACGACACGATCATCCTCCCGGGGGACCGGCTGCTCATCCGGGGCGCCGCCTACTACCACGACGTCTACCGGCGGGACGGCGGCGCGTGGCGGGTCGAGAAGACCGGGCACCGGCGCACCTACGAGTACCTGGTGTCGCTGGACGACGCGCCGAGCCTGAAGTTCACCACCTCCCATTGAGCGGGACCGGGGCATTGCCCTCCACTTAGAACGCGTTCTAGTCTCCGTCCCGCCAGAGCACGGCCTCGCGCCCGCGAACCGAGGAGAGCCCGGTGGCCACCGACCCAGCCGAAGGCAGCACCGACCGCCTGGGCGCCGCGACGCGCTCGTTCGCCGACGCGGTCGTGGAGGCGGAGCGGATCATCCGCGCCGCGCCGCACGTCAAGAACGACCAGGACCTGGCCGAGGGCCTGGAGTACCTGGCCGGCAGCATCAAGGCGTCGCTGCACATGGTGGGCGCCTACCAGCGGGACTATCCGTTCTTCGCCTCGTCCACCGGGCCCTACACCAAGCTCGGGCTCGACAATCCCGACACGCTGTACTTCCACGCCTACATCCGCGACGACGCCGAGTACGTCGTGACCGGGCGCCGGGGCACGACCGCCGACCTCAGTTTCCAGATCATGAACGGCGACTACTCGCCCGCCAGGTCGCCCGACAGCCTCACCGCGTTCGACGACCGCGAGCTGGACATCGCGGGGGACGGGACGTTCCGGCTGCGGTTCGGCCCGCCGAAGCGGGACGCCGGGCCCGGCTACGTCGCGCTCGCCCCCGGCTCCGCGATGCTCATCGTCCGGGAGGTCTTCGGCGACTGGGAGAACGAGAGCCCGGGAGAGATCCGCATCCACCGGGCGGACACGCTCGGGACCTCCCCGCTGCCGGTCCCGTCCGACCGGATGGCCAGGCGGTACGAGATCGCGGGCAGGATGCTGGTGTCGAGGATCCGCACCTTCCTCGCGTTCCCCGAATGGCACTACCTCCAGTTGCCGGTCAACACGCTGACCGAGCCGCGGCCCACGCCCGGCGGGCTGGCCACGCAGTTCTCCTCCGTCGGCCACTACGACCTGGACGACGACGAGGCGATGGTCATCACGGCCCCGGCCGCCGACCGTTCGGTGGCGCCCTACCAGGGCTTCCAGCTCGGAAGCATGTGGTACGTCTCGCTGGACTACATCAACCACCAGACGAGCCTCACCGCCGACCAGGCCCGCGTGGACGAGGACGGCATGATCCGGTACGTCGTCAGCGAGCGCGACCCCGGGCTCGCCAACTGGATCGAGCGGACCGGGCACCGCCGCGGCTACCTGCAGTTCCGCTGGCAGCGGCTCGCCCGCGACCTCACCGCCGAGGACGGGCCGAAGGCCGAGGTCGTGCCGTTCGGGGACCTGCCGCGCGTGCTGCCCTTCCACGAGAGCCAGCGCGTCGGGAAAGAGGAATGGGCGGGGCGGATCGCCGCCCGACAGACCGCCGTCGCGAAGAGGATGCTCGGCTGATGGGCGCGGGACTGCTGGACGGCAAGGTCGTCGTCGTCTCCGGCGCGGGCCCGGGTCTCGGCCGGGGGCTCGCGCTCCAGTGCGCGAGGGCCGGGGCCGACCTCGTGCTCGCCGCGCGCGACGAGGAGCGGCTCGCCGAGATCGCCAAGGAGGTCGAGGAGCTCGGGCGGCGGGCCGCGACCGTCCCGACCGACATCCGGGACGCCGCGGCCTGCGAGCGGCTGGCCGGGGCCGCGCGGGAGGCGTTCGGCCGGGTGGACGGCCTGGTCAACAACGCCTTCGCCACCCCGCCGCTGACCGACCTGACGAAGGTCGACCTCGACGCGGTGCGGGCGGGCTTCGAGACCAACGTGCTCGCCGCGCTCCATCTGACCAGGCTGTTCGTCCCGGCGCTGGAGGAGTCCCGCGGCTCCGTCGTCATGATCAACTCGGCGGTGCTGCGGCACTCCCGGCGGACGTTCGGCGCCTACAAGATGACCAAGGCGGCGCTGCTGGCGATGGCGCAGAACCTGTCCACCGAGCTCGGGCCGCGGGGGATCCGCGTCAACACGATCGCGCCCGGCTACATCTGGGCGCCCAACCTCAAGTGGTACTTCCGCCACCTCGCGGAGAAGCGCGGCGTGACGGCGCAGCAGGTCTACGACGAGAACGCCGCGACGACGGACCTGCGGAAGCTGCCCGAGCCCGACGAGGTCGCCGACGCCGCCGTGTTCATGCTGTCGCCGCTGGCCCGCGCCGTCACCGGGCAGTGCCTGGACGTCAACTCCGGCGAGTGGCACCACTAGGAAGGGCGGACCGATGACGAACGGTCGCGACAGCGTGGGGACCGTCGAGGACCTGCACGCCTCGGCCGGCAGGATCACCGGATCGGACGACTTCGGCGGCGGGGAGTACCTCGACGGGCTGGCGGTGCTGCTGGAGTCGCTGGCCGGGGACGCCGGGCTGACCCCGCCCGGCAACAATGCGCAGCGCGCGATGCTGCGCGGCGCCCTGGTCGCCCGGCAGTTCTCGGAGATCGCCTGGCGGCGGCACCCCGGGCACACGGACGTCGCCGTCGAGCGGCCGATCTTCGTGACCGGCCTGCCCCGCACCGGGACGACGGCCCTGCACCGGCTGCTCACCGCCGACCCCGCGCACCAGGGTCTCGACCTGTGGCTGGCCGAGACGCCGCGCCCGCGCCCGCCGCGCGACACCTGGGCCGACGACCCGGTCTTCCAGGCGATCGACGCCGCGTACCGGCGGCACCACGTGGAGAACCCCGAGTTCATGGGCGTCCACTACATCTCGGCGGACTCGGTCGAGGAGTGCTGGCAGCTGCTCCGCCAGAGCATGCTGTCGATCTCGTTCGAGTGCCTGGCGCACCTGCCGTCCTACTCGTCCTGGCTCGCCGGGCGGGACTGGACGGACGCCTACCGGAGGCACCGGCGCAACCTCCAGCTCATCGGCATGAACGACCCCGGCCGGCGCTGGGTGCTGAAGAACCCCAGCCACCTGTTCGCGCTCGACGCGCTGCTGGAGGTCTACCCCGACGCGCTGATCGTCCAGACGCACCGCGCGCCGCGCACCGCGATGGCGTCCATGTGCAGCCTCGCCGCGCACGCCACCGCCGGATGGTCGGACGTGTTCACCGGCGCCACGATCGGCCGCGACCAGCTCGACCTGTGGAGCCGGGGCCTCGACCTGTTCCGCGCCGAACGGAGCCGGCACGACCCCGCGCGGTTCGCGGACGTCCACTACGACGACTTCGTCCGCGACCCGATCGGCACGGTCGAGTCCGTGTACGCGCGGTTCGGGCTCCCGTTCACCGGCGACGCCCGCGCCGCCATGACGAGGCTCCACGGGGAGAGCTCCACCGGGGCGGCCAGACCCGCCCACCGGTACTCGCTCGCGGACTTCGGCCTCACCCCGGAGCGGGTCGACGAGCGCTTCGCCGACTACGCCGCCGGACTCCGGTGATCCGCGAACCCGCCTGACGGCACGGCGCCGCCCGCGCGTGCATTCCCTCAGGGCGGTCATCCCCAGCCGATCCGGAATGGCGCACATTTCGAGTTTCATGGATCCGTCCCCTTTCGGGAACTTCGGTCTTTCCCGGGCCCGCGCGTGATCATTCCGGTGCGGCCGCCGGGTACCCGCTTTTACGGGCCGCGGCGGCCGGGTAGGTCACGAAGCAATCACCGCAGGTGCTCTTTGGGGGACGAGCCCGATGACGAAAGCACTGCCGCCCACCGGCCGGAACCGCGCGAGCCTGGCGTACCGGCTGCGCTACGCCGCCCGAAACCCGGACAAGATCGGTACTTTCGTGTCCCGAATGGCGCGAGACCTGAGATTCCGGGCCTCCAGCCGCGACCACGTCGCCTACTACCGGGCCGTCATGAAGGCCGACGCGGCCAGGAGCCCGGAGGCCGCCGTCGGCAGCCCCACCCGCGAGCGCTGGCTCGCCCTCGGCCAGATGCAGTTCGACTACCTGCTCAGGCACGGCCTCAAGCCGGACGACCGCCTCCTGGAGATCGGCTGCGGCAACCTGCGGGCGGGCTGGCGCTTCATCGACTACCTCGACGCCGGCAACTACTACGGCATCGACATATCCCCCGACATCCTGCTCGCCGCGCAGCACACGCTCGTCCGCAACGACCTCCGCGAGAAACTGCCGCACCTGACGCTGGTCGGCGACCTGAAACTGCGCTTCCTCCCGGCGGCGCACTTCACGGTCGTGCACGCGCACAGCGTCTTCAGCCACTCGCCGCTGGAGGTCATCCACGAATGCCTCGCGAACGTGGGGCGCGTCCTCGCCCCCGGCGGATTCTTCGACTTCACCTTCGACCGCACCGAGGGAACCGAGCACCACGTCCTGCGCGAGGACTTCTACTACCGCACCGAGACCCTGATCTCCCTGGCCGAGCGGCACGGCTTCACCGCCCGCTTCATGGACGACTGGGAAGAGCTCCCGCACGGCCAGTCCAAGATCCGCGTCACCCGCTGAGGCGGCCCGGGAGCGGGCGCCGCCCGTGCGGGTTTCCGCGGCTTTACGCGGGCGAGGGTTTGCTCCGCTCCGCCCTGAGGGATCTTCGGCAGGTCGGGGGACCTCAGATCGGGGAGACGATGGACTTCGCTCGAACCGCGCGCGCCGCACTCGCTCCGGCCGCGCCGGTGCTGCTGGCGAGCGCGCTCCTGGCCGGCTGCAGCGACGACCCCACGGGAATCGACGTGTCGCCCGCCGCCGGGGTGGCAGGGCAGATCGGGCAGGTCGGCATCCGCAACCTCTTCGTCCTCGGCGGCGAGGGAGGGCAGACGATCGGGCAGGGCGGGTCGGCGCCCGTCTACCTCACCATGGTCAACTCGCCCAGCGACGTCGAGAGCCGCAACGCGTCCGGGAGCGCGGCCCCCCGCACCGGGACCGACACGCTGATGTCGGTGTCCTCGCCCCAGGCCGCGTCGGCCGAGATCGTCGGCGGGACCATCGCCCTCCCGGCGGGCCAGGACGTCCAGGTCGGGCCCGCACCCAAGATCATCTTGAGGGGGCTCGCAAAGCCCCTGCAGTCGGGGGAGTTCGTCCCGCTCACCCTGCGGTTCCAGCACGCCGGCAGCGGGTCCCTGAACGCACCGATCCAGGCCCGCCAGGGCGAGTTGCAGAGCTATTCGCCCGCCCCCTGACGCCGTGACCGGTCCTACACCCGCGGCCTGCATCATCCGGGCGCGGGAGGGAAGGCAGAGGCGGTGGGATCCCCCCAGGCCTCCGTCGCCGAGCAACCCCCCGGAGGCTCCGCACGGCCGATCTGAGGACCATGATTCTCTTCACCAACGCCAAGGCCGGCACGCATGACGCCCAGACCTTGGACAGGGTCGCCGCGCGGCTCCGGGACGCCGGACGGAAGGTCGCCGTCCGCCCGTGCGTCGCCCCCGACGACCTCGACGCGGCGCTGGACGAGGACCGCAAGGCGGTCGTCGTGGCAGCGGGCGGCGACGGATCCATCAACCGCCTGGTCCGCACCCTGCACCGGCGCGGCGAGCTCGACCGGACGGTCGGGCTGCTGCCGATGGGCACCGGGAACGACCTGGCCCGCAACCTCGGCATCCCGCTCGACCCCGACGAGGCCGTCCGCCTCCTGCTGGACGGCGGGCACCGCGAGCTGGACATGATCGTCGACGAGGACGGCCGCGTCACGCTCAACGCCGTGCACGTGGGCATCGGGGCCTCGGCCGCCGAGAGCGCGACGCGGTTCAAGAGCACGCTCAAGGTCGCGGCGTTCCCGCTGGGGGCGGTCATCGCCGGCCTGCGCCACTCCGGGTGGCGGCAGCGGGTCGAGGCGGACGGCGAACTCGTCGCCGAGGGCACGTTCCTGATGGCCGCGCTCAGCAACGCGCCCGGCATCGCCGGCGGCTCCGCCCAGCTGGCCGCGGACGCGCACCCGGGGGACGGGAGGCTGGAACTGGTCGTCTCCGCGGCCACCGGCCCCATCGCGCGCATCGCCTACGCCCTGCGCCTGCGCGACGGCAGCCACCGCCACCGGGACGACGTCCTGCACACCAAGGCCCGCAAGGTCACGATCAGTGGCGAGGAGTTCCGGAGCAACAGCGACGGCGAGGTGTCCGGCCCGTACACCACCCGCACCTGGACCCTGCACCCCGGCGCCTGGAAGCTGATCGCCCCGCCCAAGCCCGCCTGAGCGGCCGCCTGGACCACCGCCTGGACCATCGCCTGGACCACCGTCCGGAAGGGTCAGACACCCCATGTCGTTTGATGTCAAGCGGCATGGAGGTGTGCGTGGTGCGACCAGGCGGTCGCTTCGTCGTAGAGGGTGCGGGTCTTGAGGCATCCGTGGAGGATGCCGACGAGGCGGTTGCCGAGCTGGCGCAGGGCGGGGTTGTAGCCGGTCTCGCGGGCGCGCTGTTTGTCGTAGTAGCGGCGGGCGCCGGGCGAGGCGCGCAGGGCTGAGAACGCCTGGGTCTGCAGCGCGTCGGCGAGGCGGTTGTTGCGGACGTAGCGGGCCTGGACGGTGTGGCTCTTGCCGGAGGCCCGGGTGATGGGGCTGGTGCCGGCGTAGTTCTTGCGGGCTTTGGCGGATGCGTAGCGGGTGGGGTCGTCTCCGAACTCGGCGAGCACCCGGGCGCCGGTGATCTCCGCGATGCCGGGCATCGAGAGGTAGATCTCAGCGTCCGGGTGCGTTCGAAAATGGGCCTTCACCTGCTCCTCCATTGCGGCTATCTGCTCGTTCAGCGCGATGATCAGATGGGCGTGGGCGGTGGCGGTGGCCGCGTAAGCGGCGGTGACCGGCTCGGGCAGGCCGAGCTGCCGTTGGCGCAGCGCGGTCTGGATCGTGGCCGCTTTGGCGTCCCGGTTGCGTCGGCGGGCGCGGGCCAGGACGGCCGTGATCTGGGTGCGGGTCAGCTTCGCCCCGGCTGCCGGGGCGGGCGCCTTGATCAGCAGTTCCAGTGCGTCCGTGCTGGTCAGGGCCAGGTCGGCGTAGGCGTTCAGGGCAGCGGGGAAGTACTCCCGCAGCGTGCTGCGCAGCCGCTGGAAGGCGCGGGTGCGTTCCCAGATCAGGGTCTGGTGGGCGCGGGCGACGACCTTGACGGCCTGGGCCTGGGCGCTGTCCCCGGCCACCGGCCGCAGTTGGGCCCGGTCGATGCGGACCATGTCGGCCAGCGCGTGTGCGTCGCCCTTGTCGCTTTTGGCGCCGGAGGAGGCGTACCGCTCCTTGAACCGGGCCACCTGCCGGGGATTGATCGCATAGACCTGGTAACCGGAGGCGATCAGGGCCTGCACCCATGAGCCGCGGTCGGTCTCGATCCCGACCACGACCTCGGCGGCATCAAGGTCCCCACCGCCGTGCTCGGCGACGAGCTCGTGCAGCTTGGCGATCCCCTCCACGCCCTCGGACAACCTCGCGGCGGCCAGTTTCCGGCCGGTCTCGTCCTGGACCTCGACATCGTGGTGGTCTTCGGCCCAGTCATCGCCGATCAGCAGCACTCGTCCTCCTGGTCAGGTACTTCGCTCCCTGCAGCCTGCGGAAAGCGCGGCACGCGGCCTAATGGATCCAGTGCTCACACCCCACTGGGCGGGCACGCCACCCCATCAGCGGTCTGGCCTCCCGGCCGACCAGCAGGGGCACGGTCTGACCTCAGAAGTCGGACGGCTTCCGGCGGCGGGAGTGCTCACCTGCTGGCGGCTACGGCTACCGAGTCTCTACGACCCGGCAGCTCCCATTAGGCGGTGGTCTCCTGATGCGTCCGGACGGGGACGAGGGGGCGCAGCTCGTGCGTGCCGGGCCGCACGATCGCGTACGAGCTCTCCGGCACCTCCTTCCACGCGCCCTCAAGATGGTGGATCGGCTCGGACACGACGAACCGCGCGTCCGTCCCGAGCCGCTCCAGGACGTCCAGCCCGGGATAGAGCCTGCGCAGCTGGGCGATGTCGGTGGAGTAGAAGAGCGACCTCGTCCGTCCCAGACTGGAGTAGCGGAACACCCAGATCGATTCGCCCTCGCTGGTGGCCACCGTCATCTGCAGCGGATCGGGCACTCCGCGGCGCCGCCCGATGTCCTCGACGAGGCCGATGGCGCGGGCGACCGCGCCCGGCGGATCCTCCTTGAGGCCGAAGGTGAGCGCCAGGTAGAACAGGGCCTCGGAGTCGGTCGTCCCCTCGACCTCGGGGTAGAGCGACGGGTCGACCGCGAGCATGACGTCCCGCTTCAGCCTGGGGAAGTCGGCGATGGCCCCGTTGTGCATCCACAGCCACCGCCTGTGCCGGAACGGATGGCAGTTGCTGCGCTGCACCGCGGCGCCGGTCGAGGCTCTGACGTGCGCGAACAGCAGGCCGGTGCGGATCTCCCGGCTGATCTCGCGCAGGTTCGGGTCGTTCCAGGCGGGATGGACGCTCTTGTACACGCCCGGGACCCGCCGCTCCCCGAACCAGCCGATGCCGAAGCCGTCCCCGTTCGTGGTCTCCGCTCCCAGGCGGGCGTGCAGGCTCTGGTTGATCAGGGAGTGGGCCGGCCGGAAGAGCAGGGTCTCCGCCAGGGCGGTGTCCCCGGAGTAGGCCATCCACCTGCACATCGCCACCCACCTCGCATCGATACGCCGCCGCGGCGGCCGGGAGCCTCCTTTACTTCCTCCCTACCCGGTGAGCGCGCCCGCCACCAGCGCGGACGGCTCGGCGGGGCCCGCCGAGATCCTGCACCGCGCCCGGGGCCGGACGCGCGGCACCGCGGGCACGTGGCGCCGGTGTGCCCGCGGTGCGGTGCGCTCGGAGGAGCGACTCGGTCAGAAGACGAAGCAGTCCGCGTACCGGGTCTCCCGGCTGCGCGCGGCGGGAACGAGGCCGCCCGCGTTGCGGGTGACCTGGGCCGCCTCGGTCGAGTGCGGGGTGGTGCTCTGGCAGGACGTCGGCGAGCTGTGGCCGGACATCAGGTAGTCGCAGCGACCGTTGCGGTTGTCGGGCAGGCCCAGCGCGTGCCCGAGCTCGTGGGCGGCGATCCTCGGCGGGTAGAAGCCGTCGTCGACCGCCTCACGCCCCATGTAGATGGTGGCGCGGCCGAAGCCGTTCATGTAGGTGCGGGGCCAGCCGTCGTCGGCGTAGACCTTGATCGTGGCCTGCGCGCCGGTCGCGGCCTTGAGCTGGATCGCCGGCACGGCCGCGTTCCACGCGGCGGCGCCCTGGTCGACGGCCGACCTGAACTCCTGCGCGGCGCTCGCGTCGTAGTAGATCGTCCGGACCGCGACCGGGGCCGCGGCCGACGCCGGCGGGGCGACCAGCGCGGGCGCCAGGAAGGCCAGCCCGAGCGTGACGGCCAGCGCCGCCATGATCCTGCGAGGGGACATCGGAACTCCTAGGGGGTGGGGAGACCGGGGTCAGCGGCCGATCTGCTGGTCGATCCACGACAGGTACGGCGCGATGCCGGTGTAGAGGGTGGTGGTGGCGCACTCGCCCATGTCGTCGCCCGGGCCGTGGGTCTCGCCGACGAGCGTCCAGTCGCCGCGGGTGCCGACGACCGCCGGGCCGCCGGAGTCGCCGTGGCAGGCCGAGTGGGTCCGGTCGCCCGAGACGCACACGTCGTTCGCGGTGCCGCCGCCGGCCGCGCACCGGCTGCTGGGCAGGATCGACAGGTCGATCTCCTGGAGGACGGTGGCGGTCCTGCAGCTCGGCCAGCTCATGCAGCCGAAGCCGAGCAGCCGCACGGGGGTGCCCGCGGCGGGGTTGGACTGCGCCATCCTCACCGGGGCCGACTGGGCGGGGGTGGACAGGTGCATCAGCGTGAGGTCGGTGCCGGACCGGGTGGTGCGCCGGTCGATCTGGCGGACCTCGCCACCGGAGTTCTTGTAGGTCGAGCCGATCCGGGCCTGCGACGCCGCGCCGCAGTGGTTGGCGGTGACGATCCACTGGGCCGCGACCAGGCTGCCGCCGCAGCCGTTGCTCAGCGACACCATCCAGGAGTAGGTCTCGGTGGCGTTGTGTCCGCCGATGATCGGCACACCGCCCTCGCCGGGGGGCTCGGCGGCGTTCGCGGACGTCACGCCGCACATGGCGAGCGCGAGGGCGCACGCGACCAGCGTCGCCTTGAGCAGTCTGCGCATGGGGGTTCTCCAATCGGGAGGTTCATGCCGCCGGGGCCGTCCCGCTCCACGACCAGAGCGGGGGGCGCGACCCGGAACGGCGGGTTCGCTCGGGGTGCGAAGGCCCGTCCCGGGCCCTCCGGTGCGGCCGTCGTCCTTCACGGCCTTCGACTTGCGAATGGTCGGGCATGACACCGATGAGCCGGCCGTCGCGGGGGGCCGCGCTCGCCATGGCATTTCTTCCCGGGCCTGCGGGGAAAGGCGCCCGCAGAAAAGACGGTGGCGACCGACATGAGCCGGACACGCATGCTCCTGTGCATGCGGCGGCGTTTTTGCCTTCTCGCGGGGACCACAGCTACGGGAGAGTAGCCGAGGAAAACGGCCCCCTTCCAGCGGGTGAAAAACACTAGATTTTCAATGTGTATTTCGAGGGGCGTAGAAACCCCCCGGTTCCAGTGCGTTCACGCGGTGTTCGCCGGGCGGGTCCGTCCCGGCGCGTGCGGGCGTGGGCCGCCCGGGCCCGCATGGTCAAGCGCCCTTCCGTGAACGGTCGCGACGAGTAAAAGAACAACTCCCCATATCGCCCTACAAATCGGGCTTATTGCTCGGGCTTTTTACTCCCTCCCTTGGTTTCCTTTACCCGGGTTTTGCTTTTCGCATGGGTAACTATTCACGACACGGAATACCGACAGCCGTGTGGACGCCACAAACTGTGGCGTTCCGTCTTAGTCGGACAAGTCGCCCGCGCCCACACGACGAAAGGAGCGAAAGGTGAACTACGGAGAAGAATTGCGACGCGAGATAATGTCGGACGGGACCACCCCGCTGATCGGGGTTTTCGACATGTTCTCCGCCTCCGTCGCCGCGCAGCACTACAACGGGCTCTTCGTGTCCGGCTTCGGCTTCGCCGCGTCGCACTACGGCCTTCCCGATATCGGCTTCATCGCCTGGCCCGACATCGTCGCCTTCGTCCAGCGGCTGCGACTCGCCTTCCCCGCGCGGCACCTGCTCGTGGACATCGACGACGGCTACGTGGACCCCGAGGTCGCCTGCCACGTGGTCGAGCAGCTGGAGCTGATCGGCGCGTCCGGCGTGATCCTCGAGGACCAGCAGCGGCCGCGGCGCTGCGGCCACGTCGAGGGCAAGCGGATCCTGCCGCTGCAGGAGTACCTCGACAAGCTCGACATGGTGCTGCGGACCCGGCGCGACCTCGTCGTGGTGGCCCGCACCGACGCCGGCGAGGAGGACGAGGTCCTCGCCCGCGCCGAGGCGCTGGCGCGGACCGACGCGGACGTCGTCCTCGTCGACGGCGTCCGGAGCGTCGAGCAGATCCGCCGCGTCCGGACGGTGATCGGCGACAAGCCGCTGCTGTTCAACCAGATCGCGGGCGGGAAGTCGCCGCGCATCTCGCTGCCCGAGCTGACCGAACTCGGGGTGGGGGTCGCGATCTACAGCACCCCGTGCCTGTTCGCCGCCCAGAGCGCCATGGAGGAGGCGATCGTCCGGCTCAAGCGCGACGACGGCCGGCTGCCCGAGCACACCGCGGGCAGCGTCGGCGTCCGGGAGTCGCTGGCCCTGCTGGAACGCAACATCAGCCGTAACCACCCCAGGCAGGAACTGGCGGGCCTGCTCACCTGACCCGCCCGGCGGCCGCCGACGGCACGTCACGAGAAGCAGAGGGGCCAATGCGCACCATCGTCGCGACGCTGACGCGGCCGCACATCGACCCCTACATCGCGGCGATTCTCTGCTCCGTGGGAATCGCCGCGATGTTCCCGGCCGGCGGCGCCTTCGCCGTGGTCCTGGAACACGCGGGCACGGTCGCGATCACGCTGCTGTTCTTCCTCTACGGCGCACGGCTGCGCACTGCCGAGGCGCTGGACGGGCTCCGGCACTGGCGCCTGCACGCGGCCATCTCCTCCGTCACGTTCCTCGTCTTCCCCGCGCTGGCGCTCGCCTGCGCGCCGCTGAGCCCGGCACTGCTCAGCGAGCCCCTCTACGCGGGCGTCGTGTTCCTGGGCGTCCTGCCGTCCACGGTGCAGACGTCGATCACGCTCACCTCGATCGGACGGGGCAACGAGGCGGGCGCGATCTGCAGCGCCTCGCTGTCCAACCTGCTCGGCGTCGTCCTCACCCCGCTGCTGGCGGCCGCGCTCGTCTCGGCGGGCGACGGCGGGTTCTCGCCCGGGTCCGTCCGCGACATCGCGGTCAGGCTCCTGCTGCCCTTCCTGCTCGGCCAGGCCGCCCAGCGCCGGATCGGCGACCGGGTCCGGGCCCGCCGCCGGGCCCTGTCCCGCTACGACCGCGCGGTGATCCTGCTCGTGGTCTACACGGCCTTCAGTCAGGGCGTCGTCAACGGCGTGTGGAACGACCTCGCGCCGGTGGAACTCGGCACCCTGACCCTCGTCGTCGCGGCCCTGCTCGCCCTCGCGCTCGCGGCCGCGGGCCTCGTGTCGCGGCTCGGCGCCTTCTCCCGGCCCGACCGCGTCGCGATCCTGTTCTGCGGTTCCCAGAAGAGCCTGGCGAGCGGTCTGCCCATGGCTGCCGTCCTGTTCGAGGACGCCCGCGTCAGCACGGTCGTCCTCCCCCTGATGCTCTACCACCAGCTCCAACTACTGGTGTGCTCCTGGCTCGCCCAACGCTTCGCGGCCCCCGAGCCGAGCCCCGCGACACCCTGAAAGGACACCATGCACCGCCTTCTCATCACGTCCCTCATAGCCGTCGCCGCCTTCGCCGCCACCGGCGCGACCACTGCCTCGGCCGCCGGGGCGAACCCTCCGGGCATCGGCGTGAACGCGCTGAACACCTACAACAGCGGCGACGACGCCGGAAACGACAGTTGGCTGGAGATAGACCGCTCCCTCAACGCCGCCAAGGGCGACGGCAGCCCCGGCAGCGACATCATCAACGAGGTGAGCGGGGCGTCCAGCGGCATGTCCCCGGGCTCCTCGAACGGCTCCCTGAACGGCACCTCCACCGACCTGGCGCCGGCGGAGTCCGACGACGAGTAGACCGGGCCGCCGCCGTGCTCACCGCGGGACGGGTCACAGCAGGAAGACGAGCATGGCGGCGACCGCCACGTCCACCACGCCGCAGGCTTCGGCGTAGGAACGGGAGACGACCTTGTCCAGCTTCAGGTGGACGGCGTCCCACACTCCGTGGAGGAGCCAGCCGGCCGCCACCAGGTAGCGGCCGAGGTCGGGGTCCACCGCCAGGCCCGCGAGGGCGATCGCGCCGAACCCGAGCATCCCCGCGGCCTGCGCCCCGAAGGTCGCCCGCCCGTCCGGCGTCCCCGCGACGGCCCCCCAGACGAGCAGCACCAGCGCGGCCGCCGCGACGACGGCCGGCAGCGGGACGACGTCCAGCGTGTCGACCGCGACGATGGCCACGACCATGGCCCCGACGACGGGCCACGACGCCCCGCGCCGGCCGATCCGGTCGAGGATCAGGTACTCCAGGGGCAGCAGCGGCACCGCCTCGCCGAACCCGGACACCGCCTCGTCCGGGTCCCCGAGACCGCCGGCCAGGAAGAGCGCCGCGGCGGCGAGCGCCGCCGCCGTGGGCCAGCGCCGCGGCAGCGCGCGGCCCCGGCCTCGGCGCGTGATCTCCTGTTCCCGCACCGTGTTCCTCCTCGGATGGGCGACGCACTCCACCCTCCGGCGGCGCGGACGTCCCCGGTAGTGACGGACCACCACGGGCGCGGATGACATCTGTCATGCCGATACCGGACAAATGACACCCGCCCGGGCGGCCGTCCGCTGGAACAATGGCGGCGTGCGCGCAGCGGCCGACGAGACGGGGCTGGCCGGGTTCCGCCGCTACACCTGGTGGGCGGTGCCGGGCACGAACGTGGGCGTCCTGATCCTCTTCACCGGCGAATGGATCCTGGACGGCGACGTGCCGATCCCGCCGCGCGCCCTCAGCGCCGCCGCGCTGGCGGTCGAGGCGGCGGCGGTCGTGGCCCTGCTGAACGCGCGGCTGTCGGCCGGGCCGCGGCCCCGTCCGCCCGCGGGCTGGCCCGCCGCCGGAGCGCTGGCCGCGCTCGTGCTCGCCGCCTGCCCCCTGGCCCTGCGCAACTACGGGCTGTGGCCCGTCGCGCCCGCGATCATGGCGGCGGTCGCCGCGACCCATCTGGACCGCCGGCGCCGGCGGCGGCTGATCGTCGCCGCGGTGCTCGCAGCGGCGCTGCCGGGCGGCGCCGTCAGCCTCCTGAGCGGCGACGGCGAGCTGCCCTACGCCGCGCTGTTCCCGTCCGGGGTCACCGCGTTCGTCGTCTGGGCCATGCTCGGTCCCCTGTGGGCCTGGGACGTCGCGGGACGGCTGGACGAGGCGCGCCGTCTCTCGGCCGAGCTCGCCGTGAAGGACGAGCGCCTCCGGTTCGCCGCCGACCTGCACGACATCCAGGGGCACCACCTCCAGGTCATCGCCCTGAAGAGCGAACTGGCCGCCCGGCTCGCCGGGACCGACCCGCCGCGCGCCGCCGCCGAGATGCGCGACGTCCGGCGGCTGGCCGCCGACGCGCTCCGCGACACCCGCGCGGTGGTCCTCGGCTACCGCCGCACCAGCCTGGACGACGAGATCGCCAACGCCACCCGGATCCTCGCCGCCGCGGGCATCGACGCCCGCACGACCACGGCCCCCGCCCCCGTCGGCGACACCGCCCGCCACCTTCTGGGACTGGTGATGAGAGAGGCGACCACCAACCTCCTGCGCCACAGCCGGGCGCGCCACGCGTCCGTCGACTACCGCGTGAGCGGCGGCGTCGCCCGCCTCACGGTGGGCAACGACGGCGCGTCCGAGCCCGGCGCGGACCCCGGCACCGGCCTGGACGCCCTCGCCGGCCGCCTGCGGACCGCGGGCGGCGACCTCACCTGGACCCGCGACGCCGACCGCTTCGAACTCACGGCGTCCCTGCCCGCGGCGATCGGCGGGGACCGGTGATCCGGCTCCTGATCGCCGACGACGAAGAGCTCCTCCGCAGCGCCCTGGTCTCCCTCCTCGGGCTCGAAGACGACCTCGCGGTGGTCGCCGAGGCGTCCACGTCCACCGACGCGGTCCGGCTGGCCCGCGAGCACGCCCCGGACATCGCGGTCCTGGACCTGGAGATGCCGCCCGCCGACGGCCTGCAGGCCGCCGAGGAGATCAGGGCCGGACTGCCGACCCAGATCGTCCTGGTCACCCGGCACGCCCGCCCCGCCGTCCTGCGCCGCGCCCTCGCCGCCGGCGTCCGCGGCTTCGTCCCGAAGACGACCTCCGCGTCCCGGCTCGCCGAGATCATCCGCGACGTCGCCGCCGGCCGCCGCTACGTCGACCCGGACATCGCCGCGTCCGCCCTGACCGAGGACGACTGCCCCCTCACCGACCGCGAACTGGAGGTCCTGCGCGCCGCCCGCACCGGAGCCTCGGTCAACGAGATCGCCGCGCAGGTCCACCTGGCCCCCGGCACCGTCCGCAACTACCTCTCCACCGCCATGACCAAGCTCCGGGCCCCCACCCGCCACGCCGCCGCCCACCAGGCCTGGCAGCAGGGCTGGATCTGACGCGCCGCCGCGCCGGCCCTGGCGGGGCCACGGGGTCAGCGGACCTCGCGGAAGAACTGCCAGAGGTCGGAGACCAGGAGGTCGGGTGCGTCGTGCGCGGCGAAGTGGCCGCCCCGGTCGTAGACGTTCCAGGAGACGATGTTCTTGTGGTCGCGGTCGGCGAACGTCCGGATCGACTGGTAGTCCCAGGCGAAATTGGCCAGGCCGAGAGGGACGGTGGTCGGCTCGGGCACGCTGGTCCCCCGGCCGTTCGTCTTCTGCCGGGGGTGGGCCGTCGCCGCGTCCTCGTAGTAGAAGCGGGCGGCTGAGGCCGCGGTGTCGGTCAGCCAGTAGAGCATCACGTTGGTGAGCACGAGGTCGGGGTCGAGCTGGCCGAGAAGCTGGGCGTGCCAGCCCAGCAGGCCGGCGGGGGAGTCGGCCAGAGCGTGCGCCAGGTTCTGCGGCTCGGTGGACTGGAGCTTGTCGTACGCGCCGCGGTTCTGGACGAACCACTCGGCGAACGCGAGCTTGCCCCGCTCCTCCTCGGTGAGGCCGTCCAGCTCGGCGGGGTCGCCCGAGGGGAACGAGAAGACCTGCGTGACGTGCACCCCGCAGACGCGCTCGGGGTCGACCCGGCCCACCTCGGGCGAGATCAGCGATCCGCCGTCGTTGCCGGCCGCGCCGTAGCGGTCGTAGCCGAGCCGGCGCATCAGCTCGGCCCAGGCGCGCGCCACCCGGGACCGGTCCCAGCCGCTCTCCCGGGTCGGCCCGGAGAGGCCGAAGCCCGGTACGGACGGGATGACCAGGTGGAACGCGTCCGCCGGGTCGCCGCCGTGGGCCCGCGGGTCGGTGAGCGGGCCGATCACGTCCAGCCACTCGACCACCGTGGTCGGCCAGCCGTGCGTCAGGATCAGCGGCGTCGCGTCCGGTTCCGGCGACCGCACGTGCAGGAAGTGGACGTTCTGGCCGTCGATCTCGGTGGTGAACTGCGGGTACGCGTTCAGCCTCGCCTCCCAGGCGCGCCAGTCGTACTCGGTGCGCCACCGCTCGACCAGCTGCTTGACGTAGCCCACCGGGACGCCGTACTCCCATCCGGGCGGCACCGGGCCGGCGGGCGCCGGCCCGGCGGCGGGCGGCTCCTGCGCCCACCGGGTCCGGTCCAGCCGCCGCTGGAGGTCGTCGAGCTCGGCCTGGGGGATCTCGATCCGGAACGGGGTGATCGTGCTGTTGTTCTCCATGGCTGTACCGTAGGAACCGTTTAGGCAAGGTTCATGCCTAAAGGACGGGTGGACTTCGAGAATGCTGGAAACCTCGGCGCGCCTGCTGCGCCTGCTCTCGCTCCTCCAGACGCCCCGCGACTGGACCGGCGCCGAACTGGCCGAGCGGCTGGCGGTCAGTCCCCGGACCGTCCGCAACGACATGGAACGCCTGCGCAACCTCGGCTACCCGGTGCACGGCACCCGGGGGTCCGAGGGTGGCTACCGCCTCGGCGCCGGGGCCGCGCTGCCGCCGCTGCTGCTCGACGACGAGGAGGCGGTCGCGGTCGCGATCGGGCTGCGCACCGCCGCCGGGGGGACGATCAGCGGGGTCGAGGAGACCTCGCTGCGCGCGCTGGCGAAACTGGAGCAGGTGCTGCCGTCCCGGCTCCGGCGCCGCGTCGGCGCCCTCCAGCGGTACGCGGTCGCGGTGCCCCGGGACGAGCCGGGCCCGCGGGTGGACGCCGACACGCTGAGCGTCCTCGCGGCCGCCTGCCGCGACCACGAGCGCCTGCGCTTCGACTACCGGAGCCACGACGGCTCGTCGAGCCGGCGCGAGGCGGAGCCGTACCGGCTCGTCAATTGGGGGAGGCGGTGGTACCTCGTCGCGTTCGACGTCGAGCGGGACGACTGGCGGACGTTCCGCGTGGACCGGCTCAGCCCGCGCATCCCGGCGGGCCCCCGGTTCGCTCCCCGCGAGCTCCCCGAGGAGGCCGTCGACCGGGTGCGCCGAGGCGTGTCGTCGGCCGCCTGGCGGTACCGGGCCCGGGTCGTCGTGCGCGCCCCGGCCGAACGGGTCGCCGAACGGATCAACGCCGCCGTCGGGACGGTCACCCCGGTCGACGACGCCAGCTGCGTGCTGGACACCGGCGCGGACAGCATCGAGACGCTCGCCGTCCACCTCGGCCTGCTCGGCGCCGACTTCACCGTGACGGAGCCCGCCGAGCTCGTCGCGTTCGTGCGCGCGCTCGCCGATCGCTACCACCGCGCCGTCGAGCCGGAGCCGCGTTCTACCTGACCCGGACGGACACGGCGCCTTAGGGGGCCTGTCCCGAAAAGGCCCCGGCCACGCGCGAACGCGTGAACTGCCCGGTGGAGCGAAGCCGGAGGCGAGCGGAACCGGGCAGATCGCGGAGCGATGTCGCGTTCGCCCAGGCCCGGTCACGCAGCGAGCCGCCAGGCGAGCGAAGTGGGCCGGGACTTTTGAAACACAGCCGCCAGGCGAGCGAAGTGGGCCGGGACTGTGAAACACGGCCTACATCCGCGGGCGGGTGCGGGCCCGCCGCTCCGTCCGGAGTCGCGGGTCCAAGACCGGACGCCGGGCGGAGGTCCCGGGGCGCCGGGTTCCCTAGCGTCGAACCGGTGCCGCCGGACGGCGGACGTGATCAGACGGGCGGTCATGAAGATGTCGGGTCTCAAAAGCGTGTCCACCGTGCTCGCGGCGGTCTCGGCCATGGGGGCGCTGACGGCGTTCCGTCCGCCGCACGAGCCCGCGCAGGCGCCGCTGACCGTGCGCGTGGACTCCGGAAGCGTGCGGGGCATCGCGAAGGGGAAGGCCCGGCAGTTCCTCGGCATCCCCTACGCCGAACCGCCTACGGGTGCCCGGCGCTGGACGCTGCCGCGCGATCCCCGTCCGTGGAGCGGCGTCAGGGAGGCCGGACGGCCGGGGAAGGACTGCGCGCAGGGCACGCCGGGGCCCAAGGACCCGTCCAGCGAGGACTGCCTCTTCGTCAACGTCACCGCCCCGCGCGGTCACCACGGTCCCCTGCCCGTGATGGTGTGGTGGCACGGCGGCGGCTACACCCAGGGGAGCGGGAAGGACTACGACGCCGTCCGGCTGGCGACCGAGGGCAGGGCCGTCGTCGTCACGGTGAACTACCGGCTCGGGATCTTCGGGTACCTGGGGCTGCCCGGCCTGGCCGGGTCGGGCGGCTTCGGCTTCGCCGACCAGATCGCGGCGCTGCGGTGGGCGCGGCGCAACGCCTCGGCGTTCGGCGGGGACCCGCACAACGTCACCGTCTTCGGCCAGTCGGCGGGGGCGATGTCGGCCTGCGCGCTGCTCACCTCGCCCGAGGCCCGGGGGCTGATCGACAAGGCGATCATCTCGTCGGGATCGTGCGGGCTGCGCTGGCCCGCCGGCGGCCTGTTCCCCGGCGCGCCCGCCGACCGGCCCTACGTCCCCGTCGAGCAGGGACAGGACGACGGCCTGGCCGCCGCCGAGGAGCTGGAGTGCGCCGGCGCGGGCGCGCTGGCGTGCCTGCGGGGCAAGACCACCGCCGAACTCCTCCCGCACTCGCCGTCCTTCGCCGACCACCTCGCCTACGGCACAGCGCTGCTGCCGCGCGACCCCGCGGCGGCGCTCCGCGCGGGCGCGTTCGCCCGCGTTCCGGTGCTCGTCGGCGGCACCCGCGACGAGGCCCGCTCCTTCGTCGCCGGCGCCATCCAGTACGACCCGGAGCTGATCACGGACGAGACCTATCCCCGGCTGCTGGGGGAGGCGTTCGGATCCGCCGCGGGCAAGGTCGTCTCTCGGTACCCGCTGTCGCGGTACCCGTCGGCGGGGCTGGCCTGGGCGACGGTCCTGACCGACGCCTCCTGGGCCTGCTCCACCCTGGCGGGCGCCCGGGACCTCGCCGCGCGCACGACCGTGTACTCCTACGAGTTCGCCGACGAGAACGCGCCCAACGTCAACGGCCTGCACGTCCCCGACGTCCCGCAGGGCGCCGCCCGCGCTGGCGGCCCGGCGCCGCGCCGCTGAGCCTCGCGCCGGGCGCGATCCGGACCGTGGACGCCGGGGCGGAGCACGGCTGCGGGTTCTGGGAGGCGACGACCCGGTGACCGAGGCGGGTCCCCCGGTCGCGGAACGTCGCCGGCGTGCGCGGCGCGCTGCGATGATGGGGGACCGCCGGCGGCGGGGCCGGGCCGGCCGGGCGCGGGCCCGGTCGCCCCCGAGGGAGCCTCCATGACGATCAAGGTGCTCGTCGCCGACGACCAGGATCTGGTCCGGGCCGGATTCTGCATGATCATCGACGCCCGGGACGATCTGGAGGTCGTCGGCGAGGCGGGCGACGGCGACCAGGCCGTCCGGGAGGCCGCCCGGCTGCGCCCCGACGTCGTCCTGATGGACGTGCGGATGCCCGGGACCGACGGCATCGCCGCCACCCGGCGGATCACCGCCGCCGCCGACCCGCCCCGGGTCGTCATCCTGACCACCTTCGACCTGGACGAGCCGCTCTACGCCGCGCTGCGGGCCGGGGCGAGCGGCTTCCTGCTCAAGGACGTGCGCCCGCCGGAACTGGCCGACGCCGTCAGGGTGGTCTCCCGGGGCGAGGCGCTGCTGGCCCCGACCGTGACGCGCCGCCTCCTCGACCGGTTCGTGGCCGTCCAGCGGAGCGAGCCCGTCCGGCCCGAGCGGCTGTCCGAGCTGACGGGCCGCGAGGTGGAGGTGCTCACGCTGGTCGCCCGGGCCGCCTCCAACGCCGAGATCGCCGGATATCTGTCCCTCGCTGAGGCGACCGTGAAGACCCACGTCTCGTCCATCCTGCGCAAGCTCGGCGCCCGCGACCGCGTGCACGCCGTCGTGATGGCCTACGACCTCGGTATCGTCCGCCCCCGCCCCTCCCTCTGAAGTCGCATCCGCAAGACCCCTCGCGCGACCGAGGCCCCGCGGATCCGCCCGGCCCTAACCTGATCACAGGAAGTGAGAAGGCGATCACCAAGGGCAGGCGAGTTCATGTTCAGGACACGACGGGTGCACAAGGACGAGGCGTGGGAGGGCGTCGTCGCGGACAAGTCCCGCACCATGCCGGACGGGTCGAACCTCTACCACTACCTCAAGGTGACCTTCACCGACGGCACGAGCAAGAAGATCCGCGTGGACGGCTCCCTCTGGGAGTCGGTGAGCCCCGGCGACCAGATCGTCAAGCGCGCCGGATCCGACCCCGCCAAGCAGTAGCGGCGCCCGGCGCCGCGCCGGCCGCCCGATCGATCATCGGAGGAACCACATGCGCAAGGTCGTGCTCTACCACCTGATGTCGCTGGACGGGGTCGCCCACGAGGACGGCGACCGGCTCGCCGACGACGGCCCCCAGCTGGTCGACTACCTCGGCCGGGTCATCGCCGCGCAGGACGACGTCCTGCTGGGGCGCGGAACGTACGACTACTGGGTCGAGCACTGGCCCGCGTCGGACCTCCAGCCGTTCGCCGACTTCATCAACGGCACCCACAAGCACGTCGTCACCTCCAGCGCGTTCAGCCGGGAATGGGCCAACTCCACCCGGGTCACCGCGGACGTCCACGACCACGTCACCGCCATGAAGCGCGAGCCCGGCGGCGACATCGGCGTCCACGGCAGCATCGAACTGGCCCGCTCGCTGCTGAGGGCCGGGCTCGTCGACGAGCTGCGGCTCGTCGTCGCCCCGGCGGTGGTCGGGCACGGCAGGCGGGTGTTCGACGCCGACGGCGTCCAGTCGTGGAGGCTCGCCGAGGTCGAGCAGGGGAAGAACGGCACGCTCTTCCTGGACTACAGCCGCTGACGGGCCGCCTCGGCCGGGCGGTCCCCGCGGGTCCAGGGCCAGGTGATCAGGGCCCAGCCGAGCAGGATGACCGCCGCCTCGACCAGCACGTACCAGGGCCACGGCCCCATCACGTCCAGGACCGAACCGGTGCCGGGCTTGTCGTTGAGGTACCCGTAGTTCGTCCCCGCGGCCAGGTTGAAGACGAACGTGGCGACGGCCCACGCCGTGGTGACGGCGACCGCGAACCCGTAGTCGCCCCAGCCCGGCCGCATCCCGAGCCCCCAGGTCAGGTACACCGCGGACCACACGATCATCAGGTGCATCCCGAAGAAGCCCAGGTAGTCGATGCCGGGATAGTCCGCGCCGTTGAGCGCCGGGGTGAGCAGGCCCTGCACCGACAGGGTCAGGCCCCAGTAGTACGTCAGCGCGAACCATCGCCGGCCGAGCGTCCACAGCGCGCCGACCGTGGTCAGCCAGGCCACGTCGCACAGCTGGAGAGGCAGCGACCCGCCGATCCGCCACTGCCCGGGGAGCAGGGTGTGGGCCTGCGTGCCGATCATCACGTACACGACCGCCAGCGCGTACGCCCTGCCGAACCCCCGCGCCCGCCCGCCGGACTCCCCGCCCGGCTCCGCGTCCGCCCGCTGCGCCCGGCCCGCGAGCACCAGGCCGGCGCAGCCGACCGCGAACAGCCCGAGCGCCGCCCAGTGCGAGGGCCCGTACGCGGCGAAGCGGCCGGCGACGGTCAGCGGCATGCCGCGATGCTAACCGGCCCGGCGGCGGTTCGCCGCCCTC
This sequence comes from Spirillospora sp. CA-108201, assembly GCF_050936235.1. Lineage (NCBI taxonomy): Bacteria > Bacillati > Actinomycetota > Actinomycetes > Streptosporangiales > Thermomonosporaceae > Spirillospora > Spirillospora sp. CA-108201. Next base: position 5,396,264 of record NZ_JBNJNE010000001.1, on the reverse strand, counting down.
AGCGCAGGGTCGCGGAGTGGTCGGGGACGTAGGTCTGCATGTCGCGCGGCGGCCGCTCGTAGCCCTTGGAGGGCGGGCGCTCGGGGAGCGGCAGCCGCGGCGGCTCCACGACGCGGTACGGGATCGTCGACAGCAGATGGGCGATCATGTTGATCCGCGCGCGCCGCTTGTCCTCGCTCTCCACGACGTACCAGGGCGCCTCGGGGATGTCGGTGTGCACGAACATCTCGTCCTTGGCGCGGGAGTAGTCCTCCCAGCGGGTGATGGACTCCAGGTCCATCGGCGACAGCTTCCACCGCCGCGTCGGGTCGGCCAGGCGGCTGCGGAAACGGCGCTCCTGCTCGGCGTCGCTCACCGAGAACCAGTACTTGCGCAGCAGGAGCCCGTCCTCGACCAGCAGCCGCTCGAAGATCGGGCACTGGTGGAGGAAGCGCGTGTACTCCTGCTTGGAGCAGAAGCCCATGACCCGCTCGACGCCCGCCCGGTTGTACCAGGAGCGGTCGAACAGGACGATCTCCCCGGCGGCGGGCAGATGCTCGACGTAGCGCTGGAAGTACCACTGGGTGCGCTCGCGGTCGGTCGGGACGGGCAGCGCGACGATCCGGGCGACGCGGGGGTTGAGGTACTCGGTGACCCGCTTGATCGTGCTGCCCTTGCCGGCCGCGTCCCGTCCCTCGAACACCACCGCGGCGCGCGCGCCCTCGCTGCGCACCCACTCCTGCAGGTTCACCAGCTCCGCCTGGAGGCGGGCCAGCTCCGGCTCGTACACGCGCCGGGGCAGCCGCTTGACCTTGCTCATGCGGAGATCCTTACCCAAGCCGGCGCCCCGCCGCCCCCGGAGATATTTACCTTCGGGGTAGAAGAGCGCAGGGCGGCCCACCGTACCGTGAAGGCATGGACGACGTTGCGGCGCGCGACCGGGTCCAGGAGGCGGCCACCAGGCTCTTCGCCGCGCTGGGATACGACGAGACGAACCTGCGGATGATCGCTGACGCCGCGGGCGTCCCGGCCGCGCGGATGACCGAACTGGTGGGCGGGAAGCGCGAACTCTACGTGGCCATCATGCAGCGCTCCTACGAGGACGAGTACGCGACGCTCCGCGAGGCGGTCGACACGACCGACTCCCCGCGCGCCGCCCTTCACCGGATCCTGGACGCCTACCTGGACTACCACGTCTCGCACCCGCTCATCCACGCGGTGTGGATGCACCGGTGGGGAGCCGACGCTCTCGACGTCCGCGGTCTGGAGGACCGCTACCAGCGTCCCATCCTCCGGATGTGCACCCGCAGGATCCGCGACGCGGTCCCACCCGGGATCGACCCCTACTTCGTCCTGTCCCCCATGATGTGGTGCGTGTACGGCTTCATCAGCTCCGGTGTGTTCGCCCGCGGCCAGGGCATGGTGAGCGCCACCGACCCGGCGGCCCTGGACTGGTTCCGCTCCTGCATGCACGTGCTCATGGACCGCCTGACGGCCCCGCCCCCTCCCTAGGGCCGCCCCGCCCGCGGCGGCGCGGGGTGCAGGTAGGGGGCGAGGAGGTCGTGGGCAAGGCGGCGTGCCGCCCGTTCGGCGAGGCCGTCCTCGATCATTCGTGTCAGGGCGTAGACGATCGACTGGACGAGTTCGGCCGTCCGGTCGGGGTCGGAGGCGCCGTGGTCCGCCAGGGCCGCGCGGAGCGGCGTCTGGAGTTCGTCGTGGAGCAGGCGGCTGGAGTCGACCAGCGCGTCGGTGCGGCCGGTGGCCGCGAGGGCGCGGGCCAGCGCGTGGTCTCCGCGGGCGACGAGGCGGAGGTTGGCGTAGACGTAGGCCAGGACCCGGTCGCCGGGGGTCCCGGCCTTGCGCATCCGCGCCTCGACGTAGGCGGACCAGCGCGGGAAGGTGTCGACGATGAGGGCGTCGAGCAGATCGTCGCGGGACCTGAAGTAGGCGTACACGCTGGAGCGGGCGAGGCCGGCCCGGCGGGCGACGTCCGCCAGGCCGGGGGCCCGCTCGGCGTCCTCGGACAGCAGGGCGCGGGCGGCGTCGAGCAGGGCCGCCCGCTGCGCGGCCCGGTGCTCGGCCACGGTCGGCGCCTGGATCTTCGGCACGCGGCCCTCCTCCTCGCTGGACGGCCTGGCCGGGGCGTCAGGCGAGCGGGGCCAGGCGTCCGTCGATCATCTCGTACACCGTGTCACAGTGTTCGAGAACGTCGTGGTCGTGGGTCACCATGATGGCCGCCACGCCGCCTCGCCTCGCCTCGCGGGCGAGCAGGCGGACGATCTCGTGGCTGCGCGCCCGGTCCAGGGCGGCGGTGGGCTCGTCCACGAGCAGCACGCTCGGCCCGGTCACCAGGGCCCGGGCGATGCCGACCCGCTGCCGCTCCCCGCCCGACAGCCGGTGGGGGTGCCGGTCGGCCTTGTCCGCCATTCCCACGTCCTCCAGCAGCGCGAGCGGGTCGCGGACGGAACGGGCGCGGCGCGGACGGAACCGCAGCGGCAGCCGGAGCTGGTCGAGGGCGGTGAGCGCCGGGACCAGGTTGCCCGACTGGAAGACGAACCCGACGTGCTCGCGCCGCAGCCTCGCCCTGGCTCTCGCGCCGGCGGCCGTGATGTCGACCCCCGCGAGCGTGACCGTGCCCCGGTCCGGGCGGGCGAGCCCGCCCGCGACCGCGAGCAGGCTCGACTTGCCGGCGCCGGACGGGCCGACGACGGCGGCCAGCTCGCCCGGACGCACCGCGAGGTCGACGTCGTCGAGGGCCCGGACGGTCTCGGAGCCGTCGCCGTGTCCGAGGCAGACGCCCTCCATGACCAGGCCCGGGCGGGCGTGGGCGCCGGCTTCCCGGCCCCCGGCGGTCGGTGCGGTCCGGCCGGTCACCGGTTGCCTCCGAGGGCGGTGGCGGGGTCGACGGAGGCGATCCGGGCGACGGCGGCGCCGGCACCGGCGAGCCCGAGGAGGACGAGGCCCGCGGCGGCGGCCGCGACGCTCGGGGCGCTGAGGGCGAACGGCATGCCGCCGCCGGTGATGAGCGAGCCGAGGCCGACGCCGATCCCGGCGCCGATCGCGACGGCGGCGACGAGCAGGAGGAGCGCCTGGGTGAGCGCGTCGCGCAGGAGCCAGCGTCTCGACGCGCCCATGGCGCGCAGCACGGCGACCTCGTGCCCGCGCTGGATCGCCCAGACGGCGAAGAACGCTCCGACGACCAGCGCGGAGATCGCGTACAGGAACACCCTGATGAGCTGGAGCGTGGACGTCTCGGCCGAGTAGCCGGGCGAGGCGCCGTAGGAGTCCCGCAGCGTGAGGCTCTCGGTCCCGGCGGCGGCGTCACCCGCGGCGAGGTCGACCGAGGCGCCGGATCGCGCGCGCACCGCCACGGCGGTGATCTCCTGCGTGGCGTGGGCGGGCGCCGGGCCGCCCGGGGCCGCGCCGGCCTTGATCAGCTGCCAGGTCCGCAGCGGCACGTAGGCCACGTCGACATGCCCGAAGGTGTCCTGCCGGGGGGTGGCGCCGACGACGCGCAGCCTCGTCCCGAGCCGGGCGACCGTGATCGTGTCGCCGACGCGCAGGCCGGCGTCCAGGGCCGTGGCGCTGACGACGACGCCGTCCGCGGCGTCCAGGCGCGAGCCCTCGCCCACCTCGGGGGAGAGGAACGAGTCCGGTGCCACCCCGAACAGCGCGAGGTCGACGTCCACACCCCGGTCGCTCCTGGTGTTGACGAGCGTGTTCCCGTAGGGGGCCGCCTCCGCGACGCCCGGCCTGCTCCGCCAGGCGTCCACGGCGGACACGTCCACCACGCTCCGGGAGAAGGCGGAGTCGTGCTGGACGTCCCGCTCGAACGCGAAGGACGTGACCGGAAGGTTCTGCAGCCCGGACACGCCGTCCCTGACCAGGCCCACCGACAGCCCGGACAGCATGACCACGAGCACCGCGATCAGGCCCACGACGGCGCCCATCAGCCCGAACCGGACCTTGGCGAACCGCAGCTCACGAAGCGCGAGGAACATCAGCCCCACGCCCGGACACTTGTCGACATCATGTCGACAAGATAGCAACACGTTGTCGCCAACTTGTCCCCTGGGGGGCGGTCGGGGCGGCTCAGGCGCCGTCGCGGTCCGGGCCGTGCGTCCGGTCGTAGTGGTCGAGGACCCTCGCCACCGTCGGCAGGTCGATGCGGTCGGCCCCCCGGAAGTGCGAGCGGACGACCTCGGTGAAACCGGCCGGCGTCGTGCACGTGACCGGATAGTGCGTCAGGGAGCCGTCACCCAGCACCACGTCACCCGTGCCGCCGGCGGACGGCCCGACGACGAGTACGGCTGCGACGTCGGAGTATCCCGGGGCGCTCCCCCGGTACTTCCGGTTGACCTCGTAGATCCACTCGCTCCGGGCTCTGTCGAGCCGCTCGATCTCCCGCACGCCCGAGGAGAAGGACCGCCCGTCTCGCAGCAGCTCCTTGTAACCGACGTCCCGGTACAGTCCGGGGGCCCACGCCGTCGTGGAGACCAGCAGCGCTTTGGACCCGCACACGACGGCGACGGAGAAGGGGCCCTTCTCCAAGCGAAAGAAGCGGGCGGCCGGAAGTTCGGAGAGCAGATCCTCCAGATCCGGCAGCCGAGGGTCCTCGTAGGGTTCGCCGAACCAGATCGTGCCCGCCACGGTCTCGGCGATCGCCCGGTAGCGCGCCCGGCTGCGCAGCGTCATGGACTCCATCCCGGATTCGTAGGAATGGATCCACCTGGTGATGAAGGCGGTCGCGAACGAGGCCAGGCCGGCCAGGGTGCAGACCAGCATCAGCCAGCGGTCGCCGCCGGCGCCGATCGCCACCCGAACGCCGTAGAACACCACGGCCACGATCAGAGCGAACCCGACCAGCAGACCGCCGAAGAGCCCCGGCCTGTCCGGCGGTTCAGGCTCCTTCCCGGCCGGGGACCGCTCATCCGAGTAGGGCCAGTAGGAGATCGTCATCGCGCCCAGCGAATAGGCGCCCACGATGAGGCAGAACAGCGGGAACACGACCCGATCCGCCGGCGCCTGGTACCAGACCAGACCGGCGGTGAGCAGGAACCACGCGAGAGCGGACGCCAGCGCCGCCGGCACGAGCCACGCGCGCGGCTCGCGGATCTCGGGCCACGTGAAAAGGTCCGGGTCAGGTGGCCGCCTTCTGGCCGTCGTGCGCGGATGCGGGCCCGGCCGAGGGGAGCCGTCGCCGGGATGCCCGACCGAGGCCGTCTCCTGCGCACGTGCCGGAAGCGACCGGGTGACGACGGGCCCGCCCCGGTCGTCGCGGAGCGCGGTGAGCCGGTCGCGGAGCATCGCGGCGCCGGGCCTTTCGGCCGGATCCACGGCGAGCAGGCGCAGAACCAGATCCCGCAGCCGCGGCGGGACGTCGGAACGGGCCGCGAGCCCGCGGGACACGTCGTCCGGCGCCGCGGCCGGCGGCAGCCCGCCCGTCAGCAGCACGTGGAGGGTGAGGCCCAGCGAGTACATGTCGGCACGGGCGTCGACCACGCCCGGGGACTGCTCGGGCGCCATGAACGCACGGGTCCCGGGAACGCCCCAGCCGGTCAGGGACGTCGTGTCGGGGAACCGCGCGATCCCGAAATCGCAGATCTTCACACCGCCCGCGGTCAGCGCCATCAGGTTGGCCGGCTTGATGTCCCGATGCACCAGACCGCGGTCGTGCGCGTACGCCAGCGCGTCGGCCACCTCGATCGCGAGGTCCACGACCCGGTCGACGGGCAGGCCCGCCGGGCTCGCGTCCAGGAGCTCGCGGAAACTGCGCCCGTCGAGCAGCTCCATCACCACGTACGGGGCCCCGTCCTGCCCGCCGATGTCGTGGACCGCGGTGATCCCCGGATGCTGGAGCCTCCCCGCGGTCCTGGCCTCGCGCCGCAGCCGCGCCATCAGCTCCGGCGCCGCGTCCGGGGGCACGTGCCCGGAGACGACCTTGATCGCCACCCGCCGCTCCAGTTCGAGGTCGCGGGCCGACCAGACCTGCCCCATGCCGCCCTGGCCGAGCACCCTCACGAGCTCGTATCTCCGGTTGAGCACCAGCCCAGGTCGCGGAATCACGGTTCGGTCCCCGCCCTCTCGCCGTCACCCGCGTCGTATCAACGATCAATACTGCGGTGAGTGATGTTCCGTGCACTCAGAATGAATGGTTCCAGAAATCCTCCTCGTGTCCAGCGCGGGCACGGGCGGGCGCCGTTCCGCCGGACGTCGTCGCGAACCGCCGGTCAGGTCACCCCTTGACGGTCAGCAGCGGCCTCAGCTCGACCACCGGGTCCGCGACGCCGGCCCGTCCGAGACTGGACACGACGGGGCCGATGTCCTTGTACACCCACGGCGCCTCCTGCTTGAGGTCGCGCCGCCAGGCCGCCATCACGTCCGCGCGGCGCGTGACCGCGGGGTCGCGGTGGTCGAGGGGCGTGACCACACGGAACTCGGCGAGGAACGCGTCGAGTTCGGCGTCGTCCGCCCGGGACGCCGCACCACGCGGAACGCGGCGGCCGGCGCCGTGGCAGGCGCTGGCCAGCGTCCGGGGGTTGCCGTGCCCGCGCAGCACGTAGCTGGCCGCCCCCATCGACCCGGGCACGATGACCGGCTCGCCCCACATCGCGTACGGTCCGTCCGCCATGTCCGCGTATCCGCCCGCGGGCGTCGCGCCCTTGCGGTGCACCACCGGCCCGTCGCCGTCCCGCCACAGCAGGTTGTGCGGGGCGTCGTAGACCAGATCGCCGGTGAGGGCGCCGCACTCCGCGGCGAGCCCCTGGCGCATCATGAGCGAGAGGAAGAACCGGTTGCCGACCGCGAAGTTCGCCGCGTTGCCGAACGCGTCGAGATAGCGCCGCAGCGCCGCCTCGTTCCGCTCGCCGAAGAGCATCGGAAGGATCCTGTTGTCCGGCATCGGGACGGACGCGGGCCACGCCTTCCTCGCCCTCTCCAGGCCGTCGGAGTTCGCCTGGTGCCCCAGCGACAGCGAGCCGCTGTGCGCCATCAGCACGACCTGCCCGAGCTCGAACCCCCAGGCGTAGGCGGCCTGCCGGTCGTGGACCGACGCGACGTACTGCAGTTCGGCGAAGTGGTTGCCGCCGCCGACGCTGCCGATGATGCTGTCGTAGCTGGTGCCGCCCGCGCTGTCGATCCAGTCGCGGAACGGCTCGGCGGTCGTGGTCGGGTACCGCTCGCCGTGGATCCGGCCCGGCCGCCCGTCCTCGGGCCGGTACTGCGACCAGATCCCGCTCGCGCCGTCGCGCGGGACCCCGAGCAGGCCGGGCAGTCCGTCGCGCAGCAGGGCCTCCCGCTGGACGCCCGACAGCGCGATCCGCCGCCCGCCCTCGAAGAACAGGTGCCGCAGCCGCCCTTCGAGCGCGTCCAGCCGGGGACGCACCTGGTCGACGCTGAGCGAGGTCGTCTCCAGCCGCATGCCGCAGTTGACGTCGTTGCCGACCGCCTGCGGGATCAGCGCGCCGCTGGTCCGCAGCACGGTGCCGATCGGGATCCCGGCCCCCTTGTGCAGGTCCGGGGTGAGCGCGACGCGGTCGATCGCCGCCTCCCCGTGGCCGGTCGCGTCGGCGAGCCGCGCCAGGGTGTCGGCGGTCTGGAGCACGGTGAGGATCTCGTCGACCGCGCTGGGCTCGATCGGCACGTCGGCGCCGGCGCAGATGTCGACGGGGATGTCCCACCGGTTGGGGAGATGGAGCCAGTCGTCGTCGGTGCGGACGAGGCGCGGGTCCTGCTGGGGTGCGGACATGAACTCTTCCTTGGCGGCTGCTGGGTTTTCGGGCATGGGTCGGTGACGTGACCGTCCACAGGGGACGCACGGGACATCGCCCGTCAGGCGATGGACTCCCCGAGGTTCAGCAGCCGCGAGGTGGGACGAACCCTAGCCGGGTCCCGGAGCCAGGCCAACCGGATATGTCCGCGCCCGCGTCCCGGCGGCCGTCCGCCGGCGGGGCCGGCGGCATGCGAACGGCGGGGAGGCAGGCCTCCCCGCCGCCGGGTCAGTCAGAGCCTTCATTCCGGCTCTGGATCACCGCCGCCCCGCAGGAGGCGACGAGGATCAGACCGATCGCCGCCAGCCCCAGAAGGCCGGGGGCGGTGTGTGCCACGGCCATCCCCAGGAACGTTCCGAGGAGGGTCCGCAGCGGGGAGAGCATCGCGGTGGTCGACGAGCGGAGGCCTCTGCCGTAGGCCTTCACCATGACGACTCCGCTGAGCAGCGCGAGGCACACACCACTGCCCGCGCAGATCAGCAGATACGGCCAGCGACCACCGGTCATGCCCGTCCAGCCGCCCTCGAGAGCCCACGCGCTCGCTCCGAGGGCGACCACGGCGGGAAGGCCGGCGAGAGTGTCGATCTTCCCGGCACCGTCCTCGCCGAGCCTCTCCAGCGTCTCCTCGTCCTTGCTGAGCTTCTCCAGCCTCCAGTTGAGGAAGGCGAAGGTGGCCGCGGTGACCACCATCACTCCCAGGGCCGGCACCCAGGCCGGAACGGGCAGACCCAGGACGTGCAACCGCGGGACCGCGTCGGTGAACGCTCCTCCGCCCGCCCCGCCGACCGTGTCGGTCGCCAGGGCCCAGATGCCGAACACACCCAGGATCGGCCACGCGACGGTCGAGTATCTTCCGCTCTTCACGTCCCGCACGGCATCGGGACCCACCATGAAGACGGCGGTGAACAAGAACGAAAGCGGTTGAAGGAGCTGCAACTGAACCCACCGTAGGCTGAACTGGTAGGTGATGTTGTTCGCCCATAGGGCGATGCCCAGCGGGAGCGCCTGCATCCATACGGACCAGCGACTGCGCAGCGACGGCCTGAAGAACAACCAGAAGACCGGCGTTCCGAAGAGCACGGCGCAGAGAGCCGCCGTCGTCGGCCCGACATTCTTGGTCGCGCCCACGAGCACCAGGATGTAGCCGTTGGCGACGCCCGCGGTATTCGAGGCCATCACCATCGTGAGCACGCGCTTGTCCGCGGCACGGAGATCGCTTGCCAGCGTCCCCAGATGCCTGCGGGCGCCGGCGAGAAAATCTCGCGGGCGCCAGTTCTTCTTTTTCACGGAATCCCCTTGTTTGTCGGGGCGCACAAAGGGATTCCGGAAGCGGTTGCCCCGGCCCTTCGTTGCGCCCGCTTTCACGGAGCAACTGAAGAGCCGGGACGGCTTTTTCAGTTACAGGTTGCACCGCGATCTTATCAGAACGCGGCCGCAGAGCAAATGGTGGCCTCATTTGCCCGAGAGCCGAAAGAGTCGGCGCCCCGCCGGTGTATTAGGCGGCCTCGAACGCCGATCGCCCGTCCTCTTGGCCGGGAACGCCATTCTCTACAGGGAGCCGAGGTCGGACGGAACTGGCCATCACCATTGGCTCGCCTGGAGCCGCATGGGGCCATGACGTCCCATTTGTAGCGTCTTTGCACTCCCTTTGTGCCGGGCCTGCTCCGAAAGGGCCGAGCCGTTAACCGAAGGCGACACCCCGGGTGCCCGGGCCGGGAGTTCCTGTCATTGCCCTCTTCGGGCCGCGCCCGGTATCTGACGCGCAACGGCGGTCGCCGAGCGCATCGGCGGCGTGTGGGGTCGTGTGCGGCCAGAATTGATCCAAACCTCGGCGGTTTGTTCGCGGCGGCCGGCAACGACACCGCCGACGCCCCCGGCCCGTTCCGTGCTCTGCTGCGGACAGGCCTGCCTTCCCCTTCGAGTCAGGCCAGAGACGAGCTGAGAGCTTTCAGGCCTTCGACCACCTCGGTGGCGGTCGGAGCGTGCTCGGGATCGGTCATCCACTGCGCCATCAACCCGGTGATCAGCGCGAGCTGCACCGAGCCGATGGTGCGGGCCGCCCGCTCGGTCACGGCTTCCTCGGGTGTTCCGGTGACCATGGCCGCCATCCCCCGGCGCCCTTCGCGTTGGCTGGCCGCGATCTGCGCACGCAGCTCCGGCACGCGCTGGGACTGCACGAAGGCCTCGAAGCTGGCGAGCGCGGTGCGGTCGTGATCGTGCAGGGAGTCGATGATCAGCTGCCAGAATCCCGTGTAGCCGTCCCGATCTGCGAGCTCGCCTTCGGCCAGGACCTGCCCGAAGGTCGTGGCCCAGTTCTCGATGGCGCGGACGAGCGCCAGGTTGAGCAGCTTCTCGGTCGACCCGTAGTGGTAGCCCACCGCGGCCATGCTGACGCCCGCGGCGCCCGCGATGTCACGCAGGGTCGTTTTGGCATAGCCCTTCTCTTGGATGCACCGAACCGCCGCCTCCAAGAGGTCCTCCCGGTTTCCCATCCGTGCATCATAGCGCCCGCCTGAGGCGAACGACTTAGGCGTATGACTTGCGCGTTTGCCCAAGAGGTGCGATGTTCTCAGGAACGCCCGCTCACACCTGAAATGAGGACGAGGATGCCGACCGCCGCGCTACGGCTGGAGGCCGTTCGCAAGATCTACGGAACCGGGCCTGCCGCCGTGACCGCTCTTGACGGGCTGTCCCTGGCACTGCCCGCCGGTACCTTCACCGCCGTCATGGGACCGTCCGGCTCGGGCAAGAGCACCCTGCTGCAGTGCGCCGCCGGGCTGGACGTCCCGACCGCCGGCAGCGTCGTCGTCGGCGGTATGGAGATGACGGGGCGCAGCGAGGCCGAACTCACCCGGCTGCGTCGCGAGCGGATCGGTTTCGTGTTCCAGCACTTCAACCTGCTGCCCACACTGACCGCGCTGCAGAACGTGACCCTTCCGCTGCGCCTGGCCGGCAGGCGGGCCGACCCGGCCGCCGCCGCGGCGGTGCTGACCCAGGTCGGGCTGGACGGTCGACAGGGGCATCGTCCCGCCCAGTTGTCGGGTGGGCAGCAGCAGCGGGTCGCGATCGCCCGGGCACTGGTCACCGGCCCCAGCGTCATCTTCGCCGACGAGCCGACCGGCGCGCTGGACACCCGCAGCGCCCGCGAGGTGCTGCGGCTGCTGGCCCGTACCGTGTCCGAGCAGGGGCGGACGGTGGTGATGGTCACCCACGACCCGGTCGCCGCCTCCCACGCCGGATCGGTGCTCTTCCTGGCCGACGGCAGGATCGTCGGACGCCTGGCCGGCCCGACCCCCGACGCGGTGGCCGAACGCATGACCCACCTGGGCGAACTCGCCGAGCGGCAGCGCGCCGCCGAGGCCGGCCCGATCTCGGAGGCGATCTGACCCATGCTCACACTCGCCCTGCATTCCCTTCGGCGCCGTTCCGGCGGTTTCGCCGCCGGCTTCCTGGCGATGTTCTGCGGCGCCGTGATCCTCATGGCCTTCGGCTCCCTGCTGGACACCGCAGGCGCCAAGGGCGTGGATCCCGCCAGCGAGAGCACCCTCAACGTCCTGGGCCTTGTGGTGGGCGGCTGGGGGCTGCTGCTGGTGACGTTCGCGGTCACCTCCACCCTCACCCTGTCGGTACGGCAACGCGCCGCGGAGACGGCACTGCTGAAGAACATCGGCGCGACTCCGGGCCAGATCACCCGGATGATCACCGGGGAGGCCGTGATCCTGGCCGTGGCGGCGGTGACCCTGGCGATCGTCCCCGCCGCGCACATCGGCGGGTGGCTGCTGAACCGGCTGACCGCCGACGGGCAGATCGCCACGGGCATCACCCATCACTTCGGCGGGTTCGCCATCCACATCGGCTATGGGGTCACGCTCGTCGCGGCGCTCGCCGCCGCGCTCACCGCCGCCCGGCGCACCGCCCGGATGAGCGCCACCGCGTCCCTCCTGGACGCCGCCGCCGGCGACGCCCGGATGAGCCGCAAACGGGTGGCCGCGGCCGCGGTGTTCCTTTTCCTGGGCACCGACCTGGCGGTCATCACCGCGACGGTGATGCGCGGCAAGGACGACTTCGAGCCCATGGCCACGGCCGGTCCGGCGGCCATCTGGTTCTCCATCGGCCTGGCGCTGCTGGCCCCCGCGCTGCTGCGCCGCGTCACCGCCTGGCTGGAGGGACCACTGCTGCGCCGCGGCGCCGCCGGCCAGTTGGCCGCGCTCAACCTCGCCCAGCGCAGCGGCCCCATGTCCGCCGCGGTCATGCCGATCATCCTGTTCACCGGCATCGCCACCGGCACCCTCTACATGCAGGCCACCGACAACGCCGTCAACTCCGCAACCGGCATCACCGAGACCGCCGACTACCGCAACGCCGAGACCACCAACATGATCGTCATCGGCATGATCCTGCTCTTCGCCGCCATCATGGTGGTCAACTCCCTGGTCGCGACGACCGTGGACCGCCGCCGCGAATTCGGTCGGCAGCGCCTCATCGGCGCCACACCCCGCCAAGTACTGCAGATGGTCGCCGGCGAGGGAACGGTGCTCGCCGCCACCGGCGTCCTGTTCGGCACACTGGCCTCCCTCGTCACGATCATCCCGTTCGGCATCGCCCGCTCCGGCTCACCCATCCCCCACGGCGGCATCCTGCTCTACCTCGCCGTCGTCGCCATCGCCGCCGCACTCGCCCTGGCCACCAGCCTCGCCGCAGCCCACCGGACGCTGCGAACACCGGCCATCGACGCGGCGACGACCTGACCCCGCCGCACTCACGCCGCCGAGAGGCCGTGGAACACATCGGCGGCGTGTCCGGTCGTGTGGCCAGGATCCGGATTTCGGCGGTTGTCCGCGGCGGCTGTCGGACCGGCCAGCGACCACGCCGCCACCGCCGCCGTTCCGCGCATTGCCGCTGACGAGCCTGATCGACTCGGACCTTGCGGCCCAGCGCGGACCCCACCGATCTGTGAGTACCCCCTACCGGATTCGAACCGGCGCTACCGCCTTGAAAGGGCGGCGTCCTAGGCCGCTAGACGAAGGGGGCCCGGGGTGGCGGAGATGGTCGCCACTCGACTCGCCAAGTCTAGAGGACGCGGTGGGGCGGCGCGCAAACGGTTACCTCGGAGACGGGGTCCGGGACGGAGACGGGGTCCGGGACGTGGTCGGGGACGGGGTGCGGGACGGCCAGTCGGACGGGAACTCCGAGGGGAACGGGGACGTGGGGGACGCGGGCGGGGACGCGGCCGGGGGCTGGGGCTTGACGGCGCGTTCCGGGTCCGGTTCGAGGTGGCGTTCGATCTGGGCGGAGGTGAGGCCGAGGCCGCCGAGTCGGAGGTCGTCCCAGCCCTGGAGGCGGTGGCCGGCCCGGCTGAAGTAGAGGACGGACAGCTCGATGGGGGTGGGCTCCTCGTGTTCGAGGCCGCGCAGGCCCGCGCCGCCGGTGGAGCCCTGGACGAAGAGGCGGCTGCCGGTGGGCAGGAGCTTGGTCGAGCGGGCGTGGGTGTGGCCCGCGAGGAGCAGGGGGGCGACGCCGGAGAAGCCTTCGCCCTCGGTGGGGTCGTGCGTGACGACGAGGTCGGGGACCTTGCCCGCCTTGCGGAGCTCGTCGGCGTGCCGGAGGCCCTCGGCGCGGAGCTGGTCGGCGCCGACGTAGTCGTCGCGGGTGCTCTTGTCGGGGGTGAAGCGGGGGTCGCCGAGGCCGTACACCCGCAGCCCCGCGACCTCGCGGGTCTCGCCGTCCAGGACGATGGCGTTCTTCTGGCGCTCGACGGCCTTCTGGGTCTTCCTGGAGTCGTGGTTGCCGCGGACGTAGACGTAGGGGACCTTCAGGTCGGAGATCTCGTCGGCGAACTTGTCCTCGGGCTTGCTGCCGTGGTCCATCAGGTCGCCGCTGTCGACGATGACGTCGACCTTGAACTGGGTGCTGACGGACTTGATCACGTTCCAGGCGGCGGGGTTCAGGTGGATGTCGGAGACGTGCAGCACGCGGATGGTGGAGGGGTCGGGCTCGTAGGTGGGGAGGGTGGAGGTGGTGGCGTACAGCTCGGAGATGTTGCCGACGAGGCGGGCGAGCTGGGCGCGGTAGGCGGAGAAGCGCTCGACGATGCTGCGGGCGTCGCCGACGACCTGCGGGGCGTTGGCGAGCAGGCCGGTGTAGCGGGGCTCGGCGATGGACTGGGGGTTGAACGTCCCCCAGATGACGAGGGTGACGACGACGAGGCCGGCGGCGGCGGAGCCCAGGCCGAGCAGGGCGCGCCGCCAGGAGCGGAAGAGGGCGAGGGACGCGACGAAGCTCGTGGCCAGGCCGATGAGGACGGCGCGCAGGAGGAGCTCGACGAGGCCGTGCCGGAGCTGGCCGGCGATCTGGTCGGTGAGGCGGTCGACTTCGGTGTCGTCCTCGATCAGCTTCTTGGCCTGGTCGGGACGCAGGTCGGTGAGGCGCGCCTCCAGGGAGACGGGCCCGCCGTGGGTGTCGAGCCGGAGGGAGCCGAGCGGGGGCAGCTTCAGGGTCGTCCCGCCGTGCAGGGACGGGTGCAGCGTGAGCTGGACGTCGGCGGGGCCGACGGGGGTGACGTAGCTGCCGCCGGCGAGGAGGCCGAGGTAGCCGCCGGCGAGGCCGACGACGACGACGAGTGAGAGCCGCGTCCAGCGGCTGGTGAGGACGGGCCGGGCGCGGCGGGTGACGGGCGAGCAGGCGGCGCGGGCGCGCGCGGCGTGTGCGCGCACGGCGGCGAGAGCCTGGGTCGGCGCGGCGCGGACCTTGGGCACGTTCTCCCTTTCCGTCGAGCAGAATGATCGGTGTGATGGAGTTGTCGCGAGAGGCGTTCGAGGACCTCGTGGCGGAGGCTCTCGACAGTGTCCCGCCCGAACTGACCGCCCACATGCGCAATGTGGTCATCCTCGTGGAGGACGACGCGCCTGAGCGCGGCCTTCTCGGCCTGTACCAGGGCATCCCCCTCACCGAGCGGGGCGACTGGTACGGGGCCGTCCTGCCCGATCACATTTCGATCTACCGCCACGAGATCCTGCGTATCTGCGACACCGCGGAGGACGTGGTGGAAGAAGTCCGGATAACAGTCGTACACGAGATCGCGCACCACTTCGGGATCGACGACGCGCGGCTGCACGAACTCGGATACTGATCAGTGAAATGCGCACTGTAGGTGACGCGACTGCCACGCAGCGTGAGTTAATGGGGGAGGGCGCCCGGCACCGGGCGGGCTGAACTGGAGCGTGCGTGGCGGGAAGGCAGACCGGCCGGCATCGTCGACCGCCGGATGAGCAGGCGACCTACCGCGAGGTTTTCGCGGTGGGCGAGTTCCGCGCTCTCTGGCTCGCGCAGGCCCTGTCCTTCGTCGGCGACCAGCTCGCGCAGGTCGCGCTCGCCGTGCTGGTGTACGACCACACCAGGTCGACGCTGCTCACGGCGCTGATGTACGCGCTGACCTACCTCCCGCCGATCGTGGGCGGGCCGGTGCTGTCCGGGCTGGCCGACCTGTTCCCGCGCCGGACGGTGATGGTCGTCTGCGACGTCCTGCGGGCCGGGCTGGTGGCGGTGATGGCGCTCGTGCCGATGCCGGTCGCGGCGCTCGCGGGGCTGGTGTTCCTGACGGTGCTGCTGGGGACGCCGTTCTCCGCCGCCCGCGCCGCCGTCATGCCGGACGTGCTGGAGGGCGACCGATATGTGGCGGGGTCGGCGATCGCGAACGTCACCCAGCAGATCACGCAGGTGCTGGGCTTCCTCGTGGGCGGCGCGGCCGTCGCCGTCGTCGGGACGTACGAGGCGCTCGGGCTGGACGCGCTGACGTTCGGCGCGTCCGCCGTCGTCCTGATCGGCGGGCTGCGGCGGCGGCCCGCGCAGCGGCGCCGGGAGCCCCGGTCGCTCGGGCTCTGGCGCGGGACGCGCGACGGAGTGCGGCTGGTGTTCGGCGATCCTGTGCTGCGGTCGCTGGTCCTGTTCGCGTGGCTGTGCGCGTTCTACGTGATCCCCGAGGGCCTGGCCGTCCCGTACGCGGCGACGTTCGGGGGCGGCGCGGTGACGGCCGGGCTCCTGCTGGCCGCGATGCCGGCGGGGATGGTGGTGGGCTCGCTGCTGTTCAGCCGGTTCGTCCGTCCCGCGAGCCGGCTGCACGTCATGGGGTGGATGTCGATGCTGGCCTGCCTGCCGCTGATCGGCGCGGGCGCCCATCCGCCGCTGTGGTGCGTCGTCGCGCTGTGGGCGCTGTCGGGCGTCGGCGGCGCCTACCAGCTCGCCGCCAACACCGCGTTCGTGGGCGCGGTGCCGGCGTCGGGACGGGGGCAGGCGTTCGGGCTCGCCCAGTCCGGCATCCTCGCCGGGCAGGGCGTCGGCATCCTGGTCGGGGGCGCCGCGGCCCAGGTCCTCGGGCCGGAGACGGTGGTGGCGCTCGCCGGCGTCCTCGGCCTGTCGGCCGCCGCGATACTGACCCTGGGGTGGAACCAGGTCCGCGGCGGCGTCGTCGCCGGGACGCGCGAGCACGTCGGACCCGTGGTCGTCACCCCGTCCTCCGGGGGCGGCGACGAACTGTCCGGCCTCCCGGCGTCCTAGGCGTGGGTGCGGTTCTTGTTGACCGTGTCCTTGGTCTTGCGCACCGCGTCCTGGACGGTCGGCGAGTCGCTCGCCTTCTTGAACAGGTCTTCGGCGACCGACTTCTGCGCCCCCTCCTCGGGGATGAGCAGCCACGCGATCGCGTAGAGCGCGAGGCCGGCGCCGCCGAAGATCGTGAAGATGGCCAGGCCCAGCCGGAGGAGGTTGGGGTCGACGCCGAGGTACCGGCCGGCGCCGGAGCACACTCCGGCGATCATGCGTCCCTCGCGCGTGCGGCGGAGTTGCTTGCCCGTGGTCTTGTCCATGTCCATGCCTCGATCATGCCCAATCGAAGGTAACCCTGACATCCGGATTCGCCCTGATTCATCCCTGATCGGCCCCCTGCCCGGTCAGGGTCCGGCCCCGACGTACCCTCGTCGCGGACGGCCCCGGACGGAGGAGACCCCGCATGGACGTGCTGCGCGTAGACGACCGGCTCACCGGCGAGGAGCGGATGGTCCGCGACACCGTGCGCGCCTTCGCGGCGGAGAAGGTGGCGCCGCACCTGGCGGACTGGTTCGAGGACGGGACGTTCCCCGCCCGCGAGCTGGCGCCCGAACTGGGCAAGCTGGGCCTGCTCGGCATGCACCTGGAGGGCTACGGCTGCGCCGGGACGAGCGCCGTCGCCTACGGGGTGGCGTGCCGGGAGCTGGAGGCGGCCGACTCGGGGCTGCGCAGCTTCGTCTCCGTCCAGGGCTCGCTGGCGATGGCGGCGATCCACAGGTACGGCTCGGAGGAGCAGAAGAACGAGTGGCTTCCGCGGATGGCCGCCGGGGAGGCGATCGGCTGCTTCGGGCTGACCGAGCCCGACCGCGGCTCCGACCCCGGCGACATGCTCACCCGCGCCGTCCGGGACGGCGCCGACTGGGTGCTGGACGGCGCCAAGATGTGGATCACCAACGGGTCGGTCGCGGACGTCGCGGTGGTGTGGGCGCGGACCGGCGACGGGATCCGCGGCTTCCTCGTCCCCGCGGGCGCTCCGGGGTTCACGACGCGCGACATCCACCGGAAGCTGTCGCTGCGGGCGTCGGTCACCTCCGAGCTGGTGCTGGACGGCGTGCGGCTGCCGGAGTCGGCGATGCTGCCCGGCGTGAAGGGCCTGAAGGGACCGCTCGGCTGCCTCTCGGAGGCCCGGTACGGGATCCTGTGGGGCGCCGTCGGGGCCGGGCGGTCCTGCTACGAGGCGGCCGTCGGCTACGCCAGGACCCGCGAGCAGTTCGGCAGGCCGATCGGGTCCTTCCAGCTCACCCAGGAGAAGCTCGCCTGGATGGAGGTCGCCCTCGGCCAGGCGGGCCTCGTCGCCCTGCACATCGGGCGGCTCAAGGACGAGGGGAGCGTGACCCCGCAGCAGGTCTCGTTCGGCAAGCTCGCGAACGTCCGCGCCGCGCTGGACGTCGCCCGCGAGGCCCGGACCGTCCTCGGCGCCAACGGGATCACGCTCGAATACCCGGTCATCCGGCACATGAACAACCTGGAGAGCGTCCTGACCTACGAGGGCACGCAGGAGGTTCACCTGCTGACCCTGGGGAAGGCCGTCACCGGGCTGGACGCCTTCCGTTGAGCATCGCTTGAACCCTCCGCGTAGGGTTATTCACTGGACGTCCTGCATCCGGCCTGGGCAGACTCGCCCGGTCGAGTGATCTACACGAGGGAGCGGCATGAGAGTCGGCATCGTCGGGGCCACCGGACAGGTCGGGGCCAAGATGCTCGAAATCCTGGCCGAACGGGGATTTCCGGTCGACGAGCTGCGGCTCTTCGCCTCGGCGCGCTCCGCGGGCCGCAGGCTTCCGTGGAACGGCACCGAGATCACCGTCGAGGACGCGACGGCCGCCGACTACGCCGGCCTCGACATCGTGCTGTTCTCCGCGGGCAAGACCACGTCCAAGGAGCTGGCCCCGAAGGTCGCCGCCGCCGGCGCCGTGGTGATCGACAACTCCTCGGGCTGGCGGATGGACCCGGACGTCCCGCTGGTCGTCGCGGAGGTCAACCCGCACGCCGCGACGCAGCGCCCCAAGGGCATCATCGCCAACCCGAACTGCACCACGATGGCCGCGATGCCGGTGCTGCGCCCCCTGCACGCCGAGGCCGGGCTGACCGCCCTCGTCGTCTCCACCTACCAGGCCGTCTCCGGCAGCGGCCTCGCCGGCGTCGCCGAGCTGCACGACCAGGCGGCCAAGACCGTCCAGGGCGCCGACCGGCTGACCCACTCCGGGACCGCCGTGGACTTCCCCGAGCCGTCGGTCTACGTGCGCCCGATCGCGTTCAACGTGCTGCCCATGGCGGGCTCGATCGTCGACGACGGCCTCGCCGAGACCGACGAGGAGCAGAAGCTCCGCAACGAGAGCCGCAAGATCCTGGAGCTCCCGGACCTGAAGGTGTCGGGCACCTGCGTGCGCGTCCCCGTCTTCACCGGACACTCGCTGCAGGTCAACGCCCGCTTCGAGCGCCCGCTGAGCCCCGAGCGCGCGAGCGAGCTGCTGGCGGGCGCGCCCGGCGTCGTCCTCGCGGACGTCCCGACGCCGCTCCAGGCCGCCGGCCAGGATCCCACCTACGTGGGCCGCATCCGCCGCGACGAGACCGTCGAGAACGGCCTCGCCCTCTTCTGCTCCGGCGACAACCTCCGCAAGGGCGCGGCGCTCAACACCGTCCAGATCGCCGAGCTGGTCGCCGCCGAGGCCTAACGGCGCCCCCGCACCTCCAGCGTCTCGAGAAGGGCGGCGGTGCTCCGCGCGATCTCCTCCACGGCCCGGTCGAACGCCTCCGCGTTATGCGACGCGGGCGCCCGGAACCCGGAGATCTTCCGCACATACTGGAGCGCCGCCGCCCGCACGTCCTCATCAGTGACGTCGTCGGAGTAAGGCGGGCGAAGCGTCTTGATACTGCGGCACATGCTTACAGCATTGCACTCCTCCTTCGGGCCTGGAGGCCCTCCCGCAACCATCGTGGTCACAGAGTCTGGCAGAGTCGGCCGTATAGCCCGTGACCTGGTGATACTCCGGTCGCGCGTCAGGGGGAGTCTGGGGCCAGTTGACCGGATATAGCGGGGTTGGCTCCCCCTGCGGCTCCCTGGGAGCCACAGGGGCGACAGGAGCCCCCCGCCCTGGCACCGGGCGGGGCGGGGGGCTGCGGGAGTTCTTAAAGCGCTAGTGCCAGCCGAATGCCAATGCCTGTCGAAAGATGAGCTAACGAGGCCAGCCAGAATCAACTATCAAATACAGTGCCGGATCGTCGCATATTTCCTTTTGCACACCTCTTCCCATTTCGATGATGCATTCCCGCATTTCGGATGACGACTCCTGGCGCACCATGATTTGCACTGCGCTGACGAGTGCCAAGGTCAGGATGCGCGGCATTTCAAGCGTGATTGCCATCGACGGTTCGTCGGCCCATCGATCGAATGCGTCTTGAAAGACGCCATGCATCGCCTTTGCCTGGGTTCCTTGACTGGCCTCATCCGGGCCCGGCATGCGCTTGGAACGATTTCTATTCTTGTCCTGGCCCATTATCTTTCCTCCGAGCGCTTAGCCGTGATGGACTATTCGCTCTTCCCATTCGTTCGGTCCGCATCGGGTGACTTGAGGCGTCGCGCTCGACGTCTTCTTATCGTGACGGCCGTGATACTTCTGCTACGTGTTTTATTCGTGTAGTTGTGATCGCGTCCCCAGACGCGGGAAGGTGTCTCGTCGTCGTGCCATAGTCGAAGAAATTGTTTCCGGGCAAGGCAGACGTAGGTGATGAATGACTTACGGCTGATGCCGAGTGCTTCGGCCGCCCGTGTGTAGTCGTTGTAATCGGCGAGGGCGAGCAGAACCCGCTGATTGGCCGGGGTGAGTCTTTCGAAGATGTGTCGCGTCGCGATCCGTTCGATGATGCGGTTCTCTGGGGATGGTGTCGGGCCTGCCGCATCCCACCAGTAGGTTTCAAATCTCGGCATGCGTGGCTTGCCGGGCTGGTAGTAGTAAACGCCTCGGAGTTGACCATCTTCTTCTACGTGACGCGCGATAGCGCGCATTCCGGCCTGGATGAGATCGTACGCGTAAGGTGGGTCTTCGCTGGAGTACAGTGCTTCGGTAACGGCCGACCACGCGATGTCATAGCGCTCTGCAAGAGTGATGTAACGCCACTTGGAATCAAGTGACGCTTTACGTGCGATCCCCTCCAAGTTGCCGTAGGTGTAGCCGTGGCGAAGTTCCATATCGCGCATGATCCGGGAGGTTCCTGTTTGTTGTGTAGCCCGTGCCCCGGAAGGCAGTGCTTGGGGGGCGCTTTCTATGTACTCACGTTTCGGGACTATGCCCGCCTTGCTCGGAATGGGGGATTGGCTTGGGAAGTGCGACGCTCAGCGACGCGTGCGGCATCGGTTGAACCTGACCATTGCCGGGGGAGAAAGCCACGGCTCCGCATTGCGCAGTGTCAACATGAGGCGGGCGTGCCGGATCCGTCCCGCCGCGCGGCGGCGTTCCTCGTCCGCCAGAATCTCCATTGACGGCCACGGCCCGTACACGCGCACCACGGCGCGCTGATACAGGGTGTCGGCGCTGATCTGCTCGGGGGTCACCGCGCGGCCCATTCGGCGAAGACGGTTTTGCCGCCTTCCTGCCCGTCGTGGCGCGTTCCCCATCGAGAGACCATCTCGCCGACGATCAGCAGCCCCCTGCCGTCCAGCGATTCATCCTCGGGACTCCGCAGCGTCGGAGCGGTCGCGTCGGCGTCCCAGACGGCCACCACGTACACGTCACCGTCCGCGTAGGCGTCGACGCGTATCTCATCGGTCCCCGCGTGCAGGACGGCGTTGGTGACCAGCTCTGAGACGACCACGCGTACGACGTGTTCGTTCACAGGCCAGTCGGCGGCGATCTTTGCGACGTGATCACGCGCCGTCCTGATCATTTCGAGATCCGGTCTGAAAGCGATCATGTCGACCCCTGCCACCCTTCCCTGTGCGCTGCCTGGGACTTTGCCGTTCACAGGTTGACGCGGGACGACTAGGCTTGTCGTCAGGTAGCACGGCCAGACCCACAAGTACAGACCGCCCTCCCAGAATTACGGACGATTACGGAACGATCATGGCCTCTCGTATGACAGCTAAGACGTTCGTTGGTATGGAAATCCGCCGTGCCCGCGAAAAGCGAAAGCTAAGTCGGGCAAATCTCGCAGAGACAGTGCTCGTAAGTGAATCGCTCGTGGCAGCCTGGGAAACTGGACGCCAAGCCATTAAGCCCGAATATATTCGGGAACTCACTAAGGTTCTCGACTTCGATCAGGCCTTAATCGAACGTATTGTCACCGACTTGATGAATGGCGAGGCGCTTCCGGAATGGGAGGGCAAGTGGCTGGCAGCAGAGAAGGAGGCGTCCTCGCTCTGGTCATTCGAAATATTCGTTGTGAGTGGACTTCTTCAAACTCCCGAGTACATGGGGGCCGTTCTCTCCGGGGAACACAATGTGAACGAACGCCTAGAGCGCCAGGAAATCCTGAATGGTTCCACTCAACTCGTCGCAGTAATGAGCGAAGCGGTGCTACGCCTGAACGTGGGCGGTCCTGCGGTGATGGCCTCTCAGCTTGAATACCTTGCAGAGCGCGCCACGCAAGAGAATGTTATAGTGCAGGTCGTTCCAATGGACTCTGAAATCTGTTCCAAGTTCAGAAATCCGTTCATGTTGGCAACTCTCGATGATGGACGAGAAGTTGCCTACGCGGACAGCGCAATCAGTGGCGAAGTCATCGAACAGCCCACCGAAACCGCAATGTTGAGGAAGATTTACGATCGATACCGGTCCGATGCGCTACGACAGGGCGAATCAGTCAATCTAATTCGGAGGATGGCAGAGCAATGGAAAGCATAGAGTGGCGAAAGGCGTCCCGAAGCAATGCGAATGGAGAGAACTGTGTTGAACTAGCGCGTGTTCCCAGCGCGGTTGCGGCGCGCGATAGCAAGAACCCGGACGGTCCTTTCCACAAATTCAGCGCCGTGGTTATGGCGGACCTCTTTGAGGAGATTCGACGCGGTCGGTACGATCTGACCTAAGAACTGGTCGCGATTTCCCCGAGTCAAACAGGCTTGGGGAAATCAATTGCTTATTGCCATAAAACGAAGAATGTCCGGGCCGGCTGTTATTGATCTCGATTCGCCGGGAACATTCTTCTTTTTGCAGGCGTCGAGAACACCATGCCCGCCGTCGTCCCCTTCGGTGTCCCTTTCGGGGTGCTCCGACCGGCGCAGTTTCAGCAGGTCGCGGGGGCGGCTGTCGGCGTTGCCTGCCGGACTCTCTTCGTTCGGCGGGGGCTCCGCCCCCGTACTCTCTTCGCTCGCCGGGTCCCCTCCCCGCAAAGGGGAGGGGACTCGCCCGGCCGCGCCCGTCTCGCGCCCAAATTCGCCCCTCCCCCACTTCTGCCGTTGTAGGCCGTAAGGGCAATTCGCGACCCCCGGCCGTGCTGACCTCCCCTTCGGCGGCCCCCGCCATATTTCCCTCGGCGGACCCCTCCGTGTCACTCTCGGGGTACGCCGAGGGGACAAGTTCGCGCAGGTCAGCGCGTCGCCTGTCAGCAACCCTCGATCATCTCTCTCTACGATCGCCCCCCTTCGCGCCCCCTTCGGCCTTCCCACTTCCCGGGCCGATCTTCGCTCGCCCCGAGGTCAGCGCCGAGATAGCCGAGCGAAAAAGCCAGAAAAACCCCTCCCCCACCGTATTCCCCCCGCCCATCTCCCCGCACCGAATTTCCCAGATCTCGGCCCCAAGCCAGAAACGCATTTCCCTAAGGCTTTTCACCCGGGGAATTCTCTAGCTGCGGGGAACTGTTGAATTCGGTCCCGCACCGCACGGCAACCCGCGCCACACGACTGCGGTGCGCCTACAGCAGCAACGGCCCCGACCGGACACACGCCCCCCTGTGCGGCACTGAGAGCCACGCAGACGGCCGCACGCCCCCCGGGAACACGAGAAGAGCCCCTGACGTCCGTCAGGGGCTCTCTGGCGCGTCCGCCGTCAGGCGGCGCGGAACACGCTATTGATCACATCGGCGCTTTGCCGGTGCACCGGCCGCAACACTTTGCGGTAGTGCTTTTCCAGCGTCCGGACCGTGTGACCGCAGATATCCGCGATAACCTCACGAGGCACGCCATTATGCGACATGACGCTCACAAAAGTCGTGCGCGTTTCCCGAACCGTCCACGCGTCCGGATCGGCAATTCCCGCCACCTTCAACACCTTGCGGAACTCATACCGCGCCGTCCGCTGCGTGTACGCCGAACCGTCTTTCCGCGTGAACACCGGCGTTTCCTCGGTGACCTGCTCGCCGAACTCGGCGAATTCCTTGGCCTGGCTCTCGTGCCACGTCTTGAGAGCCGCAATGGCAATGTCCGCCAATTCCAGTGACCGGACCGATTGCCGTGTCTTCGTCTTCCCCCGGTGCCGGTCGGCACGCACCACCGAAACCGTCCCCGCCTCCAGATCGAGCCCGTACCATTTCAGGCCGTCCAACTCATCCCCGCGCAATCCGCTCGTGAGAGCGAGTATCACGTACGCGCCGAAACGCACGCGGGGGATATCGGCGCTCGCACAGGCGAGAATGCGGCGCACGTCCTCGGGGCTGAAACTCTTGCTTTCGCGCCCCTCGTTCTCGCCCTCGATGTTGACGACCATCCGAGACACGTTCCGGTCAACGAGACCATGGACCATCGCGCGGTCAATGGCACTGGAAAGCAGGCCATGCACACCCACAATAGTCTTGGACGAGAGATTCTGTGAGATGTCCACGAGCCAGTCGGCCACGTGCGTAGGGGTGAGTTCGTCGCGGACTTTCAGCGCGCCGATCTTCGCGATGTGATTCCGGAGGAACGACCGCAGACCTGCAACGGTCTTCGGGGCGCGTCCCTGCCGTGCCAGATCGTCAATGTAGGCCGTGACAATCGCCGTGACGGTCTGGTCTTGCTTCGGCTTGATTCCCTTTTCCAGATTCTCGGCAAGGCGCGTGAGCTTTTCCGTCACGGCCGCCTTGCTCGGGCCCTTGCGCTTCGGGCGGTTCCGCTTGCCGTCCGGACGGGTGCCGAGGTCCAGGACCCCGGTCCACCCCTTGCCCTCCCGGTAAATGCTGCCCCGGTAGCCGTTGATGAGTACGCTGGCCATTGCGCTCGCCTCTCGCCGTTGTCGAGTGGTGGGCGAAGGGAGGGCCAGACGTTGCACCGTCTGGCCTTCCCGCCCCGACCCCCAAGGACCCCGAACGACCGTTCGAACCGGCCGCCCCGGGGGAGCCGTGCTCATGGCTCCCCGGATGGCTCCCTAGAGGTCATATCCTGTTGTGAACCCCGATCTAGCTGGGGAGACACAGGATCGCACTTTGGCGGCCCTCCATCGTCGTGCAATGCGGGCGATCGCTGGCATCGCTCCGGCTCGCCCAGGGGCTCGCTGCGCGATCAGGTTCTCGCTTCGCTCGAACCTGCCTTCGGACGCGATCGCAACCATCGAGGTTGTGGCGTGGTTGCTGTGACGGATGGGGTCACTGGCGATGGTGGTGAGGCTTCGAGGGCGACCAAAAACCGCCCCCTCCGGCTGGGCTGGAGGGGGCGGTTTGGGCGGGGGGCGGGCCCCGTCGTTGTGCGGTGCACGGGGCGGGCCGAGATCGTCCTGTGCGGTCGCCGGTGAACGGCCCTGGGGTGGGGGGCGGGCTGTTCACGAGTGGATCGCGGCGGGTGGGGAGGTGTCAACGCATCCACCCGCCACTGGATTTTCAACGGTGTGAACGGGGCCGTGGAAAACTCTGAAAGCGGCCCTCGGCCTGCGGTTACTTGGTGATCTTGATGGTGTCCAGGGCGGCCTCGACGAGGCTGCCGGCGCCGTTGTCGGCGGCTTCGGCGACGATGCGGACGGTCTGGCCGGCGTAGGCGGAGACGTCCGCGGTCTGCGTCTGCCAGGAGCCGGCGCGGTTGGACGCCGCGCCCGCCTGGTCGAGGACGGTCGTGGAGCCGTTCGGCCCGACGACCCGCACCCTCAGGTAGTCGTCGGTGGAGCTGTTGTTGAGGTGGGCGAGGTACCAGGAGAACGACAGGGTCTTCGAGCCGGCCGCCAGCGCGATCGCGGGTGACTGGACGGTGGTGGTGCCGCCGTCGAGGTCGTTGGTCCCGGCGTCGGTTCCGGCGGCCGCGCCCGTCACGAGGGCGCCGCTGCCGCCCGCGGCGGCGAGTTGGAGGTTGGTGCCGGAGTAGCCGGTCGGCTGCGGGGTGCCGCGTTCCCAGCGGCCCGCGGTGGCGGTGTCGGTGCCGTTCGGGTTCGCGGTCCAGCCGGTGCCCGATTCGAGGTCGTCGGTGAAGACGGTGTCGCCGGGCGGTTCGGTGGTGCCGCCGTCGCCGCCGAGCGTCCAGACGGCGTGGGCGATGGCGTCGGAGTTGCGGTCCAGCGCGGTGTCGTCGATGTTCGACGTGGTGTCGCAGGACGAGTGGTAGCAGCGGTCGAACGCGACGCCGGCCTGCCCGCCCCACAGCTGCGCCTGCTGGGTGGTCTTGCGTCCCTCGGCGCCGGTGAACAGGCCGCCGGCGGCGATCCCGTACCGGATGAACGGACCGTAGTCGGAGCGGCCGTCGAACGCGGTGTCCTGGACGGGCACGTTGATCGTCTGGAAGTAGGCGCGGAGCGTCTGCTCGATCTCGGCGGATCCGGCGGGGCCGCCGCTGCCGCTGGAGCCGTCGCCGTCGTAGGCGAAGTAGCCGGGGTTGGGGGAGCCGACCATGTCGAAGTTCAGATAGCTCTTGATCTTCGACCGCTCGGTGGAGGCGAGGTTGTTGACGTAGTTGGTCGAGCCGACGAGGCCGAGCTCCTCGGCGCCCCACCAGCCGAACCGCAGGTGCCGCTTGGGCGCGTACTTCTCGCGGGCGATGGTGAGGGCGATCTCCAGGTTCGCGGCGGAGCCGGAGCCGTTGTCGTTGATGCCGGGGCCGGCGGTGACGCTGTCGAGGTGCGCGCCGGTCATCAGGACGTTGCCCGTGTCGCCGCCCGGCCAGTCGGCGATGAGGTTGTAGCCGGTGGAGCCGTTGTAGGTGAACGACTGGACGCTGGTCTGGTAGCCGGCGGCGTCCAGCTTGCCCTTCACGTAGTCGATCGAGGCGCGGAAGCCGGTGCGGCCGTGGGCGCGGTTGCCGCCGTTGGCGGTGGCGATGCTCTGCAGCTGCGACAGGTGCGCCTTGACGCCCGCGAGCGAGACGTCGGGTGCGGCCAGTGCGGCGGGCGCGGCCGCGGCGCCGGACGGGGCGAGCAGGGCCGACGCCGCGAGGGCCGCCGCGCCCAAGGTCGCGATCATGCGCGATCTCATGCGTTCCTCCAGGTAGGGCGCGGCCCGCGACGGGGGAGCGGGCCCCGTCACGGGCCGCGGGCGGGGGGCGGTCAGGCCTTGGTGACGGCGACGTTGTCGATGCCGGCCTCGACGAGGCTGCCGGTGCCGTTGTCGGCCGCTTCGACGAGGATGCGGACGGACTGGCCGGCGTAGGCCGACAGGTCGTACGTCGCCGTCTGCCACGCCCCGGCCTTGTTGGCCGCGGCGCCGCTCTGGTTCAGCACGGTGCTCGACCCGTTCGCGCCGACGACGCGGACGCGCAGGTAGTCGTCGGTCGAGCTGTTGTTGAGGTAGGCGAAGTTCCAGGAGAACCTCAGCGAGAGGGTGCCGCTCGGCAGGCTGATCGCCGGGGACTGGACGCTGCTGACGCCGCCGTCGAGGTCGTAGGTCCCGGCGTCGGTTCCGGCGGCCGCGCCCGTCACGAGGGCGCCGCTGCCGCCCGCGGCGGCGAGCTGCAGGTTGGTGCCGGAGTAGCCGGTCGGCTGCGGGGTGCCGCGCTCCCAGCGGCCCGCGGTGGCGGTGTCGGTGCCGTTCGGGTTGGTCGTCCAGCCTGTTCCGGACTCGAAGTCGTCGGAGTAGACGGAGCCGGGCTGGCCCTGCCCGACGGTCAGCGTGTAGATGGCCGTGCGGTCGACGGACGCGCCGTCGGCGAGGACGGTCAGCCGGTAGGTGCCGTCAGCGGTCCCGGCCGGGACGGTGACCGTCATCGTGGACGACTGGCCCGAGGTGATCGTGGCCGGGGAGAACGTCGCGGTCGGGCCGGACGGGCTGCTCGTCGCCGACAGCGAGACCTGCTGGGCGGTGCCGCCGGTGGTCTGGGTGGCGACCGTGGCGGTCGCCGTCCCGCCCGCCTGGGCGCTGCCCGAGCCGGGGTTCAGCGTGACCGAGAAGTCGTTCTGCTGGGCGCCGCAGGCCGCCTCGCCGCTCTGCGCGGGGACGCTGACCGCGCTCCACGCCGCCTTCACCGCGTTGCACTCGGTGGCCGAGCCGGGGAACAGCTGCAGGGCCGCGTTGACCGTCTCGACGCGGGCGCGGGCGTGGCTCCAGCTCGTCACCTTGCGGCTCAGGCCGCCCATGAAGATCTGGCCGGCCTTCTGGACGCCGATGCCGGTGATGGTGGAGCTGTTGCAGGTCGGGCTGGCCGGGTTGCCGTTGCTCGGGTTCGAGCCCTCGGCCAGCAGGTAGAACCAGTGGTTCTGCGGGCCGGCCGCCGCGTGCACCTCGGTGCTCGGGATCGAGGACGAGTAGCAGTTCGGGTCGCCCAGCGCGGACGGGTTGTACATGTTGCGGATCGGGCCCTGGCCGACCAGGTCGACCTCCTCGCCGACCAGGTAGTCGGGCGGGTCGTAGGTGGAGGGCTCGTTCATGTAGTGCTCGGTGAGCGTGCCGAAGATGTCGCCGGCCGACTCGTTCATGCCCCCCTTCTCGTTGCCGTTCCCGCCGCTGTCGCCGCCGGGCGTGGTGGTGAAGACCGCGTGGCCGTTCTCGTGGCCGACGACGTCGACGGAGGTGGCCTGCTTGGTGCCGGCCTGGTTGTGGCCGAAGTTGGTGTAGCTGCCGTTCCAGTAGGCGTTGACGTCGTTCAGGCCGACGCGGAGCGGGAAGCCGCCGCCGCTGCCGTTGATGCCGTTGCGGCCGAGCCAGGAGCCCAGCATGTCCCATTCCTTCTGGACCGCGTAGAGGGCGTCGACGCAGGCGGTCTCCAGGTCGGTGCCGCTGCCGCTGCCCCAGGCGCTGTCGGTGCCGGTGTAGGCGGAGCCGTTCTGGCCGCCGCACCGGACGCCGGAGCGCTGCGGGTCGGTCATGGACGTGGCGGCGGTGCTGAGGTCGACGGTGCCGTGGTAGTAGCTGCGGTCGTCGGCCGCGTCCCGGACCTCGTCATAGGTCTTGACGACCTTGCCGGTCCCGGCGTCGACGAACACGTGCAGCTTCGTCGGCGCCTTCTTCCGGGTGCCGCTCACGACGGTCTCGTAGACGAGGCGTCCCGATCCCTCGGCGAGCACCATCAGGCGGGGCGTGGAGGCGGTCTCGACCTTGGACACGCGGGCGCGCGAGGTCGTGGCGGCCTGCGCCGCGCCGATCGACGCCCTGGTCCCCACGTCGAGCGTGCGGGTCTGGTCCACGGAGGTGCTCAGGACGCCGCCGCTCGCGTTGGTGGTGACGACGAAGTCGCCGCCGTAGACGGGCAGGCCGTCGTAGGTGCGCTCGTAGGCCACGTACTGGAGGCCGCGCAGGCCCGAGGTGACGCCGCGCCGGACGATCCTGTCCTTGGGGGCCGTCTTGAACGCGGCGGGCTTCGCCGCGACCAGGCGGTCGGCCGAGGCGGCGGCGACGGTGCGGGGGTCCGGCCCGGCCGGCGCCGCGGGGGCGGTGCGGGGTGTCGCACCTGAGGCGGGCGAGGACATCGCCACGGCGAGGCCGACGGACAAGGCCGCCGCCCCGATCGCGGTCTGGTGTCTCACGGGGGTGCTCCTTCCACGTGCCGGGCGGGCGGAGGGGGTGGGCACGTGGAGGCC
Organism: Spirillospora sp. CA-108201; assembly: GCF_050936235.1. Classification (NCBI taxonomy): domain Bacteria; kingdom Bacillati; phylum Actinomycetota; class Actinomycetes; order Streptosporangiales; family Thermomonosporaceae; genus Spirillospora; species Spirillospora sp. CA-108201. Next base: position 5,367,085 of record NZ_JBNJNE010000001.1, on the reverse strand, counting down.
CTTGTCAGAGCGCTCCAGGAACCGCCGCCCGCCCGGCGGGGGGTTGGGATGGGGGACTCATCCGGATGAGCTGACCCGAAGTGCACCCTGGTTCGAGAAAGGTGTCAATAAATCCATTTAGTTCTGGATTTTCAATTCTGTGGAACGTCTCCCTGAAACCCATGGAATTCCGTGGGAGAGCAGCGCGGACGGGCCGGGCCGGAAGGTCGGCCCGGCCCGTCCGGCAGGGAACCGCGGAGGCGGCGCGCGCGTTGAGGCGCCCGGCCCGCCCGGCGGGGTCAGGGGGCGATGCGGTGGCAGAGCCAGGAGAGCGCCAGGGGGTAGCGGTAGTCGATGCCGCCGTGGCCCGCGTCGAACAGCTCGAAGTGGATCACGTCTTCGGCGACGCCCGCGTCGAGCAGGGCCCGCTGGAACGCCTGCGCGCCGATGTCGAGGTACCACTCGTCGCGCGTGCCGCCGTCGATCCAGATCGCCCGCTGCGAGCGCATCGCCTCGGCGTGCCCCGGCACCATCCGCACGGGGTCCCAGGCGAGCCAGCGGTCCCACACCTCCGGCCGCAGCACGCCGGTGACCGGGTCGAACGGGAGGTCGGCCGTGCCGTCCTCGCGCGCGGAGTAGCACAGGGCCATGCCGAGGATGTTGAGCAGCTCCATGTCCTCGGGCTTGGTGAAGGAGGTGCGGCTCCTGAAGTCGTCCCACCAGCGCCCGATGTCGCCGTCGTACTTGCGCAGGTGCCGGACGCACTTGGGGAACTCGGTCAGGTAGCAGTACTCGAACAGGGCGTCGCCCGCGTGCGTGGCGAGCGCGCCGAACAGGTCGGGGCGGAGCATCGGCGTGATCATCGCACCGTAGCCGCCGCTGGACTTGCCGCTGATCGCCCGGTGCACGGGCGCGTCGAGCGTCCGGTAGCGGCCGTCCACCCACGGGACGACCTCGTCGCAGATGTAGGAGTGGTAGCGGCCCGTGCCGGGGGAGTCGACGAACTGGCTGCCGCCGTGCGCGGTCCAGGCGTCCACGAACACCACGATCGCGGGCGGGGCCTCCCCGGAGGCGAACACCGCGTCGGCCGTCTCGGGGAACGGCTGCCGGTAGGGCATCCGGTTGCGCCAGATCCCGACGTGCCCGGTGAACCCCGTGATCACGTAGACGCTGGGGTAGCGGCGGTCCGGTTCGTCGTCGTAGCCGGGCGGTACGTACACCAGTACCGGCCGCTCGTGCGGGTCGTCCAGCGGGTTGCCGCGCAGCAGCTCGCTGCCGACGACGTGTTCTTCGAGGCGTCCGGCGAGATCGGCGGACCACGGCTGCATCGCGTACTCCCTCGTCGCAGGCGGGTGATCACCTCGACGCTAACCCATGGCCGGGACGGCGGGACGGTTCCGCCGCCGGGCGGGTGTCACACCGCGGCCGTGTTCTCCGTTCCTCTTACGACGGAAGGAGACAGATATGACCGACAACGCCGCGCTCCTGAGGGACCTGCACCGTCCCGGTGACCCGCTGCTGCTGCCCAACGTCTGGGACGCGGGGAGCGCGAAGATCGTCCAGGAGGCCGGGTTCCCGGCCCTCGCCACCGCGAGCGCCGCGGTGTCCGCCATGCTCGGCTACCCCGACCACGAGGGCGCGCCGGCGGAGGAGATGCTCGCCGCGGCGGGGCGCGTGATCCGCGCGGCGACCGTCCCCGTCACCGTGGACGCCGAGGCCGGGTACGGGCTCCGGCCGGAGGAGCTGGTCGAGCGGCTGCTGGCCATCGGTGCGGCGGGCTGCAACCTGGAGGACACCTACGCCGGGGAGCTGGCCGAGCCGGAGGCCCAGGCGAGGTACCTCGCGGCCGTCCGGGAGGCGGCCGGGGACGCCCTGGTGATCAACGCCCGCGCCGACACGTTCGTCGCCAGGGTCCCGGACCCGGTCGAGGGCGCGATCGCGCGGGGACGGCTGTACCTGGAGGCCGGGGCCGACTGCGTGTATCCGATCGCGGCGCCGCCGGACGCGGTCCCCGCCCTGGTCAAGGGGATCCCGGGCCCGGTCAACGCCAACAACTTCCCGGGAACGTCGCTGGCGGAGCTGGCGGAGGCGGGCGTCGCGCGTGTCTCCTATGGTCCGATGCCGTACCTGCGCGCCCTGGACTCCCTGAAGGAGTTCGCGGGGCGTGTCCTGGCGAAGGAGAACCCCTATGCGTGACGCGTGACCGGGTCGCCTGACGCGTGACGGGGTCGCCTGACCCCGGCCTCCGTGCGGGCCGCGTGTGAGGTCGCTCTCCCCGCGGACGCCTTGCAAGTGCGTGCTTACGATGGCACAGTGAGACGACATTCGACTCGTTGTATCAATCGTGGGCGCGGGCGCGAGCCCGCGCGGAGGTGGGGCCGGCATGACCGCGACCGCTGGGGAGACGCCGCCGAAGGTCGTCCTGGACTCGATCAGCGGGGTGGCCCTGGCCGCCGCCGCGTCCAACGTCGTCATGCAGCTCTCCCGCCTGCCGATCGGGCACGGCGTCGCGGAGAGCACGGTCGACAGCGGCCGCGTCGACAGGCACCCGCTCAAGCGGGCCCGGACCACACTCAGCTACATCGCCGTCGCCATGCTCGGCACCGAGGACGAGCGCGAGGCGATGCGCCGCGAGGTGAACCGCGCGCACCGCCACGTCCGCGCGAAGGAGCCCGTCGCCTACAACGCCTTCGACGGCGAGCTGCAGCTGTGGGTCGCCGCGTGCCTCTACGTCGGCATCGAGATGATCTACACGATGCTGTACGGGAGGCCGTCGCGGGACCAGGCCGCCGACCTGTACCGGCACGGCGCCCGCTTCGGCACCACCCTCCAGGTCACCCCGGACATGTGGCCGCCGGACCGGGACGCCTTCGAGGACTACTGGCGGGCGGGCCTGGAGAGGATCGAGATGGACGACGTCACCCGCGGCTACCTGCGCGACCTCGCCGAGATGCGCTTCCTGCCCGCGCCCGTCCACCTGGCGCTCGGCCGGTTCCACCGCTTCCTGACGCTCGGCTTCCTGCCGCAGCCGTTCCGCGACGAGCTCGGCCTCCCGTGGACGCCCCGCGACCAGGCGCGCTTCGACCGGTTCGTCCGCGTGCTGGCGGCGGGCAACCGCGCCCTGCCTCGCCCGGCCCGCGAGTTCCCCTTCAACCTCTACCTGCGCGACGTCCGCCGCCGCATCAGGACCGGACGGCCGATCGTGTGACCGCGTCCCTCAGCGGGTCGGGCCCCCGGCGGCGTCTCCGGCGGCGTCCCCTGCGCCGCCCTCCCGCTCGGACGGCTTGATCTGGAGTTCGAACTCGCCCCGGTGGTGGGTGACGCCGGCGATGACCGCGTCCTCCAGCACCTCGGCGCCCTTGTGCTGGCGCCGCATCATCGGGTCGGAGCGCACGTCCTTCGCCAGCGCGGCGCACAGCAGGATCAGCACGATCGCGAACGGCAGCGCTCCGATGAACGTGATGTTCTGGATGCCGTTGAGGGCCTCGTCCCCGCCGATCACCAGCATGACCGCGGCGACCCCGCCGGTCATCGCGCCCCAGAAGATCACCACCCAGCGGGACGGGGAGGTCGAGCCGCGCTGCGACAGCGTGCCCATGACGATCGACGCCGCGTCCGCGCCGGACACGAAGAAGATCGCCACGAGCACCATGACGACGACCGCGGTCACCGACACCCACGGCAGGTGGCCGAGGACGTTGAAGGTGATCTGCTCCTCGGTGCCGTTCCCGAACGGGTTCAGGCCCCTGCGCTGCTGCTCGATGGCCGTCCCGCCGAAGATCGCGAACCAGACCGCGCTGACCGCGCTCGGGACGAGGATCACGCCGCCGACGAACTGCCGGATGGTGCGGCCGCGGCTGATCCGGGCCAGGAACATCCCGACGAACGGCGCCCAGGAGATCCACCAGGCCCAGTAGAAGATCGTCCAGTTGGACAGGAACACCTTCATCGGCTCGCCGCCCGTCGCGCCGGACCGGGACGCCATCTGCCCGAAGTCCTGGACGTAGACGCCGAGCGAGGTGGGCAGCAGTTCCAGGATGAACACGGTCGGGCCGACGACGAACACGAAGACCGCGAGCACCACGGCCAGCACCATGTTGATGTTGGACAGCCACTGGATGCCGCGCGCGACGCCCGACACCGCCGACACCACGAAGCAGACGGTCAGCACCACGATGATCAGCACGAGGACGGTGGTCCCGAGCGAGGAGATCCAGCCCGCCTCCTGCATCCCGGTCCGGATCTGCAGCGCGCCGAGGCCGAGCGAGGCGGCCGAGCCGAACAGGGTGGCGAACAGCGCGAGGATGTCGATGACCCTGCCCGCGGGGCCGGCGGCGCGGCGGGCGCCGAGCAGCGGGACGAACGCCGAGCTGATCAGCTGGCTGCGCCCCCGGCGGTAGTGGCTGTACCCGATCGCCAGGCCGAGCACGGCGTAGATCGACCACGGGTGCAGCGTCCAGTGGAACAGCGTGGTCGCCATGGCCGTCTCGATCGCGGCCTCGCTCCGCGCCGGGTCCGTGCCGGGCGGCGGCTCGACGAAGTGCGTGAGCGGCTCGGCCACGCCGAAGAACATCAGCCCGATGCCCATGCCCGCGCTGAACATCATCGCGACCCACGAGACGGTGCGGAACTCCGGCTCGTCCCCCTCCTGGCCGAGGGGGATGCGGCCGTACCGGCTGAACGCCAGCCACAGCGAGGAGATCACGAAGCCGGTGGCGGCGAGGACGAACAGCCAGCCGAGGTTGGTCAGCAGCCAGTTCAGCGTCGCGTCCGCGACCGAACTGAGGCCGCCGGTGTCGGCCCCTCCCCAGATCACGAACGAGGCCGACAGCACGGCCGCGACGCCGTAGACGATCCAGTCGGTGCGGGGGCGCTTCACGAGGCTCGCGGGCTCGGTGCCGGGGTACTCGTCCCGCTCGCCGGGCTCGGGCTCGATCCTCTCCATAGCCCGGTGTCCTGCCCAGAAGTTCACCCGGTTACGCAGCGAAGCGATGCGTACGCGGAGTTCCCCGGATCCGGGAACCGGAAGCGCGGCCGGACGGGCGGACCGTCACCTGCGCGCCTTGTTCACCTGCGCGCCTTGTTCACCGCGTCGACGAGGTCCTCGACGTCCGCGAGCGCGGTGCGGTGGCTGATGACGCAGGCGCGCAGGGCCGCGCGCCCGTCCAGCCGGACGGGGCTGATCCACGCGCGCCCGCTCCCCACCACCGCGCGGGCGAGCGCGTCGTGGCGCTCCCAGGTCGCGTCGCCGGGGTCGGCGAAGCACACGACGGGGAGCGGGGTGTCGTTGACGATCTCCCAGCCCGTCGCGGCGAGGCGGCCGCGCAGCGCGTCCGCGAGGCCGGCGTCGCGTTCGAGTTGCTCGGCGTAGCCCCCGCGGCCCGCGACGGCGAGGCTGAGGAACAGCTTGAGGCCCATGAACCGGCGCGACCACTGCTGGCCCGAGGTGTAGGGCTCGACGGTGCCCTGGATCTCGTCCGGCATGTAGGACGTGGTGACCCGGAAGGTCTCGGCGAGGCCCTCGGCGTCGGTGGTGAGCAGCGCGCCCGCGCCCATCGGGACGCTCAGCCACTTGTGCGCGTCGAGCGTGACCGAGTCGGCGCGCCCGATGCCGTGAAGGACGGGCCGCAGCCGGTCCGACAGGGCCGCGGCGCCGCCGTAGGCGGCGTCCACGTGCAGGCGGAGGCCCTGCTCGGCGCAGAGGTCGGCCAGGTCGTGCAGCGGGTCGATCGCCCCGGCGCCGGTGGTCCCGGCCGTCGCGACGACGAGGAACGGCAGGTCGCCGCGCGCGCGGTCGGCGGCGACCAGCCCGGCCAGCCGCCCGGCCTCCATCCGCAGCCCGGGCCCGGCCCGGACGAGGCGCACGGCCTCCCGCCCGATGCCGGTGGCGTGTGCGATCTTCAGCCAGGCCAGGTGGCTCTCGGCCGACGCGTACAGGACCGGGCGGCCGGGCAGCGCCCGCAGCCCCTTCTCGCCGTACTCGGGCCAGGTTCTGGTCAGCGCCAGGAGCACGGCCGTCGAGTTCGCCTCGGCGCCTCCGCTCGTGAACGACCCGGCGGACCGTTCCGGCGGGTAGCCGAGCCGCCCGCCGAGGAAGCGCAGCAGGTGCGCCTCGATCTCCGCGGCGGCGGGCGCGTGCGACCACGCGGCCAGCTGCGGGTTGAACGCCGCCGCGAGCGTCTCGCCGACCACGCCCATCAGGGTCGGGGTCGGGTTGAACAGCCCGAAGTAGCGGGGATGCGTGGTGTGGACGGTGGTCGCCCGCAGCAGCTCCGCGACCCCGTCGACCACCTCGCCGGGCGCGACGGGACGGGCGAAGTCGTACGCGCCGATCGCCGCTCGCAGCTCGTCCACGTCCACGGGCGCGCTCACGTCCCGCCCGGCGATCCGCTCGCGCTCGTCCCGCATCAGGTCGACGACCTGCCGCCACACGCGCTCGGCCGCCTCCGCGGGCGGGTCGAAGGAGGCTCGTCCAGAGGGGAAGTGGTCCATGCGTCCGAGCATGGTGCGCACCGGACCCCGTCCCAAGTGGCAGAAGTGACCATCACCGCTAAAATAGTGACATGCACACGCTCGCCGTCGCGGTCACCGAAGGCGTGCCGATCTTCGAGTTGGCGATCCCGTGCGAGGTGTTCGGGTACGAGCGCCCAGGGCTTGCCGACTCCTGGTACGACTTCCGCCTCTGCGCCGCCCCCGGCACCCGTACCACCGCCGGCTTCGCGGCGCGGGCCGAGCACGGCCTCGACGCGCTGGCCACGGCCGACACCGTCGTGATCCCCGCCTGCGCGAGCGTCGTCGACGAGCAGCCGCCGGACCTGGTCGACGCGGTCCGCGCCGCGCACGGCAACGGCGCCCGCGTCGTCTCGCTGTGCACGGGCGCGTTCGTCCTCGCCGCCGCGGGCCTCCTGGACGGGCGCCCGGCGACCACCCACTGGATGCACGCGGGCCAGCTGGCCGCCCGCCACCCGAAGGTGCTGGTGGACGCGTCCGTCCTCTACATCGACGACGGCGACGTCCTGACCAGCGCGGGCACCGCCGCCGGGCTCGACCTGTGCCTGCACCTCGTGCGCAACGACCACGGCGCCGCCGTGGCGAGCGCCCTGGCCAAGCGCCTGGTGATGCCGGCGCACCGCCCCGGCGGCCAGGCCCAGTACATCGACGCCGCCGTCCCCCCGGCCGACGCGGACGAGCTGGGCCCGCTCCTCGACTGGGCGCGCGAGCGCCTGCACGAGCCGCTCACCGTCGCCGCACTGGCGCGCCGCGCCGGCGTCACCACCCGCACGCTGATCCGCCGCTTCCACGCCGCGACCGGCACGACCCCCATGGCCTGGCTGCGCGGCATCCGCATCGACCGCGCGCGCGAACTCCTGGAGACCACGTCCCTTCCGGTCGACCAGATCGCCGAGCGCTCCGGCCTCGGCAGCCCGGCCAACCTCCGCCACCACTTCACCCGGGCGGTGGGCGTCCCCCCGAGCGCCTACCGGCGCGCCTTCACGTCCACCCCCTGATCCGTCCGCCGGGGCGTCACGGTTCCAGCGCCTGGACGATCGCGGTCTCCACGGGGGAGGCGTCCGCCGGACGCTCGACGCCCGCACCCCGCTCCGGGTGCGGGCCGGAAGGGGACAGCTTGGGCTGCGCCAGGAAGCGCGGCCGCTCGCCGAGGTGGGGCTGCCCGGCGTGGACGAGGAACGGGTGGCACAGGTAGACGTCGCCCGCGCGGCCCGTGGCGAGGGCCGTGGGCCGGTGGGCGCTGGCGGCGTCCGCGCGCCGGGCCAGTTCGCGCGCGTCCAGGCCCTCCTCGCCCTCGGGCGCGAGGACGCGGGCCGTGTCGCGGTGGGAGCCCGCGCGGAGGCGGGTGGGAGCGTCGTCCTCCGCCACGTCGGAGAACAGGAAGAACATCTGCAGGGCCCGGTCCTTCGACGCGATGTTCGCGCGCCAGGTCATGTAGTCGTCGCCGGCGGAGCCGGGCCCGGGGAAGCTGACGTCGACGTGCCAGCCGTCGACGACCGACGGCTCGGGGGACGGGAAGCGGATGACGAAACCGCCCAGGCTGGTGCGCGGCACCCAGCGCCCCCGTCCCACCAGGGCGTCGAAGGCGGCGTGCAGGCGCGGGGTGTTGGCGGCGGCGACGAAGGGCGGCTGCGCGTAGCCGGGACGCGAGGCGATGGTCGGCCACGTGGACGGGTCGCCGGGGACGGCGTCCAGGTCCCGCCAGACGGTCTCGCGGCATTCGTCGGCGAGGGTGCGGGGGAACGCCGCCTCGACGCGGACGAATCCGTCCGCGACGAAGGCGGCCACCTGTGCGTCGGAGAGCATGAGCACAACGATTGCCGCCCCGGCGGGGTCGCCGCCAATGGTTTATCCGGGGGGGTCAGAAGACCGGAGTGCCGTTGCGGACGAGCTTCCAGTTCGCGACGTGGAACGTCGCGGGATCGATGGTGCCCGCGGCGGACGCGTACTCGACGATCGCCTCCCGGATCGCCACCTGGGCGTTGTAGACGACCGGGGCCGCGGCGATGTGGGGGAAGCCGCCGCCGCCCGACTGGCGGTAGTTGTTGACCGCGACGAGGAACTTCTGGTCGTCGGTGACGGGCGCTCCGTCGTAGGCCAGACCGACGATGCGCGAGCCTTCGGGCTTGGCGATGTCGACGTCGTAGGCGACGCCGGAGAACTGGTCGTAGTTGTAGTCGGGGCGGTTGTTCGCGTTCGTCCACGAGGCCGGGTCGGCGGGGGCGCCGGGGGCGACCTGCTTGAAGTACCGGGCCGAGTACTCCAGGTACGCCTTGATCTGGGAGCCCGTCAGGACGCTCGCGAGCAGCGTGTTGTCGTAGATGTAGAGGCCCGCGATGTCGCGGATCGTGACCTTGCCCGCCGGGAAGGTCGCGGCTCGGCTGAAGGGCGCGGCGATCGAGACGACCGGCAGGGACGCGTTCCCGGTCCCCGCGACCGCCGCCTTCACCTTCGCGGTCTGCACCTGGTGGACGTAGTCCAGGATCGCGGTGTCCTTCCAGCACGACTCCGCAGCCGACATCTCCTCGGTGGAGGTGGCGACCTCCTTGTTGACGTAGGCGACCACCGCGTCGTGCTGCTTCTTGACGAGGGTGACGAGCTCCGGGTCCTCCTCGACCGTGTTGCTGTTCACGGTCGTCGCCGACTTGCCGGCGACCGTCCAGCGGCCCCGCTCGTGGACGAGCGTGAGGTCGAAGACCGACAGGCGCTGGCCCCAGCACTTCGGCTCGCTCATCACGACCGTCCGGCCGGTGGCCCTGTTGGCGACGAACCGCTCGGGGATCTCCAGGTGCGCGTGTCCGAACAGGATCGCGTCGATGCCCGGGACCTGCTCGGCGACGAGGGCGGCGGCGTTCTCGACGGGCAGGGCGTCGCCGTAGGACGAGGTGCCGCTGTCGCCGGAGTGGGCGCTGACGACGACGACGTCGGCGCCCTTCGCGCGGATGACCGGCACCCAGCGCCGTGCCGTCTCCACCAGGTCCAGGAAGTCGAGCCTTCCGGAGACGTTGGCCTTGTCCCAGATCGCTATGCCCGGGTTGGTGAGGCCGAGCAGCCCGACCCGGATCGGCGGGAGCCCGCGCACCCGCATCGTTTTGATCATGTACGGCCGGTAGGCGGGGCGGCGGGTGCCCGCGTGGACGGCGTTGGCCGCGAGCACCGGCGCGTCCATCTGCTCGATCCACCGGTTCAGGAACGGGACGCCGTAGTTGAACTCGTGGTTCCCGAGGGCCACGGCGTCGTAGCCGACGGCGTTCATCTGCCGCGCCATCGGGTGGATCGCACCCGTCTTCGTGATCGGCTCGACGGAGGCGTAGTAGAAGCCGAGCGGGGTGCCCTGGAGGGTGTCTCCCGCGTCGAAGAGCAGGGTGCGGTCGCGGCCGCGGTCGGCGCGGATCTGGTTCACCAGGCTGGACACCCGTGCCAGCCCGACGACGTTGCCGCCGCTGTCGGTGTACTCGGCGTCCCTGTAGTAGTCCCAGTCGACCGCGTGGCCGTGCAGGTCGGACGTGCCCATCACGGTGATCGTCACGGACCGGCCGCGCGGCGCGGCCCGCGCGGAGCCGGGCCAGCCGGCCAGGGCGAGCGCGCTCGCGGCGGTGAGGCCGCCGAGGACCTGCCTGCGGCTGACGTCCGGCACGCGGCACGAGCACCAGCGCGGCTCGGGGGCCTTGGGGCTGTAGCGGTCCGGATTCTGCATGACGCTCTCGTTCCTTCGGCGGAGGGGACGGCAGAACGATAGAGGCGCAGCTCATGATCATTTTCGGCGAGATCTTCCGATCCTGGGGCGGATTCGTTGGCAGCTGTTGTGCAACGCCTCCGACCTGGGGCTATTTGATCTTGTGACGGACAGGGCCGGACAGCGGCCGCCGCGGCCGGTAGCGTCCCTCGGGCCAAGATCAACTCGACCGATCGGAGCTGTCCTTGCGGACGCGCGACAGGAAGACGACGGGAACCTGGCGGAGGCTCGCCTGCGCGGCGGCCCTGGCGGGCGGCGCGGTCGCCGGCCCGGCGGCGCAGGCCGACGAGCCGCCGCCCACCCCGAAGATCATCGGTGGGACGCCGGCCGACCAGGCGTACCCGTTCATGGCCTCCTTGGAGTACGAGCGGAACGGCAACCCCGACTCGCACCGCTGCGGGGGCGGGCTGATCGACGAGGAGTGGGTGGTCACCGCCGCCCACTGCGTGACCCAGGCGGGCCAGAACGGGGCGCCCTACTCGGTGATGGACCCGGGGCTGTTCCACGTACGGGTCGGGTCCGCCGACCGGACGCAGGGCGGCAGCGTCGCCAAGCTCAAGGGGATCGTCGTCCACCCCGGCTACCAGTACCTGGACGACCGGTCCGAGGGGAAGGACATCGCGCTCCTGCACCTCGCCACCGCGGTGCCGCAGGCGCCCGTCCCGCAGGCCACGACCCTCCCCGCGCCGGGGACGCCGGTCCGGCAGATCGGCTGGGGGTACACCTCGACCAGCGACAACGACCCGAGCCGGCTGCCCGTGCAGCTGCAGCAGCTCGACACGAAGGTGATCTCGCCGACCACCAAGAAGTGCCAGGTGGACGCCAGCGGTGACGACGCGTGGGGCTACCGCGACCACGACATCTGCACCGACAACCCGGAGGGCGTGCGCGGTCCCTGCGGCGGCGACTCCGGCTCGCCGCTGCTGATCAAGGTGAAGGGCCGCTGGGTCATCACCGGGGTCGACTCCCGCGGCGTCGGCGACGTCTGCGGGGAGACGCCCGACATCTACACCAGCGTCGGGTACTACCACGGCTGGATCGCCGGCGTCATCGGCTGATCCCCGTCCCGCGCGAACGCCCGGTCAGGCTCTGCCCGACCGGGCGTTCCGTCTTTTCGGGGGTACTTCGCTTGGTGGGTCGTGTGTCCGAAACCCGACGCCCGGGGCCGTGGCCTGCGTCACAGTGATGGCCTAGTGCCCCAGTAACTAACCGCTTGAACATCTTTGCGGCCTTTAAGTCAGTATTGCCGTGTTTATGGTTTCGTGTTCCTCTATTTAAGGCAATGTCTGATTGCGGACCCCCGCCGCCCGTTTCCGCGCCGCCGTCCGCCCGCCCGCCGCCCAACCACCGAGCCGCCCAGCCATCGAGCCGCCCCACGCCACGCAGCGACAGCGGAGGTCCGGATGCGCAAGGAGACGCTGGAGAGCTTCGTCCTCGGGGACGTCCTCCGGTCACAGGCGCAGGTACACCGAAGACAGACGTTCCTCAGATTCCGCGACGGGGAGATCAGCTACGGCGAGGTGGACGCCGCCGCCGACCGGCTGGCCCGCGCGCTCTCCGCCGCCGGCGTCGCGCGCGGCGACCACGTCGGCGTGATGCTCCCCAACTGCGCCGACTTCGTCCATGTCATCTTCGCGCTCGCGCGGCTCGGCGCGGTCGCCGTGCCGATCAACATCGCCTACCGGGGCGAACTGCTGCGGCACGTCCTGGACGGCTCCGACTCCCGCTGGCTGGTCGTCGACGGCCCGTACGCCGAGCGGCTCGTCGAGATCGCCGAGCGCCTCCCCAGACTGGAGCGGGTCGTCGTGCGGGACGCCGCCGCGGCCGGGGTGCTGCTCGACCGGCTCGGCAGGCCCGCACGGGAGATGAACGCCCTCCCGGCCGACGGGTCCGGTCCGGTGGACGTCGAGGTCGGCTTCGGCGACATGCAGGCGATCATGTACACGTCCGGCACGACGGGGCCGTCCAAAGGCGCGATGGTCCCGCACGCGCTCGCGCTGACCTGCGCCTACGACTCGCTGGACTTCCTGGACCGCTGGGGCAAGACCGTCTACTGCCCGCTGCCGCTGTTCCACGCCGCCGCGCTCTGGGACGGCATGCTCTCCGCCCTGCTCGGTGGCGGCTCCATCGCGATCGTCGAGCGGTTCAGCGCCTCCAGGTTCTGGGACGACGTGCGCCGCTTCGACGCGCAGGTGTGCATGAGCGTGTTCTCGATGATCCCGATCCTGCTGAACCGCCCGCCGACGTCCCGCGACCGCGACCACCGGCTGGAGACGTTCTACATGGGCAAGTCCAACCTGGACGAGCCGCTGCGGGAGCGGTTCGGCGTCCGGTCGGTGGAGACCTACACCAGCACCGAGGCGGGCATCGCGACCGGCAGCCCGTACGGGGAGTGGCGGCTCGGCTCGTGCGGGCAGGCGCACGAGGAGCGGTTCCAGGTGGCGGTCGTGGACGAGTGCGACCGGGAGGTCGGGCCGGGCGAGCCGGGCGAGCTGGTGCTGCGGCCGAAGCAGCCGTTCGTCCTCACCACCGGCTACTACGGCGACTGGGAGGCCACGACCCACTGCTTCCGCAACATGTGGTTCCACACCGGCGATCGGGTGTGGCGCGACGACGACGGGTATTTCTACTTCCTCGACCGGATGAAGGACGCCATTCGCAGACGGGGGGAGAACATCTCGGCCTTCGACCTGGAGACCGAGATCAACCGGCATCCGGCGGTGCTGGAGTGCGCCGCGATCGGCGTGCCCTCGGAGCTGGAGGACGAGGAGATCAAGGTGTCGGTCGTGGTGCAGCCGGACACCGGGCTCGCCCCGGAGGAACTGGTGGCCTACTGCGAGGAGCGGCTGCCGCGCTCGATGGTGCCGCGCTACGTCGAGTTCATCGACGCGCTGCCGCGCACCCCGACGGACAAGGTGGCCAAGTACAGGCTGCGCGCGCAGGGAGACGGCGGGATCACCGAGACGACCTGGGACCGGGAGGCGAGCGACCCGTGAACTGGGACGACACACCGGAGCAGGCGGCCTTCCGCGAGGAGGTCCGCGCGTTCGTCGAGGAGCGCTTCCCCGCGTCGTACCGTCCGGCCGGGGGCGAGGAGCTGAGCCTCGAACCCGAGGACGTCGCCGGCTACAACTGGCCGGTCGACCGGGTCGCGGACGACCCCGGGCGCCGGGAGGGCGCGCGGGCGTGGGCGGCGGCGCTGGCCGAGCGCGGCTGGATCGCGCCGCACTGGCCGCGCGAGTACGGCGGCGCGGGGCTGTCGGCGCTGGAGGAGTTCGTCCTGCACGAGGAGATGATGCGGGCCCGGGCGCCGACCGTGAACGGCATCGGCGCGTTCCTCCTCGGCCCGACCCTGCTGGTCCACGGCACCGACGAGCAGAAGGCCGTCCACCTGCCGCCGATCGCGGCGGGCGAGGCGACCTGGGCGCAGGGCTTCTCCGAGCCGGAGTCCGGCTCCGACCTGGCCTCGCTGCGCACCCGCGCCGTCCGGGACGGCGACGAGTACGTCGTGGACGGCCAGAAGGTGTGGACGTCCCTCGGCCAGTACGCCGACTGGCTGTTCGTGCTCGTGCGCACCGACCCGTCCGCCGGGCGTCCCCACCGCGGCATCACCTTCCTGCTCGTCGAGGCCGACGCGCCCGGGGTGACGATCCGCCCCATCACCGACATCCGCGGCGCGGCGCCGTTCTGCGAGATCTTCTTCGAGGGCGTCCGGGTGCCGGTGGCGAACCGGGTCGGGGAGGAGAACCGCGGCTGGTACGTGGCGATGTCCGCGCTCGGCTTCGAACGGGCCGGGATCGGCGCCACCATCAAGTACGAGCACGCCCTCGCCGACCTGGTGGCCTACCTCAGGTCGCCGGAGGGGGAGCGGCGCGCCCGGCGGGGCCCGGCGCTGCGGCAGGAGATCGCCCGCCGGCGGACCGAGATCGCCGTCCTGTACAACCTGGCCCGCTACACCGTGTCGAAGCAGGCGGCGGGCGACGAGCCCGGCTTCGAGGCGTCCGTCAACCAGTTGTTCGGCGCCGAGCTGCACCAGCGGCTCGCGCGGACGGGCGCGCTGGCGCTCGGGCGGTCCGCCGCGCTGTGGGAGCGCGAGGGGGCGCCCCTCGGCGCGGTGTTCACGCACATGCGCCGGGACTCGGTCGCTTCCACCTTCCTCGGCGGCACCACCGAGATCCAGCGCAACGTCATCGCCACCCGGGGCCTGAACCTGCCCCGCGGCTGACCACACACGGGAGGAGCGCACGCACATGCCCGACGAGAACGCCTACGAGACGGTCGACCTGCGGATCGAGGAGCGGGTCGCCTGGCTGACGCTGAACCGGCCGGACAAGCTCAACGCGCTGACGCCCACCACGATGACGGAGCTCCGCGACATCTTCACCCGCGTGGACGACGACGAGGACGTCTGCGTCGTGGTGCTGCGCGGCGCGGGAGAGCGCGCGTTCTGCGCCGGCATGGACCTGTCCTGGTCGGAGAAGCTGACCCCGCGCGAGCGGATCGAGCAGGGCCGGCTCGGCGAGAGGACGTTCGCGATGATGGAGCGGCTGTCGGTCCCGGTGGTCGCCGCGGTGCACGGCTACGCGGTCGGCGGCGGCCTGGAGCTGGCGCTCGCGGCGGACTTCATCATCGCCTCCGACAACGCCAAGATGGGGCTCGTCGAGATCACGCTGTCGGCGCGTCCCCCGTACCGCCCGAAGATGACCGAGGACGGCGACCCCGACCAGCCCGAGTTCGGCGGGTCGGCGCCCGGCTGGGGCGGTGTGAAGCGGCTGCCGGAGCGGATCGGCAAGGCCCGCGCCAAGGAGCTGCTGTTCACCGGGGCCCGCATCGACGCCGAGCGGGCGCTGAGCCTCGGCCTGGTCAACGACGTGTATCCGGCGGAGGAGTTCGACAAGCGTATCGGCGAGCTGGCCGAGCGGATCGCGGCGATGAACCGGTACAACCTGCGACTCGTCAAGGAACTCGTCACGTACGGCTACGACTGGATCGAGCCCCACCCGAGCTAGGAGGACCCGTGCAGATCTACCGCATCGATCACGTCGCGCAGGTGACCCCCGACCTCGACACGCAGGTCGCCCTGCTGGAGGGGCTGTTCGGGTTCCGGCGCGTCCGGGGCTGGGACAACCCGGCCGAGGGCGTGCGGGGCGCCCGGCTGGAGATCCCGGGAAGCCGCGGGCAGGCGTGGGAGGTGATCGCGCCCGCCGGCGACGGCTCGTCGCTCCAGACGTGGCTGGACGAGCACAACGGCCGCCCGGGCCTGCACCACGTCGGCGCCGAGGTGCCCGACCTGGAGGCCGTCCGGGCGGAACTGGAGGTGCGCGGCATCAAGCCGACCGACTGGGCGTGGGGACGCTGGCTGGAGGCGTCGCTGAGCCCGCCCGAGCACGGCCCCGGAGTGCTGTGGCGGCTCCGCGGGCCGGGCGGCCTGGACATGTGCGGCGACACCCCGGCCTCGGTCGCGCAGGCGTCCGAACCGGACGGCCCGTCGCTCGGCGTCGTGGCGCTCGACCACATCTGCCAGGCGTTCCACGACCGGGACGTCCTCGCCCGCTGGTACCGCGACCTCGCCGGGTTCGTGCAGGTCTGGCGGACGGCGGACGAGGAGCACCCCGACATGGCGGACCTCGTCCTCAACATCCCCGGCTCGACGATCTGCTGGGAAGTGATCATGCCGCGCGGGGAGGACTCGTTCATCGACCGCTTCCTGGAGCGCGGCGGCCCGGGCGCCCACCACGTGACCTTCGAGGTGGCCGACTGGGACGCGGCCCTGGCGGCCTGCGGCCACCACGACGTCCCCACCTTCGACGACGAGCAGGGCGTCACCGACGGCGCCGCCTGGAAGCACACGTTCATCCACCCGAAGCACACCGGCGGCATCCTCGTCCAGCTGTTCTGGGAGGAGCGGCCGGGCGTGTGGGTCCGCTCGGACAAGGTGCCGCCGCCATGGACCTGAGCCTGACCGAGGACCAGGAGCTGATCGCCGCCACGGCCCGCGAACTCCTGGAGTCCAAGGCCGCGACGGCGGGCGCGCGGGCCCTCGCCGGCGACCCCGCCGGCCACTCGGCGCCGCTCTGGAAGGAGATGGTCGAGCTCGGCTGGCCGGGCCTCGCCCTCCCCGAGGAGCACGGCGGCGTGGGCGGCGACTTCCTGGACGTCTGCCTGCTGTTCGAGCAACTGGGGTACGCGCAGGTCCCGAGCCCGCTCCTGGCCACGGTCGCGTGCTGCGGCATGCCGGTCGCGCGGTTCGGGACGTCCGCGCAGAAGGAGCGCTGGCTGAACGCCATCTCGGACGGCCAGATCGTCACGGCCGCGCCGCTTCCCTGGGACCGCCCCGGCGAGGGGCCGGTCGCGACACGCTCCGACTCCGGCTACGTCCTCGACGGTACGGCCGCGTTCGTCCCGTTCGCCGCGTCCGCCGCGCACATCCTGCTGGTGGCGCGCCTGGACGGCGAGCCGCACGCCTTCTGGGCGGACGCCGCCGACGTCACCCTGAGACCGCTCGGAACGATCGGCCACGACCGTCCCTGCCACGCCGAACTGGACGGCCTGTGGGTCCCCGGCGAAGCCGCGCTGGGGCCGGCCGCCGCGGACGCGATCTCCCTGTTCGGCGCGGCGGCCACCTGCGCGGAAATGGTCGGCGCGGCCCAGCACGTCCTGGACATGACGGTCCAGTACGCCACGGAACGCGAGCAGTTCGGCCGCGCGGTCGGCTCGTTCCAGGCCGTCCAACACCACTGCGCGAACATGGCCATCGACGTCCTGGGCTCCCGCTTCACCGCCTACGAGGCCATCTGGCTCCTCTCGGCGAACCGGGAAGCCGCGCAACAGGTCTCCATGGCCAAGGCCTGGGTGAGCGAGGCGTACGAACGCGTCTGCGCCCTGGGCCACCAGGTGCACGGCGCGATCGGCTTCACCCGGGAACACGATCTGCACCTGTTCTCCGAACACGCACTGGCGGCGTCCCTGGCCTTCGGCGACGCCGACCTCCACCTGGACCACCTGGCCACCGCCCTCGACCTGCCCTGACCGCACGGGTGACGCCCGGCCGAACCCCGGCCGGGCGTCAGCCCAACGCGACCTCGGCGAGCGGCTCCCACCGGTAGAGATGCCCGTCCCTCACCTGGGCGACCAGATGCACCCGGGCGACACGCAGGGGAACCGGCCCGGGACGCTGGTCGAGTGCCTCGACGATGGGCGCGGCGGGCCCGTCGGCGTTGCTGTAGGCGACGGAGACATGCGGCGTCCAGCCGGCCTCGCCGTCGAGCGGATGCACGCCCGCGGTCTCGGCGGCGGCCCGGCGCATCGCCTGCCGGACAGGATCGAGCCCCCGCTCCGGACGGATGCCGAGCGCCACCCCCTCGCCGTGGACCCACAACCTCCCGACCTCCACCTCGATCGGTGCGACGGCGCCCAGACGCCGGCCGACGCCCGCGACGAGCGCCTCGACCCGCTCGCGGGGGATCTCGTCCTCGAACCCGACGATCTGCGTGGTCATATGCAGCCACTCGGCGGGAATGAGATCCAGCCCGCCCACCCCCGCGAGCTTCTCCTGGTAGAGCCGGACGAGGCCGCCCACCTCCGGCTGCCCGTCGACCAGGATGTGCCAGAGCAGCATCCGCCGCCCAGGCCGCATCCCCGGCAACCACCACCAGTGATCGGACATCCGTTCCGGAATCGAGTCCAAGGCTCCTCCAAGCGCTCAGACGCCAGCATGCCGGACGCCCCGCCGGGCCTTCGCTGCTGGGGGGAGCGGGCGGTATTTCGGGGGTGTGGCTGGATACACCTCTTGAGAGGGCTTTGTTCACCGGCCTTCGGGTGTGTAGGCCGATGGTCGGGTTGCAGCCGCCTTTCTAGCGTCGTGGGCATGACAATGAGCTCTGTGGGCGGCCGCGTTTCGCGGGTTCTGCTCGGTGCCGTGCTGGTCGTGTCGGGCGCGGGGTGCGCCGCGCAGTCCGGGAGGCATGCGGTGGCCGCCGCCGGAACACCGGACGCCGCCGGCGGGCGGGGGACGGTGGTCTCGGTGACGCCGGTGATCGGCATGTCGCGGGCGCAGGTCCGCGACTACCTGGGCGATGAGGGGCTGGCGTCTCCGGGGCCGCGGAGCGGGGTGAGCGGCTTCAAGGTCCTCTACCGCACCGTCTCCGCGACCGGTCGGCCCACCCTCGCCAGCGGCGTCGTCGTCCTGCCCAGCGACACCGCCGGGGCGTTGCGGGCCGTCAGTTTCACCCACGGGACCCATGCGGGCCGCAGTACCGCCGGCTCGGTCGCCGCGGACGGGCAGAGCAGGATCGCGGCCGTCTACTACGCCGCCGCCGGATACGCCGGGGTCGCTCCCGACTACCTCGGCCTCGGTGAGGGGCCTGGGGCGCACCCCTATCTGGACGCCGCGTCGGAAGCGTCCGCGTCGCTGGACATGCTCCGCGCCGCCCGCGCCGTCGCCGCCCGGCAAGGCAGGGAGCTGGAGCGGCGGGTGCTGGTGACCGGCTTCTCGCAGGGCGGCCAGGCCGCCATGGCGCTGGGACGCCGGCTGCAAAGCGGCGCCGACTCCCACCTGCGGCTCGGCGCGCTGGCCCCGATCAGCGGGCCGTACGACCTGCGGCGCGCGCAGCTCCCCGAGACCCTGCGCGCCCAGAGCCCGCTGGACCCGCGCGTGTCGGCGTTCAACCTCGCCTATGCCACGGTGTCCTGGAACCGGCTCCACCACCTGTACGAGACGCCCTCCGACGTCTTCCGGGCGCCCTATGACACCACCGTGGAGCAGCTCTTCGACGGCGGCCACGACGAATCGGAGATCTTCCCGCAGCTCCCCGCCGGCCCTGAGCAACTGATGACCCCGCGCTACCTTCGCCGGCTCAAGCACCCCTCCGGGGCCCTGTCGCGGGCGATCCGCGCGGCCGACGGCACCTGCGACTGGGCTCCGGACGCCCCGGTCAGGCTCTACGGCGCTTCCGGCGACGAGCAGGTCACCTTCGGCAACACGCGCGACTGCGTCCGCGCCCTCCGCGCCCGCGGGACCCGGCCGCAGGTCGTGGACTACGGCGCCGGCACCGGCCATTTCGCCACCCTCCACCGCGCCCTGCCCGACACGCTCCGCTGGTTCCAGACCCACACATGAGCTGAGCGGCCATGGCAAAAGGGGTCCTGGCCGCATGACGGCCAGGACCCCCTTATAGGAGCTCCCGAGATTCATCGAGAGAAGAGCTTTGAAAGCAGTTGTTTACCCGTAGTAGACCCCATTGCAGTACGTGCAGATCTTGAAACCCCTCGTGTGGTGGTCCACCAGGTTGTGGTTGCCATCCGGGCTCGAAGGGCAGTCCCCCATGCATATCGGAAGATTGGAGGACTCGGGCGGCTGGTCGAACGGTTTCTCGGGCGGCAGGTCGGACTGCGACTCGAGCTTCGGCTCCATCAAAAGCACGTTGTGTCTCCCCAGTTTGTCTGCTGGCCCGCGTTCGAGGCGCGGCACCAGGCGTTCACGCAGGACTGTCCGGTGCGGCGTCGGGCAGCAAGCTTTAGGTAAGAAAAATGTGGCGGTTGTGGGGCTTGTCACACGCACTGGATATCGAGATAATTAAAGGTTTTCCAAGTAGGTAAAGTGGGCGAGAAGGCGGAGGATGGCCCGGTTCGGCGTAGGTTTGCCGGATGAGTGTGGTCGTCGCCGTGGCCGCGGCGCTGGTGGTGACCTGGGTGCCGGCGCTGCTGTGGGGGCGGCGGCATCGGCGGCGGGGGGATCTCGGGGGGCCGGAGCGGCGGGCGACCTTCGAGACCCTGCACACCGCCTCGCGGGCGGCGCCGGCGTTCCGGGGCGGGCTGACCGAGCAGGGGGCGCAGAAGGCGGCCCGGCATCTGCGGGCGCTGCTCGGATGCGAGGCGCTCGCCATCACCGACGGGGAACGGCTCCTGGCCTGGGACGGGGAGCACGACCACCACGCGGCGGACGGGCCGGGGCATGCCGAGGTCACGCGCGGAAGCGGGCGCACGCAGGTGCACGACGTGGAGTGCGACCGGCTCGACTGCCCGATCCGCCGGGTGGTGGTCGTGCCGCTCGCCACCGACGACCGGGTGGTCGGGACGCTGGCCGCGTACGGGGAGGACGTTCCCGCGGGGCTGATCCGCGCCGCCGAGGAGGTCGCGCAGTGGGTGGACGCCCAGCTCGAACTCGCCGAGCTCGACCACTCGCGGACGCTGCTGATGGAGGCGGAGATGCGGGCGCTGCGGGCGCAGATCTCGCCGCACTTCGTCTACAACTCGCTGACGACCATCGCCTCGTTCGTCCGGTCCGATCCGGAGCGGGCGCGGGAGCTGCTGCTGGAGTTCGCCGGGTTCACCCGCTACTCGTTCCGGCGGCACGGCGACTTCACGACGCTCGCCGAGGAGCTGCGCTCGATCGACCGGTACCTGCTGCTCCAGCGGGCCCGGTTCGGTGAGGAGCTGCGGGTGACGCTGCGGATCGCGCCCGAGGTGCTGCCGGTGGCCGTCCCGTTCCTCTGCCTGCAGCCGCTCGTGGAGAACGCCGTCCGGCACGGGCTCCAGGACCGGTCCGAGCGCGGGCTGATCACGATCATCGCGGAGGACGCCGGGGCCGACTGCGTGATCAGTGTGGAGGACGACGGGATCGGCATGGATCCCGAGGACGTCCGCCGCCTGCTGTCGGGGGAGCGGCCCGAGCCGTCCGCCGACGACGCCGCCGGGATCGGGCTCGCCAACGTCGACGCGCGGCTCCGGCAGGTGTACGGGGACGAGTACGGCCTCGCGGTGGAGACCGGGCCGGGCGCCGGGACGAAGATCACGGTGCGGGTGCCGAAGTACCGCCCCGGTGTCACGGCCTCTTGACGCGGTGCGGTGGTTTGACTGGAATGTGGCGGACGACGTGGGAAGGACGGTGCGGAGCCTTGCGTGTCCTGGCGGTGGACGACGAGGCGCCCGCGCTCGACGACCTCGTCCACCTGCTGCGCGCCGACCCGCGCATCGGTGAGATCGACACGGCCCGGGACGGGGCCGCCGCGCTCCGCAAGCTCGACCGGGCCCTCGCCGAGGGGCGCCCCGTCGCCGCCGTCTTCCTCGACATCCGGATGCCCGGCCTGGACGGCACCGTGCTCGGCCGCGTCCTCGCCCAGTTCGCCCGCGCCCCGCAGATCGTCTACGTGACGGCCTACGAGGAGCACGCCGTGGACGCGTTCGAGATCAAGGCGACCGACTACATCCTCAAGCCGGTGCGGCCGGAGCGGCTGGCCGTGGCGATCCGCCGGGTCATGGAGGCCGTCGGGGAGGCCGACGCCGCGCCGGAGCCGTCCGAGCCGGAGGCCATGCCCGTCGAGCTGGGCGGCGTGACGCGGTTCGTCACGCCCGGCGAGGTCCTGTACGTCGAGGCGCAGGGCGACTACGCGCGGCTCCACACCTCCGGTGGGAGCCATCTGGTGCGGATCCCGCTCGCCGCGCTGAGCGAGCGGTGGAGCGGCGCCGGGTTCGTCCGGGTGCACCGCAGCCATCTCGTGGCGCTGGCGGCCATCACGGAGCTGCGGCTCGACTCGGGGCGCTGGACGGTGGTCGTGGGCGGCGCCGAGCTGCCCGTCGCCCGCCGGCACGTGCGCGAGCTGCGCGACCTGCTCGTCCGCCGGGCGAGGCGGTCCCCCTGAGCGGGCCGGACGCGCCCCGCCGGCGGGGCGGGGACGTCGCGCCCGGGCGGACGCTGGTCACCGGGCCGCGGACCCGGGCCGTCCGGCGGCCCCGGTACCCGGTGACGCGGGAGATCGACGAGCAGACCGGGCTCGGCGAGGCGTACATGCGGTCGCTGGTGCGCGCCCAGTGGCGGCTCGCGGCCCGGTTGTGCCTGGTCCTCGCCGTGGTGGTGCTCGGCCTGCCGCTGCTGTTCGCGCTCGTCCCCGCGGTGCGCGAGCAGGAGGTGCTCGGGCTGCCGCTGCCGTGGGTGCTGCTCGGCGGGCTGATGTACCCGTGGTTCGTCGCCTGCGGCTGGTGGTACGTCCGGCAGGCCGAGCGCAACGAGGACGACTTCGCCGACCTCGTCGACCGGGCCGACCGGCTGTGAGCGCCGCGTACGGGCTCGCGGGCGTGCTGCTGGTCGTCGTCGCGACCATGCTCGTCGGCGTGCTCGGGGTGCGGATCTCCCGCACGACGTCCGACTTCTACGTCGCGTCCCGGACGGTGACGCCGCTGCGCAACGCGTCGGCGATCGGCGGGGAGTACCTGTCGGCCGCCTCGTTCCTCGGCATCGCCGGGCTGATCCTCGCCTACGGCGCCGACATGCTGTGGCTGCCCGTCGGCTGGACGGGCGGCTACCTCGTGCTGCTCGTGCTGGTGTCGGCGCCGCTGCGCCGCTCCGGCGCCTACACGCTGCCGGACTTCGCCGAGGCGCGCCTGGAGTCGATGGCGGTGCGCCGCGTCGCGAGCGTGTTCGTGGTGCTCATCAGCTGGCTGTACCTGCTGCCCCAGTTCCAGAGCGCCGGACTGGTGCTGCGCACGGTCACGGGCGCGCCGGTGTGGACGGGCGGCGTCCTCATCGCGGTCGTCGTGGCGGCGAACGTGCTGGTCGGCGGCATGCGCAGCGTCACGATGGTGCAGGCGTTCCAGTACTGGCTGAAGCTGACCGCGCTGGCCGTGCCGCTGGTGTTCCTGCTGATGGCGTGGCGGTACGACGGCGCGCCCGGCCTGTCGCCCGACGTCCCCCCGCGGTTCGGCGACCGCACGACCGTCTCGGTCGGGACGGCGACCACCGTCGACGTCGCGGCGCCCGTGCAGGTGACCGTGGACGGACGGGTGGACGGGCGCGCCTACTCGCGCGTCCCTCTCGCGTTGGGGCCCGGGACGCACCTCTTCGGCGAGGACACGTCCGTCACCTTCCCGGCGGGCGCCGACGTCCCGCACGTCAGCGGGCGCCCCGCCACCACCGGACGGGAGTGGGCGCTGCCGCTGGACGGGCGCGACCACTCCCTCTACGCCACCTACTCGCTGATCCTCGCCACGTTCCTCGGGACGATGGGGCTCCCGCACGTCCTCGTCCGCTTCTACACCAACCCGGACGGGCGCACCGCCCGCCGGACGACGGTCGTGGTGCTGACGCTCCTCGGCGCCTTCTACCTGCTGCCCGCCCTGTACGGGGTGCTCGGGCGCCTCTACACCCCCGAACTGCTGATGACCGGGCGGGCCGACGCCGTCGTCCTCACCCTGCCCGGACGGCTCGTCGGCGGGCTCGGCGGCGACCTGCTGGGCGCGCTCGTCACGGGCGGGGCGGTGGCGGCGTTCCTGTCGACGTCGTCCGGCATCACCGTGTCGGTCGCGGGGGTGCTGGCGCAGGACATCCTGCGCGGCGGCGTCCGCTCGTTCCGCGTCGGAACGCTGCTCGCCCTCGCCGTCCCGCTGGGCCTGGCGATCGCGGCCCGGTCCCTCGCCGTCGCGGACGTCGTCGGGCTGGCGTTCGCCGTCGCGGCGTCCACGTTCTGCCCGCTGCTCGTCCTCGGCGTCTGGTGGCGGCGGCTCACCGTGCCGGGCGCGCTCGCCGGGCTCGTCCTCGGCGGCGCGCTCGCCGGCACGGCGGTGGTGGTGACGATCGCCGCCGGGCCGCCGTCCGGGCTGCTCGGGGCGCTGCTCGCCCAGCCGGCGGCCTGGACGGTGCCGATCGCCTTCACCGTCATGGTCCTGGTGTCGCTGTGCACGCCCGGACGGACCCCGCGCGGCGTCGCGCGGATGATGGTGCGGCTGCACACGCCGGAGTCGCTCGACGTCGACCGGGGCACGTGGAGGCCCAAGCGGGTGTGACCGTTCGTCGCGCGAGAACGACCGCTCGGCGACGGGGGCGACCTTTGGGCGACGGTGAGCGGCGGCTTGCCGCAGCCCTGGCGCGGACCCCTCGTCCACTCCCAGCAGGATCTTTACGGTTGCGCGTGACCGGCGTCACAACCGAGGAGGGGTGGGCGTGTCCGTCGACAAGAGCGCCACCGGCACCGTCTATGAACGGTTCCAGGGCACTGCGGAGTTCCAGGAACTCCGGCGCAGATTCCGCCGTTTCGTGTTCCCGATGACCGCGGCGTTCCTCAGCTGGTACCTGCTGTACGTCGTCATGTCGGGGTGGGCGCGGGACTTCATGGGCACCGAGCTGTTCGGGGCCGTCAACGTCGCCCTGGTGTTCGGGCTGCTCCAGTTCGTCTCGACCTTCCTCATCGCCTACCTGTACGCGCGGCACGCCGAGCGCCGCCTCGACCCCGTCTCCGACGGGATCCGCGCCCGCATCGAGGCGGAGTCGGCCCCGGCCGCGGAGGACGCCACATGAGCAACGAGACCCTGTCGATCATCCTGTTCCTGGTCTTCGTGGCGGCCACCCTGGCGATCACCGTGTGGGCGAGCCGCAACACCCGCAACGCCACCGACTTCTACGCGGGCGGTCGGTCGTTCTCCGGCGCGCAGAACGGCATCGCGATCGGCGGCGACTACATGTCCGCCGCGTCGTTCCTCGGCATCGCCGGGCTGATCGCCCTGTACGGCTACGACGGGTTCCTGTACTCGATCGGGTTCCTCGTCGCGTGGCTCGTGGCGCTGCTGCTCGTCGCCGAGCTGCTGCGCAACTCCGGCCGCTTCACGATGGCGGACGTGCTGGCGTTCCGGATGAGCCCCCGCCCGGTCCGCACCGCCGCCGGCGTCTCCACCATCGTCGTGTCGATCTTCTACCTGCTGGCGCAGATGGTCGGCGCGGGCGCCCTGGTGTCGCTGCTGTTCGGCTTCACCGGCGACTTCGCCAAGGGCGCGACGATCGCGCTGGTCGGCGTGCTGATGATCGTTTACGTGGTGTTCGGCGGGATGAAGGGCACCACCTGGGTGCAGATCGTCAAGGCCGTCCTGCTGATGACGGGCGCCACCCTCATCACGCTGCTGGTGCTGGGCAAGTTCGGGTTCAACCTGTCCAGCCTGCTGAACGACGCCGCCGACCAGAGCGGCAAGGGCGGCGAGTTCCTGGAGCCCGGGCTGCGCTACGCCACCGCGGAGCAGGGCCTGGAGGGCAAGCTCGACCTGATCAGCCTCGGCCTCGCGCTCGTCCTCGGCACCGCCGGGCTGCCGCACATCCTGATCCGCTTCTACACGGTCCCGACGGCCCGCGACGCCCGCAAGTCGGTGCTGTGGGGCATCGGGATCATCGGGGTGTTCTACCTGCTCACCCTGGTCCTCGGCTTCGGCGCCGCGGCGCTCGTCGGGTCCAAGGAGATCGCCAAGGCGAACCCGGCCGGCAACACCGCCGCCCCGCAGCTCGCCCAGCGCATCGGCGAGATCGTCTTCGGGGACGCGGGCGGGACGATCCTGCTCGCGGTCATCGCGGCGGTCGCGTTCGCGACGATCCTCGCGGTCGTGGCGGGCCTCACGCTCGCCTCGTCCTCGTCGTTCTCCCACGACCTGTACGCCCACGTGTTCAAGAAGGGCAAGGCGTCGGAGCGGGACGAGGTGCGGGTCGCCCGCATCTCCGCGTTCGTGATCGGCGCCGTGGCGATCGTCCTCGGCATCTACGCGCAGCGCCTCAACGTGGCGTTCCTCGTCGCCCTCGCCTTCGCGGTCGCGGCGTCCGGGAACCTCCCCGCGATCCTGTACAGCCTGTTCTGGAAGCGGTTCAACACCACCGGCGCCGTCTCCGCCATCTACGGCGGACTCGGCTCGGCCATCTTCCTGGTGGCGTTCTCGCCGGTCGTGTCGGGCTCGGAGAAGGCCCTGTTCACCGACTCCGACTTCAGCTGGTTCCCGCTGGAGAACCCCGGGATCGTCTCCATCCCGTTCGGGTTCCTGTGCGGCTGGATCGGGACGCTGCTCAGCAAGGAGTTCAACGCGGAGAAGTACGCCGAGATCGAGGTCCGCTCCCTCACCGGCGCGGGCGCCGAGCCGGCGGGCGAGCACTAGGAGCCCGGCACCGAGAGCCGCCGCGCGGAAGGGCGTCGCCCGCATCCGCGCGGCTCGCGGCCCCGTCCTCTTCTGCCCCCGCGAGGACGGGGCCGCTCCGCGCCAGGGGTCAGGCCGGCTTCGCCTCGCGGGCCTTCCACGCGCGTCCGATGGTCCGCATCAGCGCCGGGTAGACGAGGGTGTACCGGAACGGCAGGATCGCCGCCATGTAGGCCCTGCCGAACAGGCCGTTCGGCTTCACCAGGACGGCCATGTGCGCGCGGTGGACGCCGGAGCCGTCCGGGACCCAGCTGAGGTGCATCACGCCGTGCACCGTCCGGTTGGCCATCTCGGCCGCCCACTCGTCCCCGGTCAGGTAGAGCGGCCGGAACGACAGCGAACGGGGCGCGGGGCCCGCCGGGCGGTCGCGCAGATCGTCCGGCAGCCGGTCGCGCAGCGACGGCACCCGCCCGTCGAGCCCGGAGCCCTCCTTGTCCCAGCCGAGCAGCCGCCCGAGCCGCCTGCGGATGGCAAGGAGCACGCCGGCGACGCCGGGCAGGGGGTTCTCGCCGGAGGTCATCTGCTCCAGCAGCTCGGGGAAGTCGTCCGGGCCGCCGGTGGCGGGCAGGGCCCACACGTCCTCAAGCCGGAAGTCGGGCGCGATCTCGTGGATCCGCCAGGGACGGTCGGTGTGCGCGCTCGCGGGGAGCTTCAACGCCAAGCCACCTCCTCGGTCGGCGGGCGCTCCGTCGCGTCCGCCTCGCATCCAAATATACGGCACCGTATGAATCGGGTCGCGGAGGGGAGGCGATAATGGACCATGCCCGCCGTGATGCGCACGCCGCCCAGCAGCTGGATCGAGCAGGGCCTGAAGGCCCTCGCCGCCGGCGGGCCGGGCGCGGTCCGGGTCGAGGCCCTCGCCCAGGCGCTCGGCGTCACCAAGGGCGGCTTCTACGGTCACTTCCCCGACCGCAAGGCGCTGCTGGCCGCCATGCTCGACCACTGGGAGCGGCAGTCCGTCGACGACCTGCGCGAGCGGGTGGAGCGCGAGGGGGGCGACGCCCGCGCGAAGATCAGGCGGGCGGGCATGCTCATCCGGGCGGGCGACCACCTGCACATCGACCTCGCCATGCGCGACTGGGCCCGCCGCGACCCGGCCGTCGCCGAGCGCGTGCGCCGCGTGGACAACGAGCGCATGGACTACCTGCGCGAGCTGTTCGGCACCTTCTGCTCGGACCCGGGCGAGGTCGAGGCCCGCAGCATGCTCGCCTTCTGCCTCCTGGTCGGCAGCCACTTCCTCGCCGCCGACCACGGCGCCCGCACGCGCACCGAGGTCGTCGAACGCGCGGGCCGGCTCCTCCTCGGCGACGGCTGACCCCGTCAGGCCGGCGCGGTCCAGCTCGGGTCGCGGCCCAGGAGCGCGACGATGTTGTCGATCGCGGGACGGGAGGGGTCCTCGGCGAGGGGCGGGCGGTAGGCGCCGCCGGGCCCGTTGAGGGGACCGCCCGGAGCGGTGTTGGCCCGGGCGAGGGGCAGCGCGGCCTCGGTGAGCCGGGACGGCGCGGCGGGCGCGGTCCGGAGCGCACGCGCCAGGTCCCAGCGGTGGACGAGCATGTCGACCGCGTGGATGCCGAGGACCCACTCGGTCGGCACCGGGCCCAGGCGGGGCATGGCGACGGTCTCGCCCGCCCGTTCGAGCACGGCGAGGCAGCGGGCGGCGAACAGGGCGAAGTCGTCGCGGGGGTCGCCGCCCGGTTCGAGGGGCGGCAGGACGGTCCGCGCGATGGCCTCGTGGCGCTCGTTCATGTGGTGGAGCAGGTCCGTGACCGTCCATCCGTCGCAGGGGGTCGGGGCCTCCATCGCGGCGTCGGGGATCAGTGCCACGTCGTGACCGATGAGGGCCAGTGCCATGGCGTCGAGGCTGAGCAGGTCGGGCATGTCGCGTCCCATCGTTGGCGAACGGTCGTTCGCCAAAACCATAGCGTACGCGCGTTCGCTATTCTGGCGCCATGTCTCCTCGTCACTCGGCGGCCGAAGCCGCCCGGACGCGCCGGCGGATCGTGGACGCGGCGGTGCGGGACGCCTCGCGGTCGGGCCTGGAGGGGCTGACGGTCGGCTCGCTGGCGCAGCGGCTCGGCATGAGCAAGGCGGGCGTGGTCGGTCCGTTCGGGTCGCGCGAGCGGCTGCTCATGGCCGCGCTCGACCAGGCCTGCGAGGTCTTCCGCGCGGCGGTCACCGCCCCCCTGGAGGGCCTGCCGCCCGGCCCGGAGCGTCTGGGGAGGCTGATCGACGGGTGGGTCGGCTACCTGGCCGACTGCCCGTTCCCCGGGGGCTGCTTCGTCACGGCCGCCACGTCCGAGCTCGACGGGCGGCCGGGCCCGCTGCGCGACCGGCTGCGCGGGATCGTCGCGTCCAACCGCCGGGCGCTGGCGGCGGAGGTCGCCGCCGCCCAGGCCGCGCTGCCGGGCCCGCACCGTCCCGCGGAAGAGGTCGCCGCCGCCCTGACGGGCCTGTCGATGGCGGCCAACCAGGAGATCCAGCTGCTGGACGACCCCTCGGCCGCGGACCGGGCGCGGGACGCGATGCGCCACACGGCCGGGCTGGCCGCCTGAACTTCCGGGGCCTTCGTAAACGCGTGGATCGCGGTGCCGGTCGCTGGGAGGGTTGAGGGGTGGGGTACGGAGAGGTCGGGCGGCCGCGGGCGCCGGTCGTCGAGCTGGCCGACCGGCGGGCGCTGGAGCGGTGGCGGCCCGCCGACGAGGAGATCGTGGAGGCGGCGCGGCTGCTCAAGGAGCGGGCGCTGCTCGAACTGGGGATGGCGCACAGCGCCGTCGCGTCGTGGCTGTTCAGCAAGTGCCACCACCAGCTGCCGACCACGGCGGTGGACACGGCGGCCGTGGTCGCGTCCGGGGACGGGTCCTGCCTGCTCCTGTACAACCCCGAGTTCTTCGTGGGGATCGGGAGCGAGGGGGTGCGGTTCGTCCTGTTCCACGAGGCCCGGCACCTCGTCCAGCGGCACCTTTTCGCGGACGCCGTCCTGCGGAGCGACCCGGTCTTCACGCTGGCGTGCGAGGTCACGATCAACCATGTCGCGATGGTGCGGCTCGGAGCCGGGCTGCCCGAGATCGGCGGCGCGCCCGTGGGGATCTCGCCGCGCGGCGTGTACGGGTCCTACGCCGACGACCTGCGGGAGCAGGGCGTCGAGCCGCTCGCGTTCGAGGAGTGGGTCGAGACGGACATGAGCGTCTACCGGGAACTCGGACGGATGCGGAACCCGCCCGGCACCGGGCGGGCCGGGTGCGTCCACGTGCACGTCGACGCGCTCGACGAGGAGGCGGTCGGGCGGATCGGGAACGACGTGCTGCGCAGCGTGCTCATCGCGGCGCGGCGCGGCGACCGGGTGGCGCGCGGCGAACTGCTCGACCTGCTGCGGCGCACCGAGGGGGCCACGGAGGGCGTCGACAAGATCTGGGATGACCTCGGGGCGCACGCGCTGCGGGGCGCCACCTCGGCCACGCGGCGGGTGGAGTGGTGGCAGCGGTGGCTCGTGGACGTGCTCGCCTCGAAGCTGCGGGAGGGGGAGCGGCTCGTCTACCCGAAGAAGCGCGGCGCGGTCCTGGCGGCGCTCGGGCACGAGCCGATGCTGGCCCGGCGCGGGCAGCAGCGGGTGAAGTCGCTGGTCATCGCACTGGACACGTCCGGGTCGATGCCGGACGGCGTCGTCGAGTGGCTGGGCGAGCTGGTCGGCCGGATCGACGGGGCCGAGGCCGAGTGGGTGGCGTTCGACGGCTCCGTGAAGCCTTTCCGCCCCGGGGAGCCGCTCCGCGGCGGGGGCGGGACCGACTTCGACGCCGTCCGGCGGCACGTGGAGGGACGGGACGAGCCCGCGGACGCCGTCATCGTAGTGACCGACGGGTTCGCCGACCCGGTCCTCCCCGCGGACCCGGGGAAGTGGATCTGGCTGATCACCTCCGGGGGCGACGAGTGGCCGGAGCGGCGGGGAATGGCCTGCCACCGGGTCCGGTCGGAATGACCTTTCGGCTACGGTGGCGCCTCATGGCCTTCCCTTCCAGGACCATAGCCTTCGACATCGCCAACTGCACGGCCGGCCTGCTCCGCTTCGCGACCCCCGGCGAGATGGACGCGCTGCTCGGCCATCTCCCGAAGAGCCGCGTCGAGACCGCGATGCACAGTTTCGGGGGGCCGAACCGGGTCGTCCTCGAAGCGCTGCTTCGGCGCGGCCGGTCCGGCGACCTGGACCTGCTCGTCCGGCACGCGGTGCTCGCGGACGACCCGCCGGAGCTGCTGGGGCGGCTGCTCGACCTGGACGACCCCGAGGTCAACGCGGCCCTGCTGACCGCCGAAGGCGCCCTCGGGCGCATCCCGCGGAACCTGCGCCGCCAGCTCGCCCACCAGACCTCCCGGCGGGACGGCGCGACGCCGGTGCCGCTGCCCGCCGGGGTGCGGGAGACCCTGCTGTCCACGCCGGGGCAGGAGTCGCTCGACCACGCGCTGCTGTGCGCGGCCGACCCGGAGCTCGCCGGGGGCGCGCTGCTTTACCTCGGCGCGGGCGCCGATCCGCACGGCGCCGTCCTGGCCTGCCGGACGCTTCTGGAGGCGGGCCGGCGGGACGAGATCCGGCGGCTCGTCGAGGACGGGCGGCTGCCCGCGTTCCGGTGGGGACCGGGGGAGTCCGAGCCCAGCGTGCTGGCGTACGCGCAGGCGGCACTGGCGAGCGAGGAGGGGGAGCGGCGGCTGCGGGAGCTGTCGGGGCGGGTGCGGCGGCCCGAGTTCCTCCGCTCGGTCGCCGAGATCGCCGACGTGGACGGCTGCGAGCCGTGGCGCGGGGCGCCGCTCGTCCGGACGGTCGTGAACCGCCGCCGTCCCGGCATCCCGCGCGTGGGCTGGGAGGCGGTGCTGGCCGACGAGCCCCGCCGCCGGGCGGCGGAAGGGCCGTGGCCCCTGCGCGCGGCCCGGTTCGTGACGCGCCGCACCGACGTCCCGCTCGACCTCGTGCGGATCGTCGTCGCCGACCACCCGGACCTGGCCGCGCTGCTGCCCGACCCCGCGCCCGAGGTGCTCGCCGACCTCGCCGCGGCCGGGGCGGGCCCGGACGTCATCGTCAAGGTCGCCGGGAACGGCTTCGCCGCCGGGACGCTGACCGCCGACTTCGTCACCGCGACCCTTCCGGACAGGACGCTGCGGGCGGTCGCCGAGACGCTGTGGATCCCGGGTCTGCGCGGTACGGCGCAGGTCAGGGCGCGGCTCGGGCTGGACGGCGACGTCGCGCTGACGCCGCCGTTCGTCGACGAGACCGGCCACGGCCGCACGCGCCGCCTCCGCGAACCCGGCGTGTGGCACCACTGGGATCCGGTGCTCGCCTACGGCGAGCGAGCGGGACGGCTGTTCACGGGAGACGGGGTGGTCACCGCCGACGCCGTGCTCGCGGTGGCGAACGTCAACGCCGTCCTGATGGCGCTGGAGGTCCATCCCTTCCTCGACGAGGTCGAGGGCAGGCCCGACCCGCGGGTGCTGCGCCGCCTCGCCGAGCACGTCGACCGGCATCTCGGCGGGCGGCCCGAAGCGTGGATGGTGGCGCTGAAGCTGCTGGAGGACGGGTTCGTC
The DNA here is from genome assembly GCF_050936235.1 of Spirillospora sp. CA-108201. NCBI lineage: Bacteria > Bacillati > Actinomycetota > Actinomycetes > Streptosporangiales > Thermomonosporaceae > Spirillospora > Spirillospora sp. CA-108201. The sequence continues at coordinate 5,335,362 of NZ_JBNJNE010000001.1, read as the reverse complement.
GGCACGCTGCCCGAGCTGCTCGCGACCGCCGGGGCCGTCTCCGGCTGAGCCGTCTCCGGCTGAGCCGCCGCGGGCCGGGCCTTCACCAGTTGACGACCTGGTAGTCCTTCAGCAGGCAGGCGCTCGGCGGGTCGCCGTCGCGCTCGCCGAGCACGATCGGGTGGTAGATCCGGGCGGCGGCGTCCACGACGTCGAGCGGCGGGCGGAACCCGGCGGCGGTCCGGCGCGCCCGCGCGGGCTCCGGCTGCTGGTCGGTGAACCAGCCCGGGTCGACGCTGGTGACGTGCACGCCGTGCTCGGCCAGCTCCGACGCGGTCGTGCGCGTCAGCATGTTCAGCGCCGCCTTCGCCATGTTGGTGTGCGGATGCTCGGCGCCCTTGTACACGCGGTCGAACTGCCCCTCCACGGCCGAGACGTTCACCACGTACCGCCGTGGATGCCGCGAGAGCTCAAGAAGGGGGCGCAGCCGCCCCAGCAGGACGAACGGCGCCGTCACGTTGATGAGCTGGACCTCCAGCAGCTCGACGGGATCGACCTCGTGCACCAGCCGGGTCCAGGAGTTGACCGGGGACGGGTCGGGGAGCAGGCCCGCGACGTCGACGGCGCCGGTCCAGAGAGGGACGGGCAGCGGGCCGGGCGCCGCGAGCCCCTCGCCCGCCGGGATCTCCTCAGGCGGCGCTCCCTCGCCCGCCAGGAGTTCGGCGTACGACTCCGGCGGATGCCGCAGCGTCTGCGCGGCCAGGTTCACCAGGATGTCGAGCGGCTCGGCGGCCTCGACGAGCCCGTCGCACCACCGCACGAGCGACGGGAGGTCACGCAGGTCCATGCCCACGACGGTGAGGCGGTCGTGCCAGTCGTCCCGGTCGGCGACCTCGGCGAAGCGGCGGCGCGCGTCGGCGGGGAACCGGGTCAGGGCGGTCACGGCGGCGCCGTCCCGCAGCAGCTTCAGCACGAGCTCGAACCCGGCCTTCACCCGCCCGCCCGTGACGATCGCGCGGCGGCCCGCGAGGTCGGCCCGCGCGTGCCGGTGCCTCCGGTGCTCCCGCGCGCACGGCGGGCAGAGCCGGTGGTAGAACGCGTCCGCCTCCCGGAAGTGCGCCTTGCAGACGTAGCAGGCGCGCAGCCCGCCCGTCACCGCCTCGGACGGGACCGCCTCGGGCGGCGGCTCGGCGGGCGCCCCTCGACGCGTCCCGCCGCGCCGGTGGCGGTCGCGGCGAGCATCCGCGCGTCGGCCGCCGCGCGCCGCCGCCGGGCCTCCGCCCGCTCGCGCTCCCGGGTCCGCCGCACGAACGCGCCCGCGGCCGCCCGCACCCGGGCCGCGTCGGGGTCGCCGTCCGGCGCGTCCGCCAGCTCCGCCAGGACGCGCAGGCAGGTCAGCACATCGTCGTCGCGCATGCGCACCATTTAAGACCGAACTCCCGATCGTGTGACATCGCCGTCTCTCGCGGACCGGGACCGGCGCGGGCGACGGCCAAGATCACAAAACAGCCCCGGTGCGCCCGAACCAGGCGAATCCTGTCGCCCCCGGTTGTTAGCGTCCGTCCAATGAAGGCTGCCGCCCTTGAACAGACACTGCGGGACGACCCCGGCGACCTCGCCTCCTGGCGCGCCTACGGCGACCGGCTCCGGGAACAGGGCGACGCCCGGGGCGCCCTCATCGAACTCCAGCAGCGGCGCGACCGCCTCCGCCCGGCCGACCGCGAGGCGCTGGACCGCGAGATCGCCGCGCTCGCGGACGCGCACCGGCCGGCCTGGGACGCGGCGCTGCCGGAGGGGGCGACCGTCCTGGAGCGCCGGTACGGGTTCGCCACGAAGGTCTCCGTCGAATGGTCCGACGACGCGCCCGCGCTGATCGAGCAGGTCATGCACGCTCCCTTCGTCACCGCGCTGCGGATCGTGCCCTCCGACGTCCAGGAGCGGGACGCCTACGAGTGGGACGACCAGGCCGACGAGGCGCCGTCCCCCTCCCCGTCCATCGACACCGGCGCCCTCGCGACGCTCGACCTCGGCCGGCTCGTCGAACTCGATCTCTCGTACCTGCGCATCGGCGCCCTCGGCGCCGAGGCCCTCGCCGTCTCGGCGTACTTCCGCCTGGAGGCGTCCGGCGCCGGCTCCCCGGCGGGACGGGGGCGGACCGAGACCCTCGACCTGCGGTACAGCCGCGTCGGCGACGCCGGGCTGGCGGCCCTCGCGGCGTCCCAGGGCTTCGCCGGCGTCCGCCGCCTGCGCCTCCAGCGGAACCTGCTCTCCGCGGAGGGCATGCGCGCGCTGCATCCCCTCACCGGGCTGGTCGAGCTCGACCTGCGGTACAACGAGATCGGCGCGGAGGGAGTGGCGAACCTGCTCGCCGCGCCCTTCGCCGGCTCGCTCGAGCGGTTGCTGCTCTACCGCGACGACGTCGGAGACGCCGGCGCGAAGATGCTCGGGGCCGCCCCCCAACTCCCGCCCGGACTGCGCAGCTACTGGAGGAACGTGTGAGCACCGAGCTCCGTGACGGCTTCTTCGCCCTGTCGAAGAGCGAGGCCCCCGCCGAAGAGGTCGACCGCTACCGCGCCCTGGTCGACGCGACCGACGCCGAGCCCACGACGACGATCGACGGGCTGGCGGTCTGCTGGCATCCGACGGCGAGGTTCAAGGCGGTGCGGTTCGTGGACGCCGAACGCGTCGACGCCGGTGTCCGGGAGCTGTTCGCACGGCCGAGCGAGAACGCGCCGTACCTCGCCGCGGTCTTCGCCGATCCCCGCGAGTTCTCGTTCCGCACGTTCGAGAACATCCTGCCGCTCGACCACCGGTTCGCCGGCGTCCCGCTGGAGCTCCGGCTGGACGAGCGCCACGAGGTGGCCGAGGGCGTCCAGACGTTCTCGCTGCGCCTCCCCGAGCCCGCCCGGGCCTGCCTGGAGCAGCTCGACTCGCTGGACCTGTACGTGCCTCCGCTGAACGCGGGCTCGCGGGGCGGCGACCGGTTCATCTTCCACTCGGCGCTGCTGGCGGAGGCCCTCACCGGCGCGGTGGCCGAGGCGATGCCGCGGTCGGCGCTCGACGGCTTCTCGCATGTGAACCCGGTGTTCCGCTGCAACCGTTTCGAGCCGGGCGACGCCAACTTCCACCGCCACCGCGACACCCCCTACTACGACGCCTCGCGCCGGCACGTCTCCCGTCACACGGTGCTGCTGTACCTCACCGGCGGCTCGGCCGAACCCGCCCTCGCCCTCGAAGGCGGCGCCGCGATCGAGACGATCGAGCCCTTCACCTGCGTGATCTTCGATCAGCGCCACGAGCACGAGGGCGCGCCCTACCGCGACGGCCGCAAGGTCTTCCTGCGCACCGAGCTCGTCTTCACCGATCCGGAGGTCGCGCACGATCCCGAGATCGGCGCGCTGTTCAGCAAGGCCTGCTACCTGACCGGCGAGAGCGTCTTCGCCCCGGAACTCGCTCGCCACGCCGACGCCTACTACAACGAGGTCGCCGCCGCGCACTGGAACGGCCTGTCCGCCGGCGCCGGCGGCGGGCCCTTCGTCCACAAGCGGTTCCGCGGTGTGGACTTCGTCGCGAACGGCTACGACTTCTGGTTCGCGAAGAGCGGCGGGCGGACGCTCGCCGAATGCGCCGCCATCACGCTTCTGGACTACTTCAACTGCAAGCTGGGCGACGACGCCTTCCGTGCCCTGTGCGACTCGGAGGTGATCGAGGCCGACGGCGCGGACTGGATTCCGGACTTCCTCGGGCAGGGGAGCGGGGAGTCGCCGGTCGCGCCGTTCGACAAGTCCATGCTGTTCCCGGAGCCGGAGTCGCCCTCCACCGACGAGCTGCCCGACTGCGCCTGCGGGATCTGCAGCGGGGGCGTGATCGACTCGTACTTCGAGAGCACGCGCAACGCGGAGATCATCAAGCAATACACGCGCGCGCAGGACTCCGCGAAGGCCGACATCATGCCCGCGCCCGTGCTGATGCTCGGCCAGGACGTCCATCTCGACCCGGACATGTTCGTCGTCGAGGGCAACCGCATCCACGTGCTCGGCAAGGAGGCGCCGGCGCCGGTGAACTTCGCCGCCTGCCAGGGCGGCCCCCGCCTGCCGGGTGCGGAGACCTACATCGCGGCCGCGGCCGAGGTCGGCGTGGTCCACTTCCTCGTTCCGCCGATCCTTTTCACCGAGTCCCCCGGCCTCTACCACCTCAAGTTCGACTTCTTCCGCAACACCTGGACCGCGAAGCACGAGCAGTCCACCGTTTCCGTGCCCATGATCCGTCAGTTCGACGTGGAGGTTTTCAGCGAGTACGGATGCGAATGCGGGTGCGACTGCGACTGCGGCTGCGACGAGGACGAGTGCGTGTGCGTCGAGGACTGCGAGGACTGCGGCTGCGGGTGCGCCGAGGAGGACGAGGACGACGAGAACGACGGGGACGACGGGGACGACCAGAACGACGCGGAGGGCGAGGACGAAGACGCCGACGAGGAGCCTCGTCGCGACCACGCGCCGGTCTAGGGCGTTCGCGGACCGGTCACCCGGTCGCTCAGACCCCTGTCGGCTGTGACCCGGGAGCGGGGCCCTGGGGATCCGCGGCGCGGCCCGGCACGGACAGCCGGGCCATCCGTGCCAGGGCCGCCATCCAGAAGCGCTGCCGCTCCTGGGTCTGCCCGACCAGGTAGGTGGCCCGCAGCTTCGGCGGCAGGTGGGGCAGCAGCCGGGCCACCACGTCGAGGTGCCGTTCCAGCTGCGACACCTCGGCGTTGGAGAACACCTGGTGGACCAGGTCGGTGTCGTCGGTGCCCTCCCGCGACGTCTCGGCCGCCCGCGACAGCCGGGCCTCCCAGCCGGAGCAGTTCTCGGCGATCTCCACCAGGCCGACCGGCCGGCGATCGGCCAGGCGCGCCTCCAGCCCGGACAGCGGCACCGGGGCGTACTCGCCGTCGCCCAGATACATCAGGGCCGGCCGCAGCGGCATCTCCGCCCCGTGCAGCTTGATCAGCCGCTCCATGGTGCGCTTGGTGATCCAGTCCCGCCCCTCGTCGTCGATGTCGTTCTTCCACCACTCCAGGACCGTCTCGGCCGTCTCGCCGTAGGTCGAGATCAGCCACTCGTTGGCCGGGATGTCGTCCGGGTGGACCTCGTAACTGATCGTGAACCGGCTGGCCTGGGCCACGTTGTTGCCGGTCACCAGCATCTTGCGGCCCAGGTGGTAGGGCGGGTTCTGCAACGCCACCTGGGCGCGCAGGCCGGGGAGGGGCCGGCCGGCGAGCGTCCACTCCTGGGTGATCTCCATGAGCCTGGCGAAGGCCGCCTTGTCCTTCGGCCGGTTGTACTCGTCCCAGATCAGCACCTTGGGCCTCGGGTCGAGCAGCGACCGGGCGAGCATGGCCTCCAGCGACCCGTCCGGGGTGGGCACCGGCACGCACAGGTCCTCGACGCTGGTCACCGGCAGCGAGAAGTAGACGGGCTCGTGGCCCGTCTCCTCCCGGGCGACCTGCTTGGTGATCTCGGTCTTGCCGCACCCCGGCGGGCCCTGGAGGAGCACCGCCCAGCGGTTGGCCATGGCGGCCCGCAGGATGCGGCGGACCGGGTCGGGGACGGTGGCGGGGTTGGCCGCCCCGACCGCCGCGGCGATGCCGTCGAGCACCTCCGCCGTGCGGTCCCGGCCCGGCCGCCCGTCCCTGCCCTCCTCCGCCAGCGCCAGCCGGGCGCCGTTCTGGATCGGCAGTCCCCAGGCGAGCGGGAAGCCGGCGCGGGCGCAGTCCAGCACGTGCTGGAGGGTGCGCGGCGAGAGCAGGCGGCGCAGCTCCGGAGCGAGCGCGGCCCAGTCGCGGAACACCTCGCGCAGATCCCAGTCGGGATACCGTGCGGCCAGCGCCGTCCTCCACGCGGTGTCGTTCGCGGTCAGGCGGATGGTGACCATGCGGTCCAGGATCGCCGGGTCGGACCGGCGGACGCCGGTCTCGGCGAGCGACTCGTTGTCGGTGAGGAACACCCCGACGCAGCCGAGTTCGCGCAGGTCGTGCTCGCCCAGGGTCCAGTTGCAGGCGATCTGCATCAGCTGGGACTGCACCGCGTTGCCGGCCTGCAACGAGTCGTCGATGAGCAGGACGAACGGCCTGCCCGGGACGAGCTGCCGCATGACGAGCTGGCGGAGCACCAGCTCCCCGCTGCGGTCGTCGCGCACCGGGGCGTTCACCAGCAGGTCGTCGGGCGAGAGGTTGGCGGCGGGCACGACGACGAGGGAGGTGCCGGGAAAGCGCCTCGGCACGTACGAGACGAACGTGGAGGTCTTGCCGATGCCGTGCTCGCCGAAGATCTGCCCGGTCTGCCCGGTCGAGACCATCGCGTCGATGAACTTCTCCAGGCCGCTTCCCGGAGCGTTCTCCGCCCCCGCCGGGGACCGTTCCGCTGCCGCCACTGTTCGGTTCTCCTCGGTCAGTGCCCGGACGTGACCCGGTGGCAGGCCATCGGCGGGCGGTGGTGGTCCGGCCAGTCGTCGCCGCCGTCGGTGATCAGCCAGATCCACCGGTCGGGGGCGGCCGGAGTGACGTGCGGCGCGTGGCCGTCGGTCACCATGATGATCGCGTCGGGTTCCGCCTCGAACCGCTTGCCGTCGACCTCCAGCCGGCCTTCGGCGTAGTCGACGACGTTCTGGAAGTCGGTGCCGCCTCCGCCCGCCACCCGCTCCCCGGGGGCGAACGGCAGCACCACGCCGTCGAAACTCAGCCAGTGGCTCTCCACCCCGTCGGTGCGGCCGACCAGGGTGGTCAGCCAGTCGACCACGTGGTCGGGCATCGAGCCCGACGTGTCGAAGGCGATGAGGACCACCTTCGTCCGCTCCGGGCCCCGCCGGGCCAGCATCGGGGGGTGGCCGAGGGCCAGCATGACCGCGCCGTGCTTCTTCGGGTAGACCAGCCGTTCGCTCTCGCTCAGCTTCGAGGCGAGCACGTCGGTCAGCCACCGCTGCCACCAGTCGACCCGGCGGGTCCTCGGGGTGACGCCGCGCAGTCTGTCCATGCCCAGGCCGCCCCACAGCCGATCCAACCGCTCTCCGCCTTCCGCCGTGCGGTCGGCCAGATCGAGGAGTTCGCCGCGTGCCGCCGGATTCCCGCGCAGCGCGGCCTGCATCACCTCGTGCAGGACATCGTCGCCCAGCCGCTCCACGGTCTCCGCGTCCAGTGGGATCACCCGCCGCTCCGCCGGGTCGCCGCCGTGCGCGCCGCGGGAGCCGCCGGAGGCATCGTCGGCCAGGTGGACGCAGTACGCCGTGACGGGGTCGGTAGGCGCCTTCATGCGGCGCAGTTCGCCGTAAACCGTGAGGTCGGTGTAGCTGAACTCGTCGTAGGGGAGCGGGGCCAGCCCCTGCCGCCGCAGGTCTTCCTGGTACGCCTCGTAGACGAGGCCGGGGTCGACGCCGACCGGCTCCCGCTCCTCGCCGCCGGCCCCCGCCGTGCCGGGCGCCGTGCGCACGGGGATCGTGGGCAGGCCGGACCGTCCCAGCCGGCGCAGGGCGACATGGTTGATGGACACCTCGGCGGCCATCGTGAACACCGGGTCGGAACGCAGTTCCTCGTCCACGTAGAGGTGCCGGTGCATCAGATGGCGGGCCTCGTGGAACAGCACGAACCTGACGCCGTCGTAGTCCAGCTCCATGAAGAAGTACGGGTTGTAGAGCAGGGCGCGGCTTCCGTCGCCGGCGGCCGCCACGGCGGCGGTGGGGATCGCGGTGGTCGGGATGTGGTGCTGGCACTTGGCGTACAGCCAGGACGCCACCGTGCTCTGCCCGACCCCGAAGCCCAGCAGCACGGACTCCTTGCGCCGGCGGGCCTGCTCGACGACCTCCGGGTCCGCGTCCTCTTCCTCCAGCAGCCGGCGCAGGTCGAGCGGACGGTGCTCTCGCAGTGGCCGGCGGCCCGGGCGGGCGGGGGCCCCGCCGACCGGATGGTGGCCCGCGGAGCCGAGGTCGCCGGTCACGGCCTTTCCTCGTGAATGGCGCGCTCCCCTGCTTCCCGGGACGACTGGACGGGGGAACGATAGCGGGCCGGTAGGACGAAGCGGGGGCGCCCGGCCGCGGCCGGGCGCGGCGGAGCGGACGGGGGAGGGGGACGGGCTTCGCCGTAAACCGGGTGATCCGGGCGCCCCCGGTCCGCTCTACTTGATCGCATGAGCATGCCGGACGGGCCGCGGCTGGCCCGCTTCATCGACACGATGATCGAGCTCGGGATCACCGGGCAGGTCTTCGGCGACCACGGCATCGGCAAGACCTCCACGTTCTTCCACCACGTCCGGCGCCGCGAGGACCTGGCGCTCGTCTACGTGCCGGCCGCGAACCTCACCCCGGACGACCTGCTCGTCAACGCGCCCGTCCGGCAGGACGGGGAGCTGGTGCTGCGGCAGCTCGTCATGCGGCAGCTCAAGCCGGGCCGGCCGTTCGTGCTGCTCATCGACGACTCCCTCCAGGCGGGCCCGACGATCCAGTCGCAGCTCATGCAGATCGCCTGCGACTGGACGCTCGGCGAGCACGACCTGCGCGCGCTCGGCTGCGTCGGGGTGTTCCTCACCGACAACGAGACGCTCGCCGAGACCGCCGCGCTCCGCACCGACCCGGCCGTCCTGGACCGCATGGCGACGCTGCGGGTCACCGCCGCCGACACCGCCTGGCGGGCCGCCCTGTCGCGCAGGTTCCGCGGCGTCGACCTCACCGGCGTGTTCCGGGTGTGGGCGTCGCTGCCCGCCGAGCTGCGCAGGCTGCTGTCGCCGCGCACGCTGGAGCACGTCCTCGACTGCGCGCTCGCCGGGCTTCCGCTCGCCTGGGGCCTTCCCCTCGTGGACGGGGGCCGCCTGCCCCTCGTCCCGTCCGGCGAGAGGCGGGGAGCCGACCGGGCCCCCGAGATCCTCGGCCGCATCGCCGCCGAGCTGCGCCGTGCCGGGGCCGACGTCCCGGACCCGGCGCACGTGCCGGACGCGGTCCGCCGGGTCGTCCGCACGGCGATCGAGCGGCGCTGGGCCGTGCTCGTCCAGGGACCTCCCGGCTGCGGCAAGACGGAGGTGGTGAAGGAGGTCGTCAGGGACGAACTCGGCGTCGACCCGCTCTACTTCTCGATGCCCGTCACCAACGTCGAGGACCTGTGCGCGCCCGTCCCGACCCTGGACGGAACCCTCGACAACCTGTTGTCGGGCCCGTTCCTGGAGCCGGGAGACAAGGCCATCGTCTGGGACGAGTACAACCGCCCCAAGGACAAGGCCACTTTCGCCCGCCTCATGGAGGTCACGCAGGAGTGGTCCTTGGCCGGACGACGAATCAAGGGACTCCGCGCCCAGATCGCCTTGCAGAATCCTCCGTACTACCTGGGCCGCAAGCTCCTCGTGTCACGCAACACCATCGCGCAGGCGTCCCGCTTCACCGTCTCTCTGGAAATCGAGCCAGATGACATTCCGGCTAACGAATGGCTTATTTCTCGTTACGGAGCGTTGGCCGAGACCGTCCTTGAGTGGTGGAAGAACGACATCGACGACGAGGGACGGCAGTGGATGACCAAGCGCACCCTGGAGCGCCTCATCCGCCTGCACGGCACCGGCCTGCCCCTGGACGTCGGCAAGATGTACCTGGGCGACGGCGACTACGCGCCCGTCCCGCTCACCGCCCTCGAAGCGCGGCTGGCCCGCCGGGAGGTGACCGGCCTGCGCGAACTGGCCGGTGACCTGGACGCCTGGGCGGAGCGGCTCCGCGCGGCCGGCGACGAGGGCTCGGACGCGACCGACGTCGTGCACCGCGTCCTGGCCAACGCCGAGCTGTCCCAGCTCCGCGAGCACGCGGAGGCCGCCGCCCGGCTGGCGCCGCTGCTGCCGCCCAAGCTGAAGGCGACGTACCTGTTCGGAGCCGATCCCGAGCGGCAGCGGTTTTGGACCGGAGTCTTCATGGGAGGTCCCCGAGGGGGATAGATCGGCAAAGGTCCTCGCCACGGTCCGACTTGGCTAGAATCCGTCCGTCAGATGAGGCTTCCGCCGAGAGTGCGCATCTTTGTCCGGTCGCGATCTGTCCCCCGCCGAGGAAGCCCTTGCTCATCGTCATGTCCTAAGGAGCCTGTGCATGCCCGTGGAATCGGAAAGGCCCGTCCCCGCGGCGAGTCCCGTGATCGGGGAGGCGGAGATCGAGGCGGCCGTCCGCGTGCTCCGCAGCGGGAGGGTCGTGCAGGGCCCCGAGGTCGCCGCGTTCGAGGAGGAGTTCTCCGCGCTCGTGGCGGGCCGGCACTGCGTCGCCGTCAACTCCGGCACCTCCGCGCTGCACCTGAGCATGATGGCCCTCGGCGTCGGCCCCGGCGACGAGGTGATCGTCCCCTCGTTCACCTTCGCGGCCACGGCCAACGTCGTCCGCCTCGTCGGCGCCGAGCCGGTCTTCGTCGACATCGAGCCCGGCTCGTTCTGCGTCGACCCGGACGCGGTCGCCGCGGCGGTCGGCCCCCGCACCGTCGCCATCATGCCGGTGCACCTGTACGGGCACCCGGCGGCGATGGACCGCGTCGGCGCCATCGCGGAGCGGCACGGCCTCGCCGTCGTCGAGGACGCCTGCCAGGCGCACGGCGCCACCCACGGCGGCACGCCCGTGGGCGCCATCGGCACGATCGGCTGCTTCAGCTTCTACCCGACCAAGAACATGCACGCCCTCGAAGGCGGCATGCTCACCACCCCCGACGCGGAGACCGCCCGGACGCTGCGGCTGCTGCGCAACCAGGGCATGGAGCAGCGCTACGCCAACGAGATCGTCGGCGCCAACGTGCGGCTCACCGACGTCGCCGCGGCCATCGGGCGCGAGCAGCTCAAGCGGCTGCCCGGCTGGACCGAGCGCCGCATCGGCAACGCCCGGTTCCTGGACGCCAAGATCACCGGCGCCGCGGTGCCGCCGGTCGCGCCGGGCGTGCGGCACGTCTACCACCAGTACACCGTCCGCGTCGCCGGCGACCGGGACGCCTTCCAGCGGCTCCTCGACGAGCGGAAGGTCGGCAGCGCCGTCTACTACCCGACGCCCGTCCACCGGCTCCGGCCGTTCCTGAAGGACGGCGCCCCGGACCCGCGCTGGGACCTGCCCGAGACCGAGCGCGCCGCGGCCGAGGTGCTGTCGCTTCCGGTGCACCCCTCCCTCGCCGACGACGAGCTGGCGCGCGTGGCCGACGCGGTCAACGCCGCCGGGGCCGCGTCGTGAGCGCGCCGCTGCGCGCCGGCCTGATCGGGTTCGGCGTGATGGGACGCAACCACGCGCGGGTCCTGTCCGGGCTGGGCGGCGTCGACCTCGTCGGCATCGTCGACCCGGCCGGGCGGCCCGAGAGCGCCCCGCACGGGGTGCCGCTGATGGCGTCCCTCCAGGACCTGCTGGACGTCGGCATCGACTACGCGGTGGTCGCCTGCCCGACGGCGCTGCACGAGGAGACCGGGCTCGCGCTCGCCGAGGCCGGCGTCGGCGCGCTGATCGAGAAGCCGCTCGCCGACTCGGTGGAGGCCGCCGAACGGCTGGTGGCCGCGTTCGAGTCGCGCGGGCTCATGGCCGGAGTCGGCCACATCGAGCGCTACAACCCGGCGCTGCAGAGCATGCGGACCCGGCTGGAGGCGGGCGAGCTGGGCGAGGTGTTCCAGGTCGTCACGCGTCGCCAGGGCCCGTTCCCGCACCGGATCGCCGACGTCGGCGTCGTCAAGGACCTCGCGACCCACGACATCGACCTGACCGGGTGGGTCACCGGCCAGGACTACGTGTCGATCTCCGCGCACACCGTGGCGCGCAGCGGCCGCCCCCACGAGGACATGGTCGCCGCCGTCGGGCGCCTGACCGACGGCTCCATGGTCAACCACCTGGTGAACTGGCTGAGCCCGCTCAAGGAGCGCACCACCGTGGTCACCGGCGAGCGCGGCTGCTTCATCGCCGACACGCTCACCGCCGACCTCACGTTCTACGCCAACGGCGAGGTGAACACCGAGTGGGAGGCGCTGCGCGCGTTCCGCGGCGTCTCCGAGGGCGACATGATCCGGTACGCGATCCCCAAGCGCGAACCCCTGCTGGTCGAGCACGAGCGCTTCCGCGACGCGGTCCTCGCGGGCCCGGACGGGGTGGCCCCGGGCGACGTCGTCACCCTGCGGCAGGGCCTGCGGACGGTCGAGGTGTCGGCCGCCGTCCTGAAGTCCGCCCGTCTCGGCGAGACGGTCACGCTCCAGCCAGGGGAGGTACTGGGTGCCGTCTGAACGGAACACCGGGACGCCTGACGTCACCGTCGTGGTCGCGGTCTACAACACGATGCCGTACCTGACCGACTGCCTGAACTCGCTGGTCGGGCAGAGCATCGGCCCGGACCGCATGGAGGTCGTCGCGGTCGACGACGGCTCCACCGACGGCAGCGGCGCCGAGCTGGACCGGTTCGCCGCGGAGCACCCGGACGTCATCAGGGTGCTGCGCCAGCCGAACTCCGGCGGCCCGGCGGCCCCCAGCAACCGGGCGCTGGACCACGCGACCGGCCGCTACGTCTACTTCGTCGGCGCCGACGACCACCTGGGCCCCGAGGCGCTGGAGCGCATGGTCGCGGCGGCCGACGCGTGGGGCTCCGACGTCCTGGTCGGGAAGATGGAGGGCGTCAACGGGCGGGCCGTCCGGCGTCCCGAGCTGTTCGCCGAGAACCGCCCCGAGATCGACCTGTACGACTCGGTGCTGCCGTGGGTGCTGTCGAACTGCAAGCTGTTCCGCCGCGAGCTGGTCGAGCGGCACAAGCTGCGGTTCCACGAGCACATGCGGATCGGCAGCGACCAGCCGTTCACCCTCGAGGCGTGCGTGCGCGCCGAGCGGATCTCCGTCCTGGCCGACTACACCTGCTACTACGCGGTGCTGCGCGACGACGGCGGCAACATCACGCAGGGCGCCGTCCAGGTCCACACCCGGCTCGAATGCGCGGAGAGCCTGTTCGGCGTCGTCGCCGACCTGATCGAACCCGGACCGAAGCGTGACGCGATCCTCAGGCGGCACACCCGCTGGGAGCTGACGATGCCGACGCGGGAGGGGTTCCTCGAACTCGACCGCGCGACGCAGGAGGACGTCTGCGCCCGCGTGGGCGCCCTCGTCGAGCGGTACGTGACCGACGAGGTCCTCTACACGCTGCCCATCGTCCGCCGCGCCCGGCTCCGGCTGGCGCAGCTCGGCGAGGTCGACCTGCTGTGCGAGGCGATCCGGGACGGGGTCGCCGAGCGCTCCTATCCGATCGCGCTCAAGGACGGCCGCACCCACCTCGCCTACCAGGGCTTCGAGGACCCGCGCCTCGGGCTGCCGGACGACCTGTTCGAGATCACCAAGGGGATGCGCAGGCGGCTGTCCCAGGAGGTGCGGACGGTCGCCGTGCGGCGCGACCGCGACACCGTGGAGATCACCGTCCGGACCCCGCTCACCGGCCCCGAGGCCGCCGACCCCGCGACCGTCCGGCTCGCGCTCGCCCCCCGCGGCGGCGGCGAGACCCTCGACCTCGACGAGCACACCACCCGCGAGGCGCGCGAGGACGGCCTGCACGTCACCGCCCGGTTCCCGGCGGCGCTCACGGCGGCGTCCGGCAAGAACCGGCACGTGCTGCGGCTCGTCGTCCGGGCGGCCGGGGAGACGCACGACCTCGCCGTGCCGGCGGGGGAGTCCGTGGTGCCCGGCCCGCGCGGCGAGCTCGTCTGGCACCGGGCCCGGCCCTACCGGCTGGCGGTGGCCGGCGACGACCGGCACGGCACGATGATCGAGACACGTCCGGTACGTCCGGCCCAGGCCGTCGCCCAGCGGGTCCGGCGCGTGACGTCCCTTGGAGGTAAGTAGCACATGCGGATCTGCGTGGTCGCGCTCGGCAAGATCGGTCTCCCGCTCGCCGTGCAGTTCGCCCGCAAGGGCCACCGGGTGATCGGCGCCGACGTGGACGGACGCGTCGTGGCCGAGGTCAACGCCGGTCGCGAGCCGTTCCCCGGCGAGGCGGAGCTGGACGTCCACCTCGGCGAGGCGGTGCGGGCCGGGCTGCTCACGGCGACGACCGACACGGCGGCGGCGGTCGCCGAGTCCGAGGCGGTCGTCGTGGTCGTGCCGCTGTTCGTGGACGGGGAGGGCATCCCGGACTTCGGCTGGATGGACGCCGCGACGCGCTCCATCGCGCAGGGCCTGCGGCCGGGCACGCTCGTCAGCTACGAGACGACGCTGCCCGTCGGCACCACCCGGGACCGCTGGGCCCCGATGCTGGCGGAGGGCTCCGGCCTCACCGCGGGCTCCGGCTTCCACCTGGTGTTCAGCCCGGAGCGCGTGCTGACCGGGCGGGTGTTCGCCGACCTGCGCCGCTACCCCAAGCTCGTCGGCGGCGTCGACGAGGCGTCCGCCCGGCACGGCGTCGCGTTCTACGAGCAGGTCCTCGACTTCGACGAGCGGCCGGACCTCGACCGCCCGAACGGCGTCTGGGACCTCGGCTCCGCGGAGGCGGCGGAGCTCGCCAAGCTCGCCGAGACGACCTACCGCGACGTCAACATCGGCCTCGCCAACCAGTTCGCCCGCTACGCCGACGCGGCGGGCGTGGACGTCATGAAGGTCATCGAGGCCTGCAACTCCCAGCCGTACAGCCACATCCACCGGCCGGGCATCGCCGTCGGCGGCCACTGCATCCCGGTGTATCCGCGGATGTACCTGTGGAACGACCCGGACGCGACCGTCGTCCGCGCCGCCCGCGAGGCCAACACGGGCATGCCCGAGTACGCCGTCGGCCTCCTCGCCGACGCCTACGGCGACCTGACCGGCGCCGGCGTCCTCGTGCTGGGCGCGGCGTACCGGGGCGGCGTCAAGGAGACGGCGTTCTCCGGCGTCTTCCCCACGGTGGAGGCGCTGCGCCGGCGCGGCGCCGTCCCGTACGTGTCCGACCCCATGTACACCGCCGAGGAACTGGAGGCCCTGGGCCTGCCGCCCCACCGCGGCGAGTCGGTGACGGCCGCGGTCGTGCAGGCCGACCACGCCGCCTACCGCGAACTCGGCGCGGACGACCTGCCGGGCGTCAAGGCCCTGGTCGACGGCCGCCGCGTCACCGACGCCACCCGCTGGCCCGGCGTGCACCGCGTCGTCATCGGCGCCCCGGACGCCGTGACAGGTCCGTAGACGCCTCGCCGACCGTTCGGGCCGGGTCCGCGCATGCGTCCCGGCCGACCGCGACTGGAGAATCGAATGCAAATCGAAGACGGGACGGTTCCCGGCGCGCCGTCGCGCGGCCGCGTCGTCATGCTCGTCGACAACGACGTCGTGCGCGACTCCCGGGTGCAGAAGGCGGCGAAGTCGATGGCCGAGGCGGGCTGGGAGGTGCACCTGCTCGGCAGCGCGAGGGGCAAGAGGCGCCGCTCGTGGGACCTCGGCGGCGCCCGCGTGCGCCTCCTGCCGGTGCAGCACGTGCTCCTGCGCAACCGGCACGGCGTCCTGCGCGCCACGCTGCGCCGCCCGCTCGCGTACGGGCACCCGAAGGTGGCGGACTACCGGCGGCGGCTCGTGCAGTCCCGGCGCGCCGACCTCGCAGCGGCGCGCCTCGACCGCAGGTCCCGCGGACCGGCGCGCAAGGTGTGGCTGCTGGCCCGGCGGGTCACCGCGAAGCTCCAGTCGCGGTGGGTCGCCCTGCGGGTGCGGCAGACCGAGTCGCTCGCCGCGGCCCGCGGCAACCCGCGCTCCCTGATGGAGCGGCTCCCGATCACCTTCTGGGAGAAGGTCCTCGGCGACCGGGCGTGGCGCGTCCTGGACCGCAACCTGTGGGACTGGGACAGCGCCTACGGCAAGGTCATCGACAAGCTCGAACCCGACATCGTGCACGCCAACGACTTCCGCATGCTCGGCGTCGCGGCGCGCTCGGTGCGGCGGGCCCGCGCGAAGGGCCGGACGGTGCAGCTCGTGTGGGACGCGCACGAGTTCCTGCCGGGCATCCGCCCCTGGGGCTCCGACCCGCGCTGGCACCCCGCCATGTGCGCGTACGAGCGCGAGTACGCGGGCGACGCCGACGCGGTGGTGACCGTCTCGGAGGCGCTCGCCGACCGGCTGATCGAGGGCCACGGCCTGCGCGGCAGGCCGACCGTCGTGCTCAACGCCCCGACCACCGGGGGCGAGCCGAGCACGTCCGATCCGGTCCCCGACATGCGGGAGATGTGCGGCGTCGGCCCGGACACCCCGATCGCCGTCTACAGCGGCGCCGCCGCCCCGCAGCGCGGCCTCGACATCATGATCGAGGCGCTGCCGCGGCTGCCCGGGCTCCACGTCGCCCTGGTCGTCTCCTCGGCGGGGTCGGAGTACGTCCGCGGCCTGGTCGCCCGCGCCGCCGAACTCGGCGCCGCCGACCGCGTCCACACGCTGCCGTACGTGCCGTTCGACCAGGTCGTCCCGTTCCTGGCGGCGGCCGACATCGGCGTGATCCCGATCCACCACTGGCCCAACCACGAGATCGCGCTGATCACGAAGTTCTTCGAGTACTCGCACGCCCGGCTGCCGATCGTCGTGAGCGACGTGGAGGCGATGGGCGACATGGCGAAGGCCACCGGCCAGGGCGAGGTCTTCCACGCCGAGGACCTCGACGACTACGTGCGGGCGGTCGAGGCGGTCCTCGGCGACCCGCGGCGGTACCGCGCCGTGTACGACGACCGGCCCGAGCTGCTCCACGAGTGGACCTGGGAGGCGCAGGCCGAGATCCTGGACGGCGTCTACGCCAAGCTGCTGCCGTCCGCCGCGAGGCCCGCCCCGGGCGGCCCCCCGGCGGGTCCGGACGACCGGCTCATCGGCGCGCAGGACTGACGATGGCGGCGGGCAGCGGCGCGGGCGCGGGCGCGGGCGTGGCGGTCGTCACGCCCTGGTATCCGAACCCGATGCAGGAGTGGGCCGGCTCCTTCGTCCGGTCGATGGTCGAGGCGACGGCCCCGGGCTGCGGTGACGTCACCGTCTACCACACCGAGGCGTGGCTGATGAGGCAGCCCGCGGAGGAGGTCGAGGCGGCCCGCGAGGCGCACCGGCGCCTGATGCCGCTCGCGCTGCGCCCCGCGCCCGACGTCGCGGGCTCCCGGCTCGTGCGCGTCCCGGTGCCGACGGTGCCGGACTACACCTTCGCCGACCTCGCGGTGCAGCACGCCGGGTGGCTGCGTGAGGCGCTCGGCGGCGAGCCGATCCCGGCGCCCGTCGTCCACGCGCACGTGGGGCTGCGCGGCGGCTGGACGGCGCTGGAGAACGCCCGCCCGGACGCGCGGGTGTTCGTCACCGAGCACGCGTCCTTCCTGGACAAGGTCCTGGAGCAGCCCGACTCGCGGGAGATGTACGAGCGGGTCCTGGAGCGCTGTACCGGCTTCCTCGTGGTCACCGACGTGCTGCGGGACACGCTCGCCGAGGCGTTCCCGGCGCTCGCCCACAAGATCGAGATGATCTCCAACCCGATCGCGTTCGGGGAGCCGCGCGAGCGTCCCGTCACCGAGCTGCGGCGCTGGCTGTACGTCGGCACGCTGGTCGAGCGCAAGGGCGTCGGCTGGCTGCTGGAGGCGTTCGCCGAGTGCCTCGCCGAGGACCCCGGGCTGACGCTGACCATGGCCGGGCCGGGCGTGCTCGCCGGGCGGCTCCGGGAGCGGGCCGCCGAGCTGGACGTCGGGCACGCCGTGTCGTTCCTCGGCGCGGTCCCGCCCGACGAGGCCGCGCGGCTCATGCGGGAGCACGACCTGCTCGTCCACCCCGCCCGCTGGGAGACCTTCGGCGTGACGGTCGTCGAGGCGGTGGCGGCGGGCCTGCCGGTGCTCGTCACCCGCTGCGGCGGACCCGAGCGCACCCTGGCCGGCATCGAGGCGGCCGCGGGGGAGATGATCGACGTCGAGGAGAACGCGAGCTCGATCGTCACCGGGTACCGCCGCCTGCGCGACCGCTTCCCGGACGGCCTCGACCTGCCGAAGGCCCGCGAGATCCTGGACGGGCGCTTCGGATACCGCACGGTGGCGGAGGCGCACCACCGGCACTGGTTCCCCGAGGCCCCGCCGGACGGCGGCCCCGAGACCGGAAACGGCGCCGCGAAGGGGAGAGAAGAAGCGTGAACGTGCTGTTCGTGGCGCTCGGCGCCTCCCGCCGGCCCGCGGTAGTCCGGGAGGCGGCGCGGGTCGTCGCGGACGGCGGCAGCGCCGCCGTGCTGGTGCGCAAGACCGCGACGTGGGCGAAGGACCCGCTCCCGGACGGCGTCGACGCCGTCGAGCTGCCCGCGCTCGAACGGCGCTACCGCCCGGCGGCGGTGCGGATCCCGCTGTACCGGATCCCCGCGCTGCTGCTGCGCGTGTGCTTCCCCGGGCCGCTGCGCGGGCTGGGGAAGCGGGTCGACTCCGCGTACCGCAGGCGCGTCGCCCGGCCCGTCGACCGGCGGCTGGCCCGCCTCTACCGGCGCGACGCCGACGCGGTGCGCCGCCGGGTGGTCGAGCGCGAGCTGCTGCGGGGCCGCTCCATCGACCTCGTCGTCATCGCGGATCCGCAGTCGCTGGTCGCCGTGTCGGAGCTCGCGGACACGATCAGCGGCGCCGGAGCGACGCTCTCCTACTCCGTCGCTCATGAAAGGTCCACGGCAGGCTGAGCCAGAGGATGACTCGATGACCGAACGCCCTCCACGCCTTCTCTACCTCGCCTTCTACTTCCCGCCGTCCCGCGCGAGCGGCGTGTACCGGCCCCGGGCGACCGCCAACCGGCTGACCGGGCTGGGCTGGGACGTCACGGTCTTCGCGGCGCCGCTCCCGTTCCTGTACGACACGATCGGCTCGGTCGACGACCGGCTGACGGAGACCGTCGACCCGCGGATCACGCTGGTGCGCCCGGACCTGAACCGGTTCGTCTGGCAGACGGACCTGCGCGAGTACAGCCGGTTCCGGGGGGCGTTCCCCCAGCTGGCCCAGTCGCTGTACACGTGGGGGCAGAAGCACGTCTTCCCGGAGCACTACGCGTCCTGGGGGCGCGCCTCCGTCCGGCGGGCGCTGCGGATGCACACGCGGCGCCGGTTCGACGTGGTCCTCGCGACGGGCAACCCCTATGCCTCGTTCGCCGCGGCGTGGCTGTTCCACAAGCTGACCCGCACCCCCTACGTCATCGACTACCGCGACGCCTGGACCCTCGACCAGTTCAGCGAGGAGCCGATGTTCGAGGACGGGCACCCCGCGTGGCGCTGGGAGCGCCGGGTGCTGCGGTCGGCGGCGAGCTCGCTGTACGTCAACGACGCCCAGCGCGCCTGGCACGCCGAGCGCCACCCGCGCGTGGCGGACCGCATGATGACCGTCCTGAACGGGTGGGACGCCGACACGCTCCCGCGGAGCGCCGCGCCGCCCCCGGCCGCCCGCGCGACGGCGGGCGCGCACGCGCCCCGCTTCTCCTTCGTCGGCACGGTCACCGACCAGCAGCCCATCGAGGAGCTGATCGAGGGGTTCTTCCGCGCCCGCGCGCACTCGGACATGCGGGCCGCCACCCTGAACTTCTACGGCTACTTCGGGTTCTTCCAGGGCACCGACAACAAGCTCCGCAGGCGTTTCGCCGTCGCGGCCGAGGCGGCGGCCGCGGCCGCCGGAGAACGGGAGGCCGGGGGCGGGGAGGCGACGGCCGAGCAGGCGGAGCCGGGCGGCGGGGAGGGCGGCGAGGTGCTCGCCCCCGGGATCCTCCACCGGGGCCCGGTGTCCAAGACGGCGCTCGCCGGCGTCTACCAGGACTCCGACGTGCTGGTGTTCCTCAACGGCGGCGGACGCTACGTCACCTCCGGAAAGATCTTCGAGTACATGGCGGCGGGGCGTCCCATCGTGTCGGTCCACACGCCCGGGTCGGCGGCCGAGGAGCTGCTGCGCGGGTACCCGCTGTGGTTCAACCCGGGCGGGATCGCGCCGGCCGACATCGCCGCCTCGATGGTGGCGGCGGCCAAGGCGGCCGCCGGCCTCGACGAGCGGCAGACGGCGGAGGCCCGCGCCTACGCGGACCGCTTCGAACGGAACGTGACGCTGGAGCCGCTCGTCGGGCGGCTCTCCGAGCTGGCCGCCCGCGGGCGCGGCGCGGGCGGGTGAGCAGGGTGGGAGACGGCGACGTGGACGGCGCGCGGCAGCCGAGGGTGCTGGTCCTGGCCATGGACCCCAGGCTGGCCATGGACCCCGACCCGAGCGTGGCGCCCAAGCGCCAGCACAAGAGGGTCGTCGGGCTGGCCGGATACTTCGCGGAGGAGGGCGCGCGGGTCGACGTGGTGACCGCCGAGCCGGACGGGTGGGCGAACCTGGACGGGCGGGTGCGCCTGCACCGGCTCGACAGGGCGGAGGCCCGGCATCCGCTGCCCTGGCTGGAGCACACGCTCGTGATCAGGGTGCCGCGCCTCGCGGTCCGGCCGGTGGCGCGGGCCGGCGGTCCCGGCGCGCGCCTGGACCGCGCCCGGAGCCGCGCCTCCCGCACCGTCCACCGGCGGCTCTTCGTGCCGTTCTACCGGCACGTCCGGCCGCACCTGCTGGCCCGCATCGCGCGGCGGCGCGTCCTGCGCGAGATCGACACGGGCGGGCTCGTCCGCGTCATCGTGATGGACCGGACGTCGGTGCCGCTCGGCCGCCGGCTGGCCCGCCTGCACCCCGACCTCGTCGTGACGACGCGGCAGGTGCGCAGCCTCGACGCCAAGCCCTGACCGGCCCGCCCGGGGCCCCCGCCGCGCTCAGCCCTTCTCGGCCAGGACCGTCTTCTCCGAGCCGTCGCCGGCGGGCGCCTCGACGTAGACCTCCCCGGTGCGGGGGCACTCCCACGCCCCGCCCGGACGCTCGGTGAGCCGTGCGCCGGCCCTGCCGACCCAGCCGATCCGGCGGGCGGGGACGCCCGCGACCAGCGCGAAGTCGGGGACGTCGCGGGTCACCACCGCGCCCGCGGCGACCATCGCCCAGCGGCCGATCCGGACCGGCGCGACGCAGACGCTGCGGGCGCCGAGCGAGGCGCCCTCGGCGACGTGGACGCCGACCGCCTCCCAGTCGTCGCCGCGCTTCAACGTGCCGTCCGGGGCCACCGAGCGGGGCTCCCGGTCGTTGGTGAGCACGACGGCGGGACCGACGAACACGCCGTCCTCCAGCACGGCGGGCTCGTAGACGAGCGCGTGGTTCTGGAGCTTGACGTTGTCGCCGATCCGCACGCCCGCGCCGACGTAGGCGCCGCGTCCCACGATGCAGCCCGCACCGAGCCTGGCGCCCTCGCGGATCTGGGCGAGGTCCCACACGGTGGTGCCGTCGCCGAGCTCCGCGCCGGGGTCGACCTGGGCGCTCGGCAGGATGCGGTGACTCATTCGATGCCTTCCATGCGGATGTTCGGCGGGTGGATGCGGGCTCAGGGCCGCGGCTCGGCGCCGCCGCCGCCGGGGAGCAGCCGGCGCCAGGTGCGCCTCGCCCGCGACCCCAGCGGCGCGGTGACGTGCACGGTCGCCGTCCTGCGGTCCATCTTGACGTGCACGCGGCGCGGGGCACCAGCGACGCGGTCGCCGGCCCGAGGACGCCGCCGCCCTCGGCCGGGAGGCGCACCGGGACGGGCTCGCCCACGCCGTCGACCGAGAAGCGGGCCCGCCAGCGGCCGGGCCGCGCGCCCGCGAGGGAGAGGTCGGCGCGCAGGCGGGACGGGTCGTCCGGCGCGGTCTCCAGCACCGCGCGGATCGTCGTGTCGCCGTCGGCGTGGTGCAGCAGGACGCTCATCGCGGGGCCGTCGCCGAGGACGTGCGGCGCCTCGGCCCGCACCCGGACCCGCCGGCCCGGCCCCCAGCCGACCTCGACGTCGCGGAAGTCGGCGGACGTGAGGGCGCCGCCGGCCTCCAGCACGAGGGGCCCGCCGTCGCGCGCCTGCGCCGGGCGCAGGAGGCGGGAGCCGGCCAGCGCCGCCCGCGGGAGGGGCAGGTCGCGCGGCCTGACCAGCGGCGCCGTCCGCACGTGCCCGCTGAGGGAGACCTCGACGCGGGCCGTCCAGCGGCCGTCCGGGAGAGGGTCCGTCCGCGGGTCGAGAGCGGCGGTGAAGGACACCTCGACGCCCTCGTCGCCGGGCGCGGCCTGGGCGATCTCGCAGGCCACCGGGCGGCGGGCGCCGTCGCCGTCCTCCAGCAGCAGGCGGACGGCCGGGGCCCCCTCGTCCACGTCGCGGACGACCACCGTGCCGCCGAGCAGCAGGGCGCCGTCCTCCCAGGCCAGCCGGGTCAGGGCGGGCCGGACCGCCAGCGGCTTGGGGCTCGCGAAGCACGCGTCGGGGATGCGGGCGGCGGCGTCGCGGAAGAACGGGTACTTCAGGTAGGCGCGCCCGTCCTCCAGATGGAGGCGGGGCCGCGTCCCGGCCCGGCGGAAGCGCAGGACCTCCACCAGCTCGTCGTCGAGGTCGTGCAGGACGCAGTGGGCGATCACCCGGTGCAGGGGGTGGGCCAGCTCCCGCTGCGCGGGGGTGTACCACTCCTCCAGCAGGTCGCGGCAGCCCGCGAGGGTGGTCTTCTGGTCGTCGGGCGAGAAGTCCAGGTACAGGCGGTCGAGGCGGCCGAAGACCTCCAGCCGCAGGTAGCGCCGGTTCAGCCGCTCCCGGGTCTCGCCCGGCTCGGTGTGGTCGGCGACCTGCCGCATCGCCTGGGCGATGACCGCGTACAGGTCGGCGGGCGGGGCGCCCGCTCCCTGCGTCGCGCTGGAGCCGTCCTCGCGGGCGGCCCAGTAGTAGCAGTCGTGGTCGGCCAGGACGGAGACGCCGGCGGCCTTCAGGTAGGCCCCGGCGGTGAAGAGCTGGTCCTCGTGGGCCACCAGGCCTTCGGTGAAGCGGAGCCCCGCGTCCTCGACGAGGGACCGGCGGAAGAGCTGGAGCGCGGCCATCGACATCCGCCCGAACAGGTCGCAGTCCGGGTCGAGCACGTGGGTGCGCTCGACGGAGCGGTCGAAGACCTTGGGCGCCTTGCGGCCGCCCGTGCCGACCTGCCTGCCGAGGACGATGTCGGTCCCGTTGCGCTCGGCCATCGCCGTCATGCGCTCCAGCGCCTCCGGGGCCAGCCGGTCGTCGGCGTCGAGGAAGAACACGAACTCACCGGACGCCAGCTCCAGGCCGCGGTTGCGCGGCGCGCCCGCGCCACCGGAGTTCGGCTGGTGGACGACCCTCAGCCGTTCGTGGGCGCGGGCGAGCTCGTCCAGCAGTTCGCCGCCGCCGTCGGTCGAGCCGTCGTCGACGGCGATGATCTCGATTCGTTCGGCGGGCAGGGACTGGGCGAAGACCGACTCCAGTGCCCCGCCCACCGTGTCCCGGCACTGGTACACCGGGACGATGACGCTGACCAGGGGTTGCCTCATGGCCCTCTACGCTCGCGGGAGGTGGTGGTGAGGACCAACTCTAGGCGTGCTCCGTGGCCGCCGTGACCGTCCGTCCTGAGATCCCGTACATCGTCGACCTGGGTCCGGTCTCCGCGAGCGCCTCGACGGCGGCGTCGAACCGCGTCATGGCGTCCGGGTGCCGGGGGCCCAGCAGGTAGTCGCGGAGCGTGCGCCGCTCCGCGGCCAGCGGGTCCTGGCCGGGCGTCGCCGCGACCGCGAGGATGTCGGCGAGCTCGCCGCAGGCCGGGCTCAGCAGGTAGGCCGCCGACGCGGACGGGAACTCGGTCTTGAAGAGGCCCTCGTCCATCCCGTCGGGGTTGGCCACGACGTAGGGCTTCAGGCTCGGGATGTAGTCGGAGATCACGCTGGAGATGTCGGTGATCAGCATGTCCGAGCGGTTGAAGCACTCGTAGAGGGAGGCGTCCGCGCCGGTCACGACCTGGTGGCCGCCCGCGCCGCTCCGGTTCGCCTGCTCGATCATCCGGATGAGCCGTTCGTGCACGGCCGCGGCCTCCGCCAGCCGGCGGCCGGTGTAGGGGTGCGGCCGGTAGATGACGCGCAGCCGCGGGCCCTGCTCCAGCAGCGTCCGGACGATCCGCTCGCCCATGCCGAGCAGGGAGCTGTAGCCGTGCTCGTTGTCCCAGCCCTCCCAGGTGGGCGCGTACAGGACGGTGGGGACGGGCCCGCCGGACGGCTCGGTGGTGATCTCGCCGAGCTGCGGGCGGCCCACCTCGACGATGGCCTCGTCGCGGACCCCGGCGTCGGAGTTGTGGTAGCGGTCGCGGCCCGCCGGGCCGGCCACCCACACCTCGTCGAAGACCTTGCTGACGGGGTTGGAGCTCGGGCCCTTGTCGCTGTCGCCGTGCCCGACGAACACGTGCTTGATGTGCTCCTCGCGGAGCAGGTGGAGGTTCTTGCCGGTGTTGCCCGGGTAGAGCGCGACCTTCACGGTGCCGAGGTCGAAGTTCATCATGTCCTCGGCCCGCGTGATGCACAGGACGGGGAGCCGGGTGGGCGCGAGCGCGCCGACGACCTCGGGGGAGCGGACGAGGACCATCGCCTTGCGGTCCAGGCGCTCCAGGGTCTCCAGCCACATGTTGGCCTGGTAGACGGTCGTGGGCGGGCCGGTGAAGTAGAGGACGACCTCGGGCCGGTAGAGGTCCACGAGGCGCTGCACCTCGGGGCCGGTCCGCTCGGCGCTCAGGAGGGCCCGCATCCGGCGCAGCCGCGGCGCCTGGCCGAGGGAGACGACGACGGCGACGGCCGCCGTGCCGAGGAGCCCGGCGGCCACCAGGACCGGGAGGCCGAGGAGGAGTCCGGCGGTGCCGAACAGCAGCGGCGGGAGGTCGGCGTGGCTCTCCAGCAGGAGGGTCAGCCGGGCCTGCGCGGGGGCGACGGGGGCGGGGGACGACGGCTCGCCCTGCCCGAGGTTGCGGCTGACGAAGGGCAGCCGGTTGACGCGGCGCGAGGCGACCGCGCCGGCGAGGGTCGCGGCCCGGAGCCAGTCGGCCAGCAGGAGGCCGAGGGCCGCCAGGAGGACGGTCGGCCTGCCGGCGTCGCCCGACTGGACGAGCAGGAGCACCAGTGCCGCCTGCCGGACCAGCACCCGCGCGCCGGGGCTCATCTGGCCCCAGCGCAGCGGCCTGGCCGCGTCCGGCAGCGCCCGCACGAGAACGAACTCGGCCGCGTAGCAGAGCGCGCCGGCGCCGAGGAACGCCCAGGGCGACCCGGCCGCGGCCGCCCCGATCAGCAGCCCGAGCGTGACGGGCAGCGACAGTACCGTTGAGTACCGCATGAGAGTCGAGTACCGGGTGACGAGACGCCGCACGGCACACCTCCGTCTTGTCAGCGCCCGAGGGGTGGGCGCACCTGGGGAGAAGGGAAGGGGAAACCTGCGTCCGCCGGGCCGAGCGGACGCGTGCGGGGGTGGGGCGGTCAGCCGGAGCGGCCGCCGCTGAGGGGGTCTTCACGGCGCACGTCGATGACCTGGCCGGTGAGGCTGGAGAGCAGGACGTTCACGGAGGTGCGGGCGACCTGGTCGGCGCTCAGCAGGGTGTGCGGGGGCTCCTGGCCGAACGCCGCGGTCCGCATCGGGGTGCTGGTCCGCTCGGGGTTGATGCAGTTGATCCGCACCTTGTCACCGGACCACTCGTCCGCCAGCGCCTGGGTGAGGTTCACCGTGGCCGCCTTGGCGGAGGAGTACAGGCTGTAGTCGGCGCGGCCGCGGGTGTAGGAGCTGGACGTGTAGAGCAGCAGCTGCCCGCCGGTCTTGGCGAGGTAGGGGAACGACGCCCGCGCGATGTGGATCGGCGCGAGGTAGTTCACGCGCAGCGCCTCCTCGATCGCCTCGGGGTCGATGGCGTCGAGGCGGCCGATCCGCAGGATGCCCGCCGTGTTGACGACGAAGTCGACGCGGCCGGTCGCCGAGTAGGCCTGCGCGAGCGCGCCGGCGACGTCGTCGGGCCGCTCGACGTGGGTGCGGGTGGCGCCGCGGCTGTAGCCGAAGACGCGGGCGCCGAACCGCTGGGCCAGCTCGGCGATGGCGGCGCCGATGCCCTGGCTGGCGCCGAACACGACCATCGTCTTGCCGCCGAGGGCCTCGGCGTACTCGGCCTCGGTCAGGTCGGGGGCGTCGGAGGAGGCGAGCTGGAACAGCTTGTCCGCGACGAACATGTCGACCGGCTCGGTGACCTTCATGTTGTGCTCGTCGCCGGGGACGACGTAGATCGGGGTGCCGGGCAGGTAGCGCAGCACCACCGTGCAGTCGTCGGTCGCCTCGAAGTTCTCGTCCTGCCACGCCTTCGCGTAGGCGTCGCGGATGGTGGCGAGCCGGAAGCCCTGCGGGGTCTGCCCGCGGCGCAGGTTCGCCCGGCGCGGGACGTCCACGATGACGTCCTCGTCGACCTGGATGATCGTGTCGGCGGACGGGATGGCGACGTCCACGGCCCGGTGCTCGCGCAGCGCGGCCACGCAGTCGCGGATGATGCGCTGCGACAGCAGCGGGCGCACCGCGTCGTGGAACAGGACGCTGGTCGTGTCCGCCGGGTGGTCGGCGAGGGCGTCGAGCGCGAGCTGCGTGGTCGCGTTCCGCGACGTCCCGCCGGGGAGCACGGCCTTGACCTTGGTGCAGCCGGCCCTGCGTACGCAGTCCGCGGCGTCCTGGAGGAAGCCGGGGTTCATCAGGACGATGATCTCGTCGACGTCGGGGGCCTCCTCGAACACGCCCAGCGTGTGTTCGAGGATCGTCTTCCCGGCGATCTTGAGGAGCTGCTTGGGAGTGCTGAGGCCCATGCGCTGTCCGCTGCCACCCGCGAGGATGACGGCGACGACGCGATGCTCACCCTGCGGCGCCATGACCAATGCGACCGTCCTTCTTCTTTTATGGCAGCCGGATCGGCGGCCGGAAACCGAACGTGATGCAGTCACCCGTGGGGATCTGGGGGTGCGGGCGGCACGGCTTTCGCAGGGCTGGTGATCCGCGCAGGGGGGAACTGCCGCCTAACTGTACCCGGTTCGTAGAACTTTGAGGTGAATTCACCGATGTTCCATCGTCCTGTAACCCCTGTGTGACAGGGCCTGGCGGCGCCCCGGCCCATGATCGTCGAGGTCCCGGGCGCCCGCGCCCGCCCGCCCGGTTCAGCGGCCGAAGAGCGGCCGCATGTCGGGCTCGACGGCCCAGCGGGTCACGCGGCGCACGGGGGACGTGCTCAGCACCGTGACGAGGACGAAGCAGGCGAGTACGACCGACAGGACGCCGGGGATCGTGTCGAACCAGGCGAGCTTGTGCCAGCCCTCGAAGGTGAAGAGCCGCGTCAGGAACCCGTGCAGCAGGTAGCCGTAGATGGTGGCGGCGCCGAGGTCGCTGTACCAGGTGCGGCGGGACGGGGTGACCGCGAGGAACGCGAGGATCAGCACCGTCCCGGCGAGCAGCAGGCCGGCGCGCATCAGGGTGCCGGCGAGCTCGTCCACGCCGAGGTCGGCGTTGGCGGTGTCCCAGTTCAGCCAGCGCGCGTTCATGCGGTCCTGGGTGAGGTACGCGCCCGCGAACGCGGCGGCCAGCAGCACGGCGCCCGTGATCCGCGCCCACGGCCGCCGGACGATCTGGATCACCTCCGGCGACAGGGTCAGCCCGAGGACGTAGAACGGCGCCAGCCCGAGGATCCGGTACAGGTCGAGCGTGCTGCTGATGTCGGACATGTAGGTCAGGAGGGCGACGAGCACCGCCGTCGCCAGCGGGAACCTGAGCCGCCGCCACACGGGGGTGAGGAGCCGCCAGACGAACAGCGCCAGCAGGAACCAGGTCAGGTAGTAGGGGTCCAGCACGTCGAACTGGAACGGCCGCCCGTCGACCCCCCACGCGAACAGGCTGTAGGCGCACTGGAAGACCAGGTAGGGCGCGAGGGTCGAGCCGACCAGCCGCACGGACCTGTCGTCGGTGAGGGTGAACCGCTTGGACAGGTAGCCGCTGACCATGACGAACAGCGGCATGTGGAACAGGTAGATGAAGTTCCAGAGCGCCGCGGCCAGCGGAACGTCGCGCAGTCCCGACAGTCCGTGCCCGCCCGCGACGAGCAGGATCGCCAGGAACTTGGCGTTGTCCAGGTGCGGGTCGCGTCCTCGGGGAGCCGCGCCGCCCGGCGCCTTCGGCCCGTCCTGCGGCCGCTCGCCGGGGGGCGCCGCCGGGGCGGAGGCCGGAACCGCCGTCCGGGTGGAGTCCGGAACCGCCTCGGCCACGACGGACGCCTCGGGTGTCTGTGTCATGAAAGATCTCTGATCCTGGGAGGGGCTCGTGGAGCATACCTAACGAAACGGTCCAGAACCCCCGGTGTCACAGCACGCTGCCGGGGCGTCACGGGCGGGCGCCGCGGGCGGGGCGGCGGATTTCGGCGGACGCCCCGCGCGCAAGATCCTTCAAGGCGGGTAGACCGGCCGTTACCCGAGGCGGCGGCCGTTACCGGAGGCCGCGGGCGGGGCAGGGGCCGAGCACGGGTCCGGGCGGTGCGGGAGGACGGGGAGAGGCATGGGTTACGGGAGGTCCACCCGGCAGGGCCTGGTGATCATCGTCGGCGGCACGGTGCTGCTGGCCGGTGTCGCGCTGCTCGTGCTCCCCGGGCCCGGGCTGCTGCTCGTGCTGGCGGGCCTGCTCATCCTCTCCCGGGAGTTCCCGGCCGTGAACCGCTACGTCGAGCCCGTCCGGGAGCGGGCGATCCAGGCGGCCGAGGAGAGCGTGACGTCGTGGTGGCGCCTCACGGGCTCCGTCCTCACCGGGCTCGCGCTGATCGGCGCGGGCGTCGTCTGGGGGCTCGCGAAGGAGCTGCCGCTCAGCGGATGGAGCACGGGCTCGGGGCTCATCCTGTCCGGCTTCATCCTCTTCGGGCTCCTCTTCTGGAGCTGGCGCCGGGTCAGGGGCCGCCGCGCCGAGAGCATCCCCGGATGACGGCCGGGCCCGGCCACGGAAATCCTCCGCGCGGTTGATCCGCCCGCCGCGCACCGCCGTGCAACGGGTATGGGCATCGTTCTTCGCGTACTCGTGGCCGCCGGACTGGCGGCCGACGCCTTCGTGCACTGGCGCTTCGCGCCCGACATGGCCCCTGGGCCCCACACCCCGAGCGACGTCATCCCGGGAGACGACCTGTTCCGAGGCCAGGCCGTCGCGGCGGCCGTCGCGGCCCTGCTCGTGCTCTGCTGGGCGCGCAGGTGGACGTACGCGATCGCGTTCGCCGTCGCGGCGAGCGCGGCCGGGGCCGTCCTGCTGTACTACTTCGTCGACTTCGGGCAGCTCGGCCCGATCCCGCGGATGTACGACCCGCAGTGGTACGCCGACAAGACGATCAGTTTCGCCGGGGAGGCCGTCGCCGCGCTCGCCGCGCTCGCCGGATTCCTCACCGCGGACCGGAAGGAGCGCGCGGAGTCCTTCTCGGCCGCCGTGCGGTGACGCGTCCGGGCGCCTCCGGGCGTCGCGCGTCACGGGCCCCGCCCGGTCCGCCGTGCCGTGGCGGGGCCCTTGACCCGTCAAATGAACGCTCCTTTAATGCTGGTATGGGGCATTTTGCGGGCGTCGCTCGCGCCCACCTCGTCGCGACCCCGGGGGGCGACCCTCGGGAACCCCCGTCACGCGCCGGGCGATCCTCACGTCACGGCTGAGGTTCTCGTGCCCGTGCGGGGTGCGTCGTGTCGCTCCCGCCGCCCGGCTCGACCCGACCCGGGAGGAACACAGTGAAGGTGCAGATAGACCCGGAACGCTGCCAGGGACACGGCCGCTGCTACGACCTGGCCCCCGGCCTGTTCGGTGAGGACGACGAGGGATACGGCACCGTCCTCGGCGACGGCGCCGTCCCCGAGGACGGTGAGCACGAGGCCCGCCTGGCGGGCGCGAACTGCCCCGAGCGGGCGATCGACGTCCTCGGGGAGGCGTGAGATGAGCGCGGACGACCGCTTCGGGAGGAGTTTCAGGGAGGAGCGGGAGGGCCGCCCGCTCGGCACGCGCAACGAGGCCGTCACGGGCCCGGTCGCCGACTGGGCGACCGACTTCTCCCACCTGGAACCGGAATGGGCCGCCGACCCGTACCCGATCCAGGACGAGCTGCGGCGGCGCTGCCCGGTCGCGCGGACGGAGCGGTTCGGCGGCGGCTGGCTGCCGACCCGGTACGAGGACGTCGCGGCGATCGCCCACGACACCGAGCGCTTCACCTCCCGCTCGGTCGTCATGAGCAACTTCCGGCCGCCGCGCGAGTCGGCGCCGATCGGCGTCACGCCGCCGATCTCCTCCGACCCGCCGTTCCACCACGACGCGCGCAGGCTGCTGCTCCCCGCGTTCAAGAAGTCCGCGGTGGCGCGGCTGGAGCCCGCGACCAGGGCGTACTGCCACGAGCTCATCGACTCCTTCGAGGGCCGCGACGTCGTGGACGCCGCCCACGAGTACGCGCAGCACATCCCGATCCGGGTCATCGCCGACATGCTCGGCTTCCCGCCCGAGGACGGGCCCCGGTTCCGCGAGTTCGTCGAGAACACCCTCGAAGGGGTCAACCTCCCTCCGGACGAGCGCATCGCGCGCATGGACAAGCTGTTCGACTACCTGCTGGAGCAGATCCGCGACCACGTCGCCCACCCGCGCGACGACCTCACCACCTATCTCATCGAGGCCGAGCTGTACGGGCGCAAGCTCGAACCGTCGCACGTCTCGGGGACGATGGCGCTGCTGCTCATCGCGGGCATCGACACCACCTGGAGCGCGATCGGCGCGTCGCTGTGGCACCTGGCGAGGACGCCCGCGGACCGCGAGCGCCTCGTCGCCGAACCGGCGCTCGTGCCGACCGCGGTGGAGGAGTTCCTGCGCGCCTTCGCGCCCGTCACGATGGCGAGGCTGGTGCGGGAGGACATGACCTGGGGCGGCGTCGAGATGAAGGCCGACGACTGGATCCTGCTGTCGTTCCCCGCCGCCAACCGCGACCCGGCGCAGTTCGACCGGGCGGACGAGATCGCCATCGACCGCGAGGTGAACCGGCACGCCGCCTTCGGCCTCGGCATCCACCGCTGCGTCGGCTCGCACCTGGCCCGCATGGAGCTGCGCGCGGCCCTCGAGGTCTGGCTGGAACGCGTCCCGTCCTTCACCCTGGCCGACCCGGAGGCGGTCACCTGGGCCGCCGGGCAGGTCCGCGGCCCCCGCACCCTCCCCGTCCGCGTCACCTGAGGCGTTCGGCCAGCCGGGGGAGCAGGCGGAGGGCGTTCGCCCGGTCGACGGCGCGGTGGGCGCGGTCGTCCAGTACCGGGTCGCGGTCGAGGTCCCGGGTGTTCAGGGCGACCTCGCGGGCGGAGTTGGCGGGCCAGTCGGTGCCGAACAGGACGCGGTCGGCGCCGACGGCGGCGATCAGGGACGGCGTGGCGTAGGGGGAGGCCGGCAGGGCCGTGTCGTAGTGGAAGCGGCGGAGCGCCGGACGCATCCGCGCCGGGAGCGGGCCGCCGTCCTCCCGGGCCGAGCGCTCGGCCCGTCCCGCCATGTACGGCAGGAACCCGCCGCCGTGGGACAGGATGACCGACACCCGCGGGTAGCGGTCGAGGGTCCCGGCGGCGATCAGGTTGAGCGCGGTGCGGGTGGTGTCGAGCAGGTAGTCGGCGAGCCAGTCCCCGACGCCCGGCGCCTCGGCCAGGCCCTTGGGGGCGACCGGGTGGGTGAACACGACCGCGCTGCGCCTGTCGAGCTCGGCCCACAGGGGGTCGAACATCGGTTCCCCGAGGTAGTGCCCGGCGGCCGAGGTGTTGAGGAGCACTCCGTCCGCGCCCAGGTCGTCGAGCGCGTGGGCGATCTGGCGCACGGCCAGGTCCGGGTGGAGCATCGCCGCGTTGGCGAAGAAGCCGAACCTCGTCGGGTGCTCGCGCACCAGCTCGGCGAGCGACTCGTTGCACACCTGCACGCCCGAGGCGGCGATCTTCCGGTCCGAGAACACCTCGGCGGGCACCGGCGCGGAGGCCACCCCGGCGGCGATGCCGTTGGCGTTCATCGTCCGCAGGGTGCTCGGCAGCGTCCACCGGGCCCAGGACGGCCCGCCGGTCGGCGGGAGGAGGCCCTGCTCGACCGCCCACTCCCGCATCCGCGGCGGGACGGCGTGGTGGTGGGTGTCGATCCTGCCGCGCGGCCGCCGGGGGGCGGCGGGGGCGGCGGCCGCCTCGTTCGCCGGAACGGCGGTCGCGGCCAGCGCCAGGCCGGTCACCTGCAGGGCGCGGCGGCGGGTCGTCTCGGGCATGCGCGTCTCCCTCACTCGTTCGATGCGCCGCCCACGCATGACTCTCTCATCCGAGAAAGTCTCATCTGAGACTATATCAGAAGCCCCTAAACTGGGACCATGCTCGACGACCTGCTCGAACGCCTCCTGTCCGAGGACGGCGACCCCGCCGTCCGGCACGTGGGGCTCGGCATCCTCCTGGCCTCCGCGCACAACCGGAGCCGGGCGAGCATGAACGACGAACTGCGCCGCCTCGGCATCGACGTGCGCGGGTTCAGCATGCTGCTCGCCCTGGAGATGTACGGGCCGTCCAGCCAGCGGCGCCTCATCGACCTCACCGGCATCGACAAGTCCACGATGGTGCGCATCGTCGACGAGCTGGAGGCCGGCGGTCTCGTCCGGCGCGAGCGCGCCCCGCGGGATCGCCGGGCCCACTCCATCAGCCTGACCCCGGACGGGGCCCGGACGCTGGAGAGCGGGCGGCGCGCCGGCGCCGCCGTGGGCGAGCGGCTCTTCGGCCATCTCGGCGGCGGCGAGCGCGACCGGCTCGTGGAGCTGCTCCGCCGGATCGCCGAGGGCGCCGGCTGAGCGCGACCGGCGCCCAGCCGGCCCGGCGCATCGCAGGCGCCGGGGGAGGGACGCGTGTCGAACGCGGGGGGCGTGGCGCTGAGTAGGAGAGAGGTCACGCGGTAGAGAAGCCGTAGCGCCGTACAGGAGAGTGAACATGATCTTTTTGTCGGGCCGGTCGTCATGAGCAGCGCGGACGAGGTCGTCGTCCACGAGACGCCGCCGGTGCGCGTCCTGATCGGGCCGGGCGCGAGCGGTCGCGTCGCGGACGAGGTCGCGCGGATCGGGGCGCGCAGGACGCTGCTGGTCGCGGCGCCGTCGGCCGCCGGGCCCGCCGGCCGGATCGCCGGGGCGCTCGGATCCCGGCTCGCGGCGCGCTTCGACCGTCCGGCGCCGCACACCCCGGTCGCCGTGACGGAGCGCGCCATGGAGGAGTCCGCGGGCGCGGACTGCGTCGTCGCTGTCGGCGGCGGCTCCGCGATCGGCCTGGCCAAGGCGGTGTCGTCGCGGACGGGGATACCGCAGGTCGCGGTGCCGACCACGTACGCGGGCTCGGAGATGACGCCCGTGCTGGGCGAGACCGAGGACGGCGTGAAGACCACGCGCCGCTCCCCGGCGCTGGCGCCCGGCACGGTCGTCTACGACCCCGTCCTCACCCTGGGCATGCCGTCCGGGCTGACCCGGACCAGCGCGATGAACGCGCTCGCCCATGCCGTCGAGGCGCTGTGGGCGCCGGACGCCACGATGGCCACGGACGCGCTGGCGACCGAGGCCGCCGCCGGCATCCTGGGCGCACTGCCCGAGGTGCTCGACGACCTGAGCGGACTGGAAGGCCGCGCGCGCCTCCAGTCGGCCGCGTGGCTGGCCGGGAGCTGCCTCGCGCAGACCCGGATGGGCCTGCACCACCAGCTCGCGCACGTCCTCGGCGGCGCGTTCGGCCTCCCGCACGCCGAACTGCACACGATGCTGCTGGCGCACGTCATGGCGTTCAACCTGCCGTCGGCGCCCGCCGCCTCGGCCCGGCTGGCCCGGGTGGCCGGGCCGGACCCGGTCGCGGTCGTCGCCGCGCTGGCCCGGGCGCACCGGGGCCCGACCCGCCTGTCCGCGCTCGGCGTCCCCCGCGAGCGGCTCCCCGAGATCGCCGCGCGGGTGGCCGCCGACCCCTATCCCAACCCCCGGACGCCGGACGCGGGAGCCGTCGCGGAACTGCTCGACGCGATGTGGTGAGGCGCCGGTGGCGAATAATTCTCGCAATATTCGAATAGGGCCGCTGTCCTCCTGCGGTCAAGGAGCCGGTCAATGGCATCCTCTATTCTTGGCGCATGTCGACTCCCGGTCCGGATCCCGAATCGAAATCGGTTCGGGTGCTGATTGCCAGTGACAATCCGGTCTCCCGGATCGGATTCGCGTCGCTGCTGGACGCGGTGCCGCGCGTGGTCGTCGCCGGGGGCGCGCCCGCCGACCGGGCCCCGGCCGCCGTCCGGATCGTCGTGGTCACCGCGACGCAGGACCCGTACGCCCTCGTGCAGGTCCTCGCCGCCGGCGCGCACGGCTGCCTGACCACGGCCACTTCGAACCGGCCGACCTCCCGGACGTGCTGGGCGCGGCCGGCCGCGAGCACGCCATCGCCCGCTGGCGCGAATCGCGCCCGGAGTCCGCCGGCGGCGGGGCGGGCATCCCCTAAGGCCGATCACGGGCCGCGGCAAACCGATTTCCGCAGGCCCCGCGGAGTCCTAGGACCGGTCCCGGCACAAGATGGGCCCGACCCCCGCCTTTACTCGCCCGCCCGCGGTCCCGCATGCTCTGGTCGTCCGGTTCGAAAGAACTCAATTGCATTTCTATTCGGGATGTGAACGGTGTTGAAATTCAGTCGCCGTCGTCGCGTGCTCCGGGAGGCCCGGTGAGCGTCCTGCGCCGTCCCGCTCTCAGCGTCCTCGCCGGAGCGCTGGCAGCGGCCGCCCTGTCCCTCGGCCTCCAGCCCCCCGCCTCCGCCGCGGGCCCCCGCGTCGACCTGCGGGTGCTCGTCGTCACCGACGGCGGCGCCTCGGTGTCGGCCGTCGCGGACCGGTTGAAGGCCGAGGGCGGCGGTGCTCGCCGACTACGAGAAGCGGTTCGGGATCCGCCAGCTCGACTGCCCGCGGCCTGCGTGAAGGTCGCGCCCGGCATTCCGCACGAGGCCGTCCCGGACGACGCGGAGGCCGAGTGGGTCTCGGTCGGAGGCGACGTCAAGGAAGCGGCCCTGTGGCTGGGCGGGCTGCCCGCCGTGCTGAACGTCGGCAGCGGGCGGGCCACGCCGCTGCGCGACCTCGCGGCGCAGCTGGTGCGCGTCACCGGCGCGCGGAGCCGGGTGCTGGAGGCCGCCGCCGGCTCGGAACGGTCGGCGGGGCCGGAACGGTCGGCGGGCGTGGCCTGGCAGCGCGCCGACATCCGCGCCGCCGGCCGGGCGCTCGGCTGGGCCCCCGTCACCGACCTGACGACGTCGCTCCGCGACCTGTGGGCGGCCCAGCGATGACAGGGGTGGAGCTCGCCTCTTCGGTGGCCGTGCCGGCGTACTTCCATCCCGGCGCCGTCGACTGGAGCGATCTCGCCGACCCCCGGCTCGGCGCCGTCGTGCTCAACGTCGACAGCGGCGCGGGCGCGGCCCGGGACGGCGGGTTCGCGGACGTCGCGCACCGCACGTCCGCCGCGGGGGTGCGGCTCGCCGGGTACGTGGACACCGCGTACGGGCGCCGCCCGCCCGCCGAGATCGAGGAGGAGGTGCGGTGGTACCGGCTCTGGTACGGCGTCCGGGCGGTGTTCCTCGACCAGGTGTCCGCGGCGCCCGAGCACGTGCTGCGGTACCGGCGCATCGTCGCGGGCGTCCGGGCGCGGGGCGCGGAGCACGTCGTCCTCAACCACGGCGCCTACCCCGACGAGGCGTACGCGCGACTCGCCGACCTTCTCGTCACCTTCGAGGGGCCGTGGTCGGCGTACCGGCACGCGCGCGGCCGCGTGGGCGACACGGCTGCCCGCCGAGCGGTTCTGCCATCTGGTCTACGCGCCGCCGCGGTCGGTTCTCCCGCGCGCGCTGGCACGAGCCAGGCGCTGCAACGCAGGCGTCGTGTACATCACCGACCGGACGGGGGCGAACCCGTGGGACGGCCTGCCCGAGTACTTCTCCAGGGAGCTCTCTCTGGTCTACGCGGGACACTGATGCCGGCCGTGTCGTTCCGCTGCTGTGACCGGGTCGTTCCCCTACGCTCACACCACATGCGTGGACCACTGGTGCGAATCACGTCCGTCCTGGTCGCCGGGACGTCCCTGCTCGCCGCTCCCGCCATGCACCCCGCGGCCACGGCGGCCCCCAAGGGAGATCTGGGCAAGGACCTCGACGCCATCCTCGCCGACAGCCGTCTCAAGGGCGCCACCGTGGGGGCCGTGGTGCGCGACGCCCGGACGGGCGCCGTCCGCTACTCGCGCGGCGCGACGGCGGCGGTGACGCCCGCCTCGAACATGAAGCTCTACACGTCGGGCGCTGCGCTGTCGCTGCTGGGCCCCGGGTACCGGTTCCGCACCGGCGTGTACGCGCGAGCGGTGTCCGGAGCGTCCGTCAAGGGCGACCTCTACCTCAGGGGCACCGGAGACCCGACGACGCGGGCCGCCGACTACGACCGGCTCGCCGCGCGGGTCGCGGCGCGGGGCATCCGGCGCGTCGAGGGAGCCCTCGTCGCTGACGACACCTGGTTCGACGCCGTCCGCACACCCTCGCACTGGGACCCCACGGACCTCCAGTACTACTACGCCGCGCAGACGTCCGCGCTGACCGTCGCGCCGAACGACGACTTCGACGCCGGGTCGGTCGAGGTCTCGGTGAGGCCCGGCGGCGCCGAGGGCGCGCCGGTCGCGGTCGGGCTCGCCCCGGCCACCCGCGCCGTCAAGATCGACAACCGGGCGGTCACGGGACGTCCCGGGACGCCGTCCACGCTGGAGCTGAACCGGGCCGACGGCAGCGACACGATCGTGGTCAGCGGCTCCCACCCGGCGGGCGGCGCGGCCTACACGACCCTGCGCACGGTCGAGAACCCCAGCCTGTACGCGGCGGACGTCTTCCGGAGCGCGCTGCGGGCGCACGGCGTCCAGGTGAAGGGCGCCACCGAGCGCGGCAGGACCCCGAAGCGCGCGATCGCGCTCGCCGCCCGCTCCTCGATGCCGCTGTCGCGGCTGATGGTGCCGTTCCTCAAACTCAGCAACAACATGGTCGCCGAGACCCTGGTCAAGGCGATCGGCCGGGAGAGGGCGGGCAAGGGCAGCTGGGCGGCGGGCCTGCCCGTGGTCGAGAGGTACGCCCGCGGCCAGGGCGTGCCCACCGCACGGCTGGAGATGGCCGACGGGTCCGGGCTCTCGCGCGTGAACCGCACGACCGCGCAGGACATCAGCACCATCCTGAAGAAGGCGCAGGGCGCGCCCTGGTTCGGCACCTGGTACCGGGCGCTGCCGGTCGCCGGCGACCCGGACCGCCTCGACGGCGGCACCCTGCGGTCGCGGATGCGGAACACCCCGGCGGCGGGCAACGTGCACGCCAAGACCGGGACGCTGACCGGCGCCTCCGCGCTGTCGGGCTACGTCACCGACCCGTCCGGGCGCCGGCTCGTCTTCTCGGTCGTGCTGAACGGCTACCAGGGCGCGGCGCCCAAGGACATCGAGGACAGGGTCGCGATCCGGCTGGCGGGGGGAGACCCCGCCGCCGTCCGGACGTTCCGCGTCTCCGGGAACGCCCCGCAACTGGAGTGCTCCTGGATCGGCCGCTGCTGAGATCGGCCGCTGCTGATCCCCGGCGGGGCGCGCGACCGGACGCGCCCCGCCGGTGCGGGTCACCCCTGGTTCTTCGGGACGTAGAGGCGGACGTCGTCGACGTACGCCTCGCCCTCGTAGTAGTTCAGGTGCGGGTCGCCGATGATGAAGGAGTCGGGGTAGGCCGAGCCCTTCGGCCAGCTGTGCTCGGTCGTGTACGTCCCGGCCGGGCCCTTGTGGACGAGCCTGCGGTCGAACCGGCCGTCGTACTCGCCGGGCGTCTGGTTGTAGTGCCAGATCGGGCGCCCGTTCTCCACGAAGTCGTGGTGGGCGCGCAGCGTGGTCTGCCCGGTGTGCAGGAACGGGCCGCTCATCTCCAGCGTGTACCCGGTGCGGTCGCGCTCGATCGCGAACCGGTAGGCGGCCTTCGGCATCAGCTCCGGCCGCAGCTCGGCGCTGGTCAGGTGCCCCTCGAACCGGCCGCCCGGCCCGTACCGCCGGTCCATGGACGCCTCCCCGCATGCGGTCTTGGCGTAGTACTCGTTGCTGATGTTGTTGTTGGCCGTCTCGCGGAACAGGTCGCCGCGCGGGAACAGCGCGTTGACGCCGTTGAAGGTGCCGTCGAACGTCCGGTACATCTGGCGGGTCCTCGGGTTGCAGGTCGCGGCGTTCTTCCAGCGGGCGTCGTCGCTGTAGTAGCCGTCCATGATGACCTTGCGCCGGAAGTGGATGCCGGGGTTGCCGTGCGGCGCCGGGTTCGCGTGGTCGAGGATCGTCAGGTAGTAGAACCCGTTCTCCCGCGTCACGTCGGGGTACTGGCACCGGGACCTTCCGGGCACCGCGCCCTGGAACGTCCACGGGTACCGGGTCTTGCACGCCTCCCTGGTGTACCCGTTGTGCCTGCCGCCGTAGTCGAACGTGCCGCCCCTCTTGCCGCCGAACTGGATGCCGCGCAGCGTCATCTCCACCCGGTAGTACCGGGGCAGCGGGCGGGTCGGCCGGATCAGGACGCCCGCGTCCCAGCTCGGCTCGGAGATCCGCGCGACGCGGTGCCCGCCCGGCAGCGCCACGGCCGACAGCCCCGGCCGGGAGTCGGGGCGCCCGTCGCGGTCCTTGTCGACGGCGGCGACCTCCGCCGTCAGCCACCCCTGCCGCCCGAAGGCGACGCGCTTGCGGAACACGTTGAGGGTCTTCATCTGCCGCTCGAACAGCGGTCCGCTGATCTTCTTCCAGGCGGCCCCGTCGTCGTCGAACGCGTCGACCGCCCACGGGCTGCGCGGTCCCTGCGGGTCCAGCCGCCAGGGCGTCCCGTCGACGCGCAGCGGATGGTCGAACCCCTCCTGCGCGACGAGCCTCCACCGGCCGCCCCCCGCGGTTCCGGTTCCGGAGGCCCCGAC
The DNA here is from genome assembly GCF_050936235.1 of Spirillospora sp. CA-108201. NCBI lineage: Bacteria > Bacillati > Actinomycetota > Actinomycetes > Streptosporangiales > Thermomonosporaceae > Spirillospora > Spirillospora sp. CA-108201. The sequence goes on along the minus strand of NZ_JBNJNE010000001.1, from coordinate 5,296,611 downwards.
GGACCATCCCGCGGACACGACCGCGGCGGCGGCCGTCCCCACGGCCACGCCCGCCACTCTCCAACTCGTCACCAAGACGCACACCCCTCCCCGCGGAGCGCGCGACCGCGCTCCGCCCCCGAACATCGCAACGCATCGGAATTATACGAACACGGAGCGTGATCGAAGTGGAAGGCGGGCCCGGGGGGTGTCAGCGCTGGGACAGGTACCTCTCGGCGGTGTCGCGCAGGCGCGCGTGGACGCCGTCGTATGCGGAGACGCCCGGCAGGGCGGTCTTGGGCATCTTCGCGAGCATCGTGTAGTTGGTGTCGACGACGTTGCCGGCCGGGGCGAGCGCGGCCTGGCTGACCAGCTGGTAGGCGTCCAGCTCGTCCAGGCCGAGCAGCGAGGACGTCCAGCCGACCAGGTCGTGCTGGCTGATCCGGAACGCGTCCTCCAGCGGGCGGGCCGAACCGGTCGACATCAGGTGGAGGTCGTCCTCCAGGCGCGGCCACGCCGGCGCCGCCCCCTTGACCAGGTCGACGACCACGACGGTGTCCATCGCCGCCTCCACGGCGGTGCCGCAGACCTCGCCCTCGCCCTGGCGGCAGTGGCCGTCGCCGATCGAGATCAGGCCGCCCGGCACGTTGACCGGGAAGTAGGCGGTGGCGCCCGCGCGCATCTCCGGGGTGTCCATGTTGCCGCCGTGCGCGCCGGGGGTGATGCTCATGATCACCTCGCCCGCGGCCGGGGCCACGCCCACCGTGCCGTGCATGGGGTCGAGCGGCAGCTCGATCTCCAGGTCGCTCGCGCGGGCCCGGAACCGGCAGAGGCCGCGCGCGGCGTCCACGTCGTACATCCACACCCGTTCCGGCAGCGCCGGGTGCAGCATCGCCGTCGCGTGCGTCGCGGTCAGCGCCCCGAAGTGCGGGAACGTCGACGAGACCGCCCAGTCGCGGGCGGGGCGGATGTCCACGAAGTGCACCGCGACCGCGTCGCCGGGCTCGGCGCCCGCGACGGCGATGGGACCGGTGACGGGGTTGAGGTAGGGGAAGGCGCACACCTGGCTCGGCAGGTCGTCCACCCCCCGGACGGCGCCGCCGAAGCAGTCCTCGGTCGTCAGCTCCACGACGGTGCCGGGCGCGACGGTGAGCGCCGCCTCCCGTCCGCCGAAGGCGAAGCCGGGCTCGGTTCCCGTCAGGGAGACCACGTCGAACGTCACTTCTCGTCCTCCTCCTCCGCGATGCCGGCCAGTGCCGGACGGCGGTTCGTGACCAGCAGCCCGACCAGCAGCACCAGCCCGACGCCGAGCCACAGGAAGCCCAGTTCCTGCGCGGCGACCTTCGCGTTGACCACCACGTAGGCGAGGATGCCGAAGCCGATCGCCGGCGCGATCAGGTGGCGCCACCAGTCCCGGCTGCCGGAGCGGACGACGTGGTGGACGACGACCGAGACGTGCAGCACCAGGAAGGCCGTCATGGCGCCGAAGTTGACGAGCGAGCTGAGCAGGGTGATGCCGTCCCCGCGCTGCTCCATGTAGAGGCCGAGGCCCAGCGACACCGCCGCGACCAGCAGCGTCGCGTTGACCGGTACCTGCCGCCGGGGGTGCACCCTGGCGAGGAACCGCGGCAGCTGCCGGTCCCGCGCCATGGCGTACAGCAGGCGGGACGTCGCGGCCTGCGCGACCAGGGAGTCGGCGAAGCCCCACGCGATCGCGGTGGCCAGCGCGGTCAGCCTGGCCAGCCACGCCCCGCCCGCGACCCGCGCGGCGTCGTAGAACGCGGTGCCGTCCGGGTCCCCCTTGCCGGCGAGCTCGCCGGGGTCGGCGACCAGCAGCGACGCCACCCACGTCTGGACGATGAACAGCACGCCGACCAGCAGCAGCGCGGCCACCATGGACCGCCCGATGGCGCGGGCCGACTCGCGGTTCTCCTCCGCCAGCGTGGAGATCCCGTCGAAACCGAGGAAGCTCAGCACCGCGATCGACACCGCGCCGAACACCAGCCCCCACGAGAACGTCGAGCCGTTGTAGATCGGGCTGAGGCTCCCGCCGCCGTGGCCCTTGCCCTGGGCGAGCGCGACCAGGCCCACCACCAGGAAGACCGCCAGGACGGCCAGCTCGGCGAGCAGCATGATGCGGTTGATCCGGGCGGTCATCTCGATGCCGAAGAAGTTGACGACCGTGTTGAGCACGACGAACGCGATGAGCCAGAGCCACACCGGGACGCCGGGGACCAGCGAGTTCATCGCCACGCCGGCGATCAGGTAGAGCAGGGCCGGCACCAGCACGTAGTCGAGCAGGATCATCCAGCCGGACAGGAACCCGACCGGCGCCGCGATGCCCCGCCCGGCGTAGGTGTAGACCGACCCGGCCATCGGGAACGCCCGCGACATCTGCGCGTAGGAGCCGGCGGTGAACAGCATGGCCAGCATCCCGACGGCGTAGGCGAGCGCGACCATGCCGCCCGAGCCCTCGAAGACGCTGCCGAAGATCCCGAACGGCGCGATCGGCACCATGAAGATCAGCCCGTAGACCACCAGGTCCCGGAACGTCAGGGAGCGCCGCAGCTCCTGGGTGTACCCGTAGCGCTCGATGCCCTCCGGCGGCGTTGGGGCGACGGCCATGCTTCCTCCTCGGCCGAGGACGCGGGTCGGTCCCGCTCAGCGAACCCTAGAGGCATTCCTTTCAAATGAAAAGGTTCGATGCTCACAGATCTCAGAGGCGGGTGACGACGGCCAGATCCAGGCCGTCCGCCCTGGCCAGGTAGCCCCTCGGGCGCGGCGGGCCGAGCGGCGCGGCCGACCAGGCGCGCCGCGCGACGGGTCGGCGCCCGCCAGCAGCCGCGCCGAGGCGGCCCGCCCCCGCCGCGCCGTCAGCATGCCCGCGGCGGCCAGCGCCGCCAGCAGGTGGACGCCGTCGTAGCAGCCCTCCGCGTAGGCGTCGAGGACGGGGGCGACCTCGCCGAACACCGTCCGGTACCGCTCGGCCAGCGCGAGCTGCCGCTCGTCGCCCTGCCCGGCGAACGACCGCATCGCCGAGTACAGCTCCCCGGTGTCGTCCCCGCCGGCGGCGAGCAGGACGTTCTCCTCCAGCGCCCCCGACAGCCGGACCACCCCGGCGGACAGCCGGGAGGCGGCGAACACCCGGTTGAACACGGCGAGGTCCCGGCCGACGAGGCTGAGCAGGATCGCCTCCGCGCCCGCCCGCGCCAGCGCGTGCACGACCTCCTCCAAGCGCGGCTCCGCGTCGTCGCCGGCCGTCCACGGGAAGGGGACGAGCCGGTCCAGGACCACCTCGCCGCCCGCCTCCCGGACCAGCCGCGCCCCCGCGCGGTGCACCGCCCGGGGCCAGATGTAGTCGCTGCCCACCAGCGCCCAACGCCGCAGCCTCAGCCGCGCGCTCAACCAGTGGAGCGCGCGGCCGAGCTGCCGCTCCGGGGAGTCGCCGAGCAGCACCACGCCCTGGCGGCGCGGCCCGCCCTCGTGCGGCGGCGTGAACACGTACGGCGCCCGCCCGGCGAGCGCGGCCTCCAGGCCCCGGTGCACGTCGCTCGTGTGGAACCCGACGAACGCCTGGACGAGCCCGGCGTCGGCGAGGAACCGGGCCTCGCCCGCCACCGCGTCCGGCGCCCGTCCGGCGTCCACCGGCACCAGCTCGACGCCCCGTCCCGCCGCCCCGCCGGAGGCGTTGACCTCGGTCGCGGCCAGGCACGCGGCGCTCATCCCGGACGGCCCGGTCAGGCCGAGCGGGCCCGACAGCGGCAGCAGCAGCCCGAGCCGCAGCACCGCGGGGTCCGGCCCGGTGACCAGCAACTCCGTGCTGTCCCGCACCACCGCGCGCATGACCGCCGAACCCCTCATGACCAGGCCAAGTATGCTCTCCCCACGGGCGGCTGGCGAGGGAGGCACCGGGTGGTCGAGCGGCACGGCGCGGCGGCGCGCGCGGCGGAGACCGAACTCGTCGACCTCCTCACCCGCACCCAGCGGGCCCTGGCCCGCGACCTCGGCGCCCGCCTGGAGGAGGAGGGCGCGACGGTCGAGCAGTGGCGGGTGCTGCGCGCCCTCGCCGAGGCCGACGACGTCTCGATGGGCGAGCTGGCGCTCGTCGTCGAGATCCCGCACCCCACCCTGACCCGGCTCGTGGACGCCCTGGTCGACTCCGCCTGCCTCTACCGGTCCCACTCCAGCCGCGACCGCCGCCGGGTGTCGGTCCACGTCTCCGACCTGGGACGCGCCAAGCTGGAGCGGCTGGAGGCCCTGGCCCGCGCGCACGAGCAGGCGCTCGCCGAGCGGCACGGCGACACGATCCAGAACCTGTCCGCCCTGCTGGCCGACCTCTGGAAGGGCCTGCGCTGACCGGGCGCCTCCGGACGTGAGCCCGCCGGTGTGAACATGCCGGTGTGAACATGTCGGGGGGCGGCCGTAGGGTCGGGGCATGTCGCGGCGGCGTTTCGATCAGGCCATGCAGCTCATGCGGACGCGGGAGCCGCGGGTCCGGGAGGACGCGTTCGACTTCCTGCGCGAGCACGCCGACGCCTACGTCGGCGAGCTGATCGCCGAGTTCGCGGCGGAGCGGGACGACCCCGGCCTGCGCTGCTGGCTGCTCGAACTGATCGCCGAGGCCCGGTCGCCGGAGGCCCTGGAGGTGTTCCGCGGCCAGCTGGAGAGCCCGGACGACTCGCTGCGGTTCTGGGCGGTCCGCGGTCTGGAGATGCTCGACACCCGCGAGGCCGACGAGGTCCTCGACCGGGCGCAGGCCGGCGGCTGGATCTCCTAGCGCGCGGAGTCTTCTCACACGCGGAGTCCTCTCACACGTGGCCCACCGCCCTCGTGGTGATCGAGGAAATCCGGCGGGAGCGGCCGGACGTGCCGATCGTCCTCGGCGGGATCCACCCGACCATGTTCGACGAGCACGTTCTCGGCGCCTTCCCGGTGGACTACGTGATCCGCGGTGAGGCGGAAACGGCTTTTCCCGCGCTGTGCGAGGCCATTTCCCGGGGATCCGGCCTCGACGATGTCCCGAACCTCAGCCGCGGGAGGCGGACGGAACGGTCCGGCGGAACGCCCTCGCGCCCAAGATGGCGGCGGAGCGGCTGGCGGAGTTCCCCGTCCCCGACTACGCGGAGGTCCCGGCCGGCGTCTACAAGGGGCTGGCGATCGAGTCGTCGCGGGGCTGCGCCTTCGACTGCTCCTTCTGCAGCACCTCCTACCGCCGGACGTGGCGGGGCCTCCAGCCCGAGGCGTTCGTCGACCGCCTGGAGGCCGTGCTGCCGCACCTCGACCGCACGCTCTACCGGACCGTCCACATCATCGACGACGAGTTCTCGATGAACCCCCGCCGGGCCACCGCCGTCGCCGAGGCCATCGCCCGCCGCGGGCTGCGGCCCCTCCTGGTGTACGACTCGCGCGCGACCGACCTGCTGTACGAGCCGTACGTGCCCGCCATCGCGCCGTTCACCTGCCAGTTCCTGATCGGCGCCGAGTGCGGCTACGACGAGGGGCTCAAGCTCGTCGGCAAGGGCACGACCTGCGACATCCTCGAACGGGCCGCGCGCCGGCTCCAGGAGTTCGGCATCAGCGACCGGGCCGACTTCTCCTTCATCCTCGGCCTGCCCTGGGAGACCAGGGCCGAGGTCGAGAAGACCATCCGGTTCGCCGTCCGCCTGCACGCGCTGTACGGCGTCCGGATCCTGCTCCAGTGGTACTGCCAGATCCCCGGATCGAGGCTGTGGCAGGCCGACCGCGCCCGGGGCGTGGTGAACGAGACCATGTACGACGAGTTCGGCTTCTTCCGCGACCTCTACCTCTTCCGGTCCGGCGTCCGGCTCACTCCCGAGGAGATCTGGGAGATCGGCGACATGGTCGAGCAGCTCAAGGCCGTGGCCGCGATCCGCACCCCCGGCCGGCGCATGATCGAGTTCGCGTTCCCCCAGGCGATCCATGACTTCTACCCGCGGACTGTCCTGCGGCGGCCCGGCACCGGCCTGCGCGGCCTGCGCGAGGTCGCCCGGGCTCCCAAGCCGCTCCGCGCGTCCGACCTGCCGCCCGAGGCCGCGGCCCCGCCCGCCGGACGGGCCGGGCCCGTGAACGTCGGGATCCCGCAACGCCACTTCATCGGCGCGGACGACGACCCCGTGCCCGCCGGCTCCGACTGGGGGCCGGAGTCACTCATGCGCTAGTGAGAGCGGAGACGACCATGACGACCCCATTCCCGATCGGCGAGGGCATCGGCATCGACGCCGAGACCTTCGCGCGCGCCCTCGACGACCTGATCACCCGGCCCGAGATGCGGGACCGGCTCGAACGCGATCCGGCGGGCGCGCTCGCCGACCTCGGCGTGCGGATCTCCGACGCCGGGCGCGCCGAGATCGCGGGCCGCTACCACGTGGTCGCGCGGCTGCACTGGACGCCGCGGGCCTCGGTGCACGCGGCGGTCGACCTGGAGGGGCTGCGGCCGTGCGTCGTCAAGTGCGTCGACCGCCGGAGCGAGGGCGCGGCGGAACGGCTGGCGCACGAGGCGGCGATGCTCCGCGGGCTGCGCGGGTCGGGGGTCTGCCCGGAGCTGTACGAGGTGCTGGTCGACGGCCCCGGCGGCGCCCTCGTGATGGAGGACGCCGGCGGACGCAACATGGAGGATCTGCTCGCCCGGCGGATGCGGCTGGGCCTGCTGTACGGCGACAAGGAGATCCGGTCCGTCGCGCGGCGGCTGCTGGCCCTCCTGGAGCGCCTCCACCGCGACGGGATCGTCTACCGGGACCTGAAGCCGTCGAACGTGATGACCGACGGGAGCGGGCGCCTCCGGCTCGTCGACTTCGAACTCGCCCACGACGTGCGCGACCCGGAGCCGCCGCCGGCCGGGACGCGCGGCTACATGTGCCCGCGCAGAGCGGCCGAGGGCGGCGCTCCGGAGCCGTCGGACGACGTCTACTCGCTCGGCGCGTTCCTGTACTACGCGGCCACCGGCGCCAACCCGAGCCACGCCCCCGAGCCGTACGACCTCGCAGGGCGGCCCGTCAGGCTGCTCAATCCCCAGGTCTCGGAACCGCTGGAGTCGCTGATCCTGCGCTGCCTGCGCGCGGACCCGGGCGCACGGCCGTCGCCGGCGGAGGTCGGACGCCTCCTGCGCCGCGCCCCGGCCCGCGTCCGGACGCCCGCCCCCGAACCTCGCGACGCCCCCGAACCTTGCGACGGCGCGCTCGCAACCGCGCACGCCCTGGCGGACGCGCTGTGCGAGGACGCGCTTCCCGCGGGCGCCGGCCTCGCCTGGACCAGCACGCACCCGTCGGCGCTGGGGCTGCCGCACCGCTTCCTGCACATCGGCGCGGTGGGATGCGTCCTCGCCCTCGTGGAGGCGGTCCGCCAGTTCGGCGCGCGGCGGCATCGCGACGTCCTGTCCGGAGCAGCCGAATGGCTCCGCTCCTCCGACCCCTTCCCGGGCGCCGTCGTGCCCGGCCTCTACGTCGGAGAGGCCGGCGTGGGCGCCGCGCTGCTCAGGGCGGGCCAGGTACTGGACGACGCCGCGCTGGTCGAGGACGCGGCCCGGATCAGCGACGCGGTCGCCGGGACGGCCACCGGATCACCCGACCTGATGAACGGGCGGGCGGGCATGCTCCGCTTCCACCTCCTCGTCCACCAGGAGACCGGCGACAGGCGCCACCTGGCCCATGCGGAGGCGGCCGGCGGCGCCCTGCTGTCGTCCGCGGAGTCGCCCGCGCCCGGTACGGCGTGCTGGCGGATACCGGAGGGCTTCGGGGAACTCGGCGGAAAGGCCCACTGCGGATACGCGCACGGCGCCGCGGGAATCGCCGACGGCCTCCTGGACCTCTTCCTCGCCACGGGCGACGAGAGGTACGCCCGGACGGCGTCCGCGGCGGCGCGCTGGCTGATGAGGCGGGCCCGCCCGGCCCTGCCGGACGGCGAGGGCCGCGAATGGCCGGGCGCCGCCGAGGGCTCGGCGGGCGTCTGGTGCCACGGAGCGGCGGGCGTCGGCCGGTTCCTGCTCAACCTGAACCGCGCCTGCCGCATGGACGACCTCTGGTGGCCGCGGGCCGCCGCGTCGATGGTGGCGCGCGGCGCCCGCTGGCTCGGGCCGTCCTACTGCCACGGCCTCGCCGGGAGCGTCGACTTCCTGCTCGACATGTACCAGCACACGCGCGACCGCGAGTACCACCGCCAGGCGGCGGAGGCGATGCGGCTGCTGGGGGCCTTCAGGACCGGCACCGGGGACGGCCGCGTCCGCTGGCGGAGCGACACCACCGGATGCGTCACCCCCGACTACATGGTCGGCTACGGCGGCGTCCTGGTCACGACCCTGCGCTACGCCTCCGCGGACACCGCCCCCGGCCAGCTGACGCTGGACGGCTTCCGGCGCGAGGCTCCGGCGGCCGGCCCCGCGCCCCTGAAGGCGCGGGGCCGGCCAGCCCGGGTCCCCGCGCCCGGCCCCGGCGGCGCGGGTCACCGCGAACGGGACTCGATGGCCTCGATGATCCGCGGGCGCATCTCCGCGGCGCTGATGACGGCGTCGACGGAGCCGACCTCGACCGCGCGGCGGATGTCGTGCACGCGGTCGAACTCCGCCGCCACCTCGCCGAGCTTCTCCGTGCGGACCGACGCGCGCAGCTCGTCCAGCTCCGCCGTCAGCGCGGCGCGGCCGGGGCCGGAGGACGCCGCGACCTGGGCCTCCAGGTCCCGCACCCGCGGGTCGGCGGCGGTCCGGGCGCTGACGTCGGCGGCGAACACCACCGCGGCGGCCGGGGCGCCGCCGAGCACCGACGCGAACGAGCCCTCCAGCGCGAGCACGGTCATGTTCGGGTTCAGCGTCTTGGAGAACACCACGAACGCGCCGCCGTGGTACCGGGAGATCACGCAGAACACGATGGGGCCGCGGAAGTTCACGACCGCGCGGCCGATCTCGGCGCCGTACTCCAGCTGGAGCTGCCGCATCGACTCCGGCGAGCCGTCGAAGCCCGACAGGTTCGCCAGCACCACCAGCGGCCGGTTGCCGCTGGCCGCGTTGATCGCCCGCGCGGCCTTCTTCGACGACTTCGGGAACAGCGTGCCCGCGGTGTAGGCGTCCGGGCCGTCGGTGGGCGGGAAACCGCGCCGCGGCACCGACTGCGACTCGATGCCGAGCAGGCACACCGGCATGCCGCCGAGGTGCACGTCCTGCACCACCGCGGTCTCGGCGTCGGCCATGCCCGCCCAGCGCTCCAGCACCGGGTGGTCCTGGTCGGACAGCGCCCGCATCACGGTCCGGATGTCGAACGGCTTCTTGCGGTCCGGGTTGGCCGAGGCGGAGAAGACCTCGCCGACCGTGGTGAACTCGCTGCCCTCCAGGACGTGCGGGAACGTGGAGACGTCGCGGTCGAGGGGGTCGGTCGTGCCGGCGCGGCGCGGCCCCTGCTCCCCGGGCGCCACGTAGGTGTGGTCGTAGTGCGACATCAGGACGTCCCGCGCCGCGATGAGGTTCGGCGCCCAGTACTGCGCCTGCCCGTTCGGGCCCATCACCCGGTCGTAGCCGCCGATGCCGAAGTTGTCCTCGGCCGAGACGCCGCCGGAGAAGTCGAGCGCCTGCTTGCCGGTGAGCACCATCGCCGAGTCCGGCGTCATGACCAGGACGCCCTTGGTGTGCATGAGCATCGTCGCCTCGGCGTTCCAGTACGGCTGGGCGCCGACGTTGATGCCCGCGACGACGACGTTGATCTCGCCGCCGTCCTGGGTGAACTCGACGATCCGCTTCAGCGCCGCCGCCACCCAGTCCATGTTCTCCGTGCCCGACTCCATGGAGATCCGGGCGCCCGAGGACAGCGCGTACCACTCCAGCGGCACCCGCATCCGCTCGGCCAGGTCCAGCGCGGCGATCACGCGGCGGCACTCGGGCTCCGACAGCGCGCCGAGCGACTTGGTGGGGTCGCCGAGCAGCACGACCCGGGTGACGCCCTGCGGGTGGCGCCGGGTCCGCTTGGTGACGACGCCCGCGACGATCGCCGCGGTGTTGCGGCCCTTCGGCCGGTCCACCGGCACCAGGGCGTGGTCGTCGTCGAGGTCGTGCTCCACGAAGTCGCCGAGCAGGCCCGTCAGCTCGTACGGGTACACGGTGCCCCGGCTGCTCGCCCGCAGCACCTTCTGCCGGTAGCCGTCGAGCGGCTCGACCGGCTCGTCCGTCGGCGCGCCGACGGTCAGCCGGGTGCCGCCCGCGGCGTCGAAGGAGATCCGGACCGCGATCTTGACCGGCTCGCCCGTCCGCGGGTCGCGCTGCCGCGCGATGAGCAGGACCTCCTCCAGCCCGGCGCCCGTGGCCGTCGGCAGCATGCGGCCCGCGAGCCGCTGCAGCTCGGCGCGGGTGAGGTCGCTCGTCGGCCAGACGTAGATCACGATGCGGTTGGTGGGGAAGCGCTTCTTGGACGGCCGCCGCGCCTGCGCCCGGCGGATCGAGTCCAGGCAGGTGGCGAGGGTGTACTCGGCCGTCGGCAGCGAGCGCAGCCGGCCGTCGCCGTCGCGCAGCGCGGTGAGGTCGCGCACCTGCGCGAACGCCACGAGCCGGTCGTCGGACGGGTTGTCGCGCGCCACGCACTGGAAGAGGTAGACCTCCTCGTCCGAGGACGGCAGCCGGGTCAGGTCGAACTTGTGCAGCCGCTCCATCTGCATGCGCTGCGCGATGAACGGGTGCAGGCCGCGGATCAGCCGCTCCTCGGCCATGCCCCCTGTGGGGGGACGACCCCCCACACCCCCCGGATCGCTCCGCTCATCCGTCCCGCCGCCCTCCGCCGGGCGGAACGTGAAGTGGTGGTGCATCACCGCGCCGCTGCTGCCCGCGACGGTCGCGGTGAGCCTGCGGACCTGCGGCGGCAGCGGGTGCGCGTTGACGACCTCCTGCAGCGCGGCGGCCATCGCGTCGAAGCCCTCCGGCTGCCGCTCCCAGGAAAGGTAGATGTCGGCGTCGACGGCCTCGTCGCCGCCGGCGAGCTCCGCGAGCCCGCGCAGCGCGGCGCCGAGCGCGTCGAAGCTCACCGCGGAGGAGACCAGGCGCGAGCCCGCGTGGTCGGCGACCGCGAACGAGCAGCCGCCCGCCTCCCGGGTGCGGACGCCGGTGAGGCCCTTGTTGCCGTAGTACCGCCGGGTGAGCACCTCCAGCAGCACGGCGTTGTCGCCGTTGCCGCGCACGAGCCGCTGGCCGAGCAGCCGCACCAGCGGCTCGGTGCTGCGCACCATCTCGGCGATGAGCTCGCCGCGCTCCGGCGCGTCCGGGTGCGCGTCCAGGTGCCGCAGGTTGCGGCGGACGCGGGCGTAGACGGCGGCGCGGTTGCGGCGCAGCAGCGGCTGGGCGAACCAGGCGAACACCACGCCGCACGCGAGGTCGTAGACCACGGGGAACCGGACCTGCGTCGCGGCCACCAGCCGCTCCAGCGCGAGGCCGGCGGACTCGCGCAGCGCCTCGTCCGGCGGCGGCTCGCCCAGCCACTCGCGCAGCAGCGTCGCGACGACCGAGGCGTCCGCGGACGCCCGCTGCTGGGCCAGGAAGATCCGGAACACCGCCGCCTCGAGCTCGGGGGAGCGCTCCAGGTCGGTGACGCCGTAGTGGCCGAGCGCCTTGGCGAGCTTGGCCTGGAACGCCTGGGGCAGCCCGGCCCGCTCGACGTCGAGGCTCTGCAGGTAGGTGTGGAAGTACTCGCGGGCGCTGTGCACGTGGCCGCCGTCGGTGCCGTCGCCGCCCGCCGGCCGGTTGCGGCTCAGCTCGGCGAGGTCGGCGAACACGTCGACGAGCCCGAGCTCCTCGGCCGCCGGCCGGTGCCCGTCCGCGGCGGCGGCGCGGCGCGCGGCGAGGTAGTCGTCCAAGGCCCGGCGCTCGTCGTGCGGGTCGACGTCGAAGCCGAGCAGCAGGCTGCGCAGGTCCTCCCGGCCGCGCGCGGCGCGCTCCCGAGCCGGGACGGCCCCGGGTGCGGCGGGCAGGTCCAGCTCGACGGACCCGGCGTCCGCGACGTCCGCCACCTCGGCCTCGTCGGCGAGCGGCTCCAGCCGCAGCAGCGGCGCCCCCGTCTCGACCTGGCTGCCGACGGAGACGACGCACTCCTTCAGCCGCGCCCTGAACGGCGCCCGCAGCACCGTCTCCATCTTCATGCTCTCCAGGACCAGCACCGGAGCGCCCGCCTCGACCTCGGCGCCGACCTCCAGCGGCGCGGCGACGACCAGCGCGGGCGCGGGCGAGCGGACGACGCCGCCCTCGTCGCGGCTGACCCGGTGCGCCACGCCGTCCACCTCGACGAAGTGGACCGGTCCGTGGGTGCCGGTGAGGAGCCGGTACCGGGCGCCGTTGACGGTGATCTGGCCGAGGTGCCGGTCGAAGCGTTCGAGCTCGACGTCGGCGGTGCGGACCTCGCCGCCCGCCTCGACGGCGACGCGGAACCGGTCCGCGCCGACCCGGGCCACCCGCACCCGGTAGCCCGCGCCGCGCAGCTTGAGGTCCAGGGGCCGGCCGCTCTCGTGCCGGGCCTGGGGGCGGCCGCCGGACGCCGTCGACAGCAGCCTCCGCCGTTCGGCGCCCTCCGCCTCCTCGTAGGCCTCGATGGCGGCGGCCGCGAGCGCGACGGCGGAGTGCCGGTGGGTGACGAGCCCGCCCTCGCCGCGGACCCGGTCGATCCAGCCGGTGTCGGCGCTCGCGTCGATCACCTCGGGCCGGTCGAGCAGGTCGAGCACGAAGCTCTTGTTCGTCGCGCCGCCCTCGATGATCACGGTGGTCTGGGTCATCGCGCGGCGCAGCCGGCCGAGCGCCTCGTCCCGGTCCCGGCCGTAGGCGATGATCTTGGCGATCATCGAGTCGAAGTCGGCGGGGATCGTGTCGCCCTCGCTCACGCCGGTGTCCACCCGGATGCCCGGCCCGGCGGGCAGGTCCAGCCGGGCGATGCGCCCCGGCGAGGGGGCGAAGTCGCGGTCGGGGTCCTCGGCGTTCAGCCGGGCCTCGATCGCGTGCCCGCGCTCCGCCGGCGCCGCGCCTTCGAGCCTGCCGCCGGACGCGACGTGCAGCTGCGCCTTGACCAGGTCGAACCCGGTGGTGGACTCGGTGATCGGGTGCTCCACCTGGAGGCGGGTGTTGACCTCCAGGAACGCGAACATGCGGTCGCCGGGGTGGTAGAGGAACTCGACGGTCGCCGCGCCGCGGTACCCGACCGCGACGGCGAGCCGCTCGGCCGACGCCTTCAGCTCGGCGGTCTGCCCGGCGCCGAGCACCGGCGAGGCCGACTCCTCGATGACCTTCTGGTTGCGGCGCTGCACCGAGCAGTCGCGCACGCCGAGCGCCCACGCGCTCTCCCCGTCGGCGATCACCTGGACCTCGACGTGCCGGGCGCCGGTGACCAGGCGCTCCAGGAACACGACGCCGCTGCCGAAGGCCCGCGCCGCCTCCTGGCTGGTGCGCTCGTAGGCGTCCGCCAGCTCGGCCTCGCTGGTGATCACGCGGATGCCGCGCCCGCCGCCGCCCGCGGTCGCCTTCAGCATCAGCGGGTAGCCGATCCGCGCCGCCGCCGCTACCGCCTCGTCCAGGGTCTCGACCGCGCCGCGGCTCCACGGCGCGACCGGCACGCCGACCTCCTCGGCGATCAGTTTCGCGCCGATCTTGTCGCCGAGCCGGCGCATCGCCTCGGCGCTCGGCCCGACGAAGGCCACCCCGATCCGGTCGCACAGCTCCGCGAACGCCGGGTCCTCCGCGACGAAGCCCCAGCCGACCCACGCGGCGTCGGCGCCGGTCTCCACCAGCGCGCGCTCCAGCAGCTCCAGGTTCAGGTAGGGCCGGGCGGACGCGGGCCCGAGGTCGTAGGCCAGGTCCGCCTCGCGGACGAAGGTCGCCGTCCGGTCGACATCGGTGTACAGGGCGACGGTCTCGATCCGCGTCCCGCTCTCCGCGGCGATGTCCCGTACAGCGTGGATGAGCCGCATGGCGGCCTCACCCCGGTTCACGATGGCGACACGACTGAACACCCGACCGAGCCCCTCTCCAGACGATGTGCGGCGCCGCGCACGGCGCACCCGGACACACTCACCTTTCCGCCCAGAGGGCGACGGCGCCATGCCGCCGACAACGCACGCTGCGCCGCTGTAGTTGTAGGAAACCTGCAAAACCGGTCCCCTGGGACTGGACACGCGAGGGCATCAGGACACGGAAGCCGGCTCCGGGTCCCTTCGGGGCCCGGTGCGGGCCGGACGGCTGCCGAAGCCGGACAGGATCGATTCCAGCAGCGGCAGCGCGCGCCCCGCCCGCTTCGCACGGATGACGACGTCCCACGCGGGCTCGAACTTCTTCCAGCCCCCGGCGTAGGCGACGTGCCGGGCCTTGCCGCGCGCCGTCGGCTTGGTGGAGGCGCCGCGCACGATCGAACCCCAGCGGTAGAAGTCCCGGTAGGCGCGCCAGTAGCCGTCCTCAAGCTGCTGGGCCGTCATCTTGGCGGGCTTGAAGACGACCGTGCGGGTGTCGTACCGGTCCCAGTCGGAGTGCAGGAGCCGGTCGGCCTTGGCCATGCGGTCGTAGAGGCGCGTGCCGGGGTAGGGGGTCAGGATGTGGAAGGTCGCCGTCTCGATCCCCTGGGCGACGGCCCACTCGACGGTCCGGTCGAACACCGAAGGGTCGTCCTCGTCCATCCCGAACACGAAGCTGCCGTTCACCATCACGCCGTTGTCGCGCAGCCGGCGGACCACCGCGCCGTAGTCGCGGTCGATGTTCTGCCATTTGCGCTGCTCGGTGAGGTTTCCGGCGTTGACGGTCTCGAAGCCGACGAACAGGCTCCGCAGCCCGGACTCGACGGCCTTCTCCAGGAGCCCGGGGTTCAGCACCGCCTTCACCGTCCCGGCGGCCTGCCAGAGCCGCCCCATCCCGCGCATCCCGTCGAACAGCGCGGACGCGAACCGGGCGTTGCCGAACAGGTGGTCGTCCAGGAAGTACAGGTGCCGCCCCGGCAGCCGGTCGATCTCGGCGAGCGCCGCGTCGACCGTCTGGGTGTAGAACGACTTGCCGCCCTCGAAGAACGCCTCCTTGTAGCAGAAGTCGCACACGTGCGGGCAGCCGCGCGACACCACGATCGAGTTCGGGACGAGGTAGCGCTCGCGGGCGATCAGGTCGCGGCGGATCGGCGGCAGCGCGGCGAGCGTCCGCTCGAGGGAGTCGTAGCGGGCCGCAGGGCGCCCGGCGCGCAGGTCGGCGAGGAAGCGGGGCCAGGTGTCCTCGCCGGGCCCGCAGAAGATCGTGTCGGCGTGCCGGGCCGCCTCGTCCGGGAGCGAGGTGACGTGCAGCCCGCCCAGGCAGACGTGGACGCCCCGGGCGCGGTACAGGTCGGCCAGCTCGTAGGCCCGCCGCGCGGAGGTGATGTAGACCTGGATCACCACGAGGTCGGGCTCGTCGGAGGTGTCGACCTTCTGGACGTGCTCGTCGGTCACCGTCACCTCGTCGTCCGGGTCGAGGTACCCGGCGAGCGTGGCCAGCCCGAGCGGCGGGAACAGCGAGTACTTGATCGGACGGAAGAACGGCGAGGTCGCCTCGGTCAGGGCCGGGAGGATCATCTTCACGCGCATGTCTCATTGAACGCCGCCCGGCCGCGCCGGTGGCGTCGGACGTGTGCCGATCGTGTGGAGATCCCGCGGGGGGCGGAGCCCCGGGGCCAGGGCCAGGGTGACGGCCACCGACGCGGCGGCCGTGATCGCCATGGCGGCGGCGGGCGACGTCAGCTGGGCGGCGCCGCCCGCAAGGGCCGCGCCTACGCCCTGCATGGCGAGCATCCCGGACGAGTGCAGCCCGAGGGCGTGCCCGTGCAGGGAGACCGGGGTCAGCGCCATGAGGCGCTCCTGCAGCAGCAGCGTCGCCGCGTAGCCGACGGAGGCCAGCAGGACCGCCGCCGCGCCGAGCGGGAGCGGCGGGTCGACGGCGAACAGCAGGTAGGGGGCGGCCAGCAGCAGCCGCAGGGGCGGGCCGAGGCGTTCGCGCAGGCGCCGCGGGACGAACCGGCCCGTCACGGTGTCGCCCACCAGCATGCCGGCGGCCGCCGCGGCGAGCAGCAGCCCCGCGTGGTGCGGGGAGTAGGAGACGAAGAGGGCCTCGCAGCCGACGATCAGGCCGTTCGGCACCCACATCGCGAGGTAGGCGTGGCGGCGCGGAGCCGAGGAGAGCAGCCGCACGTCGGTGCGCCAGGTCTCTCCCAGGCTCGGGGGCCCGGCGGCGCGGGGCGGGCGGCGGCTCAGGCCGGCGACCGCCGCCACGGCGGTGAGCAGGTGGAGCACGGCGCCGGCGAGCAGGGCGCCCCGGGGCGAGAGCGCGACGACGAGGACCCCGCCGGCCGCGAAGCCGCAGATCTGCGTCGTCCCCACCGCCATGTTCAGGACGGAGCGCCCGAGGAGGCGGCCCTCCTCGGGCAGGATCTCGCTCAGCAGGCCGTAGCGGACGCCGCTGCTCAACGAGGCGACCAGCCCGAGCCCCAGCACGACGGCGACCAGCGCCGCCGGAGGAAGGCCGGGGACCGCCAGGACGGCCGTCCCCGCGCCGAAGAGCAGCGCCGTCCAGGCGAGCGCGGCCCTCGGCGGCAGGCGGTCGGCGGCCGACAGCAGCGTCAGCGCGCCGGCCACCTGGGCGAACGAGCCGCCGAACATGCTCAGCGCCGACAGCAGCGGCGAGTGCGTCGCGTCGTACACCAGCGTGCCGAGCGCCAGGCCGCCGACCGTCTGGGCGGACGCCTGCGCCGTGGACGACGCGAAGAGCGGCGTGTACTCCGGGGCGCGGAACAGATCCCGATACGTGCGCATGATCGACAGGTTCGGGCCCGCCGCAGGGCGGTCGGTAATGTTTCGCAAGGAGGCGAAACATGGGCTTATGGCTGATCAATGCGGACACGCTCGCGAGCGGGCGGTTCGTCGTCTCGGCCCTCGCCGAGACCACCGCCTGCGTGAAGCTCCTGGAGAAGGACGCCGCCGCGCACCCGGGGGAGCGGGCCTGGCTCGACCTCCACCTGCCCGCCTACCGCCGGATGCTCCGGCGCGACCCGGTCACCGCCGCGCTGCTGGAGGCCGCGCTCGGCGCCCGGACCCTGTGGAACGCCGACTTCCTGACGCCGCCGCACCCGGGCGCGGGGTCGCCGCCGTTCCACGAGGAGCTCGACGCCGTCCGCCGGACCCCGGCCGCGCGGGCGCACGCCGACCTGGAGGTCTCGTCCGGCGGCCCGCTGCCCGCCGGACTGCGCCGCACCGACGCGCCCGAGCGGATCGCCGGCCTGCTGGAGTGGGTGTGGACGAACACCGTCGAGCCGGACTGGGAGCGCCGCCGCCGCGTCATCGAGGCCGACGCCGTCGCGCGCGCCGGACAGCTGAGCCGCGGCGGGTGGGCCGCCGCGCTCGACGACATGCGCCCCGGGATGCGCTGGCTCGGCGACGGCCGCCTCCAGATCAACGTCCGCGCCTACCCGCCGCGGGACATCTCCGGCGCCCGGCTGCTGTTCGTCCCGGTCACGCCCCGGACGGGCTGGGTGGCCTGGCAGGAGCCGGCCCCCGACCGGTACGCGATCGTCCACCCCTGCTCGGCCCCCCCGGCGGGCGCCGGCGAGGCGGCCGCCCCCGCCGCGCTCGAACGCCTCCTCGGCCCGGGACGCGCCCGCGTCCTCGTCCTGCTCGCCACGCCGCTGAGCACCACGCAGCTCGCGGCACTGACCGGCCAGGGTCTCGGCTCGGTCGGCCGCCATCTCCGGATCCTCTTCGACGCCCGCCTCATCGACCGCCGCCGCGCCGGACGCTCCGTCCTCTACTACCGGACGACCACCGGCGAAGCACTGGTCGACGGCACCCGCACTGTGTTTCCACAGGCCCGGCCCTCTTCGCTCGCCTGGCGGCTGTGTTACAGAGTCCCGGCCCTCTTCGCTCGCCTTGCGGCTCGCTACGTGACCGGGCCTGGGGCGAACGCGGCATCGCTTCGCGATCTGCCCGGTTCCGCTCGCCTCCGGCTTCGCTGCACCGGGCAGGTCACGCGTTCGCGCGCGTGGTGAGGCCACTTTAAGACAGGCACTAAGGCACCCCCGCAGTATTATTGGGGGAGCTCCTGATCCTCGTCGCCCTTGGCGGCCCCGGCGGATTCGCCGGTGAGGTGGTGCAGCGTCCCGGTGATGTCCAGGAGCCGGTCGAGCTGCGCGCTCCGGCCGGTCAGCGCGAGGCGGGCGCCGGCCGCGGACGTCCGGCGGCGGACCATCAGCAGCGCGGCCAGCCCGGCCGAGTCGCACATGCCCATCCCGCCGCAGGCGAGCTCCAGCTCGCGCACGTCGGGGTTGTCCTCCATCTGCGTCCGGACGGTGGCCACCAGCATGTCGGCGGTGGAGAAGTCCAGATCACCCGCAATCTCGATCCGCAGCGCACGCGCCCCAGAAAGGGACGCGACCATGCGCAACGGAGTATCGGGAACAAAGGCGGTCATGCAGTTCTTTCTTCGGCGGCGTCCAGCAGGGGGTGGCGGAGGGTGTCGCGGGCGTGGGAGAGCAGGTCGGCGGCGCGCGGGTAGTCGACGAGCTGGTCGGCCAGCAGCTCCAGGCCCGGCAGGAGGCTCCGGGCGGGCACGCCGCGCGCGGTGAGGATGCCCGCCGTCCAGCCGATGAAGCCGGTGAACAGGTCGGGGTCGTCCACGTAGAGGGCGGTGCCGAGGAAGTCGACGATGTGGGCGATGTCCTCGGCGGTGTGGCGGCGCTGCTGCTCGGTGTAGTCCGCCATCGCGGGGAACCGGGACGGCAGTTCGGCCATCGCGTGCCGCACGAGGCGGCGCGCGGACCGGCTGATCTGCGTGTACTCCTGGTCGGCCAGGTGCGGCAGATCGTCGATGACCTGGTGGACGGGCGGCGGCTTGCGCAGCGGCCCCCGCGCCAGCCGGTCGGCGGCGGAGCTGGCGTCGGGGGCCCAGCCGTCGGCGCCGAGCAGGGCGGCGTACCGGCCGTCCGGCCCGTACGCGGCGCCGCCCACCAGGACGGGGGTACCGGTCGCCTGGCACGCGGTGATGGCGGCGTGCGCCGAGGGGAGCCGGGTGGCGATCGAGGACGACAGCGCCACCACGGCCGGGTTCGTCCGGTGCACGTGGCCGATCAGATGCGGGGTCGGCACCTGGGCGCCGAGGTAGTCGACCTGCCAGCCGCGCAGCCGCAGCACCTCGGCCAGGATCCGGGCGGGCAGCGCGTGCCACTCCCCGTCGATGCACGCGACCGCCACCCGGCCGCGCGGCCGCTCGGCCTGCCGCCGCAGGGACGCGCGGACGGCCGGATGGTGCGCCAGCGCCGCGATCGCCCGTTCGTTGATCGCCGTCGCGGTGTGCTCCTGCGCGACCGTGAGCCGGTTCGCCGCCCACTCCCGGCCCACCCGGGCCTGGGACGGGGCGATGATCTCCAGCAGGACGGTCTCGGCGTCCGCCCCCCGGTCGATCGCGGCCGTGACGGCGTCGGCGGCGGCGTACTCGTCGCCGGCGATGACGGCGTCCCAGAGACCGTCCGCCCATGTGCCCGGCCCGTGGTGCTCCGCGGTCCGGGTCACGCGGTGAACCTCCCCGGTCCCTGCCCCCCTACGGCGCTCAGGTGGAAGCGCCGGGGAGCGGTGATGGCGACCACGGCCATGTCGTCGTGCCTGCCGGTGCCCACCCATTCGGAGGCGAGCATGTGGACCCGTTCGACGAGGGCCTCCGGGGGCATGCCGCCGCAGCGGGCGAGTTCGTCCCTCAGCCGCTCGTCGCCGAACATCTCGTCGCCGAGCGGGCCGCCGAACGCCTCGGTGATGCCGTCGGTGTAGAGCAGGCACGTGTCGCCCGGCTCCAGCAGCACGGTCGCGGTCGTCGAGGTGATCTTGTCCAGCACTCCGATCAGCGACCCTCCCGTCTCGGCGGTCTCGACCTCGCCGCCTCCCCGCACGATGAGGGGACGGGTGTGGCCCGCGCTCGTCAGGCGCAGCCGCACCTGGCTGCCCTCCCGCCGGATCGAGGCCAGCACGAGGGTCACGAAGCGGGTGGACTCGCTGCTGAGCAGCGTGCCGTTCAGCAGCTCCAGCACGCGCTTGTGGTCCTCGGCCAGCGGAAGCAGGGCCTGCAGCGTGTTGCGGATCTTGCCGGTGAGCACGGCGGCCTCCAGGCCCTTGCCGCACACGTCGCCCAGCACGACCAGCGACTCCTGCTCCTCGCCGGAGCCCGCGGCCGCCGGGTGCAGATCGTAGAAGTCGCCTCCGACGCGCTCCCCGGCGCCCGACGGCCGGTAGCGGGCCGCGAGCTCCACCCCGTCCAGCTCCCGGGTGCGCGGCGGCAGCAGCTCGCGCATCAGCGTCTCGGTGATGGACGCCTGCTCGGCGTACACGCGGGCGGCCGACATCGCCGCGCCGGCCCGCGCCGCGAACAGGCGCGCGATCATCTCCTCGCCTTCGGAGAACGCGCGCCGCCCGCCGCGCCGGAGCAGCACCAGCGCGCCCGCGGGCACGCCGTGCCCCGGCAGCGCGGTCACCACCATCGCGGCGAGGTCGCCCAGGTCCGCGCGGAGGATCCAGGGGGGCGCGGCCGTCGGGTCGAGCCAGCGCGACGGCACCGGCGGGAACCCCTGCATCGCCTCGGCGAGCCCCGGGACCTCCGCGGGGTCCACGACGAGCTCCTGGTGGTCCACCAGGCCGTCCGGGCCGCAGTAGGAGACGGGGAAGGCCCGTCCGGATCCGGGCGCGATCACCAGGGCGGCGTCCGCGAGGTAGCGCGCCGCGAGCCGGACGGTCACCTCCATGCACCGTTCCAGGTTCAGCGACGCCAGCAGCTGGCTGGACGCCTCCGCCAGGAAGGCCGTGCGTTCGCGCTCGTCGGCGAGCTCGCGCTCCAGCCGCCGGTGCTCGGTGACGTCGAACAGCCACCAGACCGTCCCCGGCGTGGGATCCGGCGGGGTGTGGGGCTCGTCGGGCACGCCGTGGGCCTCGTAGGCCCGCTCGCCGATCGGGCCGTGCGCGACCGGCCGCGACGTACCGGGGTGCGTCAGGTCGGCGTCGGTCACCTCGGCGAGGGGGTCGCCGGCCAGCGCGTGGTGCGCCTCGGCAAGCCAGGCGGGCGCCGCGTCGTCCATCAGCGCGCCGGGCGCCATGCCGAGCAGCAGGCGCGCCGCGTCGTTGAGCCGCGTGACGGTACCGCTCGGATTCACGGCGAGCGCGGGATAGGGACCGGGCCCCAGCGCCGGGTCGAGAACATGCCGAGTGACGTCCATACCTTGGGTCAGTTCCATCACGTCGCAGCCTGCGGCGGGACCACTTCCTTCCTCAGCTGAGCCGCCAAACGAGGATCTTGTCCTCGCCACCACCCTAACCGCAACAAGACAGTTGCCGAAAGGCAAAGATTCCGCCCGATCTCGTCCGCGGGCCTCCACCGGCCGGTGAGTGCCCAGGCCAGGAGGGTGATCGCCGCCTCATGACCGGCGGCCCGTGAATGCCTCCGGCGTTCCGGGGTGGCCTCGCCCCAACGGGAGGTCGAGTCTGGTGATGGACGCGGCACAAGACGGGAATCTTACGTCGCTTCGGCTGTGGCACGATCCTCACGACAGACTCCGAATACGCGTCGAGAACCGCGACACGTGCCTTCTCGTCCATGTCGAAGGTGAAATCGATTTCCTCACGGCCGACGCCTTTCGGGAGTATGTGCTTTCTCACTCGCCGGCGGCATGGCGGATCATTCTGGACCTCCAGGAGGTCGGGTTCTGCGACTCCTCCGGCCTGGGGGCCCTGGCCGGCCTCTGGAAGACGGTCACGGCCCGGCGGGGCCGCCTGGTCCTCAGCCGGCCGAGCCCGGTGTGCCGCCGGATCCTGCGACGCACGGGCCTCGACGCGCACATCATGATCAGCCCCACGCTCCGGAACGCCGCAGCGAAGGGCGCCGGGCGCGGCGGTCCGGAGCCGGGCAGATCGCGAAGCGATGCCGCGTTCGCCCAGTTCCGGTCACGTAGCGAGCCGCCAGGCGAGCGAAGCGGGCCGGGACTTCGAAACGGCAGGGCCCCGGGTGCCCGGGGCCCCTGCCGTGAGGCGGGTTCACTTGGGCGGCATCAGCACGCTGTCGATGATGTAGACGGTCGCGTTGGCGGTCTGGACGTTGCCGCAGACGACGTTCGCGCCGTCGCCGACCGTGTAGGAGTCGCCCGAGCCGCTGCTCTTGAGCGTGGCGCCGTTCAGCGTCTTGAAGTCGCCCGCCCCCAGCCCGCTCGGCGAGACCCGCCGGCCGACCACGTGGTAGGTGAGGATGCTCGTCAGCGTCTTCTTGTCGGACATGGCCTTGTCGAGCGTCGCCTTCGGGATCTTCTTGAACGCGTCGTCGGTGGGCGCGAACACGGTGATGTTCTTCGACGAGTTGAGCGTGTCGACCAGGCCGGCCTTCTTCACGGCGCCGACCAGCGTGGACAGCACCGGGTTGTTGGACGCGGCGGTCGCGACGGGGTCGGCGGACATGCCCTGGAAGCTGCCCTTGCCGGACGCCGGGACGGCCGAGCAGGCGGGCCCGAACGGCACGCCCGCCCCCGGCACGCCGCTCGGCGAGGCGGCCGGCGCGGACGACCCGGCCGGGGAGGCGGCGGCGTCGCTCTTGTCGTCGCCGCCGGAGCAGGCCGCCGCGCCGGTGGCGAGGGCGGTCGCCGCGAGGAAGCCGGCGAGCATGCGGTTGCGGTTCATGGTGAACTCCTTCGTCGGATGTCGGAGACTTCTGGCGGATCGGATGCGGACGGTTCAGGTCACGGTGACCACCACCGAATGCCATCCCGTGGCGCCCTCCGGGAGCCCGGCGCGGCGTCCCGCTCGGCGACCCACTGCCGCCACGTGTCCGGGCCGGGGACGGGTGCGAGCCGCGCCGTCCTCCAGGGGCCGTCGTCGACCTGCCACTCGACGGCGTCGACGCCGCGGTGCTGGGCCCACGCGGTGCCCGCGACGGCGACGCGTCCCGCCTTCACCGCGGCGAGCGGCTTCGGCACGTCGATGCGGGAGAACGTCTTGACGGGGGCGTTCTCGGCATAGCCGCGCTCCGTCCAGTACGCGCGGTCGGTCGCGAAGCGCGCGACCTTGAGGTCGACGACCCACTTGGCGGCCGAGACGTAGCCGAACAGTCCGGGGACGACCATGCGCGCCGGGAATCCGTGGGCGATCGGCAGCGGCTCGCCGTTCATGGCGACGGCGAGCATAGCGTCCCGGCCGTCGAGGACCGGCTCGATCGGGGTGGACAGCGTCATCCCGTCGGCCGAGCGGGACAGGATCTGGTCGGCGCCGGAGCGGATCACCGCCCTGCGCAGCAGCGGCGCCAGCGGCGCGCCCGGCCGGCGGGCGTTGCCCGCGAGTTCGCCGCCGACCTGGTTGGACACGCACGACGACAGGGTGATGTCGCGTTCGATCAGGGCCTCGCGCAGCAGGTCGCCGAACGACATCTCGACCGGGCGGCCGACCATGCCGTGGATGCGCAGCGTCCAGTCGCGCGGATCGACCTGGGGCAGGGTGAGCGCGGTGTCGACGCGGTAGAAGTCCCGGTTGGACGTGCGGAACGGTGTCGTCCCCGGCGTCCGCACCTGCGCGCCCCGGGGCACCGGCCGCGCCGATCACTCCGGCCCCGGTCAGCAGCGCGCGCCGCCGATCCACCTCCGTCCCGGGGCCGGTGTCCCTGGGCAGGGCGGCGCGCACCAGCGCGGCCATGCCCGCCAGCGCCCCGACGATGGGCGGCGCCGCGTCGGCGGGTCCGGAGACCGGCCGGGTCAGCGCGGCGACCGCCCCGACCGTCCCGAACGCGCCGAGCCCGGCCAGGCCCCACGCGAGCCGGCGCCGGCTCAGCAGCCCGACGAGCAGGGCCGCGACGATGATCCCGGCGCCGTGGCGGCCTCGGGTTTCGGCCCCCCGGGGCGGACTGGTACCGCAACGTCATGGCGGACCCGGACGTCACCCTCCAGATCGGCGGGCGGCGCGTCCTCGCGACCGCGGCTCCGATCCCGACCGAGGAGGGCGGCGAGATCATGGCCCGCTACGCCCCGCGCCACCCGACCGCCGCGCGCCGGCTGTGCGGGCTCATGGGCTTCGCCGTCGACGGCGGCGTCGAGGACTACCGCCAGGTCGGCCGCCACATCCCCTTCGTGCGCTTCGCCCCGCGTCCCCCGTCCCGGACGACCTGACCCGGCCGCGCGCCGAGGGTCAGGCGTCCGGGGTGACCAGGCCGGTCTGGTAGGCGACGACGACCAGTTGGGCGCGGTCGCGCGCGCCGAGCTTGGCCATCGTGCGGCTGACGTGGGTGCGGGCGGTGGCCGGGCTGATGAACAGTTCGGCGCCGATCTCCTGGTTGCTCAGCCCCCGCCCGATCAGGGCCAGCACCTCCCGCTCGCGGCCGGTGAGCGGCGCCAGCCGGTCCCGCGCGTTCGCCGACGCCGTGTGCCACGCGGCGAACCTGCCGATGAGGCGCCTGGTGATGCGGGGCGCGAGCAGGGCCTCTCCTGCGGCGACCACGCGGATGGCGTGCAGGAGCTCGGCCGGTCCGGCGTCCTTGAGGAGGAAGCCGCTGGCGCCCGACTGCAGCGCCTCGAAGACGTAGGCGTCGGTGTCGTAGGTGGTGAGGATGAGGATCCGGACGTCCTCCAGCCCGCGCGTCGCGGTGATCTGCGCGGTGGCCTGGATGCCGTCCAGCCTCGGCATGCGGATGTCCATGAGGACGACGTCGGGACGGGCGGCGCGGGCCAGCTCGACGGCCTGGGCGCCGTCGGTCGCCTCCCCGACCACGGCGAAGTCGTCCTCGACGTCGATGAGCAGCTTGAACCCGGACCGCACGAGCCCCTCGTCGTCGGCGAGCAGGACCCGGATCGGCGCCGCGGACGGCCCGGTCACGGCGCCGCCTCCCGCCGCGGCCCGGTCGGTGCGAGGGGGAGCCGCGCCGTCACCTCGAACCCCCCGCCCGGAGCGGGCTCGGCGGCGAACTCGCCGCCGAGCAGCCGGCAGCGTTCGCGCATGCCCGGGATGCCGTGGCCGGAACCCTCCGGTGCGGCCGCGCCCTCGCCTCCGGTGCGGCGACCCTCGTCGGTCACGCGGATCTCCAGGGTGTCGGCCCCCGGCACGAGCGCGACCGTCACGCGGGTGGGGCCGGCGTGCCGGATCACGTTGGTGATCGACTCCTGGAGGATCCGGTAGGCGGCGCCGCCGACCGCGCTCGGCAGCGGCGTCGCGGGCGGGGACGCCTCCAGCGTGACGTCGAGCCCCGCCTCGCGCGCCTCGGCGGTGAGCTCGTCGATCTGGTCCAGGCCGGGGTGCGGCGCGCGGCCGTCGCCGTCGTCGCGCAGGACGCCGAGGACGGCCCGCATCTCCCGCAGCGCCCGGGAGCTCGTCTGCTCGATGGTCCGCAGCGCCTCGCGCGCCTGCTCCGGACGCTTGTCGAGCACGTGCGCGGTGACCCCGGACTGCACGTTGATGATCGCCACCGCGTGGGCGACGGTGTCGTGGACCTCGCGGGCGATCCGGAGGCGCTCGGCGTCCACGCGCGCCCGCGCCTCCTCCTCGCGGGTCCGCTCGGCCAGTTCCGCGCGCCGCACGGCCTCGGCCGCGATCACCCGGCGGGACCGGACGGACTCGCCGAGCGCCGCGCTCATGACCGACGCGCCGATGCGGAAGAACACCCAGCCGATGGCCGCGCGCGGTTCGACGTCGGCCGCCGCGTACAGCCATGCCGCGGCCAGCACGGCGATCCCCGAACCGGCGATCACCAGTGACCGGCGCCCGTCCCCGTACGCCGCGAGGGTGTAGAGGGAGACGAAGAGCGCGAGCCAGCCGGGCCCGTCCGGGAAGTCGAGGCCGTAGTACGCCAGGCTGGCGAGCGCGGCGACGGCGAGCACCGGCACCGGCCACCGGCGGCGGACGGCCACGGCCAGGCCGCTCACGACCAGCAGCGCGTATCCGAGGTTTCCCAGGTCGGCGAGCGGACGCGTCGCCCCTTCGGCGGCGACGCGGGCGATCGTCCCCTGGACCTGCATCACGGTGACGAAGAGCGCGAGCAGCGCGTCGTGCGTCACCGCTCGTGGGGAGAACGTCCCGATACGGCGTTCCATGCCGGGATCCTACTGTCGGGGTGCGCGAACGCTCCTGCGCTCAGGCGCGCGACCTGCTCCTCCGCCGGGCGGAGCGGGTCCGGCGCGGCGTACGCCCGGACGCGTAGGCGCCGCCGTCCGCCGGCAGACGCGGCGGCCGCCCCGGCGGCGCGACGATCGGCGCCATGAGCGATCACTCTGGACCTCCTCGACCGGACGGCGCACTCGCGGCGCTGGCCCGCCTCTGCCACCGGCGCCGCCGCCTGGTCCTCCTGGCCTGGCTCGTCGGCGTGGTCGCCGTGGCGTTCGCCGGCTTCGGCTTCGGCGCCCCGTCCGACAACGACTTCTCCGGCGGGGACTCCGGGTCCGCCAGGGCGCAGAAGCTGATCGAGGAGCACTTCCCCGAGCGGCGGGGCGACACCCTGACCCTCGCGATCAAGGCGGCGAGGGGGATCGACGACCCCGCCGCCCGGCGGCGGATCGAGAAGGTCGTCGCCGAGTTGGACGCCTCGCCCGTGACCGGGCCGGTGACCTCGCCCTACCAGGACGTGAGCCTGGTGACGCGCGACCGCCGCATCGCCCGGACGACCATCCCGCTGACCGACGCGGCGGCGACGAAGTCCGACGTCATGCCCCTGGTGACCGCGGTCAAGGACGCCTCCGGCGGCGACGGCGTGACGCTGGGGCTGGGCGGCGAGCGGGCGGAGAAGGCCGAGACGCCGAAGCAGGGCCCGGCCGAGGGCGTGGGCCTCCTGGCCGCGGCGGTGATCCTGTTCATCTCCTTCGGGTCGCTGGTCGCGATGGGCCTGCCGATCGTGACGGCGCTGACGGCGATCCTCGGCGGCATCGCCCTGATGAAGCTGGTGGGGCATCTCGTCCCGGCGCCGGACTTCACGGTGCTCGTCGCCGCGCTGGTCGGGCTCGGCATCGGCATCGACTACGCGCTGTTCATCGTGACCCGCTACCGGGAGGCCCTGCGGGACGGCGGCGAGCCCGAGGACGCCACCGCCGAGGCCATCGCCACCGCCGGACGCGCCGTGCTGTTCGCCGGCACGACCGTGGTGATCGCGCTGCTCGGCCTGGTCGTCATGGGGCAGCGGCTGATGACCGGCGTGGCCGTCGCCGCGTCGGTGACGGTGCTGGTCACGATGATCGCCGCGGTGACCCTGCTGCCGGCGCTCCTGGGCTTCACCGGCCGCCGGATCGACTCGCTGCGGCTGCCGCGCCGCGCGTCCCGCCCGCGTTCCGCAGAGCGCCGCGCCCCCGCCGAGCGCTGGGCGGGGGTGGTGCAGAGAAGGCCGCTGGTCGCCGCCGTCCTGGCCGGGACGGGCCTGCTCGTGCTCGCCGCCCCCGTGCTGTCGATGCGGCTGAGCCTGCCCGACGCCAGCGTCCAGCCGCACGACCGGAGCAGCCACACCTCCTACACGATCCTCTCCGAGGGCTTCGGTCCCGGATACGGCGCGCCCCTGATCTTCGCCGTGCGGACCGGGTCCGCGGACGCCGACCTGCGCCCCGTCGCCGCCGCGGTCGGCCGGACGGCGGGCATCGCCTCCGTCACACCGCCCCGGAGCAGCGAGGACGGGCGAGCGGCCGTCTTCATGGCCTACCCCCGCAGCGGGTTCCAGGACGAGGCCACCGCCGATCTGGTGCACCGGCTGCGCGACGACGTCCTGCCCGGGGCGCCGGGCGGCGGCGGGGTCCGGGTGGGCGGCCCGAACGCGGCCGCGATCGACATCGCCGAGGAGGTCGGCTCCCGCCTGCCCCTGATGGTCGGGGTCGTCGTCGCCCTGTCCCTCGTGCTCCTGGTCGCGCTGGTCCGGTCGGTCACGATCGCCTTGCAGGCCGCGGTGATGAACCTGCTGTCGATCGGCGCCGCCTACGGCGTGCTGGTCGCGGTCGTCCAGTGGGGGTGGCTCGGCGGGGCGCTCGGGTTCCCCACGACCATGCCGATCACGACCTGGGTCCCGATGATGATGTTCCCGCTCCTGTTCGGCCTGTCCATGGACTACGAGGTCTTCCTGGTCTCGCGGATCCGGGAGGAGTACGAGCGCACCGGCGACACCCGGACGGCCGTCACCCGCGGGCTGGCGGGCACCGCCAGGGTCATCACCGCCGCGGCCGCCATCATGATCGCCGTGTTCTCGACGTCCCTGCTCGGCCCCGACGTGTCGGTCAAGCAGATCGGCCTCGGCATGGCCGTCGCCGTGCTCGTCGACGCCACCGTCGTCCGGATGGTCCTCGTCCCCGCGGTGATGGAGCTGTGCGGCCGGGCCAACTGGTGGACGCCCTGGCGCCGCGGGCCCGCCCACGCTGGAGAGACCCGGCTCCAGGAGGCCGGTTCGGGGGAGGCGTCCGGCACAATGTGGGCGGGACGGAGGTGACCGCGTGTCCGCACTCGGAGGATCGCTCGAACGCTCCATCATGGACGTGCTCTGGGCGGCGCCCCGTCCCCTGCGCGTCCGCGAACTGCTGGCCGAGCT
The DNA here is from genome assembly GCF_050936235.1 of Spirillospora sp. CA-108201. Classification (NCBI taxonomy): domain Bacteria; kingdom Bacillati; phylum Actinomycetota; class Actinomycetes; order Streptosporangiales; family Thermomonosporaceae; genus Spirillospora; species Spirillospora sp. CA-108201. The sequence goes on along the minus strand of NZ_JBNJNE010000001.1, from coordinate 5,268,128 downwards.
GAACGAGAACGCGGAGAAGCCGCTCGCCTACAACACCGTGCAGACCGTGGCAGAACGACTGGCGCAGAAGGGCCTCCTCCGGCGCACGCAGGACGGCACGGCCTTCCGCTACAGCCCGACGCGGCCGCGGGAGGAGTACGCGGTCGAGCTCATGATGGACGCGTTGAGCGAGGCCGCGGACCACGGCGCCATCCTGGCGCGGTTCGCCGAGAGCGTCCCGCCGGAGGACGCCCGGCACCTCCTGGACGCGCTGCGGCGGCGCACCGCCGGGGAAGAGCCGTGATCCTCCTGGTGGCGGCCCTGGCCGTCTCGGCGGTCCTGCTGGGGTGCGCGGCCGGGCCCGCCCTGGACCTGCTCCGGCGCTCGGCCGTCGGCCCGGGGACGGCCGTCGCCTGCTGGGCGGCCGCCCTCGCCGGGACGTTCATCGCCGCGGCGGGGATCGCGGCGGCGGCGCTGCTCGCGCCGCCGGGGCCGGGCCACGGATTCCTGTCCCGGCTGCGCGACTGCCTGCCCCATCACGGCCGGCCCGCCACCGCCGCCGCGGCCGCCGCGACCGCCGTCCTCGCGGCGGCGTGCGCCAGCGTGCTCGCCCGCGGGCTGCCGAGGCTCGGCCGGGCCGTGCGCCACCGCCGCCGGCACCGGGAGATCCTGCGGCTGGTCGCCCGCGAGGACCGCCGCCATCCGGACGTCCTCGTCCTCGACCACCCCGTGCCCGTGGCGTACTCGCTGCCGTCCCGGCACCGCGCGATCGTGGTCAGCACCGGGGCCCAGAAGGCGCTCAGCGCCGAGGAGCTCGGCGCCGTCCTGGCGCACGAGCGGGCGCATCTGCGCCAGCGCCACCACGTGCTCCTGCTGGCCCTGGACCTGGTCCACGCCATGCTGCCGTGGCTGCCGACCGTCCGGCGCGCCAAGGCGCGGCTGCCGCTGCTGCTGGAGATGGCCGCGGACGACGCCGCGGTCCGCGCCCACGGCAGGAAGCCGCTGGTCGGCGCGCTGTGCCGGCTTTCGGCGGCGCCCGCCGTCGCGGGGGCGCTCGGGGCGGCGGGCGCGCCGGCCGCCGGTGCGCTGATGGAGCGGGTGCTGCGGCTGGAGGGTGACGCTCAGGTGAGGCCGCGCCGCGCCGTCCGGCTCGCGGCGGGCCTGTTCGTGGTGGCCGCGGTCGCCGCGCCGCTCCTGGCGGGGGCCGTGGCGGTCGCCGAGCTCGCCGCGATGTGCTGAGGCAGAATGTGGCTTTTGGGGAAATCTTCCGCTCCGGTGGCGAACCGTCCGCAAACCTCCTACGCTCCGTAGGAGGTCACGGTCCGACGTCCCCGCCGGGGACGGCCGGCGACCGCGCCGAATCCCGCGGACGGCTCCGTCCGGGGAACCGGGGACCCGATCTTCAGGGGTGAATCCGTCCCGACGGGACGGTAGGGCGACTCCGGCCCGAACCCGTCAGCTGACCCGGTAGGCGGTACAGGAGAGGACACCGCATGCAGCGACGAGCTGCCGGCACCCGAACGACAGCCCGCCGCAGGATCCGCACCGGCCGGCCCGGCGGTGTCACGGCATGGACGGTCGCCCTCGCGCTGTCCGCCGGGCTTCTCGCGCCCGCGCCCGCGCACGCCGAGCCCAAGCCGACGCGCAAGCAGCTCACCGCGCAGCAGGAGAAGCTCGCCGACGAGGCCGAGAAGCTCAGCGAGCAGTACAACGGGCTGCGCGAACGCCTCAAGCAGGCCGAGCACGCCGCGAAGACGGCCAAGAGCAGCGCACTGCGCCAGCAGAAGGCGCTGGACGAGGCGCGCGAGCGCATGGCGAAGATCGCCGCCGACAGCTACAAGAACGGCCCCGCGGACCCGGCGATCTCCTTCGCCTCGTCCTCCGACCCGCAGGCCGTCCTGGACCAGTCGGCCACCCTCAACTACTTCGCCAAGCAGAACGACATCCGCATCACGCAGATGCTCCAGGTGATGCAGGGCGCCGACCGGTCCCGCAAGGCCGCCGAGCAGCGCGCCGCCCAGGTGCGCGCGCTCACCGGCGAGGCGAAGAAGAAGCGCCGGGAACTCCAGATCAAACTGAAGAAGGTCGAGAAGCAGCTCGGCACCTTCAAGACCGCCGGCGCGCGGCCCGGCTCCATCCCCAACCTCAGCTCCGGAGGGGCCTCGGCCAAGGCGATGACGGCCGTCCGGGCCGCCCTGGCCCAGCAGGGCGTGCCCTACTCCTGGGGCGGCGGCAACGCGTCCGGCCCTAGCTACGGCACCGCGCAGGGCGCCAACATCAAGGGCTTCGACTGCTCCGGCCTGACCCTGTACGCCTACGCGCAGGTCGGCATCACCCTCGGCCACTACACCGGCAGCCAGTACAACGCCGGGACCCACGTGAGCATGAGCCAGCTCAAGCCCGGCGACCTGGTGTTCTTCCACAGCGACCTGCACCACATGGGCATGTACATCGGCAACGGCAACATGGTCCACGCGCCGCAGACCGGCGACGTCGTCAAGATCGCCCCCATCGCCGGCCGCCCCTTCGCCGGCGGAGTCCGTGTCGCCTGACCCCGTGTCGCCTGACCCCCGCGACCCGGTGACCGACCGGTGGCCGCCGGTCACTCTTCGCTACCCTGGCTCGGGATGAGAAGGAACGTCGGCGGCCGCACCGTCCTCCACCTGGCGTCCGGCCTGTTCGTGCTGCTCGGCCTGCTGGCGATGCACGGCTTCCAGGCCACGTCGAGCCCGGCCGGGATGAGCGGTCTTCCGCTGACGTCCACGGCCGCCGGGTACGCGGACCCAGCCGCCGACGCGATGGCGGGGCATCACCGGCCCCCGGGCGACCGGCCCGGCGGTCATCACTCCGACCGCCATCCGGACCACCCCGGCGGCCAGGTCTGCCTGGCCATGCTCACGCTGCTCGCGCTCGCGCTCGCCGGGGCCCTCCTGGTGCTGCGCCTGCGGAGGTCGCCGCCGGCGGCCGTGTCGAGGCCGGCGCGGGTGCGGATCCCGCCGGTCGGACGGCCGCCGCCGCGCCCGTCCCTGCACAGGCTGAGCGTGCTGAGGCTGTGACAGGTCCGGCGGCGCCCGGAGACCGGGCGCCGCCGCCGACCACCGATCACAGCACTCGACACGGAAGGCCCACCACCATGAAGCGAGCGTTCGCGCTCCTCACCGTCCCGGCCCTGGCGATCGCGCTGGCCGCGTGCGGCGACGACGACAACGGCGGCTCGCCCGCCCACTCCATGCCTGCTCACTCCATGCCCGCCCACTCGGCGGCGCCGGGCGGCGCGCAGGCCGGATCGCACAACGGCCAGGACGTCATGTTCGCGCAGATGATGATCCCGCATCACCGGCAGGCGGTCGAGATGGCCGGCCTCGCCGCCACCCGCGCCTCGTCCGCGGACGTGAAGGCCCTGGCCGCCGCCATCAGGAAGGCGCAGGAACCGGAGATCCAGCAGCTCGGCGCCTGGCTGAAGAGCTGGGGCGCCCCGGTCCCCTCGCCCGGCACGACCGGGATGGGCGGCATGCACCACGGCGGCACGGACGGCATGATGAGCGAGAAGGACATGGAGGAACTGGAAGCGGCCAAGGGCGAGGCGTTCGACAAGGCGTTCCTGCGGATGATGATCGAGCATCACGAGGGCGCCGTGGCGATGGCCAAGGCCGAGCAGTCCACCGGACGGTTCCCGCCGGCCAAGCGGATGGCGGCGACCATCATCTCCTCGCAGACCGCCGAGATCACCAAGATGAAGACCCTGCTGAAGCAGTAGCGCCCGGCCGGAGCAGGCGGGCGGGGTCGCGGCCCCGCCCGCTTCCCGGGGCGGGGCGACCACCCGTCAGGAGCCGTTCCGGTGCCGGGTGGACGGTGTGGTCACGTCACGGACGAAGCGTCCCGCCTGGTCCAGGGCGCGGGCCGCCTCCGGGAGGAACGTCCAGAGCAGGTGGAGGCCGTGGGTCGCCACCGGACAGAGCTCCAGCCGCGCGTCCACGTCGGCGCCCGCCGCGAGCGCCCCCGCCAGGGGCCGGTACCCGTACGCCGAGCCCATCACGAAGCCGCCCCCGTGCAGGTAGAGGACGCGCGCCGGTGAGGCGTCCGGGGGCGCCGGCCGCAGGGCCGGGACGCCGCCCGCCTTCACCGGCCCGACCACGACCTCCGGCGGCGGCTCGAACCCTGCGAGCATGGCCTCGCCGGCGAGGGTCAGCTCCACCCGGTGCGTCGAGCGGTTCAGCAGATCGCAGCCGACGAGGCGTTCCAGGCCCTGGACGAGGCGGACGCCCTCCTGGCCGGCCGCCGCACCTACGCCGGCCGCGCCTCCTACTGGCCGGCGGCCGGCGGCGCGATGGCCGACCGCATGAACGCCTTCCGCGAGTACGTCGTCACCTCGACCGACGCCCCGCTGGAATGGGCGGACTCGACGCGGCTCTCCGGCCTCGGCGAGGTGGCCGAGCCGGACGGCACGCTCCTGGTCACCGGCAGTCCGACCCTGGTGCGCGGCCTGCTCGCCGGCGGCCTGCTGGACGAGCCGCGCCTCGTGGTCGACCCGGTCGTCGCCGGCTCCGGCGCCCGGCTCTTCGAGACCCCGGGCTCCTTCGAGCGGGTGGCCTGCCGTCCGTTCCCGTCCGGTAGGGGCGGGCGCCCGCGGCGTCCGGCCGTTCCGGCATCGTCCGGGGCGGCCGGATCGGCGCGTGTATGATCTTGCGAAATTTCGGGCGCGGCCGTGACCGGACCTGACGCTGCAGGGCGAAAGGAGCGGGGTGGGAGCTTTCGCGTCGTCGCGGGCGGGTGACCCGGAACGGGTCGGGCGCTACCGGATCGTCGGGCGGCTGGGCGCCGGCGGGATGGGCTCGGTGTTCCTGGCGCTGTCGCCGGGCGGCCGCGCGGTCGCGGTGAAGGTCGTGCGGGCCGAGCTCGCGGACGACCCGGGGTTCCGGCGCCGGTTCGTGCGCGAGGCGGAGGCGGCCCGCCGGGTGAGCGGGTTCTTCACCGCCGCCGTGGTGGACGCCGACCCCGAAGGCGAGCCGCCCTGGCTGGCCACCGAGTACGTGCCGGGCATGTCGCTGAAGGCGGCGGTCGAGGCGCACGGCGCCCTGCCCGAGGGGGCGGTGCTGGCGCTCGCCGCCGGGCTGGCCGAGGCGCTGGAGGGCGTCCACGGCGCCGGGATCGTCCAGCGCGACCTCAAGCCGTCCAACGCGCTCCTGGCCGCGGACGGCCCCCGGGTGATCGACTTCGGGATCGCGGTGGCGTTCGAGGGCACCAGGCTGACGCTGACCGGCGCGTTCGTCGGGACGCCCGGCTTCATGTCGCCCGAGCAGTTGAGGGGCGCCGCCGTGGGCCCGGCGAGCGACGTCTTCGCCCTCGGCGCCCTCCTGGCGTACGCGGCGACCGGTGCCGGCCCTTTCGGAGGCGGCTCCGTCCACGCCCTGAACTACCGGGTCGTCCACGAGCCGCCGAACCTGACCGGCGTGGCACCCGGCCTGGCGAACGTCGTGGCCCGCTGCCTGGCCAAGGAACCCGGGCAGCGACCCGCCGTCGCACCACTCGTCGAGGAACTCGGTCAGGCCCGCGGCGCCGGCGGGCAGCCCATGCCGACGCCGCCCTGGAGCATCCCCACGGCAGTCGGCTCCACGGCAGTCGGCTCCACGGCAGTCGACTCCACGGCGGTCGACCCGACGGCCGGTGAGCCGCGGCCGGCGCCCGCCCCACGGTCGTCGCGACGGCGGCGCTCCCGTCCCCAGGAAACCCCGGCGGTGGGAGCCGACTCCTCACCCGGGGCCCGGTCCTGGCCGGACTCGCCGCGGCCAGCGTCCTGGCCGTCGTCGCGGCGACGCTCCTCCTGGTCGGCGGGGGCGGCGACCCGAGCGGCGGCGAGGCGGTCCGGACCCCGACGCCGCGGCCGCCGGTCCTGAGGCAGCTCTGGTCCTACGCAGGAGACCCGAGCTGGCCTCCGAAGGTCGAGGACGGGACCGTCTACCTCGCCGACGGCGACGGCGTCGTGCACGCCGTCGACGCCGCCACCGGAGACCGCCGGTGGCAGTCCGACCGAGCGTGGGGCGCCGGGCACTCCATGGTCGTCGCCGGCGATGTGATGTACGTCAGCGGGTACACCGACTCCTCCCGGGACGGCGACAGCAGCTGGGTCTTCGCGCTGGACGTCGACTCGGGCCGCCGTCTGTGGGAGTACGAGCCCCGCCAGATGCTGACCGGTCCGGCGCTGTCCGGGAAGCAGCTCTACTTCTACGGGCGGCGGGGCGGCGGCTACGCGTCCACCGTCTACGCGCTGAACACCGGCACCGGCAAGAGGGCATGGAGCCACGCCACCGACATCGTGTGGGCGCTGACCGCCGCCGACGACGTCGTCTACTACGTCGCGAACGGACGGAAGGAGAAGAGCCCCCAGCTCCACGCGCTGAACGCCGAGACGGGTGAACGGCTGTGGAAGGCGCCCTTCGCCGAGGACGTCTACAAACGGCCCGAGTCCCTCACCGTCGCCGACGGCGTCCTCTACGCCATCGGTGCCGACGGGACCCTGTCGGCCCGCAGGCCGGGCAGGGGCGACCTTCTGTGGAGTCACCCGGCGGAGCTCCGCGACTTCTCGGACTCGGAGACCCCCGTCCTGTCCGGCGGAGTGGTCTACTACGGCGGAAACGACGACACCCAGGGATCGAAGGGCCAGGTCCTCGCCGTCGACGCGGCGACCGGCAAGAGGCTGTGGAGCTACGACACGTCCCCGCTGAGCTCGCCGCCCGCCGTCGCGTCCGGCACGGTCTACGTGAGCACGGAAGCCGGTGAGCTGCACCTCCTGAACGCCCGCGACGGCGGCTTCCAGGGCAGGGCCGAGCTGGCGGACGACTCGGACCCCACCGCGACCGTCTCGGACGGAAAGGTCTACTTCGGCGCCGGCGACGGCCGCCTGCGCGCCGCGGCCGTCACCCGCTGACGGTCCCCGCAGCCGGGTCACGGCGAGCGGATCAGTCCCCGCCGGGTGGCGGCCGCGACCGCGGCCGTGCGGGAGTCGACGCCGAGCTTGGCGTAGACGTGCACCAGATGGGTCTTGACCGTGGTCTCGCTGAGGAACAGCCGCCTGCTGATCTGCCGGTTCGAGAGCCCCTCGGCGACCAGCCGCAGCACCTCCAGCTCCCGGGCGGTCGGCGTCGCGGTGGGCGAGCGCATCCGGCCGAGGAGGCGCGAGGCGACGCTGGGCGCGAGCGCGCTGTCTCCGGCGGCGGCCGACCGGATCGCGGCGAACAGCCGGTCCGGGGGCGCGTCCTTGAGCAGGTAGCCGGTGGCGCCGGCCTCGACGGCGGCGAGGATGTCGGAGTCGGTGTCGAACGTGGTCAGCACGAGGACGCGCGGCGCGCCCGCCCCGGCGGAGGTGATCTGGCGGGTGGCCTCGGCGCCGTGCATCCCGGCGCCGAGCTGGAGGTCCATCAGCACGACGTCGGGGGAGAGGCGGCGCGCCTCGTCGACCCCCTCCCGCCCCGTCGCCGCCTCGCCGACCAGCGCGAAGCCGGGCCGGTCGGCGAGCATGGCGCGGATCCCGGAGCGCACCACGGGATGGTCGTCCACCAGCAGGATGCGGATCGGCCCGCTCATCGCCGCTCCTCGCCGCCGGGCAGCGGCAGGCTCGCCACCACGGCCGTCCCCTCGCGCGGGGCCGACTCGACGGTGAGCGCGCCGCCCAGCGCGCGGGCGCGCTCGCGCATCGCCCGGAGCCCGTAGCCCGTGCCCGCGCCGCTCCCCGGCGGCCGCCCGCCGCGCGCCGCGGGATCGAAGCCGCGCCCGTCGTCGTAGACGTCCAGCACCACCATGTCGTCAAGGTAGGTCAGGGTGACCCCGACGTTCTCGGCGCCGGAGTGCCCGGCGGCGTTCCCCAGGGCCCCCTGGGCGATGCGCAGCAGCGCGACCTCGTGGTCGACCGGGAGCTCGGCGGGAGGCCCGGACACCTGGAAACGGATCCGGGCGGCGGAGCGGGCGTCCGCCGACTCGGTGATCCGGCGCAGCGCGTCGGGCAGGGAGGAGCGCTGGAGGGCGGGCGGGGCCAGCTCGCGCACGAAGTTGCGGGCCTCCTCCAGGTTCTCCGCGGCGGCCTGCTCGGCCTCCTCCAGCCGTCCCACGGCGGCGTCGAGGTCGCCGTGGAGGTCGCGGCGGGCGGCGCGCAGCAGCAGGATGATGCTGGACATGCCCTGGGCGAGCGTGTCGTGGATCTCGCGGGCGAGGCGCTCGCGCTCGGTGAGCCGTGCCGCGTCGGCCTCCGCCCTGAGGAGCCTCTCGCGGGTCCGGACCAGGTCCTCGATGAGCCGGCGGCGCTGCTCGCTCTCCCGGTAGAGCGCCCGGTAGGCCAGGGCCATGAGGGTGGCGACCGAGGCGCCGACGCTCGGGCCCAGCACCTCCGCCAGCGTGACCCCGCCGCCGTGCCAGGCCACCGCCCCGATCGCCGCGCCCGTCAGCAGCGCGACGCCGGGCAGCGCTGCGGGCAGCGGCAGCAGGTGCAGGTAGAGGAAGAACAACGGGAAGGCCAGCCACACGAAGTCGGGGGAGGACAGCGCCAGCCCCGCCCAGGCGGCGGTGAGCAGCGCGAGCCACAGCCGGGCGGGAACCGGACGGGGGCGCCGGTCGTGCCCGGCCCAGGTCACCCCGGCGACGTAGAGGGCCCCGAGAGCGAGGCCGCCCGCGGCGATCCCCGCCCGCCCGTCGTGGAGCGTGCGCACCAGGGCGATCGTGAGCAGCACGAGGAAGGTGCCGTGCACGGCCCAGCCGAGCAACCGCACCGCGGGCGAGAACAGATCGTCGGGCATCTCTCACTCACCGTAGGCGACGGGTCCCGCGGACCGCATCGATCGAAAGGTTGATGTCCCGCCGTCCGGAAGAAGGCGATCCGCCCGTCCCGGCGCACGATGTGCCGGGACGGGCCCGCGGCGCACGCTGGGAAGCGTCGATTCCAGGACGTCAGATGGAGGCCCACGGTGTTCTTGGCACTGCGAGACCTGCGGTTCGCCAAGGGGCGGTTCGCGCTCATGGGGTCGGTCGTGCTGCTCATCACGCTGCTGGTGACGCTGCTGTCCGGGCTGACGGCCGGCCTGGCGCGCGACAGCGCCTCGGCCATCGAGGACCTCCCCGCCGACCACGTCGTGTTCGGCGGGGAGACCTCCTTCGCGGGGAGCCGGATCGATCAGGCGACGTCGCGGGGCTGGCAGGACGTCGCGGGTGTGAAGGCCGAGCCGCTCGGCATCGCGATGGGCCGGATGTCGTTCGGCCCGTCCGGGGAGCGCGGCGCCCCGGCCGCGCTCTTCGGCGTCGCCCCGGGGAACCGGGCGCGCCCGCCCGCGCCCGGTCAGATCGTCCTGTCGGCGGAGCTGGCCGGGAGCACCGGGCTGGCGGCCGGCGACAGGGTCGACGTCCTCGGGCACGGGTTCACCGTGGCGGGCGCCGGCGGCGCGTCGTCCTACAGCCACGCGCCGGTCGCCTGGATCGGGGTCGAGGACTGGCGCGCCCTCGAACCGGGCGGCGGCGATCTCGCCGCGACCGTGCTGCTGCTGCGCGGGACCGGGCATGCCGACCTGGGCGCGGCCGACCGGCGGCTCGGCACCACCACCCTCGCCCGGGAGGACGCCAGGTCCGCGATCCCGTCGTTCTCGTCCGAGAACGGGTCGCTGCGACTCATGCGGGGATTCCTGTTCGCCATCTCGGCGCTGGTCATCGGCGCGTTCTTCACGGTCTGGACGATCCAGCGGCGCGGCGACGTGGCCGTGCTGAAGGCGCTCGGCGCGAGCACCGGCTACCTGCTGCGCGACGCGCTCGCCCAGGCCGTCCTGGTCCTGCTGGCCGGGGCCGGGCTCGGCGGCGCCGCCGGCGGGCTGGCGGGGCTCGCGATCGGGGACGGGGTCCCGTTCGTGGTCTCGGCGACCACCACCGTGCTGCCCGTCGCCCTGATGGTGGCGCTCGGGGCGGCCGGCGCCGCGCTGGCCGTCCGCAAGATCACTTCAGTCGATCCGCTGACCGCACTGGGAGCCGCACGATGAGCCTGGCCCTCACCGACGTCGTCCTGACCTACCCCGACGGGGACCGCACGCTCACCGCGCTGGACCGGGTGAGCCTGGCCGTCGGGCCCGGAGAGTTCGCCGCGGTCGCCGGCCCCTCCGGCTCCGGCAAGTCGAGCCTGCTGGCCGTCGCCGCGACCCTCATCGCCCCCGCCTCCGGGACGGTGTCGGTGGCGGGACGGGAGACCACCGGGCTGCGTCCCGCCGAACGGGCCCGCCTGCGCCGCGACCACGTCGGCATCGTCTTCCAGCAGCCCAACCTGCCGGCCTCGCTGACGGCGCTCGACCAGCTGACGGTGATGGCGCACCTGGCCGGCCGGTCGCCGCGGCGGGCCGCCGGCAGGGCCCGCGAGCTGCTGGCCGCCGTGGGCCTCGCCGGCCTGGAGCACCGGCGGCCGCACCGGATGTCGGGCGGCGAGCGCCAGCGGGTCAACATCGCCCGCGCGCTGATGAACGAGCCGGAGGTGCTGCTCGTGGACGAGCCGACCAGCGCCCTGGACCACGTCCGCGGCGAACAGGTCGTCGAGCTGCTCGAACGGCTCACCCGCGACCGGCGGCTGGCCACCGTCATGGTCACCCACGACCTGGCCAGGCTCGCCGCCGCCGACCGCGTGCACTCCATGACCGACGGCCGGCTGTCCGAGGGCGGCCCGGGCCTCTCCCGGGAGCGGACGGCCGAGGGGGCTCAGCCGCGGTAGGTCTCCAGGAGGCGGAGCCAGACCTCGCTGATGGTGGGGTAGGAGGGGACGGCGTGCCAGAGGCGGGAGATCGGGACCTCGGCGGTGACCGCGATAGTGGCGGAGTGGAGGAGCTCGGCCACGCCGGCGCCGACGAAGGTGGCGCCGAGGAGCGTCTCGCCGTCCAGATCGACCAGCGCGCGGGCGCGGCCCTGGTAGCCGTCGGCGTACAGGGACGCGCCCGAGACGTTTCCCAGGTCGTAGTCGACCGCGCGCACCCGGCGTCCTTCCCGGGTCGCCTCCTCCAGCGTCGGGCCGACGGCGGCGACCTCGGGGTCGGTGAAGACGACCTGCGGGACCGCCCGCTCGTCGGCGGTCGCCACGCTGCGTCCCCATGCGGCGGTGTCGAGGGGGCGCCCGGCGGCGCGGTCGGCGATCACCGTGCCGAAGACGCGCCCCTGGTACTTGCCCTGGTGGGTCAGCAGGGCGCGGCCGTTGACGTCCCCGGCCGCGTACAGCCACTCGCCCGGGACGCCGGCCGCCAGACCGGTGGAGTCGACCTCGATCGGCCGGCCCGGGGCCAGCCCGACCGTGTCCAGGCCGAGGTCGCCGGTGGCGGGCGTGCGGCCGGTGGCGAACAGGACCTCGTCGGCGGTGACCGTGTCGCCGCCGTCCAGGGTGAGGGTCACCGGGCCGTCGCGGCGGACGCCGGTGACCGACGCGCCGAAGCGCAGGTCGACCCCGGCCGCGCGCAGGCCCCCGGCCACGGCCTCCCCGGCGAACGGCTCCATGCGCGGCAGCAGCCGCGACCCGCGCACCAGCTGCACCACCTCGCTGCCGAGCGCCCGCCAGGCGGTGGCCATCTCGCAGGCCACCACGCCGCCGCCGATGACGGCCAGCCGCGGCGGCACCCGCTCGGACGAGGTCGCCTCGCGGCTGGTCCACGGGCGGACGCCGGCCAGGCCCGGCAGCCCGGGCAGGGCCGCGCGGGTGCCGGTGCACACCGCGACGGCGTGCCGGGCGGTCAGCACCCGCCGCCCGCCGTCCGGGGTCCGCACCGCGACGCGCCTGGGGCCGTCCAGCCGCCCGTGCCCGCGCACCAGGACGATCCCGGCGCCGTCCAGCCACTCGACCTGGCCGTCGTCCTTCCAGTGCGAGGTGAACCCGTCCCGGCGCTTGAGGACCGCCTCGGCGTCCAGCGTCCCGGTCACGGCCTCGCGGGCGCCGGCCAGCCGCCGGGCGTCCGCCAGCGCGGCGGCCGGGCGCAGCAGGGCCTTGCTGGGCATGCAGGCCCAGTAGGAGCACTCCCCGCCGACCAGTTCGCTCTCCACGACCGCGACGCTGAGCCCGCCGGCGTGCGCCCGCTCGGCCAGGTTCTCACCCGTCGGCCCGGCTCCCACCACCACGACGTCGAACTCGTCCATGTCCCCAGCCCTTCCGATCGGCCGCAGCTCTCGTCCACCGTTCGGCGGGGCGGCCCCCGCCGCCGTCAATGATCGCAAACCGCGGCGGGTCCGGTCCTCCCGAGGCCGCGCCGTTTCTGCTACAAGTGTAGTTGCAAGTTCGCGCACGTCGAGGGACGGGAGGGGCCGGATCGTGGCGGTTTCGATGGTCAAGGGGCAGCGGATCTCGCTGGAGAAGCAGGGCGGGACGCTCAGCGTGGTCCGGATGGGGCTGGGCTGGGACGCGGTCAAGAAGAAGGGGCTGTTCGGCAAGCAGCGGGACCAGGACATCGACCTGGACGCCTCGTGCGTGATGCTCGCCGGAGGCGGGGTCGCGGACGTCGTCTACTTCGGCAAGCTCGCCAGCGAGGACGGGTCCGTCCGGCACACCGGCGACAACCTCACCGGAGAGGGGGAGGGGGACGACGAGTCGGTACTGGTCGACCTGTCCACGGTGCCCGCGCAGGTCACGTCCCTGGTGTTCACGGTCAGCTCGTTCACCGGGCAGACCTTCGACGAGGTCGAGAACGCGTTCTGCCGGCTCGTCGACGAGACCACCGGCGAGGAGCTGGCGCGGTACACCCTCAGCGGCGGCGGCCGGCACACCGCGATGGTGATGGCGAGCGTGTACCGGCAGGGCGGCGGCTGGAAGATGAACGCGATCGGCGAACCCGGCCAGGGACGGACCCTTCAGGACATGCTGCCCGCGATCACCGCCTACGCTTGACCGGACGTTCCGAAGGGCCGGTACGACAGGGGAGTCCGTGAGCGCCGAAGGCAGTACCAAGGCCGTCATCACCGCGCTGGCCGCGAACCTGGGGATCGCGGTCACCAAGTTCGTCGCGTTCGCGTTGACGGGATCGTCGTCGATGCTGGCGGAGGCGATCCACTCGGTGGCCGACTCCAGCAACCAGGCGCTGCTGCTGATCGGCGGGAGGCGCGCCCAGCGGGACGCGACCGAGGAGCATCCGTTCGGGTACGGGCGGGAGCGCTACATCTACGCGTTCCTCGTGGCGATCGTCCTGTTCAGCCTCGGCGGGCTGTTCGCGCTGTACGAGGCCTGGCACAAGATCAGCGATCCGCACCCGATCGAGGAGTGGCAGTGGGTGCCCATCGCCGTCCTGCTGGTCGCGATCGTCCTGGAGGGCGCGGCGCTGCGCACCGCGGTCCGGGAGTCCAACCGCAGCCGCGGGCGGACGAGCTGGGTGCAGTTCGTGCGCCGCTCCAAGTCGCCGGAGCTGCCGGTGATCCTCCTGGAGGACACCGGGGCGCTGGTCGGGCTGGTGTTCGCGCTCGCGGGCGTCGGCCTGACGCTGATCACCGGCGACGGGATCTGGGACGGGATCGGCACCGCCGCGATCGGCGTGCTGCTGGCGGCCATCGCGATCGTGCTGGCCACCGAGGTCAAGAGCCTGCTCGTCGGGGAGTCCGCGACCCCGGGCCACCTGCGGCTGATCAGAGAGGCGATCGTCGAGGGCCGCGACATCCCCTCGGTGATCCACATGCGCACCATGCACCTCGGGCCGGACGAGCTGCTCGTCGCCGCGAAGGTCGCCGTGGATCTGCAGGACGACGCCCGCGAGGTCGCCGACGCGATCAACGACGCCGAGGCGCGCATCCGCGCCGCGGTCCCGATCGCCCGGCTCGTCTACCTCGAACCGGACGTGCTGCGGAAGGGGGGCTGAGGACGGTGTCGCGCAGGCCGCTCGGGCAGTTGGAGGCGGAGGTGCTCGCCGCGCTGGCCGGGCTCGGCGGGGCGGCCAGCACCGCCGAGCTGGTGGAGCGGCTGGACGGTGATCCCGCCTACACGACGGTGAACACCATCCTGCACCGGCTGCACGACAAGAAGCTGGTGTCGCGCGCCCGGGCGGGGCGCCACTACCGGTACCGGCTCGCCGTCGACGAGTCCGAGCTGGTGGCGGGGCGCATGCGCGAACACCTGCGGCACGCCAGCGACCCGGGGAACGTGCTGAACCGGTTCGCGCGGTCGCTCAGCGCCGAGGAGGCGCGCAAGCTGCGCGAGTTCCTCGACCCGCCGGAGGCCGGCGGGTGAACTGGTTCACCTTCCTGCCCCTCGCCATCATGCTGACGCTGAGCGCCGCGCTGGCGAAGGTGCCGTTACGGCTCCACCCGTCCTGGTCGGCGCGGCTGCTGGCGACGACCGGGGCGATGACCGCCGTGGCCGCGCTCGGCACGGGCTTCTTCGTGGCCGTCAACTACGCGGCGACGCTGGCGCCGTCCGCCGCGGCGCACGTCCCCGAATGGGCGCTGTTCGGGGACGACCGGCCGGTGCCGGACGCGGTGGGGATTCCGGCGGCCCTGCTGTCGGCCGCCGGGCTGGCGGCCGCGGGCAGGGCCGCCTCCCGCTGGGCGGCCGAGCTCCGCACCGCGCGGGCGGACGCCCGCGAGCCGCTCGACACCGACGTGCCGATCGCCGTCGCGATCCCGGGCCGCCGCGGCGGGGTCCTGGTCTCCCGGGGCCTGCTGCGCGGCCTGACGGCCGAGGAGCTCCACGTCGTCTTCCAGCACGAGACGTCCCACCTCAGGCACCGGCACCACCGCTACCTCGCCGCCGGCGCCCTCGCCTCGGCCGTCCTGCCGCCGCTGCGGGCGCTGGCCGGCCGGCTGCGGCTGGCGACGGAGCGCTGGGCGGACGAGGACGCCGCGGAGGCGACCGGCGACCGCGCCGCCGTCGCCCGGACGATCGCCAAGGTCGCGCTCGCGCAGCCGCGGGACCCCGGGCCGGTGAGCGCGTTCGCCGAGTCGGGGATCGTCGAGCGCGTGGAGGCGCTGCTGGGCACGCCCCCGGCCAAGAACGCGGTCACCGGCCCGCTGCTGTTCATGGGCAACGGCGTCGTCACCGGGTCGCTGACCGCCGCGACCCTCCAGCTCGACCACGTCCTCGTGTCGTTCCTGGTGTCGCTGCTCGCGTTCCGGTGACGGGGGCGCCGTCCCTCAGAGCTCGAACTCGGCGGGGTCGAGGCCGACGGCGAAGCACGCCTCGCGGACGACGGCCTTCTCGGCGTCGTCGAAGTGCCCGTCCGCGCCGCCGATCACGATGCCGATCTGGATGACGGCGCGCGCCTCGGCGGGCTTCTTCTTCGCCTTGCCGATGTCCTGGAGGACGGAGACCTTCCCGAAGTCGAAGTCGGCGGTGAGCTTGGACACGTAGTCGTTGAACCGCCGCTGCAGGTCGTCGGCCGCGAAGTTCTGCAGCACCTCGTTGGAGGCGATCAGGGACGCGGTCCGCTGCCGTTCGGACGGGTCCACACTGCCGTCGGCCGCCGCGACCAGCGCGCACATCGCCATGCTCGCGTCCCGGAACGCTCCGCTCTTCAGTTCGTTCTTCTTACTGAGCAGCTGCGTCTGCATACTCTGCGTGGAGTCGCGCAGCTTGTCCCAGAAAGGCATCGTCATCCTCCGCTCGTCGGTCGTCTCTCCCGACCCTAGCCGTCCTGCTACAAATGTAGTAGCCAGGCCGCCCTACGTCCTCGCCGCGGTCACCGCCGCGGTGGCGGCGGCGGTGACCCTGGACGTCCTGCTCGGCGGGCCCCTGCGGCATCTCGACGGCCGGACGTTCGCCGAGGGCCTGCCGCCGCGCAGCGGCGCCTGGCACCTCTGGTGGCGGACGGTCGTGAACGGCGGCCAGTACTGGCTCGCCGGCTCCTTCGCCGCGCTCGCCACCCTCTGGGCCGCCCGGCGGCGACGCAGCAGGGCCCTCCTGCTCAAGGCCGGGATCTGGCTGGTGGCGAGCGAACTCCTGGTGCGCGGGGCGCAGATCGCGTTCGCCCGGACGCCGCCGCGCACCGGCCACGACGCCGTCTTCGCCGACGGCTTCCTGTCCTACCCGTCGGGGCACGCCGCCAACGCGGCCGCGTGCCTGCTGTTCGCGGCGGCCGTGACCGGCGCGTCCCGCGCCTGGACGGCCGCCGCCCACACCGGGGCGGCGGCCGTCGCCGTCGCCGTCGTCGCGCTCGGCTACCACTGGCCGACGGACGCCGTCGCGGGTTGGGCGCTCGGCACGTTCCTGGCCTGCCTCGGCCGGATCTGGCTGACCGCCCCCTACTCCTCCTCGAAGCTCTCCACGGCGTCCTCGTAGGCGTCTTCGTAGGCGTCCTCGTACGCCTGCTCGTAGGCCGCCTCCTGGTAGGCGTCCTGGGCGGCCTGCTGACTCACGTCGGCGAAGGCGTCGCCCACCGACGGCTCGTCCTTCTGCTCCTCGTCGTCGTCGAGCAGTTCGTTGACGACGGCGCCCGCCACGAACCCGGCCGCCAGTCCGCCCGCCGCTCCGGCCGCGACACCGCCCCACCCCGGCCCGCCGTGCCCGCCGCCGTGCCCGCCGCCGTGCCCCCCGCCATGCCCTCCGAAGTGCTCGCCGTGGTGCCCTCCGAAGTGCTCGCCGTGGTGGCCGTACGGTTCGTGGGACCCGTGGACGGACCCGCCGTGGAGGTGCCCGGCGACGGCCCGCAGCCACCCCTCCAGTTCGTGCTCCCACGCCGTGTGGAGGGCCTGGTCGTGGGAGACGTGGAAGCGGCCGAAGACGTCGTCGCCCTCGGAGAAGACGTTCCCGCGCCGGTCGGCCTCCAGGATCACCACGAGCCCGTGCGGATCGGACACGAAGGTGAGCTCGACCTCGCTGATCCGGCCGTCGTACTGCGGCGGCGCGAAGAACTCGATCTCCTGGTAGAACGGCAGCTCCTGGTGGACGCCCGCGATGTGCCCCTCTTCCACGTCGGCGCTCTTGAACATGAAGCCCAGCGTCCCGAAGGCGTCCAGGACGCGCTGCTGGGACGGCAGCGGGCTCACCGAGACCGGGTCCAGGTCGCCGGCGTCCACGGCGCCGGCGACGGCGAGCTCCGTGCGGACGCCCATGGCCATGCCGTGCAGGTGCTGCCCGTAGACCTCGGTCAGCGGCAGTTCCCAGGGCAGCGGCATCTGGAAGGGGATCGCGTGGGACAGCCCGGCGCCCAGGGGGAACCCGCCCGTGATCGGCCCACGGTAGAACTCCCTGCTCCCGGCCCCCTCGTGGTCGCCGTGCTCGTACTCGGCCCGGGTGACCAGGCTCAGCACGACCTGGTGGACGTGCACGTCGCGGTCGCCGCCCCGCACCCGTACCTCGCCGGCCAGGTGCTCCCCCGGACGGGCGTGGGGGGCGGCGAGAACGGTCTCGACCGACGGTCCGCCCGCGCCGAAGGCGCCGAGCAGCTGCTTGAAGACCATGGGGTCCTTACTCCTGTCGTCATCCCCGCGACCGCACCGGCGGCCGCTTGCTACCACACTTGTAGCAGATGACGGAGAGATCCAACCAGCGGATCGCCCGAGACGGAGATCATCGCCGCCCGGCGGAGTGCGCGGGCCCGGTCACCACCGCCGGTTGACGGCCGCCTTCCCGCCGGTCACCAGGGTCGCCGGCGGGACGTCCTCGGCCACGACCGCGCCGGCGGCGACCACGGAGTCGCGGCCGATGCTGACGCCGGGCAGGATCGTGGCGCCTGCGCCGATCCACACGTTCTCCGCCACGTCGATGGGGCCGCCGGTCAGCCACTCCCGCCGCTCCCCGGGGTCGACCGGATGGCCGACGGTGATGAAGGTGGCCTTCGGCCCGACCATCACGCGCTCCCCGAGCCGGATGCCGGCGTAGTCCAGGAAGGTGCAGTTCTGGTTGATGAACACGCGCTCCGCGAGGTCCAGGCGGAGGCCGTGGTCGGTGTAGAAGGGCGGGTAGATCGTGACCCCCGCCGGCAGCGGCCTGCCGAGGATCCGCTCGAACAGCTCGGCCTTGCCCGCCTCGTCCTCGAAGGGCAGGACGTTCAGGCGGGAGGTGAGCTCGGTGGTCCGCAGGACCCTCTCGGCCATGGCCTGGAACTCGGTGCTGCGGATGCGCATGAGACGGTCGCCGGGCATGCCGCGATCCTTTCCGGGGGAGTGGGGTTGGAGGAGTCGGTCAGTTCGCCTTCGCCGGGCGCGTCCTCGCCCAGGACGGGAGCCAGACCGTCTCGGGAAGCCTCGGCAGGTTCGCGAGGTGAGCGGTGATCCCGCGGAGTTCCGGATGCGGCTCGCTTCTCGGCAGCATGAGCGAGAGCGGGTACGCGAGGGTCGGGTTCACGATGGGGATGCGGCGCAGGTCGTGGCCCGCGGGCCAGACGTACCGGTCGCGCGCCCCGACCAGGGTCGCCACGTCCGCGGAGTCCGCGAGGGCGTCCAGCAGGACCTGGTCGCCGAAATGCGGGCCCGCCGCGTCGATGCGCAGGTCGAACTCGGTGGCGAGCTGGTCGTAGAACTCTCCCCACTCGCTTCGGGGCGCGATGCCCGGCACCCAGATCCGGTGCCTGCGCAGCTGCGACGGCGTCAGCTTCCGCGCGGAGGCGAGCGGATGCCCCGGGCCGGCGAGCAGTTCCAGCGGGGAGTCGAACGCGTGGACCATCCGGACGCCGGGAGGCAGGGCCGCCGGGTCGGTGACGGTCCGGAACGAGGCGTCGAGATCGCCGGACTCGACGGCGGCGACAGCCGCGCGCGGGTCGTCGACCCTGAGGGTCACGAGGTCGAGGTCGGCTCCGGGACGCGACCGCCAGTACTCGTGCAGGACGACGGACTGGGCGCTCCGAAAGCCGAGAACGTCGATGCGCAGGGCCCGCGAGCCCGGCCTGACCGCGGCGACGGCGCGGTCGACGCCCGCGACGACGCTCCGCGCGTGGGGGAGGAACGCCTGGCCGTCGAGCGTCAGCTCGACCCCCCCGGCGGTCCGCGTGAAGAGGCGGACCTCCAGGTCGCGCTCCAGGGCCGCGATCCGCTTGGAGACCGCCTGCTGCGTCACGCCCAGCTCGTCGGCCGCATGCCGCAGCTGCCCGAGCTCGGCCGCCCGGACGAACGATCGCAGTGCCTCGGTGTCCACCGGTTCACCCTAGGCGCGCACAACCGGCCGTTGTGGCGCGCCGGGAGCCGGTTGTCCGGCCGCGCTCCGCGGAACCGGCGGGCGGGAACGGGGCGGACGCGCGCCGGTCACGTCAGGAGGCGCGGTGCCAGGAGCCGCCCGTCTCGCGTTCGAACGCGGCGCGGGTGGTGGCGGTGTCGTAGAAGATGCGCAGTGTCGCGATCAGGCCTTCGCCGTCGAGTTCCAGCATGTCCACGCACTCGAAGCCGGCCGCCGTGCCCGAGGACAGCGTCCAGTCGAAGCGGAACCAGACGCCGACGAGTCGCTCGCCCTGCGTGACGCCGCGAAGGTGGAGTTCGGAGCGGCCGGTGTCGGCGAGCAGCCTCGGGTAGAACTCGGCGGCGCGCAGCGGCCCGTACAGCGGGGAGTGGACGACCGCCTCGGGGTGGAAGAGCCCCAGGACGCCCTCCAGGTCGCCGGCCTCCAGGGCGGACAGGTAGGCCGAGGCCAGCCCGTGGGGGGTCACGACCGCTCCTCGACGAGGGCCGCCAGGCCGTCGAGGAGGCGGTCCAGGCCGAAGGCGCGGGCGTTGTCGTCGAGGGCCGGGGTGGGGCCGCTCAACGCCTTGCTGAGCTCGGGGAACAGGTCCGCCCGGCCGCGGATCAGTTCGGCCGTCTCGCTGCCGCCCGACCAGGCCTGGGTGCCGGCCGTGGTCATCGACTGGGTGGTGCGGACGTGCCCGAACAGCAGGAACGCGGCGGCCATGCGCTCGTCGCCGGTGAGGCCGGTCCCGGCCAGCGCGGCCACCGCGCTCTCGGTCCACCCGGCCTCGCGGGGGCCCATGACGCGGGTGCCCACGGTGACGGCGGGGATCCAGGGGTGCCGCCGCCAGACCTCGGCGAGCCGCCGGACGAACTCCTCCAGCTTGCCCCGCCAGCCGCCGGGCACCTCGCCCAGGTCGGGCGGCTCGCCCACCGCCGTGTCGATCATGATGCTGAGCAGCTCGGACTTGTTCGCGACATGGCGGTAGAGCGACATCTTGGTGAAGCCGAGATCGGCGGCGACGCGCTGCATGGAGACCGCCTCGATACCGTCCGCGTCGGCGACCGCGATGGCCGCCTCGACGATCGCGGACACCGAGAGCGGCATGCGCGGCCGCTTCTCCGGCTGGTCGCGGAGATCCCAGAGCGCCTTCATCCCACCAACCTCTTGTCAACCCGGCATCGATGTGTCTAGCTTACATCAAGTGTCCGGTGGACACATTGCTTCTCACGGACAACCCCCACGTGAAAGGTCAGACCATGACGAGCGACGTCACCTCCAGCGGCCTCGGCGCCGTCCAGGCCCCGGCGACCGCCTCCCGCGCCGTCCCGATGTGGCGCACCGGCCTGATCGCCTGCGTCGCCGCCGCGGCGGCCACCACCGCCGTCGCCGCCCTCGGCCGGAGCGCGGGCGCGTCCCTGGAGGTGGACGGCGAGCCGATCCCGCTGCTCGGCTTCCCCCAGCTGACGCTGCTGTTCGGCGTGATCGGCGTGCTGCTGGCCGTGGCGCTGCGCCGCTGGGCCCCCGCGCCCAGGCGCGCGTTCCTCGCGGCCACCGCCGTCCTCACCGCGCTCTCGGTCGTGCCCGACCTGATCGTCCCGGCGACGGTCCCGACGAGGCTCACCCTGATCGCCGCCCACCTCGTGGCCGCGGCGATCGTCGTCCCCCTCGTCGCAGCCCGCCTCCCGGCCCGCACTCGGTAGCGCCCCCGGCGGGAGCCGGATCGCGGGTGGTGCCGCCCGCCTGGAGCGGACGGCGCCACCCGCGACCCGCGAACAGGAGATCCGGTCAGCCGAACATGACGCTGTGCGGGATGGGGGCGGCGAAGGACCTGGTCGCGCCGGGAACGAGGGTGATGTTCGCGGGCTCTTCGCAGAGCCGGTCGAGGAAGAAGGCCGCGCGGGCGTCGGTCTGGTTGCGGGCGCTGGTGGCGCCCTGGAGCAGCAGCCGGCAGTCGCCGTTGTGGGGGTCCTCGATCTCCAGATCGCCCGAGTCGGGCGAGTGGTAGAAGAAGGTGCCCGTGGCCCGCACGCCGACGGCCGACGCGGGCGCGGGCGCGACGGCTGAAACGGCGAGCACCAGAATGGCGCCCGTTATGGCCGGCGCGGCACGTAAGGGTGACCTCATGAGTCCTCCTGAAGAAGCGACGAGGGGCCTTAACGGTACGGACGCGGTCCATGGGCCACGATTCCCCTGCTGGTCGGCCTGCGCTCGCGCCAGGGTGATGGAACCATCGCGGAGCGTGACGTCGGCGGCGGTGTTCGGCGGCGGTGTTCGGCGGGCCGGTCCCGGCGCTCTCGGCGGCCGGAATACTGGGCATGATGAGCCGTGATCAAGAAGTCGGGGACGCCCCCGGCGACGCGCTGCCCGCCCTGCTCGTCCGGCCGCCCTGGACGGGCGGGACGAGGGAACCGGTCGTCCTCAAGCTGAAGACGCCCAGGGAACCGACCGTCATCCGCTGGGCGCCCGGCCGGCGGGAGGAATGGCTGGAGTCCCCGTACAGGTATTCGCAGGCCCGCATGCCGGACGACACCGACTGGGACGACCTCGCCGCGTTCTTCGCCGGTGACCAGGCCCTGCCACTGTGGAAGCCGCGCGACTGGCAGTCCCGGTCGCGGTTCGAGCGCCTCTACATCGGGCTCGTCATGCAGGCGCCCCGGGAACTCGGCGAGAAACTGCTCGCCGACGAGCGCTACTGGGACGCCTTCGCCGACTTCTCGAACGTCGGCGCCGATCGCGGCGCGGTCGCGCGTCACGAGATGGCCGCCTACCCGCTGGTGATGCACCAGTCGAAGAAGAAGAAATGGAGCGTGTACGCGCTCGAACCCTTCCTGGACCACGCCGTCGCCCAGGCAATGATCAAGGACTTCGCCGGCAACGGGCGCGACGACGCGCAGGATGCCTGGTACGGGCTGCACGGGGCGGACGCCGTGAGGCTGACGATCCCGGACGCCTTCCGCAAGCCGGGCCCGAAGCGGGAACGCGCCGAGGCGGCGCTGCGCTCGGTGGCCCAACGGCACGGCCACGACATTCTCGTCGAGGCGGCCGAGTACTACGGGGACGAGGCCGTGCAGGCGGTCTCCATGCTGCGCACCGACCCGCTCGACGTGTACCCCGACCCGCTGCCGGACCTCCCGGAGAGCTGGGACCCCGAGAGGCTGCCGCGGATCCTGCTGCGCCGACGCCGGCAGGCGCTTCCCCTGGCCGCGACCCGGCATCTGCTGACGATGCTGTCCATTTCGGAGAGCCGCAAGCCGTACGCCGGGGTGCCCCTCGTCGTCGGGCCTCTCGACCCGGCGTCGCTCGCCGAGTTCGCCTGGGCCCTCTACGAGGCCGACCGCCATCCCAAACTGTGGGCGTCGCCCGGCTTGCAGTACGCCCTGGCCGAGTTCGGCGACGACGGGACCGCCGACCGGCTCGCGCCGATCGTCGCACGGTGGTCCAGGGCGTTCGTGTGGGATGCGGGCGGGCAGTCCGCGCTCCGCCTGTTCGGCTCCCTCGGCACCGACTCGGCACTCCGCCATCTGGACCGGCTCGCGAACAAGGCCGAGGACCGCAAGTGGATCCGGCGGTCCGCGCGCGAGGCGTTGAAGCGCGCCGCCGAACAGCGCGGGCTCACCCAGGAGCAGCTCGCCGACCGGCTCGTCCCCACCCTGGGCCTGGACGCCGAAGGCTCCATGACGCTCGACTACGGGCCGCGCAGCTTCGTGGTGGGCTTCGACGAGGAGCTCAGGCCCTTCGTCGCCGACGAGAGCGGCAAGCCTCGCAAGACGCTGCCGAAGCCCGGCGCCAAGGACGACGACGCTCTCGCCCCCGCGGCCTACGCACGCTTCACCGTCCTCAAGAAGGAGGTCCGCACGGTCGCCGCGGACCAGATCAGGCGGTTGGAGACGGCGATGGCGGCGGGCCGCACCTGGGCGGCCGGGGAGTTCGCCTCCCTGTTCGTCGAGCACCCGCTCATGCGCCACATCGCCCGCCGCCTGGTGTGGTCGGCCGGGGCGGACACGTTCCGGGTGGCCGAGGACGGAACCCTCGCCGACGTCCACGAGGACGCCTTCACGCTGCCCGGCGACGCCCGGGTCGCCCTGCCGCACCCGCTCGTCCTCGGCGCGGACACCGTCCGGGCCTGGGCCGCGATCCTCGCCGACTACGAGATCCTCCAGCCGTTCCCGCAGCTCGGCCGTCCCGTCCACACCCTCCGGGAGGACGAGCGGGGCCGCGACCGCCTTCCGCGCTTCGAGGGCGGCACCGTCCACTTCGGCAGGATCATGGGCCTGACGTCCCGCGGCTGGGAGCTCGGCGAGAAGGAGACCGGCGGCTTCCGCCGGCAGGTCATGCGCATGACGCCGGACGACCGGCACGTGATGGTCACCTTCGCGCCCGGCATCCGCGTCTTCGACCCCGAGGAGCACGCCGAGCAGCACATCGGCGGCGTCATGCTCATGACGGGCCGCCACTCCGGCCGGCCCCTGGCCTTCGGCGACCTCGACCCGGTCGCCGCCTCCGAGGTCATCGCCGACCTGCACGGCCTCACCGACCCGCACGGCCTCACCGACCCGCACAGCCTGACGGAGTGAGCCTCCCGGCCGGGCGTGACAGGTCGTTCAGGGCCTGCGGTCGTGGAAGGTGCGGCGCAGGTCGCTCACCCAGCCGTCGGGGTTCTCCCAGGGGATGAAGTGGCCGCCGTGGTCGTGCGCGTTGACGTTGACGTGGTTGAACCAGGCGGCCTGCGGGCCGCCCTTGAACGCCCGGACGCGCTGCTCGGCGGTGTGGACGCCGGGCGGGTTCTCGTAGGTGACGAACGTGAGGCCGACCGGGGCCTGCACGACCGGGGTGCGGTCGTGGGCGGGGGCCCAGGGGTAGCGGTTGGCGTTGGCGTAGTAACGCATCGACGTGGCGATGGAGTTGTTCGCCCAGTAGATCGTGGCGTGGGTGAGCAGGTCGTCCTTGGTGAAGACGGACTCGACGTCCCCGCCGTTGTCGCTCCAGGCGTTCCAGCGCTCCAGCAGCCAGGCGAGCAGCCCGGCGGGCGAGTCGCTCAGCCCGTGGGCCAGGGTGGCGCCGTCGAGCATGTGCACGGTGAGGTGCGACGCCGAGCGGTGGTCCAGCTCGATGATGCGGGCGCGGACGTCGGCGGGCTGGTCGCCTGTGAGGGGCCGGTTCCGGGTGAGGCTCCAGGCGCGGGGCCCGTTGAAGAAGTCGAGCGGCAGCCCGGAGCCGATGTGGACGCCGTACAGCTCGTCGGCGTACTTGTGGCCGAGCTGGCTGGTGACGATCCCGCCGATGTCGCAGCCCCCGGCGGCGTACTTCTCGTATCCCAGGGTCTCGGTCATCAGGGTGTGCCAGAGGTCGGAGACCTTCCAGAAGTTGACGTCCGGGAATCCGGTGAGCGGGCCGGGGAAGCCGAAACCGGGCAGGGACGGCACGATGACGTCGAAAGCGTCGGCGGGGTCGCCGCCGAACGCGCCCGGGTCGGCGAGCGGGTCGATCACCTTCGACCAGTGCCAGAACGTCCACGGCCAGCCGTGGGTGAGGATCAGCGGGACCGGGCGAGGCCCCTTTCCGGGCCTGCGCATGAAGTGCACCGGGACACCGGCGACGTCCACCTGGTAGTGCTCGTAGGCGTTGATGGCGGCCTCGGCCTCGCGCCAGTCGTAGCCGTCCCGCCAGTAGGCGACCAGCTCACGGAGATAGGCGTCGGGGACGCCGTAGGACCAGTCCTCGTTCCCCTCGTCCAGCGGCGGACGGGTCGACGCGAGACGGGCGCGCAGGTCGTCGAGGACCTCATCGGGCACATGGATCGGAGTGGGTTCCAGGGGGAAGGCCCGCGGGGTCGTCATAGCGTGGTTCCTCAAGGGGTGTGAGATGCGGTGACCTGCAGAAGGTCGTCCGGCGACGCCGACGTCACCGGACGCCGACATGCTCTCCCCACCCCTCCCCCTCCGCAACCGGGCACCGGTGCCGAGGTCGCGAGAAAGGCTTGCGGACGGGGTTTGGAATTCGCGGCCGAACGGCGGGACGAAGCCTCGGCAGGGCGCGACGGCGTCAGTTTCTCGACGCGTTGCGTCAGCCCCAGGTCGTACCCTGGTCGGCGATGGGTACACGAGGTGTTGAGGGCGCATATCAGGGTGCGCTTCGGGCGTTCCAGAACCCGATGCTCGATCTGCTCCACCGGACCTACGCGCCGTTCGTGGTGACCGTGCTGGCGATGATGTTCACGCCGGAGCGGCCGACGGTGGCGGTGGCCGACGCCCACGCGGAGATCTCCGACGCCCTCGACCAGCTGCGGGCGGCGGGCTACGGCGACGAGGGCGACCAGCCCCTGCCCGCGGGGAACGCCCGCGACCTGTGCAGGCAGTGGGTGCACGCTGGCTGGCTGGTCCGGCAGGTCTCCGACGACGTCGAGGTGTACCGGCTGTCCGCGCACGGCGTCGGCGCGCTCGAGGTCGCCGGCCGGGTCGGCGGGGCCCGGACCAGGGTGTCGGAGTCCCGCGTCCGGACGCTGCTGGAGGCGGTCGAGCGGCTCGCGCAGGACGCGGACCCGGACGTGATGGCCCGGATGGCGCGCCTCCAGACGGAGATCGACCAGCGCCGGCGGGAACTCGACCGGCTGGAGAAGGGCGGCGTCGTCGACACCGTCGCCGACGACCAGTTGCTCGAAGCGGCCGAGAACGTGCTGCACCTGGCGCGGGAGCTGCCCGCCGACTTCGCCCGCGTCGCCGAGTCGATCAAGGCCATGCAGCGGGACGTCGTCGCCGACCTGCGGCAGGACGTGCGGCCGACCGGGGAGGTGCTGCGCGAGTACCTGGAGCGCGGCCGGCAGATCATGGACGCGACGCCGGAGGGCCGCGCGTTCGCCGGGGCGCTGCGCCTGATCGGCGACCCGGCGCAGATCGACGACCTGTGGCACCTGCTGCGCACCGTCCTGCGGCACGGGTTCACCGAGCAGATGCCGGAGCCGCAGCGGCGGGAACTCGCCGAGATCGCGCGCCGGATCGAGCAGGGCGTCAAGGAGGTGCTGGCCGCGCAGCGGCAGGCGTCGCACGTCATCACCACCCAGGTGCGCAACCACGACCCGATGCGGGACCGCCAGGTGGACGAGCTGCTGCGGGACGTGATGTCCGGGTTCCACGCGTGGGTGCCCGGGTCGCGCCGCGGCTCGGCCGTCGACCCGCTGCGCCGCCTGCCGGTGGCCGACGTCGGGCAGCTGCGGCAGACCATGAGCGACCTGCGGCCGCCCCAGCCGCCCACGCCGCTGCGGGAATGGGACGAGGAGGACGACGTGACGACCGCGGACACCCGGGCATGGGGCGGTCCGCAGTACGCCGACCTGCGCGCGCACCTGGCGGGCTTCGCGGGCGACGCGGGCGCCGGCGTCGACGTCGCGGCCGCGTTCCGCGCGGCGGCCGAGCGGATACGGCGGCCGGTGGATCTGCTCGGCCTGCTGGAGATCGCGCACGGCCTCGGCATGACCGACACGGCCGAGGTCGCGGTGGTCGAGACGGTCCGTCCGGACCGGACCCGGCGACGGCTCGCGTTCGGCGGCGTGCTGGCGGCGGTCCCGGCGCCGGCCCGCGCCGCCGACGAGGGGACGGGGAACGACGATGAGTGAACCGGACGGCGCCGGCGAGGGGTGGTCGACCGGCGAGGAGGCCGGCTTCATCGAGCCGGTCCCGATGGAGGACGACCCGGCCGAGCTGTTCGCCGGCGACACCGGCACGCTGGACGTGGACGTGCGGCGCGTGCTGGTCCGGCTGCTGCAGCGCAAGTTCCTGCTGGCCGAGAAGAACCCGGCGCAGTGGCGGACGCTGCTGGAGAACCAGCAGATCGTCGAGTCGCGGCTGCACGACCTGTTCGTCCGGCTCGTGGTCGACCACGACCGCGGCATCGCCTACAAGCAGCAGGTGCGCTCGGGGGAGCTGGACGTCCCGATCCTGCTGAAGGACGACCCCTACGGCCGGGCCGAGACCCTGGTACTCGTCCACCTGCGGACCGTCTTCCAGCGGGAGCGCGGCACCGGCGAGACGTCCGCGCGGGTCGACATCGAAGAGCTGGAACAGACCGTGCTGACCTATTTCGATCCGGACGACCACAACCTCGCCCGCGGCCAGCGCGAGATCCGCAACGCGGTGCAGCGGCTGGCCACCGAGGGCCTGCTCGCGGAGGAGTCCGCCGGGCGGTACCGCATCACGCCGCTGGTGGAGGTCGTGCTGAGCACCGAGAAGCTCGCGGAACTGAGCCGGTGGCTGCGGGAGCGGAACGAGGTCGCGCCATGAGCATGATCGACACGCTGTTCGGGCTGATCCCGGCGGCGTCGCGGGGGCAGCAGTGGGTGGCGCGCGACCTCCAGCTGGTCAACTGGGGCGGCTACGACGGGTACCACCGCGTCCGGTTCGCGCCCGGCGCGACCCTGCTCGGCGGCGGTTCCGGGTCGGGCAAGTCGACGCTGATGGACTCCTACATCGCGCTGCTGATGCCGCACACCACGCCGTTCAACGGGGCGTCCAACGGCGGCGTGGTCGGCCGGCCCCGGGGCAAGGACCAGCGCAACATCCTCTCCTACGCGCGCGGGAAGCTCGACGAGTCCCGGGCGGGCGGTGAGACGAGGCAGCGGGTGCTGCGCGGGGACGGCCGCGACACCTGGTCGGCGATCGCGATGACCTGGGCCGACCCGGGCGGCGCGGTGTTCACCGCGCTCCGGGCCTGGTACGTGCCGTCGTCCGCGCGCGCCCTCGACGACGTCGTCGTGGTCCGCGGCACCGTCGACGACGACTACGACCTGCGCGAGCTGGACGGCCCCGCGGGCAGCAGGCTCGCCCGCCCCGCGGTCACCGCGACGGGCGTGACCTGCTTCGACACCGACCGCGACTTCACCGCCCGGCTGCACACCACGCTGGGCATCGGCGCCGCCGGGGACGGGCACAAGGCGGTCGGGCTGCTCGGCAGGATCCAGGCCGGCCAGCAGATCACCACGGTCGACGCGCTGTACAAGACGATGGTCCTGGAGGAGCCGTCCACCCTGGCCACGGCGGACGAGGTGGTGCAGCAGTTCGACGAGCTGTCCGGCACCCGCGACCGGATGATCACCGCCCGGCGGCAGGTGCGGGCGCTGGCCCCGATCCGCGACCACCGGGCCGCCGTCGACGGCGCGGTGACGCGGCTGAAGGTGATCGACGACGTCGGGTCGTTCACCGACCCGGCGTCCCCCGCGGCGCTGTGGCGGCACGAACGCCGGCTCGACCTGCTGCGCGCGGCCGAGGAGGACCTGACCGCGCGGCGCCGCCGGGCCGAGCAGGACGTGCGGGAGACCGCCGTGCTGATCGAGGCGGCGGAGACCCGGCGGGAGGCGCTGGCCGACACGCTGCGCGCCTCCGGCGGCGACCGGCTGGAGACCGCGCTCCGGGAGATCCGCGGGGCCGAGCGGCGGCTGGCCGAGGTCGAACGCGCGCGGCAGCGGCTGGACCGGGTCCTGGACGGCGTCGGGGCGACCGTGTCGACCGCCCCGGACTTCGCCGCGCTGGTCGACGAGGCGCACCGGGCGCTGGCCGACTCCGGCGCCAGGAAGACCGCCCAGAACGAGTTCGCCAAGGCGGCGGCGGAGCAGACGGACGCCGCCCGCGACCTGGCCGCGCTGCGCGCCGAGCACGGCGCCGTCAAGGCCCGCCGCGGCAACATCCCCACCGAGCTGCACGCCGCCCGCGACCGGCTGGCCGCCGCCGCCGGCCTCACCCCGGACGACCTGCCGTTCGTCGGCGAGCTGATCGAGGTGCGCACGGAGTTCGAGCCGTGGCGGGAGGCGTTCAACCTGGCGCTCGGCGGGTTCGCCACCCGGATGCTGATCGACATCGGCCTCCTGAACGCGTTCCGCGAGGCGATCAACGCGGTGCCCGTCGCCCGCCGCGTGCAGTTCGAAGGCGTCCGCACCGGCATGCGCGACGAGGTCGGGCTGAACGACCGGACGCTCCCCGGCCGGCTCGACTACCGGTCGTCGCCGTTCACCGCGTGGCTCAAGAGCGAACTCGCCGAGCGGTTCGACTTCGTCTGCGTCGAGACGCCCCGGCTGCTGAGGCAGTACAAGAAGGCCCTCACGATCACCGGCCAGACGTCGCAGGGCGGCCGGGGCGCGCACGGCGGTCAGGGCCGGGCCAACCTGCTGGGATTCACCAACACCCGGCTGCTCGCCGATCTCGACGCCGGGATCGGCCGCGCCCAGGAGCGTCTCGACGATGCCGACGCGAGGGCGGAGGACGCGGAGCGGGAGCTCAACTCGTTCGAGGAGAGGCGCACCGCCTACCTGACCGTGACCGAACTGTCCTGGGACCAGGTGGACGTCGAGTCGGTCACCGCCGAACGGGACCGCTGGCAGGGAGTCATCACCGAGGTCCGCAAGGGCAACCCGGAGATCGACCGGCTGCAGGGGGAGGTCGAGGAGCTCAAGCGGAAGGTCACCGAGCTGACCGAGGACATCGGCGGACGGAAGAAGGACGTGGAGCGGCTGGAGAGGTCCTGGGAGGAGATCGTGGACGAGGTGGACGGCGCCCAGCGGGCGCTCGACACCGCCGCGGAGACCGGCACCGAGGTGAGCGCGGAACACCGGGACTACCTCGCGGGGCTGTTCGGCGACGCCCCCGACGGCGCCGACCCGGCGGCCGCGCTGAAGGAGTTCGACGCCGCGCACCGGCGCGGCTCCGAACGGATGCGCGCCGACCGCACGTCGGCGGAGGAGGAGGTCGGCCGGTCGCGCAAGGCGCTGCGGGACACGTTCTCGACCTTCGTCGAGCGCTGGCCGAACCCGAACCTCGGCACCGAGCCCGACGCCTCCTACC
Organism: Spirillospora sp. CA-108201; assembly: GCF_050936235.1. Lineage (NCBI taxonomy): Bacteria > Bacillati > Actinomycetota > Actinomycetes > Streptosporangiales > Thermomonosporaceae > Spirillospora > Spirillospora sp. CA-108201. The sequence continues at coordinate 5,238,266 of NZ_JBNJNE010000001.1, read as the reverse complement.
GCGACTTCGACCGCCTGCTCACCGATCTGGAGACCAGCGGCCTGCACGAGCTGGAGACCGAGTGGCGCGACAGCCTGCTCAAACTCTCCGGCAACGACCTGACCAGCCTGGACAGCGAGCTCGCCGCCGCCGTCCGGGAGATCCGCGACCGGATCGACCCGGTCAACCGGATCCTCGCCGAGCTGCCCTTCGCCGACGACGGGCACCGGCTGCGCATCGACCCGCAGGAGAGCCACTCGGCGGTGCGCGCCCGGTTCCGCAAGGAACTGCGCGACGTGCGCGCCGTCATCGACAAGGCGGGCACGGACGCCGACCGGGAGCGCGCCTACCACCGGATGGCCAAGGTGATCGACCGCATCCGCCGCACCGCGCCCGACTTCGCCGACCTGGTCGACGTGCGCAACCACGTCCGGATCAGCGCGGAGAAGTGCGACCTCGCCGGCGAGCACGTCGCGGTCTACGACCACATCGGGGAGAAGTCCGGCGGCGAGTCCCAGGAGCTGGTCGCCTTCATCGTCGGCGCGGCGCTGCGCTACCAGCTGGGCGACGCGGGCGCCGAACGCCCCCGCTACGCCCCCGTCTTCCTCGACGAGGCGCTGATCAAGGCGGACGCGCACTTCACCGGCCGGGCCATCGGCGCGTGGCGCGGGCTCGGCTTCCAGCTCGTCATCGGCGCCCCCAACGACAAGCACAGCGCGATCGAGCCCCATGTGGACGCGGAGTACCTGATCCTGAAGAACGCCGAGGGGCGGTCGAGGGCGAAGCCCATCGTCGCGGTTCCCGACGCGTGAGCTCCCGGCTCGTCGCCCCGGCCGCCGCGGTCGAGCTCCTCCGCCGCAAGGTGGACCGGAAGTGGGCGGAGGCCGTGTGCGCCGAACTCGGCATCGGTGACCCGGTCGCGTTCTCCGTCCCGCTCCGTCCCGGCGTGTCGACCGGGAGCGCGGTGACGAGGAGGCTCCCCGCCTGGAACGAGTGGCGCATGCGCTGGCGTGAGTTCGCCGAGAGGCTCCCGCCGGGCGTGGAGATCGTCCGCAGGCCGGTGTCCGTCCGGGGCGTGACGGACGACCACCCCGCCACGCTGGTCGCGGATCTGGACGCCGCCGTCGCCCTCGTCTCCGGAACCGGACCGCCGGCCGTGGACGCCGCCCGCGCCCGCGCGCTCGCGTCGTCGCTGCGGTCCGCCGGCGCGGTCCTCACCCCGGCCACCCTCCGGGCCGTCTGCCGGCTCGGCGCCGGCGACGCCGAGGTCCTGCTCGGCGCGGTGTCCTGGCTGGGCCGGCACCCGGACGCGGGCGCCTGGACCGCACGCCAGCTCCCGATCCCGGGCATGCACACCAAGTGGCTCGACACCCATGGCGCGCTGCTGCGCGACGTCGCCGGACGCGACGTCCGGGACGAGGTCCGGTCCCGCCCGGCCGTGCTGCACCTGACCTACGTCGACCCCGGCCACGCCGCGTCGGGCCGCCGCAGGCACGACGCCTGGACCACCGGCGACACGCACGACGTCGCCTACCGGCCGCGGACCGTCCTCGTCGTCGAGAACCGCGACTCCCGGCTCTGGTTCCCGCCGGTGCCGGACGCGATCGTGGTCGAGGGCGGCGGCAAGGCGGCCGCGGCCCTGCTCGCGCACGTGCCCTGGATCCGGGCCGCGGACCACGTCGTCTACTGGGGGGACATCGACGCGGACGGATACGCGATCCTCGACCGGTTCCGCGCCGCGCTGGCCGAGCCCGCACCGGACGGCGCGCCACCGAAACCGGTCACCTCGATCCTGATGGATGCCACCGACCTGCACCGCTACGCCGGGCACGGGCTGAACCACGACAAGGACGGGCGTCCCATCAAGCCGTCTTCGGAGAACCTGCCGCACCTCACCGAGGCCGAGAGGACCGCATACGACACCGTCGCGACCGCGGGCCCCACGCCGTTCCGCCGGATCGAGCAGGAAGCCGTCCCCCTCTCCCACGCCGCGGCCCGGCTGCTGGACGTCTCCACACGCCCCTGACCGGCTCGGTGCCGACCGACCGCTCAGCCCGCGGTCCGGAGCCGCGGTCCGACGCCCTCGGGGATCGCGCCGTGGAGGCGCGGGGCGTACACGAGCTTGTGCGTCCGTCCGTCGAGCACGGTCGACTCGATGAGTTCCAGGTCGAGCTCCGGCCCGCCGTGCAGGAGCGCCGCCTTGCCGGAGCGGCCGGAGACGGCGGGGAACATGATGACTTCGAGCCGGTCGACGAGGCCGGCGGCGAGCAGGGCGCGGTTCAGCGAGACGCTGCCGTGGCAGCGCATCGGGACGTCCGTGGTGCGCTTGAGGCGCTCGACCGCCGTCACCGCGTCCTCGTTGAGGACCGTCGAGTTCCGCCAGCCGAGCGGCTCTTCGAGCGTGCCGGAGAACACGATCTTCGGCAGCTCGTTCAGGCTGTCGTAGTAGGGCTCGTCGAACATCCCCACGAACGTGCGGAACTGCCGGAACGTCGTCGCGCCGAAGACGAGCACCTGGTCCTGCGCGAACGTGCGCACCCGGTCCTCGATGAGCTCCGGCCCCTCCTTCCCCCAGTAGCCGGGCCAGCCCTCGGCCATGCCGTAGCCGTCGAGGCTGCAGAAGTAGTCGACGGTGAAGGTGGTGCTCATGGCGCTGCTCCCTGTTCCCGCGCCGCCTCCGTTGGGCGGCTCCACCACTTCCACGAACACCCCCGCCCGGATCCGACACCGCCGCCACAGACTTTCGAGGACGTTCGATCACTGACCACCGTGGGTGGCCACACGCCGGACGCGGTCTCCCCGAAACCGATCAGGTGTGCGGACCCTGGACGTGGTCGCGAGCTCCAGCGACCCGATCGAGCTGCGAAGATGTCTTTTCAGATATTGATCAATAATCAATATCAATATTGGACAGAAGGCAGGGTTCGGTGATCGGGTAACCGCATGACCAAGCCTTCTTCCCGAACGCTGCGCGTCCGGCTGGGCGCCGCGGCGCTCGGTGCGCTCACCCTCCTCGGCTCCGCCGCGTGCGGCGCGGCCGGCCATGACCCCGCCCCGCGCGGCGCCGCCGCCGTCGCGGCGGCCGATCGGATCCGCCCCGGCGTCGTCGAGCGCGACGATCTGCGGGCCGTCTTCGACGCGGCGGGCGTGCGCGGCTCGTTCACGATGCTGGACGTGAAGACCGGGAGTACGACCGTCGTGGACCGGCGGCTCGCCCAGACCCCGCTGGTGCCCGCCTCCAGCTTCAAGGTCCCGCACGCACTGGTGGCCCTGGAGACCGGGGCGGTCAGGAGCCCCGACGAGGTGATCCCCTGGGACGGGACGCCGCAGCCGTTCCCCGAGTGGGAGCAGGACATGACGATGCGGGAGGCCGTGCGCGTCTCCAACGCCGCCGCGTTCCAGGTGATCGCCCGCCGCATCGGCCTGCAGCGCGAGCGGCAGTGGCTGAACCGGCTCGGCTACGGCAACCGCCGGACCGGGACGAAGGTGGACCGGTTCTGGCTGGACGGGCCGCTGAAGATCTCAGGGGTGGAGCAGACCCGGTTCATGGAGCGGCTGGCGGCCGAGCGCCTGCCCGCCTCGCGTGCGCACCAGCGCACCGTCCGCGACCTGATCAAGCAGGAGGAGAAGGACGGGTACAAGCTGTTCGCCAAGTCCGGCTGGCAGAACGCCCCTGGTCCCGGCACCGGCTGGTGGACGGGATGGGTCGAGCGCGGCGGGCGCGTGTACACGTTCGCGCTGAACATCGACATCGTCGAGGCGGCCGACGCCGGCAAGCGCGCCGCCGTCTCGCGCGAGTTGCTGCAGCGACTGAACGTGCTGCCCCCTGCGTGAGCCTTCCCTCCACGGATCGCGGTGACCGTCCCGTGGTCACCGTGATCCGCCGCGTTCCGGCCGCCGTCGACCCGACCCCGTGACGCCCGCTTCATGCCGTGCTGGTGGGTAGGAAGCAGGAGGGGGAAGCTGAGGGGGAGCCGTGCGTGTGAGGGCTGTGCAGACCGTCCTGCCGGAGTACCACTACGACCAGCGTGAGATCACCGAGGCCGTCGTCGCGGCGACCGGCGCCGACCGGCGGGTGGTGGAGCGTTTCCACTCCGCCACCCGCGTGTCGGGCCGGTACCTGGCGCTGCCGATCGAGAAGTACGCGAATCTCGACGGGTTCACCACGGCGAACGGCGCCTACGCCGATACCGCGCTGTCCCTCGGGGAGCGGGCCGCCCGCGGGGCGCTGGAGGCGGCCGGGGTCGACCCGTCGCAGGTCGACCACCTGGTCTTCTGCTCCTCGACCGGGGTCGCCACGCCCTCGCTGGACGCCTTCCTGGCCCAGCGCCTGGGCCTGCGGGACGACGTCAAGCGGGTACCGGTCTTCGGTCTCGGATGCGCGGCCGGCGCCGTCGGGCTGTCGCGGCTGCACGACTACCTGCGCGCGTGGCCCGACCAGGTGGCGGTGCTGGTCTGCGTCGAGTTGTGCTCGCTGACGGCGCAGCGCGACGACGGCTCGCTGGCCAACCTGGTGGCCAGCGGCCTGTTCGGGGACGGCGCCGCGGCGGCCGTGGCGGTCGGGGCCGACCGGCCGGCCGGCGCGGGGGCGCCGGACCGCTGGGGGCCCCGGGTCGTCGCGACCCGCAGCAAGCTCTACCCCGGCACCGAGAGGCTCATGGGATGGGACGTCGGTGAGCACGGCTTCCGGATCGTCCTGGCGGCCGACCTGGTGGACCACGTCGAGGCGACGCTGGCCGGCGACGTCGCCGCCTTCCTCGGGGAGCACGGCCTGTCTCCCGGCGAGGTGACCTCGTGGGTCTGCCATCCCGGGGGGCCGAAGGTGATCGAGACGATCGCCGAGGCGTTCGCCCTCGGGCACGGCGAGCTCGACCTGACCTGGGACTCCCTGCGCAGGTTCGGCAACCTGTCCTCGGTCTCGGTGCTCAACGTGCTGCAGGCGACGATCGAACGGCGCCGCCCGCCGGAGGGCGAGACCGGGCTGCTGATGGCGCTCGGACCGGGGTTCTCCGCCGAACTGCTGCTCCTGCGCTGGTGACCGCGTGATCGGGTTCACGCTCCTCATCGCGCTGGTCGGGGCGGAGCGGGTCGCGGAGCTGGTCGTGGCCCGCCGCCATCTGGCCTGGGCCAGGAGCAGGGGCGGAGTCGAGTACGGACGCGGGCACTACCCGGGGATCGTCGTCGCCCATGCCGGCCTGCTCGGCGGCGCGCCGCTGGAGGCGTGGCTGCTCGACCGCCCCTTCATCCCGGTCCTGGGCTGGACGATGCTGAGCCTGACCGTCTTGGCCCAGGGGCTGCGCTGGTGGTGCATCGCCACCCTCGGCAGACGGTGGAACACCCGCGTGATCATCATTCCGGGCCTGCCGCCGGTGGCCAGGGGCCCCTACCGCCGGCTGCGCCATCCCAACTACGTCGCGGTCGTCGCCGAGGGCGTCGCCCTGCCGCTGGTGCACACCTGCTGGATCACCGCGCTGCTGTTCACCATCGTGAACCTGGGCCTCCTGAGAACCCGCATCAGGACGGAGAACGCCGCCCTTCGCCACGCCGACACCACCCTCGCACCCTCGTGACGCGGGAGCGCCGTCGGCGTGCCGATCGTGCCGGGGCGGGAGACGGCGCGTCCGGCGGGAATGGGCGCGGATCAGGAGACGTTCGTCCTGGACATGGCGGACGACGTGGAGTTCAGCCCCACCAGCTGGGTGCAGGACCAGACGAGGAAGATCCTTGAGAGCGGCACCACCGAGGGAGTCGAGATCCTCGGCTCGCCGGTCGTGCTGATGACGCTGCGCGGTGCGAAGACGGGCAGGCTGCGCTACACCCCGGTGATGCGGGTGGAGCACGCCGGCAGCTACGCGGTCGTGGCGTCCAAGGGCGGCGCTCCCGAGCACCCCACCTGGTATCACAACATCAAGGCGCACCCCGAGTTCCCGCTGCAGGACGGGGTCGTCACGAAGACCTACGTCGCACGTGAGGTCGACGGCGCCGAGCGGGCCGAATGGTGGGAGCGGGCCGTCGCGGCCTACCCGTCCTACGCCGAGTACCAGGAGAAGACGGACCGGCAGATCCCCGTGTTCGTCCTCGACCCGAAATAGCGGCGGCAGCGGTTCGGCCGAACCGGATCAGCACCGGACGGTGCCCGATGTCAGGCGGCCGATGCCAGGGCGAGGGCGGCGGCGGCCTTGGCCGCGCCGAGCGGGGTCCACCACGAGCGGGGCACGCCGTACTCGGCCCGGTGGGCTCCGGCGGAGGGTCGGTCACTGCCCTGACCCGGCGCGTGGGACGGATGTGACGGCGGGGGCCGTGTGACGCGCGTCACGGCCACGGGGAGCGGTCGCCCGGCGGCGGAGCGGGTCCGTCGACGATGGTGAAGGCCAGCACCACGCGCAGGCGGCCGCCGGGGGCCGTCGCCAGGCCGACCGCCCCGTCGATGAGCGCGGTGCCGGTGAACCGGGCCCGCTGGACGGCGGCCATCGCGCCCTTGGCCACGGGTTCGGTTCCGGCGACCGTGACGGGCTCGGGGGTGGGGATGACGGCCTTGTCGGCGCGGAGCACCACATCGGGATGGAGCAGGGTGACCAGCCCGTGGAAGTCCCCGCTCCGGGTGGCCGCCAGGAACGCCTCGACGATCTGGCGCTGCCGAGCGGTCCAGCATGGCGGCGATCTGCTCGAACGGCACCGCGAACATGTCGTGCAGGACGAAGGCGAGCCGTTCGGCGGGTGTCAGGGTGTCCAGCACCACCAGCAGCGCAGGCACACCCGCGCCACCACCGTGGTGAGCCACCCCGTGAGGTTGCGCACGTCACTGGTGTCGGCCCGGCTGACGCGCAGCCACGCGTCCTGCAGGGCGTCATCGGCTTCGCTCAGCGAGCCGGGCATCCGGTAGGCCACTGACCTCAGATGCGGCCGGTGCTCGACGAACTGATCGGCCAACCAGTCGTTATCGTTCGTTCGTCACATTATTCGACCCTCCGGTGCCGGAGCAGCAGGTCAACCCACGCGGACCACATCATCACGGGCCGATCCCCTTCGGGCACTGCCATCGGCCGGACCCGGCACCCTCACGCCGAGAACACGGCCCCGAGGACCGAGTCGCCTGCCGGCGCGACGGCGGCGTCCACCCCGCAGGCACAGCGCTATGCGGAGAACCAGCGGCGCGGATGCCGGGTCAGGCTGTAGCCCGCCACCGCCATGACGGCGGCGAGGACGCCGCCGCCGATCGTCCACCACCAGCGGCCGGACGGCCAGGAGAACCAGCCCTTGACCCGCTCCGCCGGTTTCGGCGCCGAGTTCACGGGGCTCGCCGACGGGGCGGCGCCCGGCGCGAGCGTGGCTCCGGGGTCGACGGCCGGGGACAGCGGCGCCTTCAGCTTCGCGCCCGCCGGCCGGGCGTTCCCGTCCTTCGCGCTGATCCGCACGTCGGCCCGGATCGGCAGGCCGAGGTCCTGCTCGGGCAGGCCGCTCGCCGCGAGCCGCAGGTAGTAGGTGCCGGGCAGCGGGTCGTCGGACCACGGCTCGGCCCACGCCCGGACCTGCCGCAGCGAGCAGCGGAGCCGGACGCTCGCGGCCCCCGCCGCCGCCGTCGCGTTCTGCGGGCCGGCCGTGCACGCCTGGCGGCGGCGCAGCCCGTCGAAGACGTCGATGGTGTACGTCGCGGCGCCGTGGCGGCTCGCCGCCGGGGGCAGCGCGACCGTCACCGTGATCCGCCCGGTCTGCCCGGCCGCGGCGGCGAACGACCAGTACAGGTAGTCGCCGGTCGAGGCGGGCACGCGGACCGGCTGCCCCGCCTCCACGGTGGTCGCGGTCAGGAAGGACGTCCCCGCGGTGCCGACCGTCGGCCGCGGGCTCGGGGAGGCGTCCGCGGCGGCCGGCGCGGCGGCCGCGGGCAGGACCGCGCAGACGGCGGAGGCGATGCAGGCGGTGGAGGAGAGGAGGGGGAGGGTGCGCATGGTCAGTTCTCCTTCCAGACGGCCACCCGCCACCGGGCGAGCCACCCGGTGGCCAGGCCGGCGACCAGGCCCGTCCCGGCGAGCACGACCAGCAGCAGCCAGCCGCGGCCGAGGTCCGGTTCGCCCGGCGTGTCCGAGGACGACACGAGGTCGACGGTCAGCTCCAGCGGCATGCCCGGCGCCGTCCGCACCGACGGCGGGGCGGAGAAGGAGTTGCTCACCACCAGGCAGACCGGCGTGCCGCCGGAACCGCCGTCCGGCGAGGGCGAGGCGGAGGCGTCCGCCCCGGCCCGCTGGTCCGACCAGCGCAGCCCGGTGGACCGCACGTCGGTGCGCCCGCTGCCCGCGTCCGTGCCGCGGACGAGTTCCTGCCCGGCCCCGGACACCGCGCGCAGCAGCACCCCGTGGTCGGGGTTCAGGGTCCGGTCGAGCGCGACGCTGACGGAGGCGCGCAGCTCCTGGCCCGGAGCCACCGACACCCGGTACCAGCGGTGCTCGCCGAACCGTTCCCGGTCGGTGTACACGCCGGGCGCGAGCGTGGGCGCGCCGGCGCACCCCGCGGCCCCGGCGACCTTCTCCGGCGTCCGCGTGTAGGTGGCGCCGGCGCGCTGGACGAGCTGGTTGAGGCGGCCGGTCAGCTCGTCCTGGTGCTGGACGGCGGTGTAGGTCCCGCCGGTCGCGTCGGCGATGCAGGTGAGCTGCTGCCGGACCTTGTCGTCGAGGGTCAGCCCGAGGGTGTCCACGACCAGGTGCGTGCCCTGGGAGGCGAGCTGCCGGGCCACCTCGCAGGGGTCGGGGGGCGAGCAGGTGTCCTCGCCGTCGGTGATGAGGATGATCCGCCGCGTCGTCTCCCCGGCGCCGAGGTCCCGGGTCGCCGCGCGGAGCGCGAGCCCGATCGGCGTCCAGCCGGTGGGGCGCAGCGTCGCGATCGCCGCCTTCGCCCGCGCCTTGTCCACCGGGCCGACGGGGGAGAGCTGCTGGGTGTCCGTGCATCCGACGGCCTTCGGGCTGCCGGGGAACCGGTACCGCGCCCCGAGCACGCGGATGCCCAGTTGCGTCTCGGCGGGCAGGGAGTCGACCACCGCGTCGAAGGACTGCTGGGCCACCGACATCCGGCTGCGCCCGTCGATGTCGCGGGCGCGCATGGAGCCGCTGACGTCGAGGACGAGCTCGACCTTGGGGGGCTCCGCGGGACCGCCGTCGTCAGCGGCGGCGGGGGGCGCGCCGACCAGCGCCGAGGGGGCGAGCAGGGCGAGGAGGCCGGCCCCCGCGAAAGATCGTTTGGAGATCACCAAGGGATCCTAATGACGCCCGCGGGCCCCCGAGGCCAAGATCGATAATGCCCCCCGATCCCTGCCGCGCCCGCCCTGCTTCCGGGCCGTGCCCGGATGCTTCCCGCCTCCCTGGACGAGGGCGAGGAGGCCCGCGGCGAGCGGGAGCACGGCCACGAGCGCGGGGGCGCCGGTCAGGGGCATCGACCGGGACAGGGCCGCGGCGGCGGCCGAGCCGATCCCGCCGCCGGCGAAGAACGTGAGGTTGAGGAGGCCCATGGCGCCCCCGCGCAGGTCCGGTGCGATGCGCGCCGACACGAGGCCGGTCGTGACGACCTGCGTGACGGCGAACGCCGCGAAGGCGAGGGACGCTCCGGTCAGCAGCACCCGGCAGGAGCGCCTTCCCGACCGAGAGGACGCTCCAGTCCTGCTGCTCCACCAGGATCTGCGGGAGGGCGTACATCACGGCGAACAGGCCGCTGTAGACGCCCACGCCGATGGCCGCCGCCAGGACGAAGGCGCGATCGGCCACCACGGACCGGAGCACGAAGCCTTCCGGCCGGGTCCGCACCCACCAGGCCAGGCAGGCCGCCGCGGGCAGGAACGCCAGCCCGGCCGACGCCACCGCCCACGCGGGCAGCGACAGCGTGGGGGACTGCACGAACACCAGCAGCGTGGCCGCCGCCGCCGTGACCAGCCCGGCGCCGACGGGATCCATGCGCCTCCCTGATCCGGGACGGACGGCGAGGCGCAGGCACAGCGGCACCCCGGCGAGCGACAGGGCGCCGGAGGTCATCGCCCCCGAGCCCGCCGCCAGGACGAACCGTCCGGCGACCAGGACGCCGAGGTTCGGCGCCAGCAGGATCACCACCGCGCCGAGCCCGAGGACGAGCGAACCGGACAGCAGCGTGGTGCGGACGCCCCGGGCGTCGGCCAGGCGCCCGAACAGCGCCGTCCCCACGCCCAGGGCCAGTGCGTGCACGGTGAGGACCCAGGCGACGTCATCCGGTGCCGCGCCCAGCGAGGCGGCCACCTCCGGCAGCGCGACGCCTGCCGCCGTGACGCCGAACACCGCCGGGCCGAACAGGACGCCCAGCCGCGGTCCCGCCGGGCCCGCGCCGGTCTCGTTCCGAACCGGTGGGGGCGTGGACGCCCGCCGGGCAGATGCGGCATGCATGATCGAATCCTTCGCGGAGTTCCCGTCAGGTGCCCGATCACCATCACCGCGGCGGCGCGCGAGGCCAATCCCTCGAACGGGGGATGGAGGCCGCGGAGCGCCGGCGGCACGATCGGGGGAACGTCCACGAGCACCACCGGGAGACACCGCATGACCAGCACGTCCCAGCCGGGAAGCGCGCTCCTCGTCCGGGGCGGCGAGGCCGAGGTCCTCGGCCTCCCCTCCGGCGGGGGGTTCGGGCTCCTGACCGACGGCGAGGAGACCGGAGCCGCCCTGAGCGCGAGCCGTCTCACCCTCGTCGACGGCGCCGACGGTGCGCAGCCGCACCGTCATCTGCTCTCGTCGGAGTTCTTCCACGTCCTCGACGGCGCGGCCGAGTTCCTTCTCGGCGGCGACGTCCAGGCCCTCGCCAAGGGCGATTTCCTGGTGATCCCGCCGGGTCTGCCGCACGCCTTCGGAGCGGTGCGGGGCTCGGGCGCCGATCTGCTGGTCGGAATCACCCCGGGCGTCCAGCGGTTCGGCTACTTCCGGATGCTCCAGCGCGTCGCCGAAGGGCGGGACCGCCCCGAGAGCCTGCTCGCGGTGCAGGAGCGGTACGACGTCCACTTCCTGGACAGCCCGACCTGGCAGACCGCCCGCAAGGGCCGCCCGCCCGCGGAATAGAAGCAGGCGGAGCCGCGTCCTCCTCGAAGACGCCTCAGGAGGGCGGATCGCATGCACGACCCAACGGCGTCCCGCGTCCGGCGCGGCCGGGCCGGCCTGATCTCCCGCGCCGACCAGGCAGCGGACGCGCTCGACATGTTCGCGGAGGCGTCCACCCGGCTGCGGGCCCTCGTGCCGTTCGACGCCTCGGTGTGGCGGGCCACCGATCCGTTCACCGGGCTGATGACGGCGCCCGTCCGGGTCGAGAACCTCTCCGAGGGCGGTTCGGCCGCCTACTGGGACAACGAGTGGCTCGCCGAGAGCGTCAACCTGTTCAGCGACCTCGCCCGCGCCGCCGTCCCCGCAGCGGCGCTCCGCGAGAGCACCGGGGACATGCCGGAGCGAAGCCCCCTCTACCGCGGCTACCTGCGACCCCGCGGGCTCGCCGACGAGCTGCGCGCCGTCCTGCGGGCGGGCGGACGGCCGTGGGGCCACATCAGCCTGTTCCGCGAAGAGGGCCGCCCGCCCTTCACGGCATCCGAGATCGCGCTGGTGTCCAGCCTGTCGCCGCCGCTCGCCCGGCGGCTGCGCTCCTTCGCCCGGCCGGCTCCCGGGCCGGGCACGACGGCCCCCTCGGGCCCCGGTCTGCTGCTCTTCGACTCCGCCGGCGAGCTGATCTCCGTCAACGCCGACGCGCGCGGGCACCTGGACGCGCTGCCGCCCGGCCCGTCGTCCCCCACGGCGTTCGGGATCGCGTTGCCCGCCTGGATGCACGGCATGGCCGTCGGGGCGCGCGGGGCCGCGGACGGCGGCGCGGAGGTCCGGGTCCGCGACCGCGCGGGCCGGTGGCTCGTCTGCCGGGCCTCGTGCATGCGCGGGGCGGACGGCTCGTCCGGCCGCACCGCGCTGGTCATCGAGCCCGCCACGCCCGCGCAGGTGTCGCTTCTCGCCGCCGAGGCCTGCGGGCTCTCGGGACGGGAACTGGAGATCACCCTCGCGGTGGCCCGCGGCCTGACCAGCGACGAGATCGCCCGGGCCCTCGTCATCTCCGTCCACACCGTGCGGGACCACATCAAGGCGATCTTCAAGAAGGTCGGCGTCTCCCGCCGCGGGGAGCTCATCGCCAGCCTGTTCGCCGACCAGAACCTGCCGCCCGCCGGTGACGCCCTGCACCGCACGACCGCCCCCTGACCGCCCTGCGTTCCGGCCGGCGGACGTCCGCCGAGCTACGTCAGCTCAGCCAGGCGTGACCGGGTACGGGACGGCGCCGACGGCGGAAGAGTGCCGAGGACGTCGGCCAGGGTGACGCCGGCGAGGCTGTCCCGCCACGCCTGGTGCGCGTCGGCCATCCTCGCGGCGAGGACGCAGGTGTCCCGGCACTCGCCGGGCGGCAGGGCTCCCCGGCCCCGCTGGCGGATCTCGCGGCACTCGTACGGAGAGGATCCGCCGTCGACGGCCTCGACGATCTGCAGCAGCGTGATCCGCGAGGCGGGGCGTGCGATCCGGAACCCGCCGCGCGGGCCCGTGGTCGCGGCGAGCAGACCGGCCTTGACGAGGGCCTTCAGCTGCTTGGCGAGATAGGGCGCCGGCAGGTCGTGGTACTGCGCCAGCTGCGCCGTCGACGCGCTGGCTTCCGGATCCAGTTGGGCCAGCGTGGTCGCGCAGTGCAGAACCCATTCGGTGCTTGCGGGCAGCTTCACGGTCGAGAGCATATCGCAGACATTATGGATCTATTTCGTCCATGATACGCTCCACCTCGATCACCAGGCCCCGATCACCAGACCTCGATCACCAGGACAGGGGAGACCGCCATGCGGATCGCCGTCGCCGGCGCGACCGGGAACATCGGAACCCTCACCGTCGCCGCTCTGCGGCGGGACGGCCACGACGTGGTGGGCGTCAGCCGCTCGCTCGGCGTGGACCTGACGACCGGCGAGGGGCTCGACGACGCGTTGGCCGGCGTCGACGCGGTCGTCGACGTCACCAACAGCACCGCGGCAGACCCGGCCGGGACGGTCGCCTTCTTCGGAGCCGTCACGCGGAACCTGCTCGCCGCCGAGGAGCGGGCGGGCGTCAGCCACCACGTGCTGCTGTCGATCGCGGGGGTCGACCGCATCGAGGGCAACGCGCACTACGCCGGCAAGCGAGAGCAGGAGCGCCTGGTGGCCGCCGGTCCGGTGCCCTGGACGATCGTCCCGGCCACGCAGTTCCACGACTTCGCCGCGACGGTGACGAGCTGGACCGAGCAGGACGGCGTCGCCGCGATCGCGCCGCTGCTGGTGCAGCCGGTCGCGCCCGCGGACGTGGCCGGCGTCCTCGCCGAGATCGCGGCGGGCCGGCCGCAGGGGCGCTACAGCGATGTCGCGGGCCCCGAACCGCAGGACCTGGTCGACATGGCCCGGCGCACCGACCAGGCGCGCGGCCGCACGGTGAAGCTCGTGCCGACGTGGTCGGCGATCTTCAGCGAGGAGGCGGCGGGCAACGCGCTGCTGCCCGGCCCGGACGCCCGCATCACGCCGACCACCTTCGACCAGTGGCTCGCCGAACAGTGACGACCGGCCGAGCCGGGGAGCGGAACCTCTGAGGCCGCCTCACGGCTTCGTGGTGTTCAGCCTCAGCGTGAGAGCAAGAGAAGCGATGCTCAGCCCGATGACCAGCAGCGTCAGGAGCACCGCGAGATACCAGCCGAAGTCCACGGACGCCTTGGTGTGACTGTTCACCATGGAGGCCAGCTGCGGGGGCAGCCTTTCACGTTCGGGACCGTCGGCTTCCTGAACCTGGGCAGGGCGGCCACGGCGGCCAGCATGAGCAGGCCGATCAGCGCCGGCGCCGCCGCGACCGCCGTGAGCCCGCCCTTGGACCGGACGCCACCGAGCACGCCGAACACGGCCGCTGCCGCCGCGCACAGCAACGTCACCCAGCCCCAGACCGAACCGAGCCCGGTGGTGGTGGTCGTCATGTCGCGGGGAAGGTCCGGTATGGAGACGGTCACCGTCTGCCAGGGCAGCAGCACAGTGATCATCAACAGCGCCGCCGCGCCCGCGACGGCGAAGCCCGGCCGTCGGCCAAGGCGTCCGTTCTGGTGCGACACGCGTGTCGGCGGTGCACCTGCCGGTGGCCGCCAGGGAGCCGGGCGCCCCGGTGGCGGCGGTGCGGCGCCGCCCACTGGTCCGGGAATCGGCCCGACATGCTCGGCGGGCGGGCCCTGCCGTCCGGCCGGCGCGGGAGCGAACCCGGCTCGTCGCGACGCGAGCGAGTCCAGCGTCCGCAGCGCCTGATCGAGAGTCATCCGCTCGGCCGCGCTCTTGCGCATGAGGCCGTGGAGGACGGGCGCGAGGGGCCCGGCGTTGGGAGCGGGAGCCGGTTCCTCGGTCGCGACGGCGACGAACACGGCCCCGGGGCCGCTGCCCGCGAAAGGCGGGCGGCCCTCGACCGCGGTGTGCAGCGTCGCCCCGAGCGACCACAGGTCCGACTCCGCGCCCGCGGGCAGGCCGCGGACCTGCTCGGGGGACATGTACGCGGGGGTTCCGAGGAGCACGCCCGAACGCGTCAGGGTCGCGTCGCCCTCGACCGCGGCGATCCCGAAGTCGGTCAGGACGACCCGGTCACCCTCCAGCAGCACGTTGGCGGGCTTGATGTCGCGATGGACGATGCCCGCCTGGTGGGCCGCGCGCAACGCGTCCAGAACCCGCACGCCGAGCGCGGCGGCACGCTCTGGAGAAAGAGGGCCCTGCTCGGCGAGCAGATCGGCCAGGGACGGGCCGGGCACCAGTTCCATGACGATCCAGGGTTGCCCGTCGTCGGTGACCAGGTCGTGAACGGTGATGATGCCCGGGTGCCGGAGCCGGGCCGCCGCACGCGCCTCCCGGTCGAGCCGCGCCGTCCACGCCCCGCGCTGCTCGGCGCTCAGGCCCTCGGGCAGCCGCAGTTCCTTGATCGCGACCTGGCGGCCGAGCCGCTCGTCGTACGCGCGCCAGACCGTGCCCATACCGCCGCGTCCCAGCGGATCGAGGAGCCGGTAGCGACCCAGCAACACCCGCTCAAGGTCCTCAGCCACGCGAGGACCGTAGCCCACCGGCCGGACACGCCTCAAATGAACAACACTGTCTGAACGTCCGGCCCGAATCCCCGACCCGGCACCGCCGCCGGGCCAGGGAGAACCGGGGCTAGTACTACATGCCTAGATCTCGGTGGGCGATCGAACGATTCCTCTACGTGATCACACTGGGTGGTGTAACGGTGTCTGTATGTTTGACTCTCGTGAGTGCGCCGGTGCGGTGACGGCAGCGGTTCTGGACAGATGGAATTCGGATTTCGAGACGGTGTGCGTCCGGTTCGAGCGCCGATGGTACCGGACGGAGTCACGTGAGCATTTCCGGCAGTACCTGCGGGGATTGCTGGCGCCACTCGCGCGCAAGAATTCCTGGACGATCTCGGAGTTCACCGGGGAGCGCAGGCCGACAGCGGTCCAGCGGTTCATCAACCTGACGTCATGGGACGCCGATGGGCTGCGCGACGATGTGCGGTCCTATGCGATGGAGTATTTCGCCGATCCCCGGGCGGTGCTGATCGCCGACCCGACCGGGTTCGCTAAGAAGGGAAAGAAGTCGGCCGGGGTACAACGGCAGTACTCCGGGACGCTCGGCCGGGTCGACAACTGTCAGATCGGCACTTTCCTGGCCTACGCCAACACGGCCGGAGACCGGGTGCTCATCGACCGGGAACTCTATATGCCCGAACGCTCCTGGTGCGCCGACGCCGAGCGGCGGGCCGAGGCCGGCGTCCCCGAGGACCTGGCGTTCATGACCCGCCCGCAGCAGGTCCAGGCCATGATCGACCGGACGGTCGGGGCAGGGGTGCCGTTCGCGTGGTTCGCCGGGGACGAGGAGTTCGGCCAAAACCACAGACTGCGCCGTCATCTGGAGGAACAACAGATCGCCTACTGCATGGCCGTGCCCAAGAACACCACCGTCATCACCGGAAGCGTTTCCTCGGCGACAGGCGACCCCGCCATTGTCGAGACCGTCGCCGCACAACTGAAACCCCACGACTGGCAACGCCGAGCCTGCGGAATCGGATCGAAAGGCTTCCGGGTCTATGACTGGGCCGTGATCGAGGCACCGTTCCCGGGACACCAGTACGTGTTCCGGCGAAACATCACCGATGGCGAACTCGCGTACTTTCACTCCTACAACCCGCGCGGGGAAGGATTATGCGAGTTGGTCCGGGTCATCGGCTCCCGTTGGCCGATCGAGGAATGTTTCGAGGCCGCCAAACAGGAAGCGGGGCTGGCGCAATACCAGTTCCGGCTCTACCGCGCCTGGTACCGCCACATCACCCTGGCGATGCTCGCCATGGCCTTTCTCGCCGTGCTGCGCCATACCGCCAAAAAGGGGACCCGCCCCCTGTGGACAACCGGCGGCGACCGGCGGCGCACAACAGACGGACCGGCAGCAATCACCACCCGCCCCCCGGACGGTCACCTCAACGGCCTCTCCGGCGACTGATCGCCCTGTCGATCGCAGAGATCCGGCGTCTGTTCAACCTGATCGGTAAAGACGATCACGCTGTTGACCTGGGACTCTACTGGTCCGCCCTCCGCCGTGGCCATCAAGCTGAAGCGCGCAGGCACCACTTCAGGCGACACCTGCGCCTCCAGATCATCCAGATCTAGCTATGTAGTACTAGTCGGTGTCGCGGACGCGGTCGGCCAGGGCCTGGCTCATCTCCAGTTCGCGGTCCTCAAGGTTCCACTGGTCTGCTCGGGTCACCTGGTTGGTGACCCAATGGACCATCGTGCCGTCGCGCAGGATCCGGCTGTAGCTGGCGAAGGACCAGTCGTTGCCGCCGTTGTGCCAGCCGACCCTGCCGTCCTTGGTCTGCAGGATGCCCCAGCCGTACCCGTAGGCGGCGTCGGCGCCGGGGATGCGGGCGTGGGGCTCGAACATCTTGGTCTTGGCGGCGGCGTTGAGGATCGTGTCGCCGAGCAGCGCGCGGTGCCACGTGAACATGTCGCGTCCGGTGGACAGCATGCCGCCGTTGCCGCGCAGGTACCAGTACGGTCCGTCGGCGGCCCAGGGATGGTCGAACGGACGTCCCCGGCTCGCGCCGTTCTCGTCGTACTCGACGGCCACCTGTGCGCGGGAGAACTTCGGCAGCACATAGCCCGTACGGGTCATTCCCGCGGGTGCGAACAAGTGCGTTGCCAGGAACCGCTCGTAGCCGGTCCCTGACACCTTTTCGACGATGGCGGCGAGCACGCTGAATCCCGTGTTCGAGTAGTGGAACTCCGCGCCGGGGCGGGAGACCAGCTTGGATCTCAGCGCCTCGCCCAGCATCTCGTCGCGGGAGACGGGCTCGTAGTCGTCACCGAGCCCCTCGGCCAGCCCGGCCGTGTGCGTCAGCAGCTGATGCAGGGTGATGCCGCGCTTGTCCGCGGGCACCGGGCCGAGGACCGTGCCGATCCGGTCGGTCGTCCGGAGCCTGCCCATCATCTCCAGCTTCAAGATCGCGGCCGCGGTGAACTGCTTGGTGATCGACATGACGTCGTACACGGTGTCGCACGTGGCGAGGATCCCGGCCGTGCGGTCCGCCAGGCCGAAGCCCCTGCAGTGCGCGAGCTCGGCGCCGCGGGCGGCGACCACCGTGCCGCCCGGCCCCTCGGGCAGCGTCCGGTCGAGGTAACGGGCGATCGAACGGTCGACGGGCTCGGCCGCGCTTCGGGCGGCGCTCGGCACGCCCGCGGCGCCGCCTCCGCAGCCCGCCACGGCCAGCGCGGTCGTGAGCGCCACGGCGAGGGGGAGCGGGTTGATCCGTTGCATGCGACCTCCAGTGCGGTGTCTCGCGGGGGATGCGCCAGAGGCTGGCCGCCGCGGGCCGCGGTGATCAAGAGGTCATGCCGTTCGAGCTTGTGCGAGACGCTGTACGGCCTGTTCAGCGTGGGGCATAGTGGGGCGATCGACGACCACCGGGGTGAGATCGTGACCGCACCGCCACCGCCACCGTCACCGGACGTGGCCACCGACGAGGCCGAGTTCGTCGCCGCGCTGCGCCGGCTCAAGGCCTGGTCGGGTCTCAGCTACCGGCGGCTGGAGCGCCGGGCCGCCGAAGCCGGTCGAGTGCTGCCCTACTCGACCGCGTCCACCGCGCTCGGCCGCACGAGCCTGCCC
Organism: Spirillospora sp. CA-108201; assembly: GCF_050936235.1. Lineage (NCBI taxonomy): Bacteria > Bacillati > Actinomycetota > Actinomycetes > Streptosporangiales > Thermomonosporaceae > Spirillospora > Spirillospora sp. CA-108201. The sequence continues at coordinate 5,220,082 of NZ_JBNJNE010000001.1, read as the reverse complement.
CGCGAGGAGCTGCTGGTCGCGTTCGTGCTGGCGTGCGGGCTGGACGAAGACGAGGCGGCGTCCTGGGTGGCCGTCAGGAAGCGCATCGCGGTCGGCGGTCCCGTCACCGCGACCGAGCCGAGGCCGGCCCGGAGGCCGCGGTGGCGGCCCGCGATCGGCTGGGCCGCGGTGGCGCTGAGCCTGGCGCTCGCGGGAGGTGCGACCCTCCCCGTGAAGGCGGGCGAAGAGGTCGAGATCGTCCAGGCCGCCGTGGGCAGGTGACCCTGGCGGATCGGTCACGGACGCTTGGCGGGATTCGCATCACCGTCGCCGGGGCTCCTGCGCATCCGGCCGACGGAGCGCAGGTAGCGTTCGCCCAGGACCGCGAGATGGCCGACGAGACCGGGCGGCCCCGTGACCTCGAAGTCGAGCCCGAGCATGCCGATGTACACCGCGATGGTCTCCAGGCTGTCGGCTCCCGTCACCAGCACGCACTGCTCGTCGCCGACCGACTCGACCACCCCGACGGTGGCATTGATCCGCGACAGCACCTCCTGGGCGGAGGCGAACACGGTGATCCTGGCGTGCACCTTCCATCCCGTCGAGGCGACGTCACGCAGGACGAAGCTCGTGTAGTCGAGCCCGGGAAGCGGGGTCGGCGTGAACACGCGGCGGGTGGGCGTGCGCGGGGTGATCCAGTCGACCCGGAACGTCGCCCAGGCGCCGGTCTGCGGATCCCGCCCGACCAGGTACCAGCGGCGCGTCCAGCTGACGAGCCGGTAGGGCTCCACGAGCTTGGGCCCGGACGTCGCCGCCGTGCCCGAGGGCAGCTCGCCCGCCCGGTCGTCGGGCCCGGTGGCGTACTCGAACCGGAACCATTCGCGGTCGCGGACGGCCGACGCGATCTGGGCCAGGACCGCCGCGTCGACCTCGGGGTCCTCCACGTTGGAACCGGTGTTCTGCGGCCCCTGCGAAGTGGACTGGTGGATCGCCGCGACCTGGCGGCGCAACCGGTGCGGCAGCACCTGCTCCAGTTTCGCCAGGGCGCGGGCGCTGCTGTCCTGGATGCCGCTGATGCCGGTTCCGGCGCGCAACCCGATCGCGATGGCGACGGCCTCCTCGTCGTCCAGCAGAAGCGGGGGCAGCTTCGTGCCGACGCCGAGCCGGTAGGAACCGGTCGTCCCGCGCGTGGCGTCCACGGGATAGCCGAGCTCGCGCAGCCGGGCGATGTCGTTGCGGATCGTGCGACTGCTCACGCCGAGGCGTTCGGCCAGTTCGGAGCCCGGCCAGGACGGTCGCGACTGCAGCAGCGAGAGCAGGGCGAGCAGCCTCGCGGAAGTGTCCAGCATGATCTGCATCATGCCGCAAAATTAGGAACCAAGTCTTCCTATATAGGATCTACCTTAAGGGCATGACGACGACGAAGACCGTTTCGCCCGAAATTCGCCCCTTCCGCGTGGAGATCGCCCAGGCCGAGCTCGACGACCTCGCCCTGCGACTCGCCAACACCCGGCTGCCCCGCCCCGCCGCGGTCGACAACTGGGACCTCGGCACGCCGAACGACTACCTGCGCGAGACCGTCGACTTCTGGCGCGACGGCTTCGACTGGCGGCGGCAGGAGGCGCGGATGAACGAGTTCCCGCACTACCTCACCGACATCGACGGCCAGGACGTCCACTTCATCCACGTCCCCTCCGCCGAGCCGGACGCCACGCCCCTGCTGCTCATCCACACCTACCCCGGCTCGTTCGTGGACTTCCTCGACATGATCGGCCCGCTCACCGACCCCGTCGCGCACGGCGGACGGGCCGAGGACGCGTTCTCCGTGGTCGTCCCCTCGATCCCCGGCTTCGGCTTCAGCACCCCGCTGTCCGGCGGGGACTGGACGATGGCGCGGGTCGCCCGCACCTTCGACGCCCTGATGCGCCGGCTCGGCTACGAGACCTACGGCTCGCACGGCAGCGACGCCGGCACCATGGTCTCCAGGGAGCTCGGACTGCTCAAGCCGCCCGGATACCTCGGCATGCACGTGCTGCAGCTGTTCTCCTTCCCCTCGGGCGACCCGGACGAGTTCGCCGGCTTCGGGCCCAAGGAGTACGCGGCGCTGGAGCACATGCGGTGGTTCCAGTCGGTCGGCGGCTACAACGCGATCAACGCCTCACGGCCGCAGACCGTCGCGGTCGGCATCGCGGACTCGCCGGTCGGCCAGCTGGCCTGGAGCGAGCTGTTCAACTCCTTCGGCAACGGCACGAGCCTGGTGACCCGCGACCAGATCCTCACCCAGGTCACGCTGTACTGGCTCACCAACACCCAGGCCACCGCGGGCCGCTACCACTACGCCGAGGCGCACTCCGGCGCCGAACCGGCCATCAACACCGCGCCGACCGGCGTCGCCGTCTTCGCCGACGACTTCCAGACCATCCGCTCCCTCGCCGAACGCGACAACACCAACATCGTGCACTGGAGCGAGTTCCCCACCGGCGGCCACTTCGCCTCGCTGGAGGTCCCCGACGCGGTCACCGCCGACCTGCGCACCTTCTTCGCGGCGCTGCGCGAGAGCTGAACCTCCGGCTGCGGCGGGAGCAGGTCGACCACGACCCGCTCCCGCCGCACCGACGTCCGCCCCGAAACCCCCGGGGCTCCGTCCACCAAGGGACGCGTCGTGGTCACTCGGGCGCGGCCGGGCGGAGGCCGGCGGGCCGGATGCGGGCCAGAACGCTGTTCAAGATCATTTCCAGACCGGGCCGCAGACCGTCGGGTTGCGCCTCCTCCTCCTCCTCCTCGCCGAAGAGGGCCGGTGACGCGCGCAGGCGGGGAAGGCGGTCCGGCGGAAGGACCTCCAGGTACTGGGTGATCTGGGACGTCCGCCGCTGCAGTTGCTCGGACGTCGCGGCCGCGTCGGTCAGCAGGCTCATCTCGTACGCGGCGGCGGTCATGTGCGGTGAGAGGGCGTCGGCGGCCGCCATCGCGTCGCGCGGGGGGATCCCTCCGGCGTGCGGGAGCGCGAGGACGCCGTCCATGAGCTGCTCCCGCCATCGGGCTGGGGACTCTGCTCGGCCTCGGCGTCGCGGTCGGCGCCGTCGGCCTGATCCACCTGGCCACCTCCGCGCTGCCCGCCCGGCGGGCATGGTCCGTCCCCGTGCTGGAGGCCGCCCCGGCCCGCTGATCGCTGGAACGTCCGCCGTTGACCCCGGAACCGCCTACCCGGGCGAGGGCTGCTGAGTTCGCCGGCTGGAGAACCTGCTCAGGCGAACGGCGGCGGGCCGCTGCCGATCAGTGTGATGACGTCCGACCAGGTTTCCGAACCGCCGAGTGTGACCTGCGCCTCGCGGCCGTCGGGGAGCCTCAGCGTCTGGTCGTGGGAGTCGCCGCCATCGAAGTCGGCGATGGTCGCGGTCCCGGACCACTCCCGCTGCTTGGCGCGCAGATCGACGTAGACCTCGACCTCGGCTCCGCCGCTGCTGATCAGTGTGGCGGCGCCCCTGTAGCGGCTCACGCCCGGGCCTTCTCGACGACGCTGGTGTGGAGTGTGTTCATGAAGACGCACCCTAGTGCGGTGGTCGGACGTTCCCGGCCCGCCCCGGTCGCCCGGCCTTGTCCCGGCGTCGTTATGCGCCTGTGCGACGGGAACGGGCCTCGTTGATCTGCGCCTCATGGCGGACGGCCCAGTCGGCCAGCGCCGACAAGGGGTCCAGCAACGTGCGGCCGAGCGGGGTGATCCCGGATTCACCCGGAGCGGCGCCGGGGCTCATCCGAACCCGGTCGTCCAGCGCACGATCAAACTGCTCGCGAGGTTCTTCGCCCGTCCCGTCGCCGACGCGGTCCGGCCGATCGTCGAATGGCTCGACCGACCGCCCGCCGGGTCCGCGATCGACCGCGGCAAGCCCGTCGACCCGTCCATGAAGACCTTGGACCCCGACGATGCCGCCCGTCTCGCCGCGTACACGCAGGACCTGCTGCGCGGTCGCGTGGGTGGAACCGCACCGCTGTCGTCCACTCTCGGGTCGTGCGGTGATCGCCCGTTCAGTCGGTCAATCGGGCGAAGCCGTCGAGCATCGCGGTGAGGCCGAGTTCGAAGTGGTCGCCGGGACCCGCGTCGTCGGCGCTCCTGGCGAGCAGGTTGTACTCGGGTGCGTGCGGCGGTGGCTTCCGGCTGCGCCGGCCGCCGCCGAGCCTGAGCACGGCGAGGGTGAGAGCGTGCCCGACGGTGAATTCCCGCAGGCAGCGCTGGATCTGCAGGGCGGTGCCCGGAGCGAAGCCGGACTCGGTCATGACCTCGATCATGTGGTTGCCGGTCTCGACGGCCGCCGGCGAGCGCACCGGGCGCGTGGCGAAGATGGTGACCGCGTGGGGGTGGGTGAGCAGCGTGTCCCGCAGACGGCGGACGTACTGCTCGGCAGACACCTCCCGTCCGTGACTTGGAGGTCTCCTCGTGGCGATGCCGCGCGATCCGCGTCCTCGGCTCCTGCTGCTGGCCGGCCTTGCCCCGGCGCTGTACACCGCCGTGCTGCTCCTCGACGGCCTGACGCGACCCGGCTACGACCCGCTGCACCACTTCGGCAGTGAACTCGCCGACGGCGACCGCGGCCGGCTCATGATCGGCAACTTCGTCGCCGCCGGCGCGCTCACGATGTGTTTCGCCTTCGGACTGCGGAACGTGCCGAACCCGGGCCGTGGGCACCCGCGGCGCCGGTGGCCGTCGGCCCGTTCGGGCTCGGCCCGGTGGTGGCCGGGGTGTTCGCCGCCGACCCCAAGCCCGGCTGTCCCGTGGGAAGTACCGGAACCGCGAACCCCAGCCTGCACAGCCTGGTCCACGACGCGAACCTGTTCCCGACCTGGACCGTGATGACCACCGCCATGCTCGTGCTCGCCGCCCGGTTCGCGGCCGACGGGCGGCGGGGCTGGATGCTGTACTCGCCACGGTCTGTGGCAGCGGATCAGCATCACCGTCGGATTCGGCTACTTCGGCGTGCTCGCCATCGGCCTGCTCCGACGGCACGGCCGGGCCGCCGAGGGCGGCCCCCGGTCGTTCAGCCGTCCGTCGCGGTGGTCAGGGTGATCGCTCCGCTGTCGGTGCGGGCGGTGATCGAACGGGGGGCCGAGGCGTTCCCGGGGACGTCCGTGCGGACGTCGCCGCTGCCGGTGGTGGTGGCGACCTTGTAGCCGGCTTGCGGGACGGTCACCTTCACGTCGCCGTTCTCGGTGGTCACCGTCACCTGCTGCGGCGCGGCGGCGAAGGACAGGTCGACCTTGCCGCTCTGGGAGGTGGCCGAGACATGCGGCGACCTGGTCGCGGTGGAGCGCAGCTCGCCGTTCTCGCTGCGCAGGCTCAGCGGGCCGGTGGCGCCGTCGACCGTGATCGCGCCGTTCTCGCTGCGGATGCCCAGCGCGGCGCTGAAACCGGTGGCCGAGATCGTTCCGTTCTGCCCCTGGACGTCGACCGTGAGGTCGCGGGGGACCCGCACCTGGTAGCGCACCGCGCAGCCGCCGATCAGCGTGCCGCAGTCCGTGGCCAGGGTGAGCCGGTCGCCGGTGAGTTCCCATGTCGTGGCCGGCTTGCCGCCGATCACCGCCCACCGGTCGAAACGGCGCGTCACCTGCACGTCCTTGACGTCGGCGGGCCGGATGTCCAGGTCGCCCTGGTCCTTGGCGATGGTGAGCCGGGGACCGGCGGGGCTGAAGGAGCGGGTCTCGGGCGGCGCGTCGTCCGCCGATGCGCCGCAGCCGGTGAGGGGCGCCAGCGCGATCAGCGCCGTGATGGCGGACGGCAGGGCGCGGTGGAACGAGACGGTCAAGGGACCTCCCCAGTCGATACCAAAAGTATTGAATACTTTGAGTATGCTACGATTCGGTCGTGACCGACAAGCCAGAACCCGCCCGGCGGGTCCCGCGTGAGGAGGTCCGGCGGCGGCTGCTGGCCGAGGCGGTGCGGGTGTTCACCGAACGCGGCTACGACGACGCCCGGATCGAGGACATCGCCCACGCCGCCGGATTCACCAAGGGCGCCGTCTACTCCAACTTCGGTGGCAAGCAGGAGCTGTTCGGCGCCGTCCTCGCCCAGGCCGCCGACGACGAGCTGGCGGTCGTGTCCGCCGAGATCGACGGAGCCGAGGACGCCGACGCGGTGGTCGAACGCGTCGCCGCGCTGATCGCCGCCCGGATCGTCACCGACGGCGGGCGCGGCCAACTCGGCCTGGAGTTCGCCGCCCGCGCCGCCCGCGACGACCAGACCCGGGCCGTGCTGACCCCGATGCGCCGGGCCCAGCGCGAAACCGCCGCCCGCTCCATCGCCGAGGTGACCCGGCGTACCGGCGCCGGCCCGGCCGTCCCCGCGGAACTGGCCGGGCTGATCCTGCACAGCCTCACCAACGGCCTGGTCAACGAGCACCTCGCCGACCCCGAAGCCGTCACCGCCGACGTCATCCGACGAGCGTTCACCGCCGTGCTGACCGCCCTGCTCCCCCCCGACCACCCACGCCTGAAGCGACCCCGTCGGCTGCCCCGGGCCGGGCGGACCGCCCCACCGTCCGCGCCTCACCCCGAGTCCGACGTGTAGTGCGCAGGCACCAGGACGCATGAAGGGCTGGTCCGTCCGCACCAGATGAAGACGGTGCCAAGGGACGATGCCCGGCAGGACGCGAGGAGGAAGTGTTGGAGGCGCGTGAACCTCACGCATCTCCCTTGCCCGACGGTTTCAGGTGATCAGCAGGTGGCGACCTTTCGGCCTCGTACTCTGAACCGTGTGCTGTCGACTGCGGACATCGAGGGTGAGGAACGCGGCGGCGGCCCGCGACCACGCGGCGCGTGGTGGCGGGAGGGAGCGATCACGGCGACGGCGTTCGCGCTCTGCCTGCTCGGCGGCATGCTGCAGGACGACGGCAGCACGCTGTCACCGCCGTCCGCCGCCGCCTGCCTCATCGCCGCGGTGTCCTGCGCCGTGCTGCCGGCGCGGCGCCGGGCGCCCCTCGCGGCCATGGCGGTCACGACCGCGAGCGGCGTACTGGTGCCGTTCGCGGACCTCCTGCTGAGCCCCCTCATCGTGGCCCCCGCCGTGGTCACCGCCTACTCGCTCACCGCGCGCACCGAACGGCACGCGGCGAGCGCGGTGGCGCTCACCTCCGCGGCGCTGCTGGTCGCCTCGGCCCCCTTGTTCGGGGCCCTCTCGTGGAAGGACGCGAGCAGGGTGGGAGCGGTGGCGGCGTTCCCGATGGTGGCCGGCGTGCTCGGTCACTCGACGCGGAACCGGCGGGCCTACCTGGCGGCCATGGAGGAACGGGCCCGGCGCGCCGAGGAGAGCCGGGACAGCGAGGCGCGCCGGAGAGTGGCCGAGGAGCGGGTGCGCATCGCCCGGGAGCTGCACGACCTCGTGGCCCACCAGATCACTCTGGCCAACGCGCAGGCGACGGTCGCCGCCCACCTCTTCGACTCCCGCCCGGAGCAGACCCGCAGGAGCCTGAAAGAGCTCGTCGAGACCACCGGCGCCGCGCTCGACGACCTGCGGGCCACGGTCGGTCTGCTGCGCCAGTCCGGGGACGCTGCCGCGCCCGCCGAACCGGCGCCCGGTCTCGCCCGGCTTCCCGCGCTCGTCGAGTCCTTCCGCCGCGCGGGTCTGGAGGTGTCGGTGCACCAGGACGGCACGGCCAGGCCGCTGGCGCCGGGAGTGGACCTGACCGCCTACCGCATCGTCCAGGAGGCCCTGACCAACGTGACCAAGCACGCCGGCGCCGGGAGCGCCCGGGTGCGCCTCGCCTGGGACCGCGATCGCGTGGCCGTCACCGTCGCCGACGACGGAGCGGCGGCCCCCGCGACGCCGCCGCCGGATCGTCCGCCCGGTTACGGTCTGATCGGGATGCGTGAACGTGCCACGGCGGTCGGGGGGCGCCTTTCCGCGGGCAGGCGCCCGGAGGGCGGTTTCCTCGTCTCCACCGAGCTGCCCCTCCCTCCCGCCAAGGACACGGCGGGGAAGACCGGCGGAGCGGCGACGATCGAGGGGCGGATGACCGACGGGGAGGCTGGGGACGCGCCATGACGCTCCGGGTGCTGCTCGCCGACGACCAGGCGCTGCTTCGCGGCGCCTTCCGGACGCTTCTCGAGACCGCCGATGACATCACCGTCGTCGGCGAGGCCGCCGACGGCGGGGAGGCGGTGACGCTCACCCGGGAGCTGCGCCCGGACGTGGTGGTCATGGACATCCGGATGCCCGAGGTGGACGGTCTCACCGCCACGACGGAGATCTGCGCGGACCCGGACCTCCGCGCCAGCCGCATCCTGATCCTCACCACGTACGAGACCGACGAGTACGTCGCCCAGGCGCTGCGCGCGGGGGCCAGCGGCTTCATCGGCAAGGGCATCGGCGCCGAGGACCTGATGGACGCCGTGCGCACGATCGCCGGCGGCGACACCTTGCTCTCCCCAGCCGCGACCCGGTCCCTGGTCGCCCGCTTCCTGGCGACACCGGACGGCGTCCCGCCGCGCCGTTCCGAAAAGCTCGCCGTGCTCACCCCGCGCGAACGCGAGATGGTGGCTCTGGTCGCGACCGGCCTGTCCAACCAGGAGATCGCCGAACGGATGTTCCTCAGCCCCTTCACCGTCCGCGCCCACGTGCAGCGCGCCATGACGAAGCTGGAGGCCCGCGACCGGGCGCAACTCGTCGTCATCGCCTACCGGACGGGCCTGGCCCAAGCCGACCACGACGGGTTGCCATAAGCCGTCGGCGCCTCAACGCGGCCGCCACGCACCCTTCTTTGCTTGCTCGCCCCGGTCATCGCCACCACCAGGCGTCCCATTGCGCGTAGTGCGTACGCACCAAAACGCGTGAGGGATTGGTCCGAGTGCACCAGAGGAAGACGGTGGCGGGGGACGATGCCCGGCGAGGCCCCAGAGGGAGATGTTGGAGACGCGTGAATCCCACGCATTTCCCTTGCCCAGTGGTCTCTGGAGTGATCAGCAGATGGCGACATTTCTTCACCGGGTCGATCGGCGGGCCTTCTGGCGACGCCAGATCGAGAGCGCGGTCCACACATCGAGCAGTTCCACGCACACGCTCACGACCAGCGATGACAAGAAGACCTCTTCCCAAAGCTGTGGTTCCCCGCCCCGCACGGGAAGGCTGTGGATCGGCGCCCTCGGCATTCTGGCGCTCGCCCTCGGCGCCCTGCAGTCAGTGGTGGAGCCCGCGCTCCCGCTGCTGCAACGTGAACTGGGCGTCAGCCCTGCCGAGGGGGCGCTGGTCGGCAACACACTGCTCATCACCGGCGCGGTCGTCACACCCGTCGCGGGCAAACTCGGCGACCGCTACGGCGGAAAGCGGGTGCTGGTCCGGCTGATGGCCGTGGTCTCGGCCGGCGGCCTGCTGGCCGGCCTGGCGCCGAACCTGCCGATGCTGCTGCTCGGCCAGGTACTGCAGGGCGCCATGGTGGGCGTGCTGCCCATCTCCTTCATCCTGGTGCGCAAACATCTCTCGGCAGGGGAGTCGCAGGTGGCGATCGGGCTGGTCGTCGCGCTGTTCACGGGCGGCGGCATGGTGGGAACGCTGGTCGCCGGGCCGATCGCGGAAGAGCTGTCCTGGCACTGGATGTTCGCACTCCCGACGATCGCGATCACCGCGACGACGCTGGTCGTGGCCCGGCTGATGCCGCATGATCCGCCGATCCCGTCGGACGACGGCATCGACTGGCCCGGCGTGGTCCTGCTGAGCGGAACGCTGCTCGCGCTCATGCTCGGCCTGGTGACGGTGACCAGCCCCGGCCTGCCGCCGCTCGGGGTCGGCGCCATCGCGCTGGTCGTGGTCGCCCTCGCGACCGGCTGGGTCGTCGTCGAGCGCCGGGCGGCCTCGCCGATGGTCGACCTGCGCATGCTGGCCAAGCCCGCGATGTGGAGCGCGTGCGTCCTCACCTTCGCCATCACCGCCGGATTCGGCCTGGTGACCTTCCTGCTCCCGCAGCTGTTCGCGATCTCGGCCGACGGCTACGGCTTCGGGATCAGTACCACCGATATCGGACTGTTCCTGATGCCCGGCGCCATCGCCGGGGCGGTGAGCGACTCGGTCGGCGGGGTCGCGGCGCGGCGTTTCGGCCCGCGTGCCGTGGTCATCGCGGGCGCCGTCGTCACGGCGGCCACGATGATCGCCCTCGCGTCGCTGCACACGGAGGCATGGCAACTCGCCCTCGCGAAGGCGCTGACCGCGTTCGCCGCGAGCGTCGGCACCACGGCGTTGCTCGCCGGCACCGCCACCGCCGTCGACGCCGGGGACACCGGCATCGCCACGGGCCTGCTCGTGGTGACCCGCGTGATCGGCGTCGCCGTGGGCGTCCAGGTCGGCGGCGCGATCCTCGCCGCCGGCGCCGACCCGGCGACGGGCCTCCCGGCCGAATCGGCCTTCGTCACGGGTTTCGTCACCGCCGGCCTCATCGCGGCCGCGTCGCTGCTCGTCGTCCGCATCACGAAGAAGGGAGCCCGGGCATGACCGGTCTGACGATGGACGTGAGGGGAACCGCGAAGCGCGAAGTCCTGATCGTTGGGGCGAGCATCGCCGGACCCGCGCTGGCGTACTGGCTGCACCGGTCCGGATTCGCGGTCACCGTGCTGGAGAAGGCGGGCGCCGTGCGCGGCGGTGGCTACCCGATCGACGTCCGCGGTACCGCGATCGAAGTGGTCCGGCGAATGGGGATACTGCCGCGACTGCGGGACGTCCATATCGACTCGCGCCGCTGCACCTTCCTCAACGCCGATGGCGGCGAAGTGGCCTCGGTCACCCCGAGCGCCGTCGCCGGTAGCGTCGAGGGACGGGACCTGGAGGTGCGCCGCGGGGACCTGGCGGCCATCCTCTACGCGATGGTTCGCGACGACGTGGAATTCCTGTTCGACGACTCCATCGAAACTCTCACGCAGTCCGAGCACGGGGTCGACGTCACTCTCCACGGCGGCCGACAGCGCACGTTCGATGTGGTGGTCGGCGCCGACGGTATGCACTCTCACACCAGAGAGTCCCTGTTCGGCCCCGAAGAAGAGTTCCACCGCTACCTCGGCTACTGCTTCGCCATATTCACCATGCCGAACACGTTCGGGCTCTCCCGCGAGCTCATCATGTGGAACACCCCAGGGAGGGCAGCGGCCCTCTACGCCGTCGGGGAGAGCGACGAACTGCACGCCTTCCTGACCTTTCACCGACCTGAACCGCCGCGCGATGCCCTCCGGAACCTCGATGCCCTCCGGAACCTCGACGCCCAGCGGGACCTCGTCGCCACGACTTTCGCAGGCGCGGGATGGGAGGTCCCCGGCATGGTCGACGCCATGCGCGACGCGGATGACCTGTTCTTCGACATGGCAGGCCAGATCCGCATGCCCCGCTGGTCCAGCGGCCGCGTCGCGTTCATCGGCGACGCCGCGTACGCACCCTCGTTCCTTACCGGACAAGGAACGAGCCTCGCGCTGGTCGGCGCCTACATGCTCGCCAACGCCCTGGCCTCGACCCGGGACCACGCCGCGGCCTTCACCGCCTACGAACGCGACGTCCGCGAGTTCGTGGCCATGAATCAAGCGCTGGTCGACAACGGCGCGGCCACGCTCTTCCCCACCACCGCGTCGGCCCTGGAGCAACGCGACACCATGCTGCGCGGCCTCGTCACCATGCCCTCAACACCGGCACGACCAGCCCACTCGGCCCTCACACTGCCCGAATTCCCCCCGATGCCGTGACCCAACGAGCCCACGAACCGTCACGCGCACGGTGTCGATCACCGCTCGGACATCGGCCCATGGGGGCGGACGTGTGCTTCGTCGGTGATATCCAGGCGGTGATATCCATCGCCATGGTCGTGGAGGTACAGGTAAGGGCCGCGGGCGTCGAGGACTTGCCAATCATGCACAGGTCTCCCTGTCGGCCCGACGATTTCCGCGGCGTCCAGCAACCGGATCACACCGTCGCTCAGCACGCACCACGAAAGCCGGTCATCGGGTCCGGCGAGCAGCAGGTGGTCGTCGACAAAAGCGAGTGCACGAACGTCATCCACCGGACATGCGTGTTCGACCGTGCGGTCGGCCTGTATCCGGATCAGCGAACCGCCCCGGTACGCCCAGGCAACTCCCGCGTGCGAGTTGACGGCGTCGTCAAGGCATGCGATCCCCGAATCCCACAGCCACGTGCCGCGGGGGTCCCGGCGCACCAGACCGAACGATTCGTGCCAGCCTTGCTCGCCGTGCGAGGTCCAGATGGTGCCGGAATCGTCCGAGACGATCTGTTCGATGTGGTCGCCCAGCGCGAAGGTGCGCCGATGCGCTCCGTCCGGGCCGAACACGTGGGCGTTGCGGGACTCCCACTGCCCGTCGATCCACGGAAGGCAGGGGCAGACGACCAGCAGTTCACCGCGCGGCAGCAGGGCGATCACCGGGTAGGACACGGGAAGGCAGGACAGTTCCAGCCGATGCCACCCATGCGCCTCGTAGGTGTAGAGCACCACCGGGCAGGACCGAGGCGGCCGGTAGAACGGCATCGAACCGCCGCCCGGCCCACGGACGAAGCCGCGAGCCAGGCCGGGCTCGCTGGTCGCGAGAACACCGATCACGCCTTCGGCGCTCGCCGCGTACGACAGCCCGACTTCTCCGTCCGCAAATGGCACGGACGGAGCCACCCGCGAGATGGAGAGGACACGCATCCGCACAATCGTAGGCAACACTCGAAACGAGACGGCCTCTACATGCGCGGCAGGCCCGGCCGGCCGGGCGTAGCGGGCGGTGGTCAGTTCGACGTAGACCTCGGCCAATGTGGCGGCCACACCCGCGTAGGGTATCTGCGTAGGGTGCGGCCACGCCCCTCTGCGGCGAGAGGTGCCGGCCCCATGAGGCTCGAACTCACCAGCTACGAAGCCCTGCACGGTTGGGGCGTCGTCAACAGCAGTGCCGGGTGGCATGCTCAGCGCAACCGCAGGCCCCCTGCCGCCGAACAGGCGGTCGGACAGATCCTCTTCACGGCCTACGACCGCCGGACCGGCACCACGATCACGGTTGAGTTCAGCGACGACGAGCGTGCGAGCCTCGCCGAGTTGGTCAACGAACACATCGCGGCGTGGGTGACGCGCGGCCAGGAGAACGCCTCGGCGGCCCACCTGCGCTCGCTGGTCGTGAAGCTGAGCGGCTGACACGCCCGCACCGGGCAACCCGCAACGCGGGTCTCGCCCCGCCCGGCGATGCCCTGTGGGCCGAGTGACGCACGGGCAAGTGAGACCGAGGTCCTCGCACTGCCCCGCTTGGACGCATGGAATAACGCTGATGCGACGCCCGCTCTAGTGGAAGACGAAGGACACGAGGGGGACGAGGAACATGGCAACCGAGAGGGCATTGCTCGCGGGCGGCTGTTTCTGGGGGATGGAAGAGTTGTTCCGCCGGCTGCCCGGAGTGGTCTCCACGCGGGTCGGGTACAGCGGCGGCGACGTGCCGAACGCCACCTACCGCGACCACGGATCCCACGCCGAGACCATCGAGGTCGTCTACGACCCCGACGAGACCGACTTCCGGGCGCTGCTGGAGTTCTTCTTCCAGATCCACGACCCCACGACCAGGAACCGGCAGGGCAACGACGTCGGCGCGAGCTACCGCTCCGCGATCTTCTACACCTCGGACGGGCAGCGGAAGGTCGCCGAGGACACCATCGCCGACGTCGACGCGTCCGGCCTGTGGCCGGGCGAGGTCGTCACCGAGGTGACCGCCGCCGGCGACTTCTGGGAAGCCGAGCCCGAGCACCAAGACTACCTGCAGAAGTACCCGAACGGCTACACGTGCCACTTCCCCCGCCCCGGCTGGAAGCTGCCCCAGCGGACCGCCGGAGCCTGACACGGCGGGACGGCGCGGGCGTCAGCGCATCGCCGTCCTCCGCGGCGCGCGGGGCGGGCAGCGGGCGCGTCATCCTGCCCGCCAGCGGGGTTCCGGGCTCCGGTGATCGGTGGGACGCGTGCCGCGCAGGCGCTTGAACGCCACGCTCAGCGCATAGCCGTTGGCGTAGCCCACCTTCCTGGCGATCGCGTCCACCGTGTGGTCGGTCTCGCGCAGCAGGTCTGCGGCCAGGGTGATCCGCCAGTCCGCGAGATAGGCCATCGGCGGTTCCCCGACCAGCGCGGTGAACCGCCGGGCGAGCGCCGCCCGCGAGACGCCCGTCTTGGCCGCCAGGTCCCCCACCGTCCACGGGTGGGCGGGTGCGTCGTGCAGCAGCCGCAGCGCGGCTCCCACCACCGGGTCGTCCAGCGCGCGGCACCAGGCCGGGGCATTGGAACCGGCGTCGTCGAACCAGTCGCGCAGCGCGGCGACCAGCATCAGGTCCAGCAGCCGGTCCAGCACCAGCTGCTGTCCCGGCCGGGCTCTGGCGACCTCCGCGGCCACCGTCTCCACCGCTGGAAAGAGGCCGCCCTCGGCCGGCACCACGAGCACGGCGGGCAGGGCCCGCAGCAGCCGTTCACTGAGCTCTCCCCGGCGCTCGAAAGCACCGCTGACAAGCACGGGGGCACCGTCGACGAGCGTCCCGCAGGTCCTGGCGGGCCCAGGAGCGCGCTCGATGCCCTCGGTCGCCGAGCAGTAGTCGGCTCTGGTCACCTCCAGCGAAGGCGTGGTCGCGGGGTCGTCGGCCACCGTGTAGGGCGCGTCGCCTCGGACGACCGCGATGTCTCCGGCTTCGATGAGCGCCGGCTCGTGCTGGTCGGGGACGATCCAGGCACGGCCGCGCAGCATGGTGGCCAGCGTCAGCGGAGCGCCGCTGGCCATCCGCAGGGCCCACGGGGGCCGCATGATCGTCTGTCGGAAGACGGCGCCGTGCGCCCGCACCTCCGCCAACAGCTCCGACACGGCGTCCATCCCCTGAGCGTAGACGCCTGGACATCTGGTAGAGCGTTCAAGCCATGGACCGTCTCAGCGGCAGCCGGTTGGCTGGGGTCATGTCCGAACATCCGATTCTCATCACCGGAGCGACCGGCAAGTCCGGCCGCCGCGTCGTCAGCCGACTGCGAGCCGACGGGGTGCCGGTTCGCGCGGCTTCCCGGAACGGTGAGCACCCCTTCGACTGGACCGACGGCCGCACCTGGGACTCCGCTCTGGAGGGCGTGCGGGCCGTCTACATCGTCCAGCTGGACGGCACGAAGCTCGTCCGCCCGTTCATCGAGCGGGCGGTGCGGCACGGGGTCCGGCGGATCGTGCTGGCCTCGGGACGCGGCATCGACGATCCAGATTACGCCGAGGACGGCGGCGGTGTCCTGGAGGGCATCCTCGACAGCGAGGCCGCGGTACGTGAAAGCGGCCTGGAATGGACGATCAGCAGGCCGGGCTGGTTCGCGCAGAACTTCAGCGAGGGCTTCTTCGCCGACGCCGTCCGTGACCGTGAGCTGCGGCTGCCCGCCGGCGACGGGGCCGCGAGCTTCGTCGACGCCGAGGACATCGCCGCGGTCGTGGTCGCCGCGCTGACCGAGGACCGGCACGCGGGCCGGATCTACGAACTGTCCGGGCCCCGGGCGGTGACGCTGACCGAGGCGGTCGCCACGATCTCCGAGGCCACCGGCCGGGAGATCCGCTACGTGCCGCTCTCGGTCGGAGAGTACGTCGCGGAACTCGTCCGGCAGGGATGGCCGCCCGCTGACGCCGAAGCCTTCGCCGACGTCATCGGACCGCTCAGAAAGGGGACGGACGCCTACGTCTCCGACGGCGTACAGCGGGCCCTCGGCCGCCGGCCGCGGACCTTCGCCGACTTCGCCAGGTCCACCGCCGCCGCGGGCGGCTGGCCGACCTGACCGTCCCGGGACCGCCGAAGCAGACGGCCGCCGAAGCGGGCACCCGGTGCCAGGGCGCGACGGCAGAGGGACTGTGCCCCAGCGTTCCGGTGATGGTGACGATCCCGCCGGCGCTGGCCGAGGCGATCGTGCATCGCGAGGCCGAGGAGGGACGCCGGTCCGTGCGGCCCACCGCGGACGACGCCGAACAGCCCCGGATGAGCGGTTTGTCACGTGATCACCGTGCTTGACAGATGCTCCTGCACACCCTTAGTTGTTGCATATCACTTGCAATAACTAAGGGGATGCATGAGTTCGCCGTCGCTGGTCCCGGCCGTCGCGGAACCGGGACACGACCTCGACGATCTGGGGGCGTCCTCCCGGCGGCGCCGGTACCTGCTGCTCCTGCTCGGGCTCTCGGCGGTGCTCTGCGGGTCGGTCGTCGCGGCGGTGGGGATGGGGGCGGTGTCGGTGCCGCCGGCGACCGTCTTCGACATCGTCGGTCATCACCTGGTCGGGAGCCCGGCCGAGGTCACCTGGCGGTCGGCGCACGACTCGATCGTCTGGCGGGTCCGGTTGCCGCGGGTGCTGCTGGGCGCGGCGGTCGGCGCCGGGCTCGCCGTCACCGGCATGGCGTTGCAGGCGATGGTGCGCAACATGCTCGCCGACCCTTACCTGCTGGGAGTCAACTCCGGCGGGTCGACGGGCGCGGCGGCCGCGATCCTGTTCGGGTTCGGCGTCGGGTGGGGCGAGTACGCGCTGCAGATCGCCGCCTTCATGGGCGCGCTGGCCGCCTCCCTGCTGGTCTTCGTGATCGCTCGCACGGCCGGACGGATCACCTCGACCCGGCTGCTGATGACCGGGGTGGCCGTCGGCTACGCGCTCTACGCCCTGACCAGCTTTCTGATCTTCGCCTCCGACTCGGCCGAGGGCTCGCGATCGGTGCTGTTCTGGCTGCTGGGCACCCTGGCGCTCGCGCACTGGTCGGCGCCACTGGTCGTGGTCCTGGCCGCCGTCGCCCTGGTGACGGTGACGCTCACCCTGTGGGGGCGCCAACTGGACGCGCTGGCGATCGGGGACGAGACCGCGCACACCCTGGGGATCTCGCCGACGAGGTTCCGCCTCGTGCTGCTGGTGCTGGTGTCCCTGGCGGTGGGGGTGCTGGTGGCCGCGTCGGGCAGCATCGGGTTCGTCGGGCTGGTGATCCCGCACCTGGCCAGGCGCGTCGTGGGGGCCGCGCATCGCCGGGCCGTCCCCGTCGCGGCCCTGATGGGCGCGACCTTCCTGTTGTGGGCGGATCTCGCCGCCCGCATGGTGCTGAGCCCGCAGGAGCTGCCGATCGGCATCATCACCGCGCTGGTGGGCGCACCGTTCCTGCTCGTCCTGGTCCGCCGCCTGCACGCCGGAAGCGAGTGAGGCGGCCATGATCGAAGGACGCGGCCTCAGCTACGCCTACGGCGCGACCACGGTGGTGCGCGGCATCGATGTGCGGGCGGAGTCCGGCCGGATCCTGGGGGTGCTCGGCCCCAACGGAAGCGGCAAGACGACGGTGGTCCGGATGCTCACGGGGATCGTGACGCCCGCCGGCGGGCAGGTCCTGCTGGACGGGCGCCCGCTGAGTTCCATCGGCCACCGCGCGCTCGCCCGGCAGGTCGCCGTCGTGCTGCAGGAGTCGTCGGGCGACCTGCCGATGACCGTGGCCGACATGGTCATGCTCGGCCGGGCCCCGCATCGGGCGACGTTCTCCCGCAACAGCGCGGACGACCACCGGATCGCCGCGGCGGCGCTGCGCAGGGTCGGGGCGCGGCACCTGGCGGACCGGGTCTTCGTCCGGTTGTCGGGCGGCGAGAAGCAGCGCGTGATGATCGCCCGTGCGCTGGCGCAGCAGCCGGCGCATCTGGTGCTGGACGAGCCGACCAACCACCTCGACATCCGGTTCCAGCACGAACTGCTCAGCATGATCCGCGGGCTGGGCGTCACCACGGTCATCGTGCTCCACGACCTCAATCTGGCCGCCCGGTACTGCGACGACGTCCTGGTGCTCCAGGACGGGGAGGTCGTCGCGCACGGGCCCGGCGCCGAGGTGCTGACACCTGAACTGCTGCAAGGCGTCTACGGCGTCGGTGTCGAACGGGTGGAGACCTCCCGCGGCATCCAGTTCCTCTTTCACCCCCTCGGCGACGCGACCGCACCGGCGGACAGGGGCGCCTCCACACCGTCCACGACCTGAGGCCACACCGATCACTGCAGGAGCAATCGTCAGATGAAGCGAAACCTCGCCTGGCTCGGGACCGGCCTGCTGGCCGCCGCGCTCGCCGGCTGCGGCTCGACGGGCCCGGAGGCGGGCGGCCGGGGGAACACGGGCAGCCATCCCGTCACCGTCCGGAACTGCGGGGTGGACGTCAGGCTGGACAGGGCGCCCTCCCGAGTGATGATCGTCAACAGTGCGCCGCTGCAGTACCTGTCCTCGCTCGGCGTGCTGGACCGGCTGACGTCGCGGGCCGGGAAGTTCCCTCCGGAGTACTACTCGAAGGAGACCCTCGACGCGGTCGGCAGGGTCCCGTCCCTCACCGACCGGCTCGGCTCGGACGGGCATTTGAGGATCTCCACCGAGTCGATCATCGCCGAGGAGCCCGACCTGCTGCTCGGTCTGCCGGAGGGGGTCACGCGGGAGTCCCTCGCCGCGGCCGGCATCCCGGTGCTCAACGAGCCCAGCTTCTGCCCGGAAGGGATCAGGAACCCCGGCTACGAGACGATCTACAGCCAGATGCGGCTGTACGGCAGGGTCTTCGACCGCGAAGGCAAGGCCGAGCAGGCCGTCCGGAACCTCCAGAAGCGCATCGAGGCCATCGAGGCCGGCCCGTCCGCCCGGAAGGGCCGCAAGGTCGCCGTGCTGTGGCCCTACCGGGGCGAGGGAACCGTCGGGGCCTACGGGAACCAGAGCATGGCGACGCCGCAGCTCAGAACGCTCGGCGCCGAGAACGTGTTCGCCGACGTCGACAAGCGCGTCTTCGAGGTCTCGATGGAGGAGCTGCTGGGGCGCGACCCCGACGTCATCGTCCTGCTGCACACCGACGGAACCGACCAGGAGATCAAGCAGGCACTGCTCGACATCCCCGGCGCCGAGGATCTGCGCGCGGTCGGGAACGACGCGATCACGGTGCAGTTGTTCAACTTCACCGAACCGCCCACGCCCCTGGTCCTCGACGGCCTGGAGCGTCTCGCGACCTACCTCAGGGAGAAGTGAACGCCATGCCGTCGAACCCGCCCGTCCAGGACCGGATCACCTGGTACTGGGACCAGCACGCCCCCGCCTACCAGAGATTCCAGGAGCAGCGGCTGGCGCACCCCGGCTACGGCGCCGCCTGGACCCGGGTCTGGCGGGACGCGCTGCCGGGCGGCGCCGCCACGGTGCTCGACGTCGGCACCGGCACCGGTCACGCCGCGCTGACCATCGCCTCCCTCGGCCACCGGGTGACCGGGATCGACATCGCACCCGCCATGGTGGCCTACGCGCGCGCGAACGCGCGGAGCCGCGGCCTCGACATCACCTTCGTCCAAGGCGACGCGGTCGACCCCGCGGTGCCGGACGCCCCCTTCGACGCGCTCGTCAGCCGCTACCTCCTCTGGACGCTGCCCGGCGTCGACACCGCGCTGGCCAACTGGCGCCACCTGCTCCGGCCGGGCGGCCGACTGGCCGTCGTCGACGCCCCCTGGCACGCCGGCGGCATGCGGCACCCCGACACCGACCCCCGAGCCCGCGCCTACGACGACGAGGCCCGTCGCGCACTGGTACTGGCCGAGGCAGAGACCATCACCGCCTGGCAGGAACGAATCACCGCCGCCGGCTTCGTGGACGTCGAGGTCACGCCGCTGACCGAACTGTTCGAACTCGACGGCGTGCACGGCGTCGCGGCCGACCACCGCCGCACCCTGCAGCACCTGATCATCGCGCGGAATCCCGCCGCCCGGTGACCGGCGCCAGGGGGCGGAGCGAACCGGACGGCGAGCGGTGACCAGGTGCCCCCGGCGCTTCCCGGAGGCCGAGGCGCGCTCGGCCCGACGCCGGAGCCGAGGACCACGGTGCAGGCGCAACCGTCAGGGGAAGCGCCGGAAATCCCGGTGGCCGGTCAGGAGGCTGTCCGGGGGGCGAGAATCTGGAGGAAGAACTCGGTCATGAGGGCGAGCGTGTTCTTGAACTCCTGGTTGTAGACGACGAAGTGGCCGCCGGGCAGGGTGACGAGCTGCTTGGGGTGCAGGGCCCGTTCGTAGGCGGCGAAGGCCAGGTCGCTGTGCGTGAGGATGTCGTGCTGGGCGACGACGAGCATGAGCGGCGTCGGGGAGAGGCGGGCGATGTAGTCGCCCGGCTCGTAGCCGGCGATCGCCTCCACCGACCGGAGCGTGACCTCGTTGCGCCACGTCGCCAGGCGCTCCGGCTCGATCGTCTGGTACCACTCGTAGGTCTCCCGGTCGGCCATCGCGGCGGGCTCCCCGGGGGTCGCGGTGACGAGGGGGATCATCGCCGGCGCCTCGCCGTTGAACCGGGCGAGCCGGTCGGCGTCGAAGCTCCCGCGCACCTCGGCGAGCGCCTCGCTGGGGATGAACCGCGACAGGGTCGTCCCGCCGCTGATGACCGGCACCTGCGAGTAGACGGCCTTGACCCGCCGGTCGACGGCCCCGACGACGAGCACGTGCCCGCCGGAGAAGCTCGACCCGAACACCCCGATGCGCTCGGCGTCCACCTCGGGACGCGTGCACAGGAAGGTGATCGCGTCCCGGTATCCCTGGATCTGCGTCCAGGGGTCGACCTCCTGGCGCGGCTCGCCGTCGCTCGCGCCGAACGAGGCGTGGTCGTAGAGGACGACCGCCAGCCCGGCCGCGGCGAGCGCTCCGGCGATGTCGTCGGTGTACTGCTCCTTGACCGCCCCGAGCCCGTGGGTGACGACCACGGCCGGGTGCGGGCCGGGGGTGCCGTCGGGGGTGTAGAGCCATCCGCGGAGGGTCGTCCCGGCCGAGGTGAACTCGATGTCCTGGCGCATTTGCGGGTCCTTTCGCTGGTGCGGCGGGTGAACGCCGCGGCCTATCGCGGGCTTGGGGGGACACCGGGGGTGAAGACGCCGTCGAGGGCCGCGGCGTGCGCGGCCGCGGCGGCGCGATCGGCGATCTCGTCGTCCACCGGCCCGCGGGCGACGAGCAGGCGGTAGTAGAGGGGGGCGCCGACGGCGCTGATGACCGCGATGCCGTCGGTCCCCGGCGGCAGTTCGCCGCGTCCCACGGCCCGTTCGACGATCCGGGACGCGAGGCGGTTGCGCTCGGCGATCACGGTTGCCCAGGCGGTGGACGCCTCGGGGGACCGGACGGCGGCGGCCACGACGCCCTCGACGAGCGCCCGAGCCCTGGGCTGCCGGTACAGGGCGGCGATTCCCAGCGCGAGCGCCCGGAGGTCGTCCTTCAGCGAGCCGGTGTCAGGTATCGGGATCTCGTTCTTGCCCAGTTCGCCCAGCAGGTCGACGACGAGCCCCTCGACCGTCCGCCATCGCCGGTACAGCGTGGCCAGATGCACGCCCGAACGCTCGGCCACTTTCTCCAGGGTGAGTCCGGCGTAGCCGCCCGCCTCCAGTTCGTCCTGGGCCGTGGCCAGCACCGCCGCACGGGTGCGCGCCGTCCGGCCGCCGGGCCGCACCGCGCCCGTCGCACGCGGCTCCACGTCCATGCGGCGCCCCTCTCCGTGAGTCACGTCACAGGGTAACGCGAAATTCTTTGCATTAACAGAGTGGCAGGTGAACGCGAGGGGCGCCCGCCCGCCGGCCCAACGCACGATTCGGGATCAACCGCAGTCCCGCTCAGGGCCGCAACCGGAGGACTCGCTGGTGCCGCCCACATCCCCCTCCACATGTGGGCCCCCACTTCTGGCCAGCTCATGGGGGGCGCTGGCCCGGCCGGGGTAGTGATGCTGGGTAAGCAAGAGTCCGACAGGCGAGGTGTCGGCGGGTGGGCTCGGATCGCTGCCGCCGTGCGGGGGATGGAGGCGCTGAGCTTTGTTCGCCTCGGTCGTGTCGTGGGTGGGAGGGTTGTCCGGGCCGGTCATCTACGGGGTCGTCGCCGGGCTCGTCTTCTGCGAGGACGCACTCTTCTTCGGCTTCGTGCTGCCCGGTGAGACCGCCGTCGTCCTCGGCGGGGCGCTGGCCGCCCAGCAGAAGGTCTCGGTCGTGTGGCTCACCGTGATCGTGGTCCTGGCGGCGATCGCGGGGGACTTCGCCGGGTACCAGATCGGGCGCCATGTCGGGCAGCCGATTCTGGACAGCCGTCCGCTCCGCCGCCACCGCGACCGCGTGGACGGCGCCCGCGACCTGATCCGGCGCAGGGGCGGCGCCGCCGTCTTCGCCGGACGGTTCGTCGCGTTCTTCCGCGCGATCATGCCCGCGCTGGCCGGGGCCTCGGGGATGCCCGGCCGGGTGTTCCTGGCCTACAACGCCGCCGGAGGCCTGGTCTGGGGCGTGAGCTTCACGCTGCTCGGATACTTCGCCGGGCACGCCTACGCCCGGGTCGAGCGTGTTGCCGGGCGGGCCGCCGCGATCGTGATCGTCGGTGTGGTCGTCCTCGCCGTCGTCATCTGGCGGCTTCGCGATCACTTGCATCGGAAGCGCGATGGCCGCAGCGGTCCAGACGACCGTTGAGGACCCGACTCCCCGGCAAGGCTCCGTGACGTCCATGAGCCGCTCAACTCAACGACCGGATAAGGGGCCACAGGATGGGCACGAGACCCGGAAGGCCAAACCGCCCGTTCGGGGGACGTTGCGGAAAGCGGGGGTTCGGTGTCCGGTGCCGTGGTCGTCGGCGCCGGCCGCGATGACCGCCCGCGACCTGGCGTCTCCCGCCTCGCGAATCCTGCGCCAAGCCGAACGCGACACGGCCGAGGAGCTTCGCCACTGGGGCGTTTCCGAGGAGATCGAGCCCCTGCAAATCCTGGACGCCGAGGGGGCATCACCGACACCCTCGTCCTCGCCGACGCGGCGCCCGAGTACTCCGCCGACGGCCGCGCGCTCGTCTCGACCTCCGTGCTCGGGATCGACGCCGACGAGTCGCGCGTGCGCGGGCGGCTGGACGAGATCTACGGTGACACCGCCGCATGGCAGCTGATCGCCACCTATCCGATCAAAGCCGCTCTTCCGGCGATGCTCCCGCCACTGCGGCTGCGCCGCCCGGTGCGGATACGCAGGGGACGCTACGTGTGCGGCGACCACCGCGACACCGGATCCATCCAAGGCGCCCTGGTGTCCGGCCGCCGCGCCGCCGATGCCGTCCTGGCCGACCTGCCAGGCTGAACGGTCTGCGGGCCCCGGCGTGCTGCGTCCGCCGAGCGGCCGGCGTCACCGGATCGGGGAGCGCGGGGGATACCCCTCAACGAGCACGTTCATAAGTACGCACAGTTCGGCCGCATGCGGTGACAGGATCTCCGGCGCCCGCGATGACTCGCTTCACGTCCGGCGGCGCTTCTGGTGGCGGCGTTCAGGGGTGGAACGCTGGCGCGGCGGCTTCTTACGGGCGGGCTGTGGTTGGGCCTGCTGTTGTTGGGCCTGCTGTTGTTGGGCCTGCTGTTGTTGGGCCTGCTGTTGTTGGGCCTGCTGTTGTTGGGCCTGCTGTTGTTGGGCCTGCTGTTGTTGGGCGTTGCGGCCGCGGGAGCTGTTGGGGGTGCGGCCGCGGACGATGCCGATCAGTTCCTCCATGAGGTCGGTCGTCACGGCCTCAAGCCAGGCCAGGCCGATCTGGGATTGGGGAGCGTCGGTCACGGTGCGGTAGGTGAGGTCCCTGCGGTGGTGGAGGCGGGCCAAAGACTGCGGAAGCAGGAGGATGCCGGCCCCCGACGCCACCAACTCGATCGCATCGGCGGTGTTCTCCGGACGGGTGAAGGCAGGCTGCCCGGGGCGGTCGCCCCAGGCCAGGACCTCGTCGAGCGGCTCGAACACGTCCTCGTCGGCGAGATCGGCAAGCTCCACCTCCTCCACCGCGGCCACCGTGTGAGCCTTGGGCACCACCACGACGGTCGTCTCCAGGTACAGCGGGATCACATGGAGGGCCTCGCGGTCGACGGGCAGGCGTACGAACGCCGCGTCCACATCACCCTTCCGCAGCAGGGGGACGACCTCGGCGGCGGGGAGCTGCACCAGCCGGAGCGGCACATCCCGCACCCGCTCGGCCCACACCCCCGCCCACTTCGCGGGCGTCACCCCCGGCACGTAGGCCAGCCGGAACTCACCTTCGGTCACTCCCTCAGCCTAGTCGCGTCCGGGCAGCCCCCTTCCGCTGGCTACCCTTGAGGTCATGAGCACGTCCAAGGCGAAGACCCCGCAGACCATGAAGTCCGCGACCGCGGCCAAGAAGCTGGGGATCCTGCTGTCGGCAGCGCCCGCCGAGTTCCAGGAAGGCCCCGTCTCCCGGGACGAGTTGAACGCGCTCCAGGCCGATCCGCCCCCTTGGCTCGCCGAGCTTCGCCGCGAGGGCCCCCACCCCCGCCAGGTCGTCGCCGCCAAGCTCCGTGTCTCCGCCTCGGGTCTGGCCCGCGCCGGCATCACCGGCCCCCTCACCACAGCCGAGATCGAGAACCTGAAGGCCGAAAACCCCGACTGGCTGGAACGCGAGCGGGCCACCCGAGCCAAAGTCCGCGAAGAGGAACTCCGCCTCAAGCAGCAGCGCGCCAAGGCCTGACCAGCGTGATGCCCCCGGCGGGGGCGCGGGCCTGCGGCTCCTGGGGTGCCAGCTGGCCGGGAAGTGTACGGTCGTCGATTCTGTCGCTCTCGGTGGTAGATCAGGCGGTGCCCGGGCTCGGCCGCGCCGGCTTGCGGGAGGTCACAGCCGCGCGGTCCCGGTTGGGCGCTGGCCGACCACTTCGCGCAGGGACCATCTCTGGCCACCTGATGGGAAGCGCTCGGTGATGCCGCCATCGGGATGCGAGCTCGGGGATTCACTCGTGCAGGAGGGCGTTGCTGACTGCTCCGGTGGGCCTGGCCGCTGGTTCTGTGGGCGGTATGAACGGCGTGGGCGGCTGGAGAGTGCCCGGCTTCGAGGTGTGACCAGGGTGGGTGCGGGGCCCGGTTCGGCCCGTCGGGACGTCCTGGAGCCGGCTCGGGGGAGCGTCGCAGGCGGTGGCCCGGGGGGTGAGGGCCGGGGTGCGGAGGGCGGCGGCGAGGGAGTCGATCAGGGTGGTGAGGCGGGTGAGCCCGGCGTCGGGCGACGAGGCGGCGACGCACGCGACGAGGGCGGTGCCGACGATGACGCCGTCGGCGAGAGGCGCGACTCCGGAGGCGTGGGCGGGGGTGGATATGCCGAAGCCGACGCAGACGTAGGTGGTCGTGACCCGGCGCACCCGGTTGACGAGGTTCTTCGCCCGGGCGATGTCCACCGCGCCGGAGCCGGTGGGACCGAGACGGCCTGCCACGTAGACGAAGCCGGTGCAGGCCGATGCGATACGGGAGATCTGCTCGTCGGAGGCGTCTGGCGGGACGACGAGGATCCTGGCGAGCCCGTGCGCGTCGGTGCTCGCCGTCCATTCCGGCGCCTCGCCGCTGGGCAGATCCGGGACGATCACCCCGCAGGCTCCCGCGATGGCGAGATCGCGCGCGAACCGCTCGGCCCCGTACCGCTCCACGGGGTTCCAGTACGTCATGCAGACCGCGGGGACTCCCGCCGAGGCGAGGGCCGTCACGGCGGTGAACAGGTCGGCGATCCGGGTCCCGCCCCGCAGCGCGCTCTCGGTGGCCTGTCTGATCACAGGGCCGTCCATGACCGGATCATGGTGGGGGAGGCCGATCTCGACGATGTCCACACCGGCCTCGACCATGGTGAACATGGTCTCGATCGAGGCCTGCACGCTGGGATAGCCGATCGGCAGATAGCCGATCAACGACGGCCGGCCCCGCTCCCGCTTTGCGGCGAGAACGTCCTCCAGCCATGCGCGACCGTCCTGCTCGCTCATCCGCCACCTCCTCCGGCGCCCGGCCCCACCAGTAGTCGATCTTGGACATACTGCGGGATCCGAACCGCTTCGGAAAGGGGTTCCGTGCTATCAATTGTTGCGTTCTGTGGACTTTCACCTCCGACTCGTGGTCACCGGGGTGGCTGAGGCGGACTCCCCGCGCCGCCGGACGGTCGGAGCGGCGACCATGCGGTACATCGGCGCGATGCTCCGGTCGGCTCTGGCGGACGCGGAACGGCAAGGCCGGTCCACGGTGAACGTGCGAACCTGGCCAAGCTTCAAACAGGCAAGCGAAGCACCGGTCCGGGCGCAGCGGTTCGCCGAGATCGTAGGAGTGGATCTCGTCGGCGGTGCCGTCGCGCGGGCTGAACCGGGTAGCCGGGCGCGCGGCTTCCGAGCCCGTCGGCGGGCCGCGCGGGACGTTGGTGACATGACACACCCGGCCCGACTTGCTTAACTATGCACGATCTTGTCGTTACTGTCGTACCCCAGGTCGGCGAAGCGGTCACTGGAGGTAGCGATGAGGTCCGGACGGTGGATACTCGTCGCCTGGCTGATCATTGGAGCGCTCGCCGCGGGACAGCGCCACTACTACACCCGATTCGACGGCAGCTGCGCCAAAATCGCCACGATCGGAATCACCTGGGCCTCGGGTCCGCTCAATTACATCGGTCTCAACCCCACCGCCAACTGCAGGGTTCCCCAGCCGAGCAAATGACATGTCGGGCTCGACGACCGCGTCATAGTGAGGCCTTCTGACGACATCTCAAGCCTCCCTCCGGCGCGCGGACACCCTGACGTTCCCCGGTTTGCGGTCGTGTGTGAGCCTCGAACTTTCGTGAGCCGGTTGGGACGCGGGGCGACCAACGGCCCGGCTGTCCGGCGGCCAGAAGCAGCGCCTGTTCATCGCCCTCTCCCTCATCGGCCGCCCCCGGATCGTCGTCCTGGACGAGCTGACCACCGGCCTCGACCCGCGCGCGCCCGTCGCGACACCTGGCAGCTGATCGAGGACGTCCGCGGCTCCGGCGTCACCGTCCTGCAGTGGCCGTCCTGCCTCCGGAGAACAGTTGTGCGGTGCGTATTGGCCAGCCGAAGATGCGCGCTCGAGGTCCCCGGTGAACTCTGCCCGTTCTGGTGACGTCACAGCCTGTAGATCGCGATTCTTGACCGTGGTGCTGTGAGGCAGTCGGCGGCTGACCGGCCCCGTGGAAGAGCCCGGGGGTGATGGCGCGTGGTGGATCGGTTGGAGCCGGGGGATCCGGAGCGGATCGGGGAGTTCTGGCTGGCGGGACGGCTGGGGGCCGGCGGGCAGGGCGTGGTGTACGACGCCTACGGGCCCGACGGGGGCCGGGTGGCGATCAAGGTCCTGCACGGGGCGTCGGAATCGCCGCGGGAACTTGAGCGGATGGCGGCCGAGGCGCGCGCGGCGCAGCGGGTCGCCTCGTTCTGCACCGCCCGGATCCTGCAGGTGCACCTGGAGCCGCCGCGGCCCTACATCGTCAGCGAGTACATCGACGGGCTGAGCCTGCAGGGCACCGTCAACGGTGCGGACGGACGGGAGCCGCGCCGGCTCGGCGGGGACGATCGGCACCGGCTGGGGGTGGGGATCGCCGTCGCGCTGGCGGCGATCCACCAGGCCAAGGTGGTGCACCGCGATCTCAAGCCGGGCAACGTGATGCTGGGGCCCGATGGTTCCCGGCTGATCGATTTCGGGATCGCCCGAGTACTGGACACCGGCTCGGCCACCCAGGGCGGCGGGCTGGTCGGGACGCTGCGGTACATGCCGCCGGAGGTGTATGCGGGGCAGCGCGCCGGTGCCGAGGCCGACGTGTTCGCCTGGGGCGCGATCATGGTGTTCGCGGCCACCGGCCGGCACGCCTTCACCGGCGGTGACCTGCCGCAGATCGCTCACCAGGTGCGGACCTGCGACCCCGATCTGTCAGTGCTGCCCGACTCGCTGCGCGCGCCGGTGACCTGCGCGACCTGGTCAATCGGGGGGCTGAGCTGGCCGGGCCGCTTCGGGGTGGGCGCCGGGCGACCCGGCGCTGGGCAGGCTCGCCGAGGACGCCTACACCGCCCTGCCATCGGACGAGCAGTCCCTGGTTCCGGAGGTGTTCCTGCGCTGCCTGGTCCCCGCAGACCACGGAAGCTGGTCGGTGCGTCCGGTGCCGGCCGCGGAACTGTTCGACCGCCCAGACCCCGCCGAAGGGGAGGCGCTGGAGCGGGTGGTGCGAGCCTTCGCGCCCCTGCTGACCCTCACCGGCGAACAGGTGGTCCTGGCGCGACCCGCGGTGCTTCGGGCTTGGCCCCGCCTGCGGGACTGGACCGAGAACCACCAGCAGGACCCGGCCGTCCACCACCGCGTCCGCCAAACCGCCGGGGTCTGGGACGACAACGGACGGCGCCGCGGCGACGTGCTGACCGGCGCCCGGTTGGACCAGGCCCTGCACTGGATCACCACCGGGCACCGGCCGTCCCCCGACCGGATCGAACGCGGCCTGCTGGATGCCAGCACCCGTGCCCAGACCATCCGCACCCGCCGTACCCGCACCATCGCCCTGGTCCTGGCGGTCACCGCACTGCTGTCCCTGACCGCGACGGGATGGGCGGTCCGGGCACAACAGACCGCCAACCGCCAGCGCGACGCCGTTGTCTCCCGCCAACTCATCACCCAAAGCCAGCAGTCCACCGACCCGGCGGTATCCGCCCTGCTCGCCGCCGCTGCCTGGCGATTGCAGAAAGGCCCCGAAAGCCGGGCCGCGCTCATCAACGTCCTCACCAACAGCTTCCTGCCCGCGGGCACCATTCGGACCCCGACCGTCAGTGAGATGGCGTACAGCCCCGATGGCCGCACCCTGGCCACCAGCCACGACGGCCCCACAGTGCGGTTGTGGGACGTGCGAGCCCGCCGCCAGATCGGCGCCCTCACCGGCCACACCAGCGTCGTCAGTTCGGTGGCCTTCAGTTCGGACGGCCGTATCCTGGCCTCCGGCGGCACCGACGGAACCGTGCGGTTGTGGGACGTGGGCGCCCGCCGTCCGATAGGCGAACCCCTCACCGGCCACACCGGCATAGTCAAGTCGGTGGCCTTCAGTCCGGACGGCCGCACCTTGACCACCGGGAGCGTGGACGAGACGGTGCGGTTGTGGGACGTGGCGATGCCCGCTGACCTTGTCGGCTCCGTCTGCGCAGCCGCCCGCCGCACGCTGACACCTCAGGAATGGACCCAGTACGTGCCGACCGGACCCAGGTACCGGAAAGTCTGCCCCTGACCGACGCCACAGAGACGACCGCGACTGCGAACCCGCCGGAGGACTCTGCCGGGGATCATCTTGATCCTGGCTCGACACCCGCGAGACCGGACAGAGGCTGCATCAGGCGCACCGTTGGCTGGATCTCTTAGCGGCCGGCCGGGTCGGTGGGTGGTGTGAGCGCCGTAGGTGCCCTGGTGGGCGATGGTGCCTCGGCTTGCGTGCAGTGCAGCGCGCTGCGTGTCATTTATGTTGGCCTGTTCGCTTCGAGTCTGATTTTCGTGCTGCCCGATGCTGCGGAGCCCTCGCTCACCCGGAACACGATCGCGGGTCGGCTCGGTACGGACCTGTTGTTCGGCTCGCGGGACGGCCGCACGCGGTGGCATCGTGGGCGAGTGGCGCCGAAGGAACAAGATGTGACGGGGTCGTTGAGCACCTGGCTGGCGGGATTGAGCCGGGAGGAGCTCGCCGGCCTGCTGACCGAGCGGCCGGACGCGTTGGCCGACCCGGAGCCGTTGACGTTGGGTGAGCTCGCGGAACGGCTCTCCGGCCCGCGCGGGGTCATGGCGGCGTTCGCCGCCTGCGATCTGCCGATGGTGCAGTTCGCGGAGGTGCTCGCGGCCCTCGGCGGCACTGCGGCGAGGGCGGCCGCCGAGGCGTTGCTCGGCGCCGCGCCGGACGACTTCGAGAGGGTGCTGGACGAACTCGTCCGGCGCGGCCTCGTATGGTCGGCGGATGATCTGCTGCATCTCGTGAAGCCGTTGAGGGAATGGCCGATCGGGGACGGACCGCTCGGTCTGGGGCCATCGGCCGCCGTTCTGCTGCCGCACCTGAGAGCCGAGGATCTCCGCCGGATCGTCCGCGGTCTGGATGTCGAGCCGACGGGGAAGCGCAAGGCCGAGCTCCTGGACGCGGCTCTCGCGGGTCTGGGTGACGCGGAACGGGTGCGGCGGGTCGCGGCCGCCGCGCCGCAACGGGAACGGAGCCGGATCGAGAAGATCGCACGCGCCGGCCGCGTGGACGACTACCAGGGCATTCACCTGTTCGGTCAGGAAGGCCCGTATGCCTGGGCGCTGGCCCGGGGACTGCTCGTCCAGCCCGACTGGCTGGAGCCGCTCATGCCCGCGGAGGTGGCACTGGCGCTGCGAGGCCCGTCCTATCAGGCGCCTTTCACACCGGCCGCGCCGTCCGTCGACACGACCGCGGCGTCGGAGGGCGCGGTGACGGCGGAGTTCGCCGCAGCGTCGGCGCGCGCCGTAGAGCAGATGGAAGCGGTTCTCCGGTCCTGCGCCTCGGAGCCGCCGACCCGTCTGAAGGCCGGTGGTGTCGGTGTCCGAGAGATGCGGCGGACGGCCAAGCGGACAGGGGGCTCCGAGGACGCCGTCCGGCTCTGGCTGGAAATGGCCGCGGCCGAGGGGCTGCTGGACTGGCGTGAGGGTGCGCTCGTCCCGACGGCTGAAGGCGGTGACCCGATGCCGGCCGCCACGCGCTTGGCGTCCATGTTGCGTACCTGGGCGCGGATGCCGCGCCTTCCGATGCTGAACCACCCGGAGGAGGGCCGAAGCACGCCTCTGGACACTCGGGCGTACGATCCAGCGGCGCCCAGGCTTCGCGCCGCGGTGCTCGAAAGCCTCGCGAGCCTCCCCGGAGGGCGCGGCGCGACCGGACCCGAGCAACTGGTCGCGGCGGTGACATGGCGGTCCCCGCTTCTGTTCGAGGACGCCGAGCTGGCACCGCCTTACATCGCGGCCGTCTGGCAGGAGGCGGAACTGCTCGGTGTGCTCGCCCAAGGCATGCTCACTGCGACCGGACGCGTGCTGGCGGGCGCCGACGCCCCGACGCTGGACGAGGCCGTCGCGGCCGCGCTGGAAGCGTCCTGCGGACGGGTACTCCTGCAGAGCGACCTCACGGCCGTGGTCCCCGGGCCGCCCGCGCCGTGGCTGGCCGGGCTGCTGGATCTGGTCGCCGATCGCGAATCCCGGGGCACCGCCTCGGTCTGGAGGTTCAGCATGGCCAGCGTGCGGCGCGCCCTGGACGAGGGCCGCTTCGCCGAAGGGATCCGCTCCGACCTGGAGGCGGCGGCGGGCACCGACCTGCCGCAGCCGCTGGCGTACCTGATCGACGACGTCGCCCGCAGGCACGGCGAGGTCACCGTCACCGCGTTCGCCTGCGCGATCTGCTGCTCCCGTCCCGCGCTGCTCGCCGAGATCCTGGCCCATCGAGGGCTGCGCCGGCTGAAGCTCCGAGAACTGGCGCCCACGGTGCTCGCCAGCGCCGAGCCGGTGGACCGGACCCTCGCGGCTCTCCGGGCTGCCGGTTACGTACCGGTCGGTGCGGGCGACGGTGGCGCACCCTTGATCGAACACGCGCCGGCGCGCCCCTCACGCCGCATGAAGCATTCGGCCAGGAAAGACGAGGCTTCCCGGCCGCGCACGCCGATCGACCTGGCCGCCCGGCTGCACGGAACGCCACGGGAACCGCCCGCCGAAGCGGACGTCGTCGGGGCCGGCATGGCGGACCTCGCTCCGCACCTGTCGGTTTCCGAACGGCGCATGCTGGTCCACGCAGTGCGGACGGGCGCTGCCGTCGGCATCGATTACGTCAACGCCGAGGGCAATCCCACCACCCGTGTGATCGAGAAGGTCAAGGTCGACGCCCCCTTCCTCTCCGCCTGGTGCCGGATGCGCGACGACGAGAGGGTCTTCCACATCGGCCGCGTCCAAGCCGTGACTCCAGCCGTTCTCATGACCTGAGGACCGGCCACCGGCGCATCGCCGCCGAGGGCGGCGATGCGGGGCCACCTCCGGGGGCCTCGACGTTGTTGGAGCCGCGGACCCGGCGGAGTGGGGTGACGCCCGGAATGACCTCAGCACCCAGGTGTTCGCGATCTGCTCGCCGGCGCGGCCGAACCATGATGTCGTCACCAGGACCCCGGTGGACGGGATGGCGGTGCTCGGTGACCTCGTGGTCCCCGACGTGGATGCGCCTCGGTGACGCCGTTCTCGCCGGCCGGGCACGAGTTCACCGACGCGTCCGGCCTGGTGGTGGCCGGTGTCCCGTTCGGGGACGTCGAGCACCTCTGCGCGGACGGCCCGGACGGGCGTTCCGCCTCATGCGCGACAGCGAGACCGACACGGCCTCCATGGGAGTGGACGTGCGGCGCGCCGACTCTCGCAGATGCGACAGCGATTCATCGGTGTCGTGGAACCGCTCGGCGCGATCGTACTGACCGTGCCGGCGCCGGCCCGCCGAACCGGCCCGGCACAGCCGCGGTGGGTGGCATGCCGACTCACATTCCGAGGGGCTGTCTGGTCATACCACTGAGAAGAGCACTCAGCTGAGGAGAGCACTCGGCGACATCACGGAGGACATGGATGAGTGACTTTGCGGCCATCGCTGACCGCGTCGAGATCGAGGCGCTGCGCGGCGAGCACGTCGACGCGCCCATGCTCGGCGACTACGACCGTTTCGCGTCGCTGTTCACCGAGGACGCGGTGTGGCAACTCCCCTTCGCCAGCGTCGAGCTCGTCGGGCGGAAGAATATCCGCGTCGGGATCGAACGTCTGCAGCGTGCGTGGGAGTTCTGGGTGCAGAACTCGCACTCGGGCACGATTCTGATCGATGGCGACACCGCGACCGGCCGGGACTACGTCTTCGAGATCGGTCGCCAGCGCGACGGCAGGTCGGTCGTCATGTACGGCCTGTTCCACGACCGCTACCAGCGCACTCCGGATGGCTGGAAGTTCACCGAGCGCGTTCTCGAGCCCAGGTACCTCGACACCACTCCGCTGACGGGCGCACCGCCCCAGGGATCCTGGGACGACCAGGTCGCCGCGGGATGATGGGCCGCTGCGACCGGCCAACGTGACCGCGGCGAGCGCCTTCGCGATCCCGCGTCTCGGCGCCGCGACCTGATCGCGGGAGGTCGGGGCCTCCTCCACACGTACTCCGCGAGTTCGAGACCTTCTGCTACGAGCATCGGCCTCATCAGGGCCTCGCCAATGCGCGCCCGTGGAAGCCGCTGCCTCCGCCGATCACCGGACCAGCCAGATCGCCCACCCGAACATCCGAAGGAGACAACGTCTGGGCGGAAGTCCCCAACGAGTAGGGACATGCCGGTTGACGCACGACATCACCCCCGTCCGCCGGCCCACGCCACCGTGGCCCTCGCGTCCGCATGCTGCGCGCAGCCGGCGTCGCCCGCGGGAGTTCGGAACAGGCGCTCACGGTGACGGCTGATTAAAACGTGTCAACGACCGGGACCGTCGCCCAGCGGCTGTCCGGGAGTGAAGGTCTTGTTCTCTGGGTCGAGTATTCCCAGCTCAGAGCCATTCTTGCAAGTGTCGGCGGCAGGCCGGTCAAAGGTGACTCTTGACGGAGTGACGTTCGCCGACCTAATGTCTTCGCGCATGCATTAAAACGTTAAAATCCGTTCACCTCCCGGCGGGAAGGGCGTTGGCGTCGAGGTATGGATGCACGCCGGAAGCGACGACCAGCGGTCCGGTTCTTGGTCGGCGCGCGGCGGGCCTGGCAGCGGCCGGTGCGGCGTCGTCGATGGGGGTCACCTCGGCGATCGCGAGCCCGGCCACCGGGAAACTGCCCGCGCAGGAGCCGCCCAAGCCGCCGCCGGGACCGTATGAGTTCGGCTCCCTGACGGCCACTGACGGGCTCGGCCGGACGCTGCCGCAGTTCGGGGAGGTGCGGGCACCTCGCACGGACCGGTACGTCGGAATCTTCTACCCCGTCTGGCTGGGCCAGCACGGCACCTCCGGTCCGTACGACATCACTCAGATCCTCGAGAACCACCCGGAGGCGGTCCACGACTCCGGCCACCCGGCGTGGGGTCCCGTTGGGGCGATGCACCATTGGGGCGAGCCGCTGTTCGACTACTACTTCAGCGACGACGCCTGGGTGCTGCGCCGAGACGCGCAGATGCTGGCCGACGCGCAGGTCGACTTCCTCGTCATCGATCAGACCAACGCGTTCCCCAACGTCGACAACATGCGCCGGCTGATGGAGGTGTTCGACGACGTCAGGCGGCAGGGCTGGAACGTTCCGAAGATCGTCTTCTACACCCACACCAACTCGGGCAACGTGATCCGGGCCGACTACGAGGCGTTCTACAAGTCCGGTCTGTTCCCAGAGCTCTGGTTCCGGTGGGAGGGGAAACCGCTGATCATCGGTGATCCGGACCAGGTGTCGCAGGAGGTTCGAGACTTCTTCACCTTCCGCCGGGACCAGTGGCCCAACGAGCCCACCAAGCCCCTGGCGTTTCCGTGGATCAGCTTCCAGAAGCCGCAGGAGGTGTTCTACGTAGGCGGCGAGCCCGAGATCGTCCCGGTGGCTGCGGCGGTGCACAACAACTTCCCGTTCAGCGACCAGCCGTTCTACGGGTACGGCGACAACTGGTCGCGCAGCTTCCACGACGGCGCCCTCGACCCCGCTCCCGACGCGTACACCCGGGGCCACCAGTTCACCGAGCAGTGGGAGCGCGCCCTCCAGGTCGACCCGAAGATCGTCATGCTCTTGGAGTGGAACGAGTGGGTGGCGCAGCGCGGGGCCGGCCAGTTCCCGGGCTGGAACAACGAGACGCGCCCGCCGGAACGTCCCGTCTTCTTCGTCGACTGCGCCACCGCGGAGTTCAGCCGCGACGTCGGGCCGATGAAGGGTGGCTTCAACGACAACTACTACCTCCAGATGGTCGCTTTCATCCGGCGGTACAAGGGACTGGGCGCACAGGCCCGCCCCAGCGCCCGCCAGTCGATCGACGTGGCCGGCGCCTTCGACCAGTGGGATGGTGTGGGTCCGACCTATCGCGGGTTCGTAGGAGACGCGCAGCCGCGCGACCACCCCGGGTTCGGTGACGTCACGCTCACGAACAAGACCGGCCGCAACGACTTCGAGATCGCCAAGGTGGCCCGCGACGCGCAGCACATCTACTTCTACGTGCGCACCGCGCAACCCATCACCGGCCAGGACGCCGACAAGAACTGGATGACCCTGTTCCTCAACATCGATGGTGATTCCGGAAGCGGCTGGGAGGGGTACGAGTTCGTCGTCAACCGAATCCGGCGCGACTCGAACAAGACCGTCCTGGAGACCAGCAGAGGTGGCTGGCATTGGCGGGAGGTCGGCGAGGTGCGCTACCGGACATCGGGTCGGGAGCTGCACCTGGCCATTCCACGGTCGATGCTCGGCCGCCACGCACACGGAAAACTTCACGTCCAGTTCAAGTGGTCGGACAACATGCAGGTGGACGGAGACGTCATGGACTTCTACGTCAACGGCGACACGGCGCCGTACGGGCGCTTCAGTTTCCTGTACACCGAGGATCATCAACTGACCTCCCCTGTGGAGTCGTAGTACGGCAACCCGGTACGCGCGGTGAAGAAGCCGCTTGGCCGCGCTGCCGGGGCCGAGCCCGAGCGAGGGATCCACCACTGACTCTGTTCCATCCTCCAGTGGCGACCCGCTGGTCACGGCGTGATCGCGATGCGTCCCTTGGGCCATGGCGTAGAGAGACCCCTGGCAGACGGGTTGATCACCACTCGACCCGGCCGTCAGGGGTCTCTCGTAATGGCCTGGCCGCGCGAGGACGAAGCGTTCGGCGTGTTCGCGGCCTCGGAGCCCGACATGGCCCCCTGTCTCCGGCCGTCCGGCCACCGCCGGGATGGGAAGGCCTTGGACTCGACGCGGCTGCGTCGACCCCGGCACTCCCGGACCGCGCCGTCCATGTTCATGGTGCTCCCACGACCGCTCGTTCACTCCGGCTTGGGCGCACTCGATGCCGGTGAGCCGGACACCGACGCGTGCGGTGCCTCCCCGGTGATGGCGGAGTCGCCCAGGTCCTGGAAGAGGCGGCCGGGCCACCAGAACCAGCGGCCGAGGTCGAGCGCCAGGGCGGGGACCAGGATGGTGCGGACCAGGAAGGTGTCCAGCAGGATTCCGATGCCGACGACGACGCCCATCTGGACCATGGTCACCATCGGCAGTCCGGCGAAGACGGCGAAGGTGGCGGCGAGCACGATGCCCGCGGAGGTGATGACGCCTCCGGTGCTGGTCAGGCCCTCCAGTAGGCCGCGGGTGTGGCCGATGCGGGCGGCCTCCTCTCGTACGCGGTGCATCAGGAAGATGTTGTAGTCGATGCCGAGGGCGACGAGGAAGACGAACCCCAGCAGGGGGAGCGACCAGTCGATGGCGGCGAAGTCGAAGACGTGCTCGAAGAGCAGGTTCGAGGCGCCGAGCGCGGCGAGGAATGAGACGACGACGGTGAGGAGCATCAGCAGCGGGCCGACCAGCGCCCGCAGCAGCCAGACCAGGACGAGCAGCACCACGGCGAGGACCACCGGGATGACGGTCCTCAGGTCGCGGGCGGTCGCCCGTCGGGTGTCGAGGGTCTGGGCGGTGGTGCCGCCGACGAGCGCGTCCACGCCGTCGACCTGGTGCACGGCGTCGCGGAGGGCGTCGATGGTGTCCTCGGCCGCCTGGCTGTCCGGGGCGTCCTTGAGCACGACCGACAGGGTGGCCAGCCGGCCGTCGGGCGTGCGGTCGCCGTCCTCGACTCGGGAGACGCCGGTCACCGCGGACGCCGTGGCCTTGACCGCGGCCGCCTTCTCCGCGCTGGTGACGATCGTCGCCGGGTCGGACGCGCCGGAAGGGTAGTGCGCTGAGATCCCCTCCTGGGCGATGACCGACTCGGGCTTGTCCTGGAACATCTCGGCCTGCCGCAGGCCCAGGTCGATGGCGGTCGCGCTGAGCGCGAGGACGCCGGTGACGGCGAGCGCTGCCGTCCAGGCCCGGCGGGGTCTGCGGGCGATGGCGGCGCCGATCCGGGACCATACGGTGACGGCACTGCGGGCGGGCGTGCCTTCGCGCGGGACGAAGGGCCAGAACACCCAGCGGCCCGTGGCGACCAGCAGGGCCGGCAGAACGCTGATCATCGCGAGCAGGGCGCACAGGACGCCGACCGCGCCGACCAGGCCGATGGAACGGGCCGAGTCGAGGTCGGCCAGGACGAGGCAGGCCAGGCCCACCGCGATGGTGCCGGCGGAGGCGAGGATCGCAGGACCCGAGCGGCGCAGAGCGATCCGCATGGCCTCGTGCCGGTCCTGGTGACGGTGCAGTTCTTCGCGGTAGCGGGCGATGAGCAGAAGGGCGTAGTCGGTGCCGACGCCGAAGACGAGGACCATCAGGATGCCGGAGCTCTGCGGATTGACGGGGAGCCCCGCGTACCTGGCGAGCAGGTAGGTGCCCACCTGGGTGAGGACCGCGGCGAAGGCGACCGAGAGCAGCGGCAGCAGCCACAGGAACGGGCTGCGGTAGGTGATCAGCAGCAGGGCGGCCACCACCAGGGCGGTGGCGATCATCAGCGTGGCGTCGAGCGAGTCGAAGACGGCGACCTGGTCGGTGAGTGACCCGGCCGGCCCCCCGACGGCGACGTCCACCCCGGGCGGTGCACCGTCCCCGGCAAGCCGGCGGATCTCGTCGACGGTGGCGGTGACATCGCCGTCCTCGGTGGACAGGGGGACGACGGTCATCACGGCCTTGCCGTCCTCGGATGGGATGGGCGGCGACACCCGCTCGCCCAGGGCCGCGAACCGTGCGAGGGCCGTCCGCTCGGCGGCGGCGGTGGCGGCCGCGTCGCGGCCTGTGTAGAGGAGCACGGCCGGCATGACCTCGTCCGTGCGGAACTTCTCCAACTCCGTGTTGACTTGCGCGGATTCGGCTCCGCCCGGCAGGAAGGCGTTGGCGCCGGTGTCCTCGACGTCGCCGAGCCTGCCCGCGAGCGGACCGAGCACGACGACCAGGACCAGCCACGCGGCGAGGACGAGCCATTTGGAGCGACGACCGCCGGGGGCGCTCGCCGCTCGCTTGAGCAGCGCGTTCATGAGTAGTCTCCTGAATGTGGAGTGCGGCCGGCCTCCGGCCGGCGCAAGGGCGCATGGGTCCGTGCCACGGCGCTGCAGGTGTGAGGACCTGCCGTGGCGTACGGGTTGGTGCCTGCTGTGTTCTCCATCGGTACGGCCGGGAGTTCCCGCTCCCGGCCGTACGGCTCCGCGGGCGGTGCTAGTCGATGGAGCGCATCATCTTCTCCATCGAGACGATCGAGGTGCGGGCCTGCTCCAGTTCCCTCAGCGTGTGCCGTTGCAGTTCGACGTTGTCCTCCAGCAACTCGGCGTACTTGGCGGCGAGCCGCCTGTACTGCTCCTCGCGGGCGGCGAGCATCCGGGCCCGCCACGTCGCGGCGATCTGCCAGACGACCACGATGAGGAGCAGGAAGACGCCGGCGGCGCCGACCACCCCCGCCCAGTCCTGGCTCATGTCGCCTTCTCCTTCACGGTCGCTTCCCTTCCTTGCTGATCGTCCGGGCCGCGTCGACGACGACGTCAGGTGTCAGCACGTGCGTGAACGGCGCGACCTCGAAGAACCTCATGGCCTTGCCGTCCTCCGACAGCTCCAGCGAACCGGTCACCAGCCCGGCCGCCTCCAGGCGCTGCAGGTGCATGTGGAGCAGCGGGCGGCCGATCCCCAGTTCCCGCGCGAGCCGGCTGACGTAGTTGCGTCCGCCCTCGGCGAGCGCGGCGACGATACGCAGTCGATGCGGATTGCCGAGCGCCGCGAGGACCGTCAGCAACTCGTCCCCGGTCGGCGCCGCCGGAACCTCGCCCATCGCACCCCCTTCTGGACCTTCCTGGGGCCAAGTAGACAGCTGGCCCTGTCACATGTCAACTATTTCTGACACATCTCAGGGATGCGGGTACGTCCACCATGCATTCCTGTGGGCGGATGGCCCGGTGGTGCTCGACGTCGGCCCCAATCCCACCGAGGAGCCGGCCCTCCGGAACCCCGACCCCGAGGCCGCGCGGGGGACCCCGGCCCCGGTCCGTCCCCCGCGGGCCGACCGCCCGACCGCCGGGCCCGCGACCGCGCCGCGGTCGCGGGCCGGTTCGATGCCCGGCGCGTGCACGGTGAGGCAGGGGTGCCGGGGCCGATCTCCGTGCGCCGAGGCCGCCGGGAGACCGGCCTCCAGCGGGTGAAATGCTCACCCGGAGCCGCGGGCGTTCTGGGCGCAGCGGTGCTGAACGGTCCGGAGCCGGTGAGCTTCGGCGGCCCTCGTCTACCGGCCCGACGCGGCCATCAGCGGGACCTCCGAGATCCGGCTCGACGCGCGAAGCCGAGCCCGTCGCGGCGACGGCCGATCGCACGCTGAGGGGCGGTCGAGGGCGGCGGGCTGGTCAATGTGGTGTTCTCGGGCCTGTCCGGCCTGGTCATCGACGATGTGGCGGATGAGGGTGGGTTGATTCGGGTGCGGGCCCGGAGCCGGGAGGTGCCGGTTCCGTGCCCGGGATGTGCTGTCGAGGCTGCTCACGCGCATGGGTGATGCGAGCGGACCGTGGCCGATGTTCCGGTCGACGGGCGGCCGGTGGTGGTGCAGGTGCGGGTGCTGGGCGTGGCGTTGACGGTCTGCTGGCCGGGCACGGCGAGACGGGACCGCCCGTGCCGTCGCGGCGCTTCTCACGCCGGCGTTGGAAGCTGCTCCAAGAGGAGCTCAACGGCCACCCCGTCCTGGGCCTGCGCCGGGCGGGGCGGAAGGCCGAGGGCCTTGTCGCGGCGCGTTCCGCCCGTGGTCGCGTAGGGGACCGACCGACAGGCCGCGGTCGCGTATCCCCTCCAAGAGCGGCGGCAGCGCGTCGAGCGTGTTCCTCCATGAGCCGGGTGCTGATGTGCAGTCGGAGTCGTGGAGGAGCACGGTTCCTCCACCGCCGAGGTCGCGCGTGAGGGTCGCGAGGATGGAGGCGGGGGTCGCCGCGCGCGTCCAGTCCCGGCCCCAGTTCGTCCAGAGCACCGGTGTGAGGCCCAGGCGGCCGGCCGCCCGCAAGGCCGAGGAGCTCAGCACACCGTAGGGGGGCCGGTACCATCGCGGCACCGTCCCGGTGACCTGGACGATCGACTCCATCGCCCGGGCCAGGTCGTCGTACGTCGCGGCGGGCCCACGCAGCAGCATGCAGCGGTGCTCCCATCCGTGGACGGCGATCTCGTGTCCGGACTCGGCGAGTTCCCGGCCCAGCTCCGGGGCGGCCCTGAGCATCCGGCCGAGCAGGAAGAAGGTGGCCTTCACCCCGTACTCCCGCAAGGCGGCCAGGAACGCCGGCGTCGAGCGCGGGTCCGGACCGTCGTCGAACGTGAGCGCCACATGGCCGGGCTCGCCGACGCCGGCCAGCCCGGGGAACAGCCGCCGGCGCAGCGGCCCGATCGACGTGACGGCCGGCGCGGCATGCGCGGTGGCGAGGACACCTGCCGCCGTCACGGCGAGACGCGTGGCGCTCATCGGGACGCCTCCACCATCTCGGAAAGCTCCATGGACGCGGGTCGGCCGGTGGCCGCGGAGTCTCGTCCGGTCGCCAGGGAGGCGACGATCGCCGCCGGGTCGGCGGCTCCGGTGGACCCCATGGCGCGGGGTGCCGTCAGCGCCGCGAACAACGCCTCGGGCAGCTCGTCGGGTCTGCGTGCCCACGGTGCCCACCCGGACTCCTCCAGAGCGGCGGCGTTGGTCCTGCCGTGTCCCGGAAGGCAGCGGTAGCTGATGACGGGCAGGCCGGACGCCAGCGCCTCGAGGGAGCTGAGGCCGCCGGCGTTCTGAACCACGAGGTCGCAGGCGCGCATCAAGGCCGGCATGTCCTCGACCCAGCCGAGCGTGACGCCGACGCCGGAGCGGGCGAGCGCCTCCCGCAGCGCGGTGTTGCGCCCGCACACGACGACCGGCGTGACCAACCGGGACGCGGCCACGTCTCGTACGGTGGCCGCCACGTCCCCGGATCCCCACGCCCCCGCGACCACCAGGGCCAGGCGGTCGTCGTCCGGCAGGCCGAAGCGCAGCCGTGCCAGCCGCCGTTCGAGGACGGACGAGGCGGGCCGAAACCCGGGTCGTACGGCGGGCGCGCACACCCGGACGTCAGCCGCGCCGAGCCGTCGCGCCTGCGCCGCCGCCGCCGGGTGCAGCGCCAGGTGAGCGTCGGCCCGTTCGGCGATCCACAGGGGGTGCACGGACATGTCGGTGAGGTAGGTGACGACCGGGACCCGGAGCTCGCCGCGCCGCCGCAGCCGGCTCAACGCCTGGCTCGCGAGGGGGTAGGTCGACACGACGACGTCGGAGCCCGCCGCCGTACGGGCGAGGCGACGGGCGGCCAGCCCGCTCAGGGCACGTACCGCCGCCGCGAGTTTCCGGCGCCGGTCCAGCGCGATGAACAACCGCTCCCAACTCTCCGGGGCGGCCCGCAGTTGCAGCGCGTACGTCTGCCGCAGGAGGCGGCCGAGCGATGCTGGGAGGAGGTCGAGAAAGTCGTGGCGGTCGACGGTGAATCCGGCTTCGCCGAGCCGGCGGGCCAGCTCGCTCGCCGCGCCGTCGTGCCCGGCGCCGACGCTCGCCGACACGATCGTGACGTGCCGTCTCGTGCCGGGGCCGATCAAGGAGGGGTTCACGACCTGGTGCCTTCTATCTCGACGTGATGGAAGTCGGCCGTCGCCGGCCGGACGGGGGATCAGGGAAGGGATCGCTCGCCGCCGCGCGTCCCGCGTCGGCGGCGACCGTCACGACCGGCGGGGGCGCCGGATGCGCAGGCGTCCGCACAAGGTGCCGCGGTGCTCGACGCCGACGGTGGTGAACCGCCCGTACGCGATGGCCAGCCAGCAGAACCCGCCGACCGCGATCACCTCGGCGCGCTGTTTCCGGCCGGCCCATCGGCCGCCGGTGAACAGCACCACCGGGAGGGTCGAATCTTCCGGCAGGCGGCCCCAGGCGATGGCGCACGGGCGTCCGCGGGAGACGCCGCGGCGGGCGCCCCGCAGCATCTCCGGCGCCACCGATGACCGCACGACGACGTCGACCAGCGTCTCTGCCTCGTACATCTCCAGCGCGGGCCGCTCCGTAGCGGCATGGCCGAGCCGAATCGCCCACGGGGTGCCGGTCAGGCACTGCTCGACGGGCGCCGCGCTGGTGGCCATGGGGTGATCTCCTCCCGTGCCCGCCTCATCGGGCACGGGATCAGCGTGGTCGTTCCGGGAGCGAAGAACAGTAACGCGGCCATCCGACTTCAGGTGGCACTAGGTTCACCATCGGCCATCCCGTCTGCTCCAGAAACGCCGCCTGCCCGTACCACAGCCCGATCAGTGCCCGGCCTCGGTGGGTGCGGCGCACCGCGTCTGGTCGCGACGGGCGCCCGGTCGGTACTCTCGGGCGATGCCGACGGACACGCGGAGCATGATCGATCTCACTGATCCCCAGGTCGAGCTTCGCGACGCGGTGCGGGATGCCGCCAGGCGTTTCAAGCGCTCCTACTGGACCGAGTGCGACGAGCAAGGTGAGTTCCCCTGGGAGTTCTACCGAGCGTTCGCCGATGCAGGCTGGCTCGGCCTTGCGGTGCCTGCCGAATACGGCGGCAGTGGCCTCGGCATGATCGAGACAGCTCTGGTACTGGAGGAGGCGATCGCTTCCGGTGCCGGGACGAACGGGTGCAGAACGATGCTTCTGACCATGGTCGGGTTGAACGTGATCGCCAAGCACGGCTCCGAGGGGATGCGGCGGGAGGTGCTTCCTCTGGCGCTCAAAGGAGATCTGCAGGTCTGTCTCGGCGTGACCGAGGCAGACCTGGGCATCGACAGAGTGTGGACCTCCACTCTCGCGCGGCGCGAGGGCGGCTTCTATTTCATCGACAGCCGCCAGGCGGGGATCACCGTGGCCGCCCGGCCGGAAAAGGTGCTGCTCGTGGCGCGGACGACGCCGCGCGAGCAGGGCGATCGGCTTGCCGACGGTATGACACTGTTCCTGGTCGACCTGGCCTCGACTCGCGTTGAGATGCGGCCGATCCTCACGACGAGGCGCAACGCCGTTTCCCCTTACGAGTGGTTCATCGACGGGCTGAGAGTGCCGGCCGATGCTCGCATCGGAGAGGAAGGCGAAGCGTTCCGCTGCCTCCCGGATGTCCTCAACCCCGAACGGATCCTGCTCGCGCA
The DNA here is from genome assembly GCF_050936235.1 of Spirillospora sp. CA-108201. NCBI lineage: Bacteria > Bacillati > Actinomycetota > Actinomycetes > Streptosporangiales > Thermomonosporaceae > Spirillospora > Spirillospora sp. CA-108201. The sequence goes on along the minus strand of NZ_JBNJNE010000001.1, from coordinate 5,177,126 downwards.
CGAGGCGCTCGGGCTCGGCGGGGCCGCCGTGGAGGCCGCGATCGGCCATGAGCATGAACGAATGGCGTCCGGGCGGTCAGTCGGCGCCAGCCGAGGTAACACGTTCCCGCTCGCCGAGGCCGCCGCCCGACTCGCTGCGGCCCGCGTTCTCGCCCGCCGGGCAGCCTGGCTCTACGACATGGGTGAGCCATGCGACAGGGAGGCCGGCATGGCCAGGCTCACGTGCGCCGATGCGAGCCGCTTCGCTGTGGACCAGGCGGTACGGACGTTCGGCGGCAAGGAGTCGAGCTGAGCGAGGCCGGCGCATGGCGCGACGGTCTCCTGCAGAATCACTTCCCGAACGCGTCGGTGTGGGCCGGGTCGCGCACGTGCCCGGCGCGGACTCGGCCCACGGCGTCGGGAGGCGTCAGTGCACGTGAGCGCGGGGGATGTCCTGCGAGCTGAGGAGTCGCTGAAGGCGTTCGAGGCCGGTTTGGAGACTCCGGTCATCCAGTGCGTAGGACAGGCGCAGGCAGCCGGGGGCGCCGAAGGCTTCGCCGGGCAGGAGGGCCACTGACACCTGTTCCAGGATGAACGTCGCGAGTTCCGCGGTGGAGGCGAACGACTGACCGAGGATCGTGCGGGTGAGCAGTCGCTTCACTGAGGGGAAACAGTAGAAGGCCCCCGTTGGGGTGGGGCAGTCGACTCCGCGGATTCCCTGGAGGACGTCGACCATGAGGTGGCGGCGCCGATCATAGGAGGCGAGGACGTCGTCGAAACCCGGACGGCCCGCACGTAGCGCCGCCACCGCGGCGACCTGGGCCACGTTTGAGACGTTCGAGGACATGTGAGACTGCAGGTTCGTGGCCGCCCTGACCGCCGGGCCAGGGCCGTAGAGCCAGCCGACCCGCCAGCCCGTCATGGCGTATGTCTTCGACACGCCACCGATCACGATGCACTGGTCCCTGACACTGGGTGCCGCGACCGGCATGGACGAGGCCACCGCGTTGTCGTACACAAGGTGCTGGTAGATCTCATCGCTGATCACCCATATTCCCCGCCGCGCCGCCCAGTCTCCGATGGCTTGGATCTCCTCGGGCGTGTACACGGTTCCCGTCGGGTTGGCGGGGGACCCGAAAAGCAGCACCTTTGTGCGCGGCGTGAGGTGAGCGTCCAGGTCACCGGGTGTCACCTTGTAGTCCTGGGCTGAATCACTGCGCACCGGGACGGGTGTCGCGCCGGCGAGCCGTACTGCCTCCGGATAGGTGGTCCAGTAAGGGGAGGGGATCAGCGCCTCATCGCCCGGGTTCAGGAGGACCATGCAAGCGAGATAGACGGCTTGCTTGGCGCCGTTGGTCACCAGGATCGACGTGTCGTCGATCGTGAGTGCGGTGTCCGTCAGCACGGTTTCGGCGATGACGCCGCGCAGTTCCGCCAGCCCGGCCGACGAGGTGTAACGATGATTGGCCGGGTCCGCACAGGCGCGCTGGGCCGCCTCGACGATGTGGTCGGGGGTGGCGAAATCCGGCTCGCCGGCGCCGAAGCTTACGACGCGGAATCCGGCTGCCCGCAGTTCTCCGGCGCGGGCCGAAACCGCCATGGTCGCGGAACCGCCGACCGCGCCTGCTCGTTCACTCAAACCGATCGACATGATGACCTTCCGATGGTGCCAGTTCGGCCAGGACCTTGAGGAAGACGTCGTTCTCTTCTGGACTTCCAACACTCACACGCAGCCAACCGCGGGGGCCCAGATCGCGAACCAGCACGCCCCGTGCGGCCAGATTGGCCGCCGCGGTGGAGGAATCGGTGTTGGTGTCGAAGAAGAGAAAGTTCGCGTCACTGGGCGTGACCGCGTGCCCAGCGCTCACGAGGCCGTCGCGCACCCTCGTGCGCTCGGCGAGGATGGCGGGGATGTGCGATAGCGCCTCCTCGGCGTGTTCGAGCGCGGCGAGTGCGACCGAAACGGTCAAAGTCGATAGATGGTACGGAAGTGCCACAACGTGGAGCGGCGCGAGTACGTCCGGTGAGGCGAGCAGGTATCCCATCCGTACTCCGGCGATCCCGAACGCCTTCGACATGGTTCTGGCGATCACCAGCCCGCGGTGTTCGGCGAGCAGGCCTGCTCGGCTGCCGGCGGCGGAGAACTCGACGTATGCCTCGTCGAGCACCACCAGCCCCGGCGCCGCCCGCAGGACGACGTCCAAGGTCGCCGGGTCGAGCGGTGTCCCGGTCGGGTTGTTGGGCGCGCAGAGGAAGACGACGTCGGGTCTGTGACGGTCGATCGTCGTGCCGGCCGCCTCGGGGCTCAGCCCGAAACCAGGGTCGCGGTCGGCCTGCACCCATCGGGTGCCTGTGATGGCCGCGAGCTGCTGGTGCATCGAATAGGTCGGCCCGAAGCCCAGGGCGGTTCGGCCGGGTCCGCCGTACACCTGGAGCAGGTGCAGCAGCGTCTCGTTGGACCCGTTTCCCGGCCACACCATGTCGGCCCGCACGGCGTGGCCGGCGTATCCGGCCAGGGCGGTCCGCAGTGTGAGCAGGGTGGTGTCCGGATAGCGGTTCACCTTTGTCAGCGCCAGTGCCGCCGCTGCCCGCAGTGCCGCAAGATGCCGTCCTGCGGGCGGACGCGGGCTCTCGTTGTTGTTCAGGTGTGCGAGCGGACGCGGCGCCGACGGGAACGGAACGGTGACGTACGGCCGGGTCGTTCGCAAGTCGTCGCGTATGGGCGGTGTCGTCATTCAGTCTGCGCTCGCTTCTGGTGACCCGGTGATGCGCGTGACGAGCTGGTGCATGGAAGTCGTCCAGTTGCTTTCCAGCTCCTTGCAGGCGGCCTCCGGGTCCTGCTCGCGCAGGGCCGTCGCTATGCGCTTGTGCTGGTTGACCGACTCCTGGACATGGTGTGCGTCGCCGAGGTACGCATACTCGTAGCGGTGAACGATGCGCTTGGTGTCGCCGATCATTTCGAGGAGCCGCCGGTTCGGACAGGCCGCCAGCAAGGCGGCGTGCCATTCGTCGTCGGTCTGCTGCACCTCCTGCGTGTCCGCGCTGTTCGTCATGTTCTCCGCCAGTTCGATGAGCTGCGGGGCGCGCTGGGCGAGCTCTTCGGGATCGGACAGCCTGATCGCGAGGACTTCGAGCTGGGCGATGATCGGGTAGGTCTCGCGGATCTCCCGCTCGCTCAGGGCGGAGACCCAGTAGCCCCGGTTCGGGCGGGCTTCGAGAATGCCCTCCTGCTCCAGGCTTGCCAGCGCCTCGCGCAGCGGGGTGCGGCTGACCCCGATCTCCGATGCGAGCCGCACCTCGTTGATCCGGCTGCCCACAGGGAATTTGCCCAGGTAAACGCGGCTGAGGATCTCGTCCTTCACCTGTTCACGCAGAAGTCTGCGGTCGACCGCCATGGACGCCTCCTTCGATCTACTCCTCTTCTCCTTGCCCCATATTACATACTGAACTCAGTGTGCAGACCCGCTAGGCTGTCAACGATCCCATCCCTGTGCTCTGGAGGCGGCCCCATGCCCGATTTTGCTATGACCCCATCGCCGAGAGACGGTTCGGTGCCCGTACCGGATCGTGATCCCCGCGATGCGCCCTCGCGGTTTCACCGATCGCTGCCAGGCTACGAGCGCACGCCGCTGATCGATTCGCCGGGGTTGGCGCGCAGGCTGGACGTGGGGCGCGTGTTCGTCAAGAACGAGCAGTCCCGGCTCGGGCTGCCATCGTTCAAGATCCTCGGTTCGTCCTGGGGGATTCACCGCACCCTGTGCGACCGCCTCGGCCTCGATCCGTCGATCTCGTTCGGGGACCTTCGGCGGGCCGCCAGTCCGCTGCGCGACCACGTGCTGACCTGTGCCACGGACGGCAACCACGGCAGGGCCGTGGCTCGTATGGCCGGGATGCTCGGGATGCGCGCCCGCATCTATGTGCCCCTCGACGTGTCGGCGTCGCGTGCGGCGGCGATCGAGGAGGAGGGGGCGCAGGTCATCCGGGTGTTCGCGAGCTACGACGACACGGTCCGCTATGTTGCCGGTCAGGCCGCTCTCGATGCCCGCGACATCCTGGTGTCCGACACGTCCTGGCCCGGATACGAGACGGTGCCGCGCCATGTGATCGCCGGCTATTCGACGATCTTCGACGAGGTCGACGAGCAGCTCGCCGAGGCGGGCCTCGATCCCCGCGACGCCATCGACCTGGTGATCGTCCCGACGGGGGTGGGTGCGTTCGCCGCGGCGGTCGGATTGCGGTTCGGCCGGCGGGCCGCGACGCGCGTCGCGACGGTCGAACCCGATTCGGCCGACTGCGCGCACCGCTCGCTCGCGGCCGGAGTGCCGACGACGGTCCAGGGCCCGCACCGCTCCGTCATGGCGGGCCTCAACTGCGGCGAGTTGAGCATCATCGCATGGCCGATCCTGCGCGGCACGGTGGACGCGACCATCACGGTGGACGACCGGGCGGCCCGCGAAGCGATGAAGATCTTCGCCCGATGTGGGATCGAGTCGGGTGAGAGCGGGGCCGCCTCCCTGGCCGGCGCGCTCCTCGTGTGCGCTGACCAGGAATTTCGTGCCCCTCTGGAGTTGACGCGGCGGAGCACGATTCTGCTCCTGAACACCGAGGGGGCCAGCGACCCCGCGAGCTATCTCAGCGTCGTCAGGAGAGAGGGCGCGGACGCCCTCCCGGCCTGAGAGTCCGCCCCCGGAGGCCGGATCGAGCGGGTCCGCCCGGATTGTTTTCCGAGGAAGCTCCCACTTTTTCGTCCTTGACACTGGCGTAGGGCGTCTGCATTCTGTGTTCAGCACGCAGGTGGGCCTTCATGTCGGAGAGTGCTTCGGCTGCCTGCTCCACCCCCCGACTGCCGGACTACGGCGTCATCGACGACTCACTGAAGGTGGGATGACCGTGTTCCTACGAGTCAGAGGCATGGTGGCAGTCGGCGCGACTTCCTTCATGGTCGCCGCTTCTGCCGCCTCCTGCGGCGGGTCCCCGGCGGGGACGAAGACGCAGGCGTTCTCGACCGCGATCCTCGAACCGTCCTCGCTCATGCCCGCGAACTACTCGGAGATCTACGGGGCGCAGGTGGTGACCGCGCTCTTCACGCCGCTCGTGACGTTCGACATCGAGACGAACAAGACCGCCCTGGCGGTCGCCGAGAGCATCGAGAGCGCCGACAACAAGGTGTGGAAGGTCAGGGTCAAACCCGGCTGGAGGTTCCACAACGGCGAACCCGTCACCTCCGCATCGTTCGTCGACGCCTGGAACTTTGCGGCGAGCAAGAAGTCGGCCCAGCTGAACGCGTACGTCTTCGGAGACATCAAGGGCTACCGAGAGGTCTCGTCCGGGGCCGCGACGTCGATGTCCGGTCTTCACGTCACCGACGACAGGAACTTCGAGATCACGCTGGACAGGCCGTCCTCACAGTTCAAGCAACTGCTCGGCTACCCCGCGTTCTCCCCGCTGCCCACCGCGGCCTACAAGGACCCCAAGGCGTTCGAGCAGCAGCCGATCGGCAACGGCCCCTACAGCATGGAAGGCCCCTGGCAGCACGACCAGGAGATCAAGCTCCGGCGCAACGACACCTATGCCGGCACCAAAGCCAAGGCCAAGGAGGTCAGCTTCAGGATCTACCAGAGCTTCGACACCGCATACAACGACCTGCTCGCCGGCAACCTCGACGTGCTGCCCGCCGTCCCCACCGCGCGGGTCGCCGAGGCCAAGAGCCAGTTGGGGGACCGGTTCAGCGAGTCGCCGAGCGGGCGCATGGAGTACCTCGGCTTCCGCGTGGACGGGGAGAAGTTCTCCTCGCCCGGCGTGCGCAAGGCCATCTCGATGGCGATCGACAGGCCCACGATCGCCAAGGCCATCTTCAGGGGCACGCGCATCCCGGCGACCGGATACGTCCCGCCCGTCGTCCCCGGCGCGGCCCGCGACGCGTGCGGAAAGCTGTGCGTCCACAACCCCGCCGAGGCCAAGGCGGCTCTCCAGGCGGCGGGCGGCATCCCGGGCAACACGATCACCATCGGCTACAACAGCGACGCCCCGGAGAACAAGGAGTGGGTCGAGGCGGCCGCGCAGCAGATCACCGAGGCTCTCGGCGTGACGGTCAAGACGCAGGCGTACCCCAAGCTGGCCATGCTCCTGAGCGGCCTCGGCAGCGGAAAGATCGACACCGCCTTCCGCACCGCGTGGACCTTCTACTTCCCGAGCCCGGAGAACTACCTCAAGCCCCTGTTCGCGCGGGGCGCGGGCGAGAACTTCTCCGACTACGGCAACGACCGGTTCGAGACGCTGCTGCGCGAAGGCGCGGCGGCCAAGAACCCCGACGCCGCGAACACGAAGTTCGCGCAGGCCGAGCAGGTGCTGCTGAACGACATGCCGTACGTGCCGCTCTGGTACCAGGGCGTCATGGTCGGGCACTCCGAGCGGGTCAGCCAAGTCCACGTGGACTCCTTCCGCCGGTTGCGGATCGAGTCCGTGGTCGCCCGATAGCCGGAGAGCGGTGATCATGCCTCGCTACATCGCAAGCCGTTTCCTGCAGGCACTGCTGGTCTTGGTCGGCGCGACCTTCGTCATCTTCGTCATCACCTTCGCCTTGCCGGGCGACCCCGTGCAGGCACTGGCCGGGGAGCGGGCGGCCGACCCGGCGTTCGCGGCGGCGATCAAGGCCCGCTACCACCTCGACGAGCCGCTCCTGCAGCAGTACGGAAGGTTCCTGTCCGGGATGGTCCACGGCGATCTCGGGCAGACCTACAGCGGCCAGGACGTGTCGGAGGTGATCGGCCAGCGGATCGGAGTGAGCGCCCAGCTCGCGGCGTTCGCGCTGGCGTTCCAGATCGTCATCGGGATCAGCGGCGGGATCCTGTCCGCGCTGCGCCGCAACGGCGTCGCCGACGCGGGCGTCCGGATCATCACCCTCGCCGGCCTTTCCGTCCCGTTCTTCGTGACGGCCTTCGTGCTGCAACTCGTGCTCGGTGTGAAGTTCGGCCTGTTGCCCGTGGCCGGCGTCGAGGGCGGCATGCTCAGCTACGTCATGCCCGGGTTCGTGCTGGGGTCGCTGTCCACCGCCTACGTCGCCAGGTTGACCCGTGGGCAACTCGTCGAGACGCTGCGCGCCGACTACGTGCGGATGGCCACGGCCAAGGGCCTGACAAGGGTCAGGGTCGTGGCGCACCACGCGCTGCGCAACAGCCTGATCCCCGTAGTGACCTTCCTCGGCCTGGAGGTCGGAGCACTGCTCAGCGGCGCCGTCATCACCGAGAGCATCTTCAACCTCCCCGGTATGGGCCAGGCCATGGCACGCGCCGTCTACCTGGGGGAACGCACCACGCTCGTCGGTATCGTCACCGTCTTCGTCCTGGTCTACGTCATCGCGAACCTCGTCGTGGACCTGCTGTACGCCGTACTCGACCCGAGGATCCGCTATGCCTGAACTGGTGACGGCCCCCGGGGTCGTCGAGCCGCGAATGATCGCCGACCGGAAGCGACGCGGTCATTGGGGCGCGGTCTGGCGCAGGCTCTCCCGCAGCCCGCTGTTCTACGTGTCGGCCGTCCTGCTGGTGCTCATGGTGGGCATGGCCGTCGTTCCCGCCCTGTTCGCCACGGCCGATCCACACAAATGCGACCTCGGCCAGACGCTCGCCGGCGCGAACGGAAGCCAGTGGCTCGGCAGGGACCTGCAGGGCTGCGACGTCTTCTCGCGCAGTGTCCACGGCGCCCGCGCCAGCCTCGGCATCGGCATCGCCGTCTCCCTTGTGACGGGGCTGCTCGGCGGGGCCATCGGCGCGGCGGCCGGCTACTTCGGCGGTCCGGTCGACGCCGTCCTGTCCAGGATCACCGAGATCTTCCTGGCGATCCCACTGCTGCTGGGGGCGAGCGTCCTGCTGACGCTCTTCGGTTCCGAGGGCAGCGGCGCCCTGACGGTGATCGTGGCCCTGTCGGTGCACGGCTGGCCGCAGGTGGCCCGCATCACCCGCTCGTCGGTGATGGAGACGAAGCAGCAGGACTACATGCTGGCGGCGGCCGCCATCGGCTGCTCCCGGCTGCGGGCCCTGACCCGGCACGTCGTGCCGAACAGCCTCGGGCCCTGGCTGGTGGTCGTGACGACGAACCTCGGCGTGTTCATCACCTATGAGTCGATCATCTCGATGCTCGGGATCGGCCTGCGCCCGCCGACGATCTCCTGGGGGCAGATGATCCACGATGCGCAGGCGCGCTTCCTCGGGGCGCCGCTGCCGGTGCTGGGCCCGGCCCTCTTCCTCAGCCTCACCGTGCTGGCCTTCATCCTTCTCGGCGATGTCGTCCGGGACGCGATCGATCCGCGGATCCACTCATGAAGGGGGCATCATGACCGCCGAACATCTGCTGGAAGTGGACGACCTGCGGGTCGAGTTCAGCACCGAGGGCGGCCCCGTGCCGGTGCTGCGCGGGGTGACCTGGCACGTGGACCCCGGGGAGACGCTCGCGGTCCTCGGGGAGTCCGGCTCGGGCAAGAGCCTGACCGCCCAAGTGATCATGGGGATTCTGGAGAGCCCGCCGGCCAGGGTCGTGGGCGGGAGCGTGCGCTGGGACGGCCGCGAACTGCTCGACCGGCCCGAGGCCGCCAGGCGGGCCGTCCGCGGGGAGAAGATCGGCATGGTCTTCCAGGACTCGCTGTCGGCGCTGAACCCCGTCGTGCGCGTCGGACCGCAGATCGGCGAGACCCTGCGGACCCGGCTCCGCCTCTCCCGCAAGGAGGCCAGGGACCGGGCCCTCGATCTGATGCGGCAGGTCCGCATCCCGGACGCCGAGAAGCGCTACGGCCAGTACCCGCACCACTTCTCCGGCGGCATGCGTCAGCGCGCCGTGATCGCGATGGCGCTCGCGTTGTCCCCGGGCGTGCTGATCGCCGATGAGCCGACGACCGCGCTGGACGCCACCGTGCAGGTGCAGATCCTGCGGTTGCTCCAGACGCTCCAGAAGGAGTCGGGCATGGGGCTGGTGCTGATCACGCACGACTTCGGCGCCGTCGCGTCCATCGCCGACCGGGTGGCGGTGATGTACGCCGGACGCGTGGTGGAGACGGGCGCCGTCCGCGACATCTTCCGCCGGCCCGCCCACCCCTACACCAGGGCGCTGCTCGACGCGGTCCCGCGCGCCGACCGCCGCGCCGGACGGCTCGCCGCGCTGCCCGGGCAACCTCCGGTGCTCAAGCGGGGTGCGGTCGGTTGCCCCTTCCGCTTCCGCTGCTCGCTCGCCGAGGCCGTCTGCGCCGAGCGGGAGCCCACGCTCAGCGAGCACGTGCCCGGCCGGTGGAGTGCCTGTCATCTTGGAAAGGACGTGATCGCCGGTGCTGTCCGAGCCCATTCTTGAGGTCACCGATCTCACCCGCCACTACGCGTCAGGCGCCCGGTGGCCCTTCGGCGGGGCATCATGGGTCCGCGCGGTGGACGGGGTGTCCTTCACCCTGGGCGAGCGGGAGACGCTCGGTCTCGTCGGTGAGTCCGGCTGCGGGAAGTCCACGCTCGGCCGGATGCTCGTCGCCCTCGATCGGCCCACGTCGGGGACCATCAAGTACCGGGGCGATGACATCCACCGCCTCAGCCGGGCCGGTCTGAAGGCGCTGCGGCGCAGGATCCAGATCGTCCTGCAGGATCCGTACACCAGCCTCGACCCGCGAATGACGGTCGGCGACATCGTCGCGGAGCCCCTGGTCGTGCACGGCGAGGGGACGCCGGCCGAACGCCGGAGGCGTACGGGGGAGCTCTTCGAGCTGATCGGCCTCAACCCCGACCATGCGAACCGCTACCCGCACGAGTTCTCGGGGGGCCAGCGGCAGCGCATCGGCATCGCCCGCGCGCTCGCGCTGGGGCCCGAGCTCATCATCTGCGACGAGCCCGTCTCGGCGCTGGACGTCTCCATCCAGGCGCAGGTTCTCAATCTGCTGGCCGATCTGCAGGAGCGGCTGAGCCTGTCGTACGTCTTCATCGCGCACGACCTGACCGTCGTCCGGCAGATCAGCCACCGGGTGGCCGTGATGTACCTGGGGAAGGTCGTCGAAGTGGGACCGGAGGACGCGGTCTACGGCCGGCCCCGGCATCCGTACACCCAGGCGTTGCTGTCGGCCGCGCCTCCCACCGATCCCGATCTGGCGCGGGGCCAGGACGTCATCATGCTGGAAGGCGATCCCCCCAGCCCGATCGCGCCGCCGAGCGGCTGCCGGTTCCGTACCCGCTGCTGGAAGGCGGCGGAGAAGTGCGCCGCGGACGAGCCGATGCTGGTGGCGGATGAGGAGGCGCACGATGTCGCCTGCCATTTCGCCCCTCCTGCCTCCCTCAATTCTTTCTGAGTGCTGTACTCTGAACACAGAACCTAGAACACAGGAGGACATGTGACTGAGTCGCTGAACGATCGGCAGTTCGCCGTGCGGGCCTCCCGGGTACTCGACCCGGCAAGCGGTGAGTACTACGAGAACGCGAGCGTCGTCGTCGCCGATGGCCGGATCGTGGCCGTCGTGGACACACCGCCCTCAGACGCCGAAGTCGTCGACCTGGGCGGGCTGACCCTGATGCCCGGGCTCATCGACTGCCACACGCACATGCTGCTGCGCCCCGAGGACCAGGTATGGCCACCGGCGATCCTGTTCAAGACGCAGGTCTACCGGGTGATCGAGGGCGTGGCGGCGACCGAGCGCGCTCTGCGCATCGGCTTCACCAGCGCCCGGGACACCGACAACGAGCAGGTGTGGCACGGCGACACCGCGCTCCGGGACGCCGTCGAGGCCGGCATCATCCCTGGCCCGCGGATGGAGGTCGCCTCGGACGGCATCTCCATCACCGGCGGTGACATGCGCATCGACGACAAGGTGAACCCCGAGCTCGGCCTCCCCGACGTCGCCGGGATGGTGGACACCCGCGACGAGCTGATCAAGGAGGTGCGCCGGCAGATCAAGATCGGCGCCGACTGGGTCAAGATCTACGCGACCAGCACCCGCAAGGACGTCGAGCCGGAAGAGCTGGAGCCGCTGCACCAGTTCACCGTGGAGGACATCGCCGCCGTCGTCGCCGAGGCCAAGCGGTACCGGCGCGACGTGGCGGCGCACGCCTACGGCAAGGACGGCGCCCAGGCCGCGATCCGCGGCGGCGTGCGCACCCTGGAACACGGCCCTCTGCTCACCGAAGAGGACCTGCAGACCATGCTCGAGTTCGGCACCTTCTGGGTCCCGACGATGGGCACGTACTACAAGCGCCAGCACACCGAGTTCGACCGGCGTTTCGTCAAGCGGCACGAGGGCGCCTTCAAGCGCGGCCTCGAACTGGGCATCAAGATCGCGTTCGGCACCGACGTCGGGTCCTTCCCGCACGGCGAGCAGATGGACGAGTTCAGCCTGATGGTGCAGTACGGCATGTCGCCGCTGGACGCGATCAGGTCGGCCACCGTGGTGGCGGCCGAGGTGCTGCGCAAGGAAGGGAAGATCGGCACACTCGCGGCCGACGCCCACGCGGACCTCATCGCCGTGGACGGAGACCCGGTGAACGACATCGAGTCGCTCAAGCGGGTGGGCTTCGTGATGAAGGGCGGCCTCGTCCACCGGGACGACGCCGGCGCGACCGAGCAGACGCCCGAGCTCCGCTGGCAGCCGGCACGGTGAACGAACTGGTGGTCTACGCGGGGCGGCTGCGCGCGCACGCGTGGGCGCGCGAACTCCGCCCCGCGTGGCTGCTCGTCCGGGACGGGCGCTTCGCCGAGATCGCCCCCGGCGACGACAGGCCCGGAGACTGGCCCGCCGACTGTCCCCACCTGGATCTCGTCGACGCGGTGGTGTTCCCCGGGCTGGTGGACTCCCACGTCCACCTGACCGAGCCCGGCGACGGCACCGAACCGGTCCTCCGCGGCGTCGCCGAGAACGTGGAGCTGGGCGTCGCGAACGCGCGGACCGCGCTGCGCGCGGGCGTCACGACCGTCGCGGACTGCGGCGGCCCTCCCGAGGCCGTGTTCGCGGTGCGCGCCAAGGCCGCGGAGCTGCCCGACTGCGCCAGAGTGCTCGTGGCCGCCGCACCGATCACCAAGGTGGGCGGCCACTCCTGGCGCTACGGCGGCGAAGTGCGCGACGCGGCGGACCTGGGAGAGCTGGTGGGGCGGTTCGCCGCGGCCGGCGCCGACTTCATCAAGGTCATGGCCTCCGGTGGCGGAACGCCCGGCGCACCGCCGTGGGAACCGGGCTTCGACGAGGACGCCCTGCGCACGGCGGTCGAGACGGCCGCGTCGAACGGCCTCCCCCTGAAGGTCCACTGCCTGTCGGCCAGTTCGATGCGGACCGCCGTCGCTGCCGGCGCCACTCTCATCGAACACGGGAAGTTCCGCAACGCCGCCGAGGACGGCCGTGGCTTCGACCCGGCCGTCGCGGACCTGCTCGCGCGGTCGGGCACCGTCGTCTGCCCGACCCTGTCCGTGGGCCATCACGTGCTCGCCGCCCCGCCCGAGGCATCCGGGGAAGCGGGTGCGTTGTGGGGACGGCGGCACCCGCACGACCTCGACGACTTCCGCCGACTGGTCGAGAGCGGTGTCAGCGTGGTGAGCGGCACGGACGCGGGCTGGCGGTTCACGCCGTTCGACGCGCTGCCGGGCGAGCTGCGGATGATGGCCGACGGCGCGTTGACGAAGAGGCAGGCGCTGGCCGCAGCGACCACGGACGCGGCCGCCGCGCTCGGCAAGGGTGATCTCCTCGGTCGGATCGCCCCCGGGTACCTGGCGGACTTCGTCGCGGCCGACACCGACCCGGTCGACGACCTCACCGCGCTGGACCGCCCCCTCGCCGTCGTACGCGATGGGCATGTGGTGCGGTAAAGCCGCCCACCTCGGCGGCCGCGGCGCTGACGGAGGCTGAGTGCGGCCGGCCCGGCCGCGCTCAGCCGGGCGCTCCCTCCGTTTCGGCCCGACGATCGCTCCCAAGCAGCACATTCCGTCCCAGACAGAGGAATGGAAGGCACGTCATGAAAAGACGCGGATTCTTGGCGACCGGCGGGGTCGGAGCGATCGCCGTCTCCACCGGAGCAGCAGGCCTACCGGACGGCGACGGCATCCGGGTACGAGAGATGGGCAGCTATCACGTCGGCGGCAAATCGATCACCCTGACCGGTGCCGATTCCAGAGACGCATACGTCAGCGAGGGGCGGGCGCCGTTCCGTGTGGACCCGAACGGGGACTTCGAGACCGGTCAGGTCTACGTCCAGTACGTGCGCCTCGTACGGCCCCGCAGCCCCTTTCCGCTGCTGATGTGGCACGGCGGCGGCCTGTCCGGTGCCTGTTTCGAGAGCACGCCGGACGGCCGGGCGGGATGGCAGCAACGCTTTCTCGCCAGTGGCCACGACGTCTACCTGGCGGACGGATTCGGCGCCGGGCGCGCGTCGTGGCAACGCTATCCAGAGGTCTCCGAGGCGGAGCCATTGTTCCGCACGAAGAAGCAGCTCTGGGAGCTGTTCCGAATCGGTCCCGCCGACTCGTACGCCACTGCCCCGGACATGCGGAGGCCGTACGCCGACATTCGGTTCCCCGTCGCCGACTTCGAGATGCTCGTCAAGCAGGCGGTGCCACGCTTTCGCACTTATGACGATTCTACCCAGGCCGGCTACGACGCGCTGATCGCGAAGGTCGGGCCGAGCGTGATCCTCACCCACAGCGCCGCAGGGCCGCTCGGCTTCGCCGCGACCATCACAGCGCCCGACCGCGTGCGTGCCCACGTCGCGATCGAGCCATCGGGCGCCCCCGATCCATCGACCGTGGACATCGACCGGCTTCGCCGGATCCCCCACCTGATCATCTGGGGAGACCATCTCGACGCCGACAAGTCGTGGGGCGAGCTGTACTCATCGACCCGGCGCTTCCACGACGCACTGCGCAGGGCCGGTGGACGGTCGACCTGGATCGACCTGCCTGCTACGGGTCAGCGCGGAAACTCCCACATGATCATGATGGACGGCAACTCCAACCAGGTGGCCCATCTGATCGACTCCTGGCTGAAGAAACATGTGTCCTCCGTCGCCGAGTGACGATTCGGAAGCTGCGCTGCTGCCCCCAGTTGCGCCTTCTCCGCCCAATCAGGAGTCTCCTGGGGTTGCGATGTGTGGGTGGTACATACCGACTTCTCCCTGAGACCCTGGCCGAGTACGCCGCCTACCAGGCCCAGGTGATTACCCTCAACGCCGGTCGTGAGGTAGTGCTGGCTCGGTGCGCCGAGCTGCGCCCCCAAAGTGCCCGAGCTGCCGCCCTGCGCTGGTGCGCGCAGCGTGACCGCTCACCACAGACCACCGTGCACGCACACCTCGGGGAGGCCGCTGCGCAGGCTGCACCACCACATCAGCGTGCTGATCCGTCCGCGGTTCGAGCTCTCAAGCGAGATCTGGATGCGGACATCAAGGTCCGCGGATTCGGTGAGGTCACGGGCCTCCTCCTCGTATCTCAGAGGAGGTTCATGCAGGTCGTGGGAACCCAGCCCTTGATCGTCTTGTACGTGATGTGGTCCCACCGGTTGTCGCCGTCCGCTTTGGTCTTGCATGAGCCCGTGTAGACGTACTTGCCGCCGTACCTGTACTCATCGGAGCAGACCTTCTCCCCCTTCGGCAGGACGCCGAGGGCCGTGGCCGTGAGGTTCGGGGTGGCGCGGATCTTGATGGCGTCTTTCGCCTGCATGTAGTACTTGCACGATGCTGTGGTAGCGGTCGACGGGGTGGTGGTTGGAGTCGCGGAGGCGGAGCCGGAGAGCCCGAGACCTGCGACCGTGAACGTGGAGGCGGCTGCTCCGGCCAGAAAAACCTTCTTCATGCGGGAGCTTTTCCTTCCCAGTGGGTTGCCGTCGCGCTGCTGACGGCCACGAGAGCCGTCGCTGCAAGGCAATGCGGTGGTTCAAGACAGTCGGGTTGCAAGAAAGATCGTCCGATTATCAGGGGGCACGGCAACCGCAGGAGATGGGCGTTTGTTCGATTAGGTGTGAGTGCCCGTCGCGCTCGCCCCAAACTCGGCCAGGCTCGACCAAACAACAACATTTCCGGCAGTCGAAGCGACCACGGCTTGACCCAACACCTATAGGAAGTCTGCGCAATGGCCGCCGCGAATGCGACCGCGGCATCGCCCCATGTGCAACCTGGTGATGGCCGGCTGCTGGCAGCGGCACTCAGAAGGAGGCCCCCTGTCACCGCTGTCAGTGAATCGGCCATCACGGCACCGGTACTCACTCGGGATCTAGCGCATCGGAGCCTGGTCGCTCGATCGCGGCATTCCGGACGTCCGGAAAGAGGAAGGACGTTACGCTCCGTCCATGTTTCAGAGCAGCCCCCTGCCGGACGGACCTGGAATCACTGATCTGGACGTCGTCACCGTGCGCGACCAAACCTGGGTCGTGTGTGCCACCTTCGACGGAAAGGCGTGGCTGTGGGACCCGTCCTCTGACCGCTGGACCCATCCATCACTCCCACCGGCCTACGAGGACTACCCGGACGCTGAACCCGACTTGTTCTACGTGGCGGCCGGGGTTCACCGGGGCCGGATGATCCTCGCCGGCGGCAGCGAACATCATGGCCTGGCCGCCTGGGACCTCGACAACGGTGCGGTGCTGCGGACGTCCTCCCTTGACGAGGACGATCGTGCGCTGTGGTCGGTGACCTCCTTCGAGGTGGACGGGCAACTGTGGTTCGCCTGCGGTGGCGACTACAACTGGCAGGTCAGCCTGTGGGGGCCTTCCGGTGGTGAACTGATGGAGTTGGACAACTCCGACAGGGACGCCATTCTCTCCCTGGTCGGTGGACAACTGGATCACCGCACGGTACTGGCGGCGGGCGGCTTCGATGCCATGGTCGCTCTGTGGGACCTGCCTTCGCGAGAGCGGATCGCCACCTTCTCCCACGTTGAAGGCATAGGGGTGCGCGGCTTGGCTCTGACCTCTCTCGGCCGTCGTCCGGTGGTGGTCGGCGGCGACGACCGCGGCGACCTGTACGTGTGGGACGCGGACGGTTCGCTCGTGACGATCCTGAACTGCCATGACGTGGGCATCATGAGCGTGGACGCCACTGTCGCCGACGGCCGTACCACCGCGGTCACCGCCGCCGAAGACGGAACCGTGCGCACCTGGGATCTGGCCGAGGGCCGCCAATGCGACGAGGTCCTCGTCAGCGGCAAGGCACAGGTCCTGATCACCCGGTTCGGTGGCCGCCAGGTTGCCGTGGCCGGTGACAGGGGGGAGGGAATCATCCGGTGCTGGTACCTGTCGTGAGTCCTGCGGGGGACAGCGGTTCTCCTCCGGCCACAGCGCCGCACAACGTACTCGAGTGCCCGCTCCAGCCCACGCGCGTCTCCGGAACGCGGTCTACCCAACACCAACAGCGCCCATTCCGGTTGATCATTACGGGACAACCTGAACAGGTGATCCAACGGGTTCATCGTGCGGAGGTGCGCCCGGCGGCGCCGATGCTCTGGCGCACCTCCACGTGCTGTCGACGATCGGTGGTCAGGCGGGTGCGTTGAGGATGTTGTTGGTGAAGTGGCGGCCCCAGTGCGGGCGGGCGGCGTCGAGGTCGTACACGTTGTATTCCTCGGCGAGATCCCAGGATGTCAACACCTGTCCGCTTTTGCGTTCGACGTTGGAGTCGGTGGCCAAGGCGGTGATGACGCGGCCGATAGAGCGGGGGGTTTCTGAGGCCAGGAAGTGCGGGTCGCGCTCGCCGGCGTCGCGCCAGTTGGCCTCGGAGACGCCGAACCCGTCGAGCATGGCTTCCGAGCGCAGGAATCCGGGGGTGACGGCGAGGGCGGTGATGCCGTGCTCGCGCAGTTCCGCGTCCTGGGCCAGTGCCAGGCGGTTGACGGCGGTCTTGACCAGGTCGTAGGCGAGGTTCCCGCGGTAGTGGGCGCCGTCGCCGTCGGTCACCTCGACGATGAGGCCACCGCGGTGTTCCAGCATGAGTGGTACCGCGTGCTGACTGATGATCAGATGCGTGAGAACGGCGCGTTCTCACAGCGCCTGGACCCTGCCCAGGTCGAGCTCCCAGAACGGGGTCCCCCACTCGGTGAGCGGGTCGCCGCCCCACACATCGTTGACCAGCAGGTCCAGGCGACCGTGATCGGCGCGCACCCGCTCGATGACGGCAGCGACGTCGTCCGGGCGGGTGTGGTCGCAGCGGATCGCGATGCCGGTGCCACCGGCGTTGGTGACCAGTTCGGCGGTGTCCTCGATCGTCTCGGGGCGGTCGAGGTCGGATCTGGCGGTGCGCGTGGATCGGCCGGTGACGTAGACGGTGGCGCCGGCGACGAGTGCGACCTGTCCGGCAAGGGGTGGCGTCATGGGTGGTGTCTTCCTTCGCGGATCGGGTGGGTCAATGACCGAGCGGCTCGTCCACGAGCACCACGCGGACGCGGCCCTCTTCGATGTCGCCGTGCAACGTCAGGACCTTGGGGACCGTGCTGCCCATGCCGTTGGCCGAGCGGGCCCGCGCGTCCTCCAGCGGCAGGCTGTACCGGTCGGGTCGCGGTGCGCCCCCCCCCGCAGGATTTGCGAGAGTCTCAGTCGACTGTGGGGCAGAACACCGACTTGAGGGTGTTGGTGACGCGCGTCGACATGGTCAGGCGCTCGGTGTCGTCCATGGCCAGGGTGGCGGACACGGCGAACTGCAGGCGGCCGTCGGAGGAGGTGTAGGTCGCGGCGACATAGCCGGGAGCGGCGCCTCCGCCGCCTGCGGCGAACTCGGGATCGCCGGCGCACGGGCCACCCGGAGTCGGCGCGGGCCGGCCGGGCGCCGGGTCGGTGATCACCTTGCTGAGCGATTCCGGCAGGAGCCTGCCCTGGCGGAAGGCGCGCTGGTAGATGCTCATGTCATGTGCAGTGGACACCACGCCGCCGGCGCCGAGCGCGGTGGTGACGTTCTGGTGGTCCACATCGGTCATCGTGCCCGTCGCGTCCGGAGCGTAGCCGTGCCCGTGCGGGCCCTTGATGCCTTGGGACACCTTTGTGGGCAGGTAGGTGTCGCGCATCCCGAGCGGTGTGTAGAGCCTGCGGTTGAGTTCGGCCGCCAGTGGCCGCCCGGCGAACCTCTCGATGATCATGCCGAGCAGGATGTAGTTGGTGTTGGAGTAGTTGAAGGTCCCGACCTCGACGGGACGAGGCCTCTTGCGGGAGGCCGCCAGCAGTTCGGTCGGGCGGTAGGCACGCGTGGTGTTCGAGGTGTCCGGGCCGATGAACTCAGGGATGCCCGAGGTCAGCTGGATGAGGTTGCGCACCGTGATCTCGTCGGCCTGCTCCACCAGATCCTTGTCCGCCACCTCCGGCAGGACCACGCTGAGCCTGTCGTCCAGGCTCAGCCTGCCCTCCCTGATCATTTGCAGGACGACGGTGGCGGTCATGCTCTTGGTCTGAGAGCCGATCCGGTAGCGGGCGGTCGACGGGATCGCGCCGCCCTTGCCGCCGAGCAGACGGGACCCGGCCGACCCCTTCCCGACCCGCTTGCCGTCCACGTACACCTCGCCGATGGCGCCCACCACATCGCCCGTTCCCACCAGGCCTTCCAACGCCTTTTGCACGTCCCCGACCTGCACTCGGGCGGATTTGTTAGAGGCACTGGCAGGCGCGATCGGGCTCAGCAGCAGGGTGGCGCACGCCATCGAGGCCACACCGGTCGATATTGCTCGACGCGAGATCATGAGGGCTCCTTCTCGCAGCTCGGAGTGAAGATGTCGAGCAATTTCTAGCCAGAGCAATGTTTCTTCGGCGTTGCCATCTGCCCCCTTCGGATGGCGGACAGACTTCGCAGGCGGTCCGCGAGATGCGCGAGTCGCGGGGACCCGGTGGACGGCATCGGTCAACGAAGGACGCCCGGCGAGCGTTTCTGGCTTCTCCCGGTCCGATCGCCTGACGAACGGCCTGGCCGCCAGGGCCGGCCGTTCGGGGGATCTCCTTATGGTCCTGGCTCCGGTAAGGACGACGCCTCGACGTCGCGGGCGTGAGCTCAGGTGTTCACCGTCACTTGGCAGGGCACAGGACGGCCTCGGCCGCCTTACTGATGAGCTCGTGGATACGCGGGTCGGCGTTGTCGACGGCCAGCGTGGCCGACATGGCGAACTGGATCCGCCCGTCGCGCGAGTTGTAGGTGGTGGAGTTGAAGCCGGGTGCGCTGCCCGCGACCGTTCCGAATGCGGGATCGCCTCCACAGAGGGGCGTGGGATTCTGCGGGGCGCCGGGCGGCAAGAGTTCGTCCTGGAGCTCCTTGGGCAGCAGCCGGTTCGCGGCAAACGCCCGCTGGAAGGTGCTGAGGTCGTGGGCGGTGGAGATCACGCCGCCGGCGGCGTATCCGTAGCTCACGTTGAACCGGTCGAAGTCGTGGAGCCTGCCCTTCTCATCCGGATAGTAGCCGTGCCCGTGCGGTCCCTCGACCGCGCCGGGGAACCCGGTCCGCAGGTGGCTGCGGGTCATCTCGAGCGGTTCGAAGATCCGCTGGTCGAACTCGGCGGCCACGGTGTGCCTGGTGGTCCGCTCGATGATCAGGCCGAGGAGCATGTAGTTGGTGTTGGAGTAGGAGAACTTCTCACCCGGCTCCTGCGACCGCGGCACGCTACGCGACCTTCGTACCAGTTCCATG
This sequence comes from Spirillospora sp. CA-108201, assembly GCF_050936235.1. Lineage (NCBI taxonomy): Bacteria > Bacillati > Actinomycetota > Actinomycetes > Streptosporangiales > Thermomonosporaceae > Spirillospora > Spirillospora sp. CA-108201. The sequence continues at coordinate 5,157,567 of NZ_JBNJNE010000001.1, read as the reverse complement.
GGCGAGTAGCGGGTGGTGAAGTCGAAGAAGGGCACGAGCTTGGGGTCGAACCAGTCCGGGATGCCCGAGGTGTGCTGGATGAGCTGGCGCAGGGTGATCTCGTCGGAACGCTCGACCAGATCCTTGCCGGCCGCCTCCGGCAGCAGATCGCTCAGCTTGGCATCGAGCGAGAGCTTGCCCTCTTGGACGAGCTGCATGATGACCACGCCGGTCATCTGCTTGGTCTGGGAGCCGGCGCGGTAGCGCGATCCGTCCGGGATACGGCCGCCCTTGCCATCGATCAGCCTCGTCCCCGCCGATCCCCGACCGACGCGTTCGCCGTCCACGTACACCTCGCCGACGGCCCCGACCACCTCAGGACTGGAGGCCAGCACCTCCAGCGCCTCCTGCACGTCTCCGAACTCCTCTTGCTCGGCGTGGACGGCCGGAACCGCACTGCTCACCGCCACGAACGCCGCACAGACCACAGCGGCCATGCCTCTTATCATCAGTATCCCTTCCTCTGCGAGGTGGTCGCCCCCATGGGTAGACCAGCGGCTGTTTCCCCCCTGTTGACAGTGGGCGTTGCGGTGTCAGCTGCTCCTCGCGGCCTTGGCGCCATCACTGCCCGCCTTCGGGCCAGCGCCTGGCCGGGCTCGTCCTTGAGCGGCGAGACAGTGCGTGGACCGCCCGCCGCCGTCGCCGCGGAATGGGATTACGCCGACGTCATGTGCATCTTGGTTCGATCGGCGCGCTACTGGATCTTGTTGCGGGCACGATGCCCTAACTCGGCCGCCGGCGCGCCTCACATCCGGTCACGCCCGCCGCGTCCCATCGATCCCGGTGGTCCCCGGCCCGCGACCGGTCGTGCGGGTCATTCGACGACGCACACGCCGCGATCACCGCCCGGTACGGGGACGTGATCGGCAAGCGGCAGATCGAGGACCAGGTGGTCGCGGTCGCCGTCGACATCGAGGCCTCCTACGCCGCCCGCGTCCCCGAGCCGCGCACCGCCGAGGACCTACTGGTGCTCCAGGCCGATGGGAAGGGCGTGGTCATGCAGCCCGGGACGCTACGCCCGCCGATCACCTCGGCACGGCGGACCGCGATCGACCACGCCTGCTCCGAGGCCGTCAGCACACCCCGCTCAACGAGCTCCGCCGACCCGCCGTCCATGCCCCAACCCCACTGTTGTGCACACGACTACAGACGAAGCTCGACCGTAGTGCACACCGGTACAGAACAGCACGACGATCCGAACTTCTCTGCAAATCACCCCGAAGCCCCAGGACTCCGCCCTGTGGGATGGGCGCGGTCGATGAGTCCTCCGACGTCCAGGCCGTTCTCGACGGCTCGCCCGCCTATACGGCCGTGATGACCACCTTGGCGCGGCCGGCCCGCAAGGGGCTCGCGACACGTTGGCGCGAAGAGCGCGGGTTCGTGTACTCCGCGAGCGTTGACGAGGCAGGTCACACGGCCGCCGCGATGCACGAGTTGCCGGCCCGCCGCAGCGACCGCGCCGCGGTGCTCGCCCGGTTCGTGTCCGAACTCGCCCCCCGGGGACGAGGCGCTGTTGCAGAGCCTGCTCCGCGGCGCTGGCGCCGATGTCGGCGAAACCCCCGACCGCCGTTGGGGGAAGCCGCACCTGGGCAGGGTGAGCCCACCAACTTCTACTCCCGAGACCACCCTGATCGCCGAGGGCGGCCCGGGGTACGGGACCATCGGCGCCTCACTCATCCGACCACCGTCCTGCTGATCCTGATCGCCTATCAGACGAGGCGGGTGTGCGGGCGGGACTACGCGCGCCGCCCGCCCGCATCCGACGAGCGGATCGGTGCCGCGCTTCCAGCGACGGTCGGATGACCGCGTCGTGGATCCGCCGCTCGTGCGTGACCGGGTGCGCGTCGGCTTTGAGGCTGTACTGCGAGGCTGTCTTCTCCGCCCAGGTTTGGACAGGAATTCTCGCCTATCGGCAGACGGTTCCGGCAGAGGGAAGCCAGCCCGAGATCAGATAGTCGTCGATGCGGGACGTGGCGCAGGACGTCCTGAGATAGGAACTGTGCCCGTTCCCGCCGTTCTCGTCGTTCACCAGGAGCCCGGACCCTTGGATGTGGGACGACAGGCTGCGCGCCCACGACAGCGGGGTCGCGGGGTCGTGGGTGTTGCCGACCATGAGCACCGGTGGGACGCCATCTGGGCGTCGCCGTTCTCGGCCTGGACGATGCCGTTGGCCAGGCCGTTGCCGTACGCAGCAGCATCGCCGCCTGGACGCCGGGACCGCCGGGATTGAAGAACAGCGTGCCGAGACGCTCCCCCGTGGCCTTGCGGCGCACGACGGACAACTTGATCTTGCGGCCGGCCGGAGCGGCCCAGTCGAGCGGAACCTCGACGGCGCCGCACTCGGCTCGCTGCTCACCGCAAGGCTGCCAGGAGATCGGCGGCGGCACATGGGCGGGCACGGCTGCGGGGGGCAACGCCAGCAAGAGCGCCGAGAGTGCGTTGACCATGCTGCTCGCGTACGGGATCGGCCGCCTCGATCGAAAGGCCTATCCGGCTCGCCCGTCCGACCGATTTTGGGATGAGGTCCTCCAGTTCGAGGTCTTCGACGATGAGGGCGCGAGTCTCGGCAGAAAATGCGTGGACAGTACTGTGCCGTCTTTGCTGCAATCGCCCCGTGCAATTGTGGACGGTGCAGCACAGGGCGGTCCTCGACTCGCTGGAGACCGACGGTGAGCTGGTCGGCGACTGGGCCCGCCTGTCGGTCGCGTCGTACCGGCCGGTGTATGACGCGATGGTGGCGGAGATGGCCCAGCGCGGCCTCGACTGCCGGGGACGCCCGCCAATGTGGGCGTGGCTCGGTCCCGATACCCGCGACAACGCGGTAGCCGTGACGGCCGAGATCCTTCTCTGCCCCGAGACCGACGACGAGTACGCCCGTTACGTCGTCCTGGACCTGGACGTGCCGGACGAGATGGTCTTGGTGAGCTCGTACGGACGCTGGAACGACTTCATGAAGGCGATCCTGCTGGGCGGAGAGCCGGCGACCATGGACTGGTCGATCGACCGGGAGGAGCCCGCCGGTGTGCAGGCGTGCCTGCCGCGCGTGCCAGCCGGTTACGTGCTCGGCGCCCGCCCCTTGGAACCGTTCGACCCGGAGCAGGAATAGGACGAGGCCTCCTGACTTCGCCGCCGTTGACCCGCGCGGCGTCGGTCACGGCTCTCTCGTGAGCGGGCAGCCCAGCCGCCCCGGACGCCGTTCCGCAGTCCGGGCATCCGGCCATGTCCGTGGTGGTCCTGGCCGTGATCCTCACCGAGGCCCCCCGAACGACGCACTTGGTCAACATGCACGCATGCCAGGTGTGGGAAAACACCCATCGCGCCCACCTGGTGACACCGTTCGGTCCGCCCACGGCGGCCAGGGACAGCAGCCTGGCCCACACCTGGGCCGGCGCGTTGTCGCGGAATCTCGGCGACAGCACCGACGACCAGGTGGAGGTGGTGGTTGGGATCGAGACCGGCTGCGGCCAGAGGGTGCGGGCGCCGGTGGCAGCCGACAGCGACGCCGCTGAGGCCATCCAGGTCGTCACCCGTGTTCACAAGACGCTGGTCTGGAACGCACCCGGCACATCCAACGACTGCGGCACGCGCTGCGCGACCACTTCCCCGCCGCACTGGAGGCGTTCACCGAGCCGGCCGGGACCGGCACCCTGGAACTCTCGGCCAAGGCCCCGACCCTGGGAGGGCGCCGTGACGCACGAGAGCGGAGAACTCGACTGAGGTTCAGCAAGTGCCCCAGAGGCCGAATTCGACTGAGAATTGCGTTTCCTTGGGAAAGTGATTCTCTCGCGATATGTACGTTTGCCCTATGAGCCGTAGCGTGAACAGTAGGACACCTGAGGGGTGAGCCTGCGGCGAGCCGACGTGGCATGCGAGGCGCTGAAGGGAGGTCGGCATGCCTGAGGTGGAGTCGTATGAGCTGGGAGAACCGAACTGGGTCGAGGTGAGCAGCCCGGACGTCCAGGTCTCGAAGAGATTCTACGGCGGCCTGCTCGGCTGGTCCTCCTACGACGTCACCGACGCGTTCGTGGGCGACTTCAGCATCTTCACGCTCGGCGACGCCACCGGTCCGGAGACCGCCGGGCTGACCCGCATGGCTGATGACACCATCACCGCTACCTGGACATGCTACTTCAATGTCCAGAACGCGTCAGCGGCCGCTGAGAGGGTCCGCCAAGCGGGCGGCCTGGTCTACATGGAGGCCACCGATGTCGCGCATCTGGGGCGGGTAGCTTTGGCGGCCGACCCCCAGGGCGCGGAATTCGGCCTCTGGCAGCCCTACGCGTTCGCGGGCTGCGGCGTGGTCGGCGAACTGAACACGGTGAGCAAGGTGGGGTTGGTCACCCGAGACCCCATCGCCGCCCAGCGCTTCTATGGCCATGTCCTGGGATGGAAGGAACCGGCCGTATATCAGGGCATGGTCGTCGAGTCCGTCTACGAGTGGGAGATCGTCGGTCGGCTGTTCCCCTTCATGCTGCTCGCCAACGAGGAACTGCTGGGCGAGGGCCTGCGGGCATACTGGCTGCCCTACGTCGTCGTCGCCGATTGCGACGCGTCCCTCGCCGAGGCCGTGGTGCTGGGCGGGTCCGTGAACATACCGCTCACCCAGTCGATGTTCGGGCCGAGCGCGATCATCAAGGACCCGACGTCCGCGCGGCTGGGCCTTCTTCAGCAGCGCTCATGAACCGTCACACTGGTGATCGTGCGGCGTCGGCTGCCGCAGCCGGGTCTTTGCGGCGATCCGCGCGGTCGTCCGGGCCACGCCGGGGCCGCTGTGCCGGCGGACCAGGCTCAGCGCGAAGTCGTACATGGCGCTGAAGGCCGCCGTCGTCACCCCCCGTGTCGGTGACGACGAGGTGTTCGGGCCGGACGCCGGTGTCCGGGCTGCGCCGGGCCAACTCGCCGGCGAAGAGCCAGGCCGTCGTTGCGCGGCGCTGGCTCAGCAGAGAGCGCCGTTCAGCACGGTCGGCCTGCCACGGAGAAAGGTGGCGGTGACGAGGCCGGGCAGCACGAGCCCGGAGAAGGGGCTGTTGCGGCTGAGCGAGGCAGATGCCTTGGGATCGACGGTGGTGTGGCGGCCGGGGTCGACCAACGACAGGTTCGCAGGCTGGTCCACAGCGATCCGGCGCCCGTGCCCCGGTAGGCGGCCGATGGCGGCGGGACGGAACGACATGCGGTCGGCGACGCCCGCCCAGTCCAGCAGCCCCGTGTCCACCATGGTGTGCTGGACGACGGACAGCGCCGTCTCCAGGCCGATCATTCCCAGGGCGGCGGTCGTCCAGTCACGGCATTTGTCCGAGCGAGGGTGCGGGGCGTGGTCGGTGGCGACGCAGTCGATGGTGCCGTCCGCGAGTGCCTGGCGCAAGGCCAGGACGTCGGCCTGGGTGCGCAGCGGCGGGTTCACCTTGTAGACCGGGTCGCCGGAGCGCACCAGTTCATCGGTGAGCAGGAGATGGTGCGGTGTCACCTCGGCGGTGACCGGCCACCCCCGCGCCTTGGCCCACCGAACGATGGCCGCGGAGCCTGCCGTGGAGAGATGGCAGACATGGAGTCGGGCGCCGGTGTGGGCCGCCAGCAGGACGTCCCGGATGATGATCGTCTCTTCGGCGACCGAGGGCCAGCCGGGCAGCCCCAGGTCGCGGGCCACTTCGCCCTCGTTCATCTGGGCGCCCTCGGTGAGGCGGGGTTCCTGGGCATGTTGCGCGACGACGCCGCCGAACTCGCGCACGATCTGCAGGGCGCGTCGCATGATCCGGGCGTCGTGCACGCATTTGCCGTCATCGGAGAAGACCCGGACGCCTGCGGACGATCCGGCCATCGCGGCGAGGTCGGCGAGGCGGTCGCCTTCGAGGCCGAGGGTGACCGCGCCGACCGGACGGACGTCGCAGTAGCCGTAGTCCGCGCCGGTCCGCGCGACCTTCTCGACGAGGGCCGCGGTGTCGGCCACGGGTTGGGTGTTGGCCATGGCGTGCACGGCGGTGAAGCCGCCGAGGGCGGCTGCGCGGGTGCCGGTGGCGATCGTCTCGGCGTCCTCGCGTCCCGGCTCGCGCAGGTGGGTGTGGAGGTCGACCAGACCGGGCAGCAGAACCTGTCCGCCGGCTTCGACGACCTCGGCACCGCCGGACGGAAGGCCGGTCCCGACGGCCGCGATGCGGGGGCCTTGGATGAGCACGTCCTGACGGGGGCCACCGAGGATCCGTGCGTCGCGGATGAGGATGTCAGCCATCGTCCCGGACCCCGCGGCGCAGCGCGAACACCGGGCCGTCGGCGCAGATCAGCGGGCTTTCGTCGGCGGCCGTCCGATCCGCTGTCGCGCAGCCGTGGCAGTAGCCGAGCCCGCAGGCCATGTGGGCCTCCAGCGACACCTGGACCTGGGCTCCCCAGCCGTCGGCCAGCCGCGCGCACAGATCGGTCAACCGCTCGGAGCCGCAGGTGAAGATCTGCTGTGGCGGTGTGCGGTCCAGCGCCCGGCGCAGGCGCACGGCCAGAGCGTCCGGCGCGCTGTCCCCATGCCGGTCGGTGACCTCGATCAGGCGCCGGACGCCGAGATCGCGGTAGTCGCCGGTGCCGACCAGCGCGGCGGGAGTGCGCCCGCTGACCACGGCGGTGACCTCGACGCCGTCACGGAGGGCGTCCTCGGCCGAGGTCATCAGCGAGCAGACGCCGATACCGCGTCCCACCAGGAGGAGCCGGGTGGTGCCGGGTGCAGGCGCGAACCCCACGCCCAGAGGCCCGACGAGCTGGATGCGGGCACCGACCTCGGTGCGGGTCAGCGCGTGGGTGCCGGCACCCTGCACGCCGTAGACGATGTCGACGCACCCGGTATCGGGGAAGCGGCGGTGGATCGCCATCGGCCGTGGCAGCACCGCCCGCGTGCCGGTCGTGTCCGGGACGGTGACCATGACGAACTGTCCCGCGCCGGCGCCGGCCGCGATCGTCGGGGCCTTCAACCGCATCCGGTGGTAGCGGTCGCCGACCGGGTGGTGCGCGACGACTTCGGCATGGTCCCAGGTCGGGGCCGCCGGTTCGGTGCGTGTGAGCAGGACGAGCCGCCGGTCACCGGGGGCGGTCAAGCGTCGCTCCCTGGACGAGGCGTGGCGAGCGTCCGGTCCAGCCCCAGGAGTGCGGCCAGGAGCACGCGCGTTCCCGTGGCCAGGTCCGCAGGGTCGGTCCACTCATCGGGGGTGTGGCTGAGCCCGTCTCTGCTCGGCACGAAGATCATGCCGGTCGGAACGATGGTGTTGATCGCCTGGCTGTCGTGGCTGGCACCGCTGGTCAGGACGGTGTGACCGACCCCCAGGCCGGTGCAGGCCGCACCGATCGCGTCGGCGATCCAGACCGGCAGGACGACCGGGGACGCATCGGCCAGTTCTTCGGCGCGCAGCCCGATCCCGCGCCGCTCGCACAGTTCCCGTGACCGGGTGACGAACTCCGCGGCGGTCTCCCGCTGCCGGTCGCTGTCGATGTCGCGGATGTCGACCGCCATCGTCACCTCGCCCGGGATGGTGGTGATCGATCCCGGCGTGACCGTGAGCCTGCCGACGGTGGCGCGGGTCCCGTGGTGGCGCGGGTCGTTGGCCAGCCGCTCGGCGAGCAGGATGCACTCGGCGGCGGCGGCGAGGGCGTCCGCCCGTCGCCACATGGGCGTTCCGCCGGTGTGGGAGGCACGTCCGGTCAGGGTGAGCTGGAGCCGGGTGCTGCCAGAGATCGTGTCGACCACCCCGACGGGCATCCCCAGGCTCTCAAGTACATTGCCCTGTTCGATGTGCAGTTCGATGAAGGCGCTCCACTCGGCGGGGTCCCAGTGGGCGTCTTCGACGCGCGCGGGGTCGAGCCCGGCCTGCTCCATGGCCTGGCCCAGTGTGATGCCCGACCTGTCGCGCAGCATGTCCAGGTCTCGTACGCCGGTGAGGCCGGCGACGATGCGGCTGCCGATGCACGCCTGCCCGAACCGGGCGCCTTCCTCGGTGGCGAAGGCGACGAAGCGGATCGGGCGGGTGTGCGCCACGTCGCGCTCGGCGAGGATCCGCGCAACCTCCATCGCAGCGGCGACACCGGCGATGCCGTCGAAGCACCCGGCGCCGGGCACGGTGTCCAGGTGCGAACCCGTCCCGATCGCCCCCATCTCGTCGCCGGATCCTCCCGCCCGCTCGGCGTAGGTGTTGCCCGCCGGATCGGTCCAGACGCGCATACCGAGGGACCGCATGTGCCCCGCGAAGATCTCGTGCGCCTGGCGTTCGAGCAGGGTGTAGCCCGGCCGTGTGACTCCCGGACCCTTCTCGGAGAGAGCGGCGAACGCCTCGATGAGCCCCGCGAGGCGCTCCGGGTCGACCTGCTCGGCCAGCCCGTGGACGTCCGGCGCGGTGCTGGGCGCCTTGGTGTCAACGCTCATTGGCCTGCTGCCCTGACTGGACGGGCTCGTCCGGCGCCGGCTCGGCCCCGTCCACAAGGGCAAGGTAAGGAACCGACACATCAGGGGTCGCGCCGGGCGGGCCGACGACCGCCGTGATGCCCACGAGTTCCGCCTGGTGCGTCGTCACGGCCGAGTGCATCGCACTCGGCAGCAGCGGGCGGACCGGGTTGGTGAACATCAACACGACCCGGCGGCCCCGAACCAGTCCGGCGTCGATCTCGATGACGCCCTCCTCAAGGTAGAAGGGCACCGCACGGATTCCCAACTCCCGCGCGACGATGTGCGCCAGCACGGCATCGCTGCGATCGCTGAAGGTGAGCAGTACTTCGGGATCGAGCGCGCGCACCACGTCGGCCATCGCGCGGCCGACCGTTTCCATCGCCTCCGCGGAGCGGCTCGGGTCCAGCGCCCACCCGATCCCGTTGCCCGGCGCATCGATGAGGCGGCGTGCGGCTGCGATCAACTCGGGGGAAGAGTGCGTCTTGGTCATGGTCGGTCTCCTGCGGTCGATACGGCCAGTTCCTCTTCTGTCAGCAGTGCCGTCCGGGGCGCGTCCGTGCCACCGCTGACCGTGCGCCCCCGGCCGAAGGGGGCCAGCAGGGCCAGTACGGAGACGACGTGGACACCCTTTTCCGCCAAAGCCGTCACCCATGCCTGGATCTGGGTGTCGCTGGCCGTTGACGTGACCACCAAGGCGACGGACTGACCAGGGGCCAGGAATTCGTCGCCCTGTGGCGGGCTGTTCCCATCGGCTTCGCCCTCGCCGTCCGGCTCCGGACCGGCTGAGGCAGGCCGGGTCGTGATGTTCAGCGGGAGGCCGGTGTGCAAGGAGAGGGCCGTGGCGAGGACGGCGGCCCCCCATCCTGCGGCGACCAGCCGGCTTGCCTCACGGGGCACCTGGGCTGCGAGATCGGCCGCGACCCTGCGCAGGATGGAGGGCCGGTTCAGTGCGGCGGACTCCCTGAACTCCGACACGTCGCGCAGCGGCCCCCGGTAGGGGACGGCGATCGCGACGATGTCTGCGAGCAACTCGGCACGGCGGCGGCCGTCCCCTGATGAGGGGGCGTGGGCTGGACGGCCTTCGGTCATTGGCTACGCCCTCCTGTGTCATTGGCGGCGCCCGCTGGTTCATTGCCCGCCGTCGCTCCGGCGGCCGTCATGTCCGTTCCACCGGATTCCGTTCCGCCTCGCGCGTCATCGGGAAGGTCCGGGAACCCTCCCGTGTGGCCGAGTTCCTCGGAGAGGGAGCTCGCCGTCCTCAGCACCACCTCCGTCGCCCGGGTGCGCTGGATGGGGTCGCGCATGCGGCTGCCCGCAGCGGCGACCGTCACGCTGGAGACGACCTGAGCCGTTGAGGAGAACACCGGTGCAGCGACCGCCCACACGTTCTCGTCCAACTCGTTCTCGCAGATGTCGTAGCCCCGCGCCCGGACCTGGGCGAGATGGGCTATCACCTGGTCGGGGGTGCGCAGGGTGCCGGCGGTGAACGCGGCCAGGTCGCGCTCACGGAAGATCGTCTCGACCGCCTCGGTGGGCAGGTAGGCCAGGATGCTGCGGGCCGAGGCCGCCGCATGCAACGGCATCTCCTGTCCCACCTGGACGAACAGCCGCAGCGGATGAGAGGCGTCGACCAACGCGACGCAGACCGCCTGCAGCCCGATCAGCTCGGTGAGGAAGACGGTCTCGCCGCTCTCCCGCGCCGCCCTCAGCAGCGGGGCCGGCGGAGTGACCAGCGTCCCGCGCGCCCCTGAAGAGGCCGCGACCAGTTCGGTGGCCGCCGGCCCGAGGAAGTACCGGCGGTTGGTGGGGGACCTGGTGACGTAGCGGTCCTCGCTGAGGGAGGCCAGCACGCGGTGCAGGCTGCCGACCGGGATCTCCAGCTCCTCGTGGAGCTGTTGCAAGGTCATCCCCTGCTGGCTCGCCGACAGCGTTTTGATCACCCTTAGCGCGCGATTGAGAACCTGCATGCTCAAGCCGTCCGTTCGCCGGTGAAGCGGGTTGTGGTGTGCTGGCGACACCCTCTTGCGGTGACCAGCCCCTGAAGACTAGAGGTGCCTGCCCGCGCGCACATGGCGTCCAGATCGCGGACGATCTCCGCCATCGCCTGGGGGCGGGCGAAGGTCGCGGTGCCGACCTGGACGGCGGACGCGCCGACACGTAGCTGGTCCAGGACGTCCTGGGCGGAGCCGATCCCGCCGCACCCGATGACCGGGACGGAGACCGCCCGGGCGACCAGCCACACCAGGCGCAGCACCAGCGGCTTGATCGCCGGGCCGGACACACCGCCCACCCCGTTGCCGAGGACGGGCGTCCCGGTGTCCGGATCCACCACCATTCCGGGAAAGGAGTTGGCGACCGTCAGGGCCTGTGCCCCCGCGTCCTGCGCCGCCTCGGCGACGGCGGCGACATCGGCTGCCATCGGCGTGAGCTTCACCCAGACCGGTACGCCGCCCACCCGCTGCCGGACGCCGTCGGTGACACGGTGCACGGCCTCGGGACTTGTCCCGATCTCGAGACCCCCGTGTTCGAGATTGGGACAGGAGACGTTGATCTCGATGGCCGCGCAGTCGACGCCGGCCAGTTCGTCGGCGATGCGCCAGTACTCCTCGACCCGCAGACCGCCGATGCTGACCACGACGGGACGTCCCGTCGCCCGGTAGCGCGGCAGCACGTCCGCGAGGAAGGCGGTGCTCCCCGGGCTGGGGATGCCGACACTGTTGATCATGCCGAGCGGGGTTTCGGTGAGCCGGTGGGCGGCGTTGCCGCCGCGCCTTTGGGTGAACACCGTCTTGGTGACCACGGCGCCGAGTTCGTCCATCGGCAGGAGAGAGGCCAGTTCCGGGCCGAAGCATCCGGATGCGGGCATCACGGGGCTGGGCAGGCGTAGTTCCCCCACGGTCACCGAGAGGTCGGCGTTGCGCCGGGAGGGCCCGCCGGCGAAGAACCGCTCGCGGGCGTCGCCTGCGCGCAAGCCGGAAGTCGCCCGCCGGAACGCGGTCATGATCGTGCCGCCGAATCCGGCGCCGGATTCGGTCGCGCCGCGCTCGACAGTGCTCGGGCCGTGCGCGCGGCGAGCCGCAGCATGGTGAGCTGGGCGGGCTCGTAGTCCTCCAGCCAGGCGTCCGTGGCGCGGTTGGCGTGGGCCACCAGCACCGCACCCGCGCGCAGCCCCATCGCCCGGCCCACCGCCAGGACGGTCTCGGTCTCCATGTCAATGCCGTCCACGCCCAGCGACCGCAACTCCTCGTAGCGGGTCGCGGCCTGTTCCTCGTAGCCGGGGAGGGAGCGTCCCTGACCGAGGTAATAGGAGTCGCACGAGGCAACGGTGATCTCGGTCAGGGCGATGCCCAGGGCCGCCGCCTCGTCGGCGAGGCTGCGTGTCACCTCCGGTTCGGCCGCGCGGCCGTCCTGCCCTACGGCGTACGGTACGGCCGCGCCGCCCCCGGGCACGGCACGGGTCACGGCGCACAGCGAGCCGGCCGCGATCCGCTCGGTCAGCGCTCCCATGCCACCGGTACGCAGCACCGTCGTCACGCCCAGTCTGGCCAGTTCGACCACCGCGATCTCGGTCGAGGGGCCGCCGATGCCGGTCGAGCACACCGCGATCGGCGTCCCTCCCAGGCTGCCCACACCGAGCCGGAACTCGCGGTTGTGTCCCACGATCTCGAAGTCGTCGAGCACCGTGGCGGCAAGGTCCACCCGGGCCGGATCGCCGGGCAACAAGCACGCCGCGGGCAAGGTGCCGGCGCGGGCAGGGACGTGCGGGGCAACACCGTCCCGCCAGGGATCCCGGGCGCTACGGGCCATCAGAGCCTCCAGAAGTGGAAAATGACCTTCCGAAGATGGAAGTCTCTACCACTGCCCAGCGTGACGTCAATGCCGTGACGGAGAGTGAGCTGCCCGTAACTGGAGACGCGGACCTCGAAAGATGTCCGGTAGATTCACTTAAGCCGGTCTTGACATGGTCCGAAATTGACTGCACTCTGTGACTTCCATTGATGGAGGGTGGCTTTCCGATATTGGGAAGTCGCTGCACACGGCGCCGACACGGCCGCGGGTCCTGCCCGAGTCACGGCCGCACTGTGCAGAGCCGGCACGACGCAGAGACCGAGGGAGGCTTCGTGCGACATCGTCAAGTGGCGTCGCAGGACGACGGCCGGCGGGTGGCCGCGGGGCGGCTCCGTCCCGGCGCGGAGGAGAACAGCGGGCCGATGACGGAGTTCCTCTCCATCCGGGACGTCGACAAGACCTACGTCGGCGCCCATCGCCAGCGGGTCGTGGCACTGTCCGACGTGCGTCTGGACGTCGCCGAGGGCGAGGTGGTCGCGCTCATCGGCCCCTCCGGGTGCGGAAAGTCGACGCTGCTGCGAATGATCGCCGGACTCGACGACGACTTCACCGGCGAACTCTCCTGGACCAGGCCGCCGCGTCCCGGCAAGGACATCGGGTTCGTGTTCCAGGAACCGGCGCTGCTGCCCTGGCGCTCGGTGGAACGCAACGTGTCCCTCGGCCTGGAGGCGCAGCGGGACAGGTCCGCTGAGGCGCGCACACGGGTGCGCGACCTGCTCGATCTGGTCGGGCTCACCGACTTCGCCGGGTCCTTCCCCAAAGAGCTCTCCGGCGGCATGCGCCAACGCGCCGCGATCGCCCGCGCGCTGGCCTACGATCCGCAGATCCTGCTCATGGACGAGCCCTTCGGAGCGCTGGACGCCATCACCCGTGACCGGCTGCACGACGACCTGCTGCGCATCTGGGAGACGACGCACAAGACGATCATCCTGGTCACGCACAGCGTGGAGGAGGCCACCTACCTCGCCGACAGGGTGGCGGTGATGTCCGCCAGGCCGGGACGGATCAAGGCCGTCCACCGGGTGCCGCTCGACCGGAACCGGAATCCGGAGACCCGGAGGCTGCCCGAGTTCGCCGAGTTCGCCGGCATGCTCCGCCAGGAGCTGGAATGACCGGCGGAACGGTGGCACCCGCTCGCGGGACGGGCGGAGGGCCCGGCGGCCTCCGCCGGCGCGGTGACCGGGACGGCGTGGAACGGAGGTCCGAGTGGCGCCGCGGCCTGGCGAAGACCGGCAAACGTGTCCTGACCGCCGTGCTGTACTCGGTCGTCATCATCGGCGCCTGGAGCCTGTACGTGCGATACGCGGACGTGCCGAGCTACCTGCTGCCCGCGCCGGACAAGGTCCTGTCGGCCACGAAGAACCTCGCGCGTGAAGGCCAGCTGTGGTCCAACCTCGGCTACACCACGCGCAACATCGTGCTCGGGTTCGTGGGCGGTTCGGTGATCGGTATCGCGCTCGGGTGGGCGCTGTGGTCGTCCAGGATCGTGCGCGAGGTCATCAACCCCTACGTCGTCCTGCTGCAGGCCGCGCCGAAAATCGCCGTGGCGCCGCTGCTGGTCCTGTGGTTCGGCCTCAGCCTGACCTCGCAGTTCGTACTGATCCTGCTGCTGGCGTTCTTCCCGATGATGACCGCCACGATGCTCGGCCTGCGCGACGTGCGGGACGACATGGCCTCCCTCGGCCGGCTGCTGAACCTGTCTCGCGCGCGGTACCTGCTGACGATCCAGATTCCCGCGGCGACGCCCGCGCTGCTGGCCGGCGCCAAGATCGCGGTCATCGACGCGATGACCGGTGCCTTCCTCGCCGAGTACCTGTCAGCGCAACGCGGTCTCGGCTACCTGATGATCCTCGGCAACACCTCCAACGACACCCCCCTGCTCATCGCCGCCGTGCTGATCACGGTGCTGGTCGGCCTGCTCGGCTTCGGCCTCGTGTCGCTGGTCGAACGGCGCCTGCTGCGCTGGGACCGCTGACTCCGGCGCGTTTTCACCTTCCTGAAGGAGAACCATGAAGAGATACCTGCGTCGCGTGCCCGGAATCGGCGCCGCCCTGCTGGTGGGCGTCGCACTGGCCGCCTGCAGCCCCGCCTCGTCCGGCGGGTCCAAGGGCGAGGAGACCGGTGCGGGCGGCACCAAGTCGGTGACCATCCAGATCGACGGCTCCGCCGTCCCCTACTACGCGCCCTTGTACGAGGCCAAAGAACAGGGCTACTTCTCCAAGGCCGGCCTGGACGTGAAGTTCACCTACGCCCAAGGCTCGGACATCGTCAAGAACGTCGCGGCCGGCAACGTCGACTTCGGCTTCCCCAACGGCGACTCGGTCATCACCGCCTACGCCAAGGGCGTCAAGACCCAGGTCGTCCACACCACCTACCAGCAGGGCATCGGCGCGCTGCTGACGAAGACCGACGCGAAGATCTCCTCACCCGCCGACCTCAAGGGCAGGACCGTCGCCGTCACCGACCTCGGCAGCCCGAACTACCTCCAGCTCCAGGCCATGCTCAAGAGCGCGGGCATGGGGCTCGGCGACGTGAAGGTCAAGACCATCGGTACCGGCGCCATCGTCGACGCGCTGAAGAACGGCCAGGTCGACGCGATCGTCTTCTCCCGGCTCCGCTACTACACGCTGAAGTCGGCTGGGGTGGACGTGCAGCAGATCCTCAGCGACCAGTACCTGCCGTCCTTCGGAAACGTGGTCATCAGCAGCCCCGAGAAGGTAAAGGACGACCCGAAGACCGTCAAGGCGTTCACCACGGCCCTCAACCAGGGCCTGGAGTATACGACGAAGAACCCGGCCGCCGCGGTCGACATGGCGGTGCAGAAGTACGCCCCGACCTTCAACGGCCAGCAGAAGGATGTCACCACCGTCATCCAGGACGTCTTCATCAAGAGCCTTTGGCAGTCGGCCACCACCCGGCAGCACGAGTTCGGCTACCCGGACGAGGCCCGCTGGCAGAAGGCGATCGACGCCCAGGTCGGATTCAAGCTCATCGACTCCTCCTTCAAGGCCGCTGACCTCGTGGTGAAGCCCGATGCGCTCGCCTAGTCCGGCCCACTCGGACGCGAAGGGACCGGCCGGAGCACCGATGCCGGCGGGTCCCGGCCCGGGTACCGCCGACCGGCTGAGGGCGGCCCGGCCGGTGCTCGTGGGCGCCCTGTCCTTGGCCGCCGGTGTCGTGCTGTGGTGGTTCGTGACGGTCGCGTTCGGCATCCCGGCCTACCGGCTCCCCACGCCGGGCGCGGTGGCGTCGCACGGCTGGGCGCTGGCCCAGGACGGCGCGCTCACCCTGCATCTCGAGCAGACGCTCGCTGAGGTCGTCCAAGGCGTACTGCTCGGCAGCGCACTCGGAGTCGTCCTGGCGATGCTGTTCGTGCGGGTCCCCCTGGCGGAACGCGTACTGATGCCGCTGATCGTGATCGCCCAGGTCACGCCCAAGATCTCGATTGCCCCGCTGATCGTGCTCTGGCTGGGCCTGGGCATCGGCTCCAAGATCGCTCTGATCACGCTGGTGTCGTTCTATCCGGTGCTGATCAACATGACGATGCGGCTGCGCAGCATCCCCACCGGGGTGGACGACCTGGCCCGGCTGCTGAAGATCGGCCCGGTGGCCCGGGCAGTCAAGATCGATCTGCCCTACAGCCTCCCGGCCATCGCCGTCGGTCTGCGGCTGGGCGTGCTGCAGGCCGTCACGGCGGCGGTCATCGGCGAGTTCATCGGCGCCGAGGCAGGACTTGGCTACCTGGAACGGCAGGCCCAGGACAACGATGACATCCGCCTCGTCATCGTCTCCCTCGGCCTGCTCTGTCTGCTGGCCTGGTTGCTCTACACCGTGGTCGGTCTGGTCGAGCGCAAACTGAGCAACCGCTTTGGCGCCACCTGACCTGCCCGAGAGGGGGGCGTTGCCAACGCGTCGCGTACCCGCGGTTCAGGGGCCCCGCTTCACCAGGTGACCGGTTGGCGCGCGAGCAGGGGCCGGACCTTGGTGCGCATCAGGTCGAGGAACTGATCGGGGCGGCGGAAGGTGGCGAAGTGGCTCGCGTCCTGGATGAGGGACTTGGCAGGGCCCATCGTGGTGGCGGCGGCCAGTTCCTTGCGCTTGCCGGCCTTGCCGGCCTTGCCGGCCTTGCCGAGCCGGTCCAGCGGTGCGCGGTAGGCGGTGCGGTCGCGCGCCTGGATGGCTGCCGCACTCGCCGCCCTGGGACCGACCGGCCTGACCGTTGGTGACGGCCGACTATGCCGTGTTCGCAGCCTTGACACCACCACCATCAAAGAACTGCGGGCCCACAGGGCTCGGCAGGACACCGAGCGCCTCGCTGCCGGCGACGCTTGGACCGAAACCGGATATGTCTTCACCACATCCACCGGGAAACCCGTCAACCCGGCTGAAGTCACCGAGCAGTTCGAGCAGCTGTCCATGGAGGCCGGACTGCCGCCGATCCGGCTGCACGACCTGCGCCATGGCGCCGCGACCTTCCTGCTCGCCGCCGGATACGACATGAAGGTCGTCCAGGAGACGCTGCGGCTGTCCTCGATCACCATCGCCGCCGACACCTACACCAGCCTGCTCCCGCAACTGGCCAGGCAATCGGCCGAAGACGCCGCCGCCATCATCCTGAACGCCGACCCGCCCGCTCCCAAGCGCCACCGCAGGACCGTCGTAACCCTGCCCGACCACGCAAAGCCCGGTACTGGATCCGGCAGGAAGCGATCCGGCGAACCCGTAAGGCTCACTCGGGCCGCCACATCGGCTGATCGAAGTTAAGGCCGGTCGCTAAAGGCTTGCGGTCATTTGAAGTAGCCCTTCAAGGCGGCGACGCAGGCTGACCGGCGGGTGCCGTCGTGCGGGAACCGGCGACGGCACTCGCCAGTGACCCGCGCCGGCGGCCGGTGCACCTTCCGTCGCGGCTTACGAGTGTGTTGCGGAGCGTGGGAGCGCCCGTGCACCGGCCTCCCTCGTTCGTGACGTTCAGTCAGGCGCGGCCTTGGGGCCTTGGCCTTCGGTGTCTGCTGGGCAGCTACCCCGAGGCGTGGTCTGGCGGCGGGCTTGTCTGCGGCGCGCTGTCCCCGATATTCGTGCCGCCGCGTGCCGATCCGGTTCGGAACCGCCGAGCCGACAACGAGCCGACATGGGCCGTTGGCGATCTTGTGGGTTGCTCGTCGGCAACCCGGCCTGACCAGCATGGATGGAGTTTTCGGCAAGCGCACTCCCAGAAAGCGACGTCTGAACAGCCGCAGCGGTTCAGCGGACGCCGAGCACCTCACACCTCCAGCACCTGCACTCCGGCATCCACGAGGGCCGCCCCCGTGTCCGGATCGACCGGAGCGTTCGTGATGACCACGTCCAGGTCGGTGGCATCGCAGACCTTCGCCATGCCGGTGCCCGGGAACTTGCCGACGTCGGCGACGAGGACCACCTGCCCGCTGGCCGCGATCATGGCTCGTTTGACCGGCACCTCGACCACCGTCGTGTCCATGACGGTTCCGGTCGGCCGTATCCCGCTGGTGCCGAGGACGAGCCGGTCCGCGTGGATCTGCCGCAGGTTGTCCTCCGTCAGGTAGCCCACCAGCGACCGGTAGTCACGGCGCAGCATGCCGCCGAGAACGACGAGTCGGACGTGCTGGTCGTCGGCCAGCGTCTCGACCACCGGGAGGCTACTGGTGACGACCGTCAGCGCCCGGCCCCGCAGGTGCCGCGCCACCATGTGCGCGGTCGTGCCGATGTCGAGCAGCACGGTCTCGCCGTCCTGGATCAGCTCGGCGCAGCGCAGCGCGACGGCGTCCTTCTCGGCGGGCCGGACCTCGGCGACGTCCGTGAAGGGGGCGTCATGGCCCTCGACCGGCATCGCACCGCCGCGCACCCGTTTGAGCAGGCCCTCCTCGTCGAGCTTTTGCAGATCGCGGCGTATGGTGGCGAGGCTCGCCGCCAAGCGCCCGGCCAGCGTCTCCACCGTCACCGGCCCTTCGGAGCGCAGGACGCGGAGGATCAGCTCATGACGTCGGTCCCGGAGCATGCGCCGACCGTACTCGCGCAAGACCGATCACCACCAGACATTCTCCATCACGCTCCTGCGCGTCGGCGCTCGTGGGCGCACGACCCGACACGCGCTCCCCACCTGCCCGCCGTCACGGCAAACCAACCGACGCCTCCGACAATTTCAAGCAAGAACGCTCACATATGTGAACGATCCTGACGACTCTTGCGTGCCTCGTCCCGCCCGGGGCACAATTCAGCGCACTGCCCGCCCGGGCGGAGGCCATGGGCTGGGACGTCTCGTTGCCATGGAGGGTGCGCGATGACCGGACTGAAGCGACGTACGGGAAAGGGTCTGGTCTCCCTCGTGACGGGCGCCGTGCTGGCGCTCGCCGTGGGCACGTCCGCCGCAAGCGCGGACGCGGGCGAGGACAGGACCGCGCGGGCCCGTGCCACATCGGCCGTCGACGCGATGATGGGGTTCTACGACCAGGCGAGCGGACGCTGGCAGCCCGAGAGCCCCTGGTGGCAGTCGGGCAACGCGCTCCAAGCGCTCCTCGACTACATGGTGCGGACCCGCTCGACCCGCTACCTGCCCCAGGTGAAGAACACCATCAAGCTTCAGCGCAAGCCGCTGCCCTGGTGGCCGCAGGGCGACGGCGAGTTCCGCGCGGACTCCACCGACGACACCGGCTGGTGGGCGCTGGCGATGGTCCGCATGTACGACCTCACCCGCGACACCAGGTACCTGAAGATCGCTGAGACCGACGAGGCGTACATGCGCCAGTACTGGGACGACACCTGCGGCGGCGGCATCTGGTGGGACCTGCCCGGGAAGACCTACAAGAACGCCATCAGCAACGAGCTCTACTTCGAACTGGCCGCCTCCCTGCACAACCGGATCCCGGGCGACACCGAGTACCTCGCCCGCGCGCGCCAGGCCTGGCGCTGGTTCGCCCGTAGCGGGATGATCAACGGATCCCACCTGGTCAACGACGGCCTGGCGACGCAGAGCGGAAACTGCGGCAACAACGGCGGCACTACCTGGACGTACAACCAGGGCGTGATCCTGGGCGGCCTGACGGAGCTGCACCGCGCCACCGGCGACCCGTCCCTGCTCGCCACCGCCCGGCGGATCGCCGACGCCGTGACCACCGACCCGGGCCTGTCACCGCGCGGAATCCTCACAGAACCCTGCGAGGCCGCCGTCACGTGCAACTCCGACCAGGCGGCGTTCAAGGGCATCTTCGCGCGGAACCTCGCCGAACTCGACCGCGCGCTCCCCGGCCACCCGTACCGGAACTACCTGACGACCCAGGCCCGCTCCGCCTTCACCTACGGCCGGAACAACGCCGACCAGTACGGCCTGCGCTGGACAGGCCCGTTCGACCAGGCCGACATCGCCCGCCAGGAGTCCGCCGTAAGCCTGCTCACCGCCGTCCTGTAACCACTGAGCGAACGGACTCGCCCGCCCACGACGACGCCGCCACATCCGCCACGCCATGTGAACACCGGCCGGCGGGAGATGTTCGCCGCGATCGTGGACGACCATCAGGCCGAGGGGCGGCGGATTCGGCAGGCGACGCTGAACCGGATCCGCTCGACACTGCGCAGCGCACTGGACACCGCGCTGCGGGACGGCCTCATCAGCGAGAACCCGGCGGCGCTGCTGGCGATGCCGGCGGCGCGGCGGCCGCGGGCGGTGGTGTGGACCGTCGCCCGAGTCGAGCACCGGGAACGGACCGGGGAGCGGCCGGCGGTGGCGGTGTGGACCGCCGAGCAGAACGCCGCGTTCCTGCACGCCATCCGCGGACCTTGGCGGATGTGTTTCGGGGGGAAGAGCAATGCCGCTGCCTTCACCACGGCGTGATCGCTTGGGGTGGTCGTACGTCTGGGCGTCCGGATTCGTCCTGCACTACTCCGGCTGCGGCCATACCGTGCTAGGGCAGGTCACCGCCCCGACTGGCTCTGGGCCCGCCCTTCCCGCGGCAGTAACCTGACCGCCTCCCGTACCTGTTCGGGTGATGCGCGAGCCGGCGTGGGCGCGCGGCCAGGCGCCCGCCACGGCGGACGCCGCGCTGCCCGGCCATGGCGTGGTGTACTCGCGCCACCACCTCTGCGGCGCGGGCCGACCCAACGCACGCCAGCGCATGATCCCAACCGCCGGACCATCCCCGGCGTGCGCGGGACCCCCGAGCCCCGCGGTCCCAGATGACGTCTGCCCTTGGGGCCGCTTGGAGGTGGAACGTAGACATGCTCACGGGGTGCTGGCTTTCTTGGTGTCAGACGAGGAGGTTTCGCAGTTGGGGTGGTTCGCGGCCGGGTCGAGCGTGGCGGGGCCTGCGCGGGTACGGATCGCAGCGGTCGTTGGTTGGCGCTGGGCGATCAGTGTGAGTGCTTCCGACACGACATGATCCAGTTCTCGTTCCGGTGGCGGCGAGGCCAGACCGGCAGGCGGTGACAAAGCAGTGAGGTTGCCGATGCCTCGATGTGCGGCGATGCACGGCGGCTTCGGTCCAGCGGCCTTCGAAACTCCCTGACCAGCCGAGCGCGACCGCCATGAGGCTGTAGAGACACGGCGCCGGCAGGAACGCTGCTCGCGAACCGCTCGCCGGTCAGTGGCGTCAGAGTGCTGTGGATCGAATGATGCGTCTTCGCCGCCGAGTGCAGTACGGGCTCGCGCGGCCGGTCGTACGCGGCGGTGGGACAGTGCTGGCCGGGGTCGGCATGGTCGCGCTGACGGCGGCCTATGCGGTCGCGTTGTGGCGAATGCCCGACTGGATGCATCAGCACGATCCAAAGGATCGCCACAACGCGCGGCTGCTCGTGGTGTCTGCCGGTGGCGCGGTGGTGGTCACGGTGTCGCTTCTCTACACCGCTCGTTCCTACCGGCTCAGCCATCGGGGGCAAGTCACCGACCGCTTCGCCAAGGCGGTGGAACGGCTCGGCTCTGCCAATATTGAAGCTCGCCTCGGCGGTCTTCACGCTCTTGGGCACGTCGCCAGCGATTCGCGCACCCACCACGACGACGTCGTCGAGGTGCTGGAATCGTTCATTCGTCACCGAGCCTCCGAAGCCCGCCTGGACCAGGGCGGTCCGAGTCTCGGCAGGCGTCCAGCGCTAACCGACCGGCCTGACTCCGACGTCCAGGCCGCTTTGACCGCGCTCGGCCGCCGCCCCCACCGCCCCGAACGCCGGCAGGTGGACCTCAGTGGCCTCCACCTCACCACCGCCCGCCTGGCCGGTCTGGCTCTTGGCAGCATGAACCTGCGGCGCACGGATCTGCGGGGTGCGACCTTGCACGATGCGGACCTGCGGGGCGCGAACTTGCGGGAGGCGTGTCTCAAGCACGCGAATCTCAAGCGCGCGGATCTCGAGGGCGCAGACCTGCGGGACACAGACCTGCAGATCGCCTACCTGCATTGCGCGGCCCTCCATCGCGCGGATCTGCGAGGCGCAGACCTCCAGGAAGCTGACCTGCGGGGCGCCGACCTGCGGGGCGCGGACCTCCGGGGCGCACATCTGCAGCGCGCGGCCCTCAAAGACGCAGACCTACGGGACGCGAACTTGCTGAACGTGGACCTAAAAGATGCGGACCTGGCGGGCGCGGATCTGCGGGGCGCCAACCTGCATGGCACAGACCTGGAATGCGCGGATCTGCGGGGCGCGGACCTGCGCGAGATCATCGGCCGATCCGAGCAGCAGCTTCGGTCTATGGCAACGACCGACAAGCGCACCAGGTTCGGAGCTGTCCAATAGCAGGCCGCGCACTGACCGTGAAGCCCACAGCCAGGATCGACACAACGGTGGTCAGGCCGCGTCACCGCGCCCCCGCCTAATGGGAGCTGCCGGGTCGTAGAGACTCGGTAGCCGTAGCCGCCAGCAGGTGAGCACTCCCGCCGCCGGAAGCCGTCCGACTTCTGAGGTCAGACCGTGCCCCTGCTGGTCGGCCGGGAGGCCAGACCGCTGATGGGGTGGCGTGCCCGCCCAGTGGGGTGTGAGCACTGGATCCATTAGGCCGCGTGCCGCGCTTTCCGCAGGCTGCAGGGAGCGAAGTACCTGACCAGGAGGACGAGTGCTGCTGATCGGCGATGACTGGGCCGAAGACCACCACGATGTCGAGGTCCAGGACGAGACCGGCCGGAAACTGGCCGCCGCGAGGTTGTCCGAGGGCGTGGAGGGGATCGCCAAGCTGCACGAGCTCGTCGCCGAGCACGGCGGTGGGGACCTTGATGCCGCCGAGGTCGTGGTCGGGATCGAGACCGACCGCGGCTCATGGGTGCAGGCCCTGATCGCCTCCGGTTACCAGGTCTATGCGATCAATCCCCGGCAGGTGGCCCGGTTCAAGGAGCGGTACGCCTCCTCCGGCGCCAAAAGCGACAAGGGCGACGCACACGCGCTGGCCGACATGGTCCGCATCGACCGGGCCCAACTGCGGCCGGTGGCCGGGGACAGCGCCCAGGCCCAGGCCGTCAAGGTCGTCGCCCGCGCCCACCAGACCCTGATCTGGGAACGCACCCGCGCCTTCCAGCGGCTGCGCAGCACGCTGCGGGAGTACTTCCCCGCTGCCCTGAACGCCTACGCCGACCTGGCCCTGACCAGCACGGACGCACCGGAACTGTTGATCAAGGCGCCCGCCCCGGCAGCCGGGGCGAAGCTGACCCGCACCCAGATCACGGCCGTCCTGGCCCGCGCCCGCCGACGCAACCGGGACGCCAAAGCGGCCACGATCCAGACCGCGCTGCGCCAACGGCAGCTCGGCCTGCCCGAGCCGGTCACCGCCGCTTACGCGGCCACCGCCACCGCCCACGCCCATCTGATCATCGCGCTGAACGAGCAGATAGCCGCAATGGAGGAGCAGGTGAAGGCCCATTTTCGAACGCACCCGGACGCTGAGATCTACCTCTCGATGCCCGGCATCGCGGAGATCACCGGCGCCCGGGTGCTCGCCGAGTTCGGAGACGACCCCACCCGCTACGCATCCGCCAAAGCCCGCAAGAACTACGCCGGCACCAGCCCCATCACCCGGGCCTCCGGCAAGAGCCACACCGTCCAGGCCCGCTACGTCCGCAACAACCGCCTCGCCGACGCGCTGCAGACCCAGGCGTTCTCAGCCCTGCGCGCCTCGCCCGGCGCCCGCCGCTACTACGACAAACAGCGCGCCCGCGAGACCGGCTACAACCCCGCCCTGCGCCAGCTCGGCAACCGCCTCGTCGGCATCCTCCACGGATGCCTCAAGACCCGCACCCTCTACGACGAAGCGACCGCCTGGTCGCACCACGCACACCTCCATGCCGCTTGACATCAAACGACATGGGGTGTCTGACCTATCCCGTTCTGCCCGGACCGGAACCCGGGCCGTCGCGCGGGCCACGCGCACCGCCTGGTGACCGCGCGCGGAACAGAACGGGTTCGATGATCCTTTCGTGGTTGCCCGGATGCACGTCGGCCAGTCCCCGCATGGTCAGGCCGGGCAGGTAGACGACCTGGCAGCCCTGGTCGCGGGCGACGGCGACGGCGACGGCGACGAGCAGCGCACCGATCGAGGCGGGCTGATAGACCACCACCAGCACCCGGCCGTGCCGGCCGAGCTGGGTGAACAGGGCACGCAGCCGCTGCTCGTCGTTGGGCAGGGGTTTGTCGTGCAGCTTGCCGGCGGGGTCCAGGGCGCAGGCGTGGCGTTCGCCCTTGCCGACGTCCAACCCCAAGAACATCGCGTACTCGACGCTCACGTTCACCTCGATCGAGGGTGTTCGGCCTGGTCACAAGCCCTGGCGACGGCTGCCGACATCCACGTTACGGCGAGACGATGACTTCGTCGCAGAAGGTTGCCTCGTCCCCATGAGCGGTCCACCGACGCCACCCGGGCCCGGTGACAACACCCCCCGGATCATGCATGCGACACGGGGCTTGAGTCATGCCGGGCCTGGTGACCTGGCTCCCCGCCATGGCGGGGACGTGAAAACGGGAACGGGGCTGAGCGAATGACCGAGCGGTAGGCCGAGTTGTCGGCAGACTGCGAGTTTCGAGGCAAACCACCGGTGCAGCCACAACCGCGCGATGTGCGGATGGGACAGATGAAAGTCCAGGTAGATGTCGGCGAGCTCGTGCAGCCCCTGCACCGTGCCGGGCACCAGCGCGGTCGCGTCCTCAAGCATCGCCTGCTCGACCACATGCGCACGCTGCATCACCTGCGCCCGAAGAACGGAGCCACTATCTGCGCAAGCAACTCATCGAGCCGATCAGCCCACCCGGCCGGGGGTCGACATCTTCTACAGTGGGCGGCACAGACACCGCCGATCGTATGGTTCCAACACACCCACATGATCACAGCGGTGCCCGCCTTACGTCCCGGCCTCGATCAGACCGAGATCTCCAAGTGCGGCTGGAGCAATAAGCAGGGCCTGATCAACCCCGTCTCTCAAGGTCGTAGATGGATGTTTATTGAATGGCGCAAGAGTAGTCAATCTGAGGCGCAGGAGTCTTGCGTGGAAGTCGCGCGAGCCGCCGACCGCATCGCCGTTCGTGACAGTAAGTCTCGAGAAGCGATTATTCTGATCACAAATCCTGTCTTTCGTAGATTGTTGTGCGCCATAAGAAATGATTGTTACAATCTATAAAGGGATCGCATTATCGAGCTTTACTGGATCAAGTGGTACACTATTTACAAGTGGGGCTAAGGGCATAATTGAGGGGACATGTATGACGCAACACGTCTGGCGGAAGAGTAGTTACTCCGAAGCGCAGGATTCCTGTGTGGAGGTCGCGCCAACCAAGGATGGCGTTGCCGTTCGTGACAGTAAGTCTCAAGCAGTGACTGTAGTGATTCCGGGCGTTTTGTTTCGCCGTTTGTTGAATGCCCTTAAGAGCGGCCATTTGGACGTCTAGTCCCAGGAGTGCTGCCTGGAATTCCATGCTTCAAGTCTCGCCCTTGCCTTGACCGATATCGGATGATCTTCACCTAGAATCCGATCGCAAACCGGAATCAGGTCTCGTAGTAGGGTGCAAGCCGACGAGATGTCTCCGCTCTCTGCTGTCCATCGAGCAAGGTTGCTAACCACGATCAAGGTATGGGGATGCTCGGCGCCAGATACGCGAATGCGCACAGGCAAGATCTCCGCAGTCAGTTCTCGAGCGGTTACCGCGTCTCCGGCATCCCCTGTCCAGCGAGCATGATTAAGTCTGCTTACCAAAGTCATGGGGTGCTCGGGTCCAAGCAGCCGGGTTCTTGACGACACGATATCTGCGAATTTATCTCGAGCACCGGCAGGATCGCCGGCCTTACCGGTATAGTAAGCGAAATTTGCCTGATGTATGCGCGTGTGAGTGTTCCCCTCCCCCATAGTTTCCTCCATAAGGGGAATGACGGCTCCATACTGATGACAAGCCAAATCCGCTTGTCCTGTTTCGCCGATCCAGTGGGCAAGATCCGCTCTCGCTATAAGCGATGCGGGTTCTGTTGAAGCCAGGGTAGATTGACAGTCCGTGGTCACTCGAGTAAGAACTTCGACCGCTCGGTCGGGTTTTCCATCCTGCCCAAGAAGGTCTGCATAGCAGGTTCTGGCGTGCAATGTCTCCACGTGCTTTGCTCCGAGAGCATCCTCCAGCGATCTCAGGTATCTTAGTTGAATGGAAATCGCGTCGCCGTAACTTCCGCTATGTTCGAGATACTTAACAAACCTGTATGTGATAGCCGGCAACGGTGCCGCGTTAAAATGTCTGATTACCTCCTCCAGGTGAGGCTTTAGGGTTAGCCAAATAGGCCAGTCATCGGACTTCTCGGTATCGAGGTCATCGACTGCAGTCGTTAGTAGGTCCAGAGCGATTTCCATGGATTCACGCGGGGTGAGACATGGACTTTCGAGAGTGGGCTGCCCGGGCTCGCTTGATGAATATGAAAAGTGGCGTATGGTCTCCGCAACGAGAGGGTGGATGGTTATCCCTCTGCTATCCACATCTCCCGTCGAACCGTGAGATGTTGCGCTGCTTCTATCCCAACTCGCCTCAAGTATAAGCCCCACAGATTGCAGGCCCTCCAGGCCCGAGATCACTCTTTGTATATCCTGACCAGGACATGCTTTAGCGAGGATCCGGTGGTTCAGCAGCCGGGCAGGTATAGGAATCGCCCCCGCGAACCAAGTCAGCACTTGAAGTAGCCCTCGGGCTTGGGGAAGGCCCTGCGAGCCGAGCTGTCTGAGTGACACCTCCCATGTGCCGGTTACAGACTCACGATCACTTGCGTTGCCCTCCAATAGGACGGGGAAATCGCTCTCCAGAGCACGTTTGTAATAGTTGAAGGTTTTCTCTGTTGCAAAAGGGGAGGAAATTTGTAGGCCCGCATGGTGCAGCGCCAAGGGCAATCCCCCCAGGCGCGCTGATAGTGATTCAGCATCGATGGCAGGCCCCGCATTCGGGGCGAGGTCCGTTAGAACTAGTGCGCCATCCCGGTCGGCAAGCCAACCTACATAGTGTTGCTCTACGCCACGGCCCCATGCTTGCGGGTCATTCTCCCGGCTGGTCACCAACACTAAGCCACGCTGTGACTGCCGCAGCCAGCCATTCCCATTCTGAACCGGGTTCCCCGCACATGACAACGCTGAAACATCGTCCGCGTTATCGACCACTAGCAGCCAACCTCTGTGGCGAAGGAGTTGTGGCCACAGCACATCCGAAGGGTCACGGCGGCCAGCTCTTGTAGCTTCCACCTCACCCACGCTGGCTCCGAGTTCGACGGCAAGATTGAGCAGCGATGACGTCAGTGATCCGCTGTCTACCGCCGTCACCCACCATACGATCCTTCTTGTGGCCATTGCAGCTTCCGCCACTGCCAAGGCGACCGTTGACTTGCCCGTCCCCCCCATACCTGTCAGGACGTGCACACGCCCGTCAGGTGTATCCACCAGCTGCTTCAAGTCATTTATCAGGCTCTCGCGACCTCGGACTTGCTTTGGTAGACGCCCCAAAGGTGGAAACAGTATCCCTTGACCTGTATCTCTGTTGCGTTCTTCATGCTCGGTGGACGGTTCGGATTGATTGTAATTAATAATCAGGTCACGGCCAACGGAGGTCCTGTCGACCTGCTGGTAAGTGGATTGCGTGCGCTTTTTGCTTTGGAATGGTCGCCAGCGCATCAGTCTTGTGCTTTTTGTTCTTGGGTTAGGTTGGTACCAACTTGAGAATCGGTTACTTTTTGCTGCCCAGTGCCATGCATGGTTTGACGGAGGGCCCTACCAGCCGTCGCGCCCGTCACGGACTGCTCAGCTCTCTGGCCCGATTGTGTTGTCACTGGAAGCCACCACTGGACGGCTATACCGAGTATGAGAAGTGCGACTCCTGTGACCCACCAGTGCAATGCCTTGTGGTCGGTGAAAAAACCCGTTGCGATATTAATCGACGCGGCAACGATGATTGTTCCAATCGCCCCTACGATTCGTTGAGTTGTTGGGCTCACAGCCGGGCCCCCTCGGGGATCGATGGATCGTTCGAGGTAACGCTAGACCTCTATGTAGTATCCCTTGGTAGGAGACGTTTGTTACGGATGGTCCTTAATACTCCAGCCGCATTTAGTGATCGATGAGGCGTCGTTGTCGTTGGTAGTGGCAGCGGCGGGCGCGGGCTTGGTGGCGGCGTCGCCAGCGTGACCAGTGGATTCGGCGTCGGGGTGGGTGCCGGGGCTGATGGAGTTGGGCGTGCAGGCGGCGGATCTCGTTGACGGTGAGCGGGGCCAGCTCGTCGGGTTCGTCTGTGTCTGAGTCGTTGCGACGTGGTCGTCCCTGTTGGTCGGGCCCCCTGTGTGACGAGGTCGTCGGCCTCGCCATCGCCGTCAGTGCCTGAGTCTGAAGGTGGGCCGGCGGCCAGGAAGGCCAGGTGGGCGTGGGCGACCATGGCCAAGGTGACGTGCCGGTACCAGGCGGTGTGCTTGCGGACCTGGTAGTGGTCCAGGCCGACCTCGTTCTTGGACGCTTGGAAGCATTCCTCCACGCTCCAGCGGGACCCGGCCACCCGCACCAGTTCGGGCAATCCGGTCGGTTGCGTCCATGGACGTGGTGTACGAGTTTGACCAGGTCAAGTGGCATGGCGTCGTGACTGAGACGGCCACCGCGTGAATCCTTGAATTGACCAAGATCAGAAGGAGAGGAACGCGATGGCCGCCGACAACAGTGTGGACCCTGCGAACTGGTTGGCCGAGCAGATCGGGGCATGTAAGTCCGAAACTGCTGTTTCGGAGCGGCCTGCTCAGTGTCTGCCTGTGTCGATCCGTCCGCATCGAGCCCGATTCTCGTGCCGCACTGTGCCGCTGCGTGCCGATCTGGTTCGGAACCGCCGAGCCGACAACGAGCCGACATGGGGCGTTGACGATCTGGCGGATCCCTTGCCAGCGGCTTGGCCCGATCTGCACGGGTAGAGTTTTCGGCAGGTGCAACGTTCGCCTGTACCCGCCGGTCCGCGTCGTCCAGCCGCCGCACGAACGTGCCGGTGACCAGCAATCACGTCGCCGGATGGGCGTCCAGGAACGCTGTGAAACGGGCGGCCGGGACCACCAGCCCGCGGACCGCAGTGAGCGCCGTCACGGTCGCCGTCCGCATGTAGACCGCCGCACCCGGCTGGTACCGCACACAGCCGGCTTCCACCGGGGTCCAGGACCGCGCCTGGGAGCAGGCCGCCGGATAAGAGACCCGCCACGGGCACCTCACCGACGGCCCACCAGCGCTCTGTGGTCGAACCTGGGCGACGCCGTCGAACACACCCTCGCCGAACACCGCGGCCACCTGCAGCACCTGACCACCGCGCCGAGCGTGCCACCGGATCCTTCACCACCACCACCGAAAGCGGCGGCGCAGCCCCAGACCCCCGCCGACCGCGACGACCGGGTCGCACGTCGCACCCGCCACCGGCACACCGCCCCCCCGCTGCCTTCACCGATCAGCCAACCAGACCAGACCGCCCACCTGAACGTCTAAAGAAGGCAACGTCTGGTCGGAATCCTCAACGAGTACGAGCATTCTGCTTGACCTGCGCGGACGTAGTTTTCGGCATGCGCACCGTTAAGGAGCCGGGTGGGCCGGTTCGGGGTGGCCGGTCATCCGGTGCAGCAGCCGGAAAGCGCGCTCGTTCACCGCGGGGCGGAACGAAGACCCCGGTGAGTATGACCGCGAGCGCGACCGTCAGCTCGGCGGTGTACAGCACGACCGCTAGCGTGGGGAGCCACTACGGTGCCGGGGAGCGCGCATGGCCCTGAAGCCGCTTCCCTGCGTCTTACGGGGAGGTCAGGGTGGCCATTACGCGGTCCGGTTCCCAATGGGCGCGGAACGAGGTGATCAGGCCGTCGTCATCGACGGTGTAGACGGTCAGGCAGTCGATCGTCGTGGTGGTCCCTCCGTCCAACGTCGCGGTGATGGTGACGACGTTGGCGCAGGCGGGGCCGTTGGCGAACGAGTCGCTCACCCGGAAGTGGAACTTGCGCACCCGGGCGATGTTCTCGTTCCAGAACCGCTCGATCCCGTCCGGCCCTCGGTGCCCCTTGCCCTCGGGATCGAGCATCGAGGGGCCGACGGGGTCCTCGATGACGGCGTCCGGGCCGAACAGCGCGAGCCACTCCTGCTTGCGCCCGCCCGCGGCCGCGGCCATCGCCGCGCGCACCGCCCGGCGTGCGGGGTGGTCGCCGTCCGGCGCGTCCCAAGTGACTGTGCCCATGGCTGAAACTGTAACGTGTTCTCATTCCTGGTCAACGGTCTCCACCAGCCCTTCAGGCAGGTACGTGGCCGCGCCGAGTCCTCCCCTGAGCGTTCCTAGCGGGAGTCCACGGTTTCCGAACCATCTGGCCGCCATTTGTA
This sequence comes from Spirillospora sp. CA-108201, assembly GCF_050936235.1. Classification (NCBI taxonomy): domain Bacteria; kingdom Bacillati; phylum Actinomycetota; class Actinomycetes; order Streptosporangiales; family Thermomonosporaceae; genus Spirillospora; species Spirillospora sp. CA-108201. Next base: position 5,127,462 of record NZ_JBNJNE010000001.1, on the reverse strand, counting down.
GCACCGTTCCCCCACGCCGCCCTCCCCGCCCACAGCGCCAGCAATGCCGCGGCGGCGCAGTCAGCGGGGACGTTCGGAAAGGACCGGGCGGCTTAGTGCTCCAGGAGGTCCGCGGCCCGGCGGGGCCGCCGGGATGCTCGATCGGCTTGGGCTCGATCCCTTTGGCGGCAAGATCGGCGTGTGTTGCGTCCAGCGACTCGACCTGGATAACCAATGGTGCTTGCCGGCGCTTACGCAAGGGGCTAGGTGATCGGCACGGAAATGCGGTGATCCGGCTGGCCGGACGTTCCTGGCGAGGGTCCAGCAGGGTCGGCGGTGGCGCGGACCTCGTGCGCCAGCGCCAGCGCGGATGCCCTTGCTGGTCTATTTCAGGCCGCTGTGGGCGAAGCCGCCCATCGAGACCACATCAGCAGCGTCAGCCTGCGGCCGTTCCTGACGCCACTCGGTAGCGCAGGTGCGTGACCCCGGGTGCGTCGAGCACACGCGTCAGCTCGACCTCGATGCGGTCTGCGCCGAACAGCCGCCGCCCTGCGCCGAGCACGACCGGGATCAGGTGGATCACGCTCGTGCTCGCGCACTCGGAGAAGGAACAAGTCGCCCCGACGTGGAAGCGCACCTTCGGGGTCCACCCGATGACCGCGTTCATCGACCACGGCCCGGGCGGGGCCGGGGAGGCTGCCGCACTGGTGCTGCGACCGGGCAACGCCGGGCCGGGCACCGCCGCCGATCACGTCACGCAGGCCGCCTGGCCCTCAACCAGATCCCCGGCGTCCTGGTCGCACTGGCCTCGGAACTGACCGCCTGGGCCCAGATGCTCGCGCTGGACGGGCCGGCCCGCACCTGGGAACCCCAAATGCCTGCGGCTGCGGATCTTCTCCGCCGCCGGTGGCCTGGTCCGCGGCGGACGACGGCTCCAGCTCCGCCTGAGCCACCGCTGGCCCTGGACCGGCCCGATCACCACCGCGATCACCCGGCTGCAGATGCTGCCCGCACCCTGACCAGGGACCAACCGTCCCAACGACCCCAGGAGGAGACCACCAGGGCCCATGGGACCCCGCCCACCCGACGCGACAGTCGGTCCCAACGGCTGACCCGCCACTGAAAACGGAGGGTCGGTTGGGCCGCTCCGCGACCCAACCGACCTCACGAAAGATCGAGGTGAACTCGCTGGTTGGGCGTAGGGGGTGATTAGAGAGGGCAGCCGTCCGGGTTGTATCCGAAGGCTTGATCGGGCGATGCTGGGTCGGACCCCGCAGCGATACTCCACCGTGGAGAAGCCATGGACGTGGTCAGCTTCGCCGAGGTCCCCGCGGAAGAGCGATTGGCCTTCTGGCGCGAGATGAGCTCGAAGATGTGGATGCCGCTGGATGTGCGCTGCGAACCGCATGCGGAAAGCGCGTTTGAAGCTCAGGTGGCGCTCAGCGGGCTCGGCCTCGTTCAGGCATCCTTGCTGACCGCGCCGTCGCTGACGATCCGGCGCACGCCCCGGCTGATCCGCCGGTCCGACCCGGAAACCCTTTTCGTGACCTGCACCGTTCGCGGTCACGCCATCGGGGAGCAAGCCGGTCGGCAGGCGGATCTGGGTGTCGGGGATCTGATGCTGCGCGACAGCTCGCGTCCCTACCTGACCAGGTTCGGGTCGAGCGATCCCGCAGGGGGACAATTGCTGTCGTTGCAGTTCCCGCGCTCGATGCTGCCGTTGCCCGAGCGGGGCGTGCGGGGGCTCAGCGCGGTCCGCATCCGGGGCGACCGAGGCATCGGTGCGTTGGCCTCGCAGTTCCTGCTGCAACTGACCCGGCGCCTGGAGGAGTTCAGCCCGACCGAGGCGGCGCGGGTATCCACCCTGACCCTTGATGTGCTGACCGCCGCGTTGGCCGGCGCGCTGGACGCCCACGAGGCAGTGCCGGCCCACACCAGGCGGCGTGCTCTGATGGCACAGATCCACGCCTTCATCCAGGCCAACCTGGGCGATGCGCACCTGACCCCGGGCGTGATCGCCGCCGCGCACCACATCTCCCTGCGCTACTTGCACCAGTTGTTCCACGAGGAGGGCCACACCGTCGCCGGCTGGATCCGCGGGCGTCGCCTGGAGCGGTGCCGCCGCGACCTGGCCGACCCCCGGCTGGCCGACCGCCCGATCAAGGCGATCGCGGCCCGGTGGGGATTCACCAGCCCCGCGCATTTCAGCCAGGCGTTCTGCAGCGCCTACGGCCTGTCACCGCGCCAGTTCCGCCAGCAGTGCGCGACGGTGCGCTCTGACTAAAGACCTGTGCACTCACGCGTAACGACAAGATCGCCTTCGGTCTGCATCCTTTGGTGAGGAAGGCCAACGGGGGCGAGAAGTAAGAGCTGAAACCGTTGGCAAGCTCACCGTCCCGGTCAGGTCGGCCCTCATGTCGTTCCCTGGGTCACCGCCTTCCTGGGAGGTCGGAGCACAGCGGCCGCCGCAGGTGAGGGTGGCCATGGCGATGAGGGCCGCCTGCGGGTCCGAGGAAAGGTCGGTCGTGGACAGAGGCTGGATCGGTCGGCTGCGGCGACGCGTTGGCGCGCTGCTGGTGGTGGTTCTCGTGGCGTCGGTCGCGACGCTTCCGGATGCGGAAGCGGCACCCGCTGGTCCGCCGGCCGCGTCCGGGACCCACCGCACGCTCAGCCCTCTTCACTGCTATGAGGGCGATATTTACGATTATTGGATTATCGGGGTGCGGGGATCGGGCGAGCCGGCGAATAGCGGGTCGCCCGAGGGGGTGGGGACGCGCGTGGCCCCCTATATAGAGAAAGCCCTCAATGGAATGGACTGGCAGCAACGCGATAAGACAATCGTACAGGCGCTCGAATACCCCGCTACGCCGGTAACCAACGTCGCGGCGTGGTGGCTATCGGTACTCGTGGGAATAAGTGAACTTCGGCAGCAGATAGAAGAATGTGCTCAATTCGGCAAGCGGATAGGCTTGGTCGGCTACTCGCAGGGCGCGCTGGTCATCGCCATGACCCTGCAGCAAATGGCGGAATCGAAGGCCCTCGACGCGGTCAAGTCAGTGTTGCTGCTCGGAAACCCGAACAGCTCCACTAATGGTGGGAACTATCAGAGGTATCTTACTTATATCACCGACTATGGCGGTAGTGCCTATCGCGATGGTCATGGCATGCTCGGCAACCGCGAACTGCCCTGGTCCGTTCAAGACCGGTCGAGTGAGTTGTGTGTCGCCGGGGATAAGGTATGTGATTCCCGCAGCTCGAGTGTGCTGTGGAATTCGCTGGTCGCGGCGTTGAACAGTCGAATCCATAGGGACGCTTATCAGGTTTGCTGCGGGGTGACCGACTACCGGTACCGGCTGGGTGGGAGCTTCCGGGAGCGGCTGCTGGGGTTGGGCGGCCAGGGGCGGCCTGCGCCGCCTGAGATTCCGGCGCCTCCGGCGGGCCCGCCCCCGGTCACCTCGGTGCACGGTTTGGAGGACGGGACCGTGCTGGTCACCTCCGACTCCAAACGGGTCTACAAGATGGTGGGCGGTGCACCGGTGTGGCTGACCAGTTGCGCGAACGGCCTGTGCCCGGATCCGCGGCCGACCACGCAGGCGGTGATCGACGCTGGTCCGGCGGTCCCCCGGGATGCGGCGACCGCGCGGGATGAGGCGGGCAATGTGTTCAAGTTCGTGGGTGGTGCGCCGATCCACCTGTCCAGCTGCAATATCGCGGGTGGTTGTGGCAGTCCGGTGCCGATCACGGCGGGCAGCATCGTCAACTACGACCACATGCGCCCGGTGCCCGCCGATGGCGCGACGGCCAAGGACGAGGCCGGGAACATCTTCAAATTCGTGGGCGGGGCGCCGATCCACCTGACCACCTGCGACATCGCGGGCGGTTGCGGGACCCCGGTGCCGATCACGGCTTGGAGCGTCGTCAACTACGACCATATGCGCCCGGCGCCGGTCGATGGCGCGACGGCCAAGGACGAGGCCGGGAACGTGTTCCGGTTCGTGGGTGGGGCGCCGATCCACCTGACCACCTGCAATATTGCGGGCGGTTGCGGGAATCCGGTGGGCATCTCGGCGGGCAGCATCGTCATCGGTGATCACATGCGCAGCCGGCCGGCCGACGGTGCGACGATGAAGGACGAGGCGGGGAACATCTTCAAGTTCGCCGGTGGCGCCCCGATCCATCTGGCATCTTGCGCCGTCGAGTGCGGGAATCCGGTGTCGATCTCGGCGGGCAGCATCGTCATGCTCGATCACATGAATCCCGTCCCGGAGAACGGGACGACCATCGTGACCGAGAGCAACGACGCGTTCGTGTTCGCCGGTGGTGCGCCATTGCGCCTGTCCAGTTGCGAGATCGGCTGTGACACGGTGGTCCGGATCAGTGGCGCCAGCGTCGCGAACCTGGACCACATGCGTCCGGTGCCCGGCGACAACGCGACAGTGCGGACCGAGACGGGTGCGGTCTACAAGTTCGCTGGCGGCGCGCCGCTGTGGCTGTCCAACTGCGATCCCGGCTGCGGTGATCCGGTCAACGTCACACAGTGGACTGTGGACAGCCGCGAACACATGAAGCCTGCCCCGGCCAATGGCACCAACATCAAGGCGGTGGAGAACGGCACGTTGTTCCGTACCCGGGGCGGTGAGGCGGACCTTGCTGGGCAGTGCCCGGCCGCGAGCGGCTGCTCCACCGCGGTGGTCGTCAACCAGGCGTCCGTCGACCCGATCGCGCATGGTGTGGCCAACCGCGGTCCGCAATACGGGTTGCTGGCCAGCTACGCCAACGGCACGGAAACACGCAGCAGCCTCGGCAGCGTGCCCGCCGGCTACCGCTTGGCGGCGACCTTCGGGTTGCTGGCCCGCACCGCCGACGAAGGGACGCTGCCGTTCTACTCGTGTCAGACCGGCGAGGACGTGTTCTCCTCCACCTCCACGACCTGTGAGGGGCGGACCGTCCTTTCCCGACTCGGTTACATCTACGCCTCGCCACCGGCAGGGCATCCCGCGGTCGCGGTCTTCCGCTGCAAGACCGCCGAGGGTGAACACTTCGACTCGGCCAACCCGACCTGCGGCGGGATGACCGTCGAAGGACGGCTCGGCTACGTGCTCGGGTACGGCAAGCTGACGCGGTACAACGCCGGCGGTGAGCACGGCAGCGCCACGATGACGGTGCCGGTCGGGTACCAGGCGGAGGGCACCCTGGGTCTGCTGCCCTTGGCGACCACGCCGGGCACGGTCCCGGTCTTCGCCTGCCGTGCCGGCACCGATCTGTTCACGGCCACGTCGGCCACCTGCGAGGGGCAGACAGAGGTGTCGCAGCTCGGCTTCATCTACACGGCACCGCCGGCGGATCAGCCGTCGGTCGCGGTGTACCGGTGCAAAACCACCGCCGGCGACCACTTCGACTCGCTCGACGCCGCCTGTGAAGGGCGCACCGTGGAAGGACGGCTCGGCTACGTGTTGGCGCGCAAGATGCTGACCCGCGCCACACGCGGCACCGACCACCGCAGCGGGACCGGCGCCCTCCCTGCCGGCTACCGCCACGAGGGCACGCTCGGCATCCTGGCCGGCACCAACGAGGCCGGCACCGTGCCGCTCTACTCCTGCCAGAGCGGCGGCAACGCCTTCACCGCGCTCGCCGCCGACTGCGAGGGCCGGGACAGGCTCGGGCAGCTCGGCTGGATCTGGAGCCGGCCGCCGACAGGCGTGCCGAGCCTGCCCCTGTACCGGTGCGCACTCACCGACACCGGTGAGCACTTCGACGCCACCGACGTGGCCTGCGGAGGCCACCCGAACCAAGGGCTGCTCGGCTATCTGCGGGTGAACCTGTGACCGCCCGCCGCCTCCATGCGCTGGCCGCCGCCGCACTCGCCTCACTGTTCGCTCTGGTCCTCGGATCGACGCCGGTCGCGGCGGCGGACCCGCCACTGCCCTACCCGCAGCGCGACGCCTACCGCATCAAGGCGATCCAGCCGGACTTCTGGCCGGACAAGGCGGAGATCGCCGGCAACAACACCGGCGGCGTGGCGATGAACCTGGTCTGGGCACAGTGGCAGCCGACCCGTAAGGCGGCGCCGTGCGCGGCGGGTGAGGAGACCTACGACGGGTACTGCTTCGCGGTGCCGGCCCGGGTCGACGCCGACATCGCGGACTGGACCGCGCGCGGCCTGATCGTCACCGCCGTCGTCTACGGGGTGCCGGCCTGGGCTCGGCAGGGCAAGGTCTGCTCGCCGGCGGCGGTCGGCTTCGACATCTTCTGCACGCCGACCGACCCCGCGGACTACGGCCGGTTTGCCGGCATGCTCGCCCATCGCTACGACGGCCTGCGCGGCCACGGCCGGATCGCCGACTTCGTGGTGATGAACGAGGTCAACTCCAACACCTGGTTCGACATCGGCTGCGGCCAGGGCGTGCCCTGTGACGTCGACGCCTGGCTCGACGAGATCGCCGGCGACTACACCGCCGCATACGACCGGGTGGTGGCCGAGCAGCCGACCGCCAAGGTCCTCATCTCGCTGGACCACCAGTTCGGCACCGCCCTGCAGCGCCCGACCGCAAGCGATGCCACCCTCGCCGGCCAGACCGTCCTGCGCGGCCTGGCCGACCGGGTCGGTGACCGCGCCTGGCGGGTCGCGTTCCACCCGTATCCGAAAAACCTGCGCGACCCCGCAACCAGCCCAGACGACTTCCCCTACGTCACCTACGGCAACATCGGCGTACTCGCCGGCTGGCTGCGCGCCACCTACCCCACCCGTCCGCACACCTGGGACATCCAGCTCACTGAGAGCGGCCTCAACTCCGTCGCACCCTCCACCCCGCAACGGCAGGCGACCGCCGTCTGCGACTCCTTCCGCAATGTGCTCGCCACCCCCGGCATCAGCAACTACGTGTACCACCGGATGCGCGACAACCCCGACGAGGTGGCCGGCGACCTCGCACTCGGCCTGCGCAACCCCGACGGCTCCGCCAAACCCGCCTGGGCGACGTGGGCACTGGCCAACCGCAACGACCTGACGCCGCCCCGGCTGTCCTGCGGGTTCGAGACATTCCCGTACACCCGCCTGGTCCGCGGCTACAACCCCGCGCGCGGCCACTGGGCCTCGTCGCGGCTGCTACCGGCCGGCTTCACCGCCGAACGCAACTGGCGGCTATGGCGCGACCAGGTGCCCGGCACGTCACCGCTGTTCGAGTGCCGTGTCGGCACGCACAGCATGCTCAGCCGCGACCCCGGCTGCGAAGGACAGTTCCCGCTCGGCCCAGTCGGCTACGCCTACAACCAGCAATTGCCAGGGACCGTCCCCCTGTACCGCTGCCAGATCCCCGCGAACGGAGACCACTTCATCTCCACCGATCAAGCATGCGAAGGACACCGAGCCGAGGGCAGACTCGGCTACGCCTTCTAAGTAAGGTGCCCCGGTTTCTGTGACGAGGTTCAAGGCTGTCGTGCAGGAGTGGACGTAGCGGGTGGCGTTGGTGACCTCTGGCTTGGTCGATGTGGTGTTGTCTCGCCTGGGGTGTTCCGGTGGAGCGCACGATGGTCGTATGGGACGTGTTCGAGGTGCTGGTGGCGTGTACCGCCGGTGTGGGTGTGAAGATCCGGCTTCGGGCCGGGCGGTGGGTGGCAGATGCCCCCGGCTGGCGATGGAGCGGAGTCATGGGAGCTGGTATCTGCGGCTGGAACTGGGCAGCGGTCCGGGCGGGATCCGTCGGCGGGTCCGGCGGGGCGGGTTCCCCACCCGGAAGGCGGCTGAGGAGGAACTGCGGCGGTTGCGTGGGCCGACGGGCAGTCCATTGACGGTGGCGGAGTGGCTGGGGCGGTGGTTGGCGAACCATCCCGGTGCCGCGTCGACGGTGGCCGGTTACGCCGATCACGTGGAGCGTTATCTGGAGCCGTTGCTGGGTGATCTGCTGGTGGCGGAGGTGTCGGTCGGGCAGGTGGAGCGGATGCTGGCCACGATCGCGCCCGACTACGAACAGAAGGGACGGCCGGTTACAGCGGCGACGCTACACCGGATCCGGGCGACGTTGCGTGCGGCGTTGAATGCCGCGCTGCGGGCGGGCGTGATCGAGGAGAACCCGGGCGTCGCTGGTGGTGCTTCCATCGGCGCGGCGGCCGCGTGCGGTGGTGTGGACTGCGGGTCGGGTCGAGCAGTGGCGGCGGAGGGGGGAGCGCCCGAGCGTGGCGGTGTGGACGGTCGCGCAGACCGCCCAGTTCCTCAACGGCATCCGAAGCCATCGGCCGTACGCCGCCTACCACCTCATCGCGCTGCGCGGGCCGCGGCGCGGCGAGGCGGCCGGATTACGTTGGTGCGAGGTCGACCTAGACGCAGGAACCGCGGTGATCTGCCAGCAGGTGCAGCGCAGAAACGCCCGGCTGACCGCGTGCGGGCCCAAGACGCCGCACAGCAACCGAGTGATCGCGCTGGACCGCACCACCGTGACCGCCTTGCGGGCCACCGGAGCCGGCAGCGGGCCCAGCAGGAGGCGTTCGGCGAGGGGTACCGCGACAGCGGTTATGTGTTCACCAATCTCAACGGTGAGCCGGTGCCGCCGGGGTGGTTGACGCATCAGTTCCAGCGGTTGATCGCTGAGCAGGGCATGCCGCCGATCCGCTTGCACGATCTGCGGCACGGCGCCGCGCCCCTGGCCCTGGCAGCGGGTGTGGAATTGAAGGTGGTCCAGGAGATGCTGGGGCATTCCAGCATCGTGCCGACCGCCGACACCTGCACCAGCGTCCTACCCCAGGTCGCCCACACCGCAGCCGAGAAAACCGCCGCGCTGCTCATGCACGCCGCCGGTATCGTGGTCGGCACCAACCGCCGCCGCGGCAAAGGCCCGACCCGCCGCAAGCGGTACGCCCGCGCAACGGACAGGTGCGGCTGCCCCGAAAGCGCATCAGCAGGACAAGCAGGCCTACGCGTGCGCGCCCCCGGGCTCGACCGGCCGCGAAGCCTCCCGCGTTGTAGCGGCGCTTGTACGCAACTCAGAGCTTCGGCTCCCGACTTGAGATCTGCCTTGAGATCTGCGACCGGAAAGGACAACCACATACCCATCTCCGCACCTGACGACCGGACGGTGCGCGATCCAACCTGCCCTAACGACGGCCTGGGGGAGAAGTGCCCCTTTGTAGGTCTCTGTGCCTGGATCCCCGTCCCCAGGAGGGCCTCAGCCCGGCCCCAGGCACGATTATCGGAGGGCTGTCAAAGCCGTGTTCGCCCTGGTCAGGGTGGTGAGTCGCGTGGGACTCGAACCCACAACCTACGGATTAAAAGTCGGCTGCTCTCATATCAGAACAGTGCTCTCAGTATCAGACTGTACCGCTTCGTCCGCATCCAGCACCATCCCCGTGCCGCCACATCCCGCTCCGTGCCAGTCCGTTTCGGAACCACCGAGCCGACAACGAGCCGACATGGCCTTTGGGATTGCTGCTCGTCGGCAACCTCCCGTGACCAGCCCTTGGATTGCTCTACCGACACGGCTGCGCACCCGCCATGAGGCAGTGACCATGACCGACCACCACCGACAGAGCGATAGAGCCTATGACTGGACGCACCATCGGGTCCCACGCTCCGGGCGGAGCCGGCGACCGGCAGGATCACTTGATGGGGTCGGGTGCTCCGAAGGAGCGGGCGATGAACGCGCCGGGCACGACGACCTCCCAGTTCAGGGTCTCGTCGGTGGGGTCGGTGGTGCCGTTGGGCACGCGCAGCAGTCGGTACACGTCCACGCGGTGCCAGGTCGCGATGATGTACTCGTGGCCCTTGTTGGAGGGGTATTTCACGAAGTACTCATGCAGATGGCTGTAGGAGGTCACCCACTGATCGGTGGTGGTGATCGCCAGTCCCGCCGACAAGGTAGTGCTGAGTTGGGCCGACAGGCCCTTAAGCGAGAACCCGCAGGTGTAGGTGATCGACAGGTTCAGCTTCTTTTCGATCGTCTCGGAGGTGGTGTGCTCCACCCCCTCGGTGTAGGAATCTTTGTAGGTCGTCGTGCTGTACCCGTCGTAACTCTGGTACTTCGATACCCACTTGGTGTAGCGGCGCAGCACATAGAACGGGCTGTGCTTGAGTTTCCACTCAAGATCGTGGCCATCGTCCACGACCGGTGCGGGCAGCGCCACCTCGCCAATGAACTTTTCGGGCGTGTGCTCGGGCGGCGGGGCCAGCGAGGTCTGCGCGGGCGGTGTTCCGTAGTCGGGTGGATCGGGAGCGCCCCGCAGGCTCCGCAGCGCTGGCGCGTCATAAACCCGTCGGCGGCGATGCGCCACGCGCTCGCATCTTTCCGATCGTCGACCATGTACACCTGCATGACCATGTTCGCGGGCCCGATCGCCTTCATGTACTGGAGGGTCTGTTCGTCCTGGATGTAGAATCTGCCGTCTCCTCCCGCGCTCGGAAGACTCCATTTTCCTGGGGGCATTCCATTGAGCCCATTCCATCTTCAGTTGGCCTGGTGGTGGAGGGTGAGGATGGCCTGGACGATGGCGGTCAGTCTGCTGGGTGAACAGCGGGCCTTGCGCAGGATGTGCCAGTTCTTGAGCGTGGCAGCGCCCCGCTCGCCCTGGGCACGGACTTGGGCGTGATGCCGGTTGAACAGCTTCTTGGGTTTGCCCAGTGTGCGGCGCTTGCGCCGTTTGTACGGCGTGCCGATCGCGCCGCCGGCGCCGACGTATCCCTTGTCGGCGTAGCAGGCGATCGCTCGCGCGGTCAGGCCGGCGACGATGCCGTGGTGACGGGCGGCGGTCAGATCATGGGTCGATCCCGGCAGCGCCGGGGACGCCCAGATCAGTTCGCCGTGCGGATCGGTGAGGAACTGGACGTTCACTCCGTGCCGCCGGTGCTTGCCCGAGTAGAACAGCCGATCGTTCTCGCCCGACAGGCGGTCGGTGGCGATGAGGGTGCCGTCCAGGATGACGTAGGCCTTGCGCTGTGCGATCCGGAGGGCTTCGCGCAGGTCGGGTGCCTGTTCGGCGGGCAGTTCCACGACCTCGGTCACATACCGGTGTGCGGTGGCGGCCCCGACGCCGAACGCGGCGGCCAGGCGGGCGAAGGGTTCGTTGCGGCGTAGATGCACCAGCACCAGCAGCGCTTGGCGGTCCGGGCCCAGCACTCGCCACCGCGTTCCGATCTGGCGGCGGCGCTCGCGCACCAGCTGGGCCACGAACGTAAGGGTCTGGCGCGACAGATCGAGCGCGGCACGGTAGAAAAGCACATGAAGCTCCTGCGCGGACAAGGTTGATCTTGGTCGACAACCTCATCTAGCAGGAGCTTCACTCTTTGCGGGCGCCTATCTGCCGTCCGCAACCAGCCCGTGACCTGCAGGCTCAGGTTGGAATTGCCTCATTGATGATCGGTTCGTTCTTCTTGCGCAGGTTCATGGCTTTGAGGAAGCCGCCCGGCCGTCAGGTGGCCGATCCACCAGTTGCGGTGGTCCTTGTCCAGTGACATGAAATGCCAGGACCCGTTCCCGGCCGCCACGAAACTGTAGGGGATGCCATCGACCGTCATGATGTGCTGTCCGTTGGTGATCGCGCCGCCGATCTGGACTTCGGTGATGGACACCGACCGGCCCAGCAGCGGAGTGCTCTCCCCGATGGACAGCGCATCGGGAACGTCGCCGGGGTTCCTCTCGATCCGCGGCGGCACCTTCAGGTCCTCCGCCCGGATCCCCTCGGCCCCCTCCAGCCGCGTCTTCGGGTCCTTTTCCGTGGTCACAGCCTCTCCACCTCCAGGTCGGCGCAGCAACGGCATCGCTGCTCGCCATCGCACCTACCAAGCTGTCAGCTCACCACACCCACCATGACCGGAAGGAGGCGAGGTGAGAACGAATACCTTTCCCATCTCGGCCTTCCCGGTGCGTGGACATGCTGGGACTGGGATGCGTAGAACCGCCGTGTGCAGGAAGGGCGAGAGGCTCAGCCTCATCGTGTCGCGGCTCGCCGAGGGGTTGGGGACCAGGCCGACCCGGCGCTGCGCACTGGTCGGGTCGGCAAAGCACTCCACCCTGTTGGTGAGCGGTCCAGTCCTGCTCGCAGGTGCTACGAGCGCAGGGATGCTCGGGGCTGGTGGCCGAAACGTTCGCGGGAAGTCCGCGTGACTTGTGATCGGGCGGTTCAGGCGAGCAGGTGCTCGAGGGAGCGGGCAGGTCGCCGGGCTGAGCCGGGTGGGGCGTCGATGTCGGGTGGCCAGTCAGCGACGGGCCTGGGCGGTACGGGGAGCACGGCGAGCCGCGGCGCGCGTTGCTTCTTCGGCTTTCCTGCCTTCTGTGAGGCGCTCGGCCTGAGCCGGTAACGCGAAGTGTCCTTTGAGAAGTGGTCGCACCACCATTTTTGGTCGACGACCGTCTCGTACGCGATCTTGTCTTTGCCCTTCGGTGTTTTGGTGACCTTCTTCAGTGCCAGTTCGTAATATTTGAAGGCGCGCCAGAAATTGTTGCCATAAGGCTTGTAGTCTTCGGGCAGACTCGTGGGAATCGTGCCGGCGATTCGCGTCAGTGACTGCAGTGCGACCAGCACGGCCTTGTCCTTCGCTTTATTGAGTACCTCCTGTTTCTGTTGCTTCTTTTCCGGGGGAGTCTCTGGTCTACGGTCTCGATGAGCGTCTTGCAGGCATTGAACACTTCTTGCAGGTCCGGGAAGATGTCGCACTTCTCATCTGTCAGGTACTCTTCGATGTGTGCTTCGAGGTTCTTGTCGGGGTCGTCGCAGCGGAAATCGGCGTCCGGTCCGACGAACCAGTTGGCCGGCAGCCAGAGATAGATCCGTTTGACCGCCTGAAATTCGTCTACCGCGGATTTCTTCTCGCCGTTGTCGTCATAGGTCGACAAGTCCCCCAGGAGTGTCAGTAGTCTTCCCATGATTTCTTTGCTGATGCCATCGCAGTTGTAGTTTGTGAGGTTGTGGGCCATCGCTTGGAACAAGTCGTGTAGAAGGGTAAATTTCTGGTTCTCCAGTGCCCAGTTCCAGAGGGTGGCGAGACGGTTTCTGGGGACGATGTGGTGGCGGGTGAGGGTGATCGAGAACGGGTCTGTCTCGCCGTTCGGGGCGAGTCTGCTGAAGTCGCAGCACTTGCGGTACTCGTTGGGCTTTTTGCTGGGGGCGGATTGCTCGTCGTCGTGGGTGATGGAGAGCTTCGCCTGGGGTGCCATGGTCGCTGCCTTCGTTCGGTAGATCGCTGCGGTGGTGTCACTGCGACTGTGATTGCGCCACATGTCTGGCCTTTCCTGCGGTGAGTGTTCCCGGCCAGGCCCACCGCAGGGGAGGTGCTGGGTCAAAGCCCGTCCAAAGGCCGCGGTGTGTTCGGTTCCCGGCGGTGACCTGGTCGTTTGTTGCGCTGACCAGTGGGGTAGCTCATTGCTGATCTCCGAGGGCCGCCGGCCTGTGGAGCCGGTGCGCCGGTAGAGGCGCGAAGGGCAGGGTGCGGGGGCGTCTGTGGTCGGGAGCGTGCCGTCGGTCGCCCGGAGGGCGCGGCGCGTCCGGACCCGAGCAGCTGGTCGCGGCGGTGACATGGCGGTCCCCGCTTCTGTTCGAGGACGCCGAGCTGGCACCGCCTTACATCGCGGCCGTCTGGCAGGAGGCGGAACTGCTCGGTGTGCTCGCCCAAGGCGCGCTCACTGCGACCGGACGCGTGCTGGCGGGCGCCGACGCCCCGACGCTGGACGAGGCCGCCGTGGACGCGCTGGAAGCGTCCTGCGGACGGGTACTCCTGCAGAGCGACCTCACGGCCGTGGTCCCCGGGCCGCCCGCGCCGTGGCTGGCGGGACTCCTGGATCTGGTCGCCGATCGCGAATCCCGGGGCACCGCCTCGGTCTGGAGGTTCAGCATGGCCAGCGTGCGGCGCGCCCTGGACGAGGGCCGCTTCGCCGAAGGGATCCGCTCCGACCTGGAGGCGGCGGCGGGCACCGACCTGCCGCAGCCGCTGGCGTACCTGATCGACGACGTCGCCCGCAGGCACGGCGAGGTCACCGTCACCGCGTTCGCCTGCGCGATCTGCTGCTCCCGTCCCGCGCTGCTCGCCGAGATCCTGGCCCATCGAGGGCTGCGCCGGCTGAAGCTCCGAGAACTGGCGCCCACGGTGCTCGCCAGCGCCGAGCCGGTGGACCGGACCCTCGCGGCTCTCCGGGCTGCCGGTTACGTACCGGTCGGTGCGGGCGACGGTGGCGCACCCTTGATCGAACACGCGCCGGCGCGCCCCTCACGCCGCATGAAGCATTCGGCCAGGAAAGACGAGGCTTCCCGGCCGCGCACGCCGATCGACCTGGCCGCCCGGCTGCACGGAACGCCACGGGAACCGCCCGCCGAAGCGGACGTCGTCGGGGCCGGCATGGCGGACCTCGCTCCGCACCTGTCGGTTTCCGAACGGCGCATGCTGGTCCACGCAGTGCGGACGGGCGCTGCCGTCGGCATCGATTACGTCAACGGCGAGGGCAATCCCACCACCCGTGTGATCGAGAAGGTCAAGGTCGACGCCCCCTTCCTCTCCGCCTGGTGCCGGTTGCGCGACGACGAGAGGGTCTTCCACATCGGCCGCGTCCAAGCCGTGACTCCAGCCGTTCTCATGACCTGAGGACCGGCCACCGGCGCATCGCCGCCGAGGCCCGCGGTGCGGGGCCGCTTCCGGGGGCAGCGACGCGGGGAGGCTTGGCTCGTGTGATCGAGAAGATCCGGCTCGACGTCCCCTCCTCACCCGCCTGGTGTCGACTGCGCGACCGCGCACGGGACTTCCACGCCGGCCGCGTCCGGGCCGTGGCCTGAGGATGGTCCGAACATGTTCAGGGGCCGGGACGGCCGGTCTGAGTGTTGTTGGAGGCGCGGACCCGGCGGGGCGGGGTGACGCCCGGAATGACATCAGCACCCAGGTGCTTCTTGAGCAGGTGCTTGAGTTCGGCGCCGTTGATGAGGGTGATGCGGTTGCGCTGTGCGAACTGTTCACTGGCGCGGCCGAACCATGATGTCGTCACCAGGACCCCGGTGGTCGCGTTGTGGTCTGCCATGACGCCGGTGAGTGCGTGCACGGCATCTAGACCGACCAGACCGGACCATCTTTTGGCCTGGATCAGGCATACGCCGCCGAAGAACATGTTCTTGCTGGTGGCGACCGCGTCGACGCCGCCGTCTTTGGACGGGATGGTGGTCCATGCCTCGGCGCCCATCGCAACGAACAGTTGGCGGATGAGGTGCTCGAACTCCGTCGGTGACAGTTTGATGAGGTTGGGCCGGGAATCCAGGCCCGAGACCACGTCCATATCCTCGGTGAACCGGAAGCGCTTGAGGTCAAAGGTGATAAACGGCTCGATTGCCTCCAAATCGTAGGGGTTGGGTGAGACCAGTGCGTTGAGCCGTTTCAGGCACGCCGCTGGGTCGACCTTGGCGAGGACCAGGTCTTCGAAGGTGGCGCGTTCGGCCTCCACGCTGAGCAGGTGGAGCCGTACCGTCTTGCCGGTGGCGGCGTCGATGGTGGTGAGTCGCCCGTTGAAGACGACCGCCTCCACCACCGCGGGCGGTGTCGCGCTGAAAATCTCGTGCAGGGTTCGTAGCGTGATCTGGGCGATGGGTTGCGCGTACCGCTTCTTCGTCTCGGTGATGGGTCGAGGAAGTGGATCGATGGCATCCCGTGTCTTGACGTACTTGTAGCCGCGGATGTCCGGGATCGTGGTGTTGGGAGGAAATTCGCAGTCCACCACAACGTCGTGGTTCTCCGGCCGGTAGGCGACCCGGACACGTCGAGGGAAGTCATCCGGGTATCGGGAGGCTTGTAGCACCTGATCGACGAACCACTCGACCGCCTCAGGCTCTCCAGCGTCCAGACCGGCCCGGCGCCGGCTCAACTTGGCGTTCGCGGCCTTTGCTTGCGCTTTCAGTGCCTGCAGATGGCTGGTGTACGCGGCTCGGGCCCGATCGAGGGCGCTGAGTCGCTGCGACTCGCGTTGCCCGTGGGCGGCGAGATCTTCCTCGTATTGCCGCCGCGCTTCGGTGAGTGCTCGCTCGTGGCGGGCGCCACCACCGAAGAGCCGTCCCACTGGACCTGGCGGTACGGGCGGATAGTCGCCCCATTCGGGAGCCCGCTCCGCCGTTGCGAGGTGACCGGAGTCGAAGGGCGGGATGCGCGGCGTGACCGATAGGTCCTCAATGCGCAACGGTTTCTTCGAGAGAGCATCGGTCAGGATCGAGTCGAACAGCCCGAGGCGGTGATCGATCTCGGATGTCTTGCGTTCGGCCAGTTCTTGCTGGGCCGTGATATGCTGCTCCTTGCGGCGTTTTTCGGCCTCCTTCTCCTGCCGGGCTCGTTCTCGCTCCGCGCGCTCGGCCTCGCGCCGCATCGCCACCTGCCGTCGTTCCCACTCCGAACGGCCGCCCCCACGCTGCGCCACGGTCACGACCTCCTGTCAGATCCTGACGTACGCCCCTTGTCCACTGTAAGTTGTCGACTTCCGTAATGGAAGGGATGAACTGCGCCCCGCCCAAGCGGAGACCCCAGGCCCCGGTGTAGGGGCCTTCCGAGTTCGAGGGAAAGCCGAGCACGGTCGTCGGCCGCAAGCACGTCAGTCCAGACCGTGAACTCGCGCGCGCACCCGGCCCTGAAACGTCGGCAGGTAACGGGCGCGGGCCCGCGGACCAGGGCTGACCGTTCTGAGCAGGCGCACGCAGACCTCCTCGCCCCGGCCGCGCACCCGGCAGGGGCTCAATCATGTGGCGTTGTATCCCTGCTTTCGGCTACCAAACGACGGAAACGGCGCCGAGGTTCAAGCGGCAGAACAAGGGAAATGGGTTCGTTCCCGGCGTTATGGGCGGACGCTGAAGAAATCTTCGGTACTGGTTCACGCCGCGTCCCGGTATGTAGCCTCAGGTTTCCATGAAGGGGTCGACGTACAAGAGGTGTAAATGCCGTGGTGCGGACGGAAAGGAACTTGCTTCCCGCTGCCCGCAGCTGCGTCACTCGGACGGCACCTGGAATCCACGGCACGGTACCTGGTACTTCTACCTGGAGCTCGATCCTGGCCCGGGTGGCAAGCGCCGTCGGATCCGCCGGGGCGGGTTCACCTCACAAGAGGACGCTGAGAACGCTCTGGAGGATGCGCGGTGCCGGGCATTGCGCGGCTTAAATCCGGGCGTTCGGTACACGGTCGGGCAATACCTAGATCAGTGGCTCGCCGACCACCGCGGCCTGCGCAGGAGTACCCGCAAATCCTACGGCGAGCACATCGAGTACTACCTCAAACCCCATCTCGGCCACATCGACCTGGATCAGCTATGCATTGCGCATCTGACGGAGATGTTCGCCGCGATCGAGGCCGACAACGAGCGCATTTCCTGCGTAGCCGGGGAACGCCGACGATTGCATGCGGCTGCCCGGCAGGCATGGCGGTCTGGGGACAAGGCCGCACACAAGGCCGCCCGTGCCGAACTCGCCGGGCTTCCGCCGCACCGTCGGACGGTCGGAGCAGCGACCATGCAGCGGATCCGCGCGACCCTCCGGTCGGCCCTGGCGGATGCGGTAGGGCAAGGCCTGGTCACGGTGAACGTGGCGAAGCTGACCAAGCTCCAAATAGGCAAGCGCCCCAAGGCACTGGTGTGGACCGCCGAACGCGTCACCGCATGGCAGACCGCTTATGAGCGGGAACTGGCGGCCGAGCGGGAACGAGCTGGCGGCCGCACGGGCAACGCGTTCAAGATCTGGGTGTCGCTGCCGCGCCCTTCGCGGGTGATGGTGTGGACGCCCGAACAGACCGGGATCTTCCTTGATCACGCCGCAGGCCACCCTTTGTATCCGCTCTTCCACCTGATGGCCTTCCGGGGGCTGCGCCGCGGGGAGGCTTGCGGACTGGCGTGGCCGGACCTGGACTTGGCTGCCGCGTCGCTGATCGTCCGGGAGAACCGTGTGAAGATCACCTACCAGGAGATCGAGGACGGCGCCCCCAAGACCGACGCGGGCGACGACACGGTCCCGCTCGACTCCGGCACGGTCACTGTGCTCCAAACCCACCGCCGTCGGCAGGAACAGGCCAGGGACGAATGGGGCCAGGCGTGGCAGGCCTCAGGAAAAGTGTTCACCCGGGAGGACGGCTCGGCGCTGCACCCCGACCACGTGACCGATACCTTCGCTCGGCTCGCCTACGGTGCCGGACTACAACCCATCCGCTTGCACGACCTCCGCCATGGCGCCGCGACGCTGATGCTCGCCGGTGGCGCGGACATGAAACTGATCCAGGCAATGCTGCGGCACTCCTCGCTCGCCATCACCGCCGACACCTACACCAGCGTCCTCCCAGAGATCGCCCGCGAGGCCGCTGAAGCCGCCGTAGCACTGGTGCCAAGGAAGATCCCGGCTCAGGAAGCCCGGACTCCCGTCCTCCCCACGTCCTCCCAAGGCGAGGAAGAGTAGCCCGTCGCCGCGTGCACACGACGCGTATACGCAAGCCGCATAGGCGATGCGTTAGGTGGGTCGCGTGGGACTCGAACCCACAACCTACGGATTAAAAGTCCGGAACTTGTCGTATCAGCGCGGTGCTTTCGGTGCCATTCTATGCTGGCCTGTCCGCATCAAGCCCAATTTCCATGTCGCTCGATGTCGTCGCGTATCGATTCGTTTCGGAACCGCCGAGCCGACAACGAGCCGACATGGGCCCTTGAGGGACCTTGTGACTTCTCGTCGTTGGCGGTCCCTTGCCGCCGACCTGTAAGGACGAAGCCTTCGGCCAGCGCAGGTGTCCAGGAGGCCCTCATGCCCGACCGGACGCCCGCTAACTGAGACCGGACGGCTGCGCTTGGCCCGCTACCTGGGCGATGACGTCGATCGTCTATACGTCGAGCCTGCACGGACTCCAGACCTGTTCGGCAATGCGCTGGTAAAGATCCTGCCGCTCTCCCAGGGCGTCCTTAGTGAACTCTCCCTCGTATGGTTTGAACGGCAGGCCACTGTTAGTGGTGTACGCGATAAAACTGGGATTGTTCTGGTAGCACTGCGGCGACAGAGTCTTCGCGAGCAGGTTCTGACCATAGTAGTGGCCGACCTTGTCCTTGTAGTCGTTCGCTCCCAGGGACTGGTTGAACCCACGGGGGAGGAGGATGAGGCCGCCGAGCCGGTTACGAGTGAGAGAGAAGTCCTGGGGTGAGGCGAACACGTCCTTGAACCTCTGATAGTCGTCGGCCCAGATATGTTCGATCTCGAATGGTTTCTTGATCTTACCGGAGACGTAGGTGACGAAGTCGGACTCGACTCCGCATTCGGCCTCGACGTGTGCGGTGAGCCGGGCGAGGATGTAGCGGACCTGCGGACGGTTCATCTGGTGCAACCTGTAGTCGCTGATCCCGGCGAAGGACTCAGGCTGGTCCTGCAGGCGCCTCTTGAGGGTCGTGGCGAGTTGCTCGACGCTCAAGCCCCGGATCTCGCGGAGCAGGTTGAACATCGTGTACGACATCGCCGAATAGCCGATCTGGCGGTAGTTGACCACGCGGCGGGCGCAGTAGATGTCGAGGAAGTCCGCTACCAGACGCATCTTCCTGTCGACTTCGGCGGCACTGTCGATGATCTCGATCGGCGCCAAAATCAGCGGAAACTGCAGCGTGAAGTCGTTGTGTGCGTTGTAGTAGATCGCTTCCCGGCCTGGGACCGGATTCATTGTCGCGTCCAGGATGCTCAGGTAATGCCTGCTGTAGCCGGCGAAGTGGCTGTGGATGAACTCGGCGTACGGCTGGGTGAACTCGGCGGCGGGAGCCGACGACGTCAGCCCGGCGGCCTCGCGGTTGTTGCGGAGCCAGTTGTGGAATTCAGTGCCGATCCGGTCCCAGTCGCGCGGGACGGCGTCCTTCTTGCGCTCACGGATGCTGGTGGCGTACCTGGCCCGCAGCCATGCCTTGATGAAGTCGGCGGCGGTGTCCTTGCCGCCTTGCTGGACGAGCCGCTCGACGGTCTTCTTCCAGGTCGCGTCAGCCTTCGCCTTCTCGTCGTCGCCGTTGATGTGGGCTAGCAGGAAACCCTTGAGCATGTCGGTCGGGGTGAGCGACAGCCCCCGGTCGTTCATGGTCTCGAAGATCGTGTAGGCGTCGTCGTCGTTGTAGGCGGTGATCTCGATCAGCGAGACGTTGTCGAGCAGCCAGTCGACGAAGTACGGCAAGGCATGGCCGGTGAGGGTATCGGGGAAGAGTTCCTTGATGTCCTCGTAACGTGCGAGCAGCGTCCGAACCGACGGCGAGTCGCTATGGGTCTCGAAGGCGACCCCCTTGAACAGGGCTTCCATCGCCTGCTCGCGATCCTCGACATCGACCTCGAGATTGAAGGAGCGCTTGCCGAACCTCTCAGAGAAGATCAGGTTGGTGACCGGCGTCACGCCGTCCACGTCCTTGGCCAGGTGGTACAGGTGGACGAGGAGCAGGGTAAGCGACGTAAGTCGCTGCTGGCCATCGACGATGTACCGCTTCTTCTCCCTGTGGCTGATGATGACCGAGCCGAGGAAGTACTGAGGGTAGTCTTCGACCTCTGAGCGCTCGTGAGACTCGTCGTAGCTGGCGCGGAACTTGGCTTCGAGGTCCTCGATGAGCTCGGCGATCTGCTTACGTCCCCACGCGTACTCGCGCTGATAATAATCCAGCCTGTACTTGTTGCCTTCGAGCAGGCCGCGAACGCTTCGGGGCCTCCCGTCGATCCTGTTAGTCGCATCGACCATGCAGGTCTCCTCCTCCCTTGAGAGACGGTACCGGTAGACACTGACAGTTGTAGGCGGCGAACGGAGGAAACTGGTCTACCCTGTGTCGATCTTTGAGCCGCCGTGGTCGCTCGGTTCAGCTGCCGTCGCCGTGCTCTGGATGAAGCGCAGCCGGTGCATCGCCGACTCGTCGCCATGCCGCCTGACAATTGCTCGTTCAAGGATCACCCATCTCTGCAACCCGTGTGGGCCAGCGGTATTACGTTCGGGCTCTAGGACGCGACGATCGGAGAAACGGATGACCGGAAAGGTCGAGATCAAAGAGGTAGCCAGAGGGAGATACCAGTTGGCCGTGATCATCGACATCGAGTTGCCCTCTGACCTCCTGTCCCACACAACCCCTCCGCGCGCGGAACAGGATGATTCGGCCCGCCAAGCCGCCGTTCGGAGGTCGCACGAACGCCGGGAGCGTCAACGCGATCATTACCCGGAGCCGCGCCCACACCGGCCATGCGCAACACAACGTCGACTGCTGATCCGAATGGCCGGACAGGTGAGCGATTTCCAACGCTGCGGGGGCCGAGGCGCGGTGAGGCGGTGGGGCTGCAGTGGGTGGATGTGGACCTGGAGCACGGCACCGCGACCATCTGCCAGCAAGTTGCAGCGGTGGAACGGCCGCCTGACGGCGTCCCGGCCCAAGACCGCGCAGAGTGCCCGCGTCATCGCGCTGGACCGCACCACGATCGGTGCGCTGCGGGCGCACCAGGACCGGCAGCAGGCCGAGACCGCCGCGTAAGGGCACCGGTACACGCTGCTTGACCTGAGCGGACGAAGTTTTCGGAAAGCGCAGCGCGGTCCAGGGCCCTTCGGCCGCGTGCTCCGATCGCCTGCTCGAGGCGCTCGTCGAGTTCGCTCACGGTAAGACTGCTTGCGTCGGCGATCAAAACGCCGGTGCATCCAGTGTCTCGATGATGGAGTCGAGGGATCGGCGCAGGTCATAGGAGAGGGACCTTGTCAGCGGGAGGGGGTAGGAGGGATGGACGTCGGCGTGCTTGGAGGCGGTGACGAACTGGCAGGCGGCGCCAACCGTGTAGAGGACGTTCAGCGCGAAGCGGCGGCCTTCAGGCGGCCGCCTGCTGGTGGGGCCGACGAGCAGGCCGATGATGCTCTCCCGCCGTTCGGGAACGAATTCGTCCGGCAGGGCGAGCGCGGCGCATAGTCCGTCCGCCACTTGGTGCAGCTCGTCCGGCCTGGTCTGCCGGAGGGCGGTCCACAGGCGTGCCACCAGCGATTCGCGTTCCCGCATGCTGGGCCGGAACGCCTGCGCGCTGCGCACCTTGGCTCGTGCGGCGCGCGCGGCCGAGAGGAAGTCGTCCGCGCATTGCCGTTCGCGCTCCCGGTCGAGCACCCGGACCAGCAGCGCCAGCCCGGCCGGATCCACGGCATGCACCTCGCAGAGGCGTCGGAGCAGCTCTTCCTCGGCGTAGTAGAGCCGCTCGCAGATCTCTGGGATCGCGTTCTCCGCGCTGTCGAGCGACGCCTCCACTTTCCAGGTCAGGTCTTCGATCTCGACCATGATCTCCCGGCCGGCGCCGGGCCACCACTCCGGCAGCCGGACCGGGGACGAGATCTGCGGCACGGCCAGCTCGCTCCTGGCGATGAGGATGACGTCGACCCGCCCGTCGGCCGCTTGGAGCTTTTCCTCGCAGGCGGTCCGGTTTTGGTGCAGGAGGGCCACGAAGTCGTTGAGGAGGCTGTTGGCGACCGTGAAGCCGTTGCTGCGGACCACCAGGACGATGACCGGGTGTTCGGCGAGCTCGGCTCGCAGCTTGCCTGCGAAGTCGTCGCGGCTGCCCGTCGCCTGGTACCAGTAGGCGCCTAGGTCGGCGGTCGAACCGCGGCGTCTGCGCACTACCTCTTCGGCAAGCCGGGTTGGCTGCACTGCCTGGTCCCGGGGGCTCACGCGTCGGTCCGGGGGTGTGAGGCGGCGGCGATGCGGCACAGCAGCGGGATCCTGGGCCGGACCTCGTCGTCGTCGAAGTCGAAGAAATTGCTGCGCTTGCCGTTGATGAGTAGCCGGTCGGCCTGTTCCTCCATCCGGCCGCCCATCTCCTCAACAATCGTCCGGAAGTCGCCGCGCGTGCAGGTCAGGCTGCCGGGCGACGACCGGCCGAGCCTGTGCAGGCAGGTGTAGACAGCGTGTAGCCACTGCGTGTGCCCGCGCCCGCGGCTTCCCATCGCCTCCTCCGCGGCGTGCCGGAAGAAGTCGTACTCCTTCACGCTGTTGATCCACGTCCTGCTCAGCCGCCGTTCGGCGAACTCCCGCATGTCCTCGCCAGCGAGGCGCAACGTCGCCGCCGGACGGCCGCTTTCAATCAGCCAGTCCATGAGATCGATGAGTAGCTTGACCGTTAGGAAGGGGTGCCCGGAGGTTTCCTGGAAGAGTCCATCGGCGAAGGAGGGCTCGAACTCCACCTTGTGGGCCAGAACCCTGGCGACGAACTGGGTGAACTCCTCGTTGGCGTCGCCATGCTCGTGGAAGAACAGCGGGAAGGGATCCTGCTTGACATAGGGGCTGAGCTGGTTCTGGTCCATGAGGATGAAATGCGCGTCGGGCTGCTGCCCCATGAAAACGAGCAGGTTGTCTGCGCTGAACTTCACCATCTGGTTCAGCAGCGGCTGTATGACCGGGTACCTGATGTCCGGTTCGATGCGCAGGAACCGGCGGAACTCTCCGAAAAGGGTCTCGTACTCGTCCAGCACGAAGACGACGCGGTCGCCGTCGCCGGGTCGGGACACCGCGCAGCGGGCGATGAGGTCGGACAAGAAGGTCGGCGGGATTCGCCTGCCCGCTTCCAGAGCATCCGTCACCCCGATGAAGAACGCCCCGTCCTCTGCGGACCCGCCGGTGCTGTCGCAGGTCTGGGTGATGACGGCCGACCGGCCCGTGGTCGAGCCGAGGTCGAAGCCCGCGGTGGTCTTGCCGCTCCTGCGGACGCTGCACCAGAGTCGGACGCCGTTCCTGCGGTCGAACGCGCGCAGCAGGTCCTGGACGCTTTGCCGGTAGACGCGGTTGTAGCGGGTCAGGGATGGGAAGTCGAGGGGAAACTCGCGCGCGTAGTTGTACTGGAGCGGCTGGCTCCGCACCGTACGGGTGCCCTTGCGGTAGGCGTTGTACGTGAGGATCGACAAGATCGCCTCGCGTGCCGTCTCGGTGGTGGCGGGGTCGCTCTCGGTGAAGACGGTGATGCGTTCGAGGTCGCGGATGTTGTCGATAAACGTGCGCAGGTCGCCGCGGGCAGGTCCGATGACGAGCGCGACGTTGCTCTTGTCGGCCTCGTCCAGCACCGCCCGGTCGACGAAGTCGAAGTTGCAATGGATTTGGATCAGCTGCGGGTCGGACGCCAGCGACGAGGGGCGAAGCGCGACTTCCAGGCGCCGTACCGACCGCGACCACAGGAGCTGCGACAGCGCCGGGTACGGGGCGTGCGTGCGGCCCGTACCGAGCAGATCCATCGCCTCTACCAGCGGGACGACGTTGCGGATGACGCCGTCGCGGAACTCGCCAGTCTCGATCTTCTCGATCAGAGTCTGAAGGTCCCCTGCCGTGAGGAAGGCCAGCGTGTGGGCCCAGCTCCGTCCCCGCCGGGGCAGGACCTGGCCTCCGTGGACGCCGCCGAACCGGACCTCGCTGTAGCCGTCGAGAATGCCGAGCAGCATTGCGGAGGTCAGGGCGCGCAGCCGCCGGGCGGTACGGACGTCGTTCGCCAGGGGCAGCTCCGCCGAGTAGAACTCGATAGGCAGGTCGAGAAAGGCCTGCAAGCCGTTTATCGACTTCGCGATCGCATAGTCCTCCTGCTCGCCCTGCTCATCCAGGTAATGGAAGCCTTTCTGGAAGATCTCCACGGAGTGATGGCTGAGCAGCCGACCGACGTCCCGTCCGAGCGTGACGTTATCGGAGACATCGAAGAACCAGTTGAAATACCGGGACATCTGCTGTCGGTAATGCGTGGACCACTGGAAGATGTGGTGCTGGCTCAACAGGCTAAGCGAGTTCGCGAACTCCGCCAGCTTGTCGTTGACCGCCTGGATCGTACGGCCCTCGACGCTTCCGTTAGCCGTGCCCGGGGGTGACAACGGAGCAGCGGCGCGGCCGGGTGGTGGTGCGAGCCGCGCGGGGGCCACGGGCGCCGGCGCCCTCATCCGCCCCTCCAATAGCCCAGTCAGGGCCTTTCGCCGCTTGGGCAGGAAGCCCCCAATCGACATTCGCAATCGATTCTCGTTGTCGCGTAGCTCGGCTGGCGGCATGTTCTGGATCAGTTCGGCGAGCTTCGCCTGTGCTTCGTCGAGCCGAACAGCCCGGACGAGCTCCCCGACAGTGCTTAGTACGTCATCGATTGCAGGCACGGTTGAAGGTTAAAGGAACAGTATGCGTGGCGGAACATGTTGGCCGATATCGGAAGGTAGCGTCTCATGGCGAAGCGCCGGAGTAACTCACCGAGCAGGATTGCCCGTCCCGTCCGGCGCGACGACCAGTGCCACGGCGGGTACGGTCGCGGCGATCCCGGTTCCCTGTGGGAGGGGTGTGGATTAACCAGCTCGGCGCGGCCGGTAGGTGCATACGCTTTCCCCGCCGATACTGTTGCCGGCGGATCGCTCCGCAGTAGGCCGCCGTGAGTTCGCCGCGACGCAACCGCCGGGGCCCCGTTACTCTGGGAGAGGTAAAGCCTGTGGTTCGGGGTGGCCGTCCCATGTCACCCACACTTCGTTGGGCGCCTGGTAATCGAAGTCAGGAGCCAGACTGAACGTCAGGGTGCACTTTGGGTGGATGGTGGCGTTCTCCGGAGGCTCTGAGCCGTGTACCAACAGGCCCTCCAGGTTGCTGCGGTCGACCGTGACGCCTGTCGCGGTCTCGGTGCCGTGGTTGGCCAGCTGGTAGTGGTCCTTCCGCAGGGGCAGGACAACCAGTTTCACTGGTGGTGGAAGCGAGTCGCGGTACTGCTGTTCTGCGAGTTCGTGCGACCTCTCCGCGGCCACGGCTGAACGCATCGCAGCATCCGCGCTCTCCTCAGTGGCCTTTCGCGACTTGCGGGACTCTGCGGCTGCCCAGGTGGCGATGCCGAACGAGCCAACCGATAGCGCCAGCGCCGCCCACGCGGGGGCGTCACCCCAGTCGATTGCCATCCGGAAAGCGTACGGCGCGCCCACCGCCGGCGCCCCTGGGCTGTCCGAAGTGGCCCAGGGCGGACGGCGTGGGTCTCGAGGTGCCCCCAGCCCGGGTGGCCTGCAGCCCGACGTTGCGCCGCCACGGCGTACGGCCTGACGTTCATGCCTGGGAACGCACTGAACTACAGAATCCCCGGAGTTTTTTCGCGAAGGCGTTACCAAGGGATAGCGGGTGTTCAGAGGGGGCCTGGAAGGTTGCGGAGAGCGATCTCGATTCTGAAATGCCTCAGAGTGCCTCAGGAGGTGCCCCGCCGCTCGGGCGGTGCGTTGATGCAATTCGGACTACTTCAGCCCCCGCCAGTACGCCAGGTTGGCGCGGGCGGCCAGGGTTCCCCAGTGATCGGGTCCCAGCACCCGCACCAAGTCAGGCAGCAACTCCTCGAAGGCGGCGACCGTGACCGTCACATCCCCTGCCTCACCCCGCCAGGACGCCAGGTTGACGCGGGTGGTCAGGGTTTTGTGGTGATCTGGCCCCAGCACCCGCAACTGATCGGTTAGGAGCGACTCATAATCGGCGGCGGCACCGGCCGCGTCTCCCATCTCGCCCCGCAGGAACGCCAGGTTAGCGCGGATGGACAACGTTTCAGGGTGGTCGGGCCCCAGCACCCGCTCAAAATCAGGC
This sequence comes from Spirillospora sp. CA-108201, assembly GCF_050936235.1. Lineage (NCBI taxonomy): Bacteria > Bacillati > Actinomycetota > Actinomycetes > Streptosporangiales > Thermomonosporaceae > Spirillospora > Spirillospora sp. CA-108201. Next base: position 5,101,002 of record NZ_JBNJNE010000001.1, on the reverse strand, counting down.
AGAAGCAGTTCGTATGCGGCGATGGCATCGGCTGGTTTTCGTGCCTCGGCGCGCACGAACGCCAGTTCACCGCGTGCGGTCAGGATGTCGGGGTGGTCGGGCTTCAGTAGCCGCATCCGATCGGTGAGGAGTTGCTCGTAGTCGGCAACGGCACCGGCCGTGTCTCCCGCTAAACCCCTCCAGCGTGCCAAATTTTGACGGATGGTCAGGGTATGGGGATGGTGCGGACCCAATACCCGCTCGAAGTCCGGCAGCAGTTGCTCGTGCTCGGCAAGGGCACCGACCACGTCGCCCTCCTCGCCCCTCCACTGCGCCAGGTGCTGGCGAGTGGTTAGGGTGTAGAGGTGATCGGGATCCAGTACCCGCTCAACGTCGGGGAGAAGTTGCTCGTAGTCGGCGATGGCACGGGCCGCGTTCCCCGCCGCACCCCTCCAGCGCGCCAAGTTGCCTCGCGTGGCCAATGTTTCGGGGTGGTCCGGACCCAGCACCTGCTCAAAGTCGTAAAGATGCTGTTCGTAAGCTTCGGCGGCGCCGGCCGCGTCCCCCGCCTCACCTCGCCAGGCCGCCAGATTGTTGTGCGCGGCCAAGGTGTGGGGATGGTCAGCGCCCAGATGCTGACTGCTGCTGGATGCCAGGTCAGCGTATGCGCTGATGGCCGCGTGGACTTGGCCGATTTCACCCAGGCTTGTGATCGCGTGGAACAGAAGTGGATGCAGTCCGTCGCTGGCAAATACCAGGGGCGTTGTTTCAGCGGCTTCCCGGAGGACGATGGTGTTGGCGCGCAAGACCTGGCAGAGGTGGTCACCTTCACTCTCGGGCCAGTTGGCCAGCAGAGCGTCGGCGGCGGTCTCGATGAGAGCGGTATACGAGCCCTCGTCCTCGGTGAGGATCTTGTCTTCGCGGGTGGCGCGCTGGACGAGTTGGTGAACGCGGATTTCACGGTGCGCAGCGGTGCGGTCGTGGTCGATGAGGCTGTAGCGGTGCAGTAACCGTAGTGCTTGATCCACTATGTCGGGTTCGACTGTGGTCTGCTGCGGGGGCAGGTAGGTGGCCAGGTACTCGCGGGCGGGTTGGCTGGTCAACAAACCGGCAGGGATTCCGTTGGGATCCAGGACGCTGGTCAGTTGCAGGAGGGGCCGGGCCAGGCCCGCTGGGCGGGCCTGGCCGGCTCGGGCGACGGAGATCTCCCAAACTGCAGACACGATCTGGTGTTGGTCGTCTAGGAGGTCGTCGGGTTCGGGAACAGCGTCCGCGAGCAGCCGCTCGGCGAGCAGCCGACGGTAGCGGCCACACTCCAGATCCTGTTGCACCATGTAGGCGGCGGCCTGAGCCAATGCCAGCGGCAGGCGACCGAGGTCATCGATCAGCGCAGTTCGCTCCTGGTCGTCGGCGGCCAGTGCGCCGAGCTTGGCACACAAATAGGCATCGGCCTCTCCGGGGGTGAACAGCCCGATCTCGACCATGGTCGGCCGCAGCCCGGGCGGGGCGAGATCCCGGCGGCGGGTGGTCACCAACGTCCTTCCCGCAGCCGAGGTCGGTGGCCACCACCCTCGCAGATCTCCCTGTGCCTGAACATCGTCCAGCACCACTAACCAGCGTCGTCCGGTGGTCTCCGCCCATGTCAAGAACTCCCGCGCTGCTTGCTCGGGATCATCCGGGTCGGCAAGCGGTAGATTCAGCCGCAGCGCGGCGTCGGCGTAGGCGGAGATCACCCCGTCGCGGGTGGCGGTGTTCACCCACACCAGCACCTCTACCCCCCGTTCCCAGGCACGGCGGGCATAGGCGGCGGCTAGCTGGGTCTTGCCCACCCCGCCCGTCCCCGCCAGCAGGTGGGCCGCCGATCGAGCGGCAGCCTGGCGCAGCGTCACCGCGCCGTCAGCCTCCGCTGCCTGCTCCAACCGACTAGCCACTTCCCGGTCCTGGAAACAATCGGCTGGCCGCGGCATAACCCCGACCCGGACCTGTTCTCCCACTTCCTCGGAATGCAGGGGGTACGGCTTGGGCGGCCGGCCTCCCCGGCGCTGCCGTTCAACTTGGGCTCGCTTCCACACCCGATCCCACCAGTCATCGGGCTCGGTCACGAACCCCGGCGTCTTCCGGTAGGCCCTGCCCCTCAGGAACCCCACCAGCCATTGTGCGGTCCCGGCCTTGGAGGGCACGTTCTTGCCGTTGTACCAGTCGCTCCACGATGACGTGGTCACCTTCACCGGTGGGTTCTGCGCGGCGGCCTGCCGGATGATCGCCGCGCCGGTTGGTCTGCCCGCCGCCTCCCACAGCGCCCGTAGCGCCCGCGCCCACATTCCAGTGGCATCCAGCGGATCGCCCACGACCCTCTACCCCCTTTAGCGGCTACCAGATCCGGACCGGAACCATCCGGATAACCCCGGCCCATTCCCCGTGCCGAGGCCACCAGCCTCCCCCGTGCCAGTGTCAGCGCGGAACGGAACCGGAAAACCTCCCGGACTGGCCCCATCGACGGAGAACGGCCACGCACCCAGCACGGCCGCGAACCCTCGAAGGGGACCTAATGTTCGACCGCACGTTCCTGCGCCACCTGGTCCGCATCGCCGTCCAGACCGCCGTCCGCGTCGGCGCCACCGCCGCCGGCTGTGCCCCCACTCAGCTGGCCATCTGGTGGATCACCCATATGTAAAGCCTCGTAGTCACCCAAAAACACGGTGAATCCTCTGCATACCACCAAGGGTGTGCAGAGGATTCCAGACATCCAGGACAGGGCAGGGGCCGGTGGACCAGTTGGAGTCCACCGGGTTCGGTCAAGCTCACCAAACCAGCGTGGGTCTCTGCCAGGAGGAGAACCATCACGGTGTTCCTCCTGGCAAGGCCGTCTTGAAGAGGGCGTGTAGCAAGAAGCGCCCGACGATCCAGCTTGTCCTGGTGTACGAACCGTGCATTGCGATTACCGAGAGTGTCGGTGGGATCTACCGACGGTGTGGGTGCCTGGAACCGCGGACGGGGAAGGCCTGGGGCGACCGCTGTCCGAAACTCGCGAACGGCCGACGGCACGGGAGCTGGTATCTGCGGCTGGAGTTGCCGATCGGCGCTGATGGCCGTCGTTGGAGGATCCGTCGTGGCGGCTTCACCACACGCAAGGCAGCCGAGGAGGCTTTGGCCCAGCTCCGGACGCCGTCAGACTCGAGCGGTGGGCTGGTCACGGTAGGGGAGTGGTTGACCCACTGGTTGGCTACGCGTACCGGGACGGCGTCCACTATCAGTGGGTACGCGAGCCACGTCCGTCTCTACCTCGCCCCCGTACCTGGGCACGGTGGTGCTGGCCGAGCTTTCGGCCGCACACCTGCAGGCGATGTTCGCGCGCATTGCCCGCGCCCACGAGAGCCAAGGAACGCCGTTGACGGCGGCCACCCTCAACCGGATCCGAGCCACGATGCGCACCGCCCTCAACGCCGCCATTCGCCGAGGGCTGATCTCGGACAATCCAGCGGCCCGGGTGGAACTGCCGCCTGCCCGGCGTCCACGCGCAGTCGTGTGGACCGCGGCCCGGGTCGAGCACTGGCTGCGGACGGGCGAGCGTCCGCCTGTCGCGGTGTGGACAGCCGTACAAACGGCCGAGTTCCTCGACGCCATCGGCGACCACCGCCTCTACGCCGCCTACCACCTGATCGCCCTGCGCGGACTGCGGCGCGGGGAAGCAGCGGGGCTGCGATGGTGCGACGTGGACCTGGAACAGGGCGTCGCGGTGATCTCGCAGCAGATCCAGCAGCATCAAGGACATCTGACGGCGTGCCCGCCCAAGACCGCCTCCAGTGCCCGCGTCATCGCCCTGGACCGCACCACCGTCTCGGCCTTGCGCGCCCACCGCAGACTCCAGCGGAGCGAACATGAGCAGGCAGAGCAGAGCCATCGGGACAGCGGCTACGTCTTCACCAACCCCAGCGGAGATCCGCTGGGACCCGACCGGCTCAGCTGCATCTTCCGCGCGTTGATCGCCGAGCACGGGTTGCTACCGATCCGGCTGCACGACCTGCGGCATGGCGCCGCCATGCTCGCCTTAGCGGCCGGGGTAGAGTTGAAGGTGGTGCAGGACATGCTCGGTCATTCCAGCATCGTGCTCACCGCCGACACCTACACCTCCGTCCTTCCCGAGGTCGCCCACCGCGCCGCCGAGAAGACCGCCGCCCACGTGATGAAAGCACGGGGCGTGATTCCGGGCACCAACCGGACCCGCCGCGCACCCAGCCGCAGGAAACGCCGCCGCAGCAGGAAGACGGCGTCACGACCTGGAGCTTCGTCGGCTCCTCCTGCACGCCAGATAGGTCGCCCGCGGCGACGCTGAACACCGGCTGCCAGGCCGTAACTGCGCATTTCTAGAGCCTTTCGGCTCCCTTGTCCATCGCCGGTGATCTTCGAAGGGGCTAACTGAATACGCCTCGCGTGTCGCCCACAAAGGGCCGATGCGGTGACCAGTCATGCCCGGAGGGGAACTGAGCCGTCGCTCGGGCGAGTGGCCGGGCTGGTGTCGGGTGTGCCCGGAACGCCTAGGACCCAGGACGGCCTCAGCACGGCCCCAGGAAGGAGCGGCCGGGGCTGGCGTGGACGGTGTCTCCCCTGGTCAGCTGGGTGGGTCGCGTGGGACTCGAACCCACAACCTACGGATTAAAAGCAGGGCTGCGTCCTGAGTGCCATTGCATGTCGGCCTGTCCTGCCGAGCCCGATATCTATATCGCTCAATGCCGTCGGACACCAAACCGTTTCGGAACCGCCGAGCCGACAACGAGCCGACACGACCTGTTCAAGATTCGCCAGCATCCTCGGCATCGCCGGCGCCAGCCGACGGAGTCACTCCCCGGCCAATCACCGAACCTTTCCCGCGTGCGCGGGGCCGACTGTGCGAGACGCCGGATCATGTCGGCGGGGGGTGGAACCATCCCCGCGTACGCGGGGCCGACTCTTTCACCTCGTTGAAGGTCCGTTCGGGCCCGGAACCATCCCCGCGTGCGCGGGGCCGACGCCTGGTCAGGGTTGCGCGGGATCGGCAGCTCAGAACCATCCCCGCGTGCGCGGGGCCGACGTGGGCAGCAGGACCAGCGCGGCGATGATCGGGGAACCATCCCCGCGTGCACGGGGCCGACCAGTCGATCAGCCGCATGGTCTGCTGCATGTCCGAACCATCCCCGCGTGCGCGGGGCCGACTCCTCGGCGCTCGTCACGACCAGCACTAATGGGGAACCATCCCCGCGCGGGGATGGTCCTGAGAAAGCCCCGTGGCCTCAGGTGGGCGCCTACTCGGCTCCGCACACGTGCGCGGGGCCGACCGCAAGGCCCGGCGTCTGGGGCAGGCGGCCCTGGAACCATCCCCGCGTGCGCGGGGCCGACCCGGTTCCAGCCGGTCCACCCGGGGCCCTCAGGGAACCATCCCCGCGTGCGCGGGGCCGACGCCGGCATCGCGGGCCGTGCGGCGCGCTAGGTGGAACCATCCCCGCATGCGCGGGGCCGACGGGGTCGGGGTCGGCGAAGCGCCGCTGTTCCGCGAACCATCCCTGCATGCGCGGGGCCGACGGATGACCAGCATCAGCAGGTACGAGGAGGCGGGAACCATCCCCGCATGCGCGGGGCCGACCGAACAGCTGGGTGTGCAGCAGTTCGCGGGGACGAACCATCCCCGCATGCGCGGGGCCGCCCGCGGGGTCGGGGGCGCTGCGGACGTTCGAGGGGAACCATCCCCGCGTGTGCGGGGCCGACACCGCGGCGGCGCTGACCGCTGCGGGGATCGAGGAACCATCCCCGCGTGTGCGGGGCCGACCCGCACAGGTAGTCCATGGCGCGGCTGTCGTACGAACCATCCCCGCGTGCGCGGGGCCGACCTCCGCAGGAAACACCCAAGGATACCGACACGGGAACCATCCCCGCGTGCGCGGGGCCGACGGAGGTAGTGCCATGGCTGGCACTGGCAGTGAGGAACCATCCCCGCGTGCGCGGGGCCGACGTCCCTTCCTGCGTGCCCGTCGCGTTCACGTACGAACCATCCCCGCGTGCGCGGGGCCGACCCGAACGTGGCGTCCTGCCGCTTGTGGGGCTCCGAACCATCCCCGCGTGCGCGGGGCCGACCCGAGCAGTTCGGCGAGCTGTCGGCCGCTGAGGGAACCATCCCCGCGTGCGCGGGGCCGACCTCCTGGCCGTGCTCAAGCGCGTACTCGACGGCGAACCATCCCCGCGTGCGCGGGGCCGACCACGCTCTCCACGAGGCCGGGCGCCCGGTCCTGGAACCATCCCCGCGTGCGCGGGGCCGACACTGGGCGAGGGCAGGGGGAAGCTGCATCATGGGAACCATCCCCGCGTGCGCGGGGCCGACGAACGGCGGAACCCGGGGTCTGCGGCCAGGGGGGAACCATCCCCGCGTGCGCGGGGCCGACCGCCCCGGCCAGACGGTGTTCGAGCTGCACCACGAACCATCCCCGCGTGCGCGGGGCCGACGTCGTCACCGCGGGGGTGGTGTGGGACGCCGTGGAACCATCCCCGCGTGCGCGGGGCCGACATCCAAGAGGAGATCCGGCGGCTGCACGACGACGAACCATCCCCGCGTGCGCGGGGCCGACCGCGTCTTGGTCACGGTGACCACGACCTTGGCCGAACCATCCCCGCGTGCGCGGGGCCGACACCCTGACGGTGGCTCCGTCGTGGATGGTGAAGGAACCATCCCCGCGTGCGCGGGGCCGACTGCGGGGTGGGTTCGATCCAGATGCTGCCGGCGGAACCATCCCCGCGTGCGCGGGGCCGACGCGGCCGGGGCGGTGTGGCTGGTCCTGACGCACGAACCATCCCCGCGTGCGCGGGGCCGACGTCTTCGATCAGCTTCAGGGACGCTTGCGGCCAGAACCATCCCCGCGTGCGCGGGGCCGACGTCAACGTCATGGCGCTGGCTGGTCAGGCAGGGGAACCATCCCCGCGTGCGCGGGGCCGACCCCCGCCGAGACCGGACCGGCCGCCCGGACCGCGAACCATCCCCGCGTGCGCGGGGCCGACCCTTGCTGACCTGCGACGCTATCAGTGAGAGCGTCGGTTTTCATTCAGTTGGTTTCTAGGCATGATCCTTCTTGGCAATGGGATGATCTTGGCCTGCGAGTCGGTCGGGCGTCCTTAAAGCTGTTCTGTCAGTGGGGGCGGTTATCTTCGCGCGTGTGAGTACCGAAGGGCCAGGGCAGAGCGGTCAAGATCCGCTTGGGGTGCTGTGGGGCAAGAGTGCGGGTAAGGCTGGTGGCAGGGCCAACCTGTTGCTGCAACATCTCTTGGATACGGCCGCCGTGGCCGAGCTTATTTGGGATCATTACCTGTCTCCATCGATTCGTCAGGCGTTGGATGGTTTGGCCGACGATGGCAAGGGGCGGCAGTTGTTCGCCTGGATGTGCGGTATCCATGACATCGGCAAGGCCACACCCGCATTTCAGCAGATGGATGCTGCCGGTGCTGCCCGAGTGCTGGACGCGGGTATGGCCTGGGACCAGCGAGTGGTCCAGCGGTACCGCTGGCGGCACGATCGGGCCGGCGGGGTCTTGATCCGGAAGTACCTTGCGGAGGCTGGCTGGTCACAGGAGAGCGTCGACTGGGTGTGGCCGCTGGTGGCGGGGCATCATGGTCGGTTTCCGACCCTTGGTGAGGCAGGAGAGCCTCGGCGTGCTAGAGGCCAACTCAGTGGTAGTGGATCTGGGTGGGATGTGGCGCGCTATGAATTGCTAGTCGCCTTGACGCGGGCCGTCGGACTCGGGGGGCTCGCGGACGCCGAACCGGTGAGTGTGCCGAGTCGCGCGCTGCAGTTGCAGTTGAGTGGCTTTGTGGTGATGGCCGATTGGATCGCCAGCGATCAAAACCATTTCAAGGGTGTTGATGCGTTGGAGTGGGTCGGTTTCGAAGCTGCTCGAGATCGTGCTCGTGATGCATGGGAGCGCCTGGGGCTGCGAAGGGGCTGGGGTGCCCTGGACCAGCCGGATGAGGGCGTCTTCCGCAGGCGCTTTGAGAAGGATCCCCGGTCGTCGCAGATGATGGTCACGGACATCGCCGCTCGAATGGATGCCCCTGGTTTGCTCGTGGTCGAGGCGCCCATGGGTGAGGGGAAGACCAAGGCTGCGCTCGTGGCTGCGGAATTCCTGGCCGCTAGGTGGGGCCTGGACGGTGTTTTCGTTGGTATGCCGACTCAAGCTACGGCCGATCCGATGTTCACTCACGTCCGCGCCTGGGTTGAGGCGATCGAGCCTTCACTGGCCTCGCAGGTGGCGCTACTGCATGGCAAGCGGATGTTCAACAAGCAATGGCGAGAGCTATTGCAGGACCACGGGCCTGCGGCTGACAACCGGTTCGCGGGAGTCGTCGAAGACGAGTTCGGCCTCGATGATCCCTACGGGGTCTCCGACGGTGCGTGCTGCGCCGAGACCTGGGCGGAGCGCTCGGCGCCGGCAGAGTGGTTTCTGGGCGCCAAGCGCGGTCTGCTGAGCCCGTTCGTTGTGGGAACGATCGACCAGTTGCTGTTCGCCGCCACTCGCACCAAGCATGTGATGCTGCGGATGGCGGGGCTGGCCGGCAAAGTCGTGATTCTGGACGAGGTCCACGCTGCCGACGTGTACATGTCGCAGTTTCTGGCCGAGGGGTTGCGCTGGTTGGGGCAGGCACATGTGCCGGTCATCCTGTTGTCGGCGACCCTGCCTCCCGCGCAGCGCCGCGAGCTCGTGGCCGCCTACCTGGCCGGCGTGGGCCGCAGCGAAGAGATGGATGCTTCGGAGGTTGCGGAAATACCCGAGCCTGATGGTTACCCGAGTGTGACAGCCGCGTGGGGGAGTGGCGCCAGTGTGGGGTATCTGGTTCAGAGTTGCTCGTCGTGGCGTGAGGACCTTCGGGTCAAGGTCGAGATCCTGCCCGAACGAGTGACCAAGGAAAGGACCACGCCCGGGGAGGTATCCGAGGGAGACAGTAAGGTCCTCTCGCTGTTGCGGGAGCGTCTTGCTGATGGCGGCTGTGCCTTGGTCATCCGTAACACTGTGGCGCGCGCCCAAGCGACGTTCGAGGTTCTTCGCGCGGAGTTCGGTGATGACGTTCACTTGCTGCATGGGAGGCTCGGCGCAGCCGACCGGGCTGACCGCACCGAGAAGTGCCTGCGGCTGCTTGGGCCCCCGCAATCGGAGGTGTCTCAACGCCCTTCTCGAATGATCCTGGTGGCGACACAGCTCGCCGAGCAGTCCTTCGATGTCGATGCCGATCTACTGGTCACCGACTTGGCTCCGATAGACCTGCTCCTGCAGCGGATCGGCCGTACCCACCGGCATAAGGGTGTTCTGCGGCCGGAGGCGATGGCCCGGCCGGCCGTGGTCGTGACCGGTTTCTGTCCACAAGATGATGGACCGCCTGAGTTCCCCCAGGCTGCCGAAGCGATCTACGGACGCTATCTACTGTTGCGTACAGCGGCTCTGGTCTGCGCCGGTGAGGGCGAGTCCTGGTCGATCCCCAGACAAGTCCCGGAGTTGGTCGCTGAGGTCTATGACTCTGGCCGCCAGATCGTCCCTGGTTCCTGGGGCGGGGCCGAAGGGCAGGCGCGGGCCGACTGGGAGGATCGGCAGCGTGCTCGCGCCGAGAGCGCCGAACCGTTCTTGCTCACGCGGACCGGTGAACACTGCCAGCCGACCCTGGAGGGGCTGCATCGCGGTGGGATGCGCGATGGGCTGTCGGAGGATCAGCACCGGGCGGTGGTGCGTGACGGCGACCGGAGTGTCGAGGTCGTGCTCGTGCACCAGGACGAGCGGGGGTTCCACGCCCTGTCAGGCAGACGCCTCGGCATGGGTGGCGTGGCGTCGCCCGATGTTCTGGACGACGTGCTCGGCGGGACGGTGCGACTGCCCGCCAAGTTGACCGATGCGGCCGAGAGCACGCTGGGCCCGTTGGACGGCTGGCGTGATCATCCATGGTTGCGCCACAGCCGTGCGCTGGTGTTGGACGCCTCCGGCGCGGCACAACTCGGTGACCACAGCGTTCGCTACGACGAGTGGCTCGGACTGGTCGTGGAGGGGCCGCGGAGATGAAAGGGCGGGACGGCGCTGCCGTCCCGCCGCTCCCCGCATCCGCAGGGCCAACGTTCAGCTCACACACAACCACGAGCCATCCCTGCCGACGCAGGGCGAAGGGACCGCGGCCCTCTTAGTGGAGGTGACTGGTCGCCAGAGATCTGCGCTCCAGCGTTGTCCAGCACAAGGCCGCGTCCGGCCAACTCTGTCATACCGGCCGCGCCATACTCCTGCGCGAACCTAGGCTCCAGTCCTACACAAAACCAATTGAAAGGCTCCTCATGCCGGAGTTTGATCTGGTGATCGAAGAATGGTTAGGCGCGCGGTTCGGTGACGCGCAGGCCCCCGAAACCGTGGGGGTGGCGGATGCGCTGCACCGCGCCAGCGACATCACCGAGATCGTCGTTGACCTGCCCACGCAGGGGCCGGCGCTGCTGCGGCAGCTTCTTCTGCCGGTCGTCGTCCATGCGCTCGGCGTGCCGGCGAACCGTCGGGAATGGGCCGCCAGGTTCGCCCAGGGCGGCTTCAGCGCGGCCGAGCTGGACAAGCTCGACGATTACTTGGACGAGCACCGGCCCCGCTTCGGCTTGTTCCACCCCGAGACGCCTTTCGCCCAGGTTGCTGAGCTGCATACGGCCAAAGGTGAGACCAAGGGATCGGGGCTGCTGGTCGCAGCGGAGGCGACCGGCAACAACGTGCCGTTGTTCTCTGCCCGGACCGAAGGCGACCCTCCGCAGCTCACACCGCCCGAGGCGGCGCTATGGCTGCTGCACGCGCACTGCTGGGACACGGCGGCGATCAAAACCGGCGCCGTTGGCGACCCCATGGTCAAGTCGGGCAAGACGACCGGCAACCCCACCGGTCCGCTTGGGCAACTCGGGGTTGTCGTGCCGGTGGGCCGGAACCTCTACGAGACTCTGCTGCTCAACACCCCGATCGGAGTCCAGGGACGACTGGGCACTCCGCAATGGACCCGACGCATCGGGCCGGCACGGGAGTCGCGGGCGGCGCAGGGCCTGTTGGACCTATGGACCTGGCAGGCGCGCCGAATCCGGCTCATCCCCGAGCAGACCCCCGACGGTATCCGCGTCACGCGTGTCCTCGTCGCCGCGGGGGACCGGCTCGCCCTCACACCCGACTGGGAACCGCACACAGCCTGGCGATCCGACACCGCGGCGAAGAGCGCGAAGAAGACCACCAAGAAGGCGTCGACATCGACCAAGCCGGCCCTTCAACGCCCGCTGCGGCACGCCCCGGGCAAGGCGATCTGGCGTGGCATGAACGCCCTCCTCGCGGTGGAGGCCGACGACACCGCGTCGTTCCACACCAGTGAGCTGCTCGACCAGATCAGAGGACTCTCCGGCGAGGGGCTGATCGACGATCAGTATCCGCTGCGGGCGGAGACCTTCGGCATGGTCTACGGCAACCAGTCCGCGATCGTCGAAGACGTCCTGCACGACCTGACCCCCCTGCCGGTCGCCGCGCTGCGCACCGACGCCGACGTCCACTTCGCGGTACTGGAGGCCGCCGAGCAGGCCGAGCAGCTTGCGCAGGCGCTCAACCACTTGTCGGGTGACCTGCGCCGCGCCAGCGGGCTGGACCCCATTCCCTGGGACAAAGGCCAACGCCCAGGCGAACGGCTGCTGTACCTGCTGGATCCACTGATGCGGCGCCTACTGCGCGGCCTGCAGAACCTCCAGGATCCCGAAACTCTCGATCGCGGTCAGCTCGCCTGGGAGCAGCAGGCGCGGCGGTTGGCTTTGCAGGTCGCCGACTCGGTGCACGCCGCCGTCCCCGAGAGCGTGTTCGCCGGTCGCGCGACCCGCAAACCCGATGGGACACTGGCGGCCGCCTACCCCTTGGGCATCGCCGTGAAGGACTTCTACCGGCGGCTCAACCGCGTACTTCCCCGCACCAAGGAAGAGCGTCAGACCGCTTCCACATCTGATCGCGAGGGGTACTGATGACTCAGCGCTACTGGAACCGCGTCGACACCAACGGCGGCTGGCTTGCCCGCGACCCGCGCACCGGCCGTCCGCTTGGCCCCCCGCCGGGCGAGGATCTGGCCGCGCTGCGCGCCGGGTTGAGCGGCGCCGCAGGAGAGATCCCGCGCATGTGGCGGTTCTACACCTGCCCAGTCGATGACAACCTCGCCCAGCGCGACCAGGTATCAGTGGAGCAGCGCGCCGAACACGCCACTCTGGCGCTCTACGGCCTGCACCAGCAATCCAAGACCACCTCGATGCATCATCCGAAGTGGCCGCTGGGCAGAGCACTGAACCAACTGCGCGCCAGCGGCCGGTTCAGCGCCCAAGCCGTGGACGCGCGCGTCAACGCAGCCGCCACGACCACCAATCCCGCAGCGCTGCTGATGCGGCTGCGCGGCCTCATCGACCAGCTCCGCGTCATCAATCAGCCCCTGGACTACGACGACCTCATGCAACTGATCCAGGACTGGCATTACGAGGACGGCCGCCGCCGCGCCCGCCGCCGCTGGGCCATGGACTACCAAGTCTGGACTCAGAACGACGACAACGGCGCACCCGGCGAACGCCCACAGCCCGGCGCCGACGCCGCGTCCTAACCGGCGAGCCGCGCCACCTCACCCCCAAGACCATCACGACTGGAGTCACCCATGCCCAAGCAGCAGTACGTCGAGTTCCACATCCTGCAGACCGTCCCGCCGGCGAACCTCAACCGCGACGACCAGGGCAACCCCAAGGAGGCGTTCTTCGGCGGCGTCCGCCGCTCCCGCGTGTCCTCCCAAGCCTGGAAGCGCGCGACCCGCATCGAGTTCGACCGCCACCTGCCCGAGGCCGACCAGTCGACCCGCACCAAGCAGATCGCCAAGCAGCTGTCCGAACGAGTCAAGGGCCGCACCGGCCTGGAGGCCGAACAGGCTCAGCGGCTGGCCGGAGCGCTACTGGAACCGCTGGGGATCAAAGCCGGACGCAAGGCCGGGGACACCGCCTACCTGCTGTACTACGGCGGCGGCCAGCTCGACCGCATCGTCGACCTGATCGCCGACCGCGCCACCGACCTGGCCGCCGACTCCGACGACGACCTGACGGCCGCCGTCAAAGGCCTGAAGATCGCAGAGGAGCTCAAGACCAGCCACCCGATGGGCGTCGCCCTGTTCGGACGGATGGTCGCCGACATCCCCTCCCTCAACGTCGACGCCGCCGCCCAGGTCGCCCACGCGCTGTCGACCCACCGCGTTGAGCTGGAGTCGGACTACTACACCGCGGTCGACGACGCCAACGAGTCCGACGACACCGGCGCCGGAATGATCGGCAACATCGGTTTCAACTCCGCCACCCTCTACCGCTACGCCACCGTCGGCGTGCACCAGCTGATCGACAACATCGGCTCCAAAGACGCCGCGTTGGACGCCGTCCACCGCTTCGGCCGGGCGTTCGCGCTGTCCATGCCCACCGGTCACATCACCTCCTTCGCTCACCGCACCCGGCCCAGCCTGGTCGCCGTGGTCGTCCGCGACGACCAGCCCGTCAACCTGGTCTCGGCTTTCGAACGCCCCGTCCCTGACACCGACCCCTCCGGCGCCGCGCTCGGCGTCGCCGCCGAGTCGGCAGGCCGCCTGGCCCGCGAATACCTGCGCTCAGTCCGGCAGTGGGGTGATGAGCCCGCCCACGCCGCCGTCTCGCACGCCTTCGACGCCGACGACGACATCGCCCGCGCCTTCGGCGACAACTTGCCCTTCGAGGAGATGCTGCAAGGCCTGGACCAGACCCTGGCCCGGAAGTGGAGCTGAGGACCACCGCCATGGCAGACCAACAGCGGGTCCTGATCCTGCGGCTCGCCGGCCCCCTGCAGTCTTGGGGCGATCAGAGCCGCTTCAACCGGCGCGAGACCCGACCCGAACCCACCAAATCCGGCGTCCTCGGGCTCCTGGCCGCCGCGCAAGGCCGGCGCCGTGAGGACGCCCCCGGCGAGCTTCTCGACCTGGCCCTCGGTGTCCGCGTCGATCAGGCCGGGACCCTGCTGCGCGACTACCACACCGTCAGCGACTACCGCGGCCGCCCACTCCCGCAGGCGGCCGTGACCGCCAAGGGCGTCCAGAAGCCCACGTCGCCCGTCAAGTACACGCACGTCACCCAGCGCTACTACCTGCAAGACGCTGTCTTCGTCGTCGGTGTTGCGGGCACCGCCGATCTAGTGGACTCTTTGGCCGCCGCGGTACGGCGACCGGCGTTCCCGCTCGCGCTCGGACGGCGCTCGTGCCCGCCCACCCATCCGATCGTCCTCGGGCTGCACACCGGCACGCTCAACGACGCCCTCCGGGACCAGGAGTGGCAGGCCGGGCACGCCGCTCGCCGCGAAGTCCAACGCCGCCACGGCCGCCCGCCCCACATCGACCTCCCGGTGACCATCGAGACCCCCGACGGTGACGACGTCGTCCACGACGTCCCCCTGTCGTTCTCCCTGCGCGACCGCCGCTTCACCAGCCGGCGTGTCGCCCACTCCTGGGTCTCAGCCCCCACAGGATTCTCCGACCCCGACGAGCCCACCGGCGCGGGCCACGACCCCTTCGCGCTCCTGGGCTGGTGAACCGACCATGACCTATCTGTCCCGCATCCGCATCAACCCCCTGCGGCAGCAGTCCCGCGAACTGCTGTCCAACCCGCAGACCATGCACAGCCACGTCTGCGCCGCCATCCCCGCCACCCCGGACACCGAACGCCTCCTGTGGCGGCTGGACACCGACAACCCCCACCGCCCCCACCTGATCGCCCTCACCCGCAGCAAACCCGACTGGACCCACCTCGTCGAAGCCGCCGGATGGCCCGCCGCCGACGACGGCGGACACTACGACATCGCCGACTACACCCCGCTGCTGGCCCAACTGGCCATCGGCCGCGAGTTCACCTTCCGCCTCACCGCCAATCCCGTCCAGAACATGTCCCGCCCCCCAAGAAACGGCGACACCGCCAGCGCGGAAGATCCCAAGACACGGCAGCGCCGCTCTTCGGTCCGCACCGGCCACCGCACCTACGCACACCAGCTCAACTGGCTGCTCAAACGCACCGCCGGATACGGATTCCAGATCCCCGACGCCCGCACCGACCCCGGCCTGCCGATCCTTCCCCTGGAGGAGTCCACACCAGCCCCCGACGTGCGGATCATCCACCGCGACCGCGTCTCCTTCAACAAGAAGAACCGGCGGCAGGTCGTCCTGCACGTCGCCACATTCCAAGGACGACTCCAGATCACCGACACCGACCTCCTCGCCCATGCCCTGCTCAACGGCGTCGGGCCGGCGAAGGCCTACGGCTGCGGCCTGCTCACCCTCGCCCCATCCAGGCGGCTGAATGGCTGACATCTGGTGGAAGGCCCACCCGCACGACCTGCACCGCCTCCAAGACCGGGTCTCCAGCGTCTACGTCGAACGCAGCCACGTCGACCGCGACGAAAACGCCGTGGTGGTCATCAACAAACGCGAAACCGTCCGCATCCCCGCCGCCCTGGTCGCCGTCCTGTTGCTCGGCCCCGGCACCCGCGTCACCCACGGCGCCGTCAACCTCCTCGGCGACTCCGGCACCGCCATCTGCTGGGTCGGCCAACAAGGCGTCCGCCTCTACGCCACCGGACTCGGCCCCGCCCGCGGAGCAGGCCTCCTCCAGCAACAGGCCTACCTGGTCACCAGACCCAAAGAACGCCTCAACGTCGCCCGCGCCATGTATGCCATGCGCTTCCCCGGCGAAGACGTCTCCACTGCGACCATGCAGCAACTCCGCGGCCGAGAAGGGACCCGCATCCGCAAGCTCTACAAAACCCACGCCCAGCGCACCGGGGTCCCCTGGAGCCGCCGCGAATACAAAGCCGGAGACGCGCACGCCGCCGGCGACGACCTCAACCGCCTACTGTCAGCCGCCAACGCCGCCCTCTACGGCATCTGCCACGCCGTCATCGTCGGCCTGGGCGCCAGCCCCGGCCTCGGCTTCGTCCACACCGGCTCAGCGATCAGCTTCGTCCTGGACATCGCCGACCTCTACAAAGCCGAATACACCATCCCCCTCGCCTTCGACTTAGCAGCCCAAGGACTCACCGAGGAACGCGACGCCCGAACCGGACTCCGCGACCTCATCGCCGAAAACCGCCTCCTCGGGCGGATCGTGCACGACGTCAAAACACTGCTCGCCCCCGCCGAGGCCGCCCGGCTCCCCATCGACGAGGACATCAACCAACTCTGGGACGAGCAGGCCGGAGCAGTCTCCGGCGGCGTGAACTGGTCCGGAAGCGAAGACCTCATCTCGCCGGGCATGGGCGACCAGCACGTCGCCATCATCGGCCCCGAGTTCGAGTCTCCCGCCAGCGACGCCGCAACATGACGACCGTCATCGTCCTCGTCGCGGCTCCAGAAGGGCTCCGCGGCCACCTCACCCGCTGGATGGTCGAAATACACGCCGGAGTATTCGTCGGCAACCCCAGCCGCCGCATCCGCGACCGCCTCTGGGACCTGCTCGCAACCCGCATCGGTGACGGCCAAGCCATCCTCATCGAACCGGCCGCCAACGAACAAGGCTGGTCCGTCCGCACCGCCGGAAAAGACCGCTGGAAACCTGCCGACTTCGACGGCCTCATCCTCTCCGCCCGCCGCCGAAACCAACTAAACGAAAACCCGCCCACCCCGAGATAACACCGCAGGTCAACAAGCCTCGGCCCCGCACACGCGGGGATGGTCCGAGGGGCCTGGTGGCCGATCAGGATGAGAGCGTCTCGGCCCCGCACACGCGGGGATGGTCCGCCGTAGGGGACGACCAGTCGGGGGTCGGCGGCCTCGGCCCCGCACACGCGGGGATGGTCCCTGAGAGGCCGGGCGTCACTCCTGCCCCTCCCGCTCGGCCCCGCACACGCGGGGATGGTCCGACGACGCTCGCCACCAGCGGAGAGGCCCGCGCCTCGGCCCCGCACACGCGGGGATGGTCCCTCCACGTAGCCGCCATTCCCGATGACCGTCGCCTCGGCCCCGCACACGCGGGGATGGTCCGGCCACCGCGGACGAGCTGTCCGGGTGGGGGTACTCGGCCCCGCACACGCGGGGATGGTCCCCTGGACGGTGAGCAGGTCTTCGCGGTCGACTACTCGGCCCCGCACACGCGGGGATGGTCCCGGTCTGTGGATCGAAGGTCGGCACGGTGAAGCCTCGGCCCCGCACACGCGGGGATGGTCCGCGGAGGGGTCCGGCCTACCCGCTGGCTGCAAGCTCGGCCCCGCACACGCGGGGATGGTCCCCCGCAGGGTCTCGGGGGCGCGGACTCCACGGTCTCGGCCCCGCACACGCGGGGATGGTCCCCCGTACAGGATCGGCTCGTGCTGGTAGTGGTACTCGGCCCCGCACACGCGGGGATGGTCCATGCGGGCAGCGCCGTCCGTGAATGTCTCCATGACTCGGCCCCGCACACGCGAGGATGGTCCGCCGCGGGCCCGGTCGCAGGTGCGGCGCATCAGCTCGGCCCCGCACACGCGGGGATGGTCCCTGGGATACGCCGGGATAGGGCATGCCGTCATCCTCGGCCCCGCACACGCGGGGATGGTCCGTGACCGGTGGGTAGGGCAGCGGGGGAGCAGCGCTCGGCCCCGCACACGCGGGGATGGTCCCCGCACTCCCCTCGATGACGAGGCCGACGTGCTCTCGGCCCCGCACACGCGGGGGTGGTCCTCAGCTCCGAGATCCGGTCGCCGCTGGCGCCGTCTCGGCCCCGCGCACGCGGGGATGGTCCCGCGACCGCGCGGACCGCGAGGTCCGACAGCGGCTCGGCCCCGCGCACGCGGGGATAGTCCGCGGATGGTGGCGATGACGGCGCCGGCCACGGCCTCGGCCCCGCGCACGCGGGGATGGTCCGGACGTGCGCTACCCGGTCTCCTTTTCCGACCCCTCGGCCCCGCACACGCGGGGATGGTCCGCAGGGCCGTCGCGTCCGGGGCGACCGCAAGGACTCGGCCCCGCACATGCGGGGATGGTCCGATCCCCGCCGCAGATTTCCGGCGCTAATCCAATTGAGACGAAGTCTTAAGGAGACGGCGGTGGACGTTGATCGAGGTCCTGGCTGCTGTTTCTTTTTTCAGCGGCCGTGTGCAGTTCGTGGCGTCCTGACGCCAGCAGGTGATGCACCGTCATCACCGTCTCCTGGCCGCAGGTGAGGTGCACCAGTGCCGTGTCCATCGCCGATAAGGCGCGTGTCCGTCCGGCTGTCTGGCCGCCTCCTGGTCACGGAGTCGTGTCGCCTGCCTTGTCATGGCCACCGAGAGGTGGTGTAGCGCCTCGACCGTAGCTGTGAGCGGCTCCAGCGCCTTGATGGTCTGTGCCAGAGTGAGGGCGTCGGTGGATTGACGTGCCCTCCGCAGGACAAGTTCTGCCAGGTCCGCTAGGGCGTCCAGTGCCTCGATCATGCTGATTCCGGCAGTGCCGTGGTGGGCTGGTTCTGCTTGAGGGGCCGGTTCGCGGGTCACGGCCGTCCCTTGCTGGCCCACTGCTCAACGACCTGCTCGTCGACTGGCTCGGTGGCCTGGGTAGCGTAAGTGGGCGGTAGCCCTGCTCGGCGGTCGAGGCTGGCTTGGCGCAGGTTGGGCTGGTGCCTGATGAGGCGGGTCGCGCCGCGGGTGGTCAGCAACGCCCATGAGGCCAGGACTGTCGCGGTCAGCGCGAGGAGCGGGGGACGTCCTGCGAGAGCGGCAGATCATCGGCGGGTTCCTCTCCGGATGGATCTGTGGACAGGCTGGGGGTGACGGTGGTGGCGAAGCGGGTGGGGGCCAGGGGCCCGAATTCCCGCAGGACGTTGAGTGCCTGGTAGCGCGGCCGGCGCCGGGTTGCGTCCACGGAGGTGGTGTACGAGTTTCCGCAGGTGAAGAGCGTGGCGTCGTGACGTGAGACGGCCACCGCGTAGATCCTTCGAGATGGATGATCAAGAAGAAGGAGACAACGCGATGGCCGCGGACAACAGTGTGGACCCTGGCGAGTGGATTGCCGAGCAGATCGGGGCGTGTGAGCCGGATCTGCTGCGGTCGATGGTCAAGACGATGGCCGAGGCGCTCATGTCGGCGGAGGCCGACGTGGTCTGCGGGGCCGACTACGGGGCCCGTTCGGACGGGCGGGTCAACCGCCGCAACGGCTACCGGGTCCGGGAATGGGACACTCGCGCCGGCACCGTGGAGTTGGCGATCCCGAAGCTGCGCAGCGGGTCCTACTTCCCCGAGTGGCTGCTGGAGCGGCGTCGCCGCGCCGAGCAGGCCCTGGTCAGCGTGGTCGCCACCTCCTATCTGCTGGGCGTCAGCACGCGGCGCGTGGACAAGCTGGTCGAGCAGATGGGCATCAAGGGCATCTCCAAGAGCCAGGTGGTCGAAGGTGCTGGACGCCCAGGTGGCCGCGTTCCGCAACCGGCCTTTGGAGGGCGGCCCGTATGCGTTCGTGTGGGTGGACGCCCTGACCCAGAAGGTGCGCGAGGGCGGCCGGATCGTGAACGTGCACGTGCTGGTGGCCACCGGTGTCAACGCCGACGGGCACCGCGAGATCCTCGGCGTCGAGGTCACCTCGGCAGAGGACGGCGCCGGGTGGCTGGCGTTCCTGCGCGGGCTGGTCGCCCGCGGCCTGACCGGCGTGCAGTTGGTGATCTCCGATGCCCACGCCGGCCTGGTCGAGGCGATCGGCTCCACCTTGCCCGGCGCGGGCTGGCAGCGGTGCCGGACGCATTACCTGCGCAATCTGCTGACCAGGGTCCCCAAGTCGGCGCAGCCGTGGGTGGCGACGCTGGTGCGGACCATCTTCGACCAGCCCGCCTCCGAAGAGGTCCACGCCCAGCACGCCCGCGTGGTCGCCTCGCTGGAGGCCAAGCACCCCGATGCCGCCGAGCACCTGGACCAGGCCGAACCCGATCTGCTGGCCTTCACCGCGTTCCCTCGGCAGATCTGGCGGCAGATCTGGTCGAACAATCCCCAGGAGCGGCTGAACAAGGAGATTCGTCGGCGCACCGACGTGGTCGGGATCTTCCCCGACCGGGCCGCGATCGTCCGCCTGGTCGGCGCGGTTCTGATGGAGCAGACCGACGAATGGACCGAGGCCCGCCGCTACATGGGCCTGGAGTTCCTGGCCAAAGCCCGCCTGCGCGTCATCGACGGAACCACACCCGACCCCAAGATCGACAACCAGGAACTCACCGCTTAACCTGTAGAAACAGGATCACGCGGAGGCCGACTCATACACCACTCCGCTGGACGTGACCCGGCGCCGCTGGAGGATGTCGTCATCGACGGCGACCCGGTTGTCAGCCCACCATGCCATCCAGATCCCGTCCGGAATGCATCCCCAGTGGCAGGCGATCAGCGGCACGCCGAGCCCGTCGTAGCCGATGCCGTCTGCCCACCGAAGGAGGCCGGCTTGGGTGGGTGGTTCCGCGATCGGGGTCAGTCCTCGATAGGTGGCCTTTGCGGCGTTGCGGGAGATGTATCTGACCACCTGGCTGCCGAGGGTCACGGCGGCGGTGGTGACCGCCTCGTCGAGCCCGTACACGCTCGCCTTGGCGAATCGTCCGGCCTCGTCGGCCGCCAGCGCTCTGGGCTGCCGGTCGGTGGGGAGGGCGGCGATGGTCGGCGGAGCGTTGAGCCTTCCGGCGAGGGCGTGCTCGCTGGCACATAGTGCTTCGCCGTACCTGATGTCGCGCGGCGCAGGTGGAACAGGTGATCGATCCGCTTGTGCGGATCAGGGGCGGCGAACGGATCGATGTTGAGAGGATCCGGCGGGGTCATCGCACGAGTTCTTTCGGCTCCGTTGGGCGCTGGGCGTTGGGCTTGCTTCGAAGCCACCGGGGCGCGGCGTTGGGAGCGCTGGCGAGGAGCACGGTGGCCACCACCGGGGCAGCCAGCAGCACTGCGGCTCCGACCGGCCCGGTGAGGGCGAGGGCGTTGAACAGTGTGTGCCCGATGATGATCGGGCCGACCCGGTGGGTGACCCGGTACATCCACCAGGCCGCGGCGGCGAATGCGACAGATGACAGGGCCGCGGTGCCGAGGTAGGCGTGCGGCACCACGCGCAGGACGCACACCGCCAGGAGGATCTGCCAGGCCGGTCGGCGTGCGGCGGCCATCAGTGCGGCGGGCAGCGCGAGCAGGGGGATCTCTTCCCGCAGCCCGGCAGTAAGGGCTTGGGCTGCGAACAGAACCGGGTTGTGCAGGCCGGTGGCGTCGGCCTGGCTGATCACGGCCGGGCCCAGCCGTGTGATCCAGGTGTCGGAGAGCATCGCGATGGTGTGCCCGGCCAGGACCACGGCGCAGGCTGCGACCGCGTCCTTATCCCAGCGCCGCGTGACCTTCGAGGCCAGTCGGCCTTGCCAGAGCGGCGTGTTGGCGTCCGCAGCGATCTGTGCGCATAGCCACGCGCCCGCCCCGGCCAGTAGCAGTGTCGCGGCGGTGTCGGCGGCTTGGCCCAGGAGCGGCATCAGCACGGCGCCGGCGATGGCGAGTCCTGCCGCGCACCCCATCGCACCGCGATGCGTGGCGTGGCGGGCGCGGATCAGCAGCCAGATCCCGGTGGTGGTGAGGCTGAGGGCAGAGACGTTGACGTGGAGCGGGAGTCCAGGCCAATCGGTGTCGGCTCCGGCCATCTCTGCGAGGTCGTTCAGAGCCGTCGCCGCGTGGGGGCCGAACAGCACGGTTATGGCGGCCGTGCCGCGTAGCAGTGGGGACTGCGTCATTGCGGGTTGCTCAATTCTGGGTCGGATTGGGGACACCGGTTCTTCGGGGGAGCGCGGTGGTGATGTCGGCCGAGTGATGCGCGACCACCGGCGCTCCTTCATCGGCGCGGGGCTCAGGGGACAGGGCGGTGGGCGATGCGGTCGGCTAGGGCCGCTCGCAGTGCCATCGGCGGATGCGTCGGTGCCAGGAACGCGGCTATGGCACCGGTGAGCCGAGACAGGCCCGTGCGGGTGGGCTGCGCGGCGCGGCACATCGTCCAGAAGGCGCGGGCGGCGTCGGGGCCGGTGGTGCGGGCGGCGGCGTCGGCGGCGAGTTCGTTGGTCCAGCACAGGAGCATCGTTGCCGCCCATACGACTGGGGCAACGGCCATCAGGGCGGGGAGGGGAAGGAGCAGGCCCATGCTCAGCCAGCCCGCCAGGCCGACCACTGCCAGCAGGTGGTTCAACTGCAGCCAGGGGCGGCGGACGTGGTTGGTCTCGTGCGTCAGGACGTAGGCCAGCACGGCGGGCTTGTCCAGGACCCGGTCGCCGACCACGATGATTGGATGCCGCCGGTTGGGCAGCACGCCGGCGTTGAGGCGCATACGAGCGCAGTCGCAGCCGGTGGTGTCCAGGGTGCAGTGATGGTCGGGCAGCCGGTCGGGGGAGTACACATGGACGCGGTCGGCGGCGGGGAACCGTTGGCGGATCCGCTCTTGGGCTCGGTCCAGGGCTGCGCGCGTGTCCGGATGCAGGCCGGTGGTGAGTTGCTGCTCGTAGGCGTCGGCAGTGGCCCAGTCCACGCATTGAAGGGGGTCTGCGCGGAAACCCACCCAGACGCCCAGGACGGCCCAGGCGCCGATCATGGCGGCCAGGGCGCCGGTCACGACCGTGGCCCAAGTGGGGGACAGCAGGGCCCGGGCTGCGATACCCAGGCCGGTGCCGCTGGCCAGGAGCAGGGCGGGGACGATCAGGATCCTTCGTCTGCTGGCAGCGTGGCCGTCCTTGACGACGTACTTGGCGTGCATCGCCTCAGCGAAGTCGCGCTGTCGCGGTGAGGTTTGTGCTGCTCGGGTGGGAGAGGTCGTATCGGCCACTTCTTCGCGTTCCCTGTGGGTCGGATTGATTCTCTGGCGGAGGGGTTGGAGTCCTCCCCGCCCCGCGCCGGGCGGGGAGGACGGTCGTCGCGGACGGGGCTAGGCCGCGTGCTCCGGCCTGCTTTGGGTGTGCGCGGGTGGCAGCGCGGTCACGTGGGCCAGCCGGCGCGACCACTGGCCCTTGCCGTCGCCTAGGGCCGAC
Organism: Spirillospora sp. CA-108201; assembly: GCF_050936235.1. Taxonomy (NCBI): domain Bacteria; kingdom Bacillati; phylum Actinomycetota; class Actinomycetes; order Streptosporangiales; family Thermomonosporaceae; genus Spirillospora; species Spirillospora sp. CA-108201. Next base: position 5,078,000 of record NZ_JBNJNE010000001.1, on the reverse strand, counting down.
TCGGCCAGGCGTCGCAGCTGGATGTCGCCGGTCCCCGCGGGCGCGTCGATGTGGAAGGCGTCGCGGACCAGGCGTTCTATGGGACGGTCACGGCGCAGCCCGGCCGCCGCGTGGATCTTCATCGAGTCGAGGACTGACTCCACCAGCGATTCCACGCCGCGGTACTTGGCGCTGATCAGCTCGTTGTCGCAGGGCTGCCCGCGGTCAAGCATGTGCGCGGCCTGATAGGCGAGGGTGCGGGCGGTCATCACCCGCTCGTTGATCTGCCCGATCCGCTGTTGGATGGTGGGCAGTCTGGCCAGTGGCTCGTTCCGGCGGTGGCGTTCCTTGGCGAACCGGACGGTCTCCTCCAGCAGGGCCTGGTGGATGCCGAGCGCGACGGCGGTGAGGTTCGGGCGTCCGTAAAGGACGCTGGAGCTGTAGGCGACGTCCAGGCCGTCGCCTTCGCCGCCGATCATGTTGTCGGCGGGGACCCGCACGTCGTTCAGGACCAGGTCACCGAAGGTGAATCCGTGCAGCCCCAGCGCTGGCTGATGCGGGACCACGTGGAGTCCGACCTGGTTGTCTTCGACCAGGAACGCCGACAGCGACCGGGACCCGGCCGAGGTGGGTCTGGTGCGGACGACCACGCCGTGCGGGCCCCCGAGGTGGGAGTTGCCGACGTACTGCTTGCGGCCGTTCAGCACCCAGTAGGCGCCGTCGCGGTGGGCAGTGGCCTGCATGTCCAGTACGTTGCCGCCCGACCCTTCCTCGGTCACCGCGATCGTCGGCATGCAATCACCTGCAGCGATCCGCGGCAGCCACAGGCGTTTTTGCCCCTCGGTCCCGTAGTGGATGACCTTGGCGGCTCCAAGCTGGGACGCCTGGACCATGGCGCCCATCGCTCCCGACACCCGCGCCAGCTCCTCAATGATGATCGTTTTGGCGAGGTGGCCGGCGCCCAGTCCGCCGTACTCGGGGGGAATGGTCACTCCGAGCCAACCCTGCCGGGCGATCAGAGCGGAGGTCTCGATGTCGACGGATTGGCTGGACTCCATCCGGGCCACGCGCGGTGCGACCTCGGCGAGCGCGAAGGCACGGACGGCCTTGCGCAGGTCGTGGTGGTCGTCGGTCTCGAACACAGACACCATCCCCTTCACTTTCGTGGGGCCACTGCCGGAGGGGCGGATCCGGCAGACGGCATCGCCGCGGCCTCCTCAGCCGCCTTATCGGCCGCTTGGTCAGCAGCCCTGGTAGTCGGCGCTGCGTCCGGTGCTGTGGCTGGCATCGCCGTCGATGAGCTTCATCAGCTGTTGCGCGTGGTCCTTGATCAGTACGCGAGAGGACTCACCTGTGGACAGCGGCAGGCCGGTGTTGCCGACGACGCAGACGGTCCCCAGGAGCCGGCCGGTGGGCTGGTGGATGAGCGGGGCGCCGGCGTAGGTACGGATCCCGATCAGGTCGACGACCGCGTTGGCGGCGAAGCGTGGGTGGGCGTACACGTCGGGCAGGACCAGGGCGTTGCGGCGTTGGACGACCTCGGGGCAGTAGCCGTGGTCGCGCTGCATGGTCCGCCCGACCCGGGGCTTGCCGTCCGGGCAGTGCAGGCCGATGAACTGCTGCTCGCTGGTGACCAGGTTGACCATGGCGTAGGGGACTTCGGCGCCTACGCCGAGTTGGGCGGCGAACGCAGTGGCCAGATCGGCGGCGAAGGCATCGAACCGCTCGGTCGCCTCGCCCAGGCCCAGGTCGGTCAGCAACTGGATCCGCTGCTGAAGTTCTGTCTCGGCGCCGGTCTCGGCGGGGGTGTCGTAAGGCACGGGTGGGCTCCCAAAGCAACGTTGTGTGAGGGTCACGTGCGGGCGGCCAGGGCATGGCGGACCAGGATGATCAGCACGTTGATCACCGAGCGGGCATCGCGGGCGTCGCAGTCCGCCACCGGCACATCGGCGGGCAAGTTCAGGGCCTGGCGGACCGCCTCCGCCGGGTAGCGATGGGCGGCGTCGTCAAACTGGTTGACCGCCACGACGAACGGGACACCGCGCTGCTCGAAGAAATCCAGCGCGGGGAAGGCGTCGGTCAAGCGGCGGGTGTCGGCCAGCACCACGCCGCCGACCGCGTTGTGGGCCAGCTCGTCCCACATGAAGTCGAACCGGTTCTGGCCGGGGGTGCCGAACAAGAACAGCGTCATCGGCAGCGGATTGGTGAGCGTGCGGCGGCCGAAGTCCAGCGTCACCGTGGTGGTGGTCTTGCCGTCCACGCCAGCCAGCGAGTCGACGTGCGCACTGGCGGCGGTCAGGCGCTCCTCGGTGGTCAGCGGCGGGATCTCGCTGATCGCGCCGACCATGGTCGTCTTCCCGGCACCGAATCCGCCAGCGATGAGAATCTTCAGCGCCAGCCGACGGGCCGTGTGCTCCAGCTCAGGCGACGGCGAAGTCATGAGCTTCCAGCCCTTCCAGCAGCGCCTGCAGCAGGTGCGCACTCGGGCGCCCGGTTTCGGGGTCGGGCGGCACGGCGGGTGGTGCGATGACCAGCGCGCCGGCGTCGATCAGATCCGACAGGAGCGTCTTGGCGACCAGGATGGGCTGGCCGATGGTGGCGGCGATCTCGGCGACCGAGCAGCTGCCCGCCCGGCACAGCCTCAGGGCGTGTGCGGCCTCAGGCGGCAAGGCCCCCGCCTGGGTAGTGCCCGCAGCCGCGCCCCCGGTCGTGTGGGTCACGGTCAGTACCGTGTCCAGCCGCATCTGGTATCGGGGGCAGGCGCGGCCATCGGGGACCACGACGTAAGGCCGGACCTGCTGCACGTCCTGGTCGACCCACGGCACGCAGGCCGCCGCAGATGGCTGGCCTTTGGGGTGGGCGGCGCTGTGGGAGTCAGTGCTCATCGTCGGAGCTTTCGTCTCGCAGTCCCGCGCTGGCCCTGGACTCGGCACCGGAGTCTTGAGGTGCCGGGGTGTCTGCGTGGGGAGTGCGGGTCGCGGTGACCAGGTGCCGGGCGACGCTCGCGATCAACATGGCCATCCCGTCCGCGACCAGTCCGGTCTGCGCGTCGGGCCCGGCCAGCACGCCCAGCACACACCCGACCACTGCAGGCCGACCCGTGCCAGCTTCGGTTGCGTGTGCGGGGGCGTCGGGGTGCTGGTCGGGAGTGTTCATCAAGATCAGGTACTGGGCGTCGTGCTGGACGATGATCTGCTGGACCTCGCCGACGGGCAGAGAAGTGATCTTTCCGGCGGCTCCACCGGCGGAGTACAGCGCAGCGGCCACCGCTGCAGCATGGTCGGCTTCATCGGTAGTCAGACCCACGGCCGCGAGCACCAGCCCGTCCCGCGGCACCAGGAAGGCACCCTTGATACCGGGTACCTGGACGCGGAAGTCCTCCAGCAGCCATCCCAGACCTTCGCGCGATGCGCCTGCTGGTGCACTGGCCACGCCGGCCCCGGCGAGAGCGGTGGAAGTCAACGCGGCAGAAGCCGTGGGGATCGTCATTTGAGCATCTCCTGGTGGAGGTCGGCGGATGCGGCTGGGAGCTGTCGATCAGCCGAATGGGTGGTGGTCGCGGGGGCTAATCCGCCGGATCGCCGGCAGGCGGGTCGGCCGGTGGAACGGTGGTCCTAGGGCTCGGGGGAGCAGAGTCTGCGGGGCCGTGGTCGGCCGGATCCTTCGTGGGGTCGCGAGGGCGGCCCGCACCGGCAAAGTCGGCCAACAGGCTCGGGACCGGCCCCCGGTTGGGGCCGTCCTCGCGCTCCGGTCCCTGGCCTTGCCCGGCCCTCGACACCGTCACGGCCTGCGGGCCGCCCTCGGTGCCATCCGCAACGTCGGCTACCGGGCTCCGCAGGCCCTGCCTTCGACGCCGCTGGGGAAGCTCGGGCATCCCGCCAGCGCTGTCGGCTCCGGGCGGGGCAGCGATGCCGGCCGGACCCGGGCGCTCGGTCGGCGATGTGGCCGTGTTCCTCGGCAGGGCAAGCTGTGATGGCGCTGTCGATGCCAGGGGCGGCAAAGCAACGGGGCGGAGCGGCGCGGCAAGGCCGGTGGCCCTGGCCGGAGTGGCCGACTGTGGTGTGGTGGGCTGGGGTGCCTTGAGCAGGGCGGCCGGGAGGGCGACCATGGCCCGCGTGCCTTCCGGTACGACCGGGTGCAGACTCACCTGGATGCCGTGGCGCTGCGCCAATCTGGACACCACCAGCAGCCCGATCGGGCCCGCGATGATCTGGTCGCGGACACTGACGGTGTCCGGGTCGGCCAGCAGCCGGTTCAGCGCCGTGTAGGCGTCGGCCGATATCGGCAGTCCACGGTCGGTGATCTCGATGCTCACCCCCCACGGCGCCGGAACCGCCGCCATCTGGACCCGGGTATCGGGCGGGGAGAATTTGGTGGCGTTCTCTACCAGCTCAGCCAGCAGCAGCGTGATCTCCGGCCCGGCATATCCGGGCAGGTCCACATCCGGGGGCGGCACCTGGACCCGCACCCTCCGGTAGTGCTCGACCTGCGCGACCGCCTGGCGCATCACCTTGGCCAGAGTCAGCGGCTCATTCACCTGCCGCGCCGTAGCACCGCCCAGAACCGCCTGCCGCTCCAGCCCCCTCAGCGTCCGCGTCGTCAGATGATCGATCTTGAACAGCTCGTGCAGCAGGACAATGTCCTCCACCTCCCGCTCCACCGAGTCCAGCAACGCCAAGGTTCGGTAGACCAGCAGATGAAGGGGGCGCCCCAGACGGGTGAGGAACTGCTCCTCCAACTCGCAGTCACCTCTGCACGACTCGACGCCGACATGCGCCGAACGGGCACGATCGCGCACGTCGATATCGATCGCCCTGGCAACGGCATCGGCAGCCACCCCCGGCTCGGCGGCTGGAGCGAACGCCTGGAACCAGCGCGCCTCGATCCACCGGCGCCCCCGGAAAGGCCGCTGCCAATGCCAGAACAACTCGCTCGGATCGCCGGGCCCCGGCAGAAGCACCACCAGTCGGCCCACGTAAGGGTGGACGTCCACCCGCTGCGCGGAAACCGCCATCGCGCCCGCAGGCTTCCCCACCAGCTCCGCCGCCGACGCACGCAGCCCTCGGGAGGCCAGGCGACAGGTCAGTTCGCTGGCGTGCCTGCTCGCATCCTCGGACGGTTCGCGCACCTGATCCTTGCCAGGCCGAACACCGAAGTCCACGTCACCGGTCATCTGACCTTCCCTCCGGCCCGGCAGGAGCCTCGACATCGACCGCTGGCGCAACAAGGGCGAGTACGGGACACCACATGTATGGAGCGACTGCGCCGTGGCCGCGCTCCCCGGGATCCACCAACTCCAGCCCGTCAAGAACGCGGCGACCTGGCCGCGGGCGAGCCTGTGCGTACGGTGGCGGGGAGCCGGTGTGGGACGCTCTCCCGCTACCACGATCCGAGACCGCCGGAGAAACGGGCTGGGGCGAACGTGGCGCGATTCCGTGGACGGGTTCGAGTGACGCGCGAACCGTCTGGGCGCGGTCGGTTTCAGATGCCCACGGTGACGGCGCACCCCAAGTGAGGGCGAATGAAGGGGACACGGTCGCGCACTCTTCTCGTTCGACGGAGAACCTTGCAGTTCAAGTCAAATGAGTGCGGACACCAGGAGAAAGGGGAGGATGGGCGAGGCTCAGGGGAGGAATTCCTCCCCGCGGTCTGCTGGGAGGCGCTGGCATGACCGCTGACAGAGCTCGCATCGGCGCCTTGGGCAGCGCAGAAGACGCCAGACGGTGGCTACTGACGCTGGGTAGAAATACTTCGCGCCATGACCGCCGAGCGGAACCGGCAAAGGCCACGGCGCACCTCCCCAGCCCTTGCTAGGGGACGTCATGCCCACCGGGCTGTTTCGGCGGGACGGCAGGTCGAATTTGCAGAGCAAAGCTGCGGCACCCGGAGTGGTGAGAAGCCGGCGTCATCGACTGGGACGGGATCTCGCGAACGAGCCCGAACGGGTGCCCGGCGCACACGAGCCGATCCCCGTCTCAGAGGTTGGGTTGTGGGGCACGATGTGGACATACGATTCGTTTGTGCGAACCTTGGTGCTCTGGGACATAGACCACACGCTGATCAGCATCGGTGAACTTAGCAACGACATCTATGGCGAGGTCTTCCGCCGGGTCACGGGGCGCCCTCTGAAGAAGCTCGCAGACATGACCGGGCGCACAGACCTCGCGATCACTGCTGAAACCCTGCGGCTCCACGGTATCGACCCCGCCGACGAGATCATGAAGACCTTCGCCGAGACGCTGGCCGAAGCGTTCTCGGCGCGGCAGGACGACATCAGGATGCGCGGCCAGATTCTGCCGGGGGCACGTGCCGCAGTTGAGACGCTCGACAGCCGGAGTGACGTGATCCAGTCCGTGCTGACCGGCAACATGCGCCCGATCGCCGTGTGCAAGCTGGCCGTGTTCGGGCTGGATGAGTTCGTTGATTTCGAGATTGGCGCGTATGGCCTGGATGACGCAGAGCGGCCGCCTCTGGTGAAGCTCGCCCAGGCGCGCGCGGAGCGCCGGTACGGCGAGACGTTCGACGCCTCCACCACGGTCTTGGTCGGCGACACTCCGAACGATGTGCTCGCCGGCCACCAAGGGGGCGCCCGCGTTGTGGCGGTCGCCTCCGGGGCGAGCAACGCAAACGATCTGCGGGCAGCCGGCGCGGAACTCGTCCTTGAATCCCTCGCCGACACCGGCGCCGTTATCCGGGCGGTGCTCGACGTCAGCCGGTCGTGACGCGGTCCACCACCGCCTGTACCTCTGGGACGTCGTAGGGCTGCATCCGTGCGACCAGCTCGGCGAACCGCTCGTCTATGCGCGCCGACCCGATCCGCGATGCGAGGTCGTACGCTTCGCCCGCCACACGGGCCGCCTGCTCCGGTTCGTCCTGGAGAAGATGGCCAGTGGCAAGTCGCGTCTTGTAGTGCGCGATGTCGCGGGCGTGGTCGGGCGTGAAGGTCTCGGCGAGGTGAAGCGCGTCCGTAAGCGCAGCGACAGCCTCAGCAGGTGAGAGCAACGCCTGAAGTGCCAGGTCCAGCAGGCACGCGCCGCGCTGAGCGGCGATCTCGACTTCGCTGACGTAGGCGGTCCATTGAGGCTCGTCGTGGGGCTCGTCACGGGCGTGCTCGGTGGCGGCGAGGTCGAGTTGCTCGCGGGCTGTGTTGACGTCTCCTAGCCGGGCGTGCGCGCGTGCTGCTCGGTTGTGCAGCGCGGCGCGGGTACGAGGGGTCGCTTCGGCGCGGGCGAGGCTGAGTGCGGCTTCAGCCAAGGCGCGCGCCCGTTGGGGCCTGTCGCGGTAGAAGGCGTGCAGGCTCATGTATCCCATGGCGTGTGAGGCCAAGCCCAGGTCGTCGGTTTCGTGCGCGGCGTACACCGTCGCGGACAGGTAGCGGGAGGCGTCTCCATGTCGGGTGGCGTCGATCGCCAGCCACCCTGCCATCTGGGTTAACCCTGCTACTGCTGTCAGGAGTCGCCGCTGAGTTCGGAGTCTGGGGGCCGCAACGTTGAACAGCCGGAAGGCCGCGGTGACGTGCCCTTCGATGACATGGCACAGCTCGTTTCCGCCGAACTCGTCGTCGAGCCGGTAAAGCCTCCCGAGCAGCGCTTCGACCCCCTCAACCGCCAGGGGACGGGAAGACTCAGCTTCCGCGGATGGGGGCGACACCAGCAAGGGCAAGGGATGGGCGTCACCCAAGTCCTGGGAAGTCTGAGCGTCGGTCTCCGCGCCGAACAGCTCATCCCAACAGCGGTCGGTCGCGCGAACGTACAACTCGCGGTACCGGGCGGACGGCGCCCACTTGCCTGCCTCCCACTGTTTGATCTGGTCGACCAAGCTCGCCACGTGCGGCAGGCGGACCCGCTCGTCAGGGTCGGCGGCGGTCCGCAACCGGCGCGCCATCTCCGAACGCGACCAGTGCGGCGGCGCCTCCCGGACCGCGCGCAAGCGGCGCCCGATTTCCTTGCTGCCGGGGGTCACTGCGATCCACCTTCCGACGACGTAGGGAGGATTTCCTCCCCTGCCCACCTCCAGTCTTCCCCTGGAGGTATGGCGCCTGCCACCGGTTCACTAATGGTGACCGCACGACGACCACCGATCGAAGCCAGGACGGCCCGCATGAACTCGATCATGCACCACCAGGGGCAGACCAGGACCGTGCTTCGTCCCAGGTCCCCACAAGCAACTCGCGATGTTGTCCCTGGGTTGAGTTCTGCCGGACGGCCCCTGGCCACGCGTACAGCCGATGCGTTGGGTCGGCGGCGATCCCCCGATTCACTGAGAGCAGTCCTGATATCACTTACGGCGACCAGGTGAGCTCGCCAGACCTGAAGTGGCCCCGTCCGGCTCGGCCCATCCCGGCCGACCGACTCCGCGAACCAGACATCACAAGGAGGCTTTTCCGCGATGACATCGCAGAGTGCCCCGTCCCTAGACCGGGTCGCACCCACCCCCGGAGGCGCGTGGTGAGTGTGGACACCGCGAGCCGCGCGGACCGGGCAGAGGAGCTCCGCAACGCCCTGGTCGACACGATCATCGCCGACCACGAGGCCAAGGGCCTGACGATGCCCACCGAGGTGGAACGGGCGATGCGGGTGGTGCCCCGCGAGGTGTTCACCCCGGGCGTCCCGCTGGAGAAGGCATACGAGAACACCGCGGTCGTCACTAACCGGCGCGGCGACGAGGCCACCAGCTCGGTATCGGCGCCGTATCTGATCGCAGAGATGCTCGGTCAATCGTCCGACGCGCTCGGAGGCTTGGAGGGCCGCGATGTCCTGGAGATCGGCAGCGGCGGCTACAACGCCTCGCTACTGGCCGAGATCATTGGCCCGACGGGGTCGGTCACGACCATTGACATTGACCCCGAGGTCACCGCTCGGGCGACCGCCTGCCTGAAGAAGGCTGGCTACAACGATGTCGCCGTCGTGTCCGCGGACGCCGAGCACCCGGTCGAGCCGAGCCGTCGATTCGACCTGGTCATCGTCACGGCAGGGGCATGGGACATCCCGCCCGCCTGGCGCGAGCAGATCGCCGGTGACGGTGTGCTCGTCGTCCCGCTGCGCACGTTCGGGATGACCCGATCGTGGGCGCTGCGGCGATCAGGGGACCGTCTGGTCAGCCACAGCCACCGCCAGTGCGGGTTCGTCTCAGTGCAGGGCGAGGGCGCCCACCAGATGCGGTACGTCGACATCGCCGATGGCGTCCACCTGCGCCTCGATGAGGGCCAGGAGACTGCCCCCCGAAGTTCTCGCCGACATGGTCGCCGGCATCCTCACCCAGCCCCGCCAGGAAGCGTGGGCTGGCGTGAGCCTGCCGCCCTGCACCGTGTTGGCTGACCTGGACCTGTGGTTGGCCGCCCGACTCACCCGAGAGGCAGGCGAGTTCGTGATCCTGACGGCGCAGGAGGCTGCAGTCGAGTCCGGAATCGTCGCGCCATCGTGGCGGTTCGGAGCCCCCGCCACCCTCGATGAGGGCACGTTCTCCTACCGGTCGGCGCTGTGCTGGACCGATAGGAAGTTTGATCTCGGCGCATACGCCCACGGGCCCGAGGCCACCGCGGCGACCGGGCAGATGATCGAGCACATGCGCGCGTGGCTGGACGCCGGCAGTCCGTCTCCGGCCCTGCAGATCCTGCCCGCTCACACTCCCGCCGGCGACCTGCCGGACGGGACCGTCCTGGACAAGCGGCACAGCCGCATCGTCCTTACCTTTCCCACCGCCAGCTCTCGATGAGAAGGGAACCTTCCTGATGGGCGACGACGAATACACGCTGGACCTCCGCCTGGTCGACTCCGGGGACACCGCGAGCGGCCACGCCACCAGCACCGACGACAACTGCGGCTCGGGCAACACCGGCTCGAACGCCTGCACCACCAACGCCGACATCGGCGGCGTGCGCTGACCCCCGCCGGGCCCGGCCCCTTGCGCACAGGGCCGGGCTCGGCACCCGTGCGCGACCACCCTCCTTCCAACCTTCCGGGGCGGTGAGCGACCCATGTTCCAAGCGACAGATGCGGCGCTGATCAGAGCCGCCGCCTACCCCGATGACCTGGTTCTGCCCGCCTGGCCTAACCTGACCGCCGACCAGCCCGCGCAGTGGCTGGAATGGCTGCGGCAGGCGTGGGCGCTCCCGGAGTTCGCGGCCACCGTCACCCCCGCCGCTCCCGACCTGGCCGCCCAGGTCACCCGCGCTCTGGACGGTGAGGCGGTCCAGGCGCGCCGGTTACGGCGCATGGTGGAGGCCACGATCCGGTACCTGCTGAGGTGGACGACCCGCGCGACCCCGTTCGGTCGCTTCGCCGGCGTGGCGCCGGTTGAACTCGGCTCGCACGCAGCGGTCCACTGGAGCGGGCGGCACCGTGCGGTGGCTCGTCCCGACGACCGTTTCGTCGCCAAGTACATCGCGCAGGCCGAGCGGGATCTACCCGTCCTGCGCACGGTCTCGGTGATGACCAACAACCTCGGATACGCCCGGGGCGGGCGGTGGGTGCTGCCGTGCGCCCGGGCCGAGCACGACCGCATCTGGGACGTCGAGATCGCCCTGACCGATCCGGTACGGGTGGCGGTCGAGACGGCCGCCTCCGCGATCGTGTTCGGTGACCTGGCGGCCAGGGTGGCCGACACACTCCCCGGCGGTACGGCCGAAGCGGAGCAGCTGCTGACCGCGCTGTTAAAGGCGGGGGTGCTGCTGTCGGCGATCCGGCCACCGATGACCGTGACCGACCCGGCCGCACACCTGGCCCACCACCTGGACCGACCCGAGCCCGGCGACCAGACCGCAGTCGACCTACGGGTCGGCTGCTCGGTGACGCTGCCCCCAGCCGTAGTCGCCGCAGCCGAAGACGCGGCCGGAACGCTCACCGCCGTGGCGCCACGCCTGCCCGGCTGGGCCGTCTACCATCGCGCGTTCATCGATCGGTGGGGCCCAGGCGCCGCCGTGCCGCTGTGCGAGGTAGTGAACGTCCTGGGATTCCCTGCCGGGTACCGGGGCTCACCCCACCGTGAGCCGGTGGCATTTACTGCTCGCGACGCGTTGCTCGCCGGCCTTGCCCAGCGGTCGGCCCTGGAAAGCTGCGCCGACATCGTGCTGGATGATGAACTCGTCGCCGCGCTGCGCGGCGACGATGCCCGGCCACCGATCCCGCACACCGAACTACGGTTCACCCTTGCCGCGCACACACCACGCGACCTCGACCGGGGCGCGTTCACGTTGACCGTGACAAGCGGTGCCCGACACGCCGGGGTCGCAGCCGGACGGTTCCTGCTCCTACTCACCGCTGGTGAGCAGGAGCGCTTCCGCGACGTCTATGCGGGCCTTCCGACCGCGATGCCCGGCGCGGACATCGTGCAGTTGTCCGCGCCTCCGCTCCAGACCAGCTTGGCCATCGTGGCCCGCACGCCCGAGCTGCTGCCAGTGCTGCCGGTCGGGGACTTCCACCCCGATCCCCATTGGACGGTCGCGGACCTAGCAGTGGCCGGCGACGGCGAGCGGCTGTGGCTGGTATCGGCCACCACCGGGCGGCCGGTAGAGCCGCTCCTACTCAACTGCGTGATGTTGCCGACTGCCCAGCAGCCGCTGGTGCGGTTCATGACCGAGATCTGGACGGCATGGACGGCACCGTGCGCCAGGTTCGATTGGGGGCACGCCAGCGGTCTGCCGTTCCTGCCGAGGGTCCGGCGAGGCCGTGCCATCCTGCATTCGGCCCGCTGGACCATCCCCGCGGCCTCACTTCCCGGCCGCGCCGCGTCATGGCCGCAATGGCAGGACGCCTGGCAGCGACACCGCGAACAGCACAGGGTGCCGCGTGAGGTCCTGATCAGCCAGGATCGCGGGTTCGACGATGTGCGGCTGCGTCTGGACCTGAACGAGCCCGCCCACCTGGCGGTGCTGCGCAGCCATCTCCACCGGTACGGAGGCGCGGCCCTCACCGAAGCCGACGGCCCCTCTGGTTGGATCGGTGGCAGACCCGCCGAACTCCTGCTCACCCTCACCGCGACACCGCAGCAACCTCCGCGTCCGGCCCGACCAGCCCGTCCAGCCTGCACCCTGCAGCACCGGCCCGGAGGGTCGCGGTGGCTAGATGCCCGCCTGTATGGCCGGTCCCCGGACATCCTCACCGACATCCTCGCCCGCCTCCCCGACCTCCCCGCGGACTGGTGGTTCCTGCGCTACCACCCGGCCCACCACCTGCGACTACGGATCCCGCTGCGCGATAGGCGCCAGTTCGCGGGCGCCACTCATGACCTCGCCCAGTGGGCAGAGCGCCTGCACGACGACGGACTGGTGGTCGACTACATCCTGGCGACCTACCGGCCTGAAACCCGCTACGGAAGCGGGCCGACCTTGATCGCAGCCGAGAAGGTCTTCGCCGCTGACTCCCGCACCGTCCTCGGGCGGCTGTCAGGCAACCGGGAGGCCGCTACCGCCGCCGGAATGATCAACATTGCTCACGGATTCACCGGTGGCAACGGCCTGCATTGGCTCGTCCACCAGGTGCCGCACCGCGGCGGACCGCGCCTGGATCCCGCGCAGCTCGCCCGCGCTGGCACTCCCTACCCAGACGATGACCCGGACACCTCAGCATTGGCGGGGACGCTGGCCACGTATCGGTCCCACGCCGACCAGGACGGGCTGGACACCGATCAGGTGCTGGCGGACCTGCTGCACCTCCACCACGCCCGCATGATCGGCGTCGACACCGCATCCGAGGAGCACTGCCTACGGCTGGCGCGCGCGATCGCCCACACCTACCTCCATACCGGACGCCACGACCGAGACAACGTGGCCGACATCCCATGAGCAGGGAGCAGAACCTCGCCGAAGGAGCCGCCGGCATTGCCCTTCTCCACTTGGAAACCGGCGACTGGGACGCCGCCTACGCGGCGTTGCAGAAAGCCGTCTCCGGAGGAGTCAGCGTCGCCACCGGGGCCAGCCTTTACTACGGGGCTCCGGCCCTGGCGTTCGTCCTCGCCGCGTCGGACCAGCCAGGGCTCACTCACGCCAAAGCCGTCGCCGCCGCAGGGACCGCGACGGTGACGCGCCAGCGCCTGGAGGCAGCCCACCGGCGTATCGACCAACACCGGCGCCCGGCCTACGCCGAGTTCGACCTCATCCGCGGCCTTACCGGACTCGGCGTCGCCCTCCGCCGCATCGGCGCCGTTGATCTGCTCCGCGACGTGCTGATGTACCTGGTCCGGCTCACCGAGCCGCTCGACGAACTCCCCGGCTGGTGGTGCCCGACCGGCCCCCACTGGAATAAGCCGGGCCCTGCCGGAGGTCACAGCAACCACGGGATGGCCCATGGAGTCACCGGGCCCCTCGCCTTGATGGCACTGACAATGATCGACGGGGTCCACACAGACGGGCAGCTAGCGGCGATCGCCCACATCTGCCAGTGGCTCGACCACTGGGAACGCCAGACCGATGCAGGCCATGCGTGGTGGCCACAGATCACCACCCGGGATGAGTTACACCAAGACGGAGTGGGCCAGCCGTGCCCGTCGCGGCCATCCTGGTGCTATGGGACCCCGGGCATTGCCCGCGCCCAGCAACTCGCCGCCTGCGCCCTCGGGGACGTCGACCGCCAGAAGAAGGCCGAGACGGCCTTCGTTGCGTGCGTGAGCGACCCCCAGCAGTTGGCGCGCCTCACCTACAGCGGCCTCTGCCACGGAACCGGCGGCCTCCTGGCGGCCGGCCGGCGCATCGCCGCCGACGCCCTCAGTCCAATCCCCGTACCTCGACTGCTGGACCTGCATCGGCAAGCCAACGCCGCACCCGACGAGCCACCCGGCCTCCTCGACGGAACAGCCGGTGCGAACCTGACCGCCACCGGGATCACCACATCCTGGGACGCCTGCCTCCTGCTGTGCTGACGAAAGGCCAGGGCATGGACGAGACCTCCCCGGAAACCTCCTGGACGCAAGTGAACATCGACTTCCCCGTCCAGGACCCCCAGGAGCGCGAACGCCAAGCCGTCGCCCATCTGGGCTCGGTCCTCGCCGCCGCCGAGGCGGATGGCCTCATCACCTCGTGGTTCTTCATCCGCAAGGGTCGCTGGCGCATCCGCTACCTACCCACCGAAACCAGCAACCGCGGCGACTGCTCCGTCCACCCCCTGCTCACCCAAGGCGTCGCCTGGACCAGCGACATCTACGAACCCGAAATCCACGCCTTCGGCGGTCACGCCAGCATGGAGACCGCGCACGAACTGTTCCACGCCGACAGCCGCCACCTGCTCGCCTTCCTCAACGGCGCCCCAACCGACCGCAGAGAACGATCACTGATCCTCTGCACCGCTCTCATGCGGGCCGCAGGTCTGGAACTCGAAGAGCAAGGCGACGTGTGGGCCCGAATCGCCGAACAACGCTCCGTCCTGTGCCGGGAACCACCCGAGCCCGCCACGTGGGCCTCCTTCACCGACGACGTCCGCCGCCTCCTGCTCGGCACAGCCCGGCCAGAGGACATCGGAAACGACTGGCTCACAGCTTTCGAGAATGGAGGCAGACAACTGAAAGCCTTGCGAAACAGTGGCCATCTCACACGAGGAATCCGCAGTGTGACCACTCTCCATGTGATTTTCCATTGGAACCGGATCGGAATCCCCGGTACGGCACAGGCTGCACTCGCGAAGGCTGCGAAAGAGGCGATCTTTCCTGACATGGCCGCCGCTGACCTGGCTTGACCAGGTGATCCGCTGACCGAGGCCGTACCGACGCCGGTTCGGTAGGTGTCAAGTCAAATGAGACAGGGGTCAGTGATCGTTAAGCGGCGTCTTCTCCCTGGTCAACGCTGGTCTGGGCGGCGGTGTCCTGGCCGGGCCGGTTGATCCACGCGACCGCGGGGAGTTTGGGCAGCGCGGGAGCCCGGGTGAACCGCCGTGGGTTCGCCGCACGGAACGCCTCGATGGTCTGGCCGCGCCTGTCCTGGATTGCGGGCGCGGTGCCGACATGGACCGAGAAGGGGACGTGCAGTCCGATCCCGGAATGGTAATGCTCGTGGTTGTAGTAGTTGAAGAAGTGGTGGCAGAACGTTTCGGCCTCGTCGATCGACCCGAAGTTCTCCGGGAAGACGGGACAGTACTTCAGGGTCCGGAACTGCGCCTCGCTGTAGGGGTTGTCGTTGCTGACCTTCGGGCGGGAGTGGGACTTGATGATGTCCAGGTCCGCCAGCAGGTCGGTCACCGCCTTGGACGTCATCGAGGTGCCGTTGTCGGAATGGATCGTTCCCGGCACGATCCCGCCGTTGGCGGCAAACGAGTTCTGCATGAACTGCTCGGCCAGTTCTCCGGACTCGCGCGGGTGCACTTCCCAGTGCACGACGCAGCGCGAAAAGATGTCGAGCATCACGTACAGGTCGTAGAACCTGCGGGGACCGGGGCCTCGCAGCTTCGTGATGTCCCAGGTCCATATTTCATTAGGTGCACGGGCGACCAGGTAGGGCTTCTTCCCGGCCTCGTGGCGGGCCTGGGCGCGCCGCTCGCGGACCTGGTCACGCAGCCGCAACTCCCGGTACATCGTCGACACCGACGCCAGGTAGACGCCCTCGTCCAACAGCGCCGCCCACACCTGGCGGGGCGCCTTGTCGGCGAACCGGTCACTGTTGAGAGCGGCCACAAGTTCGGCGCGCTCACCGGCGGTCAGTGCATTCGGCGGGGACGGCCGCACCGCCGCTTCACCGCTTTCGGGGGACGGCTTCCGCCGCCGGTAGAAGCCCGAACGCGATAGGCCCGTCAATGCACACGAGACGGTGATCGTCAGATGCTCGGCCAGCAGGGCGAAGGTGTCGGCCCGGCAGGTGTTCACGAGTTCTCGGTGTCCGCGCTCTCGGACATCGTTTCCAAGAGCGCGATACCTTTTCCCATGATGTCCAGGGCGGCCTCGGTCTGCTTGAGTTTCTTGGCCATGGCGGAGTTTTGCCGTTCCAGCCGCGCTTTTTCCTTGCGCAGCTGATCCAGTTCTACCTGCTCCGGCGACTTCTCCTTCTTGGGCGTCGGACGGGCCGATCCCGACGAAGTCAACTGCCCGGCGTCGCGCTGCCGGCGCCACGAGGAGATGCTGGATTCGTACAGGCCCTCACGGCGCAGCAGCGCACCCTTTTCGCCGGTCGGGGCATTGTCGTACTCCTCCACCATCCGCAGCTTGTAGGCGGCCGAGAAGGTCCGCCGCTTGGGTCGGCCGGCTCGGGGGCCGTCGTCGGGAGGGAGGTCGTGGCTGGTCATCGTCACTCGGCTCGGTACCCGTTCTCGCCCTGCTCATGTCAGTTAGGGATGTTTGTCCCCTTGTGTCCCACCTGAGCCTGACACAGAGGGCTGTGGGCGGGTGCGGATGGTGTGAGCGGTGAGGCGTCCAGGTCTCGCAGACCGACCTCGGGGATCGAGCGTGCGGTGTGCTGGGGTGCGAAACGTTCGCGTGATGCCTTGCGGACTGCGCCTGCCCGGCCGGGGATCGATTCGGGTAGTGGGCGGGTGCGGAAGGTGAAGGGTGGTGTGGGGGTGTTGCCGTCCATAAGCCGGGCGGCGGCTTGGTAGGCCCCCAGGTGGGACAGGTCGTGTGGGGCCAGAAGCGGCGTGGTGTGGCGGGCGAGGTCGGCGGCGTCTTCGGGTGAGGCGGCGAAGTAGATCTTGTTGCGGGCGTCGGCGGAGACGGCTTCGCGGAGGTCTTTGGGGAGTTGGGACAGGTGCTGGTGAGCGATGGTCAGGCTGAAGCGGTAGGCGCGGGCTTCGGCGAGGATGTCGCTGATCGAGCCTGGCAGGTTGAGGAAGTTGTGCGCCTCGTCGATGTAGGCGGCCGCGTCCGACCGCTCGTGCTCGACCTGCGTGGCGCGCGGGGTGATGGCCTGCCACGTGTGCGCCAGCAGCAGCGATCCGAAGAGGCGCACGGCGTCCTCGCCCAGAACACCCTTCGGCAAGCGAGCGAGGATGAGGCCGCCAGAGGCGAGGGTGCCGGCGAGGTCGACGGTGGACGCACCGCCGGACAGGGCGTCGCGGATGAACGGGCGCAGCAGGACGGCGCGGAGTTTGTTCATGACCGGGCTGATCACCGAAGCGCGGGCGGCCGGGGTGAGTTCGTCATAGGAGTCCCAGAACCCGCGGAGGAGGTCGTCGGTGAGGCGTGCGGTCACGCGGGCGCGGTAAGCGGTGTCGATGAGCAGTTTGGGGATGTCGCCGAGGGTGGCACGGGTCCCGTTCACGCGGGTCAGCGTGAGGCAGGCGGAACGGAGTAGGTCGTCCAGGCGAGGCCCCCAGGCGGAGCTGAAGCAGCGGCGAAAGGTGGTGACGATCGACTCGGCCGCGAACGCCGCATCGTGCCCTGCGAGTACGTTCAGGCACGGTGGCCGGCCCGGCGCGGCTGGGTCGAACACGACGGTCTGGCCGATGGCGCGTTCGGGGAGGCGCTGCAGGACGTCGGCGACCAGGTCGCCTTTGGGGTCGATGACCAGAGCGCCGCGGCCGGCGGTGGCGTCGGAAAGGATGAGGCCTGCCAGGAAGGTGGACTTGCCGACGCCGGTCTGGCCGAGGACGTGCAGGTGCTGGCGGGCGCCGGCGACCGTCAGGCCGACCGGGCGCGGTGCTCCGGAGTCAGAGTCACCGAGGACGCGGATGCCAGGCCCGGAGACGGGGATGGCGGGTGAGGGCGCGACAGGGCGGGCGCCGGCGCGGGTGACGCCGGGTGCGGCCAGGTCGTAGGGCAGGTGTGCGATTGCGGCGAGTTCGGCGACCGACAGCAGGTAGCCGCGGTGCAGTCGCCGCTCGTCCAGCCTGACCGCTGGGGAGCGGAGTCGGCGGCGGCGCAGGTACTGGTGGCCGGAGGTGAACAGCGCGAACGTCGAGGCGGTCTCGTGGGCGTGCGCGCGCAGCCACCCGTTGGCAATTTGATCGGGGTGGCGGCTGGCGACGCCGTAGCGGATCTGGACCTCGAAGCGCGGCTGGGCGGCTTTGCCGAGGACGGCGCGGACTTGTTCGGCGCGTTCGGGGTGCTGGCGGGTGAGTTCGCTGGGGTTGTGATGCCCCGACATGCCGGGCGTGATGAGGTCGAACAGATGGCCTTGGGGTGCACTGGAGCGAGCGCCGCGAAGTGCGGACGCGGCGCGGTGAGCCTTGCCGAGGCGGCGGCCCGTGGAGGGACGGGCCAGGATCTGAACAGCCAGGTGTTCGCCTTCTGCCAGCCCGGACGCGGTCCCGAGCAAGCCCCGTAGCGGGTCGGGGTCGTGGTCGCTGGTGAGCGGGAAGTGTTCGGGTCTCGCTGGTACCAGCCGCCCGCCCGCCGTCTTGTACTCCTGGTCGAGCGGGAGCGGTGGTGTGGCGGAGTGGGTGGTGAGCGTGGCGCCGGGCCAGGCCGCCCGGACGGTCTTCTCGACTATTCCAGGCGGGATGGTGCCGGGGACCCAGATGTGGAAGCGGACGCCGTTGTGGTCGGCGCGGTACTCGAAGGCCAGGTGCGGCTGCCCGAAGATGAGGCGCTTCCAGCCTGGGTGGGTGAGGCCGATGAGGCGGGCCCACCAGGCGGCGGCGCTCGCTGGCTCCACCTTCGGCGGCACTGCCACCTCGATCAACCGAGCGCCCGGGATGAGTCTGCTGTTGCGCCAGTCCCACAGCACCCAACGGACACTCGTCCAAGCAGTGGCAGCGCCGAGGATGCCCAGCGCGCCGATAGGGCTGTATTCGCGAGCAAGGTCAGTGAGTTGGTGCGGAGCGTAGCCGTGGTCCGAGAAGAGACCGGACGATCCCGTGCCGCTGGTGACGCCATGGAGGAGGGTTGTGCGGGGCATCATCGGCGGGCCTCCGTGTCCGTGGCTGCGGTGGGGGCGATGGGCTCAGCGATGGCAGCGAGTTCGGCGGGATCGGTGGTGACGAGTTGGTGTTCGTGCGGGCTGGCGATCGCGCTGAACGCGGCCCGGTCTGAACCGGCGCCGGTTCCGCACAGCAGGCCTTGGCCGCGGTCGGCGGCAAGGAGGAAGGTCTTCTCGCCGTCGGTGAGGTCGAAGGCGTCGGCGATCTGGTCGATGGCTTGGGGTGCTTGGCGAAGCAGGATCTGGGTGGCGGAGTTGGCGACGACCGCTCGCCCCAGATCGGAGGAGAGAAGGTCGCCGGCGTCCTGGGTGACGACGGCGAGTCCGGCCCAGTGTTTGCGGGCGGACTTGGCCAGCCGATACAGGAACCGGGCGCCCTCGTCCTCGCGCATGAGTGTCCAAGCTTCGTCGACCACGACCAAGCGGCGGCGCCGGTCGTCGGGGTTGGCGACGGTGCGCCAGATCGTGTCCAGAGCTAGGAGCATGCCGACGGCGCGGACCTCATCGGGCAGGTCCCGCAGCGAGAACACCACGAGATGCCCGGCCGGGCGAGTGGTGGTGGGCCCGGCGAACAGGCCACGGTAGGAGCCAGAGGTGTACGGGGTGAGCCGCGCCGAAAGGTCAGCCGCCGTGCCTGCTTCGGGGGCATCCGATTGCGCGACTTCGTCAAGATGGGTTGTGAGGTCGGCCAGGACGGGGACCGGACGTGCCCAGGTGCGGGGGTCAGAGCCGACCCCGCGCGCACGGTAGGCGGCCAGCACCGCGCGGTCCAGAACCGCCCGCGTCGTCGGAGCGAGCGGCTCGCCGAGCATCGCTGCGATCAGGGTCTGCAGGAACAGTGCACGGCGGATGAGAGTGTCCTCGCCTTGGCCTTGCGGGAGGTCGAAGGGGTTGAAGCAGACACCGGGCGCGCCGAGCGGGACCCGGGTGCCTGTGACGTGGTCGCACAGCCGCTGGTACTCGTCCTCGGGGTCGATGACGGCGACGTGAACGTCCTGGTAAAGCAGGCGAAGGGTTTCGAGTTTGGTGAAATAGGACTTGCCGGCGCCGGAGCGGGCGAGCGTGACGGAGTTGTAGTTGTCCTGGGCGAACCGGTCCCACACCACCACGCCGGAGGAGTAGGCGTTGAGCCCGTACAGCACCGGAGTCTCGCCCAGCACCGGCTGCAGGTCGGGCGAGGTGAAGGGGAACGATGCGGCGAGCGCGGCGGTGTCGAACACCCGCCGCGCACCGATCGTGTCGCAAGCCAGGGGCAGGGTTGAGGTCCAACCTTGCAGCGCGCGGAAGGTGGTGGGCTGGGCGTTCAGGAGCAACGAGGCGGCCAGCGCCCGCACGCGCTGCACTTCGTCCTCCAACTCGCTCGCATCGGAGGCGTGCACGGTCAGGTATAGCCCGACGCGAAATAGGCGGCCGTGGCCGCGAGCCAGGGAGGCGGCGAGTTCCGCGGCGTCGTCGGCCGCGGCTTCGGCGGCGAAGTCGGCCAGCCGCCCGCGCTGCGCGTCGGCGCGCGAGGCTGACTCCAAGCGGGCGAGCTGGCGGCGGAGTTGCTGCGCGGCGATCAGCGGCGGGACGGGGGCGATGTGCAGGGAGACGTCCAGGCGACCCGGGTAGGCGAGCAGAGGCTCCAGCCAGCCCGCGCCGACCTCACGCGGGTATCCGGTAACGGCGAACGACGCGCACACCCCACCGGGAAGCTCCAGCGAACGGGCATTGACACGCAGCGCCGACGGCCCCAGGCCCAAGTCGTCCAGCCCGCCTCCGGCGAGAGGATCGTGCAGCGTTTCGGGCTGTGTGGTGACGGCGAGGGCGCGTGAGAGCGCCCTGGGCGAAGGTCGCATCAGCCCTCCTTCCGGTGAGTGATCACGTCACCTGGGGCCGCGTTGTCCACAAGGTGCGGTTCGCTTGGGGATAGCGATTCGGCCAGGACGGCGGCGGCGCTGTCTGCGTCCAGCACCTCGGCCGGAACGGCGAGCGCGGCCAGGGCCTGCACGGCTTCGGTGGCGCGCCGCAATGCGACCGCGGCTGCTGCCTCGCGCCCCACCCGGTGGCGTTTGTTCTGCCGCCATGGGAGGACCGACGCCGGGGGCGAGGAGGAAATGTGGCCGGTGATGACGATGAGGACCTGCCGGATGAGCAGGTCGTGTGCATTGCCCAGGTCGCTGAGGAACGCGGCGTGCGCGCATGCGGCCTGTTCCAAAGCCGGGTCGGGCAGTGCGGGTGCGTGTTGAGTGACGTGGTCGGCCAAGCCGGTCAGGTCGACCGGACGGGCTTGGACGAGGATCTGGACGGGTGCGTCCAGGGAATTGAGCCAGCGGCTGAACACCGCCACCAGCCCGGCCTGCTCGCCCGGAGTTCGCAACCCAAAGGTGAGGGTGCCAGCGCGGACTATGACGGCAACATCGCCTCCAGCCAGCTCCAGCGCCCCGTCCTGGCGGACGGCGCGGACGGGCAGCCGCAAGGGTTCGGGGAGACGTCCGCGAATCCGACACCACACCGGCGGCGGCTGTACTGGCCCGCTGACAGTGACGCGTTTCTTCGCTGTACGCGTGTGGCGGAGGGCCGCGAGGAGGTAGCGGTCGAGATTCATACCGTCGTGGCGGGCGACGGCCAACACGAACCCGGCCGCTACGACCGGCACCAGCGCCGCGACCAGAACCGGAAGCGGCACAAGAGGCCCGAAGGTAAGGAAGACCCACAGGCAGGCGGCGGCGGTGCCGGCGAGGATGCCCAGTTGCCGGAGGGTGAGGCCATAGAGGACCTTGTCGGGCTGATCGACATCGGCAGGGATCTTCACACTCATCGGCGGCTGGTCGTACTGCTGGTGACGGGTGCTCATCGGCGCCTCCTGGCTTTCGGCGGGTCGATCCACAAAGTCAGCTGCCGGCGTGGGACAGGCCGCTTGGGCATGCCGGGCAGCATCGGCTGCCGCGACCGGACCCGAGGCCGGGGAGAGGCAGGACTACCGGGCGAAGACGGCCGAGGGACGCGGGTCACCGGGATCGGCAACGCCATCTGTCTCGGCCGAAGCGCGGCGCTCTTGCCAGCGGGACCGGGCGCGGCCGGGATCGGCAGTGCGAGCTGCATCGGGTGGCGGCCTTCCTGCTTGTCGCGGTCGGGTTCGGGCGGCTGGCCTGGCGGCATCGGGATTGCTCCCGGAGGCATCGGGACCGCTCCGGCGAGCAGCGCCGGTGGCGGATCGCCCGGACCGGGCAACCCCGGTGGCGTGTGCTGCGCGTCAGGTGGCGCCAAGGCCAGGCGCGACGGGCTGAGCAACGCTGGCGGCCGCCGAACTTGCGGAGGCGGCGGCGGGGGCGAGGCCGACGAGGGCGACGGCGGCGATGGGGCCAAGTTCCTGCGGGTGGGGGCGCGGTGGCGCATCAGGGCGCCCAGACCGCGGTAGAGCACGAGGCTTTTGACCATCCCCGTCAGAGCGCTGGGTTGGGCGGCGCGCCAGATGGTGCGGGCAACCCAGGACGGGACCCGAACCATGATCCACAGCAGGCACAGTGCCAGCAGCAGATCGATCCCGGTCCCCGAGACGATCCCGGGCAAGTGGCTGTCCGAGTCACCGCCTGAGTGCTTGACGTTGGAGAACAGCAACCGAAACGCGGTCGCCAGAACCAGGGCCTGACAGACCCCGATGGCCAGCACGCCGCTGATGCTGCGCCACCACAAGCGGGCCAGCCCGTCTGTCAGCGGAAGGGCATGGAACATCAACGCCACCGGGGCGGCGGCGATCAGCACCATGGTGAGCGCGATCCGGATGATGTAGATGAACGCCACGCATAGCGCCAGGACCACCACGCCCAGCCCGATGAAGATCGTGAAGGGCTGGTTGGGGACCAGGCTCGCGACGAGGTATGCGGAGATCGCCTTGGCGACTCGGCTCGGGTCGACTGCTTCGGCTCCGGCGCTGAGGAATGCGCCGGACAGGCCGTTGGCGAAGGTGATCGCGTAGCCGATCAGGATGAGGCTGAGGTTGGAGGCCGCGAACGCACCGACCAGCCGCGCCACCAGTTGCCCCGGCGTCAGTTCACTGCCGGGTAGCGAATGGCCCGCGATCAGTAGCACGCCGCCTGCGGTGATGATCAGCACGTAACAGGTGTTGGCGATGGTCTGCGAGACGCCCCACAGGTCCTTGGCGCGCGCCATGTCTGGTGAGTCCAGCGGCGGGGTTCCCAGCACGGTCTGCGACAGCAGGTTGCAGATTGGCTTGGCTGCGCTGGTCACCAGATCGGCGAACCAGCCGTTCACCGCCTGCTTGGCCATGCAGCCCACGTCCATGAACCCGCACCCCGTCCCCTCCCCGCCTCCACTTGGGTTGGGGTCGCCCGGCGTCGCTGGAGCTGGCGAGGGACCAGGGGCAGGTGAAGGCACTGGTCCGGCAGGACGAGATGGGAACGACGACTCAGATGGAGCGGCTGGCTGAGGCGAAGGCGGCGTAGTAGCGGGAGCGGGATTTGCTGGTGCCTGGGCGGGTGCCTCGGGCGACGGATTCGTCGTTGGCTGTGGCGCGGGATCGGCCGCACCCCAGACCGGTCCGGCGGTCACACAAAGCACCATTCCCGCCGCCAGCACGACCAGCAGCGCCACTGCGACAGTGGACGCCACGGACCCACGCGGCCAAGCGGGCGGGCTCGCCGTGGAGGTCACGAGGGCGCGCCAACGATGCCCTGAAGGATCTTGACCAGCACCGGCGCCAGCACCGCGACCGAGTACCCGATCGCGGCATACCGCAGGGTCTTCTTGGCGGCCTCGACCTCACCGGGGTCGCCGCCGGCCAGCATGTAGCGGACCCCGCCGATGGTGGCGAACAACGTCGCCAACCCCACCAGCAACCCCACGATCACATTCCGCAGGTTGTTGATCACCTCGTTCAGCGAGGCAGCCGCGGCGAGGTTGGTGCTGGCATCGGCGACACCGGGCACCAGCAGCGCGGTCATCACACACCCGGTCGTCCACAACGATGACGCGGCCATCAGCCGCCGCCGCGATGGCCGTGGCCGACGCGGCACGATGTTGCCTCTGACGGGCCCCGAGACAGAGGAGGCGGTGCCAGGCCGCCTAAGGGAGCGGCGGCTCTCACCGTGGTTTCGGCTGGGCCACTCTGGGATGCGTCGACGAACGGTTCGGTGCGAGTGCTTGCGGGTGCGCATGGCAGCGTCTCCGGGATATCTCGATGGAATCGGCTGCCAGCCGTGCGATCAGCGGGAGCGACGCGGCCTCGGGCTCCGGGCGTCCTCCTTGACGGGACTCGTGAGACGGATGATTGCGGCGGGGACCGGGCTTCCGACCGTCCGCCCGAGCCGCACCGTTCACCGCTGATCTCGACTGGCACCCATGAAGCACCGCCGAACAGGCCCGAATTAGCATTAGCCCGCGATCCTTGGTCAGGACTTGGGTCGCCCAGAGGAAGACTCGCCGTCCTGAGAGCCTCAGCGAGCCCCGAGCCGGCAGGCGTGTCCGACTTCCTCGGCGTTCACCAGGACATGAGCGCCCGGTCATCAGCCGGTCGGCCGTTCTTGACCGGATCGTGACGCGGATGATCACGAAAACCGAGGCGCCCAGCGGTGCTTTATCGGTGCACGGGGATCGGGTGGCCGTCTCGGGTCACCCAGCAGATGAACACACCGTCCGACCCGAACCACCCGCCTACCAGCAACAACAAGACCGCCGGCGAGCGGCGCATGGTCCCGCTGACCGTCTGGTTGTGCTCTGACCTTCGCAGCCAGGAACCGCCGCCCCGCCTCAGCGCCCGCTCGAATCGGGAGAAGCCCGATACTCCAATCTGCGTCCAGCACCGCCAGACCGTCGGCCGGGAACTGGCTCAGCACCTGATCAGTACCTGCACCAGCAAAGGGGCATTGATCGCCGAAGGCTTCACCACCAGCGAAGCCACCTTGGTCACGGCCGCGGAACTCGATCGCCGTGCCATCGCGCTGGTCCCGCACTTCCCGCTCGCCCAGCACATCGGCAACCGGCTACGCGCCGCCCTCGACCAGCGGCAATTGAGGCGAGTGCAGATGCGCTCCGTCCGGCCCGACCAGATGGCCAAGGGCCTGGCGGATCACCTCGGCCAAGTCTCCCTGGTCATCGGCGCCCCGCCGCCCTACGAGACCGGCGGCCACAATCCGAGAAGAGGTCCAAGAACGGACTGCCCGGCGTGCCGAGCCGACCTGTGGATGCTCTCTAGCGAACAACTCGGGCTCTTTCTGGCATCAGCGTGGCGGGTGTTGGCTCCCGGAGGTGTCCTGGCGGTCATCACCACGGCCCGCCACCAGGCCGGACACCTCATCGACCCGGCGCCGCGCATCATCCGCCACGCCCAGAGCCTCGGATTCCGCTACGCCCAGCACGTCATCGCGCTGCGCGTCCCGATCGAGGGTGACGCACTGGTCGTGCAGGCCGGCCCTACTGACCTCGCGCAACTCCGCGACACCCACTCCGGCGCCCTTCCACTCACGGTCGGTGTCCACGCCACGGTGTCCCTGTTCAGTAAACCCCAAGAACCCACGAGGTCACCTGGTCCTGACGGCCCGTACAGCGGGAGGACTCGATGAACGACGAAGACCTCTCCCGCACCCAGGCGCTGCCTTCGGTGCTGGCGACTGGGCAGCGCCCGTCCCGGCTTCAGCGCCACGGCCGCTACACACCCGAGTCGATGCGCCACCCCGGCAAGATGCTGCCCGCCATCGCCTCCACCGTCATCAAGGCCTTCACCCGACCCGGTGACCTGGTCATCGACCCAATGTGCGGGATCGGCACCACCCTGGTCGAGGCCATCCACCTCGGTCGCAACGCCGCTGGCGTGGAGTACGAGCCGGAGTTCGTCTACCTCACCCTGAACAACTTGCGCCACGCCCACACCCAGGGAGCCACCGGCACACCTCAGCTGGCCTGCGGCGACGCACGCAACATCCCCACCATCTACCGGAACCATCACGGCAAGGCGGCGCTCGTTCTCACCTCGCCTCCCTACGGCTCCCACACCCACGGGCACATCCGCTCCAGCCGGGACAACGGCGGCGGCAAAGTCCTTAAACACCATCACCGCTACTCCACCGACCGCAGCAACCTCGCTCACCAGCCCCTGCCTGGCCTACTCGACGGTTTCGGCCGCATCCTGGCCGGCAGCGCGGTGCTGCTCCGCCCGGCCGGCGCCATCGCCGTCACCATCCGACCGATCCGCGTCAAAGGCGAACTGCTCGACCTACCGGGCCTAGTCATTGACACCGCCCAACAGCACGGCCTGGTCCTCACTGGCCGGTACGTCGCGCTCTTGGCAGGGCTCCGCAACGGCGCCCTCATCAACCGAGCCTCCTTCTTTCAGATGCTCGAAACCCGCCGTGCCCGCGACCGTGGCGTCCCTGCCTGCGCCACCGCACACGAAGACCTACTGGTCTTCCAGCACGCCACCGCCCAGCCCGGAGGCTGCTAATGGCACTCACCCAACGCAACGGCCGGGCGCGCGACCGAGCCGCCGAAATGCTGTCGATGTTGCAGCTGGCCCTGTGTGGGCGATGCGGACGCGCTCGGTACGCAACCCGCCGGGATGCCCGACACGCGGCCAGGATCGGCGCCCCCGGCGTCCGGCTGCGCGCCTACCGGTGCGGCGACGCCTGGCATCTCACCTCACCCGCCGGTGCACCGCAGTTCGTCGCATCGCCGGTCACCCTCCTGAAGCATCCGGCCGTGTCGGGGCGGCTGTGGCTTGACCACCGGAACGGAGACAAGCGTCCATACCGGCGCTCCGGATTGGACCGGCGTGGGCGTCCGCAGGGTGCGCCGCGCCGATCCCGCCGGGGCGGCACCGATCCGCTGGAGGACGACCATGACCACACCACCCGACACCGCGTGCGGCGGCCTTCGCGCCACTGCACGGAGCGGCCTGCGGGGGAGGTGCGGTGAAGGGGTTGACCGCCGCGGAAATCCGTACGCTGCCCGCCACCATCGACCTGGTGGCCGCAGGACGGATCATCGGGGTCGGACGCACCAAGGCCTACCAACTCGCCCGCTCCGGCCAGTTCCCTTGCCGGGTGCTTCGGGTCGGCCACAGCTACCGGGTGTGCACCGCCGACCTGCTCACCGTCCTCGGCCTCGCCTGCGACCTCCACGGACAACCGTGTTCCGGCGGGCAGCCGACATCGCGAGAAGAGGCTGAATGACCGCCAAGGGAAGCATTATCAAGACCTGCGCTTGCCGTGACGAGCACGGCAAGCGTTACGGAAAGGACTGCCCGAAACTACGGCGCGGCAATGGGCGCTGGAGCAGCACCCACGGCTCCTGGAAGTACCAGCTCGAACTCCCGCCCACCGCCACCGGAACGCGGCGTGCGCCGCTGCGCCGCGCGGGCTTCGCCACGCAAGATGACGCGCTGCAGCAGATGGACAGGGCCAAGGAACTGCTGGCCATCGCCGGGGACGACCTGACGATCCAGATCCAGATCGCTGACCTGATCGTCGCCACGCTCCGTAAGACCCGCGCGCTCCCGGCGCCCGAACAGGTCCGCAAGAGGGTCCGCACCGGACAGGACCTCGGCCGCTCGATCACCGTGGCGGAGTACCTGGAGGAGTGGCTGGCCGGGCGTAAGGGCCTGCGTGAGGGGACCCGCCGAAGTTACGCCAGCCACATCCGCCTCTATCTGGCGCCGATCCTGGGGCCGATTCTGCTGGAGCGGCTCCGTGTCGGTCACGTCGACGCGGTGTTCGAGACGATCGACGAACTCAACGAACGCATCATTCAGGCACGCGAATCCGGTGACCTGAAGCTGCGCGCCATGGTCAAAGGCCGCCGGGTCGTCGGCCCGGCGACCAAGCAGCGCATCCGCGCGACGCTGCGGTCCGCGCTCAACAAGGCGATCCAGCAGCGCCTCATCGAGGTCAACGTCGCCGCCCTGGTTGAGCTGCCGTCAGGGAAGGCGCCCAAGGCGCTGGTGTGGACCGACGAACGCGTCACTGCGTGGGAGAGCGACTTCGCCGCCCACATCGAGAAGATGAACGCCCGCCGCAAGCACATGTCCAAGCTGGAGCCGCACAAGCGGATCGGGGAGAAGATCAATCGGCTGGACGCCTACATCGGCGCCCCACGCCCGTCTCCGGTCATGGTGTGGACCCCAGCGCTCACCAGGACGTTCCTCGACCGGGCGCGCGGGCACCGGCTTTACGCTCAGTACCACCTGATCGCGTTCCGCGGCCTACGACGGGGTGAATCCTGCGGCCTGCGTTGGGTCGACCTCGACCTGCGCAACGCAACCGCGGCGATCCGGTGGCAGATCACCCAGATCGGCCCCGAGACCTTCGAGGGCAAACCCAAGACCGAGGCCGGGGAGGCTTCCGTCAGCCTCGACACCGCCACCATCAAAGAACTACGGGCCCACAAGGCCCGGGAGAACACCGAGCGCCTCGCTGCCGGTGACGCCTGGACCGAAACCGGATACGTCTTCACCACACCCACCGGGAAACCGGTCAACCCGGCCGAAGTCACTGAGCAGTTCGAGCAACTATCCATGGAAGCAGGACTGCCGCCGATCCGGCTGCACGACCTACGCCATGGCGCCGCGACCTTCCTGCTCGCCGCCGGATACGACATGAAGGTCGTCCAGGAGACGCTGCGACTGTCCTCGATCACCATCGCCGCCGACACCTACACCAGCCTGCTCCCGCAACTGGCCAGGCAATCGGCCGAAGACGCCGCCGCCATCATTCTGAACGCCGACCGGCCTTCGCCCAAGCGCCACCACAAGACCGTCGTGGCCCTGCCCGACGACGCAATGTCCGGTACTGGAACCGGCAGGAAGCGATCCGGCGAACCCGTAAGGCTCACTCGGGCTGCCGCATCGGCTGATCGAAGTTAAGGCCGGTCGCTAGGGGCTTGTGGTCATTTGAAGTAGCCCTTCAAGGCGGCGACGCAGGCTGACTGGCGGGTGCCGTCGTGTGGGAATCGGCGACGGCACTCGCCAGTGACCCACGCTGGCGGCTGGTGCACCTTCCGGGGCTTACGAGTGTGTTGCGGAGCGTGCGAGCGCCCGTGCACCGGCCTCCCTCGTTCGTGATGTTCAGTCAGGCGCGGCCTTGGGGCCCTGGCCTTCGGTGTCTGGGCCGCTACCCTGGGGTGTGGTCTGGCAACGGGCTCATCTGCGGCGCGCTGTCCCTCGCCATGCCCGGAAGGCTTCCGGCGAGGAGCGGCATGCCGTGATTCCGCAGGCGCCGGTCGCTGGCCGACAGCTGACGGAGCCGAACTCGCGCCGTGCTGCGTCCCGGCACCTACCGCACCCGTGCCCTGCACCGGGCGCGATATCGGCTGCGACGGCTCTGAAGCTGGCGATCCACATAGTTGCAACATCGCGGCGGTGCAGGTCGCGCCAAGGACACATGCCGCTACAGGGAGCAGCCACTGGCGGCCCCGTTTCGTACGGCGGCGACGCCGACGGCGAGGCTTCACACGCCACGGCTCATCCATATCTGCGGGAGCACGTGTCCCTGTGGCCGATGAGAAAACGTTCGTCACCCATCGTGACTACCAAGAGTAGCGCCATCATCGCAATCAGGCCCGCCGTCATGGGAACTGGGAGATGAACCACTGCGTCAGCTGCCTGCGACTACTTGAGGTGTTTCGGCCGCTGTCGGTGTGTAATGGTGCGGGGCAGTTTCGGGGACGGCTTTGCCGTCATGCAGGGCCCGACCAAGGCCGTCATCATGCGCAGGGCCGACGCGTTCGACCAGTGCAAGAGCTTCTTCTCGGTGGAACCATCCCCGCGTGCGCAGGGCCGACGCGGTCGGCGTACTGATCCGCGGGACGGCCCGAGTACCATCCCCGCCTGCGCCGGGCCGACCCGGTGAAGCGGCGCGCAGTGTCCTGGGGCAACGAACCATCCCCGCATGCGCGGGGCAGACGGGCTCCGCAAGCTGCTGGAGGCCAAGGACTGCGGACCATCCCCGCATGCGCGGGGCCGACCGAGTGAAGGTCAGGACCGGGCCGGCCGGGTCCGAACCATCCCCGCGTGCGCGGGACGACCGGGGTGAGCAGCACGCCCTGCTGCACTTCACCGAACCATCCTCGCGTGCGCGGGGCCGACTCTTGGAGAGTGGATATAGCACACCAGACGCTAGAACCATCCCCGCGTGCGCGGGGCCGACCCGATGGGCGAGGTCAACGCGGTGAGGGCCCCGGAACCATCCCCGCGTGCGCGGGGCCGACGCGACGTCGGCACCGACGTTGATCCCGACGTGCGAACCATCCCCGCGTGCGCGGGGCCGACCCCTGCGCTCGTCGTGTATTCGAGGAGGATCCAGAACCATCCCCGCGTGTGCGGGGCCGACATCGCGAAGTACAGCGGGTTGACGTTCACGACCGAACCATCCCCGCGTGTGCGGGGCCGACGCGGTGGCGGAGGCGATCTCGACCTGCAGCCGGGAACCATCCCTGCGTGTGCGGGGCTGACGGCGCGAGAGCGACCATCGCTGTGATCAGCGGGGAACCATCCCCGCGTGTGCGGGGCCGACACCCTCGAACACACCGGGCTACCGACTACCGGAGAACCATCCCCGCGTGTGCGGGGCCGACGTCCTTCTGAATCGCCTTCGCCGGCTCCCGCAGGAACCATCCCCGCGTGTGCGGGGCCGACCAATCCGGAGGAGAGCTCGGACATGTCCGCCGAGAACCATCCCCGCGTGTGCGGGGCCGACGACGTCCCGGCCCGTGCGGTACTGCGCAGTCAGGAACCATCCCCGCGTGTGCGGGGCCGACATTCAGTTGTGACCGTCCGTGATCGCCAGTCGAGAACCATCCCCGCGTGTGCGGGGCCGACTGCTCGACCAGCAGGTCGCGGTAGTCGATCGGGGAACCATCCCCGCGTGTGCGGGGCCGACGGGGCGGGCCCTGAGGCCGATCCCCCGAACGTCGAACCATCCCCGCGTGTGCGGGGCCGACCGGCGGCGGCCCTGTTGGAGATGCGGGACATGCGAACCATCCCCGCGTGTGCGGGGCCGACGGAAGGCCGAGACCCCGGCCGGGGCGGCCGGGGGAACCATCCCCGCGTGTGCGGGGCCGACGGCGGCATTCGGGTCCGCGTCGAGCCATCCCCCGAACCATCCCCGCGTGTGCGGGGCCGACGGGGCATCGTCCGGGTCATCGGGGAGCGCAAACGAACCATCCCCGCGTGTGCGGGGCCGACTAGATCAGGACGTGGAGGTGCGGGTGCCAGCCGGAACCATCCCCGCGTGTGCGGGGCCGACGCGGCCGGGGCGGTGTGGCTGGTCCTGACGCACGAACCATCCCCGCGTGTGCGGGGCCGACCGGCGCGGGCCGGTCACCGCGACCGGCATCGCCGAACCATCCCCGCGTGTGCGGGGCCGACTCCGCCGAGTCGCTCGTGCACGATCCGGGAGGCGAACCATCCCCGCGTGTGCGGGGCCGACGGTGATGGCGAGGGACCCGGTGGTCAGGTGCGCGAACCATCCCCGCGTGTGCGGGGCCGACCGGGGGCGGCGCCCTGGTCCAGGCACAGGGCGAGAACCATCCCCGCGTGTGCGGGGCCGACTTGAGTGCCTGGAGAGCCCGCTCAAGGGCGCGCGAACCATCCCCGCGTGTGCGGGGCCGACCTGGGCGTACAGCTCCAGCCGGGGGATCTGGGTCGAACCATCCCCGCGTGTGCGGGGCCGACGTCCGCGCCGCGCGCCGCGCCCCGTCGAACGGGGAACCATCCCCGCGTGTGCGGGGCCGACTTCCTCTTCGTGGGGCGCGGCCCCTCACACCTGGAACCATCCCCGCGTGTGCGGGGCCGACACTTGCTGACCTGCGACGCTGTCGGTGAGGGCGTCGGTTTTCATTCGGTTGGTTTGTGATCATGGCCATGGGCGCCGATGTGATGATCTTGCTTGGTGTGACGGCCGAGCGTCTTGGAGGCCGTGTCGGGTTGTTGGCTTGGCGCGTATGAGTCGAGGGCGGGAGAGGCATGCCACGCCCGCGTCGTGTTCTGGACCGTGCCGTGCTCTCCATGACTCACCTTATGGGAAGCCCCTGCAAAGCCGCGTTGCTGACTGTGCTGGTGGTCATGGCCGTCGGTTCTGAGGGCGGTATGACCGGCTTGAGTGTGCGAGGACGGCCGGGCCTTGAGGCGTGACCAGGGGGAAGTGGGGCCCGGATCGGGCCGCCGAGCCGTCCTCGAGCCGACATGGGGACGAAGCGGGGCAAACGCGGCGGCGGACAAGCCTGACGTTTTCGCGTTTCCCCTGGTCAGGGGTGGTGGGTCGCGTGGGACTCGAACCCACAACCTACGGATTAAAAGTCCGGAGCTCTGCCAATTGAGCTAGCGACCCGTCCTGGCAAGGGTACCGAGATCGGTGGGGGGTTTGCGACGGGGTTACGGGGTTGGGGTCAGGTGGACGGGGAGGTGCTTCAGGCCGTTCTGGAAGTTGGAGGCCAGGCGGACGGGGGCGCCGGTGAGGGTGATGCCGTGGGGGAGGAGTTCGCGGAAGACGGCGCGCATCTGGGTGCGGGCCAGGTGGGCGCCCAGGCAGAAGTGGGGGCCGAAGCCGAAGCTGACGTGGTCGTTGGGGGTGCGGGCGATGTCGAAGCGGTCGGGGGAGGGGAAGACGGTCTCGTCGCGGTTGGCGGAGGCGTGGTAGACGACGACCTTGTCGCCGGGCTCGATCCGCCGGCCGCCGAGGTCGAGCCGGGTCGTGGCGGTGCGGCGGAAGTCCATGACGGGGGGCCAGTAGCGGAGCATCTCCTCGACCGCGGACGGCAGCAGGGACGGGTCGGCGCGGAGGCGGGCGAGTTCGGCGGGGTGGTCGAGGAGGGTGAGCAGGCCGCCCGGGATGCCGTTGCGGAGGGTCTCGTTCCCGGCGACGGCGAAGAGGAAGAACATGTTCTCGAACTCGTGGGTGGTGAGCCCGCCTTCGAGCATGCGGGACATGATGTCGCCGGACGGGCGGGAGCGCTTCTCGGCGGCGAGGGCGTGCGCGTAGGAGAACATGTCGGCGAGGGCCGTGTAGGAGCGCGGGTTGACGGGGCGGCCGTCGGGGCGCACCGTCTCGGACGGGCGGTACCTCATCGCCTCGCGGGCCATGGGGCTCATCGAGCCGGCGTCGGCGGTGGAGAGGCCGGCGTAGTCGGGGTCCTGGTAGCCGATGACGCGGGACGCCCAGTCGTAGAGGAGGCGGCGGTCGGAGTCGGGGACGCCCATGATGTGGGCCAGCGTCCAGACGGGGAGGTCGGCGGCGAGCTCGACGAAGTCGGTGTCCTCGCCGACGGCGGAGGCCACGAGCGCGCGCGCCCGCTCGTTGATCGTGTCCTCCAGGGCGCGGACGGCGCGGGGGGTGAACGCGGCGGCGACGATGCGGCGGAGGCGGGAGTGGTCCGGCGGGTCCTGGTTCAGCATCATCGCGCGGACGAAGGCGAGGTCCTCGGGCGTGTCGGGGTCGCGGATCTGGGTGGCGCCGAGGTGGGAGGAGAACAGCTCCGGGGAGCGCAGGACGTGCTTGACGTCGGCGTGCCGGAAGACCGCCCAGAAGCCGGGGCCGGCGGGCCAGGCGCCGACGGCCGGCTCGCCGACCCGGGCGACCGGTGACGCGGCGCGGAGCTCGGCGAACGTCGCGTAGGGGACCCCGGCGGCGTAGGCGGCGGGCAGGAAGATCTCCTCGTGCATGCCCTCAGCGTGCATCATGGCGGGGTGACGTTGAAGCCTGAAGAGATCCTCCGTGACAACTTCGCGCCGTGGGTGCTCGATCTGGGCCTGGTACCCGAGGAGGTCGGGGACGGGACGGCGGTCCTGCGGCTGCCATGGTCCGACCGTCTCGCGAGGGAGGGCGGCGCGCTGTCGGGGCAGGCGCTGATGGCGGCGGCCGACACGGCGGTGGTGCTGGCGGTGTCGGGGGCCAGGGGCTCGTTCGTTCCTATGACGACGGTGCAGCTCAGCACGACGTTCCAGCGGCCCGTGGCGGGGCGGGACGTGCTCGTGGGCGCGGAGCTGTCGAAGCTGGGCCGGACGCTGGCGTTCGCGGAGATCGACATGACCGCGGATGGGAAGACCGTCGCCCACGCCAGTGCGGTTTACGCCATCATCGGCTGACATGACGCACACGGAGAAGGTCGTCGTTCCGGGCGGTGAGTTCGACCTGCGGGTGTGGGGGACGCGGGGTCCCGGGATCCTGCTCCTCCAGGAGATCTTCGGTGTCGGCGAGTACATGGAGGCGGTCGCCGAAGACCTGGTGGCGCTGGGGTTCGTCGTGGCGTCGCCCGACCTGTTCTGGCGGATCGAGCCGAACTGGACGGCCGCGCACGACGAAGAGGGCGTGCCCGAGGCGCTGGAGATGGTCGCCCGGTTCGATGTTGAGAAGGGCGTAGAGGACGCTGTGGCGGCGCTGGGGGTCTTCAAGGCGCTGCCAGAGGTGGACAGGGTGGGAGTCCTGGGGTTCTGCCTCGGTGGGACGCTCGCGTACAGGGTGGCGGCCGAGGCCCAGGTCGATTCGCTTGTCTCGTATTACGGGTCCGATGTGCCGAACATTCTGGACCTGCTCGACGCCATCCAGGCGCCCACGCAGTTCCACTTCGGCGGCGACGACGCGTACATCCCTCGCGAGGACGTGGCCAAGGTGGAACGTGCGGTCGAGCTGAGGGACCACATGGAGATCCACGTCCAGGAGGACGGCGGACACGCGTTCCATAACCGCAAGGCACCGATGTTCTACCAGCCGGAGCCTGCCGCGCGCGCTTGGCGGCTCACTGAGGAATTCCTTCGGCGGACCCTGCCGGCTTAGCGTCGGCCAGCTGAGGCGAAGCCCCGCGCCGGGCGGGCGGCGCGGGGCCTGGCGTGCGTCCGGGGTCAGATACCCGGCCGGACGGCGCCGTGGAAGTTTCGCTTGTAGTAGCCGTTCAGCTTGATCTTCTTGACCCGCTTGCCGGAGCTCGGCGCGTGGATCATGTAGCCGTGGCCGGCGTAGACGCCCATGTGGGTCCGGCCGCCGTAGAAGAACAGCAGGTCGCCCTTGACGGCGCCCTTCCAGGAGACCTTCTTGTGCACGGCCTTGTAGATCTGCTGGGTGGTCCGGGGGAGCTTCACCCCGGCCTTGCGCCAGGATCCCCCGGCCAGCCCGGAGCAGTCCCACGAGC
The DNA here is from genome assembly GCF_050936235.1 of Spirillospora sp. CA-108201. Classification (NCBI taxonomy): domain Bacteria; kingdom Bacillati; phylum Actinomycetota; class Actinomycetes; order Streptosporangiales; family Thermomonosporaceae; genus Spirillospora; species Spirillospora sp. CA-108201. The sequence continues at coordinate 5,043,142 of NZ_JBNJNE010000001.1, read as the reverse complement.
CGGGGCCCGTCCCGCCGTAGCGGTAGGGGTCGCCGATCTGCTTGGCCGCGTACTTCACGGCGTAGTCGGCGCGCTTCCGCTGCTTCGCGATCCGGGCCTGCTTGGCGGTCACGGTCGTGGTGACCGTCGCGGCCGGTGCGGCGGCCAGGGTCGCCCGCTGCGGCGCCGCGGCGTGCACGGGCCCGGCCGCCAGGACGGACGCGCCGAGCGCGGCGGTCGTGGTGAGCACGAGCCCTCCCACGGTGAATCCGGCCTTCAGGGGGTTTCGAGGGGTATGCAGAATGTCTCCAGACCTCGCGGTTGATGCCTACCGGGCAGCCGTCACCCTCCGGATTTCTTCGGGGGGTCGGGATGCCGCAGCCGATTTCGCAGCGTCATTGAGGGGGGACGCAGAGAAATGGCGGCTGCTTCCGGCTCCGTGCTTCTCGTCTGCACGGATTCGGCGTCCGACGACGGCTTTCCGGGCGGGGTCCCTGGGGGGACGACCTGGGGGTCCGCTCCCGGCCTCTTGTGCGAGACCGGGCGCGCCGCCGCCGCGCGTCGGAGTGCGTGTTCTGTTGTCCGGGCGGCTTGGGGTGCCGCATGAACCGGGCAGGAAGCTAGCCAGCGCTCGCCGAGGCTGGCAAATCGCCGACCATTTCTCCACGGTGGCGGCGGTCCGTTTGAGACACTGGTCCAGTGCTCTGCCAGCGGCGATCAGCGGCCCCTTTCCTGGATTGTGAAGTGAGTCACAAGCTCCGGGAAAACCGCCGTTCATTTATTGATCTGTGATTCGCGGCACAGCGGGGCCGGGCGGGGGTAGCCGGATCCGGCCGTGTGCGGCCATTGACGGGGGCGCCGGCGGCCCCTGTAGTGCGAAGGAGATTCATGTCCGTCTCCGGAGGGAGCCCCCCGTGTTCGGCAGGCCCCGCAGAGCACGCCCCGTCCACCTCCTGTCGGCCCTCACCCTGGCGGTCGCCCTCGCGCTGACCACTGGGTCACCCGCCTCTGCCTCCCCCGTCAAGCCGGCCCCCGCCAGGCCAGCCACTGCCAAGCCGGCCACCGTCAAGTTCCCGCCGGGGTTCCTCTGGGGCGTCGCCACGTCCGGCTTCCAGAGCGAAGGCTCCTTTCCCGACAGCAACTGGACGCGGTACGCCGACCGCAGGGCCACCGGCGTCACCGACCCGTACGGCGGCTCCGTCGACTTCCGGCACCGCTACCCGAGCGACCTGAAGCTCGCCCGGGGGCTCGGCGCGAACGTGTTCCGGACGTCCGTCGAATGGGCCCGCGTCGAGCCCCGCCGCGGCCACCGCGACCCCAAGGCGATCGCCTACTACGACGACCTCGTCCGCCGGACCAAGGCGGCCGGGATGCGCCCGATGCTGACGCTCGACCACTGGGTGTACCCGGGCTGGGTGGCCGACCAGGGCGCCTGGGACAACCCCCGCACGCAGGACGACTGGCTGCGCAACGCCCGCTTCGTCGTCGACAGGTACAAGCGCCAGGGCGTCGTCTGGATCACGTTCAACGAGGCCAGCGCCTACATCTACAAGGAGCTGACGGCCCGTCCGATGGACCTCGGCCAGATGATGAAGATGCGCGACGCCCTGGTCAGGACGCACCGCGCCGCCTACGACATGATCCACGCGGTGGACCCGGGCGCGCCGGTGTCCAGCAACGTCGCCTACGGGTCGCCCATCAACGGCATCTTCGACGCGGCCCTGTTCAACGAGGTCACCGACAAGCTCGACTTCATCGGCATCGACTACTACTACGGCGCCAACCTGCAGAACGCGACCGCGGCCTACACGCTCACGGGCGAGTTCTGGAAGATAGACCCCGAGCCGGAGGGGCTGTACTACGTCCTCAAGAACTACCAGCGCCGGCTGCCGAACCTGCCCGTCTACATCGTCGAGAACGGCATGTCCACGGACAACGGCAAGCCGCGCAAGGACGGCTACACGCGCTCCGACCATCTGCGCGACCACATCTACTGGATCCAGCGCGCGATGGCCGAAGGCGTGAAGATGATGGGTTACAACTACTGGAGCCTCACCGACAACTACGAGTGGGGTAGTTACCGGCCGCGGTTCGGCCTCTACACGGTGGACGCGCTGACCGACCCCTCCCTGGCGCGCCGTCCGACCGATGCCGTCCCGACCTACCGGTCGATCATCGCGAAGCGGGGCGTTCCCGGTGGTTACGCGCCGGTGCGCAAGCCCGGCTGGTGCTCGATCGAGGACCCCGTCGCCACCTGCCTCGGCACGACGCCCACCCCGCCCGCCGCCTACCGCCGCGCGGAATGAGGAGGCTCCGAGAACTGAGGAGGCCCCGAGAACTGAGGAGGCGCTGAGAACTGAGGAGGCGCTGAAGAAACGCCGGCCCCGGATACCGCCGCCGACAATCGACGGTGGGCGGGAGCACACGGGATGCCGGCACAGCCGCGGACCGTCGGATAGTACGGCTTCGCTCGATGAGCCCCGGGCTGTAGCTCTCAGGAGGCCGCGCGGAGCAGGTCGAGGACGGCCTGTTCGGTCGGCCCCTGTGTCGCCAGTTCGCCCTCGGCGACGTCCACGCCGAGGCGTCCGGGGGGCGGGCGCGATCGTCGGGCCCTCCCCGTACAGGTCGATGATGCGCGGATCGATATAGGACGCCCGCGCCACGGCCGGGGTGTTGCCGAGGTAGGACGCGACCTCCTTGACGACGCGGACGACGGCGCGGTCGCGGGAGGTCTCGCCGTCCCCGGCGCGCACCGACACCGCGAGCCCGACGGCCGCGAGGACGGTGGCGTGCCACGTCCGGAAGTCCTTGGTGGTGAAGTCGCCGCCGGTGACCTCGCGGACGAACTCGTTGATGTCGGACGTGGTCACGTCGTGTCAGCCGGCGGGCGTCCAGTACGCGAGCAGTTCGGACGAGTCGTCGCCGCGGCGTTTGAGCCCGCTCACCACCCTGCGCACGTTCGCCTCCGCGACCGCCTGGTACCGGTCCTTCGAGCCCTTGGCGGGGTGGTCGAACGTCACCCGGTCCCGCCCTCGGGTGACGTGCTCGCGCAGGACGGTCGCGAGCCCGAAGGCGCCGTTCTCGGCCGCGCACGCCTCCCCGCCGATCCGGAAGAACCCGAGGTCGATGAGGCGGACGGCCGCCGCGAGCACCCGCTCGCGGGTGTAGCGCCGTCCGGCCAGGTGCTCGGTGAGCGTGCGGCGGACCTCGGGCGGCCGCTCGGCCAGATCCAGGACGTGGTCGTGCTTCTCCCGGTCGCGCCGCTCCCGCCACGCCTCGTAGAGGTACGGGCGCGTAGAGGCACAGGCGGCGCCCGGCCGCGTCCGTCCCGATGGCCTGGATGGGGCCGCCGGAGTCGGGGCATATCCAGACGTCCCTCCATGGGGGAGGGACGACGAGCGCCCTGATGCGCGCCTTCTCGGCGGGGTCGGCCAGAGCCCGGCCGTCGAGTCCGAGGCAGGCGAACCCCTGCCGCACTTGCGGCAGTTGACCCGGATCCCGCGGTCCATGAGGTTCTGGGCGAGGCAGGTGGTCGGCGCCATCGCCGCCGCCTTGCCGCCGGAGTAGTCGATGAGCGTCTTGTTGCCGCGCAGCCCGTTGACGGACCCCGTGATGATCACGGACGATCCGGGCCCCAGGTGGTCGAGGGCCTCCTTGGACGGTCCAGAACAGCGAGAACACGTTCACCTGAACGTCCGCCGCAGCTGGGCGTCGTCGATCTCGCGCACGTCCTTCACCGGCGTCTGCGTGCCGTGGTGCAGGACGAGCAGGTCGAGCCAGCCGAGGTCGCGGCAGTGCCGCTCCTCGGCGAGGTCGCCGCCGAACGTGAAGCAGCGCCGTCCGGCGGCCTCGACGAGGCCCGCGGTGTGCCGGGCGTCGTCGTCCAGGCAGGTGATCGCGATGTCCGCGCCCTCCTCGGCGAACGCGACGGCCGTGGCGCGGCCGGTGCCGGAGTCGCCGCCGGTGATGAGCGCGCGGCACCCGTCCAGCAGGCCGCTGCCGGTGCGGCCGCGCATCTCGTCGCGCGGCTCGGGCGTCATGTCCTCGGTCCGCCCGGGGTAGGACTGGCTCTGTGCGGGGCGCTGGCTCTGTGCTGGGCGCTCGCTCAGGGGGTTCGGGTGCCCTTGCAAGTGGGCGGCGAACGTTCTCTATTGTGACCCATGAGTAACCGTGACCCCAGGTGACTGTGCCCCAAGTAACTGTGGCTCCCGAGCAGGACGTGCCTCCGCAATCCGCAGGGGTGTGAGCAGAGCGCGCGACGACGTCTGGATACCATCACCCCGAACCACATTCGGTCCCTCACGTAAGGTGTCGCTTATGGACCTGAACGGAGTTTCCGCCGTCGTATCCGGTGGCGCGAGCGGCCTCGGTGAGGCCACCGTCCGCGCGCTGGCCGCCGAAGGCGCCAAGGTGGTCATCGCCGACCTGAACGAGGACAGGGGCAAGGCCCTCGCCGACGAGCTCGGCGGCGTCTTCGTCAAGACGGACGTGTCGAACGAGGAGCAGGTGCAGGCCGCGGTGCAGGCCGCCGTCGACTCCGGCGCCCCGCTGCGCGTCATCGTCAACAGCGCCGGCATCGGCTGGGCTTCGCGGACCGTGAACCGCGACGGCAGCCCGCACGACCTGGCGTCCTACGAGACCGTCATCCGGGTCAACCTGATCGGCACCTTCAACCTGATGCGGGTCGGCGCCGCGGCCATCTCCAAGACCGAGCCCGCCGACGAGGACGGCCTGCGCGGCGTGGTGATCAACACCGCGTCCATCGCCGGCATCGAGGGGCAGACCGGGCAGATCGCCTACTCCGCGTCCAAGGGCGGCATCATCGGCATGACGCTGCCCGCCGCCCGCGACCTCGCCGCGATCGGCGTCCGGGTCAACACCATCTGCCCCGGCATCATCGACACCCCGATCTACGGCGAGGGCGAGGCCGCGGACGCGTTCAAGGCCAAGCTCGCCGCCCCAGTCCCGTTCCCGAAGCGGATGGGCAAGGCGTCGGAGTTCGCCCACCTGGTCAAGTCCCTGATCGAGAACGACTACATGAACGGCGAGACCATCCGCTTCGACGGCGGTATCCGCTTCCAGCCGAAGTGAGGCCTGAATGACCGACGCTGTAACGCCCGAGGGGGGACGACCTCCCACGCCCTCCGGCAACGACGCGGTGCTGACCGAAGAAGACGGCGCCGTCCTCGTCATCACCATCAACCGCCCGCAGGCCCGCAACGCGGTCAACGGCGACGTGGCGAAGGGGATCGCGGCGGCGCTCGACGAGCTCGACTCCCGCAAGGACCTGTCCATCGGCATCCTCACCGGCGCGGGCGGGACGTTCTGCGCCGGCATGGACCTCAAGGGATTCCTGACGGGCGACAACCCGACCGTCGAGGGACGCGGGTTCGCCGGTATCACCGAGCGCCCGTCGGCCAAGCCCCTGATCGCCGCCGTCGAGGGCTACGCCCTGGCCGGCGGCTGCGAGGTGGCGCTGTCCTGCGACATGGTCGTCGCGGCGCGGGACGCCCAGTTCGGGCTGCCCGAGCCGAAGCGCGGCCTGGTCGCCGCGGGCGGCGGGCTGCTGCGGCTGCCGCAGCGCATCCCGTTCCACATCGCCATGGAGATCGCCCTGACCGGCGACAAGTACCCGGCGGAGCGGATGGCCGAGCTGGGGTTCGTCAACCGGCTGGCCGAGCCGGGCGGCGCGCTCGCCGCGGCCAAGGAGCTGGCCCTGAAGGTCGCCGAGAACGCCCCGCTGGCGCTCGCGGCGACCAAGAAGGTCATCGTCGAGTCCGCGGACTGGACGTCCGACGAGGCGTGGAAGAAGCAGCAGGACATCACCCTGCCGGTCTTCATGTCCAAGGACGCCCAGGAGGGCCCGGCGGCCTTCGCCGAGAAGCGCAGGCCGAACTGGAAGGGCGAGTAGCCCTTCTGCCCGAGCGGCGGGCTGCCCGAGCGGCGGGCGGGCCCCGGAGTAGGCGCCCGGCCCGGGTAGCGCTCCGGCGTCGTGTCGGCACGCAGAGCGCCCGGAACTTCATAGTTCCGGGCGTTTTGTGGTTTCTGTTGCGTCCTGATCCGGTCGTGCAGAAAGTTCCACTTACCCAGTAGTAAGTAATGCCGTACTCTTTCCGCACGCTTGCTGTGATCTTGGGAGCTGTGGATCTTGCGACAGATGAGACGGAAAGCGGTGCCGGCGACGATCGCCGCCCTCGCCTGCGCCGCGGGGACGGTCGCGGTGGCCGCCCCCGCGCACGCCGCCGGGTGGAAGAGCATCGGCAGTACGGCGCTCGCCTACAACGGCAGCCTGGACAAGGTCGACTTCGGCGCGAAGAACGCCGGATGGGCCGTCGGCGCCGCCGGCTCCTTCTTCGGCCCGGAGGCCAAGCTCGTCAAGTGGAACGGCTCGGCGTGGGTCGCCGACGCGAGCCCGGTCGGCTTCACCCCGACCGACGTCGCCGTCTCCAGCGCGAGCAAGGCGTGGGTCATCGGCTACAACCTGAGCGGCACCCTGGGCCTCTACTGGAACGGCGCCAAGTGGAGCCAGGTCGCCTACCCGATGGTGGGCTTCCCGACCGCCGTGTCCGCCGCCGCCGACGGCACCGCCTACTCCATCGCGGGCGTCGACGCCGCGGCCGGCGGCCCGAGCGCCATCCTGCGCTGGACGGGCACCGCGTGGGTCGACCCGAAGGTCCCGCTGCCGCCGTCGTCGTCCATCACCGCCGTGGACGTCCGGGCGAAGAACGACGTGTGGCTCGCCGGAACGACGTCCGCCACCGGCACGTCCGTCACCGGCCTGGTGATGCACTTCGACGGCACGTCCTGGAAGAAGATCGACGTCCCCGGCTCCCTGGGCGTCCCCGGCTACCAGGGCACCCTGCACCGCATCGTCGCCGACTCGCCGACGAACGTGTACGTGCTGCGCGTCCGGCAGAACGCCCAGATCACCAACGCGATCCAGCGCTACGACGGCAAGGCCTGGAAGACGATCGACACGCCGCTGAACGCCGCCGGCATCGGCCTGTCCTCGGACGGCAAGGGCGGCGTCGTCATGCTCCCGATCACTACCGGGACCACGACCCAGTACATGCACTACAGCGGCACCGCGTGGACGACGATCAACGGTCCCGCCCGCACCGGCACCGTCCAGGCGTCCGACATCGACGCCCGCCCCGGCACCACCGGCATCGTCAGCACCGGCACGGCGTCCCAGCCCGACAAGAAGATCCCCTTCATCGAGTACTTCTCGTAGCCGACCCGCCGCCGTTCCGCCCGAGCCGCCTCGGCCGGAACGGCGGCCGGCCGACGCCGCAGCGCGCGCCGCGCCGTGCGTGCCTGGGTGTGCACGTGCCTGGTGTGCACGCGCTGCTCGTGCGGGCTATTCGCCGATCTTCTTCGAGTACAGGGCGATCTCCCTCTCGGTGTCGGCCTTCGTTCCGGCACGCGGTTCCTGCCGGACGACGATCCAGTTGCGATCCCGCAGCAGCATCCGGCCCTGCCCTGTCGCGTCCTCTTCCGCGAGCATGAAGAACCCGGCCGCCTGCAGTTCGTTCTGCGCGGCCTGGTGGTTGTGACCGACCACGTTCGGGACGCGGGCCCTCACGGGCGGCTTCGACGCTGAGAGCGACGGGACCGAGGTGGTGGGACGGGCCGAGGGAACGGCGCTCACTTCGGGGGTGCCCGGTGCGGCTGCCTGGGCCGTGGCCGTCGACGGCGCGGGTGCCGCGTCCGGCTGCTCCGCCGCGGCGGGCTCGGCGGAGCCGCTCATGCCGATGCCCGCGACACAGCCGCCGAGCATGCCAAGGCACAAGCAGAGCCCCGCGACGACCGGGCCTGACACGCCTGCGCGGTGAGGCGAAGTTGGCGGTGGATACATATGTGTTCCCGTCGTCGTTGACCGTGACCGTGACCATGACCGTGACCTTGGCGGGGGCGTGTGTGGGACGGGTGCGGCACCGGGCGCGTTCACACACGGTCAGCTGCTTGTCGCCATCCGGACAGTGTCATCAGCGACGTTCCGGACGCGTGTGAGGCCCGGAGCGTCATCTCCTGGCGGGCGCGGTCGTTCCCCCGGTGACCTCCTCGGTCCCGCGGATGCCCGACAGGCGGGCGCCGTGGACATGGTGGCGGGGATGAGGGGAACCCTGGCGGGGTAGAGATCGGGACGCGATCATCGGCACGCTGTCCGGGGAAGAGCAGGGAGCTGCGTCATGCGTTCGGGTGCCATGCGGGTCACCGTCCTCTCCTCCGCCCTCTCCTCCGCCGCGGTGCTGTTCGCGGCGGCTCTCCCTGCTTCGGGAGCCTTCGCCGCGGAGCGAGCGCAGGACCCTTGCCGGGCGCTCAGCCAGGGGAAGGTGCGCTACGGAACGGGTTCGGCGCGGCATGTGGTGTTCGCCGTGGCGGCCCGGTACGGGACGACCGAGGTGGTCGTCACCGAATGCGTCAGGGCAGGGCGTTCCTGGGCGGCCGTCCTCACCGCACCGGGACATGTGGGACGGAACGGGTACGCCGAACCGGGCGCCAAGCGGGAGGGCGACGGCAGGTCGCCGAGTGGCTCCTACAGCCTGACCGAGGCGTTCGGCGAAGGGGACCCCGGCACCCGCCTCCCCTACCGCAGGCTCCGCGAGAGCGGCGACTGCTGGGGGTCGACGATCGGCGACGGGCGCTACAACCGCTACTACCGGGGCGCGTGCCGGCCCGCCGACGAGGACCTCTCGAAGATCATGGCGAGCGGGCCCTACCGGCAGGCCGTGGTGATCAACTACAACCGGCCCCCGGACTCGCCGGTCGTCCAGGGAAACGGGTCGGCGATCTTCATGCACGTCGGCGCGGGCCAGACCGCGGGCTGCGTCGCGATGGACCGCCCCGTCCTGGAGTCCGTCATGCGAACGCTGCGCCCGCACGACCGAATCATGATGGGAACCCCCCAAACCCTGTTCCGCGCCTGAGCACTGTTCCCCGCGTTGACCGGGCGCGTCCCGCGGCACTGGCGGCCCGCCCCGCTGCCGCAGCGCGTCCAGGCCGTGATCGCCGAGCGGCTGGCGCGGCTGCCCGGGCGGGCCCGCGAGACGCTGCTGATGGCGGCGCTGGCGATCCGGCCGACGGCCGACCTGCTGCGCCGCGCCGGGCGCGCCGACGCCGCGCGCGACATCGGGCACGCCGCCGGGCCGGGGCTGCTGATCACCGAGGGCGGCGGGATCCGGTTCACCCCGCCCGCGGTCGGCACCGTCCTCGCCGAGTCCGCCGACGCGCCGCACCTGGCGCGGGTGCACCGGGCCCTCGCCGAGGTGGTGCCGGACGCGGCGGGACGCGCCCGGCACCGCGCCCTCGCCGACCCGGGGCCGACCGCCGAGCTCGCGCACTCGCTGGTCACCGCCGCTGAGCAGGCCGTCCGGCAGGGCTCGCGCCGGATGGCCGCCGAGCTGTACCCGCTGGCCGCGGACCGCTCGCCCGCCGAGCCCGCCGCCGAGCGGCTGGAGTGGCTGGTCGCGGCGGCCGAGACGGGCGCGAGCGGCGGGCTGCCCGACCTCGCGCACCGCGCCGCCGACGCCGTCCTGGCCGCCGACGCCAGCCGCGCGCAGCGGGTGCGGGTCCGGCTCGCGCTGCTGGACCTGTCCGGGCAGGGGCTCACCGAGATGGGCGAGCTGACCTCCGACATCATGGCCAGCGCGATGGAGTTCTGGGCGAACAACTCCAGCGACGTCGGCGACTACCTCATCGGCGAGAAGATCAACCTTCGCGGCGACGGCGCGCCGCTGCGGTACATGGACCGTCCCAGCAAGGACGGCTCCTCGCTGGACAGCTGGTCGCCGAACGCCGGGAACGTGGACGTCCACTACTCCTCGGGCATCGCCAACCACTTCTTCTACCTGCTGTCCGAGGGCAGCGGCTCGAAGGTGATCAACGGCACGACGTACAACTCGCCGACCTCCGACGGCAAGCCCGTCACCGGCACCGGCCGGGAGAAGGCCACGGCGATCTGGTACAAGGCGGTCACCGAGGAGATGCGCCCGACCACCGACTACGCCGACGCCCGCCGCTCCACCCTCGCGGCCGCGGCCAAGCTGTACGGGCAGTCCAGCGCCGAGTACGCCGCGACCGCGAACGCGTGGGCCGGCGTCAACGTCGGCAGCCGCGTCAGCGACCCGGGCCCCGGCGACCCCGGGCCCGGAGACCCGAGCGGCAGCTGGGCCGCGGGCACCGCGTACAACGCCGGCGACGTGGTGACCTACGACGGCGCGAGCTACCGCTGCCTCCAGGCCCACACCGCCCTGCCCGGTTGGACCCCGCCCAACGTCCCCGCCCTCTGGCAACGGGTCTGACTGGCAAAGGGTCTGACTGGCAAAGGGTCTGACTGGCAAAGGGTCTGACTGGCAAAGGGTCTGACCAGCCCCACGCGCCGCGGTGCTCCCCACCGAGCACCGCGGCGCCCCAACCCCCCAGCCGCAGCCGGGGTGGTCAGAGCCAGCCGGGGGTGGTCAGGGCCAGCCGGGGTGGTCAGGGCCAGCCGGGGTTGGTCAGAGGTAGTCGGCGGTGTTCCTGACGGTGCCGAACCGTGGGAACGTGCGGCGCACGGCGAAGTCGTGCTCCTCGGCGGTGCGGTCGGACATCGCGTCCGCGACGAACTCCAGCTCGTAGTCGTGGTCGCTCGCGACCCGCGCGGTCGACTCCACGCCCATGGTCGTGACGAGCCCGCCGAAGACGAGCGTCGTCACTCCCCGCTCCCGCAGGCGCTCGTGCAGGTCGGTGCCGTGGAACGCGCCGATCGTCCGCTTCACGACGACGATGTCGCCGGGCTCTTCGAGTCCGGGCGCCACCTCGCTGCCCGCGGGCTGCTCGGCGATGTTCGGACGCTCGACGCGCACGAGCGCGACCGGCCGCCCCTGCGCGCGGAACGCGCCGGCGAGCGCCCGGCAGCGGTCGAGGACGTCCTCCCCGGAGTGGGGGGCGAGCGGCAGCGCCAGGATGCGCGGCATGAGGTCGATGAGGACGAGCCCGGAAGACATGAAGATCATTTTAGGGCGGCCGCGGATGCGGCGGGGGTCAGTCCCAGCGGGCGCCGCGCTGGCGCTTCACGTTGCTGCGGCGCTTCTTGTTCTCCAGCCGCCGCTCGTTGATGCCGCGAGGGATCTTCTTGGGGACGCGCTTCTTCGGGGGAGGGGCCGTCGCCTCGGCCAGGAGGGTCGCGAGGCGGGTGCGGGCGGCGTCGCGGTTGCGCTGCTGGGAGCGGTACTCCTCGGCGCGGATCGTGAGGACGCCCCGGACCAGCCGGCCGGAGAGGCGCTCCAGGGCGCGGGCGCGCAGCGGCTCGGGGAGCGACGGCGAGTTCGCGACGTCGAAGGAGAGTTCGGCGGCGGTGGCGCTGGTGTTGACGTGCTGCCCGCCCGGCCCCGACGAGCGGGAGAAACGCCAGCCGAGCTCGGACTCCGGAATGGAGACCGAGCCTCGGATGTGGATCTGGGCGGGCATGCCCCCATTGTCGCAGGGAAGGATCGGCCCGGTCGCGTCAATTTCGCTCCGCCGCTCCCGCGACGCCCGTCCCACGGCTCGACTGGCGTCAGCTGAAAGTACTTACTTACAATGGGCGCCATGACCGCGCCTGCCGATGCCCACGCCGACCCCGGCGCCGATGAAAACGGACTCTTCCAGGACGACGACCTCATCCGCGTCGTCACGCGGGAGGGCGTGCTGATCGCCGCGGGCGGGGCCGCGTCGTTGCTGCAGACCGCGCATCCCAAGGTGGCGCAGGGCGTCTACGACCACAGCTACACGGCGGACGACCCGCTGCGCAGGCTGCGCAACACCATGGGGTGGCTCTACGCGGTGCAGTTCGGGACGCGGGAGGAGGCCGAGACCTTCAGCGCCCTGGTGACCAAGGGGCACTCGACCGTCACGGGCCCCGGCTACGAGGCGAACGACCCGGAGTTGCAGGTGTGGGTCGCGGCCACGCTGTTCGCGGTGGCGGTGCAGTTCTACCAGGCGGTCTTCCGGCGGACGTTCACCGACGCGGAGCTGGAGGAGTTCTACCGGCAGACCAAGATCTACGCGACGATCCTCGGCTGCCCGGAGGACCGCATGCCGGGGACCTATCCGCTCTTCCGCGAGTACTACGCGAGCATGCTGCGGAGCCTGGAGATCACCGACGCGTCGCGGGCCATCGCCGAGCAGGTGCTCAACCCGAGGCTGCCCGGCGGTCCGCTGCACGCACCCGGACTCGCGGCGATCCGTCTGCTCACCGCGGGGCTCATGCCCGCGCCGATCCGCGAGCAGTACGGGTGGAGATGGGACGCCCGGAGGGAGCGCCGCTTCCGGCTCCTCGTCGGGTCGATCGCCCTCGTGTACCCGCGCCTCCCACTGCGCCTCCGCACGCTGCCGCGCGAGTACTACCTCCTCACGACACGACGCATGCTGACCAAACTCAACCGCCGCCCCATCCCCAAGCCGCGCCCCACACCCCCAAGTCACGACTAATCCCAAGGGCCGGGGGCGTGTGTGAGCGGCCGCGTGACTCACAGGCAGGTCACGCGGCCGCTCTCCCTTGCTCGGTCCTCCCGCCCGGCCCGGCCGGGAGGACCTACTGGCCCGGGTCGCCGTCCGCCGCCCGCTCCCCCCAGAGCCCTGGCCGGACGGCGTCCCGGGTCAGACCGATGCGCCGGCGATGATCGCGTCGGCGGCCTTCTTGGCGGAGTCGACGGGGATGGCGAAACCGACCCCGATGTTCCCCTCGCTGCTCCCGGACGTGGCGATGGCGGTGTTGACGCCGATCACCTGGCCCGCGGCGTTCACCAGCGCGCCGCCGGAGTTGCCGGGGTTGATGGCGGCGTCCGTCTGGATCGCGTTCTTGATCACGGTCTGCTGCTGTTGCGACAGCTGTCCCTGGAGGCCCGGCGGGAGCTGCTGCTGCTGGTCGCCGCCCTCCTGGATCTCGCGGCCGAGGGCGCTGACGATGCCCGACGTCACCGAGCCGTCCAGCCCGAGCGGGCTTCCCACGGCCAGGACCTGGTCACCGACGGCGACGCTGCGGTTCGCGCCGAGCGTCGCGGGCTTGAGGCCCGACACGCCCCGCGCCTTGACCACGGCGATGTCCTCCGCCTTGTCGGCGCCGAGGACCTCCGCCGACGCGGTCCTGCCGTCGCTGAACTTCACCGCGACCTGCTGGGCCCCCGACACCACGTGCGCGTTGGTGAGGATCACCCCGTCCGAGCGCAGGACCACGCCCGAGCCGCCCTCCGTGCCGGACGCCGTCCGCGCCTGGATCGACACCACGCTCGGCTGGACGGCGGCGGCGACCTGCGCGGTCGTGCTCTTGGACGTGACCCCCGAGACGGCCGTCGGGCTCGCGTAGACGGTGCTCTTGTGCGTCAGCGCCAGCACGGCGCCCGCGCCGGCGCCGCCCGCCCCCAGGGCCAGCGCCATCGCGGCCCCCACCGCGGCGAGCTTGCGCCGTGCCGTGCCGAACATCCCCGTGCCGAACATCCCCGGGCCGGCCGTGCTGGTGCCGAACGCGTCCGTGCCGGGCGCACCCGCTGCGAAACCCCCCGGGGCGGCGAACATGCCTGGACGGGACGGCGGCGTCGGCTGCTGAGACGGCGGGACGGTGCCCGTCCACTGCGGGTGCGGCTCGAAGCCGGGCCTTCCAGGGCCTGCCTGCTGCCCGTGCTGTGCCTGCTGCCCGTGCTGTGCCTGCTGCCCGTGCTGTGCCTGCTGTTCATGCTGGGCGTGTCCGCCGGGCTGGGCGTGCTGCCCGGGGGTGCCTGGCTGTTCTGGTTCGCCCGGCTGGTCGTGTCTGCTCGGCTCCCAGGGCTGCTGCTGCGGCCGGTCGGCGTTCATCGGATCCCCCTGTCGCTCTCTCACCATGAAGAGTGCGCCCCGGGTCTGCAGGCTGCCTGGAGCCAACCTGAAAGTGTGCTGAACGCCTATATGTCTTGAAGAACCCGCATGTAATGGAAAAGCGGCCGAAGGGTGGTCCCCTCCGGCCGCGGTGACCGGTCCGTCGCCGGGACTCGCCGGTCGTGCTCGCCGGTCGTACTCGCTGGTCGTGCCCGCTGGTGGTTCGCGAAGTTGGCCAGGGCGCGGCCTCCCGCTCCCCGTCGAGACCGGGGCGCGCCCTGTGAGTCCATTGGAACCCACGATCCTGAACGTTTCCTGAATGCCGCCGGCGTCTTCCAGAAGCCGTCTCTAGTCTTCCGCCAGCGGAAGGACGACCGAGAACGTCGCGCCCTCGCCGGGCGCGGAGTCGGCCCGGACGATGCCGTCGTGCGCGGCGACGAGGGCGGCGACGATGGCGAGGCCGAGACCGGCGCCGCCGTCGTCGCGGGAGCGTCCTTCGTCGGAGCGGTAGAAGCGCTCGAAAACCCGCTCCACCTGCTCGGGAGCCAGGCCGGGTCCCTGGTCGACGACGGCGGCGACGGCGGCCGGCTCGCCGCGCAGGGTGCCCGGCGACAGCCGCACCTCGACCGGCGTGCCCTCCGGCGTGTGCGTGATCGCGTTGGTGAGCAGGTTGCCGAGGACCTGCCGCAGCCGCGGCTCGTCCCCCAGAACCTGGTACGCCATGCCTCCCTCGACGGTGAGATCGATCGTGCGCTCGGGTGCCAGGACTCTCGCCTCCTGGACAGAGTCGGCGGCGACGGCGAGCAGGTCCACCGGACGCCGCTCGATCGGGCGCTGGCGGTCCAGGCGGGCGAGCAGCAGCAGGTCCTCCACGAGCAGGCCCATCCGGGACGCGGTCTCCTCGATCCGGCCGATCAGCCGGTTCAGCTCCTCGGGGGAGCGGGCCGCGCCCTGCCGGTAGAACTCCGCGAACCCGCGGATCGCGGTCAGCGGGGTGCGCAGTTCGTGGCTGGCGTCCGCGACGAACCGCCGCATCCGCTCCTCCGAGCGCCGCGCCGTCTCTTCCGAGCGCCGTGCCGTTTCCTCCGAGCGCCGTGCTGTTTCCTCGGAGCGCCGTGCTGTTTCCTCGGAGCGCAGGGCCGTCTCCTCCGAGCGCCGGGCCGCCGCCTCCGACTCCGCGCGTGCGCCGAACGCCGCCTCGATCTGCCCCAGCATCGTGTTCAGCGACCGTCCGAGCCGGCCCATCTCCGTCCCCGGATCGGCCTCCGGGACGCGCCGGGACAGGTCGCCCGCCGCGATCGCGCCCGCCGTCTCCTCCACCGCCGACAGCGGCCGCAGGCTGGCCCGGACGACGCCGACGCCGACCACCGCCAGTACCGCCAGCACCGCCAGCCCGACGATCGCGTCGATCACCACCAGCCGCTGGACGGTCCGGTCGATCTCCTCCAGGCTGAACGCGAGCACGATCACCGCGCCGCCGGGGATCGGCTCCGCCAGGATCCGCCAGGTCGACCCGCCGGTCCCGGTCACGGTGAACGGCCGGTCGACGTGCTTGTTCAGGTTCGCCGGCAGACGCGGATGGCCGGACTCGCTCCACGCCAGGTTCTGCCCGAGCGAGCGGCCGTCGGTCGTGCGGACCTGCCCGAACATCTCGCTCGGGATCCGCACGGTGATCCGCGTCTGCCCGCTCTGCAGCTGCGGGACGACCTGGTCGACCGCCCGCCCGACCGAACCGCGCAGCTGGTCGTCGGCCCGTCCGACGAGGTACTGCCGCAGCACGGACGCACCCGCCGCGCTCATCACGGTCATGCCGAGCGTGACCAGCACGAGCATCCCGGCGATCAGCTTGACGCGCAGCGAGGTGCGGGCCCACAGCCGCACGAGCCCCCCCGCGGGCGCCGCGCCGCCGTCGCCCCGCCGCGCGGAAGGGGCGGCGGCAGCCGGGGAGGCCCGCGTGGCCATCAGCCCGTTCTCGACGGTTCGCGCAGCACGTAGCCGACGCCGCGCAGCGTGTGGATCAGTCGGGGCTCGGTGTTGTCCACCTTGCGGCGCAGCGCGGACACGTACGACTCGACGATGCCCGCGTCGCCGCGGAAGTCGTAGTTCCACACGTGGTCGAGGATCTGCGCCTTGGACACGACCCGGCCCGCGTTCGCCATGAAGTAGCGCAGCAGCTTGAACTCGGTCGGCGACAGCTGGACGGGCCTGCCGCCGCGCCACACCTCGTGGCTGTCCTCGTCCAGCTCGATGTCGGCGAACACCATGCGCGGCGGCGGCTCGGTCACGCCGCCGCGGAACCGGCGCAGCACCGCCCGGATGCGGGCGATGACCTCCTCCAGGCTGAACGGCTTGGTGACGTAGTCGTCGCCGCCGATGGTCAGCCCCTTGATCCGGTCCTGGACGGCGTCCCGCGCGGTCAGGAACAGCACCGGGGTGTGGTCGCCGCCGGACCGCAGCCGCCGCGCGACGTCGAACCCGTCGATGTCGGGCAGCATCACGTCCAGCACGATCAGGTCGGGACGGTGCCGCCGCGCCGACCGCACCGCGTCCGCGCCGTTGGTGGCGGTGATCACGTCGAAGCCGGTGAAGCGCAGGCTGCCGGCGAGGAGCTCCAGGATGTTGGGCTCGTCCTCGACGACGAGCAGCGTCGCCTCCGCCGCCCTTCCGCCGTTCGCCGTACGTTCAACCACTGGCACAGTCCCCTTCCACATCATCGCAGAGGCTTCCATCCCAACCTGAATGCCCCCTGAACGCGGGCAGAGGAAAGGTTGAGCGCCCGCGCCGGACAGGTGGATCGCACGGGACCGCACGGGACCGCGCGTGCCCGCGCTCGGGGCGCCCAGGGCCCGTCTCGAAGTGGCTTCGGCCGCGAACGCGTGACCCGCCCGGTGCGGCGAAGCCGGAGTTGAGCGAAACCGGAGTTGAGCCGAACCGGGCTGATCGCGAAGTGATGCCGCGTTCGCTCAGGCCTGGTCACGTAGCGAGCCGCCAGGCGAGCGAAGCGGGCCGGGACTCGCGAACGCAGCCTAGTCGCGGAGGGCGCGGATCGCCCGCATCGCCTCGCGGCGGGCGTCCCCGGACAGCACGTCGATGTAGACCGCGCCCGCCAGGTGGTCGCACTCGTGCTGGAGGCAGCGGGCGAAGTAGCCGGTGCCCCCGACGCGGACGGGCCTGCCCTTCACGTCCACGCCCTCGACGACGGCGTGCTGGTGGCGGGGGGTGTCGAAGCGCAGGCCGGGGACCGACAGGCAGCCCTCCGACTCGACCACCCGCTCGCCGTCGGCGGCCACCAGCGTCGGGTTGACGACGTGGCCGATGTGGCGGCGCCCCCGGTCGTCCTCGCAGTCGTAGACGAACAGCCGCAGGCCGACGCCGATCTGGTTGGCGGCGAGGCCGGCGCCGTCCTCCTCGTACATGGTGACGAACATGTCGTCGACGAGGCGCTCCAGGGACGCGTCGAACGTCCGGACCGGGTCGCACTCGGTGCGCAGGACCGGGTCCCCGAGAAGCCTGACCGGGCGGGCGGTTCCGCGCGGATGGGTCCGTTTGCTCACGATCAAGATCCTATATAACGCCGGATCCCGGAAAACGCGTCGGGCGGTGCGCCCGGCCTGCTCAGGACCCGGCGCACCGCCCGACGGCGGCATGCACGCTCTACAACTCGCGCTCGCTCTTGCTCTTGCTCTACAGCTCGATGGGGCCGCGCTGCTGGGGCGGGATGGGGGTGGTCGCGGGACCGCCGGAGTCCTCGTCCGGGCGGGAGGGCTTGGCCTGCGGCGCGGGGGCGTCGGCGGCCGGGGACGGCTCGGGCTTCTTGACCGGCGGCGCGGTCTGCGGCGGGCTGGCCTGCGGCGAGGCCGTCGGCACGGGGCTCGCCTGCGGCGGGCTCGACTTGGCCGGGCCGGTCTGGGACGGGCTCACCTGTGACGGGTCGGTCGGCGACGGGCTCGTCTGGGACGGGCTCGCCTGTGCGGGGCTCGTCGCCGCGGGGCTCGGCTTGGCCGGGCCGGGCTGCGCCGGGCTTGCCTGAGCCGGAGCGGCGGGAGAGGCGGGCTTGGCCGCGGCAGGCTTGGCCGGGGCGGGCTTGGCGGGGGCCGGCGCCGGCTTGGCCCCGGACGCGGGCTGCGCGGGGGCCGCCTGCGCGGGCTGCGCCTGCTTGCGGGGCACCGGGCTCTGCCGGACGGCGTCCTCGACCATCTTCTCCAGCGGGCCCGCCTCGTTCTCGGCGGTCAGCAGCCGGTGCAGCGTGTCGCTGATCTCGGTGAGGCGCTGGAGGGCCTGGGTGTGGTTCTTGGTGAGCGCGGTGAGCCGCTGGGTGGCGCCCTCGTTGATCACGCTGGCGCGGCGCTCGGACGCGGTGAGGGTGCGCTCGGCCTCCAGCCGGGCACTGGTCACCGTCTGCTCGGCCTCCTGCTTGGCGGACGACAGGACGCTGTCGGACTCCTTCTCGGCGGAGGCGAGCACGTGCTCGGCCTTCTCCTGCGCCTGCGCGAGGTTCCGGTCGGCGTTGGAGCGGGCCTCGTCGATGATCCGCTTGGACTCGCGCTCGGCGTCCTTGCGGATCTCGCCGCCCTTGGCCTCGGCCTCGGCCAGCTTCTCCTGGGCCTCGTCCTCGGCGAGGTTGATGATCTGCCGGAGCCGGTCGCTCAGGTCGTCGCCGGTCGGCTTGCGGGCCTCCCGGACCTCGGCCATCTCACGGCGGATCCGCTCGACCTCGTCCTGCGCGCGGGCGAGCCGCGCCTCTAGTTCACGGTGCTTCTGCTGGGCGCGGGCGATGTAGTCGTCGACCTGGCGGCGGTTGTAGCCGCGCATGACGATCTCGAAGGACTCTTCTTGGAGGAGGTTCGGCAGGATTTCGGCTTCGTTGCTCATGATGCCTTGGGGGTCGTTGGCGGGGGTCGGCGCCCCGTCAGGGTCGGTTGAGTTGCGATCCTCACCCGCCGGTGAGCGGCCCACGGTGGGAAACGTCAGGACGACTCTTGTCCGGTCCACCCCATTCGCGCAACCGGAACGCACTTCTCGCTGCCGTTTCGTCACATGGGCGTGCGCGACAAACTATCCAATCTACGGAGAAAACGCTCCACCGGGGGCCGACTACCATCGGCGCCATGAGCTACCTGGGAGCCTTGGGCGAGGACCGGCCGGAGATCGATCCCACCGCGTGGGTCGCGCCCGGCGCGGTCGTGGTCGGACGGGTGACGCTGGGCCGCGCGTCCAGCGTCTGGTACGGCTCGGTGCTGCGCGGCGACGACGAGGAGATCGTCGTCGGCGAGGAGTGCAACATCCAGGACCTCAGCTGCATGCACTCCGACCCGGGCATGCCGGCCGTCCTGGAGGACCGGGTCAGCCTCGGCCACAAGGCGATGGTGCACGGAGCCCATGTCGAGACCGGCTCGCTCATCGGCATCGGCGCCATCGTGCTGAACGGCGCCCGCATCGGCTCCGGGACGCTCATCGCGGCCGGCGCGCTCGTCCCGCCCGGCAAGAAGATCCCGTCCGGGGTGCTCGTCGCCGGCACCCCCGGCAAGATCGTCCGAGAGTTGACCGACGACGACCGCGCCGTCCTGCGGTACACGCCCGAGGTCTACATCCAGAAGGCCGAACGCCACCGCACCGCCCAGTGGGCCTGAACACGCCCGGCTCTGCAGCACGGCGCCGCCGAGTGGGCTGAACGGCGCCGCCCAGTAGGCCTGAACAACGCGGCTCTGTGGAACAGCTTGGGGAACCGCGCGGCTCTGAATAACAGCGCTGCCGAGTGGGGGCTGAACGGCGCGGGCCTTGTAGGTCGGCACTGCCCAGTGGGCTGAACGGTGCGGCTCTGTGTGACGGTGCGGCTCTGTGTGACGGTGCGGCTCTG
This sequence comes from Spirillospora sp. CA-108201, assembly GCF_050936235.1. NCBI lineage: Bacteria > Bacillati > Actinomycetota > Actinomycetes > Streptosporangiales > Thermomonosporaceae > Spirillospora > Spirillospora sp. CA-108201. Next base: position 5,023,494 of record NZ_JBNJNE010000001.1, on the reverse strand, counting down.
TGTGACGGTGCGGCTCTGTGGAATGGCTCTGGGAGAACAGCGCGGCGTTGTGGAGCGGCGCTGCCGAGTGGGCTGAACGGCGCGGGTCTGGTGGGACGGCGCTGCCCAAGGGGCCTGAACGGCGCGGTTCTGGGGGACTCGGCCTTGCGGGGGCTGGACGGCGCGGGTGGAAACGGGGGGCGGGGCGGAGTGTGTTGCGGCTTGCCGGATCTGGTTGTTTCCCTGCCTCTGATAATCGTCTGACCTGCGAGAACGTGCGGAAACCGCGGCTGGGGGGAGCCTCGGCCGGATTCTGCTGACTACGATGACCATCGTGGTGTGGGGACCGGGCTATGGCAGTGCTCCGCCGCCCAGCCCCCAGGCGGGGCACGATCCGTTCGCGGAGGCAGAGCGCGACACGAGGGCGATGGTGGCCGCCGCGTGGTGGCCGTCGGCGCCTCCGCAGCAGCGCCATCACGCCATCGCGGGACGCATGCTCGTCCTGCCCGACGGGACGTGGTGGCTGTTCGGCGCCTGGGCCCGCTGGTACCGGCTGCACCCGTCCGACGGTCAGTGGTACCTGTGCCCGCCGCCGCGCATCCCCACCGTCCGGATGGCCGGGCGGCCCGCGCAGCAGGGGGCCGGGCAGGTCCCGGCGCTGCCGCCGCACGTCATCCCGGCGGGGCCCGACTTCTCCTACGATCCGCCTTCCGGGCTGCCCTTCGTCGCGCACGGGTTCGCGACGGAGCTGACCTCGCGGGTCCGCTCGACCGTGGAGTCCGCCGCCACGCTGGCGGCGCCCGACTACCCGCACTGGTGGCGGGAGTTCACGAGCGAGACGCCGTCCACCGTCGCCGTCGCCTGGGGCGTGATGCTGTGGTGTTCCGCCGCGCCCGCGTTCGACTCGCGGCTGGACGCCCAGATGCTCGACCTGTGGAAGCCCTACCGCGCCAGGCCCCTCCCCGACGTGGACGGCCCGCGCTGGCTCACCCCGCCCGCCCTGGAGACGCTGGTCGCGCTCTACGCCGAGCGGCTGCGCGCCAGCCGGGTGGACGCCGCGGTGGTGGTCCTGCGGACGATGTGGGCCGTCGCCAGCGCGCTCCGCGACGACGTCCGGTTCCAGGTGAGGGCGGACGCGCTGCTCGCCATCCTCGGCGCCACCCTGTCCAACCCGACCGTCGACTACGGCGCGCTGCCCTACGGCGACCAGGCGATCGTCCAGCAGTGGCTGACGCGGTGCCCGCCCAACCTGGTGCCCGCGCTGAGGAACGAGAGTTCGCCGGGCGACAACTTCCGGCACGCCTTCTACACGCTCAGCGAGCTGATTGCCGACCTGTCGGGCGACCCCGCCGAACCGGCCTACATCGAGCCCCGGCTCGTGGCCGCCGCCCTGCTCGCCGCCGACCTGGACGTCGTCCGCAAGGACATGGTCGGCACCATCGTGCCCTGGCTGGACCCTGAGATCCGCTACAGCGTGCAGGCGGTGTCGCAGCAGAAGGGGCACCCGCTGCGCCGCCTGTGGCCGCAGGACATGCGGCTCCCGGAGCCGCTGAGGTCGGCCGCCGGATCCGGTCCGGGTGCCGAGTCGCTGCTCGCCGCCATGTACGAGGTCGACCTGGCGTGGTGCCGGCTCGGCGGCATGCCCGCCCGCCCGCGCGGCTTCCCCGTCCCGACGGCGGTCGTCGCGGGGATCATCGGACGCGACCGGGCCCGCGCCACGGCCGCCGCGCCGACGAGCGCGCCGCCGTCCAATCCGGCGCCGCCGCAGCCGTCCCCGTTCAACATGCCGAGCCAGCCCGGCCTGGCCCCCGGCGCGTCGCCGCAGGAGGCGTCCGGGGCGAACTTCGCGCCGTCCGAGCCCGGCCGCCCGTTCGTCCAGCCGCCCGCCCAGCCCGGCTGGGAGAACGCGCCCGGCCCGGCCGCCGGGCATGCCCCCGCGCCCAGCCATGGCCAGCAGGCCGCGTTCGCCTCCCCGCCGCCCTCGGGGCCCCCGGGGTTCGCGTCCCCGGACCCGGGGATGGGCGGCCACTCGCCCGCCGAGGAGGACAGGGACGACGGCAACGTCGCGCCGCCGTACACCGAGTTGGGCTTCCAGCGCCACGGTGCTGTGCCGCCCGCGCCCGGGCAGAATCCGGCTCCGCCGGCGCCGATGCAGAACCCGGCGCCCATGCAGAATCCGGCCCCGCCGGCGCCGATGCAGAGTCCGGTTCCGCCCGCGCCGGTTCCGGGCCAGCCGGTCGCGCCCGAGCCGGTCCAGGCGAGTCACACGCCCGGGCCCCCGCAGGAGCTCGGCGGTTTCTCCCCTCCGGAGGAGGAGAAGCAGGACGAGAACTTCGTGCCGCCGTACACGGTGCTGGGATACCAGCCCGCGGGCTCGGCTCCGCCGCCCCAGCCGAACGCGCAGCCGAACATCCCGCCGGGCCCGGCGAACCCCGCGCCGCCCGTGCCCGAGCCGCAGCCGCAGGCCTTCGATCCGTACGCGACGCGCATGGAGGACCAGGGCGGCCCCCCGCAGCCAAGCCAGCAGGGCCAACCGGCCCAGCCGGGCCAGCCGGGCGCACCGGGCCAGCCGCCGGGGACGCGCATCCTCGGCCCGGGAGACATCGAGGACGCCCCGCCAGGCCCCGTGCCCCCCAGTCCCGTGCCCCCCGTCCCTGGGCAGCCCGTCCCCGGCGGCGGCCCTGGGACGAAGGTCATGTCCAGCACGATGGTCGGGGGCTTCGACTTCCTGGACGACACGCCGTCGCCGGACCAGCCCGTCCACGAGATCCCGCCGCCGAGCGACCGCAGCACCCGCCGCGTCCTGGAGCGGTTCGGGTTCGGCTTCGTGTACGGCGAGCACGACGCGGCCGTGCTCCTCGGCGACCTGAAGGCGCAGGCCGAGGTGTGGAAGGCCCCGGCGGGCGACGACGTCGAGCGCACCCGCGTGGACGGCGCGCCCAGTTCGATCAGGTCCGGCGTCCCCGGCGTGCTGCTGGTCGGCGCCCCGCACTCGGGGCAGCGGCGGCTCGCCCGGATGATCGCGCTGACGCTGGCCAACGCGGGGCTCGGCGACGGGTCGATCCGCGCCCACGACGCCGAGGACGTCCGCAACGCGCCGCCGGACCGGCTCGGGCAGCTGCTCGGGCAGCCGGGTCCGGTGATCCTCTTCGAGCGGCTGGACGTGGCCCTCGCCGGCACGTCCGACCCGGCCGCGCTCGTCGGCGCGGTGCGGCGCGCCCGGCGCGACCCGGTGAACACCACGCCGGTGATCGCGACCTGCGAGCCGCGCGCCTACAAGCGGATGCTGCAGGACCATCCGAAGCTCGTGCAGTCGTTCCGCGTCCACCGGCTGCCCGACTTCGGCGACCTCGACAACCGGATGACGCTGCTGCACCTGCTGGCGGAGGAGCGGCGCGTGACGATCGGCGCGGCGGCCCTGGAGGTGGTCCGCGCCGACCTGGAGCGGCTGCGCGGGCCGGGCGACCTGGTCAACGCGCGGCTGGTCGAGGCGTACCTGGACCAGGCCGCCCAGCGGAACATGGAGCGCGCCGGGGCGTCCCACGACCGGCTCGTGCTGACCCCGGACGACCTCACAGGCGTCGCCGAGGGCATCGAGCCGGCGCTGCGCCCGCCCGGCGACATCGACGGCTACCTGCACCGCCTCGACCAGCTCACCGGGCTGGAGGACGTCAAGGAGGCGGTGGCGGAGCTCGCCGAGGAGGCGGGGCTCGCGGCCGACCGGGCCCGGTACGGGATGACCGACGGCGACGCGCGGCACCTGGTCTTCACGGGGCCGCCCGGCACCGGCAAGACGACCGTCGCCGGCCTCGTCGGCGGGATCTACGCGGCGCTCGGGCTGCTGAACTCCGGGCACGTGGTCGCCTGCCGCCCCGTCCACCTGGCGGGGCGCGACCGGGTCGACACCGAGAACCGGGTCGCGAGCATGATCGAGCAGGCGCTCGGCGGGGTGCTGCTCATCCAGGAGGCGCACCTCCTCGACCGGTCGCCCGGCGTGGTGGGGGAGCTGCTGCGCCACATGAAGCAGGGCGCGGAGGGCCAGGGCAGGGCCCGGTTCATGGTGGTCTGCTCCAGTCCGGCGGCGGAGATGGAAGGCTTCCTCACGGGCAACCCCGCCTTCCGCGCCGAGTTCGGGCGGACTTTGGAGTTCACCGGGATGGGCGACCGCGACATGGTCCAGCTCTTCCAGAGCTACGCCGAACGCGACCTCTACATGCTGGACGAGGAACTGCGCGTCGAGCTGCTCAACCGGTTCTCGCGACTGCGGGACGACCCGCAGTTCGCCTACGCGCGGACGGTCCGCGTGCTGTTCGAGCAGACGGTGGCGCGGCAGGCGGCGCGGCTCGCGGGGGCCGACGTCAACGCCGCGACCGTGGCCCGGCTGACGGTCCGCGACCTGCCCGAATCGCCGCTGGAGCAGATGCTCGGAGGCTTCCACCAGGGAACGCAGCCGGGCTTCCGGCAGGAGCGGTGACCGACCCCGTTCGCGCACACTCGTCTGACGGCCCGTGGCTCATACGTGCCGTGTCTCATAGGTACGCCTCGTCCCGTTGGCACCATTTGACATCATGCCTCATGGGCGATTTGTCCCATGGTCAATGGGCCATGCGCATCAGATCGGCACCACCTGGGAAGGCTAGACAGTCCGGGGTGCGGGCTCCTGAAACCGGGTGTGCGGCCGTCCGGCGGTGCACGCGGACCTCCCCCGGACGGGCAGGGGCGAGGTGGCCCTCGAATGGCCCTCTTGGGTCATGTGCCCGCCGCGCCGAGACGCGTAGCCTCGACGTCGGGTGTGGGGAACGAACGGAGGTGGACGCGGTGCGCCAGAATCTCGATCTGCGCGTCCACGACCGCGTCGCGCTGGATGAGATCGAACTCTATGCCGAGATGCTCGGCGCGGTGGCGGCGGCGGAGCGGCCGCTGACCATCGCCGAGATCGACATGGTACTCGGAGTTCGGTCCGGCGACGCCGGTCGGCGTGAGCTGACGCCACAGGATTGAAGCACCGTAACCGGGGACGCCGTTTCGGGGCGTCCCCGGTTCGTCATTTCAGTCACGCCGAAGCTTGCCGCCCAGGTAGCGGCACTGTAACGAATCTCACTCTTGATCATCGCTGTCGGTGCGCTCAGGCCCCCCGCACGGCCCGAAACGGCGAACCTTCCTCCAGATACGGGCCTTCTCGCGGGGTATGTACCTCCTGATCTAGGGCAACCTTGTAGGTGAGAGGATGGCGGACAGCAGCCGAAGCCGGGGCAAAGGTTCTTTTTACGGCTGGTTGCGCCTACGATCCTCAGCGGACTGTTCCGGCACATCAGGAGAACGACGTGCGCTTGCGTCTCACGCCGCGTGAGGACAGCTTCTACGACATGTTCGCCGACTCGGCGAACAACCTGGTCACCGGCGCCAGGCTGCTCGTGGAACTCATCAGCGACGGCGCCGACCGGGCGGCGATCGCGGAGAAGATGCGCGCCTGCGAACACGCGGGCGACGAAAACACCCACGCGATCATGCGACGGTTGAACGAAACGTTCATCACGCCCTTCGACCGCGAGGACATCTACCGGCTGGCCTCGACGATCGACGACGTCATGGACGAGATGGAGGAGGCCGCGGACCTCGTCGTCCTCTACAAGATCGACGAGTTTCCGAAGGGCATCGTCCACATGGTCGAGGTCCTGGAGCGCGCCGCCGAGCTGACCGCCGAGGCCATGCCCCGGCTGCGGTCGATGAAGGAGCTCAACGAGTACTGGATCGAGATCAACCGGCTGGAGAACCAGGGCGACCAGGTCTACCGCAAGCTGCTGGCCCAGCTGTTCAGCGGCGAGTACGACACCCTGACCGTGCTGAAGCTCAAGCAGGTCATCGACCGGCTGGAGGACGCCGCCGACGCTTTCGAGCACGTGGCGAACACGGTCGAGACCATAGCGGTCAAGGAATCATGAGCGCTGCCGAGGACCCCGGCGCCACCCTCACCCGAGAGTCCCCGGCCACCGCCGAGACGCTGGGCGAGCAGGCGACCCGCCGGGTCTCCGGACGCGCCTGGCTGCTCCTCCTGGCCGGCGTGCTGGTCGTCATGATCGCGGGCGCGCTCGGGCTGCGGTCCGGCGCGCAGATGGCGGTGCTGATCCTCGTCGTCGTGGTGGCCCTGGTGTTCGACTACACCAACGGGTTCCACGACGCGGCCAACGCGATCGCCACGGCGGTCTCGACCCGGGCGCTCACCCCGCGGGTGGCGCTCGGCATGGCCGCGGCGATGAACATGATCGGCGCGCTGCTCGGCGTCGGCGTGGCCAAGACGATCAGCGAGGTCATCACGCCGCCGACCGGCCTGCACGGCCTCACCGTCGTCGCGGCCGGAGTGCTGGGCGCGATCACCTGGAACCTGATCACCTGGTACTTCGGGCTGCCGTCGTCGTCCTCGCACGCGCTGATCGGCGGGGTCGTCGGCGCCGGACTGGCCTCGCTGTCGGAGGTCAACTGGTCGAGCGTCGTCGACAAGGTCGCGGTGCCGATGGTGGTGTCGCCGGTGGTCGGGTTCTGCCTCGCCTACCTGGTCATGGTCGCGATCCTGTGGATCTTCCGGCGGTCCAACCCGAGCCGGGTCGGCCGCCGCTTCCGCATCGCGCAGACCATGTCCGCCGCGTCCCTGGCGCTCGGCCACGGTCTGCAGGACGCCCAGAAGACGATGGGCATCATCGTCCTCGCGCTGGTCACGACCGGGCACTCGGACGGCAACTCGGTCCCCTGGTGGGTCATCATCGCGTGCGCGGGGGCGCTGTCGGCCGGGACCTACGCGGGCGGCTGGCGCATCATGCGCACGCTGGGCCGCAAGGTGATCGAGGTCGATCCGCCGAAGGGCTTCGCCGCCGAAGCGACCGCCTCCGTCGTCCTGTACGCGACCGCCTTCATCTGGCACGCTCCAATCTCCACCACCCACACGATCACCTCGGCGATCATGGGGTCGGGGGCCACCAAGCGGCTCTCCGCGGTCCGCTGGGGCGTCGCCGGCAACATCCTCGTCGCGTGGGTGCTCACGATGCCCGCGGCCGCGGCGGTGGCGGCGGCCGTCTACTACGTCGTCCACTTCTTCGGCGCGTGAGCCCCGGCTCCCCAAGCCGAAACGCTGAGCCGACACGCGCGCGGCCCGTGCGCCTGGACGCCCCTGAGGCGCCCGGCACACGGGCCACGCGTGCTCCCAGCCCCGAGACCACGCCCACCGACCCGGAACCACGCGCACCGGCCCGAGATCACGCTCGCCGCCCCGAGGCTGTGCTCGCCGGGCCGAGGTCGTGCTCGCCGGGCCGAGGTCGTGCTCGCCGGGCCGAGGTCGTGCTCGCCGGGCCGAGGTCGTGCTCGCCGGCCCGGAAGCATGCTCGCTCGGCCGAGATCATGCTCGCCGGGCCGGCGTCACGCTTGCCGAGCGGAGGCTGTGCTCACGGGGCCGAGGCCGTGATCACGGGGCCGGAAAGCAATGCTCTTTGGGCCGAGATCGTGCCGCTGTTCCGCGACCATGCTCACCGGCCGGAAAGCATGCTCACTGGCCGGAGATGCGGTTCAGCGCGGGCGGGGAGATCGTTCCCTGGGCGGTGAAGTAGGCGACGAACGCGTCCAGGTCGATGGCGCCGAGGACCTGGTCCTTGCCCTCGGTGAAGACGGAGAAGCCGTCACCGCCGCCGAGCAGGAAGTTGTTCGCCGCGACCTTGTAGGTGGCGGCCGGGTCGACCGGGGTCCCGTCGATGGTGATCGCCGAGACGCGGTCGCCGACCGGCCTGCCGCGGTCGATGGTGAAGCGCAGGTTCGCCGACGGCTGGAGGATCTTCTCGCCCGCGGCCGTCCACTGCTGCTCCAGGAGGGCGTCGATCTGCGCGCCCGTCAGCGACGTCACGCCCATCACGTTGCTGAACGGCTGCACGGCGAACGCCTCGCCGTAGGTGACGACCCCGTCGCCCTCCGAGCCGCTCGCCTTGTAGACGAGGTCGGTGCGGACGCCGCCCGGGTTCATCAGCGCGACCTGCGCGCCGAGGTCCTTGGTCCCGGCGAGCTGCCCGTCGGCGATGACGTCGCCGAGCGCGGTCTCGCCCGCGGGGGACGGGGTCCGGGTCAGATCCGCGGTGATCTTGCCGATGGGCTTGTCGGCGATCACGGAGACCCGGTCCTTCCAGGTCTGCACGAACGTCTGCGTCGCCGGGTCCGGCGGGACGTCCCGCGTCACGACGTGGTTGTCGGCGTTGACCGAGGACCGGACGACGTCGCCGGTCCGCCGGTCCACCTTGAGGTTCACCTCGGTGATGACGCGGCCGAAGGAGGAGCCGGAGGAGAACAGCCGCGCGTTGCCCGCCGGGTCCTTGACCGAGCAGAGGTACTGCTGGTGGGTGTGCCCCGACAGCACCATGTCGATCTCGGGGTCGGCCTGCTGGGCGATGCGCGTCCCGGCGCCGGGCACGACGCCGCACTCGTCCGGCCGCTCGCCGGACTTGACCTGGTCGCCCTCGTGCACGAGCACGACCATCGCGCGGACGTGCCGGCGCTTCAGCTCGCGCGCGGCCCGGTTCGCGGCGTCCACCTCGTCCTGGAACTTCAGGTCCTTGATGCCCTCGGCCGTGACGATGCTCGGGGTGGTCTTGGTGACGAGGCCGATGAAGCCGACCCGGACGCCGTTGACGCGGCGGATCGTCCACGGCCTGACGGCGGGCCGGTCGTTCTTCTTCAGCAGGACGTTCGCACCGAGGTAGTCGAACTTCGCGCCGCGCCACTTGCCCGCCGGGGAGCAGCCGTCGACGGGGTGGCAGCCGCCGTTCTGGATGCGCCGCAGCTCCTGGTAGCCCTCGTCGAACTCGTGGTTGCCGACCGCCGACGCCGTGACGCCGGCGTCGCCGAGGAACTGCACGGACGGCTCGTCGTGGTAGGCGGCCGAGATCAGCGGCGAGGCGCCGATCAGGTCGCCCTGCGCGACGGTGAGGGTGTCGCGGTTGCGCAGCTGCTTGAGGTGCGCGGCGACGTAGGCGGCGCCGCCGGCGGGGACGGAGGCGCCGTTCTCGTCGATCGCCGTCCCCGAGCTCCCGGACGGGGGTTCGAGGTTGCCGTGGAAGTCGTTCAGCGCGAGAAGCCGCACGGACGCGGTCGGCGCGGGCCGCGCGGCGGCGGGTTGCGCGGCCACGCCCACGACTGTCAGCCCCGCCGCGGCGCAGGCCAGAAAGGTGCGTCGTCGAATCATTCTGAGGACGCTAGATTCGCCCGGCATACGCAACCCAGCAACCTGGTGACGTTTCTGTGACAAATCGAACAGCAGATGCGCCGTCCGGGTCGCGACGCCGGTCGGACGGGCGGGCTGCTGTCCGGGCGGGGTGTTGTCCGGGCGGGGTGCTGTCCGGGCGGGATGTTTTTCGGGCGCGGTGCCGACGGTGGGCGGGCTGTTCGGGCGCGGTGTTGTTCGGGCGTGGGTGCTGATCGGCTGGGGCGCTGATCAGGAGCAGCGCTGACTGGGGGGGCGGCCTGACTGGGGGGCGGCCTGACTGGGGGGCGGCCTGACCCGGGGTCCGGGCTGACCCGGGGTGCGGGCTGATCGAGGTGAAGCGGAGATCGGGCACGGCGGTTAAAGGGGCACGGCGGTTATTGGGGGTGCGGCGGTCATCGGGCTGTGGGCGGGGCCGGTCAGGATGCGGGGTGTGCAGAGTGAGGTTGGTCAGGAGTGGGCGCCGGGTTGGGGCGTTCGCGGGGCAGGTATTGGCGTCGGCATAGGGTGTGGGACGTGAGTGAGCTGCGGGCGCGCGGGACGCTGGGGGACGCCGAGGTGGCCGGGGCGCTGGAGTTGGCCAGGGTCGCGACCGATGCCGACGGGGTGGGCCCGCTGTCGGAGCACGCCCTGCTGGCTCTGCGGGGCGGACGGTCCGGGCTCGCGGTGTCCGACGGCGGGACCGTCGTGGCCTACGCGCACTTCGATCCGGCTTCCGAGGAGGAGCCCGCGGCCGGCGAGTTGGTCGTCCACCCGGAGTGTCGGCGCCGGGGGCACGGACGGGCGCTGCTGCGCGCTCTGCGTGACGAGGCCGGCGGGCCGCTGCGAGTGTGGGCCCACGGTGATCTTCCGGCGGCGGCGGCGCTCGCTTCCGCCGAGGGGATGGAGCGGTCCCGCGTGCTGTTCCAGATGCGCCGCCCGGCGGTCGACCCGCTGCCGGAGGCTCGCGCCGCCGAGGGCGTGACGCTCCGCGCCTTCGAGCCGGGCCGGGACGAGGCGGCCTGGCTGGAGGTGAACGCCCGCGCGTTCGCCGACCATCCGGAGCAGGGCGCCTGGACGATGGATGACGTCCGCGAGCGCGAGGCCGAGGACTGGTTCGACCCGGCCGGCTTCTTCCTCGCCGAGCGGGACGGACGGCTCGCCGGCTTCCACTGGACGAAGGTGCACCCGGGCCGCGTCGGCGAGGTCTACGTCGTGGGCGTCGACCCGTCCGCCCAGGGCCTCGGACTCGGCCGCACGCTCACCCTGCGTGGCCTGCACCACCTGCGCGACATCGGCATGGACCAGATCATGCTCTACGTGGACGAGTCCAACACCGCCGCCGTCCGCCTCTACGCCTCCCTGGGCTTCACCCACCACGCCGTAGACGTCATGTACACCACCACCAAGTAACCACCCCGCCGCACGACGCTCCCAGCCTCAGACCCGGCCGCACCCCACGATCACCCCCACTGCGGCCCCTTCGGCCGCACGGGCACCCCGTGATCACCTCCCGATGCAGCCCGTCCCTGCTGAATGTCGCCCTTGCTGAACGGCCACCTGGTCGCAGTGCGCTCACCGTCACGCGAAGGCCCCCGGTCACGCGAAGGCCCCCGGTCACGCGAAGGCCCCCGGTCACGCGAAGGCCCCCGGTCACGCGAAGGCCCCCGGTCACGCGAAGGCCCCCGGTCACGCGAAGGCCCCCGGTCACGCGAAGGCCCCCGGTCACGCGAAGGCCCCCGGTCACGCGAAGGCCCCCGGTCACGCGAAGGCCCCCGGTCACGCGAAGGCCCCCGTCACGCGCAAACTCTTACCGAACGGCCCTCTCCGCATGATCGCTCCCGCCGCAGAGCCGCCCTCCGCACGACCACCCCGGCCACAAGAAGGTCCCGCCACACGAAGGTCCCTGCCGTATGAAGGGCCCCGCCACACGAAGGCCCTCGCCGCACGGCAGCCTCTCCTGCATGGCCGCCCCGGGCCGGACGGCTGTTCCGCGCCCCGCTACGTGGCCCCCAGTTACAGGGCCCCACCACGAGGCCGCTCTTTCGCCGCATGGCCGAGCCTCGGAGGCAGCACCGGCTCCGCGCCCTACGGATGGACCCGGCGATACGAAGCCTCCGGTGAACGGCCCGCCGCACGGTCCCCCGCCACATGAAGGCCCTGCTGGACGTCGTCCTCGCTGCATGAAGCCCTTGAACGGCTCCTCCTTGCCGCAGGGACGCCCTGCGCACGACCTTGCCTTCGCCGTGCGGAGGCCCCTGCCGTGCGGAGGCCCCTGCCGTGCGGAGGCTTTCCGTTGCATGATCGCTCCCGTGCGGGCACCTGCCGCGTGGGCGCTATGACCCGCGGCCGCGCTCGGAGCGTGCTTGCGGCCCTGGGCCCTCATCGTGTGGGTGCTTGTCGGCGTTTGAGTGCTTCTGGCTGTGTGGGGCTTGTCGCTGGGGCAGGGGCTGTGGCCCTTCGGGCGGGCCGTCCTCGTGTGGCGGCCTAGCGGGTTTGAGAGTTCCGCTGCTTCGTTAACTCCGCCATCGTGTCGGGTTTGCTCTCGTGTTAGCTCTCGCCCTCGTTCGAGCGTTCGGTTCGGTGCTGCTCTGCGGCCTCGAACCGTGCCTGCCACCTGGGGCGACCCGTGGTTCCCCGGATGCCCGCCGGTCAACCCTGCCGGGGGATGTCTCGACCGGGATTTTGGGGTGATGAGCTGCGATGTTAACCCGGCGGCCACGGCAAATCGGGGCATTCTTCGCAACTGTGCTCGTCTGCGTTCATTTGCCGTTCACCTGGATCGGGGCGGCTGGTCACCTCGCCTGCCTAGCGTCGCATTCGACGGCGAACCCGTCGTCCGGTCGACATGGGCCGGGGCGGCTCGGGAGACCCGCCCGACGAAACTCAAGGAGACCCTCCGGTGAAGAACGGTTCCCGACTCGCCGCCCTCGGCGGTGTTGTCGTAGCGGGGGCGCTGGCCCTCTCCGCCTGCGGGAGCGACAACAACACGACGGCGAGTTCGAGCGCTGCGCCGTCCGGCGACATCGACTGCGCGAAGGCCAGCGTCAACGCTGCCGGGTCGAGCGCGCAGAAGAACGCGATGGAGGAGTGGACGAAGCTCTACTCCTCCAAGTGCGCGGGCGCCAACCTGAACTACAACCCGAGCGGCTCGGGCGCGGGCATCCAGGCGTTCACGAGCGGGCAGGTGGCGTTCGCCGGCTCCGACTCGTCCCTCAAGCCCGAAGAGGCCACCGCCGCGCAGAAGCGCTGCCAGGGGAGCAACGCGCTGAACCTGCCGATGGTCGTCGGCCCGATCGCGGTCGTCTACAACGTGCAGGGCGTGGACGGTCTCAAGGTCTCGCCCGAGACGCTCGCGAGCATCTTCTCCGGCAAGATCAAGACCTGGAACGATCCGGCGATCGCCAAGGAGAACGACGGCGCCAAGCTGCCGTCCGAGCCGATCAAGCCGATCTACCGCTCGGACGAGTCCGGCACCACGGAGAACTTCACGAACTACCTGAACACCACCGCGCCGAAGACCTGGACGTGGGAGAAGGCCAAGAAGTGGCCGAACTCCACCGGCCAGGGCGCGCCGAAGTCCGACGGCGTCACCAGCCAGGTGAAGAGCACCGCGGGCGCGATCTCCTACGTGGAGATGTCGTACGCGGAGAACAACAAGCTGCAGACCGCGCACGTCAAGAACGGCGCGGGCGAGTTCGCCGAGCTGTCGCCCGACAGCGCGTCCAAGGCCGTCGCCGGGGCGCAGGTCACCGGCACCGGCAACGATGTCGCGCTGAAGATCGACTACGCGACCAAGGAGCCGGGCGCCTACCCGATCGTCCTGGTCACCTACGAGATCGCGTGTGAGAAGGGCCTGCCGTCCGAGCAGAGCAAGTTCGTCAAGTCCTTCCTCACCTACACCTCCAGCGCGGACGGCCAGAAGATCCTGACCGACAAGGGCTACGCGCCGCTCCCCCAGAGCGTGCTGACCAAGGTCCAGGCGTCCGTGAAGGCCCTGTCCTGACAGCAGAAGACGGGAACCGCAGCCCCGCCGCCGAGAACATCGGCGGCGGGGCCGATGCGGGTTCCGCCGACATGATCGAAGGAGGACGTCCCGTGACGAGCGAGACCGGCGTCGGCGCGGCCGCCGGCGTCGACCGCCGTGCCGCCGGAAGGCGGATGAGCACCGGACGGGCCGGAGACAAGATCTTCGTCTCGGCGGCCCGCGGCTCCGGCATCACCGTGCTGCTGATCATGGCCGCGATCGCGGTCTTCCTCGTGTGGAAGGCCATCCCGGCGCTGCAGGACAACAAGGCGAACTTCCTGACCGCCGAGGAATGGAACCCGAACGCGACGCCGCCGGAGTTCGGCATCGCGCAGCTCGCGTTCGGGACGGTCGTGTCGTCGCTGCTCGCGATGCTCATCGCGACGCCGGTCGCGGTCGGCATCGCGCTGTTCATCTCGTTCTACTCGCCGCGGCGCGTCGCCTCCGGGCTCGGCTACGTCGTGGACCTGCTCGCGGCGGTGCCGAGCATCGTCTACGGGCTCTGGGGACTGGTCTTCCTCTCCCGGCACATGGAGGGGATCAGCAAGTTCCTGAACGGGGTCCTCGGCTGGATCCCGCTGTTCGGGGGCGACTCTCCCGGCAAGAACTCGATCTTCACGGCCTCCGTGGTGCTCGCGATCATGATTCTGCCGATCATCTCGTCGATCTCGCGCGAGGTGTTCCTGCAGGTGCCGCGGGCCAACGTCGAGGCCGCGCTCGCGCTCGGCGCCACCCGCTGGGAGACGATCCGGATGGCGGTGCTGCCCTACGGGCGCTCCGGCATGATCGGCGGCGCGATGCTCGGGCTCGGCCGCGCCATGGGCGAGACGATCGCGGTCGCGATGGTCCTCACCTTCGTGCCCGGGATCAACATCCACCTGCTGGAGAACGGCGGCGCCACGTTCGCCTCCAACATCGCCAACAGCTTCGCCGAGGCCTCCACCACCGGGCGCGGCGCCCTCATCGCCTCCGGCCTGGTGCTGTTCGTGATCACGCTGCTCGTGAACATGGCCGCCCGCGCGGTCGTCGCGCGCCGGAAGGAGTTCGTGTGACCGCCGTCTCCACCCGCAAGCCCGACCCCGGCGCCCGGCTGGCGCCGGTGTCCGCCGGACGCAAGATCAAGGACCGGGTCGTCCAGGGCCTGGTCTACCTCGCGTTCGCGCTGGCGCTCATCCCGCTGGTGTCGGTGCTGTGGACAGTGATCGTCAACGGAGCCAAGCGCCTCGACCTGACGTTCTTCCAGTTCTCGATGAACGCCGTCAGCGGCAGCGACGCCGGCGGCGGCGCCTACCACGCGATCATCGGCACGCTGGAGCAGGTCCTGATCACCAGCCTGATCGCCGTGCCGATCGCCGTGCTCACCGCCGTCTACCTGGTGGAGTACGCCGGCAACGGGCGCCTCGGTAAGATCATCAGCTTCACCGTGGACGTGATGACCGGCATCCCGTCGATCGTCGCGGGCCTGTTCGTGCTGGCGCTGTGGCTGCTGACGTTCGGCTTCGACTTCTCCGGATTCGCCGGGTCCCTCGCCCTGACGATCCTGATGATCCCCACGGTGGTGCGGGCGACCGAGGAGATGCTCAAGCTCGTCCCGAACGACCTGCGCGAGGCGTCCTACGCGCTCGGGGTCCCGCGCTGGCGGACGATCTGCTTCGTCATCCTCCCGACCGCGATGACCGGCATCGTCACCGGCGTGATGCTCGCCGTCGCCCGCGTGATGGGCGAGACCGCGCCGCTGCTGCTCACGATCTTCTTCACCAAGGCGATCAACAACGACCCGTTCAACGGCGCGCAGGCCTCGCTGCCCACCTTCATCTGGGAGCAGGCCGCCGACCCCAGCCAGAACTCGATCGACCGGGCCTGGACGGGGGCCCTCGTGCTGATCGGGATCATCATGCTGCTCAACCTGGCCGCCCGGCTCGTCGCGCGGCGCAAGGCGCCCGCGGGGCGCTGACCCCCCTCGGACCGGCGGCCGCCGGTCCGACAGCCGCGCAACTGCAGAGCCCGCTGACCCAGAGAAAGGAACCCTGACCCCATGGCCAAGCGGATCGAGGTATCCGGGCTGCACGCCTACTACGGCGGCGTCCACGCCATCGAGGACATCTCGATGACGGTCGAGCCGCGCTCGGTGACCGCGTTCATCGGGCCGTCGGGCTGCGGCAAGTCCACGTTCCTGCGCACCCTCAACCGGATGCACGAGGTCATCCCGGGCGCCCGCGTCGAGGGCAAGGTCATGCTGGACGAGGAGGACCTGTACGACTCGTCCGTCGACCCCGTCGCGGTGCGGCGCGTCGTCGGGATGGTGTTCCAGCGGCCCAACCCGTTCCCCACCATGTCGATCTACGACAACGTGGCGGCGGGGCTGAAGCTGAACGGCGTCCGCCGCAAGGGCCGGCTGGACGAGGTCGTCGAGGAGTCGCTGCGCGGGGCCAACCTCTGGAACGAGGTCAAGGACCGGCTCGCCAAGCCCGGCGCCGGCCTGTCGGGCGGGCAGCAGCAGCGCCTCTGCATCGCGCGGGCGATCGCCGTCCAGCCGCAGGTGCTGCTGATGGACGAGCCGTGCTCGGCGCTCGACCCGATCTCCACCCTCGCCATCGAGGACCTGATCGAGAAGCTGAAGACGCAGTACACGATCGTGATCGTCACGCACAACATGCAGCAGGCGGCCCGGGTCAGCGACCGCACCGCGTTCTTCAACATCGCCGGGACGGGCAAGCCCGGCAAGCTCATCGAGATCGACGACACCAGCAAGATCTTCGCGAACCCGGAGCAGAAGGCCACCGAGGACTACATCACCGGCCGCTTCGGCTGATCCCCCGCTCCCAGGGCCCAGTCGGTCTCAGGGCCCAGTCGGTCTCCGGCCCAGCCGGTTTCTGACTCGGCTGAGTCCCGGCCGGATGGTCCCTGGTTCGCATGGTTCTCGGTGTTTGGCCGGTCCTGGTTCAATCGGTCCCGGCTGAGTTGGTCCCGGTTGAGTTGGTCCTTGGTCCGGCTGGCTCGCGGCCCGCCTGGTTTCGGTTCGGCTGAGCCCAGCGGGTCGCCGGTTCGGTTGGTTCTCGGCCCGGTTGGTTCTCGGTCCGGTTGGTTCTCGGTCTGGTGTCGTGGGTCCGGCTGGTCCTCGGCTGGCAGCCGATCTGATGGGTGCTCGAGTCGATTGAGCCCCCGGCTTGGCGGGTCTCCTGGTCTCGCTGGGCCACGGTCTGGTTGGTCCTCGGTCGAGGTGTCCCGGCTGGTCGCTGCTTTGGTGGTGCTCGGTCCGGGCGGTTCCCCGGTTCGGCTGAGCCCTCGTCCGGCCGATCCTCAATCCGGCTGGCCCGTGGTCCGATTGATCTCGGGTCGGTCGCCGGTTTGGTTGGCGCTCGGGTCGATTGAGCTCTTGGTCCGGCTGGCTCCCCGGTCCGGCTGAGCCCTGGTCAGGCTGATCCGCAGTCCGGCTGTCCTGAGTTCGGATGTCCTCGGTCCGAGTGGCCCCGGCGGGTCGCTGGTTTGCTTGGTGCTCGGGTTGGCCGGGTTCGGGTTGGCTGGGCTCGGGTTGGCCGGGTTCGGGTTGGCTGAACTCGTTCGGCTGGCTTTGGCTCGGTCGATTCTGGGTGCGGGCGGATGCCGGGGGCTTCGGCTTCGGGGGTGTGCGGGCCGTCCCGGGGATCGTTGGTGCGGGGGGCGTGGGTTTGGCCTTGGGAGCTGGGTCCGCGACTCGCCGGTTGCTTCGGCCTCCTGCGGGGGCAGGTCGTGGTACCCACGTCGTATGGACCTTGCCAATCGGGTCCTCCTCCTTCCTCTGTCGGTTCCTCTGTTCGTTGGCGTGACCTGCGGATTGTCGGGTTGTACCGGGCATGAGGCAGTCGGGACGGGCGGCGGCGTCGTCCAGGCGGGACGCTCGCGCTGCGGGGAGGGGTGGAAGCCCGCGGCCGCCGGGAACCAGACGCTGGCGGTGCACAACGCTGACTCGTCGGCGGTCGATGTCGCTCTGGTGGATCCCTCCAAGGGGGCGATCTTCGTTGAGCTGGACGGTGTCGGGCCCGGGACCACCCGTCCGATGCGTGTCAGCCTCGCCGCCGGGGCGTACGCGGTCAGGTGCCGGACGGAGGGCGGGGCCGCCGTCACCGGGCCGGTCGTGCGGGTGACCGGGGCGGGCGCTGGGGCGCGGGGCGTCCGGCCGTTGACCCGGAATGACCTGTATCCGGCGGTGCGCGCCTACCGTGCCTCCACCGCCAGGGGGCTCGGCGTTCTGGAGCGACGCACGGACGTGCTGCTCGACGCCGTCCGGGGTGGCGATCTGAAGGCGGCGCAGGAGGCGTGGCTGCCCGCGCATCTGGCCTACGAGCGGCTCGGCGCGGCGTACGGGACGTTCGGTCACTTCACGGACGAGATCGACGGGCGTCCGGCCAGGCGACCGAAGGGCGTCCACGATCGGGGGCTCCGGCAGTTGCGGGGGTTTCGGCGGGTGGAGTGGGGGCTGTGGCATCGGGAGTCCGCGGCTTCGTTGCGGGGTCCCGCCGAGCGGTTGGCGAGATCCGTTCGGGCCTTGCGGGACGACTTCCCGCGGCAGGAGACCGAACCCGGGGATCTCGGGCTCCGCGCTCACGAGATCTTGGAGGACGTCCTCCGGTTCGAGCTCACCGGGAAGACGGACCAGGGGAGCGGGACGACGCTCGCCACGGTCGCCGCGTACGTCGAGGGAACGCGGGCGGTGCTCGCCGCGCTGCGCCCGGCGCTCGAAGGCCGGATGCCCGAGCTGGGTGGGATCGACCGCTGGCTCCAACGGGCGTCCCGGGTGCTGGCGTCCCACCGCCGGCACGGAAGGTGGACGCCGCTCGATCGGCTGAGCGCGATGGAGCGCGAACGCATCGACGGTGATGTCGGCGAACTCGTGGAACGGCTGGCTGCGGTCGCGGCGGTCGGCGCTGTGCGGAGGACGTCATGAAGGCGACCGGGCCAGGTCGCCGAGTGTTTCTGCGTGGTGCGCTGGCCGCCGGGGTGGCGGGCGTGGTGGTCCGGGACGCGCCGATCGTGACGGGGTCCACGGGGCTCGCGGGGGGCCGGCCGCTGGGGCGAGAGGTTCTGGGACAGGCTCGGCGGCTCCAGCTGACCTGAACGCGGAGTCCGCTGGATCGGGAACGGAAACGGCAAGCCCCAGGGCCGCAACGAACGGCGTGGAAGCGGAGCCGAAGGGCTTGGAAGCAGAGCCGGAGGGCTTGGAGGCGGAGCCGGAGCCGGAGAGCTTGGGAGCGACGGCCGCGGGAGCCGCAGGAGCAGAGGCGGGGCAGGGAGGTTCGCCGTTCCATGGCGTCCACCAGCGCGGGATCCTGGACGTGCCGCAGGTCCGAGCGGTCGTCGTCGCCTTCGACGTGATCGCGGAGAGCCGGGCCGAGCTTGCCGAGCTGTTCCGCGCACTGACGGACAGGAGCAGGGCGCTCACCGGTGGCGGAGCTCCGACCCAGATGGGGATCGCCGGGCCGCCGCCCGATTCGGGCATTCTCGGCCCTGATATCCCCGCAGGGGAGCTGACGGTGACCGTGGGTGTCGGTGCTTCCCTCTTCGACAGACGCTTCGGTTTGGGTGCTCTGCGGCCCACGCGGCTCACCAGGATGCGCACGTTCCCGAACGACGACCTGGACCCGGTGTGGTGCCACGGCGACCTGCTGTTGCGGATCGGCGCATCCGATGAGGACACCGTCCTGCACGCGCTGCGGGACATCTGCCGTCATACGCGAGGTGCCATGCAGATCCGCTGGCGCGTCAACGGGTTCAACAGCAAGCCGCGCCCGTCCGGCACGCCGCGAAACCTCATGGGGTTCAAGGACGGCACCGCGAACCCCGATGTCGGTCGTCCCGCCGAGATGGACCGACTCGTCTGGGCCGCGCGGGACGGTTCCGAGCCTGGTTGGACGGCGGGTGGCACATACCTGGTGGTTCGTCTGATCCGGATGCTCGTGGAGTTCTGGGACAGAGTGGGCCTCACCGAGCAGGAACGCATGTTCGGCCGCAGCCGCGAGACCGGCGCGCCGCTCGACGGCACCCACGAGCGAGACGTCCCGCGCTACGCCGAGGACCCGGTCGGCGGCGTCATACCGCTGACCAGCCACATCCGCCGGGCGAATCCGCGCGTCCCCGAGACCGAAGGCAGCCGCATCCTGCGCCGGGCGTGGAACTACGACCGGGGCGTGGACGCGGCCGGGAACCTCGACATGGGCCTCGTGTTCACCTGCTACCAGCAGGACCCGAGGCGGCAGTTCGAGGTCGTCCAGGAGCGGCTGGAGGACGAACCGCTCACCGACTACATCTCTCCGTTCGGCGGAGGCTATTTCTTCGCAATTCCGGGTGTCGCGGACGGCACGGACTTCTTCGGCAGGGCATTGCTCGTATAGAGCGTGCCGGCGTGCGGCGCGGCCTGCGCGGCGGGGCCTGCGCGACGGGGCCAGCCGGATCGCCTCGGTCGCCAACTTAGCCCGGCTCTCTGATCTCAGCTTGCCGGGCCCAGGTGGCAAGGCTCGTGCGGCGGGGATCGGGGCGAGGCTCGTGCGGTTGGCTGGCTGGCTGGGGCAGGGCTCAGGCGGTGAGGGTCGAGCGATAAAACTCGGCAGTTGGCTTGTGCAAGGGGCTCGGCTGGCCGGTTCGGGTGGGGGTCGGACGGCAGAGTTCGGGCGGCGAGGCTCGTGCGGCAAGGCCGGGGCGATTCGCTGGCTCGGTGGGGCGCGGGTTGGCGGGGCTCGGTCAGCTGGGCTCGGGCGGCAAGACTCGGGCGTTGGCGGATGGGGATGGGGATGGGGATGGGGCTGCAGGGCTTGGCCGACTGGGCTTGGCCGGCTCTTGGGCAGCAGGGCTCGCGGCATGACTCGGGCGGTCAGCTCGGACGGCATAGCTAGCGACATGGCTCAGCGGCGAGGCTCGGCGGTTGGCTTTTGCGGGTAGGCCGCGGCTGGCAGGGCAGGGCAGGGCAGGCGGGGCTGGCAGGGCAGGGCAGGCGGGGCTGGCAGGGCAGGGCAGGCGGGGCTGGCAGGGCAGGGCAGGCGGGGCTGGCAGGGCAGGGCTCGGGGTTGGTGTGGGTCGTAGGTCGTCTAGGCGCGTGAGTGGAGGAGCGATGGGCAAGCGCAAGCCCTCGGTGCTGGCCGCGTCCATAGTCGTGGTCGGCGCGGTCGCGGCTCTGGGTGTCGGCTGTGGAGGCGGCGAGGGAGCGGCTCCTTCCACGCGCACCACGGCTGAGGCGCGCAGCCCGATCGAGCACATCGTGGTGATCTACGGGGAGAACGTCTCCTTCGACCACTACTTCGGGACGTATCCGAAGGCCGCCAACACCGACGGTACGCCGTTCCATGCTGCGGCGAGGACACCGAAGGTCAACGGATTGAGCGGAGATCTCCTGACGAGGAACCCCAACCGGTACGGCCCGAAGCGGCTCGGCCCTTCTCAGGCACTCACCTGCGACCAGGATCACGGCTACGCCGCCGAGCAGAAGGCGGTCAACGGTGGCCGCATGGACAAGTTCGTCGAGTTCACCGAGCACGACGAATGCACCGGCCAGCCTCTTCTCTCCGGCGAACCCGGCCTTGTCATGGACTACTTCGACGGCAACACGGTCACCGCCATGTGGAACTACGCGCAGAACTACGCGATGAGCGACAACTCCTGGGATTCGGTGTTCGGCCCGTCCACCCCCGGCGCCCTCAATCTCGTCTCGGGGCAGACGCACGGCGGCTACGCGGTCGATCCGAAGACCCAGGAGAAAGTCTCTGACCCGTCCGTGGTCTCGTCTCCGGACAAGGAGGGAACAGGGACGGTCATCACTGACCCTGACCCGGCGTTCGACGACTGCTCCGGCAACAACCACGCGTCCGACAACAATCTCACCGTGATGACCGGCCGCAATATCGGTGACCTGCTGAACGCCAAGCACGTGACGTGGGGCTGGTTCCAAGGTGGGTTCCGGCCGACCGGTATGCGAGACGGGTACAAGGTCTGCGGCGCCGCGCATGCCAACATCGGCAAGAACCAGGTCATCGACTACAGCCCACACCACGAGCCGTTCCAGTACTACAAGTCGACGGCGAACGAGAAACATCTCCCTCCGTCAGGGGTGGCTGCGATCGGCCGCACCGACCAGGCCAATCATCAGTACGACCTGGCCGATTTCCATGCCGCGCTCGCCGCGCACCGCATGCCGGCCGTGTCCTTCCTCAAGGCCCCCGCCTACCAGGACGCCCACGCTGGCTACTCCGACCCCCTGGACGAGCAGAGGTTTGTCGCGTCCACCGTCAACGCGATCGAGAAGTCACCAGAGTGGAGGACCACTGCGGTGATCCTCGCCTACGACGACTCCGACGGATGGTACGACCACGTCCCTCCGCGCATCACGAACGGTTCGAACGATCCCGCGCAAGACGAGCGGGCTTGCAGAAAGGTCGGAGCCGTCGGCGGCTACCAGGACCGGTGCGGTCCCAGCCAGCGACTACCTCTGATCGTGATCTCGCCGTACGCCAAGGTGAATTACGTGGACCATCGTCCTCTGGAACAGGCGTCGATCTTGCGCTTCATCGAGGACAACTGGGGTGTTGGCCGTATCGGAGACGGTTCCTTCGACGCCCGAGCCGCCTCATTGACCTCGATGTTCGATTTTGACAGGGGAAGTGGACGTCGAGTGCTCATAAACCCAGATACCGGAGCAGTCGCCGGACGTCCCTAAATTTTGCCTCCACTGATTCTTGGCCTGTGCCCGGCTATTCGCCGGAAGCTCACCGTTCAGGCCCGGGCCATCCGCGAAGCAGGTCCCCGGCAGGCTGCGGAGCTGCATCAGAAGGCGCTGAGTCTGTGGGGGCACCCCCCTTGGGTGACATGCCGCACACGGTTGCCATGGAGCCGTCCCGGCAAGGTTTGCTCGGCGGACTGTTGGACGCCAGAGAGGAGCTGGGCGAGGTACTCCTGCAACGACGTGAATTCCGAACCGTAGTGGAGCTGGTCACTAGATGGCTCACAGACGACCCGTGGAGCGAGCACCTGCACGGGTTGCGCATGATGGCGCTGGACGGCTCTGGACGCAAGGGCGAGGCGCTCGCCGAGTATCGCGAGGTGGTACGGCTGTTGGAACCACACGCCAAGCCTGGCCGATGGCTACGAAACATTGCAGAACAGATCTCGGACGCTGACGTCGACAACGAATGGGAACCCCGCCCGGTATGGTTCGAATCACGAACAAGCCACGCAGCCGGCACGGGGGTCGACACATCCACGCCTAGCCCAGCACGGGTATATGACTGCCTGCTAGGTGGAAAGGATAATTTCGCGGTCGACCGCGAAGCTGCCAGAAAAATGGTCGAGAGCTATCCTGGCGCACGGCAGGTCGCTCGGATCAACCGCGCCTTCGTCGTCCGTGCAGTACGTTATCTGGCAGGCGTCGTCATCCGCCAGTTCATTGACATTGGAACCGGCCTGCCGACTTTGCAGAACGTGCACCAGATAGCGCGTCGCGCCCACCCCGATGTCCGTGTCCTCTATGCCGACAACGACCCCATGGTGTGCGCCTACGGCCGCGCGCTGCTGGCGAAGGAGTGCGGCGTTGACCTCATCGAGGCCGATGTACGCCATCCAGAGGAAAATCATTGAGCACCCGGCAACACGGCGGCTCATCGACTTCGAGCGCCCGATGGCGATCATGCTTGCCGCTGTGCTGCATTCTATTTCCGATGAAGATGACCCGTCCGCGGTCGTTCAGGCCTACACCGGGGCTCTCCCACCTGGCGGGTACCTTGTCGTCTCACATTCCACATACCCAGCCAACTTCGTTTCGCACCTGACCACCCCGGGCGGCCCGTGGGGCCGATCAGGGATCCACCCGCGCGACCACGCCAGCGTAGTTGGCCTCTTCGACGGGCTGGGCCTGGTGGGACCGGGAAAGCTTGTCGATGCGCCCGACTGGCGCCCCGACTTGGCAGCCGAGGAACTAGAAGCAGGCCTGGGCACCTGGCTGGTCGGTGTGGCACGGAAAGAAGCGCCGGTCAGCGCGGATTGACGGTCGTCGGCAAACTTGCGAATCCGCGGGCCGTTCCAGCGTGGGCATACCGCGCCCTGGCAGCGTCGATGTCGTAGGCGCTGACTCGGGCCGCCAACTCGCCCAGCACGACCTTGGCCTCCAGGCGGGCCAGCGGTGCCCCTAGACAAAAGTGCGGTCCGAGCCCGAAAGCGACGGCGCGGCGGGTATCGCGGTTCAGATCGTAACGGTCGGGATCAGGGAAGACCCCGGGGTCGCGGTTGGCGGCAGCCTGCAGCAATAGTACCCGGGCGCCCTCAGGCAAAGATCTGCCAGCGACCTCCACCGCCTGCGTCGTCGTTCGCAGCACGTACTGCACAGGGGTGTCGTAACGCAGTGTCTCTGCGATCCAATCTTCGACTCGGCCGGAGAAGGCAAGTGTTCGCTGGTCGGGGTTTCGCCAAGCCCAGTACCAGGCGCCTGCCAGAAGCCGGGTGGTGGTCTCGTTTCCAGCGGCGACCAGAAGCACAAGGCATGCGATCACTTCCTGGGCAGTAAGGGCGCGTCCTTCGATTCGGGCGGTGACCAACGCAGAGGTCAGATCCTGCCGAGGTCGGCGACGCCTTTCGGTAACCAAATCGGTCAGATATTCCATCAGTTGTGCAAGCGCGGCGGTTCCTTCGGCCGGTACGTCGCTGGAACCGGGCGGCCGGTCCGCGGCCTGGTTGGCCAGCCGACGAGTCAGCTCCCGGTCCCTCGCTGGGATACCGAGCAGTTCGGAGATCACATCCATCGGGACGTTAGCAGCGACATCAGTCACGAAGTCGAAGGAGCCGCGTTCCAGCGCAGGCTCTAGATAGGACCGGGTGATCCGCACGATCTCCGGCTCCAACGCAGACACTTGCTTCGGGCCGAACAGGGGGGCCGCGAGAGCCCTCATCATCGTGTGCCGGGGGGCATCCATTGCGACGAACGACAGGACTCTGTGCGCGTTTGCGCCCCAGATGGACGGTTCCAGCAACGGACCGTTAGCACTGGAGAACCGCCGGGGATCCCGAAGGGCGCCGACCACATCCCGATGCCGGACCAGCGCCCAGAAATCCAGCTTGGTGTTGCGGTAGACGGGCTCCTCCGCCCGCATACGCCGATAGATCGGATACGGGTCGGCGCGGAACTGTGCACTGTACGGATCGAACTTAATCGTCGGCACCTGAAGTACCCGCCTTCCTTGCGCGTAGAGCCTGTCCCTAAAGGATCTCTGTTCTGGCGGGTGTTGAACAGTGCCATGTCCAAAGATGTCCGCCAGCCGCGCGGCACATCGGGTGTGATGTTGCCCCGGTTCTGCAGACACGCCGAGCCTTGCCGCTACGCGGCAACGTAGCCCGGCGGTTGAGCTCGTCTCTTTTCCCACTCGGTGGAGCTGGGCATGCCCGGGCCGGAGTGGCGGCGACGACGGTCACCGACGCAGGACGCCTCGCAGGTCGGCCCCTGCTGATGTGGGTGGAGCCCACCGCGCCTGCTGTAACCGACCAGCGGGTATTGGGTAGCTCTGGAACGACCAGTCCTGCGAACCCAGATGCCGGATCGACCGAACGGTCGCTTGAACCCATCGGCCAGTTCTTCGGGGGACGGCCGGCCCGAACCAACTCCACCACCACCGCCGGAACTCCGGCAGGTACGGCCGGTCGCGACCTCGGCACTTGGGAACTCATGCCGATCGTCCCAAGCAATCAGGTGCGCACAAGATCAGGGCGGCTCACAGCGCCAGCAGCGACGGCCCTGGGCTCTTGACAGCCGCCTTCGACACAGACATCGGCCTCGGGGAACATCGGTACAGCGGTTATCGGTGAGAACGATCATGGTCCGGCTGTAGCCGCTTGAAGGGCGTTGACGCGGATCTTGTACTCACGGCGGGCAGGGCTCCGGGTTGAGTGTCGGCAGGCTCAAAGCGAAAGAAGTGCGTGCATGGGGAGCCGCTGACGCCGGTACGGAGGGTGCTCTACTGGGTCTTCGAATTAAAGAACCGGCCCGCCTGTTAGGGGGCAGACCGGTTCTGTGTGTTGTTGTTCGGTTCATCGCGGATCCTTGGTGGTCACCGTCGATGACCGCTTACTGCCCGCCCGGCGTCTCCGGGAGGGCGGTTGGTGCTTGCTGCCGAAGCCGCAAACGCGGTTTCCCTTGGCTTCCAGGTTCCCGCGGTCGGCCGAGGCCAGTTGTGGTCTACAGCTCCTCTTGCAAGGAGCTGCCTACCAGGAAGCGGACGTGCCCCCTCGGATGCTGATGCCTTCGACCCTCTCGGGGGTCAGAGGGACTCCTTCGTCGTCCATGAGGCCCATGAAGGGGAGCAGGCTGACGTCCACCAGCCGGGTTTTCGCGGTGCCGCCGAAGCGAGTGGTCACGTGGAACCGGACGCGACGGGGGATCGTGACAGTGATCGTCATCCGATCCCGAAGACGACTCCATGGGATCACACCGTCGTTGACCGACGGAATGATCAGCTCGTTGCCGACCCCAGGGGGCAGAAACGAGCGATCTGACCCGTCCAGGGTGGCCTGGTCTGCGGCTTCCTCGAACCGGCTTTACTGGATTCTTTGTCCGTGCCGGGTATTCGTCCGTGCCAGGTTCTCCGTCCGTGACCGGTTCTTTCGTCCGTACTGGGTTGTGCGTGCCGGGTTGTGCGTGTGTCGGGCTCTGTGTGTGTCGGGTTCTGTGTGTGGGCCAGCTTCTGGGTAAGCCGGGTTCGGCGTGGGTTGGGTTCTTGAGCTGTGCTGGGTTCTCGGGCCGTGGTGGGGGCGGCGCTGCGTACGGGGCCGCCCCTCCGAAGTCAAGGGCGCCTTCGGCGTCGCTTCGCGATGGGACTCCGTCCCACCCTTGACTTCGGAGCCTCTGCGGCCCCCGCCCGACGCGCCGCCCCCACTCCAGCCAAGAGCGCAAACTGCGGGATCGGGGATCGGGGGGGCCGGGGCCGGGGGAGTCGCGAGTGGCGGAATAGTAATAATTTGAGAGCAGTCAGAGTGTTGGGAGACTTGCAGGGTTTTGTAGGACTTGCGAGGAAGGTATTGCGGGAGGCGGCGCGCCGCTCGCAAGGAAGATGGCATTGGTGTCGCAAATGATGAAAGTGAGTAGCTTGTCGCTAATGTTCGTTAATTCGCTCGAACAAATTATCGAGAAGAAGGGTGAAGTCTTGGTCGGGTGGGTAACGTATAGGTATGGAGTTGATCGGTCTTGATCTAGGCGAGGTGTCCACCGTGGAATTGGTGGACGCCGCGTCTGCGATCGCGGCCGAACTCGCCCGTCGCGATCCACCCGAATCAGCGGCGGCGTGCATGCAGCTCGCTGAAAGCCTCGCCGTCGCCGATGACATGAACGAGGCGGCGCTCGCCGGGTTCGTCAGCGTGGTCGATTCCGGCCGCGAGGTCCAGAAATGGGGATTTCCATCCACCCAGGCGTGGCTGCGCAACCGGCTCGGCATGCGCGATGCCCGCGCCAGGGAGCGCCTCGCCCTGGCCCGCCAGCGTGACCGCCTCACTCGGGTCACTGCGCGATGGGCCGCCGGTGAACTGCCCACGGGATACGCCGTCACCATCGCCGGTGCGGTCCACCGGTTGGAGGACGTCGACTGCGCCGCCGCCGAAGAGATCCTGTTGGACATGGCCGACCAGGGCTTCTCTGCCGGCAAGGTCGCCGCGTTCGGCAAGCGGATCCGCGAAGTCATCGCCGAACGCGACAACGCCGACCAAGAGCCCGACGAGGCCAAACGCGGCTACGAACGCTCCTGGATCGACTCCACCCGCTCCTTGGACGGCGGTCGCTACATCAAAGGCTGGCTCAACGCCGAAGACGCCGCCATCTGGGACGGCACCCTCGGCCCGCTGGCCAAACCCGCCGGAACCGACGACCATCGCGACCTTCCCGAACGCATGGCCGCCGCACTCAGTTCGGTCCTGACAGGCGGGCACAAGGCCACCAAGGTCACTCTCATCTGCGACCTGGACACCCTCACCGGCGGCGCAGCCCCCGCCTGCCTGCCCGACGGCACCCCGATCCCAGCCGACCAGGCCCGCCGCATCGCCCTCAACGCGGGCGTCTCGCCGCTCCTGCTCGGGGCGGACGGCTTCCCTCTCTACCTCGGCCGCACCGAACGGTTCGCGACCCCGGCCCAACGCCGCGTCCTGGAGGCCCTCAACCCCAGCTGCGCCGTCCAAGGCTGCGAAGTCCCCGGCACTCTCTGCGAGATCGACCACGTCGACGGCTGGGCGCTCGGCGCACGCACCGACATCGACAAACTCACCCTCTGCTGCGGCTGGCACAACCGCTACAAACACACCCACCCCGACCAGATCCACATCACCAGGAACCAGAGCGGCCGCTACCTCTACCGCCTCCACCCACCTGGCACCCCGACAATCCCCAAGATCACTATCCCCGAACGCCCCCCACCCCAGACCCAAGCCGCCTAATCCGCCGCCCCCACATGCCGAAATCTCACACCCCCGTGCGCCGACGTCTCCACGTGGCCAAGGCACCGAGTTTCGATGTGCCGACGTGCTCAGGCGCCGACGTCCCCACGCGAGCGGCACCAGTGGCGGTATCTGCTGCCTGCCTGGCTGTGTTCGCTCACGGGTTAGCCTCGACCTCACGAAAGATCGAGGCTAATGCGAGTCGCCAAGCAACCGGCTGGGACGTGAACGTCGACTCCGTGATCATGAGTGTCCACCAGCACGACGGCGGGGCGCCGGGCTGTTCCAGGTTCTGACCGAGCGCGAGGGGAAGAACAGCCTGGCCATCGCCTCCAACGAAGCCTTGAGCAAAGCGCACATGTTCGCGCGAACATGTGTCAGGCGCCGCCGAAGTATCACGGGTTCGAGGTCGAGCGCTCGTTCGGCGAAGATCAGCCGGTCGGCTATCTTGCGTGGGTGCCTTTGACTGATGTTGAGATCGCGGCTGCGCTGGCGCCTGCGGGATTGGTATTCATTGAGCGCGAGCGGGGCGAGGTCCATCTGCCGTTGAAGCCCCAGCGGTCAGCGGCGAGTTCCCGTCCAGAAGACGGGCGTTTCGACTCGGAGACGGAAGAGGTCGTCGACGTCGATGATCCCGATCTTGTCGCTAAGGTCAATGCGGGCTGGCTGCGCATGGCCGTCGAGTTCGGTCTCTTCGACGAACGACGCGAGTTCCTGATCAGCGTCAACTACTCCGAAGAACCTGGCGAGCCGGACCAGGCATGGGTGAGGGTCTTCCTCTCGGAGAAGTGGGATATCGCAGGCAGCGAAGTTGAACAGCTCAGGGGCTACTTCGCTTCGATGTTCACGACCCGGTTCGTTCCCGAGTTTACGGTGCTCTCTCTGGACCAGCGTGTTCTCATGAACACGACTATCTGGGGAAATGGAACCGTCAGCACCATCGTGATCCGTCCAGAATGACGTCATCGCGGCCATCAGGTGTCAGTGACTCGGGGGTCGGGCAGTCGGCCAGGATCGATGTGGTCGGCAAGGTAGATCATGACGCTTTCCGCGGTCATCCCGAATGCGGCGGCGACGACCTTGGGATCGAGCGAATTCACAAGGTCAGCCAAACGAGTGCTGCGGAGCATGCGGGGTGGGACACCGCAGGAGTCCAGGACGTGGCTGACATATGCACCGGAGGCCGGCCGTGTTCCGGCCTTGGTTCCTCGAGTGACCACCAGGTGCGGGTTCGCGGTGGCTTGCGCCTCCCGGTGGGCAAGGCACCGTTGAACAACGGTCCAGCTCGCCGGGTCGAGCGGGATCGGGTGAGGTCTGCCAGCGATGCGAAGGGCCCTGTAGGTGCGGTCGATGTCGGTGACCTTGAGGCTGCGGACCTCTAGGCTCGCCAGGCCATGAATGAGGCCGAGGATCCCGAGGAGGGCTTCATGGGGGTGGGCGTCGCTGCTGGTCCAGCGGCGGAACAAGGCGCGTTGCTGATCGAGATCGAGGGTCCGGCCGATGAATCCGCTGGGCTGTTTGGCGGTCAGCCCGGTTACGGGGTTCACCAGTACGATCCGCTGGCGGCGGGCGAAGGAGAAGAACTGGCGCAGCACGGTGAGTCGTCGTTTACGTCCCTTGGGCAGGACCGCCAGGAACGCCTCGATGTCGTGAACGTCGACGACCGCCCAGTCGAGCTTTCCTCGCTCGGTAGCCAGGAATTGGCCGAGATCGCGGATGGTGGCCAGGGCGGCCTCGATGGTCTGGTCTGCACGGGGTCGGGTTCCGGCGCCGAGAGCGCGTTCGCGGGAGCGGAGCATGTGATCGCAGAAGGCGTCGGCGGCGGGCCGGAGTGGTTCGGGCACCGTGGCGACGCGACGATGGCGCCGACCGGCCGCCAGACGCTCGGCCTGGTCGGTCGGCAACGCAAGTCCATGCTCGGTGAAGAACCCTTCGAGGGCTCGGGCCAGGGATCCCATCGAGCGGCCGGGTCGACGTGATCGCTCCAGCACGGCCTGGGGATGGTTGGGGTGAGGGTCTTCCAGAAGGCGCCCCAGCTCGGTGAGCATCGTGCAGGCTCGCGCGGGGCCGTGCCGCGCGGCCAGATGAGTGACGAACGCGTCGAACCAGGTGGGTGGTTCGCCGAGACGCGCCGCGATCCCCGCACCGCGGATGAACGCGCGGTCGGGGTGCTTTTGAAGGCAAGCGGAGCACAAGCCCAGGCCGCTGTGCTCGCGGAGCTGACCACACGCCCTGCAGACCCGCGGCGGCTTCTTGCCGGGACGGGGGCGTGAGCAGTGCCCGCACCAGCCGGTCGACTCGCGCAGCAGACCAGGCCGACCACACCTCGGGCAGTCTTGCTTGGCGGCTTCCTGACGGGCTTTGCGGCGGCAGGCTCGGCATGCTGTCTCGTCGGCTCTCCGGACGGGATGACCGCACTGGAGGCAGACCCGCGAGCAGAGGATGCACTTGCCCGTATCGGCCTTCAGGACGCGCTGCTTGCCGCAGCCCGGGCACGCCGCCTTGGCGGCCTCCTCGGTCCGACGGCGCCAGCACCGACAGCACAACTGCCGGTCGAGATAGCCGACGGGCGCCCCGCAGATCACACAATCTCGTTTTCTCTTGCCCATCCTGATCGCCAGTTCGTCACAGCGGCGGCATGGATCGGCCACCGGAGGCGGCCTTCTTCTCTTGCGAGACGGCTTGCGGTGGCCGCGCGGGCTGCTCGACCGGGGTGGTATCGACCTCGAACAGGTCGTTGGGAGTGCAGTCCAGGGCGGTGCACAACGCGGCGAGAGTCGACAACTTCACCTGGGACGGTTCCTTGGTGAACAGCGCCGAGACCGACGCGGCCGACAACTCCAGCCCGGCCTTCTCCGCAAGAAGGCGGCGCAGCTGGCTACCGGTCCAGACCTCGCGTTGAGCCGCGGCCATCCGCAGCTTCCATCGGATGTTCATGCCGGACCTTCCTCGGTGAGCTCACTCAACGTGCTGGTGACCGCCCGCCGATAGGCGTCCTCGATGAACGTTGCCGAAGGACGGACATACCGCATCGTCGAGCCGACAGTCCAATGACCGAGCAACTGTTGGATCGCCACCAGATCGACGCCCCGCTCGTAGTTGTGAGTCGCGCAAGCCCGACGCAGGGCATGCGGACTGAACCGCTCGACCGGAAGGCGATCTTCCAGCTGCATCAGATAGCGGAGCCGGTTGCGGATCGTCCCGGGATGCAGGCTGCCGCCGGACTCGTCGGCGAACAGCACCGGCGAGTCCGGGAACTTGCCGCGCACATCATCAAGGAACCAATGCAGCACCAGATCGAGACCATCGATCATCGGCACCCACCGCGGCCGGGGGCCGGAGGTCCGAGCGCCCTTGCCGAACCGGACATGCAGCTTGCCGAACGGCCCGCGGTTGAAGTGCACGTCCGGCTGGTCCAGGAGCGCGGACTCCTCCGACCGCAGCCCGGCATGATAGAGCGTCCGGAACAACGCGTAATCGCGAGCCGCAGGCGCGTACTTGCGGGCCGTGGCGATCCTGCCTTTCAGGAAGTCGAAGAACTCCTCCACCCGCTCTGGGGTCGGCGGCGGCAGTTCGGCCGGGGAGTCGTCCCCGACATGCCGGGAGGCGTTGAACTCATCCACCGGGCAGACCAGCCGCACCCCGAACGCGGCCTCGATCTCCACCGCCTTGCGGACCTGCAAGAACCGATGGAACCCCTTGAAGATCTGCACATACTCCCGCCGCGTCGACGACGCGCGGCCCAAGACGGCCAGATCACCGACCACCCGATCAATGTCCTCCGGAGTCACCTCCCAGGCCGGCCTGCCCAGCGCCCGAAGAGTCCGCTCCAGCAGACCGATGTCGTTATCGATCGTGACCGTGCTGAACCCGCGAGCCCGCCAGGAGGCCACGAACGCCTCGACGCACTCAGCCTGGTACTCCCACGGATCCGTCGCCAACGGCTCGGCCGGGACCGCTCCGCCCTCCACCACCCGAAACCGCGACGGCCCCACCGGCACACCTTCCTCACACCTGAAAGATTAAGGCAGTGCCTAACATACGACCCTCACGCCTCAAAGATCCCGGAAACGAGAAAGAACCCCGCATGCCCAGGCAGCAGGGCAGATCCGCGAGAGCGAACATGTGCCAGCCCCAGATCGCTGGGCCAAGACCTTCACCGACCCGCGTCTCTGCGCCGCCATCGTCGACCGCCTCACCTTCGGCGGCACCATCATCGAGACCGGCACCATCATCGAGACCGGCACCGACTCCTACCGACTCGCCCGGACCTGCACCCGCAACCACGTCGGCAGCTGACAACAGCTCACCCAAGGGCGGAACCGCGCCGCGGCCCGCCCTTTACCCATCGCTCCGCCACGCCGTCCGCCTGCAGTCCGAGTTTCGGTGGACGTGCAGAGCTTGATGCCTGTCAAGGGTTCGTTGAGGGCGTTCGATGTTGAGGCGCCGGGTTCCTGGCGGCTCGGCTGATGCTTCTGGCACGGGTTCCGTCAGATCAGCAGCAGGGTCTTCCCTACGGCGGTGCGATCCTCGATCGCGGCGTGCGCGTCGGCAGCGCGTTCCAACGGGAAGGTCTGCCCGATGACCGGCCGGACGAGCCCGGCGGCGGCCTGAGACATCATCTGCTCCGCCCACCGCGCCACGTTCGGCCCAAAATCGAAGAGCTGCTCGATGCCGATCACCTTCACCCCCTTGGACCGGGCTTCCGCAGAGTCGATGAGCGTGACCTCGCCACTGGAGGCTCCGTGCACCGAGAATCGGCCACCGCGAGCTGTCACCTCGAATGCGGCCCGCCCTATCTGTCCGCCGACGCCGTCGAACACCACGTCCGGTCCCGCGCCATCGGTCGCTTCGAGTACCCGCTTGGTCCAACTCGGCTCGGAGTAGTCGACCGCGGTATCGACGCCCAGTTCCCGGAGCAGGTCGAGCTTGCGCGCTCCGCGGGCGGCTCCGACAACCCGAGCGCCGACCGAACGGGCGAGCTGCACCAGCAGGCTGCCGACGCCGCCGGCAGCCGCTTCGACCAGCACCCAGTCACCGGGGCCGATGCCGGCCTTCTCGGTCAGACCCTGCGCGGTGCTGCCGTCGCTGTGCAGGGCGATGGCCTCCGGAAGGCCCAGTCCGTCCGGCACCGCAAACAGGTCCTCGACCTTGGCTACGGCACGCTCGGCGAACCCGCCGCTCTCTCCGGTCCCGGCGATGACCCGGCGCCAAAGCCAATCCGGATCCACCCGCGCCCCGACCGAGCTCACATGACCGGCCACCAGACCGCCCGGCACGTACGGCAACGACGGCCTGGTATGCCACTTGTCGACGCCACGCCGGATCTGCGTCTCGACGAACGTCACGCCCGCGACCGCCACATCGACCACGACCCGGCCCGCCCCAGCCACCGGATCCGGCGCCTCACCGGGCACCAGGACCTCCGGGTCCCCGAACCGCAGCGCCTGAACCACCCGCACACCGATCACCCCTGAACCGTTCACTGACAAGGAGTCCGAGCATGCAACCTCAACCACACTTGAGATCAAGGTGCCAGCCCGACCAGCAGC
Source organism: Spirillospora sp. CA-108201 (assembly GCF_050936235.1). Classification (NCBI taxonomy): domain Bacteria; kingdom Bacillati; phylum Actinomycetota; class Actinomycetes; order Streptosporangiales; family Thermomonosporaceae; genus Spirillospora; species Spirillospora sp. CA-108201. The sequence goes on along the minus strand of NZ_JBNJNE010000001.1, from coordinate 4,990,304 downwards.
AGCCACCTGCCCCCGAACTCCGCACCAGACCCCGTGCGCCGACACCGTCACCAGATCTCATCGAAAGCACCGCCCCGACGACCCCAAACCGTCGTTCAAACCAGCGAACAAACGTTCCTGCTTCTAACGGTCACAACCAGCCGCGGCGTCTTTTGGTTGTGTCCAGTGGGCCTGCATGGTGCTTGTCCTTGCCACGGGACGGGCGCTGGGGGCGTGGTGATGTCGTCTCGTCCGCGGGCATGGTGGGCGCGGGCCGCGGTCGGGTGGAGAACAGGTGTTGGCCGTTCGGAGCGAGCCGCGGGGTCTTTCGGTGGTGTTCAGCGGGCCTGCACGGTGTTCGTCTCCTCCAACGTGTGCGGGTGCCGGGTGTGGTGTTGTCGTCCTGTCTTCGGGCATGGCGGCGGCGCGGATTTCTGCTGGGTGAAGGAGCAGGTGTTGGCCGCTCGGAGCGGGTTGGGGGTTGGTCGCGTGGCCGGCCTCCCACTCCACCACCGGTATCGGCTTTGGGCTCGGTTGCCGTCTTCGGGCCATGGTGTCCATCACTGCTGCGCATTTGCACTGGTCACCGTGGTCCGTGTTCGCGTGTGCGGCCCGCTCAGCGAGCAGTTCAAGGTCGTGAGCGCCGGCCGAGGTTGTGAGCGCCGGGCCAGGTTGTGACCCGCTACCTTGTTCGCGCTGCTCTGTTCGCGGTGTTGTGTATCGCTGGGAATGAGGGCACACGCGCGGCCTTGGACGCCGCCCGTGTCCAGGGTGCCCGAGCCGCCTCTGCGATCGCGGACCTGATTTACGACCGGCAGCCGAGGATGTGAACGGCAGCCTCGGTTCGGGCTCGGTTTCGGACGTGGTCTGTGTGTTGCGCCTGGTCGGTCGGCGCGTCTGGTGGGCGGGTGGGGGCGGCCGTCGCGCTCTTGCCGGCGGTGATCGTCTGGGCTCAGGGGTGAGAGTTCGTGCGGTCGGCGGCGGTGGTGTTTTGGATCATCTGTTGGAGCACTTTCAGGGTGGTGACGTAGTCGCCGTCGTCTATGCCCTGGTGGATGCGGGTGCGGATCGCCGGGGCGTGCCCGAGCAGGGTTCTGCGAGCCTGTTCTCCCGCCTTCGTGATCCACAGGCGGTCTTCGCTGTCGCGGGTCAGCCAGTCGCGGTCCAGGAGGACGTTCGCCTCGGCCGCCAGGTCGTCCTCTGGCCTCAGGTAGGTCTTCATGGCCTGCTGGAGGTCGGGGACGGTCATGCCGTGGCCGTCGGGGGAGAGGTCGTGCTCCGACAGGTTGCGGAGCAGCCGGAACTGGGGCTGGGTGAAGCCGAACTCGGCCTGCTGGGCTCTGGTGAACGCGATGAGGGCCTCGTAGGCCACTCCGGTCCAGTAGGCGGCCGGCTGGGCGGCCAGTTCGGCGTCGGAAGTCTCTTCGGTCTTCATGTGCGGTGGCCCCCATTGCATGATCGCTGGTTCGGGCCACGGTAGAACCTGAAGTTAAGTTGAGGTCAAGGCGTCGCAGGGCTGCCCGGTGCGGCGGGCGCGGTGGGAACCAGTCCGGTTCGCCAAGCGTCGGACGGCCGGAAAACGTTCGACGCGAAGGAGCGCCGTGTTCGACCAAGTCTCCACCGACGTGCCGCCGCCCGCTGAGCTCTGGGCCCTGGGCGTGGTCAAGGCCATGATGGCCCCCTACCTCGACGACTGTTCCGGGCAGGTGCATGTGGACGGTGGCAGCCTGCGCACCGAGGACATCGGGGACGGCTACTGGGCCCTGCGCTGGGTGGAGGGCGGACGGGCGCTGCTGTACGGGTACGACAACGAGGTCTCCGACACGCACATCCAGGACCTGCCCGTCGACCTGCTCGCCGGTGGCCCGGCGTGGCTGCCCTGGGAGTGGCTTCGGGACCTGTTGGTGAACGAGGACTACTCCGTGGCCTTCCTGCGCTGGTGGGACGGTTCCTGGGGCGGCCCTCCGCTGCCCGAGCACGTGGACGACGGGCTCGCCGTCATCCTGGCCGACGGGGCCGAGCGCATGGACGAGTTCATCGACGAGGACGGTTCCCCGTCGGCGCTGGCCTACCAGGATCTGATGCGCGCGGTGAAGGCCGGGGACGTCGAGCGTCCCGCCGTCGAGGCGCTGCTCGCGGCGTTGGACGTGCAGGACGGCGACCCGGGCGAAGCGCTCGATGTGGCCGCCCGGGCGGGTGTCACCCGGGAGAAGGGGCTGGTGGAACTGCCTGCCGGTCACGGCGAGCCGTCCGGCCGCTGGGTTCCGGTGTTCTACCACGACCATCTGCCCACGGTGACGGCCATGGCGGAGCGCGAGGGCATCGAGATCGCCGAGCTTCCCGGCTCCGAGCCGCCGACCCTGAAGGCGCCGCCGCGCTTCTGCTTCAACAGCACGCACGAACCCTCCGGGGCCTGATCAGGGGCGGGTGCTGGTCCGGCGGACCAGGGACCATTCCGGTGTGCGGGGGTTCGGTCGGCCCAGGGCGACCAGGGCGCAGGACGCGCCCTGGTCGCGCAGGGACTGGGCGACGGTGGTCAGGCCGAGCCGGGCCGCTGCCGCCGCGTCGTCCCAGCCGGTGACCGCTAGGTCGCCGGGGATGGCGCGGCCGGCGGCGCGGGCCGCGCGGACGACCCCGGACGCCTGCTGGTCGCTCATCGCGGCGATCGCGTCGGGCGGTTCCGCGGAGGCCAGGAGGGTCGCCGCGGTCCGCTCCGCCTCGGCGGCGTCGTTGCGTGCGCACACCGCGACGGTCACGTCCCGCCAGGCGATGCCGGCGGCCTCGGCCGCCCGCCGGTAGCCCTCCATGCGTTCGCGCGTGACGGGGAAGGCGATGCCGGGGAGGGCCGCGCCGTTGGTGATCATGGTTCGCCGGTCCCGGGAGAGCGGGAAGCTCACGACGGCGGGACGCTCGGCGCCTGCCCAGGCGGCGGCGCCGATCGCGCGGGCCGCGGCGCGGTCGTCGATGCTCACCAGGCTCATGCCCTCGACGGCCGGGCCCCCGTGGACGACCGCGGGGCGTTTCGTCGCCCGGACGGCCGCCAGGACGGGGTCGTCGTCGGACGTGGTCCACACGACGAAGCCGTCGACGGCGGCTTCGGTGATCCGGGAGACGTCGCCCGCGGCGCCCGTGACGGGGACGATGTTCATGCCGTAGCCGTGGTCGGTGCAGACGTCGGCGATGCCCGCCATGAAGGAGACCGCCGCGGGGTCTTCGAACGCGTAGCTCAGATGCTCGCCCATCACCACGCCGAGCGTGCGGGTGCTGCCTCGGCGCAGGGAGCGGGCGCTCGGGTCGGGCCCGGCGTAGCCGAGTTCGGCCGCCGCGGCGAGGACCTTCGATCTGGCCTTGTCCGAGACGCGGTTCGGACGGTTGTAGGCGTAGGAGGCGGTCATGACGGACACGCCTGCCTTCTCCGCCACCTGGGCCAGGGTCACGCGCTTCGCGGCTCCGGACGGGTCCATGACGCTCCATGCTAGTTGAGCTTCGCGCCGCTGTGTATCGTTACACATATGGGCTGGAGGGCTTCGTGGCGCGCGTTCGCGGGTTTCGCTGCGTTCGGGGCGTTCTGGGGCGTGTGGGGTGCCTCCGTGCCTCGTGTCCAGGAGCAGGCGGGGGTCGGGGACGGCGCTCTGGGTTTCGCGCTGCTGTTCGTGGGTGCGGGTGCCCTCCCGGCGATGCTGCTCGCGGGGAGGGCGCTGGATCGGTGGGGGCCCGGGGTCGCGGGCGCGGCCTTCGTGGCGCTGGGCGGGGCCGGAGTCGTCGTGGCGTTCACGGCTGTGAACCTGGCCGGCCTGTGCGCCGGGCTCGCGGTGGTGGGCGCCGCCAGCGGGGCGGCGGACGTGGGCATCAACGCGATCGCCGGACGGGCCGAGAGGATCGCCGGCAGGGCCGTCATCATCCGGGCTCATGGCGTCTTCTCCGGATCGGTGGTTCTTGCCAGCCTTGCCGGCGGGGCGGTGTCGTCGCTGCCGCTCGTGGTGCCGTTCGTGGTGGCGGGTGTGGGGTGTCTGGCCACCGGAGTGTGCCTGTGGGCGTCTCCTGGGGGTTTCGCTGTTCGGCGTGAGGCGGCCGCGCCGTTGGGGCGGCGCCGGGTCGTCCCGTTGCTGCTCGTGGGGGTGCTGGGGGCGCTCGCGTTCGCCAGCGAGAACGCGCATCAGAGTTGGAGTGCGGTTTTCGTCGACGACGAGTTGCGTTCCGGCGGCCTCAGCGCTGTCGCACCCGCCGTCTTCGCCGGGACGGTGGCGATCACACGGTTCTCGGTGGGCGGCGTGAGGGCCGTTCGCGGGGTCCTGCTCGCGGGGGCGGTGGGAGCCGCGGTCGGGGCCGTGGTCATCGCGGGCGCGTCCACGTTGGCGGTCGCCGGGATCGGGCTCGCCGTGGCCGCCGCCGGGACCGCAGTGCTGTTCCCCACGCTGCTTCGCCTGGTCGCGCGGAACGCCGGGGACGACTACCGGGGACGCGCGACGTCGGTCGTCACGACCGTGTCCTACCTGGGGTTTCTCGCCGGTCCGGTCTATGTCGGGCTCTGGGCGGACGCGGTGGGGCTGCGCGGCGCCATGGTCGCGGTCGCGGGCCTCGCGGTCGTCCTCCTCGTCCTGACTCCGGTGCTGCTCCGGCTCGGCGGCTTCGCCGGCGGGGAGCGGGCCGGTCAGGCGCGGGCGGGGGTCTTCTCCTCGGCGTCGCCCGGCCGGTGGTCGGGGACGAAGCGGTAGCCGACGTTGCGGACGGTGCCGATCAGCGACTCGTACTCGGCGCCGAGCTTGGCGCGGAGGCGGCGGACGTGGACGTCGACGGTGCGGGTGCCGCCGAAGTAGTCGTAGCCCCAGACCTCCTGGAGGAGCTGGGCCCGGGTGAAGACGCGGCCCGGGTGCTGGGCCAGGTACTTCAGCAGCTCGAACTCCTTGAACGTCAGGTCGAGGACGCGGCCGCGGAGCCGGGCGGTGTAGGTGGCCTCGTCGATCGTGAGGTCGCCGCTGCGGATCTCGCCGGGGACGTCGTCGGCCTCCGTGCCCGCCGCGGCCCGTCCTACGGCCAGGCGGAGGCGGGCCTCGACCTCGGCGGGGCCGGCGGTCTGGAGGAGCACGTCGTCCAGGCCCCACTCCGAGCTCAGGGCGGCGAGCCCGCCCTCGGTGACGATCGCGAGCAGGGGGCAGTCGAGTCCGGTGGTGCGCAGCAGGCGGCACAGGCCCTTGGCCTGGACCAGGTCGCGGCGGGCGTCCACCAGGACGACGTCGGCCGGTGGCGCGTCGATGAGCGCGGACCCCTCCGCGGGCGCGACGCGCACGGAGTGCAGCAGAAGTCCCAGCGCAGGCAGGACCTCGTCAGAGGGCTCCAACGCGTTGGTCAGCAAGAGCAAGCTGCTCAAGTGCCCGCCTCCCGTCCCTAAAAGACGTAGGACCCAGGCGGCTCATCCTCAAGGCCGGCGCACGGCCGGCGGCTCGAAGACGAGGCGGCCATGCAGGGTCTTGCGGATGAACTCCATGGCCTCGTCGCCCGGATCCCTCACCCCCGAGCATAACCGAGGTGCCTCCGGCGGCCATGGCGCGACCTGGCCAGGCCGAGCCGCGGCGGGGATCCGGCGGGGGATTCAGCGGGCGATCCGGCGAGGGATGAGAGCCTGTATCCATGGCCAAGGGAACGATGCGGTACTGGGCGGCCGCCAAGGCCGCGGCGGGGACGCATGAGGAGCCGTACAACGCGGCGACGCTGGCGGACGCGGTGTCCGCCGCCGCGGACGGGCGCGGCGACGAGTTCGCCCGGGTCGTCGGGCGGAGCTCGTTCCTGGTCGACGGGAACCCCGTCGGGACGCGTCCGCACGCGTCGGTGGCGCTGCCGGAGGGCGGGGTCGTGGAGGTGCTGCCGCCCTTCGCCGGTGGCTGATCTCACAGCCGATGGCACAGCCGATGGCACAGCCGATGGCACAGCCGATGGCACAGCCGGCCTCACAGCCGATCTCAGGGCCGGCCTCGCAGCGGGGTGATTTTCGGCGCTGAGAGGTCATTCTCCGGAGCGACCCTTTCTGGGCGTTTTGTTCACTATCGTGTGGCGAACGCATGCCGCAGGCCTAAGGAGAGACATGCGGAAAGTACTGCTGGTCCTGCTGATCCTCGTGGCCGCGGGGCTGGTCGCCGCGGACCGGCTGGGGGTCCGGGTCGCCGAGGACAAGATCGGCGAGCAGGTGGCCGCGCAGTACAACCTGCGGGAGCGGTCGGACGTCACGATCCACGGCATCCCGTTCCTGACGCAGGCGGTCGGCGGCGAGTACAAGCACATCGAGGTGGCCATCGGCGACTGGACGCAGCAGGGCGTGACCGTCACCGGCGTCAAGGTCGACATGCGGGGCGTCGACGCGCCGCTGTCGGAGGTCACCAAGGGCAGCGCCGCCGACGTGACCGCGCGCACCGCGACCGCCTCGGCGGTCGTCCCCTACGACGTGATCCAGAAGCAGGCGCCCAAGGAGGTCAAGCGGATCGGGCCGAAGGGCGACGACCTGTCGGTGGACCTCACCGGCAACGTCCTCGGCGTGCCGGTGAACGGCACCGCGGTCGTGGAGGTCAGGCCGACCGCCAAGGGCATCGCGATCTCGCCCGTGTCGGTGGGGTCCAACGGCGCCGCGCAGATCCCGCTGGCGCTGGTGAGGCGGCAGCTCACGTGGGTCGTCCCCGTCTCCGACCTGCCCGTCGGGTCCCGGATCAGCAAGATCCAGCCCACGCCGGACGGGCTGCGCGTGGCGGCGACCGCCGAGAACGTCCGGCTGAACGATCTCCAGACGCCCGCGCAGAAGTAGTCCCGGAACCGGTGAACCGGTCCGGAGGACCGTACGTGACACTGGTGTGGGACCGACCGCCGACGAGGGGCTGCTTCGCGCCCTGTACAGCGAGCACGGGGGCGCCCTCCTCGGCTACGTCCTGCGGCTGACCGGCGGAGACCGAACCCAGGCAGAGGACGTCGTGCAGGAGACGCTGCTGCGCGCTTGGAAGCACCCGGAGGCGCTGGCGGGGCGCCCCGTACGGCCGTGGCTGTTCACGGTCGCGCGGAACCTCGTCGTGGACGCGCACCGCGCCAGGCGGGCCCGGCCGCCGGAGACGGGCATCGACGAGCACGTCCTGATGACCGCGGACGGCTCCGACGACATCGACCGGGCGCTGGAGTCCTGGACGGTCGCGGAGGCGCTGGCCGGACTCAGCCCGCCGCACCGCGCCGTCCTGATCGAGACCTTCTACCGCGGCCGGTCGGTCGCGGAGGCGTCCAGGACGCTGGGCATCCCTCCCGGCACGGTGAAGTCCCGCACCTACTACGCGCTGCGGGCGCTCAAACTCGCGCTGGAGGAGCGGGGGCTGGCGCCATGACCGGCTGCACGGAGGCGCGCGCCGCGCTGGGGTCCTACGTGCTCGGCGCGCTCGATCCCGGCGAGCGGAGCCGGCTGGAGGCCCATCTCGAAGGCTGCCCCGCGTGCCGGGACGAGCTCGCCGGGCTGGCCGGGCTGCCCGCCCTGCTCGGACGGGTCGACGAGGCGCAGCTCGAAGGGGTCGCCGGGCCGCCGCCCGAGCTGCTGGACGGGCTGCTGGCCAGGGCGGCCGAACAGCGGAGGGGAAGGCTCGGCCCGCTCGGCCGCCTGGCGGGCGGTCGCGCCGGCTGGGCGCCGCCGGCCGCCGCCGCGTGCCTGCTGCTGATCGCCGGGGGGCTGTTCGGCGGTCTGCTGTTCCCCTCGCGGGCCGGCGGCGGGGACGGTTCCGGCGGTGCCGGCGCCGGTCCGCCCTCGTCCACGTCGACCGCCGCGCCGGCGGTGGCGGGCGAGCGGATCACCGCGACGGACCCCAAGACCGCGATCAAGGGTTACGTGGTGCTCCACCGCAAGCCGTGGGGGACCGAGGTGGAGCTGCACCTGGCCGGCGTACCGAAGGGGTCGCACTGCCGGCTGCTGGTGATCGCGCGGGACGGCCGCCGGGACGCGCTCGGCAGCTGGTACGTCCCGTACGACGAAGGCTACGGTGAGTACCGCGGGTCCACGATGTTCCCGCGCGGCCAGCTGTTCTCGTTCGAGATCGTCGGCCTCGACGGACGACCGCTCCTCACGATCCCCACCTGAACGACCACCGCCCGCCCGCGAGGTGCGGCGGGGGAGGTGACGGGGCGCGGGAAGAACGGGCAGGTCCCGGGGGTTGTTGGTGGTGATGATCGGAGCATTGACCGCTGCCGGCGTTCTTCTCGCGGCCACGGTGTTCGGCCTGGTGAGGCGGCGCCGTGACGGTGTGCTGCGCGCCCGGCGGGAGGAGGGCGGGCAGGTGGGCGAGACCGTCGGACCGGACGAGATGGGTGCCGCGCTCGGCGAGAAGGCCACGCTGCTGCAGTTCTCCAGCGCGTTCTGCGCGCCGTGCCGGGCCACCCGCCGCGTCCTCGGCGAGGTGAGCCAGATGGTCGAGGGCGTCGCCCATGTCGAGCTCGACGCGGAGGCGCACCTCGATCTCGTCCGGCGGCTGAACGTCGTGCGGACGCCGACCGTCCTCGTCCTGGACGCCGCCGGCCGCGTCGTTCGGCGGGCCGCCGGCGCGCCCCGCAAACCCGACGTCATCGCCGCTCTCGGGGAGGCCGTCACATGATCCGTCACAAGAGCCGTCACAAGAGTCACTGCATGAGCCGCAGCCCCATGACCTGCGCTAAGACGAATGTCACTGTCTCGCAAGGCGAGACGGATGTGACAGCCCGTGGATTGTCGGCTTAACATCGTGTCCGTGCGTTACTGGACAGAGCAGATGCTCACGAAGCGCCGCGCGGTGGACTTCTGCCGCGTGGCCGCCTCGCTCTGTCGTATGGCCTGAGGCATCGAGCCCGTCCGCCCCCGAGCATTTCTCCTTCTAGCTCGTACGCACGCTTCCACTCCGCCAGGAGCACCCCGATGCAGGTCGATCCGCGTGGGCCGCGCTTCGGCGCCTATGTCACCACGGCCGTCCTCGTCGTGGTGCTGGTGACCGGAAGCTGGGCACTGCTCGCCGCTCAGGCCGTCGTGTTCGCCATCGCGACCCTCCTCGGCCTTCGGTACGCCCCGTACGGACTGGTGTTCAAAGTGCTCATCCGTCCCCGTCTCGCCCCGCCCGGGGAACTGGAGGACGAGGCCGCGCCCCGCTTCGCGCAGGGTGTCGGGTTCGCCTTCGCCCTCCTGGGCACGGCGGGGTACGCGACGGGGACCATCTGGCTCGGCATCGGTGCCACCGCCCTCGCGCTGGCGGCGGCGTTCCTGAACGCGGCGTTCGGGTTCTGCCTCGGCTGCGAGATGTATCCGCTCTTCCGCCGCATCACCGCGAAAGTCCGCTCCGAAGGGAAGGTTCCCGCATGAGCCGCTCAGACGTCCTGGTGGACACCGACTGGGTCGAGGCGCACCTTGACGACCCCGGGCTCGTGCTCGTCGAGGTCGACGAGGACGTGTCCGCCTACGACAAGGGCCACATCCGTGGCGCCGTGAAGATCGACTGGAAGACCGAGCTGCAGGATCCGGTCCGCCGCGACTTCGTCGACAAGACCGGGTTCGAGCAGCTGCTGTCGAGCAAGGGCATCGCGAACGACGACCTCGTCATCCTGTACGGCGGGAACAACAACTGGTTCGCCGCGTACGCGTACTGGTACTTCAAGCTGTACGGCCACGACAAGGTGAAGCTCCTCGACGGCGGCCGCAAGAAGTGGGAGCTGGACTCGCGCGAGCTGGTCACCGACGTCCCGACGCGTCCCGCGACCGAGTACACGGCCAAGGAGCAGGACCTGGCGATCCGCGCCTTCCGCGACGAGGTCGTGGACGCGATCGGCAAGCAGAACCTGATCGACGTCCGTTCGCCGGACGAGTTCAGCGGCAAGCTGCTCGCCCCGGCGCACCTGCCGCAGGAGCAGTCGCAGCGGGCCGGCCACGTGCCGACGGCGGCCAGCATCCCGTGGTCGAAGGCGGCCAACGACGACGGCACGTTCAAGTCCGACGACGAGCTCCGCGCCCTCTACACCGAGGCCGGGGTCGACCTGGGCAAGGACACCATCGCCTACTGCCGCATCGGCGAGCGCTCCTCGCACACGTGGTTCGCGCTCCGCGAGCTGCTGGGCCTGGAGAACGTGAAGAACTACGACGGTTCGTGGACCGAGTACGGCTCGCTCGTCGGCGTGCCGATCGAGCTCGGCGCAGGCAAGTAAGTCCCGCAGCACCACACGTGGAGGAACCATGACCCAGGGCTGCGCAGCGCCCGAGCAGACGGCGCATCTTCCGGCGACCGTCGACCTGACCAACGAGGCCGTCATCCAGGGGACCGTCACGCGTGACGGCGCCCCGGTGTCGAGCGCCTACGCCCGCCTGCTCGACTCGTCCGGCGAGTTCACCGCCGAGGTCGTGACGGGCGAGGAGGGCGTGTTCCGCTTCTTCGCCGCCGACGGCGACTGGACGGTCCGCGTCCTGGCGGCCGGCGGCGTGAGCGTCGACACCGGCGTCACCGCGAAGACCGGCGAGGTCGCCGGCCTCGAAGTCACGATCTGACCCGCGACCGGCGACCCGCGAACCCCGCCGTCCCCCATGGGGGCGGCGGGGTTCGTCGTGTCCGGAGCGTTCTCGGGTGCGGTCGTCGGCGCGTTCGTTAACGGCGTCTCCAGCAGGTGTTCCCGTGCTCTTCATCCCACCTGGACGGTCCGGATCCGCCGGTGGCGGACGGTCTTCCCTTGCAAGGTCCCAAACAAGATCAGAGGGCGCGGCCCTCGCGGCCGCGTCTTCTCACGAGGTCAGGAGAACCCCTGATGAGAAAGATCAAGGTCAAGATCTCCGCGGGGAGCGTACGGGAGACCGATCGGCTCTGCTGGGAGGCCATGGAGAGCGTCCACCGGGCCATCGCCCCTCACGAGAGGGTGACGAGCACGGCTCACCGGGGACGAGCCGGCGGCAGGAAGGCCACGCTGACCTTCGAGGTCAGCGGCTGACACGACTGCCGGCGGCGTCCGTCTGTCGGTCCTTGCCCTCCACCGAGCGCAAGGACCGACTTCTCCTCCGGCCGGCTGGTCCTCCGGCCGCCTGGTCCCTCGGCCGGCCGGTCCGCTCAGTTGCTGAACATCAGCGTGTTGGTGATCTCGACGCCGAGTTCCCCGGCGGTGGCGAAGACGCTGCCCGTGCGGTCGCCGGTCGGGCCGCCGGTGGACCAGTACGACTGGGCGTAGACGACCGTGGAGCCCTGCGCCCACGTCCGCGTCCAGTACGCGGGGTCGGCCTTCGGCTGCGGGAGCCCGCTGGCGTCCGACGGGGTCAGCAGCTTCGGCCAGCCCTCCTGGTTCGTGTAGCCCTTGACGAGGGACGCGTCCGTCGACGTGGCGAACTTCAGGATGGAGACCGCGGTGATGATCTGCTTGGACGGGCTGGCGTAGACGGCCGAGTACATGCTCCCGGTGCACGGGTGCTGGCGCAGCGCCGGCAGCAGCACGGAGTTCGCGCGGGTGCTGCACGGCTCGGTGCGCGTCCCCGCCTGCGTGAACACGTTGCCCTTGGCCGTCGTGATCGTCCGCTTCAGGACGCCGGACGGGTCGACCGCCCCGCCGCTGGAGTAGGTGGGGGAGGGCTCCGTCGTGGACCCGTAGGACGGGATGCGCGTCGTGGACGGCATCGACACCGGCCGGACCGGGTCGTCGTCATCGCCGCTGAAGACGAGGACGGCGCACGTGCCCGCGACCGCCACCACCAGCACCGCGCCGACGACGAGCAGCCACACGAGCGTGCTGCCGCCGCCGCGCCGCGGGGGCGGGTACGGGGGCGGGAAGCCGGGGCCGCCCGGCATCGGGGGCGGACCGGCGGGTGCGGCAGGCGGCGGGAAGCCCGGCCGGCCGGGCTGCTGGCCGGGCCAAGGTGGGGGGTTCATGGTCGCTCCGGGCGGTTCACGTGCGGGGTACCGACTGAGGTCGGACCAGCCTACGGGCGGTGAATGGTGATTTCATGGCAGATTTCCCATATAGAGATGGCCGGGCCCCGGCAGCCGTTCCACGGCGGGGTTTCTGGAGCGTGAGAGATAGATCACCGCTCCGCCTCGTTGCGGCGGGCGGGCGGTTCCGGACTACTAGGCCCAGTCGCGGGTGAGGTCCAGGTCCCAGGGAACGAGGTTCCACGGGCTGCGGGGCTCGGTGGCGAGTTCCTCGATGAGCCGCTCGTACTCGGCCTGCGCCTTTCCGCCGCCGCCCGACCAGAGCAGCCGCCCCTGGAGGTAGCAGGTCGCCATGTCCCGCCAGGACGTGTACCGCCGCTGGATGTCGAGCGCGAGCGGGAGCATCCGGTCCCAGCAGTACTCCTCGGTGAGCCAGCCGACGATGTGGCCCCACCGGTACAGCATGAGCGCGCGCCCGTAGTCCCAGATCAGGAACCGCCCCACGTTGGCGCGCAGCGCCGGGTCGGCGAGGACCTTCAGCCGGTGCAGCTCCTCCGCCGCGTGGTTGCGGTCGTTGAAGAGCTGGTGGAGGAACAGGGCCAGCTCGGCGCCCTCCTCGCTCGCGTCCGCGCCCGGCTCGTCGCGCAGCAGCGGCGGGACGAGCCGCGCGTACGAGCCGCCCTCGTCCCCGTACCGGACGCGGACCAGCTCGATCAGACGCTCGACGAACGGGGGCTCCAGCCGGTCTCCGGCGATGAGGCCGTCGACCTCGCGCAGCAGCGACTCGTACTCCCGCTGCGCGGTGGTGGGCCGGCCGGCGAGGTGGGCGTCCTGCGTGAAGTCGGCGCGGTGCCCGTCCTGGACGAGCCAGTTGACGGCGCCGAGAAGCTGCTCCAGGTCGTAGGCGCCCCAGGGGTCCTGGAGCAGGTCCTGCGCGGTGCGGCGGTCGGCGGCCGCGGCCGCGCCGGGCGCGGTGCCGAGCCGGTCCACCCGGAACCCGTTGACGGCCCCGTAGGGGGCGCCGGCGGCGATGATCCAGCGCTGCACCGGGGTGAGGTCGCTGCCGTGGGTGAGGACGCCGTTCAGGTCGGGCGTGGAGATCAGCTCCCAGAGCCGCCGCTGGAACTCCTCGGCCTGCCGCTCCTCGCTGCCGAAGAACCCGGCGAGCTGCTTGCGCAGCGAGGGGTGCCGGACGTAGAGGCGCCGGAAGAACCGGCCGTTCTTCCACACCAGGTGCTCGGGGCGCAGGTCGCCGAACGGGATCCGCGTGCGCCGGTGCACCATCGCCTGCTCGGCGAACCGCAGTTCCAGGTCCGACCAGAGCCCGGCCAGCGGGGTGAAGCGCAGCAGCAGGACGAACCCGGCCACGAGGGCCAGCAGGACGGCGCCGGGGGCCAGCGCCCAGCGCGCCTGGTCCTGCAGCCCGGTCAGGGACAGGACGGCGCCGGTCAGCAGCAGTGACACGCCGCCCGCGCCGAGGCCCAGGAACCAGCCGGTCGTGAGGATGAGGGACCCCTCGATGCGGAGCACCGCCTCCTCGTCGTCGAACTCGAACGACCCCTCGGCGAGCGTCCCCTCGACGGCCCGCTCAAGCGCGTCGAGCTGACCGGCCTCTTCCATGGGCAGGACCGTACAGCATCCCTTACGGGTAGATCATCTACTCGGTGCCCCGTATGCGGCGGCCAGGGTGCGGAAGGCCGCTTTGGGCTGCGTCGTTCCGCACCGCGGTCTTCTGACGGCGCCACGCCCCCGAGCCGAGCGCCGCTCGCGGCCGCCAGGACGGCGAGCCCGATCACACTGCTGATCCCCGTGTCCTTGGCGATCGTGAGGCGGGGGTCGCCGCTGATGTGGCTCAGCGCGACGCCGACCGCGTTCACCGCCGGCATCAGGCCCGCCGGCGCGTTGGGCGAGCGGTGCCGGACGAACCCCGCCACGGTGCGCAGGGCGGGGAGGACGCTGCTCGCGGCGAGCGCCGTGACGAGGTCCAGCCCGAGCCCCTTGTGCAGCGCACAGCAGATCCCCAGCGGAGGGCGACGTCCAGGTCACCGTCGGGCCCGTCGCCGGCCTGGCTCTTTCCCGTGACGGCCCTGACGCATGTCCAATCTGTGCTGAAATGTTCCGGATGCAGCGAGCCGTCGCGCCACCGCCCGTGTACTACGCGGACAGCGCCCCGCCGCCACCGGAGCCGCCGGTGCGGGGGCGCCTGTGGCGCATGCTCGGCTGGGTGTCGATCGGGCTGTCGGCCGTGCTGGTGGCGGGCAGCCTCACCACCTACGGGTTCTGGCGGCGGCTCGACGGCCAGATCGACCGCGAGAACGTCGACGGCAAACTCGGCGAGCACCGGCCGCCCAAGCTGAACAACTCGCTGAACATCCTCATGATGGGCTCCGACAGCCGCGCCGGGGAGAACGCCCGCTACGGAACCGAGGTCGGGCAGCGCTCCGACACCACGATCCTGCTGCACATCTCACCCGGCGGGGAGAGCGCCATCGGCGTCAGCTTCCCGCGCGACTCGATGGTGCAGATGCCGCCGTGCAAGCGCAGGAACGGCACGACCGTCCCGGCGCAGTTCGGGATGATCAACGCGGCGTTCTCCAACGGCGGCCCGGCCTGCACCTGGCGGACGATCGAGGCGCTCACCAAGATCCACATCGACCACTACGTCGAGGTCGACTTCGCCGGGTTCAAGCGGGTGGTGGACGCGCTCGGCGGCGTGGAGATCTGCGTCCCCAGGCGGATCGACGACCCCAAGGCCGAGCTGCACCTCAGGGCGGGCCGCCAGAACGTCCGCGGCGACCAGGCCCTCGGCTACGTCCGCACCCGCTACGTCCTCGGCGACGGCTCCGACCTCGACCGGATCAAGCGGCAGCAGGCATTCATGGCGTCCGTGGTGAAGAAGGCCACCGACAAGGGGATGCTCGCCGACCCCGGCCGCACCTACGCCTTCCTCTCGGCCGCCACCAAGTCCATCAAGGCGGACAACGGGCTCACGCTGTCGGTGATGCAGAAGCTCGCCGGTTCCCTGGGCGGGATGAGCGCCGGGAAGGTCCGCTTCGTCACCGTCCCCGTGGAGGCGTTCCCGCAGGACGAGAACCGCGTCCAGTTCGCCCAGGCCGCCGCCGAGCCCCTGTTCCGATCCATCCGGGAGGACAACAAACTCCCCCAGCCGGCGCCCGCGCCCGCGCAGAACAAGGTCCAGCCCGTCCCGCCCACGCAGGTCAGGCTCGGGGTCTACAACGCCTCGGGCACGGGCGGCCTCGCGCAGCGGACCGCCGACCAGCTCGCCGAGCGCGGCTTCCAGGTCGTCAAGGTCGGCACCGCCAAGAAGACCTTCCCCCGCACCCAGATCCTCTACGGCGCGGGCGCCGAGCGGCAGGCCGCCCGCGTGGCGATCGCGGTGCCCGGTCACGAGCCGCGCCCGTGGGCGTCCGCCAAGCCCGGATACGTCTACCTGATCGTCGGCAGGGACGGCGCGACCCTGCGGGGGCTGGGCCCGATGGTCCCGAAGATGGCGGGAGAGATCCGCGCCGACCGCAACATCTGCGCACCGACCTGACCCCGCACGCACGGGGGCGATTCGTGTGAGACCTGACTTACCGTCCAAAGCCGATTCTGTGTCCAAAGCTGATTCTGCGCCCAAACCTGTTGTGGACGCCTTTCACCGGTATCTTGGCCCGCGCAAACCATCAAACGTTTCAAAGCGTCCCACCTAGGACGGCGCCTCCCCCTACCCCCGACCAGGCCCGCCGACCCCGGCCCCGCACGGTGCCTCACGGCCGTCACGCTCCCCCGGAACGGATGCATGCAGCCCGAACCCTTCAGCCTGCTGATGACCGTCTACGGCGGTGATCGTGAGGAGCATGTCCGGGACGCGTTCCGCAGTGCCGTCCACCTCCAGACCCTCCGCCCGGACCAGGTCGTCCTCGTCCAGGACGGGCCCGTCCCGCCCGCCCTCATCTCCACGCTGCGCGAACTCGTGAGGATCAGCCCGGTCGAGGTCACGTTCGTCCACCTGCAGCACAACCGCGGTCTCGGCCCCGCCCTCGACGCCGGCCTGCACGCGGCGCGCCACGACATCGTCGCCCGCATGGACGCCGACGACTACTCCATGCCGCACCGCTTCCAGACGCAGGTGCCGCTGGTCCGCGCGGGCGCCGACCTCGTGGGCGCGGGCCTGCTGGAGTTCGGCACCGACATCACCGACATCGTGGGCCGCCGCATCCCGCCGAGCGACCCCGCCGACATCGCGCGCTACTCCCGCCTGCACGACCCGTTCAACCACCCCACGGTCGTCTACCGGCGCAGCGCCGTCGTCGCCGCGGGCGGCTATGGCGACCTCCCCCTGATGGAGGACTACTGGCTGTTCGCCCGCATGATCGCGGGCGGCGCGCAAATCGTGAACGTCGCCGAGCCCCTGGTCTACTACCGCGTCGGCGACGGCGCCTACGAGCGCCGAGGCGGACGCGACCTGCTGCGCTCCGAACTGCGGCTGCAGCGCGCGATGCTCCGCGAGGGGTTCATCTCCCAGCCCCAGTACTGGCGCAACGTCATGGTCCGCGGCGGCTACCGCCTCGTCCCCACCCTGATCCGCAAGCCCTTCTACCGCGCGGTCGTCGCCCCCTACGGCGCCCGCCGCAACCGCCTGCGCGACCGCGGCCGCGACAGCGTCCGCACGGCTTCGCGGCCCGCCCTGCCCTACATCCCCCGCCACGCGCGCGCGGCGGGGGACGGGCACCAGCGGCTTCCCGACCTGGACGCCGCCCCGCCGCAACCGGAGAAGTAGCGCGGGACGGCGGCCGGGTCAGCCGCGCGGGCCGTGGATCACGGCAGGGCCCGGCCCGTCCTGGGGAGCGGGCCCGGTCACGGCACGGGCCGGCTCCACAGGACCGGCTGGGCGCCGCCCGAGTCGGCGCTGCGGCCCACCCCGAGCAGCGTGTTCCCGAAGGCCGCGAGGCCGGTGATCTCCTGGTCGCCGACGCCGCCGAGACCGGTGCCGCCAGGCGTGGAGGCCCGCCAGGACGTGCCGTCCGCGGACGTCCACGACACGACGTCGGTCGCGCCCGCGCGCCCGGTGGTGCCGGTCGCGGCGAAGCCCTTCGGCGTCGCGGTCAGCGCGGTGACGCCGACGGTGGCGCCGCCGCTCGGAGACTCCAGGGGACGCCAGGTCCGGCCGGCGTCGGTGGACACGTAGCCGAGCCAGTCGAGGCCCTTCGGGGTCGCCGCGACGCCGGCGGCCACGAGCGTTCCGCCCTTGGCGGCGACCTGGGTGAGGTGCCCCTCGGTCACCCCGGCCCCGGGGAGCTGAAGTTCCTGGAGCGTCCAGCGCTTGCCGTCCTGCGAGAGCCAGACCGACGGGTGGTTGCCCTTGCCGTCCCGGCTGCCGCCGACGGCGGCGTACCCGAACGACCCGGACGTGACGTCCAGCATCCAGCGGCTCGCGTCCTTGGTGCCCGCCATCATCTTCGGGTCCGCGCCGGCGCCCCGCGCCCAGTTCTTCAGGTCGGACGAGTACCAGGTCGCGACCGAGTAGCCCTGCGTGCCGACGACGACGTAACCGGCGGAGCCGGCCGCCGCCGCGTAGGTGGCGGGCGCGCCCTGCTTGTTCGCGGCGAACGCGGGCGCGCCGTCGGCCGCCTGCCAGGTCGCGCCGTCGTTGGACGCGACGACGAGCGGACGGCGCGGCGCGGACTGGTCGTAGCCGACGGCCAGCCAGCCGGCGCCGCCGGCGGCGACGTCGTTCAGCTGCTGCGGGCCCGGCCGGGTGAACGCGGCGCCGAGCCCCTGCGCGGCCTTCCAGGACGCGCCGTCCCGCGACGACCAGACGGCGGCGTCACCGCTCGCGCTGCCCACCGCGACCGCGAGTCCGTTCGCGGCGGACACCGCCCGCACCGCGTGGTCGGGCCGGACGGCGCCGGGGATCTTCGCCAGGTCGACGGGGACCGCGGCGCCGCCCGCGTCCCACACGCCGAGCATCGGGTCCAGGTCGCCGCCGCCGGGCTCGCGCCCGACGAGCACCGTCTGGCCGCCCGCCGCGGCGGCGCCCAGCACCTCCCGGCCCGCCTTCGACTCGGCGGAGCCCGCCGCCTTCCAGGCGGCGCCGTCGGCGCTGCGTGCGAGCAGCACGTCGGTGCCCCGCACGACGACGGCCGTGAAGCCCTGACCGTCGGAGACGATCCCGTTCGTGCGCTGGTAGCCGGCCGGTTCGAGCTTCCCGGTCTTGGTCCAGGACCGGCCGTCCTTGGACGTGAAGGCCTGGCCGAAGAGCTTCCCGGACGACGACATCTCGCGCATCGCCAGGAATCCCGCCCCGCCGCCACCGCCGATCATCAGGCCCCGGCTGCCCTTCGGCGCCGGCACCTCCGACGACGACCACGTCCGGCCGGCGTCGTCGGAGCGCCAGACCTTCCGGTAGGGGCCCGGCTTCTTGGAGTCGGGCGTGATGAGCCCCTCCAGCAGGATCACATCGCCGCTCGCCGCGGCCTCCACCAGGGAGAACTCGCCGTTCTGGACCTGCAGGCCGATCTGGTCGCCGACCCGCGCCTCCCACCGGCGCCCGTCGCTCGACAGCCACACCGCCGGTCGCGCGTCGCTGAAGTCGCCCTTCGGGGAGTTCTCGCCGACGGCGAGGAACCCGCCGCCGGTGCCGACGATCCGGCTCACCCGGTCGTGCGGGCCGAAGACGTCGCCGACGGCGTCGGGCTGGCGGCGCCACTCCCTGCCGTCCTTGCTGGTCCACACGGCGCCGCCGCCGTCGGCCCGGCTGCCGACGGCGACCCAGCCGCGGCGCGACGCGCCGACCGCCGCGGGGACCCCGCCGGGCGGCGCCATGCCGCCGTCGGTGTCCTGCTGGTCGACCGAGGCGAAGGTGCGCCCGCCGTCGGAGGAGACCAGGAACAGGCCGCGGGAGTTCTGCGGGTCGGTCTCGCCGCCGACCGCGACCACCGTCGAGCCGCGCGCCGCGACGCCGGTGACCTGCTGGTCGCGGCCGTCGGTGCGGGCCGCGCCGTCCACCGGGAACAGCGCGCCGGCGAGCTTGGCGCCCGCGTCGCCGCCCGCGTCGTCGCCGCCGATCAGGCCGGGCACGACGAGCACGCCCGCGGCGATCAGGGCCACGGCGACGAGCCCGCCCGCACCGATGAGCAGCGGCTTCCTGATGCTCCTGCGGGGCCCCTTCGGCCCGGACGGCCCTCCGGTCCGCCACGGCTCCTCGATCGCCGGCGGGGGCGCCATCGGGTGGACGGCGTCCGGTCCGGGTGGAGGCGGCGTACCGGGGATCTGCTGCGCCCACGGGAACGGCTCCGCGGCCGGAGGGGCCTGCGGGGGCGGG
Source organism: Spirillospora sp. CA-108201 (assembly GCF_050936235.1). NCBI lineage: Bacteria > Bacillati > Actinomycetota > Actinomycetes > Streptosporangiales > Thermomonosporaceae > Spirillospora > Spirillospora sp. CA-108201. The sequence goes on along the minus strand of NZ_JBNJNE010000001.1, from coordinate 4,971,128 downwards.
GGAGCCTGCGCTCCCGGGATCTCCTGGGCGTAGGGGAACGGCTCGTGCGCCGGGCGCGCGGGGGTGCCGGGGATCTCCTGCGCCCACGGGAACGGCTCGTGGGCCGGGGGGCTCTGCGAGGGCGGCGGAGGGGGTGCGGGGTGCGGATGCGCCGCTTGAGTGGGCGGTGCCTGCGGGGGCGCCGCCTGCGGGGGGATGGGCGGCAGCTTCTCGATGCGGGTGACGTCCGCCATGTCCTGCCCGTACGAGGGCGGCGGCTGGGTGGGGAACTCGGTCCTCGTGACGTCCGCCTCGTCCTGCTCGTAGGAGAAGCGGGGCGGGAGGGGGATCTCGGTCCTCGTCACGTCCGCCTCGTCCTGCTCGTACAGGAAGGGCTGGGGCGCGGGAACGTCGGTGGACGTGGCCGGAGCCTCCGCCACGGGGGCGGGCAGGACGGGCGACGCCGCCTCCTCGCCCGCTCCGCCGCGCTCTCCGGCGGACTCCGCGGGCTTCTGCCTCTTCGGCAGGATCATCGTCTGGTTGAAGTTGGGGTCCATGACGGTGCGGTCCGCCATCTCCCCCTCCGGGTCGTCCTCGGGGGAGTCCTCGGGGAAGTCCTCGCTCCCGTCGGGGTCGTCCTCGGGGTCGTCTTCGAGGTCGTCTTCGGGATCGTCCGCGGGGAGCAGCGGGCCGGACGAGGTGTCCTGGTCGTCCAGCCAGTGCGACGGGGGAGGCGTCTGCGCCGGCCGCCCGGGTTCGGGACGCTCACCCTCGTGGTCGTCATCCGGCTTTCCGGTTGGAGTCACGCCCTCTCCCAGCTTCCGGTCACTCTGCACGTTTCACCCTGCACTTCGCCCTGGCGCGTCCGCAGTCGTCAGCGATGATAGCGGCGCATAAAGGACGGAACTCCGTCACCTGCTCCGGCCTGCGGGAGTGCAGCCGGAGCCCGTGCAGTGGGTCAGCGCGTACAGGAGGTCGGACAGGTGGCGGCGCCGCTGCTCCGGCAGCCCGGCGGCGATGTTGTTCAGTTCGTGCGGATCGCGGACCCGGTCGTAGTACTCGGTCTCCCCGCCGGAGTACTCCACGTACAGCATGTCGTCGGTGCGGATCGCGTTGTAGGTGGTCGGCGATCCGGGGGCGGAGTCCTGCCGGTCGGGGTCCAGCGGCGACGGCGGCGGCTTGACGTGCTCGACCAGCGCCGACTCGCGCCACCCGGCGGGGGTGGCGCCGCGCAGGAACGGGACGAGCGACCGGCCGTCGGTCGTCGCCGGCGGGCGCACGCCGGCCAGTTCCTGGAACGTCGGGGCCAGGTCGGTGTTCTGCGCGATCTCGCGGACCCGGCGTCCGGCGGGGACCCCCGGCCCGACGACGACGTAGGGCACCCGGATGTCGGTGTCGAAGGCGGTCATCTTCCCGCCGGCCAGCCGGTGCTCGCCCAGGTGGAAGCCGTTGTCGGAGCCGAACACCAGATAGGTGTCGCGGTCGAGGCCGCGCTCCTTCAGCGCCGTCCGGATGCGGCCGACCATCTCGTCGACCGCCTGCACCATCCGCACCCGGTCGCGGAAGCCGTCGTCGATGCGGCGGATCCCCGGCTTGCGCAGGCTCGGGTGCGACCGCAGCCAGGACGGCTTGTCGCGGATGTCGGCCTCGTTGAACGACGGGGGCCGCGGCGCCGTCAGACCGCCGAACAGCGCGGCGTGGCGCGGCGCGGGCACGAACGGCCCGTGCGGGGCGAACGTCGCGATCTCCATGAAGAACGGCTTCCCTGACCCCGCGGACCGCTGGACGAACTCGACGCCCTTGTTCGCGAGCACGTCGGTCAGGTAGTCCTGCGGCCGGCCGCCGTAGTGGACGAGGCGGCCGTTCTCGTTCAGGTTGTAGTTGTACTCGGGATAGCCGTTGCCGCTGACGTGCCACTCGTTCCACCCCGGCGGCACGTACGGCTTCGTGTCGCCCTGGGTGTCGTTGGGCTGGTAGCCGTTCATGTACTTGCCGAGCAGCGCCGTCCGGTAGCCGGCCTTCTGCAGGGACGGGGCGAAGGACGCCTGCTCGCCGCCCTTGTCCTTGAAGACCTCGTAGCCGCCGTCGGGCGGGAAGTTCGTGCGGACGCCGGTGTTGTGCGGGTAGCGGCCGGTGAAGATCGTGGCGCGCGAGGTGCAGCAGAGCGAGTCGGCCATGACGAAGTCCTCGAAGGTGAGCCCGTCCCGCTGCATCCGCAGCACCTGCGGCATGTGCGCGACGAGGTTCCAGGACAGGTCGTCGGTGAGGACGAACACGATGTTCGGCTTCTTCGGGGCCTTCGTCGCCTTCGTCTCGGAACGCTCCACCGGCCGGAAGAGGCAGCCGCTCGTCCCGAGGACGGCGAGCAGGCACAGCACGGCCGCTAGCCGCCGATGCCGGATCAACGCCCGTGTCCCTGCGTGGTCAACGCCCGTGTCCCTGCGTGATGAGCGCCCCCTCCGGTGATGCGCGTGTCCCTTCCGTGACGAGACCGCCGGGCAAGCGTAACGATCCGGACGCCGGTCGCGCACGCGGCGCCCGTTGGCCGTCCCGCCTCGGTTGTTGGCATGATGCGGGGTGCCATGAGGTGGACGGACCGGGATCCGCGGGAGCTCGCACCGCTGCTGCCGCTGGTCGCGGGGGCCGCGATCAGCGGCCTGGTCGCGCTCGTCGTCTGGCTGGCCGTCACGGTGGCCCCGCCGCCCGGCGGGCCGGACGCCCGGCCGCCGAGCGGTTTCGCGCGGACCGGCCCCGGGCCGTCCGCGGGCGCGCCGCCGCCGAGCCCGGCGGGCTCCCCGGCGGCGATCGACCCGCCCGGCTACTCGCCCGCCGAACCGGTGATCGACGGGTCGTTCGCCGACCCCGCGATCATCAAGGTGGCGGGGACGTACTTCGCCTACGGCACCAACAACGCGGACGCGACGATGCCCGTCGCGACGGCCCCGTCGCCGACCGGGCCCTGGAAGGCGTCGCCGGGCGACGGCCTGGCCCGGCTCCCGGCCTGGGCCGCCGGGGGCTGGACCTGGGCCCCCGAGGTCGTCCCGCCGCGCGAGGCTCCCGGCACCTACCTGCTGTACTTCTCCGCGCGCCGCAAGGACGGCGACGAGCAGTGCATCGGGGTCGCGACCGCGTCCTCGCCCGCGGGCCCGTTCGTCCCGCAGGAGGGCGGGCCGCTGGTCTGCCCGCTGGACCTCGGCGGCGCGATCGACCCCGCGTCCTACATCGAGCAGGACGGCGCCCGCTACCTGCTCTACAAGACCGACGCCCAGAAGACGGCCGCGATCTACCTGGTCAGGCTGAGCCCGGACGGGCTGCGCCCGGCCGGCCCGGCGAAGCAGATCATGGGGCGCGCGGCGGACGAGCCCGTCCTGGTGGAGGCGCCCGACCTGGTCCGGCGCGGCGGGAAGTACGTGCTGCTGTACTCGGCGGGCTGGTACTTCAAGTCGAACTACCAGACACGCTACGCGGTGGCCTCGTCGATCGAGGGGCCCTACGCCAAGGGCGGCGCCGTCCAGTCCACCGGCCTGTACGGCGGGAAGGTCGAGGGGCCGGGCAGCGCGGACGTGTTCGGCGACGACACCGGCGACTACCTCGTCTTCCACGGCATCCTCGACTACCGCGGCGGCTCCAAGGTGACGCGCGGCATGTACGTGGCCCGCCTCGGCTGGGACGGCGCGCGGCCCGCCGTCCGGGGCGTCCCCGTCCGCTACGAGGCGGAGCGGGGGCGGCTGAACGGCTGCGTCTCGGCGCTGGGGCGGCCCAACGCGTCCGGGGGATCGGCGGTCGGCCCCTTCGCGCGCGACGACTGCCGCGTCGAGGTGCCCGTGTTCGCGCCCACCGCCGGGAGCTACTCGGTCCGCACCCGGTACGCCAACCGCTCCGGGAGCGACTCCGACCTGGAGATGTCGGTGAACGGCTACGCCGCGACGTCGCTGCGGCTGCGCGCCACGGCGGGCGCCGACTGGGCGTCCGTCACGGCGACGGTGGAACTGGCCGCGGGCTGGAACACGATCGGCCTGCGCCGCCTGGACGGTCAGGGGCAGGTCGACTACCTGGAGCTGCGGTAGGGGCCCGTCCGCTCGAACAGGACCAGCCAGCCGCCCCGGTAGGTCCACGTCCCGGCCCTCCGCCAGGGCCCGGCGGACTGCACCGCGCGCTCGCGCCGTTCGATGACCGGGCCGTGCGGGTCGAGGGACCGGTGGTTCATCACCCACACCCGGTCCGTCCGGGCGAGCCTCGGCGGCAGCTCGCGGGGGAGCACGTCGGTTCCCTTGAGGTTGGCGGCGGTCACCGGGTCCGTGCCCAGGCCGGCGTCGCGCAGCCGTCCGAAGGCGTCGGGATAGGCGGCGGCGCTCCACCGGGCGCTCCCCGCGAGGTAGACGATCGCGTCCCCGGGCCGGGCGTTCGCGCGGACGGCGTCGGCGGCCGCGCGCATGTCGTCCGGGCGGCTGTCCTGGCGGCGGATGTGGTCGTGGGCCCGGAGGGACGGGACGGCGAGCGCCGCCGCGGCGGCGGCCACCAGCACGGTGCGAGTGGCGGCCAGGAGAACGGCGGGAGCGGCGGAACGGCGGGCGACGGTGCACAGCCCGGCCAGGCCGGCGCCGACGAGCAGCGCGACCGCGGGCAGGCAGTAGGTGGTGTACCGGTAGTAGAAGACCGGGTCGGTCACGCTGGAGACGAGGAGCAGCAGCACCGCCGGGACGATCGCCCACGGGAGGGCGACGGCGGGAAGCGAAGCCGTGCGGTGCGGGACGGAGGCGCGTCCGAGGACGCTCGCCGCCACGCCGAGAAACGCGAGTGCCACGACCGGCGCGACGAGCGCGCGATCCCCGGTCAGGAACTGGAGCTGCGTCCACGCGACGTCCCACGACGGCCGGGGAAGCCATTTCACCTGGCGTTTCTGGTCCTGGGCCGCGAGCGCCAGCACCGCGAGCGGCGCCGTGGCCATCGCCGAGGCCGCCAGCCAGCGCAGCCACACCCCGGCCTTGGGACGGGTCAGCAGGACGGTCACGCCGTGCGCCGCGAGCAGAAGGGCGCCGTCCAGATGCAGGAACCCCAGCACCGCGACCGCGGGCGCGTAACCCGCGAACCACCGCCACCGGCGCTCCTCGTCCCGGTCGAGGGCCCGCACGAGCAGGTAGGTCGCGAGCACCGCGACCGCCGCGGTCATGGCGTAGGAGCGTGCTTCCTGCGCCCACCGGCTCGTCTGCGGGCCGGCGGCCCACGCCAGCCCGGCCGCGAGCCCGGCGGCGGGCCCGAGACAGCGCCGGCCGAGGACGGCGAGGCAAGCGGCGGCCGCCGCCATGGCGAGCGCGCTGGGCAGCCGCAGCGCGAGCGCGCCCGTCCCGAACGCCGCCACCCACGGCTTCATGACCAGGTAGTAGAGGGCGTGGACGAGGTCCAGGTGCGGGAAGACGCGCAGCATGTCGCCGTACGACCGCGTCGTCATGCTGATCGTGGCGGCCTCGTCCAGCCACAGCGACGGGGCGCCGATGCCGACGAGCGCGGCGGCGAGCGTCAGCGCGGCGCAGGCGACCGGGGGCAACGGCCCGGCGAGCAGGCGCGTGCCGCGCGCGGCGTCGTCCGGCGGCCGGCTATCCGTCGCGACCATGACCGCGGCCGTTACCGTGACCGCGGCCGTGACCGCGGCCGTCGGACGCCGACTCGACTTCGGCGTCCCGCAGGGCCCCGGTCTCCCGCAGGATCGCGCCGGTCGGCCTCGGGCGGGTGAACAGGCCGTCCTTCACGCCGCGGACCAGCGAGCGGCGGAGCACCGCGCGATCGGAGGACCCGGCGAACGTGCGAGCCCAGCGCCGCACCGTCGACCCCGCGTACAGCGCGCGCTCCGGCGGTGCGAGCCCGCGGCTCCCGGTGAACAGCCAGATCTTGTTGCGGACCTCGTAGAAGAAGCGGTCGCCCGGGTCGGCGTCCGCCCCGCCGAACTCCCGCGTCTTGTGCACCACGACGCTGGCGGGGCAGAGCAGCCCGCGGCGCCCGCGCAGCAGCCGCGTCGTGAACTCGAAGTCGTCGTTCCAGAGGAAGTAGTCGGCGACCGGCAGCCCGCGCTCGCGCACCGCCGCCGCGTCCACCAGCGCGGACACGAAGGACGCGGACCGGATCGGCACGCAGCCGGCCGCGCGCGCGACCCGCGACTCGGCGGCCGTCGCCCGCGGCTTGGGCCGGGGCGTGTTCATCGGGTGGTCGCGGCCGTCGGTCCACACGACCCGGCTCGCCACGAGCACGGGAGGCCCGTCCTCCCCGGTCGCGGCCCTCCGCCGCGCGTCCAGCAGGGCTTCGAGCGCCTCCGGCCCGGGCACGGTGTCGTCGTCCAGCAGCCAGAGCAGGCCGGCGCCGCCGCCCAGCGCCCGGGCCATTCCCGCGCCGAACCCGCCGGCCCCGCCGATGTTGCGGGACAGGGCGAGCAGGTCCGCGTCGGGGAAGCGCTCGGCGACCATCGCGGCGGTGCCGTCGGCGGACGCGTTGTCGACCACGACGATCCGGTCCGGGGGGCGCGTCTGGGCGCCGAGCGCGGTCAGGGCCTCGTCGAGCAACGCGCGCCGGTTGTAGGTGACGACGACCGCGGTGACCGACGGCCCGCCGCCGCTTCGCGGGCCCCGCGTCACGGGTTGCGCCTGCCCGTCGCTCTGCGGGCGGCACGCTGCAGCGCCGGCGACGGCGAGGCGGCGGTCTCCATGAGCCGCTCCAGGTTCTCCTTCACGCCCGTCATCTCGCTGTGCAGGTGGGCGAGCCCGACGCGTTCGCGCGCCAGCGACAGCTCCTCCAGCAGGTGCGCCACCACCCCGACGGACGCGGTCGCGATCAGTTCCTCCGGGACGTCGCCGGGAAGCATCGCGGCCTCCGGGGCCCGGGACGTGGTCAGCTCGTCCAGGTCGCCGGCCACGTCGTAGCCGGAGGCGCGCAGCGACTCGGCGAGCTCGCGGGTCCTGCGCGCCGCCCAGCCGGCGTGCCGGGCGGGCAGCCCCATCCCCGTGCGCCCCGGCTCGGCGAGCCGGTGGTCGGTGAACCCGTCGGTGAACCCGTCGGTGAACCCGGGCCCCAGGAGATGGTCCTGGACAAGGCGCTCGTAGTCGCCGCCCAGCGCCGGGCCCATCCTCTCGTTCAGGCGGCGGAGCAGCTCCGCCCCGATCGCCGACAGCGGCTCGTCCCCCGGGATGCCGCCGAGGTCGCACACCCCGCCCTCGATGCCGACCAGGGACCGGAACCGGTCCCACATCACGCGGGCGCGGCCGCCGGGCGGCGGCAGCGTGAGGACGTGGACGCGTTCGCGCGGCACCGCCGACCCCCAGGCCCGCAGCACCCGCACCGGGTCGTGCAGGCCCCAGAACATCTCCCCGTAGGGCTCCGGCGCGTCGATGCCGAGCGCGACGAGGTCGTCGACGAAGCGCTCGAAGGTGATGGTGTGCGCGTGGCGGATCTGCTCCTGCCAGTCCAGGATCAGCTGCCAGCCCAGGTCGCGGGTGGCGAGGACCACGTGCACCTCGGCCGGCTCCAGCGCCGAGACGGCCCGCGCGACCTGCTGCTCGGTCGCTCCGCCCAGAAGAGGCTGGGAGAAGACGACGGTGGGGCCGTCCCAGTCGCGGGCGCGCCGCACGACGCGGTCCCAGGCGCCGTCCCAGGCCGGGTCCCGGTGGCCGCCCCAGCTCATCTCGCGCAGGTCCATCACGGCGGCGAAGTGCTCCTGCGGCCCGGCGACCGGGTAGCAGACGCCGGCGTCGCCCAGCCGCCGCCGGTTGCTCCACAGCGCTCGGTGCAGGAAGGCCGCCTCGGCCGTCGGCGCACCGACGTGCAGATAGACGGACTTACCGGGCTCCCCCATGCGGGCGTTCACCTCGTTCTCGTCTCGGCGTCGGGCCGTTCCGTGCCGCCCTGGATCCTGCGGTAGGCGCCGCGCAGCCGCAGCGCCGCCGGGTAGCGGTCCCGGGCCGTGCGCTTGGCGCGCTCGACGAGCGGGGCGGCGTCCTGGACGAGCCGGCCCGTCGTGTCGAGCAGGCCGGCCGATTCCGCGCGCAGCACGTCGATCTGGTCGCGGACGGGGAGGCCGGCGCCGGGCACCGCCTCGGCCCGCGCCCGGCTCTCCCGGACGCGCAGCAGCAGCGCCGCGACGGCGTCGACGCCCACGTCCGCCATCTCCGCCCAGCGGGCCTCGTCGGGCGGCGCCGCCGGCGCCGTGCCGAGCGCGGGGCCGGACGCGGCCGCGGGCATCAGGTCGTACAGGTCGCCCGCCACGGCGTAGCCCGCCGCGCGCAGCGCCTCGACGGTCTCGACGGCCCGTTCGACGGCCCACGGAACGTGCTCGCGGGGCAGTTCGATCCGCACCGGACACGGCCGCCCGGCCAGCACCTCCTGCGCGAGGAAGAGCTTGGCGTCCTCGTTGTAGCCGTGCCAGCCGACGCGGTCGCCGAGCGCCTCGTTGAGGCGCAGCAGGAACTGCGTCTCGCTCAGCCCGAGCGACTGGTTGGCGAACGTCCGGGACAGGTCGTAGTCGTCCGGCGCGAGGCCGGTTGCCGTGCAGAAGCGCCGCCACAGCAGGTCGCGGGGCGCGCCGGGCGGGGGGAGGGTGACGACGTGGACCCGCTCCGGCGGCAGGTGCTCGCCCCAGCGGCCGAGCACGGCGACCGGGTCCTGGAGCCCCCAGAACAGCCGCGCGCTCTCGTAGGCGCGCCAGTCCTGCCTCCGCAGCGACGTCACGAACTCGGTGAACGAGGTCGTGAAGCGGTTCTTGACGTCCTCCTGCCAGTGCGCCGGGATCTGCCGGCCGAGATCGCGCACGGTGAAGACCACGTGAACGTCGGCGAAATCGAGGTCGGCCATGGCCTGCCGGATCCACCGCGGCCGGGCGGGCGCGAACAGCTCCTGCGAGATGATCACGGTGCCGGGCCAGTCGCGGGCCTCGGCGACGAGGTCGTGCCACGCGCCCCGCGTCGCGGGGTCGGACGCCTCGCGGAAGAACGTCCGCCGCAGGTCGAACGCGGCGCGGACGTGCGCGGCCTGGTCCCGGCCCGGGTAGAGGACGCCGTGCCCGCGCAGCAGGCCCCGGTTGTGCCACAGCACGTGCTGGAGGAACGTCGTGCCGCTCTTGGCGGCCCCCACGTGCAGGTAGACCGCAGGGCGCGTGCCGTGCGCGCTGTGCGCCGCACTGCCGGGAGTGGGTGGGGCCACCGCGATCCTCGGGCTTCCTGCGCCGGTACCGAACGCCGGGTATCTTAGCCGCATTCCGTACATAGGGATCCGGGCGGCGCCCCCGTGCGGCCAGGTCCCTCGCTCCCCGCACGAGTCGGATGGACCCCGTCCAGTGAACGTTGATCTCGTGGTGGCCGGTGCCGGGTTCTTCGGCCTCACGGTCGCCGAACGGTGCGCGGCCGGACTCGGCCTGCGCGTGCTCGTGCTCGACCGCCGCGACCACATCGGCGGGAACGCCTACAGCGAGGCGGAGCCGGAGACGGGCATCGAGGTGCACCGCTACGGCGCGCACCTCTTCCACACCTCCAACGAGCGGGTGTGGGAGTACGCGAACCGGTTCACCTCCTTCACCGGCTACCGGCACCGCGTGTACTCCACCTACAAGGGCCGGGTCTACTCGATGCCGATCAACCTCGGCACGATCTGCGAGTACTTCGGCCGGGTCTTCACCCCCGACGAGGCGCGCGCGCTGATCGCCGGGCAGGCCGCCGAGATCCGCCGCCCGGCCAACCTGGAGGAGCAGGCGGTCTCGCTGATCGGGCGCCCGCTGTACGAGGCGTTCATCCGGGGCTACACCGCCAAGCAGTGGCAGACCGACCCGCGCGACCTGCCCGCGGAGATCATCACCCGGCTTCCGGTGCGCTACACCTTCGACAACCGGTACTTCGACGACACCTACGAGGGGCTCCCGGTCGACGGCTACACCGCCTGGCTGGAGCGGATGGCCGACCACCCGAACATCGAGGTCCGGCTGAACACCGACTTCTTCGACCTGCGCGGCGACATCGCCGGCAACGTGCCCGTGGTCTACACCGGCCCGCTCGACCGCTACTTCGACCACGCCGAGGGCGAGCTCGGCTGGCGGACGCTGGACTTCGAGACCGAGGTCCTGCCGACCGGCGACTTCCAGGGGACCCCGGTCATGAACTACGCCGACGAGGACGTCCCCTACACCCGGATCCACGAGTTCCGGCACTTCCACCCCGAGCGTGCGGGCTACCCGTCCGACCGGACGGTCATCATGCGGGAGTACTCGCGGGCCGCCGCGCGCGGGGACGAGCCGTACTACCCCGTCAACACCGCCGCCGACCGGGCCCGGCTGCTCGCCTACCGCGAGCTGGCCAGGCGCGAGGACGGCGTGCTCTTCGGCGGGCGGCTCGGCACCTACAGGTACCTCGACATGCACATGGCCATCGCCAGCGCGCTCACCATGGTCGACAACCGGCTGCGTCCCCATTTCGGCGAGGGCACGCGTCTCACTAGCGGAGGTACGGACGAGTGACCGAACACGCCGAGGCGGCCGGGGAGTCCGGCGCCGCCCCCGGGATGCGGGTCCTGCAGCGCGTCGTGATGCCCGTCGACCGCGACCTCGACGTGCTCGGGCTGTACGTCGAGGGCGAGATCGCCCGCGGAGCCGAGGCCGTCGCCGCCGAGAGGGCCGCCGAGACCGGGGACGGGACAGGGACCGGCGCCGAGACCGGCGCCGGGACCGGGACCCCGGCGGACGGGGCCGAGGGCGTCGGCCGGCGCAGCGTGGTCGTGCCGGTCGGGCGCCGGGTCTCGTTCGCGACCTACTTCAACGCCTTCCCGGCCAGCTACTGGCGCCGCTGGACGTCGGTGGAGGAGGTCGTGCTGCGGGTCCGGGTCCGCGGCCAGGCCACCGTCATCGTCTACCGGTCCAGCGCGAAGGGCCACGTCCAGCGCGTCGACTCCGTCCGCGTCGACTCCGAGACCCCTTGCGAGGAGACGTTCCGGCTGACGCTGGGCCCGTTCATCGACGGCGGCTGGTACTGGATGGACGTGCTCGCCGGGGAGGGCAACGCCGTCCTGGAGCGGGCCGACTGGTGCGCCGACGCGAGCGCCACCGGACCCGTACGGCAGGGGCGGGTCAGCCTGGGCATCACCACGTTCAACCGGCCGGGCTTCTGCGTCGACCAGCTCGTCGCGCTCGGCGGCGCCCCGGAGGCGCTGGACGTGGTGGACGCCGTCTACGTCGTCGACCAGGGGAGCCGGCGGGTCCGCGACGACGAGGGCTTCGAGCGCGCCGCCGCCCTGCTCGGACCGAAGCTGCGCGTCATCGAGCAGGGCAACCTCGGCGGCTCCGGCGGTTTCTCCCGCGCGATGGACGAGACCCTCAAGGCGGGGACCAGCGACTACGTCCTGCTCCTGGACGACGACGTGGTCACCGAGACCGAGGGCGTCCTGCGCGCCGTCGCGTTCGCGGACTTCGCCCGGACGCCGACGATCGTGGGCGGCCACATGTTCAACCTGTTCGTCCGCTCGCAGCTGCACGCCTACGGCGAGACCATCGGACGGTACCGCTGGTGGTGGGAGGAGGCCCCGCACACCAAGCGCGAGCACGACTTCGCCAAGCCGCCCGACCCGAGCCCCCGCGCGCGGACCAGTTCGGGCAGCCTCCTCAAGACGAAGTGGCTGCACCGCCGCGTGGACGTCGACTACAACGGCTGGTGGATGTGCCTCATCCCCACCGACGTCGTCCGCAAGGTCGGGCTGTCCATGCCGATGTTCATCAAGTGGGACGACGCCGAGTACTGCGTCCGCGCCGGCGAGGCGGGCTTCCCGACCGTGACGCTGCCGGGCATGGCCGCCTGGCACGTCCCCTGGCAGGACAAGGACGACGGCATCGACTGGCAGGCGTACTTCCACGAGCGCAACCGGCTGGTCACCGCCCTCATGCACTCGCCGTACGAGCGCGGGGGCAACCTGCTCAAGGAGAGCTTCATCATCTCGGTGAAGCACGCGCTGGCCATGCAGTACTCCACCGCCGAGCTGATGCTGTCGGCGATCGAGGACGTGCTGGACGGGCCCGAGCACATGCACGCGGGGATCGTCTCGAAGCTGCCCGAGATCCTCGCGTTCCGCGCCGACTTCCCCGACGCGCAGAACCGCGCCAGCCACGAGGAGTTCCCGCAGGTCCGGCGCGCCAAGCCGCCGAAGCGCGGGCGCGGGTTCAAGCCGCCGCGCGGCACGGTGAACGTGCTCGCGAGCGCGATGCTCGGCACCGTCAGGCAGCTCCGCCCGGTCGAACCGGGCTCGCGCGGCAACCCGCAGGCCGTCGTCCCGCACATCGACCGGCACTGGAGCCTGCTGTCGCAGGTCGACAGCGCGCTCGTCTCCTCCGCCGACGGCACCCGGGTCGCCTGGTACCAGCGCGACCCGGAGCGGTTCCGGACGCTGCTGCGGCGCACGTCGCTGCTGCACGCCCGGCTCGGCCGCGAGTGGCCGGAGCTCAGCCGCCGCTACCGGGCCGCGATGACCGAGATCTCCTCCGCCGAGGCCTGGCGGGCGACGTTCGAGGCCGCCGCGAGCCGGGACGCGATCCGCGGAGACTCCGGCGGCACTGGCAGAGACTCCGGCGCCCCTGACGGGGACTCCGGCGGCCCTGGCGGGGACTCCGGCGGCCCTGGCGGGGACTCCGGCGGCCCTGGCGGAAACGGGCCCGGATGACCGTCACGCCGGTCCGCGCCGACGAGGGGCTGCGGCCGCCGGGAGGGGACGGCGGTCTGCGGCGGACCTTCCGGGAGAAGTACCTCCTGCGGCTGCTGGTGCGCCGGGAGCTCAGGGCCCGCTACAAGGGCTCGCTGCTCGGCCTCGGCTGGTCCTACGTGCGGCCCGCCGTGCACTTCGCCGTCTACTTCTACGTCATCGGCGTCTTCCTCGGCATGGACGACCGGGTCGAGGACTTCCCGGTCTACCTGTTCGCGGGCATGGTCCTGATCAACCTGTTCACCGAGACGCTGCACTCGGCGACCCGCTCGGTGACGGGCAACGCCCCGCTCGTGCGCAAGGTGTTCCTGCCGCGCGAGCTGTTCCCGACCGCGTCGGTGCTGGTCTCGCTCGTCCACTTCCTGCCCGGGATGATGATCCTGCTGGGCGGGGCCGTCGCCGCCGGATGGCGGCCGTCCCCGGCGGAGCTCGGCGCGGCCGCCTTCGGATTCGCGATCATCCTCGTGCTCGGCTTCGGGCTCGGGCTGCTCTGCGCGGCCGTGAACGTGTTCTTCCGCGACCTGGAGCAGGTCGTGGACATCTCCATGATCGTCATCACCTGGTCGGTGCCGATGATCTATCCGTGGACGCACGTCCGGACGCACGCGCCCGGCTGGGTCCTGGACCTCTACCTCGCCAACCCGCTCGTCAGCGCCGTCTCCCTGTTCCAGCGGGCCTTCTGGTTCCCCGGGACCCGCGGCGACTTCGCGTTCCCGCCCGACCTCTACGCCCACGCCGGCATCTCCCTGGCCGTCAGCGTGCTGGTGTTCGTCGCCGGGCACGCGGCGTTCTCCCGCATGCAGGCGCGCTTCGCGCAGGAGATGTAGCCGATGGATCCCTCGCACCGGCCGTCGATCGTCATCGACCGCGTCACGAAGAACTTCACACTGCGGCACGCGCGCTCGATCAAGGAGATGAGCGTCCGCGCGTTCCGCGGCCAGCGCCTGTCGGACCGGTTCCGGGCCCTGGACGAGGTGAGCCTCACCATCGGCCAGGGCGAGACCGTCGCGCTCATGGGGCTGAACGGGTCCGGCAAGAGCACCCTGCTCAAGCTGATCTCCGGGGTGATGCGCCCCGACGCCGGGTCGGTCCTCGTCCGGGGGCGCGTCGCCGGGCTGATCGACGTGGGCGCCGGCCTGCACCCCGAGCTGACGGGCCGGGAGAACGTCTTCCTCAACGGCGCGATCCTCGGCATGCCGCGGGCCGAGATCGCCCGCAAGTTCGACGCGATCGTCGAGTTCTCCGGCGTCGAGCGCTTCCTGGACGACCAGGTGAAGTTCTACTCCTCCGGCATGTTCATGCGGCTGGCCTTCTCGATCGCGGCGCACACCGAGCCGGACGTCTTCCTCATCGACGAGGTGCTGGCCGTCGGCGACCCGCCGTTCCGGGAGAAGTGCCTGGACCGCATCCGCGAGCTGCGCGGCGAGGGCCGGACCATGGTCGTGGTCGCGCACGACATCAGGATGCTCGTCGGGCTCTGCGACCGGGGCGTCACCATGCGGCAGGGCCGGGTGATCTTCGACGGGCCGACGGAGGAGGCCGGCCGGCTGGTCCGCGAGGACCGCGCCGCCCGCCGCGCCGCCGCCGGGGCCGGTACCGCGGCCGGGGCCGGAACCCCTGGCGGAACCGGGGCCGGACCGGCGGCCGCACCGGGAGTTTCCGGGGGAATGGGAGATCTCGGTGGATAGGGTGTCCCGAACCGCGGCCGGGGGCGTGCGCCGGTGCGGGACCGGGGCGTGCGGGAGCGGGGCGTACGGGACCGGGGCGTGCAGGAGCAGGGCATGCGGGAGCAGGGGAGAGGTACGGCGTTGACCAAGCAGGAGTCCGGCAGCCCGTTGCTCGACGACGTCCACCGCGTCATCGCCGACCGGGCGTGCGCCGTCCTGTCCCTGGACGTCTTCGACACGGTGCTGTGGCGCCGGGTGCCCCGCCCCACCGACGCGTTCGGGCTGCTCGCGTCCCGGATGCGGGAGGCGGGCCTCTGCCCGTCCTGGGTCACGGACGCGACGCTGCGCCGCATGCGGATCGCCGCCGAGGACGCCGCCCGCCGCGGCCGCGACGCCCTCGGCACCGAGGTCTCGCTCTTCGACGTCTGGCGCGCGATGCCGGACGGGATCTTCGACGCGGCGTCCCTGGAGGAGCTGGTCGAGGCCGAGGTCCGGCTGGAGCGCGAGCTGACCGTGGTCGACCTGGACGTCGCCGAGGTCGTCAGGGCGGCGCGCGAGCAGGACCTCCAGGTCGTGCTGGTGTCCGACACCTACTTCACCGAGGAGCACCTCTCCCGGCTCCTCGACCGGCCGGAGCTCGGCCCGCTGGACGGCGTGCGCGTCTTCCGCTCGAACCAGCACGGCACCGCCAAGGCGTCCGGCCTCTGGGAGATCGTGCTGCGCGATCTCGGCCGCGCCCCGGAGCAGATCGTGCACGTCGGCGACCACGAGATCGCCGACCACGAGGTGCCCGGCAGGCTCGGCATCCGCACCGTGCACTACCGCAGGCTCGACGACCCCTACCTCGACGTGCTGGGACGCGAGAGGGAACCCGTCCTGCCGTTCGGCGACCACGCCCCCGACCTGGACGACCGGCACGGCGACTTCGGCCTCACCAGCCTGCGGGCCAAGGCCGTGCACTCCGGCGTCCCGTTCACCACCTCCGCGCTCGACGTCGCGTGGCGGTACGGCGCGGGCGTCCTCGGCCCCGTGCTGACCGGCTTCGCCGAATGGGCGGCGTGGCGGGCGCACGAGACCGGCGCCCGCCGGCTGTGGTGCCCGATGCGCGAGGGCGAGCTGCTGTCCCGGCTGATCAACGAGGCGGCCGGGGCGCGCGGCTGGGACGTGCGCGCCGCCCCGGTGTGGCTGTCGCGGTTCACGACCTCGCTCGCCGGGCTCGACCCCCACGACACCGCCGCCGTGCACGCCTTCGTCCGCACCGGGTACCGGCTGACCGTCCGGCAGGCGCTGTCGGTCCTGGAGCTCCAGCCCGGCGACGTGCCCGGCCTCGCGACCGAGCTGGACACCGTCATCGACAACGGCGACATCGCCGAGCGGGTCGCCCTCGCGCTGACCGAGACGCCGCACCTGTGCAACCGGCTCGCGGTGACCGTCACCGCCGCCCGCGAACGCATGATCAAGTCGCTGCGGGACGCGGGCGCCCTCGACGACGACGCGCTCGCCGCCGGCGAGCTGACGCTCGTCGACCTCGGCTGGGGCGGCACGATCCAGCGCCAGCTCGGCCGCGCCCTGGAGATCGCCCGCATCGACGTCCGGCCGGCCGGGCTGTACCTGGCCACCGACGGGCGGGCCGAGCGGGTCCACATGGCCGGTCTGCGCGCCGAGGGCTACCTGGCGCAGGCCGGGCACCCCGCGAACGTCGCGGCGACCGTCACCCGCAGCCCCGAGATCGTGGAGCAGTGCGTCAACGCGCTGTGCGGCTCCCTCATCGGCTACACCGAGGACGGCGCGCCGGTCCTCGGCCGGGCGGCGGACTCCCCGTCCCAGAACGCCGAGCGCCGGACCGTGCAGGACGGAGTCCTGGCGTTCCAGCACATGTGGAACAGGTACGTCGCCGCCTCCGACGGCGCCTGGCCCGACCTCGCCCGCCCGCCCGCGGCGCGGAACCGGCTCGCGCGCATCCTGGTGGCCGCGCTGGAGTCCCCCACCCCCGACGAGGCCGCCGTCTTCGGCAACTGGACCCACGAGGACAACTTCGGCTCGTCCCTGGTCACGACGCTGCTGCCCGCCGACCTCAAGGCGGCCGTCCCGTACCTGTCGCCGGGCGACCTCGGCGACCTGCACATGCGCGACTCGTTCTGGCCCGCGCTGATCGCCGCGTCCGACACCGGGCTCGGCGCCATGGCGAGGGCCGTCGCCGACGGCGCCATCGACGCGGAGGCGTTCGACCCGTCCGGCGAGAAGCACGAGACGCGGCTGCGGTTCCGGACGGCCGACGACCGGTGGCACGAGCCCATCCGGCGCCGCGTCCGGATCAACCACAACGGCCTGTCGTTCACCCGGCTGTCGTTCGAGCACCACGACACCGTCGACATCTCCCTCGCCATCCCCGGCCGGCCCGCGATCGTGCGGGTCGACTGGATCGAGGCCCGGGTCGTCGCCGGAGGCCGGCGGCGCGAGCAGGTGCTGTGCTGGGACAAGCCGGAGGACTTCGTCGGCCTGCACTACGCCGACTGCCGCTACCTCGGCGGGAACCTCATGGAGTTCGACACCTCCTACGCGGCCGTGTGGCTCCCGCTGGCCCGCCGGGCCGGGACGCCGGCGGTCTCGTCCGGGCAGGTCACGATCGCGTTCGCGATGCTGCCCCAGTCGGCGACCGGCATGGCGCCGCGCATGCCGGTCGACCGGAGGGCCGAGCGGGCCGCCCGGGCCGCGCGGCTCACCGAACGCGTCCGCGCGGAGTACCGGACCACCGGCGTCCGCGGAATCGCCGCCGGAGCCGGACGAGTGGCCAGGAGGAAGCTCGGTGACACGTGACTTCGGGGCGGCCGCGACCGGGTCCCCGGACGACCCGCACGAGCAGGCCCGCGCCGCCCGGGAGCAGCCGCTGCTGCTGCACTCGATGGCGGTGTTCCGCGAGCTGTTCGCGACGCTCTTCCGCTGCCGCGACATCGGTGTCGTCGTCGAGGTCGGCGTGGAGTCGGGTCAGGTCAGCGCGCTGTACGCCGACCTCGGCGCGACCGTCCACTGCGTCGAGCCCGCACCCGGCGAGGAGTTGCGCGCCGTCCTGGACGGCGACCCCCGCCTGAACCTCGTCGAGGGGCCGTCCCCCGCCGTCCTGCCCGACCTGCCGGTGGCGGACCTCTACATCCTCGACGGCGACCACAACTACGCGGTCGTCCGCGACGAACTCGCCTGGATCATGGCGAACGCGCCGGACGCCCTGGTCGTCCTGCACGACGTGCTGTGGCCGTGCGGGCGCCGCGACTTCTACTACCAGCCGTCGCCGGTCGCGCCGCAGGACGCGCACCCGGCCACCACCGACGGCCCGACGGTGTGGCACGACGAACTCACCCCGGCCGGGTTCGTCGGCGACGGCGCCTACACCGTGGCCGAGCGCGCGGGCGGACCGCGCAACGGCGTCCTCACGGCCGTCGAGGACGCACTGGCCGAGGCCCCCGACTGGCATTTGGAGATCGTCCCGGCCGTGTTCGGCTTCGGCGTCCTCGCCAGGACGGGCGCCCCCGGCGCCGACGCCGTCTTCGAAGCGCTGCGTCCCCACACGTCCTCGCACCTGCTCGCCGCGCTGGAGAACAACCGCATCGCCCTCTACACCCGCGTCCTGCAACTCCAGTACGAGGCCCTGGCCCGCACCGGCGACGCCACGCGCCTGGCCGAGACCATCACCGCCCAGCAGCGGGAACTCGCCCGCCTGAAATCCGACCTCGACCGGACCACCACGGAACTGGCGGCACGGCGCAGCGAAGCGCAGGCGCAGGCGCAGGCGCATCGGGAGGACGCCGGCCGGGCGGTGGCCCGCGCGGCACCGGACCCCGAACTGGGCGAGGCGATGTCGCATCTCGGGCGAGCACTCTCCGCCCGCCTGCGCAGAACGCCCCCGGGCCGTCCGCGATGACCTCGGCGCGGCCGAGACGGCGGCCGCGATCCTGGCCTTGAGGGCCGCCCCCCGCATCCAGGAGAAGGAGCTGACGATGACCGACTACGTCGCGAGCGTGGCGATGCACGAGGGGACCTGGGGGACGTTCCTCGAACCCGACCCGGCCCTGGAGAGCGCCGAGAACCTGCACGACATGCTCGGCATCCCCATCCTGAGCGGGCACCACGCCGACCTCACGGCGTTCCAGGGACGGAACTCGGTCTTCGACCGCATCGCGGCTCGGGCCAAGGACGTGAACCTCGCCTACGAGGACCAGTGCAGTGCCCAGCACTACTACGACGTCTTCAGTTGCGTCGAACGCGAGCACGGCACGCTGACCCGCCTCGTGGACATCGGCGTCTTCATGGGCGGCTCCGCGACCGTGCTCGCCGGCTGCGTCGAGCCGATGGGACTGGAACTCGACCTCGTCGACGTCAACTCGGTGTTCCTCCAGTTCGCCCGGGAACGGGTGCGCCGCGTCTTCCCCCGCGCCATGACCCGCGTCCGCATGTTCCACGGCGACCTGCCGACCTATGCCGCGAACGTGCTGAGCGGGGAGCAGGGCACGCGTGCGCTGGTCCACCACGACGGGGCGCACGACTTCAACCAGGTCGTCAAGGACCTGAGCTCCCTGTACTTCGCCCGCGACCAGGTCCACGGCGTCGCGCTCCAGGACACCCACCTGCGCGGCGAGATCGGCTACTTCAACTTCGTGGACGCGGCCGTCTACGCCATGTTCGGCGTCGGCGTGAAGTACGACGCCCTGGGCGCCCGCTACCCGCAGGAGTCGCCGGTGACCCACCCCAACCAGTGGAACGGGAACTACTTCCTGGCCGACACGCCGGAGGGGATGTACGTCCCGTTCGACGGCGTGGAGTGGAAGTACCCGCATCCCGCGATGGAGTTGGAGGCGTTCCTGCCGGTGAAGGCGGCCCCCGCCGGTTGAGCTCGGCACCCGCCGGTTGAGCATGGCCCCGCCGGTTGAGCGCGGCCCCCGCCGGTCGAGCGTGGCCGGATGCGGCCATCCGCGCGGGGCGCCGTGTCCGATCTTTCCCGCGGGCTGACCTGGTGACCGATTTGGCGAGCGAGAAGACGCGTCCTCGGGGCTCTTCCATTGAACGTGGCGCGGGAACGCGGGAAGCTCTTTACCCTGTGCTGTGTAGGAAACCAGACCGTAAGCAACCGAACCGGCCACCCCCAGGCGTTCCCCACATTCCCGCGACTCCCAGGGGTCTCTCGACGTGACGGACATGGCGAGCGGGTCCGCGATGGCGCGGCTGACACAGGCCGACCGCGTCTACGTGGGCTGGCGCTACGCGCAGGTGCACCCCGACCCGGGGCCGCCCCCCGACCGGCCTGAGGAGCCCGCACGGCCGCCGCTGCCGCCGCCCGCGCGGCGGCTCGGCGAGGACATGGCGGGAAAGCCGCTGCGCATCGCCTTCGCCGGCACGCTGGTGTTCGTCGGGCTGTTCCTCCTGTGCGGCGCCGCCGGGGTGATCCCGTGGGCGTTCGCCGTCGTGGCGCTGCTGGCGTGCGGCGTCGTCCTCGCCATCACCGGCGGCGCGCTGTGGCGGGACGAGCGCGGCGTCCGCGAACGGATCGCCCAGGAGCGGGACGCGGAGGCGCGCGCTCGGGCCGCACGCGAGCGGGCCCACAGGAAGGCCGACGAGGCCTACGCCAAGGATCGGGCCGAGTGGGAACGCCGCCAGTCGGCGTACGAGAGCCAGCGCGAGTGGTACCCGGTGGCCGTCCCGCCAGGGGTCGACCGGGTGGACGTCGTGGGCGGGACGCTCGCCGGGTGGTCCGCGGCCGTCACGACGATGGGCGCCGCCAGGCTCGCGGTGGGCGCGCGGCTGACCGTCATCGACCTGTCCGAAGGGGCGGTCGCGCACGACCTCCTCCGGCTCGCGGCGAACCGCGGCGACGACCCGCTCGTCTGGGTCCTGCCCGCCGACCTGCCGCGCCTGGACGCCACCCGCGGCCTGAACCCCGAGGCGCTCGCCGACGTGCTGTCCCTCGTCGTCAGCGCGGGCGAGGAGGAGGGCGGCACCCGCGACCTGTCGTTCGACAACTCGATCCTGGAACGCCTCATCGAGGTCCTCGGCCCGGACACCACGATCCCGAGGATCACCGCCGCCCTGCGCGTCCTCGCCCAGGTCGGCGACCCCCGCGACGACCTGCGCAAGGGCCTGCTCACCGACGAGCAGCACGAGCGCATCGCGACCCTCTTCGGCCGCGACGCCACCGACCGCATCGTCGTCCGCCGCGCGTGGGCGCTGGAGGCGCAGCTCCGCAAGCTGGAGAAGCTCGCCACCGAGCCCGTCCGGCTGCCGCCCTCGCGCCTCCACGTGGTCTCGATGGACCGGCGCGCCGGCGTCCTCACCAACCGCATCCTCGGCACCTACGTCACGACCGCCCTCACGCACCGGATCCGCGAGGCCCCGCCCGGCGGCCGCTGGGACCACACGCTGTTCCTGTGCGGGGCCGAGAAGCTGCGCGGGGACGTCCTGGACCGCCTCATCGACGCCTGCGAGGCCACCGGCACCGGGCTCGTCCTCATGTACCGGTCGATCCCCGGCCACGTCCGCGAGCGCCTCGGCCGCCGCGGCCACGCCGCCGTCGGGTTCATGCGCCTCGGCAACCCCGAGGACGCCCGCGTCGCCGCCGAGCACATCGGCGCCGGGCAGCCGCTGCTCGTCGCCGAGATCACCGACTCGGCCGCCGAGACGCTGTTCGACGTCGCCGGCGAGACCTACGCGAGCACGGTCGCCTACGCCCGCCCGCGCGGCGACGGCCTCACCGACCCGGTCTGGACGCCGCTGCCCGCCCCCGCCGCCGACGACTCCGTCCTGGTGGAGGGCATCAGCTCCGCGACCGCCTGGGGCCGCACGGTCGCCCGGCGGCGCCCCGACAAGCAGCGCTTCCGCGAACTCCTCGTCGAGCCCCCGCAACTCCAGGAGCTCCCGCCGACCGCCATGGTCTTCACCCACTCGGGCGCGACGGGCCGCCGCACCCTCCTGGTGGACGCGAATCCGGGCATCATCACGCTGCCGACCGCCCACTCGATGGAGTTCGAGGAGTACCTCCGCGAACAGCAGGAGACCCCGGAACAGCCCGACCCCGCCCCGCCGGAGCCCGCGAAGCCTCCCGATCCCCCGGCCCCACCGCGTCTCCCCAAGGCCCGCCACGCGCTCCCCAGAGGCACCGGCCCCCGCCAGCCCCGCAAGGTCCCACCCCTGAAGCCCACCGGCCGCCACAAGGCCAACCCCCCGTCCACCTCCTGACGGCGCGGGCAGCCTCGCGTCTCTCGCGCTGGTGGGGATAACCCCCGTTGCGATCTTGGGGGATGCCGGGTCGTGGGCGGTGGGGGCCGAAACTAGCGTTTTGGGCATGACTTCGATTCTGCGCAGGTATCTCGCCGTGGCGGTCGGTGTCGCCGCGGTGCTCGCCTGCGATGTGGCTCCGGCCGTCGCCCGGCCCGCCGGTCCCTCCGCTGTGGAGCGGTTGCGCCAGGACACCGAGGCGATCCGTGACCTGGGGGTCAGTGGGGTCCAGGCCCGCATGGTCGGTCCCGACGGACGGCAGTGGGTCGCCACCAGCGGCACCGCCGACCTGAAGACCGGCCGCCCGGTCCCTTCCAACGGCTACTTCCGTATGGCCAGTACGTCCAAGACGCTGGTGGCGACCGTGGTGCTCCAGTTGGTGGCCGAGGGCCGGCTGTCCCTGGACGACAAGGTCGGCCACTGGCTGCCGGGAGTGGTGGAGGGCAACGGCAACGACGGCGGCCGGATCACCGTCCGCCAACTGCTCCAGCACACCAGCGGCATCCACGACGACCTGCCCGGATACACCACGCCGGAGGAGTACTACCAGCAGCGCCACGACCTCTACAGCCCCGAGCAGCTGGTCGCCCGCGCCATGGCCCACGCACCGGACTTCTCGCCCGGCACGGACTGGAGTTACTCCAACACCGGCTACGTCCTGCTCGACATGATCATCCAGAAGGCCACCGGCCAACCCGCCCGCGGGGAGATCGGCGCCCGCGTTCTGCGCCCGCTCGGCCTCGTCCAGACCCGGTGGGTCGGCACCTCGTCCACCCTGCCCCGGCCGCATGCCCGGGCTTACCAGCTCTTCGGCCCCGGCTCCCGGGTGGACGTCACCGACCAGATCCCGGTGGACCACCAGAACCTCGCGTGGGTCACGACCACGCGGGACCAGAACCGGTTCTTCCGGGCGCTGCTCGCGGGCCGTCTGCTGCCGGCGCGGCAGCTGGCGGAGATGAAGCGGACCGTCCCGGTGAGCGCGGAGGTCCAGCAGTCGTGGCCCGGCGGCCGCTACGGCCTCGGCCTGGTCGAACGTCCCCTGAGCTGCGGGGGCACGTACTGGAGCCACGAGGGCGGGGACGGCGGCTACATCACCCTCAACGGCGTCACCGAGGACGCCAGGCGAAGCGCCGTGGTCTCCATGTCCGAGGCGCGCGGCGACACGTTCGAGCACATCAAGGCCCAGGAGGACGCGGCCAGCGCCCTGATCGACCACGCGCTGTGCGCCGTGGGCCCCGGCACCCCATGAATTGCGACGTCGCCGCGCAGGCCCCCACGCCGTGGCGGCGGTTGATCAGGATGGCGATCAGCGCGTCGGGAGGGCGGAGTCCAGGGCGGTGCGGAGGGCTGCGCGGGGCAGGAGGAGCACGGGGCCGGTCGGGTCCTTGCTGTCCCGCACGGCCACCGCTCCGGCCGCGTCCGCCAGCTCGACGCAGTTCCCGCCACTGGATGTGCTGCGGCTACTCCTGCGCCAAGACTTGTTCCTCAGGTCCATTTCTCTATTGCCTTCCTGATGACCTCGCGCGACATATTTTCAGTAAGTGCCTGTGCACGGAGTTCGATCAGAGTTCGCGCCAGAGTGGCCAAGTCCGTCGGGTTGTCTGTTGCGATGCCACGGATGGCCGTCTCGACGTAGGCAACCTCGCTGCGGTCCTCCATCGTCGCAATCATGAAGTCACCTGAGTTGCCGGTGTGCTCACCACTTGCCAAGACTACTTGAATCGTGATGTTCGGCAACATGCCCATAGTGAGCAGGTGCTCCAACTGCTCCTTCATCGTCTCGACGGGACCGACCCGCCGGTAAAGGGCGTGCTCATCGAGCAGCAGCACAAAGAGCGTGGGGGGCGTTCCATCGTCCCTCGTGAGGATGGCCTGGCGTCGCAGTCGGAGGTCTATGGCTTCCTGGTTTCCCCTCAGGAGAACTGACGTGTAGGCCACGGTCTGGAGCAGTCCAGGTATCACGCCGTGCTCCCAGCAGGCCAGCATCACCGCATCGCCTTCGACCTGCGGCCAGTCGAACCAGACGGGCACAGGGTGACCGTCCTTGTTCAGGTCCTCCCACAGACCGATCAGCGCTCCATGCGCCTCAAGGTGGTCGTCCACGATCTCCACGAACGGCCGCGTGGCGCGCTTCTTCCCCGCCTCGATACGGCTCACCTGTGCGGGCCCCCGGCTCCCATGCCAGCCGCTTCACCCCGAACACGCGGCGATGGGACTCGACGAAGGAAAACCGACAGATCGCGCCAACGGCACCGGCAACATCCGGGGCCAGATAGAACATGGGTCAGTCCCAAGGGAGAGGACACCGCCCCGCAGCCACGGCCGCAACGGCAGGCGTCCCTACGCAGCAAGTCTCACCGAGAGAACAGCATCGGAGCGTGCGCGCGTACGGCGCCAACCCGAACGGCCCGATTTTGATCGCGGACTACCTGAGCATCGCCGGGGCGATGATATTCGACAGGCCCCCGGACTGGAGAAGTCCGAGGGCCTGTCTGGTTGACGTGCGGTGTCCCGGGCCTGGGCAGGCCGGGATGCCGCTGCTTTTCGGCCCAGCCGATCTATCGCTAGCCCTGGGTCACTACTTCAAGCTTTCCATCAGCATCCACGCATTCCGTGCAGTTAGTCGAAAAACGTGATTTTGCTGAAGTCCACTTTATGGTTTCCCTCCTCCTTCTTCATTAGGAGTTCGGGCAAAGCGTGTCGGCTGATCCGGCAGGGGAGCTGCAGTTGATCTACCACCGCATAACCCATTTCCTCCAGAGCCGCCCGCTTCGTTGGGCTGTTCGACATCAGGATGACCGTGTCGCCGACCCCGATATCGGCGAGCGCGGTCTTGGTCATGCTGTAGTTCCGCAGATCAGGGGGCAACCCCATCGCCTTGTACGCGGCGAAGGAGTTGATGCCTTTGACCCGCTGTATCTCCAAGCCACGAATCTTGTACAGCAGACCGGCACCCCGGCCCTCCTGAAACAGATAGATGACCGCGCCTCGACCACGCCTATGGATCTCCCGGAACGCCCCCTGGAGTTGCGTTCGGCAGTCACAATCCTCAGCACAGATGGCTTCACCGAAAAGGCAGGAAGAATGTGGTCTGATGGCGGTTCCCGGCAGACCGAGATCGCCCCGATAAAAACTGAGGCACTGGACGCCCGACGTGTCCTCGTGCAACGATACCGAGAGTTTCTCACCCATTACCGGAATAATGGTGCTAGCCAGTATCATCTTATTGATCCTTTCTCTGGTTTGTACGAACCGCAATACGGCTCACACTGGGACAGTCCGCCACACGCACCTCTTGGCAACCATGTTTCTGGGTGCCCAACCCCTCAACGAGCACCTGGCCCGCGAGTGTCCGGTTTTCGGCACCTCTCTGTGTCAGGCGGCGGCGAGCAGAGATGTGTCCGTGTCTCGGATCACGGTCCGGTAGACGACGTCGCGGAGCCGTCGTTTCAGGCTGCGCAAGACTTCTTGCCCTCGGCGCGTTTGCGCTGGTAGAAGTCCCGGCCAGCGGTCTGGCGGCGGATCTGGGTGATGGCCATGATGGGCAGTGCGGAGTTGAGCTACCGGTCGCCGGCCCTCGATAGCCGGTGCCGTTTGACGTCTCCGGACGAGGCGTCCAGCGGCGCGACGCCGCGATAGGAGGCGAACGCGGCGGCCGATCGGAACCGGTCGACGCCCGCTGTGCGTGCGAGGATCTTGGCCGCCGACAAGTGACCTGCCGTGCAACTCGGTCAGGCTGGTGCCGGAATCAGTGACCGCCGCGGAGATCTGCTCGGCAACAGCGGTGATCCGCCGGTCCAAGCGCCGGATCTCGGCGACCAGGTCCACCACCATGGCGGGCAGCGTGCAACCCAAGACGGCCTGACGACGCACCCCGCGCAGGGCTTTGGCGGCGATGTCGGCGGTCAGCCTGCGCGGCAGGCCGGCCGGGACGAGGTTGGTGGGCAGGGCGTGCAGCCGGTTGATGGTCTGGGTTCGGGTGCGCACCAGGTTCTCGCGGTGCTCGATCAGGGCGCGCATTGCGGTGACGGCCTCGTCCAGGCGGGCCACGTGCAGTCCGGTGGCGGTCTGAGCCGCGATGCCGACCGACAGAGCGTCGGCCTCGTCGGTCTTGCGGCCGTGGCCGGTCGACAGCAACCGGACGCGACGCGCGAGCTTGGCCGGCACGTCCAGCACGGCGATGCCGTCGTCGGCCGGCGGTGCACCGAGGCCGCGGGCGCCTTCGATGGCCCAGCGGGCCCACGGCCATGCGCGTGCGAATCGCTGCAGCTGCCGGTAACCGGCCTTGCTGACTGAGGGGCCACGCGTTTTCCGGACAGCTTCCTGATGGGCAGACACGGCAGCTGTAGTTCTTGATCGATGAGGTGTCTGGGCTGGTTATCGGGATGCCGGGTGGCTGGGGGCAGACGGGCGGCCACCGCGATGCTGATCGTTTGTGAGGACGAATCAGAACGCGATGGCCGTGGAGGCCACGGTAGTCGGGCAGGGGTGGACCGAGGTGTTCGGGGCGTTCATGGCCGAGGTGGCGGATTGCTTTCCGCGTCGGGAGCCGCGGTTGCTCGCTCGCCGGATGACCGAGGCGATGCTGATGGGGCTGCAGCGGGTGAACTGCTGGACGCTGGCGGAGGCGCTCGGTCACTCGGGGCCGCACCGCTTGCAGCACTTCCTGTCCCGCGGGGTGTGGGACCCCGAGCTGGCCTGCACCATGCTGGAGCGCGCCCGCACCGCGGGGGTCCGCGCCGACCACACCGTTGACACCCCGGCCGGCGCATTCACCGCCACCCGCCTGGTCGCGAAGCTGCCCGACCGCGCCTGGATGCGCCTGCGCACCGGGCACGGGACCAAAGGCGACCGCCACTACGACTGGGCGGTTGTCGACGTCCTGGCCGACGACGATCCCGCCGACGGCACCCCGGCCGGGCACAACGCTCTGCTGGTCCGCCGCCACCGCTACACCCGCGAGCTGTCCTTCTACCGCTGCCACTCGGCCGCCCCTGTCACGCTCTGCGAACTCGTGCGCGTGGTCTGCACGCGCTGGCGGATCGAGAAGGACTTCCACACCGCCAAGAACCTGGCAGGGCTGGACCAGGGCCAGGTGACCTGCTGGAACTCATGGATGCGGTGGAGCCTGATCAGCCTGGTGGCCGCCGCTGTCCTTGCCATCGCCCGGGCCCGCACCGCCCGCACCACCGAGCAGACGCCCGATCTCGTCCCGGTCAGCGCCCGCGAACTGCTCCGACTCCTGCGGGCCGCTGTCCTGCCACAGCCGCGCCGCGACCTCGCGCACGTCCTGCGCTGGTCCGCCTGACGACGCCGCCACCAGCGGAAAGCCACCGCCTGCCACCAGCGCTGGAACAACATCACCCCACCATCACAGTGAGGAGACGGATCATGGGTGAGGCGGCGTGTCATGAGAACGAGATGGTGGTGAAGAACGACCTTGCGGTCGTTGCCGAGGTGCGGCGGTTCGTTCGATTGGTCGCCGGTCAGTGGGAAATGGACGACTTTGTGCCGTGCCTGGTGGCGAGCGAGCTGGTCACCAACGCACTCCGCTACGCGTCCGCGTCCGACGGCGACGTGACGTTACGGATCGGGCGCACTGATGACGGCGCGCTGTGGATGGAGGTCCAGGACGCGACCTGCGATCTGCCCCGCGTCCAGTGCGCGGACATCACCGACGAGGCGGGCCGGGGGCTGTTCATCGTCGACCAGTTCGCACGCTCTTGGGGCGTCCGCCCTCTTTCCGGCAACGCCGGCAAGGTCGTCTTCGCGGTCCTCGACACCTCGTGAAGACCGGAGGGGGACGGCCTACCCCCGTCCGCCATCCGGAAAGTGGGGGCGGTCGGGGGAGGGAAGCCATGGGAAACCGGGCGTGTGGGAGCGATAGCGGTGCTCTACATGGGTGACGAAGCTCGGGAGGGACGGGTGGTGGTTGGCCTCGTGCCACATCAGGGACCAGGGGTAGGCCGGGGTGGGGTCGGTGATGGCGATCTGGACGACGTCCGGGTGACCGGGGTACTGGGTCTTGTTGCCGAAGGTGATGAGGCCGGGGGAGGCGCCGACCTTCTCCATGATGTGGTCGTGACCGAAGACAGGGCCCGAGGTGTCGATGTGGATGCCGAACTCCGCGCTGAGGCGGCGGTAGTAGTCCGCCCACTCGCTTTCGGGGGTGTTGCCGGGCATCCATGCCGTCGAGCCGGCGAGTTCGGCCATGGGTACCCGGCGGCGTTCGGCGAGGCGGTGCCGGTGGCCGACCAGGATGGGGATGGGCTCCAGAGCGGCAGGGACGCGTTTGATCCCGGGGGGAAGTGCGCCGGTGACCCGGCCGAAGGCGGCGTCGACGGAGCCGTCGGTGAGGGCCGTCCAGCGTGAGCCGGCGCCGCGGGAGATGACGATGTCGACCTCGGCGTCACCCGTCTCGTAGTAGGAGCGGACGATCTCGATCGGGGCCGAGTTGTAGCCGAGCACGTCGATGCGCAGGGGGCGGTGGCGGGCGCGCAGCATCGCGGTGGCCTGGTCGGCGAGGCTGATCAGCGCTCGGGCCTGCGGGAGGAAGGCCGCGCCTTCCTCGGTGGCCTCGGCGCCGGTGCGGGAGCGGCGCAGCAGCGGGACGCCGACGGCCGCTTCGAGCTTGGCGATCCGCTTGGAGACCGCCTGCTGGGTCATGTCCAGGCGGTCGGCGGCCTCGGTGAAGCGTCCGGCGTCGACGACGGCGAGGAAGGCCCGGACGGCGCCGAGGTCCATCTCCATCAAGTACTCCAAGCTGTCGGACGCCGCGGCGGATCGGGGGCGGTGGCGCCGCCGGGAGTCAGTCGGATCCTATGAGTGACGCCGGGCCGAGCAGAGCCTTGACGTCGCCGTAGAAGGCGGGACCCGGGGTGACCTGGAAGGGGCGCAGGTCGAACAGGACGCTCTTGGGCCCGTGGCGGTGAAGGAGCAGGTGGACGGGCGTGCGGCCGGGGTGGGCGGTGAGGGTCTGTTTGAGTTCTCCGACGAGTCGGAGGTTCAGCCGGTCTTCGTGGACGTGGATGACGACGGGCGGCCCGGCGGCCGCCCGGGCGAGGTCGAGGGTGGTGATCTCCTCGCCGTAGACGCTGAGCGTCTCGTCGCGGATGTTCGTCCGGCCGCGCACGGAGATCACCCGGTCTTCGGCCAGGGTCTGCCCGTAGAGGGTGTAGGTCTTGGGGAAGACGAGGCATTCCACGGCGGCGTCGTGGTCTTCGAGGGTGACGACCGCCCACGGGCTGCCCTGCTTGGTGACCTTGCGCTGCAGGGCCGAGACGATTCCGGCCACCCGCACGGGTGCGTCGGCGCGGGCGGAGGCCAGCAGGTCGGCGATCGCGGTGTCGCGGTTGGCTTCGAGGATCGGTTCGGCGCCGTCCAGGGGGTGGGACGAGACGTACAGGCCGAGCATCTCGCGTTCGAAGGCCAGCAGGGTGCCGGTGTCCCATTCCTGCTCGGGGACCTCGACCGTGAGGGTCTCGGCGGCCTCGGTGGAGGCGCCGAAGAGGGAGTCCTGGCCGCGGGCGGCGTTGCGCTTGAGGTCGATGACCGCGTCGACGGCCTGCTCGTGGACCATGACCAGGCCCTTGCGGGGGTGGCCGAGGCCGTCGAACGCGCCGGCCTTGGCCAGCGACTCGATGACGCGCTTGTTGCAGACGCTCTGCGGGACCTTGGCCAGGAAGTCGTTGAAGCCGGTGTAGTCGCCCTCTTCCCGGCGGGTGCGGACGATGGCGTCGACGATGCCCGCCCCGGCGTTGCGGATCGCGCCCAGGCCGAAGCGGATGTCGTGCCCGACGGCGGTGAAGTCCAGTTCGCTCTGGTTGACGTCGGGTGGCAGCACCTTGATGCCCAGGCGGCGGCAGTCGGCCAGGTACACCGCCATCTTGTCCTTGTCGTCGCCGACCGAGGTGAGCAGCGCGGCGAGGTATTCGGCGGGATGGTTGGCCTTGAGGTAGGCCGTCCAGTACGAGACGACGCCGTACCCGGCGGTGTGGGACTTGTTGAAGCCGTATCCGGAGAAGGGGACCAGCACGTCCCAGACGGCTTTGACCGCCTCGTCGGAGAAGCCGCGGTCCCGCATGCCGGTGGAGAACCTGCCCCACTCGGCGTCCAGGACCTCCTTCTTCTTCTTGCCCATCGCGCGGCGCAGCATGTCGGCGCCGCCGAGGGAGTATCCGGCGAGCTGCTGGGCGATCGCCATGACCTGCTCCTGGAAGACGACCAGGTGGTAGGTGTCGCCCAGGATGGGTTCCAGCGCGTCCTTGAGCTCGGGGTGGATCGGTTCGACCTTCTGC
Organism: Spirillospora sp. CA-108201; assembly: GCF_050936235.1. Classification (NCBI taxonomy): domain Bacteria; kingdom Bacillati; phylum Actinomycetota; class Actinomycetes; order Streptosporangiales; family Thermomonosporaceae; genus Spirillospora; species Spirillospora sp. CA-108201. Next base: position 4,941,217 of record NZ_JBNJNE010000001.1, on the reverse strand, counting down.
CTGCCGGTCTTGCGCAGCGCGTAGTTGGTGTGGGCGTTCATCTCCATCGGCCCCGGCCGGTACAGGGCGGAGACCGCCGCGATGTCGGTGAACTCGGTGGGGCGCATCAGCCGCAGCAGGGTCCGCATCCCGCCGCCGTCGAGCTGGAAGACCCCGAGGGTGTCGCCGCGGGCGAGCAGCTCGTAGGTTCTGGCGTCGTCGAGCGGGACCTTGAGGATGTCGATGTCGACGCCCTTGTTGGCTCTGACGCCGGCGACCGCGTCGTTGATGACGGTGAGGTTGCGCAGCCCGAGGAAGTCCATCTTCAGCAGGCCCATCTCCTCGGCCTGGGTGAACGGGAACCCGGTGATGACCGGGCCGCCCTGCTTGGGCTTGACCAGGGGGAGCACGTCGATCAGCGGCTCGGACGACAGGATCACCCCGGCGGCGTGGACGCCGGTGCCGCGGGTCAGGCCCTCGACGCCCATGGCGGTGTCGATGACCCGCTTGACGTCGGGTTCCTCCGCGTACATCCTGCGCAGCTCGCCGGCCTCGCCGTGGCGGGGGTGGCCGGCGTCGTGGATGGCGGACAGGGGGATCTCCCTGCCGCCGGCGGCGGCCGGGAACGCCTTGGTGATCCGGTCGCCGAGGGCGTAGGGGTAGCCCAGCACCCGGCCGGCGTCCTTCACCGCGGCCTTGGCCTTGATCGTGCCGAAGGTGACGATCTGGCACACCCGGTCGCCGCCGTACTTCGCGGTGACGTAGTCGATCATCTCGTCGCGGCGCCGGTCGTCGAGGTCGAGGTCGACGTCGGGCATCGTGATCCGCTCGGGGTTGAGGAACCGCTCGAAGATCAGCCCGTGCTCGATCGGGTCCAGTTCGGTGATCCCCGTGCAGTACGCCACCATCGACCCGGTCGCCGACCCGCGGCCCGGACCGAGGCCGATCCCGCCGGCGCGGGCGTGCCGGCAGATGTCGGCGACCACCAGGAAGTACCCCGGGAACCCCATGCCGTCGATCACCGACAGCTCGTAGTCGATACGGTCCAGGACGTCCCGCGGCGGATCGCCGCCGTAGCGGCGCCCGGCTCCGGCCAGGGTCTCCTTGCGCAGCCACGACGATTCGCTCTCCCCGTCGGGGACGGGGAACTCGGGCATGAGGTCGCGGTGGGCGAAGACCTCCGCGTAGTCGCCGACGCGTTCGGCGATCAGCAGGGTGTTGTCGCACGCCCCGGGGACCTCGCGGTCCCACGACGCCCGCATCTCCGCGGCGCTCTTGACGAAGTAGCCCGACCCGGAGAACCGGAACCGGTTCTGGTCGGCGAGTTGCTTGCCCGTGCCGATGCACAGCAGCGCGTCGTGCGCCGCGGCCTGGTCCTCGGTCACGTAGTGCGAGTCGTTGGTGGCCAGAGGGGGCAGGCCCAGATGTTCGCCGAGTCTCAGCAGGTCGTCGCGGACGCGCCGCTCGATGGCCAGGCCGTGGTCCATCAGTTCCAGGAAGTAGTTGTCCTTGCCGAAGATGTCCCGGTAGCGTGCGGCGGCCTCGACGGCCTGGTCGTACTGCCCGAGACGGAGCCGGGTCTGCACGGCGCCGGACGGGCAGCCGGTCGTGGCGATGATGCCCGCACCGTGCTCGCCGAGCAGTTCGTCGTCCATCCGCGGATATTTCTGGACGTGGCCTTCCAGCCATGCGCGCGACTGGAGCCGGAACAGGTTCCGCAGCCCTCCGGCGTCCGCCGCCCACATCGTCATGTGCGTGTACAGGCCGCGGCCCGACACGTCACCGCCCCGGCCGGTCTCGTCGTCCGAGCGGCGCAGCGCGCGGTCCTCGCTCCAGTACACCGCCTGCTTGTGGAACCGCGACGCCGGCGCGACGTAGGCCTCGGTGCCGATGATCGGCTTGACGCCGGCCGCGGCCGCCGCGTGGAAGAACTCGTGCGCCCCGTGCACGTTGCCGTGATCGCTCATCGCCACCGCGGGCATCCGCTGCCGCGCGACCTCGTCCATCAGCGGAGTGATCTTGGCGGCGCCGTCCAGCATGCTGTACTCGGTGTGCACGTGGAGATGCACGAACGACCTCACGACGACCACGACCTCCGGTTGTAGATTCAGCTGCGAATCCGCGCATTCGACCGGAGAGCGACCAGTGGTGTCCAACAAACGACACGCCACCCGCCACAACCATCAGTTGTGCGTGCAGGTGCGCTGGACGGCGGGGGAGGGCGGGTTCTTCCGGACGGGGCATTGGCGCCGGGGGCGGGAGCGGGGAAGGATGCTGGGGTGACTATGCCCCCTGGTTCGTCTGGTGCTGGCAGGCCGCCTCTGGGGTGGGGCGGTGGGCCGCCGGCCGCCGTGCAGGGGACGCCGTTCGCGCTGCCGGGGCCCTGGTACCGGATCCAGGCGATCCCGAGCCCGCAGCGGGAGGCGTCCGCGGAGTGGGACTTCGTGAGCGTGCTGCCCGCGGCGCTGTCGGCGGCGCGGCTGGGGAGGCCGTTCGTCGTCGGGTGGCTGTCGGCGGGCGGCGGGGCGCCGCTGGAGCTGATCACCAATGCGGGGCCGATCGGGACGCCCGAGGCCGGGGCGGAGACGCACGGGCTGCTGTTCCCCAGCGGTGCGCGCGGCGTGCCGGTCGGGGACGGGTGGCTGCGGCAGGCCGAGCGGATGGCGTGGACGCGGTGTCCGGGACGGCTCGCCCCGCAGGGGGCGGCCGGGGCCGTCGGCGGTCCGGGGCTGTTCGAGTCGACGCTCGCCACGCTGATGGAGCGGCCGTTCGGGTGGTTCGTGGTCGCCGACCCGTGCGACGAGCGGCTGGTCGACGTCGAGATGCGCGAGCTGCACCACGAGTTGCGGATGTTGCGGCGAGGCGAGGACGAGCACGCGCGGCTCGCGGTGGCGCGGGCCGACCGGCGGCTCGCCGAGCTGGACGCGTTCCGCGAGGCGGGGCTCTGGCAGGTCCGGGTGGTCGCCGGGGCCGCGACGCAGGCGGAACTGGGGCAGATCGCGCCCGTGCTGGTCGGGTCGATGGAGCTCGGGCACCATCCGTACCGGCTGAGGTCGGGGCAGGGGAGCGGAACCTTCGCCGAGATGCTGGGCCCGGGGGCGGCGCCCGCGGCGGCGCGGCCGATGGGCGAGGCGGAGCAGCGGTTCCCGTTCACGGCCACGGCCGGGGCGCTGGCGGCGCTGGCGGGACTGCCGCGCCGGGAGGTCCCGGGGCTGCGGGTGCTGGACGCCGGATACTTCGACGTGACGTCCGAGACGGCGCCGGCGAGCGGGGAGGCGCAGATCGAGCTGGGCGCCATCCTGGACGGCCAGGACCGCGAGGTCGGGCGGTTCGCGGTTCCCCGCTCGACCATCAACCGGCACGTGTTCGTCACGGGCGCGACCGGCGCGGGGAAGTCGCAGACCGTCCGGCACCTGCTGGAGCAGCTCACCCGGGCCGGCGTGCCGTGGCTGGCGATCGAGCCGGCGAAGTCGGAGTACGCGGCGATGGCGGGCCGCATCCAGGACCTCGGCGGTCCGGTCACGGTCGTCAACCCCTCCGACCCGGACTCGGTGCCGCTGTCGGTGAACCCGCTCGCGCCGGAGCCGGGCTACCCCGTCCAGGCGCACATCGACATGGTGCGCGCCCTGTTCCAGGCCGCGTTCGACGCCGAGGAGCCGTTCCCGCAGATCATGGCGCAGGCGCTGCAGCGCGTCTACGAGAACAACGGGTGGGACGTGGTGACGGGCGGGGGCGTCCCCGGGTCGCTCATCGAGCCCGCGGTGCCGACGCTGGAGCAGTTGCAGAACGCGGCGCTCCAGGTCATCCAGGACGTGGGCTACGGGCGCGAGCTGATGGCCGACGTGCAGGGGTTCGTGGACGTGCGCCTGCGGTCGCTGCGCATCGGCTCGGCCGGACGGTTCTTCGAGGGCGGCCACCCGGCCGACATCGGCGGAATGCTGCGCGACAACATCGTGCTCGCCATCGAGGACGTCGCGAACGACGAGGACAAGGCGTTCCTCATGGGGACGCTCATCATCCGCATCGTCGAGCACCTGCGGATGCGGGAGCGCAAGCGCGACCGCACCACCGGGTCGGCGCTGCGGCACGTCATCGTGATCGAGGAGGCGCACCGGCTGCTGCGCAACCGCGGCCCGGAGCGCGGCAGCTCCCACGCCGTCGAGCTGTTCGCCGGGATGCTCGCCGAGATCCGCGCGTACGGCGAGGGCATCATCGTCGCCGAGCAGATCCCGACGAAGCTCGTCCCGGACGTCATCAAGAACACGGCGCTGAAGGTCGTGCACCGGCTGCCCGCGTTCGACGACCGGCACCAGGTCGGCGCCGCGATGAACCTGGACGGCGACCAGTCCCGCGAGGTGGTGTCGCTGCGTCCGGGCGTCGCCGCCGTGTTCGCCGACGGGATGGACCGTCCGCTGCGCGTGCGGGTGCCGCTGGGCGAGGGCCGCGAGGCGGAGCTGCCCGGCCCGCCCCCGCCCGTGGACGGGCGGCGCTCGTCGGCGTGCGGCTGCGAGTGCCGGTCGGGGCGCGCCTGCACCCTGTACGAGCTGCGCGAGGCGGACCTGATCGCGGGCCATGCCGAGTGGGCGTGGCTGCGCCTGTGGGGCGACACGCTCGTCCTGGCGCATGTGGCGAACCGCCCGATCCCGTCGGTCCCGCCGGAACTGGGGCGCGCCTGGTCGCGGCTCGCGCCCCGGCTCCGCGAGTGCGCGCTGGCGACCGTCCTCGAACGTGCGGTGTCCCGGCGGTCGCGGGGGCTGCGCACCGCCTTCCCGCCGGCGGACCTCACCGCCGCCGTCGCCGAGATCGCCCAGCGGCTGCTCGGCGGCGGCCCGCCGGGGTCGGCCCCCGGGTCGAACTGGGTGGTTCCGCAGGTCAGGTGGCTGCACGAGCTCGGCAGGCTCTTCCCCTACGGCGGCAGCGCGCCCGACAAGCACGCCCTCGCGCCGCCCCTGGACTACCAGCTGCCCGGCCTCAGGCAGCCGCCGGACGCCAAGCTCGGCCACCGGCTCCGCGCCCTGCGCCGCCACCCGCTGTCCATGGAGCTGGAACGCAACCGCCCCATCGCCGCGACGGCCCTCTACGGCGACGACGACCAGTCGGGCTTCTTCAAGGACCTGGCCGTCGTGGCGATCGGCGTCGACGAGGACGACCAGATCGAGCACGTCGCCGGGACGATGCGCGTCACCGGATGGCTGGAGCCCGTCCTGAGCTGGTACGACCGCTTCGTCACACCGTTCGAGGACCCGTCCAAGGGCCTCGCGTTCCTCAACCCGCAGGCCGAGTGACTCAGATGTCGCCCTCGGTGCGGGCCGGGAGGCCCGCCTTCTGGGCGACGGGGTTCCAGTAGCCGATGAACTCGCTCTTGGCGGAGCTGGCGCGCTGGTTGACGTCGGCGACCTCGCCGTCGGACGGGCAGCCGGGCGCGCCGTCCAGGTAGCGCTGGTTCGACTCCGTCGACGCCTCCAGGGCGCGGACGAGCGCCGCCTTCATCTCCGCGCCGTTGTCGAGCGCGCTCACGTCCAGGCCGCGTGCCCTCTCCAGTTCGCCGCGGCGCGCGTCGAGGACGCGCCGCACGCCGTCGACCGGGCAGCCCTGGGTGACGACGGAGCCGAGGTCGGAGCGGGTCCCGCCCATCTCCTGCAGCAGGTCGTCGACGGCGCCGGCCTGCGCGTCGAGATCGCCGCCGGCCGCTGGGCTTTCGGACGGGGACGCGGGGTCCTGGCTCTGGCCCGTGGACGGCCCGGAGGCCGCGGGCGGCGACGACGTCGACCCGCTCGGCCAGAACACGATGCCCAGCGCCACCCCGATCAGGAGCACGACCCCCGCCGCGCCCAGGAAGTAGGGCAGCGTGCTGCGCTTCGGCGGCGCCGGAGGCTGCCAGATCGCGGGCTCGGACCACGACTCGGCCGCCCACGGCTCGGGGGACAGGTGCGTCGTGCGCTCCTCGCCGGGCGGCATGTTCAGCGTGTGCTCGGGCCGCGCCTCCCACTGGACGGGGCCCTGGCCGGCCCACGGCGGCGGCTCCGGATCCCACGGCACGGGCACCCCGCCCGGCCCGCCCTCACCCGGCCCGCTCCCGTACGGCGCACTCCCGTACGGCGCACTCCCGTACGGCGCACTCCCGTACGGTGCGCGGTGAGTGTCGCTCCGAAGGGTCGGGTCGTCCGCGTCAGGCGAGTTTCCGCCTGGGGGGTCGCTGTACTGATCGCGGTACGGGTCGTCCTGAGTGGCCGTGTCGCCGGTGTCGGACGGATTTCCGCCTGGTGGCGCGCTGCCCATCGGAGTGCCGCCGTACGGCTGATTCTGGGTGGCCGCGTCGTCCGTGTTCGGTGCCCACCCAGGTCGCGGTGGGCCGCCGTAGGGGTCGCGGAGCGTTTCGTCCTGGGTGATCGCGTCGCCCGCCCTGGCCGTGTTGTCCAGGGCGGTGGCGTCGTCCGCGCTCGGCGGAGCGAGGGGCGCGTTGCAGCGTGCGCACCTGGGAGACGACGAAGCGGACTCGGTTCCGCAGTTCGGACACCGCATGACGGCCCCCTGCCCGGTGAGTTCGAACGGTCAGAGAATACTGCGTGACCGACCGTTACACCCGTTTCCAGCTACGCTGCGGCTGATCGGTCTTCTTCGCGACCGGGTTCCACAGGACGACGAACTGCTTCTTCGCCGCCGTCGCGCGGCGCTCGGCGTCGGCGCGTCCGGGGACCTGCGCGGCGCTCGGGCGCGGCTTGCCCTTGCATTTGCGCTGGTTGGCCTGCGCCCAGTGCAGCAGTACCTGGTCGACCTGGAGCGACGCCCCGAGCGCCTGGTTCAGCGAGCCGCGCAGCCGCTCGCCGTTCGCCAGCTTGTCGACCTTGAGGCCCTGCGTGCGGCGCATCTGGTTCGTGCGGCGCTGCGCGACCGTCTGGAATCCCTGGATCGCCTGCGGCAGCGTCTTGCACTTGCCGGCCCGGCCGATCGCCCCGGCGAGGATGCGGCGGGTGTCGACGCTGTCGTTCAGGACCCCGTTCAGGATCGCGGCCTGCTGCTTCGTCTCGGGCGGGATCTGGTTCTTCTGCGCGACCTGCTTCTGGGACGCCGCCGGGGACGGGTCGCCGCCCGTCGGCGCGTCGTCCCCGGAGGGCCACGCGACGAACGCGACGGCGCCGACCGCGACCGTGACGAGCGCGGCGACGGCGGCGATCAGCGGCTTGCTCGTCCCGTTCTTGTTCTGGCCCGGCATGCCCGGCCCGCCCGGCCCGCCTGGCGGGAACTGGCCGGGCGGGTAGCCGCCGTACGCGGGATCGCCCGGCCCCATCGCGCCCATGGGCTGCATCCCAGGCCCCATCGGCCCCTGATGCATGGGGCCTTGATGCATGGGGCCTTGATGCATGGGGTCCTGGTGCATCGGGCCCTGGTACATGGGGTCCTGGTGCATGGGGCCCTGCTGCATCGTCTGCATCGGGCCCTGCCCGGTGCTCCCCATTCCGCCCATGGGCCCCATGCCGCCCATCGGGGCCGGGGCGCCCATGGGGGAGCCGGGGTCCATCCGCGTCCGGTCGAGGTCGTCGCCGAAGCCCTGGGCGCCGGGCATGGCCGGGCCCGTCCCCGCGCCGGGGGCGATCTGCGTCGCCTCCGCGTCCGGGAGGGCGGGGAACTGCGGGCCGCCGGGCGGCTGCTGCCCCCACACCTGCGTGGCGTCGGTGTCGGGCGCCTCGGGCTTGCGCGGCTGCGCGAACCACGAGTCCGGGACGATCGACTCCGTGCGGGGGGCCTGGTCGTGGAGACCGAACGGGTTCGACGCAGAGTACGGAGCGGGCTTCTCGGGGGCGGGCGGCTGCTGCCCGCCCGCCCGGGAGGGCGGCGAGGGCGGGGTGCTGAAGGCGCCGGAGTCGTCGTCGGCGTCGGGGTCGAACGCCCAGGCGGCGGTGTCGTCGGGGTCGGGGATCGGCAGCGGGGACGCGACGGCGGGCGTCGGCGCCGAGGCGGTCGCGGGCGGTTCCACGGGCAGCCGGATCGGCGGCTCGGCCGTCAGCCGGATCGGCGGCTGCGCGGGGGGTTCGGGCGCGCCCTGCGGGCCCGAGGCCCAGGACGGCGGCGCCGTCATCGTCCGTTCACCGTGGGCGTCGCCGCTGGCCATCCCCGCCGGGGCGGCCTCCGCGACCGGCGACGCCAGCGGGAGGGAGGGCGCGACCGAGTACACGTCGATCGGCGCCTCGCAGTGCGAACACTTGCCGAGCGTCCCAGGCGTGTCATTCCCGCACGTCGGACACTGCATCGCTCAGACCTCGCCTTTTAGCCGCTTGTCCACGCTTGCGATCCAGGCCCGCCGCCGGGCGGGCACCGCTCCCCACGATCCCCAGCGGGGCTCCCGACAAAAGTAGTGGGTGACGCCGTTCATGGACGCGTGGTTGGTAATCCGGCGCACCGCAGTCGGAGGTCGCACGCAATCACGACATGTCGGTACTGGTCAACATCGCCGCCGGTGGTTTACCGGGATCGCTGTGATGCTGCTCACATTGTGCACCGGTCGCGTGACGGACGTCTCCCGAACCGCCCGCCGCGCCGCGAAAGCCGCAGTCAGCGGCTAGGCTCGGAGCGGTTTCCCGGCGCATCCAGAGAAGACGGAGTCCATGAGCGATCTTCCGCTGCGTTCGCAGCTGGCCGTCGCGCTCGGTCGTACGGCCGCCAAGATGTCCCGAATGGCGGGCCGCGGGGACGGCTCGGTGATCGGCGGCAAGGTCGGCCTCCGGCTCGACCCGGAGCTGCTGACCAAGCTTGCCAAGGACCGCAAGCTCGTCCTCGTGAGCGCCACCAACGGCAAGACGACGACGACCCGGCTGATCACCTCGGCCATGACGCCGCTCGGCGAGGTCGCCACCAACGCGTTCGGCGCGAACATGCCCACCGGGCACGTGTCCGCGCTGGCGTCCGCCCCGTCCGCCCGCTACGGCGTGCTGGAGTGCGACGAGAAGTACGTCCCGATGGTCCTGAAGGGCACCGGGGCGAACCTCGTCGCGCTGATGAACCTCAGCCGCGACCAGATGGACCGCGCCGCCGAGATCTGGCTGCTGGCCGGCAAGTGGCGGCGCGCGCTGGAGGCGTCCCCGACCAGCCACGTCATCGCCAACTGCGACGACCCGCTGGTCACCTGGGGCGCGTCCACCGCCAAGAGCGTCACGTGGGTCGCCGCGGGCCAGCACTGGCGCGAGGACTCCTGGTGCTGCCCCGAGTGCGGCGGGCCCCTCGACCGGCAGGACACCGACGAGGACAGCGACTGGCGCTGCCGGCAGTGCCACTTCGCCCGCCCCCGCCCCGACTGGGCCCTGCGCGGCGACACCATCACCGCGCCGGACGGCCGGACGTACTCGCTCACGGGCCTGTCCCTGCCCGGCCGCGCGAACCGCTCGAACGCGCTGATCGCCCTCGCGGTCGTCGCGCAGTTCGGGGTGCCGCCCGAGCAGGCCCTCCCGCTGCTGTCGCAGGTCTCCTCCGTCGCCGGCCGGTACACGACGGTCGAGCACCAGGGGCGCTCGATCCGGCTGCTGCTGTCGAAGAACCCCGCCGGATGGCTGGAGGCGTTCGACGTCCTGCAGCCCGCCCCCGGCCCCGTCGCCCTGTCGGTCAACGCGCAGGGCCCCGACGGCCGCGACACGTCCTGGCTGTGGGACGTCGACTACCGCATCCTGCGGGGCCGCCCGGTGTGGGTGTCCGGTGAGCGCCGCATCGACCTCGCCGCCCGGCTGGAGGCCGCCGAGGTGTCCTTCACGCTGGTGGACGACATCGACCAGGCGGTCATGGCCGTCCCGCCCGGCCATCTGGACGTGATCGCCAACTACACCGCCTTCCAGACCATCCGAACGAGGTACGGCCGTGTCGTCTGACCGCATCAAAATCGTCTGGATCTACCCGGACCTGCTCAGCACCTACGGCGACCAGGGCAACACGATCGTCCTGGAGCGGCGCGCGGCGCTGCGCGGCATCCCCACCGAGACCGTCAGCCTCCGGTCCGACGAGCCCGTCCCCGCCGACGGCGACATCTACCTGCTCGGCGGCGGCGAGGACCGGCCGCAGATCCTCGCGGCGCAGCGGCTGCGGGGCGACGGCGGCCTCGCGCGGGCCGTCCAGTCGGGCGCGGTCGTGTTCGCGGTCTGCGCCGGCTACCAGCTCCTCGGCCACGAGTTCGGCGGCGAGGAGGGCCAGCCCGTGCCGGGCCTCGGCCTGCTCGACATCCGCTCCGGCCGCGGCGAGCAGCGCGCCGTCGGCGAGGTCGTCGGGGACGTCGCGGGAGAGCTGAACGTCCCGCGCGTCACCGGCTTCGAGAACCACCAGGGCGTCACGCGGATCGGCCCGAACGCGCGCCCGTTCGCGAAGGTGGTGCACGGCGTGGGCAACGGCGACGGCAACGGCTTCGAGGGCGCCTACAGCGGCCGCGTCCTCGGCACCTACATGCACGGCCCGGCGCTCGTCCGCAACCCCGGCCTGGCCGACCTCCTCCTCCGCTGGGCCGTCGGCATGGACATCCCGCCCCTGGACGACTCCTGGGCCGGACGCCTCCGCGAGGAACGCCTCCAAGCCGTACTGGGCTGACCCGCCCACACCGCGCTGCCCTGCCGGCGATGAGTCGATCTGCGCGGCTTGACCCACGCGCGACGTGCTGACCCGTGTGTAGTGGCAGCCTCTGCGCGGCAGGTTGGTCTGCGCGCGGCGCGCTGACCTGCCTGTCGGGTTTGGCCTACCTGCGACGCGCTGATCCGCGCGTGTGGTGGTGGCCCGCGTGTGGTGGGGTGACCTGCCTGCGGCGGGGTGCTGATCTGTGCGTGGTGTGCTGACCCGTTTGCGGTCGATCGGTGTGCGCGTGGTGGCATGGCCAGCCCGCGGGTGTTGACCCGCGCGTGGTGAGTTGGCCTGGCTGTGACGGGTTGTCTGCGCGTGGTGCCGACCTACCTGTGGTGGGTCGGTCTGTGGTGGTGGGCTGGTCTGCGCGCGATGTGCTGGCCCCCGGGCCTGTGGTGGGGTGGTCTGCGCGTGGGTGGCGTTGGGTTGGGGTGACGGGAGCCGGTTGGTTCTGGGCGGTTCGTTGCGGCAGTGGCCGGGTTCTTTCGTTGGTGCCTTTGGGTCTGGTATGGCGGGCTTTGTGCTGTCACCGTAGCGATCGTGATCTGCTGCCGGCCCTCCCGCCGGGCGCTCCTGCGCTGGAGCGCCATCGTCGCGGGCGCATCGCTCCTGCCTGCCGTGGAGGCCTCGTCCGCGCGCGCTTCGGACGACGTCCAGCCGGTGAACCTCGAACTGGTCACCGTCACGGAGACGACGGCCGTCCTGACCTGGTACACCGGCGTCCCCGGAACGGACGACGGCCTTGGTCGGATGGAGCCCGCGCCGTCCGACGCTGAGGTCCTTTACGGGACGCACCCGTCCCGCCTCACCAGCGTCGCCCACGGCTCGTCCGGCACCCCGAACCACTACGTGGAGTTGACCGGCCTGGAGCCTGGGCGCACCTATTACTACAGAGCCCGCTCCAGAGGACGGGGCGCCGCTCCCACATGGCTGGCCGCAGGTCAGACACCCCATGTCGTTTGATGTCAAGCGGCATGGAGGTGTGCGTGGTGCGACCAGGCGGTCGCTTCGTCGTAGAGGGTGCGGGTCTTGAGGCATCCGTGGAGGATGCCGACGAGGCGGTTGCCGAGCTGGCGCAGGGCGGGGTTGTAGCCGGTCTCGCGGGCGCGCTGTTTGTCGTAGTAGCGGCGGGCGCCGGGCGAGGCGCGCAGGGCTGAGAACGCCTGGGTCTGCAGCGCGTCGGCGAGGCGGTTGTTGCGGACGTAGCGGGCCTGGACGGTGTGGCTCTTGCCGGAGGCCCGGGTGATGGGGCTGGTGCCGGCGTAGTTCTTGCGGGCTTTGGCGGATGCGTAGCGGGTGGGGTCGTCTCCGAACTCGGCGAGCACCCGGGCGCCGGTGATCTCCGCGATGCCGGGCATCGAGAGGTAGATCTCAGCGTCCGGGTGCGTTCGAAAATGGGCCTTCACCTGCTCCTCCATTGCGGCTATCTGCTCGTTCAGCGCGATGATCAGATGGGCGTGGGCGGTGGCGGTGGCCGCGTAAGCGGCGGTGACCGGCTCGGGCAGGCCGAGCTGCCGTTGGCGCAGCGCGGTCTGGATCGTGGCCGCTTTGGCGTCCCGGTTGCGTCGGCGGGCGCGGGCCAGGACGGCCGTGATCTGGGTGCGGGTCAGCTTCGCCCCGGCTGCCGGGGCGGGCGCCTTGATCAGCAGTTCCAGTGCGTCCGTGCTGGTCAGGGCCAGGTCGGCGTAGGCGTTCAGGGCAGCGGGGAAGTACTCCCGCAGCGTGCTGCGCAGCCGCTGGAAGGCGCGGGTGCGTTCCCAGATCAGGGTCTGGTGGGCGCGGGCGACGACCTTGACGGCCTGGGCCTGGGCGCTGTCCCCGGCCACCGGCCGCAGTTGGGCCCGGTCGATGCGGACCATGTCGGCCAGCGCGTGTGCGTCGCCCTTGTCGCTTTTGGCGCCGGAGGAGGCGTACCGCTCCTTGAACCGGGCCACCTGCCGGGGATTGATCGCATAGACCTGGTAACCGGAGGCGATCAGGGCCTGCACCCATGAGCCGCGGTCGGTCTCGATCCCGACCACGACCTCGGCGGCATCAAGGTCCCCACCGCCGTGCTCGGCGACGAGCTCGTGCAGCTTGGCGATCCCCTCCACGCCCTCGGACAACCTCGCGGCGGCCAGTTTCCGGCCGGTCTCGTCCTGGACCTCGACATCGTGGTGGTCTTCGGCCCAGTCATCGCCGATCAGCAGCACTCGTCCTCCTGGTCAGGTACTTCGCTCCTTGCAGCCTGCGGAAAGCGCGGCACGCGGCCTAATGGATCCAGTGCTCACACCCCACTGGGCGGGCACGCCACCCCATCAGCGGTCTGGCCTCCCGGCCGACCAGCAGGGGCACGGTCTGACCTCAGAAGTCGGACGGCTTCCGGCGGCGGGAGTGCTCACCTGCTGGCGGCTACGGCTACCGAGTCTCTACGACCCGGCAGCTCCCATTAGGCGGCGGGCACCCCTTACGGAGACGTCTTCGCTTTCACGACTCCGCAACCGCCTCCGGGGCGCCACCTTTTCTCCGTCGCCCTTTGCAACGACCTTCACCTGGGCGAGACCGTGGCCGGGCTGGTCGGCCAGCTTCCCTGGATCAAAGGCATCGAGCAGGTGCCCGGCCATCCGCCCTATCCCGAGGTGATGGCGAAGGCTCTCGTCGCCGATGCTCGGGCCAGGGGCGCGCAATACCTTCTCGCCGCCGGGGACGTGTCGAGCGAGGCCGCCCCCGCCGACCTCGCGAACGCCAAGGGCATACTCGACACCTTCGGAACCCTGGGCGACGACTATCTGATAGCCCGGGGCAATCACGACCGGGCGCATTCCGGGGAGCCTTACGGCGGATGCAGTCCAGGCGAGCACCAGGGGAACGACTGCTTCAAGGACGCCTTCTCAACGTCCGGCCAGACCTACTTCTCGCACGACCTGCGGGGACTGCGCGTCATCGGGCTCGACACCTACGACAAGCCCGGCGACGGCGGTGACTCCGGGGGACTCTCGGCGGAGCAGCACGCCTGGTTCGAAGCGGAGCTGAAGAAGGACCCGGAGCGCCCCACCCTCGTCTTCGGCCACCACCCGCTCTTCACGGAGAACGACCCGCTCGCCATGACCGGGGCCCATTCGCTCGACGCGGGCCAGTCACTGCGAATCCTCACGTCCTATAACCGGACGCCCGGCGTCTTCCTCCACCACGCGGGCCACACGCACCGCAACCAGCGTTCCGTCTTCCCGCTCGCGCCCCAGGTCGTCCAGCAGGAGGTCGGGGCGGTCAAGGAGTATCCGGGCGGATTCACGCTTCTGCGCGTCCACAGCGGCGGGTACGCGCTCAACTTCTACAAGACCCGCGGTGACGAAGCCCGCGCCTGGAGCGAGCGAAGCCGCCAGGAACTCTCCGGGCAATGGCCTCAGCTTTCCCTCGGCAACCGCCCCACCGACCGCAACGCGGTCGTGGCCCGCGACCTCTCCGGCCTCACATAACCGTCCGAGCATCGCGGCGGAACGCCTCGTTGAGGCTCGTCGGTCTTGGGGGTGCGGTAGTCGTGGTCGTGAGTGGGATCTTTCGGGTCTTAGGCGATGGTTCGGGTGCCGAGGCGGAACGCTTCGGTGAAGGTCCGTTCGCCCAGGGCGGTGGTGACGGCGGACGTGATGCGGTCGACGTCGCCGCGTTCGGCGGGTGGGAGCGGCGCGTTCACGCTCCGGCGGGCCGCGTCCGCCTCGCCGAGCAGCCCGGCGGCGCGCTCGGCGTCCCCGGCGAGCGCCGCCGCGCCCGCCAGCCCCTCCAGGGACAGGGCGAGCGCGCGCGGCTCGCCGATCGACCGGGCGATCTCCATGCCCCGGGTGTGGTGCGCGAGGGAGCCCGCGGCGTCCCCGGCCAGCTCGGCGGTGAAGCCGAGCTCCGCCTGGAGCAGGTGCTCCCCGATCTCGGACGAGTCGTACTCGTCCCGGATGCGGTGCAGGATCTCCCGCGCCGCGCCGAGATCGCCCGAGCGGCGCGCGCCGAGCGCGAGGCCCATCAGCGCGTGCGTCTCGCTGAACCGGTGGCCCTGCTCGACGGCCATCACCCGCGCCCGTTCGTGCAGGTCGCGCGCCCGGTCCCAGTCGCGCGCGAGCAGCGCCAGGCGGCCGAGGCCCGACAGCCGCGCGGACACCTCCGCGCGAAGGCCGAGCTCCTCGGCGATCCGCAGCCCCTCGCGCTGGAGCCGCTCCGCCGCCGCGTAGTCGCCGTTGATCTCGGCGAGCATCGCGAGCGGCGACACGGGCTGGAGCCGCCCCCAGCGGTCGCCCAGCCCGGTGAACAGGGCGGCGGCGCGCTCGCCCGCGTCCGCGATCACGTCGAGGCGGCCCCGGTCGAGCGCGAGCGTCGCGCGCAGGCCGAGCGTGGCGGCGGTGCCCCAGTGGTCGCCCGCCTCCTGGAACAGGCGCAGCGCCTGCTCGTTGGCGCGCTCGCTCGCGTCCATGATCCCGGCGTGGTAGAGCCCGTGCGCGTAGAGCCAGAGGGCGCGGCCGCGTCGCACGGGGTCCGGGATGCCGTCCCCGCCGTCCCCGCCGTGGCCGGCGTGGGCCGTCCGGTCGCCGGTCAGCAGCGCGAAGGCTGCCCGCAACAGGCGCAACTCGGCCGCCTCCGGGGCCGCGTCCAGCACCGCCGACAGCGTGCGGCGGGCCTCGTGCAGGCGGCCGCGCAGCAGCCACCACCAGCACAGCGCCGTGCCGAGGCGCACCGCCTCCGCCGCGCCGGGACGCCGCAGCGCCTCCTCCAGCGCGGCGCGCAGGTTCGCCGAGTCGGCGTCGAGACGGTCGAGCCAGACCTGCTGCCCGGGCCCGCGGAGGTGCGGTTCGGCGCGTTCGGCGAGGCCGAGGTGGTGGCGCAGGTGCCGGTCGCGGGCGCCGTCGAGGTCGCCCGCCTCGCGCAGGCGCTCCAGCGCGTACGCGGCCACGGACTCCAGGAGCCGGTAGCGGGGACCGCGCGGGCCGTCCACCACCACGACCAGCGACCGGTCGACCAGCCGGGTGAGCAGGTCGAGGACCTCCTCCGCGCGGACGCCGCCGCCCGCGCAGACGGCCTCCGCCGCGTCCAGGCCGCAGCCGTCCACGTGCACGGCGAGCCTGCGCAGCACGGCGCGCTCGGACGGGCCGAGCGGCTCCCAGCTCCAGTCGATCATGCCTCGCAGCGTCCGCTGCCGGGCCGGCGCGCCGCGCGGCCCGGTGGTGAGGACGCCGAACCGGTCGGTGAGGCGTTGCGCGAGTTCCCGGACGCCGAGGGCGCGGACCCGGGTCGCCGCCAGTTCCAGCGCGAGCGGGACGCCGTCGAGGCGGCGGCAGATCTCCGCGACCGCCGCCCGGTCGGCGTCCAGCGAGAAGCCGGGGGCGGACGCGGCGGCGCGGTCGGCGAACAGCCGCACGGCGTCGTCCTCCTGGAGCGGCTCGACCAGGTACACGCTCTCGCCGGTCAGGCCGAGCGGTTCGCGGCTGGTGGCGAGGATCCGCAGGCCCGCCGCGGTGCGCAGCAGCAGCACCGCCAGTTCCGCGGCCGCGTCGACCACCTGCTCGCAGTTGTCGAGGACGAGCAGCAGCCGCCTGCCGCCGAGGGCCGCCGCCAGCCGCTGCGCGCTTCCGCGTCCTCTGCCGGATGCCCCGGCGGCCGGGACGCCCGGCGGCACGTCGTCGCGGAGTCCGAGGACGGCCGAGATCTCCTGCGCCAGCCCGGCCGCGTCGCCGCGCAGACCGGCGAGTTCGACGAGCCAGACGCCGTCGGGGAAGGCGCCCTCGGCCGGCCGCGCGGCGGCTTCGAGCGCGAGCCGCGTCTTGCCGACGCCGCCCGGGCCGGTCAGCGTCACGAGGCGCGCCGGGCCGGCGACGAGCCGCCGGACGTCGTCCAGGCAGCGGTCCCGGCCGACCAGTTCGGTGAGGGGGACGGGCAGGTTCGAACGCGCCGCCGGTTCCGGCGGGGCGAGCGACGGGTCCTGCCGCAGGACCGCCTCGTGCAGCGCGGCCAGTTCGGGGCTCGGGTCGAGGCCGAGCCCGTCCGCCAGCAACTTCCGCAACTCGGCGTACGCGTCGAGCGCCTCGTGCTGCCGCCCCGCCCGGTACAGCGCACGCATCTGCACGGCCCGCAACCGCTCCCGCAGCGGGTGGCGGGCCACCAGGCCGGCGAGCTCCCCGGCGAGCAGGAGGTGCTCGCCGGCGTCGAGCCGGGCCTCGGCGTGCTCCTCCAGGACGGCCAGGCGCTGGTCGGCGAGGCGGTCCGCCGCCGCGCGCGCGAACTCCTCGTCCGCGAAGTCGGCGAACGCCGCGCCGCGCCACAGGCCGAGCGCCTCGGTCAGCAGCGCGGCGCGCTCCCGCGGATCGTCCGGCGTGCGGGCCCGCGCCGCCAGCGCGCGGAACCGGTCGGCGTCCACCTCGTCGCCGGGCCCGTCGAGGCGGAGCCGGTACCCGTGCGCCTCGCGGACCACGCGGTCGCGGCCGAGGGCGCGGCGCAGCTGGGAGACCTTGGCCTGGAGCGCGTTCGCCGGGTTGCCGGGCAGGTCGTCGCCCCACAGGTCGTGGACGAGCCGGTCGGCCGAGACGGTCCGCCCCTCGTGCACCAGCAGGTCGGCGAGCAGCGCCCGGACCTTCGCCTCCGGGATCCGGACGGGCGTCCCCTCGCCGTCCCGCACGACCAGCGGGCCCAGCACGCCAAACCGCATGCCAGCACGGTACTCGGCGGCCGCCCGCTGACCGTCAGCGGACCGTCAGCGCGTCCGAAGCGCCGCCCGGCACAGTCGGGGCATGCGAACCGCGGAGACGACGACCGCCCCGGACGAGAGGTCCGACCGAGGGCTGCCCCTGCCGGCGCTGCTGGCGCTGGCGACGGCGGTCTTCATCACGAGCCTGACCGAGACGCTGCCCGCCGGGCTGCTGCCCGCGATGAGCGCGAGCCTGGACGCGAGCGAGTCCGCGACCGGGCAGACCGTGACGATCTACGCGATCGGGACGGCGTTGACCGCCGTTCCGCTGACGGCGGCCACCGCCGGATGGCGGCGCCGCCGCCTCCTGCTGACGACCGTCGCCGGGTTCGCGGTGGCCAACACCGTCACCGCCCTGTCGACCCACTACGCGCTGACCATGGCGGCCCGGTTCGCCGCCGGGGTCGCGGCGGGCCTCGCCTGGGCGCTGCTGGCCGGGTACGCCCGCCGCCTGGTGCCCCCGCACCTGGAGGGACGGGCCATCGCCGTCGCCATGGCAGGGATCCCGCTCGCGCTCTCCCTCGGCGTCCCCGCCGGGACGTTCCTCGGCGCGGCACTGGGCTGGCAGGCGGCCTTCCTGACCATGACCGGGCTGACCGTCGTCCTGCTCGGCTGGATCACCGCGTCCGTCCCGGACTTCCCCGGCCGCCGCGCGGGGGAGCGGACGGGCGGCGGGAGCGTCCTGCGCGTCCCCGGGGTGGCGGCCGTGCTCCTCGTGACGCTCGTCTTCGTCCTCGCCCACACGATCCTCTACACCTACATCGCCGCGATCCTCGACGGGCTCGGCATGGGCTCGTCCACCGACCTCGTCCTGCTGGCCTTCGGGGCGGCGTCCCTGGCCGGCATCTGGGTGGTCGGCGCGCACATCCACCGCCGCCTGCGCGCCCTCATGATCGCCGGGACGCTGCTCGTCGCCGCCGCGGCCGCCGTCCTCGCGCTGTGGGCGGACGCCCCCGCCCTCGTCTACGCCGCCGTGGTGCTGTGGGGCCTCGGCTGGGGCGGCGCGCCCACCCTGCTCCAGACCGCCGCCGGCGACGCGGGCGGGGACGCGGGCGGGGACGCGGCCGACGCGGCGCAGGCCATGCTCGTCACCCTCTGGAACGTCGCCATGGCCGGCGGCGGGATCGCCGGAGGCGTCCTGCTGCACCTGCTCGGCTCCACCTCGCTCGCCTGGAGCACCCTCGCGCTCCTCGCGCCGGTCCTCGCGATCGTCCTGATCGCCCGGACCCACGCCTTCCCGCCGCACCGCTGATCTCTCGCACCACCGCTGATCTCTCGCACCACCGAAAGGACACGGCAATGGAGACCGCTCTTCTCGAACCGGCCCGTCTCGGCGGACTCGTCCTGCCGAACCGCCTGGTCATGGCCCCGATGACCCGCAACCGCGCGGACGCCTCAGGCGTCGCGACCGACCTGATGGCGACCTACTACGCCCAGCGCGCCACCGCCGGACTGATCGTCGCCGAGGCCGCCACCCCCAACGCGGTCGGCCGGACGTACCCGAACATCCCCGCGATCCACGCCCCCGCCCATGTGGCCGGATGGCGGCGCGTCACCGGCGCCGTCCACGACGCGGGCGGCCGCATGTTCCTCCAGCTCCAGCACGGCGGACGGGTCGGGCACCCCGACAACAGCGGCCTGCACCCGGTGGCGCCGTCGCCCGTCCCGCTCCCGGACACGATCCACACCCCGTCCGGGGCGCGGCCCGCCGTCGTCCCCCGGGAGATGACCGCCGCCGACCTCCGCTCCACCGTCGCCGACTTCGCGGCCGCCGCCCGCAACGCCGTCGACGCGGGCTTCGCCGGAGTGGAGGTGCACTCGGCGAACGGCTACCTGCTGCACCAGTTCC
This sequence comes from Spirillospora sp. CA-108201, assembly GCF_050936235.1. Lineage (NCBI taxonomy): Bacteria > Bacillati > Actinomycetota > Actinomycetes > Streptosporangiales > Thermomonosporaceae > Spirillospora > Spirillospora sp. CA-108201. The sequence continues at coordinate 4,922,102 of NZ_JBNJNE010000001.1, read as the reverse complement.
TGTCCCGCGCCACCAACCGCCGCACCGACGCCTACGGCGGCCCGGCCGAGGCGCGCATCCGGTTCACGGTCGAGGTGACCCGCGCCGTCGCCGACGCCATCGGCCCGGACCGCGTCGGCGTCCGGATCTCGCCCGGGGTCACCGCCAACGCCATGCACGAGGACGACCGGGACGACGTCTACCCGGCCCTCGTCCGGGCGCTGGCGGAGATCGCCCCCGCCTACCTGCACGTGGTCTACGCCGACCCCGACAGCGCCCTCTTCCACACGATCCGCCGCGTGTGGCCCGGAACGCTGATCGCCAACCCGGTGCTGCCCGACGTCACCACCGAGCACGTCACCCGGGAGGCCGGCCGCCTCGTCGCCGCGGGCGCCGACCTCATCGCCCTCGGCCGCCCGTTCCTGGCGAATCCCGACCTCGTCGAGCGGCTCCGCGCCGACGCGCCGCTGAACCCCGTCCGGGAGCAGCACCTCATGTACACGGGCGCAGCGACGGGCTACACCGACTATCCGACGATGGATCTCGTCGCGCCGCGATGAGTTCCCGGGTCGTCCCCGGTCATCTCCTCCGACCGCTGTCACCGAAGGAGATGACCATGGACCTTCCCCAGGGCGACGTGCGCCTGCTCGAAACCGGCGTCGCCAAGCGCCTGCTCGACTCCGCGATCCCGGCCCGCCTCGCCTTCACGGCCGTCGACGGGACGCCCCGCATCATGTCGTCCTGGTTCACCTGGACCGGCGAGGAACTGGTGATGGCGACCCACGTCCACTGCCCGCCGATGGGCATCCTGCGCCCGGCCGCCCGCATCCGCGCGCTGCACGAGCGTCCCGACGTCGCCGTCAGCATCGACACCGACGCGCAGCCCCCGGAGGTCCTCCTCCTGCGCGGCCGCGTCTCGATCACCGAGGTGGACGGCATGGTGCCCGAGCAGGCCCAGGCGGCGCGCCGCTTCCTGGGGGAGGAGGGCGGCGCGGGCTACGTGGCCGGCGCCGACCACCCCGAGACCCGCATGGCCCGCATCGCCCTGCGCCCCACCTGGGTCGGCGTCATCGACTTCCAGACCCGCCTCCCCGGCGTCATGACGCACTGAGACACGGATCAGGCGGGCCTTCGGCGGCGCGGGAGTCGAGGTAGGGGGCCAGCTCCCTGGCGACGGTGCGGAGCGGGCGGACGCTCTGCTCGGCCCTGGCCAGGAGGATGGCGCCTTCCAGGGAACTGACCATCAGGGTCGCCAGGGCGGTCGCCCTGCGGGGCGGGACGCCCATGGCGGCCAGCTCGCGGGCGATCGGCTGCCGCCAGGCGCCGAACGCCGCCGCGGCGGCCGCCCGGGTGGACGCGACGGAGTCGGCGCAGTCGACCGTGGCGGCGGCGACGGGGCAGCCGCGGTCGAACCCCGCCGCCTCGAACTCGTCGGTCCACTGGCGGACCATCGCGGCGAAGAGCCTGCCCGGCGTGGGGCGCGTCATGGCCGCCATGGAACGGGCGATCCGGTCGCTCGCGTAGCGCCCGGCCCACTCGACCGCCTCGTTGACCAGCTGTTCCTTGCCTCCGGGGAAGTAGTGCTGCAACGAGCCGCGCGGCGCCCCGGCGTGGTCGGCGACCTCGCGCAGGCCGGTCGCGGTGACGCCGTCGCGGCGGATGAGCTGCGCCGCGCTGAAGACCATCCGCTCCCGTGGGCCCCGTTCGCCGGTCGCCAAGGTCGTCGCCTCCGCTGAATTTTCGAGGTCTATTGCTGCGTCTACCAGCGCCATTATCATGACCACTGTCATAACTCGCAAGGCGTGGAGGCGATGGTGGACAGCGACGTCGGATTCCTCGGCCTCGGCGTCATGGGGCGGCCCATGGCGCTCAACCTCGTCCGGGCGGGCATCGGCCTGGTCGTCTGGAACCGGACCGCCGCCAAGAGCGAGCCCCTGCGCGCGGCGGGCGCGGAGGTGGCGGACAGCCCCGCCGACGTCTTCCGCCGCACGCGCGTGGTGTTCCTCATGCTGGCCGACGGTCCCGCCATCGACTCTGCTCTGGGACGCGGCACGCCAGGCTTCGCCGCGAACGTGCGAGGACGGATCGTCGTCCACATGGGGACGACGTCGCCGGACTACTCGCGCGGCCTCGAAGCCGACGTCCAGGCCGCCGGCGGACGGTATGTCGAGGCGCCCGTGTCCGGCTCGCGGGGCCCCGCCGAGTCGGGTGAGCTCGTCGCGATGCCGGCCGGGGAGCCCTCGGCCGTGGACGCCGTCCGCCCCCTGGCCGGGCCCATGTGCGGCGAGGTGTTCGTCTGCGGGCCGGTTCCGCAGGCCCTCCAGATGAAGCTCGCCGTCAACCTGTTCCTGATCACCATGGTCACCGGGCTGGCGGAGGCGTTCCACTTCGCCGAACGGCACGGCCTGGACGGGCGGCGCCTGCTGGAGGTGCTCGACGCCGGTCCGATGGCCAGCACCGTGTCGCGCGCCAAGGCCCGCAAACTGCTCGACCGCGACTTCGCCGTCCAGGCGTCCATCGCCAACGTCCTGGACAACAACCGCCTCATCGCGGAGGCCGCCCGTACCGCGCGGCTCGCCTCGCCCCTGCTGGACGCGTGCCACGCCCTCTACGGCGAGACCGTCGCGCTGGGGCACGGCGAGGCCGACATGGCCGCGGTCGTGCGCGCTCTGGAGTCCCGGACGGCCGCCGCGGCGACCGCCGTCTAGGGCGGCCCGAATCCGCTTGTCCGCCGCTCCGGCGCGGCATTACCGTGCCGAAAGTGGATCACTTCTCACGCTCGTGGACGGCCCTGCTCGCGGCGGTCGCCGGCCTCCCGGACGCGGACTTCGCGCGCCCGTCCGGCTGCGCCGGCTGGCTCGTGCGGGACCTCGTGTGCCACCTGGTCATCGACGCCCAGGACGTACTGATCACCCTGGTCACTCCCGCCGGCGCCGAGCCGACCGTGGACGCGGCCACCTACTGGAAGCTCGTCGAGCCCCCGACGGGCGACGACCCGCTCGACGCGCTCATCCCGCGGCTGGCCGCCGCCTACGAGGAGCCGCGGCTGCTCAAGTTCCACCTCGACGACGTGGGTTCGGCCGCGGGCCGCGCGGCGCGGCTCGCCGATCCCGCCCTCCGCGTCGAGACCCAGGACGAGATCCTGACGGCCGGCGACTACCTGTCCGCCTACGTGATCGAGTGGACGCTGCACCACCTCGACCTGATCGCGCATCTGCCGGAGGGGCCCGAGCCGCCCGCCGAGACCCTCGCGGCCTCCCGCGCGCTGCTGGAGAGGATCGCCGGAGGGCCCTTCCCCGCCTCGTTCTCCGACAGGGACGCCCTCCTGGTGGGCACGGGCCGCCGCCCCCCGACCGCCGAGGACCGAGCCGAACTGGGCCCTCTCGCCGCAAGAACCCCCTTCATCCTCGGCTGACCGGCACCTCGTTCAGCCGCGCCGTCAGGTGAAGCGCGGCGTCAGGTGAAGCGCGGCCTCGATGAGGCGCGGCCTCGTTCAGGTGCGGCCTTGTTCAGGAGTGGCCCTGGGCCGCCGGGGCCGCGGCGGCCTGGAGCCCGGCGGCCGCGCCCGCGGGCGCGAGACAGGGGTGTGTCCGGGCGCCGGGTCGTCTCCAGCCTCGGCCCCGGGGAGGTCCGCGGTCATCCGTGGCGCCCGCAGAGCACCACGGACGCCGCCACGGAAAGGGGCCCGCGTTGGCGGAGCACGTGTCCGAGCGCGAGGCCGAGGTCCTCACCGCCCTGGGTGCGCGGATGTCCAACGCGCAGATCGCCGGGCGGCTGCACATCTCGGTGCGGACGGTCGAGAGCCACGTGTCGTCGCTGCTGCGCAAGTACGGCGTACCGGACCGGTGGGCGCTGGCGGAGCTGGCCCGCTCCGGGACGCCGGACCTCGGCCGGGTCGCGGGCCTTCCGGCGTCCGGCACGACGTTCGTGGGCCGGGACGTGGAGCGCGCCGACGTGCTGGCCGCGCTGGAGGAGGCCCGGCTGGTGACGCTGCTCGGGCCGGGCGGGGTGGGCAAGACCCGGCTGGCCGCGGTGGTCGCCGGCGACGCCGCGGCGCTGTTCCCGTCCGGCGGCGCGTTCGTGGACCTCGTGCCCGTGCGCGCCGGGTTCGCGACCAGGGCGCTCGCGACCGCGCTCGGGGTGACGGAGGGGTCGCACCAGCCGCTGGAGGAGGCGGTCGCCGCGCGGCTCGGCGCCGGGCGGTCGCTGCTCGTCCTGGACAACTGCGAGCATCTGGTCGACGAGGCCGCCTGCTCGCGGACGAGGAGCGCGCCCTCTTCCGGCGCCTCGGAGTGTTCGCCGGCGCCTTCGACCTGGACGCGGCCGCATCGGTGGGTGGGAGCGCGGTGGGCGGGGGGCGGGCGGAGGTTGCGGATCTGCTTGGGCGGTTGGTGGACAAGAGCCTTGTCGTGCACCTGCGGGGGCGGGTCGGCCGGTGGCGGCTGCTGGAGACGGTCCGGGCGTTCGCGCTCGCCCGGCTGGCCGAGGCCGGGGAGGAGGACGGGACGCGGGCCCGCCGCCTGCGGTGGGCGGCGGCCGCGGCGTCCGCCGCCGAGGACCGGCTCGGCGAACCGGGCTGGCGGGAGGACTTCGACGCCATGGCGGCGGACCTGCGGGCCGCGCTCGCCTCGTCCCCCCGCCCGGACGAGGCGACCTACCGGCTGGCGAGCGCGCTGGCGCACCTGACGTTCGCCCGCCGCAACCTGCTGGAGTCGTTCGCCCACTACCGGACCGCCGCCGCCCTCGCGCTGGACCCGGCCTCGGCGGCGCGGGAACTGCGGGCGGGGGCCGGATGCGCGCACGTCAGCACCACGTCCAACCAGCACGTGTTCGACCTGCTGCTGGAGGCGGCCGAGCGGGCGGGGCGCGGGCCGGGCGGGGGAGCCCCGGACGCCGGGCCGGCGGCCGCCGTCGCCGCCGCGCGGGCGGCCGGGGACCCGGTGCTCACCAGCTCCGCGCTGTGCGCGGCGGGCACCGCGGCGCTGCGCGCCGGGCGGCCGCGGGAGGCGAACCGGATCACCCGGGAGCGGCTGCGCCTGCTGGCGTCCATGGACCGCGACGACCCGTACTGCGCGCCGGAGGTCTGCAACACCTACGGCCGCGCCTGCATCTACGCGATCATGGCCGGGGACCTGCGCGGCGGGATGGCGGCGGCGCGGGCCGGCATGGAGGACGACCTCCTGCGCGACACGCACATCACCGCGGGCCGCCTGGTGCAGCCGCTCGCGCTGAGCGGGCGCTTCCGCGAAGCGATCGGGCACGGCGAGCGGATGTGGGACCGGTGGGAGCGGGCCGGGCGGCCGGCGCCGGGCTGGATGCTGGCGTCGGTGTGCGCGACCGCCCTGGCCTGCGGGATGTCCGGCGACCGGGAGCCGGCGGCGCTGTGGCGGGGGCCGGGCGGCCCGCGTGGCCGGCGGTCCGGCGGCGGTGGCGGCCTTCGTGGACGCGCGTCTCGCCCTGCACGAGGGCTCCCGCGACGGTGCCGGCCGGTTCGACGGCGCCGGCCGGTTCGACGGGGCCGAGCCGCTCGTCCGGGAGGCGTTCGCCGTCGAGGCGGCGCTGGACCCGTACCTCGCGTACGCGCGGGCGGCGGGCGCGGAACTGGCCGTGGCCGCCGGGCTGCCCGACGCGGCGGAGCTGCTGGCCGAGGCCGGCCCGCTCGCCGAGGAGAACCAGTGGGCGGCGGCCTGCCTCGCCCGCGCCCGCCTCGACGGCGACGCCGACGGTCTCGCCCGAGCCGCCGAGAGCTGGGACGTCCTTGGAGCCCAGGCGGAACGGGACTTCACACGGCAGCTGCTCGCACGTCTCTAGCGCAGCCAAAGAAGCTCCCCGGCTCGGCGATCGAGGCCAGGATCTGACCGCCTTGCTCCCTACCGTGGTCTTGCAGGTGGACGACACGATCGAAGGCGGGAACCATGAACGTTGACAACGCGCGGGCGGTCACCGGGGAGCGGGCCGACCTGCTGGCGGAGCTCGCCAAGGCGCGGCACTTCCTGCGGTTCACCACGCGGGACCTCACCGACGAGCAGGCCGGGCGGCGGACCACGGCGAGCGAGCTGTGCCTCGGCGGACTCGTCAAGCACGTCACGTCCTGCGAGCGGGGCTGGGTGGACTTCATCCTCGAAGGCGCCGCCGCGATGGGCGACTTCACCCAGATGACCGAGGAGGACTGGAAGCGCCGCGCGGACGAGTTCAGGATGCTTCCGGGCGAGACGCTGGCCGGGATCCTGGACGCCTACGCCGAGGTGGCCCGGAGGACCGACGAGCTCGTCCCCACCCTGCCCGACCTCGACCTCCGGCACGAGCTGCCCAAGGCCCCGTGGAACACCGACACGCACTGGTCGATCCGCCGGGTGCTCCTGCACATCACGGCCGAGACGGCCCACCACGCGGGCCACGCCGACATCATCCGCGAGTCGCTGGACGGCGCCAAGAGCATGGGCTGAGCCTCGGTCAGCGGGCGGCCGGTTCCTCCTCGCGGGGCTTGTTCTCGCGGCGCTTGCGCAGGGAACCGGCCTGGGCCTTCTCCTCCGGGTGATGGTGGACGCGGACCAGGCTGGCGCCGGTCGTGAACAGCAGGATCACCAGGATGACGCCCAGCGAGAGCGTCGTCGGGATCTCCGGGACGGCCGTGGAGACGTCCTCGTGCAGGAACTCCAGGATCAGCTTGCAGCCGATGAACGCGAGGATCACCGACAGGCCGATCGACAGGTAGACGAGCCGTTCGAGCAGGCCCTCGATGAGGAAGTAGAGGGCACGCAGCCCGAGCAGCGCGAACGCGTTGGCGGTGAAGACGATGAACGGCTCGTCGGTCACCCCGAACACCGCCGGGATGGAGTCCAGCGCGAACAGCACGTCGGTGCTGCCGATCGCGACGAAGACCAGCAGCAGCGGCGTCATCACGCGCCGCCCGTCCTCGTGGGCGAGCATCCGCCCGCCGTGGAAGTCCTGGCTCACCGGCAGGATCCGGCGGGCGCGGCGGACGAGGAAGGTGTCCTCCACGTCGGGCTCCTCGTTGCGGTGCCGGATGAGCTGGACCGCCGTCCAGATCAGGATCAGCCCGAAGACCAGGAAGGTGAAGGAGAACAGGTTGATCGCTGCGGCGCCGATCGCGATCAGGACGGCCCGCAGCAGCAGCGCGGCGGCGATGCCGAACAGCAGCGTCCTCTGCTGGTACTGCGCGGGCACCGAGAACCTGGCCATGATGATCACGAAGACGAAGAGGTTGTCGACCGACAGGCTCTTCTCCACGACCCAGCCGGAGAAGTACTCGGTGCCCGCCGTCGACCCCGCGAGGATCCACACCGCGCCGCCGAACAGGACCGCGACGGCGATGTAGAACACCGACCAGAACGTCGCCTCCCGGATGTGCACCGCGTGCGGCCGCCGGACGGCGACCAGCAGGTCGAACACGAAGAGCGCGATGATCAGTGCGATCGTCGCGCCCCAGGCCCATACGGGGATGTCGACCATCCGGCGGCTCCAGTCTCGGGGGCATGTCGGACACCTGCTTCCCGTTCTCCGGCCGTTCTACCGCCCGCGCCCCGCCGCGGGACCTGGTTCCGAAGCAGGGCGAAAGCACTCAGGCGCGACTGAGTACCCGCGCCGATGCCGCCGGACCGGGCGGGCGGCCATGCTTCGGCCATGGACACCTCCCGCTGGCGCCCGCCCGCCCTCGCGGCCAAGGCCGCCCTCGCCGCGCTGCTGGCGCTCGCCGTCGCCTACCCCGAGTGGGACCGGTTCGCGGACAAGGCGATGGGCGTCCGGGTGGCCGCCTACCCCGCCGCCGTCATGCTCGTCACGCTCGTCTGGGCGCTGCGCGGCCGGGCAAGGCCCTTCCCCTGGGACCTCGACCTCCTCGTCACCGCCCCCTTCCTCGTGGACGTCGCCGGGAACGCCGCCGACCTCTACGACACGATCGGCTGGTTCGACGACGCCTGCCACTTCGGGAACTGGGCCCTGCTGAGCGCCGCCGCCGGCATCGCCCTGCGCCGCTGGGCGGGCCTCGGGTCCTGGACGCTGGCGCTGATGTGCACGGGCCTCGGCGCCGTCGCGGCCATCCTGTGGGAGTTCTTCGAGTACGGCGTCTTCATCCTCGACACCCCCGAGACCGTGACGATCTACCGCGACACCATCGGCGACCTCATGCTCGGCCTCGCCGGCTCCGCCGCCGCGGGGCTCGGGCTGGGCCTCCGGAGCGCACGGACGCCCCGCCTCCGGACCGGCTCCCCGGCGGGCCCGAGGCCGGACGTCCGCCCCGTGCCGGCGGACGTGCGCCTGGTGTCAGTAGACGAGGGCCTGGGTGTCCGGGAGGGTGATCTCTTCGACGAAGGTCGGGGCGCCGGCGATGCGGACGCCGGGCAGGACGTCGTCCGGTCCGATCTCGCGGCGGGCGGCGCACTGGGTGCAGAGCGTGACCCGGCCCGCGGCGAGGACGACGCCGAGAAGGTCGTCCAGGGCAGTGGCGTGGGGCAGTGAGAACTCGGCGGCCCGCCCCGGCAGCGCGAACCACGCGGACTCCCCGGTCAGCCACAGCGAGACCGGGACCCCGCTCGCCGCGGCGGCGGCCGCCACCGTGAACGCCTGGTTGCAGCGCTCGGGGGCGTCCGCGCCGGCCGTCACCTTGATGACCAGTGGTCTTGCCATGAGTGCACTCTAACCCGGTCTTCCGCGTAGCATCCTGCGATGTGGTCGGGTTGGTGAACGCGGGGATCCTCATCGTCGTGCTGGGGCTGATGGCGGTCGCCGCCGTCCTCCTCGTGATCAAGCTGGGCCGGCTCAAGTAGGCCCGGGGCGTCAGCCGAAGTAGAGGTGGTCGACGGCGACGACGGCGGCGCAGGCGAGGAAGACGGCCGCGCCTCCGCCGTACCCGATGCCCATGAACATCACGGCGCGGCGCCGGTACTCGCGGCGCGTCCGCGTGCTGATGGCGTACTGGCCGGTCTCCTCGTCCTTGCCGACGGAGCCGCCCGTCGCGGTGCCGAGGACGTAGAGCGGCCGGCCGGCAGGATCCATTCCTCGTACCGGTACTCCGCGACCTCTACTCCGCGACCTCTCCGTCCAGGCCGGGAAGCTCCCCGGCCGTGGAGCGGCGCTCGTCCATCGTCTGGACGGCGCCGTCGACGGCCGCGGCGGAGGGGTCGATGACGACGTGCCCCGTCCCGTCCCGCAGGGAGAAGGGCGTCGTCGACTTCTCCTCGATGAAGACCCGCTTGCCTGCCTTCGTCCTGGCCGTCGCCTTCGTCTTGTACCAGGCGCAGGGCCGGCCGGAGAAGGGGGCGGGCCGGACGGCGAGGGCCGTCCCGCTGAGCTGGCACGGGACGCCGTCGCGGAGCCCGGCGACGCCGGCGCAGTCCGTCTGGACGGCGCGGCGCAGGTTGCGGAACCGGATCCGCCAGACCCAGCCCGCGGCCAGCAGACCGGCGGCGACGAGCAGCGGGACCACCATGCTCGCGGTGAGGACCGACACGCTCCCATGATCGGTGCGCCGCCCGGCCCCGGACAGGGACGCCGGTCCCGGAGGGGAGGGGACGGCGCACGGGGACGCGGACGGCCGCGCGCGCCGCTACGCTCGGTGCCCATGGACGCTGAGCTGCACCCGGACCTTGAGCCGCTGACGTTCCTCCTCGGCACCTGGGAGGGCGCCGGCGTGGGCGGCTATCCCACGATCGAGTCGTTCAACTTCGGCCAGGAGATCTCGTTCACGCACGTCGGGAAGCCCTTCCTGATCTACGCGAGCCGGACCTGGAAGATCGAGGAGGACGGCTCGCTCGGGCGTCCGCTCGGAATGGAGACGGGGTACTGGCGGCCGCGGCCCGACCACCAGGTCGAGGTGACGCTGGCCCACCCGACGGGCATCGTCGAGATCTACGTGGGGAACGTGGCGTTCAACCGGGTGGAGCTGCACACGGACGTCGTCGCGCGGACGGAGTCGGCCAAGGAGGTCACCGGCGGCCACCGCCTCTACGGGCTGATCGGCGAGGACCTCGGCTGGGCCTACGACATGGCGGCGATGGGCCACGAGCTCCAGTCGCACCTGTCGGCCCAGCTGAAGAAGGTCTCCTGAGGCGCCGGCGGGGCCGGCGCGGGCGAGGCGCCCGGGCATGAACGACCCCCGGACATGAACGATCCCCGGACCTTCCCGCCGGGTGGCGGGCGATGGACAGGACGGGTCCATCGGTCCGGGGACCGGGTAACTGCCTGGTATTCGCCGGTCACCGTCGCGACCGGCTACCTCCGCCCGCGGGCGGAGGATCCGAGGCGGAACGGCGACTAGCGGACAGTCACCTCGCGAGTCCTACAAGCAACCATTGGTTAGGACCACCTCCTTTCGCGCGTATCCCGAACGTATGCGACGCCCGCGCGGCGAGGCAAGCGGGTTTTTCGCGGGCGGAAATCGGACGCCCGGACCGGCGCCGCCGTCCGGGATCCAGGGCCTGTATCGAAGTGCCCTCGGCCACGCGTGCGAACGCGTGAGCTGCCCGGTGGAGCGAAGCCGGAGGCGAGCGGAACCGGGCGGATCGCGAAGCGATGCCGCGTTCGCCCAGTTCCGGTCGCGTAGCGAGCCGCAAGGCGAGCGAAGTGGGCCGGGACTTCGAAAGCACAGCCTAGACTCGGTGCATGGTCGAGTCGTGGCAGGAGGAGCTGCGGGCGAAGGGGTACCGGGTGACCCCGCAGCGCCAGTTGGTGCTCGAAGCCGTCACCAACCTGGAGCACGCGACCCCCGAGGAGATCTGCACCGAGGTGCAGCGCACCGCCCGCGGCGTGAACATCTCCACCGTCTACCGGACGCTCGAACTCCTGGAGGAGCTCGGGCTCGTCAAGCACGCGCACCTCGGGCACGGCCCGCCGAACTACCATCTCGCCGCCGAGGCCGAGCACATCCACCTCGTCTGCCGGGGCTGCCACACCGTGGAGGACGTCGACCCGCGCGCGGCGGCCGGCCTGGCCGACGTCCTGGCGCGCGACTTCGGCTTCGAGACCGACGTCCACCACCTCACCGTCTACGGGCGGTGCAAGGACTGCCGCGAGGCATAGCCGGGGCGGCATGGTCTGCGGAGGCATGGTCTGCGGAGGCATGGTCTGCGGAGGCATGGTCTGCGGCGGGCATGGTCCGCCGGTCCGCGACATAGTCTGGACGGCATGGAGAGCCCTCTGCTGCAGTCGCCCGGAGCCGTCGCCGCCGACGCGCCCGACCAGGAGGTCGCCGCGCACTACGGGGACCCGGCGCGGGAGCAACGCGCCCTGGAGGAGGGGACGGCGTTCGTCGACCGGAGCAACCGGGGCGTCGTCCGCGTCTCGGGGCCGGACCGGCTGAGCTGGCTGCACAGCCTGCTGAGCCAGCACCTGGACGGGCTGAAGCCGTCCGAGCCGACCGAGGCGCTGCTGCTCAGCCCGAACGGGCACATCGAGCACCACCTGTTCCTCGTCGACGACGGAGAGGCCGTGTGGGCCCACGTCGAGCCGGGGACGGCCCCCGCGCTGGTGGAGTTCCTCGACCGGATGCGCTTCATGCTGCGCGTCGAGGTCGCCGACGTGTCGGACGAGTTCATGGTCGTCACCGGGCCGGGCGGTCCCGCCGACGGCCGTCCCGCCTGGCCCGACGTCGCCGGGACGACGACGCGCGTCGTCCCCCGCGGCGAGTTCCCGGCCGACCTGAAGCCCGCGGGCATGTGGGCGTACGAGGCGCTGCGCATCGCCGAGCACCGTCCCCGGTTCGGCCTCGACACCGACCACCGGACGATTCCGCACGAGGCCGGGTACGTGGAGACGGCCGTCCACCTGAACAAGGGCTGCTACCGGGGGCAGGAGACCGTCGCGCGCGTCCACAACCTGGGGCGGCCCCCGCGCCGCCTGGTGTTCCTGCACCTGGACGGCAGCGTCGACCGGCTGCCCGCGCCCGGCGACCCGGTGGAGGTCCCCGGGGGCCGGACGGTCGGGTTCGTCGGGTCCGCAGCCCGGCACCACGAACTGGGGCCGATCGCGTTGGCGCTGGTCAAGCGGAACGTCCCGGTGGACGCCGAGCTGCTCGCGGGCGGCGTCGCGGCGGCCCAGGAGGTCGTCGTGTCGCCGGAGACGGGCGCGAACGCGCAGATCGCTCTGCGCCGCCGGCCCGCGAAACACGGGTAGCAGCCCGCCCCCGGGACGAATATCGTCTGATAAGACGATTTCTGACCGACTGCCGCCCAGGGAAGGTGAATTCCTACCTATGGTCCCGAACCTGGGGAAAGGGGAGCCGCCTGCGGCCCGGAGGGGAGGGACCCGGCGCCGCCCGCGCCGGGAGTCCGCCCTGACGTGGTGGGCCCTGTTCGCGGCGATCGCCGGGCTCGCGTGGTGGCAGCACTCGTGGCGCGTCGCGCTGCTCGGCCTCCTGGGCTGGTGCCTGTACGAGTTCGCGCTCGTCCCCACCCTGTGCCGGGTGCTGACGCCGAAGGGCGCCGCCTGCACCGAGCGCACCCGGGGCCGGCTCTTCGCCTGCGGCCCGGCCCACCAGCGGCTCCGCAACGACGCGCTGTGGCGGCTCGCCGGGCTCCGCAACCCGTTCGAGCAGGGTCCCGTCGGGGACGAGGGCGACACCGGGACCGTGGTGGTGTCCTCGGACGTGCGCGGCCGCCTCGTCCCGCAGGACCGCGCCCTCATCCTCCTCGCCGCCGCCGGGACCGTCACCGCGCTCGTCGGCATGGTCTACGGGTTCCGCTGACCCGCGCGCCGGGCGGTCAGACCTCCAGGACCAGCGTGATCGGCCCGTCGTTGACGAGCGCGACCTTCATGTCCGCGCCGAACTCGCCCGTCTCGACCTTCGCGCCCAGCGCGCGCAGCTCCCGGACCACCGCGTCCACCAGGGGCTCGGCGACGGGACCGGGCGCGGCGGCCGTCCAGGACGGGCGGCGCCCCTTCCGCGCGTCCCCGTAGAGAGTGAATTGGCTCACGATCAGCAGCGGCGCGTTCAGGTCGGAACACGACTTCTCGCCCTCCAGGATCCGCAGGCCCCACAGCTTGGACGCCAGCCTGCGGGCCTTTTCCGCGCCGTCGTCGTGCGTCACGCCGACGAGGACCAGCAGTCCCGGCCCCTCGACCGCGCCGACGACGCGCCCGTCCACGGACACGCTGGCCTGGCTCACCCTCTGGACTACAGCACGCATGACCATGCATTCTGCCGCCATGGGAGCAAAGACGCTCATCACGGTGGCGCCCACGGGCGCGGAGTCCGCCAAGGCGGACGTCCCGGCCCTGCCCGTCACCCTGGATGAACTGGTGCAGACGGCCAAGGAGTGCGAGGCGGCCGGCGCGGCCGTCGTCCACGTGCACATCCGCGACGACGACGCGCGGCCCACGCTCGACCCGTCCCGGCTCCGGGACACGGTGACGGCGCTGCGGGAGAGCACGGGGCTGATCGTCCAGTTGTCCACCGGCGGCGCGGTCACCGACCCGTACGAGGACCGGCTCCGCGTCCTGGACGCCGGACCGGACATGTGCTCCCTCACCTGCGGGACGGTCAACTTCGGCGACGACGTGTTCATGAACCCGTGGTCGTTCATGGTGGAGCTGTACGAGCGCACCCAGGAGCTGGAGGTCGTCCCCGAGTTCGAGCTGTTCGACCTCGGCCACGTCACGTCGCTGCACCGCCTCCTGGACAAGCACGGCCTCCCCTACGGCGGGCACGTCCACTGCGACCTGGTGATGGGCGTCCCGGGCGGCATGCCGGGCGACGCCCGCACACTGGTCGCCGCCGTCGAGGCCCTCCCGGAGGGCGCCACGTGGTCGGCCACCGGCATCGGCCGGACGTCCCTGCCCGTCATGTTCGCCGCCCTCTCGGCGGGCGGCCATCTGCGGGTCGGCATGGAGGACACGGTCACCTTCGCCAAGGGCCGCCCGGTCACGGCGAACGTCGAACTGGTGGAACGCGCCGCCCAGGCAGCCCGGCTGGCCCAGCGCCCGGCCATGCCTCCCGCCGAAGCCCGCGCCCTCCTCGCCACCAGACCCCGCTGACCCGCGGAGTTCCGCGGCCCCCTCCGGGCGGGTCAAGCGGGGATGGGGCAACCTGGCCGTTTTCGTGGAGTCAGGTGCCGCTTTCATGGACTTCGTCGGGTAGTTGACCTGCGGGGTCGCCGTTCGGGCGGGTGAGCGCCGGGGCGGGCGCCGGTGTCGTGATGGAGGAGTGCGGTGGACGTCAATCCTGTGCTGGTCGAGGTGGAGCGTTCCGGGTTCGTGGAGTCCCGGCATCGGGGGGCGGCGATCGGGCTGGCCGCCGACGGGGGCGTCGCGTTCCGGGCGGGGGAGACCGGGGCGCAGATCTTCCCCCGGTCGGCGAACAAGCCGATGCAGGCGGTCGCGATGCTGCGCGGCGGCCTGGAGCTCGGCGGCGAGCTGCTCGCGCTCGCGGCCGGCAGCCACTCCGGTGAGGACTTCCACGTCGAGGGGGTGGAGAAGGTCCTCGCGGGCGCCGGGCTCGTCGCCGGCGACCTGCGCTGCCCCGAGAGCTGGCCGATCGACCCCGCGACGCAGCGGGAGGTCGCCCGGAAGGCCGGGGGTCCCTCCCGGCTGCGCATGAACTGCTCCGGGAAGCACGCCGCGATGCTCTCCACGTGCGTCACGGCGGGCTGGCCCACCGACTCCTACCTCGACCCCGGGCACCCGTTGCAGCAGACCGTCCGGGAGGTCGTCGAGGAGCTGGCCGGCGAGCCCGCGACGGCGGTCGGCGTGGACGGGTGCGGGGCGCCGCTGTTCGCCGTGTCGATCGCGGGCGTCGCGCGGGCGTTCCGGGCGCTCGTCCTCGCCGAGCCGGGCACGCACGAGCGGCGCGTCGCCGACGCCATGCGGACGCACCCGCAGTGGACGTCCGGGACCCGGCGCGAGGAGCGGCAGCTGATGGACGCCGTCCCCGGCCTGCTCGTCAAGTGCGGCGCCGAGGGCGTGGACGCCTTCGCCTTCGCCGACGGCCGCGCCGGGGTCGTCAAGATCGACGACGGGGCGATGCGGGCCCGGACGCCCGTGACCGTCGCGCTGCTGCGCGCCCTCGGCGTGGACGACGGCGTCGACCGCGTCGCCCTGGACGAGCTGGCGACCGTCGAGGTGCGCGGCGGGGACGGCGTCGTCGGCGCCATCCGCCCGGCGCCGGGCGTCTTCGACCGGACGGTCTAGCGCTGTGTTTATTGAGTCCCGGCTCACTTCGCTCGCCTGGCGGCTCGCTGCGTGACCGGGCCTGGGCGAACGCGGCATCGCTTCGCGATCTGCCCGCTTCCGCTCGCCTCCGGCTTCGCTGCACCGGGCAGCTCACGCGTTCGCGCGCGTGGCCGAGTCCGCTTCGAGACGGGCTCTAGCCCTTCTCCGGGAGCAGCCGGTCCACCATCTTCTCGATCAGGGCGTCGGTGTCGTAGGGCTCCGTGATGGCGGGGACGGTGAAGTCGTCCAGGAGCAGCCCGGCCATCGCGAAGTACAGCAGGCCGACGCCCGCGGCGTCGCCGGGCAGCCCCGCGTCCAGGTGGAATCGGACGATCTCCTCGTGCTCGGCGGTGAGGAAGCCGCCGAGTTCGGTGTGCAGCTCCGGGCGCCGCGTCGCCTCCAGCCGCAGCTCCAGCATGGCCAGGTAGCCGGACCGGTCGGCCCGCATGCGGCCGAGGAGCTGGCGCATCAGCTCGGTGACCAGCGCGTGCGCGGGCGCCTGCCGCATCGTCTCGGCCAGCGCCTCCGGGTCGGGGGTGAGGCGCTCGCGGGTGCGGTGCATGACCTGGGTGAGCAGGTCGGCGCGGTTGGCGAAGTAGTTCGTGGCGGTGCCGGTGGGGACGCCCCCCTCGGCGTCGATCGCGCGCAGCGTCAGACCGCGCGACCCCTCGCGGGCCAGGACCTCGATCGCCGCGTCCAGCAGGGCGGCCCGACGGGCGGGGTTGCGTCGCACTGTGACCTCCATCACACCGTCTTGCAATCACTGCAAGTGCAGTACTAAGTTCAAACCACTTCACTCAGAGTACATCAATTCCGGTGAAAAGGAGATCGCATGCGCGCCCAGTCCACCACCCCGTCCGCCCTCCGCCCGTTCCAGGACCGCACCGTCCTGCCCGGCCGCACCGTCCTGCCCGCCCGCGCGGGACGTCCCGGATGGGACCGACACGCTCCGAAGCCGCGCTCCCTGCCGCGGCCGCGGCCGCCGCGCAAGCCGGGCTCCGTCCGCTGACCCGCCATCCGTTCCGCTCCCGTGCCCGACGCCTGAAAGCGAGCACCGTATGCGCAAGCTGGTCTACTACGTCTCCGCCACCCTCGACGGCTACATCGCCGGGCCGGAGGGGCGGTTCGACTTCTTCCCCTTCGAGGGCGAGCCCGCCGAGATGATCATGGCCGAGTACCCCGAGACGCTGCCCGCCCATGCGCGCGGTCCGCTCGGCATGGCCGACGCCCCGAACCGGCATTTCGACACCGTCGTCATGGGACGCGGCACCTACGAGCCGGGTCTGGCCATCGGGCTCACCAGCCCGTATCCGCACCTGGACCAGTACGTCGTCTCCACGACGCTCGACATCGAGGACCCCGCGGTGTCCGTCGTGCGCGGCGACCCGGTCGGCATGGTCCGCGGGCTGAAGGAGCGGGAGGGGCTCGACATCTGGCTCGCGGGCGGCGGGAAGCTCGCCGCCGCGCTGGTGGACGAGATCGACATGCTGGTCGTCAAGCGCCACCCGCTGGTGATCGGGTCCGGGATCCCCCTGTTCGACGGCCCCTTCTCCCTCTCGGCGTTCACCCCGGCCGGCGCCCACGCCTTCGACTCCGGGCTCGTCGTCACCGTCTACGCCCGCGCGATCGCATGAAACGGCCCTCGGCCCGCTCCGATCACACGGACGTGGCCGGGCATGCCGACGCCGACGCCGCCTCCCCTGCCCCAGCAGTCGATCGGCATGGGCATGCCCGCCCGCGTCGGTTCAGGGGGAGACGACGGCGGTGAGGTCGGCGAGCACTTCGGAGGCGGTCACCGCGTCCAGCTCGGCGAAGGTGTGAGGTGCGCCCTCGGACGCGCTGCGGGAGAAGTATCCGGGGGCGGGATCGGCACCGACCCAGACCGCCTCGATGGTCTGGTCGCCGGACTCGCTGACGTACCCCACGAACAGTCCCGTGGCCAGTGTGACGACGACGTAGCGGTCGGCGCCGGCCGGGCGGACGAGGCACGAGATCCCGCCGTCGGAGTCCACGGGGCCGCGGTACCAGCCGCGCCGCTCCAGCCGGAGCACGTTGCCGAACGGCACGGTCACGCCCTCGAACCGTGGCAGCCGGGCCGCCGCCCTCTCCTCACCGGTGAGCGCGTGCACCTCCCGTCCGAGCTGCGGGAACGGCTGCATGATCTCGTAGTCGGCGAACACCTGGGCCCAGGCCGGCAGCGCCTCCGCGAGGTGCAGCGGGTGCGCGATGGCGATGACGGCGTCGTCGGGCAGCGTGACGGCGTCGTCGTCGACGTCGGAGAAGGTGCGGTCTTCCGCGAGCCGGAACGCCGTCACGGTGTCGCCGTGCTCGGCGACCCACACCAGGCGCCGCGCGATGTGCCACACCAGGGGATGTCCGGCGAAGAACTCGCGGAACTCCGGCAGCGGCCACCGGCGTCCCGTCGTCATCGACCGTTCGAGGCGCTGGAGCTGGAGTCCGGCGATGGCGCGGACGTCCTTCTTCAGATCGGTGAAGCGCCGGTAGGCGGCGGGCGCCAGGGCGGCGTCATCGCGCTGCCCCGGTTTGGGCAGGGACGACCGGTGCTTACCGGCCTCGTCGATGACGTAGGGCCTGAGCGCCTCGTCGAATCCGGCGGTGAACCGGCGCGGGCCGTAGTCGAGGACGAGCGTGCCGTGGGCGTCCAGGCCCAGGTCGGGGACGAGGCGGTCGCCGAGCTGCTCGGTGGTGAGGCCGCGCGCGGCGGCGATCTGCTCGACCTTCTCCTGCGCCCGCGCTTTCAGCGCCTTGAACTTCGCCTTCTGGGCGATGGCGTGGATCTCGCGCAGCGCGAGGTCGGACCCGATCGCGGCGAGCACGTCGAGCCCGCGCACCGCGTGGTGGTGGCCGCCCTCTCCCGGCCAGGCCCGGACCGCCGGGACGAGTTCGCGGACGGTCGTGTCGTCCCCGAGCCAGGCCAGCGCGGCGAACTGCCAGGCGTCCCGGGGTTCGGCGCCGTTCTCGCGCCAGTGCCGGAACAGCGCCCAGCCGAAGCGGGACAGCGAACTCCCGTCACACGCGTCCAGGACGCTTGCGAGGTCGGGATCGGGCTCGGCGGGCGTGGACATCGCCAGCAGCGTGAGCAGGTTCCGGACGGCGGGCACGGGCAGCGCGCGCTCCCGGCCCCGCAGCAGGACCTGCGGCAGCACCTCGGCGTTCACCGCCAGGCGCGCGGGCGGCTTCCCGGGGGAACGCGGCGCCTCGTCCGCCTCCGCGTCCAGGGCGGTCCTGATCGGCTCGACGGCTCGCTCGTCGTGCTCGCGCGCGAAGTCGAGGACGGCGGCCGGACCTTCCTGCGCGGCGACGAGGCGCAGGGCGTGCTCGGCGGCCTTGCGCGCCCTCCCGGCGCGGCCGGCCGCGACCGGCACGAGGTAGGGAAGCGCGGCACGTCCGTGCCGGGTGAACCATTCGGTCGCGGCCCCACGCGCCGCCTTGCTCCGCTGAAGCCAGTCGGCCATCGCGTTCGCGACATCGCCGTCGAGGAAGGGCAGCAGCAGTTCGGCGCCGTTCGCGGGCCGCGCCCGCGCGTAGCCGAGCGCGACCGGGAGGGCGTCGAGCCCGTACCGCGCGATGATGACGCGGAGCCACGAATCCGGGTCGTAGGGGTTCCCTTTCCTGCCCAGCCCGCGCTCGTGGCGCCAGTCGGCCTGCCACTCGGCCAGGACGGGCCGGACGAGGTCTTCGGGCCCGGCCGCCAGGACCACGCCCTGCCAGTAGAGCATCCGGCCCAGATCGGTCGACGGGGACCGGGCCTCCTCGACCCGCCGCACCCAGGTCTCGGTGCGTTCGGCCGGAACCGGGACCCGCCCGAACGAGTGGCCGTTCGCCTCGATCGTCACGATCTCGCTGTTCAGCCAGGCGTCGCGTTCGCCCGGCGCCCACGCCATGGCCCGCTCCCGCGAGACCGGCAGGCCTTTGACGGCGACCGGCTTGGGCTTCGGCTCCGTCCGCTCCCATCGGGGGGCGACCAGCGGGCGGGGCAACTCGTCCGCCGCCGCGTCCGGAGTCCGGTCGTCGGCCGCCGACAGTTCCTCCACGACCGCGCGGCTCTCCACGGGCAGGTCGGGGAGGGCCTGTCGCGCCAGTTCCGCATTCGCCCGCAGGTGGTCGGTGAGCAGGGCGCGCGCCGTGGCGTCCCCGGCCGACGCGGCCGCCGACAGAACGCGAATCGCGCGGACCGGGAAACGGCGCATGGTGTCCCGCAGCGCCGCCATCATGTGAAGGTTGCCCGCGCGCTCCAGCATCTGCCGGAACGCCTCGTCGCCGGGCAACCGGCCGAGGACGTCCAGCAGGCCCTTGCGGCGGGGTGCGCTGTCGTGGAAAAGGTCGAACGCCTCGGCCATGAACGGGGCGATCGCAGGGCCCACGCCGTCCGCCAGCGTGATGAGGTTCTCGACGTAATAGCAGTCGGAGACGGAGATATGGGCTCCGGCGCCGAGGATTTCGAGATGCTCGGCCGAGCCCAGGGAACGAAGGAGCATCTCCCGCGGCACGGAATTCGCGGGCGCCGCGCAGCATTCGGCCACCCATTCGAGTTCGGTCGGGACGAGGTAGGCGGCGAGCATCCGCCGAGCCGGCGTCGTGCGCAGCCCCGCGATGTGCGAGACGACGCTCCGGTATTCGGCGTCGCCGGTCTGCGCGATGAAGGCGCGCAGGCGCTTGAGCGCGTCCTCCTGCCGGGACGGGTCCAGGTACGACTTCTCGGCGCCGTGGACGGCCACGATCGCCGCCGCGTCCAGCGCGCTTCCCCTGCCGTCCAGGTGCTCGCGCACCACGGCGGCCAGCGCCGGGTCGGTCTCGGAGCGGCCGAGGACTTTCTCGATGGCGCCCGCGTACTGCGCGAGCAGTTCGTCCTCGCGCACGTCGGCCGATGCGAGTTTCGGGCCCGGATGCCCGCCGCGCCGCGGATGCAGGTGCCGCATCCACGACCTCGGCATTTCGAGGGTGTCTTCGTCCGGAGGCGCGGCGTTCGACTTGATCATGGTGGGAGCGTAGTGACGCCCGCCGACAACCGTCGGCGGATTCGGCGCGATTCAGTTCGCGGCGGCCGCTTTCGCAGGTCATGGCGTCGCGGCGGCGAATTGCCGGTCGCCGCCTAGTGGCTCTCGGTGTTCTTGGACGTCTTGAGGTCCTCGAACTCCCCCTTGAAGATCGTCTGCTCGTAGAGGACGCCCTCGGGCCACGGCTTCCTCGGCTCCCGTCCGGGCTGGGGGTTGTCCTTGCGGAACTCCTCCGGCTGGCCCTCCTTGGCCGGTGGGTAGCTGTGCGAGAACATCCCCGGGGCGTAGGTGTAGTAGCCGCCCTGTTCCATGCCCCGCTGGTTCAGCTGGTTGTTCCTGCGCTCGCTGTGGAGCTTCCTGGACGAGGCGGCGCGCGTCGCGTACACCCAGACCACCAGGGCGCCGATGATCAGGACCGGGATGATCCAGACGAAGTACGGGGCGCCCGTGGGGGACGTGTTCGCCAGCACGGGGTCGGCGACGATCATGGTGAGCAAGGCGGACCACCTCCCGAGGGCGCGGACCGGACCACGCCGGGTCAGTTAGGGATGTGTCCGCTGGATCGCGTGTTAACCACGTCGGGCGCCGGGACGGCGGGCGCGCCGACCGTGCGGAGCCGCCCGGCGGGCAGGCCCGGGACGGTCAGCGCGGCGCAGACGGCCAGCACGCCCAGCATCGGAACGGTCCAACCACCGGTGGCGTCGTGCAGCGCGCCGAGGGCGAGCGGGCCGAGCGCCGCGATGACGTAACCGACCCCCTGCGCCATCCCCGACAGCTGGACGGCGACGTGGGCGTCGTGGGCGCGGAGCCCGATGAACGACAGCGCGGTCGCGAAACCGAGACCCTGGCCGAGGCCGAGGACCACCGTCCAGACCCACACCGAGGCGATCGGCGCCCAGGCCACCCCGGCGAAGCCCAGCGCGGTCAGCGCGACCGTGCCGATCACCAGGGGGCGCTGGTCGCGGGTCCGCCGGGCCAGTACCGGGACCGCCAGCGACCCGACCGCCTGGACCGCCGCCACCAGCGCCAGCACGTAGCCGGCGGCCGCCTCGCCCATCCCGCGGTCCTGGCAGAGCGTCGGCAGCCAGCCGATCACCACGTAGGCCAGCAGCGACTGCAGGCCCATGAACACCGTGACGTGCCAGGCGAGGCCCGACCGCCACACCAGCGCCGCGACGCCGTCCGGGGGCGCGGCGGGCGGGGCCGAGCGGGCCGCGTGCGCCGCCCGCCGCGCCCTCGGCAGCCACAGCAGCCCGGCGAGCGCCGCCGGGATCGCGAGCAGGCCGAGGGGCAGCCGCCACGACGCGCCGAACCAGTCCTCCACCGGCACGGCGAGCCCGGACGACAGGGACGCGCCCGCCGTCACCGCGACCGTGTAGATCGCCGTGACCGTGGTGATCCGGGTCGGGTGGTCCCGCTTGATGATCGCCGGCACCGCGATGTTGCCGATGCTGATCGCGATCCCCGCCACCAGGGAGCCGGCGAACAGCGCGGCCACGCCGCCCGGCAGCCGCAGCAGCAGCCCGGCGACGAGCAGCGCCATCGCGCACACCAGCAGCGTCTCGTTGCGCGGCGGGCGCCGCAGGAGGGCGGCGGCCAGCCCGTAGGAGCCGAAGAAAGCCAGCGGGAGCGTGGTGAGCGCGCCCGCCGCCGTCCCGGACAGGCCGAACGCGTCGCTGATCTCGGTCAGCAGCGGCCCGACCGCCGCGATCGCCGGCCGCAGGTTGACCGCCAGCAGGACGATCATCAGCAGGGCGCCGGCCAGCCCGGCGCGCCGCGCGGTCACGCGCCGTCCCCGGGCGTGCCGGCGTCGCCGAGCAGCGACTCCAGGACGGCGAGGGTCGGCTCCACGACGGCGGCGGCGGCCGACGCGGCGGCCTCCGGGTCGCCCGCCGCGATGGCGTCCAGCACGGCGCGGTGCCGGGCCGGGCCCGCCTCGGGGACCTCGCGGTCCAGCCGGATCGCGCGCATCGACTCGTGCAGCCGGTCGATGAAGAACCGCATCGCCTCGATCAGCACCGGGTTGCGGGACGCCTCCGCGACGCCGAGGTGGAACCGGGCGTCGGCGGCGCCGAACGCGTCCGGCTCGGTGGCCTCGTCGCGTGCGCGGAGCAGCTCCTCCAGCCGCGCCAGGTCCGCGCCGGTGCGGCGGCGCGCCGCCAGCCGGGCCGCCTGGACGTCGTAGGCGAGCTGCACCTCGAACACGTCCCGGGCCGACGCGCGGGACACCCGGCGCAGCAGCGGGCGGGGGTCGGCGCTGCTGCGCACGTACGTGCCGTCGCCGCGCCGCACCTCCAGCACTCCGACGTGCGACAGCGCCCGGATCGCCTCCCGGACGGCCGGGCGGCTCACCCCGAGCTGCGCGGCCAGCTCCAGCTCGGCCGGGATCCGCCGGCCGACCGGCCACGCGCCCCCGCTGACCTGCGCCTGGAGCTGGTCGAGCACCGCGTCCACCGTCGACCCGCCTGGTACGGGACTCAACGCCACGAAAGCCTCCAAAGTAAGATGTCAGACATCTTACGAGGAGCCCGATCCGGTCGTTCGACCGCGGTGGGCCGCAGGGCGTCGCGCCCGCTGTCGCGGCGCGGCCGCGTCAGCGGAGCCTGGGAGGGCCGAACCTGCGGCGGCGCCCGGCCCCGCCCCGACCGCGATGGCGTCCGCGGCGCCCGGTGGCCTCGCCGGCGGGCCGGGCGAGGTCCTCGGAGGACGGGGGCGCCTGAGCGGCCGGCTCGGCGGCGGCCTCCTCCGCCCGCGCCTGCTCGATGTGGGCCATGACCTCGCGGTGGGTGACCGACGGAGCCGGGTCGCGGCGCGTCCGCTGCGACGGGCTGCCCATGATCACGCCGCCCATGACGGGCCCGCGGTGCGGCAGGCCGTCGTCGGCGGTGGGGTAGTGGTGGCGCCTGCGCGACGCCGTCAGCACCACCGTCACCCAGCCGATGAGCGCCACGAAGATGACGGCCGGGCCGACGGCCAGGAACGCGGCGTCCCCGAGGCGGTGGGACACGGGCACGGCGAGCACGGGGACGGCGAGCACGGGAGCGGCGAGCACGGGGGCGGCGAGCACCGCGCTGGCGACCATGAGGCGACACCTCCTCGCCTCGGGCTGTACCCGGCGCCCGGCGGTTAACCGCGCGGCGCCGTCACAGCCCGCGCGGCGCCGTCACAGCCCGCGCGGCGCCGTCACGGTCCGCCCAGTGCCGTCACAGTCCGCGCGACTGGGAGATGGACCCCGAGGTGGCCAGCGTGAAGGTGCGCATCGACTCGGCGAACTTCGACAGGTCCCATTCCGCCGGGCCCTCGTACCAGTAGAGGTTGTCGGCGCCCGTCGCGCGCTCGCCCGCGTCCTTGACCGTCTCGGCCCACTTCGCCACGAGGTCGAACACCACCGCGTACGGCAGGAAACGCGAGAACAGCGCGATCCGCTGGCGCGCGGCCATGGCGTCGTCCTCGGGGAGGGCGCCGCGCTCCAGGAACGCGCGGAAACCGATCGTGTGCGCGAGGACCGTGGCCCCGCGCGCCGTCTTGGCCGGCATGTACTGGCCGCCGTAGGCCAGCGCCGCGCCCGCGATGATCAGCGCGAGCCCGGCCAGCGCCCACTCGGTGGTGAACGCCAGCGCGACCGTCCCGGCGACGCCGAGGAGCGTCACGAGGATGCCCGCGACCGTCCACCGGGACCGGACGGTGTCGGGCCGCCGCGCGAACCAGCCCTGCTTCACCACGTCGTCGTACATCGCGGACCTGACCTGCGCCAGCTTCGTCGCGAACGTCCCGCCGAGCTCCGACAGCCGGACGGCGTCGCGGACGGACCCGTCCGGCGCGGTCAGCAGCGCGTCCAGCAGGATCCGCTCGTAGGGGAGCAGGTCGACCTGCGGGCGGTCGAGGCGCCGCAGGGTCCAGTCGAGGCGGCCGGTGACCGCCCGGTCCTCCTCCTCGATCAGCAGGTAGCCGCGCACGGCGAGGTCGACGATCGTCGCGGTCACGTCGATCACGTCGGCCTGCTCGTCGATCAGCGTGCCGATCTGCCCGGGGCGCACCCCGTCCGGCGGCTCGAACTCCGCCCCGGCCAGCGGGGCCTGGTCGCCCTCGGCGGCCCGCTTCCCGACGGTCCGCGCGTCCCGGCCGCGCAGCAGGTAGAGGGCGAGGACGCCGCCCACCAGCAGCACCAGCAGCCCGCCGAGCGCGGAGCCGGTCACGGCGTTGACCGAGAACGCGGTCGCGACCGTGTGGCGGCGCTCGTAGATCGCGCGGCCGCCCGTCGTCCCGGCGGGCAGGCCCGCGACGACGGTCAGGTACTCGCCCGGCAGCATCCCCTGCTGCGCGAAGACGCCCTGGGTGTGCGTGTGGTTCGTGTAGTACTGCGTGCAGCCGATCGTGCTGCCGATCGGCCCGGTGAAGCAGTTGACGTTGCGGATCATCGCGCCGCCGTCGACGGTGGCCTTCGCCTCGTCCAGCGGCACCTTCCAGCCGCCGACCACCGGCCAGCGCAGTTCCTCCGCGGCCCCCATCCGGGTGATCGCGCCGCGCACGTCGTACTCCAGGACGACCGTGTGGTCGCCGGTCAGCTTCCGGTCGCCCGCCACCTCGACCGTCGTGCTCAGGCCCGCGCTGGACGCGGTGGCCTTCGACGGCCCGCCGTCCGGGCTGGCCGCCCGCAGGTTCTCGATCCTGTAGACGCGGTCCTCGGTGATGCTCTCGTGCGTCCGGGTCGGGTACGTCCGCCGGAAGCCGTCGTGCCCGGCGAACCGGTAGACGATCGTCTCCTTCACCCTGACCGTGCCGCCCTGGACCGCGGTGAGGACGACGTCGTCCTTGAGCACCCGCTCGGCCGCGGCGATACCGGACGCCGCGACACCGGCCGCGGGCGCCTCGCTGACCTCGGCCGCCGTCGCAGAAGTGCTGGTCAGCAGGGGGAAGGCCACCGCCGCCGAGACCGCCAGGGCCACCGGACGCGACCGGAACATCGCCGCAAGAGCAGACATGGCCGCAAATGGTATCGGGAATGCGTGCGATGATTCTGCGCTATGGCAGGTCACTACCCCCCGCCGCCCCCTCCGCCGCGACCTCCGGGACCGCCCTACGGCAGGCCGCCGTACGGTGGGCCGCCGCCGCAGGGGAGGCCGCCGCTCGGCGGTCCGGGGTACGGGTCTCCTGCCTACGGTCCGCCGCAGTACCGTTACACCCCGATGCGGCCGCCGCCGCGGCGCAGCGCGGGCGGGACCATCGCGGGCATCTTCGGCGGCCTGACGTCCCTGGTCGTGGTGGCGATCCTGGGCATCTCGCTGTACGGCGGGAGCCAGGGCGCCGGCGGCGGCACCGGGACGTCCGCCACCACGTCCGGCGGCGCCGGGACGCCGCGGGAGAAGGCGACCAACAGCAAGATCTACAAGACGGGCCCGCTGACGCCGGTGAGCTGCCGCCTGCCGCAGATCCAGCCGTCCGCCCAGTCCATGCGCGGGTTCATGGACACCCTGAGCGACTGCCTCGACGCGGCCTGGACCAAGCAGTTCACCAAGGCGGGCATCGCGTTCGACAAGCCCGACCGGGTGTTCTGGGTCGAGCCGGGGCGCAGCCCGTGCGGCTCCTACCCGGCGCCGGGCGCGTCCGCGTTCTACTGCCCGGCCAACAACACGATGTACGTGGGACTCCGGCACGTCGTGGAGACGTCGGGCGGCGAGCCGCTGTCGCACTACGCCGTCTACGCCCGCGTGATCGCGCACGAGTACGGTCACCACGTCCAGGACCGGGCCGGGATCCTGCTCTACGGGGACGGCCAGATGGACTCCGGCGACACCGCCACCCGGACCGAGGCGAGCCGCCGCATCGAGCTGCAGGCCCAGTGCTTCGCGGGCGCGTTCCTCGGCAGCGAGCGCACCACCCTCCCGATGACCCGGGAGCAGTACAACGCCATGATCAACGACGTGCTGGGCCGGGGCGACGACCGCCAGCCGCCGGAGAAGCGCGACCACGGCTCGGGCCGCCACTACGCGGGCTGGGTGATCAGCGGCTTCAACGGGCGCGACCTGACCGTCTGCAACACCTGGATCGCGTCCCCGTCCAAGGTGAGCTGAGTCCAGGGTGAGCCGGCCTCCCGGCCGGTCTTGAGTTCCTCGCGCACGGGCGGTTGAGTGCCGGTACTCATGCCCGGGACGCGGGCGGGCCGCAGACTCGTCCCATGACGACCTCCAAGCAGCCCGCACAGGCCGGTTCCTCCGCGTTCTTCGTCCAGGCGGCGATCTCGTTCGCCGTCTCCAGCACCGCCGTCGCCGTCGGGGTGGCCTACCTGCCGGTCAGCGCGTGGGTCCGCGCGTTCCTGGCGCTCGGCCTGCTGTACGTGATCACGTCCACGTTCACGCTGGCCAAGTGCGTCCGCGACCGGCAGGAGACCCAGGCCATCAGCACCCGGGTCGACCAGGCGCGCCTCGACAAGCTGCTCGCCGAGCACGACCCGTACGCCGCGCCGTCCCTGTGAGCCCGGCCCCGTCCTTCACCAGGGGCCGAAGCGGCCCACCGCGATGAACACCGCGAGCGCCAGGTAGACCACGTTCAGCGCCACGAACTTCGCCTCGCCGCGCCGGCCGTGCGCGAACATCGCGCCGACCATGAGCAGGACCCAGCAGGTCGCGGTCACCGGCACCATGACCGGCGCGACGCCGACCACGGCGGGCACGATCAGGCCCGCGGCGGCGAGGAGCTCCAGGCCGCCGAGCGCCTTCACGAAGCCGGCACCGATGCTCTCGGTCCACTGCCCGCCGGGCGCCTCGGCCAGCTTGGCCCCGGGCACGAAGACCTTGGTGACACCGCCGGTCATCGCGACCGCGGCCAGCAGTCCCGCCACGATCCACAGCGCCGTGTTCATGAGTTCCTCCCTGGTGGGACGAGTGGTTCGTCCGCAAGACACCGGTGCCGCGGCCCGCGTGACAGCGGGGCGCGTGAGCTGTGCCACGGGCGCGCGGCAGGCCGTCTGACCAGCGGTTATGGGACGACCAACCCGGCATTTCCGTCATGTGAGGCGTTTCACCACGAAGTGCTAGCTATGGTGCTTGCAATAGCAAGCACCATGACGGAGAGTGGAGACATGGCGAGTTCGAAGGTCGGCTCCATCGGGGAGTACATCCGGGAGCAGCGGACGCGGGCGAAGATCTCGCTGCGCCAGCTGGCCGACGTGTCCGGGATCTCCAACCCGTACCTGAGCCAGATCGAACGCGGCCTGCGCAAGCCGAGCGCCGAGATCCTGCAGCAGATCGCCAAGGGGCTGCGGATCTCCGCCGAGGCGCTGTACGTGCAGGCCGGCATCCTGGAGGACCGCGAGGCCGACACCGACGTGCAGGCCGCCGTGCGGGCCGACCTCGTCCTGACGGAACGGCAGAAGCAGGTTCTGCTCGACATCTACGCGTCGTTCCTCAAGGAGAACGAAGCCAGCGGCGTGCTCGGCGCCGAGCCCGACGAGACCGATGAGCCCGCCGAGACCGCCGTACCGGAACAGACCGGACCAGAACAGGCCGGACCAGAGCACCAGGGAAAGGAAGAGGTCGGATGACGCTGGCCAGCAACCTCCGTGAGAACAAGGCCATGTACGCCGTGGCCGGCGCCGGCGACTTCGCGGTGGAGAAGATCCGTGAGGTCCCCGAGCAGGTGACCAGGTACCAGGGCGAGGTCCGCGAGACCGTCGACCGCTACCGCGTGCAGGTCCGCGCGACCGCGGCCCGCTACCGCGGCGAGGTCTCCCGGTACCAGGACCGCGTGGACGCCAAGGACCTGCCGGGCGCCGCCGTCGCGTACGCGACGCACTTCGGCACCCGTGCCTTCGAGTTCATCGACGAGCTCGCCGAGCGCGGCAAGAAGGTCGTGCACCGCGAGGCCTCCGAGGTCGCCGAGATCGCCGCGGCCGACCAGGCCGCGCCGAAGCAGGCGTCCAAGGCCCGCACCGCGCAGCGCCGGACGGCGCAGAGCCGGGCCACCGGGCAGTCCCGCTCCACCACGAAGAAGTAACGGCGCCGAGCGGCGGAGCCCGGCCGGGAACATCCGGCCGGGCTCCCTCGTCCGTACAGGTGGCTGCTCCATCAGGCCGCCCTGGTGGACGGTGCGCATAGGGTTGCGATGAAGGAAGACCCGCGTGCGACGAGGAGTCGCCGTCCGAGACGAGCAGGAGCGCTGATCGCCGATGTCGGGCTTCAACGTGCTGGACTACTTCTTCTGGCTGCTGCTGATCATCGCGTTCGCGATGGAGGCGTGGGCGCTGGTCGACTCGCTGACCGTGCCCGTGAACGCCTACGCCGCGGCGAGCAAGCAGAGCAAGAAGCTGTGGATGATCATCCTGATCGTCGCGACGGTGGTCGGCGCCGCGTACGCGGTCGCGCCGGTGGCGCTCGGCGCGAGCCCCATCGCCCTGCTGCTCGGCATCCTCCCGGTCGCCGCGTTCATCGCCGCCGCCGTCTACCTCGCCGACGTCCGCCCGGCGGTCGGCCCGTACAAGAAGAACAACGGCGGCCGCGGCGGCTCCCGCCAGGGCCCCTACGGCCCCTGGTGATCCCCTGCGTCCCGATATCGCGATGGGGCACCTGGCGAAGTGTCGAAGTGTACACTTCGACTATGGAAAGTGTCCCTTTGAAGGATGCGCGTTCACGACTCGGCAGGATTCATACGTCGGCCGCGCACGGGCAGCCGATCGAGATCACCCGCCACGGGTCCGCCCCGGTCGTCGTGGTGTCCAAGACCATGTACGACGTGATGTTCACCGACCATCTCCGTTGGCAGGCAGAACGGTTCCGGAAGGCTCTGGACGAGGGAACCGTGCCTGAGGGGACTCTCGTCATCCACCGTGACGACCTCGAACGCTGGCGTGAGGCCACGCCCGAGGAATGGGCTGCGGGCGAGCTCGATGCCTGACCACCTCATGATTCCCCCGGCTGTTCGTCATCAGATGGCGGCGCTCCCCGAGGGAATCCGCAAGCTCGTCTTCGACGTCGTCCTCCTGCTGTTAGAGCAGCCTCATCCTGCGGGAAGCCGCCCTTACGAGGGTGTGGCCGACGCGTACTGGCTGGAACTCGACGAAGTGACGCTCTACTACAACGCCTACGGCACCGGCACGATCATCATCCAACAGGTGGTCGTCCACGAGTGAGGTGATCGTAGTCGAGTCGGGTGCCATGAAGGCGTGAGCCGCCGCCTCCGCATCAAGATCGCCGACTGGCCGTGCCCGCCGCCCCGAGCTTCGACGACCGCCTCCGCCGCTAGGCCGAGCAGTTCCGGAAGGCCCTGGACGAGGAGGCCTCCCCGAGGGACCCTCGTCATTCACCGCAATGACCTGGAGCTTTGGCGCGAAGCCACGCTTGAGGAGTGGGCCGCGGGCAGGCTCCCCGGCTTCTGGAGGTGGGCGGCGGGGCCTTGGTCTTGGGCTCGCTGCCAGGCGTAGGCGAAGCGTTCGGGGAGCGGCCACCAGAGGAACGCGTTGTCGGGGGCCTCGGCGTCGGCCGCCGTCTTCAGGTCGGCCTTCCACGACTCCTGGGGCGGTGGTCCCTGGGTCCAGGGGCCGGGGAGGAAGACCTTGCGGCCTTCGCGCGGCTGCTCGGTCCGGACCGCCAGGTTCCGGGCCACCAGGGGGTCGGCGGCCTCGCGGAGGCGGGCGGGGGTCCAGCGGTTGCACTTCCGCACGTGGCGGTCCGTCGGCTCGCCGAGGGTCAGCAGTTGGAGGTAGAGCGCGGCGGAGTCGGGCGGGACGTCCAGACGCCCGGCCGCCTCCTCCACCAGGGACGGCGCCGACGCCGACGGATCGGCCTCGTAGGCCCCCTCCGGCAGCGCGCCGGAGCGGATGCGGTGCGCCATGCCTTCGGCGCCCTTCCCGCGCATCAGGCGCACGCGTTCGAAGGTGTGCCTGCTGTTGCGGGACGCGTCCACCACCTCGGCCAGGCGCTCGGTCCGGGCGTCCACGCCGTACAGGGCGGGGCGGAAGAACAGGCTCGTGAGCCGCTGGTGTTCGACGAGCGCGGCGACCGTGAGGCCGTCGTCGACGTAGTCGACGGTGAGTTCGCTCGGCCCGCTGTGGGGGACGCTCCCGAACCTCTCGGTGATCGCGTCCAGTCCCCGCGTCCCGCGGTCGAAGAGGCAGGCCTGGAGCCGCAGGCCGGGGTGGGCCAGCCGTTGCAGCAGCAGGTCGTAGGCCGCGGGCGCGCCCTCCCGGACCGGGTCGCCGGCGGGAAGCTCCTCGTAGGACCAGCGGAGCCCGAGCAGGACGGCCTCGATCAGGTTCCGCAGTCGGAGCGTCTCGTCGGCCGGGACGCACTTCTGGTGCTTGTATCCAGGGCTGTCGTCGGACTCCAGCCAGGAGTCCAGATCCTGGGTGAGCAGCGGGACGGCGCCGGGATCGACCAGCCATTCGCACAGCTGGGCGCCGGTGACGTTCGGGGCGACCTTCCCGGCCGCCTGGACGGTGCTCAGGGGCGCGACCGTCTTCTTGCCGAATCTCCGCTGCCACGCCTCGGAGATGCACAGCGCCACCCCGCTGAGGCCGTCCGGTTCCCACAGCGCCTCCGGGTCTTGCGGGAGGGCCTCGGCGAGCAGTTCGAGCCGGTCCTCGTCGGTGTGCCCCTCCAGGTCCCGGAACCACGCGTGCTCAAGGTCGCGGAGCGTCACCCCGAGGGTCTTGCGGGCCTGCGGAGTCAGTTTCCGGGTGGGGCCGTTGGGGTGGCCGACGAAACCGCACAGCGCCACGGACGCGGTGGTGCGGGACAAGCCGATCTTCTCGGCCAGGAGGTCCACGGCCTTGCGGTCCCAGGGCACCGGGCCCTTGGCGCGGACCAGCGCGACCAGCCGGGTGAGCTGGTCGGCGTCGCCCCACCTCAGGGGCGCTTCGGCGACGTCCGCGATCGTGCCGAGGGCGGGCGGGGCGCCCTGCCCGAACGCGCGGTCGAGGAAGACCAGCTCCGGATTCCTGCGGGCGATCCATTCCGCGTCGCCGCCGCCGATCGTCATCGCGGACCCGTGCTCGTCCCGCGCGGCGATGACGCCCGCGGCCACGCGTCCCCGGCGCAGCCGGGCGGCGGGATCGGCCATGGGCGAGCGCGCCCACAGCTCCAGCAGCGCCAGCAGGGTCGCTCGATCGCGGTCGGACGTGGCGGGCGAGACGGCCCGCAGCGCGACGGCGCCGATCCGTCCGACCAGCGGCCCCCACGGGCAGATGTCGGACGTATGCCCGGCCAGGGCGGTGGCGGTGTCCGCCGTGCCGGCCAGGAACCGGGCGGCCGTGTCGATGTGGGCGAGCGTCCTCATGGGCGGCCCCCCGAACCCGGCTCTCGTGACGAGCCGGCTCAGCACGGCCTCCGCGTTGGACTCGTGCGGGGAGAGGCGCGTGCGGTCGTCGGTCTGCCCGGTCTCGTCTGCCACGGCCGCAGTTTTACACCGTCCGGCCGACATCGCTGATCTTTCGCCCGATCCGGGCGCCGACAGCACGCCCGATCAGGGCGTGTGATCGGCGGCGGGGCGGACGTCGAGCCGGGCACCGGCCGGCGGGCGCCTCCGCCGGCCGGTGCCCGGCGGCTCAGGGGGACGGCCGCGACAGCGCGTCCACGGAGACGAGACCGTGCTCGACCAGGTCGACGGCGCGGTCGAGCGCGGTGCGCATGGACAGGGGGTCGTAGCCCTCGCGGCGACAGTGCGTGACGACCGCCTGCATGCCGCCGACCGCGATGCCCGCCGAGGCCACCGCGTCGATCTCGGAGATGCCGGGGCACAGCTCGCGCAGCAGCGCCTCGATGGCGTCCTGGGCGTCGGTCATGCGCTGGAGGGCCCGGGCGCGCAGGGCGGGGCGCTCCAGGATGAGGGCGACCTGGACCGGGCCGTAGTCGCGGTGCTCGGCCACGATCGCCTCCAGGACGTCCACGATGCTGCGCCGGATCGTCTCCATGGGGGACTCGCCGGGGGTGCGGCGCAGCCGCTCGGAGACCTCGGCGAGCCGGTCGTCGATCTCGGCGAAGATCACGTCTTCCTTGGAGGGGAAGTAGCTGAAGAACGTGCGGGGCGAGACGTCGGCGGCGGCCGCGATGTCGGCGATCGTCGTCTCCTCGTAGCCGCGCTCGGCGAACAGGCGCAGCGCGGCCGTCGCGATGGCCTGCCGCGTGCGCATCTTCTTGCGCTCCCGCAGCCCCGGCCGGCCGGTCTCCTCCTCCATGTGACGGACATTACCATGGGTGCAAAGTTGCATCTATTGCAAAACTACAGGCGTTGGGTGTTTTCTGCGGGCATGGCGCGTTTCCTGGAGGCACTCGGACGGCTCTGCGTGCGACGGCGCCGCGCGGTGTTCGAGCTCTGGGTCGCCGTGATGCTCGGCGCCGGCGTCCTCGGCCTGACGCACGGGGGGATGTTCGTCCAGCAGAGCACGCTGCCCGGCACCGAGACCCAGCGCGCGCTCGACACGCTCGGGCAGGACTTCCCCGCGATGACCGGGCCGACCGCGACCGTGGTGTTCCACGAGACGCGCCAGGCCGGTCCCGCCGACTGGCGGGTCGCGCTCACCGTCGGACAGTCGATCGAGAACATCGGCGAGCTCGACCGGGTCGCGTTCGTGGAGAACCCGTACGCGCAGGGGATGGGCGGGTTGAAGGACGACGCCGCCGTCGTCGTCCGGCTCAACTTCACCGGCACGATGAGCGACGTCGGCCACGCCGACCTCGACGCCCTGAACCGGGCCGTGGAACCCGCGCGGATGGCCGGGCTGGAGGTGAAGTTCGGCGGGATCGTCGCGATGATCCTCAACCAGCCGAAGGGCGGGCCGCAGGAGGGCGTCGGGATCCTGCTGGCGATGCTCGTCCTGCTGCTGGCGTTCGGCTCGTTCCTCGCCGCGGGCATCCCGATCGTGGTGTCGCTGTGCGGGATGGCGGTGGCGTACTCGCTGATCCATTTCTCCGCGTCGATGTTCCAGATCGCGCCGACCGCGCCGATGGTCGCCGCGATGCTCGGCATCGGCGCCGGGATCGACTACGCCCTGTTCATCGTGACGCGCTACCGGCAGCAGCTCGCCGAGGGCGACGACGTCGAGACCGCGGTCGGCCGCGCGATGGCGCACTCGGGCCACGCGGTCGTGTTCGCCGGCGGCACCGTCGTGTTCGCGATCTGCGGGCTGTTCCTGTCCGGGATCGCCTTCATCGGACGCATCGGGATCGCCGCCGCGCTGGCCGTCGCGATCATGGTCGCCGCCGCGCTGACCCTGCTGCCGGCCGTCCTCGGCGCCCTCGGGCCGCGCATCGACCGGTACCGCATGCCGCGGGTGCGCCCCGACCGCAGTTCCGCCCGCTGGACGGCCTGGGGACGCCATGTCGACCGCCACGCCTGGCCGTACGCGATCGTCGCGACGCTCGTCCTGCTGACGCTCTCCATCCCGACGCTCAGCCTGCGGTTCGGGGTGATGGCCGACAGCATGTCGTCGCCGAAGATGGAGGCGAGGCAGGCGTACGACATCGTCGCCGAGGAGTTCGGCGCGGGCCACTACAGCCCGTTCGTCGTGGTCGCGAAGGTGCCGGGCGAGGAGAAGCGCGCCAAGCCCAAGCGGGTCGTCCCGACCGTCAAGGGGCGCGGGGGGCTGTCCGGCCTGACGGGACCGGCGGCGGCCGGGCCGAGCCCGTCCCCGGAGCCGGCCCTGCCCAAGGGCGCGCCGGACACGAGCAAGAAGCCGGACAAGCGCGCGGTGCTGCTCGGGCAGGAACTCCAGCGGAAGCTCTCCGAGGTGCCCGGCGTGGTGTTCGCCGGGGAGCCCGTCGTGACCGGGACGACGGCGATCGTGCAGGTCGTCCCGCGGGACGCCCCGCACGCCGCGTCGACCACCGACCTCGTCCACCGGCTGCGGAACGTGGAGATCCGCGACGTGCGGGCCGCCCATCCGGGCGCCCGGATCTACCTCGGCGGGGAGAACCCGGCGATCATCGACATCGCCGCGACGGTCGGGGACCGCATGCCGGCCGTCGTCGTCGCGGTCGTCGGCGTCGCCCTCCTGCTCCTGGTCGTCGCTTTCCGGTCGGTGATCGTCCCGGTGAAGGCCGCCCTGATGAACCTGCTGTCGATCGGCGCCTCGTTCGGCGTCGTCACGGCCGTCTTCCAGTGGGGCTGGGGCGTCGAGTTGTTCGGCGTCGACCAGGCGATCCCCATCATGTCGTTCATCCCGCTGTTCATGTTCGCCCTGATCTTCGGGCTGTCCATGGACTACGAGGTCTTCCTGCTGTCACGGATCAAGGAGGAGTACGACCGGACGGGCGACCCGCACGAGTCCGTCGTGACCGGCATCGGGGCGACCGCCCGGCTCATCACCTCGGCGGCGCTCATCATGATCTTCGTGTTCGCCAGCTTCGTCCCGCAGCCGGACCCGATGGTGAAGATGATGGCCCTCGGGCTGGCGGTCGCCGTCGCCATGGACGCCACGATCGTGCGCCTCATGCTCGTCCCGGCGCTGATGAGCCTGCTCGGTCACGCGAACTGGTGGTGGCCGGGCCGCTCCCGCCCGGCCGCGCCGCCGCCCCCGGAACCCGTCCACGAGCAGCTGGAGCTGGAGCTCACGACCTGACCGCGGTCAGGGGATCTGCTCCACGCGGACGCCCGGCACGGACGCGTAGAGGCCCGGCTCGGCGGTGACCAGCGGCCAGCGGCGCCACCGGGCGGACCATGCGGCCTGGGCGGCGTCCATGCCGAGGTTCGGGATCGTCGTGACGAGCAGGCCGGTCTGCTGGGCGATCACGTCGTCGAGGTCGTCGACGTGCACGACCTGCATGCCGGGCAGGCGCTCCAGCACGGCGCGGCCGTGGTCCGGGACGAGCTGCCAGGCGCGGGCCAGCGACGTCGCGGGGATGACGATGGTGGCGTGCTGGGCGATGGACGCCCGGAGCCGGGCGCGGACGTAGACGGTCTTGCCGGTGGCGAGATCCAGGAGCGCGGTCGCGTCGAAGACGTGACCGGTGATCACGCGACGTCCCGGCGGGACGAGGGTCCGCCCTCGACCAGCCGGTCGACCATGGCCTGCTCGTCGGGACTCGGCGGCCCGAACAGGTCGTCGAGCTGCGACGCGTCCCGCAGGTAGGCCAGTTTCAGCCGCGCGCCGTCCGCGAGGAACCCCGACACCGAGGCGATCTTCTTGTCCTCGGCGAGGCCCTGGAGCGTGGCGGCCAGCTCGTCGGGCAGCGTGATGTTGAGTCTCGCCATGGGGCACACGATACACACTCGGACCCCCTCCAGTGTGTACTCGGGTCCTCTCGGCTCCGGCGGAACGCGGGCCGGAACTTGCGGCGGCGAAGTGTCGATCCGGCCGGAGGCCGTTCGTGTGGGGGGCGGAACAACGGCGCCCGAGGAGGACGGAGAGGGAGATGGAAGGAATGAGGCCGGACGGAATGAGGACCGGCGGAGTGCGGACGCTGCTCGGCGGCCGCGGACTGGTCGAGTCGCCGCGCTGGCACGGCGACCGGTTGTACTTCTCGGACTGGTCCGCGGGCGAGGTCGTCGCGGTCGGGCTGGACGGCGCGAACGAGGTGGTGGCGCGGGTCGCGTCGCTCCCGCTGTGCACCGCGTGGCTCCCGGACGGCCGGTTGGTGATCGTCTCGTCGGCGGACGGACTGCTGCTGCGCCGGGAACCGGACGGGTCCCTGGTCGCCCACGCCGACCTCGGCCGTCCGGGATGGAACGACGTCGTCGCCGACGGGCGCGGCGACGTCTACGTCAACCGCCCCGGCTTCGACCCGATGGCGGGGGAGGAGTTCGCGCCGGGGGCGGTCGCCCTGGTGCGGCCGGACGGTTCCGTGCGCGAGGCGGCGGGCGGCATCGCGTTCCCCAACGGCATGGCGGTGCCGCCGGGCGACTCCACACTGATCGTCGCGGACTCCTACGGCGGCGAGCTGGTGGCCTTCGACATCGGCGCGGACGGGGAGCTGTCCGGCCGCCGGATCTGGGCGGACCTCGGCGACGGCGTCCCGGACGGCATCTGCGTCGATGCGGAGAACGCCGTCTGGTACGCCGACGTTCCCAACCGGCGGTGCGTGCGCGTCGCGGAGGGCGGCGAGGTGCTGCGCGTGGTCGACCTCGACCGCGGGGGCTTCGCCTGCGTCCTCGGCGGGCCGGGCGGGACCACGCTGTTCGTCACCGCCGCCGAGTGGCGCGGCATGACCGAGCCCGAGCCGGTGGTGCCCGGCAGCGGCAGGGTGTTCGCCGTCGAGGTCGACGTCCCGGGCGCCGGACGGCCCTGACCGCCCCGCCCGGCGGGCCGGGCGCGCCGCTCCGCCCGGCGGTCCTCGGCCCCGTCACCCACCTGGAACGCGTTCCGGATCTCGAACGGCACGGCCGGCGGCGCCGCAGGGCGCTGGACGCCGCCCTCCACCACGATCGCTGGACGGAGCCGGCGGGCTGACCCGGAGGCGGATCGCCGTGTACGCCAGGAAGGACAGGCCCGCCAGCAGGTAGCAGTTGGCGACCGGGGTCAGGAGGACGTGGAAGCCGTACTCGCGCGGGTCGCCGCCGTGAGGCGTCCACCACAGGGGCGAGACGGCGAAGAGGACGAAGGCGGCCAGGGCGCTCTTCCGGTGGCCGTTCCGGAGGAGCACCGCCAGCGCCGGGACGATCCACACCCAGTGGTGCGCCCAGGAGATCGGGGAGACGAGCAGGCCGGTCGCGCCGGTGACCGCCGTCGCGGCCGGCCAGTCGCCCCGCCGTGCCCAGAGGGCGGCAACCGCGAGTCCGCAGACGCCGATGGCCGGCGGGACGGCCGCGTACCAGTGGCCGACCTCTGCCGTCCCCCGCAATATGCGGGCCAGCGCGCCGTAGGGGGATTGGTTGCTGATGTAGGTCACGCCCACGCGGGAGGTGTCGTAGAAGGTGTGCGACCAATAGGCGCGGGACGCGTCCGGGGCGATGGCGTAGGCGAGGAAAGTGCAGACGGCGAAGGTCGCGGTGGCGGTGACGGCGTCTTTGGTCCGCCTGCTCAGCAGGAGCAGGACGACGAAGACGGCCGGGGTCAGTTTGATCGCGACCGCCACGCCGATGCCGATCCCGGCGGGACGGCCCCGCGCGACGCGATGCAGGTCGGCGAGGACCAGGGCGAGCAGGATGAGATTGACCTGCCCGAGGAAGAACGACTGCCAGACCGGCTGGAGGAGCAGGGCCGCGGCCACCGCGACCACGGGGGAGACCGTGCGGCCGGCCATTCTCACGGTGAGCGCGCACGCCCAGGCGAAGGCCGCCAGCGAGGACAGTTGCCACAGCATGCGAGAGACGACGAGCGGGAGTGCGGCCAGGGGGGTGAACAGCGCGGCCATGAAAGGCGTGTTGGTGAAATAGTGCTCGGCGAGCTGCCCTTGGTAGAGGCGCGAGCCGTCCGTCAGAACGTGCCCGCCCAGCCAGTAGATGCGGAAGTCCAGCGAGTCGTAGACGGCGGAGAAGACGACGATTCCGAGGACTTCGACGGCCAG
The DNA here is from genome assembly GCF_050936235.1 of Spirillospora sp. CA-108201. NCBI lineage: Bacteria > Bacillati > Actinomycetota > Actinomycetes > Streptosporangiales > Thermomonosporaceae > Spirillospora > Spirillospora sp. CA-108201. Next base: position 4,884,511 of record NZ_JBNJNE010000001.1, on the reverse strand, counting down.
AATGAAAGGTGCCCAGCGCTTCACACGGCAACGGTCGCGGTGGAGGCGCCCGGCGCGCATCGGGCCGTCGGACACATCGGCGAAAGGCGTTGGTAGCCTGCGGGATTACGCCTCCGGGCCAATGTGCCGGGACGGGGGCGGCGGTTACGATCGGCCCATGTCAGCCCTGTCGGTGCGCCGCGTGAGCCGCGGCACGGGGACGGTCCTCGCCTGGTGCGGCGCCGCCGTGTACCCGGTGGTCGTGTTCGTCGCGTTCTCCCATGGGCAAGCCCCCTTCCAGCAGCTGGAGATCCCCGTCACGGCCGGGCTCACGGTCCTCGTGCTGTCGCTGCTGCGGCGCCGGGCGCTCACCGCCCACGCGATCCTGCTCCTGGCCTGGATCTTCGCCCTGCTGTCGCTGCCGACCGGAGCGGTCGCCGGTCTGCTGGTCCTCGTCACCGGCGTCTCGGCCGGCTACGTCGCGGCGACCCGCGCGCGCCGGGTCTCCGTCCCGGTCGTGGTCGCGACGTGCCTCCTCCAGGCGGCGGCGGTCGCGGCGTTCCTCCAGGCCGACGAGATCCTGCTGATGACGATCCTGCTGGCGGGGGCCGTCACGTACATGGCGGGGAACTCGGTCAGGACGCGGCGCGCGCACGCCGCGGCGATGCGGGAGCAGGCCACCGCCCAGGCCGTCGCCGCCGAGCGGCTCCGGATCGCGCGGGAGCTGCACGACATGGTCGCCCACAGCATCGGGATCATCGCGATCCAGGCGGGCGCGGGCGGGCGGGTCATCGACACCCAGCCCGCCGAGGCCCGCAACGCGCTGCACGCCATCGAGGCCACCAGCCGCGACACCCTGTCCGGGCTGCGCAGGATGCTCACCGCGCTCCGCAGGGACGACCCCGGCGCGGCGCCGCTCGGGCCCGCCCCCGGCCTGGACGACCTCGGCCGCCTCGCCGACGCAGCGCGGGACGCGGGCGTCGCGGTCGAGCTCCGCACGGCGGGGGAGCCGAGGCCGCTGCCGCCGGACGTCGACCTGTCCGCCTACCGGATCGTCCAGGAGGCGGTCACGAACGTCGTGCGGCACGCGGGCACCGACCGCTGCCGCGTGACGATCGGCTACGGCGACGGGGAACTGGCCGTCGAGATCGAGGACGCCGGGCACGGCGGGGTGGTCGGCACCGGGTACGGCCTCGTCGGGATGCGGGAGCGGGTGGACCTGCTGCGCGGCGAGTTCGCGGCGGGCCCGCGCCCCGGCGGGGGGTTCCGGGTGGCGGCGCGGATCCCGGCGCCGGCGGCGGCATGACGGTCCGCGTCCTGCTGGCCGACGACCAGCCGCTGATCCGCGCCGGGCTGCGCGTCCTGATCGCCGACACCCCCGACCTGGAGGTCGCGGGCGAGGCGGGGACGGGGGCCGAGGCGGTGCGCCTCGCGCGGGACCGGGCCCCGGACGTGGTCGTGATGGACATCCGTATGCCCGACATGGACGGCATCGAGGCCACCCGCCTCATCCGCGGCGCGGGGCCCGGCACCGCCCGCGTGCTCATGCTGACCACGTTCGACGACGACGACTACGTCTACGGCTCGCTCCGGGCCGGGGCCAGCGGGTTCCTCGTCAAGGACATGGCGCTGGAGGAGATCCTCGCGGCGATCCGCGTCGTCGCGGCCGGGGACGCCCTCATCGCGCCGGGCGTCACCCGGAGGCTGATCGAGGAGTTCGCGGCGCGGCCGCAACCGGCCGCCGGACGGCCCCGGAACGTGGAGGGCGTCACCGAGCGCGAGCGGGAGGTGCTGACCCTCGTCGGCCTCGGCCTGTCCAACCAGGAGATCGCGGGGGAGCTGGTCATCAGCGTGGCCACCGCGAAGGCGCACGTCGCGCGGCTGCTCGCCAAGCTCGGCGCCCGCGACCGCGTCCAGCTCGTCATCATCGCCTACGAGTTCGGCCTCGTCGCGCCCCCTACAGGCGGTAGTACTACCTGACGTGGTCAGTGCCGGGACCGTCGGATAATCTGGGACGCGTGAAGGGTCTGGGAGAGCTTGAACGCACGGTCATGGAGGTCCTGTGGGCGCGGGAGGAAGCCGGGCACCCGGCGGCCACCGCGCGGGACGTGAGCCGTGCCCTCGCCGACGACCGGGACCTCGCGCACACCACGGTCATGACGGTCCTCGACAGGCTCGCGAAGAAGGGCTTCCTCGAACGCGAGCGCGACGGCCGCGCCTGGCGCTACCACCCGGTGGCGAGCCGCGAGATGTACGTCACCGAGCTGATGCTCGGGGCCCTGAACGAGACCGGTGACCGCGACGCGGCGCTCGCGCACTTCGTCCGCTCCGTGTCGCGGGGCGAGATCGACGTGATCCGTGAGGCTCTCGCGGGCCTCACCGGTAAGGAACCTCCGGCATGACCGGCACCGCCCTGCTCGCATTGATCTCACTGGGGACCGTCGGCGGGGCGCACCTGCTGTCCCGGGCCCGGTGGACGTGGCGCACGCCCCGGATCGGGATCGCGCTCTGGCAGGCCCTCGGGCTGTGCTGGGGCGTCGCCACGATCGGGGCCCTGCTCGGGCTCGCCCTCCTGCCGTACCGCAAGGGCGTCCTCGGCGGGCTGCCCGGCCTCTACGACGACCAGGCGGCCCGGCTCAACCCGGTGCAGGTGGCGGCCCTGCTCGCCGCGATCAGCCTGACCGGCGTGCTGCTGGTCATGCTGATGTTCGCGGTGCTGCGGGTCGTGCGGGCCCGGCGGCGGCACCGGGCGCTGCTCGCGCTGGTGTCGCGCCGCGACTCCTCGGTGCCCGGCACCCTCGTCCTCGACCACCCCGGCGCCGCCGCGTACTGCGTGCCGGGCGTCCGCTCGTCCAAGGTCGTCGTCAGCGCCGGGACGCTGGAGCTGCTCGACCGCGGCGAGCTGGCCGCGGTGCTCGCGCACGAGCGCGCCCACGCCCGCGAGCGCCACGACCTGGTGCTGCTGCCGTTCGCGTCGCTGCGCCAGGTGTTCCCCCAGTTCCGGCTGGTCGGACGGTGCCTGGACGCGGTGGAGCTGCTGATCGAGATGGCCGCCGACGACCGTGCCCGGCACGGCCGCCCGCCGCGGGAGCTGGCGACCGCGCTGCTGCGCTTCGCCGCCGCCCGCCCGGCCGCCGCGCCGTCCGGCACGCTCGGCGTCGCCTCGCACAGCGACATCCCGGTGATAGCGCGGGTGAACCGGCTGCTGGAGCCGCAGCCGCTGTCGCGCCGGACCCGCCTCGCCGCGTCGGTCGCCGTCCCGGTCATCGCCGTCCTCCCGCTGCTGCTCCTGGTCCTGCCGCACTAGTTTTTTTGCGATTCCGGCCCGCTTCGCTCGCCTGGCGGCTCGCTACGCGACCGGAACTGGGCGAACGCGGCATCGCTTCGCGATCTGCCCGGTTTCGCTCGCCTCCGGCTTCGCTCCACCGGGCAGGTCACGCGTTCGCGCGCACGGCCGAGGCCACTTCGGGACCCGCCCTGGCCCGGCGGCGCCGCCCGCCCGTGCCGCTAGTCGGCGAGGACCGTGCCGTAGAGGCGGTCGACGCGCAGGCGGATCACCAGCCGCCGGTCCTTCGTCATCTGCTCCAGGAACGCCCGCTCGTCCGCCGGGTCGTCGAAGCCCGGCGTCATCGCGAGCAGCTCGCGGCCGGTCGCGTCACCGGGCTCCTCGCTGACGGCGGACAGCTCGGCGGAGCCCTCGGCGACCGCGAACGACAGGTGGCCGGGACCGGACGCGTGCAGCGCGGCGCGCGGGTCGCGCCGGAGCTGCTTCACCTTCGCCCGGTCGGCCGTCGTGGATATCCGGATCACGCGCTCCTCCGGGTCCCACCTGTAGACGACCGTGGAGACGTGCGGGTGGCCGCTCTTCCTGTTCGTGGCGAGGACGCCGAACTGCTGCTCGCCGAGGAGGCGGGACAGGCCGTCCTCGCCGACGGGCTCGGGGCCGGGTCCCTGTCCGGGGCCGTACTCGGTCATCTTGATCTCCTTCGGAGGCCGGCGGGGTGGATTCAGACGGTGGTGGGGACGGACTCGACGGGCGCGGCGCCGGCCACGGGCGCCGGGCGGCGCAGGACGAGCAGCGACACGGCGAGCGCGGCGACCAGCAGGCCGCCCGAGACGGCGAACGCCAGGTGGTAGCCGCCGGTGAGGGCGGCGGCGGTGTCCCGCCCGTCCGCCCGCAGGGACTCGACGCGGGACGCGGCGAGCGTGGTCATGACCGCGACGCCGAGCGCCATCCCGACCTGCTGGACGGTGTTGAACAGGCCGGACGCCAGGCCCGCGTCCTCGGGGCGGGCGCTGGACATGCCGAGCCCGGTCAGCGACGGGAGCACGAGGCCGCCTCCGGCGACCAGCACGAACACCGGGAGCAGGTCGGTGGCGTAGTCCGCGTCCACGGGGACGGTCGTCAGCCAGGCCATCGCGCCGATCAGCAGGACGAGCCCGGCCATCAGGACGAAGCGCTCGCCGAAGCGGTTGGAGAGCCGCGCGGAGACCAGCAGCGACACCGCGCCGATCGACACGGCCGCGGGGAGCATCGCGAGCCCGGTGCCGAGCGCGCTGTAGCCGAGCACCTGCTGCATGTAGAGGGCGACGACCACCTGGAAGGAGAACATCGCCGACAGGGTCAGCAGCTGGACGGCGTAGGCGCCGGACACGTTGCGGGAGCGCAGGATCCGCAGCGGCATGAGCGGCGTGGCGGCGCGGGACTGGCGGACGGCGAACCCGGCGAGCAGCAGCAGCGACACGGCGCCGAGACCCAGCGTGTGCGCCGACAGCCACCCGTACCGCTCGACCTTGACGACCGTGTAGATGCCGAGCATCAGCCCGGACGTGACCAGCACCGCGCCGGCGACGTCGGCGCCGGCGGCCAGGCCGGCGCCCCGTTCGCGGGGGAGTGCGGGGAGGGCGAGCAGCATCACGGCGAGGCCGATCGGCAGGTTGATCAGGAAGATCCAGTGCCAGCTCAGCGCGTCGGTGAGCACGCCGCCGAGCACCTGCCCGATGGACGCGCCGGCCGCGCCGGTGAAGCTGAACACCCCGATCGCCCTGGTCCGCTCCCGGGGGTCGGTGAACAGCGTCACGATAATGCCGAGCACGACGGCGGAGGACAGGGCGCTGCCGACGCCCTGGAGGAACCGGGCGGCGATCAGCAGGCCGGACGTGGTGGCGGCGCCCGCCAGCACCGACGCCGCCGTGAAGACCGCGTTCCCGGCGAGGAACAGCGTCCGGCGGCCGACGAGGTCGCCGAGGCGCCCGGCGAGGAGCAGCAGGCCGCCGAGGGGGATCAGGTAGGCGTTCATGATCCAGCTGAGCCCGGCGGGCGAGAAGCCGAGGTCGTCCTGGATGGCAGGGGCCGCGACCGTGACGATGCTGCCGTCGAGGACCGTCATCAGCATCGTGGCCGACAGCACGCCGAGCGCCGCCCATCGGGAGCGGAGCGGGGAGAGCGAGAGGGAGGGCATTGGGTCATCTCCTGTCGGGAAGGACAGGAGAAACCGTAGCAGATAGTTTTGTTGCGGACTATCTATGACGGATTTACTTGTTCCGCTCGCGCGCCCGCCGGGCCGGAGCCGGGGTCTTCGCAGGGGTGGCCAGATGCCCGTCGACCAGGGTGTTCAGTGCCTGGACGAGGGTCTCGCGCTGGTCGTCCGGCAGCGAACCGAGGGCCGCCGCGTGGACGCCGTCCACGAGCTCCTGGCTGCGGGCGGCGACCCGGGCGCCCTCCTCGGTGACCGCGATGATGCGGGCGCGCCGGTCCCGGGACGAGGGGCGCCGCTCGGCGAGCCCGGCCTTCTCCAGGGCGTCCACGGTCACGACCATGGTGGTCTTGTCCATGTCGCCGATCTCGGCGAGCTGGATCTGCGTGCGCTCCTCCTCCAGGGCGTGCACCAGGACGCAGTGCATGCGCGGGGTCAGCCCGATCTCGGCGAGCGCCGCCGTCATGCGGCCGCGCAGCACATGGCCGGTGTGGTCGAGGAGGAACGACAGGTCCGTCTGCGTGCGCGCGGGGGCCATGGAGGTCATGCGTCCAGCGTACCCAAGATGGTTCCGTTCTAGATTATCTGGCAGCCGTCGCATCCGGTGGGATAGCATGGCCGGGTGAAGCGCACCGCATGCCTCGGCTGGTGGCCGTCCTAGGACGGCCACAGTGACGCATGCGATCGGGCCGTCCGCTGGACGGCCCTTTCTCTTCCTCGGTGACGGGCCGGACCCGGCGGGACGGCCGCAGACCCGACGAGGAGGACCCAGTGGACATCACCCCCGAAGCCCGCAGCCGCCGGCTGGAAGAACGCATCGCGGTCGACCCCGGAGCCTTCCGGATCCTGACGGGCGACCGCCCGACCGGCCCGCTGCATCTCGGGCACTACTTCGGCACCCTGGCCAACCGGGCCCGCCTCCAGCGCGCGGGCGTGGAGCTGTTCGTCCTGGTGGCCGACTACCAGGTGCTCACCGACCGGGACGTCGCCGACCGCCTGTCGGAGCACGTCGAGGGCCTGGTCGCCGACTACCTGGCGGCCGGGATCGACCCGTCCACGGCGACGATCTTCCGGCACAGCTCCGTCCCGGCGCTGAACCAGCTCATGCTGCCGTTCCTGTCGCTCGTGTCGATCGCGGAGCTGAGCCGCAACCCCACGGTGAAGGACGAGATCGCGACGTCCCGGCAGGCGGCGGTCAGCGGGCTGATGTTCACCTACCCCGTCCACCAGGCCGCCGACATCCTGTTCTGCAAGGCCGACCTGGTTCCCGTCGGCAGGGACCAGCTCCCGCACCAGGAGATCACCCGGACGATCGCCCGCCGCTTCAACGAGCGCTACGGGCCCGTCTTCCCGGTGCCGGACGCCCTGCTGTCGTCCGCGCCGCTCCTGCTCGGGCTCGACGGCCAGAAGATGAGCAAGAGCCGCGGCAACGCCGTCGCCCTGTCCGCCACCGAGGACGAGACCGCGCGGCTGATCAGGCGTGCCGTCACCGACGCCGACCGGACCATCACCTACGACCCCGAGACCCGCCCCCAGGTCTCCGGCCTGGTGCAGCTCGCCGCGCTCTGCCAGGACCGCGACCCGCACGCCGTCGCCGCCGAGATCGGTGACGGCGGCGCGGCGGCGCTGAAGAAGGCCGCGACCGACTCGGTGAACGAGTTCCTGCGCCCGATCCGCGCCCGCCGCGCGGAGCTGGCCGCCGACCGGGCGTACCTGCGCGGCGTCCTGGCCGAGGGCGACGAGCGCGCCAACGCGGTCGCCGACCGGACGCTGGCGGAGGTAAGGGAGGCGATGGCGTCGTGAGAGCAGCGCCGCCGCCGGGTTAGAGATCCTTCTATGTTCGTCAAGCTCGGCTGATGGCTGTGTCGGTGGTGTTGAGGAGTCGGTAGATCTGGCGGGCTAGGTAGCGTTTGAGGCAGCGGCGGATCTCTTTGGTGGTGCGGCCTTGGGCCCGGCGTCGCTCGACGTAGGCGCGGGTTTGCGGGTCGTGGGTCATGCGGGTGAGGACGGCGATGTGCAGGGCTCGGTTCAGGCGCCTGTCGCCGCCGCGGTTGAGGCGGTGGCGGACGGTGTTTCCCGAGGACGCGGGGATGGGGTTCACTCCGGCCAGGGCGGCGAACGCGGCCTCGGAGCGCACCCGGCCGTGATGCGACCAGGCGGTCAGGCAGATGGCGGCGGTCACGGGCCCGATGCCGGTCTTGTTCAGCAATGGTGCGGCCTGGCTGGCCTGGACGAGCTGGGTCATGCGGGCGCCGTTGGCGGCGATCTGTTCGTCGAGTTCGAGCACGCGTTTGGCCAGCCGTATGGCCTCGGTGCGGGCGGTGGCAGCGCCCAGTTCCTCATCCCGAGCACGCCAGCGGGCCACCGTGGCGATCTGTGTGCCGGTCACTGGCTTGCGGGCATCGATACCCAGGTCGACGACGCGCAGGAGCGCGATCAGCGCGTTGAGGGTCGCGGTGCGTTCGGCCGTCATGTGGTCGCGGGCGGTGACCAGGACCCGCAGCGCGGCCCGCACCCCCTCGGCCAGGCGCGGGCGGCGCAACTCGCGGGTGTCCAGGGCGAGGACGGCGGCGGCGATGCGTTGAGCATCCAGCGGGTCGGACTTACCGATCCCGTGGTTGGCGCGCGCGTTCATCCGGGCCGCTTCGACCACCTGATAACCGGTCCGCTCGACCAGGGCTGCCAGACCGGCACCGTAGGACGCCACGCCCTCGATCACCCAGAGTGCGGCCAGGTCCGCGCCGGTGCGGCGGGCCGCCCACGCGATGGCGCGGGCCATGCCCGCCGCCGTGGTCGGGAACTGCCCGGTGTCGATGACCTCACCGGTGGCGGCAAGGATCGCCAGGACGTGGTTGCGGGCGTGGGTGTCGACGCCGATGACGAACGGGTGAGTTTGCGCGACGATGGCCACAGCGGCTCGGGTCCTTCCTATCCCAGGTACAGCGGTCCGGCCGCCGGCGGCCGGCGCCGGTCTGGATAGGAGTCACTTCGGGGCAGCACTGTGATGAGTCGCGCCCATCGGGCGGACAGCCTTCTGATCAGGTCACCGAGGTGGGCCAGGACGGCGTCGGCCGCCCCCGCCCCGGGACGGACAGATCTCTAGAAGAGCACCCCGGAAGGGGCCGAGCCTGTCTCGAGTCACGTCCAAGGTCGGAGCAGCCGACACCATCCTTGCCAGCCGATCCCAGACCAGCCAGCACAAGACTCACAGCCTGTCTCGAAGTGGCCTCGGCCACGCGCGCGAACGCGTGAGCTGCCCGGTGGAGCGAAGCCGGAGGCGAGCGGAGCCGGGCGGATCGCGAAGCGATGCCGCGTTCGCCCAGGCCCGGTCGCGTAGCGAGCCGCCAGGCGAGTGAAGTGGGCCGAGACGTGGAAACACAGCCGCCAGGCGAGCGCAGTGGGCCGGGACTGTGAAACACAGCCTCTAGCGGGGGGCGAGGCCGTTGAGGACGGTCGCGACGAGGTCGTCCACGAGGTCCGGCGACACCCGGTGCGCGAAGCCCCGGCCCTGGAACAGCAGCGACAGGACCGGCTCGTGGCAGGCGCCGACGATCAGCGAGGCGGCCGCCTCGACCCGGGCGTCCGGGGCGAGGCGGCCGAGGTCGCGCTCGCCGCGCAGGTAGGAGGCGAGCCGTTCGTTCCAGGTGCCGCCCCCGCCGCTCAGCGCCGCGAACCGGGCGAGGACGGCGGGCTGCGCGACCAGCCCGGTCAGCGCGGGCAGCAGCCCGTCGTGCAGGGCGAGGCCGTGCGCCACGTACGCGCGCAGGTTCTGCTCGACCGTGCCGGCGCCGGGCTCGGGCAGCTCGCCGAGCGGTCGCGCGACCGACTCGGCGTGCGCCCGCAGCGCGTGCGCGAGCAGCTCCTCCTTGTCGGCGAAGTGGTTGTAGAGGACGCCGTCGGCGACGCCCGCCTCCCGCGCGATCGCCCGGACGGTCAGGCCCGCCGTCCCGCGCTCGGCGATCATCCGCTCGGCCGTGGCGATCAGGTGGTCGCGCAGGGTCCGGTCGCCGGCGCCCAGCGCGGCCGCTCTTCTAGGTGACATCACCCCGCATCGTAATGAGCGAGCTCGAAACCGTGCGCGGCGAGTCGGGGCAGGAACTCCGGCCCGGCCGCGTCCTCGATGTGGTGGACGCCCGGCGGCGTGCCGTCCAGCCCCCGGACGACCATCGCCGCGGCCAGCCCCGTCGCCCGGCTCTGCCGCCGTCCGGAGAACGAGCGCACCGTCCCGCCGGACGCGACCGCCACCGCGAACCCGTCGCCGCCGACGTGGACGCGCCGGAACGCGGCCCGCAGCGGCGGCAGGTCCCGGACCGGGACGAGGCGGGGGAGGAGCGCGGTCATGGCGCGCGAGTCGAGGCAGAGGCCGGTGCGGACGCGTCCGGGGAGGGTGTACTGGTCGGAGAACGGGAAGCGGTGCACGGTCCGGACCCCGTAGGGCGGGGGGAACCGCATCCGCCACGACTCCCCGAGGCCGGCGAGGGAGTCGAGCGTCCAGTCCACGGCGGACGGCCCGTGCCGGTCGCCGGCGCCGATCAGGACGCCGATGTCGACGTCCCCGCCGCCGGCCTCGCGGGCCAGCAGGTTCGTGACGCCGGGGGCGAGCCCCACGCTCAGCACCGCCGCGGCGTTCCGCTCGGCGGCGAGGCCGTCCAGCTTCTCGATCCCGGCGAGCACCGCGTGCGACGCGGACACGTCGACGTAGTGGACGCCCCGGGCGAGGCACGCCTCGGCGACCCGCACGTTGCCCGTCTCCGCGCACATGACGACGGCGTCGGCGGCGAGCCGCCCCGGGTCGTCGCTCTTCAGGTCGAACCGCAGCGGGAGCGCGTCCGCCACGGTGCGGGCCTTGGCGAGGTCGCGCCCGGCGGCCACCACCTCGGGGACGTGCCCGAGCAGCCCCGCGACGACCTCCCGGCCGACCGCGCCGTACCCGCCGAGGACCACGACCCTCCTCATCGCCGTGCCGTGACCAGCCACGCGGTGCTGCGCAGGCGGACGGCGCCGTCGCGCTCGAACGGCCGCATGGCCTCGACGAGGGCGTCGCGGATCTCGTCGCTCCCGCCGTAGTTGTGGTGGATCGGGCCCCATCCGGCGAAGAACTCCCCGGCCTCGCGGGCGTCGCGCCCCCAGACCTGGTCGGCCTCGACCCTGCGGCTGGACACGCCGCGGAAGCCGGCGCGGCCGAGGATCTCCTGGACGCGGCCGGGGTCGGCGAGCGACAGCGGCCCGCCGTCGTGGCCGATCGGGGCGCGGTCGAGGGGCGGGAGCGCGGCCATGAGGGCCCCCATCTCGCTCTCGGCGAGCGGCGCCATGCACAGGAAGGCCAGCCGGCCGCCTTCGCGCAGCGCCCGCCGGACGTTGCCGAACGCGGCGACCGGGTCGGTGAAGAACATGATCCCGAACCGGCTGACGGCGACGTCGAACGCGGCGGCGGGGAACGGGTGCACCTGCGCGTCGCCGCGCTCGAAGGCCACGTTCGCGACCCCCTCCTCCTCGGCGAGGGCGCGGGCGCGGGCGAGCATCGGCCGGGAGAGGTCGACCCCCGCCGCGGCGCCGAGGGGCGCCCGCCGCGCCGCGAGCCGGGTGATCTGCCCGTTGCCGCAGCCGATGTCGAGGACCCGGTCGCGCGGCCCGATCGCGGCCGCCTCCAGCAGGGCCTCGTTGAACCCGCCGTTCATGGCGTCGTACCGGTCGTGGTGCTCGGCCCAGTGCTCGCCCTCGTACCCGTTCCACGCCTCCGCCTGGTGGGTGTTGACGATCTCCGTCATGGCTCTCCTCGTTGTGAACGTATGTTCATGAACGTGCGTTCATAATGTGGGCGAGGGGTCTCCGTGTCAAGGCGGGTGGGCCCGCAGGTGTAGAACGGAATTCTTCGTTCCCCTATGATGGGAGCCATGGAGACGGCACGAGCGCCCCTGAGCGGGCGGAAGGCGCAGGCCGCACGCAACGACGAACTCATCCGGGAGGCGGCGCGGGCGGTGTTCACCGCCGACCCCGGCGCGCCGATCTCGGCGGTGGCCGAGCACGCCGGGGTCGGGATCAGCGCGCTGTACCGCCGCTACAAGAGCAAGGAGGACCTGCTCCAGAAGCTCGCCGACGAGGGGATGGACCGCTACCTCGCCGAGGTGGAGGCGGCCCTGGACGACGAGGGCGACGCGTGGGAGGCCTTCGCCGCGTTCATGCGCCGCTGCCTGGACATCGGCGCGGGCTCCCTCACCATGCGGCTCGCGGGGAGCTTCGAGGTCACCGAGGACATGAGCCGCAAGGGCCGCGAGATCCACGTCGCGACGCAGCGGCTGCTGGAGCGCACCCGGGAGGCGGGCGGGCTCCGTCCCGAGATCGAGGTCGGCGACGTCTCGGTGATCCTGGAGTACCTGCACGGCATCCGGATCGGCGACGACGAGCGGATGAACCGGCTCCAGCACCGCTACCTGGCGCTGATCCTGGACGCTATGAACCTCACGGACCGGTACGAACTGCCCGGTCCTCCCCCGAGCTGGCAGGAGCTGGTCACGCGTTATGACGACTGAGCTGGGACGACGGGCGCTGAACCGGGCGCTGCTGGCCCGCCAGCTCCTGCTGGAGCGGCACGCCATGCCCGCGCTGGAGGCGATCGAGCATCTGGTCGGCCTCCAGGCGCAGGCGCCGAGCCCGCCCCACATCGGGCTGTGGAGCCGGCTCGCGGACTACGCGCTCGACGAGGCCGGCGAGCTGATCGCCGACCGCCGGGCGCTGCGGATGGTGCTGATGCGCGGGACGCTTCACCTGGTCAGCGCCCGCGACGCCCGCGCGCTGCGGCCGATGACCCAGGTGATCCTCGACAACCACCTGAAGGCGCGCGCGGCCGAGCTGGGGCACCTCGACCTCCCGGCCCTCACCGCGTGGGCGCGGGCCCTGCTGGAGGAGGAGCCGCGGTCCGACAAGGACCTGCGCGCGATGCTGGCCGAACGGTGGCCGGACGAGGACCCGGCGCTGCTGGTCTGGGCCGTCCGCTGCCGGCTGCCGCTCGTGCAGGTTCCGCCGCGCGGGATCTGGGGCTCCTCCGGGACGGCCCGGCACACGACGCTGGAGCACTGGCTGGGGCCCGCGGTGCCCGACCCGTCCCTGGAGGACCTCGTGCGGCGCTACCTGCGCGCGTTCGGGCCCGCGAGCGTCCAGGACGTCCAGCAGTGGGCCGGGCTGACGCGCCTGGGCGAGGTCGTCGAGCGGCTCAGGCCCGAGCTGGTGGCCTTCCGCGACGAGAACGGCCGGACGCTGTACGACCTGCCGGACGCGCCGCGGCCCGGTCCCGGGGCGGAGGCGCCGGTGCGGTTCGTCCCCGACTTCGACAACCTGCTGCTGTCCCACGCCGACCGGGCGCGGATCATCTCCGAGGAGCACCGCAAGCGCGTGTTCACCGTCAACGGCATCATCCGCGCGACGTTCCTCGTGGACGGCTTCGTCCACGGCATGTGGAAGATCGAGAAGGGCCGGGGCGAGGCGACGCTGCGGATCGAGCCGTTCGCCCCCGTCCCCGGGCCGGAGCGCGCCGCGCTGGAGGAGGAGGGCATGCGCCTGCTGGCCGTCGCCCACCCCAAGGCGAAGTCGCACGGCGTGGAGTTCGTCTAGCCTTCGCGGGCGCAGGGGGCCTCGCGGTCCGGGTCGAGGGAGCCCAGCAGGGCGTGCAGGATCTCGCGGAACTCCAGCATCTGCTCGCGGGTGAGCGGGTCGAACAGGTGCCGCCTGACCTCGGCGACGTGGCCCGGCGCCGCCTCCGCCAGGACCGCGAAGCCCTCGTCGGTCAGCCGGGCGATCGTGGTGCGCCGGTCGGCGGCGGGCTTGCACCGGCTCACCCAGCCGGCCTCCTCCAGCCGGTTCACCGCGTGCGACAGGCGGCTCGGGGACGAGTGGACGATCTCGGCGAGCTCGGTCATCGTCAGCGCGCGGCCGGGCGCCTCCGACAGCATCGCCAGGATCATGTAGTAGGTGTGCGGCAGGCCCGAGTCGCGCTGGAGCTGGCGGTCGAGGGCCTCGCCGAGCAGCCGGGACGTCCACAGGAAGGCGCGCCAGGTCTCCTGCTCGTCATCGTCGAGCCAGCGCGGCTCGGTCGTCGTCTCGCTGGTCACCGTCTCCGCCATGCCTCCATGCTACCCGGCATTTGAACCCTCAAGACTTGAATGTTCAACAAAATCGAGTACCGTTGAACACTCAAGTAAAGGGAGGACGATCATGACCAGGATGCCGGTGCTCTATCTCAGCCACGGCGCACCGCCGCTGGCCGACGACGCGCGGTGGACCGCCGAGCTGGCCCGCTGGTCGGCGGACCTGCCGAAGCCGGAGGCGATCCTCATGGTGTCGGCGCACTGGGAGGAGGCGCCGCTGAGCATCGGCGCCACCCGGCCGGTGCCGCTCGTCTACGACTTCTGGGGCTTCCCCGAGCACTACTACACCGTCCGGTACGACGCGCCCGGCGCGCCGGCCCTCGCCGACGACGTTCGCAGACTCATTCCCGGCGTCCATCAGGACGAAGAGCGCGGGCTGGACCACGGCGCGTACGTCCCGCTCGTGGAGATGTATCCGGACGCCGACGTCCCCGTGCTCCAGATGTCGATGCCCACCCTGGAGCCCGACCGCCTCTTCGAGGTCGGGCGGAGCCTCGCGCCGCTGCGCGACAAGGGCGTCCTCATCGTCGGGAGCGGCTTCACCACGCACAACCTGCGGGAGATGCGCCCGGACCCGGACGCCCCGCCGCCCGCGTGGTCGGCGGAGTTCGACGAGTGGACGGACGAGGCGGTGCGGGGCGGCGACGTGGACGCCCTGCTCGACTTCCGCGCCAAGGCTCCGGCCGCGCGCATCGCGCACCCGCGGACGGAGCACTTCGCGCCCCTGTTCGTCGCGCTCGGCGCCGACGCCGACGCCGCCTCGCGGCGGCGGTCGGTCATCGACGGCTACTGGCTCGGACTGGCCAAGCGCTCGTTCCAGTTCGGCTGACCGGGGGTCAGTCGGTGCGGACGGGCACGTCCATCCGCGCGAAGCCGGTGCGCCAGGACGCGACCTGCGGCTTCCACCCGAGGCTCAGCGCCCTGGCGTTGGAGGCCGGACGGCCCGTCGCGGCCGCGTGCTTGCCGGCGCTGCCCGGGGTGGGCGCGCCGAGCGCCGCGCTGTAGACCGGCAGCCAGTCCGCCGTGGTCGCCGGCTCGTCGTCGACCACGTTGACGATCCCGGCGGGCCAGTCCAGGGCGGCGAGCGCCGCCGAGGCCGCGTCGTCGGCGTGCACGAACGACGTCCAGGACGGCGCCTCGCGCAGGACGCCCGCCCGCACCCGCTTGGCGATCGCGCCGTCGGGCGCGTACCAGGTCCCGGGGCCGTAGAGCGCCCCGTACCGCAGGACGACGCCGTGCGGCATCTCGGCGACCGCCTCCTCCAGCGCCGCGATGCCGGCGTAGGGCGGCAGGTGCGTGTCGAGCGGGTCGGTCTCGACGGCGGGCGCGTCGCCCGGCACGTACAGCCAGGCGATGCTCTGGGCGACCATGGTCCGCACGCCGGCGGCCTTCGCCGCGTCGACCAGGTTGCGGGTGCCGACGATCCGCAGGCGCGAGTTGGCCTCGAAGTCCTCGTCGCTGAGATCGGTGAGCTGGTGGACCACCGCGTCGGGACGCACGGCGGCCATGACGTCGCGCACCGCGGCGGCGTCGAGCACGTCCAGGACGACCGGCGCCGCGCCGAGATCGCTGATCATGCCGGTGCGTCCGGTTCGGCGCGTCGTCCCTACGACCTCGTGGCCCGCCTGGACGAGCAGCGGGATCAGCCGGCGGCCGACTACTCCGGTCGCTCCGGCGAGGAGAATCTTCAAGGGGGTACCTCCGCGACTTTCACGCGATCGTGCATCGTCTGCTGTGGGGTCTGCCAGCACTGGTCACGTCCGGCGTTCCGCATGGACACCCCCCTGCGTCCGGCCGGACGAAGTCGGACGGGCCACACCGCCCCCCGGCGGCTCGTCCGCCATGAGCGTACCGCCGGGAAGCGCCCGAACGCGTTTCGCGTGCACCGCGGGTGAGAATTCTTGTTCTCTGACGGGATTCGGCACTGCGAAGGATCGGCGGCACATGAAGATCACTCTTGTCCACGGCGACATCACCGAGCAGAAGGTCGGCGCGGTCGTGAACGCGGCGAACTCGTCGCTGCTGGGCGGGGGCGGGGTGGACGGCGCGATCCACCGCAGGGGCGGTCCGGAGATCCTGGAGGAGTGCCGCAGGCTCCGCTCGTCCCACTACGGCGGCGGGCTGCCGACGGGCCAGGCGGTGGCGACGACGGCGGGGCTGCTGCCCGCCGCATGGGTGATCCACACCGTCGGCCCGGTGTACTCCTCCTCCGAGGACCGCTCCCACCAGCTCGCCTCCTGCTACCGCGAGTCCCTGCGCGTCGCCGACGAGCTCGGCGTCGGCTCGATCGCCTTCCCCGCCGTGTCGGCCGGCATCTACGGCTGGCCCATGGACGACGCCGCCCGCATCGCGGTCGGCACCGTCAGGGGCACCCCGACGCAGGTGATGGACGCCCGCTTCGTCCTGTTCTCCGAGGCCGCCTACGACGCCTTCGAGCGCGCCGTGGGAGCGCTCTAGCTGTACTCGGTCATGATCTGGGCGCCGTCGGGGGACGGGCTCAGCCCTCGTCGTCGTCCTTCGGTGGGGGCACCACCAGGACCGGTCGGTGGGCGTGGTGCAGCACGCGGGTGGACACGCTGCCCAGGATCACCGACCGGGCCCCCGCCAGGCCGCGCGAGCCGGTGACGACGAGGGAGGCGTTCAGCTCCTCCGCGACGTCCACGATCGCGGCCCACACCGGCCCCCCGCCGCGCTCGGCGCGCACCGCCACCTCGGTCAGGCCCGCCTTGGCGGCGATGTCGGCGCCCTGCTGGGCGAGCCGCTCGGCCTGCTTCTCCTCCTCGTACTGCTCGCCCTCCTCGATCGTGCCCGCCACGGGCACCGCGGCGGCGAGCGGGGCCCAGGAGATCTGGGTGAGCAGCGGCTCCCACACCGTCATGATCACGGTCGGCTCGTCGCGCAGGTGGCGCGCGACGTACTCGACCGCCGCCCGCGCGTCGTCAGAACCGTCGTATGCGATGAGAACTGTCATGCGACCAACTTCTCCACCCCGGCGCGCCGCGAACGCGAACGGGGAGGTCAGTGGCGAATCTCTCAGCCCGGGGGCTGCCTCCCCCGCGCCCTCACCCGCGCGATGGGGGGCGGCCGGCGCCGGGCGGGCCGGCGAAGGCCTGCGCGACGTCCAGCCAGCGGCCGGCGTCGGGGCCGGTCGCGGTGAGGTCCAGGTCGGCGCGGTGGCGGCGCTGGGTCACCGCGTGGCAGAAGTCGAGGGCGGGACCGGTGACCGACTGGCCGGCGTCCGGCGGGCCCCAGGCCCATTCGTCGCCGTCCGGGCCGCGCAGCACGACGCGGAACTCCTCGGCGGGAGGCTCCAGCCCCCGGGTGCGGAACGCGAAGTCGCGGGTGCGGACGCCGATGTGCGCGACGTGCCGGAGGCGGTGCGTGGGGTCGCGGCGCCGGCCGAGCGCGTCGGCGACGTCCTCTCCGTGCGCCCAGGTCTCCATGAGCCGGGCGGTCGCCATGGACGCGGCGCTCATCGGCGGGCCGAACCAGGGCAGGCGTGTGCCGGGCGGGACGGCGGCGAGGGCGTCCACCATCCGGCGGCGGCCCTCCCGCCAGCGGGCGAGCAGGCGGGCGGGCTCCTCCCGGGCCCCCTCCCGCGCGCCGGCCTCGACGTAGCCGCCCGGGTCCGCCATGGCCTCCTCGACGATCCCCGCGAACGCGGCGGCGTCGGCGGCCGCGACGGCCGCCTGCGCGTCCGTCCAGGCCAGGTGCGCGATCTGGTGCGCGATCGTCCAGCCCTCGGCCGGCGTCGGGCCCGCCCAGCGCCCGGCGGCCAGCGGCGCGACCAGGGCGTCGACGGAGTCGCCCTCGGCGGCGAGGTCGGCGAGCAGGAGCGTCAGGTCCGGCATCCCGCAATGATCTCGTGCCGCGGGGGCCCGGTACAGGGCCGGGCGGGATCCCGTTCAGCCGAGGAGGGCGCGGGCGGCGGCGTAGTCGGCCTTGCCGTTCGGCAGCCGCAGCCCCCGGTCGGTGCGCACGAACGCCTTCGGGATCACGCAGCCGCCGCCGCACCAGCCGCCGAGCGCCGACCACGTGCCACCGCCGTGCATGAGCGGCGGCCCGACCAGCACGCGGACGTCGCTGCGGACGGCCCGCTCGACCGCCTCGCCGAGGTCGGTGACGGGCGTCCCGTCGCGGCGCCGCAGGCCGAGCGGCCCGGTCATCAGGTCGCCGATCCGCCACAGCACGCCCTTCGGCAGCCCCGTGGTGCCGCCGGTGTAGAGGATGTGCAGGTCGCCGGGGCCCGGCCGGACGGGGAGGGGCTCGGGGGACGCCTTGGCGAGCGCGTCCTCGTAGTCGAGCGCGCCGGGAAGAAGGGCGGCGCCCGAGTCGTCCGCCACCTGGAGCAGGAGCGGGGCGGCGCGGAATCCGCCGGCCACCCGGCCGATCACGTCGGCGAACCGCGCGTGGTAGAGGACGGCGGCCGGCCGGGCGTCGGCGAACAGCTGGGCCAGCTCGTCGTCCACGTACCGGTAGTTGACGTTGAACGGCGCGACCCGCGCTTTGTGCGCGCCGACCAGACCCTCCAGGTACTCGGGCCCGTTGTGCAGGTAGAGCGCGAGATGGTCGTGGGGCGACTCCCACGGCTCGGCCGCCGCGGCGCCGCCCGCCTGTGCGCGCGGGCCGAGGCCGTGGGCGTGCAGGACGTTCGCCAGCCGCCGCGTCCGGTCGGCGACCTCGCGCCAGGTCGTCCGGCGCTCGCGCCACACCAGGCACTCGCGGTCGGGGATCGCGGCGGCGATGGCCTCGTGCAGGGTCGCCAGGTCGAGCATCGGCACTCCTCCGGGGGACGGGGCGTCGGCAGCACCGTAACCGATGACTTACCGAATGCGGTTCAGTGGGTGAGATCTCACGAAGTCGGCTGACGTACGAGGCATAGCGCGGGACCCCCGACAATTACCCCGTGCCCCCTGTCCCCAGGCCGCGGGGGGAGGTGACCCGCGGCACGACCGCCCCCAACCGGCTGCGCCGGATCGACCGCTGGATCGCCGCCACCCAGACCGCCGCGCTGCGCTCCGGCGCGCGGCCGCTGGCCGTCGACCTCGGCTACGGCGCGTCCCCGGTCACCACCTTCGAGCTGTACTCGCGGCTCCGCCCGGTGTCGCCCCGCCTGGAGGTCGTCGGCATCGAGATCGAGCCCGCCCGGGTCGCCGCCGGGGTCGCCTTCGCCGCAGCGACCGGCCCCCACGAAGGGCTGTCGTTCCGGCGCGGCGGCTTCGAACTGCCGGTGCCCCGGCCGCCGGTCCTGGTCCGGGCGTTCAACGTCCTGCGGCAGTACGACGAGACGGCCGCGTGGCGCGCGTGGGACGACCTGCGCGCGCGCCTCGCCCCCTCGGGCGTCCTGGTCGAGGGGACGTGCGACGAGATCGGGCGCCGTGCCGTCTGGGTGACGCTCACCGAGGACGGCCCTCGGACCATCACGTTCGCTGCCCACGTGGGCTCGCTCGAACGGCCGTCCGTGCTGGCCGAACGGCTGCCCAAGACGCTGATCCACCGGAACGTGCCCGGCGAGCCCGTCCACGAGTTCCTGACCGCGTTCGACCGGTGCTGGGCGACGGCGGCGCCCCACTCGGCGTTCGGCCCCCGCGCGCGCTGGGTCGAGGCCGTGTCCCTTCTGGCGCTGAGCCACCCCGTCCTCTCACGGCCACCGTACGGCGGCCGGAACCGGTGGCGCCTCGGCGAGGTCACGCTTCCCTGGAGCGCCGTCGCGCCCCTCGCGCCGTGAGGCCCTGCTCGCGGTGGGGCCCTACTCGCGGTGGAGCTTGTGCGGGGCCGCCTGGACCCGCGGCTGGACGTCGATGCGGTCGATGTTGACGTGCGGCGGGCGGGTGACGGCCCAGGCGACGCAGTCGGCGACGTCGTCGGCGACCAGCGGCTCGGGGACGCCCTCGTACGGCTTGGCCGCCTTCTCCTCGTCCCCGCGGAAGCGCACCAGCGAGAACTCCTCGGTCTTCACCAGGCCCGGCGCGATCTCGGTGACCCGGACGGGCTCGGCGACCAGTTCCAGGCGCAGCACCTCGTTGACCGCGTAGGCGGCGTACTTGGCCGCGTTGTACCCGCCGCCGCCCTCGTAGGGGACGTGCCCGGCCAGCGAGGTGATGTTGACGACGTGGCCCGCGCCGCTCTCGACGAGCTTCGGCAGGATCGCCTTGGTGACGCGGGCGAGGCCGATGACGTTGCTGTCGTACATCGACCGCCAGTCGTCCAGGTCGGCGGTCGCGACGCTGTCCAGGCCGAGCGCCCCGCCGGCGTTGTTGACCAGGACGTGGCAGCCGCCGACGGCCTCCGCGAGCGCGTCCACCGACTCCTGCGAGGTCACGTCCAGGGTGAACGGCGCGATCCTCCCCGCGCCCGGCACGCTCTCCGCGATCTCGCGGGCGAGGGCGTCGAGCCGGTCCCGGCGCCGCGCGGCGAGCACGACGTTGAACCCCTCGGCCGCCAGGCGCCTCGCCGTGGCCGCCCCGATGCCGCTGCTTGCTCCGGTCACAATCGCCGTCTTGCGCATGCGTCCAGTCTTCCGGGTGGGTGAGCGTGGATC
Source organism: Spirillospora sp. CA-108201 (assembly GCF_050936235.1). Classification (NCBI taxonomy): domain Bacteria; kingdom Bacillati; phylum Actinomycetota; class Actinomycetes; order Streptosporangiales; family Thermomonosporaceae; genus Spirillospora; species Spirillospora sp. CA-108201. The sequence continues at coordinate 4,864,373 of NZ_JBNJNE010000001.1, read as the reverse complement.
GGCAGAGTAAGCCAGAACGCCGGCCTGTCCGCGCGTCGCCCGCGGGTGAGGTGCGTCACTGCGGGGGCCGGTCGTGCTTGCCGCCCTCGCCGAGGGAACACGGAACCCGGTCGATAGGTTGCACTGTCGGAGGTGGTGTCGGGTGTCACGTCATATCAGCCGGGTTGCGACAGTGAGTGTACATACGTCCCCTCTGGACCAACCGGGCACCGGCGACGCCGGCGGCCTGAACGTCTACGTCGTCGAGGTCGCCAAGCGGCTCGCCGCCAGGGGCGTCGAGGTGGACATCTTCACCCGCGCGACCTCGCGGGCCCTTCCGCCCTCCGTGGAGCTCGCGCCGGGCGTCCTCGTCCGCAACGTCGTCGCCGGGCCGTTCGAGGAGCTCGACAAGACCGAACTGCCCCGCCACCTGTGCGGGTTCACCTCCGGCGTGCTGCGCGCCGAGGCCGCCCACGACCCCGGCCACTACGACCTCCTCCACACGCACTACTGGCTGTCCGGCCAGGCGGGATGGGCGGCCAAGGAGCGGTGGGGCGTCCCGCTCGTCCACTCCATGCACACGATGGCCAAGGTCAAGAACGCGGCGCTCGCGGACGACGACAAGCCCGAGCCGGACGAGCGCGTCCTCGGCGAGGAGCAGGTCGTGGCCTCGGCCGACCAGCTCGTCGCCAACACCGCCAAGGAGGCCGGGGAGCTCGTCGACCTCTACCGCGCCGACCCCTCCCGCGTCGCGACCGTCAGCCCCGGCGTCGACCTGTCGCTGTTCCGCCCCGAGTCGCCCCTCATCGCCCGCGGCGCCGGGCTCCTGCCGCACCGGACCGGGCCCGCCCGCCGCCGCCTCGGCCTGCCCCGCGACGCCTACGTGCTGCTGTTCGTCGGCCGCATCCAGCCGCTGAAGGCCCCCGACGTGCTGCTGCGCGCCGTGGCCCGCATGCTCGCCGACGACCCGGCGCTGCGCTCGCGGCTCGTCGTCGCCGTCGTCGGCGGCCCGAGCGGCTCGGGGCTGTGCCGCCCGGCGGGCCTGCAACTGCTCGCCGCCGAACTCGGCATCTCCGACGTCATGCGCTTCGAGCCGCCGTCGCCGCAGCACGAGCTGGCCGACTGGTACCGCGCCGCGGACGTCACCGTCGTCCCGTCCCACAGCGAGTCGTTCGGGCTCGTCGCCGTCGAGTCCCAGGCCTGCGGGACGCCGGTCGTGGCGTCCCGCGTCGGCGGGCTGTGCACGGCCGTGGCCGACGACGAGTCCGGCGTGCTGATCTCCGGCCACGACCCCGCCGACTACGCCGCCGTCCTGCGGCGCCTGCACGCCGAGCCCGGCCTGCACGCCCGCCTCGCCCGCGGCGCCGTCCGCCACGCGCGCGACTTCGGCTGGGATGCCACCGTCGACCGGCTGCTCGACGTGTATACCGGTGCCATGCCGGCGCCGGCCGCGGCCGTGCGGGCCACCGTTTGAGCCAAGCCGACCGGGGGCCGGGGGAGCCGCCCTCCGAGGGGGAGCGCACATGACCGTCGCCGAGACCATCCGCGAGACGCTGAGGTCCAACGAGCTGGAGTTCGAGGAGCCGCGCGAGGACGCGTTCTTCGTCAAGCTCCCCGGGCAGCACAAGCTCGCCACCATGACGTGGCTCATCGCCGGCGACCACTCGCTGCACGTCGAGGCGTTCTTCTGCCGCCGCCCCGACGAGAACCACGCCGAGTTCTACCGGTTCCTCCTGGAGAAGAACGGCCGCATGTACGGGGTCGCCTTCGCGCTCGACGACGTCGGCGACGTCCACCTCGTCGGGAAGGTCCCGCTCGAATCGGTGTCCCCGGAGGAGATCGACCGGCTCCTCGGCTGCGTCCTCACCTACTCCGACGAGAACTTCGACAAGGCGCTGGAGCGCGGGTTCAAGTCGTCCATCCAGCGCGAGTGGGACTGGCGCGTCAAGCGCGGCGAGAGCCTCGCCAACCTCCAGGCCTTCGCCTCCTTCGCGGACCCGGCCAACCGCGAGTGACCCGTGCGGGGCCGCTAGGCTCTGGTGCCATGGCGACCCTGGTATTGCTCCGGCATGGCGAAAGCGTCTGGAACGCGGAAGGGCTGTTCACCGGCTGGGTGGACGTCGACCTCTCCGCGAAGGGCGAGAGCGAGGCGACCAAGGGCGGCGACCTGCTGCTCGACGCCGACATCACCCCCGACGTGCTGCACACCTCCCTGCTGAAGCGGGCCATCCGCACCGCCAACATCGCCCTGGACGTGGCCGACCTGCTCTGGATCCCGGTGAAGCGCTCCTGGCGCCTCAACGAGCGCCACTACGGCGCGCTCCAGGGCAAGAACAAGGCGCAGACGCGCGAGGAGTTCGGCGAGGAGCAGTTCACGACCTGGCGCCGCTCCTACGACACCCCGCCGCCGCCGATCAAGGACGACGACCCCCTGTCGCAGGTCAACGACCTGCGCTACGCCGAGCTGCCGTCCGAGCTGATCCCGCGCTCGGAGTGCCTCGCCGACGTCGTCGACCGCATGCTGCCCTACTGGTACGACTCGATCATCCCCGACCTGGCCGCGAACAGGACCGTCATGGTCGCCGCGCACGGCAACTCCCTGCGCGCCCTGGTCAAGCACCTGGACGACATCTCCGACGAGAAGATCGTCGGCCTGAACATCCCCACCGGCATCCCGCTCGTCTACGAGCTCGACGACGACTTCACCCCGCTCAAGCGCGGCGGCGAGTACCTCGACCCGGCCGCCGCCAAGGCCGCCATCGAGGCCGTCAAGAACCAGGGCGCCGGCCCGGGCGGAGGCGCGGCCAAGCCCGCCGCGAAGAGCCCCGCCCCGAAGGAGGAGCGCAAGACCAGGCGCGGCAAGCGCAAGTGAGCCCCGAGGGGCCGCCCCGGCGGCCCCTCGCATGCCGGACCCCGACGGGTGCGGTCACCCGGCGCTCGCGGGAACGCGATCGCGGTCGCGGCGGTGGATGCGCACCGCGACGGCCAGCCCGGCGAGGGTGAGCACGGCCGCGACGGGGAAGAGCGAGCGCGGCCCCGGCCCGCCGATCAGCGTCCCGCCGAGCCAGCCGGCGAACGCGGCGGCGACCTGGAACCCGGAGGCGTTGACGGCCACCGCCAGCGTCGGGGCGGCGCCCGCCGCGGTCAGGACGCGGGTCTGCATGCCCGGGATGATCGCGAAGGCCAGCACGCCGAGCGCGAAGGTCATCGCGGCGGCGAGCGGCCGGACGCCGCTCACCGCCCAGAACAGCGCCAGGGCGCCAGCGAGCACGCCGAGGAGCCAGGCCAGGGACGGCATCAGCGCCCGGTCCGAGAGCCGCCCGCCGAGGAAGTTCCCGGCGACCGCCCCCGCCCCGTACACCAGGAGCAGCGCCGGGACGGCGTCCTCGGTGAACCCGCCGACCTCGGTGAGCAGCGGCGCGATGTAGGTGAAGACGGTCACCACGCCCACGTTGCCCAGGGCGGTGAGGGCGATCGCCAGGCGCACGTCCCGTCCCGCGAACACGCGGAGCTCGCCCCGGAGCGGACCGGTCGCGGCGGCGGGCAGGGCCGGGACGAACCGCAGCACCATAAGCAGGGCCGCGGCGGTGAGCACGGCGATCGAGGCGAAGGTCGCCCGCCAGCCGAGGCCCTGGCCGATCAGGGTGCCCAGCGGGGCGCCGAGGACGATGCCGAGGTTCAGCCCGAGCGCCACCTTCGCGATGGTGGAGGACTCCCTGCCCGCGGGGGCCGTGGACGCGGCGGTGGCGACGGCGACCGCGAAGAACGTGGCCACGACCAGGCCCGCGGCGAACCGGGCCGCGAGCAGCACCGGGTAGTTCGGCGCCAGCGCGGAGCCGAGGTTGCCGAGGACCGAGACGGCGATGAGGCCGGTCACGAGCGGCTTGCGCGGCACCCGCGCCGTCAGGACGGTGACGACCGGGCCACCGACGATCATGCCGAGCGCGTAGGCGCTCACCAGCCGCCCGGCGGCGGGCACCGAGACGCCGAGGTCGGCCGCCACGTCCGGCAGGATGCCCGCGATGACGAACTCGCCGGTGGTCAGGCCGAAGACGACCAGCATGAGGGAGAGAAGGGCTGGGGGCACGCGGCGCTCCATTTATTTCGAACTCGGATGATCCGAGTTAGCAATATCATGATTCGAAGCACACGCGCTACACTCGGGGCATGGGCGAGCAGATGGAGCGGGACGTGTGCAAGCTGGTCCACCGGTTCGCGCAGCGGCTCGACGTCCACGCCCGCCGCGTCGCCGACCAGGTCGGCATGACCGCCGCCCAGGTCGTCGCGCTCCGCGAGCTGTCGGAACCGATCACGGCCCGCGAGCTCTCCCACCGCATGGCCTGCGAGGCGTCGAACGCGACCTTCGTCATCGACCGGCTCGAAGGGCAGGGCCTCGTCGAGCGCCGCCCCCATCCGGGCGACCGCCGCGCGAAGCAGATCGTCCTCACCCCGGACGGCGAACGCTGCCGCGCCGACGTCCTCGAACGCCTCGACGCCGACTCGCCGCTGACCTCGCTCGCCCCGGCCGAACAGGAGTCGCTGCGCGACCTCCTCAGGACGCTTCTGGGCGAGCCCGTCTGACGAGAACCCGCCCTGGGGAGGTCCGTCCAGCGGCGGGCGGGCCGGTGGAGAGCCCCGCCTCAGCGGGTGAAGGCGAGGCGGGCGGCGCGGCCCTTCTCGCCCGCCGCCCAGCAGCCGCCGTCGGGCGCGCAGTCGACGGTGTCGAAGCTCCCGGTGTCGAACCGGGTCCACGTGCGGCCCCCGTCGAGGGTGCCGTCGCTGCCCGTGGGGCCCACCGCCAGCGCGGCCGGGCCCGCCTGCGCCGGCCACACGGCCCCCGACCGGTACTCGGCCGGCGGGCGGCGCGCCGGACGCCAGGTGCGGCCCCCGTCGGAGGTCGTCGCCGCGGCCGCCGGGGACGGCCGCCCCGGCCGGTAGTCGCCGCCGACGGCGACGCCGTGCCGGGAGTCGCGGAACGCCACCGCGAACACGCCCTGGGACGGGCTGGACGGCAGGGGCGTGTCGGCGACGGTCCAGGTGAGCCCGCGGTCCCCGGAGTGGAACACACGCGCGCGGGACGCCCCGCCCGTCGCCAGCCACACGTCCCGCGGCCCGTGGCTCACCAGGCACTGCCCGCTGGCGGCGAACCCGGCCTCGCCCTCCAGCGCCGGGGGCATGCCCGCGGACGGCAGCACCCGCCAGCTGCGGCCCGCGTCGCTGGTGGAGATGATCCGGAACCGGCCGTCCACGGGGTCGCTGACGGCGAGCCCGTGCCGGGCGTCGAAGAACGTGACGCAGTCGTAGAACGCCTTGGGATCGTCGTTCTCGAAGCCGAGCGTCCAGGTGGCGCCGCCGTCCGAGGTCCGGTAGACGCGGGACGCGTCGCCCTCGCCGATGGCCAGCACGACCGCCCGCCGCGCGTCGAACGCCTCGACGTCGCGGAACTCCAGGCCCCGCGCTCCCGCCGGGGCGACGTCGCGCCACGTGCGGCCGCCGTCGGTCGTCCGCAGCACGGTCCCGCCGCTGCCCGCCAGCCAGGCGACCTCGCGGCCGACCGCCGCCAGGCCGCGCAGGCGCGCCTCGCCGCCGGTCGGGGTGAGCCGCCAGGCGGGCCCGCGCGCCCCCGGCCCCGCCTGCGCCGGCGCGGCGCCCGGCGCCCCGAGGGACGCCGCCGCCACCGCTCCGCACACCCCGGCCAGCGTGATCGCCCGGACCAGCGCCCGCATCGGTCTCATGACGCGCAAGCTAACGAACGTTGATCAAGCCGTCCAGACCCCGGGGCCCGCGCGGCGCCGGCCGGTTCAGGCCGAGTCGATGATCTCCTCGGGACGCTGGCCGGTCACCAGGTAGACGACGTTCTCCGCGACGTGCACGGCGTGGTCGGCGAAGCGCTCGAAGTAGCGCCCGGCGAGCGTGATGTCGACGGCCGGCTCGACGCCGTGCCGCCACTTCGGCGACAGCAGCATGTCGAACAGGCGGCGGTGCAGCCGGTCCATCTGGTCGTCGTCGGCGTCCAGCTCCAGGCCCATCTCGACGTCCTGGGACGCGATCACGCTGCCCGTCTTGGCGATCATGCGCTCGGCGATCTGGCCCATCTCCAGGACGATCGCCTGCAGCTCGGGCGGGACGGCCGACTCGGGGTGGCGGCGCCGGGCCGTCTTGGCGATGTGCACGGCGAGGTCGCCCATGCGCTCCAGGTCGCCGCTCATCCGCAGCGCGGTGATCAGGGTCCGCAGGTCGCCGGCGACCGGCTGCTGGCGGGCCATCAGGTCGAACACCGTCGCCTCGATGGCGGCGTCGATCTTGTTGACGTGCTCGTCCCCGCTGATGACCTCCTCCGAAAGCCGCAGGTCGGCGTCCAGGAGGGCGGTCACCGCGCGGGCCATCGCGGACCGGACGAGGCGGGTCATCTCCACCAGGCTGTCGGTGAGGGAGTCGAGTTCCTCGTGGTAGGCGTCGCGCACTTGAGCATCCTTCGATGTGAACGGGGGCGGGCAGGGCGGACTCGCCCACGCCACACTTTGCCCCACGGGCGTGAACGCATCCGAAGGGAAAGGTGAACTTTCGGGTAACGAGAAGGCGCTGACCAGCCCGGAGGTGAAGCATCGCTCCGATCGCCGCTTACGATCCGAGGTGTGGAGGTCGAGATTGTCGCGAGCCTGACAGGGCTCGCCGGGCTCGCGATCGGGCTCGCGACTGGATTGGCGGTGCGGGTGAGCGAGCGAGCCCAGCGGACGGCGGTTGCGACGAACCCGGTGGGCAGCCTGCCACCGGGCGTCGCCTCGGTCCTGAGCGTCCTGCGGTCCTCGGCCGTGGTGGTGGACGGCGAGGACCGGGTGCTGCGGGCCAGTTCCGCGGCGCGGGCGTACGGCCTGGTCAGCGGCGACCACCTGGTGGTGGACGCGGTGATCGCGATGACCCGGCTCGTCCGCCGCGACGGGGAGATCCGCGAGATCGAGATCCAGATCGGCCCGGTCGGCGGCCGCCGCCGGGCCGACGGGCGCTGGTTCGCGGTGCGGGTCGCGCCGCTCGGGTCGCACGGGCTCGTCCTCGTGCTCGCCGAGGACCTCACCGACATGCGCCGCACCGAGGCGATCCGCCGCGACTTCGTGGCGAACGTCAGCCACGAGCTGAAGACCCCCGTGGGCGCGCTGTCCCTGCTCGCCGAGACCGTCGAGGGCGCCGCCGACGACCCCGAGGCCGTCCGCCGGTTCGCCGGCCGGATGCAGTACGAGTCGGTGCGGCTGAACAACCTCGTCCAGGACCTGATGACGCTGTCGCGCGTCCAGGGCGACGAGCCGCTGCCCGAGCTCATCCCGATCACCCTCGACGAGGTGATGGCCGAGGCGCTCGACCGCTGCCAGATCAAGGCGGTCGCCAAGGACATCCAGCTCGCGGCCGGCGGCGAGGACGGGCTGCGGGTCCGCGCCGACCAGGAGCTGCTGGTCACCGCGCTGCGCAACCTCGTCGACAACGCCGTCGCCTACAGCCCCGAGCACACCCGCGTGGTGGTGTCGACCCGCCGGTGCGACGAGACGCACGTCGAGATCAACGTGACCGACCAGGGCATCGGCATCCCGGAGGCGGAGATCGAGCGGATCTTCGAGCGGTTCTACCGGGTCGACCCCGCCCGCTCCCGCCAGACCGGCGGCACCGGCCTCGGCCTCGCCATCGTCAAGCACGTCACCAGCAAGCACGGCGGCGAAGTCACGGTGTGGAGCAAGGAGGGGCACGGGTCGACGTTCACGATCCGGCTCCCCCTGATCGACACGCCGCGCCGCCGGACGGCCGCAGACCCAGCCCCAGAGAACACCGCCCGGGAGGCAACACCGTGACCCGCGTGCTCGTCGTGGAAGACGAGGAGTCCTTCAGCGACGCCCTCTCGTACAACCTGCGCAAGGAGGGCTTCGAGGTGGCCGTCGCCGCCACCGGCCCCGACGCGCTGGACATCTTCGAGCGCAACGGTGCCGACCTCGTGCTCCTCGACCTGATGCTGCCCGGTCTGCCCGGCACCGAGGTGTGCCGCGAGCTGCGCGCCCGCTCCAGCGTCCCGGTGATCATGCTGACCGCCAAGGACAGCGAGGTCGACAAGGTCGTCGGCCTGGAGCTCGGCGCCGACGACTACGTCACCAAGCCGTTCTCCACCCGGGAGCTGATCGCCCGCATGCGGGCCGTCCTGCGCCGCCAGGGCGAGGTCGAGGAGCCCGCGCCCGCGACGCTGGAGGCCGGCCCGGTCCGGATGGACGTGGAACGCCACGTGGTCAGCGTCGGCGGCGAGCCCGTCCAGCTCCCGCTCAAGGAGTTCGAGCTCCTGGAGGTGCTGCTGCGCAACGCCGGCCGCGTCCTCACCCGCATGCAGCTGATCGACCGCGTGTGGGGCGCCGACTACGTGGGCGACACCAAGACCCTGGACGTCCACATCAAGCGCCTCCGCGCCAAGGTCGAGGAAGTCCCCTCCACCCCGCGCTACATCGTCACCGTCCGAGGCCTCGGCTACAAGTTCGAGCCCTGAGCTGTGTCTTCGCAGTCCCGGCTCACTTCGCTCGCCTGGCGGCTCGCTGCGTGACAGGGCAGGTCACGCGTTCGCGCGCATGGCTGAGACCACTGTGAAACACGCCCTGGCCGAACGGCCGGCGCGTTTCGGTGCCGGCTTCTGACGATCAGCCCCCCGGTGTTCACCGGGGGGCCGACTCTTGCCGTGAGGACGGTGGCGGCGGGATCAGCCGGCGGTCGGGGTCTCCGTGGTGGCCGGGGACTGCGAGGACTCCGGGCCGCCCTGCTCGGCGCCGGGGGACGGCGACGTGCTCGCCTCGCCGCCCGGGGTCTGGCCGGGCGTCTGCCCGCCCGGAGTCTGCCCGCCCGGGGTCTGGCCGCCCGGGGTCTGGCCGCCCGGGGTCTGCGGCGCGGCGGGGAACACGGGCAGCGGGTAGCCGCCGAACTCGTCCTGCCGCGCCACCACGGGCACCTGGAACTCGACGGACCCGGCGCGCTCGAACCGCATCGTCAGCGGGACCGTGCTCCCCGCGTGCAGCTCCTTGCCGAGCTGGGGCAGCACGACCAGCGGCTGCTCCCCGCCGGTGCTCGGCGCGGCCGACGGAACGCCGCCCTGCGGGCCCGTCGTGTTCTCCGAGGTCGGGGTCTCGGACACGTTCGGCGTCGCGCCGTGGCCGGTCGGCTCGGGGGTGGCGGCGCCGGAAGGCGTGGCCTGGCCGGAAGGCGCGGCCTGGCCGGAAGGCGCGGTGCCCGGCTGCTGCTGCTTCTTCTTGCCGCCCTGCTGCTGCTGCGGGGTGGGCGTCGCCGCGGGCTTGCCGAGCAGCTTGGTGAAGCTGCCCGTCCCGTCCTGGGCGGCGGGCGGCAGCGTGAGCGCGCCGCCCGCGATCTTCGCCTCGCCGCCGAACGCCGGGGAGCCGACCGAGACCAGGCGGTCCTGCCGGCCCTTCACCTGGTTGATGATCACGCCGTAGAGGGCCAGGGACGTGCCCGCGGGGATCGGCCGTCCCGCCTCCGGACCCAGCAGGAACATGTGCCGAAGATCGATCTGCGCGGCCCCCGGCCTGTCCTTCGGCACCGACACGTTGACGCCCTCGGTGAGCTGCGTGGGGGCGGCGGTCTGGGGCTCCTCGCCGGCGCCGCAGCCGGAGACCACCGGCGCGATGGCGACGGCGCCCGCGACGGCGAGCACGACCATTCGACGGCTGTTTCGGATCACGGCGGCGGTCTCCTCGCGAAATATCAGATGAAGAGGTGGCTTCAGAAAATTGTGAGGGTGGCGTGAGATACGCCAGGGGAAGCGTAGCGAGGTCCTGCCGGTACCCCCTCCCCGGGGTGGCCGACACGCCTGAACAGGCCGCCGTCGCGGGCCCGGTCGGCGCCTCGGCCGGGGCGGTCCCGGCGGGGGCCGCTACCCGGTGGCGAGGCTCTTGATCTTCCCGGTGAGCTCGGGGCCGGGGCGGGGCGCGCGGACGACCTCGGTGACCACGCCGTCCGGCTGGACGAAGACGGCGGTGAGGCCGGTGCCCGTCGGGCCGGGCGTGCCGGGCGCGGGCGAGTAGGCGCCGGCGAGGACGCCGGCCCGGTCCTCCAGCACCTGCGGCGTCCCGCTGTGGGCGGTGCCCGCGCACGCCTTGAGGTCCTTCAGCGGCATCGGCCTCCTGGCGCCTGCGGGGCGCGGGTCGGCGACGAGCCAGAAGGTGAGGGTGTACTCCTGCGTCCGTCCGGCCAGCTCGGCCACCAGGCCCTCGCACCGGTACCCGGGCGGGACGACGGCGATCACGCCGGGGCGCACGTCCCGCAGCGGCTTGGAGGCGCGGCCCGCCGTCACGAGGTCGACCCGGCGGTCGGGCAGCAGCCCGCCGACCCTGCCGGGGCTCGCGGTGGGGCGCGGGGCCAGCTGGGCGCTCGTCGGCCGGGGCGCGGGACGGGGACCGAACGCCGTCATCAGGACGCCGCTCAGCAGCGCGACCAGCAGCGCCCCCGCGATGATCGGGACGGCGACCCCGAAGCGGGTCACGGGGCGGTACAGCCGCCGCGCGCGGGCCCTGCGCCGTCTGCGGCGCCGCTCCCGGCGGTAGGCGGCGACGTCCCGCTCCAGCTCGCGGGCGTCGTCGGGCACGACGACGTCGACGCGGGGGAGCCCGTAGTCGTCGGGTTCCGGGTCGCCGCCGTCAGGCCTCACGCGGCACCTCCCTCGCCGATCGGTGTTCCCGCGGGACGCGCGTTCCCACGCCTTGTCCTATTAAGACCCTTCCGGGCGCTTCGTACCCACGCGGCCCAGGGCGCTCACATCCCAGTATGGAACCCGTCCGCACCGGCGGCGGGACGATGCTTGTAACCGGGGGCCGGTTACCGGTAAGGGCGCGCGGCCGGGATCGCGGTGTTCTCTCGGCTACACTGCGTGGGGGGAACTGGTCGGCGATGCACCAATAAAGGGGTTTGTCAATACCTCAATATGTGGCTTGACCTGCGCATTTGTCAGGAAGGCGGGTTCGGGCACGCTCGTTTCCGTGCTACCCTGGTCCTAGCGGAAGGGGTACTTGTCACATGACTTTCCAGGTCGGCGACACCGTCGTCTACCCCCACCATGGGGCTGCTCGGATCGAGGCCATCGAGACTCGCACCATCAAGGGTGAGGACAGGACCTACCTGGTCCTGAAGGTTGACAAGGGTGACCTGACGGTACGGGTCCCGGTCGAGAACGTCGAGGACGTGGGCGTCCGGGACGTCGTCGGCCAAGACGGGCTGGAGAAGGTGTTCGAGGTGCTTCGCGCACCCTACACCGAGGAGCCCACCAACTGGTCGCGCCGGTACAAGGCGAATCTTGAGAAGCTCGCCTCCGGCGATGTCAACAAGGTCGCGGAGGTCGTCCGCGACCTCTGGCGGCGCGACAAGGAGCGCGGTCTGTCCGCGGGTGAGAAGCGGATGCTCGCCAAGGCGCGCCAGATCCTCGTGAGCGAGCTCGCGCTCGCCGAGAAGACCAACGAGGACAAGGCAGAGGCGCTGCTCGACGAGGTCCTGGCCAGCTGAGCGGCCGGCCCCGTTGAACCCACGGCTCCCTCGGGTGGGCGTCGGCACCGACGTCCACCCGTTCGCGTCCGAGCCCCGCCCGCTCTGGGTCGCCGGGCTCGAATGGCCGGGTGAGGGCCACGGCCTCGCCGGGCACTCCGACGGCGACGTGGCCGCGCACGCGGCCTGCGACGCGCTCCTCTCCGCCTGCGGTCTCGGTGACCTCGGCGCCGTCTTCGGCACCTCCGACCCGCGCTGGTCCGGCGCCTCCGGCGTCGACCTGCTGCGCGAGGTCGCCCGCCGGGTCGACGAGGCCGGCTGGACGATCGGCAACGTCGCCGTCCAGGTCATCGGCAACCGGCCCAAGATCGGCAAGCGGCGCGCCGAGGCGGAGAAGACCCTCACCGAGGCCCTGTCCGGCGCCCCGGTGACCGTCTCCGCCACCACCACCGACGGCCTGGGCCTGACGGGACGCGGCGAGGGCCTCGCGGCCATCGCCAACGCTCTCGTCCTCCCGCCCGCGTAGCGGGGCGCCTACACGAGCGCCGGGTGGACGGTGCCCGTCACCTCTCCCAGGGTGATGCGCGAACCGGATGCTCCCGGCGCATGCGCGCGAATCGTCACGGTGTCGCCGTCCTCCAGGAACGTGCGCTCCGTGCCGTCGTCCAGCAGCAGGGGCTCCCGGCCGTTCCAGCTGAGCTCCAGCAGGCAGCCGCGCTCCTCGCGCTCGGGCCCCGAGACCGTCCCGGACGCGAACAGGTCGCCGGTGCGGAGCGGGGCGCCGTTGACCGTGGCGTGCGCGAGCTGCTGCTGCGGCGTCCAGTACATCGACGCGAACCTCGGCCGCGCCGCCACCCGGCCGTTGATCAGGACCTCCAGGTGCAGGTCCAGGCCCCACGGCTCGTCGCAGCGCAGGTAGGGCAGCGGCGCGGGGTCCTGGACGGGCGGCGTGACGCGCGCGGGCTCCAGCGCCGCGAGCGGCACCACCCACGACGAGACCGACGTCGCGAACGACTTGCCGAGGAACGGGCCGAGCGGCTGCGACTCCCACATCTGCAGGTCGCGCGCGCTCCAGTCGTTCACCAGCACGAACCCGAACACGTGGTCGCGGAACGCGGAGGCCGGGACGCCGCGCCCGGCGGGGGAGGGGACGCCCACCACGAAGCCGACCTCCGCCTCGAAGTCCAGGCGCCCCGACGGGCCGTAGGACGGCGCGGGGTCGTCCTTCGCCCGCCGCTGCCCGGACGGCCGGATGACCGGCGTCCCCGTCGGGTACACGGTCCCTGAGCGGCCGTGGTAGGCGACCGGCATGTGCTTCCAGTTCGGCGGCAGCGGCTCGCCCTGGGGCCGCAGGATCCGCCCCGCGTTCGTCGCGTGGTGCTCCGAGGAGTAGAAGTCGACGTAGTCGGCGACCTCGAAGGGCTTCTGCATCTCCACGTCCGCGACCGGGATCAGGTGCGGCTCGACCCGCTCGCGGTACGCCTCGTCGGTGAGCAGCTCCGTCACGCGCTGCCGGTTCGCCTGCCAGGCGGCGCGTCCCGCCACCATGAAGGCGTTCAGCGACCCGGAGGCGAAGTACCGCCGGTCCTCCACCAGCCTCGCGGCCGACATCTCGGCCAGGTCGAGGACGCGGTCGCCGATGGCCACGCCGACGCGCGGCAGTTCTCCCGGTCGTGAGAAGACCCCGTACGGCAGGTTCTCGATGCCGAAGCCGCCGCCCTCGCCGCCTTCGGCCCACGAAACGGTCGTCATGGAGCCATACCTTCCCCCGCCGCCTCCCTTTCACCCGGTGCGGGCAGATCAGTCCGGGCGGGGGAAAAGGGGGTTTTCCAGATCAGCGCGGCGCCCCGGAACGTCGCGCGGGCCCGCCCCTATTCGGCCGGTGGGACGGGGCCGCTGCGGAAGTTGCTGGACGGCGGCGGGTTCCAGTCGTCCCTGGCCGCACGGTCACCCTCGTCGGGGTCGCCCTCGTCGGGGTCGTCCGCGTCGGGGTCTCCGGCGTCGGGATCCTCGGCGCGGTCGGCGGGCGGGCCGTCGTGCTCGTCCTCGTCGGCGCCGTAGGGCGGGGGCACCACGATGTCGGGACGGGTGGTGGCGGCCGCCGGGGGCTTCTCGGCGACGCCGTCGCGGCCCCGGACGAGCTCGACGTCCGTCGGCAGCAGGTCCGGGACCGCGTCCAGCGGCGCGCGCGGCCGCGGGAGCGGGTCCAGCGGCGGCGCCGGCTCCGACGACAGGCTCTCCTCGTAGGCGAAGGGCTCGTACTCCCCGGCCACGGGCTCGGGCTTCTCGGCCACGGGCTCGGGCTCGTCGGCCGCGGGCCACTGCGGCTCGTCCCTGAACGGCAGGATCGGCTCGCGCTCCGGCTCAGGATCCGGCTCGGGCTCGGGCTCGGGCTCGGGCTCGGGCTCCGGCGGGGTGGACGCCTCCAGCGCGAGCGGCGGCGCCGCGGGTCCCAGCACCTTGACGTGGCCGCGCTGCGCCTCGACCGGCGCCTCGTCCCCGGTCGCGGGCCGCGCCACCCGGATCTGCTTGACCATCGTCAGCCACAGCCAGACGGCGATCACGAGCATGGCGTGCGGCGCCACGGCCACCCCCGTCCGCACCGCGTCGTCCGGCAGCGGGCCGAACCCGCGGACCGAGTGCTGGACGGAGACCGCGGCGCCCCCGGCGAGGAGCAGGACCAGCAGCGTCCAGCGCGGCAGCCGCGTCCACCAGCGGGCGTTGCGGGTGACGACGAGCGACAGGATCGTCACGGCGGTGAGGGTGTCGGCCATCGCCGGGTACAGGGGCGCCCAGCGGCGGCCCACCCCTCCTGCGACGGCGAGTTCGCGCAGCACGTCGTAGGTCAGCGCGAACGCGCCGCCCGCAAGCGCGGCGACGACGAGGCCGGCGACGGTGGTGAGCAGCAGCCGCTGCACGGGGGTGTAGGAGGGCCGGGTCGGATCAGTCGGCATGTCTCTCGTTCCGGAAGGGAGGGGTCCTGCGATCGAGATTAACCAGCCAGGACGCCGCCGATCCGCAACTTCTTAGTGATCACTGTGACGCTGCGCACTATAAGTGGGGAGACGTACCGTATTGGCGACGACAGGGCAGGGGAGGCACTGATGGCGTGCGGCAGGTTCGTGCGTGTCACGCGGGCCCGCGCGGCCGGGTAGCGCCGTCGTGGCGCTCTCGCGGGACCGGCTCGGCGAGCCGGTCCAGATCTTCGACGGGCGGGCCGCGGCCCGCCGCACCTGGGCATGGCTGGCGCTGCTCTGCCTGGCCGCGGCGGCCCTCGTCCCGGCGGCCGTCGTGTACCTGCACGACCGCGTGTGGTGGGTGGGCGTCCCCGCGCTGCTCCTGTCGATGGGGTACGCGGCCGCCGCCGGCTGGATCGCGGGACGGGACCGTCCCCGCGTCCGGGCCCGCGTCGCCGCCCTCCACACCGGCGGCCTGGCGGTCGACGGGCCGGGCGGCGGCGCCTACCCGTGGGACGGGCTCGTCTCGGTGACGGTCGCCGGCGTTCCCGGCGGGCCCGGCGGGCGCGTCCGGTGGTGCTTCACGGTCGTCGCGGACGACGGGACCGTGCTGCGGCTCGGCGACGACATCCCCGACGTCCGGACGCTCGGCGTGGCCGTCGCCCGGGAGGTGACCGCCCGGATCGTCCCGGGCCGCCTGGCGGCGGTGAAGGCGGGGGAGCCCGTCCGCATCGGCCCGTTCACCGTGGACCTGGACGGCGTCGGGAAGGACGGCGAGCGGCTGCCCTGGAGCGCCGTCGAGGACGTGGTGATCGGGAACGGGATGGTGACCGCGCGCGCCCGTCCGGGCCGGGCGGATCTGGCGGAGGTCGCCTCCCGGATGCCGGACGCGCTAGCGTTCTGCGTCCTGTGTTACCAGGTCAGGGACCTGATCGAAGATTTCTGAAGATTTTCTCGGCGGGGATGTCGAGAACCGGCCGGCCGCTCCGATCCTTCTCTGACGGACCCGGTGACGGGCCCGCCCGACAACGAGGAGACGACCGTGAAGTACATGCTGATGATCTACAACCGTCCCGGCTTCCTGGAGGAGCTGACCGAGCAGGAGCGGACCGCGCTGTTCGGCGAGGTCGCGGCGATCATGACCGAGCTGTCGGAGTCGGGCGAGCTGCTCGGCGGGGCGGCGCTGGCCGACCCGTCCCTGACCAAGACGGTGGCGGCCAGGGACGGGCGGCCCGCCGTGACGGACGGCCCGTTCCTGGAGGCCAAGGAGCACTTCGCCGGCTACGTCAGCGTGGACTGCGAGACCGAGGAGCGGGCCCTGGAGATCGCCGCCCGCTGGCCGGACGTCCAGTACGGCGGGTACATGGAGGTCCGGGCGCTCATGCAGGACTCCGGGACGGAGATGTGAGGACGCCCCCGGCCGTCGAGGACCTGCTGCGCGACCTCGCGCCGCAGGTGCTCGGCACGCTCGTGCGGCGGCACGGCGCCTTCGACGCGTGCGAGGACGCCGTGCAGGAGGCCCTGCTCGCCGCCGCCGTGCAGTGGCCGGGGGAGGGCGTCCCGGAGAACCCGCGCGGCTGGCTGCTGACCGTCGCGACCCGGCGGCTCACCGACCAGTGGCGCAGCGAGCGGGCCCGCCGCGACCGCGAGGCGGCCGCGGCCGCGGAGGAGCCCGCCGAGCCCGGCCCAGATGAATACCGTGCGGCCGACCGCGACGACACGCTGACGCTGCTGTTCCTGTGCTGCCATCCGGCGCTGTCGCCGTCCTCGCGGGTCGCGCTGACGCTGCGGGCGGTCGGCGGCCTGACGACGGCGCAGATCGCCCGCGCGTTCCTCGTCCCCGAGGCGACGATGGCGCAGCGGGTCAGCCGCGCCAAGCAGAAGATCAAGGCGGCGGGGGCGCGGTTCGCGGCTCCGCCGCCGGACGAGCGGGACGAGCGGCTCCGGGCCGTCCTGCACGTGCTGTACCTGATCTTCAATGAGGGGTACACCGCGTCCAGCGGACCCGACCTGCGCCGCGCGGACCTCACCGCCGAGGCGATCAGGCTCGCGCGGGCGGTGCGCGGGCTGCTGCCCGGCGACGGGGAGGCGGCCGGCCTGCTCGCGCTGATGCTGCTCACCGACGCCCGCCGCGCGGCCCGCACCGCCGACGGCGGGCTCCTGGTCCCGCTGACCGACCAGGACCGGACGCTCTGGGACGCCGAGGAGATCCGGGAGGGGACCGAGCTGATCACCGACGCGCTCACCTGGTCGGCGCCCGGCCCGTACCAGGTGCAGGCCGCGATCGCCGCCGTGCACGCCGAGGCCGCCCGGCCGCAGGACACCGACTGGCCGCAGATCCTCGCGCTGTACCGGGTGCTGGCGCACCTGGAGCCGAACCCGATGGTCACGCTCAACGAGGCCGTCGCGCTGGCCATGGTGGACGGGCCGTCCGCCGGCCTCGACCTGCTGGGCACGCTGGACGGCGACACCCGGATGGAGGGGCACCACCGGCTGGCGGCCGTCCGGGCCCACCTGCTGGAGACGGCCGGCGACGCGCCGGCCGCGCGGGAGGCGTACCGGGACGCCGCCCGCGGCACGACGAGCCTGCCCGAGCGGCGCTACCTCGAATCGCGCGCCGCCCGGCTCAACGAAGGAGACCCCGATGGGAGAGCTTGACGTTCCCGGCGCGACCCTCTACCACGAGGTGCGCGGTTCCGGGCCGGTCCTGCTGCTGATCTGCGGCGGGATCTACGACGCGGCGGGCTACGCCGGCCTCGCCGGGCTGCTCGCCGACCGGTACACGGTCGTGACGTACGACCGGCGCGGCAACTCGCGCAGCCCGATCGCCGGGCCGCCGGAGCGGCAGCGCGTCGAGACGCACGCGGACGACGCGTCCCGCCTGCTCGCCGAGGTCGCGGACGGCCCCGCCCACGTGTTCGGCAACAGCTCCGGCGCGCAGATCGGGCTGGAGTTGGCCGCGCGGCACCCCGAGCAGGTGCGCGTGCTGGTCGCCCACGAACCGCCGCTGCTGACCCTGCTGCCGGACGCCGGCCACTGGGAGGCCGTCATGGCGGACGTGGAACGCGCCTACCGCGACGGCGGCGTCGGCCCCGCGATGGGGACGTTCGGCGCCGCGCTGGGCATGGGCGGCGACGAGGACGCCCCGGCCGAGGAGGGCCCCGCCGGGGAGCAGGAGCCGCCGAGCCCGGAGATGCAGGAGATGTTCGCCCGCTTCGAGAAGAACACCGACTTCTTCGTCGGATACGAGGTGCCGGGTTTCGGGCGGTACACGCCCGATGTGGAGGCGCTGCGCGGGTCGCCCGTCCGGATCGTCCCGGCGGCGGGGAAGGAGTCCGCGGGCGAGCCGCCGCACCGGGCGGCGCTGGAACTGGCGGAGCGGCTCGGTACGCCCGCCGAGATCTACCCCGGCGACCACGGCGGCTTCGGCGCGCACGCCGCCGCGTTCGCCGCCCGGCTGCGGGAGACGTTCCGGGCGGAATGAACCCGCGACACGACCGTGTGGCACACCCCGGCCTGGGCGATGCGCCGCGTAGCCGGACGCCGATCCAATAACCTGAATCCGTGAGCCTGCGCCTTTACGACACCGGTACCCGTAGCGTCCGCGCGTTCGAGCCCCTGGAAGAGGGCCGCGTGGGGATGTACGTGTGCGGTGCGACCCCGCAGGCGGCCCCCCACATCGGGCACCTCCGCTCGGGCGTCATCTACGACGTCCTGCTGCGCTGGCTGCGCGCGTCCGGCTACGAGGTGACGTTCGCGCGCAACGTCACCGACGTCGACGACAAGATCATCGCCGTGTCCGCGGAGCGGGGCGTGCCGTGGTTCGCGGTGGCCGAGGGCAACCAGCGCACCTTCACCCAGGGCTACGACCTGCTCGGCTGCCTGCCCCCGACGATCGAGCCGCGCGCCACCGGGCACGTCCCGGAGATGATCGTCCTGATGCGCCGACTGATCGACAAGGGCCACGCCTACGCCGCGGGCTCCGACGTGTACTTCGACGTCAAGTCCTGGGCGGACGAGTACGGCGCGCTGTCGAACCAGCGGCTGGAGAACATGCGCTCCGCCGGCGACACCCCCAACGAGGACCTCAAGCGCGACCCGCGCGACTTCGCGCTCTGGAAGGGCGCGAAGCCGGGAGAGCCGTCCTGGGAGACGCCCTGGGGCGACGGGCGCCCCGGCTGGCACCTGGAGTGCTCGGCGATGGCGACCCGGTACCTGGGCCCGACGTTCGACATCCACGGCGGCGGCGTCGACCTGATCTTCCCGCACCACGAGAACGAGATCGCCCAGTCCCGCGCCGCGGGCGACGGCTTCGCGCGCTACTGGCTGCACAACGGCCTGCTCACCGTCGACGGCGAGAAGATGAGCAAGTCGGTCGGCAACGTCGTGCTGCTGCCCGACCTGCTGGGCAAGGCCCGTCCGGCCGAGGTGCGCTACTACCTCGCCTCGGCCCACTACCGGTCGCTGATGGACTACACCGACGCCGCCCTGGCCGAGGCCGTCTCCGCCTACCAGCGGATCGAGGGCTTCGTGACGCGGGCGTCGGAGCAGGTGGGGGCCGGTTCGCCGTCCTCCGTCCCGGCCGCGTTCGCCTCCGCGATGGACGACGACCTGGGCGTCCCGCAGGCGCTGGCGGTGCTGCACGAGACCGTCCGGGAGGGCAACAGCGCGCTGGCGTCCGGCGACCGCGACGCGGTGCGCGAGTACCTGGCGGCCGTCCGGGCGATGGCCGCCGCCCTCGGCCTGGACCCCCTCGACCCGCAGTGGCGGGCCTCGGGGGAGGACGACCTGCACCCCGTCGTCGACGCCCTGGTCAAGGTGGCGCTGGAGCAGCGGCAGGCGGCCCGCGCCCGCAAGGACTACGCGGCGGCCGACGCGATCCGCGACAGCCTGTCGGAGGTGGGCGTCCTCGTCGAGGACACCCCGCAGGGCCCCCGCTGGGAGTTGAAGCGCGGCTGACCGTGCGTGGCGCACCCCGCGCGGCGGATAAAATCGAACGTTCGCGGGGGTTCGTCGCCGTCCGCTGAGATCTTGAGCCGCCCGGCAGGGGCGAGCCCGCAATCGTCGCGAAGGGCGTGACCGACAATGGCCAAGCGCAAGGGCAAGGGACCCACCCCCAAGGCGGAGGACCGGCACTGGCACGGCAAGCGCCAGAAGGCCCGCGCCGTCAAGAGCTCCAAGCGCACCGGCACCCCGACGCTGGGACCGGGCGCCCGCGCCCAGGCCTCGTCGGAGAGCCGTCCGGCCGGACGTCCCGCGGGCGCGCGGCGCGCGACCGGCGAGGTCCCCGAGCTGGTCACCGGCCGCAACCCGGTCGTCGAGGCGCTGCGCGCGGGCGTCCCCGGCACGGCCCTGTACGTCACGTCCGGCACGGACGAGCGGGTGCGCGAGGCGATCCAGATCGCCGCCGACCGCCGCGTCCCGCTGCTGGAGACCGGCAAGAACGAGCTCGACCGGCTGACCGACGGGGCCGTCCACCAGGGCATCGCCCTCCAGGTCAAGCCCTACCGGTACGCGCACCCGGACGATCTGCTCAAGGGCACCGCCCCGCTGATCGTCGCGGTGGACGGCATCACCGACCCCCGCAACCTCGGCGCGATCGTCCGCTCCGCCTCCGCGTTCGGCGCGACCGGCGTGGTCGTCCCGGAGCGGCGCGCGGCGGGCGTCACGGCCGGCGCCTGGAAGTCGTCCGCCGGCACGCTCGCGAACATCCCGGTCGCGCAGGCCACGAACCTCTCCCGCCAGCTCAAGGCGTACCAGAAGGCCGGCTGCTTCGTCGCCGGGCTGGACGCCGCCGGCGGCGTGACCGTCGCCGACCTGGAGCTCGCGTCCGGGCCGTTCGTGCTGGTCGTGGGCTCGGAGGGCAAGGGCCTCGGACGGCTCGTCGCCGACACCTGCGACATGCTCGTCACGATCCCGATGCCGGGCAGGGCCGAGTCGCTCAACGCCGGGGTCGCCGCGGGCATCGCCCTGTACGAGATCAGCCGGCTCCGGGCCTGAGATCGGAAATAATCTCAACGTTCAGATAATTGACGTTGAGGTGAATCAGTCGACAGCCCTCCCGGCGCCCGCCCTGCGCACCCGCTACGCCTCCGACCTCGCCCTCGCCGCCTTCGCCCCCGCGAGCTGGGGCACCACCTACGTGGTCACGACCACCCTGCTGCCCGACGGCCGCCCCCTGCTCGCCGCCACGATGCGCGCCCTCCCCGCCGGGCTGGTGCTGCTCGCCGCCACCCGCCGGCTCCCGCGCGGCGACTGGTGGTGGAAGTCGATCGTCCTCGGCCTGCTGAACTTCGGCGCCTTCTTCCCGCTGATCTTCTTCGCCGCCTACCGCCTCCCCGGCGGCGTCGCCGCGACGATCGGCTCCGTCCAGCCCCTGGTCGTGGCGCTGCTGTCGATCGGCGTCCTGCGGATCCGCCCGGCCCGCGCCGTCCTGTACTCCGCCCTCGCCGGCACCGGCGGCGTCGCGCTGCTGACCCTGAGCTCCGACGCCCGGCTCGACCCCCTCGGCATCGGCGCCATGCTCACCGCGACGTCCCTCATGGCCACCGCGATCGTCCTGGCCAAGAAGTGGGGACGCCCCGAGTCGCCCCTGGTCATGACCGGCTGGCAGCTCACCGTCGGCGGCCTCGTCCTCCTGCCGCTCACGCTGGTGCTCGAAGGCGCCCCGTCCTCCCTGACCGGCGAGAACCTCCTGGGCTTCACCTACCTCGGCATCGTCGGCACCGCGATCGCCTACGCCCTGTGGTTCCGCGGCATCGACCGCCTGCCCCCGACGTCGGTCTCGCTGCTCGGCCTCACCAACCCGATGGTCGCCACCCTCGCGGGCCTGCTGATCCTCGGCCAGACCCTCACCCCGTGGCAGGTCGTCGGCTTCACCATCGCCCTCGGCGCCCTCGTCGCCGGCCAGACCCTCAACAGGAGACCGCAGCCCGCCGCCTCCTGAGGAACGCCCGCTCGGCCTCGTCCTCCGTACGGCTCAGGGCCTCGCCATAGGCCTCCGCCGCCTCCGCGCCCCGCCCGACCCGCCGCAGCAAATCAGCACGCACCGCGTGAAACACGTAGTACTGGCCCAGCTGGAGCCGCTCGACCAACTCCAGCGCGGCCCCGGCCCCCCGCACCTCACCGACCGCCACGGCCCGATTGAGCGCCACCACAGGACTCGGCGCCACGACCATCAACTGGTCGTACAACTGGAGAACCTGGTCCCACCGCGTGTCCTCGGCCTTCGCCGCATCCGCGTGCACCGCGTTGATCGCCGCCTGGATCTGGTACGGCCCGGGCCGCCCGACCTGAAGGCAACGCCGCACGAGCGCCAGCCCCTCCTCCACGAGCCCCCGATCCCAGAGCCCCCGGTCCTGCTCGGCGAGCAGCACCATCTCCCCGTCCCGCCGCCGGGCGCCCCTGCGGGCCTCGACGAGCAGCATCAACGCCAGCAGCCCCAGCACCTCGGGCTCGTCCGGCATCAGCTCCCGCAGCACCCGTCCCAACCGGACCGCCTCGGCCCCCACCTCCTCGCGCCTGCCGTACCCCTGGTTGAACACCAGATAGACCACCGCCAGCACACCGGAGAGCCGTCCGGGCAGATCGTCCTTCTCGGGCACCCGGTAGGGGATCCCGGCGTCCCGGATCTTCGCCTTCGTCCGCACCAGCCGCTGCGCCATCGTCTTCTCCGGCACCAGGAACGCCCGCGCGATCTCCGCCGTCGACAGCCCGCCCAGCAGCCGCAGCGTCAGCGCGACCCGCGCCTCCATCCGCAGCGCCGGATGGCAGCACGTGAAGATGAGCCGCAGCCGATCGTCCTCCACGGCGGACGCCTCCACGGGCTCCGCCGCGTTGAGCAGCACGGCCTGCGCGTGCTTCCCGGCCCGCGCGGCCTCCCGCCGCAACCGGTCGATCGCCTTGTTCCGCGCCGTCGTGATGATCCACCCCGCCGGAGCGGCCGGCGCCCCCTCCTCCGGCCACCGCCGCACCGCCTCGGCGAACGCCTCCTGCACCGCGTCCTCGGCGACGCCCACATCGCCGAACACCCGCACCAGCACGGCCACCGCGCGCCCGTGCTCCTCCCGGAAGACCCGCTCGATCACCCCTCGCCCTGGAACGGCCGCACCTCGATCGGCAGCCCGGTCACCTGCGTGAACCTCGCCGCCACTTTCAGCGCCGCGTCCAGGTCCGCCACCCTGACGATCGCGACGCCGCCGATGTGCTCCTTGCCCTCCGTCCACGGCCCGTCCGTCGCGATCACCTCGTCCGCCCGCATGGTCACCACGGTGCTCGCCTCCGGCTGCTCCAGCCCCCGCCCGAACACCCAGCACTCCTGCAGCTCCAGATCCCGCCGCACCTCGGCGAGCCGCGCCATGATCGGCTCCAGCACCTCCGGCGGCGGCACCTCCCCCACCGGCTGGATGATGTTGAGCACGTAGGACTTCATCTCTCCTCCTCCACGACCACCCTGCCCCAGTCCTTCCCCATGACGCCCGCCCGTGCGCACCCCGGCGCCCCTCACCGACGGGAAAACCTCCCCGGATCCCCCCGAGCCCCCAAGTCGACTACGATGCGGGACGAGCCCGCCGGCGTAGCTCAATTGGCAGAGCATCTGTCTTGTAAACAGAAGGTTAGGGGTTCAAGTCCCCTCGCCGGCTCCCAGCTCAAAGCCCCCTTCCCAGTGCTGGAAGGGGGCTTTTGCAGCACCGTGGGAGTCACTGTGGGAGCCACGGGAATCAGCCGCCGAACAGTGCGCCGCTCATGGCTTCGGCCGCCGCGCGCTTGTCGTCCACGATCAGGTGACCGTAGGTGTCCTTCGTGATGGCGATGCCCGCGTGCCCGAGGATCTCCGAGACCACATGCAGCGGCGTGCCTTGCGCGAGCATCAGCGAGGCCCCCGAGTGCCGCAGCTCATGCGGATGCCAGTGACCGAGGCTCGCTCGCTGTGCCAGTTTGGAGAACGTGTGGGAGAAGTTGTCGGGGTCGGTGGGGGTGCCCACCTCGGAGGGGAAGATCAGCCCGTGATCCTGCCAGGCTTCACCGAGCGCGAGCCGTGCCTTCGCCCGGTCGGCGTGCAGTGCGCGGAGCTTGCTCATGATCTCTGGTGTGAGCACGAGAGTCCGCCGTGACTTGGCCGTCTTCAACTCGCTGAGCACGATGCGCGTTTTGTGACCGCTGTTCTTGTCGCGATCCTTGATTCGCTTCACGGCGTGCGTGAGCCGCAGCGTCCCGGCCTCCCAGTCAGAGGAGCCCGAGCACCTCGCCCCGGCGAAGGCCGAACGCCAAGGCGATGGTGATTGCGCCTCCGTAGCGATGGCTTTCCATCGACCTCAGAAGGTCCTTGGCCTGGTCGAGCGTGAGCGTCCGGCCCTCTCGCTGGGCAGCACGGGGAGCTGCCGAAAGCGCGGCGACGTTGCGCGCCACGAGCCCCGCTCTGCCTGGGCGAGTGCGCGACGCAGGACGTTGCGCATGTTCTTGCGGGAGTTCGCGCCGTAGCCGGCCCCTCGCTTGGCGTTCCAGAGCCGATCGACCTCGGCCACCGTGAGCTTGTTGAGCTTCTTGCGGCCCAAGGCCGGCACCAGGTGCAGACGAACCATGTCCCCGTAGTCGTCTTCCGTGGACTCCGCCACGGTGCCCGGGAGGTTCACCGAGACCCAGCGCTCAAGAAACGCCTTCACCGTGATCCGGTCGTCCGGCACGGTGCCCGTATCGACTGCCTCGCGGACCTCCTTGAGCTTGCGAGCGACCTCCGCACGCGTCCGGCCCGAGACCTTCTTACGGGTGCGCCGTCCCTTGTCGTCGTAGCCCACTGAGACCGCGCCGCGCCAGCGGTCGCCGTCCCTGTAGATCGAATCCTCGCCGTTGCCCCGTCGCCTGGTCATGCTGCGTCCGCTTCCTCTTCGAGCTGGGCAACGAACTCCGCCAGCGCCCTTGCCGGGATCCGTCGAGAGCCACCGAGCCGGACCGACCGCAGCGCACCAGAGCGCATCAGGTCATAGACCTTGGTGCGTCCGATGCCGAGCTTCACGGCCGCCTGTTCCGGCTTCCAGAGGAGCGGTTCATCCGCTCCGTTCGCCGCAGTGCTCACGCTGCCTCCGCAGTTGCCGGAAGTTCGGGGGTGTCGTTCTGTGTCGCGGCGTCGAGCCGGCGGCGCCGTTGTATGCGTTCGTTGATCAGGCGCAGGAGCCGCGCTTCGGTCGGCTTGACGTCGGGATCGGCGGGACCGGCGCGTTCCCAGATGTGGACGGCGTTGGGATCGGTCGGGTTGAAGACCGGGACGCCGGCCTCAGCGAGCCGGGCCAGGACCCACGCTTTGCGGACGGCCTTGCGACCGGCCAGCGTCTTCCCCGACCACTTCCGCGAGACCAGGACGCGACGCCCGCCGTAGCCGAGGTGTTCGGGCCGGTGTGCCTTGCCCTTGCAGAACCCCGGGGCCATGCCTTCCCGCGGGCTCTTGGGCTGGATGCCGTAGCGCAGCCAGTTGGCGCAGGTGGGCGAGCACGGCTCGTACCGGAGTGCTTCGGCCATCCGGTCGACGTGCTCACGCTGCGCCGACGTCTCAGCCTGGTGGCATTCGGCCACACCCTTGACGAGGTACTTGGTGAGGTCGCCGATGAGCTTGCGGGATTGTGGGGAGTCGGCATGACGCCTTGTGCGTCGATCTGCCGTCCGAACTTCACCACGTGGAGCGGTTCGGCGTCTTGGCCCAGGCCGAGGGCGTCCAGCGCGTCATCCCAGGTCGGAAGGACTTCCCCGGTTGTGGGATCAAGGCGGCGGCGCAAGCGCCGCCGCAGGCCGCCCGCTCGGGCACGCCCTACGGGCGTGCGGCGTAGGCGCCGGTCCCTCCGGCCGTGCCGATCGGTCGGCCCAGCGGACGAAGAAACCAGCGCGGATCTTCCCCAACCCGCAGGGAACCGGATCGTCGTCGTGAGACGGGCGTAGGGCCGCCGGCCGACGCGATCGCAAGTTCGGTCTTCATTGTTGATCCGCCTTTGAAAGGCTGAGGTCCATGTACAGCTTTTTCCTGATCGAAGGCACTTGCTGGTCCGGCAGCACCGAGTTCGAGCACGTGGGGATACACAACAACCTGTCAACCGCGGCCTCGGGCGTGATCGGCCTCATTCGTTCGGGAGGCGGCTTCGACCTGCTCTCGCAGCAGACCCTTACTGTGCGGGTCTATCAACAGGGTGAAGCCGTCGCGGAACATGACCTGTTTCCCTTCTTGCACCTGAAGATCCCCGGCTTCGCCACGATGACCTTCGACGTGGACCACGAGGCCATCGGAGGCGAGCCGGAGCCTGGCAGCGACGATGACGGGATCGAAGATCCCGAGCTGTTGCAGGACTTGCGAGCCGAAGCCCTTGTGGAGCATGCAGACGAGGTCGTGGTGACGGTCGACTGGCACCAGATGCATCTTCCCCCCCTGCAGCGACCGCTGCTTCCCGAAGGAGCCGACGTCGCAATCGACGGACGTCATCTGCGTTACGGGATCAGCGAGACCCTGTCCTGAACCCAGCGAACTCGGCCCTCGCGCGGACGGTCGCCGTCGGCAATGATCACCCTTACCCCGAAAAGGATGCGGTCGTACGGTTGACCGAGCGCACCGCTGGGGGCTCCGCCGCCCCCAGACCGCCCAGGTCAGCGGGTCGCCAGGTCGGGCGGTGGGTTCATGATCGGCTTTGCAGGCCGGTGGTGGCTCCTGGGAGCCACGGTGGGATCCACACGGTCGGACGATCTTGGACCGCGGTGAACGGATGCAGACAGTCAGCAGGTCATCGGACCAGCATGCGGACTGATTTGGACGAGGTCAGTGATCGTTTGGGGACCTTGTAAACAGAAGGTTAGGGGTTCAAGTCCCCTCGCCGGCTCCCAGCTCAAAGCCCCCTTCCCAGTGCCGGAAGGGGGCTTTCGCTAACAGCCGACTACGTCGCGCCGTCGATCCTGTCGGCGAAGATCGTGGCCGCTTCGGCGAGCTGCTCGCTGACGACGTGCGCGTAGACCCGCAACGTGATCGCCGGATCAACGTGCCCGAGGCGAGCCGCGACGACGTGAACGGGAACGCCCGCCAGGAGCAAGGTCGTCGTGTGGAGACCTCCCGGCCCACCGAGATGCCGGAAGGCGGCGCTCGCGTCGGTGGGGCGCACTAGGTTGCGGTGGCATGTCCGACAAGATCAATACAGAGATCGCCGCCGTGCTGGACGTCGTCGCCACGACCATCGCCGAGGCGGCGCCTGAAGGATGGACGACGGCGCGACTGCGCGGAAGCGTCGACCGCAACGACAACGTGAGCACTGTGCCGGCCTATGACGGCACGGCAGCGTCGAACACCCCGGACGTGTCCGCGAGCTTGGCGCAGGTGTATCGGCTGATGGGAATGTATCCGGGCACAATGCTCCTCACGCTGGAGTGCTCAGCGGACGGGGCCTACCGCGCGCAGATCGGGGACGCCGAGGAGAGACCGACCATCCACCGGAGTCACGATGTCGGCCAGTACCGTGATCGCGGGG
Source organism: Spirillospora sp. CA-108201 (assembly GCF_050936235.1). Lineage (NCBI taxonomy): Bacteria > Bacillati > Actinomycetota > Actinomycetes > Streptosporangiales > Thermomonosporaceae > Spirillospora > Spirillospora sp. CA-108201. The sequence goes on along the minus strand of NZ_JBNJNE010000001.1, from coordinate 4,837,444 downwards.
ACGAGCAGGACGGCCCTGCCGACCCGGCACCCGCGGGCGACCCGGACGAGGCCGTCCGCCTCTTCCACGCATACCTGCAGCGCCGCGCCGAAGTCATCGGCGAGGCCGAAGACCTCCCCGAAGCAGCCACCGAGGAGGAGATCGAGGGCACGGTCTCCTGGCTGGAGGAGAACACCGGTTACACGTTGCCGCCCGACCTGCGGGCCCTGTACGGCATCTGCAACGGGGACGGCGGCTTCGGCCTCTTCGACGGGTACGACTGGGCCGACATCGAGCACTGCGCCGACCTGGCCGACGGCGATGGCGGGATCGCGGACTGGACGGAGATCGCACGCGACTGGATCTACGAACCCCACAAGACGCTGATCCGCGACTCGGACCCGGCCGGAGCCGTCAAACGGTCGATCATGCGCCCCGGCTGGATCCCCTTCGCCGATGACACCGGCGGCAACTTCCTCGCCGTCGACATGGACCCCGGACCCACCGGACGCCCCGGACAGGTCATCGCCATCGGCACGGACCACTCGTCCGGCGCCGTCTACCTCGCCGACTCAGTCACCGGTCTCCTGCGCCGACTCGTCGAAGCACTCGACGACGCCGACTGCGAGGACGGGCATCTCGTATACGAGACCGGCCTCCCCGACCACATGGACGCCGAACGCGCCGCGCGCGGATACGCGAGCGACGCGGATCCGTGCACGCCCCAGCCGCTGGTCCAGATTTTCCGGGCATCCGTCGTCGACGGCCTCGCCTTCGTCCGATCGGCGCCCAACCTCCACGCGCTCCGCCTGGAGACCGAGACCGAACCCGACCTCGCGCCTCTGACCAACCTGCCGCTGGAAACGCTCGAGCTCGACGGGCCGTCCTTCGACCTGGAGGCGCTGAGAGGACACCCGGAGCTCCGCGCCCTCATCCTCAACACCTCGAACCTCGTCGACCTCGCCCCGCTCGAAGCGCTCCCCCGGCTCTGGGCGCTGGACATCGCGGACGCCGACGTCGAGAACGTCGAGACGATCGCCGGCCTCGGCAACCTCCAGTTCCTGGCCGTCCGCGCCGACCAGTGGCCCCGGATGGAGCACCTCGCCCCGGACGTCGTGGCGATCAAGCCCACGGCGGCCCGGGGTTCGGCAGTGCGCTGGAAGACCACCAGCGCCCGCCCGCCCCGAACCCACTCGGGACGGATCGATATCGAAGGCCCAGGCGCCTAAAAGCTTGTTGAGCTTCTTGCGGCTCCTCTACGTCTCAAGGGCGTTCGCGAGCGGGCACCGGGTGGCCCGCGCCGAGCGAAGGGGCATGGGTAGAGCTGGCTGCGGCCTTCTCGGGAGGGTTGTCCCGCAAGCTGGCTTCTGCAGCCCTGAAGGACTTGGCGGGTGTGGCATTCCCGTTGTGAGAACCGCATTCACCTTGGCGCCTGTGACGGGTGGGAAGGGGGCGGACCCGGGTGGGCTCGGTACACCCTGGAACTGTTGATCGGTGTGGGCTAGCTTCGCTTGTCGTTTCCGGTTGACGGAAGGTTCCAGACACGCAGGGTGCCGTCCCGGCCGCAGGTGATGGCGACGGGGCGGGTGTTGAGCTCGGCGAACCGGACGGCGAACACTTCGCTGGGGGCGTCTGGATACGGCGACGATCCGTGCGCGGTGTTCGGCTCTGCCAGCAGGCGGCGGTCCGCCATGTCCCAGATGCAGAACGTGCCGTCACCACCGCCGGTCGCCGCGACCGCGCGACCGTTCACGACGGTGGCGTCGAGGCATTCGATGTCCCCGCCGGGCACGATGATCGGCTCGGCCCACTCGGGTGCGTCGGGGGCGCTGAGGTCGCATGCCGAAAGGACTCGTTCCCCGGCCGCTATCAAGAGCACCCGGTCTTTCACGGTGGCCAGTGCAAAATGGCCGACGGCGGCGTCGTCGATGCCATCGGGCTCGTCGAGTTCGGTGACCGGGCATTCCTCTTCGATGTCCCACACGATGATGCCGCCTTGCACGCCGAGGGAGGCGATGACCGGTCGGCTCCCCAGCGTTCCGGTAGCGATGCTGCCACCGCATTCGAGCTCGTCGGTCTCGGTCCAGAAGGAGTCGCGTTCGTCTTCCCGGGGCTCTTCCCCGTCGAGAACGCCGGTATCGGCGCCGTCATGCTTGGCCGGGCTCTGCACCGCTATGGCCGGACCGGTATAGCCGATCACAAAGAGGGTCCGTCCACCGAGTGTCACCGCGCGAGCCGAACTCACGCCCCCACCGTCGGCACCCTCCAGCACCGTGCCGGTCTCCAGGTCCCACTGCGCGAAGTCCTGGTGGTCCCCGCCGCCGCCGACCACGATTCGCCCGTCGACGACCGCCGCGCAGATTTCGGTGAGTTCGACGGCGGGGAACGCGTCTGACGGGATGTCGAGCCGGTGCGCGGTCCACTGGTCGGTCGTCGGATCCCAGCAGAAGACGCGACTGTCGAAGTCGGTGCAAACAATGAGCAGTCGCCCATCGCGGTCGATGAGGTCGAAATCGAGGACAGGGCTGCCGGAGGGCACCCGGCTTGAAGTGACGACGGTGAGTTCAGGCATGGGCGGATCCTAGGTACCGGAGCCGGTAACGATCAGAAGAACTCCCGATCGCGATCGTCGGGTCACCGGCCCGTCCGGTTCAATCCAGCTCCCATGAGGGTCTCCTTGCGAGCCGCTGCGTTCCGGCTTTCGGTCGAGGGGGCGGCGGCGCTTGCTGAACGGTGGCGGTCGTCAGGGGGGTGAGCCTGAAGGTGGCCTTCCCGTCGGGGCCGGGGCGAAGGTCGTTCGCCCAGTGGGCGCTCCAACCTCGTTCCTCGAACTGGCCCGCTGACCCTGCGAGGTGGAATGACGGCAGACGGGATGGTCAGGCAGGAGGTTGTTGCGGGAACCCTGCATCGGCGTGCCCACGTCCTGCCCGTCTGGGGTCTCGTACACCTGCCGCACCTTGACGGCGGCGACGTCGGGGCGGATGAACAGGACGTGTTCCACCTCGAACGTGACCGTCGAGTCCCTCATCGCGCCAGGGAGCACCTGGTGCGTGAACGTGGAGATCGCTTCACGGCCGAAGAGCCGCTTGCCGCCGCCCGTCGTCCAGATGGCGTCGGGTCGGAACAGACCGACGAACTCGTCGGGTAGTTCGTTGTTCTGGGAGTGCTCGACCGTGGCGACCACGTGCTTCATTGCTTCGATGTCGGCCTCGCGCGCCGGCGCGGCGACGTTCCCTGTACTCATGGAGATCACCTTGCAGTCTCAAGCGAACTTGAGGTCAAGCCCCAGAGCCAAGCCCCGGTCATGGAGGACGGGGCCGCCCGTTCGCAGGTCAGGAGCCGTGATCAGCCCTGATCCGATCAGCCCTCACCGACAGGTCGCCACGGCGGAGCAGGCCGGCCGCCTTGGCCTTGATCGAGTTTGGCGGTCACGTCGGAGTTGGGCAGGTCGTCGTCGAGGGCTTCTGCTGTGCGGGCCGCCGGGGGTGCCCGGGGCGCCGGGGGTTGCGGACCTTGCGGTTCGATTCCGGCGCCCGGGGCGAGAGTGGTCAGGCGAGTGGCCGATCGCGTCGAAGCCCGGGCCGAAGGGCCAGGGCACGTTGATCGGCATGTTCGGGTCCGTCTCGCAGTAGACGTCGTTGGCGACGGCGTCGCCGAGGCGGACCTCCTTCGGGTAGCAGGGGTAGGTGACGGTCGGGTGGCCGTGGCCGAACGTCTGGAGCGGGCGGTCGGAGTCGGTGCGGATCCCCAGCTTCTTGGACGTTTCTCCGGACATGCCCGCGACGATCTCGCCGGTTCCGCCGAGGTTCACGCCCATCACAGCTGTTCCGGTCCCGGCGCTGCCGGTGAGGCTGCCCCGGCTGTGGAGCATCTGCTCACGGGCCAGCCACAGCGGTAGTGGTTGGGCGCCCGCCCGCTTGGCGTTGGCCCGCACCTTTTTGGTCGCCTCGGACGTCGGGCGGCGCAGGATCAGCGCCCCGCCCGCGTAGTCGAAGGTGGTCAGCAGGTGGTAGAAGAGCCACGTGCCGATGAGGCCGTCGTTGGTCTTGGGGGGCGCGTCATCGGCCGATTCGGCCTCCGACCAGTTCACCGGGATGTTGCGCACCTCGATGTCGCCCAGCTTGAAGGATTCCAGCACCCCGTAGTGCGACCACATGATGCGGCCTTCGAAGTCGCTTTTCACCGAGTGGACGGAGCGCAGTCCGGCCTCCTTGGCCACTGCCGCGTTCATGCCCAGCCACCCGGCGCCGGTGTAGAAACTGAAGGGCTTCGTCGGCCCGCCGTTGACCGAGGCGTTGACCTGCGGCTCCGGGTCCGTCTGCTCGAATGGCACCCGCGCCGTGTCACCGTGGATCTCGTATGCGTCGCCGCCGACCGCCGCGAACCATTTGGCGTAGGCGTCCTCGCCGGCCGCCTCCCAGCGTGGTACGGAGAGGGAGTACTTGTCCTGCCGGATGTAGCAGTCGCCCAGGAGCGCGTTGGTCTCCTTGTCGTCGGGGGCCAGCTTGAGGGCCATGGTGAGGAACTTCTCGGCTTCGGGGAACTTGTTGCTCAGTAGCCCGACATAGCCGCGCTGGCGAGCCGCGTGCAGGTTCCCGGGGTCCGTCTTCAGGATCTCCTCATACGCGCGGCCGGCCTGCTCGAACTGCCCGGCCTTGAACAGGGCGTCCGCGTCGCCGCCGTCGGCGAACGCCTTGGTCGCTTCGCCCAGCAGCGGCGCCGCCGCGGCGGCGCCGGCCACCACGGCCGCGCCTCGCAACAGCGAACGCCGATCCCAGTTTCCGTCCGTGGCCATGGCCTTTCCCTCTTTCGTGGTCACCTTCCGAAAACCGAGGCGCCATGCCGTCGGCGCAGACCGCTGTGGTCCGCGCCGCCATCGAAGACCGATGAGTGTTGCTGGGACGTATGCGATTCCCGATACGCCCGCGATACATCAGCACCCCCGGCATCCAGGGGACGGCCCGCAGGTGAGAAAGGCTGCACACGCCGACTCGGCTGTGGCGGCGCGTGGGGTGAAATCCGGTGGTCTCAGCCTTCAGGTGCGGTGCGGATACTCAGTACGCTGGGATAATGCGGATTGTTGCGGTTGCCGATACGCACACCTATCACCATGAGCTCGCGGTCCCCGAGGGGGATGTCTTCGTGCACGCCGGTGACCTGTGCCGGCGCGGCAAGGACCTCGGAGAACTCGAGGACGCCGCGGACTGGATTCAAGCCCTTCCGCATCGGACGAAGGTGGTCGTCGCAGGCAACCACGACTGGATGTTCCTGGACGAGCCTGCACGGGCTCGCGCCGTCCTGGCCGACCGCGGCATCCGCTATCTGGAGGACAGCGGAACGGAGATCCACGGCGTCACGTTCTGGGGCAGTCCCTGGCAGCCGAAGTTCAACGAGTGGGCCTTCAATCTTCCGCGGGGCCGTCTTCTTGCGAAGAAATGGGCCCTGATTCCGGACGGCGTCGACGTCCTGGTGACGCATGGGCCTCCACTCGGAATCGGTGACGCGAACGCCTATCCCGGACGTCACGGTTGTGAGGACCTGCTGGCCCGGGTGCGGCAGATCCGTCCCAGACTTCACCTGTTCGGTCATATCCACCAGGACGGGGGGCTGTGGCGCCAGGGGGAGACGACGTTCGCCAACGTCACCACCTGGGAGTGCGAGCGCGGCCCCACCGTCGTCCGCCTGGAGGCCTCGGGCGTTGTTGGTGAGATCGTGCCGCCGGCGCGAACCCGCTGAACCGCGCCCCGACGCTCGTTCAGGTGCCATCGGGACGGGCCGCGTCGCCCATCAGGCTCAGGTCGTACGGCGTCCGCACCGGGTCGTCGGGGATCTGCTCGATCAGCACGGCCTCGCGTTCGCGGCGGCGTTCAGCCGGCCGAGGGGCTGGATCGCGCGAACGTCTCCGCCGATGCGCGCCTTGTGGAACCCATGGGATTCGTTTTCCGAGAGTTGATCAGCGCACGGCGCGGAGCAGGTTGTCCCCGGGTCCCCATCCAATTACCGTCCATGTCTGAACGATCACTCTATGTGACTGCATGTCGCGGAATCGGGGAGAGCCATGTCGATCAGGCATTTCGTTGGCGGAGCCGTTGTGCTGGGCGCCGTCGCGGCCGGGACGTTCGGGGTCGCGGGGACGGCGTCGGCCGGGACGCCGGCCTCCGCCATCAGCATCGACGGCGGGCACGGGGGGCACGGGGGGCACGGCAAGGCCACGGCGCCGGAACGGGTCCTGACCGACAGCGCGCTCGTCCGGGCGACCAAGGCCCTGGTGCAGTCGGCCCGGCGGCACGGGAACCAGCATGTGACGATGGTCATCATGGAACGGGCCGGCACCATCCGGCTCGTGGTCCGCCTGCGCAAGTCAGGCCCGCAGACCTACGAGTCCGCCAAGCGCAAGGCCTACACCGCCGTGGCCTTCGGCCAGCCGACCAGTGCTCTGGCCGGAAACGAGACCATCAAGCAGATCCCCGGAACCCTGGTCCTGCCCGGCGGCGTCCCCGTCAAGTACAAGGGGTTCCCCATCGCGGGCATCGGCGTCGGCGGCGCGCCCGACGGCAGGATCGACGAGGCCATCGCCAACGACGTCCTCGCGGCCATCGAACGCTGACCGGGAAGCCCGCCAAGCCTTCGCCGCATTCGGTCTCCCGGATCGGGCGGCGGGGCGGAGCGGGCCCGATGTCCGCGGCTCAGGACGCGTCCGGCCTCAGGCGTTCCCAGGGTTCGTTCGCTCGGTTCTGGACGACGTGGCCGATCAAGCGGAACCTGCCGGACGGCGCACGGTGGCCGTGCCGGTGTCGAGATCGATGCGCGTGCGCGGGGGAGCACCGTCGTCCTCCTCGTCTCGCAGCATGAGCGAGGAGCGGCGCTGCTCCTGCTGATGGCGGTGCGTGCCGTGGAAGAAGGCGTCCAGCTCGCCGACGGCGACCGCGGAGACCGGGCGGCCCACCTCGTCCCGCCTCCAAGGCAGGTGGAACCTGCGGTGCGCCCACAAGCCCGCACGATCGAGCACGGCAAAGGCGACCAGTGCGATCACGAGCCCGGGGATCGTGATGAACGCGATGACCGCCACGCCCCTCCAACGGCCTCGCCCGGTCACGGGTTCCGACATTCTGATGCCGATGTGGCCATGCCAGTAGTGGACGAGGGCAGTGCCGGCGATGGCCGCTATGACGAACAGCGGGCATACTGCCCTGTTCGTGTTGGATCTGCCTGCGTAATGGTGGCGACATCGCGCGCTGCTATGCGCATTCGCCGAGCGGAGCGCTTATGGCCGCAGTGCAGATCAGCGTGAGGCTCGACCGGTCGACGCGGTGGCGGAGGATCCGGGAGCAGCAGGCAGTGGCAGGCGAGGGAGGGCGGCCTACGCGCGGGTGCGGGCGGCCCGCAGGGTCAGACCGGACGCCGAGGCCGGGCAGGTCGTGGACCTCGAAAGGCGGCACGGGCCTGGCGTCCCGGGTTGCCGGCTCGCTCTCCGGTCATGTCTTTTGGGGTGGCTTCTGATCCGCGTGATGCGGTTCCGGGGAGACGGTAAGAAACTGGCTCCCTGCGGGGAGCGGGGAGCCAGGGGTCGTTCGGGGGCGCCGGTCAGCGCCCCCCGGAGGGCCTTGCCGCCTCGGCCTCTTCCTTGTTGTCGTACGGCCCAGAGACGATCTTGTCGGTGCCGACTTCCAGCACCCACCACTTTTTGTACTTGCGTCTTCGTATGCGGGTAGCCACGTCCTCCCGCTCCTTTCCGTTGTGCTGCCGCCCGCACCTAGCGCGGACGGTCAATTAGTTACCGTCTTGTTCTTGTGCCGGGGCGCAAGCACAACGGGCCAGGGGGGTGCCTGGCGGGCGCTGCTGGAGCGGGCGAGACGTTGCGTCGAAGGCGGGGCGGGAGCGTCCGGCTCGGCGGGACGCGCGTGCTGAGGTGGCGGCCGCGCGGCGGTTGCCGAGAGGCCCTTTCGCCGCATTGGGGCGCCGTCCGGCCGGGTGGGAGGCACCGGCCGGACGGCGTTCAGGAGCGGGGCCGTGTCTTGTCGTCAGGCCCAGTCGACCAGGTCGACGGTGTCGTTGTCGGTCTGCGGCTCCTCCAGGGGCTGGCCGGGGTAGAGGGGGCGGGTCTTGTCGTCCGAGTCGATCAGGACGGCCACGCTGTGGGTGTTGTTCACCCAGGACGAGACGTTGTTCGCGGCGGTGCCGTCGCCCATGGGCAGGTCGTTGAGGTCGACCTTGTAGCCGGCGCCGATGCCGTAGGCCGGACCCTGCCGCTTGTAGTGCTGGTAGAGGCAGAGGGTGGCCGGGGGGCAGCCTTCGGCGTCTTCGAGCTTGATGACGCCGGGCGGCAGGTCGGCGAGGGCCGGCCGGGCCGTGACGCCGGCGGCCTGGGCGGCGGTCGCCGCGGCGGGACTGATCGTCGCGGCGCAGGTGGCCAGGGCGGTCGTGGTCACCAGGAGGCGCGCTTTCCAATTGGCCATCGGGGGGCTCTCCGTTTCGTATGACGTGGTTTGCGGCATGAGTGACGCCGCGCGACTAGAGTTGCACGGAGAGTGATTGTGCGTCAGTGTGCGACGATGGCCTTATGTGGTCAGATTGCTACTGACTGTTACTTGCCGCAGGTGGTACCCGTCCTGGTAGACGCCGAGAGTGAACGCTGATGTTCACTTTGTGTAGCGGCTCAGGGGGTGCAGAGGGCGCTGGGGAGGGCGGCCTTCATGGCCTCGTCCAGGGCGGGGCCTCCGCCGGGGTTGAGGTTGACCATGACGGTGGCCTGCCGCCCGTGCGTGGTGGCGCCCGCGCGAACGCTGAAGCCCGGCATGTCGCCGTCATGGCCCCAGAAGCCGTCCTTGCAGGTCGACGAGTTCGCGACGGGGACCCATTGCAGTCCGAGGCCGTACTTGGAGCCCGACGTGCGGCCCGTGGGGCGGGCGTCCAGCATCTCCCGCAGTTGCGCGGGCTTCAGCAGGCGTCCCTGGAGGAGGGCCGCCAGGAAGCGGTCGAGGTCGGCGGCGCTGGAGATCATGCCGCCTCCGGCGACGGACGGGTTGAGGCGGGTGATGTCCACCAGGTCGGACTGGGGCCGGACGTAGCCGCGGGGGTGCGGGCCCGGGATGCCGGGGGCGTCCTGCGGGACGAAGGTGTCGTGCAGTCCGAGCGGACGGATCACGCGCCGACGGATCTCGTCGCCGTAGGGGTGTCCCGTCACGCTCTCGATGATCATTCCGGCCAGGAGGTAGTTGGTGCTGGAGCAGCCCCACCCCATGATCTGCCGTCCGTCGTTGTCCGCGCCGCGCACCGCGCCGGGCAGGTACCGCTCCACGGGGCGTCCAGCTCGACGCGGCCCTCACCGAGGGCGACGAGGGGCGGCCGGGTTCCTGTGATCATGCTTCGGGACGATAGGAAGCGGCGGTTCGCGCGCACATCCGGTGTGTGAGCCATCTGCGCCCTCATCCGTATTAGGGAAGTAGTGGGTTGTCGTGGGTCGGGGCGGTTCCTACGGTTGAGGCATGGACGAACGGGGCGTACGGGGGCCGGGCAAGGTCGAGGCGGTCCGGTGGTGGGGGCGGATGGCCCGGAGCCCGCTCGACACCTACGGGGCGCTCGCCAGAACCTACGGGGACGCCGTTCGGGTGCCGTTCGGGCGGAACCGGGCGTTCTTCCTGCTGTCGCGTCCCGAGCATGCCGAGCGGATCCTCGTCGCCAACCAGGACAACTACGTCAAGGCGTTCACGTACCGGCCGCTGCGGGCCATGCTCGGGGACGGGCTCCTGACGAGTGAAGGCGGGACGTGGCGGCGGCATCGGCGGGTGGTGCAACCGGTGTTCGCGCAGCGGCACGTCGCCGAGTTCGCGCCGCAGATGACCGGCACGGCCGCACAAGTCGTCGAACGGTGGCCCGACGGGGTCGCGCTGGATGCGGCAGGAGAACTACGGCGGCTCACGTTGGGCATCGTGGGACGGGCGTTGTTCGGCAGCGAGCTCGAAGGGGAAGCCGAGAAAACGGGGCGAGCACTTGAGGCGCTCCAAAGGGGGGCCGTCATCGGAACCTTCTTGCCCGGAGCGACTGCAAAGCGCGGCGTGTATCGGCGGGTGCCTGGGCTCGGGGGAGCTCTGGAGTACCTGGACGACATGGTCCAGCGAGTCGTGAAGGGCTCGTCCGGTGGCGAACTGCTGCATCTCCTCAAGGAGAGTGGTCAGTTCAGCGAGACGGAGCTCCGCGACGAGGTTCTGACCCTTCTGTTGGCCGGACACGAGACCACTGCGGCTTCGCTGGCCTGGACGTTCATGCTCCTGTCGAAGTATCCGGCGGCCAGGGACCGCCTGGAGGACGAGGTGGACGAGGTTCTCGGCGGCAGGGAGCCGAAGGCCGAGGACGTCGACCGGCTTCCCTGGACGAAGGCCGTCCTGTCGGAGGCGATGCGCCTCTATCCGCCCGCCTGGACCATCGAGCGCGACGCTCTGGAGGACGACGAGGTCGCCGGAGCGCGGGTGCCGGCCGGGTCGACGATCGCCGTGCCGCCGTATCTGATCCATCGGAACGCCGAGGTCTGGCCCAATCCGGAGGGCTTCCAGCCAGAGCGGTTCATGGGTGAGCAGAAACATCCCCGGTACGCGTACCTGCCGTTCGGCGGCGGGCGCCGCATCTGCGTGGGCGCCGGGTTCGCGATGCTGGAGGCGACCCTGGTCCTCGCCACCATCGCCCGCACGCACCGCCTCGACCTGGTGCCGGGCGTGGCGGTGCCCGTGCGGGCGGAGATCACGTTCCGTCCTGCCGGGGCCCTGCCGATGCGGGTCATACGGAGGTAGGCCTTTCAGGCGGGCCGGATGTTGTGGTTGCGGTGGAACACGTTCTGCGGATCGTAGGCGCGCTTGGCCTCGCGCAGCCGCCGGAAGTTCTCCGGGGTGTAGGCGGTGGCCGTCCTGGACGTGTCGTGCAGGAAGTTCAGGAACGAGCCGCCGGTCGCGAAAGCGGCGAGCGGAGCGGCGTCACCGGCTGAGCCGTCGACGCTGAGGGAGAACGGGACGTCGCGGTGCCCGACCGGGCCTGCGTCCGGCGCGGGACGCGCCATGGCGCCGCCCCAGTGCCGGACCTCGATTCCGGACGCGTCGCTGTGGGCGATGGCAGAGATGAGGGCGTCGGGCAGGTCGGCGTACAGGTGGAAGTGGAGAGGCGGAGTACCGCCCAGCGACTCGGTCTCGGCGTAAGGCATCGGGCGGAAGTCGGCGTGCAGCGGCGTGCCTGCGGCCTTCCAGATTGAGCGCAACGCGCGCGCGCCTTCCTTGGCGGTTCCCGCATAGACGGCGCGGACGGCGACGACCCGGCCGTAGTCCGCGTGCTTGGTCACCGCAACCGAGACGGTGAGCGCGTCGGGGCGCGTAGGAGCCTCGTCCCGGAAGCACGTGAGTATGTCGGTGGACCGTCCGGCCGGGAAGAGCGCGACCCCCGCGTAGACCGTCGAAACGGGCTGGAGCCGGAACTCCAGGGACGTGACGACGCCGAAGTTGCCGCTGCCGCCGCGCAGCGCCCAGAAGAGGTCGGGGTGGCGGTCGGCGTCGGCGGTGAGGTGCCGGCCGTCGGCGGTGACGAGGTCGGCGCGCAGCAGATGGTCGGCGGCGAAGCCGAACCGGCGGGACAGCCAGCCGACGCCGCCGCCGAGGGTGTAGCCGGCGACGCCGACGGAGGCGTGCGAGCCCGACGGCGGCGAAAGGCCGAGCGGCGCCGCGGCGGCGATCACGTCGCTCCAGCGGGCGCCGGCCTCGGCGCGGGCGGTGCGGCGGGACGGGTCGACGAGCACGCGGGACATGCGGGACGTCCTCAGCAGCAGCCCCTCGTCCGGTGGGACGACCGTGCCGTGCCCGGTGGCCTGGACGGTCAGGGGCAGTCCGCGTTCGCGGGAGGCGAGGATCGCGGCGCGGACGTCCGCGACACCGGCGGCGTCGACGGTCAGCGGCTCGGCGGTGCGGGTCCGGGGCTGCGGCCGGGCGGCGGTGTTCATGATCTCTTCCTTTCGGAGGTTTTTTCTCCACTTACTCGCACCGTAGCATTGGCCGGAGGTTATGTCTCCACTTAGTTGCGGACTTCCGACGAGAATCGGAGGGCAAGCCTCCACTACGCTGGGGCTCATGGGTGCGAAGCAGCGGCCGCTGCGGGCCGACGCGCGGGACAACCGCGACCGGATCCTCGCCGCCGCCCGTGAGGTGTTCGTCGAGCAGGGACCGGGCGCGCCGCTGGAGGAGATCTCGCGGCGCGCGGGCACCGGAATCGCCACCCTCTACCGGCGCTTTCCAGACCGGCAGACGCTGACGAGGGCCGTGGCCCTGGACGCCCTAGAGCGCACCAGGGACGAGGTCAAGCGCGCGCGGGACGAGGAGCAGACCGCCTTCACCGCCCTCGTCCGCTACATGCACCGCGTGCTGGACATCCGCATCGGCGCCGTCTTCCCCGTCCTGCTGGACCAGATCCCGTTCGACGACGCGGAGGTCGCCGCCACCCGCGACGAGGGCGTCGCCGTCATGAAGGAACTCGTCGCTGCCGCCCAGAAGGACGGGGATCTGCGTTCGGACGTCACCCACGGCGATGTCGGGATGCTGCTCGTGCGGCTGTCGCGCCCGCTGCCGGGCCCGCTGCCACGGGAGACGGGCGAGGAGCTGGCGCACCGGCATCTCGACCTGATCGTCGACGGCCTGCGCGCCGGGCGTCCCGGCGAGCTCGGCGGCCCCGCACTGACCTTCGACGACCTGCGGTCCCTGGGAGGCGAGAGGGAAAAGTGACGTCCGGGCCGTAATGGGCACAGGCCAGGACATGAACATCACAGGCATCATCACCGCGATCGTCATCGGCGCGATCATCGGTGCGCTCGGCCGGCTGCTGCTGCCCGGCCGGCAGCCCATCGGCGTCATCATGACCGTGATCGTCGGCATCGTCGCCGCGCTCGTCGGGACGGCCATCGCGCAGGGGGTCGGCGTGGCCACGACGAGGGGGATCGACTGGATCGAGCTGGTCTTCCAGATCGGCCTGGCGGTGATCGGCGTCGCGATCGTCGCCGCCATCCGGGGCAGGCGCGGCCACCGCCGCTACGAACGCTGACGGTCCGGGCACGGCGCCGGCCGCGCTCGCGCGCCCGGACCCGCGAGCGGGCCGCCCGTGGTGCCCCGGCCCTGCCCGCGACCGTTGATCTGCCACGCCCCGGGCGGCCGCCCCCGCCCCGTCATGGGACCCGAACGCGCCGTCGTCCCCCACCTGACCTGGGCGGTCGCGGCCGGCGTTCGACCGCGGCGGCCGTGTGGCCGCCTCCGGCCTCCGTCATGCGGATCTCGTCAAACGGTGCTTGCGGTCGGCGAATCTTTGCTCTCATAGGGCGACCGAAAGGACGCGGAGAGTAATGAAGGGGCGGGGGGACCGAATGGCGGGGGGACTGGCGCCTGTTGCGGGATATGAGAGGTTCCTGCTCTTGCGGAGGCGGTTCCGGCGGGCGGCGGTCGTGGTCGCGGCCGGGTTCCTCGGGTGGTATCTCGTCTTCGTCGGGCTGGCCGCGTTCGCGCGCGGGTTCATGGCGCGGACGGTCGCCGGGAACGTCAACGTCGCGCTGCTGCTCGGGCTGCTGCAGTTCGCCTCGACGTTCGCGCTGACCGTGGGGTACCTGGCGTACGCGCGGCGGCGGCTGGACCCGCTGGCCGGTGAGCTGCGGTGACGGGGCGGGCGCTGACGTTCGGGCTGTTCCTGGCGTTCATCCTGATCACGCTGGCCATCACGGTGCGGGCGCGGGTGACCACGCGCGGCGCCGACGACTTCTACGCGGGCGGGCGGACGTTCACCGGCCCGCAGAACGGGATCGCGCTCGCCGGCGACTACATGTCGGCGGCCTCGTTCCTCGGCATCGCCGGGATCATCGCGCTGAACGGGTACGACGGGTTCCTGTACTCGATCGGGTTCCTGGTGGCGTGGCTGCTCGCGCTGCTGCTGGTCGAGATGGTCCGCAACGCGGGCCGGTTCACGATGGGGGACGTGCTGGTGCGCCGGGTGCGGCGGCAGGCCCCGGTGCGGCGGGCCGCGGCCGTCTCCACCGTGACCGTGTCGGTGTTCTACCTGCTCGCGCAGATGGTCGGGGCCGGGGCGCTGGTGTCGCTGCTGCTCGGCATCCATCGCGGCGAGCGGTTCCTCGGGATGGACGCCGGCACCGCGAAGACCGTCACGATCGTGGCGGTGGGCGCGCTGATGATCCTCTACGTGGCGTTCGGCGGGATGAGGGCCACCACCTGGGTGCAGATCATCAAGACCGGGCTGCTGATGGCCGGCGCGGTGGTGCTGACGGCGCTGGTGCTCGGCAGGTTCGGGTTCGACGCCGGCGCGATGCTCGGGTCGGCCGCCGACGCGAGCGGGAAGGGCGAGGCGTTCCTGCGCCCCGGGCTCCAGTACGGGCAGGACGTCCCGGGCGACGCCTACCGGACCGTGGTCAACAAGCTCGACTTCATCAGCCTCGCGCTCGCCCTCGTGCTCGGCACGGCGGGCCTGCCGCACGTCGTCACGCGGTTCTTCGCCGTCCCGGACGGGCGGGCCGCGCGCACGTCGGTGTCGTGGGCGATCGGCCTCGTCGGCGTCTTCTACCTGATGACGCTCGCGCTCGGCTTCGGCGCGGCGGCCCTGGTCGGACGGTCCGCGATCGTCGCGCAGGACCCGTCGGGCAACACCGCGGTGCCGCAGCTCGCGCGGGCCGTCGGGGAGCACGTCGGCGGGCGCGCCGGCGGGGACGTCCTGCTGGCGTTCATCGGGGCGGTGGCGTTCGCGACGATCCTCGCCGTGGTGTCCGGGCTGGTGCTGGCGTCGTCAACGTCGCTGGCGCACGACTACTTCGGCCAGGTGCTGATGCTCGGCCGCCCGCGCGAGTCGCAGGAGGTCGCGGTCGCGCGGTTCGCCTCGTTCCTCGTCGGCTCGCTGGCGATCGTCCTGGCGGTGGTCGCCCGCGACCTGAACGTGGCGTTCCTGGTCG